>CBDCBX010000021.1:0-1398077 GCA_965214465.1 Acidobacteriota bacterium | reverse complement strand
CTTCATGCGATCGAAGAAGATCCGGTTTCGGGTTAAGAGCGAATCCACCTCCTTGACCACCTCCCGCACCTTCTTCACGGTCGAACTGCAACCCTCCAGGAATTCTGGTGGAAGGTCGGCTTTGACCCCCCCAATCCGCGCATAGGAAATGGTCAAGCGGGCTCCAGTGACACTTTCCACCAGCTCCCAGAGCCATTCACGGGCCTTGATCATGTACAGAAAGACGGAGAAAGCGCCCAGTTCCATCGCGGTGGCTCCGACACACGTGAGGTGATCGCAGACCCGAGACATTTCACTGAGAATCACTCGAATGTATTCGCAACGCTCCGGCACCTTCAGTCCCATCAGCTTCTCGATTGCCCCGGCGAAGGCGAAGTTGTTGATCAGTGGGGAGACATAGTTGAGCCGGTCCGTATAGGGAAAACACTGGGTGAAGGTTGCAGACTCGCATTCCTTCTCAAATCCCCGGTGCAGGTACCCGATTTCGATATCCGCCTTGCGGATGATCTCGCCATCGAGCTCAACCACAATTCCCACAACTCCGTGCATCGCCGGATGGGCGGGCCCGACGTTCAGGAGCATGGTTCTGGTTTCCGTCTGCTTGGTCTCGGGCATGAGGGGTCAGTCCTTAGGCCCTACCAGTGGCTGCCTCTTGTCGATGGGATAATCCTTGCGAAGCGGGTGCCCCTCGAACTCCGGATAGAGCAGAATCCTCCTCAAGTCGGGATGGTCCCGGAACTCGATCCCGAACATGTCGTAGACCTCCCTCTCGTACCAGTTGGCATTGGGCCAGAGATGGGAGAGGGTGTCCACACAAGCTTGGCTGAACTCTACGGGGATCTTGATCCGGAGGCGATATTTGTGGCGCATGGAAAGAAAGTGATAGACGACTTCGAAACGGGGTTTTCCGGGGTGATGGTCTACCGCGGTCAGGTCCATCAGGACTGAGTAGTCCAGATCGGGATCATCCTTGAGGAAGCCGGCCAACTCCACCAGGATACTCGCAGCCACGATGGCGGTATCCTCGCCCAGGGTCGAGTGAACTTCGACGAGGGAGTCCCCGAATCGGTCCTGAATCTTGCGCAGGCTAATACTATCGGTCATGCGGGGAAGACACCTGGTGGAATCGCAAATCGCCGTTCAGATCTGTTGTTTCTGAGCCTGTATCTTCTCCTGCAACATCATCAGGCCCTGCAGGACGGTTTCGGGACGCGGGGGGCAGCCCGGGATGTAGACGTCTACCGGAACTATGTGGTCAATCCCCCGGATCACCGCATAATTGTCGTAGAACCCCCCCGTGCAGGTGCAGACCCCAAAGGCCACTACCCACTTGGGAGCGCACATCTGTTCGTAGATTCTTACCAGCACGGGACCCATCTTCTGGCTGATCGTGCCGACCACGAACAGAACATCCGCCTGTCTCGGCGAAAAGCGGGGTAGACCCGCTCCAAAGCGATCAATGTCGTAGTGAGCACAGGCCGTCGCCATGTACTCCATACCGCAGCAGGCGGTCACAAAAGGATACTGAAAGATGGAATACTTTCTGGCCCAGCCGATCACATTGTCCAATCGGCTTGTAAAGAAGCCGGTGCCCTCGGACCCCGAGAACTCTTTCAGCTCCATTCCAGAACTCCTTTTTTTACGGAGTAGTACAAGCCTGCCAGCACCACCGTTAGAAAAATCAACATCTCGACGAATCCGAACCATCCGGGGAGACTGCGGTACACAATGGCCCAGGGAATCAGAAAGATCAATTCAATGTCAAAGAGAATGAAGAGAAGCGCCACCAGAAAGAACTTGACGGGAAAGCGCCCCCGGACGATTTCGAAGGGTTCCTTCCCACACTCGAAGGGTGCGTCGTGAACTTTTTCCGAGAGGCGAGGTCCCAGCCACAGATGCAGGGCCACCATTCCGCCGACCGTTCCACCGGCCATTATGATCAGGGCCACAAGCCCGAAATAGGGTTCCAAAAGAGTTCCTCAATCTACCCTGCAGAATCCATCTCATGGTGGACTCTCCGAGCATTCGGATTATATCAAACGGGCGGGGTGGGTGATGGGTTCTAGGTTCTAGGTTCTAGGTTTTAGGTTCTGGGTTTTGGGTGCCGGGCTTTGGAATCTAGGAAACCTTCAAACTGCCGGTCCGCCAGGTAGCTCGACCGGACCAGGGGGCCAGACTCGACATGGGCAAAGCCCAGCTTCTCACCGGTTACCTTCCAGGCCTTGAACTCGTCGGGATGGTAGTAGCGACCCACCGGGAGATGCCAGCCGGAAGGTCTCAAGTACTGCCCGATGGTGACGATGGAGACGCCGCGAGCGGCAAGATCCCGCAGCACAGCCAGAATCTCCTCGTCGTTCTCTCCCAGACCCAGCATCATTCCGGTCTTGGTGACGATGTCGGGAGCGAGTTCCCGGGAGCGATCGAGAAGCTGGAGTGAGATCTGGTAGTCTCCCCCGCCACGGGCTAGCGGATACAGTCGCGGCACGGTTTCAATGTTGTGATTGAGAATCTGGGGCCCTGCCTGAAGCACGACTTCGAGGGCACTCTTCGAACCCTGAAAATCGGGGATGAGCACTTCGATCGTGCACCCTGGGCTCTGCCTTCGCACGGCACGAATTGTGGCTGCGAAGATAGAGGCGCCACCATCTTCCAGGTCGTCTCGATCGACCGAGGTGATCACAACATGTTTGAGGGCCATCTGGGCCACCGCTTCGGCTACGTGTTGGGGCTCCTCCTGATTCAACTCGACAGGCCTTCCTTTGTTGACCGCACAGTAACGACAGCCCCGAGTACAGGTATCCCCCAGGATCATGAATGTTGCCACGCCGTGGGACCAGCATTCACCCATGTTGGGGCACTGTGCCTCCTGGCAGACCGTGTTCAGATCCAGTTCCGCCATGAGTTTTCTGAGGTCGTGTACTCTTTCCCCGAAAGGAGCTCGGACTTTGAGCCAGGTCGGATGGCGCCGGGTGGGCCCGGGAACTGCAGAGTCAGTCATGAGGTATCAAGGTACCAGAATCCCTTCTCGGTTCCGAGTGTTGAATTCCAGAACCCATCACCGCAGGTAGCCGGTTTCCAGCCGCGGGTAGTCCCAGTTCGGTTCCTGACGGGGGTAAGTCCGGGGGGTTGTCCTGGCCGTGGCCAGAAACTTCCTGATCTCTTCCATCACTTCTGGATGCTGCTCCGCCACGTTTTTCTGCTCGCCGATATCGGCTTCCAGATCGTAGAGCTCGATGGGGCGGTCTGCTCGAGGCTGGATGGCTTTCCATTTTCCGTGGCGCACAGCCAGGCTGCGCGGCTGGACATCGCCTCCCAGCAGGCCCGGGAGGGTCTCCCAGTAGAGAAAGCGATCCGGCTCTTCCTGGTCCTGGCCCAGGACGCGCTGGGCCACCGAGATACCGTCAATTCCCGCCGGGGCTTCAGTGCCTCCCAGTGAAGCCAGCGTGGGCAGGACGTCCCAGAAGGCCCACATGAAATCATCCACGGCCCCGGGCGCGACCCGGCCGGGCCAGCGAACGATCAGCGGAACACGAATTCCACCTTCATAGAAGTTCCCCTTGGATCCGAGCAAGGGTCCATTAGCCCGAAAGTAGTTCTCCTTGTCGAGCAGGTAACCGCCGTTGTCGCTGGTGAAAAAGACGATCGTATTCTCATCCAGGCCAAGTTCTTTGAGAAGATCCAGAACCCGTCCCACATCCCGATCCAGGCGTGTGATCATGGCTGCCAGAGTCGCTCGGGGCTGCGGCTGGGAAGCGTAGTGGTCGGCCACATAGGGGTAGGGCTCCGGGAATTTGCCTTCGTACTGCTTCCGGGAATCTTCCGGGACGAGCAGTTCAAAATGGGGGATGGTCCAGGGGAGATAGAGAAAAAAGGGCCGATCCCGATGCTCGCGTATGAACTCGAGAGACTCCTGAACAATCAAGTCGTGGGAGTACCTTTCGTGTGCCTCCCCATGGTTCTCGGGCAGCCGGTGCTTTTCTTCATTTCTCCACAGGAACGCCGGGTAGTAGAAGTGGGCGTGAACCTGGTGAAAGTAGCCGTAGAACTGATCGAATCCCTGCTTCGTGGGCACGCCCTCGGTCCCGGCATCTCCCAGGCCCCATTTTCCAAAGATGCCGGTGGCATAACCGGCCTGCTTGAGTACCTCGCCCACTGTGACATCTTCGGGCAGCAGGGCGGACCCGCCGCCATTGATGCGCACCGAGGTGTGTTCGGTGTGGTAGCCCGTCATCAGGACACTGCGCGAGGGGGCGCACACATTGTGTCCCGAGTAGAACTGGGTGAAGCGAGTCCCTTCCTTCGCCATTCGATCCAGTCTGGGCGTTTGAATCCGAGTCTGGCCGTAGCTGCCCAGGTGGCCGTACCCGAGATCATCCGCCATGATGAAAACGATGTTGGGTTTCCCCGGGTCTGGAGCCGGTTCAGATGAACTGGATGTACAGGCTGCAAGCAGCAGCAGGGCTGCTTCGAGAATGGCTGGGATCATTACTGTTCTCCTTGTATTCCAGAGTTTGAAGGAGAGCTGGAGCGAACGCAAGTGCAGGACACTTTGGGGTGGAGACCGAGAGTGGGAGGAACCCTGGGGCTGCGCTCGGGAATTTAAACGTCGCGCAGCCCCAGGGTTCCTCCCACTCTCTTGACATCCCGGCGCTGGGAATTACTTCCACTCCACTATGATTTTTTCACGGTTGAAGACCCGGACTCCCAGCCTCATCACTATCAGGTCGAGAACAACGAGCACGAGAGCGGCAACCAGCGTGGCACCGGGTCCCAGCACAAACAGCCCCGCCATTTGTCCGACGATGAGCATGATGATCGGCAGCACCAGCAGACCGCCGATCTGCTGGGCCGACCGGGAGTCGTTGACTCGGCTCGAGATCACTACGCCGGCGCCCAGACCCAGGAGGGCAATCAGGGGTGTCAGCAGAAAGACCATCATCAGGCTGGTCAGATCCAGCGCCGCATACAAAACGGTCGGCCCGCTGACCCATAGAACCAGGACTGTGTAGAGGAGAAAACCGAACCAGGTTCCAGAGACAGCCAGGCTCACCGTGGCCAGGCTCTTTCCCACCAGGAGTTCCAGTGTCGTGACTGGTGTGGCCAAAACCGGCTCCATACTCCGGCTTTGCTTCTCGCCGACAATCGAAGACGTCGAGGAACCCAGGGCGCCGATCACCGGAAGGACCAGGAAGATCAATATGAAATGGCGGATCACCACGATGGCGGCCTGGTCTGCCGCCGGCATCTCCTCCAACCCCGGCACCAGCCGGGCCAGTTGCGCCACGGCCCGGCTCGTCTCGGCAGGCTGGACCTCTTCGGGAGAGAACTTGCCGATGACAAACAGGAAAACGACGGGGGTCATGACGAAAAACAGGACGAGAGCCAGAAAGGAGTAAACCAGAGGACGATTGGTCCAGAGTTCCCGACTCTCTTTCCGAAGAACCGCTTCGGTTCGAGACATGGGGCCTTTCATGCCACAGCCTCCTGGTTGCTCTGCTCATCCACCAGTTCGAGGTAGATATCCTCCAGAGACGCGCCATCGTCGGTCACCCAGCGAATTCCAACTCCGGCTTCGGTCAGGGCCGCAACAATCTGCGGATTGTGTAGTTCCGGGTCATCCACTCCCAGCCAGAGGCTGCCGTCGCGGTGAGAGACGTCGCGAACGAAAGGGAAGCTCTCGATCCTGGTTACTACGGCCTTCGGGATTCGATCGGTGGCGATCCGAACCCGATGACCGAAGAGCCGCTCGCGCAGAGCCGCCGGAGTGTCGATGGCGATCGATCTGGTTTTCATCACGACAATGCGATCAGCCAGTCGTTCGGCTTCGGCCAGATTGTGGGTGGTTACAAGGATGGTCCGGCCTTCCTTCTTAAGCAACAGTAGAAAATCTCTCAGTTTTCGGGCGGCTGCCGGATCCAGACCACTGGTGGGCTCGTCCAGGAAAATGATCTCGGGTTCGTGGATTAAAGAACGCGCAATGGCGAGTCTCTGTTTCAGCCCTTTGGAGAGCGAGGCGGCCGGGGCATCGCGGTACTCCCACAATTCGAGCTGCCGGAGATAACGCTCGACCGACTGCTCGGGGTCGTCCAATCCGTAGAGCCGTGCAAAGTAAAGCAGATTGTAACGGGTAGTGGCCCGATCGTAGAGACCGGGCGACTCGGTCAAGAGGCCGACCCTGGAGCGGATGAACCGCCTGCCCTCGGAGCTGTCGACGTTTCGGCCGATGACTCGGACTGTCCCCCGGGTGGGGCGAAGCAGACAGGTCAGAATCCGAACGGTGGTGGTTTTCCCGGCTCCGTTGGGACCGAGCAGCGTGACAACCTCACCCCTGTGAACATCCAGACTCAGGTCCTCAACTGCAATCCGAGTGCCGAAGCTCTTGGTCAGTCCGCGCACCTGTATGATGGGCTCTGGCATGGGTTTGCAGCTTAAACGAAGACCCTGCTCTTCGCGTTCCTCGTTCCTCGTTGCGCGCTCGTCAAGACTCGCGCCTCTGAACCCTCGGTGGTCTGACAGGCCACCTCAAGGACCCGCCCATGGGCATGAGGAACGGCACCGTCAAGGAAACTCGAGCCTCGCACTCCAAGATCCCAAGAACAAGAAACGAGGAACGTGGAACGAGGAACGTGTTATATTCCCGATCTGCGAGAGGAGATCATGCCAAGATACCTTCCGGTTCAAGAGGACGCCGCCTACGACGAGATCAAAGAGGTCTACTCAACCGTCGAGCGGGAGTTGGGGATCGTCCCTAACTATCTGAAAACACTGGCCCACAGTCCTCACTATTTGAAGCCCGTCGCGGAGCTCTACCTGAAAGTGAACGGGGAGTGCGGGCTGAGCGAGAAGCTGAAGCAGCTCGTCATTCTAAAGACCTGCAAGCTGGATCGCTGCCAGGCGACGGTCCAGTGGCACAAAGACCTGGCCGCCCGGGCAGGTTGGTCTGATGAGCAGACTGAGGCCATGGACAGCTTCCACGACAGCGATCTTTTCAATCACTACGAGAAGGACGCTCTGACTCTGGCGGAATACGTGCTCAAGCGTCCCGATGACATTCCTGAAGCGGCCTTCTGGACCACCCTGGATAATCATTTCACTTCTGATCAGGTGGTGGAGATGATCACCTTGATCGGGTTCTACAACATGGTCAATCGATTCCTGCTGGCCATCGAAGTCGTGCCCGACCCGATTCCTGTGGAGAGCGCTTAATTCCCGACTCTGATTCGACCGGCCCACTTTTTCAACTGTCTGCTGGAACGGGTGAAGCTGGGCGGGGCCGGAAGCGGGACTTTCTCGAGCGGCGACTTTCCGGTGTGGGTGTGGCCTGCCTGGCTGCTGCCCTGCTGATTTTCTACTTCACGGTCGCGGCCTTCGACTATTCCCGGACCAGCTTCTTCAACCTGGATCCGGTTCCGGATGCTACTGAATACATGGCGGCAGCCGTGGCTCTGGCTGAGAGAGGAGAGTATGGGATTCAGGTGGCAGGGGAGTTTCATCCTCCGCGCTACCCTCCCGGCTACAGTCTGCTCATGCAGCCATTTCTGTGGCTGGGAGCTTCTCCCGTGGAGGCACCCTTCTTGACCAGCCGGGCTTTTGGCCTGGCCACGATTCTGGTGGTTTTCGTGGGCCTGGCCCTGCTCCGGAATCTCTATTGTGCGGGACTGGCAGCACTCCTGGTGGCAGCCTTCCCCATGTTCATCATCCTCTCACGCAGCCCCCTGAGCGACATGTCCGGGGGACTCTTCTGCCTGACAGCCTTTTTTTCTTCTGGGCCGGTGTGGAACGACGCCGGGAGAGCCTGCTCCTGATCGCAGCCTTTCTTCTCGGGCTGTCGTCCTTGATCCGGGTTTCCAATCTCCTGCTGGTGACATGGCTCCCGGTAGCCCGGTACTTGTGGGGGAAGGATCGAGGGAGCCGCGTCTCCATCTATCTGCTGGTAGCCTGGGCCGCGGGGGTGATACCGCTCGTAGCGTTCCACTACGACACCTTCGGGAATCCGCTTGCGACCGGCTACTCCTACTGGATCCCACGGGTTGGACAACCCTGGAACAGCTTCGCACCGCAGTTTGTTCTGCCCAATCTGGGATACCTGCTGCGCGAGACTCTTCAGCAAGAGTACCTCGGCACTCCTGCCTGGATCTTCGGTCTTGGCTCTTACTTCGACCTGACGTTTTTCCTTCTGCTGGGCGGCAGTGTGGTGGCATGGAAACAAGGACGGGTGCCGATCTGGTTTGCACTTGTCGGGGTCTTCTACGGAGTCATCCTGCTCTTTTACTTCTTTCAGGACTCACGCCTCCTGTGGCCGATGTTTCTGGTTCTCTTCCCGGTGATGGCCTGTGGGTTGACCGATCACTTTCTCCGGCAAACCCCTGGCCCCATCTTTTGGACCCGCTGGCTGCTCCTGGGGTTGTTGTTTTCCCATCTGATCGGCTATCCCAACCGGTGGTCCAACCCCGAGTTGATCAAGTACTTGAGAACCGACAAGCTCACAGGAATTCCGGACAGATACGAACTGTGCAGGCGCCTGGCGGAGTTGCGTGGATCCGGGGAAATGGCTGTGTTCACCGATCTCGAGATGCCCTACGTGTCCGTTTTGGCCGGACGCCCCAGTGCCGTCTATCCGTTGAACTCAGACCACTCCTACCGCTTCAATCCGGCCGTCTTCGAAATGGGCCCACCCCAGGTCCGCCGGGCCCTGATGCAGTCGCTGGCCAATGGTCTGGAGACATGGGCCCTGGTAGGCCACATGCCACTCTCAGAGCTCGAGCAACATCTCCCACTTCCGGAGGGTCATTCCTGGAGAAGAGAGCTGCTGCTCGAGAACGACCGCGGCTTGGCCCGGGTTGTGAACCGCCGGGAAGGACTACAATGACTTGGGGCTTCTCACAATGAAATCGCGCACCATTCTCCACGTCGATATGGACGCCTTCTATGCTTCCGTGGAGCAGCGCGAGCGACCGGACCTCAAGGGCAAACCGGTGATCGTTGGAGCGGATCCGAAGGCGGGGAAAGGCCGGGGCGTGGTGGCTGCCTGTTCCTACCAGGCTCGCGAGTACGGGGTCCACTCGGCTCTTCCGATTTCGCGTGCCTGGCAACTCTGTCCAACCGCCACTTATGTGAGACCCAACGGGCCCCTCTACGGAAGGGTCTCAGGCCGGATCATGAAGATCCTGCGGCACTTTACCGACTTGGTGGAACCGGTCAGCATTGACGAGGCTTTTCTGGACGTCTCAGGGTCATCACGCCTGTTTGGAGATGGGCAGAGCATTGCCCGTGCCATCAAGCGTCGTGTTTTGAAGGAACAAGAACTGACCTGTTCGATTGGAGTCGCGACCAACAAGTTTGTGGCCAAGATCGCCAGCGAGGCCGACAAACCGGATGGCTTGTGTATCGTGCCGAGAGGCGAGGAAAAGAGCTTTCTGGCGAATCTCCCAATCCGCAAGATCTGGGGCGTAGGACCCAGATCGGAGGAACGGTTGAAAGGCTGGGAGGTTCGGACCGTTGCCGATATCGCCCGGCGAAAACAGTCTTTCTGGGTGGAACATCTGGGCAAGTACGGGGATCACCTGTGGCATCTCTCTCAGGGGATCGACGACCGTCCGGTGCAGCCTTCGAGGGCGCTCAAGTCACTGAGCCACGAGGCGACTTTCGAGACCGATTGCCGTGACTTCGAAGAGATCAGGAAGACGCTTCTGGCCCTGAGCGAGAAGGTAGCCCGGCGCTGCCGAAAACAGGGTGTGGCCGGGTCTTGTGTACGCCTGAAGTGGCGGTTCGAAGATTTTTCCACCTTCACGCGCCAGCGAAAACTGGATGAATCAACCGAAGATGCTCAGCGGATTTTCGCCGTGGCCTTGGATTTGTCAAGAGACTTCCTTCCGCTGACCCAGGCGGTCCGTCTCGTCGGAGTGGGTGTGTCGGGGTTTGAGGAGCGGCGAAGCACTTCCCAGCCGGTGCTGTTTGGAGACTCCGACAAGAAAAAACGGAGACTGGACGACAGTGTCGATCGAATTGCAGAGCGTTTCGGCGCTCACTCCATTCGGAAGGCCAGTCTCCTCGATCGCCACCCCGATGACGAAGACGGGTTCAGTTCGTTTGTGAGGGATTAGGTTCTGGGTTCTGGGTTCTGGGTTGAAGAGTTTGCGATTTGTGGGGTGCTATTCCACGGGCAATTCCGGGACGCGTTTGAATTCTGCCTGAGAGTCGCCACCCCGATTTCATTCGGATCTGGTCCTTGACCATGGCCAGGGCTTCCTCCTCGCTGCGGCCCAGAGCGGAAAATGGCCGGATGCGCACAAAGAGACCCTCAGGGGGGACCCGCGCAGAGATCATTACAAAGGCACCGAGGGACTCCTGTTCGAGATGGAAGGTTATGCCCTTGTGTTCCCACGTCATTCTGCCTGAGAGTATAGAATTCCAGATTCCAGATTCCAAATTCCAGATTTGGAATGTGGGCGGCGCCTTGGGGCGGCGACCGGGCATCGTGAGGGTGGAAGCTCGGCGGTCGCGGTCCTGAGGCCCCTCCCACATTCATTTCCAGAACCCAGACCCAGCACCCAGCACCTAGAACCGTACCCGAAACACAAAAGCTGGATCCTTCAGCCGGGCCAGCCCTCCGGGAGCCCGGACGAGGAGGTCCAGTCGCAGCGGATTCCAGGCCAGGATGAGACGGGGCTTGGGCAGCCGTTCGGAGAGATGGAGACGAACTTCGCTACCCAGGGAACTGCGCCAGATCCGGTTGGTGGAAGCTAGCGGGTGGGCCGCCCGCGGATCCGACTGCGAAAAGAGCATACCCGCATCCGCGAAAGGCACGAGGCTGACCCGGCGGTGTAACTGGTGTTCGTACTCGCTACTGAGGCTGAACCTGGTGTCTCCCCCGATCGGGATCAGCTCACCAGCCACGTCCCCCCAGGGGCCGCTCGAAGCAGGGAATCCCCTCAACTCACCACCGTTCAGGAAGAGTCTGTCTGAAAAAGGTTCGCCTTCTCCGAAGAATCGGGTCCAGGCAGCTTTGAATCGCAGGCGCAGAGGACGGTCACCCGGCTGGCCGGAAACTGGAAGGTGGACGCTCCACGAGGTATCCGAGCCCCAGTTCCAGGACTCCCGCGTTCCATTGAAGACGGAGAATCGCTGGCCGACCTGGACCTGGCGGCCTACCCGACTGGTCTTCTCGTCTAGCTGCCAGGAAGGCCGAAGCACCCAGTGCAGGCCCGGTTTCGGTTCCAGTATTTTCTCGAAGACTGAATCAAGAGAGAGGTTTTGATTGGGGGAGAGACGGAAGCGGGTGGAGCCGCTCAAACCACGACTCTTGTGGAAGAAGAGCCGGCGCACTTGCCGGTCGACGCTGGGCAATCGCAGTCCTGTATTGCGGCGAACGAAACCCAGAGCCAGATCGACGGGGAGGCTGGAGCCAACCAGCTGGCGAAAGGCTGTTCCCAGAGCCAGTTCCGAGGTGTTCGAGCCTATCTGAAGGTGGAGCCCCGTCTTGTCTTGCAGCCCCAGGAGATTGGAGATCGTGTAGCCCCCCGGGTCCTGCCGAGAATTGCACCCTTTGCCGGTCCTTTTCGTGGAGGTGTATGAGCAGGTCCGCTTCCTCTTCATCCGCATGAACCGTGACTTCCACATCGTCTCGTCCGATGGAGGTCAAGGCTCCAGTTCTCCGGAGAGCCTTCAGGCTCTGCTCAAGTTTGCGCGGATCCAGCGGTTCGGACTCACGCAGATGAAGCTCGCGACGATAGAAGGAGTCCGGAAAGACGGAATACCCGTCGAACTCAATCTTGCGGATGGAGAGGGTGGGGAGGACTTCAAACGACACTTCCAGATCCACGGACAGAGTCGGTCTATTCACCCGAAGCTGGATTTGGAGCTCAGAAAGAAAACGACCTTCCTTTCGAAAGTGCTCCAGTAGATTCTCGCGCAGATCGACGAGTTCGGCTTCTGAGTAATACTCACCCTTTCGCGGCATCTCCACTGGCAGTTCATGGCCCGGCAGGGGGAGTTGAAGGTGCCCGTACCGAAACCGAGGCCCTTCCTCAATAGAGAGTCTCAGGTTGGCACAATAATTGGGTTTGCCGGCAGGGAGCGAAATTGGCCACCCATCCGGGCCCTCAATCACCTCAATCGAAGGTCCTTCCAGCCTGGCCTCCAGGAAGCCGCGATCCCGGTAGGTTTTTTGGATTTTAAGGATTCCTTCTCGGATGAGACTGATTCTGGTCGAATCCCCAAGGAGCTGCTTCAGAATCTTGTCGCTAATCTCGTGATTTCCCTCCGCATAAACCCTGATCTCAGACACTCTCGGCCCTTCCACGACACGGAAAATGAAAGGCGAGATCCCGGTTTTCACTTCCGTCAGCAGATAACCCCGATCCTGATAAAAGAATTCGAGAAGATGTCTCGACCGCTTTAGCTGGTCAGGCTCTGCCCGGCTCAGATCGGTGAAGTGAATATCGTGGGTAGCAAGATATTCGAGAAGCTCATGCTCGGGAAAGGATCCATTGCCCGATATGGTGGCCGGGTAAAGGGACAGGGGTGAGAGTATGCCGAGTAAGAGGCAGCGGATGAGTCGCATAAGCCTGATCCAGAACCTTCTTGGTATGGAGAGCGGGGCCCGGGAAAAGGTTCATTGCCGTCAGGAAGTCGCTGAGGGGCCGTAGTACCCCTTGCGGTGTCTCACCACCAGATTCTTGGCTTTCACCAGCTTGACCTTGATCTTCCGATACTTTCCGTCTCGCTGTGTCCTGGTCGGCGTGTAGGTCAGGCTGTAGAGGCTTCTCAGTTCCTCGTCAATCAGGTTGAAGGCGTGGTGCAGTTGTTCAGCCGAGTACGGGAAAAAGGCTCGTCCCCCGGTCCTCTGCGCCAGTTCCTGGAGAATTTTTTCTCCCCGCCGGTCCCCACTGGCTCCAATCCGATTGGTTCCGATTGCATAGACAGTGATGTTGTTCTCTTGGACCAGGACCTGGGTTTCTTTGGAGGAATGGGTGCTGTCCAGATCAGCCCCGTCGGAAATGACGATGACCGTATTGCGCCGCTGAGGGATGTTCAGCTTGTCCCGGGCCACGATGTAGATCGCATCGAGGAGCGCGGTTCCGCCGCCCGCCTGCAGGCCTTTCAACTGGCGGGCGATTTCAGTGGGCTGATTGGTGAAGTCGGTGACGAGGGTGACCCCGGTATCGAACTCGGCCACCATGATCTGGTCTCTCGGCTGCATCACGGAGAAAACAAAGTTGATGGCCGCCTGCTTCTCAAACTCCAATTTGGTCCTCACGCTGGCGCTCGTGTCGATCAGGACCGCAATGCTGAGAGGTAGCTTCGACTCGATCCCGAAGTTGGTAATCGTCTGGGCCTTTCCATCCTCGAGCACGCGAAAGTTCTCCAGCTTCAGGTCGGTGACCGAGCGGCCCTGCTTGCTGGTGACGGAAACGAGCAGATTGACGGCGTCGACTTCGACAAAGATCTCCGTGTCGAGGGGCTGGGTCTGCTGCTGGAGGGCGAGGGATGTATTGGCCAGGAGGCAGGCTGAGGCCAGCCAGACAAGACATCTGTAGATAGCCTGATCCTTGCGCATTCCTCCGACCACCTTGGACATTCTCCAGTCAATGTAGCAATTCGGAGAAACTCGAATCAAACCGGTTTCGGAAGGCCCCGGGGAGAAGACTCGGTCCGAGCCCGGATGCAGACCTTTGAAGTGTTTACTTTTGGTCCGAAAAACCTCAGAATAAGCGCTTTACCATGGCTCCGCTGGAACAAAAGAAGAGGCTCCTGAACGATACTATCCGTACCATCATGGGTGATTGGTACGAGCGCTGTAAGCCTCATTATGTGACCGTCGAGGAGAGTCGTCAGCTCGGAGTCGAGCCCGAGCTCAAACATTTCAACGAGGAGTCGAGCTACAGGATCAAATTTGGTCGAGCCGATGACCTGGATGTAACCTACGGTCTCAATCTTCTCGAAGAGCAGGAAAAGCTCTTCATCGTCTCCAGCGTCAACAACAAGACGGCCGGTTTTGATCTGGATGCGTTCATCGAACGGCTCAAGACCTACTACTGGCGGGCCCGCAATGAGAAGCCCTGGACGCGGCCTGCCTTTGATCGCTACACCTACGAGGATGTGATGCCCTTTGAGCCTCACCTGGGAGGAACAGTCTTCCTCGACGCTCGCAAGAGCAAGGCTGACATCGTTCGCCTCCATTTCTTGTTGAATCCTGACCACGAAGATCAACTGCTGGCCGAGCCCGAGATCCTCAAAGATCTTCTGGAAAACTACTGTCTTTCGCCCCTCCGCCGGATTTTCGCGGAGGCCTATCGAAGAAAACCCTGAGCGGGGGCAGCCCTGAAAAGAGGCCGCTGAAATCAGGAATAAAATGAGAATTGGGATACCCAGAGAGACTGATTCTGAGGAGACGCGCACTCCCATTGTTCCGCCGGGACTGAAGAGCCTGGTTGATTTGGGAGCTGAAGTGGTCTTCGAAGCCGGACTTGGAGTTGCCGCTGGTTTCCCAGACCAGGCCTACCTTGATGAAGGAGGGCGGGAGGCTGCACGGGAGGAGATTCTGTCCGGCTCGGAACTGATCCTGAGTCTCGGCCCTCCCCGGGCGCTGGATGCATCGCTGCTCAAGCCCGGCACCGTCCACATCGGGTTTCTGGATCCCTTTGGTCGGCGCGATCTGCTGGAGGCGCTGGCCCGGCAGGGTGTGTCGGCGCTGAGCATGGAAATGATCCCGAGAACCACCAAGGCCCAGAAAATGGACGCTCTCAGTTCGCAGGCCAACCTGGCGGGTTATGTTGCCGTCGTGCTCGCAGCCAGCCATCTGAACCGGATATTTCCCATGATGACAACCCCGGCAGGCACGATTCCTCCGGCCCGCGTCTTTGTGATCGGTGCCGGCGTGGCCGGTTTGCAGGCGATTGCTACAGCCCGGCGACTGGGAGCCCGGGTTCAGGCTTTCGACACGCGGCCCGAGGTAGAAGAGCAGGTCCACTCCGTGGGAGCCCGCTTCCTGAAAGTCGACCTGGGAGAGACCGGATCCACGGAGCAGGGCTACGCTCGCGCTCTTACCAGTGAGCAGATGGAAATCCAGCAGAAGGCCATGGAGAAGGTGTGCCACCAGTCGGACGTTGTGATCACCACCGCCCAGATTTTCGGACGGCAAGCTCCTCTGATCATTCGAAATCATGTTGTGGCGGGAATGAAGGCGGGGAGCGTGGTGGTGGATCTGGCAGTGGAAAGCGGTGGCAACGTGGAAGCTTCAGAAGCGGGGAGAGTGGTGGATCGGGAAGGAGTCAAGATTGTGGGCCTGAAGAATCTTCCCGGACTCGTGCCGGCTCACTCCAGCCAGGTCTATTCCTCCAATCTCGTCAGCCTTGTTTCCGAGTTCTGGTGTGACGAGAAAAAGAAGTTTGTACTTGACCTGGAAGACGAGATCATCCAGGGCAGTTTAATCACTCACGACGGCAGCATTTGCCACGATCGTTTCAAAGATTCTTGACCAGAGATCATGGAAAACGTTTTTCTTGCCCTCATTCTGACACTGTCCATCTTGCTGGGGCTTGAACTCATTTCAAAGGTTCCCTCGACCTTGCATACCCCGCTCATGTCCGGAGCCAACGCTATTTCCGGAATCACTTTGGTGGGCGCGCTTCTGGCTGCCGGTTCGAGCCAAACGGAGATGGGTATCATTCTCGGCACCGCGGCTGTCTTTTTCGCCACCATTAACGTCGTGGGCGGCTACTTCGTGACGAATCGTATGCTGGCCATGTTCCGGAAGAAAGATCGGGCCCCCAAAGAATGACCATCTGGATCAACTGGGTTTATATTCTGTCCGCTCTTCTCTTTGGCCTGGGCCTGAAGATGCTCAGCTCTCCCGCTACGGCCAGACGAGGGAATCTTGTCTCCGCCGTAGCCATGTTCCTGGCCGTTGCTTCCACGCTGTTTCATCACCAGGTCGTCGACTTGCGATGGATCGCTGGAGGTGTAGCGGCGGGAGCCGTAGTCGGTTGGATAGCCGCTCGCTTTGTGACCATGACGGCGATGCCCGAAATGGTCGCCCTGTTCAACGGTTTCGGAGGAATTGCCAGCCTGCTGGTGGCGTGGGCGGAGTTCCAGGCCCGGACCGGTATGGCCGACTCCGTTTCTGTACCCATCTTGCTGGCTACGCTGATTGGTGGCGTTACCTTTAGCGGGAGTCTGGTGGCCTTTCTCAAGCTCCGCGATTTCTCGGTGGCCGGGTTGCGGATTGGCAAGGCTCTCCTTTTTCCAGGTCAGCAGGTTCTCAACGGGCTGATGTTTGCGGGGGCTGCAGGGGCGGGTGTCTGGCTGATTCTCTACCCGGAAAACCAGTCACAACTGTATTGGATCCTCATCGGGGCCTCATTCCTGCTCGGTATCCTGGCTGTGATCCCGATTGGCGGGGCGGACATGCCGGTGGTCATCTCGCTGCTCAACAGCTATTCCGGCCTGGCGGCCTGCGCGGCCGGCTTCGCTGTTCAGAACAACATTCTCATCGTTGCCGGGTCACTGGTCGGAGCCAGTGGAATCATCTTGACCAAGATCATGTGTAAGGCCATGAACAGGTCTCTCTCGAATGTTCTTTTTAATGGATTCGGGGCCGTCGCAACCGGGGGTGACGCCGCTGTCCAGGGAGAGGCCCGGCCCATCTCGGCTGGGGATGTCTATTACATTCTGGAGGCAGCCGGCTCGGTTGTGTTCGTGCCTGGCTATGGTCTGGCAGTGGCTCAGGCTCAACACGCGGTCAAGGAACTTGGTGAACTGCTGGAGGCCAACGGCAGTGAAGTCCGATATGCCATCCACCCGGTGGCGGGTCGCATGCCCGGGCACATGAATGTCCTGCTGGCCGAGGCGGATGTTCCTTACGATCAGCTCACTGAAATGGATGACATCAATTCCGTCATGGAGACCGTGGACGTGGCCATGGTGATCGGGGCCAATGATGTCGTCAACCCGGGTGCTCGGGATGATGAGACTTGTTCCATCTACGGGATGCCCGTTATCGAAGTGGACCGCGCCAGAACGGTCATTGTCAGCAAGCGGTCCATGGCTGCGGGGTTTGCGGGGATTCAGAATCCCCTCTTCTTCAAGGACAACACGAGGATGCTCTTTGGTGACGCCAAGGCGAGCCTTCAGGACCTTATCGCCGAGTTCAAGCATTAATCCGTTTCGCGTTCCTCGTTCCTCGTTTCTCGTGAATCGAGTATCCTGAATAGAGTGAGAACAGAAGTCATGAAAACGATCGCGGCGGGAGCTTTTCTAGTCATGGTTGGCCTGTCGTTTGGGGCGGGGGTCCAGGATCAGAAATCGGTTCCGGCAAGGCCGATCAATCTATCGGCCAGGGTCGCCTTCGAGGGTGCCGTGGCGGTTGCCCGGTTGAAGTGGCAGGATGAATCGGACAATGAGCTTGGATTCGAGATTCTTCGTTCCGACAATGGCAAAGAGTTTACGGTTGTCGGCTTCGTGGGCTCCAACACGGACCACCACCGGGACAAGGTCGGTAAATACGTGAACGGGGCCTTTGCCTATCAGGTACGGGCCTTCAATGAGCACAGTAAGAGCGCAGAATCCAATACAGCCTCCGCGTGGTTCTAGGCTTCCATGGCCAGCTTTGCCATAGGGGATGTTCACGGCTGCCACAAGTCGTTGATCCGTTTGCTCGAAGTGATCGACTACCGGCCGGGAGCCGATACGATCTGGCTGGTTGGTGACCTTGTCAACCGGGGCCCGGATTCTCTGGCTGTGACCCGGTGGGCGGCCGGGAATGCCGGAATCGACTCTATCCTCGGCAACCACGATCTGTACCTGCTGGCTTGTGCTCACGGCGTGACTGAGCGTCGGGAGAGAGACTCTCTGGACGAATTCCTGGGTGCCCCTGATTGTGCTCAGCTAGTGGACTGGTTGTTGAGGCGTCCGCTGATCGCCGAGTGTGGGAATCAGATGATTGTCCATGCCGGTCTGCTGCCGCAGTGGACGATCGAAACCGCGAAAGAGCTGGCAGCCGATGTCGAGAATCAACTTCGCGGGCCTGGTGCCGCCGATTTCTTGAAGCAGTTGTTCGAAGATCGAAATGCGATCTGGGATCCGAAGCTCGGTTCCCGAGCCCAAACGGTGGCAGCGGCTCAGGCTTTCACCAGACTCAGGACGTGCCGTCCGGACGGTGTGCCATGCTTCGATTTTACGGGTCCTCCGGAGGTTGCAACTCATCCCTGCCGGCCCTGGTATGAGCTTCGTCGGGCAGATGAAACCCGAATCGTGTTTGGGCACTGGGCAGCGCTCGGTTATCGTCGCCTTCCCAATTCCTGGGCGCTCGATTCCGGGTGCGGCTGGGGTGGAGAACTGACGGCGGTCAGGCTGGATGATGGGAGGGGGTTCCAGGTGGAAAACCTGGATCTGGCCTGCTCCAGCAACTCGTAAAAACGGGGGATCGATTCGATCTGGACCAGTTGCTGCTGGATGTCCCGGATCCCCGGTGCTCCCTTCAAGTAGCGCGCTACATGTTTCCTGATCAGCAGCAGGGCCAGTCGCTCTCCATAGAAGTCGATCATGGCGCGAAAATGCAGCCCCAGGAAGTCGGCCTTCTCCTCCATTCCGATTTCATCTCGATCCCTCCTCTGGAAGATCCAGGGGTGCCCGATGGCTCCGCGACCAATCATGATCGCCGCGCAGCCTGTGTGAGCCTTCATCCGTTCAATGTCTGCTCTACTCTTCACGTCCCCGTTTCCGATCACGGGAATGCGGACGGAATCCACAATCTCCGCAACCGCGTCCCAGTTGGCGCTTCCACGGTAAGCCTGGTCCCTGGTCCGACCGTGGACGGCAACCAGCGAGGCACCTGATTTCTCGAGGACCCGGGCCACTTCCAGATAGTTCAGTGACTCCCCGGTCCAGCCAAGTCTGATCTTGGCAGTGACGGGAACACTGAGGAATCTGGTGAGCTTCTCGAAAATGGAGCCGATCTTGCCAGGGTTCTTGAGGAGAGCCGCACCGGCCCCACGGCCGCTGACCTGACGCACCGAACAGCCCATATTCAGATCGATCACGTCCGGACCAAGCTGCTCGATTCGCCTGGCCGCTTCGATGATCCGCTGCTCGTCGCTGTCGAAGATCTGGAAAACAACGGGCCGCTCCTCCTGGCGATAGCTGAGCATTCGACGGGTCCGATCGCTCTTGCCGTGCAGGATCGCCAGGGCGGAAACAAACTCCGTATAGCTCATCGCCGACCCCATCCGGCGACACAGCGAGCGAAAGGGAAGGTCACTGAATCCCGACATGGGGGAGAGAATCAGGTCCCCCTTGACAGAGATATTACCGACTTGAAAAGCCATTCCACTCTCTCAGGCGGAGATCTCTGCGACCTTCGACTTCCGATCCTCTTGATTTCGAGATTCCTCCCGCCCTGCGAGTCTGGTGGCTTCGACAGGCCTCAGCACCTGCGTCAGGTGGCGGGAAAGAACCGGTAGCACCTCCTCGATCGAGATGGCACGGTTCAGCAGGTGTGACATGGAGGTTACCGGACACTCCGGAATCCCGCAGGGATCGATTCCTTCGAAGTAGCGCAGATCTGTGGCCACGTTCAAAGCAAAACCATGCATGGTGATCCATTTCTTAACAGCGATTCCAATCGATGCCAGTTTGCCTTCAGAGGTCCAGGCCCCGGTCAGGCCCTCTCGCCTGTGGGCGTCCAGCCCGAAGTCGCGGACGGTGCGGATAAGGCACTCCTCCAGCTTTCGCAGGTACAAATGAAGATCACGCCCGCGCCGATGTAAATCCAGGATCGGGTACCCCACCAGTTGCCCCGGACCGTGATAGGTGATGTCTCCTCCGCGGGAAGTGGGGACGGTTCGGACCCATCCGTGCGGCCCCCGGGTGGGACCATGGGCAGATCCTCGCCACCGCCTCCCCACAGTGAACACATGAGGGTGCTCGAGCAGAAAGACTCTTTCCGGGCCCGCCCCACGACTCAGGGACTCGAGCGTCCGTGTTTGCAAATCAAGGGCCTCCTCGTAGTCGACGAGGCCCAGCGTTTCGATCTCCACCTCTCTTATTCTACCCCGGGTATTTCGCCTGCAAGGACTCGTAGGGGCGACCCTTGTGGTCGCCCGCCAGCGGGCCGGCACGAGACCGGCCCCTACACCTGCCGACCTTACCGCCCTCACCCTCCAATCCAAAGCTGCTAGAATCTGAGAATCTTGCCACTCAGAAGAATCAACCGGGTGATCTACCAGGAGGTGATTCCACCCAGCATTCTGGCCTTCCTGGTTTTGACCTTTGTTGTCTTCAGCCGGGAATTTGGGCGATTCACCGAGCTGCTGATCAAGAAGAACGCAGATGCCCTGACCATTCTGAAAGTGATTGGCTATCTGCTCCCCAGCATCCTGGTTTTTACGGTTCCCATTGCTTTTCTGGTGGGCGCGCTGATTGGCTTCAGCCGCCTCTCCTCCGAAAGCGAGGTTGTCGCCATGCGAGCCGGTGGGGTGAGTCTGCTCCAGATCCTGGCTCCGGTCTTGAAGCTGGGCGGTGGCGTCTCGCTGCTGACCCTGGTACTGACGCTCTTTCTGCTTCCTCTGGGGAACTGGAATCTGAAACTCCTTCGTGGGGAGATCGGAGTTCGTCCCGCGCGCTCCCAGATCAAGCCGAGGGTCTTCAATGAGGACTTTCCCGGCACTCTTCTATACGTTCACGATGTGGAAGTGGGCAGTGACATCTGGCGGGGTGTCATGCTGGCCCACGCCAAAGAAGAGGGCAGGCGCCAGGTCATTCTAAGCAGGACCGGGCAGATTGTGATCGATAGTGAGGGCAGTCAGCTCCAGGTGTTTCTGGAAGACGGAGCCAACTACGACTTCAACGAGAACGACCCTGCCAAGTACAGCGTCAGCAGTTTCGGGTCGCTGGGTGTTGCAATCGACTTGCCCCAGGCAGAACCGGCGGCTCGGCGGCCCAAGAAGCCAGCCGACAAAGTCCTGCAGGAACTGCTCCGGGACTCCAGCCAGGCCCCTGGAGAAGTAGGGTTTCAGAGCCGAGTCGAAATCCACAGGAGAATTGCCCTCGCCTTTGCCCCGCTGGTCTTTGCCATCCTTGGCGTCACTCTCGGGATTCGGGCCCATCGAGGAGGTCGAGGTTACGGGTCGATTGTCAGTCTGGTAGTCGCATTTTCGTTTTACCTGCTGTTTGCGACAGGCTCGAGAATGGCCAGTCAGGGGGCGATCCATTGGATCGTCGGTATCTGGGGAGCCAATTTCCTGCTTGGTCTGGCTGCACTGGGCAGCCTTCGCTTCGCTTCGTTGGCCTCAGGGGATGGCTCGTTCTCTTGGAGCGGAAGCCGGGCCGGAAAGGTTCTTTCGAGCCTGGGTCACCTGATCCGGCAGGCGGGAAGGAAACTGCATCTCGTCCATCGGAAGCTGGAACGCCGCCGCCGGCCGCGAGTTCGGATCGGTCTCACCCGGGTGGTGGACTTCTACCTGATGAGGACCTTTCTCATCTACGTTTTCCCGACGCTTCTGATCTGCCTGAGCCTGTTTTACCTCTTTACTTTTTTTGAACTCATTGACGATCTTGTTGCGAACGATCAGCCTTATTCGCTTCTTGCCGAGTACTTTCTATACCTTCTGCCGCACGCTCTGATGCTGCTGATTCCTATTTCCATGCTGATCGCAACTCTGACCACCTTTGGGCTGCTCGAGAAGACGGCTCAGCTGATTGCGTTCAAGGCCAGTGGGATCAGCTTGTATCGGCTGGTCATACCGGTTGTCATGGTTGCTCTGCTGGTCAGCACCGCCACTTTTCTTCTTCAGGAGTACGTGCTGCCGTACGCTAACCAGCGCCAGGACAATCTTCGAAATCTCATCCAGGGGCGTCCGATTCAGACTTTTTACCAGCCTGGCCGGAACTGGATTTTTGGAGAGGACAACCGGCTCTACAACTACAACTACTTCGACTCGGATCGGAACCTCTTCGCTGAGATTTCCATTTACGAGATCGACATTTCAGGCCGCAGGCTCAACCGGCATATCTATGCCTATCGGTCCTTGTGGGATCGAGAGCGCCAGGCCTGGCGCTTTCAGCAAGGTTGGACCCGCGACCTGACACAAGAGAACGAGGGCTTTGCACCCTTTGAAGAGATGTTTTTGGAATTGCCCGAGAAGCCTGACTATTTCGTCCGTGAAGTGAAAGAGTCGAGCAAGATGACTTATGCGGAGTTGAGTCAATACCTGAACAGCCTGCAGGAAGCCGGACTTGAAGTAGACCATCTGCGGACCGATCTTCATACCAAGATCGCTTTCCCGTTTGTCAGCCTCATCATGACGATCCTGGGCGTACCCTTCGCCCTGTCTATCGGCCGTAAAGGGGCTCTCCATGGGATCGCTGTTGGAGTGTTTCTGGGGATCTTCTACTGGGGAGCTTTTGGTGTGTTCGGGGTGCTGGGAACCAACGGTTTTCTGGCGCCGTTTCTGGCGGCCTGGGGACCAAACCTGGTCTTTGGATCGAGCAGCCTGGTGCTTCTGCTCAGCGCTCGGACCTAGGGATATTCCAGATTCCAAGACAGGAAGAGGGAGGAGTCGGGAAGGGGGAGGCGAAACCGGCTGCGGCGTAAAAGGCGAGTCGCAGCAGGGCCTGGCGGAGTCAGAGACCCCGTGCAAGCGTGGACGCTCCATGGACGAGAACCGAGAGACCCCAGGGTAGTCCGTCTGGATGGCAGGCGGACAGGCCGGCGAAGGTAAGCCGTAATGCCGGACATATACGGCCCTGGGGAGTCGGACGGACTCATAGTACTGATGAAGCGAGCGAACAAAGACGAAGAGTCGGCGGAGTTTGTGGAGGGAAGGAGTCCGGCCAAGGGAAGCACCAGTGAAGGCGGCCACGCCCCGGACACGGAGCCGGAAAGGTGTGACGATCGACTGGCTGGTGTAGGGCAGGCCGCACGCCGGGATAGGAAGATGCGGTTCACCGCGTTGCTGCACCACGTGACACCGGAACTGCTGAAGCAGAGCTATTTCGCCTTGAAGCGGAAGGCTGCTGCAGGGGTGGACGGAATGACGTGGCAAGCATATGGAGAAGGGTTGCGGGAGCGACTGCTCGTTCTGCATACCCGAATCCATGACGGGACCTATCGAGCCCACCCCTCGAGGCGGGTCTACCTCCGAAAGGAGGATGGCAGGCTGCGTCCACTGGGCATATCGGCCCTGGAGGACAAGATCGCGCAACAGGCCGTAGTTACGGTACTGGAGCAGATCTACGAGGAGGAGTTTATGGGCTTCAGTTACGGGTTCCGCCCCGGACGCAGTCAGCATCGAGCATTGGATGCGCTGTGGATGGGGATTACCAATCGGCCGGTGAATTGGGTGCTGGACGCTGACATTAGTGGGTTTTTCGACGCCATCGACCACGAATGGATGCTGAAGTTTCTCCAGCACCGGATCGGGGACCGGAGGGTTCTGCGACTGATCCGCAAGTGGCTCAGAGCGGGAGTCTCCGAAGCGGGTCAATGGTCCAGGAGCACGGTGGGAACGCCACAGGGGGCGGTAATTTCGCCCCTGCTGGCAAACATCTACCTGCACTATGTACTGGATCTGCGGACCCACCAGTGGCGAGGACGTAAGGCGAAAGGGGCGGTCATCATCGTCCGCTACGCCGACGACTTCGTGCTGGGATTCCAGCATCGCGAGGAGGCCGAACAGTACCGCCGGGAGCTGGCGGTACGGCTGTCGCAGTTCGGCCTGCAACTGCACCCGGAAAAGACGCGGTTGATTGAGTTCGGCCGTTGGGCGAGCAAGAATCGTCGCCGCCGGGGGCAGACCAGACCGGATACCTTTACCTTCCTGGGCTTTCGCCATATCTGTGCGCAAGGTCGAAAAGGCGGGTTTACGATCCGGCGGAAGACCGAAGGGAAACGTCTGAGACGCAAGTTGAAGCAGATCCGCGCACAACAGCTGCGCCGACGGCACGATTCGCTCCCCGAACAGGGGAAGTGGCACCGGTCCGTCGTCCAGGGTTATTTCAACTACCATGCGGTCCCGGGCAACAGTGACGCCCTGAACGCCTTCCGCAGCGCGGTGTGTCGCGGCTGGTGCCACGCCTTGCGGCGTCGGAGCCAGAAAGCGAACATGCCGTGGCCGCGGTTCAACCGGTATGTCAAGCGGTGGATCCCCAGTGTCCGTATCCTACATCCTCCACCCTTCGTGCGTTTTGGCGTTCGACCCGAGGTAGGAGCCGTATGAAGTTATGTCTTCACGTACGGATCTGTCCGGGGGGTGCCAGGCAACTGGCATCCCTACCGGAACTCGACCTCGCGGCCGCTCTCGGCCGCTCCTTAACGTTCGCCGTCCGCGAGGCCGAGGCCCCTCCCACTCTTTCCTGGAATCTGGAATTTGGAATCTGAAATGATTCAGTCAATCCAGATTCGGACGTGCTCATCACCGGACTGGACTTGCACCAGATCGGATCCGCCCAGGGAAGCCAGAGTTTCCACGGCTCCTGCCAGATTGAGCTCGTCGCCCGTGCCCGAGAGCAGCGCATCGACCACCGGGACCGGGATTCGGACGTGGACCTGCTCCTGGGACGCTTCATCCGTGTCGACGAGAAGATTGTTCTCATCCAGCGTGACGCGAATGTTTTCGTCTTCGGTCTGGATGTTGGCAAGCTCGTAGGTCCCGTCGGTCTTGAGTGCGTTCCAGATCTCTCGCAGTTGTGCAATCCCCAGCTCTTGCCCACCCATCTGGATGTGGTCACCCCTCAGGTGGTCCATCTTTTGTTCCAAGAGTGGCAGAAAGGCTGAGATTACCGAAACCGGTAGATTGATACTTACCTTCTCCAGTTCGCCCTCTTGCACTCTGATGTGCAAGGTACTGTTCTGGGCCCAGGCCAGGGAGCTTCCCAGGAAGAGAATCAGCAGCACGATCGAAATGTCTCTTTTCAGTTGCATCCAAAAACCTCCATTCATTGCTAAACAGAACGGAGGAAGGGCCAGAAATGTTCACAAGGTGTCTTGGGTTCTAGGTGATGGGTTCTGGGTTCTGGGAATTGGCTCCGGTGGGGAGATGGCGTCCGACAGCCCTAGAACCCACCACCCCTGTGCTACCATGACCGAATGCGGCGGGTGGCTCAAAACCTGGGGATTGCGAGTCGGCTTCTCATCAAACGAGGTCTTCCCGTCAATCTCATCTTTTTCGTCACTTCCAAGTGCAATCTCTTGTGCCGGCACTGCTTTTACTGGGAAGAACTCAACCTTCCCAAGAACGAGCTCTCTCTGGATGAGATCGAGAAAGTGGCGCGCAGTCTGCCCAATCTTCTCTCCCTGTCGCTGACAGGTGGCGAGCCTTATCTGCGGCCCGATTTGCCTGAAATCGCTGCTGCCTTTGAGACCCATTCCCGAGTCAGGAACATTCAGATCCCCTCCAACGGTCTGATGGTGGAGAGGACGATCGAGAGAGCCGCTGCACTGCTCGAGAAAGTCAGGAATGCGCGCGTCTGCACAGGAGTTTCTCTGGACGGACCCAAGGAGATACACAACGCGATCCGACAGAGCGAGCGCAGCTTTGACCAGGCGATTCGCTGCCTGGCGGAGTTCCAAAAGCTGAAGGCCCAGCATCCCAATCTTTCTGTCGGTGTCGCGCTCACAGTCACGTCAGCCAATCAGGACCGGCTGCACGAGTTCTATCGTTATGTAGTGGAGGATCTCCAGCCGGACGCCATCACCATTACATTGGCGAGAGGTGATCCCATTGATCCTGCTCTGAAAGAAGTGGACCTGCGCCAGTACCAGGAGTTCGCCGACCAGGTGATCAGTTACCGAAAGGCCCATCGTCTCACTAAGGGCTGGGCGGATCGCCTGGTGATTGCCAAGGAGCAGGAAACCTACCGTCTGATTGAAGAGGCTGCCGGTGCCACTTCCCGAATCTCACCCTGCTATGCAGGTCAGCTGATCGGGATACTGAGTGAAACCGGCGAGGTCTACGTGTGTGAGACGCTGGACAAGAGCATGGGCAATGTCCGGGACTTCAACTGTGATTTTGCCGGGTTGTGGTCGGCTCGCCAGGCCGAGGAAGCCCGCAACTACCAGCAGGAGCTGGGTTGCCAGTGCACGTATGAGTGCGCCATGAGCGTCAATACCCTGTTCAACCCCCGCCGGGCAGCGCGTATTCTCTGGAACTCTTTTTGAGTTTCGCATTCGAGTTCCGGGTTCCCCGCTTTCCCGCTCTGGGGAGCCTCGGTCTGAGACCGGTAGGATTGAGATGGAGTTCTGCCAGCTTTCGAGTTGGAGGGACGCTGGTAGTGGATTCCGTGAGTGAGAGGAGTCCTGGAGCTGCGCTCGGGAATTTAAGCGTCGCGCCGCCCCAGGCCCCCTCCCACTCTCTTAACGTTGTGGTGCCTCAGGGTCGCCGTCCCAAGGCGCCTCCCAGAGGCAAGTTTCGGACCGAATCCTCATAGGGGAGAGTCGTCCCGGTTTGTGCGCCACTTCTTTAGATACGCCCGCACCGTAAAGTACTCGGCGGCCAGCATTTCGAAGAATAGAAAGGCTGCTGCCTGCAGGGCAAAAACCCGGCCTCTGGATCTCCTGCAGAGCCGCAGGAAGCGTAAATTGGCGAGCCCGAAGAGGCTGAGAAGGAACAGAAGACCGATCAGCGCCAGCGGCTGTTTCAGCGCCAGCAGCCCGATCGCCAGGGCCGGACCGGGGATCGCCAGTGAGAGGATTCTTGTCCACCGGTGAGCCCGCAGTGAGAAGGCTCGTTCCTCGCGACTCAGATCCAGCCTGGTCAGGTCCCGGATACGACGGGCATTCTCGCGCATGGTCCCGGAGAAACTGTATTTCTTCAGGTGAACTCCGTTGATTCGACGGTCGATCACGAATCGATAGCCACGACTTCCCAGGGTGACGCCGAGCTGAAAATCTTCGCCGGTCTCGCGACTCGGATTGAATCCTTGGTGGCTTCGCAACAGTTCTCTCTGGACACAAAAAACAGGCGTGTGTATGTAAGGACTGAGAGGGTTGGTGGCCAGGTATAGATGACGGGTATAGAGGTTCTTGTAGTTGGAAAGGAAATCCCGGTGGGGGATCTCTTCCGCGTACATTCCGAGAACGCCGGCAATTTCAGGGCGGTGCGAGTAGAGATCGAGACTTTCACGGATCCATTCAATGCTCCTGGCAGGGAGCAGAACGTCACAGTCAAGGAAAAGGACGTGGGGGTGAACAGCCTGCTCCAGCCCTCTGTTCCGTGCCCCGGCAGGGCCGGTTCGGGTCTCCAGGGAGATCAACCCCATCCTGGGGGCTCCCTTCCACTCCTGAACCACAGATCCAGTTCCGTCTGAGGAGGCATCGTCGACGATCAGTACCTCTACCTGCGTCAGGTCGTTTTCAGCCAGGGCACCCAGGCAGCGCCGAAGCGTGTCACGGGAGTTCCTGGCAGGGATCACAACACTGAGGGGGTATGATTCCGCCAGCTCTTGCCTGGTCTTGGGTCTTGCGGTCCGGCGCCGAGTGGGTGTTGCCAAGGTTCCTCCTGAGTCGCAGTGGTAGCCGAGTGATATAAGATATCCGCTCGAGCCTACAGAATGGAACTGCACTCGCCAATCTATCTCCTGTTCCTGCTTCCGGCCGTTTTGGTGGTCGTCCTGGTACGGCGTCCCAGCGGCCGACTGCTTCTGTTTCTGGCCCTGAGTTACTGTTTCTATTTGAGTTGGAGCACCGTCTTCATTCTCCTGCTCGTGGGGTCGTCGCTGGTCAACTTCCTGATGGGGCGACTTCTCTATCGAAACCGGCATCCCTGGGTGCTCGGCTTCGGGATCGCGCTCAACATCCTGATCTTACTCTTTGCCCGAAATGCCGGAGCTCTTCTCGCCAATCTGTTTTCTCCGCTGTCTATTCCCGGCCTTCTGCTGCCAGTCGGCGTCTCCTTTTACACCTTTCAGGCGCTGGGCTGGCTGATTGACATCTATCGAGGTTTCGACGAGAAACCGACGCTTCTGGAGTTCTTTGTCTTCATGGCTTTCTGGCCGCTCGTCCTGTCCGGCCCGATCTGTCGACTGCCCGAAATGCTGCCCCAGTTCAGAAAACCGACTGCGGCCTGGGAGCACGGGTCCGAAGGAATTCAGCGGATTATTCTGGGGCTGTTCATGAAGGTCGTTCTGGCGGATTCACTGGCACACGGTGTTTACGACCAGGGTGGAGTGAACTGGGGTTTCGATCAGGTCCAGACCTGGAATCTCGTGGACATCGTTTCTCTCAGCTTTGGATATGGCCTGCAGCTTTTCTTCGATTTTGCCGGGTACAGCCACATTGCGATCGGGTCTGCACTGCTGGTAGGAATCCGCCTCAGGGAGAACTTCAGATCTCCCTTTGGAGCGATCTCTCCCAGCGACTTCTGGGGCCGCTGGCACATGTCGCTCTCGTCCTGGATCCGAGATTACGTGTTCTTTCCGCTGGCGGCCCGACGAAGGAATCCGGGATGGCGTCTTCTGGCCGTCATTATCGCTATGCTGGTCTTTGGAGCCTGGCACGGGCTGGCAGCCACTTTTCTGCTCTGGGGCTTCTATCACGGACTCCTTCTGGCCGGTCAGCGGCTGCTCGGCAAGAAGCCTCCGAACCCGATCCGGAGAGCTCAACCTCTGGGATGGGCCCTGACCTTCATTCTCATCAACCTGGGATGGATTCTCTTCCGATCTGGAAGTCTGGAACAGGCCGGTAGAATGTATGCCGGGCTGTTTTCTGCCGGGCAGCCTGCCAGTCTGGCCACGGCTTTTCACGTCCTGGTCCTGGTGGTCTTTGGCGCCCATCTCCTCCTCCTTTTCCTGAGAATGCCTTTTATCAAGTGGGCCGAGAGTGAACGAGGGCGACAGATTTTTCGCCTGGCGTCCCCCGCCTTTTTTGCAGCTGTTTTGTTGCTGACGATCGCCTGGGGAGAGGGCGATTCTCCATTCGTGTACGTGCAGTTTTGAAGCCGATGAACTCTGATTCTGCCAGCCTGATCAGCCTGCCCGGGGAAGGGAATCTCCTGCACGACTGCATGAGCAACTGGCGCGCAGGCGAAACGTGTCTAACGGCCTGGACTCCCGGGGCCGATCCCGAGTTCGAGTCTCTCAGTTTTGGGACGTTTCAGGAGTTGTCCGAGCGAGCCGCAGGTTGGCTGGAAGCAGCCGGTGTCAGTGAGAAGGACGTGGTCATCCTCCTGGTCAAGGATCCGGTGCTTCTCATGGTCGCTTTCTGGGGTGCTGCATCGAGGGGGGCGGTCCCGGCAATTCTGGCCTATCCCAATTTCAAGATGAGCCGGGAGAAATACTCCTCCGGGCTGAAGGGCGTCACGAGCCGAACAGGCGCGCGCCTGGTCGTCATCGACTCGGGGTTTCCTCCTGACCTTCAGGAGATGATTTCATTGCCCGCTGCCTCCTCTCTTCGGGAGATCACCCGGGCCTCGATCGACGGGACAGATCCGCTCGGAGTCCGGGCGGGGATCACCCCGGACACCCGCGTCCTGCTGCAGCACTCGGCGGGCACCACGGGTCTCCAGAAAGGGGTCTGTCTGACCCATCGACAGGTTCTTCGCCAGCTGAGAAAACTGGCCCGGGTTCTGGAACTGGACCGGACAGACTGTTTCGCGAGCTGGCTGCCTCTCTACCACGACATGGGGTTGATGACTTCTTTTCTCCTGCCCCTCGCTGCGGGTCTTCCGATGGTCGTTCAATCTCCTGATGACTGGGTGGTGCGGCCCGTTTCTTACCTGCAACTCGTGACCAGGTTCAAGGCCACCAGGTCCTGGCTGCCAAACTTTGCCTTTTCCTTCCTGAGCAGGAGGGTAGCACCGGCTCATCGAGCCGGGCTCGACCTCTCCTCTCTGCGTTCTCTGGTCAATTGCTCCGAGCCGGTCACGGAAGCCGCCATGAAATCGTTTTGTGATGCTTTCAAGAGCACGGTCTGGCAGACTCGGCCCTGGAGACAAGTTATGCGCTGGCGGAGAATGTGTTTGCGGTGACGCATTCCACTCGCGGCCGTCTTTCCACCCGACTGGAAGTGGATGCCGACTATCTGGCCATGTCAGACAGGGTTCGGGAAGGGGGGGCTGCTCACGATCATTCTTTGACTCTGGTGTCGTCCGGCACCTGTCTGGAGCATACTGAAGTGAAGATCTGCGACCCGAACGGCAGTCGAGTCGGGGTGCAGGAGATCGGTGAAATCTGGATCCGAAGCGACTGTCTCTTCAGCGGGTATTTTGACAGCCCCGACGGGGGCAACCGCATTGAGGAAGGCTGGTTTCGAACCGGCGACGTTGGATTCCTCCGCAAGGGTGAACTTTATGTCCTGGGCCGTCTCGACGACATCATTATCCTTGGCGGCAGGAATGTTCACCCCACGGATGTTGAGGAACTGGTCTCCCGGCATCCGGCGATTCACCCCGGCCGGGCGGTTGCCTTTGGTGTCCGAAGCCTGGAGAGCGGTACGCAGGACCTGGTCGTGGTCGCCGAGGTGAATACAGATGAAGAGTTGCCCGGCGCCCAGGCGATCGAAGCCTCTCTGAGGCAGCAGATTGTGGCTCATCTCGGGTTCGCACCTCGAGCTGTGCGAGTGGTGAAACCCGGTTGGATGATCAAGAGTACCGCCGGTAAGCCGGCCCGAAGGGCAACCCGAACCCGGTTTCTCGAGCAAAACGCCGACCTGGTGAAGGACTACAAGTGGACCCAAGATCCGTGGAACAACTGAGTAGCAGCATCATTCGGGCTCTCAAGCAGAGAGGACTGCTTCTCCCCGACACCTCGATTGACCTCGAGACTCCCCTGGTGTCCTCCGGCTTGATTGATTCCTTCGGGCTGGTGGAGGTCCTGGAGATTCTCGAGAGCGTCAGCGGTCTCAGCATCCCTCCAGGACGGGTGAGTCCTCAGGATCTGGACTCGGTCGGGTCTATGCTCAGAGCGGTTGCCCGATGGGGAAAGAAAGCTTAGCTGGGAAAGGTGAGCTAGCAGCATGTCGTCGCACTCAGATTCGAGAAGGCAAGTCCTCTCCTGGGCTCTCTATGACTGGGCCAATTCCGCCTTTGCAACCACCGTCATGGCCGGCTTCTTTCCCGTGTTTTTTTCGAGCTACTGGAGCACTCAGCATTCCGCTGCAGAAAACACTTTCCGGGTGGGCGCCATCAATTCCCTGTCCAGTCTGGTTATTGTCTTCCTGGCTCCCGTACTCGGGGCCATTGCTGATCAAGGGAGCCGTCGCAAGAAGTTCCTGATCTTCTTTGCCTACATGGGGGCGCTCTCAACTATCAGTCTGACCGCGGTCTCCCGCGGTGAGTGGCAATTGGCGGCTCTTTTCTACGTCCTGGGAGCCATCGGGTTCTCGGGAGCAAACGCTTTCTACGATGCCCTTCTGGTGGGTCTCTCTTCCCCTCAGGAGAGGGACTGGGTCTCGGCTCTGGGTTTTGGCCTGGGCTATCTGGGTGGCGGGCTCCTGTTTGCCCTGAACATTGCCATGGTAACTTTCCCCGGGTTCTTTGGACTGCACAGTCCGGAGCAGGCCATACGCATTTCTTTTGTCACTGTTGGAGTGTGGTGGATCGTCTTCTCGGTTCCCCTCATACTCTGGGTCAAGGAGCCGGCCTATGGCCGCAAGGCCGTCCCAGGGTTGGAGGCCGCGCGCCTTGGGTTCCTTCAGCTGAAGTCGACGTTCCAAGAGGTGCGAAAGCTAAGGACGGTGTTCCTCTTCCTGGCCGCTTACTGGCTTTACATCGATGGCGTGGACACCATCGTGCGAATGGCGGGCGTCTGGGCCATATCGATCGGGCTCGACCGGAATGACTTTATTCAGGCTTTGTTGCTGACCCAGTTTGTGGGCTTTCCGGCAGCACTTCTTGTCGGGAAAATCGGGCGGTCGATCGGACCCCGTCCGACCATTCTCATCTGCATTGCCGTTTACGTCGTCATCACGATTGGCGCCGTTTTCATTTCCAGCGGCCGGGACTTCTTTGTGCTGGCGATTATGATCGGTCTAGTTCAAGGAGGAATCCAGGCATTGAGCCGGTCCTACTATTCCCGCCTGATTCCAGAGGACAAGTCCGCCGAGTTCTTCGGCTTCTATAACATGCTTGGGAAATCCGCCGCGGTGCTGGGCCCGATGATGATGGGTCTGGTCAGCCTCTGGACGGATAGCCCTCGAGTCTCGATCGCGGCGGTTGCCCTCCTCTTTGTGGGAGGGGCATGCTTGCTGATGCTCGTGGATGAAGGTAAGGGGAGAGAGGACGCCCTCGGGATAGAGGGGACTTGAAGATCGGGAACTCAGTACTCAGTATTAGGGCTGGTTGTCTAGCCTAATGATTACGTCGCCGGGTCGGGCATAGTCGAGCTTCTCGCGCAGAATGCGCTCCAGTTCCTCCGGATCGTTCTTGATCCTCTCGAGTTGCTGAGCCTTCTGCCGGTTGATTTCATGCAACTGCTGGTTCTTGAGTTCCAGTTGCTCCAGTTCGATGCGGGTTCGATCCAACTCTATGAAACCGCCCGAACTGTAGGTCAGCAGGTAGGCATACGAGAAAAGGCAAACGAAGAAAACGATGAGGAGAAATTCACGACGTGCTTTTCGGCTTAGATTCATAGGGAGGTTTCAATCATGAGAATTGTGTTGTCGACCATCGATGATGTCCAAAAAGCCCAGGAGCTGGCCACTACGCTGGTGGACCGAAAACTGGCTGCTTGCGTCAACATCATCCCCAGCGTCTGGTCAGTGTACCACTGGCAGGGGACTGTGGAAAAAGCTGTGGAAAACCTCCTGATCTTCAAGACCAGCAATGACCGCCTGGAGGAGTTAATGGAAGGGTTACGGGAGCTCCATCCCTATGATCTTCCGGAGATCATTGCCCTCCCACTCTCTGATCTCGAAACCGAGAGGTCAACAGGAAGGGGGAGGCGGACTCAGGGCGGCTCTCGGCCGCTCCTTAACGTTCGCCGCCCCGAGTCCGCCTCCCCCTTCCTGTTTTGGGATTTGGAATCTGAAATTCAATATGCGACGCAGCGGAATCCGACGTCTTCAAAACGCTGGTTGCGGCCGGCTGATCGAAGACGGACTCCTACCAGGGCGTAGCGACCGCTCTCCTGAAAGGAACCTCCGCGAATGATGGACTGGTCGGCCCGATCGGCAATGGCGGACCGGGTGAATTCGCTGACGTTGCCTCCCAGGTCGTAAACCTGAAAGGGAGAGAGGTCCCCGGCACGGTCGCCCACGGGCTCGGCCTGGCCCGAAGCACAGTTGGCCAGACCCTGCGAAGGCGGAGCCTCTCCCCAGGGAAAAGCTCTCGCATCAGAACCTCCCCGAGCAGCCTTTTCCCATTGAGTTTCGGAGGGAAGTTCGCCGCCTGTCCAGCGGCAGTAGGCTGCCGCATCTGAGCTGGACACCCAGACCACCGGGAAATCGGTTCCCCAGTCGGGGTACTGGTCGCCTTCCCAGTGGCGCAGAAAATCTCGGCGGACCGTAGGCCTGTACGAGGTGGCCAGAAGAAAGTCCTTGAATTCCCGGTTGGTGACTTCGAAACGGCTGATATAGAACTGACCCTCAAACTGGTCCTTGGGAGGGATCGTCACACGTGCTCTCATCTGCTCGACCATCCTGGGGAAATTCATCTTGGTCTGGCTGAGATAAAACTGGAACTGCGGCTCTGTAATCCCGAAATAGAAAGGCCCCTTTCGAATCTGGACCATGCTCTTCTTCGCGTCCGGGGGGGCTTTGGGGGAGGGTTGACTCTGCTTCCCGGCGGCGGTTTCGTTCACCGCGCCGGGGCCACAGGCCACCAGCGTCAGAAGCAGGAGAGTAAGAAGGTTGGAGCTTCTCAGCCAGATCATCAGTCGAGTTGGGCAGACGGTTCTCAAGTTCCTGCAGAAGCGAGAGTTGGGAGGTGATCCAGCGCTTGCTCCAGATCTGCCACCAGGTCTTCAATATCCTCGATACCGACGGAGATTCGAACCAGACCGTCCGTGATCCCAAGCTTCTGGCGCAGCTCCCGGGGAATCGATGCATGGGTCATGGACGCCGGATGGGAGATCAACGTCTCGACGCCCCCGAAGCTCTCGGCCAGGCTGGCCAGCTTGACACGGTTCAGAACGTGTCTGGCATTGTCGAGATTTCCGGTCTCGAACGTAATCATGGCTCCAAATCCATCCTGCTGATGTTTGGCCAGCTCGTGCTGCGGGTGACTCGTGAGTCCCGGGTAGAAAACGCTCTGAATGCCGGGATGGTGAGCCAGGAACGCAGCCACCTGTCGACCATTCTCTTCGTGGGCCTTCATTCTCACAGCCAGCGTTTTCACACCTCTCAACACCAGCCAGGAATCGAAAGGACTGAGAATGGCTCCAGAGGCATTTTGAATGAAATAGAGTTGATTTGCCAATTCCTCGTCATGGACAAGCAACGCTCCTCCAACGCTGTCGCTGTGACCGTTCAGGAACTTGGTAGTACTGTGGATGACGACGTCGGCTCCCAGTTCGAGCGAGCGCTGCAGGTAAGGGGATAAGAACGTATTGTCGACTGCCAGCAGAACGTCTGCCTCCTCACAGAGACGGGCAACCGCCGACACATCTGTAATGGATATCAGGGGATTGCTGGGGGTTTCGACAAGGACCAGCCGGGTGTTGGCGCCCAGGGCAGCCCGAAGCTGCTCAACGTCGCTGGTGTCCACCCAGGAAAACTCTAATCCGAAACGGCGCAGCAGTTGTTCGAAAAGCCGATAGGTCCCCCCATACACCGCGTGGGAAGCGACAATGTGGTCGCCCTGCTGGAAGAGGCCCAGAAGAGCGTGAATGGCAGACATCCCGGAAGCAAAAGCCACCCCGTACTTCCCCCTCTCGAGAGCCGCAAGGTTGGCTTCGAGAGCGCTGCGAGTCGGATTCTGGGTTCTGGCGTATTCAAATCCCTTATGCTCTCCCAGGGCCTCCTGGACATAAGTGGATGTCTGGTAGATGGGTACGCTTACCGCTCCGGTTGTCGGATCTGGTTCCTGGCCGGCGTGGATTGCGTCAGTCGAAAACCCCATAGGGAGGTTGGGGCGGTGTTCAGGATTCAGTCTCGTCGTTCTTGTTCTTGGCGGAGCCTTCGCCGCTACGCACGGAACTCTTGAAATTCCTGATGCCCTCTCCGAGCCCTTTACCCAGCTGGGGAAGCCGGCTCGCTCCGAAGATGACGATCACGATCAACAGGATGATACCCAGTTCGGGTAGTCCCAAACCGCCAATCAAAATCAGATCCATAAGAGTTTCCCTCTCGTCCATGGTAGCACACGTTCCTGGTTCCTCGTTCCTCGCTTCTTGCTCCTCGTGGGCCGGCGGTGGCCCGGGCAACTGGTCCTGGAATCAGGGGCTGAGACCTTCGTCATCCTCGGCCAATCCCCGGCGCGGCACCAACAACGAGAAACGCTAGACCCGTAAGGAGTCCCCCCGGCTCTGCCGGGGAGGCAGCCAGAGTTTGACAGTTCCGGGAATAGGTGAAAAAACTCCCTTCCGTGAGCCGAGCAAAGCATCACGAAAAGGAGTTTTATGAGTAACTATAAGAGCTTACAGCATACGAAATGGGAGTGTAAGTACCATGTGGTGTTCATCCCGAAGTACCGCAAAAAGTTGATTTACGGGGAGCTGCGCAGACATCTCGGTCAGGTGCTGCGACGGTTGGCTGGGCAGAAGGAAAGCTTGATTGAGGAGGGCCACCTGCTGCCGGATCACGTGCACGTGATGATCTCGATTCCACCAAAGTTCTCTGTGGCGCAGGTGATCGGGTACATCAAAGGGAAAAGCGCTATCCACATTGCCCGGAACTTTTCAGAGAGTCGGCGAAACTTTGTTGGACAGCACTTCTGGGCACGCGGATACTTCGTATCGACCGTGGGCCGAGATGAGAGAGTGATCCGTGAGTATATTCGGCGGCAAGAAGCAGAAGATCGTCGCCAGGATCAGCTCAGGCTCCTGTAGTCAGGCCACCTTTAGGTGGCACAAGTGGCCGCGGTAGCGGCAACGTCAAGTCCGCTTTGAGCGGCTCACAAGATTAAAGCCCCCGGCTTTGCCGGGGGATACTTACTGTACTGTCCGGGAAGTTCGCGGCGTTAATTCGGGATGGATTTTTGTCGTCAGTGAGGCGCGCGACGCAGGCGGGCCGGGAGTCTTTCGAGGTAGCGCAACAAAGCTGTCGGCGAAAAGACGCCCGAAGTAGCGGCGTGAACGTCCCGGACAGTGCACTAAAGCACCACCCGCCGATCCCCCACCCGCCGGGTGACTCTGGTCTTGTCCAGGTATTCCAGGAACGGGATGGCCACTTTGCGAGTGAGTGCGAAGAGTTTCTTGAAGTCGGCTACGGAAAAGGAAGTTCCTGAAGCGTAGGCTTCGAGGAGGTCGCTCTTCAACTGACTGGCCTGTGCGCTAGTCATGAAAAGACTCTCCGAGATGCGTACGATCTGTCCCTGGTGGATGAGAAAGAAGAAAACATCATTGATGTCCTTGGCTTTCCGGTCCAGTCGAGTGGCGAGCTCATCCACCCGGAGAGCCGAGTTGGAGCCGACTTCGAGGGTTGCGAGAATCCGCTCCTGGAGCCGTTCCTGATCCGGAGTCAGAGTGGCTCTATGTTCCGTATGTGACACGGTGTGAGCACTGGCTCGAATGTGCGATTCCGTCTCCAAAGATTGGAGCACCGGATTGAAGTAGTTGTTGGGAGCCCAGCTCATGAACCGCTCCTTCAGCTCCTCCCTGGGAATCCCGTCAAGGAGCGGATTGAGGCGGTGAAACCGCCGCGTGTGGTCAACGATCTGACCTTTCAGCTCTGCCAGAGAGTCGTCCGCCACGACCAGCTCGGCCGCCTCGAATCGGGTGAGTCCCGCAGCGGACTGGAGTAACTCCTGAAGGGCCTCTTCGGTCAGTCCGGTGCGCGCCTGCAGGTCTGACAACGAGGCTCCCCGGAAGCCCCCTCTTCTGACGTAGTAGTCAAGGGATCGGGTCAGGCGGTCGCTGCTGCTGCTGGCCCAGGCCTCCTGCAGCTCGAGCAGTTCTGGAGAGGCCCTCTCGAGATCTTTTCTTCTTCGCTTCCGGGCCCGGCTGTCCAGGACGGTTCCCCCCCCAATCGTTGTCAGAGGCGAATAGCGTCTGATGATAAAGCGATCACCCGCACAGGCAATCACGGGCGCTTCCAACCGCAGTTGCACCAGCCCGGTCTCGCCGGGTCCCAGCTCTTTTCTCGCGATTGGGTGAATTCGACCGATCACTTCAGTGCTGCCGTGATGAAAGCGAACCGGCGTTCGCGGCCGGAGCGGCGCCGGGGCGGAGGCAAGCAGCTCCAGGCCGGTATCCAGAATGAAGGATGGGAGGAAAACTCCCGGCGAGCCCAGCACCATTCCTCGCTGCAGCTTCACCTTGTCGATTCCAGTGAGGTTGAGAGCGGTTCGCTGGTGGACTGTGGCCTCTGCAGCCGGCCGACCATAGATCTGAAGGTTTCTCACGCGCCCCTCTAAGCGCGACGGATAGGCCTGTACTTTGTCTTCTTTTCGAATTGCCCCCTGCCAGGTCGTGCCGGTCACGACGGTACCGAATCCCCTGAGTGTGAAAACCCGGTCGACAGGCAGCCGGAACTGGTGCCGGGACTCCAGATCTTTGTCCAGGTCGAGTTCGAGAAGTTGCTTTTCGAGCAGGAGCCTGAGCTGATCCATTCCGTGACCCGAGTGGCTGTCGACGGATGTCATGGGGGCATTCTCGAGGATCGTCCCCCGGAGCAGTTCGGCTACTTCCTCCTTGACGAGCTCAATGAACTCGGGGTCTACCAGGTCACGCTTGGTAATGACCACAATCCCGTGCCCGATTCCCAGCAGGCGGCAGATCTCGAAATGCTCACGGGTCTGGGGCATGATCGATTCGTCAGCCGCGACGACAAGCAGGACAAACTGGATTCCACCCACGCCGGCCAGCATGTTCTTGACGAACCGCTCGTGTCCCGGGACGTCGATAAAACCGACCTGGAACGGTCCAATTTGTGCGTGAGCAAAGCCAAGATCAATGGTGATGCCGCGCTGCTGTTCTTCCTTGAGGCGATCGGCATTGATTCCCGTCAGGGCCTGAACGAGACGAGTTTTGCCGTGGTCGATGTGACCCGCGGTACCGATGATCAAGTGCTGCATGGGCGTTGCGTCGGTGCTCCGCGAGGGAGTATACCGCGGCTGCGATGGCCCGGTCTCTGCGGTCCCTGGCGCTTGCCAGGAGTGGGAGTGGTCTCCCACGCCGACCTGGACTTTGACACCGTCCGGGCCAGCCAGTGTAGAATGCTGGGCTTCTGTAGAATGCTGATCATCTAGTGTACTGTCCGGGAAGTTCGCGGCGTTAATTCGGGATGGATTTTCGTCGTCAGTGAGGCGCGCGACGCAGGAATGCCGGGAGTCTTTCGAGGTAGCGCAACAAAGCTGTCGGCGAAAAGACGCCCGAAGTAGCGGCGCGAACTTTCCGGACAGTGCACTAGTTGTGAACTCTCAACAGGTTGTTCAGTAAAAGGGGTTGTCCATCCGAGCTTCTTCGGGAATGCTGATTGGAAGTTAAACCTTCAACAGCCAAAGGAGACAACGGATGGACATTCATCACAATGCACGAAGTTGCCCGCACAGTCGAGCCCTGATGGTGGATCGTGTGCAGAGGGGCGATCCGGTGGTCCGGGTAGCAGCTGATCTGGGAGTCAGCGAGCGGACCGTCTACAAGTGGTTGGCCCGCTATCGCCGGCAAGGTCTTGAGGGACTGAGGGATCGTTCCTCCCGGCCTCATTGCAGTCCCAGACAAGCAGCAGCCGCTGTGGTCGATCAGATTGTGCAACTCAGACACAGACGGATGGTCTCGGCTGAGATCGCCGCCCGTCTGGATCTGGCTCGCTCGACTGTGGCCCGGACCCTCTCCCGACGGGGTCTCGGTCGGCTCAAAGCTCTGGATCCTGCCCAGCCACCTCGACGCTACGAGAAAGAACATCCCGGAGAGCTCTTGCACCTGGACATCAAGAAACTGGGCCGTATCGACGGCATCGGCCACCGCATCACCGGAATCCGCCGCCGCCGCCGCCCTCGTCCGGGCTGGGAGTTTGTCCATGTCTGCGTCGATGACGCCTCCCGCCTGGCCTACCTGGAAGTTCTGCCCGATGAGCGAAAGGAATCCGCCATAGCCTTCCTCCAGCGCGCCCTCTCCTTCTTCCATCAGCGCGGTGTTCAACCGCTCTCCATCCTCACCGACAATGGATCTTGTTACCGCGCTCATGCCTTCAACAACTGCTGCCACCGCCACGGCCTGCGCCATCTGTACACCAGACCCTACCGCCCTCAGACCAACGGCAAAGCAGAGCGCTTCATCCAGACCATGCTCAGAGAGTGGGCCTACCGCATCCCTTACCGCAGCTCACGAGAACGCTCCCGCTGGCTTCCTCGCTGGCTCCACTTCTATAATCACCACCGTATGCACCAGAGCCTGGCCAATCTCCCTCCCATCAGCAGACTACCTCTTTTGAACAACGTCATGAGAATGCACAACTAGTGTAGGGACAGATCATGTTTGAGAGCCTGTCAGATCGAATTCAGGGAGTTCTGAAGAACCTCCGCAACGAAGCGCGCATCACTGAGTCGCATATCGACCAGAGCATGCGGGAGATTCGGATTGCTCTGCTCGAAGCCGACGTGAACTTTAAGGTCGCTAAGGAGTTCATCCGGAAGGTCCGGGGCAAGGCACTTGGGGAAGAGGTCATCAAGAGCCTGACTCCCGGCCAGCAGGTAGTAAAAGTGGTCCGCGACGAACTGGTCGAACTCCTGGGTGGCAGCTCGTCTCGTATAGAGTTCGGAGAGGTCCGTCCATCCATCTTGATGCTGGTTGGATTACAGGGCAGCGGCAAGACGACGACCGCAGGCAAGCTGGCTCTGTGGCTTCGAAACCTGGGTCGGCGCCCGCTTCTCGTGTCAACCGACGTCTACCGCCCGGCGGCGATTGAGCAACTTCAGGTGATTGGGGAGGCCATTGAGATCCCTGTCTTTTCGGATTCCAGTCGCGATGCTCTGGATCTGGCTCGCAAGGCCCATTCCCATTGTCGCAAGGGCGGATTCGACGTTCTGCTGGTGGACACGGCCGGGCGCCTTCACATTGATGAGGAGCTCATGGCCGAACTGGAAGAGATGAAGGCGGAGTTGCAGCCGATCGAGACTCTTCTGATTGCCGACGCCATGACCGGCCAGGATGCTGTGACCTCGGGTCAGCGGTTCGATGAACGAGTGGGGCTGACGGGGGTGATTCTTACCAAGCTCGACGGCGATGCCCGGGGCGGAGCCGCCCTCTCGATCCGGTCTGTGACCGGGAAGCCAATCAAGTTCGTGGGGGTTGGCGAAAAATACGATGCTCTGGAAGCCTTTCATCCGGACCGGATGGCCAGCCGCATTCTCGGAATGGGCGACGTCCTGAGCCTCATCGAAAGAGCCGAACAGGTGGTGGATGAGGAGCAGGCCGAGGACCTGATCCGGAAGATTCGACGAAATGAGTTCACGCTCGAGGATTTTCTGGGCCAACTCCGCCAGTTGCAACAACTCGGACCGTTGGACCAGCTCCTCGGACTTCTGCCCAGGGCCGGTCCCCTGAAGGGTCTCGACAACCTGCAGATTGACGAGAAACGCATCGCTCACCTGGAGGCCATCATTTGCTCGATGACTCCCCCGGAGCGCCTCAATTACAAGATCATCAAAGGTTCCCGGCGAAAGCGTATCGCCCGGGGCAGCGGACGACCGATCGCAGAAGTGAATCGGTTGTTGAAACAGTATGTGCAAACTAGAAAACTCATGAAGAAGGCCAGCAAAGGCTTATTTGGTAAGAAGTTACCGAATTTCGGTTTTCCTTCTTGAGGAGAACTCTGTTAGAATTGTTAATTAATTTCCCGGAGGACAACTTTTGCTTCGAATTCGACTAAGTCGGCATGGAGCCAAGAAGGATCCACACTATCGTGTGGTTGTTACCGATAAGAGAAGTCCGCGTGACGGCCGCTTTGTGGAGATTGTAGGTTATTACAATCCAGCCTTGAGGCCTGTTCGCCTGCATTTAGACCTGGAAAGAGTTGATTACTGGGTCGGTCAGGGAGCACAGCCTTCTGCGACGGTCCAAGGTTTAGTGAAGCGGGTCAGAGCGGAATCTCAACCTGAGCCCGAGACACAGGAAGCTTGAGGTCTTCATCTCTTCGCCAAGCCAGCATCTGAGGAGCGCCGGACCAGAAGCTGAGGACCCTGGCACCAAACCCGGACTCGCTGGAGGTGCCTGATGAAAGAGCTAGTAGAACAGATCGCCAAGGCTTTGGTAGACAATCCGGACGCTGTGAAGGTCGCCGAGGTGGCAGGAGAACAGACGACCGTTCTGGAACTTCGAGTGGACCAGACAGATCTCGGCAAGGTGATTGGGAAACAAGGGCGTACGGCAAGGGCGATTCGGACGCTGCTGGGAGCGGCAGGCATGAAGCTTCGGAAGCGTTTTTTACTGGAGATTCTCGAGTAATTGGATGAGTTTGTCACCATCGCCAGGATCACCAGGGCGCGCGGTGTCAGAGGAGAAGTCACAGCCCAGGTACTGACCGATTTTCCCGAGCGGTTCCGTAACGTCAGCCGAGTCCGCCTCCTCTGCGACGAGAAGACACAATGGGCGAAGGTGGAGAGCTTCCGGTTCCACCGGAATCGTGTCATCCTGAAATTCCTTGGATTTGAAAGCCTGGATGAAGCCTCTTTGCTGGCCGGCTCTGAAGTCCAGATTCCTGAGGAGGAGGCGGTCGTACTACCCCCTGGAGTCTATTTTCACTTCCAACTGATGGGCTGCGATGTTTCTGAGGGTGGAAGGTCTCTGGGTCGGGTGGTTGAGGTCCTGGAAACAGGTGGGAGTACGAATCTGGTGGTGAGGACCGGTGATGGAGCGGATTTCATGATTCCGCTGGCTCATCGGTTCGTGCGCAGTGTGGATTTGGCCAGCTCTTGCATCCAGGTGGAATTGCCGGAGGGACTTCTCGAACTAGCCCTCCATCCGCCTCAGAAGAAAAAGCGAGGAGGCCGCCCGGATCGGTAGCGTGACTCATGCAAATCGAAATCCTGACGATCTTTCCTGGTCTGTTCGAATCGCCTTTCCAGGGGGGTATCATCCGGCAGGCTACCAGGAAGGGGCTGATCCAGATCGTGGTCACCGACCTGAGAGACTTCACTACCGATCGACATAGAACGGTCGATGATCGGCCCTATGGTGGAGGCGAAGGGATGGTGATGAAGCCGGAGCCGATCTTCAAGGCGGTGGAGGCCTCGAAGAGGAGAACTGGAAAGCAGGTTCATGTGGTGCTCCTCTCCCCCCAGGGCGGGACTCTGGACCAGTCCGCTGCAAAAAGACTGACGACCCACGCACACGTGGTTCTCATCTGCGGTCGCTATGAAGGAGTCGATCAACGTGTAGCGGATTATCTGGCGGATGAGGAGATCTCGATTGGAGACTATGTTCTGAGCGGTGGAGAATTTGCCGCAATGGTGGTTACCGATGCCGTCTGTCGCCTGATTCCGGGAGTTCTGGGCAACGCTGATTCGGTCCTGGAAGACTCTTTCATGCACGGACAGCTGGACTATCCGCACTACACCCGTCCGGCCGACTTTCGTGGTTGGAGTGTTCCACCTGTGTTATCGTGTGGCGACCACGGCCAGATTCGGAGATGGAGAGAGGATCAGGCGCACCAGAGAACTCGGATGAGAAGGCCGGATCTCCTGTCCAATTCTCTGCAAACAGGAGAGGACGACTGAAGAGAGCCGAGGAATTCAGCAATGAGCATCATTGACGAGATTGAAAAGGAACAAATGGAGCGTGAACTCCCAGAGTTCACGCCTGGCGATACGGTTCGGGTGAACGTCAGGATCCAGGAGGGCGGAAAAGAAAGGATCCAGGCCTTCGAAGGAGTCGTCATCCGGATCAGAAACAGGGGGGTCCGCTCTACGTGTACCGTTCGGAAAATTTCTTTTGGGTACGGAGTTGAGAGGATATTTCCGCTTTACTCCCCGAACATCCAGAGCATCGAGCGACTGAAGAAAGGGAAGGTTCGCCGCGCCAAGTTGTATTACCTCCGCCAACGAAGGGGCAAAGCCGCCAGGATCAAGGAGATTCGGTAGGTCCCTGTTCCGCCCGTGCTCCGCGTCCCTTGAGGGCCTTGCGGGATGATGATCGCGAAAGCCCTGTTCTTCCTCTATGTCCTCTACTGTTTTGAGGTCGGAGTGTTTCTGCTCATTTTTCCCTGGTCCAACGTCTGGGACCAGAACTCCCTTTTGAGCTACTATCCGAACTTGAAGCTGATCGTTCTGAACAACTTTTTTCGGGGTGCGGTTTCCGGTCTGGGGCTGGCCAATCTGCTCTTGGGTTTCTGGGAGGTTTCCCGCTTGAACCGGTACTTTAGAAAAGCGCGCGCGGCGGGCCTGACGGCCCGTGCTGGAAGTCCCGGGGAGGGTTAACCCCAATAGTGCTGAATTCGTGCGATGCCCCGTTCGACCGTCGGGCTCGAGATTCGAAACTCCTCAACCCCTTCTGCTTGATCGTAGGCCTGGAGGCTGGAGGAGTCCGCGGTGAAGACATTGAAGGCGTAGCGACCCGGGAGAAGCTGCAGGTCTGGAAGGAAAAGCGCAACGTGGAAGAGTCCAGGGTCTTTGGCGGTGAGAGGATGTCCCTCGATGTTTGTGGTCGTGGCGTAAACCAGTACGCCGTCGTTTCGGACCAGTCCGACCCCGATTCCGGCGTCCTCCGTCTGATCTACCGGAAAGCGGGCCCACACATCCAGTCGCAGGGAATCTCCGGGCCGGAAGAGACGCTCCTCCGGAGCAGCCGGTCCCGAGAGTTCGACCCGTTCGATTGAACTTCCACCCTTTTTTGTAGCTGAGTTTTCCGGAGAGGAGTCAGGTAAGTGAGAACTCCTGATTCTGCTGCGGCACGAGTCCTGGTATCCGTCCACAACCTGGTTCGCCTGGCCCGAGGCCACGACGCTGCCCTGATCCAACCACAGGGCCTGTTCGCAGAGAGACTTCACCTGGACCAGATTGTGAGAGCAGAAAACGATGGCTGTCCCATTCTCCTGGAATTTCTTGATGCGGTCCGTACACTTCTTTTGAAACACCTGGTCCCCAACCGACAGGGCCTCATCGATGACCAGGACATCGGGGGAGAAACCCGTTGCAACGGCGAACGCCAGCCTCAGCGACATCCCGGTTGAATAGGTCTTCAGGGGGTCGTCGATACAACTCTCAAGCTCACTGAACGCGATGATACCCGGTTCAAGGTCCCGGATTTGGGCTCGCGTCAGTCCCAGCAGGGCTGCGCTGAAATGGATGTTTTCACGACCGCTGAACTCGGGATGAAAGCCGGTTCCCAACTCCAGCAACGCACCGATCTTGCCCTTCACCCGAATTTCTCCGGCGGTGGGACTGGTCGCGCCACAGAGGATCTTGAGCAGGGTGCTTTTTCCGGCGCCATTATCACCGACGATCCCGAGTGCCGATCCGCGGGGGAGCCGAAAACTGACATCTTCGATAGCCGTGAATTGAGGAAGGCCCCGGGTCGGGTTCCAGAGCAGACGGGCCCAGGCCTTCCGATCAGGAAGCAGGGGATAGCTTTTCTTGAGCCCCCGAACGGAAATCGCAAAATCGCCCACAGTGTGAACAACCTTAACTCTTCTGCTTTTCGAGTTCCACGTTTCACGTTTCACGTCGCTTTCCTGGAACGTGAAACGTGGGGCGCGAAACGTGGAACCAGAACAAGCTTGAGCCGGACGCTACTCTTACCCGACAATAGAGGCAATTAACCATTGTCCCGAAGTACTCCCTTCCATACATGCAATGACGTTTGTTGGGAGCGAGACGGAGACCAGATTGAGGCGAGACGACGAGTTGATGCAAGGGCATCGGCGAGGAGGAACAACAAAAAGATGGGCCCGTCCCGCCCCAACCCTACGGGCGGATGGGGGTTGCGGGCGATGTCTTTGTCGTTCGTCGTCAACGATGGCATTGCATCGCTTTCTCCTCTCTTCGCAACCTCACCTCGCAAGACCCATCCGCAAACGTTATCGTATGTATGGAAGGGAGTACTAAGGAGACGGTTTTGACAGAGAGCAAGGTCGAGGGTCCAGGGCAGCTTCGAGACCGGTTCCGGCAGTTCTCGGAGGATCAGTTGGGTCAGTCCCAGCCCCGTCTCGAGGAACAAGAGAGGTTCAACCGGGAGGGTTGGCAGTGCTGCGCCGAGTTTGGAGTGATGGCGTTGCCGGCCGATCCTGCATTTCGAGGTGATGGTGCAAGCATGGCCCAGGTCATGGAGGCCTTCGAAGGCCTCGGCTACGGCTGCCGTGATAACGGGCTGCTGCTTGCCATCAGTGCTCATTTGTGGGGATGTCTGCTGCCTGTCGACACCTTTGGTTCCACCGAGCTCAAAGAGAGGTTTCTGCCGTTGCTGGCTGCCGGTCAATGCATCGGCGGGTTGGCAGTGAGCGAGCCCGAAAGCGGTTCTGATGCCTTCAGTCTCAGGGCCAGTGCCAGGCGCGAAGGCGACGACTATATTCTGGATGGGGTGAAGACTTTTGTCACCAACGGGACGGTCGCCGATGTAATTGTCGTACTCGCCCGCTGTGACCAGAAGGAGGGTATGGATGCCCTTTCGGCGTTTCTGGTCGAGAAAGGCACCCCCGGTTTCGTGGTGGAGAAGAAACTGGGGAAAATGGGACTGCGAACTGCCGAGATGGCCCAGCTCAGATTGGCGGAGTGCCGGATCCCCGCCGCTAACCGGGTTGGCCCCGAAGGAATCGGACGATCTCTATTTGCCCATGTGATGGAATGGGAACGGGCCTGCATCATGGCTCCAGCATTGGGCTCCATGCAGTTTCTGCTCGATCGGACCATCCGCTATGCAAAAGAGCGGATTCAGTTCGATCAGCCGATCTCGAGACAACCCGAAGTGGCGGCAAAGATCATCCAGATGAAGCTGCGTGCGGATACTTCGCGCCTGCTTCTCAAGGAGGTGGGCCAGTTGAAGGAGGACGGGCGATCGGTTTTGATGGAGGCCTCCCTTGCCAAACTTTACGTCAGTGAGTGCTGGGTCAAGAACTGTCTCGATGCCATGGCGGTCCATGGAGGGTACGGCTACCTCACCGATTTTGAGATTGAGAAAGAGCTGAGGGATGCGCTGGGAAGCCAGTTCTATTCCGGAACCGCAGAGATCCAGCGCTTGACGGCAGCCAGAATGATGGGTCTTTAGTACTTGCTGCTGCAACGCTTCTTCGATCGCGTCTCTGATCAACCTCACCGGCCGGCGATCATCGACCGCCAACGCAGAATCAGCTATCGGGAACTCGAGGATCAGTCCTCAAGGATCGGCTCCTATCTCCACAACTGCGGCATTGGACACGGTTGCCGGGTAGCCATTCTTCTCCCCAAGTCGATCGAAGCCGTGGTCGCGATCCTGGGTGTGCTCAAGACGGGCGCTGCTTATGTACCGCTCGATTCCGGGGCTCCCGCCCAACGAATTGCGAACCAGTTGAAGAACTGTGAGCCGCAGGCCCTTTTTGTGAACTCCAGCTCGCCGGTCCTGGTGGACGGACTGCCTTGCGACCCACTCAGAACCGTCATTGTCGGTCAGCCGGCACAAGCCCCAGGGAAATCCCCGGCGGGCCAGGTCTGGGAAGAGGCCCTTGAGGTGTCCCCCGGTCCGATCCCGGGACTTGCTGAAGGGCCCGAGGCCGCATACCTTCTGTACACTTCGGGATCTACGGGCGAGCCCAAGGGTGTCGTGATCTCCCATGCTGCAGCGCAAGCGTTTGTGGACTGGTCGACCGATGTCTTTGATCTGGGCCCGGCGGATCTTGTCTCCAGTCACGCTCCTTTTCACTTCGATCTCTCCATCTTCGATCTCTTTGCCTCGCTGAGTGCCGGAGCCAGTGTCGTGCTGGTTCCGAAAGAAATGTCGGTGTTTCCCGCCAGCCTGGCGGCATTTGTCCAGACTCACCAGATCAGCGTCTGGTATTCGGTCCCAACCATACTGTCGCGGCTGGCGCGGCAGGAGGAGTCGACCCCCGGGCTTCTCAAATCTCTGAGACTGGTCCTGTTCGCCGGGGAGGTCTTCCCCAGCAAGGACTTTCTCAGCCTGAGTCGGGCACTGCCAGACACCAGCTTCTTCAACCTTTACGGACCTACTGAGACGAATGTCTGCACCTATCATCCGGTCACCCGAACTCACCCGGAGGAGCCCATCCCCATCGGGAAGGCTTGTCCCTATGCCAGGGTTTTTGTTCTCAAGACCGATGGCCACCTGGCACAACCCGGTGAGCAGGGAGAGTTGTGGGTAGCCGGGGATTCGTTGATGTCCGGTTATTGGAAGCGGCCGACGGAGACGCGGAGTGTCAGACTCTGGCCACCTCCCTCTGCCGTACCCTCGACCTCACCCGTCTATCGAACCGGCGACCTGGTTCGCCTTTCCGCCGATGGAAACCTGGTTTTCCTGAGCCGCGTTGACTCGATGGTGAAGCGGCGTGGGTACCGGATCGAACTGGGAGAGATCGAGTCTTGTCTGAACGGGGATTCCGACATTCAAGAGGCGGCTGTGCTGGCTGTTCAGGAGGACGATACCCACTGCTCGATTGAAGCGTTTGTTACTTTTGTGGAGCAGGAATCAGGGGACACCCGGGCGGTGGAGAGCATGATCCGACGAACACTGCCCGACTACATGCTTCCCGACAGGATCCACTTGTTGAGCGACTTACCTCGCACCTCCCGGGGCAAAGTGGATCGGGAGAAGCTTCGGAAGATGGCCGAAAACCGTTGACCGTCAACCGTCAACCGTCAACCGTCAACCGTTTCTGCGCTCTGACGTAGGATAGAATCTCTTGTGCCGCCCGCTCCTCTCCGCCAGCCTCCCTGAGACCCGCCCCCAGTTCCCTGGCCGCCGCAGCATAGGTTGGATTGAAGAGTAGCTGGTTGATCGCTTCACGCAGCTTTTGGGGTGTTACCTCACCGGGCGAAAGTGCGAGACCCGCTCCCAGGTCGGCAACCCTCCGGGCCACGATAGCCTGCTCCAGGAGATAGGGTATGATCAGCAGTGGTTTCCCAAAGTAGAGTGCCTCATTCACACTGTTCATCCCACCTCTGCTGATGAAGAGAATGGAGCGAGGGAGAATCTGGAGTTGAGGTACATGTGGCTTCAGAATCCAGTTGTCGGGGATCTCGCCCAGGGCCGACCGCGGAATCTCAGAGGGGACCGATCCGACTACGCGATAGGGCATCTGCTTCAATACCCCGAAGATCTGCCCGTATAGTTCAGGCTCCAGGTTGAACAGAGTCCCCATCGAAACAAAGATCAACGACTCGTTGTCGAGTAGCTTCCACCCAGTCTCCTCGGGCTGGCTTTCTCGTTCCCCCAGACAGGTTCCTACAAAACGAAAGGTCTCACCAAAGGACTTCGAGAAGGGCTGGAATCCGTGGGAGGTGTAGACGAGATTGAGCGGTTCCCGGCAGAAGTAGAGTTCCATAAGGTGGGGGTGTCGGGTTTGATAGTGTTTGCGGATTCGCTTTCGGACCCGAATCGAACGGATGATGGAGTAGGTCTTGGCCAGGATCCGAGTCGGCGAGAGCGGTGGCTGGTAAAGCCCGCGCCCCAGAGAGGCAACGCGCTTGCTGAGGGCAAAGGTCGTGATCGATGAGATGGCCGGCAGGCCCATCAGATCGGCCAGACACTTGCCCCACGGCGCCATGGCATCATGAATCAAGTAGTCATAATCGGAGCCCTGCAGTTCGTCGAGCGCATGCTCGATGACCGATTCCACAGCTTCCATCATCAAATAGGGTAACTGGCTCAACGAGCCCGCGACGTTCTGCGGATCTTTGAGGAAATGGCTTCCATATGCCCTGAAGGAGGCCCCGGTCTTGAGGATGGGGTCGCGGAAAGCCTGGGAGCTGTAGTAGGTGACTTGTTCTCCCTTCTCGACCAGCTTGCGCACGACCGGCAGAGTGGGATTGGTATGACCATGGACTGGAAAACCAAAAAAAACAGCCTTCACCTATCTTCACTCCGGTCAGGCCCTGATTGGATGGAGGAGAGCACTTACTCTCAGCGGGCCAAGCGCACTCAACTGCACCTTTTCTCGTTCTCAGGCATCTTTATTATGCAGTAAGGAGGTTCTGAAGCCATTCTTGTGACGCTTTTCCGTGCAATTCAGTTGTGGTGTACGGTTTGGGTGTGCGTTGGATTCTTGTGCGCACAGCAAGGACCGAAAGCATACCGTCGGCCCACCAGGACATCGACGCCTGTCTTTGAGATTCGCGATCGGTCTCTGCTCGAGATTGATCAGATCGATGGGAGTTGGGCTCACTTGACGTATGGCGCTCGAGAGGGTTGGGTCCCGGTTTCAGAGGTTCTGGTCTTTCCCGAAATGCCTGGCGATCGAAGTGGTGGCACTCAGCTCCGGGTGAGTCTCGATCCCGAGTCAGGTCGAGCAGGTACCCCGGCTCGAGGCGCCGCCAGGGCGCCATCCGGGGTGGGGCAGCTGCAGGGACTACTCGATTTTGCGACCGGAGAAGAGCGCACCTTGACCAGGGTGACCGATCCGGTGGCTCGTCAGAGGATCAAGGAAACGAATCGGGAGTGGGGCAGGTTGTTTGTTTTCAAGACTCCCCTGTACCGGGCCCAGGGCCTGCGATTGTACAGCTTTCTGGACCGGAGCTGGAGCATCAATCTGGCGCAGGGCAAGGCGCGCAACCGGGACTGGTTCGGTCAGGCCCTTTCAGATTCTCTCGAAGACCAGCTTCTGGAATCGAATCGGGGACTCCTGGGTAACCGCTCGCTATTCAAGCGCGGCCGGAGTTATCTGCTGGAGCTGCGGTATAGTTTCTAGGTTCTGGGTTCTGGGTTCTGGGTTCTGGAATCGATTGATCTCAGATCCGCTCCAGGACCTCCATCACTTCCTCTGTCGATTCCAGGGAAGGGAAGAGGGCGTCGGGAGAACACTGCTTCAGTTGCTCCAGATCGAAGCTTCCGGTTGCGACTCCGACCGCTTTGGCTCCGGCTTCCCGGGCATGCAGGATGTCACGAGGGGTGTCGCCGACCACCACTGACTTTCCGCTGAAGCGGTTCCCCAGGATCCGCTGGCCCCGCAGTACTCCCGCTCGCACGATTTCTGTCCTCGATTCGCTATCGCACCCGAAGCCACCGAACTGGAAAAAGGACAGGAGGTTTCCCTTGCTGAGTTTGCGGCGAGCTCCACCCGCAACATTACCGGTCGCCAGCCCGCTGAGGAAATCCCCGCTCTGGGCGAGGTGATTGAGAAGGCGGGGCACACCCGGGAGCACGCGGAAGTGATCGCACCGCTCCAATTCCGCGGTCAGGTGATGACCGTATGCAGCCAGAAACTCCTCACTCAAGCCCTCTTCAAGAGAGTCGTCAGCTCCCGCCACAGCCAGGGCTTCCCGGATGATCATGAGGTCGGTCTTTCCGTCCAGGGGTAGCTGCACCTGCAGAGTCCTGTTCTGATAGTACTGCTGGATCGTCTTTTCCAGGGCGCGACTGCCTGCACTGGGAGCCGACAGCAAGGTCCCGTCGATGTCGAAAAGAATCAGGTGGGTCATGGGTTGAACTTTTCAGACTCCCGGATCGTAGTCACAGGCAAGAAGTGCCCGATCAGGCTGAATACATGAAGGCGATGAATCGTATCAGAATTGGAGCCAATTGTGGCCGGGAAAGAGATTTCCCTGGTTTGTTTTCTTAGGATGAGGAGATCTGGATGTTTGAGCTTCTTTTTGTGTTAAGCCTGGTCCTCTGTGCGGTCATGCTGACGGTGGGACTCTTCAAGCTCGTATTAGGGCTTTTGCTGTTGCCCGTCAAGATTGTCGGGAGTCTCCTGGGCCTGGTCGTCAGTCTGGCAGTCGGAATCATAGGCATTGTCGTTACCGTAGTGTTTCTACCGGTGCTGGGGATTGCAGCCATTCCCGTCCTGATTGTCATGAGCATTCTGGCGCTCCCCTTTCTTCTCGTCTGGGGCTTGTTCCACCTGGCCTTTTGATGAGCGGTTCGCGGGACCACCACCACGCGCTGCCGGGGCAACGCGCGGATTATTGATGTGCTGAAGCCCTCAGGTATTCTGGAAGCCTGTCTGTACGCCTCCGATCTGAACGCCGCCGAGAATTTCTACCGCGAGGTTCTGGGACTCGAGGTCTATTCACGCGATCCTGGCCGCGATGTTTTTTTTCGTTGTGGTCAGGGGATGTTCCTGATCTTCAACCCCGCCCAGACTTCGCGAAATGGAGACCTGGCAGTCCCGCGACACGGTGCCACAGGTCCCGGTCATGTTGCCTTTCGGACTCAGGAAAAAGAGGCTGGGAGATAGCGGGGTGGAAATCGAACAGGAGATTCTCTGGCCCGGGGGAGGGCGTTCTCTCTATTTTCGGGATCCCGCCGGTAATTCTGTAGAGCTTGCCACCGCCAGGCTGTGGGGATTGTAACGTTCCTTGTTCCCTGGTCCTCGTGGCGCGCTCGTCAACACTCGCGCAGGTAACCGCTCCCCCCAACGCCGGATCAACCGCGCGCTCCCGGCTCTGTTTCAGCAGCTGCCCAGGAAGTGGAAGAAAAACAGCATGGTGGAAGGGAGGAGCAGAATCAGGGTTACCAGCCCGAGTTTTTTCATGCTTTGCTATGATGCCGTAAGAAGGTCCTGCCTGCAGCCATCATGAGAGATTTAATCGAAGATTTTGTCTCGAGACCGGTCTGGGCAGTGGTGGGTTTTTCTGCCAATCCCCTCAAGTTCGGCCATCAGATCTATTTTGACCTCCAGAGAGCCGGCTATCAGGTCTATGCAGTCAATCGCCGGGGAGGCAGGCAGGCTGGCGAGTCGGTCTACCCAGGTGTGGAACAGCTCCCGGTCCCTGTCGATGTAGTCGATGTGGTCGTCCCCCCGGAAGAAGGGATCCATGTCGTTCGCCAGTGCGCACGCAGGAACCTGAGCCGGGTCTGGCTGCAGCCGGGTGCCGAGTCCTCTGAGATCATTCGTTTCTGCGAGCGGCAACAGATGCAGGTTGTGTTCGACGCCTGTGCCATGGTCGAGAAAAAGAGATTTGTGTAATGTCCGGGAAGTTCACGGTGATAATTCGGGATGGATTTTCGTCGTCAGTGAGGCGCGCGACGCAGGAAGGCCGGGAGTCTTTCGAGGAAGCGCAACAAAGCTGTCGGCGAAAAGACGCCCGAAATAGCGGCGTGAACTTTCCGGACAGTGCACTAGCCTCTGTCGAGAGGCAGGAGGAAGAGTAGCTGCCATGCTGAGCAGGCGTCGCTTCCTGGGATCCACTGGGGTTTCTGTGGCAACTGCTGGCTTTGCCGGGTTGTCTTCCGAAGGCATGGCGCGGGCCCTGGCAGCGTCCGAAGAAGTAAAGGGGCGGGGAATCTCCGCTGAGGAGAGCGCCACCGATGAGAGCTTCTGGTTCGAAGTTCAGCAGGCCTTTACAGTGGACCGGAGTCTGATCAATCTGAACAACGGCGGTGTGTGTCCCTCACCGGCTGTCGTTCAGGAGGCCATGAAACGGCACCTGGACTATTCGAATCTGGCGCCCGCCTATACGATGTGGCGGATTCTCGAACCCCAGAGAGAGGCGGTTCGCCGGGGGCTGGCGCGGACCTTTGGAGCTTCTGAGGAAGAAATCGCGATCACTCGAAATGCCTCGGAGAGCCCGCAGATCTGCCAGTTCGGATTCGATCTTCGCCCGGGCGACGAGGTGTTGACCACCGATCAGGACTACCCTCGCATGATCACGACCTGGAAGCAGAGGGAGAGACGCGAGGGAATCGTTCTCCGACAGTTTTCAATTCCGGTTCCGGCTGAAGATCCGAACCAGATAGTGAGCTTGTTTGAAGAGAACCTGACCCCGCGAACCAGACTCATCCTGATGTGTCACATGATCAACCTGACTGGCCAGATCCTGCCGGTGCGGGAGGTGGTTCGGATGGCCCGCCGTCGGGGCATTCCAGTGATCGTGGATGGGGCCCATGCCTTCGCCCATATCGACTTCCAGCACAGCGATCTGAACTGTGATTACTACGCCGCCAGCCTTCACAAGTGGCTGTTTGCTCCTCATGGGACCGGCCTGCTCTATGTCCGGAAAAGGAAAATCCGCGATCTGTGGCCGATGATGGCCGCGGGTGCGAATCTGCTCCGGGACATCCGTAAGTTTGAAGAGATTGGAACTCATCCGGCCGCCAATTTCTTGGCGATCGCGGAGGCACTGACTTTTCATGAGGGTATTGGCCCGGCCCGAAAGGTGGCCAGACTCCGCTATCTCACCCGCTACTGGGCGAAACGCCTTCTTGAAAACGAGCGAGTGCACCTGAATACAAGCCTCAAGCCCGAGTTTTCCGGTGCTCTGGCCAACTTCCGGATCGACGGCCTCGACAGCCGGGACCTGGTCCGGCATTTGTGGAACGAACATCGCATCCTCGTGACTGGCATCGCCCACAAGGACTGCCATGGAATTCGGGTGTCACCGGCCGTGTACACAACTCTGCCGGAGCTGGACCGCTTTTGCGACGCTGTTGAGAGTGTGATGAGAACCGGGATCCGGAAAGCCTGAACTGCGATCGTGGAGCGTCTGGATCAGCCCAGCGGTTTGACGAGAACGATGGCATCCTCACGCCCGTTGTCGGTCGGGTAGTAATCGGGCTTGACCGACTGTCTCTGGAAGCCACTGGAACGGTAAAGATTCAGTGCTTTTGAGTTCGACCTGCGGACCTCCAGAACAGCGTATTTCACGTCGCTGCCGACTTGGCGCAACAGATGGTTCAGCAGCTTCCGACCGTATCCTTGGCCCCTTGATTGCCGGTCTACACAAATGTTCAGGATATGGGCCAGGGATCCTTCTGCCTGACAGACCCCGTAGCCGGCCATGCGATGTTCGGCCTTCAGGATCCAGCACTCGCAGCCCCGATCGATGAGGATGTGAAAAGAGATATCCGTCCAGGATGGCTGGAAACTGACCTGCTCGATCTCCATGACCCGGCTGACATGGTCGTGGGTCATGCGTCTCAACTCCGGCGTCAGCGCGGCAGCAGTCTCGCCCGGGGATGCTCTCAAACCGCGTTCAGCCACCGCTGGATCTCCTCGCTGATTTCGAATCGGACCTGACCCTGCGTCCGACCCAGTTTCTTGAGAGTCTTGAAGGAATGATCGCCTCCCTTGATGAAATGAACCTCTGTTGGCCCGCCGAATGCCTTCAACTCCCTGCCCAGCAGGTCAAGGTTGCAAAGGGTGTCCCGTGTCCCCTGGATGAACAGGGCAGGGCATTGGATCCTCTCCCAGTGCGAGGTTCGAAGCTGTTGCTGGCGGTTGGGAGGGTGCAGAGGATAGCCCAGAAAGACGAGTCCGCTCACATCCTCTTCTGAGGCTGCCAGATAGGAGGCGATTTTTCCTCCCATAGACTTGCCCCCGATGAAGATCCGGCCGGCGTTCAGAGGGCAGTCTCGAAGCTCCTTCAAAACGGCTCGAAAAGTCGCTTCCAGTCGGGGGCGTCGATCGGGTGGCCGCCGTCCCTGTTCCTTGTAGGGAAAGTTGAAACGGATCGTCAGAAGCCCAGCTTCCGCCAATCGATGCTGGAAGTCGACCATGAATTCGTGGTTCATGTCGGTACCAGCTCCATGGGCCAGGATCAAGGCGGTCCCGTGATCTGGGTCGTAACCAGATGGAACCGCCCAGACACTGGACACAGCAATGTCATCCTCGACCTTGATTGATTTGCTTTGCAGGTCCATGGGGCGGCCTCGCGCTGAGAGTCGGACCATTCTACAGTGTCCAGGGTGGCGACTCGCCGATACGTTACTGGAAGCGCTGACCAGAAACCGCCCGAGCGGGAGCGAGCAGTCACATTGAAACCTCGGAACCGGTTCCGCCGTCAAGCTAGTGTACTGTCCGGGAAGTTCGCGGTGTTAATTCGGGATGGATTTTCGTCGTCAGTAAGGCGCGCGACAAGGCGCGCGACGCAGGCAGGCCGGGAGTCTTTCGAGGTAGCGCAACAAAGCTGTCGGCGAAAAGACGCCCGAAGTAGCGGCGCGAACTTTCCGGACAGTGCACTAGGGACAGCACCAACTGACAAAAACGATATAGGATATAGAATGAATCATAGATCGCCCGCTGAGCGGGGGCGAGAGGGAAACACCATGCGTCGCTTTTCTCTTCCGGGTTTTTTGTTCATCACCCTGGTCATCCTGCTGTCGGGGCCCATCCTGTCTGCTCAGGACGGGGACCGTAAGGCGGAGCGAAAGAAGCCCGGTCCCGTTCAGGAAGAGGTGGAAGACTATTTCCGAAAGTGGCTCAAGCAAGACGCTTTCTACCTGATCTCCGATGCCGAGAAAGCGGTCTTCGAGAAGCTCAGCACTGTCGAAGAGAAAGAGCAGTTCATCGAGCAGTTCTGGTTTCGGCGGGATCCGGATCCCAGAACCGCTGAGAATGAATTCAAGGAGGAACACTATCGGCGTATCGCCTACTCCAACGAGAAGTTCACGAGTGGAGATCTCGGTTGGCGCACGGACCGGGGACGGATCTACATCATCCATGGGCCCTCGGCTTCTGTAGTAGCGCGGCCCGACGGCGGGGCCTACGTCCGGAAGATCGAAGAAGGGGGTGGCGTCACCTCGGTTCATCCCTTCGAAGTGTGGCGCTATCACTACATTGAGGGAATCGGGAACGACATCGAGCTCGAGTTCATTGACCCCACTCAGACCGGCGAATACAAACTGGCGGTTTTCGACTGGGAGAAAGATGCCTTGACGATGATCCCGGGCGCGGGGGCTACACTGGCCGAGCAGATTGGCATGTCTACCCGTGCTGACCGTCCCGGTTTGATACCTGCCTCAGGGGGTGCGCAGTACGGCCCACAGAACATGTTCCGAAGCCGCACCGATACTCCCTTCAGGCGTTACGAGATCAATGCCAGGGTGCAGTCGGTGCCCGACAATGCCTATGCCGACCTTCGAGAGTTGATCGAAGTCAATATCGCCTATGACGCGCTGGACTTTGAGGTGGATCAGAACCACTTCCGCCTGAACGAAGAAATCATGCTGGTTCCGGTTACGATTCGGGTGAAAAATCGGGATTTGACGTTCAAGCGAGAGGCCGATCACCAGATCGCCACACTGTCCGGTTACGGCCTCGTGAGCAGCATGACGAATCGATTCATGACCGAGTTTGAAGAAGAGATCACGACCAGCTTCAGTCAGGCAGAGTTCGAGCAGGGCCTGCTCAAGTCTTCGGTCTTTCAAAAAGTGATATCGATCGATCGCAAATCCCGCTACAAGATCGATCTGATAGTCAAAGACATGAACAGCACTCAGGTTGGAATCACACGCAGGGCTTTGAACGTGCCGGCCTTTCGTACGCAGAAACTGCAGTCAAGCTCTCTGCTGATCTCGGACCAGATGGAGGCTCTGAACTCGGTTCCCGATCGGGAAGAGATGTTCGTCATTGGCGACGTACGGATCCTCCCCAATCCCGACCTGGAGTTCAGCAGCAAGATGCCGCTGGGCCTCTATTTTCATGTTTATAACGCAGCCATCGATCAGTCGACTCTGCAGCCATCAGTCTCGGTAACCTACCGTCTTTTCAAGGATGGCCAGTTACTGCGCATGCTCACTGACCAGCAGGGTGAGTCGACTCAGTTCTTTTCTCCCCAGCGCCTGGTGCTGCTTCGAAAGCTGACCCTGCAGGGTCTGGACCCTGGAGGATACAGGATCGGAATTGAAGTGGTTGACCGGATCAGTGAGCAGAGTCTGGAACTGGCCCAGGACTTCCGCTTGGTTGGAGAAGCCGGGCAGAAGTCTTCCGAATGAATGAGGTGCGTAGTCAGAGCAGGCCTACCGGCCATTGCGCCTTTACTGCTGATCGTGTCGGTGGGGGCCCAATCCCGCGCTCCCCATGGGCTGCCTGATCAGGCCCCAACTCTGCGCTTCGTAGAAACGGCTCTGGGGTCCGGTCTGGATTTTGTTGTCGAGAATTTCTCCTCCCCCACCAAGCACATGATCGAACCCATGACCGGCGGGGTGGCAGTGTTTGACTACGACAACGACGGGAGCTTTGACATCTACTTTGCCAACGGCGCCGTGATCCCGTCCCTGAAGAAGGAGGACCCAAAATACTACAATCGGCTCTATCGCAACCTCGGCGACCTGCGCTTTCAGGACGTTACCGGGGCGGCGGGAGTCTCGGGCGAAGGATATTCTATGGGAGTGGCCGCAGGCGACTATGACAACGATGGCAACATCGACCTGTTCGTGGCCGGTGTCTTTCACAACCTTCTGTTCCGGAATCTGGGAAATGGCCGCTTTGAGGAAGTCACACAGGCCGCTGGAATCAACAGCGACCTCTGGTCGGTGGCCGCCGGCTGGTTTGACTACGACAGGGATGGATTGCTGGACTTGTTTGTCGTCAACTATGTGGTGTGGTCTCCCACAGGCGAGCGATTCTGTGGGGACAAGTCCCGGAAGCTGCGCGTGTACTGTCATCCCAAACATTTCACCGGTGTACAGAACCAGCTGTACCGCAACCGCGGGGACGGCACCTTTGAGAACGTGACCGAGCGCTCCGGTGTGGGTCGCTATCCGAGTCGCGGCATGAGTGTCGCCTTTGAGGACTTTGACGGTGACGGGGATCTGGATGCCTTCGTGACCAACGACAACCTTCCCAATTCCCTTTTTCAAAACCAGGGCGATGGGAGCTTTCTGGAGGTCGGACTGCTGGGAGGCGTAGCGCTGCGAGACAACGGGCGCCCGGTCTCCAGCATGGGAGTGGATTTTCGTGACTACGACAACGACGGGAGACCCGATTTAGCCGTAACTGCCCTGGCTGGAGAGACGTTTCCGCTCTTTCGCAATATCGGCGGAGGGATGTTCGAGGATGCGACGTATTCGAGCCAAGTCGCCCGGGAGTCCATCAAGTTGAGTGCCTGGAGCAATGCCCTGGTGGATTTTGACAATGACGGGTGGAAAGATATCTTTACGGCCAATTCTCACGTCAACGATCTTATTGAGCAGTTCGAAAGCTCCGTCTACAAACAGCCCAACAGCCTCTTCTGGAATCTGGGTAACGGGACCTTCCGAGAGATCTCATCGCTGCTGGGGGAGGGTTTCCAGAAAGCACGGGCTCACCGGGGAAGCGCCTTCGGGGATTTCGACGAGGACGGGCGGATCGACCTGGTCGTTACGTCCATTGAGGACCAGACCGAGTTGTTCCACAACCGATCTGCTAACAGCCACCACTGGATCCGCTTAAAACTCCGGGGTACTACCAGCAACCGAGACGGAATTGGCGCCAGGGTCACGGTCGACGGTCAGTACAACATGATGACTACGGCCTCCGGATATGCCTCCTCCAGCCACAGCGGGGTTCACTTCGGACTGGGCATGACTAGGCGGATCCACCAGATTCGCATCCGTTGGCCCAGCGGGATCGAGCAGGTTCTAGAGAATGTAGAGGTGGATCAGGTGCTGGAGGTAGTCGAGCCGGAGAACTAGACAACTCCAAATCCCAAATCCCAAATCCCAAATTCCAGAACCCAGAACCCAGAACCCAGAACCTACGGCGGCGTAATCTGGGTCTCTTCCTGGGCCAGTGCTCTCTCTCGCTGGATGGTCTTTTGGATCTCCTGGTAGGTCCGCAGCGCCTGGCTGGCCAGTTCGGGTTTTCCGGTGCTCTGGTAGGCCCGCGCGAGTTGGAAATGTACGCTGCCATCGCGGTCGTTGGGGAGGGCCGCTTGAAGATGGGGAATCGCCTCTTCGGTCCGGCCCGTGATCACGTAGGCCCGTCCCAGGGAAGCCCGAGCCGGGTTCATATCCGGCGCGATTTCGGCGGCTCTCCTAAGAAAGGGAATCCCTTTCTCGGCCTGTTGGCTGTTCAAGCGGATCTCGCCGGCCAGAAAATTGAGCAGGGGTGAAGCGGAATCGTTAGCAAGAAGTCCATCAACCAGTGGCCGCGCTTCGTCGTAATTGCGGCTCTGGACCAGCGAGAGAGCCAGTTCCCGCTTAGCCGGGGTGTTGTTCGGGGCCAGTTCCAACACTCTCTTCCACTCTTTGACCGCTTCCAGTTCACGGCCCTGGTTCCGGTGGATCTCAGCCCTGACCTCGTGAAGGAGCGGGCTGGGGGGTAATTGAGCCAGCTTCGAAAAGGAGGCCAGCGCCAGCTGGTTATAGGTGCGGGAGAGCCAGTAATAGGACTCCGGCGTCGGCTCCTGGGAGGCGATCAAGTCAAGGTAACGACCGCCCAGGAACTCACAGACGAATTTCTCACGCTCACAATCGGGTTCACCCAGTTCTATCTCTTTCCTCTCTTCGGCGGCTGCCCAGTCGCTATGCCCGGTCTCCTTGTAAATGTGGCTGATCGCAATATGGACACCGCGCAGGTTGGCCATCTTGTTCAGGGCCTGTCGATACAGGAAAAAGGCACCCTGGAACTGTCTCTGCGTCATTCGAGACTCGGCTACCAGAACCAGCCAGAAGGCGGACTCGGGGGCGGCCTTGTCGAGCTTTTCAAACGACTCCCGGGCCAGGCTTTCATAGGCTCTGCCCAATCCGTGCCAGGCCCGGGGATCCCGGGGACTCAGCTCGGAGAGCTTTCGAAATTGCACGACAGCCTCCGCCGCACGTTCTTGCCCGGCCAGTGCATCCGCCAGAGTCCGCCGTCCCTCCGGATCATCGGGTCTGGCAGCGACGTACTTTTCCAGGGGCTTCACCGCCCGGGTGGGCTGCCCGGACTGCAGGTAGCTGGAACCCAGAAACAACCAGGCCATTTCCAGTCCCGGGAATCCGGCGATTCCCTTGAGGTGCTGGATGGCTTCGCTCGGATTTCCGGAAAGATAGAGGGCCAGGCCAAGATTCAATCGGGGTCCTGGATGCTCTGGCAGAGATTGCCTCAATGCCCCAAAAATTTCTATCGCCTCGGCATAGTCCCCCGCTCTGAGCGCTTCGTTGCCTTTCTCCACAGTTGCCGCCACTTCCGGAGTCAGCGCCGGGGTCTGATCCTGGAGGGCGATGAGCAAGAGCAGAAAGTGGAGCATGCGATTACCTCGTTGCGGGGTCTATTCTATCGTTCCAACCTTCCAGGGTTCCAGGGTTCCGGGGCAGGCACGTGCTGAGGTTACACCGCGAGATGGCGGACGGTCATCAGAACCCGAGCGGTGTAGGAGCCGCTTCCTTCCATGCGGCGATCTGATCGGAGCACGGAGGGTCCTTCGCCTCTTTCCAGCTGCGGCCCGGGTCCGCGGCCCTGTTGTCAGACAGGCATGAGTGCGAGCTCTACCCATAGCCCAGAACCCAGAACCCGTTTATCGTAAAATAAGGACCATGGTTGCCCTGCTGGTGCTGCTGGGCTTTGCGACCGGTGTGACCGGCCAGATACCCGACCCGATTCCCGTTTTGTTGGATAGCTTCGATTCCTCGGCTCGACCCGGGGTGGAGGCTGCCTATCGACGGGTGCAGAAGAGCCCGCTCGAGGCGGGAGCCAACGGCCGACTGGGACAGTACCTGCACGCCTATGAGCAGTACGACCTGGCCGAGCGCTATTACCAGAGAGCACGGTCCATGGCCAGTACCTCTTTCCAGTGGCTCTATCTGCTGTCCTGGGTGCGAGAACAGCTGGGCAAGCCTGCAGAGGCGGTGGAGGACTTGGCCCGGGCTCTTGCCATCAATCCCGATTACCTTCCTGCCAGGGTGAGACTGGCGGAGATTCTGCAACGGACGGGCGAGACCGAGAAGAGTATTCGGGTCTTCCGCGAGGTGCTATCACGTGACTCGGGTTCGGCTCTGGCCTGCTACGGGCTGGGGAAAGCCCTGCTCCAGCAAGAGAAGTCCGCCCAAGCCATGACCTACCTGGAACAGGCCGTTTCGCTGTTTGATAGTTTTGGCGCGGCTCATTACAGCCTGGCCATGGCCTCCCGGGATCTGGGTAATCTAGAGCAGGCCAGGAGGCACCTGGGACTCTATCAGAAGCATCGAGGCCAGTGGCCGCCCAGCGGGGATACGATTCTGGCAGCCGTGAAACGGTTGAAGACCGATGCCAGGGAGAGACTGGCCGAAGGTGTCCGGCTGGCCGAAAACGGTCATCTGCCGCAGGCCATTCGCGAGCACGAAAAAGCCCTCGAGATGAATCCGGAGCTGACCCAGGCCCACGTTCATTTGATCAGGCTCTACGCTCAGGTGAAGGATCTCGAAAAGGCAGAATTTCATTATCGAGCATCGCTGGAAGCGGATACGGTCCAGGCCGAGAGCCACTACAACTACGGAGTATTGCTTTCCTCGCAACAGCGATATGAGGCGGCCGAAGAGGCCTTCCGAAAGGCCCTCTCCATCAATCCCTATTTTGTCCAGGCCCACAACAACCTGGGTTTCATATTCCAGGCGCGCGGAGATTCTGAGAAGGCACTCGAGCACTATAGAAATGCTCTCGGAAACGACCCGAGTCACCGGCTGGCTCGCTTCAACCTGGGACGACTACAGGCTTCCCGCGGGGAGAACGATGAGGCCGCCCGGCATTTCTTGGTGCTTCTGGACAACCCGGACGAGATGACCCCGAGCGTTCGTTACGCGCTGTCTGCCGTCTATGTACGGCAGGGAAAGCTGGAGGAGGCCTACCAGGAGGCGGCTCGTGCCAGGAAAGATGCGGTGGAGCAGGAGCAGGTCGATCTCGCTCAAAAAATCAGCGCCGATCTGAAGTCGCTGAAGAAAGTGCTCGAGCGGCCATGACCCCCTTCCCCCGGCCGCTCAACCCTTTACCTTCAACTTTCAACTTTCAACTCTCAACTTTTCTACTCCTCCTGGCTCTGTCCCTCCCGTCAATGGTCGCTCAGGGGCTGTTCAGAGAAGTAGCCTCCGAGGTTGGCCTCAACTTCTTCCACTACGCAGGAGAGAAAGGGAACTTCTATCTTCACGAGATCATGGGCCCGGGCGCCGCCCTCTTTGACTACGACGGAGACGGAGACCTGGATGTCTATCTTCTCCAGGGCACCGAGCACGGATCTTCGCAAGAAGGCGATCCGGCCCCGTGGGTCCATCGTCTCTTTCGGAACGATCTGGTGAAGGGCGAAGACGGGGGTGGCGTTCTCGCGTTTACCGATGTGACGAAGAGTTCCCGTACCGGGCATCGCGGATACGGAATGGGAGCCGCAGCCGGAGACTATGATGGAGACGGAGATCTGGACCTCTATGTCACCCATTTCGGACCCAACGTGCTCTACCGCAACAACGGTGACGGGACTTTTTCCGACGTGACCCAACCCAGCCGAACCGGGGATTCGAGGTGGAGCACGAGTGCCGCCTTTCTCGACTATGACCGGGACGGAGATCTGGATCTGTTTGTTCTCAACTACATCGATTTCACCACTGCGGGAAATAAACAGTGCTACAGCTCCACCGGTGCTCCGGATTTCTGCAACCCGAACATCTACCGGCCCTTGCCGGATCGGCTTTTCCAGAATCTCGGAGATGGTCGTTTTCGAGATGTGACCGAGGCCGCTGGAATGGGAACCGTGATCGGTCCGGGCCTGGGAGTCACTTGCGCTGATTTTAACCTCGACGGTTGGATTGACCTCTACGTGGCCAATGATGGGGCGGCCAATTTTCTGTGGCTGAACCGCCAGGACGGTACCTTTCAAGAAGGCGCACTGCTGGCCGGCGCTGCCTTCAACGACGAAGGGACCGCGGAAGGGAGTATGGGAATTGCCGCTCGAGATTTTGACAACGATGGTGACGCCGACCTGTTTATGACTCACCTGTCCATGGAGACGAACACCTTTTATGAGAATGACGGGAAAGCGTTTTTTCGGGACGAGACCATCCCTCTTGGACTCGGTGCCTCCAGTTTCTCCTACACTGGTTTTGGTACGGGAGGATTCGACTATGACAACGACGGAAGGCTTGACCTCTTCATTGCCAACGGCGCTGTCCGCTTGCTGGGAGCCTTGCGCGGAGATCCCTATCCCTATCACCAGAGGAACCAGCTCTTTCGCAACGAGGGAAAGAGATTTCGCGAAATCTCCGGACAGGCGGGAGAAGCTCTTCAGTTGTCCGAAGTGAGTCGAAGTGCCGTGTTCGGCGATGTGGACAACGACGGGGATGTGGATGTCCTGGTGACCAACAATCGAGGGCCGGTCCGATTGCTGCTCAATCAGACCTCGACGGGCAACCACTGGCTCCAGGTCGCTCTCGAGGGAGCCGGCAAGAATCGCTTCGGCGTTCACGCCCGGGTCCAGGTTCAGCTGGCGGATGGCTCCCTGTTGTGGAGACATGTCGGGTCCTCCGGAAGCTATCTGGGTGCCAGCGATCTGAGGATCCACTACGGCCTGGGGGTCGCCCCAAAAGTGGAATCGATCATTGTGGAATGGCCGGACGGAAGCAGCGAGAAGTGGACGGGCATTGGAGTGGACGACCTGGTTCGGCTCAGGAAGGGCGCGGGCCAGGCCAGAGACTAGAACGCTTGCGGTAAGCTTCCGGGACCCAGATTATTGGATCGAGATCCAAAGAGTTGGAGTTTCGAGTCCTTTCGCAGTCCTGAGAGAACCCCTGAACCGGAGGTTGGTCGTTTTCTTTTTTTATTTGTTAAGCCTTGATTCCATTACCTTTGTCGTCTCAGGGAGAGGCAGAAGAGTCCCATCCGAACCGGAATTAGGTTCGAGTTGGCAGAGTTCTGCTTAGAATAGGCTTGCGAGCGAGACTTGCGGGATCGTTTGCGTAGTCGATTGAGATTATTCGCCTGTACCTGATCTCATTCAACGAACAATCCCCGGATTTCCCGGGGAAGTTTTGTGGGAGGATTTTATGATGTATTCGCCTGTAATCAGGCGTCTGGCGGTCGCGTTCTGTGTCTGCCTGGTGCTTGGTCTAACACTTTCACCTGTGGCTCATGCTCAAGCTTTGTATGGGTCGATCGCTGGAAACGTTACCGATCAGAGTGCTGCAGCCGTTCCCGGTGTAGAAGTCACGATTGTCAGCACAGAGACGAACTACACCCAGGTTGCCCTGACTTCTGACACGGGAACCTACCTGCTCAAGAACGTGCCGGACGGAAACTTCAATCTTACCGTCGGCATGGTCGGATTCAAGGAATACGTGGCCCAAAACGTGTTTGTTACGGTCGGTACCGTGACTCGCCATGATGTTGTTCTTCAGGTGGGCGACATCAGCGAGACCATTACGGTTTCTTCTGCGGCCACTGTCCTGAAGACGAACACTACCGACGTCAGTTCTCAACTGGAAAAGGAGATGATCGAAGATCTCCCGATGGGTGGCTATCGGAACTATCAGTCGCTCATCAACCTGGTTCCGGGGGCCACGCCGGGCCGCTTTCAGAATGCCGTGACCGACACTCCAGGGCGTGCTCTGACGACCAACGTGAACGGGACCAACCGCAACAGCAACAACACGCGGATCGATGGAGCCATGAGCGTCAATATCTGGCTCCCTCACCACACGGCCTATGTTCCACCTGCGGAAACGGTCGAGGTGGTCAACATTTCCACCAACAACTTCGATGCCGAGCAGGGGTTCGCCGGAGGGGCCGCGACCACGGTCATTACCAAGTCGGGCACCAATCAACTCCACGGCGCCATCTTCTGGATGCATGAGAACGCCGCCACCAACGCGAAGGATTTCTTCCGGACCGACAAGCCCAGCAGCAAGCGCAACATCGCCGGTTTTGCGGTGGGCGGCCCGATCGTCAAGGACAAGCTCTTTTTCTTTGGCGGATTCGAGGGCACCCTGGAGCGCATTCCCCGTTTCAGTGATTCAACGCTGCCCACGGCCGACCAGCGGGCGGGCGACTTCAGCGCCTTCTCCACGGTCATCTATGATCCGATGACCGGAGACGAGAACGGCAACGGTAGGGACCCTTTTCCCGGGAACATCATTCCGGCGAACCGGCTGTCTCCTCAGGCGCTGGCCATGCAGAGCCTGTTGCCTCTTCCCACCAACAGCGAGCTGACCTCGAACCATCAGTCCTCGGGTGGCCAGGACTTTGATCGCTACAACACCGATATCAAGCTCGACTGGTACCGCAGCGACACCCATCGGATCTGGGGGAAATTCAGCTGGATGGATGCCACGGTGGCCAAGGAGACGAGGTTTGGTCCCGGTGGCGGAGGTGCGACCGGTGGCGGCGGTGACGGCGAGGGCCTCACCGACGTCAAGGTCTATGGTTTCGGCCACACCTGGACCCTGTCACCCAACTTTCTGATCGACGGAAACTTCGGTTTCACCGATATGGACCAGCAGGTACTGACTTCGGACCTGGGCCTGGGCAACTTTGGCCAGGACGTGCTGGGAATTCCCGGCACCAACGACACCAGTACCCAGTCCTGTCCCGAAGATCCGGTGAATCGCTGCGGTGGAATCCCCCGCTTCAGCGTGGACGGGTTCTCGTCCTTTGGTCAGGTGGACGGCTGGAGTCCCATCTTTCGGGATGAGGACAGCTACACCTTCACTCACAACTTCAGCTACTCGAAGGGAAATCATCAATTTCGCGGTGGCTACGACTTGATCAACCACCGGATGGACCACTGGCAGCCCGAAATTGGTGCAGGGCCGCGCGGACGGTTCAACTTCAACCGGAACATGACTGCCGAGGGTGGAGTCGGTGGTACGGACCAGAACGCCTGGGCCGGTTTTCTTCTCGGGGTTCCCAGCTTTGCTGGCAAGAGCCTGCAGTGGGAGCTGATGACGGTTCGTGAATGGCAGCATGCCTTCTTTTTCCGGGACCGCTGGCAGATCACTCCCAAGCTGACCGCCACGCTGGGACTTCGCTACGAGTACTTTCCACTGGTGACCCGGTCCGACCGTCCCATGGAGTTCCTGGATCTGGACACCTTTGAAGTCGTGCTGAACAACAACATTGAGGTCAGCAAGGCGCTGTTCGCTCCGCGCCTTGGATTTGCCTACCGGATCAGCGACGATGACGTCTTCCGGATCGGTTACGGGATCACCAACAGTCCGCTGCCCTTTGCCCGGCCCTTGCGCGGATTCTATCCGCTCACTGTTGCCGCCAGCTTCGAGGCCTCGAACGACTCCGTGCCCGGCCTTGAAGCTCCAGCAGGTCAAGGAAGTTTCACCACCCTGGCAGACGGGATTCCCCTCTTCGAAGGCCCGCCCGCCGGTGAACAGCGATCGCTACTTCCCTCTTTCGCCTTCCAGCGCACCATGCCCGCGGATCGAGTCAAGCGTGGCTACATCCAGTCCTGGAATGCGGTCTATGAGCGGAAGCTGCCCTCGGATGTGGTGATGTCCCTGGGCTATGTGGGAACCCAGACGACCAACCAGCTGGCCGACCACAACCTGAACTGGGCACCGCCCGGCGGTGGAACCGAAGGCCGCCAGCTCTACCCCAGGAGCACGGCCCAGATCTGGTACTGGGACGGCTGGTTGAGTTCCAACTACCATTCTCTGCAGGTGGCCGTGAATCGCCGCTTCAGCAACGGCTTTTTCCTGAAGGGTGCCTACACCTACTCGAGGGCCATCAACATGACCGACGACGAGGGTTGGGCAGGTCTGGGATGGAATGATCCGGCGCTGATTTCGCGCAACCGTGCCCAGGCCGGTTACAACCGGCCCCACGTTCTCCAGCTGGCGGCCATGTACGAGCTGCCCTGGGGACAGGGTCCCGGTGCGGGGAATGCCCTGGTTCGAGACTGGCAGATCAACGGGATCTTCTCGGTCAACCAGCAAGCTCCCTTCACGATCTCATCCAGTTCCACGATAGACGCCCGGGAAAACACTCAGACGGCCGACCAGGTGAACCCTAACGTGGCGAATCTGGGTGGTATCGGAACCGGAGATCCCTATTACGACCCGTCTGCCTTCGCTGCCGTCACCCGGGTACCCGGCGACACCTGCAGCAATTTCGATTGCTACGGAAGCGTGGGCCGGAATACCCTGCGTGGGCCCACCTGGGTCAACCTGGATTTTTCGATCTTCCGCTACTTTGCTTTGACGGAGGGGGTGGGGCTCGAGTTCCGCACGGAATTCTATAACCTGCCCAACAACCCGAAGTTCAACAATCCAAATCGAGACTCAAGTTCCAGTTCTTTCATGTTCATCACCAGCACCGACGCAAACTCTCCAGCGCGTGTCATTCGCTTTTTTTATGGATCCAACTATTGTTGTGTCCCTGCCAGAACCCGAGCGGTGTAGGAGCCGCTTCCATGCGGCGATCTGATCGGACCCGGTCCTCCTACGCCCCTGGCAAGCCGCCGCCCGGTACCCGTGGTTCGGTTGTCGCATTTGTGTCACCGCAGGGCCCTACCCAGAGCCCAGAACCTAGAACCCAGAACCCTGACCTGATACATTGGGTGCCCAGGGCGCTAGCTGCCGGCTCAGGGCCGGAAAAGGAGAGACGTATGCAAGAAAAAAAGAGCAAGACCAACCACAAGAATCAAGTCAATCGCCGCAAGTTTGTGGAAAAGACCGCAGTGGCCGCCGGCTTCATGATTCTGAACTCGAATCTGGTGCGCGGGACTGCAGCCAACTCGGCTTTGCAACTGGGTGTGATTGGATGCGGAGGCCGGGCCAGAAGTGTCGGTCACGGGTTTCTCAAGAATACCAATACCCGGGTCCATGCCCTGGCCGACGTCTTCCAGGATCAGCTGGATCGCTATGCTGGCGGAGTCAACGAGATTTACGCGGAAAAGGGGACGGGCGCCATCGATCCTTCGCTGCTTTTCAAGGGCCCGGATGCCTTCAGAAAGCTGGCCAATTCCAATCAGGTGGATGCGGTTCTCATCACCAGCCCTCCCTACTACCATCCCGAGCACCTGCAGGCGGTGGTAGATGCAGGAAAGCATGCCTATTGCGAGAAGCCCGTGGCCGTGGATGTGGCCGGCTGCAAGCGCGTTATGAAGATCGCCAGGCAGGCCGAAGGGCGACTCAGCCTGGACGTGGGCTTCCAGATTCGGAGTGCGCCACCCTTCATTGAGTTGACGCGAAGGATCCACAACGGAGCCCTGGGTCGGATCGGTTCGGGACTGGCCTACTACTATGCAGGGGCCCTGAAGAAACCGGACTTTTCTCATGCCTCGCCTCTGGAGAGGCGGCTGCGCAACTGGGTTTTTGATCGTACCCTCTCCGGGGACATCATCGTGGAACAGAACGTACACGTCATCGATGTCTGCAACTGGGTGCTGCAGGGCCATCCCATCAAGGCCGCCGGGTCGGGCGGACGAAAAGTAGTGCGGAACAACGGAAACTGCTACGACCACTTCAATGTGACTTATACGTATCCCAATGATGTCGTCATTTCCTTTGCCTCGACGCAACATCTGCAGGGCTGGTTTGATGTCTGCGAGCGTTTCTTCGGAAGCAAAGGTGTCTCGGAGGCCCACTACAGCGAGCCGGTTGCCATTTACGGTGAGGAGCCCTGGGACTACTTTAAGGAGCTGGCCTCCCAGATGAAGAAAGATGACTCCGAGTTCTCGGATACTGGAGATTTCGGTGGCGCTCTGGCCGATTCGGACTTAGAGAAGCAGAAAGGCTTCGAAACCAGCATCCGCTCGGGCAACTATCACAACCAGGGCGCCCAGGGGGCCGAGTCCGCCCTGAGTGCGATCCTCGGCCGAGAGGCCGCCTATACGGGTGAGACCGTCAACTGGTACGAGTTGCTCCAATCCGACCAGCACTGGGAAGCCGGAGTGGATCTGACCCGGCTGTGAGCACTGCAGGTTCCCGAGGTAGACCAGGAGGATCCCAGCTTTGAGTTTTTCCCGAACTGAAGTCGAGGCCTGGCTGCGCGAGGTCTGGGCTTTTTCTGAGCCCAGGCTCGTTCAATCAGTGGGGTTTCTTCTCGGCGCTGTAGTCCTCTATTTTGTGTTGCGCTGGCTGCTCAGCTTTGCCCAGCATCGCCTGGCTGCCAAGACGAAGACGCAACTCGACGATCTCGTAGTCCGCCTGCTGCGCCGGGCTCTGCTGATGTCCATCATTTTCGGATGCCTCTGGCGTCTGGCTTTGATCTGGAACCAGGACGCTACCGGCCGCATCATCGAAGCCCTCTGGGTGGTGGCCCTCTTCTTTCCCATCAGCCGGTTTATTGGGGACCTGCTGGAGATCTTCGAGAAGAATGTTGTCGCCAGAACCGAGACCAAACTCGATGACACGGTTCTGCCTCTGGCCAATCGAGTGATCCGGTATCTGGTGATAGGAGTCGGTGTCCTGAGCGCAATGCTGGTCATGGGCTGGGAGATTACGCCTCTCCTGGGTGTGGGCGGTGTGGCCGGTCTGGCACTTTCCTTTGCGGCCAAGGACTCGCTCTCTAATCTCATCGCTGGTTTCCTGCTGATTCTGGATCAGCCCTTTCAGGTGGGCGACCGTATCGAGATCTGGAGTGCCCCCAAGAACTCGGCCTCGTGGGGTGATGTGGTGGAGATCGGCCTGCGGGCTACCAAGATCAAGACCACGGACAATCTGATTGTTGTGATTCCCAATGCCGAGATCATGCAGCGGGATATTGTCAACTACACCGCGTCAGGTGATCACATCCGGTTACGCGTTCCCATCGGGGTCGGCTACGATGCGGATGTCGAAATGGCAAAGCAACTGATCCTGCAGGTCGCGGGAGGTATCGAGGGCGTGATGGAGAAGCCGGGCCCGGTGGTTATCATTCGGAGATTCGGAGATTCTTCGGTGGATCTGGAGGCGAGAGTCTGGGTACGGAACGCTCGCCGGCGCCGGGACGTGGAAGACCTGTTGACCGACGGAGTCAAGGCGGCCTTCGACGCCAACGGAATCGAAATTCCGTTTCCGAAGCGGGACATCTATGTGAAAACATCCGCGGCGCAAGCACCGAACACCGGCCTGGGAGAATAGGGCGGGTGTAAGAGGGGTAACCCCAGGCCGTAGACTTCCCACCGGCCCTGAGGCGCGTTCTCGGCGGGTGCGCAATCGAAGTACTCGTCCGCAGGCCGGCATCTTCCCTGGCGACTGCGTGGCGGCCGCCACGCAGTTATCTTCGAAAAACTGCCGGCAAGACGAGACAACCGGCAAAGCTGTATCCTGGGACCAGAATGGAATCAGTTGCCTCCCGAATCTCCGGAAAAAGATGTATCAAGACGATCAGCCGATTGGAACGAATGGGCATCCGTTTTGCCGGCACTGACAAGGAACGCCAGGCTGCCGACTGGATCGAGGGTCGAATGAAGAAGCTGGGGCTCGAGAACGTGCACCAGCAGGAGTTTCCATGTCTGAGTTTCTCGCGTTCCAGCCAGCGACTGAGGGTGCGGGCGGGTTCCCGTTGGAGGAGAGTCGAGTGTGAAGTCGTGGCCCATTCACCGCCCACGCCCGGGAAGGAGCTCAGGGCGGACTTGATGGTGCTGGAAAAGATTCCGGATACGCTGGACGGATGCCGTCAGATGATTGGCGGCAAGGCCGTTCTGGCGCTCACTTCCGAGCTCTTTGATCCCGGCCGGTTCCCCCGAGTCATGGAGGCGAAACCGGCGGCTCTGATCGTGGTCGATGATCGCTTTCCAAATGACTGGACGGTGGCCGTCGGACTGCCCCGCTCCTGGGTCGACGAGATCGCGTGCCCGATGGTCAATGTGTCGCATTCCGATGCCTGGGAGATGGTCAAGTCGGGCGTCCGGCGCATACGCCTGCGACTGGAGACAAGAGTTTTTGAAGCCATATCCACAAATGTCATCGGAGAGATTCCGGGGAAGGGAAGTTCCAATGAAGCGATCGTGATCTCGGGTCACCACGATACCGTGATCAACAGCTCCGGTGCCGATGACAACTTGACGGGCGTCGCATCGGTTCTCGAGTTGGCCCGCGTGTTCGCGAGGTCACACCCCGGCAGAACTCTCCGCTTCATCTCCTTCGGGGCCGAGGAGCAGCTCTCAGAGGGAGCCAAACAATATGTCCTTTCCCCGGGGAATCTGAAGGGCGTTCAGTTTGTCCTCAACACCGATGCCGTTGGTGGCTGGATGGGGCGAACCGAGATCTACTGGACGGGGCCTGCTGAACTGGAGGTGCTTTTGCGGGGAGTCAGCGGGGAGACTGACCTTGCTGCCCACCTTCGGGAGGAAATCTTGCCCTTCAGCGACCACTTTCCATTTCACCTGGCTGGAATTCCCGGTGTCTGGTACTACCGGCCGACTTATCAGGCTGCCAGGCACTACCATCACAGCCGGCTGGAAGGAATGGATGTCCTTTCTCCGGAAGTCCTGGAAAGAACCTACCGCCACCAGGCAGTCCTGCTGCAGCGGCTGGCTTTTGCGGAGGAGCTCCCGATCGATCCCACGATTCCGGCTGGGAAGACGGATGAACTGCTAAGGATGGGCCGGGAGTGGTGCGGTCTCGACGAGCTGCCGCCCAGACCCGGCCGGTGAATCATCCGGGTTAACTGAATGCCTCGCGAAGCACCTTGTAACTTTTTTCGACTGCCACAATGGGGTCCTCCTTCCCTTCCATTTCCAGGGAAACCCAGCCTTTGAAACCCTCGGCCCGCAGCAGTCTGGCGATTTTCTTGTAGTCGAGATCCAGGCTGTACCATTCGCCTCCACCGTAGTACGCCTTGGCCTGTACGATGTCGGCATACGGAGCCAGCACCTGCATCCCTTCATAGGGATCGCTGGCGTAGTTGCCGGTATCCATGTTCACACCCAGCCAGGGAGAATCAACCGCCTCGACGATGCGGATCACGTTCTTCGGGTCGGTTGTCAGCCCCCAGTGGTTTTCGAGAGCCATCATGACGCCGCGCTTCTCCGCATGGGGAATACATTTTTCAATCGAGTCGATGCACCAGTCGAAAGCATCGTCGTCCGTGTACCCTTCGATAGGCGGTTCAGACTTGAGCTTCATCAGCTCGTCGAACGACCGGGTCGTTCCCCAGCGCCCCGAGTTCAGTCGAATTACGGGTATCGACATCTGGTGAGCCAGATCCAGACAGTGTTGGGTGTGGTAAATGGCGCCCTGGCGCTTGTCGGGATCCGGGTCGACAAAATCCTGGTGAATCGAAAACATGGGCAGGGACAGTCCCTCCAGGAAGGCCAGCCGTTTCAGTCTGTTCAGGTAAGAGATGTCCTCGCTTTCCATTTGACGGTGCAATATCTCCACACCGTCAAAACCCAGTCTGGACGCTTCACTGATGACTTTCTCGATGGGGAACTTCTCGGTTTTGAAGTGCCAGTAAGAATAGCTGGAAACTGCCAGGGGAATCCTCGCCTTTCGACTGGATCCTTCACGGGTTGAAGTCGAGCTGGCCTGGCCGGTCAATCCGAGACTGGTTGCAGCTCCGGCGAGAGCCGCACTTTTCAAGAGTTTTCTTCTGTTGAGTCGCATGAATACCTCCCTGCATTCAAAACGTCGTTGATAGGAAGCGAGACTCTCGCAGGTTTAACGACTCACAAAAGTCTCATCGGAAAAAATGACAATGGCGAATCTGTCCGGTACATGGAAGTCATCGACAAAAGTTGGGCTCCAGGCCTGCAGCACTTCTCGAGGCCGGCGTTCCGCTCGATACAGGTTCAGGCGCCAACGATCCCCATTTTCCGGGGGAAGATTCGGCGCGGTCACCATGTCCGCCAGGGGATTCACCTCAAATTCCAAATAGCTCGGCTCAGAAGGGTTCGCCTGGATGAACACCTCCACTACTTCTTCATTCCAGAGGTGTTCGTCCCGCTGCCCGAGTGTGGCCCACAGATTCCTGTCCTTGCAGCCAAAGCTGACGTAGAGATAGGAGTCGTTCCAGGTGATTCTGGCCTCTGTTTCCGGGCCTCCTGGCGTTCCGTCCAGGTTTTGTACAAAGGGCCTGATGGGAGGGACTTCCCACCCGGGATCGTCGAGTCGACCGTCAATCAAAATCGGAGAGAGAGTTCGGTAGACCCGATAGATGGGCGGGTCAGGAAGAGCTGAACCGGAAAGCGTCAAGGCCGGCAGAATGAAGAAGATCATGCAGCTCAGCAGACGGTTCACGCCGGCATCATACAACATGAGGACGTGCCGAGTTGAGAGCACCTTGCAACTGACCCCCTCGCCCTGGAAGGTTGGAACCCCGGAACCCTGCTCCTCTCCCGTTATGGTATCCTGCCCGGCAATCGAAGGGAGTACTAAGGAGGATGCATGGCACGGCGTTACTGGCTGATGAAAACAGAACCTGGCGCGTATTCTATCGATGATCTCGAGCAGGACGGTCAGACCCACTGGGACGGCGTCAGAAACTATCAGGCGCGGAATTTCATGCGGGACGACATGAGGGTTGGAGATGGCGTCTTGTTTTACCACAGTAACTGCAAGCCTCCGGGAGTTGTCGGGCTGGCCGGAATCGTCAGAGAAGGCTACCCGGATCACACAGCTTTTGATCCCGGCGACATGCATTACGATCCCAAGTCTGATCCTTCCAGTCCGCGCTGGTTCATGGTCGACATGGAATTCGGGGTCAGGTTCGACCAGATCGTTTCACTGGAAGCCTTGAAGGCGGAACCCGGTCTGGAGGAAATGGTGGTTACAAAAAGAAGCCGCCTTTCGGTTCAGCCGGTTACGGCCGGCGAATTCGAGGTGGTCAAGAAAATGGGGGGAGTCAAGTGAGGGGCTGCCATGAAAAAGAAACTGCTGCTGCTCGTGCTTGTCGTGTTTCTTCTCCTCCATCTGCCGATCCTCTACGGCTTCTATCGGAGCTATCAGGTCAAGCGCTATATAGCCGGCTTAGAGATTGAAGAGGAAGCCTCCCCCTTTCAAGATGTTCGGGGTGTCTTCCACGTACATTCGGCCCAGGGCGGACACTCCCTCGGGACCTATCCGGAGATTGTGCAAGCAGCACTGGCTGTGGGGTGCCGATTCGTGTTTCTCACCGAACATCCGAATGGCGGCAAGCCCCTCTCTCGGGTGCAGCAAGAAAATGTGCTGCTGATTTACGGTACCGAGAGAGAGGAGAGCGGACTGCGAGTTCTGGCCGATCGGGAAGGAGTGTTCCGGGTCGGAAGCGAGATTCAGGTTGGGGCCGGGCTGACAGGCCTGCAAGGACTTGAAGTCTTCAATCTGCACGAGAGTGCTCGTTCTGCGGATGGTTGGTACTTGAGAGTGCTGGCCTTCTATCACCAGCTCTTTCTGACTCCCTATTTTGCTTTTCATCTCTGGGAGATAGACCCGGAGCGCCTGGACTTATGGGAGCAGGTGCTGGCGGACCAACCCGTGACCGGCGTGGGCGGCGCAGATGCACATCAGAACGTGGGTCTGATGATTCAGACCTCGGCCGGCCAGAAGCTGTTGCAGCTGCAACTGGACCCTTATGCGGACAGTTTCCGCTTTATCACCACGCATGTGGTTCTAGAGCCACACACTCCGGTCACTGAAGAGTCGATTGTCTCAGCTCTCGGAGCAGGAGCGGCCTACCTGGCGTTTGAAGCGATCAAGGCTGCTGACGGGTTCTCGTTTCACGCACTGGAAGGTGGCCGGGAGCTGAGAATGGGCTCGACGGTGACTCGCCGCGCGGTTCTTGTGGTGCAATCGCCGCTGCGGGCTCGGATTCGCCTTCTCCACAACGGATCATTGGATCAAGAAGTGGAGGGACGAAGGTTCGAATTCAAAGACCTCGATTCGGGCCGCTACAGAGTTGAACTCTACCCGCTCGACGCTCCCGCTTTGCTGGCGGCCAAACCCTGGATTCTTTCCAATTCCATCTACGTCCGGGACGCAGAATAATGATGTCCGGCTTTGCAAGATGCCGGCCTGTCGGCCTCCACGCAGTCGCCAAGGAAGATGCCGGCCTGCGACTGCGTAACAAGGAACCTGGCCCCGACGATACTAACGGCACCGGCGAGTCTTGACGAGCGCGCAACCAGGAACGAGGAACTACTTCAAATACCGATCCAGCCAGTCAAAGAAGAGCCGCTGCCAGAGAATCCCATTCTGGGGGGACAGGATCCAGTGGCTCTCTTCCGGGAAATAGACGAAACGGCTCGGAACTCCCTGTAGCTGAGCTGCGGTAAAGGCCTGCATGCTCTCGGTCACGGGGACACGAAAGTCCTTCTGACCGTGAATGATCAGAATCGGCGTGTCCCAGTTCTGGACAAACTTGTGAGGCGAGAAGGCGGCATAGCTCTTCGGCTTCGGGTCCTGCCAGTAGGGGCCTTCCAGATCGTGATTTACGAAGAAGATCTCCTCCGTGGCCGCAAACATGCTTTCCAGATTGAACACTCCCGCGTGGGAGATGAACGCCTTGAAGCGTTTGTCGTGGTTGCCCGCGAGAAAAAACACCGAGTAGCCGCCGAAGCTGGCTCCCACAGCTCCCAGGCGAGTTTCGTCCACATAAGGTTCGGCGGCTACATGGTCGATCGCGCTCAGGTAGTCCCGCATTGCCTGACCTCCCCAGTCACCCGCAATGGCGTCGTTCCAGGCCTGGCCAAAGCTGGGCAGGCCTCTGCGGTTGGGGGCGACCACGATGTAATCGTTGGCGGCCATGATCTGGAAATTCCAGCGGATGGAGAAAAACTGGCTGACTGTAGACTGTGGCCCGCCCTGGCAGTAGAGAATCGCCGGGTATTTTCGCTCCGGGTCAAAATCGGGAGGAAAGATGACCCAGACCAGCATCCTCTTCCCATCAGAGGTGTTGACCCAGCGTTCTTCGACCTTTCCGAGTTCAATATTCTGCAGTCGCTCTCGATTCGTAAAGGTCAGCCCGACGGCTGTGCCCGAGGACGCCTCCACCCGGTAAAGCTCTGTGGGTGAGGACATTGACATGCGCGAGGCGGTCAGCGATTTCGAGTCGGAACTTGGCTGGATCGATGTGTAGTCGTACTGGCCACGGGTGATCTGCCGGACCTTCCCGGAGCGGGTATCGAGAGCGTGAACCTGAGAAGTTCCCTTGGTCTCGCTGAGAAAGAAGAGTGTTGTCTGGTCGCCGGCCGGGAGAAGATTCGTAACGTTCTGATCGAGACCGGCACTCAATTCACGCAGGGTGCCCGAGTCAAGATCGTATTCGATGAGTCTCTGGCGATCCGCTTCGTAGCCGGCGGTGGCCATGCTCAGCCAGAAGAGCCGGTGACCGTCCGGGTGGAAAACAGGCTCGATATCGTATCCGGGATTGGCGCGGCTCACATTTCGAGTGTTTCCGCTCTCGAGGTCATACAGGTAAATGTCGGAGTTCGTGCTCTGGGCATACTCGACTCCCGAGTTCTTCTTGCAGGTATAGGCGAGAATTCGCCCATCGGGACTCCAGTTGATCTGCTCAACTCCGCCAAAAGGGTTCAGGGGGGTGTCGAAGCGCTCTGATTCCATAACGTCCCTGGCCTCACTGATCTTTCCGTCCTGGTAGGGAGCAACGAAGAGATGACTGTAGGCATAGTCGTGCCAGGAGTTCCAGTGGCGGAACATCAGAGAGTCGATGATGCGGGCATCGGTCTCGGGAAGGTCGGGATGTTGCTGGCTGGCCGTCTGATCGAGTTTGATGTCCCTGGTGAAAGAGATGTGGGTGCCCGAAGGGGCGTAGAGGAAGTTAGCGAGTCCCCCCTCAATGTCCGTGACCCGGGACTTGTCCGATCCATCCCGATTCATCTCCCAGAGCTGGACTGAGCCGCTTTCCCCGGACAGAAAGCCGATACGGCGTCCGTCGGGCCGCCAGCGGGCATTGAACTCGCTTCCTTGAAAAGCTGTGATCCGACTCGAATCTCCTCCTCGGGACGAAATCACATAGAGGTCGCGATTGCCTTCGTTCTTCTCGATGTCGTACGACGACACTCCGTAAACTACCCACTGGCCGTCGGGAGACGCCTGCGGGTCAGAGAGACGCCCCAGCTCCCAGAGGCGCTCAGGTGTCAGCTTCTCTGAGTAGGTGGTTGTGCCCTGGAGGACGACCAAGAGAGACCAAATGGCTACCTTTGAAGTCCGGGACCAAGCCGTTGTTGAGCCTGTCATCGCTTTTTCACCCCCAAGTGAAAGGAGTACTATGTCATCCTCGGCGAGGACATCATAATCGAACTGTCTACGACTCGAAAATGACCAGAGATTCTATCCGCTACAAGGTGAGTTTTCCCGACGCCAGAAACCACTATCTCGAGGTGGATGCTGTCTACCCTGTGGACGGCGAGGATGAGATCGAGTTGCTGATGGCAGTCTGGACTCCCGGCTCCTATCTGGTAAGAGAGTACTCGCGGCACGTCGAGGGACTCACTGCGAGGACCGCGGAGGGAAGACGACTCGAGGCTCCCAAAATCAGCAAGAATCGCTGGAAGATCCGAACCGATGGCGTCTCCGAGATCCACCTCGCCTACCGTGTCTACTGTCGGGAAATGACGGTGCGCAGCAACTGGGTGGAAGATGATTTTGCCGTGCTCAACGGGGCGCCCACATTCATTTCCATGGCTGGGGGAGAGGCCTTTCCTCACCAGGTAGAGCTGAACCCCCCTGCCCACTGGAAGTCGTCGATCACGGGACTGGCGGAGGATCCCGAAGGCATTCCCCACAGCTATCGGGCTCCGGATTACGACACCCTTGTCGATTCTCCAATTCTGGTCGGCAATCCGGCTCTCTACGAATTCGAAGTGGACGGGAAACCGCACCATCTGGCCAACCTGGGGGAAGTCTCGGTCTGGGACGGGGCACGTTGCGCCGAGGATGTGAAGCGGATTGTTGAGCAGCATTTCCTTTTCTGGGGAGAACTGCCCTACGACAAATATGTCTTCCTGAATCTTCTCACCGAGGCCGAGGGCGGGCTGGAGCACAAGAACTCGACCCTCATGATGACGAGCCGCTGGCGCTTCCGCGTTCCCTCTCAATACAAGCGCTGGCTGGGACTGGTCAGCCATGAATTTTTCCATACCTGGAACGTGAAACGTCTCCGTCCGGTTGAACTTGGGCCTTTTGAATACGGAGAAGAAGTCTACACAGCCAGCCTGTGGGTTGCCGAAGGGCTGACCTCTTACTACGACGACCTCCTGCTGACCAGGGCCGGACTCTACTCCCAGGACGATTACTTGAGGGCTCTGGGGCGTAGCATTCGAGCCCTGCAAACGACTCCGGGCCGCAAAGTCCGATCACTGGAAGAGGTTTCCCTTGACGCCTGGATCAAACACTACCGCCCGGACGAGAACTCACCGAACTCATCGGTGAGCTACTACACGAAAGGTGCCGTTGTCGGTTTCCTTCTGGACGCTCGAGTTCGACGAATCACAGACGGGGGAAAGAGCCTGGACGATGTCATGAGGCTGGCCTATCAGCGCTACTCGGGAGACCGCGGTTACTTCCCGGAGGAATTCAGGGCAACGGTATCGGAGGTCGCAGGCGCAGATCTGAGTGCCTGGTTTCGAAAGGCCCTGGAAAGTACCGACGAACTCGAGTATCAGGAAGCTCTGGAGTTCTATGGTCTTCGCTTCAAGGATCCAGCTCGGGAGCCGGATCGGGATCAAGCCGACCTGGAGGCGATCGGGTGGCTGGGTCTAGAATCCATGAGCGGCAACGATCAACTGCTGGTTCGCCGTGTGAAGCGCGCCACACCTGCTTTTGAGGCCGGGCTGGGCGCAGGTGACGAGATCGTTGCCCTGAATGGATTCCGGGTAGACTCGGGAAGTTGGAAAGACCGGCTCAAACAGTATTCTCCGGGCGACCGGGCAGAGATGCTGATCGCCCGGCGGCAGAAACTGATGACACTACCAGTCCGCTTTGGCACCCGACCTGCAGATCGATGGCAGTTGGAGGTCGACGATCAGGCCGGTGATGTCCAGAAAAGGCGACTGGCCGACTGGTTGCAGGCTGAGCCCGGTGAGAAGATCTCAAGACATGCTTGAAGATACCAGGGCGACGCCGGTGGTCGCTCGTCAAACGGGCCGGCACAAGACCGGCCCCTGCTAATCGTCCCCGGCCAGTTGCGCCCCTTCCTTGAGGGCGAAGAGCATGGTTCGAGAAGCGATGAAAAGGGCCCCGTCGGCCGCCACAGGGGTCGTATAGACGGCTCTCCCCAGGTTGGGCTCCGCTAACAGTTCCATCTTTTTTCCCGCCCGGAGGATGGCCACATCTCCGTCTTCGTCTCCCAGGTAAACCTTGCCGTCCGCAACAAACGCAGAGCCCCAGACAGCCGCGAAGGCATCATAGGTCCAGTAGTGTTCGCCGGTCTGAGCATTCAGGCAATACAGGAATCCCGAGAGGTCGGCCACATAGAGAAGGCCATCCGCAATCGCGGCGGTTGACATGGTGCGATGAAAGTCTGCGCCTCCCCGGTGCCAGACCACAGCCTTCTCGGTCACATCTCCGGTCATGGTCGCATCGATGACCCAGAAATTGCCAGGGGCTTCACCGTGTTCCGGGTCCTGCCCGACACCAATATAGACCTTGTTGTCGTGGATCACAGGAGTCGAAATGATGTTGTTTTTGGTGCCTGCCCCTCCCAGTTGCCACACGGATCCCTGGGGGTTGCAGTTGAACTTCCAGATCAACTTTCCGTTTTCAGGAACAAAGGAATAGATCCAGCCGTCGCCCCCGGGGAAGATGACTTGAGGCTTGCCGTCGACCACTCCGTAGGAAGGATTCGACCAGGATCCGTGGAGAATCCCCATTCCGGGCGAGGCGTCTTCCCAGACCACTTCTCCGGTGTTCTTGTTGAGGGCCAGAAAGCTGGGCGCGAGTGGTATCGGAATGTTGAAGTGACCTTCATCCACGCCGTTTCCGCTGACTGTGAAGAGGAGGTCACCGACGATCAGCGGGTTTCCTGCCGCCAGGTTGTGGGGGAATACTTCGAGATCCCCGATCATATCCATTCTCCAGATCACGTCTTCGTCGATCTCACTGGTATTCTCTTCGTCCTGGTAGGGTCCGTCGTTGGCTCCGTCCCGGAAGCCCGCCGTATCAGCACAGATGATCTCGGCCCGGTTGGACACGTAATAGAGTCGGTTTCCCTCCACGTACGGTCCGGAACAGATCCCTTGCTGGGGCCAGTCATGGACCCTTCCGGCCGGCAGTTTCGGATGGGCGGCCTGCCACAGAAGTTTACCGTCGGTGGTCCGAAAGGCCATCATATTCCCGCGGTCTCCGGTGAGTTTGGGATTACGAAGACCCTCATTGTTCGTTCCCACGTAGATCTGCCCGTCGAAAGCCACCGGCCCTCCATAGCTCTGAGTGCCAAGAGGCTGCTTCCAGAGGACGTTCTTCCCGGTCTCGAGACTCCAGTCCGCGGGCAGGTGTTTTGCAGAGGACACCATGTTACGAGACGGAGATCCGCCAAACATCGAGGCCTTGTCTTGGGCCTGGAGAGGAGGCAGGTAGAGCCACAGAAAAAGAATAGAAAAAATCAGAACGAGAGGTTGCATGTCGTGATCCTATCGGTTTCCGGTCACTTTGACGTTGTCGAAATGAACAGGTGTTGGTGAGTATGCATACAGCGCTGGGCTCCCGTGTTGAATCGGGTGAGGGTCTTCGGCCACGATGGTCCAGTCGCCAGGTTCCGGGCTCTCCCGGGGCCAGACCTTGCCCCGGATGACCGCCTTCTCCTCGCCCGGGTCCACTCTCAGCTTGATGCGATACCAGCGGTCGGCTTCCCATTGAAAGGGTACCTGAACAGCCATTCTGCGTTCGGCGGTCCACGATCTTAGCTGGATCTGCTGATGCGCTCCCATGACGTCCAGAGTATAGCCGCCGTTGATGAGGCCCATGTCGGGGACTCGCCGCCGGGTTCTGGTGGCTAGAAGATCCGCTTCGATGGTGTAGTTGCTCCAGTCGGACGGACCCACCAGAGTCCGGTGCCGATGGATGGATCGAGCTGCTGGATTCTTGACCAGAAAACGGTTCCCGCTCTCGTCCCCCTGAACTTTGAAGTGAATGCGAGCTCCTAGAAAGTAATCCGGCACCTGGTCCACCGGGGTGGACTGGAAGTCGATTTTGAGTTCCGGGCCGCCGAACACCCGCACCCGGGCTCGAGCTGTCAAGTTCCCAAGTCTTGCCTCCAGCACGCCCACTTGTACGGTGGACTTGCTGTCCGCCTCGAACTCACCGTGATGATTCACCAGCCCGTCGAGTCCAACCAGACCCCACCCTGCCTGCTGCTCACCCAGGGGCCTGCCTGCCTGGTCAAAGGCGTACACCTGGAACCCTCTTTTTTCCCCAGGATGCATTCGTACCTCGGCGGGAACTGCCACTATCATGGCAGCGTCTCCCTTTCCCTGGGGGATGGATGCAACTTTCTGTTGGCGAGTGACAGGCTGCGGCGCAGTGGATGGATTTCCGATCGCGTAGATTCCGTTCTCGGTGGTAAAGAAGATTCGGCCCTGGGAAATTGCAGGAGAGCCGTAAATCTCTGCCTTTCTTCCCCCCCCAACCGTCAGCGTCTCTTCGTCCAGCGAGCGGGCTCCCTTGTCGCCAATCTCGAGGATGTGGAAGCGTCCGTTCACTTCCGTGACAAAGATCTTTCCATCGGCCCAGGCAGGAGAACCTTTTCCCACAGTTCCAAGACTGAAGTCCCAGAGTTTCGTTCCACTGGACGCATCCAGGCAATGGAGGTTCGCCGAGTTGTCGACCACGTAAAGTCTTCCGTTCTTGAGCAGGGGCGAAGAAAACCCAATGGAGAGGTGGGTTCGCCACTTCTCGTGGGTCTCGGTCACGTCACCAGCGCCGGTGGCATCGATTGCCACCACCGCTCCCATCACACCGCCCCCGATGTTCTCCTCGCTGTGGGTGGCATAGACGGTCTCATCCTCGACCACGACCGAGGTATTCAGGCCCCGTTTACTGAGCCGGAACCTCCACACCGACTTACCGGTTCTAGCCTGGATGGCACAGACGGATCCGTCGGCATTGCCCTGAATGAGCAGACGCTGGCCTTCGATGGTGGCGACGGCTGGAGTCGACTGCGTGTTCAAGTCCGGAGGGCGCTCACCCGGGCTGGCCATCCACAGCAGCTCCCCGGTCCTCTTGTTCAATGCAAAGGTCCGGTGGCGGGGTGCAGACAAAGAGCCCCAACTCCCGCTGACAAAGGTAAGGATCAGGCGATCTTCGTCGACTACCGGGGTCTGGGTGCGGCCTCCGTAGCCCGAGAAGAACCCAAAGTCCTCCGTCAGGGAACGGGACCAGACCACTTGCCCTGAGGCGTCCAGACATAGAAACGCTCCTCCGACTCCCTGCACATAGAGATATCCGGTTTCCGGATCGCCGGCGATGTTTGCCCATCCGACTCGATTCCAGGGAACCGTCGTCAGGTGTACGTTGAAGCGATACTCCCACAGTTTCCGACCCTCTTCGAAGTCAAAACATGCGACCGTCTCCTGGCGGTGAATCCCTTCGCCGGCCCGGCCGTTGGCACAGACTCTTTTTCCCAGGACGACGGGAGTTGATCGGCCTGTGAAAGGGTGGGTCCAGAGCAAGTTGGTCCCGTCCTGCGACCAGTGGGAGATCAACCCTGTTTCGCTGGAAATGCCATTTCCGCTGGGTCCACGCCAGGCCGGCCAGTCAGACGCCAGGCCGGGCGCCGCCACACAAGAGAGAATACAAGCGAGAAATAAGAGCCGTGCTAGCCGCATCATTATTCGTTCCGGTTGGTGGTTATTGGTTCCGCTTTAGAATGGTTGAGGACCTTTCCTGGTCCGGTCAGATCGCGCTATGTTCCAGGTGCGAAATATACCATGAACCGGGCTGCCAGGGGAGTTCAGCCGGGGCCGAACAGGCGCTGCCAGAACCAGAAAAGACCGATCAAACCAATCAGGATGGAGCCGCCCACGGACACGCTTCTGAATCGTGCCGGTGAGCTTCGAAAAGGACCCAGGACCAGGAAGGCGCCGGCCAGAACCGCAATTTGTCCCAGTTCGACCCCGAGATTGAAGGAAAAAAGAGCCAGCGCCTTTTCTCCCAGGGGAAGGCCAAGTTCAATGACCACGCCTGCGAATCCCAGTCCATGCAGCAGACCAAATAAAAAGATAGCCAGCAAACGGGCTCTACCCACTTGCCTGACGGTGATGTTTTCGGCCGCAATATAGACAATGGAAAGAGCAATCAGGGCCTCCACCGGCCGGGTCGGCAGCGACACCATCCCGTAGATTCCCAGTCCCAGAGTCAGCGTGTGGGCCAGTGTGAAAGAAGAGATCTGCCACAACAGCGACCTGAATTCGACGCGAAACAGAAAGAGTCCCAGGACAAAAAGAATGTGATCCAGCCCCAGGGGGAGAATGTGGGTAAACCCCAGGACCACATAGCGTCTCAGTACTTGCGCCTGGGAAAGAGGTCTCACTTCTCCCTCGAGAGGGAAGGGAGGGCTCCTCTCGCCCCGCTCGAGAAGGAGGGAAGTCAGGACCCGGTCGTCGGCGCCCTTCAGCGTCAGGCGAACGGGAGGAAAAGCTCGGGACGCGAAGAAGCTGATCTCACCGGCACCATCCGGGATCGGCCCCCGCAACTCGAAGAGGGTGCCGAGAATACTGTCTTCCACGACGCGGCGGTCTGGTCGGAGCTGTGGGAAAGCAACTTCCAGGGGAGCCGGCTGTCCGTCGATTCGAACCCGGATCCGCCTTTGAATCAGCTCCTTGAGACCGTCTACTACCGCCTGGAACGTGGCCTCGGGCATTCCTCGCAGCCTTGCAGCCAACTCGGCTGAGTCGGCATCCTGACTCGTGCCCAGGGCCAGTGCATCCAGGTCACTGATAGCTCGGATTTCAAACTCTCTGGAGAGAAGCCGGATCTGGACATCGGTAAAACTGAAGCTATGGCCACTGGCTTGAGAAGGGACCAGGCAAGCAAAAGCGAGAACAAGTAAGGATCGGCTACCAGTCTTCAGTGATCCCTTTCGTCCGCAGCCCTGGATAGAATCTGGCGGGATTGTTCCTTGAGGCGGGCCGATCGCAGCCCGGCACCTTCTCCTTTTCGAATCGACTCTTCGGTTCCCAGGCCACCCCGCAGACCTCGAAAGAGGGTCCAGACAAAGCCGGAACGGTCGGAGCTGGCGCAGTGCAGAAAAATGGGATGAGACGAAGCCTCTTCGAGAACATCGAACAGGCCCGCCAGGCGCTCGTCCCCGGGCGGATCACCACCGCTGACGGGGAAATGGAGGAAGTCCATACCGGCCTCTTGAACGGCACTCTCTTCGTCGAAATCCAGACTCTCCATTTCTTCAGCCGAACGCAGGCTGATGATGGTCCTGACGCCGAGTTCTCTAAGTGCCTCCACATCTTCGGCACTGGGCTGACCACCAAAGAAGACTTGATTCTGGGTCGAGGAAAAATTCGGAATCGTTCCCAGTTGAAGGGGCTGCGGTTGTGTCTCTTGTGCTTCATTGACCCCTGCATCGGCATCTTCCGGAGGGATTTCGGGAAGCGCGGGGAGATCGGCGTCTCCCCGGCTCCAGTTCTCTTGCAGAGCCCTGACGGCACGCGCCACAGAGTGCCGATCCCCGGCAGCCGTAGCCGCACTCGCCATGCCCATGAGAGAAAGGGATCGCCCAGGGTTCCTGCGCAGCGACTCGCCATAGGCCTGCTGAGCCTCCGCTGGTTGACCCATTGCAAACAGAATGTCTCCCAGCATTTCGAAGGCCGGTTTGATCGGGATCGGAGGCCCGAATTCTGCACTTCTCTGAGTCTGCAGATGGATGGCCTGAGTGGCCAGATTCAGCGCCTGCCTCTTCTGATCCAGCCGAAGCAGCAGAAACGCCTGCAACTCACGGGCCATGATCTGGACAGCCTGCTCATCGCCGGCCGGGCGCTCCTCGGGCTTGGGCAGGTGTTTGATCTTGCGGACCAGCCGAAGCGCCTGATCGGCGAGACCCTGGTGAACCAGCTGCATCCCGCGCGCGAACAGCACGGTCGCCTGGGCCTTAACTCTGAGGTCGGAGACATCGAAGTCCTCGAGAAGGTCCGAGTCCCAGTCTCGAGTCTCAATGATCTGGGATGCTCGCAGATATGCACTGGTGCGCCTGGCAGACGGAGAAGGATGGCTGATCGCCAGATCGCTGACCTGCTGCAGGGTGCGACCCGCTTCCGCATAGCGCCCGAGTTGCAGAAGGCTGTAGTGTTTCCACCACAGAGCATGGTAGGCATTGCGCGGGCTCTCTTTGTCAAGCGCGGCCTGCGCCGAGGCCGTGTTGGAGTCCACGGATCTCTGCCAGTGTCCCAGTGCCATGAAAATGTGCGATGGCATGTGGAGGGCGTGGGGTGCTCCGGGCGCAATTTCGGCGTAAACGCGGGCTGCTCTCAGGCCCAGGGGGGCATGAATCGGTTCGTCATAGGAGTGAATCAAATAGTGAGCGGCGCCGGGGTGGCGGGGATTCCGGGCGAAGACTTCTTCCGCGATAGCTGCCGCTCGCATGTAGGTCTTGAAATTCCGCTCACCCCGAGCGGTTCCCAGCACCGAAAGTGCATAGAAGCTGGCGGCTTCCAGATCCTCCGGATAGGCTGCAGAGAGTCTCTGCATGGCGCTGGAATACCTCCAGTCGCAAGTGGGCTTCTCTTCCTGACAGTACAACTCGTCAAGAGCCCGGAGGTATCCCTTCTCACGTCCAGTGGGGGCCCTCTCCAGTCGCTGGTCTGGAGTCTCGCCCAGCTTCAACAGGGCTGCCCGGGCCTTCTCTTTGTCCTGCTGCCGCCACAGGGGGTGGTTGTAGGTCATCGCCTCACCCCAGTAGGCAAGAGCAAATCCGGGATCGATTTCCTGGGTTTTCAAAAACTCCAGGCGGGAATCTTCGTACTCGAAGCTGTGCAGCAGCAGAACTCCCCGTTGAAAATGGGGCTGCGCTTGGGAAGATCCGGAATTAGGAAAGTCAATGTCACCCAGATCGCGCTGGGAAGCACTCAACGCTAGCGCTGGGGCTGAGAGGGCAACTAGAAACGGCAGGAGAACGAGCGAACGCATGCCAGCCAGTACTACTAGCTCAATTTGCTCTCTTTGTAGATGACGTGCTTGCGAACCACCGGATCGTATTTCTTGAGTTTCAGCTTGGTCGTAGTGTTCCTGCGATTCTTCGTGGTGGTATAGAAATGACCGGTTCCGGCCGTGGAGACCAGCTTGATTTTCTCGCGCATCGTTCAATCTTCCTCCGCTAGAGTATGACCGTATTTTCGGCGAAAGCGCTCGACTCTCCCCTCTGAGTCCACCAGCTTCTGCTGACCGGTCCAGAAAGGATGGCTGGAAGAAGAGATCTCGATGCGGATCTCGTAATGCTCCACACCGTCGATCTCGCGAGTCACTTCGCTGGTGGCAGTGGACATCGTAACCAGTTCTTCGTTGTTGCTGCTGTCTACAAAGACAACTGGATGGTACTGCGGATGAATTCCTGACTTCATGTTTCTTCCTCGCCCATCGGAAAAACCTCTATTTTGCCTCAAAACGGTGGCCCAGGACAAGGCCTCACTTGCCCGGCGAGTCAGGAAGGGTTAGACTCGCGCGCAACCAAAACCTCAGGAGGCAAACATGAAGGCTCTCATCAAAACGCCCTTGATCCTGGCTGCAGTGATTATCGTAGCACGGCTCGCGCTGGAGGCAGTGGGTGCTCCCGGGATGATCACGTTTGTCGTCGGCGTGACCTGGCTCCATTTTCTGGTTCCGATTTATTTTGGTTTTCGAATTGCCGGTCAGGGCGGCTCCAGCCCTTTCGAAGACCTGTTCAAGGCAGTTTTCTTCTTTACGCTGTACGCACGTCTGATGGTCATGGTGACCTATGTCCTCGCCTATCCCCTCGGTTTGAGTGCGACACGCTTCAGCGTTGAGGGAGGTGGAGGAGTCGGTGCCGAGTCGGCTCTGGAGGGAATGCTGATCATTCCCGGGAGCAGCTTCCTGATTACGATCTTGGTGCTTCCGATTATCGGCATGATTCTGGGTTCGATCACGCTGTTCATTAAGCGGAAAATGGCCCCGGCTTCAGCCTGACGGTTCCGCGTTCCGGGTTCCCCCTTCCGTCTGCGAGATGAAGAAACGAAGAACGAGCGACTAGACCCGTAAGGAGTCCCCCCGGCTCTGCCGGGGAGGCAGCCAGAGTTTGACAGTTCCGGGAAGAGGTGAAAAAACTCCCTTCCGTGAGCCGAGCAAAGCATCACGAAAAGGAGTTTTATGAGTAACTATAAGAGCTTACAGCATACGAAATGGGAGTGTAAGTACCATGTGGTGTTCATCCCGAAGTACCGCAAAAAGTTGATTTACGGGGAGCTGCGCAGACATCTCGGTCAGGTGCTGCGACGGTTGGCTGGGCAGAAGGAAAGCTTGATTGAGGAGGGCCACCTGCTGCCGGATCACGTGCACGTGATGATCTCGATTCCACCAAAGTTCTCTGTGGCGCAGGTGATCGGGTACATCAAAGGGAAAAGCGCTATCCACATTGCCCGGAACTTTTCAGAGAGTCGGCGAAACTTTGTTGGACAGCACTTCTGGGCACGCGGATACTTCGTATCGACCGTGGGCCGAGATGAGAGAGTGATCCGTGAGTATATTCGGCGGCAAGAAGCAGAAGATCGTCGCCAGGATCAGCTCAGGCTCCTGTAGTCAGGCCACCTTTAGGTGGCACAAGTGGCCGCGGTAGCGGCAACGTCAAGTCCGCTTTGAGCGGCTCACAAGATTAAAGCCCCCGGCTTTGCCGGGGGATACTTACTGTACTGTCCGGGAAGTTCGCGGCGTTAATTCGGGATGGATTTTCGTCGTCAGTGAGGCGCGCGACGCAGGCCGGCCGGGAGTCTTTCGAGGTAGCGCAACAAAGCTGTCGGCGAAAAGACGCCCGAGGTAGCGGCGTGAACTTTCCGGACAGTGCACTAATCCTCCCCCAGAATCTCCTCGACGCTGCGGCGCGAGATGCTGTGATACCCGGGACGGGCCTTCCGGTAGATTTTCCTGGCTCTCTGTGAGCCTTCTTCGGTGGTGGTCAGCTCCCGATAGAGAGGGAGCAGGAATTTGCGCCGTCCCTGCCCTGTCAGGAAAGCCTCGAGCGCCTGATCGGTTTCGGCATACCCCGCCTTGATGGAGAGCAGCAGCCAGTCATGGAGAATCTCGGAGTTCCTGGAGCCTGTGAAGTGGAAAGTACGGTCTAGATTCCGCAGGCGAGCCAGGTCGAGATTGGAGGGCAGATTCCGAAGAAAATATAGAAAGTGGTGAGCTGTCCACTTCTTCGAATCCAGGGATGAAGCAGCGGCCCCCGCGGTGAAAGTAGTGATCTGGGCGCGTACCTGCTCCAGTGCACGGGATCTGGGCTCCGGGCAGTTCGAAGGCAGGCCAGGGCCGTAGATCCAATCCTCGATCTGAAGCTCTTTCTCCAATCCGGGATCATCCACCAGGAGGAGGTCTCTGAGGTAGTGGACAAATGTACGAGAGTCCATGCTCTGAAACGCATATTCGTCGAAGTAATCGACCAGAAATCGATCCCAGCGTTGGCGGCCCACAGTCTCCTCAATAGCGCGCAGAAAAAAGTGCCCCTTGTCGTATGAAATCGCGGTCATACCTGCGTCGGGATCGCGGCCCACGAGATCCAGATGCAGCCAGGTGTCCCTGGGAGCGGACGCGAATTCGCGCTCCAGCGATTCTCTGAGAGCCGTCAGTTCCAACTCGGCCAGCATCTCCTCCAACTCCCGACCATAGACACTTTCCATGATCCGATGCTCTAAGTAGGTCGTGAAACCCTCGTTCAGCCAGAAATCATTCCAGGTTGAGTTCGTAACCAGATTGCCGGACCAGGAATGGGCGAGCTCGTGGGCGATCAGACCGACAAGTGATCGGTCGCCTGCCAGGATGGTGGGAGTGAGAAAAGTCAGGCGCGGATTCTCCATCCCCCCGAAGGGAAAGCTGGGAGGAAGGACGATCAGGTCAAAGCGCTCCCAGCGATAGGGTCCGTAGAGCTGTTCGGCGGCTGCCACCATTTTCTCGGTATCCGCAAGTTCCCAGGCGGCTGCCTCCAGAAGCCCCGGTTCGGCGTATACACCGGTTCGCGCACCCAGCGACTGAAAGCCCAGATCTCCTACGGCGATGGCCAGCAGATAGGAGGGAATGGGCTGGGCCATTTCAAATTCATAAAGACCGGTTTCACTGAGACGAGTGGGATTCGAAGCGCTCATGACTGCCATCAAACCGGTCGGCACCTGAATTCGAGCGCCGTAGGTCATGCGTACCGATGGACTGTCCTGGCAGGGGATCCAGCTTCGTGCCAGAATCGCCTGGGACTGGGACAGCAGGAAGGGGTGTCTCCTTCCTGCTGTCTGCTGCGGTTCCAGCCACTGAAGCGCGGCGGCCTTCGGCGAAGTCCTGTAATAGATGTGAACCAGCCGCGTCTCCGGCTGAATCACGATGCTGAGAGGCTCACCGAGGTCGCCCACGGTGTCCCCTTTCAGGAAAGGAGTCTCAGTCTCTTCGGCCCCCAGAGTGACCCGTTCGATCTCCAGATCACGAGTGTCCAGAGAGAGTTCCCGGGTGCGAGTGAAGTTCTCGATCTGAAGGGAGGCTTTGCCCTGCAACCGCTTCTGTTCGAAGTCTACGGTGAGGTCCAGTTCAAGATGCTTGACCACCACGCGCCCGGGCCTGGAAAACGAGTGTGGGTCAACCGGGGGCAAAGGGGGGGAAGGCCTGTCTGATCCGGACGAACAAGAGGCTGCTGCCGCCAGAAAAAAGCCCAGCAGATACAGAAAAGGGAAACCGAAATCGCTCATTCATCCGCCTCCGCTTGATCGCAGTGTACCTGCCGCCGATCTGTCAGCGTGTCAAATCAACGGCCAACGGTCAAATCGTCAACCGTCCAACCATCAACCAATCAACGGTCAAGCGTCTTACCGACAAGCTTCCAACAGGACTTCAAGTTTCGGGGTCATCAGCCAAACCAGAACGAGGAACGAACTTAATCGTAGGACAGGTTGGATCGGAGCCAGGATTCGACCTGGGCCGGGGAGACACCTTTTCGGCGAGCGTAGTCCTCAACCTGGTCACGGCCGATCTTCCCGACGCCGAAATAGCGGCTCTCCGGGTGGGAGAAGTAGAATCCGCAAACCGATGCCGCCGGATCCATGGCGAAGGTCTCCGTGAGCCGGACACCGATTTCCCGTTCGGCATTCAGGAGCTTGAACAGCTTTGCCTTCTCGGAGTGATCTGGGCAGGCGGGGTAACCGGGAGCCGGTCTGATCCCACGGTACTTTTCTCCGATCAATTCCTGGTCGGTCAGCTCTTCGTCGGACGCGTAGGCCCAGAACTCCTTCCGAACGCGTTGGTGGAGACGCTCTGCCAAGGCCTCTGCAAGCCGGTCGGACAGGGCCTTCAGCATGATGCTGCTGTAGTCGTCCTGCTCCGCCTCGAACTGTCTGGACTTGTCCTTGACGCCGATGCCGGTGGTGACCACAAATCCTCCCAGGTAGTCGGGTATCCCACTCTCGGAGGAGGCCAGAAAATCACTCAGGCAGAGGTTGGACTGACCACCCTGATACTTGACCTGCTGGCGCAGCATGTGGAAATCGAGCAGCGTTTCCTGCCGGTCCTCATCCGCGTAGATCCGGATGCTGTCCCCGCTGCTGGCAGCCGGCCAGAAACCAAGGGTAGCTCGGGCGCTGATCCAACGCCCTTGAATCATTTTGTCGAGCAAGAGCCGGGCATCGTCGTAAAGCTGGCGTGCCGCCTTTCCGATCTTCGGATCATCGAGCAGATCGGGGAAGCGACCGACCAGTTCCCAGGCCCGAAAAAAGGGTCGCCAGTCGATTCGTCCGGCCAGTTCTTCCAGATCGTAGTCGGCGAAGGTAATCTGGTCGGTCTGTCCGGGTGGAGGAGGAGGACTTCCACTCAAATTCAGGGTGAGACGGTTTTTCCGGGCTTCCTGGAGCGAGAGAATCCGGGACGGCCTGGCCCGGCGCTTCTCCCTCAGCTTCTGATAGTCGTCCTCGATGTCTCGCAGGAGTGCTCCCCTCTTGTTCGCGTCGAATAGTCCCTGAACGAAACCAATCACGCGCGATGCATCCGGAACGTGAACCGTTGGGCCCCGATACTGGGGAGCGATCTTGAGAGCTGTGTGAACTTTGCTGGTGGTTGCGCCTCCGATCAGGAGCGGAAGATCGAATCCCCGGCGCGACATTTCCTCAGCGACGACACCCATTTCCTCCAGGCTGGGGGTGATCAGACCCGACAGACCAATCGCCTGGGCCTCGACCTCCAGGGCCGTGTTCAAGATCTTGTCTCCTGCAACCATGACCCCCAGATCGATCACTTCGTAGCCGTTGCATTGAAGCACCACACCGACAATGTTCTTGCCGATATCGTGCACGTCCCCTTTCACGGTGGCCATCACGATCCGGCCCCTCGAGCGAGAGGCTGTCTCCCGTTTCTCCGACTCCATGAAGGGCTCTAGCCAGTTGACCGCTTTCTTCATGACTCGGGCGCTCTTGACCACCTGAGGCAGAAACATCTTTCCGGAACCGAATAGATCACCCACGATCTGCATCCCATCCATGAGGGGCCCCTCAATAACATCAAGAGGGCGGGGGAATTCTTGCCGGGCTTCTTCGGTATCAGCCTCGATAAACTGCGTAATCCCGTTGACGAGGGCGTGTTTGAGCCGTTCGCCAACAGTCGTTTCCCGCCAGGACAGGTCCACCTCTTTCCTGACGGTCTCGCCCTGAAAGCGCCTTGCCTCGTCGAGCAGATTCTCGGTCGCGTCCGGAGTTCGGTGAAAATAGACATCCTCGACCCGTTCGCGCAGATGCAGCGGGATATCCTCATAAATGCCAATCTGTCCGGCGTTGACGATCCCCATGTCCATTCCCGCCTGAATGGCATGGTACAGAAAGACCGAATGCATGGCTTCGCGAAGCGGATTGTTGCCGCGAAAGGAGAAAGAGACATTGGAAAGACCTCCCGAGACGTGGACGTGGGGGAGTTTCGCCCGAATCTTTCGGGCCGCCTCAAAGAAAGCGAGTGCATACTCGTTGTGCTCCTCGATTCCCGTGGCAACCGCGAAGATGTTGGGATCGAAGATAATGTCCTCGGGTGGAAAGCCGGCCCGCTCGGTGAGGATCCGGTAGCAGCGCTTACAGATCTGGAACTTTCGCTCGGCTGTGTCGGCCTGGCCTTTCTCATCGAAGGCCATCACCACAGCCGCTGCTCCGAAGCGGCGAATCTCCCGGGCCTGTTCAAGAAAGGCCTCCTCGCCCTCTTTGAGACTGATGGAGTTGACGACACACTTCCCCTGAACGCATTTCAGGCCGGCCTTGATGACCGACCACTTGGAAGAATCGATCATGAGGGGGATCCGGCTGATCTCAGGCTCGGACATCAGCAGGCTCAGGAATCTGGTCATGGTTGCCTCAGAGTCGATCATGGCGTGATCCAGATTCACGTCCAGAATCTGGGCACCGTCGTCCACCTGATCCCGGGCTACCTGCAGGGCGGCTTCAAAATCCTCTTCGAGCATGAGACGCATGAATCGAGCCGAGCCGGTGATATTGCAGCGCTCACCAATGTTCACAAAGCGGCCACTCCCTTCCTCAATACGAAGAGGTTCGAGGCCCGAGAGACACATCTGAGGTTTGCGGACAGGCATCGCCCGAGGGGAAAATGGGCTGATCGCCTCTTTGAAGGCACTGATGTGCTCCGGAGTCGTCCCACAGCAGCCTCCTACCAGATTGACTAATCCTGACTCGGCCCACTCCTCAAGATGGAGGGACATCTGTTCCGGAGTTTCCTCGTACTCGCCCAGATCGTTGGGAAGGCCTGCGTTGGGGTGGCAACTTACCGCGATGTCGGCGACTCGAGCCAGTTCGGAAAGATAAGGCCGCAACTGGTCAGGACCCAGAGCACAGTTCAGGCCCACAATCAGTGGACTGGCGTGGCGGATCGAATACCAGAAGGCCTCCACCGTCTGGCCCGAAAGCGTCCTCCCCGATAAATCGACAATCGTCCCGGAGATCATCAAGGGGGTTTTCTGCCCCCGGGACTCGAACAGCCTGGCCAGGGCATAGATCGCAGCCTTGCAATTCAGCGTGTCGAAAACGGTCTCAATCAGGATCAGATCCACTCCCCCGTCCATCAGCCCGCGGGCAGCCTCCCCATAGGCTCGGGAAAGGTCGTCAAAGCTCGCTTCCCGGAAGCCGGGATCGTTCACATCAGGAGACATCGAGGCAGTTCGGCTGGTGGGGCCCAGAACTCCGGCCACGAAGCGGGGCGACTCGGGAGTTCTGGCATTCTGCTCCCGGGCTGCTTGCCGGCCCAGGCGTGCCCCGGCGAGGTTGAGCTCATAGGCCAGTGCGTCGAGCCGATACTCTTGCTGGGAGGGAGCCGTCGAGTTGAAGGTGTTGGTTTCAATGATGTCCGCTCCAGCCTTCAGGTAGGCCTGGTGGATGCCCAGGACGATCTCAGGCTGAGTCAGGTTGAGGACGTCGTTGTTGCCCTTCAGATCAAGCGGGTGATCCTTGAAACGCTGTCCCCGAAAAGTCGCCTCGTCCAGGCGCTGGTCTTGAATCATGGTGCCCGAGGCGCCGTCCAGGAGGAGAATCCTCTTCCGCAGCGCCCGGGCCAGCAGCTCGGCCTGCTCATTCAGAGGCATTGCGGCCTTTCAGAGCTGTGTTGCCAGGCTCAAAAAGATGATGAAGCATCGCGCAAATCGACACCGTCGGCTCGGCCCGGTTCAAGGTGTAAAAATGAAAGCCGTTGACGCCTCCCTTTACCAGGTCGCGACACAGCTCCAGGGCAATCAGGCCACCCCGGACAGCCTGCTCGCGGGGAGATAGCTCGATCTCGAAGAGCTTGTCCAGCCAGACAGGGATCGAGGCTCCGCACTTGCGAGCAAAATTGCAGGCTCCCCGGTAGTTGCGGATGGGAAGAATCCCGGGCAGGATGGGAGCTTCGATACCCGCGGCTACAGCTCGGTCGCGAAATCTCAGGAAAGTGCTCGCATCAAAAAAGAACTGAGTGATGGCTCGGGTGGCTCCTGCATCCAGCTTGCGCTTTAGATTCTCCAGGTCGGCTGCAGGGCTGACGGCTTCAGGGTGCGTCTCGGGGAACGCTGCGACACTGATTTCAAAGTCCTCCACCCGGCGCAGGCCCCGGACCATGTCCGAAGCGTAAGGATAACCTCCCGGCGTGGGCTGGTAAGCGTCTCCTCCTCCTCGCGGGTCACCCCTCAGCACCACGAGGTGGCGGATCCCGGTGTTCCAGTAGTCGCGCGCGATCGCGTTGACCTCGTCCTCGGTGGCGTCCACACAGGTCAGATGAGAGGCCGCGTTCAAGCCCTCTCCTTCTCGAAGACGAGTCACGGTGTGTCTGGTTCCTTTTCTGGTGCTGCCGCTGGCCCCATAGGTAACGGATACAAAGTCAGGGTTGAGTTGTCGCAGTCTTCGAGCTGAGTCAAAGAGCACGTCCTCCTGTCCCGATCCCCGGGGCGGGAAGAACTCAAACGAGAAACGGAGTCGATTGGGTGAGTCTGACATGGGCTGGTCTCAGTCCGGATCCAGGGCTAATTCTGGCCGCCGAGCCGTCCACACCCCAACCGTGAGGGCTCCGCCGGCAAGTGACAGGTGCTTTCCGGTCTCCAGGTGGGCATCAGCCAACCAGTCTTGCAGGGTCTTGGGCTTGAAGCCCAGCCACCGGTGGGCGTGCTCCTCCCTCAAGTCCTCCAGTTGATGCTCTTCAAAGTCGATGATGAACAATCGGCCTCCAGGGGCCAGGAGCCGGCTCGCTTCGGCGATCACTTGCTCGGGGGCTTCGGCAAAGTGGAGCACTTGATGAATGGTAACTGCGTCAAAGCTTCCTCCCGGCAGCGGAATCTGGTACATGGTGCAGCGCTTGAGAGAACAGTTACGGATCTCCTTTCGCGCCAGGGTGGCTCTGGCTACCTGCAGCATCTCGGAAGAAGAGTCAATCCCCGTCAATTCAGGGACGCTGGTCGCGAGGAGTTCGAGCATTCGCCCTGTCCCGGTACCGATGTCGAGCAGGCGCTTGACTCTGCGGGTTGAAACGAGATCAAGCAGCACCTGCTCTACTTCTCGCTCATCCACATGGAGGGACCGCACTTGATCCCAGCGCTTTGCATTTCTGCCGAAGTACTGTGCCGCCTTTTCGGTTCGGCTCTGGAACACTTGCTGCAAACGTTCTCCATCGAGTGCCAGAGTGGGGTCGCCCACAGGCATCGAGCCGATCAGAATTCTGGCTAACTCGGCCGAGGGCCCCTGGATGGCAAGACGGAAATAGACCCAGCTTCCCTCCCGCTGGCGGTCCAGCAGTCCTGCCTGATGGAGGAGTTTGAGATGGCGGGAGATGCGGGGCTGACTCTGTCCCAGGATCTGCGTCAGCTCGGAAACCGTCAAATCAGAGTTGGAACAGAGAGAGAGAAGCCGCAGCCGGGTCGGCTCGGCAGCAGCTTTCAGTGCGGTCACAAGATCACGCATTGGAGAATTATAGATATGTCGATATCTTTATGTCAACGAGAAAACTGAATAATCAAAGGAGTGTAGGAGGACCCTCGGGGGTCCTCTCGCTCTCTTCCACAGCCTGAAATCAAATGCAGGCGAACCCTCCGCGGTCCGATCCGATCTCCCTGTAGGGGCCGGTCTTGTGCCGGCCCGTTTGGCGGGCGACCACAAGGGTCGCCCCTACGGTCCGATCAGATCGCCGCGAAGCGACTCCTACCCTCCGGCATCGCGAAGACAACCCAGAACCCAGAACCTAGTCCAACCCCTTCTCGAGAAAGGCAACAAACGCGTCTTCGTTGCGAGTGAGCCCGGGGAAGGTCGCAATGATTTCGTCCGCCGGAGTCAAGAGTGCGTAGAGGGGCAGGGCAATGGTCTGGAAGCGGTCCTGTTCCATCTGGAGATTGGCTTCGTGCTCAGGCTTACCGCCATCCGTATAGAGGCGCAGCAGGACGTATTTCTGGAAAAGCTCCCTCACTCTGGGACGTACGAAAATGTTGGCCTCCATCCAGCGGCAGTTCGTACAGGTGTAGCCCGTGAAGTCAACGAAGATTGGTTTTCCGGTTTCCCGAGCCTGCCGGAGTGCTTCTTGATAGTCGGTCAGCCAGTGTTCCCGCTCGCTTTCACCCGATCCGCTGACAGAAATCATGTTTCCCGGCGCCCACGCGTCCACGCCATAGTCTCGAGGTGGTAGAAAGGCGTCGAGTTCGCCCAGAGAGGCTCCAAAGAGTCCCCTCAGCAGATAGAAGGAGACAGAGAGAAAAAAGACGGCACTCAAAACTCGTCCAGCCCCGATCCGTTGAGTTGGTTCCTCATGGGGAAACGAGAAGTGGCCCAGCAGATAAAGCGTCAGCACCAGAGCCACCGCCAGCCACACGGTAATAAACACCGGTCGAGTAATGAGCTCCCACTGAAAAACAAGGTCAACGTTGCTGATGAACTTCATGGCAGCAGCCAGTTCCAGGAAGCCCATGGTCACCTTCAGGGAGTTCATCCATGAGCCGGCTGTGGGAAGTGATTTCAGCAGGGAAGGGAAAAGAGCCAGAAAGAAAAAAGGTGCTGCAAAAACGGTTGCAAAAGCGCTCACGCCCAGCAGTGCCCACAGCCAGTCTCCCCGGGTGGCGGCGACCATGACCGTTCCAACAAACGGCACGGTGCAGGTAAAGGAGGTCAGGGAGAAGGCCAGGGCCATGAGCAGGATTCCCGTCGCACCGCCGGCCGCAGAAGACGTCTTGTCTACGGCGGTGAGCCAACTGGAAGGCAGCCTGAGCTCAATGGCCCCGAAAAGACTGAGAGCGAAGACAACGAACAAGGCGGCTATAGCGATGTTGACAGTCGGGCTGGAAGCCACTCGATTGATGCCTCCGGCACCAAACAGGCGGGTTAGAGCGAATCCGAGAACGGTGAAGGTCAGAATGATTCCCAGGGAGTAGAGGCCTGCGTCATAGAGAGCCTGCCTTCGGCTCACCTCCCTCTTTGTAAAGTAGGAGACAGTGATCGGAATCATCGGGAAGACGCAGGGTGTGAGCAGTGCAAGACCTCCTCCGGCCATTGCGAAGAGGATGTAGGCCAGCGTTGTTGTGGGCGCGCCTGAGGGATCCGCGGGCGGTGGTTGCACTCTCGACGGGGACGAACTCTGTGTTTTCCCGCTTGTGGCAGCAGGGGGTAGCCCTGTCGTTTCCTCGGTGGCAGCCTGACTGAGAGCCCGACTCAGCTGGGAGGACAGAGTGGCTGGTGTTCCCGAAACTACCAGGACGGTGCTGATCTCCACGTTCTGCGGCGGCAGGCAGAGGCGATCATTACAGGCCATGAAGCGGACCTTTAAAACCACTTCGTGCTCGCCGGCAGGCGCAGCCGGAACCACCCGGATGGGAACCTCAAAATCCACGATCCCGTCGAAATACTCTGTCTCGATGCCGAAATTCTCATCGTGGTCAAGTTTGGGCGGGGGCTGCCGTACCTCTGCGCCCGGCTCGACAAACGGATGTTCCTTGAGCTGGATCGTGGTCGGTTGCGGAGCCGCCAGAACATCGTCGGGATAGGGAGTCAGGGAGTAGAGGTGCCAGGTCGGGGCCATGGTGGCCCGCAGCGTCAGAACGAGTTCACTCCCGGGCGCGAGATCCTGCTCATGAGGCAGAATCTGAAAGTGTACTTGGTTCTGGCCCCACAGCGGACACAGGAGCGTCCCCAAGACCAGAATGGTACCTGCCCAATGTGCCAGAATCCCTCGTGTCACAATTCCTCCCGGTTTCGACTATACCTTACAAGACGGATGATACGGCTCGACGGTTCCAGTAGTAGGAGCCGCCTCCGCGAGGCGATGAGTTCGAATCGGACCACGGAGGGTCCTCCTGCACGTGGCTCTCCTGGTCAGAGGGCCTGGTGAACGATCTTCCCAGAGACGATCGTCATGACGGGAGATCCCTGCAGTTTCCATCCGTCGAAGGGACTGTTTCGGCTCTTTGACTGGAAGTTCGCAACATCGACGGTAACCAGCCGATTGGGGTCGATCACCGTCACGTCGGCCACGCTGCCTTTCTTCAGGGTCCCTTTGCCCAGTCTGAGGATGCGGCTCGGATTCACGCTGAACAGTTCCACCAGGCGGGAGACCGAGACAATCTCCTTCTTGATCAAGAACTCCCACGCCAGTGAAATGGCGCATTCCATTCCGATGATTCCATTCGCCGCCTCCATGAAGGTCGTGTCTTTTTCCAGCTCGGTGTGGGGAGCGTGATCGGTGGCAATGCAGTCGATCGACCCATCCCTAAGGCCTTCCAGCATGGCTTCTACGTCACCGGATTCGCGCAGCGGTGGGTTCATCTTGTAGTTGGTGTCGTAGAGTTCAAGGCTCTCATCTTTGAGGATGAAGTGGTGCGGGGTGACTTCGCAGGTCACTCGAATCTCACGCTTCCTGGCCTGCCGAATCCAGTCCAGGGACTCAGCAGTAGAGAGGTGTGCGATATGGGCATGTCCGCCCGTGACCCGGGCCAGAATCACGTCCCGAACCACATCCAGTTCTTCCGCCGTCCGGCTCATTGCAGGGAGACCAAGCCGGGTTGCGGTCGGTCCTTCATTCATGCAGCCGCCGGCGGCCAGGGACGGATTCTCGCAGTGATCCACCACCGGAATATCGAAGATTCGAGAATACTCGAGGGCGCGGCGCATGAGCTGGGGGTTCTCCACCGGGCTGCCATCGTCGCTGATGGCGACGGCCCCGGCCTCCACCATCTCTCCGATCTCGGCCAGTTCCTTGCCCAGGGACCCCTTGCTGATCGCTCCGCAGGGATGCACATGAGTCAGATTGACCTGCCTGGACCTTTCGATGATATAGCTGGTAATGGAAGCATTGTCATTGACCGGCTGCGTATTGGGCATGCACATGATGGAGGTAAACCCACCCGCTGCGGCAGCCCTTGATCCTGACTCAATCGTCTCTTTGTCCTCGCGTCCGGGCTCGCGAAGGTGAACGTGCATGTCAATGAATCCGGGAGCCACGACCAGGTTCGTCGCGTCAACGACCTCCCAGTCGGGGCGCGGTTCGATGCGCCCGACATCCACAATCGATCCATCTTCGAGCAGCAGGTCGAGCTCAACCTGATCGAGATCCTGGCTGGGATCCACCACAGTTCCGCCTTTGAGTAAGAGAGTCATGATTCCTCTGTTTCCTCTGGCCCACCCAGAATCAGATAGAGCAGGGCCATTCTGAGCGCTACCCCGTTGGTGACCTGGTCGAGGATGACCGAATAGGGTCCGTCTGCGAGCTGCGGATCGATTTCGATTCCCCGGTTGATGGGTCCAGGGTGCATGATGATCGCGTCATCCCGCGCCACCTTCATCTTCGCTGCCGCAAGTCCGTAAAGGCGGAAATACTCACGGGTGGATGGGAAGAACACCCCCTGCTGGCGTTCAAACTGAGTGCGCAACATCATCACAACATCGGCGTCCCTGAGGGCTTCGGCCAGATCATAGGTTACTTCGACGCCGTACTCCTCAAAGCCCATCGGAATCAATGTAGGGGGGCCACAAACCCGAACGTGTGCGCCCATTCTAGTCAGCAGCAGGACATTGGAACGAGCGACTCGACTATGGGCAATGTCTCCTACGATAACTGCGGTCAGCCCCTGCAGCGACTCTTTGTGTTCCAGGATGGTCATTGCATCGAGCAGGGCCTGGGTCGGGTGCTCGTGGATGCCGTCTCCGCCGTTGATGATGTGGGTCTCAGTACAGTAGCGACTCAGGTATGCCGGAGCACCGGCCTGCGGATGGCGAACGACGAGAACGTCGGGCCGCATGGCGTGCAGCGTCAAACCGGTGTCCTTCAGGCTCTCCCCTTTGCTCAGGCTGCTGGTCGAGGGGCTGAAGTTGATGGTGTCGGCACTCAGGCGCTTGGCGGCGATCTCAAAGGAAGAACGTGTCCGCGTGGATGGCTCGAAAAAGGCATTGATGACCGTGCGACCCCTGAGGGTCGGAACCTTCTTGATCTTGCGCTGCGAGATTTTGCGGAAACTGACAGCGGTCTGAAGGATCTCTTCGATGGTTTCCTTCTCCAGATCCTGAATTCCGAGCAGATGCCGGGATTTCAACACCATGACCACCCGTGGAGGGGCGATAGTGAGCCCCTAATCATCGCCATTCCCCTGCTGCATCAATTCGAGGGTGCTCAAGTAGACGCCCCGCTCGTTGTCAACGGGGGGTAGCCGGACTTCCACCATTTCGTTGTCCGCCGTATCGATGAACGCTCCAACGTAGTCTGCCTGAATCGGAAGCTCGCGGTGCCCCCGATCCACCAGGACCACCAGCTCCACCTTGTCGGGGCGGCCGTAGTCCAGAACGCTCTCCAGAGCGGCTCGAATGGTACGGCCGGTGTAGAGGACGTCGTCCACCAGCAGGATCTTTTTCCGATCGATCGGAAACGGCAGCTGAGACCCGTGAACAACAGGCTGCGTGGCGACCAGGGAGAAATCATCCCGATAAAAGGTGATATCCAGGCTTCCACATTCGATCCTCTTTCCGACCCGGGCTGCGATCTTCTCCTGAAGGAGTTCGGCCAGAGGGACTCCCCGCCGGCGGATTCCCACGATCAAAGTGTCTTCCAGATTCGCATGATCCTGGAGAATCTCTATGGTGAGTTTTGAGAGAGCAACGTCCATCTCCTCTTCCGTCATGACCCGCCGGAGATACTTTTTCACCTGCCACTCCAATCGAAAATCTGAGGGATTTTAACACAGTCTCTTTTCCGCGATCCATGCTCCCTGTCCCTTTCGGATGCTGTGCTATCCTTGCCCCATGGTCGCCGATATCGAGGCAAGAGTTTGCGGCAATGAATCCCTCGGACGCGACCATTTCCTGCTTACCGTAGAGGCTCCTTCCCTGGCTGCCGTGAGCCGCCCGGGCCAGTTCGTGATGGCTGCCGCGGCCGAGGCCTACTCGCAGCCGTTCCCCCTCTTGAGACGTGCTCTGGCCGTCTTCTCGATTCAAGGCTCGGACCGTGATCGAGTCACGTTGCTGCTCAAGATCGTCGGAGACGGGACACGAAAACTGGCTGCAGTGAAGGCCGGAGACTCCATCCACCTGACCGGTCCTCTGGGCTCTGGTTTTGACTGCGAGCTGGCCCGTGGCCGGCAGGCCCTGATCTTGGCCGGCGGGGTTGGCATTGCCTCGGTTTACCTGCTGGCGGAACAACTCGCCCGGCAGGACACCGACGTGCACCTTATCTACGGCGGCAGAACCGCTGCTGACCTGGTCTGCCTGGACTACTTCGAGGCCCTGCCGATCTCGCTGGTGCTGACAACAGAGGACGGCAGCCGGGGGCTGGCTGGTCGTGTCACCGGTCCGCTGGGGGACTACCTTCCCGGTCTCTCCCCCGAGAAAAGCGTGGTCTACACCTGCGGGCCCAATCCCATGATGAAAGCGGTTTCCGGTCAAATCGTTCCCCGGGGAGTGCCCTGCCAGGTTTCCGTGGAAACGAAGATGGCCTGTGGCTTCGGAGTTTGTCTGGGGTGCAGCGTCAAAGTCGAAGATCGGTACCGCCTGGCCTGCACCCACGGCCCGGTGTTCGAGGCTGCCGGCTTTCAATGGGAAGAAGAAGCCGAGTCAAGGACGGTGGCATGACGGATCCGGTGAATCTGCAGGTTGAGATTGGCTCCCTGACTTTGAAGAATCCCGTTCTGACGGCCTCGGGGACTTTCGGCTACGGGCTCGAGTTTGAGCAGTTCTTTGACATTTCTCGGCTGGGAGGGTTCTGCACCAAGGGGCTGTCGCTGGAACCCATGGCCGGTACGGCCCCAGGACGAATCCATGAGACTCCAGCGGGGATGCTCAACGCCATCGGTCTGGAGAATGTGGGAGTCGAGGGATTCGTGGAGGAGAAATTGCCACGGCTCGAGCACTGCGGCTGTCACATTGTGGCCAATGTTCTGGGCAAGACGCTAGATGAATTCAAGGCCATCGCCAGGCGCCTCGACCCGTATCCGCTGGTCTCCGCGCTGGAGCTGAACATCTCCTGCCCCAATATCAAAGAAGGGGGAATTCAGTTCGGTCATGATCCGCAGATGACCTTTGCTGTCACTGAGGCGGTTCGCAATGCCACTTCCAAGCCGGTGTGGGTGAAGTTGTCCCCGAATGTCACCGATATTGGCCTGTTTGCCCGGGCCTGCCAGGACGGAGGAGCCGACGCCATCAGCCTGGTGAATACTCTTGTCGGGATGAGCATTGATGTGAACAAGCGACGACCCATGCTCTCTAACACCACCGGCGGGCTGTCAGGACCAGCCATAAGACCGCTGGCGGTGCGGATGGTCCACGAGGTGAGCCAGGGCGTTTCGATTCCGATCGTAGGAATTGGAGGCATTTCCAACGCCAGGGATGCCCTGGAGTTCCTGATTGCTGGAGCCACCGCCATCCAGATCGGCACGGCCAACTTCTATGACCCAAGCGTGGCCATCAAGGTCATTGACGGGCTCAGGGAATATTGCGTTGAGCAGGGGATTCAGGATATCAACGAGGTCGTCGGCAGCCTGGAGGTCCGAGAAGGCCAGTTCTTCTATTCTTGACGCTGTTATTGGCGCGCGTACTATCGTGCGCGCCACTGTGGGGTGCGGAGCAGTGGCGCGCGTGTAACAAGCGCGTGAACCCTGAACAACCTGTTGAGAGTTCACAACTAGTTCACCACGAAGAACGAATCCGCGACCTCCTGGCTGTCGGAGCTCTGATCGAACTTCATGGTCCACTGCCAGAGTGAAGTCGGTCCGGTCCCCTGTGTCGCAACCTGTACCACCCAGGTGGCCGGCAGCTTGAGCCCGCCGAAGTCTCGAAAATCACTGAACCGCTCTTCCAGCTTGAAGCGCGAAACACGTTGTCCGGCAGACTGCTCGGGCGTAGCACCCATCTGTGCTGAGATCTGCACGTCGTAGGTGGTCAGCACGTGCGAGAAGTCCTCGGGAGAGAAGAACATCCGGATGCGGGCGTCCCCGCCGCGCTTGCGGATGCGATAGTCGAGCCGGTGCAGTTCACGCCCGCCGATCTTCTTGGTCCCCTTCAACTTGAGAATAGGCTTCTTCTCCTCGACATGCAGCAGCGGCCAGGCCATGGTCAGCACGCCCCCGAACAGTCCTTCTCTGAGGATCGCCTTCTGCGTGAAGAGAAACTCAGACAGAGGGAAGCGGATTCCAGGGACGCTGAACGCCGCTGTTACCTTTTTGCCGTCGGTGACGAGTTGCTCACCGTTGTAGTCGGCGCGCGCGAAGTCAATCAGGAAATTGACACCGTTCCCCTTCGACACGAGCTGAGCAGTTCCGTCGATATTCGCCCTGCCTCCGACCAGGATCTCATGCCTGCAGGTGCCCTTCATGATGAAGGTCTGGCGCCCGGCCAGCGCCTCTCCACTTCCCAGCGACTCGATGTGGCGCTGGACGAGTTCATCGGCAATGAGCTTCTGTCCTCTTAGCTCTCCAGCCCACAAATTCAAGACCGCAAAGACGGCCAGAACGGAAGCCAGCACCAAGATGGGCGAACCGCCCGTTTGTCTGATTCTGGAATAGGGTCTCATATTCAGTCTCCTGCAGAGCTCACCCGTTTTTCATTTCATTCGATCACAAAATCGACCTGAGTCTCTATGGACTGCCGGCGGATCTGATCGCTGATGTTGAAGCGGAGGGTGTAAGTGCCGTCCTTTAGTCCCTGGAAAGGAATCGTTTTGTAGATGAGAAGCCGGTCGCCATCGAAGTCAATCTCCTGGTTGATTTCGGTGTAGGGGAAAATCGGTTCATCTTCCCGGGCGAGGGCGATTTCAACCCGGGGGTCTGGCTGCAGAGTCGTCTGGTCCAGGGCCAGGTTGTACACCTCGAAGTAGACCTGGGCGAACTGTTCGTCCGGTCGAAACCGGTTGTCCGAGGACGGAACCACTCGATACTTACCCAGGACGAAGGGGTCACCCACCGTTTCGTCGCCCCTGGGAGGCCCCAGCCGCGGCGTCAGCACAACCGAGCTGACCTCCAGTTCATCCTGACTGTGAGGAGATACCACGATCAGCTCATCGGACGTCGCGATTTTCCCGGAACCCTGGTCCTGAATGACCAGCGAAAGCTTGTACCGGCCGGGCTCCAGCGGAAATCGTTTCTGATAAACAGCTTCTGTCTGCAGGCCTTCGGTCAGAGCTCCGAGCGTGACCCGTCTCTCAATATCGTCCTCGAAGGTGTAGATCCTCCGGCCCGACAGGGTCTTCACTTCGCCGTAAATGCCGACCCTGGCGAGTAGCCTGTCCGGGGCGTCCTCTTCGGGAGCAAAGTGGAGGTCCTTGTCTTCCAGAAAGACCGTCACCGGGACCAGGGAATGGTCCTCCGAGTAGCGCATCTTGTCCACGCGGACCCGAACCGGGAGCTGGGAGTAGTTGAGGCGTGTGGTTACCATCTGCTCCAGGTCCTTGTACTTGACGGCCGGCCCCCTCTGCAGGCGGTAGAGAGTCTCCAGCCGCTGCAGCGGATAGTCGCGCGATAGCGCAAGGTGCGACCGGCCGTGTCGAAGCGGCGGTACCTTTCCGGGTTTCCCAACCAGCGGGTCCGGATGCGGTCGATGCGACTCATGCTTCCGAGTTGCTCGGCCAGGGTCAGCCCGGCCCCCGGAATCGTAAAGAGGGCGTCTTTCTGCTCCGGGTCCAGGGCGATCCGGTACTCGTTGGTACGGGAAACGTCGACGAACTCGATTTCGATTCCCGGTCCCACGCCCTCCAGATGGCGATAAAACCAGACCTCGAACGGGTAGGTGTAGGTTCTGCCTCCACCCTCTTCCCATTTTCGTACATAGGTCCCGCCCTCCGGGTGCTTCTCCAGTCCGTCGGGTTTCCCGAACAGGATGTAGATCATCCCCCGGTCGGTTCTCCAGCCCTCGATACCGGAATGGTATTTCTCGTTGGCATAGGCAATACGGCGATAGTGCTCTTCCTTGAACTCGTTGATGCCGGTTCGAGGGTCGAGATCGCGCCGGAACCAGAACTGTTCGATGAAGTGGTCTTTTTCCTCGGTGGTCGAGAGCTTGCCAAAAACCTCTCTCTCGCTGGCTGAGATGATATAGAGAACATCCGTTTTCAGCCACTTTCGGTAGTAGGATTCGGCTTCCTCGGCCTGCTGCTGGCGGGTTTGAGCGGTCGCCGGCGGGAAAGAAATGAGGATGGCCAGAAGAAAGGTGGGGACCTGAAGCCAGTTCGTGAGAGGAGTCACGGCTTTGAATTATACCCTCTACGAAGAATGGGGGCGGATCCGGGAAGCAGTTTTTAGCCAGAAGAGAGGGCCCGCCGGACGGAGTGGCCGGCGGGCCGGAACCTTTCAGACCAGCCGTTGGCTAGAAGATCACTTTCAGCGAGAACTGGACGATACGGGCGCTGACGTTCGTGTCCGTCAGTCGACCGAAGTTCCCCGAAGTGATAAGGAGAGTGCTGCTTGTCTGAGTGTCAGCGACCCCGGTGTTGAAATTGGCGGTATTGGTCAAGTTGAAGAATTCACCGCGGAACTCTATATCCATGGCTTCCGTCACCGGGAACCGCTTGATCACCCCCAGGTCCCAGGTGAACTGGCTGGGACCGCTGAATCCGAAGCGGGGCAGGTTGCCCAGTTCTCCAGCCTGCGGGTCAAACAGTTGGCCATTGTCAGCGGCGGACTGCTGGAAGAAGCGGGGGCCTCTATCGTCGCTGTGCACGCCGATCAGGTTGCGCATAGCGCTGTTGTCCAGGCTCGAATTGGCCCGGTTGCGTCCGTTGTTACGCCCGCATCGGTTCACCGTGCACTTGTTCGTATAGAAGCTGAACGGTTCACCGCTTTGGATGTTGAAAATTGAGGTGGCCTGCCATCCGCCGGCGATCTGATTCAAGACCGAATTGGAAATGTTCCAGCGCCGTCCCTGTCCAAAGGGCAGTTCCCAGATGAAGTTGGCGTTGAAAACATGGGTCAGGTCGAAGGCCGTGCGGCCCCGGTCGTAAGCCTGATTGAAGCGATCCACGCTGGGCTCGAAGTTGGCCTGGTTGTTGGTGACCTGGTTAGACAGCGACTTGCCATACGTGTAGTTGGCGTTGAACATGAGTCCGGCGGAAAAGCGCCGGCGGGCCTCGATCTGCAGGGAATGATAAACGGAGTCCCCTCCGTTGCCGGTGACGTCGCCGACGATCACCTCCTGATTCGGATGGCACTGGACATTTCCACAAATGCCGTTGAAATAGTAGATGTCCGACATTAAGAAGCCGGCTTCGCCGTCTCGAACCGCGTCTCGGATAAACGCGTAGCCTAAGGCAGCAAAGGCGAGTTGATCGAAAACGGGGAGGATCTGGCTCCCGGCGAGATCGGGATTGTAGCTCGGATCGTAGCCGAAACCAGCCGCCTCGGCGATCGCTCCATTGCTCTGGGCTCGTTTGACATCGGCCAGGAATCCGTTGTCCCGGATGTCCACCTGGTTGAAGTCGGTAGCCCGGATCAGCTTGGTCCCCTTGCTGCCGACCCAGCGGACTTCGAGAGCCGTATTCCAGCCTACTTCGCGGCTGACTCCGACCTGCCAGGTCTGGGCATAGGGGTTGACCAGTTGGGGATCGACTACGAAGGCGGCGGGAAACCTCTCCACGAAGAACTGCGAGCCACCGTTGTTGATCTCGGGCCAGCTCAAAGGCAGTTTGAACGTCGGTTCCGGGATTGCAGGCCGGTTGCTGATCGTCTGGGTCAGATTGTCAAGGGTGACAAAAGAAGTCACCCCGTAGCGGTTCAGTGCGTTCTCGAGCGCGACGACCATCTGGTCGTTGGCGTAGGCAATGCCGTAACCGGCGCGCAGAGCCGTCTTGCCGTCGCCGAACAGATCCCAGGCAATCCCAATGTTGGGGGCAAAGTTGTTCAGGTCGTTCTCGGTCACCGGGTCGTCCAGCCAGTCAATCTGGTTGTTCGGGTCCAGGACAGCATCGGCCGGACCGCCGGCGCCGATGAGCGGCTGAGTGATCAGGCCATCCCTTTCGCGGATGTTGCGGTACCACTCCCAGCGCACACCGGCATTCACGGTCAATCGGGGGCTGAAGCGCCAGGAGTCGCCGAAGTAGAAGGCATAGATGTCATTTTCCCAGTTGAAGGCCTCTTCGGCGGCAACGAAAGATGGATTGGTGCGACTGCGGACGTGAAACTCCCCTGCCGCATTGTCCAACGCCCCCGCCAGATCGGACAGAATGTTGGTGGCCCGGCCGGCGTTGGTAGAGGTGGTGCCCCCTGGGAACTCGGAAGTACCGAGCACAAAACCGTTGGCAAGATTGGCGCCAATGTTATAGGTGGGGGTCACGTTGAAGCCGGCGAAGGTGAAGTTGCGGATGCTCTGCGCCTGGAAACCAAATCGGAAGGAGTGACTCCCCCGGGTCCAACTGGCGTTATCGGCATAATTCCAGGTGTCCGAATCGCGGCCCTGACGCTCCAGGCCGCCGTCTCCTTCCGGGTCCGTGTAAGTGGCTGCAACGACTTTGAAGCCTCGCTCGCGGAGGAAATCCCGCTCATCGGTAAAGACCACGCCCGAAAGGTTGGCGCCAAAGCGAACTTCGTTGATGAAGTTGGGACTGGCCGTCCAGTGCCAGGCCGTGGAAAAGATATCGGGTGTCGAGATGGTCTGGCTGAAGGTTTCGTTGAAACCCGAAAGGAAGTCGGGACGGTCATTGGTAAAGTCGTTGTGTCGGTAGATCCCCTCGAAAGAATGATTGTCGTTGAGGAGGAAATCGAGTCGGAAGCCGATCTGATCCCGGTCTTCATTGCTGGGGAGGTTGTATCGATGGCCCACCGTGTTGAGACCGTCTCCACCGGTCGGATCGTTGCCGATGGGTGTCGCTGCGATCTGAGAATCCATGAAAGGATCGGCCGTGGCGCCGCGCAGGGAAAGCAGTTCGATTTCCTGCATCCCGCTGCCGTCGAGCGCTTCATACTGGTAGATTCCCTGACGAGCTTTCTCACTGAGAACGGTGGCCAAAAAGGCCTGCTGGGCTCGTTCGCGGAAGCCCTCGTAATTGGCATACCAGAACAGCTTGTCCTTGATGATGGGGCCGCTGGCGGCGAAACCGAACTGGTTTCGGAGCAGAAAGGGCTTCTCCACGCCCGCCAGATTGTTGAAGAACTCGTTGGCCTTGGTGGCGTTGTTTCGATGCACCCAGAAGACCTCGCCGTGGATGGCATTGGTACCGGAAGGGGTGATGAAGCTGACCTGGGAAGCGCCCGCACCGGCCACCGATCCCTGATTGATGCTGGTAAGAGTGAACTCGCTGACCATGCTCTGGGTCAGCCGGGCAGGCGAAAAGGTGGTGGCATTGGCACGGAGGAAGTTGTCCTGGATGTTGATGCCGTCCAGGGTCATGTTGGTGTAAGTCGGCCTGAGACCGGCAATCGAAGTCGGTGTGTTTCCGCCGCTAGCGGTTCCCGCCTGCAGGGTAATCAGGTTCAAGGGGTTGCGAGCCTGCAGAGGTAAGTCCTGGATCTGTCGTGTCTGCAGGGTGGTGGTAACGGAGGTGTCGGAAGTGTTCACCAGGTCCACGCCGGCAACGACGGTGACGATAGAGGTCAGTTCCCCGACGTCCAGAGTGACGCTGAGAGAGTATTCTTGTCCCAGATTCACCTTGACATCGCGGGCCACGTAGGTCTGGAACCCCATCAAGCCCACACGCACCTCGTAGAAGGCGGGAAGGAGTTGGGCTGCAAGAAATGCGCCTATGTCACTGGAGATCGTATTGCCTCATTAGAGAATCGAACCAAAGCTAGAAACTTGCCTCACTAAGAATCGAACCCAGTTCCGAACAGCTTATTGGTTCCTTACATCAGAAACAACGGGGCGACCGGAGCCGGACCCGCTTCGCGATCTTCTGCCGGAGCAACTGGGCGAGATTGGAACCCGATTTCGGAGGCTGTCGGCTCCACGCGAGCGATCTCGGCCTTGTAGAGCTGCTCCCTACGCCAGTCCCTCACCCGTCGCTGCAGCGTCCGCAGTTGCCCATCGAAGAACCGACCGGGATAGCGTTGCTGAAGGCGAACGAAAAGCGCTTTGGCGGTTTGAGCGGGATTAACTTCCAGTTGGACACGAACCTCTGGCCAGACTTCAGCAAAGGGATCCTTTCGAGTCCTCCATGTCCGGGGCTTTTTCGTCCGCCGATATCTTCTGATCTCTTTGGGTTCTTGTGAAGCGGTGATCTCGACAAGATACTTCCTGACGATTGCATCCATCTCTCTGGGGGAGTCGTTCCCTTCCAGTTCCCTTTGTCCGTTAGCAAAGGTCCAAAAATAGTCTTGGCGTCGCTCGAGCTCTTTGAGTAAGATCACCGGATCGAGCTTCCGGTAAAAACGCTCGATTCGCTCCCTCTTTCGCTTGGTGAGATAACCAGAAGCAATGATGCGCTGGTAAGGAGTTTGAGCTCGATCGTAGCGCTTCTTGACGCGTGCGCCGACGCGCTGCTTTTCGATCAGCTTCATCGAGGGCTGAAAGAAGTTCACATAGAGGCGTAGAATCTCATAAAGCTGAATCAGGGCCCGCCAGGCCCCCAGTCCCTCGTAGCGATCGTACCCGATCAGCCTTCTCACGACAGAGCCGTTCTTCTCTTCCACAAAGCCCTGATCGTTCTTTCGATTGACCCGGGAACGAGTGAAAGTGATCTGCTCTCTTTGGCAGTAGCGAAGCATCTCATAGTTGATGAACTCGCTGCCGTTATCCGTATCCAATCCCAGCAAAGGAACCGGGAGCCGGCCACGCAGGGAGTTCAGGGCGCCGATCACGTCGGCTTCGCTGCGCCGCAGCAGGGCCACGCACTCGGTCCAGCCCGTTGCGACGTCCACCAGGACCAGCGTGTGCAGAAAACTACCGGCAGCACTGACGCCGCAGTGAGCGACCAGGTCCGCTTCCAGAAACCCGGGTTGAAGATCGTCCCAGTCGGCGAAGGTCCGTACCTTGATCTGCTTTTTGAGTAAGCTTCCCGGCCGGGTTGTACTCACACCACGCTGATTGATTCTCTCGGTGGCCAGCAATCGATCAGCGGTGGCGGGGCTGATCGTCAGAAGCTTTCCCCGGACATCAGCGGGTAAGGACAAATGACCGTTCCTCTCCATCACCTCGATCAACTCGGGAAGAAAGGGAACCAGTCGCTTGGCGCAGATCCGGTTGGCCGTGGTCCAAAGGGTAACCAGTACCTGCTTGACTCGCTCATCGTATCGGGCGCGGCGGGGTCGCGAAGAACTAACGCTACCCGGCGGATTGTTCAACAGAGTAATGGCGTGTTTGCGACCGTAGCCGGTTGTCGCAACCAACTGATCCACGATCTGGCTCTTGATTCCTTTGCGGGCCGATGCGTAATCCTCCGCAGTGCGTGTCAACAACTCTCGGCGCAACTCCAAACTCAACTTTTTCCTCAATTCGTCGCCTCCTCATCAAGTGTTCGGTTCGATTCTTGATGAGGCAACGGTCTCACATTAGTTCGATTTTGGATGAGTCAATGCGCCCCGGACTGATCCTGGACGGTTCCGCTCAAGGAGCCGTAGTTGGCCTGCGCCAACATGGGGCAGACCAGAACAGCCAGCACGGTGAGCGTCACCGCGAACAATCTTGCATTCGTTCTCATTGGATTCCTCTCAAACAAATGGATCCGATAAGATTAAGGGCCGTTATAGTACAAGCAAACCGGACTCCAGAGCCGTGATGAGCGTCACCGGAAGAGCAAGTAATTCCACGGTAAATATTAGCAAAGTGCCGCTGACGTTGGGTTCTCTGTGCCATGCGAAAATGCCCGAGCCGGGCCTGCAACACCCTGGTAATCCAAATATTTGGACAGTAGGGGCAAAACTCTCCAAGAAACCGTACATCCGGTTTGTGTCCGCACGATTCGATCAAGACCGCGAATCCCGTGCGGCTGTCCGATTCGTTCGCGTTCAGGATTCTGGGTTTTCGACTCTTGCGGGCTGTTTGCCCAAATCATCCCGGGTCGGATGAAAGCCGTAGGCCACGCCAATCTGGTTGTAGGGCACGCCAATCTGGTGTGCCGAGCTTATAGAACCGGCAAAAATCATCCGATGGGTTCAGTTCGGCACGGTTACCGCGCCCTGCAGGCAACTGCGGGTTTGGGCAACATGCCCCTTGTGTTAGAGTCGCGGACCGATGGCTGAACAGGAATGCGGAATCATTCTGGCCTTGGATCTCGACTCCGGAGCCGAGGCCCTGGGCCTGGCCGAGCTTCTCAAAGATGAAGTCGCGCTGGTCAAGGTGGGTCTTCAGGCATTCACCGCCTGCGGCCCCGCTCTTGTCCGTGATCTTCGAGGGGTCGGGGTGGAGGTGTTTCTCGACCTCAAGCTTCACGATATTCCCAATACGGCGGGAAGCGCTGCTGCCGAGGCCGTACGACTGGGCTGTTCCATGCTGACCCTGCACACGATGGGTGGTCTGCCCATGCTGCGGGCCGCGCGGGAGCAGGTCGACGAGACGGCCGGCAAACTCGGTCAGCGCCCTCCGCTGCTGCTGGGCGTCACGATCCTGACCAGCCTGGACCAGAAACAGCTTCAGCGAGTGGGTATCCCCGGGAGTCCAGACGAACTGGTCGTACATCTGGCGGGGCTGGCACTGGAGTCCGGGTTGGACGGAGTCGTCTCCTCTCCCCGCGAGTTGGAGCTTCTTCAAAGAGAACCGCTGAATCGGCTGCTCCGGGTTACCCCGGGCGTCCGGGCCGGCGACGCACCGAAGCACGATCAGAGAAGGACAATGACCCCATGTGAGGCTGTACAGGCCGGTGCAGACTATCTGGTGATCGGTCGTCCCATTACTCGGAGTCGCGATCCCCTGGAGGCTGTTCGCAGCATCAATCGCGAGATTCGATCGTGCTAGACTCAGGTCATGTCAGCACTGCCTCTGGTTCTGGTAGTCCTGCTGGTCGGACTCCAGCCCGCTCCTGAACCCCGCCTGGAGAAACTGGACCGATCCAAATGTCACGTTTTCATTGACTACCGGATTATCTGGACCGTGGAAGTGGCTGAGGAGTTCAACCAGGCTCCGGTTCCGATCCTGAACATCATCACCTTCGAGGCCAAAGAAACCCCGTTCAAGCCCGAGCACATCCACCTCTATGACGCCCAGGGTCGGACTGCGAAGGTCAAGAAGTTCGCCATAGAAACAGGCTTCGAGCCGTACATAACGAGCTATCTGAAAGTCTTGTCGTCGTCTTTCATCGGCTTAGATTTGCAGGGCGAGTTCGAAGGATTCGCAGAGCCTGAGCGTGTTGTGATCGAGCTCGGTGAGACCGAGTACACTCTGCAGGCTGTGGACTGCCTCGATTATGAAATGCTGGCGGAGCAGATCAACAAGGTCAACTACGACAGTCCCGACATCAGAGAGGATTTCGACCTGCTGCGCATTCCTCACATCGGCAGCAAAGGCCTGGTCAAGAAAGGCCGTCGCTGATTCCCGATCATCGCCATGCACAGTGTAGGGGCCGCTTCCATACGGCGATCCGATCGGGTCGTAGGGGCGACCCTGGTGGTCGCCCGCCACACGGGCCGGCACAAGACCGGCCCCTACGAAAAAGATCTGATCGGACCCCGGAGGGTCCTCCTACCGGGGCACGAACACCTCTACCGAACGGGAGGCCACTTCAAAATCCATGGGGAGAGTGCCGATGACTTCCCCGTCCATCTGTACTGGGATGGACGGTTCCCCTCTCACACTGATTTCCTTCGCTTTGCGGTAATGAACGTCTGAGAGTTTCACGTGTCTTCCGGTGAGGGTTCCCAGGAGGTAGGTCAGGTACCGGCTTCGATCCCTGGAAGTGAACAGGCAGACGTCCAGGCAATCCTCTGTGACATCGGCTGCGGGCGCCAGAAGGAGATGACCGCCGTAGTAGCGGCTGTTGCTGATGACGGCGAAAGTGGCCTCCACCGGGCGGTCGTCCAGGTAGACTTCGAAAGGTTGCAGGGGGAGGTCTCGAAACGCCCGAAAGCCGGCGAGCCAGTACGAACCCACCCCGAAACGGCGTTTCAGCCCGGGAGAGGTCTGGTCAATGATGTGGCTGTCTAGGCCGATGCCTGCCATCAGATGGAAGTAGTCTTGCCCGCTCTTCCCCAGACGCATCCGGGTTCGTTTACCTTCGCGCAACAGACGGAGAGCCCGGGCCGGATCTCTGGGGATCGATAACTCTCTGGCCAGCACATTGGCGGTTCCGGCCGGGAGAATAGCCACGGGAAGTTGCCGGTCCAGTGCCGGCTTGAGGACTTCGTGGATGGTCCCGTCTCCTCCGTAGACAATGATCAGGTCATGGTTCTCGAGAATGTCACTGGAAAGAGCTCCCGGTGCCGGACTCGAGCAGAGGGGAGTCACCTCCAGCCCCAGGGCATGGATGGATTCAATCAGCTTTTTTCGTCGCTTGGGCGAGAGCTGAACCCGGCCTGCATTGGGATTGTAAAAAAAAAGTGCACGTTTCATCCGGACCCTCTCCAGCATCTCCGCAGGGAAGCAATAGCAATTTCGGTACCAGTGGATCTATTCGGCCACAGAATGGGCTTCGGCAGGTCCAGGGTCCACCAGTTGCGGGCTGAGCTGAAGCAAAAGGCCGTCACGAAGTGCCGCAAATTCACTCCGGTAGCGTTTTTCGAGAGGCTTGTCGGAGGGCCAGGCAATTTTGCCCCGCGGGTTGATGTAGCGTCCTCCCGGATCTTGCACCCGGTAGTCCAGGTGAGCTCCGGTGGCCAGACCAGTGGCGCCCACGCGACCGAGTACGTCTCCCTGCCCGACTTTCTGTCCCAGTTTGACCAGGATCCTGGAAAGATGTGCATAGCCGGTTCGATAGCCGTTCGGATGGCGAAGCTGCACGAACTTCCCGAGTCCGCCCTTCCATCCGGCAAAGGTGACGGATCCATTGGCTGAAGCCAGGACGGGAGTCCCCCTGGGTGCGGCAAAATCGACCCCCAGGTGAGGCCTTCGACGCTTCAGGATCGGATGGAATCGGTTGTAGCTGAATCCGGAGCTGATACGAGGGCTGAAGCGAAAAGGCACCTTCAGAAAGGCCTTCTTGACTGACTTCCCATTCTGGTCATAGTACTTGACCTTGCCGCTCTCGGGCAGCACGAAGCGGAAGGCAAAAAAGTCCTTGCCCCCGGTTGTGAACTGAACCGCGCGAATTTCCCCGTACTTGGCGAGCTGACCGTCTCGATACTTCTTGTCAACCACCAGCCGGAGCGTGTCGCCCAACTGGATCGTGGTGAAGTCCACGTCCCACTGCAGAATCCAGGCCAGATCCATCACCAGCTGGTCTTTCTCTCCGGCTCCCACCAGAGCGGCCCATAGCGACTCCTCGATGCGGGCCTGGACCGTTTCAGTCTTGACTTCAAACTCGAATGCTCGTCGCGAGCTCTCGTAGTGCTCCCCGTCCCAGGCTGCGACAAGGTACTCCTCGTCGCTGATCTCATACCGAAAACTCTCCAGCGTGCCTCCCGGACTGATCTTCATCGTGTAGCTGTTTCCGGCTCGCAGGCGGTTCAGGTCGTAAGCCTCCCGTGAGTCCTCGATGAGCTGGTGGATCACCTGGGTCGTGAAATTCTGGCCCAGCAGAAGGTCCTGCATCGTAGAGTTGCCGGGGAAAGTTCCTTTGATGATGTGGGAGGCTGGTTCCGGCAGATTGGTGTCGGCTCCGGCAGCTTGCAAGAAGGGCTGTTGGGTGTCCAAGTCCCCGGAATCACGGAAATCAGGGAGAAGTGCGAAGAGGGCCAGCACGAGCAGGAGCCCGCCCGACGCAACTCCCCACGCTCTTGGAGGAATACGGTCAGTTGACATCTTGATTCTGGTTCCGGATCTTGGCCAGCAACCGCGTCTCCACATTCCCGGGCACGAGCCCGCTCACGTCTCCTCCCAGGAGGCAGACTTCCCTGACGAGAGTGGAGCTCAAATAGGAGTACTCCAGGGCCGGGACCATGAATACAGTCTCGATATCCGAGTTCAATCGCCGGTTCATGAGTGCCATTTGAAACTCGTAGTCATAGTCGGTCACGGCCCGAATCCCGCGCACAACAACCTTAGCGCTCTTGGCGGCGGCAAAGTCGACGAGCAGACCGCCGAAGCTCTCGACCTCAATATTCTGGCACGAGGCCGTGACCTCGCTGATCATTTCGATGCGTTCCTCCGGTGTGAACAGAGGCTTTTTGTCTATGTTCAACAGGACGGAGACGATGACCCGGTCGAAGAGCCTGGAAGCTCGCTGAATGATGTCGAGATGGCCTCTTGTGAGCGGGTCGAAGGAACCGGGATAGAGTGCGATCAGCGAATCGGCCATAAGAGTCTCCACTATTTCTCGAAACATCTTAGGAACAAGCGGTGTGCCGTTCAAGTCGAGATGTCGGAAGACTGTCCCAAGGGGCTGGTAAAATCCCCGGATGGTATGGTTGCGCCTTGGCCCCGGTCTCCTCTTGGTAGCGTTCCTGTCGGTTCCGTCGCTGGCGGCTCAGAACTTCGAAGGCGGGGCACATGTCGGCGTCGCCGTTCTGGGAAGTGAGGGTCCCACCCTGTCCCCAGACACGAACGCGGGTAGTGAATTCGGGTTGTGGGTCGCGCTCTGGCCATCCTCCAACTGGGCCATTGTGGCGGACTGGGCGTATGTACCCAGGGAAGACTTCCTGCTTGACCTGGAGCCGTTTCCGGTCGGGGAGACCAATCGCAATCGCCAGTACGTTGATGTAACGCTGCAGTATCACTTCACGGGGGTCCCGCACTTTTCGCCTTTTCTGGAAGTAGGAAGTAGGAGGAGGCGCTCACTGGAACAATCGGGATGTGATCAATCCCGGGGGGCTTCCCGGTTTTGAAGAAGCAGGGAAAGAGAGCAGCCGTTTTGGAGTCTGGACGATCGGGGGTGGCATCCGGAAGAGGATCGCTCCGCATCTGAACTGGATTGCCGAGATGAAGTTCCATAACCTGGGACGCGACGGCAAAGACGGTTTTCGGATCTTCACTGGAATCACGGTTTCACTCCGCTGACACGCGACTCCAAAAGCGGCTTGACGCAGGCGGGCGACGCTCCTATAGTGGGATCGGTCCTTCACTTCCCCTGTGTCCCCATCCACGGCCGCTTCAATCATTGCTGGAAAGAGTGTGGCGCACGTACCAGTACGTGTTTCGGGCGGTAGCTTCGAGCATCCTGGCGGACAAATCCCTGGTGGACGACGCCCTCCAGGAAGCCTTCGCCAAAGTTTTTCGCGCCAACAAGACTTTTGCCTCGGACGTACAGGCATTCCACTTCCTTCGCAGGGCTGTCTATAACTCTGCGGTGGATCAATTCCGCCGGGTGTCGCGTCGAAACCGGCGCTTTCCCTCATACGATGATCCACGGGTTCGAGAGAACTCCCAACCGGTCGATTCTGAGAACCCGCTCTTCCTGCTCGTGCACGAGGAAGAAACCCGGTGCCACAGCACTCTGCTCCGTGAACTGAAGTCTGGGCTCAGACATCTGAACCGGGACCAGCGCGAGGCGATTCAGCTCATGTTTGGACCCAAGGGCCGGCCTATCAAGAAAACCTGTGCTCGCCTGGGAGTCCCCTATTCCACCGTTCGCAGCCGAATGCTCGCCGGGATCGATGTGCTGCGCCGACACTTGCTCGACCGCGGAATCCTGGAAGCAAGGGACGAAGGAGTCGACCCATGAACTGCGATCAGTATCCATTGTTCCGTTTCGCTCGAGGTGAGATCACTTCAGCCCGCGCGAGTCGGATGGCTGCTCATGTGGCCCACTGCACCACCTGCCAACAACGTCTGCAGGTCATCCTGGCCCTGCAGCGGTACCATCGGACTCGGGAGCGCTCCCGGCGTCGGCCTCAATGGCTGCTGGTAGCAGCCGGGCTGGCCCTGACAGTGGCGGCGGTGGTAGTGGAGAAAGTGTTCCAGGACGGGCCCCCCGATTCCCCTGTCGTCGCCGTACAGTTGCCTTACCCCCTGGTTCTCCTGAACAACCGTTCTGAAGTCGACCCGGATCGACGGCCCGCCTACCAGGCGTATCTAGGCGGAAATTATGCTCGTGCCGAGCTTCTTCTGGCAGAATCGACCCTGGAGATCGATCTCTTTCTCCGGGGTGTCAGTCTCTACATGGTGGGGCGCGAGGAGGAAGTTCTCACGTTATTGCGCCGGGTACCTCTTGAAAGTGCCTGGAGTGATCCGGCCCGCTGGTATGAAGCCAACTCGCTGATCCGGTTGGGCAAGGGGGAGGCGGCCCGCGGATTGCTCTTGAGGCTCTCGGCCGGAAGCGGAGAGTATTCGAGCCGGGCTACCCGTCTCCTGCAGCGGCTGGGAGACGGTTCATGAGGGGTTTCCCCGGCCGTGTTCTGGTGAGCATCCGGTTTCTTCTCTGGGGTGCCCTTCCCGTGCCTTCGGACCTCTCTCCTCTGGAACTGCACGGCCGATTCCTGGACTTGGTCAACCAGGGAAGACCTACCAGGAATCTGGCTCTCCAGTGGAATCGACTGGGTGGCGACCGATCGTTCGATGCTTTTCTGGAAGAGTCTCCACGAATCAGGCAGGCGATGGGACTGGAGCAGAAAGCCCTTTCCAGTTGGGATCGGGGCAGGCCCGACCAGGCGATCGACATCTATCGTCGAGCCGCCAGGCTCCTGGTGCGTGAAAAGGCGTTCAGCGAAGCCGCCTTTTGCTACTACTTCATGGGGGAACTGCTGGTCGAGGAGGAAAAGGTGGAACTCGGTTCCCAGCACTTGAGGATGGCGTTGGTTCTGGCCGGCCCGAGCTCTCGTCCATTTCTAGTGGGCCTCATTTTTCAGGGACTTGGCGGTAATTTCTGGCTGGGTGGCGATCTGGACCTGAGCATTCGTGCCTTTGGCGACGCCCAGGCATGTTGGGAACGGATTCAGTTCTCACAGGGTCAGATCGCGATTCTTCACAACCTGGCTCTTCTCTATCAGGAACTGGGATCTCCATCAAAAGCAGGGGAGTATTACGAAAAAGCGCTTGAACGACTGCACACAGCTCCTGCTTTGCCTGAAATCTCCTTCCAGCTTCTCGCCAACTTCACCTGGTTTCTAGCCAGCTCAGGAGACAGAGAGCGGGCTCTGGAAACTCTCGAGATGGCCCGTCGTCAAGACGGAGCGGATCCCTTCGAACTCTTGATGCTCGAGCACAAAGTAACGCCCGATCAGGACAGCACAGAGGCGCTGGTCGGAGCTGCTGCACCCTCTACCCGGGGCGCAATCCGTCGCAATTTGCAACTGGCCGAAGCTACACCTGGAGGGCCGGCTACCCGGGAACTGCTGGTCGAAGCTCTGGAACTGGCCGAACAAGTAGGGAGCCGTTTTCTCCGGTACAAGGTGGAAATCGAATTTGGGAAGTGGCTGGAGCGAAGGGGAGAAAAGGAACTGGCGGAGGATCTGTACAGGCGAGCCCTGCTCGATGCAGAGATCCCCACAGGTGACCTGTTTTTTCCTTTCTCCCGGATCGCTGACCCGGCGCTCGACGGACTGGTCAGGGTCTTGATTTACCGGGGCCGCTGGCAAGAGGCTCGGAAGGTAATCCGCGGCCACCGCAGGCGTCGGCTGGAGATGACATTGGGGCCTCTTTCCAGCATGGAAGACTCCCCGCGGAGTCGCGACGAAGTGAGTCTGCTGGTCGAAGCAGCAGCAGAACCCTCCGCATGGGGCAGCCAGCCAGGCCTGCCCTTTTCTGAGGAATGGGGAGAACATCTCCCCGCCGACACCGTGGTGATTGAACTGTGGCCCGATGGGAACAGGGTCTACGCCTGGCTGTGGGGACCCGCCCGACCGAAGAAGCACTTGATTCTGAGCTTGAGCGAGGATGTGTCCTCTCTGATTGAGCGGATCGTCAGCCCGCTCTATACAACCGGCGAGAGCCTCTCTCCCCCTCCTCCGCTGAGCGCGATTCGTCGACTTTCAAAGGATCTCATCGGTCCCCTGGAAGCCCATCTCGACTGTCCGCGGTTGTTGTTCATTCCTCACAAGGAACTCCAGTTGCTTCCTTTTGAGATGCTTCTCAATCAGGCGGGACAATTACTGCTGGATGAGTTTTTCATCAGTTACCTGGCTCCCACCGCCACTCCGGGACCGGCTGCCGCGGGACCTGGGTTGGCCATCCTTCCGGCTCTGGGAGCGGGGCACGGCACGATCACCCGCGAGCGGTTGCTGTTTGGCGCCCTCTTTGGCGATCGCAATATCTCTGGTCAGATCGAAGCTCTGAACGACCGCGAAGCGGACTGGATCCATGTGTCGAGCCATCTCTCTTTCGATCAGAATCTCTGGTACAGGTCAAGCATCGGTGGAGAAGGGCAGGGAATAGACTTGTGGCGGTTTCTACGCAGCCGGTTTCGCAGTAAGCTGCTCTCTCTCAGTGCCTGCGATGTCGGGAACTCTCACGGCTGGCCTACTCCTTTCTGGGTCGGAATCGCAGGTCTCTTGCTGGAGAGGAACACTTCGGCGGTGGTGCTGAACCGCTGGAAGCTCGACGAGGCCTCGGCGGAGATTTATCTGGGATTCGCTCGACGGGTGTGGCAGGGGGCCAGTCTCGATGTAGCCTTGACCCAGGCCCGCCGCCAGTTCAGGAGACGGATTGGCAAGCGGGGGCGGGTCCGGATGGAGTTGGGCCACCCCTTCTTCTGGGCTGGAATCAGCTATATCGGAAGGCTCGGAATCGTGCTCTACCCGAGGCCGGAGCCGATCGGGTGGATCGTCCTGCTGGCGCCCCTTGTGATCCCGGGGTTTACCCTGATCAGGTGCCTGATCAAAGGCCGGAATCGCGCGTCGTAGCGTCGCCGCGCGGCGATCTGATCGGACTACGGAGGGTCCTCCTTACGGCGTGGCTGGGGTTTCAGAATCAGAACTTGACTGTCGCCGGCCCGGATTCTGCGCGTGACTTCGTAAGGGTCACTGGTCACTTCAGTTCTGCGGGAAACCTCGAGCAGGACGAGGTGTCCGGGAGAGGATTGTGCCAGGGCTCTGTGAGCGGCTGCCAGCAGTTGCTCATAATCTCGGAAGTCATAGGGTGGATCCAGAAACACGAAGTCGACCGGGCGGTCACGCAGCCTTCGAAAAAGCGAGGCTGCATCCTGGCGGTACAGCTCGAAGCCGCTGTTGATCCGACACAGAGCGAGGTTGTTTTTGACCCCCGTTCGAGATCGGGAGCTGTGATCATTGAAAATCACATGGCTGGCCCCCCGACTGAGGGCTTCAATGCCTACCGCCCCCGACCCGGCGAACGCATCCACCCAGAAAGAGCCCTCGACGCGCGGACCCAGGACATTGAAGAGAGACTCGCGGAGGCGGTCGCTGGTGGGTCGGACTCCCGGGGCCGGCCGGCCCAGTTTTCGACCCTTGAAAGCACCTGCGATGATTCTCATCAGCTTCGGTTTCTCAACCACATGGGCCCAGCGATCATGAGTTTGTCCCCTGTGCGCCCGTCGTGGCCCAGAATCAGCTCGACTCCACAGTCAGCCGACGCGAAAGAGCCCAAAGCGCCGTTCCCATTCTCTGGCAAGGTCTTCGAAGCTTTCTCCCGGAGGTTCAGATTGCAGGGCTCGATCCAGCCATTCCTGAGCATCGAGCTGGGCCCGGTCCAGCCAGGCTCGATCCCGGACCAGGTTGGCGAAGCGAAACTTGGGTATTCCCGATTGCTTCGTGCCCACAAAATCTCCGGGTCCCCGCAATTCCAGATCTTTCTCTGCGATCTGGAAGCCGTCGTTTGTCGCCTGCATGATCCGAAGTCTTTCTCGGGCATCAGCGGAACCCCCGGGTTCGGACAGCAGGACACAGCAACTCCTGTCCTTGCCCCGGCCGATTCTCCCTCGCAGCTGGTGGAGCTGCGAGAGGCCGAAGCGGTTGGCGTGCTCGATCACCATGAGGCTGGCGTTGGGCACGTCGATGCCGACCTCGATGACGGTTGTCGAGACCAGAACATCGACTTCACCCCGCTTGAACCGAGCCATGGTCTGCCCCTTTTCCTCTCCCGACAGCCGGCCGTGGATGAGAGCGACCTCAAGACCCGTGAAGACGGTATCTTGAAGCTTCTGAGCCATTTCAGTGGCGGCTCTGAGCTCGAGTTTATCGGACTCCTCCACGAGCGGGAAAACGATATAGCATTGCCTTCCCTTGCGGATTTTGTCCCTGATCCCGGCGTAGACCTTCTGGCGCTCGGCGTCTCTTCGGATCACGGTTCGAATCGGCTGGCGGCCCGGGGGCAGTTCATCGATGATCGACAGGTCCAGGTCCCCATACAGCGTAAGAGCCAGGCTTCGGGGAATCGGAGTCGCAGTCATCACGAGAGTGTCCGGCTTTTCACCTTTTTGCTGGAGCTGAGAACGCTGCCGCACGCCAAATCGATGCTGTTCATCAATGACGACAAAGCCCAGCCGATGGAAAGAAACTCCCTTCTGAAAAACCGCATGAGTCCCGATCGCAACCTGGATTTCTCCTGACGCCAGGCCCCGCAGGATCTCTTTGCGTTCCTTGCCCTTGACCCTGGCCGTGAGCAGGGCGATGGAATACCCGACCTCTCCCAGGTAGCTAGTCAGTGTTTCATAGTGCTGCTCGGCCAGAATCTCAGTAGGTGCCATGAGAACGGTTTGAAATCCATTCTCTACTACGATAATCAGGGCCTGGACGGCCACGATCGTCTTTCCGGATCCGACGTCGCCCTGCAGAAGTCGGGACATGACTCTGGGGCCACAAAGATCATCCGCGATCTCTTTCAACACCCTCTTCTGAGCCCGGGTCGGGTGAAACGGCAGGATTGATTTGATGATGTCGCGGACGCTGGGGTTGATGTCGAGTCTTCTTTCTTTCGATTCTCGGCTCCGATCCTCTTTGAGAACCTGCAGACCCCTCTGAAAGTCAAAGAACTCCTCATAGGCCAGCCGATGCTGAGCTGCCGTCTTGCCCGTCTCGAGCTCGGTCAGAAACTCGGCTTTGGATTTCCCTGGCGGGAGGGTCGGGAAGTGCAATCGAGCCAGGGCGTTTTCGAAAGAAGGAAAGGAGTACCTGGATCGTACCCATTCCGGAAGAGTGTCGGGTAGAGCGCCTTCCAGGCTCTCCAGCAGACCAAAAAGAATCGTGCGTAGCTGGCCGGGAGTGATACTGCTGATGCGGCGATAGATGGGGACGATCCGACCACTGTGGATCGAGTCCTCTCCGCCGGAAGTCAGGATCTCGAACTCAGGATTGATGAGCGATACACCCAGGCTGTAGCCGTCCAGGCGGGGGACCCCGTAGAGGATCAGTTCCTGGCCTTTCTTGAAGACCTTGGAGAGGTAGGCTTGATTGAAGAACTTTACAGGCAATGTCGCGGTGTCGTCAGAGACAACAAGTTCCACGATTCGCAGGCGTTTTCGGTGGGTTGTGCGATCGCCAAGTGTCATAATTCGACCTCGAATCAGAGTTGACGACTCAGGGCGAATCTGGTCAATCGGGCAAAAACTGGTTCGATCTTCGTAGCGGAAGGGTTTGTAGCGAAGAAGGTCGGAAGCTGTCTCGATCCCGGCCTTCTCCAGCACCGCCGCCCGCCTCTCACCCACGCCTTTCACGTACTGGACTGGAGTACTCAGTTCAACGGGCATGGATCCTTCACCTTTCGTTCACCCATTATAGCGAGCCAGCTGAAGCGGAGCCAGCACCGGAAACTTTTCTAGAAGGTCCCGCATCCCGCCTCGGGTGGGGGAGACCGAGAGCGGCAGGAGCCTTGGGGCTGCGCTCGGGAATTTAAACGTCGCGCCGCCCCAAGGCCCCTCCCGCTCTCTTGAAGTTGTGGGACCTCTCCCGCCTCCCGCCTCCCGCATCCCGCCTCTCGAAACAATGCTATATTGACCCCATGTGTTCCCGGCGGTGGTGGCGTTTCGCGTTCCTGGCTCTCGGTCTGGCCGCTTGCGGGAAGAGCCTGGACCAGCAGGTCGCCAACTCAATTCGAGTCTTCGACGGTCTTTCCCTGGATAAGAAGCAAGTCGAGATTCTCAGTGCTGAGGAGTCAGGAGATACGATTCTGGCCCAGGTGCGCGTCACGACTGCGGTTCGGCTGGTGAGGAATGAGGGGAAATGGGAACTGGCCGAGATTCGGCTGGGAGATCGGCGTTGGGAAAAGGCGGACCACATCCTGACCCTGCTCGATGAGCAGCGGCTGGAGACGACAAGAGGCCGCCTTCGACAGCTCCGCCAGGCCATGGAGAGCCATCTGGAGTCCGAGGGAACGGTACCGCAGGTGGAGACATTCACGGCCCTTGTAGATGTCCTCTATCCGGCCTTTCTGAAGAAAGCAGTGCGACTGGACGCCTGGTCGAATCCCTTCATTTACGAGGTCACATCGGCTGATCAGTACGGCTTGCGGTCCTCGGGGGCCGATGGTGTCGACGGGACGATGGATGACATCTCAATGGAGAATCTCCGTTGAACCGATCCCTTATAGCCTGCGGACGGCTGAGTGCACTGGCGCTTGCCGCCTCTCTGGGAGGGGGGCTCTTCCTGAGCTGCGCGAGCGGCCCACCGGTGATTCCCTGGAGGCCCGATTTTGATCAGGCACTGGAGGATGGTCGGAACTGGGGCAAGCCGGTCTTGACCTATCTCTATACCGACACCTGTTCCTACTGCAAGGAAATGGAAGCGACCACCTTCAAGGATCCTTTGCTGGTGGAAGAGATGCGGGATGAATATGTGTGGGTCAAGCTGAATGCCGAGACGGATCCCAGGGGATTGGAACTGCGGGAGCAGTTTTCCGTATCGAGTTATCCGACGATTGTGTTCACGGACTACGACGGTTCCGAGATCGATCGATTGAACGGGTACATCCAGGCTTTGGATTTCAAGCAGCGAATCGAGTCTTTTGTGGACAGCCCGGACACTTTCAAGGGATTACAAGAGAAGTTAGAGGCCCAGCCGGGCTTGCTGCCCGCTCATTTTTCAATGGGTGAGAAGTATCTCGAGAGGGGGCGTCTCTTCAACGCTGCCAAACACTTCGTCCAGGTGATCGTCAGTGACCCGGAGAACCTGCAGGGGCTGACGGACGTCAGCTATTACTGGCTGGCGCACACCCTGGCCACCGGCGGCCAGCCTGAGGAAGCGCTGAGTCAGTTGGCGAAACTCAGCGATCGGTTTCACTCGAGTCCCATTCTGGCGGATGCCTATCTTCTGCAGGGCCAGATTCATACCTTTGGGAACCGCCGCGATGAGGCGCGGCAGACGTTCAACGTCTTTCTCGAGAGATTTCCCGGGCACGAGCAAAGGGCCTGGGTTGAGCAGCTCCTCAAAGAGCTTGATCCTCCTCCCATGCCCCTGGCCGCCAGCCATTGAAACGTGGAACCTGGAAGGGCCCTTGTGCCAGGTGGTGGCGTGTGTTAACAGATAGGGGTAGTTTCACTCGATAAGGTTCAAAAGTTTCCCGCCTGTACAGCTCAGGGAGGTCTAGAATGCCGGATAATCACACCCCGCCTGATCCTGGGGGATCCCAGGATCAGAGTCCACAAGAATCACAGGAACACAGCGCTGAAGGTCCGCCGCAAGAGGGAGCACCGCCGCCACCCGGAGCACCGCCGCAGGGAGCACCGCCACCACCTGATCCTTCCCAGGCCGCTCCTCCCCCTGGGCCTGAGGCTAGCGACAACAGCCTGATGCTGATCCTGAGCTATCTCGGAGTCTTGGGAATCATCCCGCTGCTTGTTGAAAAAGACGAGGAAGTTCAGTGGCACGCCAAGAACGGCATTGTCCTTTTTCTCGCGATGATCGCGGTCGGGATTGTCGCCACTGTGCTTGGGTTCATTCCCTATCTGGGCTTGCTTCTGAGTTGTGGCATGATTCCTCTCGCCACCCTGGGGTATCTCGTTCTCATTGTGGTCGGCATCATGAAAGCGCTCAAGGGTGAGAAGCTCCGACTTCCGGTTATTGCCGACCTTGTCGACCGGTGGTAATCAGTCGAAGTGCGAGGAGCCGGGCGGCTCTTGTGCTGGCGGTTTCGATTCTGCTGGGGCCCGGAGCTAGAGGGCTGCTTCAGGCGGAGATCGATCTGATACGACTGTATCAGCAGCGTGGGAGTTCTCTTGTGGCAAGTGTCGTCACCTGTCGGTTTGATCCGAGTTGTTCTCATTTTGGACTGGGCGCTCTGCAGGAGTTCGGATTCTGGAAAGGAAACCTGCTCATCGGCGGGCGCCTGATCCACTGTTCTCCGCTCGGGTTTGTCTGGGATCTGGTGGGTTCTAGGTTCTAGGTTCTAGGGTTCTGGGTTCTGGGTTCCTCTTCAAATGGCCCAGAACCTAGAACCTGCTCACTCAGTTCCTCAACACCGCCCTGACTGGTGAAGCGTCTCCGTCCACGATCCGCAGAGGCAGGGCAACGAGTTCGTACTCACCGTCGGGCACGCGCTGCAGGTTCAGGTTTTCCAGGATGCGTGTTCGGTGACGGGCAAAGGCGTGATGAGCCGGCAGTCGCTTGCTCTCCAGAGGGCACGAGATGTCAAAGATTCTGGCCATTCACGATGCTTTGCATTTCGGCCATGGCTGCTTCAACCTCGTCCAGGGTGTTGTAGAAATGAGGCGCTACACGGATCCCGGCGTCAGGACGGAAGTCGACCACGATGTTCTTCTTCAGGAGCTGGCGACAGACGCCGGCGGCCCCGGGCGGGTTCACCGTGACGGCTCCTCCACGTTGATCCGCAGACAGGGGAGAGTTGACCTCAAATCCGGCTCCGAGAGCCAGTTCAACGATTCGCCGGGTCAGGCTCATCGAACGCCGGCGAATTCGATCCACGCCGATCTCTTGGATCATCTCGTAGCCGGGTCTGGCCGCGTACATTCCAGGAATGTTGGGCGTTCCGTTCAGAAAACGATACGAACTGGAGCAATAGTCCATTTCAGCTTCGAAAGCAAAGGGGCGACTGTGGGCCATCCAGCCGGTCAGCTGCGGCCTCAGGGTCCGGGCTAAATCGGGTCGAACGTAGAGATATGCCACTCCCGGACCTCCGCACAACCACTTCACCGAGCCGCCCACGGCAAAGTCTACCCCCAGATCGGCTACGTTCAGTGGAACAGCCCCACACGACTGGTAGGCGTCCAGGACAACCCGGGCCCCGACCTGATGGGCTTTCTCAATCACCGGCCTGGGATCGACGATGGCGCCACTCCTGAATATGACGTGAGAGATGGGAACCAGTAGAGTTCGCTCATCAATGGCGTCGACAAGTGCTTCAACCGGGACACTGATTCCGTCCGGACAGGGAATCACTTTCGCTTCGAGTGCGGGCTGAGCCTGGTAGAGATAACGGACAGAGGGAAAGTTGAGTTCAGAGTAGACAACCCTGTTGCGGCGAGGGGACGGAGGCACCGAGGAGCATATGACGGCCTGGGAAGTGGTCACATTCTGATGAATGGAGACCGAGTTGTCGGGGGCGCCAATGATGGCTCCGAGGAGGTTGCCAAGGTCCCCGGCCATTTGCCACCAGGACTGCTCCCAGGCTCGAACTCCCAGCTCCACCCAGAGTCGAGAAAACTCGCCAAGACTGGTCTTGACAGCTCGCGGCATGGCTCCCAGCGAGTTGTTGATGAGATAGGTGGATTGCTTCAGAGTCGGGAATTCTCGCCGCCAGGCCAGGAGTTGCTCCTCCGTACCACGATCGGAAGGTGTCGGAGTCGTCGATCGATCTTCAGGCAAAGCGGGAGCAGTATAGTAGTGCCGGGTAATGGCGCCGTCTCTTCATTCGTCGCGGACGGCCCCCTGTCCATAGACGACGAATTTCGTGGTCGTCAACTCGCGGACGCCCATGGGGCCAAATGCATGAAGCTTGTCGGTGCTGATGCCGATCTCTGCACCGAGTCCGTACACTCCCCCATCGGCCAGTCGCGAGCTGGCATTCACCATCACAGAAGAGGAGTCGACCTGTCTGACAAACGCGCGGGCGGCTGCATAGGACTCGGTGACGATCACGTCGGTGTGTCGCGATCCAAAATCGGCGATGTGCCGGGAAGCTGATTCCAGATCATCAACCACCCGGATGTTGCACTCCAGGCTCAGGTATTCTCGCCGGTAATCCGTTTCCACAACCGCCTGGTCAACCTGGGCCAGAGCGGCGGTTCGAGGACATCCGCGAATCCTGACACCGTGCTGCTTCAACTTTGCGGCTACCTGCGGAATGAAGGAGTCTGCAATGGCTGCATCGACCAGCAGGGTTTCCAGGGCGTTACAGGTTCCCGGTCGTTGCACCTTGGCGTTGATCACAATTTTCAGGGCCATTTCCGGATCGGCCTCCCGGTGAACAAAGGTGTGACAGATCCCTTCGAAATGCTTGATCACCGGAACCAGCGACTCTTCGACGACTCTTTGAATCAAGGCCTTCCCGCCCCGGGGAATGATGACATCGACGAAGTCGTTCATCCTCAGGAGCGCTCCAACCGCCTCTCGATCGGTCGTTTCAATCAACTGCACCGCATCGGGTGTGACCCCCGTTTTCTCGAAGGCTTCCCGAATGCAGCCTCCGATCGCCAGATTCGAATGAATCGCTTCCGATCCGCCCCTCAGAATGGCGGCGTTGCCGGCCTTGAAGCAGAGTGCTGAAGCGTCGGCGGTGACATTAGGACGGGACTCGTAAATGATTCCAACAACGCCCAGGGGGATTCGCAATTGCCCCACCTCAAACCCTCCAGGACGGATCCGCTGGGAGACCACCTCGCCAACGGGGTCGGTGGCGGCGGCAATCTCCTCAACTGCGACGGCCATGGAATCGATTCGTGCTTCGTTCAATTCGAGCCGATCCAGCAAGGCACTGCTCAAACCGTTTTCTTCGCCGCCTCTCAGGTCCTTCTGGTTCTCCTGTCCGATATAGCCGGCCTTTTCACGAAGCAAGGCAGCCAGTTGGAGAAGAGCCCCCTCTTTCTCCTCAGGAGTGAGGCGGGCAAGCAGGCGAGCTGCCTGTCTGGCCCTGACAGCGATCTCGAGTACCTGGTCAGTGATGCTGGTGATGGCTCTAGTACTCACTTTCCTTTTTCCTTTTTCCTGTTGAAGACTACCATGTCGTCGCGGTGGACGATTTCGTAGGCTTGCCTGCTACCCAGAATCTCGACGATTTCAGAAGTCTTGCGGCCTTGAACCGTTCTTAACTCGTCAGACGAGAACCTCACGAGTCCGCGCGCGATCGGTTCGGGCCCTGTTCCCAACACATGAATCAGATCCCCCTCTACAAATGTGCCCTGAACGTCAACGACACCGGAGGGCAGGAGGCTTTTCCCGCCTGACTGAATGGCTGTCTCGGCGCCCCGATCTACGCGAATGGTCGCATTGACCGGGGTTTTTCCGGCAGCGATCCATCGTTTTCGAGCCGAGATCTTCTTCTCCCCGGGTTCGAACCAGGTCCCGACGTCGTCACAGGCGAGCACCTTCAGAAGGATGTCCTGGGTACGACCGCCGGAGATGTTTGTCAGGATGCCGGCGTCGCCGGCCAGAGAGACGGCCCGAAGCTTGCTCGGCATGCCTCCCAGTCCGAAGCGGCTGCCGGTTCCTTGGCCGACGACAAGATCGGTATCTCGGTCCCTGTAGACGAGGGGGATCCGGTTGGCTCCGGGCTCCCCGGGCGGGCGGTCGTAGAGGCCGTCCACATCGGTGAGAAGAACCAGCAGGTCCGCTCCAATCTTCCCGGCGATCAGGGCGGAGAGTTGATCGTTGTCTCCAAACTTCAGTTCGTCAATCGCCACTGTGTCGTTCTCATTGATGATGGGAACGACCCCCCACTGCAACAGTGTCTCCAGGGTATTTCTCGTGTTCAAATACAGTTCTCGATTGTCAAAGGTATTCCGTGTCAGCAGGACCTGGGCCACCGAAAGTCCATGCCGTTTGAAGGCCACTTCGTACTGCTGAATGAGTCGGGATTGTCCGACCGCCGCCAGGGCCTGCCGTTGACTCAAGTCGGTGGGAGGGTGATCCAGTCCCAGGGCGAAGGCCCCGGCGCCCACGGCCCCAGAGGAGACCAGGATCAACTCCTTTTCTGCTTCCCTGACTCGGGCGAATTGAAAGGCAAGGTGATCAATCAGCTCCAGGTTCAGGCCCTGCTCCTCCCCCCGCAGCAGGTTGCTGCCCACCTTGACCACAATTCGGCGCACATCCTGGAGGCTCCGCTCTACAAATTTCATAGCTCAACCGCGCTGTCTATTTTGCCACGATTTCGTGCTCTTGGGTCCAACGGTGCAAGGTTCCTACGTTCCCAGTTCCAAGTTCCAGGGTTTTTCCACTCCCTGGCGGTCGGGGTTCCGCTTTGATTTGGCCGAAACCGCAACGGAGCCGGGAGCGTCAGCGACCGGAGATATCCGCTAGCTGGAATCTCCCATCTGGAACTGACAGAATTGTGCCCATGGCATACCTGAAGACCAGTCCTCGCAAGTTTGACGTCGTCGTGATTGGATCCGGGGCCGGCGGGGGGACGGCCGTTCGCGTTCTCACTGACAAGGGGATTGAAGTGGCACTGCTGGAAGCTGGCCCCATGCTCAACCCGCGGCGTGATTTCAAGGAGCACGCCTGGCCACACGACCTGCCTCATCGGGGAGCCGATGGGCAGGGCGAGGCCTATTTCGGGAAAGGTACACCTTTTGAATACTTTGCTGCCACCTTCGGGGACTGGGAACTGGAGGGTGAGCCCTATACGGTGGCCGAAGGCAGCCAGTTTCGGTGGTTTCGGTCCAGGGTGCTGGGCGGGCGGACCAATCATTATGGACGGATGTCATTCCGCTTCAGCGACTATGACTTCCATCCTTACGACCTGGACGGGCTGGGGACGAATTGGCCGATTACTTACCAGGACATCCGGCCCTATTACGACAGAGCCGAGGCATTCATCGGCGTTACGGGAACCGTGGAAGGGATTCGCAGCGCCCCCGACGGGATTTTTCAACCGGCCCCACCACCCAAAGTCCACGAACTCCTGATCAAGAAAGCGAGCGACCGCCTCGGGATTCCATGCATTGCCAACCGCAGGGCGGTGATCACTCGACCCCTGAACGGCCGGCAGCCGTGCCACTACTGCGGAATGTGCGGTCGCGGATGTCAGACAGCCTCCAATTACTCCTCCAGCCAGGTTGATATCCTGCCGGCTCTGGAGACCGAAAAGCTCGCCATCTTTGACAATTCGATGGCACGAGAGATCCTGACCGATGACGAGGGGAAAGTCACCGGGGTTTCTTACATCGACAAGACAACTCGTGAAGAAAGGCAAATCCACTGCCGAGTTCTGGTGCTGGCCGCCAGCGCCTGTGAATCGGCGCGGTTGCTCCTGAACTCGAAGTCGAGTCGCTTCCCGCAGGGCCTGGCGAATGACTCGGGAGTCGTCGATCGGTTTCTGATGGACACGGTGGGCCTGGGGGTGTCCGGCTATGTGCCTGCCCCGATATGACACCGACGGGGCCGGCGGGGCCCATCTGTACATGCCCTGGTGGCTCCACGACCGGAAGAATAAAGACTTTCCGCGCGGGTATCACATCGAGCTTGGCGGTGGTTATCGCCAGCCGCAGATTGGTTTCGGAGGGAGGACAATCCGGCGCCACGGTGGTTACGGGAGCGATCTGAAAGCCGCCATCCGCCGAGAGTACGGTTGCTTTATTGGGTTTTCGGGTCGAGGGGAGATGATCCCCAACAACCTGAGTTACTGCGAGATTGACCCGACGGTTATCGACGAGTTTGGAACCCCCGTTTTGCGTTTTCATTTTCGCTGGACTGACTACGAGTGGAAACAGGCCCGGCACATGGAGGCGACCTTTCGCGGAATCATCGAGACCATGGGAGGAACCGTTCAGGGGCTTTCCAATCCGGCTTTCGAGGGGCAGGGAATCTCCGTGCCCGGGACGATTATTCACGAAGTGGGGACGGTTCGGATGGGAGATGATCCGCGCAGTTCGGCCATCAACCGGTTCAACCAGGGTCATGAAACTCCCAATCTGTTCGTCGTGGACGGAGGCTGTTTCGTCAGTAATCCCGACAAGAATCCAACCTTGACTATCAACGCGTTATCCTGGCGAGCGAGCGACTATCTGGCGGAAGAAATGAGGAAAGGCCATGTCTGAGAATCCAACCCCTCTTTCAGGAAAACTCAGCCGTCGCCAGATGCTGCGCTCGATCGCCGTGGCCCTGACGGCGGCAGGATCCAGTGGAATCACGCTCGAAGCCGGTCGCTTCGTGCACTCCCTGGCTCAAGAGGAAAGAGAACCGGACGGTTCCTACCAGCCCCTCTTCTTCAAGAACCACGAACTCCAGACCGTGATGCGTCTGACCGAGCTGATCATTCCTGCTGACGAAAGTTCGGGTAGCGCCCTGGAAGCGGGAGCTCCTGAGTTCATTGACCTGCTGTGCAGCCAGAATCAAGAACTGGCGAGGATGTTCACCGGGGGTCTCCTCTGGCTGGACCAGGAGATGACCCGGCGGCAAGGACGCTCCTTTGTAGACTCCGACGAGCCACAGCAGCATGTCCTGCTGACGGCGCTAGCTCAGGAAGCCCGTCATCAAGAACAGAGAGAACGAGCTTCCCGAAATGCCGGACACCGGGTACACCCCTCTGAGCGTGGATTTCTGCAGTACGCAGCCCAGCCGGCATCGGAGCTTGGCCCGGGGGGGCATTTTTTTGTCTGGGTGCGGCGCCTGACAGTCGACGCTTTCTACACAAGTCGAATCGGTGTCGCGGATGTCGACTACCAGGGAAACAGCTTCTGGGAAAGCTACACAGTCCCTCAGGAAGCCATTGACTACGCTCTGGGGCGCAGCAAGGACTAGTAGGGCACGGTTATCAACCGTGCCGAACTGAACTCGCGGCACCCAGCTTCGTCCGGCACGCCAGATTGGCGTGCCCTACACGGCGATCTGATTGGATCACGGAGGGTCCTCCTACGGAGGGAAGGGCTCGGTCAGGATCGCCAGGAAGGTCCGAATCCCTTCCTCATAGTTTCCGATTCTCAGGTTCTCATTAGGGCTGTGCTGGTTGTTATCGGAGTTCACGGTAGGGACCATGACCGCCGGGGTGCTCAGCGTCCGAATGAAGGGAGCCATGGGGATCGATCCTCCCGACATCCGAATCCGCACCGGTTTCACCCCGAAGGCCCTCTCCAGAGCTCCGGTCAACCAAGTCCCGAGCGGAGAATCCAGAGGGGTTCGAAAGGCCTCATAGGAGTAGTTTGATTTGAGGGAAGCAATGCGAGGGTGGCGGGCCCGCTCCTCGTCGGTCGGTTCTCCGCTGACCAGAAAGTAACCCTGCTGCACGATATGATCGCGGACCAGCCCTGTCAGGCGTTCAGCCGAAGTCTCCGGAGCCAGACGGATGTCGATCTCGGCCAAAGCAGATGAAGGGATGATGGTGCGTACCGCCTCGCCAACCCAGCCGGAGGCCATCCCCCGAACATTCAACGAGGGATACTGAATGGCCTGCTGTAGCGTGGCACCGACTCTTTCCGGCTCGGCCACACCCATTTCGCTGAGGATCTCGACTTCATTATCGGGAACTTCACTCAGTTCATCCAGGGCGGCCTGATCCAGCACGACACCGTCATAAAACCCCGGGATGGTCACTCGCCCCTCTCCGTCTTCCATGGAAGCGAGAAGCTCAGCCAGGCGTTGAGCCGGATTGGGGGCATAGTTCCCGAAGTGCCCGCTGTGCTGGGCAACCCGGGCTCCGTGAACAACCAGCTCCAGAGTCGCAATCCCGCGAGCCCCGAAGGTGAGCGTGGGGCGATTGCTGTAGTGACGGGGGCCATCCAGCATGATGAGCATGTCCGCTTGCAGCGCCTCGCGGTGCACTGGGACTGCCGGAGGAAGGTTGGGCGAACCCATCTCCTCTTCGAAGTCCATGATGATCTTGAGGTGGGAGTTTTGAGGCCAGCCGCTTTCTCCGAGAATATCGAGCGCGGTCAGAAACATCATGACCGGGCCTTTCGCATCGGACGCGGATCTGGCAAAGATCCTCCACTCCGGGTCTATCCTGCCGGACAGGCTGTTCCAGGGAATCTTCTGCCAATCACCCCCAACGTCTTTTTTCAAGACGGGTATGTAAGGGCTGTCCTGGTCCCAGTGGGATGGATCGACCGGCTGGCCGTCGATTTGAAGATAAATCAGAAGCGTGTGTTCCGCTCCCCTGGCCGGCCGCTGGGCCAGCAAGAGAGGGGCGCCTCTGGTCTCGAGTCGCCGGGTAGAGAAGCCTCTCTGTGACAGGGCCGTCTCCATCCATTGCATGTTCTGCTCGACGTGCTCTGCAGAGTGTCCATCGTTGGGAATCCCGAGAAACTCCCGGAACACTTCGAGGGAGGGTCGCAGGTGGCGTTCAGTGAGGGCTTTGAGCACTGATTGGTCGGGCGGGCTCGCCAGGCCGGACGAGGCCGAGAGGAGTGCGATGAACAGGGTCACTGGGCTTTTTCGGATGGCTCCAGGCAAGCGGCAATAGAGGCTGGCAGCCATGTTGGCAAGACCCATCCGCATTCCGGCGGCGGCGCGAAGTCCATCAGGTTTCTGTTTGATCTTCAAGGCGAACCTCCATCGACCCTGGGAAATGCAGTGAGCAAAGTGAACAAACCCTACCGTACTTCTGCAAGTAAGTACTAGCGTCGTCTTGTAAACGTGGTGGGAGATGTTCAGAATGGGTTCAGCTTCTCAATCTCATCAGTTCTCGTCGTTCCGGGAAGAAGTTCATGCCAAGCAAGACGTGTTCGAAAGACGGCCGGTCCTGCGGGCACACGATGGTTGCAGGCCTGATCCTGCTGAGCGCTCTCGCTTCGGCTCTGGCGGCGGATTCCCCCAACATCATCATTATTCTGGCTGACGATATGGGATACGGGGATCTCGGTTGCTTCGGGAATCCGACGATTCGCACGCCCAGCCTGGATCGCATGGCCTCGGAAGGGCAGAAATGGACCAGTTTCTATGCCGGTGCCATTGTCTGCACGCCCAGTCGGGCTGCCCTGATTACGGGGCGCCACGCGATCCGCAGCGGGCTGGTCAGTGATCGGACCTGGGTCCTGCCGCACAACGCGGCTGCAGGTCTGCCAGACGAGGAAGTCACCTTGCCGCAAGTGCTCCGAGGTCGAGGCTATGCGACCGGGTACCTGGGGAAGTGGCATCTCGGGCATCTACCCCGTTATCTGCCCACCCGGCGCGGCTTTGATTATTACTACGGAACCCCCTATTCCAATGACGAGAAAATTGCCGATAAGTGGAGGGGCAAGTTCAAGGGGCAGAGATCCTGGGAAATGTCCCTGTTCTACCACTCCAAGAGCGAGGACTGGGATATTCCGTTGCTGCGCAATGAAGAACTTCTGGAGCGCCCGGTGGATCAGACCACGCTCACAAAGAACTACACCGAGGAAGCCATTCGCTTCATACGGCGCCACAAGGAGGGCCCCTTTTTCCTCTATCTCAGCCATAACATGCCCCATGTCCCCCTGTTTTCTTCTCCTCAATTCCGGGGCAAGAGCCTGGCCGGACCCTATGGGGATGCAATCGAAGAGCTGGACTGGAGCACGGGGCAGATCCTGGACGCTCTGCGCGAGGAAGGGCTGGCACAGAACACACTGGTTGTTTTCACCTCCGACAACGGCCCCTGGGCGGCCTTCCGGGAACACGGAGGATCTTCCGGGTTGCTGCGCGACCAGAAGGGCACGACCTGGGAGGGGGGCATCCGCGTCCCCGGTATTTTCTGGTGGCCCGGTCGCATTCGCCCGGGCGTTGTCACCGACATCGGCTCCGCTATGGATCTCTTTAACACCGCGATCGCTTTGGCCGGAGGCGAGGTGCCGGGTGACCGGATTATTGACGGAGTGGACCTTTCGCCGGCCCTGTTCGGGAGCGATGAGAGTCCCAGGGAAACTTTGCTCTACTATCGGGGCAGAAGAGTCTGGGCAGTGCGGAAAGGCCCCTTTAAAGCGCATTTCTTTACCAAGTCGGAGTGGGGCCACAATCTGGTAGAGAAGCAGCACGATCCGCCGCTGCTCTTTCACCTGGACCGGGATCCCTCTGAGCGGTTTGACATCTCCAGGGACCATCCGGAGGTCATCGCTGAAATCCGGGAGATCCTGCGCAAGCACCAGGAGAATCTGGTGCCGGGCGAGGATCTACTGGTCAAGCGACTCCCGCCGGGGAAGTGACTCCATGAATCCCGAACTGGATGCCCAGATCCATTCAAGCTTCATCTACTACAAGGGGCTGGGATTCGTGGTATCTCTTGCCCTGGTCGTCGCTTTGCAAGTCCTATTCCCGAATCGTCTCGCCATCAGGGACCTTCTGAAGAACTGGAAGGTGAATGTGCCGATAGCCTTGATCAATGCGGTGCTCCTGGCCTTGGTCTGCGGGGCCTGTGCCTCAGCTCTGGCCGTTTCGGTCCGGGAAGGTAACGGGGGCGCCTTTGAGATGCTCGGCCTATCTTACCGGTTACAGGTGGTGCTGACGGTTCTGATGCTCGACCTGGTCGCCTATTTCTGGCACCGTGCCAACCACGTGTGGCCATTGTTGTGGCGTTTTCATGTGGTTCATCACTCCGACTCGACATTCGACGCCTCGACGGCTGTTCGTTTTCACGTCGGGGAGCTCCTCATGTCCCTGGGTGTGAGGTTACTGGTGGTCCTCGTTTTCGGTTTGCCGGTTGTGGGCCTCATCCTTTTCGAGCTTGTCTACGGGTTCTTCAACCTGCTGGTCCACAGCGACGTTCGGTTGTCCGCATCACTGGACCGCTTACTGGGCGTCATTTTCATCACCCCCTCGGTGCATCTGATCCATCACTCGGTCAAGAGGGAGGAGCACAACCGGAACTACGGAACGATTTTCTCGTTCTGGGACCGGGGCCTGTCCAGCTATCTCCCACCGGTCTCGAGAGACTCGGTTCGGGTAGGCCTCACGGAAACGGGAGTGAACCCACCCTTGAAAGACCTCCTCCCACTCTCTTGACGTTTCGGGCTCCCCTGGCGTTGGAGGCCCTCCGTGGTCCGATCAGATCGCCTATCGCGTCTTCAGAAAGCGGAGCAGGTGAGCCATCTCTTCGACCGACACGAGGGTTTCCATATCGCCTGGCATGGCGGACACATCGGAAACGTAGAAACGACGGATGTCGTCCCTGGGAACCACAATCTCTTTGGCATCTTCCTGCAACAGGATGAGCGTCTGCGGCGTTTGCTCCTTGAGAACGCCCTCCTCGATGCCTCCCGAGATCCTCTCCACCACGTAGGATTGATACTCGGGTGCGATCGATTCGCTGGGGATGAGGATGGCACTTGGAGCATTCCCTGCGGAAGACCTCGTGTCCCTGGTTTGCATCTCCTTCTCTGGAAAGTACGACCTTGTACTTTTCCAGCACCGCCTGACGGACTTCGTCGGGTTCGTCCAGCAGGACGCGCCCCCGCTCTCTCACGCGTGGATCCCGATTCATCACCAGCACACGCTTCTGCCGAAAGCTCAGAGACCAGGGCGAAACCAGCCCTTCTTCAAGTGCGCTGAGAAGGGCATCGATTCCGGCGGTCGATCGGACGAGCACGTTGCCGGCAGCCTCGCGAACGGGTGGCGTGAAGCCTCTCCAGCCTGAAATCAGGGTCTCCCAGGTGGCCTCTTCTCCGACGGGCCCGATCGCCTCAATGGCCGCAACTCGAGTGGCTTCGGGTGTCGATGGCCCAAGCAGGTCGCTGTAAAGGGGAAGATACCGAGCTTGTCCGGAGAGACTCAGTAGTTGAATCGACTCGGTCCGCAGCCCGGCTGGCGAGTTCGGGTCCGTGGCCGTAGCGGCCGCTTCTTCGAGTGTCCTGTCGGTGAGAGATCCTTCTGGGAAGCCGGCCAGTTTGACCAAATCGAGCGCCACCGCACGGAGAGACAAATGGCCCTCCAGAAAGACTCGCAGAATCTTGTCCTGAAGCTCCGCTTCCGAGAGAATCGTAGAGGCGCTAGCGCGAGTTCCTCTCAACAGACCTCTCAGGATCTCCGACTTCCACCAGTCGGGCCCCTGAGCACTCAGGATCCTTGCGAGAAGCGCAGAAATCTCGGCCTTCTCCTGCCTTGCACCCAGAACGGAAGCGAGGGTTCTGAAAAGGATCCTTGCTCCCTCCGAGTCTTCCTCGGAAAGGCGGTCCATTGCCAATTCCAGCAACCGGAGCCCCTCGTCCGAGGAAGCGCTGACCGCCGCGATCGGAACCCAGGGGTCAGCGATGTCTTCCAGCAACAGGCGGTCGCGAACGGCGCGGGCTTGCGGCGAAGAGAGAAACCCGGCGCTGAGCAGCACCTGGAAGCGTACCCTTTGACTGGAGTCCGCCGCCATCTCCAACACCTTCTCACGGACTTGAGCAGATTCACTTAGATACCGCTCACTCAGAATCACTGCGTTCTCTCTCACACCCGGGTGGTCGTCAGACAACACGGTCAAGACCGCTTCGGGACCCAGCAGGCCCAGGCCCTCCAGGGTCCACAGGGCATGGAGTCTGGCCAGGGGCAGAGGGCTCGACTCGAGAAGCGCTATCAGGTCCGGCTCAACTCCCCCGGCCTGCCTGTCCACAAGTAGTCTCTGAGCGGTTCGTCTCCACCACGCATTCCCGTGGCCCAGCAGCGGGACCAGTTCGGGCGACCGGGTTTGGCTCAGTTGGACGGGTTGTGGAGAGGGCCGCTTTCCTGCGGGGAAGATTCTATAGATTCGTCCTTCCCGGGTGCCATGATAGAGATCCTCTGAATCTTCATGGTAGCGGGTGGACATCCACTCGGGGTGTTCGATCATCTCCCGGTAGTAGTCAACCACGTAAACGGACCCGTCCGGCCCGGTGTAGAAGAACACCGGTCGAAACCAGCTGTCGGTCGAAGCCAGGAACTCGCTCTCCTCGTGGATGCGACTGGCTGTGAAGGTCGAACCCGTTTCCGACCAGACGTCCATGTGGACCAGGTTATGCACGGGCTCGGCGACCAGAGAAGAGTGCTCCAGTTCGGGTCCGAAACTGCCTCCCAGATAATGAGTCAGGCTGCACCCTGAGGTGAACTCCCCGGCTGCTGTGAGCAGCTCAAAGCGTGGATTGTGAGTAATGGGGAAAACCTGAGAATAGTCTCCATGGTCGGATGCCCGATGCATAACAGTTCTGAGAAGGAGATCAGGGTTGCGGCGAAGGTAGCGAGCAGCAATGACTACGTGGCGAGCGTGAACCGCGTTGTTGAGAGTAAAGTAGCGACCCCATTCGTCGAAGGAGTGTCCATACTGAGTCGGGGCTGAGAGGTTTTCGAGCCCTCCAGTGTCGGGTCGGAGGCGGACCGAAACGCGACTCTCCTCCAGAGCCGGTCCCTCGGGCCGATCCGGGTAGTGAATCCGGCCGCCCCGGTCCCCAAACTTTTCCTCGAAGATGATCGCTCCGAAGCCACCTTCGTTGGCCAGGTAGATCCAGTTGTCCAGTCCGTAAACGGGAAGATTGACCGTGTGCTGCGGATTGGAAAAGGCAAATCCTGTCAACACCGTCGTGCGCACGTCGGCCTGGCCGTCTCCGTCGCTGTCTTCCAGATAAAGAAGATCCGGAGCAGCGGTTACGAGGATGCCGTCTTTCCAGCGCATCACACCGGTGGGCATGACCAGTCCGTCGGCAAAGACGTGGCTCTTGTCGGGCAGACCGTCGCCATCCTGGTCGAGGAGAAGACGAATTCTCCCGATGGGTTCGGTATTGAGTGGGTACCCCCCCCCATTTCGACTACATAGATTCGTCCATCTTCGTCGATCTCCATGGCCACCGGATCTCGAATCAGAGGCTCTGCGGCAAACACGTCCATCTCGAAACCGGGGGCCAGCTCAAAGGTGTCGAGGGCGGTCTGTGGGCTGTGGGGAGGGCTGTAATCGGGGCCAGGAGCCTGGGGTTGGCAGCCAGCCAGCCAGAACAGCGAAAGTGTGGAGAGCTGGATCCACTTCGCTCTCGGAAGCAGTGACTTGAACCGTCCGGGTGGAGCGCTTGATCTTCTCACCGGGGTTCGGAAACTCCCGGTGGAATCAGCCCCTGCAGTTCCCACGAGTCAAGCAGCCGGCGGAGGTGCCCGGCGTCAGGAGAATTGGGCTGTGCTTCGACGAACTGTCGAAAACGAGACGCCGCCTGCTCGTTTTCCCCTTGGGTCTCCAGGATCATTCCCAGGAGATAGTTGCTTCCCGGGTATTTCTGGGCGTCCTGACTCCCTTGAACGCTAAGGATGGACTCCCTGGCCAGTTCGATATTCCCTCTGCCGTGTTCGGCCCAGGCCCGGATGTAGTGAGTCCGGACCACTTCGGAATTGCTTGACACGATGTAACCAGAAACCACGGCAGCCTCGTCTACCCTGCCCGCGCGAAGCGCCATGTCTGCGAGCTCGACAAGAGGAGGAAGGTACTGGGGATCGGCCTCGAAAGAGGCCTGGAAGGCCTGGCTGGCCGAGTCTGAATCTCCTGCGATCAAGTGGCATTTTCCCAGCTCGTACCAGGCCCTAGCAAACCCCGGGTAAGCCTTCACGGCTTTCTCCAGGTACATCATCGCTTTTGGATAGTTGATCTTCTCGCGGCCCAGTTCTTCTCGAGCTTTTCGATACGGCTTTCGCGCCTTCTCCGGGGCTTGGAAAGACTTCAGACTGACCGTGGTGCCATGCATGCCCTCCAGACGATGGAGGACGACCGATCCCACGTCCGGACTGTCCATGAGGTCTCGAATTCCCAGACTGATCACACTTGACCCAAACCCGGGAAGGGCCGCGGTGATTTCACAATCGCTCAGGTTGATCCGGCCAAACTTGCTGACGCGTCCCGAGCCATGGCTGCCCGAGTCGCCCAGTCCTCTCCCCATTTGATTGAAGGTTCGAAAGCCACCGCCGCTGGGGCTTCCCGCTGTTTCGATGTTCCCTGAAGTCGAGTTCTTGTTGTCGGCCAGTGTGAAGGCGAATTGACCATCCGGTTTGGAGAAGGACTTCTGCAGAACCGCTCCCGAGCAGACGAGAGACACCTCCACGGACTCAAGAAAGAGATCCCCTTGTTCGTCCAGTATCACCCCCACAAGATTGAACGGCGACTTGCTACGGTCTTGAGCGGTCGGCACACAGATCATCGCCAACAGGATGACCGACAAGATCAGGATTCTTAGCATACGACTCTCCTGGCGCGGCTGGATGCCGTCGATACTAGCATGGAACTCGTTCCTCGTTCCTCGTTTTTTGTTTTTCGTTTTTCGTTTCGATCTGGAATGTCAACTATCGGTTTGTCAGCCTGTCAGACCATGATTTCATAGATGATGCCTGAGAACCCGTCCTCTTTTGACCCCAGTCGGGCGCCCGGCAGCAACACGCTCTGGGATTTGCCTTTCGACACCGAAAATGCCCGCTTGATCGTGGTTCCTGTTCCCTGGGAGGTGACGGTGACGTTTCGAGCGGGAACGGCCGGGGGACCCGAGGGGATTCTGGAAGCGTCCTCTCACGTGGATCTATACGACGCGGCCTATCCGGAGTCCTGGAAGAAGGGCATCGCCATGCTCCAGGTCCCCCTGGATTTGAAGGAACGGGGCCAGGCCCTCAGGCGGCTTGCCGAATCGGCCGTCCAGGATATGGAGAGCGGCAATCTCTCTTCTCGAGCTCAGGTGCTTCAGGACGAGGTGAATCAGGGCTGCCGTGAGATGGTGAGATGGGTGCGAGACAGATCGACCGATGTGCTGGGCAAGGGGCAACTGCCGGCCGTCCTGGGTGGTGATCACAGTTCTCCGCTGGGCCTGATTCAAGCGGTGGCGGATCAGGGCTACGACTTTGGGATCCTTCAGATTGATGCCCACGCGGATCTGAGGAAAAGTTATCAGAGCTTTGACTGTTCCCACGCCTCCATCATGTTCAATGCACTGAACTGTTCCCGGGTCAGGAAACTGGTTCAAGTGGGGGTTCGAGACTATAGCCTTGAGGAAGTAGAAACGGTCGCTCGAGAATCCGGTCGAGTGGTTCTGGTGGAAGGTCGCAGCCTGTGGCGCCGGAGTCTGGAGGGGGCGACCTGGGCGGAACTCTGTTCGGAGATCCTGGCCGACCTTCCGGATCGGGTCTACATCAGCTTCGACATCGATGGCCTGGAACCCTCGCTCTGCCCGGGTACGGGCACACCGGCGCCAGGTGGATTGATGTTCGAGCAAGCTCTCTACTTGGTCGATGAGATCGTGGCCAGCGGGAGGCGAATTGTGGCGTTCGACCTCTGTGAGGTGGTGCCAGGCATCGATCTCGCGGACGCGTACATTGGTGCCCGACTGCTCTACCGCCTGTGTTGCGCGGCGTTAGCTTCGCAGGAGCGAGGATAGTTACTGGTTACTGGTTAGTGGTTGAAGGTTGAGGCCGGAGGTTTAAGGCTGTGAAACGTGGAACGTGAAACCCGAATGAGTCAGGGCCCGGTTACCGAGTTTCTGCGTCGTCATTTTCGGCATTTCAACGCTGCCACACTGGTTGACGCGGCCGAAGCCTATCGCCGGCATCTCGAGTGCGGCGGAAAGATGATGATCACGCTGGCAGGAGCCATGAGCACGGCAGAGCTGGGCTGTTCTCTGGCTGAGATGATTCGTCAACGGAAAGTCCATGCCATCTCCTGCAGCGGGGCGAATCTGGGGGAAGATCTATTCAATCTGGTGGCTCATGACGCCTACCTGAGAATCTCTCGGTATCGGGATCTCAGCGCCGAAGAGGAACAGGAACTGCTGGAGAGGGGGCTGAATCGGGTCACCGATACCTGCATCCCGGAAGTGGAGGCCATGCGTCGGCTGGAGAGACACGTGGTGCTTCAGTGGCGCCTGGCCCAGGAAAGCGGGGAGCGACACCTGCCTCACGAGTTTGTTTTTCAGGTTCTTCGGGAGGGGAATCTCGAATCCTCTTACCAGATCGATCCGGCTGATTCCTGGGTGGTTGCAGCCTGTGAAATGGACATTCCCCTGGTAGTGCCCGGCTGGGAAGATTCGACGCTCGGTAACATGTTTGCGTCTCGCTGTATGCGGGGTGAATTGAGTCCGGGCATTGTGAAGTCGGGAACCGAGTACATGATGGCCCTGGCTGACTGGTATGCGAGAGAGTCGCAGGGAGCACCGGTAGGTCTTTTCCAGATTGGAGGTGGAATCGCGGGCGACTTCCCAATCTGCGTCGTGCCCATGCTCAGCCAGGATCTGAAGCGCGACGAAACACCCGTGTGGAGTTTCTTCTGCCAGATTTCAGATTCAACCACGAGTTACGGTTCTTACTCCGGGGCGGTCCCCAACGAAAAGATCTCCTGGGGCAAACTCGGTGTTGAGACTCCCAGCTTTATGATTGAGTCCGACGCCACCATTGTGGCGCCACTGGTTTTTGCCTGGGTGCTGGGGCTTTAGTGCACTGTCCGGAAAGTTCGCGCCGCTAATTCGGGCGTCTTTTCGGCGACAGCTTTGTTGCGCTACCTCGAAAGACTCCCGGCCTTCCTGTGTCGCGCGCCTCACTGACGACGAAAATCCATCCCGAATTAACACCGCGAACTCTCCGGACAGTACACTAGGACGTTCGTCCTTCCTCGAAATTCGAACCTTCAACTTTCCGCGGGATCGGCTGCGAATTGAGTCAGGGAATCCCAGCTGAACCACTGAGCCGGATCCTTTTGGATCGCAGTCTGGAGCTGGTCGGCGCAACACTGCACGTCAGACGGGAGATGACCTGACAGCTCCAACTCGGGCAGGATCTCCAATCTGTGCCGGAACCAGGACTGCGAGTGACGAAAGTCAAAGTAGGGAATGATCGGACACTCACAGGCATAAGCCAGGCGGACCAGGCTCGAAGTGAACTGGTATCGTCCGTCCAGAAAGTTCACCGGGACGGCGTCATTTACCCAGCTTGGAGTCACATCGATCGCCATGGAGACGAGCTGATTGTTCGACAGGGCCCGCTTCACCTCCAGGACCGCCCTTGCCAGATTCGGAGTGTCCCCACCGTGAGCGTAAATCAGGGGGCGGCCCATCTTGGATTCCATCCACCGAATCTTGACCAGAGCGAAGTCTCGAAAGGCCGGCTCGATTGAAGTGTCTGCCCGGTAGTCACGAGCGACATGATGAACGGGATATCCGAGGACTCCCAGCGCGACCATGCCGGCACACACCGGACCCATGTGGCCGGTCAGCAGGATGGCGCCCTTTCCTTGATCCAGGGCTCGATCCAGATGCTCGCGCCCGGAAACATCGAAGTAAGAGGACAAATTCTGCGCTGACCAGAAGGGATAGTAATAGGCGTCGAGGTCTTCACAGGCAAGGTGCTCAAAGCAGTTCCGAACCAGTGCGGAGAGGGTAGCTTCGTTGTCCTCAACCAGCGCACCGAAGTTCTTCAGGATGAGGTTTCTGGTCTGGGGGTGCCTTTTCTCCAGGGCCCGCCCCAGCCTTCGGGTCAGCCAATAAGAAGGGCCCCTGGGGAGCGCGGCCAGGGCTGGAAGCAGCCCAAAGAAATAAAATCGGTCTGGCAGGCGCCGCAACCTCCTCTCCATACCAGCATGTTAACCAACCATCAGACCGCCGCTCAACAGGTGTCTTTGCCCGGGTAAATAGTGTTTGTTAACCTAGTGTGCTGTCCCGGAAGTTCGCGGTGTTAATTCGGGATGGATTTTTGTCGCCAGTGAGGCGCGCGACGCAGGAATGCCGGGAGTCTTTCGAGGAGTGCAACAAAGCTGTCGGCGAAAAGACGCCCGAAGTAGCGGCGTGAACTTCCGGGACAGTACACTAGACCTTTTCCAGGAAGGACCTCACGTGGATCGAAGCGATGCCATTCGTGACCAGATTTCGATTCTCTCTAAAGTGGAGGGATTTTTCGAGGCCTCGGTGATGTTTGCACTGCTCCGTCTCGATCTGTTCGAGTCCCTGGGGCAGCGCGAAGCCTCGACCAAGCAGCTGTCCCGAGAGACTGGAGCCGATTCCGGGCGCCTGGGCCGGCTGTTGCGCTGTGCCGCCACCATGGGATTTCTGGAGAGTCGTGACGGTGAGAACTTCAGGCTTTCGAAGCCGGCCCGCGTTGTCCTTCTGAAGGGTTCACCGGAATTCTACCTGGGAGACTGGCTCCATTTTCTACACACTCTTTACGGGGTTTTTGCGCAACTCGACGAGGCTGTTCTCGCAGGGCATCCGATTTTCGATCTTGCCGGAGAATTGGAGGCCAAACCAGGGGTTGCCCGCAGTTTCAATCGAGCCATGGACACTTATTCCCGCCTGCGAGGTCGGGAACTGGCCGACTACCTCGATCTGTCCGGGACCACCTCACTCCTGGATCTGGGCTGCGGCCCCGGAACCTATGCCTACCATCTGGCCGTGAAGAATCCCCGGCTGGAGCTGTATCTGGCCGATCTCCCCGCCGTGATTGAAGAGACCCGCAGGCTTGGGCAATGGGCCGATCTTCAAAACCCCATCCAGTATCTTCCGTTGGATGTCCTGGGAGATGAAGTTTCCGGAAGTTACGATGTCATTCTCGTTTCGAACACGCTCCACATGCTCGGTCACCAGGCGAGTCGAGAGCTCATGAGTCGCCTTTTCCCCAGAGTCAAGCCGGGAGGCTCACTGGTGGTGCAGGCCCAGTTCCTGGGTAACAGAGGCCTGGGTCATCGCTGGCCTGCCATTCTTGATCTCATCATGCTGTGCGGATCTCAACGGGGAGAGAACCACACGGTTGAAGAAACATGCCTCTGGCTGAAGGAAGCCGGATTCGAAGAGGCTGAGCACTGCCCACTGTCCTTGCTGAATACGAACAGTTACCTGAGGGCACACAAGCCCCTCCGGAGTCACCTATGACGGAACCAGATCAAGACGCCACTGCCCTCGAAGACCAGATAGCATCGTTTGTCAGAGACCAGTTCGTTGCCCAAGACCCATCCCGAATCGATCAGGATACCGAGCTCTTTCGTGAAGGGATTGTCGACTCAATGGGGGTTTTGACCTTGATGCGCTTTCTGGAGCAGACCTTTCAGGTTCAAATCGAACCCCGGGAAATGCTGGTCGAGAACTTCGCGACCATCGCTGCCATGCGAGACTTCGTGATGAGTAAGAAGTCCTGAATTACGAAGTAAGTGCTTAGTCAGACAGTCTGACTGATACAAGGCTAGACGGCTCAGTCCTGGGACATCATTGACGAGAGGTATGGTCCTGGGCCACCTGGCCACCCGTAGTTGGACCTGTAACCTCTATAATAGTCAGACGCATTCGGTGTCAGAGAGCGTCTCCCGACACTCGAATTTTTGTTGGAGGTGTCATGAGCCGCTACAGAAGTCTCAGTTTGTTTCTGGTGATCCTCTTTGTATTGATCTCGAACGCACAGGGGTCAGAACGGAAAGTGGCGGAATCCAAACAGGAGATTTGTCCGGTCTTGCCGGGCCAGCCGGTGCCGGATGTCACGTTCCTGACGATGGAGGGAAATCCACTGAAGCTCCGGGAAGTGGTCTCGGAGCGACCGGTTGTGCTCATCGTGTACAGGGGTGGGTGGTGACCCTGGTGTAACAAGCAGCTGGGTCAGCTGCGAACGATTCAAGAAGAGCTCGTGGAACTGGGATATCAGATTCTCGCGGCCAGTCCTGATCGACCGGAAAAGCTTTCGGCCACAGTGGACAAGAACTCAGTGACCTACCAGCTGGTCTCCGATCCCTCCCAGGAGGGTGCCACCGCCTTTGGCCTGGCTTTTCGGGATGAGCAGGCAATGCAGGGGTCGGAGAGATTTCGAAAGCTGCTGGAGGAAGCTTCGGGAGAAGGTCATCATATTCTGCCCGTTCCGGCCGTGTATCTGATCGGTTCGGACGGCGTGGTCGATTTCCTTTACGTCAACCCCGATCACCGGGTGCGACTGGCCCCGGAGATTCTTCTGGCCGCAGCTCGCGTCCACTCTGAGAAGTAGGAATTCACCGCCGCCCGATGGAAAGCCGGAAACCACCCATCCAAGACCACAGGTTGAGATGCTTCGGGTGGACTGAAGAGCGGGCGCAAGAGTTCGCAGAGCGTGAGTCCCAGGGAGCTTTTCCAGGCCGGATCCTTCGCCAGCAACATGGGAGGTTTCAGGTGATCTGCCGGGAGGGCGAAATTGAGGCGGGTGTCCGCGGGAAGCTCCGGCGCCAGGAAACCTATCCGGTGGTAGGCGACTGGGTGGCCCTGAGCCCGGACACGCCCGCGACGGGCATGATTGAAGCGGTCCTGAAGCGATCGAGCCTGATTCTCCGGAAGGCTCCCGGGCGCGGCTCTCGACAGCAGGGCATAGCGGCCAACATCGACACCATCTTCGTCATGATGTCCCTGAACCGGGACTACAATCTGAGGCGTCTGGAACGCTATCTGATTCTGGCCTGGGACAGCGGAGCCCGTCCCGTAGTCGTTTTGAGCAAGGCTGACCTGTGCCCCGACCCGGCCGGGAAGATTGCGGAAGCGGAGGCGGTCTCTCTGGGGGTGCCGGTTGCAGCAGTCAGCTGCCTGACAGGCCAGGGACTCTCTAGCCTCAACCCCTATCTCGAGGAGCAGAAGACGATTGCATTCGTCGGTTCTTCGGGAGTGGGCAAGTCAACACTGATCAATCGCCTGCTGGGCGAGGATATCATTCCGACGCAGGAAATCAGATCGGGGGACGACCGGGGGCGCCACACCACAACTCATCGTGAGCTGTTCCTGCTGCCGGCGGGGGGAATTCTGCTCGATGCCCCCGGCCTGAGAGAGATTCAGTTCGTCGATGCAGAGGCGGGTTTTGATTCAACCTTTGGCGATATTGAGGAACTGGCTGGTCGGTGCCGCTATCGTAACTGCCGGCACCGGGCGGAGCCGGATTGCGGGGTTCAGGAGGCGGTTGCCCAGGGCCGACTCGACCCGGACCGCTACCAGAACTATCTCAAGATCCGAGAGGAGCTGGACTCTCAGGCTCGACGGCCCGATCTATCCGCCTCGCTGGAGGAAAAGAAGAGACGTAAAGAGACGAACAAAGCGCTTCGGAAGATTCTCAAGCAAAAGAGAAAGAGATAGATGTCCGGCGCCCCCCTCAGCCAGGCAAGTCCCTGCCCGACAAGTATCCAGGAAGTGCGACCCGCAGTCTGACTCTTAGGTGTTAGATTCTCCAATCCCTTGGACGTTGGGTCGAGGAGCGAATCGCCTCGAACGCCCTAACCCGGATTATGCATGAGATCTGAATCCGAGTGAGATTTGGGCCCATAAAAAGAGCCGTAGCTCTCTGATATAAAAGGGTTTACACAAACAAGACCCTAACCAGGAGCTACGGCAATGTTAAGAGCAGTCTGCCAGAATACCCTGCCATTTCACAGCCACAGAAAGATCACGGCGCGTTTTGATGGGGGGAGCCTCACTTCCGACGCAGGATGGTTGTTGTTTGGATCGGTGGATCGGCAACATCGGCTCTGCGAGGGCTTCAGTTCGTGTATTTCGGAGAGTCGAGACCAACGCTACATTCGTCATGATCTGTTGAAGTTGATCCGACAACGAGTCTTGCAGATCGTGGCCGGCTACGAAGACTGTAATGACGCCGATACGCTGCGCTCGGATCCGATGCTCAAAACCGTCTGTGATCAGTTGCCGGAGAGCGATCCGGATTTGGCCACGCAGCCGACTTTCTCCCGCTTGGAGAACTCCGTCACCAGGAAGGATCTGATGCGTTTGAGCCAGTGGCTGCTAGGCCGTTATGTGCGCTCCCTGAAGAAAAGACGTCCCGGTAAGATCATCCTGGATCTGGACAGTACCGACGACCACACCCACGGCCAGCAGGAGTTCTCCTTCTACCACGGGTATTACCGAAGCCACATTCTGCATCCTTTGCTGATCTTCGATGCCGACACGGGAGACCTGGTGTGTGCCGTGTTGAGACCTGGCAACAAGGGAGCTGACTCTCACATCGTGCCCATTCTGAAGCGAGTCGTGGAGGCTATCCGACAAGGAGTGGGGACGGATGTCGAGATTGAGATTCGGGCCGACAGCGGCTTTGCCACGCCGCGGCTCTACGAGTTCTGTGAGGCTGAAGAGAATCAACTCCAGTATGTCATTGGGTTAAGTCGAAACCCTCGCCTGCAGCGAGTGGTCGAGCCCCTGCTGGATTCGACTCGGGAAAGGTTCCTTGAGCTGGAGGAAAAACAGCGTCAGTTTGACGAGTTTCTTTATCGAGCCAACAGCTGGGATCGATCTCGTCGCGTCATCGTCAAAGTGGAGGTCGATCAGCGCGGGATCAATCGTCGCTTTGTGGTCACCAACCGGGACGATCTCTGCTCCCAATCACTTTATGACCACTACACAAACCGAGGACAGACCGAAAACTTCATCAAGGCCTTCAAGAATCATCTGAGCATGGACCGACTCAGCTGTCATCGATTCCTGGCCAATCAGTTTCGACTCCTTCTGCATGCCCTGGCTTACCAGATGTTCGTGCGCCTGCGCGACTATCTGCACGGGACCCCCTGGCACAAGCTCGAAATCGAAACCTTACGTCGTCGTGTCCTCAAGATCGGGGCCCGGATCCGACAAACCACTCGACGCATCTGGGTCCATCTTTCCTCAGCCTTTCCCGAACAACCCCTCTTCCACCTCGTCTTGAGTCGTCTCAACTCCAGCTAGCCTCTCCCAGCTCCCCGAAAAACCGCTTCCGATACTCACCCAGGCCCAGATCTGTCTGAAATTCACTCCCCAACCACTTCAAACGCCTCGCCAACCGATATTCTTCGCAAATCCGCCTGTCACACCTGTCCGCTTTCGAGTTGAGCCACTTCTCGAGTCGTTTTTCAACTCCGGACTACGGTTCTTGCATAATCCGGGCTAAGTAGTTATGACCTTGGGACTTTCGTGCGCTGACAGTCTTTCTGGTGCGAGAATTGCTCGTGTCCCTGCCCGGCAGCTATTCCGCAACAGAAAGGTGAAGAATGAGGAAGTACCGTCACAAACAGAACGTCCTGCAGTTCCGCCTGGCTGAGGAAGCCCCGGACGAAGATGGGGTATCCGAGCTTGAGGAAAAGCTCTTCGGGCAGAAAATCTCCGAGCTGGAACGCCGGCTGAGCTACTCAGATCGTTTGAGTCGGGCGCTCTCGGTCATTCAAACCGACTTCGAGAACCCTGGGCTCAACCTGGCCCGCGCGTCTCAGATCTGCGGCGTGGAGAAAAGCCATCTCAACGCTCTGCTACACAGGTCTTCAGGAGCAACCTTTCACCAGCTACTCGTGCGCTATCGTGTGCTCAAAGGGGCGCGCCTTCTGCGCGAGAAGAACCGGACGGTTCTGGAGACGGCCATCTCATGTGGCTTTGGGTCGGTGCGAACCTTCAACAGAAACTTCCAGCGGTTTCTCGGATGCGGACCCTGTCGCTTTCGAAAACGGCTCCAGTGGAGGCGTAAGGAAGAGTTAAGAATCGGGGCAAAATGGCCCAACCCCGATTCTTGACCGAAAAGACGTGATTTTTGGCGCGATAGCGGGACCTCTCAGGGGATAGCCTTTTTGGGAAGCCCCTCAACGGGCAGCACCATTAATTCCCTCGTGGAGGCCCAAAATGACGACTCGCGGAATCCCCGGCGCCCTTCTCCTCTTGCCCTTCGCAGTGCTCTTCCTTGTGGTTCCGATCCTGCTGCAGCCGTCTGCTGCGAAAGAACAGGGATCGCTGCCCGCACTCAACCCGGAGTTCTTCACCAGGAGACTTGTCGAGGCCATGACGGAGGCCCACCGGCAGGGTCACCGCGAGAACTTCCGTCCCGTGAGCTTGTTTTTGCCCTACTATTCGATTGCGCCCGGTGTTGAAACGTCTGTCTCTGTATTGAATCGGTTCTCTGACTCTTTTGCGGTGGGGCTAACCGCCTTTACTTTCCAGGGAGAGGTGATCTTGTCTGTCGACCTGGAGATCGCGGGTGGCTCCCAGACCTGGTTTTCGCTAAATGAAGTTCTGGCCGACGCCGAGAGTGAGTTTGTAGAGGGCAGCGTTCGTATCGATTACCTGGGTGAAGACTGGTCCATTGGCGCCTGGGCGGTTGTGAAGGCGGGATCACAGGCAACAGAAATCCCCTTCAGCGATCCGAGCAGAATGCCGTCGACACGAGCACAGTCGTTCTGGGATACCCGGTCTCTAGAGAAGACTCAAAGGATCGAGCCCGTTTATGCCCTGCTGAGCACCAGTGACTCGGTGCTCGCCTACTCGGTGACTGTCTCCACGTCAGTGGACAGCATCGAACGGAGCTACCAGGGGGAGCTTCAACCGCATGCCGTGGAGATCCTGTCGCCCAGCAGAGGCAAACTCGATTTAGCGGCTGGCTCGATCACGATCGAGCATGATGGTCTGCCGGGAGATCTCATCTCCATTGGGCTCCTGCAGGGGGAGTCCTTTCTGAACCCGCTGCCGGTATTTGATCCACAGAGCCATGAGTCCACGCAGTACCACGCTGTCAGGACGCCTGTTCGAACCACTGACAGCCAGGGGGATGGCGTTTCCACGAGGGCTCTTCTTTCGGCCTTTAATTCCACACTGGAGCAGCAAGAGGCCAGCGTTTTCGTTTTTGACCCGGCGACCGGAGAAGAACTGGCCCGACATGAAGAAATCCTCGCGCCGTACGGCGTCAGTACAGTGGATATCGCCGAGTTTCTCACGGCAGACGGCTCCACCTTCGATGGCGACAGCGTGAGAGTCGCAGTGACCCATTCAGGAGAACCCGGGGCTGTTCTTCTCTCTATCCGGAGTGTCATTGCCGACCATCGGGTGGTCTACGTTCCCATGATTGCTGCGCCCAGGGCTCATCACAGCGGCATGGTTCCGTTACCCGGGCTGGATGAGCGTCCAGTCTTCGCCACATTGACGAATCTGGGAAGTGAGTCTGCCAGCGTGGTGGCACAAATCGACTGGGAGGGAGGAAGCTACGCACTGCCCTCCATCTCCGTCGAACCAGGGGCCTCGCACAGAATCGGTATCGCTGAACTTGCCGAGAACGGTCCGCCGGACATACTGGGCAGAGTCCTCGACCCGGAGTACCAGGACGCAGTGTTGCGCTGGTCTTCAAGGGCGGGAAGCCTGGATCTTATGGCGAGGACGGAGGCAGACATCATTGGCGGAGGACATTTTGGCTTTCAGGGTCTCCCCTGCTGCTACGAGGCCCCGTACGGAGCACTCCTCCCCGCTTCAACGGTTTTCGAGGTTGGGGAGAGCATTGCCTTTCAAGCCAGTGAATTCCGGGCTACTTGTGCGGGAACGATGGGGCCGTTTGATGCTGAAGCCCCATCCCTGGATTACGAATCGAATTTCAACTGGACTGGAAATGTCCTCTCCGCCACCAGATCGGGAGAGGGTCGGTTCAGCTTCATTGCCTCTTCCTATGCGATTGATGCCATCGGCTCTGCGGAATATGTCGAGTATGGTGACCAGGCGAACGGAGCGGCTGACAGTCCGGCGGTCCAGGACCCGTCAACTGGAAAGGTGCGCGAGTATTCGGGCGTCGAGCGCTGGGCTTCTGCGCTTCCCCTTGGATCAGCCTACGACACCGTGGGTGCCGGCGGCCCCATCCCTGATTCGAATTCCGTAGATGCACTGTGGATCGCTCACAAAGATATGGTCAGCAAGTTTGCCATCGCTGACGGCTCGCTCATCCTCGATTTGACCGGCGCTTCCTACCGTCGGCTGGCCGTCGATCCCAGCCAGCGCACACTCTGGGCCGTAGGGAAAGAGGGCCTGGCCTCCTATGCCTTCGACGGCACTTTGAATTTTCTTCTCCCCGCCATGGATACCAGCAACAGCGCACTGGCGGTCAACCCCAATGACGGCATCGCCTGGGTGGGCCTCGATACGGAGCTGTTGCTGTACTCCCCCTCGGGAACACTACAGCGGTCGCTGACTCTTGCCAGCAAGGCGGTGGATTTCGCCTTCGATGACAATCTTGGCCGCATGTGGGCAGCGGGAAAGCTCAGTGTCACGGCCTACGACACCGGTGGCAGCGAGTTTCTGAGCCTGGACGTAAGTGCTCTCGGTGAGATCAAAGCCATGACAGTGTCTCCCGTGACAGGCGACGTCTGGGTGGCGGACAAGCATGAACTGTTTCGCTTCAGTCCGGCGGGTGCATTGCTGGCGACTCTGTCGATCGCAAAGGTCGCTCAGCTCGAGACGGATGGACCGGGAGGCGTGTGGGTGTCCACCGACAGAGAACTCTATCGGCTCGATGCTGCCACGGGTGCGGTGCTCTACCAGAAGAGCGGATTTGGCGGCAGCGGCAAGATCCGGGCCCTTGCAGTCCAGGCCGACGACAGCAATGTATGGCTGTCGCTGAAGAAGACCCTGCATCGGATCTCCACTGACGCCGTGATTCTGCAGACCCTCACCCTGACCCATGACGTGGAGGAGATCGCGGTCTATGTAGACACGACAGCGCCCGTGATCACCCTGAACAGTCCTCAGGACGGCGCTGAAGTGGAAACCGAGGAGATCTACTTCGTCGGCAGTCTCAACGAGATGGGTACCCTGACTCTGGACGGAAATCCCGTCATGCTGGGGCCAGGTAACGAGTTCGACCATGGTCCTGTGATCCTTATAGAAGGTGCCAATGTCTTTCAACTGCTGGCGACGGACCTGGCCGGCAACACCACCCTCGCAATAGTCACTGTTCCCCTGGTCATGCCGGGCTCATTTACCTTCGATCCGATCGGTAACCAGACGGTGGACGTAGGAACTACATTGAGTTTGAGATTGACAGCTACTGATCCCAGCGGCAACCCGGTCACCTTCGGGACTACCACGCTGCCGTTGCCGGGAGCCGCTACGCTCGATGCAGCGACCGGTCTATTCAGGTTTGCAGCGACCGGCTTCGAAGTCGGCGTCATCTCTCTGGCTTTCCTTGCCACCAACGGAAGCGAAACTCTCTTTCAGACGGTTCAGATCACGGTGCCGGCGCCAGATTCGTCCGACCCGACGAGCTTTACCGGACAACTGTTGGATGCCAACGACTACGCACTGGGGACGGTAACCCCCATTGTGGGTGCGAAGGTCTCGTTTCTGAATTCAGGAGTCTCTGGGCTCTCGGACGGAAACGGCCTTGTCACACTGACAGGTCTCCCCAACGGCACGCAGATACTGGACATCGATGCGGCTTCAGCAGCCCTGGCCCCCGATGGGTCCAATTACGCCGGCTTTCGGGAGCAGTACGTCCTGGAGGCGAACTCGTCTAACCTCGTGACCCGACCGTTTTTCCTTCCCAGGATCGCGGACTTGAGTCTGACGACGGTTGATCCGCATGCCACCACTGTTGTGACCAATGCGGCCCTGGGGGTCTCGATCACAGTTCCGCCCCATACGGCGAAGAACCCGGACGGTACAGATTTCACCGGGCAGCTCTCTATCTCCGAGGTGCCGAGAGGCCTGGCGCCAGCGCCGTTGCCGGACACACTCGATCCGGCACTCCTGGTTACCATCCAGCCGGTGGGCGTCATCTTTGCCACACCCGTACCCATTACTTTCCCCAACCTGGATCAGCTTCCCGTGGGCAACGAAGTCGACATCTGGTCGCTTGATCCTGCTACGGGTGCGTTTTCGATCGTCGGCGTGAGCGAAATCTCGGCCGACGGCCAGTCGCTTGAGACCCTTTCCGGAGGCGTACGTGCAGCCGACTGGCACATGCAAATACCGCCTCAGTGTTACGGCGACGAGCAACTGGATGCACCCAACTGCGCCTGTGGCGACAGCAAGGACAGCGGGTCACGGGTCAACACTCGCGGGGGGTGGTTGAGCACCGACTTTTGGACACCCGATTATCGCTCGCAGGGTCAGTCCCGTGGGCTGCGGTTTGTCTATCGTAGTGAGCGGGCCTATCCGCAGCCGCTGATCCCGTTTGACGGCACCGTGGTGACTCGCGCGGCGATACCGCCCACCCTCTCCTACCGAATCAAGGTCGGGGGTGTGGAGCAAGAAGGCGAGACATTCGTCAGCACGGCAGGATTTGACGAAGCCCAGGACGAGACCTTCCGGAGCGTCATCGCTGTGGACGGGACGAACCTGACGACGGGTGTCTATCCCTACACTGCACGCCTCACCAGCAACTATCTAAGCAGCCGTGTCTCTACGACGTTCTCTGACCGGACGGTGGTGATCAACGAGCAGGCCAGTCCTTTCGGTGCGGGTTGGGGGATCTCGGGCCTGACCCGGCTGTATGTGAACTTCGACGAGAGTGCGTTGATTGTCGGCGGCGACGGCTCCCAGAGCGTGTTCTTGCCGGCTCCGCTTTCATTGAATGACTGGCAGCCAGAAGCCAATCTGTCAGCCAACACCTGGACCGTAGCTGCAGACGGCAAGTCAGTGGTTCTCACAGAACCTGGTAACGGTCCCCCGACCTTCTTCATCAGTCCCAACAACTTCATCAATACGACGATCAGCGGCAAGATCCGGGTTGAGAACTTTGTTGACGACGACTTCATCGGTTTTGTCTTCGGCTACCGTTCCCCCATTACCGGCAACGGGGACCCGGACGAAACAGCGAGGGCGATCATTTTTGACTGGAAACAGGGCGCGCAATCCTTCCCCGGGGGCTCCTTTGCTTTTCCGGGAAAGACCTTGTTTCGGGTCGAGGGCGAGGCTCTGGATGGTCCCAGCTGGGGACCGACCTACTGGGAGCACATACCGAGTGCGATACAATGTCGAGATACTAGGTCCGACCCAGGGCAGTCCGTGGACCAACTTTACCGATCACCTGTTCACGCTGCAGTACTACACCGATCGCATCGCCATCAGCATCGACGGTGTGGAGATCTTCGATGTAGCCGGATCGTTTCCACCCGGTCGCTTCGGTTTTTACAACTTCTCTCAGTCGAGCGTTCGCTACGAGCTATTCACTTCAGTAGGGACCTTTACGAGTCTCGACGGTGACTTCTCTGAACTGATCGGCTATGAGGACGGTACCTTCAGCCGCACGCTTAAGAACGGAACTCGCTTCGAGTACGACACCAACGGGATGCAGACCGCTAAATTGGACAGAAACGGCAATACAACCACCTATGCCTATGACGCTCAGGAACGCTTGATCTCCATCACCGATCCGGTGGGCAAGGTGACAAGCCTGGTCTACACAGGCAACCACCTGGCCAGCGTGACCGATCCGGCGAACCGGGTCACGACCTTTTCCCACGATGTCGACGGAAATCTTGCCCGGGCAACGTTTCCGGACTCGACGGCCCGCAGCTTCGGCTACGACAGCCGGCATCTGATGACCTCGGAGACAAATGCTCGAAACCTTACTACCACGCGCCAGTACGACTTCACAGGCCGTTTCACGCGGTCCGTTCTTCCTGACGGTTCCACCCGGCAGGCGACCAGCATGCAGACCGTGGGGCTCGTCGACCTCGACTCGGGTCTTGGCACCGCAGCGAATCCGGCTGCGTTCGTGCGGCCCAGTGCAGCCATCAGCACCTTCACGGACGGCAATGGTCATGTTGAGATCTTCGAGGCCGATCGTTTTGGCAAACTCAAGCGGATGACCGATGCCAACGGATTGACCACCATTACCGACCGTGATGCCGACGGAAATGCCATTCGAACCGTAAGGCCCGACGGCTCCGAAATCCTCCGCACCTTTGACGAAAATGGCAATCTCTTGACCGTGGCAGAAGACTCTAACGGGGCGGTGACTACCACTACGTATGATCCGACCTTCAGCCTTCTGACCTCCAGAACAGATCCCAGGGGCAACATGACAACCTTTGCTCTGGATGCCAACGGGAACATGATTCAGCGAACCAACGATCTCGGCCATATCACCAGGATGGCCTACAACCCCCAGGGACTCCTGACTCAGTTGACCGATCCGAATGGGCTGGTGACGACCTTCGCCTACGACGCGGCCGGACTCTTGATCTCACAGACCGAAACTCCGCCACCCGGCAGCGGCCTGACTCGGACAACCATCCTAGCCTACGACGCGGCTGGACAACTCACTCAGGTGCTCACCCCGAACGGAATCGGTCTGAGCATGGACTATGACCCGAAGGGGCGACTGATCCGGGTGACAGACAATCTCAATCAGGAGATCGAGTTCGCCCACGACGGCGAGGGCAACCTGGTCCAGACAGGGGTCAAGGATCCGGATGGCGCGCTCGCCACCACCCTCCAGCAGACGTTTGACAACCTGGGTCGGCTCCAATCCACCAGCCGTCCCCATGTGCCTGGCACCGACTCGGTTCTCCAGTTGCAGTACGACAACTCGGGAAATGCAACCGGGCAGACCGATCCTAACGGGAACGTCTCATCCAGTACTTACGATCCCGGCGATCGGCTGGACCAGAACACCGATGCGGCCACCGGCAGCACTACTTATGTCTACGATGACAATGGCAATACTACTCGGGTCAGTGCCCCCAATGGAGCCGTCACCACTTACGCCTTCGATGCCTTGAGTCGGCGGCTCACCGAGGCCAGCCCGGATCGGGGAATCCTCACCTATGGTTACGATCTGGCGGGCAATCGCGTCTCCGCTACGGATGCCCGTGGTATTGCGGCCACCTTCTCCTATGACGATCTCAACCGGGTAACGAGCATCGCCTATCCCGATGCCAGCGAGAACGTTGTTCTGGTTTACGACAGCTGTCCGTTCGGGATCGGGCGGCTGTGCAGCCGCACAGACGACAGTGGGAGCTATGATTTCGCGTACGATGTTTACGGCAACGTCCTTCAGGTGGACTTCACGATTCTCGGAGTCACGTATCTCACGGCTTATCAATACGACGCCGGGCACCAGGTAGTCGGCATGACGCTTCCCAGCGGCCGGACCATCACCTACCAGCGGGACGGCCTGGGCCGGATCAGTGCCATCGACGCAGTCGTCAGCGGGATCAACACAGCGCTCTTGAGCGACGTCGCCTACCGCTCCGACGGAGCGCTGACAGCCAGCCGGTATGGAAACGGCATGGCTGAGACCCGGACCTATGACCCACAGGGCCGTCTCACTCAGCAAACGATTGGAACAGCCGATTCGGTTCTCCTGATTTACGATGCCAATAGCAACGTACTCAGCCGAGAAACCCGGACGAGCACGCACACCCACGGCTACGATGTCCTGAATCGGCTGGCGACCGAGACCAATGACGGGGTCACGCTTGACTACAGCTACGATCCCAACCATAACCGGTTGGCAAAGGACGATGGGACCCAGGCCACGCAGTATGCCTACCGAGCCGGCAGCAACCAGTTGATCCGGATCGACGCCACGGCACTCACCTACGACCTCGCCGGCAATCTCACGGACAACGGTCAGGGCCAGACCTACGCCTACAACGATGCCAACCGGCTCTTCCAGCTCTTCGACAAGACTACCCTGGCCGCCATCTACGTTTACAACGCTCTCGGGCAGCGGATGCGCAAGACGACGGCCAGGGGCACGACCATCTTTCATTACGATCTTGCGGGTCGCCTGATCGCGAAGACAGCGGATGACGGGACGCCGCTGCGGGACTATGTGTGGCAGCAAGCAAGCCTCGTTGCCCAGATCGAGGGCGACACGGTCCATGACACATTGACCCATCTCCACTCAGATCATCTGAGGACACCACGACTGGGCACCGATGTGGCCGGTAACGTGGTCTGGCGGTGGGAAGGGACCGCCTTTGGAGGAACACATCCGGTCGAGAATCCTGCCACAGTCAACCTTCGGTTGCCAGGGCAATACGCCGATGCAGAATAGGGGCTTCTGTTCAACTGGCATCGATATTAGGTAGTGTCTCAATTTGAAAATTTGGGAGTGTCCGAATCAAAAACTTACGTTTTTGGTTGTTTCCCAGGGACAATAATGTAAATAATAAAATTTGCAATTTGCAGAAAAGCGTAACGAAAGTTTGTAGGAACAATCGGAGTTCTCCCCCATGCCCAAAGGACCAAAGGGTGAATCGCGCCCTGCCAACGTGGTTGGCTGCGCCGTTCACGTGGCCCGAATAGCCACCGGCGAAATCGAGGAAGAAACCAAACCCACCGTACCAGCCCGAGCTGCTGGCGGGCGGAAGGGTGGTCGTAATCGTGCCAAGAAACTGACGGCGGAACGGCGGTCAGAGATTGCACGGATTGCGGCTCAGGCACGGTGGCGTTGACAATCATTCATTTGACTTCTAGGGTCTACCCCTTGATGTTTTCCTACCGATTGGCATCGAAACGGGATGGCGCATGACCGTATGCATCGCAGCACTCTACGATAAAGGCGCGGGGATAGTCCTAGCATCGGACCGGATGGTCACGGCCCACATTCCTATAGGATATGAGTTTGAGCACGGCGAAAAAACCAAGATTGTCGAGTTAGGTGGAGACAAGTCAGTATATGCACTCATTGCTGGGGATGTCTTGCGTGGCAACGAAGTTCTCAATGTGGCACGAGCGCAACTGATGCAAAGGGAAGGGGTGGCCGCAGCATCAGAGAGAGCTGAAATAGTAAGAATTGCCTACCAGCAAGTCAGGCTCACAAATGTACTCCATAGAGAGCTAGAGCCTCGCGGATTAAACCTAGACAGCTATTACGGTAGGCATCAGCAACTATCACCACAGGTTGTGCAGATCATTGACCACGCCCTAACTAGCGCCGACCTAGGTGTTGAGATACTGGTTGCTGGGTCTAACGGATCAACTCACACTGTTCACACGATATTGAATCCAGGAACTATCCACGATAGCAGTTCAATTGGTCACGGAGCTATCGGATCTGGCGCTCCACACGCACTATATTCGCTTATTGAACATTCCTATAGATCATCTATGAGTAGGGACGAAGTGGTTAATTTGGTCAAGAAGGCGAAAAAGAGAAGCGAGGTGGCCCCTGGAGTTGGAACAGAGACAACTACAGTGGTCATTCCAAGCGGGGATGCGGACCTAGCAACCCAAAACGGAGATACAGAAAATGCTTAAGAAGCGTACCGTGAAGCCGCACAGAATTAAGTGGATCGAGGCAGAACGAGAATTGGCTACTCGTGGGGTTTTTCCTCCATCTTGCTCAATCGGCTACGAATATTTCCCAATAGATGACGAATATCGTCTGCCACATCCGAACAAGGTTCTTGATCCAAAAAAGAAAGGGTAATCTTCAAATAACAATTGAAACTGAAATAATGCTTGACAACGGAAGGGTGTTCTTGTATCCTTCTGTTAATGAACAAGTTACCTACTTCCAAGCGAGCCAAGATCCTAGCATTACTGGTCGAGGGAATGTCGATGCGGGCCATCTCTCGAATCGAGGACGTTTCAATCAACACAGTTACAAAGCTTCTGGTTGATGCCGGCCATGCCTGCGCCAAATACCACGATGAGGCTGTCCGTGACGTTCCGGCTGCCAGGGTCCAGTGCGATGAGATTTGGTCCTTCTGCTACGCCAAGGCAAAGAACGTCCTTAAGGCAAAGGCTGCTCCCCCTGGGGCCGGTGACATTTGGACCTGGACGGCCATTGACAGCGATGCCAAGTTGATCCTCTCCTACGAGGTGGGTGATCGGTCAGGCGCTACCGCTTTTGAGTTCATGGATGATCTGCGGACCCGGCTGGCCCATCGAGTTCAGTTGACTACTGATGGCCATCGGGTTTACTTGGAAGCGGTTGAGAGTATCTTTGGGTCCGACGTTGATTACGCCCAGTTGATTAAACTGTATGGGGAACCCGAAGAGGGTCGGAAGCGTTACAGTCCGGCTGCCTGCCTAGGGACACACAAGAAGCCTGTTATGGGCCAGCCTGACCCCAAGGCGGTCAGCACGTCCCATGTCGAGCGCCATAACCTGACAATGCGGATGGGAATGCGTCGCTTCACGCGCCTTACAAATGCATTTTCAAAGAAGATCGAGAACCACCTTCACATGCTGTCTCTCTACTTCGTACACTACAATTTCTGCCGGATTCACAAAAGCCTTCGGATGTCACCGGCAATGGCTGCTGGAATCTCCGATACGCTGCACGATGTAGAGTGGATTGTTGGACTGGTTGATGCGAACACTCCGAAGCCAAGAACACGCGGCCCTTACAAGAAGCGGAATTCAAACTGAGACACTACCCGATATTATGATCCGCGAATCGGCCGATATGTCACCAGTGACCCGATCGGGCTTGGCGGAGGCTTCAACTCGTACCTCTACGCTGCAGCGAATCCTCTCGTATTCACTGACCCCACGGGCGAATACTGGTGGTGGAGTCTTACCAGATGGATCGCTCAGATCCGCAAAACGGCTCAGAGGCATGGGAGAACCTTGAACCCTCACGGTGAAAAGAGGGAATTGGAAACGTACTGCTACATTGATACCAATGCGAACGGAATCCCCGATTGCTACGACCACAACATGGACGGCGACGGAAAGCCGGACAACGAAGATGATGATATAGATGGTGATGGCATTCTCAACGAGGATGATGAGTGGCCCTATTACTGTCCCCCCCACATAAGAAATCGAAGAATCCGAGAAATCCTGGAGCGTCAGCGGCCTTTTTGGGAAGCCCAGGAAAGGGAACCGGCCATGGACCCTCTCATCGGCAGACCTAACTAGTGCTCCGGGCATTCGTTGTTGTTCCCATCGGGGCCTTGGTCGGTGCCTGGCTGATCGACTGGCTGCTGCTGCCTTTCAGCTCAAGTGTCAGTGACCTGCTGATTCCCACCTGGGCTCTCTTTCGTGTGGAAACTGCCACGGCTTCCTGGTTTGTGGCTTTGACCTGGTGGGGCATTCGCAGAAACGAGATTGATCTGGGTCGATCCTTGGTCAGGATCCGGTCCTTCGGATTCGTCGCCAAAGCGATTCTCGGCGCGGCCGGCCTGAATCTCTTGATCATTCCCGTTGAGGTTCTGTCGATCAGCATTTTCGGATTGCCGAGGGTGGTTCCCGGCTTGCCGCCGGATATGCTGATGGCGCGTTTTCTCAGGTTCTACGGCGTCTGGGACACTCTCGTGATCTTCTTCGTGGTTGGGGTGCTCTGGCCTGCCGCCGAGGAGCTGTTTTTCAGAGGTCTGGTCCAAAACACACTGACCCGGAATTTCGCCGTGTGGCCATCGATCGTGGGTACAAACATTGCCTTCGCACTGGCCCACTTCAATCCAGCTTACTACCTGGGTTCCCTGGTCGCCGGTTTAGGACTGTCGTGGATCTTTCAGAGGACCCGTTCGCTGGTTCTGGTGGCGTCGATCCACGGCTTGCTCAACCTGACCGCCTTGCTTAGTATTTACTTGCTCTCTGGATGAAATGGATCTGGAGCACGGCCACCGACCAAGGGGCAGCGATGGCAGAAGAAATCTTTGAGTTCGTGCTCTGGCTGGTTGTCAATGTCCTCTTTCTTTGGACCGGTGAGATCGTCCTGTTCGTCGTTTCTGGCGGCAGGCACAAGCCAAGATGGGACTTGTATTCCTGGCGAAATTCCATCACGTTCGAAGTTCTCAGAAAGCTCAGTTTTTGGCTTGGATTCTCCTTTTGGGTACTTGTCGGATACATCCTTCTTGCCTTTTGAATCCTCATGAGTTTTTCTGTCCAGACGCCCAACCGAATCCCTGGGCTCTGCGGGTTTTCTTCTGGTTCCGATTTCCCCTAGAATTGAGAGTGTTTCTCTTGGGCGAAAACCTCATGTTTGCGGGGAAATAACTATGGCACTCTCGAGTCGGCTCGTTTTTCTTGTCTTCAGCCTGTCCCTCGTCGGTAGTTCATCCCTCGGATGCGGAACTTCGAAACCCTCGATTCTGCTCATCGACGGTGACGAGCGCTTCCACGACCGGAGCGAGACGACCCCGGTGCTCAAGGCCATTCTGGAGCCTTACTTTGAGGTCTCCACGGCTACAGTGATGGACCGCCAGCCTTTCGAGCCTGACTTCACTGACTACGACGCGGTGGTGTCGACCTATAACGATGTGATGCAGGTAGGGTTGGGCGGGGGCCGGCCCTGGCCTGAGGAGACACGGCAGGCGTTTGCCGAGTATGTCCGCAGCGGAGGTGGATTCGTCAGCATTCACGCGGCCGACAACGCTTTTCCCGAGTGGCCGGCTTACAACCGTATCGTCGGAGTCGGCGGTTGGAGGGGAAGAAACGAGAAGGATGGGCCCTACTTGCGCTTCAGAGACGAAGGGGTCGTGCGTGACACCGCCCCCGGCAGGGGAGGAAGCCATGGCATGCGGCACGAATTCCTGATCGTTGCGCGCCAGCCCCACCATCCCATTCTGGAGGGGTTGCCCCGGTGGTGGATGCACGCCCGCGATGAGTTGTACGATCGTCTCCGGGGACCGGCTGAGAAGGTGGAGGTGCTGGCGACGGCCTATTCTGAGACCTCGACCGGCGGCAGCGGCGAGCATGAACCGATGCTGATGACGGTCTCTTTTGGGGAAGGCCGTGTCTTCCACACGGTTCTGGGCCACGACACACTTTCCATGAATGGCATCGGGTTCCAGATCACACTCTTGCGGGGGACGGAGTGGGCGGCTACCGGGAGAGTGACGATTCCAGCTTCCGGTGGGGACTTGTTGAACGACCAGAATGCCACCTACCGTGACCCCACAGGGGAGGAGGACGGTGTCTGGCTCTCGTTGTTCAATGGCCACACTCTGAAGGGGTGGGTTCAGAAGAATGGCCCGGCCACCTACAGCGTCGAGAAAGGCGTGATTCTGGGGAAGACGGTTGAGGGAAGCCCCAACGCCTTTCTCTGTACGCGGCAAGACTACACAGATTTCGAGCTCAAGTTTGAGGTGAAAGTGGACGACCTCCTGAACTCCGGTGTTCAGATTCGCTTCCGGAGCCGGGCGGACTATCACAATGGACGTGTGCATGGACCTCAGGTTGAGATTGCCACCGGCCCGGAGGGCAGCGCCGGGTATGTCTATTCGGAGGCCACCGGGAGAGGCTGGCTCAGCCAGGATCGCTCTCTTCAGGGTGTATTCAAGAGCGGTGAGTGGAACCAGTACCGGGTGAGGGCAAGGGGCCCTCAGATCGAGACCTGGCTGAACGGTGTGAAGATCGCCAATCTGGCCGACCAAGACTCATTCCGATCCGGCTTCATTGGACTTCAAGTCCATCAAGTCCCGCAGGGAAGCGGTCCCTATGAAGTCCGTTGGAGAAACCTGTTCCTGCGCCGGCTCGAAGAGGAGTGAACTCTACGACAGGCAATTCGAGGTTTCAGTTGGTGGAAGCGGTCACCAGGACTCGAGAAAACCGCAGATGGGGAACGGCGTGGCTACTGCTGACTGCTTCGCTGGCCGTGCACGTGGTCGACGAAGCAGTCAATGACTTTCTCGGCTTCTACAATCCTGCCGTTCTTTCCATCCGTGCCAGCTTCCCCTGGCTGCGGCTTCCGGTTTTCGATTTTGCGACCTGGCTTGGTCTTCTGATCTTTGCGGTAGTCGCTCTGTTGCTGCTCAGCGTTCCTGTCTTTCGAGGAAAGTGGGGCATGAAACCCGTCGCCTACATTTATGGCGGGTTGATGGCGGCCAACGCGCTGTTTCATGGTTTTCTCTCTCTGCGGTACGGCCAGTTTCTTGCGGGTGCCTGGTCCTCTCCTTTGCTTCTGGCCTGCTCGCTTTATCTGCTCAAGTCGACTCCCGGGAGGAGGCCCTGAAGTCTCTTCCGCCACGGGCTGCCGGGTGTGAGAGAATCCGTTATTGAGCACTGTAAACTTTCCGGACAGTGCACTAGCAGGGGCAGCGTAGGATAGTGGACATGTCTGGAGCCAGGAGGTCTTTCGGAAACCGATGATTGGAAAGCAACTAGGTCACTATCGGATCATCGAGTTGCTCGGCAAGGGAGGGATGGGCGAAGTCTACCTTGCCCAGGACATGAACCTGGATCGCAAGGTCGCCCTCAAGATCCTCCCCCCGGAGCTTGCCGGTGAGGAGGAGCGCCGGCTTCGTTTCCAGAGAGAGGCGAAAGCCGTCGCGACCTTGAGTCACCCCAACATTGTCACCATCCATTCAGTCGAAGAGAGTGGCGGGATCCATTTCTTCACGATGGAATTTGTCACGGGCGGACATCTGTCGGAGCGAACCCCGAAGGACGGTTTTTCGGCCAAGGACTTTTATCGTTTCGCCATCCCTCTGGTTAGTGCCGTGACGGCGGCCCACCGAAACGGTGTCACGCACCGCGACCTGAAGCCGGCCAACGTCATGGTCACAGAAGACGGTCAGGTGAAAGTCCTCGATTTCGGGTTGGCGAAACTCACCGAAGAACAGGCGACTCCACCTGATGATCAGGCAACGGCATTGGGCGCCGACGGCCTGACTGAACTCGGTCATGCACTGGGAACGGCTGCCTACATGTCTCCGGAACAGGCCGAAGGGAAGGTGGTCGATGAACGCTCGGACATCTTCTCGCTGGGAATCATTCTGTACCAGATGGCAACCGGAGCGAAGCCTTTCTCGGGCGACACCCGGATCTCCATGATTTCGGCGATCCGCAAGGACGATCCGGTTTCGATCAGCGACCTGAAACCGAGCCTGTCTCCCAGACTGGCTGAATTGATCCAACACTCACTGGAGAAGGATCCCCAGGCCAGATTGCAGTCGGCTGATCACCTCCTGGAAGCGTTGACAGAGCTCAAGAGAGACCTCGATACCGGAGAGCTTCTGGCCGGCGATTCCGGCACCCGGATCGGCGGGAGACGGGCCTCTACCGCCGGCCCACCTGGTTTGGGCTGGAGGAAGGCGGCCCTGGGAGCGGCCTGTCTGGCTTTGATTGTGGCGGTAGGATACCTCTTTCTCGATTGGTTTGGTCCCGGGGATGGAGATCGGTCGATCTCAACCGACAAGCGCTCGCTGGCCGTCTTTTACTTTCAGAATCTGTCGGGCGACCCCCAGTTGGATTGGTTGCGAGCGGGCTTTACCGACATGCTGGTGACCGATCTCGCGCAAACACCCACCCTGAAAGTTCTGAGCACGGAACGACTTCACCAGATCATGGAAGAACAAGGTCGAGCCATGGACACTCAGATCTCGTTTGATGTAGTGCAGGAGGTCGCCCGCCAGACCGGGGCCGGCACGGCGGTTCTGGGCAGTTATCTCAAGGCCGGCGAAGACTGGCTGGTGAATCTGAAGATTCAAAATACAACCAATGGGGAGATTATCGATTCGAAGCGCTTTGAGGGAGAAGGCGATTCTTCCATTCTATCGCTGGTCGACGATCTGACCCGAAGCATCCGGGACAGTCTCGAACTCGCTTCCCTGCAGGCTGAACAGGCTGACCGAGAGTTGTCCTCGGTCACCACGGAATCGGTGGATGCCTATCGGCACTATGTGGAGGGGATTCGCCACCATGAGACGGGCGCCGACGAGAAGGCCATTGCCCCACTCGAGAAAGCGCTGGAATTGGATCCCAACTTCGCGATGGCACTGGCCAAACTCTCAGTAGCCCATGGGAACACCGGGGACAAGGAAAAGGAGAAGGAGTATGCCCAGAAAGCCCTGACTCTGGTAAACCGCCTCAGTGACCGCGAGAGGTACTACATTGAGGCTCGCTATTACTCTCTTGACCAAGAGACACAGGACAGAGCGATCGATGCCTACCAAAAGGCGATCGAGCGGTTCCCTGACCACCATTCCGCCCGCCACAATCTTGCTCTCATCTACATGGAGGAGGAACGATACGACGAAGTCATCGAGCACTTGGAAGTGCTGCGCCGGGAGGGAATGGTCTTCCCCGCCACTCACCTCTTCCTGGCCAATGCCTATGCCCGGAAGGATCAACACGACCAGGCAGTCCAGGTGTTGAGGGACTATGTCGAGCGCCACCCCGATAGCGCCGCGGGACACAGGAACCTGGGACAAATGCTGCTCGTTGTGGGTGAACCTTCCGAAGCTGTCGACTCCTTTGAGAAGGCGGCTCAAATCTCACCCTCCCCGTCGGTGCACCGTCTGAGCGCTCTGGCTCTTGTGGAAGAATGGGAAGAAGCCCGGAAACTGGCGGGACAGTTCTCAGCAGCGGAGCACCTGCCTTTCGGGTGGGTCGGGGGCGTCTTTGAAGCACTGGCTGATCTTTACTTTGGTCGATCAGACCAGGCACTCGCCAGGCTGTCGAAATTGCGGGAAACAATCACAGATGGGGAGTCGGCCGAGCAGTTGTTCCAGGTCTCTGCCGGTTTCGCTTTCAGTGTGGGCGAGGCTGACCTGGCCCTGGAGATTGTCGAGGCCGCGCTCGCACGCGAGCCGGGCAGCGATGTCCGGCGTGGGCTTCTGGCTTTGGCGGCTCTGTCAAAACTGTCGCAAGGCGATTCGGAAGGGGCCCGGACCTATGCCGATTCGTTTCGAGACGCCTTTGCGCAGGAATCGGAGGCGGAGAGAAACCGGAATCTCCATGTGTTCGAGGGGAACTTTGAGCTGATCACGGGTGACTACGAGGCCGCCATCTCCCGGCTGCTGGTTGCGGAAGCCCTGCTTCCCCGCTTCCCCGGTGAAGGAACGGTTCTGGTGGACGTCTGTTACGGGTTGGCCAGCGCCTACCGGGCGGCGGGCGATATGACCGAAGCGGCCGGCTGGTACCAGAGAGTCGTCGACAGCAAGGTGGAGCGGCTCTTTACGCCGGTGAGATTTGTCCGCAGTCACTATTTTCTGGGCAAGTACCACGAAGAAGCAGGGAATGAGGCCGAGGCGCGTCGCTACTACCAGAAGTACGTCGATTACTGGGGCGACGGCCAACTCGACCGGGAGCGCATCCTGGACGTGAAGGGGAAGCTGGAATCATTGCCCGCCTCTTTCCCATTAGAGTAGGGAAATGACCATTCTGTTCCTGCTGCTGGCTGTTCTTTTTCTGGCCTTCAGCAACGGCGCCAACGACAATTTTAAAGGGGTCGCGACCCTTTTCGGCAGCCGCACCACGAGCTACAAGCGAGCTCTGTGGTGGGCCACGATCACCACCCTGGCCGGGTCCATCGCCTCCCTTTTTATCTCCCGCGGGCTGGTCAAGGCTTTCAGCGGCAAGGGGCTGGTGGCGGAATCAATCACTGCGAATCCCAGTTTTCTGCTGTCCGTGGGACTGGGTGCGGCGCTTACGGTAATGCTGGCGACAATCCTCGGGATTCCCGTTTCCACGACGCATTCTCTGACCGGGGCCCTGGTAGGCGCCGGGTTCGTTTTCGCCGGCGGCGTCGACCTGGAACGGCTGGGGACAAGTTTCTTTCTTCCCCTGGCTATCAGTCCCTTCTTGAGCCTGCTCCTCACCGCGGGAATCTATCCTTCGCTTCCGAGCCTTTCGGTGGTCCAGGCTTCGGCTGGGTGTAGAGCGGAACATGTGCCTTTGTCTGGAAGACAATCCCCCGGCACTGGTTCAGCTCGAAGCCAACGGAGTGATGAAGCTCAGGGCCAGTGGCGTGACTCTGACTGCCGATCAACTCGAGCGATGCGAAGAGCGTTATCAGGGTCGCTTACTGGAGTTCGATGCCCAGAAACTCCTCGACAAATTACATTTTCTGTCCGCCGGTCTGGTGGGTTTTGCGCGGGGTCTGAACGACACGCCCAAGATCGTCGCCCTGCTGGTTGCCGCAGCCGGCCTCGGCATCCCGATGCCAGCGAGTCTTTCCCTGGTTGGGATTGTGATGGCGATTGGCGGACTCTTGGCCGCCCGCAAAGTGGCCGTTACGATGAGCGACCGCATCGTGCAGATGAACCACGGTCAAGGCTTCACAGCCAATTTGGTGACGGCTTTCCTGGTGACCGTTGCTTCGCGCTTCGGGGTCCCTGTCTCCACGACCCATGTTTCCTGTGGAAGCCTTTTCGGCCTGGGAGCAGTGACGGGGACCGCCCGCTGGCGGATGATCCTGGGAATCACCCTGGCCTGGCTCGTGACTCTCCCGGCAGCGGCAGGCCTGGCGGCGCTGGTGTCGCTGGTCGCAAGATAGGTTCCAGCGTTCCAACAACTCATAGACCACAACTTTCAGCCCACAACCCAGAACCTAGACCCGTAAGGAGTCCCCCCGGCTCTGCCGGGGAGGCAGCCAGAGTTTGACAGTTCCGGGAATAGGTGAAAAAACTCCCTTCCGTGAGCCGAGCAAAGCATCACGAAAAGGAGTTTTATGAGTAACTATAAGAGCTTACAGCATACGAAATGGGAGTGTAAGTACCATGTGGTGTTCATCCCGAAGTACCGCAAAAAGTTGATTTACGGGGAGTTGCGCAGACATCTCGGTCAGGTGCTGCGACGGTTGTCTGGGCAGAAGGAAAGCTTGATTGAGGAGGGCCACCTGCTGCCGGATCACGTGCACGTGATGATCTCGATTCCACCAAAGTTCTCTGTGGCGCAGGTGATCGGGTACATCAAAGGGAAAAGCGCTATCCACATTGCCCGGAACTTTTCAGAGAGTCGGCGAAACTTTGTTGGACAGCACTTCTGGGCACGCGGATACTTCGTATCGACCGTGGGCCGAGATGAGAGAGTGATCCGTGAGTATATTCGGCGGCAAGAAGCAGAAGATCGTCGCCAGGATCAGCTCAGGCTCCTGTAGTCAGGCCACCTTTAGGTGGCACAAGTGGCCGCGGTAGCGGCAACGTCAAGTCCGCTTTGAGCGGCTCACAAGATTAAAGCCCCCGGCTTTGCCGGGGGATACTTACTGAAACAAACCAGGCAAGTTTATCAGGAATCCGGTTTTCCTCTTCGGCAGGAAGCGTGGCACTTTGCGCGAGCTGAAACACTCGCCAGTTCGCAACTGAGGGGTGGAGCGAACCCCATCCCCCTGGTTGGGGGACATTGGAAGCAACACCTCGCCTTCCAGTTGACCCTTTTCCAGGCAGTGCTCATCGAAAGAGAGAATGGTCGCAGTCCAGAAGCTGGATGAATCCGCCGGCGATATTCTGAATATCTTCGATTCAACGGGTGACCGGCGTCCCTTGGGCCTGCCCATCTCGGCGGCCGTCTTGTGCCACTTGCTGATACTCCTTCTCAGGTTACCGTCGGTCGCACCTGGAACGGTCATTCAGACCCCCTTCAGAATCGTCAGTTTGAAGTTCTCTCAACCGGCCGCCACCGGTGCCCGAAACGAATCGGCGCCCCGAGCTGATCAGAGCACCCGGAAGGCCACGGTAGAGGCTCCGGTTCCCATCCCTATGCCGGTTCTCAGAGAACCTGTTCCGATCAGGCAATGGAGATCAAGTGAGCCAGCAGTGGAGCACTTGGAGGCGAGTCTCGAACTTAGTCCCGTCCTGGCTCCCCCGGGAGGTCAAGGGGGTGACCACATCGCTGGTAAGGGAAATGAGCTGAAGGGAGCCGACAGAGCCCTCGGTGGAGCTGAGCGGGTTTACTCGACAGGCGAGGCTTCGCAGCCTCAACTCATCACATCGACACTCCCGAGCTACACCGATGAAGCCATTCGGGCGAAGGCTCGCGGAACAGTCTTACTGGAAGGGATTGTGCGGACCAATGGCCGGGTCGATTCCCTCCGGGTGGTCCGAGGACTGGGTTTCGGACTGGATGAAAGCGCAATCCTCGAAATCGCCGAGAACTGGCGCTTCCGGCCCGGGATGCGCTCAGGACGCCCCGTCAATGTCCGGGCGTGGATAGAGGTTCGATTCAACCTTCGTTGAGGAGAAGAGAATCATCCCCACGGCACCAATAATGTACGCATCCCGATCTCCCAGCCCCCGTCCCACAGACCGGTAAATGACGTGCTGGGTGTGGCACTATAGCCAAGAAGAGAATGGGCGACCTCACAAAAGACCTCCCTGTGGGTCGTAGAGACGAACCACTACCCAGTGATGACGCTCGAGGAACTGTGCGCCTTGGACGTGGCTTCTATCGCAAAGGGGGCGGAGCATGCTCAAGCTCATTGTTCTGCTTTCGGTGATACCCAGCGTTTTGCCTCCACTGAAAGAACTAAGTCTCGTATTCGAATCTCCTCGTGTGGCTTTTTTGTAATCTTCTGTATTCCAATCAAGATCAAAAAAGCTCCGGCAATCGAAAGGGGTAGGAGGAGCCACCCAGGACAGGAAGGAAAGGCATATCCTACTCCGAATGCCATCAGTCCACAGACGACAGCGAAGAAAACCCCGTGGTGAAGAGGCAAACCTTCATGGGAAACCCAGTCGCCACAATCGAAGTGACTCATATCTACGCCGTGCTCTCTTTGCAACGCCTCTAATAATTCGTAAGTATCGTCACCGATTATTCCTAAATCAGATTCGAGTCGGGATTCACAGTGGAGGTTTGCTCGGGAAATGCCGCATTGTCGATTGAGAAGATCCATTACTGTGCTGGTTGCTTTCACTGTACATCCTCATCGAACCAAGCGCCCGCAACCGTGACGTGCGTGAAGACCAGCGATTTGAGTTGATCCTGGGACTGCGCCTTAGCGAATGAAAGAGTAGACAGCGCGACCCTGGGGATGGGCTGGCCAAGAAGACTGTCGGCAACGACCAATAGGACGGCGAACGAGCTTAGGATTCTCATGCTTCACCTTTCACTCAGGGCTGGCTGGAGCGTACGCCTTGACCACTGGTACGACCGCATTCACTGGAGCTAGAGCGTGTGCCTGGATTATAGCAGGGCGGGTTCTGGGGCTTCAGTTGGGTTTGGGACGTGGCTGGGCAAGTTTCTTCAGAGCCTCTCCTCGATACGTCCCCAGGCCTTGTAAACGCTCGTCCAGCGCTTGTGGACAATTCCGTATTGGTCTCGAAGGATGTGTCGGGCCAGTGGAGGTCCTTGGAGTCGTGACGCGTCTGGTTGATCGGGACGTAAACCGGTGTGAAAGAAGGCCCACAAGAGGGAACTCCTTGCCGCTCATCAAGAGCCGGCAGTGCTGCGGCGCACTGTGCGTTCACATGCCCGTGCACGGATTTCCGATTGCATCTCCGCCGGCAGTTGATCTTTGATTAGGTGAAATGAACAGGCTCTTGCCTCCTTTACTATTTCACCCTTTCATCACCTCAGAAGCGAAACACGGGCGATGTTGTTACCCTGCCCGTTGGGAACGCCTGGAGATTAGCCCCCCTATGCGCTTCACCACCTCCGCACTGCAAGCGGCCAACCAGGCGGCCCAGCGGACCGAGCACCGCCCCGGAGCCTGGAAGATTTAACTCCTGTATCAGGTTCTCTATCGGGGTCGAAGACGCACCCTATACGCACCCTGTTACTTTTCTAGGGGCCAGGCGCCTGTGTTGATGTTCTTGTAAACCACTGACAACAAGTAGAAAATAAGTGCGGACACACTGAGCTAGAAACCAGTGAACCTCTTCTGGTCCGGAAGGCCCGGTCTTCTGAAACCGGCGCTGGAGACATCCAGGGTCCGACGGCCCAGTCCAAGTCGCTGGCGGGTTGTCTGGAAGAGTCTCTGAATCTGTTCGGCGTACACTCCCTCCCCCCTCATTCGAGTGGCGAATCTGGGGTCATTCAGCTTTCCCGAACGGACTTCTCGAACCCGGTTGAGCACCCGCCGGGAGCGCTCCGGGAAATGGCGCTGGAGCCAGTCGGTAAACAGTTCTGTCACTCCATGGGGCAGTCTCAGCAGAATGTAGCTGGCGTCAAGCGCTCCGGACCTGGATGCCTGGGCCAGGATGGATGGGATCTCATGGTCGGTGAGGCCCGGGATCACGGGCGCCACCAGCACCCGAACGGGGATTCCGTTGCCGCTCAGTTCGGAGACCGTTCGCATTCTGCTGGCCGGTGTCGATGCGCGAGGCTCCATGATTCTTTGCAGACTTGGATCCAGAGTGGTTATGGAGACATTGACGAGGACTGCACGCCACCTGGCCAGCTGCTTGAGAAGATCGATGTCGCGAGTGACCAACTGGTTCTTGGTCACAATGATCACCGGATTGCGGAAATCTCTGAAGACCTCGAGACAGCCCCGGGCCAATTCCAGCTCCCGCTCGATGGGCTGGTAGGGGTCGGTGTTTCCGCTCAGCGCAACCGGCTGGGGGTGCCAGCGGGAGGACATCAGTTCTTGGCGCAATAGAACCGGGGCATTTTCTTTGATCAGGATTCTGGTTTCGAAATCGAGGCCTGCAGAAAAACCCAGGTATTCATGGGTCGGCCTGGCGTAACAGTAGATGCAGCCGTGTTCACAGCCCCGGTAAGGATTGAGACTGACATCGAAACCCACGTCCGGGCTGTTGTTGTAGCTGAGAACGGACCGGCTTGGGTCAGCATAGAAGCGGGTGGGAGTCTTTTCCGTGCCGCCGCCTTCGTCTCGGCAGAAATGGATGGGTTCGAAGCGGTTAGCGGGGTTTTCGCTGGTTCCGCGACCTTTGAGATTCATGTTCACCTTTTATTCACCTATCTTAACAGGTTCTGGGAATACTGGGCCGTAGGGGCGACTCTTGTGGTCGCCCGTCAAGCGGGCCGGCACAAGACCGGCCCCTACGGTTATTGCCATCCCAAGCCGTCAGCCGCCCGGCCTACATGAAATCTGGACTCTGGAATCTGGAATCCTCTAACCTGTGAGCCATGCGTATTGCCACCTGGAACATCAATGGCCTGCGGGCCCGACTTGATTATGTCCTGCACTGGCTTCGATCGAGGGAGCCGGACATCGTGGGGCTGCAGGAGCTCAAGGTCACTGAGGACCAGTTTCCTTTTGACGCGTTCGAGTCCGAAGGGTATTCCGTCGTGGTGGAAGCCCAGAAAGCCTGGAACGGGGTCGCGATCCTGAGCCGCCGGACTCCCGGGCGGGTTCAGAAGGGACTTCCGGGCGAGGAGACCCTGGGGGCTCGGCTCGTGGAGGCGCAAATCGGAGATCTGGACTTTATTACTGTGTACTGCCCCAACGGCAAACATGTCGGCCACCTCGATTTCCCCCGCAAACTGAACTGGTTTCGATCTCTGGAGAGGTACCTGGCCAACCGCCACTCTTCGACCCGGCCTCTGATTCTCTGCGGCGACCTCAATCTTTGTCCGGCCCCCATCGACAGCTGGAACGAGGAGGGCCTGGAGAGTCAGATCTTCCACACCAGAGAAGAGAGAGAACGCTTTCAGGCCTTACGGAAGTGGGGTCTTGTCGATCTCTTCCGCGAACTCTACCCCCGGGAGCAGAAGTTCTCCTGGTGGGATTACCGGGCAGGATCTTTTCATCGCAATCAAGGACTCAGAATCGATTTTCTGCTGGCCACAACACCTGTTCTGGGCCGTTTGACAGAAGTTCAAATCGACCGTGACTATCGAAAAAAAAAGGAAGGAATGACCGCCTCCGATCACGCTCCTGTCTTTGCTGACCTGGACTGGTAGAGAGAATCTTGAGCCCAAAGCCCCGAGCAGAACCCAACCTAAGCCATCCGCTCTCTCTCGAAGTCCCAGGAGACCATCCTCTCACTCCGGACTGAGGTGTTGATCAAATGAGAGCAGGAGGCCGCCCTGTGACCAATCAGAGCATTCTCGAGCGGCTGTTTCCTCAACTTCACAGATTCCAGGAAGTTGGTGAAATGGTTATAGGTGGCCGATTTTCCCTGTCCATGCCAGGTCTCGGCCCCGTCTGACATGCTGGAGGCCCAGGTCGACGGGCTCTCCATCTTCTGTACTTTCGGGTCACTGTAGTAAGCATCTTCCAACTCCCGAGCCCAGGATCGCACCACCCAACGATTGTCCTCATGTGCATTTTCTGGAGAGAAGACCAGACCGGATCCCCGAAACGACAGGGTGCCTTCTGTTCCCAGAATCTCAAAGCCGGATTCTGCGCTCGACTGGTTGTTGAATGTCGAGCTGAGGTTGGCGGTGAAACCTTCGGGGTAGACCAGGATGGCGTTGATCGTATCCGGGACGTCTCGGGACTCCTTCCATCGATACAGCTGACCACTGGCCACGGCACTCTGGGGCATCTTCGCCCCTGTTACATAGTGAATGGTGGTTACCAGATGAACAAAGAGATCGGTGGCGATTCCACCCGAATAGTCGCCGTAGCACCTCCACCGGAAGAAACGTTCCAGGCTGAAAGGATGCTGAGGGGCTCGGCCCAGAAACTGTTTCCAGTTGACGGTTCTGGGTGTGGCATCGGGTGGGATCGGGTAGAGCCAGGCTCCGCTGGCCGTGTTTCTGTTGTAGCTGGCCCGGATCATCGTAATATCGCCCAGCCGGCCTTCTTTGATCAGTTGTCGGGCCTTCTGCTGGGTAGCTGAGCTGATCCCCTGGCTTCCAACCATCAACATTCGTTTCGTGCGCTTGACTGCCTCAATGATTTCCAGGCCTTCGTCGATGGTGTAGGTCAGCGGTTTCTCGACGTAGACGTCTTTTCCAGCTTCCACAGCGTCGACCGCCATGTCGCGGTGCCAGTGATCGGGTGAACCGATCAGCACGGCGTCGACATCCTGGCGGTCCAGGACTTCCTTGTAGTGATGATAAATCTGGGCCCGGCCCCCGGTCCTCTCCCTGGCTCTCTGCGCGCGGCCCGTGTAGGCGTCGCACACGGCCACCACCTCAACTCCGGGGATCGTGACGATCTCGTCCACAATCTGCTGGGCTCTGGCTCCGGATCCCAGAACCCCAACCGTAACCCGGTCACTGGGCGGAACTGGCCTGGCCTGGGACGTGGACAGATGGGCAATCGTTCCGCTGGCTGCACTGCTCTTCAAAAACTGACGTCGATTCATGCGATCCTCTTGGGGTCACAGATTACTAACTCTAAAGCTCAAATTCCAGGCCCGCGCCTGACAGATCAGATCTCCGCATGGAAGCGGCTCCTACGCTTCGGCACCGAGTCACATTCCCGCGCGCAGGAGGCCAGTCCCTCCCAATGAGCATGGATTCGCTCAGCACCGAACTCACACGGTCTTGAGGACCCAGATCGAGCCGCTGGTGGGCACCCAGAACCAGTGGCCCGGGAGGCGATTCAGAAGAGCTCCGCTGAGAACCGCTAAGAAGGGTGAGACTCTTCTTAGCCTCGGCTCCACGTACTGCCAGTCGACAGCCTGCCGGCTGGCGATGCGGCGAAGTGGTCGAAAAGAACACTCTTCAAACAGCCCGCGTGCCGCTGCCCTGGGATAGAGGACCAGGTGCTCCCTCTTGAACGAGATCCAGGAAGTCCCAGAAAAACGCGCCACCCAGGAATCGGGATCGGGCATATTGATCATCAATGCACCACCCGGACGGAGCAGTTTCCGGCATCGTTTCAGCACAGCCCGAGAAGCGGGGAAGTGCTCAAAGGAGTCGTTGAATACGATCAGGTCGAAAAAACTCTCGGGAAGATCAACCTCCAGAAAACTCCCCAGGCGAAACTCGATGTGGGGCTCGGATCCAAGATCGATCAGATCCACTCCCCAGCAATCTTTCTCTGTAGCGAATCCAAGCCGCAGGAAATGGCTGGATCCGCAGCCCACGTCCAGAATCCGGCTCAACTGCCGACCCGTGGAGATTTTTTCGACTTCTTTCCACTGCCATTCGGCTGTTTGGATCTGCAAATCCTTCCGGTGTTCATAGTCCGGATACCCCGTCATGATGTCCTCTGACTCGAAGTAGGTCCGGTCATACTGACGGTTCAGCAGATCGGCGGACAGGCGAGGTGACTGAAAGATGGTCAGGCACTCTCGGCAGCGGCAAAACCGGTGTGCGTCGATACAGGTCAAGGCTTGGGAGCGATCACTCGAGCAGGCTGGGCAGGGAACCGGCTCTAGCGCGAGCTCCGGTGGTTCGGTTGGATAGGTTCTCCTCCGGAAGCGTCTCCAGATTCGTAACAGACTCCTCAGCATGGCAAAGGAATCCCGGAAAGTGCGAATTTTGGAGCCGTGGTGGTGAACCAGTTGGACTGGAATTCGCTCAATGCGGTGACCCCACGTCTTAAGAATGAGCAACAACTCAATGTCCAGCGTGTAGTCTCTCTGATTCGTGTACAGGGCCGCCCTCTTCAGCACATCTCCTCGGAATCCTTTGAAGCCGCACTGGGTGTCGAAGACCCCCAGAGGCAGAACCCGATTCACGATGTGAGAGAAAGCTTGACCCATAAAGATCCGATGACGAGGGTAAGAGGGATCCTGTTCCGAAGCGGGCAGATCGCGAGCCCCGATCACGGCGTCGCAGCCGTCTTCGCTGAGGTATCGGAGCGCGCTGTCGAAAGCTCCTGTGGAATAGGGGAGATCCGCATCTACCAGAAAAATCAGTTCTCCGGAGCTAGCCTCAATCCCTCGCACCAGAGCCGCCCCTTTTCCTCGGTTCTGTTCAAGCTGGAGCAGCCTGACTCCTACCTGGTCCCGGACGATCTCGGCGGTCCTGTCCTCGCTTCCATCGTCCACCACGATCAGTTCCAGCGAATGACCGGTCCCGCAAAAATAGGAGGTGAGTTCCCGGAGGGTCCGGGCCACCCGCTTTTCTTCGTTGAATGCCGGAACCACGACGGAAACCTGCATGGGCTAGCCTAGTGTACTAGCAGCGCGTGGTGAGAGTTCCACTTGATCAAAACAGGCAATAGAGTCTTCACTTCAGCACCCGCATCAGACGAAATAGGGCCCATGGCACCCTACATCATCGAACGCAACGTCGGGTCAGGAGCAGTTGGAAGAAGCCGCTCATCATCCCCAGCGCGGCTTCGCGTCGAAATCGACACCCAGCACGGTCTTGGCAACAAATTCCCGCGTCAGCATGGAATTGGCCGGGTGGAGCCTCCCCAGGCGTGCGTCCCGAAACAGGCGCTCGAAATCGCTTTTCCGGAAAATACCGAATCCCCCGATGACGTCGAGTGCTTGATCGACCACCCGCCAGGATCCCTCCACAGCCCGATACTTGGCGGAGACGATCTTCAGTGGCCAGTTTCCTCCGTGATCCACTCCCTCGGACCAGTCCGTGGCCACTCTGTCCAGGTGGGGCTCGATCGATTCCAGTTCGATGGCCATCTCGGCAATCAAGTGCTGGATGCCGGCATGATGGGCCATCGTACGAGAGAGTGCCAGTGATTTCTTGTTTTTGATGGAATCGACCGTAATGTCGAATACCCTGCGGGCCAACCCGTAGTACACGTTCCCGAAGCCCAGCAGCCCCCAGGCGAAGATTCCCAGGACGAACGGATCCACTCCCGCGGCACCCGGTGGCACGACTCGGGCAATGAGTTCGTCGGGTACGAAGACACTCTCCAGCAGCGTATCCTCACTCGTCGTGGCTCTCATTCCCATCACATCCCAGGCTTCCTTGATCTCAAGCCCCTCGCTTCCGCGAGGCATGAACGCGTGCACAATCCGGGGATTGTCAGGGTCGCTCGAGTCGGTTCCATGAAGGCCCAGGTAGGTCCAGACCGGAGTCAGGCTTCCGAAGGACTTTTTTCCAGTGAAGCGATAACCCCCTTCGACTCTCCTGGCCTCGGTGGTGGAGTAAAGAACCGGGATATCGTTGCCCGTCTCCGCGTGACCGGCTGCGAACACTTGCCCCTCGACGGCCTTCTTCAGGAGCCATTCGAGTGAGGTATCTCCGGACCGCCACAAATCAGCTGCCAGTCCCGTCCAGTAAAGATGCATGTTCAAGGCCAGGGCGGTGGGAGCCGCGTAGTAGGCCAGGGCCCGCTGTTCCCGACAAAGCTCGGCCAGAGTGAATCCCTTGCCGCCCAACTCCTCAGGAACGGCGAGAGTCAGGTATCCGGCCTGCTTCAGATCCTCGAAATCTTCGAAGAAAAACCGGTTTTCACGATCGTACTGCGGAGCCCGCTCCCAGCAGCGTTCCAATATCTCCTGGCTCACACAATCAGACTTCATTCGTGTTTCTCTCCTGCCTCATCGGATGTTTGTGGATGGTCTTACTCACCTTTTCATGACTGATCCCCGGGACAGGGGACCACAAGGAGTATAATGCCCGGGTGCTTCAGCCCAATTCCATTGCCATCAACCTGGAGCCCACCTTCCGGTGCAATTTGTTTTGCGAAATGTGCCCTCGCTTCTCCAGTGTGGATCCCCATCTCGACATGCCGATGGAAACCTACTCCCGCATCGTTGAGGCGATGCACCTGGCCCACACTGTCGACTTTACAGGATGGGGAGAGCCGATGCTGCACCCCCGCATCTACGACATGGTGAGCATGGCGAAGCAGAAGGACTGCGTCACTAGCATGACGAGTAACGGCACGGGTCTGAACGCGAGAAACGCGGCCCAGATCATCGAAGCCGGCATGAATCGACTCACGGTGTCCGTCGATGGGATGAAGCCAGAGACTTTCGAAGCCGTGCGGCCTGGCGCCAGTTTCGAGAAGGTCACGAACAACCTCAGAGAATTGTCGCGACAGGTAGTGGCGGGGGGCCATGACCTGGCTCTTGGAGTCGCCTTTACGATACAGGAGGCCAATGCAGGGGAGCTGGGCCTGCCATTAGTTCCCTGGCTGATCCATGTCGGTGCGAAGACTCTGCACCTGAAGCATCTCAACGTTGTTTCCACCGAGGAGGACTGGAATCGCAGCTTTCTCAAGTACCGTCTTTCACCGGTCCAGAGCAACGACAGCCCTCTGATCGGTCTGGAAGCTGCCATCTCCCAGGTTCGGGAAGCGGCGGAAAAGGCCGGCATAGAGGTCTTGATGCACTCGCAGTTTCCGATGAACTCGGAATTGACACCGAGGCATTGCCTGGCCGCTCCCCTGGATAGTGTCTACTTTTCCTACGAAGGCCGGGTGGCTCCATGCTGTTACTTCGGCCACCACGCGGCCAACTACTACGATAGTGTCCAGTACCCCCCCACCGCTCTGTTCTACGGTGATATTCGTGAACAAGACTTGCTTGAGATCTGGGAGTCCGCCCCTTTTCGGAGTTTTCGGAGGGGCTTCGAGATCGGTGACTATCCCACAGAATGTAAGACCTGCTACTTGCTCTATGACATTTTCCGAAATAGATCTAGTGTACTGTCCGGGAAGTTCGCGGCGTTAATTCGGGATGGATTTTCGTCGTCAGTGAGGCGCGCGACGCAGGCAGGCCGGGAGTCTTTAGAGGTAGCGCAACAAAGCTGTCGGCGAAAAGACGCCCGAAGTAGCGGCGTGAATTTTCCGGACAGTGCACTACTAGTGCACGGGAGACCTCCCCAGCGGGTCTGGTCAGAATCCTGATGGTTCAGTCCAGAGCCTGAGCTGTGGTAATTGAAGCGTGGAACCCGGGATGGGAGTCGCGCGAGCGACTCGAGTTGGCTATCTTCGACCTGGACCACACTCTGATCGCAGGAGACAGCGACTCTTTGTGGGTGGAGTTTCTCGCTTCCAGGGGACATCTGGACGAGGGCTTTCTGAGCAGGAACGCAGACTACTATCGAGACTACCTGGAGGGAAGCCTCGACATGCAGGCTTTTCTTTCCTTTCAACTCGAGTATCTTTCCCGCATACCCCTGGACGAGTTGAAGTCACTCAGGCAGGAGTTCCTGGAAGAATGTATTCGCCCTATCGTTCTGCCCAGGGCGCAATCTCTGGTCAGACAGCACCAGGAACAGGGGCATGAGACCCTGATCATCACGGCCACGAATCGCTTTGTGACGGAGCCCATAGCGGGGCTATTCGGGATTCGAGATCTGATTGCCGTTGACTTGGAGATCGTGGAAGGCAGACTCACCGGGCGGTCCCTTGGAATCCCCAGTTTCCGCGAAGGAAAGGTGAAGCGCTTGCGAGAGTGGCTGCGGGACCGGCGGCGGTCGCCCGGCAGGACGTGGTTTTACTCCGACAGTCACAACGATCTTCCACTTCTCAGTGAGGTCGACCACCCGGTTGCCGTGGATCCAGACTCCCGGCTCAGAAAGGAAGCTGTTGCTCGCGGTTGGCCGGTCATCAGCATTCGATGACCAGCCGACCCTCGGGATGCTACATGAATCCTTGACCTTTCCCTCCACAAGAGATAAACCTTCGGAGTCAGGCTGCCAAGCCGGGGCGGTTCGGGAATCCATTCCCGGGCCGCGCATCCGGGTGCGGCCGTTGCTTGACCTGAGTTAAAGGGAGGCTTTCGTTCTTCTATTTCGAAAGCTCGCCTGCGAATCAACCACGAAATGGAGCGGTGTTATGAGCAGAGTTTCTATTGTTGTCAACGGCCGGAAGGTGGAAAGGGATGTCGAACCCCGGACCCTGCTGGTTCATTTCTTGCGAGAGGACCTGGATCTTACCGGCACCAACATTGGTTGTGAGACCAGTTTGTGTGGAGCCTGCACCATTCTCATGGATGGAAAGTCAGTCAAGTCCTGCACGCAGCTTGCGGTTCAGGCTGACGGTACTTCGGTGACCACCATCGAAGGGCTTGCCGGAGAAGAGGGGCTGCACCCGCTACAACAGAGCTTCTGGGACAACCACGGTTTGCAGTGCGGCTATTGTACGCCCGGCATGATCCTGGCAGCGGTGGACCTGCTGCACAATAACCCCACTCCCAGCGAAGAGGAAATCCGTAAGGGGCTGAAGGGAAATCTCTGCCGCTGCACCGGTTACCACAACATCGTCAAGGCGGTTCATTCAGCCGCTCAGGCCATGACAGGCCAGCAAGGGGGCGCCTGATGGCAGGAATTCTTGGCTCTTCCATTCGGCGGCGTGAAGACCCGGCCCTGATCACCGGAAAAGGAAAGTACAGTGATGACTTGAAGCGGCCCAACATGGCTTATGCAGCCATCGTGAGAAGTCCTTACGCCCATGCCAGAGTCCGCTCCATCGATACTGCACAGGCTGGAAGTGCGGAGGGTGTGCTTGGCGTCTATACGCATCAGGATGTGAGCGATAGCGGGACGGCAGGTGCGATCCCTGTCGGATGGCTCTTGCCCGGCATGAAGATCCCCGGGCATCCCATGTTGGCCGTGGACACGGTTCGTTACGTGGGGGATGCAGTTGCTGTGGTCGTTGCCGAGAGTCGCCATGCTGCCCGGGATGCAATCGATCTTGTATCGGTCGACTACGATCCGCTTCCCGCCGCGGTGAATCCCAGGTCGACAACGGAAGAGGGAACTGTCCAGATTCACGAAGAAGCTCCGGGCAACATCGCCTTTGACTGGGAGCTTGGTGACAGAGAGGCCACGGATGCCGCCTTTGCCGAGGCGGCTCAAGTTGTTGAGTTCACGGCTCGAAATAACCGACTGATTCCAGTCGCCATTGAGCCTCGCTGCGCAGTGGCTGAGTTCGACGACTCTACGGGCAATTTAACGCTCACAATGACATCCCAGAATCCCCATCTCCATCGCCTTCTGATATCCCTGGCCTCGCTGGGACTTCCCGAACACAAGATTCGAGTCATTGCCCCTGAGGTGGGCGGAGGCTTCGGGAGTAAGATCCACCACTACGCGGATGAAGCCATCACCGCCTGGTGTGCTATTCAGTTGAAACGCCCCGTGAAATGGACGGCCACGCGCTCTGAAGCCAATCTGACGGATGCTCATGGGCGGGATCATGTGACGGACGCGGCGCTGGCGACCGATGCGCAGGGTCGGATCATCGGGTTGCGCGTGAAGACCTACGCCAACATGGGTGCCTATCTTTCCACCTTCGCTCCGGCTGTGCCCACGTATCTCTACGGCACCCTGCTGTCGGGCGAGTATGACATTGCGGCGATTCACGTGCAGACCATCGGAACCTTCACTACGACCGCACCGGTAGATGCGGTTCGCGGTGCCGGTCGACCCGAGGCAACGTTCATTATCGAGCGGCTCGTGGATCTGGCGGCAGACAAAATGGGCATGGATCCCGTCGAGTTTCGCCGTCTCAATTTTATCCAGCCCGGAGATTTTCCGTACCAGACCCAGGTGGCCCTCCAGTACGACAGCGGCAACTACGAGGGTGCGCTGGACAAAGCGCTCGAAATGGTTGGCTACTCGCAGCTTCGCGAAGAGCAGCAGAGCAGAATCCGGGATGGAGGTAAACTGCTGGGAATTGGGCTTTCCACCTACATCGAAGCCTGCGGCCTGGCACCTTCCGCCCTGGTCGGATCGCTGGGGGCACAGGCAGGCCAATGGGAGAGTGGCGAGATTCGCTTTCATCCCACCGGCTCGGTGACGGTCTTTACCGGGTCCTCGGACCACGGCCAGGGACACCGCACGACTTTTGCTCAGATCGTTGCCGATCGACTCGGCATCGATGTGGAACAGGTGGAGGTCATCCACGGAGACACCGACAAAGTACCCTTCGGGTGGGGGACTTACGGCAGCCGCAGCGCTGCCGTAGGGGGAAGCGCCCTGGCCGGGGCTGCCGACAAGATCGTCAAGAAAGGGCGCGAGATAGCTGCCCATCTGCTGGAGGCTGCGGAGGAGGATGTCATCTTCGAAGAGGGCAGGTACTCCGTGAAAGGTGTTCCCGAGAAAGGCCACACAATTCAGGAGATCTCGCTCCAGGCCCATTTGGCTCACAACCTGCCCGAAGGCATGGAACCGGGGCTAAGGGCGACGACCTTTTACGATCCGGGCAACTTTACTTACCCGTTTGGAACTCACATTGCTGTTGTGGAGATTGACCCTGAGACGGGTAAAGTGGACCTGGTCAGCTACACGGCAGTTGACGATGTCGGGAACCTGATCAACCCGATGATTGTTGCAGGTCAACTGCACGGTGGGATTACTCACGGGATCGGCCAGTGTCTGCTAGAAGAGGCAGTCTACGACGAAAACGGGCAGTTGCTCTCAGGTGAACTGCTGGACTACGCGGTTCCCCGGGCGCACCAGGTGATTTCCTACGACCTGGACCACACTGTCACACCTTGCCCTCACAACCCTCTCGGTGTGAAAGGTTGTGGCGAGGCAGGCGCAATTGCCTCGCCGGCGGCCGTATCCAATGCCGTGATCGATGCTTTAAAGCCTTTTGGAATCAAGCATCTGGACATGCCCCTGACTCCGGAGAAGGTGTGGAATGCAATTCAATCTGAGAGGAGGTCCTGATATGTACCCAGCCCGTTTTGAATATCTACGTGCAAGCACCCTGGCCGAGGCCATGAGCCTGGTCCGCGCCCATGATGGCTCTAAATTCCTGGCCGGTGGACACAGTCTGCTTCCCATGATGAAACTGCGCCTCGCTCAGCCTCCCGTCTTGATTGATATCAGCCGACTGCCCGAGTTGAGCGGAGTCGAATTGGAGGGAAACACGCTGCGAGTCGGAGCCCTGACAACACATGCTGAACTCGCTTCCAGCGAACTGGTGAGGAGCTCTTGCCCCCTGTTGGCCGAAGCTGCTGGTCAGATTGCCGATCCGGCCGTCCGAAACAAAGGGACAATCGGGGGAAATCTGGCCCACAGCGATCCGGGTTCGGACCTCCCTGCCGTCGTGCAGGCCCTGAACGCCACTCTGGTGGTGACGGGACCGGACGGATCACGCAGTGTTGCGGCTCAAGATTTCTTCGTTGACCTCCTGGAGAGCGATTTGAGGTCAGATGAGATCCTGACCGCAATTGAGATCCCGGTCTTGTCCGCTGGAGCAGGGTCCTGTTATCTCAAGTTCGAGCACCCGGCGTCTGGTTACGCCGTTTGCGGAGCTGCTGCCATAGTTTCCGTGGACGAAGACGGGCGTTGCCGGGAGGCGGCACTCAGCCTGAACGGAGTGGCTGCCACGCCCGTGATGGTCACAGGGATCGGCAGTGCTCTGTCCGGAAGCACTCTGGGAGATGATGACATCGATCGTGCAGTGGATGACCATCTGTCGGTTTCCGACCCGATGGGCGACATTTTTGCCTCCGCGCCCTACCGGGTGCATCTGGCCCATGTCTACGCGAAGCGGGCCCTGAAGACGGCCCGCGACCGGGCGCGGGCGTAGCATCTCATGGAAATTCCACCACGGACTGCTAACCTGCAGGAACCTTCGATCGAGGAACTCCAGAAAGGCCTGGAGGAACATCAGTATGTGGCCGACCGGTCGCTGGCCGTTTCTCTGTTTCTGTCCCTTCGTCTCAGCAAACCATTGTTCCTGGAAGGGGAGGCCGGTGTCGGCAAGACCGAGGTAGCCAAGGTACTGTCGGATCTTCTGGGCCGCCGCCTCATTCGCCTGCAGTGCTACGAGGGCCTGGACATCAACAGCGCTGTCTACGAGTGGAACTACAGCTATCAAATGCTGGAGATTCGGCTCATGGAAGCGCGAGAGGAGTTTGGGAGCGACCTGGAACCTCCGGAGTTGTTCGGACCCCGGTTTCTTCTGAAGAGGCCCCTCCTGGAAGCCATCGATCATGACGACGAAAGCCCGCCCGTTCTGTTGATCGACGAGCTCGATCGCGCTGACGAGGAGTTCGAGGCCTTCCTGCTGGAACTCCTGTCCGACTTTCAGATCAGCATTCCAGAACTGGGGACCATTCGTGCTGCCAGGCCGCCGATTGTGGTGGTCACTTCGAACCGCACCCGCGAGATTCACGACGCCCTCAAAAGGAGGTGCCTCTACCACTGGATCGACTATCCCAGCCTTGAAAAGGAGCTGGCGATCGTGGAACTTCGATGTCCCGAGGCTTCTCGGGCCCTGGTCTCGCAGGTGGTTGGCTTTGTGCAGGAACTCCGGAAAGAGGATCTCTTCAAGGTTCCCGGGATCGCGGAGACTCTGGACTGGGTGAACGCCCTTGTGGCTTTGAACCAGGGGGCGGTGAGCGCGGAGGTCACAGAGGAGACCCTGGGCGTCCTCTTGAAGTACCAGGACGATGTTGAGTTGGTGCGAGGCGACCGGGCCGGAGAGATCCTGAAGAGAGCGACTTCCACCACGGGCTGCTAGTGTACTGTCCCAGAAGTTCACGCCGCTACTTCGGGCGTCTTTTCGCCGCCAGCTTTGTTGCGCTCCTCGAAAGAGTCCCGGCATTCCTGCGTCGCGCGCCTTACTGACGACGAAAATCCATCCCGAATTAACACCGCGAACTTCCGGGACAGCACACTAGTACACTAGACTTTCATCGCTAGCTGTGCAGAACTGGCTGATCACACATGGCCAACCCGGACAAGATTCTCCACAACATCGTTCTATTCTGCCGGACACTGAGGCAGCGAGGACTTGCCGTGACGACAGGTCAGGTCCTGGCGGCCGTTGAGGCGGCCGGCCACGTCTCCTTGACCAGGCGAGAAGACGTCAAATCAGCTCTGAGAGCGATTCTGGTGAATCGGAAAGAAGACCTGGACACCTTCAACGAATCCTTTGACGCTTTCTGGAATTCTTCCGGGACGGGGGCGAAAGTCGAGCTGGGGAAGCTGTTACAAAGAACCACCCGAGTCCATCAGGCCGCACTCGTGGATCAGGCTCTGGCTGATTCTGGGTCGAACCGGAGAGAGGAACCACCGGAGCAGGAGAGTCACCCTGGCACAAGGCGTTTCAGCGCGCTGGAACGGCTGCGTCGCCAGGACTTCGCCAGGCTGACGAGGAAAGAGCTGGAGGTAGTCAAGACTCTGATGAGTCGCTTTTCCTGGTCGCCGCCGACCCGTAAGACACGCCGTAAGATAGCAACCCGCCGCGGGGCGCAGGTGGATCTGAGACGCATGTTTCGAGCCAGTCTGAAGTATGAAGGCTGGCCGCTGAGTTTGAAGTGGAGATCCCGCAAAATCCGCTATCGACCCCTGGTTCTGATCTGCGATGTGAGCGGGTCTATGGAATCGTATTCTCGAATCCTGCTCCAGTTCTGCTATGTGCTGAGCCGGGGCTGGAAGCATGTTGAAGTGTTTCTCTTCAGTACCAGGCTGACCCGAATCACTCACCAGCTTCGACACAAGAATGTCGATCTCGCGCTGGCCCGGGCTGTGTCAGTAGCTTCGGACTGGGGCGGGGGAACGCGGATTGGCGAAGCTCTCAAAGACTTCAATTATCGCTGGTCCCGCCGCGTACTCGGGGGAGGTCCCATCGTACTCATCGTCAGCGATGGCTGGGACCGCGGAGATGCGGATCGGCTGGCTACCGAAATGGATCGTCTGCGGCGCAGTTGCCACACTTTGATCTGGCTGAACCCACTGCTTGGAACGCCAGGTTATCAACCTCTTACCCGAGGGATTCAAGCCGCCCTGCCTCGCATCGATTTCTTTCTACCGGTTCACAATCTGGTCAGCCTGGAGCGACTGGCCGCCCTTCTCCAGGAAGTTTCAGGCGCAGCACAGGGACGGCTCCGGCCACGAGGTGAGATGTGGCAGTCGCCTCGCGGCATCCAGGGCAGTCGGCGATCTGTAGGGCATGCACCAGAGGGTGCTCGAGGTCACTCCGCGTGAGCGTTGCCGGCATCCTGCTTGCCGCCGGAAGGTCACAACGCTTCGGGGGAGAAACCAAGCAGCTCCTCGATTTTGCTGGAGAGCCGGTGATTCGTCGGGTTGCCGGGGAGGCCTGCCGGTCGCTGCTCGGAGAAGTGGTGGTGGTTGTCGGCCATAACGCCAGGGCAGTGGAAGCGGCGGTGGTGGGGCTGGATCTTCGCAGCGTGCGCAATTCTCAATACCGGGAGGGCCTGAGCAGCTCCATTGCCGCCGGGATCCAGAGTATCGATCAGGAGGCCGAAGCGGCCCTGTTTATGACCGCGGACCAGCCTTTCTTGTCCAAAGAGGTCATCAACCGAATCGTGTCAAGATACACTCAAACGAAGGCAGCCATCGTTGTCCCCAGTTTTGAGGGACAGCGCGGCTCACCGGTTCTTTTCCAGCGGAGGTTGTTTGCCCGTCTGCAGGCCCTGAGAGAGGATCAGGGAGGGCGGGAGATCGTCCGTAGCTGCCCTGAACTTGTGGAAGCGGTCGAGCTCGAGAGTGGACAACCTCTGGCAGATATGGATACACCGGCAGATTACCGGCGTCTGCTTGGCTACACTGTAGGAGATGGAAGGGAGTACTCCAGGGAGGAGTCTGAGTGCTAGATCTGATTGACTCGATCGGTGCCGCCTGGCAGAGCGGCAAGAGAGCTTTCCTGGCCACTGTCGTCACTGTCGAGGGCTCTGCTTATCGCCACGAAGGCGCCAGGCTCCTGGTACTCGAAGACGGAAGCTACCGGGGCATGATCTCTGGCGGCTGCCTGGAGCCCGAAATAGCCGAAACCACTGCCAGGCTGGAGCCCGGAGAGCCCCTCTACCGACACTTCGACCTACGAGACGATTCTGTTTTCGGACTTGGAATGGGCTGCGGCGGGATCGTGGGAGTGCTCATTGAGGAGGTCCGCAATCAGCCCGGGTGGCAGTCCTGGATGGAGGCTTTGAAGGAGGGTCGACCGGTTGTCAGAGCCCTCGTTTACGAGTCACTCCGGGAGGATGTTTCGACGGGTCGATTCCTGGTCATAGAGCCACAAGGGAACACTGGATCTACGGGAGTTGAGGATGTGGATCAGGAGATTGTGGAGGGATCTCTGGCGCTTCTACAACAGGGTACAGACGGTGCCCGCGGTCTGGAGCTTGACGGCATCCGCGTTCTTCTGGACGTTTCCCGGCCCCCTCCCCGGCTGGTGATTTTCGGGGCCGGAGATGATGCTGTTCCAGTGGCGAGGCTGGCCGGCATGGCCGGCTTCGCAGTGACCGTAGTGGACGCGCGGTCCGGCCTGGTGACGCAGGACCGCTTTCCCGGAAGCCGGCTCCTCATCGTGCCTCCCGAGGAATACCCGGAGGTGACGCTCAATCGGGCCAGCTTTGTGGTCATCATGCACCACCACGTGGCCAAGGACGCGGTTGCTCTGCAGCAGGCGCTCGCCAAAGAGTGCCGTTATGTAGGATTGCTCGGTCCCCGCCATCGGTTTGAGAAAGTCTGGAAGCTGTTGGAAAACGACGGAACTCTCCTTGCGGATGATGCCCCGGCCCGCATCGACGCACCGATCGGGCTGGACATTGGCGCTGACGGCCCCGACGAAATCGCTCTCAGCATTGTGGCCAAGCTGGTTTCGGTGAGACGTTCCAGGTCTCAAGGGAGTGAAGCTCGATGAAGGCAAAATGAGGGACGACGGAATGAAAGTCAGATTCGTCTTGTTGATTCTGTTGCTCTTCGTCCCGCTTGGCGCCCAGGATCGTTTCCGGGCGCGCCAACTGGGTCTCGAGCCGGGGGTGCTGCCGACAGGTGAGTTGAATGCAATTACCGATGTTGCCGGCGTGCGCGTGGGGCACGTGACTTTGATTGAGGGCGATGACATACGGACCGGGGTGACCGCGATACTTCCCCACCCGGGCAACCTGTTTCTGGAGAAAGTCCCGGCCGCTGTCCACGTTGCCAATGGCTTTGGGAAGCTGATGGGTTCGACCCAGATTGAAGAGCTCGGGAATCTCGAAACCCCGGTTCTTCTGACGGCAACTTTGAATGTTCCTCGAGTCGCGGATTCGTTGATCGAGTACATGATTGGATTGCAGGGAATGGAAGAGGTGCGATCCATCAACCCGGTGGTGGGAGAGACCAACGACGGCTATCTCAATGAGATTCGACGGCGGCGAGTAGGCAAATTGGATGTTTTTGAAGCCATTCGGAGAGCGAACAGCGGGCCTGTGGCAGAAGGCAGTGTGGGAGCGGGAACGGGAACTCGCTGCTACGGTTTCAAAGGTGGGATTGGAACCTCCTCGAGGGTCCTTCCGCAGCGCCTGGGCGGGTACACGGTGGGCGTGCTGGTTCAGTCGAATTTTGGAGGGGTTCTGCGCATGGGAGGGGCGCCAGTGGGAAGGGAACTGGGCCGCTATTACTTGAGTGAAGAGAAGCCTGATTCCAGCCATTCCACTGGTTCCTGCATGATTGTGGTGGCCACCGACGCACCGCTGCTGGCGCGAAACCTGAAACGGTTGGCCAGGCGAGCCATGCTGGGCCTGGCCGCCACCGGCGGAACCTCTACCAGTAGCAGCGGAGATTACGTGATTGCTTTTTCAACAGCACTCGAATTGAGGATTCCCCATGAGTCGACGGTCGAGGCTCCCGGGGGGCGGCAGACTTCCGCTGAGGAGTTGAGAAACAGTGATGTGTCTCCTCTTTTTCAGGCAGTCAATGAAGCGACCGAGGAGGCGATCTACAACTCGATGCTGATGGCCACCACGATTGTGGGCAGAGCTGGACACCGATCGGAGGCGATCTCAATCGAGCGAATCGTAGAGATTCTGCGAAAGCATAAGGCGATTCCAGAGTCGCGTTGACCTTGGACCTTCAACTTTCAACCTTCGACTTTCGACTCCTCAGGCATCGGCTGATACTGGGCTCGCTCCTGGGCGGAGCAGCCGTTCTCTGCTATGGGCCTGCCCTGGGGAGTTATTTCGTCTCCGACGATTTTGTTTTTCTGGCCCGAGCGCATGACCCCTGGCTTTCACTCGGGGCTCTTGATGAGCGATGGTTTCGCCCCCTGGGCCTGGCTTTCTGGAAGCTGACCGTTGAACTGCTCGGGGACTCGGTCGTAGCTCACCATTTCTGCAACCTGATTGTCCATTTGCTCAACTGTGTGCTGCTCTACCTGTTGGGACGGGTACTCCTGAAGAGTGAAGAGGCCGGCCTGCTAGCTGCCGGCATCTTCTGCCTCTTTCCGATTCATCCTGAGGCGGTGACCTGGCTTTCGGGTCGTTTCGATTTGCTCTGTGGGTTCTTTTACATGATCAGCCTGCTGTTGCTGACCAGGTATCTGGAGGACGAAAAGAAGTCCTGGTTGGGCCTTTCTGCCCTGGGCTGCCTGCTGGCTCTACTGAGCAAGGAAATGGCCCTGAGCCTGCCGCTGGTGGCTTTTGCCATCGTCCGCCTGCGGAGGTCGGATTTCAGCTCCCGACAGGTTGCCGGAAGTCTTTGGCCGTTCTTTGCACTGACCCTCCTGTTTCTTGCCATTCGTCTCTCCGTGGTCGGGTCCCTGGGGGGCTACGCTATCCAGTTCCGCTTGTCGTGGTCCTCACTTCGCATCCTCTGGAGTCCGCTGGAGGTGCTGTGTTTTCCCTGGAATACGGCCCTCCTCGATTCTCCTTTTCGTCTGGCAGGGTTGCTGTTTCCAGTAGTGAGCGCTTTCCATCTGGGGGCGCTCTACCAGCTACGGACTTCGCCCCGAACGACTGCCTTCTTCGCCCTGCTTCTTTACCTCACCGCTTTGCCACTGGTGAATCTGGCGAAGGTCTACCCCAATCTTCAAGATTCACGCTATTACTATCTGCCCGGCGCGGTCTTTGCCCTCTGGCTGGCGTCGTTCCTGGGGGCCAGGCGAGTCCGTCCCTTCGTGATCTCTGTCTACCTGGTCACCCTCGGCGCCCTGCTCCTGGCTCATAACCTCCCTTGGAGGGAGGCTGGAAAACGGAGCCGGGTAATCGTCCAGGAGCTGGCGAAACTCCCGGCAGGGCCCAGGCGACTGGAGGGTGTCCCGGATCATTATCTCGGGGCTTACGTCTTTCGTAACGGCCTGGATCTGGTGGGGCGCAGCGTCCCGGAAGTCAGGGGAGAGATTTGCTGGCGGACCCTCGAATCGAGTGCCTGGCGGGGAAAGTGCGAACCGGAGGCTGTGCGTTACCGCTGGACCGGGGGCCGGTTCGAGGCAGTGCGTCGAGATCGGTGATTCCAAGATTCCAAGACAGGAAGGGGGAGGCGGACTCGGGGCGGCGAACGCGAGGCCGAGGCCCCTCCCACTCTTTCCTGGAATCTGGAATCTGGAATCGATTAGAATCCATCAAACATGTCGTCGGCCACGCATCTTTTTCATATCGGAGTTGACCTGGGCGGTACCAATATGAGTGCCGCCGTTGTTGATTCTGACAACCGGTCGATTCGAGCTGTGCGCCGCAAGACCCGAGCTCACCTGGGTCATGAATCGGTTCTGGAGCGAATTGGCGAAATGGTGACCCTGGTGCGCAAGGAAGCCGGTCTCAAGCCGAGACAGATTGCCGGGCTCGGCATCGGTATTCCCTCCCCAATCGACATCGAAAGTGGGATCGCCCTGGACGCCCCCAACCTGGGGTGGAAGCATCTGGAAATCCGCAAGTTCCTGGAGAAGATCACCGAGTTGCCGGTCGCCATAGACAATGATGTCAATGTAGCTCTCTATGGCGAAGTGAAGGCCGGAGCAGCGATCGGCTTCGAGGACGCCCTGGGAATCTGGGCTGGAACGGGGGTGGGTGGCGGACTCGTATTGTCGGGACGCCTCTACTATGGTCACCATTTCACTGCAGGCGAGATTGGGCACACGGTGATACTGCCGGGGACCGGTCTGGGTCGTGAGAGACTGGAGGACATTGCCAGCCGGGCGGCAATCGTCAGAACGCTGAGAGATCTCATCCAACGCAGTCATACCAGCATGATCCGCGAGATGGTCGAAGGTGACCTCGATCAGATCAAATCGAAAGTTCTGACCAAGGCTGTCCTGGGGGGGGACAAGCTGGCCATACGAGTCGTCCGCGACGCGGCCCGATTGACGGGTATCGTCGCCGCCAATTTCGTCACGATGCTCAGTCTGCCCTGTGTGGTTCTGGGTGGCGGTCTGCCAACCGAACTGGGGTCGACCTGGGCAGAGTGGGTTCGGGAATCAGTAGTTGAACACGTTTGGCCCGACGAACTCAGGAAAGTGAAAGTCGTCACGACGAAACTCGGAGATGATTCCGGGACCATTGGAGCTGCGATCGTTGCCCGAGAGCGCCTGGCAAGCGAGTGAGGCATCAGGCCGCCCCGCCGAGGCCGAAAGTGGTGGATCCATGAAGAAACTCAACTCGTTCCTGACCATTTTTCTCGTTCTGGTCTACCCCGCTTCGGGTCTTGCCCAGTGGACACAATGGGGCGGACCGCAGAGAGATTTCACGGCTCCCTCTGGAGCTTTGAGCCTCGACTGGCCTGAGAGTGGCCCACCCGAGCTTTGGAGCCGTGAACTGGGAGACGGATTCTCTTCGATTCTCTACGATCTGGGCACTCTCTACACCATGTTTCGGAGGGGTGACCAGGAAACCGTGGTAGCCATCAATGCTGCGGATGGAGGAAGCCTGTGGGAAACCTCTTATGTCTTGCCTCTGGATAAAGAAGGCATGCTTCTCGATTTCGGAGGGGGACCGATCAGTACTCCGTTGATCGTGGGAAATCGCCTTTTCACGGTTGGGTCGATGGCGGTGTTTCACTGTCTGAAAAAGACGACCGGAGAGATTCTCTGGAAACGCGACCTGGTGCAGGAGCTGGGTGCCAGCTACGGGCAGCGAGGCTATGCACCGAGTCCTTTGGGTTTTGCCGACCTGGTCATTCTTACCGTGGGCGGCAAGGATTCTTCTGTGGTGGCTTTTCAACAATCCACGGGCGAGATTGTCTGGAAGAGTCTCGATCTTCGCGGCTCCAGCTCCTCGCCGATCCTGATCCAGGCAGCGGGTCAGGATCAATTGATCGTCTCTCTTTCGAATCATAGAGCCGGGCTGAATCCGAGATCTGGGGAAGTGGAATGGACCGTGGAATTGCCCCGGGGTGCCTCGAGCCTGATGGCAACGCAACACTGGAACCCGGAGGACAGCCTGCTTTTTTCTTCGAGCGCGTACGCAGACGGGAGCCGGGCCTTCCGAATCGAGCGTTCCGGAGGCCGATTTGAGGCAAAGGAGCTATGGTACTCGCGAAGAATGCGAGTCATGTTCACTTCCTTCGTTCGCATCGGTGATTACGTTTATGGATCCAGTGGAGGTTTCGGGCCGGTGTTCCTGGTCTGTCTCAAGATCCGGGATGGGACCATCCAATGGCGCCAGAGAGGGTGGGGGCGAACCCACTTCCTGCGAGCCGGAGGGCAGGTTCTCCTGATGGAAGAGGGCGGGGATCTGGCTGTGGCAACGGCAACTCCCGAGTCGCTTGATGTGCACGCACGGGCTAACGTGATGGAGCGAATCTGCTTCACGCCACCCACTCTGGTGGGAACCAGGGTGTATGTGAGAAATCGGAAATCCATGAAGGCGCTGGACCTTGGAAGGGAGTACTGAGAGATACAGATCGGTAAGAGAAATGATGCACCCGAGGTGGTTCAGAACTTTTTGCGTTCTCATTGAGTTCCTGGTCCTGATTGTGATTTCGGTGGCTGCCGAGGTCCCTCCTCGGACTTTCGCCGGTCAAAGCCTGGAGGTGTCCGAGGATCTCCTGGACCTGGGTAATGTCTATTTCGTTTCTCCAGGCCGGGACTCCCAGTTGACCGTTGTGTCAAGGGCTCAGCTGACCCGGTCCGTAGTGACGGCGAACCGGATCGTTGGTTTTGTGGTCACTCCGTGGGAAGTGGGGGAGATCGAGCCGGACAGCCCCTCACCGCTCCTGGCCGGGGCCTTCAGGATCCCCGTCCACGGTCTGCGGCTGGGCCATGAATTCGGAGATGGCCAGCTATGGAGTGCGGCCCTGCTGGACAAGCAAGAACATCCGGAGATCGCCTTTGAAATCGTTTCCACTGAGGGGGTCAAGAGAATTAGTGAAGCGGGCGCGAACTCGGAGTTCGAACTGACCGTGAAGGGGCGCCTGCGGATCAAGGAGATTCAAAGAGATCTGACGCTTCTGGTCAGGTTGACGTTTTTACCCTCGAGCATTCGGACGATGGCCCGCAACGTGGGCGACCTACTCTCGTTGCAGACCACTCTGACTCTGAAGCTGCAGGACCTTGGCCTCTCCAGGCGGGGCATGGAAGATCTATTGGGCGAGGAAGTGGAGGTGGATGTATTCCTCATGTTCAACACCATATCTCCCGACCGCTCGCTGAATGCTATGGCGGACCCCGAAATGCACCGGAAGCAGCTTCGCTTTGTGACTCTGCTGCGCGACCTGGGTCGTGAAGCCGAGGCCTATTCCTATGGTCTCGAGCTGATGAGAGAAGTGTGGGATGATGAGCAACAGTTACAGCGACTGGCCCGCACCGTAATCCACACCGAGGGGGTCGAGGCGCCCAACCTGAGTTTTGCTCTCAAGGGTGCTGCTCGGGCCGCCGAACTGGTGGAAGAGAAGGATCCCGTACACCTTTCGCTACTGGCCGAGATCCAGTTTCGATCCGGGCGTCTCCAGGAGGCGATTGAAACCCAGCAGAAAGCCCTGGCGCTGCCCGATCAAGACCCTCATTCGAAGACTGCGACGAATGCTCAGCTCCAGCGATACCAGGCAGCCCTCAAGCAACTCCAGTAGCTGGTCGCCGCGAATTCGAGGATGTCGGCCTGACCGCCGCCACTCAGTCGCCAAGGCTCCTGCCTCAGTGGGTTCCATGGTGGGTTCGTGTTCCTTACGGCCTGTGGGCCGGGGTTTCGGAGGCAACCTGGCCGCTCGCCGAACCCACAGAAGCAGGAGCTTTAACGACTGCGTAACCAGGAACCTGGCCCCGAATTCTGAACCTAAGGGTAGCTGCGCAAGTCTTGACGAGCGCGTAACGAGGAACGTTTCAAGCCGACCCACTGAGTTTCAGCAACAGGAAAATCAGGACGCCCGTGACGGACATGTACAGCCATGCAGGAAATGTATAGCGGGCCAGCCTTCGGTGAACAGAGAATTGACCCGTGAACGCGAGGTACAGAGTGGTGAGGATGAGGGGTAGAGTGACTGCAGCCACCAGAATGTGAGTCCCGAGCATTCCGAAATAGAAGGCTTTGAGCCACCAGGTACCCAGGAAAGGTGTGTTCCCATGCAGAACATGGTGGAAGATATAGCTGATGAGAAACACCACCGTGAAGAAACATCCACTCAGGACAAAGCGCATGTGAATTCGAGGTCGATGACGGCGGATGGCTCGGACACCCAGAATCACGCAGGTGGCACTGAAAGCGTTCAGCAGAGCATTCAGGGCCGGCAGAAAAAGAAACCGGTCCTCGAACTCTACCAGAGGTTCCTTGACATAGAGAATCCATAGAAGGAAGGAAAAAACGCTGAGAGTGATCAGGGCAATCAAGGTTAGAACGGACCGGCTCAAAGCGTTGCTGGAAAACGCTTTCTCCGCCTTCTCTTCCAGATTCAGTGATCCCGCCATCGCTTGTCCTGTCCTCCGGCTGAATTGTCTCACATCCCATGACTGTTTTCCCGCTGGGATGGAGTTTCACGGTACAATAACAGCATGAAGAACAAGCTGGCGCTGCTCTTGCTTTTCGGAGTTAGCTCCACCTTTCTGGCTGGACAAGGCATTGAGCTGCAGGCCAGATCGATTCCGAAGGACGGTCTGCCGGTGGGCTTTCCGGTGCAGGTCCTGGATGCAGGCTTCGCTGTCATTGATGTGACTGTGGTTAATCAAGGAGAGGTTCCCGTTCCGGTCGCTCCCGACCTGGTCCAGGCCTGGTCGCTCAAGAACAAGAAACTGGCACAGGTGCCGTCGACCAAGGTTCTCGCCAAACTGGCGAAGTTCTATCGGGCGGCCAACTCCGGGATTGGCGGAGATGTTTATGCAGGGGGGCCCGGCACGACTCAACCCAGCGCACCCGCGCGGAAGCCGACCTCTGACAACAGCTACTCCGTGATCATCACAGAGCAGCTCAGGTTGGTTCTGGACGGATATCGATTGAAGCAGGGAGCCCTGGAGCCGGGTGAATCGATCCAGGGTTTCGTCTATGTGAAGTCAAAGCACTCGGGCTCGAAGCTAGCCGGCGGCAGAGTCGCCCTGGGCGACGCGACAGCGGTGATCGAGTAGTGTACTGTCCGGGAAGTTCGCGGCGTTAATTCGGGATGGATTTTCGTCGTCAGTGAGGCGCGCGACGCAGGCAGGCCGAGAGTCTTTCGAGGTAGCGCAACAAAGCTGTCGGCGAAAAGACGCCCGAAGTAGCGGCGTGAACTTTCCGGACAGTGCACCAGGAAACGTTCCAAGATCAGATTGCCTAGGGCGCAGGCTGCCAGCGAGTTCAGTTCGGGACGGTTGATAACCGTGCCCTACGAATCAGGGCCCGGGGAGGTCATCCGTTCAGTCTGTCAGGGTTGCAGAAAAAGCGGCGCTCCGGGTCCGATCGGAAGGTCCAGCAGCACCATCCACACCGCCAGAAAAACGAAGGTATAGGGCAGCATTGTTGCCACCACGGTGCCAATGCCGGCTTTGGGAACATAGCGCTGCATGAAGGCAACGATCAAGGCGAAGTAGGACATCATGGGAGACACGATGTTTGTGGCGCTGTCTCCAATTCTGTAAGCGGCCTGGACCAGCTCCGGTGAGTAGTTGAGAAGCATGAACATGGGCACGAAGACGGGTGCCATGATGGCTCATTTCGCGGAAGCGCTTCCCATCGATAAGTTGATGAGCGCAGACAGAAGAATGAAAGCAAGCATGAGGGGGATGGGCCCCAGCCCCGAGGCTTTGAGCCAGTCGGCCCCCTTGATTGCGAAGATCAGTCCCAGGTTGGTCCACTTGAAGTAGGCGACGAATTGAGCAGCAAAGAACACCAGTACCATGTAGATTCCCAGTGTCTCCATGGCCTTGCCCATGCCGTTCATGATGTCCGAGTCGCTGCGGATCGTCCCGGCGCCCAGGCCGTAAGCAATCCCAGCCAGGGTGGCTGAAATGAAAATGAAAGCCACGATTCCCTTCATGAAAGGGGAGCGAAGAACGCTTCCGGTTTCCGTGTCCCGCAGGAAACCGTGCTCTGGAACCAGCCCGATCACCACCAGGATGAGGAGCACAACGATCACAATCGTTGCGAAAATGAGTCCCCTGATTTCTTTTGGGGTCAGCCTTGTGAGTCTCTCCGGCCTGGCATCTCCTTCATAATTGCCAAGGCGCGGAACCACAACCCTCTCCGTGACCCAGGTTCCCGCGCCGGCGATCAGGAGCGTGGAAGCCGCCATGAAGTAGTAGTTGCAGGCCGGGTTGACCAGATAGGACGGGTCGATGATATGGGCCGCTTCTTCAGAGAGTCCGGACAGTAAGGGGTCTACGGTTCCAAGTAGCAGGTTGGCGCTGTAGCCCCCGGAGACTCCCGCGAATGACGCTGCCAGGCCGGCAATCGGATGGCGGCCCACGGCCAGAAAAACCACGGCACTCAAAGGTACCAGCAAAACGTATCCGACCTCGCTGGCGGTGTTGGAAAGGACGCCTGCCAGTACGATCACGAAGGTCAGGAGTCGCTTGGGAGCCGAGATCACCAGCAGTCGGAGGCTGGTGCCAATCAAACCACTGCTTTCTGCGACACCGATCCCCAGTAGCGAAACCAGCACCGTTCCGAGGGGCGCGAAGCCGGTGAAGTTGGTGATCATCTCAGTCAGGATCCGGTGCAGGCCGTACTGTGAGATCAGGTTGACTGGTTCGACGATCTCCCCGGTTGCGGGGTGGGCCACCGTGACCTGCAGCGTGCTGAATATCCAGGAAAGAAGGACTACGAAACCGGCCAGTATGCCGAACAGGCTGGCGGGGTGCGGGAGAGCGTTTCCCACCCGCTCTACGCCTGCCAGAAACTGATTGATCAGGCGGCTGCTCAGGCTTCGATTTTCACTCATGGGCAACTAATGATCTTTGCGTCCTCAGAACGAGAATCGGAATAGAGCAGAAACGCTACCATTCCCACCCCGACTTCGCAACCTGATGGCCGCCGGTTCGGGGGGGCTCTGTGCTATCCTCATTCGGATCTTGAGAGTGGTTATGTATTTGAAAACAAGCCTGCTCATTCTGCTGCTCCTTCCGTCCCTTCAGAGGAAACCGGCAGTGGAGGTGTGCGCGGTGGCAGGTCAATGGTACATCGACGAGGTTCGGTCACCCGGGGAAGCGGAAAACAGTGTGTGGACGATGAAGGTGACCAGCCAGGGAGTCGAATGGATCCGCGAAGCCACGGTGGAGGGAGAGGCGGTGGCCCCCATCGTCTATCTCTATTCGGTGGGACGCAGCGAGGGTAAAATGGGCGCCACGAAGTGGACCCGGCACGTCGAGTTTGATGAGAACCGGTTGATCATCAGGGAAAGACTGACCACTCTACCGACTGCCCTCCCGGACTGGAATGTGTACGAGTTTGAAGTGAAGGACCACGGGCACACCCTCTACTACAAACAAACCTACGGACGAGATGTGGCCGTTCGCGAGAAGGTTCTCTATCTTAGACCGGTTCCGAAACAGAAATAGGGCCGGGATCACTCCAGGAGCTGACCCTCGTTAATCCCTTCGCCTCGGCAAGATCTATGATTTCTGTGCACTCCTTGATCAAATCCTATAATGGGTTCCAGGCCGTCAACCGGCTCTCATTCGAGGTGGCACCGCGGGAAATTCTGGGTTTGGTGGGCCCCAATGGAGCGGGTAAGACGACCACACTGCGTTGCCTGTGCGGGATCATCCCGGCCACCGGAGGAGTCATCCGGATCGGAGGCGTGGATCTCGACCAGGACCCGATTGCAGCAAAGAAGATTCTTGCCTTCGTCCCGGACGAGCCACATCTGTTCGAATACCTGACAGTCTGGGACCATCTGATGCTTTTCGCCAAGCTCTACGGAGTCGAGGACGGGGTTGACCGGGCCGAGGCTCTGCTCGGAGACAATGGCCTCTCTGATCAGAAGTATGCTTATCCGACCGAACTGTCCCGGGGTATGAAGCAAAAACTGATCATCGCCTGCGCTTTGCTCCATTCCCCGCGGGCGCTGGTTCTGGATGAACCCTTGACCGGTCTTGATCCACGTGCCATCCGGAGAGCCAAGCGCATGATTCTCCGCACCGCCGAGGAAGGTGCTGCCGTGATTGTCTCCTCGCACATGCTTCACCTGGTCGAAGAAGTCTGCTCGCGGATCTTGATTCTCCAGCACGGCAAGAAAGTACTGGAGGGTTCCCTCAGTCAGATCAGGCAGGCTCTTCCAGATATAGATGAGGGAGCCGATCTCGAGGAAATCTTCATGAAAGCAACCGGACTCGCGGACGAGAGCCAGTGATCAGCCGGCCCCTGATACGGTTGCTCACCCTGAGTCTCAGAGGACGGCTGGTCCTCTTTGCCCGCATGCTCCGGCACCCGACCTACCTGATCGGATTCCTGGCAGGGTTGGCCTGGCTGCTGTTCTGGCTGGCGCCTGTGTTGCTGAGTTCGGAAAGTGCTGAAGTGGGGCTGCCCCGGCAATTCCTCGAGACCTCGTCCAGCCTTCTGCCTGCTTTTCGAGTTTTTTCGAGCTTTGTTCTGGCCCTGTTGCTGAGCATCTGGTGGCTTATGCAGTGGGGGAGCCGGCCGCTGACCCTGCAGGAGTCGGAGCTTCATCTGCTGATGCCCGCCCCTTTGCCCAAACGACAAATTCTCCAGTACGCCATCCTGAAAAACCAGCCCAGGGTCCTGCTGGGCTGTTTCTTCATGAGCCTTCTCATTGGCATCGGCAGCCGGGGTTTCCTGCTGGGATTTCTGTCCTACTGGCTATTCCTGACGAATTGGGATCTTCATGCCAAAGCGCGTAGCCTCTGGATCGCCCGGAACCAGGAGTTGCCGAGTGAGAGAGCCTGGGTGCGTCGCGTGGGCCTGGTCGGAGGCATTCTCCTCTACTGGATTCTCTTCATCTTCCTGAGTAGTAAGCTCATGCTGGCGGTGTTGGGTGCGGCGAGTAGTTCAGCCACTTTCCTCCAGGCCGTACAGGTGGTGAGCGATGCCATTTCCGAATCATGGCTGTCGATTCTGCTGGCACCTTTTGTTGTCTTTCTCGGCCTGCACTTCACGTCCTCTGTGGTTTCCTCTGTCTTTGTTTCTGGCCTTTTCGTGAATCTGCTCCTGATCGTGGTTCAGAACGAATGGGTCGTAAGATCGGCGACCCGATTTGAAGAAGCCGCGCTCGAGAAAGCTCGCCGGGCCAGCGAGTTGAGAGACGGTAGTGGACAATACCGGAATACGTCGCTCCGGCGTCGACGGGACATACCCTTCTCTCTACGCTTCGTGAAGTCCCCGGAGACTGCCGTCATCTGGAAAAACCTCCTGGCCTCAACGCGGATCCCCCTTCGGCGACAGGTGTTCATTGGTCTTCTCGCCCTTACGGCGCTCTATATTGGCCTGATGCTGCTGCCCATGCCGGAATGGGTGTATGGAATATTCCTGGTAACAGGATTGGTCCTATTCTTGTTTTTTCCGATGTTCGCAGGGAACGGCTATCGGAATGACTTTCGGACCGATCTGACCAATCTGGAGATGGTTCGATCCTGGCCGATTACTTCGTGGCGATTGTTTGTCGCAGAAACAGGAGCTCCGGCTGTCCAGATCGGCCTCTATTCTGCGCTGGGTTGTGCAATGACTCTGGTGACACAACTCGCCATCGACTCCCTGGGCGTGGAAAGAATGGTTGTTCTGCCGGAGTCGGTGATGCAGGCCACCTCTCTCCCCCGTGTCCTGGTGCTGTTTTGGATGATGTTGGGGGTTTTCCCTCTGGTGCTGTCCACAGGGTTGATGTGTTGTGCCATGCACAACCTCCTGGCTCTGAACTTTCCGGGCTGGGTTCCCCTGGGGCGGAAACGCCAGGATGCGGCGGCGAACCTGGGCCAGAACCTGTTGATCACAATCGTGATCATGCTGTCGATGACACTGGGGCTTCTTCCCAGTGCACTATTGCTTGGCTTCACATTGCGAATCCAGATTTGGTGGCTCGAGATTCCCTTCTCTTTCTGGGAAGTGCCTCTGCTCGGAGTGGTCACTTCGCTTCCGATTCTGTCCCTTCTGACTCTCATCATTGCTGTAGGTGGTTGGAGCTGGAAAAGACTGGATCCCTCGAGGGAACTCTTGTATGAGACCTAGTTGTGCATTCTCATGACGTTGTTCAAAAAGAGGTAGTCTGCTGATGGGAGGGAGATTGGCCAGGCTCTGGTGGCCCGCTATCGCCAGCAAGGGCTTGAGGGACTGAGGGATCGCGCCTCCCGACTGGACCCCGTGGAAGCCCTGCGCTATGAATAGGGCCAAATGGAAGCGCGCGCGCTGAAACTGCCCCTGATGTTGGTAGCGATCGGCCTGCTGCTGACCGCCCTGCCGGGGCACGGGACAAGTCTCGCTGCGCCGACTGCGCAGGAGCAGGGCGCGGTTGAAAACTACACTGAGACCATACCCGGAATGGATGTCTCCTTTCGGATGATCGCGCTCCCCGGCACCGATCCGCAGACGTGGATCAGCCAGACTGAGGTGACCTGGGACGAATACGAGCTCTTTTACTTTGGGGGTGCAGATGAAGAGTCGACGCCGGAGGTGAAGCAAAGGGTCGACGCCGTGAGCCGTCCCACACCCCCTTATGGAGCCCCGGACCAGGGATGGGGAACCGGAAGACGCCCGGCCTGAGCATGACGCTCTACGCCGCTCAGAAGTACTGTGAGTGGCTCTCAGCGCTTACCGGAAAGACCTATCGATTGCCCACCCGACAAGAGTGGCAACTGGCCTGCGAAGCAGGCTCTCGGGAAGAGCCGCCATTGGGCCTGGTGGCGTGGTCCAAAGACAACACCCGCCGTATGACCATGGAAGTAGGTACGCGGGAGCCCAACTCCTTGGGATTGCAGGACCTGCTCGGAAATGTGGCCGAGTTTGTGGCCCCCCACAGGGAGATTCAGGGCGACCCTGCTCAGCAATCCATCCCGGTGCTGGGCGGATCCTACCGCACTCGGCAAGAAGAGCTGAACTGCTCTGATCCCCACCTGGTCTCGGAGAAGGAGTGCCTCGTGACGGATCCCCAGGTTCCCAAGAGCAAGTGGTGGTATTCGGACTGTTTCCATATCGGTTTCCGAGTGGTTCGGTCCGGCAGGCCGTGATGAAAGCAATGCGGATCGCGTCACGGACGCAGTGGCTGTGCTGGACCGTCGGCTGCGCCGTTTTCGGGTGGACCCTCGCCCATTTCGTCTCTGCCGAGGCTCCTGAACGCTTCCCAAAGCCCGAGACTTTGGAGCGTTTCGAGTACTCCAGGTTCAAACTGGGCACGAGATTCCGTATCGTTTTTTATACCGGGAGCGGGGAACTGGCCGCTGAGGCTGCCCGGCAGGCTTTCAAGCGCGTGGATGAACTGGATCAACTGCTCAGCGACTTCCGCGATGACAGCGAGTTGTCCAGAGTCAACGCCCGGGCTGGAGGCTCGGCCACCCGTGTCAGTCGCGAGCTCCATGAGGTCCTTGCGGCGAGTCGGCGACTCTCTCAGCGGAGCGGCGGTGTTTTTGACGTGACCGTGGGGCCGGTGGTGAAATTGTGGCGGCGCAGCTTTCGCTCGAAAACGATTCCACCTGCCGGGGAACTGGAAGCTGCCCGCTTGCTGGTGGGATTCGAGCATCTGGTGCTGGATCCGGGTCCCCGGACCGTTCTGCTCCGGTATCAGGGAATGAGGTTGGATCTGGGGGGGATCGCAAAGGGATTTATTGCCGACGAAGTGGCAGCCCTGCTTCGCAGCAGGGGTATTTCCCGTTTCCTCATCGATGCCGGTGGAGATATTACCTGCGGTGATCCGCCTCCGGGTCTCTCAGGCTGGACCGTCTCTGTGCAAGCCTGTGGAAAACCGCTGGAGTTGTGGTTGGCCAACCACTCGGTAGCCTCCTCGGGCGACCTCTATCGATACGTGGAAGTTGACGGAATTCGTTACTCCCACATTGTCGATCCAAGAACGGGGAAGGGGGTACGGGGACCGGTTGCAGCTGCGGCTCTCGCTCCCACGGGTATGATGGCGGATGCGATCGCCACCACTGCAGCCATCATGGATGTGGATAGAATCGTGGGCTTTCTTCCCGACCAGGACGGCTATGCAGTGTGTGTGTCGCGGGGGATCGAGCCCAACCTGGAGCGGGTCAAGACTCCCGGTTTTGACAAATTCCTGCAAGCTCCTTGAGTGAAGCGACGTCATTTTCTCAATTCCGGAATCTAGCTTCTCTTCGGGCCGGAGGCTGAGTCGCCTGGGTCAGCCTGCGGCGAAGGGAGGCGTCCTGACTTGCGCAGAGCGCCGCGCAAAATGTACTCGATTTGAGCATTGACACTCCGGAGTTCGTCGTCCGCCCATTTTTGCAGGGCTTCCATAATCTCCGGTGCTGCCCGGAGCAGAAACGATTTTCTTTTCACCGCGGGCTGCTCTAGTAGAGCGAACCGGCATTGACAATGGGCTGGGCATTGTGGTCACCGCACAACACCACCAGAAGGTTGCCCACCATGGCGGCCTTCCGCTCATCGTCCAGATCGACCACCTGCTTGGCAGACAGTTCTTTCAGTGCCTGCTCGACCATACCGACGGCTCCCTCCACGATTTTCCGGCGCGCCGCGACTATGGCTGTGGCCTGCTGGCGCTGCAGCATCGCCTGGGCGATTTCGGGCGAGTAAGCCAGATGGCTGATTCTCGACTCCGTCACTTCAACGCCGGCCTTCCCAAGCCGGTCTTGGATCTCGACGCGAAGACCGTCGGCGATCTCCATCGTGTGGCTGCGGAGTGATGTTTCACCTTCGTTGTGCTGATCGTAGGGGTAGTTGGTCGCCATGTTGCGGAGGGCAGACTCGCTCTGAATTTGAACGAAGCTTCTGAAGTCGTCGACTTCAAAGATGGCCTCGGCCGTGTCCACGACCCTCCACACGACTACGGCTGCAATTTCGACCGGGTTACCCAGGCTGTCGTTGACCTTCAGCCGGCCACTCTCGAAGTTCCTGACTCGGAGTGACAGGGCTTTCTTACTGTAGAACGGATTGGCCCATTTCAACCCGGCGGTCCGCACGGTGCCCACGTATTTACCAAAGAGCTGAAGTACTTTGCCCTGGTTGGGGTGCACCATGAAGAGCCCGCCCCACACCAGAACCACCACAACTACGAAGAAAATCGAAAGAACGATGGCGAGGGCGTTCTCTCTGCGGACAGCCCCGATGACGGCCAGAACAGAGAGAATCTGCAGGAAAAACGCGATGGGAAGAACTGCCAGACCGGAAATGGCTTTGATCTCCTTTTCTTGGATCATCTCTAACCTCCTTGCTTATATCATACTGATATTATAACGAAATCATTCAAGTTGCCCAGTAATTTATCGCTTCTGAGCACTTGTGTGCCCCTGTCGCCGACAGAATCTGAAAGGTAAGAAATGGAAGTACTAGCGTACTAGGAGCGGAGGAGCCGTTTGTACCAGGGAACTCCCTGCTGCTTGAGCTCCTCACGCTGCTGATTTTGCTGAAGCTTCTGCAGGAACTCGACTCCCTCAGACTGGTGGCAGTCTTTGTACTTGCGCCCGCTGCCACAGGGGCAAGGCTGATTGCGCCCCACCCGAAGCGACTTTCTAGGGTCCTGAAATGGGCCCGTCTTGAGCATCTGGGGGTTAATCTTCTGTGTCTTTTTTTTCACCATTCGAACGGTCTCTCAACTCTCTACTGCTAGATTCAATCAGAAAAACCGCCCCGATTCCAGCAGATCATGGAAGCCTCTGGCGAAAGCGGCAAACCTCACGCACCGATGTCGCAATTCTCTCGTACTCGGGAGATCTGGTCTGAGAACCCATAGAGCAGCGATCGTTCCGATAACTCATTCGGCTGGAAACACTCTGATTGGCCGCTATATGTACTTCGCTGGCACCGCAGCGGCGGAGGATCTGGCGAATATTTTCGACAGTGATACCGCAACCAGGAAGAATGATGATCCGATCTCCGGCACGCTCATGCAGCCGGGTGATCAGTTCGATACCTTCCAGGACGGTACTCTCCTGTCCCGAGGTTAGAATCCGGTCGACTCCCATGGCAGCGAGTTGCTCGAGAGCCTCGAAGGGGTCGCGACACCTGTCGAAAGCCCGATGGAAGGTGACACTCATGGGGTGAGCCAGCTTCACCAGCTCGCCCGTTCTCTTGGTGTCGATCTGGCCGCCGCCCAGCAAGACACCAAGGACCACACCATCGGCTCTCAGATCTCGGGCCATGCGAACATCGCGGCGCATCACTTCAAACTCGCTCGAGGAATAGAGGAAATCTCCCCCCCGGGGTCGGATCATTACCTGAAGTCCAATCTGAATGGACTCTCGGGCCATGGAAACGGTCCCCACGCTGGGAGTGGTTCCTCCTTCGACCAGACTGGCGCACAATTCGACTCGATCGGCACCACCCTGCTCTGCCGCGACGGCGTCTTCGACTGACTCGAGGCAAACTTCAATCTTGATATCGGACATGACCAACTACCCGCTGCTGGCGGCACCGCCCGGCACTGCATGAAGTCAGCGTGGCGCACACGGCGGCATCGACGGCGTTCCCCCCCTTTCGGAGGATCTCGGCCGCCGAGTCGGCGGTCACCTGATTCCCTGCGCTGACGAGGCCCGCCATCAGGTCGGGCTCTCTCTTAGCAAAAAGCAATTCACGAGTCCGCGCTCCTGCTATACTCCTGGTTTCGCGTTTCCAGGGTCTGCATCAGCCACGCGAAACCGACCGGATCCATCCGCGTCTCTACAAGAGGCTTGAGTGGTGGGCGATACTGGACTCGAACCAGTGACCTCCGCCGTGTGAAGGCGGCGCTCTAACCAGCTGAGCTAATCGCCCATCGGAAAGGATTCGATATTTTATTGAACCGACTTAAGTTGTGTCAAATGAGTGAAAAACTGGACTTGATCATCATTGGAGCCGGGGCTGCGGGACTTGCTTGCGGAATCGAGGCAAAGCGCCGGAATCTGGCCTTTTGCATCATCGACCGGGGCAGTGTAGTCAACTCGATTTACCGCTTCCCGGTGAATATGGAGTTCTTTACCTCCGCCGATCTTCTGGAGATTGGAGATCTTCCCCTGATATCACCAACTCTGAAGCCGCGTCGCCACGAGGTGCTGAAGTACTATCGACGCGTGACCCGCCATTACGATCTCCCTCTCCGAGATTACGAGGAGGTCTTGAAGGTGTCCGGATCGGACGGCGATTTTGCGGTGGAAACGAAAGATCGCCGGGCCCAAGAGCATAGTCTTCGTTGTAGCAAGATCATTGTTGCAACCGGATACTTTGACAACCCCAACCTGATGAATGTTCCTGGTGAAGAGCTGGATAAAGTAAGCCATTACTATACTGAGGCGCATCCCTACTTCGGCAAGAAAGTGGCCGTGATCGGAGGCAAGAACTCCGCGGTAGAAACCGCCCTGGAACTCTATCGAAATCATGTCGACGTGACCCTGATTTATCGGGGCGCAGCCCTGGGAAAGCACATCAAGTACTGGGTGTTGCCGGATATTCAAAACCGCATTCGGAACGGTGAAATCCGTGCCTATCTATCCACTGAAGTGATTGAAATCAGGCCCACGGAAATCATCATCAAGACTCCAGAAGCCATGCTCGCACTCGAGAACGACTCCGTTCTTGCCATGACCGGCTACCATCCAGATGTTGAGTTTCTGAGTAGCTCGGGGATCGAGGTGGAAAGAGAGACCATGATTCCACAGCACGACCCTGAGACTCTGGAGACGAATGCGAAAGGGATCTACCTGGCCGGGGCAATTGTCTCTGGCCGTATGACCAACCGGGTCTTTATCGAAAACGGCCGTTTCCACGGTGAGCAGATTTTTCACCACTGGCCGGAGATCTAGAAGGCCGGGAGGCGATTCGCAAGAAAAATGTTCAGGATCGCGATCGTGGGCCGTCCGAATGTGGGGAAGTCCTCTTTATTCAACCGCCTCATCCGTAGCCGCAAGGCGATAGTTGGCGACGAACCGGGTATCACTCGGGACCGGATGTATGCTCGGACCCGCTTTGATGACAGGGAAGTCGAGCTGGTTGACACCGGAGGAATCGTTCCCGAAGACAAGGACGTGATACCCGAACAGGTCTTGAACCAGGCCCGGATCGCGATCAGTGAGGCGGACCTGATCCTGCTGGTCGTGGACGGAAGGGTGGGCCCGACTCACCTGGACGCCTCTCTGGTCTCTCTCCTGAGGCAGTCGGGGCGGAGCTTCTATCTCATCGTCAACAAACTGGATGTTCCGCAGGTGGAAGATCTCATCCACGCCTTTCACGGTCTGGGCATCGAAAAGCTCTACGGGGTGTCGGCCGAGCACGAGCGTGGTTTTGATGAACTCGTCACTGATTTGATTTCGATTCTCCCAGAGGGCGTGTCAGAGGAGCCCCAGGCAGGGACGCGGATCGCCATCATTGGCCGTCCCAACATGGGTAAGTCTTCTCTGCTGAACCAGTTTGTCGGTCGGCAGAGGTCGATTGTAACGGAGATACCGGGGACCACACGGGATTCGATTGACACTTTGATGGTCAGAGACGGCAGAACCTATCGACTGGTTGACACGGCTGGGATCCGACGTAAGGGCAAGACCACGGGAATGGCAGAGAAGCTCAGCATGGTGATGGCAAGAAAGAGTATTGACCGCTGTGATGTCGTGCTGCTGATTCTCAACGTGACGGAGGGCGCCACGAAGCTGGACGCCACGATCGGAGGCTATGCTCATGACGCGGGTAAGTCACTCATTGTTGTGATCAATAAGTGGGACTTGATTGAGAAGGACACTTTTACCGCCCACCAGCTTGAAGAGAAGTTCCGCCACCGTATGCGCTTCCTGGCCTACGCTCCGATGGTCTTTGTCTCTGCCATGACAGGCCAGCGCGTACACAAGCTACTGGATTATGTGGATCAAGCCAGCAAGGCCCGGCAATTTCGAGTGCCGACAGCGGAGTTGAATCGCCTGATAGAGCAACGGCTCCAATCCCGAATACCATCTGCCGGAAAGGAGAGGAACCCTCTCCTGTATGTGGCCCAGGTGAGCACCGCCCCTCCTACCTTTGTTCTCTTCACCCGCACTCGAAAAAAGCTCCATTTCTCGATCGAGCGTTTCCTTGTGAATCAACTGCGAGAAGCCTATGATTTCTACGCGACGCCGATCCGCGTGATTCAGCGGACCCGTCCTCGAATCGGGCGCCGGTGATCCTGACCATAATTACTCCCACGAAATCCATCCCGAATGAAGACCGTGAACTCCCCGGACAGTGCGCTGAGGCGGCTTGACAGCTTCCGGGCCGGTGCCTATCATTCAGTTCATTCCGGGTCGGACTTCGAAGGTTTGATAGCCTGGCCATCTTGAGGCGGTTCATTGATCAAAGCGGATTTAGCCAAAGCTGTCTACGAAACACACGGTGGAATTTCCCAAAAAGAGGCGAGGGAGATGGTTGACCTGATCATCGACGAGCTGAAGGCCGCTCTGGTGGGCGGTGAGAACGTGAAGCTCTCAGGTTTTGGCTCGCTCAATGTGATCCATCGAAAAGCCAGAACGGGCCGCAATCCCCAAACTGGTGCCCGGATTCGTCTCAAGCCCAGCAGATATGTCACCTTCAGGCCGTCGAGGAAGGTGTTCTAGAGATCGCAAGGGAGTCCCAGGGTGGCGCGTCGCGCAGGAAGGAAACTCTTTTATAAGATTGGTGAGGTTTGCGAGATCTGCGGGGTAGAACCGCATGTTCTGCGCTACTGGGAATCGGAGTTTCCTACTCTGTCTCCCGGAAAGAATCGGGCCGGCCAGCGGATTTACCGTTCCAAGGACCTGGAGTTGATCGACGCCATCAGCCGGCTTCTGTATGAAGAGGGCTACACCATTGCTGGAGCCCGAAAGAAACTGGGTGACCGGACGGCAGGGACAGGGCTGCCGCTCTTCAAGAAGAAGGACCTCTCCTATCGAAAGGTCTGCCTGGAAATGCGAAAAGAACTCGAATCCCTGGCCGACCACCTGCGCAAAGACTTCGCCGGCTAGACCCGTAAGGAGTCTCCGCCCTCAAGAAGAAGGATCCTCTCCTATCGAAAAGGTCTGCCTGGAAATGCGAAAAGAACTCGAATCCCTGGCCGACCACCTGCGCAGAAGACCGTTCGCCGGCTAGTCTCCGCCCACCTGCGAGTTCAACCTCCGGGGGATACTTACTCTCTGATCTCGAAACCGAGACGTCAACAGGAAGGGGGAGCCGGACTCAGGGCGGCTCACGGCCGCTCTTTAACGTTCGCCGCCCCGAGTCCGCCTCCCCCTTCCTGTCTTGGATTCTTCAACCTTCTTCACCGACGTGAACCACTCTCCGCCCATCCACCCGGATTTGATCCTGGCAGACCAGGCGGAGTGCTTCCGGGTAGACCTGGTGCTCAACCTCCAGAATCCGTGCCGAAAGGCTTTCCTCATCATCGTCGTCCAACACGGGCACCGTCCGCTGCAGGATGACGCGGCCGTGATCGAGCTGTTCGTCAACAAAATGCACCGTGCAGCCCGAGACCTTCGAACCCCACGCCACTGCCTGCTGCTGGGCATGGAGCCCGGGGAAGGCCGGCAGCAATGAGGGATGAATGTTGAGAATCCGCTTTGGGAAATGGCGGATGAAAAGTGGACTCAGCAGCCTCATGAAACCGGCCAGACACACAATTTCTGCTCCGACTTCCTCAAGTCTGGCCACCACCTCCCCATCGAATTCCTCCCTGGACCTGCCGCGGGAGGAAACAAAAGCTGTCGGGTACCCTCGACCCCGAGCAAGTTCCAGACCGGGAGCTCCTTCGCGGTTTGAGATCACTGCCACTATCCTGGCCGGGATTTCACCGCGATCGATAGCATCGGCAAGGGCCATGAAGTTGGACCCTCGCCCGCTCAATAGAATGGCCACGCGCTTCATTGGAAGCGAACCCGCTGAGTACCCGGGCTGAGTTCTCCGATCAAGAAGTACTTCTCTCCTCGGTGCTGGAGATACTCCTGGACCCGATCGAGACGCTGCTGCGGGACCGCAAGAATCACTCCCAGACCCATGTTGAAGGTTCGGTACATCTCTTTCTGGCTGACTTGACCGAGGCTCCGAATCATCCGAAAGATGGGCAGTACCTGCCAACTCCCCTCCTCAACCAGCGCGTCCAGGTGGGGAGGCAGGATTCGCTCTAGGTTGCCAGGGATGCCTCCGCCTGTAATGTGGGCTACCGCGTGGAGGTCATCTGCCTGGATCAGTTCCCGCAAAACACCCAGATAATTGCGATGTGGCTCGAGCAACTCCTCACCCAGGCTGCGGCCCACTTCCTGCAGGTGATCTGTGGGAGACATCTTTTCCATTTCAAAGAAGAGTTTCCGAACCAGGGAGAATCCGTTGGTGTGAAGCCCAGAGGAAGGAAGTCCGATGAGCCGATCACCCGGCTCCACGCGGTCGGCACCAAGTAGTTTGGACTGGTCCCCGACTCCAACCACGAACCCGGCCAGATCGTACTCGCCATCGGAGTAGAAATCCGGCATTTCTGCAGTCTCTCCTCCCAGCAGGGCACAGCGAGATTCGCGGCAAGCGGCGGCCAGGCCGCTGACTACCTCTTCGATGACACTTGGCTCCAGGCGTCCTGCGGCAATGTAGTCCATGAAGAAAAGCGGCAGCGCGCCCTGAACTAGAATGTCATTCACGCAATGGGAGACGATATCGACGCCGACCGTGTTGTGGATTCCCGTCATAAAGGCGATCTTGAGCTTGGTGCCCACACCGTCGACACTGGACACGAGAACGGGGATTTGGAGTCTCGAGAAATCGGGCCGGAACAAGGCTCCAAAGAGACCGATGTCGCCGGCTACTTCGGCCGTGAATGTTGAACGAGCCAGTTCCTTAATGCGTTGCTTGGCCTGGTCAGCCCGGTCAATATCGACTCCGGCGTCAGCGTAGGTCAGCCCGGACTGAGGGCTGGCTTCCTTTGAGCTCCGACTTTCTTCGCTCACGCGGATTTCACCTTGGGCTGGCTCTAGACGCCTTCCATCTCGAAGAGTTCTCTCTGGGGAGCCCGCGGCGTGCGTGGGAGCGGGTACTTCCGATCGAAGCACGCAGCACAGAAACCTTTCTCGGCTCCGACTGCGACCTTCATCCCTTCGACGCTCAAGTAGCAGAGGCTGTCGGCCTGGATGTACTTGCAGATCTCCTGCACGCTCATCCGGTTGGCAATCAGCTCCGAGTAGGTCGGTGTATTGATACCGTAATGACAGGGGGACACGGTGGGTGGAGATGCGATTCGCATGTGTATCTCAGTGGCTCCGGCCTGACGCAGCATCTCGACAATTTTCTTGCTGGTCGTACCGCGGACGATCGAATCGTCAATGATCACCACTCGGTGGCCTTCCAGGAGTTGGCGCACGGGGTTCAGCTTGACCTTGACTCCGAAGTGCCGGATGGACTTCTTGGGCTCGATAAAGGTTCGCCCCACATAATGATTGCGGATCAGGCCGAACTGAAAAGGGATCTCGGAGGCACTTGCAAAGCCGAGAGCCGCAGTCACGCCGGAATCGGGGACCGGAACCACAAAATCTGCATCCGCCGGATGCTCTCTGGCCAGTTGTTGCCCCATCTCGTAACGGCTGGAATGCACACTTCTCTCGAAGACCTTGGAGTCGGGCCGGGCAAAGTAAACGTGTTCAAAGATGCAATGGGCTGTCTCGTTGGGTTCAACAATGGTCCAGGAGGTCAGGTGTTCTCCCCGCAACTCCACCGCCTCACCGGGGTTGATGTCTCTAACATACTGGGCCCCAATCAAGTCGAAGGCACAAGTTTCCGAAGCGACTACCCAGGAGCCGTTCAGCTTGCCCAGGCAAAGCGGACGGACTCCGTAAGGATCGCGTGCAGCCCAGATGGCTTGGGGCGTGGCCAGCACCAGCGAAAAAGCCCCGGCTACCCGCCCGAACACTTCTTTGATCGCGTTTCCCATCTCCTTGTGGCGAGAACGGGCCAGCAAGTGCAGCATGATCTCGCTGTCGGTCGTGGACCGGAAGATGGCTCCCTCCCTCTCGAGTTCTGCACGGATCTGTTCGGTTTGTAGAAGGTTTCCATTGTGGCCCAGGGCCATCTGACCGCGCTGTGAGTTGGTGAGGATCGGCTGGGCGTTGGCCAGGCGGCTTTCACCGGTAGTGGAGTAGCGAACGTGGCCGATGGCTGCAGTCCCCTTGAGGCTGTCCAGTTCGTCGTCCCCAAAGACGTCCGCAACATAGCCCATCCCCTGACGTTGAAGCAGTTTGCCGTCGTGGACGGTCACAATACCGGCCGATTCCTGCCCCCGGTGCTGCAGTGCATAGAGCCCTAGATACGCCATCCGCGCAGCCTCGGGGTGTTGAGAAATCCCAAAAACTCCACATTCGTCGTGGAATTTGTCGTCTGAAAAGGAAGTGCTATCCATCACTCTCAATGGCGAAAAACCTCCTCGAAGCCGGCTTCCCAACGACACCTCACATCCTCGATGGGCAAGGCAATCAGGGTCTCACCATTCACATCGACTTCAAATCGAGTCTCAGTGACGACCCCGAGTTTGGTCACTGGAAGGTCAGTGAAGTGTTCCAAGAGACGGGTCTCGGTCCGTGGGTCAATCGACACGACCACCCTGGACGCCGTCTCACTCAACAGGAAATGGTCTGCTCGCAGAGAGCCGGTATCAAGCGCCGCCTTCAGGCCGAGGCGGGTGTAAAGACAGGCCTCCGCCAGGCAAAAGAGCAGGCCTCCATCCGAAACGTCGTGTGCCGAGCGGATGATCCCTCCCCGAATGGCCGAGAGAAGTTTCGCCTGCAGGGTCTTTTCGGCCTCCAGGTCGAGGCTCGGGATTGGCCCTTCGAGAGGAGCATCGCGCAACTGCAGGTAAACGCTGCCGCCGAGTTCCGCGCGAGTGTCTCCCAACAGGAAGACCAGGTGGCCCGGCTGTTGGAAGCTGGAAGGGCAGACTGTCTCCAACCGATCGATCTTGCCGATCACGCCGATGACCGGGGTGGGAAGAATCCCGCTCTCGTCCGTCTCGTTGTAAAAACTGACATTGCCTCCGGTGATGGGGGTCCCGAAAGCCCTGCAGGCTTCCGCGATTCCCGTAATGGATTCGGCAAACTGCCACATGATCTCCGGGTTCTCAGGATTGGCGAAATTGAGGCAATTGGTGGCTGCCAGCGGCTGAGCGCCGGTGCAGATCAGGTTGCGGCAGCTTTCGGCGACGGCATGCTCTGCTCCCTGGCGAGGATCCAGATAACAATAGAACGGGTTCCCGTCCAGACTCATGGCCAGAGCCCCGGTGCCTTCTTTCAATCTGACCACGGCAGCGTCACTCCCGGGACCCGCCACGGTGTTGGTGCGCACGTCATAATCGTACTGCCGATACACCCAACGTCGACTGCACAACTGCGGCGATCCCGCCATGCTCAGGAGCAGGGCATTGTAATCTTCAGGTTCCGGAAGTTCTCGGTCCCGCCAGTCTCCCTGACTCTCCAGGTAGGCAGGTCGTCTGGTGGGCCGAGAATAAGCAGGAGCCTCATCGGTAAGGGCACAGTTTGCGATTTCGGCAACCATCACTCCCCGGTCATAGACGGCCAGCTTTCCGTGATCCTTGACTTCCCCGATCACGACGGCGTCCAGTTCCCATCGAGAGAAGATCTTTTGCACCTCGTCCTCACGGCCCTTGTGGCAAACCAACAGCATCCTCTCCTGGGACTCGGAGAGCATGATTTCATAGGGTGTCATTCTCGGTTCTCGCTGGGGGACTCGATCCAGGTGAATCTCGACTCCCAGATCCGCCCGCCCACCCATCTCACACGAGGAGCACGTGAGCCCGGCTCCTCCCATATCCTGGATTCCAATGATGTGGCCGGAACCCATAGCTTCCAGGCAAGCTTCCAGAAGGAGCTTTTGCAGGAACGGATCGCCTACTTGAACCGTGGGTCGTTTGGATTCTTCTCCGTCCGCGAACTGCTCCGAGGCCATGGTGACGCCATGAATGCCGTCTCGTCCTGTCTTGGCTCCCACGTAAATCACCGGGTTGCCGACTCCCGAAGCCTTCCCGTAGAAAATGCTCTCCCTGGGGGCCACTCCGAGGCAGTAGGCGTTCACCAGGGGATTGTTGCTGTATCCCTTGTCAAACTTGACCTCTCCCCCCACCGTAGGAATCCCCATGCAGTTGCCATAACCCCCGACGCCTGCTACGACTCCTTCCATAATGTACTGATTTCGGGTTTGGGTGAGCGGGCCAAAGTGCAGGGAGTTCATCACTGCGATCGGTCGGGCGCCCATTGTGAAGATGTCGCGAATGATTCCACCGACACCCGTTGCGGCGCCCTGATACGGCTCAATGAAGGACGGGTGGTTATGCGACTCGATCTTGAACACGGCAGCCAGGCCGTCCCCGATGTCCACGACACCGGCATTCTCTCCCGGTCCCTGGATGACCTGAGAGCCCTCCGTGGGAAGTCTTTTCAGGTGAACCCTGGAACTCTTGTAGCTGCAGTGTTCCGACCACATCACGGAGAAGATCCCGAGTTCGGTCAGGTTCGGAGTGCGTCCCAGGCTCTGACAGATCTGATCGAATTCTTCGGGAGTCAGGCCGTGGTTGGCAACGAGGTCCGACGTGACTTCCACGTTTGTAGTACTCAAGTACTAGCTCCGGGCCTGTCTGAGAGACCCGACAAGGGACTTGATGAGCCTCAATCCGTCGCAGGAACCGAGAACCGCTTCCGACGCCCGTTCCGGATGTGGCATCATTCCCATCACGTTCCGTCCAGAGTTGACAATTCCGGCGATGGCGTTGAGCGATCCATTTGGGTTCGCCTCGGGAACCTGGCTGCCCCGGGCGTCGACGTACCGAAAAACCACCTGTCCGCGTGCTTCCAATTCGTTGAGTTCAGCCGCCGGCAGAAAAAAATTGCCGTCGTTGTGGGCAATGGGTATCTCGAGAATCTCTCCTTGGTTCAATCCCGAGGTGAACGGTGTATTCAACTGCTCGGTGCGTAGAAAAACTGGTTGACAGAGAAACTTCAGATTGGCGTTTCTGAGCATGGCTCCGGGTAGAAGACCCGCTTCCTGAAGAATCTGAAAACCGTTGCAGATTCCCAGGACGAGACCGCCTCTGGCCGCGTGATCCTTAACCCTTTCCATGATGGGAGAGAATTTGGCGATGGCCCCGCTGCGCAGGTAGTCGCCGTAGGAAAACCCTCCGGGCAAGATGACCACGTCCACTTCGCGCAAGTCGGTGTCCTGATGCCAGAGGAAAACCGCCGCCTCTCCGGCTACATGAGTGATCACGTGGTAGGTGTCGTGATCGCAGTTCGAGCCTGGAAAGACCACCACTCCAAACTTCACGATATCTGTCGGATCTCAAAGTCTTCGATAATAGGATTCGAGAGCACGTCAGCCGCGATCTGCTCGCTGAGTTGAGTGACAACAGCCTGGTCCTGGTCGTCGATTTCGAGTTCGAAGTAGCGACCCTGGCGAACTCGTGAGACCTCCTCGTGACCCAGTTTTTTTAAAGAGCGTTGGATCGCCGTTCCCTGGGGATCCAGCACTTCGTCCTTGAGCTTAACCACAATCTGGACCTTCATGAGAAATACACCCGTGTGAGAAAAATACGCGCTTTCTGGCAGCCTCCCGCGAACGCGCTCATTCTAACATTATTCTGTGTCGCACAAATCGACCTGGTCGACGACTCCGACGACCGCGGCGTTGACTGGAGTACCGAACTCCCCCAGCACTTTCATGGCAGCCCAGCCGTCAAGCACGCAGAGCACCCGGTCCCCGACTCCGGAGTCGGCTCCGTCGATGGCCAGAACCTGCTCTCCGCGTTCATCTCCTTCGGGGGTAAGAGGCTGGATCAAGAGGAGCTTTTGCCCCTCGAAACAGGCGTCTTTCTGAGTGGAGAAAAGCTGGTCTACGACTCTTCCAATGATCATGAAGCGGAATCCGGGAAGTTCTCGCTGTCAAGAATCCCTACAATCGAGCAGTCTGACGGAACCAGGTCTGGAGACCAGGGAAAGCTCCCCTCCTTGCCGGTCACATAGAAGACCCGCTCACCAGGTCCCGCGCCCACCGCGTCCAGGGCCACGCAAACCGGGCCGATGGAATCGCCGTTTCGGTTGATCGGTTTGATGAGGAGGATGCGGCGGCCTCTCAGGGGAGGATCTTTCACGGTTGCCACAACGGTTCCAACAACTTCCGCCAGGTTCATGGTTGCTTCGAAGAATGCAAGTCGATCGTGTCCACGATTCCGACAATCGTGCAGTCAACGGGATGATCGGCCATCCCCGTTGCCATGCGGGCGGAACTGCCTGTGACGATGATGACGATCTCGCCGGCACCGGCACCGACGGTATCGACCGCCACCTGGTAGCCCAAGTCGTGGCCCGTCTCGGGATCGAAGGTTCGGACGATGAGTAGTTTCTTCCCCTCGAACTTCTCGTCCTTGCGGGTGGCGACTACCGTTCCGGCAATTCTACCTAGAAGCATGGCTGGTCAGAACTTTCTATCCGGAGTCTACCAGGATGGCTATTTCGGGAGGATCGGAAGGCGTTCGTCCAGACTCGAATGCGGCCGCGGTATGACGTGAACGCTAACCAGTTCGCCTACCCGCCGTGCCGCCGCTGCCCCGGCATCGGTGGCAGCTTTGACCGCTGCTACGTCTCCGCGCACCATTGCGGTAACCAGGCCACTGCCGACTTTCTCGTAGCCGACCAGCGTGACCTTGGCGGCCTTCACCATCGCGTCGGCGGCTTCAACCATGGCAACGAGACCCTTGGTCTCCACCATCCCTAAAGCTTCCATCGAATCGGCCATTTTCTAGTCGTGCCTCCCAGGAAACAGGGCCCGTCTATCGGTCCCTGTTCATCTCCAGTATGACTCTCTCGACGATCTCTTCGATTTCCCGCGGAGACAGCGTGAGAGGGCGTTCGCCGTTGGCAGTGACCGGGCAGTCAGATTGCCGCGAAACTGGAGCAGTTATACCATATTTCCCACTGACGTCAAAAAGTTTGTCGACAGATTCCTGAGTGAGCAGACTCTGCCTTCCAAGGATGCGTGTCAGCAGCGAAATTTTGGCAAAATGCTCCAGTATTTCCATCCGAAAAAAGGCCTTCTGAAGATCGACTCCCAGGGTGATGGCACCGTGGTTGGCCAGGAGGATCGCATCATGCCGAGGCACCAGGTCATTCAGGCTGTTGGCCAGTTCATCCGTGGAAGGAGTCCCGTAGGGGGCAATTGGAACGCACCCCAGCGTCAGGACGACTTCCGGCATCAGAGCTTCGCGCAAGGGAATACCGGCCACTGCGTGTGCCGTACCGTAGATCGGGTGTCCGTGGCAAACAGCGCCTACGTCGGGCCTTCCCCGGTACACAACGACGTGCATCTTGATCTCACTCGAGACCTCCCGTGTGCCTTCGAGTCGATCCCCCTCCAGGTTGGTCACGACCAGGTCGTCGGGCTCCATGTCGCCTTTGCACAAACCCGTGGGAGTCGCAAGCAGTCGCTCACCCAGACGGATCGACAGATTCCCCTCATTGGCGCAGATCAGCTCCTTGGCGTACATCCGCCTGCCAATCTCGCAAATGAGTTCCCGCGCTTGCCATTCTCGCATCTGAGTTCTAGGTTCTCGGGTTGGGGGATGTATCTCCTGAACATCCTGCCACAAAGCTCTTCACATAAGAGGTTGTCCCAATCGGGTGATCCGAGAATCGCTATTCTACGACTGAGGACTTACCGCTGACAACTGATCGCACTTGGGGGCCAGGACGAAGCAGAGGCCCACACACCCAGTTTTCAGGGCCTGGTTGAGCTGGTGGTCCGTCTCCCTTGCGCAGAAAGGCGCGAGGGCAACGAGCGGCGATCCGGCACCCAGAACCCGCCGCCCCCCTTCGCTATAATCAAAACCATGCTGGCTCGACTGACGGGAACCCTCAATGAGAAATCGACCGGACAGCTCATCGTTGACGTTGGGGGGGTCGGCTATGAAGTTTTCATTCCCTGTTCGACCTACTATGAACTGGGCGAGGTGGGAGACGAAGTCACGCTTCGAATCTACACTCATGTAAAAGAAAATGATCTGAGTCTTTACGGGTTCCTGACCCGGCGTGAGAAAGACCTGTTTATCCTGTTGATTCAGATTTCCGGCATCGGCCCCAAGCTGGGAGTCATCGTTCTGTCCGGACTCCCTGCGGATGAGCTGGCTGAGGCCGTTCTGACGGGGGATCTGGTTCGCCTGACTTCGATTCCGGGGGTTGGAAAGAAGACGGCTGAGAGGATGGTTCTCGAGCTCAAGGAGAAGCTCGACAAGCTGATCCCAGACCGTTCTCCAGAAGAGTCCGGAAGGCCATCCGGGGGGGGCAACGGGGACGTAGTTTCGGCATTGGTCAATCTCGGATACCAGCGGACGGCTGCTGAGAAGGCCGTCAGAGAGGTCAGTCGTGAAAGAGGCGATACAGGTTTTGAAAGCGTGCTGAGGGGTGCCCTCAGTCATCTTTCAGGTTCCTGACCACCGAAAGGTCTGAGCGTTACTTGATGGAAGAAGAGAATCGGTTTCTGGACTCATCGTTGAAAGACACCGATCGATCGGTCGAGAACAACCTGCGTCCCAGGACTCTGAAGGAGTTCATCGGACAACCGAGAATCAAAGAAAGCCTGGGAATCTCCGTCCAGGCAGCGATCCATCGAGGCGACCCGCTCGACCATGTGCTCCTGTACGGTCCGCCGGGTCTGGGGAAGACTACGCTGGCCCAGATCATTGCCCATGAACTGGGAGTGAATTTCAGAAGCACATCTGGACCGACCATTGAGAGACGCGGTGATCTGGCGGCCATCTTGACCAACCTCGAACCCAAGGACGTCCTTTTCATTGACGAGATTCACCGTCTTCATCCGGCTATCGAGGAGATCCTTTACCCGGCTATGGAGGATTTTAGAATCGACATCATGATTGGAGAGGGGCCGGGGGCCCGCTCCATTCCCCTGGACATTCCCCCCTTTACTCTGATTGGAGCCACCACGAGAAGCGGCCTGCTCACGTCTCCTCTACGAGCCCGGTTTGGGATCCTGCAGAGACTTGACTTTTACACCCGCAGAGATTTGACCGAGGTCGTCAGCCGGTCCGCCGGGATCCTGGGCGTGGAGGTGGATCTCAAGGGGGCTCAAGAAATCGCCCGGCGAAGTCGGGGAACTCCCCGGGTGGCCAACCGGCTGCTCAGAAGGGTTCGAGACTACGCCCAGGTCAGGGAGGAAGGGTTTGTCAACGACGACATTGCCCGTCGAGGCCTGGAGTTAATGAACGTCGATTCACATGGCCTCGACGAAACCGATCGTAAACTTCTTCTAACCATCATTGACAAGTTCGACGGTGGGCCGGTCGGGATCAAGACGATCTCGGCGGCCATCGCCGAAGAAACGGACGCTATTGAGGATATTTACGAGCCCTACTTGATTCAGGTCGGCTTTTTGAATCGTACCCGTAGAGGAAGGGTGGCCACGCGCCTGGCCTTCGAGCACCTTGGGAAACCCTACCAGCCGGTCCCACAAAAAGGACTCTTCTGAAGTTGTAGGGCACGCCAATTTGGCGTGCCGAGCTTCCGGAGATGGCAAGCAATTGCCGGTGGGTGCAGTTCGGCACCCGGCCGAAATCACAGGTCTCTACCATCAGGCCCGATTTGGAGGCTATCCCCTGAGCGTGTCAGATCTGAAGAGAATTGAAGCCGGGCTCAGCCTAGTTCGAGACCTTATCTCCAACCTGGACGGAATCACCGGAGATGATGGTGCCGACGGATGAGCCTTCATCCACCTCGTCCAGGCGGATCTCACCGATGATGATGCTGATCTCACGCAGCACTCTTCCTGTCGCAGGATCCTTTACGGTCCGGGCTACCCGCTTCACTTTGAGCACAGTCCCCGCTTTCAAGCCGTGGGAAGAGCCCACATTCAGTATCACCATGGACCCATCCACATCCGCCACCATGCCATCGATCTTGATCGTCACTTCGGGGATGCGTTCATCGGCCTCAATGAGCTTTTGAGACGGTCCACGACTCGCGCATCGATGGTCACTTTCGCCTTTCCTTTGGAAGTTCCGTAGGATCCGCCGCTAAAGCCATCTTTCTCCGTGCCAAACTGGGTAATGGTGCCCACGATCATGGCGTTCACACCCAGTATTTTGCCCACTTTTGCGGCAGAATTCGGATTGGCCCGGCCACTCTCTCCCAGGTCCTGCTCGGCCAGGATCTGGTCCAGACGGTTGCGCTCGATGACGCGATAGGTTCCCGCGGTGACGAGTTCGTTGACGATCATATCGGAGATGCCCTTGCCGATGTCCCAGTTGCCGCTCCACCACTGCTGGACCGTGCCGAACTCAAAGTTCATCACGGCCACGCGTTTCTTGTCAGCAGCCAGGCCGACGCTAGACAAGAGACTAATGGAACAGATGGTCAAAATAAGTCGTAGCTTCATTTGATCGCCTCCCAGAATTCCAGGTTTGAGCAAATCTCCGAGGGCTAGTTTAAAAACTTTGATGGGTGATCACAGCCAGTGATTGAAACACCCACAACGCGAGCGGCGCCCGATTGTCCGGTATAATCCGAGGTTCCCATGCCAGAACCGCTGATTCTGTTGACCAATGATGATGGAGTGAATGCCCTGGGGCTGAAGATGGCCCGCAGGGCATTGGAAGGTCTGGGGCGTGTTGTGGTCGTGGCCCCGATCGAGGAGCGCAGCGGAGCCAGTCACAGCCTGTCTCTCACTCAGCCGGTTCGGATCGAGCACCTGGAAGCTGACCGATATGCGACGACCGGGACACCGGTGGACTGCGTGATTCTCGGCTTCAGAAAGATTCTCGAGCGCTTTCCCGATCTGGTGGTGAGCGGCATCAATCACGGGGCGAATCTGGGCGAGGACGTTCTCTACTCCGGTACGGTGGCGGCGGCCCGCGAAGCCGCCCTTCATGAAATTCCGTCTTTCGCAGTTTCCGCGCTGGGAAAAGAGGAGAGTGATTTCGAGCGTGCGAGCTGGATCCTCAGACACCTGGTCGAGTCTCTCTGGTCTCGGGTCGAAGGGGGCACCTTTCTGAATATCAATATCCCTGAGGGTCACCCCGACGAGTACCGGTTTACCAGGCAGGGAAGCAGAAGAGTCACGAGCGGAATTGCTGAGAGAACAGACCTTCGCGGTCGCACTTACTATTGGATTGGACCGGACCAGAGTGAGTGGATGATCACCCCGGACAGCGACTATGAAGCCATCCTTGGAGGACGGGTTTCCATCACGCCGATGCAGTTGGTACAAACGGACTATCAGAAACTGGCGGATCTTCAACAGCTCAAGTTGGATGCCCTGGACTCGCTGGAGAGCAAGAAGTGAAGGCCCGAGCGAAAGCACTCGTTGCGGTCCGTCGTTTCTCCCCGTTCGTGCTGCTCAGGCGCCTCTATGACTGGGTGCTGAGCTGGGCCGAGCAAAAGTCAGCGCTGTGGGCGCTCTGGGCCCTGGCCTTTGCCGAAGCCTCCTTCTTCCCGATTCCTCCAGACGTGCTGCTGATGGGAATGGCTATCGGTAAACCACGCAGGGCGTTCCGGTTTGCCCTGGTCTGCACGCTCGGATCTTTGATGGGCGGCCTGGTTGGCTATCTGCTGGGCTACCAGTTCTATGCCCTGGTCGGAAAACCTATTATCGATTTCTACTCGGCCGCCGATCAGTATGAAAGGGTACGCGAGCTGTTCGAGACCTGGAATGCCGTGGCTGTGGCTGTGGCCGGGTTTACTCCCATTCCCTTCAAGGTCTTCACCATCGCCGCAGGGGCATTCCGGGTTCATCTCCTGACCTTCTTCCTGGCCGCCGCCGCCAGTAGAAGTGCCCGCTTTTTTCTGGTTTCCGGGTTAATCTATTACTTTGGTCCGGCAATCAAAGAGAAGATAGACCGCTATTTCAATCAGTTGACGATTCTTTTTGTAGTGATGCTGGTTGGTGGATTTTTGGTTCTGAAGTATGTAGTTTGAGTAAGGAACGGGGCGTAGCGCAGTTTGGTAGCGCGCACGGTTCGGGACCGTGAGGTCGGAGGTTCAAATCCTCTCGCCCCGACCATCTTTTCCCTGAACATGATTCGATGTCGACGATATCTCCTGGCTGGTCGTGTCCAGGGCGTGGGTTTTCGCTACTATGTCTATCGCAAGGCACTTGAGCTCAAGGTGATGGGCTGGGTTCGAAATCTGAATGACGGCCGGGTGGAGTGCTGGGGCGAAGCAACGCCCAGGGTTCTCGAGCTGTTTGAAGACCATCTCTGGAATGGACCCCGCTGGGGCCGCGTGGAATCCATGGACAAAGAAGATCTGGCTCCCAGGCAATACGCCGACTTTTCGATTGAGGTGTGAAATGGAGGAACTCAAGAGGCTGATCCGTGAGGTTCCGGATTTTCCCAAACCCGGCATCCTTTTCTACGACGTAACCACGCTTCTGAAGGATCCGGCTGGTCTGCAGGCAGTGTTGCGGCACTTTGAGGAGGGTTTCCGTGGACGGCCGGTGGACAAGGTGGTCGGCATCGAGTCCAGGGGGTTCATTTTTGCTCCCACGGTAGCCAGCCGCCTGAATGCTGGATTTGTTCCGGTCCGCAAGCCGGGAAAGCTGCCTGCGGAGACCATCCAGGCCTCCTATCAACTGGAATATGGGCAGGACAGCCTGGAGATCCACCGGGACGCTGTTGAAGAAGGCGAGAACGTCTTGATTGTCGACGACCTGATTGCGACCGGGGGGACGGCCAGGGCGGCCGTGGAGCTGGTTCGCAGGCTGGGAGGGCAGGTGACCGCCGTGGCGGTTCTCATCGAACTGGAGTTTCTCTCGGGCCGAGACCAGCTCGAGAACGTCGAGGTGTTCTCACTGCTGCGCTACTAGTGTCCGCCACTGGTCTCATCCGGAGTCTCCGGGTCTGACTCGCCAGCTTCCGAAGGTGGTTCGCCGTCTTTCCGGGAGGTTGTCTCGCCCTCCAGAAGAGCAATGCGCGCTTCAATTGAGGCAGCATCTGGAGCGCGCGGGTTCTCTTCCTGGAGCCTCTTGAACAGATCCAGAGCTTCGGCTTTTTGTCCTGCTGCGTCATACGCTTTGGCCAGGCTGGCCAGGATCTCTGAAGCGGGGACGTGGGTCGACGACTGGTCCAGGATGGCGTTCCACGCTTCAATTGCTTCCTCTCTCTGGCCCAGTTCCAGCGCCAGTTGAGCGACATGATTGCGGGCCAGGTTGCGGAGATCGATGCTGGAGGAGTGATCCACCACCGCTTGGAAAGACTGTCTGGATTCGGCGGTCTGCCTTAGCCTTCGCTGCGTTACAGCGACATAGAAATGCGCCAGTTCGCCGACGCTTGACCAGTCCCGCTCCTCGGCAATCCGCCGGAACTCTCTGAGCGCCTGCTGATCGCGCTCCTCCTCGCTCGTATAGGGTTGCTGAGGATCGGGCTGATCCGGGGCCTCTTCGCCTGGGAGCACTGAATTGAAGATCCGCAGCGCTCCCGCCAGTTCTTCCTGAGCGACAGCCGCGCGGCTGGACCTGATCGCGTCAAAGCCCCAGTACCCGATACCCAGCAAGAAGAGGATGGCGATGCCACCCAGCAGGAAATTGCGGTACTCGATCACCCACTCCCAGGTTTCGACCAGGAGAAAGCGGATTCGATCTTGTGTGATCTCCTTGCGGGTGAGATGTTTCGGTCTAGGCAAAACACACCTCCATCATCGAAGTCTTGCGCCTGGCAGGACTCGAACCTGCGACACACGGGTTAGGAACCCGTTGCTCTATCCTACTGAGCTACAGGCGCGTGAAAAACGGTAGTTTAGCAAAAAGGCTCTAGTACTTGCTTGCAGAAATACGATGACGTTTGCGGATGGGTCTTGCGAGGTGAGGTCGCGAAGATGAGGAGGAGGCGATGCAACAGCATCGTTGACGACGAACGACAAAGAGATCGACCGCAACCCCCATCCGCCCGAAGGGTTGGGGCGGGACGGGCCCATCTCTTTGTTGTTCCTCCTCGCCGATGCTCTCGCATCGACTCGTCGTCTCGCCTCAATCTGGTCTCCGTCGCGCTCCCAACCAACGTCATCGTATTTCTGCAAGCAAGTACTAGCTCGTGCTATGGTGGCGGCAGTTGACGCACCGCTTCTCGAAACCGAAAGCACACCCGGTCAGTGGCGTCCTTGCTCCGTTCGCCATGCGTGACGATCAGAGCCGCGGGAGACGCTACACGGAAGATGTCCATCCTTACCGGACAGAGTTTCAGCGGGACCGGGATCGGGTTGTTCACACCAAGGCATTTCGGCGCCTGGAGAACAAGACCCAGGTGTTCGCTCCCCTGTTCTCGGACCATTTCCGCACCCGCCTCACACATACCCTGGAAGTCACTCAGGTTTCCACTACGATTGCCCGGGCGCTGGGACTGAACACGGACCTCTGTGAAGTTCTCGCTTTGAGCCATGACATTGGGCATCCCCCTTTTGGTCACGAGGGGGAAGAGGTGCTCGACCAGATCATGAAGAAGCACGGTTCAGGATTTGACCATAATCTCCACGCTCTCCGGATCGTGGAGGATTTTGAAGTGAAGTATCCGGCGTTTCGGGGACTGAATCTAACTTATGAAGTCCGGGAAGGGATCGTCAAGCACAGTAGCGACTGGGAGGATTTGACGCGATCCTATGTTGACTTGAGCGAATACGAGCCCGGCATCAAACCACCACTGGAGGCCCAGGTCATCGATCTCGCTGACGAGATCGCGTACAACGCTGCCGATCTCGATGACGGGTACCGGTCAGGTCTTCTGAAGGCTGACCTGATCCAGGAGGAAGTCCCGCTCTTCGAGAGGCTCTCCGGGACTGTGAAAAGCGAGTATCCCGGGGCTCAGGAACGAATCTGGGTTGGTGAGACCCTGCGGCGGCTGATCGATTTGCTGGTCACTGATCTGATCGAGTTTACCTGGAGTGAAATCAGGCGCTACGGTATTCAGAGTGTGGAAGACGTGCGCGGGCAGAAAACGCAGATCGTGTCGCTCAGTCCTCCCACCTCACGGCTGAATCAATCTCTGAAGCGCTTCCTGAACAAGCGGCTCTACGGGGACCCGAGCCTCAAGCAGGCCCGCTTGTCCGCCCGGGAACTCATCGAAGGCCTGTTCGGGTACTATTTACTGGATCCACAGGCTTTGCCCGACCACCATCGATCCCGACTCAGAGACTCGAAACTGCCGCGAGTCGTTTGTGACTACATTGCCGGAATGACAGACGGTTTCGCCGAGCAACAGCTTCGGAAGATCAACCGAGGTTGAGAGCTGAAACATTTGTAAGTATTTGATAAAACAGGAGTTATGTTCTATGTGTGGGTCGTGAGGCTGCTTGACAGAGCCACGCCCTGTGCAGTAAGTTTATCGTTTTTGTAATGGGAGAGTGAGCCTTCATGTTCGTCGAGCTCGCCGTAGTCAGGGAAAGTCGGGCGCCTCATCGCGTAGAGGTTGCCTTCTCTCCCGACCAGATCGAACTCGACTCTCAAGAGATCTCTTTCCAGGTGACGGAGCCGGTCAAGGGATACTGTGAGCTGACCTTCCTGACTGAGGACCGACTTCGGGTCAAGGGGGAAGTGAAGACAGAACTGGCTGTTACCTGCAGCCGCTGCTTGAGCGGCTTTTCGAGGCCTCTCGAGAAGTACTTCGATCTGGTCTATGCCCCGGATCCCCAGGTGGATGGAGGCGACGATATCAATCTGAAGTATGACGACCTGGAGATCGGGTTCTATCGGGATGACAGGATTGATCTGCGCGGTGTGATCCTGGAACCGATTCTCGTTGACCTTCCCATGAGAACGGTTTGTGATCAAGACTGCAAGGGACTTTGCGACCAGTGTGGAATCAATCTCAATACCTCCAGTTGCACCTGTGAGTCGACCCCGGACACGCGCTGGCAGGAATTGGCTGAATTCAAGAAGAGACTTACTGAAAGCTAGTCGATCAACAATACGCAAGAGAGGGTGCCGAAATGGCAAATCCAAAGAGAAGACACTCCAAGTCACGTCGCGGCAAGCGGCGGGCGCATGACGCCCTGACCGCGCCGGGTACTTCGGTCTGCGCGGAGTGCGGATCAATCACCCTGCCCCACCGGGTCTGCCGCGAGTGCGGTTATTACAAGGGGCGTCAGGTCCAGGAAGTAGAGGAGCTGTGACCGGGAAACTCCTGCCTTCTGAACGCAGATGAGAGCATTCGTTTTTCCAGGTCAGGGCTCGCAGTCTCCCGGAATGGGGAGGGACTTGTACGAGACGTTTCCGTGCGCTCGGGAGGTCTTTGATGAAGCGGACGAAGCACTGTCGTTTCCGCTCTCGAAGATTTGCTTTGAAGGACCTGCCGAAGAATTGATGTTGACCGAGAACACGCAGCCGGCTGTTCTGACTGCCTCGGTCGCGTCTCTCCGTGTGCTGGAGTACCGGGGAAAGCGAGCCGATGTCGTAGCGGGCCACAGCCTGGGAGAGTACAGTGCGGTCGTTTGTGCCGGAGGCTTGAGTTTCGCCGACGCCGTCCGGATCGTGCGGGAGCGGGGAAAGTTCATGCAGGAGGCTGTCCCGGTCGGAAAGGGGGCGATGGCGGCTGTGCTGGGCCTCGATGCAGAGCTGGTCTCTCAGATCTGTGTGGACAGCGCCGATTCCGAAGTCGTCTCGCCTGCGAACCTGAACGCACCCGACCAGGTGGTGATCTCTGGACATGTCGCCGCTGTGGAAAGGGCTTCCCGGCTGGCCAAGCAACGAGGCGCGCAACGCGTACTGCGCCTGCCGGTGAGTGCTCCCTTCCACTGCGCCCTGATGAAGCCTGCCAGGGAGAGATTGGCGACAGTCCTGCGGGGCGTGGAGTTCCGGGACCTGAGAGTGCCCCTTGTGAGTAACGTAGAGGCTGTCGCTGTTACGAGTGCGGCCGACGTCCGGGAAAATTTGATTCGACAGGTGACATCCGCGGTTCGGTGGAGCGAGAGCATCCGTGAACTGGTTCGACTCGGTGTGGAAGGGGCTGTTGAAGTCGGTCCCGGAAGAGTTCTGGCAGGGTTGATCCGAAGAATTGACCGGTCGATTCAGATACAGTCAATCGGTACGTCGGCACAGGTGGAAGAGTATGTTTGATTTCTCTGATCGAGTCGCCCTGATCACCGGAGCCTCCCGCGGAATTGGCTTGCAGATCGCACGGGATTTCGCCGCCAGGGGCGCCCGAACTGTTCTCGCTGCCCGCAACCTCGATGTCGTTCGGCAGCACGCAGAAAGCCTGCAGGCTGAGGGGAAGTCGGCTGTCGGCCTGCAGTTGGACGTTACCGACAATGCATCTGTTCGCTCGGCTGTCGAAGAGGTCGTCGAGAATGAGGATCAAATTGACATCCTGGTCAACAACGCCGGTGTGACCCGGGACGGACTGCTCATGCGGATGAAGGACGAGGACTGGGATCAGGTCATGGCCACCAATCTGAAGGGAGCATTCCGCCTGATCCGGGAAGTGATGCCCCATATGCTCAGAAAGCGCTACGGACGGATTATCAACATTTCTTCTGTGGTCGCCCAGACCGGGAATCCGGGGCAGGCAAACTATGTTGCCAGCAAGTCTGGATTGATCGGTCTGACCAAGTCTGTGGCACTGGAAATTGCTTCCAGAAGCGTGACGGTGAACAGCGTAGCGCCGGGATTCATTGAAACCGACATGACGAAAGCGCTCAACGAGCGCGTGCGCGATCAACTGGTCAAGATGGTTCCGCTACGCCGTGCGGGAACCGTGGAAGATGTATCCCCTGGTGTCCTTTTCCTGGCATCAGAAGAAGCTGGATATATCACAGGCCATGTGCTAAATATTAACGGCGGCATGTACATGTAGCTGGTGAGTCAGCCATTGAAATGGAGGAGAAATGGCAGTTCAGGCAATAGAAGAAAAAGTCAAAGAGATCATAGTAGAGCAGCTGGGGGTCAAGTCATCGGAGGTCTCGACCGATGCGAGTTTTGTAGACGATCTGGGGGCCGATTCTCTGGACACGGTCGAGCTTGTCATGAAGTTTGAAGAAGACTTTGACATCGAGATACCAGACGAGGATGCTGAGAAGATTCAAACGGTCCAGGACGCCATAAACTACATCCAGACTCACCACGCTTAGTACTCATATCTTCCAGGAGAACATTCAGTTTTGCGAAGAGTGGTCATTACCGGAGTCGGCCTGGTCTGTGCACTGGGTCACGACACGGACCACACGTGGGCATCCATCCAGAACGGCGAGAGCGGGGTCAGGACGATTTCGCATTTCGACCCGAGTGGTTTTCCCGCAACGATTGCCGCCGAAGTTAGAGGTCTCGACCCTCTCGACTTCGTAGACCGGAAACTCGCCCGCAAGATGGACCGGTTCATACTGCTTGCTTTGGTCGGGAGTGACTGTGCTCTGGCGCACTCGGGGCTCGAAATCAACGAGGAGAACGCCAATCGAATCGGAGTGTACATCGGCTCAGGTATCGGAGGCTTCGGGACCATTGAGAGGGAACACGAGAAGTTTGTAAAGCTGGGACCCAGACGGATCTCGCCCTTTTTCATTCCTGCCGCGATTATCAACCTGGCTGCCGGTCAGGTTTCCATCCGGGTGGGAGCCCGCGGGCCGAATTTGGCCACCTGTACCGCCTGTTCCGCCGGTGCCCATGCCCTTGGTGATTCGCTCAAGATTATCCAGCGTGGAGATGCTGACGCCATGATTGCCGGAGGATCGGAGGCAGCCATCACGCCCATGGGAGTCGGCGGGTTTGCTGCCATGCGGGCTCTCTCGACCAGGAATGACGCCCCCGAGCGGGCCAGTCGCCCTTTTGACCGCGAACGGGACGGGTTTGTCGTGGGAGAAGGTGCCGGCATTGTGATTCTGGAAGAGCTTGAGTTTGCCCGCCGGAGAGGGGCGCGGATCATCGCAGAGCTGGTTGGCTACGGCATGAGTGGCGACGCGCACCACATGACCGCTCCGCCCGAAGATGGCTCGGGAGCTTATCGGGCTATGGAGGCGGCGCTGAACGATGCTGGGATTGATGGTTCCAGCATCGACTACATCAATGCCCACGGTACCAGTACTCCTCAGAATGATCGGATCGAGACTCTGGCCATCAAGCGCCTCTTCGGCTCGCACGCCTCGCAGCTCGCCGTCAGTTCGACCAAATCCATGACCGGTCACTTGTTGGGAGCCGCGGGCGGCCTGGAAGGCGGAATTACCTCTCTGGCCATCCGTGACCAACTGCTTCCCCCCACCATCAACTATGAGAATCAAGATCCGGATTGTGATCTTGATTACGTCCCCAACACGACTCGAGAAGCCAGAATTGACTATGCCCTGTCCAACTCGTTTGGCTTTGGCGGCACCAATGCCGCCCTTGTCTTCAAGCGGTTTGACAGCTGAGAAGGGTGCTATAATAAGGCTCGATCACCCATGAACACTGGCCCCGCAATATTTAGTACGAGAGTACCTGGCATCTGTCTTCTGGTAGTCCTCTAGCTGCAAATCGACTCTCGTAGGGCTGTTTTCTCGACCAGCCGCGCACAGGTCCTTAGACATACCAATGGCCGACAAAGATCGTATCCGTGGACTGGCGGCGCAGGACCGGCCGGGACGGCTGGAGCGGTGGTGGGCTGCGTGGGCTCAGGGGTTGACCTTCAAACAGCTCCTCATCGGTGTTGGAACCGCGTTGATCCTGGCGTTCCTGGTGCTCGGCTACGATTTCGGCCGAATTCCTGAGTATGAACCGGGGGCGATTGCCGATCGGGATGTCTCGGCGCCTCATGACTTCACGGTGATGGATGCGACGGCCACAGCGCAGAAGCGAGAGGAGAGCCTGGCTTCGGTGCCCGCGGTCTTTGACCTCGACATGGGCATCAACAGTCGGCTGGAGTCGACTCTGCGAAGTAATTTTGCTGAGGCAAGAAGGGCTAGTGCCGAGCGCCGAGAGGAACTGGGGCTGAGCGATGATCAGTCTCTCGAAGAGGAAGACCGGAACCAGCTGCTCGAACAGCTGAGACAATCCCTGCCCATTCTTGGCGAAAGAGATCCCCTCATGGAGATTCTCTTTGAGCATGGATTCTCGCCTGAGCTCGAAAACCAGATGGTGAGTCTGCTCCAGAGCGCCATGAGACATCCGGGAGTTGTTGCCTCCAGGGATCTCCTTTTGTTTTATCGAGAGCGCAGTATCATTCTTCTCAACAGAATCACCCAAAACGACGAAGTCCTCAACGATGCCTCTCTGATCCGAGACCTGACCCAGGCGCGCGCGCTACTCCGTCAAAACGAATTTGAGCTAACCGTCGTCCAGGGGACCCAGAAGCTGGAGCTGATCGGTTTTCTGGAGGACCGAATCGAGCCTACCGTTCGGTTCAATGAAGAGGAGACCCTGCTGCGTGAAGAACTGGCCATGGAGCAGGTTCCGCCGGTTCTCATTCAGATCAGGCGGGGGCATAAGATCATTCGCGCCGGGGATCCGGTTGGGGCGCAGAGCCTCATGATCCTTCGGGAGTTAAAGAATCAGGAGCAGGCGACCCAGGCGACCGACGAGTTCGTGGGACTTCTGTTGCTGGCCCTTTTCTTTGTCTTCGCGATGTGGCGCTACCTCCTGAGCTATCACGAAAATCCGGAGGAGGTTTCAGGCCGTTTCCTGCTGCTGGCCTTGATCCTGGTTGTGCATCTCGGAATTGCCAAGGCCCACGCTTTGCTGGCCGAGTTCTTTTCTCAGAGCCTGACGATTCAGGTGCTACAGGACGCCTCCAGCTTCTACTGGATCATTCCGGTCTCCTTTGGTTCCGTCCTTCTGGTCTTGCTGGCCGGTGGACAACTCGCCATTCTGTATTCACTACCTGCATCCGTGTTCATCGGACTGATGACAGGTGAACTGGCAATGAGCGCCTATACGGTGATTTCGAGTCTGACGGCCGTCTATGCGCTGCGCCGTTACCGCGAAAGATCGGCTGTGGGAAGAGCGGCCGTGATGGTAGGGCTGGTCAACGTCCTGGCGGCTCTGGGACTGCAACTCCACACCGGGTCTTTCGAGTGGGGAGTCTTCGGCGTCCGCACATCGATGGCTCTGCTGAGCGGTATTATCTCGGCAATGCTGGCCTCTCTGCTGCTCCCGCTTCTGGAAAACCTGTTCAACATGACCACGGATATCCGCCTGCTGGAGTTGTCCAACCTGAACAGCCCGATTCTGCGGCGTCTGGCTCTGGAAGCACCGGGAACCTATCACCACAGCCTGAATGTCGGCGTGCTGGCGGAGGCTGGAGCCGAGGCGATTGGAGCGAATCCTCTGCTGGCCAGAGTGGGGGCGTATTACCACGACATCGGGAAGCTTAAGAAACCGGAATACTACGTCGAGAACCAGATCTACATGGCCAACAAGCACGAGGGCCTGTCACCCAGTATGTCCAGCCTGATCCTTGCCAGCCATGTCAAAGACGGCAAACAGATGGCTGCAGAGATGGGCCTCGCACCGGACGTGGCGGCCCTGATACCGCAGCATCACGGGACCAAGCTGATGGCCTTCTTTTACCAGAAGGCAAAACAGGCAGCCCGCAGCACAGACACGGAAGTGAACGAAGAGGAATTTCGCTATCCCGGTCCAAAGCCGCAGAGCAGGGAAGCGGCCATCATGATGCTTGCGGATCAGGTGGAAGCTGCTTCTCGGACCCTCCAGGATCCGAATCCCGGCCAGGTTCGAAGCATGATCCGGCGGCTGATCCAGGGAACGATCCAGGACCGACAGTTTGACGAGTGTGACATTACGACACGAGATCTTGACCAGATCACACGCGCCTTTGAAAGGGTCATCACCGGGATGTACCACCATCGAGTTGACTACCCTGGCTTTGATTTTAATAAGCGAGTTGAGCAAGAGCAGCCGAAAAATCAACCTGTTCAATGAGCAGGGGGAGGACCTTGACGCCGAGATTCTGGAGGGCTTTCTCCATCAGTTGGCCGAACGGCTGGCGATGGCGGACGGGTTCTCGGTGGTGTTGGTCAGCGATGACATGATGCAGGAATATAATCGTCTTTTCGCGGGCAGGGATACTTCGACGGACGTGCTTTCCTTTCCCTCTGAGCAAGACTGGTCCATGGAGACTCCCTACGCAGGTGACGTCCTGATTTCGGTTGAGACAGCCCGGCGTCAGAGCCGGGGAGATCTTATGAATGAATTGAAGGCGTTGAGTCTTCATGGCCTCCTCCACCTCCTCGGATACAACCACCACCGCGACGACGGAGAGATGGGCCGCCTCGAAGAAACGCTCAAGAAGGAGTTTCGCCTGGCTTGAGCTTGACTCTGATCCTGTTTTCTTCACTGGCCCTGATCTTCCTGTTCTGGCTGTCGCTGCTGGAGAGTTCCTTCTCTCGACTCTCACAGGTCTCTCTGCGAGTCATGGTAGAGAGAGATCGAGACCAGGAAGCTGGTTTGCTGAAGGATATGCTGCGAGATCGCACCCAGTTCCTGGTCCCTCTTCAGTTTGCAATTCATGCTCTTACGATGGTCATTGCCGTACTGATCGCTAAGTTGCTTCTGGATTTCGGCCTGCCCTATGCCGTGCTCTGGGCAATTGTCTCTTCCGTTGTATTGATGGGGTTCGTGCGGGAGATCGGTCCCAAGTGGCTGACGCAGAAGGACCCGGAGAGGTTCGTGAAGAGGCTTCTTCCCCTGTGGAGTAGAACCTATTGGTTGGTTGCCCTCTTTGCAGCACCCATTCTGTGGGTCTTGAGGTTTCGTCAGGCCAGGGTAGGAGAGCCTCCACCCCGAAATGGCGAAGAAGCTTCCGAAGAAGAGATTCAGGCCTATCTGGATGTCGGCGAGGAGGCTGGTATTTTCGAGGAGAATCAGACCGGACTCATTCAGAGTGCCCTCGAATTCAGGGGCACACTGGTGAGAGAGATCATGACCCCGCGCTCCCAGATGATCTCGATTACCGAGTCCGCCACCATTTCGGAACTGGCGGAGGTGATCGCCGACAGCAAGTTTTCCAGAATTCCAGTCTTTCGGGAAGCAGCCGACAACATTGTGGGCGTGGTCTATGTACGCAACCTGGTTTCCTATCTTTCCAAAGGCAAGGGCTCTGATCCGATTACCCGTCTTCTCAAGGAAGTATGGTTCGTGCCGGAAACCAAGAAAACGACAGAGCTTCTGCAGGAAATGCAGCGGGAGTCTCAGCCGTTGGCCATCGTGGTCAGCGAATATGGATTGGTTTCGGGCCTGGTCACGATCGAGGATCTGGTGGAAGAAATCGTGGGTGAGATTTACGACGAAGACGAACCTCACGAGGTGGCCCCCGTTGACGAGGGAGGAGGCGTGTATCGCGTCCAGGGAGCGATGGAGCTTTCCCACCTGCAACACGCTCTCGGGATTGATCTGGGTCGCAGCGACGCCACCACCATTTCCGGGCTTGTCGTCGAGCTCCTGGGCCACGTGCCTTCCCGGGGTCAGGAAATCGAGGTGAATGGGATGGCCGTCGAAGTCCTGGACGCCGACCGAAAACGGATCAAGCTGATGCGTATCAGTCCCTCCAAGCCTGACACTGGTTCATACTAGTGCACTGTCCGGAAAGTTCACACCGCTACTTCGGGCGTCTTTTCGCCGACAGCTTTGTTGCGCTACCTCGAAACAACCCCGGTATTCCTGCGTCGCGCGCCTCACTGGCGACGAAAATCCATCCCCAATCAACACCGCGAACTTCCCGGACAGTACACTAGCCCATGGTGAGAGTTCCACGGATACCGAGTCTGCGCAGATAGAAAGGTGGCCGAGCCGTGAAACTGCGAACTCTACTTCCCCTGTTTCTGGCCAGTTCCGTCGCGGTGTCGGCTGGTACCGTGTGGCTGGCAATCGAACTCATGGGCACGCTCGAGAGAGTAGCTGAGGCCCAGGATCGCCGCTTTCAGTCGAGCTTTTTGGCCGACGAATTGCGTCACTCTTCGGACGACCTCACCAAGTTCGCGAGGATGTTCGTTGAAACGGGGGAGGAGCGATTCGAAGAGTATTTTCGGCAAGTGCTGGCAATCCGGAACGGTGAGGCTGCTCGTCCGGACGGGTACGAAGGGATCTACTGGGATCGGGTTATTGCGGAGAAATACGTTCCTCTGGAGAGCGCTACCGGAGAGGCCATTTCACTTCGAGACCGTATGGTTGCGTTGGGGTTCACCGAGACGGAATTCACTCTTCTTGCAGAGGCCCACAGGCGCTCCGACAACCTGACAGCTATCGAGACCCGTGCATTTAACGCTGTGCGCGGGCTCTTTGAGGATGATGAAGGAAGCTACACGCTGGTCGGCCCGCCCGACCGAACTCTGGCTCAGAGCCTCCTCTTTGGAGAGGAGTATCTCCGAGCGAAGGCGTCCATTATGGAACCGATCGGGCGGTTTCAGGAGCATGTGAATTCGCGGACTGCTGCTGCGCTTGTGGCTCTCCGAAACGATGCCAGAATTCTTCTCCTGGGTGTGTTCGTGGCCGCCGGCGGTTTGCTAGGCCTTCTGCTCGTGCTCTCCGTACTCATTCATCGCAGGGTTCTGCTCAGAAGTGCAGCCCTGGCTGAGGCGGCTGAGCAGATCGCCGGCGGCGAGCTGGATGTGCGCAGCGGGGTTCGGGGCAAAGATGAGCTTGGGGTTCTCGGTGCTACGTTTGACAACATGGTTTCACGATTGGCCGAGACCCTGGAGCTGGTTACGGCTGCCAAAGAGAGGATGGAGGAGGAGCTCAACGTGGCGCGGGAGATCCAGAGGAGCATGATCCCCCTCACCTTTCCCGCCTTTCCCGACCGCCCGGAATTCTCGGTTCACGCGCTCCTGGTGCCGGCTCGTGAGGTGGGTGGAGATTTCTACGATTTCTTTTTTGTCGACGATGAGCGACTCTGTGTCTGCATCGGCGATGTGGCAGGAAAGGGAGTGCCGTCAGCGCTCTTCATGGCCGTCACGCGCACGCTCATCAATTCCACTACCAAGAGCAAGGCTGCACCTGGCCAGGTGATCACGGATGTCAACGAGACTCTTTGCGAAAACAACGACACCGCCATGTTCGTCACAATTTTCCTGGGGATTCTCAACGTCAGATCCGGGGAATTCACGTACACGAATGCCGGTCACAATCCGCCCTATCTGGCTCGGGCCGAAGGTGAGCTGTTACGCCTGGATCAACTGCATGGTCCGGTGGTGGGCGCCATGGAGGGGTTGACCTATGGCGAGGACCGTCTCTGTCTTCACCCGGGTGACTCTCTGCTCCTGTACACGGACGGTGTTACAGAAGCCATGAACGAGCAAAAAGAGCTGTTCACAGAGAAGCGACTCAAGCAGCGACTCTCGTCGGGACCAGTGGATGACGCTGAAAAGACAGTGAAGAATGTTTTGCACGCGGTCAAGACCTTTGAGGGTGAGGCTGAGCAGGCGGATGACATTACTCTGATGGCCCTGCGTTTCCTGGGACCGACCGACCCTTGATCTGAAATAGAAGAGCTCTTCCCGGGTCTGGTCGTGGGTCTCGTCTTAGCCCGGCACTCATGACACTTCATTGAGTGTCCACTTTTCAAGAACCGGCGGAATTTGATAGACTCTTTGCTTCAGATTTGAAAATGCTCTCATCCAGCCGGAGAATAACCACGGGCCGGTTTCCACACCAGGGGAGGAAGTAGATGCGAGTTTGGGTTGTGATCTGCGTAGCTGCAGGTCTGTCCGTGCATCCGGCTCTGGCTGCACAGGCTTCGGGTGCTGCGGAAGCCGCCTTCAATGCTATTGACACTCTCTGGGTTCTGGTGGCGGCGATTCTGGTTTTTTTCATGCAGGCAGGCTTCGCCATGCTCGAGGCCGGGATCGTGCGGGCCAAGAACGCCGTTAATGTTCTGACCAAGAACCTGCTCGATTTCTGTTTTGGCTCGATCGGCTTCTTCATTTTTTGGCTACGCCATCATGTTTGGGGGAGAGGGGCCGATAGTGGGCACTTCTGGCTGGTTCCTTTCCGGTGCGACGTCAGCCGCCGCCGGGGTCCCAGTGGAAGCCTTCTGGTTGTTTCAGGCGGTCTTCGCCGGAACGGCCGCGACCATTGTCTCGGGAGCCGTTGCCGAACGGATGCGCTTTGTGGCCTATCTGGCCTATTCCTTCTTGATCACTGCATTCATCTATCCGGTCGTCGGGCACTGGATCTGGGGAGGCGGATGGCTGGCAGCACTGGATTTCCATGATTTCGCGGGTTCGCTGACCGTACACGCGGTAGGAGGAACGGCCGCTTTGGTGGGAGCCTGGATGCTGGGTCCCCGATTTGGTCGCTTCAACCACGATGGGTCACCCAATGCCATCGGTGGACACAACCTGCCGCTGATGAGCCTGGGTGTCTTCATCCTCTGGTTCGGATGGTACGGCTTCAATGCGGGCTCCTCGCTGGGTTTTTCAGATCCGCAACTGGTAGCTCGAATCGCTCTGACCACCACGCTGGCGGCCAGCATGGGCTGCCTGGTCGCCATGTTGACGGCCTGGGGTCGATGGGGGAAGCCTGATTTGACACTGGCCCTGAACGGTGCCCTGGCGGGCCTGGTGGGGATTACTGCTCCCTGTGCCGTGGTCAGCCCCGGGGCCGCGCTCTTTATCGGGGCGGCGGCCGGGATACTGGTGGTGTTCGGGGTCGGCTGGTTGGACCGGCTGCACATAGACGACCCCGTGGGTGCGGTTCCGGTACACCTGCTGTGTGGAGTCTGGGGAACTCTGGCCGTGGGCTTGTGGGGGCAGGCAGCCCTGGGAGCCCCTTCCGACGGTCTTTTCTACGGCGGAGGATTCGGGCAGCTTGGGATTCAGTCGCTGGGCATCGTGGCCTGTCTCGGATTTGTGGGGGTCTCCATGTTGGCCGTGTTCAAAGCGATTGACAGCGTAGTGGGGTTGCGGGTCAGCCACATGACTGAGCTGAAAGGGCTGGATTCGGAGGAACACGGACTCGAATCCTACAGTGGTTTTCAGATCTTCTTGAATGACTAGGGTGCTGTCCGGAGAGTTCGCGGTGTTGATTAGGGATGGGTTTTTGTCGTCAGTGAGGCGTGCGACGCAGTAATGCCGGGAGTCTTTCGAAGTAGCGCAACAAACTGTTTGCGCCTCAACGTGCATCTCGTGGCAGAGTTGTTTGAAGGCAATACCGGGTTCGCCCCTGGAACAGCAGTGAGCGAAGTGAACAAGGCTGTCGGCGAAGGGACGCCCGAAGTAATGGCGTGAACTTTCCGGACAGTACACTAAGGTGAACTCCAATGAAAATGGTGATCGCGATGCTTCGTCCGGAACAGCTTCCGGCCGTGAAGAACGCCCTGTTTGATGCTCAGATCTACAGGTTTACGGTGATGAATATCCTGGGAACCGCACCTCGAGCGCAGCAATTGACATTCCGTGGGATCGAAAAACAGGTGAGCCTGTTCCAGCGACTCAGACTGGAAGTCATCGTGAACGATTCGATCGTGGAGAAAGCGATTACCGCGATCAGCCACGGGGCCAATGAGACCGGGGGCAGCGGCAGGATATTTGTGATCGAAATCAAGGATTCGATTGTGGTGTGGAGTGGAATGCGGGGTCCTCAGACGCTCTCCTAGAAGAATCATGGGAAATGCAAAGCCCCGAAGTGCCCGGGATGTGCTGTCCGATATTCGAGAGCAGGAGATTCGATTCCTGGATCTGAAATTTGTCGACCTGTTTGGAAGCCTGCAGCATGTGACGATCCCTTCCGAAGCTGTCGACGAGCGGAGCCTCGAATTCGGTTTTGGCTTCGATGGCTCCTCGGTTCGAGGCTTCCGTGCCATCGAAGAGGCTGACATGCTGTTGCGGCCCGATCCTGCCTCTGTTTTTGTGGATCCGTTTTTCGACGCGCCAACGCTGTCCCTGTTTGGCGACATCATCGATCCGCTGGCCTACGAACCCTATGTGAGAGATCCCAGGGGTGTGGCTAACCGGGCAGAGCGCCTGGTGCGCTCACTGGGAATCGGGGAAGTCGCCTACTTCGGCCCAGAGGTGGAATTCTTCATCCTGGACGAGGTCCGTTACGACCAGACGACCCAGCATGGCTTCTACTTCATCAATGCCGAGGGCGCCTTCTGGGAGACGGGACAGTCCGGAGGCGAGAAGGGCCAGGGTTCGGGTTACAGGCTTCCCAAGAAGCGCGGCTACTTTGCTGCTCCTCCGGGGGACCGCTACGCCAATCTGCGTTCCAAAATGTCCGAAGTCCTTCGTACCGTCGGGGTTGAGACCGAATTACACCATCATGAGGTGGGAGCTCCGGGTCAGAGCGAAATCGGATTTCGCTTCGGACCCCTCACCGAACAGGCGGATCGGGTGATCAAGTACAAGTATGTCGTCAAGAACACGGCGCGCCGTTACGGAAAACTGGTCACCTTCATGCCCAAGCCACTCTTCGAGGAAGCGGGCTCCGGCATGCACGTGAACATGAGCCTCTTCAAGGATGGAAAGAACCTCTTCTATGAGCACGGTGGATACGGGGATCTGAGCCCACTCGCCATCCACTTCGTTGGAGGCCTGCTTCGCCATGCCCCGGCTTTGTGCGCCTTTACGAATCCCTCGACGAACTCCTACCGGCGGCTGGTTCCCGGTTACGAAGCCCCCATCAATCTGGTCTACTCGCGGCGGAATCGCAGTGCCTGCGTCCGGATTCCCATGGCCACCTCCAGTTCCAAAGCCAAGCGCATCGAGTACCGAACCCCGGACCCTTCCGCCAATCCCTATCTGGCCTTCGCGGCCGTTCTGCTGGCGGGCATCGATGGCGTCATGAACCGGATCGATCCGCTTCCTCCGGTCGACGAGAATATCTACAAAATGGCGCAGAGCGAGCAAGGACGACGGATCAAGAACACGCCGACCACACTGGACGAGGCCGTGAACTCGCTCGAGGCCGATCACGAGTTTCTGCTTCGGGACGGTGTCTTTACAGAGGACTTGATCGAGGTCTGGATTCGAACGAAACGAGAACAGGAAATCAACTACATCGGCTTGAGGCCTCATCCCAGCGAGTTTTCGCTCTATTTTGACGTTTGAGGTTCACTGAGGATCAAAAACAAGGACGGTAGATCCATGGATCAGATGCAGTTACTTGGTATTGGGTTGGGTTTGGGAGCTGGCGCAGTTCTCTTACTGATCGTTTTCATCAAGAGCCACATGGTGCTTTGCCAGCCGAACGAGCTTGTGGTCATCACGGGCAAGAAGCGTCGACTCGAGGACGGTTCCGTGGTCGGGTACCGGGTCGTGCGAGGCGGACGAGGCTTCAAGTTTCCTCTCATGGAATCGGTGGCCCGCCTGCCTCTCACCACCCATCCGATCCAGGTCCAGCTCACCAGCGCCATGTGTAAGGGCATGATCCCGGTGAACATCGAAGGTCGCGCCAGCGTGAAGCTGGCGGGGAGCGTTGAGGAGGGTGCGGAAGCCGGAATTGAACGCTTCCTGGGGAAGTCAACAGATGCGGGGAAGTCAACAGATGCGGTTTCCAAGGTGGCCCAGCAGACGATTGAGGGAGCCCTGCGCGGCGTGATCGCCACGGTAGCGCCGGAAGAGGCCAATTCGGACAGGATTCGACTGGCCCAGGAAGCCGCGGCTCTGGCTCGTCAAGACCTGCAGCAACTCGGCATTGTGTTGGATTTTCTGGTCATTACCGATGTCTCCGACGAGCATGGATACCTGGAAGCGATCGGCCGGAAGCGGAACTCCGAGGTGAAGCGGGACGCCATGATCGCCGAAGCGGTTGCCGAGGCGGATGCCATCCAGGTGGCGTCCAAACAGAAGCAGATCAGTCGCGAGGCGGAGATCTCAGCGGATACGGAGATTGCGTCTCGCGAAAACGAGCTGGCCGTCCATCGTGCCGAACTCCTTGAGGCCACAAACAAGGCCCAGGAAAAGGCCGCCGTTGCCGGCAAGATCGCCCGGGCGGAGGAAGAAATTCAATTGGAAAGCCACCGGGTGCAGCTCAGCGAGAAGAAGGAAGAGGCCGATACCGTGATCCCGGCCCGGGCCCGTCTGACCGCTGAAAAGCTGAAGGCAGAAGGAAGATCGGCCCGCATTCTGGAAGACGGGAAAGCCACCGCCGAGGCGGTCAAGCTGATGCGCCAGCAGTGGGAGGACGGAGATACGCAGGAACTCTTCTTGATCCGTCTCCTGCCCGAGCTGCTCGACAAGGTGACGCGGGTTGTCGCCGACAACCTGCGTGTGGACCGTCTGACCATTCTCGACAGCGGCGACGGCGAAGGTCTTCCTGCCTACGTCAAGAGTCTCACCGGCAGCGCCATCTCCATGTTGGAGCAGGTCAAGAACGCCACTGGTATCGACCTGGCCAAGCTGGCCGAGGGAAAGGGCAAGAATGCCGGATCCGACCTGCCCAAGGAGCTGGGGTGAGTTCCCCAACAGAAACAGCTGAGGGTTCCTCGAGCTAGAGAGGAGCATGGCCATCGAGTTCAGGCCGCTGTGCAGGAAACTGGCCGTGATTGCGCTGCCCTACATGGGCGCTACCCAGATCGGGTACGCCCTGGCCTTCCTGGGAATCCTGAGTGTGGAGACGAGGAAACTCGTCTCCACCAACGCCGGACATAATCCGCCCTACATAAGATGAGCCGCCAGCCCTGATCACCTCTTTCTTGGAGTCGAATACCAGTTCTGGTTCAATAAGCTCGGTGATCCTTCGACGGACGAGAGCGCTGTCCAGGTCCTCGCCGTGTGGCGGTTTTGACGAGTATAATGCGTGGTTTGTTGGCGGTAACGAGGCTCAGTATGGGAAGTGTGTTTCATACCTTGGAGTTGGAGATCGAGAATCGCCTCGGAGAGATCCCGAACGCTATCAAGCGGTTCGAGGAGTTTTCTCTCGAACACAAGTTGCGGCCGGCTGTTCGGAGAAGCCTCAGCCTGGTTCTTGACGAACTCCTCAATAACACCATCTCTTATGCCTACCCGGATGTGGGAAACCACACGATCTCTGTACGAGGTGAACTCATGCTGGACCGGCTGGTGGTGACGATCAGTGACGACGGAATTCCGTTCAATCCGTTTTCTCGGGCCACACCGGACACGAAACTTTCGATCGAGGACCGGGAGATCGGAGGACTGGGCGTGCATCTGGTGCGCAATCTTATGAATGAAGCGCTTTACACACGGCGGGCCGATCATAATGAGGTTACGCTGGTAATGTATCTGCAAGCTGAGGATGAGAACTGAGCCAAGTGCTCGGGGGAGAAGGAAATGAATATATCGGTAAGTGAAGTCGAATCCGTTACGGTGGTGAGTTTCGAAGGCCACCTCGATACCAATACGGCACCCGACGCTCAGACACAGCTGGATGGACTGGTTGAGGGGGGAAAGACGAACATCCTGGTCGACTTTTCCGATCTTGACTACATTTCCAGCGCGGGCTTGCGTGTCCTGTTAGTAACGGCCAAGCGTCTGGGGAGCAGCGGAGGCAGTCTGCGGCTGTGCGGCCTCAACGAGACCGTTCGTGAGGTCTTCGACATGTCGGGCTTCAGCACGATCTTCAGCGTTCTTGGAGACCGGGCAGAAGCTCTGGCCAGCTTCTGATGGGTCTGAACGCCGGCCCCAAGAACACCCGGGCGGCAGGAGACTTATGAGTACGATCATCATAGGCGACGGCCTTACCAATGACGTCCTGAGTCCGCAGCACCAGTTTCAGGCCTCTCGGGAGAACGTGGGCCAGCGCGAGATTGCCCGGCTGCTGGGAAAGGGAAAGGCCTTTGGAGAGGGCCCGCTGCCGGCGTTCCTGCGGGCTGCTGTGCAGGCCAGAAGTCAGGGAGCAGCTCCGGAACTGCTGTTTCTTCAACCGGCTGGCGAGGCTGCGGACGCTCCTTCGGGGGCTGCAACAAGTGGAGACCCTGCAGGCTTCGTGGAGCCCATCGCTCAGATTGCCTCAGAAGCGACCGTTCTCCAGACCAGTCATGACATCATTCCCTGGGAGAAGCTGGTCCAGGCGCTGCAGGGTTTGTCAGACAGGACGGCGAAGTCGAATGCAGCGGAGAACGGGGATCCCAACTTTCTGATCGTGGGATGCCACACCGATAAAAGGATTCTGGCCATTGCCGCCCTCTTGCAGCGGATGCTGGGAATCAAGAATGTAGCAGTTTCCGCGCACCTGGTCGGCAGCGCCACCCAGGAGGGGCACATGGCGGCACTCAGGCACAACCTGCCGGGGCTGGGTGTTCACGTCTTTCTCGACCTGGAGGAAACTGCCGAATACGCAGGAATCGAACCGGGAACCTTTGCCTCTTTTCGGGCGCGCCCGTGCTCGATTGAGCCCGCCGAGGCCCGCGAGAGCATGGATGAGCAGCAGCGAAGAATTGTCGAACTTCTCTGTCTTCACTGGACTCGAGCCCGGCTCCGACCACTGGCGGGGGGGTTCAGCGGAAGCCTCCTTTTTCTGGCGGATGGCTGGAAGGGAGAGGCTCGAACCGAGCCCATGGTGGTGAAGATTGACGCATTTCAGCAGATGCGCCGCGAACTGGATGGCTACTACCAGGTCAAAGACTTCTTCGGCAAGCACGTGCCCACCTTTGGGTACCCGGTCGCCAGGGGCGATTTCCTGGGTGTCGGAATGGAACTCGCCGCCATGGAAGGAAGTCCGGAGACGCTGCAGGATACCTTTGAGGACGCCACCAGTGAAGAAGCCGTCGGACGTTTCATGTTCCGACTGGACAAGGCGCTGCCGCTGCTTTCCGAAAAGCTCTACAAGAACACCAGCGAGAAAGCCTGGATCGTTCCCTATCGGGCGTTCGGCCTGCATGCCGAGCAGGAAGTCATCTGGCTGCGCGAAAATGCCGAAGCTGCCCTCCACTACCTGTCCGAGAGCGGCACTGCAGCTCCCGGAGCCAATGCCGATCAATTGAGCACCCTGGTCCGGCTCATCGCTGCCAACGAAGACGGTGTCGAGAGCCCCGTCTGCCTGGCTCACGGCGACCTCAACTATGCCAACATCATTTGCGATGAGGGCAACAACACCTGGTTCATCGACTGGACCCACAGCGGATCGTGGCCCCTGGAACTCGACTTTGCCAAGCTCGAGAACGATGTCAAGTTTGTCATGACGAAGGACTTCGATCCGGATGATCTGGCGCGGCTGCAGAAGTTTGAGGAGTACCTGCTGGCTCAGCAGATTCCGTCGGATGTGGAGGGACTTCCCGAGACTCTCAAGTTCGCGAAATGGGATCTACGCTTTCGAAAGATTCTGGGGGCTGTGCGGAAGATCCGAAAGAAGTATTTTGCTCTCAAAGAAGATGATGGCTGGCTGGTGTACCGGGTCGCCCTGCTCAAATATGCCATGCACACGCTCAGTTTCGACCAGCGGCGCGGCCGCGGAGAATGTGATGTTTCGCAGCTCATGTATGCCCTGTATTCCATTGAGCACCTGACCTTCGACCTGGTGGGCGATGATTACCACCTCAGAATCCGTTCCGAACGTGTCGCGGAGTATCCTCCGCGCCAGCGAATTTCGATTGACGAGGCGCCCTGGGTACTGGATTGTGCGACCTACGACCCGCCCTACTATGTGGATTCGTCGGTGCTGGAGAACGATCGTCTGAAGATCGCCGGAGGCTGGGCCGACCCGGAAGATGTGAGTGGAATCAGGGAGGAACTCGCAGGGAGGCCCGCTAAGCACCGGGATGAACTGGGACGGCCTCTGAATCCGCGGGGCCGAACCGGAATAGCGGGCCGAGGACTGCTGGGTTTCTGGGGCTGCAATCTCTCGGCGGCCATGGTCGTTTTCAGGACGAATCGTCTGCAGGAAATGGAGATCCTGCTGGGGCGGACGGAAGACGAGGCGGAGCTGAATCTCCCCAAGGGCTTTGTGCTTTCCGAAGAAACACCGGAGGTCGGCCTGGAACGAATCCTGACCCACGACACGGGATGGAGCCCTGACGGCCAGGGCAGTCCGGAAGTTGTGTTTGAAGGCTTCACCTACGATCCGCGTCAGACGGATCACGCCTGGGTAGAGAGCCGGGCCTACCTGCTCTTCGAGGGCGAGGGCCAGTACCCTGACACCTTCAAGCCCAAAGGCGACTTTGATGAAGTCAAGTGGTGGCCTCTGACAGCGGAGACGGTGAACCGGGTTCCTTCCGGGCAAGCGCAGTTCATTCGGGAAGCTTTGGCGAAACTCAAGGAGAGAGGGCAGATTGAGGAGTCCCAGGCCGAGCAGTTGCTGGCGGCGACCTAAGCCCGGATACCAAGATATGGCACCCTCACTTCTCTTCACGCAATGTCTACAGAACGACTTCGTGAAGCCGATCGATCGCTTTGAGCCGATTCCGAATCGCCTGCATGTCAGCTTTAGCGAAGCACGACGTCTGATGGGCGACAATCCGGCGCAGGGGCCGGTGGCCCGAATCATGAAATGGGCTCATAGAGCCTGCGATGAAGAGCTGGCCTTGATTCACCTTCGTGACTGGCATGATCCTGACGACCCGGGCCAGAAAAGCCATCTAGAGCAATTCGGACTCCACTGCCTTCAAGATACGGAAGGAGCTGAATTCGCTTTCACCGTTGATGAGAACGCTTCGAGCAAGGGAGTCGTGATTGATTCTCTGACCCTGAATGATTTCGCGGGCACAGCTCTGGTCGAATGTTTGAGCGAGTTCGCAGACTCACCACGCCGGGCGGGAATCATGGGAGTTTGGACGGAAGCCAAGATCAGCTTTCTCGCCTACGAGCTGGTTACGCGTTATCCTCGGTTCGAGGTTGCTGTCTGTTCGGCTCTGACCGCTTCTTCCTCGCGCAAACACCATTTTGAGGCGCTGGATCAGCTGCAGCGGATTCTTGGCATTCAGGTGATTGACTCGGTGGGAGACTTCATTGACTATCTGGGTGGAGAGGAGCAGGAGACTCCGCTGCTGGGGTTGCACCAGAAGTTTCCCGAAGTGGAAACCAGCGAACTTGATCTGAATCCAACCGACCTCGACCTGGTCCGCTACCTGTTTCGGGATTGCCGCAAGGTGAAACTGAAGGGACTCTCCGGGGGTTTTTCCGGCAACGTGGTGGCTGGTGTACAGAGCTGGGACTTGCACGGTCACGAGGAGGTCCCCCATGTTCTCAAAATCGGCTCGCAGAGCGAGATGGGCCGGGAGCGTGCTTCCTTTGAGCGAATTCAGAACGTCCTGGGGAACAATGCCCCACAAGTCAGCGATTTCGCAGATCAGGGCGAACGAGGGGCTATTAAATACCGCTATGCCTCGATGGGGGGTGCCGGGGCCTCGACGTTTCAGGATGAATACCGGAAGGGGCTGGAACTAGACGAAGTCAGAAGAGTCGTCGAGATTGTGTTTGGCGAGCAACTGATGCGCTTTTACAGCGCGGCTGAGCTGGAGACTTGCGACCTCCTGGAACACTACGGATTCGACGACCGCTGGGCTCCGGAGGTCCGTCGTAACGTTGAGGACATTCTGGGCGAGCCTGCCTCCGGTCGAATCATTCGCCCGATTCCGGGTGCCGAGGTGCCCAACATCTGCGACTTCTACGAGAAGACACTCGCTCACCTCCCGCGCCGCCCGGCGGGCAGGTGTTACCAATCGTACGTGCATGGTGATCTGAACGCAGCCAACATTATTCTCGACGGGCACCGCAATGTCTGGCTCATCGATTTCTTTCACACCCGCCGCGCCCACGTTCTCATGGACCTGATCAAACTGGAGAATGACCTCCTCTACATCCTGACACCGCTCCACGGGGAAGAGGATCTGTACCACGCCCGGACACTGACCGACCGGATGATGGAAGTTCGGGATCTGGCTGCCGGGCTTCCGGCTCTGACGGAGACGTTGCCGGAACCCTTCCACCGCGCCTGGGAAACGTTGCAGGTCCTTCGCAGTTTTTACCCCCGGCTGGTGGGCAGCGATCGAGATCCGTTTCAGCTCTGGGTCGGACTGTTGCGATATGCCGTCCACACCTTGTCCTTCCAACAGGCCAGTCTTCTGCAGAAAAAATGGGCCCTGTACACTGCCGGCCGCCTTGTGGGTTGCATCACAGACTCCGTGGCCCAGAGTGGTTTGCTCCGTATCGATTGGATTGACTCAAGATGGACCGACGGAGGTCGGCTGGGAATGACGCTCTTGCCGGGACGAAGGGACCATGGCCGGGACCTTGTCCAGGACCTGGAAGTGATTCAGCAGGAAGGCATCAAGAATGTGGTGGCTGCCTTGCCTCAGGAAGAGCTTGATCAATATGGTGTTACCGACCTGTTGGAACGCTACCGGAAGCAGGGCCTGAGGGTCTATCACATGCCCGTAGTTGATCAGAAAGCCGCAAGCCTGCAAGACATGAGGGCAGTTGTGGGCTGGATTGAGGCATCGATCGACAGGAGGGAACCTGTGCTGGTTCACTGTGTTGGGGGCCTGGGACGCTCCGGCATGATTGCAGCCTGCTACCTGCGCCAGCGGGGAGCCAGTGCTGAGGAGGCCCTGCAGGAGGTTCGGCGGTCCCGTTCGCCGCGGGCCGTCGAGACTGCGGTTCAAGAAGACTTTGTTCGCGACTTCGAACCCGAGGAGTAAGGAGAAAGAATGCCTCGAAGGGATTTTTCCGGCACAGCCGGTCGCACTTACATGCGGCGAGCTCTGCGCCTGGCCAGGCGAGGGGTTGGCAGGGCCAGCCCCAATCCGATGGTGGGAGCCGTGGTGGTCCGCGAAGGCGAGATCGTGGGGGAGGGAAGTCATGTTTTCTCGAAGTTCGATCATGCTGAGATCATTGCCCTGCGCAAGGCAGGTAAGAGCGCCCGTGGGTCCGATCTGTATGTGACTCTGGAACCCTGTACCCACACAGGTCGAACTCCTCCCTGTGTGAAAGGAATCATCCGGGCGGGAATCGATGCGGTCTACGTGGCCACCCGCGACCCGAATCCCCGTGTCAACGGAAACGGGATCGAGCGCCTGGAGGCGGCGGGGATCACTGTTCACGAGGGGCTGTGCGAGGACGAGGCTACTCGTTTGAACGAGCCCTTCTTTCATTTGGTGCGAACCGGCAAGCCGTTTGTCACCCTCAAGCTGGCCCTCTCGCTGGACGGCAGAATCGCCACCAGCACGGGGTCCTCCAAGTGGATCACCGGCGACAAGGCCCGCGGCGTGGTCCACCGGCTCCGCTATGAGCACGACGCGATTCTGGTCGGAATCGGGACAGTTGCCCAGGATGACCCTTCGCTGGATGTGCGCGGACGGAGGAAGAACCGGATTGTAAAAATGGTCCTGGACAGTGAGCTGCGAACCAGGCCTCAAGCCCGACTCTTTCAGTCCAGAGATCCGGTCGTGATCTTTCACTCCGAGGAGGCCTCGGAAACTGGAGGTGGCGGGCTTTCAAGAGCCTTTTCCTCCCTGGTGGGTGTTGCCCGGGGCTCGGAGGGTCTGAACTGGGCGGAGATTTTGAAGGAAACGGGTCGGCGCGGCTTGAACAGCCTGCTCATTGAAGGAGGCGGAACAGTGGCCGCTTCGGCCCTCCGGGCCGGGGCCGTGCAGCGGATGATGCTCTTCTACGCCCCCATCATCATCGGGGGATATGGCCTGCCGGGATTTGGTCCCCTGGGTGTCGAAAGCCTGGAAGAAGCCTTTCGGGTGGACCTTAGCCGAATTCGCAGACTGGGGGAGGATTTCCTGCTGGAAGCACGGCTCGATTAGGGCCGCTCGCGCTGTTTCACGTGCAGGTGATTCGAATGTGAGAGGCCCCTCCCACTTTCCAGAACCCAGAACCTATTCCAGGAGGAGCACGTCGACCAGAGATTCCGGGTCGGAGATGAAGAACCGCTTCTTTTCCACCTGGAGGATCCCCGCGCTCTGCATGCTGCTCAGAACTCGAGTGGCCGTTTCTCGGGAGATCCCGGTGATGTCCGCGAGTTCTTTGTGAGTCAGCCTCAGGTTGATCTTGACGCCGCCCTCGGTCGCAACCCCCTTTTGTTGGCAAAGCTGGTAGAGGGCCGTCCGGATGCGGGCGTCCGCATTGTGGAAGGTCAGCACTTCAATCTGTCCCCAGGCACCGCGGCACCGCCCGCACAGCATCTTGAGCACGGCTCGATTGATGCTGGGTTGTTCGAGTAGTTCAAGGAAATTGGCTCGAGTGACCGTCAGGATATGAGAGGGGATCACGCTTGTCACGGTTGCCGGTGAAGTGCCGCCGTCGATCAGGGACATCTCTCCGAAAAACTCTCATGTTTCGTGAAAGGCCAGAATCATCTCTTTTCCATTGGGAAGCAGACGCGAGACTTTTACCCGTCCCTCCTGGACGATGTACATGTAATTCCCGGTGTCTTCTTCGAAGAAGACGATCTCATGCTTGACGTACTCACGTTCCCGGAAGCGGGAGGCCACGATCTCCAGTTCTGCTTCGGTGAGATCTTCAAAAAGGGTTACGGTCTTCAGAAATGATGTATCAACGCTCATAGATTTCCGATTCCAGGAGTTCTACCAGGGGGTCCATCGAATAGCGCTCTTCCAATAATCTCAACTCGTCGGCGACGCGCTCCAAGTCGGTCGGTCCCGACTCCTCTACCTTGTCGATCAAAGGTTCAGGGTTGATCGACCTTGGCAGCCGGCCAGCATGTCGGGCTCCCTTTCTGGCCAGGAAATGACCCAGTGCCCGAATTGCCGGGTAGAAGAAAAAAACATTGGGCCCAGGCACGGGTGTCAGGATACCACCAAGCCCCGCCACAATAGCGTTCAGAATGAACCATCTGGTGTGCTTCCCATGGCTTTTCCGCAGGTGTTTCAGGAGGTCTCTCTCGACTCGATCCGGTTCAAGACCGGCTGCGTGATACACGGAAAGTTGCTCTGCGTGGCGCAGTTGTCCGAGCATTTGTTCCTGGTAGGCAAAGCGCTGCCGCAGCCGCCGGTAACCGTCCACAATCCGCGATCGCAGACGGATCCACCAACTGCCTTCCCGGGTCTCGTCAGGATCCGGGCGATCGAATTGCTGCAGAATGAAGTGAGTCCGCCCATCGGGGCTGCGAAAGACGAGAAGATTCATTTCTTGCTATGTTCACTTCGAATGGCCCAGAGCAGGCACACGATAAAACCTCCCCACACCACGGTGAGGATCAGTATCAGTGTCACCAGAGCTGTCGCGTTCATGGTCTGACCGTTCTCCTGACGATGAGCGAGTTGAGGGAGATCAGGACCAGCAAGACGATTCCCCATTGGAACAGGCAGGTGCCGACCGATTCTGGCACCAGCGGATTCCACCAGTTCTCGGGGTCTGCCGTGATCACCTGGGCAAACCACCAGGTGACCAGAACTACCACCTGAAAAGGGATCAGGTGCTTTACGATCAGACTCCACCAGCGCCCGACGTGAATGTCGCCGGACTCGTTGATCAACTCGCGCCGGAACCTGTTCGCGCCGTAGCGAGTCGGGATCAGAGCCATGAACAAACCGGCCAGGATCAGTCCCATGCCCCATACCCAGTCCTGGTTCAGGAAGATGTCCACACTCAGTGCAGACGGCAAACCGAAAAGGAAAGTTCCACCATAGACAATAAGAATGGCGCGCTGGCGGGTGAGCTTCATATCCATGAGGATGCGAGTGGCCAGTTCCACCATGGAGATGAGGGAGCTGATGGCGGCGAAGCTCAGGGCCAGGAAAAACATCCCGGCAAAGAGCGTGCCGCCGGGCATCTGGGCAAAGAGCTGGGGAATCCAGATGAAAGTGAGACCGGTGTTGGCGGGACCGGAAGCGCGAATCAGTTCCTCCGCGTTCCCAGGCGCCAGGGCGAAAACCGTGCAGAAGACCGTAATGCCGGCCAGCAGGGACACGGAATTGTTGCCGAAGCCAATCAGGGCCGCATTCAACGGGACATCTTCCTGCCGCTTCATGTACACGGCGTAGGTGAGGATCAGGCCCCACCCGGCTCCAGTATCCCAGGCATTCTGAGTGAGGGCTTGCAGCCACACCGCCGCGTTGGTCAGTTCGGAGAAGTCCGGAGTGAACAGAAACTCCAGCCCTCTGAAGGCCCCCGGCAAGGTGACGGCTCGGACCGCCGACACGACAATCAGGAGGAGCAGGGATGGAACCAGGACTCGATTGACCCGCTCGATACCGGAGACAATTCCCCTTGAAACCACCAGAATACAAATAGAAATGGCGACAAAATGGAAGACAACCGGTTGCCACCCAGACCCGGTGAAGGATTCCCAGTGGGCCGAGTGGTCGGAAACCGAGAGGAGCTGTCCGCTGGCAGCCAGCAGGAAATAGCGAATGCACCAGCCCGCCACGACCGAGTAGTAGAACATGATTCCGATCGCTACAACCCCAATGTACCCACCCATCCAGGCAAATCGGCTCCCCATCATCTGGACGAAGGAACCAACCGTTCCCTGGCGCGTGTTCTTGCCGATGGCGAACTCGGCCATGATCAGCGGAATGCTCCACAGGAAGAGAAATACGACCCAGGGGATCAGAAACGTTCCTCCTCCGTTGCTGGCTGCAATACGCGGGAATCTCCAGATGTTCCCGGTTCCTACGGCGATGCCGATGACCGACAGGATCAGGCCCCAGCGCGAAGAGAAGCGTTCAGTAGTACTCATCTAGATTACGAGGCGGAGAAGAGGTGCCGAGGCCTCCCTTGCGGAATCCCGCACTAGCCAACCAGCCACTGCAGGACTCCAATCGTGTTCAGGAAAACCAGCAGGATCAGAATGGGGCAGAAGAACTTGATGAAGACGGGCCACAGCTTGCCAAAGAGACTTGTCCGTGTCCCGGGTCTGCCCTCCTCAATTTCTCTCAAAGCGGGTAGAGTTTTCCAGACGAATCCGAGAAACAGGCAGATCATCAGGCCACCCACAGGCATCCCGAAATTGGCAAAGATGTGAACCAGGGGGTCGATCCAACTGGGATCGTAGGCCACAGTCAACGAGAGAAGGGCACCCACGATCCCCATTCCAATGGCAGCCCGGCGGCGCTCGATGCCCCACTCGTCGAACAGGTAGGAGACTGGCACCTCGAGCAGTGAAATGGTTGAGGTCAGAGCTGCGATGCTCAACAACACAAAAAACAAGGGGCCGAGCACGGTGCCCACCGGTCCCAGCGTGTGAAAGAGGTTGGGCAGCGTGTTGAAAACCAAACCATCGCTGGAAACCAGGTTTCCCTGGCCGTCAAAGATCGGAATGCCGCTTCTCTGGGCCACGAACATGGCCGGTATGATCAGAAAACCCGCCAGAAAGGCAATGGAGACGTCGGCTCCCGTGACGAAGGCGGCCGCCCGGGGTATGTTCTGCTTGCGGTTCAGGTAAGAGCCATAGGTGATGAGCGTTCCAATCCCCAGGGAAAGAGAGAAGAAGGCCTGTCCCATAGCGTTCAGGACCAGCCGAGCGTTGATCTTGGAGAGATCCGGTTGCAGGTAGAGGCGCAATCCCTCACGACTTCCCTCCTGGAAGATCACGTAGGCGATCATGGACAGAAGAATGACCAGCAGAGCCGGCATCATGGTCTTGGTGGCCCTTTCGATTCCAGAGCTGACACCGCCGGCCACAATCGTGACCGTGGCCACCATGAAGAGGCAGGAAAAGAGTGCGTTCTTGTGCCCGTAGGAGAGATCCGACAGCACCTGGCTCAAGCCTGTGGCGCCGGCTGCATAGCTGATTTCTTCGAAGACAAAGGCCAGGGTCCATCCGGCGATCACATTGTAAAAGGCATGGATTCCTACGCCGCAGAGAATTCCCCAGAATCCGATCAGCGAGTACACACGGCTGCCGGGAGCCAGAGCACGAAAGGCGCCCACCGGGTTTCTTCCCGTGTGCCGCCCAATCGTCAATTCAGCGACCATCAGTGGGTAGCCGACGCTGAAGCAGCACACAAGATAGACGAGCAGGAAGGCCGCCCCGCCGTTGGAGGCCACCTGGTTGGGGAAGGCCCAGATGTTGCCGAGTCCAACCGCCGAGCCGGCGGCGGCCATGACAAATCCAAGTCTCGAGTTCCAGGTTCCGCGATTGGCTGAAGCTGCCACTATAGGTGACTTCCTCTTAGCCCGGATTATGCATGAGATCTGAATCCGAGTGAGATTTGGGCCCATAAAAAGAGCCGTAGCTCTCTGATATAAAAGGGTTTACACAAACAAGACCCTAACCAGGAGCTACGGCAATGTTAAGAGCAGTCTGCCAGAATACCCTGCCATTTCACAGCCACAGAAAGATCACGGCGCGTTTTGATGGGGGGAGCCTCACTTCCGACGCAGGATGGTTGTTGTTTGGATCGGTGGATCGGCAACATCGGCTCTGCGAGGGCTTCAGTTCGTGTATTTCGGAGAGTCGAGACCAACGCTACATTCGTCGAAGTCCTTTGCTGAAGGCGCCCACCGGGTTTCTTCCCGTGTGCCGCCCAATCGTCAATTCAGCGACCATCAGTGGGTAGCCGACGCTGAAGCAGCACACAAGATAGACGAGCAGGAAGGCCGCCCCGCCGTTGGAGGCCACCTGGTTGGGGAAGGCCCAGATGTTGCCGAGTCCAACCGCCGAGCCGGCGGCGGCCATGACAAATCCAAGTCTCAAGTTCCAGGTTCCGCGATTGGCTGAAGCTGCCACTATAGGTGACTTCCTCTTAGTACTCTCTTCCATTAAGTGAGTACTTTCTCACACTGATGACGGTCAGGGGCCGTCAAAGTCAAACGTCTCCAGGAAAACGGTTGAGACCCCGCCTGCCTGGAAGTCTGGATCGGCGATGATTCTCTTGTGGAGTGAAATGGTGGTCTCGATGCCTTCAATCACGAACATGTCGAGAGCTCGATCCATTCTTCTGATCGCCTCACTTCGGTCTCCACCTTTCACGATCAGCTTGGCGATCATCGAATCGTAGAAGGGACTCACGGTCATGCCGGCATAGGCCATCGAATCGACGCGAACTCCCGGCCCGCCGGGGGCGTGGTAGGCGCTGATCTGGCCGGGTGAGGGCTGGAGCGTGCGAGGCGATTCCGCGTTAATCCTGCACTCGATGCTGTGGCCCTGCAGTTTGACATCCTCCTGACGCATGGACAGGGGGTTTCCGGCCGCGATCCGGATCTGCTCCTTGATCAGGTCGATCCCGGTGACTTTTTCGGTCACCGGGTGTTCGACCTGGATTCGAGTGTTCATCTCAATGAAGTAGTAGTTGCCCGAATCGTCAAACAGGAACTCGACGGTTCCGGCATTGACATACTCGACGGAGGCCACGGCACGGGTCACCAGGCTTCCCAGAGATTCGCGCAACTCGGGCGTCATGAGAGGACTCGGGCACTCCTCGAGGAGCTTCTGATGGCGGCGTTGAATGGAACACTCACGCTCTCCCAGGTGAAGGACGTTGCCATGCTGGTCAGCCAGTACCTGGAACTCAATGTGGCGGGGGCGGCTCAGGTAGCGCTCCATGTAGACCGCATCGCTGCCAAAGGCGCTTTGCGCTTCGGACCGGGCGGTCTCGATGGCTTCAACCACCTGGTCAGAGTTCTCCACGATCCTCATTCCCCGGCCACCACCTCCTGCAGAGGCCTTCACAATCAGCGGGAAGCCAACGGAGTCCGCAGCTTTCAGCATCTCGGCTTGCAATTCGCCCACAACTCCGGTGCCCGGAATGATGGGTAGGCCTGCCTGCTGGATCACTTCGCGAGCCCTGGCCTTGTCTCCCATCAGGCCGATCGATTCCGAACTCGGGCCAATGAACGTGATACCGCAGGTCTCACAGACTTCTGCGAAGTCTGGATTCTCGGCCAGGTAGCCGTAGCCGGGATGGATAGCTTCCACGTCCGTGATTTCGGCCGCACTGATAATACTGGGAATGTTCAGGTAGCTCTCAGAGCTGGGAGCCGGGCCGATGCACACCGCTTCGTCGGCAAACCGCACGTGCAGCGAGTCCTCGTCCGGCTCGGAGTAGACAGCCACGGTGGCGATCCCTAGCTCCTTGCAGGCGCAGATGACGCGAAGCGCGATCTCACCGCGATTCGCTACTAGAATCTTCTTGAACATCTGATTGAGAGGAGAGTCGAATCTCAAAAAGAGCTTCGCCGTATTCTACGGGCTGGCCGTTTTCGACCAGTATCCTCACCAGTTCTCCTTCGATATCCGATTCGATCTGGTTGAAGATCTTCATTGCCTCAATGATGCAGATCACCTGCCCGATCTGGACGGGACTGCCTGGCTCGACCAGCGGGTCGGCGTCCGGTTTGGGTGTGAGAAAAAACGTTCCCACGATGGGTGCCGTGAACACATGAAGACGTTCAGCTTTCTCTCCGACTCCCGTTTCCGGCTGTAGGTTGACACCCTCAGCCGGTTCCACTGCTGAATCGGCCTCCCGGGTTGTGGCCGGCGCTGTCGCGACCGGAGGCGCTGCGCTGGTCGCTTTCTTCACGCGAATTCGCGTGCCCGCCCGCTCCAGCTCGAACTCTTCGATCTGAGATCGTTCAATCAGCTGGATAAGTTCCTCAATCTCTTTGATCTGCATACACTTTTCCCATTTTCACGAGAGTCGCCATTGTCTTTGGTCGCGGAGGATTAGTCAATCTTCGATTCGCGTGCTACCAGGTTGAAGAACAGTCTCCGTCTTACCCGTGCCCGTACCTTTGCCCTGACCTCATCCCTTGTTCCAGCAAGGCGCTTGACCAACCCCGGTCACCAGTGAGTGGAGTCGCCATCACTCACGAATTGCGTCCCAAACGCGAGAGGAATGACGGGACGGGCAAAGGCAAGGGTCAAACCACTTTCTTACGATCCAGGCTCCGTTTCTTTAAGAGTCAAATCCGCAGCACTTCGCAACCGGATTCCGTCACGATGACAGCGTCCTCCCACCTCACGCCGAACTGCCCCGGAAGATAGATTCCCGGTTCCACCGTAAAGACCATGCCTGGCTCCAGCAGGACGGGGGAGTCTTTGTGAATTCGGGGTAACTCGTGAATCTGCAATCCCAGGCCGTGGCCGAGACTGTGTCCAAAGTGGTCCCCATGGCCGTGTTCTGCGATGTAATCCCGGGCCAGTGCGTCAATTGCGGCGGCGGGGATTCCCGGGCGGATCGCCGAGATGGCTCTCGCTTGAGCTTCCTTGACGATCCTTAATTCGTCAGGTTGGTTGGACCCCGGGCGCAGGCAAACTCGGGTGGTGTCGCTGTGGTAGCCGCCCACGACGGCTCCAAAGTCAACCAGCAGCAGTGAGGAATCGTCGATCGGTTCTGAAGTTGGCCGGGAGTGAGGGAGCGAAGAACGAACATCGCCGGCCAGAATGGTTTCAAAAGCGGGCCCTTCTGCCCCTAATTTCCTGAGTTGATACTCGAGCAGGCCGGCCAGTTCCAGTTCCGTTCCTTTCCAGGGAAAGTCTCCAAACACTTCGTGATAGCCGGCGCCCGCCACTTTGAAGGCCCGACGGATTTCCCCCAGTTCATCCCTGCTCTTGACCTGTCGCAGGTGTTCGACCAGCCCAGAGGTTGAGATGAGCCTGTTCCTGGAGAGCCCCGACTCCAGGGTCTTCACCAGCTCGTAGGTCAGGTGATCCCCTTCAAATCCCAGTCGGCCCCTCTGCTTCTCAGGTCCTCCCGAGAGAAATTCCAGTAACGACGTAGCGGGTACATGACGGGCTAACTCTACCCGGCAGTTGACTGCCTGTTGGGAGGCCGCCTCAAAATATCTCGAATCCACCAGAAGGGTGGTTTCTCCCTCCCAGGTGACCCCAAAAGAGAGGCTGGCGTCCAGGTTGAACAGATAGCGGATGCTGGCTCGCCGCGAGCTGAGGAAGCCATCCAGCTCATTCTCTTCCACTGCTTTCAGAAAGCGGCGATAGCGCACCTCGAAGTCACTCATGAGGGGACAGTCTACTCCGGTACATGTTCTCCGTGCCCGTGCCCGTGCCCCTTGCCGTTGCCTTCGCCCGTGGCCGAGCCATCCTCCGCGCCCGTGCCTGTGCCCTTGCCCGTTCCTTCGGCCTTGCCCGAGCCATCCTCCGCGAAAAGAGGGGTAGACTGTCCCGGCAAGAAGTCGAAGCTCTGGATCTTCGAGGTTAGAAAGAACAGAATCTCCCGAGTTTCCCGCTGTTTGGAGGTCTTGCGAAAGGCCCCTCTCAATATGGGAATGCGCGACAGTCCGGGAACCCGGCTCTCGGCTTGCCGGTCGGTCTCGACAAGTATCCCCCCAATCACCGCAGTTCCACCGTCAGGAACCAGGACTAGTGTGTCGACCTCGCTCGTCAGGATGGTAGGAATACCGAACACGGTCTGTGTGAAATCGGGAACATTGTTCTCCAGTTTGAGCTTGAGGAGAATTGTTTTCTGACTGCTGATCCGGGGCTTGACAGTCAGGCGCAGAGCGGCTGTCTCAAAGCGGACCCGAGTCGAAAAGTTAGAACTGACCGGTATGGGGATCTTGGAGCCCTGCGTGATGATCGCTTCCGTGTTGTTCTGGACGCTGACCCGGGGTTTGGAGAGCATGCGGGCCCTTCCCTGAACCTCACCGGCACTGAGCAGGGCATCCAGTCTGAGGGTGTCAATGATGCGGCCGCTCACGAAGGAAAGAACTCCATTGCTTACCGAACTCGGATTCTGAAAACGCCCTGCCATTTGATTTCTAGCCCCGGGCGAACCAATCTGAAATCCGAACTCGGTGCCAATCTCCCTGGCAAAGCCGGTAGTCATCTCCACAATTCGGGCCTCGATCTCAACCTGAGGGTCGGCAACGTCCACCACCGTGAGCATTTTCTCGAGTCGCTGCAGGTAAGCCTCCAGATCGGTTACAAACAAGGTGTTTGTTCTCTCGTCAACGAGCAGGGTTCCTTGCTCAGAGAGAAAGGAACCGCGCTTCTGAATCTGTGCAGCCAGGATCTTTGCGTCGGTGAAGTTGAGTTGCCGCACCAGAGTTTGTCTGGTTCGCGCTTGTTTTCTGGTTTCACTCTCCAGTCGATCCGCTTCCTCCTTTTCCTGGGCGGTCCGGCGAGTCATGATTCGGATGAGCTCGCCGTCCTCGGTTTTGGTTAGCTGGTGGCTCTCCAGCACGGTTTCCAGGATCCGAGTGGCTCCCAACCTTGTGACGTCCAGGGTGAGAGTCCCTTTCACATCGGGGTCGATCACGATGTTCAGGGCAGACAGTTGGGCCAGCAGGCGAAAAAAATCGGAGAGCGAAGCCCGTGACAACCTCATGGAAACCAAGTGTTCAGGTTCGTCTTGCCCTCGTTTCGAGGGGAGTTCGATCGCCCCGGGATCCGGAAGAATGTGGGTCATTCCGTTTCTTCCGTCGATGAGAAGCAGGCGAAGACTCCCGCTTGCACCGGTTCCTCGAACGCTGGTCTCGGGAATTTGAGGCTGATGGATGTCCCGTCTTCCTCCACTTGAAGTTGGCGAACGTTCCCGTTGTTTTTCCACAGGCGAGGGAGAAAAGGGATCAACCGGGGGCTCTTGTCCCAGGACCGTCACACTGACCTGCACCATCAACAGCAGGATCCGAGGTCCGGCGTTACGTCGCCCGCCTTGCCCCCCTGTTCGGCTCATCGGATCTCATCCCCTCTGGTCGGAGCTGCGAAGTAGAGAGTGAGTCGTAGCAGCTGCGGTGACCTGTTTCGGGCTGGGGCCGGGCTCATAGTTAGACTTCGAATGTGGATGATCCGCTCGGAACTGCTCATCTTCCGGAGAAAGACCAGCAGTGGTTGAAAGGAGGCTTTGAGATCACATTTCCAGTACCTGAGCGAACCCGATCGTCCGTCTTCGGGAGCAGCGGAGAAGGCTTCGATGTGTACCTTTGCTGTGCGGGCGATACGGTCTATGTGGGGCAGGAGAGACCCATCTCCCTGCGCGATCCACAGCATCCGGCTCAGGGTGCGCAGTTCGAGTTCGAGGACAGGCAGCCTTTGCCCGAGTTCCCGGAGGCGGGCCTCTTCGGCATGGATTCCGACCAGGCCCGATTGGGCTTTCACAATTTTCTGCTGCAGGCGGACGGATTTCTGTTTCAGGGGAGAGACATAGCCGAACCACAACCACAGGGAGGCGAGGGCAGAGAAAGCAATCGGCAACTTCAGCCGCCCTCGTGTTGTCTTGTGTGGGGGAGTTGACGGAGCGGGTTCACTGGTGCTCATTGGATTCCAACAGAGCCTTCATTTCGAAATCCCAGACTCCTGTCTCCTGGTCCCGGGAGCGGCTGCGGAGCTGTATCTGTTTGAGAAGAGGGGATTTCCGAAGGGATGCCATGAGAGCTCCGATCGGGGCTGCCTGAAGGGACTGTCCACGGATCAGGAGCCCTGAGAGATCCAGGTGGAGTCGGCTCAGCCACAGGCCTCGCATTTTCGAGGTGCTCCGCTCGACCGTCTCCAGCAAGTGTGGGGTCAGAGATCGGCGTTGATCCAGATCTCGGATGGCTTCGGCAGTGCCCTGAAGATGTCCCGCGCGCTCCTGGAGAACCTCTAGTTGGTGCCCGGTTTCCCGGCCTCTATCCAGTTGGCGATCCAGTACCTGCAGTTGCTCCTCCTGGCGCCCGGTCTCCCGGGAGACTCTCAACCCGCACACCACGAGAAGTAACGGGGGCAAGGCGACAGAAAGAGCAGCCCTGAGGATGAGTCTGGGGCTGGCTGAAGGAGGTGTGCCCAAACCGTCGGCAGCTCCCGCTCCTGGATCGGAGCCGGGCCGAATCATGACGATGTCGGCATGTTTCAATTCCTCTTCCCCCTGCTCTTTACCCGGGCTTCCACTCTGCTCAGTAACGCCTATTGTGAGGGGCTCGGTGCTTGCCCGATTCCCGGGTTGGCGGCCCGATCCCACTATCTCAATGAACGCCGCGGGGAGGGAAAAGTGCGAGCCGGAAAGGCCTCGTTTTGCAGGGCGATTGAACCGCTGGTCTTAGCCTTGACATCGGAGGAGGCGCTCCTGTACATTTGGCGCTTACTTTTTCTCGTTGGAAGGACGAGGGATGAAGACATTTGTACCAAAGCTGAAAGACATAACCCAAGACTGGCATCTCGTGGACGCTGAGGGGCTGGTCCTGGGGCGCCTTGCGTCGCGAATTGCATCGATCTTGATGGGCAAGGAAAAACCGACGTATACGGATTTTCTCGATTGTGGAGACTTCGTCATCGTAGTGAACGCCGAAAAGGTTCGGCTGACGGGAACCAAGCTCTCGGACAAGATCTATTATCGGCACAGCGGGTATCCGGGTGGCTTGAAACAGATGACCGCTGCTGAAGTCTTGGAGAAACATCCGGATCGCGTGATTCGATCTGCAGTCAAGGGGATGCTCCCCAGGAACAAACTGGGACGGAAGATGCTCTCGAAATTGAAGGTATACGCCGGCGGTAACCATCCTCATCAGGCGCAGCAACCCGGGATACTGTCGCTATGAACACGATCGAGAAAGTTCAATACTACGGAACCGGCAAGAGAAAGACATCGACGGCCCGAGTATTTCTGATGCCGGGAACCGGGCAGTTTGTCGTGAATCACGCCGACTATCAAGAATACTTCCCGGGCCAGACGCAACAGAAGACCGTCGAGGAAGCTCTCCAGGAGACCGGACTCTCCGAGAAATTCGACGTCTATGTAAACGTGAAGGGCGGCGGAATGACCGGGCAGGCGGGCGCCATTCGAATGGGCCTGGCGCGGGCCCTGCTGGATTTTGACCCAGAACTTCGACCCCAGCTGAAGAAGGCTGGCTTTCTCAGAAGGGATCCTCGAATGAAGGAACGGAAGAAGTACGGTCAGCCTGGGGCCAGGAAGCGGTTTCAATTCTCTAAGCGGTAGATTCGGAGGACTTCTTGGCAGCCATTTCTATAAAGCAACTTCTAGAAGCTGGTGTTCATTTCGGGCATCAGACACATCGCTGGAATCCCAAGATGCGCGATTACATCTTTGGGGAGCGAAACGGAATCTACATCATCGACCTGCAAAAGACGTTGGGGCTTTTCAAGGAGGCCGTCCAGTTTGTCTCCGATGTCTCAGCCAGCGGCCGATCCATTCTCTTTGTCGGGACCAAGCGACAGGCCCAGGAAGCGGTTGAGGAGGAAGCCACTCGATGTGGAATGTACTTCGTTACGAATCGCTGGCTGGGTGGTCTTCTGACCAATTTTGCGACCATCACCAACAGCCTCAAGCGCTACGAAGAGTTGGAGACCATGAAGACCGATGGTTTCTATAAAAAGGTGTCCAAGAAGGAAGCTGCCCGCTTGGAGCGGGAGCGAAAGAAGCTGGAAAAAAACCTTCGTGGTATCCGTGAGATGAACGGGTTGCCGGCTGCCCTGTTTATTGTCGACACGGAAAAGGAATCGATCGCAGTCAAGGAGGCTGGTCGACTGGGGATCCCCGTAGTCGCGCTGGTGGATACGAATTGCGACCCGACGCCCATTGATTACGTCATACCCGCCAACGACGACGCGCTGCGCTCGGTCCGCCTGATCACCTCAACGATCGCCGAGGCGATTCGGGCCGGCCGTTCACTGTATGAAGCGCAGGTGGCCGCGGAAGTACAAGCAGCAGAAGAGCGAGCCGCGCGAGAAGTCGCCGCCCGAGAGGCCGCACGGAAAGCCAAGGAAGAAGCTGAGGCGGCAGCAGAGGCGGCTGCCGCCGCGGCCGCAGCGGCGGCAGCCGCGGTCGCAGGCAGCGAGGAGCAGAAGGCAGCTCCTGAGGCCAAGGCTGCTCCTGAAGCCAAGGCAGCCCCTGAAGCTGAGGCGACCCCTGAAGTTGAGCCGCCGGTTGAGGGGGTATCTGCCGTTGAAGAAACAGCCGCTCCCGAGCAGGATGATGCTACGCCGGAGGGATCTGCGACGGAGGGAGGCTCCTCCGAGAGCGGGAAGTCGGTAGAGGCGAAGGCAGTGGAAGCGCCGCCTGCGAAGAAGCGCCCAGCCAAGAAGAAGGCAGCCAAGAAGAAGGCAGCCGAGGCGAAGAAGCCCGAGGCCCGGGAATCTGCAGAAGGAGCGGGAGATCCCGCAGAATCGACTGAAGCGGTGGCGGAGACGGTCTCAGAAGCCTCGACCGAGAGCTGAGTACCCACTCTTCGGTCCCATTCCATTGAACAGCGGAGGAGCCTAGTGATGGGGATAAGTGCCCAACAAGTCAAAGAACTGCGTGAGAAGACCGGCGCGGGAATGATGGATTGCAAGCAAGCTCTGGTAGAAGCCGATGGCGACATGGATAAGGCCATTCGGGTTCTGCGGGAGAAGGGAATTGCTTCCGCCGCGAAGAAGGCGACCAGAACTGCACGGGAAGGACTGATGGGCCAGTATATTCACGCGGGAGGCAAGCTGGGGGTCCTGGTTGAAGTGAACTGTGAAACCGATTTTGTAGCTCGCACTTCCGACTTCCAGACTCTAGTCCGGGACATCGCCATGCATATTGCTGCCTCCAATCCCACCCACGTGCGCTCAGCAGAGGTTTCGGAAGAGGAGATCACGCGGGAAAGTGAAATCTACCGAAGCCAGGCTCGAAAGCAAGGCAAACCGGATCATATTGCAGACAAAATTGTTGAAGGACGGTTGAAGAAATACTATTCTGAAGTCTGCCTGTACAATCAGGCTTTTGTAAAAGATCCGGACGTTACGGTCGAAGAGTTGATTGGGTCGATGATCGCAAAGCTGGGCGAAAACATCCTGGTGCGCCGCTTTGCCCGATTCAAGATAGGAGAGTAGTCTCCGCCCCATCAGCCCGGGCGTTGCCTCTATCGGAGACTTCACAGATATGGCAGCCGACGCGGTCAGAGAGAAAGAAGCTCAATTGCCCCGTCCCGCCTTTGCCAAGCCCAAGTTCAAACGCGTCCTCATGAAACTGAGTGGCGAGGCACTCATCGGGTCCCAGACCTTTGGTGTCGACCCCGCCATGATGGAGGACCTTGCCCGGGAGATCCAGGAAGTCCATCAGCTCGGTGTGGAGATCGCTATTGTAGTCGGTGGCGGCAACATCATCCGGGGTGTGAACGTCAGTCGGGCCGGGTTCGATCGGGCAACCGGGGATTACATGGGGATGTTGGCCACTGTCATCAATGCCCTGGCCCTCCAAAACGCACTCGAGAAAGCGGGCACCTTTACCCGGGTTCTGAGCGCAATTCACATGGCTGAAGTGGCAGAGCCCTTTATCCGGCGGCGGGCCATCCGCCACCTGGAAAAACGTCGGCTCGTGATTTTGGCTGCCGGTACAGGAAACCCCTATTTTTCCACGGACAGCGCTGCGGCCCTCCGCGCCATGGAGATCAAGGCGGACATCATCCTCAAGGGCACCAAAGTGGACGGCGTTTACGACTCGGATCCGAACCTGAACCCCGATGCACGTTTTCGGGAAAGAGTGACCTACGACGAAGTCCTGAATCAGAGGCTTGCCATTATGGATGCCGCGGCCATTTCGCTGTGCCGGGACAACCACTTGCCCATCATCGTTTTCAACCTGAGGAAAGCCGGGAACATTAAGGATGTTATTCTCGGGAAAAAGGTGGGATCGTTGATCACCGACTAGTGCTCCAGAACCGAACACCAGGTACCCACATGGAGTACAAGGGACTATGATTTCGCCACTGCTGGCAGCGACCCGAGGACGAATGGACAAGACGATTGGCGATCTGGCTCGCAGTCTATCCACGATTCGAACGGGACGCGCCTCAGTCCATTTTCTCGATCATGTAGTGGTCAATTACTACGGGACACAGACTCCCATCAACCAACTGTCCACCCTGCACGTTCCCGAGCCCAGTCTCATCACGGTTCAGCCCTGGGACATTTCTCAGATCGGCGAAATCGAGAAAGCCATCCTGGCTTCGGATCTCGGCGTCAATCCGTCCAACGACGGCAGATTGATCAGGCTACCGATCCCTCCCCTGACCCAGGAGAGACGGGAAGAACTGGCCCGACACGTCGGCAGGATTGCTGAGGAGCACCGGACTGCACTGCGAAATGTCAGGCGCGACGCGAACGAAGCGCTCAAGAAGACATTGAAGCAAAAAGAGATTTCGGAAGATGAGGAGTACCGAACGCTAGCAGAAGTGCAGAAGGTAACTGACGAGTTTGTCAGCAGGGTCGATGAGCTCGCCGCCCAGAAAGAGAAAGAGATTCTGGAAGTGTAACGGGCCTTGACCGAGCCGGCAGCGTTAGCGGCCGGAGACCAGGCTGGAACTTTGGCTTTTCCTTTGCGTCTCCTAAAGGGGGACGTTTTCTACGAGTAGCGATGACAGATCACGAATACGGCTTTAAGAACGAGACGGAGGATTTAGAGAGCAGCTCCGGCCGCCATCCCATGGGTTCCTCTCTGGCCGAGTTGAGGAGCTGGACTCGGGATATTTTTTTTGCAGCCCTGACAGCCATTCTGATCGTTGTGTTTGTGGTCCAGCCCGTGAGGGTTGAAGGGACCAGCATGCAGCCGAATCTCGCCGACCAGGAGAGGATATTTGTCAATAAGTTTGTGTACCACCTGAGCGATATTCAGCGGGAAGATGTAGTCGTCTTCTGGTATCCAAAGGACCGCTCGAAGTCCTTCATCAAGCGAGTTATCGGGCTACCCGGCGAAATTGTGGAGGTTCGCCAGGGCATCGTCTATGTTGACGGCAAGCCGCTTCAGGAGCCCTACCTCCTTTCGGAGTATGCCGACTACTACTCCTATCCTCCTGTGAAGGTTGGCTGGGACAGTTATTTCGTGATGGGGGATCATCGAAACTCCAGCAACGACAGCCGGCACTGGGGTTGTGTTCCGACCAGCTCGATTTTTGGTAAGGCGATCTTCCGTTACTGGCCCGTCTCCAAAATGGGCCTGGTTGATTAGAGTATTTCTGCGAGCAAGTGCCAGGCGAGTCATTTCCAGTTTGAAATCAGGCGTCTTTTCGAGCTAGTTTAGTACCTCATCGGTACCTCACTTGTGGAAGGGAGCACTTGGTACTTCGTGTCATGAGTACCAGCACCGGTTTGAATAGAACAGCAATCCTCTACCTCGAAGACGGAAGGCATTTCGAAGGAGCTTCTTTTGGAGCTGTGCCGGACTCTCTGGGCGAGGTCGTCTTCAATACCTCAATGACTGGCTACCAGGAAGTCCTCACCGATCCCTCCTATGCCGGGCAAATTGTCGTTATGACACAGCCCGAGATTGGGAATTACGGTATCAACGACGAAGACAGCGAATTCCGGCGGCCTTTTGTCGAGGGATTTGTGGTCAGAGAGTGCAGCCGGGTGTTCAGCAACTGGAGAGGGAGATCGACCCTGGACTCCTATTTGCGCAAACACTCCATCTCCGGTATTTCTGAGATTGACACGCGCTCGCTTGTGAAACACATCCGGACTCGGGGAGCCATGCGGGGGATCATCTCGACGGAAGATCTTTCGCTCCAGAGTCTCCAGAAAAAGATCCTGAACCACCCTCCCATGAGCGGGAGTGACCATGTTCGTCGTGTCACCGTCGACCATCGCTACGAGCAGAAGGCCTCGGAGAGCCGCTTTCGATTGGTTGCTTACGATTTCGGTATTAAGGCGAACATCCTGAGATGTCTTTCCCAGCGAGACTGCGACGTCGTGATTGTCCCGGCGCAGACTTCCGCCCAGGAGGTCCTGTCACTGGATCCTGATGGGATCGTCCTGTCCAACGGACCGGGAGACCCGGAACCGCTTGAATACATCGTCCGGGAGATCAAGCAGCTCGTAGCGCACAAGCCTGTTTTTGGGATCTGTCTTGGGCACCAGTTGCTGGCGCTGGCCTTCGGAGGTCAGACTTTCAAACTCAAGTTTGGGCATCGGGGTGCTAACCAGCCGGTGTTGAACGAAGAGACGAGCCGAGTCGAAATCACCAGTCAGAACCACGGCTTTGCTGTGGACCCGGATTCCCTGGATTCCAGACAGATTGAATGTACACACTTCAACTTGAACGACCAGACCCTGGAGGGCCTGCGCCACCGATATCTACCGGTGTTCTCTGTGCAGTACCATCCGGAAGCTTCACCAGGACCGAGGGATTCACTTTATCTGTTCGACCATTTCATTGAGCTGATGGAACAGGCAACTTGAAGAAGACTGAAATCGTATTTTCTCTGAGAACCCATGCCTCGACGAACTGACATCAAACGAATTCTGATCATAGGCTCGGGCCCCATCGTGATTGGCCAGGCCTGTGAGTTCGACTATTCGGGCACCCAGGCCTGCAAAGCTCTGGTTGCAGACGGCTTCGAAGTGGTTCTTGTGAACTCGAACCCTGCCACCATCATGACCGATCCTGAAACGGCTACGCGCACCTACATCGAGCCTCTCACTCTGGAGTTTGTAGCCGAGATCATCAAGCGGGAGCGGCCGGATGCTCTCCTGCCTACGGTGGGTGGGCAAACCGGCTTGAACTTGTCTGTCGAGCTTTCGGAGAGCGGTGTGCTGAGTCGCTTCGGGGTGGAGTTGATCGGGGCCAAGCTGGAAGCCATTAAGGTAGCTGAGGACCGGAGGCTTTTTCGTGCGGCCATGGAGCAGATCGGCCTGGAGGTTCCCAGGTCGGGCTTTGCCAACAGTCGCAAAGAAGCTGAGGCGCTGCTTGAAGACATCGGCTTGCCGGCGGTGGTCCGGCCTTCCTACACGCTGGGCGGAACGGGGGGAGGAATCGCCTTCAATCCGGAAGAGTTTCGTGAGATTGTCGACCGCGGGCTCCAGCTTTCTCCGATCCATGAGTTGCTGATCGAGGAATCAATCCTGGGGTGGAAAGAGTTCGAACTCGAGGTGATGCGCGACTTGAATGACAATGTCGTGATCATCTGCTCGATAGAAAATTTCGATGCGATGGGAGTCCACACCGGCGACTCCATCACAGTAGCTCCCGCCCAGACTCTCACTGATCGCGAGTACCAGAACCTGAGGGACATGGCCAAGAAGATCATTCGAAAGGTGGGCGTCGAGACCGGAGGATCCAATATCCAGTTTGCGGTCAACCCGGAGGATGGCAGGATCTCCATCATTGAGATGAATCCACGAGTCAGCCGGAGTTCTGCGCTGGCTTCGAAAGCTACCGGCTTCCCGATCGCCAAGATTGCGGCCAAACTGGCGGTGGGGTACTTGTTGAACGAGATCCCCAATGACATCACCTTGAAGACGCCGGCCAGCTTCGAGCCGACCCTCGACTACGTGGTGGTCAAGATCCCCAGGTGGAATTTTGAAAAGTTCCCGGAAGCTTCGCAAGTTCTGGGTACTCAGATGAAGTCAGTCGGCGAGGTGATGTCGATCGGCCGAACCTTCAAAGAAGCGCTCTCTAAGGGAATTCGATCGCTGGAAACGGACAAGACGCTGGCCTCGGAGCCTGTTGACCCCAGCCGGATCCGCGAGAATCTGATACAACCCACCCCTTCGCGGCTGGCCTACATCCGTCTGGCCTTCCTGGAGGGATTCGATCCAGAGGAGGTCTATCGGCTCACCGGAATCGACCCCTGGTTTCTGGACGGCTTTCAGCAAATCGTGGCCATGGAAAGCGAGCTCGAGGGCAAGAAGCTCGACGAGTTGTCCGATGAAGCGTTGATCCAGGCCAAGAAACACGGTCTTTCTGACCAGAGGCTTGCCGAGATCCTGATCGGAGACGGAGAAGGAGAGTTGACAGACGAAGACGTCAGGGCGCGACGCCTGGCGCGGGGAATCACTCCCGTTTTCAAGCGCGTCGACACCTGCGCCGCTGAGTTTGAGTCCTTCACCCCGTATCTATACTCGACCTACGAGCAAGAAGACGAGGCCGAACCGACCCAGGACCGAAAGATCGTCATTCTGGGAAGTGGCCCGAACCGGATTGGACAGGGCATCGAGTTTGACTACTGCTGCTGCCACGCGGCGTTTGCTCTCAAGGAAGCCGGCTTCGAGACCATCATGATCAACTGTAATCCAGAAACGGTTTCAACCGACTACGACACTTCTGACCGTCTCTATTTTGAACCGCTGACCTTTGAAGATGTGATGGCCGTTGTGGATGTGGAGAAACCGGAGGGTGTCATTGTCCAGTTCGGGGGACAGACACCACTGAAACTGGCGCTCAAACTGTTCCGGGCCGGCGTACCGATCATTGGAACTTCTCCCGAGTCGATCGACCTGGCCGAGGACCGCAAGAGATTTGGAAAACTCCTGCAGGAACTCTCAATTCGACAGCCTGAGAACGGAACCGCAGTCTCGGTGGAAGAAGCCGCTGAGATTGCCGGCCGTATTGGCTATCCGGTCCTGGTTCGGCCTTCCTATGTCCTCGGGGGCCGCGCCATGGCAATTGTCTACGACGATGACTCTCTGGAGAAATATGTGCAGCAGGCAGCTCGGGCTGTTCCGGGTCGCCCTCTGCTGATCGACCGTTTTCTGGAGGATGCACAGGAATTTGATGTCGATGCCCTGTGTGATGGGGAGCAGGTCGTGATCGGCGGCATCATGGAGCACATCGAGGAGGCTGGAATCCACTCCGGAGACAGCACCTCGGTCCTGCCGCCCTTTGCGATTGACGCCGAGCATCTGGAGGAAATGCGGCGAATCACCCGAGAGCTGGCCCTGGCTCTTGGTGTCGTGGGGCTGATGAACATTCAGTTTGCGGTGGCCGGTAACCAGGTCTATGTGCTGGAAGTAAATCCACGGGCAAGTCGAACCGTACCTTTTGTGAGCAAAGCGACGGGGGTCCCGCTGGCCAAGATTGCAGCTCGCTTGATGATCAAGCATCGTCTCAAGGATCTGGGATTCTCAGGAGACCTGGAAGTGAAGCACTGCTTTATCAAGGCTCCCGTCTTTCCCTTCGCCAAGTTCCCGGGTGTGGATACGATCCTGGGACCGGAAATGCGCTCGACCGGGGAGGTCATGGGCGTGGCGGAGTCTTTTGGTGACGCCTATGCCAAGGCTCAGCTCAGTGCCGGTGTCACTCTTCCCAAGGGAGGCGTGGCTTTCATCAGTGTGAACGAGAGGGACAAACGCTCCATATCCAGCCTGGCGAAGGGATTTCGGAAGCTTGGATTCGATCTGGTGGCGACCAGCGGCACGGCTGAGAGACTACGAGGTGATGGCCTGGATGTAGACTCAGTCTACAAGGTGAATGAAGGCCGGCCCAACATTGTCGATCTGATCCGCAGTGAGAGAGTCGATCTGGTAGTGAACACTCCCCTTGGAAAAGAATCCTTCTTCGACGAAAAAGCCATTCGTCGGGCTTGCATCCAGTACGGAACGCCCTGTATCACAACGCTCTCAGCGGCAGCAGCAGCAGTTCGTGCCATCCAGGCGCTGCAGCGAGAACAGGTTCAGGTACTCAGCATGCAGGAGTACCTGGCTGCTGAGCCGGAAACGATCCCTGCGTCGGACTAATCGTTCCTTGTTCCTCGTTCCTCGTTCCTGGCTCTTACCCGGCGCTGCAAGATCTCTTCTGCCCGGGCCAGCTCGCTGAGATCGTTGACACCGAGGATTTCCTCTGCGGGTGCCTCTATGGTGACAACGGTCTGGCCTTCCCGGCTCAGGACTCCGACTGTGTCCGTCAACAGGTATTCCCCCTGGACGTTGTCATCGGAGAGCCGGTGAAGGGCAGAGAACAGCAGCGGGAGATCAAAGCAGTAATACCCCGGATTTGCCTCGCCGATCTCCTTCTGCTCCGGAGTGGCGTCCTTTTCCTCAACAATACGGAGGGGTTTGCCTGGTGAGCGGATCACACGCCCGTACCCGGTGGGATCGTCCAGGCGACTCGTGATCAAAGCGAGCGCGGCATCGGATTTCTCACGGGCCTGGAGAAGTTCTCTCAGCCTTGCGGCCGTGATCAGGGGGCCATCCCCGTACAGGACGAGAACGCTTCCAGTCTTTTCTCGCAGCCAGGGTTCCGACATCAGCACCGCATGTCCGGTGCCCAGTTGCTGCTCCTGGAAAACCCACTCCACGGGCCACTCCGAGAATCGTTCTCTTACGGCTTCGGCCTGGTTGCCCACGACCACCAGAATCTGGGTCAGGCTGAGGGCCCGAAGCTGGACGAGTATGTGCTGCAGCATGGGCCTGCCACAGAGAGGATGGAGGACTTTCGGCAGAGTCGAGTGGAGACGGGTCCCTTTACCGGCTGCAAGAACGACTGCGTAGGTGGGGAATGCGCGCGCGACTTCCACCACGGATTACTAGTGTCCTGTCCCAGAGATTCGCACCATTTTGCGGATGGGTCTTGCGAGGTGAGGTCGCGACAAAGAGATCGACCGCAACACCCATCCGCCCTCAGGGTTGGGGCGGGACGGGCCCATCTCTTTGTTGTTCCTCCTCGCCGATGTTCGCACATCGACTCGTCGTCTCGCCTCAATCTGGACTCCGTCGCGCCCCAACAAAATGGTGCGAATCTCTGGGACAGGACACTAACCCTGTCCAGTCGCAATCAGCTCTTTGAACTCCTCGTTGGAAGCCAGCGATTCAAAATCAGGATCATGCTGGGCATGATAGCGATGGACCCCGTTCATCTTGATGGCTTTCTCTAGACTGCTCAGGGCTTTGTCGGCAGCGCCGATCCTGGCGAAACTGGCTGCAATAGCATTGTAAACGGCTGCTTCGTCGGTCTTGTCGCTCACTTTCTTCAACGCCATCTCGAACTGGCTGAGGGCTTCGTCGAAGTGGCCGTTGTTGTGCTCGAATACACCCAGGTCATAGAATTCGGCTCCCCCTTGGCTGGCCTTCTTCGGCTGGCGCTTGCTCCCCTCGCAAAGCCTGAGAAACAGGCGCACTCGTGCCATGATCTGCTCCTCATCGGGGTACTTCTGTACAAGAGCTTCCAGCGCTGCCTGCGCCTTCGCGTAATCACTCTTGTAAAGGAGCTTTAGCGCGCGCTCGTAAGCGGTGTGCGCTGGATTCTTCTTGCGGCGCGATTTCGTGGCCGGCATCGTCCCTCCCAATCAATCTTCGAGAGCCTTAAAAGTCCCCTATTATAAAGTGCCCTCGAACTGAGTCAAGGATTGCCTCGGGCAGGCATCGCAGGCCTGACCGCCTGATGTGAGAGTCCCACGGGCTGCATTGATCCCTTTTCCGGCGCTTTGCTATAAGTTACCTCTGATGTCTGCCAGGTTGGAGCGAGTTGAGGAGCTGATAGAGGCCTTTCCAGCTCTTCCTCCAGAGGTCGTTTTCAAAGAGGATCTGCTGAGGACCGGAGTCGCCTTCTCCGAAGATGCGCTTCTGATCGCTGCAGGCTGTAAGCCCAAGGCATACTTCATTTTCTCTTTCGATTTTCTGCCTGTCGAGGAGATGGCCAACCGTGAGAGCTGGCGTGCTCCAGAAGAAATCTCCCTGCACGGCGGAACCCGCGGATTTCGACGCACCATCGTGTCGGTTCGGCTCAATCCCGCTTCCGGCTATCTGGTCGATTTGTCCGAAGACGGATCGTTGATGCTGACTCTTGACGGGATCGAGGTTTGTGAAGTCGACTTCCAGGCTCTGCCCGAGTACTACAAGAGGCAGCTCCCGAATGGAAAACCCATCACGGACATCTGCCCTACCATTGAGTGGGGATACCTCTTGTACCTGACGGTGTTCAGGATCTGCCAGTATTTTGGCAAGAAGGAGGAGTGCCAGTTCTGCGATATCAACGAAAACTACCGGCAGCAAAAGAAGGCTGGCCGCCCTTACACCGGAGTGAAGAGTGTTGAGGACATCCTGCAGGCCCTGGAGATCATCGACGAAACGGACACCGCCGCAGGGGCCTACACGGTGACGGGAGGTAGCATTACATCGACCCTGCAGGGCAAGAGCGAGGTGGAATTCTACGCCCGCTATCCGGAAGCCATCGAACGCCGGTTTCCCGGCCGTTGGATCAGCAAGGTCGTAGTTCAAGCCCTGCCCAGGCAAGATGTCCAGCGTTTCAAGGATGCGGGAGTTCAAATCTATCATCCCAACTACGAGGTCTGGGATCCGCGCCTTTTTCGGATCATCTGTGCTGGAAAAGACAGGTACATCGGGCGCGACGAATGGATGAAGAGAATTCTTGACGCCGCGGAGATCTTCGGTCCCTCTCAGGTAATTCCCAATTTCGTTGCGGGTATCGAAATGGCTCGCCCTCACGGGTTCGAAACGCCTGCTGAAGCAGTCCAGTCCACGGCCGAAGGGCTCGATTTCTTCATGTCCAGGGGAATTGTGCCACGGTTTACTACGTGGTGTCCTGAGCCCCTGAGCCTGCTTGGCAAAACCAATCCCCAGGGCGCCCCTCTGGCCTATCATCTACAGCTGCTGGCCACCTGGCGGGAAACGCTCGAGAGATACTCGCTGCCAGCCCCTCCGGGGTATGGAAAGCCTGGAATCGGTAATGCGGTGTTTTCGGTTTCCAGCTTCATGGACGTGATACGCCCACAGCGCGGGAAGAGAAAGGAATGCAACTGAGTGTTTTCAGGAATCTGGAGCTGATCGACTTTTCCCTCTCTGCGAATCAGGAGAGGATGGAGCAGGCGATAGCCCGGGTTCGTTCTCAGCTGGGCCAGCAATACGACGTCGTCATCGGGGGGCGTCACTTGAGAACCGAGAACAAGTTCCAGTCTTTCAACCCTTCGCTGAAATCTGAAGTTGTGGGCGTGTTTCAGAAAGGTGATAGCGCCCTGGTGGAACCCGTCATGGAGGCTGCGGAGAGTGCTTTCCGGGAGTGGAGCCGAACTCTGCCAGAACAACGAATCAAGCTGGTTCTAGCGGTAGCCCGATTGCTCCGCGAGCGTCGCTATGAGCTCTCTGCCTGGATGGTGCTCGAAGTCGGAAAGTCGTGGGTCGAGGCGGATGCCGATCTCGCTGAAGCTGTGGATTTCTGCGAGTTTTATGCGCGCGAGATGCTACGCCTGGCCCAGCCCCAGCCACTGATTCACTACGAGCCGGAGGAGAACGAAACGGTCTACATCCCACTCGGAGTCGGAGTGATTATTCCACCCTGGAATTTCCCGCTGGCCATTCTGACCGGCATGAGCATGGCTGCCGTGGTTGCCGGCAACACCGTTGTTCTCAAGCCTTCCAGTGACTCCCCCACCATTGCTGCTCAGTTTGTCAAGATCTGTGAGGAGGTTGGATTCCCTGCGGGAGTCATCAACTTCGTCACGGGAGCCGGAGGCGATATCGGCGAGCCCCTCGTCGTACATCCCAGGACCCGGTTTATTTCGTTTACAGGTTCCATGCAGGTCGGGACGAGGATTAACGAACTGGCCGCGCGGCGACAACCCGGGCAGATCTGGCTCAAGCGCGCGATGGTCGAGATGGGAGGCAAGGACGCCATCATCGTGGATGAGGAATGCGATCTCGAGGAAGCTGCCGGCGGCGTAGCGGCTGCCGCCTTCGGCTTCCAGGGACAGAAGTGCTCAGCTTGCTCCAGAGCGATAGTCGTGGAGTCGATCTATGACGCCTTCGTGGGACTGCTGGAGAAGAGTACCCGGGAGCAGGTCAGAGTGGGCAACGTGGAAGATCCGTCTGTCAACTTTGGCCCCGTGATCAATCAGAGAGCCAGCCAGAGAATCCTTTCTTACATTGAAGAGGGAAAAAAGCAGGGCGATCTGCTCACTGGAGGAGGCTCGGGTTCTGAAGAGGGCTACTATATTGAACCGACCATCCTCACGAATGTCGATCCCCGTGCGGCGATCGCTCAGGAGGAGATCTTCGGACCCGTCCTTACCGTCATCCGAGCGCGCGACTATGAAGAGGCTCTTCAGATTGCCAACGACACTATTTTTGGTCTGACAGGAGCGGTTTACACGACCAATCCCGAGAAGCTCGAGAGAGCCAGGAAAGAGTTCCACGTCGGCAACCTGTACTTGAACCGGAAGTGTACCGGTGCACTGGTCGGCATCCATCCTTTTGGGGGATTCAACATGAGCGGGACCGATTCCAAGGCTGGCGGTCGCGACTACATGCTTCTTTTTACCCAGGCCAAATCCATCGCTCGCAAGCTCCCCTGACCCTTCCGCTACTTCGGGCGTCTCTTCGCCGACAGCTTCGTTGCGCTACCTCGAAAGGCTCCCGGCATTTCTCGGTCGCGCGCCTCGCCTCACTGACGACGAAAATCCATCCCGAATTAACACCGCGTACTTCCCGGGCAGCACACTAGCCGTTTTCCCTGCACAGTGATCACCCAGATCTGGTATATTACCCGCGCTTTGGACCGCATGCTGCTGGAGCTCGAAATTTGAGTCGAACAGATGTCCTAACCGGGCCGGAGAAGGCGCCTTCCACCGTCCAGGAAGTCGTCAACGATTTCAACATCCAGATTGCTACAGTAAACGGCTCCGGAAGCCAGTCTTCCAACAATGTGCTGATGCGCGCCATTTTTCAACTGGGTGTCCCCATCAGCGGCAAGAACCTGTTTCCATCGAACATCGCAGGGTTGCCGACCTGGTTTACCATACGTGCCTCTAAGCGAGGATATGTTGGGAGAAAAAAAGAAAACGACATTCTGATCGCGATGAATCCGCAAACTGCCCGGGAAGACGTTGAGAGCCTCGAGCCCGGGGGAGTCGTGATTTACGAAGAAAAGCTTCGCCTTGACCGGATTCGAGACGACGTCAGCTTTTACCCGATCCCCTTTTCCCAGTTGGCTGGTGAAGTGGTTCGGGATGCCCGGCTGCGCAAGCTGGTGGCCAACATGGTCTATGTAGGGAGCGTTGCCCAGATCCTCTCTATTGATCTCGAGGAAGTGGAGTCGGCCATTGGCAAGTGGTTCAAGAGCAAGAAGAAGGCGATTGAGTTCAACGTGAAGGCGGCGCGGCTGGGGGCCGACTATGTCAGCGAACATGTCGAAAAAACGGACCCCTTTCGAATCGAGCGCATGGAAGCCACCACGGGCAAGATCATCATCGACGGCAATTCAGCCGCAGCGCTGGGGTTTGTCTTTGGTGGTTTTACGGTCGCTACCTGGTACCCGATCACGCCCTCGAGCAGCCTCTGTGAGGCCGTGATCAGTTACTCCGAGAAGTACCGAATCGACAAGAAGTCCGGAAAAGCGACCTTTGCGGTTGTTCAGGCCGAGGATGAGCTGGCAGCGCTGGGGATGGCGATTGGAGCAGCTTGGGCGGGTGCCCGTTCTTTGACCGCCACCTCGGGTCCGGGAATCTCGCTGATGTCGGAGTTTACGGGGCTGGCCTACTTTGCCGAAATTCCCTGTGTGATTGTCGATGTGCAGCGAGTCGGACCCAGTACCGGCCTGCCCACCCGAACATCGCAGGGGGACATCAACCTGCTGTATCTCAACTCCCATGGAGACACGAAGCACCTTGTCTTGTTTCCCTGCGACATGAAAGAGTGTTTCGATTTTGCCCACATGTCCTTCGATCTCGCGGAACGATTCCAGCAGCCGGTGTTTATCGCCTCCGATCTGGATCTGGCCATGAACAACTGGATGTCAGATCACTTCGAGTACCCGAGTCAAGCTTGTGATCGGGGGAAAGTGCTGACTGCCGACGATCTGCATCGACTGGGTGAGTTTGGGCGGTACAAAGACGTGGATGGCGATGGCATCCCCTATCGCACGCTTCCCGGAACCGACCACGAGTTAGCAGCCTACCTGACCCGGGGCAGTGGGCACGATGAAATGGCCCGCTATTCAGAACGGCCCGAGGACTACGTCTACAAGATGGATCGCCTGGCCCGCAAGCATAAGACAGCCAGGTCCTTTGTCCCGGCCCCGGTTGTGGATCGAATCAAGAGCGCTCAAATCGGATTGATTGCTTATGGGTCTACGGATGCGTCCATTCAGGAGTGCCGGGACCAGCTGAGTTCGGAGTACGGAACGGATGTCAGCTATCTGCGCCTGAGAGCTCTTCCCCTGACTGAAGACCTGGAGGCATTTGTCTCAGAGCACGAACAGATCTACGTGGTCGAACAGAACCACGACGGGCAGGTAGCCGATATCATTCGTCTGGCTGTCGGAGCTGAGGCGGCTAAGATCAAGAGCATCCTGCATTACACCGGGCACCCGATCGATGCGAGGTTCATTACCGATCAACTGGTCGCCCAGGCGCAGCTGGAAAGGATCGCTTAATGGCAGTGCAGACACCCAATTCCCCGCAGCGCCGGAAGAAGACAAATCTAATCGGCCTGACTGTCAAGGACTACAAGGGAGGTCCTTCGACTCTCTGCGCGGGTTGCGGCCACGACTCGATTACCAATCAGATCGTCAAGGCTTTTTTCGAGAGCGGCGTAGAGCCTCACAGAATCGCGAAAATGAGTGGGATCGGCTGTTCCAGCAAGACCCCAGCCTACTTCTTCAGCAGGGCGCACGGCTTCAACGGGGTTCACGGGCGGATGCCATCCCTGGCCACCGGGGCCATGCTGGCGAACCGGGAGCTGGTCTGCATCGGGGTCAGTGGAGATGGGGACACGGCCTCTATTGGGCTGGGTCAGTTCTGTCACCTGCTGCGCCGCAACGTTCCAATGATCTATGTCGTCGAGAACAATGGCGTCTACGGGCTGACCAAGGGCCAGTTTTCGGCAACTGCCGATCTGGGATCGGCGCTCAAGACGGGAGTTGTGAACGATCTGCCGCCTATTGACCTTTGCACTCTGGCCATAGAAATGGGATGCAGTTATGTGGCCCGGTCGTTTGCCGGAGACCCGAAGCAGGTTGTGGCTTTGCTGCAGGGAGCATTGAGCCACAGCGGCACGAGCATGCTGGACATCATCAGTCCCTGCGTCACATTCAACAACCAGCCAGGTTCGACGAAGAGCTACTCGTGGGCCAAGGAACACGAGGAGCTGCTTCATGAAATCGATTTCGTTCCCCACTTTGAACCGGTGGAAGAAGTGGAATACGAATCTGGTGACGTTGTCGATGTCGAAATGCACGATGGCTCGCATCTCAGACTCCGAAAGGTCGAGAGGGAATACAATCCCATGGACCGGAGCGCGGCTCTGCAAATGGTCCGCCAGGCCAGCTCGGCAGGGGAGTTTGTTACTGGCCTGATCTATGTGAATCCGGCTGCCAGGAATTTTCTTGATCTGTTGAACCTGCACGAAACGCCGCTGGCTCAGCTGTCCGACCCCGACATCAAGCCGGGACCGGACGCTCTGGCCGAAGTCATGCGGGAGTTGGAATAGGTTCTGGCTCCCGGACTTCTGGTCGACGCCTGCGGGCAGAAACCGTAGGGGCGACCCTTGTGGTCGCCCGCCAAACGGGCCGGCACAAGACCGGCCCCTACGCCTCGAACCCACCCCCTTCACAATTGGCAAAGTTTTGAGAGTTCCGCTTGCATCCGGGGGCCTCATCAGGCAAGTTCATGGTCATGGATAGAAAGATTCGAAAGGCAGGTGTGCTGGGGGCAGGAACCATGGGGGCCCAGATCGCGGCTCATCTGGCCAACGCCGGAATTCCCTCGGTGCTGCTGGATCTTCCTCAGGATGGAAGAGACAAGAGCGCTCTGGCCCGTCTGGCCGTGAAACGAATGACCAGGATGAACCCCCCGCCCTTCTACTGGACGGGGGCTGCGGGCTTGATCCAGCCGGGTAACTTCGCAGACGATCTTCCGCTGCTGAGCGACTGTGATTGGGTGGTGGAGGTCATTGCCGAGCGCATGGATTTGAAACGGGATCTGTGGGAGAGAGTGGAGCCGCATCTGAAGAGCGGAACCATTGTCTCCAGTAATACCAGCGGTCTATCGATCGCCGGTATTGCCAGGGATCGCTCGCCAGAGTTTCGACGCCACTGGCTGGGGACCCACTTCTTCAACCCCCCCAGATACATGAAGCTGCTCGAGATCATCCCCGGTCCAGACACACCCCCTGAGCTGGTCGAGTTCATGTCGGAGTTCGGCAGCCGGAAACTCGGTAAAGGAATCGTTGTAGCCAAAGATAAGCCCAATTTCGTGTCCAACCGAATCGGAGCGTTTGCCGCGTCGCTTGCCATGCATCTGACAGAGAAGCTCGGTCTTTCGATAGAGGAAGTAGACGCCTTGAGCGGCCCGCTCATCGGGCGGCCTACGACGGCGACTTTCCGCCTGGCTGACTTGATCGGTATCGATGTGTTTTGTCATGTGTCCGATAACCTTTATGAAAACCTTCCGGACGACCCCTGGCGGGAACTTCTGGCGCCACCCGACATACTGCGCAAGCTGGCGGAACGTGGCTGGCACGGGCGCAAGAGCGGGCAGGGCTATTACCGCAAGGAAGGTCGGGAATTCCTGGTCCTGGATCCCGGGACCATGGAGTATCGAAGCCAGCAGCCGGTCGAGATCTCGTCCCTGGCTGCAGTCAAAGGCGAGCGAGACCCGATCGCCCGCATCCAGCATCTGATTCGCTCAGGTGACCAGAGCGAAGCGTTTCTGTGGCCGTTGTTTCGAGACACGTTTGCCTACTCAGCCGGTCTGATTGGAGAGATCTGCGATCACCTGTACCAGGTCGATCAGGCGATGCGCTGGGGGTGGGCCTGGGGACATGGACCCTTCGAGCTATGGGATGCCCTGGGAGCCGCCGAGATTGCGCAGCGGATCCGAGCGGATGGCGTGGAGCTTCCAGACTGGGTGGAAAGTTCCGTGTCTTCGGAGGGGGGCGATTTCTACGTTTCAGGAGACCCTCCCGGCTACTTTGACCTGGCTTCATCGACCCACCAGGACATGCCTCGAGAGCCGGAGAGTGTCCACCTGGAACTGGTCAAGGCAGCCAACCAGGTAGTGCTTTCGAATCCGTCAGCCAGTCTGATAGACCTGGGCGATGGAGTGGCTTGCCTGGAGTTCCATTCTAAGATGAACACGATCGATGATCACATTGTGGAACTCGGAGTGGAGGCTACGGAGAGAGTTGGAGAGGACTTCCGAGCGCTGGTGATCGGCAATCAAGGAGTCAACTTTTCTGCGGGGGCGAACCTGGTCGGTCTCCTGGAGGCCTGCGGTCGCGCGGCCTGGCAGGAAATCGACGGACGAGTACGAGCCTTCCAGGAGTTTTGCCAGGGCCTGAGGCGGGCCCCTTTTCCGGTCGTGGCAGCACCCTTCCGGCAAACTCTGGCGGGAGGAGCCGAGGTGTGCCTGCCCTGCGATCAGCTGGTGATGGCAGCTGAGACTTACATTGGACTGGTGGAAGTCGGAGTTGGGCTGATTCCGGCAGGCGGCGGGTGCAAGGAGATGCTGCTCAGAAACGAGCCGGTGGACCGCGATTCAAAGCTCGAGCGCCAGGCGGGAGTTGTGAAGGCGTTTGAAGCCATCGCGATGGCGAAGGTGTCGGGTAGCGCTGTGGAGGCCCGAGAACTGGGATTTCTCCGTGCTCAGGATCAGATGGAAGTGAGTGACGACCGACTCCTCTATCGGGCCAAACAGAGAGCCATCGGTTTGAGCTCGAGCTACCAGCCCCAGGACGCGGTTCCGATGACGGCCTGCGGAGAGTCTTGCCTTGCCGTTCTCAAGGTGACCGTGCACGTGATGCACCGGGCAGGATATATTTCGGATCACGATGTTCTGATTGGAAGAAAGCTGGCCCTGGTTCTCTCAGGCGGGGATCTGAACCACTCCACGCTGGTGAGCGAGCAGCATTTTCTCGACCTGGAGAGAGAGGCGTTTCTGTCACTCTGCGGTGAAGAGAAGACGCAGCAGCGGATGGAGCACATCCTCAAGACCGGCAAACCTCTGAGGAACTAGTGTACTTTCCGGACAGTGCACTAGACTGAGGCTGCTTCGTACCTCTTTCCTGCGATGAAGGCCTGGACGTAGGGATCGTCGGAGCTTTTGAGGGAGGGGAGATCTCCCTGGAAGCGAATCTCGCCATCTTTCAGGAGGATCACCCGATCGGCCACGATCTCCAGGCACTTGAGATCGTGGGTCACCACGATGGAAGTCAGTTCTTCCTGCCGGTTCAGCTTCCGTATCAGGCGGCTGACCGATTTTCGGATGATCGGATCGACTCCGGTAGTGGGCTCATCGTAGAGGATGACCTCGGGATCGTTGGCGATAGCTCGCGCAATCGCCACCTGCTTCTTCCCGCCTGCGCTCAGTTCATTGTTCAGGCTGTTTTCCATTCCCTCCAGTTCCACAGCGTCCAGCAGATACTCGACACGTCTCCGGATCACTTTTTCATCCGTTACCCCTTGTTCCCGTAGTGGGTAAGCGGTGTTCTCCCCGACATCCAGAAAGTCAAAGACGGCTCCATGCTGAAACACGTAGGACACTCTCTTACGAACTTCCAGCAGTTCACTTTCCGTCATGTTCCCGATGTCCCTTCCTTTGAAGAAGATCCAGCCGTGGTCCGGCTTGAGAAATCCTGCGATCAACTTGAGTAGAACGCTCTTTCCGGTTCCGCTCTGGCCCAGAATGCCCACGGTCTCACCCCTCTTGATCTTCAATGAGATAGTCGACAGGACCGGGTGATCAAAGGATTTTTCGAGGTTGAGCACTTCAATGATGTCATCACCCTCGTAGTCGTCCATGGGGATTTTGCGTCGAACACGCTTCTGGTGGCTGGACCGGAACAAACCTCGTGTCGCCAGGAAGATCAGAATGGTCAGATAGACGGCAAAAAGCAGCCCGATGAAGATCTTGAAAAACATCCAGTCCTATCTTACCTAAACAACCAACAAAGCTGACAGTCTTCCCCTCTCTCCCGTCCCTTGCCCTTGCTCGTGCCTTTGCCCGAACCTCATATTTCCTTCCATCAAGGCTCTTGACCCACCCGGTCAGCATTTGAGTGGAGCACTGACAACATTGCAGGCCAGAACACGCGAGAGGAGCGACGGGCGAGCAAGGAACGGGAGAGAGGGATGGGAAGGGGCGGAGGAAAGACACTGAGGCCCAGCAGCCACCGGGTTGGGTCCCCGACAGCCGCCAGACAATGCCGTTTGGAGTGAGTCCTAGTGACGGATCTGAAACCGGGTTAACTTCCGGGCCATCTCGCGCTGCCGATCCTTGTCACTCAGGAGGTAGATCTCCAGCCACTGCCGGAGTTCTCTAGGATTCATTTCCAGAACTTCACAGACCCACTGAAAGCTGCCCGGGTAGCTCTCTTCGGAAGCAAACCAGTCAAGTGCATCCTGTCGCCACAGCCTCCACTCTTTGTTGGACGACTTCTTGGGGGCGACCACGTCTCGAAAAGCCTGAAGCAAAATGCCCAGGGAAAGATTTCTGAGGGATGATTCAGGCCTGTGTTCCCGCGGGTAAAGCCCTGCGCTTTCGAGGCTTGAACTATTTCTCTGTTGTTTCACAAACTCAATCTTTTCTTTTCTACCTATTTCGGAAAGCACCGATCGTTTTTGCTCCTACTCTTTTGACGCGCGGCAGCTGGAAAAGTTTCGTTTAGACAGCAAGTCTCTGACCCGCAACCGTTCGGTGTTATGGTTGTTAAGTTATTGATAATAAATCTCTTGACAGGCATTTGGATGACTTTCAGGATTTTTCTTCCATGCTTTTGGTGTACAATCCTGCCTTTGTAATTGGTTTCTAAGGAGGATGTTCGAATGGCTGAAGAGCGACGCAATGCTGTGACTCTGAAAGGCAACCCTTTTACGCTGGTTGGGCCCGAATTGAAGTCTGGAGATCCGGCTCCTGATTTTGAGCTCGTAGGAGGGGACCTAACGCCTGTCACTCTCCAGGATACGGCCGGAACGACCAGAATATTCAGCTCGGTTCCGTCTCTCGATACTCCCGTCTGCGATACGATGACCCGCCGCTTCAACACGGAGGCAGCGGGGCTGCCTGAAGTCAAGATATACACCGTAAGCATGGATTTGCCTTTTGCCCAGAGTCGCTGGTGTGCGGCCAGCGGGGTCGATCATATCGTCATGCTCTCTGATCACCGTACCGGTTCGTTCGGAGAGAGCTATGGAACGCTGGTCAAGGAACTTCGCCTCGACTCAAGGGCCATTTTTGTGGTCGATAAAGAGGGCGTGATTCGTCACGTTGAATACGTCGGCGAGATTGCTGATCAGCCTGATTATGCTGCCGCTCTGGACTGCGTCCGGGCTCTTGCCGGAGGCTAGACGAGAGCCTAGCAGCCCGTGGCAGAAGTACGTTTTCTGAACTCAGGCGGTACGCACCGGTGGCAGCAGCGATGGCGACGTTGACCCCGACTCTTTGGGTCGAGCGACCGGAATCGGTCTGAGCAGGCCCTGAAAACGCTTGGACAGCGAGAAAATCAGTAACATTAGGGCGCATATCCGCCCCTGCAACCCCCGCGGTGTTCCCACACCCAGACTTTGACGCATCAGCATCCCGAGATTGAAGGCGCTTACCTGAATCAGCAGTCGCTTCAACACATTCTCATGTCCCCGTACATGCAACCGTCTCATCCCTCCGCTCCCGTACAGATGCGCACAGGGTCGCTCCAGCCGCTCTCCCCGTTGTCGCAGCAGCCGCTTCCCTCGCTCTCCCCGGATGCGGCGCCGATTCGCATACACCGCTTGCTGTGCCTGCCGGTCTCCTCGCCAGCGTCTCTTCCCTCGCCTGGGTTCGCTCACATAACTGCGCAGTCCCACCGCCTCCAGATCCACCATCCGCTGCGTGCTGTGATACCCCTTGTCGGCCACCACCTCTTCGATGCCTCGTCCCTCCGGCAGCGCTTGTTCCACCTTCTCGGCCGCTTCCGTCAGGGTCTTCACCATGGTCTGCGTGTCCCCTCGATCGGCTCCCTGTACCGTCACCGAGACAATCGCTCCGGTCTCCAGATCCACTGCATGCTCCGCCTTGTGCGCCAGGTGCGTCCGCCCGTCCTTCATTCTGGTAATCCGCGCATCCGCATCATGCGGGTGCTTCCAAACCCGGTTCGATCCTTTGCCCGTGCGCTTGCGGTCCAGTTTGGCCAGATCTTCCCGTCGCGGCGTCGCAATCCCGAAGGCTTTCGCCAGCTCCATCAAAAACTCTTCATACCCCTGCTCGCTGTCCCGGCGCACGATGCTGCGCAGCGCTGCATTCGCTTCCAGCGTAGTGGCATCGATGCCGATCGTCTTGCCCCGCAGCAGGCCGCTCGCCCCGATCCGCTTCAGTACCCAGTCAAAGACTGCTTCGTGGGTAGCCACATCGATCAGTCGTCGGGTTCGGGAGATCGTGGAGTGATCAGACGGCGACTCGCTCACTTTCAATCCCAGAAACTCTCGCAGTCCCAGAGAATCGCTGGCTCTCCAGGCAATTCCTCGTTTCGATCCGATCCCTTCGAAATACCCCACCAGCAGCAGCCGAAAGTACACTCCCGGAGCCAGGCTCGGTCGCCCCATCTTGTCTGCATAGAACTTCGCACACAGTCCCTCCACGAAGTCGTCAAAGCCGTGTTCGTTGAAAAGGCCATTCAGTCTTTCGTAGAAGGGATGGCCGGCGGTGCGGGGCAGCTCACTGGTGGCGACCCACAGGTCTTCTTGTTGTTGCTGTTTCTTTTTCCCCATTGCCATGGGGTCAGTCTAGTGTCGCTATGTGACCCCTTATCCTCGACTTTCACCACGGGCTGCTAGTGCTTGACCGGATTCGCCGGGAAATCGACCTTGCTGAAGAGAGAATTCGTCCCTTTGTTCGCTGCACGAGCCTGATCCCCTCGGCCGCCCTGGGAGTCGCCAGAGAGTGCACCGCGTATTTGAAGGCTGAGAACCTGCAATGGACGGGTTCCTTCAAGATCCGAGGGGCTCTCAACAAGCTGATCGCACTCAAGGAAGCCGGTTATTCCAGGGTAGCTACCGCATCTTCGGGGAACCACGGAATGGCGGTGGCCTACTCCCTGCGCTTGACCGGGCTGCAGGGGAGAATCTTTCTTCCCCGAGATGTCTCTGTCGCCAAGCTTCGGGCTCTGGAGGGACAGAAAGTCGATTTGCAACTCGTGAACGGAGAGTGTCTGGAGGCGGAGAGAACCGCGCGGAATTGGGCTGAAGCCGACGGAATCCCCTATGTCTCACCTTACAACGATCCCGAGATTGTGGGTGGCCAGGGAACGCTAGGAATCGAGCTCGCTCACCAGGCTCCCGAACTGGACACGGTATTCATCGCGGTCGGCGGTGGCGGACTGATCTCGGGAATTGCGGCCCGGCTCAAGGAAGTGAACCCGAAGATCCAGATTGTCGCCTGTTCACCACTCAACTCGCCAGTGATGCACGAGAGCCTGAAGGCAGGACACGTGGTGGATCTGGAGAGTCTTCCCACTCTGTCAGACGGAACTGCCGGGGCCATCGAGCCGGAGTCCATTACGTTTGAGCTGTGTCGTACACTGATTGACGATTCCCTGCTTGTGACCGAGTCTGAGATCGAGGCGGCGATGAAACTTGTGCTTGAGCGCCACAGGCTCGTCATTGAAGGAGCAGCGGGTGTTGCGGTAGCCGGGTTCTTGAAAGCCGCCGCTCCGTCTCGATGTTGCGCCGTCGTACTTTGTGGCGGAAATGTGAACCGAGAGACAGTGAGCCGAATCTGCGGATTTCTTTGTGGCCTGGGGGCCGATCCCTGAGACCGTCGTTCACGAAAATCCAACGCGAATTAACCCCGCGGACTTCCCGGACAGTACACTAGTCGTCTTCTTCGTCGAGGTCGGCGTAGAAGCCCAGGTCAACATCCTCGAGCTGCTTTGTGATGAAGAGAATCTGGCCGGTGTGATAAGAGAAGTGTTCTACGACGTGGAAGATGGCCTGCAGGCCGGTGACTTCGTAGGCCTGGACCTGAAAAGTCCGTTCCAGGGAGTCTGGATCCAGGCCCTGAAGAGTCGTAACGGCTTCCTCGAGGGTCGCCTCCAGTTGCCGCAGCAGTTCCGATCGGGTCATCCCACCACGAGCCTTGAACTCGGCGTCACGAAGGCGCTCGTCGGGTGCGCCCCCCAGGCCGGATACGATCCACTGCCGAACGTTTCCGCTGAGGTGGAGTATCAGGTTGCCGATGCTGTTGGAGTGCTGGTTGGGCCTCCACCAGATCTCAGCGTCATCCAGCAGGCTCAAACAACTGCGAATCTTGGGAAGAAAATCGGCGCTGAGATGTTCAATCGCCTGATCAACGAAAGCCTGACCTGGATCAAAACTCATGACTCTTGCAAGGTTAGTACACGACTCGAGAGAAAACCACTGCAGGCGCCACAAGAACGGCGGCGGCGGGCTGCTAGTAGCTGCCAACCCAAAGGGCGCGTGACTCTTCCCGCGGACCGCACCCTGGTGCCGCTAAGGAACCAGCTTCCGGCGCTGACGCTGGATCGGCTTCTTCAGAACGGCGTCCTGCTGCAGCTGAACGGTCAGAGACGTGCCCCGAGCCATGGCCACCTGCTGGCCCCTCAGAAGGAGCCCGATCACTGCGCCACCGGCCGCTCCGATGGCAGCGCCGATGCCCGCTCCCTCCAGACTGTGGTCAGCAATGGCTCCGATCCCGGCGCCGGAGGCACCTCCAATCGTACCGTACTTGAGGACATCGTCTCCCTGCTTGCTGGTGGTTGTGATCTTGCCTTCCTCTGCACCAGAGCCGCTCACAAAGCCTTCCGCATGTTCTGCTCGCGCCTCCAGGCTTCTGGTGACACCTTCCGGGAAGATGACGGTGTCGAAGGACAAGACAATCTCTCCCTTGCCTTTGAGCCTGCCGGGTCTGACCACATCATCTACCTGGCCGATCAGGTAGCTTCCGACTGGAATCACGATCTGATCCTCCGAGGTGACCGGCACGGCAAGTCGGGCGTGGAATTTGTCTCCCGGCCGGGCAGTTTCTGAACTCACCCCGCTTTGCAGCGTCACGAAAAGATTGGTCTTGCTGGGAATGACAATCTCCTCTGGATCGGCCTGAGCGGCTATCAGGAAGGGCAGGCAAACGAGCAACCATCTGTACTTCTTCATGCGACTCTCTCCCATTTGTATCGGCGTGTCCGGGGCCGTTCCAGGAACTTGACTAAGACGAGACCGGCCAGGAACCCACCGATATGAGACCACCAGGCAATTCCTGCTGATTCGGCCCCGTTTCCGCCCAGCCCCACAGTTCCATTGATAATTTGCACCGCGAACCAGAAACCCAGCACCACGATCGCCGGAAGCCGGATCACGGGCCACACAATGATAAACGGTATGACGGTCAGAATTCTGGCGAAGGGATAACTGATCAGATAGGCCCCGAGTACTCCGGCTACCGCACCGCTGGCCCCGATCGTGGGCACGGAACTTTCGCTGTGGAAGGCGAGGTGGGTCAAAGAGGCTACGATCCCGCACAGAACGTAAAAACCCAGAAAGCGCAGGTGCCCCATTCGGTCCTCGATGTTATCTCCAAAGATCCACAGGTACCACATATTTCCGATCAGATGCAGCCAACCGGCGTGGAGGAACATCGAGAACAGAGTGCCTCGGATCACCGCCAGCCCAGTCGACAGGGGTTGAACTCCGATTTCTTTGATGCGTGAAGGGACCAGACCGTTCAACTCGAAGAAGCCGGCGAGCTGACCTTCCGGAACACTCAATTCGTAGAGGAACACGAGCAGGTTCACCCCGATCAGCAGAATGGTGACCAGTGGATAAGTTCGGGATGGGATGTCGTCCTTGAAAGGAATCACTTGGCCACTCTCTCGGATCGACCCTCAAAACTCGATGAACTGCGCATAGGAGATCGCCGGAATCTCGCGGATCCTGGCCATCACCCGTTCGGGCACCGGGTTGTCGGTGTTGATAATCCCCAGCGCCTGCGAGAGGTTCTCCTCACGGCCCAGGACGAACGAGGCAATGTTGACAGCACTCTCTCCGAGGATGGTGCCAACCGCTCCAATAACCCCTGGAGTGTCCTGGTTGCGGATAAAGAGAACGTAGTCTCCGAGAGGTGTCTCGAGTGGAATTCCGTCGACCGAAACAAGCCACATCTTCCCCTGATGCAGTATCGCCCCCTCCACCCATCCCGTCTCGCCAGGGTTGCGGAGTTGGAGGCTGATCAGATTGGCATGGTCTCTGCTCCTGGTGCTGGCAGTTTCGATGACTTCAATACCTCGTTGACTCGCGTAGGTACGAGCATTCACTTCATTGACCGGCGCGGCCAGCATGGGCTGGAGGACGGCCTTCAGAATATGGTTCGAGATCGGTCGGTAGTCCACTCCGGTCAGATCGCCGTAGTAGCGGATGCCGATCGAACTGATGCGAATCTCGCAAATCTGGCAAGCAAAAGTGCCCAGCCTGGAAGCCAGATTCAAGAAGGGAGTGATCTTCTCCAGTTCCCCGGTCGACAGGGAGGGGAAATTGACGGCATTTGCGATCAGATTCCTCTCCAGATAGTCCACAACCTGGGTTGCGATAGTGTGTCCGACCTGTTCCTGAGCTTCGACCGTTGAACCGGCTATATGGGGTGTGAGAATCACTCGATCCGACCGGAGCAGCCGTTCGTTGACCGGGGGCTCACTCTGAAAAACGTCGAGTGCGGCACCTCCCAGCCTGCCCTCTTCCAGGAAGTCCAGAAGATCGTCCTCGGCGATGAGTCCCCCGCGGGCGGCGTTGATGAGAAAGGCTCCGGGTTTCATCCGTGACAGCGTCTTTCGGCTGATCATCTCCCGGGTCTCCTCGGTGAGCGGCAAATGCAGGCTCAGAAAGTCGGACTCCTGAAACACTGAGGTCAGATCGGATAGAGTGACTTCCAGGTCACTGGCGTAGCCCTGGCCCACGAAAGGATCGTAGGCGATCACGCGCATTTGAAAGGCTTGCGCCCGCCGCGCCAGCAGTGATCCGATCTGTCCCAGACCCAGGATTCCAAGCGTTTTCCCTCTCAGTTCCTGGCCCACGAACGCCTCTTTGTTCCATCCGCCCGCCTTGACGGAGGCATCTGCGCCGGGCAGCTTCCGGGCCAGGGCAATCAGCAATGCAAAGGCGTGCTCGGCCGCGCTGATGCTGTTCCCTCCGGGAGTATTCATCACCAGGATCCCTTTTTGGGTAGCGGTCTCGAGATCAATATTGTCGACACCGGCGCCGGCGCGACCGATGACCCGGAGTTGGGAGGCGGCCCCGATCACTTCCGCTGTAACCTGCGTCCGACTCCGCACGATCAGCGCAACAGCATCCTGGACCTCATCCGGCAGTTGGTCCTGGTTCAGATCGGGCTGGTAGCTCACTTTCAGGCCGGGCGCCTGCATCAGAGCGGACCGTCCTCTTTCTGAGATTCGATCGGAGACGAGAACCTTCATGGCCAGGACGCCAGGGTAGCTCGCAGTCCGGACCCGTCGGGCTTCTTGCCACTCAACTCCCCGATTGCGAGTTCTAAGGCTCCCACGACCGAAACCACATCGAGGAAATCGAAATATCCTAGATGGGCGATCCTGAAGATGCGGCTTTCTAGTTTTCCCTGACCCCCAGCGAGCTTGACGCCAAAACGCTCTTCGAGCACTCGAATCAAGTCGTCAGCCTGCACTCCGGGTGGCGGGAAAGCGGCCGTTGCCGCGTTGGCAGGCGACGTGGACAGAAGAGTGCACCGCAGCGCGCGAAGCCCGGCCCGCGTGGCTCGGGCCATCTGCGCTGTCTCCTCAATGATCCTGTCAACACCCTGATCCAGGATCTCGCTGGTGGAGGCGAAAAGTGACTGGTAGAGGCTGACCGCAGGAGTGAAGGCTGTCTTACCCTGGCGCTGGCTTTCCACCTCTCTCGCCAGGTTGAAGTAATAGCTCCCGCCCTTCTTCTGTAGACGTTCCAGGGCTCGCTGATTCAAAGATACGAAGGCCAGCCCGGGAGACATGGCAAAGAATTTCTGGGAACCGCTGATGACTACATCCAGGCCCCATTCGTCGGTGTGAAGAGGCTGACTTCCGACTGCCGTAATGCCGTCCACGACGAGAAGCACTCCAGGGAAAGTCTCTCGGAGAGCGCTTCCGATCGCTTCCAGATCCTGCATGGTCCCTGTGGAGGTCTCACAGCCTTGTAGAAACAAGGTCTTGACACCCGGGTTATTCTCGAGTGCTGCGCAGATTTCGGCCGCTTCTGCAGCCTGGCCGGGCTCTTTGGAGAGAGTGACACAGGAATGCCCGTGTGCCTGACAGATTTCGCCCCAGCGCTCACCGAATTTTCCAATCGTGACCGCCATGGCCGGGGTCTTTGTGCTCACCAGATTGGTCACCGTGGCTTCCATAGCACCCGTACCCGAACAGCTGAGAATCACCAGGTCGCCTGTCGTTTTGAAGATCTTCTGGAGGTTTTTTCGAGTGGCCAGAACAAGATTTCGAAACTCCTCGGTTCGGTGGTGAACGATCGGTTTCGAAGCGGCCAGTTGCGCCGCCGGCATCAGGGGTGTGGGACCCGGTGTGAAGATACGGCGCTTGTACACCGCGTCATGATATCACGTTGAAAAGGGGCAGCCTGCGGTGGTCAGGACCGGCTTCGGAAACAGGTTCTGGTTTAGTGATTCTGCTTGTCCACTGACCAGATTCCGGCTCCTCTGCTGAGGATGAAGAGGAAGGCAAAGGCGTAGAGCAGAGCCAGTTCGCCGTGGTTCTGAATCGGAAACCATGCGACGGGCTGGTGCTTCCAGAAATAGCCGACAAACATCTGACCGCAGGCCAGCAGCGCGGCAAGATTTGTAAACAAGCCCACCGCTATCGCCACCCCGCCAACGAACTCGACGGTTCCAGCCACCCACATCAGACCCGAGTTCGCCTGGCTCCCTCCGAAGGCGCCGAACAGTTTCTGGGCGCCGTGAAACGCGAAAAGCACCCCGAATGCGATCCTCATGATCGCGTAGGTCGGTTCAGTGAACTTGCGAAGTAATGACCGCATGAGATTCCTCCGTCCAGGTTGCTGTTCTTGTTACTCTGGGAGTGACGCCTTGGTCGGGGAATCTTCTGCCCTAGATCTCTCCCCTGTCCCGGTTGCTTCCACTCCAAGATCGTCGAGGAGCCTGCCGATCGCCGCTTCGGACTGTGCCAACTCCGCCAGGGTGACCGGGCGAAAGTAACTGTCTCGTTCGACGCCGACTTTCCCGAGGCCCGGGCTCACGTAACAGAGTGCCTCCAGTTCACCCAGGGTGAACTGTCCAGTCAGAGCACTCTGTCCTGCCAACACGAGACCAAAGAAGGTCCCAGCCCCGTCGTACTCCATCACATACCAGCGCCAGTTTGACTTCGGGTCAAAGAAGCGGATATGAACCATCCGCGCCTCTAGCGGTTCGAGCGGGTTGGCTCCGATCCTGGGGATCTTGTGCTTGAGTTCTTCGGACAAGAGATGAAACGTCACCTTGGTACTCCCGGTTTCCGGTTTTCTGATCGGACACAATCGGCTCCACTGCCTGCGGGTATTTTCTCAAACCAGGGAGACGTTCTCTGGGTTTGAAGAGGAGAATACCTCTTTTGCAATCGCCCCGATCAACGTGTGGTATAGTCGCCGGGATGGCGCAGTTGCAGGCTTTATTACTCTGTGACCTCGTCGTAACGACGCCCGAGGGAAAGGTTCAGCTCCAGGGCCTTTTCGATGTGATCAACGCCTTTCAGCTACCCACCAGGCATGGCCGAATGTGGGTCTTCTTTCGGTTTCTGATGGAGGAAGGGGACTGGGTTGAGGAAGGGAAGACCCGTGCCATGACGCTGTACCTTCGGAGGCCCAGCGGAGAAACCGAAAGTCTCCCCAAGATGGAGGTGAAGGTCGGACACCAGGGTACGGTTCAGGGATATGTTCAACTCCAGGGTCTTCCTCTCAAAGAGAAAGGTGAACACTGGCTCGAACTGTTCTACGGGGAAGCCCGGGTGGGCCGATGCCGCTTCTTTGTTCGACTGACGGAGCCTCAGACGGTTCAGCCCCAACCCGTCGCCGGCTCAACTACAGTGCACTAGTTGTGCACCAGGTCTGAATGCTCAGGGAGGAGAATCTTCAAACGTTTTCCCGCTCAAGGCGTACTAAGTAGCGAGTTGATCAACCAGGCAAGAAAACAGGGAGTGTAGTCCCGTGAGAGTTCGGACTCAGTTGATTGTGGCCTTTGTCGGTCTCGCAGTGATTCCCATGGCGGGGCTGACGCTCTATTCCTACGTCACCTCGATTCGAGCTTTCCGCCAGGCGGTCCATGCCGAAGCATCCTCCACCGCTTCTCAGATGGGAGAGCGTATGAGGTCCAGAACCTCCACCCTGAATCGTCGTCTGCATCGCCTTTCACAAATGCAGTTTGACAAGTTACTGGGGGAAGAAGCTTCCGAGCAGGCACCTGTCCTCTACGACTTCCTGGTGCGTGAGATGGGATCCGACGTCTCCCTGCTTGAGTCTCTGGAGTTCCGGCCGATGGTGTCCTCATCACCACCTGTGCCTCCCCTCCCGACAGCCCGGAGATCCTCTGCGGCCGAGGCAGCCCCAGTCCGGTTCGGGAGTGCAACACAGGAGTCGATCACCATCGTGCTGCCCGCTCCGCCCGGGAACGAAATGGAAGAACTGGGGGAGGTCGCAGCACAACTCGAGATCAGTATTCGGGGTGACGTCCAACGCAAACTGATCTTCCATCGAAAGGACCGGAAGATAGATCTCGAGAAGACACGGGGGCCGCCAGGCAGTCGGAATCTCCAGGTAGAGAATGCCTTCGCCTACCTGACACCTCTGGAGATTGCATCGAGCGTCGAGATGGCTGGTGAAAGGAGAGGGACGATTAGCGCCAGGGTAAGGACCTCACGACTTCTCAGAGAAGTGGTCCGGCTGTCCAAGCGGAAGAAAGGTGGGATCCCCTTTGCACTGGATCCAGAAGGAGCTCTGTTTACCCCTGATGAGTCGGACCTCCCGACTCTGCAATCACTGGCGCTCGACCGCGAGGGCCGCGACGATTCAGCGGTGCGCAGGCACAATGACTGGATCGTCGTGAGCCACCAGGAACCGGAATCACAAATGACTTTTGGGATTGCCCGGCCTATCGGCAAGCCTCTGGAAGAAATCCGCCGCACGGCGGGTAGGAACCTCCTTTATGGATTCGCAATGATTGGCGTCGCTCTGCTTGGGGTCCTGCCGCTCTCGAACCGGATGACACGGAATCTGGATGTGTTGAGCAGCGGGGCCAGGCAACTTTCGGAAGGGGACTTATCGGTGCGGGTTCCCGAGAGCTCGAAGGACGAGTTTGGCCAGCTCGCGGCAACCTTCAACCGGATGGCGGTCAAGCTGGAAGAGCATCAGGAACAGCTCCTCGAGCAGGAGCGAATCCGGAAGGAGCTGGAGATGTGTCGCCAGATCCAGGAGCAACTTCTTCCAAGGTCTCCCCTGCAGACGTCCTTTGGGGCCGTCCAGGGGGTCTCCGTGCCTGCGAGAGAGCTGGGAGGAGACTTCTTCAATTACTTTTCCTTACCGGGAGGGGAATTTGCGGTTCTGATCGGCGACGTTTCCGGAAAAGGGGTGCCTGCTGCCCTCTTGATGGCCAACATTCAGGCGACCCTTCGAGCCCGACTGCCGGTCGAAACAGACTTTTGCCGTCTGGTCGAAACCCTTGATCAGGAAGTGGCCAGGCAGACTCCGGCAGAAGCCTATCTCACTTTGTTCGTGGCCATCCTGAGTCGAGACGGGAGCCGGATGCGGTACGCGAATGCGGGCCATAACTCGCAGTTTCTGTTGAGGGCAGATCACCGGGCCCAACGACTGTGTTCCACGGGGCGCCCCCTCGGTCTCCTGCCCGGAGGTCAGTACCAGACCGTGGAGGTTGACCTTGAGCCGGGTGACTGGTTGTTCCTCTACACGGATGGCCTGATCGAAGCTGAGAACAGCGAGGGTGAAGAGTTCGGGATGGAGCGACTGGAGAAGCTCCTGGTGGGGGTCGGCCCGGAGAGGGTCGATATGATTCTCGCGGATGTCGAGGCCGCGGCCAGCCGCCATCGAGGCAGCGTCGAGGCGCAGGACGATTCCACTCTTCTGCTTCTCCAGCATCGTGGATCTGGTTGACTTTCTGATCAGCCGGTTTTACGATGCCCCCCCGCATCTGCAACACAAGAAAACTGACGGAGGGAAGAATGCGAGTTGGTATTGTCGGCTACGGTTGGGCCGGTCAGGCGCACGCCAGCGAATACAACGCGATCGAAGGAGTCGAGACGACGGCGGTCTGCTCGCGTCGAGAGCTGGACGAGTCGGAACTCTCGGCCCGGCATGGATCCAAGATCGAAGTGTTCAGCGATTTCGAGGAGATGTGTCGATCCGAAGTTGACCTGGTGTCCATCTGCACGCCGCATCCGTTCCATGCAGAGCAGGTGGAGATCGCTGCCAAGGCCGGAAAGAACCTTGTGATCGAGAAGCCGGTGGCGATCGATCTGGAGGGAGTCCGCCGCGTTGAGCAGGCGGTTCAATCGAGTGGAGTCCGAGCCATGGTTTGTTTTGAAGCCAAGGTGATCGGGCATTTTCAGACCATGCGTGAGATGATCCGCCAGGGACTGCTGGGCGAGATTCACTATGGTGAGGCTGACTACTATCACGGAATCGGACCCTGGTATGGGCAGTATGAGTGGAACGTCAAGAAGGACTTTGGTGGCTCATCGCTCCTGACCGCCGGCTGTCATGCGCTGGACGGTCTGATCTGGCTGATGGACTCGAGGCCCGTGGAGGTCTTCGGCTACGCTGCCAAGTCCAGTGCCCCTGAATTCGAGCCGTATGAGTATCCCACTACGAGCAGTACAGTGATGCGTTTCGAGAGTGGAGCCATCGGAAAAGTGGCCTCGGCAATCGACGTCTTCCAACCCTACCAGTTGAATGTGTATCTGGCCGGTTCAGACGGGGCGATCTCGAACGACAAGTTCTTTACGCGCAAGCTGGGTGGGCTCGACCAGAAGGGGTGGAGCAGAATGCATGCTCAGATGATTGATTCTGGAGACGTGGCCGACCACCCCTACCAGGCTCTTTTCGCTGACTTCATCGAATCCATGAAGGAAGGGCGAGATCCGATGTTCTCTTTCGAGGACTCCATTTTCTCGCACCGAGTCTGTCTGGCGGCGGATCTTGCAGCCGAGGAGGGGCGACCGGTGCAACTCGAAGAGATGGAGTAAGGGCGGATTTCAGACCCACTTTCCGGCCGCGCCATCCCAGTTCAGCATCTTGTGGGAGAACCAGGATTGATTGGCCCCATCGACCGCAGCAACTGCGTAAACTCCGAGCTGAACTGGACAGTGGAGTTCCTCGCCGTGGCGGATCGCGTCCTGCAGGTTGACATGGTGCAGAGCAATTGCTTCGGCCCCCGATCTGGTGTGTGTCTGGAGGACTTCCCTGGTTTCCTCAGAGACAATTTTCCAGCCCTTGGAGTTGAAAATCAGGCTGGCGTCTTTGCCCCGAATGATGTGCTTGTTTGCGGTCCCGTTGGCCATGGTACCGAGCAGGTGCACGGTCATGCCGTTGGTCACTCCTTCGGCCGCCGGATATTCCAGTAGCACTTCCATGTTGTCGGGTAATTCACGGCCATCGTCCCAGATGTAGATTCCCCCCATGCCACTCACCCGGGAAGGATAGGTCAAGCTGCAGGCCTTCAGGATTCGAGTGAGGCGATGTATGAAAAGGTCTGTGGCAATACCCCCCGAATAATCACGGTAGCAGCGCCACTCGAAGTACCTGGCGGGATCCCAGGGACGCTTCTGCCTGGTTCCCAACCAGGTCTCCCAATCCAGGTCGGAGGGTTGGAGCAGGTCGGCGCGGACCCCGGTTCGCCAGGGGCCACGATCGCGCGAGTAGTTGCGCACATAGTCAATCTGGGCCTGCACCACGGTCCCGATTCTGCCATCCCGAATCGCGCGTGCGGCAGCCTCGTAGCTGTCGTCGCTGGTTCCCTGAACTCCGACCTGCAGCTTGCGCCCGGTTTCCAGAACCTTTGCCCAGATCTCCTGGGCCTCGGCAAGCTTGTGGGCCAGCGGCTTCTCGCAGTACACGTGCAAACCGGCATCCATGGCGTCGATGGCGACAGCGGCATGCCAGTGTTCCGGCGTAGAAACGACTACGTAGTCGAGATCGGAGGCCTCCAGGAGACGGCGATAATCCGTGTAGACCCGGGCCCGTTCGCCCATCTTCGAAAGGTGGTCCTCAAAGGCCAGCGCTCGCCTGGAAAAAACATCGCAAACCGCTGAGATCTCCAGGTTCTGATCTTTCCGGACCTGGAGCAGCGCCTTCATGTGGGCTCCTCCGATCGACCCGCACCCGATGATGCCTACCCTTAAACGATCGTTCGCCCCACCTACTCTGGCGTTGCTGCGGGCGCTCAGCGCTGGAACCGTCGCTGCTGCCAGGCTGGAGGCCTGAATGAATTTTCTTCGGCTTAACTTGTCTTGATTGCTCATGCACATACTATAAATGGGAAGCGCGACTGGAGAAAGGTGCTAGACCCGTAAGGAGTCCCCCCGGCTCTGCCGGGGAGGCAGCCAGAGTTTGACAGTTCCGGGAATAGGTGAAAAAACTCCCTTCCGTGAGCCGAGCAAAGCATCACGAAAAGGAGTTTTATGAGTAACTATAAGAGCTTACAGCATACGAAATGGGAGTGTAAGTACCATGTGGTGTTCATCCCGAAGTACCGCAAAAAGTTGATTTACGGGGAGTTGCGCAGACATCTCGGTCAGGTGCTGCGACGGTTGGCTGGGCAGAAGGAAAGCTTGATTGAGGAGGGCCACCTGCTGCCGGATCACGTGCACGTGATGATCTCGATTCCACCAAAGTTCTCTGTGGCGCAGGTGATCGGGTACATCAAAGGGAAAAGCGCTATCCACATTGCCCGGAACTTTTCAGAGAGTCGGCGAAACTTTGTTGGACAGCACTTCTGGGCACGCGGATACTTCGTATCGACCGTGGGCCGAGATGAGAGAGTGATCCGTGAGTATATTCGGCGGCAAGAAGCAGAAGATCGTCGCCAGGATCAGCTCAGGCTCCTGTAGTCAGGCCACCTTTAGGTGGCACAAGTGGCCGCGGTAGCGGCAACGTCAAGTCCGCTTTGAGCGGCTCACAAGATTAAAGCCCCCGGCTTTGCCGGGGGATACTTACTGTACTGTCCGGAAGTTCGCGGCGTAATTCGGGATGGATTTTCGTCGTCAGTGAGGCGCGCGACGCAGGAATGCCGGGAGTCTTTCGAGGTAGCGCAACAAAGCTGTCGGCGAAAAGACGCCCGAAGTAGCGGCGTGAACTTTCCGAACAGTGCACTAGCGGCGCTACCGGGCAAATTCGTAACTGTCTTCAATTCTGCTGCGTGAGGCTGTTGTAGACGATCGTGAGGAAGGTCTCCGGATTCATGAATCCGGCTCCCCAGGATTCGTCGAACTCTGCTGTCGGCCTGGAAGCCAGCACTTGCTCCAGAGATTTGCCCTCGGTGATCAGCTTACTGACCCTCTCGTGCACGATCTTCAGGACGTCCCGGTAGGCTACCAGTTCCTGCCTGGTCGCCACCGGCCCATGCCCGGGGATGATCTTCGAATTCTCATCAGCCTTTTCCAGCACACCCTCGACGGCGGCCAGCACTCCCGCAAATGATCCGCCACTGCTGAGATCGATGAAGGGATAAGAGCCGTTGAAGAACACATCACCCATGTGGAACACGTTGGCATGCTCAAAGTGAATCACCGAATCTCCGTCCGTATGAGCGGGATCGACGTGGTAGGCGTGAATGTGGTCCCCGTTGAGGTGAAAGGTGACGCTCTCCGAGAAAGTGATTACCGGGAGGGCTTCTTTGGGGGATGCCGGGACTCGACGGTTGAAGGCCTCCATGAACTGTTCGACGCCCATCCGCCGCCGCACGTTTTCATGGGCGACAATCAGAGCTCCGGCCTTGCCGAAGTTCTCGTTTCCGCCGGTGTGGTCGAAGTGCCAGTGCGTGTTCAAGACGAATGTCACGGGGTGTTTCGCAATTTTTCCGATCGCTGCTGTGATCTTCTCGGTCAAAGGAGCGAACTGGTCGTCGATGATGAACGTCGAGTCCTCTCCAACCGAGACACCGATGTTTCCGCCCTGGCCCTGCAGCATGTAGATGCCCTTGGCTACCTGGACAACCTTGATCTGAACGTCCTCTTGTTGAAAGGACAAGGCCGAGGTGGACGTGGCTGGAACGACCAGCCAGAGGAACAGAAGCCCTTTGATTTTGTGGGTCACGGTTGTTACTCCTTGTGCAACTGGGTACTTAGGGTTGTTGAGCTTCAAGAACCGTGTCCGTGTAGCTCACGTGAGTGTTGACGATGCCGATTTCCACGCGCCGATTCCGGGCCCGAGCTTCGGTCGAGGTTCCGGCTGCGAGGGGCTTCGTCTTCCCGAATCCTCTGGTCTCGATCAAGGCTGAGTCGACTCCGACTTCGACGATGTAATCTCGCACCGATTGAGCACGCCGTTCAGACAGCTCAAGGTTGTAATGGTCTGAACCAACATCATCCGTATGACCATAAACGTAGATCGCGTAGTCCCGAGAGGTCAAGAGGATGCCGGCGATGCGGCTCAACAGTTCTCTGTTCTCGGGTCGCAGAAAGGCCTTGTCGAAGTCGAACTCGAGGGCATCGCTGTCCAGGTTCATGACCAGACCGAGGGCCGTCCGGCGAGTTTCGACGATCTTGCCGAGAGCACCGTGCAACCGGTTCAATTCCGTTTCCGCGTCCTGCCGAGCCTGTTCCAGCTCAGTTCGAGCCTGGGTTGCATCGGAGAGAGCCTGATCGGCCTCGACCCGGGCCGAAGCGGCCTCAGTTTCCGCGACGCTTCGGCCCAGGGCTGCAAGCCGAGCGTTCTCTTCGGCGCTGGAGGCTTGTCGTGCAGCCTTCTCTGCTCCTGTTGCGGCTGTGCTGGCCTGGACTCGGTTCTCCTCGACCTGTCCGGCAAGATCGGTAAGCTGCTCCTCGAGTCGACCGATGCGAAAGAAAAGCGCCAGCGAGAGCAGCAGTAGAATCGCGGCGGCGGCAATCGCCACAAGCAATGCCGGGTGATGTTTGCCTTCTCTTGGCTCCAGCCGGTCCATAAGGGGTATTCTGCCACATTCCTGGGTGGTAGGGGCGACCCTGGTGGTCGCCCGCTGGTCGGACCGACGCAAGACCAGACTCAAACCTTGAGTCCTCTAGTTGCCGTCGGCAATCATCACACCGAGCAGGCGCCGGGATCCCTGTTCGCTGTCTTCGAAAAACCGTACAGTACCGGCCTTTCCCTGCAGGTGACGACAGGGGTTGAAGGGATCGCTCCCGGAGGGAACGATGTACTCGACAACTGTGTAGTCCCAGGAAATGAGGCTCAGTGCTCCCTCTTTCCCCTGGACCGTCAGTTCCAGGTAGGCTGGTTCCTGGCAGCGAACGGACGAGAACTTGCCGGAAGCCTCGTGAATCCGGCTGGTGGGGATCTCGCCTGGCTGGTTTTCATCGGAGCTTCCTGATTCCAGGGCGTAGTCATAGGTCCAACCGGCCGGGCTCTCGGCCGGGCTTTCCTCGAGCTGCCGGGACAGCCTCTGGGAGATCTCGCGATCTTCCCTGGTAGTGGCGATTCTTCCCATTCTGGCCACCACCTGTCTGGCTTCATCCAATCGTTCCCGGGCCAGCAGCGAATAGCCCAGCGTTTCGAGAAGCCTCACGTTGGTGGGCTCCAGCCGGCAGGCCTCGGTAGCGAGATCGACAGCCTCTTCCAGGTTTTCGTCTTGGCGCAGAAAATGCCGTGCCAAAGCTGAGTAAGAGTAGGGGAAAGCAGGGCGTAGTCGGATGGCCTGGCGCAGACTACTCTCAATAAGACCCCGGGCCGGGTCCGATTCGTGCTTTTCCGTTGAGGCGAGATAGGCAAAAAGGTAGTGTGACAGGTAGCTGGAGGATTCCAGGTTGACGGCTCGCTCAAAGGCATCGAAGGCTCTCTGCATGCGCCCTGCGCGATAGTGCAGGTAGCCAAGGCTTTCAAAGGCCAGCGCCTCGTTTGGATTCACACTCAAGGCACGATAGATCAGATCCTGCGCTTCGCCCGCCCGGTCATTTCGAACCAGAAACGCTGCACGAATGGAAAAGGCCTGGGCCGGCGACAGGGATGAGGCTTCAAGATCAATGGTTTCCCGGAGCCCGGGAGGGTAGGTATAGAAGCGAAACTCGTCCCCGGCCACGTAATCGGCCAGTTTGTTCTCAAGCTCGGGAAGAGCTCCCAGAGCCATCTGCACAGCCCGCTGGTTCCGCATACCCTGCTGCATGAGACTCAGAAGCTCATCGATCGGGCTTTGTTTTCCTTCCCCCCGGCCTGCCGTCATCAAATAGTGGGTCATGGCCCAGGACTGGCTATAAAAGATGGAAGCTTTCTGGGCCTCGTTGTAGTGTGCCGATTGGCGATCCACAGCAAAGAGGGTTTTCAAGGAGAGCATTTTCTCGGAGCGAAGCCGGGAAACATGAGCTTGACTGGGGAGGCCCACCGCAATCCCGTCCTCGGAGATTCGAGTATGGGCGTAGAACTCAGCCAGGCCCTCACTCAGCCACAGCGGAACCCGGGGATGGTTGATCCTCAAGAGCAGGTGAAAGTACTCGTGGTAGAGCGTCCGATAGGGCGTTGAGCCTCGGACATCCAGGCGCAGGGCGACATAATGTCTTTCGGGACCGGCCAGGAAAACTCCTGCCGGTTTCAGTGAACCGGATCGCTCCCAGTACTGGGGCAAGAGTTCTCGAAGTGATTCTTCATCCTTCACGGCCAGGATGACGATGGGCTGTCCGGGGTCCGTGTTGGCGGCGGGCAGGGCCTGTCGGAAGGCCCCCCGAATTTGTTCGAATCGAAGTGTCGCCTCGCTGGCCGCTTCCACGCCGGCGTTGGACACCAGCGTAAAGTGAGGACTTCGGATCTGAATCCATTCGCTTTCGGCAGACAGTTCTCCGGCCCCCAGGCTCGCCAATACAAGAATCAGGATCGGCCAGCCAGCCAGCCGTTTCTGCAAGCAAGTACTAGACATCACCTACGCCGGTAACGAACGAGAGAACGACGGCAGCGGCGGTCAGAAGCAGACAAACGCCTGCCGCGGCCAGGTGGTTCAAGCGCTCAGGTAAAAGGGGGTTGAGCAAGGCGGCGATTGCGAATCCGCCAACGAACCCCCCCAGGTGGGCCCAGTTGTCGATTTGGGGCATCATGAAGCCGAAAAGGAACAGAATGATCGCGTAAGTCTGGGCCTGGCGACTGATCTGCGATGCCACGCCACGCCGCCCCGAGTAGACGAGAGCCCCGAGCAGCCCAAAAATGGCAGCGGAGGCACCGAGCGTGAAACTGGCTCCGCCGATGACGGGGATACCCCCGAAAAAGAGTCCGGCCAGGCTGGAGAAGGAGAAGCCTACGGCGCTGGCGGCGGTGTAAATTATTACCGTGCGGCCGGGCCCGTAGATGTCGGCCGTCACAGGAGCCAGTTGCCGGATCCACATCAGATTGAAAGCGATATGCAGCAGGCTGCCGTGCAGCCAACCGGCGCTGAGTACCGTCCACCAGCGGCCCAGTTGAAAGACGGGAACCGCGCCGGTCATCCCGAGGACGTAGGTGCCTTTGAGGCTCGGAGCCAGCAGGCTAAAGAGACCTCCTCCCCCGATCCCACTCGGATCCAGCGCCAGCGAAATCAGGTAGAGCCCACTGCAGGCGACCATGACAATCTTGGTGAAGCCCAGATCATGGCCCAACCTGCGCAGCGACGGAGCAAAGCCCCAAAGGCCCGGGTAAGGGCACCCGCAGTGGTAGCAGGTGGCATCGTTGACTCCCACCAGCAAGCTGCAGGAGCGACACACGACGGAGCCACCGGTTTGCCTGAGTCCCATTCTTGTCTTTCCCCTTGCGCCTGTGCTCATGGTGCACGAGAGCCTTCGTCCCGCGTGCGGCAGCTAATGCCCTGTCCGGGGACTTCCCGGACAGCAGACTAGAACCGTCATAATATACGATTGGTCGGATACATGGCTCGATTTAGAAGGATGCCTTTCCTGCGTACTCCCCGGGCGCTTGTCCTGCTTCTGACCCTCTTCCTGTTTGCAGATGTGATGGCCAGGGAAGGAGTCGTTGTGATGGATGGTCGGGCTGTTTCCAATGCCACGGTCACGATCCTGGGACACTCAGGCAGTGCTCGCACAGACCACAACGGACGCTTTCGCTGGAACCCCTTGCCTCGACTCCCCTTTGAAGTGTTGGTGGTCCTTTCCAACGGCCAGTACTCGGCGCCGGTCGTGATCAGAGAGATCCCCGCCGACGGTATCCTGCGGGTACGTGTCGAGCCGGTCGTAGAGGATGAAATTGTCGTGACCTCCGGCGTCACTCCAAACATTGAAGTCCCGAACGCCAACGGCAAGACAACGTTGAGCGCAGCTCAGTTGGAGATCGAACAGCCGGCGCGGGTTGTGGAGGCTCTGACCAGTCTTCCCGGAGTCAGCAGCATCTCCGAAGGCCATGCGGCTGTCCCTACCATCCGCGGGCTTGCCCGGGGTCGTACCCTCGTTCTCATTGACGGTGGCAGGGTCTCTACCGAACGCCGGGCTGGTCCCAGCGCCACGTTTGTGGATCCCTTCATGCTGGAAGGAATCGAGGTCGCTCGGGGGCCCGGCTCAGTGGCTTACGGCTCGGATGCGTTCGGGGGTGTGATCCACATGAGAACGCGACAACCGCGATTGAGCCAGGATCTCGAAGTGAGGCTGGCAACGGGAGTGGGCTTCGGAGTTCCGAGCCTGACGGGCGGTGTGCTGGCGGCCCAGGGCTTTCAAAACTGGGCCTACCTGCTGCGCGGCAGCGCCAGGGAGTTCCAGGACTATCGCAGTCCGGCCGGAGAAATCACTAATTCGGGAGCGAAGAGCCGTAACTTCGGCTTCTCCACGCTGCATGGGCTGGCGGAGGGCCTGCTGACTCTGGGCTGGCAGTCCGACCTCGGACGAGAGATAGGAAGACCGCGGAATGACTCCCTGAGCAATCGTTTCTACTATCCTGAGGAAGAGTCGAATCGGTTCACGGCAACCTATGAGTTTCCACCCTTCGCTGAACTCTCGCGGCTCAAGATGGACTTTTTTGTCGGCCAGTACCGGCTGGTGACGACCCGCGATCAACCTCCCCAGGATGGAGCAGGACGGACGATTTCAACCTCGGAGGTGGAGGCTTCAGACTTCGGTTTTCGGGTCCTCGGGATCAAGCCCTTGCGGCGGGCCCATCTCGAGTTTGGCGTCGACATAAACGGGCGTTCTGGCCTGGAAGCATTGGGGACGGAGCGGATCTTCGACACTTCTGAGCAGATCCTCAGCAGTACCACCGAAAAGGCCGTTGAGAATGCCGGGAGCTTTGACGCGGGCTTGTTTTCCAGTGCTGAAGTCGGCTTGAGCCGTGCCGTTAGCATAGCCGGAGGGTTCCGCTTCGACCAGATCTCGACTCAGAATCAGGGTGGAGTCTTCGGCGATTTTTCGACTTCAGATTCCGCTTTTTCAGGCTATGGATCAGCCAGTCTGACTCTGAGCTCGGGATTCTCACTCACCGGTCAGGTGTCCCGTGGGTTTCGGGACCCGACCCTTTCAGATCGGTACTTTCAAGGTCTGAGCGGCAGAGGTCTGATTACTGGAAACCCTCTCCTGGAGCCGGAAACAAGCCTTCAGTATGATCTTGCTGCCCGTTACACCCGGGAAGGAGCTGGGATCGGTCTCTACCTGTATCGATACCGGATTGATGATCTGATCGAACGCTTTGAAGCCGAGCCGGACATGTTCTTTTTTCGGAATCGCGGCGAGGCTCTGATTCGTGGGGTCGAGGTGGAGTCGTATTGGGTCCTGGCCGGAGGTTGGGGGCTGAAGGGAGTAGCCCAGTGGCTTCACGGAGAATCCGAAGAAGGCGATGCTCTGGCTGATATCCCCGCCCGAAGCCTGGGCTTTCACCTGTCGAAGCGCATTTCCGAGAGTGCTCAGGTTCAGCTTCGATCGACCCTGCTGGACCGTGACGACAGGCCCGGGCCGACCGAGGTGGCCACTCCGGGGCATGTCCGCCTGGATCTGCTCGGGAGAGTTCGATTGAGCCCGGTGGTCTCGGTAGTCGGGGAGATGAGAAACCTGCTTGACAAAGACTATCCGGCCAGCCCCGATTCGCGTTCCACGCTGGCCCCGGGCCGTTCTGGCGGGTTCACGGTGCTCTTTGATTTTTGAGCACTGTAAGTACTGACTCTCATGGCATACCATGAGAGAGTCTCGGAAGAAGGTGGAGGATTCCGGATGGAAAACAGCAGCGGCAAGTCTGGATTTTCAGTTCGACTGTATCGTGAAGACCTGAGTTTCTCCGCAGCCCACATTTCAACTTATGGAGACCTGATGGAGGGTCAACATGGCCACAACTACCAATTGTCCATCGAGATCCGAGGCCCCCTGGACGCGGACTGCCTGGTCATTGATTTTCGGGTAGTCAAAGAGATTGTGAAGTCGATCAAGAGCACTCTCAACCATCGAACTCTGGTGCCGGGAAAACACCCCGGGCTGTCCATCGAACAGGGCGAGAAATCCACCAGGATTCGTTTCGGGGAGGAACAGCTGGAACTGCCGACCCGCGATGTTGTGCTTCTCGATGTAGCGAACTTGACTTCAGAAATGCTGGCCTTTCACATCTTCAAGTCCATTCGAGAGCGCCTTCCGGCTGCAGACATCGAGCGCCTGGACACACTCAGCGTCGACGTGATCGAATCGCCAGGGCAATCGGCCAGCTACTCCGCTCGACTTTAACCCGACCACGCAACCGGCGGCAGGTCGGGCATCGTGAGCAGGCCGGCCGGGGCCTTCTGGAGTCTTGGGATGGAGTTCACGAGGACGGCTATCGTGCCGACGTCGCCTTTGATTCCGCCTTCGGCGACAAAATCGAAACTGGGGGTTCCTTCAATTGCAATCCGATCGAAGGATCTGGGCTCACCGATGCTGGCGCGAAAGAGCAGGTGGATGACCTCTTCTTCGTGCCGGAATCCTCGCCCCGTCTGGAGTAAACCCGTTACCTTGCCTTCGGGAATCAATTGATCGCCGCTTTGAACCGGGCTGACGGCAATGATCGGTTCAATATCGTCTGTGGTTCGCTCCAGCTTCCAACCCAGTTGGTGAGCCAGCATCTGCATGGATTCGGTCAGGCCGACGTGTCCCATCAAGCCCTTTGAGACCAGGGCCTCGAACTGAGTCGGATCGAGGCCTGCCCCAATCTTGTGCTGGAAGGGGACGCGTCTGATGCCGGCATCCTGGACTCTCTCGACGACAATCCGCTCCACTTTCTGGCAGATTCCAGTCAACGCGATGGGGAGCAGATCCATCAGGAAGCCCGGGTTGATCCCGGTGCCCAGGATCGAAACGTCTTGTTTTCTGGCTTCACGGTCCAGTTCCATGGACAACACTGGATGTTTCTGCCAGGGAAAACTGAGTTCCTCGCAGGTAGAGACGATGTTCCATCGTCGTGCGGCCAGATCCCGGAGCAGTGGTGCCATTCGCTCCACTGAAGAGGTGGTCGTGACCACTGCAGCGTCGGCAATCTCCGGCTGGTAATCGTCCACGGCTCCGCAAATGGGAATTCCCATGGATGACAGTCCGGCCAGTTCTCCTAGGTCTTTCCCCTGCTTGGCACGATCTGTATCCAGGGCACCGACAATTTTCAGGCGCGGGTGCTCCAGAAGGTAGCGGGTGGTGCTCAGCCCAATCGGCCCAAGCCCGATCTGAACGACTCGAATGACAGAAGATGACTGTGGCATTTGTGCAGGGTTGTACTCTCTCGGGACAGCAATTGCAAGGGCTCGTTATCACGAACTTCAACACAGTGCTTGCGTACTGTCCGGGAAGTCCGCGCGGTTCCACCAGTACACTAGCCAACGGCGATCAAGTCCTGCTGGGTCGCCCGGGTTCTGTACCCGTACAGGTTGACCAGCAGGCGCTCGGTCTTGGTCTTGCTGGCCGCCGGGGAGTAGAGGTTGCCCTGACCGTACTGGCATTTGAAGTTACGGAGGATCGCCGCGTTCGAGGCCGAATCAATCCCCTCAGCAATCACGCTCACATTCAGGGAATTACTGAGTCGAATCATGGCCTCGACAAGATTGACCGTGTTCTCGTCGTCAAGGCGGCGAATCAGACTGCGGTTGATTTTGATCGACTCGATGGGCAGTTGATGGAGGTGATTCAGGGAAAAATATCCGGTCCCGAAGTCATCCAATTGCATCGCAACGCCGAGCTGCTCGATCTCACGGAATCTTCTGTTCTCTTCCGCGTTGTCCGGTCGCGTTTCGGGAAGCTCGAGTTTGAGACAGGCCGGGTCCAAACCTGTCTTGGTCAGAATCTTCTTGAGGCCATTGACCAGGTTGGGTTGCCCCAGCATTCCGGCCTCGAGGTTGACGCTCACCCACAATCTCTCCTGGCCGGGGATGAGTCGGTTCCACACTCGAATCTGTCGGCAGGCTTCTTCCAGGGCCCACCAGTCCAGATCTGGCGCCAAGCCGCATTCGCCAGCCAGAGGGATGAATTCATTTGGCCTGAGAAGCCCTTTCTCGGGGTGGCGCCACCTGAGCAGTGCTTCAAAGCCGACGATCTCAGAAGTCTCGATTCTGACGATGGGCTGATAGTAGAGCGTAAACTCGCCCCTTTCCAGTGCCAGGTAAAGATCGCTCTCAAGACTCCGTTGTTCCAGAGAGTGAGCCTTCATCTCTTCATCAAAGATCTTGTAGCCTCCAGCCCCCTCCAGCTTGGCTCGGTACATTGCCGAGTCGGCGTCTCTCAAGATGTCCTGGGAGCGCTCGTAGCCGGATTTGCTCAAAGCAATTCCGATGCTGATCGAGACATCGATCTGCTGGTCCGGAAAGAGAAAGGGCTCCCGGACGCGAGAGCCGATACGCTCGGCGATGCTGGAGGCATCGTCCTCACTTCTGACTCTTTCACACAAAATGGTGAACTCGTCGCCCCCCGCACGTGCCACCAGGTCGGCCGGTCCGACGCATGACTGGGACGTCGCCCGGTTTCAGCCAGCAGACGGTCTCCGGCGTCGTGACCGAAGGTGTCGTTGACCATCTTCAGCTTGTCCAGGTCCAGGAAGAGGAGGGCAAAATGAAACTCCTTATTTCTCTTCGTTCTCTCCAGCGCTCTGTCAAGCCTTTCCTGAAAATGAGCCCGGTTCGCCAGCCCGGTCAGTGGATCGTGAAAAGCATCATGCATTAACCGTTCTTCCGTCACCTTGAAACTGGTGATGTCTGTTTGCGAACCAATGATCCGGATGGGTGTGTTCTCGTCTCTTTCCGCCAGTCCGCTGCAGCGCGCCCACAAGTAGTTCCCGTTTCGATGCTTGATGCGGTACTCTGCGGAAAGTCGTTCGTTCGGTCCCTGAACCAGCGATGTCAGCGCAATCTGCAGAGTTCCCCGATCCTCGGGATGCACGCGATCGAGCCATTCATCCAGGCTGTCCTTGATTTCCTCCTCGTCGTATCCCAGCATCGATTTCCAGCGGGGTGAGTAGTAGAATGTGTTGCGACGCAGGTCCCATTCCTAGATGCCGTCATTGGTTCCCCGCGCGGCCATATCGAAACGGCGCCGGCTGTCCTTGAGCTTGTCCTGCAGGTGGCTTTCGCGAGCAGGGTCACGCACAATCACCGTGATCTCATTCACTTCGTCTCCAGTCACAATTGGAATGAGAGTGAGTTCCATTCTCGGTGAGGTCGAATTCTCAGCCATGAAACGGACTTCGGTGACAGGCGATTCCTTCCGGTTGGCCGCCGCCAGTGCGTCTTTCAGGGGGGCGATGTCATCCGGGACAACGACGGCTCCGAGGTCGCGGTTCTGGAACTGGGCGCCCTCGCATCCGACCAGTTCGTCGAACTCTCCGCTGATCCCAATGATCTTCCCGGATGGCGAAAGAGTGAGGACGCATCCCCCTGACTCCCTGACTGCCTTTTCAAAATGGGTGTGAAAATAAGCGTGCAGTTGCTCGACGTCCTCGGAAAGACGTTCCAACGTTCCCGAGTGTGAGGGGTTTCTGTGCGACGCCATATCGTACCCGAAACGCAAAGATGCAGCCAGAAACACTCCCAGTGCCAGAGCGTTCCAGTAGCTGGTCAACTCGTCGGCGAACGAGACAAAGAAGTAAAGAAGCATTACCCCGAACGCTACATGGACAATGTCGCGGCTGCGGAGAAAAGCACACAGCAAAGCCAGGGTGGCGAGAAGGAAGTGCAGACCGGTGAGTTCTCGGCTCACCGAAAGGACCAGCAGTAATGACAAGGCCGGCAGTATCAAGGCCCCCTGGGAGAGCAGCGACTTGGACTGTTCCGACTGCTCAGTCTGGCGACTCAGCAGCACCCTGAGCAGAAAGAGAGCCAGGGCTGCCAGTGTGAAGGCCCAGCTCTGAAGGACTCCCCAGCCCAGGATCGACGAGTTCAGGGCGCAAATGGCCGCCAGGGCAGCGGCAACCGTTAGGATCCGGAGGTTCACTTCGGGCTCGGCGGCCGCCTTGACGGCTCCATTCAAGTGAACCACGCTTTTGCTGGTCGAGTGCATTTCGCTCTGACTCATAGCCTCTGTCAATCCAGATAATGCAAACCGAATTGTCGCATTCGGTGCTCGAAGTGACTGTGACCGGCCGCACCTTCGCCGACCTCGAGAGTTGCTGTCTGCCGACGGCATGCGACTTCCACCCGTGGCTGCTAGTGCACTGTCCGGAAAGTTCACGCCGCTACTTCGGGCGTCTTTTCGCCGACAGCTTCGTTGCGCTACCTCGAAAGACTCCCGGCCTGCCTGCGTCGCGCGCCTCACTGACGACGAAAATCCATCCCGAATTAACGCCGCGAACTTCCCGGACAGTACACTAGAGTAGATGGAATGGCCCACGCGAGTGAGATGATGGATTTCCACCCCCTGGTTCAGGAATGGTTCGAAGGCCGTTTTGAAAGGCCCAGCCCACCACAGAGGAAAGGGTGGCCCGTCATTCAGCAGGGGCACAACGTTCTCATCGCAGCTCCAACCGGATCCGGCAAGACTCTTTCCGCCTTCTTGTGCGCCATCGATGAGTTGGTCCGGCTGGGGCTGAAGGGCGAGTTGCAGGCGGAAACCAGGATTGTCTATGTGTCTCCACTGAAAGCCCTGGCCAATGACATCGGCGCCAACCTGATGGAGCCCCTCGAAGAAATCCAGGTGCTGGCCCGTGAACAGGGACTCGACCTGCCGCGGATCCGCGTGAGTGTGCGTACGGGAGACACTCGCCAGAGTGAAAGGCGGAAGATGCTGGACAAGCCGTCTCACATCTTCGTTACGACTCCGGAGTCACTGTTCATTCTGATGACGACCCCCCGCGGTCGGAATATGCTGTCTGAGGCCCGGTCGATCATTGTCGACGAGATTCATTCCCTGGCTCGTGACAAGCGGGGCTCCCATCTCTCTCTGACCCTGGAGTTCCTGGAGACACTGGCAGGCAGGCCGGTCCAGCGAATCGGCCTGTCGGCTACCCAGAAGCCGATTGAGGGGATCGCCCACTTTCTTTCCGGGGGCCGGCCGACCCGCATCATCGATACGGGCCACAGCCGGGAAATGGACATCAGAGTGGAGGTGCCTCCGATTGAGCTGGGAGCTGTCGCGACCCACGAAATCTGGGAAGAGATTTACAATCATCTCGCCAGGCTCATCGACGCCCACCGAACCACCCTGGTTTTTGTGAACACACGGCGCCTGGCCGAAAGATTGTCTCAGCAACTGACGGAGCGATTGGGACCCGAGAATGTTGCAGCTCACCATGGGAGCCTTGCCCGGGAAATCCGCCTGGATGCTGAACAGAAATTGAAGCAGGGTCATCTGCGCGTCGTCGTGGCTACCGCTTCGCTGGAGCTGGGAATCGACATTGGTTCGGTAGAGCTGGTGTGCCAGATCGGCTCCACCCGCTCGATCGCCCTGGCCCTGCAACGGGTGGGTCGATCAGGACATCAGCTTGCCGGCCGACCCAAAGGAGTCCTTTTCCCGACGACTCGAGACGATCTGGTCGAGTGCTCAGCGTTGATTCGATCGATCCATCGTGGGGAACTGGACCGGATCCGAATTCCGGTGGGACCGCTCGACATCCTGGCTCAGCACCTGGTGGCCGCTGCCTCCAATCAGGAATGGGAGGAGACGCAGCTGCTGGAGATTGTCAGAAGGGCGTCACCTTATCGAAAACTGAGCAAGAGCGACTTCGAAGCGGTTCTTTCCATGCTGTCCGAAGGCATCTCAACTCGCAAAGGGAGAACACGGGCCCTCCTTCACCGGGACCGCATCCATGGCAAGGTCAAGGGCCGGCGAGGGGCTCAGTTACTGGCGATCACGTCGGGAGGGGCTATTCCCGAGAATGCCAACTATCTGGTGAAGGTAGACCCGGACGAAGCCATCATCGGTAATCTGGACGAAGACTTTGCGGTGGAGAGCAGCCGCGGCGACATCTTCCTGCTGGGGAATACCTCATGGAGGATCCAGAGGGTGGAGGCAGGTGTGGTTCGGGTTCAGGACGCAGGAGGGATGCCTCCTACGATTCCCTTCTGGCGGGGTGAAGCTCCGGGTCGTACCGACGAACTCAGCAACAGTATCTCCGAACTCCGGGAGCTGATCGCCGAGCGCCCGGCTGCCCAGGCCCGGCAGCATCTTGTGGAGAAATGCGGCTGCTCGGAGAGCGCCGCAGAGCAGGCGGTTGCCTACCTGAGATCGGGCAGTGCCGGTCTGAACGCGACTCCGACGAACCGGCGGATCGTGGCGGAACGCTTCTTCGACGAAGGTGGAGGGATGCAACTGGTTCTGCATGCTCCGCTGGGCAGCCGCATCAACAGAGCCTGGGGGCTGGCCCTTCGAAAGCGCTTCTGCCGGTCTTTTAACTTCGAGCTTCAGGCTGCCGCGACCGACAACGGGATCGTGATTTCTCTCAGCGATCAGCATAGTTTTCCGCTGGACAGCGTCTTCTCTTTTCTTTCTCCCAGCAATGCCCGGGAAGTCTTGATTCAGGCCCTGCTGGCGGTGTCGCTGTTCGGTACACGCTGGCGCTGGACAGCCACCCGAGCACTACAGGTCAGGCGCTTTTCCGGTGGTCGCAAGGTTCCGCCTCCCTTGCAACGGTTGTGGGCTGATGATCTGCTGGCGGCTGTCTTTCCGGAGCAAGCGGCCTGCCTGGAACACATCCATGGCGACATTGAGGTTCCCGATCATCCGCTGGTCAGAGAAACGGTGGAGGACTGCCTGACCGAGGCGATGGACATTGAGGGTCTGGAGGGTATTCTCACAGCCATCGAGTCAGGGGAGATTGAGTGCCTGGCCATCGACACCCGCGAGCCGTCCCCGTTGAGCCATGAGATCCTCAACGCCAACCCCTATGCCTTTCTGGACGAAGCCCCGCTGGAGGAAAGGCGAACCCGGGCCGTCATGGCCAGGAGAAGCCTCCTTCCCGAGCAGGCGGGGGACCTGGGCGCACTGGACCGGGACGCCATTGAAACGGTTCAGGGAGAGGCCTGGCCGCTGATGCGGGACCTGGATGAAGTTCACGATGCCCTCTTGACTCTGGCTCTGGTGGGTCGGGAACAGCTCTCGGGGGTCTGGGACCGCGTTCAGGAACTCGTCGCCGACCGGCGGGCTCTGATCCTGCAGGAGGGTGATGGAGAGCCAATGGTTGCGGCCACCGAGCGACTTGGGCTGATTCTGAGTGCCTGCCCGGGCCTTCAGCCCCCCGACATCTGGGACGATCCGGCGGTACAGGCGGCTCAGTGGAGTCGAGATCAGGATCTGGACCACCCAGCGGCTGTCAGAGAACTGGTTCGCTACCTGATGGAGTGCAGCGGACCTCTGACAGAAACTGGTGTAGGTAGTGCTTTGAAACTATCCGGCAAAGAGGTCCACCAGGCTCTTCTGGCACTGGAAGCCCAGGGACAGATCTTGCGCGGTCACTTCACGCCCGGAAGTGAGCCGCTGGAGTGGTGTGATCGCACACTTCTGGCCAGAATCCATCGCCTCACGCTGGGACGGTTGCGCCGGGAAATTGAGCCGGTTACGGCAGCGGACTTCATGAGATTTCTGTTCAAGTGGCAAAAGGTGGAATCGGGGACGCGACTCTATGGGCAGGAGGGGGTCAATGCTGTCCTTGAGCAACTGCAAGGCTTCGAAGCTCCGGCATCCGGCTGGGAGAGCTCTCTGTTGCCGGCCAGAGTTCCTGACTATTCGCCGGAGTTTCTGGATGCTCTGTGTCTCTCCGGCCATTTCACCTGGGGACGCCTGTGCCGTCCCGGCTCTCTCCGTTCCCCGGGCCAGCGATCTACCAGAACGCGACCCTCGAAGATTGCCCCGGTAGCCTTTCTGCGACGAAAACATCTGCTGCGTTTTCTTTCCCTGTCCGATCAGAGCAGCGAAGGACCTGGCGATACCGTTCTCCTCGATCCGCGACTGTCTCACCCTGCACGCGAGGTGGCCGAGCAACTGCAGGAGTGGGGGGCACTCTTCTTCAACGATCTGGTGAGCCACACCAGTCGACTCCCGGTTGAAGTCGAGTCGGGTCTCTGGGAGCTGGTAGCGGCGGGCGTGGTGACGGCGGACGGTTTTTCCACTCTCAGGGCACTGATCGATCCCAGACAGCGGGGGAGCGGAAACAGGTTTCCCGCCCGCAAACGCCTGCGTCAGAAAAATCTCTCCAGTGGTCGCTGGACGTTGATCCGGCCACCTCGTCCGGCTCCCGGTCCAGCCGATTCGGGGGGGGACCGATCGGGCGCCGAGCTGGAGTGGTTTGCCTGGCTGCTGCTGCGAAGGTGGGGAGTCGTATTCCGCGATATTCTGAAGCGGGAGACCTTTGCCCCCGCCTGGAGGGATCTGGTTCGGATCTTTCGGAAGCTGGAAGCCCAGGGACGGATTCGAGCAGGCAGGTTCGTGTCCGGGTTTGCAGGTGAGCAGTTTGGCGCGCCCGAAGCCGTAGACGCACTGCGGGCCGTGCGCCGCGCTTCCGCCCCTGGAGAGGTTGTCCGCATCTCGGCGGCGGATCCCCTGAACCTGGTGGGAATCGTTACACCTGGCGACCGCGTGCGTCCCCATCCCCGAACATTCCTCTACTACAAGGACGGCCTTCAGGTAGACGCCGCCCACTTCAGCAGACTCAAGAGCTCCTAGGGCACTGGAACTCTTCCTCGGCGGCCGCCTGCAGAAGCTGCCAGGCAGCATCGACGTGCCGCTCCCGGGTCTGAGCCTGGCCAATGCTCATGCGCAGTACGGCCCGGCCCTTGAGCCGGGTGTGAGTGAGATACATTTCGCCGGAAGCGTTCACCCGTTCCAGCACGCCCAACGTAGCCTCATCGCCTTGCCTGTGCCGAAAGCAGACCAGGTTGAGGCGGGCCGGCGCCGCCATCTCGAAGTGCTTCGAGTTTTCCACCTGTTTCCGGAAGTGACGGGCCAGACGGACATGTTCGCGGAGGTGGTGCTGAAGTCCCTCAATTCCGTAGCTCCTGATCACAAACCAGAGCTTGAGGGCCCGAAACCGCCGCCCCAGCGGGATCTGCCAGTCGCGATAGTCAATCACATCGCCCGCGTCCGAGGCTGGATTCCGCAGGTATTCCGGAACCACGCTGAAGGTTCGTATGAGATCCTCGCGGTCAGCCGTGTAGAAGCAGGTGCAGTCGAAGTTCACGAACATCCATTTATGGGGGTTAAAGCAGTAGCTGTCGGCAAACTCCAGACCGTCATTCAGCCAGCGAAACTCGGGACAGATGGCCGCTGTTCCCGACATGGCTGCATCGACATGTAACCAGAGACCGTACTTCCGGCAGATCGAGCCGACATCTCCCACCGGATCGAATGCGGTAGAGGAAGTCGTTCCCAGAGTGGCACACACAAAAAACGGAATTCGGCTCTTTTCAAGGTCGTGACGGATGGCCTTCTCCAGAGAGTCAGGCTTCATTGAGAAATTTTCGTCGACATCGATCTTCCTCAGGTTCTTCAGGCCGATGCCGGCAACCCGGACAGCTTTGTCCAGCGAACTGTGTGTCTCGGTGGAGCCATAAGCGACCAGCGGCCTGGAACCCGCCAGTCCAGTCTCATTGGTCTGTCCCCGAGTCTTTCGTTCTCGGGCAGCCAGCAAAGCGCACAGAGTGGCGCTGGAAGCGGAGTCCTGAAGCATGCCGCCCCCCGTGCCCCGTGAAAGAAACTTCTCGGGCAAATCGAGCATCTTCGCCACCCAGTCGAGAACATGTGTCTCCAATTCTGTGCAGGCCGGACTGGTCACCCACAGCATCCCCTGCACCCCCAGCGCAGAGGAAAGCAGTTCGCCCAGGATCGAGGGAGGGGAGGTGTTGCCAGGAAAAAAAGCAAAGAAGCCCGGGGATTGCCAGTGCGTCACTCCGGGCATAATGATGCGGTCAATGTCGGTGAAGATTTCTTCCATGCTGTCCGGGGTCCGGGGGGCTGAATCGGGCAACTGAGACCGGATCTCGCCGGGTTTCACCTGGGAGAGAACCGGGAAGTTCTCCACGGTTTCCATGTAGCGGGCAATCCACTCGATCGCTTCGTGCCCATGTTGGCGAAACTCTTCAGGAGACAGGTGAAAGCCAGGGGAGGGAGGCGGCTTGTCAGACATTCGAAATCCTCCGCAGTCAGTTTGTACTAGTAGCCCAGCGCTGCACCGTCCCGGCTGCGAGGATCGGAGGCGCCCAGGAACCATCCTGTTTCCGGATCGATCATGATTCCCATGGCGCGACCCTGGGACCGCGATGTGTCGAATGGTTTTATCTTGTGTCCCATGTCTCGCAGCAGGCGCAGGGTGTCAGGAGAAAACCCAAAACGCTCCACTCTCAACTCATCGGGCAACCAGCCGTGGTGGATTCTGGCGGCGTCGATGGCCTCGGCTATGTCCATTTCAAAGTCGACGACATTCACAATCACCTGTGCCACCGTGTTGATGATGCTTTTCCCCCCGGGAGAACCGATCAGCAGAAAGGGACGGTCGTGCTTGAGCACCATGGTGGGTGTCATGGAAGAGAGCATTCGCTTGCCTGGAGCGATCAGGTTGGGGGCTGTTCCAATTTGACCGTCCCGGTTGGATACCCCGGGCTCCGGGTTGAAGTCGCCCATTTCGTTGTTCAGCAGGAAACCCGTCCCCACGACCGCGATGTGGGAGCCGTAGAGGACTTCAAGCGTATAGGTGACTACGACGGCATTTCCGAGAGAATCGACAACCGAGTAGTGAGTGGTCTCTGGTGATTCATAGGCCTGGTTGAACCGGTCGGGATCGCTCACCGAGGCGCGCTCCAAAGGGATCTTGCTGCGCAACCGGGCAGCATAATCCTTGGAGAGCAGGCGTTGGATCGGCATCTCGGCATTGAAATCCGGGTCACCCAGGTATCTGGCTCGATCGGCAAACACGCGACGCATTGACTCTGCCATCAAATGCAGATGCTGAGCCGAGCCGGAGCCGGCCGATGCGAGGTCGAAGCCCTCCAGAATCTGGAGCATTTCAATCAGTGCCACGCCTCCTGAACTGGGCGGAGGCATGGAAATGATGCGGTGCCCCCGATAGCTTCCCTCGACTGGCCGGCGCTCTTTCGCCTCGTAGCCGGCCAGATCCTCCAGGGTGATGAGTCCTCCCTGGGACAGCATTTCTCCAGCCACGAGGCGCGCGGTCTTTCCCTTGTAAAAACCGTCGCGGCCATCTTTCCTGATCCGACCCAGGGTGCGGGCCAAATCGGGCTGCTTCCAGAGTTCGCCGGTCCGGTAGGGCTCTCCGTCGGGCTTGAGAAGAGCCTGACGAGATCCCGGGTATTTGCGGAACTCCGGTGCTTTCTTGTGCAGATCCGCGGCCAGTTTCGGTGTCACCACAAAACCCCGCCTGGCCATCCGCACGGCAGGTTCAATCAGTTCCGCCATGGGGAGCGTTCCGAAGCGCTGGTGGGCGAGAAAGAATCCGGCCACGGTTCCAGGAACTCCTACAGACAGGTAGCCTTTGTGGTTGATCTCGCCATCGTAGTTGCCGTCCTCGTCCAGAAACATTTCGGCGTGAGCAGCAAGGGGAGCCTTCTCCCGAAAGTCGAAGGCGGTGACTTCGCCGTTGGCGAGATAGACCAGCATGAATCCCCCCCTCCGATATTGCCGGCCGAGGGCAGGTTCACGGCCAGGGCAAAGCCTGTAGCAATGGCAGCGTCAATGGCGTTCTCGCCCGCCTTGAGTATTTCGACGCCGACCTGTGAAGAGAGGATGTGGCCAGAAACAACCATGCCGTGCCGGGCTCTCACCGGAGGCTTTGAGGCCCCTCCCTGGAGAGACGGGAGCCACAGAAGAAGGAGCACTGGGATCAGGATGACGTTCGTTCGTCGGTGGGGCTCCATTTGGACAAACTACTCGAAAGCGATTCCAAATTCCAAATTACTTGGAACGGAGCAACCCTGGAACGTTGGATCATGGTCTATATGGGCGGGCCCATGTCCGGGCCAGCCAGCCGTATCACTTGCAGTTCTGATGCGAGGGAAGCTGTCGACATCAATACTCTTCCATTCCCTTGAGTACCGCTGGCCGGAAGTGATACCGCTCGGTGATCAAGTCGCTCCTGTCCGGAGCCCTCTCGTTTGACTCCAAGCTCATCTCGATGTGATAATAGCGGACAATCTCTAGCCTCTAGCACAATTTGTTTGTCTTGCGAGGTCAACCGTACCCGTGGGAAACGAGGCAGGACAGGAAGTCCAAGAGCCCTCGTGGCTCCAGGCGGTCGATGCTTGCAAGTGAGAAGGGAACTCGACCATGGCTCTTAAGGGTAGCTTGCTTGTGGTGTTGATTGCTGTGGTGGCCGCAGCGTGTAACCAGCCCGGTGGCATTGAATCGCAACCTACGGGGGCAGCCGTGCCGATTACCGCGCCCGTTCAGATTCCCGCTCCCCTGGGACTGCCGCCGGTTCCGATCCCGGTGGACAATCAGCCCACTGCCGAGACCATTGCGTTGGGGCGGAAGCTCTTCTACGACCCAACTCTGTCAGTGGACAACACCATCGCCTGTGCAAGCTGTCATGCCCCTGCCTCTGGGTTTACAGACGGCCAGCCGGTAGCGGAGGGCGTGAAGGGACAGAAGGGAGGGCGGAGTGCTCCCACTATTTTCAACGCCGCCTATTACACCACGCAATTTTGGGACGGGCGGTCACCCAACCTGGAAGATCAGGCCGCGGGCCCCGTACAAAACCCAATTGAGATGGCCCACACCCTCGACGGTGTGGAAGAAAAGTTGGCGGCCGACCCCACTTACAGGGCCGAATTTGAAAAGGCATTTGGCCCGGGGCCGATCAGTTATGACATGGTGGGAAAGGCGATCGCTTCTTTTGAGCGAACCGTGATCAGCGCCAACTCTGCTTTCGACCGCTACTTCTATGGCGGGGAGGAGACTGCTCTCAGTGAGGCGGCCAGGCGCGGCCTGGAGATCTTTCGTAATCCCGAAAAAGGAAATTGCACGGCCTGTCATGTTCTGGGCCTGTTCACGGATAACCTGTTTCACAACATCGGTGTGGGAGTAGGGGAGGATGGAGAACTGACCGACCTGGGCCGGTTCGACGTAACAGGAAAGGATTCTGATCGCGGAGCCTTTAAAACCACTTCGCTGCGTAACATAGCGCTCACCGCCCCCTACATGCATGACGGCAGTCTGAAGACACTCGCAGAAGTCATCGACTTCTATGTCGGCGGCGGAAACTCGAACCCGAATCTGGACCCGCAGTTGAAGGTGCTGACCCGTTTGACGGAAACGGGGGATGAGAATTGGTCGCGTTCAGACCTGGTTGCTTTCCTGGAGTCACTCACTGGCGAGATTCCGCCCAACACAGGGCCACCAGAGCAAAGATAGCTGGAGAGATCAGTCAAGATCGAAGCGATCAAGATTCATCACTTTGTCCCACGCAGCCAAAAAGTCACGCACAAAAGCCTGCTGCGAGTCGTCACACCCGTAGACTTCTGCGATGGCTCGGAGCTGGGAGTTCGAACCGAAGACGAGGTCGACGCGGGTGCCGGTCCACTTGAGTTCGCCCGTCCCGCGATCGCGCCCCTCGAACACGTCTTCGGATGCGGAGGACGCCTGCCACTCTGTGTTCATGTCGAGCAGGTTCACGAAGAAATCCTGGGTCAGCATCCCGGGGCGTTTGGTGAAGACGCCGAGTTCGGACTGCCCGACGTTTGCATTCAGGACGCGCATGCCGCCAACCAGAACCGTCATCTCAGGAGCAGTCAGCGTCAGCATCTGTGCCCGATCCACCAGGAGCTCCTCCGCCGTCCTCCGGTGTCCATCCGCGAGATAGTTGCGGAACCCGTCTGCGGTTGGTTCGAGCACGGCAAACGAGTCCACGTCGGTTTGCTCCTGCGACGCATCCATGCGTCCCGGCGTGAAGGGAACCTGCACGTCGTGCCCGGCGTTCTTCGCAGCTTCCTCGACCGCTGCGCACCCGCCCAGAACGATCACATCAGCAAGCGACACCATCTTCCCTTCGGACTGTGAGCTGTTGAATCCCTCTTGAATCTCCTCCAGGGTCTGCAGCACCGTCCCCACTTCGGCCGCTTGGTTGACTTCCCAATCCTCCTGCGGTGCGAGGCGAATGCGCGCCCCGTTCGCCCCACCGCGCTTGTCGGTGCCGCGGAACGTTGCTGCCGACGCCCAGGCGGTCGAGACTAATTGCGAAATGGTCAGTCCTGATTCGAGGATCCTGCGCCTAAGGGCAGCGATGTCTTGCTCCCCGATCAATTCATGAGTGAGGTCGGGGACGGGATCTTGCCACAACTGCGGCTCTGCAGGAACCAACGGGCCAAGACAGCGCGTGCGGGGTCCCATGTCGCGGTGCGTCAGCTTATACCAGGCCCTGGCGAAGGCGTCTGCCAACTCCTCCGGGTTCTCGTGGAAGCGCTTCGAAATCGGCGCATAAATCGGGTCCAGTTTCAGTGCGAGGTCCGTTGTAAACATCATAGGGGCGTGCTTCTTCGAGGGATCGTGAGCATCCGGTACGGTGCCCGCCGCAGAGGCATTCGTGGGAGTCCACTGTGCCGCACCGGCAGGACTCTCCACCTGCTCCCACTCGTAGCCGAGCAGAATGTCAAAGTAATCGTTGTCCCACCGAACCGGGTGGGTTGTCCATGCACCCTCCAACCCGCTGGTGATCGAATCGCCGGCCCTGCCGCTGCCAAAGCTGTTCTTCCAGCCCAGGCCTTGCTCTTCCAGGGAGGCACCCTCGGGTTCGGGACCGACGTACTTGTCCGCATCAGCAGCACCATGGGCTTTACCGAACGTGTGTCCGCCGGCAATGAGCGCAACCGTCTCCTCGTCGTTCATAGCCATGCGAGCGAACGTCTCTCGAATGTTCCTGGCTGCAGCCAACGGATCCGGGTTACCGTTTGGGCCCTGAGGATTGACGTAGATCAGGCCCATCTGCACGGCGCCGAGAGGGTTCTCGAGTTCCCTGTCGCCGGTATAGCGCTCGTCTCCAAGCCACGTATCCTCAGGCCCCCAGTAAATGTCTTCCTCGGGCTCCCAGACATCCTCGCGCCCGCCGGCGAAACCGAGTGTCTTGAATCCCATCGACTCCAGGGCACAGTTCCCGGTAAAGATCATCAGGTCGGCCCACGAGATCTTCCGGCCGTACTTCTGCTTGACGGGCCAGAGCAACCGGCGTGCCTTGTCGAGGCTCACGTTGTCGGGCCAGCTGTTCAGGGGCGCGAAGCGAAGTGTGCCGGAGGCTCCGCCGCCGCGCCCGTCGCCGATGCGGTACGTACCCGCGCTGTGCCACGCCATCCGGATGAAGAGCGGCCCATAGTGGCCGTAGTCGGCCGGCCACCAGTCCTGCGATGTCGTCATCACCGCCTCGATGTCCTTCTTCAGTGCATCCAGGTCAAGCGTCTTGAACTCCGTAGCGTAGTTGAAATCCTTGCCCATGGGATCTGACAGGGAAGAGTTCTGGTGGAGGATTTTCAGGTTCAACTGATTCGGCCACCAGTGTTGGTTCGACATGCTTCCAACCGCCGTGTGTCTGTGAGCCCCGCCCAAGGCCGGGCACTTGCTTTCGCTTTCCATATTCTCTCCAATCGTGTTCTGTATTTCTTCTAAGCCTGTTTCGGCTACAGGATCATGAAGCCTTGTAGGTGATGATACACAAGCCGGGCATTCCCCGAACAATGTCAACTCGAGGTTCTCGCGTAGCTCACTGCAAAAACAAGAGTGCCCGGCGTGGGACTCTAACCCACATGGGTGTCGCTCCTGTTTATTCGGTCCGCATTGAGAACATTGAACTTGTGCGAGGGACACCGCTGCGAAGCCGATCCATCGGGACTTACCACACCGGATCCTAATCCTGGCCCAGGATCTGCTGGGTAGGCAAGTTCCCGACTGAGACGATGGCCTCCTACATCTGGAGCTAACTGAAACGTTTTGCTTTCGCGTTGCACTTCGGATACAACCCTTATCACGCAAGTATCACCAATTTGCGAAAGGAGAGATCGTGAAACGATATGTTGCTGAGTTCATTGGGACGTTCTGGTTGGTCCTTGGGGGGTGTGGTGCCGCAGTGCTGGCCGCTGGTTTCCCCGACGTAGGGATTGGGTGGCTCGGTGTCGCTTTGGCCTTTGGTCTGACCGTGTTAACAATGGCCTACGCCATCGAACACATATCGGGTTGTCACCTCAATCCGGCAGTCTCTATCGGCCTGTGGGCGGGAGGCCGGTTCCGCGCCAACCAGTTGTTGCCGTATATCGTTGCGCAAGTCGTCGGCGCGGTGGTAGCGGGTGGTGTGCTCTATCTTATTGCCAGTGGTAAGGCCGGCTTTGATGTTTCGGCAGGCTTCGCTTCAAACGGCTATGGTGCGCACTCGCCGGGTGAATATTCCATGTTTGCAGCTCTGGTCACCGAAGTAGTCATGACCATGATGTTCCTGCTCATCATTCTTGGCGCGACTGACAAACGTGCACCTAAGGGGTTCGCGCCGATTGCGATTGGGCTAGGTCTTACACTGATCCATTTGATCAGTATTCCAGTTACGAATACCTCGGTTAACCCTGCGCGCAGCACAGGCGTGGCTGTGTTTGTTGGCGATTGGGCTGTTTCTCAGCTGTGGCTCTTCTGGGTAGCCCCCATTATCGGTGCTGTGATTGGTGCTGTTATCTACCGTTCTATGGCTGGCGAGCGAGACTGACTCGCGGTAGTGTGAATCCTGGGAAGCCGTTCAGAAGTGGCAGGGGCCGACTCCTTTCTGCGGTCCGGTTCTGGTCAACGCCGCCCTGAGCGGAGGCTCACTCGGCCATCGCACTTTACATCGTGGGGCCGCTGATCGATGGAGCACTGGCTGCGCTGGTTTTCAGGGTTCAGCGCTCGTGAGCTGACGACTCGGCTATCACGAAAAGATTTGTCGAAAAGAAAACTTTCTTCTCTCTGAAGTGACACATTGCCCTCTGGATTGCGTACATAGAGGAGAAGGAGAAAGTTGATGAAAACAACGAAACCGCATCGCGGCATTCTTATTGATCAAATACCAGCCGAAGGAGCTGGAGGTCTGATTTTCGCACTCGGGACGGTCCTGATTTTCTCGATCGGAGTTCCTGAAGTTCGGCAGTTCTTACCGGTGGCCCTCGTGGGTGGGTTGCTGGTCGCGGCCGGGCGCTACTACTGGCACAACCAGACCAACTGGTAAGGGGATCAGCTCAACGGGTTGGGGATCGTACCCATCGAATACTCAGTCGCCGAACTGGATCCCCTGTGCCAGCGGGAGTTCCTGCGACCAGTTGAGCGTGTTTGTCTGCCGCCGCATGTAAGCCTTCCAGGCGTCCGATCCTGATTCCCGCCCTCCGCCGGTTTCCTTTTCTCCTCCGAAAGCTCCCCCAATCTCCGCGCCGCTGGTGCCGATATTCACGTTGGCAATTCCGCAGTCCGACCCGGTCACCGACAGAAATCTCTCGGCTTCCAGAAAGTCATTAGTAAAAATGGCACTCGAGAGACCCTGGGGGACGGCGTTATGGATCGCAACCGCCTCATCCAGGGAATCATAGCTCAAAATGTAGAGAATCGGGGCGAAGGTTTCTTCGCAAACCATGGGAGTCTGACTGGGCATGACGACGATGCTGGGTTCCACGAAACAGGCCCCCTTTTCCGGGAGGCGGCGGCCGCCGGCTACGACTCGAGCACCCTGCTCTCTGGCCTCTTCGAGAGCCGCCATCATGCCCTCGACGGCTTGCTCACTTACCAGCGGACCCATCAGAGTCGAGGGACTCAGGGGATCTCCGATCTGAATCTGCCCGTAAGCCTGGACCAGCCTGGTCGTGAGCTCTTCCACGACTGAGCGATGGACAATGATGCGCCGTGTCGAGGTGCATCTCTGGCCCGCAGTGCCAACCGCCCCAAAAAGAATCGCCCGGGTTGCCATGTCCAGATCGGAGTTTTCGGTGACGATGATCGCGTTGTTCCCTCCCAGTTCCAGCAGGGACCTGCCCAGCCTGGACGCTACCTGCTGAGCCACATGGCGCCCCATCCTTACCGAGCCGGTAAAACTGACCAGAGGAACTCGGGGATCATTCAGCAGGGATTCGCCCACCTCACTACCGGCACCTACGGTCAGGCAAAAGAGTCCTGAGACCCCGTGGTCAGCCGATACCCGGTTGCTGATATGTTGCACCGCCAGAGCGCAGAGCGGCGTACTGGAGGAGGGCTTCCAGACCATCGAATCGCCGCACACGGCCGCGATGGCAGCGTTCCAGGACCAGACCGCCACGGGAAAGTTGAAAGCGGTGATGATGCCGATGGGGCCGAGTGGATGCCACTGCTCATACATTCGATGCCCGGGTCTTTCCGAGTGCATCGTGAGGCCATAGAGTTGTCGGGAAAGTCCGACGGCAAAGTCACAGATGTCTATCATCTCTTGAACTTCACCAATCCCCTCTGTCCGGATCTTGCCCATTTCCAGACTGACCAGCTCTCCCAGAGGTTCCTTGAAACGCCGCAACTCCTGGGCCAGGTCCCGAACCAGCTGGCCCCGTTGCGGGGCAGGAATCTCACGCCAGGTTGAAAACGCAGAAGCGGCAGTGTCAACGATTGTCGAATAGCTGGCTTTCGTGGCCTGGATGACGCGGGCGATGGGTTCACCTGTGGTCGGATTGTAGGAAATCAGTTCGACTCCCTGTTCATCTTCGATCCAGCCCTCTGGACCGCTGCAGGCCCCGAAGTTCACAGGTCCGATCCCCAGCTCTTCCAGCAGCGAAGCGACCTTGAGCGACTCAGTGATGGGTGTCATGCCTTGCTCTCCTTCCAGATTAACTGAAACTATCACACGAGAGGCCCGGTGTGACACTTCCCGGGCAAGGCCAGTCTGTCCAGAACATGCCGCCCCACGGAGGAGGTCGAGGACTGTCGTTTTCGACTGAAAAGAGCGAAACATTTTTGGCCCTTGCACATCTAGCTATTAGGCAAAATCATGGAACCTCTACAACGCAAGCCTGGGCTCGAGAGATCGAGCCTGCTGTTTTGGGCAGTGCTTGGAATCCTGGCTCTGTTTCCGTCGGTAAATGGGCTGGGTGCGGAAATCGACGACCCGGATCTGCAGCGGGCCGTCCAGAATCCCGTTCTCTGGAGCCACTTCAGGACCATTGCCCTCGATACTCGTTCCCACTACGATGGGTTCGGGCGCAAACACTACAGCGAGCATCCCGCCCTCGACTCCCATGCGGAGATCCTGATCGAGGACTTCCTGAGACGGGTCAGCCGGCAGTCCTCGGAGCTGGTTTCTGTGGGCGAGCGGCTCGCTGAGATCGAGCGGCACAGCGCTGAAGTCGCCCAGGCGAGGGAGCTTGACCTTGTGCTCAGGGATCTCGAAAAAGCCGCCAGGAACCTGCGCGGCACCCTGGGCAGGGTCTACTTCTCGTTGAACCAGAATAGCGGGCTCGCGAAAACCGGGAGTGCAGAGGAACTCGAGATTGACGAGCTGACGCAGCTGGTGTTCTCCACCTACCGGTCTGTTGACAGCTATGTCTTTCAAGGTCAGCACACGGTGACGGTACACCAGTTGAAGAACAAGAATATGCTCTTCTGTCTCCACCGGATCCAGGAAGTGGCCAGGCAACTGCGCCGGCGGGAATCTGCCGATTGACTTCCGGTCCCATCTACCCAAAGACACCTCGATCCGCTAGCATTCCGGCTGAGTGATTTTCCCCACGGGCTGCTAATGGACGGAATCGGCTGGCTTTCAATACTTCCCCCGATCATAGCCATTACCCTGGCCATCAGGACGAAGCAGGTCTACCTGGCGCTGGGGCTGTACATCTGGCTGGGCTGGACCCTGATTCACGGCGGAAACCCGGTCACGGGGTTGATCGCCTCTGTGGAAACCTTTCTCCTGGCCGTCAGCCAGCCCTCCAATCTACGGACTCTGGTTTTCAGTGCCCTGGTGGGATCGATGATTCTCTTTGTGCAGCGCTCCGGTGGCATGCAGGGATTCATTCGCTGGGTCGAACAAAAGGGTGTAGTCAAGGACCGTCGCTCGGTCCGCCTTCTCAGTGTGGCCGTCAGTCTGCCCCTTTTTCTGGAGTCCAACTTTGGACTGCTGGTTTCCGGTTCGGTGGCCCGCCCGCTGTATGACAAGTTTCGGATTTCCCGCGAGAAGTTGAGTTATGTGATCGACGCCACCTGCGCGCCGAAGTGCATCCTCATCCCTCTCAACGGGTGGGGAGCCTACGTGATCGGGCTGCTGGTGGCTGAGGGCGTTGAGAGGCCTGTGGCACTGTTGGTGGCGACCATTCCCATGAACTTCTACGCCATCCTGTCCTTGCTGCTGGTTTTTTCTGTCGTGTGGTTCGATCTCGACTACGGACCCATGAAGCGTGCCGAGCGGAGAACACGAGAGGAGGGGAAGCTTCTCGCCGACGGTGCCACTCCGCTGGTATCGTCCGAAGTGAGCATGGCCCGTCCCAGGGAGGGCATCCCCGAACGCGCTATCAATATGGTGCTCCCTCTGGTCTCCATGGTCGTGACGGTTTTCTTTGTTCTCTATGCCAGCGGAGACGGAAACATGATGAGAGGGGATGGATCGAAGGCGATTCTGTGGGGCGTGATTGTGGGGTTGCTGCTGGCAGCCATGATCTATCGCCTGCAGGGGATCATGACCTTGCCGGAACTAAGTGACAGTCTGATGGAGGGGATCAAGGGTCTCACTCCGCTGGTCGTGATCCTGGCATTGGCCTTTACCATCTCGTCCACCACCCGGGCGTTGGGAACAGGCGAGTTCGTCGCCGGAGCCGCTCAGGCGGCTCTGCATCCCGGCTTTGTCCCGGCCCTGATTTTCTGCCTGGGTTGCTTCGTTGCCTTTTCCACGGGCACGTCCTGGGGGACGTTTGCCATCATGATCCCGATCGTGCTGCCCATGGCCCGGATTCTCGACCTCAACGTACCTCTTGCTCTCGGTGCTGCGATGGGGGGTGGAATCTTCGGAGACCACTGCTCTCCCATCTCGGACAGCACCATTGTGGCTTCCATGGCATCCGCCACGGACCATATTGAGCATGTGAGAACTCAGCTCCCCTATGCCCTGGCGGCGGCAGCGGGAGCACTGGTTTTATTCCTGATCTTCGGGTTTTTGTCCTGAGGCGGTGCCTAGGGAGTTCCCGAGGGTGGAAAGATCAAGGACAGGAGGGCATCGTAGTCCGCCAGCGTGATCAGCCCGTCACCGTCCACATCCATGGCGGGATTCCCCTTGAAGGTCCCTCCAGCGGACTCGAAAACCTCATCGCCGTCCCCGTCGTTGATCTCCAGGACGAGCAAGACAACGTCTGCGGCATCAAAGGCCCCGTCGGCGTTCATATCCCCGGGAGCAGCCCCTACCGCGGCCGCGGTCGAGGAGTTGTTCTCGGTATCCTGATCTCCCTCTGCCGCAGCCTCCACGGTGTTCAGAAAGGGGCCGAGCAACCCCTCGCCAACCTGCACTTCGAGAAGGAAGGCTACCGTCTCGCCGGGGTTCAGGGCCTCCACCACACAGGAGATGGAGGCGGGCGCCTCCGTGCAGTCGATGGAGTCTTCCGTGGTGACACCATTGACCTGCAATCCGGCCGTTAGTTCATCGGTTACCTGGATGTCGACAAGAGGGCCGTTGCCCAGGTTTTCAATCTCAATCTCGTACCAGAAGGGTCTTCCAACGGCTGCGACGTCGAACCGCGGTGTTTTCACGATAGACAGGTCCAGGTCATCGGGTATGTTGAACATGATTTCGTCGCTGTCGTTGCCCGAGACCAGATCCGTCGACAGGGATTGAATCGATCCCGAGATCGTGAAGTCCCCTCCCTGGGCAGGGGTCGCCGCGATCGAGGCGCTGGCCGACTCGCCGGGTTGGAAAACCCCGAAGTTGCAGAGAATCTGGTTGCCCAGCGTGCTGCACGAGAAGTCGCTGCCTACTGAGTCAACCGTAAAGTTGCTGGGGAGAACGATGTTGACAGTGCCGCTGTAGGCGGCATCGGGTCCCAGATTCCGAAACGTGGCCAGGATATTCATAGGCAAGCCGAAGAAGGGGATCTCGGGAGAGTGGGTCAGTTCCACTGCCAGATCCGCGGTCAGTTCCACTTCCGTCGACTCTACGGTCGAATTGTTGCCCGTAGCAGGATCATCCTGAGCCCCCGAGATGGAGGCCGAGTTCGTCAACGTGGTGCCCGGTACGGCTTCGACGCCCACGGTAGCGGTGACTTGCATTGACTGCCCGACGGTCAAATTCCCCAGACTGCACACAAGGTCTCCGTCCAGGGAGCAGGAAGGGGAACTGGAACTCAGGTTGACTCCTTCGGGGAGCGTATCCTGGACGACCACCTCGCTGGCGTTAGAGGGTCCCGAGTTGGTGGCTGTGAGGGTGTAGGTCAGCGCATCACCGGTACCCACGGGATCAACCGAGTCTGTCTTGGAGATCGAAAGATCCGCTGAGGTTGTGACGCTCGTGTTGGCGGTCGCACTGTTATTCAGGTCGCTGATTTCGTCCTGATCCGTTGAGACGTCGAACTGGCTCGACAGCGCTGCGGTCTGTCCCGGGTCGACCGAGGCCACGATCGAGACGAACGATGCCCCCTCGGCCGGGATGGTTCCCAGGCTGCAGGACACCGAATTTCCGGCGGGTGTGCAGACTGCCCCCTGAATCGAAATCCCGACCGGCCGCGGTACGCCGGCGGACTCAAGACTCAGACCCGCCCCCAGGGTCACGTCCAGAACCGAGTTGGTCGCCTCTCCGCTACCCTCGTTCATCACTGTGACGTTGTAGGTGAGATCTGTTCCCGCAACGACCGGATCGGGGAGGTCAGTAACGGCCACGGTCAGATCGACCACAATGGCCGGGTCGACTGTGGTCAGCTCGACTGCCGAGTCATTGCCACCAATTGGGTCGCTCTGAGAGCCCGAGATCGCGGCTGAGTTGCTCAACTGCCCGGGCGCGGCATTGACGGTGACGTCAACCGTGAACTGGCTGGACTGCTCCGCGGACAGGCTTCCAATGTTGCAGAACAGATCTTCATCCTGGGAGCAAATGGACGGATTGGAAGACAAATAAGTGACTCCGGCCGGCAAGGTATCCGTGACGACGACCCCGGTTGCGTCGGAGGGTCCGTTGTTGGTGGCTGTGAACAAGTAGGTGAGTGTCTCGCCGGTGATCACAGGATCGGGGGAGTCCGACTTCGTGATGGAGAGGTCTGTTGAGGTCGTGACCGTGGTGCCCTCCGTGGCGCCGTTGTTCGAATCGTTCGACTCGGTGTCGACTGTGGAAACGTCGAACTGGCTCGACAGAGCCGCCGTCTGTCCCGGATCGACGGATGTCACAATGGAAACCGGCTTCGAACCCTGGGCAGCGATCGTGCCCAGATCGCAGGACACGGAACTGCCATTGGGAGTGCAAACGACGGTACCTTGCAGCGAGCCCGCTACCGGCGCAGGCTGACTGCCGGATACATAACTCAAACCCGCATCCAGGGTGACGTCCAGGACCGTGCTCGTCGCTGCAGCAGTACCCGGGTTCATGACCGTAACGTTATACGTGAGATTCTGGCCGGCGATGACGGGATCAGGGTCGTCCGTGACGCTCACGGTCAGGTCGGGAAGTCCCAGGATGGCCGTGTCCTCGTTAACGGAATCGTTTCCGGGTGTAGGATCATCCGGAAACTCGATCGTACGGGCACTGGCAGTGTTAGTGGCGGTGGCAGGACCCGGGCCGGCCGTGACGTTGATCGTGACCTCGACGCTATCCCCCGGGGCCACATCCTGGAAGAAAGTACAGAGCAGTTGCTGGCCTTTGGGATCATAAAAACAGATTTCGTCATTGTCGTCAGGATCGGACGAATTGAAGCTCACTTCGGAGGGAATGTCGTCGGTCAGACGCACGTCGAAGACACCCGAGGGACCGTTGTTCGTCACCGTGACTGTATAGTCGAAGGTGTCTCCCTGTGTGACCGGATCAGCGGAATCAGTCTTGGTCACTGCCAGGTCTGCTTCAAAGTCCACCGTCGTGTCCACCAGAACGGAGTTGTTGGAGAGGTCGGTGTCGAACGGATCGGCGGCAACGGCGAACGTGTGGGACACGGTGCTCCCGTCAAAGAAGGGATCCACTTTGAGGACCAGATCGAAGGAGGGGCTGCTGGCCCCGGCCGGTGCCGGTCCCGGTGGTGGGGGAGCCGGAATTGTCCCCACATCGCAGGTCACCACACCACTGTTCTCAGCACAGGTTCCGGTCGAGGACACGAAGGTGGACTGGAAAATGGAAACGGTCAACGTCGTATTGGTGGCGGCCGCGGTCCCGAGATTGGAAACCGTGATGCTGTAGGTGAGGTTGGCTCCTGCAATGACTGGATCGGGAGAATCGGTTACCTCCAGGTCGAGATCGGCCGGTTCTCCGATTCGGGCCACAATCCCGTCCTGTCCGAAGAGCCCGCTGGGAACAATGCCTGGATTGGGGGTCTCTCCGCCGGTGTCGAGAGTCTCGTCGAAACTCCCGCTCGTGGCAAGACCAAAAGCGGCGCTCGTGGCCGCGATCAGCATGTCCCCGTTGGGAGCCAGGACGATACCTCCCGAGGCGAAATCCTCGCCGCCCCCCAGGTAGGAAGCAAAGTCGAGTGTTGTCCCCGTGCTGTTGAAGCTGGCCACTACGAGCTGTGAGCTCTCTACATTTCCTTCGAAAGTTGACTGGAAGGCATTGGCAAGGGGGATGTCCGAAGAGGTCGTGTCTGCCAGGATGAAGGTCTCTCCGCTGCTGTTGACCGCGATGCCGCCGGGTGAGTCGTAGTCGCTTCCGCCGTACAGTGTCGAGAAGATCAGTGTGCTGACCGTTCCCGCCGGCGCCGCGGCCGGTTCCGGACCTGGGGAACCGGAGGTGTCAAACTGCGCTATGAACAATTCTCCACCGCCGCCGCTGGAAGTCTGGTAAGCCCCGATCGTGGTCGGGAAGCCCGTCCCAGACGCATCAGTGACCCCGAGGACATAGGCGTCGTCACCCAGGACGTCGATGGAATGGCCATCGTCAAAGCTGGTGGAGCCGAAAAAGGTCGAGTAGATCAGGGCCGCAGCGGGAAGTGCGGTGGTGTCCAGTCGTGTGACGAATGCGTCGTAGTCGGAGTTGCCGCCCTGAAACGTCGTCTGAAAGGCATCTGTGGTCGTCGGAAACGGTGTGTTGGTTTCTCCGGCGGGAACCAGCAAACCCGGCTGAGCGGCGACCATGACCGAAGTGCTTCCGGTGACAGCCACTTCGCCGGCGGCAATCACTGCCCTGCTGCGATCCCAGGTAGGTCGAGTAGAGCAGCGAGGACGCCCCGGACAGGCTGGGATCAAAAACCGAGATGAAGGCGTCGTCGTCGTCCTCGTAGCTCCCCGACCCCAGCGGACCGTTGGTATCAAAGGCTCCCAGCGTGGTGTCGAAATCGCTGGTGTTGGTCAAGCCGCCGATGTAGATGAGACTGTTGTCAACGTCGATACCATGACAGCCCTCGGTTCGGAAGGAGAACCCGGGTTCCGTAGCTCCTCCCAGATAACTGGCATAGATCAGGGAGGACCCGGTGGACGAGAGCATGGCCACGAAAGCGTCGTCGGTCCCTTCTAGTGAGCCCTGGTAGGCTTTGACTGTGGCCAGATCACTGGATTCGGTGGCGCCGCAGAAGTAGACCTGCTGGCTTGCGTCCACTGCGATCGCGTTCCCCCAGTCGTCCGACGTGCCGCCAAAGAAGGCGGCCCAGTCAATAGCCGTTCCCTGCGCGTTGATCTTGGCCACGTAGGCATCGCTGCTCCCACTCAGAGAACCGATGGAGGCTGGAAAGTCAGAGGAAAAGGTTTGACCTGTGACGTAAGCGGCTCCTGTGGAATCAGTGGCGATGTCCCTCGGATCATCGGTGAAAGTCGATCCTCCCAGATAGCCCAGGTAGAGCACCTCCGGGTCAATGATGAGAGGTCGCGAACGATCATATGCCTTGACTCGAAAGGCCACCTCCCGGGAACCAGCCAACACGTAAGACCCTCCGATCGGCAATCGCTCGCCATTCTGAGACTCCTGGTAGATGGTCGGAGGGGGCTGGACAATCTCGCCGTTCTTCAGTTTCAGAACCAGGTGGCCATTCGGGCTGATCGAGAGGTCGTCTACGCCTTCGAATTGCAATCGAATCTGCTCCCAGGAGGCTCCCGGAGAGACTATGAAGTCATACTCGAGATTGCCCGGAGTTCCGTAGAAGACGAGGTCAACCCCGGGATACACTTCGGAGTAGCGAATTCGCTTGTGGTGAGGGACGTTGGTCACCCACTGCGACGGATCGTTGCCACGATAGTAGTGGCTCTTTGTCGCCACCGGCTCGAGGGGTCGGACCGAAGGAGCGGCAAGGCCTCCCTTCAGTCGCATGCGGAGGACTTCCACAGATGCCCCTGGACTGGACCCGTGGCGAAGCCCGAGGAGTACCTCTAATCCGGACAGGTACAGCCCGTAACCGGGTCCCCGTGCCACGTAATCGAACTGATCGTCGGCCTGGCCGCGGTTTTCCTCAAAGGTCAATGGAAACTTGTAAAGACTGCTCCGGGCCAGACTTCGGGGAGACCCGCTCGCGAGCAGGGTCGTGAAGAAGAAGCCCGCAACTACCAGCAGCAAAGGTCTTTGTTTCATAGCACCGTGTCCAGAGGGGGACATTGTACCAGGACCTCCAGAGTCGACAAGTTCCTGGGGTGCCGGATCATGCATGAGTCCGTTTTCGAGGAAAGGGCCTGGTGAAGTCGCCCCGGATCCAGGAAAACAGCCACCCTAGCCCTGCGTATTGTCTAAAGTTCTTGGCCATTGTTGTGTTTCGCAGTAGATTGTATCTCCGGGAGGGGAAAGGAGTTGGCAACAGTGAATCAGTCCCAATCCGTGCTGCGAGTGATCGTTACCCTGTTTGTGGCGGTTTGTTGTGCTCAGGTCGCCGGCGCAGAATCAACACTCTACTTTCCCCGGATTTCTACCTCCGGAATCAATGGTCTGACCATTTTCAATCCGGGCGCCAGTTCCGCCCCCTCCACCGCCGATGACGAGATCACCTTGAGTCTGTATGACACGAATGGTGATCTGGTGGCCGGAGAAGGCATCACGAATCCTTCGAAACTAGAGGTGCCAGCGGGACAAAACAAAGCGGTGCTGGTAACCGAGGTCTTCGGCCCGGTCGATCCGTCGATCGTGGGCTGGGTGGAAGGGATCAGCGAGAACGACGGGCTGACGGGTTTCTTTCTCTTTCTCAGCCCCGATCAGAGCCTGCTCGACGGAGCCGATCAGCCTCAAGTCAGTCGCAAGATTGCCTTTAATGACATCCGGGGATCCGAGGAGTTCAGGACTGAGATCAACATCTTTAACACAAGCGGTGTCCCGACCCGGTTGGATCTGGTACTTCTTACACCCGACCAGGTCCTGCCCCCAATATCTGTGGGAGCACCACCCGCGGAAGGTTTCGCGCCGACCTTTCCGGCCAAGGGCCTGCTGCATATTGAGAATGTTGCCGAGTTCTTCGACCTGCCTTCGATCCCGGAGGGTTCCTATCTGGAAGTTCTCTCCGAGACTCCGATCGGCGGATTCCAGTTTCTGCATACTTCCGACGGTGATCTGCTGGGCCTGAACGCCAAACGCCGTCTCGAGCATCTCAAAGTCCTCTACTTCCCGCAGTTGGCGGTGAGGGGGCCCTGGAAGATGGAAGCGAATGTCGTGAATTATTCCCTGAACCCGGTCACACTGCTGTTCTCGGCCACCCAACCCGATGGTCAGCTCTACACACCGGGCCGTGTGGTGCAGAATCCCGTAGTGCGGAATCTGGCCCCGTTCACCGGCCTGGTGGTAGATGTGGAAGAGCTCTTCGGGTTCAGCGGTGCCGGCCCTTTTGAAGGGGCTTTGAGAGTGACTGCCTATCGCCAGGGTGGGGCTCCCCTTGGCGGCAACGACGACGGCGGTGAACCGGTTGCGGCGCTCAATGGCTCCGTCCGCTACGGGGTCGTAGCCACCGGGTCGGAGGCGGCGGTAGCCGCGCTTCCAGCCGCCCGGGAAAGAGTAGTGTTCTCTCATCTGGCGACTGTAGCCGGGTTTTTTACCGGCTTTGCGGCCTACAACAGCTCCTCGGCGGCTTCCAACCTGCGCGTCATGGCCTTTACGGAAGAAGGAGCTGAGCTCGATCTCTTCGACACGGTGCTGGGACCGGGAGAGAGGATCGCAGATCTCATCACCAACATCATTCCCGGGGCCGCGGGCCAGAACGGCGGATACGTGTGGGCCAAAAGCAGTCAGCCTCTGCACTTCAGCTCTCTTTTCGGGTCCGGAAACGCCACCCTGCTGGCCAACGTGCCTCCCCAGCCGGCTCCGGAAGGATTCCTGCCCGACGCCGGCAAGCCGGATTTCCGGATCGGTCCTTCGCTCACTCTGGTGAGTCTGGGGGGGGAGTCGAGTTTCCAGACAGAGGGCGGTTCGGGCGGCCAGGCCGCATGGACGATCAACGGCGAGCCGGGTGGAAACGCCGCACTGGGAGAGATTGACGAAGCCGGAGCCTATGCTGCCCCCCCGGCCTTCCCCGAACCGGCCGGCCCTCTGACTCTGGTCGCGGAAGAAGAAGAGTTGATCGCGGCAGCCACGATCGACCTGCTGGAAGAAGGCAGTTTCAACCAGGAACCGATCCCAGGGTCCCTGACTCGAATCGCCTATCTGCCTGGGACGGACACTCTCTACGGAGTCGTTTCGGGATTGGGTGGAGCTGCTCCTGCCGGTCAAATCGTCAGCTCCCTGATCGAGATCAGCAGAGATTCTCAGGCACTGGTCCTCCAACTTCCCGGCGAGGGAATCAGTGACGTGCTCCCATTTGAATCGTCAACCGGGGAGAGCTTTCTCCTGCTCTTGAGTTGGACTTCCAATCGGATTCTCCGCGTCGATCCCAGCGCAGGGACTTCCGAGGACATGGTGAGCGGCTTCGACTTCCCTGTGGCCATGGCCTGGAACCCGGTGACCGGAAACCTGATGGTGGTGGACAACAACAGCCTTTACTCCGTGTCGCGAGTGCAGCTCGAATCGGACCTGGTCTCGGGAATTGCGGAGAATGGCCGGCAGAAGGTTGAGCTGAGTGAGGTGAACGCCGGGCAGGGTGTGGCCATCGATGCCTGCAGCGGAGCTGTTTTCTGGACGAATGCACTGGGAGAGGTCAAGTCGTTCGATCCGGTGCAGGGCCATCTCTCAACACCGGTCAGCGACCTTGGTTCTCCTGAAACCGTGCTGGCTCTTTACCGCCGAGATGCCGGCTGCCCCGATTCCCTCCGACTCTTGATCGTGGAAAGGCAGCCGAGTCGTGTCAGTCTGGTGGACCCTTCTGATCCGACCCCGCTGGCTTATGGCCAGGTGGACTCAACGGAAGACCTGCTGTTTCTACCTGATGGCCTGGGCTTGGGAGATACGGTTCTCAAAGCGGTTCGGGCGGCAACGCCCGGTGGGAACGGTGAGGTGGGGGACGTGATCTCCATCCGGGCGCCCTCCCAGCATCAGAGCTACGCCACCAACGTGGTCGGGCTGGGCATCCCCGGCAGCGTTGCGGATCCTCTGGGAGACACCTACGGAATCGGGGCGGTCCAGCATGACATTCTCGACCTTTCCGCCTACTACGATGCTTCCGATCTGCATTTGACCGTTGCCTTCGCTGACCCCATCAGTCCCTGCAACGATTTGTGCCAGCAGGGCCAGGTGCCCCTGAATAGTCTGGTCGGGTTTCTGGATATGGACCTGGACCGGGATGCCGGCACCGGAGCACTGGCTTTTTCCGATCTCAACTCCCCGGCCGATACGGGTCTCGGAGTGGAGGCCTGCGTCAACTTTGAAGCGTACGATGAAGAGGCCGGTGATGTCCCCGTGCTGCTCTTGATCGGCGAGTTCTTCGAGGAAGTAGGGCGCGTTGCTATTGACTTCGGCACCCACGATCTTTCCTTGGCCATCCCTCTCTCGCTGCTGGGCGGTGATGGTCTCATGAACCTTGCTGGAGTCTTTGGTACTTCCGAGTCGGCTTTTGGGGACCAGGCCGGGGGCACTGACGTCGCCCCCAATATCGGCTTCATCACCTCGGTCCCGACACAAGCCGACGGGCTGCAGGCTGCGCCAGCGACGCGAGGTTCTGATTCGCCCACAGCCGGAACCCGATATCGGAAAGCTCTCTCCGGGAAGTGGATCGGCCTGCGCCAGGTGACCCACGATCAAGACTAGTGTGCCTGCGTCGCGCGCCTCAGTGACGACGAAAATCCATTTCGAATCAACGCCGAGAACTTCTGGGACAGTACACTAGATGCCGGGGACCGGACTCCGGTCACCAACTTTTGGCAGTGCGATTTGTAATTCTTTACTGAGAATGAAGCGGCAGATTCTGATATTCGGTTTTCTGGCCTTTCTTTCCTGGACTCCCTCGCGGGGCCAGGATGTTGCGGCGAAGATCGTTTCGGTTCAGGGAACTGTAGAGGTCCAGCAGGGGACTCCCGGCTGGGCGCCGGCCCAGGTAAACCAGACCCTGGCAGCAGGGGCGGTCGTTCGCACCGCGGCCCGCAGCCGCGCGGCTCTTCTCCTGGCCGATGAGACGCAGCTGAAGATTGGACCCAACGCAAGGCTGCAACTGCGGCAAGTGCGCCGCTCCAGCAATCTGTTGGAAAGATTGAGCCAGGTTGCCGCGGGCGCGGATCAAAGCATCCTCAATCTGGGGTCGGGAAAGGCCTGGCTGCGTTCGAAGCGGGTTCCCGCACAGGTCCGGGTCCGGACCCCTGCGGTCACGGCTGCGATTCGGGGAACCGAGTTTGTTGTCGACGTGCGAAGCGACGGCGAGTCGTTTGTCACGGTTCTGGACGGTTCGGTCGACATGAGCAACGACCAGGGAACTGTGATCGTGAACTCCAGTGAGCAGGGACGAGCCCGGATCGGGGAAACTCCGACCAAGATTGTCATCGTGAACCCCGACGATGCCGTGCAGTGGACCTTCTTGTACTCACTCGAAGTCAGTCCCCGCGACTATCCCTTTCGCTATCGGACCCGAGCCGAGGCGCTGCAGGCTGCCCAGGCCACCGGGATCTCCCCGGTTGCTCGAGCAGAAGCTCTCCACGACGCCGGGGATCTGGAAGGAGCGCTGACCGCGCTTCAGCCAGAGACCTCAGACCAGGCTGCCGAGATGCGAGGCTGGATCCTGCTCGAGCAGAACCAGTTGGCGCCGGCGTTTCAGGCATTTCGGGAAGCTGGTTCCAGAACTCGGGCGCGGCTGGGTCGCTCCATCGTGCACTTGAGGCTGAACGAATTCGAACAATCCTATGAGATCGTCGCCGATCCGGGTACCGACACTGCGCTGCAGCTGCACCGGGCACGGCTCGACCTGCTGGCGGGCGAGGTGGCCCCGGCCCGCAGCACTCTGGAATCGATTGGTCCCAAGGCCGCGGAGTATGGACTGGCCCAGGGTTTACTGGCCAACCTGAACCTGGTGGCCAATCGGAAAGAAGCAGCCATGCAGGCAGCCCTCAGAGCGGTTGCTGCCAGTCCGGAGTCACCTTCAGCACATCTGAATCTCAGCCGCGTCCAGCAGAGCTATTTTGACCTGCCCGCCGCAACTCGGTCGGCCCGAGACGCGATCGACCTGGATCCTGGATTTGTACCGGCTCTGGTCCAATACTCCGGCCTTCTGTATGGAGCCGGGAACAGCCGAGAGGCGCAAAAGATCATCCAACAGGCAGCGGCATTAGCTCCGGAGGAAGCAACCGTTCACTCGGCGCTTGGTTTCGTGCTGCTTGGCCAGGCGAAAACGGATGCTGCCGTGGCTGAGTTTGAACGGGCGATCCAGATTAATTCCGGCCTGGCCAATCCGCGTCTCGGCCTGGGAATTGCCTTGATGCGGCGCGGCCAGTTCCCCGATGCGGTGGCCGAAATCCTGGTCGCGACCACCCTGGAACCCAGGCTTTCTATTTACCACAGCTACCTGGGTAAGGCTTTTTACGAAGAGCGCAAATTCGAGCAGGCCTTCAGCGCCCTCAATGCAGCCGTGGAGCTGGATCCGCGCGATCCAACTCCTCATCTGTACTCGGGCATCTTCCAGAATGACCTGAATCGCCCTGGAGTGGCAGTGGATCACTTCCAGGAGTCGATACGCTTGAACGACAAGCGGGCGGTCTATCGCAGTCGTTTTGTCCTGGATGAAGACCGGGCCACCCGCAACGTCCAGCTGGCCACGGCTTACAACCGTCTGGGTCTTTCGGAGTGGGCCAACCTGGAAGCGGTGATTTCCAATCTGGATGATCCGACCAACAGCTCAGCTCATCTGTTCCTGGCCAACACCTTCCTGAATCTGCCCGGCCGAACCGGAGCCGCCGGCTCGGAACTGCTGTTAGCCAAGCTTTTGCAGCCCGTCAACGCCAATTCCTTCAATGCCTTCAACGACTACACAACGCTCTACGACCGTCCCGACATGAATTGGACCACCGAGGGCGCCTACGGCAGTTTCGACACCGTGTTGGGCCGGCTTGTGGCCTCGGGAGGGACCAGCCGTTTCGCTTACGGCTCAGTCTTTCAGTACGACAAAACCGCCGGTTTTCGAGACGGGAATGACGGGCAAAAAGCCTACACGACATCGAACAATTTCAAATTTGCCCTGAGCCCGCACAGCGATCTCCTGGTCAGCTATGCTCACCAGCAGCAGAGACTCGGCGATGTGGGGCAAATCCTGATCACGGACGATACGCCCGATCCCGACGAGAGTACGTTTACGCGGTCGAACCGAGTGGAAGTCGGGTATCATCGCCGTCTTCGACCCGGCTCCGAGCTGATATTCTACTTCGCCGGGCGAACCACCGAGATCGTCAATGACGATCTGAATGCGGTCTTGAGCCCCAGCCTTTTCCGACAATGCCGTTTCGCCGGTAAACCGCCTCCCTGCGGCTTTCTGGATCGCCGGACTTCCTCGAAGACCCCCAACTTGACCTTCCAGGCAGCCCACTACTTGAAGGTCGATGATTTCAACTTCAAGTACGGAGTTGATCTCTTCGATGGACGCCGCAACGACAAACTGTGGATCTACTACCGTGAAGACGAGGTGTTTCCCGTCGAGGATCCCGAGCTGATTGTGCAGGACCCGCTAGTGGACAAGCAGGACCTCAGCTACAGGACGTTTTTCTTCCACAGTGACTACCGGGTTCGATCTAACCTGGTATTGACCGGTGGACTCAACTACGAATGGTCCAGCGATGACAACGTTTTCATCGGTGAGAACGATGTGGTCGGAGTCGATGATCAGTTCGCTCCGATTTTCGGAACCAACAACTCGGACTGGCGCCTGAATCCACAGTTCGGAGCGCTCTACCACCCGTTGGACTCCTCAACCTTGCGGGTGGCCGTCATGCGGTCTCGCCAGCCACTGGTTTCCGGCGGAGCCGGGGGTGCCTTTACACGAGAACGGCTGCTGCCGGTTCATATCAACGGATTCCTGTCCACTCTCAACGAAATCGAATTGTCTCGTGCCTGGAGTTACAACCTTGGGTGGGACCAGAGAATCGGTCGAAAGAGCTTCATTCGAACCACGGCCTTCTGGCGTGACCGCGAGATCCCCCACGCAGACACCAACCCGCTGGGGATGCCTCAGCCTCAGCTCTTCGAGGGAAACCTGTACGGAGCGGGAGTCGTCTGGAACCAGATCGTCCATCACCAGATCACTTTTGTCACTGCCTACAACTTTACGCAGGATGAAGATCTCTTCTCTTTCCGGAAGAACCACGAGGGCAGCGTGAGCCTCTATTACATCAACCCCAGGGGCTTTTTCTTCAACGCCAGCGAGAACTTTTTCAAGCAGAATGGCACTCTGGGTGTGCCTTTGCCGGAAACAGAAGTTTTTACGACCGACCTGGGCGTTTCTTATCAATTCCCGGAGAGACGGGGATTGGTTTCATTTCGAATCAGCAATCTTTTCGACCGCCGCTACCAGTTCCTGGTAGACCCGCTGGCGCTAAACCAGCGCATTCCCAAGCGTCAGTACGAGATTTCCCTCAGTTTCAACTTTTAGGGTGGCCGGTGTCGTCGCCATCAAGCGCAGGAGAACTCTCCGTGGTCCGATCAGGTCCTCTCGTAGGGGCCGGTCTCGTGCCGGCCCGTTTGGCGGGCGACCACAAGGGTCGCCCCTACGGTCCGATTGGATCGCCGCATGGAAGCGGCTACTACTTCCTGATCCGCAATCTTCAATCTTTCATCTTCCATCCGACCCCTTCATAATCAGCTTCCATGAGCGGTGAGAAAGCAGACCTTGGAATGATCGGCCTGGGAGTGATGGGGCGGAACCTGGTTCTCAACCTTGAGGGCCAAGGCTTCTCAGTGGCCGTCTGGAACCTGGAGAGTGACTGGACCGACGCTTTCCTGGACCAGGAGGGGAAGGGCCGAAGGATCACCGGTACCCGGAGCTTTCCCGAACTGGTTCGCTCCCTGGGTCGTCCACGCCGGATTCTGATGATGATCAAGGCGGGCCGTCCGGTCGACGCCACCCTGGAGAGCCTTCTGCCCGCCCTGGAGTCCGGGGACGTCGTTGTCGACGGTGGAAACTCTCACTTCGAGGACACGGTGCGTCGTCAGAAACTGGCCGCTGGAAAGGGCATTCATTTCTTTGGCCTGGGTATTTCCGGGGGTGAGGAAGGGGCCCGCTTCGGTCCCTCTCTGATGCCCGGCGGAGATCGCCTGGTTTACGAGCAGCAACTGCAGCCGGTGCTGGAGAAGATCGCAGCGGTCTCTGATGCAGGTCCCTGTGTGACCTACATCGGCCCCGGTGGTGCCGGCCACTTCGTCAAGATGGTCCACAATGGGATCGAATACGGCGACATGCAGTTGATTGCTGAAGCCTATGAAGTGATGAGTCGAGGCCTGGGAATGGGAGCCCGTCGCATTGCAGAGATCTTTGAGGAATGGAACCTGGGAAGGCTCTCCTCCTATTTGATAGAGATCACGGCTCGGATTCTGCAGGTCGAGGACGCGAAGACCGGGAAGCCTCTGGTGGAGATGATTCTCGACAGGGCCGGGCAAAAAGGAACAGGGAAGTGGACGGCGCAGTCCGCGCTGGACCTGGGGGTGCCCGTTCCCACCATCGCAGCAGCACTCGATGCCCGCTTTCTTTCTGCCATCAAAGAGCAGCGGGTCGAGGCCGCCCGTACCATGTCACCGCCGCTGGGGAGATTGGACGATGCAAAAGAGACGGTCTTGAAGCAACTCGAGGCAGCTCTCTACGCCTCCAGGATGTGCAGCTATGCCCAGGGGATGTCGGTCATTCGCTCCGGTTCAGGGGAGCACGATTGGGATATCGATCCGGCCGAAGTATGTCGGGTCTGGAAAGCAGGGTGCATCATCCGGGCGCGGGTTCTGGACGATATTCGGGAGGTCTTTCTGGCCACGCCCAAGATCCCGAACCTGCTTTTAGATTCCCGCATCACGGCCTGGATGCTGGACCTCGAGGAGGATTGGAGAGGCCTGGTCACGAAGGCCCGGCAGGCAGGGCTCCCGGCCCTGGCGATGTCGGCCAGCCTGGCCTATTTCGACGCCTTTCGATCCTCCACACTGCCCTTGAATCTGACTCAGGCGCAGCGGGACTACTTTGGAGCCCACTGGTACCAGCGAATCGATGACCCGGAAGGCGAATCCGTCCACACTCACTGGGACGAAGAAACGGGACCAGGAACTTGAGAGGATGACGTTCGACAGCCACGACAATCCCCTGACTGAGGGGCTGCGCCTGCAGCCGCGGCCTGGTCCCTGTGCCGTGGTGATCTTCGGTGCCAGCGGGGATCTGACTCGCCGCAAGCTAATGCCGGGCCTTTTCAATCTGGCTCGCCAGGGGCTCCTGCCCCAGTGTTTCCGGGTGATTGGAAGCTCCCGATCCGATCTGGCGGACGAACAGTTCAGGGACTCCATGAGAACTGGACTCTTGGAGTTTGCTTCGGTGGGCCCGTCCGAGAGCGAGTTACTGGAGAGCTTTCTGGAGGATTTGACCTATGTCCGGGCCGTAGCCGATGACGCCTCCAGCTTTCGACGACTCGACTTGCATCTTCAGGGCTTGGACGATTCGTCGGGCACCTCGGGGAATCGTCTTTTTTACTTGGCGGTCCCTCCCAACGGTTACGGTCCCATTACGGAGGCCCTCGGTGAAGCCGGGCTGAACAGGTCCACCGGATGGACCCGTCTGATTGTTGAGAAACCGTTCGGCCGTGACCTGGCAAGCATGCTGGCGCTGAACCGCAAGGTGCTCGAAGTCTTCGAAGAGGACCAGGTCTACCGCATCGATCATTACCTGGGCAAGGAGACCGTGCAGAACATCATGGTCCTGCGTTTTGCGAATGGAATCTTCGAGCCCTTCTGGAACCAGCAGTACGTCGACCACGTGCAGATCACAGCTGCCGAGAGCATAGGCATTGGAAGCCGAGGTGGCTACTACGATCAGTCGGGGGCGGTTCGAGATATGATCCAGAACCATCTCCTGCAGGTTCTCTCCCTGATTGCCATGGAACCGCCTGTCTCGCTGGATTCGAACGCCATCCGCGACGAGAAGACCAAGGTGGCCCGTTCGATCCGGCCGATCACGCATGAAGAGGTAGGCAGGATGGCGCTGGCTGGACAATACGGCCCCGGGGCAATCTCCGGAGAGCCCGTTGCAGGTTATCGCCAGGAAGCGCACGTCGATACGGCATCCAACACGCCCACCTATGCCGCACTCCGTCTCCTGGTAGACAACTGGCGCTGGGCGGGGGTCCCGTTTTACTTGCGCACCGGCAAGAGACTGCCCAGGAAGGTAACCGAAGTGGCGATCCAGTTTAGGCGGGCTCTTCACCTCCTGTTTCGGCAGGACGCCGGCATTCTCACAGACCCGAATGTGCTGATTGTGCGGATTCAACCGGACGAAGGGATCACTCTGCGCTTCAAAGCCAAGATTCCGGGCCAGGCGATCAGGATTCGAAATGTCAGCATGGACTTTGACTATGGAAGTTCCTTTGGGCGTTCCTCTCCGCCTGCCTACGAACGCCTGCTTCTTGACGCCATGATGGGTGACGCCACCTTGTTTGCCAGGGGTGACATGGTGGAGGCCTCCTGGCGACTGGTGATGCCCCTTCTGGAGGTTTGGGAGGAGAGTTCGGGAGTCCACTTTCCCAACTACGAGGCTGGTTCCTGGGGCCCTGAGGAAGCCAATTCATGGATCGCCCGCGATCAGCATCGATGGAGACGTCCCTGATGAGGGTCGAATCTCCACTACCGCAGAGGCTCGATGTTTCCCTGATCGAGTCGGAACTCAAGGCACAGTGGAGGCAAATCGCGCAGGAAACGAATGGAAACGATGAAGAGGTTCTCCGAGCCTGCGTCGTAAACCTGGTCGTTTGCTCCAGCCTGGATGAAGAAGTTGAGCCACTCGCGTCGGATCTCGCGTCGTCCGGGAAAAGCCAGCCGGGAAGAGTCATTCTCCTTCTCACCGACGCAACGTCTTCTCGCGACGGCTTCGATGCCCGCGTCTCGGCCCATTGCCAGAGGCAGCGGGGGGGTCGGAAACAGATATGTGGTCAGACGATTCGGATTGTGGTCCATGGGGAAGCCGCTGATCGGGGTGCTTCCGTAGTGCCTCCTTTGCTGGTTCCTGACCTGCCGGTTTTTCTCTGGTGGCGTCGGCGCATTGACCTCGATTCCGCACTCTTGCGGCGGCTCGCCAGAATCTCGGATCGCCTTGTCGTCGATACGGTCCGCGGCGGAGTTGACGATTTGCTCGCCCTGGCGCAGTTCATGGCGGGTACCGAGGACCTGACGTTCGCCGATCTGGCCTGGGCCCGTCTCCAGGCCTGGAGGTGTGCCCTGGCGGGTCTCTACGACTCGGATCTGACTCGCGGGGTTTTGACCCGGCCCAAAGCAATCCGTCTCGAGTTTGGAACACGGGGGTATCCTCCCAACGAAGTGGTCTACCTGCTGTCCTGGCTGGCAAGCCGACTGGGCTGGGAGCTTCGATCTTCTCTTCTCGAGACAGACTTTGGATACAGGTTGGACGGTCACACTGCCGGGTCGGATCTGGCGATCGAGCTTCATCGAACACCGGGCAAGGGGATTTGCCGGATGCAAATGTCCACCGCTGATCACCTGGCTGTGCAACTGGAACGGCGCGACTCGAACGGGACCTTTCTGGAAACCTGGGCAGAGCACCAGGGCCGGCGGTTGAGCCACCAGATCCTTCCAGAGACTTCGCAGCAAGAGATCGATCTGCTGGCGGCCGAACTCGAGGTCCCGGGAAAGGATCAAGTGTTCCAGGAAGCTCTCGCCTTCGCCTCCAGGCGACTAGTATAGGATCAGCCAATGAAACGCCAGATCATTGCCGCGGCCATCTTTCTAGTTCTCTCGATCGCGATGGTCGGTGCCGTGTCTCTCCTCAGCCCTCTGATCGAGAACCTGGAGTTCAAGAACTACGACTTCATGATGTTCCTGCGAGGCCAGGATCTGGAGCCAGAGGACATTGTGATCGTGGCCATCGATCGCTTTAGCCTCGATGTCTTTGCCCAGGAACTCGAAATGAGCTGGCCCTGGGACCGGGTGGTCTACGCAGAGTTGATCTATCGCCTGAACGAAGCGGGTGTCCGAGGCATTGCTTTTGACGTGATCTTTGACATGCCGGCGCTCCCGGAGAGTGACCTGGCCTTTGCTGAAGCCATCCGGACCAGTCAGGCTCCGGTGGTGCTGGCTGCAACCATCGAGACCGTGGTCACTCCGGCCTACTCTTTTGAGCAGGAGATTCTGCCTCTGGAGAGTCTGACCGAAGCTGGGGCCAGCCACGCCTATACCGTGGTCAACCCTGACCGGGATTCCGTCGTGCGACATGCCCGTTTGACCGTCGGAGGTGAACCGACTCTGGCCCTGATGCTCCACACCCAGCTGAGTGGACAACTCGACCTGGAGAATGTTCCGGTGGTTGCCTCAGAAGAGGCCGACCCGGAGATTCTGATCAACTATGTCGGTCAGGCGCAGTCCATTAAGACCGTGAGCTTTCATCAGGCGCTGACCTACCAGGAATCGCTTCCGGAGGGTATCTTCCGGGATCAGGTGATCTTTGTCGGCCGTTCCGAATCGATCCATGACCTGACATCTCAGTCGGGTGGAGCTGACATGTTCACCTCGCCCTTCGATTTCCTGGGCGGCAGCCAGCAGATCCCTGGTGCCGAGATCCATGCCAACATCTTCCATACCCTCAACCAGAAACGGTTTATTGGCAAGGCGCCCCGCAGCGCGGTTTTGATTCTGGTTCTGGTCCTGGGTGGCGCGGCCTCGGTATTGATGCTGGCGTTTTCGACGATTCGGGACAAGATCCTCTGGTCGGTGCTTCTTCTGCTTGGCTTTCCGGCGCTGACCTGGCTGGCGTTCATGCGTTTTGACTACTGGATCTTGGGCTTCCAGCCGTTCCTGGTGGGCCTCTTCGTCGTCGCGATGAACACCGTCTATCAGTACCGGACGACCGAAAAAGAGCGAGCGCAAGTCGAGCAGATGCTGAGCGGTTATGTGTCGAAAGACGTCATCGATACCATCATGCAAGACCCTGCCAGGCTGGAGCTGGGGGGAGTGGAGGTGGAGGCTACCGTCCTCTTTTCCGATATCGCCGGATTCTCGAAGATCTCGGAGAAGATCTCGCCCCAAGAGCTGTCAACTCGCCTCAATGAGTACTTTACGATAATGGGTGACGTGATTATGCAGCGAGAGGGCATGATCAACAAGTACATAGGGGATGCCATCATGGCGATCTGGGGCGCTCCCCTCGAGAATGAGCGGCACTCGATACTGGCCTGTCAGTCTGCCCTGGAAATGAGTCGTCAGGTGGAGGAGATGGGAGGCGGATTCAGAACCCGCTACGGACTGAATACGGGAACCATGATAGCGGGAAATCTGGGACACCGCGAGCGTATGGAATACACGGTGATTGGAGATGCAGTGAACCTGGCATCTCGCCTGGAGGGTGCCAACAAGGTGTTTGGGACTTCCATCATGATCAGTGAATTCACGGAGGAGATGGTAAGAGATCACTTCTTGACCAGGCAGCTGGATGTGATTCGAGTCGTGGGGCGTGCTCAGCCGGTCAGGGTTTACGAGATTGTGGGTGGTGATGACGAGCAGACCACGGATCAGGCTCGAGAAATGGTGGAATCTTTCAATCAGATTCTGAAGTCCTACGCGAGTCGCGACTGGGAGGGAGCCGGGAGGCTGCTGGACAAGCACTTGAGGACCTTCTCAGAGGACAGTGTGGCGCGGGTCTACCAGGATCGTTGCCGGAGTTTCAGTGACTCTCCGCCAGAGGCAGACTGGGATGGGGTCTACGAACTCACTGCGAAGTAGAAATCCCCTCGGGTTTTCCCTAAACTTGCCATGAGCGAAGGACAATCGTGAGACTTCTTGAAAACGGACCCGGAGAGTCAGCTTGAGCTGGATTCTACATCCCAACGCCCACCTGGTTGCTGCCGTCGTCTGCCTGATTCTGATGGTCCTGATCCCGAACCGCTGGATCAGGCGACGCTTGCTTTTCAGCAGCATTGTCTTTCTGATCAGTGCGGGCTTCTACCTGGTCGGGGCTTTTGTGCTCGAGTTCTCAGATGCCGTCTTTTTGGCAGCCGTCCAGGTGGTGCACTTCGGCGCAGCCGTGGCGGCTTTGAACGCCCTGGTAGCCATCCTCATTAATCCCCTGCGCGGCCAGGGCGCTTCCGACCGCTGGCCGTCCATCGTACAGGATGTCCTGGTGCTGGCTGGCCCCATAATCTTCGTGCTTTTCAAGTTCTCGGAGCAACTCCTGGCTTTGGGAGTCGCTGGCTCAGTCGTCATTGGCATCGCTCTCAAAGATACGCTGGGGAATCTGTTTGCAGGCCTGGCGCTGCAGAGCGAGAAACCGTTTCATGTCGGCGACTGGGTGGTCCTGGGAGACCATGAAGGACAGGTTCAGGAGGCGACCTGGCGTGCCACCAAGATCCGCACAAAGGCCGGAAATTTTGTGATCGTTCCGAACAGCGTCATCGCTGAAGAGGCCATCATCAATTACTCCGAGCCGACCACGGAGCAGCGAATGGAGAGGGTCGTGCGGATGGGTCACAAGATCCACCCCAACGACTTCAAAAAAGCTGCCATGGAAGTCTTTGCAGACATGCCCGAAGCTCTGGAAAACCCGGCTCCGGATGTGCTGACCCATGAATACGACGAGTATTCGCTTCAGTACCGGTGCCGCTTCTGGATCAATGACTATGCTCGCAGCGAGCCCATTCTGGACAGCTTCTGCACGCTCCTCTACTATCGCCTGCTGCGTGCCGGGCTGCCGCTGCCGCTACCCACTCAGAACGTACGCCTGGGTAGAGAAGGAGAATCAGGCCGAGCCGTTCATCGGGCCACCGACAAGCGACTCGCCTTCGTCGAAAGCGTTGACCTGTTCTCGGGTTTGAAGGAGCAGAGCAAAGAACTGATTGCGCGCCAAATGAGGCTCTACACCTTTGGTGCTGGAGAGCGAATCCTGACCCAGGGAGTCTCGGGCGAGTCGATGTTCTTCATCGAGCGAGGGAAGGTTCGCATCGTGATCCAGGAGGGGGCCGCGGCTAAGGAGCTGGCCGTCCTCGGGAGGGGGCAGTACATGGGAGAGATGGCACTGCTGACCGGGGAGCCTCGGGCGGCCAGCGCATTCGCTGTCGGGGATGTCGAGTCCTACGTGCTCGACAAACCTGGGTTCAAGAAGGTCCTCATGAACGATCGAGACGTGGCCGGGCAGATCAGTGCTGTGGTGAAGACGCGGAAGCAGGCCCTGGATGAGAAGAGGGAAGAACTGGGAAGTGAGTTACTCTCCAGGCAGGCCGCTCAAAAGAACCTGCTCTCCAGGATTCAGAAGTTCTTTGGGCTCTAGCGTACTGTCCGGGAAGTTCACGCCGATACTTCGGGCGTCTTTTCGCCGATTTTTAAAGTGATCAGAGTCATGTCCGGCGTCTGATCTCAGAGTTATAATTTCAGCCGGAGCGGTTCAGGAAGGAACCGGAAACGGGCGATGGCAGAAGACTACCTTCTCAAACTGAGTTTCTGGGGAGTGCGCGGATCGACCCCGACACCTCGAATCCAGAATCTGACCTTCGGCGGGAATACATCCTGCCTGGAAATTCGAACCGGCGAGGGAGAAGTGCTCATCTTTGACGCTGGAACCGGCATTACGCCGCTGGGATGGCATCTGGTTGAGAACCAAGAGAGCCCCCTGGACGTCAAGATCTTCATGACCCACTTCCACTGGGACCATATCCAGGGCATTCCGTTCTTTCAGCCCCTCTACTCGCCTGAGAACAAGGTCACGTTTTATTCGTTTGAGAACCGGGCGGAGGAGATGCTCAAAGGACAGATGACGGAGCCCTATTTTCCGGTCAGTTTCGATTTTCTTCCCGCCCAACTGGAGTTTCATCCCATCCAGCACCGTCCTTTCAAGATCAGCGGTGTTGAGATCTCGCCTTTCCCAATGAACCATCCACAGGGGGCAACCGGCTATCGCATCGAAAGGGAGGGCAAAGGGATTGTCTACGCCAGTGACCACGAGCACGGAGACAGCCAGTTCGATGCTTCTGTTCGAGACCACGCCGCCGGTGCCAGGGTTCTCGTCTATGACGCGCAATACACTCCTCATGAATACCAGCAGCGGGTCGGCTGGGGTCACAGCACCTGGCTGGAAGCGGCTCGGCTCGCCACCGAGGCAGAAGTCGATCAGCTGATCCTCTTTCACCATGATCCCGCCCATGACGACACCATGATGATGGACATCGTCAAGGAAGCCAGGCATCACTTCACCAGCGTTCACGCCGCCAGCGAAGGCGAGTTCTTCATTCTCTGAAGCCAATTCAGGACGGACTCCTTCCCGTCAGCCACAGGCTACCGGACCGCGGCAAATTGAAACCTGTCAGCGGCTGTGTTAAATTCCGGTTCCTTGACTACAGGTAGGAGTACGCATGGCCACGTTCGATAGTGAGAGTATTCGTAACATAGGTATCGCAGGGCATGGTGACGCCGGAAAGACCTCGCTGGTGAGTGCAATGCTCTTCTCGTCGGGAGCCGTGAGCCGGCTGGGAAGGGTTGAGGAAGGAAACACAGTCACCGACTATGACGAAGACGAGATTGCGCGGCAGGTGACGATCAGCAGCGCGGTAGCTCACTGCCACTGGAAAGGCCACAAGATCAACGTCATTGACACCCCTGGTTACTCGGCCTTTGTATTCGATGCCAAGACCGCTCTGCTGGGCGTCGAAACGGCGCTTGTAGTGGTCGATGCGGTGGAAGGTGTCGAAGTTCAAACCCGGCGGGTCTGGCGTTTCGCCGAGGAGTTGGGCCTGGCCAGGGCCATTGTTCTTTCCAAAATGGACCGCGAGCGAGCCAGTCTTCAGCGCAGTCTGCGGTCTCTCCGGGAGACCTTCGGACGCTCGGTGGTTCCGGTCCAGCTTCCGCTCGGGCAAGAGAGTGAGTTCAAGGGGGTTGTCGATCTGATCTCCGGTAAAGCTTATACGGGTCCGGCGGACGGGAGTGGGAATTTCAAGGAAGTGGAAGTTCCGGAGGAGCATAAGAGCGACGCCGAACAGATGCGGGAAGAACTGGTGGAAATGATCGCGGAAAGCGACGACGACCTGATGGAGCGGTTCTTCGAAGAGGGCACTTTGTCTGAGGAAGAAGTGACCGCAGGCCTTGGGAGATCTATGGCCAAAGGCCTGATCTTTCCTGTGTTTTGCGTCTCTTCGACTCAGAACACCGGCGTCAAGCAGTTGCTAGACAAGATTGTGAATCTGTTTCCGAACCCACTGCAAAGGGAGCCCTTCTCGGCCGTGACTGCGGAGGGTGAGCCCGCGGAAATCGTACCCTCGAAGGAAGGCCCGTTGGCGGTCTACGCCTTCAAGACTTTTGCCGATCCGTTTGCAGGACGCATCAATATCCTCCGGGTCATTTCGGGGACGCTCAAATCCGACAATAATCTTAAGAATCTAACCCGGGATCAGTCCGAACGGTTCGGAGCGCTGCAGGTGTTTCAGGGCAAGTCACACGAGGCCGTGTCCGAACTCCAGGCCGGCGATATCGGTGGAGTCCTCAAACTGAAAGACACCAGGACGGGAGACACGCTTGGGGATCCCACTTTGAAGGCCCGTGTCAAGGAAGTGAAGCTCCCGGAGCCGGCCATCAGCTTCGCCGTGGAGCCCAGGACACGGGGAGACGAAGACAAGATTGGCTCCGCCATAGCCAAGGTTCTGGAGGAAGACCCGTCGCTGGAGTTTCGGAGGGATCCTCAGACCCAGCAGTTTCTGCTGGCGGGTACCGGTCAACTGCACATCGAAGTAGTGGTGAACCGACTCAAGAAGCGCTTCGGCGTCGAAGTGGAATTGAAGCCACCCAAGGTTCCGTATCGAGAGACCATCATCGGGACGGCCGACGTTCAGGGGAAGCATAAGAAGCAGACCGGAGGGCACGGCCAGTTCGGAGACTGCAAAATCAAGATGGAGCCTCGGGAGCGAGGAGAAGGATACCAGTTCGAGGACAAGATCTTCGGGGGTTCCATTCCCAGGGGGTACATCCCCGCCGTAGACAAGGGCATCCAGGAGGCGGCGGCCAGGGGATATCTGGCCGGGTTCCCGATGGTCGATTTCAAGGTAACGCTGTACGACGGCAGCTATCACAATGTCGACTCGTCTGAAATGGCCTTCAAGATCGCCGGATCCATTGCTTTCAAGAAGGCCATGGAGACAGCTCGGCCCGTTGTCATCGAGCCCATCATGAACATCGAGGTCTATGTTCCGGAGGAATTCGCCGGTGACGTGATGGGGGATCTGAACAGCCGGCGGGGTAAGATCCAGGGTATGGATGTGAAAGGCAGGACCCAGGTGGTTCAGGCCCAGGTACCCTTTGCTGAAATGCTCAACTACGCTCCGGTTCTGACCTCACTGACCGGCGGCCGCGGGAGCTACCATATGGAGAACTCCCATTACGAAGTTGTGCCCCCCCATATGGTCGAAAAGATCATCTCTGAAGCGAGCAAGGACGACGACTAGGTACCCAACAACGAGACCAGCGGGCGGAGAGGAGCCTCTTGTACCCCAAAATCCTGGAACTGGGCCCCATAACGCTGCACTCCTACGGCCTCTTGCTGGCGCTTGCCTTCCTTTCGGCTACCGCTCTGCTGGCTCGTCTCGCTGCTCGTGAACAGGTTCCCGCAAGCCGGTCCTGGGATCTTGCCTTTGTGGTGATTCTCTCCTCCCTTCTGGGAGCGAAACTGCTGATGGTGCTGACCAATTTCAGCTACTACGTCTCTCAGCCCTCGAGGTTTGTGAGTCTGGAATTCTGGCAGGCCGGTGGAGCCTATTTCGGAGGCCTGATCGGCGCCATCCTGGGCAGTTACTGGTACATATCGCGCTCTTCCGATCTCGAATTCCCGGTGATGGCGGACGCCGCCGCTCCGGCGATCGCGCTGGGCCAGACGATCGGGCGGCTGGGTTGTTTTGGCGCAGGATGTGATTACGGGAAGCCGACCAGCCTGCCCTGGGGTGTCACGTTCACCAGCGAATATGCGAGTCAGAACGTGGGCGTTCCTCTCAATGTCACGCTCCATCCCACTCAGCTTTACGAATCGGTGGGAGCCTTGCTGCTTTTTTTCCTCCTGCTTTGGATTCACGGCCACAGGCGTTTTGCAGGCCAGGTCTTTGCCGTCTATCTGATGGGCTATGGCCTTCTCAGGTTTGCCAATGAGTTCTTTCGGGGAGATCGGGGCCGTGGACTTCTGTTTGACGGCCAGGTGTCCGTCCACCAGTTAATCGCCGTCGGTCTGATTCTCGCGGCCCTGCTGGTTCTCTACTCTGCCCGCAAGAAATCGAATCCACAACGTGTCTGAAACGCGCACTTTCCGGACTGATCTTCCAGATGAGGGGCTGCGCATCGACAGTTATCTCCAGGGCCACATGGAGGAGTCGCGCAGTGTGATACAGCGCTGGATCAAAGAGGGTCAGGTCACACTCAACGGCCGGCAATGCAAGGCGAGCCAACGCCTCCGTGCAGCCGATGAGATCGAAGTGAAGCCTCTTCCACCTCCGGCGATGGATCTGGTTCCAGAGAACCTGCCGCTCTCGATTGTTTTCGAGGACGAGTTTTTGGTGGTTGTGGACAAGCCGGCCGGAATGGTGGTGCATCCCGGAGCCGGTAACTACACGGGAACGCTCGTCAACGCCTTGCTGTATCACTTTGAGAGCATCAGCCGAGAGGATACCATCCGGCCGGGGATCGTGCACCGCCTTGATAAGGGCACCTCCGGCCTTCTGGTCGTGGCCAAGACCGACCGGGCTCATGATTACCTGGCCCGGCAGTTCAAGGAGCGGCTGGTAACCAAGCTCTACCTGTGTCTGGTTCATGGCCGTGTCGAAAGCGACGGCGGCGAGATCGATCTCCCGGTTGGGCGCCACTCCACCAGGAGGACCCGGATGTCAACCCACAGCCGGGCCCCCCGCTCGGCGCTCACTGGATATCGCGTCGTCCGGCGCTTTTCCGAGTTCTCGTACCTGGAAGTGAAACTTCACACCGGCCGGACTCATCAAATCAGAGTGCATCTGGAGCATATCGGTCATCCCGTGGTGGGAGATTCGGTGTACTGTGCCAACCGGAAACCGTTCCAGGGAGACTCACTGTCCGACCGCTTGATCGGTCAACTGAATCGTCAGTTCTTGCACTCCTCGGTCCTCGGATTCGCACATCCCGCGACGGGTGCCGCGCAGAGATTCGAATCACCGCCGGCAAAGGACCTTGCTACGGTTTTGGAGCTTCTGAAATAATGATGAGAGTGCTGACTCGTTGTGTCTTTGTCCTTTCCCTTGCCTGCTGTCCGGTGGCTTCCGCCCTGCTGGCCCAGTCCGACGGCGATCAGGGGGATGCGATCCGGGTTGAAGTGGAAGCGGTGAACCTGCTGGTCTCGGTGCACGAGAAAAAAACCGGCACCTTCTTGAGACACCTGTCTCCCAGCGACTTCGAGATCTATGAGGAGGGGGTTCGACAGGAGATCACGCACTTCGCGGAACAGATCAATCTGCCCCTGGCTATCGCCCTCTGCATCGATACGAGCTCGAGCGTCCGGATCAAACTCAAGTTTGAAAAGGAGGCGGCTACCGACTTCCTGTACACGGTGATGAAGCCGATGGATCAGACGCTACTTCTGGAGTTCGATACCGCCGCCACTCTGCTCCACGACTTCACTTCCAACCCGAACGACCTGGTTCGTGAGATTGATCAGCTCCGGGCCGGAGGTGGAACCTCGCTCTACGATGCGATCTATCTGGTCTCCGAGCAGAAGATGATGGATGTGGCGGGACGCAGGACACTGGTTATCCTCTCGGATGGAGCCGACCAGACCAGCCAGATGACGTTTGAGCAGGCTCTGCGGGCCGCTTTCCAGGCGGAAGCTGCTGTTTATGCCATCAGTACGACGCGTTTCGGAGCTGAAATCGACCACGAAGGGGACAATGCTCTTAAGCAGATGGCTCACAGCACCGGCGGTCGCGTCTATTTTCCGTATTCAACGAAAGATCTGACGAAGGCCTTCAAAGCGATCAACGAAGAACTGCGCAACCAGTACAATATTGCCTACACTCCGATCAACAAGAAAGCGGACGGCACCTTCCGGAAGCTGAAGGTCAGGGTCAAACGCGATAACACCATCCTCTATTACCGGAAAGGGTACTTCGCGCCCTTGAAGAGTCCCGGCTGAGGGGCCACCGCTAGTTCCGATTCTCCGTCCTGGAGCTGATCTGTTCTCTCCATTCCTCGACTTGCCGGGCTGCCACGTCCCGTCCGCCCAGGCCGAAGGCCAGAGCGACCGCCACGGCGATGGCACCGACGGTCATTCCGAAAGCCAGGTTGATGATCTCGTTGGCCAGCCCCATTTCCCCCAGTGCCATGGCTCCCGTCAAAATGAGGATCGCGAGTCGGGCACCATTGGCCAGAATCCGTGCCTGTGAAGCGTTGCTGGTAGAAACCGTATTATAAGCGACTCGAGCCAGATACATACCCACACCTAGAATGACAAGCCCCAGGAAAACGCGACCGCCGAAGACCAGAAACTGAGACATCAACTGTCCTACCACATCGAAGCCCATCAGTTCTGCTGCTTCGGCCGTGGCGAACAGCATGAGTACGATCAAGACCAGATTGCCGACTACGCTCGAAGGGGACTTCTGTCCCTCCATCTGCGTTTTGCTGAAGCCGATTCTGGCCAGAATGAAGTCAAATCCGATGGCCGAGAGCAGGTTCTGGATCAGGCCGGAAACCACTTTGCCCACCATGTAGGCAATGGCCAGCACCAGGCAGGCCCCGAACACGTTGGGAATCGCCATCAACATCGTATTCAGCATCTGGCTGGCGGGCCGCGTAATCGACTCGATGGCGAGGGCTTCCAGGGCTGCGATCAGGACTGGAATGAGAATCAGCACATAGAGGACGGTTCCGAGGAGGTTGGAGAGCCGCTGTTTGCCCAGAGCCCTGGACAGACCAATCGACTCGCCAAAACCATCGGCTCCAATCGCCACCAGCAGGCTGGTCACAATTCGCTGGACGATTCGGGCCACAAACCAGCCAACTGCGAGGATGAGACCGGCTGCCAGGACTTGAGGGAGAAAGTTCAGCAGTTTGTCGACTAGATTCTGCACTGGAGCCAGTAGCCCGTCCAGACCAAGAGGGCTGAGGATGGCAGGAAGAAAAAAGAGGAAAACCAGCCAGTACACGGCTTCGCTCAGGGTTTGGGAAAGGGGAAGCTGTTTGTCTTCTTCGCGTTCGGTCTGGGCAGTGACCCTGGCATCCAGGTTGGCACGCTCGAGTGCTCCTCGCAGCAGCGACCGAAGCACGCTGGCCAGGGCCCAGGCCAGGAAGATGAGGATAATCGGTCCGATCAGCCGGGGAGCAAATTCAAAGACCCGAGTCAGAAACCCGCTCAACGGTTGTGTCACAACCGTCATCCCCAGGGACTGGGAGAAAGCTACCAGGACAAACAGGAGCAGAATATAGAAGACGATCTTCGACACCCACTTCTCGATGGGGACGGGCGATCCCTCCTGGCGGGGCCAGATCCAGTCGGCTATCCGGTTGTCCAGTTCGGTGCGAGTCAGGATCCACCTGACAATTGCAGCGATGATGCGGGCGGCCAGCCATCCGACGACGAGAATCAGAATGGACGTCAGAAGTGTCGGGAGATGCACGCCGACATACTGGTTCAGTTGATCGAGGTAGTTCTGGAACTGGGACATGATCTCCTCCTGTTCTCGATTTAAAAACTGAAATCGAATGAGAACGCGTCTCTAAGGTTATCGCTTGCCTCTGGCAAACCAAGGACGTCTAGTGCACTGTCCGGAAAGTTCACGCCGCTACTTCGGGCGTCTTTTCGCCGACAGCTTTGTTGCGCTACCTCGAAAGACTCCCGGCCTGCCTGCGTCGCGCGCCTCACTGACGACGAAAATCCATCCCGAATTATCACCGCGAACTTCCCGGACAGTACACTAGGAATCCGTGGGACCTCGACCGCTGCTTTCCAGGTCCGAATCGTCGCTGCCGAAGCGTCGTCTGAGATCGCCGTAGTGGGAGGCCCGATCGACTCGGCCTCGTTTGGCAAAGCCCTGTTCCAGGATCTTCGCCTTCCGCACCATTTCTGCGACAGCCCACTGGCATTGCTGGGGTGTGAGGCAACCGCTCTCCACAGACTTCAGCAGTGCTCGCACGCGGTATCGGTCCATGCCCCAGCGACTCCGTGAGAGTTGATCGGCGTGTCCTCCCCGCTTGACTACCAGTTTCTCGGGCAGAAACAAGATCGGCCGGCGGGCCGTAATCCTGAGCCACAGTTCGTAGTCCTCACAGGCCGGATAGCTTTCGTCGAAAAGACCGGATTCCTCCAGCAGGTTTCGGTGCAGCAGGATCGAACTGGGGCTGATCAGGCAAAGCCGGAGACAATGGTGAAACATCCAGCCGGAGCGCTTCCGGTGGTGCTTGCGGGGGTTGACGCGGACTCCAGAGCGAATCCAGATTTCGTCGGTATGAGCCGCCTGGTACTCCGGGTTCGACTCTAGAGCTTCGACCTGCTGTTGCAGCTTTTGTTTGTGCCAGTAGTCGTCACTGTCCAGGAAAGCGATCCAGTCGTATCGGGCGGCCCGAATACCCCTGTTGCGGGCAGCACTGACGCCGCTGTGCTCCTGTCGGATACAGCGTATCCCATCCCCGATCAAGGGCTCGATGGCCCGGCTCGTCCCGTCGCTTGACCCGTCGTCAATCACCAGAAGTTCCCAATCCTGGAAGCTCTGCGTGCGAACCGACTCAACCGCTTCGAGGAGTAGCAGTTTACGGTTTAAAGTGGGAATGATGATGCTGATCAAAGCGGAGTCAGGCTTTGCCCCGCAAGTCGAAGGGCAGAATAGCTGCGGATTTCTCGCGGTTACGCCGGATCTTGTCCTGATACATCGCCTGGTCCGCAAGCGACAGCAGCAAGTCGAGGTCTTTGCCGTCCTGCGGAAACGTAGCGCTTCCCACGCTCAGGCCCACACCCAGAACCTCCCCTCGCCGAAGGACAATTTTGTGCTCTCCCACAGCTTCCTGAAGCCGTTTGATGGTCGACTCGGCCAGCTCGCTGCCGGCTCCCGGTAGCAGGGCCACAAATTCGTCGCCCCCATAGCGGATACAGGTATCGGATCGCCTGAGCTGGTTTCTGATAACATGGGAGACTTCGATCAAAACCCGGTCACCGATGCGGTGCCCCCAGCTGTCGTTCACGCCCTTGAAGCCGTCGAGATCCATCATCAGAAGGGTGACTGGATAGTCGACTCGTCGGGCTCGTCTCAGTTCCTGATCACCAAACACCCGGAAGTAGCGCAGGTTGGGCAAACCCGTCAGGGCGTCCGTATAGGCATCTTCCTGTGTCTCTTCGTAGACGAGGGCATTATTGACGGCAGCAGCCGCCTGGCGGGACAGAGTGTCAAGCAGGTGCAGGTGGTTGTCCTGAAAGATCGCCCTCACCTTGGCGTAGACCGTGATCACGCCGACGACCCGGTCGTCCAGACTCAGGGGAATAGAGACGCAGCTCTGGAAAAACTCCTTGAGTTCTGGACGGCTGGCGAAATCGGGAGCAGGTGACACGTTGGCAAGCATTTGATTGTTGGCGGCCACCCAGCCCGTCACGCCCTCCCCGATCTTGATTCTCAGCTGATCCAGTTCTTCCGTAAGTTCACCGGAGGTGTTGTGGGGCAACAGCTCGTCGGTGTGTGGGTCGGCCAGGAAAACGGCACAACCGTCATAGGGAACCAGGTTGGCGACTTTGGCCGTGACCAGGGCGAGTGTCTCCGACACATTCAGAGTCTTTCCGACGCTTTCCGAGATCTCATAGACAGCCTGAATCTCACGGTGGGCGGAGGCGATGTCGTGGAACACGGTCTTGGCGATGTCAGGATCGGGGGCCGGTTCCTGAGGGCTGGCGGCGACGGTTACGGGCAGGATCGGGTTGGCAGCTTCCGTTTCGGACATTTTGGTCTCGAACTCATCAATGTTGTCGACCAGGGCCTGGACCACCTCCGGATCATAAGATCTCTCCACCAGGCTCACGATGTACTCGAGAGCGACTTCACGGCTCATGGCGGCCCGGTAGGGTCGATCCGACCTCAGGGCGTCGTAGCAGTCGGCCACCGCGAGGATTCGAGCTCCGAGAGGGATATCTTCTCCCTTCAGACCGTCGGGGTATCCGGTTCCGTCCCATTTCTCGTGGTGGTGCCGAACATAAGGGACGACCTCGTAAGGGAAGGGAACCGTCTTCAGGATTTCCGCCCCCACCTCGGGATGGGTCTGCATTTTCTGGATTTCCCACTTGGTCAGCCCCGAGGGTTTATTCAGGATGTACTCGGGGATCGCCAGTTTCCCAATGTCATGCAGCAGCGCAGCCGCTCTCAGTCCTTCGACATCCTCCTCCCGACCCTCATTCCAGTGCAACTTCTCAGCAATCATCATCACGAGCTGCTGAACCCGGTTGACGTGTCCATGGGTGTACTGATCCTTGGCGTCGATGGCCATGGCCAGAGAAGCGATCGTAGAGTGAAAAAGCTGTCTCATCTGATCGGCGTGAGCCAGGGCTGCATTGATCCGATTCGTGTTTAGCTGGTAGGCGTAGTAGAGTGCGGCAACAATCGGGCCGGCCACGATAAGAGAAAGTGTCTGCCCCTGGTCCAGGTTGACGAAAACAAACGCAGCAACCGAAGATCCGGCCAACGTAGCCAGGGAAGAGGTGAAGAAGTTCTCGCGCCAGGCCTCCCTAATGGGTCTCTCTGAGGCCAGAGCTATTGCAAGCACGACGCCGCCAGAGTTTATCGTGTAAAAGAGTAGACTTGTTACCCCGGCGATCCCAAAGAAGACTCCAAAGTCCTCGACTCTGTTGGGATCAGCAAGCGGTGGAGGGATTCCCAGGAGGAGTTGGAAACACCATCCACTAACCCAACCCGCAATGCACAATAGCGAAAGGTTGAAGAAGTATTTGTAGAGCTTCTTGGATTTTTCCCTTACGCCCGTTGTTGCCCCATCTATCGTGGCCAAGCTGGCTGCCACACTTGGGCCAAACAGCATTAGCCCCAGGAAAACAAATACGTCACTAACAGTGACGCAAAGCGAGTAGGTCTTTCCCTCCCGAACGGAGGTCACAATTCTTATCGGGAAGAGACTCGATATCAAGGTAAGAAGGGCCAACAGGAGCCATTCCCGACCGTGTTGTATCGAAGCGTCGGCTACACAATAGAGGAAGATTGGAACACCGACGAGGATCACCCCAAGAACGTACGTCTGGCAGGCTCTCGGGAGCTTGTCCTTTCCAAAAAAACCTTCAGAAACCATGGGCCCCAACTAGGTCCTAAGCCTAGCATACACACCATGCTCCTGGCATTCTGAAAAGACAAACTTACCTTACGGCGACTTCAGCTCCCCATCCAATACACCGTCTCCACGTCGCAAACGTCTTCTCAAGCCTTCCTGCGGCGATTCGGTGTTCAGCCCAGACAGCCGACACCTTCGAGACGAAGCATTGCTGATTATCTTTGTCTTTTCCTAGTCAGTCCAGTGAACCACTTTTCTTACCTTTCTTTGCTTTCTTTCGAGCTGCATCAATTTAAGACAAGCATTCCGTTGCCGATTCCTAATCAACCCAGTGGACTATTCGTTGCATCTTGTTTTCTCTCCCTCTCAGTCATCGCCTTCTAAGGTCGCCACTCCGTCACTCCATATGGCTCCCCACATCGCGTTGTCCGCCCAGGTCGCTCCGTCACCCCATATGGCTCCCCACGCCCCGTCGCGGTTGTCTCTTTGCCCGCGAGACACCGACCCGGGTATCGGTCCCAACTCGGTTCAAAGTACGCCCCGTCGGCTATCGTCGCTCTGGCTGGGACTATGGCACGGTTCCAGGAGGCCTCTTCCGGTGAACGGATCGTCTTTGCCCGCGAGACACCGACCCGGGTATCGGTCCGTCCTGCTGAGAGCCTGGCCGTCAACTCGAACGCTCGACGGAGGTTCAAAGTACCTCTGCCTTGCTCCAACGGGTGTGCTTGAGCATCATGGGTAGCGCTCGCCAGCAACGCTTGTTTGATGCCAAACGGCGAAAGCCTTGGCTCGGCTTGTAAGAGAAGCAGGGCCGAACCGCTGACGAGAGGCACGGCCATGCTGGAGCCACTCATTTCCAGGTAATGATTGCCAATGCGAGAGTCGTATCTCTCCGCTGCCAGGAAGCTCTCTGGCGAGACGAGACTGGTGATTCGGTTGCCAGGCGCAGCCAGGTCAGGCTTCCACAAGTAGGTTCCAAGGCTCGGGCCCCGAGAACCGTAGCTCGTGGCTACATCATCGCTTCGATCCGCAGTGCCCTTGTGATTCAGCGGGTACGCGGTAATGACATAAGGGGATGTTCCAGGGCTCGTCACAGCTCCCCAAATCTTTGGATAGCCCTCGAGCTTGCCGAGGTTGCCGGAGGAAGCTACTACCGTGATCCCTGCGTGGGTCATTTCCTTGACGGCTTCGCACAGGGGATCCTCATAATAGGGTTCAAAGGCAGGCGTGCTCACAGAGAAGTTGGCCACACGCACATCGAGTTGCTGCCGGTGTTCCGTGACCCACTCGATAGCCGCGATCAGGTTGCTGACCCGACCGGCGCCATCGTCTCCCAGAACCTTGACGTCGATCAGAGAAGCGCGGGGCGCCACGCCCCGATACAGTCCTCCGGAAGACCGCCCGTCGCCCGCAATCAAGCCGGCAACATGGGTGCCGTGTCCGTAGCCGTCTTGATTTCGGTCTGTAATCACCGCCTCGCCGGAAGTGAAGTCCACCGAAAACACAATCTTGTTTCCGAAGTCGAGATCCGGGTGACCATAGATCCCGGAGTCAAACACAGCCACGGTCATTCCAGCCCCGTCCAGGCCACCTTGACTCACGTCCTGCGCCCCTATCGTGGCAAGGTAGTCGTTGCTGGGCAGGTCCGGCCTGGCCGAACGCTTCGCGGAACGATCAATCCTGCTGGCGCTTACCACTGAGTCGATGCTGATCCGCTCGACATCCCCCCGATTCCAGGAGCCGGGTGATCTCTTCGCTTCGCAGGAAAGTGCTGTAGCCACGGATCGAAGAAAGGCTTCGCCCACGGCGGATGAGAGTCCCGGACATCTTGGCCGACGGGGCGAGACGCACGATCACCGGTATCTTGTAGTCGTATTCGGGATTGTCCCGTAAGAAGCCGATTTCGTCGGCCAAATAAGGGGAGATCTTCCCCGCCGACTCTGAAAGCTGCTTGCTCCTGGCTCTCTGGCTGAAAGCCGCCGTAGAGGAGGCCAAGAGCAGAACGACTATGACTAGTTGAATCGGGCTGGAACGTTGTCTACCAAGCATGACGAACTCCCAAATCTCATCTCGCGAGAGGCCCACATCCTCTCGTTCTCTTCGGTTTTTTCGGAGTCCCACGAAGCCGCAGAGCGTCATCGTGCTAACCCCCACCCTGACCAAACACTGCCTTCTGATCCGCTAAGGCTGAGTTGTGATGTCCGTCACCAGGCGATTTAATCTTGTGACGACCATCACAAATCATACAGGGATGCTCTTGCCCTGACAAGGTGTTTATCGGTTCGCAGTTGGAGGATTTGTTGTCATTTGTTCTATCCTGCGCGGATTCACGCAGGATGCGGGAGACAACAAGCCCAATTCTTCCTTAGGAAGCCGCGTTGGGCTCGACTCCCCTTTGTCGTTTTGTTTCTGATGTGCCATAGTCTTGTTCAACAGGAGCCCACCGGGAACTCAAGCCGAGTCGGATTTCAGTAACCGACACCGGTCTTTCCCCTGCCTTGAGTATCAGCCCGGCAAAGGAGGCAGTTTTGTCTTTGTTCCAACGCTACAAGATTCTGCAACCGATGGAGTCCGGTCCAGGGGTTTGCGTCTACGCTTGCCGCGAACCATCCGCCTCAGTCGAGCGAGTACTCACCCTCGTTCCTCAGCCGTGGGACCGCCAGAAATTTGAGGACTGCTTTCTCACGCGCAAGGAGCTCGTCAGCCCGTTTCTTGTGCGAGTTCGGGATGTTGCCTACCGGGGCAAGCGAATCGGAGTCGTCTCCGACAGGATCCCGGGGGAATATGCTGCTGGAGCGCTTGATCGTGTCTTGGATAAGAAGAGGTTCGCGTTTGATCTGGTTAGACTTCTCTGCTGGCTTTCCCAGAAAAAGATGTTTCTTGGCGTCGTAGGACCCCACCAGTTATTTATCCGGGAGGATGGACATTGGGTGGCCAACTTTCTCGGTCCTCGCAGCCTCTTCAAGAAGGAATCCCGAGCCCGGAAGTTCCTGTCCCATGCGGCTCCCGAGTACATCGAGGCGAAACACGAGAACAGAGAAACAGACCTGTACTCTCTCGGGCTCCTCCTCTACCAGCTGTTCGTCGGTCAGCCGGCCTTTACCTCGCCAACCGCCATAGATCTGGCGACGAAACAGCGGATCGCCAGGCCAATAGAACCCCGACGGGGGATGCCTGACATTTCCAAGGAGATCGAAGAATTGATTCTCGGGCTCCTGGAAAAGTCCCTTCTGCCCGGGCTGGATTCTCCTACTCACTCGCTGTGCTCAATCCTGGGCAGGCAAGGCCGCTCCCTGTTGCCACCCGCTGGCGCTGCCCCCTTGTGGGCCGCAGGCGAGAGCTGAGTGTTCTTCGAGAGCATTTGCACAGTCACCGCAGACACCCCCGATTCAAGGTCATTCTCATATGTGGTCCAAGCGGCATTGGAAAGACGCGACTTGCACAGCACTTTGAGGATCTGGCTCGCCTTGAGGGGCTCAAGACGGTCAGCGTCCGCTATATGCGAGAAGGGAGGCCCATGCCCCTGCTCAAGTACCTGGTCGGGCAGACAGCCTCTTCCAGTAGGAGAGAATTTGAGGATTTGAAAAACGAAGAAGATTTACGGAAATACTTCAGGGCTCCAGTGATCATACGAGCGGAAGACCTGCAATGGGTTGATGAAGCTGATGGCGACGCATACCGACGCCTCCAGTCGCTTCAGGCACCAGTCCTGGTGGTCGCCACCGTACGCAGGAGCGAAATCGAAGGCGTCTGGAAGACACTTGAAGATTGGTTCAAGCTCAATGACGAGCTGGTGAGTGTAGAGCTGGGCCCGCTTGAGGCCGGAGCTGTGTCGGATCTGGCAACCCTGTTGTGCCCCACCTGGGCCAGCGGTGATCGAGAGCGAGCCGTTGTGGCCAGTGGAGGCAATCCCTTCCTCTTGCTCGAAGCCCTTCGCCTGAGTGGGCGCCCTGGAGCCTCACGCGGCTCTTCGATTCCGTCGAGAGAGGTGTCGAGAATAGAGAAACTCCCTGATATCCCACGGCTGCTGCTGAATGCACTTGCGGTGGCCGGCCAACCTGTGCCCTTGTCCCTTCTGGGCCGCGTCACGAAGCTGGGGCGGCCAACCGTGAACCGAGCGATCGAGAGGTTGAAAGGTCTTGAGTTGGTTTCCGCCTCGCCGGCTGGCCCGGAGTCGCGCGGACTTGAGTTTTCGCATAGCCGCTATTCAGATTGGGTGGCGGAGAACATGGAAGCTGCTGAAGCCTGCTCCCTGAGTCTCGGTTTTGCCCGGGCTTATCTGGTCGAATACGAACAGGGGGGAGATCCTTCTCTGCTCGACAGGATCGCTCGCCACTTCCTGAGGTCCGGGGAACCCCGGCAAGCGTTACCCTTCCTGTCCGGGGCTGTGGGCCAGCTCTTGAAAGACGGCCTGGTACGAAGAGCCGGCAGCCTGCTGTTGGAGGCGTTCCGCCAGAGTGTTCTCTCCATGGAGGACTGGACCAGCATGACCAGGCTAGTGGGTCTCTTGTACGACTGTGGAGAACACGAAACCCTGGCTTCACTCGCGCTCGATTTTAGCGAGGCCCTTCCAGAGTCCAGCGTCCGCAAGAGGGCCTGGCTGTTACTTTGTTCGGCGCGAGCCAAGAACCTTCTGGGCGACTGTGAGGGCGCCAGGGGTATCTGCGAGCGCGCCCTGGGTGAACTGGGGGAATCCGACGGAGACGGTATCGCAATACGAATCAGAACAGTGTTGATGATTGTACAGACCCAACTCGGGGATTACTCGGCCGCCGATGCCCTTCGGCTACAGCTCAAGAGGGAGCTGCTGAAGGGGAATCAAGCGAGACCTGCAATTCACTCTGCATTTGCGATCTTCATGTTGGAGTCGGAGGGGCGCCTTGACCGGGCAAGGGCTCATGCGGTGCGTTCTCTTTATCCTTTAGCGATACCTGGTACGACCATGCCCGCTTTCGGTCGAGTTTGCTCACTTGCCATGTGTCTCTCGGTAACAGGGGATCTACAGGGTAGCGAAAAGCTCTTGACTGTCGCCATGAATCAAGCAAGGGTCTTGGCTAATCCTGAACTGGCCAGCCTTGCATGCCTGAATCGGAGCGCGGTGCTGCGTCGCGTGGGAGATGCGGAGGCTCTTGGCAAGAATCTGCGGATGCTGCGAAGAGGCGGGGCCCCCACCAACCGAAACTACCGGGCCGAGTACTACTTACAGGTCGCGAAGTTCCGGACGCGGACTCTGGATCTTTCACAGACGCAAGGTAGTCTCGACAACGCTGCGGGCGAAACCGCCTGGACAACAAGACGAGCAGAAGTGTGTCGAGCCTGGTCGATGACTCTTCAGGGCTGCATGCCGGCCGCCCTGGAGCTCCTCTCTGATCCCGACCCCCGCAATCTGCTCATCCGCGCTCAGCGCCAGATGGCACGGGCTCAGGCTCACCTGCAGCTGGAACAGTTGGCCCGGGCAAGAGAGGAAGCCGAGGGCGCCCTTGTGACCCTCCCGGACTACCTTATCTACCAGCGTACGAAAGCTCATCAGCAAATGGGATTGGTGTGCCTGGCGGAGGAGAGGATCCAGGAGGCGCTCGAGAACTTCGAGACGAGCCTCCGAATTGCCAAGGACCAGTTCTACTACCCCCTGATGGCACGAGGATATGCTTTAAAAGGAAGATGTCTGGCTCTTCTGGGTGATCCGGGGCAGGGGCGTGTTTTTGCCGCGCGAGGACTGCAGGTCATGACCCGCGTTGAGCGGCCGGGAGTCCTGGCCGAGATCTACCGGATACTGGGCCAGATCCTGACCCGGCTGAATCGCTATGAAGAAGCTCGTTTGAACTTCGTCCGGGCCCTGCGGATTCTGCGTGAGAAATCGTTAGGTCTGGCAGATAAGCAGCGCCCGCAGTTCGAGGTCCTCTGGATCGACCCCATCGAGAGGGAACTGGCTCATCTGGCCAGGTCGCGGTGTTCAAGGCTGAGTAGTCTGCAGGTAGTTGAGAGGTTCGCCGCCCGCTTCGGCACCTGCAACAGCATGGAGGAGCTCGCCCAGGAAGTGGTTCAGGCGATCACCTCGGCGGTGGCCCAAAGCTCGGTTCGTGTGGGGCGAGTATACGCAAACGGGCGGACCTCAACCGTGGCCGAAAAGCAAGCCGGAAGCTCGAGTGCCGGGTTTTCCATCTCAGCCGAGACGTCCGCGTCGGACCGGTGTAGCTTGAAAGAGACATTCCGTGTTCTCGGAGTCGGTCGCTTCGACCTGCGTGTGACCAGCCACTGCGGAGGGTTTGCCGAGGCGGAGTACGATTTGATCAAGGCCCTCGTCCGAATCATGGAAGCTCTGCGGCCAGACTGGAGGGAACCCTCTCTCGAAAAGCGGCAGAGGATGCAGGAAGCCCCTCTCGAACTCTCCGATGGTCGCCTCGTTGTGGGAAGGCACCCAAAGATGTTGCAACTGTTCGGTCTTATTCGGAGAATTGGACCGACCGGGGCGACGGTGTTGATCCACGGCGAAAGCGGGACAGGGAAAGAGCTGGTGGCTCGGGCTCTGCACGACCTGAGCAGTCGCGCTCCAGGCACCTGGGTAGCAGTCAACTGTGCCGCTCTCCCCGCAGATCTCATTGAGAGCGAGCTTTTTGGGTACCGAAAAGGGAGTTTTACGGGAGCCAGCGAAGACAAACGAGGACTTGTTGAAGCTGCCAGCGGTGGCACTCTGTTTCTGGACGAGATTGCCGCAATGCCCATAGAGCACCAGTCACGCCTGCTCCGTGTTCTGCAGGAGAAGACGATTCGAAGGCTGGGGGAATTGAGCGAGCGACGGGTGGACATCCGCATCATTGCTGCCACGAATCAGTCGTTGCCTGCCCTGGTGGAACGTGGCGAGTTTCGAGAAGACCTTTTCCATCGGCTCAATGTCATCCCGATATTCATCCCACCTCTTCGAGAACGAGCCTCAGACATCCCGCTGTTAGCCACACACTTCTTGAAAGAGCTTGAGCTTAGACACGGGCAGGCGAAAGAGGCCACGCCCGGGTTCCTGGAACGACTGGAGGGATTTCATTTTGGAGGCAACGCACGGGAATTACAGAATGTTGTCGAGCAAGCCTATCTGCTGAGCCCGGAGAGACGGTTGCACGCCGCCGATGTCAACATGCCCACTGGGCATCAAATCTCGGGAGACGAGGAGGTAGTGAGCCGTCGTAGCCGTCGTTTGTTCGAAGAGCTGGTTCGTGGTGAAGTCGATTTTTGGGCTGACATCAGAAGGCGGTTTCTGGAACGCGACCTGTCTCGCCTCGAGGTCCGGGAGATCATCTCACTGGGACTGGCTGCGACGGGCGGCAGCTATCGGCAGCTGGTGAGAAAGTTCCATCTGCCGGAAAAAGACTACCGGCGCTTTCTGGCTTTTCTCTCACACCACCGCTGTAAGGTCGATTTTCGTCCCTTCAGGCAGCGATACTGAGCCAGATCTTCAGGAACCTGAAAGCGTCTGACCGCAGCTCCGACACTGGTCCCGGCGCCTGGCGTTGAGGGTGTGGCAGGAGGGGCACCGATTGTACATCGTGCGGGCGAAGAGCTGGGTGACTACCGCGCTGACTCCAAGGATAGCGACGACCACCAGAACGCTCAGGAAGGCGTCCCACATCAGAAATGCTGCCGGGCGGGAAACGACGAAGGCTCAGGCTGGCGACTCATCTTCTGGAAGGGGTTGTGCCAGCCCTGCTGTTGAAAACAACGAGAAGCCTCCTTCATGAGCCACTCAGTGACCGAGGGGTGAGGCAAGAGACCGCGGCCATCGGAGCGATAGCTGAGGCCGTCAAGGACCGATTCATAGGGACCGAAGCCGTAAACCCTAAAGGGAACCACCAGCACTTTACCGTTGCGGTCGCCCTGAACAACGAAGTCTCTAATCCTCTCTTCGGCTAGCTTTCTCTTGTCTCGCCAGTCCTCTCGGAGCGTCTCCACCCGGATGTCCTGGAACGACCCGATCCGCCGGATCTCTCCGCTGATTTGCTCGATTCGGTTCACCCAGTGTGAATTCAGCCTGTCGTCTCCGACTCCATGAGCCAGAACCAGAACCGATTCGGATTCCGGCGTCCGGCTCAAGTCGCGGACTCGCTCCGCCACAATCTTGCCAATCTCGGGGGAATCGTAGAGGCCGTTTTGGGTCAAGACGAAAGACGATGTGCTCTGAATCGGATCAATCGGATGGGACTCGCTCGGGTAGAGCATGTTGTGAGGCCTTGTTCGGACGGTGTCGTGGCCTGAGCTCATAGATCCAGGGCTGTGATGGAGCAGGAAATACTCAGGTGGGTCGGGTCGAAGGCCCAGAAAATACTCGGTCTGTCCCCGAAAAGATTCGCCGGACACGAACAGCCGGGCAACCACAATCCGGGTAACTCCTCGAGACTCGAGTTCCCGGACGCTTTCCTGAAGAGTCTCGGGGTCTGCCATTCCAAAGGCGACCACCGTGGGGCAGTACTTTTTAAGGGGAGCTGTCGCCTCCAGGATCGCGGCGTTCCACTCTTTGGTGCCTCCGTGAGCCATCACAAGCACACCGGACACCGAGGCATGTGCGACCGCTGGAAGGCTCAGCAACAGGCCCAGAACCAGCCAGAAGGAACCGGCTCTTGCGCTGGTTGAACTCATGAAAAGCAATTTTTGGCCTCGTGAAGACGGGCTGGCAACGGGTCCCGGAAAACAATACTACCTCACATTCACCACACAGGACCGCAAGGTTGCTTGCCTGAATCGGTTAAGGATGCCGCCAGCGCCAACATGTTGGGTCGATTCGAGACCAAAATGCTGTCCGTCGAGGACACCTCAAGGCCCTTCGGAAGTCAATGGCTGATGGGTAGAAAGAGGGCTGCAGATTCGGATGCACTTGCTACCATCCCCTGTTTTGTTCAACCAGTTCGGAGATTGCGAAGGTTTACTGCTTCGGCCCGGCAACGTGTGCAGTAAGCCGAAATATGAGGAAAAACACTTGTTCCCTGGTTGGAGGGCTGATAAGTTTTGATCATTCATCACCGGGAGGTCAGAGCAACTCGGATCCGAAGTTAATATGACCCGGAGGTCGTCTGATGAAAAGTACTTTCAAGGTCCCTATCTGCTGCAACCCGACACTCCTGTTTGCGGTTGCGCTCCTGATCGCCGCTCCCTTCGCGCGGGCCCAATCTGGCGCCGGAGACCAGCTCACTCCCGCCGAGCAGGAGCTTTTCGCCCAGATGCTCGCGAACCGGGATGCAAAGCGAGTGTGCTCAGGGGTCTTTCTCTCCGGGAGAACCGCGGCCGAGGTGCTCGCCGAGGATCGCGACACCGATCCCGGGACTGTTGAGATCGACGTCAACCGTGCCGCTGGGCGCGCGAGCATTGGCAGGCAGGGGAAGACCGGGACCGCTGTTTACCGCCCCGGACTCGGTTGCACGATCCTCTATCGTCTGAGACAGGAGCAACTTCTGGCTCAGGATACGGGCGACGCCACCCCGAGGACTCTCGATCCCCAGAAGGCCTGGCCGCTCGGCTCGAAGGTCAAGGTGACGACTCCCTCCGGGCTCGACCGCTCGGCCCTGGAGGCGGCGCTCGACGATGCCTTCTCGGAGCCCAAAGCGGATCGGCGCCGTGGCACGCGGGCCGCACTTGTAGCCTACGACGGCCAGGTCGTGGCCGAGCGCTACGCACCCGGCTTCGGCCCCGACCGACCTCTCATCATCTGGTCGATGACGAAGAGCCTCACGAGCGCGCTCGTCGGCCTCCTGGCAGGAGACGGCGTGCTCGACCCCGCGGCTCCGGCTCCCGTCCCTGAGTGGGCGACACAGGGCGATCCGAGGAAAGCGATCACCCTCGATCAGCTTCTTCGGATGTCGAGCGGCTTGAAGTTCCAGGAGGTGGTCTACCCACAGGGGATCTACGACGTCGAGGTCATGCTCTTCGGCGACCCGGACACGGCTCACTACGCCGCAAGCCAGCCGTTGGAGGCCGACCCCGACACGAAGTGGTGGTACTCCAGCGGGACGACGAACATCATCTCGCGTGTCTTGCGCGACAGCCTCGGCGGGGAGCTCTCGGACTACGTGACTTTCGTTCGTAGCCGGCTGCTCGACCCGCTGGGCATGACCCACACGGTAATGGAGCTCGACGAGGCGGGAACTTTTGTCGGCGCCTCATATGCCTACTCGACGCCGCGGGATCTGGCACGGTTCGGCCAACTCTACCTGCAGGACGGGGCCTGGAACGGCGAGCGATTGCTGCCGCAAGGATGGGTGGAGTACTCGACGACACCCACGCCCGCAGCGCCGCGCGGCCAGTACGGGCGCCACTTCTGGCTCAACGCCGGCGATCCGGAGGACTCTTCGAAACGGAGGTGGCCCGACGTACCGAGAGACGCCTACGGTCTCGCCGGCTTCGAAGGCCAGAGCGTCACGGTCGTGCCGTCGAGAAAGGCGGTGATCGTGCGCCTTGGCCGCACGCCCGATCGAACGGCATTCGATCTCAACCAGTTCCTGGGGTCGGTTCTCGAAGCGTTGCCGTAAAGGGCGCCCGGGGATCAGGCCATGGAGAGTCGAAAAGGAAGCGGGAATCGATCCAGGTGCCCGGGCGAAGTGAAGGCTTTGTGGACACGCAAAAAAGCTCCATGCTAAAATTCCGCTCTTCAATCAGGGCGTCCCCATCGTCTAGCCAGGTCTAGGACACCGCCCTTTCACGGCGGCGACAGGGGTTCAAATCCCCTTGGGGACGCCAACTTAAGAGCCTCTTGAGAAGTCTGGGACCATTTTGGGACCACTCGTTGAGGAGTCCGAATGGCGAGCACCGATCAATTGCTTCAAAGACTGGACGAATTGAGCAAACAAAGTGAGGCTGTAGTCTCTGGCAGACATGAAGGCAACCAGGCGTGGGTCCTTGAGGGATCATTCTTGGGATTCCGTGCTGCAGCGCTCTCGTTTATCAGCCTCGGGTCACATTCGAGCGTCACTGGTCAGTCCTCATCTTCGTGAGTCGCACAATGCCCGAGCCAGGTCCTATCACTCAGCTATCACACCCGCTGGACTGTTAAACAAGGTCTGAACCGCCCCGGGATTTCCGGAGACTCCATTTCTTGAGAGGATGGGGTCATGGGAAGACGAAGCAGATACTCACCAGAGGTCAGAGAACGAGCAGTACGGATGGTGTTCGAGCATGAACGGGAGTACAGCTCTCAATGGGGTGCGATGACATCGATAGCAGCCAAGATCGGCTGCACAGCGGAGACGCTGCGCAAGTGGGTCCGACAGGCGGAAAGGGATCAGGGGCGTCGAGCCGGGCTGACAACGGACGAGAGGCAGCGTCTGAAGGAACTGGAGCGGGAGAATCGGGAGCTGAAGCGGATTAACGAGATCTTAAGGAAGGCTTCGACTTTTTTCGCACAGGCGGAGCTCGGCCGCCGACGGAAGTGATGGTGGATTTCATGCGAAAGAATCGGATCTGCTATGGGGTCGAGTCGATCTGCGAGGTTCTGCCGATCGCCCCTTCGACGTTCTACCAGTGGGAAGCCAGGCACAAGGATCCTGGGTTACTGCCGGCAAGAGCGAAACGCGATGCCAGGCTCCGGGGTTGAAATCGATCGGGTGTGGCATGCCAACCGCGAGGTCTACGGAGTTCGCAAGGTCTGGAAGCAGCTGAATCGTGAGGGCTTCAAGGTGGCTCGCTGCACGGTCCAGCGTTTAATGCGCGAGACGGGACTGCAGGGCGTGGTTCGGGGTCGCCGGTTTAAGACGACGCAGCCGGATGAAGCAGCCGCAAGGCCGGCTGATCTGGTGGACCGCAACTTTACTGCAACCCGTCCGAATCAGCTGTGGGTAGCCGATCTGACCTACGTGGCCACCTGGAGAGGGCGCGTCTACGTGGCATTGGTCATCGATGCCTTCTCGAGAAGTATTGTCGGGTGGAGGGCGTCGGCTTCCTTGAAGACCGACATTGCCCTGGACGCACTGGAGCAGGCCCTCTGGTCTCGTTCGGACACGGAAGGCCTGATTCATCACAGCGACCGGGGAGTACAGTACCTGTCGATCCGCTATACGGAGCGGTTGGCAGAGGCCGGCATCGAGCCTTCGGTTGGAAGCAAAGGAGACTCTTACGACAACGCGCTGGCCGAGTCGGTCATCGGGCTGTTTAAGACGGAAGTCATTCGGCAGGAAGGTCCCTGGCGGGGATTGGAGGAGGTGGAATTCGCGACGCTGGATTGGGTCTGTTAGTATAACAAGCAGAGATTGCTGGAGCCAATCGGCTACATTCCACCCGTTGAGTTCGAGCAGATGTATTATCTGAATCAACCGGCTACAGCTATGGTGGCTGGAGTCAACTAAAACTGTCTCCGGGAAACCCGGGGCGGTTCAACTGAGCTACGGGGGGCATCCTTCTCGGGGTAGCCCTTCCTATCTGGAAACAGCTTTTCTTGTGGCTGCTGCGGGTGCCACCTTACGAGTAACCTTCTTACCCATTGCCCCTCTTGCTGCCTCAACCAAGAAGGATGACCTGGTGAGCCCGCTTGCTTTTGCGTATTTGTCGATCTGCTCGAGAATCCCTTCGTTGACGGTGATATTGATCCGCTTGGCTTTTCGCTTCAGAACCAACGGAACCAGGAAGGGGATCCCATCGTCCACATCCACTTGATCTAGTGGGGTGGGTCCCGGGATATCCTCGCCGTGTTCCAGCATTCCCTCGACGTGAAACTCCAGTACCTCTTCCGCCAACGCGAGTGTCTCTGCAACCGTATCCCCGGCCGTAACACAACCGGGGAAGTCGGGGAAATCGACTCCGTAGTCTGAGTCCGAATCTTTAGACAGAACTCCCACATAGTAAGCCTTACCCATCATCGCGCTCCTCCCGTCTGACTCTACTTTAGTCCCGCCTGCTTGAGTATTGAGTTTACCAGGCGCTTGCTCAGGTCTTTCCTTGGGTGTGGGACCGTCACCGTTCCAGGCTTCGTAGGGTGTACGAACTGGTGATGACTTCCTTTCACCCGATCTAATGTCCAGCCGTCTTTCTTGATCTGACTTACAATCTCTCGACTGTTCATTATGTGTATATTATACACACTTAGAATGACGTTATTCAAGGGAGTTGGGGGAAACTGAGGAAAAATATTTGGGCCGGATCTGGCTGGGGAAGCTGGGCTTAGTGCGGTGCCAATCTACGTGAGCCGACGCCAGTCAGATCGGCTTTGCCCGATCCAAAAGGTGCGCCCACTCTTCTTGAATCCCGAGTCTGGAAATCCACTCGTCAAGGTAGCCCAGATCCAGAACGTCACGGTTTACCTCGTAGAGCCTCAAAGCGTCCACCGAGTGCTTCTGACTGCCACCTGACTGCCGGGCCCATTTCAGCTTCATCAGGATCGTATCCTCGGGACTCGAGACTGCCAGACTTAGCCCCAGGACATCCACGCTCTGACGTCGCCGAAAACGAACCCGGTCAAATTCGTCGCCAGTAAGGATCCAGAAGTCAACTTTGTCGCCGGTCTTTGAGTTGATCAGATTGAACAGGCCGCTCTGCTGTGCCACGGCCTGTTCGGCCGTTTCCTCGTTCAAATAGAACCCAGGTCTTCTCAGGCGCTCCATGAGTAACCGGCAAGAGTCTGGTCTCAACTCCACGACCAGGTCAACGTCGTGAGTCGCTCTCGGTTCACCCTGCAGACTGGAGGCAAATGAACCGGTCAACATATAGTCAATGTTGAGCTGGTTCAGTTGGCCGACAACGAGAGCTAGTAGTTCCTGTTGTGACAAAGCTCGAGGCGCTCCAGATAGAGCCGGTGGAGTTCATTTTCAGAGAGCTCCGGAAACCTCTGGCGGAGACCTTCTCGGAAAAGGCCGCGAGCTGTCTCTGACAACTCCAGAGCCTTGGACAATCTTTGCTCCGGGGTCATCTGGCGAAGAGCTCGTATGTAGATCCCGTGGTTGGCGCGTTCTTTCAGGTCCACTCACCTCACTCTAGCACACGCCGGGCAGGCGCTTCACATGAGCCCGCCACCCTGGACCATCGGTGCTCAAGATGGCCCCGCCTGGGGTCACACCCTGCCTAAAAACGCGGTGACTCCGCCTGGTCGCCATTCTGTTTCCCTTCATTCCCTGGACATTCGGATGATCGTCTCGTAGTCGTTGGCGTCAAGGAGGAGACGTCTAGCCCCGCCGTCCCGGTTTGACCAGGGCTTCCACAAGATCCCTCCGACTGCACCCGGATTCCCGGTGCGTGCGAACTGCGCCGCACAGCCCATCATGGCATCAGTCAGCGCTTCGTATCCCCGGCGGTTATCTTCCCTGAAGAGAATGTCTTCATAACCGTAGACGACCGAATTGCCCCAGAAAAAGGGGACCTCCAGCCCATGAGATGCGCCGAACCTCAGAGCATAGTTGACTCAAGCGAACAGCCCTCAGCTCGCCTTGGCAGGTAACGCTTTTTTATTTTAGAGTTTGGGGCACTGTTTCGACACTAACCATCAATCCAATGCGGGAGGGAGTCAGCATGCAGAGATTCAAGATGTTCATCGGAGTAGTTGCGGTGGTCTTGTTCATGGTCCCATTTTTGGCGGCAGGGACGGAAGGGGCAGGACCCTTCCTGTGCGACGAGAAAGTTGACGAAGTGTTCTGGCTAAACTTTCCGGGCGCTTGCTACCAGCTGAAGGCGAGTTGTAAGGGCTCGGCGGCGGGCCTCTACGTGTCCTTCACACGAGATGAAGACGATTTTAGCCTCTATACGGAAGGGGACCCGAGTTGTAAGATCGAGTCCTGCGATGATGACCAGGCCGTCACAGCTCTCAAGGGCGCCTGTAGCCACGACGACGGGCAGACGAAGCTCGAGCTCAAGCGAAGAGATGACCTCTGCGAGTTTAGCTGCGAAAAGCCGGACAAAGACGGGGGCTGCATCTAAACCACCCCGAGCTCTCACTTCACCTGGCACAGGAACTCCGAGTGGTGGCTAGCCGACGCGGTCGTCTAGCCACCACTCGATCATGCCCTCGGTGATGTGTGTGCTCATTGCCCTCCCGGTGTTGCGCCGCGGGCTCCAGTTCGCGACCGTGCTATCTCCTCTTGTGTCTTCGGTGGCGTCTCCTGTCAGACCTTCCTAAGCAATAGGAAAAGAGCTAAATATCTTCTGCCCCCACCGGTGGGAACGCGTCCTGTATCTGCAAATCAAGGGTTGACCCCTTTGAAATCTGTCGGCCAGGCGTTGTAGCCGCCCGGGTGGTAGGCTCCGTAGTTGAACCGGTAGGCAAATACGGGGGGCTGGTTCTGCCGGCCGGCCAGGATCGCAGCCACCACATCGACACTGCGCCGGATCTTGTCGTTGCTGGATGTCACAGCGGTGGCCTGATAGGTTGCCTCGTCCAGCTCTTCAAACGCGGGGCCCACGCCCATGTATCGTTTCTGTTCCTCCTGGTTTGCCCCCAGGATGAGGGGAACCTGATTGTATTTCCCAGCGTCTTCCAGGGCGGCAAACCCTTCCTCATGAAGGACCGTGCCGTCCCTGAAGTGACAGGGCAACTGGATCATCGGCCCTCTGCGGGGTCTCTCATGGTTCTTCAATAACTGCTCGGCTGTTTTGGATCTTAAATAGTTCGCCAGATCAGTCCTGGACATTTCGGCCTGGAGCCTCTGGGCTGCCTTCTTTTGCAGTAATGTTCGGGGGTAGGGAGCCAGTCCCTGGCCCTGATCCGCGACACTCCCGTCGCCCATCAGTAGTCTCTCCACGATCGTTTCGGCATGGGCATCACCGGCCTCAACCGGATTGGCAACGATTCCTCCACTCTCGGCAATAGCCTTGTGGAACAATCCTTCTGCCAGTGGAGAGATCAGCAGGGCGAGGACACTGCCGGCGCCTGCGGAAACGCCGGCCACAGTCACGTTCTGGGGATCTCCTCCGAAGGCTTCGATATTGTCGTGAACCCATTCGAGGCCCTGGATCATGTCCAGGTTTCCATAGTTTCCGGAATCATCTCTGGCGCTCGTCCCTCTTCTGAGCGCCGGATGGCTGAACCAGCCCAAGGGCCCCAGCCGGTAGTTGATGGTCACGACGACCAGGTTGGATCTGGCCGCAATCTTGACGCCATCGTACCGGTCCGTGGACGCGGTTCCAACGGAATGTCCGCCGCCATGTATCCAAAAGTAAACGGGTAGCCCGGCCGTTGCCGACTTCGGTCGCCAGATGTTCAGGTAGAGGCAATCCTCGCTCCCCTGCACCGAACCGTCTCGGACAAACTGCGAGCAGCGATCTCCAAACCGCTTCGTCTCCAGAATTCCATCCCAGGGATCGGGTTCTCTGGGCGCCTTCCAGCGAAGCTCCCCTACAGGGGGCCGGGCATAGGGGATGCCCTTCCAGGCCAGAGTATTGGCCTCCGACTCAATGCCCTCGATCTGCCCGTACCTGGTCGTGACGCTGGTGCGGAATTCTCCGGAACCGGCAGCAGCGATGGTGTTCTGAGTTATGCAGAGCGCCAGGCTGGAGACCAACCCCGCAAGGCAAACGATAGTTCCAGCTTGACTCTTCATCGAAACCTCACGGGGCTGCACGACTTTCAGAGCCCACAACCCGACTTTCAGAGCCCACAACCCAATGATAAGACAAGCGGCCGTTTCAATGAAAACCGACCAAAGTGTGACGTACGTCATCACTTTTCCGGCTCACTTCAGGATACAAAGGATGAAGATTTCGATCACCAAGATTGGCGTACGCCCGATCGGTCGGCCGAGAGCAGCGGGAGTCAGTAAGGATCGAATCTCAGGACAAGAGACTGGTATGGCCGAGAGAGTCGTGAAAACAATTCAGCGAGTGGTTCTCGTCGCCCTGGGTACCTTCATTTTGCTAGGACTCGTGGCCATCTCGGTTCCGAACCGATTCGTGGAGAGCCTGGGCCTGGGCCATACGGCCACGGCAGGACCGCCGCCGGGGACCGGCCAGGAGCAAGTTCTCCTGAACCGGTCCGAATAAGCAGCTTTCTCAGTAGCGATAGTGGTCGGGCTTGTAGGGGCCGTCGACCGACACGCCCAGGTAGTTCGCCTGCTCAGGTGTCAACTCAGAAAGCCGGGCACCCAGTTTCTCGAGATGGAGGCGGGCCACTTTCTCGTCCAGATGCTTGGGCAGCACATGGACCTGCCGGTCGTAGTTCTCGTTGTTGCACCAGAGTTCGATCTGAGCAATCACCTGGTTGGAGAAGCTGTTGCTCATGACGAAGCTTGGATGCCCCGTGGCGCAGCCCAGGTTCACCAGTCGCCCCTCGGCCAGGACGATGATTGCGTTCCCTTCCGGAAAACGCCACTGATCGACCTGGGGTTTGATCGTCTCCCGGACCGCACCGGAGTTCTCCAGCCCCGCCATGTCGATCTCATTGTCAAAGTGCCCGATGTTGCAGACGATGGCGTTGTTCCTCATCTCTCTCATGTGTTTGAGCAGGATGACATCCCGGTTGCCGGTTGACGTGACAAAGATGTCGGCCTCGGAAACCACATCCTCGAGACGTACCACCTGATAACCCTCCATGCAGGCCTGCAGGGCGCAAATGGGATCGATCTCGGTAATCACAACGCGGGCGCCCTGGCCGCGCATGGCCTGGGCACAACCCTTACCCACCTCGCCGAAACCGCAGACCACAACCAGCTTTCCACCGATCATGACGTCAGTGGCGCGCATGATCCCGTCGGGAAGGGAATGACGGCAGCCATAGATGTTGTCGAACTTGCTCTTAGTGACACTGTCGTTGACATTGATGGCGGGGAAGAGAAGGGATCCGTCGCGGGCGCGCTCGTAGAGGCGGAGAACCCCGGTGGTGGTCTCTTCGCTCACTCCGACGATTCCCGGCACCATCCGATGCCAGAATTCAGAATCATCCTGCAGACGTTGTCGCAAGAGAGCCAGGATGACCTGCATTTCCTTCACATCGCTACTGGCTGGATCGGGCAGGGAGCCGTCCTTAGCGTAGGCATCTTCCGCCTCGTATCCGAGGTGAATCAGCATCGTCGCATCACCGCCGTCATCAACAATAGCTGTGGGGCTTCCGTCCGGGAACTCCAGGGCCTTGAGAGTGCACCACCAGTACTCCTCGAGTGACTCCCCCTTCCAGGCAAAGACCGGCAGTCCGGTCCGGGCAATAGCAGCGGCAGCATGGTCCTGAGTGCTGAATATATTGCAGCTTGCCCAACGCACGTCGGCACCCAGATCACCCAGCGTCTCGATCAGGACGGCCGTCTGAATGGTCATGTGCAGAGAACCCATGATGCGGCAACCCTGCAGCGGCTTCTTCCCGCGATACTCGTCTCGAACCGACATCAGACCGGGCATTTCCAGCTCCGCCAGCTCGATTTCCTTCCTGCCGAAATCGGCAAGCGTAATATCAGCTACCTTGTAGTCGGCAGCGACTGTCGTGGCCATAATTCTTTCTCCTTCTCTTATCCTTGAATAGTTTCTTGCTTCCATTCACGAGCACGCCATCCGGCGTGCCAGGCTTCAATTGATGGATCGATGGTCCCGCCGGTGTTTCGGTTTCCGGGCCCGGACCAGGTAGAGGTCGGGAGCTATCTTCTCAGCCCCCGACTCAGGACCGAGTTCGAGCCGGCGCTCGATCTCGGGTTGCAGTCCAGCCTCTCCCAGGGCTGTCTTCAATTGGTCAGGAGGGAAGCCCCTGACAGGGTCTCCCATTTCGCGCTGGAATTCCTCGTTTTCGTGTGCCTCCAGCTCCAGGATGAGTATCCTCCCTCCCGGTTTCATCACCCGCCTGAGTTCCCGCAGGGTTCGGGCCGGGTGTTCGATGTGGTGAAAAACGAGGATGGCGAAAACGGCCTCCACGCTGTCATCCGCAAGTTCCAGGGACTCCATGGTCCCGTGGTGAAAGGTCACGTTGTCGAGTCCCAGTTGCCGGGCTCGCCGCTCGGCCAGTTCCAGCATGGCTTCGGACGGATCAACGGCGGTCACCTCTCGGAAATGACCGGACAGCACCGGAAGCAGGTAGCCGGTACCGGTTCCCAGGTCCAGGACACGCCAGCTCCTGGGAAGCAGAGCCATCAGCGCCTCCAGATGGAACTGGTTTCCGAGGTAGGCATGGCGCAGCTCGTCCCAGCGGTGGGCCAACCGGCCGAAAGCGTCCGCTCCGTTTTCCCGGTCACCCAAGAAAAAGTCGAGCCGGGTCTTGATCTCAGGCATGAGTGACTGATCGCGCAGCCACTGATTGAGCAAATCGAAGAGGTGGCCATTGCCGTTTTCGGCCGCCGGAGCCAGACTGCAGATGACCCGGTTTCCTTCGCGCTGCTCCACCAGAAGACCGGTCGACCGCAAGGCCTTCAGATGCCGACTCACCGTTGACTGAGGAAGCCTCATCACCTCCGAGATCTCACCCACACTCAAAGGCACTTCGGCCAGCAGGCGCAGGAGGGAGCGGCGTCCCTCGTCCGAGAAGTATTGGAAGGTGGAATCCGCTGTCTCTATATCCACTCATCCGAATATACGGATATTTATTTTCGCTGTCAAAGGGCTAACGGGCTCTAGCGTGATTCAACCGGTCTTGGCCTGGAAACCGATGTCCCAGTTGCGGCACAGGCCATGTGAGTGTACAAGTAAACGGGAGACGATTGGATGATAAGAAATCTGGTTTTAGTTCGTGCGCTGCCGCTTCTCTGTTGTCTGAGCCTGTGTTCAATCTCCTGGCTTCCATCCCTGGCTCCTGCCCAACCCCTACACACCGGGGCGCCGGATGTCGGTTCCACCGAGTTTCAAAGCGCCGTTGACAAGGCCTGGAACGAAGCAAAAGAGGGCAAGAGCCCTTCCAAAACTTGCGCCGGGATCAAGGGATCGGTGCACGGCCGCATCCGTTACAACAAAGAGCAGGGCGTCTTGGAAAAGGCCACCAGAGCCATCCAGGTCTGCGAGCACGAGATCCCGGTCCGCTATTTTGAGACCTACCTTGATCAGGTTGTCGGCGGGGAACACAGCTGCATGGACTTCATGAGGCATTTTGGGACGGAAATGGAGGCAGTCGGCCTTCGTCTCTCAACCTTCGAGGAGCTTGAGCCTAAACGCACGAAAGAGCTCGTTTTGCAAGCCCTGGCGGAGCAAATTGTCCGAGATTGCCCCGGCATCGCTCCCTGGATGGTGCCCCGGACCAGGTAATGATCCCTCGGTGAAGTTTGCCCGGAACTCCGAGCCGGGGTGATTCCAAGTTGGGAGACTCTACATCGGTGGCGGACAGGTTACGTCGTGGAAGAGCTGAACTTCGCGGTCGATCAGGGTCTGAAGATTGGCACAGTCGTCAGTTCCCAACTGGTTGATTTCAAGATCAATGAAGTCAAATTGGCCCAGGCCGGGGTTGGCCACAAGCGCCGCGATGTCGGCGATATCATTCGCCTTCAGGAGAAGAGTCTGCAGGGCAGTCAACCCACTCAAGGGGCCGAGGTTCTGCACCTGGTTGCCTGCCAGACCAAGGAGTTCCAGCGAGGTCAGTCCAGCCAGGAAGTCGAGCTCGCTTGAACCGTTGCCGGAGGGTCCCTGAGCAGCCGGTGCACTGCCCAGACCCGTGTTGGCGAGTTCCAGCTCGCGCAGGGTGGTCAGCGAGCCGATGGGCCCAAAGTTGTCAATGGGATTGCCGCTGAGAACGAGGCCCGAGAGTCCGCCCAAGCTCGAGACCTGGGTCACATCCGTGATGTTGTTCTCAGACAGATCCAGAAACCCCAGGTTGGTGAGGGGTGCCACGAAGCCCATGGTAGTGAGGCCCAGGCTCTGGGCCGATAACTCACGGAGTCCCGTCTTTGCGGAGATCGGGGTCAGATCAATGAACGGATTGTCGCTCACATCCAGGCGGAACAGATCGGGCCAGGCCGACAGGATGCTGAAATCGTTGATCAGATTGGATGGGGCTCTCAGAGCCGCCAGCTGGGTGGCAGCGGCCAGCGGATCCAGATAGACGATGTCGTTGTTCCCGAGCCGAATGAACTGCAGGTGCCTCATGCCGGCCAGGGGACCCAGCACCATCTGGCTTTGACCGCCCGGCTCGAACCCACCATTTCCTGCACTCTTCATCACCCCATCGGAGAGAAAGTTACCGTCCAGATAGAGCTTGAGCATGGCGGTCAGCTCGGCCAGACCGTCGACTTCGGTGAGCAGATTGGCTCCCAGATCCAGATCCCAGAGTTTCGTCAGGGCAGCCAGAGGAGTCGTGTCGCTTATGGAGTTTATGAAGAGAAGGAGAACCTCCAGGTTGGTGAAAACCTGGATGCCCTCCAGGCTCGCTATTCCCTGCTCGACGGCAATCAGAATTCTCAGGGAGAGGGCTATCTCACATGTAAGTTCCCCTTCAAAACCCATCCCTTGCGGCCCTTGTCCTGGAATTTGCGATCGAATGATCGCTTCCAGGCTTGGATCCTCGATGTTGGGCGTACCCAGACACGGGTTCACCTGAGGTGGATTGATGGGGATGGTCTCCGACTCGTAGCGGCCGGCAACCTCTACCTCTGACACTTCTCCCTGTCCGTCCTCCGTCTCCCCGATCAAGACGACAGGATTACCCGTTTCTCCACCCGGCTGCAGCGTGATGTCCACAATCGACCGCCCTGAAAAGGGCACCCAAACTGCGACTGTCCCCGTGGACGGCACGATCAGCCGGATCTGTCCCCCGCCGGCAGATGTCTGAGGCTCGCCGTCGTGGTTCTCCACCACCAGCAAATGAAATCCGTCCGGACAGGAGATGCCCGACCGATAAATGGCCAGCATCTGGGTTGGGTCGTACAGACCCTCGGCCACAGACCGCAGCTCTCCCGTCTGCCGGTCAATCTCCAGCACCTCTCCAGTGGAGGCCTGCGAGACATACACATTTCCCGTGCACCGGTCCGCGGCGATCCCCGTCGGAGACAACCCGGCCGCAAGCTGCCTGGCTCCTGATGGAATTTCGACCTCTGCCAGTCCTGCACCCGCCAGCCCCTGGTTGAGTTGCGAGGCCGGGATCGTCGACACCTGATCGGCTTCGGCCACCAGCAGATCTCCCGTGACCGGGTCGATGACCAGCGAGTTCGGTGCATTCAACCCCGAGGCCACTTCCACGGAAGTCTGCCCCTGGGGATCCAGCCTCCGGATGCTCCCCGACGTCCGCCCTGCCAGCAGCAGATACTCCTTGCCGTCGGATGCCGCATAGGCAATCATCTTCGGAATATCGTCACCAAACACAGCTACGAGCTGCTTACCACCCGCCATCACATGAAAGATGGTCGATTGTTCTGATCCCTGCGGGCTTTTCTGTTGGGAAGGACTGGCCCCGAAAGAGAGTTCCGATGTATAGAGTCTTTCCAGCCCCGACAGGTAGGCGATCGACTGGACGATTCCGAGTCCGCCCACCAGTACCGTCTTGGCCTGTACATCCACACTGGCACCAGCCGTCTGATTGTTGTCCGAGGCCGTGATCGTCACCGGCAGTGCCATCGGAAGGACTGCCGGAGCCGTGTAGAGCTCCCCTGCACTGATCGTTCCCGTCTGAGGGCCGCCTCCCGTTTGTCCGTTGACTCCCCACACCGTCGCTCCCGCCGCTCCTGCTCCTCCCTGTGTCAACTGGAACTGCTGCACCTGTCCCGGCCCCAGGATGGCCAGTGGCGGCGAGACTCCAATCTGGGCAATCCCCATATCCGGCTGAAAACTTTCCGGTACCGGTTGCGGCGGTACATTGGCAAAGACCGGCTTTTGAGGATCCACACTCCCAAAGATGGCCGTCAGATAGACCGGGACATCACTCTCGATCCAGATCGTCCCTCCCGCTTGTCCGTCCGCCTCCGGAATGATGTTCGAGAGCAGATCGCTTCTTCTCTCTCCCGGCTGCAGCGTGGTCGTAAATGTCCCCAGTACTTCACTATCTGGTTTGCTGGCCACGATTCTCACATTGGCGGCCAGGGCTCCGGCATTGAGTGTGGCCAGTCCGGTAAAGAATCCCAGTGAAGTCCCAATATGAGAAAAGAGGGCTCTTCGACTGCCTGTCTTCACACTCGAGACCGAGGCAATCGGGCCCAGCGAGGGAAGAGAATAGGAGATTGATCCATTGATGGACTGGGAAGTCGACTCCACCTTCAGCCAGCCTTCCAGAGTGGCCTTTCCAGAGAATCCGAAGATCTCTTCCAGATCGGCTCGCAGGAGCTCTCCCGGATCCAGGGCGACGATGACCGGGTTGGTCTGTACTTCGTCTGTATAGATCTCCCCGTTTCCCTGATAAGCGGTCAGGGTGAGGATGGCGGCCTCTTCTCCGAAGTTGCCGACGACGGCTTCGGTAACAAAAGGGCCTAAGACAGCCAGTTGGGGAAAGAGCAGGGTGGTGAGAAGTTCTGAAGCCGGGCGGGCATTGAGACCCAGCAGGTCGCTGTCCTCTTTTCCCACCAGTTCAAAGCCGGCAATCTCGAGGCTCGAGTCGGCGACTAGATAGGCCTCCGCAGCCAGAGCCCCGGCGGGTTGGACATCCTTGAAAAACTCCTCGACTTCTACCGCCGCTATGCCTTTGGCCGGAATCTGCAGGTTCCTGGTCCTGGTTGAAGCGGAGGTGATCAGGCTCAGGTTGACCGAGGCGATGCCAAAGTCATTCGGGTTCACCAAAAAGGCAGTGGTGGAGAATCCTTCATCCACTCTCACGTCCTGGAAGATCAGCTTGGTGGCCACCGGAGGCAGGTCGGCTCCGTCCAGAAAGGAAATGGAAGTGTCCAGAAACTGAAAAAAGCCGGTCAGGTCATCGGCTTCACTGGTCGCTTCAACCCAGCCGATGGCTTCCGGATCGATCCCGGTTCCGAAGATGCTGGAGGTGACCCGGGCAAACTGTTGGCCAGCCAGTATGTCGAAGGACACTGGGTTCGTGAAGGCACCCTGCGGTGGCGCACTCTGCGGTGGCGTTTCCGGCTGACCGGTGGAGGCAGTGGAAGAGCCTTCTCCAGCCAGGACCTGCCCATTGACCCCGTAGGCCGTGAAGGTTACCGAGGCGGTCTCGTCCCCTGGATTGACGACGGCGATGCCAGTCAGATCCTCAGGGCCAAAGGAAAGACGCGGGAAGATCAGGGTGCTGGAGGCTTGAGCGGCTCCTGCCCACAGAAAAGATAAACCGACGAGTGTGATCAGACCAACCTTTATCAAGACCCTTCCTTGAGAAACGGATGACATGGTCATGAGAGCTTATATTGCGAAGGCCCCGAAAGTCCAAGTTCCCTACTCTGGAGTTCTGGAAGACATCCACTGGAAAGAATAGAATCCCGGGAGGCTCAGTATTACGAGATGAATCACTCTGATTGAGGGAAAAGCATGGCTATTTGGGACTTCTTGAAAGGCGAACTGATTGAAATCATCGAGTGGCAGGACGATTCGAGAGACACTTTGTCCTGGCGTTTCCCCGACGAGGACAAAGCGATCAAGAATGGTGCTGCCCTGATTGTCCGTGAGTCTCAGGCGGCCCAGTTTGTCTATCTGGGGGAATTCGGTGACACCTTTGGACCGGGCAAGCACACTCTCATCACCGACAACATCCCGATTCTGACTCGGCTGAAATCCTGGAAGTTCGGCCTGGAGTCACCCTTCAAAGCCGATCTCTATTTCGTCAACAGCCGGCTCTTCACGGGCAACAAATGGGGTACGTCGAACCCGGTGATGATGAGAGACAAAGACTTTGGAATCGTCCGCGTCAGAGCTTTCGGCACCTACGATTTCCGGATCACGGACGTGAAGCTGTTTCTGGGTGAAGTGGCGGGATCGGATCACAATTTTCGTTTGGACGAGTTCTCCGACACGATGCGCTCCCGGATAGTCAGCGTTTTTAGTGACGCACTGGCCACCGCCAGCGTGCCGGTGCTGGATGCGGCGACTCGCTTCACGGAACTGGGGGACGCCCTTCTTCCCCTGATCAATCCCATGATGTCGACGAAATACGGGATTGAGATTGCCAGCTTCATCGTGGAGAACGTTTCGGTCCCACCCGAAGTGGAAGAAGCTATGGACAAGCGGGCCAGCATGACAGCCGTCGGAAATCTCAATGACTACGTGAAGTACCAGATGGCGCAGGGAATGGAATCAGGTGAGGGAGGTGCGGGAGGTCTGGCCACCGAAATGGCGGTCGGACTGGCCATTGCCCAGCAGATGATGCAGCAGGGCGGCGGCATTCTGGGGTCCCAGACGGCAGCCGCGGCCGGTGTCGGGGTCCAGCCTGCGGCCGGGGCGCCATCCCGGGGATGGGAATCGGCTATTCCCGAATTGCTCGACCTGGAACAGGTGGCCGCGGCCCTGCGAGTCTCCAGTGACGACGTTCTGAGTGTCATTGAGTCCGGGGAACTGCGGGCCAAGAAAATCGGCTCCAGTTACCGAATCAAGCGGTCTGCGCTGGAGTCGTATCTGGCTGACTAGTAGTGTGCTGTTCGGAAAGTTCTCGGGGTTAATTCGGGATGGATTTTCGTCGTCAGTGAGGCGCGCGACGCAGGAATGCCGGGAGTATTTCGAGGTAGCGCAACAAAGCTGTCGGCGAAAAGACACCCGAAGTAGCGGCGTGAACTTGCCGGACAGTACACTAGTGTGCCTGGCTGGGACCCATGTCTGATCAGACTCCGGAACTGACTGCTCTCGAGAAACACGCCTGTCCGGCCTGCGGAGCCCGGGCGGAATGGAATCCCGGCAAGCAACGCCTCATCTGTCCTTACTGTGGAACCGAAGCGCCCTATGAGATCGACGCCGAGAGCGGAGCGATTCAGGAGACAGACCTGGTCAAAACACTTCGGGAACTCCCCGATGAGATGCGGGGCTGGAACGTCGAGAGGCGAGCCGTTCGATGTCGCAGCTGTCGGGCCGTGAGTGTCTTTGAGTCGGAACGAGTGGGGCAGAATTGCGAATTCTGCGGCTCTCCCGAGATGGTTGATTATGAGGAACTGAGGCCTCCAATTCGGCCCAGCAGCCTGCTCCCCTTCAAAGTCACTGATTCACAGGTCAGGGAGTCGATTCGTGCCTGGTACCGGGGGCGCTGGTTTGCGCCCAATGCACTGAAGAGCCGGGCTCTTATGGATACCGTCCATGGGATCTACATTCCCTACTGGACGTTCGACGCGATCGCGTATTGTCCGTGGTCGGCGGATGCCGGCCACTACTACTACGTGAGCATGAATAAGCAACGCGCTCGCCGTGTTCGCTGGGAACGTGTCAGGGGAGTCATCGAGCACTTCTTCGACGACCATCCGGTGCCGGCGACCCGCGGGATTGAAATCGATCTGCTGCGACGGGTAGAGCCGTTCCCAACCGGCGACGTGGTCCCTTACGACACCGCTTACCTGTCTGGTTTTGTGGTTGAGCACTACCAGGTTGTCTTGATCGAGGCCGTCAAACTGGCTCGTGATTCGATGCGGGCCACGCTCAAGAGGATGGCCGCCTCCTCGATCAACGCGGACACCCACCGCAATCTTGCCATTTTTCCCAGCTACTCGTCCGAGACCTTCAAGCACGTGCTGGTGCCGATATGGTTACTCAGCTATGACTACGGATCCCGCAAGTTCCAGGTAGTCGTCAACGGGTACACCGGCCAGATGGCCGGAAAGTACCCGAAGAGCTGGTGGAAGATTCTGGCCCTGGTGTCCACCCTGGCCCTGATTGCAGCTCTCCTGGTGTGGCTGGAAGCCCTCCAGTAGCAGCCGAGGTCACTCCGTGTCGCGCTCGGAAGTCTGCGGATCGGTGAACAACTCAGCCACAGCTCCAATGCTGCCCAGAAGCCCGGAGGTTTCCAGGGGCAGGAAGATCTTGGTCGCCTGGCCGTCTGCGATCTGGGCCAAAGCCTCCAGGTACTTGATGGCGATCAGGTCGCTGGTGGGATTCCCGTTGTGGATCGCGCCGAAGACCCGTTCAATGGCCTGGCCTTCGCCTTCGGCGACGGTGAGCCTTCGATACTTTTCGGCGTCGGCCACCTGTTTGATCGCTTCGGCCTGGCCCTGGGCCTCGAGAACTGCCGACTCCTTGACTCCTTCAGCGGTCAGGATGGCCGATCTCTTCTCTCCTTCCGCCTCCAGGATCATGGCTCTTCGTTCGCGCTCCGCTTTCATCTGGCGATGCATTGCCTGGGTGACGTCATCCGGTGGCTCGATTCTTTGCAGCTCCACACGGGTGACCTTGGTTCCCCACTTGTCGGTGGCATCGTCCAGAATCAGGCGGAGCTTGTTGTTGATCAACTCACGAGAGGTGAGGGATTCGTCGAGGGCCAGGTCGCCGATCAGATTTCGGAGGTTGGTCTGGGCCAGCTTGGTGGCCGCTATATAGAAGTTGGCCACGTTGTACATCACCTTAATCGGGTCGGTGACTTCGTAGTAAACGACTGCATCCACTTCTACCACAACGTTGTCCTTGGTAATGACCTGCTGAGGCGGCACGTCGACGACCTGCTCACGCATGTCCACTTTCATGAGTCGATCCATAAAAGGGATGATCAGCGTGAGGCCGCTACCGACGGTTTGCCGGTATCTTCCCAGGCGCTCGACCAGTCCTTTCTCCCAGGGCCTGACGATTCGCAGACCGGTGGCCGCGAAGATGAAAACAAAGATAACGAGAAAAACCAGGACCACAAAAAAAACATCCATTTCTTAATCCTCCTTGACAGGGGTAACCACGAGGCGGGTCCCGTCCACGGAGACGACCTCCACGATTCGGCCGGCCGCAATCGGCTCCCGGTTCTGGCTCTCCGCACGCCACTCGTCCTGGCCCAGTCTGACTCGACCGGCATTCTCATCGGGATCGATGGCCTCCAGGACCCTGCCGGTCTCACCCAGCAGGCGATTGGCGCCAATGCCGGCCGGCTCTTCGCCGGACACCCTCTCCGCAAACGGCCTCGAGAGCATGAGCAGTCCCAGGGACGCGACCACAAACGTCGCCAGTTGCCAGGTGGGAGCGACCCCAAACAGCGCGACGATGGCGGTGACGCCTGCCGCCACGCCGAACCAGAACAAGAAGAATCCTGCGGTGAAAATCTCGCCGGCCAGGAAAATTCCAGCCAGGATGATCCACAGACCCAGGTAACCCCATTCCATTTGTATCTCCCTCTCCCAAACCCGGGTCGTGCAACCTCTGCAGCCCCGCATTTGGCCTTCTCTTTTCAGGAACTACGACCAGAGCCGATCATTTCTTCAAAGCTAATCTCAGTGGGTGACAATGATTACTGGCTGGGATCTGGGGTCTGGGTTCGAGTTTCAGCTAGATTCGCTTGAACCCGCGCAACACGTCTTCGATGTTCAACCGCAGGGTGATGGGGCGGCCGTGCGGGCAGGTGTAGGGGTTCTCGCAGCGAAACAACTCATCCACCAGCCAGCGCATCTTCTCGTCTGACAGGGGAGTGTTGATCTTGATGGCAGAGCGGCAGGAAACACTGATGGAAATCTTCTCGCGCAACCGCTGTACCTCGGCTCCAGTGGCGGGGGCTGAGGGATCGACATCTACGCTGGCAATGATCTCCTCGATCAGCCTGGGAAGCTCACGGCAGTCCCTGGCGATACTCGGGACCCCTTTGAGCACGATCGTTTTCTCACCGAACCATTCCACTTCGAATCCGTTCGAGTTCAGGTGCTCCAGAAGCGGCTCGAGCAGAGTCTTCTGCTCGGCTGTCAGCTCAATTGTCTGTGGCATCAGCAGTCGCTGGGTCGGCATCGTCTGACCGGTCGACATGGTTTTCAGAGCCTGATCGAAGAGGATTCGCTCGTGAGCCACATGCTGGTCAATGAGCATCACGCCCTCCCGATCCGAGACCACAACGAAACTCTCGACGAATTGACCCAGGACCACCGGAAGAGCACTCAAGTGAACCGTCTCAGGAATGTTGAATCGGTGTGGATCTTCCCCTGAAACCGGTGTGGACGTGGCCACTCCAGGCGGGCCGGTGTCCCCGGGATAGCTTCGAAACTCCCTGAAGCCGAGCGAGCTGTCGGGATGGCGATGAAAGAACTTCTCAATGCTGCGGGCCACGTTCTGCTGGTGACCGGGGAGGGTCTGAGTACGGAGGTGGCCCAGGGGGATGTCGCGCGCCAGATCTCCCAGGGTTTCCTGAGGGCGCAGCAGAGATTCTTCCAGGGCGTGATAGATGCTGCGGTGGACACGACGCGAGTCCCGAAAGCGGATTTCCGTCTTGTTGGGATGAACATTGACATCGATTTCGACAGGGTCGATTTCCAGGAAGAGGAGAACCACGGGATGCGACGACGAAGGGATGAGGTCCTGGTAAGCAAGCCGAATGGCGTGGCCCATCACCCGGTCGCGAATCACTCTGCGGTTGACGAAAAGGTATTGGGCCCGGGATGTGCTTCTCTGCTCGTGGGGAAGGGAAGTGTACCCCGTGATCCGCACGCCCTCCCGGGCGTAATCGACCGCCACCAGGTTCTCGAGAAATGACTCACCCAGTATCTGATAGACGCGGTCTTCCAGAGACTTCGCGCCTGGCGCTTCGATCAGCGGGCGTCGCTGGTGATGAAGTTGAAACTCGACCTCCGGGTAAGCCAGAGCGTAGTGCGTCACCTGTTTGCTGATGTGCTGGATTTCAGTGGCGATCGACTTCATGAACTTCTGTCGCGCCGGGACGTTGTAGAAGAGCTCGCGGACCTCGACCCGAGTTCCCTCCGGCCAGGCAACTTCGCGGCTTCCCACGATCTTTCCGCCTTCGAACGACAGCTCGAATCCAGGTTCAGGGTCGGCCCCGTCGCCGCGCTCGACGGTCCGCAGCGTGAGCCGAGAGACGGCCGCCATGGAGGGCAGGGCCTCGCCTCGAAACCCCAGCGTCGAAATCTGAGTCAGATCCTCAAAAGTGCCGATCTTGCTGGTGGCGTGATGCAGAAAGGCGGTTTTCGCGTCCTCGATCGACATCCCAAAGCCATCGTCGAGAACCGAAATCAATTGTTTTCCTCCGTTCTCGACCCTGACGATCACCCGGGTGGCTTCTGCGTCAAGAGAGTTTTCGACAAGCTCCTTGACCACCGAAGCCGGGCGATCGACAATTTCCCCGGCTGCAATCTTGTGGGCTAAAACGTCAGAAAGAACACGCACCCGCCCCATGGGGGCAGTATAGTTGGACGCGGTTCTCGGTGAAAGCTCCTTTACTGTGAGGCAGAATCCAGGCCAGAATCAGCAAGTTAAAAAGAGACCAGCTACTTCTTTGCCAAGATCAAGTGACCCCGGCTTCGTACCGAGTTCGAATCCTGTTTTTCTCGGAGTGAGCAGCCCATCGGCTGCACTCGGTTCCGCTGCCAGTGCCCTGTTGGGTGGGCCGCTGGTCTTCTCGAGTGCCTTTTCGGGTGGGTCAACAGTGCTTGCCGGAGTCCTGGCGCTGGCGCTGATCGCGATCCTGACCTTTGAATTCCGCCGAGTACCCGCTGCCATGATGCTCGCGTGCCTGGCGGTTTGCGCTCTGCCTGGTTTCTTCTATGCTGCTGACAGACCCGGAAGTTGGACAGGTCTTTTTCTCCTGGAGGCCTCGATTCTGGTCTTCCTCCTCGTGCTCTGGTCCTTGAAGTCGCGGGGTGCGCTTCAACACTGGACACTGCTTGTGGTGGCAGCCGGGGCCGCACTGGCTGCTCTTGGTCCTCTTCTCTTCACGTACGAGTCAAAAGGGAGGGTGCTCAAGAGCTGGGAAGGACTCGGCTGGTTGGCAGAAACGGTCGATCCCAACGTTCTGTCCGGAGTCACGGCAATGATCATTCCCCTGGCGCTAGCCTCGCTTCTGGTTGCTGTGGGAAAGATGCGCGGATGTGCCGTTGTCGGCGCTGTCCTGCTGCTGGCAGGGTTGATCGTTAGCGAATCGATTGCGGGGTGCGTCGCTGCGTTTGTTTCCTGCGCCCTCTGGCTGGCTTGGACGGGGCGGCAGAAGGACGCGGCCCGGTTGCTGCTGGTAGTCGGATCGGGTGTCCTTCTTGCGATCGTCTTGTTCCCATCGTGGTCGTATTTGCTGCTCAGCAGTGTTGTGTCAAGCCGCATGCAACTCTGGGGGCGGGCTCTTTGTCTCGTCCAGGAGTTTGCGTTTACCGGCGTTGGGTCGGGATCATTCGGCATCGCGGCCAACCGGTTGCACCCCTTTCTGTTGAGTTCTCCGGACCAGGTCTTTGCTCATGCCCACAACCTCTTTCTCGAAGTCGGGGTGACGATGGGAATTGCCGGGTTCACAGCTTTTGTAGTCTTTGTCGGTCTCTGTGTCAGCGGTACGGCGCGCCTTGTGAAGAGCCGGGCTGAGCCTGGTGCCGCCGAGAACCAACTCATGCTGGGGTATCTGTGTGGTCTCATCGCTCACCTTGTTCACGGGCTGGTCGATTCACCCTTGTGGATGAACAAGCCGATGCCCCTCCTCTTCCTTTTTCTTGCTGTTCTCGCCTCCCGGCAAATCCCATCCCCTGGCCCGGGTTGGCAGGGGTTTCGAGCCCTGGGCGGGTGGGCTCTTCTCACGCTGGCGGGTCTGATTGCGGTCAGTTACAGTCCCCTGGGAGCGATGGCACTGGTTCTGGTTGTTGGAGTCGGCCTGAGTTGGTTCGTTTTGAAGAGACGCTGAAGTCCCGTCAGGTGCGTTTGACGGCAGGCTGCAAACCGCTTTTCTTCTCGGTTTCTGCCTGCCGTATCTTTTCATGTAGAATTCGGGCATTCTCTGGCGGAATTGTCCGCCAGGATTGGCATCTCGTCAGGCTGGATCCGTTGAGTTGCAAGAATCGTGGTCCCCGGGGCGTAGACGGGGTCTCCCGGCGGATGCGACAGGCAGGTCACATCGTTCTGTGTAAGTGACAGAGGCGGAGCACGCCCAGGTGAAAGCTACCAAAGTCCCTGATTCCGATCGAACCCTTCGCGCTGGTTTGAGTCTCTATGCCAAGCGCCAGTCCGGAGGTTGGTCGCGCTACTGGCTGGAGCAGCTGGTGCTGGGCAGCGTGGGGTGGATCCCCTCGGCGGTGGGAATCGGCATTCGATCAGTCCTCTATCGATCCATTGCCGATATCAGCGGGACGGTGGCCATCGAAGCCGGTGTGAGACTCCGCTTCACCCGCCACATCAAGCTCCGGCCGGGTGTGTATCTGGACGAGGGCGTCTATCTGCATGCCTGTCCCTCCGGCATTGAGATCGGTGATCGGACGATCGTTATGTACGGGTCCGTTCTGCATGTCTACAATTTCAGGGAGCTCCCTGATTCCCGAATTGTAGTTGGCAGAGACAGCCTGATCGGCGAGTACAACGTCATCCGGGGTCAGGGCGGAGTGAAGATTGGTGACCGGGTCTACACCTCACCGTTTGTCCAGGTTCTGGCAGTTGATCATGTTTTTGACGATCCACAACGTCCCTTTGTGGAACAGGGGATCACGGCCCGGGGAATCGTCATCAAAGATGACGTCTGGATCGGAGGAGGGGCGGTCATCACGGACGGCGTGCAGGTAGGACGAGGTGCAGTGATTGCCGCCGGCGCCGTGGTTACGAATGACGTTCCAGCGCACACTCTGGTCGGTGGGATGCCGGCCCGTGTACTACGAAAGATTGAAAAAAAAGAAGGGACCCCAAGGAGCCCGGTATATTGAGTACTGTGAGTTGGCGATCACACGGCCCGTCGGCTGATTCAAGGATGCTTGTGCCCAGCCTTTCTGTCGTCATACCGGTTTTCAATGAGGAGGACGGAATCGGTCTCACTCTGGGCCGCCTGGAAGCGGTCCGCGACCGTTTGAAGGAGGTCGGTTTTCAGAGCGTTGAGGTGATCGTTGTGGACGATGGGTCGCAGGACACGACCTCGGCCATCGTCAAGGAGTACTCCAGTGTGCGACTGATTGAACACGGGCGGAACAAGGGTTACGGAGCAGCGATTCAGACCGGCTTTCTGAGTGCGCAGGGTGACTATCTCGCATTTCTGGACGCCGATGGAACTTACCCTCCCGAGTCGCTGCCTGCCCTTTGTGAGGCGGCGCTGACCAGGCAATTCGATATTGTCGTCGGTTCACGACGGTCCGGGGCCGCCACCAGCATGCCTCTCAGCCGCAGGCTCGGCAACACGATGTGGTCTGGCCTGGTCAGTCTCAGTGGAAGGGGGAGAGTGGAGGATCCAGCCAGCGGGATGAGGGTTCTCCGGCAATCCGCCCTGTCCCGGCTCTATCCCCTGCCTCCCGGGCTCAATTTCACACCCGTGATGAGTACCCGGGCTCTGCATGAAGGGATGCGTGTCCACGAGATGGCCATTCCATATGACGAAAGACTGGGTGATTCCAAGCTCAGTGTGGTTAAGGACGGAACCCGGTTTCTGACGGCCATCCTCTGGACTGCTCTTCAGTACAACCCGGGTCGCATGATTGCAATGGCGGGAAGTGTGCTGCTGTCGGTCGCTTTTCTCATCGGTCTCGGCCTTCTGATGCTTCGTGTGCAAGGTGTGAGCCAGCTCGGCCCCCGGGGCGTATTCCTGGTGTTTTCAGCCCTGGCCGCCGGAGTGACCGGCGCCAGTTTGCTTTCTCTGGGTGTGATGTTCCAATATCTGGTGACTCTCTTTCATGATCGGGAGGATCGGGAGGGTTCGTTCGACGGCGGGTTTGGAGCCCGTATCTGTGGGCATTTCGTTTGGATCGGGCCCGGCGGTGTGGTGCTGGGGTGCCTGGTTGCCGTGGTCAGTCTGGGCTCCAGTCTGGGAGGATGGCCCATCTCCCGTCTTTGGTTCTGGCTTTTCTTGAGCGCCTTGATTTTGCTGGTCGGCGTGCAGTTGACGATTGCCTGGCTGGTGATGGGAGTTGTGAAGGCGCTGCGGGATAGGGATGCCCTGAGGAGTGGCCGATGAGTAAAGAACTGAGACGCAATCTAGGCACGCGCGGCCTCAAGCGTTTGAAGCCCGCCGTCTTCCCGGATGCCGAGGCATCGGCGGCTGCACTGAGATCCGACGATGCCGGCTCGCTGGACGTGCTCCTGGTCAACCCCCCATCGCCTGATGGAGGAATCTGGATCCGTACCCAGCACCGGGTGGGCAGGCGAAGTCGGGAAGAGATGGTTTGGCCTCAGTGTTCGCTCGCTCAACTGGCGGCCATGTTGGAGCCGGAATACAGCGTAGAAGTTGTCGATGCGATTGCTGAGCGGATGACGTGGGAATCGTTTGAAGGGCTGCTCCGGGCGAAGAATCCGCGCTACTACTTGACCCATGTTACGGCGCCCACCCTCACCAACGACATGTATGGAGCCATGCTGGCCCGCAGCCTGGGAACTCGCACGATTGGATTCGGAACCCACGTGACACCCATGTACGCAGAGGTCATGCGTGATTTCCCGGCCCTTGATTTTGTGCTGCGCGGAGAGCCGGAGTTGACGTTGCGGGAATTGATTGATGCCTGTGAAGGTTGCCGGGACATACCCGATTGGTTCCGCTCTCTGGCTGAGGCAACTGACCCAGATTGGAAACCTCCTGTCTCCGGTTCTAAGGAAGTGGATCTGTCCAGAATCCGTGGGCTGGTGTGGAGGGAAAACGGCAAGATCAGGACCAACCCGGACCGACCCTTTTTCCCGAGGCTGGACGATTTACCTCTGCCCAGGCACGACCTGTTACCTCTGGACAAGTACCGCATGCCGCTGCTGAAAGACCCCTTCAGCTTCGTCATGACCTCGCGGGGATGCCCTGCAGGGTGCACTTATTGCATCAAGCATGTCTCCTACCAGAACTCAGTACGTTTGCATTCCCCGGAGAGGATCGTCCAGGAATTGCGGATCCTGGAGAGCCTGGGAGTCCACAATATTCATATGTATGCGGATCTTTTCACCGTAAACCGTGAGCAGGTGGTGGGGATCTGTGAACAGATCTTGAAGGAAAAACTCCGGATTCGGTGGACCTGCAACAGTCGGGTTGACTATGTAGATGAGGAAATGCTGAAGCTGATGGGCCAGGCGGGTTGCTGGCTGATCTCGTGGGGCATCGAGAGCGGCAACGAGATGATCCTGAAGAAGGCCCGAAAAGGGGCCCCGCCCCGCAAAGCCAGAAGAGCGCTGAAGTGGTCCAGGCAGGCCGGCATCAAGAACTGGGGTTATTTTATTGTCGGCCTTCCCGGGGAGACGGTCGAGACCATTCGAGAGACCATCGATCTGGCCAAGTCCTTGCCGCTCGACATTGCCCTCTTTCACATCGCAGCGCCCTACCCGGGTACCCCCTTCTTCTTCCAGGTTGTCGAGAACGGGTGGTTTCAACCGGGGACGCGCTGGGAGCAGGTGGACATGGACAAGGAGACCGTTCTGAGCTACGAAAACCTCTCCGCGGCAGACCTTGTCTACTGGCAGAGGCGAGCTTTTCGGGAATGGGCTTTTCGGCCTGGCCCGGCCTGGACCTACGTCAAGATGCTGGCGAGCCATCCCAGGACCTTTGGTCGGGCCCTTCGGGTCGGTATCGAACACCTGGAACTGGCCCTCAAGTCATTTCGACCGCGCGCCGGGAGATCGGTCAAGAGTTCGGGCGGGACGGTTCAGCGGTGAATCGGTTCCCGGGCGGGGACGAGGCGGCCGTTCGCAGGGTCTCGAAATGGGTGCTTGTGGCCGTAGCTGTCCTTTTTCTCCTGAGTTTTCGGGGCCGGCTGGTTTCGCTGTTTCGCGTGAATCAAATGGCGATTCTCCAGGCCAGAGCTGAAGAGGGCAGGGTTCTGGACGCTCAGGAACAGACGGACTGGTTCCTGCCCGATTATGTGGCGGGCCGCGGGCACGCCAGAGGAGGTAAGGATGGATCTGCCATCCCTCTCCTGGAGAGGGCCTATCGGCGAAACCCGGAACACGCTTCGCTGCGGCTGGAACTGGGGCTGGCCCATTTGCGAGAAGGCTCGTTCAAGCAGGGCTTGAGTTACCTGCGAGAGGTGCCGGGGATTGAGGGAAGGACCAACTTCAACTATCTGGTTGACCAGGGCTGGGAGCAGGTGCTCGCCAACCGGGACCTGTCGCCGGAAGAGCAGGATTGGAGCCTGGCCGAGCGGTTTTACCGTGCTGCAGTGAGTCTGAGTCCCCAGGAGCGTCAGGTTCACAGGGCCCTGATCGAGTTTTACGTGTTCTGGTCGAGGGATTCAGTCGAAGCCCGAAGAGCCCTGCAAGCGGCTGAGGTCTTCTTTCCTGAGTGGGACGTCAAAGAGCAGTACTTTTCCAGGATCGGGGCCCCGCTGCCGAAGAAAGTCGCCATTTCCACCAAAGAGTTCGATCCAACTCCCAGGCCACCGCTTCCTGGATCCGCGTCTCTACAGCCCGGCGTCTGGACGACCCCGATCCTGGTGCAGGAAACGCAAAGGGAAATCCACAGCCCGGTCATCGTCGCGGACGTCCGGGGTGTTGTTCACTGTCTGTGGATTGAACTGGCGGGAGAGGATCCTGCCCAGGAGTCACAGATTTTCCACTCGCGGCTGGTGGATCGGAAATGGACGCTGCCGGCTCCCATCCACCGGGATTCGTGGGCTGCCTTCTTGTGGGCGACCTCCACGCCCTCGGGTTCACTGGTTGCCACCTGGAGTGCTCCGAATGCCGAGTTACTGACGAGGGAACTCATTCCCGGAAGCCCGGGGCTCCCCGGCGGCTGGTCGCCCGTGAGAACCCTGGCAAAGGGCCGCGGTAACCTTCAGATGATCGAGGGCAGCGAGAGCCTCCATGTCGCTTATCCCTTCAGGGGTGCGATTCGTCACCGGACTTCGAAAGACGGCGGCAAGCATTGGTCAGACGCTACAGTCATCCGAGAACAGAATCGACATACAAGCCCCGACTTCGCCGCGATCGGGATGGACTCAGTCGGAAGCCTGCACGTGCTCTGGACCGAGTTCGAATTACCCAGGGGTTGGCCGCCGCGAGGGATCCTGCATAGTCGTTCCGATGACCTGGGGAAGAGCTGGTCGCAGCCCCTTCGGCTGACGGGGCCCGAGTTTGATCAGGCGGGTATCGTTGTCGGCCCGGACGACTCCCTGCACGTCGCGTACAACGGAATGGCTGGAACCGGGGGAAGGTACCACATCACCTCGACCGATGGAGGTCTGAACTGGTCGCCGCCGGTTCGAATCACTCCGCTGGGCGCGACCGAGGGCACTCCGCAGATGGTGTTTGACCGGAAGGGGCGTCTCCACCTTGCCACCACAGGTGTTACCTGGGTGCTCTATAGTCGCTTCCAGGCGGGCCAATGGAATCAGCCAATCAGGCTGGCTGGCGGAGAGTCGAGAGAATCGTACTGGCACGAGCAGCCGAGCATGTGTGTCGTCGACGGCCGCGTGCTTCACATCGTGTACTGGGACCTTCGCAAGCGACTTTACTATCGGATGCTGGTGCTGGATCGCTGAACTAAGAGAGTACTCTGGTTTGCCCATGCTCCAAGCTCACGTCAAGAAGCTCATATCTCATCGCTCCCTCCTCTGGCTGTGGACTCTCCGCGAGATACGGGTCCGTTACAAGCAGTCGGTGCTGGGGATTCTGTGGGTGATCCTGCAACCGTTGAGCATGATGGTCGTCCTGACGGTCGTATTCTCCGTTTTTGCCCGGGTTCCCAGCGACGGACTTCCCTACCCGGTGTTCTCGCTGACAGGCCTCATTCCCTGGATCTTTTTGTCCAACGCACTCAACGGCGCAGTCACGAGTTTGACCGCGAACACGGCGCTGGTGCAGAAAGTCGCTTTTCCTCGTGAAGTGTTGCCGATTGGAGTCGCTTTTGCGGCTCTTTTCGACCTGGCAGTGGCCAGTCTGATTCTGGCTCCGCTCTTTCTCTTCTACTCCGTTTCCTTGAGCGCCGCCCTGCTTTGGTTGCCGGTGCTCGTGCTGGTGCAGTTTCTTCTGATCCTGGGATGTGCGTTTCCCGCCGCTGCACTCTGCGTCCGCTTTCGCGATCTACGATTTGTAGTACCCCTCGGGCTTCAGATCTGGCTGTTTGCCTCTCCAGTCATTTACCCGGCCAGCCTGGTGCCGGATTCGTATCGGTGGGTTTATATGCTCAACCCCATGGCTTTCTTGATCGAATCCTATCGAAGAGTCAGTTTAAGAGGCAGTGCTCCTCAGCCTCTTCCCCTTCTGATCAGCCTCTGCCTTGTCACGGTCCTGGTGCTGGTCGGTTACTGGTACTTCAAGCGCTCCGAGCCGAAGTTCGCAGATATTATTTAAGATTCTTTCTAAGGCGCTGGCGACAGTGATTGAACTGAAAAATGTCTCCAAGGTCTACCAGCTGGGCGAGCTGCGTTCCAGTTTGAGAGCTGAGATTACCAGGAGGGCCCGAGGGTGGCTCGGCCTTGCCGCAGGACCGTCTCCTTCGACCTTCTGGGCCCTCCGTGACGTCAGCCTGAAGCTCGAGCAGAGTGCTGCACTTGGAATCATAGGCCCTAACGGATCCGGCAAAACGACTATTCTCAAGTTGATTTCGGGTGTCGCGGCTCCCACTCGAGGACAGGTGCTGCTAAAGGGAAGAGTCGCTGCCCTTCTCGAACTGGGAGCCGGGTTTCATCCCGAGCTGACTGGCCGCGAGAACATCTACCTGAAGGCGGCCATCCTGGGTCTCAGAACCAGAGAAATTAAGGGTGTTTTCGATCGAATCGTCGAGTTTTCAGGCCTGGAGAAGTTTCTGGATACCCCGGTGAAAAGATACTCCTCAGGAATGTATGTCCGTTTGGGATTCTCGGTTGCCGCCCATGTTGAAGCCGAAATTCTGCTGGTAGACGAGGTGCTTGCTGTCGGCGACTCCGCCTTTCGCCAGCGCTGCGCAAGAAGAGTGCAGGAGTTGACCCGGAAAGGGACAACCATCGTCCTTGTGTCTCACAATCTTCACCTGTTGCAGAGCATTTGCCCCAGGAGCGTGTTCATAGCCGATGGGAAGATTGCGTTCGATGGCGACAGCGCGGCATGCATTGCCGCTTATCAGGCCTGGCAGACCCATAACGGACTCGGGGCCGGACCGTTCTCTGGGAAGTCTTCCGGGGCGGGACTCATAAGAGAGATCCGATTTGGATCAACCCGGCCACGGGCGGGGCAGGGCTTCGACCACGGGGATCCGTTCGAAATTGATCTCAGCCTGTGGTTGGAAGAGCCTCTTCCCGAATCCAGGCTGGTGGTCCGTTTTGTTCGTTCGGACGGCGTCGTAGCCGCCATGCTTCGGGCCGATGACTACGGCTACTCACTGCAATTTGCGGAGGGCACGAGTGAGATCCGGATCGAACTGCCCCGGCTCCAGCTGTCCTCTGGGCACTACTATCTGGAGATCCAGCTGGGGGGTGCCCTGGATGGAGTCTCTCTGGCGACGGCGGTCAGCGAGTTGTTCGAGGTGCAGGGACTCAACCCCGTTGCAGACCAGCAAAGCGGCTTTTTCGTACCTGATCTAAGTTCCATTAAAGTCCGTTCTACGGGGGCCACGACGAGTGAAGAGACCTCCAGGACGCGGTGAATATCCATTGCCCAGAGTCAGTGTGCTCATTGCGACCTTCAACGATGCCCGCTATCTGCCCCAGGCGGTTTCCAGCGCTCTTGCTCAGACCTGGAGAGACTTCGAGGTTGTTGTCGTTGACGACGGATCAACGGACAACACCAGAGAGGTTCTCGAGCCCTTTCGGGGTCGGATTCGCTATCTTCATCAGGCCAATCAGGGGCTCACGGCCTCCCGAAACAAGGGGATTGAGGTCGCCCGGGGAGAGATCCTGGCCTTCCTGGACAGTGATGATTTCTGGGATCCTACACTGCTCAAGAAGCAGGTCGCTGTCCTTGATTCACGGCCGGAGGTCGGGCTGGTTCACTCCTGGGTGAAGTTGGTGGATGTGGATGGCAAACCCTTTGGGACGGAAGGCCGAGCTCCCATCGCATTGGATGACCGGGTCAAGGCCTTCCAGAGGTTGTTGATGGGCAACTGGATGTGCGGAAATGTGTCGATCCGGCGCCGTTGCTTCGAGCGGGTCGGAGGCTTCGATGTCGAGGTATTCCATCCCGAGGATTGGGATATGTATCTGAGGATCGCCCGGTGCTATCACCTGGCCGAAGTCCCGGAGGTACTGGCCTTTGTTCGACGCTACGGGGATTCGAAGGCGTCCCGCGCGCTGAGCCGGAACGTGGAGTCTGCATTACCCCGGATCCTGGGAAAGTTCTTTTCGGGAGATGCCCCTGTAGAAATTCCCGATCAAGTCCGGCGAAGCGCCTTCAGCAATGCCTACTGGGCCCTGGCCTGGGCTAACTACGCCTCCGGAAATCCGGCCCGAGGCGGGCACTGGCTGGAAAAAGCTGCCCGGATTGACCCTCTGGAATTCAAGGTACCCTCGGATTGCCTGGTCACAAGAATTGCGTATGCGGCCGACGGTCTGCACGAACCGTCGACAAGCCTGGAGCAGTCGAGAGAGGCGATCGAGCGGTTCTTTGATCACCTGCCGGCGAGCCTTCGAGACCTGTCTGGTTTGCGGACGGAGACGCTCGGTCTCGCCTTTGGGATCAGCCTCTTTCGCAACCGGAAACGAGGGTGTTGGAAGGAAGTGCGGCAGGCGGCCCCCCGGGCTCTCTGGCACCGCCCTGCCTGGGTGGCCAATCGAGGGTTCCTGTCCATCTGGTTGAGGTCACTGCTTCCAGGCCTGCGTTAGCCGATGATCAACACCAAGGACGCCCCCCTCGTCTCAGCCATCATTCCCACCTGTAATCACGCTGCGTACATCGCGCAGGCGGTCGAGAGCGCCCTGAAGCAGACCTTTGAGAAGCGTGAGATCATTGTCATTGACGACGGCTCGACTGACCAGACTCCAGAGGTTCTGAACCCTTTCTTGAACCGGATCCGCTACCACCGGCAGCAGAATCAGGGAGAGCCTGCGGCTCGAAACGCAGGTGTGCGGCGAGCTCGCGGGGAGTTTGTTGCATTTTTGGATGCCGACGATTGCTGGCACTCCGATTTTCTGAAGCGTCAGGTGGAGGAAATGCGTCTGAGGCCCGACGTCGCGCTGAGCTTTACGGCCGCCATCGAGATGGATGAGGCTGGCCGCTCGATTTGCGAGGAGTACCGCCAGCTTCCCCCCCTCCAGGATCGTCGGCGGATGACGGAAAGCATTCTCCGCGCCAACCCTGCCCGCTCCAGCGCCTGCATGTTTCGACGAGTTTTCCTGAAAGACGAGCCCTTCGACTGCGAGCTCCACTGGGGGACCGACTGGGACCTGATCCTGCAGACTGCAATTCGCCACCCCGTTTACTACCTGAGGGAGTCGCTCTACTACTATCGGCGGTATCGAGGAGCGGCGTATCCACTCGATCTGAAACGGGGGCGAGAGCAGGCCCGTCTCCGCATTCTGCACAGAGCCCTTGATCGACTGGGCGATTCGATTCCGGAGCAGGCCAAGGATCGGGAAGAAGCGATCGCCTGCACTGAAAACGCCTGCCTGCGATGTGCCAGTGGAGAGGGAGAGCGAGCCCGTCAGTGGATGGTAGCGGCTTTTCAAAGCGACCCCGGCTTTTTCGCACCTCCGGCCCGGGAATTTGTTTCCATGCTGGGGCAGTTTATTGAGAATCTGTATGAGTTTGGCACCCCGCCCCAAAGGGGCGCACTGATCGTGGATCAGTTCTTCAACTGTCTTCCGCCGCGGCTTGGTCAGACCCAGTCCCTGCGGCGAGCCGTCCTGGGTCATTTCCTGGGAGTGCACACCTTCGGGAGCTACCAGAGGGGAAGGCCTGCAGAGGCGCTGAACTCAGCCCTGCGGGCTGTGCGGCAATCTCCCGGGTGGCTTCTCAACCGCGGCTTTCGCTCCATAACAGCCCGCAGTGCACTGGGGAAGAAGCGGGGGCTGCCGTGAGACTCCTTTTCTTGACCAGCGCCTACCCCCCATTGCACCTGGGTGGATACGAATTGAGCTGCGCCGAAATGGCAGAGTGGCTCGGGACCCGGGGGCACGAGGTGCGCATTCTGACGAGTCGGGCCAACCGCTCTGCCGCGGGGCGGGAGAAGGGTGTCTACCGGAGCCTCTGGCCGCAGGCCCATGACTATCACTATCGACCTCTTGATTTCTTTCTTCATCACCGCCGCCGCGAGAAAGCCAACCTGGAAGCTCTTTCCGACCTTCTGGAGGATTATTCGCCCGATCTGGTTGTGGTCTGGAGCATGTGGAACCTGACAACTCTTCTCCCGGAACTTCTGGAAAAGAGAATCCCTGACCGAGTCGTCTACTACCTGGCGTCCTACTGGCCCACTGACCTGGACCTGCACCTGCAGTACTGGCAGAGCCCGGCGCGGCGCCGCTGGAGAGAACTCCTCAAGAAGCTGCTACGGGGAGTTGCCTTAGGGCAGCTTCGGGCAGACGGTTATCCTCCCCAACTGCGTTTTGAGCGGTCTATCTGCGTCAGCCACTTTGTTCGGGAGCGACTGATATCGAGTGGCGTTCTGCAGGAAACGGCGCAAGTCATTTACCTGTGCGTTCCTCCGGAGTCCTGTGTTCAGGTCCGAAGTCGCAAGGGTCCGGACCGCCGGCTGAGACTTTTGTCTGTAGGTCGACTGGTCCGTGATAAAGGGACGCACCTGGCCCTGGAGGCCCTGGCACGGCTGGATGAGGAGCAGCGGAGTCGGGTGCTGCTCACGATTGCCGGGGGTGGTCACCCCGATTACGAAGAGGAACTGCAATCCATTGTTACGCGGGAAGGCCTGGAAGAAATCGTGGAGTTTGCCGGTCAGGTGACCAGTGCACGGATCGCTCAGTTGCTGGGAAGTTCCGATGTTCTACTCTTCACATCTGTCTGGGCCGAGCCCTTCGCCAGGACGGTATTGGAAGCGATGGGGGCCGGCGTGCTGGTCATCGGGTCCGAGGTTGGAGGGCAGCCCGAGATTCTGCGGGACGGTGAGAATGCCCTCACCTTTGAGTGCGGTAACGTAGATCAACTGGCCCGGAGCATCTCTCGCGTGATTAGCAATCGAGAACTGGTTCACCAACTGGGAAGAGCCGGGCAAGAAACGGTCACGTCTCGTTTTACTCAGGACATAACCGGCAGCAGCCTCGAAGGGTATCTTGATCGAGTGCTGGACGGAGTGGGCGGGAGCCTCCCCTGAGAATCCTCTTTCTTTCGTCCTGGTTTCCCTTTCCCTGCGACAACGGATCCAAGCTGAGAATTGCATCTTTGCTGGAAGACCTGGTCGCAAGGCACCAGGTCAGGCTGCTGGCCCTGACTCTGGAAGAACCCGGAGAAGAAGGAGTACACGAGCTCAAGAACCGGGGAATCGAGTATGAGTGGTTGCCTGCCCGACTCTGTCAACCGAATTCGATCTCGGCGGTCCTTGGTCTCGTGAGTCCGAAGCCGCGATCCATCGTGTCCACACACCGGGGAGAGATCGCAGGTCGTATCGAAGAGGAGCTTGACGGGGGCTCCTTTGACCTGGTTGTGGCGTCTGAGTTGAGGACCGCGGCCTATGTGAGGCACTTCGGCGGGGTTCCTGCCATCCTTGAGGACATCGAGTGTGGTTTCTTCGCCCATCGGGCACGTCACGCCTCGTCCCCTGTGGTTCGACTGCGCAGGGAACTGACGAACTTCAAGCTCAGGCGCTATCTGCGTCGCCTGCTGGGGCGTTTCTCTGCATGTACAGTTGTTTCGGAGGCCGAGAAAACGATCCTGGAAGACTGGGTGCCCGGCTATAGATCAATCCACGTCATCCCGAATTGCGTCCGGGTGGAGGACTACGAGGTGGGATTCGGTACCAGAGAATCAGCAGCTATCTTTCCCGGCGCGCGCTCCTATACCCCGAACCGCAGGGGGATCGAGTGGTTCCAGCAGCGGGTCCTTCCGGCCATCACCAGTCGCGTCGGCGACTTCAAAGTCTATGTGACGGGAGGGGGCCCACCTCCCGCCAACCCCGATTCACGTCTCGTTCTGACAGGTCACCTGAGCCGGTCAGGCCTGCATGAGCTGTTTGGCCGCGTGAAGCTCTGCATCGTCCCTCTGCTGGACGGAGGTGGGACGAGGCTCAAGATTCTGGAATCGATGGCGCTGGGCGTTCCCGTTGTCTCTACCTCACTGGGAGCAGAGGGGCTGGACATTTCGGCCGGGACTCATCTCTCTCTGGCTGACTCGGCTGAGAGCTTTTCCGACGCCGTCGTCCAGCTGTTGGCCGATGACGGCAAGCGAGACAGTCTGGCCGCGGCGGCCCGCGAGTTTGTATCGTGCCACCACGACTGCCGGCAGGTGCTTCCTGCCTTCCTGCGCCTCGTGGATGAAGCCGGAGAAGGGAATTGAAGGCCCTCCCGGTATCGTTGCCCAATTTTCCCCTGCGTAAACCTCTGATCTGGTTGATCGCCATCTGGACTCTCTGTGTCCTGCAGTCACTGCTGGTGGCCAGCCGGGCGCCGTGGCTGGCCCTGGCTCTGCCCGCAGCGGTGATCGCGGGACGGCTGCTCTGGGTCCACATGGGCTACATACCAGCCTTGATCGTGGGATCGGCGTTCCTGGTTCCCTTCGAACTCGACATCGGCACCACTTCCAGGCTCAATGCTGTCATCATTCTGACTTCGATTGCTGTGGGTGTACTGCTGGTCAGGGTCGTCTTGGAGGGCAAACTCTGGACGCTCGCCAATCGAGTCACTCTTCCTCTCTATGGACTTGCTGTGACCGGTCTTGTCTCCTTTTGCGCCGGGTTGTTCCGAACGTCGGGTTCATCCCAGTTTGCGAGCGCCCCTCTGCGGGGGCAGGTCGCGGGGCTTGCGTTGTTCCTGCTCTCCATAGGGGCCATGCTGCTGGCACTGCACCCGGAGGTCAGTGAGCATCATCGAAGAGTTCTGACTGTCGTATTCCTGCTCCTGGGAGGACTGTTTCTGCTTCGATTTGTGGTTCCAGGAGTGTCCTCAGCGACCGACGCCGTGGTTCCCCAGGAGACCGTCAAAGGCGTTTTCCGAACCTGGCTGGTTGTGCTGGCTCTGGGGCAGTGTTTTTGGAATCGAGACCTGAGTCGGTACTGGAGGCTGGCCTGTGGGGGCATCGTTGTGGTCAGTCTCTGGTCTTCCTTGACCTTCAACCTGGCCTGGGCCACCGGATGGCTGCCTCCACTGGTCGGGGTGATGGCCGTAATCTGGATTTCCTCGCCCCGGTGGGGAGTCGTGCTCACCGTCGCCGCGCTCCTGCTGGCAGGACTCTACTGGGAGGATCTTCTGGCGCTCATCATGGTTGGAGATCAGTCGTACAGTCTCCTGACTCGCTGGGAGGCGCTCAAGATCGTCTCGGACCTGGTGTTGAGGTACCCACTGCTCGGGCTGGGCATGGCCAACTATTATTACGAGGTCGCCTTCTCTCCGATTCTAGGCTGGTTTGTGCCCTTTAGTTCTCACAACAACTATGTCGACATTGCCGCCCAGACGGGGCTACTGGGACTTCTCTTTCTGTTCTGGTTTTCACTGGAGTTCCTGCGTATGATCTGGCGTGCCAGACACCGGATCGGATCCGGCTTCTCGCGGGCATTCCTGTTTGCATGCTGGGGAGGCTGGATCGGATGCCTGTCGGCAGCGGCTTTGGCCGACTGGCTGATCCCGTTTGTTTACAACGTCGGCGTGGCTGGATTTCGCGCCAGCGTCCTCTCCTGGCTTTTCGCGGGCGCGGCAATTGCAACCGCCGGGTCGCTGCAAGAGCCGTCACCGCACCCGAAAGAAGAGAAACCGTCAAGAGCCGCTGCCAGGGGAATCTGATTGGATAAACACGCTGGAGTCTCCGTGAGCGCAGTCATCGTTCTCTGGAACAGCAAGGCTACGATCGAGGAATGCCTGAAGTGCCTGGGGGAGGAATTCGATGAGATCGGGAGGGAGGATACCGAACTTCTGGTGGTGGACAACGCTTCCACCGATACCTCGATCGATAGCGTCAGCAGGGGCTATCCGGCAGCTCGTATCCTCAGAAACCAGCGCAACCTGGGGTTCGGGGCGGCTGTCAATCGGGCCGTGGCCCAGGCCCGCGGAGATCTGGTGTTGATTCTCAATCCTGACGCCTTCCTGCAACTGCACTCTCTGGTCCGGCTGGTCGACACTCTGAAGGCGGATCCGCACACCGGAATCGTCGGTCCCGCCCTCAGGAACCGCGAAGGCATCCCGGACAGATCCGGTTTTCGCGAGCCGACCTGGTGGAGTGAATTGCTGGACCTTTTCCATCTAAGCCGACTCTTCTCCGTTTCCGGGGCAGCGAGGGATGTTGCGAGGGATGGGTGCCGGAGTGTGGAAATGCTGGAGGGATCCTGTCTGCTGGTTCGCAAGGACATGTTTCAGACTCTGGGCGGCTTTGACGAGTCATTCTTCATGTATTCGGAAGAATGGGACCTTTGTGTCCGGGCACGAACAGCCGGCTGGAAGATAGCCTGGGAGCCCCGGGCCGAAGTGATCCACATCGGGGGAGTCAGCACCGGGCAGAGGACACGCAAGATGTTTCAAGAGCTTTACAAATCCAAGGTTCTTTTCTTCAGAAAGCACGGCGGAAGATGGAGGGCAATGGCCTACAAGCTGGGTCTCTATATGGTGGCCCTGTCCCGCCTGCCGGCGGCGGCGCTGGGCCCCTTCGATCGGACCGGTCGGCGATCTTACTACCAGGAGTTGAGCGGGCGTCATTTGGAACTCTTGAAGAACTTGCGTCATTTTTGAGCAGGAAGCGTGAAAATACTCGTTCTGAGTCAGCTCGTGCCTTTTCCGCTCGATTCGGGTGCCAAGGTCCGGCTCTACTACACGCTGAGGCATCTCAGTCTTCAACACGACGTGCGTCTGCTGGCATTCTCCAGGCCATCCGATCAGCCTGCGTTTATGAATCAGCTGCGAACGATCTGTCAGGACGTCAAGGCGGTTCCCATTGAGCGTGCGAAACTCTTTGATCTGAGCTGTCTTCTCACAAACGTTTTGGCCCGACGATCCTTTCTGCTGGCCAGGAATCTCCAGGAGCCCATGTTCAGAGCACTGGAGAGAGAAGTGCGGGAGAGCGGCCCCTTTGATGCGGTGCATGCGGATCAGATCTGGATGGCACCCTATGCGTTGCGAGCCGCGGAGTTGCAAGAAGGAAGAACTCTCACTGTCCTTGACCGGCACAACGCGCTGTTTCGGATCCTCAGGTCCTTTCGGGGTTCTACCAGGAATCCTCTTCTCAAGACCTGGCTTGGTCTGGAGGAAGGATGGCTTCGCCGTGAGGAAGACCAGTTGATGCGCCGGTTCGACCGAATTGTCTGGGTGAATGAGGCCGACCTGAGATCATTTCGCGAGGAGGTTTCAACCAGGCAGCCAGGCGGTGAACAGGCGGTTCATCAAGTGATCCCAATATCGATTGAACGGCACGAACTCACCCAGTCTGATGCCGAGCGCTTCAGGGTGACCTTCGTGGGTGGACTCCACTGGCCTCCCAACCGCGAGGCGGTTGAGTGGTTTGTCAGACGGGTTTGGCCTGGTGTGTTTCGAGAGCACCCAGCGGCCGTCTTTAGCCCGGATTATGCAAGAACCGTAGTCCGGAGTTGAAAACGACTCGAGAAGTGGCTCAACTCGAAAGCGGACAGGTGTGACAGGCGGATTTGCGAAGAATATCGGTTGGCGAGGCGTTTGAAGTGGTTGGGGAGTGAATTTCAGACAGATCTGGGCCTGGGTGAGTATCGGAAGCGGTCGGGGAGCTGGGAGAGGCTAGCTGGAGTTGAGACGACTCAAGACGAGGTGGAAGAGGGGTTGTTCGGGAAAGGCTGAAGAAAGATGGACCCAGATGCGTCGAGTGGTTTGTCGGATCCGGGCCCCGATCTTGAGGACACGACGACGTCGATTTCGAGCTTGTGCCAGGGGGTCCCGTGCAGATAGTCGCGCAGGCGCACGAACATCTGGTAAGCCAGGGCATGCAGAAGGAGTCGAAACTGATTGGCCAGGAATCGATGACAGCTGAGTCGGTCCATGCTCAGATGATTCTTGAAGGCCTTGATGAAGTTTTCGGTCTGTCCTCGGTTTGTGTAGTGGTCATAAAGTGATTGGGAGCAGAGATCGTCCCGGTTGGTGACCACAAAGCGACGATTGATCCCGCGCTGATCGACCTCCACTTTGACGATGACGCGACGAGATCGATCCCAGCTGTTGGCTCGATAAAGAAACTCGTCAAACTGACGCTGTTTTTCCTCCAGCTCAAGGAACCTTTCCCGAGTCGAATCCAGCAGGGGCTCGACCACTCGCTGCAGGCGAGGGTTTCGACTTAACCCAATGACATACTGGAGTTGATTCTCTTCAGCCTCACAGAACTCGTAGAGCCGCGGCGTGGCAAAGCCGCTGTCGGCCCGAATCTCAATCTCGACATCCGTCCCCACTCCTTGTCGGATAGCCTCCACGACTCGCTTCAGAATGGGCACGATGTGAGAGGCAGCTCCCTTGTTGCCAGGTCTCAACACGGCACACACCAGGTCTCGGTGTCGGCATCGAAGATCAGCAAAGGATGCAGAATGTGGCTTCGGTAATACCCGTGGTAGAAGGAGAACTCCTGCTGGCCGTGGGTGTGGTCGTCGGTACTGTCCAGATCCAGGATGATCTTACCGGGACGTCTTTTCTTCAGGGAGCGCACATAACGGCCTAGCAGCCACTGGCTCAAACGCATCTGATCCTTCCTGGTGACGGAGTTCTCCAAGCGGGAGAAAGTCGGCTGCGTGGCCAAATCCGGATCGCTCTCCGGCAACTGATCACAGACGGTTTTGAGCATCGGATCCGAGCGCAGCGTATCGGCGTCATTACAGTCTTCGTAGCCGGCCACGATCTGCAAGACTCGTTGTCGGATCAACTTCAACAGATCATGACGAATGTAGCGTTGGTCTCGACTCTCCGAAATACACGAACTGAAGCCCTCGCAGAGCCGATGTTGCCGATCCACCGATCCAAACAACAACCATCCTGCGTCGGAAGTGAGGCTCCCCCCATCAAAACGCGCCGTGATCTTTCTGTGGCTGTGAAATGGCAGGGTATTCTGGCAGACTGCTCTTAACATTGCCGTAGCTCCTGGTTAGGGTCTTGTTTGTGTAAACCCTTTTATATCAGAGAGCTACGGCTCTTTTTATGGGCCCAAATCTCACTCGGATTCAGATCTCATGCATAATCCGGGTTAGCGTCATCGGAGCGCAACCGGGCAAGCTCTCTGGCAGGATCAGGCGAGTTTCCGGAGTCGAGATCCTGGGATATCAACCCCGACTCGATGAAATCCTGGCTGAGACGGCCGTGCTTGTCGTGCCCTTGCAGTCCGGCTCGGGCACGAGGGTCAAGATTCTGGACGCCTGGAGTCACGGTCTGCCTGTTGTCAGTACTACGATGGGTGCGGAGGGGCTGGAAGCGACCTCGGGCGCGAATATCCTGGTAGCTGATGGGGCTCCCGGTTTTGCAGACGCCGTCTGTCTCACCTTGAAAGACCGCAGCATGTCCCGCAGATTGGGCCGGAGTGGCCGGGAGACTGTGGTTTCCCTCTATGATTGGCGGCGCAACTACGTTGCCTGGGATGACGTCTACCATGAAGATTTTGTACCTGACGGCCTATCTGCCGAGCCGGATCCGGGTCCGCCCATTCGAACTGCTTCGAGTTCTGAGTGAGAGCGGGCACCGATTGAGACTCGGCACCCTGGCCGAGTTTCCTGACAACACGGACGCTCTCCGCCAGCTCAGCTCCTGGGGAGTCGACGTCAAGTGTTTTCAGCTCAGTTTGTTCCAGAGAATTAAGAACTCGCTGCAGGCCGTTGGCAGGGGACTTCCTCTCCAGTACTTCTACTCCTTCCAACCCGAGTTGTGGGATTGGATCCGGCACGAGCTGGAGTCGGGCGACTACGACCTTGTTCATGTGGAACATCTTCGGGGCGCGGTGTTTGGTGCCCGCATTCGCGAGGCTTTTCCGGACGGTCCTCCTGTTGTCTGGGATGCCGTCGATACCATTTCCTGGCTGGTTGAGCAGGCGCGAGCCAGGGCTGCAAGCAGACTGGTTCGGCTGGTAGCGCACTTTGAGTTGGAACGGACTCGCAGATGTGAAGCCTGGTTGCGGGATCGGTTCGCTGCAGTGGTTGTGGCGGGCACACAGGATCAAGCCCTCCTGGAGAAGTCCGGGGGAAGGGCTCCGGTTGCGGTAGTTCCAAACGGCGTGGACAGCAGCTATTTCTCCCCCTCATCTGATATCGAGGCGGATGCGGAGACCCTGGTGTTTTCTGGAAAAATGAGTTTTCACGCCAATGTATCGGCGGTTATCCATTTTGTAAAGAAGGTTCTCCCGGTCGTATGGGAGACTCGCCCCGGGGTGCGCTTCTGGGTCGTTGGAGCCGGGCCCCCCAGGATTCTTCACCGACTTTCTCGCCGCTCCGGTCAGGGTCGGATCCGGGTGGTGGGTCAGGTCCCGGACTTGCGGCCCTACCTGAGAAGGGCCGCTGTGGCGGTGGCTCCGCTGACCTACTCGGTCGGTGTCCAGAACAAGGTGCTGGAAGCCCTCAGCTGTGGGATTCCACTGGTCGCCTATCCCTCCGCTGTGCGTGCACTCGGGGCGCAGCCGGGCAGGGACCTGCTCGTGGCGGAAGATCCAGAGGGCTTTGCAGAGAACATCGGCCGGCTTCTCGAGAGCTCTGCTCTCAGACAGGAGATGGGAGCGGCGGGGAGACGCTATGTCGCTTCTCAACACGATTGGCATCAGAGTGGCCGGAAGCTGGAGAGTGTTTACCGATCCGTCCTCGGTTTGAGCACGAGGTAACTCTTTGAAGCGCGGATCGCCTCTCATTTGGATCATGACGCTGTCAGTGGTCCTGCGTCTCGCTTCCGCGCTTTATCAGGGGAACGAGGTGGTCCCGACCCCCGGAGCCCACGATCAGATCAGCTACGACGCTCTGGCCAGGAGGGTCGTCGAGGGTCATGGGTTCAGCTTTGAGGAGGGGTGGTGGCCGGCCACGCAGGCCGGAGAGCCCACCGCTCACTGGAGCTATCTGCAGGTCTTGTACCTGACGTTCATCTACACAGCCTTCGGCTTTCAACCGATTGTGGCCAGGGTGATCCAGGCCATGATCGCAGGACTGATTCAGCCCTGGCTGACCTGGAGGATCTCAAAGCGACTCTTCGGTGAGAAGGCGGCCCTGGCAGCGGCCCTGATCAGCGCCCTCTACGGGTACTTCGTCTACTACGCCGGGGCTTTGATGAGCGAGACCTTTCATATCCTGGGCTTACTCTGGGTCTGCGATCTTCTGACTGGCTCCCTGGCGGGACGCACAGACTCTGGCCACGGAGGGAGACAGACTCGGACCTGGGTCGGCCTGGGCTGCGCGCTTGTGATTGCGACCACGACTCGACAGGTTACATTTCTGTTGATCCCGGTGCTGGTCGCCTGGAGTTTCTGGGAGCGATGGAGGGGATCTTCTTCGAGAGGGCTCCGTGGATCAGGGCTGAGTGGGCTGGCGCGAGGCTGGGCGATCGCTCTATTGGTTCTTCTTCTCGCGGTCCTGCCCTTCACATTGAGAAACTATCGCGCTTTCGGCAGCTTCGTCCTGCTCAACACCAACGCCGGGTTCGCCTTCTACTGGGCCAACCATCCTTCTCAGGGAACGTCCTTTAGGTCGATTCTGGAGGAAGGGCCCAGAGCTTATCTTGAATTGATTCCGAAGGACCTCAGGGCCCTGGGCGAGGCTGAGCTGAACAGTCGCCTGTTGAATGACGGGCTCGGATTCGTACGGGACGACCCGGTTAGATTCCTGTGGCTTTCGGTCAGCCGTCTCAAGGACTACTTCAAGTTCTGGCCCTCCAGGGAGTCTTCTCCGATCAGCAACCTGGTTCGAGTTGGGTCTTTTGGACTCTGCCTGCCCCTGATTCTTCTTGGAATCTGGACGGCGATCAGCGGGTTTGGGCTGAGAGATTCTCCAACCGGGCGATCCATCCTGCTCTTGCTGCTTGTCTGTCTGACCTATTCCAGCATCCATCTTGCTTCCTGGTCGCTGATTCGTTATCGAATACCTGTGGACGCGGTGCTGCTCCTGTTTTCGGGCCTTGGGCTTTTTCGACTTCTGGTCTGGGCCGGGGCGGTATCCCTTCCGGAGAACGGTTCATGAATCGTGTGGTAGAGAGCGCCGCTCCAGCAGCCTCAGTCGTGCTAGAGGTCCAATCGATCATGCCGCTTGCACGGCAGTTTAGATGGTTCCGTTTTCTGCTGGCGGTCGCTGACACCGTGGCTTTGACACTGTCCTTCGGTATTGGCTACTGGCTCAGGTTTACGCTTCTGCTTTCTGTCTCGCCGGAGGCCCTGCCGACGCCTTCCCTGTACGTGAAGCTGGGACTTGTATTCGTGCCTGTGTGGATCGCCTTGTTCTACTTGCTCGGGGCCTACGAAAGAGGGCACCTGCTGGGAGGCACGCGGGAATACGCCAGGCTGGCCCAGGCCAGCACCCTGGGAATGGCACTGGTGGTCCTGGGGACGTTCCTCTTCATCCCGCTGATTGTAGTCGCTCGAGGGTGGGTCATCTACAGCTGGATTCTGGCCATGCTGCTGGTGGCAGCCAGCCGCTTCCTGATCAGGCGCGGTGCCTATTTCCTGCGCACTCGGGGGTATCTACTGGCGCGGACCGTCATTGTCTCCGGCCACGAACTGGAGGTCTCGCTGGTTGAGGATCTGTCCGATCAACGAAGCTCGGGCCTGTTCGTTCTGGGCTTCCTGTCAGACTCTGAAGAGTCGGCTGCTTCATTTACAAAGGTTCCTCGTCTGGGCAATCTCTCGGCTCTGCCCGAGGTTGTTGAGGACCGGCAACCTGGATGAACTGATCGTCGATATGAGGGCGGTCTCCAGAGAACAGTTGCTGGAGATCATGCAGCGGACGGCCGAAGTCCCGAAAGTGCGGGTTCGGGTGTCCACCGGGTTGTACGAGATCCTGGCTACGGGGCTGCAGGTTCGAACGGTGGGTTCGGTGCAACCGCCCTTTGGGCAGCTATCCAGTTGTGTACCTGGATGCCCACTACGAGAAGGTCCGTCGCCAGGGCAGCATTCAGGATGTGGCCGTCTTGAAAGCGACCGGAGTCAACTGCTGGGGCAAGCGGGAGGTGATTGGGGTCAGCTGCCGACTCAGCGAGGCGCTGACCAGCCTTCCCGGGCTACGACTGAATCCGCTTCAGCGGGCTCTGAAGGGACTCATGGACTACACCGGCGCAGGTCTTGGCCTGATCCTGTTGTCGCCGCTGTTTCTGTTGCTCGCCGGACTGGTCAAGTGGACCTCGCCCGGCCCGGTGCTCCACCGTAGGAAGGTTCTCGGAACGGGAGGTCGCCAGTTCGGGGCTTTGAAGTTTAGAACCATGGTCTCAAACAGTGCCGAGTTGCTTGAAGATCATCCCGAACTGCTCCGCGAATGGGAGCTGCGTGGGAAGATCAGAGGAGATCCACGAGTGACGTCCCTTGGGCAGTTCCTGAGAAAATACAGTCTGGACGAGCTGCCCCAGTTGCTGAACGTGGTTGCAGGCCAGATGAGTCTCGTCGGACCCAGGTTCATCACTCCTGAAGAACTGTCGCACTTTGGCCCGTTCGGGCCGAACCTCTTAACGGTCAAGCCGGGTATGACCGGTCTCTGGCAGGTTTCCGGGCGCTCCGACCTGGATTATGCTCATCGCGTGAGACTCGACATGGCCTATATTAGAAACTACTCGATCTGGAAGGATTTGCAGATTCTCCTGGTGCAGACGATTCCGACGGTTCTGAAGGGAAAGGGCGCTCTTTAGTGAGTACCAGATGTACGGGACTGAGTTGAAGTGGAGACCTTAGAGTTTCGACAGGTGCTGAAAACTGCCTGGTGGTGGCGCTGGGGAATTCTGGCAGCTATGGCTCTGTCGCTGGCGACAGGTTTTCTGGTCACCAGAAGCATGACGGCGATTTACAAGAGCACAACCACTCTGATGGTCGGTCAGTTTCTGGACAGGGAACGACCGACAGCCCAGGACATGATGGCAGGAGAGCGGCTGGCGGAGACCTATGCGCACCTGGTCGCCCGTGAGGTGGTCCTGCAGGCAACAGTGACAGAACTTGGATTGCCGACGGGTTGGCGAGATCTGGCAATCCGGGTGAGCGCCGCACCACGAGCGCGCACCCAGTTGCTCGACATCACGGTATCGGATTCCGATCCTGAGCAAGCTCGCAGGATTGCAGACGAAATCGCCTCCCAGTTGATCCGTCAGAGCCCCACTGGCGGGAGCATCGACGACGAAGATCACAGCTTGTTTCTGAATGATCAACTGGCCCGGCTTCGAACCCAGATCGGCAGCCTTCAGGATCAGCTGGGGGCCCTCGAAGAGGGAAGGACCAAGGCTCCTACAGCTCAGCAGATTCGTAAGCTGGACGATGGGATCGCTTCCCTAAAGGTCAAGTTGAGCGGGTTGCGGCAGGAATATGTGGCTCTCTTCAAACTACAGGGAGATCGGGAACAGACCAACTACCTGTCCGTGGTCGAATCGGCTTTCACACCCACCCGTCCCAGTTCTCCGAAACTCTGGCTTAATCTTGCGCTTTCGGGACTGGGCGGTGCTCTCCTGACATTGCTGGGTGTTTTCCTGTTTGACCTGCTCGACGACCGTTACCGCAGCGCGGAAGAAGTCGAAGAAGACCTGGAACTCCCCTTGATGGCCACAATCTCGACCATCCCGAGACAGTCTTCAGAGGCTGGGGGATCATTCCTGGAGGCCGGCTCGGACGGGCGAGCCGGAGAGGAGTTCAATCTGCTCCGAGCCAATCTGGCCTTCACCCGCTTTACTGAGCGTTCCAACATGATCCTGTTGACCAGCGCGGGTCCTTCGGAAGGAAAGACGGTCAGCGTGTCCAATCTGGGCATGGCCATCGCCAGAAGCGGCAAACATGTGCTGCTGGTCGATGCAGATTTGAGGAGGTTCGGGCTCACTACAGCGCTGGGTTTTGCCTCATCGCCGGGACTTTCAACCCTGCTTGTCGATGCCAGCCTCAAGGTCGCGGACGTGATTGTTCCAACCGCCATAGATCGGCTTTCGTTGTTACCCTCCGGGCCTGCCCCTCCGAACCCGGTGGAGCTTCTCGAGTCAGAGTTGATGAGGGAGCGAGTCGGACAGTTGCAGGAACTGGCGGACACCATTCTGATTGACAGTCCACCCGTCTTAGCTCTCGCCGATGCCCCACTTTTAGCGTCGCTGAGCAAGAACGTGCTTCTCATCGTCGATTCCGGTTCCACTCAAAGGAGATCGGCGAAAAGCAGCAAAGAGGCTCTGGCCAAAGCGGATGCCCACTTTCTGGGAATCATCCTGAACCGGCATGAGACGGGTCTGTCGTCCCACTACTATGACTACTCCTCTACGGCAGATTCCGCCTGAACAGGCTTTTCCTGGATGCTGATCACCCGGACTCCTCTCCGCATCAGCTTTCTCGGGGACGGCACCGACTTCCGGGACTTCTATCGAAGGGAGGGCGGAGCCGTTCTCTCCTCTGCCGTCAACAAGTACATTTTTGTCATCATCAAGAAGAGATTCGACGATCGCATACGGGTGGGGTACACCCGCACGGAACTCGTGGAGTCAGTGGACGAACTCGAGCATGAACTTGTCAGAGAATGCCTGCGCAGGACAGAAATCCTGCAGGGAGTCGAGATTTCAACCATGGGGGATATCCCTTCTGAGGGCTCAGGGCTGGGGTCTTCGAGCACTGTGACTGTGGGTCTGCTCAATGCCATGTACAGCTACTCAGGAAGGCAGCGTTCTCAGGTGCAGCTGGCAGAAGAAGCCTGTGAAATCGAGATCGATGTTCTGTCCAAGCCGATCGGAGTACAGGACCAGTACATTGTGTCCCTGGGTGGATTCCAGCGGCTCTCGTTTGAGCCCGACGGCAAAATCCGAAGCTGCCCTCTCAACCTGAAGGCTGAATACCAGAAGCAGCTGGAAGACCGTCTGATGCTCTTTTACACCAACCAGACCCGCAGGGCGGAGAGAGTGTTAAGCGAGCAGGAGAGCCGGATAGAGACGAACTTCAGCGTACTGACCAGAATGAGAGACCTGGTGGATGAGGGGATTGAGGCTCTTCAGAAAGGGGCACTGGACAGTTTCGGGTCTCTGCTGCACCAGAGCTGGCAGTTCAAGAAGGGGCTTGCTGCGGGCATCAGCAGCGGAGGAATCGACTCGTTCTACTCTCGAGCGCTGGACGCCGGAGCTCTGGGAGGGAAAATCACCGGAGCCGGAGGAGGAGGTTTCTTGCTTCTTTACTGCAATCCCGAATTTCAGGGTAGGGTGCGCGAGGCCCTCAGCGAACTCAAACAGCTACCCTTCCGTTTCGAGGAGCAGGGGACTACAGTCTTGTTCGATCATTCTCGATCAACTTGAGCCGGGGACTGAGCCGTTCAGGTTTGGATCTGGAACCCCTCAAGCCTTGACAAGTACTCGGGGAATCCGGTTGAATAAGCCGCCGGACTCTACAGGTGGCCCCATCGTCTAGGGGACTAGGACGCTGGCCTCTCACGCCGGAAACAGGGGTTCGAATCCCCTTGGGGCTACCAGACTGATTTCCCTTCAATTGGCTGATTTCAGGAGATTTACGGCAATCTTCAGGCACCCTCTCATTTGTCTCAAATCTCTCAGATTGGTTCAGATCATGTCCAATCTGGCCCAAATCCGGCCCAACACCCAATCAGGTCGGCTGGTGCGCCGACGGTGAAGCTGCCTGCCCTGTAGCCCGGACATTTACTCCCCGCCCTGTATGCTTGCCAGCCGGCCATGAGACAGCGCGCAGAGCGATTCTGCTTGGTGATTCGGATGGCCTCGTCTAAGATCTTTGAGCAGTTATTTTCTCAAATTCGGAGGGCGGAGCGGTGAAGTTGAGAAGGGGTTTCCTTAGAGCATTCGCTAAAAGGTGTGGTCTCCAATCCGGCGTCACTACGGTCGAGTATGCGGTCATGCTGGTTCTGGTCGCGATCTCGGTCGCCGCTTTTGGCCTGGAGCTCAGCGAATCCGTCACTTCAGTTTATTCCCGGATGATCGTGGCCCTGGCGCCTGACGGCGACGGGAAAGGGAAGCCGGTCGAGAAGTGCTGTGACTAACGGCAGTACTACTCACTTTTTCTTGTCCGGACCCCGGTCTATTGCACGAGTACCGGAATCTTGGCGAGGACCCCCAGGTTGGGTCCCGCAGTCACTCCGATCGGGACGTGGGTTGCGCAATCCGGGAGAAAGTACAGCGTCTTGTTCAGTGACGAGAGCGGAGTCAGGTCCTTGACGCTGGTCCCCTCGTAGTTGACCAGACTGAAGTGATCGACGAAGTCACCCCAGCAGGCCTCCTTCTGGTTGGTGCTGAGATCACCGAATGCCAGGCCGCCGGTAATGGAGTCGGGACAGACCCAGTCCGGGAACGGAGCAGGTCCTCTCATCTCGGTTGGGACCCAGTTGTAATTCGCCTGGGCTTGCCGGACCATCCACAACATGTTCACGTTGACTGCACCCACCAGGGTTGAGCAGTTGGCGACATTATTGGCCGGACAGTTGATGACCGGAAGCGTCATGTTGTAGACGGTATCGGGGCGGCCATCGGCGTCCGAATCTGCGCTCGTCAGCCAGCAGGCTTCCAAACCGTCGAAGACATTCTGAAGCTGTCCTCCAGTCGTCCCCATAGCAACCTGAAGCGTGATCTCGGGAGAGGGGATTGCGTTACAACCGACATAGGGGGTTACTGACGAAGAGCTTGCTGTTGCACAGGGAGCTTGAGTGAAGTTGGTCCATCCAGCGGTGTTATGGGTGTCGCCTCCCCCACTGTTGATCATCCGCCCGGTGCTGCAGGAGTACTCGCCCTGGGCGTTGAGAAGAGCCTCGTGGCAGATGGCGATGGGCTCAGCTGCCTCACCTGGAAGAAAGGTCCCCGCGAAACCGATGTAGGCGATCGCCTCGGCCTGCATGGGGAAGTCAACGAAGCCCATGACCTTGGAAAGATAGGAATTCGCCGGCGTCGTCTCTCTGCGCACTTTGACCCGAACCGCATTGATGAAACTCACGTCCGCGTCGAGTTCCGCATTCGTCACTTCATTGAGCGTGGTGGCCAGGAGGCTGCTGTTGGGCGTGAAGGAGTGATCGGACCATCTCCAGTGGCCCCGTTCCACGTCCCCGCTGTTGGCACCCGGATCTCCAGTGACTTCTACTTGAATGTTCTGGGCACTGTTTGCCTGGGCTGCGGCGACCCCCACAGCATTGGCCCCCGGGTTAACCGCATCCCCGCTGGCGACATACAGCCGTCGCGTGGCTGCCAGGGCACCGGCGTCAGCGGCATTCTGCAACTCGTTCCGGACCACGAAAAGAGAACTGATATCAAGAGCCAGAGCCCCGAAGCACAGAAGCGAAACCAACAAGATAGCCGTCGTCACCGCCACGGTTCCACGCTCGTCGACAACACGCACCTTAACCATATACAACCCTCCTTGGAAGAGGCGGCAATAAGTGCTCCACCCCTCTTGTTTGGAGGTTAGAAGATTGCTGACTCCGGATCAGTGACGAGTACTACCGGATGGTGCGTTTCCCGCCTTGCCGAATCGTGACAACTGTGTCGGTTGAAGTATTTCCGATCCGGGTTTGTGACGCCTCTCCTAACCCGGATTATGCAAGAACCGTAGTCCGGAGTTGAAAAACGACTCGAGAAGTGGCTCAACTCGAAAGCGGACAGGTGTGACAGGCGGATTTGCGAAGAATATCGGTTGGCGAGGCGTTTGAAGTGGTTGGGGAGTGAATTTCAGACAGATCTGGGCCTGGGTGAGTATCGGAAGCGGTTTTTCGGGGAGCTGGGAGAGGCTAGCTGGAGTTGAGACGACTCAAGACGAGGTGGAAGAGGGGTTGTTCGGGAAAGGCTGAGGAAAGATGGACCCAGATGCGTCGAGTGGTTTGTCGGATCCGGGCCCCGATCTTGAGGACACGACGACGTAAGGTTTCGATTTCGAGCTTGTGCCAGGGGGTCCCGTGCAGATAGTCGCGCAGGCGCACGAACATCTGGTAAGCCAGGGCATGCAGAAGGAGTCGAAACTGATTGGCCAGGAATCGATGACAGCTGAGTCGGTCCATGCTCAGATGATTCTTGAAGGCCTTGATGAAGTTTTCGGTCTGTCCTCGGTTTGTGTAGTGGTCATAAAGTGATTGGGAGCAGAGATCGTCCCGGTTGGTGACCACAAAGCGACGATTGATCCCGCGCTGATCGACCTCCACTTTGACGATGACGCGACGAGATCGATCCCAGCTGTTGGCTCGATAAAGAAACTCGTCAAACTGACGCTGTTTTTCCTCCAGCTCAAGGAACCTTTCCCGAGTCGAATCCAGCAGGGGCTCGACCACTCGCTGCAGGCGAGGGTTTCGACTTAACCCAATGACATACTGGAGTTGATTCTCTTCAGCCTCACAGAACTCGTAGAGCCGCGGCGTGGCAAAGCCGCTGTCGGCCCGAATCTCAATCTCGACATCCGTCCCCACTCCTTGTCGGATAGCCTCCACGACTCGCTTCAGAATGGGCACGATGTGAGAGGCAGCTCCCTTGTTGCCAGGTCTCAACACGGCACACACCAGGTCTCCCGTGTCGGCATCGAAGATCAGCAAAGGATGCAGAATGTGGCTTCGGTAATACCCGTGGTAGAAGGAGAACTCCTGCTGGCCGTGGGTGTGGTCGTCGGTACTGTCCAGATCCAGGATGATCTTACCGGGACGTCTTTTCTTCAGGGAGCGCACATAACGGCCTAGCAGCCACTGGCTCAAACGCATCAGATCCTTCCTGGTGACGGAGTTCTCCAAGCGGGAGAAAGTCGGCTGCGTGGCCAAATCCGGATCGCTCTCCGGCAACTGATCACAGACGGTTTTGAGCATCGGATCCGAGCGCAGCGTATCGGCGTCATTACAGTCTTCGTAGCCGGCCACGATCTGCAAGACTCGTTGTCGGATCAACTTCAACAGATCATGACGAATGTAGCGTTGGTCTCGACTCTCCGAAATACACGAACTGAAGCCCTCGCAGAGCCGATGTTGCCGATCCACCGATCCAAACAACAACCATCCTGCGTCGGAAGTGAGGCTCCCCCCATCAAAACGCGCCGTGATCTTTCTGTGGCTGTGAAATGGCAGGGTATTCTGGCAGACTGCTCTTAACATTGCCGTAGCTCCTGGTTAGGGTCTTGTTTGTGTAAACCCTTTTATATCAGAGAGCTACGGCTCTTTTTATGGGCCCAAATCTCACTCGGATTCAGATCTCATGCATAATCCGGGCTAAGATCTGAAAATGCGGCTGTTGGAGATGGAGGACTTCTTTGGAGCGCTTCTGTGCAGATATTGGGGACCCTGGGGTGAGTCCAGGAAATCATCGAGTGACCCCGGGGCCTGCTACCCTGGAGTCCAGGAACTTTGGAAGGTTTGGAACGTTTTGCTGTCGAAAAGATGAGATCGAAGACGTTTTCCGCTAGAATAGAGATTCCTTAATTTCGAGCTCTCCGGCTGATCTTGCAGAAGCAATATCAACCAAAGCCTGTCCGATGAAGGGTGTAGATTCTTAACCTATGGCTAAGCCAATACTTACTGAGATCCGCCGCTGGTTTGAATCCGGTGTCGGGGCGCCAGAACAACTCAATCCTCCTACCTTTCAGGAAGTGCCGTACCAGATCGACTGGATCCGCAGCATTCCATTTATTGCCCTTCACCTGGTCTGCTTTGGAGTTATCTTTGTGGGATGGAGTCCGGTGGCGGTAGCGGTGGCGATCTCTCTCTACTTTGTCCGGATGTTTTTTATCACTGGCTTTTATCACCGTTACTTTTCGCACAAGACCTTTAAGACGAGCCGCTTCATGCAGTTCGTTCTGGCTCTTCTCGGGTTATCCTGTACGCAGAAGGGACCGCTCTGGTGGGCTGCCCATCATCGCGTCCACCACAAGCACTCGGACGGACCGGAAGATCCTCATTCGCCTCTCCAGCACGGGCCCTTCTGGAGCCATATCGGCTGGATCACCGATCAAAGGAACTTCCCTACCCGGGTCAGCATGATACCCGACCTGATGCGCTTTCGGGAGCTTCGTTTCCTGGATCGATTTGATCTGCTGGTCCCGATCGTCATGGCCTTCAGCCTCTTTGGCCTGGGTAAGTTCCTGAGCCTCTATTTTCCCGGCTCCGGGACGAGCGGCTGGCAGATGCTGATCTGGGGCTTCTTCGTGTCCACGATCCTGCTCTTCCACGGCAGCTGCTCGATCAACTCATTAGCCCACCTCATGGGCAGAAAACGGTACGACACCGGAGACGAAAGCCGGAACAGCTTTCTGCTCTCTCTTGTGACGCTGGGAGAGGGCTGGCACAACAACCACCACCACTATCCCGCCACGGTTCGCCAGGGGTTCTTCTGGTGGGAAGTCGATATCACCTTCTACCTGCTCAAGGTCATGAGCTGGCTCGGTCTGATCTGGGACCTCCGGCCGGTCCCCGAACAGGTTCGAGCGGCCCGTCTGCCCCAACCCGGGGGCGTCTGATGAGGATCTCGACAAGATGGTTGAGTTCAAGTACCAGGAGATCTTCGAGCACGGGCCCGACACCACGCCTTATCGAAAGCTGACGTCCGACTATGTGTCGACGGAGTCCTGGAATGGTGTGGAGGTTCTCAAAGTAGATCCGGCCGCTCTGTCTCTTCTGGCCAGCACGGCTATCGACGATGCGGAGCACCTGCTGCGCCCCCAGCACCTGAAGCAGTTGAGGAACATTCTGGAAGACCCGGAAGCTTCCGAGAACGACCGCTTCGTAGCCCTCGAGTTCCTCAAGAACGCCAACATCTCTGCAGGGCGAATCCTCCCCGGGTGCCAGGACACCGGAACTGTGATCGTGCACGCTTACAAAGGTGAGAATGTTTTCACCTTCTCCAGCGATGCCGAGTCCGTGTCGCGTGGAATCTATCAGGCTTTTCAGGAGCAGAATCTTCGTTATTCCCAACTCGCCCCTCTGGACATGTACGAAGAGAAGAACACCGACACGAATCTGCCCGCCCAGATCGAGATCCATGCCGGGTCGGGAGAGGAATACCGGTTCCTCTTCATCCTGAAAGGCGGTGGTTCTGCCAACAAGACCTTCCTCTATCAGGAGACCAAGGCTCTCTTGAACCCGGAGTCGCTCCTCAACTTTGTGGCGGAAAAAATGGAGTCCATCGGTTCAGCAGCCTGTCCGCCCTACCATCTGGCTCTGGTGGTGGGAGGGACCTCGGCAGAATTCACCATGAAGACGGTGAAACTTGCCAGTTGCCACTATCTGGACGACCTTCCCACTACTGGCAACGAAGGGGGGCGGGCCTTCCGGGATCTGAAGATGGAGGAGGAGATCGCCGAGCTGTGCGTCCAGATCGGCATAGGAGCGCAGTTTGGCGGAAAGTACTTTGCCCACGATGTGCGGGTGGTTCGCCTGCCTCGCCACGGAGCTTCTTGTCCGGTTGGGCTGGGGGTCTCCTGTTCCGCCCACCGTCAGATCCTGGGGAAGATCAACCGGGAGGGCGTTTTCCTGGAGCAACTGGAAACGGATCCGGCCAGATACCTGCCCGAGGCGACCGAAGAGCAACTGGGCAGCGAAGCCGTCGCGATCGATCTGAATCGACCCATGAGCGAGATCCTGGCCGAACTCAGGAAGTACCCGATCGCCACCCGGCTCTCCCTGACCGGATCTCTGATCGTGGCCCGCGATATTGCCCATGCCCTGCTCAAAGAGCGTCTCGATGCCGGAGGTGATTTGCCACACTACTTGAAAGATCATGTGGTGTACTATGCCGGACCGGCCAAGCGACCGGAAGGCTACGCTTCCGGTTCCTTTGGACCGACCACGGCAGCCCGCATGGATCCCTACGTGGACCTTTTTCAGAGTCGCGGAGCCAGCATGGTGATGCTGGCCAAGGGAAACCGGTCCGGGCGGGTCCGCGAGGCCTGCCGAAAGCACGGGGGATTTTACCTGGGCTCGATTGGTGGACCGGCGGCTCGTCTGGCCGAACACAGTATCAAGAAAGTCGAGGTGGTGGAGTTTGAAGAGCTGGGCATGGAAGCCATCTGGAAGATCGAAGTCGAGGACTTTCCAGCCTTCATTATCATCGACCACGAAGGCCAGGATTTTTTTCAGAATCTACCGGGGAAGAGACCTCAGTCCCTTGTCCAGATGGACTAGAATCGTGTGGGAGGCGCCCTGGCGGGGCGACTCTCTCCTGGAGTGCGGAAGTTTGACTTCCGCTCTGTAAAGCGGCACTTCGAGAGCCGCACTCCAAGGGTCGTGGCCCATGGTAGTTTGATGAGTTCAGATTGTGACTGATAAGCCAAAGGCCGCGGTGTTACTCGCCGAGTTGACCAGGCTGGGTACATCGCATGTGGTGGGACTTCCCGACAACGGATCGGCGGCTCTTTTCCGTGGTGTCGAAGACTCGCCCGACATGACTCTGCTGACAGTGACCCGTGAAGGTGAGGCTTTCGCCATTGCCTCCGGCCTGTGGATGGGGGGCCGCCAGCCCGTGGTATTGATTCAGAATAGCGGCCTGTTGGAGAGTGGTGACGGCCTGCGTGGTACTGCCGTTCGAATGGGAGTTCCCCTTCTCTGCCTGATCGGATATCGAGGGTGGGCCAAAATGCGGGCTCAGCAAGTCCCTTCTGAAATGGAATCACTCACTTCCTGCAACATGGTCCGGAACGATTTGGATTCAGCGGCTCTGGTCACGGAACCGACCCTGAGCGCCTGGAGCGTTCCCTACGGTTTCTACAAGTCCGATGCTGACTTGCCGGGAGTAGCCGAAGCCTGGGACCGTGCCAGAATTGAATCCCGGCCCGTAGCCTTGCTGCTGCTGCGAGAATTCATCTGACCGAGATGCTTACCAAAGACGAACTGCTGGCACACCTGGCCAAATTGAGACGAGAGGAGATCGTGGTCACTACGATGTCGACCGTTCGGCCCTGGGGCCGGCTCTCGAAGCACCAGCTCGACTTCGCCTCGGCCGATAGTGCCATGGGACATGCTGCCGATCTGGCCCTGGGGCTGGCCATGGCTCAACCTCGCCGTAAAGTGATCTGCCTGAACGGCGATGGGAGCATGCTGATGAGTCTCGGGACCCTCACCACGATCGTGGAGTCCGGAGTCACGAATCTGATTCTCTTCGTTCTGGTTAATGGGACCTACGAAATTACGGGCAACCAGAGAATTCCCGCCCGTGAGAGTCTGGACTGGTGCAAAATGGCTCGAGCCAGTGGGTTCAAGCGCGCCTACCGATTTGACAAGTCAAAGGACTATATACAAGCACTTTCTGGAATTCTTCACAGTGACGGTTCTGCCTTTGTCGAGGTTCAGGTCGAGCCCGGGGAGGAGGGCCCCATCAGCCGGAGTGAGAAAGAGGAAGCTGAGTACCTGAAGGTCTCTCTCGCCGAATCAGCTCGACGATTGAGGAAAGCCCTCAAGCCTTCTTCGGTCGCATAGCCTCCATCTGGGCCTTCACCTGCTCGCGGGGAAAGTCGGTGAAACTGGCAAACCCCTGGGCCTTGAGCCACTCGCCTCCGTCGATGACCACGCACTCCCCGTTGATGTAGGAAGCCATGGGCGAGAAGAGATAGGACGCCAGATTGGCCAGCTCCGGGGGCCGGCCGAGGCGGCCCAGCGGATTTGTCTTTTCGGCGCGGGCCTGAAACTCCGGGGGAAAGAGGCGTGAGAAGGCTCCCTCGGTTGGGAACGGTCCCGGGGCGATGGCATTGGAGCGGATGCCGTAAACACCCCACTCCACAGCCAGTGATCTAGTCAGGGCGAGTACTGCGGCCTTGGCACAGGCGCTGGGCATGACGAAGGGGGAACCGGTCCAGGTATAGGTGGTGACAATGGAGAGGATGTGGGCGGGCGTTTTCCGTTCAATCCAGCGCCGTCCCAGAGCCATGGTGGAGTGATAGGTGCCGTAGAGTACGATCTGAACGACGGAATTGAAGGCGTTGGCGGAAAGGTCCTCGGACGGGGCCAGAAAGTTGCCAGCCGCGTTGTTGAGCAGACCGGTGAAGTGGCCCAGCTCGCCTTCGAGCTTCTCCACGGCCGCTTCGACCTGGCCGGGGTCGCGGACGTCGGCGCTGGTCCAGGCGGCGGTGCCACCCGCCTCGCGTATGGCCCCCACCGTTTCTTCCAGGGGTTTGCTACGCCGTCCCAGGATGGCTACCCGGGCGCCCAGTTGGGCAAAGCGCTCGGTCATGACCCGGCCCAGGCCGGTGCCGCCGCCGGTGATCAGAATGTTCTGTTCTTTAAGAAGATCGTTCTGGAACAATGATTTACTCCACTTTCAGGTCGAAGCTCAGCGCATAAGACTTTGCTGCAGACTTCGCCCGTAGTCTGCTTGCACCTGGTGGATCCGTTGGACCAGGGCATTGATGCGAGCCTCGCTATTTACGTAAGCCTGGTTGGCCCCCCGACAACATGTCTGCCAGCAGCAACCCGACTTGGGTCTCCTTGCTGCAAAGCAGCTGGAGGGTGACGCCTTTGGTGCCCTTGACTGGACCTGTGCTGCCAGCTCGGCCGTCAGAAGTTCCAGGCGTTGGAGCATAGTGCCCTGACTCTCCGTGGACTCGATCCAGGTATAGCCCCCAAGCGCGCTAAAGCTGAAGATGGACCCGAGCGCGGGTCCCCAGCCCGTGCCGGGCTGGTCGAGAACTGTGTCTCCAGTGGGTATGGCCCAGGTACCGAATGCCTGGGCGAAGAACCCGAGTCCGGCGCTGAGTTCAAAGGCTCCCCCCTCCAGATCTGAGACGCCCAAAGCTGCATCTGGACCCTGGCCTGCTCGGGGTTGGCTGGTTACGTAGGATCCGCTGAACTCCGGAGCCATCGCGCCGAGGGAAAAGCTGCGGTACGAACCCTCCGAAACACCGTCCCGGACCACGTTTCCCCACGAGATACTGATCCCCAATCCAAAACCGAGCTGGAAAGTCTGGCCGTCTACTTCGAGGTCACCCAGGGGCGGTGGAGTGTCATCCAGGCCCATCGAGTCCAGTCGGTTGATGGGATTTCCGCTGACAAAGCTGTAAAGACTGGAGATCGCTCCGGGCCGCATCGGGTCTCGCGACAGGAACCGACCCTGTACGGGGTCCAGATATCGGAAGCGAAAATAGAACTTCTCGCTTTCCTCATCATAACGACGCCCGCCATAGAGATAGGGGTTTCCCGTCCCGCCTTCTCCAGGGTCCGGTCCGACAATTCCGGCTGGAATCGATTGCACGGCTGGTCCCGGCTCGAACACGGTTGGCTGGCCGTAAGCATCGTACTGATAGGCTTCCAGGACCGAGCCGGCTGGATCGGTCAGGGCGAACGTCGAGGAGAGTGTGTTCTGATGATAGAAAAGACGCTGGTCGCCGTTGCCGGTGGCAACGATGCCTCCATCTGGATTTCTGTCCATCATCAGCGGCTCGTCGATGTAGCTTCCATAGACAAACTGCTTCGAAGGGTTGCCGGCCCCGTCTAGTTCCTCCAGGACCTGCCATCCGTCATAAGCAAAACCGGTGGTCTGGTTCAGTTTCCCGGAACTGGAAACCTGCTTGCGAACGCGCCGGCGGAGGGCGTCGTAGACATAGGCGGCCACAGGCGTTCCGCCTGAATCGGAGGCCACGGACCGGAGACGATTGCGGTAGTCCCAGGCGAAGACGTGGGTTCCGTCGTCGGTCACATTGCCGTTCTGGTCAGAAAGGATGCTGGTGACCCCTCCGTCGCTGCGCCTGGTGATCTCGTTGAAGGAAGAGTGCTCGCGAGTCTCATCGTCCACCTGTGTCCAATTGCCGACTCCATCCAGCGCCCACTCGCTGTGGAGCGGTGCGGCAGATCTCGGATCGGGCCTCTCGAAGCTTGTTAATCGGTAGGCGGAGTCATAACGGTACTGCTCGCTGTTAGCCGGATCGTGCAGTTTGGTCTCGGTGAGGCGGTTGTTCATCCGGTCGTAGTCTTGTGTAAACCCCACGATCAGCGAATTGTTCTCACGAAGATGTCGGAGCTGGACGGGTCGTCGTAGACCGTCATATCCAGGATCCTCAGTCGCTCCGTCATCCAGGTAGGTCATGCGAGTACCGTTGGCGGGATAGAGTCTCTCTCCTACCCGGCTCGGTCCGATGTAGTTGTAATCCACTATAGTCTGTGCGCCGTTGTCCCCGGCGATCTGGTCAATCCGATCCAGGCCTTCAAAGGTGGTTGTGACCCGTCGACCATTGGGATAGGTAGAGGCTACCTTCAGATTCTCGGCTCGCCAGCTGCTGGAAATGACCTGAGGGGGAGAAGCGCCCGTCTGCTGGATCTCCTCAATCACCCGGCCCAGGCTGTCATAGGCGAAGGTGACAGTGGAATCATCACCTGGATCTCCTGGTTCGTTGTTGTCCGTCGCCTCGACTCTTCGGGTCAGGCCGTCATATTCGTAGGCCGTGGCCGTTGTTCCTACCACCCCGTCAGCCCTTGTAATGTCATTGTGAATGAGGCGGTTGAGGGCGTCGAAGCTGGAGTCGATGACAGAACCATTCTGGTCGACGCGACGGACCATGTTGTCGTCCTCGTCGTAGGTGTAAGTGTTTGTCGTCGGTGTGTCACACCGATCCACCAGCTCGGGTTGGGTGCAGACGCCGTTCGTCTGACGCACAAGGCGATTCAGGTTGTCGTACTCGTACTGGCTCTGATTCCCGTTGTCGTCGGTCTGGCTGGAGCGCAGGGAGTTCCGATCCCAGTGGAATCGGACTTTCACTCTTCCATCGCCGCCACCCTGGGTTGGATCGGGGGGTGGTGTGTCTTCCTTGACACCGAAGAGGTCGGCTCCTGCGTGGGCTCCGTCGCCCTGGCCGGAGGCGGTCAGTATCACTTCCGACTCGATCTGGCGGTTGATGCCGTCGTAGGAGTGGCGGGTCACGTTGCCGAACTGGTTGGTCGCGTTGACAGTCAGCGCACCATTGGGGAACGCTCTTCTCTCGAGGACGGGGCCGCCTGGGCCCGAGGCATCCGCCATGGCGGCAAGGTTAAACCGGGAGTCGTAGAGGTAGTCGTGCGTCTGGCCCAGGTTGTCGACGCGTCGTTGCAGCCGGTCCAGGCTGTCGTAGAAGTAAGTGGTCAGAAAGACCTCTTCTGCGACCCCCTCGATCTGGGAGACATCCGTTTCGCGGGTTTCTATCAGGTTGTGGTTGTCGTCGTACACACTCTCCAACGTGTTGCTCTCTGGATCGACGATCTGAATGATCCTGTCGGCCCCATCGTAAAAGGATCGGGAGGTGTCGCCATCGTCCTCGACCTGGAAGGTCTCACGTGAGTTGCGGTCGTACTCGCTCCGCGTGGAGACCCGGCCCAGGATCTCTACGCCGCTGACCCCCCGAATCTGTTGGCTGTCTCCCGGCGTCAGGTTTCCCTTGCCGATGTCCTCGGCGCCGTCAGCAACATCGGAGGACCGGACGGTGTCGATACTGTTGACGAAGAGGACCTGGTCGGTTTGAAAAGGCCGGTTCAGTTCATCGTAGAGAATCTCGGTGGCCCCCAGAAGGGTGTCGCTGACGAGGTTGCCGGCCTGCACCACGCCGTTGACCGAAACGGGTCCAGAAAGCGCGTCAGGTCCGTCTGCCATCGGGCTTTCTCCGCCGACAGGGCCGAATCGGCTCAATCGCACGACATTGCCAGCAGGATCGTACTGGGTGACGCTCTGGTTTCCGACACTGTCGACACTGCCGGCCAGGCGATCGAAACCGTCATATACATACCGCGTCCTGTCGCCGGCTCCGGCGATGTCGGAGTTGTTCGCGGCCGACGAGTCGGTGTCTGATCCGTCCACGGCCTCGATCAGGTTCCGGTTCAGATCGTAGTGGAAGGTCTGAGTCGAGGGAGTGCCCCCGCGAACATCATAGTCGACGGGATCATTCCCGCTCAGCAGTGCTGAGACCTGAGGAGCAGTGGCACCCCGGGTGTCCTGGAACACGAGATCTCGCTCATCATAGATGGTTGTCAGAGCATTGCCCTCGGGCTGAATGACCAGGGCCAGGTTTCGGTTGGAATCGTAGCGATAGCGAGCCCGAAGGGGCTCCGAGCCGCGCCACCCACTTCTTCGACGGTTTCCAGCAGGTTGTCCAGGATGTCATACGCGTAGACCGTGTCGACAAAGGCTGTTCCGCCTGTGGGATCGGGATCGGAGACCGTAGGTGGCAGATCCAGAACTGGCAGGTTGCCATCCACGCTGGAGGTGTTGCCCCGGTCCTCGACCTGGTGCAGGACCAGATTGTCGTTGAAGTCATAGAAAAACCGCTCCAGGTATTGGAAGTCGGTCAATTGCAGGGGTTCCAGTGGGTCGGGGCCAAAGAAATTGTGCCCGGAGGCTCTGGTGATCTGAACCACCTGGTTCAGTTGATTGACGGCATACTCGGTTCGAATTCCACGGGCATCCACCCTCCGGACCACATTGCCTACAGGGTCGTAAAAGAATCGGTTCCGGATCATCACAGGAGTGGGATTCGTTCTGGAATTCCGCCCGGGTGAGGCTAGCCTGTCCCGAATCGTTTGTTTCAGGTAACCGAAAGGCTCGGTGCCCATACCAATGGTCTTATCCCGTCCATCTCCATTCGGGTCGTTTTCCGGGTAGTGCTCGTACTCCGTGAGGTTGCCCTCCGGATCGGTCGAGGAAGTAATCTGGCCGAAACGATTGTAGGTATTCAGCGAAACAATGGGCTGCTGGTTGGATGCTTCTATAGCAGCCATGTTCGAGCCGGGAAGCAGATTCACGGCAGGTTCTACTACCTGAATGGTATCTCCTCCGATGTTGTCCGTGACGGCGTCGCTGTTGAGGTCGCCCAGGTTCAGTGACACTCCGGCGGCCTCGAGCAGCGCCTGAGTCTCACCACTTCCCAGGGAGAGTTCTTGGGCAAGCGCGTCCAGATTGGTCCCCTCCTGGTAGTCGAATGTGAAGGTGGTCCTGTAGCGCTGCGGGGAGGCGACTCCTCCGTTTTGAGGGACATAGCCTGCGTCGTTGCCCCGGGCCTCGGTCGTGCTGCTGACCTGATTGTATACAGGCTCGTATGTGAGTGTTGTCGTGATCTCTTCCTGGTCCCCAGAGCGATCGGCGTCGAGCTTCTCCGTGATCTGTAGCAGGTTTCCCTGCTGAAAGCGGTCTGGATTAATTTCATCGAACAGGTACTCAATCGAGTTGCCTTCCGGATAGATGATTTCCACCATCTTCCCATCCTGGTTGTACTCAAAGCGGGTTTCGTAAGACTCGGGGTCACCCGGCCTCACCTCGCGATTGGTGAACTCCTTTCTGGAAACAATGTTCTTCAGCTTGTTGAATCCGTAGGTGGTAAAGTTGCCGTTGCGGTCGGTGACATCGGTTTCGGCCACCACCTCGTTGAGGTCGATCTTCAGGTCCGGGTCGAAGGGGTTGAAGCCGAAAAGGGAACGGTCCGAGAAGCGGAGCATACCGCCTGCTGGAACTCCGCTGCTGTTGATCCCCCCGATCGTCACGCTGAACACATAGTCATCCGCGTATCGAATCTCGATTCGGGGATCCCCTCCTTCTGCTACGTCATTGGGCAGGTAGAGCTGGGTCAGATCATGACCGAAGATGGGATGGTCAACATCGCGGTAGACGTAGCGCGTGGTCTTGCCATCAGGAAAATCGTTTCCATTGGGAGTGCCTGTCACCGCCGGGGAGGTGGACTCCACCAAATCACCTTTCTGGTCATAGACGAAGCGAACCTGCCTGCCTGCGAAATCCCGCACCCGGATCAGGCGACTGTCGGCGTTGTAGTGATAAGTGATGGGACGCCCCAGAGTGTCTAACACCAGCGCCAGCCGTCCCAGGCGGTCGTGTTCAAAACGCATCGTGTTGCCGTGGCGGTCACCGAGTGCCACCATGCGAGCTACCCCAGCGCCGTCTGGAAACTCGTAGTCCACTCTGTTGCCGCGTGGATCCCGCTCCAGAAAGGAACCATCATCGAGTTCGATCAGTTTCGTATAGAAATAACGCGGGGACCGATAGGACCCGTCGGGGTGCTTCTTGAAGACGTCTACCCGACCGAGTCCGTCCACTCGCACCACATCTCCCTTTTCGAAACGAGGCACCGCAGGAGGAAAGCCGAAATCGTCCAGAGGTGTTATTTCTTCGCTTATGATGACGAGGCGACGCTTGTAATTGAGAAACCAGTTGTGGCCCAGGATCCCGTCGTGCTGGGTGCGACTGCGGTACTGGCGGGCCAGTTGCCAGGGAAACCCACGCCCTGGGATTTCCAGGTCGACATGAGTATAAAAGGCCTCCCGAGAGTGCAGGTAGACTCCAAAACCCGACTCCGTGGGATCCTCACCTTCATTCTCTGCAACACTCTCTTTCTCTTCTTTTTCCTTCTTGGGACAGAGGCAACAGAGGCAATCCGATCCCTGAGTCGCCCCGTCTGACGAGACTTGCACGTTGTCGCTATCGAGCAGGGAGATCCAGCCGGTACGGCCGTCCAGGTGAAGGTAAGAGCGGGCGGATGAGTTCTGAGCGGCCTCCTGATTGGCATTGTCCTGCACCTCACTATCCAGCTCTCCGTCTTGTCGATACTCATAGCTGAATCTGAACCTGATGCTACCATTCGAGAACTTACCGAAGATTGCCACGCCCACACTTCCCACTGTGGTTTCGGGCGGCGGCTGCTTCGGTCCCTGGGGATCCAACCAGGACAGCGGATGGGACGACCCTCCAGACGGATCGCCGGCTGAGGACCTGGATGGGGATGCACCTTCCGCCAGGTCGATTTCGTCTCCGCTTACAAAGATCAACCTGGTTGCCAGCCCTCCGCCAAAGGCGTACTGAGGGAAGAACCTGATTCCGCTTTCCGGCCGGTTCAAATCCAGGACGGGAAGGGTGGTCAAGACCGACTCTGAGCGCTCGTTGGTTGAGAGCTTCAGAGTCGTGAAATAAAGTGGATTCGGGCTGGTGATCTCCAGCGTCTGATCTCTTCGGTCCAGCCCCGGGAAGAGCTGGTCGGCAAAGATGGCCAGGTGACCTCCGGCCGCCAGGTCGCGGGTGGTCTCTCGAAAGGTTCCGTCGTCTCGGATCAACCGGAATGTGGCCTTTGTTTCTTCGTTGTCGTGACTGGCCACGGCCACCCCGGTCAAAGTGCGGAAAGAATCCACGAAGAGTCGAGCCCGGGTGGTTGGTGGCCGCGAAAGAATCCCCGCTTCCGTAAGGACAGCTCCCAGTTCTCCGCTGGTGGCCGGAGACGGGGCCTGGGCTCGGAACTGGAAGATGGCGGCTGCCGAGGGAACGACCGAGCCCTGCTCGAGGGAAACGACGGCATACCCGACGCCTGTTCCTTCTGATCGAGTCAGCTCCAGAAGCAGGACTCCGTTAGGAGGCAAATCGTAGGCGAACTGCGAGTTCCTCTCCCCGTCCGATTCCAGTTCCAGAGGAGCACCCCCTGAGTCGAAAAGCCGAATGCGCCCGGCTACCTGCTGGCCCGATCGCTCGACCAGCACGATCTGGGTGGAAAGACCGGGGGCACCTCCCACCTGGGGCAGAACAGCGACCTGATCGTCAGAGGGATCATCCAGGCCGATCACATCCAGCGTCGCGAAGAGCGCCTCGTCGCGGGCGTTGCTGTTGCCGCGCACGGTAACGGTTGCCACCTTGTCGTCTTCATCGGCGGTCTCAAAAGTCAGGCTGCCGATGAAAGAAGGAGGCAGATCCTCAATCTGGTCTTGAAAAATCTGATCCACGAACAGGGCGCGCTGACCGTTCCCCTCGATCGGGAGTTCAACCCTGGCAATCTCGACCCCGAGTTGATCTCGCAGAACCAGAGTGAGGATGGTGTCGAAGGGGAGCACATTGGCTATCGCGACTCCAGTGCTGGTTTTTCCACGTTGATCCACGAAAATCCTGCCCCGGGTGGTCGACTTCACGGCCGGAATCCCTGCTTCCCAGATGAGAACCCCTTCGGTATTCACGAAAGAAAACAATGCGGTTCCGGCGGGAAGCGGGTCGGCACTGAACCAGACCCATCCCACTTGAGGCGGCCCGATGGCTGCAATGGACAGAATGAGGCTCAGGGCAACGGTGAGCCAGATGGCTCTCTTCAGGGAGGCTCGCATCTTGATCTCCAGCATCGTACGGTGAAGGGCCTGCCTTAACTCTAGCCGGTTCCCTCCGAAGCTGCAATCCGGGAACTCCAACCCCCAAACCCAGAACCCAGAACCCATTTCTTTGACAATCCCCGTCCCGCTCCATAAGATCCCGTCGTTAACCATACCCAGGGAGGATTCGACATGAGAACTGCCATCCTGAGCGCAACGTTGCTCGTTGTTTTTCACCTCACAAGCGGGACCAGTTGGGCCCATCCGAGCGAATCGGATGAGCTGATGGTGCAGGCGGCCCGCAACTTTCTGGCGGCGCTCACCTGGGAGCAGCGCAACCAGGCCGTGTTCCCCTTCGACCAGGAGGAATGGGAGAAGTGGCACTTCATTCCCATGCGCAGTCGCATCGGAGTTCGGTACGACCAGATGACCCCGGATCAGGTGCGGCTGTCCGATGCTCTGGTGGCCAGCGGCTTGAGCCGCACCGGCTACTACAAGGCCAAGACCATCATGAGCCTGGAGCAACTCGTTCTGGAACTAAACCGGGCTGAGGGAGCTCGGGATGAGATCCTGCAACTGCGCAACCCGGATCTCTACTACTTTGCGATCTACGGCGATCCGACTACTGAGAAACTGTGGGGCTGGAGGGTCGAAGGTCACCATATCTCCTTCCATTTCACGGTAGATAAGGGGCACATCCGGGCCACCACACCCATGTTCTTCGGCTCCGAGCCCCATGTCGTGCCAAGCGGGCCACGCAAAGGCCTGAGTGTCCTGGCCGACGAAGAAGCCAAAGCCAGAACCCTGCTCAACTCTTTGGATGCGAAGCAGCGGGAGCAGGCTATTCTGGCTCCCGAGCCACCCCGTGACATTTTCACGAGCAACGCCAGGGCCGTGGAGTTTTCCAGCGTTCCCCCCAGGGGCCTGAAAAGAACCGAGATGACTTCGAAGCAGCAGGGCCTCCTGAAAGCTCTCATCGAGGAGTATATCCACAATGTCCCCCCTGACCTGGCTGAAGCCAGAGTGAAGCGGGTCCAGGAGAGTGGCGACGAGATCTACTTCGCATGGATGGGAGGCCTGGAGAAGGGCCTGGGGCACCCACACTATTATCGAGTCCACGGAAGAACCTTTCTGATCGAGTTCGACAACATTCAGAACAACGCCAATCACGTCCACTCTGTGTGGCGCGATTATGAGAGCGACTTTGGGCGTGACTGGATTGCCGAGCACTATCAGCAGGATCACTGAAGAATGGGTTCTGGGTTCTGGGGTTCTGGGTTCTGGAATCAGAAAGCCGGGGAGTCGGCTGGGGTTTTCTCGATGGGATCCACGATGAAGAACCCGTCGTCTCCCTGGGCCTGATAGAGGGGCATCAGGATTCGTCCGGGGCGAGGGGATCGGATCTCCCCGTTCTGGTCGCGGGCCAGCAACTGGTTCTTCCTGACCGACTGAAAGTTGACCAGATCGGGTTCCATCCGGAACTGGTCGCGAGGCTGAACCGGGTGCCGGTGGCGAACCTGATGAGCCCGGGGCAGATCCCGGGAAGCCTGCTCCAGCATCTCCATCGACTGTCGAAAGTGGGTGCAGTCTTCTTTTTCAAGATTCCGGTGAAGACCAGGGCCAGCCGCAGAATAGCGAGGTGAAAAAGGACCGTCTCTTTCGATTCGTGCTGACCTCCCTCGAAACACAGAGCGGCAATGCCTCGCGAGTCGAAATAGCTCACCAGGGTCCCGTGGATCTCATCATAAAGCCCAAACACCATCGGAACTGGAAACCGAGCCCCCAGTCGCCGGCTGGAGGGCTGATGGTTCACAATCGAGAAGGGCGCACTCTGGCCGGAAGTAGAGTGCAGGTCCAGCAGGTAGAACTGACCACCGGGTGTGGTGCTCAGGAGGGGCTCAACAATCTGCAGCAATCGAGCCTGCTCTCGCCTCTCACCGTCGAGTTGGGAAGGATCCGGGTGGGAACGAATCCAGTCGACCTGCTCCTCGGTCGAGAGCCGATTCAGATCCTGATGGATCCAGCGCGCTCCAAGGTCGAGGGCCTGGCAGTTACCTCTGAGACCCACCAGCCTTCCCCGGGCGTCCCCATTCCCCGCTGCAAGCTCTTGCAGCAACCGGGTCAGGGCAATGACTCCGCTCGACTCGTTACCATGGAGGCCGCCGACCACGACCAGAACGGGTCCGTGAGCCTGCTTGCCCCAGGAGCCAACCACCTGGGGATTTCCGTTTCCACTCCAACTCATCGGTTCTCGTGCATCAGTGCGGTGACCCGGTCTTGAACACCTCGGGCTGCTCTCCTGTAAGACGAACGCAACGGCTTTGTCTCCGCAACTCTCTGGCCCTCGATCCGGGCCGAATCGCAAGATCATAGCATTTGGCGATATCGACTCCAACTACAGGCCCGAACTTCCGATGAGACCGGGAAATTTTCCCTGACAGGGGGAATATTTCCTTGTTCTGTGGGTGCAGGGTTTCAGTCATTAGTCCTCCTAAGTAGTTGATTAAAATGTAGTTCAATTGGTTTACCGGAGATTGGAACGAGACTTGCTTTAGGGCTGGACAAGCGGATGGTCCGGTGATGGACACCGGGTCGCCAAACCAGAGTTCGAAGAAACCTCAAGGAGGAACCAAAATGAACAAGAACTCCCGCAAATCAATGCTGCTTCTCTTCACATTAATCCTGATCACCTGCGTCTCTCTTCTGCAGGCTGGGAAGAAGGTTCGAATCGAAGGGGTCGTACTCTCCAACACGCCGCACCGAATCATTGTGGACGATCTCAGGGGCCACCAGTTCGTCGTGCGGCTCGAGCCAGGGACTCAGATTCAAGAGCAAACCAAGAACTTCCTTCGTTACCCCCGCATCTATCGGCCTTCAGATCTGATGCGAGGTCTGCTAGTCCGGGTTCGAGGACGGGAGGATCAGTCGGGTTTGGTCACAGCCAGGTCGATCAAAATGAAGCATATCGATTTGAAAGTCGCCTCTACGGTTGAAGCGAGGGCCTCCCAGTTTGACGCTCAACTGGGAGGGATGGAGCAGAATATGATCCAGCTCGGCGGCCAGGTCGAAGAGCTGACCGGTACCTCCGCGCGAATCCGCAAGGATGCCAGGGACACTGGCAAGCGTCTGGGTCAAGTCATGACGGATCTTCAGAAGACCAGGCTCCAGGCTGACCAGAATTCGCGGAAAGTGGGGTACCTCGAGGGTCAACTCTCGAATCTCGATGACTATCGTGTGGTGGAGTCCATCACAGTCCAGTTCCAGGTGGCGAGCGTCGAACTGGATGGAGAGGCTCGGATGCAGCTTGACGAGCTTCTGGTCTCTGCTGCCGAGCGCCGCCAGGGGATTCTCTTTCAGGTGACCGGCTTCGCCTCCTCCGACGGTCCCATCGACTTCAATCGCCACCTGAGCCGTCGCAGGGCCGAGTCGGTGATCCAATACCTGGCTGAAGAGCACTCGGTTCCGCTGCGCTGGTTTGTGCGACCTCACGGTTTCGGTGAGGTCATGGCAGTGGCCGACAATTCCACTATTGAAGGACGCCAGGCCAATCGGCGCGCAGAAGTCCAAGTGCTTCTCAATCTTGCTATGGCTGAACTCGCCATGAATTAGGCGGCGGTCTTTTCCTGCCGCCGCCTCCCCGGGAGGCTCGCCGCACCGAATCGGCTGCCAGGTGCGGTGGGCCTCCTTTTTTGTTCCTCGCTCCTGGTTTTCTCGTTGTCACTCGTCAGATCTGATCGGACCACAGAGCGTCCTCCCACGTCCGGGGGTGTGACAGTGTGGCGCCGTGGTACCCAGCACCCAGCACCCAGCACCCATCCCACTTAGGAGCTGAATATCCGGGGTTATCGGGAGCGGAGTTTGTCCAGAATCGATACAGCCAGGCAGGGCGGTGTAGTTTTTTGAGACATGGGACCGTGGGCAGTTCCCGAGAGTCTCAATCAGAAGAGTGTTGCTTGCCGATGCAGTAGAAGAACTCTGCTGTCCGGATAAAGATCTGACCCCCTGAGATGGCAGGAGACGAAAGGGTGTAGCCTTCCAGTTCATTCACGGCCACGGTCCGAAAGCGATCAGACGCCTCCACCACGGAAGTCACACCATCTTTGTTGGTGACGTAGATTCGATTGTCGGCCAGCACCGGAGATGAGCTGTAGGTTCCGGGGCGCAGTCGTTCGGGCCCCCAGACGACTTTTCCCGACTGCCCGTCCAGGCACCACATGATTCCTTTATCCCGAACGATATACAGGCGTTTTCCGTCGTGGACAGGACTGGGTACATCAGGCCCCTGGTCGGTGGACCAGACCGTCTCCACGTTCCCTGGACCCCGGGCTCGCAGGGCCAGGAAGGGCTTCACCCGGGATGCGACATAGATCATGTCATCGTGTACCAGGGGGGATGCGACAATCCGGTACCAATGGTCCCGAGCCGGGTTGAGACCGCTGACCCGCCAGGTCTCTCCACCCGTGTCAGGATCATGTCCAGTCACATAGTCTCCCCCGCTGATGACGATTTGAAAACCGTCCGCGAACTCTAAAACGGCAGGTGTCGTGTAGGAGTCAGGGGACTCCTTGAGGGCATCAGTGGGCCTTTCGACGCGCCACAGGTTGTTCCCGGTGAGCGAGTCTATGGCCATCACGTAGGAAGGGTCGTCGGTGGTCATACCGTGCAACACCTGCACGAAAAGTCGACCCTGATGAAGAAGCGGGGAAGACGCATAACCATGGTTGAGGCCGAAAGCACCGTACTCTTTCTGCAGTTCTCTGTGCCACAGCTCTTGACCTTGAAAGTCGTAGGCCCTGAGTGCACCGGTACCGGTCAAGACCCACACATGACGGCCGTCCGTCACCGGCGAGGGCGAAGACATATTGTGTTTCTGTTTGAAGTAATTTCCATCCGACAGCCACCGGGTCCAGAGTTTCTCGCCGCTGTTGCGATTCAGACACCAGAGGGAGAGAGAATCGTCCTCGGCCACATTGAGGAAGATGTAATCACCCCAAATAATCGGGGTAGCACCGCTGCGGCCAGGCATCTCGATCTTCCATTCGATGTTTTCTGCATGACCCCAGCGCAGCGGAAGGTCCTTTTCGGGGCTGGTTCCAGTCTGCTGGGGACCGCGCCACTGGGGCCAGTTTCCGCCCACTGCAGGAGACACCAGAAAAGAAATGAAGAGAAGAACAAGACTGGTTTCGCGCATGCTTCTTTCCTACTTACAGGGCTCGTTAAAGGCCAATCATACTATCGTCTCACAGGGCCCACCAACTCACTGGACCTCAGGCGTTGGAGTCACGATGATCCGCCCGCGGCGATTACAGTAAGGACAGTTGAACTGGACGACCCTGTCACTGAACTCGGCCCAGGTCACATAACAATCATCATAAGGGCAGCGGATCGTCTCCTCCAACAGGTAGCACTCCGCGAAGTAATCGAGGTGGAGCGTCTTCCAGTCCCGGACCGGCTGAGGCTGAACCCAGGTGGCGAGAACCTCGCAATCCTGGCAGTTGATCCGAAGCTGGAGGCCGAAGCCCGCTACCGCGGAGGACTCAATCTCGAGGTCTTCTCCGCAACTCGGACAAAACGGGCACTCGCCCGCGCCGCCGGGTCCAAAGTACTCCCGAACGATCTGATCCAGTTGTTGCGGAGTCAGTCTGGCTCCCATCCAGCATTCCACCCTGGCTGCTGCGGGACAGCTTAGCAGCAAATCACCAGACGACGGGGGCCACCCGATCAAGTGCCGACAGGAAGGCCTGGCCATCCCGAGCCAGGTCGAAGGCGGTTTCTTCCTTGACGACCCCAAAGACGACTTCCCGCTGAGCTGCCGGGAGCCGTCCCCGCAGGAAGGCCCAGTGGCAAACAAAGAGTTCTGTCGCCTCGGTCCGTCGACCGGCTTCGTGGAGGCGCATTCCCTCGCGATAGAAGCGGTGAATATAGGCGGGCAGGCTTTCCTTGATCTTCTCTTCCAGAGAATCCAGGACTTCTCTCTGCGCTCTGGCGAGCATCTGCTCGGGAGAAGGCAGGCGAACAGGCTCGTTTTGGACCAGGGAGATGTCTGATTCCCGAACTCCATCGAGCTGGCTGTCTTCCTTCACCTCGAAGAAGACGATTTCCTGACTTTCGATCTGGCTCTTGGTGAAGAAGTCGCGCAGAGTCAACAGGAGTTCCACTCGGGTCTGCTGCCGATGGTTGATTTTCAAATACGTGTAGTCAGCCTGACTGGGCACCTGCTTGGTTCTCGAGATGGTTGCCAGAACCGTTTCAGCCAGATCTTTCTGCCGAGCCAAAGAAGACAGTTTCTTGTCGTCTTTGGTACGTTCCATCTGCCCGACGATGTCCTCGAGTTCAGATCGCTTGGCTTCGTACTCGGGATTGGAAATCTCCTGGGTGCCGGAGATGAACTTCGACTGGACCCGTTCCGGAGTCTCGGACGACCAGCGCTCGGACAGATGCTTTCGAATTCCCACCGCTAAGAGGGCTGTCGGAGACCTCCCGTCAGGCCTGAAGTCCTGGAACTCGGGATCTTCGTCGGTTGAAACCTGGTAGCTCTCCTTGGTTCTGATCCGCAAGTCCGGCAGGCCCAGGCTTTCGGACGTGTGCCGCAGGCGTGCGGATACCGCGTCGGCGAAGGTGCGGGGAGTGCCGGTCAGATCTTGCACCGACAGAATCAGCTGGGAGGCCCGCTTACGATTGAAGAGACTGCCGGCGTCCTTCACCTGGCTGGGCAGAACAATGGCCGGACCCAGTCTTGACTCGGCGCTCATTAACAGGATGAAGGCGGTTCCGATGAAAGCCGGATCACCGAATTCGGTCAGGGCCATGGCCCTCTGCAGCGCGGAAGAACCGAAATTCTCCGCCGCGCCCCGCTCCCGGTTCGAAAGAACCGGGTGATCAGGGTTCAGCTGCCTGATTTTGTCCAGGGTATTCACCATGTTTTTCGCGTCGGTGAAGCTATCTCGATTCCGTGAGAAGAACTCCACTCTTGAAGCAAGATGATCCACCCAGAGGTTGGCTATTGTCTCCTTGATCGCCTCTAGATCTCTACCCTCCGGATAACTCCCGATCGCCCCCCGGATCGTACTCATCGCCGCCTCGAAGAACCCCTCTGTGGCCTCACTTTCGGCTCTTGCCGCCAGTTCATAGGCCTGTCGTCCCCGCTCGACGCGGTCCAGAGCCGCCGCGATACGCGGGTCGTCCCTGCCCAGGGCATCAGCACGTCGAAACAGGTCTTCGGCCCTTCCCCAGTTCTTGAAATCGAGGAGCTTCAGGCCGTCCCGGATGAGACTATCCGCATAGGCTCTCTCGATCCGGAGAATCTCGTCGTCCAGAGCCGGCAGATATGCGGAATAGGGAGCCAGAGAGCGCAATTCCTTCAAGGCTGCCTCTTCGCCTCCCGTCTCAGCCACTGCCACAGCGGAAGAGAAGTCTCCCTTCAAAGTAGAATGTTTCTCCTTCAGGAGTGCCGCGAGTTCCCGAACCTTCGCAGTCGAGGCAAATTTCTGCGCAGACGAGAGCCACGCCTCACAGGCTTTGAGGTCCATGGCATTGCAACCTTCGACGCCCAGAGCCGCTTCCCGATCGGCAAGCTCGCGGCCCAGTTGAAGCTGGAGAGGAGTGTATTTCTTGTGCGGCCTGGGTTGCTTACGTCCTGCGTTTCTTTTCTCCAGCGCCAGTCCCAAGGCTTCGTAGGCCCGATCTTTTTGGCCCGTCGCCAGGGCCCTCTCAGCTTCTTCGTAGAGTTTTTTTTCAGACAGGCTGCCCAGTTGACCGGACCCTTTTGCCAGACCTGTTCCGAAGACTCCCACCGACAGGATCGACGCGAGTGCCCCGAAGAGAATCCAGGATCGCACAAGCTGGTTCATCCTTGCATACCGATGTTTCATTCTCGAGCCCCTACTCTGTCTTCGACTATAGCCTGGGAAAAGAGAGACTGGATGAGCGGCGACACCGACTCCAGCGGAGGGCTGAAGTTGGGGTCGATGTGGCGGCCCGTCCTGAAGTGCTCTCTGGCAGTATCCAGGCCCTGAGCCGGAGCGTTGACTGACAGAAGTGACGAGGAGGCCAGCGAAGCGCCCAGGTAGAAGTAAGCAAATGATGCAAATGGAGGCTGGGGCTTCTCCTCCAGGTAGCCCTTGAGCTGAGCGGTCGATTCTGCATACTCTCCCGAGTAGTAGCTCCGAACAGCAAGTCTGAGCAGGGTCATCTGCCGCTCTCTTTCAAGGGAGTCCTGCAGTTCGATCAGGAGGGGGCCAGAGCTCTGCAACGAAAGAGCTTCCTCCACCTTGAGCCGTGCCTCCGAAGACTCTCCAGCATCGAGGAGTTCCCTGGCCTCATGGGAGATTCGGGCGACTTCGATGGTTCGCCGCAGTTCCATGAGAAGAGGCTCTGCGCCCTGAAGAGCGATGGCTTTCTCAACCGTTTCCAGAGCTTCGCCGAAAGTTCCATCATCCAGAAGTTCGCGGGCCTGGATGGAAAGACGACCGGCCGTCCGGGTATTCTCCTGCTCCTTGAGTTGGGTCTCCAATTTCAGGAGCAGTGCCCGGGATTGGGGGTGGTCACCTGCCGACTTGAACACTTCCTGTAAACGGCTCTTCGCGCCTGCGGCGTCACCCCGTTCTAGAAGTCGGACCGCAGCTTCGAAGTGAAGAGCGGCGGTCCTCGAGCGCTCTTTCTTGATCTCAGAATCCACAGCCTTCAGCTTTTCCCGTGCCTTCCTCTCACCTGAATGCTTCTCCAGCACGGTGGCGAGTATCTGGCGAGCCTCTTGCCAGTTTCCCGTTTCAACCAGTTCATCAACCCGATCCAACTCTCTCTGGAGTTGCCCAGGATCGGAATCACAGCCCGCCTGCTGGTGGGCTACCTGGAGGTTGGGGAAATTGGGTGCAGTCCCGTGGATCTCATGAAGCAGCTGGCAGGCTTGTTCGAATCTCTCCCTTTGGATCAGCACCTGGGCGTGCTGCCAGAGGCGGTCGTTTTCTCTCCTGCCCGTCACTGCAGTCAACATCTGGGCCGCTTCCTTTCCCAGCTCTTCGGGACAGCCGACAATCGACTCTGCCAGTCTCTCGGCCTGACTCAAGTCGTCGGCCCTGAAGGCACGACGGGCCTGCTCCAGGACTTCTATGCTGCACTCTTCTGGAGACTTTCTGGTCGACTGCAGGGGCATCACCATGCTGATGGACAGAGCCGCGATCAGAATCAGGGTTTCCATGGCCGGCTCTTTGAACATCAGCGCTGAACTCCATCGCCAAGGAAGCGTCCAACCAGAGCCTCAATATCTTCACTATCAAAGAATTCGTGTCGAACCCCGGGGGCCCCGCGATGGCTTACCTGAATGAGCTTTGTCACCGTACGCGATCCGTAAGTGAACTGGATCGAGTAGTCTCCTGGAGGCAGGGGGGCGACAAGAGGAGTCTCCCCGCTCAAGACGATCGCCTGGTCGGCATCCTGGATTTTCACAGTGGCAAAAGGTGATGCGTCTATCGCTACCGGAACCGGCATGGGCTGTCCTGTCAACATATTCAGAGCGAGTCCCAAGAGGACGATCAGGGCTGAGGCCAGCAGAACAAGCGAAGTGATGCGGCTGTTAGCAAGCTGGAAGTCTCGGTTCGGGTTGAACTGCCCCAGCGTTACGCTTCCCTCCTCGCGCTGCAGGTAGACTGCCAGCCGAAGAAGCAGTTTCCGATCGATCATCCTCATCCTTCCACTTCTGCGAGCGTTTGATGGGCCTCGGGATTCAAGCATCTGCAGACCCTCTCTGCTTCGATAGCGCCCATTATCGGGGGTATTGCTGGAAACCCGACGTGATCCAGACCACATTCGTAAGCAAGGAGTGTGAGGAGAGCACCGGGGGCAATGCAGCTCGAACGAATCCGGAAATTGACGGAGACTCAGGGTGGCAGCCGCTTCCATGCGGCGATCCGATGGGGATCGGACCACGGAGGGTCCTCCTACGTGGGTCCCGATCCTCCACCATCCGAACCGCCCTGTTCCGGAGGTTTCGGATGCGGCGCCGGCGGAGCAGGCTGACTCGGAGATTCGGGCTGCGGAGGCGCCTGAGGAGGCAGAGTCGTCTGGTAGGGACTCATGCTGGGAGCCGGTGGCACGGATCCTGGTTCTGCACCTCCTTTGGGCCCGAAGATGGCCACGCCCAGCATCGCCCCGACCATGCCGAAGATCGAAAAGACGATGCCCTGGGACAACAGCGAAAAGAGGATCCCGACAACCGTCACGCCCCCCGCCATCATCGACTCCAGAAACTGAATCAACTGGGGCGGAATGTCGGGCGTGTCTCGGAGATGCTCGAGCGCTTCCTCGCTGGAGAAGCCGAGGTTCATCATCAGGTTGATGGGAATCGAAACCACCGTGCCCACAACGGCGCCAACCAGGCCGGCCAGAAGTCCCAGAAGGGCTCCGTCCCCGTAGGTGACGCGGGGCGAATCGAGTGGGTAGCCCTTCATGTAGAGATAAGAGGCCAGTAGCCCCCCGCCGATGACCAGGATGCAGCAGGCACAGTTGAGGAAACTGATGGGTGGAACAACCGAAAGGACGCCTAGAAAAAGGCCGCCGGCAATTACGGGAACGGACATGCTGGGTTTAGCTGAGTACATGCGATTCTCCTCGAGATTCGGATCCTGGGGGGACGGCCAAGAGCTGTTCAAATCCAATCCACACAAACAGGGCCACTGGAAAACCAGCGAGCAGGCCCGTGACCACGCGATCAAAGGGTGAGTTCGGCGTCAGGGCGTTCAGGAGCAGCAGCGCGGCCGGAAGCAGGATCAGCCGTGGCCGGTCGAGCAGTCGTTGGCCCAGACGTCCGAGGCCGGGCCAGCACAGGACTCCGAGCCAGAAGCCCAGGTAAATACCCAGGCAGCGGTGACAGACGGCCATTTGAGCCCCCGCCCAGTGAAAGCTCCGGTCTGGGATCTGGCGGCACACTTGAGAGAAAAAGTAATAAACGGCACCGACCGGCAGAGGATATCTTGCGGCCAGCAGAGATGGGGAAACAATCAAGAACAGCCAGGTCGATGCCAGCAGAAAAAGAATGCAGTAGCGAAGGCTGGGGCGTCTCGGCATCGCCGAAAGGGTAACGGATGGGGGGTGACGCTGCAAGCTACCAGCCGCAGGTCTGACCCTTGTTTTGCGCGTCCAGCCACTGCTTCATACTTCTCCACGAGTTCCCACCAGATCCGGATGTGCCGATCAGGAGGTGTTTCGCCGGAGAACACCTTCCATCGCCACCGATCGACGAGCAGCCCGAAGGGGAGAAAGGCCACTTTGTCGAGTGCCAGCCGCAGGAGCCGAGCCAGGTCATCACTGTTCTCCGGTATCTGCTCTGGAGCAGGGGTGTGTTCATGGGTGACCTCCCGTGGTATCGGGCTGCCTCCCTTTCAGGTACTTGTCGTACCAGCCCAGCGCCCTCAAGCGACGATCCTTCAGGAAGGTGGGGCGGCGAATCCCCCCATGAGACTCTCCAGGGTAGACCACCAGAAGCGTCTCGCGACCCAGCCGTTTCAGAGCCTGATAGAGCTGCTCGGAGTTGAGAATCGGGACATTCCAGTCCTTCTCGCCTCCCATGATCAGAGTGGGAGTCACAATCTTCTCCACGTAGTTGAAGGGGGAGAGTCGCTCCCAGAGCTCACGATTTTCCCAGGGAAGACCCAGTTCCTTTTCCCACTGAAACTGGTAGTGATCATGCCCGTAGTTGGCGACGTAAAGAACCTCGCTGGCTCCCGTAATCGCGGCTTTGAATCGATCCGTCTGAGTGATCACATAGTTGGTCAGAATCCCCCCGTACGACCATCCTCCCACGCCCAGCCTCTCAGGATCAGCCCATCCCTTCTCGACGGCGTGATCCACGGCGGCCATCACATCCTCGAAGTCCTTCTGACCCCAGGCCTGCCAGATCCCCATGGCAAAGTCCTGACCGTAGCCGGAGGAGCCACGTGGATTGGCCAAGACCACCAGGTATCCCTGAGCGGCGAAGAACTGGGCTTCGAAGTTGAAGTCAAAGAAGAACTGAAACACAGGTCCGCCGTGGATCCGAAGCAGGGTGGGATAGCGCCGACCTTCCACGAAGTCGGGAGGCTTCACCACAAACCCCTCGATCCGGGTACCATCCTGGCTGGCAAATTGAATGCCCTCGACTTCTCCCAGCTTGAGACGATTCAGCAGCCCCCGGTTTCTGAAGCTGAGCTGGCGGGGCAGGTGGTTGACCAGGAAGACCTCCCCCGGCTGATGGGGCTCACTCTTCAGGATTGCCAGCCGGCCAGCCGGGCTCATAGTGAAGGCTGAAACCATCCGTTTGCCACCCACAGGCCGGGTGAGTTGTCGGGTCTCCAGTTGCAGCCGGGCCAGGTGATACGCGCGGCCGTCTTCGGCCCGAAAATAGATGGCTTTGCCGTCGGGATCGAAGCGGGGCTGGCTCACGTTGCGGTCCAGGTCGGCGGTCAGAATTTCAGCCCTTCCGCCGGCAAAGGGAGAGATAGCCAGCTTGCGTCCTGCGTACCAGATCAGGTCGGGGCGCGTGATCGTCACATGAGCCAGGTACTTTCCATCCGGACTCCAGGCCGGGTTCGTATCGGATCCGGGATTCGTTGTGATCTGTCTGGGCGAGGGCCGGGTCTCCCGGGTCACGGTGGAGACGACCCAGATATCCGAATTACTGTTGGCATCGGGTTCCTCGGTCCGGTTGCTGACAAAGGCGATCCACTTCCCATCGGGGCTCCAGACGGGTTCGGAGTCGTCGTAGTCACCAAACGTGAGCTGGCGGGTTTCTCCGCTCTTCAGGTCAAACAAATACAGGTGTGTCCGGAACCGGTCGAGGTAGCCGATTCGATCTCTCTTGAACTGCAGCCGGTCGATCACCCAGGGTTCGGGTTTCCCGGCGGTCCTTTCTCCATTCTCAATGTCACCAGGTTTTGGATCTTTGATCAGGAGCACCAGTTGTCTTCCATCGGGTGACCACTCATGGCCGCTGACTCCCTGTGCAATGTCGGTGAGTTGCCGGGCCTCTCCGCCCCGGCGATCCAGCAGCCACACCTGGGATCGGCTCGACTGGTTCGAACCCTGGAATTCGCCTTCCGCGCGTCCCGATCGAAAGGACAGGTATTTCCCGTCCGGGCTCCAGCGGGGCTGGGTTCCGGAGGTCCCTTTGCCCGTCATTCGGATCTCGGCGCCGTCGCTGGTGGATGCCATCCAGATGCTGGTCTGGGAACTGTCACTCTCCAGGCTCGACCCGCTGACCGTGTAGGCCACCCAGCCGCTGTCCGGGCTGAACTGAGGATTCCCGACTCTCTTGATCACAAACAGATCATCCACCTGAATCGGGCGCCGCTCGGTAGATATTTCCTGGCCCTGGAGTGCGGTCAGGAAGGCGATGACACAAACAATGGAGGCGGTGAAGTTCATAAGCATGTGTGTTTCTTTCACAGGTCTGCTCAGGATGCCAGCAACTTGCAGGGAACTTCGAAATGGGAAGCCGCCCTGCTCAGTGTCGCGGTCGCGTCCGCTGTGAAGAGAGTCGTTTCGGTGTGAAAGGAGCAAGCCACGTGCAATGCATCCAGCGTACGCAGAGGAGTCGAGAAGTCACGGAGAAAGTCTGCCGCCGTCGTGAACGCTGCCGGTGAGATGGTCAGGCGCTGGTACCGGGTTTCTCGGAGGTGACGATCAAACAACCCCGTGATGCGGCGGCATTGACTGGCTCGGAGTTCCCCCATGCGAAGTTTTCTTGACAGGGCAGAGTGGAGTTCGACCTCAACCAGACTTGAAACGAAAACGATGATCGGCTCCTTGAGAAGCTGAAGGACTTTGCCCGTCAGACTCTCCGGAACATAGACGGCAACCAGCAGGCTGGTGTCAAGGTAGACCCTCAATCGCGCTCTTCCTCACGCATTTCGATCACGATCTGGCTCAGTGGAGTGCCTTTTACTTCCCCATTGAACTGTGCGCGAAGATCCTGGAGACCGTCGAAAAAGCTCTGGCAGTCGTCTGTCTCGTCTCCGGAGAGGGGGACCAGTTTGGCAACCGGCCGACGGTGAGAAGTGATGATCACCTCCTCCCCGCTCTGAACGCGCCGAAGATACTTGCTCAGATGGTCCTTCAGTTCTCTCACAGATGTGGTCATGAAGTGATGCCTCAAAATGTGTCCACATTATACTTATTTGTGGCCACAAGTTTCAGGCAAGGAAATTAGGAATTCACCCCTGTAATCGTGGTGACCTGGACCACCTTTGGCCTGATTGCTGCAGGAGGGAGAGTCGATCGGGATCCTGGGTACCCTTCCGCCAGGTCAGCCAATCAGTCGTTGGCATTGCCAGCGAGCCAGGGCCTGAATCGATCTGGTCCAGAGGGAACTCTGACGTCCGGCCAAACGCTGGCAAAACTGAAAGACTTCGACGCGGCGACGTTTCTTTGAATCGACCCACGGTCCCCACTTGCTAAAGTCGAACCTGGCCCACTGTTCGAGAGTGTCTGGGATTGGGAAACCGGCCTTTTCGGCGTGTGTCGTTATGGGAGAGCCAGGGTAAGGCGAATAGAAGAAGATCTGAATCTCGAAATTCGGGCTCATCGAGCGTAGCTGGTACGCCACTCTAAGAGTTTCGTTTACGCTCTCTTCAGGCTCATCGGGAAAACCGACAATAAAAGGAAAAATTGCCGCAACACCATGCCGAAGACACATCTCCGCCGTCTTGAATACTTCAGTCAACTGGATATCTTTCTTCATCCACTTCAGCATTTCCACAGAGCCCGACTCGACCCCGATCATGACTCTCCGCAGGCCAGATTCCCTGCACTTTCGAAAGTCATCTTCAGAGAGGCGCACGCCTTGGTCGGCACGAAGTGTCCCGGCCCAACTGATTTTGACTCTCCGGCGAAGGAACTCTTCAGCGATTGCAGTGACTCTCGTGCTCTTGGTAAAGAAGGTTTCGTCCTGGAAGTTTAAGTCTTCGAATCTGTATTTTTTCCATAGGAATTCGACTTCTTCTCCAATTCGCTCCGGATCCAGTCCAAACCACTTCCTCTCATAGATGGTCGGATCGGCGCAGAAGGCACAGCGGAATCGGCAGCCAATTGAAGAGATATAATCCAGTTGCCGCCACCCCTTAAAGCGAAAATAGTGCTCCGGATCCAACAGTTCATATCGGTGACGAGGAAAGCTGTTCACATCCCGAAGGGGCCTTGGAGGGTTGTGGATAATCTCCTTATCCCGACGAAACGAGCAACCCGCAACTCCCTCCAACCCCCTCGGCCGCCGACATATGTCTTGAAAGGTTTCTTCTCCCTGTCCTTGAACCGTGATGCCAATCGATCCTTCTTGCTCCAGACACTTGGTTCCAAACAGGGAAGGATGCCATCCTCCCCATACCACCGGCAGACTCGGTCGAGCCGACCTGGCAGCCCGGCTGACACGCAGGGCGTCTTGGATAGGGAAACCCGTGAGGACCGTGACACCAAGACAAATCGCCCGGTCAAGCAGCGAGAGAACTCTTCCTAGGGGGTCCTTTTCCAGACGCCCATCAACGACCACCACCTCATAGCGGGCCGGGTCCAAGGCAGAACCCAGAGCCAGCAAGGCGAGTGGCATCGTGTAATATTCGGCTTTCGGGTTGTAAAGCACGGCTCGTTCTTTCATGGGCCCAATTTCTTGCTCATTATGGCAAGAGTGCGCGGAACCCTGTCAAGAGTCCGAAACATTCGGCAGATCGTAGTGATTCTTCCACTCGGCTGAGAATAGCGATACAATTTCTTTTCTTGTGCCGTGGAGTTCCGGCGGGTATTTGAGAAGAGAAGGGAAACCATTTCGGACTCGACTTCCTTATACCGGCCTGTTGCTCCTGGTACTGGCTGCCCCTTTTGAGCGACTCGAGGCTGTCTTTACCGTGTCCTGGCAGGCGGTAACCAACCTCGAACTCGTCATCCTCATCAGTCTGCTCGCGTGGAGTGGCTCCCGCGCTGTTGGCCAACCACCTCGTGTCGTCCGAACCAGGTTGGCCTCGCCGATTCTCTGCCTGCTTGCATGGATGGTTGTCTCCTCGCTTTTGGCCTCAGCCCATCGTGCGAACTCCCTGCAGTTCACAGCCCGCTATCTAACGGGTGTCCTTATCTTTTTCATGGTAGTGCAAACCATCACACACCGGCGTCGACTCGTCGCCTTGATGGTGGCCGTCACCCTTGTCGCCTGTGTGGTCGCTGCTCTAGGAGTGCTGGAATCTTTCGAAGTGGCGTGGGTGCTGGACTTTCTGCAAGCTTTTCGCCCAGGCACTGGATTTGTAAAGAACCAGGTGCGAGCCACTTCGACCCTTCAATATCCTACCATCACCTCCATGTACCTGGAACTGGCCTTTGGATTGACCATCGGTCTTTTACTGTGCCAGGTTCGGCGCTGGCAGAGATCGGCACTCTTTCTTTCCTCAACGCTTATCGCGGCCGGGACGATCGTGACGCTCACTCGCGCTGGCCTGATTCTCCTTCTTATCTTGCCGCTTCTCGCCGCTGGTTTTTGGCTGATTCGTAAGGGTGCTGACGACCGCCTTCGCCTGCTGCTAGGGATATCCGGAATGGTGGTAGTTCTGTTGGGATTGAGTTTGCTGCGCAATCCGTTGTTCTGGTTGAGACTCACGGGCATCGACTCCAGCCCGGGGTATCAGGTCGAGTATGACGCTCCGGGAGAACTAGAACTTGCCCCCGGAAGCGACAACCTCGTCCGAGTCCGAGTGAAGAACACCGGCCTGGCTCCCTGGCGATCGGAGGGAGAGAATGCTTTTGCACTCTCCTATCACTGGCTTGATCGGAAGGGAGAGCAGACTCTGGTCTTTGAGGGAGTGCGGACCCCATTAGCCCGGATTATGCAAGAACCGTAGTCCGGAGTTGAAAAACGACTCGAGAAGTGGCTCAACTCGAAAGCGGACAGGTGTGACAGGCGGATTTGCGAAGAATATCGGTTGGCGAGGCGTTTGAAGTGGTTGGGGAGTGAATTTCAGACAGATCTGGGCCTGGGTGAGTATCGGAAGCGGTTTTTCGGGGAGCTGGGAGCTGGGAGAGGCTAGCTGGAGTTGAGGCGACTCAAGACGAGGTGGAAGAGGGGTTGTTCGGGAAAGGCTGAGGAAAGATGGACCCAGATGCGTCGAGTGGTTTGTCGGATCCGGGCCCCGATCTTGAGGACACGACGACGTAAGGTTTCGATTTCGAGCTTGTGCCAGGGGGTCCCGTGCAGATAGTCGCGCAGGCGCACGAACATCTGGTAAGCCAGGGCATGCAGAAGGAGTCGAAACTGATTGGCCAGGAATCGATGACAGCTGAGTCGGTCCATGCTCAGATGATTCTTGAAGGCCTTGATGAAGTTTTCGGTCTGTCCTCGGTTTGTGTAGTGGTCATAAAGTGATTGGGAGCAGAGATCGTCCCGGTTGGTGACCACAAAGCGACGATTGATCCCGCGCTGATCGACCTCCACTTTGACGATGACGCGACGAGATCGATCCCAGCTGTTGGCTCGATAAAGAAACTCGTCAAACTGACGCTGTTTTTCCTCCAGCTCAAGGAACCTTTCCCGAGTCGAATCCAGCAGGGGCTCGACCACTCGCTGCAGGCGAGGGTTTCGACTTAACCCAATGACATACTGGAGTTGATTCTCTTCAGCCTCACAGAACTCGTAGAGCCGCGGCGTGGCAAAGCCGCTGTCGGCCCGAATCTCAATCTCGACATCCGTCCCCACTCCTTGTCGGATAGCCTCCACGACTCGCTTCAGAATGGGCACGATGTGAGAGGCAGCTCCCTTGTTGCCAGGTCTCAACACGGCACACACCAGGTCTCCCGTGTCGGCATCGAAGATCAGCAAAGGATGCAGAATGTGGCTTCGGTAATACCCGTGGTAGAAGGAGAACTCCTGCTGGCCGTGGGTATGGTCGTCGGTACTGTCCAGATCCAGGATGATCTTACCGGGACGTCTTTTCTTCAGGGAGCGCACATAACGGCCTAGCAGCCACTGGCTCAAACGCATCAGATCCTTCCTGGTGACGGAGTTCTCCAAGCGGGAGAAAGTCGGCTGCGTGGCCAAATCCGGATCGCTCTCCGGCAACTGATCACAGACGGTTTTGAGCATCGGATCCGAGCGCAGCGTATCGGCGTCATTACAGTCTTCGTAGCCGGCCACGATCTGCAAGACTCGTTGTCGGATCAACTTCAACAGATCATGACGAATGTAGCGTTGGTCTCGACTCTCCGAAATACACGAACTGAAGCCCTCGCAGAGCCGATGTTGCCGATCCACCGATCCAAACAACAACCATCCTGCGTCGGAAGTGAGGCTCCCCCCATCAAAACGCGCCGTGATCTTTCTGTGGCTGTGAAATGGCAGGGTATTCTGGCAGACTGCTCTTAACATTGCCGTAGCTCCTGGTTAGGGTCTTGTTTGTGTAAACCCTTTTATATCAGAGAGCTACGGCTCTTTTTATGGGCCCAAATCTCACTCGGATTCAGATCTCATGCATAATCCGGGTTAGGACAGACTGTAGAACCGACAGAAAGCCTGCAGGTCCAGGCTCGGATATTGGCTCCGCCACATCCGGGAGAATACATCTTGGCCTGGGACCTGGTTCAGGAGCACCGTCTATGGTTCAGTACGGCAGGTGCCCCTTTAGCTCACTCCCTGGTCAAAATCTACGCTGCCGAGGGGAGCGCGGAGAGAAGAGTAGAACCACCGCTTATCCCTTTGGGCCCGGCCCCCACACCGAGGCTTGATCTGGCCCGTCCTACTCTTTGGCGAGGTGCCCTGCGGATGCTACTCGACCGGCCCCTTCTGGGTGTGGGACCAGACAATTTTCGCCTGCTCTACGGAAACTATCTCGACCTCAAGGGGTGGAGGCGCGATCTTCACGCCAACAACATGTATCTGGAGTTCTTTGCTACGACGGGGCTCGTCGGCGGCGGCCTTTTCTTATGGTTTGTCTGGCGGGTCACTTCAATCCTGGGTGCCCAATGGCGCAAAATGGGAGACGCTGAGCTTTCGCTTTTCTTAGGGATCAGCGCAGCTACCGCCGCTTTCTTGATCCACGGTCTCTTCGATCACTTTCTGGCCTTTACCCCCACCTATGTCATGATTTGGGTCGTCGTGGGCCTGGTGGCGTCACTACCGAACTGCCTAACTGAGAGTGTCGATCCGGAGTAGGTTTCATCTTCACTTGGCAAGCGTTCCACTCATGCCCATCAACGGCGTACCATCGACATCAGGTAGTGGTCATTCATCCACGTCCATGGAAACCGGTGGCAGATGGCTCCTTCACAGCGCGACAGCCGGCGCAGCATACCGGGATGCCTTTCGAATATCCGATTCAGATAAGGAGGCGGGATACAGGCTCCCACACCCCGCAGGGACACGAAGTCAAATGCTCCCTCGAATTCGCGGCGCACCGCCCGCGGCGTCGGGTAGCGAACAGAAACATCTGGTCCAGCTTTTATCCGCACCGTTGGATTGCGCCTCAGGCGCCTGAACGCGTCACGCGGACACAGCCGCAGCAGATGCCAGATGATCTCCCACGGGCATACCGGACTCATCACAACCAGTGTCAAATACCCGCCTTGCTTGGTCAGCCGGGCTAGAGTCCGCGCCAGGCGCGGACCGTCTTCAATGCAGTTGTAGACGCCGAAGTTCAACAGCACGCCCTCAAAGCTGTCCGCATCGAACCTTTGCGAGAGGTCACAGGCGTTCAGATCCAGTTGATGGAATTCAATCCGGCTGTCCACGCCTTCCTTGCGAGCCTTGTCACGGGCGTTTGCCAGCATAGCCTCGGACGCGTCCACTATGGCGACGTCGCTTCCCCGCGAAACGGCCCACAGCGCATCCTCGCCGGTGCCCGCACCAAGATCGAGAAGGCGCGCCCCGGAGCCGACCCAGGCCAGTTCCTCATGCACCGCGCGGCGCAGATACCGGCCAATCGTCGTATGCGAAAACTCCCTGTCATAGTCGTGGGCGGCGGCATCAAATGCTGTGGATGACGTAATCATTAGCGGAAGCGGTCACGCGTGCGTTGCTTCCATTCCTGGTAGAAGGAGTGGGATTCAAAAAACTCTTCCCCGTCGGCCAGGCGCTGGTCTTCGACAATTCGGCAGATGAAGAACTGGTGACTTCCCAGTTTCCTGATCTCCGAAACCTCCACGTCCCGGACTCGCAGGGAAAAATCGGGAACAGGCAAGCCGAACGCCGGAGACGCAAGCACTCCGCAAGGGACTTCAGCCCAATCGAAATCCGCTTTGCGGTGATTGGGCCCTAATCGATAGACGAGAGCCGCTCGCTCAATGGGTACGGAAGCGAGCGCTGCGCGGCGCGAGCGTTGCAAGAGGGGCACGGCCGAACTGGTGCATTTGAACGCCAGCGAGAAGCGCTCGGCACCGATGACGCCGAGAAGGTCCATTGGAAAGATATTGGACTTGTCCCCGTCTGCAACGCTGACCAGAAATACCGGCCGCGGACAAATGTAGAATGCAAACATGGCATGCACTTCCCGCGTGGACAACCGATGATCGGGGTCGTCGCGGTTTCTCGTACGCCAGCGATGATAGGCCCAGCCCATGTATTGCCTCCATAGCAGCGTCTTCGGCAGACAAAAGTTGCGGCACCTCCGCGAGCGAAAAAGCAGCACCTGCCCGTCAGACAAATCGATGGACTCCTTCCATTCAAGGTCGATTTCTCCGAGCGGGCGCTGGCGGCCTGTACGCTCCTCGAACTTGAGCATAACCCCGGCACCCGATGATTCGATTCTCTGATCTGCACCGTCGAGGCCAATTCCGATCGTGTGGGGCCGGGAGTTGGCTATGACGTTTCGATAGGTCACGTCCCGGGGAGGCCCGAGGCCACAGAGCCAAACGCGGATCTCCTGTTGTGGGTCACGCAGAGCGACAGGACCAAACAGCCCAAATTCGATGTGTCCGAAGGCCCGCCTCTTAACAGACTTCTTAACCTGCGCCAGGACACCCATGTCAGCACCGGGTCCAGCGTTTTGGCAGGATCATTATCGCTGCTCTGAAGATGAACTCACGCTCAAACGAGAAAACACGCGGCGGCCGCACGGGAAGATCCTCGTATGCCGCCAGTCGTGCCAGCGCCCGCTTTGAGCGCTCGAAGTAGCTGGTCAGTCGCAGGAGCAAACGCAAGCTGCGACAGCGCGCCAGATTCTCACGCAGCGACTCCGCTGTCACGCTTCCGCTGAGGTGTTTTCCGCCCGTGCCTGCGGCGAACGGTTCTCCGTAGAGTGTCCGGTAGAACGCACCCAGGAGTACGTTATCGTAGGCGCTCATGGCGAAGTACCGCTGATCGGCGCCCAGGAGATCGAAGCGGTCTCCGATGAACACGCCAAAGAGATCACGCGAGGCTCTGACGACTGTTGTGCCATGGAAATCGGCGAGTCGACTTTGCGCCTCCTGCGCTGGGACATCGAGTATCCTCTGGCCCGCCGCGCGCAGGCTAATAGCGGCGCAATCTCCCGGCTGATGATTGACCCAGGGTCCTTCCCCTGAGAGGCCGTCATAGCGGCAAGCGAGGACCGGTTCCGGGAGTGCCCGATAGTTTGCTATTCGCAGAAGAAGAGCGTACAACCCCGGCTGAGACGACCTTCTCAGCAGAGAAACCGCTGCCAAATCGGGGTCTTCGAACCGGTCGATGAAGTCGGCGGCCCATTCTCCGTCGAGGATGAAGAGATCAGCATCCAGGAATAGAATAAAGTCGTGGTCAAGTCCGAGCGCCGAGTCGTAGAATTCGAGGAAATCGCGGGCCTTTGCACGCGGAGCGTCGAGGAAAGCCTCGGAAAAGCGTTCTGCCTTGAAGGCCTCTACGTTGGCGTCCCGAAAGATCCGGGTCTCGACCTCCATGCCCTTGGCGCGGAATGCCGGGACCACTTCGCGCGAAACGTACCGATACCATAGACGCGCCAGGTCCGGGTAGCGGTGCGCGCTCGCGATGAGCAGTCGCGGGGGATGGTTCGCTTCGCTCACGGATGATCGGTCCTCGGCCGATAGCGCCCCGTCTGATCGAAGCCGGCCTCCCAGCGGCCGTCAATCCACTCTCCTCCCAACCACACGGTTCCATAGACCGTTCCGCCACGGAAAATGCCGGAGCGAAAGATACCACCCACCATTGTGCCCGATTCAAAGATGCCGCCATCCCACTCGCAGTCCATCAGGATCGCCCCCTTGTTAACGGCTTCCGGTCCAAATTTCTCGCCGCGTCGAAACTCCCCCTCAACCAGCACCGTCTCGCTACGTAAATCTTCGCTCACAACGCCCCTCGCTTCACAAATCTCATCGCCAGCAATACCTTGTGACCCTGGTGACGCTCATAGAGATGCCGCTCGCCCGCATCTTCGAAGAAGCGTCGGATCTCCGGCCCAATTGCACTTTCCACGGTATCTCTGAGCTCAAACCCAGCGTCGGCGGCCAGGCGTGCATGGTCATCGATCGTGCGCTCGTGGATCTGGATGAACCGTGTCCTGCCGGAACGGTCCTTGAAGGTCGTCTTGAATCCCGCCTGAATCGCGTCTGAGTGCATGTCGGTAACGATCAAAGGTGCCCCGGTTGCTGCCGTACGACCCAGTTCGAGGTAGGCTTGCCCCGCGTCCACGAGATGCGAAAGCACTAAACGACACCAGAGCAGATCGAATTCACCGTTTTGGAAGGGCAGTGCCCGGACATCGGCGTTGAGTAAGCGTGTCTCACCGCGGGCTTTGCCGATCGCCAGCATTTCGGTCGCGATATCAAGGCCGATGCTCGAGCCCATCTCCGCTGCAGGTAAGCGCCAGCCAGTCCCGCAACCTGCGTCGAGGAGACGGCTGAAACTCCCGGGTGAGAGTCGCTTGACCGCGAGATCATCGAGATGCGTCATCCCGTTGGGGCCCTCATAGGTCGCGGCCCACAGCCAATAGCCCTGGCGGGGCGACAGGGTTCTTTCCTCCTCACGCGGTGGTCGTAGATGGCCGTAGGCCTGCGGGTCTTTCGGAGCGAAACGCGCCAATTTGCGCGCGACACGCAGTAGTACCGGTCTCTCGAAGCGCCCCTCATCCCAGCGTCGCCGTGCCATGCGCCCCAAGAGCTTGCCGCTCAAGCCACTCATCCGTGAAGAGTGCATAGAAGGATAACGGCTCTCCAGGACCAATTGAAAATTGGTGACACGATCCCACAGACGGCGATTCATCCATGCAGTTCGCGGCTTCTCGAAGGTCATCCACTCGACCCAGTCCGGTTCGCACCACTCTTCGATCGACTCGGGCGTCCCGTCCGGCGAGCTGACTTGTTCCCCCAGTCCATTCGCACGCGGCATTGGAGTGTAGTAATGAAAGACAATTTCGGAGCGGCAATCAATCTGTTTGAGTTTACGAATCAAGTCGAACGTCGCCGAGATCTCCTCTTCCGGATCATCTGGTCCTCCCAACATAAACGAGAATTCGGGGACCATGGTGGTATGCGCCAGGCGCCGGGCGATCTCAAGGGTCTGCGCCGTGGTGAGGTTCTTCGACATCGCCCGCAGCGCGGCGTCGGAACCGGACTCGGCGCCAAAGAAAATCATGCGGGCACCGGACCTCTCAATTTTTTTCCAGGTTGCATCCGAGAACCTCAACATCCCGTCGATCCGCGTTTCACACCACCAATTGAGGCGCAGTGGGGTCAGTCGCTCGCACAGTTCCTCAGCGTGCGATTCTCTGAGGAAGAAATTGTTGTCATAGAAGTGCACTGAATCCATTCCGTGCCGTTTGGCAAGATAGTCGAGGTTGGAAGCGGTTCGGCCGGGATCCTCGAACCTCTCGCCGCCGCCATATACGGAGATCACGCCGCAGAAACTGCATTTGTACGGACAACCAATCGAGGCCTGATAGACTCCGCTCCTGCGGCCCAACGCAGTCGGGCCTAAATAGCCATCCACGTCGATTCTGTCGTAGGGGGGAGAGGGAAAATCGTTCGGACCCGTCCAGGCTCTCTCCTCGTTGATCCGATGGCCGCCGCCGTTGCGGAAGGCCAGGCCGGCTACCCTTGCAGCATCACACCGGCCCTTCAGGACTTCCAGCAACTCTGCCAGCGTCCGTTCCCCTTGTCCGCGAATGACCCAGTCGACATAGGGAGCCTTGAGTACAGGTTTCGGATACAGGCTGGGGAAATAGCCACCCCATACGATCGGTATCTCCGGGAAACGCGCCTTCAGCAACCTGGACAATCTGGCGGCGCTTGCAAGTTGCGGTCCCGGCATCACACTAAAGGCTAGAAGGGTAACGGGATCAGGCGTTTTTTGCGCGGCCGTAACCCGGGCAACCAGTCGTTTGTCGAAATCCGGTTCCGGCTTGTTGCCGTCCCAAATCTCCCACGACACCTCCGGTGGCAGGGCCGCACCGAGGGCCATCACCGACAGCGGAAAGCGTCGCCAGAACGGCTGCGTGGATTTTGTGTTGATGAGGAAAATCATGGGAAGTCCCGGGTGCGAACACGACGCTCTATGCGGCGCGACGCATGAGCGAGTTGCCCCAGCATCTTCAAGCGACGAATGGTGGTGCGTCCATGTCCCAAAGCCGTGCGCCAAGCATAGCTGGGAGAAAAAGGGAAGTCGAAGGACCCGGCATCTGGATAGATGCGGTCGTGGAGTTTCTTGAGGATCGCATTTCCCGCCAGCCCTGTCCAATGGTAGGAACTGTCGCCGGCTACCTTGAGGAAGTTTTCGGGGCCGATCCATTCCAAGGCCCGGCGCGTGAGTGTAAGCCCATGGAAGCGGGCGAACGCGCCTTGCTGATCCAGGTTCAGCAGGCGGATTTCGTAACCGGCCTCCACCACGGCCCGGGCTGCCCGATCACCGGTATCGAATCGTTTCCACTGCTCTGGCGCTATTCCCGGAGCGATTCCCTCCAACGCGGGATAGAAGCCACCGGGAACCTCAGCCAGGATCCGGCGATAGACATCCGTCTTCATAATCACCGCAAATGTCCCTGGAATTTCGCGGTTTGTCCGAGAGACACACGATACAGCGGCCACCTCGTTGAGCTCGAGTTCTTTGAGCGCGCGGGGCCACACGGCTGACGACAGCCAAAAAACGTCTGTGTCGACGAAGGCGAGGTAGGGTGTTGCGGCACGCGCGAGAGCCTCGTTATACGCATCGTGGAAATCCCGGCACCTACGATTTCTCCGCAAGATGGTCGCACCTGGAAGCATACTGTCGTTAAGGCGGTCTGAAGATGAGTCGAAGAAGACCTCCACGCAAATCTCCTCTGCAGGCAGCGAGCTTCGAATGCAGTCGTTCCAGATGCGGACAATGTCGGGATAGACGGAAGAGGTGAAAACAGTCAAGCGGGGTGTGAGATGTGACCGTGTGATCATCAAGAAAGCCTCGGACTCGGACTCCCCACTTCTTGCATCGCGATCTGTCCCGGGCGCCCTTCGTGAGACTTGCAGCGGACGAACCAGACCCAGCGCTGTAGGGCTGCCCGCCGCCGCCGCCGCTGCTTGCCACCAGTCATCGAATTGAGTCTACAATAGAAAGGAGTTCCGCCGTTGCAGGTTTGGGCTAACGCGCTTGTTGTCACGCGCGCTACTGTCGCTTTCAGGAGCGAGCACCAGGCTCTGCAACCTTCGGTGGCGCGCACGGCAGTAAGCGCGTCCATCTGGCGTTGAGATGGTTGCTGGTAATGAAAGGCGAAGAAATGAGCGGTGCCCGTATACTTGGAGCGTTTCAGGAGATTACCGCGAGGCTGAGGTTCCCCCAGCTGTTTCTGCTCACGCTGGTCCTCTTCCTCGGAGATCTGCTGGTTCCCGACCTGATCCCCCTCGTTGATGAAATCATGCTGGGTCTGCTCACTCTGATGCTGGGAATGTGGAAACAGAAAAAGAGTGGAGGCAATCCGGTCAGGGAACATCTCCGGGGCGAAACGATTGAGGTCAGCGCCGTGCCGGTGTCCTCTCAGGAGTCCGATTCCGAGCTAGACACCTGATTCAGGACAGCCACGTCTCCCGCCCCAGAACACTCCCAGAGCCCCTACCAGCGGGACCAGAAAATCGTACCAGATGGGCTGCGCTGCTCCACTGGCTGCCTCCATGAATCCCCAGAGAGTGGTGTCCATTTCGAAGACATCGGGACGAGTCACCAGGGCGTAGGTGGCAGAGACAACCCCCAACACGAGGACGATCGTGATCAGAGAGAGAAAGGCCTGCCCATTCCTGCCCACTCGCCCCGCTACGAATCCCCCGCCCACGGCCGAAAGAAATCCTGCCAGGAGAGAGACCAGTGTCCATTGAATGGTTACCTGGTTGGAGGCTTCTCGAAAGACAAATCCGGGACCCAGGACAAAGTAGGCTCCCGACAGCGACGCAAAGACGGTCACCGCGATGGTAACGTACCCGGCAACGGGTGCCAGCACCGACCTGAACATGACCCTTTTTCCTTCGTCGATTCCCAGCAAGATCGACTACGACGATAGCACTTTACAACTCCGGGCCCAACCGACAGGATCACTCTCCAAGTTCCCGCCCCAGACCGCAATAAGAGTAGAATCCAATGGTGTTCGATGAGGAATCGGGGTCTGCCAATTGTAATTTACTTAGGATGTGCATTCTGAATCGAGTTGAAGTGCGTTGTTTCGTGTCACTCTGCTGGCTGTGCGCGTTCATCTCAACGGTGTCGCTGGCAGAGTCTCGTCTCAATTTTCCTCGTCTCTCGAACGAGCCCGGTACGATCACCGGTGTCGCCATCGTCAATCCCCGCGACGAAGCTGCCACGATCACCGTCACTGCTTACCTCGAGAATGGGGCGCTTCTGGCCGGAGAAGGAATCCAGAACCCGGTCGAAATGGTCATCGAGGGCAACCAGCAGTTGGCGCTCCTCACCAGCGACTTTTTCGGAAGTGCCCTCCCGGAGCCCACGGTCGGCTGGTTTTCAGTCGTCAGTGAAACCAATGACCTGACAGGTTTCTTCATGTTCCTTGACCTGGAAGTCACCGTGTTCGACGGGGCCGACCTCCCCCGGGAAGCCCCTGCCATTTTCCTTCCGGATGTGCGGGTGGGAGGCGGGTTCTCCACCGAGATCAACATCGTCAACCCGAGCGACGTTGACGCTGAAATCGATCTTGAGCTTTCCGGAGAGGCGGGCGAGAGTGTGTCCCGGCAGTTGGCCCTTCCCCCGCACGGTGTCCAAAGACTGGATGTGGGCGAGTTGTTCGCCCTGGGCGAATCCGCCGATATCCGTTTTTTTACATCACCGCCAGCGCTGACACGGATATCGCCTGCTTTGAGCTGGTCAAGGGCCCAGGAGACTTGATGGGCCTGAACGCGGTACCCATTGATGAGCCGGTGAGCCGCATGTTTTTTCCTCAGATGGCGGTTCTGGGTGGGCTCGAATCTCGCCTTACGCTCTCCAGCGGACTTGAGGAAGCCGTCATTGTCACGATCAAAGCACACAAGCCGGATGGAACTCTCTATGATCAGGAGAACCTGCAGACCAACCCGGTGAACCGCGTGATCCAGCCCCTGGGGCTTCTCAGCCAAGACCTGGAGGCTATGTTCGGTTTCGCGGGTGAGGCGACTCTGGAAGGATGGCTGGAGATCGAGGCGTCATCGGAAGCTCTGTTTGGGACTTTGAGCTACTCTGTGCCGGTGGTTGGCTCGGTGGCGTCTGTCTCGGGAGCCGCTCAAGGCCTGACCCGGGTACTATTTTCCCACATCGCCACGGACCTGGGATTCTTTACCGGCCTCGCATTTTTAAACTCCGGAGCCCTCACCGCCAATGTTCGGGTAGTGGCCTTTCGATCCGATGGAGCCCGGATCGGGTCTTTCTCGACTGTGCTTCGCCCGGGAGAGAGACTGAGCCGGTTGATTGAAGATCTGATCCCCGCTGCTGCCGGTCAGGCGGGCGGGTTCATCTGGGTGAAGAGCGATGTTCCGGTTTATCTGACCTCCATATTCGGTAGTCTGGCGAGCGGTGTCTTTTCCAACATTCCACCTCAAATTGCCCCTACTCTCTTTGAGCCCGATTCGGATGGAGAAGAGATTCTCCTGAGGCCACCGCTGGCCATTCTGGAACCCGGAGCTCAGCAGAGCTTTGAGGTGGAAGGCCTGGTGGGTCCTCTGGAGTGGAGTGTGAACGGCGCCACCGGGGGGGACGCCACGGTGGGCAGGATCAATGGCGTAGGAACCTACACGGCGCCGGCTCTGATTCCGGAGGATCAGCCAGTCACGGTCGCCGCCAATTCAGAGGCGGACGCAGTAGGAGCCTCGGTAGATGTCCTGAGCCCTGAAGCCTTTCGGTCGGATCTGGGCATCCTCCAATCGATCGCCTACCTGGGCGGTCTCCAAAAACTCTTCACTGCGGAGCTGGTTGCCACTGCAGCTCCTGCCGACTCTTCCGGACCCCTTCAGACTGCTTTCTCCACGAGAATTGTGGATGCCACCGAGGAGGTCTCCCAGACACTGGTGACGATCCCGGACGAGGTGTCCAAGATGATTCCTTTTACAGGGGAGGATGACCAGGAATACATGCTCATGAGCGCTCCGAATACCGGACGAGTGCTCCGTCTCGATCCGGTAACGGGTGCTTTTGCAACGGTCGTTGAGGGGCTGAACCAACCGACCGCGCTGGCCCTGGATGTGATCAACGGGGACCTTCTGGTCGCTGAGGAGACGGAAGTCAGCTCGATCCCTTTGGCCTCCTTGAACGTCGGATTGGCCGGCTCCGTGTCGCTGACCGGCCAGGCCCTTCCCGTCAAGAAGAAGGTCTTCGATCTTCCCAGGGGTCGCATTGCTGTGAACGAGTGCAACGGAAACATCTACGTCGCCCTGCCGGCGAGGGGCAAAATTGTCGAATTCGTTCGTTTCACTGGATCGCTGAGAACCATCGCTCAAGATCTTGCCAACCCGGGCCAGTTGCTGGGCTTCTATCGCGATCGTATGGGTTGCCCCAACTCTTTCCATCTACTCGTTCCCGAGAGAGGAGCCGCCAGGATCCAGCTGGCTATCCCGGCCATTGGAGAGATTCGACCCTGGCTTGACGCCTCCGGAGTCGTGGACATCATCTTTCTGGCGGAGGGGAATCCCTTTGCGCCGGGAGGGGGTGTCATGCTGGCCCACGAGGATGGGGGGCTTTCCCTGGTTCGGCTACCGCGGGTTTATGCGCTGCGCGGATTAAACCCTCCCCGGAAGCTCTTCCCGGGCCCCTGTCGGATCCGGCAACTGACCGTTACGGAGAGTGGCCAGAATCACTCCCCGGTACTCGCTGAGAACGGGAGCCACGTCTTTTTTACATCGACATCCGATCCCCTCGGTCTCAACCAGGATGAGAACAAGGAGCTCTTCGACTTTGATTTGGTCGCCCGAACTCTCATCCAGCTTACCGACACAATCGACTCGGAAGTCTTCCAGCCGGCGTCCGACTTCGACGGCAGTCTTGTGGCCTTTGCTTCCACGGCCAATCTGACAGGAGACGCCCCCCAAGGGGCGAACCTGTTTCTGCTCTCCTCCTCCCTTTTCTCACGGGCTCCGGGAACGCCCCACCCCGGAGAGCGGTATGAGCTCAATCATGCGGGCACCAGACTGGTTTATGTCTCTTCTGCTGACATTACCGGTGAGAACGAAGACGGGAATCCCGAGGTCTTCCTGTTCGATTCAGATCAAAACTCCCGCCAGATCAGTCAGACAGGGAAAGGATTCAACGGTCAGGTCGCGATAAGTGGAGACGGCAAAAGGGTGGCGTTTCATTCTACTGCAGACATTAGTGGACTGAATCCCGGAGGAGACGAGGTCGTCTACCTGCACGAGCTGGAAACAGGAACCACCACTCTGATCGCCGTGGTGCGCGAGGCTCCAGGCGATCTCATCAGAGAATCCCTGCATCTGGATTTTGACGCCTCGCACATCGTTTTCGCCTCCCGGGAGGACCTCACGGGGCAAAATCCCAGGGGAGACAAAGTGCTCTTCCTGTTCGACCGCACTGAGCAGACTGTGGAACAGGTGACAGAACAGCTGGGAACGTCGGATGTTGCTGATTTGAGCGCAGACGGCAGGGTGCTCTTGATGGCGTCCAATAAGAACCCCGTTAAGCTGAATCGCGACACGAATCGTGAAGTTTTCCTGGTCGACTTTCTGGCTGGCAAGACCTTTCAAATGACTCGTTCTCGGGAGGTGTCCAACCAGGCCCCGAGCCTGACCGCCGGGGGAAGACTGCTGGCCTTTCGATCCAATGCAGACTTCCAGGGTCAGAATCCCGACGGCAACTTTGAGATCTATCTGGCCGATTGCTCAGCGGTCGTCGATTGAATACGATTCCAGATTCCAGATTGGGAAAGTGAGAGGGGCCTCCCACTTTCCAGAACCCAGAACCCAGAACCGCGCGAAGCGCCAAAGCGCCTACCAGGCGATCCCGTAGTCCTCTCCGTTGTTGTTCGACCCCCCCCACATGGTTCCATGCTTGCGGTCGAAGTAGATCGCGTTGATCGGACCTGAAGTGCTGGCTCGCGTCGTCAGGTCATAGCCCATCTTCTCCAACTCCGCCTGTACCCAGGGGGGCGCATCTTCACGCAGTGCCAGGCGCCCCGGCTTTGATTCATGTTCTCCGAAAGAACTGTGGATCTGGTAGTTCACGATATTGGCTGCCTCAGCCGCCTGTTGGACATTCATCTCGAACTCGACAAAGTTCAGAAAGAACTGCAGAAGGTTCTGATCCTGCGTGTCGCCACCCTGAACGGCAAAGGAAAGATAGGGCTTGCCGCCCTTGAGTGCCATTCCGGGTGTGAGGGTGGCTCGCGGACGTTGGCCGGGTCGCACGACGTTGAATGGATTCCAGGCCTGCTCCAGAACGAAGCTCTGCATCCGCTGGCTCATGCCGATACCTGTACGGCCGGCAATGCAGGCCGGGATCCAGCCGCCGCTCGGAGTCACCGAAACTACCCAGCCGTTCTTGTCGGCGGCTTGAATCGAAGTCGTTCCGGCCCGAAAGTTCTCCTCATAGCGGAGCAGGTCCGCTTCTGTCATTTTCTCAGGGTCCTTCTCTTTCTTCTCAGGTGGCCAGGCTTCAAGTAAGTCCAGGTACGGGTTTTTCTGGTTCTGGAAGGGGTAGGGATCGCCGGGTTTCACATCCGGGTCGTTCTCTTCCAGGTTGATCAACCGGAAGCGACTGCGGGCATACTCTTTGGAGAGCAGTCCGCGGATCGGTTCCGAAGGAGGAACATAAGGGTCTCCGTAGTAGAAATCACGGTCAGCGTAGGCGAGATTCATGGCCTGGTAGAGCATGTGGATGTAGCGGGCGCTGTTGTAGCCCATCGACTTCAAATCCGCGTTTTCGAGAAGGTTGAGGGCCTGCAGCATGACCGGACCTTAGAACCCAGGGCTGGAGTTTGTACACCTCCAATCCTTTGTAGGTCGTCATGACCGGTTCTTCTATGTAGACTTGCCAGTTCGCCAGGTCCTCGAGCGTGTGCAGGCCTCCCTGTTCACGAGAACCCCGGACGAATTCCTCGGCGATGTCGCCCCGGTAGAAGCGGTCATAGGCGGCCAGGATTGCAGCCTTGCGATTCTTTCCGGAGGCCAGGGCCTGCTGCTCGGTCTCGACCAGTTTTCGAGAGTCTTCAGCAGGTCCGGCTGCCGAAATACCTCTCCGGGGTAGGGCGCCTCCCTCTCTTCGTCTCCCAGATGTGGCAGCAGGATGTCCCTGGAGTAGGTCCACTCTTTGATTTTCTTTTTCTGGCCCTCGATGTTGTCGGCCTGGGAGCCCTCAATGGGGTAGCCGGCCGCCATCTGCATGGCTGGAGCCAGCACTTCCTTCAGCGATAGAGTTCCAAATTCTGCAAGCATGACCATTAGTCCGCCGGGGGTGCCGGGAGTTACGGCCGCCAGGGGGCCGGTGGCTGGAGGATACTCCAGCTCCTTCTCCTTGAAGAACTCGGGTGTCGCATCCGTCGGTGCAACTCCCAGGGCATTGATGCCGATCACCTTCCCGGTCTCCGGGTTGAAGATGAGGGCCTGTGTTTCGCCGCCCCAGCTCAGCGAGTCGAACATCGTACAGGCCGCCGCCAGCATGGCGCAGGTCGCGTCGACAGCGTTGCCACCCCGGGCAAAGATCATGGCTCCGGCGGTAGCGGCCAGAGGTTTTCCGGTGATCGCCACCCAGTGCTTTCCGTGGAGGGCGGGCTTCACAGTCGGTTGGGCATCCAGCAGTCGGGCGGTCGAGAGAAATAGAGTGAGGCTGGCGAAGATCAAAGACTTCATCGAACGCATGGGACCTCCAATGCCGATCGGTTCACAGGGTGGCCACACTTTACTTTCGATGCCAATGAAACGCAACAACACTCCAGCCGGGCTCCAGCCTGCTAGACTAGATTGACCGAGTGTCGGAAACATCGGGAGGTGCATGATGAAACGATTGGCTCTGATCTTCGCAGCGGTTCTGCTCATGGGTCCCATCGCTGTAGCCCAGCAGAAATCTACTGAACATACCCTGAAGCTGGGCGAAGGAGGTCGTTCCGAACCTGCTTCGATCGAGGATGTTTCCTGGCTTGTCGGCAACTGGAAAGGTGAAGGATTCGGTGGCATCGTCGAAGAGTCCTGGTCCCCGGTCCTGGGCGGGACCATGATGGGGATGTTCCGCCTCGTCAACGACGACAAGGTCAACTTCTACGAGTTGATGGTTCTGGAGGAGAGTGAAGGGAGTCTGGTGCTGCGGGTCAAACACTTCAGCTCCGAGTTCGAGGCCTGGGAAGAGAAAGAAGAGTCACTCAGCTTTCGGCTGGTTCGACTGGGCGACAAACAGGCCTTCTTCTCCAATCTCACCATCCAGAGAGTGGACGAAGAGACTCTGCATACCTACCTCGTGATGCGCTCCAAAGACGGGAAAGTAAGCGAGAAACTGCTGCGTTTCACGAAATACTAACCGGAGGGGCATTGTTCCATGGCTCACCGCTTCCTTCCGCTGCTGATTCTATTTTCCGCCTGCACGGTGGTTCACGAGAGTGAGGAGCCGGCGCAACCGGCTAGCCTGGTAGTTCTGTTGCAAAGCTCCTCGATCATTGATCTCACCCATTCTTTCGATGCGGAGACGATTTACTGGCCCACGGCCGACGGTTTTGAGCTGACCGTGGACGCCCGCGGAACCACTGAGGGAGGCTACTACTACGAGGCCAATTCTTTCTGCGCAGCAGAACACGGAGGGACTCACCTGGACGCCCCGGTTCATTTCGCTGAGGGCGGTTGGAGTGCAGACCGGATTCCCGTGGAGCGCCTGATCGGACCCGCGGTCCTCATCGATGTCGCCAGGTCCTGTGTGGAAGACGCGGATTACGAAGTCAGCATCGGGGACTTCCAGGACTGGGAAGATCGCAACGGCAGCCTGCCCGAGGGCGTGATTGTCCTGCTCTATACCGGCTTTGGGCTCCGCTGGCCGGACCGCGCCCGGTACCTGGGGACGGAAGCCCAGGGCGAGGAGGCGGTGGCCAGTCTCCACTTTCCGGGGTTGGCGCCGGAGGCGGCCCGCTGGCTGGTGGAGAACCGCTCGATCAGGGCCATCGGTCTGGATACTGCCAGCATCGACTTCGGCCAGTCCAAACAGTTTCAGTCCCATCAGATTCTCTTCAAGGCCAACATCCCGGCCTTTGAGAATGTTGCCTATCTGGAGCGGCTTCCAGAGAGAGACTTTGTCATCGTGGCCCTGCCCATGAAGATTGGCGGCGGCAGTGGAGGCCCATTGCGAATCGTGGCAGTGGTGCCGGGATCCTGAAATCGCTCTCAATTGGCTGGCGCCGTCTCCCGCCTCTGGTGGTGGAGACCGAGAGTGGGACCTCTCCCGTCTCGCGCCTCCCGTTCCCCGCATCCTTAGACCCCTTTCTCGTCCATACGCACCGAGCGCGTTTCTTCTTCGAGGCCGGTCGGTTGCGTCAGAGAGCCGTAGAGTTCGGGCCGGCGGGTTCGGATCCAGCGGCGACCCAGGGAGTCCTCCAGCAAGGAACCGTCCAGGTCGGCCACGACCATCTCGTCCCCGGCGTGGCAGGTTTCCACCAGCACCCGGCCATAGGGGTCAATCACCATGGCATTTCCAGTTCGGACTTCGTCATCGTCGATTCCCACGCCGTTGCTGAAAATCAGAAACAGACCGTTGTCGTGAGCCCGGGCCGGAAGCCAGCGCATGAGCCAGGCGCGCCCCTTGGGACCCCGAAACTGCGCCTCAATCGTCTCCGGGTCGCTGTGGCGATTCTCCCAGAGTTCGCGCGGAATCCTTCCAAGTGTATGAGGATTCGTAGACGCACAGCCTCCCGTCTGGTGGGGCGCCAGCAGGACTTCCGCCCCCCGCATGGCCGTGATGCGAACGTTCTCTCCCAGGTTGTTGTCATAGCAGGTGAGCACCGCCAGTCTACAGTTGTGAGGACTGTCGAAAACCGTGAATTCAGAGCCGCACTCGATGTGGTCGCTGACGAAGGCATGCAGCTTGCGATGTCGCTGCCATCCGCCGTCCGGCATGGCCACAACATAGGTGTTGTAGAGCACCTCGCCATCGGCTTCGATCAGGCCGGCCCCGATGGTCATCTGGTTCTTGTTGGCGAGTTCCAGGAGATTCTGTGTGCATGGACCTGAGGGAACAGGCTCTGCCAGTGAAACCAGCTCGGAGCGAGAGAGGTGGCGCAAGAACCAGTAGCCCGTGAGACAACACTCGGGAAAGACAATCATCTCGACATCCCGGCTCCCGGCCTGGCTGATAAAATGGCGAATCTTGCGCAGGTTGGCGGGCTTGTCGGCTGCTGAGTGCTCGTACTGAACCGCCGCCACGCGAAGGTTTTTCATACTCTATTGACGAGTGCAGGTTGAAAGTTGCCGGTTGAAGGTTAAGAGTTAGGGGGTTCGCATGTCCACTACGATTCGCTGCCAGCAGCTTTACAAGCAGTATCAGACGAAGAAGAACGTTGTCGATGCCGTGAACGGCCTGGATCTATCAGTGCAGAAAGGCCAGTGCTTCGGACTGCTCGGTCCCAACGGGGCGGGGAAGACGACCACGGTGGAGATCCTGGAGGGTCTCCTGGAACCGACTTCGGGCCAGGTAGAGGTCCTGGGCCTCAGGTGGGGTCAGGGGAACGATCATGGAATGCGCCAGAGAATCGGGATGACGCTGCAGGAAACCCGTTTTCAGGAAAAACTGAGCGTCCTCGAAGTCCTGCGACTGTTCCGGAGCTTCTATGACACGGGTATCTCGCTCGACGATGCACTGTCCCTGGTCTCTCTGAACGAAAAGGCTTCTTCCTGGGTGCGGGAACTCTCGGGTGGACAGCGACAACGTCTGGCCGTTGCCGTTGCCCTGGTGGGGGATCCTGAGCTGATTTTTCTGGATGAACCGACGACCGGCCTGGATCCGCAGGCGCGGCGACAATTGTGGGACGTCGTTTCCGATCTGCGTGCTCGGGGCAGGACGATCCTGGTGACGACCCACTACATGGAAGAAGCGGAGCGGCTCTGTGACCAGGTGGCAGTCGTTGACATGGGGAAGATCATCGCCGAAGGTTCACCCCGGGAACTGATCTCCCGGCTGGGGGGAGATCACATGATTGAGTTCAGTCTGAAGAGTGGTTCGGGAACCGAAAGCCTGGAGGCCGAGTTTCGGGAGTTAGAGGCGGTGAAGAGCGTGACACTCGAGGGCGGCATCTATGTGCTGGCGGTTTCCGAGCCACGCCTCAGCCTTCCAGGGCTGCTCGATCACCTGAAAGCCCGGGGGCTGACCCTGGAGACTCTGGCCACTCGTCATGCCAACCTGGAGGATGTGTTTGTGAGCCTGACGGGGAGACATCTACGCAATGCTTGAAAAGAACGCCCTGGCCCAGCTGACCCTCTGTAGCATCCGCGGCTACCTGCGTGAACCGGAAGCGATTTTCTGGAGCTATGGCTTTCCGCTGTTGATGGTCATCGGTCTCGGGGTAGCCTTCCAGGGAAGCGGGAACCAGCCGATCGCCTTCGACGTGGTGGCGGGAGACACAGCCCACGAAGTGATCACGGCTCTGGGGGACCACGCAGGATTTAAGATCACGGTCCATTCCGAAGAAGTTGCTTTTGAGCGACTCCGGAGGAACCAGACGCCGGTGGTGATTGTTTCGAGCGAGTCGGGTGGTTTCGAGTACCATTACGACCCCTCGAATCCCGAGGCAAAAACCGCGCGTTCGGCCATTGACGACGCCTTGCAGCGGGCCGCAGGCCGGACTGATCCGCGGCCCGTTCGCGACGTGACCGTGACCGCGCCCGGGTCCCGCTATGTGGATTTTCTGGTGCCGGGTCTGATCGGCATGAATCTGATGGGCGGGGGCATGTGGGGAGTCGGGTTCGGGCTGGTTGACAAGCGAATGAAGAGGCTGCTCAAACGTCTCATTGGTACTCCCATGCGACGACCCCAGTTCTTGCTCTCGGTGGTGGGACCACGGCTGCTCTTTTTTGTGCCCGAGGCGTTCTTGCTGCTGGGGGCTGCCCATCTCATATTCGGAGTTCCCATCAAGGGCAGTATTCTGTCCATTTTCGTGGTGGGTCTGATGGGCGCCATGACTTTTGCCGGACTGGGTCTGCTGGCAGCTTCTCGAGCCCGACGCATTGAGGCGATAGCGGGCATCATGAATCTGGTCATGCTTCCGATGTGGATCTGTTCCGGGATCTTTTTCTCAGCGGAACGCTTTCCTCTGTTCATGCAGCCGTTCATACAGGCTTTGCCGTTGACTCAGCTGATCAACTCCCTGCGGGCCGTCATTCTGGAAGGGCAGTCCCTGATGTCCCAGGGGCTTGCCCTGTCGATTATGGCTGCCTGGATGACCGTCTCATTCCTGCTGGCGCTGAGATGGTTTCGCTGGAGCTAGCGGCCCGTGCGACTTCAACCACGGGCTGCCTGGGATCAATGGCAAAGAAGAGTTTGACGGACCAGCTGATTCCCATTCTGATTTCCATTGATGCGGAACCTGATGGAACGTTCATTGACCCGAGACAGAAGGTTGCCTGGCATGGGTTTGAACGTTCGGAAGCCGTGATCGAGCGCTGGAGGGAAGCGATGGAACGGGCCACGGGCCGGGAGGTGCACATCACCTGGCTGCTGCGCATGGATCCCCAGATAGAACAGGTTTACGGATCGCCTCAGTGGTGCTTCGAAAATTACGCCGGGAGGCTGGAACGAATTGCGCGGCAGGGCGATGAAATCGGTCTTCACGTCCATACCTACAGGTGGAACAGCGGAAACAATGAATGGGTCGTGGATCTCTCCAGCCAGGATTGGGTTGAGCACTGTGTTGAGCTGGGGTATCAGGCCTTCACAGGTGCCCTGGGTCTACCCCCGAGGAGTTTCAGCATGGGGAGTTCGTGGTTGAATCAGCCCACCGTGCGAAAGCTGGAGGATCTTGGCATCCTCTACGACATGTCTCTCCTGCAGGGAGTCGGCTCTGCCTCGATCAGCAAAGTCGTGGGTTCGGGTCAGGCAATCGGTACCATGCCGGACTGTTCCACTCTGTCCGGGACCGTCTCTCGAGGATTTCACCACTCCCGACCCGACCCGGCGTGAGGGGATCTGGCTGATCTTCTTCGGAGAGGCGATCCCATGTCTTCTTGAGGATTTCACCACTCCCGACCCGACCCGGCGTGAGGGGATCTGGCTGATCCCGGTGTGTACGGGAGCCTTCCAGTACCCTTTGTGGCGCCGGGCATTGCGCGGCCGTCGCCACGACGCTTCAAGTCCAGAAAAACTGTCACTCGGGCTTGGACCATCCCTGTTCGGCTCCGGTTTCAACCAGTGGTTGGAGACTTCGGAGAGGCGCCACGTGCTCATCACCATGCGCTCCAGCCAGTTCGTTGCAGCACTCTCGAAAATGGAGGACTCCATTCAGTTTCTGGCTTCTCACTCAGAGGTCGGTAGATTTGCTTTTTCGACGCCTGCTGAAGCCGTGAGGCTGCTGGGTCTGGAGGGGGAAGAGGGTTCTGGCTCCTAGGTTCTGGGTTACGAACCGGTGGGCAGTCAGGCTTTGTCATAGCCGAACCGTCTCATCATCGGGTGAGTCCTGTGTCGTTCGAAGAAGCTCACCAGTCCTTCATCTCTCAGAAAGGCTCGACTGCGATCCTTTTTCAACTGGCGGGCCAGTGTTTCCAGCTCGGCGTCAGCGGCCGGAAGGTCGAGAAATCTGAGAATGCGAGGCAATTCGTGCTGCGGATTTTCGAGAAGCCGCTCGAAGTGGAGTGTGAGGCAGCGATTCTCGGGGAGGGTTTGGGTTGCGGTCAGGGTCGCTTCCAGATAGGAGGACCAAAGGCGGAAGGCTTCCTCCAGGCTGCCGGCTGGCTGGAAGGCACGCGGATTCTCCAGATGGACCAGCCTGTCCAGCGTTCTGGCGGCTCTCAGCCACAGCGACTCGGAGCGCTGGCCGAAATCGAGTTCCCGCGCGACCAGGCTCTGCGCCACGTCGATTCCGTTGCGAACAAGGTGCAGGACCTTGGCCTGCGGAAACACCTCCAACCAGACGGGAAGGGTCAGGCAGTTGCGTGGATCCTTCCAGCCCCAGGGACGAGTCTGGTGGAGAATGTCTCCATCCTTCCATCGTTCCACTCCCAGGTAACGAACGGCCAGAGTGGATCGACAGGCCTGGATCGCCACGTCCCCGTAGAGGAGACGTTTCTCAAGGCCGGCCAGCGCGAGCAGAAAGTCCTGGGGCTGGTGCCACGTGGAGCCGGCTAGCGAGAGAAGGGACTCGTTGGTCTCTAGAAAGAAGAGAGATTCCAGGTAGCGTGGCTCTTTATCTGAACCCAGCCAGACACCACTCTGGGAGAGGAGGCGGGCCAGGATGCTTGTGCCCGAACGGTGCATTCCGGCGATGATCGTGGGCGGATAGGCCATATAGCGAGTACGGTCCTCCGGTTGCCGAGACCGAGATCGAGGGTTGAATCAATCGTCCTTTTGGTCAATTATGCTCAACTCTGAATCGAATGAAAATCAGTGAGCATGACCTGACCTTCAATTCCGGAATTGAGTACACCAGGGAGCGAAAGTGAACAGGATCCACCATCCCGCTCGAAAGGAAATTCTGGGCGTCCAGCAGATCCTGCCGGAAACCGCGGACGATCTTGGACAGCATTTGTGCGTAAGGGTCGTAATGGAGGAAGCTGACCTTCCCGATGGTCTTGATGAAACGATGACGAGCCTCGCTTCCTCTGAGGGCCGGCACGAAATTCTCAGGCCGAGCGAACTCGATATTCAATTGCAGACGCTCCTTCATGCTTTGGATATCGTCGAAGACGCCCGCATCATCAGAATAAAGGTCGGCGTCGATTGTCGAGTTCCTCCAGCCGGAGTGAACGGCGGTTCCCCCACCGACTATGAAGACTCGGGCGGCCCTGCGTGCTCGGTAAGACCCTGCGATCTCGTGCATCAGATCATCCAGACGTTCGATTGTGAGGCTACGTCGCACCACGGCCTCGATCGATACGGGCCAGCCGGCAACTATCGGCAAAGGAGACCAGTCTGCGCAGATAGGCCCCGTAGCGTGAGTGCGCCAGATCTCCCTCTGTCTGAGCCAGGAGGTCATAGAGCCGGTGCTCCGGGTTCGATTCGAAGACAGTTATTGGCACCCCCTCGCGCCGTAATCTTGGTGCGGCAAGAGAGACCGCCAGACTTTCACGGGTCGTCTTGCCTTCTGCGAGGTCAGCCAGTCCCGCGTCGACAAGATCACCTCCGGGAACACCCAACGACGCGAAGTCGGGGCTTCCGAAGCGTCTTCGAATCCAGCGCGCAGTGGCCGCACGTCGTGCCACGGCGCTTCTCGCCTCTGGTTTCATGCGGGAAGCGCGAACCTGACCACCGAGCCGGCCGTAACGACGGAAGCGCTCCCTCACTTCATCGGGTAGTCGCACCAGACCATTCTATGCTTAGGGGGTAAGTATATGCAAAGATGCTCTGAAACTCCGCCTCGCCTAGAAGCCTTGATCTCGACAATGCTTAATCGGGCTGTCAGGTCCGGGGATCTTGAGAAAAACCCGATTTCGGAAGTCAAGAAGTTCAGAGAGAACAATCGGCGCACGAGGTTTCTGAGCAGGGATGAGATCAGACGTCTGCTGGCGGCTGCCTCAGACCTCTTTCGACCTATTCTGATCATGGCCCTTCACACCGGCATGCGCCGCGGTGAGATCATGAAGATCGAATGGCGGGACGTTGACCTCAGGAATCGTATCCTCCGGGTACGGGAATCCAAGAGTGGAAAGCAGCGGACTATCCCCATCGATGAGACTCTGCACGCTACCCTGCGGGGCCTGCCATCCCGATCAAAGAAGGGTCTGGTCTTCCCTTCCCCTGTGACTGGAAACCCCTGGACTGACTTCAGGCGTCAGTTCCGCAAAGCTTTGAAGAAGGCCAAGATCAAAGACTTACGATTCCATGATCTGAGGCACACCTTTGCTTCTCACCTGGTCAGGGCTAGAGTGGACATCCGGACCGTGCAGGAACTCCTGGGTCATGCGGATCTGACCATGATCATGAAGTACTCCCACCTGGCCCCGGATCAAAACCAGCAGGCCATTGAAATCCTCGATTCCGCCTACCGAACCGAGACACAAACTGACACAGGAGATTAAATGGAAGTGAGGCGATCACGCTATGTTGTTGAAAAGACTGGTCGGGACGGCGAGATTCGAACTCGCGACCCCCTGAACCCCATTCAGGGCCAGGGCAAAACGCTCTGGCCCTTTCCCTGCCTGGGTTTCGAACTCAAATGCCCCGTCAGCAAACAGCTTTCGGTTTTCCAGGAATTACAGGGTTTACATGGTGGTCGGTTCAGGTCAGTCAATAGCGACGACGAAACTGTCACAAAAACTGACACAGTAAGAGTCCGCGTCGGATGAGAGTAACAGTTGATGTACACGGGCACCTGGAGCCAGGACAGAATCGCCAGGCTGTCAACAGGTTGCCGACGATCAAGGATGCACCAGGGGGCCAATGAAGAAGGCCCGCAGCGGGTAAGCTTGTGCTCCCGGAAGCTGAAACCAAGGCGATTCTCGTTACTTCGCTGGCGCCGCCCTACTGGGCTCCGATCTGGCCCCCTCCAGCGGGCAGGCTGAACTGCTGGAAACCGTCCTGAGTTCCAAGTGTAATGACGGCAGTCGGGACATCGCCGGAGATCCTGAGGGTTCCGTCGAAATCCTCAAACTCCCCGGCCGGCACCAAACCAAAATACTCGAGAAAGAACTTGGACACAATCCTTCTCATCCCCAGCTCCAGAGCTGCCTGCGCTATCGTCTCGTCCTGGCTATCCACAAGAGTCAGGAGCAGCTTGCCGTCATGGTCGTTGGGGTTGGAGATGAGGACTCCGGTATTGCCTCCAACGCTGGTTCGGCTCACACTCAGAACGTGGTTCCCGGCCAGGGGAGGACTGGCCAGTCCGGCTGCACCGAGCAGTTCGTCCTTCGGGAAGACCCAAGGGAGACACGAGTCTTGGAGCTACGGTTAAGAACAGGTTCGAGGCTCGCACGTCGGCAAGAGACCCACTGGAGAAGAGTCTCCCGAGCACAGGCACGTTCCCGAGCACAGGCACCTCTATCCTTCGAGAGGTTTCGGCAGGGAGCGAGAAAGACATACTGAAGGGGGCGGTAGGTTCCCCTGTGTTCCCGTTGTGGAAGTCCATAAAACCGCTCCTACTACTGTAGCCCGTGTTGGTGAGAGTGATCTCGCTCGACTGTAGCCCGTGTTGGTGAGAGTGATCTCGCTCGACACCCTGAGATTGCCTTGAACAAAATTGAAAATAGCCGGGATGGTCAACCCGCCTCCAACTGTCCGAAAGGCGTGGGCTTCCTCAAGCAGCTTTCCCTGGGAGGCAACCAGGTCATGACCCGACCAGAGACAGAAATCGATGCGATTGGGGTCCAGGATCTCGAAACCCGACCAGAAAACAAAATCGAAACACCCTGGAGTCAGCGTCGTGCCCAGAGCATCAATATTGGTGAGTCTAATCGTGAACTCGTCGAGGACATCCAGAAAGGGCTCGTGGGGTTCCGGACCGTCGCCGTCCAGGTCTATGTGGGCACCCCGCGGGCCAAAGGGAATAATCTTCCCGGAACCCAGGCTGGTTCCACTATAAGTTCGGTGCCTGAAGGATCCAATTGGAATACCCACTTCCCAGTCCATGATCCTGGCTCCCGATTTCAGCAGCAAGTCACAGACCGAGGGGGCAGGCATGGGAACGATGACGGGAATGACCAGGTAGAAATTCCCTTTGACCAGGGCCGTACGGGCTCCGTTCAGAGTGTGCTGCAGCATGTTGTCCGGTTCGCCTTGTGGACCTTTCTGAGCCACTCCGGTGGACGTGATCAGCAACAGCAGGGTCGCAGAGACAGATACACTAAACTTCTTCATTCACCTCTCCTTTTCGGATTAGGACCTACATTCCCCATATCAACTTCGGATATGAGGTTCGCCGACCTCCCTGTGACGAATAATCAAAACTTATCAGCCCTCCAACCAAGGAACAAGTGTTTTTCCTCATATTTCGGCTGAAAAGACCTTCTGATTCGTGGGTTATCCAGGTATTTTTGTCAAAATCTGATCGGCAGAGACACCTCTCCAGTCGCTCGGTCAGAAACACGTGGCGCTAGCAGCCCGTGGTGCAAATAGGGTTTCTGAGTTCAGGCGGAGCTGACCGGTGGCAGAAGCGACGGGACCGTTGACCTGGACTTTTTAGTCTGAGCAGTCGGAATCAATCCAAACAGGCCCTGCAGACGCTTCCACATCGACAAAATAAGGAGCAAAACGAGGCAAATCCGCCCCTGCAGACCCCGCGGCGTGCCCACACCCAACTGCTGGCGCATCAGCAGCCCGAGATTGAATCCGCTCACCTGAATCAGCAGCCGCTTCAAGACATTGTTATGACCCCGAACGTGAACCCGTCTCATCCCCCCGGTCTCGTAAAGGTGAGCACACGGTCTTTCCAGTAGCTCACCTCGTTGTCGCATCAGTCGCCGTCCCCGCCGACCCCGGATTCGTCGCCGGTTCCCATAGACCGCATCACGGGCCTGAGTGTCTCCTCTCCAGCGTCTTTTCCCTCGTTTCGGTTCGCTCACATAGCTGCGCAGTCCCAGCGCTTCTAAATCCACCATCCGCTCGCTGCTGTGATATCCCTTGTCGGCCACCACCTCTTCGATGCCCGATCCCTTCGGCAGCGCTTGTTCCACCTGCTCGGCCGCCTGTATCAGTGTCTTGACCATCGTTTGCGTATCGCCTCGATCCGATCCTTGCACCGTGACCGAGACGATGGCTCCCGTCTCCAGATCCACTGCATGCTCTGCCTTGTGCGCCAGATGCGTCCGCCCATCCTTCATCCTGGCGATGCGGGCATCCGCATCATGCGGGTGCTTCCACTGCTGGTTCGATCCCTTGCCTGTTCGCTTGCGGTCCAGTAGGGCCAGATCTTCTCGAGTAGGCGTCTGGATGCCGGAGGCTACTGCCAGCTCCGTTAAGAACTCTTCGTAGCCCTGCTCGGAGTCTCGTCTCACGATGCTGCGCAGCGCCGCATTGGCTTCCAGCGTGGTGGCATCGATGCCGATCGTCTTGCCATTCAATAACCCGCTCTCGGCTACCCGCTTCAGCACCCAGGAGAAAACCGCCTCATGCGTGGCCACATCGATCAGTCGCCTGGTCCTGGAGATGGTCGAATGATCCGGAGGTGACTCACTCAGATTCAGTCCCAGAAAACCGCGCAGCGCCAGCGAATCAGCGGCTCGCCAGGCAATGCCTCGCTCCGAGCTCAACCCTTCGAAGTAACCCACCAGCAGTAGCCGGAAATAGATGCCCGGTGCCAGGCCGGGCCGCCCTCGGCTGGGGGCATAGAAAGCGGCGCATTCCGCTTCCACAAAATCATCGAAACCGTGCTTGCCCAGCACTCTGTTCAGGCGTTGGTAAAAAGGGTGTCCCGGCGCTTTGGCCAGCTCTGTTGCCGGCACCCACATCTCGCTCTGCCTCTGCCTCTTACGCTTGCCCATCGACATGGCACAAGTCTATTGGCCATGGCTGACCGAGAGGCGACTTTCACCACGGGCTGCTAGGCGGTCATCCATCTCAAGCGATTAATCCGAGACAATATCTCGGCCCATACCTCCTTGCTGACCGCGACTTCCGCCATCTGAAACGTCACGATCCGACTATGGTGAACCACCTTCGCTCCGATCTTGATCAACTTGGCCAATAGGGTGCGAAGGGACCAGTGTTTGATTCTTCTGGGAAGGACCAGACGTCGCAGAAAATTGCCCAGGTTGTAGGCCAAAACAAACAGACCCAACCTCACCTGATTCGGGACAAAGCGCTGGCAGGACAACCGCGTCCAGTTCAAGGCATACTTGCCTTCCTTGATCCACTGCTCGGCCCTGCCGCGACCGTTGTAAAAGTGAACCACCCCTTGGGCTCGTGCGCTCCTATTGGTCACGATGAAACCGACTCTCGGAAAGAGTTCGCCGCGATGCCACTCGACCTTGGCAATCACCCGACGAGCGCGGTCCCAACTGGCGGCTTGATATTTGAAATCGGCAAAACAAACAACGGGTTTTCTGGGTGGGCGCCCCACCGGTCGGGTCAGCAGGTGTTCGATCTTTTCTTGAAGCACCTGGTTGGCGGGAAGCCGGATGGCATACAAAAAGCCCTTCTCCTCCAGGTATTCATAAATCTCTGGCTTGGCGAAGGCGGCATCACCCCGAAAGTATTTGCGGACTGTCTTCTTCTCGTAGCGAGCCACGATTGGTTCCAGCATCTCCTTCCAGCGATCCGCACTGTGTACGTTGCCGGGCCGAAGCATGGAACCTTCGCAATCTCCGAACTGGTTGAAACAAAACAGGGGATGGTAGCAGGTGCATCCGAAATGGCCGTTGTACCCAGAGGCTTCTTGCTGGCCGTGGACCGGACTTGCTGAACTGTCCATATCCAGAATGATGCGTCGATGAGTTGTTTTCTGCAGCGCTCTTTCCACCCATCGGCCATTGACTTCCGAAAGGGCTTGGAGGTTGTCCTCGACAGACAGCATCTGGGTCTCAAATCGCCCCATCGTGTTGGCGCTGGCGGCATTCTTGTTGTCGATCTTCTTTCCGGTGATCCTCCGCATCGTCGGATCAACCGATAAGCGATGGGCATCGTTGACATCTTCATAGCCAGCCAGTCGGCTGTATACCGATTGACGTAGCAACGCCGTTAGGTCGTGCTGGATGTTGCGCCCTGTCCGCGAATCGTGAAACACGAAGGGTACACCATCGAATAAACCCAACGCCTCGTCCAGGTCACGATAGGCGAGAAGCCCGGCATCCGATGTGACCTTAGCACCATGAAATTCAAGCCTCAAACTGCCATCAAAACCGAGCTTCAAACCCTCACCCTTGGGGCAGCCATTTCTTGCCCCCTTTATGCACTATATCTCCTTTAATTATAGTAGTTTAGACCGATTCAGACAAGCATTCTTGGGGTCCTATATGGTGAATGCGGGTCAATATTATCTACATGCCCGGGACGTTCAAGCTTCTCAGCGTGTTCTTGTTGAGTCTGCTGGAACACTCCTCCTCATGCAGGTTCCATCTTGTTTCAAACGGTAGCGAAGAGGAAGAACTGCGGCTGATCCAGGGCTTTTGCGGCAGATATCCCCGTCTTAGCAGGGAGGTGGTCGCGACAGGAACTCCCATGGCTCATGGTGAAGTGCTCTCCTTGCTGCAGGAGAAAGAGGAATCCTCCGTTTTTGCCTTCATGGACAGCGACATTCTCGCCACAGCTCCTTTTCTGGAGGATCTTCTGACAGCAGCCCGCAGTGCGGATGCGGTATTCTCGTGCACGCCGTTCTGGGCCGCTGAGGGGGCCCTGAGGGCTAGCCGGGAGAGCATGGTTCTTTCGGGAGTATTCAATGAGTTGGCGGACGGGACCTGTGTCGGCGGTTCTTACTTTGCCATCTATGATAACCAGAAACTGAGCCAGTGTAGAGCCGAGACGACTGTTGATCTGGGTCTCTATCTGTGGCGCCAGATCCCGCGTTGGTTGCGCAGCGAACTGCGTACGGCAGGGAAGGTAAAAGGGATCTACGACACGGGGAAGCTGGCTAACATTTTGCTGGGACACCGGGGTGCCGCACTCACTTTCAGGATCAGTCCCAGCCTGTTTCATGTGGGCGGGATCAGCCTCGTTGCCTCGCCCCGGATAGAGACCCGGCTCCGGACTCGTCTCCGCATGGCGCTGCCCCCCGGACTTCTTGCCCTCTACCGGACCCTCCGAGTGGGTCAGGCGATAAGCCCCGAAGAGAGTCGGGCCCTGGCGGAGAGAGAGTTGCTGCGAAGCACCATCTCCAGGCACTGCTGCTCGATGTTATCCGTGTTTGCGGGCCTTGAAGTGGACAAATCGGATGCCCACAGTCATCCTGGTATCGAAGAAAAACTCGAAGCTCTCGAGAGCCGGCTCAGGTTAGTCTTGCAGACGTGAGAACTTCATGGGCAACTTCAACCGCAAGGCCGGAAAAGCCGGAATCAGCGGGGCGCTGCTGCCCGACAGGTAGCTGAAGTCTTGAGAATTACTGCTTCGAAACTGTGCGTGTCTGCCGCTGGCTTTCCTCGTCCCCGGAGCGCTCTTCTCTGTAGGTGCCGGAGACGGTCAACCGGCCGTTAGCGTCGGTGGTTTCGACCCGGATCTCGGTGCTTCCCCCGGCCTCGCTTTTCGGTGAAGAGGAAGAGACGATTCTCTGGAACAGTTGCATCTTGCCGCTACCCTGATTGCGGATTTCCAGGTCCTGTACGATTTCCAGCAGACCGTCGGAAGTCGTGGATCGCACGGTGTTCACTCTCTCGGCCAGTTGCAGCCTTCCCTGCGTATTCAGACTCCGGATTTCGATCGTGCGCCGGATGGTTCCGTCTTCGTCCTGCCGCTCCCGGCTCGTAATCTGCTCGCTCAGCGACAGGCGCCGGTGGAAATCGGACCGGTAAACTTCTTCCTCTGTCCTGCTTTCCTCGCCCACGGACCGGGTGACCGCCGTGCGCCGCTCCACGGCTTCCCACCGGCGGTTGCCGTCGAGAACATAGGAAATGCGGTCGAGCTCGAGAGTTCCATCTGGGCGCCGCCGTTCCGTTTGAACCAATTGCCGCACGGGCTCCAGGCGCCGCCGCGGCCCCAGTTGAGACACCACGGTCTGTACTTCAAACTCGTTGTCCCCTTTGGACACCACTCGCTGCGTCTCTTTCGCTTGAACCTGAAGCCGGCCATTGGCATCCGGGCTCGAGATGGTCTTGACCGCTTCTTCGTGCCCGTTTTCCTTCACCGTCCGGCTTTCCTCCGTCACCGTGAGCAGTCGCCGGGAACCGTACCCGTCGTCGTGATAGATTCGGGTCACTGTCCGAGTCGTCTCGGCACTGACACGGATGGTCTCCTCCTCGACGTAGGCCAGGGGATCGTGCTCCAGTTCCGGCGGAAAGGGCTGCAGGCGCCGCACCTGGTGGGCCGAATATCTCATGCCCTCGAGAGGGTCCTTCTGATTCAGCCACCCCCCGAGGGCCCTGAACGTTTTCTCTTCTTCCGCTGTCTTCTCTTCCTTGCTTTCCTGCTCTTCCTGTTCACTCTGAAGAGGCAAAGCCTCTTCCGGTTCACTCTGAAGAGGCAAAGCCCTCAGGGTCGAGGGCAGGCTCGAGAGAGTGAACAGAAACACCACCAGGCAAAGAACTTTTCCAGTCATTTCCTGCAACTTTACTCCCCCCCCCGAAAAGTTTGTGTGATCCATATTAACGTCCCCATCAAATCGCCTGTCAATCAACGAGAAACCAGAAACCAGAAACGAGGGACGCCCCTAAGGAGTAGGCGCGTCCGGCCGAATGAGGTTCTCGGCTTTCAGCTCTTCCCACAGGTCCGGGGGAATGTCGTGCTGGAAGTGAGCAATGTTCTGCTCTACGTGCTCGGGCTGGAAGGATCCCGGTATGACACTGGCCACACAGGGGTGGCCAAAGGGGAACTGCAGGGCCGCCGCCGGCAGCGGAACTCCATGACTCTTGCACACGGCTTCCATGCGGCGAACTTTCTCCAGATCCTCGGGTGTAGCGTCCGCATAATTATGCTTGGCACCCTCGACAGCTCCCGTGACCAGGATGCCAGAACTGAAGACGGCTCCGATGACGATTCCCACAGCGAGCTCCTGGCAACGCGGAAACTCGTCGTCCAGAACATCCTGCTCCATCAGAGTGTAGGGAATCGCAACCAGAAAGAAGTCTACGTCCACCAGGTCGAGAAATCTGGTGATCATTCCTCCCTGGTTGATTCCGACGCCGATTCCACCAATAACGCCGGCGCTTCTAAGGTTATCCAGCGCTCTCCATCCACTGGTTGCCAGGTGGCCGAGATGAGCCCCCAGGAGGGCTTCCGTCTGGTGGTACAGGAAATCAAGGTCGTGGATGAGAAGCAGATCGATGCGATTCAAGCCGAGTCTCTGCAGGCTGTCTTCAAAAGATCGCATGATGGCATCGTAACCGTAGTCAAAGACAGGCTCGAAGGGAAGGCCTCCAATCCAGGGGGAGTTCTCGAGAACAGCCGGATCGGAGGGCGGTCTGAGGATGCGTCCCACCTTGGTCGAAATGACGAAGTCATCCCTTCCTTGTTGCGCCAGGAAACGGCCCACCCGGTGCTCGCTCAGGCCCAGTCCGTACCAGGGAGACGTATCGAAGTAGCGGACACCGTGATCCCAGGCAGCCTGCTGCGTAGCCTGAGCATCCTCGTCGCTGACGCGCACAAAGAGTTCCCCGACGGGAGCCCCTCCAAAGCCGAATTGAGTCAGCTCGACCTCGGTCCGTCCAAGCTTACGTTTTTCTGTTGGATTCACTGGTGGTTTCTTCCTCGAACGCCTCTCTATGGTTCCGGATGCGGCGCATTCGTGCTGGTCTCGACGGCAATCAGCGCCCCCGATCCGATCTTCTGCAGCAGTCCCAGGATGGCCAGCACTTCTCCATTGAGAGTGCTGATCGTCATGGTGCCGGTGAAGTTGTTGCCCACGGTTTGCAGTAAGTCCTGGAAGAGAAGCACATCATCGACAAACAGAGACTTGCTCTCACGCGGATTGATGGAAAGGTCTGCCTCCGCCCGTTCGTTCCCGTTGCTGTCGATCATGGAGATGTTCATTTGCACCACGGTGGGGTTGGGGTTATAGGCAGCGAAGCCGGTGTTTTCTCTAATGTTGACACTCACAAAGACCTGCTGAATGGCGGCCAGAGTGGCACTGGGCACGGAGACGAAGTTTCCCAGAACCGAGAAGGCCTCGGTGGCTTCGAGTTTTGAATTGGCGCCCAGATTGGACACAACTTCGACGCTCCCTTGTACCAGTGGGCCGGTCCCGAAGGTTTCAACATCGAAGACACCGCCCGCAGGAATGTTGAAAGCGACAAAAGTCTGAGCCCCGGCCGGTGCGCTCCCGGAGATGCTGACCGGAACTGCTTGCGGGTTCCCGTTCTGATCCTGAAAATTGATCCGGCCGTTGTCGGTCTGAATCCCGTTGTTGCGGACCACCACGCGAGTGCTGTTCTGGACGCCGCCGAAATCGCCGTTGATGTACTGGGGGAAGATGGCACGTGCAAAACCCTCGGTGGGGTTGGGGTAGAGTTGAGCAATTGCGAGACAATCATCACTTCCCAGGCGAGCGCCACGACCATCATCATGAGCTAGGGCTCGCATTAAAGCGTCGTCCTTTACAGGATCTGTGCAGGCCATGAATTCGCCACAGGTATGGTCCACGAGCAATGTGTGCCCAATCTCGTGACCGTAGATTTCGGCCGCCACCGCGGACCCGCCTGTGTCGCTGAACCTGCATTCCACACCATCGTTCATGATGACAAACGTTTCTAAGACCGAGAAGAAGTCCTGACCTCTATGCACATGAATGGGTGTGCCCACAAAAGCTCCGCCAATAGCGGCGGTGCCGCCCCCCGGGCAGGTGAATGTTCCAGGCATGACGTTGGTGGGATCACCAAAGGAAAGGTTGTTCTCCCCGTTCAGCACTAGTCCCGGATTCGAGGCTGTGGTTCCGATCAGCGCCTGATTGATGTTCGTGTTCAAGTCTGCATTCCAGGCTTCCAAGGCGGCCTCGAACTCCGCGGTTCCTCCCCCGGCCAGGCCGGGCTGGCCTCCTTCGAAGGCCACCCACTCGACCGTTCCGCCCTTGTCGAACGTGTCGTGTCTTCCGGGCTGCACCAACAAGCGAAAACTTGAAGCAAAGGGTACGTCTAGCTCGGATATATCGACGAAGTATTGCGTCTCCCGCCGAAGTCCTCGAGAATAGCCCTCCACCCAATTCGCAAACTCTTCAAAATCTCGAAGCTGGTGAAAGCGCTCCGAATCACTCGAGCTGGTGCGGAACTCGATTGCATCTCCCAGGAAACGCTGGGCGATCTTCCGATTCCCGACCCTGAGCTCCCGAAAAGCGCCCAAACCGAGGTGAAGCACTCCGTACGAATCGTCCCCTCGGGGTACCAGAAAGAGAATCAGGCGGTCATCTTTGGAAAAGAATGGAGCTCCGTACAGGACCAGGCGGCTTCCGCTCGGAGTCAGTCCTCCGGGCATGTCTATGGCCACCGTGTCCCCATCAAGCTGGCCTTTGAGAAGGCGCTCCGAACGGATGTGGTACCGGGTGTAGGGTGGATTCGAGACAATACTCTCCACGCGCTCTACGCTGCCCACCAGAACCAGCTTCGCCTGGTCAGTCAATACGTCATCGTGAATCATGACGTAGGAAGTGGCCAAAGCCGAAGGCGTCAGCAGGGTAGCGGCAAGAAGAAACAGTCTCAATCGCATCCTTGGGGCTCCTCGTTTTGTCTCGGTACTAAGTCAAGAGTTTCAGCGAATTCTAGCATCCTCTGGCCTGCCGGGTACTTCCTGAGTTACGAAGAAGCACGAAAAGTTGCCTGGGCGGCAACCAACACACTCTTGACTCGGATTGGGCAGGCTGCCAGAATTTCCAGCTGCCCGCAGCAGGTTGCGAGGCAGTTTCCGAGGCTTATGAGTTACGCCACCAGTCTGACTATTCTCCGTATCCTACTGGTTCCAGTCCTGGTGCTCCTGATCTTGAGAGGCGCCGCGATCGCGGCGCTGCTCACCTTTGTGGCCGCAGGATTGAGTGATCTACTGGATGGATGGATCGCCCGACATTGGAAGCAGCAGAGCCAACTGGGAATGTTGCTGGACCCGCTGGCCGACAAGTTCCTGCTGGTCAGCGCTCTTCTCGTCCTCAGCCTGCCCGGGGCCACAGGGCCTTTTAAGATACCTCTCTGGTTGACCATCACCGTGATCAGCCGTGACCTGCTTCTCGTGGCGGGGGGCATTCTCGTGGTCTGGCTGCGGGGCACGCACACTTTCCCCCCCTCGATCTGGGGAAAGTTGGCTACCTTTTTTCAGATCTTGAGCGTATTTCTGGTGCTGGTCTCCAACGCAGGAATCCCGAGCCCGATTCCACTGGGACCGATCTTTGTCGCCGCACTCGCTTTGACTTTGATATCCGGTTTACACTATCTCTCTCGGGCAGGCCATCTCGGCGATTTTGCCGGGACCGGAAAGAGCTCCTGAGCAAAGGACAAAAGTGGTTCAACGTGAGGAGAGCAAGGGGGTTGCTGCTTTCGATCTCGACCCCTCCCGGCTGAAGATCGGAATCGTGGTTTCACTCTTCAATTCTGACGTGACCAGGCGCCTGCTGGCGGGAGCTCGGGAGGAACTCGCTCGAGTTGGTGTCAGTGGTGCGAACGTAAAGGAGGTCCGAGTTCCAGGCAGCTTCGAACTGCCGCTCGCTGCCCGAGTGTTGATACGCACGGCCCAGCCCGATGCCGTGGTCTGCCTGGGTGCCCTGATTCAGGGAGAGAGCGATCACTATCATTACCTTGCCGCCCAGGTGAGCCGCGGAATCGGGCAGGTCGGGCTCGAGTGTGAAGTACCCGTTGCTTTCGGTGTCTTGACCGCCCAGAACCTCGAGCAGGCCCTGGATCGCGCCGGCGGAAAGCACGGCAACAAGGGCGCAGAAGCCGTGCAGGCGGCTCTGCAGATGGTGCAGGCAATGCAGCAGCTGGAGTCTGAGTAATCCATGGGAAGTCGACGAAAGGGCCGAGAGTATGCTCTTCAGTTACTCTTTCGAAGCGAGTTTTGCGGTCCCGGGGGCAGCGAGGAACTGATCTGGGGATCCAGGGAAGTCGACTCGGACACTCGGAACTTTGCCCAGTTCCTGCACGACCGCTATGTGGAGAACAAGACCGCAATCGACCTTTTGATTCGAAAACACGCCAGGAACTGGAAGTTGGAGCGGATGGCCACTGTGGATCGAAATATTCTGAGAATGGCGATTGCAGAGTTTCTCTTCGCGGAAACTCCGCGGGTGGTTGTCATTGACGAAGCCATTGAAGTGGCTCGCAAGTACAGCGGGGACGAAGCCACTGAATTCGTGAACGGTATCCTGGACTCGATCCATAAGGACCTGGAAGATGGCGGGGAGGGCCGATCCGATGGATAGCGGTGCCACGGACCCTGTGGAGCAGAAACTTCGAAAGCTGGCCGAAGTGAAAAGGCTGGGCTACGACCTGTACCCGCATCGCTACGATCAGACTCACGAAGTGGCCGATCTGGTGCAACAGTTCTCCTCTAAGAGTGGCGATGAACTGGAGGGGCAAGAGGTTCAAGTCCAGACGGCCGGAAGAATTGTATCCATGCGCGGACATGGGAAAGTCGGTTTTGCCGACCTGGCGGGTCAGGGGAGCAGGATTCAGCTCTATGTCCGCAAGGACCAGGTGGGGAGTGAGAACTACCAGCTTTACCGCCTGCTTGAAGTGGGCGACCTGATTGGGGTCTCCGGGAAGGTGTTCCGAACCCGAATGGGGGAACTCAGCATTTCCGTTGAAGGGATCGATCTTCTGGCCAAGGCGCTGCTGCCTCTGCCCGAGAAATGGCACGGTCTGACGGATGTGGAGCTCCGGTTTCGGCAGCGCTACCTGGATCTGATCGCTAACCCGGAGGTCCGAGGGGTCTTTGTCAGGCGCAGTCACATCATCCGTGAAATCCGAAACTTCCTGGATGCACAGGGCTTTCTGGAGGTCGAAACGCCCATGATGCAGCCTCTGGCGGGAGGCGCGACGGCCCGGCCCTTCAAGACCTTTCACGAGGCCCTTGGCATTCCTCTTTTCTTGAGAGTGGCGCCTGAACTCTACCTGAAACGGTTGACCGTGGGTGGGCTGGACCGGGTTTACGAGATCAACAGAAACTTCCGCAATGAAGGGATCTCGACCCAGCACAATCCTGAGTTTACGATGCTGGAATTCTATATGGCCTATGCTGATTACAACGATGTGATGGAGCTGACCGAGAAGATGCTTTCCGGGGTTGTGGAGCAGGTGACCGGGTCCACACGGGTTCCCTATGGCGAAGACGAGATCGATTTTGGGAGCTATCGTCGGCTGTCCATGGTGGAGGCTATTCGGGAGTACTGGCCCGAGTCTCCTGCTCCCACTCCAGAGGAACTGGACGATCCGGTTCGCCTTCGCGGGCTGCTGAAGCAGCAGGAGGTGGAGATCCAGGGCGAAGCGAGCTGGGGAATACTTCTGGCCGAGCTGTTCGAAACCGTAGCCGAGCCTCAGCTTGTGCAACCGACCTTCATCTTCGATTACCCGCTGGAGCTTTCGCCCTTGTCCAAGAAGAAGGATTCCGATCCTCGCTTCGTGGAACGCTTTGAGTTGTACGCCGGCAGGTTCGAGCTGGCCAATGCCTATAGTGAGCTGAACGATCCGGCTGAACAGGAGAAGCGTTTCGAGGATCAGCTTCAGCGGCGAGCACAGGGTGATCGGGAAGCCCATGCCATGGACGAAGATTATGTCCGGGCACTCTCCTACGGAATGCCTCCCACCGGAGGCTTCGGAATGGGAATCGATCGTCTCATCATGCTGCTGACCAATCGTCGCTCGATTCGCGAAGTCATTCTCTTTCCTCTGCTGCGACCGGAGACCGGACGCGCCACGGAGGAAGAGGAGAGCTAGTCGCCGGTTGCCATGCCCTTTGAACTCTTTGTCGCGATCCGCTATCTGCTGGCCCGACGCAAACAGGTAGTCATCTCCTTCGTGTCCTTGATCTCGATGGTGGGCGTGGCCGCCGGAGTCATGGCGCTGATTGTTGCCCTGTCTCTAAACAGCGGCTTCCAGAAGGAGTTTCAGGACCGGATCCTGTCCGCGACGACTCACATTACTCTTCTGCAGATCCAGAGCCGGGCCATCCAGGAATATGACGCGCTGGCGGATCAACTGGGTGTGATCGAGAACGTCGCTGTTGTTTCTCCCACGGTGTACAGTCAAGCGTTGCTGCAGAGTGACCTGGGTCGAACACAGGGCGTTTACATGCGCGGCATTGATCCAGGACGGCCCCAGTTCATGGGAGGGTTACTGGATCGGATTACGGAGGGAGACGCCGCGTCTTTTGGCAAGCGGGCCTCCGTTCCCGCCATGATCGTAGGAGAAGATCTGGCCGAGGCCCTGGGCCTGTTGGTGGGCGATCAAGTTCAGGCTGTGGGTATGAAAGGTGAGCTGGCGCCCTTTCCGATCGGTCGATCGCCTCGCATGAAGAGATTCAAGATCGTCGCAATCTTCAAGTCGGGTTTGTGGGAGTTCGACGCGAACTGGGCACTGATTCCATTGCGGGAGGCTCAGGTGTTCGAAGGGCTGTCGGATCAGGAAGTTTCTGCTCTCGAGTTCCTCCTGCATGATATTCATCAGGCCGAAGTAACCGCCGGGGAGATTCGCTCCCGGGCCGGGAAGACGTTTACAACCAGAACCTGGATGGAGCTGAACCGCCCACTGTTTTCGGCCCTCGAACTGGAGAAGTGGGCCCTCTTCATCGCCATCGGACTGATCGTCATGGTGGCCTCTTTGAACATCATCATTACCCTGACCATGATGGTGATGGAAAAAACGGGTGACATCGCCATCATTGCGGCCATGGGCGGACTTCCCTCGACCATCCGCCGCATCTTTATGTTCCAGGGAGTGGTCATCGGTGTGGTCGGAACCTGCATTGGCGCCGCCTTGGGCTGCGCTCTGGTCTGGTATCTCGAGACCTATCAGGTCATCGCCCTGGACAAGACGGTCTACTCCATATCCTATGTACCCTTTGAATTGCGCCGGACTGATGTGGCCGTGACTTCCCTGATGGCCGTGCTGATCAGCTCGCTGGCGACCATCTTTCCGGCCCGGGCAGCCTCCCGACTCAACCCGGTCGAGGGACTTCGCCATGACTAGCAGCCCGGCCTTCTTTCTGAGAATCGAGAGACTGGTCAAGACCTATCCTTCGGGCGATGCTACCTTGACCATCCTGAAGGACCTGGACCTGGAGGTGAGCCGGGGGGAGAAAGTCGCCATCACCGGATCAAGCGGCTGTGGCAAGACCACCCTCCTGCACCTGATCGGGGGTATGGACCAGCCAGACTCGGGTCGTATCCTGTGTGGCGAACAGGATCTGAGCCAGATCGAGTCGGCTGCGTTGGCGCTGTACCGCAACAGGGAAGTTGGCTTTGTCTTTCAGTTTCACCATCTGCTTCCCGAGTTCAGCGCCGTGGAGAATGCCATGATGCCTTTGCTCCTGAGGCGGCAGCCGGCGTCTTTGGCCAAGGCTCGAGCCAGCCAGCTTCTAAGTCAATTGGGATTGGGAGAACGCCTTGATCATCGCCCGGGTGAGCTGTCGGGCGGCGAGCAGCAAAGGGTGGCTCTGGCCCGGTCGTTGATCGGCGAGCCCCGCCTCCTGCTGGCTGATGAGCCTACAGGCAACCTGGATACCACCACCTCCCAGGAGATCCACGAGTTGCTCATGGAGGTTCACCGCGACTTTGGGCTGACCTCGGTCATTGTGACTCACGATCCACATCTTGCAGGCCTTTGCGACCAGGTCTGGAGACTCGAGTTCGGGAAGCTGGAACGGGTCGGGTAGACTCCAGATTCCAAGACACGAAGAGGAAGGAGTCAGGAACGGCCTCCCCCTCCCACTCTATCCTGGAGCTTTGAGATCTTGGAGTTTGGCATCTGGAATCTGGGATTTGAAATCCCCCTCCCAGAACCCACAAACGCGGGCGAGGTCAGCGAAGCTATCACTCAATCGTTATATAATTCGTTCTTGACCCCCGGTTGCCTGCGAAAAGACAATTTAGTTAAACGTGCACCGACTGGGAAAAAAGACTAGCTAGGCACATGTTTGAGAAGTACACAGAGAAAGCACGCCGGGTCATTTTCTTTGCTCGCTACGAGGCCAGCCAACTAGGCTCGCGCTGTATCGAGACCGAGCACATCCTGCTCGGACTTCTCCGCGAAGACAAGGCGCTCACCAACCGCTTCTTTCCCCGAGCCGATACGACGGTAGACGGAATTCGTAAAGAAATCGAGGGCCGGACCAGCGTTCAGGACAAGGTCTCCACCTCGGTTGAACTGCCCCTGAGTGACGAGTCCAAGAAGGTTCTTGGCCACGCCAACGAAGAGGCCGAGAGACTGCTTTCCAATTACATCGGTACGGAGCACATCCTGCTCGGTTTGCTTCGCGAAGAAAAGTCGGTGGCGGCCTCGCTCCTCCATGAGAAGGGTCTTCGGGTCTCCAAGGTCCGCAACGACCTGGCGGGCAACGTACCCGAAAGGGCGCTCCCCAGCAAACCGAAGGAAGGGCTGATCCTGACCGAGTTCAGTCGCGATCTGACCGATGCGGCAATCGCAGGGACCCTGGATCCACTGATCGGTCGGGAGCCCGAAGTGGAAAGGGTCATTGAGATTCTGTGTCGCCGCACCAAGAACAATCCGGTCCTGATCGGAGAACCTGGAGTTGGAAAGACAGCCATTGTCGAGGGACTGGCCCAGAAGATTGTGAATGGCGATGTTCCGTCCATGCTCAGTGACAAGCGGCTGCTGGCCCTCGATATTTCGCTGATCGTGGCCGGTACGAAGTATCGGGGCCAATTCGAAGAGCGACTCAAGGCCATCATCAAGGAACTCGTGGAGAACCCCAACTTTGTCATCTTCGTTGATGAACTCCACACGCTCGTGGGGGCGGGATCGGCGGAAGGTTCCCTGGATGCCGCCAATATTCTGAAGCCGGCCCTGTCCAGAGGTGAGATCCAGTGCGTCGGCGCCACTACGCCCTATGAGTTCAGGCGGTCCATCGAGAAAGACCGTGCCCTGGAGAGGCGTTTCCAGGCGATTAAGGTGTCTCCTCCCAGCGAAGAGGAATCACTGGATATCCTTCACGGGCTCAAGGATCGATATGAAGCTTTTCATCACGTCCGATACCGAGACGATGCAATCGAGGCGGCGGTCTACCAGTCCAGCCGTTACATCTCGGATCGGTTTCTGCCCGACAAAGCGATTGATGTCCTGGACGAGGCCGGTGCAAGAGTCAAGTTGACCTCGACGGTCCTTCCGGCCGAAGTCTCCAGCCTGCAGAAGCGGATCAAGGTGATTGTGCGGGAGATGGATCACGCGATCAGCGAGAAGGAATTCGATCGCGCCATCAAGTTGAAAGATGAAGAGATGCGCGAGCGAGAGAATATGCACGTCGTGAAGGAGCAATGGAGACTGCAGCACCAGGTTCCTCCCACGGTCGACAAGGATCACATCGAGGAGGTCATCTCGCGATGGACCGGAATTCCGGTCAGCACACTCAAAGAAGAGGAAATGCAGAGGCTTCTCCGTATGGAGGAGGAGCTGCATTTGAGAGTGATCAGCCAGGATCAAGCCATCTCTGCTCTCTCTCGCGCCATCCGGCGTAGCCGGGCCGGGATGAAGAACCCCAACCGGCCGGTCGGATCGTTTCTGTTTCTGGGCCCAACGGGAGTCGGGAAAACGGAACTCGCAAAAGCTCTGGCAGACTACCTTTTCGGCAGTGAGAAAGCTCTGATCCGCTTCGACATGTCTGAGTACATGGAAAAGCATTCGGTGTCCAAGTTGATTGGCTCCCCTCCAGGCTACGTGGGTCATGAGGAGGGTGGGCAGATGACGGAAAAGGTGAAGCGAAATCCCTATGCCGTTTTGTTGCTCGATGAGATCGAGAAGGCCCACGTTGACGTCTACAACATTCTTCTACAGGTGTTCGAGGATGGGCAGTTGACGGATTCTCAGGGGAACGAAATCGATTTCAAGAATGCGATCATCATCATGACGTCCAACATCGGCGCTCGCTATCTGGCCGACAAGCCTCAGATGGGCTTCTCCCATGCCTCCGAGCAGAACCGGAAGAAGACCGAGAATCTCATCATGAGTGAGGTGAAGAGGGTCTTCAATCCGGAATTCATCAATCGGCTTGACGAGATCATTCTCTTTGATAGTCTGACCGTGCATGATCTGGGACAGATTGTTGATCTGTTGCTCAAGCAGGTGAATGACAACCTGTCGAATAAGGAGATCGAAATCCAACTTGACGATGGCGGCAAGAGTTGGATTATCGACAAGACTTGTGGAGATCGGTCCTACGGTGCACGCCCTCTGCGACGCGCGATTCAGAAATATGTCGAAGATCCGATCGCCGAACTGATCATTCAGGGGAAACTGAAAGAAAAAGAAATCCTCGCCATCTATCTAGAGAATGACGCGCTCTACCACCGATCCGGGGGCTCGAAAAGCGAGGGCGTGCCGCTCTCTTATGGAATGGCCTGATCTCCGCCCCGGAAAACCCCCTCTCTCGCCCTCCGCTCCACGATTCTGTTTGGTTGTAGCCGCAGACGGCTTCTTGTTAAGATCTTGAACTTGTTTTCTGGTAGGAAGCAAATGCTCTACAGGGACGGAGATTTACACGCTGGTTGAATTCTATAGCTGCGCGGGTCACCTGCGCAGGTTGATCGTTACTTTGGTTCTGTGTCTGCTGGTCTGGGGAGGGATCTGTGCCCAGAGTCCGGCCGACAGGATCGAAGACGTCCTGGTCGTGGGCAACCGCCGGATCCGGGAGAGCACGATCTTCTACTACATCCAGACTCAGAAGAACGGACCTTACAACCGGTCCCAGATTCTGCGCGACTACCGAAGTCTGCTGAACACGAACTTCTTCGGCGACATCACGGTCAAGACCAGGCAGGGAGAGACCGGCGTCATCATCCTTTTTGAGGTCAGTGAGAGGCCTCTGATCCGCCGCATCGAATATGAAGGGATGAAATCGTTCAAGGAGTCGGACGTGCTGGAGAGTTTCCGCGACATGCGCGTCGGTTTGACCGTCGACTCTCCTTTCGATCCCGCCAAGCTTCCCAAAGCGCGGCAGGCAATCCGGTCCTTGCTCGATCAGAACGGCAAGCCTCTGGGACGTGTCGAGACGTCGACCGAGGAGATTACGTCTTCCTCGATCGCCCTGACTTTTAAGATCGACGAGGGTCCCAAGGTTCGAATCGGAAAGATCGAGTTTGAGGGGAACACGGTCCTCAGTTCGGGCGAGCTGCGAGGAGCCCTGGAGTTGAACAAAGTAAGAAGCCCGATGGTCATTTTCAAGGGCCATGACAAGTTCATTATGGACAAACTCGAGTACGACCTGCATGTGAACATGCTCGAGAAGTATCGGGCCGTCGGATATATCAATGCGAAGGCGGGCGAGCCGAAGGTGGAGATCGTGGAAGGGCCGCAAGGGATGCTCTTGGGCTTTCGCAAGACCAAGCAGCAGTACTACATCACGATTCCAATCGAGGAAGGAGAACAGTTCTTCTACGGCAGTTTTGAACTGGAGGGCGTCACCAGTTTCGACCCGGAGGCCCTGAGGCTGTCCTACCCGGTCCAGCCGGGTGCAGTCGTCGATTATGTAGCGCTCAAGAAGGCCAACGAGGAAATCAAGAAGCTCTATTCGACCCGCGGTTTTCTCGACATGGATGCGATTCCGGAGATGACAGCCAAGGACGACCGGACTATGGACGTGACCATTACGGTTGTCGAGGGAAAGCAGTACATCGTCGACAAGATTGAGTTTTCGGGCAACACGAGAACTCGCGACAAAGTGCTCCGGCGTGAGATGTTCATCGAAGAGCAACAGGCGTTTAACGGGCAACTTCTGGAGGTCTCCATTCAGCGCCTCAATCAGCTCGGATTTTTCGAACCGATCGCCGAAGAAGACTACGAAGTCGTCAAGAAGCCGGATGAAGGAAGTGCTGACGTCATCGTCACGGTGAAAGAGCGGAGCATGCAGTCGATCGGTTTTACCGGGGGAGTCAGCGGAATCAGCGGAACCTTCATCGGAATCAACTATCAGACGAACAACTTCCGCGGCCTCGGGCAGACCATCGACGTTCAGATGAGCACTGGAACTCGAACCTCCAACTACTTCGTCCGCTACACAGATCCTTATTTCCGCGGCAGCCGGGTGACCATGTCGCTGTCGGTCTTTAACCAGCGATTCCGTTACGATACGTTCACGGCTTCCTTTGGACTCATCGATCCGGACCAGAGCGTCACTCTCTATACCCAGCAGCAGAATGGTTTTGAGGTTCAGGGGAGTTACCCGTGGAAGAGGTGGAGCCGACTGGGTCTGGCCTACCGGCTGAGTAACATCAAGATCACCGATATCAATCCTGCCATCGAGAACATTGCACTTCGACAGCTCATCGGCTTCACACCGGGGGGTAATCCCCAGGATGCCAAGTCAGGGATTCTTCGAAGCGAAATTCGGCCCAGCTACATCAAGAACACCAAGAATTCCTTTTTCTCGGCCACTTCCGGGTCCAGCATTTTTACTCAGGTTTCTATTGCGGGTGGCCCGCTGGGGGGAGTTTCAACCTGATTCGGCCCTATGTCGAATACCAGAAGTTCTATGCGGATCGCTGGTTGAGCGGGGGAAGGCACACTTTTGCGTTTCGGGTGCGCGCTCAGCACGTCTGGCCTTACGGCACATTGGAAAGCGGTTCCGAGCAGACAGTTCCCTTCTTCGAACGGATTTTCCTGGGTGGTGAGTTCGATCTGAGAGGCTTTGATATCCGATCGGTGAGCCCGCTGGCGATCACGAGAAACGCCATCACTGACGCCCAGGGTAATGCCGTGATCGATCCCGCGACCGGCCTGCCGACCTTTACTGAGAGCTTCATTCCGGTGGGCGGAGATACAAGTGTCGTGGGGACGGTCGAGTATCGTGTTCCTATCGCAGGACCACTCACGCTGAATGGATTTCTTGATGTCGGAACTTCGACGATCCTGCGTGAGACCAAGCTGACGATCTTCGGGCCGGATACGATAGTCGAGCTGCTTCCTGAGACGAACGGTGTCTGGCGCGTTTCTACGGGTGTAGAGGTGATGTTCCTCATGCCCATGATCAACCAGCCTTTTCGGCTCATCTTTGCGTACAATCCGAGGGTGCTGAACACCTCAGTTACTTTGCAGGGAAGGGCTTTTCGGCTGGAAGAAGACAGGACAAACGTGAAGTTTACGGTAGGATATACGTTTTAGACTACTCACTTTCACAAAGACGACGACGTTGGTTGGGAGCGCGACAGAGATCAGATCGCGGCGAGACGACGAGTCGATGCTGCGGCATCGCCTCCTCATCTCTTCGCAACCTCAACTCGCAAGCCCGATCCGAAAACGTTATCGTATTTGTGAAAGGGAGTACTTAAAGTGAGTATTTGGGAGAAGTGTCAAAAATGAACAAAGCAGGACGATTTACCTTGACAGTATTGATATTGATCTTAGCGAGCGGGTTCGTGACTGCACAAGAGCCGCCTGTTGCGGCCCCGGCGGCAGCGGTCCCGATAACGACTGCCACCGGGCCGTCAAGGATCATGTTTGTCAATTTCAGCCAGGTCTTATCTGGAACTGAAGAAGCCAAGCAGGAGTTTGCCAGGATCCAGGGCTTCGTGGATCAGAAGAACCAGGAGAACGAGTCTCGAACTCAGGATCTGCAAGACCGCCAGCAGCAGTACGCTGAACAGGAGCGGGCGCTGAATCCCCAGACTGCCGCCGAGATGCAGCGGGAAATTGCCAAAATGGGGAAGGACCTGGAGAGGTTTCGCGAAGACATCCAGGACGAGATCGAAGCCCAGCGCAACATCGCCTTTGCCAACCTGGGACAAAAGATTCAGACCGTCCTGGGCGAATCCGCCGAGCAGAACGGATACTCAGCGGTTCTGTATCTGGATTCGCTGGCGCAGAATGGCCTGGGAGGCTATTTCGATCCTGCCTACGACATTACTCAGGACGTCATCGACCGTTACAACGTCAAATTTCCCGCCGCCGCGGCTCCAGCAACCCCGGAGCAGTAAGGGTCCGCTGGCGTGGGCTGTTCCAGGTTCCACGTCTTTAGTGAGAGAGGCCTCAGGGACGCGACCGGGTGGTGTGAGGTTCAGGTTCCTTGGTCGCTGCCCTGAGGCGCCTCCTACTTTTGAGAGGACACCGGTCTTTGGGGTTTGACCTTCCAGGTGCCCTGTTATTAAATCCCCCGGGTGTACAAGCTCGCGCGATTGGCCCAGTTGGTGGACGGAGAATTGATCGGGGATCCTGATCTGATCATCCGGCGTGCTCGGCCCTTTGAAGAGGCTGGCGAAGGGGACATCACCCATGCTTCCGACATCCGTTACCAGGGGCAGATTGCCGCGACCCAGGCCTCGGCCGTCATCGTCCACGAGCCCACGCGGCCAGCCGAAAAGAGCCTGCTGTGTGTTTCGAATCCCAAACTGGCCTTTGCCCAGATCCTTCGGCTCCTCTCATCGAGACCGTTTCAGGCCAGGGGAGTGTCTTCACAGTCCTCCATTGGTGAGGATTGCGAGATTGCTGCAGAGGTGTCCATTGCAGAGTTTACCAGCCTCGGCGAGCGAGTCAGGATTGAGGATCAGGTCACCATTGGAGCCGGGTGCGTCATCGGTGAAGGGTGCCGGATCGGTGCGGGTACAACGCTTCATGCCGGTGTGACCCTGTACCCCGGGGTGAGCCTTGGTCGGCGCGTGATCCTCCACAGTGGGTGCGTTGTCGGGGCCGATGGATTTGGTTACGTTGGTCACACCGGGGGGCACTTCAAGATAGAGCAGACAGGCAAGGTGGTGATCGAAGATGACGTTGAGATCGGTGCCAACAGTTGTATCGATCGGGGTACGTTCGGGGCAACGGTCATTGGCGAGGGGAGCAAGCTGGACAATCTGGTCCACGTGGGTCACAACTGTCTCATCGGAAAGCACACGATCATCGTGGGTTGTGTGGGAATCTCCGGGAGCGTGGAAATCGGTGACCACTGCCTGATTGCCGGTCAGGCCGGGGTCAGTCATCACATCAAGATTGGAGACCACGTCACGATCATGCAGAAAACGGCAGTCACCAAGGATGTAGCCTCGGGCAGTGTGGTCTCGGGGCTGCACTGCCGAAATCACCGAGAGCAGCTGAAGGCGGAGGCGATGCTACGGAGGTTACCGAAGGTCCTCCGGGAGTGGCGAGACCTCAAGCAGCGACTCGCGGGAAAGAGCGAGGAAGAACCAATGAGGAGAGGGGAGCCAGGTGTTTGATATTCAGGAGATTCTTAGTTTATTGCCCCATCGATACCCTTTTCTGCTAGTGGATCGGATCCTGGAGTACGAACCGGAAAAGCGCATCGTCGGCCTCAAGAACGTAACCATCAACGAACCGTTTTTCCAGGGGCACTTCCCCGGAGTCCCGATCATGCCCGGGGTGCTGATCGTGGAGTGCATGGCCCAGGTCGGGGGCTGCCTGCTGTTCGAATCCCTGGAGGACCGGGATGAAAAACTGGTTTTCTTCATGGGCATTGAGAAAGCCCGATTTCGGAGGCCCGTGCGGCCCGGAGACCAGCTTCGGGTCGAGGTCGTTGTTGATCGGCTCAAGTCTAGAGTTGGGAAAATGAGTGGCAAAGCCTTTGTTGACGGCCAGTTGGTGTGCGACGCCAGAATCATGTTTTCGCTGGTGGACCGGGTCGCCTTTGAACAGGAGCAGCAATGACCGAAGTCGAGCGGTCGACCACTCATCCAACGGCTATTGTTTCTCGCTCGGCCAGCATCGGAGACAAGGTTGAAATCGGCCCCTACACCATCATCGGGGAGGATGTTTCCATTGGGGACGGTACTCGCGTTGGTCCTCACGTCGTCATCGATGGTCCCACGGAAATCGGCCGCGACAACCTGATTGTGGGCCAGTCTTCCATCGGAAGCATGCCCCAGGATCTCAAGTATCGGGGTGAGCGATCGAAGCTGCGGATCGGCGATCGAAACCGAATCCGGGAATTTGTCACCATCAACCGGGGTACCCTGGGAGGGATCAGAGAAACCGTGCTCGGAAATGATAACCTGCTCATGGCGGGCGTCCATATCGCTCATGATTGCGTTCTCGGTAACGGTACGGTGTTTTCCAATTGTGCTTCGCTGGCAGGACACGTGGAGGTCGGGGACCACGCCATACTCGGAGGCTTTGCAGGAGTTTCGCAGTTTTGTCGGGTGGGTTCCTATGCTTTTCTGGGAGCCTATTCGGTGTTGACGCGAGATGCCTTACCTTTCGTGAAAACCGTGGGCAGCCGCAATCGAGCCCGAATCTATGGAATCAACCAGCTGGGCCTGGAAAGGAAGGACTTCTCGGAAGAGGAAATCGAGCAGCTGAAACGAGCCTATCGAGTTCTCTTCAGAAAGGGATTGCTGGTGGACGAGGCGGTGGGTCGGTTGGCCCTGGAGATCGAGAACTGGGAGTCTGTTCGCACCCTGGTTGAGTTCATTCGAGCCTCGGAACGCGGCTTTGTGCGTGCCACTTCGGATCGGTCTGATGAGTCGTGAAGAAAGCTCCAGGCCGCTTGGCCTGATCGCCGGAAGCGGACGCTTCCCCATCCTGGTCTTGAAGGAAGCAAGCCGTCGGGGGACTCCGATGGTGGTGGCGGCGATCAAGGAAGAAGCCTCGCCGCAGGTTGCTACCTGTGTCGCCGATGCTGGCGAGGGATTCACCCTCCACTGGATCGCCCTCGGACAACTCGGGAAACTGATTCGCCTGTTCAAGAGGAGTGGTGTCGAAAAAGCATTGATGGCCGGGCAGGTCCGCCACTCACAGATCTTCTCTCCGAACACTCCGGCTTCCCGCAAGTTGCTTTCGGCGATGCCGGACCTGACCATGCTCAAGGTTCTTATGTCCCTTCCCCGCAAGAACACTGAATCACTGATCCGGGGAGTGGTGGGAGTTCTCGAAGAAAACGGTATTGAGCTGCTCGATTCCACGCTGTTTCTAAAAGATCTGATGGCTGGCAGCGGTGTTTTGACGGATCGGAAGCCGAGCGCAGCCGAGTGGAAAGATATCGAGTACGGCCGCCCGATAGCCCGACAGTTGGCCCGGCTGGACCTGGGTCAGAGCATCGTGGTGAAGGATTGTGCAGTGGTGGCAGTGGAGGCCATGGAGGGGACCGATGAGACGGTCGAGAGAGCGGCTCGACTGACCGGAGGACAGGGCCTGACCTTGATCAAGGTGGCCAGACCCAAGCAGGACATGCGATTCGATGTTCCGGTCCTGGGTCTGGATACCCTGGAAGTTCTGGCCGAGTGCAATGTCACTGCGGTAGCAGTCGACGCGGGAAGAACTCTCTTTCTGGATAAGGAAAGGTTCATCTCGGGGGCCAATGAACTCGGCGTCAGCATCGTTTCGGGGTCAGAATGAGCGGAGCACTGAAGACAGCCGTTGTCGGGGTTGGGGCGCTGGGAAGCCACCACGCGCGCATCTATCAGGAGTTGGCGGATGCGGATCTGGTAGCGGTCGTTGACAGCAATCCGGACCGGGCAGCGGAGGCAGCACGGAAGTATGGCTGCGCCGTCTGCACGGATTACCGGGATCTGATCAAGCTGGCTGACGCGGTAAGCCTGGCTGTGCCTACGGTACTGCACGCTGAGATCGGCTGTGCTCTCCTGGAGACCGGGTTGCACGTGCTCGTCGAAAAGCCGATCGCCGATACCCTGGAAGGTGCCGACCGCCTCGTTGCAGCCCAGCAGGCTTCTGGGAAGGTGCTGCACGTGGGGCACTCTGAACGCTTTAATCCGGCGTTGACGAAGCTACGCGAGTACCTCACCCTGCCGTTGTTTTTTGAAGGCCATCGCCTGGGAGCCTTTGTTACCCGCAGTCTCGACGTGGACGTCGTCCTGGATCTGATGATCCACGACCTTGACCTGGTCTTGTCCCTGGTTCAGCAGCCGCTCCAGGAGATCCGGGCGGCGGGCGTCCCTGTCCTCACTCCTCGAATCGACATCGCCAACGCCCGACTCGAATTTGAGAATGGATGCGTTGCCAATTTGACCGCCAGCCGGGTTTCCACCGAGAAGGTCAGAAAACTGCGCTTCTTTCAGCCCGGCCAGTACCTGTCGCTGGATTTCCAGAAGAAAGAGACGGAAATCTTCGGAGTCGTGGATGCAGGCGGTAAGAAGCAGATCGCTCATCAAGTCGTCAGCGGCGAGCCTGTCGAGCCCTTGAAGGCGGAGATTTCGGCGTTCCTGAGCTGTATCCGGGGCCAACCCGAGGAATCCTGGCCGGGGCCCTGCAGCGGTTCCCAGGGGAGGGCGGTCCTGGAAGTGGCACTTTCCGTGCTCAATCAGATGCGCAGCCCCCTGCAGCCCGATCGGGCTCACACCGGTTGAATGGTGGGTGCTGTCTTGAGCGATCCTCTGCTGCTCGCCATAGTGGGACCGACGGCCACCGGCAAGAGCAGCCTGGCTCTGCGCCTTGCCAGAGCGCTTCGCGGAGAGATTGTCAACTGCGACTCGATGCAGATGGTCAAGGGGATGGATATTGGAACGGCCAAACCATCTCGCGAGGAGCAGGCAACCGTTCCTCACCATCTTTACGATCGGATTGGCCCCGACGAGTGGTACAGCGCCGGCCTGTACATGGAGGAGGCCAGGCCGATCTGTCGTGGAATTGCGGGGCGAGGCTGCGTGCCTATGGTCGTGGGAGGGGCGGGTCTTTATCTCCGGGCGCTGCTGCTGGGAGTTTTCAAGGGACCCGGGCGCTCCCAGGAGCAGCGCCGGCACTTGCTGAAGGTGGCTGCCCGGAAAGGGAAGCCGGCCCTTCACGAGATGCTGGCCAGGGTCGACCCCTCCTCTGCCCAGCGGATTCAGCCAACCGACATCGTTCGGATTGTTCGGGCATTGGAGGTGTACAAGCAGGCCGGTAGACCGATCAGTGAAGTACAGGGGGAACGCAGACCTCTGAAGGGATTTCGAATCGTCAAAATCGGCATTGGACTGGAGCGCGAAAAGCTCTGTGTTAGAATCGACTCGCGCGTCCGGGAAATGTTTCGGGCCGGGCTCCTCGAAGAGGTTCAGGGGCTCCTTGATCAGGGATTCTCACCTGAGTGCAAGGGCTTCGAAGCGATCGGATATCGACAGGCGGTCTCCTGCCTCGACGGACAAATCAGCCTGGAAGAAGCAGTGGAGAGGACCTGCATAGACACCCGTCGTTACGCCAAGCGCCAGATGACCTGGTTTCGGAAAGAACCCGACTTGCACTGGCTTTCGACTCCGGGTGAGAACCACAAGGCACTGGCAGAATCCTTGGAACTTCTCACATGACCTGAAACCCTGGTACTTTGGTCCACCAGAGTGCGGAAACGGAGCACTCTGAAAGATTGGAACGTTGGAAGCTTGGAACATCAATCTGTAGCCTTGGAGCGTCAATTCGAAGTCGTCATCGGATTGGAAATTCACGCTCATTTGCTGACCGAGTCAAAGCTGTTCTGTGCCTGCAGCACGCGCTTTGGGGCTCCTCCGAACAGCCTCACCTGTCCGGTCTGTCTGGGTCTTCCGGGAGCCCTTCCGGTGGTGAACCAGAAAGCTGTCGGAATGGCGATTCGAGCAGCTCTCTCCCTGGGTTGCAAAATCAACAGGGCTTCCATTTTTGCTCGCAAGAATTATTTCTACCCTGATCTTCCAAAGGGATACCAGATCTCACAGTTTGACCTTCCCCTGGCCGAGAAGGGAAGTCTTGAGATTCTGACCTGTGCGGAGGCCAGCGACCAGTTGAAGTTCCTCAGGTTCGGCATTCACCGAGTCCATCTGGAGGACGATGCCGGCAAGTCGATTCATCGCGATGACGGCAATTCCTACGTTGATCTGAATCGAACAGGCGTCCCTCTGATTGAAATCGTCACAGAGCCGGACCTGCGGACCGCCCACCAGGCCCACGACTTTCTCTCCTCCGTGCACAAGCGTCTGCTCTATCTGGGTGTCTGCGACGGCAACATGGAGCAGGGAAGTCTGCGCTGCGATGCGAATATCTCGCTCCGCGAGGTGGGTGAACAGAAACTGGGTACCAAGACAGAGATTAAGAATCTGAACTCTTTTCGATTCCTGCGCAAGGCTCTGGAGTTTGAGATTCGTCGCCAGTCTGAGGTGCTGGGAAGCGGTGGCATGATCCACCAGGAAACTCGCCTCTGGGACGAAGAAAGGCAAAAGACCCTCTTGATGAGGAGCAAGGAGTTTGCCCACGACTATCGCTATTTCCCCGACCCCGACCTGCTTCCTGTGCGGATTTCGCAGGAGTGGTTGGAAGAACTCGAGGGAGGCCTCCCGGAACTCCCGGAGCAAAAGCATCATCGGCTGATTGAAAAGCACGAGCTCTCGCCCCGGGAGGCCCTCCAGCTTACCCAGAGCCGGGAGATAGCTGATTTTTTCGAGAGGACTGTCGGTGCGGGGGCCCCGCCCAGAACCGTCCTGAATTGGATCCTCGGTGATCTGGCGCGCCTGCTCAAACTGTCCGGTGAGAAACTCCCTGACACCTCGCTTAGGCCGCAGGGACTTGCAGACCTGATCCAGCTGGTCGATAAGGGGAAGATCAGTAATCGGATTGCCAGGCAGGTGTTTGGCATTATGATTGAGACGGGTGAGGAACCGGGAGCTATCGCCGCCCAACAGGGATGGAGCCAGATCAGCGATCAGGAGCAGCTTTCAGAGATGGTTGGGGAGGTTCTCCTGGAGCACCCGCGCGAATTGAGAGCCTATCGGGGAGGAAAGACGGGGCTGCTCGGCTTTTTCGTCGGCCAGGTCATGGCTCGGACGCGAGGGCAGGCGAATCCGAAACTGGTCAACGAACTGTTGCAAGAACAACTGCGTGAGCCCTGATGCCGAAGCGGTCGAAGAACCAGCCCCGGAAAATTGACTTTCGAATTGCGGTCGTTGAGGAGACGGCCGACAACATCTACTCGATCAAGTTTGTCTTGCAGAGCCTTGGCTACGAGGTTCTTTCTTTCTCTGCCTCCGCCGGTGTTCTCCAGAGTCTTCACCAGTTCAGTCCTCAACTGGTGATTGTCGACATGATGATCCCCGGAGACGGTGGCTATCGGCTGATTGAGCAGCTGCGAAGCCAGGTCTCGCGGAAGGTGCCGGTGCTGGCGATCACTGCCGCTGCCATGCAAGGTGGCGAAGCAGATGTTCTCAAGGCAGGCGCCAGCGATACCCTGGCCAAGCCCTACGCCATCGCCGAACTGCAGAAGAAGCTCAAGAAACTGGCCAGGTAAACTTATTCGTTCCTCGTTCCTCGTTTCTCGCAATGTGCTCTTTCCAGTCGGGAGCCCGGAGCCGGGCTAACGAGGAACCAGGAACGAGGAACAGGGCCCAAGCGACAGCGAGCGCCCCGTTACTCCCACCTCAGGCTTTCGATAGGATCGAGGGAAGCTGCCTTGAAAGCCGGAACAACACCAAAAATGAGGCCGATCGACACCGAAACGACCAATCCTGCGGTTAGTGCCCACAGCGGAATCGAGGCGGGGAGCGTGGGCATGAAGTAGGCTAGGACGTAGCTCCCCAGGATAGAGAGCAGGACTCCAAGCAGTCCTCCGATGGTGGTCAGGGTCATCGCCTCGAAGAGGAACTGCAAGATGATGTCCTGGCGCTTGGCGCCGAGAGCTTTTCGGAGTCCGATCTCCCGAGTTCTCTCGGTCACCGAGACCAGCATGATGTTCATGACACCGATGCCGCCGACCATGAGGCTGACCGCCGAAATGGCAATGGCAATCAGGCCCATGGTGGCGGTCAGGGCGTCGAACTGCTCGATCATCTTGTCGGCTGTATTCAAATCAAAGTTGTTGCTTTGATCGAAGCGTAGTCCCCGCTGACGTCTCAAAATGCTCTCGGCCTCGTCCATGGCCTGGGCCAGCTGGTCTTCCCGGGCTTGGACCACGATCATGAGAAAGCGGTCCTCCGGGCTCAGTTTTCTCATCGTTCGGTAAGGGATGTAGACAGCGTTGTCGTCATCGGTCTCGCCAAACAGGGAGTTCTCGCGTTCTCCCAGGACGCCGACAATCGTAATCGGGTGTCCGTCCAGCGTAATGGAACGGCCTAGAACCCTGTGGGTATGAGGGAAGAGATCCTCGACCACGTTGCTGCCGATAATCCCTACGTCGGCAGCGCGGAAATTGTCGCTGGCGGAAAGAAAACGTCCCTCTTCGAGGTTCGCATTGATGATGTCCCCGAAGTTGGGTGAGACGCCACTGATCTTGGCTCTGCTGAAGCTCTCAGACCGGTAGCGCACGGTGCGCCCCCGCCAGTGGATCAGGGAGATAGCCTGGTAGGCCACGTCCCGGATGGCCGTGGAGTCCATTCTCAAAGCGTTGGCGTCTTCAACCGTGAGCGGCTTACGGGCCATTTCCTTTCGGGACGGCAGACCTTGAAGTCCCGATTTCAAATGGAAGGCGAAGATGTTGTCGGTCCCGTACTCCTGAACAAGCCCGACCAGGTTCTTACGAACTCCCGTGAGAATGGACGAGATCATCACTACTGTGAGCACCCCGATGATGACTCCGAGGACGGTGAGAAAACTCCGGAACTTGTGGCTTCTGAGGGTCTCCAGAGCCATTCGGATGTTTTCAGAATACTGTGTGCGCTTCAACGTTCTGCCGTCATTGCAATGATCGGGTCAAGCTGGGACGCTTTGAAAGCGGGATAGATACCGAAAATGAGACCAATCCCGCCAGAGAAGCCAACTGCCAGAAGGGCATAGCCCCAGGTAATCGCCATGGGAAACTCGAAGCCTGCCTCTACGATGCGCACGATCACCCAGGCGGTACCCAGCCCAATGGCTCCCCCCAGTGCCGCCGTCAGGAAAGACTCGAACAAGAACTGGTGCAGGATGTCCGAGCGGCGAGCTCCAAGGGCCTTCCGTATGCCGATCTCAAAAGTCCGTTCGCTGACCGAGACGAGCATGATGTTCATGATGACGATGCCCCCGACCAGCAGCGAGATCAGGGTGATCGGGATGACCACACTGGCAACGATGTTGGCGGCCTCGTCCACCCTCTCGTTGATCTGATCGGTCGAAACCAAACCGAAGTCATCCGGGGCATTGGGATGAAGCTTGTGCCGAATTCTCATCCCCATGCGCACTTGGTCGAGTGCGGACGCAAAGAGCTCCTTGCTCCTGGCCTTACCGCGAAGCCTGAGGCTGCGGCGCGAGCCGAAGATTCTCTGGTAGGTCGTGACCGGCATGTAGATCGCTTTGTCTTTGCTGCTTCCAAAGCTGGAGCCCAGCTTCTCAAGCACGCCAACAATTCTGAGCCGATGATTGAGGACCTTGATGGTGTGCCCGATGGAGTCAAGAGTGGGGAAGAACTTCTCTTGCACCTCGCTGCCGATCACACAGATGTTGGCGGCTCTTCTCGCCTCGGATTCGACGAAAAAACGCCCCTCTTCGACTTCGAAATTGCCCAGAAAGACGGTATTGGCAGTCACGCCACTGACACTCGTACCCGCCAGTTCTTCATTGCCGACATAAGCGGTCTGACTCCCCGAGAGTTCGGCGGTCATTTCTGAACAATCGGTGCAGTAGCGACGCAGGAACTCCAGATCGGCAAATTCGATCTTCGGGTTGCCCTTCAGCATTTCCTTCCAGTCCCCATCGTTGACATTGCCGAAGCGGCCGTATTGGACGAGGATGAAAGAGTTGCTGCCCAGCGCCTGGGAGACCTGGCTGACAACATACTCTTCGGCGCCACTGATCCCGGCGGCGACGACCATGACGGAGGCCACACCGACGATAATCCCGAGAAGAGTCAGGAAGGTCCGCAACTTGTGGGCCCAGATGGAGTTGAGGGCCATCTTGATGACTTCGCCCAGGATTGATGTCTGTACCATTCCGAACCCGTCGCTGCTGCGTCAGCGCGCTTTGCCATTCTACCCTACAGGGGGGAGCGGGGATTTGTTCAGCTGCATGTGTGCGGGGCCTGTTCGTAGGGGCCGGTCTTGTGCCGGCCCGTTGAGCGGACTACCACAAGGGTCGCCCCTACGCCGCTGTTCGTGCCGGGGTCCCACGTTCGAACGTGGGACGTTGGAACTTGGAACGAGGAACGAGAATGCTAGTATGAGCCCGTGGAACCTCTGGTTCGGACAATTGAAGCTTCCAAGACCTACCAAAGCGGGGGTGGCAGGGTACAAGCTGTCCAGAGGGCTTCCCTGGAGATCTATCCTGGCGAGTTTCTGGCCGTCACAGGTTCCAGTGGATGTGGGAAGAGCACCCTGTTGCACTTGCTCGGGGGCATGGATCAGCCCACTGAGGGCGAAATCTGGTACAGGGACTTGCCGCTGCACCGCCTGAGTGAAACACGATTAACCCGATTCCGGCGCGGCCAAGTCGGGTTCGTCTTTCAGTTCTTCTATCTGTTGCCCACCTTGACGGTTTTAGAAAACGTCGAGTTGCCTCTGGAACTGTTGGGAGGCAGATGGTCCCGGAGAAGAGCCCTTGATCTTCTGGAACTGGTGGGCCTCTCCGATCGCTTGGCCAGTTTCCCTGGACAGCTGTCCGGGGGCGAGATGCAAAGAGCAGCTGTCGCCCGAGCTCTGGTCACCGGGCCCCGGCTGCTGCTGGCTGACGAGCCCACGGGGAACCTGGACACCGACAATGGTGAAATCGTCCTGGAGAGGATGCAGGAGTTGGCAGGCCAGACGGATACTGCAGTGGTCATGGCTACCCACAGCCGAGAAGCCGCCAGTTTTGCCGACAGGACAATTGGCATGCGAGACGGACAACTGGTGCCCAGTGACTGAGAGCCCAACATGAGATGGACAAGCTTCTTCTCGCTGGTCCGGAAATTCACACTCCGCCCCATCCTTCAGTACCGCCTCCGGAGCTTTCTGACCGTCGCAGGAGTGGCTCTGGGGCTGGCAGTTGTGGGGGCCGTGCATCTGTCCACGAAGAGAGCGGTCATGTCGTTTTCCCAGAGCCTGGATCTGGTCGAAGGCCGTTCCGATTTCCATGTCCAGGGGAGTGGCTTTCCCCTCCAGGAGAGCTGGCTGCAGGAATTCGCCTGGTTCTGGGAGTTCGGCTCGATGACTCCCCGACTGGAGGGACGGGCCGGGACCTCGGACGGGACACAGCTCCGAGTCTATGGCGTAGACCTGGTTGGAGACACTGCGGTCCGTGACTATTTCCGCAGCCAGGGTGAGACATCGGGGACAAACCCTGGGACAGACCGGCTGAGGCCCGGGTCTTTCCTGAGTCTGTTGGAGAAAGATCGCCAGGTCCTGGTACCCGAAACGCTGGCCCGCCGCCACGGGCTGCAAGTCGGTTCCCAGCTGAAGCTGTATATCGGCGGACGGGCCTGGGACTTCGAGGTTGGGTCCATCCTGGGCCGCCTTGGGATTGCCGGGGCCTTCGGTGGCAACCTGATCATCATGGACATCGCCACGGCTCAGGACGTTCTCGGTAAAGCCGGGTTGATCGATCGGATCGATTTCAGACTGGACGATTCGAGACAGGAATCGGCTGTGCGCAGAGTGGAGAGTCAGATTGCGGGCCGTCTGACCCTGCATCGCAAAGGAGACCTTTCCAGACAAAGCAGCCGCATGCTGGGCAGTTTCCAGCTCAATCTCAGAGTTCTCAGCTACCTGGGGTTGATCGTCGGTGTTGTTCTGATCTACAGCACGGTTGGTCTGTCCGCGATTTCCCGCCGTTCAGAGGTAGCCACCCTGCGAGCCCTCGGTACCTCCAGAAGTGTGATCTTTGCCCTCTTCCTGGCCGAGGCCGTCTTTCTCGGTTTCCTGGGCGCTGCTGCGGGAGTGATATTGGCTCCCTGGCTGGGCTCTTTCGCCGAGTTGCTGGTAGGACGTACGATAGGTGAGTTTTACGGGGGAGTCACCGGCGGGCCCGCTCATGATCAGCTCGAACTCGGCATCCTGATCGCGCTGGCCTGTGTTGGCATGGGGGTTGCCATAGTAGCCGGTATCCGACCCGCCTGGTCAGCCACCAGGCTGTCTCCCGTCGAAGTCCTTCGCGAGGGGCCCTGGTCCTTGGCCCGGTTGAGTCATCAGCGTGGGCTGGCGCTTACCAGTGCCGTTGCCATTGCTCTTGCCTGTCTTCTCAGTTTTGGGCCGCCGGTCAACGGTGTTCCCGTGTTCGGATACCTGGCCTGCCTCCTCTTTCTGTGCGCCTTCGCCCTGGGGGCCCTTCCGGTCATGGATGTGGTCTTGAACCTGGTCAGGAATAGGATCCCGTCCTGGGTGGGTGTGGAGACTCGCCTGGCGCTCCGGCAGCTTCACGGGAATGCCAGTCGTGTGATCCTGGCCGTTGTTTCGCTGATGATCGCTGTCTCCATGTTTGTCGGCGTGGCGACAATGGTAGGGAGCTTTCGAACCACGGTCCAGGCCTGGATCGAGCAAACCTTCGTGGCGGATCTCTTCCTTCGAGCTGCCGGCACCTCCGGCAGAAACGGATCAAGTCCCCTTTCGTTTGACACGATCTCCCGTATCGAGGGAATTCCCGGTGTTGATGCCGTGGGGACCTTCAGGGGCACAACGATTGATTGGGAAGGAGTGCCGGTCACCCTGGCAGGTGCCGGATTCCGAGTCCTCGAGAAACATGGCCGACTTCTCTTTGCCGACTCACGATCATCAGCCGAGATTGTTCACCGTGCCCGGGCCGGCGACAGGGTTCTTGTGTCTGAGCCTTTCAGTCGGCGCTTCGGGGTGGCCCGGGGTGACGAGATCTCGCTGAGGACGCCGTCCGGGCCCCGGTCTCTTAAAGTCGAAGCCATCTACTATGATTACTCCAGTGACCGGGGTGTGATCGTCATGGACCGATCTCTTTTTGATGAACTGTTCCGGGATCGAAGTGCCGACACTCTGGCTGTCTATCTGGGGCCGGGTGAGGACAGCGATCTCGTGAGTGACAGGATTCGCTTGGCTCTTTCCGGGCAAGTCCTGAGTATCCAGCCGAGTTCGGCGCTCCGGGCTTCAGCTCTCAGAGTGTTCGACCGGACCTTTCGCATTACATACGGGTTGGAGATCATCGCTTTGATCGTGGCCGCACTGGGAGTGACCAATACGCTGGCCACCTTGATCCTGGAGAGACGGGGTGAGTTCTCACTGCTTCGTTTCCTGGGGGCATTCAAGAAGCAGATTCGGCGGATCACGCTTGCGGAAGCAATGGTGCTGGGTCTGGCGGGGTGTCTGCTGGGGTTGGCCCTCGGCCTCGTACTCTCGCTGCTTCTGGTCTACGTCATCAATCTTCAGTCGTTTGGATGGACGATTCAATTTGATTTTCCGTTTGTTCTTGTGGCGGCCGGACTGACTCTTATACTCCTGGTGACGGTTGTCGCCGGGATCTATCCGGCCCTGCTGGTCAGTCGAATGGATGCGCTGCGTGCCTTGAGGACGGGATGACATTTCTCTTGATGCTGCTGCTGCTGTGGCAGGGAGTCTTTGAACTGGCCCTGCCCGGCTACGAGTTCTCCTTTCCGCGTGATCACGGAAACCATCCCCGCTACAAGCTGGAGTGGTGGTATTGGACGGGGCACTTGACCTCGGAAGACGGACGCCGCTTCGGGTTTCAGCTGACGTTCTTCAGGCTTGGCATTCGCCGGGACCCCGTTTCCCCGTCGAGCTGGGCCCTGGGTGATCTGTATCCAGCTCACTTTGCCCTCTCGGATGTCGAGGCCGGGCGCTTCCTTCACTATCAGAAACTGAGCCGCACCAGTCCCGGAGTCGCCGGATCGCGAACCGGGACGCTGGATGTCTGGAACCAGCAGTGGCGGGCCCGGCTGCAAGAGGGCAGGATCCTGCTGGAGGCCGGGTCTCCGAAGGCGGCCATTGACCTGGAACTCATCCCGCTGAAGGTCCCCGTCGTTCACGGAGAGATGGGAGTCAGTCAGAAGGGTGATCAACTCGGTCAAGCCTCTCACTACTACTCGCTGACCCGGCTGCAAGTCGAGGGGAGCATTCGTCTCGACGATCAGGTTTTCAAGGTTGGGGGACAGGCCTGGATGGACCACGAGTTTGGTACCAGTCAGCTCTCCGCAGAACAGGTTGGGTGGGACTGGTTCAGCCTGCAGCTCGACAACCAGTTTGAGATCATGATCTATCAGCTGAGACGGAAGGACGGCTCGCTTGTCCCAAACTCGAGCGGAACGGTAATTTCCCCCGAAGCGGGGGCAACACACCTTCGTCAGAAGCAGTTTCAGGTGAGGTCAAGCCGTATTTGGACGAGCCCCGATACCGGCATTTCCTACCCGGTCGAGTGGGTCATCGAGATCCCCGGTTTCGACTGCAGGTTGGAAGTTCTCCCTCTGCTGGAGGCGCAGGAGCTCGACACCCGGTCTTCAACGGGCATCGTGTACTGGGAGGGAGCCGTGGAGATCAAAGGTCGATGGCAGGGCAGAGAAGTGACGGGTGTAGGCTATGTGGAACTGACCGGGTATGGCAATGGAGGCCGACCGAGGATTTAGATTCATGAAGTGTCGAGCGGCCAGTGGAGTGATCCACAGAACCGCGGGCGTCAGGCCGCGGTGGTCCATGCGAGACCCGAGAGGCCGTTCCGTATCTGTTAAAATAGACGGCTGTTCAAACAGAAGATTGGAGAGAGAATGAATAGAACCCAGGGTGGCTTGAGTGTCTTGGTAGCTGTGGTGGCTCTAGTGGCTGTCGCTGTGCTGACGTGGTCGACGCCGGCCACCGCGCAAATCCCGGACAAGTTTGAGAATCTCCAGGTTCTTCCCAAGGACACCTCCAGGATGGACCTGATCAACACGATGAAGGACTTCACTTTCGCCCTGGGAACCCGGTGCTGGTACTGCCACGATGGGGAAGGGGACGACTTATCAACCTTCAATTTCGCGTCCGACGTGAAGCCCGCCAAAGCGGCGGCGCGTTCCATGATGTTGATGGTGCAGGAGATCAACACGAAGTACATCTCCAAGCTGGACACCGATCACCGGGTGACCTGTTACACCTGCCACCGCGGAAAAGTAGAGCCGGAAGAATAGCGACCTGTCGGCCGCGACAACGAGGAAAGTTTCCGTTAGCCGACCCGGACCATCCGCTCCAGAGACAGGCGAGCTCGATCCGCCAGCTCCCGGTCCAGCTCGATCTCATAGACCATTTCCTGCAGTGAGCGCAGGATCTTGGGCAGAGTGATCTTCTTCATGTGGGGGCACAGGTTGCAGGGTCGAATGAACTCGATGTCGGGGCACTCGACCGCCACGTTGTCACTCATGGAGCATTCCGTGACCATGACGACCCGGGCCGGGCGCTCGGTCTTGACGTGCTTGATCATTCCAGCCGTTGAGCCAACATAGTCGGCTTCTTCAAGGACGTCCGGTGGGCATTCGGGATGGGCCAGAATGGTCACTCCAGGAACACTCTTCCGGTACTGCCGGAGCTCTGCCGCCGTGAATCGTTCATGGACTTCGCAGCGACCCTTCCAGGAGATGATTCTCACGCCGGTCTTCCCCGCCACCCAGTTGGCGAGGTACTCATCGGGAAGAAAGATTACGGTGTCGCTGTTGAGGGATTCAACCACCTGCACGGCGTTGCTGGAAGTGCAGCAGATGTCGCACTCAGCCTTCACTGCCGCGGTCGTATTTACGTAGGTGACAACCGGCACGCCCGGATAGCGCTGCTTCAGGAGGCGAACATCCTCAGCCCTGATCGAGGAGGCGAGAGAACAACCTGCCTCGAGGTCAGGAATCAGGACTCTCTTTGCCGGGTTCAAGATCTTGGCCGTCTCCGCCATGAAGTGAACCCCGCACAGCACGATGACTTCGGCATCCGTCTCGACGGCCTTCCGAGCCAGGGCCAGCGAGTCCCCGGCGAAGTCACTAACTCCGTGGAAGATCTCCGGGGTCTGATAGTTGTGAGCCATCACGATCGCATTGCGTTCAACTTTCAGTCGGTTGATGGCGGCGATATAAGGAGCATGGACAGGCCATTCCACTTCAGGAATCACATTGCGAACCCGCTCGTAAATCGGCCCCGTCAGCCGGGCAATCTCCGGGGTGTAAGTCAGGGAGGGATCGCTTGTGTTCTTGGTCAGCATGGTGCCTCTCTTATGCTCACTGTGAGCATATGTAGGGTCAAAAAAGGAGGGCCGTTCGCCCTGGATGCCCCGTTACTTATACTAGAATTGAGTATATAGGTTGTCAAGGGAGAAATGAGTTCTGGGCAGTGTAGGGGCGACCTTTGTGGTCGCCCGCCAAACGGGCCGGCACAAGACCGGCCCCTACGATTAGTACCAGATCTTCAGGAAACGCCGGGAAGTCCCACGCCGGGAGCCGGCCGTTCTTTGAGAACCTCTTTGCGGAAGCGGAATAGTTCGGCCGGTCGCCCGCCCGTCTGAGTGTGGAGGTGAGAGGTTCCTTCTACAAGCCCGGCTCGCTCGACGAGACGTCGGAAGTTTTGCTTGTGAAGTCGGAGGCCTTCCAGAGCCTCTACCAGTCTCTGAAGCTGGAGAAGCGTGAACTCCGGGGGAAGAAGCTCGAAGACGACCGGTCGATACTTCAGTTTTCCACGCAGTCGATCGAGGGAAGTGGCAAGGATACGGCGGTGGTCCAGAAACATGGTCCTTCCCAGCTTCGGACCGCCGAAATGGTGGTGAGTGGCCTCTTCCGGCCACGCTTCCGGGACCAGCTTCGCCTCGTAGAGTAGCTCGTAGCGTTCCAGAACGCGCTCCCAATTCCAGGGCGCACCTCCCCATCCGAAACAGACCTCAATGCGCTCGCGACGCAGCGAACGGTCTCGAGGAGAGGAATCCGTCCAGTCTTCCAGGGCCGGCAATATGTCTCGGTCAAGGACAACGGGACGGCCTTCACGCCAGTCCTCCCAGGGAAGGAAGGCATACCAGTTCGTCCAGCGGGCCGCGGCAACGGGCGGAGCCTGCTCCCTGACCAGCGCCAGATAGGCAACGGACAAGAGCCGCGCATCTCCGGGATCGCGGTTGCGGTCACCAAAGGTGTACAGTTGTTCGGCGTAGCCGGGACGGATGCCGGTCTGCTCCTTCACCCAGCGCCGCAGGCCCAGCTCCAACGTCGAGTCACGATCAACGTCCAGAGGGCCGTACGGGAGTGCGGCCTGCGGCGACCCCCGGCCGTCTTCTAGAGTTAGCGTGAGGATGCGGGGAATCTCCTCGGTTACCGCCACGATGACAGCATTCAGCCCCACTTCAACCTGCGGCGTCACGGCACAGATTTATAGCACACGCGCCCGCATGTTTCCTCCGCCTACTTCTAGTAAACTCTGAAGAGGGTTAGAAAAGGATGGATTTCGTGGCAGCACAGGTTCTGGTCGGACAATCTTACTACCTGCGTTTCGATCCCAAACTGTGGGATGCGATGCGGCCCTACCCTCCTCTGGGTTCGCTCTATGCGGCCAGCTACATTCGCTCGCGGGGTATCTCGACCGCCGTGTTTGATGCGATGCTGGCCGATTCTCCTGCCGAATGGCAGCGGGCGGTGGAAAAACATCGCCCTCGTTTTGCCGTGATCTACGAGGACAGCTTTAACTATCTGAGCAAGATGTGTCTGCTGCGAATGCGCGAAGCGGCATTCGAGATGATTCAGGTGGCCCGGCGCGCGGGTGCCACGGTCCTGGTATCCGGATCCGACGCCACTGACCACAGCGACCTCTTTTTTGAGCAGGGAGCCGACTTCATCCTGATCGGAGAGGGAGAAATCACGCTGGGAGAGCTGCTGGATTCACTGATGGGACGCAGCCAGGCAACTCCGGAGCAGATCCCCGGCGTTCGGACTCCGGACTCTGAAGGCCTTTCCAGAGGATTGCTCCGGGATCTCGACCTCCTGCCCTTTCCGGCCTGGGATCTGGTCGAAGTCGAAAGGTACCGACGTATCTGGCGGAAGAGACACGGTCGTTTCTCCGTCAATATGGTTTCAACTCGCGGCTGTCCCTACCAGTGCAACTGGTGTGCAAAACCAATCTATGGACAGAAGTATCACTCTCGATCTCCGGAAAATGTCGTCGAGGAGCTCGCCTGGCTTCATCAACAGGTACGTCCGGATCACATCTGGTTCTGCGACGATATTTTTGGCCTGAAGCCCGGCTGGATCTCCAGCTTTTCTAAACTGGTGACGGCCCGGGGCCTGCAGGTGCCCTTCAAATGCCTTCTGCGTTCCGATCTGGTCAAGGTCGAAACGGCGCGAGCCCTCAAGCAGGCGGGTTGTGAGTCAGTCTGGGTCGGTGCCGAGTCAGGTTCGCAGAAAGTCCTGAATGCAATGGAGAAGGGTGCCACTGTCGAGGATACTTACTCGGCAGCCCGGATCCTGAAGCAGATCGGTATCCAGGTTGGGTTTTTTCTACAGTTTGGTTACCCGGGCGAGAATTGGGAGGATATCGAGCGAACTCTCCAGATGATCCGCGACTGTCGGCTCGACGACATTGGAATTTCCGTTTCCTATCCTCTGCCGGGGACCGGCTTCTACGAAACGGTCCGTGAGGAGTTGGGCGTTCTGCAAAACTGGGTCGACAGCAACGACCTGGCCATGCTCTATAGCGGCCCCTTCTCGACAGCTTTCTATCGCCAGCTTCACCGGACAATACACACCGAGTACCGGGGACGTCGCGCCCTGGAAAAATTGAAACAGGGCAGGCTCAGGCAGCTTCCCGACCTGGTGAGGGCGATGGCACTGCCCCTCCACAGGAAGCGCCTCCAGAGGATGCGTTAGGGGTTACCAGACGTGGGGAGAACGCAGGCTCTGGGTTGAACGACCCACAGGAGACCGAGCCTCCTGCCGAGGAACTGCCCTGCGGTCAGGTGAAATGGCTGGTCGGCGTCTGACAGGGTAGGGTGTGAGGCGAAGGCCGAGCATGAGGGCAGCGAGAAGCAACCAGAAAACAATCAACGAGGGAATCAAAACCGTCATTTCCTTTACCTGGTAAGTAAGACTCCGGAAGGCCTGTTTTGTTTCATTTCAAGTACTCACTTTCACAAGTACGATGACGATCCTGCTCTTCTTGACTCTGGTGACAGCCTGGGCCCCGGATCCGAGGCCCAACCTGATCTTGATCCTGGCGGATGACCTTGGGTGGGGAGATCTGTCGGCCTGGGGCTCCCAGGACATCCGCACTCCGGTGCTGGATGATTTGGCCCGACGCGGATCCAGCTTTACCCAGTTCTACGCGGTTTCTCCGGTCTGCAGCCCTTCGCGCGCGTCCCTCCTGACAGGGCTTCTTCCTCCTCGAACGGGAGTTTTTCGAGTATTTCGGCCCGGCGCCGAGAGCGGTCTTCCGGATCAGCATCTGACCCTGGGGGAGGCCCTTCGCACCCGGGGCTACGTCACGGCAGCGATCGGCAAGTGGCATTTGGGGGATGCCCCTTCATTCCTGCCCACCAGGCACGGTTTTGACGAGTTCTTCGGGATCCCCTACAGCAATGACATGGTGCCTCTGCGCCTTTTCCGCAACGCGGAGATCGTTGACCCCAATCCAACTCAGCCCTTCTTGACCAGGGAATTCACTGATGAAGCAATTGGGTTCCTGAACCGAAATGCCCACCGGCCTTTCTTTCTCTACCTGCCTCTCAAGACGCCCCACGTGCCCCTGGCCCTGCCCGATGCCTGGAGAAATCCGGGGCGAAGCGCCTACATCGATTCGGTCGAGTACATGGACTGGAATGTGGGAAGAATCCTGAAGCGCCTGGACGACCTGAAGCTGGCCCGACAAACCATTGTCGTCTTCACCAGCGACAACGGATCGTGGAGGCGTGGAAGCAACGGGGGACTCAGGGCGGGAAAGAAATCTGTCTATGAAGGTGGGGTACGAGTCCCCCTGATCATTTCCTATCCCGATCACATTGAAGGGAACCGGAAGATTGCCTCTCCGGCAATGATGTGTGATCTTTTCCCCACCCTGCTCCTGCTGGCCGGAGGCAGCCAGCCGAAAGGCCTGGACGGGCGGCATTTACTTGATGCTCTGGGGGTGGAAGGAAGGCGTGGAAGCCCCGGGCGCCGCCCCGGGGACCCCATTTTCTTCTTCCTGAAAAGCCGTGTGGCCGCCGTTCGCGCCGGTCGCTGGAAACTGCACATTCGGCCTGCCGGCTCGACTCCCCAGACTCCCGATGAGCTCTTTGATCTCGTGGCCGACCCGGGAGAGTCGCGCAATCTGATCGCTGAGAAACCCGAAGTGGCCGCCCGGCTGAGCCGGCTCGTAACGGCGTATGACGCCTCGGAGCGTTAGACCGGCTCCGGGCTGAAGCGAACATTGAACTGTAGTCTCTCCTTGACACGTCGCCAGGTGTTCCCTACAAGGTTGGCAACAAGATTTCATCCGACCGGCGCGCTTCATGCCCGGCATTAGCCGGTATATTCGGATTCGGCGGTCTCCTCCGACTGAAACAAGCTGAAGCTATTGTGTTGGACCGGGCCGTTCGCTCGGGGCAGGCAGCAAGGGAGACGGCTCGGTCAGAAGGAACACGAAACACGATTCGCGCGATGGAGCATAAATTATGGGAATCTTTCAGATTGCATTGGTCTTGGCCACACTTCTTTGCTCCCTGGTGGCAGGCTTCGTGTTTGCTTTTGCGGTAGTGGTGATGCCGGGCATAAGAAGTTTAAGTGACCGGGAGTTTATCCGAGCTTTTCAGGTGATGGATCGCGTCATCCAGAATAGTCAGCCGATTTTCATGCTGGTCTGGGTCGGTTCAGTTGTGGGTTTGGTGATTTCGGGTGTACTTGGCATGGGGCAATTGGATGCAACTGGGCGTCTGCTCATAATCTTCGCCGCGCTCGTCTATCTTCTCGGCGTCCAATTGCCGACTTTCACGATTAACGTACCCCTGAATAAGAAACTGCAAACTCTGGATGTCGACGCTATGGATGCAACAACGCAAGCAGCAGTCCGTAGAGACTTCGAACCGCGTTGGAACCTGTGGAACTCAATCAGGACGGCCTTTGCGAGCCTGGCATCTGCCCTGCTAATCATTCTATTAGCCAGACTTTAAAGGGCGCGGTAGTGGATAGCAAGCAGGCCCGGTTAGGTGCTCCAGCCGGGCTCGCTGTCGCGCGCCGTTCAAGTCGCAAACTGTCCCGGCCGGCTTTGCACCACGGTGGCAGCAGCTTGTTTGGTGCTTCTTTTTGGATCTTCCCTGAGAGTTTCACCCGGGATCAGGTCTGCCATCCCGGACCCGGTGGTGTCGATCAATTGACTAACTTCCGCCTCTCCCATAGTCTCTACAGGACCCCATGGCACAGAGCGAACCTGTGCCGCAGATTGAAGGAGGCTTTCCAAATGAATCTTCGAGCTTGTTTGGTGCTTCTTTTTGGAGTCTGCTTTTTTCCCTGTCCCCAGGTGAAGAACTTTTGAGAGGAACGAAAGATGCCTAGAGTCAGAATCGTCTTTGTCGCGTTGTGTTCTGTGATCCTGCTCTCGGGTCTATTATTCCGGCCCCAACTCACTTCGGCCCAGGAACAATCTCCCAAGTTGAGCTTTGACTCGTCCGGTCGGCTCCTCAGGCCGGACCCTGAGCTTTACCGATCCTGGGTCTACGTCGGGACTCCCCTGACTCCGAACGAATTGAACCCACCCGAAGCAGCTTTTCCTGAGTTTCACAATGTGTACATTCATCCGGGGGATTACCATCATTACAGGTCCTACGGGACCTTTCGGGATGGAACCGTTCTCATTAAAGAACTTGTCACCGTGGGTTCCAAGGCAGCCGTTAGTGGAAACGGCTATTTCATGGGAGAGTTTACCGGCCTGGAAGCGACCATTAAGGACTCCCAGCGCTTTCCGAATGAGCCCGGATACTGGGCCTATTTCAGCTTTGGACACAGCTACCCGCTGGCAGAGACCGCCGAAGCCTTTCCGGCGGCCGCCTGCAACGCGTGTCATGACGCGTCCGCGGCAGATGACTTCGTGTTTACGCAGTACTATCCGGTTTTGCGCGCGGCCAAGGCGAGCCGGGCTTCGAACGGTGGTGCTCAGATGGCAGCAGGCCACGACTCCTTTGAGGAAATGGCTGAAGCGATGAGCGGTGGGCTTGGAGCTGCTCTGGAGCCCACCGTAGAGACGGGGAGTGTCGCAGGGGGAATTCCGACCGGGCAGAACGAACTCTTCGAGTATTTGACATCGGGCGGGTACAAACAGTTTTCAGCTCGAGAGTCCAAAAACCACCCCACGACGGGTCCCCACGCCAAACAGGGCTGGCCCGTCCGAGTCTTTGTCAACGGAATTCTGGACAACTCAATGAAAGCGGCAAATGATTCCCATCCGGTCGGCTCCGGGACCGTTAAGGAAATGTATAACGCGGATGGAAACCTGCAGGGCTGGGCCGTCATGCTCAAGACCCAGGCCGACAGTGATGGAGGCAAAGGATGGTTCTGGTACGAGGTGACCAGCACTACAGACGGCTCTTCGCCGGTCGGTATCGGGAACGGAATACCCCTGTGCTTCGGGTGTCACGCAATTGGCAAGGACTATGTTCTGACCCGCTACCCTCTCAAGTAGAAGAAAGGGCCCGCCTCACTGGCCTTCTATAGCGGAGAGAAAGGTGGCGTCGGAATCTCCCAGGAAGGCAAAAATGAAGACCGGGCTGGCAGCCTCGATTTCGAGGTGTCCACCTATTTGCTCAAAATCTGCACCGAAATAGAGATCTTCACTCAGCGTCCCGAGAAATCTCTCGCCGTGCCTCAGCTCGAGAGTCCTTTCAGCGTTGATCTGGCCGGAGTTGTCTACAGCCCGAAGAGTGACCACCGTGTGCGAGTCGGGAGAATTCGGGTTCTTGTTAGATGCGCTGAGAATAGCCAATCCCGTGAAGAGTTGCCGTGTGTTCGATTGGGCCACCTGCAGGAAACGCGTGGTCGAGCGGGGCAAGGAAATCAGAGGCAGAGACGAATAGAAGTCGTTGGTCGAGAAATTGATGTGGCCGATGACCCGAACCCGCGGACTCCCCTCACCAATGAAACCCACAGTAGACAGGTCCAGCCGCAGATGTCCGGTCAGGCGATCACCAGCTGGCGGCTGGAGGCCCATGAAGCTGGCAACGTCCTCCGAGAAGACTTCTCCGGGCTCCATAGTGAATGAAATAGGATCCAATGGGTTCCCGAGCTCGTCGAAAAACCGGGCAGAGACGAGTACTCGACGTGATTCCAGGTTGATGAGCCGCAGCTCAGTCGCTCCCCCGATTCGGTCATCCAGGAAGTAGTGGGGTGACCAGAGTTGGCTGACCGGGTTGACTGGTGAGGCCACGGCGGTGGCAAGGGCTACCTGATTGGAGAAGATTTGAAAACCACGCAGGATCTGCTGGGCATCTGCCTCGATGTAACCATCGACCGGACCGGGAGAATCGAAGAGCTCTTTGAGTGAGATATTCAACGATCCCCAGGCGGCAAAGGAGTGCTGAGCCTCAGCGATCTGGGTTCCACTTCCGTCAAAGAGCCTGAAGATGGAGTTGTTTTCCTCGGGGTAGGGGTTAAAGAAGTCCAGATGAGTGGCCTGGCCGTGCGCTCCGCTTCGCGCCAGCGGCAGGTACAGTCTCCGAGCTTCGGGAAGAGAACGACCGATGCCGTCGAGTCGGTCGAGGGGACTGTTTCCGATCATGAAAAAGCTGGCCAGTTCTCCCTGATCGCCGCGGGCCAGTAGCGTTCTCGTTGTGTCGGGCAGCCCGGGCAGGTTTTCTACGAGGAAGGTGGTCTGACCTCCTGGCGGCAGAGGCGTCGCGTCTTCACCCAGGAAAGTGAGCTCTCCCAGTGAGTCGAATCCCTCGAGGGTCACGTGATCCTCTTGGTCTGTCAGGTTGACCAGGGCTGCTCCTACGAAGGGGAACCCTGTTCCCTGAAGGTCCGCCGCCATCCCCTGGCCTGGCTGGACCGGAAATGAAGTTGGTATGGTGAGGAAAGAACTAACTTGCCGGACCACGGTGGTGCTGGGAGGATCGAGGGTCCGCTGATCCCAGTGGGCCTCACCGTGAATGGAGGTCTGACCGGCTACCTGAGGCGAGACCGACACGGGGAAGAGGATCTCTTGACCCGGGTCTAGAGACCCAACCTCGCAGATGAAAGCCGGGGTGGTCTGGCTGCACGTCACTGGGCCATCCCCCGCAGCTAAAAGCAGGGTCGTTTCCGGGAGAGTCGTGGCGATCGAGACCCCGCTGGCCGAGTCGAGGCCAAAGTTGGTGACTGTCACCATGTAATCGAGATTGCTTCGAGCCGGAACGCTCTGCTGCCGGCTGGACACAAGCAGCTCCACATCCTCGCCCCTGACAGCGCCCACCGCCCGGGCCGAAAAGTTCAGGAGGCCGGCATTGGCTGTCCCTAAGGAACTCACCTTGATCAGATAGGTCGCTGCAGGCTGGGCAAAAAAGGTCACCTCGGTAGTCCTGAAGTTAGAATTGCAGGCTTCGGGAAGCGTCAGGAGGCAGGATCCGGTGTAAACCTGCACAACGGTGTTGTATTGGCTACCCGCAGTGGAAAGCCCTATTTCCAGGGAAAGTGTCGAATCGTTCTTAAAGCTGTAGTAGACACTGTGGGACTGTTCTGGTGTCGAGGTTGACCCGCAGGTCGTTTCGGGCTCGGAGAGTGCATTGCCGGCTCCTCGGGCATCCACCATATCCATGAAGGGAAGGTCCGAGCGCCCCACCGATATCGCGTCCTCACAGTCGTCGTTCGAGGGCGGCCGGAGGGTCTCCATGTTGAAGACGAGTTCGCCGCCGGTGAGGTTGAAGCTGGACCAGGTGGTGGCTCTGAAGAGAAGTGTCTCTCCGGGCTGGGCAGAAAGGGGCAGCCGGGCAGCCCCGTCACTAAAACCTCGGCTACAGGTTTCAGGAATCGCTTCTTCACAGCTCCCCCGGTACGCCTGCAGAACCGTTTCATAGTTACTTCCCTGGGTATCTGTGGAAAGATGCTGCAGTGAACCGGTTGTGTTGGTATAGGAGTACCAGACGGATTTGAGTGGGTCCCAGAATGATGAGGACCCACAAATCGAAGCGGGCTCGCTGGATTCGGCCCGCAGCAACAGTGAAGGGGTACATGATTTCCACGTGTTTCGCACCGACGATGAAAGGAATGCCGTCGGGCGTCACGGCGTCAGCCCCCCCGAAGTGCCAGGCCTGCCCGTTGACCACTGAGTGCCCCAGGTTGATCAGGTGCCCAAGCTCATGGACGAGGGTCCTCCGAACGGACAGTCCGTCGTCGTCGCCAGGTCTGACCGCCGCTCTGTTGATAAGCACGTAGCCCTCCGTAATTCGCGTTCCGTCGGCGAACTCCGGACCGGCGGTGCCACGCACGCCGAAAAGTCCCAGGGCGTCAAAAATATCTCCGTTTCCATTCCGGTCCACATCTTCGTTGTCAAAGACGATGGGTGTCACGCCACCGTTGTCGACTCCAAAGAAGTCGAAGATATTGGACACAGCGAAATCGCCGGCTCCTTCGGGACCCCGAATCGATTCAATCAAGCCTCCGTTCTGAAACCTCAGAGAGGAAGAAGGGACGGCCTCCCAGTTCTCGGCAGCAGCCAGCAGGTTGGACAAAGCGGTCCCGGAATCCAGGATTCCCAGAGCTCCTGCATCAGGATGGATGAGAACTGTAGGAGGATCTCCAATCCATTGGTAGGGGATACCTGGAGAATGTCCCCAGAGTTCCAGCGGGTTCCCCGCTTGTAACCCATGCGCCAGCACAATCGCCACGAAAATGGCCGGTAGAAATAGTTGTCTGAGGAAGGTCGCGTGTTTCAGCGGCTGGCTCCCTTTAGACGGGAAGCCATCGATGCCAGGGGAATCCTTTCGCCCCGCAGCAGTTGCTGGAGCAAAGTTCTCAACCGTCCGTAGCTCACCGGTCCACGCACCAGCTCGGAATCACCTGCCGACACTGAGGAGGGCTCAGCCCCTCGGGACCGGTCAAAGGTCAGATTTCGGTTGCCGAGAGCGTTGACCGCCTGTTTCGCATCGTTGATCCAGAAGGCCCCCTGAAACAGGCCGATGGGGGCTGAGAAGCCGAGATAGCTTGTGGGGCCCAGGAAGACCAGATAGGTCTGCTCGGGCAGGTACTCCGGCATTCCGGCAATGCGGGTGACAGCGCCGGCCCGGCCCCCCGGAACCGGGCTGGAGGAATACCCAAACTGCTTTACGGTCACCTGCTCGGCCGGGACGCCGCGAAACATTTCGCTGACGTGAAACGAGTATTGAGTGTAAGGGAGCCCGTTGGCGTCCAGACCACTGACAACACTCAGGCACTGGCCCGTAAAGATCGTTTCCGAGTGTAGGACCAGGTTCTCCAGATTGACGACTTCCAGAGTGGTCGCCCGGGTGAGGGAGGGTGCCACGAGAAACAGGAAAGCCAGTACGCCGAGGAAGCGACGAATGCGCATAGAATATCTCCCGGCCGCTGGGCCTCCCGAGCGATGCCTTCACAAAATTGTGGGCTAAGCAACTGTTTTTCTGTAATTTGACTGAGAGTGATCTGAGATCGGATTCTCCTGTGGTTTGAAATCGACCAGGCTGAGGTACTGTTTCCCGATCAGCCAGTCTTCGTGAATCTCCTCGACGACAGCGGTGATGAGTCGTAGTGCGGACTCGGTGTTTGGAAAGATACCGACGACCCGGGTACGCCGGCGAATCTGACGGTTTAGGTTCTCCAGCCCGTTGTTGGTGCGAATGCGCCGCCAGGTAGAACGTGCAAAACGAAAGACCGTAAAGCCTTCCGGCAGATTGGTCTCCATCCAATCGGCCAGCTCCGGGTTGCGGTCGTAGTATTGCTCGACTCTGGCCCGAAGCATCGCCTCAGCTTCGCCTCCAGACGGGGCATTGAAGATGTCTCGAATGTCAGTGGCGATGGCGGCACGTTGGTCGGATCGGCGGGCGTATCGCTGAGCATTCTGGCTCAGGTGAAACTGACAGCGTTGCCAGGGCACTGAAGGAAAGACAGCTCTTCTGGCAGCTCGTAGTCCTGAGTGGTCATCGCTGACAATCAGCTGCACACCCTCCAGACCACGCTTTTGAAGCTGCTGCAGAAACTCTCGCCAGTGGACCTCCGCCTCGCTGAGTCGGCAGCTGACCCCAATCACCTCCCGCTTGCCCCAGCAGTTGACTCCGGTCGCTTTCAAGACGGCCACATCCTGAATGCTGCCCTGGCGACGGACCTTCTCGTAGTGGGCATCCAGGTACACAACTGGATAGCTGCCCAAAGGGCGGTTGCGAAACTGCTCGAGTTCGTCGTCCAGCAGCTTGGAGATTCTTGAGACCTGGCTGGCGGAGATCTCGGTGCCGCACAGCTGCTCGGTAATCTCAGTGACCTTGCGCGTCGACACGCCCATCACGTACATCTCGGCGATGGCCAGCTTCAGGGCTTTCTCCGAGCGGCACCCTCGCTCCAGGGATCGGGGATAGAAGTCCAGGTGACGTACTTGTGGAATCCGGATTTGAAGCTGTCCCACTCGAGTTGACAGCGTCTTGGCCTTGTACCCGTTGGCGTGGTCTCGACGCTGCTCGCTCCGCTCCCAGCGTCGAGCTCCCAGAAACTCTTCGCGTTCCATCTGCATGGCGGTGTTGAGCAGTTTCTCCAACACTCCTCGAAACGCGTCGCTGCCTTCTTCGATCAGTTCTTTCAACAATTCTCGTGGTAGCCTCTGTTCTGGGTCTGGGGTCATTCGGATCCTCCTTGCTCTTGTCTTGAGTTTTTGGAGAAATCCTGCCCCAGACCTCTGATCCTTTTAGCTCACCTTCCTCAAATTACAGAAAGAACGGTACACCCCTAAATTGTGAAGTGGCCGAACCTTAAGAAAATGCGAGAATCGAGGTTTAGAATAGAGGCGGAGTCTGTCACAGTTGTACCCAACACAAGATCGTGGCGGCGATGCTTTCCTGAGGATTCACCCGGACCAGGTGGAGAAGGTTCGAGGAAATCAAGGGTGCCTGTCTGAGATCAACCTGCAGAAGAGCCGGGAGGAGTCGGAGGGCTCCCCTCAGCCTGAAAGTATCCCGAAGTGGGAGTGATTCGCCGACTATTCGGTCAATGACGTGAGCGACTCCTGGAGGGTCAAGATGCCCTCTAGTTGGGATAGCCGCTCCATCAGGTTGTCAGTCACCATCTGCTGCTGCTCAATCTGTTCCTGTTGCTCTTGCATGACCTGATGCTGTTTCTGGAGTTCGTTGAGCAGCATCACGTTCAACTCCTGATAAATCACCGCCCGAGCCCTGCCCGTGTCGTCGTGGACGACCAGCTCGGGATATACCTCGGCGACTTCCTCTGCAATCAGCCCGTACTGGAGCCGATGATCACCGGCGTCGTACTCCTTCCTGTAACGAAAGGTGACCGGTCGCAGCTGCATCAGGCTGGTGCTGGCCTGTCCCATGTCGCGGATGTCTTCCTTGAACCGCTTCGAGGAGACCCCGGCGACCGGGATACCGGCGATGAAGGCACTGGTGTGGATACTGCCGTCACCGATTCTGATGGTGTTCGATTCCGCCGCCACGCCAGGGTTGCCGACATAAATGTTATTGTCTCCAGCTCTTAGGTCCTGTCCTGCCGAAAACCCAAGGGCAATGTTGGAGGAACCGGTGGTGTTGCCACGAAGCGCGCTCGTGCCCACCGCCGTGTTAGAGCTGCCGGTGTTGTTGTCTGCGAGCGCAACGACCCCACCAGCCGTGTTGGATCTGCCGGTGGTGTTGGAGAAGAGCGCACCGTCCCCACTGGCCGTGTTAGAGATGCCTTCGGTGTTGGATGTGAGCGCACTGGCCCCAATGGCCGTGTTAAAGATGCCTTCTGTGTTGGAGGAGAGCGCAAAGACTCCCGTGGCGGTGTTCCTGAAGCCGGTGGTGTTGGATGTGAGCGCTTCGAACCCACTGGCCGTGTTGAAGATGCCGTCGGTGTTGAATGCGAGCGCATTGTCCCCAGTGGCAGTGTTCCGTTCACCGGTGGTATTGGATTCCATGGCACTGGCCCCAATGGCCGTGTTAGATCTGCCTTCGGTGTTGGAGAAGAGCGCAAGGGCTCCACTGGCTGTGTTAGAGCTGCCGGTGGTGTTTTCTCTGAGCGCACTGGACCCACTGGCAGTGTTAAAGCTGCCGGTGGTCTTGTCTCCGAGCGCGCTGGCCCCACTGGCCGTGTTAGATCTGCCTTCGATGTTAGAGAGGAGCGCCTCGTCTCCACTGGCCGTGTTCCGTTCACCGGTGGTGTTGGCGCCGAGCGCAGAGGCTCCCGTGGCGGTGTTCTCAAAGCCGGTGGTGTTGGAGACGAGTGCCCCGATCCCAAGGGCGGTGTTGGTCTCGGTGGTGATGATATGATCCTGGGTGAGAACGGACACAGTGGTTACGTCTCCGTTCGGCGCCTGTAGCACGGCGAGCGCTGCCACACCGGGTGAATTGGTAGTGATTTCTACCACTCCCTCATAGTTACTAAGCGCCGCTCCAAAAAACTTCTCTTCGTTCAGAAAGCCCGCTACGCATTCCAGCGGAGCCAGCACAACTTTCATCTCGCCGACAGGCTCCTGACCTGTCTTGTCCTTGACCCGCAGGGTGATTTCAGTTGCCTCCGTAGAACTCGGGTTGCTGACCGCCAGACCAGACTTGAACTGCGGGTTGACGAATCCCAGGAAGCGGATCTCATTGCTTGCCACACTGGGCAGTACCCCGATCCGAGGTTTGAGCTCGCCCGCAATAGATAACTGAAAAAACTCCGTGGAGATAAACGCGTCATCGGACTTCAGCTCAGCCCATCCTGAGGTCAGGGCCGCTTTCGGGTCTCCGAAAGAGAGGGTCTCGGTGCCTCCCGGCCCTAACTCCACTTGCCCATCGGCCAGTGGCGTTCCATCGGGAAGATACAGTTGTGCCTGCACGGTAATCGTCTCCGTGGTGCTGGGATTGTTGATAGTAAATGACGTGGTGGACCCCCCGTTTAAGCCCACTTGCGAAAAGTACTGGATATTACTACCAAACTGGCTCATCAGAGGAGAGAGACTCGCCTGCCAAACCAGGACGATGGCCAGGATGTACCCGGCTCGAAACATGCTCTTTGTAAATGCTTTTGAGGAACGTTCAGTAGTGGACATTTGAATCTCTCCAATCTTGTTTAGATGTGGCTGATCTGCAGATGATCGATCGCAGCTGCCGACTTCGCCTCACGCGGGAAGCGCTCAAGCCCTCAACCTTCGTTCCTGCCATTGGATGTCCTCCTTGTGGAGGTTGGCCAGCTCGCTGACGCGAACTCGCAGATTCACCTCATCGTCTGAAGTGGCGCTCTTTCGTATTGGCGAATATGTCACTTCTACGTTACCAAGGCAACAAAATGGCGCAAGTGGACGTCCCAAGACCCCCAACGACGGAGCATTAGGGGGGCGGCCGGGGCGCCCCGATACACTTCGCTGACGCGAAACCCGTATTGCGCTTAAGGGATCCCGTTGGCGTCCCGGCCACTGACAGCACTCAGATACCGGCCCGTAGAGATCGTCTCGTGCTTTGGGCAGAACTTTCTTCACCGCTTTGCGTGAGACGGAATCCAGGATTTCCGGGATCAGCGGACCTTCCCAGAGTCTCTCAGTCAAACCTCAGGCTCATGCGAATCTGCTTCTTCAACGGAGCGTTTGCTTGAAGAAATCGATGGTGCGTTGCCAGGCAAGGACCGCGGCGGCCTCATCATAACGAGGCGTCGTGTCGTTATGAAAGCCGTGGTTTACATCATCATAGATGTAGGCGGTGTAGGTAGTACTGTTTGCTTTTAACGCTGCCTCGTAATCTGGCCAACCGGCATTTATACGCTTATCCAGACCCGCGTAGTGAATCAAGAGCGGAGCTTTGATCTTGGGCACGTCCTCAGCAGCTGGCTGCCGACCGTAGAAAGGGACCGCAGCCGCAAGGTCAGGGATCCCTACCGCCAGCCTGTTGGCCATTCCACCACCGAAACAAAAACCAACAACGCCAACCTTCCCAGTGCACTCGGGATGGGACTTCAGATAGACTACAGCAGCCACAAAATCCTCCGTCATGGTCTGCCGATCAAGCTGGCTCTGAAGTTTGCGACCGTCATCATCATTGCCCGGGTAACCGCCCAGAGGCGTCAGGGCGTCTGGCGCCAAGGCCAGAAACCCGGCAAGTCCCGTCCGCCTCGCAACATCCTTTATATAGGGATTCAGACCCCGGTTTTCGTGGATTACAACGACTCCGGGCAACTTGTTGCTGGCGGCCAGCGGCCGCGCCAGGTAGCCCCGCATGGTTCCGGAGCCCTGCGGGGACGGATAATCGATGGGCTCGGTCTTGAGTCTCGAGTTGCCCTCAGCTACTTGCTGTGCCTCAGCATATTTGGGATTGAGACTCTCCAGTATCGCTGCTGCCGACGCCCCGCCAACCGCAAATTTGGATGCTTTGTTCAAGAATTCCCGACGGCTGATCAGCCCGTGAACGTAGCGGTCAAACAGGTTGAGCAGCCTCGGATTGAAGTCGCTGGCTTTTTTTCTTTTCATCTTTATGATCCCTCTTCTATTGGATAGGAACTCGCCCAATGAACGTGGAGAGAATGCGCTCAGGACCAGCAATATTCGGAAGCAGAGCAAAGAAAGCCTGATCGTACTCTCGTGGAGATCTCAATACAACATCTCTGAGCCTTACGAGTGTGGTTTTGCCCCAGTCTATGTCTCCGAAATGCGTTCGCAAGCGGCAACGCTTGGAGATGGCCGCACCGCACTGGGACTGCCGGGCTGGGAGCGCACGGACGGCACACTGCAAGCTAAGGGCGGACTGTTCCGCTGGTATGACGAGAGCTACCGGGAGCTGTTTGAGCAGGCGAGTGAGGCGGGTTTGGACCGGGTTCAGAAACTGTTCGGGACTATGTGTAGTTAAGAACTAGGAACACAGCCGACTTCGTAGATATTCACCCCTGTCTGGTCACCGTCGTCGGGCATGAGAAAAAGCTGCCCATCGTACCAGGCGAGTCCTTCGTATGTCCCACCTCGCTCCGAGCCAAGAGGTGGAATGCGAATGGCACGAGGTTCGAGTGTAGCGGCTTCGAGTCCAAACTCACCCACTTTGTAGATCTTCACCAGGGCGTCCTCACCACCTCCGTTTTGGCCGCACAAAACAAGGTTAATGTCTTGGTCACAGTCTTGAAGGTACAACTTCTCTGCGGATTTTCCCCACAGCATCTCTTTGACGGTAGCGCGCTGAGGGTACACATCCTCTGCACCGAGTTCCAGCCACCAATAGTCATCCGAGTCCCAGTTAAATCCAATGATATCGTTGTAGTGGAGTCGGACCAGCGCTCCAACGTGATCCTCCACCCGGATTGCCTGTTCTACTTTGGGAACTAAGAGATCAGTCAAATCCAACGCCATGATGCAGGATGGCCCCCTGTTCTCACTCCGTGCGAGGGCCACGTAAAGGAGACCTCCGGCGAGATGTATCCCACTTGGATGGTTCATAGGTCCATCCTCCAAAGCGCCGCAGTCTTGTGCAAGATCTTTGGCAATTTTCCAGAGGTCGTATTGTTGAACCGCCGGGCGAAGCTCGTCGCCCTCGCGCAAATAGACGTATAGATAGGCCGTGTCTCTGTTCTCGGTGGTTGAAGTAACAAAAAAGAATCGTTCGTTGACCTCAAGCCCTTGCACATGTCCGAACAATGGCTGACCAGGTCCAAGCCGATGTACTTCAGTGAACTCAAGACTCTGACACTTCTCAAGCGGAGAAACAAAGGGAGCTTCGCTTTTCTGGGCTTTCCTGACGCTTCCGGCCCGGCAGAGAGCCTCGGCCCCCTCCAAGGTAGCAACGTCCTTTTCACTTTGGGCTGGGAGCATGTTTGGCGGTGAAGAAAAGAGAATCAGAAGGAAGACAACCTGAGGAATCAACCAGGAGCGCCCCCATTCTTCCTTGGGGAAGGCTTCGGGCAGCGCCATCTCAGCAAACCGAAGGAATTCGTTCACACAGTTCTTGGCAGTCTTGAAGAGATAAATTGGCATTGAGGCGTAGAATCCCTTCCGGCCTTTCCAGCTGTGACCTGCAAATCTTACACCCTCTGTACCCCGGCCTGTGCTATGACACCCGCGTCTTGGAACAACTCGGAAACGAACAGGGCAAAGTGAGTGCCCGGTTCTGGATAGATGACATCCCCCCCGACCTGCATAGTTCAGACGGACTGCACTGCAGCCGGGACTGGCCAGTGGGCAGATGTTACCAGCACCTGAAGCTGTAGCGGGTGCCAGGGACAGGGCAAAGGGCAGGATACCCAGCTGGTCAGCCTGCTTTTTCAGCTTGGGGTTAGTGGAGCCCCGGGCCAGCAGATGGAAATGATGCCCGCGACCCGGCCGGGTGGAATAGTCTTGATAGTATGAACGAGACATAGGGGATAACCTCCCTGTGTTGCTTGAGCCCGCGGACGGGTTTGCCAACTGTGTGCCGCGGGCTCGTTTTAGGTTGGGTTAGATCACGCCCTCATCTGCAAAGCTGAAATAGCGGTCCTGACCTATGATCACGTGATCCAGCACTCGGATTCCCACCACCCGACCAACCTCACCCAGCCTGCAGGTGATATCAAGGTCTGACTGGCTGGGCTCTGGGTCACCACTGGGGTGCTTGTGCACGAAGATCAGACCGGCTGTCAGGTTGGCAATGGCCGGTCTGAATATGTCCCGCGGGTGGGCCAGGCTGGCCGTCATGGACCCTATGCTGCAGGTGGTCATGCCCTACCAGTCTGTTTTTGCCGTCGAGGTGCAGGGCCAGGAAGGCCTCCACTGGCATAGTGGCCAGGCCCTGGAACCGTCTGAAAATCTCCACACTGCAAGTAAAGGGTGCACCTACAAAGGGCAGGATCTCTGCCGGGATCGCGGGTTTGTCCCGGACCAGCAGCTGGAATTCCTTGATTGAGTAAGTGTTGGGTGGATTCCCGCTAAGGGGTAAACTTGAATTGGTCATCTCAACCTCCAGTAAGGTTGTGGTGGCAAGGGCCGGTCAGCTGTTTGTCCAGCTGGCTGGCCCGCTTCACCGGGTGAATATTGGCCCTGAAATAGTCTTGGGGGTACTCCGGCGTCCGTCTATGCAAAGGCTTGGGTATTCGGGGCACATAAAATTTGGTTTTGAGGGGGTGTCACAGATGTGACAATCGCCGGGCCGGGAACCCATTGTCTTCCAGTGTGATTGACTGCTGTGGTGCTCTCCCATAGCCTCTACCGACCACTGGATCTCGAATCCAGCGGTTGGTCCCCGGGCTCAATACGCGCCCTTATTGACTAAAGGAGGATTCTCCATGAGCCTTAGAGCTTGTTTTCCCACCATCACCCTCGCCACCGTTGCAAAGAGCATGATTCGAGCTGCGTACATCCTGGCCATTGTCTTGGTTTGGGAGGTGAGTATTCCTTCCCTGCTGGGCCAGTTCGGCAGCAATGTCCAGTACTTTTCACAGGTGGGCGTCAACGGGGGGTCCACCACGTCATTTACCATCAACAATCCCAGCGCCACGGAGACAATTACCGTGGATGCCCAACTGTATTTTCCCGATGGAACGCCGCTGGCCGATGGGCAAGTGGAGTTAGGACCGGGAGCCACCGAGACCCTCTCTTTCGGAGACCCGAAAGCTGGCACGCTCATGTCTCTTTGTGGAGGCTGAGCCCGCGGCTTCCGGAACCGAGATGGCAAAGGCGGTTTCGGTGTCACCCCGGGGCCGGCCGCTGCCAGCGGACAGTCCGGGAGAGTCGTTGCCCCTGCAGGCGCGATCGAATCCGTCTGCCACGCAGGTTGAGCCTGCCACGAAGATTGAGCCGACCAGGCGCGACCAAGGCGCCCCGTCGTCTGTCGACGCAACCGGGGCGCCGACGAATTCCCCCGAAGACGACGATGCTAAGGGGGATCCGCTGGAGGCCGACCACGTGACCGAGGCGCCGGAGCGCACCGCGTTGGCGAACGATGAACGGTTCGCGGAATTGGCCGAGACCGCGCTCTGGGACCCGGACGAGCAGCGCCGCGGCGAGGCGATCCATGCGGTCGGTCTGCACCGAGACGATGACGCGGTGGCGGTATTGACCAAGGTTGCCGTGTTCGACATGGAAGCGAGTAACCGGTACGAGGCCGTCCAGTCGATCTGGCGTGCCATGGCCGACGGGATTGACGACGAAGAGGCAGCCCGCGAAGCCCTGACACTGGCGGTCGACGACGTCCACCCGGATGTCGCGGAGTTGGCGCAGCGGGCTCTCGAAGATTTGACGGAGCTCGAACGTCGGCGCGCCGAGCAATAGGAAATAAAGCGCCGCAAATGATTTACCCCGCTGTCCCCCCGAAAAACTTCATCCAACCTGTGAGGAAGCCGTGGGTGCAGCCGGGGCATGGCCGTTTTGAGCTCCGCTGCAGGATCGCGAGTTGCTGCCGCAGAGCAAGATTCTCAAGGGCCAGTGAACGGTGGGTGGTGAGAGTCGACTGGAGGGTCTTGAGTAGGGTCAAAAGCATGCTGGCCCATGTTGACCTGGGATCGGCGCAAGTTCAATGTTTCCAAGGCGGACCGAATAAACGGAAACCACAGGAGGTCCAGGGTCACCAGGAAGGTGAAGAGATACACGGTGTCATGCACCATGCCTTTGCGTCATACAACGAGGAAATCGAAGTGAGGGCACCAAGGTCGTTCCAAGACTCGCGAACACTGGGGTAGGCGCCATAATCTTCCGGGCGTATCATCTGGAACAAAATCTGCAGACCTGGCGCCGCCATGCAGGCCTTGACCCCTCGCAAGCGGGGACGCAAGGCAAAGCCGGTCAATCCTCTGGATCGTCAACTGAGGCAAGTGGATGAGAATCGGAAGCTGAAACGCAAGCTCGGAAGTTTGAAGCGGTACAGGTAACGGACCTATCTGGAAAACAGACGATCAGTCTTAAGCGGCGTCGGCTTGCCTCAATACGAAAGGAGTAACCCAATGGCTACCGTGAACATGATCGAGTACGAGGATGCAATCCCAGCAGTGCGTCGAGTTTACGATGACATCATGGCGACCCGGGAAGTTGACTGGATCAACAACTTCTGGAAAGTGCTGGCGGTGCAGCCGGAGCTTTTGCAGCGGACCTGGAATAGTGTCAAAGAGGTGATGGCGCCGGGAGCAATCGATCCCCTCACCAAAGAGATGATTTACGTGGCTGTGAGCGTCACCAATGGGTGCAAGTATTGCATCAACAGCCATACCGCTGCGGCACGAAAAAAGGGTATGAGCGACGAGATGCTGTCCGAATTGATGGCTGTTGTCGGAATGGCCAACCAGACCAATTCGCTGGCCAATGGTTTCCAGATAGAGGTCGACCAGGCTTTTCGACATGGCGGCCGCGATTCCTGACCGATCTAGTGCACTGTCCGGAAAGTTCACGCCGCTACTTCGGGCGTCTTCTCGCCGACAGCTTTGTTGCGCTACCTCGAAAGACTCCCGGCCTGCCTGCGTCGCGCGCCTCACTGACGACGAAAATCCATCCCGAATTAACGCCGCGAACTTCCCGGACAGTACACTAGCGTGCAATCTGGCCCCGTGATAATCATCTGATCTGAATTGGGGGTAGCGGATCCGTATCGGCGTACTGCTTCGAGCTGGCATGTTCAGCGGAACTCGTTGCCAGTAGGCTAATTATGGGGCGCCTTCCAGCGTCCCATGTGTACGACCTGAATACTATACTGACCAGCATATTCAGTGTTCGGCATATGAGGAATAGGCATGAAGGAATCGGATCTCTACCTTCCCCTAAAACGGTTCCTGGAGTCTCAGAATTATGAGGTGAAGGGGGAGGTGCAGGACTGTGATGTCCTGGCAGTGCGCGGTGAGGAAGTTCCAGTCGTCGTTGAACTCAAACTCTCTTTCAATCTCAACGTGGTCCTTCAGGCTGTTGAAAGACTCTCCCTGACTCCGAAAGTGTACATCGGCATCCCTAGACGATGTGGAATTCTCAACAGACGACGGAGGCAGATCATCAAGCTGCTCAGGATGCTTGGCTTGGGTCTGGTGGCGGTCGATCCGGATCTGGAGACCGGGAGTGTAGAAGTGCTTCTCGATCCCGGTGAGTATAAGCCTCGCAAGTCAAAGCGCCGCCAGGAGCGTTTGCTTGGTGAGTTCATGAGACGGGTAGGCGATCCGAACCTCGGCGGGACAGAGAAGAGAAAGGGCATCATGACCGCCTACCGACAGAGAGCATTGGCAATTGGCCGGTTCCTCGACAAGCACGGACCGACAAAGGCTTCATGCATAGCCGAGACTCTCCGGGAGCCGAAAGCCAGAGATATCCTTTACAGAGACGTGTACGGCTGGTTTGACCGAGTGTCTCGTGGCGTGTACGAATTATCTCCTAGAGGGAAGCGGGAGATTTCTCATTGGCAGGAAACAACCGAGGAGCGCGCGTGCGAGGTCCAGGTAGCTCAGGAGGCAACGGCCGAACAGACGGCTGCTTCGGACGGCTGACCCCGCCGCAGAGCCAAGCGTTGTACTGACAAAGTGCTCCTGCTCTTGATCGGTGATTTCCGGGGTGAGGCGCGGCCGATTGACTGCCCGGGCCTCTTCCCATAATCTCTACTGAAACCCGGTCTCAAAAAGTTGTTCCCGGTTTACCGGGCACAGGAGTGCCCCTGTGAACAGAAGGAGGATTCCCACATGAATCGAGGCGGCTGTCTTTAGCTGAGTGAAGCGAATTCCGTCTTCAGAAGGGAACTGACATGACTGAAGGCAAGCAGCGGCGTTGGGTTCTAACCGCGTTTGTCGTGATGAATGGCGAGCTTTCCACCGAGAAAATTCTATGAACGAAAAGAAGAGTCATCTCACACTCTACATTTGCATCGCAATTGCCGCGGCTATTGCACTAGCTTTGGTCGCCCCGCTCTTGGCGACAAAATTCCGTGTCGGTGGTGAAGTTTTCCTGCGGTGTCTCAAAATGATGGTGGTTCCGCTGGTGATGACCAGCGTGATGAGCGGCATCTTGGGCCTCGGAGACGTTCGCAAATTGGGGAAGCCCGGTGCAGCTGCCATTTTATACTACGTCTCAACAACTATCCTCGCTGTGGTTGTGGGCCTGGTGGTCGTTAATGTAATCAGACCGGGTGAAGGGACGGTAGATAAGGCTACTCTTGAGAAGTTTCAGGGAGGAAACAGTGCAAATTCTCCCAAGTCGCGAATGCTGAAAAAGCTGTCCGACGTGACGGGCATGACCGAGGATGAAGTCGGCAGTGTTTTCAAGGAACTTCCCAGCGGTGAACCGGAAACGCCAAGTGTAGCGAAGATCCTGGAGAATCTTGTCTTGATGCTGGTGACGGACAATCTCTTCGTCAGTGCGTCCGAGACCAATCTGCTCCCGCTGATCGTGTTCTCCATCATCTTTGCGGGAATGCTCACGACACTGGGCCAAAAGGTGGGGTTGATCAACGATCTGGTCACACAAGCCAATACCGCCCTCATGAACTTCATCATGCTCCTGATGAAGTTGGCACCCATTGGTATTTTCTGTTTGGTGACGGCACGCTTTGGTGAAGCAAGGGCCGAAGGCAGGTTTGTGCAAGAGTTGTCGCAAGTCGGTTGGTATTTCGCAACGGTGCTTGCTGGCTTAGGGTTCCACGTGCTCGTGACACTCCCAGCCATCTACTGGATGTTCACTAAGAAGAATCCCTACAAGTTCATGTATCAAATGTCCCAGGCTCTTTTGACGGCGTTCTCGACGGCGAGTTCGTCCGCTACGTTGCCGGTGACGATGGAGACGGCACAGAAAGCTGGGGTGTCGAAAAAATCAACGGATTTTGTTTTGCCATTGGGTGCGACGATTAACATGGACGGCACGGCGTTGTATGAAGCTGCCGCCGCGATCTTCATTGCCCAGGCAATCGGTTTTCATCTCACACTCGCGCAACAGGTAATCATCGCTGTTACAGCGACCTTGGCCGCTATTGGTGCAGCGGGAATTCCAGAAGCCGGTTTAGTTACGATGTTGATCGTCTTGAACGCGGTCGGACTGCCGATAGAGTATGTGGGGTTGATCCTTTCCGTGGACTGGCTGCTTGACAGGTTCCGAACAGCAGCAAATGTCTTTGGTGATTCCATTGGTGCGGCGGTTGTAGAGATGGCAATCCTTGTCGAAGGAACGAAGTCAAGCTGAAAACAGCCGGGATACGATGCTGACCAGCATATTCTGTGTTACCTCAAGAATGTTATAGAAGAAGCCTGTAGATGACGTCATACAGTCATTCGTCTGGACAGTTCTTCTTCACACTTAGGAGCTGGTGTGGTGGTCCAGCCTGGCCTCATTGCTGGCTACAGCTCCAGCTTTCAGTCGTAGACCATTTTCTTGAGCTTGAATTTGCTCTTGATCTTCACGCGGCCCCACTCGAGCTGAAACTCCACTTCCTTGTCCTCGAGCCTGATCGGGTCTGTGCGCGGAAAATAGCAGACCACTCTACCCGGTTGATCTCCGGCCATTGTAGCTTTGGCCCAGGCAGCAAGACTCGCAGCAAGAACAAGACGAGAAGTTCACAACCGGAATCAAGCCACACCGTGCTAAACCAATGAAAACAAGTGGTGCGAAAGGAATGGCTGATCTACTCGACCAGCGTCACAACATCTCCCAGAAAAGGAATATTGATACGATTAAAGTCGTAGTTTAAAAAAGAGGAGCAACCTGATGTTCAGCCCGAATATGAGATACGTCGTTATTTGTGTGGCTTCGATTCTAATATTTGGTTGCCTGATCTGGTTGGCATGGGAACTCGAGGAGGCTCGAGAGCCTATTCGCACCGATGTTCTTGGTGCAGACGAACATGGCAATTTTGTCGTAAGACTCAGGGAGCAAGACAGATATGATCTAATTCTACACTGCGACGAGGAGAAGTTTCAGGAGGCCTTCGAAGCCTTCAAGAAAACTCTTGAAATTGATGACAGTTACCCGCCGCTCAAGGTCCCCGGTGGACCTATGGTCGTGGCTCTTGCTGATGAATTGCTTCCAGATAATCTTATTCCGGCTAAAAATGCTGCTGTTGAGTATTTAAGAAGGCACGCTCCTGAGAAGGTTGTTCTTGTTGCCCATAGTGATTGTCTGCTTTACGACACAATCTCCGCCTGGCGCGATAATCTTGAGGAGGTACAAATGGTGCAACATAAGCACCTGGTAATGGCTCGCAATGTCATTAGAGAGTGGTTTCCTGATAGCGAAGTTTATCTTTACTATGCAGAGATGAAAGGTGAAGAACTTACTTTCTATCGTATATCGGGAAAGCTTCCTCAGGAAATAATCGGTTTATCTGAACGGAGTGATACAGACCCTGGTCGGTAAAGCCAAAAGGAGAAACACATCATGAATATTGGCGCATGGATCATAGCGATGTTTGGTAATTCGATGGAGTCGTTAATTTTCTTTTCGCTTTTTGCGGCAGGAATGGTGTTTACACTTTTCGGCCTGATATTTGGAGGTGATGCAGAACATGGCGACTTCGACGGTGATTTACAGGCAGATGTTGGAGCCGATCATGGTGACTTTGATGGAGATCATGACGCTGGCGGAGATGGTCATGGTCCCGGATTACTGTCCATAAGAGGTATTTCGTTTCTATTGACTGGATTTGGCGGATTTGCATTCGTTGTAATGTACTTCACAGAAAAAGTATTCGTCTCATCTCTTGCTGGATTAGCTGGTGGGACACCGTTTGCAGTCGTCTGTTTGTTGTTGTACAAGGTGTTTCTAAAGCAACAAGCTAGTTCCATGATTCAGGTATCTGATTACAATGGAGCCAGAGGAACTGTGAAGATATCTATTCCTGAGGAAGGAATAGGAGAAGTTGATTTATCAGTGGCTGGACGTATTGTTACAAGAACTGCGGTTACAATTGGCAACATCTCTTTGAAGTCGGGCACTCCTGTCCGAGTAGTTGATTACCTCGGTGACAGAGTTGCTGTGGAGAAAGTAGATAAGTGAACCAGGTCTGACAGTTTTCAGATCTTAATCTGTTTAGGAACACGGACTCCCACGAGTGGAGTGACCACGGTTACATCGAAACTAAAACAGCCAATCCAATTCAAAAAGGAGAAAAGAATGGATCTAGCAGGATTATTGATTCCGGTAGTGATTGTCGGGCTTGCCGTCACGGTGCTTAGTGTCTTGATTACCTTTGCACGCAACTATGTCAAGTGCGCGCCAAACGAAGTCCTTGTCGTCTTCGGTAAAAAGAAGACGATAACCCTTCCCGACGGCACTAAATCGGAGAAGGGTTATCGTCTTATTACCGGAGGAGCGACATTCGTGTGGCCTATCTTTGAATCATACGAGCGGATTAGCCTGGACACCTTTCAGGTTGAGTTTCAGATCACTGATTCGCCAAACATCGATGGCGTACCTGTGACTGTAGATGCGCTGGCTAATCTCAAAATCAGTTCCGATCCCAGGCTGCTTGCAAATGCCGTCGAGAGGCTGCTTGAAGTGGGTAACGATCTGAGCCGGTTGATACAGATTAGCAGATCAACTCTTGAAGGTCAGCTGAGAATGATTGTGGGCACGCTCAAGATCGAGGAGATCATCAAGGAGCGGGAAAAAATCGCCGGTTCGGTACTCAATGTTGCCAAGGACGAGCTGAACAAGCTAGGACTTGAGGTCGATATCTTCGTTATCCAGAAGATCGCCGACAATCACGGCTACATTGACGCTCTTGGTAAAAAAGCCACGGCTGAGGTGAAGCGCGATGCGGCTATCGGTGAGGCTGAAGCGGACAGGGATGCTACTGTCCGAACTGCTTTGGCTGATCGTGAGGCCCGCACCGCGGCGGCACTGGCCAAACAGCAAGCTGAGACAGCAGAAGCGGAAGCCGAAAGAGCAATTTCTGACGCCAATCGACAGAGAGATACGGTCGTCGCTCAGAACGCAGCCAGGGTTCAGTCCGAGCAAGCCAGAATCGAGGTTGCTGCTCAAACCGCTAAGGCCGAAGAGGAAAGAAAGCTCAATATTGCCATAATCGCGGCTAAGGAGGCCGAGGTTGAGGCAAGAACGAAACTTCAACTGAAAGAGCATGCACGCAAAGATGCCGAGCTTAAAGCTAGCGTCATTGTCACTGCTGAACGCCAGAAGGATGCCACACTGATTAAGGCTTCTGCTGATCAGGAAGCAGCTGTCATGCGCGGTGAGGCATTTCGTGTGGAGCAGGAAAAGAAGGGGCAAGGTGAGCAAGCTTTCTTGACAGCAAAAGCGGAAGGTCGTAAGGCCGCCGCCGAGGCGGACCAGGCTGAGATGGAAGCCAGAGCCAACGGTGAGCGTGCTCAGTTTCTGGCAGCAGCAGATGGTACAAAAGCTCAGGGTGATGCCGATGGTGCGGCTATTTCTGCAAAGGGACTTGCCGAAGGCCGAGCCGTTGAGGCCAAACTTCTGGCTGAGGCAGAAGGCTTTCTCAGGAAGAAAGAGGCCATGGCGCAAATGTCAGCGGAGGCTCTTCGTGTTCTGACGCTCGAGTTGCTGCCGCAGATCATCGAAAAGGCTGGCCAAGCCGCTGAGAGTGCTCTTGGCTCTGCTATGGAGCCTATTGGTCAAGGGTTGGCAGCCGTTGACAGAATCCAGATCCTCGATCTGGGTAATGGTGGCGAAAACGCCAACAGCCCACTTTCAAAAATCACGGGAGTGGCGCCCCAGGCCCTGGTTCAACTGCTGGCTTCGTTGAAGCCGCTAGGACTTGACCCTAGCAAGGCCTTGAATTTTTTGGGTCTGGATGCAACAGGTCTTATGTCTATGGTGAGTGATACGGAAGAATCATCTCATCAGGGCGATATGGATGACGCTTCCTGATCCTTCAATTACAACAGCAAAAGGAGAAATAACGATGGGGTTAGATGACAATACACACCCAGAAGAACCCGGGGACCCATCTCTAAAGGGTGCTCTCGTCGATGTTCAAGGTCTCGAAGAAGAAGTACTCGAAGAAGAAGTACTCGAAGAAATGGAAGCCCCAATGACTGATGAAGATGACTCTTCTGAAGTAAAGGAGTCGGAGGAGCAATCTGTTCGACTTACTGGGAGAATTTCAGAAGAAGAACTTGGGAGAAAAGGTTTTGTAAGCTCTGTTAACTGGGAAAATACTTCGGCAGACTGTGTTGTTATCTGCTGCTCAGATCCGCGGTTTGAGAAGCAGAATGAAAATTTTGTTCAGACCCTTGGCTTTAGTCAGCCACACTTCATTCAGATTCCAAGTGGCCTGGCGGTATTTACAGCACTCGTCGCCGTCTCTGGTTTTTTGCATAAGGGTATGCAACTGTTGCTTAAAAAAGCAATTGAACTCACCGAAGTTAAAACGGTTATCTGCATAGGACACGAGGATTGTGGAGGTTACAGAGCCGGAAGGACAAATATTGTCCAGACAGTTAGTCGCAGATTCTCTCACAGATCAGTACGTGAACTTCAACTTGATCATCTTCAAAAATCCGGCCGAACCGTTTCACGGCAGCTCGGGAGAGATGTTAGCGTCAGGGTGTTTTATGCTGACGTAGTAAATCTTGAAGGTGTCCAGCGCGTTAAGTATACAGAACTTGAATTTAATAGGAGGGGCCGATGAATGGGCATGGAGGAAGGAATTTTCAGCACGGATCCTTATCGCCATTGAGCGAGTTGTTGGTCCCGATCGACTTGCAAGACAAGAGTCCAACGAGGAAAGAGCAGCTACTCGGCTGCATCCATCAACTGCTGAAGCTTGGCTAGAGTCTGAGACACCTCCTCAGCAAGCTCATTGAAATCGTACTTTTTCCCGTCTGGTCCGGAGATGGCCAGAGTCCCTTTCTCCACTTTGAAGGATTGCAGGTCTTCCAGTTGGAACTGGAAAGCGTGCCCCTGATTCCGATCCGGCACGTACTCGATGGAATCAGTAGTCACCTCGAGTCTTCCCTTGCAGGACCGCATCAGAAAATGGCTGTGCTTGCTGTCTGCCTGGATGGGAAGGAGCGAGCTCAATTCTTCCCTGACTCTGAGTTTTACCAGCCGAGCTTCGCGAATCCCGGATCCCGCCGCATTGGCGGCCCCTAGTCCGATCGCCCGGTGGATGGCTGCTGCCGCGGCTTCATAATCGCCAAGGCGCTCCAGCACCTCGGCCAGATCCATCTGCACAGTCGCGTCGAGCGGTGAGAGTGAAGCTGCCCGTTCCAGGTAGCGTTGTGCTTCAGCCAGATCCCCTTTTGCGCCGTGCGTCTTTCCCGGCATCTGGGATGCATAAGAGTCATTGGGAGCGGCTCTCAGAATCCTCTCGAAATGACGTTCGGCTTCTTCAAAGTTGCCGTCGGCCAGAGCCGATTGACCGCGGACGGCCAAGTCCTCAACCCGCCTGAGTTGATTCGCCTGTGCGATTCGGCCCTGCATCTGTTGCTTGAGAGTGTTGATCTGCTCATCGTCTGGAAAGTGGATCAGGAAACCCTCATAAGCGGTTACTGCAGCTTGAGGAGTCGCATTCCGGGCCTCCCGCAGAGTCATTTTACGAAGGCGGTCTTGAACCTGATCGATGACCTCCTGGGCTGTCGTCTCGCCCAGTGACAGTGCGTTCTCAGCCAGATACAGGGCGTCATCCTGCGCCTCACCGACCAGTTTTCCAGCGTCCAGCGCGGCCCGGGCCTGGCGAAGAAACTCCTGCGGCGAAGAACCGGTTTCGCCTGACTCAGTCTCGGAGCCAGCCATCATCGGGCCTTCCGGATCCTCCGGGCCAAGCATGGCAGCGACCAGAAGAGCTAGCAGTATCAAGACAGCTGCAGCTGCTCCCCCAAGGATGCCCAGGGTCTTGCGGCTGACCGGAAGGCTCCATCCGGTCTCACCCTCAGCACCTGCCCCGGCCGTTTCTGCCAGCAGGGTTTCCTCGGAGCCCACCCAGGTGGCTGTCGAATCCGTTTCGGAAGACGCCGCCGACCGGGTTCTGGAGATAGCTGCAGCCGTTCCCATGGTCTTGTCGAACAAGTCCCCACCAGCCCCGTTGTCGGGAAGCAGGCGGCTCAGATCCTCGGCCAACTCGCGGCAGTCCTGGTAGCGATCAGCAGCTGACTTTTCCAGACACCGGTCGATGATGGGCCCAAAATCGCCGGCCAGTGAAGCGTCGATTTCTGCCAGCGGTGAGTGGGGATCATTCACAATCCGAAAGATCATAGTCGTGGGATTCTCGCCCTCGAAGGGAAGTCGGCCCGTGAGCACCTCATAGAGCACGATTCCAAGGGAAAAGATGTCAGCTCGCTGGTCCACCTTCTCACCCTGAATCTGCTCGGGTGACATATAGCTGGGAGTCCCCAGCAGCGTGCCTGTTTGAGTCAGGTTGGTGGAGGCCACTCGCGCGATCCCGAAGTCGACCAGTTTCACGAGTCCGCCGCTGGTCAGCATGATATTGGCAGGCTTCACATCACGATGCACAACTCCGTGCTGATGGGCGAAACTCAGTCCGCTGCAGATCTGCAGGAAAATGGGGATGACAGCCTGTAGGTCGGTCCGATCTGATCGATCGATGATCCCGTCGAGGGTGTCTCCGTCGACGAACTCCATCACGATGTAGGGTCCGGCTTCGCCTTCTCCCATGTCGTAGATGGAGACAATATTCGGGTGGGAGAGAGTTCCGGCCACTCGAGCCTCTTGAAGGAATCGGGTGACAAACTCAGCACGAGACTCTTCTGGAAGCTCAGTCACCGCTCTGATCTGCTTGATCGCGACCGTGCGTTCGATGGCGGGATCTCGGGCCAGATAGGCACGACTCTGGCCTCCACGGCCAATCTCTTTCAAAATGACGTAGCGACCGATTTGAGTTTCTTCCATGCTGTCCGGAAGAGCCTTATTCCTGGTGAATTCGGCCCCATTCTACCGATTTCATGGTTTGGTGTAACCCTGAAAAGTGTGATTCAATTCAGGGCCCTGGAGACCCGTTACTCGGGTCCGAGTTAATCGTCGCGCATATTGTTGTTGAAAATAAACGGCAGGTGTTACAGATGCAGTTAGCTCTTCTCGACTGGATGATCGTTGGCGGCTACTTTCTGGTGGCGCTACTGGTGGGTCTCTATTTTGCACGTCGTGCTGCCAGGGGCATCGAGTCGTTTTTCGTATCTGACCGGAGCATGCCGTGGTGGTTACTCGGCACTTCGATGGTAGCCACTACCTTTTCCACTGACACTCCCAATCTGGTTACCGACATTGTGCGGACCCAGGGCGTGTCAGGGAACTGGATCTGGTGGGCGTACGTGATTACCGGAATGTGCGCCGTGTTCATCTACGCGAAGCTGTGGAGACGCTCGGGAACCCTCACCGACATGGGCTTTTACGAGCTGCGCTACTCGGGGAAACCGGCTGCTTTTCTGCGCGGATTCCGGGCCATCTATCTGGGCGTTTTCTTCAATATGATCATCATGGCCACGGTCACCCTGGCCGCAATCAAGATTGGTGGCATCCTGCTGGGCCTTGACAAATTCACGACAGTGATTGTCTGCGCCGTGGTGACCACCTCTTACTCCGCCCTTTCCGGGCTCTGGGGGGTAGTTGTAACTGATCTTCTGTTGTTTGTGATCGCTATGATCGGGTCGGTTTCAGCCGCCTACTATGCCCTGGCCCGCCCTGAGGTCGGCGGTTTGGCGGGACTGCTGGGAAGTGAGGCTCTGGAGGGACGCCTCAGCTTCTTTCCCGACTTCTCAAACTGGGAACTGGCAGTCACAGTCATGATTATCCCTCTTGCCGTTCAGTGGTGGAGTACCTGGTACCCGGGGGCCGAACCGGGTGGAGGAGGGTACGTAGCTCAGAGAATGCTGGCGGCCAAGGATGAACGCCACTCCTTGCTGGCTACTCTTTGGTTCAACCTGGCCCACTACGGATTGCGCCCCTGGCCCTGGATCATTGTCGCGCTCTGTTCTCTTCTGGTCTATCCCGACCTGGAATCTCTACAGAGAGCGTTTCCCCATATGGATCCCTCCATCGTCCGCCACGATCTGGCCTATCCGGCCATGCTCATTTTTCTGCCCACTGGACTTCTGGGCCTGGTGGTTGCATCGCTGGCAGCCGCTTATATGTCGACCATCAGTACTCACCTGAACTGGGGAGCTTCTTACGTGGTGGACGACGTGTATCGCCGTTTTGTGCGCCCCGAAGCCGACGGCCGTCACTACATTCTGGTGGCGCGGCTGACCACGGTCGGACTGATCGTGATGGCCTCTATCCTCTCTCTCTGGCTGGAGAATTCTCTCCAGGGATTTCAGATCATGCTCCAGATCGGGGCCGGGACCGGATTGATTTTCCTGCTTCGCTGGTTCTGGTGGAGGATCAATGCCTGGACTGAAATCACGGGCATGGTCGTCTCCTTCGGAGGTGCGATCTATTTTCAGTTTCTCCACACCAACCTTGGCTTTGAACCGTTTCACGCGGCGCACCAGCTCGTCACCGCTGTTGCCGTCACCACCGCCGCCTGGTTGATCGTCACCTGGGCTACTCCCCCCACAGATCGAGCCACCCTGCAGCGCTACTACGACAAGATTCGGCCTTTTGGTCGGGGGTGGAAGAAGGTGGTGAACACGGATGCCGGTGAGGGCCAGACGGGCATCAGTGCAGGCATCCTTTGCTGGTTTCTGGGAGTTGGGGCTGTCTACGGAACGATCTTCTCGACCGGCTACTTCATCTACGGCAGGATGCTTCCAGGCTTGCTTCTGGCAGTCGTCGCTGTTGTCTGCTCGGGTGGCATCGTCAAGGTTTTCCCCAGGCTTGGGTTTCAGGACTAGCAGGAGGACCCTCCGTGGTCCGATCTGAACTCGTCGCCGCATGGAAGCGGCTCCCACGCTTAGCCTGTCGGTCTCTCTGTCCAACTGGAATCTGCCATTTACCGGCGGTACACTGAATTCAACTTGAAGGAGGCTTTTCCAGGAGGACCCGGCCATGGAGCCTATGAATCGCAGAGAGTTTGTGAAGACGTCGGCGGCAGCCACTTCGGCATCCTACGTTTTTCCTCGAGGAGACTCTAGAACCGACACAGTTCGTGTGGGTGTGGTGGGCCTGCGGGGGCGGGGTCTGGACCACCTGGCTGGATTTCAGGCTCTTCCCGGCGTGGAGGTCATCGCGATTTGCGATGTGGATGACGAGGTCATTGCCGGCGCAGGCGATCGTTTCCAAAAAGAGGGCTGGAAGCGGCCCAGGATCTTCAAGGACATGCGCCATCTTCTCGAGGACAACGATGTGGATGCCGTGTCCTTCGCCACTCCAAACCACTGGCACGCTCTGGGCGCGATCTGGGCCTGCCAGGCAGGAAAGCATGTTTATGTTGAGAAGCCGGCCAGTCACAATCTTCGCGAGGGACGTCGGATCGTAGAGGCGGCCCGCAAGTACGAGCGTGTTGTACAGGTGGGTCATCAGATCCGCAGTTCCATCGCCGCCAGGGCCGCAGTCGATTTTCTCCACTCGGGCCAGTTGGGTGAGGTCTACATGGCAAAGGGGCTCTGCTACAGGTGGAGAAACACAATCTCCAGGATCCCCGACCAGCCTGTTCCGCCCGGTGTCGACTACGACCTTTGGCTGGGACCGGCCCCGCGGCGCCCCTTTTCGCGCAATCGCTTCCATTACAACTGGCACTGGCACTGGGACTACGGAAGCGGGGACCTCGGAAATCAGGGAGTCCACCAGTTAGACCTGGCCCGCTGGGGCCTGGGTGTTACAGGGCATCCCAACCGAGTCAGTGCCACTGGCGCCCATGTCATGTTTGACGATGACCAGGAAACCCCCAACCTTCTCCACGCTTCCTACACCTACGAGCGGGAAGACCGGGCACCCCTGTTACTGCATTTTGAGATTCGCCACTGGATCAGCAACAAGGAGGCAGCCATCCAACCTGAGAGGAGAGACACGGTCGGTGTGATTTTCTATGGCTCGGAAGGCTACCTGGTCGTTGACGGTTACAGCAGTTGGAGAGCCTATCTGGGGGAACAACGAGAGCCGGGTCCTCACGCCCAGGCCGGCGGCGACCACTATGCCAACTTCATCGCAGCGATCCGGGCCGAGAATCCCGACCTGCTGAACTGTGACGTCGAGGAAGGCCACGTCAGCGCCAGCCTGACTCACCTGGCCAATATTTCCTACCGGCTTGGCCGGTCCCTGGACTTCGATCCAACCAGGGAAGCGTTTCGGCACGACGCCGAGGCCGATAGCATGCTGACCCGCGACTATCGAGCTCCCTACATCCTCCCCGAGCAGGTATGAGCAGGGGATCTCTCCTGGCGTGGAGCCTGGCGGGCGTCGCTCTCTTCGCCTCCCGCGGTCGACTGATAGCCCAGGCTGATCTGGTCCTTCATGCCGATGAATCCAGGGTTGATATCCTGGTGGGTGGACAACCGTTCACCAGCTACCATTTTGGGTCGGCGCGCAGTAAACCGGTCTTCTTCCCAGTGAGAGCTCCCGGCGGAAGGATCGTGAACCGGCAGTTTCCGGTCCAGGAGACGAGGGCGGATGAGGAGACGGATCATCCTCATCAGGAATCCCTGTGGTTTACCTATGGGGACATTGAAGGGTTGGATTTCTGGAGTGGCCGCGACGGAGTCCGCATCCGACAGCGCTCCATTCTAAAGATACAGAGTGGCGAGACCGGGGTTCTCGAGGTTCTGCTCGACTGGGTCGACTCGGAAGGCCGTGCTGTCCTCCAGGAGATCCGCCGGCTCGAGTTCGGCTCCGGGAAGGACTCATTCTGGCTGGATCACACCAGTGATCTTGTGGCCCGCGAGAGGTCCGTGAAAATTGGGGAGAGCAAGGAAGGGATGTTTGCCATTCGGGTGGCAGCGGCTTTTCGGGAAGACCGCGGTCAATCGGTTTACCTGGATGCTTTTGGGCGCAGGAGAGAGGAGTCCATCTGGGGCACTCGTGCGCCCTGGCTGGCGCTGCAGGGAGAACTCTCCGGAGAGCCGCTCACGATAGCCATCTTCGATCATCCCAGCACGTTCAATCACCCTTCCTACTGGCATGCACGAGCTTACGGTCTTTTTGCCGCCAATCCTCTAGGAAGAAAGGACTTCGTAGAGGGTTCCGTTCCCGTCGGCTTTGAGATTCGCCCGGGAGAGAGACTTCGCTTCCGATATCGGCTCTCCACTTACTCGGCAGAAGTCGAGAAAGCGCGGCTCGATTCAGAGTATCAGAGCTACATCCGTTGAGCGTGGATTTGGACCACCGGTCACGAACTGCGGAGAGCTTCGATGAGCCCGCGAATGTACCCGATTGCCCGGGCCGCGCAGGCCTTGCCATCCGGTTCATAGAGGAAGGGTTCGATCGCCAGGGTGCCCTGGTACCCGTGCTGGAAGAGGGTCCGCAGAATCTCGCTGAAGGAATCTTTCCCCTCTCCCGGTCCCCGCGAGTTCGAATCGTTCAGATGAATATGAGCGATTTGTCCGGTGGGAAGCCATTGTTCCAGCAGCAGATCGGGCGCGACGGGTTCTGAGAGACGGGCCGAGCGGCTGTCCAGCATAGTCTTGAAGGAAGGGTTGTCCACCGCCCGTACCAGGGCACGGGCTTCCTGCAAGTTGTTGATGAAGTTGGTCTGTACTCGGGGAAGAGGCTCGATGCAGTAAACCAGGCCGCGATCGCCGGCGTGACGGGCGACCTCCTGGAAGATTTCCAGGGCCCGCTCAAAAACTCGACCTAGATCCTGATCGGCACCAATCATCCTCTGTTCCGGCGAACCGTGGATGAGGACGCTTCCTCCCAGCTCTGCGCAGAGATCGATCAGGCGCAGTAGAACCTGTTTCGTTTCCCGCAGAACCGTCGTGTCAGAGGAGGTAATCGAGAGGCCTGGTGGAGCCACCAGCAGCCAGTGCAGTCCGGTGATGGCCACTCCTTCCTCCTGTGCAGTGCGACGGAGCCGCCGGATCTCCGCGGCGGGGAGGCGATGAGGTTCGTCAGCGAGTGTGAATGGTGCCAGTTCCAGGCCATCGTAGCCCACGGCTGCAGCGAACCGGCACTGCTCCCGGAAGGAAAGTTCGCGCACAACCTCATTGCAAAGGACGATTTTCACCTGCATCTCTTTTCTTGGCAACTTCAACTCGCAAGACCCATCTCCCAAACGTTACCGTATTTCTGCCCTGAAGTACTAGTTGCCAGGGATCCCCGGCCAGTGCCAACATGGTTCCATGAAGACAGGTCTGTCCAGACGCGAACTTCTTGGCACAACGCTGACTGCACCCTTCTGGTACTCTCGCCAGGTTGCCGGCCAGCCGGGGGGGAATCAGAGGGAGGGTCCGATACGAGTCTCGCTGGCCGCCTACTCCATGCGTGAGGAACTGACGGCCGGGGGCCTGGATCTGTTCGGCTTTATCGACTGGTGTGCTCAGATCGGGCTTAGTGGTGCCGAATTGACGTCCTACTACTTCCCGGAGATGTTCGATCTGGCCTATCTCCGAAAGCTGCGCAAGCGAGCATTCGACAGTGGTGTCACGGTGACCGGGACGGCTGTTCGTAATAATTTCTGCCTGCCACCCGGGTCGGAGCGGCAGGGATATATCCGGCATGTAAAGCAGTGGATCGACTACGCCGCCGAGATGTTTGCACCGCACATTCGTGTCTTTGCCGGCAAGCCTCCAGCCGGTATCGCTCGAGAAAAAGCCATCGGATGGGTTGCTGACGCCATCCACACCGTGCTGGAACGGGCCGAGAAGAGGGGAGTCGTAGTGGGCCTGGAGAACCATGGTGGCATCACCGCCCGGGCCGAGGATCATCTTGCCATCTGTGATCGGGTGGGCGAGCACCCCTGGTTTGGTGTCAATCTCGACACGGGTAACTACCACGCGAGTCCCTACCGCCAACTGGAACTGGCCGTTCCCCGGGCCGTCAACGTGCAGTTCAAAGTGGAAGTTCGCGGGCCAGGCGGGAGCCTTGTGCCGGCGGATTTCGAGCGCGTTCGAGAGATTGTCGTCAGGAGCGGGTATCGGGGCTGGGTGGCTCTGGAGTATGAGGCACGGGCCAACCCAAGAATAGAGATTCCTCGCCACGTACGGCGTCTTCAGGCCCTCTTTGAGGGGTGCTCTTGATGCAGGTCAGACTTGAGACAGCGGAGTCGTTCGAGAGGCCGGTTCGCCTGCGACTTCCGTTTCGTTTCGGAATCATCGTTTTGCGGGAAGCACCGCAGGTTCTGGTTCGCGTCAGAATCAGCGACGCCAGCGGGAGATCGGGGCAGGGAATTGCGGCGGAAATGCTGGCTCCGAAATGGTTTGACAAAAACCCCGAGCTCAGCAACGAGCAGAACTTCGATCAACTTCGTGACTCGATCAGAATCGCGACTCAGCTTTATCTCGAAAGCCCGCGCCCGCTGATGCCGTTTGAGCTCTCAATGAAATGGTATCGTTCCCAACTGCGGGAGGGAGATGAGGCCGGGCTGAATCCTCTGGTAGCCTCTTTTGGACCCGCCCTCCTGGATCGAGCCATCCTGGACGCGGCCTGCCGCCTGGAGGGAATCTCGTTCTGGGAGGCGATTAGAGACAATCTTCCGGGGTTGAGCCGGCATTCAGAAATCGAAGATCTTAGCGACCTGGATTGGAATGGCTACCTGTCGATGTTGCATCCGCTGCAGAGTGTTCATGCCCGGCATACCGTGGGGCTGGTGGATCCCATCACGACCCGGGATCAGACTTCCGAGGAACGGGTTGCGGATGGTCTTCCTGAGACTCTCGATGAAGTCGTGGACACCTACGGGCACCGCTACTTTAAGGTCAAGGTGAGTGGCAGCCTGGAAGAGGACCTGGACAGGCTGGAGTCAATTGCCGCGGTCCTGGACCGTCTCGGGGAATACCGTATTACCCTTGATGGAAACGAACAGTTCAAATCCATCGAGCAACTTCTGGACTTCACCGATCGACTTCAGGGACACCTGCCCCTGCAACGCTTCTGGCGTTCGGTTCTGTTTCTGGAGCAGCCACTGGATCGAGAGATCGCCTGGGACTGCCCTCTCCAGGATGCCAATCTCGGTCAGGCCGTCATTGCCGATGAATCGGACGGAATGCTGAATGCGTTTGTGCGAGCCAGGGAACTGGGCTATCGAGGCATTTCTTCGAAATCCTGCAAGGGCATTTACAAGTCGATCGTGAACCGTGCCAGGTGCCATCTCTGGAACCGGGAAAGGGGGCGGGAGCATTTTTTCATGTCGGGTGAAGATCTGACCACGCAGGCCGGAGTTTCTGTGCAGCAGGATCTGGCCCTGGCCGCCCTGCTGGGGCTGGACCACGTCGAACGGAATGGACACCACTACGTGAAGGGTTTCGCAGGAGTCTCTTCGCGAGAAGGGGAAGAGTTTCTGGAAGCCCACCCCGGTCTTTACGGGAAGGTCGGCGACACCGTTTGCCTCCAGATCCGAGAGGGATGTCTCGATCTGCGCAGTCTGGGAGGCCCGGGTTTTGCCTGCAACGCCCAGCCTGACTTTGACTCTATGGACCCGGCCATGGTTTGCGAACGATAGGAGGACCCTCCGTGGTCCGATCCGATCGCCGCATGGAAGAGGCTCCTACTCTGGAACTCTGGAGCTCTCGAGGATCGTCAGCACCCCCAGCGCCCGGGCGCGGTCGGAGGGATCGGAGGCACTTCGAATTGCCTCCCGGGCCGCGCGCACAGCCATTTTCGGCTGGCCGATACGGGAGTAGGTCTCGGCCAGGCCCAGGTGAGCCCGGCTGTTTTCAGGGGACTGCAGGAGCGATTCCCGGTACAGCTCAATGGCCCGGTCCCAATTGTCCTGGCGGCGAACGCAGTCCGCCAGGAGAACCCGAAGTGAGACTTGCAGCGGGTGCATCCGGAGTCCCTGTTCCGCTTGATCAAGGGCCTTTTGCGTGAGTCCGAACTCATAATAGAGTTCTCCCAGGAGATAGTGGGCCAGCCAGTCAGTGGGAAGCCGGGTCGCGGCTCTCTGAAGGTACCCTTGTGCCTGAAAGAACTCCCTCTTCTCCAGGTGCAGTCGCCCCAGGGCCAGGAGAGTTTCGTGATGGTTGGACGCAATCCCCAGCGCCACCCGCCACAACTCTTCGGCTTTCTCCACGTCGCCCTGGGTCCACCTGGCCTGGGCCAGGCTTCGGTAGGCCAGGGGAAGATCCGGCCGCAACTGGATCGCTTTGAGAAAGTTCTCCTCGGCAAGATGTGGAGAAGCCTCCATTAGCGTTACGCCATAGTTGAACACCGGGCGATACTTTCCCGGAGACTTTCGAGCCGCGTCTGCCCACAGCGAAGCAGGTGACTCCCACACCTGGATTCTGTGCCAGGTCAGCATCCCCAGAGTCAACGAGAGCAGCGCCGCCAGGCCCCCGAATCGCCAGGCTCGAAGACCGGTTCCCGCCACCACCACCGAAAACGCGGCGGAGAATCCCAGCAGGGGAAGGTAGGTCCTGTGCTCAAACATGAAGTCCTGACTGGGGATCAAGCTCGAGGTGGGGAGTAGCCAGAGAAAAGAGAAGAGCAGCCAGAAGGAGAGCTGCCGCCGGCTCCGAAATGCCCAGGGGATGGCCCCCAGCAGAAGGCACAGGATGATCAGATGAATCCACCAGCCGAAACTCATCCAGGTGACCACAGCCTCGACCTGAGGATCGACTGTCTGCCCCAGGGGCAGCAGGAAGAGCTGCAGATAGCGTCCGATTACCGCGACCTGAGTACGGGCATAGGTCAGGCTCTGGCTGGCAATGCCGATCGTGGGCTCGTCTGAGAAGCCGGTCCACCACAGAAGGACTCCTCCCAGAACCACCGACAGCGCGAGTTTCAGGGTCAGTAACGGGGCGGGCCGGATCCGACCCGTCTGGTACAGGTCGAAGGCCCACAGCACAGCAGGGAGCACCAGGGCATACTCTTTGGAGAGAGCGGCCAGGAGAAAACAGATCAGACTCGCGACCGACAAAACACCCGGTCGGTCGGAACTGGAGCGGGACACCCACAGCAACAGCGCCAGCAGGCTGAACAGTGCAGCCAGCAGAGTCGATCGCTGATAGATATACACCACGCTTTCGGTTTGTAGAGGGTGGAGAGCAAAGAGCAGGCCGGCCAGTACGGGTACTCTCCACCTGCCGCGGCTTCCGGGTAGAGGAAGCAGGTTCTGCAGCTTGAAAACCAGCAGCAGAACCAGCGCCGAGTTGAGGGCATGAAACAGGACGTTGAAGAGTCGGAGCGGTGCCGGGTTCTCGCCCCATATGGCAAACTGGGCCGTAAAGGAGAGCCAGGTCAAGGGACGTGGGGCGGGTGGCCACAGAAAGGCAGACCAGCGAGTCAAACGGACGTTGTCGTCGCGCAGAAAGAGCTGGTCGTCGAATTGAAAGGGATAGTGAAGACTCGGCCAGTACAGGGAAGTAACGATCAGGCCAAGTCCCAGGGCCAACAGGTATTTGCGGGTGCCTGCTGACCTCATGCTGACTGTACCGTTCCGGCAGAAAAGACTGATTTACTGGACCGGCATCCGAGGAGTGATCTCTCCCCCTTCATAAATCAAGCGAACCTCGACGTCTTCCACACCTGCGGATCCCGAACGTCCCGGGAGTTCGAAGGCGAAGCTGGCGAAGTCGAGCGTGTCCACGGATCGAACCTCCTCACCGATCAGCTCACCATGGTCAAGAATGTAGAAGATCGCGCCCTTAACCGGGCGTGCCGCCTGGCTCAGATCGAGCGTGACGTTCACGGTCGCGGGGGATTCCTGTGTTACGGTTCCCATCACGCCCGTAGAAAGAAGCGCGGCAGCTCCAGGGACCACAGGGAAGGCGGTGAAGGTGGGAACGCCCTCCGGGAAAATAGCTGCCAGGTTGTTGGTTCTCACCGTGAGGGCGGCCAGCGGCGTAGCGCTGCCCCCTCCTCCCTGCGGGGTGACTGAGGTCACCGTCAAGCTTCCCTCCTCTGGAACCGCCACCTTAGGACCGAAAATGTCATTCATGAATTCGCTGACTCGCTCGCCCGGTGCAAGCTCCCTGTCGGTGGTGGCGATAAGCGAGAAAGACTTGTCAAACAAACTCAGACGCGCAGCCGTTGTCGGTCCTCCACCTCCGCCCAGTACACCTGGCCCGGCGGGATTGACGATAGCCAGCGCCGTGTCGCGAGTTCCGGTGGTGTCCACGAAAAGGCTGAAAGCGGACAGTCCTTTCACAAGCGGCACGCCGGTCTCACTCAGGATGGTGCCGGAGGGTACGTCTATCTGAATGAAGACCCCGGTCCCTCCCACGCCACTACCGCTGCTCCCTCCGGCGAGAGGGCCTCCAGCGGTGACGATCGCGTATCCCACATTGGGGGCGCCTTCTCCCATGGTCGAAAATTTGGCGGATTCCCCCCTTCCCAGTGCGAATGTATGCTCGGTCGTGGGACCGATTCCCACCAGATCGAGGGTCATCGGAGCGCCGTCGGGAAGCTTGAACGCAAGGGTGACCTGCGTGCTTGCTCCACTGTTCACGAAGATAAATTCCGTGATCAGCCGGATGAAATCGCCGAACTGACCATCTCCCACCTGGGGCAGGTAGGAGACTTCCTGGGCCTGGACGGCGGGTGCAGTGAGGAGAAGCACAAATAGGAGAAAAGAACAAATTCTCATCATTTAAAAATAAACCAAAGCCCTGTCAACTGCAACGCCGTGCCGGTCCGGAAGCGCATAGCTGTCGGAACCATGACCTCCAGCCTGCGCTCGGAACCCGAAACCGGGTATTCTGGTGGACTGCATGAAGGCAGGCGAGCAGAGTAAATTCAGGGCTATGAACCAGGTTGCGATTCATCACGACTGGATTGTTGATCCGAGGGGGGCTGAGCGGGTCCTGGTGGAACTGGCTTCGGGGTGGGATTGCCTCGAAATCAATACACTCTTCTTGGATCCCGCCAACCTCCATCCCTCCTTGCGGGAGCGAACGGTTTTTGTTTCGACGCTGAACCGCCTTCCCGGCATCACCCGCTACTACCGGTACACCTTGCCGTTTTTCCGTCGGGCCGCGCGCTCGTTACCCGTCCGGAAGGCCGATCTGGTTGTGAGCATCAGCCACTCGGTGGCCAAGGCGTTTTCCCACGGCCCGGGGATCCCCCATGTCTGCTACTGCCTGACTCCCATGCGATATCTCTGGGAGCCCCACCTGTATGGAAGAGAGCTGAACGCTTCTTTGCGGGGTCTGGCCCTCTCCTACTGGGCCCGTTCACTCAAGGCCTGGGATCGGGAGACGAGCGGCTCCGTGGATTACTTCGTCGCTATCTCGAAGACCGTTCAGCAAAGAATCAAGCGGGTCTACGGTCGCGGTTCGGCCCTGATTTACCCCTGCACCGATCTGGACTTCTACACACCCTCTTGGGACCAGAGAAAGGAGTTTTTCCTGGTCGTGTCGGGTCTGGTGCCGCAAAAGCGTCTCGATCTGGCCATACAGGCCATGAACCAGCGAGGAGAACGCCTGCTGGTAGTGGGAAGCGGCCCGCTGTCGCGTGTTCTTCAGAAAAGGGCCGGTTCAAATATCGAGTTTTTGGGCTGGCAGAGTGATGAGGCCATTCGCGATCTCTATCGTGAGGCTCGAGCTCTGATTTTCCCAGGCCTGGAAGACTTTGGCCTGGTCCCCGTGGAGGCCCTCGCCTGTGGTTGCCCGGTGATCGCCTTCGGAGAGGGGGGTGTCACGGAAGTTGTCGAGGATGGTGCTACCGGGATCCTTTTTCCAGAGCAGACGGTTGCCAGCCTGCTGGAGGCCCTGGAAAGGTTTGAGTCGATTCCCTTTCGACCGGATGGACTGCGGCAGAGCGTGCAAAGATTCTCGCGCTCGAATTTTCGACAGTCCTGGCAGGAGTTCTTTGCAAAGGTGGGCCTGGAGCACCTCAGCCCCTGGACTGGAGACTCTGGCCGATGAACCGCGTAGGGGCCGGTCTTGTGCCGGCCTGTTTGGCGGGCGACCACCAGGGTCGCCCCTACGGAACCCATAAACCCATAACCCCAGCACCCAGAACCCAGAACCCAGCACCCAGAACCCAGCAATCACCGCAGGTGAGCGGCCAGGAAGGCCAGACGGTCTGCAGCCTCCTCAATCTGCATCGAGGTTGGTTTCCCGGAGCCGTGACCGGCACGCGTGCCCACTCGAATCAGCACGGGACTGGAGCCTCGCTGGGCCTCTTGCAGCCGGGCAGTGAACTTGAAGCTGTGACTCGGCACCACCCGATCATCGTGGTCTGCAGTCGTCACCAGCGTGGGCGGGTAGTCCACCCCGTCTCGAATGTTGTGGTACGGAGAGTAGGCGTAAATATATGGAAAGTCTGCGGGGTCATCCGGCGAACCGTAGTCGGACACCCAGGCCCACCCGATTGTGAACTTGTGAAAGCGCAACATGTCCATGACCCCGACGGCGGGAAGGGTTGCGCCGAACAGATCCGGACGCTGGATCAGACAGGCCCCAACCAGGAGCCCCCCATTGCTTCCTCCGGCGATTCCGAGATGTTCGGTAGACGTATACTTCGTTTCAATCAGCCACTCTGCGGCGGCGATGAAATCATCGAAGACGTTTTGTTTGTTGCCTTTCATCCCTGACTGGTGCCACTCCTCGCCGAACTCGCCACCCCCACGGAGGTTGGCTACCGCATAAACGCCCCCGTTTCGGATCCACACTGCGTTCGAGACCGAAAACCTGGGAGTCTGGGGGATGTTGAACCCCCCATAGCCATACAGGAGCGTCGGGTTCCTCCCATCCAGCTCGAGGCCCTTGCGGTAGGTGATGAACATGGGAATGCGAGTTCCATCCTTGCTCGGGTAAAAGACCTGTGCTGTTTCGTAGGCGGACGAATCGAACTTGATCGTCGATCCACGATGGATTGTGCTCTCTCCGGTTTCCAGGTCGTAGTGGTAGATCGTGCCCGGATCAACATAGCTGGAAAAGCGATAGAAGGTGGTCCGGTCGTCGATCTTCCCGCCGAAGCCGGAAACTGCACCAATGCCGGGAAGTTCGAGCTCTCGTATCTTTTTCCCACTCAGCTCACGGATCTCAACGTAGGCATGGGCATCCCTCAAATAGGAGAGAACAAAGCTGTGATTGAGAACGGAGGCCTCGCGAAGCGTGTGGGCAACCTGGGGCACGAGCTCGAGCCAGTGCTCTTTCTGCGGGTGGCGTGTGTCGATCTGGATGAGCCGCCCCCGTGGAGCGTCGAGATTGGTACGAAACCAGAATAGAGGACCCTGGTTTCCCACGAAGGAGTAGCTGGCATCAAAGTCGTCGAGTAACTCAATGACTTCTCCTGAGCCGTTCAAGTCCTGGTAATAGACCCGGTTTCTTTGATCTGTTCCCTGGCTGACATGAATGATCAGGTAGCGCCCATCGTCGGTTACGGCTCCCGTCAGACCCCAGTTCTTCCGGTCTCTGCGTTCATAGACCAGCCGGTCTTTTTCTTGAGGCTCGCCAATCTGATGGTAGTAGATCTTCTGGAAGTAGTTGGCCTCTTCGAGAACGTCCCCTTCGGGTTCGTCGTAGCGACTGTAAAAGAAGCCTTTGCTGTCTCCTGTCCAGGACGCACCCGAAAACTTTACCCACTCCACTTTGTCTTCCAGATCCCGTGCAGAGGCCACGTCGCGCACCCACCACTCTCGCCAGTCGGAACCGCCACTGGAGATGCCGTAGGCAAGGTACTTGCCGTCCGGGCTCACGGCCGTGCCGGCCAGAGAAACCGTTCCGTCTGCAGAGAGCGTGTTGGGGTCGAGCAGGACTCGCGGCTTTCCGTCGAGACCTTCAGAAACGTAAAGAACGCTCTGGTTTTGAAGTCCTGTGTTGCGCGTGAAGAAATAGAAGGTGCCCTCTTTCTCGGGAAGACCATAGCGCTCATAGTCCCAGAGCAGAGCGAGTTCGTTCTTGAGTTTTTCACGGTCAGGCAGGGCCTTGAGGTAGGGAAACGTTACCTCGTTCTGAGCCCGAACCCATTCTTTGGTCTCAGGAGAATCCAGACCATAGCGCTCATAGTCCCAGAGCAGAGCGAGTTCGTTCTTGAGTTTTTCACGGTCAGGCAGGGCCTTGAGGTAGGGAAACGTTACCTCGTTCTGAGCCCGAACCCATTCTTTGGTCTCAGGAGAATCCAGATGAGCCACCGGTACAGATCCTCGAGCCACCGGTAGGGGTCTGCAACCTCGACCCCGTGCAGGGTCTCCACTACCTCGACCTTCCTGGTGGACGGGTAGTTAAGGACGGTCTGATCAGCCGCCGGCCCAGCACAGGCCGCCAGGAGAATTGCCGTTGAGAGGAGTGACAGGATGAGTTTCATATTGGCTCCCCGACGAGATGGCATGAGTAGTTCGACTCCGTGAATGATTGTACAGAAATGGTAGGTTAGCTGATTCCTGTCAGACGCACACAAACCGCGGGCACGCGCTTACTGTCGTGCGCACCACCGAAACTGACCGAACGCTGATCGCGGCGGTGGAAGACATCAGTGGCGCGCGTGATAAGCAAGTGCATGAACCTCCTTGAACCTGGAACCTGGAGCCCAGAACCTGCTAAAGTTCGCGTCAAACTTTTCAAGATACGGAGGCTCCCATGGAGCAGCAGGTATGGCACCAGTTTTATGACCCCGACGTGAGGTCGTCGCTGGACTATCCGGAGACGACCCTCTACCAGCTTTTTGAGAAGGCAGTGCAGGGGAGTCCGGGAAGAACCGCAACTCTCTTTTTCGGAGCTCGGACCAGTTATCGAAAACTGGGCCAACTGGTGGATCAATTTGCGGCCGCTCTGTCGTCGCTTGGCGTCAAGCGGGGGGATCGTGTCGCCTTGATCTTGCCCAACCTGCCGGTTTACCCGGTTGCCCATTTCGCTGCCATGAAACTGGGCGCCATTCTGGTTCCCACGAATCCGCTCTACGTGGAGAGGGAACTGGAGTACCAGTTGAACGATTCGGGCGCTGAGACGATTGTTGCCCTGGACAAACTGCATCAACGTATCTCCGCTGTGTTGTCGTCCACCTCGGTGAAACGCGTTATCTATGCTGGAGTACAGGATTTTCTTCCGTTTCCCTTGAACTTAGGTTATAGAATCAAGAATCGACATGAGACTCCGGTCGAGCCGGCCCCCAACACCTATTTTTACAAAAGACTGCTGAAAAAACGGTTCCCCGGAGTTGAGCCGCATCGATCCCGGCCCGGCGACACCGCCATTTTTCTCTACACGGGTGGGACCACGGGTGTCTCGAAAGGGGCGGTACTCACGCACCGGAATCTCGTGGCCAACGTCCTGCAGACCCGAACCTGGCTGGCGGGTTTTAGAGATCGAACCGAGACCATTCTGGCGGTTCTGCCTTTCTTCCACAGTTATGGGATGACAACCTCCCTGCATCTGGGGATCCAGGCCCAGGCCACGCTGCTCCTGCTCCCCCGATTCGACTTGGCTGACGCCCTGAAACAAATCAAGAAGCACAGGCCCACTATTTTCTGCGGCGTGCCGTCCATGTACAATGCCATCAATCGCTCTCCCAAGGTCCAACCCGAGGACGTCAATTCGATTCGGCTCTGTGTCAGTGGTGGCGCCGCGCTCCCCGCCGAAGTTCAAAGTAGGTTCGAGAAGTTGACCGGGGGGAAACTGGTGGAAGGATATGGACTGTCCGAGACCTCTCCCGTGGCGATTGTGAACCCGGTCTTCGGCCATCGGAAAAGCGGGACCATTGGTGTTCCGATCCCGGACACGATGGCCCGGGTGGTGGATCCTCAGACGCGGACATCGCTGGCTCCTGGTGAGGTTGGAGAACTGGCAATCAAAGGCCCCCAGGTGATGAAAGAGTACTGGCGCATGCCGGAGGAAACTCGGGAGGTTCTCAAGGACGGGTGGCTTTACACTGGTGATCTGGCCTCTCAAGACGAAGAGGGCTTCATCACAATTGTCGATCGCAAGAAGGACGTCATTATCAGCGCCGGCATGAATGTCTATCCTCGCGAGATCGAAGAGTTGCTCTTGACCCATCCGGATGTTGTCGAGGTGGCCGTGGTAGGAGTTCCCAGCCGTGTCCGGGAAGAAGTGGTTAAGGCCTTCATCGTTACCGCGGAGGGAAGACATGTGGCCAAAACGGACATCATTGACTTTTGTGTCGACCTACTCTCCAAGTACAAGATCCCCAAGCAGATCGAATTTCGTTCCGAGCTTCCCAAGAGTGGAGTGGGTAAGATTTTGAAGCGCGTGCTCCTGGAAGAGGAGGCTCAGAAGCTGGCTGAGCGCGAAGCCCGAAGATCAAAGTAGCAAGCGAAATGGTTCCGCGAGATCAAACTGAACAGCAGGCTGAACCCTCCCCGGAAGTTCTTCAGCTTCGACGGGAAAAGGTGTTCCTGGTCCTCTCCGGGATTTTTCTGGGAACGTTGGCGATGCTCAACATCCTGGGTATTTCCCGCTTTGTAGATCTGTCTTTCACTGTCTTTGGGTGGGAGATACCCGTGGCAGTCGCAGTGGGTGTCTTGCCCTACCCCATCACGTTTCTATGCACGGATCTGATCAGCGAGCTGTACGGAAGGCGCCGTGCGTCCTGGGTGGTCTGGATGGGCCTGCTGCTCAATGTCTGGCTGGTGCTGTTCATCTGGCTGGGAGGAATTCTTCCCGGATTCGAGAAGACCGATCCGGTGACGGGCCAGATTCTGCATGACGAAGCCGGGCGGTTGTCTGCATTCTTCGAGATTCGCGCACTGACCTTCGGAGCCGTCTCGGCTTCAATGATCGCGTACCTGACTGCCCAGTTTTGTGACGTCTACATCTTTCACTGGATCAAGGATCTTACCAGGGGAAGACACTTGTGGTTGCGGAATAACGGATCGACCTTGACCAGCCAGTTGGTCGACACGGTGGCCGTCATTCTGATCACCCACTACTGGGCGGGAGCGCTTCCGATCGAGGCCGGCGAGCCGGTATTCAATCAGCTCTTGATCTTCATCTGGTCGGGCTACTTCTTCAAGTTGACAGCAGCTCTTTTGGACACGGGCCCCGCTTACCTGGCGGTCGCGGTTCTCTCGAAGTATCTGCGGATCGACTCCCGGGCCGGTGAACCAGGTAACTTTCAACCTCGAGCCAGTAGTCTGCAGCCATGAATCGACCCCCGAAGACTCAAGAATGGAAGGCCCTGGCGGCACACTTTGAAAAGGTCCGTACCCGAAGCCTCAGGGAACTCTTCGAAGAGGAGCCGGACCGGGTCGAGAGGATGACCTGGGAGGTGGGCGACCTCTGGCTGGATCTTTCCAAGAACAGAGTAACGCGGGAGACGATGCGCCTGCTTCTTGACCTGGCAGTTACTTCCGGCCTGTCCCGGTTCAGAAAAGACATGTTCAGAGGGGAACGAATCAACCGGACGGAGGATCGTGCGGTCCTGCACACTGCCTTGCGCCACCCGCTGGAGCCGCCAGTCTACTTCGATGGCGTGGATGTCATGCCGGGTGTGCACCGGGTTCTGCAGCGCATGAGCGACTTTTGTAGGCAGATCCACTCGGGAGATAAAAGAGGCTTTACCGGTAAACGGTTCCAGGCCGTTGTGAACATTGGCATCGGGGGATCAGATCTGGGACCCAGAATGGCGGTGCAAGCCCTCAAGCCCTATCACCTGCCCGGTATCGAGTTTCGTTTCGTATCGAACATCGACCCCTCCAATCTGACCGACGTCCTCCACAATCTGTCCCCTGAAGAGACGCTGTTCGTGGTCTGTTCCAAGAGCTTTCGCACTGAGGAGACCCTGAAGAATGCACGCAGTGCTCGAAGCTGGGTGCTCGACCGTCTGGGAGATCCGGCATCGGTTTCGGAGCATTTTGTCGCCGTCTCCTCAAACCAGGCGGAAGTCACGGAGTTCGGGATCGCCAGGGAGAACATGTTCGAGTTCTGGGACTGGGTGGGCGGACGGTATTCTCTCACCTCCGCCATCGGACTCTCCATCATGCTGGCCATAGGGTCCACCCGTTTTCGAGAGCTTCTGGACGGCTTTCACCAGATGGACCGCCATTTTCTGGAAACTCCGTTTGAGCGAAACGCCCCTGTCATCCTGGGGCTGCTGGGGCTCTGGTACAACAACTTCTTCGGGTGTCAGAGCAAAGCAATCATCCCCTACGATCACCGCTTGAGCGGGCTCCCTGCCTACCTGCAGCAAACGGATATGGAGAGCAATGGCAAGTCGGTCAGCCAGCAGGGCGAACCCGTTTCCTGGCAAACCGGACCGCTGGTCTGGGGCGAACCCGGGACCAACGGCCAGCACGCGTTTTTCCAACTGCTTCACCAGGGGACCAGGCTGGTACCTGTGGATCTGATTGCGTTTGCCGAGTCTCACAACGAGATCGGAGACCAGCAGGAGAGTCTGATTGCCAACGCTCTGGCTCAGGCCGAAGCGCTGGCCTTTGGACGAACTGCAGTCGAGGCCCAGCAGGAGGGCATGGATCCGAGTCAGATACCATTCCGCGTCTTCCCGGGGAATCGGCCCACCAATGTGATTCTGGCCCCCCGCCTGACGCCTGGAGTGCTGGGCCAGCTGGTCGCCCTTTACGAACACCAGGTCTTTACCCAGGGATTCCTATGGAACATTTACTCCTTTGACCAATGGGGAGTCGAACTGGGGAAGACACTCGCCAGCCGGATCCTGGCCGAGGTCACCGCCGAATCTCTGCCCGAACTGGCCCACGACTCATCCACGAATCAGTTGATTCAGCGCGTCCGCGCTTTGCGCGGGCGCTCGTAGGGGCCGGTCTTGTGCCGGCCCGTTTGACGGGCGACCACAAGGGTCCCCCCTACGAATCCATTCTCCAGTGAGAATCCAAAGCCCAGAACCTAGAACCAACCTACCGGATGAATTGAAAAGTCCGGCTCCAGCGGGTCTTGTGAAAGAAATTGAGGACGCGCTCCGAGTAGAGTTTGAGGTAGTCGGTGCGCGTGTGAGCGGTAGGATCGTCCTGATAGGACCAGAATACCAGGAGAGGACGTCCCACTACGAAAGTGCTGGGCAGGAAGTTCCAGTATCGGCTGTCAGCGCTGTTGTCTCTGTTGTCACCCATCATGAAGTAGTGATCTTCCGGAACCTTCACGGGTCCGTAGTTGTCTCTTTGGAAGTCACCGACAAAACCGTGGGGCATGGGCCTGCGCCGATAGGTCATCGAGTCACTGTGGTGCTTGTAGGGTTCCTCGAGACGCTCGCCATCGATATAGACCTGTTTGTCATGGATGTCGATGGTCTCGCCCGGCAAACCGATCAAACGCTTCACGTAAAGTACTTCGGGCTCCTCCGGAAATTTGAAAACCAGAATGTCTCCACGCTGGACCGGATGTTCGGGGGCAACCGGGAGGGTGCCATCCAGGAATCCGTTGCGGACCGTGAACTTATCAATGAGGAGGCGATCGCCTACCATGATTGTGGGTTCCATGGAAGGTGTGGGTACCGTCATCGGGTGGACAACGTAGGTGGTAACGAAGAGGGCAAAGATCGTACACACGACGGTGGTAAGGAAGTACTCGCGGAGGGTACTTTGCCTGGGTTCCTGCTGCTGGTCCTGCTCTTCTTTCTTTTTCTTCATAATCGGCCCGCCCATTATAGCTCAGTATTTGCCGGAGCACGCATCCGTGGCCTGTCAAAAGCCGTGCGAGGTTTCCATCACTTTCATCGGCTGCGGAAGGCTCCCGGTGGGGTATCCTTGGGCCTTGAGATGATCGAGAAAGAGCTTCTCGACGTGGGATAGCTCCGGGGGCGATGCGCACGGAGAAGTGTGCCCGGGAATGGTGTAGTGCGAAATGATGCCGTTTCCAAGGTACAGTCGGTAGGCCTCTGAGCAGAAGATCGCGCTGATCTGGCCGAGCGAATAGAAGGGGGCCCGGAGCTCGCTCGCATTGAGCTGCCTTCCCTCTGGAGTCACGGTCGTCGAGGTGCCTCCAAGGCTGGCAGCCAGGACGGGATAGTTGGGGTCGAGCGAATCGGTCAGGAGTGAGCGTCCGACCATCCACTCCGGAATTCTGCTGCCCAGGTAGTCAAGCAGGGTTGGTGCGATGTCCAGATTCTGAACATTGGCCGAGATTCTGCCGGCATGGTCTCCCTCTGGGAAACGGATGAGCAGGGGAATCCGCTCAGCTGTTCGAAACAGCTGTCCGTGATCGGAGCCGAGGACCAGAACCGTTCGGTCCAGGAGATTGCGCTCTTCCAGGAAGTCCACCAGCTGGCGAACATAGTCATCAAAGTCGAGAATCGCGTCGTCGTAGAACTCGGTCATCCAAGGCTGGTCCTGTTCCAGTCCTTTCGAAAAAACCTGGTTATGAGTTCGAAAGCGGGATCCATGGGTGCCCATCAGGTGAACGTGGCAGAAAAACGGTTCTGGCTGTGCTCCAGCGAAGTCAAGAAGTTCCTTCATGCGTACTGGGTCGCGTTTGAACGAGCGGTCTCCTTCTGTGACCTCTTCGAAGGCCTCGTCCATGGGAATGCCCCGGAAAATCTTCCTCATTCTCGAAAAGAGACGATCCTGCAACTGATAGAGGAAGTGGGAAGCGTCGAGCTCCAGCCAGACGGATCCCAGGCCCGCCTTTCTCTTCACTGTCCGAAAGTTCGCTCTGTCGAAGGCTTCGCGAAAATTCAGGTCGACTGTATCGGCGTAGTGGCGGATGCTGACATCAAGCCCCGTATAGCCCATCCTGCGCAGTAGCCCGGGCAGGTGCTGGTATGAGTTTTTTCCCCGCAGGATATCGGGGGGATAGAGCAGGCGCGTCTGGGTGGGCCATTTCCCGGTCAGACGGGAAGTGATCGAGCCGGAGGTGACTCCGGCGTTGGCAAAGGCGTTTTCAGCGAGCAGGGAACTGTCGGCCAGTTTCTCGAGGAAAGGTGTGGTGGGTTTCTCATAGCCATACACCGACATGTGAGAAGCATTCAGGCCGTCGCTTGAAAGAAGGACGATGTTGGGAAGCACTTTCTTCCCGATCTCCCCCTGGCTCTCGCTGAGCAGGATACCCGGGTCGCTGCCCCAGTAGCTGAGAAGCGCCTGGGCGGACAGCACGACAATCAGTCCAGCCGGGAGAGCGGACCAGAGCCGGAGTCGGGATGGAATCACCAGGGCACGGCGGAAAACAGCGACAGCGATCGCCGCCATAAAGGCCGGGTAGAGGGCTCGCCGCCACCCGTCGATTGTCTTCACACCCACGTCGAGAAGCGTATAGGTGAAGTTGTCGACCATCATCAGGGCGGTCACCGCCACAATGGCAGCCGGAACCAGGGCTGCAGCCCTCTTCCAGAGAGCCCAGGGGAAAAGGCCGGCCAGGATCATTATCAGCAAGTGGAGGCAGAGGACACAGCCTAGAGGAAACGCCAGCACTGCGAACAGCACCTGAGCCTTCTCCCACCAGTTGAGGACTGAAAGAAAAGATGGCTTGGTAATGAAAAAGAGCCATTCCAGGAATCCGTAGCTAAACAGGCTCAGGATCGAGAGAGAGAGGATTCGGACGTGGGCCTTCAGCATGGTTCGAGACTTCCCGATGAAAACTCGGTGACGCGCGATTGATCCGGGCAGCGCTTCAGGAGTGACTCGATCGTTTGATCCCGCACCGGATCCAGGAAATCTGAAGCAATCTCCTGGAGAGGAACGAGAACAAAGCGTCTTTCGTACAACCTTGGGTGTGGCAATTCGAGAATCTCCGTCGAGAGTTCGACGGTTCCATAGTAAAGCAGGTCGATGTCGATCGTCCTGGCCTCTTCCGGTCTTCGGCGTCCCAGTCTTTGCTCGACTTCCCGACAGGCTGCCAGTACCGCCTGGGGCCCCAGTGGAGTTCGAGCGGCGAGAGCCATGTTGAGGAAGTCAGGCTGCTCCTCCAGGTCAACGGGTTCGGTCTCGTAGACAGCCGAACACCGGAGAATTCTCATCCTCGACGCCCTCAGGAGCTCGATGGCGGACCGAAGGTGGTTGAGCCGGTCGCCCAGGTTGGAACCCAGGCTGAGAAGAATCGTGGTCATCTGATCAAGATCATCTGGTAGATGTCATCGTATGCCAGCAAGGAGGCACTAGAAAAGCGTATCCGGTCGCCGGATGGTCCCGAAGGACCCGATCCCTTTGAGAAAGAAAGAGAACCGGATCTCTCGTTCCTGCCTCAATCCCAGGTTGAGCCTGTGGTACTCGACGGCAACTCCGCAGCAGTCCCAGAAGTAGTTCGTTCTTGCCCTCAGATTCAGCAGGGATTTGGAGCGGGCGTCGTAACTGAAGATGTTGCTGAAGGAGAGCCCTCTTCTGAAGTTCCCCCAGCGAACCGATCCCTGGAGCTGGTTGTTTTTCCGGGTTCCGGCCTCCAGTTCCTCGGTCAAGAAAAAAGTGGTTGCCAGGCCCAGGCGGCCCTTGTTCAGAAAGCCGGTCACGGCCAGGTTACGAACCCTGTTGAAATTGACGTCGTAGTCACTGTGCACGTCGAAACTCAAACGTCGGCTCGGAGTCACCCTGGCCACGGTGGTCAGAGGCGAAAACCGTCGCCGGATCGCGCCGTAATGGAAGCCGGTCTGCGTATAGAGGGGGAAAAACTGGTTCACTCTGCCAGACTGGAAGGCCCCCCCGAAGTCCGGATCGCCGAAATACTTCTGGGCTACTTTGATAGAGAGCCATTCCCGTGTGCTGGAGCCGCTTCTGGTTCGCTGGTGCACAAAAAACCGATTCACCAGACCGAACTCAATTTCGTTGGTGTTGGCAATCGCATCATTCTCGTCGAAAAGAATCGTTTCCGTGAAGTTGTCGATACCGCTGGTATAACGGTATCTAAAGAGGGGCTCAATCAGGTGCTTGAAGGCTCCGCTGCTCCCCTGACGGTAGATTTTGGACAGGCCCCATCCATCCAGCGTCAGCGTGAAATCAAAGTAGTCTCGATGCAGGCTGTCCGGCGTGAGCCTTCTCCCCTCTTCAGTCTGTTCGAGGCTGTCGCTGTAAAAGGTCTCTCGCACCCCGATCCGGGGAGTCAGCTTGAGTCCCTGCGGAAGATCGACTGAGAAATAGAACTTGGGATAAAGATCCAGGCGCTGAGTGAGAGTCGGAGTCTCGATCTGGCTGTCAGTTCGACTGACTCCCTCTGCCAGGGCGTCCAACGCGAAGTAGATCGGTAGATCGGAGATTTGCATCCCGTTGACGTTGAATTGAAAGCTCGGAACAGCCGCGGTCACGGCATTGCGCCTGGGAAAAACGGTTTCCTCGCGCGCGAGGCGGACATTCAGAGAGCTGGGTCCGGCGTTTCGAGTCAGGAACAGCTGGGAAGCTTCGCTCGGCCTGGTTGCCAGGTAGAAGCTGTCAGCAAAGACCCTGCGAAACACAAAGTTACTGACCAGGTTGAAGTCGGCGACCAGACGATAACCATCTCCGAAGCTGGTTTCGCCGGTGCCTGTGAAACTTGCGCCTCCCTGATCCTTCCGATCATCGATCATATAGCCGTTCAGGTACAGATAGCTGTTCTGGTTGGGCCGTGTCCGGAAGGTGAAGCTGTGGCCAAAACCCCGCTCCGAGAAATAGTCCTCTTCAATCAGCAGATCCGCACTTCGTCCCAGCACGACGTAGAAGCCTTGTGTGATGCGGCGGCCCTTGTTGCTGGAAGTCCCGGTTGAAGGAAGCAGAAAGCCCGTGGAGCGCTGATCTTGTCGCACCGGAACACGAAGGTAGGGCAGGTAGAAGACTGGAACATTCTTGATTCTGAGGATGGCGTGAGCTGCAGAGGCACTGGATGCGACTTTCAGCGTGGCATTGCTGACCGAAAAGCTCCATTTCGGAACCGCTTCTTGACAGGCCGTCAGGAAGCCATCCTGGGCCTTGTAGGTGTTGGGCCCAGTCTTGAGAAGACGTCGTGCCTTTACAAAGAGCTCATCATCTGTAAAACCCTCGGCGTTGTCAATAAACCCGGTCTTGTCCCCCAGCTTGAACTCACCGTTGGTACCCTTCAGCCATTGGATTCCCTGAATCATCTCGATCCCGTCCTCAGCGACCACCAGCTCGCGTTGTCGATGGTAGATCAGCCGTCCGGTCTTCAGAGTCATATCTTCATAGGTAACAACCACATCCCCTTCAGCAATGGTGGGATCAGCAGAGATGATCCTGTCGGCTTCAATGACGAGAAGCTCACCTCGATAGGAGACTTCGAGGCGGGCTCGATCCTGGCCCAGCACGGGAGCCGCTAAGGCCAGGCCCACTACCACTATTTGGTAGTGAAAACCGTGACGCGTGGGACTCTTCCGCCGGGCCTCCGAGGATCCACCCGTGGGAGTGCCCCAAGCCCGGCGGATGAGTCCCGCAAGGCCAGACAGCAAAAAGAGACGGAAGCGAGGCTTCGTCATCGTTTCTATCAATGGGATTAGCCTCGTGGGCCAGCCGACTCCGCGGATCGAACAAACGTCATCGTATTTACGAAAGTGAGTACTAGCTCGGATGATTCACAAGTTTTCGTAGCGAAGCGGGGGAAGACCCGTTCCGGCAAGGCTTGCGACCGAGGCCCCCGCAGGCGTACTCGTGCAGTACGCCGAGGAGGTCGACCGAGCGTAACGCAGTCAGGGCGGGAGATTCTCACGCTGCGCTAGAAAATTTGTGAATCATCAGGGCTAAGATACCAACTGAGAGGTGTCACCAACAAAGTGGAGTTGTACTTCAGCGCTTGCTGCGGCGATACTGTGGAGCGAAATGGATGCCGGACAGACTCGGGGCCGATTCCTGGACCGGTTGAGACAGTTTGTTCTGTTTCACCTTGGCTCGGACGCAGAAGTGACGATCAGCACCACTGCCGATGGTCTTGAAGTCAAGGTGCAGCACCAGCGCGTGACCCCGATGCGGCTGCGATTCTCGTCCCGGGAAATCAGTTCTCTGGTTGAGGACCACAGTGAATTCGAAGATCAATTGCTTTCTTATCTGACCCGGCATCGACGAAGCTGAGGGCCGCAACCCGACTTTCCGGACAGTACACTAGGTGTGCATTCTCATGACGTTGTTCAAAAGAGGTAGTCTGCTGATGGGAGGGAGATTGGCCAGGCTCTGGTGCATACGGTGGTGATTATAGAAGTGGAGCCAGCGAGGAAGCCAGCGGGAGCGTTCTCGTGAGCTGCGGTAAGGGATGCGGTAGGCCCACTCTCTGAGCATGGTCTGGATGAAGCGCTCTGCTTTGCCGTTGGTCTGAGGGCGGTAGGGTCTGGTGTACAGATGGCGCAGGCCGTGGCGGTGGCAGCAGTTGTTGAAGGCATGAGCGCGGTAACAAGATCCATTGTCGGTGAGGATGGAGAGCGGTTGAACACCGCGCTGATGGAAGAAGGAGAGGGCGCGCTGGAGGAAGGCTATGGCGGATTCCTTTCGCTCATCGGGCAGAACTTCCAGGTAGGCCAGGCGGGAGGCGTCATCGACGCAGACATGGACAAACTCCCAGCCCGGACGAGGGCGGCGGCGGCGGCGGATTCCGGTGATGCGGTGGCCGATGCCGTCGATACGGCCCAGTTTCTTGATGTCCAGGTGCAAGAGCTCTCCGGGATGTTCTTTCTCGTAGCGTCGAGGTGGCTGGGCAGGATCCAGAGCTTTGAGCCGACCGAGACCCCGTCGGGAGAGGGTCCGGGCCACAGTCGAGCGAGCCAGATCCAGACGGGCGGCGATCTCAGCCGAGACCATCCGTCTGTGTCTGAGTTGCACAATCTGATCGACCACAGCGGCTGCTGCTTGTCTGGGACTGCAATGAGGCCGGGAGGAACGATCCCTCAGTCCCTCAAGACCTTGCCGGCGATAGCGGGCCAACCACTTGTAGACGGTCCGCTCGCTGACTCCCAGATCAGCTGCTACCCGGACCACCGGATCGCCCCTCTGCACACGATCCACCATCAGGGCTCGACTGTGCGGGCAACTTCGTGCATTGTGATGAATGTCCATCCGTTGTCTCCTTTGGCTGCTGAAGGTTTAACTTCCAATCAGCATTCCCGAAGAAGCTCGGATGGACAACCCCTTTGACTGAACAACCTGTTGAGAGTTCACAACTAGGAAACGACTTGCCAGAGAAGCAGCAGAGAGGCCCGGTTGTCCTGGTTGTGATGGATGGTTGGGGGTTAAGAGAGCAAACAGAGCACAATGCGGTCGCCCTGGCCGCGACGCCGGAGTACGACGCCTTGAGCCGCCGCTTTCCCACCTCCCGCCTCGACACCAGCGGCAGGGACGTGGGTCTTCCCGAAGGAACCATGGGCAACAGCGAAGTCGGGCACCTCAACCTGGGTGCGGGGCGCGTGGTCCAGCAGCAACTCATGCAGATTCACAAGGCCATCGAGGAAGGCGCCTTTCGCCACAACCCGGCACTTGTGGAGTCCATGCAACTGGCCCGGTCCCGTGGATCGCGTCTCCACCTGTTCGGACTGATCAGCGAAGCCTCGGTTCACTCCTCGGAGCAGCATTACCTGGAGCTGATTGAGATGGCGGCTGAGAACGGCATCGGGTCGGACCAGGTTCTCTTTCACGCTTTCACCGATGGACGGGACAGCCCTCCCCACTCCGGACGGCAAGCCGTTCAACGACTGGATGCGCATCTGAAGCGTCACGGTGGCCGCATCGGCACCGTGATTGGACGCTACTATTCGATGGGTCGTGACAGGCGGTGGCCCCGAACCCGGCTCGCCTATGAGGCGATGGTGCTGGGAGAAGCCGAGTTTCAGTCCGGATCGGGCCTGGAAGCAGTCGAGTCGGCATACCAGAGAGCGGCCACCCATTCCGACCCAGCCCTCTATCCGGCCGAAAGTGACGAGTTTATCCGGCCCACCGTCATTGCCGATTCAAGCGGTCCGATTGGAAGAGTCCTGGATGGTGATGTGATGATCAGTTTCAACCACCGCGGGGACCGTCCTCGCCAGATCATCCGCGCACTCACTGACGGGGACTTTGCAGAGAGCACCCGGGGCGATCCGCACCGAGGCTTCACTCCTCAGAGTCAGCCTCGGATTCACCTGGTGACGATGACCGATTACCGAGCCGGTTTTGACTGCCCTGTTGCCTTCAACACCGGCCCTCTGACCGGTACGATCGCAGAGGCGGTCAGCCAGTCGGGGCTGCTCCAGTTACACACTGCGGAGACAGAGAAGTACCCCCACGTTACTTTTTTCTTCAACGGAGGAAGAGAAGCTCCGTTCCCGGGAGAAGAACGCTACATGGCCATTTCTCCGGACGTGGCTACCTACGACCTCAAGCCCGAGATGAGCGCTCTGGAGGTGACCGAGCACGTGGTCGAGGCGATCCGTTCGGGCCGCTATGGTTTCGTGATCATCAACTATGCCAATGGAGATATGGTGGGACACAGCGGAGTGCTGGAAGCAGCCATTCGAGCTGTCGAGGTTGTGGACACCAGCATTGGGAGGGTCGTGGAGGCTCTTCTTGAGGTGGGTGGGGAAGCCCTGATCACGGCGGATCACGGGAATTGCGAACAGATGTGGGACGAGAAAAGCGGTGGCCCTCACACCGCCCACACGACGAACCCGGTCCCCTGTATCCTCGTATCCGAGAGACTTGAACACGCCTCCCTGTCCGACGGTCGGCTCGCAGACGTAGCTCCGACCCTCCTTTCCCTCCTGGAGCTGAATCATCCCGACGAGATGGAAGGGGAGAACCTGGTCGGGCGCGGGCATCCGGAGAAGCCGTGATCAGCCGTTTGACCGGCAGGGCGGCGGTGCTGGGACTCCCCGTAGTCTTCACGGTGGGCGCCGGTCTCTATTACGTACTTGGCGTCGGCTGGTTGCCCTGGACGCTTCTGCCGGTACCCATGCTGGTGTGGCTGATAGCTCCTCCTGGAAGAAATGGCCAGTGGGTGGCCCTGGTCCCGTTCTTGATCCTGCTCCTCTGCTATCAGAGCCTCAGCGTATTTTCACGGGGCCTGGACGTGAGTGCTATCCATATTGTCGATCTGATCGAATGGGAGAGGATGTTGTCGGCCGGCATGATTCCGGCGGCAGTTCTTCAGCGTCACCTGGGTGGGCCCATTGCGACCTGGCTGATCGATCCGGTCTCCAATCTCCTTTACGTTTCCCATTTTGTGACGCCGGTTGTGATCGGACTGATTTTGTGGAAAAGTAACCGGCCGGTCTATTGGAACTTTGTTGCCGGGCTTCTATTCCTTTCCTTCATCGGCTTCGCTACCTATATTCTGTTCCCGGTCGCTCCTCCCTGGTGGGCAACTGAGAGGGGGTACCTGCAGGGCCTGGAGCAAGTCGGGCTGGATCGATTTCTTCTAGCCGGCATGGCAGCGAATCAGGCTCCAAACCCCGTGGCGGCCGTGCCCTCGCTGCACTGCGCCTATCCCCTCTATTACTTTCTCGTTCTGCGACCGCTACTTGGCAGGCGCTCTCTATGGCTGCTTTTTCTCACCCTCGGCATTGTCTTTTCCGTCGTCTACCTGGGTCACCATTACCTGATTGACGTCTGGATCGGATTCGCCTATACCGTAGTGGCATGGGGGTTTGTGCGGCTTCTGAAATAACCGGAGTTCCACGGAAAGATGAAAAACACAAGAGTTGCTGAGAACCCACCGATGATCGATTCACAGGCCGTTGGGCCCTTCTACAAGAACGGCTACCTGGTGGGGTTCCCGGACTCCAACGAGGTGGTCTACATTGACCCGGGTGACGAAGTGGAGTCGATGCTGGATCTGATCTCTCAAGGGCCGAGGGAGCTGGTAGCGATCCTGCTGACCCATGCCCATATGGATCATATCTGTGGAATTGGCAGAGTGCGTGAGCGACACAAGGCTCCTATCTATCTGCACCCCAAAGACAGAGGTCTTTACGACTCTCTTCCCACCCAGGCCCAGATGTTCGGCTTCCAATACGGACCCGCTCCAGCGGTTGACTTTGAACTGACCGACCACCAGGTGCTGAAACTGGCTGGTCTCGAGTTCAAAGTTCACCTGACCCCCGGGCATTCGCCCGGGCATGTCTGCTTCGAGGCAGGAGCACACATTTTTTGCGGGGACGTCGTCTTTCAGGGCTCGATTGGGCGAACAGACCTTCCCGGGGGATCCTCTGAGGTTCTTCTACGCAGTATTCAGGAGCGAGTGTTGCCGCTCGGAGATGAAAGGATCCTCTACCCTGGGCACGGGCCGCAGACGACGATCGGACAGGAGCGCAGGACCAATCCCTTCCTGGTCGGGATGGCTTGACCGGGCGGGATGAGGAGCTCGGGATCACCGAAAGCGGTCTTTTTTGACGCTGCCGGTACGCTGATTCAACTGAAGGAGCCGGTGGGAACGATCTATGCCCGCCAGGCCCGTGCTTTTGGACTCCGAGAGCCATTTTCAGGGGAACTTTGCCGACGAATCAACCGTTCTTTCCGGCGAGTCTTTTCCCGCCACGAGCCACTCGTGTTCAACCAAGGAGACCTTTCGCGGATCGGCGAACTCGAGAAGGAGTGGTGGAGACGGGTTGTGGAGGAGACCTTCCAGGGCGTCGCGGAGATTTCGGATTTTGGAGGATTCTTTGACTCTATCTATAATCTCTATTCGACCTCACAGGCGTGGGCCCTGGAGCCGGGTAGTGGCGAGGTACTGGAGGAGTTAAAGAGGCGGTCCATACGAGTTGCTGTGGTTTCCAACTTCGACTCTCGGTTGCCCGGCCTGTTCGAGCTTCTCGGGATCGCACATTTGTTGTCGGAAGTTGTATTCTCAAGCAGCGCCGGCTTTGCGAAACCGGATCCGGAGATTTTTCATCTGGCGCTCGATCGGCTCTCGCTGAGGCCAGGGGACTGCTGGCACGTGGGGGATGATCCGGAAGACGACTGGCAGGGAGCGATGCGGGCCGGAATAAGGCCCGTTCTGTACGATCCGACGGGCAGATACCGGCACTCAGGGACGGATAGAATTGAGCATCTTGGTGAGGTTGTGACCCGCTTGTCGAGTTGAGGCCTGCACAGAGAATTGGGATTTTGGCGGTCCATGAAGGAGACGGGAGCGAATGAGCAAGGAAACGATTACGGTTGCCCACAGCCCGGACAGCGACGACGCATTCATGTTCTATGCGCTGGCAACGGACAAGATTGACACTGGCCCGTTCGAATTCATCCATCGGCTGCAGGACATCGAAACCCTGAATCAGGCGGCATCTGCCGGCCAATACGATGTTTCCGCCGTCAGCATTCACGCCTACGCCTATGTCGCTGACAACTATGCCCTTCTCAACAGCGGAGCAAGCATGGGCGAAGGCTACGGCCCAAAAGTGGTCAGCAGGGCTCCACTGAAAGTTTCAGAACTGAAGGGAAAACGGATTGCCGTGCCGGGTCTCTGGACTTCGGCCTACCTGACGCTCAAGCTCCTGGAGGCCGACTGTGAGTGCCAGGTGGTCCCCTTTGACGAGATCATTGACGTGGTCAAGGCTGGAGGGGTAGACGCCGGCGTGATCATTCACGAGGGACAGCTTTTCTATCGCGATCATGGCCTTCAGCAAGTGATCGATCTGGGTCGCTGGTGGCAGGACGAAACCGGACTCCCCCTGCCTCTGGGCGGGAACGTGATTCGGAGAGAGTTGGGCCAGGAGAAGATGGCTCGGATTGCCGCCTGCATCGCCGAGAGCATTGAATTCTCACTGGCCCACCGAGAGGAGGCCCTCAACTACGCGCTTCAGTTTGGTCGGGGGCTGGACCCCTCCAAGGGGGATCGATTTGTGGGGATGTACGTGAACGAACGCACGTTGGATTACCAGGCCAGCGGCCGGCGGGCAGTCCAGCTATTTCTCGATCGTGGCCACGAAGCCGGATGGATCCCGCACCGGGTTCAGGTTGAGTTCGTGGGGACCTGAGCCAGCCCGCGCGGTGGGCGGTCGCGGATGCCCTGATCCCGGGTGGGTTGATGTAAACTGAATCCAATCGAGAGCAATCAGCATCTTTTTGCAGAGAAGAGGAGAAGAATAAATGGCAACGGTTTTCATACCAACACCTCTCCGGCAGTACGTGGAAGGTCAGGATACGCTGGAAGTCAACGGTCAGACTGTGGACGAGGTGCTGACCCAATTGGTCGAGGGACACAGTCAACTCCAGAAACATCTTTATGATGACCAGGGGCGATTGCGTCGATTCGTGAACATCTATCTGAATGACGAAGACATTCGCTACCTGCAGAAAGGCGACACCCCGGTTGCGGCAGCCGACGAAGTCAGCATCGTACCGGCGATTGCGGGAGGCGCTCAGGAGAAGTCAAAATGCCCGGCCTGACTCCAGAAGAAATCCAACGCTACAGTCGCCATCTCATGCTTCCCGAGATGGGCATCGAAGGACAGGAACGGCTTAAAGAGTCAAGTGTGCTCTGCATCGGAGCCGGCGGGCTGGGCTCGCCGATGGCTCTCTACCTGGCCGCTGCGGGCATAGGACGCCTGGGCATGGTCGATTTTGATGTGGTTGAATTCAGCAACTTGCAGCGCCAGATCATTCACACGACCAGCGATGTCGGAAGATCCAAGCTGGCCTCCGCAAGAGACAAGCTGGAGTCCATCAACCCGAACGTCAAGGTCGAGGCCCACGAGACTCGGCTCAGTTCTGAGAATGCGCTCGAACTCTTTCGAAACTACGATATCATCGCGGATGGAACGGACAACTTCCCCACTCGCTACCTGGTGAATGATGCCTGCGTCCTCACCGGCAAACCGAATGTCTACGGGAGCATTTTTCGTTTTGAGGGACAGGCCTCCGTCTTCGGAGTCCCCGGGGGGCCCTGCTATCGGTGTCTCTACCCGGAACCTCCGCCTCCCGGGCTGGTTCCTTCCTGCGCCGAAGGAGGCGTCCTGGGAGTGCTCCCGGGGCTGGTCGGGACGATTCAGGCAACAGAGGCTATTAAGCTGCTGCTGGGCATCGGACGGCCCCTGGTGGGCCGGCTGCTGCTTTTCGACGCCCTCGAGCTCAAGTTTCGGGAGGTGCGGCTCCGTCCGGACCCCGGTTGCCCCATTTGTGGAGAGCATCCGACGATTGACAGGCTGATCGACTACGAGCAGTTCTGCGGAGTGGGCCAGGTCGAGGAAGAAGAGGTGGCCGAAGTGACGGTAACTCAGCTTCGACAGGAGTTGGAGGCGGGTCGGGACCTGGTTGTCCTCGACGTTCGAAATCCCTATGAGATTGACATTTGCCGGCTGGAAGGCTCCGTCGTGATTCCCCTTCCCGTGCTGATGAACCGGGTGGACGAACTGGATCCCGAAAAGGAAATGGTCGTGCATTGCAGGTCGGGAGTACGGAGTGCCACGGCCATTCGGCAATTGCAGGGTCGTGGATTTTCCAAGATGAGAAATCTCAAAGGTGGGATTCTTGCCTGGGCGGGGGAAATCGATCCGTCAATGCCGAGCTATTGAGGGATCAGAGTTTCTGGCTGGCCGCAGTGGGGAGGCGCGGCCAGTGACCCAGATTTCTCCAGTTGCGCAGGTCTTCCGGTCGGTTCAGATTAGCCTGAATTCCCTCGTCTCTAACCTCCACGTGGTGGACCGCCCCGGGGTGGCTGCGAACCACGAACCTGGCGCCCTGCTCAAGGGGAGCGCTCAGCAGGTCGCGAAAGAACCGTGAGGGGAAGACCACCGGGTGCCCCTTCTTCTGGTTCGACGTCGGAATGAATATGCAGTCGGGTCTGGACGAGTGGCTCGCCTTCAGGGTCAGCACAGTAGCCGCGGAGACGAGAGGATGGTCGACAGGATGGAGCAGGATCCCTGAAGCCCGCGTCAGTTCCCGCAGTGCCAGTTGCAGGCTGTGCAGCGGCCCTTTCTGGGGGTTTCGATTGATGATGAGAAACCGGGCTGGAAGACCCGCATCGAGCAAGTAGTGGCTCAGTGGTTCCGAGGCGACGAGACGGGGCGTCAGGCCGCAAGACAGATGTTGCTTCAGAATTCGACTCCAGGCTACCTCACGTTCTGAAATTTGAAGCAGTGCTTTGGGCTGGCCCAGCCGCACCGATTGACCGGCTGCCAGGATGACGGAGCCAAGGCGGTGCGGTGAGGGTCCAGGTGCCGCGTTCCAGGTTCCAGGTTGCAGGTTCTTCATGTTTGCGGGAGTCGGCCTGTTATACTAGCTATTGAACAACAGCGAGAATGTCATGTCGATTCTGGTAACAGACAAAGCTGCCGAACGCATCAGGCGGGGAGCAGAGAATCAGGGCCTTTCGGAGGGCGCCGGCCTTCGGCTTGGGGTCAAGGGAGGCGGCTGTTCCGGTCTGAGCTACGTGATCCGTTTCGAAGAGAACAGCCGGCCGGGAGACAAAGTATTCGGGACTGGTGAGGCGAAGGTTTTCGTCGACCTTAAGAGCTATCTTTATCTCAAGGGAATGACTCTGGACTGGCAGGGAGACCTGATGCAGCAGGGCTTTGCATTCGTAAACCCGAACGCCTCGAAGACCTGCAGCTGCGGGCAATCCTTCATCGTGTGAACGAAAAGTCTGATCTTTCTCGGGAGAGCTGGACAACGGGCCGAGCATTCAAGAAATGATTGTCGCCTTCATAACAGATCTTTTTGCGCAGGCAGAAATCAGTCGAACGGCCAGGGAGGCAGGCGTTGAGTTCAAGGTGGTGTCTTCTCTTTATAAGTTCCTCCCTGAGGTTGAAAGTAGCCCATCAGCTATCCTGGTCGACCTGGATGCCCAGGGTATCAGCCCGACTTCGTTGATCGTTCAGGTGAAACAGCGAAACCCCGATCTGCCCGTGATTGCTTTCGGCCGGAACCCGGGGCAGGCCCTGCTCGAGGGAGCCAGGACGGCTGGTGCCGACCACGTGCTTCAAGAATCTGAGAATGCGCTCTCGGAAGTTCTCAAGAAATTCAGCTGAGGTGCCCGCGCGCTAAGTGAGCGGCGACCCGGCGGATCTCTCCCTCCAGCGACTTCGGAAACTTCCAGACCTCAACCTCTATCTTTTCTACTCGGGGATCGCGCAGGACGACGTCACAGACATGTCCCGCCATTGTTTCCAGCAGCGAGCACACTTTTTGAGACACTTCGTCCTGGATCGACCGTACCACGGTCTCGTAGTCGATGGAGAGTTCCAGCGAATCGGTGTTGATGGCCGCGTCCATTGAGTAATGCAGCCGCACATTCAATTCCAGGGGCTGGTACTGCGCTCTTTCCTGTTCAGAGACCCCAATCCGGGCTCTGCACTCGATTCCCTCGATGACGATCTGGTCGGCCAATTCTCCCTATCTCCTTGAAAGACTGAGAAGTTCCCTCCCAGTATCAAGGGGTCGACAGTCAACGGTCAACAAGCGGCAGTTTACTGCCAGGGCCCGGCAAGGTATATTCAGCCGGAGGGAACCCGGCCTGCCAACTGGGGGCGCAGTGCTTCCTCCAAGAGAGTACTAGCATGTCAATCACCAGCCAGCACGAAGCCGTCCAGCGGTCGGCCGGCATCTTCGACCTCTCTGAGCGGGCAAAGGTGCGAGCGGAAGGCCCCGATCATGTGAGTTTTCTCCACTCGATGATCAGCCACGATGTGGAACGGCTGGCCCGGCACGCGGGTCGCTACGCTACCTTTCTCACTCACAATGGCCGGCTTGTCTGTGACTTTTGTTTTTACAAGTTTGCCGAGTCCATTCTCATCGATCTGGATCCAGGTCGCGCTTTGATTCTCGTCGAGTCTCTGAGCCGGTTCATCATCATGGATGATGTGGAGGTTGTAGATCACAGCCACTTGTGGGCCCACCTGTCAGTTCAGGGTCCCCTGGCGACAGAGATCCTGGAGCAGATTGTCCCAGGGCCGGTACCCCGCGAGCGTTATCAGGTTCAGGAAGTACCGTCCATGGAGGCACTCGTGATCAATAAACCGGAGCTGGCTGAGACCGGGTACGAGATCCTCTTGCCCCGGGGCTCGGGCCAGGCCTGCCTCGATCGCATTCTGAGTGAGTTTGCCTCTCGAGGAGTCGTGCAGGTCGATGAGGAGACCCGGAATGTGTTGAGATTGGAGCGCGGCACTCCCTGGTTTGGAGTGGACATGGACGAGGGCAACTATCCGATGGAGGCAGGCCTCGAGGAGGCGATCAGTCTCGACAAAGGCTGCTTTGTGGGACAGGAGGTCGTGGCCAAAGCAACCTACATCGGTGGAGTTCGCAGGCGTCTTGGAAAGCTCCTCCTTTCGCCGGGAAGCCCGGTCCCCGCCGCTGGTGCAAAAGTCATCAAGAATGAGAAGGAGGCAGGTGCTGTGACCAGCGCGGTCCATTCGATCCGGCTGCAACGTCCGATTGCCCTGGCCTATCTGATTCAGGCCCGGGCTCGTCCCGGAGATGAAGTGACGGTTCTGGTAAAGGGAGCTTCGGTTCAGGCCCGCGTGGTCGACTCGTTCTAGGCTACCAGGCACTCGGCGAGGGTCCGAGGGTCACCGTGGTGAACAGGCCCTTCTACTCATCTGGCTTCCCTCAGACCTCACATGAAAATGAAATGGCCATCCCCGGAGATTTATTCCCGGATTCAAAGACCTGCCGCACAACCTCGGGCGTGAAACGAGGAACCAGGAACTACCCTAAGCCCAGAGGGGCTCGAGCGGCGTCATCAGGCGCTCAACGAGTTGCAGGAGTTGGTTGGATTGTGCTGTGGCTCCCACCACATAGATATGAAACCGGGGGGAATCGAGCCAGACCAGCGAAGTGTTCTGCTCTTCAACCCACTGCCCAACATGGTTTCCCACTGAGACCAGGGTCGCTTCTCTGAGGCCGTTCTGGTCCAGGCCAGGTACTTGTTTCTCCTGCAGTATCAGGGAAAACACAGCTCCTCTTGCAGCAAGTGCAAAGTGAAAAAGACCTTCCTCCCCGAAGCGGCAGCGATGGGCTGTGAGGACCTCGTATTCCTCCAGCGCCTGATCCAGAGAGGCCAACTGCAGGGGCAGGGCTTCCTGGGGCAGCCAGCCGGCACCCCGGCAATTCAGGTGGGTTTCAAGAATCGCCCGCGTCCGATCTTGTTGCAGACTCGATTCCCGCTCGCCACCGTTCCACAGGTTGGGAAACCTCCCGGACACCATGACTACGCCGCTGATACCCACCACGAGCAGAACACCGGCAGCCAGAGATAGCCAGCCCGGACGGAGCCTCTTCAATTTCAATTGGGATCTGATCCGCCGCCGTAGGAAGTCTGGAATGGATTGGGAATGCCAGGCTCTCACCACCAGTTGACGATTTCGACGAATCGTCTCAGCCGCTTCGGAACATTTCGAGCATTCCTCGAGATGCATCAGAATCTGGTGCCCGGTCTCGACGCTCAATTGGCCGTTATGAAAGTCATCCAGGAGACGTTGCACCCACCGGCAGCGATCGAGATCCTGAGGTTCAATGATTGGGATCATAATTCGTCTCACACAGCTTCGGCGCGATCGTTCTGGGCGGAGAGTCTCTGGCGGACCATTTTGCGCGCCCGGTTGAGCCTGGACATTACGGTGCCGATCGGGACGCCCAGGGCAGCAGCGACTTCCCGGTAGCTCAGTTGCTCGATATCAGCCAGAACCATCACCGTCAGATAGTGTTCCGGCAGCGACCGAATCATCTCAAGAGCCATTCTGGCATCGACGGCGTCGTGAAACCCGGTTACTGAGAGGTGCGCCTCCGAAACAGTGTCCAGACTGGTTGTTCTTAGTTTGTTCTGGGCCTTGAAGTACTTTCCCCTGACTCTATAGAAGATTCGGAACAGCCAGGCCTTACAGTTTGTCCCGGCTGATACGTGTGGAACGAAGCCAGGGCTTCCTTGAAGGTTTCCTGGACGAGATCTTCAGCCAGTTCCTGGTTCCTGAGAATCCCGAGAGCGACGCGGAAAAGAGAATCCAGGTGGGGCAGTGCTTCTTTTTCGAACTGTTGGATGTTGACTCTGTCTCTTCCCCAGACCCTGCTCATGTCTTGCTCTACCTTCTGGAGTCTAATGGAAGTGGAAGGGGGAATTATTCCCCTGTTGCTTTCCTCTCCCCAAGCTCCAGGTCCTTTCGCAATTGGACGGGCAAGGGCGGCAGTTGTCGCACGTCTCCTGAAGAAACGAAACGAGAAACGAGGAACGTCCCAGTTTCTAAAGCCTCTTGGCGTAGTACTCGATGACTGAGGAAACGTCCACCGGAAACGGTACTGAGTCGGGAAGTGGGAGAGCTGCAACCGTCGCTGTCAGCGTTGCGTCGTCAAAATTGAGCCACCCAGGGCGAATCAGCGAAATCTCCAGAAGCCAGGTCGCGATGACATCAAGCTTCATGCTTCTCTCCCGGGGCTTGATCACGTCACCCTCTTTGACTCGAAATGAGGCCACGTCAACTTTTCTTCCATTCACTGTAAAGTGACCGTGATTGACCAGTTGCCGGCCCGCCGGGATGGTCGGGGCGTAGCCTGCTCGGAATACCACGTTGTCGAGCCGTCTTTCCAGGAACTCGAGAAGCTGGTTACCGGCCGCCTTCTTCCCACGCCTCGCTTCGGCCACGAGACGGCGAAACTGCCGTTCGCCCAGGCCGTAATTAAAGCGAAGCTTCTGCTTCTCCTTCAACTGGAGAGCATAGTCCGAGGGCTTTCGCCGGCGGGCACGCCCTTGCTCCCCGGGTGGGAATTCCCGGTGTTTCATGGACTTACGGGACAGACCAGGCAGGTTCATGCCCAGCGCCCGCATTCTCTTTAAACGTGGTCCTGTTTCACGGGCCATGCGATCTTGACTCCTTACACTGATTCCGCCCGCGGCTTCCTTCGTCTCCGGCGGAGTGGAGAGCCGCCCGGATTTTCCAGGCAGCTTTCAGTCGCGCCTCGGCTGAGGGGCGAAAAACAGATATTATGGGCGTTGGAAGCGTCTCTTGTCAACGCCGTTCGGCGGCTCCCTTGCCGCTATGCTAGTGCAGCTCGCCACAAGTGACGAGCTACACTAGGGCCTTGGGAAAACCTGTGGAAGTTGCAAGCTATCGGATCGGTGGACTCATTGCTTTGAAGACCTTTTCCGATGTTGCCAGCCGGCTGAGCTCTTTTCTGCTCCTTCTTCTGGCCGCTCGTTTTCTCGATCCCTTTGAGTTTGGTCTTTTCTCGTTGGCCTGGGCAACAGGGTGGATCATTGCCATTGCCTCTGATCTGGGTCTCCAGCTCTTTGTCGCCCGCGAAGTTGCCCGAGCCCCCGGGCAGGCAGGTCAATTCGTCCCGACTCTGTTTCGGTTAAGGCTCTGTCTTGGCTCGATCCTGTTCGGGGTCATTGGGCTCGCCCACTGGATGCTCTGGTGGGATAAGGGAGGGGCAGTCTTCCTGGGGCTGGTTCTGGTTCAACTACTCTCTTCCGTGATTGAATTCTTCAACCACCTGTTCCGTGGGTTTGGGCGCAGCGATCTCGAATCATGGGCCAATCTGCTTCAGCGGCTGGGCTCCCTGCTGGCAGGTGGATTCGTGCTCACCACCAGACCCGGTCTTACCCTTTTGACTTTCGCATTGCTATCCGTTGCGGTCGTGATCGCGGTGCTGGCCTGGGCCTGGGCAGTGAAGCTGGTCAGAGAGAGCCGGAAAGACGATGAGGCCCTGCGGCCTGACCCTGGAACCATTACCAGTTCACTCTCTCGAAGATTCCTGGCGGAGATCCTTCCCATCGGCCTGGGCATACTGGCCTCCGGGATCTATTTTCGTCTCGATCTTCTCTTCCTGGAGTGGTTTCGGGACACCAACGCCGTGGGTCGATACACCGCCGTCTTCCGGCTTGTGGATGCAGCCCGTCTGTTTCCTGCGGCGGTGCTTGCGGTGCTTTTTCCGAGTCTTTGCCGTTCTCGATCGAAGTCGCTGGCCGCCATCCTTGCTGTCGGTTTGGGGCTGGTAGGCGTGGCGGGCACCCTGCTTCTGCGTTTTCGACCCCGGGAACTCATCCTCTTTCTTTATGGTGAATCCTACGCCTCAGCAGGCCCTGCTCTGAGCATTCTGGCCCTGGCCCTTCCCCCTCTATTTGTCAATCTGGTCCTGACTCACCAGCTCATCGCCTGGCGCCGTTCCCTCTCCTACATGTGGGCCTGTGTGGCGGTATTGCTTCTGACGATTCCACTGAACGCCATATTGGTTTCCAGGGGCGGTGCCGTAGGGGCTGCCTGGGCCACTCTGGGTCGGGAGCTCTTCCTCAGCGCGATATGTGGTGGTCTCATCTGGTGCAGGCCGGCTCCTGGCCCGGAAGAAAGAGTCAAGGAACGTTCATGATGCCCGTGTCAGCGGCTGCAGAGACATTGAATTCAAAGGAACTGGCTGTTCTCAAGGCGGTGGTCTATTCGTCTCTTTTCGAGTACCCGCTGACATCGCGGGAGGTTGCGTTCAGCCTGCCCGGAGCCAGGCTGAGGGACACGGAAATCGTCGCCATTTACCGTCGAAGCAAGGCCCTCCAATCGGTCCTCGACTTTCAGGACGACTGCTTCTGTCTGAGGGATCGATCAGCCTGCGTCCTCGGGAGGCATCGGCGCGAGGCCTTCAGTCGAGATGTGCTGATGGGACATCGAAGGATGCTCGAGTGGATTGGTCTTCTTCCTTACACGCGTCTCATCGCTCTCTCTGGAAGCTCTGCTCACTTCAATATGAGCGAAAAAGGCGACATCGATCTCTTTGTAGTCACACGGGGACGAAGGGTCTGGAGCACGGCCGTGAACATCCTGCTGGTGAGCCGGCTATTCGGCTGTCGGGAAATGGTTTGTTTCAACTATCTGGTAGCTGACACTCACCTTGCGCTGCAGGAGCGTGACCTTTTCTCCGCCAACCAGCTGATCCATCTTCGACCCTTGACCGGGGATGAGTGGATGATGCGTCTTCGTGCATCCAACCTGTGGGCGGAAGAGCTATATCCGAACAGCCTGCCAGCCAAGCACAATCCGGGCATCCTCGCCACGTCACCGGCGCTTCTCACTTTGAAGAGATGCAAGGAAGTGCTCCTGTCCGCGGGATTGGCCCAGGTTTACGAAGCTGTGTGCCGGACGCTCTATCGCCGATACCTGCTCTGGAAATTCCCCTCCTGGTCCACGCCCGAGCAGGTCAGGCTCGATCCGGACGTCATCAAGCTTCACACGGAGAGCCATTCCGTGGCGGTCATGGCGTCGTTACGATGCGGAGTTGCAGAGGGTGCTGAAGCAGATCTCTCCAGCAGAGTCGTCAGCCTGAACTCGGATTCGCCAGAAAATCGGCCAGCTCGAGCAGGTATTCGAAGGGGTAGATTCCACTCTTGTGCCCGTCACTGAACGAGAATTGAATCGCATAGTGGCCCACCTGCTCGGCTCCCGTCACTCTTACGGGCTCCTGGCCCAGGATCGGAAGGGAAAGTGGATCTTCCTCGGGGAGGCTGAGGGGAGGCTTCTCGCCGTGGCCCGTGCAGGTAGCACAGGGACAGTTGTCACGCAAGAAGGCGGAGGAGTAAGTTGTTCCGGCTCCGTCATCCCAGGTGATTTGAATCTCGGACCGGCCCACCAGCTGAATCCTTTTGGGTACTGGACTCACGGCTTACTCATCAAATAAGTGCCTAAATCTCGATCGAAATCTCAGTCGGCTCGGCCATGTTGCCCGAGGCAACTTCGCGGGCTACATCTAGAGCAAACTGCCGATAGGCCTGGCCGTATTCAGACTCCGAATCCAGGGCAATCGGATCGCCGCGGTCGCTGCGTTCCCGGATCACTGAGCTCAAGGGAATTTCTCCCAGGAACGGATAGCCCAGTTCGCTACTGGCCAGGCGGACTCCTCCGTGGCCGAAGATGTCATCTCGCTCTCCGCAGTGAGGGCAATGGTAGTAACTCATGTTCTCGAGGATTCCGAGCACCGGCGTATTCAGTTTTCGAAACATGGCAATGGCCTTGGAAGCCACCTCCAGGGCCAGATCCTGAGGAGTCGACACCACTACCGCGCCAGTCAAAGGGATGGTCTGGCAGAGGCTGAGCTGGATATCTCCCGTTCCGGGGGGAAGGTCAATGATCAGATAGTCCAGTTCTCCCCATTCGACCAGTCCCAGGAAATCCTGGATCATTTTGTGAAGCATGGGACCCCTCCAGATGACTGCATCATCCTTGGGCAGAAAGTATCCCATCGAGATCAACTTGATTCCTCTCACCCGGGGCGGAATGATCCGTTTCTCAGGAGTGACCTGGGGCTGCTCCGAGGCTCCCATCAACTTGGGGATACTGGGTCCGTAGACATCGGCGTCCATCAAACCCACGACGGCTCCGAAAGAGTGTAGTGCCGTCGCCAGGTTAGCCGCTACGGTCGATTTCCCGACTCCACCTTTTCCACTTGCAACTGCAACCGCATTCTTCACCAGGGGAATGAGCTGGCTGGCTTGAGCAGCTTTCTTCGACGTCACCTGCCAGCTGCTTTCCACCTGGATCGATTCGATTCCGGGGATAGCAGTGAGAATCTCCCGAACCTGACTCTCAACCTCGGCACAGGAGGGAGATCCGGGGTAGGGGAATACGAGCTGCACAGTGGCCTGATCGCCTCTCAGATCCACACTCTGGACGTAACCCAGATCCACAATGGTACGACCGAATTCGGGATCGGCAATTCGATTCAGCGCCTGGAGGACATCGGCTTCGGTCAGATCGGAAGGTTCCATAATAGACAGGCACGTTACAACCTCGAGCGTCCCAAGTTCAAGCCGGCCTCCTCCCACACTGCGGCCCTCACAGGGTGTCTGAAAACAAGGCAACCCCTCGCCGAACCGGCTGCCGCAGGAAAAGCCAGGCACAAGTACGCCCCACAAGTAGTGCCACTGCTGCAGCTATGGCCCCCAGAAGCTCCAACTGAAAGACACAGATCGCGAGCACCACTAAGATGAGGATCACCTCCACCAGGGAAGCCCAGGTGATGCTGGGGGTTCTACGAAGGCTGACCAGAAGTCCTCTCTGAAACGAAAGAATCACGGCCAGGCCCGGCAGGGCAAACAAGAGGCGGCTGGTCGTAGCTGCGAGATCGGCGAGATCGGGGGATAGCCCCGATAGCCACTGGTACCAGAGAACGTGAAGTGGGGACCATGCGATCAGGGCCAGCCCGAAGGAAGTTGCCAGGGCCAGTCGTCGCGTGAAGAGTCGAAGAGGCTCGTACCCCTCGAGTCTTCTTCCGGCCAGGGCCACCACCACCTCCTGCAGTGCCAGACCCTGGCTGCGAAACACAAAGACCAGAGAGTTGACAACGGGCAGAACGGCCAGGGACGAGACGGCCTCGCGGCTGTGTCCCACAAATAAGGTGATCAGGGGCTGAACGCCGAGGGCCAAGAACGAGGTCAGGGCCAATGGGTAATAAAAAGTCGCAATTTCACGATAGCTGAGGGGTTCTGACGACGCTTCTTTCTCCTCGAGTTCGGCGATGGTGGAACGGGCCATCCAACGGCTGGCAACCGCTTCGACGAGGACTCCAGAAGAGAGCGCCACAGCAGCCACCGAGGCCCCCGGGACTTTCGCCTCCAGAAAGAGAAAGAAGGAGACGAGAGCCATGGTGAAGAGCCGGATCACTGTCCCCACGGCGATGAGTCGCGTTTTGTGGCTCCGAATCAACAGACCCTGGTAGAAACGGCGGTATCCGATGGCTCCCGGCCAGGGGAGCAAGATCACGATGGCCCAGTAGATGAGGTCTGCAACCCGCTGGGGAAGGCCGATCAGTCCCAGTGCCAGTGGATAGAAAATGGCCGGGAGGGCCAGAAAACCCATGACCAGGGTGACCCCCAGGCTGAGGGCGAGGGTGAAGTTTCGCAGCCTTAGAAAGGAGTCTCGATCTCGGACCAGCGCGGTTGCCGCACTCATCATCATGATGACGGGGGCTTCTACGAGGAGTGTCAGGGAGAGAGCCACTCCGTAAGCGGCCAGATTGAACTTGGGCTCGGAAAGCCTGGCCACAATGGCAGCCAGAAGCGGGCCTTCAGCCGCCATCATGAACCAGGTGGCTGCCAGCGGGCCCCACAGGCGGAAAATGGTGCGCTGGGAGAGCACGGACGCTACTCAGACTCTCGACGTCGGTCCAGTTCGTCCTGGATCAGGTCCTCGGCCCCCGGCTTGAGAGTCGCCCCCATGTCGAGCATGGACTGAAGACTCTCGGTGGGCATGTCGGCAAGTCGAGACTTCAATGCCTCCAGACCCTGGCCTGCCGAAGGAGGGCCCTTGTCAGGCGAAACCACGCCCAACCCCGGATCCTCAACTCTGTCGGTTGGCGGCTGCCCGGAATCCGGCGGGCCCGCAGGCGCTTCCTTTTCTCTGACCAGGGTCCAGACAGCAACACCGACAATAATCAGGGCAAATAAGAGCGCAAAGGCAAGAAAGGTCACGAGAGTTCTCCGCTTCGGGTTACATGGTGCTCAGACAATCGAAGTTTAGAATCCGGGATCAGTCCGGGTAAAGGGCCTTGCTCCGAAGAGGGCACAAAAAAAGGCGGGCAAACCTTTCGGCTCGCCCGCCTAATCACTGACTCGGACCTGGTGGCGAGTACAACCTCAGCCATAGCGGATCAGAGTGGGCTAATTTTTAACATTTAGAAAAAAACCCCAGCCTGGGTCAGCCGGGGAAAGGACGAATCCTAACCCCTAATCGCCTGACACTTTTCGGTGCCAGAAGACTATTTTGAACCAAGAAGCCTATAAAAAGCAAGGATTTAGAGCAGGCGACCAGAGGTTTCCACAGGGTAGCAAGAAACAGACTATGGCTTGTTCTGCCGGCTCATCCGGACCTGCTCGTCGATTTTCTGCATCCGCCAGTCCAGACGTTCGAGCAGTCGCCTGTTCACGGAAATGAGGTCCGCCAGCAGTCCGATGACCGCCAGGAAGAAACCGCTGGTCAGGAGGAGTCCGGCCAGGATGAGCGACTGAACGTGACCGCCGCCCCGCCGCCAAGAAAGAAATAGAGGAAACGGAGGCCAATCAGAAAACCGCACAGGAAGACAAGTCCACCGCTCACAAAGAAGAAGGCGAAGGCTTTGTAAGTGACAAAGATACGGAAGATGGTTAGGACCTGGCGGCGGATATAGCTCGGCACGCTCTTGACCAGACGGGAGGGTCGGAGTTCCTGGTTGACTCTGATCGGGACCGAGGTGATCGCCATGCCATCCAGGCCCGCCTGGATGACCGTCTCGAGAGTGTAAGTGTACTGGTTGAAAACGTGTGTTCTCATCGCAGCTTCACGACTGAGAGCCCTGAATCCACTGGGGGCATCCGGCGTGTTAGTGCGGCTGACAGCCCTGACCACCCAGCTTCCCAGACGTTGCAGGAGCTTCTTCCAGAAAGAGAAGTGTTCGATCTGGGAGACGGGACGAGCCCCGATGACAATGTCGGCAGAGCCTTCGAGGACGGGGCCAATCAGCAATGGGATGTCCCGAGCGTCGTACTGGTTGTCAGCGTCCATGTTGACAATGATGTCGGCCCCCTGCTCGACACAGGCTTCCAGGCCCGCCAGAAAGGTGCGCGAAAGTCCCTGGTGAGGGCGCTGGATGATATGGTGCACGCCGCCGTCTCTCGCTACCTGTACAGTCGCATCGATGCTGCCGTCATCGATGATCAACCATTCCACCTGGTCAACTCCGGGCAGGCTCGTGGGAAGTTGAGCCAGAGTGACACCGAGCGTGTCTTCCTCGTTGAAACAAGGGATTTGGATCACCAGCTTGGGCACGGAAAAGGGATAGCACGGTAGGGTGACGGCCTCGGCTCCGGTTCCCTCGATCGGGTGGATCAGCGTTTGACGCCGGTCGAATCAGCGCTCCAGGATTTTCGACAGACGGCGCACTCCTTCAGGAATCAGCCCCTCGTCAATGAAGCTGAAAGAAAGTCGTAGATTCTCTCGCCCCTGGTTGCCTACGAAAAAAGGGAAGCCGGCTACGAAGGCGACGTTGTATTGCTGGATCGCCACATCCAGTAGCTTACCGGCGTCTCTGCCCGGCGGCAGACTCACCCAGCAGTAAAAGCCTCCTTCGGGCCGGGTCCACGACAGTCTTTCCTGAAAGCGTTGGTCTAGTTCCTTCAGGAGGAGATCGCGCTTTCGTCGATAGAGAGGAATCGATCTGGACACTTGAAGCTCGAGAAGACCGCGTTTTCCAGCTTCAAAGACCAGCCGCTGGGTCAGGCTGTTGGAGCATTGGTCGCCTCCCATCTTAAAGAGACAAAGAGTGTCGATCACTGATGGATCCGCAACTGCCCAGCCGAGCCGAACACCCGGGCCGAAGATCTTCGAAAAGGTGTGAACGAAGATCACTAACTCCGGTGCCAGTTCTTTGAGCGTTGGAATCCGATCCCCTTCGTAGCGAAGCTCCGCATAAGCATGGTCTTCCAGAATGGGGACCTCAAATCGTCGGCAAATGTCAATGATCTGCTTTCGTCTCTTCAGGCTCAGAGTCAAACCGGAAGGATTCTGAAAGGTGGGAATCAGGTAAAGGAGACGGGGACGGATTCCCCGCCTGTCCAGCTCTTCGAGTTTGGCCTCCAGGTCTTCAGGCGAGATCCCGCATGGGTCCGAAGGTATGGAGAGGATGCGTGCCCGATGGGACTGGAAGGTATGAAGGACTGCCAGAAAGGTCGGGGCAGCGACGAGGACCCGATCGCCCGGGTTGAGCAGAGCCCCCGCAATCAGATTGATTGCCTCCAGGCCTCCCGAGGTGACAATGATGTTCTCCACGGATGCCCGGATATTTTCAATGGTCCCCATCCGCTCCGCGATCCACTCTCTGAGATTCGTGTAGCCAAGGTTGGGGCCATAGTTCAGCGCCGCGGCGCCCTGTTCCCTCAGGACCAGGGCGTTCAGTTCGCGAAGCTCTTCGAGCAAGAAAGTTTTAGGATCCGGAAGGCCGCCGCCGAAGGAAATGATTTCCGGTCTCTCGGCCATGGCGAGTATGTTTCCGAGGGCCGCAGCGGAGGCCATCGATTCCACGCAATCTGCGTAGCGACTCTGCCAGTCAAGTCTCACCTGAGGATTCTTAGTAGCCATTGACTTGTCCATCCCTTCTCATTTCTGAGTCACTCTTCTGCCCACCAACCCATGGCATCTTCAATAGCGGCCGTGAGCAGTCGACCGGTAGCCCTCGATTCCTCAATCTTCCTCTTCGGGAAGCTTAAACTGCGTCAGTCGAAACTGCTCGTCCTCCCACAAGACTTGCATGGGAATGCCGTCCAGCAACCCGCGCTGGCGGGCCGTTTTCCAGAACTCAAGTCGGAACACAGCGTAGACATTCCGATCTCGGGTTAGATGGTAGTCTATCAATGGTTTGAAATCTCGAAAATCATCTGACTGTTCTTCGCGAGAGGCCTTCGGGATTGCCAGGCGCACACGCTCGACCTCGAGCAAACCCAAATAGTTGTAGTCGTCCATGAACACCAGCGAGTCGGGGGAAATGTGCTCGATAAGAGAATCAGATAACCTGGCATTCAAGTAGCGAAACAGAGCTGATCGTGGATAGTCATACGTGAAGACAATCAGACCCGACCAAACCATGGCTCCCAGTACGGTAGTTACCAGTAGCCTCGAGATCCAGGGACTCCGCTGTGAAAGGAAGAAGTGAAAGAAAGTAAGGGCGGAGATCAGACCGGCCACCAGCAAAGGGAACGTCAAGAGCCAGAACTCATGGGCGGGGGACAGGTCTGCGGCGCTGGGGAGTGCAAAGAGGCTAAACAGGATGACGGTCGGCAGCCCGACAAATGTCACTGATCGCCGCCAGTTTCCTTTTCGACTCTTGCTCAGCTCTCGCCAAGCCCAGGCGGTCAGTATGGAAGTGAAAGGCAGGATCGGCAGGAGATACCTCAAGTTCAGGCACAAACCACCGTGCCAGGCAAAAAAAGAGAAAACCCCGCAATAACTCAAAGGTAGCAGGTAGAGAAGGGCAGCACCTGAGAAACCTGGACGACTTGGTACCCCCTTGATCGCCTGAAACAGGGGCAGCAGTACGATAGGCAAGTAGGAACAGCTCTGCAGCAGGGACTTCTTGAAAGCCTGGAGATAGACTACGGCTCCACTGGCAGTCCGAATCATCGCCGGTTCGATGATTTCGGGATCCCGAAAACGAAGATCTACAAGCAGTTGGAGAGATCCCGACAAGAGTTGGAATAGAAGACCGGCACTGCTTCCCATCAGAATTACCGCGAGCAGAATGGCTGCTGAGAAACTGAGAACGGCCCTGCTCTTGAGGTCGGGCTGCCAGTGCCGTAGCACTTTCCGGCTGATCCAGACGGAGCACAGCAACACCAGGGAGCCCAGCACAAGGGGGGCATATGCTGCGGGACCGGAGGTTCCAGCTCCCCCGCCCCCGTAGCTGAAAGGTGAGACGGTTCCGAACTTGAAATGATTAGTGACGGACAAGATGGCCAGTCCCGGGCCCAGTCCAGCGCAAAAAGCCAGTGTTTTCTTGATTCTGTGTGACGGGGCGAGCGCCAGAGCCATGGCCAGCGCCGGCGCTGCCAGGATCACATCGAGCCGGATTCCCGTACCTGCCCCGATGAGCAGCCCGGCCATCCCAGGGAAACAGAGAAACCGGGCGGCCGGGCTGAGCTTCAGGCCACGCACCGTACAGTAGGCGGCTGCTGTAACGAAAAAAACGGCAACTGCATGCGGCCAGGCCGCCTGGGAATACTCCCAGAGGTAAGTTGCCAGGACCAGAATGGAACAGGAGTTTAAGGCCAGGCCTCTGTCCTCGAACAGCGCGAGCGCGAGGGCATAGCAGAGTAAGTATCCCCCGGCAAAGCCGGGGGCTTTAATCTTGTGAGCCGCTCAAAGCGGACTTGACGTGCCGCTACCGCGGCCACTTGTGCCACCTAAAGGTGGCCTGACTACAGGAGCCTGAGCTGATCCTGGCGACGATCTTCTGCTTCTTGCCGCCGAATATACTCACGGATCACTCTCTCATCTCGGCCCACGGTCGATACGAAGTATCCGCGTGCCCAGAAGTGCTGTCCAACAAAGTTTCGCCGACTCTCTGAAAAGTTCCGAATGTGGATAGCGCTTTTCCCTTTGAGTACCCGATCACCTGCGCCACAGAGAACTTTGGTGGAATCGAGATCGTGCACGTGATCCGGCAGCAGGTGGCCCTCCTCAATCAAGCTTTCCTTCTGCCCAGCCAACCGTCGCAGCACCTGACCGAGATGTCTGCGCAGCTCCCCGTAAATCAACTTTTTGCGGTACTTCGGGATGAACACCACATGGTACTTACACTCCCATTTCGTATACTGTAAGCTCTTATAGTTACTCATAAAACTCCTTTTCGTGATGCTTTGCTCGGCTCACGGAAGGGAGTTTTTTCACCTATTCCCGGAACTGTCAAACTCTGGCTGCCTCCCCGGCAGAGCCGGGGGGACTCCTTACGGGTCTAGAACCGTGAGAAGGAAGACGAGGGAGTTGACGAAGAACAGACCAAGATAACCGAAAACCCAGTAGAAGGGAGTAGCGAGAACAGCATACAGATAGGGATACTGGGCAACCAGGCGACCATTGTGGGAGCGCAGGTTGCTGGCCGCCTTTAGTTCAATCGAAGAGAGCTCGTCGTAGCCATTCCAGATCTCTAGAGTCCCGCTTTGCGCAAAGTTTTTCACCATCATGTGGTACGTGCCTTCGTCGATCGAAATGTGGCCCGGCACGGTGACGAAGAGGGTGAAAGTCAACTGGACCAAGATCAAGAGGATGAGCAGTACCCACTCACTCCGATACCTGGAGAAGGATCTGGCCCCTGCAGGATCAACGGGATGGCGTGGGTTCATTGCTGTCCTCAAGCGGGTCGAGGAATTTGTGCCTGTTTTCTCCACCCCATCACCGTTGCCAGGGGCCAACCAAACAGAGGGAGCGAACTTAGCTTGAGACGGAGCGCCACGGGGTGAACTGAAAAAGGCGAAGCACCGAAAAGTAACGCCAAGAGCAAGATATTCTGGCTGAATGATATGCCCAACCCGAGCGCAGCTCCCAGGTGCAACCCAATAAGAAGAAATCCCCAGAGTCGGTGAAGCGATGGTCTGAAGAGGACGGCCAACGCGACAAACTCGATGTAAATTGCGACGAGCATCGGCAACCAGCCAAGCCACGGGTTCTCAATCAAGGTCGGTCCCAGGACGGTGGTAGAAGAGGTTTGCAAAAGGCGATTGGCCACCTGGTAAGCAAACCCATCCATTGACAAGTAGCTTTTCTGCTGAGTGAGGGCTTGCAGGATCGTGCCGCACACCTTCCAGAGGCCTGAGAGTGTGTAAGAGCTCAGCACTAGAGCCTGTGCTGCCAAGACAACCGTCAAGAACTTCTGTCTTGACAGGCGAGCACGCGAACCGTCAGAGGTTTTCCCTGAAGGTAAGAATATCAGTGCAAAACTCACATAAACCCAGCAGTGATAGCCGTGGTTGATCTTGCCAAAGGAGTTGCTCAAACCTGACGCGAGCAAGAGCGTGACAAATACCAGGCATCGAAAGAATCGAACTCGCGGCGCAACACAGACCAACCCCAATGCAATGCCATAAGCCGAGAGCGTGAGATCAATACTCAGCGGAATTCCAACTCCTGGCATCCAGGCCGTCACGCCGACGGGAACGAGTGACCGTGCCTGTCGCCACAGCGGCCACCCATTGATGAATTCAACAAGAAGACCGAACTGCAGTAGATAGAAAATCGACACTACTCCCTGGGCGCGCCGGAAACGTTCGTGGTGGAGCCGCAAGGCAGAGCGTGCCGGGCGCTCTTCGAAGGCAGCAAGTGCTGCCCTGAAGCGGCGCGCCGGAAATGGGATCACTGGTCCAATGTCCTCCGAAAGAGGGTTTCCGTCACTTCGTATCTGTTTGTTTTCCACCGCTCAATCGGGTCGTATGACCGCCCTACCAGCGCATAGCGGATGCTGCGTTTGTAGAAGTTCAGGTACTGGTGTTCAAATAAACTGCGGTACTTTGCGGCGCCTTTGCCAGCGGGATCGGCCAGATATTCTCGAGCCATGTCCTGTATCACAAAATAGACGGTAACGTCGCCGGCGTGCGGAACGATTTCAAAGGAACTCATGTAGTCCAGGGGGGGCTCAAAGCGGCGCCCATCGATTTCCAACAGGAGCACGGCCCCGTCACTGGAAGCAGGCTGCGGTACCGTCGAGAACAGATGCCAGGAGAAGATGGGAAAGGTCTCACTTTCCAAAAGAGCCCGAACACTGCCACACAGAAACAGGCCCACTGTAAGTGCCAGAAACCAGCTGAGCAGGCGGTAGATTCTCATGAGATCCTCACGGTGGCAGAGAGAGGAATTTCCTTTTCCGCGACGAGTTTAGCAGGGACTGGGGGACAAGAAGTGCAGATGGGGAGCAGTTGGAGCCTTGTCCGAGCACCCTGCGAGATAGGAGCAGATTGCCAAAACACGTGATCTTCCACCCAGGAATTGTGTGTTGGAAGCCACTTACGCAAAGATGGTGCCGGAGGGGAGATTCGAACTCCCACGAGCGTAAAGCTCACTGCGCCCTGAACGCAGCGCGTCTACCAGTTCCACCACTCCGGCACCGGCAAGGCGGTCAGTCTATAACAATTGACCGGGGAATGTGAAGACTGGGCGGTCTCTCGGAAGGGGGGGCAAATCAGCCTTCGACTGTTCGATTGCGCGCCGGTTTCACAACCAATCTCCAGGTGGGATACCGCAGCAGGGTTTCTGAACTTTGCCAGTCTGATTGCTGCGCTCTCCGGTGTTGGTAAGACATTTGCCCCGGTGATCAGCATCAACCCCTCCAGGGCTCATCGCAGACGACGACGGATGGCCCTGAGGCAACGGGCAGTGAGTCGGTGGAGGATGAAATAGATCTCCGCTGCAACGGGCACGGGATCAGTCAGCCTCAGGTCGGAAATGGCATCTTTTTGCCGACCCCAGAAATCCCGTAAAGAAGGGAACCACTCCCTGGTTTCCAGAAGGTCCAGCAGACTGAAGGGAATCGGCCACCGAAAAACCAATCCCTTCTGATAGTTCAAGATCGGCTCGACGTCCCCTTCTGTAGCTATCCTGCAGGCGAGCAGCGGAAAGTTGACTCCGGCGTGGATGGAAAGATCGAGCGATCCCCAGAAGCGCCCGTTGATTTCTATCAGCCTGGTACAGCCATCTCTCGAGTCGATCATGTACTCGATCTGCACAGGTCCATGCCATTTCATCGATTTGAGCAGGGTTACGGACATTTCGATCAAATCCGGTTCGTCGGTAGCCACAACAACGGTTCCGACACCGCCGCGGGAGGGGTACATGCGAATCCGGCGCTGCGTAAGGGCGGCACGCAATTCTCCCTGGCGGAAGAGGAGACAGTCTTCGTGCAATTCGCCCGGGATGTACTCCTGAACCAGCAGGTTCCGGTAGTCAAAGGCCAGATCGACCGGCTGGCGGTCACTCTCGTAGATCTTCTTTAACTCGTCAAAGGTTTGGGGGAAAGCGAGCCCCACTGCGCCAGAGCCTCTTCTCAGTTTCAGCACGCACGGAAAATCGATCATGCGGCCAATCTCGTCCAGATCTTCGGGTCCTTGAAGGGCGTAGGTAGCAGGAGTCGGGATCCCAATCTGGCGGGCCAGTTCTCGCGACTGGTACTTGTCGAGGGACTGGTGGAGAGCCTCACTTCCGGGGAGACACAAGTTGACCAGCGGCTCCAGCTTGTCTCTGTGATCCGCGACGGCGATTGTCGTGTAATCGTTCATGGGGAGCAGCACATCGTGGTCGTGCCTGGAGAGATAATTACCCAGCGCCTCGACGAAGCCGTCCAGATCTCGGGCTGGATGCGGGTATCGAGTCCGTCCCCGACAAAGACGCGAGTAGTATGCTTGCCCCAGAAACCGATCTCCCCCGACCGTGACGTCGATGCCCGCTCCTGCCAGAGACCGGATCGTTGCAACCGTCTTGCGATCGTCGGGTGTACAAGTCGTAGCCACGAATACACGCATTGAAAACCACTCCTCAGTAGAGCAGGAGAGGATGACGAGACGGATACCTGACCGGGAATCGAGATGATAGAATTTCCGCAGCGTTACTACACTGATCCCGAACTGCTGAGGACTTCAACCCTGATTCCAAGGATGGTTTCCTGATGGACAACAGATACCGGGTCGGAAAACCCAAAGAGGGATTCGACACTCTAGTCGCCAGATTCTCCTTCACTCACTTTGACAGGGCGGTAGAGAAGCTCAAAGGGTTGCGCCGGCAGGGAGCTTCCGAAGACGAGATTCTAGAGCATACCAAGGACGCTTTGCGCCACGCCGATGAGATCACCCGCAAGAACATTCATCAACTGGCCCTGGGGCTCACTCCCAGGGATGACATCTTGGCTGCCGAAGTGAAACGGCAGGCCGAGGTCAAGGCGGGAACATTGGAAGTTGAATTGATTGAACCCAGGGAGGATGTGGAGGCGGGAGCCGTCCTCTTTTTTGACGAGAAGCGCTGGGTGGTCGCCTCCAGCAAGGGCTCCAGCCTGGTTCTGAAGCTCTTTTGAGCTCGATTCCGCCGGCACTTCATGCAGAGGGCTCGACCCATCCGCAGGCGCTAACATGCCCATAGACGGGGAGGATCACTTGAATTCTGACGTAGCTGAAACTCGGGTCATGGAGACGGATGGAGTTGAAACGGACTCCACGTCGTTCCATGCCGGGCTGGTCAAGGGAAGCGGGTCAGGGCTGGCTAGCAGGACGCGGAGCTTGCTCCACACGCGTCTGCGGGCGGCGGGGATCGTCCTGACCGGAGCCTGGTCACTTGGCATCCTGCGCACGCTGTTCGTCCCCGGCGCTGAACTGATGCCGGGCCACCTGGTCGCACTGGCGCTGGCCGGCGGTTCGACAGCGATTCTCTCCTACAAACCGGAGCTGTCGCTCCGCCAGCTTCGGGCGCTGGAACTGGTGATGATCTTTTCCACCGCCGCGATTGTCGCTGACTTTTCTCTCCGGATGGATCCCGACATAACCCGTCCCGAGTCGGAGGCGTTGTTAGTGGCTTTTCTGGGGAGGACCCTGACTACGTACATCTGGCTGATGCTTGTCTATGGGATGCTCATACCCAACACCTGGAGACGAGCGGCCTGGGTGATCGGAGCGATCGCCCTGTTTCCGATCGGAATTCGGGTGGCGTTCCGGATTCAATACCCGAGTCTTTCGGAGGTGCTGAGTCTAGATGAAGTGAGCTTTACACTGCTGGTGTTGGTGGTCGCTGCGGTTTCAGCCGTCTACGGAACCCATGTCATCAACACCCTGCGTAAGGAGGCCCATCAGGCCAGAAAGCTGGGGCAATACCAGCTCATGGACCGCATCGGCAGGGGCGCCATGGGGGAAGTCTGGCGCGCCCGTCACCAGATGCTGGCCCGTCCCGCGGCGGTCAAGCTGATCCGTCCGGAAATGCTGGGAGATCTGGCCACGGAAGACACCCAGATGACCTTGCGAAGATTTGAGCGCGAGGCCAGGGCGACTGCAGGCCTTAAGTCTCCCAACTCCATCGTTGTGTATGACTTTGGGACCACCGACGAGGGGACTTTTTACTACGTCATGGAACTGCTGGACGGTCTGAACCTGGAGGCCCTGGTGGACCGGTTCGGACCCGTTTCGGCACCCCGCGTGATTTACATCCTCTCTCAAGCCTGTGATTCCCTGGCCGATGCCCATCGGAGTGGGCTCATTCACCGGGACATCAAGCCGGCCAACCTGTACCTGTGCCGCCTGGGGCCGGTGACCGATTTTCTCAAAGTCCTCGATTTTGGTCTGGTCAAGGCGAGAGCGGACAGCGAGACGGACGAGACCCGGCTAACCAAAGTGGGGATGACGGCTGGAACCCCGGCCTATATGGCTCCTGAGCAGGTCCTAGGCCAGGCAGTAGATGAGCGCACCGACCTCTACGCCCTGGGCTGCGTCGGATACTGGCTGCTCACAGGAACAACTGTCTTCGAGGGGGATTCGAGCATGGGCGTTATCATCGACCACGTCAAGTCCGCGCCCCGGCCCCCCTCCGAGCGAACCGGGCGGGAACTTCCGGGCGATCTGGAGCGTGTCATTCTCGACTGCCTGGCCAAGGATCCCGCCGACCGACCCTCCAGCGCTTCTGAACTTCAGCGGAGCCTGGCTGCCTGTGGGGCTGCAGGATTCTGGGATCGAGATCAGGCCTCCGAGTGGTGGGCCCACCACATGAGCAAACCCAAAGCCCAGAACCCAGAACCTAGAACCTATTCCCCCACCGCAACCAGGTGCCCCTTGGTTCGAAAATAGATGCGGCCTTCGGAGAGGGCAGGGGAGGCCAGTGTGACTTCACCCAGCGGATTCTCGGCCAGCTTCTCGAAGCTGTCACCGTGGCTCAGGACGGTCACGTCACCGCTCTCACTCGTATAGTAGATCTTGCCGTCAGCCGCGACAGTGTAAGCGTCTCCGCCCACCCTGGTGGGGCCATGGACGACATTCCCGGTCTTTGCCTCATGCACCGTCAAGACCCCATTCCCACGGCAAATGTAGAGATGATCCCCGTAGACTAGAGGTGTCTGCATGTAGGTGCCGCCGCGCTCGATACTCCAGGCGATGTGGGTGTTAGCGGTCTCGCCGTCACTCAGAGAGATATCTCCGCTGGCGCCCGGGCGGATCGCGTAGATCGGAGCCATGCTGCCATGAGCGTTGGTGATGAAGATCAAGCCGTGACTCGTGATTGGAGTCGGAATCGGGATGTCGCCGCCCCCCGCCATTCTCCACAGCTCCTTGCCGGTGGCGGCGTCGTAGCCTCCAATGTGTTTCCACCCATTGACGATCAGGTCGGTGCGGTGCCCTCTCTCGATCAGGGCAGGCGTGCTCCAGGTGGGAACGTCATGGCGAGCAGCCCGCCAGATCTCTTCTCCGGTCTCGACATCAAAGGCGGCCAGAAAGGAGTTCTTCTGGACGTCGCACTGGACGTAGACGCGGCCCTTGTGAATCACGGGGGAGCTGGCGAATCCCCACTGGGCTGTGGGGACACGGAAAAAGCCCGAGTCGAGAACCCCGAAGTCTTTCTTCCACTTCAGGTTTCCTTCCAGGTCGTAGCTGTAGAGTCCCTCTGACCCAAAGAAGACAACCACATGTCTGCCGTCAACCGCTGGACTGGAGTTGGCATGGGTAGCCTTGGTGTGTCGTTTGATCCGTGGGACTCCCTCGTGAGCGGTCCGTTCCCACAGGACTCGGCCCGTGTTCTTGTCAAAGCAATACACCTTCCACTGGTGAACGCTCTCGTCCGGCGAGGCGCCGATGTCTCCGTACAGACCCACCTTCAGGTCCACGTTGCCCTGATTGCTCACAGCGGTGGTCAGGTAGATCCGATCACCCCAGATCACGGGACTGGCGTGGCTCAGACCAGGGATGGGGATCTTCCAGGCGATGTTCTCTCCGGTTTCAGCACTCCAGCGGACGGGCGTGGAGAAACCCTCCTGCACCCCGCTGCTGTGCGGGCCCCGGAACTGGGGCCAGTGAATCTCCTCTCCGGCGACTGCGGTTTGAAGAAAGAGGAGAAAAAGGATCGGTGTTGCGATTCTCTTGGATATCTGCATTCGTTACACTCCCGACTTTGTTCGCCGTTCATGTTCCACCGTCAACGGTCAACAGTCAACGGCTCACGCCCAACGACCTTGTTGCATGGATCATCCCGAAGGATGCCTTATCATCGTGTTTTTCAACACAGGGGATAACCTAGATGCCACATAAGTTCAACGCAGCGCGACGGCACAAGTTTGATAAGGCGCAGTACCGGGTGATCAACTGGGCAGAATATAACGAGAGCCTGCGCCAGCGGGGTGATCTGACGATTTGGGTCAGTGATGAGGCTCAAAGTGTGTGGAGCGCGCCGCGCCGCACGTCACGGGGTGGCCAGCGGAGATACTCGGATCTGGCGATCGAGACATGCCTGACGCTGCGCACGGCGTATCGGCTTGGGTTGCGACAAACGCAGGGGCTGATGGGTTCCATTGGCACGCTCATGGGGCTGGATATACGGGTGCCGGACTTCTCCACACTGTCGCGTCGCGCAAACGGCTTGAGCATCGCGCAGGTGATGAGGCAAGCCGGGTCTGTGCCTGTCCATCTGGTGGTGGACAGTACCGGCCTCAAGATCTTCGGCGAGGGAGAATGGCTCGCGCAGAAGCATAAAACCAGGGGAATACGCCGCCGCTGGCGCAAACTCCACCTCGGACTGGACCTCCATAGCGGTGCGATTGTTTGCGCCAATCTGACTCACGATGACGTTGGAGACAGCACCGCCTTACCCGGGCTTCTGGATCAACTCGATGCCCCGGTCACGGGCTTTCTGGCGGACGGCGCCTATGATGGAGCGTCCACACGGGATCTGCTGAGGGAACGGTATGGGGAGACTCTGGATGTGGTTATACCGCCGCCGAAGAACGCAGTGATCCGACCGCAATCGGCGCGGGATCCAACCGTTCGGGATCGCCATATTGCCCAGATCCGCAGCAACGGCCGCATGGCCTGGCAGGCGGCCACAGGGTACAACCAGCGCAGCCGGATAGAAACGCAGATCGGCCGGTGGAAGAGCGTCATCGGCCCCAGACTCAGACCCCGCAGCTTCTCCAGGCAGATCACGGAGATCCAGGTCGGCCAGAAAGTCCTGAACACAATGACCGCACTCGGACGGCCTGTGTTCGAAAGTATCGCCTGACGCTACCGCTTGGGAAAGGGCGAATTCCATCTCCGCCTCGATCCATGCAACAACGCTCCTGAAGAGCAGGTGTGGAGATGGAAATGAAGAGGTCAGTTCGCCGGGTGATTGCGGCGTCCACCATGCTGCTGGCAACCGCCACATCGCCATGGGCATTCATACGCCAGATCTCATAATCCCGACCCTGCACCAGAGCCGCTTCGGTCAGGCCGTCCATCACACCCTGCTCGATTTCTTCGACGGAGGGGCTGTCCGCAAAGCTGATCAGGCTGATCTTCCAGGTCTTGTCCAGGGGTACTCGAAGGGACCCCCTGTCCGCGCCGGATCGAGTGTGGGCGACGCGGGGCAGGCGGTCCACCGCCGGCCGGCGACGGTCCACATCTGAGAGAAGGAGAATAGCGGAAACTCCCGCGATCAGAAGAAGGCCCAGAGACAAGCGTTTCAGCGTGAAGAGCAATCGATCTTCCTACCGCTAGGGCAATGCGCCGATGATGTCGCGGTATTCCTCCTCTGAGAAGGCACGAAGGCTCTCGGTCCTTGCCCTGCCCTGAGCTCTCCCCCCACTGCCTTCAGGGCCTCTTTGGTCCGATCCAGTCGAGAAGGACTCTCCTTGACATTCTCAATTCCCTTCTGGGTCCAGCGGAGCAGAGCGATGTAGGGGGGCATGATTACCTCCTGATTGGGATGTTATCGAGCTCTTATGACACCCTCTCTGAAAACTGTCAACTCCCGAGGGAAGACAGCGGCTCTCCGGTCTGTAGCACTGCTTGGAACCCCCCGGAAGACAAGTTCAGAAGGCTTTCTTCACTGGAGCGGGTGCTTCATCAGGGAAGGTTGTTAATTGTCTCCAGCAGCCTGGGAAGGCACGATCTCCCCTGGATTTGAGAGTCTTCCGGCCAAGGCGCTTGCCCTGCGCGGCGAGTCGCCGTCGCTGGTTGTTGGTCAGGCGAAGCCGACGACCCTTCATCTGCTCCTTCAGGACCCGGTTCTCCTCGACCAAGTACGCGACGACGTCCTGCTGCTCGCGGTTCACCCAGCCTGAGAGGGCCCAGAGTAGCACTTGAAGCGGGTAGGTTTCGGCCTTCATCCCGCCATTGTACGCGCCTACAAGTCAACTCCCACAGTGGGTTATAAGTCGGCTGAATTTTCGGATAGGACGGGATGAGCAAGCCAGAGCCGTGCAAAGGAAAATTCGAGTCACAAAATAGTCACAACGACCAGGAGGACCCCGTTCGGACGGATTTCAAGGATGCTGCAAATGGTTGATTTTACAGGGTTAAAGTGGTGGAGGTAACCGGATTCGAACCGGTGACCCCCTGCTTGCAAAGCAGGTGCTCTGCCAACTGAGCTATACCCCCACGTTCTTATTTTCCAACGACTTGCAGCGATTCAGAATTGTCGGCATTTTGGCTGGTGGGGAAAACTGTGTCCATTCTTCCCCGGCTGAGACTCTCAATGGCGGCTCTTTTGTGCTCATCACTCAAGTGAGCATAACGCTCGACCATCTTGATGCTGCGCCAGCCGCCCAGCTCCTGAATCGTCCTCAAGTCGGTCCCCCCCATGCCAAGCCGTGATGCAAAGGTGTGCCGGAGGACATGGGGAGTGACGCCCGTGAGTTTAGCACGCCGGCAGGCCCTCTCAAAACTGCTCCGGTTGCTTCTCAGACGGCTGACTCTGTCCTTCTTAACAAAGACCCATTCGCCCTGGCTGCGCTCCATTTGAGTCCTCAGGGGTTCGACCAGGTCGGGGTGGATAGGAACGGTCTTGGTGACTCCGTTCTTGGCATGAGCGGCCCGGACAGTGAGCTGCCTGCGCCTCAGGTCGATGTCTACTTTCTTGAGCGTCAGAGCCTCAGAATTGACTCTAAGCCCTGTGTAGATGCCGACCAGTATGATTGTTCTTGTCAGCTCAGGAGCGGCTGCCAGGAGCCTGTCTTCCTCATCGAAAGTTAGGAATCGCGTGCGACCTCGAGTCTCTTTTACAAACTGTACCTCGAGCACAGGGTTGGCGCCCTCGTATTTCTTCCATTTGATGCACTTGTTGAACAGGTTCTTGAGGAGGGCTAGTTCCCGGTTGACTGACACCTTGGCTCCTTCTTTCAGTCGCTTCCGCTTGTACTTCTCAAGCAGGAATGGGTGGATCGCGCTCAGCTTCTTTCCGTTGAAGAACTTCTCCAACTGGAGGAGAAATTCCCTGTAGCATTTCACAGTCCTCGGCTTCCTTTCGGCTTCCATCCAGGCCCGGAATTCCTTGGCCGCCTTGTTAAAGCTGATGTCCGCCTTCTTCCGCCCTATCCCGACCTCACCCTTCAGGATCTGCGCTCGCTTTACAGTGCCGAGTTCCCGGGCCACTGTGCGGGAAATATTGCTCCCAAGGGGCTCACGGCGGCGTTTACCCTGGTGGCGGAAATCCAGATACCAAACCGTGCCCCTCAGGTACAGACAGTCGCCTCTTTTAGCCATTTTCAACTCTCCCTCTTGACCAATTTTCTTGCTTCCCCGGGATCACTCGGCAGGCCTAGCACGACCCCAAGTACCCTACTCACGATTTTATGACAGCCCAGTAGACCTACAAGCAAGCATTACCTGCGCGGCAGCCTGGTTTTGGAGCGCATTCTCCACCTCACACCCCGGTAGGCTCTGGAGGAACTCCGTTAATTCACTGCGCAAGAAAACGACACGGCCACCCCATTTCCTGAATGGAATCAGACGCCTTTCTACACGCTTTCTCACTGCATTCTCACTGACCCCTAGGAAGTCCGCTGCGGTGGTCACGTCCAATAGGGCACCGTTGGAACCTCTGATTCGAGCTCCCTTGGTGTTTTGCACTTCGGTCAAGGATTCGCTCCAATCTCGAATCGGCCTGCGCTGTCAACGTTGTTAGTCATTACGATTCTCGTTCCTCATTTCGCTCCCTCCTGGTTAATGATTAATAGTTGCCATCGTCGGAGGGCTTTCACTAGGGCCCTTGGACGGCATGGACGGCATTTAGCCTTTTTTCGGTTTCTTTCCATGTGGAGACTATTTAGAAAAACCCGGAAATTAGTGTCCAACTGTCCAAGCTGTCCAGATTCTCATCTAAACTACTAACAAGTAAGAAAAAGATTCTGGACAGTATTCTGGACGGCATGGACGGCATGGTCGCTATTTCAGCAGGCAACTGCGTGTTTCACCCCGATGCCCACCCAACACCTGCCCCCTGAGACCTTCTCGGAGCAAAATCCCCGATCCGACAGTTGTCTTCCGAACCATATGTTTGAATACGATCTCTGGCCAGCTCCTTCACACCACTTGCGGTAGGACTCATACAGCTTGCCGGTCGGCATGAATATGTCAGGAGACATGTCACAGCAATCCTCTATCCACTCAGCAAGAAGGTCGCTCAGTCTTGTAGGAGGCGGTTGCATTCAGCACAGCTGCCGGTGCGCTAAGGCCCCTGGCAAGCCAGTCGAGGGAACCCTCAACACACCAGGCCAAGACCCCATCAAAGTTCGGCCTGAAGCTTGTCCTGCAGGTCCTTGTCCTGTTGCTCGTCGGGGATCGTCACGGTAAAGGGCACAAGACGAATTCGCCGCCAGATAGCATGGTCCTCCCCCCTGATGACTGGCTTGTGGTTAGTTCCCAAAACCGCTTTGAACTGCGGATTGAACCGCCCCGGGATTTCCGGAGACTCCATTTCTTGAGAGGATGGGGTCATGGGAAGACGAAGCAGATACTCACCAGAGGTCAGAGAACGAGCAGTACGGATGGTGTTCGAGCATGAACGGGAGTACAGCTCTCAATGGGGTGCGATGACATCGATAGCAGCCAAGATCGGCTGCACAGCGGAGACGCTGCGCAAGTGGGTGCGACAGGCGGAAAGGGATCAGGGGCGTCGAGCCGGGCTGACAACGGACGAGAGGCAGCGTCTGAAGGAACTGGAGCGGGAGAATCGGGAGCTGAAGCGGATTAACGAGATCTTAAGGAAGGCTTCGGCTTTTTTCGCCCAGGCGGAGCTCGGCCGCCGACGGAAATGATGGTGGATTTCATCCGAGAAAATCGGACCTGCTATGGGGTCGAGTCGATCTGCGAGGTGCTGCCGATCGCCCCTTCGACGTTCTACCAGTGGGAAGCCAGGCACAAGGATCCTGCGTTACTGCCGGCCAGGACGAAACGCGATGCCAGGCTTCGAGTTGAAATCGATCGGGTGTGGCATGCCAATCGCCAGGTCTACGGAGTTCGCAAAGTCTGGAAGCAGCTGAATCGTGAGGGCTTCAAGGTGGCTCGCTGCACGGTCGCGCGTTTAATGCGCGAGACGGGACTGCAGGGCGTGGTTCGGGGTCGCCGGTTTAAGACGACGCAGCCGGATGAAACAGCCGCAAGGCCGGCTGATCTGGTGGACCGCAACTTTACTGCAACCCGTCCGAATCAGCTGTGGGTAGCCGATCTGACCTACGTGGCCACCTGGAGAGGGCGCGTCTACGTGGCATTGGTCATCGATGCCTTCTCGAGAAGTATTGTCGGGTGGAGGGCATCGGCTTCCCTGAAGACCGACATTGCCCTGGACGCACTGGAGCAGGCCCTGTGGTCACGTTCAGACACGGAAGGCCTGATTCATCACAGCGACCGGGGAGTGCAGTACCTGTCGATTCGCTATACGGAGCGGTTGGCAGAGGCCGGCATCGAGCCTTCGGTTGGAAGCAAAGGAGACTCTTACGACAACGCGCTGGCGGAATCGGTCATCGGGCTGTTTAAGACGGAAGTCATTCGTCAGAAAGGCCCCTGGCGGGGACTGGAAGAGGTGGAATTCGCGACGCTGGATTGGGTCTGTTGGTATAACAAGCAGAGATTGCTGGAGCCAATCGGCTACATTCCACCCGTTGAGTTCGAGCAGATGTATTATCTGAATCAACCGGCTACAGCTATGGTGGCTGGAGTCAACTAAAACTGTCTCCGGGAAACCCGGGGCGGTTCAGTACAGCCAAACGGCGTGACTGATGATTTCCGGAGGAAAACGGTGGCCCCTGTAACTGGATTTCATGAACCAATTGTCGCTGATCACGCTGACCGCTCCCCAACTTGACAGAACCCCCCCAGGGGCTGCAAGCGGAGCATGAGTCGCGTGTCGAGCAGCCTTATCGCAATTCGTTTTCGGTGCGGAGCCTGAAGACTTATTTTCCAGTCAGAGAGAGAGATTCCACCTGGATGGTACCTTCCTTTAGGTCTCCGGACACGGTAACGCGGATGTGATCCTTCTTGTCGGTGGACTTCAAAAGAGCCTCGGCCTTTTCGTTCCCCGCGCCATCGAATTTCAGGAACGCGTCCTCCGTCACTATGCCGAATCCGCTACCCACACACTTGAGCATACAGCTGGCGGGATGGGTTGTCCTTGAGAGTCCGGGTTGTCCTTGAACTTGGTCGAACACATCTTGTCCGTTAGCGGAACGTTCTCCCAGGTCTTTCCGAAGACCGAGAATGTCAGAGCCAGCGAGACGACGACCAGAACGATCAGTAGTTGTGTCTTGTTCATGTTTCCTCCTTCTCTAGGTATGTAGATCGAGGAAACTTCCATTCCATTAGTTTTCACGGGGAGAGGTGGACCCCATTAACTGGACCACTCGGCGGCATTTCTAAGGTGGACTCCGTAGTTCTTGTTGCCGCCAGTCAGGGGAATTCTGAGAGGGGATAAGCCCGAGGGCGAGGCCCCACTCAGATTTCTTGTCCAAGCCAGTGTACACCTCTTCGGGCGTCGCTCCGTTGTGTGCCGAGTGAGGTCTCTCGCTGTTGTATAGATTGATCCAGTGGCCGATCCCTTGACGGGCCTCCGACCCGGTTTCGAAAGCGTTCAGATAGACGCATTCGTATTTGAGTGAACGCCACAGACGCTGGAAGAAGATACGGATACACTCGATTCTCCGGGTGAGGCTGTGAAGTCCGCGGTGGTCTTAATCACGTCTCTCGACGACTCACTATCCAAATCAGAACCTGCGCGCCAGCGAGGGCTGAGTTGTAGCCGCGGCCTGTGCCCGCGGTTCTGTTTTCACGTCTACCGGTCACTCCCACTGAATCGACACGGTGTGACAGTGACCACACGGCGGCCGTCGTTGTTGTGCGGTAAGCTCTCAACTGGCCATTCCTGGGAACTCAATGCGATTCGTAGTAGATCTTCTTCATCCGGCGCACGTTCACTTTTTCCGTAACTTCATCGCGGAAATGGAGAGTCGTCGGCATGAGTTTCTCATCACGACCCGGGACAAGGAATGCACGATCGATCTGCTGCGAGCCTACAACTTACCCCACGTCGTCATCAGCAGACAGGCGAGAGGGCTGGGACTCGGGCCCGAATTGATACTGAGAACGTCAAAGCTCTGGCGGTTGGCCAGAAGATTTGGGGCGGATTTCCTGCTGGGCATCATGGGGCCAAGCATCGCCCTGGCGGGTCGGGCCCTCCCTGCAAAGACGGTCATCTTCTATGACACGGAAATGGCCAGAGCTACGAACTGGTTTGCCTACCCGCTTGCAGACTTCGTTTGCACTCCTTCATGTTACCAGGAAGACGTGGGCGACCATCACGTTCGTTATGACGGGTATCACGAACTTGCCTACTTACATCCCAGTCGATTCGTACCCGACGTCGAAGTGCTGAGCAAACACCAACTGGAGATTGAAAGACCGATCTATCTACTACGCTTCGTATCCTGGGAAGCCAGTCATGACGTTGGAGAGCAAGGATTCTCGCTGGCGGCCAAGCGAAGGTTAGTGGCTCTGCTATCCAGGCGGGGTCGAGTGCTTATCTCTTCGGAGTCTGCCTTACCGAAAGACCTCGAACCCTACCGCTTTCGCCTTCCGGTACAGGACATCCATCATGTCCTTGCCTTCGCCGATCTGCTGGTCGGCGAGAGCGCGACGATGGCTTCGGAGGCGGCCGTGCTGGGCACTCACGCCTTGTTCGTTTCCAAGACGGGGCGCGGTTACACCGACGAGCAGCAGCAGCGGTACGGTCTCGTGCACTGCTTTACCGACAGGCAGGGAAAAGAGGCGCTGGCCGCAGTCGAGCGCCTGGTGAACCAGGTGGATCTCAAACTCGACGCCGTGAAACGTCGGAGAAGACTGCTAGAAGAGAAGATCGATGTCACCCGGTGGATGGTGAATTTTCTTGAGGACCGCGCCAGGGAACTCACTTGATCTTCTGCTGGGAGCACAAACTGTCTCTTGCCGATTACCTCGAAATGCAGACACATCGCTCCCTGAAGCCTGAGACTGGATCACAATAACGTCATGTGTGGAATCTGCGGCTATACCGGCACCAAGAGACCCGGCGTGCTCAGGGACATGGCAGAGCGGATCCGGCATCGGGGACCTGACGCAGGAGGGTTTTTCGAGCGCCACAATATCCATCTTGGGAGTCGTCGTCTGCGCGTCCTCGACCTGGACGGTGGCGATCAGCCGATTTCTAACGAGGATGGTAGTGTTCACGTTATTTACAACGGTGAGATCTACAACTTCAAAGAACTTCGTTTGAGGCTCCAGGAGGCGGGTCACACATTCCGAACCGATACCGACACCGAGGTGATTGTCCACCTTTACGAGGACCATGGGATTGAGTGTGCGAAGCATCTGAACGGCATGTTCGCCTTCGCCCTCTACGATGAACGGCGGCGGCGACTCTTGCTTGCCCGTGATCCGGTGGGCATCAAACCCCTCGTCTATTCCTGGGATGGGTCGTCACTCATTTTTGCGTCTGAGGCAAAGAGCTTCCTGGCCCACCCTCAGTTCTCAGCAGCGCTCAACCCAGATGCGCTCCACCAGCTTCTGAACTTGCGATTCGTTCCCTCCCCGCTGACTCTCTTCAAAGGAGTTCAGCAATTACCTCCTGGAAATCTCCTGATATTGGAAGGTGGGTCACTGGTTCAGAAGTCCTTCCACAGTTGGGATTTCTCCGACCGGACCTCGATTTCGGAGGCTGACGCGGCTGAAGAATTCCTGGAAACGCTCTCCCGAGTGATGAAGCGCCAGATGGTCGCCGACGTACCGGTCGGGATTTTCCTCTCGGGCGGAATCGACTCGAGTTCTCTAGTCGCCGCCGCAACTCAAGCGGGCAAAGGAAGCCAGCTCAGGACCGTTGCCCTGGGTCTTGGAGAGCCCACGGATGAACTCCAGGACGCTGAAATCGTGGCTGCTCACTTTGGCACAAAGCACTCCTCTTCAACTGTTTCTCCTGATTTTCTGTCCCTCTATCCCCGCGTCGTTTTCCATGCCGAAGCCCCAAAAGTGAATGCGGTTCAGGGTTATTTCGTGTCTCGCTTTGCGCGCGATCAAGTCACAGTAGCTCTTTCAGGACTCGGTGGAGATGAGCTTTTTATCGGTTACGACATCTACCAGCATCTCTGGCCGGGCCGGTTCCTGATGGATGGGACTTTTTCCGGAGTGTTGCGGAAATTTTCTGGAGCTTTTGATCTCGCTGCTGGTTGGTTCGACAGGATGGCCGGCTTGCGAGGGGAAAACTTTCGCCGGGCCATCGAGTTACTGGCGGCAAGCGATGATCCGCTACGCTACTATTGCACCTTGCGAAATGGCTGGGATCTTCGCTCGGGCGCCTCTCAGAGAATCTACACACCCTCCTGGAATCGGCTCGTCTCAAGCACCACGCGAGATGCCTTCTCACCCTACTTCAATCGGCTCGACCTGTCCTTCATCGAGCGTGTCCAGTGGGCCGAGTTCCAGTCCAAGATGGTGGACGATTTTCTCCACAATGAAGACCGAATGTCGATGGCCAATTCGCTCGAGGTTCGGGTCCCGCTTCTGGACCTGGAAATGGTGAAGTTCGCCTTCAGTCTGCCCACCCGAGTCAAGTTCCGGAACCGCCGGCGCAAGGTGGTCATGCGGCGCGCCCTGGCCCCACTCTTGCCTCCGTCCATACTGCGCAAGAAGAAACTCGGTTTCACTTTCAATTCCTATCAGCAGTATCGTCAGGGGCTTCGAAAACTCTGCATCCGGGAACTGACCCGCGATTTCATAGAAGAGCAAGGCATCTTCCGATACGACTTTATTAAGTCGATCCTCGACACGCCTCCGTCACCCCTTCTGCGCTGGCATTACTTCATGCTCTGGCAGCTTCTCGGCCTCAAGTTCTGGCAGGAGATCTTTCTGGAGAACCGGCACTGGCGCGAAATAGAGGAACGAATCCTTCACGGGCAGTAGCTGATGGTCGAAACGATACCAGCCCGAGAGTCCCGGAAAGGCACTCTCGACCTCCCGACGGCCTCCAGCCTGCTCGGGCCTCTTCGAGAGACGCTGGAGTTCTCAAGAAACCTCGACTTCGCCGGGCACAACAAACATGATGCGCTGAACAGCCCGTTGCTGGGTCCGGTCTTAGGCTGGGCCCGGTGGCCACGACTCCTGGGAATCCAGGCCGTAATGCGCGCACCGATCAACCTTCGACCCTGGCTTCTGGTGCCTCGCACACGCAATCCAAAAGGTATCGCGCTCTTCGCCCATGCCCTGCTCGACCTGTACGCAAGTCAAGGCAAACAGGAGGACCTGAGTGAAGCCATGAGTCTATTGGACTGGTTGCTGGAGAATCCGTCACGGGGCTTCCGAGGCCTTTCATGGGGATACCCGTATCCCTGGCAAGATGTGGGCTTCTTTGCTCCACGCCACTTTCCCAATCGCGTGGTCACCAGTTGGATTGGCCTGGCTTTTCTGGAGGGAGTTCGCCTGACCGGTGAGCATCGCTATCAAGAGGCGCTACTTGCCATGGCTGATTTCCTCACTGGCGAACCCAACGTACTCTGCGACACGAAAGAGATGAAGTGCTACTCCTACGTTCCCGTTTCCACAGTCACCTGGGCTGTGATGGATGTGCCGGCCCTGGTTGGGGCGTTTCTAGCCGAGGCAGGCCAGCTTCTAGGCCGAGCAGACCACCTTGACGAAGGGAAGCGCTTACTGAACTGGGTGGCAGACAAACAGCAAACCAGCGGGTCCTGGTTTTACACACATCCCCCCGGCGATTCTCACATTTCGCATGACAACTATCACACGGCGATCATCCTCGATTGTCTGGACCGCTACCGGGTGGCGGCTGGAGACGACGGTTTCGACGAGGTGTACTGGACCGGCCTGGAGTTCTACGAGAAGCGCCTGTTCACAGAGCACGGTGCACCCCGGTGGATGAGCGATCAAACGTACCCTCACGATATCCACGGTGCAGCTTCCGCGTTGCTTTGTCTTACCCGGGCGGCCGCCAGGCGACCGTCTTATTGGCTCACAACCGGGCGCGTTCTGGACTGGACCCTCACCCACATGTACAGCCGCGAAGGTCGTTTCTTCTATCAGAAGTCCAAATGGTGGACCATGAAGTTCACTCTGATGAGGTGGTGCAATGCATGGATGTGCCGGGCCCTCGCCTCCATGCTGCGGAGCCTCAACCAGCCGGAACGACACCGAGAGCTGGTGTCGTGACCGTGCACAAGTCGACTTTTGGGTCTCCCCTTCTCCGCAACCCCAACCTCTCCTGGTTGGAGAAGGCGTATATCAAGACTTTCAGTGTTCCCGTCTTGGGCCTGAGCATCCGTGCCAAACTCTCTTGCCGGTCCCCAGCCGCTCGAGTGATAGAAAGGAGTAAGGAAGAATGAGTTCAAACACACAATCAGGAGCCACCCTGAGTCATGTTCGCGAATTTTGGGAGACTCATATAAACAACGAGTACTACACGGATAAGGAGCGCGGAACAGCCGCATATTTTGATGAGATCGAGCGCAAGCGCTATCGCTGGCATTACCACTTGCGCGAACTTTTCGAGAGTCTCCGAGGCAGTTCCGGGCGACTGCTGGAGATGGGGTGCGGAATCGGCGTTGACAGTGTCCAGTTGGCCCGGTGCGGCTTTGACGTTACCGGAGTCGACCTGACGGATTCGGCCATCGAAGTCGCTCGTCAGCACGCACGAATGCGTGACCTATCTATTGTGTTCAGAGCTGGCAATGGTGAACGTCTGGATTTTGGGGACGGGACCTTCGAGGCTGTCTATTCTTTCGGCGTCCTCCATCACACACCCGACATCAGGGCCGCTGTGGCTGAGATCTACCGCGTGTTGAAGCCGGGAGGAAAAGCCTACGTGATGCTCTATCATCGAAATTCCCTGGTCAACCTGGTCCACTGGTTGTTCCACTTACCCTATGAATCCCCACGCGATTTGAAGGATGAGTGCCCCGTTGTATACACCTTCACGAGAAAGGCAGCCGCTCAACTCTTTCAACACTTCACACGCGTTCAGGTCGCTTCGGATTATCCTTTCACCTACGGTTTTCGATTTCTGGCTTCCCGGATTCCAAGGCCGGTTCACAAGCTTCTGGGCCGGTGGTTGGGGTGGCATTTGATGGTCAGCGCGACGCGCTAAGGGGATTCCAACGTGTGACAAATGAGCCGCTATCGAGAGGCTCTATTTGCGATGGCCGATTTTCTCACCGGCGAACCCAATGTTCTCAGAGGTGGGCCCCATTGACTGGACCACACGGCAATCATCCTGGACTGCCTGGACCGCTACCGGGTTGCGGCCGGAGACAGCACCTTCGACGAAGCGTACTGGAAGGGGTTCTACCCCGATAAAGCGGACATTTCTAAAAAGCCCGATAATGGGCGAAAGGAATGTCATGACAAAACGCAGAAAGTATTCAGCTGAGTTCAAGAGAGAGGCTGTCCAGCTAGCCAATCATCCCGGTGTTGCCAAGAGCCAGATCGCTCAAGAGCTGGGCATCAACTCCAACATGCTGGGTCGCTGGTGCAAACAGATCAGGGCCGAAGGCAGCAAGGCGTTTGTTGGCCAGGGCCAAGCCCGAGACGATGAAATGGCGCGGCTGAAACGCGAGCTGGCGCGGGTCAAAAAGGAACGCAATTTTTTAAAAGAAGCGGCGGCGTACTTCGCGAGAGAATCGAGCTGAAGTTTCGCATGATCGATCGTTGTCGCGGATCTTTTCCCGTTCTCATGATGTGTCGCTGTTTACGCGTCTCTGCCAGTGGGTACTACGATTGGCGTGGCCGGGAACCGAGTCGACGCTCTCAGGACAACCAGCGCCTCAGTGAAATGATTCGGTTGCTGCATGAGCAAAGTGACAGAGTGATGGGAAGTTTTCGGATTTGGAAGGATCTGCGCGATGCCGGCGAAACCTGCAGTCTGAATCGGGTCGCTCGGTTAATGCGCATCAACCAACTCAAGGGCATTCCGCAGAAACGACGGTGGCGCCACAAGCCATCCGGGGAGCGTCCTGTAGGTGTCGAAAACGTCTTAGAGCGAGACTTTACGGCCACCGCTGCTAATACGAAGTGGGCCACCGATATAACATATGTCGATACTGCCCAAGGCTGGTTGTATCTGTGCGTTGTGCTGGATCTGTACGACGGTGGCGCCACAAGCCATCCGGGGAGCGTCCTGTAGGTGTCGAAAGGGTGGGCGTCTTAGAGCGAGACTTTACGGCCACCGCTGCTAATACGAAGTGGGCCACCGATATAACATATGTCGATACTGCCCAAGGCTGGTTGTATCTGTGCGTTGTGCTGGATCTGTACTCCGGTGTCGTCGTGGGTTGGTCGATGAGTCCAACTCAGGACCGCCACCTGGTGCTGCAAGCCGTTGTAATGGCACTGTGGCAGCGAGAAGGTCGCCAGTCGGTTGTGTTGCACTCAAATCGTGGCTGCCAGTTTACTTCGAGCGAGTATCAACGATTCCTGAAGGCTCACAACCTGGTCTGTTCGATGAGTAGGGTGGGCAGCTATGCTGACAACGCTGCTGTCGAGGGCTTCTTTGGTCTGCTCAAACGAGAGCGTGTCAATCGACGAAACTACCGAACCCAGGATGCAGCTAGATCCGACATCTTCGATTACATCGAGCGCTTCCACAATCCTCGCAAACGACATGCTCTGGGGTGCTTAAATCAGGAGGAAACACTCTTTTCTAAACCGTCCGTGAAATCGGGGTAGAACCCAAGGGACTGCAGTTCTACGAGAAGCACCTGTTCACCCCAGACGGCGCCCCCCGATGGATGAGCGATAAGACACCCTTGGACCCCTCTGTGCCAATGATGGTGAGACACCGTTAGTCTTCTAATTTAGAGTAGAGGGCGAGAAGGTGGATCATCGAAGATGCCGGATCAAAGTTCAGACAGGAAGTTGAGGATTTTGGAGGCCTCGGAGCGAAGCGCAGAGGCTGCCAAAATCGGCGCCGGCGCCGGGGAGGTTGCACAGCCGGATTCTGTGCCCGACCCGGAGGTGCCGGCCAGGGCCACCCGCCGACGTTTCTCGGCCCGATACAAGCTGAAGATACTCGGCCAGGCCGATCGATGCCGGCCCGGAGAGCTGGGTGCTCTGCTGCGAAGCGAAGGGCTGTACTGGTCCAATCTGCAGACCTGGCGCCGTCAACGCCAAGAGGGGACCTTGCAGGCCCTGGCTCCCAGGAAACGAGGTCGCAAAGCGAAGCCGGTCAATCCGCTCACCCCCGAAGTTAAGCAGCTGCAGCGCGAGAACCGACGTTTGAAGCGCAAGCTGGAACAGGCCGAGATCATGCTGGAGATCCAAAAAAAAGCCTCCGAGATGATGGGTATCTCGCTGGGGACGAGCCGGGAGGAAGACGAGAGTTGAGGAATCGGGCTATTGAGCTGAGCCAATCGCATCCGACGGCTGTGGCCTGCCGGGCCCTGGGGGTTCCCCGGGCCAGTCTCTATCGAGAGAGACGCCGCCGGGAGTTTCCGCGGGAGGTCCGCCCGCGGCCCTCTCCGCCGCGCACCTTGAGTGGGCCGGAAAGAGAGGAGGTCGCGCAGCTGCTTCACAGCAGACGTTTTGTCGACAAAGCTCCGGCTGCCGTGTGGGCCGAATTACTGGACGAAAGCCGCTATCTGTGTTCGATTCGAACCATGTACCGCATCTTGAAGCAACGCAACGAAGTCAGAGAACGGCGGCTGCAACGCCGCCACCCTCAATACGAAAAGCCCGAGCTTTTGGCCACGGCTCCCAACCAATGCTGGTCCTGGGACATCACCAAGCTGAAGGGGCCGGTCAAATGGAGCTATTTCTACCTGTACGTGGTGCTGGACATCTTCAGCCGCTACGTGGTGGGCTGGATGGTGGCCACTCAAGAAAGTTCTTCGCTGGCCAGGACGCTGATCGGACAAAGCTGCGCCCAGCAGCGAATCGACTCGGGACGACTGACTTTGCACGCCGACCGGGGACCGTCGATGAAATCCAAGGCACTGGCTTTGCTGCTAGCCGATCTGGGCGTCACGAAATCCCACTCCCGGCCCCACGTGCGAGACGACAATTCCTACTCGGAGTCCCAGTTCAAGACCCTGAAATACCGTCCGGAATACCCCCGGCGGTTCGGCTCCATTCAAGACGCACGGGAGTTTTGCCGGAAGTTCTTTCGCTGGCACAACACAGAGCATCGCCATTCGGGAATCGGACTGCACACGCCCGAAGACGTTCATTACCTGAGGGCGGAGTCCAGACGCCAGGTGCGGGCTCAGGCCCTACAATCCGCCTTTGCTCGATCCCCAGAGCGGTTCCCCAAGGGACGGCCTGTCCCGCCGTCTTTGCCCGAGGCAGCCTGGATCAATCGCCCCAACCAGGAGGACTCGTGAACTGACGCTACACTAATTTTCCAAAGAAAGTGTCTCAATATCATTGACACGTTCCGGAGCGAGTCGCGGCACAGCCAACTGTTTTAGCTCTACCACCACCACCCCGGAGGCGGAGACGGCCTACCGAGGAAAACATTCGCGCCAGCAAACAATATCTCGTCCAGAGAACTGCCCGCGACAAGATGGCTGAGCACACGGCGCTGCTCGATGCGGTCCAGGAGTATGACGAGACCCTCAAGAATGAGTACGCGATCGAGGACGACGAGCGCCAGCGGATGGTCGGTGACTTTGTTCACGAGCTGCTCGATGACGAGCAGCAGGGCCAAGGCAGAAAAATTGAATAACCAACTTTCAGAGAGGAGACCACTGATTATGCAACAGGTTGAAATTTTCCAAGGGCTTGCCAAACCGTTTGATTTCCAACTCGCCAAGAACGGCCCTAATACAGGCGACTTTAGCGACCTGGAAATCGACGTCACGCTCCAGGACCTGAGAACCAGACTGATCATCAGTATGAGGATCGGTTTGAAAGCCCAGGCCCGCGAGCTGCTCACTCACTACAAGGCGTATGCGCTCAAGTCGTCGATTCCGTTTGCCTTTATCTCGAAAGCGGACGAGCTGGCGCTGAGTCGGATTTTTCCCACCCGGTACATAGCCCAGGTTGGCGAGAAGGATTTCCGAGCAGGCAGCCGACCACTGGCTGACTACACTTACGACTTTATCCCGCTCGCTGCCTTAGAGGGGTGGGAGGAGTGCCGAAAGAGGCATCTTTTTTCTGAGTACGAGATCTGGACTCCGGAGAGACACGAGCCCGACCCGATCCTGATTGGCCGGCGGCGAGAACACCCCTTTATTTACCTGATCGCCCGCTGGGGTGAGGCCCTCCGCCCCTGGGAGGAGCTGGAGCAAGAAAGCCGATCAGGCATCCGAGTTTTGCGATAGGAGCCAGCAAATAATCATTAGGAGGATTCCAAAATGAAATCAAAAAACTTTTCCCGGAACGAAAGCCTCACGACCTGCGAGGGGATCTCGAGAAGCTCGAGCGGCACAGCAGGCTATAGAGAGGCCTGGGGCGGGAGTAATTCTTGGGCTGACGGTGGACGCAGGGTCCACATGGGTGATTTTCCCTCCTCTTCCGAGTTTGATCGGCGAGACGCCCTCAAGCTCTCACTTCAATCCCTGCGATCGAGCTTGGAACTTGAGATGATCTCGTCTCTGACGGCGGCTGATTTGGCCTGGTACAAAAGCGAGGTGGGGCGGATTTTTGCCAACTTCTTGCCCGAGGATCAGACATGAAACTCCCCAGTCTGACCCGTCGCAAACAGTGGCTCCCCCTCGGCTTTGACCTCGAGTCAAACCAGCCACTCAGGCTCGCCCTTAACTTCCTGACCACTCACCTGTGGGCGGTCGGGCCACCCGGCTCTGGCAAAACCCGGCTGCTGCTTTGGCTTTTCGAGCAGCTTTGCCAGATACCTAATGCCACCGTCATCCTCATCAACACGAAAGGCGACCTCGGCCTTATGGCCCGGGACTGGGCCATCGGCCACGGGCACACCAACCGGCTGATCTGGTTTGACCCTCAAGACGAGGAGAGAATTATTGGCTACAATCCACTGCAGCCCAATCATCTGCCAGTGGCCACCCACGCCAAGAACGTCCGCGAGGCGATTCGCTCGGCCTGGGGCCAGGGCTCCTTCGATCAGACCGCCCAACTTGCGCGCTTCCTGTTTCTCGTGCTGTTTGCCGTCCGGGAGCTGACCCTCACCTTGACCGAAGCCCTGGACCTGCTGCGCCCGGGATCTCCGACCCGGACGGCCCTGCTGGCCTCGATCTCCGATCCCTATATCCGGCAGGAGTTGGCCTATGTCGATGGCCTAAGGGCTGACCGTCAAGACCAGCTGCTGGCCTCAACTTTGGCTCGGCTGCAAAGCTTTGTCCTGGATCCAGCAATCCGCCGTATCATCACCCAGCAAACCCATAACCTCAGTCTTTCTGATGTCACCCGAGGCAGCAAAATTCTTATTTTGAACTTCGAGCTGTACAAGCCACTGACGCTCGATGATATCCGACTGCTTTCTCGCTTCTTCATCAACGACCTGGTCGCGCACGCCTTCCGCCGGCCGAAAGGGCAACGGTCACCGATTTACCTGATCCTGGACGAAGCGCAAAACTGTGCCACGACTGACCTGTGTCGTGCGCTGGACCAAGGAAGGGAACTGAATCTCAGCTGCCTGCTCGGAAATCAATACCTGGCCCAACTGCGGGAACAAGAGGAGACCGGGCTGCTCGCCGACTCAGTTATGAAATGTGTTCGCACGAAAATTCTGTTCGGCGGCTTGAGCACCGATGATCTGGAATATTTAGTGCCCGAGGTGATGATCGACAGATTTGATCCGTGGCTGGTAAAAGACGAGCTGAAATCACTCGAGCTTGAGCCGGTCGAGTCTACCCGCGAGGTCCTGACAGAGGGAGAGTCCCAGAGTAACAACGTTAGCCAAACTGTTGGCTCCAGCCAGGCGACGTCCTCGACCCAGGCCCAGGGCAGGGATCGAACCACCGGCACCGCCCGCGGTGTTTCCCGGGAGACTGGGGTGAGTGAGAGCCAGGGTGAAACGGAAACTTTAACTGTGGGAAACGACCAGATTCAGGGCGGCGCGTCATCCCGCGGGCGCGGGAGCTCCTCAGGGCTCGGCTCAGCCTCTAGCCAAGTGCTGACTACTGGAGAGTCGCGCCGCGGTGATTTCCGCGCTGGCGGAGAGGTTGAGCGCTCCTCGAGTGAAGCCCGTGGCACGACCAACTCACGCTTCAGCTCTGCCACAGAGAACTCGTCAGAAACTGACTCCTGGTCTGATTCTGAGTCGAGGAGCGCTGCCCACGGCATCAGCCTGACCAAGGGGCGCAGTGCGAGCCACGGGCAGAGCATCACTCACACCCAGAGTGAGGGCGTCTCTGAAAGTGAGAGCCACACTGAGCAGCAGGGGCAAAACCACTCGCGGAGTGCTGGGCAAACTGTTGGCAAAACCACCAGCAAAGCTCTCACTCCCTGGTATGAGTATCGCAAGCGGTGGGTTGTCTCCAGTCGTCAGTTCCTAACTAAGGACGAACAGATGACCTTGGCTCTCCAGCAGGTCAAGGCCCAACCAAAAGCTCATTTCCTTCTCGACGTTCCCGACCACCAGGCAGTCTTTATGCGGGCCCCGTATGTCAAAACCCCTTGGATCACCGCTCGACGAAGAAGGGAGGGCCTGGAGCGGATCTACAGCCAGGCGTGTTACTCGACGCCCCAAGAAATTGCTAAGGAAGAAGAGCAGCGCACCCGCCACCTGCAGGAGCTCTTGCCGGCTTCTTCAAAAGCCGCTAAGATCAAAAGTAAATCCCCCCATACTCTTATAACCGCGAATTCTGTTCCAGGCTCTCCGGACAGTGACGAGCCGATCAAAACAAAGCAACAATCCCACCTGGCTGACCTAATTGACTCAGAGGAGGGTGAGGACTAGTAGCCGGTTTTTTTTATTTCCATTCCCTAGCCAGTTAACAGTTAAACCGAATCGAAAACAGACACCAAATGCAAGCCACTCGCTTACCAAAAACCCGCCGCGCTCCGGAGCTGATCCGGCCATTCCACCTCACAAAGCGCGACCTCAAAATTATCCAGACGATCGACCGCTTCAGATTCATTCCGACGTCGCTTTTGTTGGCTCTGACCCCTGGCTACGAACGGAAAATTTACGATCGCTTGCAGCTCCTCTACCGCCATGGACTGATCAACCGCTTCGCCTTTCGGACCCATGGCAAGATGGGTCCGTTCAATTTCTACTTGGATAGCCAAGCGCCGCTCCAGCTGCTTGTCAATGAGGCAGGAATCCCGAAAGAAAGGCTCCATTGGAGATGGGCTCGGTATAACAAAGAGAGGGACTATGCCCTGGCTGCCGGCAGCAACAACGCTCCTGACCAGCTGAGGTTTTTGAGACACGAGATCCGGATCAGCGGCTTCCACGCTATGTTAGAGCTCGCCTGTCGCCACTCCAACGGCCGCGTCGAGCTGACTGGCTGGGAACGCGGCAAGGGACGTCTCAAAACTCGAGTAGAAATCCCCAAGGTTACGGCAGAGCGTGTCGGCGACGAGTGGCAGTGGTTTGAGTCTCAGGAAACGGAGACAGTTCCGCTGGGTTCGGATGCCCTGTTTGAGCTGCACTACCCTGAGCTCCCAGAGAGTGAGCGGACCGCTCACTTCGCCTATGGAATGGAGACTGGATCGGGCGACAGCGTGAAATATCGTCGCCGACTGCGGGCGTATTTCCACTTCATCGCCAAGCAGAAGCGGCATCAGACAAAGTGGGGGGTTTCCCGGATCCGTGCTGTGCTCACTGAAACCCCAAAAGCTAGCTGGCGTGATCAGTTGCGTGAAGCTGCTCGGCATCCGATCGTCAGTGGCGATAGCCCCTCTCCGCTTTTCTTGTTTACTGCTTCTTCCCTGCTCAGTGAACCTCTGATCAACGTCAAATAGAATTCCCGCAGCGACGATTGGAAATCCACACACAAGGATTAAAAAAAAAGAGCTGTAGCCGTCCTCTGAGACGGCCCTTTCCGCGGTCCTCCTTTCTGTAAAAAAGAGAGATTGTTCCTAGAATGCGAGGGGGACGGAGTGAGGGCGTAGCCCGAACGGAGCTCCCCCTCGCTCGCGCTGGCGTCGAGGGGAGTGGACCAGATCCACGAGGCTGCTGAGCGGCCTCTGTAGGGCGCTGTACGACCTCTCCCCTTGGCGGGCACTCGTCTATCGCCCTCACCAAGCACTTTCCGGGGTCCAATCAGCCGATTTGCCCGGATTTGACCTCCTCGCGGTTTCCTCATTTCGTGGTTCCCTGCTGCTTTGCCTTGGCGCTCTCCATTCGATAGCTCGGGACGTTGAGTTCCAGAATCACGCTGTGGTGCACCAGCCGGTCGATGGCTGCTGCCGTCGTCAGGGGGTCCTTGAAGATCCTCTCCCAGTCCGAGAAGATCAGGTTGCTGGTCAGCAAGATGCTGCGACGTTCGTAACGATGGGCCAGCAGTGTGAAGAGAACCTCCATTTCCTCCCGGCTTTGCTGAACGTAGCCGATGTCATCGACTATGAGAGCCTCGAAGCGATCCAGTTTCTTGAGCTCCTTCTCCAGAGTCAGATCGATTTTGGCCCGCAGCAATCGCTGTACCAGCAGGGCGCAGGTAGAAAACAGAACCCGGCGCCCCAGCAGAATCAACTCCTGGCCCAGAGCACAGACCAGATGGGTTTTCCCGCTCCCAGGGTTACCGAAAGCCAAGACGTTCTCGGCACGATCCAAAAACGTCCCTTCCAGCAGCGCTGTGAGTTGTCGATCCACGCTTTGGGGCAAGCGCGAGCGGTCCAGCGCCGTCAGCGTTTTCTCCCAGGGAAGCTTGGAGGCCCGACGCTGGCGCTGGATTTTGCGCTCGTGCCGCTCCGCCACCTCGATCTCAGATAACGACAAGAGAAACCGGGGATAGGACAGACTTTCCTGGGTGGCCAGTGCCGCCTGGGCGGCGTAGTGCTCCCGAAAGGCCGGTAGATGCAGCTCGATTAGGCACTCGCGAAGTCGCGGTAAGTTGCCTGTGCTCATGACCTCACCTCCCGGTTCTCGAGAAGGGTGTCGTAGAGGCCCACGTCCATCTTCTCCACCATCACTTCCCAGGGTTCCACCACCGGATCGACAAGGCATTCTCGTAGTGCTTCAAAACGGATTCTTTGTCCCCGCTCAATCAACACCTGAAGTGCCTCTCGCACCCGCTGTTCACCTTCCTGGGCAGCCACCTCGAGGATCTTCAGATATTGGCGATCCGCCGTGGCCGGACAATCTCGGCGCAGCTCGTCGTAGGCGACTCGAAACAAGATCCCCGGAAACAGATCCTCCCGCCAGCGATAGCGAGTAAACGCCCCCGGCTTGCGCACCAACGAATGGATCACGTGCCGGTAGTCAATGCGATGCTTGCCTTCTCCTCGCAAGCGCGGCATCCGTGCCTGGCGCCGTCCTCCGTAGTAGACCTCCACCTGATCCGCCCACACCCGCACTTGAACGCGCTCGCCGATCAACCGGCTGTCCACCGAATAGGTGTTGTGGCGAACCCGGATCGTACTGCTGGGGGAGACTCTCACCCACTGCCGGGTGAAGTCATCCAGACGGCGTGCCGGCAACGGGCGCATCACTGCCAGCTCTTCTCCCAGGCGCTTTTGCCGGGCCGCATTGCGCCGGGACACAATCACCGCTACAAAGCCCTCGTACTCTTCCCGGCTGGAAAAATCACGGCTACACCGCAGCAGCAGTTCCTGCTCAATGGCCCGTTTCAAGCGGTGATGGGACTGTTCCACATCCCCGTTCTCGTGTGCCTTTCCTGCCTGAGTGCGACTGGAGCGCATCCCGAAGTGTCTCAGCAACGCTTGATAGCGCTCGGTGAACTCTTCCCGCTTCAGGTTCTTGACTGCCGCCGAGAGCCGGTCGGTCCGGTGCTCCTCGGGCAGCGCCCCCAACTCCCACAACGCGTTCTGAAGCCCCAGGCTGAGGCTCTCAAACGACTCACTGAAACACAGCGTGGCCGCTTCCCAGTTCGAGTAGGCCAACACGAAGTGGTACAGCAGATGGGGAAACGGCTGGCCCTGGATCGTCACTCCGAGGCGCCCCATAAACGTGAAGTCCGATTGCGCTTGATGTCCCGGCTGATACTTCTGCGGGAACATCACCTCCTTCGCTTCTCCGTATTCTGCCTTCCACTGCTTGATCCTGCGCTGCAGCGTTCTCAACTGGCCTTGCTGGAAGGCCCCTTCCTGCTGACGACACAAATGATCGAACACCGCTTTTGCTTCCACCGTCGGCGATCGCTTCAGGATCTCTTTCACCTCCGGCCACACCGACTCGAACGGATCCGATCGAGTTCTCCAATACCGTTCCGGCTGACACTGGCTCGGTAGCTTTCCCGACTTCAGGTACTTGCGAGCTGTCTTTCGCGACATCCCCGCTTTGGCCGCCGCCATCGTTAGCGTCTTCTCGTTCTTCTTCAACTTTACTAACCTCCGCACTTGCTGATCCTTAACCATGCCCTCATGGTCAGGATCAGCCCTGAAAAAGCGGGGAATTCCATTTGTCGTCGCGGGGAATTCTAACTGTCGCCAATCAAACCTCGCACACATCCCCGACGTCCTCGTTTTATCACTGAGCCGACTCGAATCTTCGAGCGAGTCTGGCACACCCCAGACAGTGATGAGCCTATAAGCATTCTTGAACGGTAAAAAGAGCCCTGTGTGTACTCCGAGGGGCTTTTTTCTTTTTGTGCGCCCTGCCGGGCGCACCCACTTGGAGGTGAAAGTCCTCTACGAGCCCGACAGGGGGAATCGTTAGCCGGACGGCAAGGGTGTCCATCGCGAGGTGGAATCTGAAGGAAGACCGAGAACGCGAATCTTCGAGCGAGTCTGGCACACCCCAGACAGTGATGAGCCTATAAGCATTCTTGAACGGTAAAAAGAGCCCTGTGTGTACTCCGAGGGGCTTTTTTCTTTTTGTGCGCCCTGCCGGGCGCACCCACTTGGAGGTGAAAGTCCTCTACGAGCCCGACAGGGGGAATCGTTAGCCGGACGGCAAGGGTGTCCATCGCGAGGTGGAATCTGAAGGAAGACCGAGAACGCGACAAGGACTGTCGACGACGACCAAGGCCGGAAGCGCGACGACCCCAAACCACCACGTCCACCAAAAAACAACCGTTGACCTTTTTATGTGGACAGCCCTAGCAAGTACCATTGCCTTCAAGCCTCAAAGCTTGTACGTATGGGAGACGCTTAGTCTAGAAGGATACTTACATACTTTCTGGTAATCATACATGTATAAAGTAGCCGCCATCGCCGGGAAAGGTGGACCCGGAAAAACGACACTCTCTTTATCGCTTGCCGTGGCAGCGGAGAGGGCAGGGCTTTCCACCGTCATTATTGACCTAGATGCAATTCAAACCACCGCCTGTAAATGGAGTGACCGCAGGGAAGCAGAAACCCCAATCATCATTGACGCCCAACCGGGAAGGTTGCTAACAACTCTGGAGAAAGCGGAGCAGGGCGGGGTTGATATCGTCATAATCGACACACCCCCACTTTTCGGCAATGCGGCACTGACAGCAGCCAAGGCAGCGGACCTAATCCTCATTCCATGCAAGCCACAGATTTTCGACATTGAGACAATGCCGGACATGAAACAATTGCTTGATCTTGCTGGTGACAAGCCAACTTTGGCGATCCTAAATGCCATAAAGTCAAAAGGCACCCGCCACGTCCAAGCCAAAGCCGCTCTTGAAAACTTCGGTATCCCGGTTTGTCCCATCACCATCGGTGACCGGGTAGCTTTTGGCGACGCCGCATTATTGGGTCAGTCGGTTATCGAATACGAGCCGAACGGCAAAGCCGCCACCGAGATTTTAGACACCTTCAAGTATATACTTAGTATTGTAACCTTTCAGATAAGTGGAGAAGTATGCAATGCCGAAAGCGAAAGCAGACTTACGGACAGCGTTAGCTGATATCGGAGCGAGCACCCGCAACCCCGCAACCCCAAAGCTAGATATGCAAGGGGCCGAACGCAGCCAGCAGCCAAGCAGGGCAGGGACTTATGCTATCACCGCGCACTTCCCCAAAGAGGTAAGGGACCAGCTCAAAATCCTAGCCATCAAACAAGATATGACTTTGCAGGATTTAACTGCCGAAGCATTTAACGACCTGTTCGCCAAGTATGGTCAACCTGAAATCGCACCTATCCTGCGCAAGTGACGAAACCAGTGGACAATCAAAAGTTGCAGGTTGACCCCTCGGCACCGCTTAGGGAGGGCCCCGGTCCTGACGGCCACAATCCTGCCCTCGAGGATGGCGCTCACTGCGAGATCTCGACCTGACCATCACCTCACAAGGTACCCCCCAAATTGACGAATCCCGTGGATTCGCTACGCTACTGGGAACCAATTAACCTCCAAAGCCAATGAAGAAATTAGTGAAATCCTATACTTTCGAGGTCGAGGTCGAGCCAGACGAGAACCGTTGTTGGCACGCTTACTGTCCCGCTCTGGAGAAGTACGGGGCGGCCACCTGGGGCAACACTAAAGAGGAAGCCTTAACGCATATCCAAGCAGTTGTCCAGATGGTGGTCTCCGAGCTGGCTGAAGAGGGCACCGCCCTCCCCGACGTCGCCAAAGAGGCGGTCGAGGTCTTGACGGTGTCAGTGACCGTGGCGCAGGCTCGTTGACTACAGGCGGCTGCGAACATCAGACAAAAGCAGGGTGATCCAAAAAATGAAAAAATTCTATCAACACTGTCCACGCTGCCGGAGACGGATGACAAGATTCAGTCAGGACCCAGGGCGATATTTCTACTTCTGCCGCAACTGTAACAATCGAATCACGTACCTGATCGATATGAATGGGATATCCGACGACTGGCCTCGGGATATCTTCGATACAGCTGTCGAAAGCGGCGTGGTGACAAAAGAGGGGCGGGTGATTTAGTCCGAAGTCGCCTTCCGTTACAAAGTGCGACACTCCCTTGTGGACAACTCCCCTTGACGTATCAGCTTAAGCACTGTGTTCGCCGGCCAGAAGGTCGGCGTCAAACAGGTTAGCGACAGAATCTGGCTCGTCAGCTTCATGCAGTACGACCTCGGATATTTTGATCACGAGACCTGCAGGCTCGAGCCCATCGAAAATCCGTTCAGCCCAAGAGTGTTACCTATGTCTCCAGTATAATCTGTAACCCATGTCTCCGGAATGGACCAGGGGTAAACTGGTACGCCCGGCAGGATTCGAACCTTCGACCCACTGATTTTCTATGCTCACGTGCCGTGATCACTAGGAAAATCTATGTTAGGAGTACCAGGCCTTGTGATGCGCTACCCATAGGTGGACCAGTTTGAATGTCAGAAATCCGGTCTGTTAAGCTGCCCATGATCCTCCAGTTTTGCCTTTGAGTTGGCTGGAGTGAGTTTCCCGCGGGCACAACATGGGCACAACCCCCCTCTCAAAGGTGAATTTCGAGAGTCGAAGGTGGAATGGCCTCAAGGGGCGCAAACTCCCGTCGGACAAGGCTTTCAGGTGTGGTGCCCAGGGTGGGACTCGAACCCACACGGGCCAAAGGCCCCCAGGATTTTAAGTCCTGGAAGCCGGTTCGGTAAGTGCCTGCCAAATAAGCAGAAATCACGACGAGACAATCAATGAAGATATCCGTCCTCCATATCTCTGACCTGCACCGTGATCAGGCCAATCCGATCCGTAACGATGTTCTTCTGGACTCGCTTGAAAACGACAGGAGGCACTACTCGGCAGAGGAAACGCCCGCACTTCGCCCCCCCGACCTGATCATCGTCAGTGGAGACATTGTTCAAGGCGTCAGGTCGGATGCGCCGGACCCGGAGAACAGGCTCCGTGAGCAGTATCAAGAAGCGCTAGATTTCCTCGCCCAGCTAACCGACCGTTTCGTGGCAGGGGACCGCAACCGCGTCATCGTCGTGCCAGGCAATCACGATGTGAGCATGTATCATTTCGAAAAAAGCCTTCGTCGTGTTGATATCCTTCCGGACCGCAAGAAGGACCTCGTCACTCAGCTTTTCTTGCCGGCTTCGCCGCTGCGCTGGTCATGGTCAAGCTTTGAGCTTTACGAGATAACGGATCAGGCCCTTTACGCGCAGCGGCTCGCCGCCTTTGCAGATTTCTACACGGCCTTTTACAAGGGCGCACGCACCTACGATCTCGACCCGGCAAGGCAGATCGACGTATTCGATTTCCCGGATTTCGATTTGACCATTGCCGCATTCTCAAGCTGCTACAACAACGATCTGCTTAACAGGCAGGGCGCCATCCACCCAGGATGTATCGCTATTGCGGGAGAAAGATTGCGCGACCCTTGCTTGCAGAACCGGCTGCGAATTGCCGTCTGGCATCACACCGCCGAAGGCCTCCCGGCGCACTCCGATTACATGGACGCGGACCTCATACAGAACCTGATCGATCGCGGGTTCAGCCTGGGATTTCACGGGCACCAGCACCGGCCGCAGTTTCTCGATACAAGGTTCCGGCACGGAACAGACCGGAAGATCACGGTCATCAGTGCGGGCACGCTCTGCGGCGGCGCGTCCTTCCGGCATGGCCGCGCCTACAATGTCATCGAACTAGATACCCACAACCGGACCGGCCGTCTTCACGTCCGCGAAATACAGAACGACAATCTCAGCCTTCCCATCTGGGGCCGGCGCGCGCTTCCTCCAGACACCGGCGCGTATTACGAGTTCCAGTATGACCCACCGCCCGAACCGGCGGTGCGTTCCAATGTCAACACAGCAGCGTTGATCGAGGCTCAGCGCTTGTACGATTCGGGAGATTACTGCAATGCCGCCGATGTCCTCACACCTCTCGCAACGTCGGCCCCCCTCGCACGACCGCTCCTCTTGGATTGCCTTGTAAAGCTGAAGGACGTGCGCAGTTTGATCGCCAGCTTTGATCCTCCAGCAAGCGAGGCCGAGGCCATTCATCTCATGGATGCGCTCTGGGCCGAGGGGAGGCGCGACCGGCTGGGGGAGGTGCTAAAGATTCCGCTCGTTGCGCAGTCTGCTGACGCTTCGGTCATAGAAATTCGGAAAAAATATGCGGCGAGGTTGAGCAAATGAACGAGCAAATAAAAGAGCGCATCGCATTCGATGTTGAGACGGAACGAATTCTCCAGATTCTTTCGACGGAAATATATGACTCGCCCAAGGCGTTTCTCCGCGAGAACGTACAGAACGCCTATGACGCCATTTTGATGCGTTGCACGGCTCAGGACCTTCCAATCGCGGAACGTAGAATTGACATCACAGTTGAGAAGGAACGGGTAACGGTCCGAGACGACGGAATTGGAATGACCGAGGAAGTGCTCAAGAACAACTTCTGGAAGGCAGGTTTAAGCGGCAAGAAATCCGAACTCGCCCAGCGCTCCGGCGTCATCGGGACGTTCGGCATCGGGGCAATGGCCAATTTTGGGGTTTGCACTGCCCTGCAAGTCGAAACCCGCTACATCGACTCGGACGTTACGCTGGTCAGCTACGCAAGACGGGCGGATTTGCGTATAGCCCAGGATTGCATTGATCTTGAACGTGTAGCCGATGACCGGGGACCCGGAACGATCATCAGGGCCGATCTAGACCAGGCCTTTGCAATCGATGAAGCCTCCGCGTCCGAATATTTGAGCCAGTATATACGGTTCCTCCCCGTACCTGTGCTGGTAAACGGTCACCTTGTCGGCCAGCAGGTCTTTGAGGACGCGTTGGGGAGTAGGGCTGCAGGTTATGAAGAAATTTCAATCTCATCTAGGCTCGTATCGCGTGGGGAGTTCTCCGGCACGCTCCGGACTTTCATAAACGCGCAGGCGCGTGTGCGTGCCCGGCTTACCGGCCTATCGCTTAACAACAATCCGCTGTCCGGTGAAGTGTTTTTCGTTCAGCATGGGGGACAGACTCTAGGCTTCCGCAACCTTTTCGGACTTGCTCCGATTCCAGTCTCAGGCGTTTACGCGTTCGGCGGGTTTGTGAACCTGAACATCCTTCATCCTACCGCCGGGCGCGAAGCACTGAGCCGCGAAAGCATCCAGCACGTGGCCAATCTGGTATCCATGATTGAGGCAGAAGCGTCCAAGGATCTGGCCGAAACACGCGCGGCAGATCAGAACCAGCAATTCCAGCAGTACATCCTTTCGCAGGGCCTGATCCCGCTCGCAAAAAACGTCAAGATCACGGTTCGACCGGCTCGCGCTGAAGACGTCACTCTGGGCGAAGTGAAAGGTTACGAGCCGTCAAAGACAAAGCACTTCTATACCGGGCAGGACGCAACCATTCTTCAACGCTTCGCGAGCGACCAAGCGAATCTTTTCCACGTGAGTCAGGCGAACCCAAGACGCAAACTTCAGATTCGCTATCTGAGGGAAATATCCGGAATCGAGGAGGTTCCTGAAAAGACAATTGTCGATCTTATTCCCCCGGCGCAACTTACTCTGGACGAAGCCATGTTTCTGGTGCGGCTGCTGGGAGTCCTGATTGATGACTATTTCATGCCGGACATCGATGCCGCCTTTGCAAAGATCAGCCACGGCGTAACCCTTCACATCGAGAAGAAAGGGGAAATCTTGCATATCGCGATTGACCGCGACATGCCGGCGGCGCGTATGGTGATCAAATCCTACAGGACAGCCCGCGAGGTTTTTCCGGGCTTTGTCATTGACTTCGTTCGGGAGCACATCTACCCGCAAATCCGCGATCACGTCCCATCTTCTACAAGGCAGGGCCGTGACGCCCTATACCGCCGCCTCAAGGAAAACGAGGAGCTGTTCCGGTACGAACTGAGTGATTTCGGGGAAGCGGAGTCGCTTTTGGCGGACTATCTCGCGGGTAAGGCTGATCTTGAGCAGGTATTGAGATCATCCGGCGGGCGCGGAGGAGGGCAACGCCAGGAGGTTCGCAAGGAGCAGGTCGGCAGCGTTGAGGAAGAACTGCCAGATATCATCTGGTCACCCGACGAGCCTTCGCAGGCCAACGAGTTTGAAGCCACACCGCCCATTCTGCGTCCTGAGATAACAAGTGCCATGAAAATGCTGACGGTTTCGGCGGAGTATGCAAAGCTTAATGGATTTCAGATGTTTCTCGCGCTGTCCGACCGGCTGGCAAAGATCGAGGGTGAGTTCCTTCGCCAGCCCCACACGACCAAGCTGATGTGGGGTTCACACCGGGTGATCTATATATTCACCCATGCCACCGGCGATCTGAATCTCTACTACGATCTTAAACTCAAGGAACCGCTGGAAACGCAGACGACGGGGGGGGCGATGTTTCCGACAACGACCATCGTGACGAAAGACCGGATTTACGTTCCAATTCCGAAGGTGCTTGAGCCGGCGTTCCAAATTACCGATGGCACGAAGGAGTTTTACGTTCGTTTTGACACCATCCCGTAGCGTGTCTCTGACTGAATGGTTTGCCTTGAGCCAGCCTCCAGTTCTTGATGACTAGCCGGTGGTAAGTGATGGGGTGCATGCTCGCAAGAGCCAACTCCACCCATTGGAAAGCTTACGACACATAGTTTGTCGCTTCGATAGTAGCAAATCCGTCAATTTCAGGGATACCTGAGGCAAGGGGCAGGTCGAGGTCTCGCGTCTACGGCCATCCTCGAGGGCAGAATTTTGGCCGTCAGGCCGAAAGGGGCTTCAGTTCCTGTTTTTGTGGTCAGGGGATTGGTTAAGAGGGGAATGTCGCATCATGCCGTTAGGCTACGCTGAACGTAGTATAAAGGACGTTATGATCCATTAAATACTCCCTTTCAGCTCCTGTCTGAAAACGGGCTATGGAGAACCTGTGGTATGTCCACCAACCTGGTCCCGGTCAAACCTGGCGAGCTCCAATCCAGCGAGCAGCTGCCGGCGCTGATTCGTGACTCGGGCAAAGCCGCCCACTTTGCCTACCAGGAGTTTTTCTACGGGAAACTCCGCAACCCCCATACGCGCGTCGCCTATGAGCGAGCCGTGCGGCGGTTTTTGTCTTGGTGTAAGGACAAGGGCCTGCAGCTGCAGCAAATCTCGCCTGGTGCCGTGGGCCGTTACCTGGATGAGCATCCAGGCGCCGTCTCGAGCAAGAAACTGACGCTGGCAGCAGTTCGGCATTTTTTCGATGGGCTAGTGACCCGCCACGTCATCATCCTCAACCCAGCTCATTCAGTGCGCGCTGAGCGCTACCAGGTAATGGAAGGCAAAACGCCGGAGATCACGGTCAAGCAGGCCCGAAAGCTGCTCGCCTCGATCGACCTCTCAACTGTAGTGGGGCTTCGGGATCGGGCTGCCATCGCTGTGCTCATCTACACCGCTGCCCGCGTGGGAGCCGTAGCCAAGCTCCAGCTTCGGCACTTTTACTACGGAGGCGAGCAGTGGAACCTTCACTTTGACGATAAGGGCGGCAAATCCCGGGAGATTCCGGTCCGACATGACCTGGAGAGATATTTGTGGGACTACTTAGACGCGGGTGGACTCCGGGATGCCCCGAAGGCCAGTCCCCTATTTCGAACGCTGGTGCGCCGCGAAAAGCGACTCACAGAAAATGTCCTGCGCGCCCATGACATCTGCCGCATGGTCAAGCGCCGCCTCAAAGACGCCGGGTTGCCCTCGCGGCTCTCGCCCCACTCCTTTCGCGTGGGCACCATCACCGATCTACTCGAGCAAGGCGTGCCGCTCGAAGACGTGCAGCAGCTGGTCGGACATGCGGATCCGCGCACCACGCGGCTGTACGATCGGCGCCAGCGGCGGATTACCAGGAATATTGTGGAGCGGATTTCAATTTGACTTCCTGAGATATTCGGAAGCGCCACCGATCGCGACGAGATACCTCGATGAAAGACCTGGATGCCAGGCTTGCCACCCAGACCAAAAGAGCTGAATGCTTATACCGCTCACCATTGACCGCCTCATCAAGAAGGGCCAGCCCCAGCGCGCGCTTGAGATTTGGGAAAAGGCACTGGGGCTACGCTCCAGCAGCGGTCACTGGAGCCGATACCGTAGGTTTTCGTTCAAATGCCCCCGCTGGTCCTCGTGTCCGAAGTGTCTCAGCACCTTCAGAAGACTGCGGTCAGAAACCAGAAGTTGCTGGCGTCCGAGAGTCGCCGTGCGCGCATAGCTGACGCCCTGCTTGTGCGCATGAAGGAGAAAGGTGACGCCCTCGAGACCTAAAGCCATACTGCGTTTCTTGCTCTGCCTGACCTACTTTGCTACCTGGCCAGTACCAGGAGGGAATAGCCTCCGAGGATTCTGACAGCCAGATCTTGGTTTATGGAAAACAGGACTCTTCTGGGGAGTCGAACCAGGTTTTGCTTCCATCCTCGATTGGGAAGGTCCAGGCCGCTCGCAGTGTAGAAGTAGTCAATGATCTCGTAGCCCGTATCCGTCAGGGTCGCCAGCGCTGTCTCCTTTGTAAAGTAGTGAATATGCCCCATCGACTGCCGCCCTCGCAGAATCGGAGAGGGCCACAAGACCGTTACAGCCGATAGGTCGAGCGGTATGTGGAAAATCTTGTAGTCTCCTTTGGTTCGCAGCCTCCTCAAGAATCCCCAGTAATCCTCAACATGCTCGAACACGTCGATTGCCATCACAAGGTCGAAAGACGTCTCCGCTTCTTCCAGTAGATCTTTGAGAAAGAACCTCAGATTGCCACTGGACTTCCGGCTGCACAACTCGAAAGCCTGCGGGGAGACTTCATAGCCGAAGAAATTCTTGCCGGGCCCCAGGTGTTCCGATAGCTGCTTGAGGATTTCTCCTGCCCCACAGCCGATCTCACAAATGCTGGTCGGGGCAAGCTGGTTGCGCTCTACGATCTTCCTGACCTGTTCCGCTTTCCAGGGCGAGTCTTCTTCGTGCCAGGACGGGTGCTTATTCAGGTATGAGCCATCTTGATAGATTCCTGCCATTGGTTCTTCAGTCACGTTTCATGCCAACGATGGTCAGCTGCTCCCGCAGCATTCTACGAGCAGAGTCTCTGGAGGGAACTCCTGATTCTCAAGCACTATGTATATTGCCCCACGCGTGGAAGTGATCCGCCCTTTGCTAGTTTAGTGGATTGTAACAAGCCGGGCACGGGCATTCGGCCCAGGGGCCTACGCTGACTTGCCACCATCCTGGAACGTCCTATAATACGTCCATTGAGATACTCGTCACCTCCAGCTCCGACGATGTGCTCCTGACACCCGGCCGCGGCGAGGTGCTGCCGGGAAAAGCCGCACGAAAGGTCCTGCCCGTGTTTACAGTTCTACGTCTTCGAGTGAGTCGTGAGTTCGTCACGGCAACGAGACTCTGGTCAGAAGAAAACGTCCTGGAAAATGCGGTTGCTGACGCCTGCCGATCCTTGGCTGCCGCGGTCCCCGCAGGCTTTACTCCCGGGAAGGCTGTCTAGGCGTGGGCGAGAAATCGATCTGGCACTCCACTTTACTCCTGGGTGCGTTCTCACTGTCCGTCGCCAATCTCAATCTTCTTCCCGCGTGGAGGACGCTCATCTTCGCCAATACCTCAGATCTCTATTTCATTCCGAGACCCATGCGCCACGACTACATCGGAGCATTGCTACTCCTGTTGGCGCTGGCAGGGAGCGTGTTCCTTTTCTCAAAGGCTGTAATGTCGCGAGACTCGGATGGGACCAAATGGAAGATGCTCGCTGTCATGGTCATCTGTTTGGTCAACCCCCTGGATTTCCTACGGCATTCCCTCCCGGCATCAGTGTCTCTAGTGGCTTCTCTCTTCTATCTGGGAACTCTTTTCGTGATGGCCTCGGTGTTGTTGTGGAAATGGCATCGATTCTTGGTGTCCGCTCTCTACCTGTTTCTAGTACTCCTGTCTCCCTTCGCGCTGTCCAATTCTGCACAGGCTGTATGGTGGGCAATCCGCATCGACGAGGGGAACGGGCATGTGAAAGAGAACGCCCAGTTTGTTGGCCGGGAGAGAGTGGATCGAGGGGATGCCGATCTTCAAAGGGTCATGTGGATCATATTCGACGAACTGGATCAACGCGTACTGTTCGAGGATCGACCTGCAGGATATGACTTCACGGCCTTTGACTCCTTTCGTGCCCAATCCATCTACGCACCCCGGGTGATTCCTCCAGCAGGCAATACGTCAATCGGGATGCCGACCTATTTGATCGGCCACCGGGTAGTGAATATCACGAAATCGATGAACAGGCTAGAAGTGCAAATTGACGGGAGCCATGATTTCGTAGCGATCAACGACTTCGACCACCTCTTCGCAGAAGCCTCTGCTTCCGGAGCTTCGACCGGCATCGCGGGATTCTACCACCCGTACTGCCGACTTTTTGGCGAGTTCGTCGATCGCTGCGTTGGCTTTCATATTGGTGTATGGCACAGGTCGTCCGAGAATCTGCCATCGACGATGAGGTCGTTGACGCGGGCGCTAGTCCCAGGCTGGCAGAGGGGCAACTACATTCGAACCTTCAACGGCATCCGCTCCGCAGCTTTGGAAATGGCCGTCAATCCGGATCGGGACTTCGTGATGGTCCATGTGAATGTACCCCACCCGCCCCCGATCTATGATCCCGAGTCTGGTGAGCTCAAGATCTGGGGCTTTGGCCTGAGCTACGCCGATAACGTGATTTGCGCAGATGACATGCTCGGGGCAATCGAGCGTGAGTCGAGAAAAGCAGGCCTGTGGAACGAGACGGCTGTGGTGGTCACGTCCGACCACGGGTGGAGGAGCTTAGGCGGAGAGTCAGAGCTGGGAGCGATCCCCCTGCTGATTAAGATGGCGGATCAGAGCGAGGAGATCCGACTGGAGCAGGAGTTCGACTCAGTGTTAACCAAAGCGCTGCTGGTGGCCATCCTCAAACGCGAATTACGAACGCCCCACGACGTCGTCTCCTGGATGCTCTCACAGCGAGGGGACAAGAGGGGCGGCTCTTAAACAATCCCGTCCTCAGGACGGGCCAGCTTGCCACAATCCAGGCCCATCCCTATAATCCGTCCATGGAGATACCCGTAGCCCTCAGCTTTGACGATGTGCTCCTGAAACCCGGGAGGAGCGAGGTTCTGCCGGGCGAGACCGATCTCTCTACCGTCCTCTCCCGCAACATTCGATTAGGGATTCCACTGGTGGCCTCCGCGATGGACACTGTGACCGAGGCGCCCATGGCCGTCGCTCTGGCTCGCCAGGGAGGAATTGGGGTGCTTCTTCAGGCAAGTGTTGTTGACCGACATTCCCCATATGGGGTTCCGACAGTAAAGGTGCAAGAGCGCACGCTAAGGGCCGCCTCTCGGTATTCCTAGCGAGCCTGGACTTGCCGACCTCGTTCTCTCCAGGGACCATCCGGCGCCACGAATTGTTTGGAGCGTCTCACAATCGGTATCCTAAACTAGGACTCTCAAACCAGCGAACCACAACCGAACGAGACCACGGTGCCAGCATCGATCTTCTCAGACGCCGAGTTGGCTAGATTAGCCGGCTTTCCCGAGGAAATCCCTCTCGAAGACCTCATCCGCGCTTTCACCCTGACAGGCGCCGACCTGGATCTAGTGGCCAATCGCCTGGGCTTAGCTCTCCAGCTGTGCGCACTTCGCTACCTCGGATTCGTTCCTCCGGATCTGAGCGTGGCTCCGCAGCCAGCCGTCCGTTTCGTCGCCGACCAACTCGAAGTCAGCCCGAAGGCGCTTCAAGACTACGCCTGCCGTGAGCAGACCCGCCGTGAACATCTCGCCGAGATCCGCCAGCACCTCGGCTTTTCCGTGCCACGGCCGCGGGACCTCCGGGCACTCGAAACCTGGCTCGTCGATCGGGCCTTGGAGCACGATTCCCCGAGACTCCTCTTTCGCCTTTCCGGTGAGCGCCTTCGGAGCCAGAATCTCGTCTCTCCTTCACCCGATCGAGTCGTGCGCCTCGTCACCTCCGCCAGGAGCCGCGCACTGGATAGGACGTACGCGCTCCTGGAGCCCTTGCTGAACCCCGAGAGGAGAGTCCAGCTGGGGTTTGAGCCGCAGCGGTGCAAAAATTTACTCTAAGCGCCTCCGCTGGTCCCGAAATCTGGTAGGTTCCGCTCGGGATGATGTGAGCGTGGAGCCCAACGCGAGGGAGCGGACCGGCCTGATTATCGGGGTGGCCAAAAACCCCATCGTGAAAGCCTCTATTTTGGCCAGGTTCCGGGGCTACTCGGGGTCGATTTCGGCATGGCCATAATCTATACCTTTTGGCCACCCTCGAGCCACTGGAGCGAGCAGACTGGGAGTTTATCAAGAAGGATGGCCAGGCCGACGTCGTTGTCAGGCTAACGCAAAAGCGGGGCTAGTGTCTGGTTTAGCCTTGGTCACCCCGCCCTTCGCGGTCTGTCCTCGGTACCGCTATCCTCGCGGTTGGTCTCCCCCAACCCCTCTAGCATCCCCCGACTCCATTTCTGAGGCGGTTTTTTTCTCCTCCCCCACAAAAAACAGTTCTCGGGAAAAAGTGCCCCTCGAGGATCCCGCTCACTGCGAGATCTCGACCTGGTGCTGACCTTAGTACCCCCGGAAATTGACGGATTTCGAGACTCTTGGCGGAGCCAGCCCATTCCCCACCTGGCCGACTTTCCTAGCTCGTTTCCACCCATCCCCCCGCCCCCGTTCTTCAAAGGACGACGGGGCTTTTTCATTGCTGCTCACAGGTCTTGGCAGTGTAGCAGCCACCCCACGGCATCAAGGCTTCGCAAGGAGAACCCCTAACGGGGATTAAAGGCTGCGAAGCCTGGTGACACAGTGGGGGCCCGGCCGCTCCACACCAAGCTGCAGTGAGCAGCGCTGGCGAAGCCACTGCCAGAGCATTCAAGCCAGCAGAAAGGAAATTTCAGCATGACCCGAATCCAAGTTGCCGAAGAAAAGAAAAGCTATATGCAGCTTCTCGATGAGTGGACTGACGAGAACGTCATTGATCCAATCTGGACCTTTGCCTCGGAAACGGCCGGCAAAGAACGCGATGAGGAAGCGCATGATCTTCTGACTACCAACCTCAGAAAAGCCATCCGCGAGAAGGTCCTCGAAAGCTACCGCAACGGTCAAAAAGCTGGCCCCCGCAAACAAAAATAAACACAAAAAGAGGGCTTCTGAGGGACGCCTTGGGAGCCCTTTCCCAAGTTTGATCGTAATGCTACGCTTCAACTTGCCTACCCTTAATTCTCACCATTCATGACCATCACTAAGAAAGATCTGGACAAGGCCCTCGATCAACAAACCGAAAAGCTGGTCGAGTTCCTGCAGGACCAGTTTAAAGAGATTGACGATCGTTTCGACGGCGTTGACAACCGCCTTGATGGCGTCGACCAACGCCTCGATGGAGTCGAAGGTCGGCTGAGCGTCGTTGAGACCAAGCTCGACCACGCCCTCTACGTCGAATCCGTTCACGTTGAGGTGCGACTCAGACGGCTGGAAAAACACGCTGGGTTGAAGAGCCTTGCGCCGGCTCTAGAGACTCCCCCACCGCGGAAATAAAAAAGCAGCCGACTGAAAACCAGCGGCTGCAAGAAGAGAGAGCAGGGGATTAACCCTGCTCTTTTTTTGTGTTCGCTTTGAAGAACGAGGGGCTCCCCCACCCACCCTTATAAAGAAGTTACGAGCTAGGAAAGAACGCCGATCACGCAGGTGCACCACCTGCCTGACGAGGCGGTCAGGTCGCTCCTGGGACTTGCACCTGGGTGCCTTTGAGCAGAACAGTCACGACTTCCTCGCGACTCATGCTGTCGGGCTGCTGACCCTCCTGCAGGGTGAGCGCCTTGACGAAGACCTTTCGTCCCAGCCGGCGCAGGCAATCGTCCGTGCCGGCACGGCCGGCCTCGTCACCATCGAGGAGCAGAATCACCCGGTTAAAGTAGTTGGTGATCAGCTCCTCTTGCTCCTCTGTCAAGGACGAGCCGAGCAAGGCGATGCATGGATAGCCGACCTCTTTGACGCGCAGGGCGTCGAAGAAGCCCTCTACGATCACCACGGCTTCATCCGGCCCGATCTCTTTCATTTCCCGGTGGAAATTCCAGAGTAGGTGCCGCTTCTGAAAGCCCTTTTTTGATGAGGGCAGCAGATACTTGGGGTCGCTGTCGTCGATCGATCGGCCGGCATATCCGACCAGGCGTCCTTGAGCGTCGTGGAGCTCAAAGACGAAGCGATCGGCGAACATGCCCTTGCTCTGACAGAAGCCGGCCCCAAACTGCTCGAGGATCCCCGGAGAAAAGCCACGATCCGTCCCGTACGAGTGAGACGAGTCTGTTTTCAGCTTGAACCCAAGGGGTGGATTGATCGCGCTCACTGCGGGCTCCTGAGGCTTGTCTTTGGCCTTCGTCGGTGGCGGCTCTTGCCGCTTCTTTGCTTGCTGCTCGGCGCGCTGACTCCCCTCCCCTATCAGAAACAGGTCCTGGAGTTTCAGGGCGGCTGCTCGCACGGAAATACCCTCCATGGCCATGGCAAAGTCCAAAACATTTCCTTTTGCCTTGCAGCTGAAGCACTGCCATACATTCTTTTCGAGACTCACGTGAAATGAACGCTGCCCTTTCGCTTGGGCGTGGATTGGGCAGCGTCCGCGCAGCTCGTCGCCACTTTCCTTTAGCCAGTCAATCCCGTAGTGCGCGATGAGCTGGCGCATTGTTACGGAGCGCTTTACATCAGAAAAATTTACGTAGCCGGTTTGCATTGTTCTGTCCTCCTCAAAGTAGGCCCTCGTCGGCGAAACTAAAGTATCTTTGGTCGCCGATGATCACGTGATCGAGCAGCCGGATGCCGAGGAGCTTTCCCCCCTCGACCAGGCGTCTGGTGACTTTCATATCCTCTGCAGATGACTCCGGATCCCCGCTTGGATGATTGTGCAGGCAAAGGATGCCGGCAGCCCGCACGGTAACCGCAGTGAAAAAGATCTCTCGCGGATGAGCCAGGGAAGCCGTGAGGGTCCCCTGAGCAACTTTCTCCACGTGGAGCATCCGATTCTTGCCGTCCAGGCAGATGACCTCGAACGACTCAACCGGATAAAGCCACATGTGCAGGAACGCCCGGTAGATCTGCTCTGAGCAGCCGAACTTCTCTCCGTGCTCCAAAGGCACGTCGCTTGGTTTGTAGCGAACTTCAACTTCGCGAATTTGCATTTTTCCCCCTTTCATGGTTTTGGGGAGATTGATTTCTCCGAGCTGGGCAGGACTCCCCCACTCCCCTATCAGCTCGCAGCTATCAATCCGAGAAGTATCATTTATTCTTACATAAATTATTTGTTTTCAACAAGTTACTTAGGCTCGATTGGTTATAATAATGGTTCGGGCTTCTGCGTTCTCGCTGCTGCTCACCCAGGAGTCCTCTGTAAGGTGGGACCCTGGTGCGCCGCCAAAGCGCAGAGCAGTACAAAAGGGGTTGTCAGCTGATTGCTACCTTACTTAAGCGGACCCTCGAGACCAGAAGCCCGACAGCAAAAATGTCCTCACCAGCCACAGGCTGGCTTTGGCTGAGGACAGTTTTGGTGTAAACTATAGAAAAGAGATGGTTTATGGGGTAATTTTATCCCCAATCCCCTCCCCTTTCTATCGCAGGAGGGGTTGAGAGTGTCCCGTACTTCAAGTCGAGCATTCACTCTTTGACTGATGACTGGTCACCCCTACCCACTACACTTCAGCCCAAGGCGGTTGCACCTCAGCGTAAATGCTGCACCTCCGAGTAAAACCCGCAGCAGAACTGGCTTTCTGGGCGCTGTGCACCTCAGCGTAAATGTTGCACCTCCGAGTAAAAAACATGTTGCACCTCAGCGTAAATGTTGCACCTCCGAGTAAAAAAAGTGTCTCAAACCAGCACCCACAAAGGCTTTGCCGAAATCCAGATGTTTTTAAAGTAGTTCTTATGTTTTTTAACAACAACAGAGAGTTGTTGTATTAAAAATTCCTCTATGGCCCAACCCCAACAGGCGGATTCAGAAACAAACCAAGATGACATTAAGCCCCTCTATGAGTTTCTGAAAGGGATGCCGCCGTTACTCCAATCAGGAAAAACCAACCTGCTCAAACCAGTGATGAAACCGACTGAAAAATCATCAGCAATCGGCGACCTGGTGTGGGTTGAGAAAACCCTTGGTTGGCGAGGGGTCTTTGCTGCATCCAGCACACGAAACAAGACGGCCGAGCCAAAGCGGGTGATCCTTACCCACCTTGTCAATAGAAAAAGGAAGAATTCCCGGCCGTAATGTACCCGACCAAACAATTTGGGCTGTCCAACGCCGCTGATCTCCTTAAATTCGCTGCACTCCAAAAAATCACCCAGGCTCAAAAATCGGCTTTAGGAGGAAAGATATCCACCGAGGTTCCCATCCTTTTCTCAAGCCCAGAAATGTTGAGGATCCTCAGCCATGGCACCCGCAGTGGAAAACTCTACAAAGAGGTGGACGAGTTCCTCGATCTCTTCGCGGGGCTCTACTTCATTGGAGAAGTGGCAATCCTCAATCCTATGACCGGAAAAACCACCAAAGAAAAGCTTCGCTTTCACATCTTCGATGCTTACAGTAGGGGACAGACTCTCGCCAATGAAGAGGTGGTAGAACACCATGCCGTGTTCTACAGTAAATGGATTGTCGATAAGATCAATGCCGGCTCAGTTCTTCCCCTTAACCTTGAGCATCTGCTCGGTTTCAAATACTACATCGCCCTAACCTCTCTGCTACCACTTAAAGTATGGCTTTTCGCCGCCTGGCAGCAGGGTAAGCCCTTCTGCGAAGTTCGTTATGATCGGTTTTCTTACCATTTATCTTTAATCGAATTTCGCCATCGTTCTCGAATTCTCCAACAACTGAAACCAGCGTTTAATGAGCTGGTGAAAAAGGGCTGAGTTATTGTCAAAAGTTGTGTATGGACCCATCAGGCGGCGACCCTTTTTCCCCGGATTCCGTTTACAAATGTGATGTTTTCTATGACCTCTCCCAGGCGCCGGTAACCTTGTAGTCGGCGCCATCGTTTCTCCGCACTCAGGCACAACTTGAAGACCATCGTCAGCATGGTTTGCCTGGACAAGCATCCTCGAGTCTTGGCCGTTCGCAGTTTCACGGTTGCGAAGGTCGACTCGATCGGGTTGGTGGTTCTCAGATGTGGCCAGTGCTCAGCTGGATAATCGTAGAAGGCCAGCAACTCTGTCCGATCCTTGGCCAGGCAGGACGTGGCCTTGGGGAACTTCAGCTGGTAAGTGGCAATGAACTCGTCAAAGGCCCTATAGGCATTCTCTCGAGTTTCAGCCATCCAGATCTGCTGCAGCGCCGTCTTGGCTTTTGGCTGAGCGGCCTTGGGCAGATTGTTGAGCACATTGCCGGTCTTGTGCACCCAGCACCGTTGTTGTTGCGTATTGCCGTAGATCTTGGCCAGGGCTTTCCAGAATCCGAGCGCTCCGTCGCCAATCGCCAGTTTCGGTCCCATGCGCAGGCCTCTGGAGCGCAGATTCCGCAGCAACTCCCACCAGGATTGCTCACTTTCCCGGTAGCCATCTTCCACGGCAATCAGCTCTTTTTTGCCGTCCGCACGGGCTCCGATCAGCACCAGAAGGCACAGCCTGGCGTCGTCAAAGCGAACGTTGACGTGGAGGCCATCTGCCCAAATATAAACGTAGCGCTTCTTGGAGAGATCACGCAGCCTCCACTTCTCATAATCCTTGACCCACTTACCTTTGAGCCGGCTGATCGTCTTGGCCGACAGTCCCGGTGCATCCGTCCCCAACAGTGCACTCAACGCATCCGAGAAGTCCCCTGTGGAGATCCCCTTCAGGTACAGCAGCGGCAGCAGCTCCTCCATGCTCTTGCTGCGTCTCAAATAGGGAGGCACCAGGCTGGAACGAAAGCGGATGATCTCCTCCGACTCCTCCCCGCTTCCACGGTCCCGAACCCGCGGAATCCGCACCGGAATTCCTCCGATCCCCGTCTGAATCTCACGCATCGGCAGGTAGCCGTTGCGAACCAGACGTTTGCGGCCTTGGCCATCACGCTGACCCTCGTATTTTTCCAGAAGCTCCCCCAGCTCGGCTTGAACCGCCTCAGCCAGAAGCTTCTGTGCTCCCTCTCGAAGCATTTCCGTCAAGGCATCCTTGGTTGTGCTTGGTTCGTCGATGGAAACTACAGTATCTTTCTTCAAGGCGTATCCTCCTTCCCGGTCTCCGGGTGAATCCATGATTGATATCCACGGATTCAGGATACGCCGCCTCTCATAGTGGAGTCGAAAGGTGGCGCGGTAGCTTAGGAGCGGCCTATCTGTTGCCGGCTCTTTCGATTGCCGGTGCCTCACGATCCGTTCCATACTCCGTTTCCACCTTCCGCTCTTCAAACCGGACGTGCGGTTTTCCCGCATCCGGCTTCCGGACAGGGACTCACGCGTTCGCCCACGGAGGGTTGCGCCGTCCTCCACGGAGCTGGACAAGGCCCAGCTCTTGATGCAGGTACTCGTCAGAGAAGCGTGACGTTCCCCGCCCCTGCAACTTGTGCTTTCGACGCAACCACTGGCGTAGCCTTCTTCGGGCCTGTTCGTCAACGGCCTTATAGGCCGTACTGACTGGACCGAGGCAGAAATAATTTGCCCAGCCGAGTATCAGTCGGTTGAGGCACTCCACCCGGTTCTCGACATCGGTCAGAAGCCATCGACGCGCAGTCGCTTCGCTGATCGCGCCTACAACCCTGCGTACCGCTTTCCTTGACGGGCGTGTGCCCAGATAGGCACGGCCCGTCTTCCACGAGTAGCAGCGACCGATGGTGTAACCCAGAAAGTCGAATGTCTCCTCCGGCAGCAAACAAACGCGCGTTTTGCGCTCGTTCAACGTCAGCTTCAGCCGCTTCATCAGATCACGCATTGCCACCAGGGCCTCTTCGGCTCCGTGTCGGCAACAGATCACTAGATCGTCGGCGTATATGACGATTTCTCCGCCGAAGCGCTTCCCGTATCCCAAAACCTTCCACCCCAGGACCACCCGGGGCATGTAGAGGTTGGCGAGCAGCGGCGAGATCGAAGCGCCCTGAGGGCACCCTCGTCCCGTGTCCTTGGCTCGGGTCGTTCGACAATGTCGACCCCGTCTGTCAATCTCTTCCACCGGCGACTGCAACCACATCTTGATCAAACGCAGAACGCGTCCGTCGCTGATGCGGCGAGCCACTGATTTCATCAGTTCGGCATGCGGGATGCTATCGAAGTATCCGGCCAAATCTGCATCGATCACCTCTTGATGACCGGTGTTGATCAGTGCATGGACCCGACGCACCCCGTCGTGAGCACTACGCCCTCGACGGTAGGCATACTGCTCTGGTGGCAGGTCCGCCTCAAAGATCGGATCCAAGACCAGCGTTGCCGCTGTCTGCACGACCCGGTCCCGGATGGTTGGGATCCCCAGCGGTCGGCTGCCGCCGTTCGCTTTGGGAATCCACACACGAAGCACAGGTTCTGGTCGATACGTCTTCTTCCTGAGTTCCTCCGCCAGTTCCCCCAGCCATCGGTCAGCTCCTGTCGACTCGATGTCCTCGAATGTCACCCCGTCTACGCCCGCCGAGCCACCGTTGGAGCGGCAAACTCGATAGGCGAAAAGCAGGATGTCCTCTCGGTACAACTTGTCGTACAGTGCGTAGAACCGATAACCAGGTGATTCCTTCGCTTTTGCGTGCACCGTCGCCTGCAGCTTCCCAACCTTTTCTGGAGTTCGTAGGCTCACACCAATCTCCTGGCTCTCGCTTCCTCGACGTTGACCCTGAACCAAGGCCCCTTCCCTCCACCGGAGTTACCCGGCTTCCTCAGTAATACGGGCCTTTCCGCCACCCTGACCAGCCAGACCTGGTCCTCACGGACTGTCTGTTGGGACATCACGCATCCCACTAATCAGGGCTTCCCGTGTTCCAAACGATTCCCTTGTACATACATGCCGGCGTCATTACCCCGACGGAACCTTCCGGACAGACGTCGCTCGACGTCCGGAAGACGGCGGCCTTCCCCGAATTGTGGGCGGGTCGGCTTCCGCAGCTTGTCGTTTCGAGGCCTGCTCAACGTTCACTCGCGTTCCGGCCTACATGCTCGCCAAGTCACCTACGTGACCCTCTACACCAAAGGCTTCGACGGATTCGTTACCTCCTCCGCCGCTCCGATTGCTACCGGGTGGAGCGACTAGTTCCCGGGTGGGAGTCTCACCCACTGAGAATCGCCGGCTTTTCACGGCGCACCACAACTTCCGACCATAACTCAAAAGGGCTACCTTGCCCGTTGGAGCCTGATAAAAACGAAAGATGGTACGGCTTGGAAGTTACGCTTTTGGCGCGGCGAGCGCTTTGAGTTGGAAAGAGATCTAATTGCCGGAGGAGGCGACCAGGTCGACCAACTCGAAGTGCAAGCCGAACACGAGGTGGTAGAGCAGACAACCCCTGCCAATCCTCTCGTAGCCCGTCTCAAAAAGTGGGGTTTTCCTGCTCAGGATGCTGTCTCACTCCTGGCATAACTTGCCCCGGATCAGCCCGTAGCCGAGCAGCTCGAGTATTGGGAACACGTCATTGCCGAGCAGGGGATCGGCAATGAGCCAGGTGATCAACGACAAATAAAATTCCCGCGTATTGCCTCATTAGAGAATCGAACCAAAGCTAGAAACTTGCCTCACTAAGAATCGAACCCAGTTCCGAACAGCTTATTGGTTCCTTACATCAGAAACAACGGGGCGACCGGAGCCGGACCCGCTTCGCGATCTTCTGCCGGAGCAACTGGGCGAGATTGGAACCCGATTTCGGAGGCTGTCGGCTCCACGCGAGCGATCTCGGCCTTGTAGAGCTGCTCCCTACGCCAGTCCCTCACCCGTCGCTGCAGCGTCCGCAGTTGCCCATCGAAGAACCGACCGGGATAGCGTTGCTGAAGGCGAACGAAAAGCGCTTTGGCGGTTTGAGCGGGATTAACTTCCAGTTGGACACGAACCTCTGGCCAGACTTCAGCAAAGGGATCCTTTCGAGTCCTCCATGTCCGGGGCTTTTTCGTCCGCCGATATCTTCTGATCTCTTTGGGTTCTTGTGAAGCGGTGATCTCGACAAGATACTTCCTGACGATTGCATCCATCTCTCTGGGGGAGTCGTTCCCTTCCAGTTCTCTTTGTCCGTTAGCAAAGGTCCAAAAATAGTCTTGGCGTCGCTCGAGCTCTTTGAGTAAGATCACCGGATCGAGCTTCCGGTAAAAACGCTCGATTCGCTCCCTCTTTCGCTTGGTGAGATAACCAGAAGCAATGATGCGCTGGTAAGGAGTTTGAGCTCGATCGTAGCGCTTCTTGACGCGTGCGCCGACGCGCTGCTTTTCGATCAGCTTCATCGAGGGCTGAAAGAAGTTCACATAGAGGCGTAGAATCTCATAAAGCTGAATCAGGGCCCGCCAGGCCCCCAGTCCCTCGTAGCGATCGTACCCGATCAGCCTTCTCACGACAGAGCCGTTCTTCTCTTCCACAAAGGCCTGATCGTTCTTTCGATTGACCCGGGAACGAGTGAAAGTGATCTGCTCTCTTTGGCAGTAGCGAAGCATCTCATAGTTGATGAACTCGCTGCCGTTATCCGTATTCAATCCCAGCAAAGGAACCGGGAGCCGGCCACGCAGGGAGTTCAGGGCGCCGATCACGTCGGCTTCGCTGCGCCGCAGCAGGGCCACGCACTCGGTCCAGCCCGTTGCGACGTCCACCAGGACCAGCGTGTGCAGAAAACTACCGGCAGCACTGACGCCGCAGTGAGCGACCAGGTCCGCTTCCAGAAACCCGGGTTGAAGATCGTCCCAGTCGGCGAAGGTCCGTACCTTGATCTGCTTTTTGAGTAAGCTTCCCGGCCGGGTTGTACTCACACCACGCTGATTGATTCTCTCGGTGGCCAGCAATCGATCAGCGGTGGCGGGGCTGATCGTCAGAAGCTTTCCCCGGACATCAGCGGGTAAGGACAAATGACCGTTCCTCTCCATCACCTCGATCAACTCGGGAAGAAAGGGAACCAGTCGCTTGGCGCAGATCCGGTTGGCCGTGGTCCAAAGGGTAACCAGTACCTGCTTGACTCGCTCATCGTATCGGGCGCGGCGGGGTCGCGAAGAACTAACGCTACCCGGCGGATTGTTCAACAGAGTAATGGCGTGTTTGCGACCGTAGCCGGTTGCCGCAACCAACTGATCCACGATCTGGCTCTTGATTCCTTTGCGGGCCGATGCGTAATCCTCCGCAGTGCGTGTCAACAACTCTCGGCGCAACTCCAAACTCAACTTTTTCCTCAATTCGTCGCCTCCTCATCAAGCGATCCACGATCTGGCTCTTGATTCCTTTGCGGGCCGATGCGTAATCCTCCGCAGTGCGTGTCAACAACTCTCGGCGCAACTCCAAACTCAACTTTTTCCTCAATTCGTCGCCTCCTCATCAAGTGTTCGGTTCGATTCTTGATGAGGCAACGGTCTCACATTAGTTCGATTTTGGATGAGTCAATGCGCTAGGGAATTTTCAGTGTCGCCGATCATTCCCATCTTGCTCCAATCTCTTGAAAGAGAGGACAAGCACAGGGTTATTAAGGCTGCAAAGATTCTTGTCCGTCACAAAGAGCCACGTGTCACTCGTGGACTCAAGAAGCTGCTGCGTCATGCAGACAAGGATGTGGTAACCCAGAGCATTGAATCCCTCTCCAGAGTGGGCACAAACACAGCCGTTGAAGCGATCATCCACCACCTGACTGCCGTTGATGATCGAGATCTCCTCAAGCCAGGGATTTCTGCCCTCGCCAGCTCGAACAAGAAATTGAGCCATGACTTCCTCTTGAGCTTCCTGGGTTGTCGCGATGAGAGCCTGGTCGAACGTGCAGTTCTTTCGCTGGCAGGAGTTGAAGGAATTGACGACACCCTCCGGAGTTTGGACTCGTTGCTACAACCCGAGCCTGGAATGATTCTGTCCGGTCTCCAACCTACGCGAAAAATGGCGGCCAGAGTTGTTTCTGCCTTGCTTCCATCCTTACGGGACTCGTCAGAGCGAATCAAAGCGGCTACAGTTTTCGCTTTCGGATATGCGCAAGAACAAACGGTAGCAAAGTTACTAGTTGAGCTACTAGATGACTCAAGCATAGGAATTACACGAGCTGTCGCATGCAGCCTTGGCTCTATTGGCGGAAGCGAGGCAGCAGAGGCGCTGGTGGCCCTCCTAGAGCACGAGGACAGATTTGTGCTTGTGGTGGCAGCCTATTCTCTGGGCAAGTTGGGAGATACGAAAGCTGAGAGAGCACTCTTGGCCTTGCTCGATCATCAAGAACAATTGGTCCGGGAAGCGGCGGCAGAAGCGCTTGGACGAATCAGGAGTCCAGGCGCAGTCAAACCACTCCTGGGACTTCTGGACAAGGCCCCCGGGACGAAAGTGATTGAGGCTTTGGGACGGATAGGAGATCCGACCTGTGTCCCCGCTCTCCTGGAGTACTTGAAGAAAGGTGACGGCTGGCAGACACAAGCGATACGGGCTCTGGCTAGCTTGAGAGACCCTTCCGCAGTTCAACAGCTCAGTGAAATGATCGACCATGAAGATCACTATGAGAAGCTAAAGACGTGGGACGGACCTCCAGATATTTGGGCAATTCTCTCACTGCAATCTCAATATCTGAACGGGTGGCGTCCCATACAAGAAGAGGTGATTAGAGCCCTCGGTAAGATTGGTGGAAGAGCAGCGATTGAACCACTTGCTAAGGCCAGCAGACACTCAGATCCATGGGGGTTGAGCTCTGTAGCTCAAAACGGTTTGGCCGCGATTGACGACCCCGAAGCCGTCAATCTGATCATTCGCCAATGTGCCTGTTCTCGTGCGATCGAGCTTTTTCGGTCTGCATCGAACCCTGGTGCGGTCCCCTGGCTGATAGATATCACTAAGACCGAGAACGACCCTGAAATCCAGAAAGCCGCAATCCGTGCCCTCGGGGAGATTGGCGATCTCCGTGCACTTCCACCTCTTGTGGATACTGTTAGAGATTGCCCTGATGGACAAGTTGGCTTTGCAGCCCTAACTGCTCTTAGCGATCTGATCAAGTATGCCAAAAAGAAAGGGAATGGAGTGGCTCTTGAGTTGGCGAGTTGGCGAGAGAGAATTCTCGCGGCCACCGAGTCCCTGAAGGACCGCCTGCCGTAGGGACGATCCAAGCCGGTCATCGGTTGGTCACGACGATCATTGCTAGGAGGACAAGAGATGAGAAGGTCAGAAATCGGCGTTGCCGAGCCGTGTTCTCCGAGACTGCAGCGAGCTAGTGATTGAATTCCGAGGTGATGAAGTCAGTACCAGGATGACGGTGAACCTTAGTGAAGTCTCCGTTCTGCCCAAAACCCAGTGCGCGTGCGTGTTTTACTTCAAAATCCAGCGATGGAAATTTCGAGAACAGTGCGAGCGGGCCCCCTGGTCGTCTGTTGAAGGGGCGGGCAATTCTGCCGGAAGAAAAAGTGACGCAGAGTCCTGGGGCAGCACTCCAGGATCGGCCGGGCTCCTGGTTGCAATTGCAACCGAAAACCCCAGAATTAGCCGGATTTCACCAAAAACTGGAGAGTGAGGATTGGGCTTAACCAACTGAAACAACTGATACTTCTGGGTATTCTGGAGAATTGGGGGGAGAATCCTACCTCCTCCGCCAATATCCCTTGGTCCATTGCGGAGACATAGTTAACACTTTCTCCGGAGTGAACGGACTAGTGTACTGTCCGGGAATTTCGCGGCGTTAATTCGGGATGGATTTTCGTCGTCAGTGAGGCGCGCGACGCAGGCGGGCCGGGAGTCTTTCGAGGTAGCGCAACAAAGCTGTCGGCGAAAAGACGCCCGAAGTAGCGGCGTGAACTTTCCGGACAGTGCACTAGAAGCCGGTTCTACGCGGCCAGTTTCTTGATCAAAGAATCCTAAGTCGTAGTGGAGGAAGCTGACCAGCCAAATCTGATCGGCGAGCTCTCTGATGCCCACCGTCTGGCCGGCAAACACAGTGGCTGAGATTGATTTTGCGTTTTCCGAGACAGATCCTGCCGCAGCGGGTCACACGGACAGTCCGGTCGTCTGCCCTCAGCCTGCTCACCCTGTGGGGTCGTCCATTGGCTGTGCGGGCATGCAAGGCTTGAAGTACTCGAGTGCCTGTTTTCGGTGCTCCATCGAGGTTTTTGTGTGCGCGTTGAGGTCCACAGCATCGAGTTGCGCCCTCGCCGAGGACTTGCTGACTTCTCTGATCTTACCCAGAATGGGCCAGACTTTTGACTCTTTGCCCGGCTCGGTCTTGGTCAGGCTGGAAGCCCAAACTACGAGTCGGAACCCGGGGGAACCTTAGCGAAGGCTGGGCACAACCGGGAGGGTGGCGAAAACGCCGGTGCGGGTCTGGATCACGGTGGCGGAAGTTTTCCCCTCAACGCGGACTTTGAGCACGCCTTCGAATTCACTGAAATCGAGGGGCGTTTCCCCGGCCGGCTGCCATGGGAACTGGCTCAGGAATTGAGCCAGATGGCCCTCTGCCGGCAACATGACTTCCGCGCTCGCCAGTTGGACACCCTCCGAATCACACAGGATCAGGCTTAGGTTCGACTCAGTCTCCTCAAGGTTGGCAACCGCGATGCCGGTGTCGATCCGTCCCGTAGTGCTGGTTTCCATGGGAGCCTCAAATCCGCGAAGGATCAACGCTCCGCTGCCCACTCCGGCGGCCCCCGCCGAACCGCTGAACAGAACGACGCCGCTCATGGCCCGGTCGGCCCGCGACCTCACCCATCCCGTTTGGATCGGTCCCGATCCGGAGCTGGCCAGGCGGACCAGGCCGTTGCCGGGTACTACCACTGCAATCTGGCCGTCAACCTGCTGGCCATTCAAGTCCAGGCTGAGGGGTTGGCCGGTCGAATCCCGAAAGAACAGTTCGGCATTGGCAGCCGCAGCCGCCGGGTTGTAGAGTACTATCTCACTGCGGATCTGGGCTGCTCCTGCGCTGCCGTTTCCGAACTGAGCGAAGTAGAGTTCCTGGTCGAGGCCCGGGGAAGGGCCCGCCGGTCTGGCAAGCCCACTCGAGACCGCACTGCCGGCGGATCGCATGGGCGGTGGAGCGACGGGCTGAGTTGCGAATTCGCCAGGCTGGGTCTGAATGACTGTTGCTGCCAGCTGGTGCCGACTTGTCGCACTCAGGGTTCCGAAGAAGTTGTCGAAGTCGAGGTCGGCGTCTGGCATTATCGCCCACTCGATCTGGTCGACAAAAATGGCGCTGTGTCCGAGGGCGGCCAGCTCAAGCAAGCCGGTTGCCAGCAGAGTCCCTTCGGGATCCCGGAGCGACAGGATCACCAGGGCCTGGGCCGGTTCCAGGTTGGCAACCGCGATGCCAGTGTTGATGCCCTGGCTGCTATCGACCGTCATCGGAGCCGAAAAGCCCTCGGAAAACATCCGGCTCGCTCCGACGCCGGCCACGCCCACGCTGCCGCCGAAAAGCAGGACCCCGCCAATCGCGGTGTCTGAGATTGCGGTCACGGAACCGCTGACGAGCGGGCCCGTGCCGTCCGTGGAGAGTGTCCGGAGACCTCCGGGAGGAATCGTCACCGACTGCTCCCCGTTTACGATTTCGCCGTTGATGACAAGGGATAGCGGCTCTCCACTGTCCCCCCGGTAGCTCATGTCGACATGGGCTTCCCGAGTGGCAAGGTTGTAGAGGACGACCTGGCTGAAGATATTGGTTTCTCCCTGGGCACCGTTGCCCAACTGGGCGAAGTGAAGTCGGATTTCAGGAAGTGGAGGCGTCGGGCCTGCGAGAGCCGGCATCAGTGGAAGATCCGGGTCAGGCGTGCCGTCACCGTCGAAATCGAGCGCAACCGTGTCGGGAATCCCATCACCGTTCGTGTCCGCGAGCGGGAAGAAAGCTTTGTTGTTGAAACCGACCATCATGTAGTCGTCAACGCCGTCCCCGGAGGCGTCGGAAGTAGTCGGCTCGACTCGCATCACCGGCAGCAGGGCTCCGCCATCGAGGTCGGCACCTTCAATAATGCCGTCCTGGTCGGAGTCGATGAAATCCATGCGCCCAGACAGGGGCATCACGTTGCCGAGCAGCACCTCTCCCTGGAGGGACATGGGCCGGAGGCTCTCGTCGTAGCTGTCAAACGTGGCGGTGACCGTCATGGAATCGCTAATGCCAAGCAGGGACTGGGCCACTCGAAAGAGAGATTTCCCCACGACGTTTTGCGGCAGCGCCGCCGACAGGACGTCTTTCAGTCGAAACACCCAGGTCTGGTAAGTGCCCAGCGTGGGGTGCGGGTTGGAGCCGATCGCTTCGCCGATACAGTCTAAGTCTCCCTCGCGAAGCCCCACGATGTGGTCGCCTTCGCGCAAAAGATTGAATCTTCGCTCTGTTCCAAGGTCCAGAGTGCCATTGTGGTTGGAGTCTTCGAACGCATCAGAGAGAAGCAGGCTCTCGACCAGCGGCGAGAGCAAAAACGGGGAGGCTTCCGAATCCAGGATGTGAATGTCTGTCGAGGTGGCGGCGTAGGCGACCGCATCAGGAGTGCCCGCGAACACGACGTCGACCGCTCCCGTCCCCAGCACGATCCGCTGGTCGTGAGACTGGCCGGAGAGGTCGACGACCACAACGTCGGCGTCTCCCCTTTCTTTGCTGCCCAGGACGAATAGAGAACTACCGTCGTCGCTCAACGCCAGGTGCTGCAAGGCCAGGTGCGTTTCAGTCAGATCAATGTTGCCGATCTGGCTCAGTGATCCCGTGTCAATCACTGCAACCAGGGAGTTCGGGCTGGGGTAAACGGCATAGCATCTGGGCTGACTGAGAGCACAAACGATGTCGGTGATCGTGATGCTGGGATCGAGATCGAGTTGGATAGTGGCGGTGAGTTGACCGGGTGGTTGCAGGTTCGGATCAATGACACGGATGGTGCTGTCGTCGCGATTGGAAACAAAGATGCGGCCACTCTTGACGGCCAGCCCAACCGGGGTGCCGTTGGTGAAAATGCCTGGGGCGAGCGAGTAGAGATCCTCGTCTACATCGGCCTCGAGGACATGCAGGACTCCATTCCCGGAATCCGTCACGTAGATCTGAGTACCGGATTCATTGGACTCTACGGCGACGGGTCCCAAGTTGCTGTTTCCGGGCGTGGGGATACTGCTGACGAAAGACGGCTGCATTCCCGTTACATCCCAGACATCGACTCGATTTCTTCCTTGCGTGAGAAGCGGGCCGCGGGCCGCAGAAACTGCAACATAGGCACGTTGACCCTGTGGATCCACAGCGACACCCAGGGAGGCTCCGGCTTCGGGAGCGACCACACTCTGCATCACGGCAGGCTGAGACGAGAAGTCCGCCAACACGATACTCGCCGGATCGGACGGGCCTTGTTCCCTGAGAAGCATGAGCAGTCTTCCGTCGGGAAGGACGGCCAGCGCCGACAGTTCCCTTCCGGCCGCTGGTTGGATCGTATTGACGACTGCCAGCCTTCGCTCGGAGACCGGGACGAGAAGGATCGGTGTGACCTCGAATGTTGCGCTGGCCTGGTTATTCTCGAGGTTTGGATCTCCGGCGCTGGTCTGGACCGAGGCCTGGTTCGTCAGCTCTCCAAAGTCCAGCACGGTTGTGGCGGCCGCGATGACTGCCGACCTCGACTGGCCGATCGGGATCGTGCCCAACTCGCAGGTAATCCTATTTCCAGAAGCCGAGCAGCTGGGCGAGGATCGGTCGGGAGTGAAGATGAGTCCGCCGGGAAGAGTATCGACCACGATGCTTTCGGGGGCGTCTCTGGGACCGGCATTCGAAGCCGTCAATCGGAAGGTCACTTCTTCCTCCGCAAGTACCAGGGTGGGAGAGGCGGTTTTGGAAAGCGACAGGTCGGTCGAAATGTCCTGGATGGTCGTCTCGACGCTGGACATATTGTTGGTGGTATCGGGATCCATATTGCTGGCGCTGATCGTCGCTGCATTGAGCGCGGTCCCGGCGGCATCCGGCGCGATCTGAGCAGCCAGAGTCACGCTTGCCGACTCCCCGGCTTGCAGGTCGCCGACCAGACACTCCACCGACCCATTCTGAGCCGTGCATGCCGGAGAACTCCCGACCGGATCGAAGATCATCCCGACTGGAAGGGTGTCGGTAATCGACACGTTAAAAGCCGAAGAGGGTCCCGCGTTTGCCCCTTCCAGCGTGTACACGATCTCCGCCCCCGCATTCGCGGTTTGTGGACCGGTCTTGAACAGGGATAAGTCGGCGGGCGCGGATCCGGTCGATCCGATCGTACAGGTTCCAAGCTCGAGCAACGTGTCGACCGCAGAGGCGTCTATGTCGTCGGCAAGCCCTGCGAGCTCGAAAGACAGCCCACAGGGGCCAGGGCTGCCAGGGACAGTATCGAAGCTGATCTCTGCAATAGATCCCATTCCGGCCTTCAATGTTGAGCAGACGTTTCCGCAGCCAAAGCCGATAAGGACCCGATTGGCGGAGCAGGAGACGATAAAGACGTGGGCGTCTGTGAGCAGGCTGCCCCTCACTACCCGGCCTCCGCAGGGGGTGGTCATCACTGGAACGGAGAGCTTGGTTTCGTCGAAGGACAGGGAGATCACTCCGGATCCGATTCCGGTCCCTTCGCTAAGCAAGATCGGAATCACGAGTGGCTCGCCCGGTTCGCCCGAAACGACGGGGGTTGAAATGGTCGGTTGCCCCAGGGCCATATTCCCCAACAGGGTTAGAACAAAAAGACCCGCAGAGCGACACAGCCAACCAGAACTGCCTTTGACACGAACGCTCACTTGATCCTTTCTATACGGAAGCGTAATCCCAGACGAGAAACTCAAGAATCCTAGTCTAACGTAGTTGTTGCTCGTCTTTGTTGTTCAAGCATTTACGTTCCTCTTGTTACCTGGTATTTCCTGGTATTCGAGAGGTTTTGCCCACCTTGTTGCCCACCAGGAAGGGGGCTGGTTGAGTCAGCCCTTGTGAATCTACAGCGCCGCCACCGGCCTCGTAGTCGAGACGGTATGTTGCAGTATATCTAGGCGTCAGATGCGGTCAGGAAGGAAGTATGGGCCGAGATATTGTCTCGGATTGACCGCTTGAAATGGAGAACGGCCTAGTACTCGGCTCTTGTCAGCCTGTTTTGAATCTCGTCATTTCTCGAGGCCTCGATCAGTTCAGCCCTTTAATCGTGATCCTGTCAGTCGGGAATCCTCCGTTGGCGAAATCCTGGGTGACGGCTACGGAGACGACCGGCGCATCGCAGGTGAAGGTTCCTCCTCCCTTGTAATTCGGTGGTACCGAGTCGTTGAAGAAACCGACAAAGGATCCCAGTGGATCTAGGTCGATGATTTCCTGCCCGACAGCGTTCCCATCTTCATCAACGAAGTCCAGTGTGCAGGAGACTTCGTTCTCCCCGATGTTCTGGACGGCAATTCCCAGTCCGGTCGTGTCGTTGGCTTCGGCGGGGAAATAGTGAACCTGGGCGGCATCCTGCGGACCCGAGAAAAAAGCTCCGATGCGCAGGGGTTCGAGCTGTGCCGACACGTCCAGATTCCAGGTCAGAAAAGGAGCCAGTGACAGGCCGTCCTTGATGGGAGCGTCCACGACCACGGAACCCTGGTAGATGGCGTCGCCGGGGGCGCTCAGGAGAATGTCTTTGCTGGCGCCGAATCCCACCGAGTCCTCCATCGAGAAAAGCACGGGCCCGTCGCGATCCCGTACCTCGACCCGGAAGTTGGCCGGGAGGCCGGCTGCTCCGGCAGGGGTGGCCAGTATCGGGTCGCCAATATGGCGCATCGTCAAGAGCGCGTTGTTCTCTTCGTCCAGAGAGTAGACGTGGGGGGCAAAAAAGCGGCGGCGCGTGACGTCGGAGCCGAACTGGCCGGTATTGCGGGCGTCGCGCTGGTACCCGGGCCAGGAACTGGCAGCATGGCCGAGGGACGACGTGTTGAGAGCGTAAAACATCCTGTCGTGGGAGACGAAATAGAGGGTCCCGTTTTCAGCGATGGTGGGAGACGACACGATAGCTCCCCCGGCCTCGAACCTCCAGAGCAGGGTGCCGCCCGAGCTGATTGCAAACAGTCCGTTGGAACTGTCGCCGAAATAGATAGTTCCGTCGAGGCCGACGGCCGGCGTGGTCTCCACGTGGGTCCCGGTCTCGAATTTCCAGATTTCGCTCCCGTCATCGGGATTCAGGGCGACGACCCCACCTGTAGCCCCGCGCAATGGCACATACAATTCGCGGCCCGGACCCGTGGACGGTACTGCAAAGCTGGTGCCGACATCCACCTCCCATTTTTCCGTTCCATCCTCCGGGTTCAGGGCTCCTACCTCGCGGGCGGCATAGTAGATAGTACCGTCCTCGCCGAAGATGACCCCGACTGTCCCCCCATTTGTGACCGGTACACTCCACAGCTGAGTTCCCAGGGAGTCGAGCAGAGTCACCTTGGCCCCATCCGAGACGGCGACTCTCCCCTCTGTCCCGATGCTGATCCCCCTAACAGTCGGGGGGTGCTCAAAGTTCCAAAACTCGGTCCCGTCGGGATTGATGGCGTAGACCGTGGACCCGATACTCGCGTACAGGGTTCCATCTGCGGCCAGAGCCATCGCCCCCCGGAGAATGCCGGGCGCGGCAGGATCAAAAGTCCACTTCAAGGTCCCGTCCACGTTCACAGCAGTCACCTTCCCGTCCGTGCTGTCCCCGACGTAAATCGTACCGTCAGGGGCAATAACGGGGGCCCCCCGCAGGTCCACACCGGTGTCGAAACTCCACTTCATGGTGCCGTCAGGCTGGATGGCGTACAGATCGTCGCCCGATGCAACGTAGAGGATGTTTTCCTCGCCGATGGCGGGAGGCGCGAAAATGAACCTTCCAGTGTCGAAACTCCATTTCTTTTCTCCGACCTGACCCGCTATCAGTTGCCCGGCGAACAGTAGCAGCAGGGCAGGAATCATGAAAAAGGACAGCCGGCGAAAGTGCAAGAGCTTGAAACGTCGCATGATTAAAACCTCCGTGAGAACGAAAAAGCACCCCGTTCTTGAGCCTCTGGTTGATGGTCTGAACACGGCCTTCGAAGGGACAGGCCTTTGTGAAGGGCATCGACAACCCGGCTTCAAATCGCCAGATTTTACAACCTTACTCTCAAAACCTTCGGCTGTAAAGAGGATGCAATTCGGCTGGGGGCATAGAAAGCGGAGCATTCCGCTTCCACAAAATCATCGAAACCGTGCTTGTCCAGCACTCGGTTCAGGCGTTGGTAAAAAGGGTGTCCAGGTGCTTTGGCCAGCTCTGTTGCCGGCACCCACATCTCGCTTTGGTTGTGCCTCTTGCGCTTGCCCATCGACATGGCACAAGCCTATCGGCCCTGCCTGACCGAGAGGCGACTTTCACCACGGGCTGCTAGGATAGATGATCGGACTGCGCAAGCGACTCGCCGCTCACTCCCAATTCAGATGGGTCGAGGTGGAACGGGGACTCCTACCCTTGGCCATTTCACGCTCTTGTCCGACTGACTGCCGTTAGAGGTGTAAAGAAGATCCAGGGTGTGTGTGTCTGTGGGGGATGCCAGCCAGAAATCGAAGCGCTCTGATGGCTCTTTCTGGCATTCAATCATGGGAGTGGACCTGTTTGGTGGCATCCAGACCCTGCCGCAGGCACGCTGCATCGATTGTCGCCTGTTCCACCCAGTTGAGATTGCCGCAGATCAGTAGATCGTCCATGTCTTGATCCTATGCTGCGGATCTGAATTCGATCGAGACGCTGAAACAACAGTAGTCCGCTATTTCAGTCGAATCAAAGTTGAAATTGACCAGTTTCATGGTTCCTACGGTCCGGTTTCTTGAGCTTCGCGGTGAAGATCATCCACTGACAGAGTATGCGTCACAAAAGAGCGGGGCCTGAACAGACGGAGGTTGTGGACGGCGGCCTGCTTCAAGTAACCTTGCCTCCATACGTCTGGCTCTCTGCCGGGCAACCCTGGCACAATCTATAGGCTCGAGTTCTGAAGCCACGTCCCCTGTTTGAAAGCGCTGCTTTTGCCGCCACAGTTTTGCTGGGAATGGCGATGCTCTTTCACCCGACTATCTTCAGCGGATTCTCGCAACTGCAGACAGATGAGGGAGACACCCGCTTCAACCACTACATACTCGAGCACGGTTACCGCTGGGTGCGGGGAGATGTCTTTCACTCCAGCCTGTGGGACCCGCCCTTTTTTTATCCAGAAAAGAAGGTTCTCGCGTACGCGGACACTCTCCTCGGCGTGGCGCCCGTTTACTGGGTTCTTCGAGGGAGCGGTCTGACGGAAACCAGCTCGTTCCAGGTTTGGGCCATGCTGATCGGTTTCTTGAATTTCGGGGCTGCCTATTGGCTCTTTCGAAAGGGATTGCGCCTGGGGGCACTCGGATCACTGGCGGCGGCGTTTCTTTTTGCATTCTCGGCGGTCCGGACGAACCAGTTGTCACATCACCAGTTACAAGGACACTTTTACACACCCCTCTTCCTTTATTGCCTGGTACGGATGTTCGATGTCAAAGCCGCTCCAAGATATCCCTACGCCGTGGCTGCCTGGGTGCTGGCAACCCTCCAACTGTATGCCTCCTTTTACCTGGGATGGCTTCTCGTCTTCGGACTTTCTTCAGCACTCGGGCTCAGTCTCGTGCTTTCCGAAACAAGACACCAGATTCGTCAGGTGATTGTGGCCCACAGGAAGGGGCTTCTGGTGGGACTGGGACTTTCGGCGATGCTGGTTTTTCCGATGGCGAGCCGCTACTACCAGGTAGCCCTGGAAACGGGATATCGGCCCTTGCGTGCTGTCTTCCACCCTCCACTGCAGGCCTGGATCTATCTCGGTCCCGACAGCTGGCTTTTTTCCTGGCAGACGGACCTGGCCCTCTTCGAAGGCATGACGGCCGAGCATGAGCAGCGACTAGGGCTGGGGCTGGCAACTGCTGTGGCGGTGCTGCTGGGTTTCTGGTGGAACCGCCACAATCGCTTCGCCCAGATTGTCTTCATAACTGCTGCTGCCCTCGTTCTGGTTGCGACTTCAACCCTGCTTTGGAGGCCGATTTACTGGTTTTTTCCGGGAGCAGCCGCGTTGCGGGCTTTGCCCCGTCTAGCTCTCATACTAATACTGCCGGCTGGACTCGGACTGGCCTGGTATTTCGACAGCCTGACAGAATCATTCAGACAGGGAGATCGAATTACCGCAAGGGGCATCTTGTGGATCGTCATTGCAGGTGCTGTCGTGCTCCTGGAACAAGGGGTCACAACTCCCAGTTTCGACTGGAAGGAGGTACAGGCCCGGGCCCAGAAACTCCAAGCCCGGATTGACCCCGATTGCAGGGCCTTTCTGAGTCTTCCAGATCCGGGAGACTATCCGGGCGGCTCTCTATCGATCAATGTCATCGCCCAGCAGGATGCCATGTGGGCATCACTGTGGGCCAGAATTCCAACTGTGAACGGGCGCTCCGGCAGGCGTCCCCGGCAGTGGCGCCTGAAGGTGGAAAGACCCGACCGATACGATTCCGCCGTGCAAATATGGAAGCAGCGCTGGCCGGAACTGGAAGGCCAGGTCTGCTATGTGGGATACGCTCCAGCGGAGAATTGACCGCACCTCTGTATGTACATTCACAAACTGCTGGCGCTGTTTCATTTGAAAAAGTTATGCCGGCTCGGGGTGCGCATATTGAAGTAGTTGCGCCGCTTGCAAGGTGCTGAAATGGTGATGTGGTGACCACTCAAGCCACCACACTGCCACTGTTAAGCATTGGAACTAAAGGGGTTGGACGCTGATTCAGATTTTCCGGAAGCTCAGGCCGTTCTGGCTCGCCAGGCCGCGCAGGTGGTCGGCGGCCAGCTTGAAGTCCTCGGCCGTGCGCAGGTGTTCCAGCATCAGTGGGATTTCAGGGAACTTGCTCATTTCCTTCAGATAGGTCACGTAGTCCAGCCCGCCCAGGCCGATGCGGATTTCCTTCAACTGGGTCGTGTAGATGTCTTCGCGCAGGTGAATGTCCTTGGCATGGCAGCTTCGGATGTAGGGGCCGAGCCTGTCAAAGCAGTCTCGGATCAGATCCCCGGAGCGGTAGTAGAGAACCGGACTGTTCACCATGTTGACCGGATCCAGATGGATCGCAAAGCGCTTCCGGTCCACCGCCTTCAGAAGCTGAAGGTTGGCGTCCACGGTGTGGGGGTAAGCCCAGGGCATGGCCTCGATCGTCCAGTAGGTCTGGGTGGGCTTGACGGCATCAATGATGGCCCGGCACATCTGGACGATCATGTCGAAAGTCTCGTCGGTCAGGTTCTTCGGATGGGGAGCGGCCCAGCGCTCGGCATGACGGGATCCGCTCACGTTCACGCAGCATCTGGCTCCAATCCGATCCGCCAGATCCAGCGAAGCCAGGCTGTGATCCAGGGCCTTTTTCCGAGCCTCTGCGTCAGGGCTGATGGCGTTTTTCCATACACCCACCTCTGCAATGGTGATGTCTGCCTGACGGGCCTTGGCGGCATACGCTCTGACCAGTTCCGGGTCCGCCCCCACCCGCACCGGACAGTAGGCCGCACTGTAACCAAGTTCCTTCACCCTGGCCGCCCAATCCCCGGGGTCTTCCACTTCCTTGAAGAGAGGGGCCCCCATGCGGATGGGCGAGGGACTGCCGGATCCGGTGGGCCTGGCCATCGCACGTTGCGTGCGGACGGCGGCGACAGCACCGGCCGAAGCTTTCATGAAACTCCGTCTCGATAACGCTTTTGGGTGCACCAGGGACCTCCCTTTTCTCACCTGAGCCGCCAGACGCCGGGGCAATTCTGTGCGGAATCTCTATGTAAAGACAACCAAACTCAGTCTACCCGGGAAAGGCTTCGGGTGAAAGTCGCCTGACTGGCCGAAGGCGCATGCCCCGGGCATTCCCGTCAGGGAGAGTATAATTTCCTCCGTGCCCCATCCTTTGCCAGCGAGCCACCCAGCGGTCCCCCCCAGACCGCGCCCGGGCCCCCAAGCCCACTACGATGTTGCCGTTATCGGCGCCAGCCTTGCCGGGTCTGTCTGCGCCGCCCTTCTGGGTCGAGCCGGCTACCGGGTCTTGCTCATCGACAAAGCCACCTTTCCCCGCACCAAGATTTGCGGCGAAGGGCTCATGCCGGCGGGCAGAAAATTGTTGCTTGACCTGGGACTGGGCGAGCGGCTGATCAGGGCGGGGGCCCGGGATTTCTCAGCTCTTCGCTTCCACCTTCCCAATCAACGGATCCTGGCCCTGGACTTCTCAGATGGCCCGGTAAGCACACCGGGATGTGTTCTCTCTCGGGACACCCTTGACCACCTTCTGGTTCAGTTTGCCGCCTCCCAGGAGGGGGTTGAAGTGCGGGAGGGGTGCCGCCTGCGCGAAGCCCGGTTTCGAGACCACGCCGTAGAGATGGAAATCCACAGTGGTGATCAGAATGAGGTGATTCAGGCCAGAGCAGTGGTGGCAGCCGACGGGATACAGTCTCGCTTTCGAGCGACAGCGGGAATACGCTGCCTGTCCTTTGCATCTCACCGCTTTGCCCTGCGCCGACTCTACGACAGTTATGCAGCGGCTGCCCGGGCGGTCGATGTTTACTGCTTGCAGGACACCGAAGCCTACGTGGCTCCCCTATCCGGTGGCCGTGCGCGCATCACGCTGCTGACAGATAAGCGGCACCTGCCCAGATCCGAGGGGGTGGAGCACCTCTACGAAAGCCTTCTGGCGCGCTTTCCCGAAGTCATGGCCCGAGTCAAGGCTGGCGGACAGCACAGCCAAGTAGAGACCACTTCGCCCGTCTCGACTCGGTTCTCCCGCTGCCACGGAGACCGGTTGATTCTGGCAGGGGATGCTGCCGGCGCGGTCGACCCGGTCACGGGACAAGGGATGACAATGGCCCTTCGAGACGCCCACCTGGGGGCACAGGTTCTTTCCCGCGCTTTGAAAGAGAATCGGCTCAGCGCGGATGCGCTCCAGTTCTACAGCCGCTCCCGAGAGCACTACTTCCGGCCCGCCTACGATCTCTCGCAAAAACTTCTTACCTCGCTTCGCTATCCGTGGGTGTCAGAACGTGCCCGGCTGGCCCTGACGCGCTCCACCGGATTGCGAAACAAGGTGATCGCCCTGGCGGCTGACCCCAACCCCGAGACGGAGTTGTCATGGATCGACCAGATGCGGCTGGTGGCGGGGTTCTAGGACGGCCGCCACGCCGGGCGCACAGATGTCAGCCTTCGGTCGCCACGCAGTCGCTGAAGCTCCTGCCTCTGAAGGTTGCTTGAATGGGCGGGTTTCCTTAACGCTTCCGGGCGGGGTCCCTGGAGCGAGAAACGAGGAACGAGGAACGAGAAACGCCTAGCCCCGTGCTGTGAGTTCGTGGATCGAGTTCTGAAACTCTTGCATCAGCTTCATCCGCTCTTGGTTGGGCAGGAAGGCGGAACGAACACTCTGCAGGGCGATGTAGGCGAGGTCGGTTTCGGCCAGTTTAAAGTACTTGATCGCCAGGGCGTATTCCTGCACAAGGGTGGTGTCGAAAAGCCCGGGGTCATCCGTGCTGAGAGTGACCGGTACTCCACGCTTGTAGAGGAGCCAGAAAGGGTTCTGGGAGATGGGGGCCCAGGCGCCGGTTCTGGCGTTGCTGGTCAGACAGATGTCCAGTCCAATGGCATGATCCTTGAGGTAACTCATCAAGACGTGGTCACGTGCAGCCTGAATACCGTGGCCGATTCGGTTGGCTCCCAGAATCTTGATCGCGTCCCAGACACTTTGAGGCTCTCCGATCTCCCCGGCATGCACGTGCACATAGAGTTCATGGGCTCTGGCAAAGGCAAAGACATCCTCAAACTCGCGACTGTCAACCGCAGTCTCGTCTCCGCCCAGACCGAGACCGACAACTCCCCGTTCCCGAAACTGGACGGCGAGTTCAGCGGTCTCCTGAGCCGCTTCGGGTCCGAACTGTCGAACGCAGTCAAAAATCCAGCGAATGTCAATAGACAATTCTGCAGCTAACTTCTTCGCAGCCGTTGTCGTAGCTTTGATGATTTTGCCGACGTCGGACCCGAGCCTGGCAGGGATGGAAGGAGACATCAGGATCTCGGCATAGTGGATGTTCTGACTCTGGAAGTAAGGTCCGAGGTCACGAACCAGCGCCGCGTAATCCCGTGGCTCCCTGAGATGCTCGCAAACCACCCGATAGGTTTTCAGAAAACCCCAGAAGTCCGAGTAGGAAAAAAGCTGGCTGCGGATTTCGGCCGGCGAGAGGCCGCTGAACTCGGTCTTGTACTTTCGACTCAGCTTCAGGAATCGTTGGGCGCTGATGGACCCTTCCAGATGCAAATGGAGTTCTGCCTTCGGAAACGCCCTGATCAGGGAATCCAGTCTGCCAGTCACTGCTGAGCTGCTGTTCATAAGGGCAATCGTCCTCGAACTGTCCGAAGTAGTTGAGGGAATCGGGCCGGGTTCTTCTCAACCCAGGAGCTGAATCTGTCTCAGGTCGGCAAGAGTTTCCTCAGAAATGAAGTTGTCGTAGGTCTTCAGCTCTTTCTCAGAAGGTGTGAGCCGGCGCATTTCGTCCCAGCACATGGGAGAAACAAAGATCAGGTCCGCTTCCTCGACGATCTTCTCGATCAGGTCTGTCCTGTGAATTGGAGCGATCCAGAAGCGCTTGTCGGTGGAGGGATGGTAAATGCTCATGAAAACCTCCCACGAGGCATGCATGGTTTTCTCGTCCCGAATCACGATCCCAATGTTGTGATCCTGGGCGGCACCGAGTATCTCGGCATAGATCTGATGACTGGGCTTGATCTCTACGACCTCCTTGCCCAGTTCTTCGGCTAGCGGATTCACTTCCTCCAGATGCCAACTGGTCGTCAGCAGGATGTCACTTTCCTTGAGTTGCGCCATTCCTTCAAGCCGAGAAGCCTCCTCCAGGGAGACCGGGAATGCCGTGGTCCCCAACCTCATCTCGAGTTCACGGGCAAAGATGTGAGCTTCCTCGTCATCGTCGACAACGGCTAATTTCAAGGGCTTCAGGTTGCGGCCCGTCAGATAGCCATCAAGCAGCGCCACCAGCCGCTCGGTGGACAATCCAAGGTCGCTGGCTTTGCTCTTGAAGTCCCCCAGCAAGCGGAAAATCGCCCCCCGGCGCATGTGAGCGAAGCTCTCACCGCTATTTCGCTTTCTCAGAAAAGCGCCGCTTCCGGCAACGATCTCGAGCAGTCCCTCTTGCGCCAACTGCAGGTAAACCCGGCGAATCGTCTTGTAATTCACCGACAGGTCGTCGGCCAGCTCTCGGATCGAGGGTAGACGGTCGCCTTCGTTGATTTTCCCACAGTAGATTGCGGAAAAGAGCTGTCCCTTGATCTGGTCGAAGTAGGTCAGCTTACTGGACTTGTCGAGATTAAATCGAAGCATGCCTTTTCGCGGACTAGCAGTACACTAGGAAATCCTCAGCGGACCCGGGTCCCGGGCGGAAATTCGTTCCAGTCCTCCCATGTAACTCTGTAATGCCTCGGGAATCAAAATGGAACCATCTTCTTGCTGATGGTTCTCAACAATCGCAACCCAGGTTCGCCCAATGGCCAGACCGGATCCATTCAGAGTGTGAGCAAATCGGGTCTTCTTACGCGCCGAATTGCGACACCGGATGTTAGCACGACGCGCTTGAAAGTCTTCACAGTTGCTGCAGGAGGAGATCTCGCGGTAGGTGTCCTGACTCGGAACCCAAACCTCAATGTCATAGGTCTTGGCCGAGCTGAAACTCATGTCTCCGCTGCTCAGCACCACCACCCGGTAGGGGAGGGCCAGCCGCTTGAGAATCATCTCTGCGTTGGCAGTCAGAACCTCGAGCTGATCATAGGAGTCTTCTGGTTTGCAGAAATGGACCAGTTCCACCTTGTTGAACTGATGCTGACGGATCAACCCTCTGGTGTCACGACCATGGGCCCCCGCCTCACTCCGGAAACAGGGAGTGCAGGCGGTAAGACAGTAAGGCAACTCTTCTTCATCCAGGGTTTCGTTGCTGAAGACATTCGTCACCGGCACTTCGGCCGTGGGGATCAAGAGGTAATCGGTTCCGTCAACCTTGAAGAGATCCGCCTCGAACTTGGGTAGATTCCCGGTTCCAAAAAAGCTCTTGCGGTTGGCCATGAAGGGAGGAATCATTTCCAGGTAGCCGTGCTCCCTGGTATGAATATCGAGCATGAAGTTGATCAGAGCTCGTTCCAGAAGTGCCCCGGCTCCGTAGTAGTTGGCAAATCGAGCACCCGTGATCTTGGCCGCTCTTTCAGGATCCAGGATGCCCAGCCTCTGGCCCAGTTCGACGTGGTCTCTGGGCTCGAAATCAAAACGGGGAACCTCTCCCACGTGTCTCACCACCTCATTCGAAGTCTCGTCCGCCCCGGTGGGGACGGTTTCATGCGGCAGGTTGGGAATGACAGCCAGAAAATCGAAAAGGTCGTTCGTGACTTCAGACAAGAGACTGTCGAGTTCTTTGATTCGCCCGGACACTCTCTTCATTTCCGCGATCTGCCGGGAGGCGTCTTCACCTTTTCTTTTCGCCAGCGAGATCTCCTCGCTGGTCTGATTGCGGAGAGAGCGAAGTTCTTCGTTCTCAATCCGGAGGGACTTCTCCCGCTGGTCCAGGGTCTCGAAACCGCTCACATCGAACTCAAATCCCTTGCGGGACAGACGTTCCCGGATGGGTTCAAGATGGTCTCGGATGAAGTTTCGATCCAGCATAGAGAGAGAGTGTCCTGCTCACGGACCTCCCGCTTGTTCAGTTGCCCTGCTTATGGTCAAGTTTGAGGCCTTGCAGGTAATCTCGGAAAGCAGCGCCAAGATCCTCATGCTTCAAGGCCATTTCGACGGTGGCGATCAGATACTCCAGTTTGTCACCGGCATCATAGCGCTTGCCTTCAAAGCGATAGGCGTAAACCGGATCACCTCGATCGATCAACCCTGCGATTCCATCCGTCAACTGGATCTCACCAATGGCACCGGGTCGGGTACTTCTGAGACTCTCAAAGATCTCGGGCATCAGGACATAGCGTCCCATGATGGCAAGATTCGAGGGAGCTTCCCCGGCGGCCGGCTTCTCCACCATTTCCTCCACCCGCAGAAGTCGATCCCCGCTCCCTTCCACCGCCTTCGCTGCCACAATCCCGTATCGAGAAACCATGTCAGGCGGGACTTCCTGAACCGCCAGAATACTTCCGGGATGTTCTCGGAAGACCTCCAGCATCTGCCCCATGGCGGGAACCTCATGGTCAATGATGTCGTCGGGGAGAAAGACCGCAAACGGCTCCTGGCCCACAAACGGCTCTGAGACGAGAACGGCGTGGCCCAGACCCAGAGGCTCCTTCTGGCGAACCGAGGCCACCGAGACCAGGTTGGACACCTGGCGGACGGTCTCGAGAAGTTCCTTCTTTCCCCGCCTCTCCAGCATCTGATCAAGCATGAAGTCGTAGTCGAAATGGTCTTCAATGGAACTCTTGCCCTTGCTGGTGACGAAGAGGATGTCCTCCAATCCGGAGGCCACAGCTTCTTCCACGACATATTGAATCGTCGGCTTGTCGACGATGGGCAACATCTCTTTGGGAATGGCCTTGGTGGCCGGCAGGAATCGCGTCCCCAACCCTGCAGCCGGGATGACTCCCTTGCGGACTGTATTCATAGAGGTCTACGGTTGCCTGAGTACTTAGCAGCGCGAAAGTCCGATGATAGCACTTTCGACGTTCCTCGTTCCTGGTTCCTCGTTCCTCGTAGTTCTCGACCGGCACGGTGTAGGAACCGCTTTCATGCGGCGATCTGATGGGCTCGTAGGGGCGACCCTGGGTGGTCGCCCGCCGCCTGGGCCGGCACAAGACCGGCCCCTACAAAAAGATCTGATCGGACCACCGAGGGTCCGATTCCGGATGTCTGAGCAAGGTACCCAGAACCCATCAACAATTGCACCGTTTGCTGGACATCTGCTACCTTTTTGTCACAGATGAACGGACACGTGACCGAATGAGTTTTGGACCTCTTGCATATATGGATCCCGGCACCGGCAGCATGCTCCTGCAGCTGATCCTGGGAGGAGTTGCCGGTCTCTTTGTCATCATCAGGTTGTTCTGGCATCGTATTCTGGCCGTGCTGGGAATCAGGAAAGACGAAGCGCCCGCGGAGCCCGGCTCAGAGGTTGACGATCAGCTCGAGACCCAGGACTAGCCACCCGCCAACCAGGAATGAGGCATGACTGACTCTCGAGTTGAGGCGGGCTCTTTTCGGGATCGCCATGGTCGAGTCTTCTACTCCGAGGGACGAGTATTTCGCGCCCTCAGCAACAAGGCCTGGCAAGACTGGCAGCGTCTTTCCGCCACCCGCTTCTTCAAGGAATACTCCGCACAAGGCCTGATCGTCCCCACCCGCGAGGCAACCGATGGGGTTCCCCAGGAGCTGGAGGGGGACTGGGCCCGCGTTCTCGAACACGACAGGATTCCCTTCCTGTCCTATCCCTACGAGTGGTGCTTCGGCATGCTGCAGGACGCTGCACTCCTGCAGCTTGACCTGCTGCTGGCCGCACTGCGTGAAGACATGATGTCGAAAGACGCCAGTTCCTACAACATCCAGTGGATGGGAAGCCTGCCGGTATTTATCGATACGGGCTCCTTTGAGGAGTTCCAGGAAGGACAAGCCTGGGGTGGATACCGGCAGTTCAGTCAGCTCTTTCTTTTTCCTCTGCTGCTGCAGAGCTACAAGGATCTGCCCTTCCACCCCCTCCTTCGAGGTCGAGTGGATGGGATTTCTCCCACGGACTGCAATGCCATCATGTCCCTGCGAGATCTCTTCCGGTCGGGCGTTCTGTCCCACGTCTATCTTCAGAGCAAACTAGAAAAGCGTTATGGCGCGGCCAAAACCGACGTTCGCAAGGCCCTGCACACTGCAGGATTCAAGAAGGAGCTGATCACTGCCAACCTCAGGAAACTGCGTAGGCTCATCTCCCGCTTGAAGTGGAACCCGTCCAGATCGACGTGGTCTGAGTATGCTGGGGACAATACGTATTCAGATTCCGATAGCCGGCACAAGAGAAAATTCGTCAAAAAAGTGGTCGATGCACATCCGCGAAATCTGGTCTGGGATCTGGGCTGTAACACCGGGGTGTACAGTCGCATCGCCGCGGCCAATTCCGGCTATGTGGTCTCCATTGACTCCGATCAACTGGCCGTTGAACGACTGTACCGCCAGCTCAAGGAAGAGAAAAACTCAAAGGTGTTACCACTGGTGAATGAGCTGGCAGACTATTCGCCGGACCTGGGCTGGAGAGGATCTGAGCGCCGAGGTCTCACCAGCCGAGACAAGCCCGACTTGATTCTGGCGCTGGCCCTGATTCATCACATGGTGATCAGCTCCAACATCCCGGTCTCGGAATTCGTCGCATGGCTGGCTGAAACGGGAGGCGAACTGGTGCTCGAGTTCGTGGACAAATCCGACCCCATGGTTGAGACCCTGCTCCGTAACAAGGATGACCAGTACGCGGACTACGAAAAGGGCTTCCTGGAGAAGCATCTGAAACGATTCTATCGAATCGAGTGGCAGGAGAAACTGGAATCCGGGAGCCGAACCCTTTATCACTGTGTGCCTCGGTGAACAACAGCACAGCGCAACACGGATCGGCTCTGCGAGGGGGAGGACCCCGGGCCCATTCCCTTCATATCGCAACCCTGTTCGCGTTTGCGGTTGGCCAACCGCTGTTTGACCTGGCCGGCCGGCATCCCGAGTTTCTGGTGGCCCACGGAATGGGGACTACTTCCCTGTTCATCTTCGCCCTCGCTCTTGCCCTGGCCTTTCCGATTTCTGTCTGGATGCTGCTCCTGGCCCTGGGGAAGTTGAGCCAGAGGCTCGAAAACTGGATGACCGCACTGCTGGTCGGGCTCTTGAGCGGCCTCCTGGCTCTCCTGGTCTTCACCCGGACGATTCCGGCTCCTGGCCCCCTGCTGATGACGGAGGCTGTGGGGGTTGGCCTGGGGATCGCGTGGCTCTACAGGAACTCTCCGCAAGTACGTCTCTTCCTGACCGTACTCAGTCCCTCCATCCTTGTCTTCCCGCTGATGTTCGTTTTCTCTTCCGGTCTGATCACGGGAGACTCCGGAAAGCACCCTCTGCCGACTGTGGAAAGTCAGACCCCCGTCGTGATGGTCGCGTTTGACGAGCTGCCCTTGATCTCTCTGCTCGACGCTCAGAACGAGATCGATCCGATTCGGTTTCCCAACCTGGCTGCACTGGCCGGGGAGGGTCACTGGTTCCGCAACGCCACCACCGTGAGTGAAGGAACTCTCATTTCCCTGCCCGCGATTCTGGATGGTCTTTACCCCGTCCCGGGTCAGAATCGCCTGCCCACGCTGTCCGATCACCCCCGTTCTCTTTTTACCTTGTTGAGCCGATCTCATGAGCTCAATATCCACGAGAACCTCACTCAACTGGCTCCTGGACAGGTCTCTCGTCGCGAACTTCGGCTCTCGAGCCTCCTCTCCGATCTGAGAATCATGTATCTGCACCTGCTCCTTCCCGTGGATCTTGTTGCGTCTCTCCCACCCGTGACGGAATCCTGGAAGGACTTTGCCGCCTCTTCTGAACCGGAGCCCCCAGGCTGGACCGACTTCGACGCCGACTGGGCCGACCGGGGAAAGAAGTTCCGCGAATTCGTCGAATCCATCCGTCCCTCGGAACGCCCGGGACTCCACTTCCTTCATTCCATGCTTCCACATGCCAGCTGGAAATACTTACCCGACGGCAGACTCTATACGCTTCACGAGAAGCCGGGAGTGGCGGGGGTCGTGGGCCCGAACCGAGACGGTGTGGACGTGAATCAATGGCACGAAGACCCGTGGCCGGTTCTCCAGGCCTACCAGCGCCACCTTCTGCAGGTTTCTTATGTGGACAAGCTGGTTGGCGATCTGGTCGCCCATTTGAAGGAGCAGGAGTTGTACGACCAGAGCCTGCTGGTTCTCACTGCCGACCACGGCACAGCATTTCGCTCCGGCGATTCGCGTCGGCTCGTGACCTCCACCAACTACCCAGCCATTGTCTCCATTCCGCTGATCATCAAGGAGCCGTTTCAGCGAGTGGGGCAAAGCAGCGATCGGAACGTTGAGACCATTGATATTCTTCCTACCATTCTCGACGTCCTGGGAGCCGAAGTCTCCTGGCCCCTCGACGGTGTCTCGGCACTGGAAACCCGGCCCGCCAGGGCGGCGAAAACGACTTTCTCCGACAGGGGACAAAGATTCACGTTCGAGCCCGGGTTGCCACATCGAGAGGAGTTTCTTCAGCGCCAGGTTGAACTCTTCGGGTCGCGAGGCTGGGGTCAGCTCTTTGGGATGGGGCCCTACAATGTCCTGACCGGTAAGAAACTGGCGGATTTACCTGTTCGGCAAGCCCGCCCAACAGATCCGTCAGTGGAACTGGAAGGCAAGAACTTCTTTGAAAACGTCGATCTCAGCAGCAGTTTCCTGCTTTGCCTGGCGCGGGGCAGGATTCGGCCGCCCGCCGAAACCGGAAGTCCGGTCTTCCTGGCCGTGGCTGTCGGGGGCGTGATCCGGGCAACCACCAGAACCAGTCCTGCAGTGGAAGGTAACGGCTCTTTCACTGCCCTGATCGATCCTTCTGCTTTTAGAGATGGCAGCAACCGGGTCGAGATTCTACTCATCGAAGGAAGTGAGGAACAACCGGTTCTGCGCTATCCAAGACAACCCTACTCACCTACCGCACTCTATGCCGGTGACGGAGGACAAGAGTTTCTGGCCCTCACAGAAGAACACTCCCTGCCGGTCCGACCGGGCGTGATTCAGGGCTGGGTCGTGGGCGGAAAGATGGAGACCCCCGGGCGCTACTACGTGGGCGGGTGGGCTGTTGACCAGCAGGCAAGAGCTCTGGTCTCCTCGGTGGTAGCACTGGTGAATGGCAGAGTAGTCGTGTTGGGACCCACCCGCTACGAGCGTCCTGAAGCGGTGAAAATGTTCGGAGAACCGCGCCTCTTGGAGTCAGGGTTTCACCTGGAGTTTCAGTGGCCTCAGCAAGAGACTCCTGGAACGGCCGAGGTCCGGGTCCTGGCAATTTCGGAGGGAGGCATCGCCGGGGAGCTCCATTATCCAGGGGCACGGAAGCACTGGCCTTTTTCGCCTCCCACAGTGGCAGGAAGTCTCCCATCCACCTACTCCTGGGGAGAGACCTTGAAGTTTGGGAAGGAAGATGGCATCGAACCCTACTTCCTGGAAGGGTGGACCCCTCCTTCAACCGGCGTAACCTGGAGTACCGGCGACAGGGCCTCTCTTCGGTTTCAGACACAACCTCCTGAAGCGCCGGTGCTGCTGGAGGCATTCTTTAAGCCGTTTCTGGCTCCCGGTCAGCTGGATTCACAGCGGATCCAGGTGGTTCTCGACGGAGAATCGGTCGGAGAGTGGCGGGCGTCCAAGAACAGTTTCAGGATATCTCGTCTCGAAATCGAGGCGGGCTCATTCCCGGAAGCCGGACCCTTTGTTCTCGAATTCAGGACGCCCGATGCGGCAGCACCGGCTGCCCTCGGCACCGGTCCCGATCGGCGCGTGCTGGGGCTCGCCATGGTCTGGGTCCGCCTGAGCCGGTATCCTGAGAGATGACTGGTAACCAACAAAACTGCATCAGTAAGAGGACCCCGTGGTCGATCAGCTCGCCGCAGCGTAGGAGGACCCTCCGTGGTCCGATCGGCTCGCCGCATGGAAGCAGCTCTACACCGCTTGGGTTCTGACTGAGATGGCAAGTGACCGAGAGAGTTGAGGAACGCCACCGCGGGCGCAGGGCCGCGGCTGGGAGGAAAGATGACCACCGCACGAAAATCGCAACGAACTACAACCTGGACCATCGGCCGGCATCTGGTGGAACAGGAACACCGTTTCCCGGAAGCCACTGGAGAGTTCACCAGTCTGATGTGGGATCTGGTGGTGGCTTTCAAGATCATTTCGAAAGAGGTGAACAAGGCCGGACTGGCCGAGTTTCTGGGTGTAGCCGAACGACACAATGTGCATGGAGAGGCCATGCAGAAACTGGACGTCTTTGCCGATGACACCATTTTCAAGGCGATGGATCACGGAGGCCACCTGTGCCTGATGGCATCCGAGGAAAACGAGGACATTCTGTCGATTCCGGACAAGTTCAGGAAAGGCAAGTACGTTCTGATCTTCGACCCCGTGGATGGCTCTTCGAACATCGATGTCAATGTCAGCATCGGCACCATTTTTTCGATACTGCGCAGAAAGAGCCCGGGACCGGACGGGACCCTGCAGGACTGCCTTCAGAAAGGCATGGAACAGGTGGCCGCGGGTTATTGCATTTACGGCTCGAGTACCATGCTGGTGTACACGACGGGCCGGGGAGTAGCGGGTTTTACCCTGGATCCCAGCATCGGCGAGTTCCTGATCTCACATCCTTCGATTCAGATTCCCACCAGCGGCTCCATCTATTCCATCAACGAAGCCTACTCGAGAAACTGGGACGAGGGCACCAGACGTTATGTCCAGCACCTGAAGGATTCCAGGAATGCGGATGGGAAAGAGTACTCCCTGCGTTACATAGGCTCTCTGGTCTCAGATTTTCACCGAAATCTGCTCAGAGGCGGGATCTTTCTTTATCCTGCCAGCTACCAGGACCCACAAAATCCGCGGGCCAAGCTTCGACTTCTTTACGAAGCCAATCCGCTGGGGATGATCGTGGAGCAAGCCGGTGGGAGGGCCTCCACCGGAAGCCAGCGCATCCTCGACATTCAACCCGAGGAATTGCACCAGAAGGTCCCGCTGGTTCTCGGAAGCCGGGAAGACGTGGAACTCTACGAGCGCTATTTTCAGGGCTCGATTTGACCCCGGAGCAGGCACAGTGGATTCTCCCAGGTTCGGAATGCTCCTGGATCGCGCGGCCCTGAGGCCCTCCTACGTTCTAACTGCAGCTTCCTTGGAACCTTGGAACGTCCCTAGGAGTTGAACCGCTCCTCGGCGAGTTGCCAGTTCACTACATCCCACCAGGCTGCGATGTAGTCACCGCGCAGATTCTGGTACTTCAGGTAGTAGGCATGCTCCCACACGTCCAATCCGATGATGGGAAGATTCCCATCCATGATCGGACTGTCCTGATTGGCGGTGGAGGAGACCTCGAGACCGCTGCTGGTCCTGACCAGCCAGGCCCAGCCCGAGCCAAAGCGAGTCATCCCTGCCTGAGCGAATTTCTGCTTGAAGTCTTCGAGACTACCAAAGGTGCTGCTGATCGCGCCCGCCAGATTTCCCGTCGGAGATCCTCCCCCGGCAGGGTTCATAACCTGCCAGAACAGGGAATGATTGGCGTGTCCGCCCCCATGGTTACGGACGGCCCCTCTGATGGCCTCGGGAACAGCCGAGCACTGGTTGGCCAGCAGCTCTTCGAGACTCTTTCCCTGCAACTCGGGGGCCGATTCGAGAGCGGCGTTCAGATTTGTAACGTAGGCGTTGTGATGTTTGCCATGATGGATCTCCATCGTCCGCTGATCGACCGATGGTTCCAGGGCGTCACTGGCATAGGGCAATGCTGGAAGTGTAAAAGACATATTTCCTCCTCTAGGAGTGGGTACCTTACCAGTAGGCGACCCAAGTGGCAACCATGGACCACCAAGGTCCGCCTCCGCCCCGTGCGGGTTGAATTCGGCCCCGCAATCACGTAGCCTCAAGCCCGTGAGAGGGGAAGTGGATTCTGGTCTCGGCATTATTGAGATACCCATCTTCCCGCTGCCCAACGTGGTCCTGTTCCCGAACACCCTGTTGCCGCTGCACATCTTCGAACCCCGCTACCGGCAAATGATCACCGAGGTACTGGCTAAAGACGGCAGGATTGGCATGGCCCTGCTCAGGCAGTCCTGGGAGCAGCCGAGCGGAGAAGACATCTTTCACATTGGCGGCATGGGCGAGATTGCCGAATGCCAGGAACTCGAAGATGGCGAGTATGACATTCTGCTCCGGGGCACCGGCCGCTACAGATTAATTGAATTCCTGCGCCATCGGCCCTACCCAGTCGCACGAGTTCGCATTCTTCCCGAACCAGTGCCGCAGGCTGCGGAGGCATCCGACCTGATCTCCAGACTGGTCAGCTCGTTCGAAGAGCTGTCCAATGTCCTGGCCATGGGCACGAACCCGGAAGCAGGACTGAATGATCTGGACTTCCGCACGCTCGTCAATTCGATTTGTTCTTCCGTGAACATCAGCGACTACAACAAACAGGTCCTGCTTGAAATGAATGACCTGACCTCCCGAGCCGAGAATGTATTGAAGATCCTGGATCACCTGCTCGTTCAACAACGACTGGTTGAACGTTTTCAACACCTTCGGCCCGGGGATCCCTGTGCCAACTAAGTTCCTGGCGGCGTGTCTGGGGCTGCTCTCTTTGACCTTCCCTGTCCGCGCTCAAGCTCCAGCCCACTACCCCCTCGACCCGGACGACCTTGTCACCCACCACACGATCGAGGTTGAATTGGATCCGGAGACCAGGACCGTCTCTGGTCGCGAGCAAATCAGGTGGCGCAACGTCACTCGCCTCCCGACGGATCACCTTCTCCTCCACCTTTATCTGAATGCCTTTCAGAATGAGCTCAGTACCTTTGCCCGAGAGGGCGAGTTCGAGCTCGACTGGGACGTCAACGGAGAGATTCCCGAGTCTTACTGGGGCTCGGTGACCGTCACTTCCCTGCGCGTCAGCGAAGAGCCCGGTTCTAACCGGAATCGAGTCCTCCGCCGCTATTTCGTCCAGCCCGACGACGGCAACGAGAACGATGAAACCGTCCTTCGAGTCGATCTCGAGCAGCCCGTGAGGAGCGGAGAGGAAATCACTCTGGAGGTGGAGTTCCGGTCGAAGCTGCCCAGAGGAATCGCTCGGACCGGCTGGGTCGAGGACTACTTCTTTGTGGCGCAGTGGTTTCCGAAGTTGGGAGTCCTGGAGGAGGAGGGGTGGAACTGCCACCAATACCACAAGAACACCGAGTACTACTCCGATTTTGGAGTGTACGATGTACGGATTCGAGTTCCTTCAGGCTACGTCGTCGGGGCAACCGGAAATCTACGCGGTCAGACTGAACTAGGTGGTCAGAGGGAATACCGGTTTGTGGCCGAGTATGTTCACGATTTTGCGTGGACAGCCAGTCCGCGCTTCATCCAGCATCAGCGGAACTTTCAGCACGCCCAACTTCCAGAGGTCGCGGTTCTACTACTGCTCCAGCCCGGCCATCAAGCTCTGGCAGACCGCTATTTCACTGCGGCATTTCACGCTTTACGCTATTACGGGGAATGGTTTGGACCTTACCCCTACCAGACTCTGACCGTCGTGGACCCAGCTTTCCAGAGTGACAGCGGAGGAATGGAATATCCCATGCTGGTCACGGGAGGAGCCTATTTCCTCACGCCCGATAGAGTGCTTTCCCCCGAGTCCGTCACGGTCCACGAGGTTGGGCATCAGTGGTGGTACGGGATGGTCGCCAACAACGAGTTTGAGGAAGCCTGGCTGGATGAGGGGATCAATAGCTGGGCGGAAACCCGGGTGCTGAGCCAGGTTTACCCTCCTCCCTTCTATCGTCGGTTTTTCTTCGGGTTGCTGCCGGTTTCCCTGAACATGGAGCAGCCTTTTCTCTTCAACGGCCTTTCTTCACTTCGAAGGGGCGGACATCTTGATCCCCTGACCAGGACCAGCTGGAAGACCCGGAACCGAACCAGCTACCGGGTCAACGCCTACTCCAAGCCGGAGCTCGTCCTGAGGACCCTGGAGCGCTTGATGGGCGAAGAGATCTTCCTGAAATCGATGCGGGCCTACTTTCAGAGATTCGCTTTCCGGCACCCCACCACCAGCGACTTCGAAGCGACCTTCAATCAGGTGTCGGGAAGCGACTGGAGTTGGTTCTTCGATGAGACCTTTCACCGTCCAGGGGTTCTGGATTACTCGATTGCGGCGCTGCGCTCGACCCGAATACCCGGGCAGCAGGATCCCGCTCTTGAACCGGTGTTTCAGTCCACCGTTGTGGTCGAACGAAAAGGCGAGACTCGCCTTCCAGTCTCAGTGAGGGTTGTCTTTGACGACGGCATCGAATTCCGGGAGGACTGGGATGGCCAGGCTAAGTGGCAGAGCTTCAGCTACCGGCGAGGGGCGAAGGTGACCCTGGCTGAAGTGGATCCCGACAGGCTGCTGCTGATTGACATCAATCCCTCCAACAACAGCCGCAAGGACACGCAGGAAGCGGTCTCAGCGGCGACTATCAGATGGTCGGGACGCTGGATGTTCTGGGTTCAAAACTTCCTCGAAACACTGGGACTGCTCGGCTGATCGTATGCTCGAAGCCCTTTCCCGCGGACTCACCACTCTCAAGCTGCACAAGAAGAGCATTCTCCTGCCTTATCTGGCAAATCTTCTGGTGGGACTGGCTCTGGCCATCCCTTTCGCTTCTCAATTTGAGGCGATGCTCGACGAGAGCGCCTACCAGGAGCAAATGCTGCAAGGCATGGATTTTGTGTGGACGGAGTGGTTTCACGACAACACGGATGGACCGGGTTCCACTTTTGGCCCGACTCTGCTGGGCATTGCCCCTTTTCTCCATCACCTGGAACTGCTTGTGACAGGAGAGTTGCACCGTGTGCCTTTGTTGCTCTTGACGGTGGGCGCCCTCTACCTGGTCCTGCAGAGTTTCATGACGGCGGCGATTCTGGGGTCTCTTGCCAACGACCCCACCGGCACGACGGTTCGAGAGTTTCTCAGGAACGGCTCCGAGTTTTTCGGAAGGATCTTGAGAGTGCGGCTCCTGTCGTTCTCCGTGCTGGCTGCCGGGACCCTGGCGATCGGTCTGACTCTGGGAGAACGGGCGGTCAACCTGGCCCGGACTGCGCCCACAGACCGTCGGGCCTTTTTGATCGCAATCGGATTCCAGGGCGCTGTTCTGGTTGTGATTCTGTGCCTCAAGCTGATCTCCGACTATGCCAGTATCACGGTCACGCACCAGGACAGGAGTTCGGTCTTTCTGGGATACTTCGCAGCTCTCAGTTTCTGTCTCTCCAACTTCCTGCCCGCCGCCGGCCTCTATCTGCTCCTGCTCGTGATCGGGGTTGTCTGGGCATTGCTGCAGGTGGGTCTGGACTCGCTGTTGCCGCAGGCATCAGGACTGGGAATCCTCTGCGGCCTCCTGGTGCAGCAGGCTTACGTGGTCGGGCGGCTCGCCCTGCGGGCCACCTTTCTGTCCTCCCAGGCCCATTTCTTTCTCCAGCGAGAGCACCTCTCCCGACCCTGACCCCCCTCCCGCATCCCCCCGAGTCAGCTACAATGACCCAGGGAGGCTGACGCTCTTCAATGCATGCAACCGTGCTCATCCCTATCATTCTCACGTCATCCCTCGTCTCTGCCACGTTCAGTACCCAGGGTGAAGACCCGCCCACGCTGCCGCAACTCAAGACCCAGGCCCTTACGGCCATGCAGGCTCGCCGGTTCAAGGAGGCATCCCTGCTTCTGACCAAGATCACAAAACACGATGCAGATGATGGGGAAATATGGTTTCAACTGGGAGTCTGTTACCTCAAACAGCTGCGTTACGGAAAGGCCATTCAGGCTCTCCAACAAGCCTTTGACCTGGACTATGGGCCGTCTGAAACCAGCTTCCAGATGGCCTTCGCGCACGCCCGGAGAAAGCAGGAGAAAGAGGCTCTCGAATGGCTGGAACGAGCTGCGGCGCTCGGTTTCAATCGACTATCGGAAGCCACGGCGTCGAGCACATTTCTCACCTTGAAGAACTCGCCGGAGTTTGACCGGATTCTCCTCATGATTGAGAAGAATCAGAGTCCATGCGAACACTCAGACTCCTACAGCAAGCTCGACTTCTGGCTGGGAGAGTGGCAAGTCTACACACCCGCCGGCAGTAAGGCCGGAGAGAATCGGATCGAGAGGAGCGCCAGCGGATGCCTGCTGCTCGAAGACTGGAAGTCGGTCCGCGGCGGCACCGGGCGAAGCCTGACCTTCTTCGACCCCGGTCGCGAGAAGTGGAGACAGGTGTGGGTGGATCATGAGGGTGGTGTCATCGAAGTCGAAGGGGGCTTTGATTACCGGAAGCTGCGTCTGGAGGGCACCAACACGCGGATGGGCGGGCGTTCGGAACACTGCCGCATCACACTCGATCCCCTCCCCGATGGACGTGTCCACCAGAAGATCGAAAATTCTCCCGATGGCAGACAATGGTATGTCTGGTTCGAAGGAATGTATGTGAGGAAGGCTCCGTAGGGGCCGGTCTTGTGCCGGCCCGTTTCCCGTGCGACCACGAGGGTCGCCCCTACAAATCAGTGGGTGCTCGCGGGCCGCAGCTACTCCTCAACCAGCCGTCTTACAGCCGCCTCGACCCGGGCTGCCAGTTGAGACGGCGTTTCTCCTTCCCTGAGTTGAAGCGGTCGCCCAAAGCTAATTCGGACCGGGCCTCGCCGAGGCCATGAATCGCGAATCGAGAGGCTCTCAAACGTACCTCGGATGCCAACCGGGATGATGGGAAGGTCCAGTTCTCGTGCCAGCAGTCCGACACCCCTCTGGAAGGACTGCACCCGACCGTCTGGACTGCGTTTCCCTTCTGGATAGATCAGGACGCAAAACCCTTCTTCTGCCAGTTCACCCGCGTAACGAAGTGTTTCCCCGACCTGACCGAGCTGCCGGGGCAAAGGAAAGACATTGAAGAGCAGGCAGGCAAGGCCGAACCTGGCGGCCGCAAAGAGTCTCTCCCCTAGCGACGAACTCGGGCTCCAGCAGGCAGCAAAGTACTCCTTTCTTGCTGCAGGAGCGATGCGTGATCTCCAGCCCACCGGCAGAGCCGCCAGCAGCGCAGCCGTGTCCAGGTGGCTACAGTGGTTGGCAGCGAACAGGACCGGCGGATCGAGGCCCCGCAAAGTCTCCACTCCTCTCTTTTCGAGATCCATCAAGGCCCGAAACAGCGGGCTCATGATCAAGTTCAAGAAGGCCCATCGGAGCCCGCGGGCAGGAAGACTCCGACACAGCCGCGGCACCCGGGCCAGACTCGGCTTGACCCCGGCTTCAGTAACTTTTCCATCCGCTTCCCGGATCAAGGTCTTCAGATCCTCCACAGTCCGAGCCTCTGAAATGGCTGCTTCACTGATACTGACACCGAGTTGGTCCTCCACCCGGCTCAGCAGCTCCACTCGATCCAGGGAGGAGAGTCCAAGGTCCTCATCCAGACGGACTTCTCCCTGTCCGCGAACATGGTCTGGAAGAAGGTGCTCGAGGGGGTCTGTGGGGGCGGGACGGGGCAAAGCGGCCCGAATCTGCTCGGCGATGCGGTGACGTTTGATTTTTCCGGTCGACGAGGTACGTGGAAAGTCGTCCTCCGGCCAGACCGACCAGCTTCGAATTCTCTGATATTCCAGAAGTTCCAAGTTGGCCTGAGAAATCACTTCACGTGCTACCGTTGCCTGGTCTCCAAGGATCAGAACGGCATGAACGACCTCCTGCCCAGAGCTTCGCCGCTCCGCTACTACGGCACTTTCGCGAACTCCCCTTTGCCGATTGAGAACCGACTCGAGGTCTTCCGGGTGGACATTCAGACCGGAGGAGGTCACGATGACGTCCTTTTTTCGACCCAGAAAGTAGAGACGGCCCTGTCCGTCGAGTCGACCGATGTCGCCGGTGTGGAGCCAACCCCCTTCGAGCAGCTCTTCTCTCCGTCCGTCCGGCCCAAGGCGTTCTGAGGCCACACTGGGCCCACGCACCAGGATCTCTCCATCAGGGCCGAGCTTGATTTCCTGGCCAGGGACTGCCTCACCCAGAGTTCCAGGCTGGGAACGAAAGGGGTGATTCACGGCCACCACCGGGCTGCTCTCCGTCAGCCCATAACCTTGAACAACCACGAAGCCGAGTTCCTTCCAGAACTCCTCCAGTTGTTGTTCAACCGCGGCTCCACCAACCACGAAGGCCCAGAACTTGAAGCCCACTCTGCGGTGGAATGCCCGGTGATGCCACCACCGGGCTAGCGCGGTGCTCCAGCCTCCACCCCGAGCAGTGATTGGCCGCTTGACGACTCCGGCTATCTCCTCACGCAGCCCCTGCAGCATCCAGGGTACCAGACAGACTACAGAGACCCGGTGGTCTCGGATTGTGCTCAAGGTAACCCGGGGACTGTGACGACGGCTCAAGACGACTGACCCTCCCAGCAGGACAGGAATAAAGAGCCCCATGGCCTGACCGAACATATGGCTCAGGGGCAGCAGATTGAGGATCCTCACGGGCTGAAAAGGCCATGCCATCCATCGGTAGCGTTGAATTTCGAGGCGAAAGGGCTCGAGGTTCGAGCAAAGGTTGCGGTGACGATGGATCACGCCGGACGGGCGACCGGTGGTGCCCGAAGTGAACAGAATCTGAACAGGCTGCTCCGGATCGATCTTGCAACTCGGCAACGGCGTCGAGCTCCGTTCCTTGTCGACTCGCGTGAGACGCACTCTGTTGGGCCAGGAAACAGCATCGGTTTCCTCGCCGTGCAAGACCAGATCGGCCTCAACCTGCTCGAGAATACGCCCGACCATTTCGGTACTGCTGTGACTGTCCAGAGGCACGACCTCAATTCCGCTGAGCACACAAGCCCAGAAGGCGAAGATCCACTCGGGACGGTTTTCAGACCACAGAATCACCCGGCTCCCTGAACCCAGATCTCGGGATGCCAGATACCCCTGAAAGGCGCCGATTCTGTCAAGGAGTTGTCGATAGGAAAAATGGAGGGTCCGGAACCCGTTGTCGTAGCGGAGTGCCTCTCTGTCCCCAAGGCGCTCCATTTCCGGAACCAGGTCAGCCAGTGTGGACAAGCCCATGGGTCACATATCCCGCCTCCTGCTCTACCAGAGCTTCTCCTCAATCGGCATCCCATCCTCCAGATACCAGATGCCCTCAGCGTATTCCCTGGCGACAAACAGAAAAAGCCTACCCTTCTCGTTAGCCACAGCAAGTGGAACCTCGATGCTCACTCTGAGCCTCGCGTCCGTCCCGGGCAGGTCGTCACCGGCCAACATGTACCCTCTTGTACCCTCTTGCGTTGAGCTTCTGAACTCCCCACCATTGCTCCGTATTATGCCCCTGCTCGAAGGTCTTGACGGGAAGCTCCTTGTTCGATTCGTCCTCGGCCAACTCGAGCTTTGCGCCGACCAGATCACCCGCTTCACACCCGACCCCCAGACGGTATGATTTGCCATCCGAAAACGAGCTGAAGCTCACGATCAGATGCACTGTGTTGTCTTTGGTCTTGATCACCGGACGCGACATGGAGGCCTGCTGGCCATAGGATGAGCCGAAGAGAGAGATGAAAACGAGTAACGCCGCTGATTTCTTCATGAGAATTCCTCCGATTACTCCCGTTCTGGATTGTAGCTCCAACAGCCCCCGGCGGCAATGGGTCCGGGTTCCAGGGTTCCAAGGTTCCAACGCTCCAGAGGTCGAGAGTTCCAAGTCGCAGGTTGGAAGCCGGAAGTTGCCGGTTTCGAGTTTCGTGGTAGGTTGGAACTTTGGACCGTTGGAACCCTGTTAAACTGCGCGGATGGCCCAAATGAGAGTCTTTGACAGCGATCAGGTACACGAGCTCCTGGACTACGAGACCTTGATTCAGCGGCTGCGGGAGGGCTTCCGGGAGCCCGTCACTGTACCGCTCAGGCACCACCATCACCTGCCCTACCCGGGAAACCAGGGCTCCCTGATCCTGATGCCTGGCTGGGACCTCAAGGGTTTTGGAGTCAAGCTCGTTTCCGTGATGCCAGACAACCCCGCTAAGGAGCTTCCCTCAATCCAGGGGACGTATTTACTTTTCGACGGGAAGACAGGGACACCCGTGGCCGCCGCCGATGCTGCAGCACTAACGCAGCGACGTACCGCCGCCGCATCCGCTCTGGCCGCCAGCTACCTCGCCCGCCAGTACAGCGAAACCCTGCTCATGGTGGGGGCAGGCGCGCTCGCCCCTCACCTGATCATGGCTCACCGTGCGGTTCGACCGATCCAGAGAGTTCTCCTGTTCAACCGCACTCAGCACCGGGCCCTCGCGATGGCCGACCAGCTGAGTGGGCAGGGTTTCGAAATCGAGGTTGTTGACAATCTAGAGAGCGGCGTGGGGGAGGCAGACATCGTGAGTTGCGCAACGGCTTCCAACCAGCCTCTGGTCAAGGGCCGATGGGTCCGGCCCGGAACTCACCTGGACCTGGTGGGTGGATTCACCCGAGACATGAGGGAAGTAGATGACGAAGCTATGGCTGTTTCCCGGATCTTTGTTGACACCCGTGAAGGAGCCCTCAGTGAGGCGGGAGATCTGATTCAACCTCTGGAAAACGGCGCCATTCTGGAAGACCAGATCGAGGGCGAGTTATCCGACCTGGTTCGGATGTCCGGCCAGGTCAGACAAACCCCCCGGGAAATCACATTGTTCAAATCCGTGGGTACGGCCCTGGAGGACTTGGTTGCAGCGCGCCTTCTGGTGGAATCGGATTAGTTCCTCGTTCCTCGTTGATCGTTTATGAAACTGCGAGTGGCCTTCCACATTCCGCCTGGTTCTATCCAAGCTCTCGGAAAACTATCTCGGGATCGTTGCTAATGATCCCATCAACCCCCAGGTCGATCATTCTCCGCACTTCACGGGGTTGGTCGACCGTCCAAACGAAAACCTGGATCCCGTTGCGATGGGCGTCCTCCACCACGAAATCACCAGCCAGGCTCCGCGATATAGCCAGATAGCCGGCTCCTGCACTCAGGGCTTCACCAACGCAGTCCGGGCTGGGTGTTTGATACAGCACCGCCCGCCGAAGTTCCGGAGCCAGATCATGGAGGCGCCGGATAGCCTCAAATTCAAAGCTCTGGAGAATGCAACGTGCACCCATTCCCTCCTTCAGAATCTCCTCAACCACCCGACTGCAGCCACGCATCAACAGGGGGCTCTCTTTGAGTTCGATCAAGAGGTCCACGCCGGTCGGACTCACCAGATCCAGAACCTGCCCTAGAGAGGGAACGCGTTCGGACTCGAAAACGGGATCAAACCAGGAGCCGGCGTCCCATTGGCTGATCTCGCGAAAGCTCAATTGAGCTACAGCTCCTTCACCACTGGTGGTTCGGTCAATGGTTGGATCATGGATGACAACCGGTTCCAGGCGGCGAGTGAACTGGAGATCCAACTCAATCAGATGACACTTCCGTTCAATTGCCCGCTGAAAAGCTGCTAGAGTATTCTCCGGTGCAGCCGCCGAATATCCACGATGGGCGATGACTTGTACCACTGTTTTTCATTGTAGGCAGTTCGCACCGGACTCGAAAGAGCGGAGCCGAAAAGCTCTCGCGACGTGCGCAGAAAGGATCTCATGAAGGCGATTCAAATCAACCAGCCAGGAGGACCCGAGGTCCTCGAACCAGCGTCGGTCCCTTCTCCGTCTCCAGGTCCTTCAGAGGTCCTCATTCAGGTCGAGGCGTCAGGAGTCAATTTCATCGACACGTACCACCGGACCGGGGCCTATCCGGTGCAACTTCCCTTCATTCCCGGAGTTGAGGGAGGAGGAAGGGTCGCTGGGATCGGATCAGCGGTCGAGGGCGTCAAGGAAGGGGACCGCGTGACCTATTCCCTGCACCTGGGCTCCTACGCCGAAGAGGCGACGGTCCCCGCTACGGATCTACTGCCGGTACCGGATGGGGTCGACATGGGTTCAGCAGTGGCGGCTACGGTTCAAGGGTTGACGGCTCACTACCTGTGCCGCTCCACCTACCGCCTGACTTCAGAGTCAACCGTCCTGGTCCATGCGGCAGCCGGAGGAGTAGGAAGGCTCCTGGTCCAGATGGCTTGCATTGTGGGCGCTAAAGTCTTTGCAACGGTATCGAATGAGATCAAGGCAGAGGTCGCACGCAACGCTGGAGCTCAACATGTCATCGACTATTCCAGGGAAGATTTTGTGAAGCGCGTGCAAGACGGAACCGACGGTCGAGGGGTCGATGTTGTCTACGACTCAGTCGGCCTGGACACTTTTGACCAGAGTCTGAAGTGTCTTCGACCCCGTGGCCTGCTCTGTCTGTTTGGCCAAAGCAGTGGAGCCGTTCCACCAGTGGACCCGCAGATTCTCAATACCGCAGGGTCCGTCTTTCTGACCCGGCCCTCTCTGCACCATTATTCCGCTTCCCGTGAAGAGCTCCTGGAGCGAGGGGAAGAGATTTACCGGTGGATGGAAGAGGGAACCTTGTCCGTTCGGATCGACCGGACCTTCCCGCTGGAAGAGGCGGCGGACGCTCACCGGGCCCTGGAAAGTCGTGCAACTATGGGAAAGATCCTGCTTCTCAACGAGTAGAAAGCCATGCCGAGTAGCTTCATCCTGCTGTGCCTCATTCTTCTGACCGCGAGCTCCGGTCCTTTGTTCTCCCAGGAGAAGGAAAAGAAAATCGCGTTGACCTTTGAATACGTGCCCTTTATGAAACCCATGGGATTCTTTCGCGCTCGTGAACTGAGCAACATGATCCTTCGAAACCTGGGGCGAGAGAGCATTCAGGCCGCGGGGTTCGTCGTGCAGTCCAAGGTTGAAGACGATCTCTCGACCTATGTGATCCTGGACGACTGGGCCTCCAAAGGGCACATCCTGGGAAACCAGACCTGGGGCTCCGCCGATTACAACGAAATGGAGCCCCAGCATTTCTTTGAGCACGTTCGCGACGGGCAGAAACACCTGCGTACCCTTGCACGCGCCCATCCGCTCAACTTCCGGTTTCTACGTTTTCCATACCTGCACGAAGGTGACACCGAGAAGAAGAAGAAGCGTATTCGAAAAGATCTCTACCGCGGCAGCTATCGCATTGCCCACGTCTCGGTCAAAACGGCAGTCAACTTCTTCAACCGCCCTTTTGTCAGATCCCAGACCGAGTACCCCGAAAAGCTGGAGGCTTTGAAAAAGAAGTACCTGAGCCATGTGTTGGCCTCGCTCGACTACGCAGAGAAGCAGAGTCAGGCGGTGTTTGAACGCAACATTCCCCATATCCTGCAACTGCACATGGGCGTAGCGACCTCCTTGATGCTGAAACCCCTGATCGAGGCGCTGAAGTCCAGAGGCTACAGTTTTATCAACCTTGTGGAGGCACTCGACGATCCGGCCTACAGCACTCTGGAGGAATACGTGGGACCTCTGGGCCTGACCTTTATTGACCGGGTTGCCGCCACCAGGGGGCTCCCATTCGACGAAGGCTCAGGAGTTGACTCCCGGAGTCTGGAGAAAGAGCTCGAGAGGTTTCTCGAGCGTTAGTTAACCAGCAGCCATCGCCGCCACCTCCTGGTAGCGAGGGCAGTCTGTTGTGTGATCGTTCACCATCCCCACGGCCTGCATGACGGCATAGCAGATAGTCGACCCCACAAACTTGAAGCCGCGCCGCCGCAATTCCTCACTCAATCGATCGGACTCCGGGCTGGTGGCCGGCACCTCGCGAATGTGTTGCCAGGAATTCTGGATGGGCCTGTCTTCCACGAAACTCCATAGAAACCCGGCGAATGCACCGAACTCTTGCTGGATCTGACGAAAGGCCAGTGCATTCGTAATGGAAGACCTGACCTTCAACTGGTTGCGGATGATCCCTGGGTTGGCGAGCAGGCGCTGCACATCCTCTTCCCCATAGGCGGCGACTCGAACCGGATCAAAGAGATCGAATGATTTCCGATAGTTCTCTCGCTTTCTTAAGACGGTCAGCCAGCTCAGCCCGGCCTGAGCCCCTCCCAGGGTAAGGGCTTCGAAGAGCATGCGATCATCCCGCACCGGTACGCCCCACTCGGTGTCATGGTACTGCTCGTACAAGAGATCGGAGCCCACCCAGGCGCAACGGATGACGTTCTGACTGTTTTCTGCTGAATCACTCATGAGATTAGGGTTCGTCCACCTTACACTAACGAGAAACCCCAGGTCAGCAGTCCCGCCAGTAGACAGTAGCAGCTCATGGGAATGATGGTCTTGCGAATCAGACTCCCTTCCTGACCCATCAGTCCCACGGTGGCGGAGGCGGCAACCACGTTGTGAACAGTGATCATGTTTCCAGCCGCACCGCCAACCGCCTGCGCTGCCACGATCAGAGTGGGCAGGATGTCAATTCTCTGTGCCGTAGAGAATTGAAAGAGCGAGAACATGAGGTTGGAAATCGTGTTGCTTCCGGCAACAAACGCTCCCAGCGCCCCGATCCAGGGAGCCAGCAACGGCCAACCTCCACCCACAAGACCTGCGGCCGTTTCGGCCAGAAGAAGAGGCATGCTCTCGAGCCCAGAACTGTTGTAGGCCGATCCGGACTGTATGAAAACACGCACCATGGGAACCGCAAACACCAGTGCGACAGCCGCTACCAGTGTTTGCGAGCCAGCCAGCCTCCAGGCCCCCAGGATCTGCCGACGCGACATCCCGTGCAGCCAATAGGTCAACAAGCAGGTGATCAGGAACATGAATCCAGGCAGGTAAAAAGGCTGGACTGTCTGGCCGATTCCGGTTCCGAAAAGGTCGGTCGGGCCGATCGATACACCGCTCAGCCACCCCTGAACACCCAGCCCAGGGAGACGACTGATCAGAAGAAGCAAGGCCACGATCGCATAGGGTGACCAGGCACGAAGAGTCGACATCGTCACCGGCGGCGTGGTCTCTTCGGCATCTCCCTCGAGGCGACCCGACCAGTCGGGTTCCCAGGTCTCACGCTGCGGAAAGTCCCAGGCGGACCTGGTCCTGAACCAACCACGGCGGATCGCCGGAACCGCGATCAAGAGTCCCACCGCGGCCCCGATCAGTGAAGGAAACTCGGGCCCCAGGAATCTGGCACAAAGAAGATAAGGAACCGTAAAGCAAGCGGCAGAAAAAAGCGCAAACGGCCAGATACCAAGCCCGTCGCGAAAGCGGCGCGAAACTCCAAAGAAGCGACTCAGCAGACCGCACAGAAAGAGCGGAATGGTCATCCCGCACAGGGCGTGCAGAGTTGCCACTCGGAAGGTGACGTCGTCGATCAACCAGGCGAACGACCTCCCCTCGACGGACAGGTACTGATGAACCAGGGGCGCGTCCAGGCCACCCGCCACTCCGACCAGAATCGGCGTGCCCACCGCCCCGAAGGAAACCGGGGTGCTCTGGATGATGAGACCCACCATTACTGCCGCCGCCGCCGGGAAGCCCAGGGCCATCAGCAGAGGAGCCGTGACTGCTGCCGGTGTTCCAAAGCCCGAGGCTCCTTCAATGAAACTCCCGAACATCCATCCGACTACGATTGCCTGGACACGGCGATCGCCGCTGAGCCCGGTCAGAGAAGCCCGGATGGTCCGGACGGCGCCGCTACGCGTGATGGTGGACAGAAGAAGCAGCGCCCCAAAGACGATGTAAAGGAGGGAGACGGCCAGGATCAGGCCCTGAATTGTGGCCGCAGCCAGAACTTCCCACCTGACCTTCCAGACTGACGCTGCCAGCACGAGAGTCGCAAGGTAGGCCAGAGGCATGGCCTGACGGGCCGGCAATCGCATCCAGACCAGCAGAATCGCGACCGCCAGGATCGGGGTCAGCGCAAGGAGACTCAGCAGCACGGAATCGACCGGCTAGTTACTGCACATGCCGCGCCTGGGCGCGCCGCAGGCACACGGACCGGCCTCGCTGGCTCCGGCACCGAAATCCTGCCGAGCAACAGCGAAGGCGGAAATCAGCCTCTCTGTCTTGCTGCCGGCACAATCCGGGCAGACCACGGCATCCGGCTCGCGAAGCACGATCCTCTCAAACTGGGCCTCACAGTCATCGCAACGATACTCGAAGATGGGCATGGGCCCTATTGTAGCGTTCCCAGGATACGGGCACCAGGTTGTGTAGGGGCGACCCTTGTGGTCGCCCGTTGCCCGGGCCGGCACAAGACCGGCCCCTACGAGGGACACCGAACTGGTCGATCTTTCCTGACACCCTGCCTTGCTACTTAATGAGGAATGCGTAAGCCTGCATTTGCTCTTCTCGTCTCGATCTTGCTCTCAAGCCACTGCGAGTGGCAGCCTGGAGAGACCCGGGCTGTCTGGGTGGTTCGGGATGCCATGGTGAGTCCCGAGGCCGTGGCACAAGTCATCGAAGATGCCGTTCAAGGCGGTTTCAATACACTGCTGGTACAGGTCCGGGGACGGGGCGACGCGTACTATCGGTCCGATCTCGTACCCAGAGCAGAGCAACTTTCCCAGCAGCCCGCCGATTTCGATCCGCTGCAATTGACCATCGAACTGGCCAGAAAGCGCGGTCTGTCCGTTCACGCCTGGATCAATCTACTTCTAGTGTCGAGCCTTTCCCGGCTGCCCTCCCCCAAGGCTCACGTGGCGCTCCGTCACCCGGAGTGGCTGGTACTCCCGGCTGCTCTTGCCGACAAGGTCGGACGTCTTCCGGCCGGGGACCCTGGGCGATTGTCGGCGCGGACTCGCCACTACAAAAACCATCGCAACGCAGACGGCCTCTTCCTCGACCCGGCCCTTCCCGAAGTGCAAGACCACATTCTGGAGGTGATTCGCGAACTGGTGTCCCGTTATGGACTGGACGGGCTCCATTTGGATTATGTCCGCTACCCGGGGGCGGACCCGGGCTACGGCCTGAAGGCGCTACCCAGGTTCATGAAGCTGAACCCCGAAACAGCATTGGATGCCGGATCGCCCTCCCGCGCCTCTCTGGCACTGGTCCAGAAGCATTCAGCGCGATGGGATCAGTTTCGGCGAGATCAAGTCACCGGACTGGTCACCCGGATTCAACAGGAGGTGCAGCACCTGGCTCCGAACATGCTGTTGTCGGCGGCGGTGGTGGCCGACGGCGATCTCGCTTACAGCTCCAGGCTGCAGGACTGGAAACGGTGGGTGGAGACGGGAATTCTGGATGTCGTGTGCCCGATGGCGTACACCTCTGCGCCAGAGATCTTTGAAGATCGAATCCGGATCGCCCGCCGCTCCAGTTCGAGATCCCGCCTGTGGGCGGGAATCGGCGCCTACAAACTTGATGGAGACGGGATTATCCAGCAGGTCCGCCTCTCGCGACGACTGGGCGCCGACGGCTTCGTCGTCTTCTCCTACAATACCCTGGCTGCCTCGGATGAATCTCGAAAGGAACTGCTGGAACCGCTGGGAGAGTTCTTGCGGTCAGAGGGTCGCACACCGTAAATCCGTAGGGGCCGGTCTTGTGCCGGCCCGCTGCACGGGCGACCACAAGGGTCGCCCCTACGAGTCCCAATAACCGTCGATCGAAGACCCAGACCCCAGAACCCATTCATCAGTCCAAGTGGCGCAGGATGTGCCCGTCATAGATCTGACGGGGGCGGGCGATGCGCCGATCGGGATCGTTCATGAACTCATCCCACTGTGAAATCCAGCCACTGGTTCTGGCAACGGCGAACAGCACCGGAAACATTGACGAAGGAAAACCGATGGCCTTGTAAATGAGTCCCGAATAGAAATCAACGTTGGGATAGAGCTTACGGCTGACAAAGTACTCGTCCTTGAGAGCAATCTGCTCCAGGTATTGTGCCAGGTCGAGTAACGGAGTGGACTCGGTCACTTCGAAGATCTGATTCGCCATTTTCTTAATAATCTTGGCTCGTGGATCATAGTTCTTGTAAACCCGGTGACCGAATCCCATCAGCCGCATTTCACCCTTCTTCACTCGCTCGATGTACTCGTCGACGTGATCGCGCGAGCCAATACTCTCCAGCATCTTCACGACTGCGGCATTGGCTCCGCCGTGAAGGGGCCCGGCCAGAGCACCAATCGCCGCAGCTGCTGCCATGTAAGGATCAGGCAGAGAACTGCCCACACTGCGCATCGCATTGGCACTGCAGTTCTGTTCGTGGTCGGCATGAAGCGAGAACAGGAGGTCCAGGGTTCGAGAGTAGACGGGATTCACCTCCCAGCCTTCCTCTTCGTGGAAGACCATCCTCAGAAAATCGGCCGCAAAATCCCTCTCCGGATCGGCCTCCACAAATGGCAATCCCGCCGTATGGCGATACGCGCAGGCGGCAATGCCGGGCATATGGCCGAAGAGGCGTAACAGGTGAAGCCGTCGGCTCTGGACGTCGCTCAGGTTGGAAGCCTCGGGATAGAGCGCTGAGAGCGCTGCGACAGCACTCATCACCATTGCCATTGGCGCAGCATCTCGAGAGAAACTGGAAATCAGTTTTCGGATCTCCTGTGGGGTGTTGCTGTAGGAGCGAATCGTTTCCCGCCATTCATCGGAGCTGCCGGCATCGGGAAGCTCGCCGTGAAACACGAGATACGCTACATCCAGAAAAGACACTCGTTCGGCCAGTTCCTCGATCGGGTATCCACGATAGCGCAGGATCCCTTTCTGACCGTCGATAAAAGTGATGGTACTTCGGCAGGAGCCGGTATTCGAGAAACCCGGATCATAGGTGATGAGACCAAAGTCGTCGTCATCCACTTTGATTTTCCGGAGATCGAGCGCACGCACGGAGCCGTCTTTGATCTCAACCTGGTATTCCCGACCCGTCCTGTTGTCCCTGATTGTGAGACTCGGTGTTCCCATGTTCCCTTTCGTTACTGATCTCGAAACAATTGCAATCGGACTCAAGCGTGGGGCGCTGAAACTAGCCAAGAGCAGCACAGGAAAGCGCTTCTCACCAGGCATTTTCGAGCGTCATCTAGGATAGCTCAGTATTCTTCGAAACTCAATTGCGTGGTAGACTTTTCACATGTCTAAAGTGTTCCTGTCACTGGCTTTCCTGGTTTTCATACCACAAGTTTGGGCAGGAACGAGCCTGCGCTTCAATTCTCCTCTCTATTCCTTCGTTATCGCGCAGCCCGACGGTTGGATCGTGGATGTGCAGAGCGTCGCTCAAATCGCTAATTTCGTGGTTCATCCGGCAGAATCGACCTGGCGCAGTGCTCCTGTCGTGATTTTCGGTCGGTTTGTGCCTAGATCAGCCACTGAGACTCTCTCCGCTTTCGTGGAACAGGATGAGGAACGGTTCCGGGCAAGCTGCACCGGTGCCAGAGTGGGAGACGTGGACTGGAAAGCAGATTTGCGCAGAGCGTTTCTGCTCAAGTCCTTTACCTGCGTCAATCAGCGAAAGGAGATTGTTGCCGTCACGGAACTGCCATCCTACTTTGGCATCTTCATTCTGTCGGGACAGGAAGCCCTGGCCGTTGATGAGGCGTCCAGCTCATTCCAGGTTCTGCTGGCCGGCTTTCAGTGGATTGAGACGAAAAGAGAATACTGGCATCCCGAGGCCGAGGACCGACCCGGTGATGTTTCCGCGCCCGGAAGTACCCGACCACCCCGTCATTGACCGGTCCAACCGGTTGTTTTCTCGCACAAGCTCTTTGACTCAGCATGGTACTTCCCTATATTCTTTTCCGCCTCAATGCGAGTACTCATCCTAGGTGGCGGAGCTGTCTCGTACCTGGTCGCTCGCCGGCTGATTCGTGAGAACAACGAAATCACGATCATCGAGCGCGATGGGCAACGGTGTGAGGACCTGGAAGGACAGCTCGACGCAAAGATCGTACAGGGGAACGCGGCCAGCATTGAGACTCTGGAGAGAGCTGGCATCAAGCGGGTCGAGATGATCATCGCCGCTACCGACAACGATCAGATCAACATCATGGGCACTCTGATTGCCCAGAGCTACGAGAACGTCCAGATCAAAGTCATGCGGCTGCGGACGCACGAAGCTCTTCGCTGGCAAAAGCTGGCAGCTCATCGCAGCTTCAGAGTCGATCGTGTCATTCACCCGGACGGAGAAGCCGCCGAACGGTTGCTGAGAGTGGTTTCACTCCCGGGTGTGTCCGATGTCCGCACCTTCATGGATGGCCGAGTGCGTCTCTTCGGGATGAATATCCGCGATGAGAGCTGGCTGGTTGGGAAATCCATGCGCGAGCTCGACGAGAGCTCACCGCCGGAGCACTCGCTGATCTGCATGATCTTCCGCGGCCATCGAGTCATCATTCCCAGAGGGGACGATCGGCTCCAGGCAGGGGACCACGTGTACATCGTGGTGGCCACCGACGAATTTGAGGAATGTATGGAGTTCATGGGTCTGGGTTCGCCGGAGCGGGCTGAGCGAGTCTTTATCCTGGGAGGTAAACAGATCGGTATCGAACTGGCCAGGCGACTCGAGAAGACGGGAGTGCAGGTCAAGCTTTTTGAGCGGGATCGCCAGCGCTGTGAAAAGATCTCCACTCTGGTCAAACGCACGGTTGTGGTCCACGCCGACGGCACTGACCAGCGGATCCTTTCTGAAGAAAACATTGAAGGGATCGATGCCTACCTGGCCCTGACGAGCCGGGACGGAGACAACATCATCGCCTCGCTGCTGTCCAAGCGCATGGGTGCCAGGAAGGCGATTGCTCTCGTAAACCGGCTCGATCTCCTTCCCATTGTCCCCCTGCTTGGCATCAATTCCAGTTTGAGCCTCCGTCTCGTCACGGTGGACCGAATCCTGCAGTTCGTACGGAAAGGTCAAGTCCTGTCCGTCCATACCTTCAGGCAGGAAGAAGCTGAAGCCATCGAGCTGGTGGCAACCGAAGGGTCTCCCTTCGTCAATAAGAAGCTGCGCGACGTCCACCTGCCACACACGGCAATCATCGGTGTCATAGGGCGCAAGAGCGGTGAAGTGGTGGTGCCCAGAGGTGACACGGTGATCCGGCCGGGCGACCGGGTCATTTTCTTTTGTCTCGAAGATGTGGTACCGGAACTCGAGGCGGCATTTATCACTGAGCAGTAATGTCGATCGTTCGCTGGCCGAAACTGCTGGAACTGCTAGGATATTTCAGCCTGGCGATCGCAGCCTCGATGGTTCTTCCCCTGCTCCTGGCACTTTCTTTCCGAGACGCTGGCCTTGTGCCGCTGCTGGGAGCCATGGCTCTCTCGGGTGCAATCGGGGCCATCCTGATTGCCGTTTTCAGAGGTCCCTCGATCGAATTCAACCACCGCGAGGCCATCGTGATGGTGGTTCTCACCTGGATGGTCGCGATCACCCTGGGGGCGCTCCCCTTCTACTTTTCTGAATTCTTCTCGAGCTTCACGGACAGCTTCTTCGAATCGGCCTCCGGCTTCACCACCACCGGTGCCACCGTGCTGGGCGACATCGAGTCGGTAGCCCGCAGTCTGCTCTTCTGGCGATCGCTGACCCAGTGGCTTGGGGGAATGGGGATCATCCTCCTGGGCATTGCCATTTTGCCTCTGATCGGAACCGGAGGGATGGCTCTTTACCGAGCCGAGTTTTCGGGGTCCAGCTCCGAGAAACTGAAGCCCCGAATCGCAGAGACAGCTTCCTCTCTGTGGGGAATCTATTTCGCCTTGACCCTGGCCTGCTTCCTTCTGCTGATGGTCGCCGGCATGGGTCCCTTCGAGGCAATCTGCCACGCCTTTGCCACCATGGCGACGGGAGGATTCTCAACCCGAAACATCAGCATCGAGTCGTTCCACAGCCCTCTTATTGAATCCGTCATCATCCTGTTCATGTCCCTGGCCGGCATCAACTTTGCCTTGCAGTACCGTCTTCTTGTGGAGCGACGAGTCCGGCGTTTTCTGCGGGATCGAGAGCTTCGCGTGTACCTGTCCGTGATCGCCACGGCAACGGCGGGTATCCTGATCTCACTCACACTCGTTCTGGGCACCCCGCTGGTTGCGGCTTTTCGCATAGCTCTCTTTCAGGTGGTGTCGATCCTGACGGGCACGGGATTCTCCTCAGCCGACTTTGCCGGGTGGACTCCGTTTGCACAACTCGTTCTGCTGACACTCATGTTCTTTGGCGGATGTACCGGGTCCACGGCGGGCGGGCTCAAGATCGCCAGAATGGACTTGCTTTTGCAGGTGATTCGACGAGAATTCAAGAGAATGGTGGAACGACGGGGAGTCTTTGCCATCCATGCGGGTCCCGAAGCGGTCTCGGAAGCGACGATCCAGAGTCTCCTGAATCTGGTCTATCTGGCCTTCCTGGTCAACTTCGGAGCCTGCATTCTCCTGACTGCCTTTGGGGTGGATGTCTTCACAGCTATCTCGGCGGTCGCCGCCTCCATGTTCAACATTGGCCCCGGGCTGGGAGCCGTGGGGCCCACTGAGAACTACGCCTCCTTCACTGCCCCGGTCAAGTGGACTCTCACCCTGTGCATGATTGCCGGCCGGCTGGAATTCTATGCCTTCCTGGTCGTCCTCTCCAGGGCTTTTTGGAAGAAGTGATTCCAGATTCCAGATTCCAATACACGAAGAGGAAGGAGTCAGGAAGGGGGAGTTCCGGTAGGGATGCCAGTTGCCTGGCACCCCCCGGACAGATCCGTACGTGAAGACATAACTTCATACGGCTCCTACCTCGGGTCGAACGCCAAAACGCACGAAGGGTGGAGGATGTAGGATACGGACACTGGGGATCCACCGCTTGACATACCGGTTGAACCGCGGCCACGGCATGTTCGCTTTCTGGCTCCGACGCCGCAAGGCGTGGCACCAGCCGCGACACACCGCGCTGCGGAAGGCGTTCAGGGCGTCACTGTTGCCCGGGACCGCATGGTAGTTGAAATAACCCTGGACGACGGACCGGTGCCACTTCCCCTGTTCGGGGAGCGAATCGTGCCGTCGGCGCAGCTGTTGTGCGCGGATCTGCTTCAACTTGCGTCTCAGACGTTTCCCTTCGGTCTTCCGCCGGATCGTAAACCCGCCTTTTCGACCTTGCGCACAGATATGGCGAAAGCCCAGGAAGGTAAAGGTATCCGGTCTGGTCTGCCCCCGGCGGCGACGATTCTTGCTCGCCCAACGGCCGAACTCAATCAACCGCGTCTTTTCCGGGTGCAGTTGCAGGCCGAACTGCGACAGCCGTACCGCCAGCTCCCGGCGGTACTGTTCGGCCTCCTCGCGATGCTGGAATCCCAGCACGAAGTCGTCGGCGTAGCGGACGATGATGACCGCCCCTTTCGCCTTACGTCCTCGCCACTGGTGGGTCCGCAGATCCAGTACATAGTGCAGGTAGATGTTTGCCAGCAGGGGCGAAATTACCGCCCCCTGTGGCGTTCCCACCGTGCTCCTGGACCATTGACCCGCTTCGGAGACTCCCGCTCTGAGCCACTTGCGGATCAGTCGCAGAACCCTCCGGTCCCCGATCCGGTGCTGGAGAAACTTCAGCATCCATTCGTGGTCGATGGCGTCGAAAAACCCACTAATGTCAGCGTCCAGCACCCAATTCACCGGCCGATTGGTAATCCCCATCCACAGCGCATCCAATGCTCGATGCTGACTGCGTCCGGGGCGGAACCCGTAACTGAAGCCCATAAACTCCTCCTCGTAGATCTGCTCCAGTACCGTAACTACGGCCTGTTGCGCGATCTTGTCCTCCAGGGCCGATATGCCCAGTGGACGCAGCCTGCCATCCTCCTTTCGGAGGTAGACCCGCCTCGAGGGGTGGGCTCGATAGGTCCCGTCATGGATTCGGGTATGCAGAACGAGCAGTCGCTCCCGCAACCCTTCTCCATATGCTTGCCACGTCATTCCGTCCACCCCTGCAGCAGCCTTCCGCTTCAAGGCGAAATAGCTCTGCTTCAGCAGTTCCGGTGTCACGTGGTGCAGCAACGCGGTGAACCGCATCTTCCTATCCCGGCGTGCGGCCTGCCCTACACCAGCCAGTCGATCGTCACACCTTTCCGGCTCCGTGTCCGGGGCGTGGCCGCCTTCACTGGTGCTTCCCTTGGCCGGACTCCTTCCCTCCACAAACTCCGCCGACTCTTCGTCTTTGTTCGCTCGCTTCATCAGTACTATGAGTCCGTCCGACTCCCCAGGGCCGTATATGTCCGGCATTACGGCTTACCTTCGCCGGCCTGTCCGCCTGCCATCCAGACGGACTACCCTGGGGTCTCTCGGTTCTCGTCCATGGAGCGTCCACGCTTGCACGGGGTCTCTGACTCCGCCAGGCCCTGCTGCGACTCGCCTTTTACGCCGCAGCCGGTTTCGCCACCCCCTTGGGGCCATAAAAGCAGCACCTGGAACTCGTTTCTTTCGAAGCTCAATAGCCCGGCTCACGCTTCCCCTGTCAACGCTTCACCAGCCTCTTGCGAGGTATCGATGCATGACTCGGGGTCGGGGTGGTTGGCTACACCTTTCCCCGTACGGCTCTTTCATCCGCTACTCCATGTCGGTTTATCCCGACGCTTTCGGCCCCTCCCACTTTCAGGAACTCTGGAATCTGGAATTCCCCGATCAGCGCAGCGCCCGATCCAGATCCTCGATTAGATCCTCGGTCGCCTCCAGGCCCACGGAAAAGCGAACCAGGGTGTCGGAAATCCCGGCCGCGGCCCGCTCCTCGGGAGAGAGACCCAGGTGGGAGGAGACAGCCGGCCGGATGACGAGCGTTTCGGCTCCGCCCAGGCTGGGGGCCACAATCGGAATGCGAAGACGACCCAGGAAGCTTTCGACTCGCTCCACGTCACCCTTGATCTCAAAACTGAGCATGCCGCCATAACCCGAAAAGAGAGACCTGGCAGTGGCACTTCCCGGACTCTGCTCCAACCCCGGATAATTGACCCGATCCACCGCCGGGTGATCGACCAGAAAATGAGCGATCTTAAGAGCCGACTCATTCTGGTATCTGACTCGCAGCGGCAGTGTCTTGATGCCTCTGTCGAGCAGGAAACAGGCGTGGGGATCCAGTGAACCTCCAAGGAGGTTCAGCCTGGAAGTGATCTCTGCAACCAGATCCTGAGTGCCCACCAGAATCCCGGCCACGATATCGTTGTGACCATTCAAATACTTCGTCGCACTGTGCAGGACCAGGTCAAAGCCGATCTCAATCGGGCGAAAATTCACCGGTGTGGCAAAGGTGTTGTCGACGAGCGAGAGCATCTCGTGTTCTCGGGCGAAGCGAACCACCTCCTGCAGTCTCGGAACCTCCATGAGAGGATTGGTGATCGACTCGACGTAGATGGCCCGGGTGTTCCGCCTGACTTTCCTCTTCCAGGTGTCGGGATCGTCACCCGCAATCCAATCGTGCTCGATTCCGAGCCGTTTCAGCTCGTGCGTGACGAAATCATGGGTGCCTCCGTATAGTCCACCCTGCGCCAACAGGTGGCTTCCCGGCTTCAGGACCGTCAGCAGAGAGGTTGTAATGGCCGCCATCCCGCTGGCCGTGACCATTCCCGCCTCTCCCCCTTCCAGTTCGGCCATTTTCGCCGACACGGCCCGGTGGTTGGGTGTGTTGTTCAGGCGGATGTAGAGGATGTCGTCATAGTGGGTCTCCCCCTGATATTCGAAGGTTGAAGATTGAAAAATGGGCAGGCTGACCGCGCGGCCGATGCCCGGTCTGGGCTCCCCGGAGTGGATGGCTTTTGTCTCGAGTCTGAGCACCATGATTCCTTCCTTCCCCTGAGATCGTCCTCGGGACAGCATACACGGGTCAGGGCAACTTTCACCATGGACTGCTAGACTGCATCCCATGCCGAAGGTCGCTTCAAGAGCTTTCTTTGTCTGCTCTGCTTGCGGTTGCCAGAGTGCCAAATGGTCGGGTAAGTGCCCGAACTGTAGCGAGTGGAACAGCCTCCAGGAGCAACCTGGGCGGCGATCTGCCCTGGCCCAGCGGGGGGCTCAGGTCGTCCGCTACCGGGATGTTGCACCTCACGACACCACCCGGATTCTGACCCGACACAATGAGTTCGATCGAGTCCTGGGAGGAGGAATCGTACCGGGGTCACTGGTAATGCTGGGTGGAGAACCAGGGGTAGGGAAATCAACCCTGCTGCTCCAGATCTCGGACAGCCTTTCCAGAGCGGGACAGACGGTGCTCTATGTGGCGGGTGAGGAATCGATTGCCCAGATCAAGATGCGGGGGCAACGCCTCGACATTGAAGGACAAGGTTTGCTGCTGGCTGCCGAGACCTCTCTTGAATCCGTGATGGGTGAGTTGGAACGCCGTCGCCCCGATGTACTGATCGTCGATTCGGTTCAGACGCTGCGCAGCAGTCGCGTCGATTCGGCTCCCGGAAGCACAACTCAGATCCGAGAGTGCGCCGACGCGCTTCTGGGATTCGCCAAGAGGACCAATACCCCGGTTTTCTTGATTGGACACATCACCAAAGATGGATCTCTGGCCGGGCCGAAGACGCTCGAACATGTGGTCGACGTGGTCCTTTACTTCGAAGGGGATAAGAACCAACAGCACAAGATCATACGAGCGGTAAAGAACCGCTTCGGTCCTACCAACGAACTGGGAATCTTCGAGATGACCGGCCGAGGTCTCGTCGGCGTGGAGAACCCTTCCAGGCTCTTCTTGTCCGAGCACCGACATGAGGGACCAGGCTCTGTGGTGTTGTGCGCGATGGAGGGATCCAGACCCGTACTCGTGGAGCTGCAGGCCCTGGTCAGCCATTCCAGTTACGGCACCGCGCGGAGAATGTCAAACGGAGTGGATCGCAACCGCCTCAATCTCATTCTGGCGATGCTTGAAAAGAGACTCCAGTGGACCCTTTCCGGAAGCGATGTCTATGTCAACGCCGTGGGCGGTTTGACACTGACCGAACCGGCTGTCGACCTGGCGCTTGTCACTGCGATCGTGTCCAGCTACCGGGACCGGCCTATACCCGGAGGAACGGTCGTTTGCGGAGAGGTTGGCCTGGCCGGAGAGGTTCGCCCGGTCGGTTTTGCAAAGGATCGAGTTAAGGAATCGGTGGCAATGGGATTCAAACGAGTCATTCTGCCCAAAACCAATCTGCCGCTGGAGGTGGGAACGACCCGTCTGGAGATCCTCGGCGTCTCGTCCGTAGCCGAGCTTGTGGACGTGTTGTGGGACTCCTTGTGATCCTGCCATTGCGGGAAACGTCCAAAACGAGCTAAACTATTCTTACTGTGCCACTTGCCGGTCTTTCCAATGATTCTGGCCTGGCTGGCTGAGACAGGGAGATTACTTTTGAAGGTCTGGTTGATTCGGGCTCTGTTCGCCGTCATCTTTACCACGACGACCTCATTCATGCGCCCGTTCGGGCTCACACCCTGGGGAGCCATTGCTGCTGGTTTTTCTCTCTCGGTAGTCATCGTCCTGTTTGAGTTGAGCATCGTCCGCAGCTCTTCCAGGACTCTTGTGGGCGCTGCGCTCGGTTCGCTGCTCGGCATCGTGGGTGCGAGCCTGATCAGCGTGACCATCGGCAATATGTCTTTCCTCTCTGCTCAGACGACCACCTTTCTCCAGGTTCTCGTTCTGGCAACCATGACCTACGTCGGATTCGCCGTGGGGATTTCTAAAGGCGACCTCGTGAATCTCAATCTGGGTGGATTGGTCAAGGAGCGGAGAAAATCCGGGCTGTCGACCAAGATACTGGACACCAGCGTTGTGATCGATGGGCGCGTGGCCGACATCATCGAGACGGGGTTTCTGGGCGGCTGGATCGTGGTGCCAGAGTTCGTGCTGAGGGAGCTGCAGCAAGTAGCTGACTCTTCTGATTCGATCAAGCGGAATCGGGGGCGACGAGGCCTGGACATTCTGGGCAGAATCCAAAAGAAAGGCGAAGCCAAGGTCCAGATTCTGAACCAGGACTACCCGGAACTCGAGGAGGTGGATCTGAAACTGATCCAGCTGGCCAAGGATCTTGACGCCAGTATCGTCACCAACGACTTCAACCTGAACAAGGTAGCTCAACTGCATGGTGTGTCGGTGCTGAACATCAACGAGCTGGCCAATTCCCTGAAACCCGTCGTGCTTCCGGGCGAGAGCATGAGCGTGTTCATCCTCAAGGAAGGCAAGGAATACAACCAGGGAGTTGCCTACCTGGATGACGGCACCATGGTGGTGGTGGATAATGCCCGTCGAATGATCGGAAAGAACATCGACATGCAGGTGACCAGCGTCTTGCAGACTACTGCCGGAAAAATGATTTTCGGCCGGACCCAGGCCGATGTTTCTGACTCCCGGGGGGATTTCACTCGCGAGAAGGTCTCCCGGCTTTGACTGGACTCATCCTGGCTGCCGCCGGCTCGGGGGCACGCTTTGAGTCCTCTATTCCCAAACAGTTTCTGGAGTTCGATGGAAAGCCCATCTATCTTCTTGCACTGGAAACGATCGGCGAACTCTGCCAGGAGATTGCGGTCGTGGTACCCCCGGACTGGGTTGCGCAGGTACGGAAAGAGCAGTCGGAGCTGAACCTCCACGAACGGGTCCAAGTGGTCAAAGGGGGTTCGTCGCGGCAGGAATCGGTTTCTCTGGGACTCCAGGCTCTTTCCCCGGGCGTTACCAGGGTTCTCGTCCACGACGCAGTCCGTCCCTTCGTGAGTCGCTCTCTAGTGAGAAGAGTTCTGGCGGGCCTGGAACACGAGCCTGCCTGCGTGCCGGTTCTTCCGATTGCCGAGACCGTCAAAGAAGTTGACGGCCCTCGGGTCCTCCGCACCCTCGAACGCAGTCGACTGCGGCTCACGCAGACGCCTCAGGCATTTGACCGCGAGGTCCTGGAAAGGGCCCTGGTTCGAGCCAAGAGAAACAAGACTGTGGCGACCGATGAGGCGACCCTGGTGGAGCACACTGGAGCCAAGGTCTACACCGTGGCCGGTGAGCCAGAGAACATCAAGATCACCTGGAAGCGAGATATGAGGAGATTGGAGTCCAGGCAGATGGACCTTCGAGTGGGCACCGGTTTCGACTTCCACCGCTTTGGGCCGGACCGGCCCCTGCTACTGGGTGGTGTGGTGATGCCGCATGGAAGGGGTCTGGAAGGACACTCTGATGCGGACGTGATCCTGCACGCGCTCAGCGATGCCCTCCTGGGGGCGGCGGGACTCCCCGACATCGGATCCCATTTCCCCGACAACGATCCCGAGTACAAGAATCTCTCCAGCCTCGTTCTGCTGGAGGAAGTCTATGAAATGGTGCAGAACCAAGGCCTGCGAGTCACGAACCTGGATATTACCCTGATCGCCGAGGAACCGCGCTTGAGCCCCCACATCGGCCCTATCAAGGACAACCTGGCCCGAGTGCTTCACCTCCAGCGCTCCCGGATCGGAGTCAAGGCCACCACCATGGAACAGTCGGGACCCATCGGTCGTGCTGAAGGTATCGCGGCCCAGGCGGTAGTTCTCCTTGGGCAGCGTCGTCGAGAGGAGTAGCGAGTTATGGCAAGAGAGTTCCTCGAGTTTGCCTCCGAACTGGCAGTAGAAGCTGGCCGCCTGCTGGCCGATTACCTGGGTCGAAAGCTGATCGTCTCCAAGAAGGGCCGTATCAATCTTGTCACTGAGGCCGACCTGAAGTCAGAAGAGCTGCTGATCACGAAAATCTTCGAGCGCTTTCCCCACCATTCGATCCTGGCGGAAGAGAGTGGGGCTAGACAACTCGAAGAGAAGGCCTCTCAATTCCGCTGGATCATCGACCCACTGGATGGAACCACCAACTTCGCGCACGGGTATCCTTTTTTCTGTGTGTCGATCGCCCTGGAGATCAATGGTCGCCTGGAGGTAGGGGTTGTGTACGACCCAATCGCAAGGGAACTCTTCACGGCGGCTCGCGGCGAAGGGGCACAGCTCAACGGCCACTCCATTCAGGTGTCTGCTGAGACCTCTCTGGGAGAGAGTCTCGTTTGCACGGGCTTTGCTTACGATCGTGATGAGATCCTGAAAAACCTGAAACTCTTCCAGGAATTCATGCTGAAGAGCCGGGCTGTTCGCAGAGACGGGTCCGCAGCCCTCGACCTCTGCTATGTGGCGGCGGGCCGGTTCGAAGGCTTCTGGGAGCTCAGCCTCAATCCCTGGGACGTGGCGGCTGGGGCACTGATCGTGGCAGAGGCCGGAGGCACGGTCAGCCGTTTTGATGGCACTCCGGCACGGCTCGAAATCCCCGAGATCGTCGCCACCAACGGCCCGATCCATGAACAAATGCTGGAGATCGTCCAGGACGGGCTGGCCGACGAAGAAGGTTGGTCGTAGGGGCCGGTCTTGTGCCGACCCGTTTGGCGAGCCACCACCAGGGTGGCCCCTACGAAGCCTCAGCCCGCCAATTCCCTCCGATACATGGGGGTGAAGGTATAGGTCTGGTCTCGCCAGGAGAGCATCTTCAGCTTATGGAAAGAGGCTCTCAAGACTTCCTTGTTACGAATGGATTCCTTGACCAGATCCCAGATGATCGGGGGACGGCCATAGAAGCGGAGGTAGGCCTTGCGCTGCAGCCTCATGAGATTCCTGCCACTGATATGGTGACGCTCAAACGCAACCTGATCGCTCGTCAGGGTATCCCATTCGATCTCCTCCAGCGTGAGCAGGCCTTCGTCCAGGAGTTCGTCAAAGATGGCTGTTCCGGGAACGGGAATGACGACATTGAAATTGGCCCGTACGAGAGGCAGCTCACAAGCCAGTTGTATGGTCTGGTTGATCTCTTCCGCCGTCTCGTCGAGTAAGCCGATCATGAAGTAGCCGGTGATTCGGATGCTGCTGCAATCGGCAATCATCTGAGCACGCTCACGAATGGTTTCAACCGTGACGCGCTTCTTGATCAGGCCCTGAATGCGCTCGCTCCCGGACTCAATACCGACTGCCATGGCTTCACATCCGGCGGCTTCCATCACCTGGAGCAACTCGGGATTCAGGGAATCCAGCCGCACTCCGACCGGACAATCCCAGCTCAAGTCCAGACCTGAATCGATCAAACCTTCACTGAAAGCAATCGCGTACTTGTTGGCCAGAGTGAACTCATCATCGATGATGCTGAAGCGCTGAATCCCATAGCGCTGCTTCAGAAAGCGGAGTTCTTCGATCACGTGCTCGACACTGCGGTGTCGGAGCTTGCGTCCCGACAGTCCCGGCGTGTTGCAGTAGGTACAGGGATAGGGACAACCACGCGTCGTCAGAACCGGATAATACTGCTCCCAGATAAAACCGGGGTATGTATCGGGAGCCACAAGTTCCCAGGCTGGGATCCCGTAAGCATCCAGATCGGCTCCAAAACCCGGAGAATTGGCTACAATCCTGTCTTCTGCAGAGTTTCTCCACACCAGACCCGGAATCTGGTTCAGCTCACCCTCCGGTATGTTCAGGCCGTATTCAGCAAACAGATTGAGAAATGAGCCCATCCCTTCTTCTGCCTCAGCTTGCCAGGCACAATCGAGATTGGGCATAGACGATAGAACAAACTCGGGAAGAGAGGAGGGGTGAGGACCACCGGCGAGAGTCAAGATCGCTGGATCAACTGACTTGACGACGCCCAAATGGTGATTGACGTAGTTATGGTCACGGCTGTAGCAGCGAAACCCCACCACATTGAAGCCGCCATCCCGGACAAAGGTCCCGAACTCACGAAACGTCATCTCTTGCTTGGGACAGTCCAGCAGGGTGACGTCAAACCCCTGGCTGCGAAGCGCGGTTCCCAGATAGAGAAGTCCGCAATCAGGAGCGACTTGAAAGTTGTTCCCCTCACGAATGGGGAGAACGAGGAGTACTTTAAGAGACATTTGTGGCTCTTACTTTACTGGAAAGGTCGGCTCAAAGTCTATAGAGTAAACCGTCTCAGTAAACTGACCGAGTTCAGCTTAGAGGCCGTTAACTGGTTGAATTGAAATGAGTTCTGCAGAGCATTCCAACTTACTTGTGGTCAACCCCGAGACGGCTCATCATCGCTGGCTGTCGCGGCTGGTACTCACCCTGCTGGTGCTGGCCACCTGCCTCCCTTTTCTCAATCAGGCCTACCACATTGATGACAGAATCTACCTGGATGTAGCCCGCAACATCCAGGTACAACCTCTTCATCCCTACGACTTCGCGGCCCTCTATGAAGGCTTCATCGCACCCGACGCCGCCAGTCACAGTCACCTCCCCTTTACTTCCTACTATCTGGCCCTGGTGCAACTTGCGACTGGCTCCCGGAGTGAGTGGATTGCCCACCTGGCATTCCTGATCTTCCCGCTACTGGCCGCGCTGGCTTTCTACGAACTGGCCAGTGGAATCGTCCGCTTTCCTCTTGCCGCGGCCGCCCTGCTCGTGTCGTCTACTGCCTTCCTGACCTTGAGTCATACCATCATGCCGGATGTTGCGCTGCTGTCCTTCTGGATCCTGGCCCTGGCTTCCTTCCATCATTTCCTGCGAGAGCCTGCCAGCACATGGGCCTGGAGAGTCTGCCTGGGAGCCATCCTGGCGGCCTCATTCATGTCGCTGTTGACGGCCGCTCTGGTACTGCTGCTGGCCGCCGACTGGCTCCTGTACCGACGCTCTGCCTGGCGGAAGGATAAGGCAAGGTTCCGAATCGCGCTGGTTCTGGCCGCGCCCTTTCTGCTCTGGTTGCTCTGGTACCTTCGCGCCTACTTGCACTATGACCGGTTTGTCCTGGTGAACACCTTCCTGCATATGGAACAGCGTGCCCCGTTTTCCCTGCTGGCAGTTGGCTCGAAACTGCTCAGTTTTCTGCTCCATCTGGGTGGGACGTTTCTCTTTCCTGCAGCTGGCTGGCTGGCCTTCACCGGACGGACCTCCCGGCGCATCTACGTGGCAGTTTTCTTCGTCGCGTTCATTCCCGCCTATTTCTGGTATCCAGAGTGGCCCTGGCTGCAAGCTTGCCTATTCGCCCTCTTTCTGACCACAGCCCTGCTGGCGATCGTCAAGATCAGTCAGGGATCTGTTCGGCTGTGGCGTGACTCGCGAGCTGGAAAGAGCCCTTCCGAAGGTGTGTTCTGGCTGGCCTCGGGAACCGCTCTCAGTGAGGACTCGAGAGCCCTGATGGGGGTCTTATTCTTGTGGTTCTGGGGGATTCTGGCAGCCTGCTGCCTGGCTTTTTACAGCGGATCGGTGCGCTACGCAGTTCTGGCCCTTCCCCCCTTCCTGCTTCTCTGGCAGTACGCCCTCGAGACTGGCCACAGCGCCCGAGCGGCCAAACTCGTTCTTCTGAGTCTGGCTTTAACCCTACCTTATTCGCTCTCAATTGCTTCCGCTGACTATCGTTTCGCCGAGGTCTATCGGGAAGAACCCGCCCGGATTCTTGGAGACCTGAAAGACCGGAACCAGCAGATCTGGTACACGGGAGAGTGGGGGTTTCGGTACTACATGGAAAAGCTCGGAGCACGGGCCCTGACCAAGACCGGTACAGGGCCGGTGGCAGGTGACATTATTGTCAAGCCATACATTGCCTTGCCCTGGATTACACTCTACGACAGTGAAGAGTTCGTCGGTCTCCTGGAGCAGCACCACGTGGACCCGGGTTCCGCTTTTCGGATTCTCGACTTTCAGACTTCGGCCGGCTTCTACAGTAGCGCCTGGGGAATTCTACCTGTCAGTCTCAACCAGGGATTGAAATGGGAGTGGTTCAACGTCTATCAGGTGAAGAAGAGATACGATGGTCCCGTACCCGAGATCGAGAGACCGTGGTAGGAGGAGAACCACCGTAGTCCGATCAGATCGGCGCATGGAAGCGGCTCCTACGCCGCTCGGGTTCTGTCAACATTTTAGAGGAGTTCAAAAGGATGAAGGTACTGGAAGCGCGACGACGGGCACTCGAAGAGTCCTTTTTTAAAGATCAAGACGCCAAACTGCTGGTGGCCATGCGAAGGAAGGCTGCCCTGGCCGAGAAGAGAGCAGCACTCAGCGAGAGCTCCGGCCTTACGAATCGAGACATTCTCGATCTGCTTCTGACTCTTGAAATCGACAGCGAGACCCTGGCCGCCCTCACCTTGATTCCCCTGGTGGAGGTGGCATGGGCCGACGGATCGGTGGCCCAGCAGGAGCGGGATGCTATCCTGGCAGCCGCCGACTCGGTCGGCATCACACCTGAGAGCGAAAGCTATGCCCTGCTTGAACACTGGCTCAAGAAAGCTCCTCCGGACAAGCTCCTCGAAGCGTGGGAGTCCTATGTTGCAGTCCTCTCCGAAACTCTGACACCCGACGCCCGCCAGACCCTAAAGAAGGACGTGATCGAGAGGGCGAGACAAGTCGCTACGGCGGCCGGAGGCTTTCTGGGCCTGGGACGCAAGATTTCCTCTTCTGAGCGGGAGGTTCTCGCCCGGCTGGAGAAGTCGTTCGGGTAGGTTCGATCGGACCTCGGAGGGTCCTCCTACGAGCTGCCCAGGCTGCGAAAGGAAGGGCGGGCGGATTCGAATTCCTGGATCCGGTCTGCCAGTTGCAAACTGAGGTCCACATCGTCGAGACCCTGCAGAAGACACTTCTTCCGAAAGGGATCCACTTCAAAACTCAAACCGGGACTCGAGTCAGCTTGAATCGACTGCGACTGGAGGTCGACCTCCAGTTCGTAGCCGGGGCTGGCCAGAACGGCATCGCGGAGTTCAGCGACCGCACTCTCGGGCAGGATGATCGGCAGGAGCCCGTTCTTGAAGCAGTTGTTGAAGAAAATATCGGCGAATGAGGGAGCAATGAGCACCCGAAAACCATAGTCCTGCAGCGCCCAGGGAGCATGTTCCCGCGACGATCCGCAGCCGAAGTTGGAGCCGGCGAGAAGAATCGTGGCCCCCTGGAATCGGTCCTGGCTCAGTTCGAATTCCGGATTCAGTGAGCCGTCCTCCAGAAAGCGCCAGTCGTAGAAAAGAAACTGGCCGAACCCCGTGCGCTCGATCCGTTTCAGAAACTGTTTTGGAATGATCTGATCTGTGTCCACATTGATCCGATCCAATACGGCGACAAGACCTCTGTGGGCTCGAAAAGATTGCATGTTTGCGTTCCTCGTTCCTCGTTCCTGGTTCCTCGTTTTCCGTCAATGGTTCCAATCGCGAACATCGACGAAGTGTCCGGCTATTGCCGCTGCTGCCGCCATCCCCGGGCTGACCAGATGGGTTCGTCCTCCTCGCCCCTGTCGACCCTCGAAGTTCCGGTTCGAGGTGGAGGCACAGCGCTCTCCCGGCTGCAGAATATCCGGATTCATGCCCAGGCACATACTGCAGCCCGACTCTCGCCAGTCAAAGCCTGCCTCCTTGAAGATCTTGTCCAGACCCTCTCTCTCTGCTTGAGCCTTGACCTGCTGCGACCCCGGCACCACCATGGCCCGCACGCCCCTGGCTACCCGTTTTCCTTCGGCCAGTGAAGCTGCCAGGCGCAGGTCCTCAATCCGCGCGTTTGTACAGGAACCGATAAAAACCCGGTCTACGGTCAGTTCTTCAATTCGGGTTCCCGGCTCCAGCCCCATGTACTCCAGAGCTCGCTGGCAGGCTCTCCTGGAGTTCTCGTCGGGCATCTCGTCGGGCCCGGGAACCACACCCGTCACATCGGTCACCATGCCCGGATTCGTCCCCCAGCTGACCTGGGGTGGAATCTCCGACACATCGAGCTCAATCACGGCATCATAGGTTGCCCCTGAGTCAGTAGGCAGGCTCTTCCAGTACTCCACGGCACTCTCGAGGTCTTTCCCCTGAGGTGCAAAGCGCTTCCCCGAGATGTAATCAAAGGTGGTCTGATCGGGAGAGATCATGCCGGCCCGTGCGCCGGCCTCAATCGACATGTTGCAGATCGTCATCCGCTCTTCCATGCTCATTTCGCGGATCAGCCTGCCCGTGTATTCGATGACGTGACCCGTGGCTCCCGCCGTCCCGATCCTCCGGATCACATAGAGGATCACGTCCTTGCTGGCAACGCCGGGCGACCGGCTGCCATTGATTCTGATCTCCATGGTCTTCGGCTTGAACTGGAGCAAGCACTGGGTGGCCAGTACGTGCTCGACCTCGCTGGTACCGATACCGAAAGCAAGCGCTCCAAAGGCCCCATGGGTGGCCGTGTGGCTATCTCCGCACACAATCGTCATTCCTGGCTGGGTCAGCCCTAGCTCGGGCCCGATCACATGGACGATGCCCTGATCAGAACTGTTGAGATCGTAGAGAGGAACTCCAAACTCCCGGCAATTTCTTGCCAGGGCGTCCATCTGTGCCTTGGAGACCAGATCCTCGAGCGGCCGACTTCGGGCCCAGGTCGGCACATTGTGATCCATAGTTGCGAAGGTCAGATCCGGCCGTCTCACCTGCCTGCCTGCCAGGCGCAGCCCATCGAAGGCCTGGGGCGAGGTCACCTCATGCACCAGATGGCAGTCAATGTACAGCAGAGCTGGTCTGCCTGGTTTCTCATCGACGACGTGGTCGCACCAGAGTTTTTCGAAAAGTGTTCTGGCCATGAGTTGCCTCTGAATGGAAGTACGACTGCTTCTCCGCGGTACTCAGGACCGAATCTGAGCAGCTTTGGAACGGCGCTTTTGATTCGTTTCGTTTCCGACCTGATATCCGCTGTCGACAATCGCGGCCAGCTCCGCGTCGCTGACCTCTTTCTGCGCATCCGCCAGGCGGGTGAAGCAGAGATAGGCCTTGTCCAGGTCTTCCCGCGACAGGTCGTATCCCAGTTCTTTGAGCTTGACACTCAAGGCATGGCGACCGCTGTGCTTCCCCATGACAAGTTTGTTACTCTCCACACCCACAGACTGGGGAGTCATGATCTCGTAGGTGAGGGCGTTCTTGAGCACACCATCCTGGTGAATTCCCGCTTCATGGGAGAAGGCGTTTCGTCCCACGATCGCCTTGTGGTACTGGACCTGGCTCCCGGTGATCTCACAGAGCAGACGACTGGAGGGGTAGATCTCGGTGGCCACAATGTCGGTGTGGAAATCGAATCGGTCTTGCCTTGTCGAAAGAACCATCACCACTTCTTCAAGAGCAGCGTTTCCGGCTCTTTCCCCAATGCCGTTCAGCGTGCATTCCACCTGACGGCACCCCCCGGAAACTCCCGAGAGCGAGTTCGCCACGGCCAGGCCCAGATCATTGTGAGTGTGAGTGCCGAAGACGGCTTTGTCGCTATTCGGAATGGTCTCGATCAGACGCCGGCACAGACCTCCATACTCCTCCAGAACGGCGTAGCCTACCGTGTCAGGCACGTTGATGACGGTGGCGCCGTTTTCGATGGCCGCCTCGAAGATCTCGACCAGGAAGCCGAAATCGGTGCGGGTGGCATCCTCTGCCGAGAATTCGACATCGTCGCACAGATCGCGGGCCATCTTGACGGCCTGGATTGTGGCCTCCAGCACCTGGGACCGGGTTTTCTGAAGCTTGTACTTGAGATGGATATCGGAGGTAGCGATGAACGTGTGAATCCGCCTCTTATGCGCACCCTTGATCGCTTCCCATGCTCTCTCAATGTCCGGTCGGTGGGCCCTTGCCAGAGCCGCAATCGTGGGCTGTCTCACCTCCGCGGAGATGGCCTGGACGGCTTTGAAGTCTCCTTCAGAAGAAATCGGAAACCCTGCCTCCAGAACATCTACATTGAGACGTTCCAGTTGACGAGCCACTCTTACCTTTTCTTCCAGGTTCATCGAACAACCTGGAGATTGCTCGCCGTCACGAAGTGTCGTGTCGAATATGTGGACCTTCTCTGACATCCCTGTCTCCCGTTCGGTTGACGTCTCCACAACCACTCCCAAGAAATCTGATGTTTCAAGGAAGCTACGAACAGAGACGCTAGCAAAATCATTGATTTGGGTCAATCCGGTGTTCGCAACTCGCAGTGGGGATGATGTGGAGTACTATGGACCCCACGGATGATCCTGAATCCGAAGATGGAAGCGCAGACGTCCAGAGCGGTCGTTCACTCCGGATGGACGACAAGGAGGTGAACAGTGGCTCATGGAGTTGTCCTTACCGGAAGAGACCTGGACATTAAAGACGTCCATGGCGTCGCGGTCGAAGGCGCCAAGACCTCTTTGTCCGAAAGCTGTCGGCCGGCTGTCGAGGTCTCGTGGAGGGTGGTCGAAGAAATGGTTCTCGAAGACAAGCCCGTCTACGGCGTCAACACTGGAGTAGGCCCCCTCTGCAACCGGCTCCTCCCACGTTCTAAAACGGAGGCCCTGCAGCGCAATCTGGTGCGAGCGCTGTCGGCCGGCGTGGGCAGGCCTCTCCCGGTTCAAGCAGTGCGAGCGACCATGTTAGCTCGAGCCAACTCCTTTATGCAGGGACGGTCGGGGATTCGTTGGGGCACCATTCAGGCTCTAGTCGATCTGTTGAATCATCGAATCCATCCCAGGATTCCAGAAACCGGCTCGGTCGGGGCCAGCGGGGATCTGGCTCACCTCGGGCACATGGCCCTGGGGCTCATGGGTGAAGGGCAGGTTGAGTACCGGGGGAGATTTGTCGACTGCCGGAAAGCCCTGAGCAAAGAGGGCCTCGAGCCGGTATCTTTTGCCTACAAAGAAGGACTTGCGCTGGTCAATGGAACCGGTTTCATGACCGGAGTCGGGTCGCTTTGCTCTTACCAGACCGAGTATCTGGCCACGATCATGGAGCTGTGCACCGCTTTTCTGGTCGAAGTGTTTGGCCGCTCGCTGGCCGCTTTCGACCTTCGAATCCATGGCCTGAAGGCCTATCCGGGGCAAACTGTAGCTGCCAAGAACATTCTCCACTTTGCCCGAAACAGCAAGCTCACCATGGCCCCGGAGTAGGTGACTCACCTCCTGGAGAAGGACAAGGCCGGCGTTTCCGAAGTGGTCAAATCCAGCGAAAACATTCAAGATCCTTACTCGATCCGCTGTGTTCCTCAAGTCACCGGAGCGGTGCGAGATCACTTGAGTTTTATCCAGGGCGTGCTGCGCACCGAACTGAATTCTGTGAATGATAATCCTCTGATCTTCGCGGAAGAAAAAGAGGTGGCTCACGGCGGGAATTTCCTGGGACAGCATGTGGCATTTGCGATGGACACACTATCTCTCCTGCTCAGCCAGCTTGCGACTCTCTCGGAACGCCAGTTTGCTCGCCTCATCGACGAGAACTTCAACTTCGATCTGTCTCCCATGCTGGTCAGCGGAGAGGCAGGTCTCAAATCGGGCTTCATGCCGGCTCAACTGGTAACCACGGCGATCTCCGCCACGATTCGGGTGCGCGCCGCTCCTGCCAGCCTGCACTCCATTCCCACCAATGCGAACAACCAGGATATCGTGACCATGGGAGGAATCGCAGCACTCAAGAATGTCGCGATCCTGGAAGATCTGGCTTCACTCCTGAGCATCGAGCTGATCGGATTGGCTCAAGCCGCTGACATCAGGGGCAGAAGTCAGGATTTGGGAGAGGGAACCCGCCGGGCCTATGAGTTCGTTCGAGATTTGGTCCCCTTCCTGGACGAGGACCGCTCTCTCTCGGAGGAAATCAGTGAACTGGCCGCGGCTCTGGCCGAGAGAAGACTCCCTGTCTAGTGCTGTCCATCTAAATCCATTTCACTCCACCAGAACATGGGGGGGGAGTAGTGTGAGGAAGTTCAGGCGCTGGGCCCCCAGCGAACCCACCGTGTAGATCGGGGAGGTGGAGCGAATCCGCACAAACCCGCCCGGCTGATCACGAAGGATCGACATCAGCTCGAAAAGCACATGGCTCTGTTTTTCACCGGGTTCCAAGGTCAGGAAATGGACACCCAGGCGTCCGGCGGCGGGGTCGAAGAGTTCGATCGTGCTCAAGACCCCGTCTTCAGAGTTGTTCAGGAGCCCCAGCCCCGTGAAAAAGTCCTGCGTTGTGGCGACCGGCCCGATGACGACTTCGCGTGCCCCGGCTGCCTGCAAGGGCAACGCTGCCAGAAAGCTTCCCGTTTCGCTCGCCACCACATGGCTGGCTACGATGTCGACTCCCGGCGAGAGACGCAGCCAGCCGTCGACGTTACCATCGACCTGAAAGAGCTGGGCCAGATCGACTTGCAGGAATCCTCCGGAATCGAGATTGGATTGGGAGACACTGACAAGCTCTCCCTTCTTGTCCATCAGCTCCAGCACGATCTCACGTGCCGCACCCGTATTGATCACCGAGAGGTGGTTCACCAGACCCGATCCCAGGTAAAGGTGCGGAAGAATCAGCTCGTCCGCGCTGGCCGCCTCCAGCGCCGGCAGGGCAGCCTGCGACTCACTGGTTCCGAACAGTTGCAGGCCAAACAGCTTCGGATCGTCCGGGCCACCTTCGGTTTCCTCTACTCGAGCCGAGACGTAGCCATCCTCCAGACCGCTCTTGGTGCCGAAGAGAGTCTCGACTGTGTCCTGGATCATGCCTTTGGACTCTATGCTGAGATGTTGCTTGATGTCCTTGCCGTCGGGTCCATGCCAGGTCAGGGCGACCTCGACACTCTCGTCCTCGGGATTGATCAGCAACAGCCTGGTCTCACTCGAGTCGCCGCTGTGGATCTCTGCAAACCAGAGGGGAGAGACCACAGGCCGGGCCAGGCCGATGCCGTCCATCATCTGCAGTCGCTGGTCACCCCCCAGCGTGATGGCAATGGAATCAGGCTCGGTAGAGAGAACTTCCAGCCAGCCGGCTGTCATTCCTCCAGGCAGATCCTCTATCAGCACCGAGTACTGGGTGAGAGGCTCCAGTTCCAACTCCAACTCGTCCAGGGCTCCGGCAGGGCTTCCCAACGCGGGATACGTCCTGACCTTCACCTGAGCTGTCTTATGGAAAGTATTGGTGATGGCCAGACCAGCAAAGTCCAGACCGGCTGCAGAGAGGATGGGTACGACCAGAGCCGATGCGAACCCGGATCCGAACTCAGCGGCGCCCAGATCGATGACTTCGGTTCCATTCAGGTCGCCGTCAACCACTCTCTGGTGCCCGTCAAGATCGGCAGCTCCGGCCGGAAACGTGTCGGAACCGCGGTCAATGGCGGGAGAACCCGGCAGCAGCGAGAAGTCTCCGCCAGCGGGATCGTTCAAGAGGGGATCGTCGGCAAAGTTGTCGTCCATGCCCTCCAGTTGGCCGTCACCGATCAGACTGTTGAGAACGCTGGCAGGCGGGAAACTTCCAAGGTCCCCTGACAGGTTCCCGAAAAAGACGGAGTTGGCGATGGTGGCCTCTCCTTCCAGATCGAGGCCGAATCCGGCATTGCCAAAAACCGTGACGTTGTAGGCCTCGACAATACCCCCCCTCAAGACCAGGCCGGAACCATCCCCCTTTAACGTCGATTGAGCCACCACGCTATCTTTAACGAGCAGCTCGGAATCCACCACCGAAATCCCGACGCCGTTTCCCAGCAGTTTGCCCGAGAAGAGCTGGGCGGATGAACCACTTTGGAGAAGTAATCCCGCCTCTTGGTTCTGGCTGATCTCGTTTCGGAGAAGTCCTGCCGTTGCTTCCCTGAACAGGGCCACCCCATGGCCACGGTTTCCTGCAATCCAGTTGTCCTGGATCCAGGCCTCCGTAAGAATCAGGGCCGTAACCCCGCCGCCTCGCCGAAAACCTCTCCCTACGCTGTCCCGAATCTCGTTTCCTTTGACCAGTCCGAACGATTCCCACAGGTGAATCTGGGCACCTTGCGTGTTGCCGGAGATGAAATTGTCGAAAACAGAGACAATGCCCTCGGTGGGACCGAACGCCTTCTGCGCCGTTGCCGGTGATCTCGTTTCCCTGGACGATGGCGGAGGCATCCATGACGAAGACGCCGGCTCCATCTCTACCGTTGTCCCGGATCACATTGTCGTAGACATGGACGCGACTGCGGCGAATGTCGACTGCGTTATCGTCAAAGAAGTATAGGTTCTCTTCGATCAGATTGTGACGAACCACTCCCGTAGCATCAAGGAAGGAGAAACCGCCCCGTCCGCCCCGTATGTGAAGGCCCTCGATCAGAATGTCTTCCACCTGCGAAACCGAAATGGCGGGAGCTCTTCCACCAGCTTCAATGGTGGGGGAAGAGTTCTCTGCGGCCCGCAGCGCAAGACCGTCAAGACGAACACCTTCGATGTTCCGGCCTATGTTCAGATTTGCGGCATAGGTTTCGCTGTCTTTGATTTCAATGATGCTCCCAGGCCCGGCCACCTCGAGTGCTATCTCAACTGAAGTGACATCGGCCGAACCGTCCTGGGCGACGCGCAGGAGTACAGGTCCTGCTGCAACTACGACACCCCAGTAAGGAAGAGTCAGCGATGGGGTCTCGTCACCGCAGTCGATCAATAGTCTTCCTTCAAAGGGTCCCGGCTGTGGGTCATCGGAGGCAGCGGTAGCTACCAAATCGTAACTGTCCCCATTCCCCAGTGAAAAGGTAGGGGAGTCAGTCGCAAACTCCACAGAAGAGTTACTCTGACTCTCCAGTATTTGGACCTCGCAGTCTTGCTGATGGGCCACATGATTGGACAGTCCGATCGTGTGGCTTTGCTCAAAGCCTAGCTCGTTAGTCCAAAGACCGAAGCTGAGGCTGACGGGATCCGCTGTCACCTGAGCGTCGACGGCTGCCGCCAGATTCAGCTTCCCATTACCGGTTTTCATGATTCTCGGAACTTCGCCCGGACTCCCCACCTCCGGGGAAGCCGTGTTGACGAGAGCTGATTTGATCGCCCGCGGGCCCCATTCCGGATGCAGCCCCTTGAAAACAGCAGCCGCTCCTGCCACCAAAGGCGTCGAGAAACTGGTGCCGGAGAAATTGCTGAAACCCGGAGCCGGCTCGACTTCCTTCGAGGCCGTGAGAATACTTTCCCCGGGGGCCAACAAATCCGGCTTGATCAAGAGGTCGATACTCGGACCTCGTGAGCTGAACCAGGAAAGGCTTTCGGTCGTCGGATCCGGGAAAGCCAGCCGGTCGGTCTCAGCTCCGAAAATAATCGAAACCTCGCCTTGATTCTCAAGCAAGTCTCGCAGAAGTGATCCGTCACGCCAGCCGATCACCGCCACCGGCCCGTCCGACTGCAGGGAAGTCTCGGGAAGACTTTCGGTAGCAACGTAAAGGACCAGACCGGCGGCTCCAGCGGCAAAGACATGGTCAGCCTGATCCTGGAAGGAACAGTTTCCTGATCGAGCCAGAACCACACGGCCCGCCAGACTGCCGTCGGGTAGCGCCAGGCAGGCTTCTTCGTCAGGATCAACCGCACCCAGGGAAGTGATCATCAAGGGACCGGTCTGCTCGGGGATAGGAGTCGCAGGCTGGTACGGGAAGCTCGCCAAGTCAAAGGGAACCGCAGACAGATCAGAGGCGATCGACAAATAGGGCAAGAGGACACGTCTATGGCTGATCGACCCAACGGTGAGAGCATCGGGACTGATCCCGGGAGACTCGATTGTGTTCGAGTCAGGTCCGGTGTTTCCGCCAGCGATTACGCATAGGACTCCGGCCTCGGTGGCCAGCCGAATCGCCTCAACATACAAATCTTCCGCCCCCGGGCGGTCGGGTGGGCCTCCCAGGCTCAGGTTGAGAACGTCCATCTCGTCCACGACAGCATCTTCAATCGCGGCAATGCCTCCGGCATCGGAGGCAAGGTCGTTGATGCCGGGCGTTCCAAAAACCTTGTAGTTGCCCAGGAAGGCCCTGGGCGCGATTCCGCGAATCCTCCCCTGGGGGCTCTCTACCCATCTCCCGGCGGCGATTCCCGCAATCCCCGTGCCGTGGCTGTTGACGCCTTCGTCTTCGGCGCTTTGATTCTCCTGTTCTTTGTATCCGTATTCCGGAAGCACATATGTCCTGGCCACGATCACTTTGGGGTTCACGTTCTCCAGGTCTCCATTCGGAAATCCCTCCGGAGCTTCGAATCCCTCTCCATCGAACATCGGGTGCTCTTCGGCGATACCCGTATCAATGATGCCGATGCGAACGCCTGCACCAGCTGAGTCCGGGTCCCCCACCAGGTCCCAGGCTGCCCCTGCGCCGATCTGACGAGGGGCCACGTCGAGCATGGGGTAGAGTTTTCGATTGGGATAGACAGCCTGAACATCAGCCAGCAATTGCAGCTGCTCGGCGGCTTCTTTTGAACACTCCACGACCAGGAAATTCAACAGAATCGATTTTCTTGAGAGGACTCGTACGCCAGGGTCGAGGATTCCGATCAGACGGCTCTGAGAAGCCTCCACAACGGACCGGTAATCCTGGGCTCGAGTGCTTTTCAGGCCTCGGCGAACCGAAAGGAGCCGGCCACTGGCCCGGTCCGCCAACAGTCGCTCCAGAACAGAAGGCTCCGTCAACCGAACCAGATAGGTTTCCCTGGGAGTCTCCTGTGTCTGGAAACCAAGCAGGCCTGTCGACAGCCCGACCAGAACCAGCACCCTGGTCGCCAGGTTCAGTCTCTTGAAAAGCATTCAATCCCTTCGGAAATCGCCTCCGTCAAGGCGCCTCTGCCTTAGTGCTCCAGATTCCATCTCTAAGCCGACGTTCCTCACCCCTCAGGACGCTCCTGATGCGTTTTCTCATGCTGAGCCGGAGGGGGGGGGGGCATCCTTGACTAATATCTACTCGGCCCATGGTGGAAGCCCCACGGACTGCTAGAGCTGTTTGACCCGTCTTCCAAAGAGCAGAAATGCGCTCGATACACAGCCTAGCAGAAGGGCCAGAAAAAGAATTGCGACGGGTGGTGAGTAGAAATCGGCCAGCACCCCTGCCGTCAAGTCACCGACCGGCATTCCACCCCGGAAAGCCAGCAGGAAAAGACTCATCACTCTCCCTCTCATCTCGTCGGTCGTGGCCAATTGGACCAGAGAGGTTATCGATGCGAACAATCCGATCAGACAGGTTCCGGCGGCAAACAGAAACACGCTCGCCACCATCCAGTGGCTTGAGAAGGCAAAAGCCGCCGTCAGGACTGCCAGGGCAAGCTGCGCCCAGAGAGTCACGAGACCCCGGCGGCTAAACCCGGACAACCCGGCAAAGATCAATGCTCCGACCACAGCCCCCGCTCCTGCTATCGACATCATCCAGGAGTAGGTCACTTCTCCCATCTGGTAAACATTTTTCACAAAAGCCGGGAGCAGAGTGAGGAGTGGAACGCCGCAAAACGTGCTCACGAATCCGAGGAACATCAACTGGCGCAGGGAACTCTTTCCCAGGACAAAGCGAACTCCTTCCTTGATCTGGCTCGTCACAGTGGCGTCAGTCTTCGGAGGCCGGAAAGTACTCTGAATCAACAGCAAAGACAGGATGACAGCCAGAAACGACAGCCCATTCAGCGCAAAGCAGAAGACCGCGCCCAGAGTTGCCATGACCACCGCTGCCAGCATGGGACCAGCCACTCTAGCCAGGTTGAACTGAATCGAGTTCAGAGCAATCGCGTTGGGCATATCCTGGCGCTTGACCAGGCCCGGGATCAGAGCCTGGTAGGCCGGGCCGCCAAAAGCCTGCCCCAACCCTGCCACGAAGACCAGCACCAGAAAATGCCAGACTTCAACCACATCGAAAAAGACCAGGGCCGTCAGGACGAAGGCTGTCATCATCTGCACGGCTTGAGAAAAGAGAAGGAGTTTTCGTCGGTCCACTCGATCGGCAAGGGCGCCGCCGATCAGCGAGAACAGTACCAGTGGAAGCTGGGCCAGAAAGCTGGTCAGGCCCAGGTAAAAGGACAGGCCGGTCAACTGGAGAATCAGCCAGGACTGAGCCACCTGCTGCATCAGACTGCCGGTTGTGGACGTAAATGCGCCCAGCCACATGACCCTGAAGTCCCTGTAGCGAAACGCACTGAAGATCTTCGGGAACCAGCTTCTTGATGCGGGCCCTGTTGAATCTGAATCCATGTTCGAATCTCGGACTAATCCACTCCGATTAGCTTCCTGCGGATCATGTCGTCAACGAACACCCGCAGGCGCTCTTCAGCCGGCTCGACCCGGCTCCCAAATTTCTTCTTCAATTCGGAAAGTACCGTAACCAGAGGGGTCTCCCCGTCCAGAAAGACCCAGACCGCACTCCCCACCTCATCGAGACGGATCCGGTAGTGAGACGGCCCGAACCAGCTCAGGAGAATCCGGCCCAGCAGGCCCGACCCGAACTTGGGCCGGAGCAGGACAGCTCGGCCCTCGGAGTCGGTTTCCCAGTGCAGAAGCCTCCTCGGTTCCAGAGCCAGGAACTGCAGTGATAGAGGCTCATTCAATCCTGACACCCAGGGCGCCACCCTTTTTCATCGCCTTGATGGGCACTCTCACCAGAGCCAGAAAGAGCCAGGCAAACCCGACCAGACCCAGCCAGGCATTGTCGCGCAGAAAACCCGGGAGATATTCGACCAGTCCCGGCAGAGGATTGACGGCTCCCCAGAAGTCGAAGCCCAGCACCAGAAAAGCCAGCAAGACCGCCATCAGGGCCTCCCCGGCAATGAATCCCGAGGAGAGAAGAATTCCGGTGTTGACGGCTGTCGTCGTCTCTCCCGCGCTGGCCTTGCGCCGCTTCAGGGTCCCATCCAGGATCCAGCGAATGATCCCTCCGACGAAGATGGCTGCGGTGGAATGGAAGGGGAGGTACATGCCGACGGCGATCAACATGGGAGAAGGGGCCTTAATAAGAATCAGCCCGAGGGCGAAAAACATTCCGGCGATCACCAGCGGCCAGGCCATCTCACCGCCCACGATCCCCTTGGCCAGAAGCGCCATCAGCCCGGCTTGAGGAGCTGGAAGCTCAGCGCTTCCGATTTCGTAGACACGATCCATCGCAATCATGGGCCAGATCAACACCAGGGCGGCCACGACGACGCCGATTAACTCGCCTACCTCCATGCGCCACGGAGTTCCTCCCAGGATGTGCCCCACCTTCAGATCCTGAATCATGTCACCGGCAATGCCGGCGGCGCAGCAGACCACTCCTGCAACCCCCAGAACCCCCATGATGCCGGGGTTTCCGGTCACCCCCATCATCACCATCAGAATGGCAGAAATGAGCAGCGTACTGAGAGTGAGCCCGCTGATTGGATTGTTGGAACTGCCCAGCAGGCCCACCAGATAGCCGGCCACAGCCGCAAACAGAAAACCCAGAATCACCATCACGACGGTGAGCAGTAGCGCTCCTGGACTCGAACCGCTGAAGTACCGGTAAAGAAAGAAAAGAGGAAAGGCCAGGGCAAGGATGGAAGCCCCCACATACTTGAAGTTGAGGTCGATCTGGAGACGATTGCCCTCCCGTCGCCCCTCCTTCGCCGCCTGCAGGTCGGTGATCGCCCTTGTGATTCCCCCGATCAGGGAGGACCGCAGCTTGAAAAGAGTGTAAAACGCCGCCACGATCATCGTCCCCACGGCCAGAGGCCGGACCTGCTTGAGCCAGATCTCGACGCTCCAGGCTATCCAGGATTGGCTATCGGTGACGCCCGATGTCAGGGCGGGATTGAGAAACAGGCCTAGGGGAACCAGGAAGAGCCAGCCCATCAGGGCCCCGGCAAAGAGAGTCGAGGAAATCTCAGGCCCCACGATGAACCCCACACCGACCAGCGCTGGAGAGACCGCCGCCGATTCCAGAAGCAGGCCTCCCCGGTAGCGGACGGTCTGAGTCAGAAGCTGAATCTGTGAAGTCCCCAGGGTGACAAAGGTGCGGGCGTAGTCGGCCACCATGGGTATGCCGTTGGAATTCTTGAGAAGCTCCCAGGCCCCGGCCACTCCCATGGCGCCGAAGACATAACTCGCTCCGCTCTGGCCACCCTGACCGGCCTTGACCAGCTCAGCGGCCGCCACGCTTTCCGGAAAAGGGAGATCGGCTTCCTCGACCAGAGTCCGCCTCAGGACGATAACGAAGAGTACCCCGAGAAGACCCCCGATGAGCATGATCAAGGTGCTCTCGAGGTAGCGCAGTTCATCCCAGACTCCACTAATTACGAAGGCAGGAATCGTGAAAATGGCGCCAGCCACCAGGGCCTCGCCGACCGAGGCCGTGGTGCGGGCGATGTTCTCCTCCAGGATCGAGCCCCGAAAAGGTCGAAGGGCGGCCATCGCCACCACGGCTGCCGGGAACGTGGCGGCGACCGTCAAACCGGCTTTCATGCCCAGATAGGCATTGGCCGCACCCAGGACGACGGCCATCAACACGCCCAGAACCAGCGCACGAAGCGTCATCTCAGGGAGTGAAGTCTCAGCGGGCACATAGGGCTTGAAACCCTTGCTACGGCCGGGGGCTTCGTGGGGCTCGTTCATCGGTGGAATCCTCTCGAAGATGGGAAGCAGGTCAAGTGTCTCCGGCATTTAACAATATTTCGAACCCGCAGACAAGAACGTTCAGCGTTGGTCGTTCCTCGTTCCTGGTGAGACGCTCGGCGAACCGGAACGCTCCCTCAGGGGCCCCGCCCGGAGCCGCTAAGGAAAGCAGGCAATCAAGGAACCCGCAGAGGCAGGAACGATAGTGACTGCGTGGCGGCCGACAGGCCGACATCTTCGGAAGCGACTGCGAACAGTTCGGACCACGGAGAGTCCTCCCACACTGAGGCCGGCAGAAACTGCGTGGCAGGGGAAGGCTAGTCGTCGTCGGAGAAGCGGGAGACGAACCGGACCTCCCAGAGGTAGGCCCTTGTCAGATCCTCCGACAGAAGAGTATTGCCGGCGATTTGACCGTGGTTGTTGATGGCCACTCCCTCACTGGCGAGCCCGGTCGGCTCGGGGGTGGCCGTAAGGGTCACGCGCCCTTCTTCGGTCCACAGGAAAGCCAGCGGGTTTTCTATGTCACTGGCCTGGAGGTTAGTCCCCACGATCTGCCCCAGGGCATTCAGTGCAATCCGTGAATTGCTGGGTGCCCGGCCAAGTCCTTCCATCCCTGTCTCGGGCGTTCAGCGGAAGGCCCTGACTTGCTGCTCCTGCCCATTCCCGGCCATCGACAGGCTATGTCCCACAACAACCCCGTGATCACTGATTTCGTAGGCCATGCTGAGAGGAAAACTCAGGCTCAAACCACCCAGGTCAATGAGTCCTTCCTCGGGGCTCCAGAAGAAAGCTCGCGGCTGGTCTTCCTGGTACCGGGCCCAGCCCACGACCTGTCCAAAGCGATTGACCGCCGTCGCTGCGCTGAAGAGGGCATCCTCAGGTCCGATGTAACGGAAATAATCCTGCTGGCTCCAGATGAAGGCACGATTGTCACTGTAGCCGACCACCTGGTCGGCGTCGTTGATGTCCAGCGCCTCGCTCCAACCGGGAGCATCGATTTCAAGAATGCCACTCTCCGGAGTCCAGAAGAAGGCTTTCAGAGCCCCCTTGGAGCCACGACTGCTTCCGACCACATGGCCCGTCTCGTTCATGGCCTGCGGTACCGTCAAAGGAGAGGATGAATCCAACGCCCCGACATCTTTCAGGCCGACCTCAGGGGACCAGACATAGGCCCGAAACACATAGCTGTCAAAGGTTTCGCACAGGACTTTACTGGAAGCATTGACCTGGACAGCGCGAGTGTGCAGCTGCTGCGCCTCTCCCAGATCAATCATCCCTACTTCCTTACTCCAGAGGAAAGGATGAATAACTCCCTCTGAGGTGCGGCTCTGACCTACCACAACTCCCGCATCATTGATGTCAGCTGCCTCGCTCTCCACACCGAGCGTCCCCAGGTCGTAGGTCGCGACCTCGAGCACCTCAAGCTCACGCGCAGAGGCGGGAAGCCGTCCGGTCTCCACCTCGAACTCGCCACTGTCGCCGGCTTCCAGAGCAACCCTCTGGGTTGGGACAGAACCAGGCACCGCCGTTGCAGCAGCCCGCAGTTGAGGCTCTCCTGACGCAGAATTCCCAGGAGTTCGTCGGGCCAGGAACAGCTCGCTGAACCGCTCCAAACGCCGGGCATTCTCGCCGCGACTCACCGCGTTAGCCGTGGAGATCACCGTACTGACCGGCCGGCCTGATCCGCGGTTGGCCACGGAGGATGTGCGGGCAATGCTTTCGTTATGCCGACCTGAATTCGTGTCCCTGTCTCCTCTCAAGAGTGAATTTCTCACTGGACTGGAAAGCGAGACGGACGGATTGACAACTGGATTCAACGAATGCCCGGGAGCGCCGCTTCGTCTCAACTTTGCAAGGGATTGGACAGATTCCTCCAGAGGAGGAAGAGGGGAGGGCCACAGCGACCGAGGGTTCCCGGGCACGCTCCACGGCTCCACCGTCGAGACAGGCAGTAGAATCAACAGAACCAGAAGAAGAGCTTTCAGCACGCCCGATTCACTCAAGGTGCGTCTCTCAATTCCAGGATTGAGCAGGGCCTGAAAACGGTCCTTCAAGACTGACGACTGAGACACTTCCAACGAGCCCCACAGTCGCCGGCTGGAAACCGCGCGAGCGACTTCGAGCAGATGTCCGGCATAATCGGAAGCCCTGGTTCCCACCTGCAGCACCTGGTCGTCGCAGGCACGCTCCCGATCGATGCGCAGGTATCTGGCGGTCCTCCACACCATCGGGTTCACCCAGAAAACAGCACAGGCGAACTCGGAAATCAGATTGCTGAGATTGTCAAGACGCCTGGCATGAGAGAACTCGTGAAGCAGGATCGAACGCAACCTGGCTTCTGACCAGGTGGGAACTACCGCCGGAAGTAACACGGCTGGCCTCAGAATACCCACCGAAAGAGCCACTTCGAGCCGCGGTGTTGTGTACAACTTGACCGTCCGTCGCAAATTCAGTCTGCAAGCCGCGGCCGCGGCTACCCATTTCAAGGTAGGATCCGACGCCTCCTGGGATCGGAGTCTGACAAGCCAGACACAGGCAATTCCAACCAGTACACGAGTCAGAAGGGCCAGCACTCCAACCATCCAGATGACCACCAGCAGCCCGGCTCCCATCTCGACGAGGGCCGCTCGAGGTTGGTTCAAGCTCACTGCGTCGGCCGGTTCCTGCATGAGGAGGAACTGAGGGCCGTCCAGACCTGGGCTTACCGAGACCGGGCCCGATGCCTGAGCACTGCCCCCATTCGTCTCCCTGACTCCGACAGTCTCCTTGAATTCCAACTGCACCTGGTTCGACTCGCTCTCGGCGGCAATCTGCTGACTCAGCAGAACGGGCCTCTCCAGCATAGAAAGATGCCACTTGGGGAAACCGAGAGAAGCAAGCGGGAGCAGCAGCAGGGCCAGCAGTCCGAGCAGTCGCAAGGTGTGCCTGGCGGAGGCAGAGAGAGACTTCGCCAGCACTGCCAGAATGGCCTCCAGAAAGAGCAGAATCAGCAGGCTCTTCAGGGCGACGATCGCCAGCCAGAGTCCCCAGGAGCTCAAGTACAGGATCCAGGGATAGGAATTCGGGTCCATGAAAGTTTCCTGACGGAGCAGGATCTATCTGTCTTCCGTCTTCGCTTTTTCAACAATTGCCAGGATTTCGTCGTATTCGTCTGTGCTCAACTGGGCATCTGATATGTCCAGGACGGCTGAAACCAGTCGACTGGCAGAGCCTTCGAAGAAGGTCTCCATAACGTGCTCCAGCATCGAACTGCTGACCGCCTCCACCGCAGCGGTGGGACTGTACACGTAATGGTGTCCCCGACGCTCGTGGTTGAGATGTCCTTTTCGCTCCAGAACCCCAAGCAGCGTGCGAACAGTCGAGTACCCCGGCGCTTCGGGCATCTGCCGCATCACTTCAGCCGCGGTTGACTCACCCAGCTTATAGACAATGTCCATAATCTGCCGTTCTCTCCGACTGAAATCCTGAATCTTTGTGCGAGCCACTGTCGCCTCCTAATGATTCTCCCAATAATTCCGTTAGAACACAATGACATCCGCTACGGACGGTCGTGTTCAGTGTGCGAATAAATTAACAGTCTCCATCATCGCAGTCAACCGATTTCCGGCCCTCACGTCTGCTTTTGACCCTCGCGGCGCGACTCTGGGCCCCTTGTTGCATCTTAACCCCGTCAGCCTGGACGAACTGTTTATCGTTGACGTGCTGTGCCATAAAATGCTAATTTATTCGCATTAAGTAATGTCGAGAACCATCTCTTGCACAACCCTGTCAGCCTGCAAACTGCCGCCCTCTGCGGCAAGTCTGGCGATGGCGTTGTGCCTGCTCTACACAATGTCCGGGGTGCGTGCGCAACCGCAGCGTCTGGCCTGTGGAATCTCGCAACTCAGTAAGTATCCCCCGGCAAAGCCGGGGGCTTTAATCTTGTGAGCCGCTCAAAGCGGACTTGACGTTGCCGCTACCGCGGCCACTTGTGCCACCTAAAGGTGGCCTGACTACAGGAGCCTGAGCTGATCCTGGCGACGATCTTCTGCTTCTTGCCGCCGAATATACTCACGGATCACTCTCTCATCTCGGCCCACGGTCGATACGAAGTATCCGCGTGCCCAGAAGTGCTGTCCAACAAAGTTTCGCCGACTCTCTGAAAAGTTCCGGGCAATGTGGATAGCGCTTTTCCCTTTGATGTACCCGATCACCTGCGCCACAGAGAACTTTGGTGGAATCGAGATCATCACGTGCACGTGATCCGGCAGCAGGTGGCCCTCCTCAATCAAGCTTTCCTTCTGCCCAGCCAACCGTCGCAGCACCTGACCGAGATGTCTGCGCAGCTCCCCGTAAATCAACTTTTTGCGGTACTTCGGGATGAACACCACATGGTACTTACACTCCCATTTCGTATGCTGTAAGCTCTTATAGTTACTCATAAAACTCCTTTTCGTGATGCTTTGCTCGGCTCACGGAAGGGAGTTTTTTCACCTATTCCCGGAACTGTCAAACTCTGGCTGCCTCCCCGGCAGAGCCGGGGGGACTCCTTACGGGTCTAGCACCTACGGCGAACCGGGGGGCTCGATTCCAGCTGCGATCGATACCTTTGGGAGCGGTGTACTTTTCTTTTCCTCTGAAGCCCAGGGAGGCTCGAAGGCCCCCGGAAGCCTGGAGCTTTTTCATATGAACCTGGAGAGCGGCGACATCTTCCAACTGACGAATGTGGGTGACAACAGCACCTTCCTGGGACGGATCTCAGCCAACGAAGACCTCTCCAGGGTGATCTTCAGAAGCTCTTCGGATCTGACCGGAGAGAATCCAGAGCACTACGCTCAGCTCTTTCTCCTTGACACCAGCCCTCTCCAGTTCCATCAGCTGACTCAGGCCGATTCTGAGATTCTGGGGTCGGGGCCGGATCCCCTGATCAGTGGCAACGGGCGCAAGGTTGTCTTCAGCTCAAGCGGTAACCCGGTAGAGTTGAACGACGATCTCAGTGAAGAAGTGTTCTCGCTGGACCTGCAGACGCAGGAACTCCAGCAGCTCACTGACTTGAGCCAGGCCTCGGAGATCCGGGGCCTTGCCTTCAGTTTTGACGGCAGCCGGGTGGCTTACCAGATCTTTCATCCCCTGAGCGGCTTCAGCGACATTGCTCTGGCCCATCTTCCTTCCGACTCGCAGCGGGTCCTGATCAGTGCACGAAATGTTGCCCTGCCACTGCTCTCCGGCGACGGAAAGCAGCTCTTCTTTGTGGGGCGGGAGGATTTTACTCAGCAGAACCCGGACGGCAGCGCAGAGATTTTCAGCCTTCAAACCGACGTCATCAATCCTCTCTTGACGCTGGTGCAACTGACAGATTTCCCATCTTCCGAGGTTCCGGCCAACCCTTTCAACGTGCCCTTGCAGATCCAGGCCGTCGGACTCAGCCGGGACGGTTCCAGGCTCGCTTTCCGGTCTCCTGTGAACCTGCTGGGGATCGCCGGGGATCCGGGTAGCAGCCTGTACGTTTTGGATGTGGCCACAAGAAGTCTGAACCAGTTTCCCTTAGCCGGCGATGAGCCTGCCAACAACTTTCCTGCCGGGCTTTTTCTGGATGAGTCGGGTCAGAAAATTCTGACAGGATCCGTGGGGAACCCGGCCGGAGAGAACGGCGATGGAAATCAAGAATCCTTCCTGGCGTCATGTGAACCGGCCCAGACTCTCTATCTTCCGCAGGTCGGATCGGGAATTATTTCCGACCTGGAACTTCAGACAAGCTTCATTTTCGCGGCTACCGACCAGCCCATTGTCGTGCAGATCGAGTTCTTCGATCAGGCAGGGGATCCTCTCACTATCGACCTGGGAGACGCAGGAAGAGGGAGCTTCTTCTCCGCCAACCTGAACCGGGGACGTTCCTGGATTCTGGCAACAGAGGCCAGGAGACACCGGAATGAAATGCTGGTTGGCTGGGCCAGAGTCTCGACCGGGCCCGGGTTGACCGGCACCGGTATCTTCTCGGGCATCCAGAACTCCACGGAGACATTTCTCTACGAGGCCGCCGTGCCTTTGACCCGGGGATTGACCGAGTTCAGTATCGTGGTCACCCACCGGAACGATCTAAAGACCGGGCTTGCGGTTGTCAATCCTCCCGGCCCAGGTCTCAGTGGCGATTCTCAAGCCGCTGTGGTCGTGATGAGGCTGTACGACAACGAGTTCCAACTCCTCGAAGAAGTGGTGACCGAGATTGCAGATGGGGAACACCAGGCCCAGTTCATTGATCAGATCTTTCAGAGCGTCTCCCAAATGAACTTGAGCAACGCGATGCTGACGGTTCACTGCAGCGAACCCCTCCCTGCGGTTGCCTTACGCCAGCGTGACGATCCCTATCGGGACTTCCCGGATGATGTCCCCACGCTGACGACCTTTCCGGTGGCTCCCGGAGCTCCGGATACGACTCCCGAGCAAGTGAAGATTGCGAGCCCTTTCTGAGGGTCCTCCCACGTTGCGACTCTAGTGCACTGTCCGGAAAGTTCACGCCGCTACTTCGGGCGTCTTTTCGCCGACAGCTTTGTTGCGCTACCTCGAAAGACTCCCGGCCTGCCTGTGTCGCGCGCCTCACTGACGACGAAAATCCATCCCGAATTAACACCGCGAACTTCCCGGACAGTACACAACTAGTGCGCTAATTGCCGCCTGTTTCCGGCGAATTGATGCCGCCGGCAGACCTGTCCAGGTTCGGTGCCTCGCAGGAAGAACTCCTTTCGCACCTGTTGGCAACTGGACGAGGCTTTCAGCCCACTTCGCTCGTCGATTTCCAATTCCAGAATCCCGGGGGGACGTTGAAAACGTGACGCGGAGAGTCGCCCCAGCCCTTGTGCCTCCTTCATGAATCGAGTCCAAACCGGAAGTGCCGCAGAGGCTCCCGCCAGGTTTAAGTCAGGTGCGTGATCCGTCCCTACCCAGACTGCGCACAGGAGATCTGGAGTGTAGCCGACAAACCACGAGTCGGTGGTGGTTCCGGTCTTCCCTGCCGCCGGCAGCGCAAATCCAAGTTGGCGTGCCTTCATCCCTGTTCCCTGATCGAGAGCTGTCTGCAGTGCCGAGGTGACCAGGAATGCTGTCTGCGGACTGATGATCTGTCGCTCTTCCGTCTCCTCCTGGAGAGGCCGTCCGTCCACCATCACCTTCGTCCAGGCGCGCAGTGGAAGGAATCTTCCCTGGTTGGCCAGCACCTGATATCCCTGAGTCAGTTCGAGAAGCGAGACTTCGTAGCTGCCGAGAGCCAGTGAGGGGTAAGGTTCGAGTCTCCCTGAAAAACCCATTCGCTCAGAGAGCCCGGCCACCATATCCAGCCCTGTCCAGGCCGCGACTTTCACCGTCGGGACGTTCAATGATCTGGCCAGGGCATCTCGAACGCTCACCATTCCCGAGTACTGATTCCCGTAATTACGGGGGCTGTATGGGCGGCCATCGAACTCCATCGTGTAAGGTGCGTCGAGCACCGGGGTGGCAAGTGTCAGAACCTTGTCCGGCCGGCTCCGTGACTCCTCCAGGGCGGCGGCAAAGACAAAGGGCTTGAAGGTTGAGCCGGGTTGGCGCAGGGCCCGGGTTGCCCGATTGTATTGACCCTGAGCATATCGACGTCCCCCGATCATAGCGAGAATTTGACCGGTGCGAGGATCGGCTGCGATCAGAGCCGCCTGCAGATCAGGAGGGCTTTCTCGTGCCTGGAGCGTCTTCTCAATCCTTTCCAACTCTGTCCGGACGGCACGAAAGGCCGCAATCTGCAGATCAGGATCGAGTGTGGAAAAAAGTTCAATGTCAGACCGGATGTTCAGATCAACCCGCGGATCGGCAACCAGTTTCCGGGTGATGAAGTCTACAAAATAGGGTGCGTTGGTAGATTCGAGGTCGCCTGGCGTTCGAAAGTGCAGACCCTGGTTTCGAGACTCCTGATTCTCGCGGGCAGTGACATGACCACGTTGCTGCATCAGATCAAGGACACGGTTTCTGCGCTGCTCGAGTCGGTCCGGATTTCGGTAGGGACTGTACCTGTTGGGAGCAGGAATCATCGCTCCCAGGGTGGCGGCTTCGCCGAGCGTAAGATCCCCACATTCCTTGCCAAAGAAAACCCGGGCTCCCTGGCCCAGGCCGTGGATCGCAAAGCTCCCAATCTGTCCGAGGTAGACATCATTTGCATAGAGCCGAAAGATCTCCTGCTTGGAGAGGCGCCTCTCCACGAGCAGCGCCAGGGCCAACTCCTGAAGCTTGCGACTGACGAGCCGATCGCTGTAGAGAAAGTAGTTCTTCACGAATTGCTGGGTCAGAGTACTGCCTCCCTGTCGAATCTCCCAGTTCCAGGTGTTCACAACCAGAGCCCGGGCGATTCCCAGCAAGTCAACACCGCCGTGGCTGAAGAAGCGATCGTCCTCTGCAGAAACGACAGCCTGGACCAGATGGGAAGGCAAGTCCTCGTATCGAAGCGGCCGAATCCGCTGGCGGCCCGACGACGCAAAAGAAGAAAGAAACAGAGGTTGCAGTTCAGCCGATTGCACCGTCTTTCCGTTCAGGCTCAAGGCTGCCAGTCTCGCCCCTGAGAAACGAGCGCGCCAGATTTGATCCGAACGGCCAAAAACAATCTCCTGCCCGGATCGCTCAAACCAGAGTGGCTGATTCTTTCGCCCTTCTCCGTAGCCCGCCTTTCTCAGCTGAGAGAGGAACTGCTCGGGGCGCACATGGTCCCCGGTTGAGAGGCGAAAAGGTGCCGCCCTGATGACTCTGGAAACGGGAGAGTCGGTGACCAGAAGGGCATCGATCCAGCGGCTGTAAACCGTGTAAAAGTGGAGTGTAACGACTGCCCCGGCAACGGTTGCTCCCAGTAGCACGATCAGACCCAGCCGTTTCATTCCGGCCTTGAAGGAACGGGCCGCCGGCCGGCCGCGGGCCCGTGTCCGGGATCGGCCTGCGCGCGAGCGAGCCGAAGTCCTCCGGGCCTTGCGACGCTGCCCCTGACGCTTAGTACTCACTTTCAAGATCCCCCAAAACCAGATGGTACACTGAGGAAATGACGCACCCTGACTCCCGACAGGTCACATTTGGGCTCATCCGTGGGCACACTGAATGAGCCAGAGCTTGTCGATGAAAAATCAACCAGCACCAACCCGGCCTTCCCGAGGACGGCGATGCCGCCTGCCTCTCCTGGTTGTTTTGCTGGTGGCTTCCTGGACGCCGCTCCCGAAGTCGGAGGCCTGGGAGTTGCAGGACGCCCGAGAACGGGCCCGGCAGGTCCTGTCCTCGGCCATCCAGGCCATGGGCGGAGATCGCTACCTGGGCGTCAAGACGGAGTACGTCGCGGGTCGTGACTTTTTTTTCGCAAAAAATCGCCGGAGCGGTCTGGTTCCCTTCCAGCAGTGGACCCACTACCAGGATCCTGTTCGCCATCGTTATCAAACACGCAAGGGAAAACGACAGACCCTGGAGGTCTACAACCTGGGATTGGACAAGGGCTGGATACAGGAAGGTGTTTACACGATCGAAGAAATGCCAGAGGAACAGGTGCAACGCTTCAAGCTGACCGTCAAGCATGACCTCCACTATCTGCTTCGAAACAGGCTGGATGAGGAGGGTCTCTCCTATTTCTATTATGGCCCCAACGATATCGCTGGCAGTGGAGAGCTGGAGGCGGTCGAGGTGATCGACAAAACCAATGACGCCGTCACCCTGTACTTCGACATCGAAACCCACCTGCCGGTACACACAGAAAACTACTTCACCGACAAAATGAGTATCCGCCACGAATCGAGGACCGAGTTCTTCAACTGGCACGAACAGGATGGCGTCCTGACTCCCCTGTCTTTTCACTCCTACGTGGACGGAGAGAAAAGCGGGGAGAGATTCTTTGAAGAACTCAGGTACAACACTCAGTTCCCGGCTGAGTACTTTCTCGAACCACAGCTCACACCCAAACAGGCAAAGAAGCTGGAAAAAGAGAACAACAAGAAGAATCAACACTAGTGCACTGTCCGGACAGTACACTAGTGCTTCGAGCCGTGGGCACTCGACCTGGAGGTGTTGCTTTCCGGCTACAGTTGTCGCCAGCTTGTAACAGCGCACACTGAGTTGTCGATTCCGAAGTCTGCCATCGGAGCCAGCGACTGGTCACACCCCTGAAGCACATAAGTCTCCTTCTGACAAGAGCTTCGGACCTATCCAGGTAGTTTCGCAGCATGGCTCACGAGCCGGCTGTACCCTCTTTTCGACGGCTGGCAGGGTTCTTGCTTACCCTTGATCGAGAAAAGACTGAGGTGATTGATGCAGCGAACTGTTCGCCGTCCTGTTGAGCTATCCGGAGTTGGGCTTCACTCAGGGGCACCGGTAACCGTAAGACTCTGCCCGGCTCCCGAGAACAGTGGCATTGTTTTTCGCAGAACCGATCTCCGAGACTTCGAGATCGAAGCTCACATGCGCCATGTCTCGCGGGTGGTTCTGGCCACGACTCTGATGAAGAAGGGAGTGATGCTCTCGACCGTCGAGCATCTCCTCTCAGCCCTGTACGGTCTAGCCATTGATAATCTTGTGATCGAGATCGATTCACTGGAAGTCCCAATCGCAGATGGCTCAGCCTTGCCCTATGCGAAACTGATCCGGGAAGCCGGCATTGAAGAACAGGGTGTGGACCGTACCTTCTTACGCGTCGTCAAGCCCATGATCGTGCGCGACGAGGACAAGTTCATCGAGATCAGTCCCGGCGAAGACTTCTCTATTCGTTATGAGATCGATTTTGAACATCCCCTGATTCAAAGACAGAAAATCGAGATGGAAGTGACGCCTGAAAACTACTTTGAGGAAATTGCTTTCGCCCGAACATTCGGCTTCTTTTCGGAGATAGAGCAACTGCGGAAGAGCAACCTGATCCGGGGTGGCTCACTGGATAACGCGGTCGTCTTGAGCGAGGATGGGATTCTCAACGGGACTCTGCGAGCCAGCGATGAATTTGTCCGCCACAAAGCCCTGGACCTGATCGGGGACATTTCCCTGTGCGGCCATCCCATTATCGGGCGAGTCCATGCCCACAAGGCCGGCCATGCCCTGCACACACGCCTCGCCTCCTGCCTGACCCTCCATAACTCTCATTGCGAGCTAGTTCCGGAGAGCGCTCTAGGGGGACCTGCTGAGAAAGAGAAACCCCGCCGTAGCGGGGTTTCTCTCCAATAGGCTGCGCGTCGAGTCGCCTGGTGGATTACGCAAACGACGGAGTACCTACGCCGAGGGCCTGAGTCTCACTATTTTGAAGTAACTCCCGTGGAAGTAACTCCCGTGGAAGCAACTCCCGTGCTGGCAACTATGTATTCAATGCAGCGACAGCGATGTGTGAGGGTTCTTTTTTACCTGATCCTGGCCAGGAGCGGCCCTCTCCAGGCACAACAAGTCCAGTTGGTACACGGTGAGGAGATTCACCACCTCGACTCGGTTCAGATTTCTTCTCACTCCTATCTGTCTTTGAACCAGATCGCTGGAACTCTGGGCCTCACTCTGGAGCGCCAGAACGACCAGATTCTGGTTCACGGACCGAGGGCAACTCTGAAACTCATCGAGAAGCGCCCCCTGGTGCGGACACAACTGGAGTACGTGCTTCTTTCCCAGCCTGTGGTACGAAGAGGGAGTCGATGGCTCGTACCCCCGGATTTCGTGGAGAACGCTCTACCCAAAATACTCGACTCGCCGGTGAGACTGCTCCAGTTTGACTCCGGGGGGCAGGATCAGGTGTCCGTGCAGGTTCTTAACTCTGGGAGCGGAGTCTCGCTGGTGTTCCTGCCGTCGAAGCCTATGCGTTTCCAGGTCGAGGAGTCCGAAACTACGCTTCAGGTTCGGATCGATCGAGGGGTCCAGTTCCTGCGACCGAGGATTCGCCCCGATCCCTCGCTCGTATCCTCACTGGACTGCCTGACAGAGCCCGAGTCGGCCACTTGCGAAATCGTCAAAGGCTTCGATTTCAGAAGTTACCGGAGCACACAGTTGGGAGACCCTGCACGACTTCTGATTGATATCTACTCGACAGCCGTGGCTGGCTTTGACCCGCTTGAACCGAACCGGGCCACGCCGGAGCAGGGACGTGGGCAGATCGTCACGATCGACCCGGGACATGGAGGTGAGGAGCACGGCGTGACCGCCAGGGGGATCTTCGAAAAAGATCTGGTGGCTCAGATCAGCCGCCACCTGACCATGGAACTGCAGCAGCGGCGACTGGTTACCGATGCAACCAGAGCCAGCGATTTCAATCCCTCGCTGCGGCACCGTAGCTCTGTCGCCAATGGCAACCGCTCCTCCGTCTTTGTCAGCCTTCATGTGGGCGGAAGCTACTCGGCGAAGATCAGAGGCCCGGTAGTATTCACACACAAAGGAGAAACAGCCTTTGCTGAAGACGTCGGGGAATTGACACCCTGGCACCAGGGCCAGAAGGGCTTCTCGGCCCAGAGCAGGAGACTGGCACTTCTCATTCAGGAACGACTGAATCAACTCTTTGGTACAGAGAACTCACCGGCCATAGCCCCTCTCGAGCTGCTGGCTCCTGTGCAGGGTCCTGCGGTGCTGGTAGAAGCCGGCTACCTGACGAATCCTGAAGATGCCGAACTCCTCCTGCAACCCGACTTTCAGGAAGCCATCGCGGCATCCATTGCTGATGCGATCGAGGTGTTCTTGCAATGAAGGCATTTCTCATAGCATCCATAGCGGTCTTGCTGGTAGTGATCGCAATCGGCGCAGCTCTCCTGACTTATCGGTCAGAAAGAGAACACGTGCAGGAGCCGGCCCTGGGGCCGGTCGTTCCCGAGCTTGTCATCGAGCCGCAACCAGAGGGTGGGGCGGAAGTGCCCACCAGGTCGGTGAGAATCTTTTTTTTCCGCCTCTCAGTGCAGAATCCCGGCCAGGTTGACCTGGGCAGTTCCACGGAGGAGGTGGCCCACCAGTCCAATCCTGCCGCACTGGCCCTCTCCCTGGCTCGGGCCGCACTGGCGAGATCGAGGCTCCTGGTCGGTCCCAGGGCCGGAATCGAACAGGTGTTTCTTCTCGAAGACGGAACTGCAATCGTGGATCTGGCCCGCCAGACCGCCGGGCAGCTTCGGGGATCTGTTGCCTGTGAACTGGGTCTGCTGCGCTCCATCGCCAAATCTCTGACCGCCAACCTGGAAGAAATTAAAAGCGTTCGCTTTATCCTGGGAGGCCAGGAGGCTGAGACTCTGGCAGGGCACGTTTCGCTGAGTACCGTGTTCAGGTAAGATACGTTGATGTCCCGCGAAAATCGAGCCTCGGACGAACTCCGTGAAGTCCACATCGTGTCTCCTTTCAGCAAACATGCGGAAGGATCAGCGCTGATCGAGTGTGGAGACACTCGGGTCATCTGCACGGCAAGCGTGGAAGAAAGAATTCCCCACTTCCTTCGCGGCGCCGGACAGGGCTGGGTCACAGCGGAGTATTCGATGCTGCCCAGGTCAACCGGATCCCGTATGACACGGGAAGTCTCGCGAGGCCGCCCTTCGGGCCGGACCCAGGAGATTCAGCGGCTAATCGGGCGATCGATGCGCTCCGTAGTCGACTTGAAAAAGCTGGGAGAGAGGTCGATCTGGATCGACTGTGATGTCATCCAGGCTGACGGGGGAACCCGAACCACATCGATCACCGGAGCATTTGTAGCTCTGGCGCTGGCCGTGGACGACCTGCTCAAGAAGGGAGCTCTGAGGACCTCCCCCATTCGAGAATTGGTGGCTGCCGTGAGTGTCGGGATCGTGGCCGGGGAACCCAGACTCGATCTTTCTTATGAGGAAGATTCGATGGCTCAGGTCGACATGAACGTGGTGATGACCCACAGCGAAGACTTCGTTGAGGTACAGGGGACGGCCGAGAGCCATCCCTTCGAACGCAAGGAACTGGACCGCCTCCTCGACCTCGCCTCCAAAGGCATCAGGAAACTCATCGATCTGCAGACGACAGTCCTCGAGCAAGAGTGCCAGAACCTCGGTCGCACCCTGCCCGTCCTCTCCTCCTTGTGAAGCTCCTGGTAGCCACGACCAGCGAATACAAAGTCAACGAGATCCGATTGATCCTCTCCGACCTCGGGCTGGATCTCCTCTCTCTCGACCAGATCGCTCCGGTGGCTGCCCCTCTCGAGACCGCTCCGACCTTTGAGGAGAACGCCCGACTCAAGGCCACCGGCTACCGAAGAGCTACCGGTTACCCATCCCTGGCTGACGACTCGGGACTGGAAGTCGATGTCCTGGGAGGATCTCCCGGAGTACTCAGCTCACGGTTCGCCCCCACAGACGAAGAGCGGATCGCCCGGGTACTCCGCCAACTCAAGCACCTTGCAGGTTCCGAAGGTCGGTCCCAGCGAACGGCCAGATTCGTGTGCTCTGTCTGCGTGGACTGGGGAGGAAGTGTCACCAGCGCGACCGGGACCGTAGAGGGAGAGATTGCCATGGAACCGTCGGGCTGCTCAGGATTCGGCTATGATCCCATCTTCTACTACCCTCCTCTGGGCAAGACCTTCGGCGAAATGAGCGCAGGAGAGAAGAACCGGATCTCCCATCGGGCCCGGGCGCTACACAAGCTCAGGGCTGAACTGGTTCGGGTCAGAAGAGCGGGATCACACCTTCGAGGTGGCGGGCCAGGTCCGGAGGATCGGTGACTGGAGGCCTACAAACGGAATCTTGGCAAACATAGACTGTAGTGGCCTTGCCCTGGCTCTTCTTCCCCCGGACCAGGGGAAGGGCTTGCTCCAACTCCCGTGAGGGAGTCTCTTCCGAAACCCTGACGATCACGCGGGACGGGAGAAAACGCTGTCGTATCGGCACCACGAGTGGATCCTCGACCCCAGCATCACCCAGGACCACGATTTCGGTTACCGGACCAAAGTGGAAGTCCAGAGCCTGGAGCCAGTTACTGTAAGCGAGTGGATGCTTCGCGAAGCCAGAGCCCAGGTGCTCCAGTTGCCGTTTGGCCAGTCCCAGATAGTGGGGGCGCTCCAGGAGATGTCCCAGGCGCTGCAGGTTCATACAGCAGGTGGAGTTTCCGCTCGGGGTGGCATTATCCATGTGTTCCTTGTGTCGAACGATCAATTCCTCATGATCGTGAGTCGTGAAAAAGAAACTGCTCCCGGCATCATCCCAGAAAAGCTCGATAGTCTGATCCATGAGTTCCTCTGCCAGTTCCAGCCAGCGCCGGTCCGCATTGGCCTCGAACAGAGCCAGAAACCCTTCGACTGTGGCCGCATAATCTTCCAGATACCCGTTGAGCCTGGCGCAGCCATCCTTCCAGGTGCGCTGGAGCCGCTTCTCGACGATCAGCTCCCGGACCAGAAACTCCGCGTTCCTGGCTGCCGCGTCAAGGTATCTGGAGGAGCCCAACACGAAGCCGGCACTGGAGAAAGCTCCCAGCATCAGCCCATTCCAGGCGGTCAGGATCTTGTTGTCCAACCCGGGCCTGACTCTCTTCTCCCTCTTCTCGAACAGCTTCAGCCGACTCCTCGAGAGCCTCTCCTCAAGATCGCCCTCGGATAATCCATGGCGTTGGGCCAACTTTCCCAGCTCGACCCTCGGGTGCAGGATGTTGCTGCCTTCAAAATTGCCACCCTCAGAGACATCATAGTAATCGCAAAAAACAGCGGCCTCCGACCCCAACTCCTGCTCCACTTCCTGCTTCGACCAGACATAGAAAAGACCTTCTTCGCCCTCGGTGTCTGCATCGAGAGCTGAGTAGAAGCCGCCCGCTGCGTCGGTCATCTCTCTGAGCACAAAGTCGAGGGTCTCCGTCACGATCCGGCGAAACAAGGGAGACTTCGTTAACTGGAAAGCCTCCAGGTAGACGCGAGCCAGAAGAGCATTGTCGTAGAGCATCTTCTCGAAGTGAGGAGCGAGCCACTGATCGTCTACCGAATAGCGATGAAATCCGCCCCCAAGCTGATCGTAAAGTCCGCCCTGGGCCATGCTCTGCAACGTAGAGTCCACCATTTCCAGGGACTGCGGGGAACCGGTCCGGGAATGATGGCGGATCAGGAAACCGAGGCCCATGGACTGGGGAAACTTGGGAGCACTGCCGAACCCACCATACCGAGAATCGAAACTGCGGGCGATCTGCGCTGCAGCCTGCTCGAGAAAAACCGGCGATAAGTCTCCTTGAGAAGTTTCGAATTCAACGGCACTGAGCAGTCGCGAGACGATCTCAGGAGCCATGCGCTCAAGATCTTCTCTGCGGTCTCGAAAGGCGGCGGCGGCACTCTCAAGGACTCTCGGAAATCCAGGCCGCCCAAAATGGTCGCCGGGAGGGAAATACGTTCCTCCAAAGAAGGGAACTCCACCGGGAGCCAGGAAGACAGTCAATGGCCAGCCTCCTGAGCCAGTCGTCATCTGGACATAGTTCATGTAGATTGCGTCCAGTTCGGGCCGTTCCTCTCGGTCCACCTTGATGTTGACGAAGCGCTCGTTCATGAGCTCCGCAATCGCCTCGTTCTCGAAGGACTCCCTCTCCATCACATGGCACCAATGGCAGGCCGAATAGCCGATACTCAGAAGGATCGGCCGGTCCAGGGTTTCCGCCAGTTTCAGAGCGTCTGCTCCCCAGGGATGCCAGTCGACCGGATTCCCGGCATGCTGGAGAAGGTAAGGGCTTGTTTCGTCGGCCAGACGATTACGAAAGGGAGAGGCGGGGAGTGTCATCAGAGCGGAATTGTATCACCGCTGCTGATTTGACCCGGGCGAAGATGGTTCACTAAACTGCGAAGCCCTGATGGGCCTCGTGACGCTGGATTCCTTCAACCTGGACTACTCCCGCTCTCGGGAGTTCTGCCGGCTTCTGGAAGATGGCGAGATTCTTTTCTTTCCGCGCTCACCGATTCTGCTTCCGGACGAGGACATCAGTTTCCTGCTGCGCCAGAAGCAGGTCAAGGCTGGTTATCGCAAGAACATCGCCTACAAGCCTCAGAGAAACCTGGTCAGCGGAGCGGCCAGCGCGTCTCCGCAAGAATCCCGGCAACTGCTCGAAGTCATGAGCACCTTCACGGCATCGGTTACCCGTTTTCTGGAGAGTCTTCTTGCCCCCTACGCTTCCGGCTGGCGCCTGGATTACGCCAGCTTTCGGCCTCAGCAGGAAAAGGGTCGCCAGGTAAAGTTCAAGGCCAGAAATGACTTACTCCACGTGGATGCTTTCCCAACCCGGCCCACCGGTGGAGACCGGATCCTTCGCTTCTTTGTGAACATCAATCCCGTGGAGTCCAGGCAGTGGATTACTTCCGACACTTTCGAGCTGCTACTGAGAACCTACATAGGTACATCCGAGATGCCTCTTCCTGCCGGTCGAGAGGGGGCTTTGAGTCGTTGGGCAAGGCACTTGAGCCGGTGGGGCAAGACCCTGGGACTCCCCTTGGCAGCCCCCTCCCGTTACGACGACTTCATGCTCCGCTTACACGACCATCTGAAAGCGAATCGGGAATTTCAGGACAAAGAGGCCAGACACAAGTGGGAGTTCCCGCCCGGCTCCAGCTGGATGGTTTTTACCGATTTCGTGCCCCATGCAGCTCTGTCAGGGCAGTTCGCACTGGAGCAGACTCTGATAATTGACCGGCGCTCGATGCTGCAGCCGGAAAAGGCTCCCATCTCTTTGCTCGAAGAGGCCAGTGGTGTCAGGCCGCTGGCCTGAGGTCGATTCCAGATTCCAGATTCCAAAACCTAGAACCTAATACACCCTCCGTTCGGGCTCGCTGAGTACTCTGTCCAGCATTTCATTCAGCCGCGTCACGATTTCCGGGTGGTCTTTCCAGACATTGGTCGTCTCCCCGGGGTCACGGTCGAGCTGATAGAGCTGGCCCGGGGGGCCGCCGGGCGCGGCCCCGGCCTCACGGTCGTAGAGGGCCCCTCCGCCGTGTCCGCGAATCAGCTTCCAGGGTCCCTCCCTGACCGCAAAGAGTCCGAGAGCCGACTGGAACACGGCCGCTTTTCGAGTTTTGGAAACTAAGACTCCTTTTCCCAGAAGAGACCGGATAGGGAAGCTGTCCTGGCCGGAATCCAGTCCGGATTCGGTCCCCAACAGAGCGGCCGTTGTCGCAAAAATGTCGTTCAAGACGATCAGGTCATCCGATGTGCTCCCGGCCGCGATGCGCCCGGGCCACCGGGCCACGAATGGAACCCGATGCCCTCCCTCGTAGACACTGTGCTTGCCGCCCTGGTAAATCCCACTGGCCCGATGGTTCAAGGTCTCGTAGTTGTCGGGGTGACCGTATGCCTCATACTCCTCACCGGGCCCGAGTTCGCGCCGATCACCGGGCAGGGGACCATTGTCAGAAGCGAATATCACGAGGGTGTTTTCGGCGATGCCCAGTTGATCGAGTGTCTCGAGCACCCGGCCCACACTCCAATCCACCTCAGCGCACATGTCACCGCGCCGGCCGGCCTGACTGATTCCCGCAATGAAATCCGGCGGAACATGGGGCACATGAGGTGAATGGAGCGGCAGGTACAAGAAAAAGGGCCGGTCGGGGTCTTGTAAGACCGTCCGAGTCATCCAGGAAACCGCCTTGTCCGTAAAATCAGGTCCGACTTGATCATCACGGAAACCAGGAGTCGTCACGCTTGGAGTCTGCTCCCGGTAGCGCAGCGGCAGGTGATCGCTGGTCTTCATCAGGGAGGGAATCCCAACGGTCTGGTCCTGCTCGATGTAGCAATAAGGCCCGAAGTCGAGCGTGACGCTAATCCCAAAAAAGTAGTCAAAACCCAGAGCATTGGGCCCGCCCTGGATCGGCTTGGTGAAGTCCACATTGCCTGAACCTCCAGTAGGTTCGGCCTGCACCGGCCCTCCGTCCGTGCTCTGCCACCCCAGCCCCAGATGCCACTTTCCGATACACGCTGTCGCGTACCCTTTTTGCTTGAGCATGGATGCCAGAGTCAGCTCTCCAGGCTCGATGAGAGGGGGCGAATATCCCCACGTGACTCCAGACTTCAGACGTGTCCTCCAGGCATAGCGACCCGTCAGGATCGCGTAGCGACTGGGAGTGCAGATCGAGGCCGGGCTGTGAGCATCCGTGAAGCGGACTCCTTGCGCGGACAGTTGATCAATATTCGGCGTCGGAATTCTCGATTCCGGGTTGTAAGAGGCAACATCTCCATAGCCCAGATCATCGGCCAGAATCAGGACAATATTTGGAAAGGCGAGTTGCTCCGACGCTCCTCCGGGCTCCGCCTTGTCGTCCTGGCGGCAGGACAGCCCCGTGAGTAGCAAAACTAGAATCAGCACGCACCATGGAAAGTGACGGTACATTGCAATGCATATTAGTTGATTCCGGATCTTGGATTCCAGATGGGAAAGAGTGGGAGGGGGGAGGCGGGCTCCCCCTTCCTGTCTTGGAATCTGGAATCTGGAGTCTGGAATCAAACGACCGGCTTCAGAAGAACCGCGGCAAGGGGCGGAAGAGTCAGGACGATCGAATGGCTCCGCCGATGGCAAGCCAGGGCTTCCACCCCGACCCGCCCCAGGTTGCCCAGATTGGATCCTCCCCAGAGCCTGCTGTCGCTGTTGAGCACTTCCGCGTAGTGCTTCGCATTCGGAATCCCCAGCCGGTAGTCGTGTCTCGCAACCGGCGTAAAGTTGAACACCGCCAGGATTGGATCGGAACCATCAGCCCCCTTTCGGAGGTAGGAGATAACGCTTTGTCGGTCATCGTTCAGATCCACCCATTCGAAACCCTCCCAGTTCAAGTCCAGTTCATGCAAGGCGCCTTCCAGTCTGTAGAATCGGTTCAGCTCCCGCACATAGTCCTGAAGTTGCGAATGCGCCGGCTCCTCCAGTAGAGACCAGTCCAGCACCTGTGACCAGTCCCATTCCTTCCACTGGCCAAACTCACAGCCCATGAACAGTAGTTTCTTACCCGGATGCGTGTACATATAGGTAAGAAACAACCGGAGCCCGGCGAACTTCTGAGATTCGTCGCCCCACTGCTTGTTGATGAGGGAACCCTTACCGTGCACGACTTCATCGTGGGAAATCGGGAGAAGAAAGTTTTCGGAAAACGCATAAAGCATGGAAAAAGTGAGGCGTTCGTGGTGTTGACTCCGGTGGATCGGATCGAACCCAAAATAATCCAGGGAATCGTGCATCCAGCCCATGCTCCACTTCAGATCAAAACCGAGGCCGCCCAGATGCACGGGGCGGGTCACCCCCGGCCAGGCGGTGGACTCTTCGGCCATCATCAGAACTTCAGGGTGATACTCGTGAACAGCCTGATTCAGTTGCTGCAGAAACGAGATGCCTTCCAGGTTTTCTCTTCCACCGTGAATGTTCGGAAGCCACTCACCTTCCTGACGGGAATAGTCGAGATAAAGCATGGAGGCGACGGCGTCTACCCGCAGGCCATCCAGGTGAAACTCCTGCAGCCAGAAGAGGGCGCTGGAGATCAGAAAATTACGAACCTCGTTGCGGCCCAGATCAAACGCCAGCGTCCCCCAGTCCGGCTGTTCCCGGCGTAGGGGATCCGGATGCTCGTAAAGGAAGGTGCCATCGAATTGAGCCAGTCCGTGTGCGTCCCTGGGAAAATGCGCGGGTACCCAGTCGAGAAACACCCCGATTCCTCTCTGGTGGCAACAATCCACCAGGTACCGGAAATCGTCCGGCTCCCCAAAACGGCTGGTAGGAGCAAAGTACCCGATCGTCTGGTAACCCCACGAACCGTCGAAAGGGTGCTCCGTGAGAGGAAGAAATTCAATGTGAGTGAAGCCCATTCCCTCCACATAGTCGACCAGTTCTTTGGCCAGGGTTCGGTAGCTCGAATCGGAACCTCCGCCCCAGGAGCCCGGGTGAACTTCGTAGACCGAAACAGGTGCTTGGAGTGAGTTTCGCCGGGACCGCTGGTTCAGCCAGATCTCATCGTTCCAAACATACCCCTCCAAGTGGTGGGTGACGGACGCGGACCGGGGTGGGACCTCGAAAAACAGTGCATGAGGATCCACCTTTTCGACCATCGATTGATCGCCGGAACGCAGCAGATACTTGTAGCAGTTCCCCTCTCCCACGCCTGGCACAAAGAGCTGCCACACTCCGGCGTTCTCCGCCAACTCCATGGGGTGCCGGGTGGGATGCCAGTCATTGAAGTCTCCAATCAGCGACACTGAACTGGCATTCGGCGCCCAGACAGCGAACTGAATGCCCTCGATTCCAGCTCTTTCTGCGGCGTGAGCGCCCAGCTTCTTGTAGGAGTGGTAGTGAGTCCCTTCTCCCATCAAGTATCGGTCGTAGTCACTCAGCAACACTGGGAACGTGTAGGCATCGTATCGTTCCAGTGAGGTGTCTTCATCCGACCAGCTACGTATCCTGACCGGATGCGCAGGAGCACCGGCAGGAAGCAAGCACTCGAACAGACCGTCCGGATGAACCCGGCGGGCCGGCCGGCACCGCCTCAGAAGGATCTCAATTCGGACGGACCCCGGGCTCCACAGTCGCAGAACTCTGCGCCCGGATTGCGGGATTTCATGGAAACCCAGGATCGAGAAAGGATGCCGATGCAAGCCGGAAAAAAGCAATTCGGTTTCACGGTCGGCTAGAGGCATCGTGGCGAGTGTAGCACGGTGTTGCGAGGGGCTTCGGCCCCTTGTGCACTAGCGGTTGGATGAGCGGGAGGGCGGTGGTGGTGGTGACGTGTTTCGTCTGGCTCCTCGGGGCGAAGACTCGGCCTGAGGGCGCGCCGTTGCGTTGCCGAACGGGCCCCGCCCCACTCGATTTGGAGCTCGGGAGGAACTACTTCCGGGTCTCGCCTTAGTGGAGCGGTTGGCCGGTTTATCGCGACGCTCAAAGCCGGCCAGAATAGGATCTCCAGCTTTCGGTGGAGAGTCGGGACGGGTTGTGATCACCCTTGGACCGCCGGCCTGAGAGTTTCTTTCCCCCGAGTACAGACCCGCGGGCTGGGCTCGTTGCGGGCCCGCAGTGGTCGGTTGCCGATGAGCCCGGGAAATACCCTCCGGTTCTCGATTGGGCTGAAACGCTGCCGTGCGAGGCGCCTGGTTCTGTCGTCTCAGGTTCTCGCTGCCCGACAACTCTGCCTCGGCCGACTCTGGAGCTTCGCCCCCCTCCCTGCTCGAGACGCCGGTGAGGTCTGGACCTCCAATCTCGAAAGAGGGAGCGACAGGCGGCTTCCAGACGGTCTGAGAGACGGCATAGCCCACAGTCACCAGAGCGACGACCAGGATCACGATGTTGATCTGGCTTGCGTATTTCACTCAGTACTCCTCTGGGTTTCGATCTCTAAAGGCCCCCAGTCGTGCCGCAGCCTCCTGTGCATAGCTGTTAGCGGGAGCCAGTTCAACGGCCTGCAGATAATAGCGTTCAGCCAGTTCCATCAGGCCTTCCAGTTCCGCACAGTAACCTAAACCAGCATAGCTCAGATCGTCAAAAGGGTTCAAACGACTGGCATCCAGGAAAGCCTGACGAGCTCTCGCGGTGTACCCCTCTCGGGCCAGTGCCGATCCCAGATTGTAGTGGGCCCGCGACTTCCCGGGTGCCTTCTCGACCGCGTCCATCCACAGATCCACGTCTCGCTGCCAGACTTCGTTCCTCGCCCTCGTGGCGAGAATCAGTGGTACCAGGATCAGGGTACCCACGACGGCCCGGGCAACCGGGTTCGGTCCTGCCACACGCAGCAGGAGCATGGCGATCGCGAGACTGACTCCTGCCAGCGCAAGGTAGGGGCGACTTTCATTCAGGACATCGGGGTTGGCAATCAGGGCCGACGGCAAGAGCATCAGAACTGACAGCCCCAGAACGACACCCAGCAACCCTGGCTGTCCGCGGTGGAAGCCAAACAGAAAGAAGATCAGCACCCCGGCCAGAAACAGGAAAGCAGGCACCAGGACCCCAATCGACCCGACTTCTTCCATCCCGTGATCTACGCTCAGACCGGAGGGCCAGACCATGAAAGACAAATAGCGCATGAATGCCCAGGGTTGTGCCCACCAATAGCTTGCAGAATCTGCATAGGCTAGGCCAAACTCAGAAGGCTCTTCCTGCAGAATCCCCCGGTAGAGACCGAGGAGGTTGAGGCAGCCGAGAAGGACGGGCGCCCACCACCAGCGGCGATTCAGGGCCATCAGAAGAGGCGCCAGAACCAACGCTTCAGCGCGACTCCACACGGCCAGTTGAAAGGCACCCAGCCAGATCAGCGGACTCTTCTTGATCGTCAACACCGAGACCAGGCTCCAAACCGACATGAGCAGCAACGAGCGCGACCACACATAGTTGACTGGTTGCGACTGAAGCGGGTGGACCAGGAAAATCGCCGCCCCCAAAAGAGCGGCTCCCTGTCCGAGACCCAGGGAGGAAGCGGCTCGATAAAGAAGCACGCCGGCCAGCAAATGCAGCAAGAGACTGACGGCATGATAGGCGGCTGGATCATCGCCGCTCCATCTGTGGTTCACGTGGAAGGTCCACAGAGTGAGAGGCCGTGCCCCGTAGTGATTCAAGAAGAGTTCGTAGTCGAAAGACTCTCCTGCCACTCTCGGGTTTCCCAGCATCAACTCAAAATCATCGAAATGAAAGGCGCCGGGGAAGGAGTTGCCGTAGGCGAGCGCACCCAGACAGACCAGAATGCCAATATGTCCCCAGACCGTCCTGTCGAACCCGGGTGCAGGTGTTTTGAGACTGGACATTGTCTTCAGTGCCGCTTGCTGCGTTTCGTGAATACAGTACTAGTGCACTGTCCGGAAAGTTCACGCCGCTACTTCGGGCGTCTTTTCGCCGACAGCTTTGTTGCGCTACCTCGAAAGACTCTCGGCCTGCCTGCGTCGCGCGCCTCACTGACGACGAAAATCCATCCCGAATTAACGCCGCGCCCTTCCCGGACAGTACACTAGGATGCGGAAAGACCCGCAAAAGTCGAAAAGGGAGAGCAACCAGTGAAAGCGCCGGAGCAGGGCCGGATCCTGGACAGCCAGTGTATCTACGACGGCAAGATCGTCCGTCTCGAAGTGGACCAACTTGAATTTGACGGCCGGGCTACCATTCGGGAAGTGGTTCGGCACCCTGGAGGCGTTGTCCTTCTCGGAATCAGGGATGATGGCCTGATTCCCTTTGTCAGCCAGCTTCGCTACCCGATGCAGGAAGAAGTACTGGAGCTTCCTGCAGGCAAGCTGGATCCCGGGGAAGACCCGCGAGAGGCCGCGGCTCGAGAAATGGAGGAAGAAACCGGGTACCGCCCTGTAGACATCGAACACGTCTTCAGTTTCTATGCGAGCCCCGGATTCTGTGATGAACTGCTTCACTTGTTTTACAGTTCTCAACTCATCAAGACCACCAGCAATCCCGAATTTGATGAGTTTCTGAAGGTCGAGTTCTACACTCCAGATGAGGCCCTGAAGCTAGCTCTCTCGGGCAAGATCCGGGATGCCAAGACGCTGACCGCCGTTCTCTGGAAGACGGTTCAGGATCGAGGTTAGGCGCGGGATACGGATGCGGGAGAGTCCCACAACTTCAAGAGAGTGGGACGGGAGATGGGATGCAGGAGGCGAGATGCGGGAGACGGGGAATCTGCTACGGTGCGCACCATCGCGAGTGTCACCGGAAGGTGATTTGCGCTATAGAGTTCAGTTCCGAAATCTGCCACAATCCCAGGGTACTCTTGTGTTTTTCAGGTTGTTCCTGAGAGGTCCAGTGATGATCCGATTGCTTCCCTCTTTGCTTGTGTTGCAACTCATAGCCGGCGTCGTCTCCGCGGCCACTTTCTCGGTTGGTCCCGGGGGCACGTACGCCACTCTTCAGGAGGCGATCGACGCCGCCATCGACGCCGGGGGAGACAACGAGATACAGATCCAGCAGGGAGTCTACCTGCAAACGGCCAGTCTGGAGGAGGATCTGTCCGGGATCCTGACCATCTCGGGGGGCTGGCTTGAGTTGTTCCAACAGCAGTCCATGGACCCCAACCTCACTGTCTTCAACGGCGACGGCATCTCGCGGATTCTCGAGATCAACTTGTCGGGCGGGGATCTTCGTTTCGAGTACCTCTCGTTTGTAGGCGGCTTTTCGGAAGAGGAGGGCGGAGGGCTCAAACTCGAGGCGGGCAACGATGCGGAGCTTTCTTTCGTTTCCTGCCAGTTCATCAGCAACCGGGCCGGGTTTCTGAACGGGTCGAGTTCCTTGTCCTCCGCCTCGGCAATCCATGCCCTGATAGAAGATCAGGCCGGGTTGAGTCTGAAGAGCTGCGTTTTCAGGAGAAACGAGACCGGGGCTCTGGTGGCCGGAAGTGGAGCCGTCGAAATCCTGATGAGGAACTCGGGCGCGACCCGCCTGCACATTTCCAACTGCGAGTTCACAGACAATTTCGTTCGTACACGCCAGGCGAACGCGTTCGGCGGTGCGTTGAGCATCTCCGCCAACGGCACCAGTGAAGTCCATATCGAAGACAGCCTCTTCGTGAATAATTCGAGCGAGTCCTCGATTGGAGCCACCCGGGCTGGAGGCCTGCTGCTCAATATCTGGGAACAGGCACACTTTCAGATTCTTGGGAATTCGTTCAGTGGTCATCGAATCAGATCCGGCGGTGAAACTCGTGGGGGAGCCCTTGAAATCAACGCCTCTGATCAGGTCGTGGGAGTCTTCAACCGAAACCGAATCGAAGACAGTCAGGTCACTGGTAGCGGGCCTGCCACAGGGTACGGTAGCAGTTTCATCACACGAGGGAGCTCGCTCATTGAAGCCTGTCAAAATGTCTGGCTGAACAACAGGGGTCCGGCAGGAGGCACCAACGGACAACTGGAACTCTCAGGCGGAGGCAAGATACTCCTCCGTGATTCGCTGATCGCCGGTGGCAGTGGCGGAATCGTGGGCTCAACGGCGGTGCAGATGACCAATCTGACAGTCGCTCACAACCAGGGAACCGGGATTCAGCCGGGAGCGCCCAACCTGGACAACTCGATCGTGTATGGGAATGAGACCGACCTGTCCCATCCCGACACCACGAGCGGAGAGGGCAACCTGATCGGGATCGACCCCTACTTTCGCGATGCCGAGAACGGTGATTTTCGCCCTATGGCCGGCTCCCCCGCCATCAACGGCGGAAGCAACCTGCCCCCCGGGGGGCTTGGAGAGTTCGACCTGGACGGTGAAGACCGCCTCTTCGGCCCCGTTGTGGACATCGGGGCCTTTGAGCTGAACCTGGTCGAGCGGACTCAGTTCCTGACTCAAGTCGGGAACGGCCAGAGTGGCAACATCATTCTGAGTACCGAAGTCGATGTTGCCAACACAGCCGGCAGTGGGAGCGAAGCTTTCACAATCGATTTCTTTGATTCCAACGGCGATTCCTTCAGCCCTTTTGCCGCGAATCCCAGTGTCTTGCTGGCCAGTACCACTTCGGCGGTCTCGGTCCTGCTGAGCCCCGGAGAGACGTGGAGGCTGGAGACGTCTGGAGAGGGAGAGATCCAGGCCGGCTACGCACGCATCCGCAGCGGGGATCACATTGGAATCACCGGGATCTTCACACGGAAGCATGCACCGACCGGAACCATTCTCTACCAGGCAGGTGTACCAGCTTCAGAACCGACAAGGGCTGCTACTCTCTTTGTCGACTCCATCGGCAACCTGGAAACAGGACTGGCGATGGTGAACGCGGGCGCGGCGGCGGCGCCTGCTCACAACCCGACCGGAGGTCCCGGCCAGATCGCACTCAGGCTCTACGATAGCCAGTTCCAGCTGTTAGGTCAGACGACTGTTGAACTGACCAGAGGGCAGCATCTCCCCACCTTTGTGTCCCAGTTGTTCCCAGACACGGCGGAGGCTTCCGAGATGCAGGGGATTCTGACGATGGTAAGCCTGGATCCGATTGCGCTGCCCACTCTGAGACAGAGTGAGCCAGCTCTGGAGTATCCTGACGGGATTCCCACGCTGGCCGCTTTCCCGGTGCTGGAAGGCAGTCCGGAAGAGAATGCTGCGCCGCTTGGAAGCGGCTTCCAAGTCATCGAGTTCTTTTATGCCCAGATCGGAAACGGTCGGGCCGGCCCCACCCAGCTCCAGACCTCTGTGAACCTGGTGAACCTTGCTTCCGGCCAGGCAGGTGTGAGACTGGACCTGTTCGACAGTTCCGGTGCCCCCCTGGAACTGACCATAGAGGGTCTGGGCTCCGATTCCTCCTTCGAGTTCCAGCTCGATTCGGGAGAGTCCCGGGTCCTGAAGACCGACGGTCTCGGGGAGCTCAAGGCAGGGTACGCACGAGTGACGACATTTGAAGGAGTGAGTGGATCCGCGGTCTTTTCCCAGACTCACCTGCCTTCGGGGCTGCTGGAGACAGAGTCCGGGGTTCCGGCTTCTGTGCAGGGAGAAGAGTTTTCTCTTTTTCTGGACACCACAGGAGAACTCGACACTGGAATCGCCCTTGTGAACCCGGGGCAGGCTCCGGCCGGGGGGGACGGAATGCTGGAGTTGAGGCTCTTTGATCTGCAGGGCCAGGAGATCGCCAGCCGCGATCTGGATCTGCCGCCGGGCCATCACACAGCGATGTTTGTGACCGAGCTGTTTGCAGGAGTTGACGGAATCGATGAAATGCAGGGACTGCTGACCATTTCGAGTCCCTTTCCGATCGTGGCCGTGACTCTTCTACAGAATGACGATCCGGAAACGCCCTTCCCCGAAGACGTGGCAACCCTGACCGCTTTTCCCGTCTTGCCGGCCACGCCCTGACACAGCTGAAGCTGAGCCCGCGGCGCCCGTAGGGGCCGGTCTTGTGCCGGCCCGTCCAAGCGGGCGACCACCAGGGTCGCCCCTACGAACCTAACGGTCACGGGCTTGCAGATCAGTCAGGAGGCTTGAGCTCGCGAGTTCCGACCCAGGCCATCAGCCGAGTTGCGAGGGCTGGGGAAATCCGGTCCAGCGCCAGCAGGACCTTGCCGGCTGCGCTCAAATGGATTTCTCTGCGACGGTTGGCGATTGCATTGACAATGGCCTCTGCGACGATCGTGGGAGACTGGCCGTTCAGGGCTCGGTTGATCCCGGGCGTACCCATCTTGCGCTCAGCAACCTCGTGAAACTCCGAGGCCGTAAACCCGGGGCAGACGACGCTGACGCCGATTCCGGTCCCACGCAATTCTCCCCACAGCGCCTCTCCCAGGCCCACCTGGGCAAACTTGGTGGCACAGTAAGCCGCCGAGAAAGCCATTCCTTTCTTCCCCACAACACTGCTGGTCAGTACGATATGCCCCCCTCCTTTTTGTGAAAAATGGGGCAGGACCCGGTGGATCGATTCGTAGGCCGACTGGAAGTTGACTTGCCAGATTCGTGACATCTGGGCCGGCGACGTCGCCACGGCAGGACCAAAAATACCGTAACCTGCATTGCAAATCAGAAAGTCGAGATCGCCCAGTTCCTGGAGGCAGCGTTCCACGACCCGTTCCCCTTCTCCCGGACGGGACAGATCTTGCGTTGAAGCAACGGCCCTGGGAGCCCCTTCCTTCAGACACTCCTGGCTCACGCGAGCAAGCTGCTCCTGGCGACGGGCCACCAGAAAGAGCCGAGAACCACGCCTTGCCAGAGCCCGAGCGGTAGCCGCGCCGATGCCCGAAGAAGCTCCAGTAACGACGGCTATCTTAGTGCTCCATTCCATTGAAGACTGCTAAACGCGCAGAGACTCGAAGACGCCTGCAGCTCCCATGCCTCCCCCGACGCACATGGTCACGATCCCGTACTTCACGCCGCGCCTTTCCATCTCGAACAGCAGAGTGGCTGTCAGCTTCGCACCAGTCGCACCCAGAGGATGGCCCAGGGCCACCGCTCCGCCATTGACATTGACCTTGTCCTGGTCGAGGCCCAGCTCCTGGATGACGGCCAGGGCCTGCACGGCAAAGGCCTCGTTCAGCTCAACCAGACCGATGTCTGCCAGAGTCAGACCGGCTATCTTCAGTGCCTTTGGAACTGCCTCCACCGGACCGATGCCCATGATTTCGGGCGCCACGCCTGCAGTGGCAAATGAAATCAAGCGCGCCATCGGTTCCAGTCCTAAATCGGCCGCTTTCTCCTCGGACATGACCACCGCAGCGGCCGCCCCGTCACTGGTCTGACTGCTGTTTCCTGCCGTCACCGTACCCCGGGCATGAAACACCGCCCGGAGCTTCGAAAGAGCCTCCACGGAAGTGTCTCTTCGAACGCCCTCGTCCTGTCCGAAGAGCACTGGACCCTTCCCGTTCTCCACTTCCACAGGGATCAGTTCCTGATCGAATCGTCCCCCGTCCTGCGCCTCCATTGCCCGGGTGTGACTGCGCAGTGAAAACTCGTCTTGCTGGCGGCGGTCAATAGAGTTGCGGGCAGCCAGGTTCTCCGCGGTGATGCCCATGTTGACGTAGACATCCGGGTCCTCCTCTACAAGGTAGGGGTTGGGAGAAAAAAAGTGGCCCGAGCGCGGAAGCAGGCTCATGCTCTCCGCCCCGCCTGCGACAACCACATCGGTGGAACCGACGGCTACGCTCTGGGTGGCCAGGGTAATCGTTTGCAGGCCGGAGGAGCAGAAACGGTTCACCGTCATGGCACTGGTCTGATCGGGAAGACCAGCCCGAAGCGATGCAATCCGGGCCACATTCATGCCCTGCTCGCCCTCCGGCATCGCACACCCCAGGATCACGTCCTCTACATCCTCCATGGGGAGCGGGTGTGCCCGCTTGATGACAGCCTGGATGACTTGAGCGGCAAGATCATCGGGTCGAGTGTGGCGCAGTGCACCACGTGGTGCTTTGCCTGCCGGACTTCTTCCAACTGCAACGATCACAGCCTTATGCATTGAATCTCTCCTTTTGAGTAGTCATGCCTCTCTTTACTTTGCAACGGACCTTCCTGCTAGCGTTCGCCCAACTCGATCAGTCCGGTCCAGTCCAGCCGACCCACCCGACCCAGCTTACCTTCCAAAGACATCTCCGGCGAATCACTATCCGCCAGGGTCAATATCGCACGCAAGCCCTTTTTTCGAACTTCCTTGGGCTTGAGCCCAAGTTGCTCCCACGTGAGCATGATTTCCAGGGTTGCCCGCCCATCACTTTCCCGGGGAGTAATCACCGGAACATGGGTGGCTCTCTCCAGAAACTTCCCTCCTCTCTGGAGGCGCTGCCAGTAGTATGGCCCCTGGCCGTCGATCCTCGGAGAAGTCCAGAGCAGGTAGTTGTACTTGACGTCCCTGATTTGGATGAGGAGGTTGTCGTGAAGGTACATGCGATCTCGACGCCGTCCGTCCCTGGCCAGGAACACAGCTTCGCTGCGCGGCACCCGTTGAACATCCCAGATGTCGTCTTTCCAGTCAACTGCCAGGTAAAGCCCCGTCTCGTCCCAGAAAGCCTTGACGCTCGCAGTGGCATAGTCCCCAGCCGGGATTCCAGCCACCTTGACACCTGTTGCAGCAGGATCCAACTCAATAGCAGGCAATCCCTGCCAGTCGGTCAGGAAGCCATCGACCAGCACCCCGGAGGAACTGTACGGAATCAACCATTTGGAATCGTTTGCAAAGCCCGCCTGAAGCAAAAGGACGAGGCAGATCGAAAACGGAACAAGTTTCATGTTCCACATTATTCTAACAGGCGCGCGCGCCGGCGTTGCCGGCGGCCCCTAGCGCAGAGAGGTGAGGAAGCGTATGACCTCGTTCATTTCCGGATCCGAAAGGTGCCCGAAAGAGGGCATCAGATGCTGCTTGCCGCGAAAAGGGGGCTCCAGGTCTCCGTCCGGAATATGGGCAGGGTCCTTCAAATGGCGTCGCAGCCATTCAACCGACCTTCCCCGCCTGGCCTGATGCGTGAGATCAGGGCCAATCGTTGCATTCCAGTGGAGAGATGCTGACTGGAGCGTATGACAGGAGCCACATTTCTGCGCTACCATAACTTCTCTCGCGACGACGAACTCGCGACTGTCCGCCGCGCTGTCGGCAAGCGATAGGAGAGACAGGGTCAGTGCCAGACCGACGATCAGGAGGGCGGCCAGGAACCAGGGAATTCGCAGAAACCCTTTCCAGTATGAACTCATCTATCCTTATTATGGATCGAAATTAGATCGGGCACAACAAAATATTTAGTCATGCCTAAAATTCTTTTTATCTGCACCGGGAACTCAGCCCGAAGTCAATTTGCGGAGGCCTTTGCGAAGTACTATGCGGGCGACATGGTTTCTGTCGCGAGTGCGGGTACCAGCCCGGTGGGGCTGAATCCCAACGCGGTGTGGGCGATGAACGAGGTAGGGATCGACATCCGCCATCAGACTTCCGATCCCTTGAGCGCTTTTCGACTGGGGGATTTTGACTGTGTGGTGACCTTGTGCGGAGATGCCAGAGACAACTGTCCGGCTCTCCCCCCCGACGTTCGCCCGGAGCACTGGAATATTCCCGATCCTGCCAAGAGTCGAGGTGCGCCGACTGAAATCCTGAAGGCCTTCCGAGTTGTGCGATATCAGGTGGAGCGTCGAGTGAAGCATCTTCTCGAGCGCGAACTAGCAGTCCGAGGGGAAAGTCTTGAGGATTGAACTCCGAGAAGAGTAGAATCCCCCGATGCGTCACTTGTATTTGACCTTGCTGATTGTGGCCGCCCTTATGGTTCAGCCTGCCTGCATCTGGAAACTGTGGAGCAAGGGACCGCCCCCCGAGGATCGTCAGTACGACATTTACGGCACGGTCGAATCCATTAGTTCGGACCAGTTGATCGTAGACACGAAAGAGGGCCGACTGAGTTTCCTGCTCGGCCCGGCCTCGGTGAAAGGGAGCGACACCTATGATCAGGGCCAGATTGTGCACGTCCTGTACAAGAAGCTCGACGGAGAGAACATCGTCACTCTGGTGGTTAAGAAAGTCAACTGACAGCTCTTTGAGCAACCGCCCATTTCCCGAGAGATCTTCATGAGACGTTGCTTTGTCTGTCACTACCACGAGATTGCTCTCAAGAAGAAGAATCGGGGGTTCTTCGAGCGCAAGCTCATCGCCAACATTAAGAGGGCGCTGAACTCACTGCCCTATGGCTCTGTCCGACTCTGGTCGCGCCGGGTAGTTGTGGAATTGAAAGAGGATTCTCCTGTGGGTGAAATTCGCGAGCGACTGGGGCACGTATTTGGTCTTGCCAACTACGCCAGTGGGTGGATTGTTCCCTCGGCACTGGAGGATCTTCAGACCGCGTCGTGGGAGTTGATTCAGAACCGGCAATACGAGAGCTTTAAGGTTTCTGCCAAGAGATCCGACAAACGCTATCCGCTCACGACACCGGAAATCGGGAGGCAACTGGGTGCATTCCTGCAAGAAAAATCCGACAAGCGGGTGCAACTGAAAGAACCCGACCTGACCTGTTACGTCCAGATCCTGGGTGAAGAGGCACTGCTGCACTTTGAGAAATTGCGCGGCCCCGGAGGTCTGCCGGTGTCCACCAGCGGGAAGGTCGTCGTTCTAATCTCCGGCGGAATCGATTCTCCGGTGGCAGCCTACAAGGTCATGAAGCGCGGCTGCCGGCCTCTCTTTGTTCACTTCCACAGCCATCCCCACACATCCCTGGACGCCCAGGACAAGGTGATTGAACTGGTGGAGCATCTCTGTCGTTACCAACCGAGAGCCCGGCTCTACATGGTCCCGTTTGCTCCAATCCAGAGAAGCATCGTCGCCCACACCCCGGAGCGAACTCGTGTGCTTCTGTATCGAAGGATGATGGTGCGAATAGCCAACCGGATTGGAACTCGTGAGAAAGCCAAGGCACTCGTCACCGGAGACAGTATCGGTCAAGTATCCTCACAGACGCTGGACAATATTCAAGTCGTTTCCGCCGTCAGCCAGCTACCCATTCTGCGGCCACTGATTGGAGATGACAAGGAGGAGATCATCGCTGCAGCAAGAAAAATCGGGACGTTCGGAGTGTCCATCGGGGCCGATGACGACTGCTGCTCCATGTTCGTCCCCAAACATCCGGAAACGCGCGCGAAACTCGAGCAGGTGGAACATGCGGAAGCAGCCATGGCCATTGAAGAGCTTGTCTCAGCGGCCCTGTTGGGCACCGAGCGGCACCTGATTGATGACACCCTGAGAGACCCGGCCCCTGCGCATCGAGAAGACGCACTCAGCAAGACATAGCCGACACCGAGACAGCCAATGGAAAGATCTAGCCCTGAGCACGGGCCCAGCACCACACAAGGAAGGACCCTTCTCGAGAAAATGCGACGTTCTTCACGAGGAGCAGTTGGGGCGATCCTTCTTGCCTGTTGCATCTATGCGGCGCTGCTGTTCCTGGGAGCAATACCCGGCTCCCAACCGGCAGAGACGACCCACGAAAAGGCCCTAACGGCTCACTCACTTCCCTTTGCGCCACCCCTCTGGGCCGTCACGCCGTTTGCGTTGCTGCTGCTCGCTATTGCTGTGTTTCCTCTTCTCTCGCAGACCAGGGACTGGTGGCACCATAACCGGAACCGCTTCCTGGTGGCCACCATCCTGAGTGGATCGACGCTTCTCTATTACGGTCTGCTCCATCCGGGAGGACTCGAGAATCACTTTACCCACCTGCCCTCTTCTGCGACGGGTTGGGAAACCTTGTGGAGTGCTTTCAGTAATGGCATCTTTTCCGAGTTCGTCCCGTTCATCGTCCTTCTTTTCAGCCTCTATGTGATCAGCGGAGGGATCAATCTGAGCGGTGACTTGCCGGCGCACCCGGCCACAAACACGGCTTTTATTGCCCTGGGGACGATTCTGGCCAGTTTCATCGGCACTACGGGGGCCGCTATGGTCCTCATCCGGCCGCTCATCCTGACCAATATCGAGCGTGAGTATAAGATTCACACGATTCTCTTTTTTGTCTTCTGCGCCTGCAATTGCGGCGGCCTGCTGCTGCCCATTGGCGACCCGCCTCTTTTTCTCGGTTATCTTCGGGGAGTTCCCTTCTCCTGGACACTGCGTCTGTGGCCCTACTGGCTGGTTGTCAACAGCATTCTGCTGGCCGTTTACTTCATCTGGGACTGGATCGTTTACAGAAAGGAAGCTCTGCGTGATTTGATCCGGGACGAACGACAGGTTGAACCACTTCGTCTGCATGGAACCATCAACCTCTTGTGGCTGCTGGGAGTGGTTCTCAGCGTGGCCTTTATTCTCCCTGGACAACCCTTCCTGAACACCGGATTCCATCCGCCCGTCTACTTTCGCGAAATGGTCTTGCTTCTCTTCGTGGTCCTTTCGCTTCGCTCTACCGACGCAAACATTCGCATGCGCAACCGCTTCGATTATGTGGCCATCACTGAAGTCGCGGCCCTCTTCAGTGGGATCTTCATCTGCATGCAGGTACCCATCGAGATCCTGCATGTAAAGGGAGCTGAACTGGGAATCGACAACCCGCTCGAGTTCTTCTGGTTCACAGGAGTGCTGTCGAGCGTGCTGGACAATGCACCCACCTATGTCGTCTTCTTCGAGACTGCCGTCTCGCTTCCGGTCATGGAGGGTTTTTCGGCGCTGCCACTCCCCGATGAAGAGTTCATCATGGAGCACCTGCTGGCTGCGATCAGCCTGGGAGCGGTTTTCATGGGAGCGCTCACCTACATCGGAAACGGTCCCAATTTCATGGTGAAGAGCATCGCCGAACAATCGGGCATTCGAATGCCCTCTTTTTTCGGCTATATGGGATACAGCATCGTCATTCTGATTCCCATTTTTATCCTCGTGTCTTTTCTGCTCCCGGAAGTCTGACACCTGTGGGCAGGGTGAAGTAGCGTACCCGCCCGCCGAGTCCACAGAGGGAGGAGCTTTAGCGACTGCCTAACCAGGACCTGGACCTAAATCCTGATACTAACGGTACCTGCACGAGTCTTGACGAGTGCGTAACGAGGGACGCAGCAACAGGTTTTTCGAGAAAATGCGAATTATTTAACAATTCCACTTGACGTGATATTTCAGAACTGCTAATTTCTTAGCATCTAATCAGTTGGATACTGATTGGATGATCGTGGTTGACACGATCTTAGTCCAGCAAGGAGGTTATGGGAGTTGCCTGAGTCGCACGATTTTGTAGCTCTCATAGCAGCCGGAGGTCGGCTCAATTTTATTGGAACATCGGAATAGCACCCCCTCCCCGCGATCCCGGTTTTCACCCCTGAGTCGACCTCCAGCAACTCCGGCTGCAAGATGCCGGCCGGCCGCCACGCAGTCATTTACGTTCCTGCCTCTGTACGTTCCTGGATTGGGGAATGTTCCTTACGGCCTGGGGGCCGGGCCCCTAAGGAAACGGTCCCGTCGCCGAGCCGGCTGAGGCGCAAGTCTTGACGAGCAGACAACCAGGAACGTGGCCCTGAATCCTGATACTAACGGGCGAAATCCGGGACAGTTAAGAAGACACCTCGGGCTCCTCGCCAGTGCTCTGCCACAGCCTGCGCAGCCCGTTCGACAGGTCATCCATGAGCGTATACACATTGGGCAGCACCACCAGGGTCAAGACACTGGAGGCCAACAGCCCCCCCATCACCGTCCGGGCCATCGGGAAGTATCGCAGTTCGAAGAGACCGGTCGAGCCCACGGCCAGGGGAATGAGCCCAACCACCGTGGTGCTGGCGGTCATGAGAATGGGACGGAAGCGTTCCTGGCACCCTTCGAGAACGGCCATGCGTCGGTCCATGCCTTGCCGGCGCAGATTGTTGATGTGGTCGATCAGCACAATCCCGTTGTTGACCACGATTCCGATCAGAATGAGCGATCCAATCCAAGCCATGACGTTCCAGGGCGTACCCGTGATGAGCAGGAACCAGGCGACGCCGACGAAGGCGAAGAGAAGAGAAATCATGATCGCGAAGGGGTGGGCCAGGGATTCAAACAGGGCGGCCATCACAAAATACACCATGAACAGAGCCAGCAGGACATTGAACTGGAAGTCGCGGACTTCGTCATCCCGCTGTTGGGTCCAGAAGCGACCATCAAACATACGTCCTGCCCGGTTCCAGGGTTAACAACTGCCGGTTCCCAGGCCGGATCCCCGTGCACAAGAATAACTACGAACTCCCTTCCGGAATTGTTCCCTTTTCCACAATCCCAAATCCTTCAACCACTTTGCGGTTTCAAGACCGGCGAGCATGGATTATGCTGAGGGCTCTTCATGGTACTGACAAGCGTGGGCCGCACGACCTGGATCTTCTGGCTGGGCTCGCTCCTGAGCTGCCAGGCTTCGGAGGGTTCTGAGAACAAACCCAATCGGCTGCTTCACGAGAAAAGTCCATATCTTCTCCAGCATGCCTACAATCCGGTCAACTGGTACCCCTGGGGGGAAGAAGCTTTCGAGCAATCCCGAAAAGAAAACAAGCCCATCTTTCTTTCCATCGGCTACTCCACCTGCCATTGGTGTCATGTCATGGAGCGGGAATCGTTCTCCAACACGGAGATCGCCGCTGTCATGAATGAACACTTCGTCTGTATCAAAGTGGACCGTGAAGAGCGTCCGGATCTGGACAGTGTCTACATGGCTTTTGTGCAGGCGACTACGGGGCGCGGGGGGTGGCCCATGTCGGTCTTTCTGACGCCCGGGCTGAAGCCTTTTTTCGGCGGAACCTACTTTCCTCCGGAAGCGCGGACGGGGATGCCTGGATTCTCCCAGGTTTTGCGGACTGTCCACCGACAATGGCTGGAGAATCGCGACAAGATTCTTGACTCTGCAGACCGCATTACGGCCCGCCTCAAGAGTCTCCAGGTACTCTCGGCCGGAGCCGGATCCAGCCTTGAGAAAACCCTCGACAAGGGCTACCAGTGGTACCTGGAAAACTTCGATGAGGAACTCGGAGGATTCGGATCAGCTCCCAAGTTCCCAAGGCCTGCCAACCTTCTGTTTCTGCTCTACTACTCACAACTGGAACACCAGGAGAAGGCCCGGGAAATGGCTCTGCACACCCTGCGCGGCATGGCCCGGGGTGGAATGAACGACCAGCTTGGAGGTGGCTTTCATCGCTACTCGACGGATGAACGCTGGTTTCTTCCTCACTTCGAGAAGATGCTTTACGACCAGGCTCAACTCGTCGTGGCCTATGTCGAGGCCTACCAGATCAGCCGCGATCCCTTTCTTGCGGCCGTAGCCCGCCGGACTCTGGAGTATGTTCTGCGCGACATGACGAGTCCAGAGGGCGGCTTCTATTCGGCCGAGGATGCCGACAGTCTGATCAGTGCGGACTCTCATGAAAAAGCAGAGGGCGCCTTTTACGTATGGACCGAAGCCGAGGCCCGGGGCCACCTGGACCAGGAGACGGCAGATGTGTTCCTTCCACTCTTCGGCCTCAAGCCCGAGGGCAACGTGGCCCGCGATCCGTTTTCCGAATTCGTAAGGAAGAACGTCCTCTTTGAGGCTCGCTCCGAAAAGCAAGTGGCGAAGGCGCTCGGTTTGTCCACATCGGAGGTGCAACTGCGGCGAGAGAAGGCCAGGGAGATCCTTTTCGAGCTGCGCAGAGAGAGACCCCGCCCCCTCCTCGACGATAAGATCCTGACCGCCTGGAACGGCCTGATGATCACGGCCCTGGCCAGAGCCTCTCAGGTTCTTGAGGATGACCGGTATCTGGAAGCGGCTCGCAAAGCTGCCCGTTTCCTCAAGGCCCATCTCTGGGATCCTGATTCGGGCACGCTCTCGCGCCGCTATCGCGCAGGGGAGGGAGGTATCCCCGGCTTTCTGGATGACTATGCTTTTCTGATCCAGGGTCTGCTCGACCTTTATGAGACCTCTCTGGAGGACGAATGGCTGCTCTGGTCGATTCAACTTGTTGAGAGCATGGAGAGCCGTTTCTGGGACACCGAAGAAGCCGGATTTTTCAGCACTACGGGCCGGGACCCATCAGTCCTTCTGCGCATGAAGGATCAGTACGATGGAGCCGAGCCCTCACCCAATTCAGTGGCTCTCCTCGATCTCATTCGCCTGGGCAATCTGAGCGGCGACAAGAGACTGCTGGAAAAGGGAAGCACTTCGGCAAAAGCCTTCTCGGGATTACTGCAGCGGAGCCCGCACACCATGCCGCTGATGCTGGTGGCCCTGAGGCGCGCCGAATCGAAACCCAAACAGATCTTTCTGGCCGGGAAGAGAGACGGGGAAGACACCAGAGCTTTGCTCAAAGAGGTCCACCGCCGCTACCTTCCGCACCGGGTTGTCTTTCTCGCGGACGGCGGGCCGGCCCACCAGCGGTTGGCCTCCCGGATCGAGGTCCTGGACAGTTTCCGAGCCATCGACGGCCGGGCCACCGCCTACATCTGCGAGAACTATGTCTGTCAGTTGCCTACCAACGACCCGAAGGTGATGGGAGAGCTGCTGGACCGGTAGGATTCCCAGATCCCAAAACAGGAAGGGGGAGGCGGACTCGGGGCGGCGAACGTTAAGGAGCGGCCGAGAGTTTCTTGGAACTCTGGAGTCTGGAATTCAGTCCAGCAACTCCTTCAGGTCCCGGTACAACTCCAATGCCTCGGGATTGGCCAGGGCATCGGCGTTGGTTACTTCTTTGCCGTGAATTACATTCCTGACCGCCAGTTCACTGATTTTCCCGCTGATCGTTCGGGGGATGTCGGCAACCTGCAGGATTTTCCTGGGGAGGTGGTGGGGAGAGGCGTTCTCCCGGAGGCCGTTGCGGATGTCCTTGATCAAGGCCTCATCCAGGGTGAGTCCTTCTTTGAGCCGGAGAAAAAGTACGATTCGAACATCATCTTCCCATTCCTGTCCAACCACGATGGCTTCCAGCACTTCATCCTTCTGCTCCACCTGGCGGTAGATCTCGGCTGTTCCAATGCGCACTCCTCCGGGATTCAGGGTGGCGTCGGAACGTCCGTAGATGATCATGCCTCCATTGGAGGTCAGCCGGGCCCAGTCGCCGTGACGCCAGACACCGGGAAAGTGATTGAAATAGGCGTTCTGGTACCTGCTGCCGTCCGGGTCGCTCCAGAACTTCACCGGCATCGACGGAAAGGCCTGGGAGCAGACCAGCTCCCCTGGCTCCAGGTCGGTCGGCTGGCCGGCCTGGTTGAAGATCTCCACCTTCATTCCCAGGCTCACCGCTTGCATTTCTCCTCTGAATACCGCACCGATGGGATTTCCGAGAGCAAAAGAGGAGATGAGATCCGTCCCTCCGGAAATCGACGAAAGGCAAACATCTGCCTTGATCTCCCGATACACATAATCATAGCTGGAGGGCGCCAGGGGCGAGCCGGTTGAGAGGATCGTCCGAAGCGACCGCAGGTCGTGCGTCTTCGACGGATGGAGTCCGTTTTTCTCGGCCAGAGACAGATACTTGGCGCTGGTTCCGAACACGGTCACCTCTTCCCGCTCGGCCAGATCGAACAGAATTTCGGGCCGCTGGGGAAACGGAGACCCATCGTAGAGAAGTACCGTCGCTCCTACTGCCAGGCTGCTCACCAGCCAGTTCCACATCATCCAGCCACAGGTCGTGGCGTAAAAGACTCGGTCTTCTCTGCTCAGGCTGGTGTGAAGAACCAGCTCCTTGAGATGCTGAATGAGAGTTCCTCCAGCTCCGTGGACCATGCACTTGGGCAAACCCGTCGTGCCCGACGAGTACATGATGTAGAGAGGGTGGTCGAAGGGGAGCTGCTCAAAATCGATCTCCTCGGCCCGGCCTGCAAAGTCCTTCCAAAGTACGGCGTTGGGAATGCTGGACAGGTTCGGGTTCGAATTCAGATACGGGACGACCACGACTCTCGAAATTTCAGGGATCTGTTCCAGGATCGTCCGGACTCGCTCCAGGCGATCGAAGGACTTCCCGGCATACTGATACCCGTCCGCACAAACCAGGACCCTGGGCCGGATCTGTCCGAACCGGTCGACAACTCCCTTGACACCAAAGTCCTGAGAGCAGGACGACCAGAGGGCCCCGAGGCTGCTGGCTGCCAGCATGGCGATGATCGTCTCAGGGATATTGGGCATGAAGCCGGCGACCCGATCACCGCTCTTGACTCCTGCCTCCCGCAGTGCCTGGGCAAAACCGGCGCTTCGCCGGAACAGTTCGCGGTAGGTGAGAATCTGGTGACGACCTGATTCGTTCCAGCCAATGATGGCCGGCTGGTCATCCCGGTAGCGGAGAAGGTTCTGCGCAAAGTTGAGCCTGGCCCCTGAGAACCAGCGGGCACCGGGCATCCGGGTTACATCGTCAACCACCCGATCCCATTTCCTGGAAGCCACTATGTCACAGAAGCTCCAGACCTCAGACCAGAAGAGTTCAGGATGATCGATCGACCATCTGTAAAGGCTCGGGTAATCGACAACTTCGGAAACAACTCGGCCTATCTTGCGAATGAAGCGAGTCAGATTGGCTCGTTCCACACTCTCCGGCGACGGTTTCCAGAGACACTTCGTACTCACTGTCTATGCAAAGGGAGGACTGCCTCAACCGACTCCCACACTCCTGATATGATTCACCGTCTCGACCACCGTCTCCAGCGCGTAGTCCATGTCTTCCTGGCTGATCATGCGGCTCAGGCTGAACCGGATCGCGCCCTGGATTCGCCGTCGTGGCAACTTTATGGCCTGGAGTACATGCGAGGGGTCCAGTGAGCCGGAGGAACAGGCGGCCCCAGTCGAGACCGCTAAGCCCTTGAAATCGAGAGCCACCAGCAAGGCTTCTCCCTCAACTCCTCGGAAGCTGAGATTCGCAGTGTGGGGCACGCGAGAACTCGGTGTGCCGTTCACGACAGAGCCAGACAGACGCTGCAAGAGCCCTTCCTCAAATCGGTCACGAAGGCCGGCTACCCGACCCAACATGTCCTGGTGTGATTCCCCGGCCAGCCGGCAGGCCTCCCCGAGCCCAACGATTCCCGGGACATTCTCAGTCCCGGCGCGCCGGTGGCGCTCGTGTGACCCGCCCAGCATGAAAGGTTCCGTCTCGACCGAGTCACGAATGTACATGGCCCCAACTCCCTTGGGGCCGTGAAACTTGTGGCCGGACAAAGAAAGGAGATCGATACCCAGTTGGTGGACGTCCACTGGGATCTTTCCGACAGACTGCACGGCATCCGTGTGAAAGAGAATCCCCCGCTGCCGTGTGAGCCGAGCGATCTCTTGGATGGGTTGGAGAGTACCGACCTCGTTGTTCGCGTGCATGATCGAGACCAGAATGGTGTCCTGAGAGAGCGCCTCTTTGACATCCTCGATCCGAACGATTCCCTCTTCGCCCGCGCCCAGATAGGTGACCCGGAAGCCTTTCTGCTCTAGAAACTGACAGCTCTTCAAGACGGCAGGATGCTCGATTGCCGAGGTGATGACGTGTCCGCCACTCCCCGCAAACCTGCGAGCCACTCCATTGATGGCAGTGTTGTCTGCCTCGGTTCCCCCGCACGTGAAAACGATTTCCCGGCGTTTCGCGGAGAGAAGATCAGCAACCTGCGAACGGGCCCTCTCAATAGCTGCACGAGCGTGCTGGCCATAGGTGTGGATGGAGGCAGCGTTCCCGAACTCGTTCAGAAAGAACGGCTGGATCGCCTCCAGCACCCGCGGGTCCATGGGACTGGTTGCATTGTTGTCCAGATAAACTCGTCTCTCCACTTCTCTCGTTCCTGGTTCCTGTTTTCTCGTTTCTCGTTCTATCCAAAATATTACCACCGTTGGCCGGAAAGCGGCTCCCGCTTTTTGATGGCAGCACGGGCCGCCAGTTGCCTGCTTCCACCTTGACTGCCCCCCATCAGGATCTTAGATAAGGGTCGGAGCGACGATGAAGGTCGCTGCCCTTGAAGAAGATCATGACACAAGCAACACGGAGGAAATAAAGAGATGACCTTAATGAGAATCGACCCTTTTAGAGAACTGCGACAGTGGAATAACGTCTTCGACCGCTTTTTTGAGAATCGCCCCGATCCCGACACCGGCAAAGACAATGTCGTGTCCCGCTGGTCACCCACGGTTGATGTTTCCGAGACTCCGACCGAACTCACCTTTTTGGTTGAGTTACCGGGCTTTGAGAAACAGGAGATTGATATCTCTCTCGAAGAGAACGTCCTCAGCATCAGTGGAGAGAGGAAGTTCGAGAAAGAGGAGAATCGTGATTTCCATCGCGTGGAGCGCTGGTATGGGAGCTTCTTTCGCAGTTTCAAGTTGCCCACCACGGTGGACAGTTCCAAGATCGACGCCGGCCTCAAGGATGGTCTGCTGACGATTCATCTCCCCAAGGCTGAGGACGCGAAACCGCGCCAGATTCCCGTCACCGTCAGCTGAATAGTCGTCTCACTCCGGTGAGACTTTCACCCATAGATGGGCGGCGCCAGTTACTTGGAGCCGCCCCCTTTTCATTCCTCAGAAGCGGCGATCACATCGATCTCTATCTCCACTCCTTTGGGCAGCCTCGACGCCTCGATCGTACTCCGGGCGGGCCTGGAATCGTCAAAGTACTCGGCATACACCTGATTCATGGCTTCGAAATGGCTCAGATCGGCCAGAAACACCGATACCTTTAACACCTCCTGAAAGCTGGAACCCGCTTCCTTCAGCAGCAATCCGATGTTTTCCAGGACCCGCCTGACCTGCACCTGAATGTCGCCGCCCACCAGCTCTCCAGTGGCCGGATCGAGGGGAATCTGGCCCGACACAAAAACCAGGCCATTCGACTTGATGGCCGGGGAATAAGGGCCCACCGCACCCGGTCCACCGGCTGGATTGATAATCTGTTTCATTCTTGACCTCCGTGATCCGCTGACTAATTCGTTTCCTCTTCCCAAACTTCAACTTCCAGCAAGTAGGATTTGCACGCCCAAATTGATGCGGGTAGAATACAATTCTTTTTACTGCCGGGGTAGCTCAGTTGGTAGAGCAGGGGACTGAAAATCCCCGTGTCGGCGGTTCAATTCCGTCCCCCGGCACTCCTTCTTGTCTATGCTCAAGTCAGTGCCTCGACTTCCTCGTTCTTTCTTTGACCATCCCACTCTCGAGGTCGCTTGCCATCTGCTGGGCAAGCGGCTCGTCAAGCTCGAACCGGCGGGCAGGCTCTCGGGCATTATCAGCGAAGTGGAAGCCTACATCGGTGCCGAGGATCTGGCCTGCCACGCCCGTTTCGGCAAGACCGACCGAAACCGGGTCATTTGGGGGCCGCCCGGGTTTGCTTACATCTACTTCATCTACGGGATGCACTGGCTTCTGAACTGTGTGACCGAGGGGGACGACTTCGCTGCCGCGGTTCTATTGCGCGCAGTTGTCGCCGAGGAAGGTGTTGAGACCATGCTGCGGCGGCGAAGCGGCCGCCATCGCCATCTCACCGATGGACCGGCCAAGCTCTGTCAGGCCTTCGACCTGACCGGGAAAGACAGCGGCCTGGACCTCTGTTCCCAGAGATCAATTCTGTATCTGGAGGACGGCATCGAGGTGGACGCCGAGACGATCGAAGCGACGCCCAGGATCGGCATCGACTCCGTCCCTGAGCCCTGGAAGAGCATCCCCTGGCGATTTAGCTGCCGGCTCTGACTCCCGCCGCAACAAAGCTATCACTTTCAAGGGGTGTAGGAGCCCCGTGGTCCGATCAGATCGCCGCATGGAAGCGGCTCCTACACCGCTCAGGTTCTCTGATAGAACCTTGGAACGTCTAGAATGTTCCACATGCTGAAGCCCGAGCCAGTGCGCCTCCAGTCACTCCGAAGCGGGGGACAAACCGGTGTAGACCGGGCCGTGCTGGACGTGGCCCTCGCCTCTGGCCTGAAGGTAGAGGGTTGGTGCCCCAAGGGTCGGCGAGCCGAGGACGGCCCCCTGGCCCGGCCTTATCATCTCGAGGAAACACCCTCTTCGGATTACGCACAACGAACGGAGTGGAACGTGCGCGATTCGGATGGCACGCTGGTTCTGCTGCGCGGCAAGGTGTATCCCGGCACGGTGCTCACAATCCAGCTGGCCTGCAAGCAAGCCCGTCCGCTGCTGCTGGTCGATCTGGAACCCCCCCTCGATTGCGCCACGGTCCAGCAGTGGATCGGGCGCTCGGGAGTTCAGCACCTGAACATAGCGGGGCCGCGAGAAAGCCAGTCTTCGGGCGTTTACGAAGCGGCGCGTACTTTTCTGGAGAAGCTGTTCGTCCAGCTTTTTTAGAACTTTCCCCGCTCCCCTCCATCTAAGTGATGGGAACGTTGCCCCCAGAACAGGCGAGTCCCTGGAAGCGGGCTGTGATTGGCTGGCCGACCGGGTCTGGCGAGAGAGGTGGGACCATGAAAAAGAAAGCGAATAACAACCGGAAACTGCTCGCTCCGAAAGAGTTGAAGAAGCTGTCCGGCTGGGTGTTGTCCCGGTCGGACCGGCGCTTTCTTCGCTCTTGCAACATCTCACCCACCTAGTGCACTGTCCGGAAAGTACACTAGCGCAGGAACCCCCGGCTTTAAGGGGCTTCGACAATCTGAACCTGAGCGATCGTGATGTTGTCCAGACCGCCCCTTCGATTGGCCTCGGCTACGAGTTCGTTTCCTGCCTGTCCCAGGGGGTAATCCTTGAGGAGACTCTCGATCTCCTTGTCCGGCAGAGCGTCAGACAGGCCGTCAGTACAGATGAGCAATCGGTCCCCGGCGGCAACCTTCAGTTCAAAGATATCGGGGTCAATCGTTGAAGTGATTCCCAGAGAGCGTTCCAGGAGGTTCTTTTGGGGGTGCTGGCGAATCTGGTCTTTGGTCAGGTCTCCCTGCTGGTAAAGCTTGTAGACTGGGGAATGATCGTCCGTCACCTGGGAGATCGATCCCTCATGCAGATGGTAGATGCGGCTGTCCCCAAGATGAAGCACCCAGACTTCGTCGAGTTTTCCTGAAATCCACAGGACGCTTACCGTCGTCCCCATTCCTCGCCTGAGCGGGTTTTCCATCTGTTCTTTGAGGATCCGCTGGTTGGCGATCTCGAGACACTCCCTGAGGGCCTCTCGGGCCGGTCCGCTGGCCTGCTCGATTTCTTCGGTGATGGTCCGAGACGCAATCGCGCTGGCCACTTCACCCGCAGCGTGGCCCCCCAGGCCATCACAGACTCCGAAGAGCCCGGATTCAGGAGAATCGACAAGGGAGTCCTCATTGTTCTGACGAACCCTCCCAACGTTGGTGATGGAGTGGCTTCGAAATTGAAAAGCTCCACAACGGTGGGTGGGGAGACTCATTCTTGTCTCACTCGATCACGCATGGGCATTCCCACTAGTTAGTACTTCCAACACTAGAACTTGTCCAGTCCCTGCATGAGTCGAAGATTACATTTCACAAAACCGTAGCCAATCATCACCAACAGCACCCAGGCACCTGCCTTTTTCCACAGCGGGTGGGTCAGCCGGCAACCGCAATAAGGGCATTTCGCCGTTCCTGCAGGCACAGTGTATTCACAATTTCGACACACTTCCATGGCCGGATCTCTTTTCCGCAGGCGGAATGACAGAAAAATGGTCAGCCTGCGCCCTGACTCGCTGACACCTCTTCTATCAGGTTGTGAAGACCAGCCTCGTCAATCACCTCAGTCCCAAGTTTTCGCGCGTTGTCCACTTTCGATCCCGGATCGGCCCCCACAACCAGGTAGTCGGTGCGGGAAGAAAGGGACGCAGTAACTTTTGCTCCAAGGGCCTGAAGCAGGTTCTTCGCCTCCGGCCGACTCATATCCCGGAGTGTCCCGGTAATGACGAAGGTCTTATCTTTCAGGGGTGCGGGAGTCTGGGCCGCCCCGTCGGCCTGGAATTTCAGTCCCGCCCCTCGAAGCCTTTCAAGGAAGCTCCAGTTGGAGGGTTCGTCCAGATAAGCGCGAACGCTGCCTGCAATCTCAGGCCCCACGCCATTTATGAGCGCGGGCTCCTCAACTTCGGCCTCATAGAGTTCATCGATGTCTCGAAAACTCCGAGCCAGCAGTTCGGCGATACTCTCTCCAACATGCCGGATTCCGAGCGCGAACAGAACTCTGGAGAAAGGCTGATCCAGACTGGATTCAAGACTGTCGAGCAGGTTGTCGACCGACTTTTCTTTGAAGCCGGGAAGACTGCTGACCTGCTCGCGGGTGAGACTGTAAAGGTCAGCAGCGTCTTCGATCAGATTGATCTCAACCATTTTCTCAACCGTCTGCTGCCCGAGTCCGCGAATATCCATGGCACCCCGGCCCACAAAGTGCTTCAGTTTCTCGAGACGCTGGGCGGGACACTGAGTATTCGGGCAGTACGCCATCGCCTCGCCTTCGAGACGCTGGATGTTCGATCCACACTGCGGGCAAAGCTCGGGATAGCTGAATTCTCTTTCGACCCCGGTACGCTGGCTGACGACGGGAGCGACTACCTGGGGAATCACGTCTCCGGCCCGCTTCACCTGAACCGTGTCACCTTCCCGAATGTCTTTCTTACGGATGTCATCTTCATTGTGCAAGGTAGCCTGTCGAACCGTGACACCGCCCACCCGTACCGGGTCCAGAACCGCGTAGGGATTCAAGGCGCCTGTGCGACCCACATTGATGCGAATCTCCAAGAGTCTCGTCAGCGCTACCTCTGCCGGAAACTTGTAGGCGATTGCCCAGCGGGGATCTCGGGCCACGTTGCCCAGCCGGCGCTGATATTCCAGACGGTTCACCTTGACGACAACTCCGTCGATTTCGTAGTCCACTTCGCTGCGGCGACGCTCGTATTCCTGGCAGTATTCGATCACCTCTTCCATTGAGTCATGGAGGCGATAGTGCGGATTGACGCTGAAACCCCATCGCTTGAGAAGTTCCAGGGCCTCCACCTGAGTCGCGATCTGATCTCCTTCCAGATACCCGACATTGTAAGGAAAGAAAGCCAGGGGCCTGCGGGCTGTGATCGTGGGATCGATCTGACGCAGGGCTCCGGCCGCAGCATTGCGGGGGTTGGCAAAAGTCTTCTCTCCACCGGCTTCACGGCCCTGGTTCAGGGATTCGAAAGCAGCCAGCGGAAGATAGGCTTCCCCACGGATCTCCACCAGTTCTGGAACTCGGGTTCCCTTCAACCGTAGCGGAATCGTCTTGATGGTGCGGAGATTGTCAGTGATGCTCTCCCCGACTCTCCCGTCTCCCCGGGTGGCTCCACCCACCAGCAGTCCTTGCCGGTAGGTGAGGGATACGGCGGCTCCATCAATCTTCAGCTCCGTCACAAAGTCGATTTCAGCCTCTTCCAGCATTCGGCTGATACGTCGATAGAAGTCTTCCAGTTCCTGAGCGGAAAAAGCATTGGCAAGGCTGAGCATGGGAACAAGATGCTCGACCTTCTGGAATTTGTTCCCGGGCTCGATCCCCACTCTCTGGGTGGGCGAATCCGGAGTCACGAGTTCAGGATATGAGGTCTCGAGCTGCAACAGTTCTCGGAATTTCAGGTCGTACTCGGCATCGCTGATAGAGGGATCGTCGAGGATGTAATATTGATAACCGTGCTCTTCAATTTCACGCCTCAGTTCAGCGACCCGCTGTTGTGTTTTCTCAGCCGACGCGCCCATCGGCTGAGACTATAGCACGGGGTTGCCTGCGGTCCGGATGTACTTGACCTCTTTCCGATTTGGTATCATGACCTCACATGAGTTCGACGGTAATCAGTCGCTTCTCTTTTGTGGTGATGTTCCCCTTTCGCGAGGCGAACTCTACGCATGTCCCCCTTCTGAGGCTCCAGTCTCTGGCTCGCAAGCAGATGAATGATAGTGAAGTCATCGAGACGATTGATCACCTCTTCAAATGCCCTCGCTGTTTGGATAACTATCGGAGAGTCCGGACCGGCTATCCGAAATGTTGTCGTTGAGAGCTTCCCGAATCAGAGCCAGATGTCGCGATGCAGTTGCTTGATCTTCGAGCGTTCCGATTCTTCGGGAACCGGGATTTCTGGCGTCAGCTCTGGTTGAACTTCAACGACTCGCACTGCTGGGGCATGGCCGCCGAGCTGGCCTTCTGTTTTCTGCTGGCCTTTTTCCCGTTTCTCATCTTCCTGGGGGGACTTCTGGCAGTGCTCCCAATCGAGTTGGTGACTTTCACTCGCCTGGTAGATGGGCTGACCCGCTTGATGCCCAGCCAGGCGGGAGCCGAGGTCAGCCAGGTACTGGCCAACGCCGAGGGCTGGAAGGCGGCTTCCCGCTCCGCGGTCCTGTGGATGGGGATTGCTCTGTGGGCGGCGTCGCTGGGCCTGAACGCGCTGGCCGGCGTGCTGACCAGAGCCTACCGGATCAAGGAAAGACGCTCCTACTATCGGATCCGGGCTCTCTCCATAGTGGTTACAGTGGGGATGTGTTTCTTCATTCTGATCGCGGCAGTGCTTCTTTTTTTTGGGGATGACCTGAGTCGGTGGGCCATCTCCAGCCTGCCTTTCACCGAGCAGAGCGGGTTGCACAAGTTGATGACCCTGGGCTATGCCATGGTTCGGTGGCTGCTGATCTTTGTGCTCATCAGCCTGGGCCTGCAGACAGTGTACTTCGCCATGCCGGCCGGCCCTTTACCCTGGAGAGTGGTCTCTCCAGGAAGCTCTGCCATGACGATTGGACTGGTCGGTGGTTCTCTTGGCTTCCGCTACCTCGTAAACAGCTTCTCCAATTCGAACAACATGTACGGAGACCTGGGGGGCCTGTTGGTCCTCATGATCTGGTTTTACTATTGCAGCTTATGCCTGCTGCTGGGAGGCCAGATCGATTCCACCGTCTTTCGAATCAAGAGAAGACGCGCAAGCGTCCTGCAGGGATAAGGCGTGTTGCCCCTGGATACACTGCCGCCCCTCCGGGGCTGGGCAGGCTATTGTCTATGGGGTCCGTACGATCTGACGAGGACGGCTGAACCTTTCGTAGGGGCCGGTCTTGTGCCGGCCCGCTCAACGGGCGACCACAAGGGTCGCCCCTACGACTCAGATCTACCCGGTCGCGATGTAGAATCCGGAATCTGAACCCGCTATGATCGAGCCGTGCCCTGCATTACCTTCCTGAGCGACTTTGGCCTGCGTGACTATTACGTCGCGGCGGTCAAGGGAGTCATTCTCGATACCTGTCCCACTGCCACTCTGGTTGATATCAGCCATGAAGTAGAACCACACAATGTCCTGGAGGCCGCCTTTACCCTGGCGGCCGCCTACTCTTGTTTCCCGAGGCAGTCACTTCATCTTGTAGTCGTTGACCCCGGTGTCGGATCCAGTCGTAGACCCATCATCGCGGCGGCGAAACAGCATACTTTTGTGGCTCCGGACAACGGAGTGTTGTCACTGATCTTCGAACGGGAAAACATCTCCCAAGTCGTCGAGATTCGGAATGAGAGTTTTTTCCGACGGCCGGTCTCCCCGACCTTCCACGGAAGAGACCTTTTTGCCCCCGTCATCGCCCATCTGGCCTGCGGCGTTCCGCTTGCCGAGTTCGGGCCGGTCAGCACCGACTTTGAGACGGTCGATTTGGGCTCTGTGCGCCGCGAAGCCCCTGATACCGTTGTGGGCAAGGTGATTCACATCGACCGTTTTGGAAACGTGATCACCAGCATCAGAAGTACTCATCTCAGCGAAGCGCTTGAGGCCACGGGGTCGAGGCAGGTGGAAATCGATGGGAAGAAGATTGGCAAGCACTACAATTACTATGCTCAGGCGAAACCCGACGAAATCTTTTCAGTGATTGGAAGCAGCGGCCATCTCGAGGCTTCTGCTTGCTCCTGTTCCGCCGCCGAGCTCCTGGGTGTAAGAGTTGGAGCCGAGGTAAGAGTCAGAAGTGTACTCAGCGAGAGTCAGGCAACTTGTAGCCGAACTTCGTCATAGCGGGCACCTGGCCGACGCCACTCACAGGGGTCAGAGCGAGAACCCGGTGTGCGGGGATGTGACCAGCTTTGAGTTGCGAGTGCAGGACGAAACGGTTGCCGGCTGCCGGTTTCGTGCAACAGGCTGTGTGGCCGCGATCGCGGCGGCAGCGGCGCTGGCCCAAATGTGTCAGGATCAGCCGGTCCGGGACTGCCTGCAGATCAGCTCTCAAGACCTGCTCGAAGACCTGGCCCCCCTTCCCGTACACAAGACCCACGCCGTAAGTCTGGCCCTTGAGGCTTTGAGGAAGGCACTAGTGTAGCTCGCCATAAGTTCTGAAGGGTCAGCGCGTCAATCGTCGTCGCTGGCTAGGCGTCGGGAGCGAGTCATATCAAGCCATATGCCGAGCGAGTGCAACAACGCCAGCGGCGGGGAGAGGCGCCTGAACCTGGGTCAGAACTTGTGGCGAGCTGCACTAGAGGGGGAGTAAGCACTGAGACGGCCGGCTCTTGGCCGTCAGACCCGGCACAGAAAGAAATGCTCTCGATTGCCTTTTTGCCCGGCTATCGAAGAGGGCGTATCGGCCAGGACTTGGACCCCCAGTTCAGTCAACTCGTCCCTGAGCCGCTCGATAACTCGAGTCCGGAGGGAGTCATCAGTGATCACCCCACCCGCTTCGACTTCCGATCTCCTCGCTTCGAACTGGGGCTTCACCAGTGCCACAATGGTGGCCGGTGATAGCCGTGAGAGTCCAGGCAACACCAGGCGCAGAGAGATAAACGAAAGATCGACAGTGATGAGGTCCGGCTTCTCGCCGATCTGCTCAGGATCCAGGTAACGAACGTTCACTCCGTCGCGGCGGATCACCCGCTCATCCGTCTGCAGGTTCCAGTGAAGCAGCCCTCGGCCGACATCGACGGCATACACCCTGGCTGCACCTTCCTGCAGGAGACAATCAGTGAATCCTCCGGTCGAAGCACCCAGATCCCAGCAGATTCGCCCGCTGACCCTCACCTGAAACGTACCAAGAGCCGCCGCCAATTTGCCTCCGGCTCTCGACACGTAGCGGCCGGCGGTTTCTTTCACCCTCAAACCGGCGTCGGCCTTGACCTGGGTGCCGGCCTGGAGAATACGCTGGTTCTCTACCAGGACCGCACCCCTCAGAATCAGAGCACCAGCTAGCTTCCGGTCGGGGGCAAGCCCTCTCCGGACCAGGAGTTCGTCCAGCCGCAAGCGTTGGGTTCCCGCTCTCGATTTCCCAGCCATCTCCAAACCCTATGTTGCACTTTCCAGACAGTGCGTTAGCTTCGCCGCTGCGAGATGAAGCGTGCCAGCTCTCGCAGAATTTGACCGCGTGAACCCAGGAAATCCAGATGCTGGATGGCTTCTTCGACCAGTTGCGTGGCGATTTCCTTGCTCTTGCTCAAGCCAAACAGATGAGGATAGGTCGCTTTTCGAACTTCCATATCCTTGCCGGATTCCTTGCCCATCTCCTCCGATGAGCCCTCCACATCGAGAATGTCGTCGACCACTTGAAAGGCCAGCCCGGCCCGGGCAGCGAACGATGAGAGGTCTCCCAATTCCTGATCATCCGCCTCGCACAGCACCGCCGCACAGTATACGGAGGCATGGATGAGGGCACCGGTCTTTGATTCGTGAATGTACTGCAGCTCTTCGGAGGTATATGGATTCCCCTGGGAGAGAAGGTCCACTACCTGACCGGCAATCATCCCTCCCAGGGTCCCAATCGCCCGCGAAAACAAGGTGATCACTTTCAGTCGTCGTTCGGCTTCGATTGACTCGGGTTGCGCAGCCAGATGCTGAAAGGCCAGCGTCAGCAAGGCATCTCCCGCCAGAACCGCAATCCCTTCCCCAAACTGTTTGTGCAGAGTGGGCTTTCCCCGCCGATAATCATCGTTGTCCATGGAAGGCAGATCGTCATGGATCAGGGAATAGGTGTGCGTGAGTTCCAAAGCCGCTGCCAGCGGCAGGAGCTGCGCCACAGGCCTGTCCAGGACCTGGGCGGTGGCGAGGGCCAGGATGGGTCGCACTCTCTTTCCACCGGCAAAGACCGAATAGCGCATGGCCCTGTGAATCACGCGGGGATGTGTTTCCCCGGAGGGCAAAACGTCATCCAGATAGCGATCCACCTGAGAACGATACTCGTCCAGGTAGCCGGCCAGGTCAAAGGAGTGGCTGCTGGACTCGTTACTCGCCACCACCTTGATCCTCGAGAGCCCCCTGTTCGAACGGCACTTCAGTTGTCTTCCCACCCTTCCCTTTGACCAGGACTTCGATGCGTCGCTCGGCCTCTTCGAGCCGGTCGGAGCAGTAGCGGGACAACTTGACCCCTTCTTCAAAAAGCTGCAGGGACTGCTCGAGCGGCAGATCGCCCTTTTCGAGCCCGGCAACGATGGAACTCAGACGCTTGAGCGCCTTCTCAAAATCATTCTCTGACATGGCTACTCCTGGCGACGAACGCTGAACTCTCCTCTTTCCACGCGGACCTTGAGTTTCTCGTTTTCCTTCAAACGCTCAGGATCACGAACAATTCGCCCGTCCAGCCGACTCACAATGGCATATCCCCGCTGCAGGACAGCCAGAGGAGAATAGGCGTCCAACTGTCGGTTGATGCTCTCGATCGCTTTCTGATGACCGGAAAGATAGAACTCTGCCCGCAAGTCCAGAGCCTGGTCGACTTGATCGAGATTCTTTCGAAGCACTGGCAGCCGTTGGGGCAGAGAGCCCAGCAGGCGAGCCCGCATTTCCTGCAACTCCCCGCCCCACTTCTGAACTCTCTCCCGGGCACCAACGAAGTGAGGACTGGATACAGACCGGTGCAGCTGACCACGTTTTCTCTCGACCAGCAAATAGATGCCAGTAGTCAGGCGGTTCATGAGGTCATCGTGTCTCTGTGCCAGGTCCTGCCGCGCTGCAGAGACGATTTCCGCCGCTACCGATGGAGTCGCTGCCCGCACATCGGCCACAAAATCAGCAATCGTAAAGTCAGTCTCGTGTCCAACCGCTGAAATGACCGGAATCCGCGAGTGAAAAATGGCTCTGGCTACGATCTCTTCATTGAATGCCGACAAGTCTTCAATCGAGCCTCCACCTCTCGCCACAATGAGAACATCAAGATCAGACTTCTGGTTCAGGGCGCGGATCGCCTCTGAGATCTCGCCGGCTGCCGTTCTGCCCTGAACCAGCACGGGTGCAATCAACACATCGACCTGGTCATTGCGTCGCTTCAACCCGCGAAGGAGATCGTGCAGGGCTGCCCCCGAAGACGAAGTGACAATCCCAATCCGGGAAGGTAAGAGCGGAATTCTCTGTTTCTTCGCCGCATCAAACAATCCCTCCTGCTCAAGGCGCTTCTTCAGCTTCTCAAAGGCTTCCTGCAGAGAACCACGGCCTGCCGGCTCAACGATATCAACAATCACCTGGACGTCGCCGCGGGGAGTGTAGACGGAGACTCGTCCCCGCACCCGAACTTCGGAGCCATCTTCGGGTTTGAACCTCAAGTACTGGAATTGCATTCTGAAACAAACTGCCCGAACCTGGGCCTCAGCATCCTTGAGAGTGAAGTAACAGTGTCCCGCCTGAGAGACTTGTAAGTTGGTCACCTCGCCGCCGATCCAGATGTCGCGAAACTCCTTTTCCACCACGCGTCGAAGGCGTCCCACAAGATCTGACACGGTCAGAATCACCCTCTTTCGAGGTTCGGGAAACCTGGTATCTTGCATAGTGGAAACGCCTCTCCAAAAGGGTCTTCGGAGGAGTTATCAGAACGCGCAGAAATTATACACAATCCCATGAATGGCCTCCCCTTTTCACAATTGTGGTACCGTTTGCAGACGGGTCCGGCGTGGCTCGTTATTGGTGAGAGTGGGTTCCTATGAGCTGGTTCAAGCGTGAAAAAACTCCACTCCGACCTCCCGAGGAAGGGGAACGGAATGTCCGAACCGAGGGGTTATTCGAGAAGTGCCCGGGATGCCAGCGAGTCGTCTGGAAAAAGGATCTGGAGAGAAACCACTCGGTTTGTACGAAATGTGGACATCATTCCAAGATTACAGCCAGGCAGCGGCTCGACCTCCTGTTCGACGATCAGCAGTGGGTGGAATTCGATCAAGGTCTTCGCACTTCCGACCCACTCGAATTCAGAGACCGCAAGAGCTACAAAGCACGGCTGGAACAGGCCTATCGGGTCACCGGTCACACGGAGGCAGTCATCAACGCCGAGGGTCGCATGGGCGGCTATCGATTGATCTGTTCGTGCATGGAGTACCGCTTCATCGGAGGAAGCATGGGCTCGGTCGTCGGGGAGAAGATCACCCGCGCCATCGAGCGAGCCCTGCAGACCAAACAGGCTCTCGTCATCTGCTCGGCCAGCGGCGGGGCCAGAATGATGGAGGGATTTCTGTCCCTCATGCAGATGGCCAAGATCAGCTCCACACTGGCTCTTCTCGATTCAGCGGGGCTCCCCTACATATCCCTTTTGACGGATCCCACGACCGGGGGAGTCACGGCCAGCTTTGCAATGCTGGGTGATCTGAACATCGCCGAGCCGGGAGCTCTGATCGGATTTGCCGGCCCCCGGGTCATTGAGCAGACCATCCGCCAGAAGCTGCCGGAGGGCTTTCAAAGCAGCGAGTTCCTCCTGGAACACGGGATGCTGGATGAGGTTGTTGAGCGCAAGGATCTCAAGAATTACATGACCGACTGGCTGGAATTCATGAGTTGCAAGCTCGATCCTCCCGTTTCCCTGGTGCAATCTGAGCACCCACTTCCATAAGCACAGCCTCCCCCTCGCCACACTCTAGTGTGCTGTCCGGTAAGTTCGCGGGGATAATCCGGGATGGATTTTCGTCGTCAGTGAGGCGCGCGACGCAGGAATTCCGGGAGTATTTCGAGGTAGCGCAACAAAGCTGTCGGCGAAAAGACGCCCGAAGTAGCGGCGTGAACTTCCCGAACAGTACAGTAAGTATCCCCCGGCAAAGCCGGGGGCTTTAATCTTGTGAGCCGCTCAAAGCGGACTTGACGTTGCCGCTACCGCGGCCACTTGTGCCACCTAAAGGTGGCCTGACTACAGGAGCCTGAGCTGATCCTGGCGACGATCTTCTGCTTCTTGCCGCCGAATATACTCACGGATCACTCTCTCATCTCGGCCCACGGTCGATACGAAGTATCCGCGTGCCCAGAAGTGCTGTCCAACAAAGTTTCGCCGACTCTCTGAAAAGTTCCGGGCAATGTGGATAGCGCTTTTCCCTTTGATGTACCCGATCACCTGCGCCACAGAGAACTTTGGTGGAATCGAGATCATCACGTGCACGTGATCCGGCAGCAGGTGGCCCTCCTCAATCAAGCTTTCCTTCTGCCCAGACAACCGTCGCAGCACCTGACCGAGATGTCTGCGCAACTCCCCGTAAATCAACTTTTTGCGGTACTTCGGGATGAACACCACATGGTACTTACACTCCCATTTCGTATGCTGTAAGCTCTTATAGTTACTCATAAAACTCCTTTTCGTGATGCTTTGCTCGGCTCACGGAAGGGAGTTTTTTCACCTATTCCCGGAACTGTCAAACTCTGGCTGCCTCCCCGGCAGAGCCGGGGGGACTCCTTACGGGTCTAGTCTGACCCGGTCAACCAACCGATGAAGTATCAGGACTGTCTGGAACATCTCGAGCAACTCGGCAACGAAGTCGTCACCATGCGACCCGGTCTGGAGAGCATTCGCAAACTCCTCCGGGAAATGGGAAACCCCCAGCTGAATTATCCAAGCGTACTGGTAGCAGGAACCAACGGGAAAGGTTCCATCGCTCGATTCATCGCCTCGATCGCCGGTTCCTGCGGACTCCTCGTCGGTCGCTTCTCTTCGCCCCATCTGGTGACTGTTCGAGAGCGCATCTGTCTCAACGAAAAGCCTCTCGGCCGCGAGGCTTTTGCAGAGTCTTTCAACCGCGTCCAGAAGGCCGCCCGGACAACCCATCTGCCACACCCCCCCACCTATTTTGAAACGCTGTGCGCGGCTGCTCTGGACTGTTTCTCTCGCCACAGCATCGACCTGGCCGTCTTAGAGATCGGTCTGGGGGGTCGGCTGGACAGTACCAACGCTGTCGACCCCGTTGTTTCCGTCCTGGGCCCCATCGGGCTCGACCATCAATCGCGTCTCGGAAGGACGATCCCAGAGATCGCCGCGGAAAAGGCGGGGATCATTCGTCCCTCCATTCCAGTCGTGTCGGCTCCTCAGCCGCCCGGCGCAGAGAAGGTGATCAGGGAGACCGCCCGGAAAAGCAGGGCCCCACTCTCAATGATCGAGTCCCATCAGGTCCAGACTGATCATGTGGCCGAGGGGCGTTATCGCGTCAACTACGGGGACATCCAGGCCGGGCTCCGTGTGGCGGGACAACATCAGGGGATCAACGCAGCCGTTGCCATCGAAGCGGTAAGGCGACTGGAGAGGCTTGACTGGAATTTCGCCGGGGAGTGCATCGCAGAAGGACTTGCGACCGTGCGGCCCTTCGGAGTTCTGCAGCGAATCTCTCGGCAGCCGGACGTCTTCGTGGATGGGGGGCACAATCCGGATGCTGCTCGGGCTGTCGCGAGTTTCCTGACCTCGCACACAAAAGCACCCCGATGCCTGGTCTTCTCGATGATGGAGGACAAAGATCTGACAGCGGTTTCGGAGATACTGACGCCGCTCTTCGAGCAAGTCTACCTGGTCGAGTTGACTTCGGCTCAAGCCGCCAGCGCGTCCCGTCTGAAGAAGGCATTTCCGCAAGGGGTTGTTATGAGCAACCTGGAGAGGGCGCTCACAGAAGCGCAACGGAGAGCTGCCTCCGTTCTAGTCTTCGGATCGTTCCGTCTGGCTGGGAGGGTCCTGGAGGAAAGAGACGATTTGGGAAGCCTCGTGCGCTGAGGCTTCACTCGATCCGAAACAGGAGCTGGCCGCCCTCGATCGAAGCGTCGACGGTGACGTTGCAGAGGGTGACCGTACCCGTACTGGGAGACTTCAACTCGTTCTGCATCTTCATCGATTCAACGATCACCAGCCCTTCGCCCGCCTCGACGTCGTCTCCGACATTCTTCAAAACGGTCACCACTCTTCCCGGCATCTGAGCCTTGACCTGGGCAACCCTCTGTGCCGAGGGCGCCGCCGAGTTCCCCTTCCCCAGACGTCTGGGGTCCTCAATCTGCAACTCTAATACCTGATCACGCCAGGCCACGGTCCGGCTCCCGTCTCGCCCCGACACCACCAGATGTTCAATACTCGTGCCCAGACCGAGAACCAGCTGTTCTCCCTCCTGCGCCAGAACCTCCACGCGACTGAAGCGGCCATTCAGCCCTACTCGGAACTCCGTTGCTGAGATTCGCTCGATCTCGACTTCCTTCTCGATTTCGCCGGAATGCACTTTCAACTTCATTTCTTTAGATCCCAGGCTCCACGGCGCAGTCCTCTTCGCAGAGCGTCGCGCTTCCACGAACTGGAAGGGCGGTCGGCGGAGCTCGAGGAGGCCTGGCTAGCTTTGAAGTAGTAATCCAGAGCCGCACCGATCACGGCAGCATCCACTTCATGAACCGGAGGGCGACCGAGGAGCTCCAGCAGCCCATGTTCGTCCAAGAACCCGGTGGTCAGGTCCCCCTTCTGGAAATCCGGATGTGCGAACAGAACTCGGAAGAAAGGTATGGTGGTCGCGACGCCCGCAACTTTGTACTCACGAAGGGCGCGCCTCATTCTCTGCAGGGCCTCTTCCCTGTCTTCGCCCCACGCGATCAGCTTGGAGAGCAGAGGATCATAATCAATCGGTATGGTGGCTCCCTGAAAAACTCCGCTGTCGTGCCGAATGCCGGGGCCTGAAGGCTCCAGCAAGGTGGAGATGGTGCCGGGAGATGGAAAGAAATCGTTGGCTGGATCTTCGGCATAGACCCGGCACTCCACGGCTGCCCCTCGGGGAATCAGCCTCTCTTGCTGCAGTTTCAGTCGCTCCCCGGCAGCGATGCGAATCTGCTCTTTGACAAGGTCAACGCCATACACCATTTCCGTCACCGGGTGCTCAACCTGGAGCCTGGCGTTGATCTCCAGGAAATAGAAGGGGGGCACCTCCGCAGTACTGTTGCCATCCACCAGGAACTCGACGGTACCCGCGTTGAAGTAGCCGGACGCCCGTGCTGCTGAGAGAGCAGCCTCGCCCAACTGCTCTCTGAACGCTCCGGAGACTCGTGGGGAGGGACACTCCTCCACAATTTTCTGGTGCCTTCGCTGGATCGAACACTCTCTCTCGCCCAGGTGGACAAGGCTCCCGAACTGGTCTCCCAGGATTTGAACCTCAATATGACGAGGTCTGGGAACGGCCTTTTCGAGAAACACTCGAGAATCGCCAAAGGAAGCCTCTGCCTCTCCCCGAGTCAGGACGAAGGCCTGCCTGAGTTCCTCCTCCGATTTGATCAGACGAATCCCCTTGCCCCCTCCCCCCGCTCTCGCCTTGAGCATCACCGGATAGCCGAGAGAGCCTGCCACCTCCGCAGCCTCGTCCAGCGAATCAAGGCTCCGGTCACCTCCTGGAACCACGGGTACTCCGGCACCGGCAACGGTGGTTCGCGCCCGCACTTTGTCGCCCATCATCTCCATGCTTTCCGCGGAAGGGCCAATGAAAGTGATACCCGCCTCACTGCAGGCTCGCACAAAAAGAGGGTTCTCGCTCAAGAACCCGTATCCAGGGTGGATTGCGTCAGCCTCCAGGGCCTGGGCTGCTGCGATGATTCTGTCAATCGAAAGGTAGCTGTCGGCCGCCGGAGCCTCGCCAATCAAGTGGGCGGAGTCAGCCAGGCGCACGGAGAGGGAACTCCTGTCCGCTGAAGAGAAGACGACCGCCGGAGAGATGTTCATCTCCCGACAAGCCCGAATGACTCTGACGGCAATTTCTCCGCGGTTAGCGATTAGGATTCGAGAGAACATGGGTTTGGCCGATTCAGACGGGATCTTCTTCAGAGAGGGATATTGCCATGCTTTTTCGGCGGATTGCTGTCCCGCTTCGTATGGGCCATCGCCAGCGCTGAGATCAATTTCTTCCTTGTTTCTGCGGGCTTGATGACCGCGTCGATGAACCCTCGCTCGGCAGCGATATAGGGATTGGCAAACTTGGCCCGGAACTCGTCGGTCTTCCGTTGCTTGAACTCATCTGCATTCTCTGCTTCAGCCAGTTCGCGCCGAAAAAGGATCTCGACTGCGCCCTGTGGCCCCATCACCGCGATCTCAGCCGTGGGATAAGCCAGGTTCACGTCAGCTCGAAGGTGCTTTGAAGCCATCACACAGTAAGCACCGCCATACGCTTTCCGGGTAATGAGCGTGATCTTGGGGACGGTAGCCTCGGCAAACGCGTAGAGCAGTTTCGCTCCGTGTCGAATAATCCCGTTGTGCTCCTGATCAATCCCCGGCAGAAAACCCGGAACATCTTCCAAGACGATTAAGGGAATATTGAAGGCATCACAAAAGCGCACAAAACGCGCTCCCTTGATGGACGAGTTGATGTCCAGAGTGCCAGCCAATACATCTGGCTGGTTGGCGACCAGCCCGACGGACTCCCCATTCAAGCGAGCAAACCCGACGACGATATTGGGCGCGAAATCGGCCTGGATCTCGAAAAAGTACCGCTCGTCAACTACCGCCCGAATGACTCGCTTGATGTCATAGGGCTGATCCGGCTCACTGGGAACCAGGTGATCCAGATCTGGATCGACTCTGTCGATCGGATCCTGACAATCTTTCCTGGGCGGAGTCTCCATATTGTTGGAGGGCAAGAAAGAAAGCAGCTCTCGGGTCTGGGCAAGACAGCTCTCGTCGTCAGATGCCACCAGGTGAGCGATCCCACTCACGGAGGCATGTGTGGCGGCACCTCCGAGTTCTTCCTTGGACACCGTCTCGCCCGTCACGGTTCGAATGACATCCGGACCGGTAATGAACATGTAGCTGCTGTCCTGCACCATGAGAACGAAGTCGGTGATCGCGGGAGAGTAGACGGCTCCCCCGGCACAAGGACCCATGATCGCCGAAATCTGAGGGACAACCCCGCTGGCCAGAGTATTCCTCAAGAAGATGTCCGCATAGCCCGCCAGACTGACGACTCCTTCTTGAATTCTGGCCCCGCCGCTGTCATTCAAGCCGATGATGGGAGCACCCATTTTCACAGCCAGGTCCATCACCTTACAGATCTTGGCCGCATAGGTCTCCGAGAGGCTTCCTCCGAAGACCGTAAAGTCCTGGGCAAAAACGAACACGTTACGTCCTTCGATGCGGCCATACCCGGTGACCACCCCATCCCCCGGGATCCGGTTGTCCGCCATCTCGAAATCGGTACAACGATGTACGACAAACTTGTCAATCTCTTCGAAGCTCTCCTCATCCAGCAGAAAGTCGACTCGTTCCCGGGCGGTCAGCTTGCCGGCGCTATGCTGCCTTTCGACGCGAGCTTCACCGCCACCAGCCTCAGCCTTGCGGTGACGCTGCTCCAGTTCCTCAAGTTTGCGGCCGAGTTCCGACTCGAGTTCCTTCACGACGCGAGCTCTTTGCTCTTGTTCCAGTCCGCCAGAAACTGTTCCAGACCCTTGGTAGTGAGCGGATGTTGGATCAGCTTGTCCACCACGCTGGGAGGAAGTGTGACCACGTCCGCACCCAGCATAGCTGACTCCGCCACGTGCTTGGGACCGCGAACCGAAGCCACCAGAATCTTCGTCTCGAATTCATACTGGTCGAATATTGTCGCGATATCGGCGATCAACTGCATCCCGTCGCCGGTGATGTCGTCGATGCGACCGACAAACGGACTGACGTAGGCGGCTCCGTTTCGAGCTGCCAGCAGCGCCTGCACGGCCTGAAAAATGAGAGTCATGTTGACGCGGATTCCCTCGTCACTCAGGACCTTGAGCGCTTTCAACCCTTCCTTAATGGTCGGTAGCTTCACGACCACATTGGGCGCCAGGGCAGCCAGCTTGCGCCCTTCTTCTATCATTTCTTCCGCTTCAGTCGAAACGACCTCCAGACTGACTGGCCCGTCCACCATCTCGCAAATCTCCTTTGCCACCTCCTCGAAGGGGCGACCGGTCTTTGCGATGAGGGAAGGATTGGTGGTCACTCCATCCACGATTCCCAGTGAAAGGCAGTCCCGGATTTCGCCGACATCGGCAGTGTCCAAAAAAAACTTCATGAGTGAGTCCCTCCTAGATTCTTTCTTTCAAAGTTCATGGGTTTGATCCCTGGGTCCAGGCTACAAAGTTGGAGTATTCTGACTGAAAGCCGGTCGAGTCTACAAACCTGAGCGCATATCTGCAGCCGGCTGCGACAGCCGGGTCACCATCTTCAAAGGCAAACTGGTTCACCTGCCGGGCTTCCACCAGTTCGTCCTGGAAGAGCCTGGCAATGAGCAATGACCGGTCCTCCACCACCAAGGGTGGACATTGACGGTACACTTCCACATATTCCACTTCGTCCGAGGGAAGCTGAAAGAGGAGCCGAGGGCCACGGTTCCCGGCCTCTATGCGAAGATCGTTGATGGTGTCGGGTAAGACAACCACGGGAGGCAAGGGCGGTCCTACCTTGCCACAGGAAAGGAGCAGGCCGATCGCCAGAAACGGCAAAGAACGTAGAATCGGACTCTGTTCCTTCCGGGCTCTCACTTGCAAGCAGACTGTAATGAACAAGCGGTTATAGTATACCCTCTCTCCCTCGACAATACCGGTTGCCAACATGTACGACTTCAGCGCTGAATTCCTGGTGATCGGAAGCGGGATTGCAGGGGTCCGTGCGGCCATCGAACTCTCCCGAGTCGGAGACGTCCTGGTTCTGGCCAAATCGCGCACGGGCGAGTCCAGTACCGGGTATGCGCAGGGGGGCATTGCGGTGGCCATAGGCGAGGGAGACAGCCTCGATCTTCACTTCAAAGACACCCTCGAGGCAGGCGCCGGAATCTGCGACGAAACAGCTGCAAGGGTGCTGGTGGAAGAGGGTCCGCGGCGAGTTCGGGAACTCCTCGATTGGGGGGTCGACTTCGACAAGGACAGAGGGGGCCTTGCTTTGACTCGCGAAGCGGCCCACAGCCGGAATCGAATTCTCCACGCAGGGGGAGATGCGACCGGCCAGGAGATCAGTAATACTCTCATCCAGAAGGCGAGGAGTTCAGGCTCTATTCATCTACTTTCGCACAGTTGTGCGATTGATCTGCTGGTCGGTTCCGACGGGTGTGAGGGTGTCCGTTTCCTGGAACTGTCGAGCGGGAAAAAGAGGGAGATCCGAGCTGACAGAGTCTTGCTGGCGACCGGCGGGCCGGGGGCAGCTTTTGGGCAGACGACGAATCCCGAGATCGCGACCGGGGACGGCACCGCAATGGCCCTGCGCAGCGGGGCGATGCTTGCCGATATGGAGTTTGTTCAATTCCACCCGACTGTTCTCAAGCTGGAGGGAGCTCACCCTTTTCTGCTGACCGAGGCTCTGCGAGGCGAAGGAGCCCACTTGCTTGATGCATCCGGCAACCGATTCATGGCTCGTTACCATCCACTGGCTGAACTGGCGCCCCGGGACATTGTGGCCCAGGCCATCGTCACCGAGCTTGAAAACCGGAAGGAGCCAGCCGTTTTCCTGGATCTCAGGCACCTTGATTCGAGCTTCGTCAAGAGCCGCTTTCCGACCATCTTCGCGCATCTTCTCAATCTGAAGCTCGATCTGAGGCGGGATCTGGTCCCGGTCTATCCGGCGGCTCACTACATGATGGGGGGAATTGCCACGGATCTGTGGGGAAGAACCAGTATTCCCGGCCTTTACGCCGCCGGTGAGGTTGCCTGCACCGGGGCGCACGGGGCAAACCGGCTGGCCAGCAATTCGCTGCTGGACGGTCTGGTCTTTGGAGCCCGGGTCGGACAATCCATGGCCGAAGCCCCCTCGGTCTGGTCGCCCCTGGAGACACCGGCTCCGGGTTCTTTCGTGGCGCTGCCCGATTCTGAAGTTTCGACGCCGGGCCAGGCTCTGAGAAACACGCTGACGGAGAGGGTCGGCATGGTCCGCACGGCCTCTGGCCTGGCCGAGGCGATTTCTGTTTTGGGGTCGGCTCGGCCGGAAGCTGCCACCGAGCATCGTCGGAGTGAGGCGGAAAACATTCGTTTGAATGGCCTCGCGATGGCAGCCGCCGCGGCGGCCAGAGAAGAAAGCCGTGGATGCCACTATCGGCAAGACTTTCCGATAGCAAACGAGGGAAAATGGAAATGCCACAGCCTGCTTGTGTATTCATCCGAAGCCAACCGGCTCGACCTTCGCAAGGTGCCGGCGCTGCAAGAGTAGGACCGGAGCAGCAAGGCGACGAGAGATCGTGACTCACTACATTCAACACCTCGAATGCTCCAGGACCGCCGCCACCTATCCGCCGGGCCAGCTCTACAATCTCTCTCCGGAATCCGGTGCGCCACTGCTTGTCCGCTACCGGCTCGAGGACATCAAGCCCATTTTGGAACGCAATCAGCTGGCAGCCCGTGTCCCCTCGATGTGGCGCTACCGGGAACTCATGCCGGTGGCCCTGGAAGAGGAGATCGTATCGCTCGGCGAAGGCTGGACTCCCTTGATCCGATTCGCCAACCTGGCGACAAAGTATGGATTCCGCAACCTCTTCGTGAAGAACGAGGCTCACAACCCCACGGGATCTTTCAAGGACCGGGGACTCTCTGCTGCCGTGAGTATGGCCAAGCATCTGGGCGCCAGAAAACTCTGTATCACCAGCGCTGGGAATGCAGGGGGTTCGCTGGCTGCCTATGGGGCAAGGGCCGGGCTGGAAGTCTCTGTCTTTATGCCTGCAGACGCACCTCGAACCAATCTTCAGGAGTGCCTGGTGGCCGGGGCCCGGGTCACCCGGGTCGACGGTCTGATCAGCGATGCGGCACGCGTGATGAGCCAGGTCCGGGAGGAGAGGGGCTGGTTTGACGTTTCCACGTTGAAAGAGCCGTACCGGATCGAAGGGAAGAAGACCATGGGATACGAACTGGCGGAACAGTTCGACTGGACCCTTCCCGACGTGGTCTTGTATCCGACCGGCGGGGGCACCGGCCTGATCGGGATGTGGAAGGCCTTCCAGGAATTGGAAGACCTGGGTTGGATTGGGAGTCCCCGGCCACGGATGGTGGCGGTTCAGTCATCCGGTTGCGCACCGATCGTGAACGCTTTTCGAGAAGGTCGCGACGAGTCCGATTACTGGCCAGAGGCCGCCACTCTCGCTGCTGGGATTCGAGTCCCGAAAGCACTGGGGGATTTCCTGATCCTGCGGGACATCCGAGAGAGCCGGGGCAGTGCCCTGAGCGTAACCGATGAAGAGATCCAGGAAGCTGTTCGAGAGGTTGCCGTTCATGAAGGGATCCTTATGTGTCCGGAAGGTGCCGCCTGCTGGGCAGCTCTCAAGGCGCTGCGAGACCGGGGTGAAGTCGGTCTGGAAGAACAAGTCGTCCTTTTTAACACCGCTTCGGGGCACAAGTACCCCGAGGTCAACGCGGGGGTTGTGGGCTCTGGGTTCTAGGTTCTGGGTTCTGGGGGTCTGGGGGCGAACGCTTCGTTGGTTGAGATCACCCGAATCATCTTGTGCAGGTACTTGCCGAGACGTTCCATATTGGAATTGAACTCCCTCCAGTATCCTGCGATTCCCGAGTCTGCCGTGTCTGAAACCACCTTCAGCGCGAGGGTTGAAACCCGCAGCTCTTGAGCTAACGCCAGGATTCCCGCGCTTTCCATGTCGCAGAGCAAGGCGCTGCTCTGTTCATGAAGACGCAGTCTGCGGTCTTTCCGGAGGACTGGTCTCGAAACCGTAAGGCCGACACCTTGAGCTGGGAAACCCCTGGCGGCCAGGAAAGGAATCAGCTCGCTGGACTGCTCGTAGCAACGGCCGTCGCCAAAGCACCACCGCTCTGGAAAAATCACTGTACCCAATTCTATCCGCGGGTCCAGTTGACCGGCCGTCCCACCAAAGATGATGGCGGACGGACGGCTCTGACGGATCCGCTGCTGAAGTCGTCTCCGAGAACACTTCCATCCCAGGCCGGTGCGCAGGAACTGGAGGTTCTCGGGAAGGCACCCTCTCAGTACATTGAGTTCCTCCCTGAGCGCACAGGCGATCAGGATTTGCTCTCTCGGATAGGGTGGGGGCACGCCGGAAACACTCAGATCCAATCGATCTCGATGCCACCAATGCCGGCGCTGATGTTCAATCGCATCTTCTTGTGGGCCTTCTCGAAGTTCTCACTCAGATAGCCACTCTCCGTCTTGATAAATCCCTTCAGGCTAAGACCGGAAAGAAAACTCTTTCTGACTTTCAGCTCGACCCCGAGATCACGCGGAAGGTTAATCTCGACTCCCCCGATCCCAACCTTGATGTCAACCTCTCCGGCGGTTTCCCAGTCACCGGAAAAATCAATCGTTGCGGCTCCCACACCGCCTCGGAATTCGAGTTCTTCAAAACGGAAGTTCCCCAGGCCAGTGACCTCGAGCGCCCCCACTCCATTCTCGATAGCCATCTTGCGACAGACGATCGCATTGGGAGACAGCATCGACAACCGGGTTTCACCAACCCCCACTTCGAGGCGCAGTTCCTGCAGTTTCAGTCCGCTGAAATCAATGACGTTCTGGCCGGCGCCGGTTCTGGTGTGAACTCTCAGGTTACTGTTGGGATTCAACTTGACGTTGAGTCGGGTCTTTCCGGAATGGAGTCGAACCTTGCCCTGTCCCTCCAACTGAAAGTTCAGATGGCCCACGCTTCCGGAACGACGGTAATCGACCTGCGGCTCAAAGGCCTCTTCGTTATAGGATAAGCTGAGTTCATAGGCTCGGTCCGGTGCACCGGCCTCCAGGGTCAACTGACCGGCATGCAGTTCCAGTTCCGCATCGATGACTTCTTCTCCCTGATAAGGTTCACTGGAGTCGAAACTCGTGTACTTCACATTTCCGTCGAATCCTCCAAGACCTCCCACCCCGATCCCACAAGCCGGGCAATAGAGCAACAGCATTGCCAAAATACGTCTCATCACAATCACCTGTATTTAGTCTTTTCTGATTCGGATTGAGGCGTGGGTGGTCTGCAGGCTGACATGCGGCCCCCCGCGCCCGATCGAGGCCTTGAGGACCGTGCTGTTCGGCTGTGTGGAATTACCGAAGTCCGAGACAATGCTCCCCCCCAACGCCTCGGCGGTCAGGCTGAGATTACTGCTGGCCGGTACACTCAAGACAATCTTTGCGTTCTTGTTGACGACAACCAGTCCGTGGTTCAGGGGTTCCCGAGCAGTTAGAGTGACGTCGCCAAACTCGTTTTGGACCCTGCCCTTGCCATCGAAGCCCTGGATCTTCACCGGTCGCAGAGAAGTGGCAATCTCAAAGGATCCAACCAGATCCTTCAGATCCACTGAAGTACTGACTCCCGTCAGGGTGATGCCGGACCCCAGCTCCCAGGCGTGCACTGCGGTATGGGCAGCCTCGAGATTGACGGCCCCACTGACTCTTTTAATGCGGACCCGATTGCTAAAGCTGGTCTTCAATTCCAAACCAGCCCGCAGATCCTCGACTGCAATCGGCTCGTGGGAGTTGCTTATGGTGACTCTCTGCCCGATGTCGTTCACGCGGACCTCCGATCCGGGCCCTCCGATCTGAACCTCGCCCAGAACAGAGAAAACCCGAATCTCACCAAATCGATTCCGGGCCACCAGCGTACCGCCGATGTCCTTGGCCGAGATGGTCTGATAATCGGTCGAGACTTCGGCGTTAGCACTGATACCCTCGATCTCGACTCGCCCTCGGCTGCTGGTGACTTTGACATTCCCCTGGATCCCTCGGAGCCGCGTGGGGCGGTACTTGTTCTCGGTCGTCACATCCCCGGTGATAGCCTCGACATCAATATCGCCGTAGGAGTTACTGATATTGCATGAATTCTCAAATCTGGCCACACGGACGTTGCCGTATCCATTTCGAACCTGCAGCCGGACGTTCTTGGGAGCCGCCACTGAGAGGTGCGTCGTAAACCGAGCCTTCTTCAAGCCGACTTCCCGACGATTGGTACCGATCAGGAGTCGGTTGCCCTCCTTCGCGAAGGTGATCTTCACCAGTTCCGCCAGTTCCCGGGCCTCCTCCTCGTCCGTCGCCCGAATCTCCTTTGTCAGGTCAACCTCAATCTCTTCTGTATTGCCCGGTTCGACCTTGACATCCCCATAGATGTTCACAATTTCCAACTCTTCAATATTGGCAGCGCTGAACACTCCCTCGCTGCTCCAGCTGAACTTGCGGCCTGCAAAATCAGCCAGTGAATAGTCGTCATCAAGGGTGAACGGGAACTCGATGAGAGGAAAATGGGCTCTGGCTATGAGCCCGCAGGTCAGGCCGAAGACGATGACGAACACTACGCCGAAGGCCTCTGTGATACGGAACTGGAGCCGGCCCTGCAGTCGATAGAAATCGACAACTTTTCCAAGTCCGAACAGAACCAGGAGAAGGGGCCAGTAGAGCCCAACAAAGTCGGTGAAGTTGAGCACGTCGAAGATATGCAGATACCAGATCACGCCCAGGCTGGTGAAGAACATTCCACTCAGAAGACCCGAGCGAGCCGGGTGTTGGGCCAGCTCCTGCACAGACCAGGTGAAATGCCTGATCAGGCGGTAGAGCCCCCAGGCCAGGAAGAGGGTCGGGAGGAGCAGCCGCAGGCCAAGGAGCCCGTCAAGCTGCAGCAGTCCAAGGTTGTGGGCCAGGAGCAGGCCTCCCAGCACTACCAGGACCAGTCCCAGAATCAGCGGAGCAAAACTCTGTTTTCGACTCATCCTACTCACCCTCGAGTTTCCCAGGCCCGGGGCCAGTGTCTCCGGACGGAGACGCCGGTGGCGAAGCAGTCGGCGGCGGCGGCGGGCTGAAAGGAGGCGCATGGGGCTCGGGCCCCGGTGCCTCCAGATCGGTTCCGCTAGTGGGAACGTAATAGCGGAAGATCAAATAGATTCCGGTACCCACGAACAGCAGTGGCCAACTGTATCGGAGAATCCAGGACAATCCGATAAGGCCCACATTATCCAGGAAGAAAAGAAGGCCGAGCAGGATCAGAATCCCGCCCCACAGGGGCAGGTTCATTCCGTCGCTGTCGGAAGTTCCCGGGACACGCCCGGTCGCAACAATGTTCTGGGCCGACCGGTAGGCATCGAGTATGCTGAAAATATAGAAGGCTACGGCTGCCAGCCCAAAAATCCCGTGCCCTTCGTCGCAAATGATACAAAGAGCTGCGAACATTCCGAAATGAGCGACCGCCTTGTCGTACTGCCGGTTGTAGGCAGCTCCCATTCCTGGAATGATTCCCATCATTGCGGCTTTGCCCGGCGAGAAGTTCGAAGTCTGCATCATCATTGATCCCCCTTCATGGAACCACCTCTTACGGGTGGACTGTCCTTCTGTTCTTCAGAATCATCTGCCCCATGATTCTGCTGTTCTTCGAGTGACTTCTGATAGCTCTTGAAGAACTGCGACACGAGGTGGTAATCGAGTCGACCGTAGAGATCTTCTCTCAACAATCGAATCTCTCCACCCACTGAATCCGTGAAACTCAAAACCTGGGCCCATTTCATTGCGACCTGGCTGGTCAATCTATCGGCGCTTTCGGCCAGGCCCCCTGGACTCAATACGGCACCTGCCGGGGGGCCAACCAGGTTCACCATCAGAGAAAGAAAAACGAAGAGAAGAACCGTAGCGAAAGCGAATCTCTTCGTAAAGAACGGTTTCATCGTGGGGAGAATCGTCTCTTTCCAGAAGGAGAGCGGCTTGGGTCTCCCGGTGGTCTTAACGAGAATGCGGTCGACGAGATCGCCAGGAGGTGAGAGTTCGGGAAAATCCTCCAGTTCTCGACGAAGAGCAACAACATTCTCCAAGAGCGCACGACACTGTTCACAATCCCCCAGATGAACCCCGACGGCCTGCCGGACTGGCGAGTCCAGTCGCCGTTCCAGGTAGTCGGTCAATATGGTTTCAAAGCCTGAGCAATTCATGGCTTGCTACTGGGCTCCCAGGCCCAGGGGGCTGTTGCCCGTTAGAAGGCGGGCCAATTCGATTCTTCCTCTGTTGATTCTTGACTTGACGGTCCCGGCGGGGATCTCCAGGAAATCAGCGATCTCCTGGTAAGAAAATCCTTCGATGTCCCTCAGCGTGACTGCCTCCCGAAGCTCAGCGGTGAGGCGGCCCATTCCCGCCATGAGATAGTCGGCTCTCTCCTTCTGGTGAAGGTTTTCGAAAGGCCCCAGGCGGTCAGAGTCGTCCTGGAAGTCCATCACTTCGAGTTCCTGGCTACCGGCCACCGTTGTATCTTTTCGGTTGGCTCGATAATAATCGATGATCAGGTTGCGACCCACTCTCATGATCCAGTTGGACAGAGACCCAGTCTGAGCGCTGAATTTAGAGAGATTCTGATACACGCGGAGGAAGATGTCCTGAGTCACTTCCTGGGAGAGTTCGACTCTTCCGGTGTATCGGTAGGCCATATTGAAGATCCTTCGAGTGTACATTTCTAACAGCGTTTCCCAGGAACGCGCATCTCCTTTCATGCAGCGCTCGACTAGTTTTGCATCGGACTCGTGCAACCTGGATGTCCTTCGCTTATCGCAACCCGTCCAACCAGTTAGAACGGGACAGCCGGATGAAAAGTTCCGGCAATTTCCGCTGCCGTTGCTTCAAGTTTCTCAACATTGACGATACCATTTGTCCATGCTCTGCCCTTTTTGCCAGCATAGGAAAGACCGTGTGGTCGAATCTCGAGAGAGCCGGGAAGGCCTCGTCATTCGCCGGCGCCGTGAATGTCTTTCCTGCCTGCGCCGCTACACTACCTACGAGAGAAGCGAGGAGATTCCCTATATGGTGGTCAAGAAGGACGGCCGTCGCGAGCGATTCAATCGCTCCAAGATCCTGGCCGGGGTTCTGCGAGCCTGCGAAAAGCGGCCGGTCCCGAGAAAAGAGCTGGATCAGATCGTTGAAAGAGCGGAGCGGAAGCTTCAGAGCAGCCAGGACGGGGAAGTCAAGACCGAGGTAATAGGAAAGCTGGTCATGGAACAACTCAAGGAGATCGACAAGATTGCCTATGTCCGATTTGCCTCGGTTTACAGAGAGTTCAGGGATGTCCGAGAATTTCAGGACGAAGTCGAACGCCTCCACAAACGCCAGCGTGACGGTTGAGCACGATCTGATTCAATGGTTACGAAGTCACGCTCCTGACCTTCCTGAACCGGAAACGGGAATCGGGGACGACGCGGCGGTGCTGACTCCCCCTCCTGGCGATCAGCTTGTCGTCTCCACCGATTCACTTACCGAGGAGGTCCACTTCAAGCGAAGTCAGATCCATCCCTCCCTTCTGGGCCGCAAGGCTCTGCTCGTGAACGTGAGTGATCTTGCGGCAATGGGCGCCCGGCCGTGGTTCTGCCTGCTGGCGTTGAGCTTCCCGGAGGACCTGGCCAAATCCTCTTATTCTTCCGCTTTGCTGGAAGGATTTCTTGGTGAGACCCGGCGCTGGGGTGTCGATCTGGTGGGAGGCAACCTGACCGGCAGCTCGGTCATTCAGGTCACCGTCACGATCGGGGGAACCATCCCCCACGGCCAGGCCATCAAAAGAGACGGCTGTCGCGACGGAGATTCGCTCTATCTGGTGGGGCACGTCGGGCGCTCTTCCAGGGGCTTACAGCTCCTGAATGAACTCAACTTCGACGTGCTTCCCACTCGGGAGGAGGAACTTCTTGAACTTGTTGAAGACCCCTATGATGCCCTTTGTCTACTCAGTCACCTGCTCCCGTCTCCTCGCCTCCTGGCCGGGGGCTGGCTGCGGCAGCGAAAACTGGCCAGCTCCATGATTGACGTCAGCGACGGGCTCGTCACGGACCTTCAGCGACTGGCTGAGGCCAGCCATGTCAAGATCGTGATCGATGGCCCCACTCTGGAATTGCTTCGGTCGAAGGGCGGTGAGAGAATGACTCTCGAGCAGGTTCTCCACGGGGGGGAAGATTATGCTCTCATTTTCAGCTGCTCAGATCGGGAACAGGGGGGAATCGGAAAGATCTTTCCCGAAAGATTTGGAGACCTGCACAGACTGGGGATCGCCCACAGAGCGGAAACACCCGCAGTCTTAGTGGACGACGGAAGGAATCAGACGATCTTGACCCCCCAGGGATTTGACCATTTCACGTGAAAGTTCTACGCGGAGTGGCTCAGGCACTGGCGAGCCAGCACGGGGGCGCGACCCGGGTGGCCGTTTCCTTCTCAGTGGGGGTTCTCTGCGGCTTTTCTCCCTTCGTCGGGCTGCACACTGTTATGGGACTGGCAGCAGCGGTCCTGTTTCGGCTCAATAAGATCGCTGTCCTCCTGGGCGTGTACCTCAACAATCCGTGGGTCCTCGTCCCATACTACGCCCTGGCTACCTGGGTCGGAGTACGGATCACCGGCATGCCGGGCGGAGTCGAGCTCTCCAAGTATGGCCTGTCCGACATCTTGAAGCAGGAATTCTGGCTGTGGGTCTTTGCCCAGTGGCGGCTCTTACTACCGGCCATCCTGGGTTCAACCTTGCTGTCCATCCTCTTTGCGTTGATGGCATACCCGCTCTGTCTGTACGCCGTCAGACGGTTCGGGGCGACACCTGCCTCGGACCCTTGATCTTTGCAGTACTATCGTATTTATGGAAGGGAGTAGCACCAAGATGGGGTCCATGAAAGCCGTTTGTGCCGTTACGACTTTGTCAGGCTGGCTGGCCCTTGCACCACTCGCGGGGGGCGGGGCGGCGGCTTCGCAGAACTCGACCACTCAGATTTTCCGAGCCGGATCCTCCACTCTCGCCAACATCCGCCTGAAAACGGATGCTCGCGTTTTCGCCGTAATGGCAACCCTCAGCGTCGCCGGTTTTGCCGAGGACAGTAGCGGAAGGGGAATGTCAAGCGCGCGGAATGAAGTGCTGGAGTGGACCCGCGATGTCGATGCCGTCTTGCTCGGGCAACTCCGCGACTTCTACAAATCCCATCACCCACCGGCAAATCTATTCCTTAAACACCCCCAGACGGCTTATGTCTCCCTGGCTCTGTGGCTGGGCCCTCCACCGGACTTCGAAGTGGTGGCAGATCCCGCCGATCTGCCTCCCGACGCCTGGTTCGTGCGCGACTTCGGCGAACTGGTTCGGGCCTTCTGGTCGAGCGCCCGACTGGCTGAACTGTGGGAAGTGATGAAGCCGATGCATCAGAGAGAGCTCGCGCGCTATCGCCCGCTGCTGGAAGACGTGGTCAAAACGACTCTCAAGTATTTTCGAGTCCCCGTTCGGGTGGCTCTGGGAAAGGAGATCAGGCTGATTCCAGATCTGCTGAACGTCAAGGATCTCGTCAACGCCCGCAACCTGGAGCAGACCTACTTTGTGGTCGTTGGACCTTCCGACGACGTCTCCAGGCAGCGGCGGCAACTGGAACACGAATATCTCCATTTCCTCCTGGACAACCTGATTCAAAAGTACGGCGCGAGTCTGCTGGAACACGAGGCGCTTCTGGACCTGACTCAACAGCAACCAAACACGCGCCCCGACTACCAGAACCAGTTCCTGCTGATGGCCTCTGAGTCCTTGATTGAGGCGGTTCACACCCGGCTGACCCCTCCCTCGTCTTCTGAGGAGCTGGAGCACCGCCTGGTTGAGCTCTTCAGACGAGGCTTGATCCTGGCCCCCTATTTCCATCGCTCTCTGGAGAAATATGAAGACCTTCAGGAGCAGAGTCTCCCCGCCTATCTGGAGGACGTCATCGAGAGGCTCGGAGAGGGCGACGTTCGCAAAGACGCCAGAGCCATCGAAGAAATGGAGGACCGCCTGAGGACAGCGGCCGCCGGACGGCAACTCGCGAAAGAGGAAGAGCTGAGGAAGCATAATGAGTTTGTCGCCCGATTCAATGAGGCCTCGAAGCTCCTGGCCGATGAACAATTCGAAGCTGCCCGCACACTGCTCATCCCACTGAGCGAGACGCGGCCCGAAGATGGGAAGATCTGGTTTTACCTCGGGCAAACTGCGTTCCAACTCAAGGACTACGATGGAGCTCTTGAGTTCTATCAACGGTGCAGCCTCGATCCGGAACTCGAACTCTGGCTGCTCGGCTGGTCGATGGTACGCATGGGTCGAATCCATGCCTCGAGAGGCGAATTCGCCGAAGCCAGGAGGCTGTTTTCAGAGGTCACCGCGATGGAGGGTGACATGAAAGGGGCGGACGAAAAGGCGAACCAGTTGCTTTTGCAATTGCCGTGACTGGCACGATCTCTTTGTGCGACAATTCAGAGGCTGGAAGCAACCTGGCGGATTCCGGAAGGAAGATTGGCACCCGTTTTGGAGGAGTAGAATGCGGCTAATATCGTACCTCTGGCTGGCTGGCCTTTTTACAGTGCCATGGGGAGTTACACAAGAGGCTGAGCCTGTATCTCAAGAGCCCCGACCCGCAGAAACCCAACCAGGATCCCAGTCTCCAGCCCCGAGCCAGGAACCAGTTACAGCGCAGGAGACCCAACAGGCTCCGGAAGAGCCCCAGAAAATCATCGGTCAGGCTGGATCGCCGCAAGAGGCTGCAGCTTTCAATGCCATGCGGGCCGAGACCGACCTCGATCTAAAAATCCCCCAGGCGCAGGAATTTCTCCAGACCTTTCCCGACAGCGGGCTGACTCCCCTCGTTCACTCCGAGCTTGCCAAGATGCACCACCAGCGAGCTGAGGTGGAGAGCTTTCTGAAACACGGAGAAGCAGCGCTGAAAGAAATCCCCGCCATGGCGGATCTTCTGGGCACGATGTCGTTTTATTACGCGGAGACCAAGCAGCCTTTCAAGGCTGCCGAGTCAGCCACCAAAGCACTGGCGATTCTGGGCACCCTCGAGAAACCTGCACAGCTGACACCATCCGAGTGGGCAACACAGAAATTTTTCTTGAGCGGAGAGTCTCATTACGCACTGGGACGGGTCCAATTGGGGCAGGCCCAGCGCAGCAATTCGACTGGCCCCGAGGATCTCTCGCTCCAGGAAGCCGTCAAGCACTTTCAGCAGACTCTTGAGGCGAACCCGACCCAGGAGTATGCCTCCTTCAGGCTGGCAGAGACTTACGAGCGGCAGGGCGATATCGAGAACGCCCTGAAGATGTACGCCCGGACCGTTGCTATCGGAGGCAACATTGCTGCCCACGCACAACAGCGCCTCGACCAGATCTACGAAGAACAAACCGAGCTGACACCCAGGGCTGACGTGATGGCAGAACAGAAACAAGCGATCAAAAAGGCCGAGCAGGAGCGGCAGCAACTTCTGGCCCAGATGGAAGCGGAGAGTACCCCGGTGGAAACCACACCGGTGGAAACTGAACCGGTGAAGATCACTCTGCCATCGACTCCTCCACCTTCCCAGCCTCCGCAGCATGGGCCGGGCGGGAAATCGGGAGCCAATCCTTTAATCTGAAACGGTCCCATCATTCTGAACCATGGAGAGATCCAGATCTCTTGCGGCCCTGGAACGGCGCCTCAAGTACTGCTTTCGAGATCGGGACCTGCTGCTGACAGCTTTGACTCACAGGTCCTATCTGCACGATGCCCGAGGGCTTGACGATCTCCGGCAGGACTACCAGGCGCTGGAGTTTCTGGGTGACGCCGTGGTCGGCTTCCTGGTCAGTGAACACCTCTTCGGACGCTTCCCCGACAAGCGGGAAGGCGAACTCACCAAGATCAGGGCATCACTGGTTTCGCGCGAAGCCCTGGCTCAACAGGCGGCTTTGCTGGGTCTCGGCGATTTTGCAAGACTCAGCCGGGGAGAGGAGAAGTCGGGAGGCCGAAATAAGAAGGCGATCCAGGCCGATCTATTCGAAAGCGTGACTGCAGCCATTTATCTGGACGGAGGGGACCAGGCTGCCCGAGACTTTCTTCTGGGCGAACTGCGGGAAACTCTCGACCAGATTGAGAGAGAAGGCTTCACTCATTCGGACTTCAAGTCGATGCTGCAGGAGGTTGTCCACAGCCTGGGAAAGCAGGGTCCCGTCTACCAGGTGGTTGAAGAAAAGGGCCCTCCCCACGAACGTCGTTTTTCGACCAGCGTCCAGGTTGGGAAAGACGTCGTAGCCCGGGGGGCCGGCAGCAGCAAGAAGGCCTCCCAGCAGGCAGCAGCTCGGGCCGCCCTCAAGCTGCTGGAAGGATCAGCCGGAAGCGGCGAGTTGGGGAAAGAAATAGACCAGAAAGACAACCACGACGTCAAATAGCGTGTGGGCCACAATGGGGGCCTCCAGTCGCTGTCTCTTCCAGTACACCAACCCGAGGATCAGACCCAGCAAGCCTGCCTTCAGTGCGTTGTCAGCTCCTTGGGTATAGTGCAGGGCCCCGAACACGGCACTCCAGATCACCAGTCCCGGCAGAGCCCCGCCAAGATGGTGCTCAAACCGGGTGAGAATGAAGGCCCGCTGCAGTTCTTCTTTGATGCCTCCGGCGTAGACACTGGCGGCCAGGAAGATGGCCAAATCCGCCGGAGTCTCCAGCAATGCCAGAACCAGGTTCTCTTTGGTGACCCAGCCTGGAAGAACCGCCTGGATCAGAGCGCTCAGCAGGAACATCAACAGAATCAGCCCCAGGAAGACCTGCAGTCCCAGCCTGAACTCACGCACGCGACCCCATCGGCTCCATCCCAGGGACGTGAGATTCCTGCCTTGGAGACGCTGCATACCCCAGAGAAAGGCAATCGTGCAGGTAGCGTCGGCGAAAAGCAGCAGGCCCAGGACTCTCGAGCTGCTCAGTGCCTCACTCAGTGGGACTCCGAGAGTGCCCAGCAGCATGGGCGCGAAGAGGCTGCCCGCAATGGCGGCCAGCAGGACTTCCGCCAGAGCAAAAAGTCGCGTGCTCAGGGGCTGGCCTGGCGACGGCCCGCGACGGCCTTCCTCGTCAAAGCTCACGATTTCCGGATTCGGGTCGGGACCCCGGGTTGAATTCAAGGTAGGGGCATTCTAGCAGTCCGTAGCGGGAATCGCGCAGGCTGCGGGCCCGTCGCAAAGACAGGGATCACTCAGAAGAGTTACTCTGTTTGCGCGAGGAGGCAACCGGAAATGAAGAGACCGATCTCTGAAGAGACAAAGGACGCGCCGGAAATCGTTGAAACCGACCAACTACTGGACTTTCGCGAGTTTGAAGACGAGGAGTACCTGAGCGACCTGACGCCCCCTCTGAGAAATGGGTCTTCGAAGGACGAGTCTGAGAAGTAGGGCAAGGGATCGTCCCTTTTTTTCTATGGCCTGCGGCGCCAAAAGAAGTTTACAAGGACAGGGAACATTGCAATAATCCTTGGGTGGAAGATTTGTGTATTTATCACTTCATCTCGATTCCTGTATATAGCGAGCATCCCAGGAGGCGTTCCTATGTTTCGTGCAGCTAGAATTTCGGCCATCCTTATCATCCTGTGCCTGCTCCTTAGCTTCGGGTTCGGTCAGAAGTCTAAGGTCAAGCAGTTGACACCAACCATTAACGGTTCAACGGGGTTGTTTCATGTGCCGGTGGCAGACACTCTACGCCAGGGAGAGTTCAGCTTCAGCCTCAAGGGAAACAAGTTTAATCGAGAGCCCGGAGATATCGACATCACCAGATTTCCGGTGAGTTTCACGGCTGGACTGCACGATCGCATTGAGCTGTTCGTGTCCTATGAAGTCTACAAGCGGGTCCACGCGGATCAGATCGCCGTGAACACGATCGCTCCCGGAGGCCAGCTCCTTCCGACCACGCTGCCCAACGGGCAGACAGCCTACTTCAATGACACCCCGTTCCTGGACACTGGCTTTGGTGACGGATCGGGCGATGTCTGGGTAGGACTCAAGTTCAACGTCCTTTCGCAGCGCAAAGGAGCACCTTTTTCGGTTGCCCTCCAGCCCCAGATCAGAATGCATACGACGAGTGATCGCCAGCATCTTTTCCGGGGGCTGACACCCGGACAGAATGACTACGGTTTTGACCTGATCGCCAGTCGCAACGTCGGGTGGGTCACGGTCACGGGCAGCACGGGAGTGATGATGGCTCAGGACTGGGCCAGGGCTGATCGCCAGAACCTGTTGAACTGGGGTGGCGGCGTGGCCGTGCCCCTCGGCTCATCCCACAAGCTTTACTTCATTGGCGAATTGCTGGGGACCATGTACTGGGGAGACCGCACGACGGGCCTGGCGAACCCTAAGGCCCCGATTGACTTCTACGCTGGATTGCGAGGACATCCTGCAGAATGGATCACCATCGGAGGCGCCTACGGTGCCTACAAGAACAGGATTGACCCCCTGAGCTACGGCGGGATCGATGCGACGGGTACTCACGGCTGGTTCGCGGAGGTTTCCTTCCACCGGAAAATCAACGAGCCTCCGACGGTAGCCTGCTCCGTTTCACCTTCCACCATCATCCCCAGCCAGACAGCAAAGGTCACTCTCGACATTGATGATCCTGATGATGACGATTTGACGGTCACCTGGAAGTCCAACGGCGGCCAACTGGACCAGCAGGGTGAGTCGGCTGTTTTCAATGCTTCTGGGGTTGATCCGGGCAATTACACCGTGATCGCCGAGGTCAGCGACGGCGACGCCGTCGCCAGTTGCTCCGCAGAGATCACCGTCAACAAAGACAAGCAGGCCCCAGTCGTGAGCTGCGAGCCGGGCAAGACCAGCGTGACTATCGGTAGTTCCACAACACTCAGGGCGGATGCCAGCGATCCAAATGGAGATGCCCTGACTTATGCCTGGAGTGTGGACGGACAGTCCGTTCCGAACAATAGTCCATCTTTTGAATTTGGGACGGCCGGTCGCGACCCGGGCGCCTTTGTTGTCCGGGTGACGGTAACTGACGTGGATGGAATGAGCGCCAGCTGCGAGCACCAGGTCACAGCTACGCGGCGGCCCAACAACAACCCCAACTGCGGCTCTCTCAGCCTGAGTAAGAGAGGGGTCTTTGCGGGAGAGACCATCACGGCGTCGCTCTCGGCGAGCGATCCGGACGGGGATCGACTGACACACTCCTGGAGCGTGGACGGGCGTTCTCAATCAGGGAACCAGAGCTCACTCTCGATCAACACCAGTGGCTTCGCAGGCGGAAGTCACACCGCCACCGCCACAGCACATGACGATCGGGGCGCCACCTGTACTGCTTCGGCGACATTCAGTGTCACCGAAAAGACCATCATCCAGATGGAAGGCACGCGAGCTGACAATGTAGCCAAGGCTCAACTTGACGAGATTGCTCTCAAGATGCAGCAGAATCCGAGGCTGAAAGCGATCATTACGGGCCATACAGATGCTCGGGGCAGTGAGAGTGCAAACCAGCGGCTCGGCCTGCGCCGCGCTGAGGCTCTCAAGAGCTACCTGGTTCAGGAGCGCGGCATCGATCCTGGTCGGATTGATGCAGCCAGCGCCGGAGAGTCCTTGCCGATCGCAGACAATGAGACAGCGGAGGGGCGCAAGGCCAATCGTCGCGGCGAGGTTGAGCTGCAGGTTCCCTAGTCACTGCACTCTCGGTCCAGAGAAGTACTAGAATAGAGCGGTGGTTTCAAAGGCCACCGCTCTTTTTTCGTATGAATCGTCCAGCTCTGTGTTCCCTGATCTACTTGCTTACGGTCTTTCCAATCGCGCACGCTGCCCAGCGTTTCGAGGTGCGGGGGCCTTACGGGGGTGACGTCCGATCGCTTGCCGTACACCCGCAATCTCCGGACCGGTTCTTCCTGGGGACGGCAGACGGTCAGATTTACATCTCACGAAATGCCGGAGACTGGTGGGAAAAGCTCACCCCCGGGCTGAGTCGACGCAACCTGGTCGTCGATAACCTGGTCTTCCACCCTTCGAATCCCAGCGTTCTCTATGCGGCGTGTTGGGAACTGAACAGCTCCCAAGGAAGTTTATACGTAACACGCAACGCTGGAGAGTCCTGGGAAACGGTTGACCTGGGTCGGTTTTCTGGCCGCATCCGTGCCATTTCAATTGCTCCGTCGGAGCCGCAGGTTCTGGCGCTGGGCCTCTCCGAAGGGGTGATTCTCAGTACCGACGAAGGCCGTTCCTGGAAGCGAATCACTCGCGGGTACAGAAGTCTGCACAATGTTGAATCGCTGGCTTTCGACCCAATCGACTCGCAAGTCCTGTATGTGGGGACCTGGCGCCTGGGCTGGAAAACGACCAATCAAGGGCAAAAATGGGTTCCGATCCACAAAGGAATGCACTTCGACAGCGACATGTTTGCCCTGTTGGTCAACCCCTCCAGTCCGGAGGTGCTCTACGCGAGTGCTTGTACCGGAGTCTACCGCTCTTTGAATGGAGGAGCCGACTGGGTCAAACTTCGAAACGGCCTTCCCCGGGAAGCCAAGCGAACTCGAACGCTGCAGTTCGATCCCAGCGACCCCCGAGTAGTCTTCGCAGGCACGACCGTAGGCCTCTTCAGGTCCACTGATGGCGGCAACTCATGGGAGCAACTGCTGAGAGGAGAGGTGATCAACGCCGTCTCTATTCATCCCGCCGATTCCAACCTGATCCTCGCGGCCGCCGATGATGTTGGGATTCTCCGCAGTCGGGACGGGGGCGCTTCCTTTGAAGCCGCTAATCAGGGGTTTGTGCATCGCCAGATTCAGGCCCTGGCATCCCATCCCGGCAACCCTGATGCACTCTTCGTAGCCGTGGCTTCCGATCGCGCCCACGGTGGGTTCTTTCGCACCAGCGATTCCGGAAAGGCCTGGGAGCGTGCCAATGGGGGCTTGCATGGAGACGATCCCGTCCGGGGGGTACGCCAGATCTTGCTTTCCCCCGCAGGGGAAGAGGTCTTCATGGTTCTTCAGGATCAGATCCAGCGCTTGACCCCGAATGACAACTGGCAGACTGTACTGGAACCAGGCAAACTAACCATTCATGACGCAGCCTTCGCCGGACTAGAAGGTGACCTGATGGCCTTGGCTACGCCCACCGGAGTTGTTCTGCTTCACCTCGACAGCGGCAAGCTTGCGGCCGCGACCATACCCGTCTATCAAGGTCCCGTCTGGGCTGTGACCTCCACTCGCTCTGGATCCATATTCGCCGGCGGCAACACCGGCGTATTTCATAGCGGCGACCGGGGTGAACACTGGACCATTAAGGTCAGCGGACTGCCTCCCGTAGCCGTGCGGCACCTGGTTCACACTCCCGATGTCCTGTTGGCGGCCACCGACCAGGGACTCTTTCTGAGCGGCGACGACGGGGAGAACTGGTCGGCCAGGGGTCTTGCAGCAGCCGATCTCTTCACCGTGGCTGTCAGCCCTCGGGATCCTGAATGGCTCGTGGCAACGGACAAAACGGGGATCTTTCTCTACGAGAGCTTTGACGGTGGTGGCAACTGGACCACCCATGAGCCTCACCGCTCGAGTCGCATTCGCCACCTGGCCTTCACTCCGGACGGACGTCTCTGGGCGGGAAGCCTGACTGAAGGAGTGTACCTGCTTCACCCGCGGCCGCTGGTTAGCACTCGCGCCGTTCCAGGTTCCAGGTGCTACGCTGAGGGGTTGGAATCCCCCTGGCTTCCGCCAGGGGCTCTGATTGTTCTCGACTGAGAAAGTCAGAGCCCGGTGCGGAAGCACCGGGTTTCCCAAAAAACATTCCTAGCGCGGGTTCGCCGGAACGACTCTGGTCCTGGAAAGATGGTCGTGCCAGCAGAGCTGCCGCTCGTCAAAGAGAGCCCAGATCAGTCCGATCAGGGTGGCCGTCACGGCCAGAAACGAGAATACTCGCAGCACGATGTCCGAGAGCCTTGGCCTCTTCTGGTCCTCCGCCACCAATGATAGCTCTGTAGCCAGCATGCCCAGCGTCTGCCCGGACAGGTAGAGCAGCAGGGTTGTGCTAAAGAGAAAGAACACTCCTGCAGCCGCGAGAATATCCCTCAACAGTGTCTCTGACATCACTCCGGTACCGATCGCAAGGGAGGCCACGATGACCGTGCTCCCTCCCACCGCCACGGCCGCTACCACATCAATCAGGCCGCTCAGCAAGCGTGAAAAAAGGATCTCAGGAAAGACCGTCCTTTCAACCGGGTCGGTTCGGGCCGGTTGGGATCGTTGTCTCCGACCTGGCTTCAGCTGTGGCCGGTCCAGCTTCAATCGACGTTGACGTTTGTCAAGAACGGCTCTTGCGCCCGTCTTTACGAGGGGCCGAATCACCGGTTTCTCAAGAGGCGCTGCCCGGCCTTCGGGTCGATAAGTGAGGATTCTCTCCCCCGGGGTTGGATCCGGTCCCGTCATTCGATACCGAAAGGCATTCGAAACTGGAGCCGAGTCCGGGTTCTCGCCTGGCTTCTGACTCTCGGACACCTTGAGCGGACGCCGGGTCGATTCCAAGCTGTTCTTGGGCGACGCTGGCTCTTGATCAGGAGAAGGAGCACTCTTACGCTTGTGCTGATCCAGTTTTCTCAGAATCTCCCGTTTCCACTCGGAAACTTGCTCGACACTTTCCGATCGACTTGAGAACTCGTAGGGGATAGCCGGAAACCCGACGCCTCTAGCGTCGGCTCTCTCGTTCCGACACTTCGGGCATCGACCATTCAGAAGGGGGGCCGCACAGCGAGCACAAACCACCGAGTCATACTAGCAGCCCGTGGTGAAAATCTTGGAGGGCGCCTGGTCGGGGCTCAGTTTGGGTACTCTTCCAGAATCTCATCCACCTGGTCGGAAGCCAGCGACTGCACCTTCTCGAGCCGTTGAGAAAGACGCAGGAGTTTCTCGAGAAACTCCTGCTCGCGCGAACTCTCGGCAGCCTTCTTTCTGGCACGCTCAAAAACGAGCTCGATATGATCTTCGGAGTATTCCGGAGGAGCCTTCTGAATCACGGCGTTGACTACGACCCGGTGAACCAGATTGATCTTGTACGAGTTGAGCAACCAGACAGACACCAGGATGCCCAGCGCGGCTATCACCAGAAGATTACGCGCGCGCGCTCCCAGGCGGGCAGTGTGCTCGAGGTTCATAGCAGGCTCAGTAGTTTGAACAAGTCTGAGTACTCCATCTTTAAACCTCTCGATCTGGCCTGCGCGATTAGAAATCGGAGCGGAAAAGAACGGATCCAGGAGGGCATCCACCACCACTTCTTGCAGCGGCCATGAGCGTATGGATGTTTCGAATAGAAGTCCAAGACCTCCTTCAACGCATCGTCGCTGAGTCTTGGTATCTGGCGGAGGCTCAGGCTGCGGAGCCGAATCATCTTCCCCTCGATCGCGATAGAACGGCGATCCAGTTGCTCTTCTATCTGCAGCCGGTTTTGGCGCGTTGCCTCGACCTTCAAGGCCAACTGCCGCAAAGCTTCCGGGTGAGTCGTCTGATTCTCCCGGATGTTCTCAGCCAGCGTCCTGCAAAGAGCATAGTCGGGAAAGACCCGGAAGAACTCATGAATCAGATCTCGACCTTCTTCCGAACTGCGCGAACTCATGCATTGCAATTCTAGTGCAGTGTCCCAGAGATTGGCACCATTTTGCGGATGGGTCTTGCGAGGTGAGGTCGCGAAGAGAGGAGGAGGCGATGCATTAGCATCGTTGACGACGAACGACAAAGAGATCGACCGCAGCACCCATCCGCCCGAAGGGTTGGGGCGAATCTCTGGGACACTACACTAGCAAGAGCCAGGCGAAATGGAACTCTGCTAAGATTGCCCCGTGTCCAATCCGGCGGTTTGCCTTGTGAGCGGAGGCCTAGACAGCTGCGTTACAGCGGCTATCGCGTCGGAGAACAGCAACTCGCTCGCCTTTCTGCACGTGACCTACGGGCAACTCACCGCCGTCCGAGAGTTGCACGCATTCCACCGACTTGCAGATTTCTACGGGGTGACGGAGAGACTGGTCGCCGATATTGGATACCTGGAAAAGATCGGGGGCTCCGCGCTCATCGACCGGAGCCTGGCCTTGCCGGCCGGCGACCCCGACCGCACAGAGATCCCGGTATCCTATGTGCCTTTTCGCAATGCCCATTTCCTTGCTATTGCGACCAGCTGGGCAGAAGTCCTGGGAGCCCGCAGTATCTATGTCGGCGCCGTAGAGGAAGACAGCTCGGGCTACCCCGACTGCCGTCTCGAGTTCTTCCGCTGTTTCGACCAACTCATTGATACCGGAACGAAGCCGGAAACTCAGGTGAGCATAATGACCCCGTTGATCGAAATGAAGAAGTCACAGATAGTGCTCAGGGGGCAAGCGCTCGGCGCTCCCCTTCACCTCACGTGGTCCTGCTACCAGAACACCCAGAGAGCCTGTGGGCAGTGCGACAGCTGCCTTCTCCGCTTGAGAGGTTTCGACCAGGCCGGGATCAAGGATCCGATCGCCTACTCCTGACGTCCCCATCACGAACGGCTGGATCTTTCCCGTCGTTATCGGCCTTGGGTCCTGTTAGGATAGCTGCCATGTACGGAGCTCAGGCCGTCCTCGTTCACGGCTCTTGGAATTGCCCATAAGAGGCTCCTCTCGGTTGCCCTATACGGGTCCCCATGCTGGATATTTTCTTAGTCTGTCTGATCATCCTTGTCGCTCTGGTGCTCTTCGTCTCCGAGAAACTCCGGGTGGACATGGTCGCCATTCTCATTATGACCGCCCTGATGATCATCGGCGTCTTTCGGCCCGGATTTCTTTCGGCTCATGAAGCGATCTCCGGCTTCAGCAATGAAGCCACGATCACGATTGCAGCCATGTTTATCCTGAGTAGCGGTCTGGTGAAGACGGGCGCGATTACCATGCTCAGCCACAAGTTGATTCAGTTTGGCGGCAGCAGTGAACTTAGACTGTTTCTGGCGCTGATGGTCACAGCGGGTACCACCTCGGCGTTTATTAACAACACCGCCGCGGTGGCCGTCTTCATACCCATCACTTTGACGATTTGCAAGCAGCATCAGATCAGTCCTTCGCGCCTGCTGCTTCCGCTCTCCTATGTTTCAATCGTGGGCGGAACCTGTACGTTGATTGGGACCTCGACGAATATCCTGGTCAGCTCGATGTCGGCCAAGGCAGGACTCGGCGAATTCGGGATGTTTGAACTGAGTCGCCTGGGAATTGTCTTTTTTGTGTTCGGGCTGCTCTATCTCACCGTAGTGGGCCGGTGGTTGCTCCCCGCTGTGCCCCCCTCTGGAAATCTGACCGCGAAATACGAGATCGGACGTTACTTTACTCTTCTGGTGGTGCCCAAGAAGTCTCCGCTGGTCCTGAGAACCTCGGCTCAGTGTCGCTTGAGCGAGAAATACGATGTCACGATTCTGGAGATCGTTCGAGGAGACGTGCGGATCTCCACGGGGCTTCGAGATCGCAAGTTCCATGAGGGTGACGAACTACTCGTGCGGGGATCAATCCACAGCATCATGGAAATGAACGCAGTGGAGAGGCTCTCCATCCAATCCCAGTTGAAGTACGCCGATCAGGACTTGTCGACCGACGAGGTCATGCTGGCAGAAGCTGTCATCTCTCCATCAGCCCCGCTGATCGGTGGGAACCTACGGGATCTCAATTTCAGGCGGAGATTCGGCGTCAATGCGCTGGCGATCAAAAAGCACGGGGAGACCATCCGGGAGAGAATCAGCGACATCCGCCTGGAAGCCGGCGACACGCTTCTGGTTCAGGGGAGGCGCGATGATGTCGAGAAGCTGCTGGCAGATCGCAGCTTTCTAATGCTGCAGGAACTTGAGGTGCCGCCGGTGCGGCGCCATCGAGCTCCGTTGGCGTTGGCTACCGTGGCTCTGGTCGTGGCCCTGGCCGCTTTCGAGATTATGCCCATCCTCGTCTCAGCGATTACGGGCTGCCTTGTGATGATCCTGTTCGGCTGTATCAAGATTCAGGAGGCCTATGAATCAATCGACTGGTTTGTCATTTTTCTGCTGGCCGGAGTCATTCCCCTGGGTATCGCCATGGAGAATACGGGTACAGCAGCCTTCATTGCCGAGGCCATCCTTAGATTCAGCTCCGATCTCGGCCCCGTCGCACTGATTTCCGTTTTCTATCTCTTGTCGACCATTTTTGCCTCGATCATGTCCCATAATGCCGCGGTCATTCTATTGGTTCCTATTGGCATCGCCTCTGCCCACGAGCTGGGCGTCAACTCGATGCCCATTCTGATGTCGATCACCTTTGTCGCCTCGTCCGCACTCAGCACGCCGTTTGGTTACCACACCAACCTCATGGTGTACGGGCCCGGGGGCTATCGCTTCGCCGACTATCTGAAAGTGGGCTTGCCCCTGAACATCCTGCTCTGGATCACGGCCTCCCTTCTCATCCCCTTTCTGTGGCCTCTCAGATAGGAGAGTTCCTCGTTCCTCGTTTCTCGTTCCTCGTTGCTTGATAAGGCCGTCGAGAACGAGGAACGAGGAACGTTTCTTGACTTGGCAACGGTTTGGTTATAGAAACAAGGGATCCAATCTAGGGAGCAGAAAAGACCTATGTGGAAAAAAAATGACCCGCGACAGCCGTCCGACGATTACACGACACCCTCCGCGACCCCCAGAGTCCTCAATGAACGGGCCACGATCGGTTCGTCCATTCTGGTCAAGGGTGACCTCAGTGGAGAAGAGCACCTGCTGATTCAGGGGCGAGTAGAGGGTCAAATCTCTCTGGACGGAAACGACCTCACTGTCGGCTCACGCGGGCGCGTCAAGGCGGATGTGCACGCCAAGGTCATCAGCGTTGAGGGCGAGGTCCGTGGGAACCTCTTTGGCGAGGAGAAGATCGTCATACGCAAGACGGGGAACGTGAAGGGAAACCTGGTGGCTCCCCGTGTGAGCCTCGAGGATGGAGCGGCCTTCAAGGGAAGTATTGATATGGGAGTTAAACCGGCACTGGAAAACCCTGTCGGTGCGAAGAAAAGCAGCAAGACTATAACCTCACCCAGTCTCTCTACCGAGTCACCCAAGAGCCTCAAGTCGACTCCAAAAACGGCCGAGATGCCCCTCCGCCAACGCCAATGAAATGGATCTGGTCAAGTAACAAGCTCCAGCCCAGACACCAGAAACCGAGGAAGTTGCCGGAACCCGAGACCCAGCGCTCGCTGGCTCTGAAGACGCTGACCCACCGGCTTCGAAGAGAAGAGCAATACAACGTTCTCGACCTTGGCTGTTCCGTCCGCCAGAATGTTGAGTTCTGCTCGAATTTCTGCAGAAAGCTCTACATCGAGGACTTTTACGGCACTCTGAGTTCTTTTGATTTCCTATTGCCGGAGGACGGAGTTCCCCTCGAAACGGTCTATCAGTATCTGCTTCCGTTCCAACCTGGAACTCACTTTGACATCATTCTGGCCTGGGATCTGCTCAACTATCTGAAGGAGCTGGAATTTCAGGAATTGATTGCCCACCTGGGCCGTTTCTGTCGGCGGAACACTCTATTGCTGGCTTTCATTTCTACGCACAAGTCCATACCTGAGCATCCTGCCAGGTACTCGATCATCGACCATGAGACCATCACCAGCCAGAAGCTCTCCGACATTGTTCGGCCCTGTCCTCAGTACCAGGAACCACAACTTGTCAAGCTGATGCCGGATTACATGGTGTTGAATTCCTACCTCCTGCGCAACGGTTTCAAAGAGTATCTCTTCTCTTTTCGCCCCACGGATCACCACAGGCGACGATCTCTGAGATAATTCAAGTACTCATGTGTACTGTCCGGAAGGTGCACTAGAAGAGGAAGTACTTCGATGACATTCCGCAAGCTGTTTCCCGTCCTGCTGGGAACCCTGTTTCTGTTCAAGGTCGGCGCCGCGCTGAGTCCTCACGTCCAGCGGGACGACACGCTCGAGTCCCGATTGACTCGAACCAACAATATCGGGGTTGCTCTTATGGAGCAACTCAAGTTCGAGGAGGCTGCTCGGCAGTTCCAGAAACTAGTCTCTCTGGACCCGCAGTTCATCCTCGGGCACGTGAACCTGGGGATAGCAAAGTACTATCAGCAAGAGTACGAAGAGGCGGTCCAGTCTTTTCAAAAGGCACTGAAGATTGACCCTGCCCAGATCCAGTCGCTATACATGACGGGCCTTATCCTGCGAAACCAGGCGGACACCGCCGGGGCCCTGCGGAATTTCAGCAGAGTCGTCGAGATCGATCCAACCGACCCTTCTGCCAACTACTTCCTGGGGCTTCTGTACCGCCGAGAACGCGAGTTTGAGAAAGCGGCCTCCTACCTCAGGAAGACAATTGAATTGCAGCCGTTCAACGCTTCTGCCCGATACAACCTGGCTCTATCCCTGCAGAGAAGCGGTCAGAGGGAGGCTGGCATGGCTGAAATGCTCGAGTTTCAGCGCCTGCAAGATCAGTTCGGGACCGATACGATTGGCCTCCAGTACCTCGAACAAGGCCGTTACTCCCTGGTCATCGATCAGATCGACTCCTATCTGAAGGCCGACGATCGAACGGAGACTTCGGTGGCGATTTCCTTTTCGGAGGTCTCATCAGAGCTTGGAATCCAACCTCAGACACGTCTTCGGGCCACCAGCAAGTCTGTGATCCCGCCTGGATCTCTCATGTCCCGGAAGGCTCTGGAGCAAATCGGCAGCGGTGTGAGTTTTGGAGACTTTGATGGGGATGGATGGTTCGATCTCTTTGTTGGGTGCTCGTCCTTGACAGGGACCGGAAGCCGCCTGTTTCGGAATATCGAAGGTCGATTTGTAGATGTCACTTCGTCTGCGGGGCTGGACGGCTCGACGGCTGTTATGTCGGGCATCTGGGGTGACTACAACAACGATCAGGAGCTTGATCTTTATCTGGTGCGGCTGGGGCCGAACCAACTCTATATGAGTGACGGTGACGGCACCTTCACGGATCGGACCACGGAGGCGGGTGTAGGAGATGCCGGTGGAGGCAGCGGTGCGACGGCTGTTGATTACGACCATGATGGCGACCTCGACATCTATGTAGCTAACCTCCTGGCTCCGGCGACAGACAAGGCAGCGACTGGCGGCTTTCGCCTGGCGGGGCACCCCAATGTGCTCTATCGAAACAACGGAGACGGCACCTTTTCGGATGTGTCCAAGGAGGCGGGTGTCACCGGCGGCACTTCCTCGACCTCAGCTGTCGTGGCTTTTGACTTCAACAATTCCAGGGATGTCGACCTGCTGGCGACGAACTCGGACACGCCTCCTTCGCTCTTCACCAATCTCCGAAATGGGACCTTCCAGACCCTCAACTTGCCGACTCGGTGGCCAATGCCGACGCTTGCGGTGGGTGACCTGAATCGAGATGGAAAAATGGACCTCGTTGCCGGCCTGGCGGGCGGAGCCACCAGCGCAGCGCTCTTCCTGAATGGCTCGGGCAACTCGTTTCGAGCGGACACCACCCGGACTCTTCTTCCTCCCCAGATGCAACTGATCGCCCTTCAAACTCTGGACGCGGACAACGACGGCGATCTCGACCTGGTAGTCGTGGCTAAGAGAAGCTCGACAAGCCCGCTTCAGACTTCAGTTCATTTCTTCCAGAACCGGCAGGGAAAACTGGTTGAAACCGCTGCTGGCGACTTCGAAGATCATTCGAATCTGGAGGTTCGGGGATTGAGTGTTGTGGACTTCGACAACGACGGGGACCTCGATTTTGCGGTGGCGGTCAGCCAGAGCATGCCCCTGTTGCTGCGGAACGACACCGTGACCGACAACAACTGGATCCAGGTCCATTTGACCGGTACCAACAGTAACCGCCTGGGAATCGGGACCAAGGTAGAGGTACTGGCCGGTCGACTCTGGCAAAAAGCGGAGGCCATGGGGGGACACGGGGGCATGGGCCAGAATCCGCCTCTGCTTCACTTCGGCCTGGGGTCAAACCGGGCTGATGCCGTTCGGCTGCTGTGGCCTGGAGGAGTCCTTCAGTCGGAGATCGACCCACCCGTCAACAAACGCTTCCGCGTGCAGGAACTGGATCGTAAGGGGACCAGTTGCCCAATTCTCTACGTCTGGGACGGAAACGACTATCGTTTCCAGACAGACTTTCTCGGCGGCAGCGCCTTCGGCACACTGCTGGCCCCGGCAACATACAACTATCCTGATACCGATGAGTACATCAAGCTCTCCCGGCGGGATGTCGCTCTGAAGAACGGCCAACTGGGAATCACTCTCAACAACCAGCTGGAAGAGATCATTTTCTTCGACAAGTTGGAGCTGGTAACTGTCGACCACCCAGCCGAATTTGAGGTTTACCCGGACGAGAAGCTGCTCCCCGGCCCTCCCTACGATGCCCATCGCCTGCTCACCTTCCAGGCTCCACGCCTTCCCGTCTCTGCCACGGATGGCAAGGGTCGCAGTGTATTGCAGGAGATCGGAGCCATCGACCGGGTTTACGCGGCTCTCTTCGAATCCGGGCCGTTCAAGGGCTATGCGAACCTGCACGAGTTGATCCTCGATCTGGGAAACACCGAGGACGAGAGGGTGCTCCTGCTGATGCACGCCTGGATCGACTATGCGGACAGCACCAGCAATCTGGCAGCCTCCCAGGCCGGTCTAACGCTGGTGCCGCCTTACCTGCAGGTCCTGGACGAATCGGGGCGATGGGTCACGGTTCTGAGCCGAATGGGTTTTCCGGCCGGCTTGCCCAAGCCGATGACAGTGGACCTCACGGGCAAGTTTCTATCCTCTTCGAGACAAGTCAAGATTGTGACCAACATGCGCATCCACTGGGATCAGATCCTGGTGGAGAGTTCTCCAGCCCGGACCGATTTCCGCACCGCCCGGCTGGCACCCTTCGAAGCTGAGCTTCAGTTCCGAGGTTTTCCCAGGTTCTCCAGCCCGGATGGGCGCCTGCCCAAGACCTATGATTACTCCGTTCGGTCGCAGGTGGCTCCGTGGAAAACGCACGTGGGAGCCTACACCCGTTACGGGGACGTGCGCTCTCTACTCGCACAGATCGACGACTTCTTCGTCATTACGCGCTCAGGTGATGAGATCAAAGCCTGGTTCGATGTTTCCAGCCTGCCCTCTCTGCCAGCCGGATGGCAGCGGGACTATCTGGTTTTCGTAGATGGTTTCGGGAAAGACATGGACGTGAATTCGGCGGCGCCAGACTACGTGGGGCCACTTCCCTTCCACGGAATGAGGACCTTTCCGTATTCTCCCGAAGAAAGACATCCGGCCTCAGATCGTCACCGGGACTACATGAGGATCTGGAACAGCCGGCTTGTTGAAGAGTGGATTCCTCCCCTGCGTCGGTAGGGCGTTCCGCGTTTCTTGGAATTTGAAATCCCCATCCTGCCATTTTCTTTGTCGAAAAGGAGACCGTGTGCGTTATCTTGATGCGAACCAGGCATGATCATAGAGCAACGTCGAAAGTTTCTGGCCAGAATGGTGTGGGGAGTCCAGGCCGTGATCGGAGCTGTGCTGACCGCTCTGATGACCTCGGCAGCCGTACTGCCGATCTTCTCAGGTCGCGAGTCTGACTGGATCCCGCTGGTGGATCTCGAACAACTGACAGATCAGCCACGCCCGCTGGCGCTTCACTTTCGGCTAACGCAAGGGTGGATGACCGAAGACAAGAGTGAAGCGGTCTATGCACTGCTTCAGAACGGGCATCCTGTGGTCTTTTCCTCTCGTTGTACACACCTCGGTTGTTCAGTGCACTGGGAAGACACTGTCAGCCGATTCCAGTGTCCCTGTCACGGAGGCGCCTACGCTCCCGACGGAGAAGTGGTGTCGGGTCCGCCGCCTCTTCCTTTGCGGAGATTCCACGCAGAACTTCGCGATAGCAAGGTATGGATCCGCCGAACATGAAGAAACTGATCCAGTTTCTTGATCAACGGCTGCCCCTGAAAACACCATTGCGGGCTTTCCTCTCTGATCCTCAGCCTCCCAGTGTGGGCTGGCGTCACACACTTGGCAGTGTCCTGGTCTTCCTCCTCATAGTTCAATTCCTGACTGGAGGGGTTTTACTGCTCTTTTATGCACCCACACTCGACCATGCGTGGGAGAGTCTTCGCCACCTGCAGGAGCATAACCAACCGGGGACCCTGGTCAGGGGGATCCATATCTGGGGCACCACGTTTCTGATCCTGGTGGCTACACTTCACATCCTGCGCGTGTCGATTGCCGGGGCCTACAAACGCCCCCGTGAACTGAACTGGATGCTTGGCCTGGTGGGCTTTCTGCTAATTCTGGTTTTCGCCTTCACCGGTTCTCTGCTTCCCTGGGACCAGAAGGGCTACTGGGCAACCCGAGTGGGAACGGAGATGATCTCAACCGGCCCGCTCCTGGGTCCTTTCTTCGCCGACTTTCTTCGTGGGGGAAAAGAACTCGGGGCCTATACTTTGAGCCGCTTCTTCGCTCTCCACATTTTTTTCCTGCCTGGCTTGCTGGTAGGAGTCGTCTCGCTTCATCTGTACTTGCTGAGGAAACACAAGATCGCCCGGGATCCCTCGAGCAACCAAGAAGAAGAGCGGACCGTTCCTTTCTATCCGGAGCAGATGCTCCGCGACAGCACCGCTTCACTGGTAGCTCTGGTTCTGTTGCTGATCGTGGCTTTCTTGTTTCCTCCCGGTCTCGAAGCCGGAGCCAATCTCTCCGACAGCGCCTACGACCCGCGTCCCGAGTGGTATTTTCTGGCCCACTATGAATTGTTAAGAGTGGTGCCTGGCCCTCCGGTGCTGGCGACGGTTGTTCTTCCCACACTCATCATCCTGGCCCTGTTCGCATTGCCTCTGCTCGATAACTCCCCATCTCGGGACTGGCGGCGCCGAAAGCTGGCTGTTTTTTCCGTAGCGGCTCTCTTTGCCGGCATGTATGCAACTTCCGCCTACAGCAAGATCTATCACTCTGGTGAGAGAGAGCAGGTCTCTGAGGAAGCCCTACCGCTTCCTGAGAGCGATAATCCGCAGCAGATGATCCGGGCCAGACAGGCATTGGTTCACTTCGAGTGCGTCAACTGCCACCGATTGGGAGACCAGGGCGGGCTTGTGGGTCCGGACCTCAGTCAAGCTGGTTGGAAATTCAGCCAGGAGCATCTACGCCAGCAGATCCTCAATCCGCAGGCCGGCGATCCTGCCTCCCAAATGCCCGCCTTTGAAGGCAAGATCAGCGAGGAAGATCTGACGGCCCTGATCGAGTATCTAAGCCTGATGCTCTGAATCAATTCCAGATTCCAAAACAGGAAGGGGGAGGCGGACTCGGGGCGGCGAACGTTAAGGAGCGGCCGAGAGCCGCCCTGAGCCCTCTCCCACTCTCCCACTTTTCGTACTTGAACTCGGAACCCGGAACCTGGAGATCTAATCCCCGAACTTGAACCGGATCAGCGCCCACAGGGTGCGGACGCCATCCTTCCAGCCGATCTTTTTTCCTTCGGCATAGGATCGGCCGCTGTAGGAGATTGGGGTTTCGTAGATACGGCACCCCTGGCGGGCGATCTTGATAGTGATCTCGGGCTCGAACTCGAAACGATTGGAGCGGATGGTGACACCTTTCAAGACTTCAGTCCGGAACGCCTTGTAGCAGGTCTCCATGTCGGACAGGTTCAGGTTGGTCAGCATGTTGGAGAGCAGGGTCAATGCCCTGTTGCCGACGTAGTGCCAAAAGTAGAGAACTCGATGAGGTCCTCCCAGAAAACGGCTGCCGTAGACCACATCCGCTCTCCCATCGAGAATAGGTTCCAACAGACGGGGGAATTCCCGTGGATCATACTTGAGGTCGGCGTCCTGAATGATCACAACATCCCCTCCGACCCGTTCCAGAGCTGTGCGAATGGCGGCCCCCTTGCCCTGGTTGCGCGGGTGCTGGAGAAAAACCGTCATACCGGCGATCACAGGATCCTGGGCCAGTCGTGCCAGAATCGTCGGAGTCTGGTCCGTGGAACCATCGTCTACGACGATCACCTCTTTGGGGAGTTCCACCGCGAGCACCCGGCGAATCAGAGTCTCGACGGTCGGTTCCTCATTGAAAACAGGGATGACCACACTCAGTTTTCGGAGTTGCTGCATCAAATGAAATAGCTACTTCACGCGTCGCAAGAGCCCCCGCCGCCGGGTACGCGCCAGGAAGTCTTCGTAGCGGGAAATGTCCGCCCGGATCCGAGAATGTCTCTCCGAGAGGCGGTTGAGATCCTCCTCCAGCCGCTCCAGTTCACAGCGCAACACACACAGCTGAAGCTTGATGGGAACCAACTCACTGGTCTCAAGTTCGCGAGAGTCCATCACGATTTACCCGGGGCATAATAGCCCTTACGATGCGTTACTTTCAAGCCGCGTTTCTTGACTCGGACCTCCACTTTTCGGAATTCCCCGTCTCGGCGAGTATTCGAAGAAACGTAGCCGAGGCTGACCTGGTTTTTGATCTCCTGGTTAATCTTCCTGAACGCTTCTCGAAGGCGGTTCAGGTCCGCCTTGGACTTGAAAAAGTGCCCCCCTGTGGCCTCCGCAAAGGCCCGCAGTTGGTCGAAATCGGCATGGTGCTCGCGACTACGCACACCGATGCCAAAAATAATCACATCACGCTGCTGTGCGGAATGGATCGCGTCACGGGACCGGTAGTAACTCTGTGTATCGGCACCGTCCGAGAGCACGACCATGACCCGCCGGCCCACTTCATGACGAAGCATATCCTCGGTGGCAATCACCACGGCATCGTAGAGCTTGGTGGCGCCACCGGGAGGCGTCATGTTGTATATCTCGGACTCAAGTTTCTTCAGATCGAAGGTAAAGTCCTGAACCAGCCCTACCTCGCTGTCAAACTGGAGCACGGCCGCCAGATCCTTCTTCTCCCGCAAGGTTGCTTTCAGGAACTCGATGGCGGCTTGCTGTTCGAAAACAAGCTCATTCTTGACGCTACCGCTGGTGTCGATCAGAACCACGATTGTCAGCGATCGGGCAGCTTCGCCGGTCTCGTAGTGGAAGAACTGCAAGTCCTGGCGGATTCCCTCTTCGAAAACCTCAAAATCATTCAGAGTCAGCCCCTGCGCATACTCACCCCGCTTATTCTTCACAGTTGCGAGAACGTTGACGACATCGACTTCCGCTCGAATGACCGTGTCCTGGGCGGGGTCGTCCTGGGCATGGAGCAGGCCTGACCAAAGGACAAGGGTCGTCAGAAACATCCGGGTGGCTATGGTGCGCTGCGTCATATTCATCGGTTCAATGCTTGGCTAACGGCTTCCCAATGATCTCCTAATACCCATTTGGTTTCAGGAACGGTCGACTGACAGGCATCTTTGAGTGGCCAGAAATGTGTACACAGCTGCGATACCCAGATAAATCAAATCGAACAAGAGACCCTGCTGGCCTGTGAGAGTCACGGCCAGATTCAAGATGAATGCAGGGGTCAAACTGTATACCGAAATCGTAAAACATTCCTGATAACTGAGCCTGTTCCCGAGCCGAGCAGCTACTGAGGCGGCGCAGAACATCAAAAGCAATGCCTGCATGCTCCTGACTGTGACCACAAAAACCCATTGTACGAGAAAAACGGCCGGAAAGAAGATCAGACTGAGCCGTTGCCCCCACGCGTGCCACTCCTCGGGTCCGCTGAGCAAGGTCACAAAAGGAGCGACATCCCTCCAGTTCCAGGTACCCGAGGCCCCTTCCACCAGCAACGAGAAGTCATCGCGCTGGAAGATTACAGCCGGCGGATCTAACTCCTCGAGAAGCTGAAGGCCCTGTTCTTCGGTGTAAACGAAGGTGACGATCTGATCCCCAAAATAGCGGCGAATCAGAGGCTGCTCTCCCACCACCTCGAGCCGCCCTTCTCGGATCGAGATCGGGGGCAGATTGTCGCCTGCCCAGAGAACGAAGTCCTCGATCTTCGGAAGCTGGACCCATGTCGCGACAGCGGCAAATGTCAGGGCTACGAGCAGGCTTAAGAAAACAAGGTAAGAAATCGTGACCAGGATCGGCTGTCGGAAGATGAGACCATAGAACTCGAACTCCGTGACGGCAAGATAGGCCTGGCGCAGAAAGACAAGGGGAGTTCGTAGAACTGAATTCATTTCTTGTGTTGTCCGACTTGCGAACAGGGGAATCGATCCTCCTCAGTTCGCCAGCCCCGGCTAACGCTCACACTGCAGGCAAGTCCGGGTCGTAGTAGAGGATACGATTGCAGGACTCACAAGTCGCGATGCGGGCAGATGTCTTCACTTCCGCTATCAACTGCTTTCTCAAGACTACATAGCAAACCTGGCAGGACCCGTCGATGATCGGAGAAATCGCCCGCCCACCCCGTGCGCTGGAAATACGCTCGTACTGGCGAAGCCTCACCGAGGGCACAGCACCCGCCAGGCCTTCCCGCTCCCGATCGAGCCTGTCAATCTCCTTCACGGCCTGAGCTGAGAAGGCCTCAGCTTCTGCCCTCGTTTGGCGCAGTTCCTTGTCTTTTGTATGGAACTCTTTTTCCAGAGTCCTTGCCTCTGCAAGTCGATCCTCCGCAGCCATCATGAGCTCCAGTATCTGGTCCTCTTTTGCCTCAATCTGTTGATGCATACCCTCGATCTCGTGGAGCATTGCCTGGTATTCCTTGTTGGTCTTGACCTCCATCAACTGTGTCTTGTATTTGGAGAGCTGTTCGCGCAAGGACCCGACTTCGCTCTCAGTCTGCCGCTGCTCTCGCTGTTGCTCTTCGACGATTGCCTGAGCCCGGTCCAGGACGCTTCGGTTTTCGTCCAGAGCCTGATCCACTTCAGACACCCTATCCGGAACCTCAGCCAGACGGCTCCGCAGGTCCTGGAGCTCAAGGTCCAGTTCTTGCAGGGCCTTCAACAACTTCAGTTCTTCTTGTACGCTTAGTTCTGCTTCCATCAGACTTCTCGCGAAAATGTGGTGGGCCCAGTAGGACTCGAACCTACGACCGGCTGATTATGAGTCAGATGCTCTAACCAACTGAGCTATGGGCCCACTAAATTCGACTCGAGGTTTCAGTCGAACCTGTCTTGCCTGGCACTCCCTTCTTTTGAAACCAAAAAAAAACGTCCCTCACGGGACGCCTCCGTCTCAAAGCCCTTCTTTTCCGGTGTTCTCAAGGAAAGCCTTGAGCTTCCGGCTCCGGGAAGGATGTCGTAACTTTCGCAAAGCCTTGGCTTCGATCTGACGAATACGCTCGCGGGTGACCGAGAATCTCTGACCCACTTCCTCGAGTGTGTGCTCACTTCCGTCACCGATACCGAATCGCATCCGGATCACCTGCTCTTCACGGTCCGTGAGCGTTTCAAGAACGGCTGCAGTCTGCTCCTTAAGATTGAGATTGATGACTGCGTCGGAAGGAGAAACAACCCCGCGGTCTTCGATGAAGTCCCCAAGGTGGCTGTCCTCTTCTTCCCCGATTGGGGTCTCCAGAGATATGGGTTCCTGAGCAATCTTCAGGATCTTCCGAACCTTGCTCACTTGAATGTCCATTTTCTCAGCGATCTCTCCTGAAGTGGGTTCCCTGCCATGTTCCTGAACCAACGCCCGTGAGGTTCTGATCAACTTGTTGATCGTCTCGATCATGTGTACTGGAATCCGGATCGTTCGGGCCTGGTCGGCAATCGCCCGGGTGATGGCCTGTCGGATCCACCAGGTTGCATAGGTGGAGAACTTGTAGCCTCGTCGATACTCGAACTTGTCCACCGCCTTCATCAGACCTATGTTGCCTTCTTGAATCAGGTCCAGGAACTGGAGTCCGCGATTGGTGTATTTCTTGGCGATGGAGACAACCAGCCGGAGATTCGCCTCGACCAGCTCTTTCTTGGCGATGTCCGCTTCCAGCTCTCCCTGCTTGATCGCGGCAAGCGTTCTCTTGAGTTCCGTAGGACTCGCCAGAACCTCGTCCTCAATCTCCTTGAACTCCTTCTGGATCTCCCGGTTGCGAAGCTTGATCTTCTTGACTTCGTCGAGCTTGAGCGACGACTCCTGCAGCTTCTTGAGGCGCTTCTGTTCCCGTTCCAGAGCTACAATCCGATCCACCGTCGTCTTGACTGCGTTGACAAGCTTCTCGTGAATTGCCGGCGTGAGGTTCAGTTTCTGGACCTGCCGGGCAATCGGGATTCTATAGCGCGCCAGTTGAGAAAGTAGTCTCTTGTAATTGGCCGTATCCTTCTTGGCCCGTCGAAGTCGGATGCGAATCTTGGATGCCTCGATCTCCAGTTTCCTGATCTCGCTGGCACGCCGCAGGATGGAACGCCGCCGCTTCGCCAGGAGTTCCTCAGTGATCTCGTCCTCGGGAAAAAGAACGAAGTTCTTGATATTGAGTACTCCCTCTTTCAAGACCTGTGCATACTTCTGAATCTCGGCCACTACAACCGGCGAACGAGACAGAGCTTTCTCGACTGTTTTTTGACCTTTTTCAATCCGCTTGGCGATCTCAACCTCACCCTCCCGTGTCAGGAGAGGAACGGTCCCCATCTCCCGCAGGTACATGCGAACCGGGTCATTGGTCTTCTCGAGACTCTCGACAGCGACTTCCCAAGTTCCCCCGCCTGCTTTCGGACGGGCCTGGCTCCGGGTGGCATCGAATTGCTGCTCGGAGTCGATGACCTCAATGCCGGCGTCTCCAAAGAGCTCGAAGATCGCATCCAGTTCCTCGGCAGACTGAATGTCGTCGGGTAACGCGTCGTTCACCTCGTCGTAAAGCAGGTAGCCCCTCTCTTTGCCAAGGACGAGCAGATCCTTTACGCCTTCGTACTTATCTTCAAGTGACAAACTGGTTTCCTCTCGGCCGCTGTTGGGGAGGCAAGCAACTAGTGTAAAATGCGTCGTCACACCAGATCAAGCCGGTCCAGGGTCTCGATCCAGTTGCTGCCGGCTGTGCTCAATCTTGTGCAACTCTTTTAGGAATTCTACGATTAAAGGAGACGATGGGTCCTTTGTCTCCTCCTGTTTCAGTTGATCCTGTACCTGTCGCTTCTTCCGATCGAGTTGCAGCTTTCGCAGGCTGCGGATGCTCTCGAGTGCGATCTCTTCGCTTTCGACTTCAAGCGCAGAGCGGAGGCCAATGGTTTCGAGGAGGTGAATGTCCCCCTCGTCTTTCAATGCATCACGAAGATTAAGGATGCTGGGCTGACGATTTAGTTCCCAGAATTCAAAGACTTTCTGGAAGAGACGGTGAGTTGCCAGGGTGGCGACCAGATCCGAGTCAACCCTGGGTTTCAAAAGGGGAGCCAGGCCAGGGTTCAGCAAGGCCTGAAAGAGAACCACCTCGGCCGGCAGGGCTTCGGGAAGGCCAGTAGCCTCGGCGCTGGATGGTGCCCGGTTCGGGGTCCGGAAACGCCGAATCGGCTGCAGAATCAAGTCGGGCTCGACTTGCAGCCGAGCTGCCAGTCTGGAGACATATTCGGACCGCTCGATCCGGTTCCCGATGTAGGCAGTGAGAGGACTCACAGCGTCGGCTATCTCCTGTTTTCCCCGCGGACTGAAAGGGTCTGGGTGCTGGGCGATCTGATACTCGAGCGCGAATTCAACGCCTGGTTGGGAAGCGATTAGCTGCTTTCTGTAGGCCTCGGCTCCATGGCGATTGATGAAGGTATCCGGATCAACCTGCTCGGGAAGTTGAACCACATTCACACGGAGTCCTCCCTCCAGCAGCAGTCGCAGGCAGCGCAGAGATGCCCGAAGGCCTGCCTCATCTGAATCGTAGGCGAGAATCACCTGTCTCGTGTAGCGTCGTAACAACTTGACCTGGCTGTCGGTCAGACTGGTTCCAAGCGAGGCCACCACATTCCGAAACCCAGCCTGGAAAGGGACCATACAATCGAAGTAGCCCTCCACCAGGATCGCACACTCCCGGCGCCGTATATCCTGCCTGGACAAGTCGAGCCCGAACAGATGCAGGCTCTTCTTGTAGAGGACGGTGTCGGGAGAATTCAGGTACTTGGGAAGTCCCTCACCAAGGGACCGGCCGCCAAAGGCGATGACCCGGCCGGTCGGGTCCCGAATCGGAACGGTGATCCGATCTCGAAAATTGTCGTAGGGCTGGCCGCCGGGGCTTTCCTTGATCAAGCCGCACTTCAGAGCTTCGGCGTCGGGTATTGCCTTCTCTCTCACCAATCTAAGCAGTCGATTCCCGGGCGGGGCATAGCCCAGGCCAAAGCTCTCGATCGTCTCGGCAGTAATGTTTCTCCGCACCAGATACTCTTGGGCGCTTGAGTTGTCGAGCAGAAAGGCGCGGAAATGAGCCTGAGCCACTTCCATCAAGGAAAGGAGTCGGTGGGTGTCCGTTGACTTCGTCGACTGAGTTCTATCTGCAGGGAGTGGAATCCCCTGCCGCTCAGCCAGGTACTCGATAGACTCAGGAAAGCTGAAATTCTCGATCAGCCGAATGAAATCGATGACATCGCCTCCGGCCTGGCAGCCGAAGCATTTGAAAATCTGCTTGCTCGCACTCACGTTGAAGGAAGGTGTTTTCTCGTTGTGAAAAGGGCACAGCCCGATCTCGTTCTGACCGCTTTTCTTCAAACGCACATAGGCGCCCACAACATCCTTGATATCGTTGCTGGAACGGATCTGATGAATGTACGACTCGTCAAAGTTCATTGGGTACCTGGCGCCGCTCGGATCAGAGTTTCAGGCGAACGAGAGTGGCGCCTCCCTCTATTCTAAAGTCACTGACGTGGGGATGCTCCGCCAGAAAGCCCTGCACCGCCCTACGAAGACTGCCGCTTCCAAAGCCGTGGATGAGCCTGACCTCCTCCAGGCCGGAGACGAACGCTCGATCCAGGAACTTATCGGTGAGATGCAATGCCTCGTCGACCCTCTCTCCGACGAGGTTGAGCTCCCGGTTCGTGTCTTCGACGATCTCAAGCTGGATCTGAGGCCTCGGTTCCAGAATGCGCTGCCCTTCTTGAACCGGCTCCAGTTGCTTCAGTTTGAGCCGCAGGCGCTTTCCCCCGATCTCAACGCTGGCTTCGTCTCGATCAATTTCCGTGATGCGGGCCATTCTCTTCAGCTCTGAAGCCCACACATTCGATCCGATCTGAAAGGTCACGCTCTTCGTATTGGGCACTTTCTTGGCCTGAGCTTCCGTGCGCAAGCGCTCTCTGAAGGCTTCTTTCAGCCTCTGTCGTTGTCGCTCTGTTTCTTTCCTCACCCGAGCCGCTTCAAATCGGTCTCGGATCCCCTTCAGAATCCGCTTTGACTGGGACTGAAAGTCCCTCTCCAGTTCACCCAGTTTCTTGGCCAGTTCCTTTCGGACCAGTTCCCTTAGTCCTCTCTTCTCCTGTTCCACCTCAACAAGGCGCTGCCGAACACCATTCCTATCCTTTTCGAGCTGCTCCTCCTGCAAGCTCAGCTCGCGAGTCTGCCGCCTGAGTCGAGCCAGGTGTTCTTCTACCTGGCACTCGGCACTGGAGAGATGACGGCGAGCCTCCTTCAAGAGCCTGGCCGGGAACCCGAGCTGGGAAGCGATCTCGAAGGCGCTGCTCGCTCCCTGCTGGCCAAAAACGATCTGAAACGTCGGAGCCATCGTCTCATGGTCAAGCTCGACACTTGCATTGACGGCCCCCGGCCGGGCGGCCGCGAAAGCCTTGACCTGATCCAGGTGAGTTGTCACCACAACCACCGCATTCCGGCTCAACTCGTCCATGAGCACAACTCCCAGGGCAGCCCCAAGAGCCGGATCGGTGCCGCTGCCAACCTCGTCCAGCAGAACGAGTGAGGGAGGTTCGATGCTTTTCAGGATCTGAACTCCGCGCTGCAGATGGGCCGAAAACGTGCTCAGATTCCTTCCAATCGACTGGTGATCTCCGATATCGGCCAGGATCTGTTGAAAGCAGGGAAGCACTGCTCGATCGGCAGGAATCGGAAGGCCCGCCTGAGCCATGCAGCAGAACAGACCGATCGTTTTCAGGGCAACTGTCTTGCCACCAGCATTGGGGCCGCTGATGACCAGAATTTGCTGCTCCCTGGAAAGCCGTATCGTAATCGGTACAGCTCCTGACTGGGCAACCTCGAGTAGTGGATGCCTGGCCTTTTCCAGGCATAGTTCCCCGCTCTCGCTGGCCACGGGCAGACAGCAATGATGGCGGCGGGCAAACTCGGCCGCTGCTTGACAGGCATCCAGCCGCGCGAGTCGATCCACGAGTGACAGGAGCTCTTCGAAGTGATTTCTCGCGGCTTCGCTCAGTCGGGCCAGCAACTGCTGGATCTTGCGGATTTCCTGGTTCTCGCTCTGGAGCAGCCGATTGTTCAGGTCGACGGACTCGAGGGGCTCTAGAAAAACGGTCACGCCAGAACCGCTCGAAGCATGTACCACTCCGGGAATGCTCGTTTGAGCCTCGGCCCGCACAGGAATGACGTAGCGTTCGTTCCTTCGAGTAATATAGGGCTCACTGATCAGATGGCGGGCCGATTGACCCTTCAGGTAGCCCTCCAGACATTTCTGAACTCGGTGCCGTTCGATCTTGATCTGTTTTCGAATTCCCGCCAGTTCCGGATCTGCCGAACTGCGGACTTCGGCGTCATCATTGATGACCCTTTCGATCTCCTGGCTCAAAGACGAAAGTTGGCAAGCCGGAGCAAGAAGGGTCGAAAGGGCGGACTTTTCCCATTCCTGGCAAGAGCCGGCCAGCCTGGCAGCAAGCTTTACACCGTGGGCCAGTCTCAGGAGTTGATCCGGGTTGAGAATGCCCCCAGCCAGAGAAAGGTGGTCCACCGCCTCTGACAGACCCTCGGCGACAGAGAGGTCCAAGGAGTGGAGCTCCTCCACCAGACCGATCAACTCCTCCACCATCTGGAGCCTGTTTGAAGACTCGCGCGAGTCGCTGTGGGGACGCAAGTTGTCAATGACCCTGCGACCGGCCGAGGTCTGGGCCAGGCCCTGAAGCAGTTCCAGGACTTGTTGGAAACCTACCAGATTCAGTGTCTCGGGATCCATGGCGTCACCGGGCGGGACTCCGCTGTCGGTTGATCAGGCTCGATACAAACCCGGCTCCAAAACCGTTATCAATGTTGACCACGGTGACATTCGGAGAACAACTGTTGAGCATCCCCAGCAATGCTGCGATACCGCCGAAAGCGGCTCCGTAGCCAACACTCGTCGGTACCGCGATCACCGGGCAGTCGACCAGCCCCCCTACAACACTGGGGAGAGCTCCTTCCATGCCCGCCACAGCCACAACCACCGAGCAGTCGCGCAGGGTCTCTCTTAAACTGAGCACCCGGTGCACACCGGCAACACCGCAGTCGTAGCTCGTAAACACTTCATTGCCCATCACCTCGGCGGTGACGGCAGCCTCTTCAGCAACCGGGATGTCAGCGGTCCCGGCAGACAGGACGGCGATAGTCCCCATCCCTGTGATGGTCTTCTCGCGGTGTACAGCAATGATTTTTGAAGCGGGAAAGTACCTGGCCTCCGCACACAGGTTCAGGACTGAATGGAAGACCTCTTCAGTAGCACCGGTGATCAGAAGATTTTCCTGGCGGTCCAGCAGGCTTCCAGCAATGCCCTCGATCTGCTCTTTCGTTTTCCCCCGGCCGAAGACGACCTCGGGAAAGCCCTGTCGAAGGGCTCGGTGATGGTCCACCTTTGCAAACTCGAGATCCTGGTATGGAAGATCCTGCAGAAAACGAAGAAGTTCATCTTCTGAGAGACTGCCTTCTTTGAACTTCCTCAGTAACCCGGGGAGTGTGCTCGTCACTACTCAGTATGTTACCTGGAATCAGGCTACCGATTTCAAGCTCCTGGACCTTCCCGGGAACGTGAAAGGTGTCCTGCGCGGACAAAAAACGCGCCTACTGATTTTTCTGGTCGTCGAGAACAGCCCTGCGACTGAGCCGAATCTTACCCTGCCTGTCAATGTCGAGCACCTTGACCAGAATTTTGTCGCCTCGCTTAATTTCGGAATTGATGTCCTCAATCCTTCGCTCGGAAATCTGAGAGATGTGGAGCAGGCCATCGGTTCCAGGCAGAATCTCCACGAAGGCACCGAAATCAACGACCTTGACAACCTTGCCCAGGTAAGTATTTCCCACCTCCGCTGTGGCGGTCAGTTCCTTGATGTGATCAATGGCTTTCTGGGCCGAGGCTTCATCTGTGGAGTAGATCGAAACGGTTCCGTCGTCTTCAATGTCGATCTTGACGCCGTACTCGTCAACCATGCCCCGGATGATCTTGCCGCCCGGGCCGATCACGGCCCCGATCTTGTCGGTATTGATCTGAATGGTCAGGATCCGCGGTGCGTGGGCCGAGAGACCAGAGCGAGGCTCGGCAAGTGTCTCGTTCATGGAGTCCAGAATGGAGAGTCGACCCAGACGTGCCTGTTCAAGGGCTTCGGACATGATCTCCCGATTGACCCCTGCGATCTTGATGTCCATTTGCAGTGCGGTGATCCCCTTACGACTCCCGGCAACTTTGAAGTCCATGTCGCCGTAGTGGTCCTCCGCTCCGGCTATGTCCGACAGAATGGCGTACTGGTCGTCCTCTTTGACGAGTCCCATTGCGATCCCGGCTACGGGAGCCTTGATCGGCACACCCGCGTCCTGGAGAGCCATGATCCCGCCACACACCGTTGCCATGGAGGAGGAGCCGTTCGATTCCAGGATGTCCGAGACCAATCGAATCGTATAGGGAAACTCCGTCAGGTCCGGCAATACGGGTGTGATGGCTCGCTCTGCCAGAACACCGTGTCCGATCTCCCTGCGACCGGGACCACGCAAGAACTTCACTTCACCCACGCTGAAGGGGGGGAAATTGTAGTGCAGCATGAAGGTCTTCTTGGAGTCACCAGTCAAGCCGTCCACTCGCTGGGCATCTTCTCCGGTTCCCAAGGTCACGGTTGCCAGAGCCTGCGTCTCGCCTCGCGTGAAAAGCGCCGATCCGTGGACCCGCGGCAGCATGCCAACCTCGGTGTTGATCGCTCGGATCTGATCGAAGACGCGACCATCAGGCCGCTCCTGCTGGTCCAGGATCTGATTCCGAACCACCTTCTCTTTCACGGAATCAAATATACCGGCCACCTGAGTTCTCTGTTCTACATCCTCCTCGGGATAGGAGTCGACGAGGTCCTTCTTGATTCTCTTTAGCGCGGCTTCGCTGGCCAGCTTCCCTTCGACGCCAGACAGCTTCAGACCCTCCTGAATCGGACCACTCGACTTCTCAGAAACTTCCCGCTCCAGATCGGAATCCACCGTTGCCTGTACGAACTCCCACTTTGGCTTTCCTACCTTGCTCGACAAATCGCGGATCGCCTGGATGATCTTCCGAATCTCCTGATGACCAAAATCGAGAGCTTCGACAATTTTCTCTTCACTGAGTTCCCGGGCCCCGGCCTCAACCATCAGAATGGCCTCGTCTCGGGCTGCCATTATCAGATTGAGATCACTGCCTTCGAGCTCGCTCAGGGTGGGGTTGATGGTCAACTGACCGTCAACCAAGCCAACCCGGACGGACGCAATAGGGACATCAAAGGGGATGTCGGAACAATTCAGGGCAGCCGAGGAGCCGATCATGGCCAGGATGTCAGGATTGATTTCGGGATCGGCCGAAAGAACCAGAGCAATGACCTGCGTCTCGTAACGGAAGCCCTTCGGAAAGAGCGGGCGTATGGGCCGGTCAAGCAGACGACTGGTGAGAGTCTCCTTTTCAGTCGGACGCCCCTCCCTCTTGAAGAATCCGCCAGGGATCTTCCCCGCAGAATAAGTGTATTCACGATACTCGCAGGTCAAAGGGAGAAAGGGGAGGTTCTTGGATTCTTTCTGGGCACAGGCAGTGACCAGAACGGCCGTGTCGCCATCTCTGACCAGCACAGACCCGTCAGCTTGCTTCGCCATTCGTCCTGTTTCAATAGAAATCTCTCTTCCGCCCACCGTCAATTTTACTGTTACTACATCTCTCATGTTGATTTGTTCCGTGGTTTTCAGGGGGGACTAATCCCGCCCGTTCCTGCAACTACACTGGTTCTAAAGGCCGATCGTGAAATGTCACCTGCTGCTCGCAGCAACCGCTCGGCGATCAGGCTCTCTGCGAAGAACCTGGACAGGCTCGTTCAGGTCGATCAAGCCCGGGGTATGGTGTGACTCTTACTTACGGAGTCCCAGGCGGCCGATCAATTCCTTGTAGCGAGCAAAGCTCTTGCCCTTCAGATAGTCAAGTAGTCGACGCCGCTGGCCGACCATTTTCAGCAGACCACGTCTGGAATGGTGATCATGCTTGTGACTCTTCAGGTGGTCGGTCAGATAGCTGATTCGCCCGCTGAGTATGGCGACCTGCACTTCTGGGGATCCCGTGTCCGAGCCGTGTAGCTGATAGCTATTTATAATATTGTCTTTTTGTTCTCTGTTAAATGCCATATTTCTGTTTCGTTACTTCACACCAGGTTCGCAATGTAGCAAAAACTCGAGGGGTTTGTAAATGTTCGCTTTCCTGGTGTGCCGTCCCGGAAGTTCACTCCGCTCCTTCGGGCGTCTTTTCGCAGACAGCTTTGTTCACTTCGCTCACTGCTGTTCCAGGGCGAACTCGGTATGCCTTCAAACAACTCTGCCACGAGATGCACGTTGAGGCGCCGACCGTCTATTGCGCTACCTCGGAAAGCTCGCGGCATTCCTGCGTCGCGCCCTCACTGGCGACGAAAATCCATCCCGACTGAACCCCGCGAACTTCCGGGACAGCACGCTAGGCCTTGGGGTGGGACGAGCGGTAAATACGCACTAACTCGTCCACTGAGAGATGGGTGTACTTCTGGGTTGTGGAGAGGCTCTTGTGGCCCAGGAGTTCCTGGATACTCCTCAGGTCGGCCCCGTTGTTGAGAAGATGCGTCGCGAAGGTGTGACGCAGCAAGTGGGGATGAGCCGACAGGGTCGAAGAGCACCGCTGAACATAACCCTCCAGGATTCGCTGCACGGAGCGGGCGCTCAAGCGCCCCCCCCTCAGATTCACGAAAAGGGCCTCCGTCAGAAAGGCAGAATGCCGGGCTCGAACGATTCTGTTGCGGGTCGGCAGGTACTCGCGTAGAGCCTCGGAAGCCGGGCGCCCAAACGGCACGAGTCTCTCCTCCTTTCCTTTGCCGCGAACTTTCAGCAGCCCTTCTTGCAGCCCCAGACTGGCCAGGTTGAGGCTGACGAGTTCGCCGACCCGTACTCCAGTCCCGTAAAGCACCTCCAGAATCGCCCGATCCCTCTGTCCTCCATGGGTACTCAGGTCGGGCAAGGAGAGAAGTTCTTCGATCTGCCTGACGGTCAGAACCTGGGGAGTACGGACAGGTTGTTTGGGCGTGGCTACCAGCTGCGCCGGATTCGACTCCAACTCACCGCGCCGATGAAGAAAACGAAAGAAAGAACGAAGGCTGGCCAGTTTTCGCGCCACTGAACGCTTGCCGTTTCCTTTCTCTACCAGGTGACCCAGGAAGTCACGAATCGTAATGTGATCCAGGGCCTCCAATGCAATCTTACCGGACCTCCCGACCTTCAGATACGTGTTGAACTCTTCCAGGTCTCGTTGGTAGCTCTTCCAAGTGTGCTCAGAGTAGTTTTTCTCATAGAGCAAGTAGTCGAGAAAGGTCTCGATCTGGTTCTTCATGAGTGAGCCTTGATCTTGTGCATCTTCAGCTTGCGGTGAAGATAGGTGCGTTCCATCCCGATGGCGGCGGCAGTTTTCGAGATGTTCCAGCCGTGCTCCCGGAGCCTGGACTCCAGAAAGTCTTTCTCGAACTCGGCTCTGGCGGTCTGCCAGTTGGAAGACTCCAGGCGAGCTGAGTTCTCGCTCTGGAGAATCATCTGGGGTAGATGTACGATCTGGACTTCCTCAGCAGCGGGTTCCATGATCACGATTCGCTCAATCACGTTCTTCAGCTCTCGCACGTTGCCGGGCCAGCGATAACCTTCGAGGCTTTCCAGGACTGCGGACGAAAAGCTCTTGGAGCGTCTTCCATTGCGTCTGCAGAAGTGTTCCAGGAAATACTTGCCCAGGACCCCGACATCTTCCCTGCGCTCACGCAGGGGGGGAACTTCAAAAGGGATGACGTTGAGACGAAAAAAAAGGTCCTCACGGAAACGGCCTTCCGAAATCTCCTGCTCCAGATTCTTGTTGGTGGCAGCGATGACCCTCACATCCACCTCCACCGCGGTGTCACTGCCGATGGAGTGGAAACGCAGCTCATCCAGCACGCGCAGCAACTTGGCCTGGGTCTTCAGACTCATGTCTCCGACTTCGTCAAGGAACAGTGTCCCCTTGTGGGCGAGCTCGAATTTGCCTTTTCGACTCTCCGTCGCTCCGGTAAACGCGCCCTTTTCACAGCCAAACAGTTCGCTCTCAATGAGATCGTCCGGAATGGCGGCACAGTTGACGTCTTCGAAGGGCTGCTGACGGCGGTTGCTGCCCAGGTGAAGGAGGCGCGCCACCAGCTCTTTCCCCGTGCCGTTTTCCCCAAAAATGAGGATCCGCGCTTCCGTAGGAGACGCAAAACGAATCTGTTGGCGCAGAGCCTGCATGGGGACCGAGGTGCCGATCATGACAGTCTCCCGTCCCAGCAGATCCCGCAAGTTTTGGTTAGCAGCTTCCAGCTGTTGCTGTTTCACAGCGTGTTCCAGGACCAGCAGTATCTTCTCTGAAGAAAGCGGTTTCTCTATGAAGTCAAACGCTCCCAGCTTGGTAGCCTTGACAGCGGTACCAATGGTTCCGTGGCCGGAAATCATGATCACATACTGGTGCGGTCTTCTGACCTTGATTTCTTCCAGCACCTCCAGGCCATCTTTGCCGGGAAGCCAGACATCCAGGAGTACGGCATCGACGGTTGTCTCATCCAATACCTCGATGCACTCTTCGCCGCTGCCCAGCGTCTGGACCTCGTATCCTGAATCCTCCAGGACTCCCCGCAACGAGCGCCGAACATTCACCTCGTCGTCAACGATCAGCACCCTGCCTTTCACGAAACGTCCCTCACTTCCTCGTCCGAAAAGTGCTGATGCCGGGGGATTTCAATCCGAAATCTCATTCCACTGGGGTGATTCGGGTCGGCTCGAACATAACCATTGTGGTCGTTCACGATCTGCTGAACGATGGCCAGTCCGAGACCTGTCCCTTTTGTCTTTTTCGAGAAGTACGGGAAAAAGAGATTATCGTAGTCCTCCGGTGCGATTCCGGAACCGTTGTCGGCGAACTCGATAGTAACGGACTCATTCAAAGGATTGGGCCGAGTCGTGATGCTGATCGCCCGGTCGTAGTCGCAATCGGCAAGAGCATCCAGGGCATTATCCATCAAATTAACAAATACTCGTCTCATCTGCTCTGGATCCAGCATAACGGTAGTAATTCCGGGATCAAAGTTCCTTTCGATGCGGACCGACTGGAGTGAACCGCCGTACAGCTCCAGCATCTGCTCAATCAGATCGTGCAGGCTGGTCTCGGTCGGCTTGCTGATGGGAAGTCTTGAAAATCTCGAGAATTCCTGAACCAGCAGTTTCAGCGCCTGGGCTTCCGCGCTGATGATCTTCAAGGCGTCTCGCAAGATCTGGCCAAACTCACCCACTGCCTCTGGATCGGAACGGTCCAACCGCTCGAATCGACTCGTGACGCGCTCCGTGGAGAGTTGGATCGGAGTCAGAGGGTTCTTGATCTCATGAGCCAGTCGCCTCGCGACTTCCTGCCAGGCAGCAAACTTTTCTGCTCGAATCAGTTCGGTGAGTTCATCAAGGACAATCAGGAATTCCTCACCCCCCCCGATCGTTTGAGGGTTGGCAGTGACAGTGGCCGCGATGTAGACCTGCTGATCTGCCCGGTTGAGCAGAATCTCACGGCGATAGGAGTCGTAGAGCCTGGCCCTTTTCTTCATTTCGGCAAACTGCTCGTACATGCTCTCGCCCCCGGCCTTGCGGAGGGGTTGACCCACAATCTCTTCGCTGCTCAATTTTAGAATGCGCAGGGCGGCCCGATTGACAGTTCTCACAACGTCATTGTGATCAACACTCATCACTCCGGTCCCGATGTTCTGAAGAATCCGCTCAATGTAGTATCGACCTTCGGCCAGCTCCTTGTTGGTCTGAAGCAACTCTTCGTTGGCCCTTTCGAGCTCACGTCGGCTGTCCCGGATCTCAGTGGCCATCCGGTTGAAGGAATCGACCAGAACCCCCAGCTCGTCGACTGCAGCCACGTTGACCCGGTGGTCGAGATTCCCTTCCGACAGCTGATGGGCACCCCTGGCCAGGGCTTCCAGCGGAACCGTGATCTTGCGTGCAATGTAGGTACCCAGCCAGACGAACCCGAAGATCACGGCCAGTGTCGTGACGGCAAGGATCAAAATGTAGTTCCCTCGAATCTGGCGCTGTGAGTCTTGGAGTTCGTTGAACCTTCCCCGAGCTTTGACCGCTTCCCGAGCATTGAATTCGACACTGCTGGGGACGACGTGCTGGGCCAGGAGAACCCCGCTGATCCCCCCTGAGGAGTCGCGGATGGGGCCGGCAGCGAGCACCAGGTCGACGTCTGCTCGATTCAGCTCGTTGCCTCGACGGTGTCGGTATACATGCTCTCCGGAAAAAGCCTGATCGACAGCCTCCGTGACATCCTCTTCCCGCCACCCCAGCGACCACACCTGCTCCCTGTCTGACGTGTAAATCGCCAGACCTTCAAACAGAAGCGGCAACTGATCCTCGGTCGAGCTACCCTCCCAGAGCAGCTTCTCGGGGTCGACCTCGTCGAGTAGTTGCACCAGGGACTGGAGAACGAGCCGACGATTCTGTTCATAAAAGGCGGCGATGACATCCTCGGCAGACTCCAGGAGCTGCTCTGAGGGAGAAGTGAACCAGAGCCGGAGATTGCTGTTGATCAGGCCAAAAGCCAGAAAAGACATGAGAACAGCCGGAAACAGGGAGAAAAGAGTAAATGTCGTGATCAGTTTACTCTTGATGCGCGTGCCGAGTTCCTCCGAAGGGTACTCGAAATAGAGCTTGATCAGATCGCGAGCAAGAATGAAACAGAGAATCAGGAAGAGGACGAAGTTGACGGCCCAGATAAAGGCCCAGAGATTAATGTTCTCGACGAAATCTGTGTTGCCCACTGAACTTGGGTTCAGGAAGGTAACACTGACGAGAAACGAGAGCACCAGGATGGTCAGGCCCGCGGCGGTCCAATAGATTTTCTTGCGCAGCGTTTCTTGAAGCATCTTTCAATTCGGTTTTCCTTGACCTGTATCGGGGCTGCGTCTAAAACTGACCACTTGAAGACTTCACTCAAGGTATGTTTTGATCGGTCCTGTATTTTAGCATTCTCACGGCTAGAACCCTGCGGCAATTCTATTTCGTCAGGAGGATCTCCCCTGACGGGCTGATCGCGGTCCCCGGGACAAAGGCTCCTGCGTTGCCCTGCTCCCTGCCGCAAGAAAAGAGTAAGCTTGCAGTCTGGCCAGGACAGCAATTCCTGATGTGGCGAAAAAAGAGGGAACCTATGCTTCGTATCGGAATCGACACGGGTGGGACCTTTACCGATTTCGTGGTCGTTGAAGGGGCCGAGATTTCCGTTTTCAAGCTCCCATCCACACCACAGAGACCGGCCCAGGCTGTCATCGAGGGTCTCCAACGAATCAAGGGATCACACGATCTAGTTCAGCACGGCACCACGGTGGGTACGAATGCCCTGTTGGAGGGAAAAGGCGCCCGGACTCTCTTGCTCACCAATCAGGACTTTGAAGATATCATCGAAATCGGACGGCAAAACCGGCCGGAGCTCTACAGCCTGAGTGGTTCTCGACCGGACTGTCTGGTGGGCCCCAACGACCGGGTCGGGGTGAAGGAGAGAACTTCCTGGAGCGGTCGAGATCTCATCACATTAGAGCAGAAGAGTCTCGACTGGCTTCGAGGCAAGGTCGAGCAGATCGATCCCGAAGCGATTGCAGTTGTACTGCTCTACAGCTACTTGAACCCAGCACCGGAACTGCGAATCGAAGAGGCTCTGAAGGGAACGTCCAAGCCTGTTTCACTCTCCCACAGGGTCCTGCCGGAGTTTCGGGAATTCGAGAGGACCTCGGCTACGGTCCTCAATGCCTACCTGTCGACGGTCATCTCTTCCTATCTGAGTGAGCTGAAAGGCAGCGAGGTGCTGGAGGGCAAGAAACTCACCTTGATGCAGTCCAACGGAGGGACGATATCGGCTGAGAGAGCAGTCGAGGAACCGATCCGAACCATCCTCTCTGGACCGGCCGCCGGAGTGGTGGGCGCCTTCGACGTGGCCCGACGAGCCGGCTTTGAAAAGGCCATCACATTTGACATGGGCGGGACTTCCACTGATGTCTGCCTCTGCGATTGCCGCATCGCTACCACCAGAGAAGCGGCGATTGCCGGCTGGCCGGTCCCCATCCAGATGATCGACATGATCTCGGTGGGTGCCGGCGGAGGCTCAATTGCCTCGGTCGACGGCGGAGGAGTCCTGAAAGTGGGTCCAGAAAGTGCAGGTGCCGACCCGGGGCCCATGTGCTATGGAATCGGGGACCAGATTACCGTCACTGACGCCAACCTCTACCTGGGGCTCCTCGACCCTGACTGGTTTCTGGGAGGAGAGCTTGCTCTCCAGCCGGACCGGGTCGAAGCCGGACTGGAAGGGCTGGCCAGGCAGCTCTCAGGAGGCTCTGATGCGGACTGGAACCCCCAGGCTGTGGCCCTCGGTATCCGGTCGATCGTGGGCGCCCAAATGGAGCGCGCGCTCCGAGTTGCCTCTCTCGAGAAAGGTCATGACACTCGCGATTTTACGCTGGTCAGCTTTGGCGGGGCGGGGGGGCTGCACGTGTGTGACCTGGCTCGGTCCCTCTTGATCCCGCGGATCGTGGTGCCCCTCAACCCGGGAACCGTTTCGGCTCAGGGTACCGTCCTAAGTGATATTCGGCGCGACGCCTCCATCACGATTCTGGCGAACTCTGATGACGCCGACATCGTACAGCGGGTCGAATCGACCTTTGAGCAGCTGACCAAAGGCATTCTGGAAGACCTCGAGGAGGAGGGGTTCAAGCGGGACACGATTGACGTCCAGCGTTCTGTCGATGTCCGTTATCCCGGTCAGTCTTTTGAGCTCAACGTCGACTTCAAGAATGACTTCAAGGCCAGCTTCCATGAGGCTCATCTCCGGCAATACGGTTATTCGAGCCCGGTGCTGCCGGTTGAGATTGTTACCCTGCGTGTGTCGGGCCAGGGCCAGTTTCCGGCAATCGATTTTGTCAGCCAGAAACTGGGAGGGGAAAAACCTCCGATGGAGGCTTTACTTCAAGAAAGGCGAGTTGGCCTGGAAGGGGTCTCGAGTCCAACCCGTTTTTACGTCCGCAACAAGCTGGAACCGGGAAACCAGATTGAGGGACCCGCCATTGTCCTCGAATACAGCTCAACATTACTGATCCCCCCGGATTTCCAGGCCCGGGTCGATGGCTGGTCGAATCTGATTGTAGAACCGAGGCCTGAATAGGTTCTGGGTTCCAGGTGCTGGGTTCTGGGGAATCCGGAATGCGGGAGGCGCCTTGGAGCGGCGACCGAGGCTCCTGAACATCATGCCCGGCGGTCGCGGCCCAGAACCCCCTCCCACTTTTCAGGTCCCAACCTAGAACCCAGCACCCAGAACCTATTCAGATCGTGCGAACACGATCTGGTAAAGCACGACCCCGGCCGCCACCGACAGGTTCAGCGACTGGATCTGCCCCCGCATGGGCAACGCCACCAGAAAATCGCAGGCGCCTCGAACCGTGGGGCGCAGGCCTCGATGCTCACTCCCTACGACAACAACCAGAGGCTCGGTGAGATCGATCTGATCCAGGCTTTGCTTTCCTTCCAGATCGAGTCCCAGCACCCAGAATCCGGCCTTCTTGAGCCTGCTCAGAGTTTTCACTGAATTGGTCACCCGAACGAGTGGGATGTGAAGAGCGGCACCGGCACTGGTCTCCACAACTGTTGAAGAAAGGCCGCAGGACCGCCGCTCGGGGATCACGACTCCGCCCACACCTGTCGCCTCCGCTGTACGCAGCAGCGCTCCCAGGTTGCGAGGGTCTTCGACCCCGTCGGCGAGCAGCAGCAGCTTCGAATCCAGCACCTCTTCGAGAGCTACTGTGCCGATGGCGCCGAGTCGAGCCACAACCCTCGGCACTTTGGTGGTTTTGGCAAGTCGGGAGATCGTGGAAGCGGCCTCGAACTGCAGGGGTACCTGCAAACTGCGCGCAAGATCAATCACGGTCTGGAGGTGACTTCCTCTTCCGCCCTTGATCACCCAGACCCTTTCGATCCGGCTGTGGGAAGATCTCAGCGCCTCGTTGACCGCCTGGATACCGACCACAATCATGACAGTTGAGATAAAACGCGTTCGATGCGCTTGTCAATTCCTGGGATCGGCCGGCCCAGGTCGAGGTGACTGCCTTGCTCGATCAAGGGAACCAGAGTCTTCAGATCCGGGCCCGATGTCATGCCCGTAAGAGCCAGGCGGACCGGATGGAAGAGTGCCTTGCCCTTTGCTCCCGTTTCCTCGTTGACCTTCGACAGCGCCCATGCAAAAGCCGCCTCGTCCAACTCGTCGACCTGTGCGAGTTGGCGCCGGAGTTCCAGCATCACTTCCCTGGCAGAGTCTTCTGAGCGCAAAAAGGCAAGGTCTTCCTCGGTCAGGTCGCGCTCCGGGTCAAAGTCAAAGACCACGCCCGAAGTAGCGACGATGTCTTCTCCCCTGTCCAGATATTTCCGAAGCGAAATCACCAGGTTCTCGAGCCAGGTCTTCGCCTCCGGGGATAAAGGGAGTGCGATCCAGGCACGGGCGACCAGGTGAGGAACAATCAGCCTGACGAGCTCCTTTGGCTCCAACTTTCCCAAATAGTGACGGTTGACCCATTTCAGCTTGGTCTCGTCGAAGATTGCCGGCGCTTTGTGCACCCTGTCCAATCGAAAATGCGCGACAAGCTGTGCAGGATCGAGAAGTTCCAGTCCATCATCCTCAGGAGTCCAACCCAGCAATGCCAGATAGTTGACCATGGAGTCCGCCACATAGCCCTGCCGGCAAAACTCCTGCAGCGAAGTGGCCCCATGACGTTTGCTCAGCTTGGCCCCGTCAGCATCAAGTATGGTCGAAAGATGGGCGAATCGCGGAGGGGCCTCGCCCAGGGCCCCATAAATCAGCATCTGCCTGTGGGTGTTCGAAATGTGCCCTTCCCCTCGAATGACATGAGTGATCTTCATCAGAACATCGTCGACCACAACGGCAAAGTTGTACTGCGCCGACCCGTCTGAGCGAAGGAGGATGAAATCACCCACCTCCCTGCTGTGAATGGAAAGATCTCCAAAGACCAGGTCCGAGAAGGAAATTCTTCCTTCCTCGACCCGGAACCGCATGACCGGTTTCTCTCCCGATGCGACGCGGCTGGCCGCCTGGGCGGGGTCGAGGTTCCGGCAGGCCCCGGAGTAGCGAGGCGACTGACCGGCTGCCAGTTGCTCCTGCCGAACCCGGTGCAACACTTCCTGAGAACAGAAGCAATGGTAGGCTGCTCCCGAATCCAGCAGCTGACGAGCGAACCGGCGGTAGATTTCGAAACGCTCAGTCTGGCGATAGGGGCCGTAGGCACCCCCCACTCCCACACCTTCATCCCAGGAAAGACCGAGCCATTCCAGATCCCGCTGGAGTTGCTCCTCAAAATGCTTTTCGGAGCGCTCCACATCAGTGTCTTCAATCCGCAGCACGAAAACACCGCCGCTGTGGCGGGCAAATAGCCAGTTGAATAACGCGGTCCTCACATTGCCAATGTGAAGAAGACCGGTGGGACTGGGAGCGAACCGAACCCGCACAGACATCGGAGAATTATACATGGCTGTTCCCCGGCGACCTTTGGAGGGGCCAGTGCACTGTCGGCGAAAAGACACCCGAAGTAGCGGCGTGAACTTTCCGGACAGTGCACTCGTTCGACTTACCGGACATCTTCCTGGTATTGTGCTACTGAAAAGGCCTGTTTACGGTTCCCAAATGGTTTCTCTCCTCGCTCCCGGTCTGTACTTGCTCTGCGCGATCGCCGCGTCCGCCACCAGCCTCGGGGCTTCGCCGATGCCTCGGACTCGAACCGTCTACTTCACGGCCACCGACGCCCGTGGAGAACTTGTCCGGGGCTTGAAGGCGCACGATCTTGCCTTGTCAGAAAATGGGCTGCCCCGGCCCATCCTCGCATTGGGAGAATCCCCCGACCACCGGGAAGAAAACTCCACGGTATTGCGGCGGCTCTTTGTGGTCTACTTCGACGACGATCTCACTCTCAGACAGCTCTTCCGAGCCCGGCGCTGGCTGCTCAGAGCTCTACCGGAACTCGCACCCAACGATGCGATTGCAGTGTACCGGTCTTCCAGGTTGTCCTCTTTCAAGAATCGTCGTTCGAGCATGAGGGATCTGGTCCGTTATTCTGGAGTTGAGTTGTTCTTGGGCCTGCCTGTCGGTTCAGCCTATTCTCCTTCGCCCCTGGCGCTGCACCCGGACCTGTTGGTCTGCGCACATCCAGGCTGCTCGCGACACGCCTTAGATGAACTCAGAGTCCTCTACGATCACGGAGCCCAGGGTGATCTGATGACGGTCCTGGGGGCCCTGAAAGACATTCCGGGGCGGAAGATACTTCTCTATTTCGGTGGCCGGGTGGCCGCGCTGGATTCGCCGCGCAATCTGGATTGGAAGACTGCCTCCCTTCTGTTGGACGACGCTGCAATTACCCTCTATGCGATTGCCCCCACCGATATCGACCAGCTCGGCTCTCCTCTCGGCAAGGTGGCACGGGCAACGGGCGGGGATGTGCTGGGAAGTATTGAGGCCCTCAAGACGACTCTTCCCGGCTTGCTCGAGGAGACATCCCACTACTATGCCGCTTCCTATCAATCGAGCCTCCCCGTGGACGGCCAGTTCAGAAGGATCTCTATAACAGGCACGCATCGAGCCCTGCGGATAGAACATCCTGAAGGGTACTTCTCAACTGTGGCAGGGGCCCACGGAGTTTCAGGGAGAACCTTCCTGACGGTTCTTCAGCGCCCTGAGGGCTATTCGGACTTCCCGTTTCTGCTGGCGGTGGAGCCCTTCCGGGATTCGGAACGCCTGGCGGAACGTCGCCATCTGAAGCTCAGAGTCACGGTGCCGCTGGAACGTCTCCGTTTGAAGTTCACGAAACCGGGAGGAGAAAGCTCAGCCAGCCACCTGTCTCATGAGCTGCAGATGCTGGCAGTCGCTCTAGATCGGCAAGGTCGGGTTGCGGGTACCTGGATCAGGCACTACAGGCTCCAGATCAATAACCCTGACGCGGGCCCCGGAACGCCCAGGCAGGGATTTCTGGAAGAGTCTCTGGATATTGATCCCGACAAAGCGCACAGTCTTCGAGTCATCCTCATTTCAGGTCTGAACGACCAGATCTCGACGCAGGTTCAGGAATTGTAAGAGGTCTCACTCTCCCCTCTCAGCATGTCACTCCTTTCGTTTAGCTTGAGGACGTGCGAAACTACCCCTCGGAACTTGAGCGCACGCCAAAGCTCAATTGCAAAGCCCGCACAGAACTGTTCGAGACCCGACTCTGGAGTTCGACGGCCTTGAACCTTAAGTTGACGCTGTTGATCTAACCTGTCTAGAATGCAACCGCAAGATTGAGAACGTCCATGCTTGCATCGAATCGTTGGTTGATTACATTCCTGGCTGTTCTTCTGCTCTCCAGCTCCGGCCTCCTGGCCAAGCCGGCGGGCAACTTGAGCGGACTGGTGCGCGATCAGAACGGCGACCTCAGACCCAACCTGCTGGTTTCTCTGGTGGACCTGGCTTCCAGGAATGGAATCCCCGTGCTCACGACCACCGACCAGTCTGGCCAGCTCTTCCTGAAGAACCTGGCCGCGGGCAGCTACCGGCTATTGGTCAAGAGCTCTCTGTATCGGGGACCGATAGATAGGCTCGTGGAGATCCGTCCCGGTGAAACTGCCGTGGTGAGCCTCGTGGTTCACCAGATCCTGGGACTCGGCTACGAAAGCGGCCGCAGCGTTGGGATCAAGAGTCTGCTCCGATCTTCAGTCAACCCCCGGCTCATTTTCCGCGGGCTGGAACCGGTTCACCCGGAAGGTCCTCCTCGGCCCTTTTTTGAGGATGGGGTCGTCGAGGTCTATACAAGCGCCGGCTTTGGTGGAGACCACATGGTCTTCCCGGGCGATCCGGCCCGGGGAACAACCACCAATTTCGCGGCCCGGGACAAGCTTCCAGGCGGCGCCGAGTATGTCATCGCCGGACAGTTCAATTCGGGAACCGATAGCCTCTTCCGAATCAAGAACTGGTTGAACTACGACCTGGGAACAAACCACGAACTTCGGCTGCTGATGGGATACGGTCGGGTTGCTTATACCGAACCCAGCCTCGCCCTGCTCGACAATCCGTCGATTATCGCCGGCGAAGAAGATTATTTGAAGGCCCCTGGAACCACTAAGATTCTGACTCTGGGATTTGAGGATCGCTGGCGCCTGGGCCCTGCCTTGTCCTTCGTGTGGGGCGCCGAAATGAACCAGGTTCGGCGGCGCTTCAATGACTACTTCGTCAGTCCGAATGCCGCCATTGTCTACAACGCCACGAGTTCGACTTCGATCCAGGTCTCGGTCTCCTCGAAACGGGACACCCACAGCAACAGAGTTACCTTGCCGGACGGTCGAAGGGTTCTGCTCAACGACTCCATTCACTTTTCTGAGATCCGTGGCCGTTCACAAGTGGGCACAGCTCGATACTACGAGGCAAGCGTGTCGCAGAAACTGGGGTCGAACACGAAGGTCGAAGTCGCAGCCTTCGACTCCCGGTTGCTCGGAACGGCACCTCATGTACTGGCCCGGTTCGGGCAAGGTGCCGGGGTTGGGGTTGATTTTCTCGATCTCAATGAGCGTCATTCGCGAACCCGAGGCTATCGCCTCACTGTCGACCGACGAATCACTGACAACCTTCGAGCCACTCTCTCCTACATCCAGGGAAGCGCTCCCAGCATCGATCCTCTCAACAACCAGGTTCTGGTTGATCCCCACGCCCTGGGCGCACTCTTCCGCCAGCACGGATTCCATGCCCTGGCTGCCGAACTGGAAGCCTATATACCCCGGTCGTCAACACGGATCACAGCAGTTCTTCGCACGGTCCCGTACGGTAATCCCATCACCTCGATCGATCCTCTTTCCGACGTTTACGAAACACCCAATCGCAGTGTCAACCTGTTCATCCGGCAACTCGTGCCGGTGCCGATGGTACTGGTGAAGTTTCTGGGGCTCGATTTTCTTACGGGCTACCGTCTGGAAGCCCTCCTCGACATTCGAAATCTGGCCAATGAGAACCTGGGAGTGGTTCCCAGTTCAGCCGGCCATGTCGTGCTCCTCCAACAGCCCAGAAGCCTGCGTGGCGGTCTGGCCGTGAACTTCTAAGGCGCTCGTCAAGCTTCTCGCCTCCACTGACCTGGCTCGCAGCAGGTAGTGAAAGTTTCGCGTCAAGGGCTCGCCGAGGGCTCAATGACCGAAAACAAAGGCTGGCGTGCACCCGTACTCGTTCTCCAAAGAAATGAAGACCAATCCAATTAAATGGATCTCTGTTGGAGAGTGCCCCACTTTTGGCTTTTCTTGATTCAGTCGTAAGTCGTTTTAAATAAATAGATTAGATTGCATTGAAGTGGGGCGCAAGCGGGTGGCATAAGACTTGCATTTCAGATGCTGGGGTGAAATGTCTCCGCACATTCCCCCAGATTTTGCGGCAGCCTTGAGAGGTTAGATGTCTTCGTCGAGAATCAAGACGATTCTGGTGCTCGTGCTTTCGGGAGGTGCACTCTACCTGGGTGTGCTCAACCTGGTAGACCGAAATCAGTGGCAACAGGCGACGGATGGCATTCAGTGGAAGGAGTCGCTTCGCGGCGTCGAAATCGACGGGTTCACACCTCAATCCGTGGTCAGTGGCGGCATCGCTCTGGCTCCCGGCGACCTGCTCATCGGGATCAATGGAATCCCGATCGGGAGCCTTGACGATCTGACGGACGTGCAGGAACTCCTGGCGCAGAGGTTGCCCGGGAACACACCGGCGACCTACCTGGTCCAGCACCGTGACGGCAGCGAAGAGAGCGTCTCTCTATTCATGATCCGGCGCTCTCGGGTCACCCGAACAGATGTCCTTCTGGGCGTGGTGGCCGGCGGATTCCTGATGGCTGGCCTGCTCATCTTTGTCCGGAGCTGGAGCACACCCGGGGCGTTTCACTTTTACCTGGTAAGCCTGGCTGCCTTTGTATTCTTGCTCTACCGCTATTCCGGCCGGGCCGATTCTTTCGACCTCTTGATCTATGGGCTTGACGTTGCGGCGTTCTTGTTACTGCCCCCTCTCTTTGTTCACTATTGCTACGGTTTCCCCCGCTCTTCAGCCTGGCTGGAAAGGCGACCTCTGGCGGCTATCCTTCTCTACGCCCCGGGGCTTTTTCTGCTGGTCGTTTTCGCGGCCTGGTGGGCGGACTGGTTTACGATTCTGGGTCTGCCCAGAACGCACTCCTTGCTGGCGTTCTTCGACAGGCTCCACCTCCTTCACTTTGCGGCCTTCCTGGTCTTCGGCGCCTGGGTCCTGGTTCTGAGGCGCAGCTGGGCAGGCGCGGCTGAAAAGCAGCAACTCAAGTGGGTCGCTTTCGGGACGGTTGCCGCCATCGTGCCCCTACTGGGAGGCTATGGACTCCCCTTTCTGCTTGGATGGCCTATCCAACCGTGGATGGAAGCGTCCGTCTTATCGCTACTCTTTATCCCTCTGTCCTTTGCCTATGCAATCGCACATTACCGACTCATGGACGTGGATCTCTTCTTCAAGCAGAGTCTGTCCTACCTGCTCTCGAGTTCGGCGCTGGTGGTTCTCTATGTGGGCCTGACTCTGCTGATCGGGAAGGCTGTTGAGGGAATAGCCGGAGAGTCCGGTTTTTTCATTTTCGCCGCTGCCGCCCTGATCGTAGCCTTCCTGTTTGCCCCGCTCCAGAGCAGAATCCAGGAGCAGATTGACCGTTATTTCTACAAGGACCGATACGACTACAGGCAGTCTTTTGCCGATTTTGGACGAACTCTGAGTTCGCATGTCAGTCTGCCGGTTCTGGTTGAAAAGCTCTCGGTGGGATTGACTCGTACTCTGGACGTGGCTCCTGTCCAGGTGTTTCTGAAACGGGAGGAGTCCCTTTCCAGTCAGACTTTCCAGCTCTTTTCGCCTGGTGGGCAGCTCGGATCTCGAAGCCCGGTTCTTCCTCTCCCTTCCGAGAGCCTCCAGTGGCTCGATCTGGATCCGGGGGCCATCGCCCAACGCAACTCCTTGTTTCCGGCAGAGACGCTCAAGGCGGCTGACGCGCTGGGACTACAGTACTTGCAGCCTCTGCGCGCCCGAGACCAAGTCATCGGACTGCTCTCCTTCGGCTCGCGAAGAGATGTGCGATTCCTGAGCAGCGCCGACCTGCACTTGATCAAGACTTTCTCGGACTACGCCGCCATAGCCCTCGACAATGCCCTTCTGTACCGATCTCTGGAGGCCAACGCCTCTGAACTGGCTGAGCTCAAGGTGTACTACGAGAACGTGGTCGAGAGCATCACAGTTGGCGTCTGCGTCGTCGACTCGGAAGGGTTGGTCACGACCTGGAACAGTGCCCTCGAAAAACTCTATGGCCTCACTTCCGAAGAAGCGGTGGGAAAGGACATTGCAAAGATCTTTCCGACGACCTTTCTGAGGACGTTGAGGCGCTTTACCGGTCAGAGCGGATGGGCGGTTCCGCGAACTGCCCACTTGCCTAAGCTCCATCTGGAATGTGCCAACCGGGAAACGCGCCTGGTTGGTGTGATCCTGGCACCGTTTGTTTCCAACAACAACACAAACACCGGAACTCTTGTGGTCATCGACGACGTGACCAACAAGGCACAACTCGAGAACCAGTTGTTACAGGCAGAAAAGCTGAGTTCTATCGGGTTGTTTGCGGCGGGTGTCGCTCACGAAGTGAATACACCGCTAGCCGGGATCTCCAGTTACGCTCAGATGCTGCTCGAAGACATCCAAACCGACGACCCTCGTAGAGAACTACTCCAGAAGATCGAGAAACAGAGTTTTCGAGCTTCAGAGATCATCAACAACCTCCTCAACTTTGCTCGCATCAGCGACAGTGACTTCCAGGAGGTCAACCTCAACTCTCTGATGCTGGAGACTCTCTCCCTGCTGGATCACTCCTTTAAGAACGTCGGAATCGAGGTCGAACTCGATCTAGATCCGGGCCTGCCTGCCACCATCGGGAACGGTGGACGACTGCAGCAGGTCTTCATGAACCTGTTTCTCAACGCCCGCGATGCCATGCCGGAAGGGGGAGAAGTAGCGGTTCTCTCCGCAACTAGAGACTCCCATCTGCTCATCGAGATTCGGGATAGTGGAGGTGGAATCTCACCCGATGAGATCAAAAAGATCTACGATCCGTTCTTTACCACCAAGACCGTGGGGAGGGGAACAGGGCTCGGACTCTCTGTAACCTACGGCATCATCCAGGAGCATTCTGGTAGGATCATGGTGGAGAGTCGTGAAGGGGAAGGGACCATCTTCACCATCCAACTGCCCATCAAGCGGCTTCACTAAAACCACGATCACTATGCCGCAACTTGCATCAGTCCTCGTCATAGATGATGAAGAGATCATGCGTGAGGTGATCGCGCGACTCTTGCGCCGGCAAGGTTACAAGGTGAGGACCGTCAGCAGTGGGGAAGAGGGCCTGGAGGTGGCCAAAGATCAACCCTTCGATCTCGTTCTGCTGGATCTGATGCTGCCCGGAATGGGAGGGCTGGATGTCCTGTCCGAGTTCACCGAGAAGTTTCCCCAGATCGTGGTCATCATGATCACGGCCTACGCCTCTATCGAGAACGCGGTCTCTGCTACCAGAAAAGGGGCCTTCGACTTCATCACAAAACCGTTCAAGAATGACGAACTGCTTCTGGTGATCAAGAACGGGCTCGAAAAACAGAAGCTGCTCAGAGAAAACCAGCAGCTCAAGAAGACTCTGCGCACCCAGGCCGGCTTCCAGAACATCATCGGCAAGAGTGAGAAGATGCGCCAGCTCTTTGAGCTTGTTTCTCAGGTTGGACCCCGGCGCAGCACCGTGATGATCACGGGTGAAAGCGGGACGGGAAAGGAGCTCATTGCCAAAGCCGTCCACAACTGCAGCAGCCGAGCAGACGGCCCGTTCCTTCCGGTGAACAGCGGTACGATTCCCTTCGATCTCCTTGAAAGCGAACTCTTCGGGCACATGCGGGGGGCATTTACCGGCGCCAGCAGCAGCAAGAAGGGACTGTTCGAGGCGGCCCAGGGTGGAACCATTTTCCTGGATGAGATCGGAACTCTGCCACTTGAGACTCAGGCCAAGCTGCTGCGAGTTATCCAGGAACGAGAGTTTCGGCGAGTTGGAGGAATTGAAAGCGTCAAAGTCGACGTTCGGATCATCGCCGCCACCAACGTCGAGCTTCGCAAGGCGCTCCGGACAGGTGCGTTTCGTGAGGATCTCTACTACCGCCTGAACGTGATTACACTGGTCCTCCCTCCTCTGCGAGAACGTAAGGACGACATTCCACTGCTGGTCGATCATTTCATCCATCACTTTTGTGAGGAGAACAATGGTCCGCTTTGTTCGCTGGACCAGGGTGCCCTGCGGATTCTCATGGAATACGACTGGCCCGGTAACGTGAGAGAACTCGAGAACGTGATCGAGCGATCCGTGGTGCTGGTACCTGATGACAGAGTCATCCGGGAAGAGCTCTTTCCTCGGGAGGTCCTCGAATCGACCTCCGTCAGTATCAGCAAACTGGACCTGGGGACGAACGGAGCTTCCCTGAAGGATCTGGTTCTGGAGTTTGAGAGGAATCTGATCACAACGGCTCTTCAGAAAAGCGAGTGGAATCAAAAGAAGGCAGCTTCCCTGCTCGGGGTCAACCCGACTACACTCAATGAAAAGCTGAAGCGAATGAAAATCAAGCTGCCGGACCGCTAGACCGGATGATCCGGGTGAAGACGCGGTTCGATGGCTCTGGAATCACCCTCGCTCAGATACTAGAGCACCAAACTTCATGCTCGAACAAACTCTTGGCGGGTTTGTTCGTCTCTATATTCTGCTCGAGGCCGGGGGAAGGCGTTGCCTTCGAACCTGCTGTATCAATTGACTTATCAGTCATTGGCTGGCTATATTGGCTGCCTTCTGGTCTGACACTTTCGATGGACCCGGGCGTCTAGAGTCATATGCTTGAGAACAGTTTTGCTGGAGGAACGACAAAGTGGTCTTGTTAGTGGGACAGGTGTGGGAGTACATCGTTCAGGGTGGCTTGATGATGATTCCTCTGGTCGTCTGCTCGATCCTGGGGATTGTTTTCATTGTCGAAAGAGCGATCACCTACTTCCGAATCAAGGGAGATACCGCCGAGATCTTCTCCGAGGTCCTGGCCTCTCTACGAGAATCGGATCTTCGTCACTCGATCGAAGTGTGTGAGGAATACGACCATCCGGTCGCAACGACCTTGAAATCCGGGCTCTTGCGTTACGGAAAATCCCATGAAGAGATTGAGAAGGCCATGGAAAGTGTCGCCCTGCACGAGGTCTCCAAGCTCGAGAAGGGCCTGTGGATTCTGGCAACGCTCGCTAACGTCGCCCCTCTCTTCGGGTTCTTGGGAACCGTCGTAGGAATGATCTCGGCTTTCAGTGCTCTCGCAGAGGTGGGCCTGGGGCAGCCCCAGGCCGTAGCTGCCGGTATCTCAGAGGCGCTGATCACAACTGCCGCCGGGTTGATCATCGCTCTGCCCGTACAAACCGCCTACAACTATTTCACCAGCAAGGTCTCCAACTTTTCTCTCGACATGGAAACCAGTGCTTCGATGCTCCTGGAGACTTTCAACGAAGTCGAGAGACAGAGTACTCAGCCCGTCCACTCAGCCTGAGGAGTCACCCTCGATGCGATACAGAGTGCAAAAGATCGCTCCCGTCGTGCCTACGGCATCGATGGCCGATATCGCATTCCTGCTGATCATCTTCTTCATGCTGACCACCTCCTTCTCTCCGGAAAAGACCAATGTGACTCTTCCGGCTTCCGCGATACAAACCAAAGTGACCGAAGGAGCCGCTATCATAGCCATCAAAGACACTGGCGAACTGTGGTTCACTGACGGAGAAGAACAGTCGCAGCCGATCAGCTCTGCTGAAGAAATCGGGCGGCGGGCGGCCTCCATTGTGGAACAGGCTCCGACCAAGGAGTTCCTTGTGAAGGCGGATCGAAGTGTCCCTTTTCAGGCAGTCGACGAGGTTCTGGAGGCGCTTCGCAGCAATCAGGTCCGCAACATCGGCCTGCTCACGAGTCTCCGACCTCCCAGAGAAAACTGATGGCCTTCCGAAAACTGCGACGCAAAAGACAGGCATCCGAGATACCGACCTCTTCCATGGCCGATATCGCCTTTCTTCTGATCATCTTCTTCATGCTGACAGCCGTCTTCACCACCAACCAGGGTATTCAGTTCCAGTACCCCGAAGACGACCCCAACGACCCCGATGTGCAACCCGAAGAAGCCATCCACATCAAGATAGAAGGAGAAGGTCGCTTTCAGGTTGACAAGAACCCAACTTCCTCTCTGGAGGCGATCGGCGGTTACGTTCGGGAAAAAATGGAACAGAGTCCGGGAAAGCCTGTCATTATCGAGTCTGATCCCGATGTTCCATACTTCGTCATGATTGACGTGTTCGATCTGCTCAAACAACTGAAGGTTAAGAACATCGCCGTTCCCACCAAGAGTGAGAGAGCGCGCTGGAAGGCCTTCTTTCGATAGGCGCTCAGGAGCTCTGAGATAACGATGAGAGTTCTATCCTCCACAAAGCTGATCTTGCTTGCGCTGGCAATACTCCTGGGAGGGAGCTCGGGTCTGGCGCAGGGTGACTACCGAAAAGGTCTTTCCCACTTCAAACAGGGCCAGTACCAGAAAGCGATCGACGAGTTTGACCCACTCGTCAAGGAGCACCCGAAGTACGAGAGCGGGCATCGAATACTGGGACTGTCCTACCTGCACCTGAAGCAGTATGAAAAAGCGATATCAGAGCTTCGGGCCGCTCTGCGGCTGAAGCAGGATGCCGTCGAAACCTATCTCGGCCTGGCACAAGCCTATTTCAACTCGAGACGGTTTCGTGAGGTGATTCCGACGCTGAATCAGGCTGTGCCTTACGCCAAGTCACCGAGGAGCCGACACGATCTGCTCCGCATGCGCGGCAGCGCCGCCTACAATCTGGCCCGGTACGAGCTTGCGGTGTCCGACCTTCGGGAAGCATCCGGGATTCAGAAAGGGAACTCCAGCGAGTTTCTGCAACTGGGGCTGGCTCATTTCCAGCTCAAGCAACTGGAACTGGCAGAGCAGGCCCTTCGAGAAGTGCTGAACTACGATCCCGACCACGCTCAGGCCAATCGCTTCTTGCTTGTGATTGGCTACCAGCAAGGGGTTGGGATGATCGAAGAAGGCCTGTACAGTGAAGCCGCGGATGCCATTTTCGCGTACACCGAGCAATTCCCGGAAGATGCGGAAGCCTGGTTCAATCTCGGCCTGGCGTATCTCTTCGCTGACAACCTGGAAGCCGCCAAGGCGGCCTTCCTGAGAGACATTGGGCTCAGACCCGATTCCAGCGGTGGGAGTTTCGATCGCCTGGGTTACATCTACGAGAAGAAGAGGGAATACGAGAAAGCACTCGAGCACTATCAAAAGGCCGCCGAATTGACCGGGAGCGGCGAGACCCGGTCAAGCGTAGACCGAATCAAACGGCGCCTCAAGCAGAGCGGCTGATCACCAGCTGTCCAAGAGCTCTTCCCGATTCGGGAACACCTCGAAAATGGTGTTCAGCCGGGTCAGTTCCAGAAGACCCCGAATCCTTTTCGACGGACTGGTTATCTTCAGAGTTCCCCCCAATTGCTTCAGTTGAGCATATCCATGCACAAGTTGTCCGAGCACCGAACTGTCGATGTAGGGCACCCTGGAGAAGTCGACTGCAATCCGGCAGTGCCCCGCCTCGATCAACCTGGTCAGCTCGTCTCTGAGCTCCAAATCTCCCTCTCCGGAGACCATCTCACCCTCGGGAATAATGATGTGGATTCCCTTTGTTTCCTCTGTATTTAGACCCACAAAACAATCTTGACACGTCCTGAAAATCCGGTCAACATTGCGCGCTATGACGCTGTTGCAGAGGATTGTTGAGCGGGCCAAGGCGAGCCCTCAACGGATCGTTTTCCCGGAAGGCGAAGATCCTCGAATCGTACGGGCTGCCCATCGGATGGCGCTTGAGGGAATCGCGCACCCTCTGCTGCTTGGCGATCCGGCACGAATCCAGCAAGTGGCCCGGGATGTGGGAGTCGATCCCAACTGGGAGAGCATCCTTCCTTCGACTTCAGACCAGCTCGAGAGCTCCGCCTCCCTTTTGCACGAGCGAAGACGGTCGCGAGGAATGAGTCTTCGAGAGGCCTTGAAACAAGTCGAGGACCCTCTCTATTTCGGGGCAACTCTGGTGGCCCTGGGAGTGTGTGATGGCTGCGTTTCGGGAGCCACCCGCCCGACAGCCGAAACCGCCAGAGCCGCCCTTCACTGTGTGGGGCTGAGACCCGGGGTATCGGTGCTCTCCAGTTTCTTCATCATGCTGCTCGCCGATCCTCAGTGGGGCGAAAAGGGAGCTCTCATCTACTCCGATTGTGCCGTGGTCCCAGAGCCTACTTCGGCCCAGCTTGCGGAAATTGCCCTGGCTTCAGCCTCCAGCGCACGCGTCTACCTGGAGGCTGAACCATTGGTTGCCTTGCTGTCTTTTTCGACGCACGGAAGTGCATCTCATCCCATCGTCGACAAAGTGGTGGAAGCCGTGGAAACCGTCCGGGCAAGAGCTCCCGATCTGCAAATCGACGGGGACATTCAGGCCGATGCGGCTCTGGTGCCCGAGGTGGCAGCCAGTAAGGCCCCGACCAGTCGGCTGAAGGGACGGGCCAATACCCTGGTCTTCCCCAATCTGGCGGCCGCGAACATCGGCTACAAACTTACGGAACGACTGGCCGGCGCCACGGCGATCGGGCCGATTCTGCAGGGCTTGAAGAGGCCCATCAATGATTTGAGCCGAGGGTGTTCAGCTGAGGACATCGTGCTGGTCACGGCTGTGACAGCCCTTCAGGCGCTGGAGGTAAGAAGCAATGCCTGTCATTAGCGAAGTTGTGGCCCGGGAAATCCTTGACTCCCGGGGCAACCCCACAGTAGAGGCCGAGGTCCTGACGGAGAGCGGAGCCTGGGGAAGGGCAGCTGTCCCTTCGGGAGCCTCGACCGGAAGGCACGAAGCCCTGGAGGTAAGGGACGAAGAGAAGACACGCTACCTGGGAAAAGGAGTCCGCCGAGCCGTCAATAACGTGGGACAGATGATCGCCCCGGAACTGGTGGGTCGGATCGTTACCGAGCAGGCCCGGCTGGACCAGGCCATGATTGATCTCGACGGCACGGAGTCCAAGGAGAAGCTGGGTGCCAATTCCATGCTGGCCGTTTCACTTGCCTGCGCGCGCGCTGCAGCCAGCTACCTGGAAACCCCCCTTTACCGGTACATCGGTGGAATCCGTGCCAATCTGATGCCCGTCCCCATGATGAACATCCTCAATGGAGGAGCTCATGCAGATAACAGTGTTGATATCCAGGAGTTCATGGTGGTACCGGTTAGTGGAGCGAACTTTCACGAGTCCTTGCGGATGGGAGTCGAGATTTTTCATCACCTGGGAAAGACCCTGAAGACCCGAGGGCTATCCACGACGGTAGGTGATGAAGGGGGATTCGCCCCCAACCTGGCCTCGGATGAGGAAGCCCTGCAGGTAATCTCGGAGTCGATAGAAGGTGCCGGATATCAGGTTGGGCGGGATGTCTTGCTGGCTCTGGACATCGCTGCAACTGAGCTCTGGGATGAGGCGTCGGGTACCTACTTGTTCAAGAAATCCGAGAAACCAGCCCTCGACTCGGCCGGCTTGATCGACCTTTACTCCGAGTGGTGTGAGCGATATCCCATTTGCTCCATAGAGGATGGTCTGGCCGAAGACGACTGGGAAGGGTGGCGAGACTTGACTGAGAGGCTCGGATCGAGAGTGCAGCTTGTCGGAGACGACCTGTTTGTAACCAACCCCTCCCGTCTGCAGCGTGGGATCAGGGAGCGTGCTGGAAATTCAATCCTGATCAAGCTCAATCAGATTGGGACTCTCACCGAGACCCTGAGAACGGTCGAACTGGCCCATGACCGTGGATTCTCAACGGTGATCTCGCACCGGTCCGGCGAAACGGAGGACACCTTCATCTCAGATCTGGTGGTCGGTTGTCGGTCGGGACAAATCAAGACTGGTTCTGCCAGCCGAACCGATCGGATTGCCAAGTACAATCAACTGCTCCGGATCGAGGAGGAATTGGGCCCGTCTGCCACGATGTCCCGCCCGCTCCTGCAAGGAAATGCTCCTGACCAATCCGGCTAAGAGTACTAACCAGGATCGACCGGTTTGAGAAAGCTCTCTGTCACCGTCATTACTTTCAATGAAGCTGAGAAAATCGGACGTGCTCTTTCCAGTGTTTCGGGGCTGGCGGACGAAATCATCATCGTCGACTCGGGCAGTACCGATGAGACAGAGGCGATCTGCCGAGGCTTCACAGATCGCTTCCTCAGGTCGGAGTGGAGGGGCTATCGAGCCCAGAAGCAGTTCGCTCTAGAGCAGACAAGTTACGAATGGGTCCTCAGTCTGGATGCCGACGAGGTTCTCAGCCCGGCGCTGGTCCAAGAGCTGAAAGAGTGGAAACAGGGGCGTGACAAGAGCGTTGACGGGTACTACTTGCCTCGCCTCAGCTTCTTCATGGGTCGCTGGATCCGACACACAAGCTGGTATCCCGACTGGCAACTGCGCCTTTTTCGCAGGTCCAGCGGGGAGTGGAGCGGTGGACGGGTTCACGAATCTGTACAGATTTCGGGAAACACTGGAAGGCTTCAACATCCGCTCGAGCACTACAGCTACCGCGACATTTCCGAGTACCTGTCCCAGTTACAGAATTTCTCCAGCCTGGCGGCGGCCGACTACTACGAGTCCGGTCGAAGATCCGGACCCTTCCGCCTCCTCCTCCACCCCCTGGTCGAGTTCTTCAAGAATTATGTTGTCTGCCGTGGCTTTCAGGACGGAGTTCCCGGACTGGTCGTTTCGGTACTCTCATCGACGTCCGTATTCTTTAAATTCCTGAAATTGTGGGAACTGCAGAGCGAACCAAGACAAAAACACCCCTCCGCCAGAAACTGAAACTGCTTTACGTAGACAGCGAGACCGTCTGGAGAGGAGGACAGGAGCAGATCTACACGCTCATCACCGGCATGATCCAGTGTGGGCACCGGGTCTGGCTGGCAGCTCCCCCCGGCTCACCGCTGGCTGAAAGAGCCAAACGCGCGGGAGCGAATCTCCTCTCCTTTCAGCAGCGCTTCGAGATGAGCCCAGTAGCAGCCTGGCAACTGTTCGGCTTCATGCGCAGGCACTCTTTTCACATTGTGCACTTCAACACACCAAGGCCGCTCCTGGCCGGAGGACTGGCCGCCAGCCTGTCCAGCCATCCCCGAGCTTTGGTCTGTTCACGCCGGGTCAACTTCCCCCTGCGCACGCGCTTGAGTCGCCTCAAGTTCAATCTCTTCATGGACCGCGTCGTCACCGTCTCGGCAAGCATTCGAGACACATTGATTCATGACGGCGTCCGTCCCTCCCTGGTAGAGGTGATCTACGAGGGGACGGACCTGCAGAGCATCGATGCCATGCCCAGGGCTTCGTCCTGGGTCGCCGATGATCGGCCCGTGATCGGCATTGTGGCACACCTGAGCAGCGAGAAAGGACACAGCACACTGATCCAAGCCGTGTCACTCCTGCTCCAATTCTATCCCCGCCTGGTCCTTTCCATCGTCGGAGAGGGCCCCCTGCGAGCCGAGTTGGAAGAGCTGACCCACACCCTGGGAGCCAGCCGGAACGTCTTGTTTCTGGGCTTTCGTGAAGACGCCGATTCAGTCATGAAATCTTTCGACATCTTTTGCCTTCCCTCCCTCTCGGAAGGGCTCAGCTCTGCAATACTGGCAGCCATGGGCAATCGATTGCCTGTGGTCGCCAGCTCCGTGGGAGGGATTCCTGAGCTCGTCACCAACCGGGAAACCGGGCTCCTGGTTCCTCCTCGAGATCCCGGGCGACTGTCCCGAGCCCTCCGCCAGCTCTTGGACTCACCCGACCTGAGAAAGCGAATGGGAGAATCCGGTCGGCGGCGAGTGGAGAAGCACTTTACCCTGCAGAAGAAGATTCGGAATTTTGAGCGACTCTATCTGGGATTGCTCGGTCCAGTTCCAATCGAGTAAGATACGATCTCTCCGCGCGTGAGGTTGGACATGAAAGGAATCATCCTGGCTGGTGGCCTGGGAACGAGGCTTGATCCCCTCACCCGCGTGACCAACAAGCACCTTCTCCCCGTCTACAACAAGCCGATGATTTACTACCCCGTGGAAACCCTTGTGGAGGCTGGAATTCACGACATCATGATCGTGACGGGCGGCAACAACGCCGGCGATTTCCTACGCCTTCTCAGGAACGGGCAAGATTTCGGACTCCGGCACCTGCACTTTGCTTATCAGGAAGGGGAAGGGGGCATCGCCGAAGCGTTGTCCCTGGCAGCGCACTTCGCTGACCAAGATCTTGTTTGTGTGGTCTTGGGAGACAACCTCCTGGAGTGTTCGATTCGTGGTTATGTGGAGGAGTTCCGCCAAGCGGGTAAGGGTGCCAAGATTCTGTTGAAGGAAGTCCCCGACCCGGAGCGCTTCGGCGTTCCGATTCTGGAAGGCGACCGTGTTGTCGGGGTTGTGGAGAAACCCGAGATCGCCCCTTCACCCTACGCGGTGACCGGGATCTACATGTACGATCAAAGGGTCTTTGACATCATCAAGAACTTGCGGCCTTCCCAGCGCGGGGAACTAGAGATCACCGATGTGAACAACCAGTACATCGAATGGGACGAGATGACCTACGAAATCCTCGAAGGATGGTGGACTGATGCAGGCACAATTGAGTCTCTTCTGCGTGCGGCCAATCTGGCTGCCCCAGGAAACAGAAAAGAAAACGAGAACTCCCGCGCTGAACGCCTGGCCTAGCACTCACGTTCACAGACAGGAATGAGGTTAATCATCACCGGTGGAGCCGGTTTTATCGGTTCCGGCTTCATTCGGCATATCCTGCAGACCCGATCTGACTGGCAGATCATCAACTTTGACGCCCTGACCTACGCGGGAAATCTGGAGAATCTGTCCGATGTCGAGGACAATCCCCGCTACCAGTTTGTCCGCGGCAGTGTCGACAAGTACGAGCAGGCCAGAGACGTCGTGGCCCGCGGAGCGGATGCAATCATCAACTTTGCCGCGGAGTCTCACGTGGATCGCAGCATCATGGACGCGGCCAGCTTTGTTCAGACCAATGTTGTTGGCACTCAAGTTCTCCTGGAAGCCGCCAGGAAAGCGCGCAGCCTTCGCTTCATCCAGGTCTCCACGGACGAGGTCTACGGAACTCTCGGACCAACAGGGAGCTTCACAGAAACCAGCCCTCTCGCTCCCAACAGCCCTTACGCGGCCAGCAAGGCCTGTGCCGATCTGCTGGCGCGTTCGTACCACATAACGTACGGCATGGACATCGTAATCACCCGCTGCTGCAACAATTACGGCCCCCACCAATTCCCCGAGAAGTTGATTCCCCTGATGACGCTGAACGCCCTCCAGAACCGTAAGTTACCGGTCTATGGCGACGGCCTCTACACACGTGACTGGATTCACGTGCTGGACCATTCCCGGGCCATCGAAGCCATTCTGGAAAATGGCCAGGCCGGCTCTGTATACAACATCGGAGCCGACCACGAGGAAACCAACCTGGATCTGGTGCAGAGGATTCTCGGCCTCCTGAATAAGCCGGACTCGCTGATAGAGTCGGTCCGTGACCGCCCCGGTCACGATCGCCGCTACGCGGTCGATGCGACGAAATTACGTGACGAACTGGGATGGGCTCCCATCGTGCCCTTTGACCAGGGCCTAAGGGAAACGCTTCAGTGGTACCAGTCAAACCATTCCTGGGTGGATCGAGTCAGCAGCGGGGAGTACCAGGGTTACTACCGCCGCATGTACAGCGAAAGAGAAAAAACCCTGGACGAAATTTAGGCACTAACTTCTCATGCGAGTTGTCATCACCGGGGGCCGGGGAATGCTGGCCCAGGACCTGATCCAGAAGTTCTCGGCCCGTCATGATGTCGTCGCGCTGTCAAGAGGCGAGATGGACGTCACTTCGGAGAGCCTTGTCAGAGCAAGAATGGATCAGATTGGCCCGGACGTGATCCTGCACGCTGCTGCCTTCACGGGGGTTGACCTTGCCGAGACCCACCGGGAGAGAAGCTTTCAGATCAATGCTCAAGGGACGCGCAACGTGGCTGTCGCTGCATCCGAGTGTCAGGCCTCGCTTCTTTATTACAGCACGGACTACGTTTTCTCTGGCCACCATTCCATTCCCTATCAGGAATCCGATCTTCCCGACCCGGTTAACTACTACGGTTTCACCAAGCTGCAGGGAGAACGGGAAATCCTGTCCCTCTGCCCGGCTCATCTGATCATCCGCACAAGCTGGCTGTTTGGTGCGGGCGGAGAGAACTTCGTCTGCACCATTGCCCGGGCGGCGCGTGAGAAGAGTGACCTCGAAGTCGTCGAGGACCAACTGGGAAAACCCACCTGGACCTCGGATCTGGCGGAAATGAGCCTGGAATTAGTCGAAGACGGGAGACGCGGTCTGTACCACGTGACCAACTCCGGAGAATGCAGCTGGTTTGAGTTTGCTCGGCAAATTGTGTCTGAATTGGGTATTCATTGTCAGGTCCGGCCGGTCGGCACCGACCGTTTCCCCAGACCTGCCAGGAGACCGACCTACTCGGTTCTGGACAATAGTGCCCTGCAGCGGGACGGATACCCGGCATTGAGATCATGGAAGAAAGCGCTCGGCATTTTTCTAAAGAGCCGCTGAGATCATCAGAATGCAGGAACTGATCGCCAAGAACAAGAAGGCCTATCACGATTACGATGTACTCGATGAAATCGAAGCAGGAATTGTTCTGCTTGGGACTGAGGTCAAGTCCATTCGCGCGCACAGGGTAAACCTGAAGGACAGTTTTGCCCGGGTCCAAGGGGGCGAAGTCTGGCTCGAGAACTGCCATATTGCTGCCTACAAGCACGGGAATCGCGACAACCACGCACCTCGCAGGCGACGGAAACTACTTCTTCATCGCCGGGAAATCAATAAGATCCTTGGCAAGGCTAAGCAGAAGGGCTTGACTCTGGTGCCGCTGGCACTTTATTTCAAGAACGGTAAGGCCAAAGTACGACTAGCTTTAGCCCGCGGAAAAAAAACCTATGACAAGCGCGAAGCGAAGCGTAAGAAAATTGTAGAACGAGAGATTCAAGCGCAGCTCAAGGGGAGATGACTCTATGGATGTGCACCTGGTTCGGTCCAGTTGGTCGACAGTCGAATGTGATGCTCTTTTCGTGCCTCTCTTCGAGGAAGATCTGGTGGGAGGAGATCTGGCGAACGAGATCGATTCGGCTCTCGACGGCCTCCTGGCGGAAGTCAAGGAGAGCGGCGAGTTGACAGGGAAACCGGGCGAGACCGTCATTGTTTACCGGCCTGGCAATCTAAAGTGCGGGAGACTCGTTCTGGTGGGGTCCGGAAAAGAATCCAACTATGACTCCGCCTCGATCCGATCCATCTTGATGCGGGCCGTCGTCAAGACCAAGAGCTCCAGTTTGAAGACGCTGGCCGTGTATCGGCGCAGCTTTGAGAAGGCCCCGGTGGCAGCCCAGGCGGCCCTGGAAGGAATGATCCTGGGGTCCTGGAACAATAACCTCCACAAGACTCTGGGACGACGGGTGAGTCGACTGGAAAAGGTGCTTCTAGTCTTCGATGGCCAGCCCCTGGACGATTCCTTCCTGCGCGACGTTGAGCATCGAGCCGAGGTCATGGCCAGCGCCACCAATCTGGCCCGGGCCTGGGCGGACGAACCTGGGAACATCGTGAGTCCCAGGCAACTTGCCGAGAGAGCCAGAGAACTGGCCCAGCGGGCGGGGCTCGAGATCGAGATCTGGGACGAACAGAGAATTGAGAAAGAGGGAATGAATGCCATCCTGGCCGTCGCCAGAGGGAGTGATGAGCCAGCCCGGCTGATCATCCTGCGGCACTGGGGAGCCCCTGACTCTGAAAGTCCTCCCGGCGTACTCGTCGGCAAGGGAGTCACTTTTGACAGCGGAGGCGTTTCTATCAAGCCGGCGCAGGGAATGGAGGAAATGAAATCCGACAAGGCAGGCGCCTGTGCTGTCATTGCCGCCATGCGGGCCATTGCGCAACTGCAGGTGCCTCAAAATGTGGTCGGAATCGTAGCGGCTGCGGAAAATCTCCTCAGCGGACGGGCTCAGCGACCGGGAGATGTGATCCGCTCATTTAGCGGTAAGACCATTGAGGTCATTAACACCGATGCCGAAGGCCGCCTGCTCCTCGCCGATGCCCTTCACTTGGCGTTGCAGCTCGATCCTGCTTTTGTCGTGGACATCGCGACCTTGACCGGGGCATGCGTCGTCGCCCTTGGAAAGCTGCGAGCCGGCGTCTTCAGCAACGATCCGCCCCTGAGCGAGGTCCTTTTTCGAGCCGCGGACAGGGCAGGCGAGCGGATCTGGCAGTTACCTCTTGATGAGGAATACCGAAATGAACTCAAGAGTGATATCGCCGATATCCGCAATATTGGAGGACGCTGGGGCGGAGCCATTTCAGCCGCCAAGTTCCTTGAGGAGTTCGTGCCCGGTTCCCGATGGTGCCACATCGACATGGCCGGAGTCGCCCGTTTTCCGGAGGATGACATCGTCACGGGCGCCACTGGCTTCGGCGTCCGAACGCTGGTTGAACTGGCCTCGGATCCGGCCGCTTATCACAGCTGAGGACAGTTTTTCTCCGGTCCTCTGACGGAGCCCGAAAATGATCTTTCCACGCTCCTGACAGAATGAAGACCGCGAGCAAGATTCGACACTATCTGGACAATCAGCAGCCTGAGATAGTTGATCTGCTCAAGCGGTTGATCCGGATAGAAACACCTTCTCTCGATCCTTCCAGTCAGGCTGGGGCTTTCAGGCTCCTGGGTGCAGCCCTCAAAGATGTCGGTTATCGAGTTCGAGAGATCCCGGGGTCGCAAGTCGGGGGGAATGCTGGTGGCACGACCTAATGAAAGGAAGAGATCAAAGCTCCTGCAGCTCCTGTTGGGACATACCGACACGGTCTGGCCAACTGGAACACTCCTCCAGATGCCCGTGCGAGAGAGTGGGAATCGAATCAGCGGTCCCGGAGTGTTCGACATGAAGGCCGGACTGATTCAAGTCGTCTTCGCGCTGAAGGCCCTGGCCTGTCTTCGGTTGGAGCCCGCGGTTACGCCCGTCCTCCTGGTCAGTTCAGACGAGGAAATTGGAAGTTGCGATTCTGCGAAGTGGATCCGCCGCCTCTCTCGCAGCAGCAACCGGGTATTCGTACTTGAGCCACCTCTGGGGAAAAGGGGACGCCTGAAGACCATCCGTAAGGGGGTGGGTCTCTTCAAGATAACGATCACGGGGCGCGCGGCTCATGCGGGACTTGAGCCGGAGGCAGGTGCCAGTGCCATCCTGGAACTTTCTTATGTGATTCAGAAGCTGGCGGCGCTCAATTCACCGCGGGATGGAATCACTGTCAACGTGGGGCTGATCCAGGGCGGTCTTCGCCCCAACGTGGTGGCTCCCGAGAGTCGTGCAACCGTGGACGTACGGGTTCTCCACGTGAAAGACATCGAATTCATTCAGCATGCGATTCATCATCTCGAGTCGCAAACAGCGGGCGTCGAGCTACAGGTGGAGGGTCGGATAGACCGTGCTCCTCTTGAGAAGACCCCCCGCAACGCGTTTCTGTGGGAGCGGGCTCAGATGGCGGCCGCGGACCTCGAATTCGAGCTGGAACAAGGGACCGCGGGCGGGGCCTCCGACGGGAATATTACCAGCCGGTACACCGCGACTCTGGATGGTCTGGGGGCAGTCGGCGGCGGAGCTCACGCGCAGCATGAATTTGTCTATGCGGACCGGCTTCCGGAACGCGCGGCACTGCTCGCACTGCTGCTGCTGGATCCGCCGGTGCCCGAGGAGGTTCTCAAGCAAGAAACTCTTTGATTCCAGAACAGGAAGAGGGAGGCGGACTCGGGGCGGCGAACGTTAAGGAGCGGCCGAGAGCCGCCCTGAGTCCGCCTCCCCCTTCCTGTTGACCTCTCGGTTTCAAGATCAGAAAGTGGGAGGGGCCTCGACCTCGCGGTCGCTCTCGGCCGCTCCCTAACGTTCGCCGTCCGCGCTGGTCGAGTTCCGGTAGGGATGCCAGTTGCCTGGCACCCCCCGGACAGATCCGTACGTGAAGACATAACTTCATACGGCTCCTACCTCGGGTCGAACGCCAAAACGCACGAAGGGTGGAGGATGTAGGATACGGACACTGGGGATCCACCGCTTGACATACCGGTTGAACCGCGGCCACGGCATGTTCGCTTTCTGGCTCCGACGCCGCAAGGCGTGGCACCAGCCGCGACACACCGCGCTGCGGAAGGCGTTCAGGGCGTCACTGTTGCCCGGGACCGCATGGTAGTTGAAATAACCCTGGACGACGGACCGGTGCCACTTCCCCTGTTCGGGGAGCGAATCGTGCCGTCGGCGCAGCTGTTGTGCGCGGATCTGCTTCAACTTGCGTCTCAGACGTTTCCCTTCGGTCTTCCGCCGGATCGTAAACCCGCCTTTTCGACCTTGCGCACAGATATGGCGAAAGCCCAGGAAGGTAAAGGTATCCGGTCTGGTCTGCCCCCGGCGGCGACGATTCTTGCTCGCCCAACGGCCGAACTCAATCAACCGCGTCTTTTCCGGGTGCAGTTGCAGGCCGAACTGCGACAGCCGTACCGCCAGCTCCCGGCGGTACTGTTCGGCCTCCTCGCGATGCTGGAATCCCAGCACGAAGTCGTCGGCGTAGCGGACGATGATGACCGCCCCTTTCGCCTTACGTCCTCGCCACTGGTGGGTCCGCAGATCCAGTACATAGTGCAGGTAGATGTTTGCCAGCAGGGGCGAAATTACCGCCCCCTGTGGCGTTCCCACCGTGCTCCTGGACCATTGACCCGCTTCGGAGACTCCCGCTCTGAGCCACTTGCGGATCAGTCGCAGAACCCTCCGGTCCCCGATCCGGTGCTGGAGAAACTTCAGCATCCATTCGTGGTCGATGGCGTCGAAAAACCCACTAATGTCAGCGTCCAGCACCCAATTCACCGGCCGATTGGTAATCCCCATCCACAGCGCATCCAATGCTCGATGCTGACTGCGTCCGGGGCGGAACCCGTAACTGAAGCCCATAAACTCCTCCTCGTAGATCTGCTCCAGTACCGTAACTACGGCCTGTTGCGCGATCTTGTCCTCCAGGGCCGATATGCCCAGTGGACGCAGCCTGCCATCCTCCTTTCGGAGGTAGACCCGCCTCGAGGGGTGGGCTCGATAGGTCCCGTCATGGATTCGGGTATGCAGAACGAGCAGTCGCTCCCGCAACCCTTCTCCATATGCTTGCCACGTCATTCCGTCCACCCCTGCAGCAGCCTTCCGCTTCAAGGCGAAATAGCTCTGCTTCAGCAGTTCCGGTGTCACGTGGTGCAGCAACGCGGTGAACCGCATCTTCCTATCCCGGCGTGCGGCCTGCCCTACACCAGCCAGTCGATCGTCACACCTTTCCGGCTCCGTGTCCGGGGCGTGGCCGCCTTCACTGGTGCTTCCCTTGGCCGGACTCCTTCCCTCCACAAACTCCGCCGACTCTTCGTCTTTGTTCGCTCGCTTCATCAGTACTATGAGTCCGTCCGACTCCCCAGGGCCGTATATGTCCGGCATTACGGCTTACCTTCGCCGGCCTGTCCGCCTGCCATCCAGACGGACTACCCTGGGGTCTCTCGGTTCTCGTCCATGGAGCGTCCACGCTTGCACGGGGTCTCTGACTCCGCCAGGCCCTGCTGCGACTCGCCTTTTACGCCGCAGCCGGTTTCGCCACCCCCTTGGGGCCATAAAAGCAGCACCTGGAACTCGTTTCTTTCGAAGCTCAATAGCCCGGCTCACGCTTCCCCTGTCAACGCTTCACCAGCCTCTTGCGAGGTATCGATGCATGACTCGGGGTCGGGGTGGTTGGCTACACCTTTCCCCGTACGGCTCTTTCATCCGCTACTCCATGTCGGTTTATCCCGACGCTTTCGGCCCCTCCCACTCTTTGCTGGAACTCTGGAATCTGGAACAATGAAAGCATGCACAGCCCCCTGAACTCGGCCCCACAGCAGTTCGCTGCCTTGAAACGGTCTCGGAGGCGGCTCAAAGCTACCGGGCAGTCGGCTGATCAGGTCAACCGCACCATTCTAGTGGAGCCTGTGGGCAGCTTCGAGGCTCTCCGGTGCTCCCGCTTCGGCTGGGACCCCGGACTCGATGCAAGAACCATCGAGAAGCTCCTCCACTGCGTCCTTGATTGGGACAAGGAGCTCGCAGCATTGGGCCCCGACGATCTATACGAACTCCACTCCCTGATCCCGCGGGCCGAGCCGGTCAGAAGACTGAGGCAGAACCAGGGCCCCGAGCTTTTCGGAAAGCTGTCGCCCCTCCCGCCCGAATTCCTGGAGAAAGCCTTGTCTCGCTTTTTCGTCTGGGTTTCCGGTGACAGCTATGCTGAGATTCATCCGGTGAAGCAAGCCATCCTGTGTCAGCTCCGGCTCCTCGAGATCATGCCTTTCGCCAGCCACAGCCATCTGGTTTCGGTCATCTTCTCTGACTACTTTCTGACCCGGACCGACCATCTCCTGCCCACTTATGAGGAGCACGAGATGACTCTCTACGAGGAAGCGTTGGTGGAAGCGCTAGACTTTTCCACGGACCGTCTGGTCGAGCTCCATCTGGGAGCCTGTCTGAGGTCCTATGCCCGGATTCTGGGGCAGCCGGCCTAGTAACTGGTTTCTGGAGTCAGAATGTGGGAGGAGCCCTGGGGCGGAGCGACGTTTAAATTCCCGAGCGCCGCCCCGGGGCTCCTCCCACATTCACGCCCCGGGTCCCACCTTCTCCCCGGTTCCCGCCCGAGACTCACTGAGACGGATTCCCCAGCGAAAGGCCTCCTGCATACTGCGAGGATCAGCCGAGCCCTGGCCCGCAATATCGAAGGCGGTACCGTGGCAGGGTGAGGTTCGAACCAGGGGGAGACCCAGGGTTACGTTGACAGCCGAATGAAAGGCCAGCAGCTTGACGGGGATCAAACCCTGGTCGTGATAAAGAGCAACCACACCGTCAAACTCCCCTTGGGCTGCTCTGTGGAACAGGGAGTCGGGAGGAAACGGTCCCGAGAAGACCCGGCCTCCGGTCTGATCCCGCAGCCGACGGACTGCCGGCTCAATCATCTCTTCTTCCTCCATCCCGAATTGACCGGATTCGGAGGCGTGCGGATTCAAACCCGCCACAGCAATTCGAGGGGACTCGATGCCAGTTTCTCGCAGAGTTGCGAACAAGAGCTTCCCACACCGCTCAATTTCCTCACCCGTCAAGCGGTTGGGTACTTCCTTCAGAGGCAGGTGCACAGTCGCCACGACGACTTTCAAAGGATCCGAGAAGAATCCCATCGCCGCTGAATGATCCGGGAAGTAAGAAGCAATGAATTCGGTTTGTCCCGGATGACGGAAGCCGGCGAGGCGGGCCGCGCCTTTGTGGATAGGGGCGGTCACCAGCAGCCCCCCGTCGCGCCGACCGATCTCCTCCATGCCCTTCTCCAGACAGGCCACCGCAAACTCGCCAGCCTCCCGGGAAACCACGCCCCAGGGAGGTGGGTAGGGAAAGCTCCCCGGCACGGCAAAGCGAAGCGGAGGCAACTCCCCCAGATTCAGATCATGGGAGAGGCACGCCAGGTAAGCGGGATCCCCTACCACCAGTAGACGAGCCTGCTGAGCAGGGTTCAAGCCAGCTAAGGCCCGGAGAACGACTTCGGGACCGACTCCGTTCGGGTCCCCCATGGTTACGATGATTGACCGAGTTCTCAACGTCCGGACTGACCGCGTCTCTCGTCCTGTTTGAAAAGATACTTGATGGAGTGCTTGGGAATCAGAAGATTCGGGCCCTTGTCTCTGTTCACCTTAATGCAGTCCTTGTCGTACCACTCAATGATGCCGCAGATCTCTTCACCGTCCACGAGTGTGACGACCATAGGAGTCCGACCCGTCATCTGCTTCAGGTAGTAATACTGCTCGGCGTTCGTCTGCTCCGGGGGGACCCTCTTCCTCTGAGCAGTTGCGTAGTTGGCCGGCATCTCATCCGTCATGTCGGTTAGAGAGGGTCGAATTAGCTTTCTATTAACCATGGGCCTCAACCATTTTCCGTGAACTTTTCCGTAAGCCTGACGATCAATTAAAAAAGACGAGGGACTCTTTGAAGCAAGACTCAATAGTGACTGACTTGCACTCGAAGGACTTTGGCTATTCTACCGAATAACTCCCGTCTTTGACAAGGTCAGGAGCTTCCACTTAGGCTGGATGGAAGGATGAGATTCAGAGCCTTACTGCTGATCGGCGTCGTCCCTCTTTTTTGGGCTGTGCTGGTGGGTCAAGACAGCCGCCCCACCGGACCCAAGCCTGTGCTGATTCGAGACGACAGAACCTCGGACCGCGAGAGCGAAGTTGAAGTGATCTACCCCGATCCGGTCGAAGCCCAGCGGCACATCAAGGTCGGAGACTTCTACTTCAAGCGCAAGAACTTCGAGGCTGCCGAAGAGCGCTATCGGGAGGCTATCAAGTACTTTCCACGACGCCCGAACGCCTATCTCAAACTGATTCATGCTCTCGAAAAAACAGAAAAGTTTGAGGAGGCTCTGGTAGTGTGCCGGGAGTTCATCGAAGCCAATCCAGAGGCTCCCCAGGTGGACCAGTTTCAGGCGCGAATCAAGGAGTTGACGGCAAGGGTGGACGCCCATCGCTGAGACAGTGCACTAGTGTACTGTCCGGGAAGTTCGCGGGGTTAATTCGGGATGGATTTTCGTCGTCAGTGAGGCGCGCGACGCAGGAATGCCGGGAGTCTTTCGAGGTAGCGCAACAAAGCTGTCGGCGAAAAGACGCCCGAAGTAGCGGCGTGAACTTTCCGGACAGTGCACTAGAATTCGCTTTCGAAGTTCAGGCAACACTTCAGGCGCCCGCACATACCGGACAGCCGAGTCGGATTCATTCCCAGTCGTTGAGCCTTGACCGTCTTTACCGTCACTGAGCGAAGCTCACGCAGAAACTTCGACGAACAGTTCTCGCCGGTTCCACAGGCTCCCAATCCCCCAACCAGGCGGGCTTCATCACGGGCTCCAATCTGACGCATCTCGATCCGCGCCCTCAATTCGCGGGCCAGGTCCTGTACCAGTTGACGGAAATCGACTCGGGGGCTGGCGGTAAAGTAAAAGACCACCCGACTGCCATCGAAGATGTACTCGACCTTAGAGAGCTTCATCGGCAGATTGCGAACACGTATCCGCTTTCGACAGAAACGGTGGGCCCTCTCTTCTCTGAAACCCTTTTTCTCGTACAGATAGAGATCCCGCTCCGTGGCCTTGCGAAGAGCCTTGTGGATCCTCGTGGCATTCTCGAAGCTGGCCTGTTCGACTGTGCGTCTCCTGACAACGATCCCCAGTTCCACGCCACGGTCTGTGCCAACAATACACCGATCACCCACCCGCAAGCCGGGCTGAATGGCAACAAACTCAGCGGTCCGCTTGCTATCCTTGAACCTGACGGTAACCAGTTCCAGCATCTTCCTGCTCGACCTTCAACCAGAGTGTCTCGAAACACATCAGCGGATTCACATACCCTTCAATATCAGCGATGGCCTCTCGAGTATAGCGGAGAAACGATTCTATCCAGGCCAACCGTGTTCTGGCCGCCAGTCCGGTCAGGGCTTCCTTCTGGTCTATGTTCTTGAGGCGCTCCGGCGTCCCAACCCGCAGGTAATAGAGATCCTCAGCAAGTCGCTGGAGTAATGACAGAAGCTCGAGAGCCCTCTCGCGATTCCTCAAATCTCTCCCCAGTTCCGAGGACTCGACAGCCTGGAAGACAGTGCCGAACAGGGGATGATCAAACCAACTCTGCAACAGGTGGAGAAGCCGGTCACGATCCTTTAACATCTGCTCCAGATCCAAAGAAAGAGCGGCTCCGATGCTTCCGGTGGAGAGTGCCGACTTGAGCTGAGCCTGTTCTTCTCCCCGTTCTTCCAGATAGCGACTGACCTCCTCCCGGCGAATTCGGCCAAACGTGAAGAGCTGGCATCTGGAACGAATCGTAGCGAGAAGGCTTTCCGGAAAAGGCGTCACCAGCACAATCCTGGTCGTCTCGGATGGCTCCTCGAGAGTTTTCAACAAAGAGTTTGCAGCCGCCTCGTTGAGTTTGTGAGCATCATCCACGATGAAGATCCTGACCGTTCCCTGGAAGGGTTGAAACTGAGCTTCGCGCACCAGATCCCTCATCACGTCAATGGGGATCACCCTGGGGTTCGCTCGCTTGTTCTTCGACTTCAGAAAGGTCTCGATCCAGGCGAAGTCGACTACTGTCACGTCCGGATGATTGCCGGTGGACACTTTGACGCAGGAGGAGCACTGACCGCACAGGTCATTCTCCCTTTTCGATTGGCAGTTGATCAGAGCGGCCAGCGAAACCGCAAGCGTTCTCTTGCCCACCCCTTCCGGGCCAGCAAAAATGCTGGACGGCGCCAGTGCATTCTTTCGGAACAGCTCGACCAGGTTGCGATTCCCAAAGTAGTGGGACAATCTGATCAGTGCCTGCTCACTCATGATCACTTCATTTCCAGAGCTTTGGATTTCTTGAGCACTTCCACCACTCTGCGGGAGACTTCGGACTCATCGCCCGACCCATCCACTCTCATAATCCGTGAAGGATCTCGCTCCACAAGGGCCAGGTATCCTTCCCTGACTCTTCGATGGAAGCCCATGGCCTCGGCTTCGAATCGCCCAAGATGACTCTCTCTCTCGTCCACATTTCGGGAGCGAGCTCTGTGCAGGGCAACTTCGACTTCCACGTCGATCCAGAGCGTAACGTCCGGCATGCGAATGGCGAGATCGCGAGCCAGGGCATCGATTTTCTCCATCCCCAGGTTTCTAGCGTGGCCCTGGTAGGACAGCGTGGCGTCATGGTATCGGTCGCTGATGACCCAGTCACCCCGCTCCAGCGCAGGGTTGATCACCTGGCTCAGGTGCTGGCACCGGTCTGCCAGATACAGGAGCAGCTCAACCACAGGCTCTCTCTCGACACCATCGTCGCTGAGCAGCATTCTCCGCAGGGTCCGACCGAAGTCGGTTCCGCCGGGCTCTCGAGTCAGCACATGAGGAATATTGCGCTCTGACAGTTCGTTACTGAGCCGCCGGGCCTGCACTGTCTTCCCGCATCCCTCAATTCCCTCAAAAGTAATGAAATATGGCCGACTCAACAATTACGAGATTAACTGAATAGAAGATTAGGTTCTAGGTGCTGGGTTCTAGGTGCTGGGTTCTGGGTGCTGGGGGCAAGGTGCGTAGGAAGACCCTCCGCAGCCAGAACCCCGGTATACTGGCCAGGTGAACTCCATCGCAGAGAATCTACAAACACTGAAAGCCCGTGTCGAAGAGACCGCATTAGAGAGTGGAAGAGACCCTCTCTCCGTTCAGATCCTGGCCGTGTCCAAGAGGTTTTCGGTCGCGGCAGTCCAGGAAGCCTGGAGTGCCGGCCAGCGCCTCTTCGGGGAAAACCAGGTGCAGGAAGCCGCTTCCAAGATCCCGGACTGCCCACCGGGAATCGAGTGGCACCTGATCGGCCCTCTTCAATCGAACAAAGCCCGCAAAGCCGTTGAACTCTTCGATGTGATCCAAACACTGGATCGCCCCAAGATCATTCACAGAGTCGGAAGGATCAGCGGAGACCTGGGCAAGAAGATCAGAGTTTATGTGGCGGTCAATATTGGCGATGAAGTTCAGAAACACGGGGTCAGCCCCGAGCGGATCTCGACCCTGCTCGAGGTCGTGGATCAGTATCCGAATCTCCTCCTCGAAGGCCTCATGTGCATCCCCCCCTACCTTCCCGATCCCGAGCAAACCAGGCCTTTTTTTCAGCGGCTCAAGTCTCTTCTGGAGCAGATCTCCGAATCCGGCTCTACCTCGGCCAGCCAGCTCTCGATGGGCATGAGCCACGATTACGCGATCGCCATCGAAGAGGGCGCCACCCTGATTCGAGTCGGTACTGCCATATTTGGGCCCAGAGTGTGATCGGAGTACGCGTCCTGATCGAACCAGTCCTGATCGAACCAGTCCTGATCGATCTTGATCGAACCAGAAGATGGGGTCCGGGCACAGGCCAGGGCACAGGCAATGGCGAGGCGCTAGAAGGTACTGAGCATGCTCACGATTTTCGAGAAAAATGGGAAGCCCTGCTTTCGAGTTCGAGTTCAACCCAGAAGCAGTCACGAGTCGATCGTTGGCTGCTGGAATGAGGCTCTCAAGGTATGCCTGACCGCACCGCCACTCAAGGACCGTGCAAACCGCCAATTGCTTGAGTTGCTGGCTGACTCCCTGGCGGTTCCCAGGGCTTCGATTCAGATTTTGAGTGGTCATCGAAGCCGCCTCAAGACAGTCCAGATACTGACCCTCTCCCGAAAAGAGCTAAGAACCCGCATTACACCATATCTGGTGTAGGATTGAATCCGTTAACACCATATAATGGGTTATTCGGTTTCGGCTGGAGATTGCAGTTAATGTCAGATCCCGGGTCTAGACTGGCCAAACTTTTCCACTTCCCGCCCTTTCGAGATGCCGGGAAGAGGATCAACAACCGAGGTTCTCGGAAGTACTCACTTCCATAAATACGATGATGTTTGTTGGGAGCGCGACGGAGACCAGATTGAGGCGAGACGACGAGTCGATGCGGTGGCATCGCCTCCTCCTCTCTTCGCGATCTCACCTCGCAAGCCCCATCCGCAAACGTCATCGTATTTATGGAAGGGAGTACTAAGCCAAAACAGGAGAGAGAATGAAGAAACTGGCCAAGGTCACCAGCCCAGACGGGATGAAATTCGAACGTCATTTTACGCGAGACGGTCTGCACCCGTTCAAGCAGGTGAAGTGGGAAAAACGTGTCGCCGAAATCAAGGACTGGAAGAGCGGAAAGGTGGCCTTCCGCCAGGAGGATCTCGAGTTTCCTGATTTCGTCTCCCAACGAGCCACCGACATTGTGGCCAGTAAGTATTTCCGAGGACACCTGGGCAAACCCGGGCGTGAATACAGCATGAAGCAGCTGCTCGGTCGCATCGCAGACACGATCAGCAAATGGGGCGAAAAGATGGGCTACTTCGCCTCTAAAGAGGACGGCACCACCTTCAACCATGAGTTGACCCATATTCTCCTCCACCAGATGGCCGCCTTTAACTCTCCCGTGCAGTTCAACGTGGGAATCAAATCGAAGCCTCAGTGTTCGGCCTGCTTCATCAACAGTGTCGAGGACTCCATGGAATCGATCATGAAGCTGGCAAGAACGGAAGCCACGATCTTCAAAGGGGGATCTGGGTCCGGCATCAATCTGTCCAGAATCCGTTCTTCCAGGGAGCCTTTGAAAGTGGGGGGATTCGCCTCCGGTCCGGTCTCGTTCATGCGCGGCTATGACAGCTTCGCTGGAGCCATCAAGTCAGGAGGCGCTACCCGCAGAGCTGCCAAGATGGCGATCCTGAATGCAGATCATCCCGATGTGGAGGAATTCATCTGGTGCAAGGCGCGGGAGGAACAGAAAGCCCAGAAGCTGATCGAACTCGGGTATGACGACTCGATCGATGGTGAGGCCTACTCAAGCATTCAGTTTCAGAACGCCAACAACAGTGTCAGTGTCACGGACGAGTTCATGGAAGCAGTGGTCGAGGACAAGGAATGGAACCTCCGAGAAGTCACGACCGGCGATATCGATGAAACCCACAGCGCCAGTGAAATGATGGATTGGATCGCTGAGGCAAGCTGGATTTGCGGTGATCCCGGGCTTCAGTTCCACTCAAGCATCAACGACTGGCACACTTGTCCCAGCAGCGATGAGATTCGAGGCTGCAATCCCTGTTCGGAATACGTCTTCCTGGACAACTCCGCCTGCAACCTGTCTTCGATCAACCTGATGAAGTTCGCCGGAGAGGATGGCAGCTTCGACATCGAAGGCTTCAAGCATACGGTGCGAACACTGATCACCGCACAGGAGATCATTGTCGATAATTCCAGTTACCCGACTCCGGAAATCAAGAGAATCAGCCATGAGTACCGGACGTTGGGCCTGGGCTATGCCAACCTGGGCGCCTATTTGATGTCGAAAGGACTGCCCTACGACAGTGATGCCGCCCGCAATCTGGCTGCGGTGATTACAGCTATCATGACAGGAGAAGCCTATTCGACAAGCGCCGAAATCGCTCGAGAAAAAGAGCCTTTTCTGGGCTTCGACAAGAATCGTGTCCCCATGATGCGAGTCATGCACAAGCATCGAGACTCACTCTCCAGCATTGATTCGGCTCTGGTCCCGATGGATCTTCTTCACTCTGCCATGGAGAGCTGGGACGAGGCCATTGTGAAGGGCTCGGATTCAGGCTACAGAAACGCACAGGTCACGCTCCTGGCTCCCACTGGAACCATCGCTTTCATGATGGACTGCGACACCACCGGAATCGAGCCTGATTTCTCGCTTGTGAAGGTAAAGAAACTCGTGGGAGGAGGCACCCTCAAGATCATCAACAACACGATTCCCCTGGCTCTGCGCAAGCTGGGCTACAGCCAGGAGCAGATCACCGCCATTTGCGCATACGTCGAAGAGAAGGAGACGATCGAGGGAGCGCCCCAACTCAAGAACCAGCATCTGCCGGTCTTTGACTGTGCCGATCGTGCCGCGAACGGGGAGAGGAGCATCCACCCTCTGGGTCACATCCGAATGTGTGGCGCTGTTCAGTCTTTTCTTTCGGGTGCCATTTCGAAGACCGTGAATCTGCCCAACGAATCAACCAAGGAAGACATTCGGGATGCTTACATCCAGGGTTGGAAGTCTGGGCTGAAGTCGATCTCGGTTTATCGAGACGGATGCAAGATGGTTCAACCCCTCTCTAATAAGGAACGGGAAAGGCCTGCCACCGGCGTCACGGCCGGGCCCATCCATCGCAATATGCCCAAAGACCATCCTGCCTACCAGCACGAGTTTAGAATCAAGGGGTTCAAGGGTTTCCTTACCATGGGGCTGTATCCAGAGGATGGCGAACTGGGCGAGATCTTCGTCAATTTCGCAAAACAGGGATCCACTTTGCAGGGTATGGCCATGGCCTGGGCTATCGGGATTTCCATGGGGCTTCAACGGGGAGTTCCGCTGGAAGACTATGTGCGAATGTTTGCCCACATGAGCTTCGAACCGGGAGGGTTTACCGACAATCCACAGATTCCCTTTGCGACCTCAATCCCCGACTACGTGGTTCGATACCTGGCCAGCAAGTTCATGTCCGAGGAGGCCCAGGAGGCACTCGGCATCCACGCAGTCAAACCGAATGGCTCGATCCAGGACGGCGTCCAGATCAACTTCTCCGAGGCGAACCGAAGAGCTGCCTCGGCCTCTGCCGGAGCCGTTAGAAAGCTGATGGCAGACACGAGATCCGAGTCGACAGCCTGCCACTCCTGCGGCAATCTGATGCAGCGCAACGGCAACTGCTATGTGTGCACGGTCTGTGGCGCGACGTCGGGGTGTAGTTGAAGCGGCGCTCGCGCCGCTTCAGAGTTCCTCGTTCAAAAGGGGAGCTTGAAAGTCTTGGAGAGGCCCACGATGATTCCGGTGTCGGGGTCGGTAGCTTCGAGGCCCCAGAACCCGGCCAGGTCCCAGGTAACGCCGCCGGCTTCGAACTGAATCCCAGCCCGAATCCGAGACTGCTCCTCGGTCCCAATTCCGGCCGGGCCGGTCCTGCCGTTGATCTCGGCCAGGAGATTCAGGCGGGGAGTGGCCTCGGCCACGACCGCAAACCCATAGGTGAGCAAGTCGTCCTGGGCACCGGCATCCACGGGATCGCCCAGAATCGCTAGACCTATATTCCCGATCAGATCCACCCGGTTGAGCCGCTTCTCAACCAGCAAGTGGGTAAAGAAATTCGTTTCGTCCGTACCCAGCCCCTTCTGGTTGGAAGTGTTGGGCAGTTCGACCCCGAAACGCGAGGCGATGACCAGGCTCCCCTGTTGTAGCGAGATCAACTTGACCTTGGTGGCCAGGTTCAGGTTACCAAAATCGCTGGTCGAGTTTCCCGGGATGTTCAGATCCCCGGATCCCGGAGCGTCGAAGCGCTCGTTGATATTCAGAAACTGCCGGACGGTCCACAGCATTTGAACCTCAACTCGACTTCCCATCCCAAAACGGGTTCCGATCACGGCGGCGTTGGTCAGGTCCCCCTTCAGACCAGACAAAGAGAAAACCGCATCCTGCAGAAACTCAAACCCGACATCGAATAGAAGATGTCCTTCTTCGACGGTGCGGGCGCGCTCGGTGAGGAGAGGTCGTTGCTGAGGAAAACAGGGAAAACTGAAGAAGGCGCAAATAGAAAAAAGACAGAGGGCTCGCAACCTCACTCGCATTCGGCGAGTGTAGAGAAAGGGTTTTGGTGAGTCAATTTAGAGATCTCCCCACAGATACTGAACCAGTGCGACAGCTGCCACCGTAGCGGTCTCGGAACGAAGAGTTCTGGGTCCGAGAAACACGGGCCTCGTATCATGCTCTTCAAAGAGACGACGCTCCTGGGCACCCCATCCCCCTTCCGGGCCGGTCAGCACTGCGATCCTGCGGCTCCCAATACCGCCAGGTTCCCATTCAATCTCACGCAGATCCTTGTTCGCTTCGGGATCCAGGACAATCTGTAAAGCTCCCGAAGAAAACTCCAGGAACTCAACCAGATGGCTCACCGGCTTGATCACGGGAGCCCGACTGCGACCACACTGTTTGACACTTTTCTCCACTATTTTTCGCCAGCGCGGCAAGAGTTTGCCGGCCTGTTTCGCCAGGCTCTCGTCAACATACCCCGTCGTCAAGGGGACAATCTCAGCGACCCCCAGTTCGCAGGCCTTCTGGATCATCCACTCGAACCGCGCCTTCTTGAACAAAGCGACTCCCAGGACGATCTCGAGGGAAGACTCACCAACGGTGCCGACTCGGGTAACTATGTCCACTACCCATTCCCCGCCCTGGCGACCGAGTCGGCACTTGTACCAGGCTGCCTGATTTCTGACCAGCCCCAGAAACATCTCGCCCTCACCGAGACGTCGGACCCGCACCAGATGGTGGATTTCCCCCTCGGACAGAAACGGTCGGCCGGCGGCGTCGAATTCGAGAACGGCTCGATACCCCATCACACTCTCCGCAGCAGCAGCGAGGCCCAGCCATCCTGGCGGCGTTCCGTCTCCAGCCGAAACCCCCGGCCACAGAAGTGATCCAGGGCCCTGGAACTTTGCTCACTCACAAAACCGGACACAATCAGGAGGTTGGCGGCGACTCTCTCCATTTCTTCCGCCAGGTCTCCGAGAATGGTGAGAGTCAAGTTTGCGACCACCAGATCCCATCGGGATCGGAGGGCCGCCAGCCCACCGGTCAACAACTGGATGTCGGTGACCCCGTTGCGGCCGAAGTTCTTGGCAGCGGCGGCGGTGGCCTGCTCATCGACATCCAGAGCTACCACGGATGCCGCCGGATTCAGTTTCGCTGCGGCAATGGCAAGAATCCCGCTACCCGTGCCGACGTCAAGGATTGAGGGGGCTTGTTGAGCCACCGCTTCGAGGTGGACCAGTGCTAGCTGAGTTGACTCGTGCGTCCCGGTCCCGAAGGCGTGACCCGGTTCCATTAGGAGAGTCACAGGATACCCGGAAACCGGCCTTTCCCAGCCCGGATGGACATAGAAGGTCTCTCCAATCGGAAACCCCTTGAAACGGTTACGGCACTGCAGAATCCATTCGTCAGGATTCACTCTGAGTTCCGAAGCCCTGGTTGTGGCGATCATTCCTCGACGCCGTACAGCTTCCTCGAAACGCTCCTGAAAATGTCGGGATAACTCCCCGGAAAAGAAGGCTGAGAGTGCGACGCTGTCCGGACCGATCTCTTCCTGAAACCCGCAGGTTTCAAAGTCTAGGAGCAGAGCGATGAGCGATTCGTACTCATCAAGGGGGGCTTCCAGGTCCAGTTGAATCCAGACCTGGTCATCGCGAATCAACCAAACATCTCTTTGACCTTCTCAAAGAGCCCTCCGCCTTCCTGCACTTCGTCTCTCGAGATCTCAGCCAGTTTCCTCAACACTTCTCTCTGTTCCTGACTCAACCGAGTGGGCGTCACGATCCGTGCGGTCACGTACTGGTCGCCGCGCCCCCGCCCGTTCAGGCTCGGGACACCCTGGTTCTTCAACCGGAACACGGCTCCGCTCTGAGTCCCTTCCGGAATCTTGATCGTCTCTTTCCCCGAAAGTGTAGGAACACTAATTTCCGCCCCCAACGCTGCCTGACTGAAAGTGAGAGGCATCTGGCAAAAAATGTGATGATCCTTGCGGCTGAAAAAGGGATGTTCTTTGACGGCCAGGACAACGAACAAATCACCCGGGGGGCCACCCTGACTTCCCGGCTCACCCTCACCCGCAACTCGCAACTGCACACCGTCGTCGACTCCTCCCGGAATCGCAACCTCGAGAAGCTTCTCTTTGCGAATCCGGCCGGCTCCCTGGCAGGCACCACAGGGAGTCTGAATGATCTGACCCGCGCCCTGACAGGCAGTGCACGTGCGGGTGATGGAGAAGAAGCCCTGCTGATAGCGCGTTTGCCCCTTCCCGCTGCACTGGGTACAGGTAGCCAGACCATTTTCCGGGTCGGCGCCTGACCCGCTACAGGTAGAGCAAGTATGGTGACGCGGAATCTTGATCTTGGTCTTGATGCCGAACGCCGCCTGCTCGAAATCCAGTTCCAGGTCGTACCTTAGATCGGCTCCCCGGCGAGACTGAGTCCCTCGACCCGACCGTCCTCCAAACAGATCTCCGAAGCCGAAGAAATCTCCCAGGATATCTCCAAAATCGGTAAAAACGTCTGATCGAAACCTGCAGGCCCGCTGCCGAGGCCAGCATGCCCGAAACGATCGTACCTGGCACGTTTACCCTCGTCGCTGAGAACGCTGTAGGCCTCGGCAGCTTCCTTGAACTTCTCCTCCGCCTCATCATTCCCAGGGTTGCGATCGGGATGGTACTTTACTGCCGCTTGACGGTAGGCCTTCTTGATCTCTGAAATGGGTGCTTCCCGTAGCACCCCCAGGACCTCATAGTAGTCTCGCTTGGACACATCCACTCCTGTTTTCCTGCTTCCGAACACACACCTAAGGCTGTATAAGATCCAGAGCTACTGATTTCAAGGAGATCAGAGAGAAAAAGCGGTTCTTCCCCGGGCCAGAGGCTGTCAATCCTCTTTCACCGGCACTCCGGAAGGGGCCGAAGCAACTTTTACCTGAGCCGGTCGAAGAAGTCGGCTCCTCATACGGTAACCCTTTCGAAACAGTTCCAGGACTTCACCGTCTGCGTGGCCTTCGCGCTCCTCGACGAGGAGGGCCTCGTGAACCATGGGATCGAACTCCTGACCCACTCCGGGCACTTCCACCACTTCGAACCGGGCCAATACTCCTTTGAGCTCCTTGAGAAGAAGTTCGAGCCCTTCGTGGTAGGCTTTCACGTCCTCTGAGGAAGTCGTCACCTCGATAGACTCCAGCCCTTTTTCACACGAGTCGATGACAGGCAGAATCTCCTTGAGCACTCTTGCCCTCTCGGATTCGGTCAACTCCTGCCTTTCCCGGGCAAACCGTTTCCTTAGATTTTGAATCTCCGCTTCCTTGCGCAGCCAGCGATCGTGAAGATCGTCCTTCTCTCTTGTCAGGGACTCCAACAAGTCGACAGGAGACTCCGACTCGAGATCCTGCTCCTCGGAACTCTTCACCGATTCGGGATCGGAAACAGATTCCGAGAGCTCGAAATCGGTCAACTCTTCGGTAGGCTTCTCGTTCATTCGCCGACGCCGGCCCCCTGGCTCCCAACCGATGTCATCAACTGGCAGCACAGCTTGGCGACGTGGTCCACTACGCTGATGGCTTTCCCGTACTCCATCCGCCGGGGACCCAGAACACCCAGGGTACCTCTTCCGGCAGCCCAGCTATAGGAGGAAGAAACCAGGCTGAAATCCCGACCGCCCGGAAAATGATCTTCCAATCCAATGGTGACTCGCGTGCCGAATTCTTCCTGGCTGATGCAGGCATTAATGATCGTGACCAGTGTGTTCTTCTGCTCAAAAGCTTGAAACAGAACGGTGAGCTGGTCAAGATCGCATTCTCGGGCGTTCCCGATCATGGTCGTCGTACCGCCCAGATAGACGTCCGACTCACCGGACGAATCTGCCATGAGACTGGCTGATCCAAGGACAATCACGCTGCTCAGGAGATGATCGTACCTGGCCTTTTCCTCTGACATGAGACGGAGCAGGTCTGTCTGGATGTGGGCCAGGGTCTCTCCCCCATAATTCACAGTCAGATACTTGCCCGCCGCATCCAGTTCACGCTGGCTGAAGGCGTTTTCCACCCGGATCAGACGGTTTTGAACCAGACCCGTGGTGGAAATAAGAATGGCCAGAACCCGGTGAGGAGAGAGCTTCAGAAACTCGATCTGCTTAACCGGAGCCAGTGACATGGGCGGAGCCACAACGATCCCCACCTGATCGGACAGGCTGGCCAGAATCTGCGACACTCGTTTCATCAGATGTCCTGGATCTGCTTCTGCCTCCAGCACGCTGCGGATCCAATCGACGTCAAGACCCGAGAGCTCCCGCAAGCGGATGAGAGAATTCACGTAGAGCGAATATCCCTTCGCAGTGGGCACGCGGCCAGCCGAAGTGTGTGGCTGAGACAAGAAACTCTTTCTTTCCAACTCAGCCACGACCGTGCGAATCGAGGCGGAACTCAGATGCTCCCGATTGAGCTCAGCCAGGCGCCTGGACCCCACAGGTTTTCCGGTTCGCACGTACTCCTGGACCAGATCTCTCAGAATCTCCCTTTTTCTGCGCGACAGAGTAGATTCGTTCATCGCAAACCGTGGAAAAAACTAGGCATACAAAGTCTCTTATAGCACAGGCCTCTGCTCCCACGCAATTTGGCAGATGCCGCCGGAAATCAGGAAGAGCAGCTTACCCCGAAAGGTCTCTCCAATTCGCTTTCTGAACTCCGCGTGTACCCTCACACAGAGGCCCTCAGCGTTCGGATGAGAGCCTCTCTCGACGACAATGGAGTACCATGATTCCATGCGCATCCGCAGTGGAGTCGCCGTGCATCAGGACCCATGTGTTACCACCGCGCGCGACCTTCACCAGGGGCTGCTCAGGGCGTCTGCGGTCAGGTGTCCGGCTTTCTGGATCCTCCCCTTCCTGGTTGCGACCCTTGGAGCTCAGACACGGCATGGCTCCGGGAAGACAGCGCAGATCCTCCTCGAGCCGATCCGCGTGATCCTATCCGAGACCAACACACCGGGCGTGGGTCTGGCCTTGGTCAGTCGGGAAGGCGTCGACTGGGCAGGAGGGATTGGGCTGTCAGACATCGAAACTGGTCGACCGGTTACTGCTGACACGCTTTTTCGAATCGGCTCGATTTCGAAGATACTGGTGGCCCTCTCTGCACTCAAGCTCCAGGAGCAGGGCCGGCTGAGCATCGAACGATCGGTCAAGTCTCTGGCCCCGGAGTTGGAAGTCGTGAACCCCTGGACTGACACCCATCCTTTGAAGCTGGCTCACCTGCTGGAGCATACAGGCGGTCTGGATGGCATCCATTTGCACGAGTATGCCCACCACGAAGCCGCGCCGATTCCACTCGAACAAGGACTTGCTCTCCATCCCCGGCGCAGATGCCGCTGGCCTCCAGGCAAGCACTTTTCCTACTCCAACGCTGGAACGGCTATGGCCGCATTGATCGTTTCGAAGGCCAGCAGTCGAAGCTTCGAGTCGTATGTTGAAGACGAGTGGTTCCATGGGCTCGCAATGAGCACGGCGACCTACTTTCCTCATCCCAACCTGGCCACGGGGTACATCGACGGCCAGGCCGCCCGCTACCGACACATCAGCCTGCGGCCCGCCGGAGCGGTCAACGCTTCGCCCCGTGAAATGGCCAATCTCCTGCTGCTGTTGCTGAATAAGGGACGCTTCGGCAAGGCTCAGCTCCTGTCTGCCGAATCTCTGCAGAGAATGGAAACACCCTCGACCAGTCTGTCGGCCCTGAGGGGCATTCGGACCGGCTATGGACTGTGTCTCGATACGACCATTTTTCAAGGATTTCTGGTGCGCGGCCATTCAGGAGCCATCGATGGCTTCCTGTCACGACTCGAATATCTTTCACAACTCGGGAAAGGCTTCGTTTTGTTCATCAATTCAGCCAGTCCCGAAGCCCTTTCACGCTTGACCCGGCTCTTGCGCGACCATCTCCTGGAGGGCGCCCACCGATCGCAGCCCCCAGCCTCCGAGATTCCGGAGTGGAGAGTGGCGGGGCTGGCCGGATACTACCGTCCAATCGCCCCACGTCAAGAAATCCTCCGCTTCCTGGCCAACCTTGTCGGCGTGATCCGGCTCGATCTGCAAGGCAACCAACTGCGACTGGCTGGCGGCGGCCCGGAGGATGTCCTCATCCCGGTCACGGACCGCCGCTTTCGGGGACCCGATGACCTGATCCCGACGGCTGTCTTCATACGCGACGAGGGGGAGACGATCCTGCAGGGCACGGGACAGGTGATCCCGGGCAGTTACCGGGCACTTCCTTTTTGGAGACTCTGCCTGGAAAGAGCTTCCGCAGGGTTGGCCTTGCTCCTCCTGGCTGCGGGACTACTCTTTTCGCTTTACTGGTTCCCGCTCTGGTTGCTGGGGCGACTGAAGGATCTGGGCTGGATGCGGCTGGGCCTCTTTCCCGCATTATCGGCACTGGCCCTGGCCTCCGCTGCTCTGGTGGTGTTGGGGTCCATGAAAGACCCGATCCAAAGACTGGGCAATCTCACTTTCTGGTCCGGATCATTGTTTGCCCTGAACTGGCTCTTTGCGGTCTTTACTCTGCTCGGCGCGGTCCAGTCCATCCGGGGGCTGGCCCGTGCCGAGACCCATCTCCATGTACGTGTCCTCGCCCTGGCCTGCTCCTCAGCCGGTCTTGGAATCGTCCTCTATTTCTGGATTAGCGGAATTCTCGGAATCAGAACCTGGAACTACTGACAGAAGTCCCAGGTAGCGGGCGAACGCCAGGAGCAGGGCCCCGGTAAGGTCTTCGACTGGATTTTGCGAAGCAGAAACTTCTCTCCAGCACGTCACCGATGATCGGAGCTGATCTGCATCGAATTTCAGCACCTTGCCCTGGCGTCGATAGTCGAGCCTTACCGGGATGGAGCCATGCTGAAGAAAGCTGCGCCTCAGCCGGCGCTGCGCGCTGCCCACCAGTTTTCGCCCGCGGAACAACAGCTCATGACGAGATGCTGTCGCAAAACAGGGGTGGATCGACACTCTCTCCTGGACAGAACTGCCCCTCCTCCGCTGGAGAGCAACCGCTCCACCGAGTGCCTCCAGGCCGCCAGCCAGAATCTCAGAAACCAGACGGTAGGTCGCGCTGATCCTCCCTGAGGGAAAAAGGTCAGGGTCATTGGAAACAACCGCGTAAGTCAATTCCTCGTCGTGGAGAACGGCTCGCCCACCCGTCGGTCTCCGGACCCACTCGATCCCATTCCTCTTACAGTACGCTAGATCCATGGCTTGCCCCGGATCCTGGTGGCGGCCCACCGATACCGTGGGCCTTGACCACCTGTAAAGACGAACGAGCGTGATCAGATCAGTGGACTCTTCCGCCTGCTGTAGTAACTGTCGATCCCGGTGCATGTTCTCCGCACCGGAAGCAGCGGCATCAATGGAAACACCCCGGCGCACAATCCGGCCACAAGGAGGTGGCGATGACTGGAGTCCTCCGAGGGCTGAGAGAGCGGGAGCCGAAATCACATCAGTGCCGTCAACTCAGTGTGCTCGAGTCCCTGGGAAAGGGCAACCGGCGGACAGGTTATGCTGCCTTCAAACGTGTTGACTCCGGTGGCAATAAGACGGTTCTCGGTCACGCCTCGAACAAAGCCTTTCCCGGCGATTTCCCTGATGTACGGAAGAGTCGCATTGGTGAGACCGAAGGTGGAAGTCCTGGGCATAGCTCCCGGCATATTGGTCACGCAATAATGCAGGACTTCATCGACCTCGTAGACCGGTTGGCTGTGGGTGGTCGGACGCGAGGTCTCACAGCAGCCTCCCTGATCAACCGCAACATCGACAATGACTGAGCCCTTCTTCATACAGCTGACCATTTCACGAGTTACCAGCTTGGGAGCGCTGGCTCCGGGAATCAATACGGCTCCAATCACCAGATCGGCCCTACTTACGGCTTCCGAGAGATGGAAAGTATTCGAGTAAAGGGTCTCAATCTGCCCAAAGTACAGATCGTCCACATGACGGAGCCTGTCGATATCTACGTCCAGGATGCTCACCTGGGTTCCCAACCCCATCGCCATTTTCATCGCGTTCAAACCGACCGTCCCGGCACCAACGACCACTACGAGCCCGGGTCTGACACCTGGAATTCCCCCCAGCAGAACTCCTCTTCCCTGGCAGGGTCGCTGCAGGTAATAGGCTCCCACAATAGTGGACATGCGGCCGGCCACTTCACTCATTGGTGTCAGCAGAGGTAACCCTCCCTTCTGATCGCGGAGCGTCTCGTAAGCGATTCCCGTCACCTTTCGCTGCAGGAGCACCTCGGTCAGCCGCGGTAGCGGCGCCAGATGCAGATAGCAGAAAAGGACCTGCCCGTCTCTCAGTAGTTCGTACTCCGGCTCGATTGGCTCCTTCACCTTCACCACCATGTCGCTGACTGAATAGACTTCGCCCGCATTTGGGACGATGGTGGCGCCTGCTTTTCGATACTCATCGTCTTCAAACCCCGAGCCGTCGCCGGCACCGGATTCGATCACCACCTGGTGGTCATCATCGGTCAGTTGGTGGGCTCCCGATGGGACTAATCCTACTCGGTACTCACTGTCTTTGATTTCGCGCGGAACTCCAATAATCACGTCATACTCCCTGCAGGGCACATCCACTTGTCACGATGACCTCAAAATAGAGGGATCCGAACGGAAATGCAATGCTGAAGAGCTGACACCCACCGGGTCAGAACCGCGGGAGAGACAATTTCGTAGGGGCCGGTCTCGTGCCAGCCCGTTTAACGGGCGACCACAAGGGTCGCCCCTACGATCGCTTCCCTGCCGAACCTGGAACCCCGAACCCCGAACCCGGAACTAGGAACTAGGAACTAGGAACGAGGAACTAGGAACGCGGAACTCCCCTCACGGCTTCACAAACGAGGTATAGCGAATCCCCGTCTGGCGCTCGGCCGAATAGACCAGACGCAGGACCACGCCGGAGCCGGATTCGAGTTCGAGAATCCTGTCCCTGAATTCCGCTCCCGAGGTCACGGGCTCACCATTGACATGGGTGACGACCTGCCCTGGGACCAGACGGGCATCGTCGGCCAGGCTGGTAGGGGTGACTTCAAGAATGAGAATTCCCTCTTCGCCCTCGATTGCGAGCCTTTCCAGATCGCGCTCTGAGGCAGAGCGAACCTCGAGACCAATCTCCTTCTTCCGGTCCCGTTCCACTTTCTCATCCAGGGAAATCCCCTCGTCCTGCTCTTCCAGGTCCTGCTCCAGCGTCCGTTCGGCAAGGGTCACCGACAAATCCACAACTTCTCCCTTCCGAACCACCTGGATGGGAACTTCTTCGTTGGGTGGCGTGTTGGCAATGGCTACCCGCAGATCCCAGTAAGTCTTGACCTCCTTGTCGGCCACCTTGACGATAACATCTTCCGCCTCGACGCCAGCCTGATCAGCCGGTCCGTCCTCGATGACCTGAGTCACCAAGACTCCATCACCGTCCTTGACCCCGTCCGGGTCATCCCCTGCAACACCGAAAAACTCGGCCATCTCAGGACTAAGCGGATCGAGGTTCATGGAGATCCCCATGAAGCCCCGTTCAATTTTCCCCTTGCTGATCAGTTGATTGTAGGAATTCACGAAACCCGTCGAGGGAATGGCAAAACCGACCCCCACAGAGCCTCCACTGCGAGTGGTTATGAAGGAGTTAATTCCAACCACTTCTCCCCGGGTATTGACCAGCGGACCGCCGCTGTTGCCGGGGTTAATGGCAGCATCGGTCTGAATGTAGTCACCGAAAATCTGCGTCGGGACCACTCGACCTGTTGCCGAGACAATTCCGGCCGTGACGGTCTTCTCGAGCCCGAAAGGGCTTCCTATGGCCAGTACCCAGTCTCCCACTTTCACCGTCTCCGAGTCCCCAATCTGGGCAAAGGGCAGCGGTTCTTCCGCGTCGATCTTCAGCACGGCCAGATCCGACTGCCGGTCGGCTCCGATCACTGTAGCCGGGAAACTCGCATTGCTGGGCAGCATGACTGTAATTTTGTCGGCCGCGTCGACTACATGGTAGTTGGTCAGGATATAGCCGGCGCTATCGACCACCACACCGGACCCCAATCCTGAAAACTTACGCTCCTGAGGTTCTCGTCGCCCGTCAGGAGAGTGGAACGGGTCGCCGCCGAAGAAGTCGCGCAGGGCGTCGGGCAGCACCCTCCTCGGGATCTCCACCAGACGCTGGGTGCTGATGTTGACGACCGCGGGTCCGACCGTCTCCACCACGCGAGCAAAGCCCTCGTGCAGGGAAATCTCCCGATCGAGCACGAGTGGTGCACCACCTCCCTTGCGGGTCAGCTTTGCCACCTGGACCTCAGCAGGGTTGGCTCCGACACCGTCCGAAACAATCGAACCGATGATGATCCCCAGTCCCAGCGTGGCCAGGATGGCCAGAAATGCCAGCCCGGGCGCTGTCCTGAAAAAGCCTCTTCGTTCCGCCATCGTTATCCTCCTCACAACTCGAAGCCGGATTCTCACCGGCGCCCTATTCTCTCGATTGATGTTCGCCCAACGGGCGGTCACTAGGTTAGACGCAGATAATGACGTCCAGTTTGACTTTTTGATTCTAGCACGCGGAAATAGGTTCTAGGTTTTAGGCTCTAGGTTCTAGGGTAACGACCCACGACGTGAAACGGCAGGAACCACGGCGAGTGCCACACCCAGCACCCACCACCTAATTCACCACAAAATTCACGATGCGACCGGGAACAAAGATCTCCTTACGGACGATCCTGCCCTCCAGGTGCCGCTGGACTCCCTTTGCCTCCCTGGCCTCCGTCACGACGTGATCCCGTTTCATTCCGACGGGAACCGTCAGGGTGCCTCTCAGTTTCCCGTCTACCTGAATCGAGATCGTGACCGTCTCTTCCTGAACCAGGTCCGACTGATATTCGGGCCAGGGCTCGTAGGTCAGGCTCCGGCTGTGTCCTAAATGGCTCCAGACTTCCTCAGCCAGGTGAGGAGCGAAAGGACTCAGCAGCCGCACCAGCGTCTCCAGCGATTCGCGAGTAATCCCGGCCTCCTTGTAAGCCGCGTTGAGCAGTTCCATCATCGCCGAGATGGCCGTGTTGAACTGGAGAGCTTCGACGTCCTCGGTCACTTTCTTGACAGTTCTGTGCAGATGCCGCTGGAAACTCTCAGACTCAGCTTCAGCCTGGACCCGCCGGCTGAGCTCTCCGTCCGAATCGACCGCCAGTCTCCAGAACCTGGAAAGGAATCGGTGGACACCACCAATTCCCTTGGTCTGCCAGGGTTTGACTGCCTCCAGGGGCCCCATGAACATCTCGTAGAGCCGGAAAGAATCGGCGCCCCATTCAGCGATGACATCGTCCGGATTCACGACGTTCCCCCGGCTCTTGGACATCCGCTCGCCGTTCTCGCCCAGGATCATTCCCTGATTGATCACTTTCTTAAACGGCTCCTTCGTCGAAACATAGCCCAGGTCATAGAGAACCTTGTGCCAGAAACGGGCGTAGAGCAAATGCAGGACCGCGTGTTCAGCTCCGCCTACGTAAAGATCAACCGGCATCCAGTATGCTTCTACAGCCGGGTCCCAGGGCTCAGCGTCGTTATTCGCGTCCACAAAGCGAAGAAAGTACCAGCAGGAGCCGGCCCACTGAGGCATGGTGTTGGTTTCCCGCCGATAGCGGATCCCGTCCTTTTCAAAGTAGAGCCAGTCGTGCGCCCTTGACAGAGGTGGTTCTCCGGTCTCCGACGGCTGGTAGTCTCCCAATTCAGGGAGTACCACGGGCAGGTCTTCCTGCAGCGAAATCACATTGCCCTGCTCGTCATGAGCCAGAGGAAAGGGCTCTCCCCAGTAGCGCTGGCGCGAGAACAGCCAGTCCCGAATCTTGTAGTTGACAGCGCCCTCTCCTCGACCTTCACGATCCAGCCATCCAGTCATTTCCCGGATGGCCTCCTCTCTGGCCATACCATCCAGGAAGCCGGAGTTGATGAGAGTCCCGTCCCCATGGTGTGCCGCTTTGTAGATATCCTCCTCCTCGCCACCGGTCACAACTCTCCGGATAGGAAGGTCATACCGCCGGGCGAATTCATGGTCCCGCTCATCGTGACCCGGAACAGCCATGATGGCCCCGTGCCCGTAAGAAATCAGGACATAGTCCGCAATGAGAATCGGGATCTCCTCACCGCTGGCCGGGTTCAGGGCCCGGGCTCCAGTGTCCACGCCGGTCTTCCCCTCCACGACTGTCCTCTCCCGGTCGGTCTTGAGGAGTGTGGACTGAACATATTCCTCAACCTGGTCCTGGCGGGAGGGTTGTGTAATCTGGGCCACCAGCGGATGCTCCGGCGCCAACACGCAAAACGTGGCCCCGAAGAGCGTGTCGGGTCGCGTCGTGAAAACCCGAAAACTGAAATCGCAACCCACCACTTGAAAATCGATGTTGGCTCCATAGCTCTTACCGATCCAGTTGCGCTGCATCTCTTTGAGACCCTCGGGCCAGTCCAGTTCATCCAAATCAGACAGCAGGCGTTCCGCGTACTCTGTGATCTTCAGAACCCACTGGCGAATGGGCTTCTTGATCACCGGATGTCCGCCGCGCTCCGACTTTCCGTCGATCACCTCCTCGTTGGCCAGCACCGTGCCCAGGGCCGGGCACCAGTTGACAGGCTCTTCAGACTGGTAGGCCAGTCCCTGCTCGTAGAGCTTGAGAAAAATCCACTGGGTCCACTTGTAGTACTTTTCATCAGTGGTGTTGATCTCGCGATCCCAATCATAGGAAAAGCCCAGCATCTTGAGCTGCTTTCGGAAAAGATCGATGTTCCGGACCGTCGTTTCCCTGGGGTGGGTACCGGTTTCAATGGCGTACTGCTCGGCCGGAAGGCCGAAGGCATCCCATCCCATCGGGTGAAGAACGTTGAAGCCCTTCATCCGCTTGTACCTCGAGACAATATCGGTGGCCGTGTATCCTTCAGGATGACCCACGTGCAGGCCCTGGCCGGACGGATAGGGAAACATGTCCAGACAATAGAACTTGGGCCGGGCCGGATCGTACTCTGCCTTGAATGTCTTGTTCTCTTCCCAGTAGTCCTGCCACTTCCTTTCAATTGTCTGGAAGTCGTAGACACGGGACCCTTGTTGCTCGTTCATCGCTCACCCAGAAGATGCAGTTTGGGAAATCGAGTTGCCCGTAAAGTTCTATCCGGGAGGCCAACTCAGGGAGCGTCCTCCCAGGAGGTGAAAGTGGAGATGGTCAACCGATTGGCCGCCGTTTCGGCCGATATTGGCTACGACGCGGTAGCCATCGCCTTCGAGACCCTGGTCCCGGGCGATCTCAGCCAGCTTGAGAAGAATGTGTCCAAGCAGCCTCTTGTCTTCCTCCTCCGCCCCGGCAAGACTGGCTATCTCCTTCTTGGGAATCACCAGAATATGAATCGGAGCCTGTGGATTCACATCCCTGAAAGCGAGGCAGTCTTCATCATCGTAGACGATGTCGGCCGGGATCTCGCCGTCAATGATCTTCTTGAAAATGGTCATGCCTGCTATCCTGCGAAATTCCGGCAAAAAGTTCAAAGGGCTTTTTCGCCCGGGCGATCATCAGTTTTCGTGGAACATCGTACCTGGTCCTCGCCTTTTGAGCTAAACTCCATTTTCGGCCCGCTGGCAAGAGCCGGAACTGAAAGCCCGAGCCAGGGAGGCAGGACGAGACACCATGACTGCGAAGAACGATTACAAGCCGACTCTCCAATTGCCCAAAACAGGCTTCCCGATGAAGGGCAACCTGCTTCAGCTCGAGCCCAGACTGCAGGCCCGCTGGGAGCGCATGAACCTGTATCGCCGAATGCGCGACCTGGAGCATCCCCGGGGACCCTACATCCTGCACGATGGCCCTCCTTATGCAAATGGGCCGATTCACATGGGTCACCTGCTCAACAAGACCTTGAAGGACCTCGTCGTCCGTTCTCGCATCATGGCCGGACATGATGTGAACTTCGTCCCGGGATGGGATTGCCACGGTCTGCCCATTGAACACAAGGTCCTCAAAGAGCTCGGGCCTGAGAGTAAGAATCTGACCACCTCCGAGATCAGGCGGCGGTGCCGTGACTATGCATCCACCTGCGTAGCCCTTCAGGCTGAGCAGCTCCAACGGCTGGGAACCGTGGGCTCCTACGAAACTCCCTATCTCACCATGAGCCCGGAGTATGAGGGAGCCGTTCTGGAGGTCTTCGCGAGGCTGGCTGAGGAAGGGCTTGTCTATCGAGACCTGAAGCCTGTCCACTGGTCAATCGAGAATCGCACGGCTCTCGCGGACGCGGAACTCGAGTATCACGACCGAACCGATACGAGCGCATATGTCCTGTTCCTTCTCAAGGAAAGTGAACGACTGCCCCTCAGTCTTCAGGCGCCGCCAGAAGAGAGGGTCTGGCTGATGATCTGGACGACGACTCCCTGGACTCTTCCCGCCAACCAGGCGACCGCGGTAGCCCCGGGCGCCGAGTATTCTTTGATTCGATTCACAGAAGGATCAGATTCCCGCCTGGCCATCGTGGCTGCCGACCTGGTGGAACAGGTCTTCTCCGGGACCTCTCGGGTCGAGGAGATGGGACGATGTCAGGGGGCTGAACTGGTCGATTCCGGGGTCTGGTACGAGCCCCCACTGAAAAAGCAGAAAAGCCGTCTGGTGGGAGCCGACTATGTGACGCTGGAAGACGGGACCGGTCTCGTACACACAGCACCGGGACACGGACCCGATGACTACTTGATGGGAATCAAGGAGGGATTGCCCGTCTATTGTCCAGTTCAGGAGGATGGGACTTTCGACGCGACTGTACCCGATTGGCTCCAGGGAGTGAGCGTCTGGGACGCGAACCCTCTGATCGTCGACCGTCTGAGAGAGGCGGGAGTTCTCTTTCGCAGCGAAGACTACCAGCACAGCTACCCTCACGACTGGAGGAGCAAGACTCCAATCATCTTCCGAGCCACGGAACAGTGGTTCGTGGCCGTCGACAAGCCGTTTGGAAACACCGACCGGTCGCTCCGCGCACAGGCACTGCAAGCAGCCGAAGAAGGGATTCATTTCGTTCCCGACTGGGCAAAGAACCGCCTCGTCGGAATGCTGGAATCCCGTCCTGACTGGTGCATCAGCCGCCAGCGGGCCTGGGGTCTGCCCATCCCCGCATTCTTCGGACCCGGGGAGGAGCTGTTGCTGACCCCCGCTTCGATTCGAGCGGTGGCCCAACGCTTCGGAGAATTCGGGTCCGATGTCTGGTTCCAGGAAGATCCCGCCGCGTTGCTGGAAGGCTACGAACCCGAGGAAGACCCCGACTTTCCCGACTGGTTGAGAGGTTCAGGGAAGAAGGGGCTGGAAGGTCTCACTAAGAGTGCCGACATTTTCGATGTCTGGTTCGAGTCTGGAAGCTCCTGGAACGCTGTACTGCGCCGCCGTGAGATCGGGTATCCCGCCGATCTTTACCTGGAGGGCTCGGACCAGCATCGGGGGTGGTTTCAGCTCTCGATGTTGCCGGCGCTGGGGGCGACCGGGCAAAACCCCTTTCGAGAACTTCTAACTCACGGTTTCATGGTCGACGCCCGAGGCCGCAAGATGAGCAAGTCTGTCGGAAACACGATCGAGGTCTCCGATATCCTCAAGCAGCACGGTGCCGACATCTGCAGATGGTGGGTCAGTTCGCTCAACTACACCCACGACATCAAGGTGGACTGGGAGTTCTTTCGTGTTGCCAGCGAGGAGTATCGCAAGATCCGCAACACGATCCGCTTCCTGCTGGGCAACCTGAAGGACTTCCGGACCGAGCAGGTCGTGGAGCTCTCCGAGCCGGATCGATACTCGATTGATTCCTGGGCTATGCAGCAGCTCTCCCAGTTTGTGAATGAGGTTCATCGAGACTATGCCTCCTTTCGCTTCAACCTGGTGTCCGATACCATTTTCAACTTTTGCAATCAGACCCTGAGTGCGGTTTACCTGGCTGCCGTCAAGGATCGGCTCTATTGCGATCACCCGAATTCCCATCGACGGCGTTGGGCCCAGACGGTCATGAGTCGGATCGCTGATGCTCTCATTCGTTCGGTGGCCCCGATCCTGGTCTTTACGGCGGAAGAAGCGTGGCTTCATTACAACGATCATTCCGAGGACTCTGACCATTCGGTTCATTTCGTGTCGCTGCCGGACCCGTTCGTGTTCGAAGCTGACCCCGGATGGATCGAGGTCATGGCCCTTCGCGGAGAGGCTCTGAGGAAACTCGAAGCGGCCAAGGACCCTGGCGGCGGCGGCCTGAAGAACCCGCTTGATGCAGCCATCACGGCCCGGATTCCCGAAGCGCGCCTGAAAACGCTGCAATTATTCGAAGCGGAGCTGGCTGACCTGTGCGGAGTGAGCCGGTTTCAACTGTCGGCAGCTTCGGAGACGGAGATTGAGATTCAGGACCTCCGTGGCGAACACCGCTGCGAACGCTCCTGGAAGCGCGACGTCACGGTCAGGCAAAGGAGTGACGGGGGTTGGCTTTCGGATCGTGACGCTGAGGTCCTGGGGCTGGTCTAGCCTGGTACTCAGATCAGCTCTAGCCTGGCGTAGCTTTGCAAGAGCTTCTTGATCCCGATCCCTGGAAAACGGACCGTCACCTTCAGATCCTCCCCGGTATCTTCGACCTGCAGGACCCTTCCACGCCCATAGCGACGGTGCTCTACCAGCGCACCCGAAGTTAGCTGTAGCGCCGGATTGCCTGATGAACGGGCCGCGGTGTCGAGAAACTGTTTCACAGCAGCCGCAGAATTGTAGGTCTTACCCTGATACAGGCTTCTGGTCCTGCCACGGGTCCCATTTCCCGAAGCAGGTGGCGTCTGGTACGCATGGGAGGATCCGGGCTCAAGCTCCACGAGTTCGGAAGGGATTTCTTCCAGGAACCGGCTGGGTCTGTTGAACCCCACCGACTCCTGACCGTAGAGACGCCTGGTCCGAGAATAGCTCAAATGGAGCTTTTTCTTGGCCCGGGTCATTCCTACGTAGCAAAGTCTCCGCTCCTCTTCCAGTTCCGCTTCAGTGGTGCTTCGGCTGTGCGGAAAAAGACCCTCTTCGCAGCCCACCAGCAGAACATTCTGGAACTCGAGGCCTTTGGCATTGTGAAGTGTCATCAGCGTGACTGGCGAGGCAGAGTCATACTCATCGGTCTCGGAGTAGAGGGCAGCGAAGTCCAGAAACTCTTGAATCCCCTCACCTCTCTGATAACAGTCTCGCGCCACGGTCACCAGTTCGTCCAGGTTGAGCAGCCGGCTGGCCGATTCCTCGGTACCGGTCTCCGAAAGATATTCCCTGTAGCCAACTCGCTCCAGGATCCTCTCCAGGCAGATGTGCAGGGGCGAGGAAAGTTCGGGTTGACATTCCTCGATCAATCTTTGAAAGGACTGCACTGCAATGTGAGAACGTCCGGGAAGATCGTGAGAGTCGAGGCCCGCTTTGATGGCCTCCCAGAGATTGCAGTTCTTCTCCTGGGCAATGGCCTGGAGTCGCGCCAGGGTCACGCGGCCAATCCCCCTGGACGGCTCATTGACAATCCTCAGCAGTGCAATGTTATCGGCCGGGCTGCAGACCAGGCGTAGGTAGGCGAGGGCATCTTTGACCTCTTTCCGATTGTAAAAGCTTTCTCCGCCCACCAGCCGGTAGGGGATGTACAGTCGTCTCAGCTCTTCCTCGAGAATTCTGGACTGGAAGTTGGTGCGGTACAAAACCCCGATCTCGCCTTCCGGCTCCCGCAGCAGATTGAACACCCGCCTGGCCACGAATCGGGCCTCGATCCGAGCATCTGCAGCAATAAAGAGGGAAACCAAATCCCCTCCCGGGATCTCCGTCCAGAGCTTCTTGGGGCGACGATTGGCGTTGCAGGAGATCACGGCACTGGCCGCATCTAGAATCACCTGTGTGGAACGGTAGTTCTGTTCCAGCTTGATCACCTGCGCACCTGGGAAGTCCTGCTCAAAACGCAGGATATTGGAAATGTCAGCGCCGCGGAAGCTGTAAATGGACTGATCTTCATCCCCAACGGCTGTGACGTTCTGATGGCTCCTCGTCAAGGTTCGAACCAGGTCATTCTGGGGGGAATTCGTGTCCTGGTACTCATCGATCAGTACGTATTTGAACTTCTCTGCATAATGCTTCCCTAAATCCTCTTCCTGCGTCAGCAACCGCTGGGCGTTCAGCATCAGGTCGTCGAAGTCCATCGAGTTCGAATCATGCAAATAGTCCTGATAGGCTTTGAAAATGCTGCCGATCAGCTCGTTATTCGGGGATTCAGGATGAGCTGTCTGGAAACTCCGCCAGGACTGTCCCGTGTTCTTGGCCCGGCTCACAACCGCCTGGACCATCCGGATAGGCAACTGTTCACTATCCACGCCCAGTTCCTGGTATACGACCCGGTAAACTCGACGTTGGTCCTGGACATCGCAGATCGAATAATCGTTGCCGTACCCCAGCAGATGCGCATGTCGCCTCAGCAGTCTGGCTGAGAAGGAATGAAAGGTACAGATCAGAGAAGGACCTGGCGAGTCACCCACCAGAGCCTCCACCCGCTCCCTCATTTCCTGTGCGGCTTTGTTCGTGAACGTGACGGCCAGTATGTGGTCCGGGTCGACACCGTGTTCATGGATAAGAAAGGCGATCTTGCAGGTAAGGGTACGGGTCTTGCCGCTGCCGGCTCCGGCCACGATCAGAAGCGGGCCCTGGCACAACTCCACCGCTTTCCGCTGAGGTGGGTTCAGTTGTCCGAGCAAGTCGGCGACCGTTGTCATGTCAAGGAAGGCTACCATGCCCCCCCGCGCCCTGCGGTCGCCCTGATCACTCTTTCGGCGGCCAGACCACGGGCCCAGAGGCCGCGGCCCGGAAGGGACGTAGGAGGACCCTCCGTGGTGTGATCTGATCGCCGCACGGAAGCGGCTCCTACACCATTCGAGTGTTGATGACTACTCGGTTAGTGGACCCGTGAAACTTTGGAACGTTGGAACTCCTACGAGCAGTCGCCGTTCGCCCTCGCCTTGAATTCTTCGATGCCGGCAGTCGAACCATTGTGGCCTGACTTGTAGAGTCGAGTCAGATAACCATCGCACGCTCCGGCATGAGGAGAACCCTTCTGGGCTGCCCCGCAGGCAAAGGCCTGCATGGCCGGCGTGAGGCGGTTTTCTTTCCAGTTCGACAACCCGATGTAGTAGTAGGATTCGCCCCGGAGGTCCTTATCTCCAGAGTAGCGAATGACTCTCTGGTAAGCGACCACCGCGCTGGGCCAGTCCTGACCCTCATAGGCATACCGGCCCAGCAGCAGGTGAGCCTGGGCACGCTTCTTCCCGACCCATTGGTCCCATTCCTGTTCAGAAACACTGGGATTCCTCTCCATCTTGGAGAGCAGATCCAATATCTTTCTGGCATAGCGTGCGGCCTCAGCCCAGTCCTCTCTCTGGGCAGCGGCTGCCAGGAGTTCCTCCAGGTAAGGGAAAGCCTGAGCCGGCTCCAGCACATCAATCGCCTGGCTGGAATAGTCAACGTACTTGGCCTGGTCACCCGTCTCCTTATAGGAACTGAGAAGGATCTGAAAAAGGTTGGGGGCAGGGTTCTGCTCATACACCGTCTCACAGTACCCGATGGCCTTCGCGTACTGGCCCGAATGAAAAGCGGAGTAGCAGAGCTGCGTAATGAGATTCATCTCATCCGGTCTCCACTTGAGCATGGCCTCCCCGGCTACGATGAGTTCTTCATGCCGGCTCTGCTGAATCTGCTTCGTCATAGCCCGAGCGTACTCACCCACGGCCCAGTTGAAGAGATCAGTGTGCTCGCGACCCGCCTCCGCCAGGTAGTCGAGGACACACTTCTGCAGTGGTTTCGGTTTCGTTAGAGCCGCACATTTCTGGACAGCAGTATATTGACTGCGGTACTCTTCCGCAGCGGCAGAATCGGCGTCCTGTTCCTGAGCCCAGAGCGAAAACAAGGCCATTACGCTCATCGCAAGGACCAGGCTGACAACCTTGGTCAAATGCCTAAGAGTCATTTCTTCCCCTCGGTATTCCCTTCTTTTTCCAGTGAGCTTGACACTGCCTCCAATCAGGCTGGATCGGCGTGACCCAAGAACATATTCTTCCAAATTACCGCAGTGACCAAGGCATGGATTATAGGCATTCGTGCCTTTTCTTTCCAGTCAGCTGTGATGTCTTCCTATCAGAATAGTTGCGAGACCATGAAACAACGCTCCATTTCAAGAGATTCCAGACAGGCCATTCAGATGGTTCCGATCACTCAGATTGACACCGAAGACCGCGCTTTTGCAACGGCTCCGGATTGGATCGTGAACGAAGCTCTGGGTCTGTCGATCGAGCGTGTCGGCATTACGACACCTCTCCTTCTGCACAAGCACAAGGGGAGCCGACTGCGCATCGTTTGCGGTTTTCAGCGCCAGCGTCTCGCCACCAGCTTCGGGCTAAGAACCGTCCCTGCCCTGGTGACAGAGGAAGAAGACCTTCGTAAGCTCTTCGATCTGGCACTCTTCGAGAATCTCGGGACCAGGGAGTTCTCCGAGCTCGAGAAGGCCCTGGCAGTGACAACGCTGGCGGTCGAACTGGCCATCTCCGAGAAAGAAATCATTTCCAGCTATCTGCCGGCTCTGAGAGTGCGCCCGGATCGTTTTCATTTCAAGCAGTGTACGGCAGTCGCCCGATTGCCTCTGGAGATTCAGAAGAGCCTTTCACTCCTGCGCGTGGAGATTGCTCTCAAACTGGGTCGGTGGGAAACACTGGAACAGCAGCTTTTCCTCGATCTTATCCGGCGCTACCGGCCCAGCCGCGGCTACCAGAGAAGATTGTTCGACCTGCTGGACGACCTGCGGGCCCGGGGAATCCAACAGGGAGATGTTGCACCTCTGTTCAACTGCTGGAACGCAACCGGCTGCAGCTCGCTTCACGAACAAGGTGGAGCTGGAGACGCTGCGACTTTCCGCAGGATTCTGGAAAGACTCCACGAGAACCGCTATCCCGAATTTGAAAAGATGGTTTCCAGGTATGAGGAGAGCCTGAAGGCGCTGTCCTTTCCGCCGAGAGTACGCGTCTCGCCGCCGCCCTTCTTTGAAGGAGACTCCCTTGCCTTCGAGTTCTCCGTCCAATCCTGTGATCAGCTGTCCAGCGTAGCAGAGCACCTGGGGAAGGCGGCCAGACGGGAAGAGATGGCAGCACTCTTCGACTTGCTATAATTTCCACTTTCGGCTCGGACTCGCAACGTTATGAATTCAGCTTATCTTCCCAACCAGGTTTTCATTGAGAAAGAAGTCACTCGCTCCGTTATCACCGAGCGGGTACTGGAACGACTATCCGGTGTTCCCGTCCAAATCATCGATTCCGTAGAGCAACTGCGCGGGCAGGCCAGGATTCAAACCCCGACGATCTCTGTAGGAAAAAGAACGCTGGTCCTGACTCGGCACCAGGGAAGCTTCTTTAAACACTGTCCGGCGAGCCAGACCAGGGGTGAGACTGCCAACGTCTGTTGCAACTATTTTGTGATCAACTTTGCGAGCAACTGTCATATGGAATGCAGCTATTGCTATCTGCAGTCCTACCTGAACTTCCCCTACATAGTTGTCCACGCCAATGTTGAAGACCTGACTCGGGAGTTGGAATCGGCTCTGGCCGCCTCTCCGGGGTCATTCTTCCGCATCGGCACCGGAGAACTTGCCGACAGTCTGGCCCTCGATCCCGTCACAGGGTATGCACAGAGGCTGGTTGAGTTTTTTGCTGCGCAAGGAAATGCGGTGCTGGAACTGAAGACGAAGACGGATTGTGTCGAAGGGCTACTGGGGCTCGAGCACCGGGGAAGAACTGTCGTGGCCTGGTCTATGAACACTCGCTACGTGCAGAAACGGGAAGAGCACAAGACCGCCTCCATCGAAGAGCGTCTGGTTGCTGCCCGGCAATGTGCGGACGAAGGGTACCGGGTAGGATTTCACTTTGACCCGCTCGTCCACTATCCGGACTGGGAGAATGACTACCGTCAACTCGTCGAGGAGATTTTCGATCACCTCCCCGCAGAAGCCATTGCCTGGTTTTCGATTGGAGCTCTTCGCATGACCTCGGGGCTGCGCGACACCATGCGCAGTCGATTCCCTGGCAGTTTTCTGCCGCTGGGAGAACTGGTCCCCTGCCCGGACGGCAAACTTCGATACGCCAAGAGCATCCGCACCCGAATGTACCTGAAAATGCTGGAATGGATTCGCGCTCGTGCCTCCGCGTCAACCGGTGTCTATGCCTGCATGGAGAGGCCCGAAGTCTGGAGTCGTGTTTTTGAGGCAAGCCCTCCAACCGACAGCGAGATCGGAGAACTCGTCACTGCGGGCGTGCGCTCAGATAGTTTCCAATCACAAGACTGATTTCAACCCGACTGATTTAAACCCGGATGTTACGTTTTACCACCCTGTCAGCCATCCTCTTTGTAGTGGGATCGCTGGTCCGGCTCAACTCCCCCCAGAGCTTGCTTGGGATCCTACAGGGCATCGGGTTTCTGGGGCTGGCGTTCTCCGGTGCGGTTTATGCTTTTTGGGCTTTCCGATCGGTTTCCCGGCGGCTGCTTTGGAAAGTGCGCAACAAGCTCTTGATCTCCTTCACGTTTGTGGCGCTCGTCCCGGTCGTCATCCTGACCGTGATTGCCTGGTTCTCGGTCAGCCTCATCTTTCGGCAACTCAGCGTTGTCTACCTGGAGAACGAGTTTGGAGAGATCTCGGAGAAGCTTCACCGTCGAGGAGAACAGGTGATCCTGCGATTCTATCAGTCCGAGGCTACCAGTGAGGCACGCCTTCGCGACCTGATCAAGCAGGAAAGAGATAGCTATGTTGAACTGGACCCCGGGCTGAGTGACTCTGCTTTTGTACTCCTCCGCAAGGAGGTGAACCGCAACTCGACCATCTACCGAAGCATATTCAGTTGGCCCGAACAAGAGGATGCCCCCGCTCCCGTCGTGCCGCACTGGGCCCGGGAAGGTTTCTCTGGAATGGTAGTGGAGGGTGAACAAGTTCATTTCCGGAGTCTGCTCCCGGTCAAGAGTCAACGCACTTCGTATCTCGTTCATGTCGACCTCCCTTTCAACCGGAAGCTGATCGATCAGATCAAACAGGAAACCGAGATTGCTGATCTTCAGATGATCAACACCGCACCCGATTTGGCTATTTCTCAGTTTTTCTCCACAGAGAGCCGCTTTCTGAACCTGCGCTGGGCACATGTTCTGGAGCCCACCGTCTGGGAGGAAGGAGTGAATCCTTCCTCTGTGCCCTCAGGCTTGCTGCTGGAGGTCCTGGTCGAAGCGCTGGTAAGTCGCTATTTCACTCAGACTACCGGGTTTAGGCCGTTCATCATCGCCCTGATCATGATTCTGGGTGTCGTCTTTGTAGTGGTTGAGATTGGCTCGCTGATTATCGGAGTCGCTATCGCGCGTTCCATCACTCGGTCAATTCACCAGATCGACGCAGGAGCTCGGAACATTCGGGCGGGCAATTTCGAGTTCCGGATACCTTCTCGGAACCGCGATCAGCTTGACTCGATGGCAACTGCCTTCAACGAGATGTCCGAAAGCATTGTCGAGCTGATGACTCAGGTCAGCGAAAAAGAGCGGCTGGAAAAGGAGGTCGAGATCGCTCGTGAAGTTCAGACTCACCTCTTCCCACGGGAGTTGCCGAGAATTCCAAGGCTGCAACTCGCGGGAACCTGTCTACCCGCCCGCAGCGTTAGTGGTGACTACTATGATTTCATTCCCTACGGAGATCGAAGCGTGGACATCATGATCGCCGACATCAGCGGGAAGGGAATCTCGGCGGCTCTCCTGATGGCAAGCCTGCAGTCATCTTTTCGTAGTCACGTCACCCATCAGAACCTTGCCGGCAATAGCGGAACCTTGCCGGCAATAGCGGAGGCGGAGTCTCCGAGGCCGTCTCCACCCTCAACCATCAACTTTACCGGCATACCTCACCCTCGAAATTTGCGACGCTCGTTCTGGCCCGAGTTGACGCCCAGGAGCTGTCCTTGACCTACTGTAACGCGGGACACAATCCACCTTTGCTTGTTTCCGGTGACTCTGTCACCCGGCTTTCCACAGGGGGGATCGTCGCCGGCATCTTTGCCAATCCCGAGTACGAGGAAGAACGGATACCACTTCAGAAGGGCGATGTCGTGACCTTTTACACAGACGGGGTGGTAGAGGCCGAGAACCCGCAGGGTGACCAGTTTGGTGAAGAGCAACTGGAGGATCTGGTCAAGACCAACGCCTTCCTGACAGCCGACGACATTCGGGCCCTTATCCTCGATGAAGTGAGCGACTGGATTGAGGGACGAGAGCAACGGGACGACATCACCGTTGTCACGCTCAAAGTAGACTGGGAGGCTCCGGACTAGTGCTGTAAGGACAGCACACTAGAGTGTACTGCCCGGGAAGTTCGCGGCGTTAATTCGGGATGGATTTTCGTCGTCAGTGAGGCGCGCGACGCAGGCAGGCCGGGAGTCTTTCGAGGTAGCGCAACAAAGCTGTCGGCGAAAAGACGCCCGAAGTAGCGGCGTGAACTTCCCGGACAGTGCACTAATACTCTCTTTCGGACTCGCTCCCGACCCACCGCATTCCACTGATTTCCATTTCTGCCCGGCTCGCCCACCAGCTCTTCGGGAAATCTTCCAGATAGACGGCGAAACCCCTGGTCTTGCCGGACAGAATCGGAGGCGTATAAGGGCCAGGCTTGATCGGGGTTCGGATGGTCTCAAAGACCGCTTCGTGAGCATTGAAGAGAATCAATCTGATTTCCACGACGTCCAGTTGACGGTCACTTTGATTAGTGATCGCTCCTGCAAACCCGACGGTTCGCTTCCCCGTCAGATTCTTGAGCATCTTAATGCCCCGATCTTCCAGTTGCACGGACTTCAGATACCGTTCGAAGTCCGCGTCGTCTGACCGTACGATTCCGGGAAGAGGTGGAGCAGACTCGCCGGTCCCTCGACCCAGAAAAACCGCAATTGCGACTGCGGCGATGGCCACCCCGGCCACGACCGAGAGAATTTTCCAGAACCGGCCAGATTGTGCAGGGAGAGTGGTCTTAAACACGAAACTCCTACCCCGGATTATGCATGAGATCTGAATCCGAGTGAGATTTGGGCCCATAAAAAGAGCCGTAGCTCTCTGATATAAAAGGGTTTACACAAACAAGACCCTAACCAGGAGCTACGGCAATGTTAAGAGCAGTCTGCCAGAATACCCTGCCATTTCACAGCCACAGAAAGATCACGGCGCGTTTTGATGGGGGGAGCCTCACTTCCGACGCAGGATGGTTGTTGTTTGGATCGGTGGATCGGCAACATCGGCTCTGCGAGGGCTTCAGTTCGTGTATTTCGGAGAGTCGAGACCAACGCTACATTCGTCATGATCTGTTGAAGTTGATCCGACAACGAGTCTTGCAGATCGTGGCCGGCTACGAAGACTGTAATGACGCCGATACGCTGCGCTCGGATCCGATGCTCAAAACCGTCTGTGATCAGTTGCCGGAGAGCGATCCGGATTTGGCCACGCAGCCGACTTTCTCCCGCTTGGAGAACTCCGTCACCAGGAAGGATCTGATGCGTTTGAGCCAGTGGCTGCTAGGCCGTTATGTGCGCTCCCTGAAGAAAAGACGTCCCGGTAAGATCATCCTGGATCTGGACAGTACCGACGACCACACCCACGGCCAGCAGGAGTTCTCCTTCTACCACGGGTATTACCGAAGCCACATTCTGCATCCTTTGCTGATCTTCGATGCCGACACGGGAGACCTGGTGTGTGCCGTGTTGAGACCTGGCAACAAGGGAGCTGCCTCTCACATCGTGCCCATTCTGAAGCGAGTCGTGGAGGCTATCCGACAAGGAGTGGGGACGGATGTCGAGATTGAGATTCGGGCCGACAGCGGCTTTGCCACGCCGCGGCTCTACGAGTTCTGTGAGGCTGAAGAGAATCAACTCCAGTATGTCATTGGGTTAAGTCGAAACCCTCGCCTGCAGCGAGTGGTCGAGCCCCTGCTGGATTCGACTCGGGAAAGGTTCCTTGAGCTGGAGGAAAAACAGCGTCAGTTTGACGAGTTTCTTTATCGAGCCAACAGCTGGGATCGATCTCGTCGCGTCATCGTCAAAGTCGCGTCATCGTCAAAGTGGAGGTCGATCAGCGCGGGATCAATCGTCGCTTTGTGGTCACCAACCGGGACGATCTCTGCTCCCAATCACTTTATGACCACTACACAAACCGAGGACAGACCGAAAACTTCATCAAGGCCTTCAAGAATCATCTGAGCATGGACCGACTCAGCTGTCATCGATTCCTGGCCAATCAGTTTCGACTCCTTCTGCATGCCCTGGCTTACCAGATGTTCGTGCGCCTGCGCGACTATCTGCACGGGACCCCCTGGCACAAGCTCGAAATCGAAACCTTACGTCGTCGTGTCCTCAAGATCGGGGCCCGGATCCGACAAACCACTCGACGCATCTGGGTCCATCTTTCCTCAGCCTTTCCCGAACAACCCCTCTTCCACCTCGTCTTGAGTCGTCTCAACTCCAGCTAGCCTCTCCCAGCTCCCCGAAAAACCGCTTCCGATACTCACCCAGGCCCAGATCTGTCTGAAATTCACTCCCCAACCACTTCAAACGCCTCGCCAACCGATATTCTTCGCAAATCCGCCTGTCACACCTGTCCGCTTTCGAGTTGAGCCACTTCTCGAGTCGTTTTCAACTCCGGACTACGGTTCTTGCATAATCCGGGCTAAGGGGTATTGTACGACAAGGGGGGCTGGGGGCTGAAGGGCTGGAAGGGTGAGGGGCTGAGGGGGTGGAAAAGGGCTACTGGCCCATCCGGGACGGATCGAAGTAGAGATTGGTCTCGGCGCAGACGCTGCAGTTATACGTCCTCCACAGAAGTTTCCGAGAAACAACAGAAGCCAGAGTACTGTCCGGGTGACCGGTGCCACACCGAAAGCAGACATTGACATCGCACGGCAACTCGACCATCTCTACCGGCTCCTCGCTCTTTTCGAACACGACTCCCCAGCCGTACTGACTGAGGCGAGTATCGAGCCAACCGTCGCATAGACGAGTCAGATAGTTCAGCCAGCGCAGTCCAAATCTAAGCAGTGCCGGGGGAACTATCCCCAGGAATCTGGCTCGCGCTGGGAAGTGTGTCAGGTCTTCAGGATCTGGCGGGCCCAAATATACGAATCCCGAAAAAAGTCTCTTGAATTCCCGGGCCCTCAGGTCTGTTCGCGCCTCCACAGTCGCTACCAGGGAAGCCAGAGTGAACGCATTGACGTGCCCTCCCCCTACGAACACCCACCGATAGAGGATGTCGTCGAGGCAAGACGAATCCGGTACTGCAACCCATAACGTTCCTTCTTTCTTCAAAACCCTGTCGATCTCAGTGAGCGCACAATCCAATTCCACAAAGTGCTACAGGGTGTGATTGCTCACCACCAGTTCCACCGAGTCATTCTTGAGCGGGAGGGCCGAGGAACTGGCACAGACCTGGGCCAGGGCTCCCTGGATTGGGGCCGGAAAAGCGATATCAACAGCGACAACCCCTGAACTGGTTGAGGAATAATCGAAACTCCCACCTCCCGAGCCAAGATCCAGTGTTCGGGCCGAGGCGGAAAGATCTCGAACCAGGTGATCCATCTAATTCTCCAGTTCTTCCTTGCTCAAAACGAACGCAGCCCTGCCATTCTTGCCTGGGGATCTTTCTTCTGGCCCGGCCACCGGCCCTTCTTCTCCGAGTGAGACCGCCAGGATTCTACCTTCGCCAATCCCTCGCTCGATCATGTAGACCCTGACCAGAGAGGCTCGGAGGTCTCCCAGTGTATGGCCGAATTCCTCGCTCCCGACCGGGTCGCTGTGTCCCTCAACCGTGAAACGGATGGAGTGGTTTTCGGGCCTGGTCAACCAGGCAATGCTCTCATCCAGAACCCGCCGGGCTTCGTCACCGAGTCGACGACTGTCCCATTCGAAGTAGACTGTCTTGACCTGAACAAAGAACTCGTTCTCCAGGGAATGGGCCTCAGGTGCAGGTATGCTCGAGTCTGAGCGGGCCTGAACCTGGTTGCTCCCTCGGACCTCCCTTGAAGTCGAACCACCGGGACCGTGGGCGGTGACGGTGTAGGTGGCCCGGACACCAGGCGGAAGCTGAATACGCCCCTGGAGCAGCACCTCACCGATCCCCCTGTCGATGACTATGGAGTCCGCATTGTGCGACTTCCAGACCAGCCAGTAACTCCCCCCAGCCCCCTCACTTCCATCCAATGAGGCCTCCAGAACCGGCGGAGTCAAAGCCCGAACCGGAGCCGCCTGAGGTTGGGTCGCAAACGGCGGGACCGTCGCAGCGGTCCGCTTCTTGCAGCCGGAAACCAGGGAGACCAGAAGTACCATTAATAAGAGAGAGCAGGACCAGAATTCGCTTCGCGGGGTTGGTCTTGTTCGAAGACTCACTTCCATAAATCTAACCGATCGATTTTCCCTTTAGCAACCGGCGGAGCCCGAGCGCCTTGCTCGGTACTCCCTCTAATAGATGCGGATCCGCAGCCGTTGTTCCGGCTGCTTTCTGATAGAATGCTTGATCTCTCGAGATCGCTGGTCAGAGCTTATGAAGGTTCCAAGCCGAAACCGGGCACTGTTGTTCCTTTCACTCTGGCTGGCTGCAGCTGCCACCTGTTCAGCTCAGGCGGACCTCACCAGGGTCCAGAAGAAGGCCTTGCTCAACGGGTTGGAAGTGTACTTCCTTCCTCCTGTCAACCCGGAGAGTTCACAGTTCGTGCTCATGATCCGGAATGGTGCCGCTTTTGACCCTGCCGGAAAGCGGGGAATCACCAACCTCATGGTGCAAATGCTGCTCCGAGGGGGGACCAAGGCCCGATCAGTCGAACTGATCCGGCGGGATCTGGCGGAGACTGGAGCCCAACTCCGCTCGACTGTCGAGTGGGATGCCATCTTTTTTCACGGACAGGCCCCCCGTGCGGGAATTCAGGCGGCCCTGGCCATCCTGGCGGAGCTTCTGGTTCACCCGGACCTGACCGAGGAAGACTTTCAGCGCGAGCAGGCCCTGGTTCTGGAAGCGCTTCAGAGAGAATCGGATCTGGAACATCAGACACAGAAGGTCTTTCAGAGGGAGTTGTTTCGAAATAACCCCTACAGCCACTCGGTGGAAGGAACCCTCAGCTCCGTTCAGGCTCTGACGCTGATGGATGTCAAGATCCAATACCGCAAGCTGATGATGCCCAATCAGGCCCAACTGGCACTGTTTTTCGAAGACACGGACAATCGTCTGTTCATGTCGATGGGAAGACCCTGGGGAGGCTGGGTTCGTTCCCGGGCCGCCCCTTTTACGTTCCGAAAGGCAGAGCCGGGCACCGCCAGGCGTATCTTTCTGATCGATTCGCCCGGCCCTGAGAGCGTGATACGCCTCGGAGGGCTGACCGTCGCAGTGTCGGACCGCGCATACTACCCACTCAAGATCCTGGAACACTACCTAACCCTGGGTCTTCCGGTTTGGGCTCGAGAGATTGAGGACTCAAGCCAGATTCGAGGTTCGGTCAGCCTGCTGGCCATGACCATGCCGGGCGCTTTTCAGATCAATCTTCGGGTCCCCAACTCACGAGTTGGGGATTACCTGGACAAGTGCCTGAGCGATCTGGACACCCTGGCGGCAGGTGAACTCGATCAAGCGCGTTACAGAGAGGCGAAAGAACTGGCTTTCCTGCAACTCAAACAGGCCATGGAGAAACCGACGGGAACCCTCTTCGAGTTGCTCAAGGCAAATCTCTACGGCCAGGGCATTTCTTACCTCGTGAATTATGGTCTGCGCCTCGACCGCGTCCAGCAACGTCAGCTATCCGAGGTGCTGAGCACCTACTTGAGAAGCGATTCTCTGTTGATCGTCGTAGCCGGACCTGCTGCTGAAATCCAGGAAAGCGTCAGCCGGTTGGGCCCTGTCGAGATCTTGAACTAACCTTTCATTCTCGCGTATACTCAAGCTCAAGCTGGTATCTGAAATCAGTGGGCTTCTGCCCACTTTTTTATTTTATGGAGAAGTGACGGCCAAAGGCGAAGTTGCCGATCAGATTCATCAGTCGATCCAGGGCCTGGTTGAAGACGAGGATTGTGAGCTGGTTTATGTCCAGTACCTTCCTGAGAAACTGGGCGCGCTGGTTCGCATCTACATCGACAAAGAAGGAGGAGTCGGTCTCGGCGACTGCCAGAGGGTCAGCCGCAAGGCAGGTTTGCTGTTGGACGTTGAAGACCTGGTTCCGCATCGATACACACTGGAGGTTTCTTCACCCGGCCTGGACCGGCCTCTCTTCAGTGCCGGTGATTTCGAGAAATTTGCGGGAAACGAGATTCGCCTGACGACCCGAATGAAAGTGGGCGACCGGCGGAGATTCAAGGGATTACTCAAGGGCATCAGGACGGAGGTGATCGAACTGGAATGCGAAGGAGAGACCTTTCAAATTCCGCTGGAAAATATGAAGCAGGCAAACCTGATCCACCGCTTTGAGTGACAGCGCCGTGAAAAAGCAGAGGGAGTGAACAGATGGCAAATCCGCTAGCCCAGACGATTGAACAAGTCAGTCGCGAGAAAGGAATTGAGCCTCGATTGATTCAAGAAGCCCTTGAGGACGCGATGGTAGCCGCAGCCCGGCGTTTTTTCAAGACGGAAGAGGATCTGCAGAGTCGCTATGATCCTGAATCGGGTACGATCGAGGTTTTCGCTGTCAAGAAAATCGTCGAGGACGTGGAAGACGATGAAACCGAAATGGGCTTGGCTGACGCCCTGGAGATTGATGAGACCTTCGTCGTGGGAGAATATATAGAGATCCCCAAGCCGACTCTCGAACTGGGACGCATCGCGGCCCAGACCGCCAAACAGGTGATCACACAAAAGGTCCGCGAGGCCGAACGAGAGATTGTATTCGAAGAGTTCTCAGGGCAGGTGGGACAAGTTGTGAATGGTATTGTCCGTCGAATTGAAGGACGCGACATCATTCTTGATATCGGTCGCACCGAGGCAATTCTGCCGCTTCCCGAGCAATCAAGAAACGAGCTCTATAAGCAGGGCGACCGCATCCGCGCCGTCATCATCAAGGTCCACCGCCTCACGAAAGGGCCTCAGATTGTTGTTTCTCGGGCGGACCCGAGCCTTCTGATCCGTCTCTTCGAAACCGAGATCCCAGAAGTCTATGATGCTACCGTCGTGATCAAGAACGCGGTTCGCGAGGGTGGTGAGCGGGCCAAGGTTGCGGTCGCCAGCCGAGACGAAACCGTCGATCCGGTTGGAGCCTGCGTGGGCATGAAAGGGAGCCGCATCAACGCGGTCATTCGCGACTTGAAGGGCGAGAAGATCGACATCATCCAGTACTCGGATGACATCCTCGATTACACGGTCAACGCACTAAATCCAGCTAAGATTGCAAAAGTCCTGATCATGGATCCGGTCAACCGAGTTCTCGAAGTCATTGTTCCGGAGGATCAACTCTCCCTGGCCATCGGCAAGAAGGGACAGAATGTGCGTCTGGCCTCCAAGTTGCTGGGTTGGGAAATCAACATCAAGAGTGAAGAGGACAAGAAACTCGAGATCCTCAGCCACATGGAGAAGCTCGTCGAAGCTTCCCAGACCTCTCTAGACCAGTTGACTGACGCCAGCGAAAAGCTGAGAGAGCGATTGAAGGGAGAAGGGATCAACACGGTTGAATCCCTTCTTTCCAAGACCGGTGAGGAGCTGGAGTCTATTCCAGGAATCGGCCCGAAGACTGCTGAGAAACTCCTGAAAGTGGCCCGGGAATACCAGCAAGAGCCTGACACCCAGGAAGATCAGAAACTGCCAGGCGTGAGCGAAGACCCGCCTGCCTCCAGCGATGATGAGAGCTCTCTGGAGGAGCTCCAGGCGAGTGCAGCGGCGCAAAGTCGAGGGACAGAGCCAGCCTGAGAGCTGGAAGAGATTTCGGCAGGAAATTCAGCGACAGAGGAAGAAGAAAAGGCCATTTCGGATTAGCTCTCTTGAAGACTGGGAAAGCGACTCGGTCCAGCAGATAGTAAGGTTTGACAGCATGGAACAAATTACGGTCAGCGATCTGGCCTCTGAGTTCGACCTTCTAAATTCAAACGTGATCTCAGAGCTCAAGAAAATTGGAGTATGGGTTCCCTCATCTGATACTCCGGTGAATCAGGATATTGCAAACCGAATTCGCCGGCGACTTCAGTTGCGGACCGAGCAGGAACAGGAAGAGAAAATTAGAGCGGAAAAAGCCAAAGAAAAAAAGAAGAGCACTGCCAAACCTAGAAAAGCCGCCAAGAAAACCATTCGGCAACTCGGCAAGGCCAGGGGTCGGCCGACCAAGAAGGCAGAAGAGAAACCCACTTTCTTCAGCTCGCTGTCGAGTTCGATGAAGCCAAGAAAGGGTCAGGCACATTATCGAGGTCTGGTCGACGAAGAGGAGCCAGTGACTCCGGATCTCGTCGAAGTGTCTATCGACGATGAACCTCTCATCGAGAAGGTCGAGGCGAGTATCACGGCCGAAGAACTTGAAAAAGTACTGGCAGCATCGGCAGCCGACGAGGAACTGGTTGCTCGCGAAGCCTCCCTTGCCGAGACCGTAGCGCCGGCGCCCCCACGAGTCGAGATCCAGGACCGTGCTGCAAGCCAGGTCCCGGTAAGCAAGCAGGAGCCCGTGACGGCGGGAGCCGAACCGTCCTCAACGATCGAAGCTGAACCCGCTGCGGCGGATCTCGAGACCGTGGACGCTGAAGTCGCTAGCCCTGACCAGAAAGCACAGCCGACAGCAGTGGTCGAGGACGGCCCCCCGGCCGAAGTCACTCTTCCTGAAAACGTTACGGTTCGTGAACTCAGCGAACGAACCGGTATCAAGAGCAAGGACATCCTCAAGCAGCTCATCAACATGGGGGTTATGGCCACCAACATCAACCAGACTCTCGATCAGAAAACAGCCGAGGAACTCTGCCTGGCCTTTGAGATCATCCCCCATTTCGTCTCTTTTGAAGAGGCAGTCATTGAAGACGATCAGAAGGGGGAGCGACCCGGTGACCTGGTGACCCGCGCCCCGGTTGTTACCGTCATGGGTCACGTCGATCATGGAAAGACTTCGCTGCTCGACGCCATCAGAAAAACCCGTGTGGCTGCCGGGGAGGCAGGAGGGATTACCCAGCACATCGGCGCTTACCATGTGAACGTCACGGGCAAGAGGGTGGTGTTCATTGACACTCCGGGTCATGCCGCTTTCACGATGATGCGCGCCCGTGGAGCTCAGGTGACCGATATCGTCGTCCTGGTGGTAGCCGCCGACGATGGGGTCATGCCCCAGACCAAAGAAGCCATCGACCATGCCCGGGCCGCCAAGGTTCCTATCATTGTTGCGATTAACAAGATTGACCGACCCGAGGCAGACGTTCAGCGAGTCAAACAGCAGTTGACCGAATTCGAGTTGATCGCCGAAGACTGGGGCGGAGACACGATCATGGTCGAGGTTTCAGCAATTAAAGAGACGAACCTGGATCTTCTCCTGGAGATGATTCTGCTGGTGGCTGACGTTGCGGAACTCGAGGCCAATCCCGAAAGGGCTGCCTCTGGAGTTGTGCTGGAAGCCCGACTGGACAAAGGTCGTGGTGCGGTGGCGACGCTCCTCGTTCAAGACGGAACTCTCGCAGTTGGGGATTCCTTCATTGCAGGAACTTCTCTGGGCAAGGTCCGGGCTATTTTCGATGATCGCGGAAATCCCATTCAGAAGACCGGACCCAGCAGCGCAGTCGAGATTCTGGGAATGCAGCGCGTGCCCCTGGCGGGTGATCCATTCCAGATGATTGAGGACGTCACGAAAGCGCGGCAGATTATCGACTACCGGGTCGAGCAGGAGAAAGCACGGGAGCAGGCCAAGCGGACCAAGGTCAGCCTCGAAGATCTCTACAGCCAAATGCAGGCCGGAGAAATCAAGGAACTGTCTGTCGTTGTTAAGGCCGATACTCAGGGCTCGGCCGAAGTTCTGGTCGACAGTCTCGTCAACCTCAGTGGTGAGAAGGTCAAGGTCAAGGCGATTCACCGCGGCGTTGGTGCCATTTCTGAAACGGACGTCGTGCTCGCCGCGGCGTCTGATGCGATTATCATAGGGTTCAATGTCCGACCCGAGCCGAAAGCGCGCAGTGAAGCGGAAAAAGAGGGTGTCGATGTCCGTCTGCATACAATCATCTACGAGGTGACGAAGGAAGTCGAACAGGCCATGGTCGGACTTCTGGATCCGACTTTCGACGAAGTGATTCTAGGACGGGCAGAAGTCCGGGACGTCTTTCGAGTTCCCAAGTTCGGTACGATCGCTGGAAGCTATGTACGTGAGGGCAGCGTCAGACGGGGTGTGCAAGTCCGACTTCTCCGCGACAACGTGGTTATCTACGAGGGAAAAATCGATTCGTTACGACGCTTCAAGGAAGATGTGACCGAAGTAAAGAACGATTATGAATGCGGTATCTCGCTGAGCTCATACAATGACATCAAGCCCGGCGACGTAGTCGAAGCCTACACCAAAAAAGAGGTGGAGTCCAAGCTCGTTTGAAGCTCGACCGAGAGGCGCCCGGGTGACAACTTTCGGACAGCACGATCGTCCAGGGGAATGGAATTTGCCTATCGTCTACTGCTCCCTGGAACTCTATCTACCGTATTGTCAGTCGCTTAAGGAAAAACGTAACGTCGTTCGAAGGCTCTCCGGTCGGATTCGCTCACGTTTCAACTTTTCCGTGGCGGAAATCGGCCACCAGGAACTGCGCCAGCGGGGACTGATCGGGGCGGTGTCAATCGGTTCTGATCGACGGAAGTTGGAGCAAATCGCCGAAAAGCTGGTTCGAGAAAGCGAACGAATCCTGGGTGGCGATCTGATCCGGACAGAAATCGATGTGATCGACCTGGATTGATGCCCGGCACCATGGATCCAAATCTGCAAAAGATTGCTGAGTTCGTTGAGAGGCACCATTCTTTTGCTGTCCTCTCTCACTCCCGACCGGACGGCGATTCCCTCGGGTCCTCTGTGGCGCTGGGGTGCGCCTTGAAGCAGCTTGGCAAAGAGGTGAACATCCTCCAGGCTGATCCGATTCCAGGAGCTTACTCCCGACTGCCTGGCATGGACCTGGTTCGTGTCGATTCAGACCTGCGTGGAGACTACGACTCGCTGATCGTCCTGGAATGCAACAATCTGGCCAGAACCGGCCTGGGAAACCTGCACGACAACCACGTCATCAACATCGACCACCACTCGGGCACTGACCCATTTGGCGACCTCAACTGGGTAGATGACTCTGCTGCTGCAGTAGGGGAGCTCGTTTACGAACTGATCCTCACACTTGAAGCGGAAATTACGTCTTCGATTGCCAGCAATCTGTACACAGCCATCCTGACCGATACAGGGTCCTTCCAGTTCTCGAACACAACCCGGAAGACGTTTTCGATAACGGCCGATCTGGTGTCAAAGGGTGCTCATCCTGCGGAAATCGCCGGTGCCGTGTACATGAGTCAACCTCTTTCTCGAATCAAACTTCTGGTTGAAGTCCTGGGCACACTCCAGGTTCATCCCACCCAACCCGTTGCCTGGATCTCGCTGACTCGGGAAATGCTCCACAAAACAGGAGCCAGCAAGGACCTGACAGAAGGCTTTGTCAACTATCCCCTTTCTCTCGATGGCGTCCAGATGGTCGCCTTCTTCAGAGAGGAGAGTTCCGACACAACGCGCGTCAGTCTGCGTTCAAGCGGCCTCCTGGATGTGGCAACAATCGCCCGGCGCTGGGGAGGGGGAGGCCACAGGAATGCTGCCGGACTGACCGTCTCAGCCTCATTACCCGAAGCAGTGGAGCAGGTTGTCGGAGAACTAGCAGCCCGTGGCGGAATCTCTGCCTGATCAGGAGGCCCCGATTCACGGTGCGCTGGTGGTAAACAAACCCCCGGGGGCCACATCGCACGACATCGTTGAGACCGTCAGGAGATTCTACAACTCCCGAGTCGGTCACGCCGGCATCCTCGACCCACTAGCATCCGGCGTGCTGGTCTTGCTGTTGGGAAACGCAACGCGCCTGGCACAGTTTTTTCAGCAGAGTGACAAGACCTATCGAGCCCTGATCCGCCTGGGAGTCACGACCAGTACTTACGATCTTGAAGGTGAAGTCAAGTCCCGCAACCTGGTGCCCGATTTATCACCCCGGAAACTGGAAGAGACTCTGCAGGAATTCAGGGGAGAAATCGAGCAGACCCCCCCCATGTTTTCAGCTGTGCGCGTCGGTGGAGAGCGCCTCTATGAGAAAGCTCGCAGGGGAGAAACTGTCGAACGAAAACCCAGGGCTGTGTCCATTCACCGTATTCAGCTGGTAGAACTGGCCGGGGCCGATCTGGTCGTCCAGGTTCGGTGCTCGGCTGGCACCTACGTGCGCGTCCTGGCGCATGAAATTGGCAAGAAACTGGGCTGCGGTGCCTGTCTGGGTGAATTATGCCGTCTCCAGTCAGGGGACTACGAGCTATCGGACGCCGTACAAATCGACGAACTCTCCGCGCCTCCAGTCACCGGCTTCAGAGGGATGGATGTTCTTTTGCCGAACTTTCCCAGAGTCGATTTACAGGAAGACTTTGCAAGACGCGCTCAGCACGGGAATCCAGTCACAGTTCACGGTACCCCCGGTTACTGCCGCCTTTTCCACGCTAATTCCTTGATTGCCATCGCACGACAAGCCGGCCAAGTGGCCCAACCCATTGTTGTCTTCCCCCATGAATCAGATTGACACCCTGATCAAGGTCTGGTCTGAATCCAAGTCTGTACTCGTGTTTACGGGGGCTGGGGTCTCAACTGCATCGGGTATTCCCGATTTTCGCGGCCCGGACGGCCTCTGGAAAGAGTGGCGCCCGGTCTACTATCAGGACTTCCTGGCGTCGCACGAGTCCCGGGTCGATCACTGGCACTTCAAGTTGGCCGAGTGGGACGCCTTCAGGTCCGCTAGGCCGAACGGAGCCCACCTGGCAATCGCCGATCTTCAAGATGGCGGGTGGATCCAGACGCTGGTCACTCAGAACATCGACGGCCTTCACCAGTTGGCTGGCTCTCCAGACGAAACGGTGGTTGAACTGCACGGCACCAACCGCCGTATCGAATGTGTCCAGTGCGGATGCCAGGCCGACCCTGAACCCGTCTACGAGCAATTCAGAAGGACTCACAACCCCCCGAAATGCGACTGCGGCGGGTTCCTGAAACCGGCCACAGTTTCCTTTGGACAGAGCATGCCCGAGAAGCCCATGCGAATTGCCTACGACGCTGCCCGGCGCTCCGATCTGGCAGTTTCTGTCGGCTCCTCTCTGACAGTCGAGCCAGCTGCTTCTGTCCCCCTTACTGCCAGGCAGTCTGGCGCTTTCTACGCCATTATCAACCGGGGTTCTACCCCTCACGATGCGTCTGCCGACCTGGTGCTGGATGAAGATGTGACGCGGTTACTGCCCGAGGTGTCCAGGCGGCTGGCGGGTTAGTTCCAAGTTCCTCGTTCCCGGGCCTGACGTTTCCTTGATTGCCAGGCTCGCGAGTAGCGGGCCGGTCCTTGAGGTGACCTCTCTGGCTATCGAGCAAGCAGCGGCGCGAATGCCAATGAACGCGGAACCAGGAAACGGGGAACGTGAACTCAAGAGAGCTGATCAATGAATCTCAGAATTTCCCTCCAGTAGCGATCCTCATCCAGCGAGTGAATATTGATGTGATCTGCTCTGGAGATCCCCAGAAAACTCTTAGGGTTCTCCAGATTCCGGAAGAGGTGACGCCCTTGCTCCACCGGAATCGTGCGGTCCTGATCACCGTGGACCACGAGCTTGGGGAGGTGCTGCCCGGACAGGTACCGGAGGGTGTCAAAGCGATATCTCGAAAACACCGAGAAGAACCGGAACTGCCACGGGTAGTTTCTCAGGAGGACTCGTTTGCTGGAAAAGGTCGTCTCCAGAATCACGCCCCCTGGCAGGGCCCGGCCCGACGCATAGGCGGCCACCGGGCCTCCTAGAGAGCGACCCCAGAAAACCACCGGACATCCGTCCACGCGCAGACGATCCTGGAAATACTCGACGGCCGCCAGCGCATCCATGTAGACGCCTTTCTCGGTGGGCTGACCCGAACTGGCACCGTAGCCTCGATAATCGACCGCAAAGACCTGGAGTCGATTCTGATAGAAGCGAGCCAGAACCTCAGCAAAAAGCCCGAGATTCCCACGGTTGCCGTGAAAATAGAGAACTGCCGCCCGCGGTCGATTGGGCAGCAGGTGCCAGGCGCTGAGCCGCTCGCCATCTGGAGTAGGGACAAAGAACTGCTCAAAAGGAACTCCAAACTGGGACGGGGTCTGGGCAACTTCTTTGGAAGGTTGGAACACGAAGCGACGCTCGAGCCTGGGAACTGCCCAGAAAAGAAATACACAGATTCCCGAAGTGATCAGTCCAAGAGAGAGCACCAGCAGCCACAAGAGTTGGGTCAGTAGATCCAATATCAACCTCAAAGAACGCCGACAGGAATACTAAAATAACCAGGGAGTACTTAAGACGAGATGAAGGTATCTTCGCAAGTGGAACACACTTTCGTCACAGCAGGGCAACCACTCTACTACTCGAGCCACGGAGATTCTCCGGGCACTCTGGTTCTGCTCCACGGAGGAGGCATCGATCATTCGTTGCTCAGCTGGGGAACCTGCAGAGACAAACTGGCGGAGCGGCAGACAGTCATTTGCCTGGATTTGCCCGGATTCGGTCGGTCCTTCCCACTCACCCAGCCCTGTAGCGCTCGTTTCCTGATCAAGTGCGTGAGTGAGCTGATCGAGAAGGAAATCGCCGAACCGGTTTCAGTGGTGGGACTCTCGCTGGGTGGGTTGGTGGCGATGGGCTGCGCCTTGGAGCAACCACGCCTGGTCAAGTCTCTGATCCTGGTCAACAGCCTGGGCCTGTCCCGTAGGCTTGCCTGGAGTCCAATCGCCTGGATCGGAGGAAGAGTCCCAGCCAGCCATATCCACCTGAGCCGGTTCGCATCCCGCTCCGATTTGCGGGCACGGATCGCCTTGCGGTCCGTTCTCAGCAGACCGCCCTCGGCCAGGTTGCTGGCCAGAGTTCGGGAAAGCCTGGCCAGAAATGAGCTCCTGGCCACAGGCTGGCGCTCTTTTCTGGGGCAGGAAGCTACGCTGCGCGGGTTCAAAACCTGTTTCCAGGATCAACTCGGCCGAATTCGAGCTCCCGTGCTGCAGATTCACGGGGCCGGCGATCGCCTGATACCAACCTGGCACGGGATTCGCAGCCAGCCCATGTTCCGCGACTCGGAACTGGAGATCATCCCCGCCTGTGGTCACTGGTTACCCCGGGAAGAGCCGGACCTGTTCTGCGAACTCGTCACCAGGTTCCTCGACCAGCGTGGGCTGATGGGCTGATGATTTCAGATTCCCAAAACAGGAAGGGGGGAGGCGGACTCGGGGCGGCGAACGTTAAGGAGCGGCCGAGAGCAGCCCCGAGTCCGCCTTCCCCCTTCCTGTTGACGTCTCGGTTCCAAAGATCAGAGAGTGGGAGGAGCCTCCACTCTCGTTTGGCCCGCAACCTCTGGCAGCGCGTGCTAGTTCAAGGGGTGCAATTCGATGCGGCGAAAATAGATTTCTGCGCCTTCCGACTGAAAGAGGATACGGCCGGCCGTCAGACTGGACTTAAAGCCCCGGTTGACGACCCTCCCATTGACCAGGTAAGTGAGCTCATCTCTCCGCGCGATGACCTCCATCCGGGTCCACTCTCCAACCGCGCGCTCGACGTCCTGAATGCCCCGAAAATCAAGCTCATCTTTCCAATCAGGGTCCCGGCCGTACCAGTTGATTCGACCAAAAGCTCGAAAGGTCTCGGGCGCCGCTTCAGGATCATAGTAGGGCTCTCCATCCCGGTCCCGTGAGACCGGTATGGTCAGTTCCGGATCCAGTTTCTCTCCCGCCCGGTTGTAACCCGCGATCAGAATGATGTCCCCCACTCCTCCCTGAATAATCTGGGCTTCCACAGAACGCATCCAGGGACCATTGAAATCCGCTCTGGTGTTTCCGTCGGGCCCCTGGCAATGGAGCAGGACTCCGCTGTCGCGAGTCAGGTTCTGGCGGATACCCCAGGTCGTCAATCCCCACCGGAATTCCACAATGAGATGGTAGTCTCGGTACGAATCCCGGGTGGAGAACCCACCAAACTTTTCGCCACTGACGCGAATCGCACGGGCTCCGTCAATCTGATCAACGACCGTGAACACTCCGGAGGGATCCTCCCGGTGATCGTCGCTCAGCCAGGTACGAAAACCGCTCAGGTCTTTGCCGTTGAAGAGTACGATGGTCTCCTCGGGCTGGATGGGAGTATCCTGTCCAAGAACGGGTTGGAACCCCATGGAAAGTGAACAGAGCAAGGCAACTACGGTGAACAGGGCACAAGAAATCAAACGCATAATAGTCTTGTACACCACTCCTTGGTAACTTCAAAAAGATTCGTAAGAAAAGTAGGGCAGTGAGGCTGTCAAGAAAGCCCACAATAGTGGCGTCCCGCCTGACTTGAACTGATGAACGCTCGTTCATTAAAATGCTCAATCTCAAAAGAGGAATTGACACATTGAGCTTTGCTCCGGCTTCTATCCGAGCATTCTGGTGGGCTGCTGCCCTGCTGGCGCTCGGGCCTACGCTGATGACCGATTTGCGCGGTCAGAACCCAGGGACTGCCAGTGTGCCTGAACCGGAGGCTACCGTGGTCACGGTATCCGCCCAGCAGCTCCCGATCGACGAGATTTCCGCCTCCGTCTCGGTGATCTCGCGGAGTGATATTGAATCCAGCCAGGCAGAGAGTGTGGTGGAGCTCTTGCAGCACACACCGTTTGTCTACCTCTCTCAGGTGGGTGGCCGGGGAGGGCTGAGCACGGTCTCGATTCGAGGAGGAGATCCCAACTTTACTCTGGTCATGATCGACGGGATTCCGCTCAACGACCCGACGAATCTCCTGGGCGGGTCCTTCGACCTGACAGCCTTCAGCCTCGACAGAGTCGATCGGATCGAGATTGTGCGCGGGCCCATGTCGGTTCGACACGGCTCCGAGGGCATCGCCGGGGTCATCAACATTATTACTCGAAAAGGAGAGGGCCCCCCCGAGTTCGCCGTGGACTTCCTGGGAGGCTCTTTTGATACCTGGCAACTTGGAGCCGGAAGTCAAGGGCGTCTTAAGGCCTGGCACTACTCAGCCAACCTATCCCATCTCGAAGTTGGCGAGCAGGTTGAGAGCGAAGACCTGAACCGGACCTCGTTTTCCTTTGCCAGCGGGGTGAGCCTGGGTGGAGAGTCGGCTCTTGATTTCCATTTCCGCCTCCATGATCGCCAGGTTCAGGGCTTCCCTCCCAACGGAGGGGGGTCCGAGTTCTCCATCGTGCGCGAACCCCAGCGCTCCGATGTCCAGGAAAGGGTGTTCGGGGCGACCTGGCTTCAGGAGATCACGGGAAGTTGGTTCCAACGATTTCACTTCGACTACTACAACCGCCTGGAAAATGCCGAAATCCCCCCGATTCTGGATGAGATTCCGCCCACTTTCAGCTCTCGGCCCGGGATCGATTCCGATAGCGATTTCGAGAGAGCCCGGATTCAATTGGATCACTACTGGCTGTTTGGGTCGGGCTGGCAAGCGGGTCTTGACATTGCCTTCCGACACGAAAGCGGCGCCCTGGATGCCACCATTGCCGACCTCTTTCCAGGCGGCTTTCAGCTGTCAAGAGACACCTGGTCATGGGGAGGCGAGGTGCGGTACGCCCAGGGCCGTTATCAATTCGATGCGGGCCTGCGGATCGACAACAGCGATGATGCTTCGCTGGAAACTTCCCCCCGCCTGGGCGGGAGTGTTCGTCTGGGGCCCCACCAGACACGGATCAAGGCCAGTTGGGCGGAGGGTTTCAAACTGCCCTCCTTCTTCGCCCTGGGAGAACCCAACGTGGGAAATCCGGATCTGCGGCCTGAGAAGAGCCGGGGCCTCGATGTTGGAATTGAGCAACCGCTGGCCAATGGAAGAGGGCTGGTCTCCCTCTCCTATTATCACAATTCCTTTACGGATCTGATCGACTTCAGTCCGGAACTGTTTCTGCTCGTGAATCGCTCTCATGTGACAACCCGGGGGGTGGAAGCACAGGCCCAGGGGAGTATCACTGATTCACTGCGACTCTCCGGCCACCTGACTTACCTAGATTTTGAGATTGAAGGATCCACTGAACCGCTTCGGGATCGGCCCCGCTGGCTGGGTGGAATTCGCCTGGATTGGGACTTTCACCGTCGGGCTCAGCTTCACATCGATAACACCTGGGTTGGCCCTCGTTTTGATTTCCAGATCCCGGTTCCCGAACAGGACCAGGTGGGAGGGTACGCAAACACGGCCCTGGCAGTCAGTTATCACCCTGCCCGAGATCTGACACTTTTCGCCCGAATCGATAACCTGCTGGACCGGGAGTTTCACCATTTTGTGGGGTTTCCGGACCCGGGGATTTATGTCCGTTTCGGACTGAGGTACCGGTTCCGGCTCAGGTAACGTTCCAGGGTTCCAAGATTGCAGCGGCACGGGAAGAGGTGTCCTATCTCCCAGATTCCTTGGAACGTTGGAACCCTTCTTGTCTGGGTGAAGGTGCAAGAAAATTCGCACTAGTGACCATCGTCACCGCCAAAACACCTTGATCAGCAACAAGGTTCGAGGTGCAAGAAAGTGCATTTTTTTTGAAACTTTCGAGGGCCTGAGTCGGTCTTATAGGGGATTAATAGGACTTTATAGGAGATTTTTTGATGATTTCGACAGAGATTTGCAATCGCCAGACGGTTGTTGGTTTTCTCTGCAATGAGCTTGATTTAGACGAGAAGCTCGATTTTCTGGACCATGTCCAGGAATGCAAGCAGTGCTGGACCGAAGTGTACAACGCACGGAAGAATGAGCATCCGCATTACTACAAGAAGACAACCCGCCGTTTGAAGGTAACCGAGAAAGAGCTGGCCCAGCTCGACGGAACCGCTTCCTCAGAGGAAAAGGAGGCCGAGGAAGCCTATCAGCTGGCCTGAAGTCGAACTCCTGATTTCGCCCTGATCCGCCGCGGCGACACGGGGGGTGTTTATTTCGGACTTCTGCTTGTTTCCAGGAGCGGGCGAAGCTAGAATTGCCCACCGTGCGGGTTTGGTGAACCGGACCCCGGCTCGATCTTTAACCTGGGTCGGGACGAGTCACCGGGCACGATTCGTCCTTCAAATCAAGGCGTAGACAATCTTCAGGAACACGCCGGGAGAAAACAGGTGACGTTTATCTGGTTGGGTTTGGGTCTTTTCCTGCTGGGCCTGACCCTGCTCTCCATCTTTGGACTATTGGGTTCCGGAGAGTCCACCCTGAACATCTGGGGATTCCGGATTGGCCTGCTTTTGATGCTGGCGGGCATCTCGTTGACCCTCTTCATTGACCAGACACTTTGACGACTGTCGCGGTTGGAGCAATCATGGCAATCGACTTGAGTAGGATTCCGCCTCTTGAAGTCGAAAACAGCGGCGTGCATTTTCGCTATCTTGTCTTCCGACTCACAGTGGGGGACCAGGAGAAAGTACTGGTTCGTGGACTGAATTTTCGTCCTTATCGGGAAGAACTGGACCAGCGGATTATCAACTGGACCTGGCAAAGCCTGGAAGGCACCGGTCTGGATGAATCTCAAGCTACCCTTCACGTGGGGGGAGGCGGCAGCCTGGCCGTCAATCCATACTATGCGACGGTCACGCTCTTTGGCGCGAGCCCCGAGTACGGCCCCGAGAAGGACCGAGAAATTGTAGCTCGCCTCTTTGAGGACGAATTTCCCGATTGTGAAGTCTCCTGGTATCCACTCGGCTACTTCGAGAAACAGGAGAAAAAGGCCAAAGAAGCAAAAGCGGCGGCGGCAGCGGCTCGAGCAGAAAAAAAAGCCCAGGAGACGAAACAGGCGTCTCCGCCTCCAGAACCGCCGGAAGAGGAGACCGGAGACCAGGAAGTCGAGACGGCTTCCGCCCAGCCCGACGCTGAGGGTGCCGGCCAGAGCGAAGACGACGGGAGCTGATCAGAGATGCCTGTTGATGCACTGAAGGATCCGTCCACCGTCAAACAGAACAACCAGCGCAAGAGAAAGCCCCGCATTGTGGCGGTGATCAATGACGCCTGTACAGGGTGCTCCGGATCTCCGGCCTGCGTTGACTACTGTCCGGTGGAGAACTGCATGGTGTGGGTCACCGACCCCGAAGCGCCGACCCTGGGGCGGATTGAAGTCGACGCGCTGCTTTGTATCGGCTGTAAGCTGTGCATCAGCAAGGGGCCCGAGGATACCTTTCTGGATGGCTGCCCCTGGGACGCAATTGACATGGTAGATATCGATCAGGTTGAAGCCGATCTCGGCCCCCTTCCCTGGTAGGATACCCCGGTTAGTGTACTGTCCGGGAAGTTCGCGGTGTTCATTCGGGATGGATTTTCGTCGTCAGTGAGGCGCGCGACGCAGGAATGCCGGGAGTCTTTCGAGGTAGCGCAACAAAGCTGTCGGCGAAAAGACGCCCGAAGTAGCGGCGTGAACTTTCCGGACAGTGCACTAGCGGGGCGGACGTTGCCGGATCGCCTCGGCGGTCGCTTGAGCCTGTCTTCGCAGTTCCTCTGTATACCTGGAATTCAGGGCGCAGGATTCCACTAATTCCAGTTCAGCTCTCGTGCCCATGAGGTACAGGCCCCGCAAAGACTCCCACACATGCTCTGGGTCGGGAGAAAGGAGGAAGAGCGTGTCCCCCTCGACCACTGCCTGATCTGCAGCCACCGTCACTTCCAGAACCCTCCCTCGCAGGTCAGTTCGAATCTCGGTCAGGCTCCCATTTTCACCGAGGACAACTGCCAGTTCGACATCACTGTGTACCCACTGTCCCGGCTCCGCTCGAACCTCCACTCGACCGGCGACGGAACTGGGAACCGGCCAGTTCCTCAGCATGGAGCGCAGTTCATCGAGTGCCGCCAGATCTCGAAATCGGACAAGCGCCAGTGCGGCATTGCGACGAACCAGAGGGCTGGAGTCTACCAGACAGGTAAGAAGGGTTCGATGAAAGAGCTCAGATCGATTGTCCTGCCCCATAACCCAGGCAGCCTCGGCCCGGATCAAGGGCAAAGGATGCTGTGAGAGAGACGCCACCTGCGGATACCAGCGAGGGATCTCAGGATCACCCTTCCGAATCCGTTCGTTGATCTGTACAAGCGCGTGCTGTATTGATCGCGGTTTGGTGCTCTCATTGAAGAACTTTTGGAGCTGGACATCCGTGAGCTCGCGGCCGAACCAGACACTTCTCCAGAACTGAACAGGAATAACGATCCCAATAATGAGAACGAGCAGGACCAGCAGTTTTGAGCGGTGGGTTTTCCTGGGTGCTGGGTTCTGGGTTCTGGATTCTGGATTGAGCGGCATGACGAGTGCGTGATTATACCGTTTTGGGGGTATTCCAGATTCCTGTTGACCTCTCGGTTTCAAGATCAGAGAGTGGGAGGGGCCGAAAGCGTCGGGATAAACCGACATGGAGTAGCGGATGAAAGAGCCGTACGGGGAAAGGTGTAGCCAACCACCCCGACCCCGAGTCATGCATCGATACCTCGCAAGAGGCTGGTGAAGCGTTGACAGGGGAAGCGTGAGCCGGGCTATTGAGCTTCGAAAGAAACGAATTCCAGGTGCTGCTTTTATGGCCCCAAGGGGGTGGCGAAACCGGCTGCGGCGTAAAAGGCGAGTCGCAGCAGGGCCTGGCGGAGTCAGAGACCCCGTGCAAGCGTGGACGCTCCATGGACGAGAACCGAGAGACCCCAGGGTAGTCCGTCTGGATGGCAGGCGGACAGGCCGGCGAAGGTAAGCCGTAATGCCGGACATATACGGCCCTGGGGAGTCGGACGGACTCATAGTACTGATGAAGCGAGCGAACAAAGACGAAGAGTCGGCGGAGTTTGTGGAGGGAAGGAGTCCGGCCAAGGGAAGCACCAGTGAAGGCGGCCACGCCCCGGACACGGAGCCGGAAAGGTGTGACGATCGACTGGCTGGTGTAGGGCAGGCCGCACGCCGGGATAGGAAGATGCGGTTCACCGCGTTGCTGCACCACGTGACACCGGAACTGCTGAAGCAGAGCTATTTCGCCTTGAAGCGGAAGGCTGCTGCAGGGGTGGACGGAATGACGTGGCAAGCATATGGAGAAGGGTTGCGGGAGCGACTGCTCGTTCTGCATACCCGAATCCATGACGGGACCTATCGAGCCCACCCCTCGAGGCGGGTCTACCTCCGAAAGGAGGATGGCAGGCTGCGTCCACTGGGCATATCGGCCCTGGAGGACAAGATCGCGCAACAGGCCGTAGTTACGGTACTGGAGCAGATCTACGAGGAGGAGTTTATGGGCTTCAGTTACGGGTTCCGCCCCGGACGCAGTCAGCATCGAGCATTGGATGCGCTGTGGATGGGGATTACCAATCGGCCGGTGAATTGGGTGCTGGACGCTGACATTAGTGGGTTTTTCGACGCCATCGACCACGAATGGATGCTGAAGTTTCTCCAGCACCGGATCGGGGACCGGAGGGTTCTGCGACTGATCCGCAAGTGGCTCAGAGCGGGAGTCTCCGAAGCGGGTCAATGGTCCAGGAGCACGGTGGGAACGCCACAGGGGGCGGTAATTTCGCCCCTGCTGGCAAACATCTACCTGCACTATGTACTGGATCTGCGGACCCACCAGTGGCGAGGACGTAAGGCGAAAGGGGCGGTCATCATCGTCCGCTACGCCGACGACTTCGTGCTGGGATTCCAGCATCGCGAGGAGGCCGAACAGTACCGCCGGGAGCTGGCGGTACGGCTGTCGCAGTTCGGCCTGCAACTGCACCCGGAAAAGACGCGGTTGATTGAGTTCGGCCGTTGGGCGAGCAAGAATCGTCGCCGCCGGGGGCAGACCAGACCGGATACCTTTACCTTCCTGGGCTTTCGCCATATCTGTGCGCAAGGTCGAAAAGGCGGGTTTACGATCCGGCGGAAGACCGAAGGGAAACGTCTGAGACGCAAGTTGAAGCAGATCCGCGCACAACAGCTGCGCCGACGGCACGATTCGCTCCCCGAACAGGGGAAGTGGCACCGGTCCGTCGTCCAGGGTTATTTCAACTACCATGCGGTCCCGGGCAACAGTGATGCCCTGAACGCCTTCCGCAGCGCGGTGTGTCGCGGCTGGTGCCACGCCTTGCGGCGTCGGAGCCAGAAAGCGAACATGCCGTGGCCGCGGTTCAACCGGTATGTCAAGCGGTGGATCCCCAGTGTCCGTATCCTACATCCTCCACCCTTCGTGCGTTTTGGCGTTCGACCCGAGGTAGGAGCCGTATGAAGTTATGTCTTCACGTACGGATCTGTCCGGGGGGTGCCAGGCAACTGGCATCCCTACCGGAACTCGGCCTCGCGGTCGCTCTCGGCCGCTCCTTAACGTTCGCCGTCCGCGAGGTCGAGGCCCCTCCCACTCTTTCCTGAACTTTTGGGAATCTGGAACCCACAAAGCTTGAAACTCGAAGGGCAAGTCTCTATTATAGGTGAACAAAAGGTGAAACTAAATGCTCTCTTCTCTTCGTTCACAACCCAGAACCCACCCAGAACCCACCCAGAACCCAGCATCCATTCTCCCAACCGGGATTGAGTCACTGGATAAATTACTGCAGGGAGGACTTCCACTGGGAACGATTTCTGAATTCACCGGATCTTTTTCGAGTGGCAAAACAAGTTTGCTTTTTACGCTTCTTGCAGCAACCACTTCCGAACATTTCCGCGTTGCTTACATTGATACCTTCGGCACCTTTGACCCTCACTTTGCCCGAACAGCCGGCATTGCACTGCAGCGGCTTTTGTGGATCCGGTGCCAGGGACATTCGGTTTTGAACAAGGTTCAAAACTCATTAAAAACCGCTGACATTCTGACCCGTTCCCAAGACTTCAGAGTGATCGTCCTCGACCTGGAGGCTCCTTCGAATCAAAACTGTGAAGCAACCATTCAGAAAATTCCGTTTCACTGCTGGTTTCGAATCAAAAAGGTTCTTCAGGGAAAGAAGGTTGCCTTTTTTATGCTCTCTCACAGTCCCTGTGCGGGAAGTGCGGCAACTACAGTGCTTGGCCTGGACCGATCCTCCGTCCGCTGGAGGTTCGCCCGGCACAAATCTCGCCCCTTGCCGTCGAATCAGTTTCAACTCCTGCGAGGACTCACGACACATGTGAGTCTGCTGCGGGGCAGGCATCATGGCCATGTCAAGATTCATTGCCATCTACAGCTCTGACTCGCGTTCCTCTCTGAGTATCTCCAGATCGTTTTCCCCGCGCGTGGAGAAACATCTTTCGGGAGCCGTTCTTTTCCCCGTTTCCCAACGATACGAGGAGCAGGCATTCGATCGGTTACTTCAAATCAGTATTCACACGGAGCCACTTCATTTTGGCCTGGCTTCATCCAGGATTACGGCGATTCTGGCAGCACGCTTGAAACCGGGCAGCCGCGTTCCGAAACGACAGACCCGCCAATTTATCCGGGACTTTTCGATTGAGCACTTGTTCGCGCTGCACTCCTTTTCAGACGAGGCTCTGGAAACTCTGCAACGGTGGGGGATACACCGAATCGGTTCACTGGCTGACCTCCCCCGATCACAGCTGGTAGCCCGAATGGGAAAGGAAGGATTGCAGCTTCAGCGAATGGCTCGCGGGAAAGACTTAAAGCCTTTTGAACCCGTAACCGAACCCCCACGTTTTGTTGCTGTGGAAGAACTGCAGTGGGAGATTGAAGACCTTGAACCTTTGACCTTCTTGTTCGGGAAACTTCTGGAGCAACTCTGTCGCCAACTGGAAGATCACGGACTGGCAACCGATCGCCTGGATCTTCACCTCGGACTGGCGAATAAGGACCGCTACCGGCAATCCATTTCTCTGGCCTTTCCGATGCGAAATCCCAAAATTCTGCTCTCTCTGCTGCGCCTGAAACTCCAATCCAAAAAACCCACGGCTGCCATTTCCCGGGTCGAGTTGGAAGCACAACCTTCGCGGCTTCAGATTTACCAACACTCTCTGCTGGAGCCCAACCAGACTCATCCCGAGCAATTCTCAAGAACTCTCTCCAGACTGAACGCGCTCACCGGAGAATCTCATCTGGGAACCGCTGTACCGGCGGATACCCACCAGCCCGATCGTTATCAACTCACTCCTTTTCCGGTTGTTCTCGAAAAGAGCTCAACGTCCCTGCCTGTGGAGAGCCCGGGGAGAGTGCAAATGCGCCTGGTTCTGCGAAGACTACGACCTCCTCAACCGATCGAAGTGCAAACTCACCGAATCGTCGGCTGCTCCGGTCCCTGGCGGTCCTCTGGGAACTGGTGGGAAATGGAAAGAGTTCAGGAACCTGGAAACTCAGACAGAGCCTGGTCTCGAGAGGAGTGGGACATCGAAATGGTAGATGGAGTGGTGTATCGAATCTACTGGGATGAACTTGCAAAACAACACTTTATTGAGGGGGTTTACGACTGATTTTCGGGAGGTGGAAAAGGCCCCACAACTTTCAAGAGAGAGGGAGGGGCCTTGGGGCGGCGCGACGTTTAAATTCCCGAGCGCAGCCCCAAGGCTCCTCCCACTCTCGGTCCCCATTACGGGAGACGGGTGGCAAAAGAATGTATATCGAACTGAAAACCAGCAGCGCTTTTAGCTTCCTGGAAGGAGCTTCCTTGCCGGAAGAACTGGCTCGAGAGGCGGCCCGGCTGGAATACCCTGCCCTGGCCCTGCTCGACAGAGATGGAGTTTCTGGGGCACCCCGATTCTACAAAGCCTGCCGCGAAGCAGGAGTTCGCCCTCTGGTAGGAGCGCGAATCAGTTTGAAAGGAGGAGGAGAACTTCCCCTCCTGGTGAAGAATCGCAAGGGCTATCAGAACCTCTGCCAGCTCATCACTCGAATGAAGCTGCGGGCTCCCAAAGGAAAGGGAGCGGTCGACCTTGACGAGATTGAGTTGTACTCGAAAGGACTGGTGTGCCTGACCGGGAATGTAGAGGGACCGATTGCAAGAACGATTCGCACTAACGGTTTGCAAAAAGCTTCCCGGATGCTGGATCGTCTCAAGGGGATCTTTGGGCGCCAGGGTGTCTTTGTCGAGATCCAGCGCCACTTCCTGCGGGATCAGGAACGCCTGAATCAAATCTTGATCAGCTTGTCAGAACGCCATGGTCTGGACCTGCTGGCCTCAAACGGAGTCCTGTATGCAAACCAGCAGCGCCGGGCTCTGCAGGATGTCCTGACCTGCATCCGTCATAAGACGACATTGCGAGAAGCTGGCCGGATTCTGGCAGTGAATTCAGAACGATATCTCAAGTCGTCTGCGGAAATGCAATCTCTCTTCAGTGATCTACAGCCAGCTCTTCAGAACAGCTACCTCTTGAGCCAACAGCTTCATTTCACACTGGAGAACCTGGGATATCAGTTTCCCCTCTTTCCTCTCCCAGCCGGTGAGACTATGAACAGCTATCTCAGAAAGTTGACCCAGCAGGGAGCTCGAGGGCGTTATCGCCCCTACCATCAACGAGCTCGCCGGCAAATTGAGAAAGAACTTGCGTTGATCGAAAAACTGGACCTGGCCGGTTACTTTCTCATCGTCTGGGACCTGGTTCAGTTCTGTCAGAAACAGGGAATCCTGGCACAAGGCCGCGGGTCCGCTGCCAACAGTGCTGTTTGCTACAGCCTGGAGATCACTGCCGTCGACCCGGTGGGAATGGATCTGCTTTTTGAGCGATTTCTTTCTGAGGAACGAGGTGAATGGCCCGATATCGACATTGATCTGCCCAGTGGAGACCGCAGAGAACAGGTCATCCAGTATGTCTACGAACGGTACGGGCAATTTGGGGCAGCCATGACGGCCAACGTGATCACCTATCGAGCTCGAAGTGCGGCAAGAGAAGTTGGGAAAAGCTTCGGATACGCTCCTGAAGTCATCGATCGACTTTCCAAACTACTCACCAGCTGGGGTCCTCACCCCGAGGAAATCGACGCCGAGCACTTCAGAAAATCCGGTCTGGACCCTTCTCATCCTCGGACCCGGCTCTTTTTTGAGCTGTGGAGGCAGATTCAAGACCTGCCTCGACATCTGGGTCAGCATAGCGGAGGAATGGTCATAGCCCGAGGCCGGCTCGATTCGGTCGTTCCTCTGGAGAATGCCAGCATGCCGCGCAGGAGAGTCATTCAATGGGACAAAGAAGACTGTGCCGATCTGAGCATGATCAAAGTCGACCTACTGGGTCTGGGAATGATGTCAGCTCTGCAGGATGCGATCCACTTGATTCACAGGCACTCAGGTGAGCAGGTGGATCTGGCCCATCTCCCTCAAGATGACCCTCGTGTGTATGAGCTCTTGCAGAAAGCCGACACGGTCGGGTTGTTCCAGGTGGAAAGCCGGGCTCAGATGGCAACTCTGCCTCGCCTCAAACCTGTTTGTTTCTATGATTTAGTTGTGGAAATCGCAATCATTCGACCCGGGCCGATCGTGGGGCAGATGGTGCATCCATATCTGAGAAGACGAGCCGGGCTGGAACCTGTCACATATCCTCACCCCTCTCTGGAGCCCATACTCAAGCGCACTCTTGGTGTGCCCATTTTCCAGGAACAGCTTCTGAAGATTGCCATGACCGTGGCGGGATTCTCCGGAGGTGAAGCCGAAGAACTCAGGCGCGCACTCGGTTTCAAGCGTGCTGAACAAAGGATGGAAAAGATTGAAGCCAAGCTTCGCCGGGGTATGGAAAGAAACGGGATCCACGGTGAAACAGCAGCCACCATCATCCGTTACATATCCTCCTTTGCGCTCTATGGTTTTCCCGAATCCCATTCAGCCAGTTTCGCTTTACTGGCTTACGCAAGTGCCTATATGAAAGTCCACTTTCCGGCAGCCTTCTACACTTCTCTCCTGAACAATCAGCCCATGGGTTTTTATCGTCCGGCAACTCTCGTCAAAGATGCTCAGCACCGGGGCCAACAGATCAGGTCTATTGATGTCACGAAATCGGACTGGCTCTGTAGGATTGAACCCGAAGGTTCAGTAAGACTGGGGCTTCTCTACGTCCAGGGACTTCGGAGAAAAGCAGGTCTTCGCATCGTTGAACAACGTCATAGGAAATCTTTCCAAGATCTGGATGACTTTGTGAAAAGATGTCGACTGCAGAAACCGGAACTGGTGACACTGGCTGAAATCGGCGCCTTGAACTGCTTTGGAATGAAACGCCGCAAAGCCCTCTGGCAAGTAGCAGAAGCGTCCCGTCGATCCGGTCCCCTCTTGGATTCCATTCCTTCTGTAAGCGACAGCGAGCATCCCCTCCCGGACATGAATGCACTGGAACGCCTGCAGGCAGATTATCAGGGAACCAAACTGACAACAGGCCCTCATCCGATGGCGCTTATCCGTGAGTTCGTAGCCAGGAAGGGAGCCGTTTCGGCCTCCCGTCTGGCTTCGATCAAGAATGGTCAACGGGTTCGGGTGGCAGGGGGAATCATCGTCCGCCAGCGCCCTTTAACCGCCAGAGGGTTTCTTTTTCTGAGCCTCGAGGATGAGACCGGTATCGCCAACATTGTGGTCAAACCTCCTGTTTTCAAGAAAAATCGGATCACTCTGGTCAGCCACCCGTTTCTCCTCATTGAAGGCGTCTTACAGAATTCCGATAACGTCATCTCCGTACTGGCGAATCGCTTCTGGCCCCTGGAAATCCGTGAGACCAAACTCCCCTCGCATGATTTTCACTGAAGACGGAAGGCGGGAGAGCCGGGTGGCGTCTCCTGCAACCTGGCAGGCGAACCGTGGAACTGTTAAAGTTCTCTTTTTCTGACAGGGGAGAATCTGACTTGAAAATGAATCCTGTACTGTTCCGAAAGATCCTCGGAAACTTCGCCACCGGGGTCACGATTGTGACCACGCGGAACGACGAAGGCGAACCCTATGGAGTCACCGTGAACTCCTTTACCTCTGTCTCTCTGGACCCGCTCCTGGTTCTAGTCTGTCTCCACAACCAGATGGGCGGGCTCAGCTCCTTTCTCGAGAGCAAGGTGTTTACCATCAACATCCTGTCTACGAAACAAGCTCATCTATCCAACCACTTTGCCAGCTCCAGGGCGGATCGGACACGCTACCTGAACTGGAGCGGGGCTCTGGGAGCCCCCCTGATCCGAGGCTGCCTGGCCTGCCTCGAGTGTGAACTGGAGAGCACTTTTCCCGGTGGAGACCACACCCTCCTGATAGGCCGAGTTGCGGAGGGGCGCCTCAGCCGCGAGCCTCGCGAACCCTTACTCTTTTATGGAGGCCGGTACCATGAACTCGGACCATGAAAGCACACCTGGCAGTAACGACTCAGCCGCTGGCGCAATCCTTTCTTTCGGTTGAACTTGGCCGCTTTTTGTTTTAACTACTCATGGTAATGAGAAGTCCGTACCTGCGATGGTTCACCTCCGAAGATCAGGAGCAGATCTTCGTCCTGTCCGTGGATGAGACGCTCCTGGGTCGCAAATCGGATGCCGACGTGATCCTGACGGACCCCTACGTCTCCCGCCACCACGCCCGGATCGTGAAAGGTCAGGACGGCTACAATCTGGTTGATCTTCAGAGCACACACGGCTCCTTCATCAACGGTCACCGCGTGACCGAACAGGTTCTTCAATCGGGCGATCGGGTCTCGCTGGGGCAGGGCAGATCTCAAGTCGAGATCACCTTTTTCGTCGGTAATCCCCAGGAGAGCCACGACGACACGACGATCGATGAAGGTGCCTCCATTCTGGAACTGACTCAGCACCTGCCTGCTGCCTATACGGGGCAGTCCGATCTCGAGAAGATGTCCATACTTCTCGACTTCCAGTACAACTTCGGGCAGAGCTTCTCGGCCAACAGCACCTTTGAGCAGATCCTCCTCTCCGCACTCAAGATTTCCGGGGCGGAGCGCGGTTTCATCCTCATGGGTGAGGCTGAGGGCTTCGAGTATGTGGTGGGGATGGACGGTGACGGCCGCATCATGGAGGAGTCCGAGTTCATGCAGGCCAGTCAGACGGTTGTCCGCCAGGTGGCCGCAACCGGAGAAGATGTGTTCATGACCAAGGGGATCGCCGGCGACCTGGCTCAGCAGGACAGCATTGTGGCCATGAACCTGAGAGCTCTGGCCTGCCTGCCACTCAAGTGGATTTCTCCAGACTCGGAAGAGATGGAGGTCCGTGGAATCCTCTATCTGGACAGCACCAAGACGATGCACGCCCTCTCCGGACTGGACGAGAAGATCCTCAACAAACTCGCCCTGGAAGCAGGCAACGTGTTTGAAAAGCTGAACATGCTGGAGGCGCTGGAAGAGAGAAAGGTCTTCGAAAAAGAAATGGCCCTGGCCCAGGAGACCCAGCGAACACTCCTGCCGGCTACATTGCCGAAGATCGAGTCCTACGAGTTGCGGGCCTTCAGCAAACCGACCCATCATGTCGGTGGCGATTTCTACGACTTCTATGACGTGGGGACCAATCAGTTGATCGGAGTCCTGGCGGATGTCTCCGGGAAGGGAGTCTCGGCAGCGTTGCTGAGTTCTCTTCTACAGGGGGCCCTGGATCTACAACTTCGGGCGGGCGTTGACACGGCTGAGGCCCTGGCCCGAGCCAACCTGTTTATCTGCGAGAGAGCTCAGTCCAACCGATTCGTGACCCTCTTCCTGTTCAGCCTGGATGAAAATGGAACGGGTCACTACCTCAGCGCAGGGCACAACCCGGCCTATCTTTACCGGACGGAGGACGGGACGATCGAAGAGTTGCGCTCCGAGAATCTGGTCCTGGGAGCTTTTGATTTTGCTGACTACAGTTCCAGTCCGATTCAGCTCAACCGGGGCGATCTTCTGGTCGTCTATTCGGACGGGCTGACCGAAGCCGAGAACATGAAAGGGGACATGTTCGAGGAGCGGAGGCTGGTCAAGCTCATCCAGGAAAACGCCGGCAAGGGAGCCGAGGCTCTTCGGACCAGCATCCTGGATGCGATCGAGAACTTCACGCAGAACAGCGCCCAGAACGACGACATCACCTTCCTTTTGACGGAACGGGTTAAGTAGGGCACGCCAATCTGGCGTGCCGAACGATGGGAGACAGCAGGGATTTCCTGTCGGGCTAAGTTCGGCACGGTTGATAACCGTGCCCTACAACCAATCCCACACCAGGACCGCCAGCAGCAAGGGCAGATAGAACACAGAAGCCCTCATGACATATCGAGCGTAGCGTGTGGTAGGGGTCTTCAGCAGGCTTAGGGTCGTTGCCAGAAAAACCATGCCGGCCAGAAAGGCGGCAATGAAATAGCTCGTGCCCGCGAGTCCAAACACCCACGGAAACAGGCTGACCACGTAGAGCAGGACCGCAAAAAGGACAATCTGCCGGGCTGTCCGTTTCCCGGATGGATCCTCCAGGGGGAGCATTTTGAACCCGCCCTTCCGGTAGTCATCCCGATAGATCCAGGCAATGGCCAGGAAATGGGGATACTGCCACAGGAAGAGGATCCCGAAAAGCATCCAGGCTTGCAGGTTGAGTGCTCCGCCGGCAGCGGTCCAGCCGATCAAAGGAGGAATGGCGCCAGGTACGGCTCCCACCGTGGTGCAGAAGGGCGTCTGCCTCTTCAAGGGTGTATACGCAAAGAGATAGACAGCGGCGCTCGCCAGCCCCAGGGCAGCGGGAAGCACTCTGGTCGTAGACAGTAAGACGACCGTACCAGCCAGAATCAACACGATTCCGAAGGCAGTCGCCGACCCCACACTGACTCGTGCCGTGGGCAAAGGGCGACCGGCCGTCCGAGTCATGCGAGAGTCCGGCCGGCGCTCCATGACCTGGTTCAGGCAAACGGATCCACCCGAGAGCAAAGCCGTGGCCAGGACGGTCCAGATCAGAGCGGGCCAGTCGACGGAATGAGTTGAGGCCAGAGTAAAGCCGGCGGCAGTTGTCAGCACAACCAGGAAAGAAACCCTCGGCTTCAACAGCTCGAAGTAGGGGAGCAGGGTTCCACTCGAAGCGGACACTCTTAGGGCAGCCGCACTCTTCATGAAACTTCACCGGGGTCCAGAGCCACCACTCTGTCAGCAGCCTCGTCAGAGTACCGCAGCAGCGTGATGATCAGGCTCGCAGCCAGCATGAGGGCACCAACGGCCACATGCGCTGTGGTCACGCCAACATCGGCGGGCATTGGCTGAATTCGATCGCCGGCCTGGAGGCGCACCATCAGTGCACCAACTCCCAGTCCGAGCTGCACGACCAGGAGTCCAAGCAGAAGGCTGCTCAGCCGGGCTATCCGGCCAGTCGAGGCCGTCTTCAGAATCGGTAGCCCCACGGTCAGGATCATGCCAGCGACAAACAGCGCTCCAGTCAGGTGGCCCGCCAGAGCCAGAAAATCGACCCGGGTAGCCTTGAAGCCGTCGACCGTGCCGCTGTGGCGAAGCACGGCACCCAGAAGGAGCTGGGCGAACAAGGCAAGAGTGAGGAGTCGAGCTGTCCGAAACCGGGGCTGGCCCGGCGTGGACCGATCAGCCGCAGCAGGCGGCCAGGACCGCGATGTGAACAGTGCCAGAGAGACCACGATGCAGAAAAAACCCTGTGCCAGGATGGCGTGAAGTACAGAAACGGCCACGGGGAGCTCGAGCAACACTGTCAGTCCCCCCAGTGCTCCCTGTAACACGACCGCCACCACCGCAAAAAGGCCCAGCCTTTTCAAGCGGCGATCCGCCCCGGCCACAAAGAGCCAGCAGGCCAGAACCACCGTGAGCATCCCTACCGTGGCCGCGATCATGCGGTGGCCGTGCTCGTAGAAAACCCCGCCCACCATCTCAGGCATCCACTGCCCGTAGGAGAGTGGCCAATCCGGAACCGACAGGCCCGCATCGTTGCTGGTGACAAGCCCGCCGGCGATGATCAGGAGCAACGTGCACACCGCCAGCAAGACGCAGAACAGGTGGAGTGCACGGTGGTTCGCCCTGCTCATGGAGATCGAGTGCCTCGAGAGTCTACCGGGTCAACCCGTCCGAAAGAGGACCGGAGCCCGCTCCTAGCCTCCGTAGTTGAAGTCCAGTGTGGCAGCCTGACTCGCCGACACCGTGATCTTCTGATCCTGTGCCCCCAACTTCTCATGCCAGACTTGTACCGTGTAGTCTCCCGGAGGCAGGCCCTCCAGGCTGTAGCTTCCATCGCTCCCGGTGACAGCGTAGTAGGGATGGGCAACCACGCCTACATAGGCCTTCATCCAGGGGTGGACATTGCACTTGATCGGGATCATGATTTCCGGCCGCGCGAAGCGACGGACAATCGGATCTGAATTGGGAGCCTGCGAGACGTTCCAGTTCCGATTATTGGCTGGGGAAGGATTGATGTTGTGGGTCGTTCCATCGCTGTTCAACACGTTCAATTCCTGGCCTGCCTGGATGCCCACCACGTGAGGCGCATAAAGACATCCTTTCTGGTCCAACACGACTGCTTCTGAAGGAGGCTGGAAGGTGTAGTCTTCAAGACCCGCCTTGACGAACACGAATGCATGCTGAAGAGTACCGTTCTCGTTAATCTCCAGGTTCTGTGCGTACACGGGAGAGCTATGTTGATCTGCACAGTTGGGGTCGGCATTCATCCGGATCCGGGCTTTCCGGCCCTGTTCACCGGCGTAATTCACCTTCCCCGAGACACTTCCAGTAGTTGCAGGATCCACCGATTTTCCGGCTGGCGCCGCGGCAGTCGTCTCTGCGGGAGTCTCAGCCGGCGACTGGGAAGGGGCCTCGCCACCGCCTCCACAGCCGACGACGACGGCAGCAAGAAAAAGAACGATCAAATTCCGAACATAGTACATTTCTGAACCTCTTTAAGACTTAGAAAAAGATAATGAATTCAGCCGGTTCTTGACAGAATCCAGAGAAGCCACGTGCTGCTCTGATCCGGCTCTTATCTATTGGCTTCGAACGATTGGAACCTAGCCTCTCTTACTGACAGGGTGAGCTGACTCTACCTGCCGATCAGCCTCCGTTGTTCCTCTGGAGTGTATTCAAACATGTAGCGTACCACAAGCCAGGAGTGGTCCTCTGCGTAGTCGCGAAAACTGGGGAAGTCGGCCAGGGCGAAGACCCAGCGGTCGCCTTCTAAGCGGAACAAACCCGACGGCATGGTCGTTCCGGGACGAATAATTTCCGGATGAACGACCCATCGCTGAGTCCAGTCTGCTTTGAGCCTCTCTCTGACCAGCGCAAAGTCTGGAGCCGTCTTGTCAGCGTCCGTTCTCGGATCCCCGGTGGCGTGGCAGCGCAGGCAGGGCGCGGCATTGCTGGTAAACAACTCGCGGGCCAGCCTGGTTTCATGCCCCGAGAGTGGCTCGAGTTGCTGCGGCAGATAGGGCAGTGGCTGCTTCGAGAGGGCCGCAAAAAAGCGGAGAAGAACCCCGATTTCACCGTTTGACAGACTGAATGTCGGCATCCGGACATCCAGGTAGGGACGAACGCCGTTGCGGTTCAGCTCGGCGTGGCTCAGGGCAGGGTTCTGGAGAAACGTCTTCAACCACTCCGGGTTGGTCCGGGCTCCCTGCCCGACCAGGCTGGGCGGAAGTTTCTCGACCTCGTCTCCCTGATAACGGTCGAGTACCTCGAGCTCAGTTTCCTGCCCCGGAGTGAACTCGTGACAGCCCTGGCAATTGTACTTCTTGACCACCCACCAGCCTTTCTGGATGTCTTGCCTGTCATCCTTCGGCGTGTAGTAAAACTGCTCCGGAATCTTGGACTCGACGCTTCCCAGCAGAAAGGAGGTCAGCTGGCCGATTTCCTCCTCGGTGAGGTGGAAGTCAGGCATCCGCAGCTCTTCCAGATCGTTCTTGATCTTCCCCTCGTCGAAGATTGCAGGATTCTCGAGCTTGTGTTCGAAGAAGCCCTTGTGGTTGTACCAGCCTTCGTCTTTGGCTTCGTGAGTCTTGAGCGCGAAGTCGAGGCGTTCGATGGGCTTGCTGCCCTCCGCTGTGAGGTCGGTTCCGATCTTCCCTTCCTCTTCGAGCGTGGCAATCTCGTGGCAGCCGGCACACCCGTAATGCCGTACCAGAAAACGTCCGCGCTCGAAGAGCTGTGAATCCTCAACGAAAGGTGTGGGCTGATACTCAGCACCTTCCCTCTTCAAGGTCATCAGGTAGGATGCGATATCCCGTGACGCTTCCCCACTCAATCTCAAGTTGGGCATCACTGTCTCATTCTGTACCTGCAGGGAGTGATCGCCCAGCGGGCTCTTATTGTTGTTGAGATCGAATTGGAAAGGAAGACCACGACTTTCATAGTCTTCGCGGGTAACATCCCTCTGCAGAACCGGGTCGTAGGGAAGAGTCCGCTCTCGCGGGTTGTGCACCCAGCGCACGAGATAATCGTAGTTTGCCTTCTCGCCTACACGACTCAGATTTGCGGCAAAAGTGCCGCCCACGGACTCCTCGCCTTCGCCCACCGAGTGACAGGCCAGGCATCCTCGAGAGTCGAAGAGTTGCTGGCCCCGCACCGCATTCCCGGGAGCGTGTGAAGGGATCCCCTCACGTACCCCCGACTGCCAGATAAAGGCTGAGATAGCTTCAATCTCCTTACCGGTCAGACGGAACTGCGGCATTTTCGTTTTCGGCCTGAACGCCTGGGGGGACTTGAGCCAGACCGGGATCCATTCCCGACGCAGCTTGTTTCGAACCTCCTTGAGGTTGGGAGCCAGCCTCTTGCGCTCCATCAGGAGTTCATCCAGACGAGCACCCATCGTGCCGGCGTCAGCATCTATCTCAGCGATCCGCAGGGTCTTCTCAGAGGCGATCTTGTAAAGCCCGACTGCCTCTTCGTTGCTGGCCGCCCTGTCTCCCTGCTCGAGCAACCTCTCGATCTCAACCCGGGTCGCCTCTTTCTCGATCTCCAGATCGGCGATGCGTTTTCGGGCCTCCCGCATCCGGGCCGGCTCGACATCAAATTTCTCGTAGGGATGACATCCCTGGCAGCCGCGGTTCTGAAACAGGTCTCTGGCTGCGTTCAGGGTGTCGGCCTCCTCGAGCTGGCGGTCCAGGCGATGACATTGAATACAGCCGGCTTCGAAATTCTCAGGGTGGTGGAGAGGCCACAGCCAGTGCTTGTATCTCCCGTGGGCTCTCGTCGCGCTGACCGTCCCGATCCCGTTGCCATTGTGGCAGGGCGTACAACCGAAGATCTCGGGATCATGGATGGCCAGCAACTCCGGGCGAGGGTGACTGGCGAAAAGCTGGTTCCCGCCCATGGCGCCGGCCGTGAGCTCGACCGGCTCCCTGATACCGAGGTGGCACGATTCACAGCGGTCCACGAGATTCATTTCGGCGTTGTGAATCTGCCGGATATCCACGGTCGTGGACTCGACAGCAGAGATCAGCCCGTCAACCTGTATCTCCGTGAGTCCGGTCAACCGGTTCTTGAGATAGGTGTCGCGCTCAGAGCGCAATTCCCCGGGCCGGCTCAGCAGCCCGGATTTCCTGGACTGGAGTTCCCCCTGGCGGGCCTTCAGGTCCGAGAACAGCTCCTCAAGGGCCAGGTAGGTCAAGGTTTGTGGCCCCTCTGGCATCTCGAACTCGTAAGGTCTCTGCTTCAGATCCTCGACGTCTTGACTCAAACCTTCTCTGGCTTCGGGAGTGGTTTCCAACGCGTAAATCGTGGCCTGAAGCTGGCTGCGGGCTTCGGCGAAATCCTTGCTGATGACTGCCAGTTGAGCCCGGATCCGGCCCTCACCGTTCTCTAACTCTTTCAGATCCGAAGCAATCTGGTTCTCTGCTGCGCGCAGCCCCTCTTCCAGTTGCCGGTAGCCGGAAGTGGCCTTGACTTCCGCAACTTCTGCCGCCCTCTGGGGTCGCAAGTCTGCCAGCGCGTCCCGATACAGTCCAGCAAACTCCTCCTGATGCTGGCGCCAGGGGCGCAACTCGACCATCTCTTGATAGAAGGCCCACACCAGACTCAGCATCATGAGGAAGGAAAAGACGGCCAGCAGCGTTCCCATTGAAGAGTAGACAACAGGGTCCTTCTCGGGCACCGGGCGCTCGTCAAGTTTCCTGAACCAGCCTTTTATATGTTGAACCATGGAGTCACCATCACGTACTTAATCCGAAAAAGCAGCCTGAGGGCCATTTTTACCGGGAGCGAGATCATCATAGTCATGAAAAGCTGAAAGATCAGATACTGGGTCAGCGTCATCTGAAGGTAAATTCGACGAGTGAAGTCATTCCAGACCAGAAATCGATGACAGATCCAGCCAGCCACAAGAAAGTACAACCCAACTGCCGCCCCACCGACCATTGCGATCCAGGGCTGGGTCTGCAACCCCAGAATCTCGTGCAGATGGCGATTCGTCTCGAAGACGAGCTTGTGATGATCCCAGGTCTGACCGGGCCAGAACCACATCCAGCCGGGACCACGGATAAAGGTTCCAACTACGATGAAGACCAGCCACAGAACCACGAAGCCGAAGCTAAAGGCAAGAATCGCAAATTTTCTCTGCCGGAAAGTGTAGTAGCCGTTTCCAAGAGGGTTCTTGTCGGCATAAGGAATCGCCATCAATCCCATGACGATCAGAGTCGGCATGACGACTCCCGCGATCCAGGGATCGAAATAGACCAGCATCTCCTGAAGGCCCAGAAAATACCAGGGAGCCTTGGAAGGATTCATCGTGAGATTGGGATTGGCCGGCTCCTCCAGGGGCGCATTCAGGGTGATGGACCAGACCATCAGCACCAGGGTCACAATCACGGCGGCCAGGAGCTCGATTCGGAGCAGGTAAGGCCACACATGGATCTTCTGATCCCAACCTTCTCGGAAGGGTTCGATCTTCCGGTGGTGAGTCTTGGCTAGCTGCGGATCGGCTTCCAGCCGGGCCACCAGCCGATCGTTGGCAAAAGCCTGCCGCAACCCGTACCAGAAAAAATAAGGTACCAACACCAGCAAGAAGACAATCGGAACATTGTCAGGGAGCGAAACGATTTCCCAAAGCTGACCCCAATCCGGCTGACCCATTGACTAACCCTCTTTCACCTTGTCCACTTGGACCGATTCAGATTTTGAATTTCTTCTTCAGCTCCGACTCGAGCACCACGGGAGCCGGACCTGAGATGCTCCCGTCCTTTCGCACGCGCCAGAAATGCACCGCCAGCAGCACTGAGAGAATCAGCGGAATGGCAATGCAGTGCCAGATATAAGCCCGCAGCAAAGCATTGGCGTCGACAATCGACCCTCCCAGAAGAGCGAAGCGAATGTCGTTGAAGGCCGTCATTCCCAACTCCGGGCCGAACGGCCCCTCATGTCCCAGGAGGGGAGTGGCTCTGGCCATGCTGGTTCCGACCGTCACCGCCCAGAAGCCAAGCTGATCGTCCGGCAGCAGGTATCCCGTAAAGGAGAGAAGGAGCGTAAGAACCAGGAGAATGACGCCAATCGTCCAGTTGAACTCCCGGGGCGTCTTGTAGGAACCGGTCAGAAACACCCGAAGCATGTGCAACCAGACCGTGATGATCATGGCATGAGCGGCCCAGCGATGCATGTTGCGAAGCAGGAGGCCAAAGGGGACATCGTTTTCCAGGTAAAGGATGTCTGCGTAAGCCTGACCCTTCGTGGGATGATAGTAGAACATCAAGAAAACACCTGTGATGGTCAGGACGAAGAACAGATAGAAACTGATGCCTCCCATCCCCCAGGTAAAACTGAACCGCACCGCATCACGATTGATCTTGGCCGGGTGCAGGTGCAGGAAAACATTCGTCAGGACGGACAGAGCTCGAGTCCGGGGTGTTTCATCCAGCTTGTGTCGAAAGACCGATTTCCAGAGCTGGGTCTTCTTGTAGTCCTGGGCGGACTTGAGATCTTCTTTGCCCTTTTTGATCAGGGGCCGAATCCTCTCCTTGAGCCTGGTTATGGCCGAAGATGATTCCTTTTTTTCTGGTGGTTCAATCGAAACTGGATCGTCCGGCATTTCACTCCCTCGTGTCTCGGGCCAAGACCCGCTACACGGTCAAATAGGCTTCACGGTTATCGAAATTGCAGGGCGCCCCGGGTGCACACTGATAGAGTTGACTCACATCGACCACAATCTGACCCTGTGCATCCAAGAACAGCTTGGCTCGATCCATGGGCCGCGGGGCCGGGCCTTCGAAGTTCACCCCTTCAGTGTCGTACCCGCTGCCATGGCAGGGACATTTGAACTTGTTCTCGCTCTGCACCCAGTCGGGCGTGCATCCCAGGTGGGTACAGCGTGCATAGATCACGAACAGACGCTCAGCGTTTCGTACCACCCAGATTCGATGCTTCTGCTGGAAACGAGTGTCGATCCCGAAACCGAAATCCCCCGGATACCCAATCGTAAAACTGGTCTTCGGCTCGAACAACGTTCGCGGGAAAAAGAAGCGAAGCGTCATCAGGAAATTGGCCCCGAGAAAGCCGAAGATACAGGCAAACGTAAAGTTACGCCGCCGGATCATCCCCTTGTCGCCCTGCTTCTCTTTCGTACTCTTTTTCTTTACGACTTGCTCGGCCATACTTCCAGATTACTCACACTCAACGAAAATTCAGTCCTATATTATTCCAACCTGCTCAATGGGTGTTCAAGGCCCGGGAGGCGGGAGGGGCGCATTGTCCTCTTGTCGAAAGGCGATGTAGAGAAAGATTCCCATGATCGCGAGAGGAGGGACCAGGAGGACGACGATCCCCAGTTGCAAAGCACTGACGACGTTCTGCCCCTGGGCGGCCAGGCTGCTCTTACACATCGCGCAGCCCTGGGCCAGGCCCAGACGCACGGTACTGGAACCGATAAGGCAGACAAGCAGTGCTAGGATTCCTTTGTTCAATTGATTTAGTACTCAGTTCCCGAGCTGAAGAATGCGCAGGCTGTCAACGAAGAAAACCGACAGCAGGGCGATGCAGCCCACGGTCGCCGGGATCAAGGCCCAGAAGACGCTCCTCCGTTCGAACTTCATGTGCATGAAGTAGGCGACGATCAAGCCGGTCTTGACAAAGGACAGGAGCAACAGGGTCACCAGCATGACCGTCACGCCCAGGCTGGTGTATGCCAGAATGACCTCCAGAATCGTCAAGATGAGCAGGCCACTCCAGACCATCAGGTATGCTTTTGTATGATCGTGAGAACTCATAAGCGTTTCACTGCTAGATTTGGTTTGACATCAGATAGACAAGCGGAAAAATAAACATCCAGACCAGATCGACAAAGTGCCAGTACAGGCCACTTACCTCGACATCCTCCGCGTTGAAGCGCCCGCCCCCAAAACCCCAGGCAACCACACCCAGATAGATGACACCGAGCGTCACGTGAGTCATGTGCAGACCGGTCAGAGTGAAGAAGGTCGCACCAAAGAGTGGCACGCCCCACGGGTTGCCGAAGGGGGTCACTCCCTCATGGATCAGGCCCATCCACTCGTTGGTGTGCAATATCACAAAGAGCACGCCGCCCAGAACGGTGGCCCAGATCCAACGGGCGGCCTTCTTGCGGTCTCCACGACCGGCCGCCCCTACCGCCAGCACCATTGTGAGTGAACTGGAGAGCAGGCAGAACGTCATGACGCTGGCCCAGAAGATACTGTGGCCGTCAAACGGTCTGGGCCAGTCCGGATTGGCCACCCGGACATAACTGTAGGCAAAGAGCATGACTGAGAAGGTCAACGCGTCGGAGAGAATGAACAGCCACATTCCCAGCTTCTTGGAACCCATGGCAAAGGGAGATCCTCCCCCGCCCCAGAGCCCCGCGCTACTGTTTGCCATCTAAATCACCTCGCTATTACAAACAAGAGCAGCAGGAACACCCACAGCCCATCCATGAAATGCCAGTACAAGGCCATCACATCGGCGTGCATTCGATTCAAGAGTCCCTTCCAGAGCTTCCGGGTCAGGACCAGCAGCGCGATGACGCCTCCCAGCAGATGAATTCCATGAGCGGCGGTTAAGACATAAAAGAACGAACTGCTCGGATTGGTGCCCAGAAAAAGACCGGCCTCCCAGAGCTGATTCCAGACGACTACCTGGCCGATCAGGAAGACTACGCCCAGACCCGTCGCCGCCAGCCACCATTTCCACAGTGAAGCGATCTCATGGACCCGTTTGCGGGCCATTTCCAGACAACCACTGCTGAGCAGCAGAACCAGGGCATTCACCCACAGCATGGTGGGCAAGGGGATAGACTGCCAGTCGTCACCCAGTCCACGACGCACCAGAAAGGCACTCGTGAAGCCGGTAAAGAGCATCAGAATCCCGGCCAGCCCGACCATCATGCCCGTGTAGTAACGGCGCTCGGCGTTGGGAAAGGCTCCCGGCCCGCCGTCTCCACCACTGCCCGGAGGCAGGTCGAACCCACCCGCCCCTCGGCCGGAGCCGGGAGGCCGATCGGTGGCTAGAGGTCGCACTATGGTGAACATATCCAGCTAAGCCTCGGTCTCTTCGCTTTTGCCCTCGGTCTGCATGACAAAATCCTTCTCCCGACCAGGGACACTGTACTCGTAGGGTCCATGGTGAACCACCAACTGCCGGTCCCCAAAGTTGTCGTGAGGCGGCGGTGATGGGATTTCCCACTCGAGGGTTGTTGCATTCCATGGATTCATTTCGGCCTTCCTTCCTTTGAGCAGGGACCAGCCAAAATTGAACAGAAAGATAAACTGGGCGGCGATCGTCACGAAAGCTGCGATCGTGATGAACATGTGCAGCGGCTGGAGATCGGCGAGAAAGTTGAACCCCGAAAGCTCCGGATAGCGACGGGGATGGCCCACCATGCCCAGAAAGTGCATGGGCATGAAGATGGCATTGACACCCACAAAGGTGATCCAGAAATGAATCTTTCCCAGGGCTTCGCTCAGGTGGCGGCCGAACATCTTGGAGAACCAGTAGTAGGTCGCGGCGAAGATTCCAAAGATAGACGCAACGCCCATGACTAGGTGAAAGTGGCCCACCACGAAGTAAGTGTCGTGAAGATAGACATCCGTGGAGGGCTGATTCAGGAACAGGCCGCCCAGGCCTCCGCTCACAAACAGGGAAACGAAGCCGATGGCGAAAAGCATGGGCGAGTCAAAACGGATCTTCCCGCCCCATAAAGTCCCCAGCCAGTTGAAGGTCTTGATTGCCGAGGGCACTGCAATGGCTGTGGTAACGAGCGAGAATGCGATGGCTGAGTAGGGACTCATACCGCTCATGAACATGTGGTGACCCCACACCATAAACCCCAGGATTCCGATGGCGAACAGGGCATAAACCATGGCCCGGTACCCAAAGATCGGCTTACGGGAAAAGACCGACAGAACCTGAGAAGTAACACCCATGGCGGGGAGAATGGCGATGTACACCTCGGGATGCCCGAAAAACCAGAACAGATGCTGCCACAGGAGTGGCGAACCGCCCTTGTGATCGATCATCTGATCGCTCACTACCAGGCCGCCCGGCACGAAGAAACTGGTACCGGCCTGTCGGTCGAGCAGCAGCAGAACACCGGCCGAGAGAAGCACACCGAACGCCAGCAGGCCCAGAATCGCCGTCACGAACCAGCTCCAGCAGGTCAAGGGCATTCTCATCAGAGTCATTCCCCTGGCCCTCAGATCCAGCGTCGTGGTGATGAAGTTGATGGCTCCCAGCAGCGAGGCTATACAAAAAATCGCGATGCTCAAGATCCACAGATCCTGCCCGGTCCCCAGCCCGGGCCCTGCCACCTCTCCGAGTGCGCTCAGCGGGGCGTAGGCCGTCCAGCCCGATATGGGCGCTCCTCCGGCCACGAAAAAAGCCGCCATCAAAACCGCCAGTGACACGAAGGTCAACCAGAAGGAGAGCATGTTCAGGGTCGGAAACGCCATGTCGAGGGCCCCGATCTGAATCGGCAGAAAGTAGTTTCCAAAACCACCCTGCGGTGCCGTGGTCAGCACCATAAAAACCATCACGGTTCCGTGCATGGTCAACATCGCCAGATAGAACTCCGGCGTCATGACCCCACCCGGAGCACCCTGGGGAAACAAAGTCTCCAGAAAACTAAATGAGGTCCCTGCCCAGACCAGGTTGAGGCGGATCAGTATCGACAAAGCCATCCCCACAAAGACTGAGAACAGCGCCAGCAGGTAGTACTGGATGCCGATGACCTTATGATCTTTGCTGAAAATGTATTTGCGGATGAATCCAGACGGAGGCTCATGAACCGCGTGACTATGAGCCGTATCAACCATAGGTTCCTCTCCTCGCTTCCTTATTCCTCAGCCATCTCACGGAGCCAGTCTTGATAGTCACTCTCCGTCAGAATCTCAATAAACGACCGCATCCGATGGTGGCCGAGCCCGCACAGTTCCATGCAAGCGATCTCGAAAGATCCGGTCTTGATGGCGGTGAAGCGGAGCGGGATCAGCAATCCCGGAACCGTATCCTGCTTGATTCGAAGTTCCCTGACCGAAAACGCGTGAGTCACGTCTTTCGATCGAAGCAGCAATTCGATGGGTCGGTTCACCGGGATGGCCATGGTGGGCAGCACCAGATCATCTCGAGCGGCAGGGTCGTCAAAGTCCAGACCCAGAGGATTGCCTGACGAATCATCGATCAGTTCAGGTTTGATGGTGCCGAAACGGCCATCCGGCCCCGGATAGCGTATGTTCCAGGCAAACTGCTGCCCGGTCACTTCGATCTGCAGGGAATCCTCAGGCGCGGGATTAATGTAGAGATCCGCCCAGATCTTCTGCCCCGGCAGGACCATCAGAAAAAACACAATCGCAGTCAGCGAAGTCCAGAGCACCTCGAGCTTGTTGTTGCCGTGGCTGTAGACCGCCCGATTCTGACCCGTGTCCCGGTATCGGAAAAGGACCCACCCCAGCCCCACCTGGGCCAGAATGAACACGATTCCGGTGACGACCAGCGTCAAAACGAACTGTCCGTCCACTAACGCTCCGTGGCTGGAAACCGACTCGGGAAACCACCAGTGGCGACTCGCGAAGGCGATCGTCGTAATAATTGTAAACAGCCAAATGAAGATGGCCAGAAGCATGCTCGCACTCCTTATTCATCCAGGGGCAACTCGAGACACGAACCTCTCCCCCCGAGTCACTCAGGCACTCTAGCGAAGAACTCCGAAAAAGGCAAAAGTTTTTGGCAGTACACTAAGATAGTTATGGAGCTGTTGGAAACGGAAAGTGGGTATTTGTCGTTGAGAACTGCGCAGGTTTATCACACCCTCCACTTTCAGGAGCGAGGGTGGCTGGCTGTGGATCTGGTTCAGCACCTGGATGACGTGCTCAAGTCTGATGAACGACAGGGGGCCGTTCTGAAACTCCTCGGATTCACTCTTCAGTTGACCCCGGATCCACCAGGGCCCCAGGGCACCCACTGGATCATTGTGGATCTGGATGACCGGGTGCTGAAAACCAACTCTCAATACATCCGTCTCGCCGTCAGCGGGGGCAGCGCTCCGCACGACCTTCCCTTCCCGGGCCGGACCCTGCAGCGGATTCATCGGGTCCTGGACCGTTTCGACTTCACCGTGGAACTGTTCGAATGAAAGCTGCTTCTCCGCACGACCCTCATCTGGACGAGTACCTGGATGCAATCGGCCGACCACCCCGGGAGTGGGACCTGTTCGACCTTTCCCTGCACATATCCCGAATTGGCGACCCTGGACTGAGCATGGATGATTGCCGGGAAGAAGTCCGGGGGATTCGCCGCAGAGTAGAGAATAGGCTTCCGTCTAGCCGCGATCCGTACACAATCATCGAGCACGCGAATGCGGTTCTCTATGAAGAACTCGGATACCGCGGCAATATTGAGAACTACGACGATCCGCTCAACAGTCTGATGAGCCAGGTACTGCACAGACGAACCGGGATTCCCATCGCCCTGTCGATCCTCTACCGGGAAATCGTGGGCCGGCTCGGCCTGGAAACCTGGGCGGTTGGAATGCCCGGACATTTCCTGCTCGGGTTTCGGGCCAGTTCCAGGGAGCTTTTCCTGGACTCCTTTGCACAGGGCCAGATTCTACTCAAGGATGACTGCCGAGCCATGTGTGATCGGGTGTTCGATTCACAACTCGAGTTTGACCTTTCCTACCTGAGCTCCATTCCGGCCTCCGCCGTCGTCCTGCGCATGCTGATGAACCTGAAACAGGTGTACCGCGGCAGCAAACAGGCTGTGATGACCCTGCGGGTCCTGAATCGACGCATCCCGCTCCTCTCCGACCCTCTCCCGGAGATCCTGGAGAGAGGCATGATTTGCGTTGAACTCACCGACTACAGAGAGGCGCTGGAGGATTTCAGGTTCTTCGTAGAGAACACCCCGGACGAGTCCATACGCCAGGTGATCGAAACCAGAATCGGAGAACTGGAGCGATTGGCGGGGGGGGAATAGCGTTTCCGACGAAGGATGGAACTTACCCCGTGATCTGCAGGCTGTCTACGAACTCCGTCCATGAATCGGACCATTTCTCCACGGTTCCTGCCGGGCCGGTCAATTTGAAAAACCAGGGCCCCTGGGTCGTATCGAGGATAGCGCCGCGCATGCGGTAACCCGGCTTGCTGGTTCCCTGGCCCCTCGGGCCCATGCCCCCTGACTGGTAGGTTCCGCTGACTTCCAGCAGAGTGACCTTCTGACCCCTCACCATCTTGTCCGAGATCTCAGCGTCATCTGTCGCCGAACTCCCGTCCGGACGGGACATCTGGCCGATCCAGCGGGCAATGTTGGCTTCGATCGATCCCCCCTGCCCAGGAAAGTGAAAGACCACCAGTTCGGCATCCTCTCGATCCGCTCCGGCCCGGGGCAAGAGATACTGGGCCTGCCTCATCCGACTGGATGGCGCCTCTTCGATCCACCCCGTAGGGGCCTGGTATTGGACTTTCACCGCCCCACCTTCGGGCTGGCGCTGACTCACTGTTCTCGGGTGCGCCGGCGGGACTTCTTCCGATGAGTCAGGCTCGACGAAGTTCTTGGAGCAGCCTGCTCCTCCGGCAGCGACTGCCAGACTCAGCACTGCCCAACCTGTCAGGGGAACCCTGAATCTAAGACGAACCAGCATCCTATTCCTCCTTTAAGGGCACACGGCCCGCAAATCCAGCATCCGTCTCGTGCCAGAAGTGAATGTCATTTTCTCCCAGTTTCCAGCACAGATACACTTCACGACCTTCCTTCAGGTGGGGGAAATCCACCAGACCGGCCTCCACCCCGTTCACCACGCATCCGAGGCGTTGAATCCGGCTGACGCAGCCCCGCATCTGAAGCAGAACCGTCAGATAGCGAGTTCCCTCGGGACTCCCTGTGTTCTCGCCTCCCCGTTCAGCCAGCCTTCGAATCTGGGGATGAAAGGCGCGTAAATGGCGAGCCAGAAAGACCATCTCCTCGGTGAGACCTCGCACTTTGGGCAAGAGGGACCGAGCTTCAGAGATGGTGAAATAGCGGTCCTCCATGCGGGCCAAGTATAGCTTACTTGTTACTGGGAGGAATCACACCAGCGAGACAACAGAACCGCCGGCGCAGGCCGTGGCTGGGAATGTGGAAAGAGCGACGAGTGGCCCGTCTTTGGTTTCATCCCCGCCGAGGTCGACCTGGTTCGCCTCGCAGCCCAGCCCTACACCCGGTGCCGCTGAACCCGTCGTCTTGAGAGGGGACTGCGTAACCAGGAACCTGGCCCCGAACCCTGAAACTAACGGTAGCTGCGCGGGTCTTGGAGACTGTCGAAAAAGGGCAACTGGCCGGTAACTGCGCGAGTCTTGACGAGCGCCCAACCAGGAACAAGAAACGAGGAACGAGCTACAACGGACCTCGCCGGGACCAGCTCCAGACAACACACACCACCAGAATGACTAACCCCGCCAGAGTCGGCAGCAGGGCCGCGAATGACCCCAGGAAATCAGCCGGGTAAAGCAGCAGCCCGGCAGCCAGGAACAGTAACCCTCGCACCAGGAAGTTCAGGGGAGAAAAGAAAAACCCGGCCAGACACCCGGCCAGAGCCGTGATTCCCAAAATCGCCGTGCTCAGCACCGGGAGGGCAGCCATCAGTGAAACTGGATCCCCATTGGAATCCAACAACAGCAACTCGGGCTGCAAGACGAACATGTAGGGTAGCGTGAATCCGACCAGGGCAAATGAAAACGCCCTCCACGCCGTCACCATGATCCCGGAACCCGCAATCGTGGCTGCCGCATAGGCCGCCAGGGCCACGGGTGGAGTCACCATCGACATCATTCCAAAGTAAAAGATGAAGAAGTGACCGGCCAGGGGAACGATTCCCAGCTCTCCCAGAACCGATCCGATGAAGGTGGCCAGGAGTAGATAGCAGACGGCGGAAGGGAGTCCCATCCCCAGGACCAGTGAGCAAATCATGATCAGGAACAGGGCGGCAAAGAGATTGTGCTGGGCCAGGGGCAGGATCAGAGAGGGGAGTCTGGTTCCCAGGCCCGTCAAAGTGACCACCCCGATGATGATGCCCACGCAGGCGGCTGCGCAGATCAGCGGCACTCCCCCACGGGCGGCCTGCCGAGAGACCTTCATCAGTTTGGAGGGCGTGAGCCGAGTCCTTCCAGAGAAAAGACTCAGGATTCCGGCGCCCAGGATGGCCGCAGTAACCGCCCGAAATGGCGTGTATCCCACGAACAGGAAGACCAGGAGCAATCCCAGAGAGGTCGCGAAAATGACTCCGGCCCAGGGAGCCGGGCGAAGCGAGTCGGGCTGCAGAGTCTGCTCTGATAGCTGGTAGCGCTTGGAATACAGATGAACCAGCAGCAGCAGAGAGAAGTAGTAGAGGAGAGCCGGCAGCAGAGCACTTCGAATGATGTGGAGGTAGGTGACCGGAGGCGTGACCATCTCCAGCATCATGTAAGCCGCCGCACCCATCACGGGAGGCATGAGTGCGCCTCCGGCGCTGGCGGCCGCCACCACGCCTCCCGCCATGGACGGCTTGAAGCCCGAGTTCTTCATGAGAGGAATCGTAAAGGTGCCGGTAGTGGCCGTGTTGGCCACGGCGCTGCCCGAGAGCGAGCCCATCAGACCGCTGGCCACGACGGCTATCTTTCCCGGTGCACCGCTGCTGCGAGAGAACACCCGGCCGGCCAGGTCCAGAATGAAGGCGGTGACACCGGTCAGTTCCAGAAGCACCCCAAAGACAACAAAGAGAAAGACATAGGTGAACATCACCCGGAGTGCGATTCCAAAGACACCCTGACTCTGCAGGAAAACCTGCGAGACTACACGGTCCAGGCTGTAGCCTCGATGGGGCAGCAGCCAGAGGGGGAGATACGGCCCTACAAAGCAATAGGCGAGGAAAACAGAGGAGAGAGCCGGCAGCGCCCAGCCCAGGCTGCGCCGGGCCGCCTCCAGAACCAGTAACAACCCCACCAGGCCGATGAAAAGATCCAGACCGGGTTCCTGCCCGGCCCGGTTCCCCAGCGAAGTCCCCTGCAGCCACAACGGCGAGAACCAGTTCTCCGTCTGCACTACGATGTATCCCCCGCACAGAGCTGAGAGGAGGATGCACAGTCGATCCAGCCAGGGTCGCAGGAAGGAGGACCGCCTCGTCATGAAACAGTAGACCAGCCCCAGCGACGCGAAGATGGCCAACTGGGACTGAGGAGAAAAAGTCGGGTAGTTGACTTCGACGAGGACGAAACTACAGAGCAGGGCGGGAAGGATGGACCTCACTGCAACGGAGCGCGAGGTCGCCGTCTCCCGGTCGGGTCGAGAATCTAGTTTTCCGGCCAAATACCGATCTCCCTGTAGTAACGAATGGCCCCGGGATGGAACTCGGTTCCGGTGTCGCGAGTTACATTGGACTCGTTGATAGCTCGACCGGCGGGATGCCTGGCTGCGATTTGATCGCGGTTCTCATACAGGGTTCGGGTGATCTGATAAATCAGATCGGGATCCGTTTCGGCATTCGCAATCAGGTGCATGGACCCAACATTCAGGCCTTCGAAGTCCTCACTCTGGTTTCGGTAGGTTCCAGCCGGAATCGTGGCCGCCTCAAAGAACGGATACTCCGCAATCAGCTTTTCCCGGGCAACAGGATCGAAGGGCACGAATTGGATGTCCTGAGACGTGGCGGCCTGGGTGATCGAAGCGGTTGGCACCGCACCTCCCAGAAAAGCGGCCGCCGCCGCGCCGTCCGAGAGCAAATCAACAGCACCGGTCTGAGTTGCGTTCAGCACCTTCAGATCCTCATAGCCGAGGCCGTGTGCCTGCAGAATCGGCTCGACAAAAAACTCAAATCCGGCTCCCGCCGGCCCCAGCACTACACGCCGGCCCCGAAGGTCACCGACGCTTTCGAACCCGGCTGAAGCGGGCGCAATGAAAAGCGCCACATTGGGGGCCAGAGTCATGACGGTGCGGACGGGATAGGCTTTTTTCCAGGTCCCCTCACCCCGGGTCGCGAAATAGCTGATGGAGGCATTGGCCAGGGCCAGATCGAGCTCTTTGCCATCCAGCCGACGGATGTTCTCCTGGGTGCCCTTGGTCGACTCGGCGCTGACTTGCCATCCAGCCGAATCCTCCTGGCTCAGGACCTCGGCCAGCGCCCCGCCTACAACAAAGAAAGCCCCTCCCGGCGGAGCCGTTCCAATGCTCAGGAAGCGCGGCCTGCCGTCCGGCGAAGACCCGGTTCCTCCACAGGCTGAGAAAGCCAACAACAGCACACCAATGATTCCAACTCGCATATCACCTACCTTACTCCGGTTGCCCCCGTTTTGCAGCCACCATGAGCCCCGGCGTCAGCTTGACACCATTGAAGGCGCGATTCTAACATTGACCCCTAGTGTACTGTCCGGGAAGTTCGCGGTGTTAATTCGGGATGGATTTTCGTCGTCAGTGAGGCGCGCGACGCAGGAAGGCCGGGAGTCTTTCGAGGTAGCGCAACAAAGCTGTCGGCGAAAAGACGCCCGAAGTAGCGGCGCGAACTTTCCGGACAGTGCGCTCGTAAGAGCGGGAGTAACTCAGTGGTAGAGTGCAACCTTGCCAAGGTTGAAGTCGCGGGTTCGAATCCCGTTTCCCGCTCCACTTCTTCTTTTTGATTTCATTGAGCTTACGGTTTCTGGACGCCCTGGCTGTCATCATTCTTCGCCCGGGTGCGCACGAGGTGTGGGCCTGGCCTCTCTTCGGATGAGTCATGGCCGCACCGGCAGGGTCCAGAAGCCCAGGTACCTGCCGCACGCATCGAGACAGCCCGGGGTCGAGGGTAGTTATTCTGGTGAAGTGCTCTTTCTCACCTACGGTACGCTCTTCTTTGTCAGGATCAACTGGGAATAATTGTGGATGACTTCCAAATGGCTCTCAAAACTCCGGTAAAAGGCATCGATTGCCACTTTGGGAACGGCGATGTTCGGGCCGAGGTAGATACTAAGCCAGCGATAATCATCGAAAATGAGAAGACCGCCTTCCTTGAGAAGTCTCCAAGAAAGGACAGCATCTTCGAGAACATCGTTTTCGTCGTGAGATCCGTCGATATAGACAATATCAAACGAGTCCAGCGGAAGCGTACGGAGAGCAATCTGCGAGAAATCGACAATTGTCGTGACCTTGTCCGTAGCGCCGGACAGACTGATATTTGCCAGATATCTCTCTTTCAAGGGGCCCTCAAAGATATCTAGGCCGGTCATTCGAGCCGTCGGATGAGTCAGAATGTTCTCCAACATCCAGAGGGCGGATCTGCCCTCGAAGAGGCCAATTTCAAGGTACCGAATATCGGGCTTTCCCTGGAAGGAGGACAGAGCGGCTTTCCAGACAGGCACATGCGGGGAGAACCAGTCGCTTGTGAAGTCGTAATCCTGATGGTACTCAGCCGGCTCTAGCACGAGAGGGTCCTGAACGATGAGAACCTCAGGTATTGGAGTTTCGGCGATGAGGACGTGCATTTGTTCAAGCAAACCCGAGATTTCTTGTCGGTTCACAACTCTACCCAGCCAAGTAGCGAGGAGAACCATGAGAGAAGTGTAAACGGCGAGATGGACGATCCCATATCGTGGCCGCAGGCCTCGAGCCCAAAGACCGTTCTCAAGTGTTGTCATCTGGACACTCCCACGGGCATCCGACAGTAAGGATGCGCCTTCGAATCAATTTCCTCACAACCACGCGCACGGTGAGCACAGCAGTGCTTTGAAGCTCTTAGCAACCCGTGTCGCAGGTCAAACAAAAGCTAATTTAATATATCAAACCAGATCTGACAGGCCTGTTGCCGTAAGTTAATAAAACAAAAGGGTTGTACGTCGTCAGCCCAAATTGGGAACAATAGTCCGGGGGCCAGGAGATACCTCCTGCCGCTGATGGGCTCGGCTGATTAGAACTAGTCACTCGCCACGGGCGAGGGCTGCTAGGATGGGAACCATGAAGTCACTCCTTTCATTCGCTGCCCTATTCCTGGTGCTCGCTTCCGCCGCCGCGCAATCCGAAACCCGGCGCTACCGCTATCTGAGCAATCCGGATGGGGCTCAGACAGAGGGCCGCTCCGGAACCACCGGGATCCTGATCTTCGACATCGACAACGGCCACAAGTTCGTCCGCCGCATCGACATTCCCATTTTTCAGGAGGGCATTCGCGGGTTCACGGGAACACTCAGCGCCCACTCGGTCTTCTACTCGACCACCAACCGAAGGCTGGGCCGGTTTGATCTGGAAACGGAAAAAGTCGTCTGGGAAAAGACCTACGCGGCGGGCTGCGATCGCTCCGCCATCACTCCGGACGGAAAGAAGATCTACGTGCCCACGGGGTGGTGGTATGCCGCAGAAGACAGCGGGCTCCTGGTCGTCGACGGGGAAACCGGCCAGCTCATCAAGCGCATTTCAGTGGGTCCCCAGGCCCACAACAGCATCGTGAGTCTGGACGGGCGATATGTCTTCCTCGGCACCCGGACCATGTTAACGATGTTCGACACCAGGGACGACTCGGTGGTGCGCCAGATCAAGAACATTGGCGAAAAGGGCGTGTTCCCCTATACGGTGAAGAGCAAGAACGATATCGCTTTCGTCTGCCTGGGGAACCACATCGGGTTCGAAGTCGTGGACCTGCAGACAGGAAAGCGGCTGCACCGTGTCCTGGCCGGTGAGGAGCCGATCCTCCACCGCACCCACGGAGCCGGACTGACGCCGGACGAAACCGAGCTCTGGATCAGCGATCAGATCGGCCAGAAGCTCTTCATCTTCGACTTCGACGCCACCAGAATGCCGCCGACTCCCAAGGGCCACGTCGAGCTGTCGCTGGGTGGGCACGGATGGGTCACCTTCAGCCTGGATGGAAAGATCGCGTGGTGTCATACGCCCGACGTCTTCGACGTGAAGACCAAACGGAAAATCGCCACGCTGAAAGACGAAAACGGCAATCCTGTGAGCAGCTCGAAGTTCATCGAAGTCCACTTCCGCGACGGAGAGGTCGTGGACATGGGCAACGAGTTCGGCCTGGGGCGCCGGTAGTCCGTTTAACAATCAGGGGAAGCGCAGCAGCTCTTCGACCGTCCAGTACTCCGACCGGTCTCCACTCTCCCTTCGTACCCTTTCCACGGCTGCCGGCGTGACAGGAGCGGCTCCACCTCCGAACCTCTTTCGAGCAAAAGTGAGAACTTCCGCGACCTCCTTGTCCGATAGGATCGGCCCAAAAGCCAGCATTTCGCTGTTGTAGGTCTGGTCGCCCACCTCGATCGGCCCGCGCAGGCCGTTAAGGACGATCCGGATCACCCTTGACTCGGGCCCGCGAACCCAGGACGAGTTCGCCAGGGGGGGTCCGCCGCCTTCAACACCCTGCCCGTCGGCCAGGTGACAGGGGGCGCAGTAGTTCTGGAATGCAATGTCCCCCTGCGGCTCCAGATCCACCACAGGCCCGCAGCCAACGGCAAGCCCAAAAATGAGGCCGGCCTTGGAGAGGAGTGCATTCCGGGTCACCTCCCTATCCTAGCAGCCCAACTTCGGGTACCCTCGAAAGCCATATCGACAATATGGATTTATGTCAAATCGCTCTGGACGGCACGCTCCGTCCGGTCTTCAGGCTGGCCGGGAGAGCGGCTCGATCTCTTGGTCGAGCTGTGCGCCCAGGCGATCTTTTTCAACCTCGATTTCGTAACGGGCCTGCAGGTTCAGCCAAAACCGCTCCGACACTCCAAAGTACCGGGAAAGCCGTAGAGCCGTGTTTGCCGAAATCGCACGTTTTCGGTGGACAATCTCGTTGATACGGCGCGGAGAAACACCGATATCCTTGGCGATCCGGTACTGACTCAGCCCCAGCGGCTTCATGAATTCCTCCAGGAGCACCTCACCAGGATGTGTGGGAGGTAGTTTCAGTGAGCCCATTAGCAAACTCCTAGTCGTGATAGTCAGCGACTTCCACATCGAACGCGTCGCCGTTCTTCCAGCCAAAGCAGATTCTCCATTGCTGGTTGATGCGAATGCTGTATTGACCACGTCGCTTACCTTTCAGTCTCTCCAGCCGGTTGCCCGGCGGGACCCGGAGGTCCTCCAGAGACTCGGCACCATCAATAATCACCAGCTTTCGCTGCGCCACGCGTTGCAATTCTCGCGAGAACTTCCGCACCCTTTCGCGGAGAAAGACTCGTCGTGAGTCTTTGTCGCGGAAGCTCTTGATCATCCTCACCTTATAATAACGCTACGTGTTATTAACATCAAGCGTTATGGTCAGTCGATTTCGGGGAGGGGGCCCTACTCCACCAGAATATGGGGCGCCAGCAACGTCAGGGAATTCAACCTCTGGGCGCCCAGCGAACCGAGCGTGTAGATCGGGAGGGTGGAGCGAATCCGTACAAACCCACCAGGCTGCTCACGCACGATCGAGAGGAGTTCGAACAGCACATGGTCCGTTTTTCACCGGGTCCCAACGTCAGGAAATGGACACCCAGGCGCTGACCGGCCGGGTCGAAGAGCTCGATCGCACTCACAGCGGTGACGAAAGGAGAATCATTCAGAAGTCCCAGCCCCGTGAAGAAGTCGTCTGTCCTGGCGGCCAGATCGGCACCCGGTGAGAGACGCAGCCAGCCGTCCACATCAGAACCCACTTGAAAGAGCTGGGCCAGATCGACTTGCAGGAACCCGCCGGACTCGAGATTGGATTGGGAGACACCGACCAGTTCGCCAAGGCTATCCATCAGCTCGAGCTGGATCTCGCGTGAGGGCCCGGTGTTGATCACGGAAAGGTGGTTCAACAGGCCCGCACCCAGGCACAGGTGAGGGAGAACCACTGAAGCTGAGAGGATTCTGGCGCGCGTCAGCGGACGGCGATCACCTGGGTCGCACCTCGCACTTGATCATGCGTACGATATAGCGTACGCTGAGCGGGCGATGAAGACCATTACTGCTACCGAAGCCCGGGCCAAACTCTACCGGCTTCTGGACGAAACCGCCGAATCCAATGAGCCGATTCAGATCACGGGCAGGCGCCACAACGCTGTCCTTTTGTCAGAAGAAGACTGGCGCGCGCTCGAGGAGACTCTATACCTCGTGTCCATCCCGGGCATGCGTGAATCCATTCGTGAGGGCATGGAAACACCTTCGGAAGACTGCTCAGAAGATCCGGGGTGGTGAAACAAGACTGGAGACTGGTTTTCACCAGACGGGCGCAGAAAGATGCCGGGAAGATCGCGCGGGCCGGCCTCAGAAAAAAGGCTGAGTCACTTCTCGAGATGCTGAGACAGGACCCTGTCCACAGTCCGCCACGGTACGAAAAGCTCCTGGGGGATCTGACCGGCGCCTATTCTCGGCGAATTAACATCCAGCACCGGCTTGTTTACCAGGTCCTGGCGAGGAAAAGGACCGTTAAGGTGCTGCGAATGTGGACACATTACCAATAGAGTGCTCAGCCACCGGGCAAGGGCTCCGTTTGACAGTTTCTGCACAACTGATGTTTTGAATCGTAGGGGCGACCCTGGTGGTCGCCCCTTGAGCGGGCCGGCACAAGACCGGCCCCTACGGCAATCAATTCATACTTTTCCCCGGCCGTGGCGTTCATTACCAGTAGATGAACAACGCCGAGGAGACACCCGGGGGCTGGACCTGGAAAAGTTCCCTGCCGGGCTACCGCCGCCTTCGAATGAAGAGCCCGCATCTCTCCCTGGGAAGATGGGGGGAGTGGCTGGCCCTGGTTCACTTGAGACGCCTGGGCTGGGACATCGTGGCCCGCAACTGGCGGACTCGGGAGGGGGAGGTGGATCTGATTGCTTACGATGGCCCCTATCTGGTGTTCGCCGAAGTGAAGACCCGGCGGCTGAAACCCAGAGCGGACCGCTCAGCCCAGCACAACTTCAATTCCAGGAAAGGGCGGAAGATGGAATACCTGGCGCTTTCCTTCTGCCGCCGGCATTCGCTGATGGATGTCGCCTTTCGCCTCGACCTGATCGCCATCGAAACGGCCAATCGAAGAGATTTTGCCTTAACCCATTACATTCTTCCTGAGCGGATAGTTAGATGATTGGTGTCCAGGTTCCTGGTTACGCGCTCGTCAAGACTCGCGCCTCTGTGGGCTCGGCAAACGGGTACGTTCCCTAACCCGGATTATGCAAGAACCGTAGTCCGGAGTTGAAAAACGACTCGAGAAGTGGCTCAACTCGAAAGCGGACAGGTGTGACAGGCGGATTTGCGAAGAATATCGGTTGGCGAGGCGTTTGAAGTGGTTGGGGAGTGAATTTCAGACAGATCTGGGCCTGGGTGAGTATCGGAAGCGGTTTTTGGGGAGCTGGGAGAGGCTAGCTGGAGTTGAGACGACTCAAGACGAGGTGGAAGAGGGGTTGTTCGGGAAAGGCTGAGGAAAGATGGACCCAGATGCGTCGAGTGGTTTGTCGGATCCGGGCCCCGATCTTGAGGACACGACGACGTAAGGTTTCGATTTCGAGCTTGTGCCAGGGGGTCCCGTGCAGATAGTCGCGCAGGCGCACGAACATCTGGTAAGCCAGGGCATGCAGAAGGAGTCGAAACTGATTGGTCGATGACAGCTGAGTCGGTCCATGCTCAGATGATTCTTGAAGGCCTTGATGAAGTTTTCGGTCTGTCCTCGGTTTGTGTAGTGGTCATAAAGTGATTGGGAGCAGAGATCGTCCCGGTTGGTGACCACAAAGCGACGATTGATCCCGCGCTGATCGACCTCCACTTTGACGATGACGCGACGAGATCGATCCCAGCTGTTGGCTCGATAAAGAAACTCGTCAAACTGACGCTGTTTTTCCTCCAGCTCAAGGAACCTTTCCCGAGTCGAATCCAGCAGGGGCTCGACCACTCGCTGCAGGCGAGGGTTTCGACTTAACCCAATGACATACTGGAGTTGATTCTCTTCAGCCTCACAGAACTCGTAGAGCCGCGGCGTGGCAAAGCCGCTGTCGGCCCGAATCTCAATCTCGACATCCGTCCCCACTCCTTGTCGGATAGCCTCCACGACTCGCTTCAGAATGGGCACGATGTGAGAGGCAGCTCCCTTGTTGCCAGGTCTCAACACGGCACACACCAGGTCTCCCGTGTCGGCATCGAAGATCAGCAAAGGATGCAGAATGTGGCTTCGGTAATACCCGTGGTAGAAGGAGAACTCCTGCTGGCCGTGGGTATGGTCGTCGGTACTGTCCAGATCCAGGATGATCTTACCGGGACGTCTTTTCTTCAGGGAGCGCACATAACGGCCTAGCAGCCACTGGCTCAAACGCATCAGATCCTTCCTGGTGACGGAGTTCTCCAAGCGGGAGAAAGTCGGCTGCGTGGCCAAATCCGGATCGCTCTCCGGCAACTGATCACAGACGGTTTTGAGCATCGGATCCGAGCGCAGCGTATCGGCGTCATTACAGTCTTCGTAGCCGGCCACGATCTGCAAGACTCGTTGTCGGATCAACTTCAACAGATCATGACGAATGTAGCGTTGGTCTCGACTCTCCGAAATACACGAACTGAAGCCCTCGCAGAGCCGATGTTGCCGATCCACCGATCCAAACAACAACCATCCTGCGTCGGAAGTGAGGCTCCCCCCATCAAAACGCGCCGTGATCTTTCTGTGGCTGTGAAATGGCAGGGTATTCTGGCAGACTGCTCTTAACATTGCCGTAGCTCCTGGTTAGGGTCTTGTTTGTGTAAACCCTTTTATATCAGAGAGCTACGGCTCTTTTTATGGGCCCAAATCTCACTCGGATTCAGATCTCATGCATAATCCGGGCTAAGAAACTCCGGCCCACAGGCCGTAAGGAAACCTGGCCGTCAAGGAACTGTCAGAGATAGGAACGGAAGTGACTGCGTGGCGGCCGTCAGGCCCGCATCTTCACAGGGCGCGGACGGCTTCGCGGATGATGGAGAGGCCTTCTTTCAGATCCTGCTCGGGAATGTTCAGGCTGGTGCGGAAGCGAATCGACCGCGCACCACAGCCGAGAATAATGAGATGGCGCCTGAAGAGGTCGGCGACCAGGCGATCCCGGGTTTCGGTGTCGGGGAGGTCGAACGCACAGAGCAGTCCCAGCCCGCGGGCATTGGAAACCGTGGCCGGGTGGTCCGCCTGCAGTTGCTGCACCTCGCTGAGAAGCACTTCTCCCATGGCGCGCACGTGCTCGAAAGTGTTCTCCTCCTGGAAGACCTCCAGATGGATCCGGGAGCGGACCATGTCGACCAGGTTTCCACCCCAGGTTGAATTCAAACGGCTGGACACTTTGAAGACGTTGTCCGGAACCTCATCGATCCGGGTTCCGGCAATCAGTCCGCAAACCTGCGACTTCTTCCCGAAGGCTGCCATGTCCGGCTCCACAAAATGCTCAAAGGCCCACATCCTGCCGGTCATGCCAACGCCGGTCTGGACTTCGTCATAAATAAAGAGGATGTCGTACTGATCGCAGATGTGGCGCAATGCCTGGTGAAACTCGGGTCGAAAATGGTGGTCGCCGCCTTCACTCTGGATGGGTTCGATGATCAGACAGGCCACATCGTCCCCGATCGCGTCCAGCACGCTCCGGATCTGGTTCAGAGCCTCTGCTTCCGCCTCCATCACTTTTTCCAGACTCTCCCCTTCCAATGGAAAGATGCAGCTTGGATTGCTGATTCGAGGCCAGTCGAATTTGGGGAAGTAGTCGGTCTTGGCGGGATCGGTATTGGTCAGGGAGAGGGTGTAGCCGGAGCGCCCGTGAAAGGCGTCTTCGAAATGAATCACCTGGCTCCCTTTTTCGCCCTTTCCCGCGGCCAGGTTCTTTCGTACCTTCCAGTCGAAGGAGACCTTCAGGGCATTCTCGACGCCCAGGGCGCCCCCTTCAATCAGGAACATGTGGGGCATGCCGGGCGGAACACCCAGGCGACTAAAGGTCTCGACAAAGGCGGCCATCTCGGGCGTATACGTGTCGGAATTGGAGGGCTTTTGCACGGCCGCCCAGCCCAGTTCGGCGATCGTCTCCCGGGTGGTCAGGCGGGGATGGTTATAGCCCAGGGGCACGGTCGCAAAGCAGGAGAAAAAATCCACGTAGAACTCACCCGCCTTGGCATCGTAGATCCTGGACCCGCGGCTTCGCTCCAGGTCAAAAACAATGTCCAGACCGTCAGCCAGGATGTGACGGGCCAGAACCTCTCTCACATTTGAGGGATGGATGCCCTTTTCCATCGGGTGCCTTCTCCCGTGTCCTCCAGGATGATGCCCTGCTCTGCCAGCTCGTCCCGAATCTCGTCTGACCGAGTATAGTCTCGTCTCCTTCGAGCCTCCTCGCGCTCGTTGATCAGTGCCTGAACCGCTTCATCTTCGAGCCGATTCCCTTCCACTTCAAACACGTCAAAGACCCGGTTGGCATCCCTGAACAACTCGAGGATCTCATCTTTCTGTCCAGCCCCTACAGACCCCTCTTCCAACCGGGGGTTGGCCTGACGAATCAGCGTAAACAGGGAGCCCAGAGCCTCAGCCGTGTTCAGGTCACTGTCCAATCCGCTCTCGAAGCCCTCCCGGGCCTCACCGATCTGTTCCTGAAGCGCGTCCTCGCCGGGGCGATCTGTCGGAATCTCTCTCACCTTCTGCAAGAAATTATTGGCTCTCTCCAGAGCGCTGGCTGCCTGTGCGAGTCCCTCGAAGGTGAAGTTCAGTTGCGTTCGATAGCGTACCGACGAGAGCAGATAGCGGATGGTCAGGGGACTATACCCCTTCGCCAGCAGATCTCGAAGGGTGTAGAAATTGCCCTTCGATTTGGACATCTTCTCTCCCTCTACGACTAGATGAGCCCCGTGAATCCAGTACTTGACGAAGGGATTTCCGGTGGCTCCTTCGCTCTGGGCAATCTCGTTTTCATGGTGAGGAAAGACCAGGTCGACACCTCCACAGTGGATGTCGAAACTCTCTCCCAGATACTTCATGCTCATGGTGGAGCATTCGAGATGCCAGCCGGGCCGGCCCGGGCCCAGGTCAGAATCCCAGGACGCTTCTCCCTCTTTGGGCGCTTTCCAGAGCACGAAATCTCGAGGGTTTTCTTTGCTGTACTCGTCGGAATCCTGGCGCCCCCCGGCCGCGAACTCCTCAGGGTCGATTCGGGAAAGCTTTCCGTAGTCGGGAAACTGATTGATCCGAAAATAGATCGACCCTTCCCGCTCGTAGGTCAGCCCCTGGCTGCTGAGACGCTGAATCAACTCAACCATTTCCGGGATGTGGTCGGTGGCCTTGGGCATGAGGTCGGGGTGCTGAATTCGCAAAGCCTCCATGTCTTCCAGAAAGGCGTCGGTGTACGTCTTCGTGTACTGCCCGATGTCCACTCCCTGTTCGGCCGCCGCAGTGATGATCTTGTCTTCCACATCCGTGATGTTCATGACGTGGTTGAGTTCGTAGCCTTTGTAAAGGATGTAGCGGCGCAGAATGTCCTGGAAGACAAAGGTACGGAAATTGCCGATGTGAACGTAATGGTAGACGGTGGGCCCGCAGGTGTACATGCGGACACTCCGGCCCTCGAGCGGAGTAAATTTCTCGTTACGCTGAGTCAAAGTGTTGAATAGACGAAAGGCCATGCTGCGAAAAGCTTGATCTTAGTACTTCTTATTCCCGCGGCTCAACCTCCAGCAGGAACTGGTTCCCCTCGGCTCGGAACTGACTGGCCCCGAGCTGCGCCATGAGTTCCCTGAATCCAGCTTTCTGGGTCAGCACCAGGTACCTGTCCTGGGGGTGATCCTGAAAGTAGGCATTGAGACTCTCCAGGTTCTCGATGGGCTCGGCCAAGGCCTGGTAGCCGGAGTAATAAAGGGCGGTGTGGTGAAAAAACCGATAGAAAATGATCGGCTCCCGGGGCGAGATGCTGGGGCGGGCTGCGACCATCAGGGTCTTGGAGGAATGGAACCTGGACAATTCCGGGGCAAACTGCCAGTAGGCAATCCCTACAAAAGCAACCATGCCGCCCACCAGGATTCCAAACACCTTCCTCAATGGATAGCCTCGAAATGGCCAGTGGACCAGAACTCCTGTGGCCAGCAGCGGTGCCCCCAGAAGAAAACCGACCGCGGAGGCCTCATAGTAGATGCGGGCACCGATCAGAAGAGCCAGGCCCGTCACCACAGCCATCGCAGACACCAGCGCGAGTTCAACCCGGAGCATCCTGAGCGCCGTCAATTCTGAGGACAAGAGGTGATCCCACTCCAGTGCGGCCAGCATGGCCAAAGGCGGAAGCGCGGGAAGAATGTAGCCGGGCAGCTTGCTCTCGCTGAAGGAAAAGAAAAGAAAGGGAATCACCACCCAGAGCCACAGATAGAGTTGCAACCCGTTGCTGTCCGAGAACAGGGAGTCCGGCCTCCTCCACATGCGTAGAATGCCGGAGCCGAGAAACAGAACCCAGGGGAATCCCCCCAGTAACAGGACGGGCAGAAAGAACCAGAACGGCTGAGCGTGGTGGTGAAGATCCGTGAGATAGCGGGCCAGGTGATGGTTCAGCACAAAGGTCGCCAGAAAGTCGTACCCGTTGGCCTTCCACACCAGCCAGAACCAGGGGACGGTGACCACAGCCAGGGTCAGGACTCCGCAGGTCAACTGCAGGGTGCTGCAGAAGGGCCTCCTCCGCAAAGCCCGGAAGCCCAGGACCACTCCGAATCCCAGCAGCAACGCCACCGGCCCCTTAGCCAGCGAGGCCAGCCCCAATCCAGCACCCGCCGCCAGCGCGAAGGACAGGCGCCCCGTCGTGTGTGCTCGAAAGGCCCAGATCAGGGAGAGGGTCAGCAGGGCCACCAGAGGCATATCCGTGCTGGCGGCACGAGAGTAAACGAAAAACAGGGGGCTGGTGGAGAGAATCAGCAGGCCGAGCAGAGCAGCCCGCCTGCCCTCGACGCGATGGAGCAGATAGCCGCAGCCGAGGGCGGCAAGCAGACCCAGCAGCGCAACCGGAAATCTTGCCGTAGCCTCCGAGACACCGAAGAGGCCAAAGCTGAGGGCTCCCATCCAGAACAGCAGCGGGGGCTTTTCCAACCAGGGCCGGGAATCGAGGGTCGGGGTGACCAGGTCGGCGGTCTTGAGCATCTCTTCGCCAATGCGAGCGTATCGAGGCTCATCCGCTCCCACAAAAGCCATGTTGCCCAGATTCAGAAAGTACACGACGTACAGCGCGAGGGCGACGGAGGGCAACAGGAGGCGTCTATCCCTTAAGATCTTCAGGTGCACGGGTCGCCGCCCCAAGGCGCCTCCCACTAACGAAGAGCCCTGGTGTCAATCGAGTGCAGCCGTACCTTCTTAGAAAGGGTGTTGCGATGAACGTCCATCACTGCGGCGGTCTTGCTCAGATTGCCACGCTGCTGGCGGAGAACCCGGATCAGAAACAGCTTCTCGAATTCAGCTTCCGCCTCATGCCAGAGGATGCCCTTGGACACCATCTCGTCGATGACCTTCTCGAGCACGTCCTTGATCATGCGGGGGCTCCCTTTCGAGTTCGTAAACCTCAGCCTTTGTCTCGGGTGTGGTGCTGCTGCCGGGTTTTATCGAGCCACAATTCGTAAATCCGATTGTACTCACTTGAAAACCTCTCCTGAAACTCCTCCGGCGCGAAACGAACTACGATACCGGCACTGGTCAAGAAGAACTCTCCTGAGATTGAATCAGCCACCAGATTGCCCGTCACCGGAAAGGCCGTCATGGCCAGAAAAATGACGGACACGACCAGCCAGCCGCGCACTACTCCGAACAGCCCGCCCAGCAACCGATCCGCCAATCTCAGGTAGAGAAGCTTCAAGGTCTTGCGGGCCAGTTTCGTGAGCAGAATGCCCAGGGCCAAAACGGCGGCGAAGATGAGTAAGAACCCACCCAGCAGGGCCAGGGACTCACCGGTACCGAGGTCTGCAAGTACGGCCGCCAGACGATCATAAAAGGCGAAAGCCAGGACCAGTCCGGCCACCACGCTGGCCAGGGAGATCAGTTCGGCAGCAAAGCCCTTGAGCGCCGCGGTGGCGACGGACATGACCACAATGAGGACCGCCGCGATATCCAGAATGGTCACGCCATCTGCCACGATTCAGTCCAGTTGCGGCTCCTGTTCGGTCAGCATGCGGAAGGCCTGCTGGTACCGCCCGGCGGTCGCCTCGAGGATCTCCGCCGGCAAGTCCGGTCCCGGAGCCTGCTTGTCCCAGTCCAGCGTCTCCAGATAGTCGCGAATAAACTGTTTGTCAAAGGAAGGCTGAGACGTACCCGGAGAGTACTTGTCCGCCGGCCAGAAGCGGGATGAGTCCGGGGTGAGCACTTCGTCGATCAGAAATAGCTCTGAGCCAATTCGACCGAATTCGAACTTCGTGTCGCAAATAATAATGCCCCGCTCGCGGGCCCAGGCGCTGCCCCATTTGTACAGCTCGAGACTGAATCGCCGCACCTGGTCGGCCACGTCGCGGCCAACCATCTCAACCGCCTCTTCAAATGAAATGTTGATGTCGTGGCCTTCTTGAGCTTTGGTTGCCGGAGTGAAGATGGAACGGGGCAATCGATCCGACTCCCGGAGGTTCTTCGGCAACTGGATCCCGCAGACTCCGCCTGTCTCCTTGTAGTCTTTCCATCCGGAGCCAGCCAGGTAACCGCGAACCACACACTCAATGGGCAGCGGCTCACAACGTTTGACCAGGGAAGAACGACCCTGCAACTCCGGGGCGTACTGGGGCAGTGGTTGAGGAAACGACTCCACGTCCGTTGACACCAGATGGTTGGGAACGATGTCCCTGGTGCGCTCGAACCAGAAGGCAGAGATCTGGTTCAAGATCTTGCCCTTGTGGGGAACCGTGTTGGGCAGGATCACGTCAAAAGCGGAGATTCGATCGGTTGCCACCATCAAGATGCGATCGGCTCCTACCGCGAACATCTCCCGAACCTTGCCACTGCAGATCTTGTCGACTCCGGATAACTCAAGTGTTCTCATTTCACCGTCTCTCTCCTGGCAGAGAATCCTATTCAGGTAAGGCCCAATGCTTGAGTTTAACGTGACCTAATTCCAGATTCCAGACAGGAATGTGGAAGGCGCCCTGGGGCGGCGACCGGGATTCCGAACTTCACGCCTGGCGGTCGCGGCCCTGAGTCCCCTTTCCCGGCTTCGAGACCCCGGCCCGGAAACTCCCGTTCGTTGACATGGAAGGGGCCTCTTGTTATATTTGGCACTCATGTGACAGGAGTGCTAAACACCTGGACCCGGGCATCAAATTCAAGCCCGGGTATTCCATGAAACAGTAGAAACAAACAAGGTTGAATGGAGGAGTAATTCAAGATGATCAGACCATTACAGGATCGGGTTCTTATCAAGCGAGTCGAACCTGAGGAAGAGGTTCACGGTTCGATCGTGATTCCCGACACGGCCAAGGAAAAGCCGCAGGAGGGCGAAGTCGTGGCCGTCGGCGAAGGCAAGGTTCTCGATAGCGGTACCAGGGTTGAGATGTCCGTGAAGCCAGGCGACCGGATTCTCTTCGGGAAATACGCCGGTAGCGAAGTCAAGATTGATGATGTCGAGTATCTGATTATGCGTGAAGACGAGGTGCTTGGCATTCTGGAAGGCTAAACCGCAAGCGCGTAACGAAATCTAATCAGCCAAACAAGGAGAAAAACTCAATGTCTGCTAAAGATATTACACATGGCGAAGAGGCGCGCCGGGCACTGCTCAATGGTGTCAACATACTGGCGAACGTCGTAAAGGTGACCCTGGGACCCAAGGGTCGAAATGTTGTTCTGGAGAAGAAGTTTGGATCTCCGGTGGTCACCAAGGACGGTGTCACTGTTGCCAAGGAGATCGAACTGAGCGGCCTCGAGAAAGTGGGCGCCTCCATGCTGCGCGAAGTGGCCAGCAAGACGAGTGATGTTGCCGGTGACGGGACCACGTCTGCAACAGTTCTGGCTCAGGCCATCGTCCGTGAAGGGATCCGAAATGTAGCCGCAGGAGCCAACCCGATGGCTCTCAAACGGGGTATCGACAAGGCCGTTGAGCGGGCCATTGAAGAAATCCGGAGTCTTTCCAAGCCCGTCGGAGGAGAGATGATTGCCCAGGTCGGAGCCATCTCCGCCAACAATGACATCACCATCGGTGAGATCATTGCCGAAGCCATGAACAAGGTGGGCAAAGACGGAGTCATCACGGTCGAAGAGGCAAAGAGCATCGACACTTCTCTGGAAGTTGTCGAGGGCATGCAGTTCGACCGCGGCTATCTGTCGCCTTACTTTGTGACCGATCCCGACCGCATGGAGTGCACCTTCGAGGACGCCTATATTCTTCTTCACGAGAAGAAGATCAGCTCCATGAAGGATCTGCTTCCGCTGCTGGAACAGGTGGCCAAGTCAGGTAAACCTTTCATGATCATCTCCGAGGACATCGAGGGTGAAGCTCTGGCAACTCTGGTCGTCAACAAGATCCGTGGGACCCTGAACGCCGTGGGCGTGAAGGCTCCAGGCTTTGGGGATCGGCGCAAGGCCATGCTCGAAGATATCTCCATCTTGACCGGCGGCAAAGTGATCTCCGAAGACCTCGGCATCAAGCTGGAGAACGTACGGCTGGAGGATCTCGGAAGGGCCAAGAAAGTGACGGTTGACAAGGACAACACCACCATCATTGAAGGTGCCGGAAAGACCGAAGACATCGCCGGGCGAGTCAAGCAGATTCGCAACCAGGTCGAGGAAACAACCTCCGATTATGATCGCGAGAAGCTGCAGGAAAGACTGGCCAAGCTGGTTGGCGGCGTCGCCGTCATCCAAGTCGGAGCGGCCACCGAGACCGAGCTGAAGGAAAGGAAAGCTCGGGTTGAGGATGCCATGCACGCCACCAAGGCGGCTGCCGAGGAAGGCATCGTGACCGGAGGCGGTGTGGCCTACATCCGGGCTGCCCGGGCGCTGGACGACTTCAGTGTTGACAATACCGATGAGCAGTCGGGCGTCAACATTGTGCGCCGCGCTCTGGAAGAGCCACTGCGTCAGATCGCCGTTAACGCCGGCCTCGAGGGCGCCATTGTGGTAGCCAAGGTGAGAGAAAGCAAAGACTCCGATTTCGGTTTCAACGCCGAGAGTGGCGTGTACGGCAACCTGATCGAGGGAGGAGTCATCGACCCGTCCATGGTCTGCCGGACCGCTCTCCAGAATGCAGCCTCCATCGCGAGCCTGCTTCTGACCACCGAAGCCCTGGTGACCGAGACACCCGAGGACGAGCCCCCCGCAGCGGGTGGACATCCTCCCGACATGGGTGGAATGGGTGGAATGGGCGGTTTCTAGACTTCCCGTTCAGTCCGAGACAAGAAAGGGAGCCGTTCGCGGCTCCCTTTTTTTGTCTCAAACTCGGGAGGCGTGAGGACTCGGGTGGTGGTCTGGGACGGGGGAAGGTTTAGAACGGTCGCCGCTCGCGACCGCGTCGTTGACTCTGGTTGAGGCGCTGCAGCATGCGCTGAAACCGCTCTGCCTGTTCCGGCTTCAGAATGCCTCGGATCTCTTCCAGGATTTCCTGGCGCATCTTCCTGGATTGCGATCGCTGTTGCTCAGTTGCCGCTATTTGTTTCTTGCGGCTGTTCTGTAAGATTTCACGAACCCGTGAGGCCTGATCCTCATCCAGATCGAGATTACGAACCATGCGACCCAGCCCGGAGCTCCCATTCTGGCCACGCTGTCCCGGTCGGCCCGGCCCCGGCGAGCGTTCTCCCGCCCCGGGAGGCCGACCCGGCCGCGTCCCGGGATCGCCCGGGAGTTGCAATGGATCCTCGATTCCCGCCGGGGGGCCGATCCCCAGCTGCCGGAGTGCGATTCTGGCCCCCACCAGGCCACCGAACACGGTGCCCACCAGAAAGACAACCCCCACCAGCAGTAAGGCCCTAGTGCTGACTTTCAATCTCTTCCTCCATGGGTTCCTGTAGCGAGAAAAGGATATCGTCGAGAGTCAGTTCTTCGCTTACCTGAGGTTCTGTAAACAGCGCCGCCCACAATTCTTCGTCCGTCGGCTGTTGGAGCTGCGTCTGGGAGGTCAGAGAGAAGAGGATCAGCACCAGCACGGCAAAGGCCGGAATGAGACGTTTCGCGGTGAGTTCAACCAGCAGCCAGAAAGAGGCCGAGTCGGGGTTCGTCTGCTTGACCAGATTGGAAACTCGAGCCGCAAAGAAGGGCGGCGCCTCGAGCCGGGGTACCTGCTCGACCTGAGACTTTAAAAACCGAGCCAGTTTAAGGCTCTCCCTGCAAGTGGCGCAAGATCTCAGGTGCTCTTCGTCCAGCGGACTTCCAGCTTCCCAATCACCAAAATCAATGTGTTGTTGACTCATTGCAATGCTCCGTCACCCGGCAGAACACTGTCCTCCCCGCAAGTTGTCAGCGTTCGACTGTCGCTATTCTACCTCGCAGAGATTTCAATAGTTTCTTCCTCGAGCGACTGACCCGGATTCGCACCGCCAGTTCAGTCGTGTCCATGGTGGATGCAATTTCACTGTAGCCCAGACCTTCCATTTCGCGCAGGACAAAGGCCATTTTATCCTTCTTCGGCAACTCGTCCATGAGTCCGTGCAACCATGCAAACATACGCTCGGCTTCAAACTCGGTCAGCACCGTCCCGCTGCTGAATCGGTCCAGGAAGGTCTCGGTCCCTGCCTCGTCTGTGCCTACATCAGAGAAAAGTTGAGTTTTCCGGATCTTGCGTTTTCTCAGTTCATCCAGACAAGCGTTGGCCGTGATCCTGGACACCCAGGCTTTGAGCGGGCGCTCGAGATCATACTTCGAAAGCGACCGGTACACTCTCAGGAATACCTCCTGCGCAATGTCCTCTACCTCTTCCCGCCTTCCCAAATAGTGAAAGACGATGTTGAAGACCAGTTTCTCGTAGCGTTCCACAAGGCCCTGAAAAGCGCTTTCGTCGTCCCTGAGCGCCGACTCTACGAGTTCCCTGTCCGATGAGCCCATCCACGTCCCATAGTACGCGTCCGGAATGGTTTGTTTCATGCGCGTTTCGATTTGTTCGGCACGACTCGCGGTCGCAGTTCGACCCTCGCCAGAATCGAAAGCTCCCCTTCATCTCCCCTTGTCTAATGGACTTGATCCGGCCCCGTAAAGGTTCACCGCGCAGGATCATGCCGGAACTTGAAACCCGGAACCATCCCCCGAGGACGATTGCAGATCAGATGAAAGACGAATACTGCCGATCAGGAGAAGGATTTGTACCGCTACCAAAACGTCTGGTAGAAAGATGTAGGCGGCCCAGCATAGCGGGGTCAAAAGAGCTACGGAAAACAGAGCCGTGAGGATAAGCATCGAAGAATGAGTGCGGCTCCCCGTTCTGATTTCAAACCTGTATTTTGCATTCGCAAGAATGATCAAAATCGGAGCTATGAGAAGAATGAAATCATGACCGTTCATGTGAATGCTCACTAGAGTGCTTATGATCACAAGACGGCAGTCAAAGAATATCTGATTGCAAGAGACTCCAGCCCCCCCCTTCTGCCTAAATCGATAGCTCGAAAATCCGATCCAACCGACAGACAAGATCCACAGGATCACTGAAACAACCATCCGAATGTTGTCGCCGACTCCTAAAGGATGTCGAGAGAACACTCCCATCAAATTAGCCATTTGAGCATAGTGAACCCCGTAGGCTGATTGATGATCATTTAGTTCTCCAAACAATCTCAATAGATGAGAAAAACCGTGATTGCCCAATAGCAGGATGGAACCCAAGGTGCAGAGCAAAACACCTGCCAAGTAACCGAAAAGACAATTTCGATTAGAACGAAAGAGGAATGAGATGCTTATCGGAATTCCAAGTTGAGGTTTGATCAGTGTGAGCGCCAATAAGAATCCAGTGAAAGCATATTTCCCTCGATAAAAACAATAAGTTGCCGAGCAAATGAGAGTCAGGAATAGAATGGAATTTTGGCCATTGAGAAGACAATACCATGTAGGAAAAAAGGCGAAGAAACAAAGTAGAATATTCAGTTGAGGCCACTCGATTGGCGTCTTTGGCAGATCCAAACGATAGGTCGATCTCATCAATCCAGAACATAGGAAAAGCAGCAAGACACTGACGCCTGTCCATGAAAAGAAGGCAGCTCGAAAAGGGAGGTAACTCAAGGGATAATAGGGAATAAAAGCAAATGGCGGATGGTTATAAGGCAGGAAAAGATCCGCTTGTTGGGGAAAGTATTGCGGCTAAGCAACTGTGTTTCTGAGAGTGATCTGAGATCGGAGTGGTTTGAAATCGTGAGGTACTGTTTCCCGATCAGCCAGTCTTCGTGAATCTCCTCGACGACAGCGGTGATGAGTCGTAGTGCGGACTCGGTGTTTGGAAAGATACCGACGACCCGGGTACGCCGGCGAATCTGACGGTTTAGGTTCTCCAGCCCGTTGTTGGTGCGAATGCGCCGCCAGGTAGAACGTGCAAAACGAAAGACCGTAAAGCCTTCCGGCAGATTGGTCTCCATCCAATCGGCCAGCTCCGGGTTGCGGTCGTAGTATTGCTCGACTCTGGCCCGAAGCATCGCCTCAGCTTCGCCTCCAGACGGGGCATTGAAGATGTCTCGAATGTCAGTGGCGATGGCGGCACGTTGGTCGGATCGGCGGGCGTATCGCTGAGCATTCTGGCTCAGGTGAAACTGACAGCGTTGCCAGGGCACTGAAGGAAAGACAGCTCTTCTGGCAGCTCGTAGTCCTGAGTGGTCATCGCTGACAATCAGCTGCACACCCTCCAGACCACGCTTTTGAAGCTGCTGCAGAAACTCTCGCCAGTGGACCTCCGCCTCGCTGAGTCGGCAGCTGACCCCAATCACCTCCCGCTTGCCCCAGCAGTTGACTCCGGTCGCTTTCAAGACGGCCACATCCTGAATGCTGCCCTGGCGACGGACCTTCTCGTAGTGGGCATCCAGGTACACAACTGGATAGCTGCCCAAAGGGCGGTTGCGAAACTGCTCGAGTTCGTCGTCCAGCAGCTTGGAGATTCTTGAGACCTGGCTGGCGGAGATCTCGGTGCCGCACAGCTGCTCGGTAATCTCAGTGACCTTGCGCGTCGACACGCCCATCACGTACATCTCGGCGATGGCCAGCTTCAGGGCTTTCTCCGAGCGGCACCCTCGCTCCAGGGATCGGGGATAGAAGTCCAGGTGACGTACTTGTGGAATCCGGATTTGAAGCTGTCCCACTCGAGTTGACAGCGTCTTGGCCTTGTACCCGTTGGCGTGGTCTCGACGCTGCTCGCTCCGCTCCCAGCGTCGAGCTCCCAGAAACTCTTCGCGTTCCATCTGCATGGCGGTGTTGAGCAGTTTCTCCAACACTCCTCGAAACGCGTCGCTGCCTTCTTCGATCAGTTCTTTCAACAATTCTCGTGGTAGCCTCTGTTCTGGGTCTGGGGTCATTCGGATCCTCCTTGCTCTTGTCTTGAGTTTTTGGAGAAATCCTGCCCCAGACCTCTGATCCTTTTAGCTCACCTTCCTCAAATTACAGAAAGAACGGTACACCCCTAGTATTGCCGCTGTGTTTCTAAGTCGTAGAGTTTTTCTGAGAGGCCTCTCTTGACGATCGTTGCGGCATTGTAATGAATTGAAAAATCTCTTGAGAAATTTTCGAGTTCAAATAATTTGGGTGTGTAGAGGCATAGATAGCTCAAGCTCGCTGCGATAAGAAGAGCCTTCGTATAAACGATGACACGACTGGACTTCTTAGGAGCAGAACTGAGCATTGTGGCTGCGATCGTAGATCAGATGGATGCTTGATGAGGCTTTCTTGTACACCTCTTCGGGGGTCGCTCCGTTGTTTGCAAAGTGAGTCGGGCTCTCTGCCCAGCACTCCTCACGGGTTCCAAATGTTCGCACTTTATCATCGTCAGACGCAATGGGACCGTAGCATTGGGGAGAAACACAGCCTATCCTTCCGAAGACAGGGGCATCATCCAGTCTGGAGAACGAGCGGACTGGCCGAGGCCGCTAAAGACCAGAACGGGGGCTGAAGGGTGCGTCGTGAGACATCAAGGATCTGGCGGATCCAGACCGTTGACCCACGTCGTCGCGAATTCCGAGGGCGAAGCGTCGGCATCAGGGGTGGTGGCGGCCCTGACCCATCGGTGTCACTCCCATGTCGGCAACAGTTAAGACGATACGCGACGGGTACACCTTCGAGTGATGAACGGCGTTGTGCGCGATCGTGGGGTCCGACTCGTTGTAGTTGGAACCTCCAGTGTTGAGATTGCGGGCGAATCGAGGAAAGTTGCTCGACGACACGTCCAGACGAATGCGGTGGCCCTTCTGGAACACGTTGCTGGTCACCATACTGGACAGCTTCACCTCGTAGACCTGCCTCTCCTCCATGAAGACTTCCTTGTCGTAGCCCTCTCGATAGCGCGCTCGCTGGATCGTCTCATCCAGGTTGTAGGCCCTGCCGTCGGGAAAGACGTCGATCAGCTTAGCAGTGAAGTCCGTATCCCTGGCGTCGGACGAGACGTAGAGGATGACCTCGACTGTGCCCGTGACCTCCAGATTCTCGGAGAGCGGTTCGCTCGTGTAGACCAGTACGTCGGCGCGAGCTTCGACCGAGCGTTGATCGAAGGCACCGGCGTCAACTGCACCGCCAATGCAGCAGATTCCACCACCCAGCGATGGGACCGGCACGGTCGGATTGTAGGTGAACCGGTCGGCTGCTTCACGGGTCGGAGGATCCGCCGTCAAGGCCCCGTCGCCGAACAGACTGTTCGCCTTGCCGTCACTCGAGAGGTGCAGGGTGAGCTTCTCCGATCCCCCGGGTGGCCAGGACGCCGCGCTTCGCCAGCGGTCGACGCCGAACGTGAAATACTGCATTTTCGGCGTGTTCTCTAGAAAGCCGTTTCTTGTGCCCTTCAGCCAGAGATCAAACCAGTCGAAGATCTGCTCCTCGTAGGGGAATTCGATGTTGCTCACCTCGCGCTCGCCGAGAGTCAACGGGGAGGACGAACGAAAGAAGGCGCAATGCGGCAGCGGCGCCATGATCACATACTGGTTCGCGCGTACTTCCGCGTCGGACGCCATCTGGCGGATGTGATCGACCATTGCCAGATTCGGTGCCGTGGAAATGTCGTACCAGGAGAAGAGCCACAGCGCAGGCACGCCAAACCCGTCGCGATCGTGCCAGAGCCCGCCGCGGTTCCACTTCGGATCATTTGGCTTGCGCTTGAGAAACTCGCTGAAGATGCCCTTGGGGCCCCCGGCCTTCACCATTGCGGCGCTGAGCGGAAGGGTGTGGAGCTTCTTTTTCCAGTCGATCTCCGGCATCTCGGGTGCCAGGTCGAAGTATTTGGACAGCCGTACGACGTCCTCTCGCTCGAGTCCCTCGGGGAGTAGCGGGCGCTGGGTGTTTTGCACCCCGTAGAGCCACGGGAGATAGAACATCTGCTCGCCGCCGCCGCGGTACCAGTTGCCCTGCTCCCAGAATTCGCCAACCTTACCGATCCCGGCGCCGGGTGCCATCGGAACCATCGCTGCGTGGGCAGGGTGATCCATGGCAGCCAGCGCCATCTGCCACTCGGCAGAAGAAGAACAGCCGATCGTCCCGACTTTCCCGTTAGACCAAGACTGGTTGCTAATCCAATCCAGTGCGTCGTAGCCGTCCGTCCGCGGTGACCCGAGGATCTCCCACTCACCCTCGGAGAAAAACTTGCCCCGCTCGTTCTGGATCACGAAGGCGTATCCGTGGGCTACCGCCTCATGGGCAAACTTCAACCTCATTCCCGATAGTCTGTTGAAGTTGTACGGCGTGCGCCAAAAGAGGGTGGGCAGCGCGCCGTCGTGATCCTTGGGACGGTAGAGATCTGTCGCCAGTCCTACACGGTCGCGCATTGGCACCATCAGCTTCTTCTCGACCGTGGCGTGTCTGTCCAGCCACCTCGCACGATCCTCGTCGAGCCATGTCGGCTTCTGGGCCCGGGCCGGAGCCAGGGGACAAACCCAGAGAAGGAGGGAAACGGTCAGGGCTCTCAGAAAATAGGGGCGATTGTCCATCATTTACCTCAAACTGGAGCGAACGTCATCATGTTACCAAGTCACCTACATCCCGTTGAGCCTACCCGCCTGCCGTCGTGCTAAACTCAGCGGCGTCTCTCCCCACGTTCTGAGGCATACATTTGACTCGCGACTTGCGATGGTGGGAACGGATTTGAGGACGATTCAGGAGCTGGTTGGCTGGAGAGGTATTCAGATGGCCGAGCGGTATCCACGAAATCGCTGTAAGTTGAACCGCCCCGGGATTTCCGGAGACTCCATTTCTTGAGAGGATGGGGTCATGGGAAGACGAAGCAGATACTCACCAGAGGTCAGAGAACGAGCAGTACGGATGGTGTTCGAGCATGAACGGGAGTACAGCTCTCAATGGGGTGCGATGACATCGATAGCAGCCAAGATCGGCTGCACAGCGGAGACGCTGCGCAAGTGGGTCCGACAGGCGGAAAGGGATCAGGGGCGTCGAGCCGGGCTGACAACGGACGAGAGGCAGCGTCTGAAGGAACTGGAGCGGGAGAATCGGGAGCTGAAGCAGACTAACGAGATCTTAAGGAAGGCTTCGGCTTTTTTCGCCCAGGCGGAGCTCGGCCGCCGACGGAAATGATGGTGGATTTCATCCGAGAAAATCGGACCTGCTATGGGGTCGAGTCGATCTGCGAGGTGCTGCCGATCGCCCCTTCGACGTTCTACCAGTGGGAAGCCAGGCACAAGGATCCTGGGTTACTGCCGGCAAGAGCGAAACGCGATGCCAGGCTTGGGGTTGAAATCGATCGGGTGTGGCATGCCAACCGCCAGGTCTACGGAGTTCGCAAAGTCTGGAAGCAGCTGAATCGTGAGGGCTTCAAGGTGGCTCGCTGCACGGTCGCGCGTTTAATGCGCGAGACGGGACTGCAGGGCGTGGTTCGGGGTCGCCGGTTTAAGACGACGCAGCCGGATGAAACAGCCGCAAGGCCGGCTGATCTGGTGGACCGCAACTTTACTGCAACCCGTCCGAATCAGCTGTGGGTAGCCGATCTGACCTACGTGGCCACCTGGAGAGGGCGCGTCTACGTGGCATTGGTCATCGATGCCTTCTCGAGAAGTATTGTCGGGTGGAGGGCATCGGCTTCCCTGAAGACCGACATTGCCCTGGACGCACTGGAGCAGGCCCTGTGGTCACGTTCAGACACGGAAGGCCTGATTCATCACAGCGACCGGGGAGTGCAGTACCTGTCGATTCGCTATACGGAGCGGTTGGCAGAGGCCGGCATCGAGCCTTCGGTTGGAAGCAAAGGAGACTCTTACGACAACGCGCTGGCGGAATCGGTCATCGGGCTGTTTAAGACGGAAGTCATTCGTCAGAAAGGCCCCTGGCGGGGACTGGAAGAGGTGGAATTCGCGACGCTGGATTGGGTCTGTTGGTATAACAAGCAGAGATTGCTGGAGCCAATCGGCTACATTCCACCCGTTGAACTCGAGCAGATGTATTATCTGAATCAACCGACTACAGCCGTGGCGGAACGTGTCAATGATATTGAGACACTTTCTTTGGAAAATTAGTGTAGCGTCAGTTCACGAGTCCTCCTGGTTGGGGCGATTGATCCAGGCTGCCTCGGGCAAAGACGGCGGGACAGGCCGTCCCTTGGGGAACCGCTCTGGGGATCGAGCAAAGGCGGATTGTAGGGCCTGAGCCCGCACCTGGCGTCTGGACTCCGCCCTCAGGTAATGAACGTCTTCGGGCGTGTGCAGTCCGATTCCCGAATGGCGATGCTCTGTGTTGTACCAGCGAAAGAACTTCCGGCAAAACTCCCGTGCGTCTTGAATGGAGCCGAACCGCCGGGGGTATTCCGGACGGTATTTCAGGGTCTTGAACTGGGACTCCGAGTAGGAATTGTCGTCTCGCACGTGGGGCCGGGAGTGGGATTTCGTGACGCCCAGATCGGCTAGCAGCAAAGCCAGTGCCTTGGATTTCATCGACGGTCCCCGGTCGGCGTGCAAAGTCAGTCGTCCCGAGTCGATTCGCTGCTGGGCGCAGCTTTGTCCGATCAGCGTTCTGGCCAGCGAAGAACTTTCTTGAGTGGCCACCATCCAGCCCACCACGTAGCGGCTGAAGATGTCCAGCACCACGTACAGGTAGAAATAGCTCCATTTGACCGGCCCCTTCAGCTTGGTGATGTCCCAGGACCAGCATTGGTTGGGAGCCGTGGCCAAAAGCTCGGGCTTTTCGTATTGAGGGTGGCGGCGTTGCAGCCGCCGTTCTCTGACTTCGTTGCGTTGCTTCAAGATGCGGTACATGGTTCGAATCGAACACAGATAGCGGCTTTCGTCCAGTAATTCGGCCCACACGGCAGCCGGAGCTTTGTCGACAAAACGTCTGCTGTGAAGCAGCTGCGCGACCTCCTCTCTTTCCGGCCCACTCAAGGTGCGCGGCGGAGAGGGCCGCAGGCGGACCTCCCGCGGAAACTCCCGGCGGCGTCTCTCTCGATAGAGACTGGCCCGGGGAACCCCCAGGGCCCGGCAGGCCACAGCCGTCGGATGCGATTGGCTCAGCTCAATAGCCCGATTCCTCAACTCTCGTCTTCCTCCCGGCTCGTCCCCAGCGAGATACCCATCATCTCGGAGGCTTTTTTTTGGATCTCCAGCATGATCTCGGCCTGTTCCAGCTTGCGCTTCAAACGTCGGTTCTCGCGCTGCAGCTGCTTAACTTCGGGGGTGAGCGGATTGACCGGCTTCGCTTTGCGACCTCGTTTCCTGGGAGCCAGGGCCTGCAAGGTCCCCTCTTGGCGTTGACGGCGCCAGGTCTGCAGATTGGACCAGTACAGCCCTTCGCTTCGCAGCAGAGCACCTAGCTCTCCGGGCCGGCATCGATCGGCCTGGCCGAGTATCTTCAGCTTGTATCGGGCCGAGAAACGTCGGCGGGTGGCCCTGGCCGGCACCTCCGGGTCGGGCACAGAATCCGGCTGTGCAACCTCCCCGGCGCCGGCGCCGATTTTGGCAGCCTCTGCGCTTCGCTCCGAGGCCTCCAAAATCCTCAACTTCCTGTCTGAACTTTGATCCGGCATCTTCGATGATCCACCTTCTCGCCCTCTACTCTAAATTAGAAGACTAACGGTGTCTCACCATCATTGGCACAGAGAGTGGTGGCTGGAGTCAACTAAAACTGTCTCCGGAAATCCCGGGGCGGTTCAAACACCTATTCGGTCAACAGCCGTCTGATTGCAGAGCAGGTGGATGTTCGGATCTATGGAGAGCATCTTGAGGTGTTCTACGGTGGACAGAAGATGGAGTCGATTCCACGCTTGCGCGGACGAGGCAAGCATCGAATCCACTACCGTCACGTGATCTACTCGCTGGTGAGGAAACCGGGAGCCTTTGCCCGCTACCGCTATCGAGAGGACTTGTTTCCGGGAGTGTTGTTTCGAGTCGCTTACGATGAGCTGAGAAGGGAATGCCCGGCTACCGCTGATCGACAGTACCTGGTGATTCTCAAGACGGCGGCTGATCGGGGAGAACAACGAGTTGTGGGGGTTCTAAAAGCTCTGGTTGAGAAGGGCTGCAGTATCCGGGCCGATAGCGTCCGGCAGGGACTTGAGGAGGATCAGCTGCAACCTTGGCAGGTTCAAGTTGACCCGGTAAACATCAGTCAATACGACTCGCTGCTGGAGAGAAGCAGCGGAGGCTTGCTCATGAGCCAGGCGGCACAATCTCGATTGCATGAGTGCCTGGTGCAGCTGCATCTTCCCGGCTTCCGAGAAAACTATTCCTCGCATGCAGCCTTGGCGACTCAGGACAGTCTCTCCTACCCCCAGTACTTACTGGGTTTGTGCGAGATTGAGGTGGCGGATCGAAATGAGCGTCGTCAGCAGCGACTGCTGCGGGCTTCCAAATTGCCTCGGGAGAAAACACTCACGAGTTTCGATCGATCCCGGTTACCTCAGAGTGTGGACCGCCAGCTGGCGGCCCTTCTGGAGGGCTCGTTTCTGGACCGGAATGAAAACGTTCTGGCCTTTGGAAACCCGGGGAGCGGCAAGACACATTTACTGTGTGCCCTGGGGCATGAGCTGATCCTGCAGGGCCGACGAGTTCTCTTTGCCACCTGCTCTCTGCTGGTGCAACGCTTGCTCAGGGCCAAGGCGGAGCTGTTTCTGGAGAAGGAACTCAAAAGACTGGACCGCTTCGAAGCCTTGATAGTGGACGATATCGGTTATGTACAGCAGAGTCGCGAGGAGATGGAGGTGCTCTTTACACTCCTGGCCCACCGCTACGAGCATCGCAGCATCCTGTTGACGAGCAACCTCGTGTTCTCGGACTGGGAACGCATCTTCAAGGATCCTATGACCACAGCGGCAGCGATCGATCGTCTCGTCCACCACAGCGTCATCCTGGAGCTCAATGTTCCCAGCTACCGGGTGGAGAGCGCCCAGAAAGCGAAGGGGAAACGGTAGAGGGGGCCAGGCCGACATTTTTCTGGAGGCACCTCCGTTCGGGCTCCGCCCTCAACTTCACCGCCATCAAGAAAAAGAACGCACGGACAAGGAGAACCTCAGTCAAACAACGAACAATCCAACGGGCATTTTAATTGTCGCCCACCGGAAAAAGTGCTTGACGCCGAACACACCGGTCAGCTCCGCCTGAACTCAGAAACCCTATTTGCACCACGGGCTGCTAGCCGCCGTCTTTGGAGCTTGCATGATGTGGACGACCCTCAAGCCACTTGCCAGTGAATCTTCAACCGGAAATAGGTCATACCTCGCCCCCCCCCGATTTCGACGCGATTGAGTTCCATCCTCGGGCTATCAACACCGTTCGGCCCCGCCCTCGTCGTCACGGCCGCGCGAACCCCGCACTCCTTGAGTATGTCGATACTCTCCCGGTCGTAATCTCCGGGCCTTCCATTGGGATAAGCAAACAGCCGGCAGGGCCTTCCGGTCAGGTCATTGACAGCAAGAACGGAGCGCTCGATCTCCCTACGCTTCTCGGCCCCGGAAAGGTGGCTCAGTATGGCATGCGAGTGAGTATGCCCTCCAAATTCAACCAACCCAGACTCGACCATTTCTGTGACGGCGGCACGGCTGAGCATCCGCCATGGCGAGGACTCTTCGGTCGGAAGCTTGGGATCGTGGCCGAGAGTGTCGAGAAGTTCCCGCAGACCCGTGAGCAACTCGTGATGAGGCCGCGCTTTTAACCCTGCTGCAATTTCACGGTAGGCGCGAGCCTGTTCTTCCGGCCGAGACAGCTCAAACCTTCTATTTTTCCATTCCAGCTCGGACTTCCGGGGCGACGCCAGAGCTTGAAGGAGCTGACAGTGCCACAGGGTTCTCCGGGTGTCAACAAATCCTGTAGTTAGAAACACTGTGGCCGGCAAGTTTTTTCCCGAAGTATCGGAAAAGCAACATCGGAAATGTTCTGGTATCCATCATCAAAAGTGATGGCAACCGAAGAACCTTCTGTGCCGCCTTTCTTGATCTGCTCAACTCCTTGACTCAACGACACGACCCGGAAATGGTCCTTGAGATAGGCCATCTGGCTTCGGAACGAGCTCTCCTCGAGCAAAGACCAGACCGGAAAAGCCAGCGGTGTTCTGACGACTGAGTGGTAGGCCAGGATCGTCAGCCGCCGAGGAAAGAGGGTTCTCCGTAGTTTCCTGAAAAACTTCATTGCAAAGAAAATGTCCCCCGCTCTCGCTCGTCGGCCGCGCAATACAATTCTGTGAGTGTTCCGGTTGGTGCCACCACTGGAGAATGCGACCCTTGCCTGACCAAGTCTGATCGGAGATGCTGCTGACCAGAAAGAGACGTGTCGAACCCACCCCCAGCGAGCTTTTCAACCCTACCGGCTTTGACAGCGAGCCTTCAACTCCAGACCTCTCTCCGAATCATACGAGATGGTTCCCTGATCGAAGATCCGCCCGGACTCGCTGATGGCCTCAAAACGCAATTCCTGAGGATCCAGTTCGAGGTATAGGAAGCTGTGCTCCTGATCGTTTCCGCAGTCCATGATTGGCGATGCGTCGGAGATGTCGCCCTTGCGCAGCTTGCCCGCTGCTGCGGTTTCAGACGTGCGTAACAATGTTCGTGGCCGGCGAACACAACATTCACTTGGCCCTCCAGCAGAATTTGTCCCACGGATGCTTGGACTCTCTTGCTTCCCCCATGCTTTCACCCGACAGAAAAGATGGGATGATCGGCGAAAACTAAGATTCGACTCATTCTCGACAATCACTCCGCCCATCTCTCGAAGGAAACCCGATCCTTTCTGGCAACCTGCCCGAATCGCTTTGAGTTCATCTTCACCCCGACCCACGGTTCCTGGTTGAATCTGATCGAGTCTTTCTTCGCCAAAATGGCCAAGACCTTTCTGCGCGGTCTTCAGGTTTCCTCCAAGAAAGAACTCAAGCAGCGGCTTGAGCAGTACCTTAAGGAGATCAACGAAACCCCGGTCGTTTTCGGCTGGAAGTATGGCCTGGAATCCTTAACCGAAGTTTAGCTTCTTTGTCATAGCAATTTGGAATCGATCATCTAGCTTCTATCGGTGCTTATAATGCAGCTGCCAGCCTGACATCCCCACTCCAGGCTCGGCAACCTTCAGGGCTAACTCGGTGTACTCAGCCCCAGCATTTTACGCAGCTGGTCGCGGTCGCTTTGGCCACTGGGAAAGTCATCGGACGCCACCTCGGTGGGGTCGATCAAGTGGCCGGCAATGAAGAGGGCGCCCTCGGCCGCGCCCTGCTCCGGACTCTTCACGCAGCACTCCCACTCCAGAACTGCCCAGCCGTCGAAGCCGGCCTCAGTGAGCAGCGTGAAGACACGTTTGAAGTCCACCTGTCCGTCACCCAGGGACCGAAAGCGGCCGGCCCGCTTCGCCCACGACTGATACCCGCCGTAGACTCCCACACGGCCCGAAGGGTGAAACTCTGCATCCTTGACGTGAAAACCCGATATGCGATCGCCGTACAGCTCGATGAAGTGCAGATAGTCAAGCTGCTGGAGGAGAAGGTGACTGGGATCGTAGTTGATGCAGGCGGCCGTATGGCCCTCGGTGTGTTCCAGAAACATCTCGAAGGTGGCCCCGTCAAAGAGGTCTGAGCCGGGGTGTAGTTCAAAGCCGAGCACGCAGCCCTTGTCCTCGGCCAGGTCCAGCAGCGGGCGCCAGCGTCTGGCCAGTTCCCGGAACGCTTCCTCGATCAGTCCGGGGGGGCGCTGTGGCCAGGGGTAGGCCATGTGCCAGGCGAAGCCGCCCGACAGCACGGGGACGTTGCGCAGTCCCAGGTTGGCCGACGCCTGAATGCATTGTCTGAGCTGGTCCGCGGCCCACTCGGTGCGCTCGACGCCTTTGAGTCCGGGCGGATGAAACACGCTGAAGCCGTCCTCGTAGGCCGGGTGCATTGCCAGGACCTGTCCCTGCAGGTAGCCCGCCAGTTCGGTTGGCTGCAGGCCCATGTCCGCCAGCTTCGCACGATAGTCGTCGCAATACGCTCTGGAGTCAGCAGCCTTCGACAGATCAATCACACGCTCGTCCCAGCTCGGGATCTGTACGCCCCTGTAACCAAGACCGGCCACCCACTGACCGATGTCCTCCAGGTTGTTGAAGGGCGGTTCATCGCGCAGAAACTGCGCCAGAAAGATAGCCGGGCCTTTGATCCTTGCCACGATTTGCTCCTTAGAACGATCCTTTGATCCTGGTTGAGATTATCGAAACACAGAGGTTCAGGAGTCAAGGTTCCCCGGAAATGCCCCACAATTAAGTGCTGCATTTGCTAAGGTTGTGGGACTGCAAGCCCATAGAAAGCGATGTTACAGGTCAACGACGGCCCAGAGGCGGCCGGGGTGCGGATTCATTCGTCGGGCGGCGCCTCAGAAGCGAGCCGGGTAGAATAAGGAATGACTGGCCTTCCGGAGAGAGCAGGCACATGAGCAAGGTTGAGCCCCAGAACTCACGCCTGATTCAATCCTTCACCGTGCCCTGGCTGGTGGTCCTGCTGGGTGTGCCCCTGACCTACGCCATTGTCCGCTACCACGTCTTTCAAGGAGTCGAGTCTTCACAGTTTCCTCTCTTCGTTGGGAACAAGGCCTTCTCGCTGGCCGCCGTCTTCTTGATCGCCGCCTCCTACTTGATTGGGAAAAGCTCGAGGCTTTTCAGAGGCGACGCCGCCAGGCGCCTGATATTGATCAAGTTCTGCGGATTGATGGGGTTCTCGCTGGCAGCGATCCATGCGCTGATGGCCCTGTTGATCGTATCGCCCCACACTACCCCAAGTTCTTTTCCGAGGGCGGGAGAATGAACCTGACGGGCGAGCTGAGTCTTTTGCTCGGTGTGCTCGCCCTGTGGTGCCTCTCGGTCACAGCCATCACGTCGCTGCCGTTCATGTACGAGGCCATCGGTGCCGACCGTTGGTCCCGTGGCCAGCGGATGGGTTACCTGGCGCTGATGCTGGTGGCCGCGCACGTGGCGGTGATGGGCTTTTCTGGATGGCTCAAACCGGCTGGCTGGCCCGGGCACCTGCCACCGATCTCATTGCTGGCCTTCATCGCCGCCTTGATCCCGCTGCTGATCAAACTGCGTCGAACTTGAGGGAACCCTCTCAGAAACCAACCGCTGGAGTCGGAACAGTGATGCAACGTAAGGCCTTTCTCCGATTGTTTTTCTTGTTCCTCAGCACTCAAATTACCCTAGCCCAGCAAGAACCATTTTCATTGCGGATTACGTTTGGGTACACGGCGGCGGAGGAAAGCCAGTGGACGGGCAGGGTAAGAGGCGATGACGCGCAGCTTGCAACCCTGGAGGGGTGGCGTTTCCTGGCGCCAGACAGTATTTCTCTGAATACCTTCGACATCCAGACCAGTCGCTTACTCACGAAAGGGGTCGTGCTCACAGGAACGGCTTCACCGGGGTCACGCATTCGGGTGGTTACAAACCACGGCGCTTTCGCATTCCCCCTTTCCGACTTGAAGCTGAGCAAACCAGTCGAGTTTCTGGGCGGGGCCGCCCGGGTCGACCGACTTCCGGATGCGGTCAAACTGACCCAGGATTCCCAGGACGATGATTATCCTTCCATCGCCGTGTCCGGGGACTCTACCGTCTGGGCGGTGTGGCAATCCTACACTGGGCAGCAGGACGAAGTCCGAATCGCAAAGCACGACGGTGACTGGAAAACGTTCGCGCGTCTGCCAGGTGCGTCCGGGGACGTTTGGAGGCCTCAAGTCGCCTGGATCACCTGGATCGCCCACCGTGGTCTGGTCGCAACAGATCAAGGGGAATTTTGATCTCTATGCCCGCACCCTGGATGAGGAGACTAACACCTGGTTGAAGCCCGTCCGCTTGAGTTCCCATCCTTATCCGGACATCGATCACCATCTGATTGCAGATCACAGAGGTCACCTGTGGGTGGTCTGGCAGGGGTTCCGCGGGGACAACTCGGACATTTTTCTGCGCTACTTCGACGGATCGGGATGGTCCGAGGAAGTCCAACTCACCCAGCACCCTGCCAACGACTGGGAGCCTCGGGTTGCGGTTGATCATCAGGACAAGGCCTACGTTGTCTGGGACTCCTATCGAAACGGGAACTACGACGTTTACCTGCGGACGTATCAAAGCGGGGCCCTCGGACCACTCATTCCGGTAGCCGATACGCCCCGCTTCGAAGCCCACGCCTCCGCAGCCGTGGATGGGCAGGGACGGGTGTGGGTGGCCTGGGACGAAAGCAGTCCCAACTGGGGCAAGGATCGGGGTGTGACCATCGATCCGGAGTGGCGGGGAAACACTCGTGAGGAAAGCCTGAAGCGTTCCCCCGGTGTACGCCTCTACGAATCCCGAAACATCAATCTTGTGGTCTTCGAAGGAGCCACCCGGAAAAAACCTGTGTCGGCCCTGGGGGCCGCCCTCTCAAGCGGAGGCGACGCCTACGATTCCCCTCAATTACTGATCGATTCTCGCAGCAATCGGGTTGGACTCTTGTTCCACCGGCGGGGCCGAACCCCGAATCCGTACCAGGGCCCGGGCGCCACCATCAAAAAGCCAAGTGAATATGCCTACTGGGAAACGGCTGTGACCTTTTACGAGGGCGAGTCGTGGAGCCCGGTGCTAGCCATGCCTCAGAGCTGGGATCGCATTTCGACCCGGCCGGCGGGAGCCTATGGTCCAGATGGGAGCCTGTGGCTGATCTGGCCCACAGACGGCCGACTCTACATCGAGAGCCACACTCCCGTTGCAGAAAATGTGTATTCAGCCAATATCCGCCTGGATGAGGCACCCGACGTGGCAGTTCTCGAGCCCTGGGAGAGTCCCGAGGAGATCCCGGTGAGAGTGGTCCACCCGAACGAGGCGGAAGACCTGGAGGCCATCCGCTCCTATCGGACCTTTGTGCACGGCGTCGAACAGCGTGTTGTCCGGGGTGACCTGCACCGGCACACCGAACTTTCCTGGGATGACGGCGGTCGACTGGACGGATCTCTCTTTGACTTTTATCGCTACATGCTGGACGCCGGCGACTTCGACTTTGGCGGCGTCACCGATCACCTGTCCGGTGGAGGGTACGATTACTGGGCGTGGCTGATCGAAAAAAGTTGCCTTTACCACATTCCCCGCACCTTCACCACTCTCTACGCTTACGAGCGCAGCGCCCGCTTTCCCAATGGTCACCGAAACATCTTTCACACGAAACGCGGGGTTCCCATGGTCAGATTCTTCAGCCAGGCAGGTTTCGGTGGGCCTGAGCCGGGGATCGATTACGCCGACCTGGTGGAGAACGATACCAAGCTGCTTTTTGAGTCACTCCGCGAAACGGGAGGAATCTCCATTCCCCACAGCTCGACCTCGAGCATCATGGGCACGGACTGGCGCGACAATGATCCGGTAGTTGAGCCTGTGGTAGAGATCTTTCAGGGGTTTCGGACGTCGGCAGAATACCGGGGGGCTCCCCGGGCGCCCCGCTCTGACGAAGATCAGGCTCCTGGCGGTTTTCAGGAGGCCGGCTTGCTCTGGAATGCTTACGCCAAGGGCTACCGTCTGGGCACGATCGCCAGTTCGGACCACCATTCCACACATATTTCATATGCCATGGTTTACACTGAGCAGCCCACCCGAGAGGCCATTTTCGAAGCCATTCGGAAGCGGCACACTTATGGTGCCACCGACAACATCGTTCTGGACTATCGCATGGGCGAGCATTTCATGGGCGAAGAATTCACGGCCTCCAGCGTGCCGCCCGTGAAGATCCGCATCGTCGGAACCAGCCGGGTGGCACAGGTGGACATCATCAAGAACGAAGCCATTATCTACTCGACCAGCCCGAATCGAAAAACGGTCGAATTGACCTATGTGGACCAGGACGCCACGGCGGGTACGAGTTACTACTACGTTCGAGTAGTTCAGGACGACCGGCAGATCGCCTGGTCCAGCCCCATCTGGGTGAACTACCAGCCCTGACTTCGAAGCCTCCGGTTTGTGTGGCTTTGTGCTCAGCGGGCAAGAAAGTGTTGCCCGTACTCGAGATGGGCGATAGGATTCAGGACTTTGGAGGTCTCAGAATGACAAAATCAACCGGCGAGCGCGTCGCCTATTTCAATGGAAGCATCGTGCCGGAGAGTCAGGTACTCCTGTCCTTTCGGGATCGCGGATTCGTGTTTGGGGACGCAGTTTTTGACACGGCGCGAACCTTCGGAGGCAGAGTTTTCAAGCTCCAGCAGCATGTGGACCGACTCTTTCGATCGCTCCGCTATACCCAGATCGACCCGGGTCTCGACCCCGGAGAGATCAAGGCGATCGCCGAAGAGGTCCTGGAGCAAAATGTTCCGCTGCTGGGCGAAGACGAGGACTACTGGGTTTACATGCGCATCACTCGCGGAGTCTGGGGCGTGCACGGGGAAGAGCCTGCACGTTCCGGGGCCACGGTCATTGTCGAATGCACCCCTTTGCCGCTGAAGGACAGGGCGAAGTGCTTCCGGGACGGGATCGACGTGATCGTTCCCGCCATCCGACGTGTGCCGGAGGAGTGCATCAGCCCGCGGGTCAAGAGCCATAATTATCTGAATCTGATCCTGGGAGACATGGCAGCGAAAGCCATGAATCCAGACGCCTGGGCGGTCCTTGCCGACACCAGGGGCAACCTGGCGGAGGGGTACGGCTGCAACATCTTTACCGCTTACCAGGGGAAGCTCTACACACCCAGAGAACAATCCGTCCTGGCCGGTACGAGTCGGGAGACCGTCATGGAGCTGGCTGATGAGCTGGACATCCCGGTGCTGGAAAAGGATCTGGATCTTTTTGATGTCGTTGTTGCCGAAGAAGTTTTCCTGACATCGACCAGCATTTGCATTTGTGGTGTCCGGTCGGTGAACGGAAATCAAATCGGCGACGGATCTGTGCCCGGCCCGGTGACCCGCCGGTTGACCGAAGCTTTTAAGGATCTGGTGCAGCATGACTTCGTGGCCCAGCACCTGAAACACCTGAGTGAATAGCGGGGAGAAATGGATGCGGCGGTCCGTCCTGCTCATAACCATGGGCTGCTCCTTTTGTTCTCCTGTCCTTCAAGCCGGGGATTTCGTGTTTCGGGCGGAGGAGCTCCCTACCCGGCTCAGCGTCGGCTACGCCGTTCGGCTGCTCGATATGAATGCCGACAAGGGTCTGGACATCGTCATCGTCGACAGCAAGCGCATCCTCTGGCTCGAGAACCCGGATTGGCACGAGCACATCCTGATAGAAGACCAATCGAAGCAGCACGACAACGTCAGCCTGGCGGCGGGGGACATCGACGGCGACGGGCAGCTCGACTTTGCCGTCGGAGCTGACTGGCAGTTCAACAACACCCGATCCGGGGGCAGCATTGGCTGGATCACGAGAGGCGGGCCTGACCAGCCATGGGCCTATCAGCCGATCGGGGTGGAACCGACGGTTCATCGGATGCAATTCGCCGATCTCGATGGCGACGGTCGCCCGGAGCTGATTGTCGTGCCGCTCAAGGGGCGTGACACGACCCCGCCGCGGTTTCAGGAAAACGGTGTCAGAATCCTGGTCTACCCGGTTCCGAAGGACCCGATCAGGGACTCCTGGGTGCCCCGGGTGATCAACCAGGAACTGCACGTGACACACAATTTCTGGGTCACAGACCTGGACCGGGACGGGCAGCTCGACCTCCTTGTCGTGAGCTTCGAGGGCGTGAGTCTGCTCGATCGCAACAAGAACGGCCAGTGGCAGCGGACCTTAATCGGTGAGGGCGATCAGGAGTCGTCGCCGTCACGCGGTGCCAGCGAGATCAAGCACGGTTGGCTGGGCTCGGGTGCTGACTACATCGCCACCATCGAGCCGTGGCACGGCAACAAGGTCGTCGTTTACACGAGACCCGATGGGCCGCGGCCGGCCACGGGGCCGTGGCTTTGGACCCGGCGTGTTTTGGATGATGAACTGCGGTGGGGTCATGCGCTGTGGTGCGCCAATCTGGATGAGGACGAAGACGAAGAACTCGTCATCGGTGTGCGTGACAGTTTCAGCGACACCGCCCCGAGGGGCCTGCGGATCTACGATCCTGAGGACGCCGCGGGAGCCCGATGGAATCGCCACCTTCTCGATCTCGACGGCGTCGCCATCGAGGACCTGGCGGTGGGAGACCTGAACGGGGATGGCAGGCTGGACATCGTAGCGGTTGGGCGCCAGACCCACAACGTCAAGATCTACTGGGGGATGAAGCCTTGATCTGCGTGGCTCAGCCGATCAGGTTCTGATACACAGTGTCCTGTTGCCCTTCTTCGGTCAATCTTAGCATTCGGACAGTCCGGATCATCTGGAGGCCGCCTGTCCCGAACTGAACGGGAGTTCGGCAGGGAGCTGATGATGAAGTCGAATCTGACAAATTCCTGATCGGTCAACCGTCAGTTTCCGACCCTTTGCAAGCGAGCCACACTGGTGATACTCTCGCGAAGCAAACCCACATAGCCAGTCTGGAGGAAAGAATGATACTACTGGCCCGCCTTCTTGTGATCCTGCTTCCTTTTGCGACGATCGGCCTGGGACAGGACAAGACGCTAAAGAATGAAGACATTGTCAAGATGGTCGAAGCTGGCTTCGGGTCAGAGCTGATCGTGACCATGGTCTCCAGCTCGCCTTGCGAATTTGCCACCGATGTCGACTCCATCCTAGTCCTTAAAGAGAAGCAAGTGCCGGAGGAGGTCATCCGGGCGATGTTGTTAAAGTCAGCCGGGATGCAACCGAAACCAGACTCGCAGGGCTCCACTCCCAGCTCAGATGATTCTGCAGAAACGCGAGCCGGTACCATTCCTCCCTATCTTGGAGTGTATTTCAAGAGGGATGGAGAATGGGTGGAGATTCTTCCGGAAGTGATCAACTGGAAAACCGGAGGCGTTCTCAAGTCAATAGCCACGGTAGGAGTTGTCAAAGGCGACGTCAATGGAAAGATCGATGGTCCTCACAGCCGGAGCCGGGTCTTCGCGCCTCTCGATTTCATCATCAACACGCCGGAAGGGGTCGCCATCACGGAATACCAGTTCATTCGTCTTCGTGAGAAGAAAAATCGTCGCGAATTCCGAACCGTAACCGGAGGTGTCTTCCACGCTTCCGGTGGGTCAACCCGGGACCTCGTCCCTTTTGAAGGCAAAAGGATTTCAAGCCATACCTACTCGATCACCCTTACGACCCTGAACCCAGGGGAATATGGGTTTCTACCTCCAGGGGCCTTCACATCGAGCCATGCTTCTGCCTCGCTGGGCAAGATGTATACCTTTACGATAGTCGAATAGCAGGCAACGGCGTAGTGTGCCCGTGCCTCTTGTTTGGTGCCCGGGACTTTTTCACGGAACTCCGAGCCAGGAGCCTCTTTCATGAAACATATTGTCTTGATCGTAGCTGTGTTGCTTCTTCCCATCACTCCTTTTGCCCATCATCCCGAGACAACTGGATCGAGAGTTGGGCCCGAGAAGGCGGTTGCTACGTTTGCCGGTGGCTGCTTCTGGTGCGTGGAAGCGGATTTTGAGAAGGTGGAGGGAGTCAGCGATGCCATCTCCGGTTTTGCCGGTGGAGAGGAATCTCATCCGGCGTACCAGGACGTGGCCTCAGGAAAAACGGGGCACGTAGAAGCCGTTCAGGTGATCTTCGATCCAGCCAGGGTCAGCTATTCAGATCTGCTCGAGGTGTTCTGGAAGCACGTGGATCCCACCGACCCGGGTGGGCAATTCGTGGATCGGGGCGCCCAGTACCGAACGGCGATCTTCTACCACGACGAGGCACAGAAGCGGCTGGCCGAGAAGTCGCGGGAGTCCCTTGAATCGTCCGGCATCTTCGAGAGGAAAATCGTGACCGAAATCCGCCTGCTGCAAAAGTTTTACAAGGCAGAAGGCGCCCACCAGGACTACTACAAGAATCATTCGATCCGGTATCGATACTACCGCTACAATTCGGGGCGCGATCAGTTCCTGAAAAAGACCTGGGAAGACAACCACTGGGCGCTCGAAGAAATGGAAGTCAGCTCCAGCACGCCAACCCACCGAAATACCAGAAACCCGGCGATGAAGTGTTACAGTTCCAGCTTGCTCAGCTCCAGCTACGCGTGACTCAAGAGGACGCCACAGAGCCTGCTGGGAACACAAAGCCGACGGGATCTCAGACTACCGAAATGTAATGAGTCCCACGGGTTTCCACGATCCCGATGTGGTGTCCGACGACTCCGGCGTCGGACAGCTTCTCCAGCAGTGCAGGGCCCTCACTGGAGGGAAGGCCAATCAGCAGACCCCCCGAGGTCTGAGGATCGAGAAGGATTTGCTGCATTCTCTTCGAGGTTCGATTCCAGGAGACCGCATCGCCCAGGTAGTCCCGGTTGGCCTGAATCCCGCCGGGAAGCATACCGCGTTTGGCCAGTACTTCCACATCGGCTAGAAGTGGCACCCGTGTGCTCTCGATCTCGAGACAGACCCCGCTTGCGACGGCCATCTCAAAGGCATGCCCCAGCAGTCCGAAGCCGGTGATGTCGGTAACTGCGTGAATCTCGAAACCCGAAAGCTGTTCCGCGGCCTGGCGATTCAGTGTGAGCATCCACTGGATCGCTTCCTGCTCGACGTCCTTGGGACACTTCCCGTATTTGACGGCGGTGGCAACGATTCCGGTGCCAATCGGCTTGGTCAGGATTAAGCAGTCCCCCGGCAGGAGTCCTTGATTGCGGTAAATCCGATCCGGACGGGTCAGACCGGTTACAGCGTAGCCAAATTTCAACTCCGGGTCCTTAACCGAATGACCTCCAATGACTGCCACTCCGGCTTCTCGCATCTTCTCGGCGCCTCCGCACAGGATCTCGTGCAGAATCTCTACCTCGAGAGCATCTACGGGAAAGCCAACGATGGAAAGGGCAAACCGGGGCCGGGCCCCCATCGCGTAGATATCACTCAGAGCGTTGGCTGCAGCGATCTGCCCATAGACGAAGGGGTCGTCCACAATCGGCGTGAAAAAGTCAGTACTTTGAACCAGAGCTGTGTTCTCGTCAATCAGGTACACTCCGGCGTCGTCGGCTGTTTCAAAGCCAACCAGGACATTGGGATCGAGAATCCCCGGCAGGTCCTTCAGAGCTTCCTGTAGCACACCCGGTGCTAACTTAGAAGCTCAGCCTGCGCAGTCGACGAGCTCAGTCAAACGCTTCTTGCGCCGCAAAATCATGGAGGTCATTATAACCAGATTTTCCTAAAAAAAGGACCGTCACCCTTTTTTCAGTTCCCCCAGTAAACTCTTCCAGCTGCGGCGCTCGCGGGAGGGTGACACAAGGGGTTTCAGATCCTCACACCGGGCTTGGAGTGTAGCGTAGAATTCCTTGTCACTCTCGGCACGTTCCAGAAGACCTGCCAGTGCCCGGGTGCCTCCCACTGGAAAGTAGCCGGGGTAATCTTCTCCCAGAATTCCTATCGATCCCGGTATTAGCGACGAGAGAACGGGAACCGAACAAGCGAGTGCCTCGCAGACCACATTTGCGCCACCTTCCATTTGCGAGCTCAGGGCCAGTAACCGGCTGCTGGTTAGTATGCGAAGTGCTCTCCAGCGTGGGAGTTCGCCCAACCAGCGGTAGCGCGGATTGGATGCTTGCTCGACACGGGCGCTCTCCTCCATTTCTTCACTGCTTGCTGCGCCCACATGCACGACCTGAATTCGAGAAGAGGATGGCAACAGTCGAGCAGCCCTGGCCGTCTGGAATGGATCTTTCACGGGCCGCATGTGTCCAATTACACACACCTCAAAGAGGTTCTTTTTAGGTGAAAACCTTCCGGGAGGTCTCAGCGCAGACTGGTAGATGACCCGAGCCTTGCTGCGCAGGTGTTGGGGCAGTTCCTCGATGCCCATCGGTTGCAGGACAATAAGAAGCGATGCCATTTCCATCGACTCCTGAGCTGAACGCTCGGTGCGGATGTCACAATAAAGATCCGTACCCGTCATGGCGAGGACGAGGGGTAAGTGAGGATGTTCTTGGCGGAAGCGTTTCACCGAGGCATGACTACGGCGGGCGTGGAGAGCGACCATCAGATCGCATGGCTGCCCCTGGTATTCCTCGCCAATCACGACATGGTGGCCCAGGTCACGCAGAATGCGAGCCCAGCGAAGCACCGACACTCGATTGCCCTTCTGAGACGGTGTAATGAGGTGGATCCTCATTGCAGGAGCGAACAAGTGCGAAATCCCGCCAATACATCGCGTCGGTCAGGCGTAAAGAAGTTGCGCAACGTGTTGCGAAGCATGCGGGATCGGGTTGCCCAGGATCCGCCTCGCAGCACCTTCCGGGTCCCGAACCAGGGTTCGGAGTACTCCTTGTAGGGATCCGTCTCAAAGCCGGGATATGGAAGAAAAGCACTATGGGTCCATTCCCACACGTTGCCGATCATCTGCCGGCAACCGTAAGCACTGTCGCCTTCAGAAAGGGCTCCCACACCAATGCAGCCCATCGCCTGCCAGTCCATATTGACTTTCTCTGAAGTGGCAGGATCATCACCCCAGGGAAAGGAGCGCTTTCGTCGGGGACGGGTGCGACCTCGCGGATCAGGCTCCGAGGCGGCAGCTACTTCCCACTCCGCCTCGGTGGGCAGTCGTCGGCCAGCCCAATGGCAGTATGCCTGGGCCTCATGCCAGTTGACATGGATAACGGGAAGCTGTGCTTCCAGCGAAACCCATTCGTCAAAATGCCGCCGCCGCCAAGCTCCATCGGGATCACGCCGCCAATAAGCCGGATTGTCTGCCTTGGCTGCTTCTCGCCATTGCCATCCTTCTTCGCTCCACAGCTCCCGCCTGTGATAACCACGATTATCCGCGAATGCAGCGAACTCAGACTGAGTGACCGCCGTGGGCGCGATGGCAAAAGGTTCTACTGTTACCGGATGCGCCCACTTTTCGTTGTCAAACACAAAGGGTTCATCTGAAGTAGCTCCCAGCATGAATTGCCCCCCGGCGATCTCAACATCGCCTGGCAGGCACTCCTCACGGGCGGCGCCCTCTCCGGAGCTCTTGAATGCTTCCCCATCGCCAAGTGCGGATAGCTTTGGCTGTGAGCACCCCAGGGTTTGGCGCGTATAGGTAATCGCCTCAGTGTGCATGTCTTCGTGGAGGGTGGTGTAGCGGACGTGGTATTCCAGTTCTTCTCCCGGTTCACCTCGTTCAAGTTCCTCCAGAACCCGGAGGCGCACTTCATTCAGGTACGCCGAAGTGTCTTGGTAGGACGGCAAGGGCAGGTCCCAACGCGTGGCGTGTGGAATTTCAATAGAGTCCCAGAGAGAATCGGCATCATCGCGAATCATCTGCTTCTTGCAGGCGTGCCGCAGTACCCACTTTTCCTGAAACCAGGCCTGGTGTCCGATTTCCCAGAGCAACGGATTGACGGTCGACAGCTTTGGTCCCATGAGCTGCTGGCCACTGAGATCTGCGACTAACTCGAGTGTCCGCTGGCGTGCATCATTCACCCATTCAGCAAGTTCTGCAGCAGTGGCTACAGGATGTCCCGATTCGGTCATTTTCCCCTCTTACCTACAGTTTCACAAAACGGTGCTAGCGGGGCGATTCTTCCTCTATGTCTCGATAGCTGAACTCGTAGAACACACCGTCCAGTTGTTTGCCATCTGCCTCGACGTAGGGATAGATGAAGAAATTGTAGCCTGGCCGATTATTGTGCCGCCTCAACGTAAGTTCTCCACCAGCATGAAGCTGACCTTCCTCATATCAACGTCGCATCCAATTTCCCCTGACCACCCTGTGATGAATGGTCAAAACTTATCAGCCCTCCAAGCCTCGCGTCAACGACTCCCTCGTCATCTTTTCGCTGACAACGGCCTCCAGGCCCTGAGGTATCCAGGCACCTTTGCCGAAATCGGATCGGCAGAGGGCGGAATTGTCGTCAAAGAGGCGAAACACCTTACCTGCCTGTCCGTACATAATCCTATGAGAGGTGCAGTCAGCAGCCTTGTCCGTTCCGCTCTCTTGGTTTGCCTTGCCGGCCTTCCCCTCCAGGCCCAGCCGGGGGTGGAGCTCTATTTCGCCCAGTTTGGGGATGGTGCCGGTCTGTTCAGCCAGATCATTCTCTTTAACCTGGACCCCGATATGGAAGCCACGGTCACGATGATTTTCAAAGACAACGACGGGAATCCCCTGAGCGTGGATCTCAACGGTGAGCTGGTGACGGGAGAGAAGACAGTCGTGATCCCGGCTGGAGGTTTGCGCAGCTTCAAGACGGATGGCCTGGGAGATTTATTGGATGGGGCGGTGACGGTGATCTCGGACAAGGAAGTGGCTGGTGTCATCTTGTTTGGAGGAACCAGCGGCCTGGCCGGGGTGGGCAGCAGTGCCGCGCATCCCGGCGGGGTAACGGCCCCCATGGAGACGAACACAGCTTCGGGAATCAATACCGGGGTCGCAGTCATGAACCTCGAGGAAGATACGATCACCCTGGACCTGCAGCTGGGCGATCGGGACGGCGCCGTGTTGGCCAGTGCTGCCGCAGTGTTGCCGGGTATGGGGCATCTGGCCGCCTTTCTTTCCGACTTTGAATGGTCGACGGCCGTTGACTTCTCGGATTTTGAAGGCATCCTGAAGGTGACGGCGGACGGTTCGATTGCCGCCACCGCGATTCAAACCCGGCCCGGCCAGTTCGCCACTCTTCCCGTAGTTCCGATCAGTTCGAGTGTTCAAACTCTGCCCATTCCTCCTCTCTACCTGGGAGAAATGCAAAACGAGGCCAGAACCTACGATCTGCTCATGCAAAATGGAAGCAAGGAATTCATCGATGGCCTGGTGGCGCCCACCTCAGGCTACAACGGCAATTACCTGGGCCCGACGCTGTTGATGCGAAGAGGGGATCAGGTCGTGCTCAATGTGACCAATCAGCTGGGAGAACGCACCTCCACGCACTGGCACGGGATGCACGTGCCCGCAGTCATGGACGGTGGCCCTCACCAGATGATCGAGCCCGCTGAAACCTGGACAGCGTCGTACCCCGTGCTCAACCGCGCCGCGACGTACTGGTACCATCCGCACCTCCACCCCGCCATGGGCCCGGGGATTCTAATGGATCCGGAGGGGACCGGTTACCAGGTCTATCGGGGGCTCGCGGGCATGCTCATCGTTGAGGACGATATCTCGGACACGCTCGCTTTGCCACGGGTCTACGGACGAGATGACATCCCCTTGATTCTCCAGGACCGGCGCTTCAACGAAGATGGGTCCCTGATGCACTTCCCCCCCGATTTCAATCCAGCCACGGATCCCGCGCTGCGCAAGGACGGTCACTTCCTGGTGAACGGTGTCGAGAGTGCCATCCTGGAAGTGGGTGCCCAGGTGGTTCGGCTTCGTATCCTGAACGCCTCCAACGCGCGCATTTATAACCTGGGGTTCAGCGATAACCGGACCTTCCATCAGGTGGCCTCAGACGGCGGATTCCTGGCCGCTCCCCTGCCCATGTCCCGACTGCTGATGGCACCTGCCGAGCGAGCCGAAATCCTGCTCGACCTGGCCGCCCAAGAAGGGCAGGCAGTTACCCTGCGCAGTTTCAACAGCGGAAACGGCACGACCTTTGTCCCGCTTCGGCTCCAGGATCAATGGGACACCGCGGATTTTGATCTGCTCGAGATCCGGATTGGGCCTGCCACCGCCGACGCCGTTCTCTCCCTTCCCGAGACCCTGGTTCCGGTGCCCAGGATTCCCGAGTCGGAAGCCGTGAACGATGACAGCCCCCGGCCTTTCGAGCTCAATGCCAACCCCTTTGGAATCAACGGGAAGCGAATGGACATGGCGATCATCGACGCCCGGATCCAGCTTGGCGACACCGAAGTCTGGGAGATCACGAACCCGAATCAACAGGCCCATCCTTTCCATGTACATGGCGACTCGTTCCAGATCCTGTTGCGGGACGGTGCTGCCCCACCGGTCAACGAGCTCGGATGGAAGGACGTGGTCCTGGTCCGCCCCTTTGAAAACGTGCTCATCATCAAGCGCTTTCACGACTACGCGGATCCGGTGATCCCGTTCATGTTCCACTGCCACATCCTCGAGCACGAAGACGTGGGGATGATGGGGCAGTTCGTAGTGGAGGATGCTGCAGGAACCCCTGCAGCAGGAGAGCCCGTTTCCGAGGGAGGATCGTTGAGATGAGGAGTGACTCCAGAGCTAACCGGGTGCGGTGGCTTGCCTTGCTGGTCGCCTTCAATGCGAACCAGATCGCGACAGCCGGACAGGCGCCGACAACGCAAGTGAGCAACTTCGTGCTCCAGTTCGATGGGACCGACGACCGCGTCACCGTGCCGTACAACGATTCGTTTCCCACAGAAGTCTTCACAGCCGGCGCCTGGATCAAGCTCTCGCCGCCCACTCGTCGTGCCGCGATCATCGCCCGCGGGGAGGACGACAACTCCTTCAACTTGAGCTGGCAACTTTATGTCAACTCCAACGGGACCTTCGAAACCATGCTCGAGGACTCCAGCGAGAACAACTACTGCTATCCGTTGAACCAGTGTTTTCCCGGGGGGACGTGCAGCATCGGGGGCGATCTCTTTGTGGCCGATGACGCCTGGCACCACGTAGCGGTCACTCGCGACAATACGGGGGACCTCGCCCTCTACATAGACGGCGAAGTGCGAGCCAGTTGTGAAGGGACGGGGGTCCCGTCGTCCAACAACTTCCAGGTCCTGTCCATCGGCTGCACCTTCGGAGTGATCGGTCCGCCTCCCGGGGGCGTGGAGCCTCCCACCTGGTTTTTCCCGGGACTCATCGACGAACCCGCCATGTGGAACGTTGCCCTCAGCGAGGCCCAGATTGGGAACGTGTTTCGCAACGGTGTGGATCCTCTTTCCTCCGGTCTGGTCGGGTATTGGAATTTCAACGAAGGCGCGGGACAGGTCGCAGCCGATCTGTCGCCAGCCGGGAATGAGGGATTCCGTGGCGTGAGCCCAGACCCGGACAGCGCTGATCCGATCTGGGTCGAGAACGGGGTCGAAGACAGTGGCTTCTCCCAGTTCTTCGCTCAGTTTGGGGATGGCGCCGGTCTGTTCAGCCAGATCATTCTCTTCAACCTGGACCCGGACATGGCAGCCACGGTCACAATGATCTTCAAGGACAACGATGGGAATCTTCTCAGCGTGGATCTCAACGGTGAGCCGGTGGCGGGCGAGAAGACAGTCGTGATCCCGGCTGGAGGTTTACGCAGCTTCAAGACCAGTGGCCAGGGAGATTTGTTGGAGGGGACGGCGACGGTGATGTCTGACAAGGAAGTGGCTGGTGTCATCTTGTTTGGAGGAACCAGCGGCCTGGCCGGGGCGGGCAGCAGTGCCGCTCAGCCCGGCGGGATAGTGGCCCCCATGGAGACAAACACAGCCTCGGGAATCAACACCGGGATTGCGGTCATGAACCTTGAGGAAGATACGGTCAACCTGGATCTGCTGCTGAGCGATCGGGACGGAGGCGTGTTGGCCACTGCTGCGGCGGTGTTACCGGGTATGGGCCATCTGGCCACCTTTCTCTCTGAGTTTGAGTGGTCGGCCGCGGTTGATTTCTCCGATTTTGAAGGCATCCTGAAGGTGACGCCGGACGGTTCGATTGCCGCCACCGTGATTCAGACCCGGCCGGGCCAGTTCGCCACTCTTCCCGTGGTTCCGCAAACGCTCCAGTAAAGACGGCTTGCGAACTTGTCCGGATGAACCCTTACGGCGTCCACTCTGCAGGTGAGCGTTCCGCAGCGGTCAGGGGCGTTGGGTCTCCCAATTGCTGCTGCCAGTGTCCGATCTGGTGGCTGAGTCTGACCGCCAGGTTTGGCCCCATAAGCCAGCCGACCGCCAGGACGAACAGTGCCCCATGGCGCCGCCCCACTACCGCACTTGCCTGTCTCATGGTGAATATCCTCAAGCCGCTTGTTTTCAGGGACTTCCCCCCATACATTAGCAGACTCCCCTCCTTCTGTGCGGACTGGACTTCCGAAACAGCCTTGCTGCCCCCAGGGCAAGCGAGATAGATTGGATCGGACTTGGAGAAAATGCAGTCCATCTACTATCGGAAATGGCTTCTAATCATGGGGCTTCTCGGATTGGTTCCTCTGGTTTGCTGTCAGGAATCTACACCAGAAAACGCCTTGCGTCCCAACTTCATCATTATTTTTGCCGATGACATGGGATACGGCGATATTACCCCCTTCGGGTCGACTCTCCATCGAACGCCCAACCTGGACCGGATGGCTGTGGAAGACCGCAAGTTCACCAACTTCTATGTGACCAGCGGAGTTTGTTCCCCTTCCCGGGCTTCGTTGATGACAGGTTCCTATCCCCGCCGAGTGAACCTTCATACCGACGAAGCCGGTCGCGTTGTTCTTTTCCCGGGTGCGCACAGGGGACTTCATCCAGATGAAATCACTCTCGCTGAAATCCTGAAGGAGCAAGGCTACGCCACCGGTATGGTAGGCAAGTGGCACCTGGGGGATCAGCCGGAGTTTCTACCCACACGCCAGGGGTTTGACTCCTATTTTGGAATCCCATACTCAAACGATATGGGGACAGGAAGAGCAGGACGCAGCTATCCCCCTTTGCCACTGCTGCGCGATGAGAGGGTCATCGAAGAGGAGCCTGACCAATCGCTTTTGACGCAGCGCTACACGGAGGAGGCGGTCCAATTTATCCAGGCACATCAAGACGAACCCTTTTTCCTTTACCTCCCGCATACGATGCCGCACCGTCCCCAATATGCCAGTGAGCAGTTCAGGGGCAAGAGCGCTAACGGTATTTACGGCGATACCATCGAAGAACTGGACTGGTCGACGGGCCAGATCCTGGATGTTCTTCGCGAGCTGGGAATCGACGACAAGACGCTGGTTCTGTTCACTTCGGACAACGGAGGCGTCCCGACTGATGTCGGGGTTCCTGACTACCGGGGTAGCAACGGGCCCTTGAGAGGAACGAAGGGGTCCACCTGGGAGGGGGGTCTGCGGGTTCCAACTGTGGTGCATTGGCCCGGAAGGATCCCCGCCGGAACCGTCTGTGATGAGATGGTCCTTTCGATGGATGTCTTACCCACATTTGTCAAACTGGCAGGGGCCGCACCTCCTTCCGATCGAGTCATTGACGGAAGGGACGTCTGGTCTCTATTGAGCGGCAAGCAGGAAGCGACCACACCTCACGACCGCTTCTATTATTACCAGTTCGGTTCGCTGGGCGCTGTTCGTTCCGGGCCCTGGAAGCTTCATGTGGGCCGTTTCAAGCGTGAGCCCGGGACGGAAGGAGCTACCTGGCGACACGTTTTGGAACTGTACAATCTGGAAGAAGACGTCGGAGAAACCATCAACGTTGCGGATCAACATCCGGACACGGTTGAGCGGCTTCAGGCGATGCTTGCCGAAGCACGCGAGGACCTGGGAGACGATCAGACTCAGGTCGAAGGGAAAAATACCCGTCCCGCCGGCCACGTTGAAGAACCGCGGACGCTGACTCAGCGGGACGAGCCGCCGAAGTGACCAGCTCCGGAGCGGGCGGTCTGGGCCGGAATGCGGCCTGGACCTCGGGTCCTGAACGCAGGTTGATCTCGCCGCCGGCCCAACGGAAGCAAAGCCAGATGATGATGAAGTATCCGAGATTCGCTGGATGGCTGTTGGCTATCCTTTGCGGGTCGCTGTTCCTGACCCCGGTTCCGGCTCAAGAAGGTCGGACTCTCGGATCCGAAGGCGCGCCGACCGCGATCCAGCCAACCCAGTACCCCAGCGGGCCGGACGATCCCTTCGTCCATCCGGGCCGGTACACGGTGCGGCTCTATGCCAACCGAGTCGTGACCGAAAAACCGCTGCAAATCCGAATGGATCCGCGCGTTTCGGCTACGGCAGCCGATATTCGGCTACAAACCGACTACTCTATGCGCTGCGATTGGGCCTACGTGAGCCTGCAGCAGGTGCGGGAGGCGATCGATTCCCGGCTGGCCGAGGGCGGTTTGCCGCCAGCCCGGGCCGGGCTCCTGCGCAAGTTCCGGGGGGCGGGGACGCCAGGCCTTCCCGATCTACTCTATGGAAGTATCAGTCAGACGCCGCTGGAACGGGAGAGCGTGGTCGGCCTGCAACAAAAACTGCTCTTTCTCCTGAGCCTGCTCCAGGGAGCGGATGCCCGTCCCACCTTGCAGGCCGTCGAAGCTGTAGAGCAACTGGAAGAAGGCCGGCGGAGTCTGCTCGAGCGCTGGCGAAAGATGAGAGAAACAGGATGAGAGAAGAAGCACCGGAATTCTCTCAGGTCTAACTCAGAAGGCAAACACCAGCCGGGAGTCGTCGGTTGACGGCGCGGATTCGAGGTGCTCCACCAGTTTCATGCGGGGCGTTCCCGGCTCTCCGATCCTGATGCTGTATCGACCATGCCTGAAGACCCGGGGACGGAAGGTTGTCCCCCTGATCCGGATGGAATACACGATCTTTCCGCTATCCTCATCGCTTATCTGCACTACTGGATCCTGCATACCCGTGACTTCCAGGGTTGGGAGATAGGCAACCGCCTTGCGGTCATAGTTATCCATTTGATCTATCGTGATCGGCCAGCCCGGATAAGGCTGGGCTCCGGCTGCCGCAGGATCAACCCAGCGCGGCCAGTTGGACATGGTGATCTGCCGGGTCTCCCGATTGAATACGATGATCCCGTATCCCGGTGCCCGCTGAGTGATCCAGGCAGGTTCCGCTTCCATTGTGTGAGGATTGGAGACGGCCTGAACCGTGATCTTGTTGCCAAAGCCGTCCAGGAAATCTCCCGTATAGAGAGGCGTACCAGGACGCCGGTTATTGCCTTCTGCAGGCGGTGGAAACCAGCGACGCGGCCAGACATTTGCCACCGCCGGCACGCAGATCGCGTAACCCGCATCTCCCCATTCGTCGATGCCGTATTGGATCGTGCTGCCCAGATGCTGATCCCCGGTGATGTGAACTGCAAAACCTCGCCGCATTCGTTTCAAAGCCATATTACGGCCCGTTTGTGGCCAGCCGTTGGAATCGTGATCCTGAACCCTGATGTCCCCTTCCGCATACTCGCCGGGCGGGAGTACCCTGAGCCGGGGAACGATGTCACCGGACATGGCATCCTCACGCGGCAGGGTGGCGACATTCGCGAACAGGGTCTGCGACACCACCGCCTTCATCCAGATGCCTCCGCTCCAATCTGCTGCCCACTGTTCCAGGAAGTCCAACTGGCGACGCCCCAGTAAGACCGCTCCCGGCACGTCACCGTCACGGGATGCTTGATAGGACCGGTCTTGCGCCCATCCGTTCCGGATTCTTGCCTGTGGAATCTGCACGGTGGGTGAGGATTTCCATTTGCGGTCTTCGATCACCGCAAAACTGACCCCCCCCACTACCAGGGGCAGTAATACACCGATATTCCCTGGTCAACCGGGGTGGCATCCCAGGGGTCGGGCAAATGGCTGCACTGGGTACGCTGCACCATATTGACCCAGACCGGCGGCATGCAGTAGCCGCCGGCATCCTGGCCGATCCTGGCATCTTCACCAAGACTTGAAGCCCGGCCTCCAGCTCCCCAGATATTCCCCTGGTACACGTCGTGGTCGTCGGGCAGAAAGACGGCCGGAATATCTCGCAGCAGTTCCCGGTACTCCCACCCCATCATGTACCACTTCCGCAGATAATCCAGGGTGGCTATCTCCACATCGCTTGTCCGCTGAACGCCGTAACCGCCAACCCGCTCATAGATCTGGTCACCGGTGTAGACCAGCAGATCGGGCCGGTGCCAGGAGACGGCGCGAACCACGTCGGCATGCGGAAAGCCAAAGTCGTTGTTACCGGTAAAAGCAGCTACCACAATCTCCAGCTTGTTTTTCGGGTCCTGCCGGATGGTCCCCTGGTAGTCGTAAACCGTCGGCGTGCCGCCGGAACCAGCCATAGAGTAGACGACGCGAAACGCCGTATCACGGGTGTCATCCCAGTCGGAGACCTGGAAAGTGGCGGTTCTGGCAAGCGGATCAATCAGGGCCTCCCTTATGGTTTCCCAGCCGGGGCTGTCCGCCCGCCGTATCTGCAACTGTACGTTGCGGGAGTCATTCCCCACCGGCGCCATCTGAGCGGTCAGTTTCAACACCCGGTTACTGAGCGTGTATTGGGTCCAGAGAACAGGACCCCAGGCACGATCCGGGTAGACGCTAACTTTACTGCCTTGCAGCCGCCAGTCCCTGAACCAAAAACGGACATTCCCACCGGCGGCATCCGTACCGGCCCGACTGGGAACGACAGGATCGCCTTTCAGCACCGGATCATGGGCCACAAACCGCCCGGCTGTCAGGTCCGAGCGGACGGGCTCACGGGCGCTGCACACCAGCGCCGTCTGGCCGACCAGCCAGTCGGGATGGATGTCGTGTCGGGCATGCTCAGCCAGGATCTTCTGGTTCGGGTCCAAAGCTGTGATCGACACCTTGTATCGCTGCCCCAACGGCTCGACCCGCAGCCGCAACGTGACCTGTTCCAGGGCTTGTTTCACGGCTTCGGCGCTGTCACTGAAATTGCCGATAAAGAGCCTCCCGTTCGTGCGCATACCAGCGTTCAAGCCGTAACCACGGACGGCGCTGTCCCGATAGTCCCGAAACTCGCCCTGGGAACCTAGTTTGAACCCTACCCAGCCGGTACCATCGCTGGATACAACAGAATCCAACCGGCCCACGGTCACCGTTGTTGTCAGCGATCCCCGGCCGCTCCGCAATTCATGGGTCAGCAGGTACGCGTTGCGGTCACCTCCGCTGCGCCAGCATTCCAGCCGGCCGTTGCGAACCCTCCAGTCCTGTAGTGGATTGGTCCAGAACTCGGGGCCCGCCCAGTATCGTTCTGTTCGGTCCTGCCACTGGCCCTGGTAGACACCGGCGCCAAGACCAGTGGCCATGACAAAGCAAAAGGTGCCCAGCTGGGCACCTCTGGAAGCGAAGCCTGCCATCGTCTTCATACATGTCCTTTCTGTCCCCCGGAGTGTTCCGATCCTTCATTCTATCCCTGTGCCCGCCAAAAGACCTGATGGCGCCTGAAATCACTGATTCCCAGCGTGCGCCAGGCCCCGGACACTGGTCGCCGGATCACCAGAGGTCCTCGGCTGCCTACTCGGGTACCCGGAATGATGTCCAGCAATTCGTAGCCAGAGACCAACCGCTGACACGGTATATGTCCAACAAGGAGGAGGCTGAGCGGTCGACAATCTCTTCTGGTCAGAAGAGCATCTGCAGGAGTGGCTGAGCGAAAACCGTGCCTACAAAGGTCTGCGCCATTTGCCGATTGGCGATTTCCTGACATGGATCAGGCAGAACCGGTAGAAAAATGATAACGAGCCCTCAGCTCTGGAAACCCAGGGCCCTGGAAACCTTCTTCTGCCGCTCATCCAACGTCAGGAAGCTGATCTGAGTCGGATCCGCCGACACAAAAAGGGCGCAGGCCAAGTGCCAAAGATCGGCCCCCCGGAGATAGCCGGCCCCGGCAACTATTTTCACCTCCGCCGTCAAGGGTCTGTCAGGAAACACCCACGAAATACCGGAGAGATAATCGGGCGCAGCATCAGCTACTCCCTCTCGCAAACAGGCGGATTCAAACTCCGCTTCCAGAAGGTTCGAGGACAGCAATCGTTCAAAGGAATCGAGATTCGCGGCAAGTCGGACCGCTACGGGCTCATCGAAAGCAATCCCCACCACAACCGACGAGTCAACGTAGGCAACTCTCAATCCCGCGACTCCAGAAATCGGGCAAGGGCTCCGGGTCTTCTGGCAATCGGTTTCAGAAGGGTCGAACCACCGGCTCCACTGACCACTCCTTCCTTCTCCATGCGGCGGAGTGATGCTTCCAGATTCTGCGGGGGAGGGAGAGGCCGGACCTCCGCAACTTCTTCACCATGGTAGGAGATTCTGACCGTCCCCCCGGCACGGACCCTGCGCAGGATCTCACTGAATTTAGCCTTGGCTTCGTAGGTGGAATAAACCTTACTCATCCGACCGATTGTAACCGATCTAATCAGACTAGTCAGATCAGTTATCGTGTTCCTTGAGGCTTCTCCAATTGCCGGGCGCTGCCCCCGACCACAAGTGCGGCTGAGATGATCAGCAGGTTCTTGAGGATGTACTGTCCTTCCATTGTCGGGGCATAAGGGATGTGCCCTGCCTGAAATGTGACCTCCGGCATCAGGACCAACGGCATGAAGGTGCCGATCATCTGGAGGAACAAGAGGGCAATGGCGATTCTCACCGTCTTGTGGAAGAGAAAGGTAACACCGATGGCAACCTCCCACCATCCGATGATTGCGAGCCACCACTGGGGCGAGAACAGGGGAAGCCAGCGGACTGTAGCCGTGACCAGTGGCTCGGCCGGAGAGAGGCCCAGGGGCTTGAGAAGACCAAACCAGATAAAGATCAGCCCTAATGAGACTCTGATCGCCGGTGTGCTCCAACGCTGCATGAAACCGGCAATCGAGCGGTCGACGCGATCCAGGTTCAGCTTCATCTCTCACTGGAGACTAACTCAATCTTGAAGGGGAGGGAAGCGCGAACCAGATAACGACTCGGAACCAGTACAGTAAGTATCCCCCGGCAAAGCCGGGGGCTTTAATCTTGTGAGCCGCTCAAAGCGGACTTGACGTTGCCGCTACCGCGGCCACTTGTGCCACCTAAAGGTGGCCTGACTACAGGAGCCTGAGCTGATCCTGGCGACGATCTTCTGCTTCTTGCCGCCGAATATACTCACGGATCACTCTCTCATCTCGGCCCACGGTCGATACGAAGTATCCGCGTGCCCAGAAGTGCTGTCCAACAAAGTTTCGCCGACTCTCTGAAAAGTTCCGGGCAATGTGGATAGCGCTTTTCCCTTTGATGTACCCGATCACCTGCGCCACAGAGAACTTTGGTGGAATCGAGATCATCACGTGCACGTGATCCGGCAGCAGGTGGCCCTCCTCAATCAAGCTTTCCTTCTGCCCAGACCAACCGTCGCAGCACCTGACCGAGATGTCTGCGCAACTCCCCGTAAATCAACTTTTTGCGGTACTTCGGGATGAACACCACATGGTACTTACACTCCCATTTCGTATGCTGTAAGCTCTTATAGTTACTCATAAAACTCCTTTTCGTGATGCTTTGCTCGGCTCACGGAAGGGAGTTTTTTCACCTATTCCCGGAACTGTCAAACTCTGGCTGCCTCCCCGGCAGAGCCGGGGGGACTCCTTACGGGTCTAGTTCGGTCTTGGTCAGTGGTTGGTCTGCTTGCCGATGTAAGCGGTAACATCTCTTACGATGTTTTCCACGGTTTCAAGGGTTACTCCCGTTTTTACCGTGCCCCAATAAAAACCGTGTGCCAAGCCAGGAAAATGCATACTGGAAATATCTTTGTTCATGGACTTCATTTCCGGAATGAGCAACTGATTATTAACCCTATCCAGATTGTTTTTCGAGTCTCCCTGAAGCAACAGGACAGGGCAATTGATTGCCTGTAGAAGGGCTCGTGTCCGGCGTTTCACTTCACCACTGTAATGATCTAGTGGATCTTGCATAATCGGGGCATAGTCCGGCCGCTCACTGGCGTCCGTCATTTGGGCCAGGAGCAGAACGGTTGCCGGTTCCCCTGCTACCACGCAAAGCAGCTCGTTTTGTGATGCAGCCCCGATGGCCAGTATTCCTCCTCCACTTCCACCATAAAGAATCACCTTGTTCGGATCGATGCCCGCAAGAGTCTTTGCTTTGTTAATGACCAGAGTGGCATCCTTTACGGCGTCAAAATAACCAACCTTGTCTGGATTGTCCTGGGTTTTCCAATACGGCCTTCTGGTCGATTGGACTATCGCAAAACCCTCCTTCAAGAACCGTGTTTGTACTGCGCCGGTTTGCAGGTTTTGTTTCAAGCGGTTCATATTCGAGTGTTCGCCCCCACCGTGGAAAAACAGAATCACCGGGAAGGGTTCCTCGCCGCCTGGTTTCCGGTAAGCAAAACCCAGGTCAATGCCGTCGACGGATCTTAGAGGTACTTCCACTACCGGAGAGGCCGATTCCGAGATCTTGATACCGGGAATATGCGACCTTGATGCCAGGTTGTCGCCTTGAGTGGGATCCGGCGCGCCTGGGGCATTGTCTTGTTGACCTCCACGTGCTTGTTGACGGTGGGCGCGCGCTTCCTCTCTGGTGAGTGTTCCATCCCCATTCAGATCGGCTTGGGAGGAGGCTTAGGGTCAAGATATGGTGCTTCTTACGCCCTCAACGACAGTTGCCTGAAGCAGCACCAGGTTTGCTAGACTGACAAAGTGGATTTCGAGTGGGATCCGGCGAAGGCCGACTCCAACGAGCCGAAGCACGGCGGGGCCTTCGAGGGGGCTATGACGGTCTTTGGGGATCCACTTGAACTGGCGATCGCTGGCCGTACTCGCCTGCGCATTGCTTGTCGTGGCGGTTGCCGGGTTGGCGGCGAGCTCGATCGTGGTCCGTTTCAGTGGAGGGGTGGCGCCCCAATGAACCTATGCTTGAAGTTCTCACGGGCGGTTGGGGTCCACCAGCCGTCAAGCGTGTTGATTAAAGGAAGATCATGAAGTACGAAGATTTTATGACGGGCCTGGTCCGTCGTAACCCAGGAGAGACCGAGTTCCATCAGGCGGTGGGGGAAGTGGCGCTGTCCGTCATCCCCTTTATTCAGGAAAATCCAAAGTACGGAGACGCCTGCATACTGGAACGGATGACCGAGCCGGATCGGATCATTACCTTCCGTGTCTGCTGGGAGGACGACCTGCACAACGTTCGGGTCAATCGAGGTTATCGGGTTCAGTTCAACAGTGCCATCGGACCCTACAAAGGCGGGCTTCGCTTCGATAAATCGGTGAGCCTGAGCATTCTCAAGTTTCTGGGCTTCGAGCAGACTTTAAAGAACAGTCTCACCACGCTGCCCATGGGAGGGGCAAAGGGAGGTTCCGACTTCAATCCGAAAGGGAAATCGGATGCAGAAGTGATGCGATTCTGTCAGGCGTTCATGAGCGAGTTATTCCATCACATCGGCAAAGATGTGGACGTTCCGGCAGGCGACATCGGCGTGGGCGCACGGGAAATCGGCTACCTCTTCGGCCAGTACAAGCGGCTGACCAACGAGTTCACCGGAGCCATTACCGGAAAGGGGCTTGCTTACGGAGGCAGCCTGGTTCGAACCGAGGCGACGGGCTACGGGGTGGTTTATCTGACCCGGGAGATGCTGGCTCGCATCGGCGAAGACGTGGAGGGCAAGGTGTGCGTGGTCTCAGGTTCCGGCAATGTTGCCCAGTACACGGTCGAAAAGCTGATCGACCTTGGGGCCAAGGTTGTCACGGTCTCCGATCGATCCGGCTTTGTATACGATCCCGAGGGGTTTGACAGAGAAAAGCTCAACTATCTCATCGACCTGAAAGGGAGTCGCCGGGGCAAGTTAGGCGAGTTTGCCGAGGAGTTCGGCCTGGAACATCACGAGAAGGAGAGACCCTGGAAAGTACCCTGTGAGATGGCGTTTCCCTCGGCCACCCAGAATGAGATAGAAGAGGGCGACGCCCGCGCTCTGCTCGAGAATGGCTGCCGGGTCGTGTGCGAGGGAGCCAATATGCCCACAGTTCTGGAGGGAGCAAAACTGTTTGAGGAGGCGAAAATCCTCTACGCTCCCAGCAAGGCTGTCAACGCCGGAGGAGTGGCCATTTCGGGACTCGAAATGGCCCAGAATGCTTTGCACCTCACCTGGTCGCGGGAAGAGGTCGACGACCGACTTCAGGACCTCATGGCCAAGATTCATGCCAAATGTGTCCGCTATGGTCAGGAGGAGGACTCCGTCAACTACGTACGAGGGGCCAACATTGCCGGGTTTGCCAAGGTGGCGGATGCCATGCTTGCCTACGGAGTTCTTTAAGGGAAACCAGATGCCGGGCGCTTCGTCGTCATCAGACCGGTCGCCCCGGACGTCGTCATCGTCGAAGGTCAATTTCCAATGCGAGCCCAAGTCAAAGCGACAAGGTTGACCGGCCCACTGTGCGTTGCGGGTCTCGCTGTATTCTTGATCGGATCATCGTTCGCGCAAGAACCATCGCAGAAGTCTGATCAGCAACGCGCGGACGTCGTCGAACCTGATCAGACAGCACCACGTACGCCTCTGCTGGACATGAAAGACGCCATGGGGCCGTACACGCCTAGAGAGCTCTACCCGTCGCTGATGCAACTCCCGGATCTTTCACCGGAGAAGCGAGCGGAGATCAAACGACTTGCTCGTCAACGAATGGAATACGGCTTGCAGATTCTCACCACGAGCCGGGCGACGTTAACGGCTGCGACGGAAAACAACGATCTCAGCCGGATGGGGCAAGCCGCCGCCGACATGCGAGCTAGCGTCGCACAATACGAGAGTGGACTCGCAGCATTCCGTGCGCTCGAGGACAGTGAGGGCCCAGGCGAGATTGCATTGAGTTGGTTCAGGCGAGAAATGAATCTCGATTCGTCCGCCGAAACGAAACCGGATGCCGTCGGGTTCGGAATGACACTATTCCATGCAACACTCTGCCTTTTTCTGTTGCTTTTCGCGTCGGCAATCGTCTGGATGTATGCCCTTCGCATGCGCCGGGCAGCTGCATTGCTCCGCCACCTGTCCCAACCGCCCGCAGCCTCGGATACTGAAACTAAGGGGATAGCCGTTCCTTACGCAGACCTCTCGACACATCATGACTCTTCAGCCGTGCCGAAGCAGCCTTCCTGGAGTGGCGCCCTGCGTGTCGCCTCCACCTGCGCGGAAACACCCAATGTAAAGACATTTCGGTTCGTGGACCCGGCTGGCGCAGCGATCCCTTTTCGATACTTGCCCGGGCAGTTCCTGCGGCTTTCGCTTGAAATTGACGGCAAACCAGTCAAGCGCGCCTACTCAATTGCCTCGACGCCGACTCGAAACAGCTACATTGAGATCACGGTCAAACGTGAAGAGCACGGCTTGGTCTCGCGCTATCTCCATGACCGCGTGAACGTTGGCGATCTATTAAACATCACTGCCGCTGCAGGAAAGTTCACCTTCACCGGTTCGGAGCATGACAGCATCGTCCTGATTGGTGGTGGCGTAGGTATTACGCCGCTGATGAGCGTAGTCCGCGGGTTGACCGATATCGGTTGGGACAAGGAAATCTACTTTCTATACACCTGCAGAACTCCCGAGGAATTCATCTTTAGGAACGAGTTGAATTCTCTACAGGACCGCAACCCCAACCTTCAGCTCATCGTGACGTTCAGTCGTGCGACCGAAGACATCAAGGGCTTTCATCGCGGACGCATGACCAGAGAGCTTGTCGCAAACTCGGTTCCTGAAATCGCTGGCCGACGGGTCCACCTGTGTGGGTCGCCACCGATGGCGAACGCGATCAAGGAAATGCTAACGGAATTAGGCGTGCCGTCGTCTGAAATCAAGTTTGAGGCCTTCGGCACCGTCAAGCGAAAGCCTGGCGCACGCGACAAGGAAGAGCCAGTTCTGGGAGAAGCTCCTTTGGTCACGTTCAGTCTTTCCAGCAAATCGGGGCCGCTGGCCGCTGGCTCGACAATTCTGGAGGCGGCCGAGGCAATCGGTGTTGACATTGACAATGCTTGCCGCTCCGGTACTTGCGGCAGCTGTAAGGTCCCGTTGAAGTCTGGGTCGGTCACGATGGAGGTGGAGGACGCTCTCTCTCCCGAGGAGAAGGACGCGGGAATGATCCTCGCATGCCAGGCAGAATCTGACACTGACACAATTGTCGAGGCCTGATGTAATGCGTGACCGGGAATGGACTCTCGTCACCTTACTTGTGCTCTTAATGCTCACGGTATGGCTTGGCTTCCTTATCCACCGTTCGCCTCGTTTCGCAGGAAGCTTGTTCGGTGGCATTCTTGGAGTGAGCGGAACGATCCTGATGCTCGTGCCGCTGGCAGGATATATGGTTGCAAAGCGTGTTCGGATCATCAAACGCCGCGTCACCGGCTGGGTGTCCATGCGGACGTTGCTTACAGCGCACATCTACACGACACTCTTCGGCTCAATCCTGGTTCTCTTACACACGGGCCACAAGTTCGACAGCCCGCTCGGAATGGCGCTGACAGCAATGGTACTCCTGATCGTGTTGAGCGGGTTCACCGGCCGGTACCTCATGAGTCACATCAATCGGGGGCTTCGTGAGAAGAAACAAATGCTGCAGAGGTTGCAACTCGGCTTCCAGCAGATGAGCGATGACCTTGCGCACCAGAACCTCGAACCTATGTCAATTCGATCGACGCTGGAAAGGTCATGGACCTGGCTTAGTGGCTGGAGTCAGACGGAGGATTCGGTGTCGTCCGTCAGCGCGCTTGCCGGTGGGATAGCTGACCTCGAGTATTCGATCGCTGTCCACGGTTGGATGAGGAAGACCTTCCAGAAGTGGCTGCGGTTTCACCAGCTGATCTCGGGAGTTCTTGGCTTTCTGCTGGCGCTCCATGTGTGGTCGGGAATCTATTACGGACTGCGGTGGTTCCAATGAACGTGAAGCGGCTCTCGATTGGAGCCGGACTTCTGGTCGTCTTAGGAGTGGTCATCGCGATGCCAGAATCGGGCAACGTGCCGATTGTGTCGCGCTATTTGGTCAACCCAGGTCCACTCTCGCAGCCGCATGCTTTCCTGGCATCGCGTTGCAGTGCCTGTCATACGCCGGCCAAGGGCGTGGAGGGATCAAACTGTATCGTTTGCCACGCGAACAACGAAGCGCTGCTGCAGCGAGAGCCAACGGCGTTTCATGGGAACATCGGAAGTTGCAAGGAATGCCATACAGAGCACCTCGGGCGCATCCAGCGCCCCATCGCGATGAATCACGCCGCATTGTCCCGGATCGGTTTTCGACAACTGGCGGGTTCCGGTGATGAAGTGTTCAAGGGCCAGGGCTTGGCTCGATATCTCAACGCCAGCCGGGCCGCCTCTAGCCAGTCGTGGCTAAACTGTGCGGTCTGTCATGCAAAGGAGGATCCACACCGCGGCCAATTCGGATTGAGCTGCACCGCATGCCACGACACCCAGCGCTGGTCGATCGCGGCGTTTCGGCATCCTTCGCCACGCTCCCGGGATTGTGCTCAGTGCCATTACGGCCCGCCGTGCCATCGAACAGCGCACTTCCGGGTGTGCTCCGAAGTTGCTGGCAAGCCGAACGCTGAGGTTCACGAGTGCTATGCCTGCCACCAATCGACGGCATGGAACGATATTAAGGGGGTCGGCTGGTACAAGAGCATCCATGCAGCGGCCAATTCGGATTGAGCTGCGTCGGCTACGCTACTAATCATGAAGCGGTAGGAGCTATTGACCAGCAACGAGAACTATCTGGAACCCCAAGCTCTTGGCTCCGGGCAGGTCCAGGGGTCGAGTTCATTCAAGAATCTGGTGAAGAGCGTCTGGAACTCACTGCAACTGCATCTCTAGCAGCCCGTGGTGAAAGTCGCCTCTCGGTCAGCCATGGCCAATAGACTTGTGCCATGTCGATGGGCAAGCGTAAGAGACAGAGGCAGAGCGAGATGTGGGTGCCGGCAACAGAGCTGGCCAAAGCGCCGGGACACCCTTTTTACCAACGCCTGAACCGAGTGCTGGGCAAGCACGGTTTCGATGATTTTGTGGAAGCGGAATGCGCCGCTTTCTATGCCCCCAGCCGAGGGCGGCCCGGCCTGGCACCGGGCATCTATTTCCGGCTGCTGGTGGTGGGTTACTTCGAAGGGTTGAGCTCGGAGCGAGGCATTGCCTGGCGAGCCGCTGATTCGCTGGCGCTGCGCGGTTTTCTGGGACTGAATCTGAGTGAGTCACCTCCGGATCATTCGACCATCTCCAGGACCAGGCGACTGATCGATGTGGCCACGCATGAGGCGGTTTTCTCCTGGGTGCTGAAGCGGGTAGCCGAGAGCGGGTTATTGAATGGCAAGACGATCGGCATCGATGCCACCACGCTGGAAGCCAATGCGGCGCTGCGCAGCATCGTGAGACGAGACTCCGAGCAGGGCTACGAAGAGTTCTTAACGGAGCTGGCAGTAGCCTCCGGCATCCAGACGCCTACTCGAGAAGATCTGGCCCTACTGGACCGCAAGCGAACCGGCAAGGGATCGAACCAGCAGTGGAAGCACCCGCAGGATGGGGATGCGCGCATCGCCAGGATGAAGGATGGGCGGACGCATCTGGCGCACAAGGCAGAGCATGCAGTGGATCTGGAGACGGGAGCCATCGTCTCGGTCACGGTGCAAGGAGCGGATCGAGGCGATACGCAAACGATGGTCAAGACACTGATACAGGCGGCCGAGCAGGTGGAACAAGCGCTGCCGAAGGGATCGGGCATCGAAGAGGTGGTGGCCGACAAGGGATATCACAGCAGCGAGCGGATGGTGGATTTAGAAGCGCTGGGACTGCGCAGCTATGTGAGCGAACCAAAACGAGGGAAAAGACGCTGGAGAGGAGACACTCAGGCCCGTGATGCGGTCTATGGGAACCGGCGACGGGAACCGGCGACGAATCCGGGGTCGGCGAGGACGGCAACTTTTACGACAACGAGGTGAGCTACTGGAGAGACCGTGTGCTCACCTTTACGAGACCGGCGGGATGAGACGGGTTCACGTTCGGGGCCATGAGAATGTCTTGAAGCGGCTGCTGATTCAGGTGAGCGGATTCAATCTGGGGCTGCTGATGCGCCAGCAGTTGGGTGTGGGCACGCCGCGGGGGCTGCAGGGGCGGATTTGCCTCGTTTTGCTCCTCATTTTGTCGCTGTGGAAGCGTCTGAAGGGCCTGTTTGGCTTGATTCCGACCGCCCAGACTCAAAAGTCCCGGTCAACGCTCCCGTCGCTTCTGCCACCGGTCCGCTCGGTCTGAAGTCTGAAAACCTATTTGCACCACGGGCTGCTAGGGGAGCAGCCGACAACGACGAAGGCGCAGTTTCTGTTTCGAGTCGGAGTTACTCCAGAGGGTGTTCTACCAGGACGGGAGCGTTGGTGACTGGTAATCCACCTAGCCGAACTGCCTTTGAGTATTACGTGTATTGCATCTTGATCTGATTTTACAGAGCCCGCTAGACGTTCTATTATCGATGACACGGAGAGCCTTCGGAAACCGTGCTGCTGAGCCAGCGATCGACGATGAAGCACTCGAAAGAAATGCCGGACGACGACGCCATGACCATTCAGGCCCGCGCCTGCACGTCGCCGATTTGGTACACGCCGTGAGGGTTACCACGGAAGTGCCCTAATCATATCTCGAAGGAGAGGAACGAATGAGAGGACACCGCAAACCGAAACTCACCCTGGCCCTCGTCGCCGCTGCTATCGTGTTCTGCCCGGCCCTGTCCGCGCAGCTGCCGCCGCCGACTGATGACGTGAAGGACGCCTTTCCCCCGCAGAAGCACTACTCGCCGTACGCGGGGCGCAGTTTTCCCACCCGGGTATTCTTTGGCGATACCCATTTACACACCGGCAATTCGCTGGACGCCGGCGCGTTCGGTGCCAGGCTCAAGCCGGAGGATGCGCATCGCTTTGCGCGCGGCGAGGAACTGACGTCGTCGACGGGCCTGAAAGTCAAGCTGTCGCGCCCGCTCGACTTTCTGGTCGTTGCCGACCACTCGGACAACATGGGATTCTTCCCGCTCTTGCATTTCGGCGACCCGAAGATGCTCAGCGACCCGACCGGCAGGAAGTGGTACGACATGATCCAGGCGGGTGGCCAGCAGGGCGTCGCTGCTGCGGTCGAGATCATCCAAGCGCTCACCGGGAACAGCTTCCCTGAGGACCTCTACCTCGCCCCCGGGACGGCCGCCTACCGCTCCACCTGGGAGCAGACCGTCGCGGCAGCGGAGAAGTACAACGAGCCCGGCCGCTACACCGCGTTCCACGGCTACGAATGGACCTCGACCGCGAAGGGTGCCAACCGACACCGGGTTGTCATCTACCGCGACGGGGGTGCAAAAGCGAGCATTATGGAGCCGTACACCTCGCTGCCTCCCTACGGTAGCCCGGACGAGCGCGATCTTTGGAAATGGTTGCGGACCTACGAGGACAAGACCGGTGGGCGCATTCTGGCGATCGCGCACAACGGCAACCTCAGCAACGGGGTCATGTTCCCGGTGGCGGATACGTTCACCGGCAAGCCATACGACCGCGCGTGGGCGGAGGAACGCATCAGGTGGGAGCCGCTCTACGAGATCACCCAGATCAAGGGAGACGGCGAGACCCACCCCTTCCTGTCCCCCAACGACGAGTTTGCCGACTACGAGATCTGGGACCAGGGCAACCTGGACCTCAGCGAGTTCAAGACGAACGAAATGCTCGAGCACGAGTACGGCCGCTCGGCGCTGGGGATCGGCATGCAGCTCGAGAAAGAGCTTGGCGTGAACCCGTACAAGTTTGGTTTCATCGGCTCGACCGACAGCCACACCGGTCTTGCCACGGCACAGGAGGACAACTTTTTCGGCAAACACTCCGGCGCGGAACCGAACCCCAAACGGGTCGAGCACCCGATGGCCAAGATCGGCGACGCCGAGTACCCTGGTTGGGGGATGGTCGCCTCCGGCCTCGCCGCGGTGTGGGCCCGCGAGAACACGCGCGAAGCGCTGTTCGATGCAATGATGAACAAGGAGACCTACGCAACCACCGGGTCGCGGGTCGCGCATGTGGGTTCGCTTCTTTGGCGGCTGGAACTTCACCGCGGAGGATGCCCAGAATCGTCTACCGGCGGCGGTTGGCTACGGGAAGGGCGTGCCGATGGGCAGCGACCTGACCGAGCGCCCGAAAGGCAAGGCCCCGAGCTTTCTCGTCGCAGCGCTGCGAGATCCGATCTCCGGCAACCTCGACCGCATCCAGATCATTAAGGTCTGGGTTGACTCGGCCGGCGAGCGCCAGGAAAAGGTGTTCGACGCGGTGTGGTCGGGAGACCGGAAGCCCGGTGCCGACGGCACTCTGCCCAGGGTCGGCAACACCGTCGACGTCGCCAACGCGACCTGGACCAACACGATCGGCTCACCTGAGTTGATCACCATCTGGACCGATCCCGAGTTCGATCCGAAGGTACGTGCGGCCTACTATGCTCGGGTGCTTGAGATCCCCACGCCGCGCTGGACAGCCTATGAGGCCAAGCGCTTCGGCATCAGCATGAAGCCTGAGATCCCGATGGTGACGTTCGAGCGGGCGTACACCTCCCCGATCTGGTACACGCCGTAAGCGAGGAAGAGTTAGGACACAACTCCAGACTATCAAGCAAATCGCCGACAAGCTGCTGCTGACCCGTCAAAACGTTGATCCTTTTTGCGCCGCCGCTGGATTTGGTTTCTTTGATTGGCTGGGCAATGGACTCCAGCGCCTGCCATAAGAGTAAGAACGCGTTTTGCCAACTGCTTGTGCCCGCGGACTCGCTTTCCAGAGTGCTACACGAGCACACCCGGTTCCTAAGGCAGATTGTTCTCTACATTAGTCCGATGTCACCGGCCCCGGCACCCTTGGCCGTGCCTATCACACCGATAACGTCACCAAAGGGAAGATCAGGTTCTGCCCTGACGAACAACCTCTTGTCTGCCCGTCTGCTCAGCACCTCAAACAGGCGAGATCCGAGTTGGTGATAAGGGATGCTCTCCTGGTTGAGCTTGATCAAGCCATCGGAATCGATCGAGACCACGATGGGAACTGATTGAGGAACAAGAGGCGCTGCGGAGGGTTGTTGGGGCACGCGGGCTGGAAGGTCGTACTGCGTGGTGGGCTGGATCACCATGAAAATGATCAGAAGGACCAGGAGGATGTCGATGTAGGGGGTGATGTTGATCTCTGACTTCTGGGTGAGGGACCTTCTCATGCCAAGTCTCCAGTGGGTACGGCGGATACACTCTTGGTCTCAAAACAGCGGAGATGGTTCCAGGCGAGTGGATCCAGCAGACAGGAGTCATCAACTGCACCAGAACATGGCTCAGCGCACCTGTCGAGCCTGGCTCAGGAGCTTCTCCAGGACACGATTCCTGCCAGGACCCTTGGTCTTCGCATACTCGATCATAGCTTCCCCAAGCCCGACCAGCGGGTGGATGTCCTTTCCAATCGGGCGCAGACTGCCGCATTCCTGACCGGCACCTCCCCCCGCCTGAACCCCCACGGATTTGGACCACAAGGGCCGATTTCTGTATTCTTGCTAATTATGACCAATTTGACACGCTGCACTGTCCCGCTTGCGATAGCCGTGGCGTGCTGGTTGACGACCGGAACCAGCCTGGTGGGTGCCTGGACGGAGACCACCACCCCTGCCAAGGACCCCCGGCCAGTCACCACGATCTCTTATAACGGGCAGGAGTTTCTCAGCTCTTTCAACTCGGCTCGTGACGAGACTCGGCTGGTACTCGTGTTTTCGCCCACCTGAGGAGAATGTCTTCGGGGGGCCTCCGAAGTCAGTCAGCTTCTCCAGAAAATGCCGGATGCCGGGCTCAAGGTCCTTGTCCTCTGGTCCCCCATTCTCGAAACCGACAATCGGTTCGCTGCCCAGAAAGCGACCGTCTATCTGAATGATCCACGCGTGGAACACTTCTGGGACCACTGGACTTTTGGCATGAATCACTACGCAAAGAAGCTGCACTATTCCGAAGGCAGAAAGGCCTGGAAACTAATGGTTCTCTACAAGCCAGGGACCGAGTGGATACTACCGGGACCTGATCCTGATCCCGCCTCCTGGATGCAGTACCTGTACAAGGACATGGAACCCTTCTACGAGAAACCTCTACTGAAGGATCAGATCGAAAAACTACTCGAGTAAGACAGATTGTCCCGTCAAGACCCGCGAGGAGGGACCTGAGGACCTTGCCGGGGAAAGAATGGTGGAGGGCGAGCAGACTCTACCCGCCGCTGGATCCCGGCACACGTTCAAGCTCAATGATTTCAAGGCCTACGAGTCTCTGGTAGGGACACCCCTGTTTCCGTCCCTCTCAAGCCACGCCGGACTTTGGACCTTCAGTGAACCACGGTCGGGGACACAGCCGAGAAGAGCTGGATCCCGCCCGGGCCAGACACGCCAAATAGCATCTGGCCAATGATCGGCTGGGTCGAGGAGATTCGCACGTACCCGCCCGCCAGTTCGATCTTTCCCACCAACTGCTCCACCAGCCGGGAGATCCTCTCCCCGGCCGCCAGCGTTACGACTCTCTCTCCCACCATCTCACCACTGGGAAGGAAAACCTGGAGGGGTGTACCGTTCTTTCTGTAATTTGAGGAAGGTGAGCTAAAAGGATCAGAGGTCTGGGGCAGGATTTCTCCAAAAACTCAAGACAAGAGCAAGGAGGATCCGAATGACCCCAGACCCAGAACAGAGGCTACCACGAGAATTGTTGAAAGAACTGATCGAAGAAGGCAGCGACGCGTTTCGAGGAGTGTTGGAGAAACTGCTCAACACCGCCATGCAGATGGAACGCGAAGAGTTTCTGGGAGCTCGACGCTGGGAGCGGAGCGAGCAGCGTCGAGACCACGCCAACGGGTACAAGGCCAAGACGCTGTCAACTCGAGTGGGACAGCTTCAAATCCGGATTCCACAAGTACGTCACCTGGACTTCTATCCCCGATCCCTGGAGCGAGGGTGCCGCTCGGAGAAAGCCCTGAAGCTGGCCATCGCCGAGATGTACGTGATGGGCGTGTCGACGCGCAAGGTCACTGAGATTACCGAGCAGCTGTGCGGCACCGAGATCTCCGCCAGCCAGGTCTCAAGAATCTCCAAGCTGCTGGACGACGAACTCGAGCAGTTTCGCAACCGCCCTTTGGGCAGCTATCCAGTTGTGTACCTGGATGCCCACTACGAGAAGGTCCGTCGCCAGGGCAGCATTCAGGATGTGGCCGTCTTGAAAGCGACCGGAGTCAACTGCTGGGGCAAGCGGGAGGTGATTGGGGTCAGCTGCCGACTCAGCGAGGCGGAGGTCCACTGGCGAGAGTTTCTGCAGCAGCTTCAAAAGCGTGGTCTGGAGGGTGTGCAGCTGATTGTCAGCGATGACCACTCAGGACTACGAGCTGCCAGAAGAGCTGTCTTTCCTTCAGTGCCCTGGCAACGCTGTCAGTTTCACCTGAGCCAGAATGCTCAGCGATACGCCCGCCGATCCGACCAACGTGCCGCCATCGCCACTGACATTCGAGACATCTTCAATGCCCCGTCTGGAGGCGAAGCTGAGGCGATGCTTCGGGCCAGAGTCGAGCAATACTACGACCGCAACCCGGAGCTGGCCGATTGGATGGAGACCAATCTGCCGGAAGGCTTTACGGTCTTTCGTTTTGCACGTTCTACCTGGCGGCGCATTCGCACCAACAACGGGCTGGAGAACCTAAACCGTCAGATTCGCCGGCGTACCCGGGTCGTCGGTATCTTTCCAAACACCGAGTCCGCACTACGACTCATCACCGCTGTCGTCGAGGAGATTCACGAAGACTGGCTGATCGGGAAACAGTACCTCAGCCTGGTCGATTTCAAACCACAGGAGAATCCGATCTCAGATCACTCTCAGTCAAATTACAGAAAAACAGTTGCTTAGCCGATCGCTGGGCCACTACAGCTGGAGCGGAGTAGAGTGAGGAGTGAGAAGAACAAGTTGAGCATCGGCTCGGAAGGTTACCAGCGGCTGTGCTGAGCATCAATGATTTCAAGGGCTATGAGGTTTTTGGTAGGCACAACGGTCATTTTCGACTCAGACCGACAATCATGGCGAGTTGCCGGACTTTGCAGGCTGGGCAAGGGTCACTGTTGAGGAGGATGTTAACCTTCAGGGAAGCTCGGAAGTGCTGCTGCGAACGGTCCCCAATGGATGCGTTGTCCTGTCGAACTCGGGAGCGGATGATAGATCACAGCAGGCCGTGAGCGATTCGGAACGGTCCCAGCTCTTCCTGAACGCCGTGCAGATATCAGGCGTCAGGCCGGGTACAGAGTTTCGGGCTCGAGGCCTTAACAGAGTAGACCGCCAGAGTGCCTTTGCCATCGTAAATCCCTCGGAAAGCGAAACCGCGGACGTGCGCATCGAATGGTTGGGTTCTAGAGGGCAGATTCGTGAGACTGTTGAGATCACGCTTCCTCCATTGAATCGCGTTGCGCGCTTCACCAAGGATCTATTCGAAGGGATTCTGAGTGGGCTTCTGAGATTTGAGAGCAGCATCCCCATTGCTGTCGGGGGAATTGTCGTCGTCGAGCCCGACGGACTCTGGATCAGTCTACCGGTTGAGCGGGTGGACTTGCACGAGCAGCTTCTTCTGAACTGGGGGAAGTGGCAAAGCCGCTCGGGACCAAACTACAAGTTCGAAATGGAATGGACGCTTGGCCAGATACTGGTAGGTGATCGTGCCCGAGTTGTCGTCGAAGAGGGAGACATTGTCCTGGTCGAAAGCGTTGATGATGGCACGGTCCTTCCAACAGAAGGTTTTTTCACCATAGATGAAATGTTCGAGCGCCTCGAGAGCGAGATCAAACGGCCACCCGACCGGATTTCGATCAACTATCACCCGACAGATGGATATCCGCAGCAGGCGGATGTCGATCCCTTAGCCGGTGCTGCCGATGAGGAATTCGGATTCCAGATCTTTCAGCTGGAGGTGAATCCATAGAGGCCCCAGTGAAATTAGTATTGGTCACTGTCTTTTCAGTGTACGACGGAGGTACAGTCAATGAAACTACAATATTTTGCCAGATTCTTTCTCTTCCTAGCCGTAGGATCCACGGCCTTTGGTCAGGACGACGGTCTGATTATTGTTCCATCTGAGGCGTTTTCAGAGGCGGCCGTTTCTCTTCCACTTCCAGGAGACGTGAAGCCATCTCTTACAACTATTGTGCCCAACTCCTCAGCGGACCGGATCTTTTACAAGTGGGGCATCACCCTCAGAGGCAGTGGCTCTACGCTCCCCATTATCGAACACGTGCCGAACATGGGTTCCATTAATCCGCCTTTTGATTCATGGAGAATCGTTAATAGCGGGTCGCCGAATGCCGGCCGGCCGCTGATCATCGATTTCGACATTCCTGCGAGGCGGGTGGGATTTGATCTGGCTTCTGATCCAGAGGGCACAACGGTGAGTGCTTTTGACAGTAACGGTGTGCTCCTGGGGACGATAGATGGCAATCAACTGGGGCGGCGAAAGGGAGTGGAAAGCACTGGCATGAAGGGAATCTCCAAGTTGGTCATCGATTATGGAGACGTGGCACAGGAAGAAACAATTTATGATCTGGTGGTCGAGTTTGTCTCAGGGCCGCGGGCGTTCGAGCTATACATCCCTCAAGTCGGCGACGGCCAGGTTCTGGGAGACGGTCACTTGACCTCGCTGAAATCTGTTCTGAGAATCAGCAATCTCCAACCCATATTGGGAGGATACCCACCGGCCGGGCGCATTGGCGGAAGGGTGGACTTTTTTGACAGTGACGGGCAGCCGCTGGGGCTCTACGTAAGTAGTGTCGGCCAGATGGCGGTGACAACCAGTCTCACTTCCATCGAGTTCTCACTGGACCCCGCTGAAACTCTCGTCATCAGCACCGGTGGGGGCAGTGACCCTATGGCTTCGGGGTATGCCCGTATTCGATCTGAAGGCCCTGTGGTTGCAACGTCAGAATTTACAGTGCTGGATGCAGAGGGGAAAATCACCACAGGGGCGGGAATCAGCGCGGTCGGACCTGTATTGCGGAGCATGGGTGCTGTGGCATCCAGCCTTGAAGCCTCTTTCGACAGCGCTGTGGCTCTGGTTAATCCTTCGGAGGGAGAAACAGCCAACGTGCGTATCATTCTTGTCTTCGAGTCCGATTTTGCCGAGACCAAGGAGGTCTTACTCGAACCAGGTCAGCACGTCGCCAGATTCATGAGAGAGCTGTTTCCATCGTTGCCGGAGGAATTTGAAGGGAGTTTGATCATCTCAGCTGATACGCCTATTGCAGCAACGACTCTGCGCACCCGAGACGGGTTGCCTCTATCCAGTCTTCAACTGGACAGCTTGGAGTTGGCTAGCTCGCCGTAAGGCACCACAGGTCCGGTTTTCTCGGCGCGCACAAAAGTCCATGACTCGCCATCTGCTGCCATCTCGCTAAACAACGACCAAGGGGACACATGAAAAAACGAAAAGATCTGATCACTTTTGGTGCCCTCATCATCCTGGCCTCAGGCCTGGCACAGGCCGAGGTCACCCGGCTAGCCCGGATTATGCAAGAACCGTAGTCCGGAGTTGAAAAACGACTCGAGAAGTGGCTCAACTCGAAAGCGGACAGGTGTGACAGGCGGATTTGCGAAGAATATCGGTTGGCGAGGCGTTTGAAGTGGTTGGGGAGTGAATTTCAGACAGATCTGGGCCTGGGTGAGTATCGGAAGCGGTTTTTCGGGGAGCTGGGAGAGGCTAGCTGGAGTTGAGACGACTCAAGACGAGGTGGAAGAGGGGTTGTTCGGGAAAGGCTGAGGAAAGATGGACCCAGATGCGTCGAGTGGTTTGTCGGATCCGGGCCCCGATCTTGAGGACACGACGACGTAAGGTTTCGATTTCGAGCTTGTGCCAGGGGGTCCCGTGCAGATAGTCGCGCAGGCGCACGAACATCTGGTAAGCCAGGGCATGCAGAAGGAGTCGAAACTGATTGGCCAGGAATCGATGACAGCTGAGTCGGTCCATGCTCAGATGATTCTTGAAGGCCTTGATGAAGTTTTCGGTCTGTCCTCGGTTTGTGTAGTGGTCATAAAGTGATTGGGAGCAGAGATCGTCCCGGTTGGTGACCACAAAGCGACGATTGATCCCGCGCTGATCGACCTCCACTTTGACGATGACGCGACGAGATCGATCCCAGCTGTTGGCTCGATAAAGAAACTCGTCAAACTGACGCTGTTTTTCCTCCAGCTCAAGGAACCTTTCCCGAGTCGAATCCAGCAGGGGCTCGACCACTCGCTGCAGGCGAGGGTTTCGACTTAACCCAATGACATACTGGAGTTGATTCTCTTCAGCCTCACAGAACTCGTAGAGCCGCGGCGTGGCAAAGCCGCTGTCGGCCCGAATCTCAATCTCGACATCCGTCCCCACTCCTTGTCGGATAGCCTCCACGACTCGCTTCAGAATGGGCACGATGTGAGAGGCAGCTCCCTTGTTGCCAGGTCTCAACACGGCACACACCAGGTCTCCCGTGTCGGCATCGAAGATCAGCAAAGGATGCAGAATGTGGCTTCGGTAATACCCGTGGTAGAAGGAGAACTCCTGCTGGCCGTGGGTATGGTCGTCGGTACTGTCCAGATCCAGGATGATCTTACCGGGACGTCTTTTCTTCAGGGAGCGCACATAACGGCCTAGCAGCCACTGGCTCAAACGCATCAGATCCTTCCTGGTGACGGAGTTCTCCAAGCGGGAGAAAGTCGGCTGCGTGGCCAAATCCGGATCGCTCTCCGGCAACTGATCACAGACGGTTTTGAGCATCGGATCCGAGCGCAGCGTATCGGCGTCATTACAGTCTTCGTAGCCGGCCACGATCTGCAAGACTCGTTGTCGGATCAACTTCAACAGATCATGACGAATGTAGCGTTGGTCTCGACTCTCCGAAATACACGAACTGAAGCCCTCGCAGAGCCGATGTTGCCGATCCACCGATCCAAACAACAACCATCCTGCGTCGGAAGTGAGGCTCCCCCCATCAAAACGCGCCGTGATCTTTCTGTGGCTGTGAAATGGCAGGGTATTCTGGCAGACTGCTCTTAACATTGCCGTAGCTCCTGGTTAGGGTCTTGTTTGTGTAAACCCTTTTATATCAGAGAGCTACGGCTCTTTTTATGGGCCCAAATCTCACTCGGATTCAGATCTCATGCATAATCCGGCCTAGTGCTGCCGGTAGCCGTGGAGGAAAGGACGGGTACAGAATGGCCCCGGTACACCAGCTTCATTAGGGTACTCAACCGAGGCACCGAACCCACAGAGCTGACACTGACAGCCTACGATAACTCGGGGGCTCCCGTGCCGCACGTAAGATTCCTGAGCGATAACGGATCTGGCCCGATTCGAGTCGAGTCAGGTCGCCCTGCCGTGATCGACATCGTAGTAGAAGATGCCCCGATCTTTGAAGGATGGGTGGAAGTCACCCTGGATAGCGCAGCAGATGTGTTGATCACGGCTGAACTGACGTTTTTCGGAGAAAGTTTCCAGGACTCGAACAGCGGGTGTCCCCCCGAAAAATCCCGTCCACCTTGTGCAGCAATGACTTGCGCAGATCTTGAGGTGGAGCTCAAGGACTCGTATCCTGCGGGCCATGAGAAAGATTCGTTGCCTGTTCCGGCTCATCCTCACGACAATTTCTGATCTCAGGCAAGCTGCCGGATTCGTCTGTACATTTCTAGCGGCACTTCTCTGTTCTCGGGCAACTTTGGCAGCAAGGGTTCTGGCAGCAGAAAGCCAGTTGGCGATGTGCAAGTGTTGGATCGAGAAGAAGGATCAACCCCGACCCCGATTCACCCGGGCCTTCAGGCTGCTTTGGGTATTACTGTCCAGGGCCTGGGATCCGTGGCATCACGTGGCTCGTCTGATGAAGCCAGCCACAGTCAAGCGCTGGCACACCACAGCCTTCCGTTTCTACTGGCGCCGGAAGTCGCGAGGCCGCCCTGGCCGGCCTCCCGTGCGGAAGGAGATGCGGGATCTGATTCGTCGGTTCAGCCGAACGAATCGGGGACACCTTGCGGCTTCTCGGGTGCGATCCTCCTTGTGACGACACCATCCGCAAGTGCATGGATCATCCGAAGAATCAGCCTGACAAGCCTTCGAACTGGCTGCCCTTCCTCCGTAACCATCTGGAAGTCTCCTGGGCAATGGACTTCTTTACGGTGATCACGGGCGGCTTCTCCTTTCTGTACGTGTTTGTTGTCTTCGAACATGGCCGTCGGAGGGTGCTTCATTTCTCGACGACCTACCATCCCTCCATGGAATGGGTCATTCAGCAGCTTCGAGAAGCCACTCCCTTCGGTCGGAAGCCCCGATACTTGTTCCGTGACAATGACGGCATCTACGGCCACGGAGTCCGGAAGTTCCTGGATAGCTGCAACATTGAAGAAGTGCGAACGGCTTACCGAAGTCCTTGGCAGAATCCTTATATCGAAAGATTGTTCGGCACTCTCCGCCGGGAACTGCTCGATCACGTGATCGTGCTCAGTGAAAGGCACCTGAACAGGCTGCTCAGCGAATACATCGAGCAGTACTACCATTGCACCCGGCCCCATCAGGGGCTGGACGGTGACACACCCATTCCAATCCAGAAACCGGCAGTGGTGGAAGGGCCAGTCAAGCTGATCTCGTTTCCGATCTGCGGTGGGCTTCACCACCGCTATGAACGGGTGGCAGCGTAGGACTCAGGTCATAACCGACTCATTCCCTCAATATCTGTCCGACACGGGCAAGGTCTGTCCAAGCAGCTTCTTCAGCCGCAAAGCAAACGCCTGTCCACTAATTCTCATCGAGGTTCCCAGTGCTCGCCGAGGAAGATCATTCAAATCTGCAACCTGAGGATGGGCCCACGGGCTTCCTCCACCGGTTGGATAGAGTTTTTCGGGTAGACACCAGTTACGTCGAGCGCCAGAATCTCATCATGCGCATGTCCATGCGACGATTCACGCGGCTAACCAATGCCTTCTCGAAGAAGGTCGAGAATCTGGCTCATGCCGTGGCCCTTCACTTCATGCACTACAACTTTGCTCGGATCCATCGAAGCCTGCGCGTCACTCCTGCGATGGAAGCTGGCGTTGCCGATCACGTCTGGACACTGGAAGAGATCATCGGCTTGCTCGACGAGCAGGAACAGCAGGCGATTGCGGCTGGAGCATTGAAGCGCGGGAGCTACCGGAAAAAAGAAATTTCAAACTGACCCACTACCGAAATTCACCTTGACTTGTCGCGTCGAACGCGAGAGGCTAGCACTCGATAATACGCCCAGGGGTGGCCACTTGGCCTGAGAGCAAACCCTCGGAACCTGATCCGGTTGATACCGGCGTAGGGAACGGCGGCTGGCTTTTCCAGTACTTTGGAAAAGCATCAATCTCAAGCGAGTCGGTCATCTCCAGATCAAGGCAGAATGACGATGCTTGCTGTACAGACCCATGCTCCTCTTTTCTCCGCGATCCGTGTCAGGCACTGGTTCTCGCGAAGAGCGCTGGTCGGACTCGCCCTCGCGACGATGTTCGTCGCAGTGATTCCGCCAGAAGCGGTGGCGCAAGCGCCGGTTCGGGTACAGGGAGTGGTACTGGCCCCCACCGAGAAACCGGTAGCGGCAGCCCGCATTGAGATCGAGGGAAGGGAGGTCGTGAGCAGCGACGAGCATGGACGCTTCCAGCTTGCGCTTGCACCGGGCGAGTGGGAGCTGCGCGTTCTCCACCCCGACTACCGATCGCTACGCTATCTCCTGGAGGTGGTGGCTGAGAGTCCCGAGCTCGAGATCCGGCTGGAATGGGGCACTTCGGTTGAGGACTCGATAACGGTGATTGGGATTCGGGCTGGAGAAGAGGTTCCGGTGACCAAGCGCAATATGGACCGCGACGAGATCGACAAATTCAGCTACGGACAGGATGTTCCGCAGCTGCTCGCCCATACTCCATCCATAAACTGGTACTCCGACTCGGGTACCGGGTCCAACTACTCTTACTTCAGCATGCGAGGGATCCAGCAGACCCGCATCAGCATGACCCTCGACGGTGCACCGCTGAATGATCCCGCCGAGCACGCCCTGTTCTTCAACAATTTCCACGACTTCCTGAGCAGTGTCGACAGTATTCAAATCCAACGCGGGGTGGGGACTTCCTCGGTCGGCTCGCCTGCCTTTGGGGGTTCGGTGAATTTTGCCAGCCCGGCGGCGGCCCGAGAGCGCCAGGGTGAAGCTCGGCTGGTGCTGGGCTCCTTCGGCACGACGCGCGCCTCGGTCGGGTACGAGTCGGGACTCTTTGACAATGGCCTGTATGTCTCCGGCAGGTTTTCCTACGCCAGGACCGACGGTTATCGTGAGCGCTCGGGCAGCGAGCATCACACCCTCTTCCTGAACGGGGGCTGGCAGGGGGAGAGGTCGGCATTGACGTTCGTCGCCTTTTCGGGTCAGGAGCAATCGCAACTGGCCTATCTGGCCGTCGATCCCGAGACCTTGAGCGAAAACCGGCGCTTCAACCCGCTCAGCGAAGAAGATCGCGACGATTTCGGCCAGGACTTCGCACAGGTTAAGTACATGCGGGAGCTCGGCAGTGAGACGGTGCTCACCGCTTCATTTTATTACAATGGTGCTGCCGGCTGGTTCCAGCTCTGGGACGATCCCGTAGCGCAGAATGACTTGCTGAGATTCGGAATCGATCAGGGGTTCTTCGGCAGCATGGTCACCCTCAGCACCCGGGTCGACCGTCTGACGGCCACGCTGGGCGTGCACTACAACGATTTCAGCGGTGACCATTTCCTGGACAGCGCCGCTGCCGGGAGGATTTACAAGAACACTGGATTCAAAAAGACGGCGAACGCTTTCGGGAAGCTGGAGTACCAGCTCGGTCAAACTATCCTGTTCGGCGATCTGCACTGGCGCCGGGCGGATTTCTCGTACCAGGGGGATGTCGATTTGGGCTCGGTCGACTGGACCTTTCTCGACCCCAAGATCGGCCTGCGACAAATACTGTCTCCGGGGTTGAGTCTGTACGCTTCGATCGGGAGGGCACAGCGCGAGCCGGGGCGACTCGACCTTCTACTGGGGGAGGACAATGCCACGGTTGGGCATGACCTGGAAGCGGTGAAACCCGAATCCGTGGTGAATTTCGAGGGGGGAGTGAATTTCAACACGCCCGGGCTGGCTCTTGCGGCCAACGCGTATCTGATGGAGTTCCGGGACGAAATCGCCCTGACCGGCGAGCTGTCCGAAGTCGGCCTGCCGCTGCGGCGCAACGTCGACCGCTCCTACCGGCGGGGCGTGGAGATCGATCTCAAGTGGAGACCGGCGACCAACTGGACCGTCTTGCACAGCCTCAACCTGAGTCGCAACCGCATTCAGGAGTGGACCCAGTTCTACGATGTCTTTGACGGGCAGGGAACCTGGATCGGAGGGGAACCGATCGTTTACCGTAACGTGAGACCGCTGCTCTCGCCCCAGCTCATATTCAATCTCGGTGCTGAATGGGCCAATCGCAGTACCAGCGTTGGGCTTCTGGGACGCTATGTGGCCGAGTCCCAGCTCGACAACACCGGACTCTCCCAGTTCACGACTCCATCGTTCACGAACCTGGATGTGCGGGCTTCGCAGAGCCTGGGTCGGTGGTTCGGAGAATCCGACACGCGCATCACGCTTTTTGTCAACAATGTACTCAACAACCGCGATCAGTTCCCGAATGGTTACAGTTATCAATTTCTGGTGCGGGATGGCGCCGCCATGGATCGGCTCGACGGCATTCCCTTTTATTACCCGCTGGCGACGCGCAACTTCGTCGTCTCGCTTCAGTTCGGCTTCTGAGTTGTCCCCCCGAAAAATCCCGTCCACCTTGTGCAGCAATGACTTACGCAGATCTTGGGGCGGAGCTCAAGTCCTCGTATCCTGCGGGCGTAAGGTCAAAATACTTAGTCGAGCCGTGGATCTCTTACATAGAAGACCTCGAGGGTATCCGAGGACCGGAATCTCGGCCGACCTCCTTTGAGAATCCAACTCTTGGAGACGGGATTTCACGGGGTGAGTCATCACTCGGATACAGTGGTGCCGGCCCGAGGTGTCCCACCGTCGTTTTTGACCGTCTCCGAAACTAAGCAGCGTTTCGGTAGTAGTATCGAAGCAAGCCACCGAGCCTTCGTCGGCACAGGACTTCGCCGTTGGTGCGGCCGACTTCATTTCCAGCATCAATGATTCGGTTCTTGAGTCCCTGATGATTGCGCTCGTGGTGGAAGTGTTGGCCGAACTCTTTCAGGGCTCTGCGCAATGATGCCTCACCAAAGAAGATCATCCGGTTGAGACACTCGGATTTCAGCGACCGCATGAAGCGTTCCAGATGAGCATTGAGATTAGGACTTTTGGGCGGCAGAACTACGGCATCGATGTTGTTGGATTCCAGAATCTGGCGCAACGGCAGATGCTTCGTGTCGCGGTCGAGGATGACGTGAGTTGAAACGCGGAAAAAGCCGTCGACACAGTCGGTCAGGTTCCTTCCGACTTGCTGCACCCAGAAGGAGTTCGGATGAGGGGTGGCGCCTGCGATCTCAACTTGACGGGTCTTCAAGTGCATTGCGACCAGGATATAAAACGTGACCAGTCCTGAGCGAGTCCAAACTTCAACCGTGGTGAAGTCCGCAGCTGAGATCGTGTCCCAATGAGCCTCGAGGAAGGTACTCCAGGCGGTGCGACGCTGCCGGTCGGGAGCGGGCTCGATGCCGTGGGCTTTGAGGATATTGCCGACGGTGGTGTCAGAGATGTGAAAGCCCACATTGGCCAGGGCTCCCTGGATGCGATCGTAGCCCCAGGTTGGGTTTTCTTGAGCGAAGCGAAGAGCCAAGTCGACGATCTCCTGCCGAATACGTGGTCGGCCGAAAGTTTGTCGCTTGCCTGAATGATCCCACTTGCGGGCGATGAGTTCTCGATGCCAGCGCAGGAGCGTGTCGGGCCTGACAATCGTGGCCAGTTTGTCGAGGGTCTTGCGGCCCAGCGCCTTGCCCTTGAGGGCCAAGCGGCGGCGTTGGTGATTGTTCAGGAGAATGCGACCCTTGCCGAGTTTCTCTCTCAACACTTGATTCTCAGTCAACAGATACTCGATTGCGTCTTGCTGGTGTCGGTTGATCCAACCAGCCAGGATGAGAAGCAGAAGTTGCCGGGGCTTGAGCACGAAGTTCATGGTCGACTAGATGCTCACGCTGAGAGGTCAGAAGCAAGGCGGCTGAGAATTGGCCACCTAGTCCCGGGCGAAATCAGCACTTGGGCTGTGGCCTAACTCCCACCACAACAGTGACTTGCGGTTCGGCTGACTTTTTTGACCATACGACACTGGAGCGGGAATGGCTCAACAACACTTGCCTGAAGAAGCACCCGAATTGCGGTTTCGGGGGCGATTCCAGGATCCTCCGCGAGAACAGTCATCTTGCCTCGGAAGAGATCAAATGAGAGGTTCTGTTCGCCGGCAACCACCGCCCGATCCCCCGCTTCAGGACGGCCGAGCAGTCGGCCTCGGCACGTGGTTGTGGATGCCACGGGTCTGAAAGTGTACGACTCCGGTGAGTGGCACGTTCGAGCGGCTGCACCCGGCAAAGCCTTGCAGAAAACGCGGTGTCGAGGTTCAAGCCATGTTAGAGTCCAAACATTCTGGCCCGACGATTCGACAATCAACGGACCGAGGCAATTATCAAGTGTGCGGTGTTGAATCGGCTGACAACTCGAGGAATGCCTGAGTCGGTGCGAATTCAGTAACAGTCACATACAAAGCCCCAAAATCCGCGAGGTGATTGGAATCGTTCAACAACGCCTTGAACTGGCAAAAACGCCAAGGGAGAGAAATCAAAGATGAGACTAACATTCGAGAAATTAATCCCCTTGTATTTCTTGCTAGCGATTCCAATCGCGTGCAAGGAAACTCCATTGAACGATTTGAAAAAGGGGGCTCAAGAGGCAATCGAAGATGCAAAGGTGAAAGCCAAGCAATGGCAGGAGTTATCTGAAGAAGAACTTCAGAGGATCTGGGCAATCGAATACAAGACGATCAAGGTGGCGCATTCAGATCTAACAGAGCTAGAGGAGAAGCTCAATAAATTGGGACAGGAGCGTTGGGATTGCTATCACGTGAGTGAAGATAGAGAAGGAAAGGTTCTCTACCTCAAAAGACGAAAGACCAGTGCTGCTCGCTACCTCACTGATCTGCTAAGGCTAGGATCTTTGGCATTCTAACCCACATTCACCATATAGGACACTAAGATTGCTTGCCTGAATCGGTCTAAACTACTATAATTAAAGGAGATATAGCGCATAAATGGGGCAAGAAATGGCTGACCCCAAGGGTGAGGGTTTGAAGCTCGGTTTTGATGGCAGTTTGAGGCTTGAATTTCATGGTGCTAAGGTCATATCGGATGCCGGGCTTCTCGCCTATCGTGACCTGGACGAGGCGTTGGTGTTATTCGATAGTGTTCCCTCCGTGTTTCACGATTCGCGGACCGGGCGCAACATCCAGCACGACCTCACGGCCTTGCTACGTCAATCGGTATACAGCCGTCTCGCTGGCTATGAAGATGTCAACGATGCCCATCGCTTATCGGTTGATCCGACTATGCGGAGGATCACCGGAAAGAAGATCGACAACAAGAATGCTGCCAGCGCCAACACGATGGGGCGATTTGAGACCCAGATGCTGTCTGTCGAGGACAACCTCCAAGCCCTTTCGGAAGTCAATGACCGATGGGTGGAAAGAGCGCTGCAGAAAACAACTCATCGACGCATCATTTTGGATATGGACAGTTCAGCAAGTCCGGTCCATGGCCAGCAAGAAGCCTCTGCCTACAACGGGCATTTCGGATGCACTTGCTACCATCCCCTGTTTTGTTTCAACCAGTTCGGAGATTGCGAAGGTTCAATGCTTCGGCAGGGTTCTGAAATCTATTGTGCAGGGCCCAGAGATGAGGCATTCATCAAGCCCAATGCAGCCCTTGAGAACGGTGTCCCCAAAGATGGTCTCAAACAGCATGGAAGCTGTCAGCTCTGCCATGTTGAGGCCCGCCCCGGTGAGGTTTGCCTCGGTGAGATCCGCCTAAAGAAGAAGGACGCTCTGCGGCTTCCGAAAAGAGTGAAGTGAACCGCCCCGGGTTTCCCGGGGCGGTTCAGAAGACCTGGTGGTGAACCCAGAATAATTGGTTCCAGAGGATCTGAAAGGGTAAGCTTTTAACATGTGCGGTATTGTGGGATATGTGGGGAGCCGGGAGGCGGTACCGGTTCTGCTCAACGGACTGAAGCGCCTCGAATACCGAGGTTACGATTCGGCTGGCCTGGCCGTGGCGAGTGGAGGCGTGATTTCCCTGCACAAACAGGCTGGGAAGGTGAGCGCCCTGGGCAGCTCCCTCTCCCGGTCCTGGTCCGATCAGTCACAGCAAGAGGCGACCTGTGGCGTGGCGCACACACGCTGGGCAACCCATGGCGCTCCCTCGACCGAGAACGCCCACCCTCACCTGGATCAATCGGGGAGAATTGCTTTAGTACATAACGGCATCATTGAGAACTACCGCGACATTCGACGGCACCTCGAAAAGCAGGGTCACGAGTTCCGCTCAGAGACGGACAGTGAAACACTGGCCCATCTCATTGGCAGTTGCTATACGGAAACGGGTGATCTACTGGAAGCAACCAGCGCCGCACTGGGTAGAGTTGAAGGCACCTTTGGTATTGCGGTGGTGTGCGCGGACCATCCCGACCGGATCGTGGTAGCTCGGCGGGGCAGTCCGATCGTGATTGGAGTCAGTCAGGACGAGACCATCGCGGCCAGCGATGCCGCGGCCATTGTCTCGTTTACGCAGCGAGTGATTTACCTCAATGACAATGATGTCGCACTTGTTACTCGAAACTCGGTCGATATCCGCGACCTGAAAAACGTTCCGGTCAGCCGTGAGACGGCGACTCTGGACTGGGTGGCGGGCGCAGTTGAGAAAGAGGGTTACGAGCATTTTATGCTCAAAGAGATCTTTGAGCAGCCGGAAGCCTTGCGCAACACCCAGCGGGGACGCCTTGATCTGGACAATGGAACAGCGGTGCTTTCGGGACTGGACCTCAACCCGCGCGAAATCACCGATTTGAGCCGCATCCTGATGGTGGCCTGCGGCACATCTCTCAATGCGGGACTGGTGGGCCAGTATGCGTTCGAGGATATCGCGCATCTGCCGGCAAAAGTCGAACAGGCAGCCGAATTCCGCTATCGCAACCCGATTATCCTGCCCGGCGATCTCTTGTTAGCCATCAGCCAGTCCGGTGAGACGGCCGATACTCTGGCAGCGGTGCGGGAGGCCCAGCAGAAAGGCGCTCTGGTGGCCGGAATCTGTAACGTCGTCGGATCGACCGTCGCCAGGGAGACCGGACGGGGTATTTACATTCACGCCGGCCCCGAGATCAGCGTGGCATCCACCAAGGCCTTCACCTGTCAGGTCAGCGTGTTGCTCATGTTGGCTTTGAAGATTGCGCGATGCCGGCGTCTATCCTTGTCGGAAGGTCGAGCTGTGGCCGAGGAAATCGCGAGGTTGCCCGACATTGTGGAAGCGACGCTGGAACGGAACGATACCATTGCCAGGCTTGCGGTGCGCTATGCCGGTTACGAAAATGCCTTCTTTATCGGCCGTGGCTATCTTTTTCCTGTTGCCATGGAGGGTGCCTTGAAGTTGAAAGAGATCAGTTATATTCATGCCGAAGGCTATCACGCCGCGGAGATGAAGCACGGGCCGATTGCCCTCTTGCAGGAAGATACCCCGGTAGTAGCTCTGTTGACGGATACGCCTGAGAAGGAAAAGACGCTTGGAAACGCGCACGAATGCAAGGCTCGCAATGCCCCCCTGCTGGCCGTGGCCACCGAAGGCGATGAAGAAACGAGCAGAATCGCGGATGATGTGATCACCCTGCCTCGCTGCCCCCCCTACCTGGCACCCGTTCCCGTCGCAGTGGCCCTGCAGCTCTTCGCCTATCATGTGGCGAGGCTGCGCGGCTGCGAAATCGATCAGCCCAGGAACCTGGCCAAGAGCGTCACCGTCGAGTAGACCTGATGGGAACGTAGGAGCGGGTTCCATCCCGGGGCACGAGCCGCAGCGGTGTGATTCCTCACTGTAAGCCGTAGCCTTGGAGCTCTCAAGATGAGCTGCACATCTGGTGGGCTTGGCTCGAGGGTGGGTGCTTCTTCAGGCAAGTGTTGTTGGGTTTCTGCGACTATCCTTCCGATTTCACTATAAGGGCTGAGACACGTTTTGGATTAGCGTAAGTCCCTCTATTTGAAAAGCTTAGAAGAGTCTCGGTTCTCCGAGATTACGTTTTTCTTAGACTCCGTTTCTGTTGATTTCGAGGCTTTGCGGTTCCAGACCGCCCGCGTAGAGTTTCGAGCAGGCGCTCATCGAACAGCCGGAAATCATCCGCCAGCTCCAGCTCTCCACCGATTCCATCTTCCGGGACGGCGTGCCCACCTGGCCTGATTCCTGAGACCTACTGCTCTCAGGAGGCGATACCCCCCTTGAAGACCTCGGAAATAAGCGTCTCTAAGGGTCGTTAAAGCGCACTTCCGCACCCTGGGCGCACCCGAATATGACCCCACCATTCAGATGCGGGGACACTGCAGAACCAAGAACCCCGCACTTCATCATGAACGGGCGAAAACAGGGGCAGGTCAGTCAGGAGTGAGTTATGGTCGGAAGTTGTGTATGAGAGGCGGCGTATCCTGAATCCGTGGATATCAATCATGGATTCACCCGGAGACCGGGAAGGAGGATACGCCTTGAAGAAAGATACTGTAGTTTCCATCGACGAACCAAGCACAACCAAGGATGCCTTGACGGAAATGCTTCGAGAGGGAGCACAGAAGCTTCTGGCTGAGGCGGTTCAAGCCGAGCTGGGGGAGTTTCTGGAAAAATACGAGGGTCAGCGTGATGGCCAAGGCCGCAAACGTCTGGTTCGCAACGGCTACCTGCCGATGCGTGAGATTCAGACGGGGATCGGAGGAATTCCGGTGCGGATTCCGCGGGTTCGGGACCGTGGAAGCGGGGAGGAGTCGGAGGAGATCATCCGCTTTCGTTCCAGCCTGGTGCCTCCCTATTTGAGACGCAGCAAGAGCATGGAGGAGCTGCTGCCGCTGCTGTACCTGAAGGGGATCTCCACAGGGGACTTCTCGGATGCGTTGAGTGCACTGTTGGGGACGGATGCACCGGGACTGTCGGCCAAGACGATCAGCCGGCTCAAAGGTAAGTGGGTCAAGGATTATGAGAAGTGGAGGCTGCGTGATCTCTCCAAGAAGCGCTACGTTTATATTTGGGCAGATGGCCTCCACGTCAACGTTCGCTTTGACGACGCCAGGCTGTGCCTTCTGGTGCTGATCGGAGCCCGTGCGGACGGCAAAAAAGAGCTGATTGCCGTGGAAGATGGCTACCGGGAAAGTGAGCAATCCTGGTGGGAGTTGCTGCGGAATCTGCGCTCCAGAGGCCTGCGCATGGGACCGAAACTGGCGATTGGCGACGGAGCGCTCGGATTCTGGAAAGCCCTGGCCAAGATCTACGGCAATACGCAACAACAACGGTGCTGGGTGCACAAGACCGGCAATGTGCTCAACAATCTGCCCAAGGCCGCTCAGCCAAAAGCCAAGACGGCGCTGCAGCAGATCTGGATGGCTGAAACTCGAGAGAATGCCTATAGGGCCTTTGACGAGTTCATTGCCACTTACCAGCTGAAGTTCCCCAAGGCCACGTCCTGCCTGGCCAAGGATCGGACAGAGTTGCTGGCCTTCTACGATTATCCAGCTGAGCACTGGCCACATCTGAGAACCACCAACCCGATCGAGTCGACCTTCGCAACCGTGAAACTGCGAACGGCCAAGACTCGAGGATGCTTGTCCAGGCAAACCATGCTGACGATGGTCTTCAAGTTGTGCCTGAGTGCGGAGAAACGATGGCGCCGACTACAAGGTTACCGGCGCCTGGGAGAGGTCATAGAAAACATCACATTTGTAAACGGAATCCGGGGAAAAAGGGTCGCCGCCTGATGGGTCCATACACAACTTTTGACAATAACTCGTCAGGAGTTCCCGTGATTCTTTGTTTTTTTCCTTGGACTAGCCCGCCCGTAGAGACCCCGCTCAACCCGCCAGGTCGCCCATCAGATAGTCTAGTGTACTGTCTGATAAATGCCCGACGTTAACATTGACCGATTGAGTCTCTGGCTTTTTTGACCTTTGCCAGGATCGAATCGGCGGTGGCGCGCCACTTGAAGGGCTTGGCCAAGTGTTGATTGTGGACTCGCATGTATCTTCGGATCTCCTGTCGCAGAGCTTGAACGCTGGTGAAGGAGTTGCGGTAGATGGAACGACGCTGCAGCTGAGAGAACCAGGTCTCCACGGCGTTGAGCCAGGAGGCGCTGGTAGGAGTAAAGTGCAGGTGGAAGCGTTCTCGGCGCGCCAGCCAACTTCGAACCTTCTGGGTTTTGTGAGTACTGGAGTTGTCCAGGATCAGGTGAATGTCCAGATCGGGATCGACCGCTTGATCGATCTGACGCAAAAAGGCCAAGAACTCCTGGGCCCGATGCCGCTTCGTGATGCGCCCCATCACCTCTCCCGTGGCCACATCGAAAGCGGCGTAGAGGCTGGCCGTACCGTGACGCTTGTAGTCGTGCGTTGGTCGCTCGATCTGTCCGGGTTTGAGCTGGAGCATGGGCTGGGTTCTATCCAGGGCTTGGATCTGGGTCTTCTCGTCCACAGATAAGACCAGAGCATTGTCGGGAGGGTCCATGTAAAGCCCGACGACATCGATCACCTTCTCGGCGAAATGAGGGTCGTGGCTGATCTTGAAGTTGCGGATGCGATGCGGTTTCAGATCGGCCGCCTTCCAGATCTGAGTGACCTGATGGCAGCTCACTCCGGTGTGTTCGGCCATCAGGCGTACACTCCAGAAGGTCGACTCGCAGGGAATCCGTTGTACCGTGCCGAGTTGTAAACGCGCCCGAATCGCTCCTCCTCGTTCGTGAGGAGAAGATTCCAGGATCGGCCGCGCCTTGCGATCAGCTTTATCATCTCACTTCAGAAGGTCCTCGAAGTGTCTTGCGATCGGGAGCTTCTTGAACTCCTCCTCAGTCATGCCGAGATCCGTGATCGTCGCCAGGAGATCCTCCCGAGTCTTGATCGGACGATCGTCCGGAGTGAATAGTTGCTCCCGTGTGCGGAGCCAATCGGCGTCGACCGGATCTGCGTCGGGTTCAAAGACCATCATTCAAGTCCTCCGTCTTTCTCTATCGCCCCAGCTCAGAAGAACTCCTGCATGAGCTTCAGGACGGCCTGTGGGTTCTGGAGGTGATCTCCGGGCGGGCTCGCTTCGTGGCCATAGCTGTAGACGTACTCCTCGGAGTGGAGGTCGATCCAAATCTCCAAAGCCTCCACAGGAAGACTATCGCTCGATAGTTTCCCATCTTCCCAGACGATCGTTGCCCGGCCGAGGGCGTCACTTTTGGCGTTGATCTCCATCTTCATATACCAGTCGCCCGCTCTCAGCCTCTCTCCAGGATTCTGCGAACAGTGACCCCGTGCCACTGCTTTCCAGTCCGGGTTAAGCATCCCTCTTGATTTAGGATTCGGGCAATCTGGTAGGGACCCGGCCGAGGCTTTCCCCGAGGCTTTCGGCGAAGCCGCCTAATGCGGGCCAGAACCTCCTCCTCCCCGGGCTGGTATCCGAACGGCTTGCGCCCTTCGCAAACACCTTTCTCTTTGCGGATGTTATCTCGTGCCCTTCGCAATTTCCGCACCAGCAAGTTCTTCTCTAATTCGGAAAAAACGCCTTGGATCTGAACAAGCGCCTTCAGCATCGGATCGCTTTGCATGGCCTCGGAGACATCCTGCCCTGTCGAGGCATTCACGACAGAAATCCCCTCGCCAAGAAAGTGGGCCAGGATGTGGTGCTGGACCAGAAGATCCCTGGCGAGCCGGTCCAGAGATTCGATCAGGACGACCGAAACCCCCGTAGCCGAAAGTTCTTCGAGCATCTGGGCCAAGGCCGGGCGATCGGCTTCGGTGCCAGTAAAGGACTCCTGGTACCAGGAAACGACTTGATAACCGGCTGTCTTGGAGAAAGATCGAATCGAGGCCTTTTGCCTTCGAAAGCCGTCTCCGCGTGCTTGTTTATTTGTGCTGACTCTCAAATATCCGACGGCATTCTTCATGAATTTAAAGTGTATTATATATAATTATTTCAGTAATTTAAAGTTATTTCTAAAACTAATTCTTCAGAATAAGTTTTAAATTGTTCTTCCCGGAAAGCATTGTGGCCCTCCTCTGGCTCCTGCGTGTAGTGACCAGCTGGACACGTCTCGGAAATCGGGTTGCGCGGTTGCGCGAATCTAGCAGGGATACATACCCCCCTCCCCCTTCTCCAGCGCCGAACGGCCCCGGTTGTTAGTCGTAGAGGGATAAGTTGAGTCGCAGGTAATTCTTCAGGGATTTGAGAACCGCCTTCCGGCGATCCTTCGCTTTCGAGATCATGATGAGCGCAACGGAGCCATCGCTGATTGAGCAGGGCGCTGGGCAGCGAAGCGATTCCATGATCTTGAGTTGGGTGCCATTTATAAAGGTTAAGGAAGCCACGATCACTTGGCCGCCGCAAGAAGAAGAAGATTGATCGCCTAGTCCCCGCGGGATTCTACGATTTCCAGGAGATGGCTGTCCAGGACTAACAGCTCGGATGCTTCCCGGACGTCTATGCCTACGTGGTGGTGACTCTGTGGGTTCTTGTACGACCCGATGGCTCCGGCGAACAGATCGGACAGGGCCTGACGCTCCGCGGTTAGTTGCGCAGTTTCGGTTAATGGACCAGTCTCGACACGAAATGCATCCCGCATGAGCGGCACACCGCGCTTGGATCCATCGAATCCAGCCTTGTCTCGAACGGACACCTCGACCTCCTTGAACGCCTGAAAAATCGCCGTGTCATATTCTCCTCGGATAAATGCCGACCAGCATTTCTCTGCGATTGTGGGGTGCAACATCTGTCGCGGCAACCGCTTCGCGTCACGAAAGGACTCAAGACCGGCTCGATTGGCTGCCTGTTTGCCAAGTCGGGTCACGAAGTACCACCCGGTGTCCTGAGTCGGGTCCGGGGCGATGTTCGATTCTGGCTTCTTTTATCCACAAGCCCCGTGCTTGAAGTACCCGGTAGGCCAGTTTTAAAAGAACTCCGGTGCTTCAGGCAACTGTTGTTGATGGCCCAGGAACTGGGCCATAACCCGGAAGCCCGCGCCAAGGCCTCGCAGGTGCTGGAAGAACAAGTCAAGCCCCGCGCCGAGCAGGCTTGGCGGGAGACAAAATGGCCGAGGTCTGTATCGCTGCCAAAGTTGGAAATAGGCAAAACAACTGCTGGCCTCAAGGGCACTTAACTTATTGTCCGATTTATTCTTAAGCTCTCTGAGGGAGGTCCAAAATACCCCCTGGATACACCCCAGATACAGACAGATAGCCCCCATTTATAGGGAGATAGGTCCCACTTGTGGCCAAGATGGACGCCGGCTCGATTCCTCTCACTTCATTCTGGATCCGGCATTGCGAAACTCCCGAACGTCTGATCATCTGAACAGCGATGGGCCGGTAGGGTGCGCAGAATGACTTCTCCTGGTGGTTCTTCAGCCATGGACGTCTATCGGGCTTATCTGGCAAGTAACCGGAGTCTACCTCGCCCTTCCTGGCGTCTATCTGGGGTGCATCTGGCACCTATTCTTGTGACTGAGAATCTCTCTAACACACTGACGTCAGGTTGTTTAAGTGGTCTGAAATAGCAGGGTTGTTTTGCCTATTTTCGACTTTGGCAGCGAGACGGCAATACCCCCCAGTCCCTTTTCGGCGCCTTGCTCTTCAACCCGGGCTTGACCGGGCCTTGGCGAGCCGGTATTCTACCGGGTGTGGCAAGTTTAGCGACCCAAAACCGTCCCTCTTGTATGTTGTCCTGCTTCAGCCACACATCTGTCCATCATCACGCACATCATCCTTCGTCACATGGCGGGGTGGTGTCAATGCGTGTGATCTGAACTAGTCCTAATCCCCAGGCACTGAAACTACCAGCCTCCTCAAAACCGAGGGGGCTTTTGTTTTGGGAACGAAGAGTTATGCAGAACAATGGAAAGATCCGCATTGCGGTACAACGGTCAGGGAGGCTTTCAAAAGGGTCGCTCGGCTTGCTCTCTCGGATGGGGCTCGATTTTGAAGCCTTCAATCATCAGTTGTCCACGAGTTGCCGCAATCTCCCGATCGACATTCTGTTCCTGCGCGACGACGACATCCCGAAGTACGTGCACGACGGAGTCGCCGACCTGGGTATCGTTGGAAGCAACGTTCTCGAAGAACAGGGCCTGCCCCTTCGCGTATTGATGCCGCTTGATTTCGGATACTGCTCTCTCGTCATTGCGGTTCCCGAGCAGTCTGACTATACGTCGATCGGGCAGCTGCAGGGACACCCTATTGCGACTTCCTATCCCAGAATGCTCTCCCGATATTTGGAGAAGAGCGAGGTCCCCGCGGACATTGTCCGGCTCCGAGGGAGCGTGGAGATTGCACCCGCCCTCGAGATCGCCGATGCGGTGTGTGACTTGGTCTCGACTGGCAGCACCCTCCGCACCCACCGGTTGAGGGTTCTGGAGACGGTCACCCATTGCCGTGCCGTGCTGGTCGGAAACTCCCCGGCAAGCCGCGAGAATCAGGAGCTGATCGAGAAGCTGCTTGTTCGGGCTGAAGGGGTCCAAGCGGCCAAGCGTTACAAGTACATCATGTTCAACGCTCCGGAGTCCTCTTTGGAGTCGATCCGCCAGCTCCTTCCCGGCTGCAAGGCCCCCACCGTGGTGCCCCTGGCTGAGCCTGGCTATGTAGCCGTCCACTGCATGGTACAGGAAGAGAAATTTTGGGATGTCGTGGATCAGGTTCGTGCCAATGGAGGGTCAGACATTCTGGTGGTGCCTGTGGAGAAGTTCATCAGATGAAGCTTCTATCACATGCTGACTTAGCCTTTGACGAACTACTAAAAGAGCTCGCCAGGCCCACTGCGTCTCTGACTCCCTACCGGAAAGAGGTCCGGCCGCTCATCGAGCAGGTCCGCAGAGAAGGAGACTCAGCACTGTTTCGTCTCACGCGTCGCTTCGACGGTATCGAGTTGACTCACATCCGCGTCCCCCGCACACACATCGAGTCGGCCTCGGCCGACCTGTCTCAGGACTGTATCAGCAGCCTCCGCCAGGCAGCCAGCAATATCCGTCGGTTTCACCGCGAGACCGCGAGCCTGCCTTCACCGGTGATCGAAGTTCGGCCAGGTGTCCGTTGCCAGAAGTTAATCCGTCCCCTGAAGAGCGTCGGGCTGTATGTTCCGAGTGGGAGTGCCCCCCTGGTCTCAACCCTGTTGATGCTGGCCATCCCGGCTCAGTTGGCGGGTGTTCTGCGGATCGCCGTCTGCACCCCCCCGGGCCCGGACGCCGAACCGCATCCGGCCATTCTGGCGGCCTGTAACCTTCTCGGTATTGGCGAGGTCTACTCGGTCGGAGGAGCTCAGGCCATTGCAGCCCTCGCCTACGGAACGGAAAGCATCGCGCCGGTGTATAAAATCACCGGCCCCGGAAATGCCTACGTCATGGCTGCCAAGGCAGTGGTTGCTTCGGACCCACAGGGGGCTACTATTGACTTTCTGGCCGGACCGAGCGAGTTAATGATCCTTGCCGACGCATCAGCTTCTGCTCTTTTTGTCGCCGCCGACCTGTTGTCTCAGGCCGAGCACGATCCGCTCTCACGCGTCGTGCTGCTGAGCACGAGCCGGGAACTGATCGCCTCGGTCAGGAAGAGTATCAACCGGCAACTTAAGGCCTTGCCTCGCCGTGAAATAGCCAAGCATGCTCTGGACAGCAGCTCTCTGGTCTGGGTGGAAGATCTGCAACAGGCAGTCGAACTTGCCAACGCCTGGGCCCCGGAGCACTTGAGCATTCAGATTCGAGAACCGGAAGCGCTCCTCGAACAGGTTGCCTGCGCCGGCTCAGTCTTTCTGGGACCCTACGCCCCGGAAACGGTGGGCGACTACTGCTCGGGCGTCAACCACGTACTGCCCACGGGGGGAGCCGCACGGACGAGGGGGGGTGTCAGCGTCGCAACTTTTCAGAAAACCATGACCGTCCAGTGCTTGACTTCTGAGGGGTTGGCGGGCCTGCGCAAGACGGCCACGACCCTCGCTCGCCTGGAAGGTCTGGAAGCGCACGCCAGGGCTGTGGAAGTTCGTTTTGAGGAGGGACCATGAAAGCAGATTGGTTGCCGCTTTCCGAGGCCGCGGCCGCCACCAGACCCTATACCTCGGCGCGCTCGCTGCTAAAGGGTGAGGGATGGGTGTTTCTGGATGCCAACGAGTGTCCCTTCACGTGCCCCCTTGACGACCTGGCGATCGCCGGGCTGAACCGTTACCCCGACCCCACGGCAGACCACCTGAGAAGGAATCTGGCCCGTCACTACCTTGTCAGCTCCGAGAGCGTTCTGGTCACCCATGGAACCGACGAATTAATCGACCTGTGCGTCCGAACTTTCGTCCGAAGAAGCCGTAGTGTGCTGGCTCCCGCACCCACCTATGGGATGTATGCGGTGGCGGCGAGCAGTAACGGACTCGCCTATCGCAGCGTCCCCTTGGATCCACAACTGAACCTGAATATGGGCGCTCTGGCTCGAGAGTTCGAGGGAGCGGACCTGCTCTTCCTGTGCACTCCGAACAATCCTACGGGCACGACCGTGAGTTGTGAAGATGTGGCCGGGATCACGCGAGCATTCCAGGGAGTCGTAGTCGTGGACGAGGCCTACGGTGAGTTTGCGGACGAGGAGGGAATTCGCTCGGCCATCGAGCTGGTGAGGGAAGAGTCGAGGAACCTGATCGTCATGCGCACCTTCAGCAAAGCCTTCGCCGCAGCTGGACTCAGACTCGGCTACGCATTGGCTTCACCGCGGTTGATCAGCTCATTGGTGAAGATGAAGCCTCCCTACAATGTCAGTGCTCCAGCCCAGGCCATAGGGCTCAAGCTGTGGCGCCGGCGCCAACAGATGGCGAGCAATGTCAGGCGCCTGATAGCCGAACGCCACCGGGTGGCGCAGCGGTGTGAGGAGCTGGGGTGTGGAGTACATTCGAGTGCCGCCAATTTCTTCCTCACGCAGCTCCCTTGCGGCTACAGTGCTCGCCGGATCTACGAGCGACTGCGCGATGAATTCCGGATCGTGGTCAGACATTTTGACGGCATCAGCCGCCTGCAAGACATGCTGCGTATCTCAATCGGAACACCGGAAGAGAATGACCGCTTACTGTCAGCTCTCCAGAGGTTGCTGTCATGAGGATGGCGTTTCTGGACCGAGACGGCACTCTGATTTGGGAGCCTCCGGAGACCAAACAGGTCGACAGCCTGGAGAAGCTTCGGATTCTGTCTCACGTCGTGTCGGGGCTTCAAACGCTGCGTGAGGAGGGGTTTTCCCTGGTTCTGGTCAGTAACCAGGACGGCCTGGGAACAGACAGCTTCCCCGAGGAGCACTTTCGGGAAGCTCAGGAGGAACTTGAAAGACGGCTGGCCAGGGAGAACATCGCCTTCGATCACGTGCTGGTCTGCCCTCATCAACCTCAGGACGGATGCTCCTGCCGAAAGCCGCAAACCGGTCTCGTCCAACCTCTGCTCGAATCCTGTGAGGTGGATCTGGGGAACTCTTTGATGGTCGGGGATCGTGACAGTGACGCCGAGTTTGCCCGCCGCCTCGGCGTTTCATTTGTAAAGATGACAACCAACGAATCTTTTCCCCGCTTTGCCAGGGCTCACCGCGAAACGACCGAGACCAATATCGAGGTCCTGGTGAATCTGGATGGATCGGGACGAGCAAAGGTGTCCACTGGAATCGGCTTTTTCGACCACATGCTCGAGCTGCTGGCCCACCACTCGCTGGTCGATCTGAATCTCAATGCCAGTGGGGATCTGGACGTGGATGAGCATCACACTGTCGAGGACACCGGCCTGGTGCTGGGAGAAGCGATTTCCAGGGCACTGGGCGATCGATCTGGAATCGAACGTTACGGCTTCTGGGTTCCGATGGACGAGGCTCTCGCGGAAGTGGTCATCGACATTTCAGGACGTCCCTGCTTCGTGTTTGCGGGGGCCTTCCAACGCGAGTACGTGGGGAAACTTCCTACCGAACTCGTCGCGCATTTTTTTGGGTCGTTTTCACAAGCCCTCGGTTGCAGCCTCCATATGAAGCTGCACCGGGGAAGCAACGAACACCACAAGGTGGAGGCTCTGTTCAAGGGATTGGGGCGCTGCCTGCGTGTTGCCTTGCGGGACTGCCCCCACCAGTCGGCCATTCCTTCGACAAAAGGATTGCTGTGATCGGAGTTCTCTACTACAGAGGAGGCAACGCTCGCAATGTGTTGTGGGCGCTCCAGAGACTGCAAATTCCGGCCCGCAAGGTTGAGCGCCCCCACGATTTGCACCACCTCGCCGGGCTGATCCTACCGGGGGTGGGCGCAGCTCCCGCTGCGATGAACGAACTGGCCCGGGTGGAACTGCTGAGTCCCCTGAAAGAGTGGACTCAGCCGTTTCTGGGGATCTGCCTGGGCATGCAGCTCTTGTTTGAGTCTTCCGAGGAGGGAAACACCAGGTGCCTGGGACTTCTTCCAGGGACGGTCAAAGCACTGCCTCCCGGGGTAGTATGCCCCCACATGGGGTGGAATCGGCTCAGCAACGGTCGCTACGCTTACTTCGTGCACAGCTATGCGTGTCACCCAGCCGATGCTGGGCTGATTACGACGACCACACGCTACGGAGGGGAACTCTGCGCCGGCGTACGTCACGAGCACCTTTTCGGGGTCCAGTGGCATCCCGAAAAATCGGGCGAGGCAGGTGACCTGCTGCTGAAGGGATTTGCCCAGCTATGCAGTTGATTCCGGCCATCGACATTCTGGATGGGAAAGTAGTCAGACTGAGACAGGGGAACTACGACAGGGTGACCGTCTGGAGCGAGGAGCCGGTCAAACTGGCGCTCCAGTACGAGCAACAGGGGGCCACACGGCTTCACCTGGTGAACCTGGACGGGGCTCGCGATCCCCACAACCAGGGTGCCTTTTTAGCTCTGGTACAGGAACTGGCCGCCCGAACGTCCCTGGAGATTCAGACCGGAGGGGGGGTTCGAACGCTGCAGGACATTCAGTGTCTTCTCGACAGCGGGGTGAGTAAGGTCGTGGTCGGGACTCTATTGTTTCGTGGGACTGAGACGGTGGCCAGCGCAGTGCAGCTGTTCGGGAGTCACCGAATGGCAGGGGCCCTCGATGTTCGAAAAGGTCAGATTCATGTCGAGGCCTGGGTGAAAAACACCGGGATATCCGTGCGCCAGGCTCTGCAGCAGGCGGCCGGGACAGGCCTCGAAGAAGTCCTCATGACAGGGATCGAAAACGACGGCCTCCGGAAAGGCCCCCATCTGGCCCTGTATCGGACAGCCCTCAGGCACAGCTGTGGGCTGAGACTGATAGCCAGCGGTGGAGTGTCCAGTCTGGAGGATCTGAGCCGGCTGCAGCGGGTGGGCTGTCATGCGGCAGTGGTGGGCCGAGCCCTGTTAAGTGGTGAGGTGTCCCTGGCCGAGTGGTCCCCCAGCTCAGATGATGCTTCGGACAACGGAGAAAAGCGCGGCGCTGATCTGGCGGTACGAATCATTCCCTGCTTAGATGTCGACCGCGGGCGAGTGGTCAAAGGAACCAGCTTTCAGAATCTGAGAGATGCCGGGGACCCCGTGGAGCTGGCCCGCCGCTACTGCGCTGAGGGAGCGGACGAACTGGTCTTTCTGGACATTACGGCGACCAGCGACCAGCGTGAAACCGCGTGTGAGCTGGCGAGGGAGGTGGCGCGGGCAGTGAATATTCCCTTTACGGTGGGAGGAGGTGTTCGCAGCGTGCGGGACGGCCGCGCACTCCTCGATGCCGGCGCTGATAAAGTCTCGGTGAACACGGCGGCCCTGGCGCGTCCTGGCCTCCTTTCAGAGATGGCAGAGCTTTTGGGAAGAGCCAACACTGTATGTGCCATCGATGTGAAGAGGCGCCCGGGAGGCTGGACGGTACTAGTGGAAGGAGGAAGAAGGGACACGGGGCGCGATGCCCTTCAGTGGGCTGAGGAAGCGGAGCAACGTGGTGCCGGAGAGATCCTGTTGACCTCGTTTGATCGGGACGGGACATCTCTGGGTTTCGATGTGGAACTGTTGCACGAGGTCAAGCGCCGAGTCTCGATTCCGGTGATTGCCTCGGGGGGCGCCGGTACTTTGGAGAGCTTCGTCGAGGCGGTCAGAGTAGGACACGCGGACGCACTTCTGGCTGCCAGCGTCTTTCATTTCGGAACCTATTCGATTCGCGAGGTCAAACAGGCCATCAAAGAGGCCTCGATTGGAGTGAGACTGTGATCGATCATTCAGCCTTGAAGTGGGGCAAAGCGAGGAGCGGTCTTTTACCGGTGGTGATTCAGGATGCGGATACGGGCCGAGTTCTTATGTTGGCCTACATGAATCAAGAGGCATTGCAACGCACCCTGGAGACTCGCAAGGTCACCTTTTTCAGCCGCAGCCGCGGACAGCTCTGGGAGAAAGGAGAGACGTCCGGAAACACTCTGCAACTGGTTTCCATTGTCGCAGACTGCGACGGTGACGCCATTCTGATCAAAGCGCTTCCCCATGGACCCACCTGCCACAAGGGAACTGTTTCTTGCTTTGCGGGCGCCGAGAGTGGCCTGGAATCCCTGGGAGAGTTGGTCCGAATTATCCGGAGTCGAGCCCGAATCTCGGTTCGAGGTTCCTACACGAGGTCTCTGCTCGAGCAAGGTCTCCAGCGGCAGGGAGCCAAGCTGCTGGAGGAAGCAGAGGAAGTGTTCCGTGCTGCAGCAGCGGAGGGCCCGGAACGCACCGCCGAGGAGGCTGCCGATCTCATTTACCACCTTCTCGTCCTACTGCAAGGACAGGAGGTTGAACTGCGTCAGGTGTGTCAGGTGCTTCGAGCACGAAGGGAATAGTCGTCGCTGGACCAAGACACTACGGATTAGAAGTCCTGACCGCAACAAGCCGAATCACTAGGAAACGTTAGGAAAATCATCCACTTGACCGAGTTTTCCACCAACCGGACACCCGAAAGATTAGGAAAGATTGGGAAGTAGAGTGGGAGACTGAAGTGGGCCAGCGATCTTTGGTCGCGTATTTTGGGCTGGTAGCGTGGCCTGTAACAGAGACGAAAAGCGATAAGTCGCGTCTTGAAGAGACCGCTGATGTTGGCGATCGCTAGAAAGTGCGGGATTCTGAACTGGCGCCGGGGTGGGGTCAGGGATCTGCCGATGAGGAGTCTTGGCCGCAATCCGTCGACAAGGCAGCGATTTTTCTTTGCAGGTAACGGGAGTACCTGTGCCTACCAAAAACCTCATAGCCCTTGAAATCATTGATGCTCAGCGCAGCCGCTGGTAACCTTCCGAGCCGATGCTCAACTTGTTGTTCTCACTCCTCACTCTACTCCGCTCCAGCTTCAAAACACGCCTGGCACTGCAACTAGAGATCGTGGCACTTCGCCATCAGCTCGGAATCCTGCAGAGGAGTTCCGAGAGAAAGCGCCCTCGGTTTCAGAACAGCGACCGCCTTCTCTGGGTCTGGCTTTCTCGGTTCTGGTCGGGGTGGCGGCAAGCCCTGGTCATTATTCGACCGAAAACGGTTGTTGCTTGGCATCGGATGGGCTTTCGACTGTACTGGAGATGGAAGAGTCGAACTGGGCGGCCCGGGAGGCCCGCCATTCAGAAGGAAGTTCGGAACCTCATTGGGCAGATGAGTCAAGCCAATCCTCTTTGGGGAGCTCCCAGAATTCATGGCGAACTGCTCAAGCTGGGCATCGACATCTGTGAAACCACGATTGCCAAGTACATGGTTCGTGCTACGAAACCGCCCTCCCAGACCTGGCGCACCTTCCTCACGAATCATCTCACTCAAATGGTTTCCGTGGATTTCTTCGTCGTTCCCACCGCAACTTTCCAGCTTCTGTTTGTTTTCGTGGTGCTGGCCCATGAGCGGCGTCGGGTGGTGCATTTCAATGTGACCGCCAATCCCAACGCCGAATGGGGCTTTGGTACGCTACATGGGCTCCAGCCTGAAGAAGCCGCTCAATACAGCTCTTTGACGATGATGAGAAACCCGTTGTCCACCCGAAAAATCCCGTCCACCTTGTACAGCAATGACTTAGGCAAATCTTGAGCCGGAGGTAAACGCCTCGTATCCAAAGGGTCAAGAGAAAGATTCATTGCCTGTTGCAGATCACCCTCAACTCATCGTGGTTCGTAGTGCTTGCCGAGGAAGATCACTCGAATATGCAACCTGAGCCTGCGCCCACGGGCGCGTCCCATCCGAAAATTCAGCCGATTCATAACCCACTGTGGGAGTGTGACTTGTAGGCGCGAACAATGGCGTCATGAAGGCCGAAACCTACCCGCTTCAAGTGCTACTCTGGGCCCTCTCAGGCTGGGTGAACCGCCAGCAGCAGGACGTCATCGCGTACTTGGTCGAGGAGAACCGGGTCCTGAAGGAGCAGATGAAGGGTCGTCGGCTTCGCCTGACCAACGGCCAGAGGCGGCGACTCGCCGCGAAGGGCAAGCGCCTTGGTCGGAAGACGCTCAATCGGGTCGCGACCAGCACGATAGCCAAGGTGTTGAAGGACAATGGGATCAAGCCCGCGCCTGACCGGCCGTCTTCTTGGAAGACTTTTCTGCAGGCCCATTGGGGCGAGATCGCCGGAATGGACTTCTTTACGACCGAGGTGTGGACGCCACGCGGCCTGAAGACCTACTACATCCTCTTCGCGATCGATCTGAAGAGTCGCAAGGTCCGCTTGGGTTGATTATAAGACCTCCTCGATTGATTCGGTCATGATCTTTACGGTCTGGTCCAGCTGCTCTCTACTGATTACGATTGGAGGGGCCAGCAGAAAAACGTCGCCCCGCAGGCGGCTGAAGAGTCCACGTTTCTGGGTGGCAGCGTGGACCTTGAGTCCGATCTGATCCTGGGCCGGAAACTCAGCTTTGGTTTCCTTGTTCTCCACCAGCTCCACGGCGAGCATGAGACCCAGCCCTCTCACCTCACCCACGTGGGGGTGGTCGCCTAGAGCCGACTGCAGCCGCTCCAAGAGATAGGTTCCTTTGTCCGCTGCCTGATCCGGGAAGTTCTCCCTTTCGATGATGTCCAGGTTGCGTAAAGCCACGGCGCAGCCAACCGGATGTGCACTGTAGGTGAAGGCATGCATCCAGACCATCTCTCCGGTGTCCAGCACCTGGGCAATTTCTTCGTTGACTCCAGTCCCGCCGAGCGGGAAGTAACCGGACGTAATCGCCTTGGCAAACTGGATCATGTCGGGCTCGACGCCCCAGTGGTCTAGTCCGAACATCCTACCGGTGCGTCCAAACCCCGTAATCACCTCGTCCGAGACGAGGAGCACGTCGTACTTGTCGCAGATTTCTCGGATGCGAGGAAAATAGTCCGGTTGGGGGACGATCACTCCGCCGGCTCCCTGAACCGGCTCCGCCAAGAACATGGCAACTGTCTCGGGCCCCTCGCGCAGAATCGCCTGTTCCAGCTCGTTGGCCGCCGCTACCCCCTGAGTCTGATCCCCCGCAGATTCATAGCGATAGGGGTAGGGGGAGGGGATGTGTACAAAGCCGGGCACGCGAGGCTCGAACATGGGCCAATACGCCGTGATTCCGGTGGCACTCATGGCAGCAAGCGTGACTCCGTGGTATCCCCACTGCCGTGAGATCACTTTCGTCTTGTCCGGCTGGCCCTTGAGTTTCCAGTAATAACGTGCCGTCTTGATGTTAGTTTCCGTCGACTCTCCTCCCCCGGAGGTAAAGAAGAAGCGAGTGATCGATGGATAGGTCAGCCCTGCCAACCTCTCCGCCAATTCGATCACGGCAGGGTTCGAGCTGCCGGCGTATCCAGAGCAGTAGCCCAGGGTGTCCATCTGGCGTGCAGCTGCCTCGGCCAGCTCGGTGCGGCCGTGACCGGCAACCACGTTCCAGAGTCCGGAGAGGCCATCGATGTATTGACTTCCCTCGGCGTCGGTGAGAACCGCTCCCTCTCCCCGAGTCCAGATATGTGCCTGCTGGTGAAGGCCGGGATTGTGAAGGGGGTGGATCAGGTGGGCCAGATCTCGTGATAGGAGTCCTTGATGGGTGGTCGTAGTCATTGACTAATCCTCAGAGTTGTGGTTTTGATTCAAGGGAAGACGCATCCAGAAGATCCTTCAGGCGCACCAATGACGAATCAACTTGGCGTAGAGTTGTGTCCCTTTCTCGAGCTGATCCAAGAGAATCCATTCATCTTGAGTGTGCGCCTGAGCGATGTCTCCGGGGCCCAATACCACCAACTTTTTCATCTCCGTCAGCACGGCCCCGTCGGTTCCGTAGGAGACGGTTTGAGCCTTTTCATTTCCAGACAACGCCAGGACCTCACGGACGAAGTCCGATTCAGGATCCATATACAAGGGTTGTCCCGCCCAGAGCACTTCGAAATCGATGCCGCACTGCGCGGCGGCCTTCCGGGACCGCTCGATCAAGGCTTCCGCATCGTGACCGGGTGCCGGACGGAAGTATACCGTACAGATGCTCTGGACCGCCGTCATGTTCAAGACCTTGGTGTGATCGTTGATCCCGATATTCCAGCTGATCCCCGGTGGATCGAAGGCCGGATGCTGCCACGCAGGGGGCCCCGGCACCACACATCTCAAAAGGGGGGGATAGGGGGCCTGGCCATGACCCGAGAGACGGCGCAAGTCACGATTTAGGTGCCAGCCAGGAGTCGGAGGTAGTACCCCCAGAGTCGCTGCCAGTGCCACACAGTTAGCTCAGAAGGAAGGGGTGGCAGGTACCCTATGGAAGCACCCCCAACGCAGCCAGTATGGAAAAACTGGCCAGCGAGACGAAGCCGCAAGCCCCGGCCCGGTGCAATTGACTTTTTCGGTGGCGACAGGAGCGTGAGTTGAGAGACATGGGCGGCCCCGGCACCACACATCTCAAAAGGGGGGGATAGGGGGCCTGGCCATGACCCGAGAGACGGCGCAAGTCACGATTTAGGTGCCAGCCAGGAGTCGGAGGTAGTACCCCCAGAGTCGCTGCCAGTGCCACACAGTTAGCTCAGAAGAAAGGGGTGGCAGGTACCCTATGGAAGCACCCCCAACGCAGCCAGTATGGAAAAACTAGCCAGCGAGACGAAGCCGCAAGCCCCGGCCCGGTGCAATTGACTTTTTCGGTGGCGACAGGAGCGTGAGTTGAGAGACATGGGCGTCGCGGGTTCGATTCCCGTCTCCCGCTTCAATGTTTTCAACGAATTACGGTGTGATCGGCCGAGGATCGAGTTTGGACCGATCCCGTGTGGTCATTCTCCGAGCGCGAACGTGAAGAGCGAGTCACCGGAACCTACGGTCACGTACTGCTTCCCGTCGATCGAGAATGTGATGGGAGAGTTGGCGACCCTTCCGCCCAACCGGACGTGCCAGAGAAGCTTTCCGTTGGTCGCGTCAATGGCGAAGAAGAGCCCTTCCCTGCTCCCCGAGAACAGGACGTCGGTCGACGTGGCCAGTAAACCGCTTTCGGAGATGCCCTGGGTCTTGAACTCCCAATCCCAGTTCCCGGTGTTCGGATCCATGGCGCGGATGGCTCCGTAGCCGGGATCCTTCTCTTCCATCTGATTGGGATAGATTCGTGCAACGGCGCTGCCGCCATATAGGTTGCCTTCGGTGTAGGCGGGTTCGCCGGTGTAGTAGAGGCCCCAGTAGTCGACCCATGTGGTGATGTAGAAGCGCTTCGTTCGCGGACTGTAGACAGGAGCGTACCAGTTGGTTGAACCCTGAACGCTGGGGTAGACGAGGGTGCCTTCCTCGCTCGGGTCCATGCCTTTGATGCGGATCGGCCGGCCTTTTTCGTCAAGACCTTCGGCCCAGGTCTGCTTGGTGAACGACTTGCCGAGGAGGAACTTGCCGTCGGTGCGATCCAGAACGTAGAAGAATCCGTTGCGATTTCCCCAGAGCATCACTTTGCGGGGTTCGCCCTTGAAGTTGATGTCGGCGAGGACGGGAATCTGAACCGCATCCCAGTCCCAGCTATCGTGCGGCGTGAACTGGAAATGCCATTGGAGTTTGCCGGTGTCCGGATTGAGAGCGATCACGGAATCGGTGTAGAGGTTGTCGCCGGGGCGGACATCGCTGTTCCAAGCGGGACTCGGATTCCCGATGCCCCAGTAGAGAAGGTTCAGTTCGGGATCGAAGGAGCCGGTGAGCCAGGCGGAGCCGCCACCCGTCTTCCACGCGTCGTTCTCCCAGGTCTCGTGGCCGGGTTCGCCGGGACCGGGGATGGTGTTGAAGCGCCACACTCTCTCGCCGGTCTTCGCGTCGTAGGCGTCGAGGAAGCCCCGTATGCCGTATTCTCCACCTGCCGGGCCGATGATGATCATTCCCTTGACGGCAAGCGGCGCCATCGCCAGCGCGTAACCCTTGGAATTGTCGATGATCTTCTTCTTCCAGACCAGGCGTCCGGTCTTCGCATCGATCGCGAACAGGTAGCCGTCGAGGGTACCGGTGTAAACGAGGTCATCGAGAATCGCCACGCCGCGATTCACACGGCCGCAACAGACATTCACGCGGGCCGGCAGCTTGTGCTCGAATTTCCAGAATTCCCGTCCCGTGCGGGCATCAATGGCGGCTACGTTGTTGGGGCCCTCGGTGATGTACATGACTCCATCGACGACGAGGGGAGTGGCCTGCCAGGTGTGCGTTGAGGAACCCTGATAAACCCACTTCAATTCCATCTGATCCACATTCTCGCGAGTGATTTGGTCGAGTTCGCGATAGCGGCGACCGTGGTAGGCTCCGGAATAGGTTAGCCAGTTTTCCTGCTCCTGGTCCGCCCCGAGAATGCGTTGGTAGGAAACCTGCGCCGCCACCGGAGAGGCCACCAGGAGAGCTAGAGTCAAACCGATGTGTAGTGTCACTGTTCTTCTCCCGGGACCTGACTGCGGAGGTAGGCGATGATATCGGTCAATTCCTTTTCCGTCAGACTGTTCTCGAAGGAAGGCATCGGCGATTCCCTCACGAGTGCATATTCTCTTAGGGCCGCCTTATCGAGCGAGATGAGGCGTTCCTTCGTGTCGAGAATCTGGACCGAGAAGGAATCTTCATTCAGCCGGACTCCCTCGATGACTTTGCCATCCGCTGTCACCGCACGGACCCGGTAGTAGCGTGGACTAACGATCTCACTCGGACGCTTTATAGAGAGACGCAACTCATCCGCTGGCGTCGATGCCGCAACGTCGACTAGATCCGGGCCGCTGCGTCCGCCTTCGTTTCCAATCCGGTGACAGCCAATGCATGCGGCACGGCCGCGAAACAGAGACTCTCCCGCCGCTACGTCACCGTCCACCGAATCGCCGCCACGGCCGCCGATCGAACGCACGAAGGAGACCAACTCCCAGGCTTGCCGCTCGTTGAAGGAGAAGGCGGGCATTGATGTACCCGCAATTCCGGTGATGAGAATGTCGAAGATTTCCGCATCGGACGAGGCGTGGTGAAGGGCGCCCACGAGTCCTGGTGCAAGCCCGATCACTCCCTTGCCGTCCTGACCGTGGCAATTCGAACAGAGCGGACGGTAACGGCTCTTGCCCGTGGCGACATCCGCCGGTGAAGTGTAGGGGTTCCGTCGAGCGTGCTCCTGCGCCTCCAGCGGCACAATGAGTAGCATGAGGAGCGATAGCAGCCCAGTCACTCCGTATCGATTGCAGAGGTTCGTCATAGGCGTACGTGTCTCCGTCAGGGCCCCAGTGTTTCCCGGTGATGTAGTTTACATCAGTCGACCGTCCGGTGACCAAATGGTCCTTCACGCCCCCGGATCTCGCCAAATACTCAACCTGGGCTCGTTTCAGGGGGTAAGATCAGTGGCGAACTGACCCGGACGGGTTGGCGATCCCGATGCGTCGCGCGCGAGGCCCGTTTCGGAGGAGAAGTTGGCATCATTAAGAACTGCGTTTTTGCAAATCTTGTTGGTTCAGTTGGATACGATTGACTGGATTGGACGCCATAGACGCTAAATTCTTTATTTTCGATCGATTGTTAGTTTCCCAAGCTGGACGTCGCGCGTTCGATTCCCGTCACTATCTTTGCTCTGGAGAATGGCTTGAGTACGAATAGTGACGAGCCCTGGAATCCCTCCAAGAACCTCCGTCCACTTTTCGTCCACCTACGAAACTCAAGAAAGCTCAAGAAACCACATTACGGGTAAGGCAAAAACCCGCGTAAGGCTTGTGTTTGTTAGGTTTTCGTAGCTTTTCACGTTGTGCCAGAGAGGACTCAAAATCTAGTGATGCTGTCTGAATGCTGAAAGAAAGATTGTTCGCCCGGCTGAGCGCTAAACAATACCCCGGGTTTGGAAATTGGCTGTGACGGAGGATCCGGATAAACAGTTGATGTTGTTAAGTTTTCGTCACGTTTCGCGTTTTCCTCGAATGCGTTACGAATCCGTAGGTTGCAGGTTCAAATTCTGCCGGGCCCGGCCCAGTGTGGCAGGAAGCGGTCACCCCTTCTACGACCGTGGGGAAAACTGTGTCCAGAACAGCGGAGTTTCCGGGGCAATCCTGGGGAACGCCGGGGACACTTGGGGTACGTAAATCCCTACCGTTTCAGGATTGTCTTTTTTTTTCAGGGAGTTAGAAAAGCCGCTCAGTCTTGCTTGCAAAGCAGGTGCTCTGCCAACTGAGCTATACCCCCACGCTAGTTCCGAGGAGTCGGTATTCTAGCACGGGCCGGGGCCTTGCCGGTTACAGTTGCCGGTTGGAACGTGGAATAATACGCCCCCATGTCGAGCCTGGCTCCCAAGAATGATTTCATCGGACTCGAAGGGTGTGTCCACCTGGCCGCGGGCGGAGAGACTCCCCAACTGCTTGCAAAGCAGGTGCTCTGCCAACTGAGCTATACCCCCACGCTAGTTCCGAGGAGTCGGTATTCTAGCACGGGCCGGGGCCTTGCCGGTTACAGTTGCCGGTTGGAACGTGGAATAATACGCCCCCATGTCGAGCCTGGCTCCCAAGAATGATTTCATCGGACTCGAAGGGTGTGTCCACCTGGCCGCGGGCGGAGAGACTCCCCAACTGAAGACGGTCAAAGAGGCACTGGAGAGGTTTGTCGTGGACAAGAGCGGGGGCGGCGACAGCCGAGCCCGTTTCCTTGATGTCTCGCAGGAGGCTCGCGAGCTCCTGGGGAGGATGATGAAGGTCCCCGCCTCGGATATTGCTTTCCTGGGGAGCTGTTCCGATGCCATCAATCAGGTCTGCTGGTCGCTGCCCTGGAAGGCAGGCGACAACGTGGTCATTAACGACCTCGATTACCCGACCATGATCTATCCCTTCGCTCGACTGGAGTCACGCTATGGAGTGGAAGTGCGAATCGTCAGAAGTCGAGACTTCGATCTCTCCACCCGAGACCTTGCAGAAGCCATTGACCGCCGCACTCGCCTGGTCCCAGTCAGTCACGTCAGCTATCTGACCGGACGTATTGCCTCATTAGAGAATCGAACCAAAGCTAGAAACTTGCCTCACTAAGAATCGAACCCAGTTCCGAACAGCTTATTGGTTCCTTACATCAGAAACAACGGGGCGACCGGAGCCGGACCCGCTTCGCGATCTTCTGCCGGAGCAACTGGGCGAGATTGGAACCCGATTTCGGAGGCTGTCGGCTCCACGCGAGCGATCTCGGCCTTGTAGAGCTGCTCCCTACGCCAGTCCCTCACCCGTCGCTGCAGCGTCCGCAGTTGCCCATCGAAGAACCGACCGGGATAGCGTTGCTGAAGGCGAACGAAAAGCGCTTTGGCGGTTTGAGCGGGATTAACTTCCAGTTGGACACGAACCTCTGGCCAGACTTCAGCAAAGGGATCCTTTCGAGTCCTCCATGTCCGGGGCTTTTTCGTCCGCCGATATCTTCTGATCTCTTTGGGTTCTTGTGAAGCGGTGATCTCGACAAGATACTTCCTGACGATTGCATCCATCTCTCTGGGGGAGTCGTTCCCTTCCAGTTCCCTTTGTCCGTTAGCAAAGGTCCAAAAATAGTCTTGGCGTCGCTCGAGCTCTTTGAGTAAGATCACCGGATCGAGCTTCCGGTAAAAACGCTCGATTCGCTCCCTCTTTCGCTTGGTGAGATAACCAGAAGCAATGATGCGCTGGTAAGGAGTTTGAGCTCGATCGTAGCGCTTCTTGACGCGTGCGCCGACGCGCTGCTTTTCGATCAGCTTCATCGAGGGCTGAAAGAAGTTCACATAGAGGCGTAGAATCTCATAAAGCTGAATCAGGGCCCGCCAGGCCCCCAGTTCCTCGTAGCGATCGTACCCGATCAGCCTTCTCACGACAGAGCCGTTCTTCTCTTCCACAAAGGCCTGATCGTTCTTTCGATTGACCCGGGAACGAGTGAAAGTGATCTGCTCTCTTTGGCAGTAGCGAAGCATCTCATAGTTGATGAACTCGCTGCCGTTATCCGTATTCAATCCCAGCAAAGGAACCGGGAGCCGGCCACGCAGGGAGTTCAGGGCGCCGATCACGTCGGCTTCGCTGCGCCGCAGCAGGGCCACGCACTCGGTCCAGCCCGTTGCGACGTCCACCAGGACCAGCGTGTGCAGAAAACTACCGGCAGCACTGACGCCGCAGTGAGCGACCAGGTCCGCTTCCAGAAACCCGGGTTGAAGATCGTCCCAGTCGGCGAAGGTCCGTACCTTGATCTGCTTTTTGAGTAAGCTTCCCGGCCGGGTTGTACTCACACCACGCTGATTGATTCTCTCGGTGGCCAGCAATCGATCAGCGGTGGCGGGGCTGATCGTCAGAAGCTTTCCCCGGACATCAGCGGGTAAGGACAAATGACCGTTCCTCTCCATCACCTCGATCAACTCGGGAAGAAAGGGAACCAGTCGCTTGGCGCAGATCCGGTTGGCCGTGGTCCAAAGGGTAACCAGTACCTGCTTGACTCGCTCATCGTATCGGGCGCGGCGGGGTCGCGAAGAACTAACGCTACCCGGCGGATTGTTCAACAGAGTAATGGCGTGTTTGCGACCGTAGCCGGTTGCCGCAACCAACTGATCCACGATCTGGCTCTTGATTCCTTTGCGGGCCGATGCGTAATCCTCCGCAGTGCGTGTCAACAACTCTCGGCGCAACTCCAAACTCAACTTTTTCCTCAATTCGTCGCCTCCTCATCAAGTGTTCGGTTCGATTCTTGATGAGGCAACGGTCTCACCTTAGTTCGATTTTGGATGAGTCAATGCGCCGGACTGCGCCATGACCTTCATGCCCTGGCAAAGATCGCCCATCGGAACGGTGCTGCGATTCTCACTGACGTCTCCCACTCTCTGGGCGTCGTTCCGCTTGATCTGGCTGACATCGACTTCACAGTTTGCTGCACCTATAAGTGGCTCCTGGGCATTCACGGCCTGGGTATCTTCCATTGGAACCGGCAGCTTCAGCCACACTTCGACCCCCTGTTCATCGGGGAGGCCTCCGTTGAAGAGCATCCGCCCATTTCCGATCCAACCAGGATCGCCCCCAGGGCCGACGCCAGCCGGGTCACGGTTGGAAATCAGTCCTGGGTCAGTCTTTATGCTCTTGTCAATGGACTCCGCTACCTTGAGGCACTGGGCAGCGAGCAGGTATACGATCATGTTCTCGGCCTGGCCGCCCTGACCCGGGTGCGTCTCCAGGAACTTGGCCTGGAGGTGATCACCCCGGCCGAACCCGAGCGTCACGCCGGCAACATAGCGTTCCGCTGCGACGGGTGGCAAGAGCTCTCGGATCGGCTCACCGCAGCCCGAATTCTGGTCTGGTGGGGACAGGATCGAATTCGAGTCTCGCCGTTTGTCTACAACGATGAAGAGGACGTGAAGACGCTGGTCGAGTTTCTGAGAGGGTGATTGCCGCCACGCAGTCGCTAATGCTCCTGCCTCTGACGTCCCCTTGACAGTTAGTGTTCCACACGGCCCGTGGGCCGCTCCCGGTGGGAGCCCCGGCGAGCGCCTATTCCAACATCGGAATGAAAGTGTCCTCGGGGCTGGGGCGCAGAGACCGATCCATGATGGTGCGGGCGCATGCATTCCAGCGCAGAATCGGGTCGTCGTTCCCGGGCTCCCGAAGCTCCTCGGCGTTCTCGTAGAACTCCATGGCCTGGCGCAGGGCCTCGTAGGCTGCTGAACTGCAGCCCGGGACGCCCTGACGCAGCTTGGCTCGCCCCATCCGCTCGTAGACGATCCCGGAGTAGTAGGCACGCTCGTACTGATCCTGGAGTTGAGCCAGGATTCGCCGGGCACGATGAAACGAATCTCCGAGGCGGCGGCTGAACTGGTCGGTCAGGGCCAGCAGGAGAACCGTCAACGCCTCCTGATGATCTTCATCGACGCGCAGGATGTCACGACAGATGCTCTCGGCCTGGGCCGGCTCATTGAGAAGACGGTAGTGCCTGGCCAGTTCCAGAGCCCGTCCTTCGCCTAGAGGAGTCAAAGGCTTCAATTCGAAATCCATGGCTCATCTCCCCGGCTTGAGTTCGCCGAAAATCCTGCCTCAAGGGGCCCGCCGACCAAGGCGCCGGAGCAGGGCGCGGAGAGGATCATAAAACCGGTCCACAACTCGCTCCTTGAGCGGAATGATGGCGTTATCAGTAATTGTAATACCTTCCGGGCAGACCTTGGTACAGCATTTGGTAATGTTGCAATATCCGACACCCTGGGTCGTTCGCAGTTCCTCCAGTCGGTCTTCTTCATCGAGGGGATGCATCTCCAGCGCCGCAACATGGACAAAGTAGCGGGGACCGATGAACTCATCGTGCAGTTGATGTTCTCGCAGAACATGACAGACGTCCTGGCAGAGAAAGCACTCAACACATTTGCGGAACTCCTGAACGCGCTCGACGTCCTCCTGGGACATGTTCCAGCTCCCGTCAGGGTTGTCGGGCGGGCGGGGCCGGAACTTCTTGATTTTCTTCTTGACCTCGAAGTTCCACGACACATCAGTGACCAGGTCTTTGATCAGGGGAAAGGCCTTGAGTGGTTCGACCGTGACCGACTTATCCAGCGGCAGATCGCTGAGTCGAGTCATGCACATCAGGCGGGGCATTCCGTTCACTTCGGCTGAGCAGGATCCGCACTTGCCCGCTTTGCAGTTCCAACGGAGAGCCAGATCAAGCGCCTGCTCGGCCTGGATCCGGCGAACCACATCGAGCACTACCATTCCTTCAGACACGTCGACACCGTAGTCCACAAACTCCCCGCCCTCAGAAGTCCCCCTCCAGATCCGAAAGGTTGCCTGGTCGGCCATTACTGCATCTCCTCCACGATCTGCTGCAGGTGCTCGGGCAGTCGGGGGACAGACTCCCGGCGGATCTCCATCTCGCCTCTCTCGTTCTTCCTGACCACCATGTTGACCTGCCCCAGGTCAGGGTTCTTCTCCGGGTAATCCTCGCGAAACTGGGCACCGCGGCTTTCCCTGCGTTCCACGGCCGAGATGGCGATCGCTTCGGCCACCGTCAGCAGGGGTTTCAGATCGAGAGCCGTGTGCCATCCGTTGTTGTACTCACGATTTCCGGGAACTGTCACGCCCAAAGCTCTTTCCTTGAGATCCCGAAGCCGTTGCAGGGCCGTCAGCATTTCCTCTTCCCGCCGCACGATTCCGACCAGTTGCTGCATCGTCTCCTGCAATTCCCGCTGAATCTCATAGGGGTTCTCAGCTTTCTTCGGCCCGTCGTCAAAGGGTAGGAGCGCCCACTGGAGAACTTCCTTAATCCGCGACTCATCGACTCCACCTGCCCCGTGGCTGCGGGCATACTCGGCCGCATGCTCGCCGGCTCTCTTGCCGAAGACCAGCAAATCGGAAAGCGAGTTTCCGCCCAACCGATTCGCCCCGTGCAGCCCCCGGCCGCACTCTCCTGCAGCAAACAGTCCGGGCACGCCTGACATCTGAGTTTCGGCATCGACCCGAATCCCCCCCATCAGGTAGTGGGTCGTCGGGCCGACCTCCATGGGTTCCTCGGTAATGTCGATGTCGGCGAGTTCCTTGAACTGATGGTACATGCTGGGAAGTTTGCGCTTGATGTGCTCCGCTGCCTGCGGGAGTTTCTCCTTGATCCAGGCAATGTCGAGCAGGACTCCACCGTGTGGACTTCCTCTACCGGCTCGGACCTCTCCCACGATGCAGCGGGCTACGTGGTCGCGAGTCAGCAGTTCAGGCGGGCGTCGGGCGTTTCGGTCCCCTTGCGTATATCGCCATCCCTCCTCGGGGTTGTCCGCGGTCTGGTTCTGATAGGGTTCGGGAATGTCGTCGAACATGAAGCGCTTGCCTTCAGAATTGAGCAGGATCCCGCCTTCCCCGCGAACTCCTTCTGTGACCAGGATGCCACGGACGCTGGGCGGCCAGATCATCCCCGTGGGATGGAACTGAACGAATTCCATATCCATCAGCTCGGCTCCCGCCTGATAGGCCAGTGCGTGCCCGTCTCCCGTGTACTCCCAGCTATTGCTGGTGATGCGGTAGGCCCTGCCGACTCCGCCGGTTGCCAGCACCACGGCCGAGGCCCGGAACACCAGAAAGCGACCCTTCTGGCGGTCATAAGCCACCGCACCGACGACTCGATCTCCCTCCTTCAGGAGCTCAATGACCGTGCACTCCATATGAACGTCAAGCCCCTGGTGGACACCGTGATCCTGGAGAGTGCGGATCATTTCGAGCCCCGTACGGTCGCCTACATGGGCCAGTCGAGGATACTTGTGGCCGCCGAAGTTCCGCTGCAGGATACGCCCGTCACCAGTTCGGTCGAACACCGCGCCCCAGGCCTCCAGTTCGCGTACGCAGTCAGGAGCCTCCCGGGCATGCAGTTCAGCCATCCGCCAGTCGTTCATGTATTGACCGCCGCGCAGGGTGTCCGTGAAATGGACTTTCCAGTTGTCCCGCTCGTCGACCGTGGAGAGGGCAGCCGCAATTCCCCCTTCCGCCATCACGGTGTGCGCTTTTCCCAGCAGGGACTTGCAGACGAGCGCTACCGAGACGCCGGTCGCCGAGGCCGCAATGGCCGCCCGAAGACCGGCTCCACCCGCTCCGACGATCAGGACATCGTGTTCATAAGCCTGATATCCGGGCATCAGAGGATTCTCCAGTCTGTCCAGATTCCCATCGAGCAGAGCCGAACATAGACGTCGGAGAATCCAACCCAGACCAGGCTCATCCAGGCCCAGACCATATGACGCCGGTTCAAACAACTGACACAGCGGTAGCTCTGGAAACGTAATGGTGATTCGGAGAGCCGGTCCCGACCTCCTCCGACCAGGTGCCGCAACGAGTGACAGCCCAGAGTGTATCCTCCCAGCAGAGTGGTGTTGACCGCCAGCACCAGTGTTCCCACACCCATTCCGAAAGACTCGATCCCGGTTGCCGGATCAATGAACCAGAGCGCTCTCCAGACATCCCAGGAGAGGAACACCAGGAACAAAAGTGCCAGGTACATGAAGTAGCGGTGAACGTTTTGCAGGATGAGAGGAAACGAAGCTTCACCGCGGTAGCCTTTCCGTGGTTCCCCCACCGCGCAAGAAGGCGGATCCGACCAGAATGCCTTGTAGTAAGCCCCTCGATAGTAGTAGCAGGTCAAACGAAAACCGCCCGGAGCCCACAGAATCAGGAAGGCCGGAGACCAGGGCAGCCACAGTGGCCAAAACCCCGGTCTGGCACCGAACCAGCTATGGGGAGATGCACCGAAGAGCTCGGGCGAATAGAAGGGAGAGAGATAGGGACCCGAATGGTAATGCTCTCCCTGAAAGGCCGCCCAGGTTGAGTACACAACAAAGGCCGAGAGGCCCGAAAAAACCAGCAACGACTGGAGCCACCAGCGATCACTGCGGCTGGTCTTGCCGAAGCCTCTGTGGTCGAATGCTGTTTCGGGTACGCTCATGGAAGATCGCGAGAAACTATAGCGACTTGCCGGGGCCGTTTCAATTCAGATGCGAGATTACAGGGCTGGGGGGATTGAAGGGCTGAGGGGCTTAAAGCCCCCAGGCCCTCAATCCCCCCCGTAGTCCGGGTTGGGTGTGGGCATCTGGGCCTGCATCTTCTGCCTCCAGTCGTGCAGAAGACCTCGTAACTCGTCCGCTTTGTCGGGACGGGTTGCGGCCAGGTCGTGTGTCTCTCCGATGTCCTCGGCCAGATTGTAGAGCTCGATGCGGTTGTCCTCGTAGAATTCGACCAGCCGCCAGTTCCCGGCCCGCACGGCTCCATAGGGTGTTGCCCCTCCGCCGTGATAGTGGGGATAGTGCCAGAACAGGGCTTCCCGTCCCAGACTCTTCGAAGAATCCCCCAGAATGGGCACCAGACTGACTCCATCGACACTGCGGTTGTGCTGCGAATTCCCTTCTACTCCGGCCATCTCCAGAATCGTGGGGTAGTAGTCTACGTGCATCACGGGCTCGTTGGAGACAGAGCCTGGCGATGTGACACCAGGCCATCGCAGCAGGGTCGGAACCCGGACACCCCCCTCATAGACCGACCCCTTGCCGGCCCGAAGGGGCGCATTATTGGTAGGTGCACCGCCGTTTATCCAGGGGAGTCCAGCCGCCCCACCGTTGTCCCCGGTCATGATGATGACGGTGTTGTCCTCGATTTCCAGCTCTTTCAGTTTGGCCAGGATTCGAGCCACGCTCTCGTCCAGGCTGTGCAGTATGGCGGCATAGGCCGGGTTCGTGTGCTGCGCTTCGGGGTTCACCCGGCCCTGGTACTCCTTGACCAGTTCCGGCTTTCCCTCAATCGGGGTGTGAACCGTGTAGTAGGGAAAGTAGAGAAAAAACGGATCCTCGGCCCACTCTTCAATGATCTCCAGCGCTTCGTCGGTGAGCCGGTCGGTCAGGTAATCGCCCTTCTCGCCTCCCGGCGGCAGCGGATAGACCCGTCTTTCCCCTTTTTGATACGGGTGGAAATAGCTTCCCGGCAGCCCCCACTCGTTGCCCCCGATGTTGATGTCAAAACCGTGATCGTCCGGAAAATAATTCTCCAGATCCGGCTCCTTTCTCGGCATCAGGTGCCACTTCCCGACATGGGCTGTCTTGTAGCCGGCCTCTTTCAGTGCTTCGGCTATGGAGACATGGTGATGCTCCAGCCGCATGGTCCAGTCCGGGACGCTCAGTTTGGCTCCAGGTGGCGTCCCGTAACCAGGAATCCAATCCGTCACGTTGAGTCGGGCGGGATACATTCCTGTCATGATGGCTGCCCGGGAAGGAGAGCAGACGGTGCAGGCGGAGTAGCCGTTCGTAAACCTGAGGCTCTGGGAGGTGAGCTGGTCGATACTGGGAGTGCGGTAAAAGGGAGTGCGGTAAAAATCACTGCCGTGCCCGCTGGCATCACGCCAGCCCCAGTCATCCACCAGCAGGAAAATGAAGTTGGGGCGCTTTTCAGATTGAGAGGAAGGGGCAGCGCAACCGAGGCTGCAGAGAACCAGACCGATCACCAGGGAGTGCGCGATTCGAGGAGAGTTCATGGACCCTGAGGTTAGCAATTCCAGATTCCACATTCCAGATTCCAAGACACGAACAGGAAGGAGTCAGGAAGGGGGAGGGACCTCGGCCTAGCGGACGGCGAACGTGTAAGGAGCGGCCGAGAGGCCTGAACAATGTTCTTTGACAACCAGACAACCGGGTCCATGTTGGTTTTTGGATTGCTGCGAATCCGATACCGTGAGGTTTCGGCTCCGCCTTGCTTTCCTTTAGAAAGGAGGTGATCCAGCCACAGGTTCTCCTACAGCTACCTTGTTACGACTTCACCCCAATCATGAGCCACACCGTCGACGCCTGCCTCCCTTACAGGTTAGCTCGGCGGCTTCTAGTACAGCCCACTTTCGTGATGTGACGGGCGGTGTGTACAAGGCCCGGGAACGTATTCACCGTGGCATGCTGATCCACGATTACTAGCGATTCCAACTTCATGCAGTCGAGTTGCAGACTGCAATCCGAACTGAGGATGGCTTTTTGAGATTCGCTCACTCTTGCAAGTTGGCTGCTCTTTGTACCATCCATTGTAGCACGTGTGTAGCCCGGGACATAAAGGCCATGAGGACTTGACGTCATCCCCACCTTCCTCCGGCTTTTCGCCGACAGTCTCCGTAGAGTGCCCAGCTTAACCTGATGGCAACTACAGACAAGGGTTGCGCTCGTTGCGGGACTTAACCCAACATCTCACGACACGAGCTGACGACAGCCATGCAGCACCTCTGAACAGACCTCCGAAGAGGACACTTCCATCTCTGGCAAGCTTCCTGCACAGTTCAAACCCCGGTAAGGTTCTTCGCGTTGCGTCGAATTAAACCACATGCTCCACCGCTTGTGCGGGCCCCCGTCAATTCCTTTGAGTTTCAATCTTGCGATCGTACTCCCCAGGCGGGGTACTTAACGAGTTATCGACGACACTGACAACCTTCCCGCTGCCAACACCAAGTACCCATCGTTTACGGCCAGGACTACCGGGGTATCTAATCCCGTTTGCTCCCCTGGCTTTCGCGCCTCAGCGTCAGTTGCTGTCCAGCAAGCCGCCTTCGCCTCCGATGTTCCTTCTGATATCTACGCATTTCACCGCTACACCAGAAATTCCGCTTGCCTCTCCAGCACTCAAGTCCGATGGTTTTCCGGGACCTTCCCGGGTTGAGCCCGGGGCTTTCACCCGAAACTTCTCGGACCGCCTACGCGCCCTTTACGCCCAGTAACTCCGAACAACGCTTGCCCCCCCCGTATTACCGCGGCTGCTGGCACGGAGTTAGCCGGGGCTTGCTGCCGGGGTACCGTCATTATCGTCCCCCGAAACAGAAGTTTACAACTCGAAAGCCTTCTTCCTTCACGCGGCGTTGCTGCGTCAGGGTTTCCCCCATTGCGCAAAATTCCCCACTGCTGCCTCCCGTAGGAGTCTGGGCCGTGTCTCAGTCCCAGTGTGACCGTCCGTCCTCTCAGACCGGTTACCGATTGTCGCCTTGGTAAACCTTTACTCCACCAACTAGCTAATCGGACGCGGGCCCCTCCTTGGACATCCCGAAGGACTTTCCCTGAGGCAATCTCTTGCTCCAGGCGTATGCGGTATTAGCACCAGTTTCCTAGTGTTATCCCCCTTCCAAGGGCAGGTTACCCACGCGTTACTCACCCGTTCGCCACTGTACTTATCCCCCGAAGGAGATGTTCTCGTTCGACTTGCATGTGTTAGGCACGCCGCCAGCGTTGATTCTGAGCCAGGATCAAACTCTCAAATTGATCTCTGGACCATGCTGTCTGGTTGTCAAAGAACGTTGCTCAGAGTCGCCCGTTAGGGCTCTCTCGCAAACCGCTTATTGTAACCCCTCTTCCCTCCCCGATGCAACCCTAGAAAATGTCGGCCTGCCGCCGCCGCATCTGGAGAGAGTGGGAGCTGGAACGTCAGTTAATCAGCGACTTGGGGCGGCTGTAGGGCTCCTTGAAAAGCTTAGCCGCCTCTTCATCGATCCCCAGATAGGTGACACCGCTGTTCTGGACCTTTGTGTACTCGGCCTGGGCCCGCTGTCGCTCACCCAGGATGTCGTAGATTTTCCCCAGGTGGAGCTGTGTATAGGCCTCCACCCAGTCGGGTTTCAAGTCTCCATTGAGAGCGTCCCGGAAGCTGTTGGCTGCATTCGTGAAGCTGTGCTGCTGAAAATAGGTCTGGCCCAGACGAAAGTGGGACAGGCTGCTGCGCGGTTCAATGGCCTTTCCCTTTTCATACTCGCGAATGGCCGGTATGAATTCTGCACGCTCCCGATACTCATCTCCGATGGCGATATGAACTCTCACTCTCATTACGTCCGAATCGTGCAGAATCTTTCCCCTCGGATCAATGACGATGCGCAGGGGCATGGTCTCAACCTCGAAATTGAAAGGCGTGTTCCGGCCTCGAAAGTCCAGCAGCTTCTCCTCGGTCTGACCCTTGGTCTCAATCCGAATGTCCATCGGCATCTTGAACAGCTCAATGTCCTGCTCGAGCTTTCCCCGGATCCGAAAGCCACCCTGGGCCAGCTTGAAGATCTCATAGCTGAGCCGAAACTCGGGAACTCCGGTCGACTCCACCCACTGCAGGAAGAACCAGCCATAATCGGTTCCCGTCTCCCGGTTCACATAATCCACAAACTGCTGTGTCGTGACCTCACCTCGAACGACCTGCTCTTGATACCACTGTTTAAAAAGAAGATTGAAGGGATCTGATCCGACCAACTGGCGCAGCATGTAGAGCACCCAGGCACCCTTTGCAACCACCACCGAGTCAAACACAGGTGACCCGGCTTTCAGCCCGTATCCTTCGATCATTGGCGCCCTCTGTTCGTATTTGAGAGCGTTGACCGACAGACGGGCCAGTTCGGCCTCAAAAAGCTCGGGCTTTTTCTCTTCCAGATAGCGGAGAGCCGCGTAGGCCGAGAATCCGTGGCGAAGCCAGGCATCCCTGCCGGAGAGAATCTCGACCGCGTAAACAAACCACTGATCTGCGACCCGGGTTGTCATTTCCATCAGCGGGAAGGCCTTGGACTCCAGGATTCCTTCCTCGAGCAGGATCATTCCCTCGGCTCCGGTCACGGGAAACCGCACATTGCCAATGTCGATCAGGTTGAGCTGATGAAGCCCGAGATCTCCAAACTCCTCTGTAAAAAACGACACCATTTGAGCAACTTCCCCGGCAAAGGGCGCAAAATCGCCTTCGAAGTCTTCCGACGCGTAAAAGGTCACGGGGATCGGTTCCGCCTCGTGCCGGTCTCGAAAAAGCCTTCCAACCACGACCGGAAACTGTCCAAGATCCCGGTCGCTGACCCAGGTAAACTCCTCGTGAACACCAAAGGTATCGATTTGCTGCAGTTCTCCTGGGGAAACTACCGTGAACCCAAGAGGGACCCTGACTTTGAGGTTGAGAGTGGCTTCATCCACGGGAAGGTGGTGCTGCGGAAACCACTTGCCTTCAGTCAGAAGAAAGGCTCCTTCCGGACCAATCACAGCCAACTGGGTGATCGGCGCATCGTCCAGGTAGGCATACTCCTCACGGTCCAGGACTCCATCGAAGCGAAATGTCAGCGTGCGAGTATCGCCTGATCTGAACGGGTCCGGGCCCCGGACCGCCATGCGTGAACTGTCGAAGTTGTCAAAACTCTGCTGATACGCCACGTTGTTCTCATCCAGAACATCCTGGAGGCTGATTCGATTGTTGATCTCAAAAGGGATGGACACCGTGTCTTCGATGACATCGAAAGTGACGCGGGCGCTGCCCTTGATGGAGCTCCGATCCGGCGTAATCTCTACATCGATTTCGTAGCTGAGAACGTCGATTCTGGGCTGGCCAGTCGCGACAGCAGCATCCTGCGCGTGAAGACTCACGGTCATCAGCGCCAGGAAGAGGGTCCATCTCAGGATGGGAGTACTAGATCTCATATCTATCGAGCCTCAAGGAGAGTCATGATTTCTTTGGCGGTTTCCTGGTACGCGTCAAGGGTTCCCAGTTTCTTTGATGCAATCTCAAGATTTTGTTTCACTTTCCGCATCTTGCCGGGGCTCGTCAGCAAGTCGAGCAGGTAGGCTGCGATCGCCTCGCCGTGCGCCTCGCCCTGAACGAACTCGGGGGCAATCTGACTTCCCGCTACCAGGTTCGCCAGGCAGAAACTCTCGGTCTTCACCAAGGGACGCAGTAAACGATAGCTAAGTTCCGACATCCGATAGGTCATGGCAAACGGTACTTTCAAGACCATTGCCTGCAAGGTACTGGTGCCGCTCTTGACGATTGCACAGTCAGCCCACGGAAGTTGCTCCTGGACTGACCCTCGCACCATTTTCAGATCCACGCCGGATCCTCGATTTTCCTGCCATTCCCTGTAAACGCTAAGCAGATGCTCATCGTCCACCTCGGGCGCGGCAACCACCCGAAAGGAACAGGGAAGCCGGGAGTGAACCAGAGCGGCAGCCTCCAACTGAACCGGAAAGATCTGATCAACTTCCTTGCGCCGGCTGCCAGGCAGAAGTGCAATCCTGGCCCGGCGGCCCTCAAGCGAACTCGTGTGGTCGGCGCCCGCTACCGGTCTCAGCCTGGCCAGCGGATTGCCCACATAGACGGCATCCACACCATGGCGGCGATAGAACGGCACTTCAAAGGGTAAGATCACGAGCATCCTGGCCACGTGGCGCCGGACGCTGCTCACGCGTCCTGGACGCCAGGCCCAGATCTGAGGGCTGATGAAATAACAGACTGGGATTCCCCGTTTGCTCAGACGAGAGGCCAGTCTCAGGTTGAATTCCGGGAAGTCTACCAGAACGGCCAAAGCCGGCGGTGACTTCCCGACACGTTTCAGGATCCTGCGGAAGAGACGCAGATAGTCGACCAGATTCGAACAGGCCGCGACCGGGCCGATAGCAGCCAGGGAGTCGATTCGCGTCATCAGCTCAACGCCCTGTTCGGCCATCCTGGGGCCACCGCTGCCGAACCAGTGATAGGACTCGGGGCTCAGGGCCCGGAGAGCCCGGACCACCTGGGCGGCATGCTCTTCACCCGAGGTCTCTCCCGTAACCACCAGAATCGTTTTCGGTGTAGTACTCACTTGTTCTTCACTGGACGCGAGAACGGATCCACCCACCTCCGAGAACCCGATCCTCGGAATAGAATACGGCGGCCTGGCCGGAAGTGACCGACATCTGTGGCTGATCAAAAACAACACTGGCTGACCAGCTACCGGTCTCATCGGAGCGATTCCGACGACTCAAATGCAGAGTCGCTGGCGCCTCGCGGTGGCGGGAACGAATTCGCACCGACGTCCGGATTCGGGGCTGAAACCGCCCGCTGACCAGAGAGACCTTCTCCGCTTCCAAGCCTTTCGAGAACAAGTCCTCCCTGTAACCCACCACCACCGCATTTCGATTCGTTTCAATGTTCAACACGTAAAGCGGTCGGTGGTGCGCAATCCCCAGACCCCGGCGCTGACCGATCGTGAACTGATAGCAGCCCTCATGATCCCCCAGGGGAGTTCCGTCTTTGAAAAGAATGGGACCGCTCTGCTGAGCCTGGATTAGGGGCGCAAAATCAGCGTTGATTTCTTCACCATGACGACGAATGAAAGCAGCATAATCGCGGTCCGGAACAAAGCAGATCTCCTGGCTGTCCGGTTTTCCGGCCGTGGCGAGGCCTGCCTGTTCGGCGATCTGTCGAATCCTCTTCTTGGGGGTATCTCCGACCGGAAACAGGGTTCGGGACAGTTGGTTCTGATCGAGTTCGAACAGGTAGTAGGATTGATCCTTGCTGGCATCAGCGCCCTTATGGAGTGTGTAGCCCTCCTCCGGGGAGTGTTCGATTCTCGCGTAGTGACCGGTGGCGACCTTCTGAATACCGACCTGCCGCGCGAACACCATCAGTCGATCAAACTTCAGGAAGGTATTACAGCGGGTGCAGGGTAGCGGCGTTCGTCCGCTCAGGTAATCCCCGATAAAGGGCTCAATCACGCGCCGCTCAAATTCTTTTTCGAGATTCAGGACATAGAAGCGCAATCCCAGTTCCTCGGCAACTCTTCGGGCGTCATAGACATCATCCAAAGAGCAGCAACTCCCGACCTTGCGGCGGCCGTTGGACGTCGGGTTGCGGCGATAATCCCACAACTGCATGGTGCAACCGACCACCTGAAAGCCCGACTCCTTGAGGAGCAAGGCTGCCGTGGAACTGTCTACACCTCCACTCATCGCCAGCAGCACGCGCTTACTGTCTGGGCCGGCAGTGGCCTCGCTCAGGTCCATACGATGCCCCTGGAATGCGTCTCAATCTGGGCCGATCCCATCGGAACCTCGTAGGGATCCACGTCCTTTGCGCGTTTCTCGAAATCGAGACCGATGGCGTTGTAGTCGCGAACCAGGTCCGAGGCCAACGCCTGCAGGTGCTCGTGGTGCTCCGGCCGCCTGGGAAAGCTCCAGCCCAGTTCCTCTTCCTGGAGAAGGCGAAAGTCGTTCTCCAGGAAAATTCGGCTCTGGCTCTCTCGACCGGAGGAAAACAATCGCTTCAGATCAGCCTCCAGGTCCAGGAACTGATTGCCTTCCAATCCTTCCTCCGAACTGAACATGTCCAGCAACATTCTTTCCAGCCTCAAAAATCGATGAAAGAAAAGCTCGCTCAAGTTTCTCATTCTGGCGGAACGCTCCGTCAGCAGGTCTTCCCGGCAACGGTCCCGAAAGTCTTCAAGCGACTCCACTCTTTCAGAGTAGGTCCCCAGTTCGCGACTGTACCAGATGCGCGGGCCCGGGAGGCGAGCCACATGGTCCGCGATCAGATCTTCTGCCTGTTCCGGCCAGGAAATGGGACGCGGCGCCTCGGCAGGCTCCAGTTCCTGAAGAGACACCTCGCGAACCATGTCACGGGTCCACCTGAGCCCCCAATCCTGTAGCCAATCGGCCAGAAACAGGAACGTGGGACTTCCACTGTATCCGGAACGGACATCCTGGATGTCGACCTTGACCTCGAAGAGAAGCTTCGGTTGTTCAGCAGCAGAAGTGTGCAGTAGACGATAGTGAGCGAGCGCCATGCAATCCCGATCGCCAGGAAGGTCAGGCGGGATTATAGCACGGACTTCAGCTGCACGCGGCCATAGAAGAGTCGGGATTTCACGGTTCCCTCGGCTACCTGAAGACACTCGGCGATCTCCCGAATCGTGTATCCGTCCAGATCATGCAGCCGAACCACGTCGCGGTGCTTGTCTCCGAGACGGCCCAGAGCTCGGTGAACGCGGTCCCTGATCTCCGCCCTTCGATAGCACTCAAAAGGACTGGGACGCTTGAGATCCAGGATCACGTTCTGGTCGGATACATCCTCGTCGGTGCGCTGCTGATGCTTCTTGTTCCTGCGCAGGATCTCCAGGCAGGCGTTGATGGTGATTCGATTGATCCAGGTACCCAGCTTGGAATCACCTCTGAACTTGCCGGCAGCCCTGTGGACGTTGATGAAGGTCTCCTGAAGGGCATCCTGGGCCGATTGCTCCTCCTTCAGTATCCGCAGTGCCGTACGATAGATCTTCTGCCGAAAACGACTGAACAGTTCCTGAAAAGCGGCGTCTTCCTGAGCTTGAACTCGAACCATGAGATTGGCTTCTATGGGTGAAGCCGCGGCAATGTATGTGGCCATAACAACCTCCACCTCTCTCTATAGCAAGTCGCGTGCCAATTCAACTAACTTACTGATTCTATACACGTTAGGAGGATTTGGTCAGATGAGACCGTTAGATTCTTTTACACCCCTCTCTCCGGCTGGAGGGTAGAAGTGGTTGAATCATAAGGACTTACGTAGGCGTAAAGAGAGTTACCAGGTAGTGTTAACCTGTTTAACGATTCTGATACTTTTTCAGTTTGGAAATGATGGTCTGACGGGTGATGCCCAGCGTCTGGGCTGCCTGGCTCTTGTTGTTGCCGTGGGCCGCCAGAGCTTCCAGGATGAGCCGTCTTTCCAGGACGGAGAGTTGATCTCTGAGGGAAAGCTCTTCTTCGTGTGATCGCGTGCGCGAGTAGCGGATCCGCTCAGCCAGGTGGGAGGCGCCGATCTCAGGTTCGGACTGACAGAGTATGGCAACACGCTCCATTTCGTTCTCGAGTTCCCGAACGTTTCCCGGCCAGGAGTAATTTCGAAGAAGCTGCAAGGTTTCCTCTGCAAGAGCCACGGAAGCCTTCCCCAGGCGTGAACAGGCTGTCGCCAGAAAGTGCTTCGCCAGGACTTCAATGTCAGCACGTCGGGCCCTCAAGGGAGGAACCGTGACCGAGAAGACGTGCAGCCTGAAGAACAGATCCTGGCGAAATCCACCTGCATCGACCAGGTCGTCGAGGCGGCGGTTGGTGGAAGCGACGACCCGCACGTCAACCATCCTGGCGCTGCTCTCCCCCACGGGCAGGATTTCACCTTCCTGCAGGACCCGCAGCAGTTTAACCTGGAGAGCCAGAGGCGCATCCCCGATCTCGTCCAGGAAGATGGTTCCCTGGTCGGCCTGACCGAAGAACCCCTTGGAGTCGCTGGTGGCTCCCGTAAAGGCCCCTTTTCGATGTCCGAAGAACGCGCTCTCCACCAGATCGGCAGGAACTGCTCCGCAGTTGACGGGAACAAAGGGTGCTTCGTGACGGCCACTCTTCTGGTGAATGTAGCGAGCCATCAGCTCTTTTCCCGTGCCCGTCTCTCCCTGGATCAGCACAGTCGAGTCCGTCTCCACGACTCGATCCACCAGATCCAGCAGCCGTTTCATCTCGCGACTCTCGAAGAGAAACTCCGACCCGGAATGCTGGAGACGTTCAACCTCCTGCCGCAACTCGCGGTTCTCCGTCTGCAGTTGCCGGTTCGCTTTCTCGAGTTGCCCGGCCAGGCTGGAGTTTTCCTGCTCCAACTCTCGCTGCCGAATCTCCTGCTTGACACTCTGCTGGAGAGTGAAAGGGTCCCACGGCTTGGTAATGTACCGATGGACGTGGCCCTCGTTGATGGCATCCATCAGGTCCTCGACTTCCGTGTAACCGGTGAGAATGATGCGCACCGCATCCGGCTGCACATGGAGCGTTTTCTTGAGGAGTTCGACGCCGCTCATTCCGTGCATCCTCTGGTCCGTAATGATGGCGTTCACACGATGGCTCTTCAGGACTTCCAGCGCCTCCCTTCCCCCGCTGGCTTCATGGACGCGGTACTCTCCGAGAAAAGTCCGCCTGAGCTTCTGCAGATTAGCCGCTTCGTCGTCCACGACCAGAAGGGTCTGCCTGTGGTTCTCAGGCTCAGACTTCACTCTGAATCTCCGAGTGGAAGCTGGATGGTAAAGCGAGTTCCCTGATTCACTTCACTATCCACCTCAATGGTGCCTTGATGCTGTTGGATGATGCCGTAGGATATGCTCAGCCCCAGGCCCGTCCCGAGACCCACGCCCTTGGTGGTAAAAAAAGGTTCGAAGATGCGATTCAGATGTTCTTTCGAGATCCCGACCCCATTGTCCTCAACCTCAATGACCGCCCGCCCGTTGCGGCGACTGGTCCGAACCCAGATGTCACCCTGGCCCGGAATCGCCTGGCACGCGTTCGTGAGCAGGTTCATAAACACCTGGCTGAGCTTTCCGGAGTGACAGGGGATCGGGGGGAGTTCCGAGTAGTCCTTGTGCACCTGAATGCGGTCCCGATACTCGTGGCGAACCAGGTTGAGCGCCAGCTCGATCGATTCATGAAGATCAACGGGCCGGAGTTCGTCGCTGTCCATGCGTGAGAACGCCCTCAGATCTCCAATGATCTCGTGGATGCGCCGGGCTCCTTCTTCGAAGTTGCGAATCAGCTCATCCAGATCCTCCATGATGAAGTCAAAGCCCTTCTCCTGCTTCCGCTCCTCGATGGCCCGGGCAGCGGCCGGAGCCAGGTTCGCGCTCTTCTCGAGCATCTGCAGAAGCGTCTTCATTTCTCCCACATACTGCTTCAGAAAGTCTGTGTTTCCGTAAATGAAGTTCAGGGGGTTCTTGATTTCGTGCGCGATTCCGGCCACGAGCTGGCCCAGAGAAGCCATCTTCTCACTCTGGACGAGCTGCACCTGAGCCTCTTTCAACTCGTCATAAGCTTCTTCGATCGTGCGTCGGCTTTCTTCGAGTTCTCCCGTTCTCTCCAGCACCTTCTCTTCGAGCCGCCGGTTCAGCTCAATGAGGGCTTGGCTTCGTTCCTCAAGCGACTCCGCCATGTCGTTGAAAGTGGCAGCCAGCTCGCCGATCTCGTCGCGGCTGGAGATCCTTACACGCTGCGTGGAGTCTCCCCGGGCGATCCTTCGAGCCGTGGTCGTCAGCTCCTTCAACGGAGTCGTGAACTGCCGCGCTGCCCAGAAAGTGATCAGAACAACCAGCAAGGAAGAAAGAAGGGCACCGGCAATCAGGAGATTCTTGAGCTCCTGGACGGGCGCGAAGATGTCCCCATCGTCGATCCCGACGCCGCACACCCAGTTGAAGTACTCGTGGTCAATTTTTGCCAGCCCGCTGATCTTGGCAGTACCTGGAGGATACTCGTAGTCGACATGCCGCACATCATTGACCACCGGGTCTCGAAGCATCTCCTTGACCGCCTCGGAGACCCGCATCAGACCGTGGTCCAGAATCAGACTGGTTCCGTAGTTGTTACGATTCACGCCAATCTCGGTCCTTCTCAGAATCCGATTTCGCCGATACTTGTGCCCGAGGATGGTGTCTCCGTCTCGATCAAAAAGAAATCCGTATCCGGAAGCGAGTGACCGGTTCTCGAGCTCTTCCTCCAGAACGTCCAGGATCTCTTGAATGTACTCCCAGTTCATGAGGCCCAGAACTCCACCAATCACAATCTGTTTTTCGTTGTGAATCGGGACGGCGAATCCGATCGAGTAACGGAGCATGATGTCTTCATCGTGGTAGGGATAGAGTTGCTGGATCAGCGGGGATTCATGCCACGCGATGAATCCCGGCTTATCTCCGCGCACCTCGCGCAACCAGAGTTTGTCCGGGGTGTAGCGGGTCAGGTCTTCTCCCAGCAGTGCTTCGATCCGCAAGGCATCCAGTGACTCCGACTCCCCCTGAGGCCCGGACGAGCGGCTGACGCCGTTCATGAGACGGATCCGACCCTCGACGTCAAACAAGATCAGCAGATCATAGACCTCGTGAATCTGGATCATTTCATCGAGCAAACCCCGGGGGACCGGTGCCTCGGGATTCATCATGAAATCGCGAAAAAAGAGGCGAAGAGTCCACATCTCCTCCTGGCGCTCCACCAGGCTGAGCCGAATCGTGTTGGCCATGCCCTGGGCAATCTGCTCCAGATAGAGGGCGATTCGGTCTTCCGTAATCCGTCCCTTGGCCTGGTAATAGGAGAAAAAAGAGATCCCAATCAGTGGGATCAGACACAGGGCCAAAATCAGAAGCAGCAGTTTCTGCCGGAGAGTCCACCTCAAATGCTTTTCGGACCTCCCGAGTAGGCGGGTTTCCAGGTTAAATCTCTTAACAGTATAACTGACAAATACATTAACAGTGAAGAACCGGGCTGCGCGGCCCGGTCGTTCCTGAAAATGTCGGCCTGTGGACAGGGTGAGGTGACGTACCCGATTGCCGAGCCCACTGAGGAAGGAGCTCTAGCGACTGCGTAGCAAGGAACCTGGCCCCGAATCCCGATACGATACTACCGGTACCTGCGCGAGTCCTGACCAGCGCGCAACGAGAAACAAAGAACCAGGAACCCCTCAGTAAGAAAGGTAATTCTCCAACTCCCAGGAGTGCACCTGGCCGATATAGGCATTCCACTCCTGTTCCTTGGCACTGCGAAACTGCTTGTAGATCTGGGGCCCCAGTGCCTTCTGAATCACCTTGTCGCGTGACAGCCAGTGAAGAGCCTCCTTCAAGTTCCCGGGCAGGGACTCGATCCTGTGTCTGCGGCGGTCGCGAATGCTCATTGCGGCAATGGTCTTGCGGACAGGAGGAGGCTCCTGAAGTTCAGACTCGATGCCGTCCAGCCCCGCCTTGAGCATGACGGCCAGGGCCAGGTAGGGGTTACAGCTAGGATCGGGCATCCTCACTTCGCAGCGAGTGGAGTCTCCCCGACGGGAAGGCAGCCGAACCAGGGGACTCCGGTTCTGCTCGGACCACGAAACGCAGGTGGGCGCCTCAAAGCCTGCAACCAGGCGCTTGAAGGAATTGACGATCGGGTTAGTGATGGCACAGTATGCGCGCGCGTGGGCAAGCAGTCCGGGAATGTAATGACGCGCGGTCTTGCTCAACTCCCCTTCGGCCTCAGGATCATAGAAGGCATTTTCCTGTCCTCGGTAGAGAGACTGGTGCACATGCATGCCCGAGCCAAAAAGAGCGAAAATGGGCTTGGGCATAAAGGTGGCGTACAGACCATGATCAAGCGCCACCTTTCGGGCCACAAACTTGAAGGTGGAAATGCGATCGGCCAGGATCAGAGCATCGTGATCCTTGAGATCAATCTCATGCTGGCCAGGCGCGATCTCATGGTGGGCACCCTCGACACCAACTCCCATCCGCTCGAGGGTTTCTACAATCTCCTGGCGGGCCACTTCGCCCCGGTCAGCCGGCGTGAGATCGAAATACCCGCCGCTGTCGAGGGTCATCGTCGTCGGCTTGCCGTCGCTCTTGCACTGAAAAAGGAAAAACTCAATCTCCACCCCGATTCGCACCTGGAAGCCCAACTGCCCGGCTTCGCCTAGAGCCCTCTTCAGGCAGTTTCGCGGGCATCCATCGAAAGGGCTCCCATCCGGCCGTCGGACGTCGCAGATGAGGCGTGCGACACGCCAGCCCGGAGACTCCTCCCAGGGAAGCACACACAGAGTGGAAAGATCCGGATGGAGCAGCATGTCAGACTCCTCCACGCGTGAAAACCCCTCGATGGAGGAGCCGTCAAAGAGGATCTGACCTTCCAGTGCCTTTTCGAACTGACTGGAGGGAACTTCCACGCTCTTGTTGCGGCCCATCAGATCGGTAAACTGAAGGCGCAGAAAACGGACACCCTCGTTTCGGCAGGTTTTCAAGACTTCTCGTGTATCCACTATGGTCGCTAGAACTTCCTGATGGTCTGCTTCTCAATGGCGATGCTCAAATGGTCCAGTCTCTGAGTGTCGACCTCGAACCCGAGACCCACGCCGGCGGGAGCCTGGATCGTTCCATCCGCTGAAACCTCAACGGGTGGGTGAATGATATCGGTTTCATAATACCGCTTACTGGCCGACACATCGCCGGGCAGGATGAAGTTCGGCAGAGTAGATAGAGCTATGTTGTGGGCGCGACCGATTCCGGTTTCCAGCATGCCTCCGCACCAGACCGGAATTTGAAGTCTCTGACAGAGATCATGAATCCGAATCGCCTCACTATGCCCACCGACTCGACCCGGCTTGATATTGATGATGCGACAGGACTCCATCTCAATCGCCAACTCGGCATCCCCGCTGTGACGAATCGACTCATCCAGGCAGATCGAGGTCTTCAGGGACCGCTGCAACTGGGAGTGATGAAGAAGATCGTCAAATTCGAGGGGCTGCTCGAGCATGAGCAGATCGAATTCGTCGAGTTGCTGCAGGAGTGAGAGTTCTGAAGGAGTGTAGGCGGCATTGGCATCGACCATCAGGGCAACCTGAGGGAATTGCCGGCGAACCTCCCTGACGACCTCCAAATCCCACCCGGGTTTAATCTTAATTTTGATTTTCCGGTAACCATCCTGCAATTCAGAAGCGACTCGCTCCAACAGATGGTCGATGCTCTTCTGGATGCCGATCGACACTCCGCAGGGCACCTCTGTTTGGGTACCCTTCATCAGCTTCCAAAGAGGTTGTCCGGTTTTCTGAGCCTTCAGATCCCAGACCGCTGCCTCCAGCGACGCCTTGGCCATCGGGTACCCTCGGACGCGCCGGAAAAGGCCGCCTACATCCCCTGGATCGGGAACATCCTGGTCCAGCAGTGCCGGAATCAGGTAATCCTGCAAGATCTGCCAGCTGCCGGCAACCGTCTCGTAGGTGTAGAAGGGACGTTCCCCGGCCACGCATTCGCCCCATCCCGTCAACCCCTCGCTGCGAGCCTCCACCAGGAGAACAAGACGGTCACTTGTGACCCCAAAGCTCGTCTCAAGAGGCGACACCAGGGGCAGCCGAATCTGACGAATCGTCAGTTCCTCAATTCTCATCAGGTCGAACTCGAACCAGTTTGTAGTAAGACCGAAGGTCTGTCGGATCCTTCGGTCGCAGCAGACCCGTGACTTGATAGCCCGAATTCAAGTAGTGCAGCAGAGCTTCCCGGGTTCGACGTCTCCACTGCAGGGCAGTGTCCAGACTTCTCCCCTTCACATCTTGAATGGAGCAGGGTATCTCAACGCCTACACAGGGTGAATCGAGGCTCAGATCGGCAGTTCCGGGGTGGCGGAGGCCCTTCGGTCCCTCCTCACTCTCGAGTGCCAGGGGGAGCCCGTCCAGGCTTGTGTCGATGGTTTGGTCAGCCACGTCCGCCAACCGAGTGAGATGCCATTCGGCCAGGAACCAATCGGCGCCTAGAGCAGAATGGAGTTCACTGGAGGTCCTTTCCCCGTACAGATTCACGTAGTATCGCTTCACGACGGCGTTCAACTTGTTCAAGTTGAGATGCCCATTCTTTGATTCCAGCGGATCGAAGGTCCAGGTGATCAAGTCTTGCCCCAGTTTCAGCGTTCTTTCGTGCTGTGCCATTTTGAGTGAGACCCCGACACAGCGATCCCTGTAGCGGCTGCGGACAGCCAGCATGTGGGAGTGCTGGATGGAGCGTCCGCGCAGAGGAACTGGAAAGCTAAAAACAAATCCGATCAGGGTTGCTGCCGGCTCAAAGGCCCCCAGCAGCACTCCGCCATGGCGCTGGCAACTGGCCAGCATTGACGGGGAGACGACATCAAGCTCATCGAACCCCCACGCCTCGATCTGAAGCTGCGCACAAGCTTCGAGTTCCGAGCTGCTTTCGATCTCGCGGATTTGGAACTGCATGGACCAGTACCCCCTTCCGGCACCAGTGGACAGCTATCGCCTGGGCTTCCTTCCGCGCGAGGAACTCCCTCCACTCCTCGGGCTCTTAGCCGCAGCGGACTGGTTTGCGGGGGGCTTGCGAGGACGCCCACCACGCGCCGGTTGTCCTCCCCATCCCCCTCCTCCGGGGGTTTCGATCACAAGACAATCCCCCGGCTCCAGCCAGGCAGACGTCTTCGAAGGGATTCTCTTGCGACGTCCTTTAACGATCAAGTGGTTAGCACCCTTCTTCCCGGCCCGGCCTGACCTGAGGCCGTAGGGGGCATACCGCCTCCGATCGGAAAGAACCGTGGCGTGACACTCGGTCAGCATCTCGAAACTGCGCACGATCCCGTCTCCCCCCGGGTTTCGACCCCTGCCACCGGAGCCATCTCGCAACCGATACTCCCGAACTCGAACCGGAAACACTCTCTCCAGGGCTTCAATCGGTGTATTCAGAGAATTGGTCATATGGGTGTGAATACCGTGGTCGCCGGGACCCTGGGGCCCACCCCCCATTCCTCCGCCAATGGTCTCGTAATACGTGATCGGATGGTTCGTGACCGGGTGAATGGTCCCCAGGGTTATGTTGTTCATGGTCCCGCTACTGGCTGCTGGAATCCGATCGGGTAAAGCGTCGGCCAGCGCTCTCAAAAGCACATCCACGATTCGCTGCGAGGTTTCCACGTTCCCTCCCACAGTGGCAGCCGGAAAGTTCGCATTGACGACCGTGCCCTCTGGAGCTCTCACTTCAACCGGGCGCATCAGACCGGCACTGCTTGGAATATCACGGGGAGCCAGACAGCGAATCACATAGCAAACTGCGGAAAGAGTCACAGCCTCTACGGCATTGATACAGCCACCGACCTGGGGATCCGTCCCTTCAAAGTCGACCAGCATCGCATCCCCCGACACCTTGATCGTGGCACGGATCTTAATACCCGTTTTCGCCTTGAACCGTTCCTGCCCATCGTCATCGAGCAGATCTTCGCCACGGTACACGCCATCCGGAATCTCCGTGATTATCTGTCGAATCAGCCGTTCCGCATAATCCTGCAAGCCCTGGCTGTAGTTCTCAATCTCACTTCTTCCGTTCTTCTTCACGAGTTCAAAAAGACGATCCTTGCCACTCTGCACTGCGGCCACCTGGGCAGCCAGGTCTCCCTCTCGCTCTGCGGGAGTTCTTACATTGGCAAGAAGGAGCTTCAGGAGGTCAGAGTTGAGCTGTCCGCGCCGGTACAACTTGAGAGCTGGAAGCCGGATTCCCTCCTGAAAAACGTCAGAACTGATAGGCATGGAGCCAGGGGACATGCCGCCGACATCGGAGTGGTGGGCCCGCGACGCGACATAGAAGACAGGGGGCTGACTCACCTCTTCGCCGTAGACCGGTGTAATCATCGTGATGTCCGGCAAGTGGGTACCTCCCCCAAAGGGATCGTTCAAGATCGCGATGTCGCCCGACTCCAGATCGAACTCTTTCAAGACAGTCTGGACCGAGAGAGGCATCGAGCCCAGGTGTACAGGCATGTGATCTCCCATAGCCAGCACCTCTCCCCGGGTATCGAACACGGCGCAGGAGTAGTCTCTTCTCTCCTTGATGTTGGGCGAATAGGCTGTGCGCTTCAGCACACTCCCCATTTCATCCGCGACCGAGGTAAAGAGCAGTCTGTAAATCTCAAGCTTCACGGCATGGTCTTGTTCCGGCATGAGCAACAGGTTACCAGTGCCCGACGAAAAGTCCAAAGCGCAAGCGTTGAAAGTTGAGGGTTGAAGACAACCTATAACCTGGAACCTAAAACCTACAAAAGATAGAGTGTGGCCGGGGCTCGTTGCCTCAGGGAGAAACTCCAGGTGATCCGTAAGGCTCTTATCGTTCTCGAAATGATCAAGATCGAGCACACTGTTTTTGCTCTGCCCTTCGCTTTTCTGGGAGCCTTCTTCGGCTCGGAAGGGTTCCCAGGCTGGGCAACATCCTGGTGGATCCTGGTCGCCATGGTCGGCGCCCGAAGTGCCGCCATGGCCTTCAATCGGTTGTCGGATCGCCGCCTCGATGCCCTGAATCCACGAACGGCAACCCGGGCACTTCCCGAAGGCAAAGTCAGCCCCGCTTTCGTGGTCTTCTTCATCGTCTTTTCCACGACCGTGTTTTTCTGGGCTGCCTGGAACCTGAACCTTCTGGCTCTGGCGCTGGCTCCCCTGGCAATGGTGATTGTACTGGGCTACAGCTTCACAAAGCGCTTTACCCTGCTCTCCCATCTGTTTCTGGGGCTGGCTCTGGCAATTGCACCTGTGGGTGGGTGGGTGGCGGCCCGGGGAAACCTGGACTGGGAACCATTCCTGCTGTCGCTGGCCGTAGTTTTCTGGGTGGCCGGCTTCGATGTGATCTACGCCTGCCAGGATGCAGATTTTGACCGGAAGATGGGCCTGAATTCGATTCCGCAACGCTTTGGAATTCGCACCTCGTTGCAAATCTCAAGAGTCCTGCATCTGACCATGATGGGGTTCTTGTTCCTGGCCTTCTCGCGCGCCGGTTTGTCCTGGCTGAGCTGGATCGGCTTTTCCATTGTCGGGAGCAGTCTGCTCTACGCGCACAGCCTCGTGCGGCCGGGTGATCTCAGTCGCATCAATGTCGCGTTTTTCACCATGAACGGCGTTATTAGTATAGCCCTGCTACTCTTTGTGGGGCTCGACTTGCACCTGAGGGGCTAGCGATACAACAGGCGACCTGTTGATCGGACTCGTAGGGGCGACCCTTGTGGTCGCCCGCTGCAACGGGCCGGCACAAGACCGGCCCCTACGAAAAGCATCCTATCCAATCGATCCCCGTCGGGCGCCCGGAAAGTTCAGTCATGGAAGGCGAATCCAGCGACAGCCGTGCTTCGGAGCTGAGAGAGACGGAGCTCGGCGACAACAAAGGCACCGCACGTATTGCCTCATTAGAGAATCGAACCAAAGCTAGAAACTTGCCTCACTAAGAATCGAACCCAGTTCCGAACAGCTTATTGGTTCCTTACATCAGAAACAACGGGGCGACCGGAGCCGGACCCGCTTCGCGATCTTCTGCCGGAGCAACTGGGCGAGATTGGAACCCGATTTCGGAGGCTGTCGGCTCCACGCGAGCGATCTCGGCCTTGTAGAGCTGCTCCCTACGCCAGTCCCTCACCCGTCGCTGCAGCGTCCGCAGTTGCCCATCGAAGAACCGACCGGGATAGCGTTGCTGAAGGCGAACGAAAAGCGCTTTGGCGGTTTGAGCGGGATTAACTTCCAGTTGGACACGAACCTCTGGCCAGACTTCAGCAAAGGGATCCTTTCGAGTCCTCCATGTCCGGGGCTTTTTCGTCCGCCGATATCTTCTGATCTCTTTGGGTTCTTGTGAAGCGGTGATCTCGACAAGATACTTCCTGACGATTGCATCCATCTCTCTGGGGGAGTCGTTCCCTTCCAGTTCTCTTTGTCCGTTAGCAAAGGTCCAAAAATAGTCTTGGCGTCGCTCGAGCTCTTTGAGTAAGATCACCGGATCGAGCTTCCGGTAAAAACGCTCGATTCGCTCCCTCTTTCGCTTGGTGAGATAACCAGAAGCAATGATGCGCTGGTAAGGAGTTTGAGCTCGATCGTAGCGCTTCTTGACGCGTGCGCCGACGCGCTGCTTTTCGATCAGCTTCATCGAGGGCTGAAAGAAGTTCACATAGAGGCGTAGAATCTCATAAAGCTGAATCAGGGCCCGCCAGGCCCCCAGTTCCTCGTAGCGATCGTACCCGATCAGCCTTCTCACGACAGAGCCGTTCTTCTCTTCCACAAAGGCCTGATCGTTCTTTCGATTGACCCGGGAACGAGTGAAAGTGATCTGCTCTCTTTGGCAGTAGCGAAGCATCTCATAGTTGATGAACTCGCTGCCGTTATCCGTATTCAATCCCAGCAAAGGAACCGGGAGCCGGCCACGCAGGGAGTTCAGGGCGCCGATCACGTCGGCTTCGCTGCGCCGCAGCAGGGCCACGCACTCGGTCCAGCCCGTTGCGACGTCCACCAGGACCAGCGTGTGCAGAAAACTACCGGCAGCACTGACGCCGCAGTGAGCGACCAGGTCCGCTTCCAGAAACCCGGGTTGAAGATCGTCCCAGTCGGCGAAGGTCCGTACCTTGATCTGCTTTTTGAGTAAGCTTCCCGGCCGGGTTGTACTCACACCACGCTGATTGATTCTCTCGGTGGCCAGCAATCGATCAGCGGTGGCGGGGCTGATCGTCAGAAGCTTTCCCCGGACATCAGCGGGTAAGGACAAATGACCGTTCCTCTCCATCACCTCGATCAACTCGGGAAGAAAGGGAACCAGTCGCTTGGCGCAGATCCGGTTGGCCGTGGTCCAAAGGGTAACCAGTACCTGCTTGACTCGCTCATCGTATCGGGCGCGGCGGGGTCGCGAAGAACTAACGCTACCCGGCGGATTGTTCAACAGAGTAATGGCGTGTTTGCGACCGTAGCCGGTTGCCGCAACCAACTGATCCACGATCTGGCTCTTGATTCCTTTGCGGGCCGATGCGTAATCCTCCGCAGTGCGTGTCAACAACTCTCGGCGCAACTCCAAACTCAACTTTTTCCTCAATTCGTCGCCTCCTCATCAAGTGTTCGGTTCGATTCTTGATGAGGCAACGGTCTCACATTAGTTCGATTTTGGATGAGTCAATGCGCCGCAGTCCGTCTCGTCAATGTGCTCTTGAGCAGAGCAGTAGCACTGGGTGCCAGCGACATCCACGTCGAGCCACGCGAAGAAGCTCTTGTCATACGATTCAGGGTCGACGGGATCCTCCAGCCGGCCATGACGCTAGACAGGCAAATTCGTGACTCTCTGGTCTCCAGAGTCAAGATCCTGGCGAACCTGGACATCAGCGAGCGCCGGCTCCCTCAAGACGGCCGGCTTAGCATCCGCGTTCCTCAGGGTACTGGAAGCCGGGTGATTGACGTCCGGATTTCCACACTTCCCACAGCTTGCGGCGAGAAACTGGTGATGCGGATTCTGGACCCCGCACAGATTCCGCTGTCGCTTGAGAAACTCGGACTGGAACCTGCTTCCCTGCGGAAGTTTCAAAAGGCCCTGCACAGTCCACACGGACTGATTCTTGTCACGGGACCCACGGGAAGCGGGAAAACGAGCACGCTGTACAGTTGCCTGGGACACCTGAACCGGGAGGAAGTGAACATCCTGACGGCCGAGGACCCGATCGAGTACTCGTTGCCGGGCATTAACCAGCTCGAAATCAAGGAGCAGATCGGTTTGTCCTTTGCCCGGGCTCTGCGCTCCTTTCTGAGGCAGGATCCCGATATCATCATGGTCGGGGAGATCCGGGACAGGTCGACCGCTGAAATCAGCGTCACGGCGGCCATGACCGGTCACCTGGTTCTAAGCACCCTCCACACCAACGATGCAGTTTCAGCCATTACCCGCCTCAAAGACCTGGGAGTCGAGTCCTTCCTGATCGGGAGCGCACTCAGGCTGGTCTGCGCTCAGCGCCTGGTTCGGCGGGTCTGCGAATTCTGCCGGCAGCCGATGCAGAACCCCGTGAAAGGACTGCCCGGGATCCCCGAAGCTCAGGAGGGAACTCTTTTTTCTGCCTCCCGCGGAGGCGGATGCAGGCACTGTCGCGGGAGCGGATACAGGGGACGGGCGGGACTATTCGAAGTGCTGGATGTAACTAGCGTGCTGCGGGACACGATCCAGCGGGACAGTGACCCGAGCGAACTGGAAAGGAAGGCCAGGTCCGAGGGCATCCTGACACTCTGGGAAAGTGGTCTGGCCAAGATCAGAGCGGGGCTGACCACTGTCGAAGAAGTTCGCCGGGCCACCCTGGACCTTTAGGGTCGGGTTCTCTTTCGCACTTTACTGTGTAGTGGCGTTTAGGAAATAGAGGAAAAACAATGGCCCGAAAGATTCTCACCAAGCTCCTGGAACAGTTGATCCGCGATCGAGGAAGCGATCTGCACCTTCGATCCGGGAAGCAGCCGAGGATTCGAGTGGACGGTGATCTTCGGACTCTGGATCATCCGCCGCTGCCGCCCTCACTCATTCATGATCTGGCCGGCATCATCCTCGGTGACTCTCCGAAAGGCCCACACCGAATGAAAGGCGAAACGGACCTTGGCTTCCAGTTCGGACGTTGCAGATTCCGGGTGAATTTCTTCTACCAACTGAGCCATCCGGCCATGGTGCTGCGATTGATCCCGGAAACAGTAGGAACATTCAGGGAGTTGGGAATTCCCAGAGTGGTCGAGAGGCTATGCCAGTGCACTCATGGCCTGGTTCTTGTGGCCGGATCGAGTGGCGTGGGGAAGACCACGACTCTTGCGGCCATGCTGGACAACATCAATCTCAGGGAGCGCCGGCACATTCTGACCATCGAAGACCCGGTCGAGTTCCTCCACCGTGACAAGAAGAGTCTGATCACCCACCGGGAGATCAACACAGATACCAGCTCATTTCAAAGGGCCGTCAGGATGGCTCTGAGGGAGGATCCCGACGTAGTTCTTGTCGGAGAGATGCGAGATCTCGAAACCGTCGAGGCCGTCTTGCAACTCGCAGAAACGGGTCATCTCACTTTTTCGACTGTCCACACGAACTCGGCGTTCTCCACCTTGCATCGCATTATCGGGTGCTTTGACGGGAGTCGCCAAAATCAGGTTCGCTCCCAGCTTGCGATGGTTCTGCAGGGTGTGATCTGTCAGCAACTGATCCCAAAAAAGCACGGTCGGGGGCAAGTTCTGGCGACGGAAATTCTGATCCCAGATCCGGCCATTCGACACCTGATCCGAGAAAACAAGACGCACCAGATCTACTCGGTCATGCAAACAGGACGAAAAAAGGGGATGCAGACCATGAACCAGTCGCTGCTGGCTCTCTACTCGAGCGGACAGATCGGAAATGAGGACTGTATCTCAAGGTCACCCGACTCTCAAGAGCTTCTACAGCTACTGAGATCAGCAGAAGAAGCCGGCGTCGAATCGCGGGGATCCACTCTATGAAAGTGACGGAGCTTCTGCGTTTTTCGAGGTCCGTGTCCACGGCAGAACTGTCCCTGACTGCAAAACAACTGGGGGTGATGCTGCAGGCCGGCATTCCGCTTCTCGACACCCTGCTTGAGATCGGCAGGGAAAATCACAACCGGTCTCTCAGCCGCACTCTCAGGCAGATCCGGCACGACCTTGAAGGGGGATCGAGCCTGTCGCAGGCTCTGGCGGTACACCCCCGCGTATTCGACCGACTCTTCGTCAGCCTGGTCTTGGCAGGCGAGGCCTGCGGAGAGCTGGATCAGACTTTTGAGAGGCTGGCCAACCTGCTGGAAACTCGAGTGAGGGTCAAGAGCATGATCCGGAACGCCTGCCTCTATCCTCTCTCCATTCTGGTCGTAGCCGGCGTGGTTCTGGTGGCCATGCTCTTCTGGGTCATTCCGGTGTTTGCGCGGCTCTTTGCCAGCCTCGACGTCCCACTTCCCGCCCCAACCCACTTTGTGCTCAACGTGAGTCGGATGATCCGTGACTCGATCAGCCTCCTGTGCCTGGTGTTTCTGACCGCAGGTCTGATCCTCCATCAGGCCTGGTCCGTGGATCTCGTACGACGTCGATGGGACCGGCTGCTTCTGGCTCTTCCCGTCTTGGGAGGGGTGAACAGGAAGGTGCTGATCGCTCGTTTTGCTGCGACCATGGCCACTCTCATGAGCGGAGGAATTCCGATCCTGTCAGGCCTGAGAATGACGGCCGCAACGATGGACAATTCGTTCTTTGAGAGGGCCATCAGGCAAGGAGTCGAGGCGCTTGAGCAAGGCGAGTCCCTGTCCGGCCACCTGGCGAAATCCGCACTCTTTCCTCCCCTCGTTGTGCAACTGGTGAAAGCAGGGGAAAAGAGTGGACAACTGGATCGCATGTTTGTCAGCATTGCCCGACACTGTGAAGTCGAGGCGGAAACCGCCATTGCCGTCCTTCTCAAACTGATCGAACCCACGGCCATCCTGCTGGCCGGCGGAGTTGTGGGCGGGATCGTCTTATCTCTTTACCTGCCCATCTTCAGCCTGGCCGGGAGACTCTCAAATCCGTACTAGAACTTCACCGCGGCCACTTGTGCCACCTAAAGGTGGCCTGACTACAGGAGCCTGAGCTGATCCTGGCGACGGCTTCTTGCCGCCGAATATACTCACGATTGCCCATGTCGAAACCAGAAGGCTTTTCACTAATCCGATTTGCGCTTGATCGTAGTGGCAGTGATTGGAATCATCGCGTGCCCTCGCCGTTCCCAACCTGGTACTCCCCGTAAATCAACTTTTTGCGGTACTTCGGGATGAACACCACATGGTACTTACACTCCCATTTCGTATGCATAGTTACTCATAAAACTCCTTTTCGTGAAGAAGGCTGCCAAACGAAGCTGCCTCCCCGGCAGAGCCGGGGGGACTCCTTACGGGTCTAGAACTTCATTTTTACTAAAATAGGAAAGATTGCCCATGTCGAAACCAGAAGGCTTTTCACTAATCGATTTGTTGATCGTAGTGGCAGTGATTGGAATCATCGCGGCCCTCGCCGTTCCCAACCTGGTACAGTCAAAGAAGGCTGCCAACGAAGCCTCCGCTATCGCCTCCGTCCGCAACCTGGTGACCGCCCAGATCACCTTCGCCTCTACACTCGGAGGGGGAAACTTCGCATCTCTGGCGGAGCTCGGTGCTGAAAACTTCGCAGATGAGGTCCTGGGGAGCGGCCAGAAAGACGGCTACGACTTTTCGGTCACCGCCAACGGATCGATCGGATTCAGCTTGTTGGCGATCCCAACGGTCCCCGGAACCACGGGTGCGAGAGCCTTCTATGGCGATGAGACGGGAGTCATCCGCTACACGGTAGACGGTACGGTTCCGGACTCCACGAGTCCTCCGCTGGGCGGTGGCTCGCCCTGAAAACGAGTCCGCCTGAAACGGCAGGCTCACGCCTTGCCGTTCTGTCTTGTCGGTTCGTCGGGGCCGGTCTGGCGCCGGCCCGTGTCATGGGCGACCACAAGGATCGCCCCTACGAATCCGACCGAACCACCTACTTGGTGCGCACAGGCTGTGTCAGCTCGGATGTAAGTTCCAGTCCCGTGAGACCCTCGTCGGTTAACTCGAGAGCTTCCGCCGTTCGCTTGTACGGGTTCTCAATCTCGATGTTCCGGTAGGCCGGCAATCCGGTGCCAGCCGGGATCAAACGGCCCATGATGACATTCTCCTTCAGGCCGCGAAGATAGTCGACCTTGCCGCTGATCGCCGCCTCAGTCAAGACTCGAGTTGTCTCCTGGAACGAAGCGGCTGAGATGAAAGAATCGGTGCTCAAGGACGCCTTTGTGATGCCCAGGAGGAGCGGTCGACCGTTGGCCGGCTGGCCTCCCTCGGCCTGGACTCGTGCGTTCTCTTCGTCGAAGCTGAACTTGTCAACCTGTTCGTCCAGCAGGAATTCAGTGTCACCGACCTCCTCGACCTTGATCCAGCGCATCATCTGGCGGGCGATCACTTCAATGTGCTTGTCGTTGATGTTCACTCCCTGGAGTCGGTACACCTCCTGAATCTCGTTAACGAGATAGCTCTGAAGCTCCTTCTCCCCCAGTACCCTGAGGATGTCATGCGGATTGCGCGGCCCGTCCATCAAGGCTTCACCGGCCATGACCGTTTCGCCTTCCTGAACATTGATGTGCACGCCGCGGGGAACCAGGTACTCGGCCGTGGTCTCGGCCTCCTTGTTCTCCACCACAATCTTGCGCTGACCACGAGTGATGCCACCGTAAGTGACGACGCCGTCAATCTCTGTGATCACAGCCGTTTCCTTCGGCTTTCTGGCTTCGAACAACTCGACGACCCTGGGAAGACCACCTGTAATGTCTTTTGTCTTGGTGGTCTCACGAGGGATTTTAGCGAGCGTTTCTCCGGGATGAAGATCATCCCCAACTTCAACCATCAGGTGAGCGCGCGAAGGAATCAGGTAGGATCGCAGGACCTTTCCCTTCTTGCCCTTGATCTGAATCTGCGGCTGCTTCTTTTCGTCCGGACTGTCGGTGATGACCTTTCGGGAAAGACCGGTCACCTCATCCACTTCCTCCTTCATGGTGACCCCTTCGACGATGTCTTTGAAGGTCACCGTTCCACCAGACTCCGTCAGGATCGAGAACGTGAAGGGATCCCATTCGACCAGACTCTTTCCAGGATCAATCTCCTGGCCCTCCTTGACCAGCAGCTTGGCCCCATAGACCACCGTAAAGCGTTCTTTCTCTCTTTGCTTGGCATCGTGAATTACCAGGCTTCCTGTCCGGTTCATTACGATCAGGTTCCCGTCCTTGTCCTTGACAGTCTGGACTCGCAGAAACTTGATTTTTCCGCCGTGCTTGGACTCAACCGTAGATTGCTCTTCAATCCGGCTGGCTGTCCCGCCAATATGGAACGTCCGCATCGTCAACTGGGTGCCGGGCTCACCGATCGACTGAGCGGCCACGACACCGACCGCTTCTCCCAGCTCGACAAGTTCACCGGTCGCCAGATTCCTTCCATAGCACGCCTTGCACAGACCTCGTTTGGTCTTGCAGGTCAGGACCGAACGAATGCTTACACTCTCGATGCCCGCCCCCTGGATCTGCTCGGCCTTGATCTCATCGATCATCTCATTGGCCTCCACGATGGAGTCTCCCGTAAAGGGGTCCACAACCTGGTCCAAAGCGACCCGACCCACGATTCGGTCTCGAAGGGCCTCAATGATTTCACCCCCTTCGACCAGAGCCGTGATATCAATGCCGTCCAGGCACCCGCAGTCGTCTCCCATGACGATGACATCCTGGGCTACGTCAACGAGGCGGCGGGTGAGATAGCCAGAATCCGCAGTCTTCAGCGCTGTGTCGGCCAGTCCTTTTCGGGCTCCATGAGTCGAAATAAAGTACTGGAGCACCGTCAGACCCTCGCGAAAGTTGGCTGTAATTGGAGTTTCGATGATTTCACCGGAAGGCTTGGCCATCAAACCCCGCATACCCGCCAGCTGTCGAATCTGCTGTTTGCTGCCGCGAGCCCCGGAGTCTGCCATCACGAAAACCGGATTCAGTTCCTGGCTTTTCATCGTTTTCGACATCGTCTCGAACATTTCATCCGAGATGTTCTCTGTGACATCAGACCAGATCGCCACCACCTTGTTATAGCGCTCACCATTGGTGATAGCACCGTCCAGGTACTGCTTCTCGATCTCAATGACCTCTTGCTCGGCCTCTTCCACGAGTTTGTGTTTGTCTTCTGGAATCACCAGATCATCAATGCTGATTGTGAATCCGGCTTTGGTGGCGTAGAGGAACCCAAGGTCCTTGAGGCGGTCCAGCGTTTCAACCGTGTTCTTGTGGCCAAAATGCAGGTAGCAGAAATTGATCAGCTGCCCGAGACCTTTCTTCTTGAGCAGTCCGTTAATAAAAGGCATCTCCGCCGGGAGTTGGTCATTGAAGAGAGCTCTTCCGACGGTGGTCCGGATCATTCCACTCTCAACCTGCTCTTCCTCGCACCGTAACACGGCTTGCTGATCGTAGAGCTTGCCCAGGTCGAGCAGCCCCCCTCGGTAGCGAAATTGGATCATCGAGCGGATCTCAACTTCCCCGGCATGAAGGGCGTGGAATATCTCCGCCATATCCGCAAAACACCGTCCTTCGCCTTTGGCCCCGGGCTTCTCGGTGGTGAGGTAATAACAGCCCAGGACAATATCCTGACTGGGTACTGTTACGGGCTGACCATTGGCGGGCGACAGAATATTGTGGCTGGCCAGCATCAAAACGGAGGCCTCAATCTGTGACTCCTGAGAAAGAGGCACATGAACTGCCATCTGGTCCCCATCGAAGTCAGCATTGAAGGCGGTACAAACCAGAGGATGGATCTTGATCGCCTTACCTTCGACCAGCACCGGTTCGAATGCCTGGATTCCCAGGCGATGCAGGGTAGGAGCCCGGTTCAGCATGACGGCATGCTGTTTGATGACGTCTTCGAGAATATCCCAGACCACAGGCTCCTGATTCTCCACCATCTCCTTGGCGCCCTTGATGGTTGCGGCGTGCCCTTCCTTCTCAAGCCGGCTATATATGAAGGGCTTGAACAGCTCCAAAGCCATGATTTTGGGCAGTCCGCACTGATGGAGTCGAAGCTCTGGACCGACGACAATGACGGAGCGACCTGAATAGTCGACGCGTTTACCCAGCAGGTTCTGCCGAAATCGCCCCTGCTTCCCTTTCAGGGTGTCAGAGAGAGACTTGAGCGGACGGTTCTTAACGCCGCGCAGGACTCGGCCCCGCCTGCCATTGTCAAAGAGGGCGTCGACCGCCTCCTGGAGCATCCGCTTCTCGTTGCGGATGATGACTTCCGGAGCCCGCAAGTCGATCAGTTTCTTCAAACGGTTGTTGCGGTTGATGACTCTCCGATAGAGATCATTCAGATCTGAAGTGGCAAACCGGCCTCCGTCGAGAGGCACCAGCGGCCTCAACTCTGGGGGAATGACCGGAATCACATCCAGGATCATCCATTCCGGCTTGTTACCCGACTTGCGGAAGGCCTCCACAACCTTGAGCCGCTTGGCAAACTTCAGCCTCTTGAGTTGCGAGGTCTCATTCTTCATCCGGAAACGAAGATCGATGGCCAGGGCTTCGATATCGACACGTCGGAGCAGTTCTTTGATCGCTTCGGCGCCCATCCCGGCCTCGAACTGAGCTGGATACTCCGCCTGGAGAGCACGGAAGCGCTCTTCGGTAAGTAGTTCCTGTTCTTTTACAGGAACCTCGCCAGGATCCTGAACGACATAGGCTTCGAAATAGAGAATCCGTTCCAGGTCGCGCAGAGGAATATCCAGTAGATGACCGATTCGACTGGGCAGTCCTTTGAAGAACCAGACATGGGAACAGGAGCTGGCCAGCTCGATGTGACCGAGGCGCTCGCGCCGCACTTTGGAGAGGGTGACCTCGACGCCGCACTTATCGCAGATGACTCCCCTGTGCTTCATCCGCTTGTATTTTCCACACAGGCATTCCCAGTCCGTAACAGGACCAAAGATCCGGGCGCAGAAAAGACCGTCTCGCTCCGGCTTGAAGGTCCTGTAGTTGATCGTCTCCGGCTTGGTCACCTCACCGCTTGACCAGGAGCGAATCTTCTCGGGTGAGGCCAGGCCGATGCGGATCGCCTCGAAGTTGTTCAGCAACTGGCTCTTGTCAACCTGCTCTCGAAATAGTCTCAAAGTCTGGACCTCCGTCCGTATTCACTGTGTCCAATAGAAAGGCAACGGCAAACCGGGGATCAGGTTGCCTCGGCCTCCTGAGTCTCCGTCTTCTCGCCCAGAACCTGCTCAAGCAGGTTCTGCTCCTCCTCAGTGCCGATCTCAGACCGAGCCGCGGGTCTGGACGGCTTCTCGATCAACTCCACGTCCAGGGCCAGTGACTGGAGTTCCCGAATCAAGACATTGAAGGACTCGGGTATGCCCGGACTGTAAGTTGACTCGCCCTTGACGATGGCCTCATAGATCTTGGCTCGGCCCTGGACATCGTCAGACTTGGCAGTGAGAAGTTCCTGCAGAATGCTGGCAGCCCCGTAAGCCTCCAGAGCCCAAACCTCCATTTCGCCGAAACGCTGACCACCAAACTGTGCTTTCCCGCCCAGAGGCTGCTGAGTAATGAGGCTGTAGGGCCCGATGGAGCGAGCGTGGATCTTGTCGTCAACCAGGTGGCTGAGCTTGAGCATGTAAATGTAGCCCACGGTCACCTTGTGATCGAATGCTTCACCGCTCAAGCCATCGTAAAGAACGGTCTTGCCGTCCAGTGGCAAACCCGCCTTCTCCAACTCGGACTTGATCTCGTGCTCACGGGCACCATCGAAAACCGGTGTGGCATAGTGAACCCCAAGCACTTTGGCTGCCCACCCGAGATGCGTTTCTAAAATCTGCCCGACGTTCATTCGCGAAGGTACGCCAAGAGGGTTCAAGACAATCTCAACCGGAGTGCCATCGGATAGATAGGGCATGTCCTCTTCCGGGAGGATCCGGGCAATGACACCCTTGTTACCGTGCCGTCCAGCCATCTTGTCGCCGACTGAGAGTTTCCGTTTCATGGCCGCATAGACCTTTACCATCCGAATCACACCCGGCGGGAGCTCATCGCCCTTCTGCATCCGCTCGACCCGCTCCGTCAGGCCTTGTGTTCGCTGATCAATCTGCCGTTGTGTCTCTTCTTCGACCTCCGTCGCCTGCCGTGTCGTCGAAGCCCCCACTTTGACATCGAGCAACTCGGCGTAGCCCATACCCGAGAGCATCGCACGAGTCAGCTTCGCACCCTTCTTTGCGATCACCGCACCGCTGCGGTTCTTGACGCTGGCGATTGCCTTGCTTCCATCCAGCACAGAGATCAAGTGCTGGGCTCCTTCATCCTTCAGGATCCTGATTTCGTCCCCCAGATCCTTTTTCAGTCGTTGAATCTGGGCCGCTTCGATTTCCTCTGACCTGGGGTCCTTTTCGACACCCTTGCGGGAGAACATTTTCACATCAACGACAGTGCCTTGAATCCCTGGTGGCGCATAGAGTGACGCATCCTTCACCTCTCCCGCTTTCTCACCAAAGATGGCCCGCAAGAGCTTTTCCTCAGGAGTTAGCTGGGTCTCACCCTTGGGTGTGACCTTGCCCACCAGGATGTCCCCCGGCTTGACGGTCGCCCCAATTCGGATGACGCCGCTATCGTCGAGATCCGCCAGGATCGATTCACTGACATTGGGAATGTCGCGGGTAATCTCTTCGGCACCGAGCTTGGTATCTCGCGCTTCCACCTCGAGTTCCTCGATGTGAACCGAGGTATACAAGTCGTCCTTGACGAGCCGCTCGCTCACCAGGATGGCATCTTCGAAGTTGTATCCACGCCACGGCATGAAGGCCACCAGGATATTTCTTCCCAGTGCCAGTTCCCCGCTCTCGACACAGGGGCCATCGGCCAGAATCTGACCGCCCTCTACCTGATCGCCCTCTCGCACCAGCGGCTTCTGGTTGATACAGGTGTTCTGGTTGGAACGCTGGAACTTGGTCATCTTGTAGATGTCGACCCCAACCCCATGCTGGTCGCCGCCGGAGCCTTCAACGGCACGGATAATGATCCGCTCCGCATCGACGCTCTCTACCACACCTGATCGTCGACAGATAACGACAGCTCCCGAATCCCGAGCCGCCACATATTCCATGCCTGTCCCTACAAAAGGTGCCTCGGCGTGGACCAGCGGTACGGCTTGCCTCTGCATGTTCGATCCCATGAGCGCACGGTTGGCATCGTCGTGCTCCAGGAAAGGGATCAGATTGGCCGCCACACTGACGAGCTGCTTGGGACTGACATCAACGTACTCAATGTCTTCCACGGGAGTGAATACAAAGTTCCCTCGGTAACGGGCACTCACACGGTCGACCGTGATCCGCTGCTGCTCGTCGACCTCGATGTTAGCCTGGGCAATGAAATGCTTGTCCTCCTGCCAGGCAGTCAGGTAAAACGCATGCGGCTCGTAGGTGGCCCGGCCCTTGACCGTCTTGATTTTCGCATTGACGCGATCCACCTCGTCTCTCTTGTACACTTCCCCGGGAGCAAAGTCGGTCTTGCCGGCGTCGCTGATCGTGACGAAATCCACAATCCGGCCATCTTCGACTTTTCGATAAGGCGACTCGATGAATCCGAATTCATCAACTCGTCCATATGTACTCAGGGAAGAGATGAGACCGATATTGGGACCTTCCGGCGTTTCGATTGGACAGATCCTTCCATAATGAGTCGGATGAACATCGCGAACTTCAAATCCAGCCCGTTCTCGACTCAGGCCTCCAGGACCCAGCGCTGAGAGTCGGCGCTTGTGAGTAATCTCGGAAAGCGGGTTGGTCTGATCCATGAACTGGGATAGCTGGCTGCTCCCGAAGAACTCTCGGATGGCTGCCATCACGGGCTTGGCGTTAATCAAGTCGTGTGGCATTGCGGTCGCCATCTCCTGATGAACCGACATCTTCTCCTTGATGGCGCGCTCCATCCTGACCAGACCGATCCGAAACTGATTCTCGAGCAACTCTCCCACGGCCCGAACCCTTCGGTTTCCAAGATGATCAATATCGTCAGGAGCGCCAAGATTCTGCTTGAGGCGAAGCAGGTAGCGGATCACCGCGTAGAAATCATCGGGGTTCAATGTCTTGTCATCCAGAGGACTGTCTGTACCCAGCTTGATGTTGAACTTGAGCCGCCCAACTCTGGAAAAGTCGTACTTCCTGGGATCAAAAAACATTCCGTGAAACAATGCCGTCGCTGTTTCGAGGGTCGGGGGATCGCCGGGGCGCTGTTTTCGATAGATCTCAATCAGAGCGTCGTTGGTGTTCTTGATCGCATCCTTGCGCAGGGTGGCGGCAAGGACCATCCCGACAGCATCTCTTTCCGGAAAGAAAACATCGAATTCGGTCAGCCCGGCCTCGAGCAGGGAGTTGACAATACTTCCGTTGATCTCGCCGTTGGACTCAGTCAGGATTTCCCCTGAGTCTGCGTCCACATGCTCATTGAGTGAGAAGGCGCCCGCCAGGTCCTCAATTCCGATCTCCACCTCCTCCAGTTCAGCCTTCTTCAGCTTGGTCAGCGTGCTGCGTGTCACCTTGCGGCCGGCCGGCAGCAGCGGAGCCTTCTGTTTCCCGGGTCCGGGAATATCGACACTGAGTCGGATTCCAACGAGGTTGTCATCAACTCGCCAGAACAGCTTATTGTCTTCGGCACGGATCCGAGTGGATCGGTAGAAGGTGGAAAGAATGTCCGAATCTGAATTCAGCCCGAGAGCCCGCAGGAACGTCGTGGCCAGAAACTTCCTCTTTCGGTCGATCCGGACATTGAGCAGTCCCTTCTTGTCATGCTCGAATTCCACCCAGGATCCTCGATAGGGGATGATCTTGGCCAGGTAGTAAATCTTGGCCGGGTCGGCCTCAAAGAAGACACCTGGCGACCGGTGCAACTGGCTCACGATGACCCGCTCGGTGCCGTTGATGATGAAGATCCCGTTCTCCGTCATGGCCGGGATATCGCCGAAATAGACCTCCTGCTCTTTGATATCTCGAATCGTCTTCACTTCCGTCTTGGGGTCTGTGTCCCAGACCACCAGCCGGATCTTGACCCGCAGAGGAACGGCATACGTCATGCCCCGCTCCTTGCATTCCTCAATGCTGTATTTCCCCTCCCATTCGCCAATCGAATAGTCGACAAACTCGAGCGAAGAGGTGCCCCGGAAATCGGTAATCGGAAAAACGGAATTAAAAACCGACTGCAGACCGATGTCATCCCGAGCGGCCGCTTCCTTGTCCGACTGCAGGAAGCGGGCATAGGATTGTTTCTGAATCTCGAGCAGGTTCGGAATCGGAAACACCGAGGGGATTTTCGAAAAGTCGACTCTTTCCCGATAAACGTTCTTGATCAATTCGGACATGCGCCTCAGTTCTCCTTAAGAATCGGGGCTCACCATCGAAAGCCTAAGTCAGCGCTCCGCGCAGAGAATCGCGAGTCGGGTTTCCCCGGGCCTCGGAACCTGCAACGCACAGCACTCGACACAAGAACCCCCGGGATCTCCTGGGGGACCAAATGGTGAGCGAAAGGGACGTAGAAACCTTCAGCAAGTTTCCGCTACTGTGTTGCACACCCCCGGCGGGAGGGGTGCAAATAGTTCTGCCTGATAGTTTTCGTCAAGAAACAAAGAAAAAAAGGGGTGCCGCCGGACCCCGTCATCCTGGTCAATACAGTAAGTGCCTGTTTAAAAGACTTCAGGATACCATCCCAATTGTTCCATGACAACACAAATCGAAAGCGTCGGGTGGCTACTTGATCTCCATCGTGGCGCCCGCTGCCTCAAACTTCGCTTTCACCTTTTCCGCCTCTTCTTTGGTGATAGCTTCCTTCACGGTCTTAGGCGCACTCTCGACCAGGTCTTTCGCTTCTTTGAGTCCGAGGCTGGTGACCTCACGGACCGCCTTGATCACGTTGATCTTCTTTTCGCCAAAGGAAGTGAGGATGATATCGAATTCCGTTTGCTCTTCGGCTGCCTCACCACCCGCTCCGGCGCCGGGGGCACCTGCCATGGCTACCGGGGCGATTGCGGCAGCGGAGATCCCAAACTTCTCCTCAAGTTCTTTTACCAGTTCGTTGACTTCCAGGATCGATGCCTGTCCGATCCAGCCCAGAACGTCTTCTCGCGAGATTGCCATTTTTTGTTCTCCTTCCCCAAATTATCGAAGAATATCTAGTACTTACTTGCAAGTACTAATCCTGTTTTCTTTCTGCCAGTTGCTTGAGCAAAGAACCCAAGCTCATCAAGGGTGATTGAAGGGCGCGCGCAAAAGTGACCAGAGGGGCCTGCAGCAGGCTGGCCAGGCTCGTCAGTAGTTCCTCGCGACTGGGGAGGTCAGCCAGAGCCTCCACTTGCTCAGCCGTCAGTTTCTCCTCCTCCAGCACGGCCGCCTTGAAGGACATGTCCGGATAGTCCTTGAGACAGGTCTTGAGAGTCTTGGCGAGCCCAACCGGATCCTCATTCGTAAAGGCGATCGCGGTGGGCCCTTGGAAGTGCTCCTGCAGCGCGGCCAGCGGCGTGTCTTCGGCGGCCCGCAGAGCCAGCTTGTTCTTCACAACCTGATAACGGCCCGATTCGGAAACCTTGCGCCTCAGTGCCGTCTCCTGCGCAACGTTGATTCCACTGAAGTCAACCAAGAGTACGGCTTTGCTGTCAGAGAAAATCCGATGCAGACGTTCCACTGTTGCCTGTTTTTGTGTCCTGTTCATGATTCGTTATTCACCCTCACCCGAGTTGGCCGACATCGAGCTTGACACCCGGCCCCATAGTGGAAGAGATCGCGACAGCCTGCAAGTAGCGCCCCTTTGAGGCTGGCGGCCTGGCCCGAACAACGGCATCTATGAGGCTGCGAGCGTTCTCCGTAAGATGTTCGTGGTCGAAAGAGGCTTTACCGAACGGAGCATGAATGATCCCATTCTTGTCCACTCGGAATTCCACTCTCCCCGCCTTGATTTCTCGCACCGAATTTCCCACATCGAAAGTCACCGTCCCTGCCTTGGGATTCGGCATCAAGCCGCGCGGTCCCAGGGTCTTCCCCAAGGGCCCAACCAATTTCATCATATCGGGGCTGGCCACGACAGCGTCAAAGTCGAACCAACCACCTTTAATTTTCTTGACCAGTTCTTCTCCGCCAACGAACTCGGCTCCGGCTTCCTCGGCTTCCTTGACCTTCTCACCCGAGGTAATCACACAGACCTTGACTTCCCTGCCCAGGCCATGAGGCAGGATCACCGTTCCCCGCACCATCTGGTCGGCATGTTTTGGATCGACTCCAAGCCTGAGTGCGATTTCCATGGTCTCGTCGAAGCCTGCGAACTTGACCTCCTGGGCGACTCGGACGGCGTCGTCCAGTTCATAAGGTCGGCGTTCTACCCTGGCTCTTGCATCGGTGTACTTCTTGCCACTCATGGTTTAGTCTCCCGTGACCTCCAGCCCCATACTCCTGGCAGTTCCCAGGATGATCTGCATGGCCGCTTCGATATCGTTGGCGTTGAGATCGGGCAGCTTGGTTCTGGCGATCTCCTCGACCTGTTTCATCCCGATCTGTGCAACCTTTTCCCGGTTCGGAACCGGGGAACCTTTGGCGATTCCGGCCGCCCTCTTCAGCAGTACGGCTGCGGGCGGAGTTTTGGTCACAAAAGAGTAACTGCGATCCTGATACACCGTAATGACCACAGGAATGATCAGCCCCTCATCCCCCTGCGTCTTAGCATTGTAAGCTTTGCAAAAGTCCATGATATTGAGACCGTGCTGGCCCAGCGCCGGCCCTACCGGAGGTGCCGGCGTGGCTTTGCCGGCAGGAATCTGCAGTTTGATCGAACCAGTGACTTTCTTAGCCATGCTTACACCTTTTCCACTTGAATGAATTCGAGTTCGACAGGCGTTGAGCGCCCGAAAATGGTCACCATCACCTTGAGGGTGCTGCGCTCCAGGTTGACATCTTCAACCACCCCGGTGAAGTTCGAGAACGGCCCGTCGATAATCTTGACGGGTTCACCTTTCTCGTACATGAACTTGGGCTTGGGCTTTTCGTCACTCGTTGAAACCCGATGAACCACCTGGTCGACTTCTTCCGGAGTCAGCGGAGTCGGCTTGCTTCCCTGGCCAACGAACCCCGTCACCTTGGGTGTATTACGAACCAGGTGCCAGGTCTCGTCGGTCATCTCCATCTCGACCAGGATGTATCCCGGGAAAAACAGTTTCGAGGAAACAACTTTCTTCCCCCCTTTCATTTCAACCACATCTTCCGTCGGGATCAGAATCTGTCCGATCTTGTCCTGCAGAGCGTAGGCCTGCACTCGATTCATCAGCCCCTCGGCAACTTTGCGCTCAAAGCCCGAGTAAGTGTGGATGATGTACCACTGCTTGATAGGAGTCTCTTGCGACTGATTGACTTCCTGTTCCATATTCCTAACTGAGCAGACTTCCGATGGTCCGCATGATCCACGCGACTACGTTCTTCAGCACCAGATCGACGAAGAACAAGTAGGCTCCGAAGAAAAAAACCGTCAAAACCACGACGATCGTAGTCCCATAGACTTCCTTCTTGGAAGGCCAGGTCACCTTCTTCAACTCGGTCCTGACATCCCCGTAGAATCGATAGAAGCGCTGGGGTCCTTCCAGAATTCGTTTTAGCATTAGTGACAATAAACCTTTTACCAGGGACGCCGGAGGTGCTGATAATGGCAGGCCAGGGGGGATTCGAACCCCCAACATCCGGTTTTGGAGACCGGCGCTCTGCCAGTTAGAGCTACTGGCCTAACCGACTCGTTCCTCTCTGATTGATTTGCAACCCGTGAGGCAGCTACTTTGGAGCTACCAGAGGCTCTCATAAGAGTACCTACTCCACGATGTCGGTGATGGTACCGGCCCCGACCGTTCGTCCACCTTCTCGGATGGCAAATCGCAGACCCTTCTCCATCGCGATCGGCGTGATCAATTCCACCCCTGCCGATATGTTGTCACCCGGCATCACCATCTCTGCCCCTTCCGGCAGTTCCACCACTCCGGTGACATCCGTCGTCCGAAAGTAAAACTGCGGCCGGTATCCCTTGAAGAACGGCGTGTGACGCCCTCCTTCTTCCTTCGTCAATACGTAGGCTTCCGCCCTGAACTTCGTGTGCGGCGTGATCGTCCCCGCCTTCGCCACCACCTGGCCTCGCTCCACGTCTTCCTTGTCCGTCCCTCTCAACAGCAACCCTACGTTGTCCCCTGCCTGCCCCTCGTCCAGCAGCTTCTTGAACATCTCCACGCCCGTGACCACTCGCTTCATCGTGTCTCGGATCCCCACGATCTCCATCTCTTCCCCGACCTTCACTATCCCTCGCTCGATCCGTCCCGTCACCACCGTCCCTCGTCCACTGATCGAAAAGATGTCCTCGATCGGCATCAAAAACGGCTTGTCCACCGCTCGCTCCGGTACGGGTATATATTCGTCGACCGCCGCCATCAACTCCCGGATCTGGGCCTTCCCTTCCTCCTCGCCTTCCATCGCCTTCAACGCACTCCCCTTCACCACCGGGATGTCGTCTCCTGGAAACTCGTACATCGACAGCAGCTCTCTCACCTCCAGCTCTACCAGCTCCACCAACTCCTCGTCGTCGACCATGTCCACTTTGTTCAGAAACACCACAATGTACGGCACTCCGACCTGCCGCGCCAGCAATATATGCTCTCGCGTCTGCGGCATCGACCCATCCGCCGCACTCACCACCAGAATCGCCCCGTCCATCTGCGCCGCTCCCGTGATCATGTTCTTCACATAATCCGCATGCCCTGGACAGTCCACGTGCGCATAGTGCCGGTTCTCCGTCTGATACTCCACATGCGCCGTCGCAATCGTGATCCCTCTCTCTCTCTCCTCCGGCGCATTGTCGATCGAGTCAAACGTTCGCACCTCGGTCGTCGGATCATTCTCCGCCAGCACCTGCGTGATCGCTGCCGTCAACGTCGTCTTCCCATGATCCACGTGGCCGATTGTCCCCACATTCACGTGCGGCTTGGTTCTCTCAAACTTCTGCTTCGCCATGACTACTCCTTCATGCGCCCTAAGAGACAAGAAACATAGCCCACGACCAGGATTGAACTGGTGACCTCTTCCTTACCAAGGAAGCGCTCTACCACTGAGCTACGTGGGCACTGGTATTCGTCGTATTGATTTAGTCGTTCCTCGGTGGTAGAGGCCCATTCCACGCCTGGAGCGGGAGACGGGATTCGAACCCGCGACCAATAGCTTGGAAGGCTACTACTCTACCACTGAGTTACTCCCGCTCTCGAAATAAAACTTCTATTATCCGCATTTTGTCCGGGTGGTGCAACACCACCTTTCCAGCACCTGATGCTTCTCAAGATGCTGGGATTTGGAGGGGGCAGGATTCGAACCTGCGTAGACCGTAAGGTCGACGGGTTTACAGCCCGTTGCTTTTGTCCACTCAGCCACCCCTCCTGGTTAACTCCAGGTGCTCTGGAGGAGTCACACCACGATTACCCATCTATTCTGACCCGCCGACTTGAACGACTCGATCGGTCTCCGGAGGGCAACCTACCATGGAGCTGGCGAAGGGAATTGAACCCCCAACCTACTGATTACAAATCAGTTGCTCTACCGTTGAGCTACGCCAGCCTGAAGACCGGTAAGATAGCACATTCCAGATTCCAAATTCCAGGAAAGAGTGGGAGGGGCCTCGGGGCGGCTCTCGGCCGCTCCTTAACGTTCGCCGCCCCGAGTCCGCCGCCCCCTTCCTGTTTCGAAATCTGAAATCTGGAATCCCCTTACTCCTGATCCTCAAAAGCAAGATCCCGCGCGCTGATCCGGTACAGCCAGAGCTTGCGGATGAACTGCAGGCTGGTGATCCTGCGGGAACGAAACACCTGGCGCCGCTTTCTCCACATGGCGGGGATGCCCCGGACGCCGTCGGCCAGGGACCGGACCAGCGTCCTCACGACGACAAGGTAGGTTGTCTCTCGGGCCAGATGACCGGCAGCTCCCTTTCCCGTCACTGCCGCAGCCAGATTCCAGAGCCACCGATACGCTGTGAAGCATGGGTTGGCGAGCAGCAGAGGCAGAGGAAAACTCTTGACTGCAAGCCACAGACGGTTCCGCTCGACCCAGTACAGCTTCCTGACCGAGTAGGGGCCCAGCGTCGAGGAGTGGCGATGATAGACGATGGCTGCAGGAACATAGAGACACCTCCATCCCAGCCAGGTGGCCCGTACACCGAGATCGGCATCGTCCGCATAGGCGAAGAAGTCCTCGTCGAAGCCCCCGACCTCCCCCAGCAATTCGGCTCGATAGAGTGCCGCGCAGCCATCCGGGAAGAAACACTCTTCCTCTTCCTGGAAGCGACCATCGTTGGGCTGACCCGTGGCCCTGCCCCGGTTTTGACCGTCCGGAAACATGAGATGGCCCACTTTGTCGATCCTTTTTCCGCCCGGCAGAAGGATTCTGGATGCCCACATCCCGTAGCCCGGATTTGTGGCGGCGGCCCGGACAAGATGTTCAAGCCAGCTCTCGCTGGCCTCGGCATCGTTGTTGAGGAGCGCAATGAAGGGACACGTAGTGGCCCGGATCGCAATGTTGTTTGCAGCCGCAAACCCCTGGTTGACCGTCTGTGGCAGAAGCTGAATGCAGGGGTCCCGCTTCGACCTGACCACACCACGGCTGTCGTCAGTTGAAGCGTTGTCCACGACCAGGATCTCGGACGGTGAGAGCACCTGGCTCTGCAATGAATCCAGGCACCTGGAAAGGAGTGATGCCCGATTCCGGTTGACCACAATGACACAGACCCTGGGATTGTGAGTCACTGCTGTTCTCCCTGCAGACCCCGATCTATTGCCCCACGCCGAAATACACAAAGCCTCTTTCGATCATATCGACCCGAGAGTACTGATTTCGACCGTCGAAAATCACGGGGAGCCTCATCAATTCCCTCATCTTGTCGAAGTCCGGATGTCGAAACAGGTTCCATTCAGTGAGAAGAACCAGCCCATCGACTCCCTTCAGAGCGCCCAGACTGGAGGTGGCATATTCGACCGTGTCGGCGAAATATTTCCAGGCCTCGCCCAGCGATTCCGGATCATACAGCCAGACCTTGGCCCCGAGTTCGATCAACCTGGGCACGATTCGAGTCGAGGGGGCTTCTCGCATGTCGTCCGTCCTGGGCTTGAAAGAAAGTCCCCAGACAGCGATTCGACGATCTCGCAAAGCCTGAGGCTCCACGTCGGACAGATCTACAGGCCCGGAAGCAACGGGCTGGTTGAGATAGGCCGGCAAGGCTCCGCCCTTTTCCAGAGCGGCCTCCAGGTCTCTGGCCATGCCGCCGCCGAAGAAACGAATCATTTTGTTAACAAAAAGGTCCGATTGAAGACGGTTCACGTTGTCGATCTCAGAGATCAGTCTAGGCGTATAGCCGATTCTCTTGCCCAGGCTAACCAGCCCTCGTACATCTTTGGGAAAGCAGGAGCCACCGTAGCCCACACCCGGAAACAAAAAGGCTGGACCGATCCTGTTATCGAGGCCCATCCCCTTCCTGACCCATTGAATGTCGGCCCCCAGGTACTCGCAGAAATTGGCGACTTCGTTCATGAAGGAGATTCGGCAGGCCAGCATCGCATTGGAGGCGTACTTTGTCATCTCTGCGCTCTTCGGGTCCATCAGCAAGACCGGCGCACCTCGCAGTACGAAGGGCGCGTAGAGACTTGCAACTTCGTCCGCAGCCTTTCGGTCCAGCGATCCAACCACAACCCGGTCGGGCTTCATGAAATCCTCAACCGCCGCTCCCTCCTTGAGAAACTCCGGGTTGGAGACGATGTCAAACGGTACGTCGGTCGCCAGCTTCAATCTCTCTCGAATGGTTTCTGCAGTCCCGACCGGGACTGTGCTCTTGAGCACCAGAATCCGATACTCTTCCATGCATCCCGCTACCTCTTCGCACACTTGCTCCACCGCACTGACGTCCGGAATCCCATCCTCAGCCGATGGAGGAGTTCCAACGGCCACGAAAATAATCCGTGATTCTGAGACGACCTGCTTGAGATCCGTTGTAAATGACAAGCGCCCTTCGGCCTGGTTGCGGACCACCAGGTCCGTCAATCCGGGTTCGAAAATGGGGACAGTACCCTTCTTCAGACCCTCGATCTTCTCCTCGTCTACATCCATACAAACCACTTGATTCCCGGTCTCGGCGAAACACGTACCGGTGATAAGTCCGACGTATCCTGTCCCAACAACTGCAATCGTCATTTTTCTTTCTCCACGGTGGCCCATACCGTCAGCGTGCCACCTTTGCCCAGAGCCGCTTCAGCCAGGGCCAGAGGCTGAGCGAGCCACAGCAGCAGGAAATACACTCCGTCAGCCATGCTTCTAAGCGAAGCAGGCAGCGGAGTTTGTTGCCTGGCCCTTCTTACCCGACTCGACATCGGATCAAGAACGGGGAAAAGGCTGGAAACCATAGCCGCGGCATTATCGCGCAACGAGAAGTGTCGGACAGCCCGGATCCGATAGCCGGCACGGCCCAGCAAGTGCAGCAGAGCCAGCGACGTGTAGTTGTACAGATGACGTGGGCAGTCCAGGCCATACCAGCGCGAGCCAAAAACCCGCGCCTGCATGCTCCCGACATTCGGGACCTGGACGATGATGCTCCCCTCCGCCTTGAGGACCCGGCGAAGTTTCTTGAGAAAGTGAAAGGGCTCAGTCATGTGCTCCAGCGAGTGAAAAAGGGTGACCACGTCAAAGACCTGACCTTGCTCCAGAATCCTATCCTCGGTCCCTTCTATCACGGCCCCGGGCGCCTCTTTCTCAGCGATGGCTACTGCCTCCCGAGAGAGTTCCAGACCCACCGCCTCGACTCCGGCCTGTCGGGCCATCCCGACAAAGGTCCCGCTGCCGCAACCGATGTCCAGCAATCTCAATCCGGCAACCGGCTGGAGCACCTTGCTGACAAAGCGGAGTTGGTCGGAGTTCACCATCCATTCCCTGTAGCGACGCTCCAGTTTCCCACAGGGACCTTGCTCGGACCACCAGTAGCCGGGTGGATAGAAGGTCTTGAGCTGTTGCTTGACAGAGCTTTCCTCGAGAAACAATAACCCACAACTCGGACAGCGGTTCAGAGTGAATTCTTCCCCGGTGGTCCCAAAAAAGCGATCCCCCATCTGATAGCAGGGAAGCGTGTCGGGGTTCTCGCAAATTGGACAATCCATAGCACACTCCGTCAGCTCAAGTACTAAGACAGCCTCTAAGAAAACCTCTTCTTGAACAGGAAGAAAAGATTACCCCAACCGTCATGCCAGGGCTGCAACTTTTTCTCACCCTCGCGGTTCGAAAAACGGATTGGGATTTCCTTGAAACCGATATCGGGGCTCCTCAGAGCCTCAATTTTGATTTCCTCCGAAAAAGCCATTCCATCACTCTCCAGGTTCATCCTCTCCAGACTCTTCCGGTAGAAGATCCACATTCCTGACTGCGAGTCCCGAATTCTCCGCAGGAAAAGGACCGACATCACGCTGCTCAAGAAGATATTGCCCACGAAGCTTGTCAGCGACATCGACTTGCGATCCTGAACCGGAAACCTGGAAGCCGAAACGAACCCCACGCCAGAGTTCAACAGGGCCTCAATCAAGTAGGAAACTGCATCTACCGGGTACGAATGATCCCCGTCAAGCGTAACAATGATATCCCCGGCCGCGTGAAGCAACCCTGTCTTATAGGCTCGGCCGTATCCTCGAACCTCCTCGTGAATCACCCGCGCACCCATCTCCCGGGCGATCTCGGCGGTTGAGTCCGTAGAACCGTTATCAACGACAATCGTCTCGTCGACGAAAGCAGGCATTCTACCCAGAACCTGCTGAATCCCCGCCTCTTCGTTGAGGCAAGGAATGACGATGGTCACCTTATGGTTGCCGTACAATTTTCGAGTCCTTTGGCGGCCCCGGGTTATTAACTCTCGCCGGGGCTGTTGAGCTCTTCCAACTCTCTCTTGATGCCTTGACGAAATGCCTTGGTTGAAGGTGATCGGGGCTGACGATCCACCAGTTCACGGGCACGCAGCAGGTGTTGTCCGGCCGGGTCCCTTCTCCCCAGCTCTCGGAGAGCCACGCCCAGGAGATAATGCGTCGCGAACGATTCTGGATTCCTCTGCAACGCCTGCTGATAGAGGGCCACCGCTTCCTCTGCTTGCCCGACCCCGACCAGGGCATAGCCCAGGAAGCGAAGCCCGGCCGCATGGGGCCGGATACCCACCGAGCGTCGAAGATGGGGAATCGCAGAAGAAACCCTTCCCGTGGCTACATAACAATATGCCATCCAGTAGGGAATCTCCCACATTTCGGCCAGGCCCGGTGCCGTGACAGATTTCTCCAGCCAGTGCACCGACTCCTCAAACCGCTGCTGATCAACCTTCACCATGGCCAGCTTGAAATAGACCAGGGGAAATCGGGGATTCGGAGAGCCGAGAGAGATCGCTTTCCGATAGGCCTCAAGCGCCAACTGTCTCTGGGTCTCAGCCTGGACGTTGTTCCCTCGACGAGCCCAGATCATACCCAGATCCTTGCGAACATCTCCGAGATTGCTGTAGGCCCAGACGTCCTCCGGATCGAGCGAAACGGCTCCCGACAGATAACCGAGTGCGCGGTGTTCCAACTCCTCTGAAACGTCCTGGTTGCCCTTGTTGTACTCGTCCCATCCCCATTCCCTGTAAATGGCGCCCAGGTTGGAGAGAGGTAGTGAGTCGGTAGGGTCGAGTTCCGCCGCTCTCTCGAGGAGCCGAATCGCCCGGTCGCGAAGGCGGGGATTCCGGTTCGGATCCCGCTCGAAGCGGGTCCAGTAGAGTTGTCCCAGGTTGGCATTGGCGCGGTAGGAGTCAGAGGCTTTTTCATAAGTGTCTTCCCACAGCGTCAATTGGTTTGCCCAGACACGGTTGCGCGAAACCGTAAGGATAGAACCCAGCACAAAGATCGCCAACAGAAACGCCCAGACCAGAATCTTGGCCTTGGGGGAGGTGGCGGCTTGTGCGCCCAGATGGCCAAAGACCAGGGCAGCTCCAACCATCGGTAGATAAAGGAAATGATCGGTCGCAATCTCATGGAAGCCCACGATTTGAAGCACAGGGAGCAGAGAAACCAGGAACCAACCCATTCCCAGAGTTACCAGCGGCCGACGACCGAATAGCCACAGCGCCAGGCCAACATAGGCAGCAGAAATGAGCACACAGACCAGAGTTGCCGGCTCCGTGAAACCGGTCGAAATCGGGAACACGCTGGTGTAGTCGGCCAGCAGCCTGTGGGGCACCAGAGCCAGGCTGAGATAGTGGACAAAGAGCTTGAAAGAAGTGGCCCACTGAGCGGCAAGGCTCCCTCCCCAGTAGCCGGCCATACGGCTGGCCTCGGTCCAGACAACGGCATAGTAGGCGGCGGCCAGCGCCACGGCAGCCAATACAGCGTAGAGACGTCCCGATTTCCTGAGCGCCGCCATGACCCCCTTCCCACCTCCAGCTTGCGCTGTCTTTCTCGTTCCACACAGATCGATCAGCACAAAGAGAGCCGGGAATACGACTGCCGTTTCCTTGGAAAGAACAGCCAGAAGAAGCGCCAGTCCTGTGAACACGACCCTCCGGCTACCCCCTCGCCGCCGCCACTGGATATAGAACAGTGCAGCCAGAAGAAGAAAAAAAGTCGCCAGCAGATCCTTGCGTCCCGAAACATAGGCGACCGCGGCCGTTTGAACAGGATGAACCGCAAAAAACATGGCACCCAGGAACGACGCATCCAGCCTCCCCAGAATGGAACGGAGCAACAAAAAGATCAGGATGCCGTTGGCGGCGTGCAGGATCAGATTGAGAAGGTGGTAACCGAAAGGATTCAAGCCACCCAGAGCGAAATTCAGGGCATAGGTAAAAGTACGAACCGGTCGATAACCTCTACCCAGGATCCTTCCCCAGTTCAGCTCGGTCACATCCGTGTTCTGCTGAATCAGAGTGACGTCGTCAAAGACAAAGTCGTGGAACAGAGTGTTGGAGTAGAGAGAGGCTACGGCGGCAGCCAGAAGGAGGCAGAAAAGGATGACTCGGGTCTGCGTCGCGCTTCCAATCAACTGCATCGTATTCATGGAAGTGACCGCAAGACCCTGAGCAGAGCCTGGACGCCGTCTTCAACTTGTTCCCAGGAAAGCCTGCTTCTGGCTCGACGGATGTTGGACTCAAATGCAAGGGCTCTCGGATCCCTTTCGAAGAGCTCGATGGCATCGGCCAGGGCATCCGAATCTCCCGGGGGAACCAGGTATCCGGTCTCCCCGTCCGAGACCACTTCGGCAAGCCCCCCCACATCACTCACCAGGACGGGCTTCAGGAAACCAAAAGCCAGAGGAACCACACCGCTCTGGGTGGCATCCAGGTAGGGTAGGACGACCAGATCCGTGTCGCGAAAGAGCGGCCCGACTTCTTCGTTGGGAATATAGTGATCCTTCCACACCACCCGGTTCGAGAGGCCCTCCTGCTCAACCAGGCGCTTGAAGGGCCCATCATCAATATAGAACTCGCCTGCCACGGTTGCTCGAAAGTCCACCCTGTCCCTGAGCCGGACAAGAGCCCGAAGAAACACCTCCAACCCCTTGTACGCTCGAATCTTCCCGAAAAAGAGCAATCGCAACTTCGACCCGTGCCCCGACCTGTCCGAAGCTTGACCGCCGTTCTCGAGTCCGTTGAAGAAGCTGTAGGCAGGATGGAATATCTGTTGAACGACGGCGCCGGGCTTGAACTCTTTCACCTGAACCGACAGTCCAGCAGAGTGAACAAGAAACCCATCGGCTCTCCGAAACGCCCGAGAGATCTGTTGTTTGACGAACCATGAGGATCCCGGAAAACGTGGCATCTCGTGGGGCAGAACATTGTGGCAAAGGAACAGTTGATCGATATGGCGCTCCCGGGCAAGTCGTTTCATGATGGACAGGTAGGCGGGCCCAAAGTATGGATGCCACCACTGAAACACCACGACTCTGGGCCCGAATTGCCTGACACGCCTGACGACCGCACGCCAGCTCGGAGGTGAAAACGGGCTCAGCAGCGGTTCGGACGGAGTCGACAGGTAGCGCAAACTCGAATCCTCCTGGGTACGGCCCGGGAACAGCAACGCGGGATACTGACGGGAAAACGAAATCAGAAGGGTCTCATGGTGCTTTCGAAGCTGCTCGTTGAGGCAAGTTGTGTAGTGAGCGATCCCGCCCCGGAAAGGATAGGTTGGACCGATCAGCACGATTTTCATGCTCTGGTATGCCTGGCACCCGGGTCGGGCTCCACGCGTTCCTGGATGGAATACTCGTCTTGTCTGCGCGAGGAGTAGGCAATCATCTCGGCCAGCAGGCCGAAGAAGATGAACTGGACCCCGACCAGGAGAAGCACGATGCCCAGGAAAAACAAGGGTCTGTCGCCGATCGGGCGGCCCAGGAACCAGCCCATAGACAAGTACATCTCAATGATGGAGCCCGCCAGAAACGACAGAACACCCAGAATGCCAAATACGTGCAACGGCTTGCTGTTGTAGCGGGTCAGCATGATCACTGTAAGCAGATCGAAAAAGCCGCCAACGAAACGCCCGGCACCGAACTTGCTGACTCCATGGGCCCGGCGGCGATGCTCAACCGGGACCTCGCCAACCCGAAACCCTCGATAGCTGGCCAGCACCGGAATGTAGCGATGCATCTCCCCGTAGACCTGGACCTCTTTGATGACTTCCTTTCGATAGGCCTTGAAACCGCAGTTGATGTCGTGAAGAGGCACTCCCGTGAGCACCGAGGTCGCGAAATTGAAAAGCCTGGACGGCCATCGCTTGGTGATCGGATCTTTGCGTACACGCTTCCAGCCCGAAACCAGATCATAGCCTTCTTCGAGTCGCGTCAGAAGCTTCTCCATCTCGGCGGGTTTGTCCTGGAGATCTGCGTCCAGAGTCACAATGACATCACCGCCTGCCCTCGAAAAGCCCGCTGACAAGGCCGCTGACTTGCCAAAGTTGCGCCGAAAACGAATCACCTGCAGACGGGAATCAGACTGGAGAAACCGCCGGAGAACTTCGTGGGATTCATCTGAGCTCCCGTCGTCAACGAAAATGAATTCGAATTCGTAGGGGAGCCTCTCCGCCTCTTCGACGAGTTCAGCGTAGAGCTGGTCGAGGGAATCCTTTTCATTGAATAAGGGTACAACTACAGATATTCTCTTCATCACCCCGCAGGGGTGCAAATTATACCACCCGGCGGGGTCCTTCCTTCAGCAGGAAACCCGGACGAAAAAGAATGGAAGAAATCCGATGAAAGTACTCGTTACCGGCGGCGCCGGTTTTATCGGCTCTCACGTGGCCGAGCATCTGCTCAAGAAGGGCCATGTTGTCGACGTCTTGGACGATCTTTCCACCGGCCGTCTTGAAAACGTCCAGCCGCTCCTGGAGCACCCCTCCTTTCACCTGGAGGTCGACACCATGCTCAATTCACCGCTCCTGTCTCGGATGATGAAGGGCTGTGACGCGGTGGTCCACATGGCGGCTGCGGTTGGGGTTCAGCTGATCGTCAGCGATCCTGTCGGTACCATTGAAACCAATGTGAAAGGAACCGAAGCCGTACTGGAGCTGGCGGAAAAGGACCGAAAGAGAGTCTTGCTTGCCTCCACCTCGGAAGTGTATGGAAAGAGTTCCAAGATACCGTTTTCCGAGAACGATGATCTGGTCCTTGGACCCACCAACCGGGCCCGCTGGAGCTACGCGTGCAGTAAGGCAATCGACGAATTTCTGGGCCTGGCCTACTGGACCGAGAGGGATGTGCCGGTGACGATCGTGCGCCTCTTTAACACGGTTGGACCCCGTCAGGTGGGGCGCTATGGGATGGTGCTGCCCACCCTGGTGCGCCAGGCGTTGACGAACCAGCCCCTCACCGTGTTCGGCGACGGAGGCCAGTCGCGATGCTTCTGTCACGTCGAGGATGTCGTGAGAGCTCTCACCGACCTTCTGACGAAGGAGCAGACCGAAGGGGAGGTCTACAATGTCGGCTCCGATGAAGAGGTCACCATCAAGGAACTGGCCAGCCGGGTGATCGAGGCCGCACACAGTTCCTCCCGGATCTCTCTGATTCCCTACGAGGAAGCCTATCCTCCCGGCTTCGAGGACATGCGGCGGCGGGTTCCCGACTTGCGGAAACTGCAAGAGGCGATCGGGTTTTCACCCGCCTACGACCTGGACGGGATTGTTCGGAGTGTCGTGGCCTACCATCGAGACTCCAGTGGACTCTAACCCCGACTAGTGTGCTGTCCGGGAACAGTACACTAGCTTCCTCGACGGGTGACGATCACTTTCAGAGTTTCGAGCAGAATCAGAAGATCGAGTGACAGGCTGTAATTGTAGATATATGCAAGATCGTATTTGAGCTTGCTCTCCGGCCGTGTGTCATAGAAACTGCGAACTTGAGCCAGACCGGTCATCCCGGGTTTGACCTTGTGCCGCCCTCCAAAGCCCGGAACTGTCTTTTCGTAATCGCTTACAAAATAGGGGCGTTCGGGGCGTGGCCCAACGAAGCTCATATCGCCCTTGAGCACATCCCACAACTGCGGAAGCTCGTCCAGCCGGAAGCGCCGCAGAACGCGTCCCACCGGAGTGACACGAGGATCATTGGGAACGGCCAGCGTGGCACCGGACGCCTTTTCGGCATCGTCGACCATGGTCCGAAATTTGAACAACCGGAAGGGCACCCCGTTTTGCCCCACGCGCTCCTGGCGATAGAGAGCGGGTCCCGGCGAAGCGAGCCTGATGACGACGCCCATCAGAAACATGAGAGGTGCGCTGAGAATCACTCCAATAGTGGCGACCGTGATATCGAAAAAGCGTTTCAGGAACCGTTCGAAGGGCTCGTTCGGGTTCTCCTTCACTTCAATCAGGGGCGTGTCGTGGATGTTGATATGCCTCAGTTTTCCGATCGTAATGTCGAACGGCGAGGGAAGAATCCCGATGTTGACACGCGTTTCTTTCTGCAACTGACAGAGACTGTTGAGTACCCGATCCCGCCAGGACGGAGCCGAGCAGAAAACGATCTCGTCGACTCCAAAATGCTCCACAATCTCACCGACATTGGCAATCTCTCCCAGCACCGGATATTCCGAACCCTTCTCTACGGCCGTCTCCGGATGCTCGAGAACCAGTCCGACGACTTCGGCCCCAGGGGTCCGGGACACATTGTCCAGAAGTTCGCTGGCATGGTCGAAACGCCTGCCCACCACCAGAATTCGACGAGTCCGCTGCCGGACCCGACTTCGCAGATAAGCTCGCCAGGCCAGCAGGCCCACAAAATTGAAGCCGCCGAAGAGCAGAATAACGGTCCTGGGAAACAGCCATTCAGTCTCTTCGGGCACCTGGGGATTCAGGAAAAAAAGCGCCGAAGTGACCACGAACACCTGCATGACACAGGCGATAAACGTTACCGCTACCAGCTCCCGCTTTCGCACTTGCCGCAGGTCGTCGTACAGGCCCATCAGGTAGGGAAAGAAAAGTTGGCCGAACACCAGGACGATCCAGGGGTGGCTCACGACCAGCCATTGGAACTGGCCGATCCGTTCCTGAGTAAACGGGATCGGTAGATAGATGCGAACCAACCAGGCCACGAGATAAGCCAGGCAGCCGATTAACAGATCGGTTAAAACAAGAAAGAGTCGGTTAGAAACAACCGAGTCGAAACTCCCATTCGACTTGGACGGGGTCCTGGGGACAGCGGCCGTCATGCTAGTGTCCTGGAGATTCGCTTTCATGTGTTCTCGGAATTCGCTCCCCGTGAATTATAATATACAGCCGTGCCGCCATCTGTATCCGTTGTGGTCGTGAACTACAACGGGGAACAATTTCTCCAGAGCTGCGTAGCCTCGATTCTCGCCCAGTCATCACCACCCGGGGAGGTCATCGTTGTCGACAACAGTTCTGCAGACCGAAGCCTGGACATTCTGCGCTCGATTGGAGACGCTCGTCTCAAGGTACTCCCACTTGCTGACAACGTCGGCTACGCGGCCGGGTGCAACGCCGGCATTCAAGAATGCCGTGGTGACTTGATTGCCGTCCTCAACAATGACGTGGTGCTCGATCCGGATTGGCTGAAGATCCTGCTTGATCACGATTCCCAGCCATGGGCCTTCTGGGCTTCGCGGGTCGAGTTCGCCTCGCCCTCAGGGGTGATAGACAGTGCCGGGGACGGAATGGCTGTGGTGGGATCCGCCTTCAAGATCGGTCACGGCGACCCGGTGGGCCGGCACCTCCAAACCCGAGAGGTCTTCGGGCCTTGTGCCGCCGCGGCCCTCTATCGCAGGAGCCTTCTGGAGGCTGTGGGGGGATTCGACCCGGACTTCTTCCTGGTCTACGAGGACGCCGACTTGAACTTCCGAGCCAGGCTGATGGGATTCCGCTGCCTCTATGTGGCGGATGCCCGGGTCGTGCACCGCGTCAACACCAGCATTGGAACCTTTTCGGATTCCTATGTCTTTCACGGGCACAGGAACTCGGAATTCGTGTTCTGGAAGAACATGCCCACCCGCCTTCTTCTCTGCTATCTTCCGGAGAGGACTCTCTTCAATCTTCTCTCACTGCTTTTCTTTGTGGGGAAGGGACGAGGGACAGCTTTTCTCCGGGCCAAGCTGGACGCGCTCAGAGCGCGCGGTACGATCATCGGGAAACGAAAGAAGATTCAAGGGGGTCGCACCGTGAGCACCAGGGAAGTTCGGCGCCACCTGGAGCGGAACTGGCTGAAGTACCGACGCAAGATCGCGGGTCCATCGTGACGCAACTCTCGATCATCATTGTGAACTACAACTCGACCGCTGACCTTCTTCGGTGTCTGTCCAGCATTCGAAGCACAGAGAACGGCGATCAGCTCCAGTTGGTCGTTGTCGACAACGCTTCTGCCGACCAGTCTTCGCTGAGAAACGAACTGGGTTCCTTTCCGGACGCGCTTCTCCTCAATCAGGATAACGAGGGATTTGCCAAAGCCTGCAATCGGGGAATCCATCATTGCCAGACTCCTTTTTTTCTGCTCCTCAATCCCGACGTTATCATTCACCACGGTGCCATTGGCAGGACCCTCGATTACCTCCGAACCCGTCCCGGGACGGGTGTGGCAGGATGCCGAATCCTGAATCCCGACGGCAGCCTCCAATTGGCCTGCCGACGCTCGATACCGACGGTGCGGAATTCCCTTTATCGTTTGCTCGGCCTGAGCCGCCTGTTCCCTAGCAGCCGGGAGTTCGGGGCCTATAACCTGACCTCTCTGGACGATCGCAAGAGCCAGCCGGTCGAGGCCGTCTCCGGTTCGTTTCTGATGTTCCGTCGCGAGCTGATCGAGGAGATCGGGGTCCTGGACGAGAGTTTCTTTCTCTATGGAGAGGACCTGGATTTCTGCTATCGAGCCCTGCAGGCCGGCTGGCTGGTGGAGTACTACGCAGAGGCTACGGTGACCCACCTGAAGAGTCGTAGCTCGGATCAGAATGCAGCCGTGAATACACGGCATTTTTTCAATGCCATGAAGATCTTCTATACGAAACACTACGCTCCCACAGCGAACCCTCTCCAGAACGGCCTGGTCAGAGCCGGAATCGAGCTGGCCCATGCGGCCCGGCGGGCCCGCCAGAAACTGGGAGGCGGCCGGCGGGTGGCCTCGGGGCGCTGACGATGGTCCCACCCGACCAGTTCGCCCGCCATAACGGGCCGGCACAAGACCGGCCCCTACGTCAGTTCTCGATAGACTTCCAGGGTCCGCCGGGCGGTTTGTTCCCAGGAGAACTCGGCGGCTCGCTGCAGGCCGCGTTCCTTCAAACTCTCACGATTCTCCAGGGCCCTTTGAAGCCCGGTCACCAGGGCCTCCTGGTCAGGCTCCACCAGGACGGCAGCCTGGCCACACACCTCGGGAAGAGAGGCGCGGTTGGAAGCGACTACCGGAACCCCACAGGCCATAGCCTCCAGCAGGGGCAGGCCGAAGCCTTCGTACAGGGAGGGGTAGGCGAAGAGCGTTGCAGCAGAGTAGATCCCCTTGAGCACATCCATCGAAATGTCGGTGAAGAGCAAGGCCCCTTCAGGAATCGAATCCTCTTCCAGGGGCCTTCCCACCAGGACGAGCGGCAAACCGACCTGCTCGGCCGCCCGTTTCAGCATCCATAGATTGCGACGAGAATGAAGATCCCCAACGTGCAGAATGTAGCGGGAAGGCAGGTTCAGTTGTTGGCTGACTCCACCAGCCAGGTCGGGAGTGGGCGAGAAGAAGTCGGACACCCCCATGGGCACGATTCGGATTCTGTCCTCCAACGGTGCGAAGAGGCGGACAATCTCTTGTTTCGAGAATTGGGAAGGAACCACAATTCGATCCGCCCTCCGCAGACAGGCCCGGTAATAGGCCAATCGGACGAATCCCTTCTTGTACGGATACCACTCCGGGTGAGCCAGGTAGGAGATGTCATGAACGGTCATGACGATGGGACAGAAACTGATCAGGGGACACGTGTATGAGGGTGCATGGTAGACCTGCCATCGACGACGCCACTCGGCTCCAGGCACCCGCACACAGTTGAAGATCAGATTGTTGACCGGCTCTGAGGATTCCAGGCCATCGAGCCAGGGAAGATACTTCAGGAGATTGGACACATAGGTAGCGATACCCGCCGGTCCCCACTGGACAGAGCGGGCGTCGATTCCAACTCTGGTTCTTTCCGTCCCGACTTCAGGCAGTCTGACTGGCTCCTTCTCCAGCAAAACCGTTCACTTTCCCTGCTGCCGACAGTAACGACGAGCACGGGCGGCGTCACGGTACATCGAGTTGTAGCGGAGAGCTGAATCGAGGTAGGGTTCCGCCTCCTCACAGCGGTTCTGAGCGATCAGGGAAGCCGCCAGATTGGTCATCGTTTCAGGGCTTGGAATCCTCTCCACGGCCTTCCGGTACGATGTCTCAGCCAGTTGATAACGGCCCAGAAAATGGGCAGCCGAACCTCTCAGGTTGTAGAGCTCCGGAAACCCGGCGTAACCCGACTCGGCGCGCTCCAGCAAAGCCAGGGCCCGGGTCGCCACACTCCGCAACTGGCGTGAGTCGAGATTCTGCTGGCTGGCACCTTCCAGCAGAAAAGCTGCCGTTCCGAGGGAGTTGTTTGCCTGCCACTTCTGGTACTGCCCATAGAGCAGGGGCAGGCTCAGGACCAGGACCACTCCGGCCAGCAGCACCCTCTGCTTACCGGTTCCTCCCCCGGAACCAGAACCGCTTTCCTCGAACCCGTTCTGGTCCAGATGTCGAATGGAACCTACGATCAAAATGATAAAGATCGCTGTCGCGCTCACATGAAAGGGAAACATGGTCAGTGCACCGACCAGGAAGTAGACCAGAGACAAGGCGAGGATGCCGGACCAGTAGCATCTTTGTGGATCTGCTTCCCGGAGAGACCGGCGAACCGCAAAGAACAACGAAGAGCCGAGCAGCACGGCCAGGAAGAGCAAACCCGGCAGCCCCAACTCGGCCCAGGTCTGCAGATACTCGTTGTGAGCCTCGCGGAAGGCTCCCGCCTGGGGGATAAGGGTCATCTCGCGACCATGCGGTGTCTCAGTCCGGTAGTGGTAGAAGACGGGGCCGAAGGAAGTGAGCCCGTGACCCGACAGGGGTCGAGCCTGAATCATGTCCAGGGTGATCAGATAGACGGAGTAGCGCCCTCCTGTCGCCACCTCCAGACTGCCGCTCATCACCTGGCGGCCGGTTCGAGCGGCCCGGTTCCAGAGTTTCGATTGAACTGCGAAGGTGGCACTCAACCCCACGGCTACGAGGAGGACAATCCACAGCGCAGCCAGGCGGCGCAGGGATTCAGGATTGCGTTTGAAAACCCACCAGTGATGGAAGCCCAACCACAGCAGCAGGCAACCACCCAGGGCCAGGCTCGCCGTCAGGGTGCGCGTGAACAGCAGGCCCGTCAGGTTGCAAAGGAGAATGAACAGCCAGGCAACTCGAACCCGCTGGTTCTTCTCGAATTGCAGAAAGTAAACAGACACCAGGACGATCAAGCCGAAAAGCATGGCTCCGCTGCCGACTTCCCCGAGGAATCCTGCCGGCGTCAGGCGACCGGAAAGAGCCTCTCCGTCCCCTCGAGACATTCCCGGAAACTTGCCAAAGTACTGCAGAACGTTGGCCACAGAATTCAGGCTGAGAGACAGCCCGGCCACCAGCCAAACCCGCCTTTGAAACTCCCAGGACGCCACGCGGGACAAGAGCAGCAGCCACAAGGCAAACAAACAGACCGTGACGGCTGCCTCCATGCCACCCAGAAGCAAGCTGTGAATCAAAACATAGACCGAAGCCCCGAGGACCGTACACTCAAAGACTCCCAGGCGAATTCTGAATGAGGAATCGGCCAGACAGATGACGGCCAAGAGAGGGATCGCCGACATGATCACGATATCCTTCGGCGTGCGAAACTTGTCCAAGGCGGCCACGGCCACGACCACGGGGAGGAGGCCGTACACCAGGACAATCAGAAATCGGGCTATCTGGAACAGCGGCTCCTGCGGGGCCGGTTTGCTTCGCGCCGTGGCAGTCAAGGCTTATAGTATACTCCTCGCGACTGCCCGGGACTGACCAACAAACACGCCAAATCGATGCTGACAAATCTCTGGAAAAGCAGGTATCTGGTCCGCGAACTGGTTCGGCGGGATGTGAAGAGCCGCTACCGGGGCTCGTTGTTGGGGGGGGCGTGGTCGATCCTGAATCCCCTGCTCCAGTTGACGGTGTACACACTTGTCTTCTCGGGCTTCCTGGGGCAGCGCTTTGATGAGAACGAGTCCAGTGGGCGCTTCGCCCTCTTTCTATTTACGGCCCTGCTCCCCTGGCTGGCCTTCCAGGAGAGTCTCAACCGATCAGCCCGCGCCTTTCTCGATCACAGCCAGGTCATCAAGAAGACACGTTTTCCTCTGCCGGCAGTGCCTCTGGGAATCGTGACCGCGGCTTTCCTTCACCAGTGTGTGGGGACTCTTCTGCTGCTGGCAGTTCTGGCCTTCAAACAGGAAGTCCACCTGATGACTCTCTGGATCTGGCCTCTTGCCGGGCTGTTGCAGCTGACCCTCGCATTTGGTCTTTCGCTGATTCTGGCCTGCGTCACCGTCCTGGTCCGCGATGTGGCTCAGGCGCTGGGGGCTGTGTTTCTGATTCTTTTCTGGACGACCCCGATCGTGTACCCGCAATCCAGGGCCGGAGACTTGGCCTGGCTTCTGGATCTGAACCCCCTCACCCACCTGGTCGGTCTGTACCGTTATGTCTTCTTTGGACCGCCTTCACCCTCGGCTGGGGAACTCCTCTACTTGATCGCCGTGGCCCTTGGCGGGTGCTTTCTGGGCTCGGCAATTCACTCCCGCACCCGCAAGCTGATTGTCGATCTGGTGTGAGTCAGGGCCGGGACTGGGTCTCCCTGCCCTTTCCCCCCTGGCTACCTTCCGAAGTGTGCTCCGCGGTCGACGTCTCAGCGGGATTGTGCAGAAATTCGAGGAGCCTCTTCACAATTTCCGGGGGAGGAGATTTTAGAATCTTCTGGAAGGGGAAGCTGATGGCAAGCGCCCGAGCAAAAACGAGACTCAGATAGCGCCGCTCGTCATCCTTGAGTTTCTTTCCGCTGCCCATCCTCTCCTTGAATTTAGGGAGCTGCTTCGGGAACTGTGCGAGACGCTTCTCTGTCACCCCGAGAATCCCGGGCAGCTCCCCTGGATAGGCCATGTCGAGCAAGAACAGCTCGAGCCCCGCTTTGAACACACTTCCCGACGTGTTCTGGTAGTAGCGAGTGTGAGGGTAAAGTTGAGCAGCCAGCATTTTCTCCGATATTCGGAGCTTGTCTTTCTCGATCCCTTGGACAAACTGACGGGGGTTGATCAGCAGGAACGGACTCTCCGCCACAATCACCCGCTTGTACTCCTCGCCGAAAGGAGTGATAACGATACTGTAGGGGGGGTGATAGGGGGGAAAGTCCTTTTTCAAGAGTTTCCTCAGGTTGGTGACGAGGTCATCAAATTCTCTGGAGACAGCGGCCTCTCCATCATTCTTGAGAGCGGCCCAGGCCACGGAAGCCTCCGGGAGATCGGGCAGAAAAGGCAGGAACTGCGGGACAAACGTGTTCTTCCAGTAGTCGCCAAAGGCTTCTTCATTACCAGCCTTCTCGTGCAGGATCGCCGTCAGATTCAAGACCCCGTCCGCTGAGGAAGATGCATGGGCAGCCTCCAGGGGGCTCCAGTCGTTGAGAGCCACACGAGAGTCTCGCGTCCCGGAAAAAGAACCCCCCGTGCGGAACTGCACATGAAGAAACTCCCAGTCCCCCTGGAGAGAATCCCCGTGTCGCTGGCCCGACCAGACGACTTGCCCACCTTTGAAGTACTGACTGAGCTTCAGGCTGTCTCCTTTTAACTCGGAATCAGAGGCCAGGTGAAGTGTCTTCCACGAGCTGTCAAAGAGATGGAGCCGGCCCGACGAAGAGACCCGGAGAAAGGAGACCGGATGGTTCTGCTTAGAGTCGCTGCCGGGCGGAATGTCTGCACAGTCCTTAAGCGGACACTTGGGTATTGGTTTTGAAAATCCCGCCGCCGCCGTCTTCTGTTCCAGCCTCCAGAAACCGGCCCATCCGTGGTCGGCGGCAAATGCAGGTTCGCCGTGAGTCAGCATCAAAAAAGCCAGAGCACAAGAAAAAAAGAGTCTCATTACACCACCATCCCCAGGGGGTCAAGAGGGCACACCTGGTTTCAGACGCCCCTCAATTTCTCAAAGACAGGAAAACATCTTATCACGCCGGTATGGATGCAAACCGGTTTGCAGAGTTGCGCTTTCCAGGCCCGGCAGAAAGGGACGACGTCACTGAATCCGTGACATCGACTGGGCTGAAATGAAGAAGCCGTCCACTGTGATCAACCCCGTCAGGGCAAACTCTTCACCGCCGTCGGTCTCGATGATCAAGTGTCCTTCTTCGAAATCAATCTGTAGGAACTGACTCAGAAACCTGGCTACCTGGGCACCCGCCGGAACGAAGATCAGAAAGCCCGTCACCGGCTCGTCTGGATTCTCCAGGTCGTAGACCAGAACCTTGACTTCGATCTGATCTTCGGTGGGGTTGGCGATGGCAAAAGCCAGTTCATCCTTCTTGCGGTAAGCGGTCAGGAACTTGCTTCCGGTTCCTGAGTTGGGAATGCCGACATCCTCCAGAAAACTCCCTGTTTCCTCATCAATCAACTGGAATCGGGTCGAGCCTCTGAGCAGACCTGTTGACGTGACAAAGGCCCAGCCGCTTCGCACCGCAGAGGTCCCCGCCGGTGCAGTTCCACCGGGGGCTACGAACTCGATGATTCGAGAAGCCACACCGCCAATCGTCAAAGGCTGGTCAGGATCCCAGGGCTTGGGAGAGTTCTCCGGATCCAGCGGGTCCATGTAGTCCATGTCGACAGGATCGCCGGCCGTGTCGTAAAACTCGATCCGAACATCTTCGACATCCTCTCCGGAGAGATTGTCGATGATCACGTCCGGAGAGATTGTCGATGATCACGATCGTCTGCAGAGCCGACCCGTCGCCCAGGGACCCGGTCCCCCAGACCGGGTAGACGATGTCGCTGCTGCCTCCGCTGCCGTCATCGACATCGCGGGGTTCCACCGCAATCTGGATCACGTCGGAATCCAGAGCCGCCCCGTTGCGCACCAGCAACCGAAAGCTGAGTGTCTCCTCCTGGCTGATGTCAGTGATACGGACCTTGCCAATCTTCTGGTCCAGATCCTTGCTGAACACCTGGGTACCGCTGGTCTGAGTCTACTCGAAAACCAGGTTGTCGATTTCTTGTTGAGTCCCATCGGGAACCGTGCTGGAGTCGCCATCCAGGTAGAACTCCTCACCATTTCCAAGGCGCCCACTCACCGCAACGCCGTCCTTCATGGCGGCGGCCACCGCCAGAGGTGCAAGATCATCCGGTTCGAAAAAGTCAAAGGTCAGACTGTCCGAGTCCTGCGCCTTGCCGTCCGAAGCGGTCACCCTCACCGTCACGCTTCCCACCGTGGCCGAGAGGGCCGTCAGGGTGGCGGTGGCGCCGCTGGGAATGAGCGCCACTGATCCCGAGCTCAGGTTTTCGCTGGTCTTTTGCCAGGTGAACGTGAGCGGATCGTTGTCCGGATCAGTGCTGCCGCTGGCGTCCAGCAAGATGGCGGCCGGAGAGGGCACAGAGATGCCGCCTGCCGGGGAGGCTCCCGAGCTGGCCAGACCCTGGGTATCGTAGGTCAGGAGCACACTGGGAGGACTGTTGTTGTCGACAATGACATTCTCGACGACCAGATCGACCGGATAGAGATTTCCGCAGTTCCTGGCATCCACAGCTAAAAGCTGAAGTCCCAGCGTTGTGGTGCCAACCACTTGAGGGGCAGTGAAACTCACGGTTGAGGTGGTTCGATTGCTCAAGCTGACGTTGGTCATGAGGCCCTTGCCATCGGTCACGGCCCAGGTATATTTCACTCCTGGTGGCTCGCAACCAAGGCCCGTGCAGGCTCCCTCGGTATTGTCGGGGTCATTCCCACCCGTCGCCTGGATCTCCCCTTGAAAGCCTTCCGAAATCGTGTAGGTGTCCGGCACGGTCGCCACAGCCGGGTCGTTACCCTCGACAGCCCCACAATCGCCGGCCCCTGAGACTGTACCCACGGAGGTGCCGGATCCGGAGCCCCCGGAGCCACCTCCTCCTCCGCCGCCGCCGCCGCCGCCCTGCTGCGACACCAGGACCTGCACATCCGCCGAGTCGGAGGCATTGCCAGAATCGGTTGCCGTGAAGCGGAACCTCAGCGTTACATTCAGGTTGGGAGCGGTGAAGCTGGCGTTATTGGAAGTAGCGTTGATGATCGCCACAGAGGGTTCGCTGCTGGTCTTGATCTGGGTCCAGCTCCGGGAGTGGGTGTCTCCCGAATCGGGATCACTGATCGTCCCGAACAGACTCACGTTCTCTCCCCAGCCGGCATTGCCCGTGCTGGCGCTGGCGCTCACCGTGGGAGGCGTGTTTCCTCCTCCTCCGCTATTGCAGCCGTTTGGCGAGGCCGCCCAACCCACAGCGCTGCCGTCCAGGACATACATTTCATCCAACACTCGATAGACGAAAGGGATCTGCATGGGACTGGAAGGAAACGCTGTGACCTGAGGAATGGTCATGCTGGGCTTATCCGTCTCCCTGCCGAGCAATACGAAGAACCCCCCTTGCGGACACCGGTTTCCTCCGAAAATATTGCCCAGCCTCCAGGCGAAGCGAATAACGCCGTCTTGATCAAAGCTGCCAACGGCTGTCAAGCTGAGGCCTCCGGGAGACAATCTGGGATTGGACTCCGTGCCCATGCCCTCCGTGTCCAGCTCGATGACCGGCTTCGCATTGAAGCCACTCACAAAGACCTGTTGCGTCTCGACTACGGTGTCGGTTCCGTCAAAGACCGACACCTGCACCGTAAACTGCTGGCCTTGAAGAGAGGGGCTGGGAGCGTTAGGTCCCGGCTCACCGACTCCAAAAATCACAAAGGTCCCGGAATCCGTCTTCGTGAAAGCGGCAGTGGTAGGGTTGAAGAAATAGGCTTGCCCCGTCGGATCGTCAAAGCTCCAGCTGTAGGTGAGCGGACCCGCAGCCCCGGACGCCGAAACACTGGCTATTACCACACCCATCTCCTCGACTGTGCCCGGCACAGACAAGTTGACGGTGTGAGCAGCAGAGAGCGAACCCCTGCCGACCATGACCAGTAAGAATACAGAAGCAAGAATAGAAAAGATTCGAACGGCACACTTATTTGACTTGAGAACTCAAGGCATCGCCCTGCTTACCTCCTCCATGACTCGCTCCCCCATCCCCGCTTTTTACAGTGAGTGTCCCGGTGACAATCGTGGTGTCCAGCACGGTCTGCATGATAGAAATGTTAAACCGGACCCCGTGAAAGATGACACGATACAGGTTTTCCGATTCTTCTGCTTCTTCTGCAATCAGCATGGGAGCAAGGATATCAGAACTCCCGGACGTAATGTGTATTTTTTCGCACTCCCAGCTCTGATTTCCTCTTTTTGAACAGGCCTGGAGTGCCGGCGGGGTGATCACCTTCTTCTCGGTCATGAGAACAAGGTCGGGTCGGTGAGACGTGGCCAATTCCTCGAAATAGAAACCTTCCCGGCTCTCGGCCACGGTTGAGGTCTCACCCAGGCTGATTTGGCCATCCTGGATCGTGACCCTTTGACGGACCGCACTGGGGCCAGTCTTGTGTCGCTCCATCCAGGTCAGACCCACCTGTTCTCCATCCTCCCAGACCGAGTAGCTCAGTGTTCTGATGTCAGGAATCTCCTGCACGAGCTCTCTTCGGATCTTCCCTTCTTCGCCGCTCAGAGTGAGAAAGGCAGCTTCCAGCCGCTTGGTCTGGGGGATCCGATCGGGCTGATCTACCCAGGTTGCCTGAACCAGGGAATCGGAAGCCCACAGCCGGGGATCGCTGATCCGGGAGGAGGCCGTTTCGTTCAGAGCAACCGGAGTCGTCCAGGACCGCCCTGCGTCCAACGAGGAAGTCAGCAGCACAGTTGTGACCTGTTGCGTACGCAGGGCCAGAAGGTGCAACTCGCCAATCCCCGTCACAACCAGTCTGGGATCGAACAGAGAGACCTCCCTCGCCTGAAGCGAGGCAAAGGGTCTGCTTCGCTCCCAGCTGCGGCCGCCGTCATGGCTCATGAACACCTGCAGCTCCGGGTACTGATGTTGGAGCGGAGAATTGTGGGTGAAGATGAAAAGATTTCCTCTGGAGTCGCCGCTGATCGAGACAGGTCTCCTCCGGAGTCCACCGGCCCCCTCGACCCACACGGGTGGAGTCCACGCTTTCGAGCCAGGATCACGCCGGGAATAAAGAACTTTGAAGAGCTTCCCCCGGCTCTTGGACTGCCAGACACAATGGACTGCCTGATCGGGGCCTGCCCACAGAAAAGGGAGGCTGTCAAAGCGGACCTCCTCTGAGGAGATTCGCACCGGCTCGCTCCAGTCGTCCGCCTCGGGACCCCGGGTGCGGGCATAAAGGGCCGTCTTACGATCGGTCCATCCCGTGAAGACGAGCAGCCCCTCTTTGCCAAGCCCCTCTAAAACGATTTCATCTGTTTCGACGGGTCTGAAGCCGCGCACTGCGGCTACGCTGAGGGGCTTGTCTGCGGGTCGATAGTCAAAAGAACTAGGAGCAAGGAGAAGAAGCGACAGAAAAGAGATCAGCATGCGAGCCTCTATCTTCTCACAAAAACAAAAAAAAAGGGGAGGGCTCAAAGGCCCTCCCCGTTGGTTGCGTCATCGCAGATACTGCGCTAACGGTGCGAAATTGCGCTTAGAAGGGACTACCCCCAGACCGGCGCGCACCGTTTGGACAGGCATCATTACAGGTAGGATCACCGGTTGCCGAAACCCAGGGATCAGATGCAACGGTGGCCAACCACCAGGCGGAACCAAGTCCACCCTGCACAATCGCCTGGTAGGCAATCGTCACAAACACACCATAGTGATACGGGGTTGAATCGGCGTCTCCACCCCCAGGTGTGTAGGATTCCCAGGTTCCATCCTGCGTGTTATCGCGGACAAAACGGATCCAGCCCTGAGAGGCGTCGTTGAGGGGGTCAACGTCCTTGGTCAACCATCCAACCGGTCCCTGGTCCTCCTCCGTGATCTTCTGGAGATCGGCGATAGACAGATCATCCACACTGGTGGACGGGATCTTGACATCGGTCACCCAGACACGCAGACAGTCAACGGTGATCTTCAGCGTGACTAGTGACTGTTCCGGGAAGGGCGAGATGTTCGGATCCGGATCAGGCGAGATGTCATAGATCTGCTCGTTCTGGTCATAGATCTGCAGAACATAGGTCGTCTCGGCCTGTCCAACGTTATAGGAGTTATCGTTGGCGAAGGCTCCACCAAACGAGGTTCCGCTACCGTTGTAGTCGTCCATCATGGACAGGAAGTTCATCACCTGATCTTCAGGATCAATACCGAAGATCGAGGGGGTACCCAGTGCGCCCCACCAGGAGCTGAAGTCAGGTGCGTTCCCGTCGCCCGTGTTGGTTCTGGGACCTTGTCGCTGACGGAATCCTGCCTCGGCAATATTGTTCTGGCGAAGCGGAAGATCAGTCTGCATACCCCACCGGGCTGTGTCGCCGGCGTGAAGCTCGGCTCGTAGAATCAGATGGTTGTGATGAAGCCGATCTTTAGAATCTTGGCTAAAGAGGAGCGCCTCACCACCGCCCAGGATTCGAAAGTCGTTCCTGTTTAGCAGCGGCTGCCCGTCTGCGTCGGGATGACGCCTGCCCCCACCACGGCGGTTTCCAGATCCAGAGAGCTTGCGCAACCCGAGCTCGGAAATATCGGTGTCATAGTTGATATCCTCGGCATAGTGATCCGGGTCTCCATCCACCGCCGGCCTCGTCCAGGCATTCAAGCCCCAGGCCTGTGCAATGGGCGTCGCACCCTGCTCGGACACCAGCTCAGCCCAGGTCTGTGCGCCAATCAGGTAGTTGAAAGCCACCGCGTTGGCGTTGAAGACATGCAGGTTGGAATCTCTGATTCCGGGGTTACTCCCATAATAGTTTTCGCTCCGCAAGTTCCCACAATCTGAAGTGGCAGCTTCCTCCTCGCCTGTAAAGTGGTTGGCCTTGAACTCGTTGGGAAACAAGATCTCGGCGTCATCGTCGTAGTTAGTTGAGGTTCCCGAGGCCGTGGCAAAAATCAAGAAACGGCCAGAGGCAAACTGACGTGACGAAATTGGAGTCAGAATTCCGGAGGCGGGCCCAAAAATACGATTCCTGGTGTTGGAACTCGTTTCGGGCACGATGAAGTTAAAGGGGTCAAAGATCAGAGTATCGTTACAGGTCAAGAGGACCAGAAAATCGAGGAGGTCCTCGCACTCGTCATTGAAATAACGGAAGTGAACTGTGACGGCAGCAGTCGGGTGGGTGTTCGTGATCGCAATGAAGCTCTGTGAGATGGCTCCGGCTGCGAGTTCACCGCCACTGAACAGTTCCGGCTTTGTGATCTCCAGAGGATCACCCCACTTAGCGTTCAACAGCTCGGTGTCGCCGGATTCATTCCCCGCTTCCTCGCGAAGATTAACGCCTGTGTCAACGATGTACAGTACTTGGGATCCTGGATCGACAACAGTCCCTGCAGGGACGTTGCGACTGTTCCACTGGTGCCCCCCCAAAGCCTCCATACAGATCGCTCTTGTTATAGCCCCCTGTATAGGCGCCTTCGTGATCGCCGGCGAAAATGCTGGGTGCTGCGGTCAGGAGCACAAGTAAGACTGCAATCGCCGTCAAGGCTTTGCGAAAGGTGCTCATTGATAGATCCTCCGTAGGTTTAAGTAACGAAAACGTGATGGAGCTCGAAAACAACTGGTGTTTTCTGGGAGAACAAGGAGACATACCTCGCACTGATTTCTTACCGTTTTCGAGCTTGCTGAAAAAACACAATACATGAGTACTTGCCAAATAAGTGTTGGCGGCGAGGTAAACCCTCTGTGCCAATAATGGTGAGACACTTCTTCCCCACTAAATTAGAGTAGAGGGCGAGAAGCTGGATTACAGGATGATAGAAAACAGAAGCGACAAGAAACTGAGGATTTTGGAGACCTCGGAGCGAAGCGGAGAGGTCTCCAAAATCGCTGCCGGACGGACGGAGCCCGACAAGGTTCTTTCGCGACCCGATCCGGAAGTTCCCAGCAAGGCCACGCGTCGCCGATTTTCAGCCCGCCATAAGCTCCGGATCCTGGAGCAGGCCGATGGATGTGAAGAGTCGGGCGGAGTGGGAGCCTTGCTGCGCCGAGAAGGGCTTTACTGGTCGAATCTGCAGACCTGGCGCCGCCAACGCGAGCAGGGAACGCTGCAGGCCTTGACCCCTCGCAAGCGGGGACGCAAGGCAAAGCCGGTCAATCCTCTGGATCGTCAACTGAGGCAAGTGGAGGCTGAGAATCGGAAGCTGAAACGCAAGCTCGAGAAGTTTGAAGCCATGCTGGATCTCCAAAAAAAAGTCTCGCAACTGTTGGGAATCTCTCTGGCGAGCAGCGAAGAGAACGGAGACGAGAGCTGATGGACGAAGCTTTGCGATTCTCACAATCCCACGGAGTCCGTGCCGGTTGTCAGGCCCTGGATCTGCCGCCATCGAGTCTGTATCGGGAGAAACTTCGGCGCGAACGGCCGGCGCTGGATCCTCGGCCTCGGGCCGCATCCCCACGCGCCTTGAGCCCGCCCGAAAGGGAAGCCGTTGTGGAGGTCCTGCACAGCCGACAGTTTATCGATAAAGCTCCTGCCGCCGTATGGGCGGAGCTGCTGGACGAAGGGCGATACTTGTGCTCGATTCGAACCATGTACCGCATTCTGGCCGAACGTCTGGAAGTTAGAGAACGCCGCCGCCAGCGCCGCCATCCCCAATACTCCAAGCCGGAACTTCTGGCCACCGGCCCGAACCAATGCTGGTCCTGGGACATCACCAAGCTGAAGGGTCCCGTCAAATGGAGCTATTTCTACCTCTACGTGATCCTGGACATTTTCAGCCGCTATGTGGTGGGCTGGATGGTGGCCACCCAGGAAAGCTCACGCCTGGCCAAGGTCTTGATCGCCCAGAGCTACTCCAAGCAGGAGATCGTAGCGGGTGGTCTCACCCTGCATGCCGATCGTGGCTCGTCGATGAGTTCCAAAGCACTGGCCTTGCTACTGGCCGATCTGGGAGTCACCAAGTCTCACTCTCGGCCTCATGTCTGTGACGACAATCCCTACTCGGAATCCCAATTCAAGACCCTCAAGTACCGTCCCGAATTCCCGGCTCGTTTCGGCACCATTCAGCAAGCCAGAGACTTCTGTCGGGATTTCTTCGATTGGTATAACCGCGACCATCGCCATTCGGGTATCGGCCTGCACACTCCCGAGGATGTGCACTACCTCACCGCCATCACCACCCGTCGCGATCGATCCCAAACATTGGAGGCCGCCCATGCACTCTTCCCGGAGAGATTTCCCAACGGCAAACCCGTTCCTCCTCCTCTTCCCGAGGCGGTCTGGATCAACCCTCCCGAAAAGGAGAACTCTTGAGATGACGCTACAGTAATTTATTCACCAAAGTGTCTCAAAGTTATTGACACGTTCCGAAAAAGATGCGCTAACGTTTTGAAAGTCGCAACTTTTTTAGTGCCTCCAAAAGAACCCTCGCTTGGATTTAAGTTACTCTATCGAATTGAAATTTGAAAGACAAACAAAAAGTGCGACAATCAACTGCCGGCAGGGACTCTCTTTAAGGATGAGCAACGACCCTCTTTCCGAGCCGCCTCGCGGGGGCCCGACTCGAGTCAATCTCCTCTCGACGGGAGAATTGCGCCAGCTTTACGGACACGATTATTTCGCAGGAATCTCGAGCGGGTATCCAGAATGTGGCTACGCCCGGGCTCATCCCGACTGGGCTCCCTGGCTCGATTTGATCGGCCTCATCCAGCCGCAGGGAAGGCTGGTCGATCTGGGGTGTGCCTTTGGCTATCTGGTTCAGGAAGCCCGAACCCGCGGATATCGGGCCTTCGGTCTCGACATCAGCCCCTACGCTCTTTCCAGCGAACCCGGCATCGGGGGCCTGATCGAAGGGGATCTTCAGGTTCTTCCGCTGCGTGAGTCGAGCGCCGACGTAGTGGTTCTTTTCGACGTGCTGGAGCACCTGACCGACCCCCAGCGCGCCCTGGCGGAAGCGGTGCGCATTCTCACTCCGGAAGGACTCATCGCAAGCACGACTCCGGACCCGATCTTCTTTAAGAGAGACGAGTCGACCCACATCTTTGAGCGCCCCCCTTCCTACTGGCTTGACTGTCTCCAGCGACTGGGTCTCGAGGTCTGCTTCCGCTTCTCCGAGGAAGACTACAACTTCCAGTTCGTGGCTTCCCCACGCGGCTCCCGGCTCTGTTCCAGGCTCGGTCTTTTCCAGCACGATTACTTCTCCACGAAAACAGACATCCTGAAGCTGACGGGACCGCTGGCGGCCGTCCCCAGATCGGGCTGGGGGCCTGTGTCCGAAACGCAGCGTTCGATTCGGGACCGGGCCTCGGTTTACCTGTTCAATTCCACTCCGTCGCCGCTTCACTGTGAGATCTCTTTCCGAGTGACTAACCAGGCCCATTGCGTCACCCTCCGCGCCGGGTTCAACAGCCTGGTCCTGGGGGAGTGGGTCTTGACTCCGGAACAGCCGCGGGAGCAGCAGTTCCAACTTCCCTCGATCGAAGTACCCGGAGGCGGTCACCACCTGTGGTTCGAGCTGCATCCCGCGGCGACGGGGGTACGGATCGGGGACCTGGAGATCGCGAGCTCCCAGGGCAACCAGGAGGAGTTGATTTCGTCACTTCCGTTCGACCTTTTCCAGCGCTACCGGCTGGCGGGTCAGATCTGTGACCTCCTTGAGCCGGCCCGGGTACTGGACGTGGGAGGCTATCTGGGAGACGAGGGGGGCCACCTGGCGACCCCCCGGGACTTTCTTTTCCCGGCCCCCAAGTCTGGCCGGCCCGACAAAGTCCGATCGACCGACCTGCGGCAGGGGGACTGGCCAACCCACGAGCCTGCCCTGGCCTGGGCCCAGCCGTTCGCAGATCACTCTTTCGACCTGGTGCTTTCACTAGATGTTCTGGAACACCTGGAGGAAACGGATCGGGTCCGCTTCCTGGACGAACTCGACCGCCTCTCCACAAGCTGGATACTCCTCTCGGCGCCCTTTGCCGAACCCGCTGTCGAGGCCGCAGAGGAGATCCTCCGGAAGGGCCTCCTGTCCGCCCGGCGCTTCCTCCGCGAACATCAGGAACTGGGGCTGCCGGAATTGGAGGGGGTGCGTCAGCATTACCAGTCGAGAGGTTACCGCGTGGAAGTGATCCCCAACGGCTATCTGCCGCGCTGGACGACCATGCAGGTACTGACCTGTCTTTATTTTGGCCATCGTGACTGGGTTTCTTTCCAGACTCTCAACCGGCTGTACAATCGTTTGCTTTTTCCTTGCGACCAACGCGAACCCTCCTACCGGCATCATGTCTTGATCAGCAAGCGCGCGCTGGATGGCGAGACGACTTCTCGCCTGACCGCCTTGCGTACGGAATCCAAAGCGACCTCTGATCCGGATCTCAAGCTTCTGAGCCATCCGGATTTTGTGCACCTCAATCAACGGATTCTGGACCGCATGGAACGCTTCTCCGGCCACCTCATGGACACGCAATTCCTCTTCGGTGAACGAGAGAAGCTGATCCACTGGCTCGAGAAGGATCTCGAGCGAGCCCGTCTCGAAGCGGAAGACGTGCGTTACACAACACCGCTCTTGAAGCTCCTGGTCAAGCGACTGCTTCGCCGCTTCGGCGAGTTCAGAAAACAGACAGAGTCACCGGAGTCAGAGTGAGGGCCGCCGCCGTGGATGACACGACTTCGAACCCCCGCCGGCCCCGGGCTTCCGTGGTCGTAATCAACTACAACGGGCAGGCCTATCTCGAGGAGTTGTTCACATCACTGTCCCGACAGACCTTTTTGGATTTCGAAATCATTTTTGTTGATAACGCATCCGGGGACGCAAGCCTGGAGACGATCCGCTCGCTGTGTCCCGAATGTCAGACCATCGAACAGGAGAGAAATCTCGGGTTCGCGCGGGCGGCCAATCAAGGTGCCCGGCTGGCGGCCGGGGATCTGCTCGCCTTCCTGAACCCCGATCTGAAGCTCGACCCCGGTTGGCTGGAGGAGCTGATCCGGGCCACCGAGGATGATCCTCGCGTGGCCGCTGTCGCGTCCAAACTGTTGCTCTACGACGAAGCCGGGAAACTCAACGGCGTGGGCGGCATGATGAACACTCTCGGGTACACCTGGGACCGGGGTATGTTTGAAGCCGATCGGGGACAGTACGACGAGCCTGCCGAGGTGCTCTTTGCCTCGGCCGGAGCCGCCCTCTTTCGCCGCTCAACGTTTCTGGAAGCCGGTGGCTTCGATGAGCACTTCTTCATGTATCACGAGGATGTGGATCTCTGCTGGAGACTCTGGCTGCTCGGTTTTCGGGTCGTGACCGCACCCGGGGCCGTGGCTTTTCATCACTTCGGCGGCAGCACACGGGACAGCCGGGGAATGTTGTGGCGCGAGTTGATGGGAGAGCGCCACAATATTCGAGCTCTCATCAAGAACTACCAGTTCCCCAATCTGGTGCGGGCCCTGGCGGGGCTGATTCTCCTGCCTCAGCCGTGGTCTCGCAAGCTGGGCCAACTGCGCAACCTGCTCTGGAATCTGTGGGTGTTGCCCGACACGCTCCGAGAACGCCATCGGATCTCGCGGCGACGGGTGCGAAACGACCAGGACCTGGCCCACCTTATTGTAAAATCGAAAGATGTCCCCATCACCCTCTGACGTCAGCGTTGTGACCGTGACCTGGAATGGGAAGTCTCACCTGCAGGCTCTGCTCCCGACGCTTCAGGCTACCGGCTGCGGAGAGATCCTGGTGGTCGACAACGGCAGCAGTGACGGCTCGCAGGCCCTGGTGCGAGAGAACTTCCCCGCCATTCATCTGGTCGAGAACGAGACCAACCAGGGCTTCGCCCATCCCTGCAACCAGGCGGCCGAGGCCGCTTCGGGGCGCTACCTGGCCTTTATCAATAACGACATGAAGGCCCATCCCGACTGGCTGCGTAAAGCGCTCCCGTTGCTGGGCGGGCCCACCGTCTGTGCCGCTTCTCGAATCCTGAACTGGAGCGGGGAGCAAATCGACTTCAACGGGTCGTCGTTCCAATACCTTGGCTATGCCTCCCAGCGCGACATCGGGCGTCTGGTCGAGGAAGTGTCGCAGGATGGGGAAATCCTCTTTCCCTGCGGCGGGGCCATGCTCATCGACCGCGAGGTCTTCCTGAAGGTCGGGGGGTTCGACCCGGACTACTTTGCACTTTTCGAAGATGTCGACCTGGGCTGGCGTCTCTGGGTGATGGGATACCGGGTGGCGTTTGCTGCCGAATCCGTCACCTACCACCGAGGCCACTCCACTCTCAAGACGAAGACTCTGGCCAAGGTCCGCTACCTGATGCACCGCAATGCACTGCTGACCATTCTCAAGAACTACGACGACGAGCACTTTCAGAAGATCCTGCCAGTAGCCATTCGCCTCGCCATCAAGCGGGCGGTTCACTTTTCGGGTGTTGATCCGGAGGCTTTCTACATGTGGTCCGATGTCGAAGCGAAATTGAAGGACGGCGATTCCGAAGCGCAGAAACGGCTCCTCGATTCGCTCAATCACCTGGTCGCCGTGGATGACGTTCTGAAGCAGCTTCCCGTTCTGATGCAGAAAAGGAAACGAATTCAGGAGCAGCGCCGACGGTCGGACGAAGAGATTTTCGAGCTCTTCAAAGACCCCTTCCGGCTCATCGTCGAGGACCCGGATTACGCTCTCGAGGAGATGCGTCTGATCCGCGGCCTGAACTTCCCGGAGCTGGGGCTGGACCAGCACACGAGGGCGGCAGCGCAACTTCCCGAGCAACTGTCAGGGAGGATTGAGAAGTTGAGCCGGGAACTCTTGCGCTCCCAATGGATCGCCCAGCGCTATCTGAGTCAGGATCCCTCACCGCCGCAACACTCGATTGGAAAGCTGGTTGCAACCTGGCGCCGCGAGGGGGTTCGAGAGACCTGGCGCCGCTTCAAGGAACGAGTGGAAGATGGACTTTAGCGTCATCATTCCTACCTACAACCGGGATCAGGTCCTGGGGCTCACTCTCGAAGCCCTGGCCGCGCAGGAGTTCCCCGCAGGTCCGGAGGTCTCAAGGACAGGCTGGGAAGTTGTGGTGATCGATGACGGCTCGACCGACTCGACTCGACAACTTGTCGAGACCGCGGCGTTAAGCTATCCAGTTCCCCTCAAGTACTTGTTTCAGCAGAACCGCAAGCAGGGCGCAGCCAGAAACCTGGGAGTCTGTCACGCTCGCGGTGAGTACCTGCTCTTCCTGGGAGACGACATCGTTCCCGGCCCTGGCTTTCTGGGGGAGCATCGAAAAAGCCATGCGCAGGGAGATCCGTTGCTGGCAGCCATCGGCTACACGGGTTGGCCTGAGCACTTCCGCCGGACTCCCTTTCTCAAGTACATCGGTGAGCAGGGATGGCAATTCGGGTTCTCCCTGATTCAAGACCCCGAGGATCTTCCTTTCAACTTCTTCTACACCAGCAACCTGTCGATCCCGAGAGATCTGTTTCTGGACTCCGGGGGGTTCGACGAGTCGTTCCAGGAATACGGGTGGGAAGACATGGAACTGGGTCTGAGATTGAAAAAGAGTGGAATGCGCCTTGTCTACAATGCCCGGGCGGCCGCCTGCCACCACCATCGGATCAACCTGGCTTCCTTTGCAAGGCGACAGCGCCAGGTGGGATGCACGGCCTGGATCTTCTACGAAAGGCATCCCGAGATGGCCGAGTTTCTGAATGTTGAGAGGGTCCCCCAGTATTCGCTGAGCCGGCATCTGACGATGTGGGCCCTGACCCGGCTGTGCAGTCTGACGGAGAATCTGGCCTGGCCCGACATGAGTTCTTTCTACCCCGATCTCATGTCTTACCACTACAACCGCGGGATTTCTGAAGGACGCAATGAGCCGTCCTGAAGCCTCCGACCTGACCGTCATTATCCCTACCTGGAACCAGGCGAGACTTCTGGAGAGGTGCCTGACTTCGTTGCAGAAGCAGACCCGTCTTCCCGGCATTCTGGTAGTGGACAATGGGTCAACGGATGAAACCTCGAAGGTTCTTTCCCGCTTTCCGCTGGTTCAATGCTGCCGACTACCCGAGAACCAGGGATTTGCCAGAGCCGTCAACGCAGGCCTGCGAACGGTGGCGACGCCTTACATTGCCCTGCTCAACAATGACACCGAGGTCCATCCCGAATGGGCGGAGCAGGGGTTGCTGGGATTCTCACGTCATCCAGACTACAGTTTTTTTGCCTCCCGGATCGTCCACTACTTCGACCGCCGTTATCTGGACAGCGCCGGCGACTGCTATCTTCCCAGCGGGCTCCCCTGCAAGAGAGGCTCGGGCCAGCCGCAGCGCCGCTTCGATGTTTCCTGCGAGGTTCTGGGCGCCAGTGCTGGAGCCGCTTTCTACCGACGCCCGCTGTTCCAGGAAGTGGGCCTGCTGGACGAGGACTTCTACATGTACCTGGAAGACGTCGAGTTCAGCTTGAGAGCCAGGATGGCAGGCTACCGCTGCCGCTATCTTCCTGAGGCCATCGTGTACCACATGGAAGCGGCCTCCGATCCTGAGAGGGGGGAGAGGCCTCCCGTCGATGAGTGGAAGGCCGAGGGCGGGAAGGATCCAGGGGAGCCGCCCCGAATCTACTACTCGGCCAGCCGGGTCTTCTGGATCACCCGTAACCGCTGGCACCTGATGATCATCTACCAAAGCGGCGCCAATACTTTACACTTGGTCTTCGGGTGGCTGAAGAGCGCCTGTTTTCACCTGTTCAAGGTGGGGTTCTTCGGGGCCTTCCTGAGGGGCCTGTGGGCGGGCCTGAGAAGCACGCCTCAATCCTGGCGCAAACGCCGGGAGTGGACGCGACGATGCAAGCTGACAACCAGACAAAGACGACAGCTCTTCCGGCTGTGCTAGCGGTCTGCATCAACTGGAACGGCCGCCTGGTCCTTCCAGCAGCGCTGCAGGGGCTGACTTCCTCGTCTTACCAGAATCTCAAAGTCGTGGTCGTAGACTGTGCTTCCGAGGACGGCTCCGAGAGCCTGGTAGCCGGAGACGTGACCCTGATCCGTATGGAGCAGAACCGGGGATATGCCGCTGCTATCAATGCAGCCCTTCTCCAGACCGAGCAGTTCTCGAGCCCCGACACCTCTCTGGGAAGGCCCGACTTCTTTCTGCTGCTCAACAACGATGTGGAGGTGCCGCCCGAGTTGATCTCCGAACTGGTGAGCTTCGCTTCCAGCAAGGGACCCTGTGTGTGCGGCCCCCAGGTGGTCGCCCACTCGGGACCGGGAAGGCTGGAAGCAAGCTGGGGAAGAGTCGACTGGAGCCACGTGCTGGCCCGCTTCGAAGACCAGAGCCGTCCGCTCGAGTCCATTACGGATCAGGAAGTCCGGAAGGTGGAACTGCTGCTGGGATGTGCTCTCTTCATTGACAGCCGTGTTCTCGAGTCTATCGGGCTCTGGGATGAAACCTTTTTCATGTACCATGAAGAAATTGACTGGCTGTACCGCTGCCGGATGACCGGTGTCCCGGTCTACTATTGCCCTTTCGTGCGCATCCGCCACCACGGTGGCACGGGCACCAAAGACGCACCGCTGAAGAAGACCTACTGGCTGCGGCGAAATACCGTGCTTTTCCTCAGGAAACACGGGGCCGGGCCGGTACAGTGGAGCTTCTGGGCCGCCACCCTGGCGGGGAGCCTGGCCTGGAATCTGCTCACTCTCGAGTGGAAGCGTGTGGGAAGGATCTGCCGAGGTGTCTGGGATGGATTTCGACTCGCGAGAAGCTAAGTACTTCCTTCCATGAGTACTAAGGCTCCTGACATCAGCTTTGTGGTCCCCTCCTACCAGAGCGAGTCCACCATTGAATTGACCCTCCGCTCGATCCAGGGGCAGGAGACCTCCTTATCGTACGAGATCGTGGTGATTCACTCCTCGCCGAGCAGTCTGCCGGCTGCCCTGGAAACGGGCTATCCCGAGCTTCGGGTGGTTCGGAGCTCCCACCGCCTGTGGCCGGGAGCCGCACGCAATCTGGGTGCCGAGCGGGCCCGCGGCCGCTGGCTGGCCTTCGTCGATGCCGACGCGGTTCTGGAGAAAAACTGGCTGGAATGTCTGTATGGAAGCCTCCAGATCGATCCCGACGCCATGGCAGGCGGCCACGTTGCCAATTCCAATCCCGAGGCGAATGCAGGATCGGTTCTGCACTGGCTCGAATTCTCGGAATTTCTTCCCGGTCAAAGAGGTGGCCTCCGGCCCTTCCTGTCGAGTTCCAATCTCTTGATCAGGCGGGAGCGCTTCCTGGAAGCCGGAGGCTTCGATGAACGGCTGAGAATGTCCGAGGATGCAGCCTTCTGCCGCCTCTACTCCGGCGGCGTGCTGTTTTGTCCCCAGACCGGCATCCATCATCGTCACCGCGGAGAGTGGGACCAGGTCAGAAAACACCTGCGTCTCCATGGCCACTGGAGTGGGGTCTACCGCAGACTCTATTCGAGCCCAGGCTCCTCCCTGGCCCGCTGGCCCTCTCTGAGCCGGCTACTGCCTCTGTGGAGACTGCCGCGGGTGGCCTGGAGAGTGTGCACCTGCAATCCCGCAGAAACGGGCAAATGCCTGCGCCTTCTCCCTGTCCTGCTGCGGGGCCTGGCGGTTTGGGCTGGGGGGTTCGAAGAAGGTCTCAGGACGGAAGCGCCGTAGGAAAAAACGGGAGAGGGCTCAGGGCGGAGAACGTTTAAATTCCCGGCCGTAGCCCTGAGCCCTCTCCCGTTTTTTCCTACGGCTGGCGGGTCCGGTCCAGATTGTCACGCGCTTCCTGGACCTCGGCCGCCTGCTTGGCCGGGACTTCGACACTGATCGCCGGGTTCACTCTGTCGGTGCGCTTGAGGCTGTCGATCTCATCGGCCTTCAGTCCAAGCATCCCTCTCAGCCCCGGCGAGAGGTAGTTGTAGAGAATCTCGACAGGATACTCTCCCAACTTGCCCTGCTGCTCGATCACCACCGTCATCGGGCTCTTCTGGTTTTTCAGTTCGTCCGTTCCGAGATATACGATTTTGAGGTGGCGCTTCTGGCCGGATGGGATCTCTGCGGGGTTCTCAGTGATCTTGAAAAGCCCCTCCTCCAGGGCGACCTCAGCAACTCGAACCGGCTCTCCGCTACCGTTTCGAATCGTCAATGTGCCCAACTGTGCCTTATTGAAGAAAGGGATCCGGATCTGAGAGTTCACAGTGACCTGGCCGTTCTGCTCGGTGCCCCATCGCTTCTCCTCCCCAGCAGAATAGACTCCCTTAAGAACCGTCCTGATGCGTTCTTCAGGAGGATCTACGTGGAGGAACCACTCACCGTCGGTCTTTCTCCACAGCTGGGACTCCTGCTGCGGCATGAACCGCCGCAGGTCTTCGAAATAGCCTTCATAAGCGACCCGGACGACCGCTTCCTCCTCCGACTCTTCCTGAATGTTCTGGATTTCCCAGGAGCGATAGATGCGCTCCTTCTGACGGAGAAAGGAGTTTCTGCATGCCGCTGCGACAAACTCCTGGGCACGGACCCGGTCGCGTTCGATCAGGGCGGCCCCGTAATCTGCGGCCCTCTCTTCGAGGGACTCTGCAGGCTCAGTGCAGGAAAGGAAGAAGCATCCCGCAAGCGCGCAGCAGCAGGGCAAGCGTGTCCAGTTCAATTCCGGCTTCATCGCGGGGCAAAAAAAGAAAGGGGGGCTCGAAAGCCCCCTCAATCACAAGTTCGTGCTCTGAACCAAGGTTACGGAATCATAGCCTCGGGGATCATCACCGGCAGACCCGCCATCCCGTGCACGCCCTGGCCCATGCCCGGCAGTGCATGGAAAGCCTGGGCGAATCCGACGTCGAAGATGATCAGTGTGTGTGTGCCTGCCACGCCGTCGAAGTTGGCGACGATCCAGCCGAAGCCGGTAAAGTCGCCCTCCCAGCCGGCCGCCGCCAGCAAGTCGGTCAAAAGAAACGTCCAGGTTCCGCCAGGAGCCAGTGTCCCATCCGCCAGCAACCCTGTCCCGATTGAATCGTCCGAAGTCTCGAACGAGATCAGTTCGCCTTCCGCCTGATCCCACAGATAGACCTCAACCGTCCCCTCCGTGACATAACCAGTCAGGGTGAGAAAGGGGCTCATGGGATCTCAGGCCAGGGGATTGGAAACCGAAATCGCCGTCGAAACGGCGGGGGCAGCTGGTTCTTCGCCTGCTGGAGCCACCGACGGAGCCGTCGAGGCGGCAAAGGTTACGAACACAGCCGTCTGATCAGTGGTCTCGTACATACTGGTAAAAGACCTGGAGCCGGTGTCGATTCCTTCGGCAAATGCCGTGAAACCACCGGCGAGGAAAATCACCGCAATGAATATAAAGAGTGCTCTGAATGTCGACATTCTTGTTTCACTCCTCCGAAGAATAAATCAACCTACGAAATCGAGTTTTAAGTGCGCTATAACTCTATGTAACCGCGTTTCCAATAGCAAGACAAGACAAAATCAGTCTGGCACGCACATTCCTCGCACCGGAGTGCTGCACCCCCTCACCCGCGGTCTTGAGCGTGTCAATCGCTACAAGAATTAGATGGATGCAATCATGTGCCGAAAGTCGCAACTTTTTTGTCCTGAGCGCAAGACGAAAATCACGGAATCCACAGCGTCTGGCGGACCTGGTTATCATTGTAATGGCCGACGATCGTGCGCTGGAAGTCTGAGCCGCTGAGAGTCATGTTCCATTTCCAGCGGGCAGGGCTCCAGTCGATGAGAACGATCTTTTCTGCCATCTCGATCGCCAGCACGTTCTCCTCTTCGGTGGAGATTCCCTCTTCCCAGCTCACGTTCAAAAACTCCTTCCGGCGGAGAGGAATGTTCGGTATGGATCGCACCAGGTCGGGACGGATGTCGAGGAGATTGGCAACCGACTCGAAGTCTTCAGCAATCACGTAAAGCAGGCTGTCCGCGGCCCCGGATCCCTCGGAGGACCGGATGAGCACTCCCGGCGTAAACGAAAAGGCAATTTCGCCCTCGTAGACCCAGGTGCCATCGATCGAGGCATACGTATAGAGATTGGGCTCACCGTCGAAGGTCAAAGCCAGCTCGTTGGCACTGCCGCCAGAAAAATCGAAATACTCCAGGCAGCGGACACTCTTCAGGTAGGTCAGGACCGAAGCAAACAGTACGAATCCATTCTCCGTCTGATGAAACGTTTCCACCGTAGAGCCGACCTGAGGAACAAGAGAGACCACCGTGACATCCAGGTCTCCGTCCCCGTCGCTGTCGCCAAAATAGAGTTGCTGGTCCTGGAAAATGCTAAAGGGAGTGAAGCCGGGCTGGAAAACGATTTCGCTCGAGTCCTCCAGAACGAAAAACGTGGAACTGGCCCTCCAGGCCCGGTGCAGCGACTTCCCTTCTGAGCGCCCCAGCGCGCCGGTCAGCAGAAAGTCGTAGAAAGGCGGCTCGATTGGGCCTCCACCGCTTCCCCCGGTATCGCCACCGGTGTCTCCGCCGCTTCCGTCTCCCGAATCCCCCGAGCCTCCATCGCCTCCCGTGTCCCCGGACGACCCGTCGGAATCTCCGCCATCTCCGGCGTCGCCGTCATTACCAGGATCACTAGTGTCGGAATCTCCCGTGTCCGTAGCGTCGTCAGAGCCTGAGTCGTCCAGAGCATCGTCAAAAGGGTTGTCCGAGCCGTCGGGGCTATCGGTTCCTTCGCTTCCGTTCCCGGCTCCAAACGATCCTCCTCCTCCACCGCCGCCGCCGAAGAGCCTGGCCTGAGCAGCCTGGTAGCCCTGCTCCAACTCCGCCAGGTCCGGATCAGCCACTGGAACCCCCGGCGATGAGCGGCGTTCCGGCCGGGGGGAGGACAAGTTGGCCCGCGTGACCGGTTCCCCCAGACGAGCCACTCCCTCCGGCAGCGCAGCCACAGCGGGTGTCACGGACCGCGGCTCCAGAGCTCCTGGATTCAGGATTTTGGCGAGAGGGATTCCGCTGACTCGTCGCGGCTTCTTCCGGTTCACGGTGACTGGGGAACCGGAAGCCACGGGTCGGCTCCCTACTCGCCGACTCACCCAAGGAAAGGGACGAGACGAATCGATTCTGCCCGGGGGCGGGCTCTCTTGACTTGCAGAGTAGCTCAGGGACAGATCGGCTCCCAGCCCGGGACTCCGGGGGGCTGTTTCTTCCCTCCAGTCACTCAGGGTCGCGAAACCCAGTGAGCCCACGACCAGAATACTCCCCAGCCAGATCAGCCGCTTTTTCTTCATGTTCGGCCCACGATCGGGCACTTCCATACCCCGCCCCGCGCCCGCGCGCTTCCTATTATAATACGTTCCAGGTTCCAGGTTCCACGTTTCAAAGTTACAAGTTGGCCGCTGCCGGCCGCCCGGGGGTCGGTTCATCACTCCCCCGGTCTCTTCCATCTTCACTGCTATCCAGACAAATAGCCATGTTGACTATACTTCCTGATACTGACAGGTGAAGAAGGAGCCTCATCACATTCGCGGGCGCTTTGCAACTTTCGGGGATGGATTTCATCTTCAATAGGCGTTGATAGCGATTGCCTTTGGGCAGGAGGGGCTGATACCGTGAACGGCTTCGATAACATGAGTTGGACATCATCCGGCTCAGAACATCTTCGATGCCTACAGATCTCAGCCAGGAAGAGCTTGCGGAAATCGTTCGAGAGGCTCAGCAAGGGTCACTGGAAAGTTTCCACCGTCTCTACCAGTCCTATTCTAAAGCAATCTACAACTTTATTCTGCGGTTGGTCGGTGAAAGAGCCGATGCCGAGGATCTGACGCAGGAGACATTCTTAAAAGCTCACAGTGAGCTGAAAAAGTTAAGAGATCCTGCTCAGTTCAAGTACTGGCTTTACCGAATCGCCCGTAATGAGGTTTACCAGAAGCTTCGGAAATCTCAACGGGCCACGGTAGTGTCAATTGATGATGAGGAGGTTTCGTACTACGACTTCCTGGAAGATGGATCGAGTGGCCTAGACCCCGAGAGTCAGGTTCTCTCCCTGGAGTTGAACCAGGTGATTCAAAAGGCCCTGGATGGGATGGCCCCCAAGTATCGGGATGTTTTCATCCTGGCGGTCTTCCAGAAAGAAAGTTACGAAAATATCTCGAAGATAGTGGGTCGCTCGCTACTGTCAGTGAAGACCGATATTTACCGGGCGCGGCTGGCAGTGAAAGAACGACTGAAAAAATACTTGAAGCAACGAAAATGAATTGCCACAACGTCGAATCTATTCTGGCTTCCGGGATTCTGGAGATGACGACTGAAACCCGGTCCCATCTGGAGTCTTGTCCGGCTTGTGCCGAGCTCCACAGCGGGGAAGAGGATTTCCAGCGGCTTCTAGATCTGGCAGCGGCGACTCAGATGGAACCATCGGAGTGGCTCTGGCAACGGATCGATTCCCGAATCCAGAGCAGCCGACCTGGGTCCGCCTGGGATGAATTCGTGCGGGGAGTCGAGAGGCTCTTTGAAGTTCCGGACCTCCGTCCCGTCTGGGTGACGCTGGTTCTAGCCCTGGTGTTGTCCGCTTCGCTGACAGGCCTTCGCTCCCGACTGGGCGATGGGACGTTACTGGCAGAGCTTCAGAACTATGAACTGGAAGTTCCCGCGAATCCCTTCGTTCAGGAGCCGGTGCTGTCGAATCCGTTCCTGTCTGAACTGAGCGGTGATTCCAATCGTTTCCATGGTGGGGGAGGGCAACTGCAATGAAGAAGTCATTTCGATGGGTTCCTGCTTTCACGTTGACCGTACTACTGTTGGGAACAGGCAGCCTGGCCCAGCTCAAGCAAGCGAAGCCCGGACGACTGGATGAAGCCCGGACGACTGGATAAGGCCCGGCCTGAAATTTCACTGGAGGAAAAGCTTCGAGTGGGTGGAAGCCAGCACGAGATCGTGACCGTCCTGATCGAGGGGGGTCGCTTTCGAGAGGCAGAATCCGCTTTCCAGGAGATTCTTAGTCTCGGATTGTCGGGGCCACAGGAAGTACTGCTGGTTCAGTCGGCCTGGAAAATCGTTGAGGATCTGAGAACGGTGCATCAGTACACCGTCGCCCACCGGATCGTCGAGAGCACTCTTCGGGAAATCGAGCAGCTGGAGAACCGGCACACCCTCCTGATGCTGCGAGCCAAGATTTACCAGGAGCAGCGGAACATCGCCAAAGCTCTTGAGACACTGGAACAGGCCAAGGCTCTGGTTGGCCCGGTCTCTAGATTGCACCGCTAGACCGGGACGTTTCAGGCTCAACCCAGAACCCAGTCAGGAACCCGCCTCTCTCTTGCTCTTCTCTTCCTGCCGCCGTTTTTCCCTCAGCTCCTTGTCCTCGGTTTCCTTCCGCTCGATGAACCCGTAGGCATTCCTCAGGCCCCGCCTGAATTCCAGGGTCAGCTCGGCGGCCGTGGGCAAGTTGCGAATCACATGAGGAGTGATCAGAAACAGGAGCTCGAAACGCCTCCGACTCTTCGTGGTCTGGCCGAAGAGAGCCCCGACATAGGGAATGTCCCCGAGTATGGGTATCCGGTCCGAGGAGACATCGAAGCTGTCGCTGATGACACCGGCGATGGCGATCTGCTGTCCATCTCGGACAATGAGAGAGGTTCTCACAAAGTTCCGGTTGATGGTGGGTGTGAGAGCAGGTCCGGTGGCATTGCTGACTTCGATAGCCAGGTCCATATACACGATTCCACTGGCACTGATGCGGGGCATGATGAGCAGTGTCGTGCCGGTGGGACGAAACGAAATCGAGTTCACAAAAGAAGTTCCGGAGCCACTCAGCGGATTGCCAAAGGAGGCCGTTGTCACGGGGACCTCCGCACCCACGTTGATCTGGGCTTCCGTCCCGTCCACGACCAGCAGGGTGGGCGCCTCCAGAATCTCCACATTGGTCTTGGTACGCAGGGCATCAACCAGAATGTCCAGTTGTCGACCCTCACCGATGAGGATCCGCGTGGCGGCCGAAAGACCTCCTCCTCCAGCTTCTCCCACTCGCGTGATGGAGCCGGTGGTCGGATGACCCAGATCCGGCAGCAGATCCTGTAAAAACCAGGAAATCCCGAAGCTGAGATCATTGCGCAGCTCCACGGCGTAGATCCTGGCTTCGATCAGAACTTGGCGGGGAAGGACATCGAGCTGATCGATGGTCTGGAGAAGAAACTGATAGTCGGCTTCCGTTCCCTGGATAACGAGGGAGTTGTTGAACTCATTGACGATGATCTTGATGTCACCGGCAATCACAGCAGCCCGGACTCCGGACGAGGCAGCTCTCCCGCCCAGAGCGGGTCCCAGCGGGAGACCGCCGGAAGCGCCGCCCACGCGCCCCTGTGATCCGGGCAGGAAGGCAGACTCTTCGCGCTGTCGCTGCCGCTGTTGACTTGCCGCCTGCTGGCTCTCCTGTTCCTCCGGAGTTCCAGGTCCCGAGGGCAGTCCAGCCCCATCCGAATAGAGCTGGGAGAGGATCTCGGCAATATTGTTGGCCGTGTTGTTCTGTACCGAATAGACATAGGTTCGGATATTGGAACCGCCGGAAGGTGCGTCCAACTTTTCGATCCAGCCTACGACTTCCGTAAAAACCTCCGGTGCATGGGTCACCACCAGGATGCTGTTGAGGCGTTCGATAGCCACAATGCGCACGCCTCCCGCCTTTTCTCCGGGGGCGAAGACCTGGGCCAGATCCTCGGCGACATCGATGGCCTGATGATAGCGGACCGGCACCAGGTCAGCAGTATTCACCTCAAAATACTCCGTATCCAAGAGCCGGATGATCTCCAGTGCCTGCTCAATACTGGCACGATAGTCGGTTATGATCAGGATGTTGGCCGACTGAAAGTCCACCACCTGGGCCCCGTCCGAGACGAAGGCCTTGATCATCGTGACCATTTCCGCTGAGGGGATGTAGTGAAGCGGCACGATGTAGGTGATCACCCCCTCTTCTCCCTCTAGAAGCTCGGACTCCGAGGTAGGTTCGGAAACGGTAATTGTGGTGGTCTGTGGCGTCCCCGGTTCTTGAGCGATCGCAGCGGCCGCGGGATTCCCGGGGCCGGCGTCGGGAGGCGGTGAGGCTGGCTGCTGCCCCGGGGCAGCCTCACTCCTCGGTGCGGGTCGCGCCGAAACAGGACGTTTCAGGATGGTACCCGGTATCGTGGCACTCTGGGCAATGGGAAGAATCACGTACAGATCGTCCTGTCGAATAATGGCCTGACCGTTCATCTTGAGAAGCTGCTCGAGGACTCCCAACAGCTTGTCTTTCGGGAACTCTTCCTGGGTGAAGAGGTTCACCGTTCCAGCGACCTGCGGATCCAGTATGTAGGAGTGTCCCAGCTCCTGCATGATCACGTCCACGACTTCCTCTATGGCGGCATTCTTGAACGTCAACGTGACCCCTGCCCCACCTCGCTTGACCAAGGTCTCGGAAGGAGCCTTGACTGCAGTCTGAGGAGCCGGGCTTCCGCTCTGATGGTCCGGGTCCGACCCCCTCATCTGTCTCAGTCGTTCTTTAAACCTGGGATCCAGGGCACGGTTGTTCCGAAGCAGTTCCTCTATCTGCCGGGAATTCCTGGCAGGTTGTGCCGAAGGCTGACCAGATGGGGGTTGGGACTGCCCGGTCGGCATGGCTCCGGGGACTCCCAGGACACCGCTGGGCACAGGCTCTTCAGCTTGAGGAGCCGGTCCCGATCGCCTGGTGGTGGATGCCTGCCGAAGGAAGGAATGAGACGGTTCCGCTGCAACAAGCCCAGCCTGAAACAGGAAGATTGTGATGAGTATCCTGAGTGTTCCCATGAATTAGATTCCGATCTCCAAAAGGGCTCTTCTGATCACTGTCAATTTCCAGGAAGCCGCTGCTGGTTCGGCTGCCCCCTGCTACTGCTGCCACCCCCGAGTCCACCAGCACCGAGAATCCCGCTCCCCCTGCTACCGCTGCCCCCCCCGACTCCGCTCCCTCCTCTTCCACCTGCGAGTCCTCCGCCGCTTCCACCAAGTCCCCCAGATCGTCCGCCCCCCTGCCTCCCCTGCCCCACCTGGCCTACCGTGCCGACCATCACTCCCCGACCTTCCTCGACGGCTGCCGCAAGAGTGGTCTGTCCAACCGCCGCCACCGGGGCACCCACGACGATAATCCTGGGTCCGCCCGCTGCCCGGGCGGTCTTCTTGGGCTGAGCCTGATCCGGATCGAGGAAGATCTCACGCCGGTGTTCCCGCCAGCTCAGCACGATGTGGTCATTCTCGATCTCCGCAACCGTGTAGCCCTGTACGTCATCGCCGATATTGACTCGGATCACATCGGCCGGCTTGCGACTGCGCCGGTTGGCAGCGATCGACAGCACCGCCGTCTTTTTCTCGCCGAATGTCATCACGCTGGTCAGAGTCGGTTCAGGAGAAAGCTCCGGGGGCGCTTCACTTGCATCCTCAAGCCCTTCATTCGGATCCTGGCCGCGATGCTGACTGAAAAGGTTGCCGGCACCGATGTCGAGAAAGAGAGCGAGAGCCGCCGGCCGCTCGGGGAGATCGGCCTCCTGCAACTGGGCATCCACTCCCACCGACCGAATCGGTTTCTGGCCTTTCTCGAAGTCCTGCCAGTTGCCGACCAGATTCTGGGCGACCAGCAGCAGGGCGGCCAGCAGCAGGATATTCAGGAAAACTAATTTTCTGCCCAAAACGAAGGCTCCTTACAATCTCACGCGGTCACAGGTGGGGTCCCATCTCTACTCTGCTAGGATGCAACCGTCATCAAGAAAGTCTGATAAAACCGACAATTCTCAAGCGCGGCTGCAGCCGGGTCTTGTCCCGAACACGGAAACTCGTGAGCTGGAACTGTTCGACGAGCAGAAACTTCTCGTGAGAAGACACAGCGTGAATGAAATTGATCAGTGCGTCGTATTCACCCTCCAGGTTCAGCTGCAGTCCGATTCTGGCATACCGCTCCCCGATCATCCTCTCGGGTAGCGGATTGCTGCGAGTCACTCGAATGTCGTTCTGGCCAGCCAGTGCCCGCACCGTCTCTTCAATCTGCAGCGCGGCGGTGTTCACATCGGGGGCTTCCAGGAAGTGATCCTCAAAGGCCTGAACCGTTCCCCGAACCCCCTCCAGATGATCCACGTAAACGGGCCCCTGCTCCAGAGCTTTCAGGTATCTCTGAACCTCCTGCCGGGCCGATTCGATGCGCCCTCCGATCTCTCGCTGGCGGTCCAGAAAGGGAAAGAACAAATGGAATACGGCAACGTATCCGAGGGCAAATCCGCTCAGGAGCAGAAGAGCTTTCCTGTTTCGCTTTGACAAGCTGCTGAGTTGCATTTCGATTCCTTAACTACCGGGCGGCCCGCATTCCACGACGCTGGCCTCAAAACTGAACTTATCCTTGCCCGAACGGCGATCGTTTGTGATGTACTTCGACTCCACGTCGGTAAGACAATTCGATTCCTGCAGAATCGTAATCAGACTGGAGGCGGTGTCCGAGAAGCCAGTCATAGTGACTTTGGTCTGTTCGATTCGTACGCTCTGCAAATAAGTATCCTCCGGAATCAGCTCGGTGAGGTCTTTCAGTACGGACAGGGCTCGCTGGCGCCCACTCAGCATGGTGCTCATCTCAACCGCCAGCTCCGCCAACTGATCCGCTTCCTCGCGGGTCTCGATCACCGAAGCGGCCCGGGGCCTGAGCTCAGCAGCTTGCGCTGAAATGCCGACCAGAAGCTGGGACTGCTGCAGGTACTCACGCGACGCAGAAAGCCCCACCAGAACCAGTAGCAGAACGGCCAGAACCACGGTGGGTACGTAGCTGAGCTGGGTTCTCGATCGTCGCATTGCAGGAGGAATCAGATTCAACTTCGAGAACGGGCTTCGCGTCAAAGAGGCGGCCGCCAGGCCAACCGAGCATCCGGTGACGGAAAGGCTGCTCCTGGCGACTCCTTCGAATTCAAGGTTCACACCGCTGCTCAAGAGTTCAGCCGAACCGAAGCGCTCGCGAACAGGCTCCAGCACCTCGTCCGCCACACTTCCGGCCAGATAGATCCCCTGCACCTGCTCTGATCCCTCGAGGTTGACCTGGGAAAGCAGGTTGTCCATGACCGTGCCGAGAAGCTCCAGCCGGGACTCGTCGCCATTGACAGACCGACGACAAGAAAAGTGCTTGCCGGGTCCTGCGACCAGGATGGCTTCGATCGTCTCCTCTTCACAGCGCAGGATAACTGACGGGTGTTTAGAGATCCCATCCTCATGAAACCTCAACAACTGGTGCAACCCGATCGACGAAAGGCGCATTGAGGCCGGTTGCAGGCCCAGGTCTCCCAGCAACGCAATGATCTTCTCGACCGCGTCGCGAGGCGCTATGACGATTTGAAGAGAAATCCTCTTCGACTTCTCGTCCCGGTCCAGGACAAGATAATCAAAGCAGACCTTGAGGTCTTCCGAGGGTTCCAGTTTGTTGACCTGGAACTGGACCACCTGATCCAGATTCTCCTCAACTTCGAGAGGGAGTTCCACCTGCTTGACTGCCACCCGCTCTCTACCCAGACCGACGATGACATTCTCTGTGTTGAGTCCATTGGAACTGATGAAGCCGTGAATCCTTCCGTGCAGCTTTGCGGGCTCCATCGCCTGGAAGTCCTCGAGAACAAGGCTGCGGCCGACTCTGAGACCCCGGAGTCCTCTGACCACCGAGCTGAGAACAAAGCGCTTCTCGCTGATGTCAATTCCAACTGCCGAATCCAGATTGAACTTCAAGATCACTTCTCCTGCCGCACTAAATCTCCGTATTCGACTCGTTCCAGTAGAGGACGCTGTATCCCTTTGGCGAACGAGGTTCCAGTTGGATCACACAGCGGATCCGGCTGATGACCTTTGAATCGTCCAACTGTCCAATGCTGGTCAAACCGTAGATGGTTGGGTTGGGACTAGCCGTCAACAACGCGGCAATGTTCGATGTGAGCCCCGGAATCTCCTGCATCAACTGGCTCGGGTCGTGAATGTAGCCCTGTTCCCTCAGGTCGTAAATCCGCATGGCCATCTCTTCGTCCAGATAGGGCAGGGCTGACAGCACCGCGAGGGGCGCGGCATTGGCATTGATTCGGTTGCCCAGGGCGAAGGTCGTGAAGTATTTCTGCAAACCGTAGTAATCGACCTTTTCTCCAGATTTGGACAGCCCCTTCTTTCCATAGTAGATTTCGGGCGTGACACCCCTCACGAGCAGCAGTTGCTCGGGAACCTGAAATGCCCCGTTGGCAGCCACGTAGGGAGTCTTCAAGGACAGGTAGTAGTCACTCTCAGCCCCGTTTGGACTGGGAAAGTCGTCCGGGTCGACCCAATCGACAATCGAGTCTGTGATCACGTCGGCGTGCAACGGGTCCACTCCCACTATGATCAAGAGGTTGTAGACCAGATCCAGTTGGGTCTCGGTCATGGGGGTACTCAAGTTGATCTTGCCGCCCTCGTCCGCCACCTCGATCCTGGCAACGCCGTTGCGGAGAGGCAGTGTCAGGCTCCCGGTCAGTACCTCCGGAATCTGATCCAGGTTGCCCTCTGACTGCTGCTGGGTGGCACTGAACGCCGAGCGGGCCTCCAAAATCTTGTAGACCGCGTATTCGATTCCAGCCCGTGCCATATAGAAGGACTGCTTCTGGTCGACCACGTTTCGAGCGGCGTGCACTTCCGTGCGAATAGCAGCCGAAAAGGACATTCCCAAGAGACCCATGGCGAGAGCAATCCAGAGCACGACAAGCAGAATCGCTCCTTCTTCCGTCTGTCGCCTGGCAGTGCCAACCTTGTTCCGGCTGAGTCTCATGTCGGTCCTCCCCCACCAAAAAGATTCCGGAGACTCTGTCCAGTTGCAGATGCGGGCACGGTGATCGTGTTAATCAAAACCACAATCTTGAGATCGTCGGCACTGATTCGGATGGCACTTGGAACCGCCATAGCGTCCACGCTCGACCATTCCGCGTACCATTCTCCAATCCCGATTTGAGGATCGAATCCAAAATATTCGAAGGAAAGATCCTTGACGTTCTTGATGACGGGAATCGGCGCGCCCGCCGGCACCTCCACCATCTCATAGAAGCTCTCCGGACCCCGGTAGCGGATCTCCATGGCGCCAAAGTAACGGTCCCCCCATTCGTCTTCCGCATGACCGTAGCGCACCACCGTCAGACCTGGATTCTGGATGGTCTCAAACGGCGCCACCGTAACGAAGGTCAAAGCTGAAGAACTCCCGTAAAAAAGAGGGGCAGTGGCCTGCAAAGGATTCTGAGCCGCGGGGAGCCCTCCCTGAGTCACCCCGGGCATTTGAACTTGCATGGGGTTCGTGTTCCCGGTCGAGATTCGGAGTGGGGGAACCAGGGGATACAGGCTTCCCAGTTGGCGTCGAACCATATCTTCCAGGACCCGCTGGCGGCCATCCTCGTGGAGGCGTTCCTGGCTCCGCGCGTAGCTGTTAAGAGCCACTCTGAGGCTTCCGAACACGGCAGCCCCCATCAACGCCAGCAAAGTGGCCGCAATCAGAAACTCGATCAGGGTAAACCCTGCCTGGCCCCGTTTCCTCTGCTCTCTACTCACGATTCCGCCCCAAGATGCCCGAGCCTCGGGACTGCTGCTGCAGTGGATTCCCCGGATCGGCCAGCGACTGAGGAAGATCCGCATTCGACACCGTCTTCAAGGTGCTCAGCCGATAGGATTTGCCGAAACGATCATTGACGAAGTGAATCAGCACTGTCACCTGGAGCAGTCGGCTGGTCGGAGCGACCAGTTCCAGGGAGAGTTGCTCTTGCTGGATCTCCCACTCTGTTACCTCTGCCGTGTATCGGAACTCGTTATCCAGTTCGCCCGACATCGCACCTTCTCCAGTGATTCCCTGATCGGCCAGAATCTCGCTCATGACATTCTCGCCATGGCTCATAGCTCGGTGGGCCAGATCAATTCGCCGCAGGTTCTTGAGCCCACCGGAGAAAATCTGCATTACGATGGCCACGCTGACCCCCAGGATGGCCAGTGCCACCACCACTTCCAGGAGCGTAAACCCGGAGCTTCCATTTCCTCGTTTCATCAGCCTTCCTTGTCCGGCCGCCGGGCTCTCGCCAGGCCACTGATTCTGTCCACCTCAACCGCCAGACTGTACTCTTGCTGGTTCTGGATCAAGAGTTGAAACCCCGAGCTCCGACCATTGGGATAAAAGCTGACGACCGGCTCGACTTCGGAATCCAGGATCAGCTTGAACCCCCGGGGCAGTGCGATCTTCTCCACCTCAGCTCCATAGTCGTCGGTGATCGAATAGGTGGGCTCCTCCTGCTCCGGAGAACCAAACGCCACTCGAAAGACCCTTTGCTCGGCGATCGCCCGAGAGCGAGCCTGCTTGAGCTTCGTGACCATGTCACGAGCCGCAGTGTTCAGCCGAATACCCTGCATACCTGTTGTGAAGGAAGGTAAGATCACCGCCGCCACAATCGAAAGCAGCACCAGAACCACGATCAACTCGAAAAGGCTGAAGCCTTGCTCATGCCTCACCGAATCGCCGGGCCTGCGAAGAGCTTCGATCACCATGAAGTCACGTCGGCAGCATCGTCCTCGCCGCCGGAGGTTCCATCCGCCCCGTGACTCCAAAGATCGTAGTCACCATGCTGACCAGGAGAACGATACTCGTAGTCGTGTCCCCAGGGATCCTTTGGAACGGTCAATTTCTGCAGATAGGGGCCACTCCAGTTCTCGACGCCCGCTTCGCGAGTCAGTGCATCCAGACCCTCCGCAGAGCTCGGATAGCGGCCGACATCAAATCGAAACAGCCCCAGGGCTCCTTCTAATTGAGCAAGCTGGATTTTAGCGATCTCGGCCTTTCCTTGCGCCAGACGCTTCATGACCTGAGGACCCACCACCGTGGCCAGCAACCCCAGGATCACGAGTACAACAATCAACTCGATTAAGGTAAACCCTCTTTCCCGACTTCGTTTCCGTTCGTTTTCCATTGGGCTGAACCTCCCTGTCTGGCTAAACCTTCCTGCTCTCCAAGTTTGCCGCAACATACAATTCCAGGCTTCTGCAACAACTTGCCTCTTAGAGAGGCATGTCGTTAATGCTCAAGATCGAATAAAGAATCGAAACAATGACACACCCAAACACAATACCCATTACTAAGATGATGGCTGGTTCGAGAAAGGCGATCAGACGTTGCAAGGCTGTCCTCAGATCGCGATCATAGGTATCCGCGATCTGCAACAGCATGGTATCGAGTTGCCCCGTTTCCTCACCCACTTCCAGGAGGTGGAGCGCAAAGGCCGGAAACACTTTCTCACGCCGGATCGGTCCCACCAGCCCCTCACCCTTCTTGACACCCGCCTTGATCGGCTCCATGGCCCTGGCAATCGCCTGGTTGTTGACGACCTCCTTGACCAGGATAATAGAAGGGAGCAGGGGGACAGCACTGTTCAGCAGGGTCCCCAGGGTACGGCTGAAACGACTCACCTCCAGCTTCTGAAGAACGGGACCCAGCAGTGGAATCTCGAGTAATCGGCGATCCCACTTCAGCCGCCCCTCCTCTGTGTTGAGCCAGCGGCGAAAAAAATACCAGCTACTTCCAGCCGCAGCCAAGAGCAGCCACCAGTAGCCGGACAATACACCGCTGATCAACAGCATGATCTGCATGGGCAGGGGAATCGGCGCTCCAGCGTTGTCAAAAATGACGGCAAACTTGGGGATCACAAAGCCGATCAGAATGACGAAGGAGCCCAGGGCAACGAAAATCAGGATGCAGGGGTAAATGAGTGCCGATATGATGTAATTCTTCAGCTCCTGAGAATTCTCCAGGTACTCTCGCAGACGCTCCAAAATTTCATCCAGTGCCCCCCCGACCTCTCCCGCCTTCACCATATTGATGTAGATTCTGGGGAACACACGAGGGTACAGGGCCATTCCTTCGGACAAAGATTTGCCGGCCTTGATCTCCTTGAGCAGATTCCCCACAATCTCCTTGAGATAGTCGTTTTCACTCAACTGAGCCAGGATCGCAAGACTGCGATCCAAGGGTAGACCCGCCTTGGAAAGGCTGCTCAGCTCATAGGTAAAGACCAGCAGGTCGTGCTGAGAAACTCGTTTTCGTTCCCAGGGAAGTTGGAATTCTCTTCCCAACCACCCCGAAGCCCCTGCGCCGCTGAGCTTGATGGGCATCTGACCCTGCTCTTCCAGCCGGGAAAGAGCGCTCTTCTCGTCGGGGGCCTCCAGAGTTCCCTCGACCACCTTGCCGTCGGGCGCAACTGCCTTGAATTGAAAAAACGGCACCCTGCCTATCCTTCCTGAGTGACTCTCAAGACTTCACCCATTGACGTCAACCCTTGCCGTACCTTGTTAAACCCGTCTTGTCGAAGAGTCCTCATTCCGTTTGCGACGGCTGCCTGTCGCAGCTTCCCGGCGTCCGCATTACTCATAGTGAGCCGGCGCACGTCGCTATCCATCAACATGAACTCAAAAATGCCCAGACGACCCAGGAAACCAGTCTGACCACATTCCTGGCAGCCGGCCCCGTGGTAGACCGTGGGAGGCAAGCTCTCAGAAAACCCCGCTTCGCTCAGAACCTCCTGCTGAACCGCTTCGGGCTCGCGACAGGAGGGACAGATCACCCGAACCAGGCGCTGTGCAAGCACTCCCAGAATCGAGGAAGCCAGCAGGTAGTCCTCGGCGCCCATGTCGATCAGTCTGGCAATGGCGCTGGGCGCATCGTTGGTGTGGAGCGTACTGAATACCAGATGACCGGTCAGAGCGGCGCGGATGCCGATCTCGGCGGTTTCCAGGTCGCGCATCTCACCCACCATGATCACATCGGGATCCTGACGGACAATCGAGCGCAGGCCAGCAGCAAAGGTGAGCCCGATCTTGGGATTGACGTGGATCTGGTTGATCCCGTCAATCTGATACTCGACCGGGTCCTCAATCGTGATGATCTTCCTGGCCGGAAGGTTGATCCGGGTCAGAGCCCCGTAGAGAGTCGTGGTCTTGCCACTCCCGGTCGGTCCGGTCACCAGCAGGATACCGTTGGGACGCTCGATCAAGGTCGTGAACTGGTCCAGCATCTCGGGTGAGAAGCCCAGTTTCTCCAGATCGTAGATTTGCGTATTACTCTTGTCGAGAATCCGCATGACCACGCTTTCGCCGTACATGGTGGGAAGCGTCGAGACGCGAAGATCAATGTCCCTCCCCAGGACCCGCATCTTGATACGACCGTCCTGAGGCAAGCGCCTCTCGGCGATGTTCAATTTGGCCATGATCTTGACACGCGAGATCACGGCTGCCTTCAACCGCTTGGGCGGAGACTCCACGTCATTGAGGATGCCGTCGATTCGATATCGAACCTTCAGATCCTTTTCGAAGGGTTCGATATGGATATCGGAGGCCCGGGACTCAATCGCCTGGGAGATAATGAGGTTGACTAGGCGAATTACCGGAGCTTCTGAGGCCAGGTCCCGCAAATGCTCAATATCTTCGCTGTCTTCGGCCATAGCTTCCTGATCGTCAATCCCGTCCACGATCCTGCCCAGAGTGGTCGTCTCATCGCCAAAGAATTTGTCGATTCGATCCAACAGCTCGCTTTCGGACGCAACCACCACTTCGGTGTACTGAAATGGTGTGAAGAGCCGAACCGCATCCAGAACCGAAGTATCCAGAGGATCGACCATGGCCACAACGAGGGTACCGTCTTCCTTGACCTCGATGGGAAGACACTTCGCTTCTTTCATGAAGCGCGGTGAGAATGTCTCCTCCACCAACGGAACCTCGGGAAAGCCGTCTCCTGTGATCAAAGGCAGGCCCAGGTGGCTGCTCAGATGCCGCACCATCTCCGCTTCCGAGAGTGCACCAATGTCAATGAGTAACTTACCCAGCTTGTCGGGAGACTGCTTCTGCAGGTTGAGAGCGGCCCCGAGTTCCTCTTCGGAGATGACTCCTTCCCTGACCAGAGCTTCACCAAAGTAGTCCCGCGTCTTCAGTGTGGCCAGCTCAATCATCTTCTGCACCTTTTCTTGAGGGCATCTTCCCTTCCTGTCAGGTACTCAATAGTCGAGTACATGCAGACGGTTCATGAACTCGTCCTGATCGATCTTTCTCATTGCCAGCAAGTCCGCATCATCCTTCGTCGTGGTGATGACGAGAACACGGCGACGCTCGATCGGATCCAGTTCGTTCCTGTCTTCAATGTGCGCACTGATGGAGATCCGGTCATGGGCTCCCAGTTGCTTGATGGAACCCGCGTGAGTCGCAAGGCACTCCGACAGGATTTCCCGGACTTTCTCGATCTTCTTCTTCACGGCTGCTTTGTTCAACTTGTTCGGTGCGTCGATCTCTCCGAACGGGAGCCGGATTTTGCCGCGGTCGATACGCAGGTGAAAAGTCACCACTACCCCGTAGCCCTGCATGTAACTGGCCTGAGGACTTCCCGTCATCGCGAACGGGTTCGCAAAGTTCAGTTTGACCCGCTCATCGACAATTCTCTCAAACACGTGTGTATCCTGTTTCAAGTCGGTCAGGTTGAGCCTGGCCTGGCCAAGTCCCAGACCATCGAACATCATCGCGACCAGGAAAACAAAAAGTGTCTTGTGCATTGATCTTCCCTTCAGTGCCTCACTCATGAAAGTGAGTTCCTATTGAACCGCCAGCATCCGGAGAAGACGGTCCCGCTCTTCGGATGCCTGCAAGATGCCTTCCTCAAGGTCGCGCAGACGCAATCCCAGGTCCCGCTGATAGAGAGCCTGCTCCAGGCTCGCCGAGTCCGCCACACTTCGAAGAGCATGGCCGATCAAGAGCTCGTGCTCCGTCTGTTTGGAGACAACGATGTCGGTGACCAGTTCCATCAACTGGAGTTCCGAGACCGAGAGTCTGTCACCCCACAAACCCGTCCCACCCAGTATGGAGACCGCGCCGACGACGATCAGCACCGAAGCAGCCAGCTTCTGAACGGTAGACCACCAGTTGAATCCGGATGGCGGTTGGACATTTAGTGGGACCGCTGTCTCCTCCTCTTCGATGTCCCAGGCCCCCAGCCACTGCCGTGCCTGAATCAGGCCGAGAAAGTCGCTTCGGCAGTTCGAGCAGCCGTCCAGATGCCGAAAGAACTCGGCCGACTGAACCGGCGATGCACCTTCATCGTAGAGAACATCGATCATTCGCTCCTGACTCAACTCACAAGTCATAACTCTTCTCCATCAGTACCTTGAGCGTCTTCAATCCCAGATAGAGGCGCGATTTAACCGTGGAAAGCGGGACATCCAGGATCTCCGCAATCTCTCTGAACTTCAGACCTTGATACTCCTTCATCACAATCACCGCGCGCTGCTCGTCGGGGAGTTCTTCAAACACCGACTCAAAAACTCGCCTCAACTCGGTCTGACGATAAGCGGTCTCCGGGGTTCTTTCATCGACCTCAGCCCCGACCATCTCCCGATCTTCGTCCAGATCGACCTGCTTTGACCTCTTGCTTCGGCGGAAGCGCATCCGACATTCATTCAGCGCGATCTTGTAGACCCATGCCGGAAAACTGGTGGGATCACTCAACCGTCCCAGGTTCTGATAAGCCTTGGCAAACGTGTCCTGCGTCAGATCCCGGGCGTCCTCCCGATCTCCCGTGTAGCGAACAATGAAGCCGAATACGCGGCCCTGCCAGCGCTCGACGAGCTTGCCGAAACTGTCGGCGTCCCCGCCCAGCGCCAGATCTAGCAAAACCTGATCAGTTTGAGTCATACGACTGCTTGCATTACGAAGATGCATGAGCTTTGCGAAAAGTCTAACGCTTTTTAGGTTCTGGGTGCTGGGTGCTGGGGAAGGAGAAGTGGACCCGGGTTAAACCTCAGGCACCCGCAGAATGACAGATGCCGAGGCGACAGAACCACCACCTGGAGTCATGCGACCACCGTTCGCTCATAATGCCGAGAACGCGGCGCCCCACCCAGAACCTAGAACCCAGAACCTAGAACCCGTTCCTAGAGGTGATCCCGGAAAAAGCGGAGGGGATTCAGGGAGCGGCCATTGAGGCGGACTTCATAATGGACATGAGGGCCGGTTGCCCTTCCAGTGGCTCCCACGTAGCCAATGACATCGCCTTTGCGGATCATCTGGCCCCGCTGCACTGCCAGTTCCTTGAGGTGTCCGTAGCGGGTTGCCAGGCCGAAACGATGCTCCAGTTTCACCAGTTTCCCGTAATTGTGCTGCCGGCCTGCGAAGCGGACCACGCCGTCGGCCGTTGCAATCACTTTCGATCCAACCGGGGCCGACAAGTCCATGCCCTGGTGAAATGACCGATTGCCGGTAAACGGATCCCGCCGCATCCCGAACCGTGCGGAAGGGTATCCGGTAACCGGCATGATTGAGGGCGTGGCACTGAGCAGGATGCTCCGATCCTTGTAGTACTCCTGGAACTTCCGCAGCTCCTCGCGCAGAGAGATGCTCTTCTTCTCCAGAGAATTCAACTGGTCGAGCAAAGACTCTCCGTGGAAAGAGACCTCCAGATCGTTGGCCGCGGGACCACCGACACCTCCCAGACCATCCATGTCGAGACCCGTCATCACGCGCAGTTTCTGAGCCGCAACCTCCATTGACGAAAGCCGCTCAGAGAGCTGCCTTGCCTTCACTCGCACCCTCTCATTGTCGTTGTGAAGCAACTCGAGCCGGTCCTGCAGCGCTTCCAGGTCACTGCTTCGCTCCCACATCTGGTAGTAGTGCGCGGACAGAAAGCTCAGGAGGAGCAGAGCCCCCGTCAGACACACGACAGAGGGCGCAGTCGAGTACCGACCACTGGCCGGTTCCTGCACTCCTGAGACAACTCTACTTCGATCTTTCTTGCTCATCCGTTCACACAGGGAAATTGTTCAGAATTCGCCGTAGTATATTGATCTGCCTGGATTCATGTCAAGGAAAGAGCGACCCTTGGAAGTTCCACCACGGACTGTGGAGTGGTGGTGGAGGGTTTGCAGCCTTCCCGCGATCTACACTCCCTTACCACGGACATGCATAATCCATTTATTTACAGAGTCTTACAAACATCAACGAATGGTTCTCCGAGGTCCCGACAGTGGAAGTCCTTTTGACCCCAATTTCCCCGCCGATTGAGTAATCATCGATTTCGGCAGTTAACGACGATTTCCGCCCCCCGGCCATAACAGTCCCTGCTCCGGCCTTGGGGTCAGGATGTCCAGATCGTCGTTCCCGACGCTGGTTAATCTGGTACTGACGGGGCACCGCTCGAATGGGCCGTCATCGGACTCACGCACCATGTCGAGGAGCCGTGGCGCTAGCGACGTCGAGTCGAGCCAATTGTCGAACCGGTCCGGAGGTCAAAAATCTGCAGCGAACAACAACGGACCCTTTCAGCCCGATGCGATGAAGGGGTAGGTAAACAACATCAAATGTACCAAATTCAGGGTGAAATGCACCAGGATGCTTGCTTCGACACGCTGTGTGACGTGGTAGGCTGCGCCGTAGCCGATGCCGGCGAGCGTTGCCAGGACGGTATAGGCAATGCCACCGGCAATATGTGCAATACCGAATGCCACTGCCGCGACGAACAGTGCCACAAGACCTGCTAAAGGAACTCGCGCGCGCAACACTTCCGTCAGGTACCGTTGCAGGATCCCACGGAAGAACGCCTCCTCGGCGAGGCATGTCACTAACAAATTCGCCGGCACCCACATGACTAGGATCGCCGGCCATTTCGGGTCCCAAACTGCAAACTTCATCGCCAAGGCAGCTACCACTACCAGAGCAGGTGCGAGGACAGCGGCCACCGCAGTGGAGACAATCGCGCTGATCCTCTGTGTCCTTCGCTGCAACTGCACACACACCACGTAGAGCAACACGCCCACCAATGCCTTGTCGTAATTCCAATACAGCGTGTACAGTTCCGCCGAGGGTGATACGCCCACGGCATCGACGACGAGAACGTTGTTGATCCACGACACTCGATGGGAGGCTAGAGCGACCGCACAGATCACGAGCACACCCCATGCCAGGGTACGCATAGCCGCGGAAAGCGTAGATCGCATGGCCGCAAGACACGCCCCCGCAAACAGGGTGATGACCGCTAGCCCCGGCCATTCGACAATGCCGACGATAACCGCGGCGGCGATGGAAAGACCCGTAAAGATCGGCCAACTCCAACGGACACGCGAGAACATGGCCATTCCCAATGCTAACCAGAGCAGCAAGTAAGGGAGGCCGTTTGCTAAATCGATCGTCACGGTTCAGTCCAGATAACGTTTCCCCGTCTTTAGGGCCAAGTTGATTATTGAGAGTTTTCGGTTTCGATCATAGGTCTCAAGGGTAACTGAGCGGAACCACGAGAGTCACACAGGTCGGCAATTGATCGTTGTGTAACCGTTCTTTGTGCAACGATTCAAAAAGCAACGCCTCTGGCTCTCAAGATCGCCGAAGCGAAGCCTAGCGTATGTGGGCCTCAGCGGAGCGATAGTCTTGAGACTGTGCTCGTCCCCACCCGCCGCCGGTATTGGCGACGCTACGGGCCAGGAGACGAATCGAGATGGGATTTTAAATCCGTGTGCCTGGCGCGTAGTGCTTGCACTGAATGGTTGCAGCAACCGTGCTAACGTTCCTCGGCAACTAGATCGGCGCCCGTATCGGCACCGTCGAAAACCGGCTCATGGCCAGCCCATTCGGCCCACAACCGGACATTGAAGAAACGCTATTTGTAGAGGGGGTCATCGATGAAGTACATATTCATCAGTCGTTCGAATAAAGTAAGTATCCCCCGGCAAAGCCGGGGGCTTTAATCTTGTGAGCCGCTCAAAGCGGACTTGACGTTGCCGCTACCGCGGCCACTTGTGCCACCTAAAGGTGGCCTGACTACAGGAGCCTGAGCTGATCCTGGCGACGATCTTCTGCTTCTTGCCGCCGAATATACTCACGGATCACTCTCTCATCTCGGCCCACGGTCGATACGAAGTATCCGCGTGCCCAGAAGTGCTGTCCAACAAAGTTTCGCCGACTCTCTGAAAAGTTCCGGGCAATGTGGATAGCGCTTTTCCCTTTGATGTACCCGATCACCTGCGCCACAGAGAACTTTGGTGGAATCGAGATCATCACGTGCACGTGATCCGGCAGCAGGTGGCCCTCCTCAATCAAGCTTTCCTTCTGCCCAGCCAACCGTCGCAGCACCTGACCGAGATGTCTGCGCAGCTCCCCGTAAATCAACTTTTTGCGGTACTTCGGGATGAACACCACATGGTACTTACACTCCCATTTCGTATGCTGTAAGCTCTTATAGTTACTCATAAAACTCCTTTTCGTGATGCTTTGCTCGGCTCACGGAAGGGAGTTTTTTCACCTCTTCCCGGAACTGTCAAACTCTGGCTGCCTCCCCGGCAGAGCCGGGGGGACTCCTTACGGGTCTAGACTTCGGATGTGGTCCAGCGTTCTCTAAAAATCGTTACTCGATACTTTGGGCGTTGACACGAAGCGTGCGGCACGTTGTGGTGTGGTGATATGCTCAGTACAATCGGGGCTCGACAAGAGCATAACGGACTGGTCATGGAAGCGCCGCTCACGGCCCTGCAGGACCGAATATGGATTGGTGGATCTGGGTAGTAGCGGGTTTCGCGCTGCTTACGTTGGAGTTGGCGTCTCCGGGTGTTTTCTACCTCTTCTTCTTCGGCTGCGGAGCCTTGGCGGTGGGTCTGTTGACCGCTCTCGGGTGGCCAGGGCCGCTCTGGTTGCAAGGAGTGCTTTTCACCTTCCTGTCGCTGTTCTCGGTCTTGTTCTTCCGTCCTCTGCTCATGAAGAAAATGCAGGCCGGCTTAGGCGAGGTAGAAATTGACAGACTTGTTGGCGAGAGGGCCTTGGTGCGAGACGAAATCGTTCCCGGCGGCTGGGGTAAAGCGGAGCTGCGGGGAACGACCTGGAAGGTGAGGAATGCAGGAGCGGCCCCTGTCGGGTCGGGCCAATCGTGCCGCGTTGAAAAAGTCGACGGGATAACTTTGTGGATTCGAGGCGACTAGCCGAACGGAAAGGAAATCGAAAATGGATATGGGTTTGATCGTTGTGGCCGCGTTGGTCCTGTTGGCTGTCATCATTCTTTCCAAGACAGCCGTGGTCGTTCCACAACAGAGGCAGTATGTTGTCGAGAGGCTTGGAAAGTACGCCGGAACGCTCGATGCCGGGTTCCACATTCTGGTCCCGTTTATCGATTCCATCCGCTACCGCCACTCGCTGAAAGAGTCGGCCCTGGACATCCCGGAACAAATCTGCATCACGAGTGACAACGTGCAAGTGGGGGTGGACGGCGTCCTGTACCTCAAAGTGCTTGACGCACAGCGCGCTTCCTACGGCATCGGGGATTACATGTTTGCGATCACCCAGCTTGCTCAGACGACACTGCGTAGTGAGATCGGAAAGATCGAACTCGATAAAACGTTCGAAGAGCGAGCCCACATCAACAATCAGATCGTAGACGAGCTTGATAAAGCGACAGAGCCATGGGGCGTCAAAGTACTCCGTTACGAGATCAAGAACATCAATCCTCCCCACGACGTGCTCGCGGCCATGGAGAAGCAGATGCGCGCCGAGCGCGAAAAGCGTGCCACGATTCTGGAATCGGAAGGCCGCCGGGATTCGGCTATCAACACGGCCGAGGGAGAGAAGCAGAAAGTCATCAAAGAATCCGAGGCGACAAAGCAGCAACAAATCAATGAAGCGGATGGACAGGGCGCTGCTATCAAGACCGTTGCGGCAGCCACGGCCGAGGGCATTCGCAGTGTGGCCGAAGCAATCGAGGCGCCCGGTGGGTATCAAGCGGTGCAGTTGCGCGTTGCCGAGCAGTATATCGAGAAGCTTGGTATGCTGGCCAAACAGAATAATACGATGATCCTGCCGGCAAATATGGCTGACGTCTCTTCGATTATCGCCACGGCAATGAGCGTGATCAAACAGACTGACAACCCGCAGGACGTAAGGTAGTAAGGTAGACACCGAGCACTATTAGCCCGTGATTAACATCGAATACATAGATTCAAATGGCCCCCGTAAGGTAGAAATATTCGGTCGGGCAGCGGATCCTTAGGATAGAAGGGCTCATGGGCGTGCGAGCATCGGAATATCAGGCGATTTCCGTTGAGAACCCAGCTTTTGGAAACGGGCTCCCGGTGTGAGGTCGTCGCTCCGGCACAGCGGTGCTGCTCGACCTTCTCCCCAGTCTTATGGAGTGTATCCGAATTCAAACAGCGTCTCGATAGTAGTATCGAAGCAAGCCACCGAGCCTGGGAGGGCAACTTAATTCGCCGTCCTTGCGACCAACTTCATCTCCCGCATCAATGATTCGGTTCGCGAGTCCCTGCTGATTCCGTTCGTGGTGAAAGTGCTCTCCGAACTCTCTCCAGGCCCGACGCAATGACGCTTCACCAAAGAAGATCATACGGTTGAGACATTCAGATTTCAGGGAGCGCATGAAGCGTTCCAGATGAGCATTGAGATTAGGACTCTTGGGAGGTAAGACTATCGCCTCGATGTCGCTGGACTTCAAGATCTGACGCAACGGCAAGTGCTTCGTGTCACGGTCAAGGATGACGTGGGTCGAGCTGCGGAAAAAGCCGTCGACACAGTCGGTCAGGTTCCTTCCGACTTGCTGCATCCATTCGGAGTTGGGGTGAGGCGTCGCACCCGCGATTTCAATGCGCCGCGTCTTTAGATGCATCACCACAAGGACGTAGAACGTGACCAGTCCGGAGCGAGTCCAGACCTCAACGGTCGTAAAGTCGGCGGCGGCGATCGAATCCCAGTGAGCAGCCAGGAAGGTACGCCAGGCCATGCGGCTCTCGCGCTCTGGAGCTGGCTCGATGCCGTGGGCTTTGAGAATGTTGCCAACCGTGGTGTCAGAGATGTGGAAGCCCAGGTTGGCTAAAGCACCCTGGATACGGTCATAGCCCCAGCTAGGATTCTCCTGAGCCATGCGCAGAGCCAAGTCCACAATCTGTTGTCGAATGCCTGGTCGGCCAACGGATTGCCTCTTGTCTGAGTGATCCCACTTGCGAGCGATAAGCTCTCGATGCCAGCGCAGAAGCGTGTCGGGCCTGACGATCTTGGCCAGTTTGCCGAGGCTTTTTCGGCCCAGCACCTTGCCCTTGACGGCCAAGCGTCGACGCTGGTCGTCGTTGAGCAGAATGCGGCCCTTGCCGAGCTTTTCTCTGAGTACCTGATTCTCAGTCAAAAGATACTCGATCGCGTCCTGCTGGTCTCTGTTGATCCAACCGGCCAAGATCAGGAGCAGCAGCAGCCAGGGCCTGAGCACGAAGTTCATGGTTGATTAGATGCTCACGTCAAGTGCTCAGGCGCAAAGGGGGAAAACATTGGGGCTCAACCAAGGCTGACTTCTGTTTGCCGTGACGGTTACAACTTGTTGCACAATAGAGACTTGTGGGTCGGCTGAATATTTTGACCTTACGGGTTCGATGTTAGCGGCGGTTGGCCTGAGGCCAGAGCGCAAATCGACGTCGATGCAGATCCGACCGCGACGCTACGGATCATGGGCGCACTGTTGCTGCGCAAGGCGCGGATACACACGGACGCCGTCCTCCGAGCCAACGAGTCCAGCAACCTGCACTCGCTCGCTGTGCAGATGAGTCCGGTCCTCGAATGTGCCGGGCAGGTCGTGTTCTTCTTCCACAACACGATGATTGCGCCGAACCTGCTGATGGAGCCGGAGCGAGCCGCGGAAGTGGTCGGGAACCGCTTGAACGCCGACCACTATCAGACGCTTCGCACGAGAACCAAGGGCAAGATCAGTCCCGAAGAGCTGCGTGAGGTGGAGGCGCAGGCGCAGGAGGCTGCGGCGGCGTTCTTCGGGGCACCCAAGCCGAAGAGGCACAAGGGGCGGAGGCTTGATCAGTCAGACAAGGTGGCGACCCTCGAGAAAGGCCGCGAGTGGTACGGCTACTTGAGCGACCACTTCAGTCACGGCAAGGTTCTGGATTGGAGGGGGCTCTCGTGGCGCGGTGGCGTCATCTCGATCGACAGGGTTGAGGATGAGTTCGCGTTCCTGGGCTTGATGCACTACCTGGTGAACCAAGTGGCTCTCATGAACGCTTCTGGAGCGTTGTGTCCGGTCGCCGGAGACGCGGGAGACCAGTGGGACCAGTGGGTAGAACCCACACTGGCGCAACTACGCGACGTTCGGCAGTCGTCGAAGGCGCTCCGGGACGCCGCCCTTTGGCGGCGCGACAGGAGGAGTGGATGAGAGCACTCGAACCGATTGAGGGGCAGCGCGGCCGGTGCAAGAAATGTCGGGACCTGCTTCGCAGCCTCGCTCGAATCCATCTGGAGATCGACGCCCCGACGCGCAAAGTCGAAGCGGACGAACCCGATTGGGTCTTCCGGCTGCGCAAAGTGTGCCTCCACGCGGTAGCAATTTCCAAGTGCGCAGTTAACGTCGACGGCATGCATGCGATGACCACAGAGTTGCGGGCGGCGTACGAACAGATGGACGCCGTCTGGAAGTGCCTGCCAAGCGAGTTCCGGTTCGACGAGGACGGCAGCTGGTGGGCCAACGAGGCAAAGGAGGGGCTGGCGGCGTACAACCATCCGACGACGTTCAGCTTGGGCTTGTCGTTGGCGGGGGGCGGTTTCGCCGATGCCGAGGCCCCAGAGAGCTACCTGCGGCTCGCCGTGTGGCTGGGCCGTCTCGGATGCGGATACGGGCTGGCGCTCGGCTATCTGGCGCGAGTGCTGCGCACCGAAGGGGACATCGATTCCCGTTTGAAAGCGGTACTGGCCAACGTGCGCTGATGGCGCGCGCTTGGTGGGAGACGGAGAGCGAGCGTGAGAATGGCCAGCGCCGACACCCGTCGCGGCCGGCGGCTGAACGGCTTTTGCGGGTAGCGACCCAATAGCCCATCACCGAAGGCATTGACCCGGCCGTGGCTTGTGCGCACGGTTGTGGCCTGCGGACATCTTCGACGACAAGGCCCGCAACGAGTTGCTGGTGCTCGATGGCGGTGGGTCGTGTGCCACTGGATCGGTCGGACGGATGTGGCTTGAATTCCGGGAACGGCCCGGATAGTCCGGCAGATTCTCGTCGAGAAAGTGGTAAAGGAAGAGGGAAGAACAGTCGGTATGGGTACAACAAGTCGCCTTATATAAGCAACTTACAAGCATCGTATGGCCAACTCTGCCCACGCAGTAATTCAGGTGAAATTCTGTGATCCTCTTCCAGTTGATTTATCCACAGGAGTCGTAGTTCCTACTACTTGTTCTTATTACTTGTAAGAGGGCGCGCTTTACGGGTGACAAGAGCCCGCCGCCGCCTGAGACGCACCGCGATCGCTTCTGCCCGCGTGTCAAGAGAGTTTCGGGTAAACACGTATATAATCCCCTTTGTAAGCGGTTCGAGGTCCCATCACTTTGGATGAGCAACGGTCGCGGCCAATGCACCTTTCAACGGAGAGCAAGGTATCGGGAGACGCGGGAAGCAGCGTCGTCGTCTGGCGTGTCGACGCTCGATCCCCAGCAGATCGAGTCGCGGTGACAACGCTCGTCAAATGCGGGCGGCAAGATCATGCCGTGCGCAAACTCCGGACAATCCGCGTGTCCAAGCCGGCTCGCTTCAGGAACTACGGCGAAGGATTGATTCGGGACCCTTGAGAAGGGTTGGCGGCTATGATCACCGGGCAGTGGGTCGACGCCCCCAAGGACTTGCGGGAGGATCAGGAATTCTACGACGAGGTCGGAAAGTGCGCGGAGAGAATCGGCGAGACGGTTCGCCGCACGGCGATGGGCACTAAGACGACGCACACCTCGGAGATTCTGTTCGGCCGAAACGGCTGGATTTATAGCACTGCGATTGAACCGACGACCGACGAGCAGTGGGATTGCCTTAGGGCGTCGCTCGAACCCGAGTACGACCATGTGGACCATATCTACAGGCTCAAAGTTGTCTTGGTCCAGCCGCAGCAGCTGCTCCCGGGTGTCCGTCATGTGGTGGCTGCCAGCTTCGCGGGCTGCGTAAAATTGGTACATTGGGGTGCTTGGGTTCCCAAAGGCGCCCTCGACGATATTGTGGGTGAAGTTCTTCCACTCGGTTTCCTCCAGCTTAGCTTCCTCGCAGCTGCGGTTTTTGAGCTCCCGTAGAGCGTCAAGCTGCCGACGAAGCGCCTTCAAGGCCCGTTCAGGAGCGAGGGTGTGTTCTTTTTGAGCAACTGCCTTGCGCCGTGTCATGGCATCGTCTTGAGCGTGTTTTCCATGCGGGGATTCTACTTTAATTGCTTCTGCTAAGATTAATTATCGGAAGTAATCAAGGCCCCGTCCACTAAGAGATTCCGACCATTTTAGGGGTTGCCTGATGTCGCCTTATTCATGCCTCGCACAGTGCGGTTCATCCCAAGCGGTCATGCCGTTCGAGTGAGCGGCGCGCAGTGAATTGAGATTACCTGGTTTACCGTCATCCCTTTCGTGCGATGATTCCGCAGGCGTCTATCAGATTGGCTTGGCGGCCGCGAACGACCTCATACTTGGTGTTAGCCTCATAAATGAACCCCGCAAGCTCAATTCGGTTTTCGTCAGGAATCATCAAGAAACACGGGCCGCCGCTGGTTCCGCTCAACTCCGGATTCGACGGCAACCACTCACCCTGCGGCCAGTACCAACTGGCCGAGTCGAGGCCAAGTGCGAAGTGGTTCTCGGACCAGGAGTCTACGCTTGTGATGAACGACACGAAGTCTGCAGACATTGTTGACGGACGTTCCCCTTGAGGCTGTGAGCGACGGTTCACGGGGTAGCCGCCAAGTATAATTTGGTCGTTGCACTTGAGGATCGGCGGCGGCCAAACCTCCGCCTTGTAGACCTCGTGATTCCAGTGCTTCAAGGTGAACTTCGGGATCTTGAACGTTGCCAGATCCCAGTGCTCACTCCGAGAAATGACGTTCGGGACCCTCTGTGCCAATAATGGTGAGACACTTCTTCCCTGCTAAATTAGAGTAGAGGGCGAGAAGCTGGATTACAGGATGATAGAAACAGAAGCGACAAGAAACTGAGGATTTTGGAGACCTCGGAACGAAGCGGAGAGGTCTCCAAAATCGCTGCCGGACGGACGGAGCCCGACAAGGTTCTTTCGCGACCCGATCCGGAAGTTCCCAGCCAAGGCCACGCGTCGCCGGTTTTCAGCCCGCTATAAGCTCCGGGTCCTTGAGCAGACCGATGGCTGTGAGTCGGGTGAAGTGGGAGCATTACTGCGCCGAGAAGGGCTTTACTGGTCAAATCTGCAGACCTGGCGCCGCCAACGCGAGCAGGGAACGCTGCAGGCCTTGACCCCTCGCAAGCGGGGACGCAAGGCAAAGCCGGTCAATCCTCTGGATCGTCAACTGAGGCAAGTGGAGGCTGAGAATCGGAAGCTGAAACGCAAGCTCGAGAAGTTTGAAGCCATGCTGGATCTCCAAAAAAAAGTCTCGCAACTGTTGGGAATCTCTCTGGCGAGCAGCGAAGAGAACGGAGACGAGAGCTGATGGACGAAGCTTTGCGATTCTCACAATCCCACGGAGTCCGTGCCGGTTGTCAGGCCCTGGATCTGCCGCCATCGAGTCTGTATCGGGAGAAACTTCGGCGCGAACGGCCGGCGCTGGATCCTCGGCCTCGGGCCGCATCCCCACGCGCCTTGAGCCCGCCCGAAAGGGAAGCCGTTGTGGAGGTCCTGCACAGCCGACAGTTTATCGATAAAGCTCCTGCCGCCGTATGGGCGGAGCTGCTGGACGAAGGGCGATACTTGTGCTCGATTCGAACCATGTACCGCATTCTGGCCGAACGTCTGGAAGTTAGAGAACGCCGCCGCCAGCGCCGCCATCCCCAATACTCCAAGCCGGAACTTCTGGCCACCGGCCCGAACCAATGCTGGTCCTGGGACATCACCAAGCTGAAGGGTCCCGTCAAATGGAGCTATTTCTACCTCTACGTGATCCTGGACATTTTCAGCCGCTATGTGGTGGGCTGGATGGTGGCCACCCAGGAAAGCTCACGCCTGGCCAAGGTCTTGATCGCCCAGAGCTACTCCAAGCAGGAGATCGTAGCGGGTGGTCTCACCCTGCATGCCGATCGTGGCTCGTCGATGAGTTCCAAAGCACTGGCCTTGCTACTGGCCGATCTGGGAGTCACCAAGTCTCACTCTCGGCCTCATGTCTGTGACGACAATCCCTACTCGGAATCCCAATTCAAGACCCTCAAGTACCGTCCCGAATTCCCGGCTCGTTTCGGCACCATTCAGCAAGCCAGAGACTTCTGTCGGGATTTCTTCGATTGGTATAACCGCGACCATCGCCATTCGGGTATCGGCCTGCACACTCCCGAGGATGTGCACTACCTCACCGCCATCACCACCCGTCGCGATCGATCCCAAACATTGGAGGCCGCCCATGCACTCTTCCCGGAGAGATTTCCCAACGGCAAACCCGTTCCTCCCGCTCTTCCAGAAGCGGTTTGGATCAACCCTCCCGAAAAGGAGGACTCCTGAGATGACGCTACAGTAATTTATTCACCAAAGTGTCTCAAAGTTGTTGACACGTTCCGGGATCGGGTCGAACGGCGCGGACCCAAGCTGGCAGAACAAGTCAGTATGTTGTTTTTTGTGGCCTTCGTAAATACCTAGGACGTGATTAGCTGTAACGCCGAATACGGATTGAGGCGTGGCGATGACACACATCGAACCGTTGCCAAGAATCGTACTACGGTTGACTTCCCACCAGATTGGCGCACAGAACGACATCACCCTTAGACGCAGTCTGGGCAGCGTTCCGTTCCTTGCTGCTTCGTCGTAATTCTTGCGCTCGGCCTTGTCCATTTGCGAGATCAACCTTTCCTCATGGCGTCGCTACTTGCCACACGGCTAGGACTCCTCTCACCTGAGGTCTCAGGTCCTTTCGGCCGGTCAGAGGTCTGTCCGTGTTTAAGCAACTCGTCGATCCGGTTCACTCGTTCCTCAATTCGACCGAGGCAATCATCCGAATCTGACCCGATGAAGAAGGCGGTGAGCGAGCCTCCGAGGGTCGCCAACAGTCCAATTCCGATGAGCATAAGTCCGACGCCCACGATTCTGCCCGCAAGCGTTACCGGCGAAATATCCCCGTACCCGACCGTGGTGGTTGTTACGACGGCCCACCATACGCCGTTCCATACACTGCCGACCGCTTCCGGTTCTGCTAGATAGAAAAGTCCGCCTCCCAACCAAACAGATAGCATGGAGATGCCCGCGACGTACCGAACGCCGGTTCGACCGACGGCACGTTGGAACGCAGGCAGTGCCTTTTCGGCAACTCCGGCCACCCGAAGTAGTCGTGCCAACCGTGTCAATCGGGCGAGCCGGGAGAGTGCAAGGATGTCGGGAAGGAGGGGGAAGCTCAGTACCACGATCACAAAGCTGAACAACTTTTGACCAAGTCCGGCTCTTCTCCAGAAATCTGTGGCAAGATCGGCAAGGAATACGAGCCAGATGATCCAATTTGCTGCCGACGTCAACGGTGTGTGCGCTTCGCGGGCCTCGATAACCACCAAGGGGACGGTGGCAATGGCAGCGGCGATAACTGCGGTGTCGATCCAATTCAATGTCTTCTCGTTACTCATGGATTGTATGCCTAGTGCTTAAGGCGACCCCAACTCCCCCCGCCGCTGTGCTAGGTTTCTCAGTGAATCGAGTGTTTCCAAATCACACATAGACGCCGCCTGAACTTGTATGCCGAAATGAGGGATCAACTCTTCTGTTGAGCGCCCGGCAGCATCGCGAAAACTAAAGCCCTTGGGTGGAGTAAAAACGTCCACATCACCGCGTCCGCTGAGTACATGTATCCGTACGCTCTCTTTGGTCAGGTGTTCGATCTTGATAGCCTTGATAGCCTGCAGATCGCCAGCACCAGGCACAGCCAACAGAGCAGACCGCACCTTTTTTGCGTTCTCTGGCGTGGAATTAATCATCAAGTCCATGTCGGTCACGTAAGCCAGTTCCGGACAATAAAAGGCCCGGGCCATGCTTCCGATGAGCAAGTATTCCACGCCTTGGTGGTTGAAGGGCCTCAGCAGGTCGGCACAGGCGTCGGTCCAAAGACGCGGAAACGTAAACTTCATCGAAGGGCCTTATTTGACCAAGTGCGACAGCGGGATCGGCGGCGCGGATGGCGTCACGCGCTGGTGGAAGGGAACTCGCTAGGTCGGGCTTGCCGCTCTCCGGATCTCAGCCCAGCGCGCCCTCTCGACCATGCCCGGTCACAACGCCAGGGTCAACTGACTACCCCTCGTGCCATCGCCCGACTCAGCCAGCGAACCTAAGGGACAGGCGCCCAGGCCCAGTGTCTGGGGGCTCAACGGCAAACGACCAAGTGATACACCTATCGCAGTGAAGCTTCAGGCCTCAGTTCTTACTTACCCGTTTTTTTGCCAAACTTCTATCCACTTTGCGAATTTGGCGGCCAGTCAAACTTAGCTTTCCGATACCAGGCACGTCTACCCGAACACTAGACGCCGCCTTCAGCAACGCCGCTATTGCGTCTTCCGATGGATGCCGAACGCGCTCCACCTTCGTCTGGTCGGTGAACAGACCAGCCGTAAGCCGATCCACCATCACCGCCGGCATCTCACCACCCTTGTCCTCTTGCCACTCCAACAACATCTCTGTAGCGTAACCAGCTCAATCAACATCAAGAGCGAGCTGCTGAAGCCTGAACTCCTGCTCCGCGTGCTGTCGGAACCACTGATCGTTCCATCGAATATAGAATATGGCGGTAAGGGCGAATCCCAACACGCCAAGGAGCTCTTGTCAATAGGTGTGGAAAAACATCAGGCGGCTTTCTCCTCCGGGACTTGGTTGACCGGGACTCCATTGACATATTTGGCGCCCTGGTAGACGTCTTTCATCAGCTCCGGTGCCTTCAACCGGCGGAATCGCTGCTCCGCCACCAGCAGCATCTTCCAGATCACCGCCTGGGCGTTTTCCACTTTCTTGAATCGCTTGGCCGCGTCCGTTCGCAGCCGAAGAGCGGCAAACGGTGACTCCACTGGATTGGTGGTTCGCAGATGCTGCCACTGCTTCTTTGGATAGTTGTAAAAGGTCACCATCCGGTCCCAGTCCTGCTCGATTAGCTCAGCCGCCAGAGTCAGCCCTCGCTGCCGGCACCAGTGCTGAAAAACCTTCTTGAGTCGTTGTGCTTCTTCTCGAGTCTCGGCGTAAGGGATCTGCCGCAGGATCAGCAAGGCCGACTTGTGCACTCGCTTAGGGAGCTTGGTCAGCAGGTTGACGATCCGATGATTCCAGCAGCGCTGCTCCTCGGCCTGGGGATAGACGTTGCGCAAAGCTCCCCAGATGCCCAGGTGGCCGTCTCCGATCACCAGCCGTGGACAGCCCATCCCCCGGCGCTTCAAGTCGCGCAGTACTTCCGACCAGCTCTGGGTCGATTCCCGATAGCCGCTCGTGACCGACACCACGGCTTTGCTTCCGTCACTTAAGGCGGCCAGCACCACCAGCAGGGAGCTACCCTCAAAAGGTGTGTAAAAAGCAGAGGCGGTGAGTAACCTTCCGGTTGAAAGCAAACAACCAAGGGCGAAACCCTCTGTGCCAATAATGGTGAGACACTTCTTCCCTGCTAAATTAGAGTAGAGGGCGAGAAGCTGGATTACAGGATGATAGGAAACAGAAGCGACAAGAAACTGAGGATTTTGGAGACCTCGGAACGAAGCGGAGAGGTCTCCAAAATCGCTGCCGGACGGACGGAGCCCGACAAGGTTCTTTCGCGACCCAATCCGGAAGTTCCTGCCAAGGCCACCCGCCGCCGGTTTTCAGCCCGCTATAAGCTCCGGGTCCTTGAGCAGACCGATGGCTGTGAGTCGGGTGAAGTGGGAGCATTACTGCGCCGAGAAGGGCTTTACTGGTCAAATCTGCAGACCTGGCGCCGCCAACGCGAGCAGGGAACGCTGCAGGCCTTGACCCCTCGCAAGCGGGGACGCAAGGCAAAGCCGGTCAATCCTCTGGATCGTCAACTGAGGCAAGTGGAGGCTGAGAATCGGAAGCTGAAACGCAAGCTCGAGAAGTTTGAAGCCATGCTGGATCTCCAAAAAAAAGTCTCGCAACTGTTGGGAATCTCTCTGGCGAGCAGCGAAGAGAACGGAGACGAGAGCTGATGGACGAAGCTTTGCGATTCTCACAATCCCACGGAGTCCGTGCCGGTTGTCAGGCCCTGGATCTGCCGCCATCGAGTCTGTATCGGGAGAAACTTCGGCGCGAACGGCCGGCGCTGGATCCTCGGCCTCGGGCCGCATCCCCACGCGCCTTGAGCCCGCCCGAAAGGGAAGCCGTTGTGGAGGTCCTGCACAGCCGACAGTTTATCGATAAAGCTCCTGCCGCCGTATGGGCGGAGCTGCTGGACGAAGGGCGATACTTGTGCTCGATTCGAACCATGTACCGCATTCTGGCCGAACGTCTGGAAGTTAGAGAACGCCGCCGCCAGCGCCGCCATCCCCAATACTCCAAGCCGGAACTTCTGGCCACCGGCCCGAACCAATGCTGGTCCTGGGACATCACCAAGCTGAAGGGTCCCGTCAAATGGAGCTATTTCTACCTCTACGTGATCCTGGACATTTTCAGCCGCTATGTGGTGGGCTGGATGGTGGCCACCCAGGAAAGCTCACGCCTGGCCAAGGTCTTGATCGCCCAGAGCTACTCCAAGCAGGAGATCGTAGCGGGTGGTCTCACCCTGCATGCCGATCGTGGCTCGTCGATGAGTTCCAAAGCACTGGCCTTGCTACTGGCCGATCTGGGAGTCACCAAGTCTCACTCTCGGCCTCATGTCTGTGACGACAATCCCTACTCGGAATCCCAATTCAAGACCCTCAAGTACCGTCCCGAATTCCCGGCTCGTTTCGGCACCATTCAGCAAGCCAGAGACTTCTGTCGGGATTTCTTCGATTGGTATAACCGCGACCATCGCCATTCGGGTATCGGCCTGCACACTCCCGAGGATGTGCACTACCTCACCGCCATCACCACCCGTCGCGATCGATCCCAAACATTGGAGGCCGCCCATGCACTCTTCCCGGAGAGATTTCCCAACGGCAAACCCGTTCCTCCCGCTCTTCCAGAAGCGGTTTGGATCAACCCTCCCGAAAAGGAGGACTCCTGAGATGACGCTACAGTAATTTATTCACCAAAGTGTCTCAAAGTTGTTGACACGTTCCGGTATGGCCAGAGGTGTTCCCAAGTCAATGGAATGTCACGTGCCCATAAAGCGACCGCCCAAGCAAGCACCGCTAGACCAAGGATTGTTCCGATATGCAATCTCGAGAGCATGCACTCACTCAAATCCGAGGTAGTCCCAAGCCGCGCCCAGGAACTCATGCGCTTGCGCTCGTGTCCACGGCTGCAAATCTCGGAACAGATATTTCAGCTCGCTGACCTCGCCCCACTCCGAGCATTCTTTGTCGCTAATTGTATTGTTAAAAAGGAACGCGAGCGCCTCGCGCATGTTGGTAGTGTAGGTGGAGTCGCCGAAGCGATCATTTGGAACGTTCCAAACAAGACACTCGACGAGAAAACCTGAAATTGGTTTGGCGGCAGCTATCCCTTGGTCGTCCATCTCGATGCAAAGACGCTTCAGAATACGTACAACCCGCTTGTAACGCCGCCCAGTCGCAGTGTTCTTAGCAACTCCGTTGTGATAGTGTTGCTCAGGCCAATTGATGACGCCACCGCCACTGTCGGGCGGTAACTCCACCCCTTTGCTATATTCACCATTCTCCGAGTAACGCCGATGGTCAAAGAACGGTGCGACATCGGCCTCAACACGATACGAGTTTTCTTTGATGTCGAACGCCTTGTTACCGCGATGTACAGCTAGGCTGCCAAAGTGATCAATAAGGGCCCGCTCGATTTCGTTTTTGAATTGAACGTAGTGGTAGGTCGCAGGACTGATGTTGAAGTCAGCGGCGGTGTAGTGCACAGGGAGGCCATAGAAGAACGTATCTTGGCACAAAATGCCGACATCCACATCGCTATTCTGACGTACATTTACACGATTTCGATAGGATCCATGGAGAAAGACATTGATGCTCCGGTGATTCAGGTCCGAACTCTCGTCAATGGCGTTACCGATGGCGCGAATTGCGTTCGCGGACCGCTTATTCTCTGTTTTCCCCGGACCTTTAGCCCAGCCCGCAAATGTGCTTTCGAAATCTCTAGCCATCCAGACCTACCATTGACCGGGCCGAGATTTTGTACCAAGTGATGTGAGACATATTACATTATCACTTGAGGCCTTGGAACCGGGTTCCAGGGTGGGGTATAGGCCCTCGGCGCTGGGGGCCTATACCCCAACGCGGCGTGCGGTCTGACCCGGTTGTACTGCTGCCGCCACTGCTCGATCACGATCCGTGCCTCCTTCAACGAGTAGAAGATCTCCCCATTCAGGCATTCCTCCCTCAGCTTCCCATTGAAGCTCTCGCAGTACCCGTTCTCCCACGGACTGCCAGGCTCGATATACAGGGGACTGGTTCCCAGTCCCTGGAGCCAGTCCCGCAGCTGCCGGGCAACAAACTCCGGCCCATTGTCGGAACGGATATGCTCCGGAATCCCTCGCCACAGCATCACCTCCGACAGCGTCTCGATCACCTCCTGCGAGTGCAGCCTCCGTGCGACCCGTAGCGACAAGCATTCCCGCGTATACTCGTCGATCAGCGCTAGTATCCGCAACAACCTCCCATCGTGCGTCCGGGCATTGACGAAGTCGTAGCTCCAGCTCAAGACGAGCTTTTTGCTCTTTGACTATGACTAATAAAAACAACGTTGACTATGTACTAGTATCCGCAACAACCTCCCATCGTGCGTCCGGGCATTGACGAAGTCGTCGCTCCAGACATGATTGGCTCGCTCCGGACGAAGCCGGATACAGGAACCGTCATTGAGCCACAACCGTTTTCGAGGCCTCTGTTTCTGCGGCACTTTCAGCCCCTCACGCCTCCAGATCCTCTCCACCCGGTCCCGGCCTGCTTGCCATCCCGATCGTTGCAGCATCGCCGCGATCTTCTTGTACCCGTAACGACCCTACTCACTCGCCAGGGCGACCACCGCCGCTGTCAGCCGATTCTCGTCGGCTCGCCGCACCGGTTCGTATCGTTGCGTTCCTCTGGACTGCCCCAGCAGCCGGCAGGCCTGCGGCTCGGGGGCTTAGAAGTTTCCCTCCGCTACATCCTTTAACACCTGCTTCTCCAGCGACAGCTCTGCTACCAGTCGTTTCAACCGGGTGTTTTCCTTCTCCAACACCTTCAGCCGTTTGGCCTGCTCCACTTTCAGGCCTCCCTACTCCTTCCGCCTCCGATAATACGCCTGCGTATGGATCCCAGCCTCCTTGCAGGCCTGCGGCGTCGACTTCCCATTCGCCATGGCCACCTCGATCTGTCTCAGCACCGTTACGATCTGTTCCGGTTTGTACCTCTGCATCGGCATCTGATCCGCCCTTCTCCATGAGATTCTCTCTCACTTCAGTTGGTACAGATTTCCCCGGCCGGGTCAGTTTGGTCGTCGGCGAACTCTCCCGGCTCGGTCGGTCGCTGGGTCAGATCGTCGCCATCCTCGACGCCCTCGCCAAGGCAGGCGTCGCCTTCGTGGCGCTGAAGGAGAACATTCGCGTCCAGGGCAAGCGCGACATCGAGACCAAAGTCACGACCACCCTCTTCGCGTTGTTCGCCGAGGTCGAGCGTGACCTGATTTCCGAGCGCACCCGCGAGGGCCTCGGGCAGGAATCTCGGGCGCCCAAAAGGCTCGCTGGGCGTCTCACGGCTCAACGGCAAGGAGGACGACATCCGGCGCTTCCTTGAGCTGGGCGTTTCCAAGACCACCATCGCCAAACTCACGGGCGTGTCCTATACTACCCTCTACAGCTTCATGAGCACCCAAGGGCTCAAGCCGAGCCCTTAGCGTGTATTTCAACACGAATCTGGGCGGCACCCTGCGATGGCGAAGCTTGCGTAAGCCAGCCGAAGGTTTTCATCCACCCAAAGACCTGCTCGACGAGCTTCCGTTCGCGCTGACTGACGTGATAGCTCTTCTGCCTTCAGCCAATGTCCGCCAGCAGTTCGGACCGAAGCGTCTCCAGTTTCTCGAAGATCCCCTCGATGACGTTTCCCTGTCCGGCGAACAACGCCTCGGGACCGCTGGCGTGCACGCTATTGAACGGCGCCTCGTAGAGCGCGGATGGCTCCATGACACCCCGCGCAGTGAGTTGGTCGATCACCATCTCAATGAAACGGATCTGCGGCGTGGTCAGGCTTCGGTTGGAGAGGAACCCCGAGAAGGCCTCCTGCGCGGCAGCGCGGTCCATCCCCACCAAGCTCCGCACGAAATGGGCCAGTGAGGGGGCGTCGCTGCGGTCCAGGAGGCACGTCAACAGCGTCTGGCCGTCATCCTCGCCGATCTCGACCAGCGTCTGCTCGAGCCCCCGCAGGTCGGTGGCCGTGAGCGGCTGGTTGGTTCGGAGACGATGAATCACGATGTGGTCGAGATGGTTTTTCAGGTACTCCTGCACCTTTTTCTCGTACTGGACCCCGGTCATCTTCGGCAGGTAGACGGCGGCGCCCTCGCGCACAGCCGTGATCTCGTCGTGGAAGTCGGTGTAGACGATCGTGCGCGTCTTCTTGTCCAGGAAGGGCATCAGGCCACGCAGACGCAGGCGCAGTTCCTCAAGACCGTTCAAGGCGATGCCTTCCCAGAAGGCGCTCTCCTGCACCGAGGCCAGGTAGGCGAGCTGGGCCTTCACCGCGGGAATCGTGCTCTTTTCTTCCAGCAGCCTGGCGATCTCCACCACCCGCCGGCGCTGCCGTTCCAAGGTGCCCATGTCGCCCTCGGCGAGGGCCAGTTGCATCTTCAGTGCCGTGAGATCGAACAGGCGCGACTCGATGTCGTCGGTCTCGATCTCGCTGGGCAGCCCGGCCACCTCGCTCTGCAGGACCTCGACGTCGGACGCGGTGAGCCACTCCCATGACTCCCGCTGCTGGAAACGCTCAACCGCCTTGAGCTGCATCCGCACGATGAAGTTCTCGCAATTCATCGCCGACACTTCCCGGTAGAGTTCCGTCGTCAGTGCCCCGGCCAGCACGGCTTCTGGGTCCAGGTCCGGCGTCGCCTGGACGTGGGTCAGCAACTGCACCCGCGACCGAAAGAGCCGGGCGCGGAGGGAAACGCCGCCACTGACCTCGATCCCCTCCGGGTTCTCGCGGAAGAAGTCGAAGTTGAAGCAGAAGTCGAAGACGCGGAAGTCGTGCTTGTCGTCCTCGGGTCCGAACAGATCGGGGCATAGTCGCGTGCCGCGCCCGATCATCTGCCAGAACTTGATGCGCGAGTAGACCGGCTTGAAGAAGACCAGGTTGGCCACCTCGGGCACGTCGATGCCGGTATCGAGCATGTCCACGGAGATCGCGATGTGCGGCGCTTTGTCCTTCCGCGCGAAGTCGTCGAGCAGGCTCTGCGGATACGTGGCGTAGTGATCGATGATGCGGGCGAAGTGCCCGGCGTGCCGCGGGTAGTGGTGGTTGAATCGCTCTTCGATGAACGTCGCATGCTCGTGATTGCGCGCGAAGATGATCGTCTTGGCCAGTCGATCGCCACCATCGACCGTGTGGCCGTGCTCCATGAGATGTTGCAGCACTTTATCGACCGTGTCGTTGTTGAAGAGCCAGTTGTTGATGGCGGAGGCGTTGACCCGTTCCGGCAGCCCGCGGCCGTCCGCGTCATCACCCCAGTCGAGGCTTTCCCACTGTGCCTGCTCTTCCTCGCTGAGCGAGTCGTAGTCGATGCCGTCGCGCGGAAACCGGAGATCCACCTGCTGAACCCTCGGTGGTACGAGAAAGCCGTCTGCCACCGCGGTCGCGAGTTCGTACACGTCGGTGGGCACGCCCGGCTCCAAGTCGAAGAGTTCGTAGGTGTTTCGGTCGACCTGATCCCGAGGCGTTGCGGTCAGGCCGACCAGTAGTGAGTCGAAGTACCGAAAGATGGCCCTGTATTTCTGATACACCGAGCGGTGCGCCTCATCGATGATCACGAGATCGAAATGCCCGACTCCGAAGCGGGCCTCGGTGCCCGTCGTCTCGTCGATCAGCCCCATCATCGTCGGATAGGTGCAGACATAGACCCGGCCCGCCTTGTCCTTCTCGGTCACCAGGTTCACCGGGCTCGACTCTGGCAGGTGGGCCTTGAACGCCCCCACCGCCTGGTTCACCAGCGACACCCGGTCTGCCAGAAACAGCGCCCGCTTCACCCATCCCGCCCGCTGCAACAGGTCGACCAGCGCGATCGCCACGCGGGTCTTGCCGCTGCCGGTCGCCATCACCAACAACGCCTTGCGCCGCGCCTGTCCGAACTGCTCACCGATACTCCCGATGGCCCGCTTCTGGTAGTACCGCTCGACGATGTGATCCTTCACCTGAGCGACATCCAGCGGAGATCGTTGGGTTCGGCGATGGATCAGGCATGCCAGGTCGTCCTTCTTGTAGAACCCGGCGACGTTGCGGGGGGGATAGGCGAGGTCGTCCCACAGGCGGGTCTTGTAGCCGTTGGTGTAGAAGATGACCGGACGCTGGCCGTGCATCGCCTCCAGGCAGTCAGCATAGAGCTTCGCTTGCTGCTGCCCGACTTCCGGATCGACGGTGGTCTTCTTCGCCTCAACCACCGCCAGCGGCTTGCCGTCGTCTCCCCAGAGGACGTAGTCGGCATAGCCGACGCCCGACTCGGTCGGCATGCCCGTCACTTCGTATTCACGGTCCTGTTCCCGGTCCAGAGGCCAACCGGCGCGCTCCAGATCGAGATCGATGATGAGTTTGCGGGTCTTGTCCTCGTTCCAGTCGTGGGTCTCGGGGACACCCTCGTTCTCCGCCTTGATGGCCGCAAGGCGTTCACGCAACGCTTCCAGTTCGCTCTCGATCTCCTTGCGGGCCTCCGCCGCCGCATCCCGCTGGGCCTTCAGAGCCTCCAGCTCCTGGACGCTGGCTGGGGTGGTTGCCGGTTCCACTTTCGGGACGAGAGATTCGTCGAAGGTCTTGCCCTGCAGGCTCTCCGCGCCCTTGCGCAGGTAGGTGCGGCCCGTCCAGTAGAGGACGTGATAAAGCTCCCGCACGACATTCAGCGCCTTATCCGGTGCTGGCGACTTGTTGGCGTGGACCGCCACGTTGCCCGCCTGCCGGATGTATTCGGCCTTCTGCCAAACGACCTCGGGCACGAGTTCGCGGAAGGCAGGGTCGCTGATGTAACCGTCCAAGTTCGTGACCTTCGGTGGCTTCAGAGCCTTCTCGACCTTGTAGACACGCTTGAGCAGGCGTTCCAGCGCGTGCCGGGCATGGAAGCAGGACGCCCGTGGGTCGCCGAAGACATGCCGCTCCGCGAAACTCGCACTCTCCGCCGCGTGCGGGAACTCCTGTTTCAGGAACGCGAAGTTCTCAGAGACTTCCATAGCGGCTCAGAGGTCTCCCCGGAAGGCGCGGGATTGCAGGGAGGCGAAGAGGGTGTCCAGTTCGGCTAGATGGGCGCGCTGGCGGCCTTCTGTTGCTCGACGGATTCGACGATGGCGGCGAAGCGACTGTTGGAGTGACGAGCGGTGGAATCGGAATTGAAATAGCAGAGAAAGCTGACTTGCTGACCATCCCCTTCAGGAGCTTGTCGATGCACTTTGAACGAGTCGTTCTGCCCATGAGAGCCAGAAGACCCCGAAGGCGAACCAGAGCGCACTGCGCTCGCCAGGCACGAAAGCGTTGATCTGCTGATTGAAGGCGACTTCTCGGTCCGCGATGTGCCGCGTTTCCAATACATGACGGTGACCCAGCAATGCAGATCACGAGGATTGAGCCTCTCGGGATTGTACGCGCGACCGCTCTGCCGGTCCAACCGAAAGGCGCTCGAATCCGCCTCAGTAAGAACAAACGACGGGTCATTCGATGTTGTCGGACTTGATCGCACCGACATCTCCGTAGTACTCGGGACGTTTCGAGAAGGCGTGTTTCCAGTGATTACTTCACCAACCTCCCCAAGAGCGTACTGTCTCCCACCCCATGGGATTGGTGACGGGGTCGCCGAACATGTCGAGGAAGGTGGATTGGAGGAGGGTGTCGAGCTGGGCGAGGGCCTCGCGGCGCTTGGCCCGCAAGGCGTCCGCCGCATCCAGAATCCCCGCAATCCGCTTCTGCTCGTCGAGGGGAGGGAGGGGAATTTGGAGCGCGGCAAAGAAATCGGCAGGAACCGTGCGCTGACCTGCAGCCCCCTTCATCTTCATCGCTCCTGCTTTGCGGACGTACGGTCCGCGCAGGAGGTTGAACAGATAGGGTCCGGTGATTCTCTCCGACGGCCTGAATACGTGAAACTCCGTCGTCCCGAAGCCCAACTCATGATCGAGATTGTCGGCAAGTGCCATCTTCCCGTTCTCGAAACACGGGGTGATCTTGGCGACCAAGACGTCACCGCGCTTGAACGGCGTGTACCCCTTAGCAACTTCGGAGAACGGTCGCTCGGCTTGAGCTTCGATACTCAGTGTTTCTTCGGACACTGCGGCCATGGGCACGAAGCAGACTATTTCGTCCAAGTCTGGCCGGTCGGCCGCAGCAAGTTTCGGGTTAACTTGGGCGACTACATCTATTGTCTCAACAGGCCACTTCATCCCAGCAACCCCTCCAACTCCTTACGTCCCTTCGCGATGTCCGCCTCCAACGCCGCTAGCCGCCCCAGGATCACCTTCGGCGGGTCGTACTCCACCGCCTCGTACTCCACCTCCTTGTAGCGGTTGATGGACAGTTCGTAGTCGTTGCCCGCGATCTCGGCCTTGGGCACGAGGAAACTCTGGTCCGTCCGTGCCCGCTTGCGCTCCGCCTCGCGGTTCTTCCAGCGGGCGAGAATGTCGGCAAGGTCGCTCTTCTCCGGCTGCGGGGTGCGCTTGTCGTCCAGCGAGTAGCCGTCCGCCTGCATATCGTAGAACCACACGTGGTCGGTGCCGCCGGAGTTGGTCTTGGTGAACAGCAGGATGGCGGTGGAGACCCCGGCGTAGGGTTTGAAGACGCCAGAGGGCATGGAGACGATGGCGTCGAGCTTCTGCTCCTCGACCAGGATCGTGCGCAGGGTCCTGTGCGCCTTGCTCGATCCGAAGAGTACGCCGTCGGGCACGATGACGGCGGCGCGGCCGCCGGGCTGGAGCAGGCGGAGGAAGAGCGCGAGGAACAGCAACTCGGTCTTCTTTGTCTTGACGATCTGCTGCAGATCCTTGGCGGTGGACTCGTAGTCGAGGCTTCCCGCAAACGGCGGATTGGCGAGGACCAGGGAGTACTTCTCCGCGTCATCGTCGTCGGTCTGGGCCAGCGAGTCCTTGTAGCGGATGTCTGGGTTCTCCACGCCGTGCAGCAGCATGTTCATACTGCCGATGCGCAGCATGGTGTTGTCGAAGTCGTAGCCGTGGAACGTGCCCTCGTTGAAGTGGCGCCGCGCCGCGGCGTCCTTGTAGATGGTGTCGCTGTGGTGCTCCACCAGGTGCTCAGACGCGGCAACGAGGAAGCCCGCCGTGCCGCAGGCCGGGTCGCAGATCACGTCCTTGGGCGTGGGGGCGGTCATGTCCACCATCAGACGGATGATGTGGCGCGGCGTGCGGAACTGGCCGTTCTGTCCGGCGGTGGCAATCTTGCCGAGCATGTACTCGTAGAGGTCGCCCTTGGTGTCGCTGTCGGCCATGTTGATGCCGTCGAGTTGGTCGACGACGTTGGCCAGCACACGGGCCGTGGGCATCATGAAGAGGGCATCCTTCATGTGGTGGCTGTATGTCGAGCTCCCTTCGCCGTCGGCCTCGCCCTTCTGCCCGAGCGACTTGATAAAGGGGAACACCCCGTCTCGCACCGTCTCGAACATCTGCTCGGGGGCGGCGTCCTTGAAACGCGACCAGCGCAGCCGGTCCTGGTCGGCGGCGAAGACCGGCTCCTGTATGGGTGTGCCGCCGCGCGCGGCCTTGCGCTCCTTAAGGGTGTGTAGTTCGTCGAGCCGCTTGATGAAGAGCAGATAGGTGAGCTGCTCGATGACCGAGAGCGGATTCGAAATGCCGCCAGACCACATGGTGTCCCAGATCTTGTCGACCTTGGACTTGAGTTCACCCGTGATCATGATTTCGTCTCCCCCGGTCTCCATTGAGTCATCGAACATCCCCCACCGATCCGACCAAGCACAACTCCGGGAAGTAAAGTCGGTCTCAGCGGGCGGGGTGACGATCCCTGGCCAGGCCAAACCATTATTGTCGGAGTCCGCGCGGCGGCTAACATCACAGCCAGAGCACGGGGGCCGGATAGCGTGCGATCAACGGATCTGGCGTCACGATCGTCAGGCCGCGCAGGATCGCTTGCGACACCAAGCCTCGGTCGAACGGATCCCGATGATGCCGCGGCAGCAGTACGTCGTGCACCGCGTCCCGTTCGTCGTACGGCAGAGGTTCGATCTGCAGCCGCTGGCGGCGACTGGCGACGAACAACTCCGGGGATTCGGGAAGCGGCAACCTGCCAAGTCGATACTTGATCGTGATCTCCCACACCGAGAGAGCGCTGAGGTACACGGTGTTCGAGGGGGCACGACACTCCGTCCGGGCGCGTAGCGGCAGCCGTGGATCATCAGACAATAGCCAGAGAAACGTGCAGGTGTCGAGCAGGAGCGTCATGGCGACACTCCTGACCAACGCTCCGCGACGTGCCAGTGGGTTCCAATCCGCTGTTCGATCGCCTGCTGGGCGCGGGTGCCATGGCCGCCGAGCCACCGTGTGACCAGCGGCGCTTTCTTGTCAGTCCGTTGGTACTTAGCGCCGACTATCGACGAGCTATCCGGCGGATGGACCCCACCCGTGTGTACCAACATGCCGGTATCGCACAACCGCTCAACGACGCCCGAAAGGATCCTCGCCTCCTCTAGTGTGCTCGCGATGAACAACACCGCTGTATCGTCCTTGGACTTCAGGATCCGTGCCCGGCGCCTGTCATAGGTGTCGCGCCCTGTGGGAAAGTTCAGCAACTGCAGTTCGCCGTTCGGCGTCATGCCATGGATGGCGGCCTCGACCTCTTCCTCATGCACCCGCCGGTTGCCCCAGTAGTGCGGCTCGCCGCGCCACCCCTCGACGAGCTCGATCTCGAACGTCTCCCCTCTACAGCTGCACTTGACAGCTTCCGCAGTCATGAGCTTCTTGCCGCCGACTAGACTGAGCGCGAACTGGCACTGCAGCGCGCAACCGGAACGCTCAGGCCACGACAGAATATCGGCGAGCGGCCCATTGGCCGTGACCCGCAAGAGGTTCGGCAGTGTTTCGGGATCACGCACCGTTTCAATCTGCCCAACATCCAGATCAAGCGACTGGCCGTCCCCCCACCCCGCACGATTCAGCGTGAAGTCGATCAGCTTCTTGCTCATCTGCCAGCAGCCATCAGGTACTTCTCGGCACGTGCCACGAGTGCTTCCTGGTCCCCGGAACGCGGTGCCTGGAGGCGCGCGATCACGTCGTTCAGGTTCGTCGGCAGGTACTCGTGATGCGATGGGTGATTCTTCTGGTCGTAGAACGCCCTGAGCCTGTTGGCCCACTGCCGTTTCGGTTGCTCAAAGGCGTCACCCTCTTCCAGCCCAGTCGATTCGCTCCAGTTGTCGGCACCGCCGCCCTCGAACGCGTCAAGCAGATCCTCCGGAAGTGGCTCAAAGAAGCTGCCCGGAACCACAAGGTCAGGGTCGGTGCCGATTGGTCGAGGCTCCGTCGGCGGCTTTGGCAACGGGCGAATCTCGGCGATGGGGACGTTGCGACGGCAGAGGATCACGGTCTCGCCACGTTCAACGCTATCGAGGTATTGCGAAAGATGCGACTTGGCATCGGCAAGGTTAACTTTGATCATGTAGTTATATTATTGACTATAAACATGACTAACAGCACAACTACTATCAGACTATTCTACCGATTGTAGCCCGTCAAACGATTGTGTTGCAACTTTGGCCGACGAAGACTGGCAGCCTGAAGAGATCATGAAAAAGGCAATCCGCCCGGCGGTCTTCAAGTGGCGACAACCGGAGCCCGGGCTGATTCTTTGTGCCGTGCGCTGGTACCTTCGGTACTCGCTCTCGTTCCGCGATGTCGAAGAGCTGCTCAGCGAGCGCGGCCTGGAGGCGGACCACACGACAATCTGGCTCTGGGTCCAGCGCTACGGTCCCGAACTGGAGGAACGGCTGTGCCAACCCATAAGTCCTGGCGTGTCGATGAGACCTGCGTTCGTGTCAAGGGCCGCTGGTGCTCCCTCTACCGAGCCATCGATTCCAGCGGCGCGGCGAACGATCCAGGGATACGAGGCCATGCACATGATCCGGAAGGGGCAGGCGAGGTGGGTGAGCGGTTCGGATGTTCGGCGACACCATTCAGTTCATCAATCGCTGTTCGAGGTGGCTGCATGAGACGGAGCCCGGTCGACGCCGTTACCAATCGCTCTCTTGTCGCTTTTTGAAAGTTGCAACACATCCCTTGCCCGCGTTTCCCCCTAGGGTAGGCGGTGCAGCCCTCCATCAGCCTTCGCCGGGCTCGAACAGATCCGAGCGGGCATAGCGGCTTCGACCTTGTTTTGGACTACGTGAGACAACGTTCCTTCCATGACGACATGGGGCGCGTCGATGCATTCCGCTTGACTTCCGGCCGACACGAAGCGTGCATGTGTCAGACGCATCAGCAGCTTTCAAATCAGCCACTTGAAACAAGGGAAAGGGGATCAGCCATGACCGAGACACTGCACGAGGCCGCGCAGGCCTATCTCGAACACCTGAAGGGCCAGGGCAAGAAAGGAGCGCACGCTCTACACCTACGGGAAGGACCTCGAGCAGATCGAGGCCTTCTTTGGCGCCGAGCCGGAAGCTCACGGGCATCCTGGCGCCGCAGGTGGGCAAGTTCTTCCGCTCCGACGCGCTCCTCAAACTCCCCAGCGGGAAGGAAGCGCTCCCGGCCCACGGTCGAGAAGACCAAGCGGGTGCTGCGCATGTTCCTGGTCTGGGCCCACGAGACGGGCCGAATCGACAAACTACCCCTGCCCAAGGGCACTGCCATGGGCCGGAGCGCAAAGAAAGAAGGAAGGAGGCCGCCAGCATGACAAACGCCACAAACAGCGCGCTTCGGCTGCTGCCCGGGCCTGAGCCGTTCGAGCGGGCGGTCGAGGCCTTCGGTAGAAGGCTCGCGGCCGAGGGTCGCTCCCCGAACACCATCAGCGCGTACCTGCGCGACCTGCGGCAGCTGAGCGCCGTTCTTTTGCAGCGCCACCCAGGCCTGACCCCGGACCATGCGTGACCAGCGCCCTGCTCGATGAGGCGCTGACCTCGCCGGCCGTCGTGATTTCGACCAAGGGCACCGCCCGTTCCCCGGCGTCGCTGCACCGTTTCAAGGCGGCTGTCCGGTCCTTCTTCGCCTGGGCGGAGGAGACCGGACAGGTGGCGGAGAACCCGGCGCGGTCGGTGACCCTGCGGCGACTTCCGCGCACGATGCCGAGCTTCCTGACCGAGGCCGAGAAGCGGCGGCTGCTCAAGGAGCTCCGGGGCCGATCCTCGAAACTCGCCCGCCGCGACCGGCTCATCATCGAGCTGTTCCTGGGCACCGGCATCCGGCTGCGGGAACTGGTCAACCTGGACGTCGATGACGTGGACCTCGACGCCAAGCATCTCCGGGTCCGCGCCAAGGGAGGCGTCCCCCAGGTGAAGTTCCTCAAGTCCACCCTGCGCTCCCTTCTGCGTGCCTGCCTGAAGGAGCGCCGCCGCCAGGGCGACGGCGAATGCCGGGCGCTGTTTCTCTCCAACCGCGACACGCGCCTGTCGGAGCGCCAGGTGTCCAGGCGGCTCGATCACTGGCTCCAGGCGGCGAGGATTGATAAAAAGCTCAGCCCGCACGCCCTGCGGCACACCTTCGCCACCCACCTCTACCGCCGCACCGGCGACATCCTGGTGGTCCAGCGGGCGCTCGGGCACCGGGACCTGTCGACCACCCAGATCTACACCCACCTGGTTGACGACGCCCTCGAGGATGCCCTCGAACGGCTCTGAATCGGAACGGGCCGTTGGAATCGTTGGGTCCGCTGTTCCATTTCCGCCTCTGGGGGAGTTTTGGAACGTCCGAGAACACGTCTTATGCGCCATTCCTCCGGAGCTGGAAGCCATAAGTCCCCGTGTTGTCGGGGCCGTGCCGTCCCGCCGTTAGGTGTTATCCGCCATCATTTCCGCGTTTTGCGTCCTTTGTCGCCGCGCTTCCCGTGTAGGTCTCCCATCGGGTGACTGCGGCATCGACATAGGCGGGGTCTATCTCCATGGCGTAACAGGTGCGGTTCTGGCGCTCGGCGGCGATGATGCTGGTGCCGGAGCCTACGAAGGGGTCGTAGACATCGCCTTCGTGGTTGCGTAGGGGGCGCTCCATGCACTCCACGGGCTTTTGTGTCGAGTGCCCGCCCTCGACATTGCGGTCCCAGGTGATGTCCCACACCGTCGTTTGACTCCTGTCCCCACGCCATCTCGCTGTCTTTCCGCTCAAGACCCCATACCAGAGACACTCGTGCTGCCAGTGGTAGTGCCCGCGACTGATCACCATTTTGGGCTTGCGCCAGATGATTTGGTTTCGCAGGCCATAGCCGGCCGCTTGGAGGATGCGGCCGAAGACCAACACGTTTTCCCCTGAGGGAGACCAGATGTACGCCACTGGCGTCTTGCAGGCTTCGAGGGCCGCGGCCCAGTAGGACGGATCGTCGTCATTGTGGACTTTACCGAGGCGTCCCCCGCTGGAGCCGAAGGCCTTCTTGCGCCACGACGCGTCATAGGCCACTCCATAGGGCGGGTCGGTGACCATCAGGGACGGCTGTGCGCCCTCGAGAAGACGAGTCACCTGGCTACGCTCGGTCGCGTCGCCACACATGAGCCGGTGGCGTCCCAGCAGCCAGAGGTCCCCGCATCGGGACACCGGCTCACTCGGAAGGATCGGCTCGGCATCCGCCGGTTTCAGTTCCGCCGGCTCCGGAGCGAGCGCGTACATCTCTCTGAGATCGATGGGGCGAGGCGGTCCAAATCGGAGAGCAGCCGGGCGAGGGCGTCACGGTCCGCCTCGGCCATGGCCGCGATAGGGTCGAGGGTCGCCAGCACCTCTCCCGCCTCCGAGTGGTCCAGATCCACGACGAGGACGGGTATCTGAGCGTCGGGGGACATCCCCGCCCGCAGGTGGCCATCGACCAGCACCAGGCCATCCGGGGTTTCCCGGGCAATCACCGCATCGACATAGCCAAGGCGGTCGAGCATCCGGGACAGTGCCGCCCGCTGCCCGGGAGGATGCCGCCTCCAGTTGCGCGGGTCGGGTCGTAGATCTCCGGCTCGGACCCGCCGCAGCTCTACGACGCGATCACGCGCCATGGGCATCCTCTTCTTCCCGGCCAGGGGTATCGCCAAAATGCACGATGATCTCCGCCGGCTTGTGATCTTGTAGCTCTACCTGCTGCGGGGGCGCGTGCAGGCCAAAGAGCTTGCTGCGCTCGGCGAGCAGTTTGATCACTCTGTCGAGGGCGGCCGGGTCGACATCGGCCCGCGTCCACCATCGCGTGAGCTTCTCTTCGAGCGCCATCGCCGTCTGCGTGCGCAGCTGGGCCGCGGTCGCGTATTGCTCCTTTCGCAGTTGGTCGCACACACGTTTGATGTCGCGGAAGACCTGTGCCGGGGACACCCCGACCCGTGTCGCGATCTCGCGATAGCTCCAGCCTGCGATGCGCAGGCGCAGCGTCAGCAGGCGCCTCTCCTCCAGCTTTGGGTTCTGGGGCATGGCGTTTCCCTCCTATCGTTTCCTGAGCCGTCTCACCCCCGGACACAATCGCCGGGTGAGGATTCGTTCCCCTTACGAGACAGCCTGTCAGTTATCTACCGGGAAGCGCTGCGATGTGTCGGCTGTTTCTGCGTCACGGGCCCGGGCCAGGATCTGACGCACCCGGCGCGTCGTCACTCCGGCCAACTGGGCGATCTCCCGCGTATGGACGCCCTGATCCCTGAGGGCCAGCACGAGCTTGCGGCGTACGGCGTACAAGTGCGTGCCGGCGGGGACCCAAAGCAGGCCCGCGAAGTGCTGCTGAACCGTGCGGAACAGACTCGGGCGGCAGCACGTCCCTGGCATTGGCATATCGGCGATTCAGGCGCCGGGTGCGGTTGTCTTTAGCCATGGTTGATTCACGTCCGGGTTGTAGAAGCGCAGGCACCTCTCTTGAGGCGGCGGACCGATGATTTCGATGGACTGGCGGGTCACCTTGCCGATGCGCTTATCCCCCTCTAGGAAGCAGACGAGACCATAGTCCTGCCCGCAGGGAAAACGGAATCGTCCCCGGTTCTGGTAGAGCTGGGCCTCACTCCAGCCGAGAGAGCGCGCCTGGTCGCGGATCGCGTCAACCTTGGGCATGGTCGACAACCGGACGGGTTGCGTGAACTTCCAGTCGCCGTGTTCCGGGAACAGATGCGGCGGGACGGTAGGGGGCGTACGCGTCAGTTCAGGTGGCGCGTCAGTTGGTTGCCGGTTGATGGGATCGAGCCGTGACAGCGCATAGCTCTTCGGATCGATCCGGCGGAAACGAGTTCTGGAGATGCCGACGCCGCGGGTGTAGTGATGCGGCTCGCCGGTCTCCCGGATTGAAGTCTTGTCATGATTCTCAGCCGTTTGCTCTTGCAACAGTTTCAGAAGGCTCACGTCTGGATCTCCCGTCAGCAGATTGATCTTCGGGAGATACCTACCGGAACAAGCGGCATGACGCCGGATGATGAGAGGGTTAAACGTTTGATTTTATTGATGATTGGTTATGGTTTGGTTAGAGGGTGAAAGGTAGTAGAGAAAATATGCCCACGTGTGAGGCGGCGTTATTTTTTGGTCCGCCGTTCGTCCACGACACCTAAAGCAGACCGATCCGTAGTCGGATCCCTCGGGAAAGGGAACGTGCCCCCTATTTTGGCAGAGCCTGCCGTGGCTCCATCCCAGGGCGGACGCCTCGTCGTAGATGGCGTTCACTCTGGCCAGCGCTTGTGCGGTGACCGGCTTGGTGTAAGTCCAGGCCCCGTCCGCAGGGTCGGTCCATTCGATCACACGGTTCTTCGACAGGACGGAGCGCCGGATGATCGTGCCCCTCTCGCTTCGGGCGTTCATCAATCATAAGAGGCTCTTGGTATCGATTCGGGCGTAGGGATGAAGGGTCGTGGCCGTTACCTGCCGAGAAGCTTGCCAAAAGCGCCGAAAGGTCTTTCGGCGGTCGGGGGACTTTCGGCGCCCCCTTTCGGCGCTGGGACTCACTCTTTTATCTCTTTCTCTTTCAATAAGTTATAGAGATAGAGAGAGAAGGATGCCGAAAGCGCCGAAAGGTTCTGGGAAATGTCCCCTCGTGTGTGGTGCGTTTTTTTAGTGGGTGCGCCTGCTGCCTCCGAACAGTTGTAAAACTTTTCTCTCTAAGGGGGGGTGGACTCTCAGATCTTTCGGCACTTTCGGCGCTTGGGCATAACACCTAGAATTTAAGTGGGTTACAGCGCCGAAAGGTCTTTCACGCTGCCGAAAGGTCCCTTTCGGCAAATGCCGCCAAGACGCGAAAAAGCCCGGCGGCGGCGAGCCGACGGGCTGAATGAGAGCCGTGGGAGTGGGTCGCGGCTTCAGTTCTTCTGGATCGTGTAGAGCTTGATGCCGTTCCGGTTCTTCGTGATCGCGATTTCGAAGCCGGCCTCGCGCAGGGTCTCGAGGTCGTTGGCCAGGCGCTGGGCGAACTGCCGAGAGGAATCCATGTCGAAGCGCACGTTGTACCACCGGGCGATGCCCTTCAGGGCCACGAACAAGTCGCGGGAGAGCACGTTCTCCAGTTTTTCATCTTCGCTCAAGGTGACCTGATATTTCTGGACGAACTCCTGCACGTGGGTGTCCCTGCGGCTCTCGGGGTCCATCTCCCGGTCCAACTCGACTGCGTTGCGCCAAGCTTTGAACAGCGTGGCCAGCGCGGTCGCCGTGTGGTTGGAATCCCGGGCCGTCTCCCGGCTGGTCCGGTTGATGGACTGGATCTGCTGGACGAAGGAGGGTGCCAGCCGCTGCATGCCGGCTTCGATTTCCTCTGGAGAGGACTCCGCCAGCAGCATCAGGTACATCAGGCTCAGGTACTCGTTGCAGCGTCGCTTGTCGTGATCGGCGAGGTCCTCGTGCAGGAGTCTCAAGGCCTGTGTCCGTCGCCCGTCACGCATCATGGCCAGCACGTGCCGGGTTCTTTTCATGATGGCGAACAGGATCAGGTCCCGGTGTTTCTGGATGTCGGCGATGGTCTCCGACTCGCTGAAACAGTCGCTGTTCTGGTTGGCGATGTCGAAGTTGATCACGAAGGTCCGCGACTGGATCTCCGAGAGCTCGCCCCGCAGGGGCTCGATGCCAGTGGTGTTGAGCAGGCACTTGGTGCGCTCGATGACGGTCTCGGTGTCGGTGCCGCTCTTACGCTTTTCCTTGGCGATCCCCGTGATGCTAGTGAGCATGAAGGTAGTCAGCTCCTCGGTCATCTGGCGGGCCTCGATGTTGTCGAGCGCGATGAGCGGGTTCTGCGAGCCGTCGGTGTAGTTGGCGGCGTCGGTGGCCTTCTTGTGCTGCGGGCTGCCGTAGAGCAGCGTCGAGATGAGCTTGCTGGCAGTGGTCTTGCCCGAGCCGGAGGGTCCCTCGAATCGGGTCATGGGCCGGGTGCCGGTGAAGTCGATCAGGAGGAAGCAAGATAGCCAGGAAAGAATGAGAAAGCGGTCCTGATTGGAACAGGTGATGTTGTTGACGAGCACGTCCACCAGCTTGCGGTCGGCTTCTTCCAGATCGGCATCGCCCAGATACCGGATGGGCTTCATCTTGTGCGAACCCTCGAGGATGATGCCGTCGGCGTTGCTCCCGTTCTTGAGGAGTTCAATGCCGTCGGGCGTGATCTTGACGATCTCGTGCTGCGCGTTGTTGAGGTTGAAGTAGACCGTGTGGTTCGAGACGTCGGTGTGGAGCCACGAGAAGTGCTCCCGCATCTGACCCCGGATCAGGGCGAGGCTCGGCAGGACCTCGAAGAAGGTGCGCCCGCCCGTCGAGGTCGGGACTAGCCCGGTGTGTTTGTAGAGCAAAGCTGAGTACTGGCGCTTACGTCCCCGGTCGGCGGAATCCATCCAGTAGATGGCGTTGGCGAAATGCAGGAACGGTTCGCCATGGCGAGTAAAGAAGAACTGCGCGCCGTGGGCGGTGAACCAGTCGTAGGCGGCCTCGGCGGCCTGGGCGTAGTCGGGGGTGCCCGCTTCCTCTGTCTCGATCAACACCTGCTCGACCCGGGCGCGGCAGGAGCCGGACGGAGCACCGGTCTGGCGCTTCTCCCGTATCTTCTCGCGGCGATCCTCCAGCCGGACCTGCGAGGTGCGCTCCTTCCGCACGGCCCGCACCTGCTCGCGCAGGATAGTCAGTGAGAAACTCGATTTCCCGAAGCGCTCCTGCACCCGTTTCAGGTGACGGCTTTGCTCCAGCGGCGTCAGCGCCGATATCTCGCGCAGGATCGGCTCCAGCAGCTGGTTGCGTTCCTCTTCGCTCACGTCGGCAGGCAACCGGTCGATCCCGCTCTCAAGCAGAGTGCAGGCCCCGCTGAGCAGCGTCTCGAAGTCCTGGGCGGTGCGGCCGGAGAGGAAATAGTCGTTGACGTCGATCTTGGCCGCGGCGACGAGGCGCTCCGCTTCCTCGATCTCTTTCGGCGTCCGGTCGCCCAGGAGCTTGGTGCGTTCTCGCGGCCCGACAGCGACGGCCACGTCCAGGCTACAACGCTCCTTGAGTTCCGTCCGCGCGTCCTGGCGGGACTGGTCCAAGGGCAGAACCACGATCCGGGTTTGAATCTTGTGCTTGATCAGGACGCTCGCGGTCTTGAGCGCGCCGTTTAGGCCTGCCTGCGAGACCTCGTTGTCCTGGCAGATGTAGACGGTCTTGATGCCCTGGAGCTTGGGCAAGAGGCGATCCCAGTCGGCGCCCCGGATCTGCACCGTGGCCGGAGAGATGGCCGGGAAACCGCGTTCCATCAGCGCGATGCAATCGGTGACGCCTTCGGTGATAATGACTCTCTCGGGCCGGGTGAGCAGGCAGTCCTCGTTGTAGAGGTGGCTGTTGTTGATCGAGGGCGAGATGTGCCGGTTCGACTGGCTGTTGTGGACCGGCAACTTGCGGTACTTCCCTTTTTCCCAGTCCCGGTCTGGCGTCCACGGCGTCTTGCGCCCGATCAGGAACACGACCCGGCCATGGCTCCAGTACGGGAAGACGATGCGGCCATCGAAGAAGGGGATCAGGCCGGCCTGGGCAGTCGGACGAAACGCGCCCGTGGCGGCAAGCTCACGAGGGGTGAAAGGGTTCTCTCCCGTGGTCAGGGCGGAGAGGACGCCGGCGCACGCCTTGCCACCCTCTTCACACGGACCGTTGGCGGCATACCCGATGCGAAGGGTATCGATGGTCTCCTTGCCGATACCATAGTGTGACGTCAGCCACTCCAAGACCTCGGGCGCGTCCTTGAGCCGCCGGTGGTAAAACGATGCCAGGGCCGTCAGTGCATCCTGAACGCGCACGTCGAGTTCCCGCGCGGCCTCGGTCTTGCGCAGCCGCTCGGGCGAGAGGCCATAGCGGGCGAGCGGCGGCAACTGGGCCTTGGTGGCCAGGAAATCTCGTGCCCGCTGGTGGGTCTCCGGCATGGGACCGGATTGGCCCCTGGTTACCGTGCCGGACTCGACGAACTCGACCAGCTGCAGCACGTCGCCGCCCACCCCGCAGCCGAAACAGTACCAGCCTTGCTTATCGAGCATGATGTGGAGTGACCGATGGCTGCTGCTCTTGTGGTTCGGGCAGTCGCACTGCAGCAGGCGGTCGCTTTCCTGGACAATGCGGTCGGTGAGGATTTCCCGGGCCATCCCGCCGATGTCGATATCGGTGATCCGCCGGTAGTACTCCCTGACGCTGCCCACAGTCGTCCTTGTCATATCGTGGCCCCCTCGCCAAAAAGGAGAGAGAGAAAGGTCTTGCGGTTGTCGAAATGTCGTTTGTGGGCACCGTTCATTACGCCGAGACCGTAGTTGTTGCGGGTCTGGATGACCTTGTCACGGACGAGCAGTCGAGGTCGGCTCGAGGAGTTGCAGTCCTAGCGCATGGACGGATCGCGGTCCCCAGCGCCAGGTTCCGGTCTTTCTCCAAGGGGATCGGCTCGTGGTGGTGGCTCCGCTTGCAGGCCTTGCGGCCGTTGCAAAACGGGCTCCACATCGAATAGGTGGATATCGCGCGAGTGGTCATCACGCGGCCCCCGTTGCGCTCATTGTCGGCGAGATCGGTGACTCGGCGGCGATCCGCTCGACCTTGAATGCTTCCTCGCCGAACTCGCGGGTCAGAAAGCCGGTGAAGATGCGGGCGATGGCGCGTCCGACGTCGGTCGCCGCGTCCACCACGCAGGAGCGCCTGCTGGCGTCCAGACAGAAGGATGCATCGAGCCGGATCAAAGCCCGACCGTGCAGGCTTTCGGTGGCGAGCACGGCCAGGAGCAGAGACTCCTCGACGTCCCGCAGCGGCACCTTCGCGTTGAAGTTGTAGCGGTAGAGTTCTCGATTCATTTGCCATTGCCTCCATGGGTCGTGGTCCATCGGGATGGCCCGCCCGGGGCTGAATGTTGTGCCGTCTCGAAACGTCGCGTCGACGTCCGGTCCGGTGATTACCTACCGGAGCCGGACCGGGACCGTCGGGACCGTCACAGGTAGTTCCTGAGGCCAGCGTCCTTGAAGATCTCGCGGAGCTTCTTGATCGATTCGTAGATCGTTCCGCGCGGAACGCCCGTGTCGCGGGAGATCTCGGTGACGGTCTCGGCCTTGAGGCGCCGGCACAGGTTGCGCAGTTCGTGTGGGAGTCCTTCGATGACGGCGGCCACGTCGATGGCGAGCCTGTTCAGCTCTTCTGATGGCCTCGACTGGCCGCCGGTGCGCAGCAGATAGTCCTCCTGATCGAAGGTATCCACGCGCTCGACCGAGCGGCCGTCCGCGTCCTCGAAGCACTCGTTCAGCGAACAGCGGCAGCGCCGGTAGTCCCGGATGCCCGCCTTCTGCTCCTCGATGAGGCTGGCGAGCCGGTGCTCGACCACCCGGGCGATGAACGTGTTGAGCTGGGCGCGCTTGGGGTTGTATTTCGGCAGCCTGCGCAGCAGATCGAGAATCAGCTCCTGCTCGATATCCTCCCGGTCCGATGCGGTGAATCCCGCTTTTCCTACCAATTGCCTCGCCTTGAACCTGATGAGCCTGGCGGCATACGGATCGATGCCATCGTCGGAGTTGTCGACACCCATTGAGCCTCCTCGGGGCCGGGGAGGAGTTCGTGCGGGTGTCGACCTGTGCCGGTACGATCGCTCTCAAATGAAGAAGGTGGAAGCGCTGTGGGACGCCGGTTTCGGCGACACCCACAACGCCCTCCGCCTGTTGCGGCCAGCCTGTTGTCCGGTGTGTGGACCGTGCTGTTGTTTGTCGGGCCCGGACTCAGGTCCGGACCACGCCCGCCACGGCCATGCGGACGGGAAGCCCGTCGTCGATCACGAGTTCAAGGATCAGGAACGAACGCTCCCGGTCGAAGACCTCGAACAGCTCCGCCACCTTCTTCTTGAGCGCGAAGCCCTGAGCAGCTCGTCGGGCATTCGGCCCGTTGTCCTTCCCGAACACGATTTGCCGCACCACTCGGGGCGGTGGATCGAGCACCGGCTCGCAGTCCCGAACTTCGAGCCCTTCGAGCCGCCCGTAGTTGATCTCCTGCATGAGCTCGACGAGGCATCTCCTGGCAGGAGTCAGGGCCGCCTTGGTCACAACATTTGACATGTCACGCCTTCTTTCACCCCTGGGAACAGAAAAACCCCGGAGAGGTTGGCCCGGCGAAAGGCTTCTCTCGGGGGTTGCTTCAGCGCCCTGGGGGCGTTGTTGTCTGGATGATTTGGTCGCCGGACCAAGCCTTCATAGGGGAAGGCGCTACATCCGGCGTAGCAGGTGCTACTTTTCGTGTAGCATTAGAAGACGGGTCGAAATAGCTGGTTTAGGTGTGCCATTCGATATCATCTTGTGGGTTGTAGCAGGGCGACCACCCACAGCGGAGGCGTGGTGGCTTGAGGTGCTCGGCGAAACGTCTGTCATACTGCGCTATTTCCCTTCTGACACGACGGATATTCGCCTGAAATGCTTTTCGAACCCGGTCTCGATCATTGGAAGTTTGACGGATTCGATTACCAAGCCCCGTGTCTTTCCGAATCTGCTCGGCCAGAAAGTTCATTTCCTGCCTAATGTCGGACTCAGGGATGGGAGGAGCCATCCCCTGTTCGGCATAGCGCTGCGCTTCCGAAAGCTCTTCCTTCAATTCTTCATATCTTGCGCGATATGCAGCAAGAGCTTGTTGGTCGGTAGTTTCGCCGGCACTGCCAAGCTGAAACTGCCCGGGGGCTTTGGCGACACGGAGAACAAGGTCAGTGACGTTCATTTCGATCTTGGGGTTCGCCAGAAGGATGTGTAAATAGTCAGCACCCATGGATGGAAGTAATATAAAGTCCTCCCCGCCCGCATATCGCACAATCCAGGCTCCACCTTTCTTCCGAAAGACGAAATCCTCTAGCGGGATCCGCGACTCAGAAGACGGCGGCGAGACACTCGTGACTCCGGAAGGATCGATTGCGGAGTCACATACAAGACGAAGAAGACAGGACTCTGGTAGCTCACGTTTTCTGATTGCGGGGGCAAACTTGGCGATGGACCGCTCCACTACATCCGACACCCCTTTCGCGTGTCGCTTGTGAAGCTCGTACACCTTGAGCGCCGCACTGTCGGCCGATTCATCAACGTGTCTCAGAACTCTAGCGGCTTCTCCATAGCGACCGAAAAAGTCGATGGGTGTCATCTCGCAAATGCCAGACGCCGTCTCGACGTATGCGGCCAGCATGGTTCGCGAGTCACTTATCTTCTGATGACTGTCACGCAAATCATAGGCCGGTCGCTCCCCAACGAGAAGATCAACGCCATACGCCTCCGCCGGATCATGTGCCTCCACGCCAGCCGACAGGACGGCAAACCTGCGGTCGATACACTGTGAACAGGTTCCGCAATGTGTGCGCAGCTTTGTCATTTGCCACGTGTGTGCGCAGCTGGTGGCGAACTTGATCATCTCCGCACAACCCGCGTCCTTGATCATCTTCACAACATCCGTCTTTGTTTTCCAAAGAAACGGATTCTCAACGAAAAACCGTTTTCCCGCCAAAGTCGAGATGATCCCGGCAAAACCATCAATGACTCGTGGATGCGTCGTGCGGGTCGCTCTTGCGCCAACCACTTGTGGAGATGGGGGAAGATTAAAACTTACGATTCCGTTTTCGTAGAATCGAACCCTGGATAGGCCGACCATCTGCGCGACCGTCGATCCCAAGGCCACATACAGAAACGACCGGCTGCGTTGAGTATACTCGCGGCCCAATGATTTTGCCTTGTTGATACTGCCCGGAATGTGCTGAGGTGGAGAGACGGCGTGTTGTCTCAAAAGTTCTTTCAGATTTGCATGTCGACGCGCCAATTTCTGGGTAGACTTGTGCGTGACCAACACTACATTCCGCTTGTTAACTACAGCTTCTTGAACGGCGCCACCTAGAGAATCAAGGCCGCCTGAAAACAGTACAACCTCTTCTACCGAAGTCGCGTTGAATTCAAGTTGCTTCTGGGTAGCTGGCTGAGCCTTGAGCAGCACGAAGTCGAAATAGTACTCATCTTCAGAAAGGAAGCTGAGGGTTTCGATCAACCTTTCCTTAAGCGCAGGAGAATTCCACAAATCCGGATTCCGGACTGGAATTCGGAAAAACAGCTTCCTCCTCCAGTTGGCTCCGAAGTTTTGAGTGCCGTCCCCACCTCTCACTACGGCTTGATCTGCGCAATATACGAAAGTGGCTATTTCGATCAGGTCGCGGAAATGGGGCGGGATATCTTGTAATAGGTGCTCTGGTATGTCGGAAATGCAAAGCGCTATATTTTTGCGGGGGCCCCACAAGTGCAAACACAGAGGTTTATCACGTCCAAACGGGAGATCCCCATAGGAAACGTCCCCGCATAGGATCGAGCGTTCATTCGCCATCTGGCCGCGCTCCTTCCTTGAGTTCAGCCACGATTTTGTTCATGGCTACATGCGCGAACTCCTCGGCGTCTCGTCTCGATATTCCTCCTTTCTTCCAGTTGGTCTTGGAAAACCAGCCTCCGGAGAAGTCGCCTATGATCTTGGATGCTTCTTGGCTGTGAGTTGCCAATGCCTTTGTGAACTCACCTTGTTGAGCGAGGGTTCGAAAGCGGCGGCCCTCACCGACATGATGGTGGACGGCTCGGCTCACAAAGTAGTCCAAGCACTTGTTCGTTAATCGGGCAAAGAAATCTCTTGCCAAGAGACCAAACCGCTTATTGGTCGCGGTCTTAGAAAAGGCGTTTTTCACATCTTCGGGAGTGGTTCCAAACAGGCTTTGTGTCTGAGTTCCGATGATCTTTGCCAGCGTCTCTGACGCAGCCATCTGAGCCATTTCTCCTAGATCCGTTCGGCCTCCGTTGTTTGCCATCGTCCTGTCGACAGCATCTGAAAACGCACCGATTACCTCCATGAGGCTCGGGGAGTTCGACACGTCCAAGCCACAACTCTGGAGTGCCCGCGCGAAGTCAGTGCTCTTGGCAGCCAGGGGCAGTTTCGTGAGAAGCCAGACTGTCTCGACAAGCCCTTTGTCTTCCGCGGCCAGCTCTAACGCTTTCTCGGCAGCATTGATCGTCGCACTCGCAATTTGCGGTGCGCGAGCGCCACCTTCAATGAGCGCAACAACCTGTTGCCACTTACGTGTGCGAGGAAGATTCCCTAGCCTGATGTGTCCCATGGGGTTGTTGGCTCCTTACCTTTCTCGGCGTATGATCGCTTCCACACCTTTGTCGGTAATCGCCAACCCACGAGCTTTTTTCCGCTCGCGTGTCATGAAGCCTTTTTTCACCAGTTGGCCCACTTGAGCGTGAGCGCTCGAGTGCGAGATGCCGAGAATGTCCGCAAGGTCCTTCATTGTCGGCGGGAATTCACGCTGCTGCAGGAAACGGTGGATCTCCCGCAATGTCCTGCTCTGAGGGTCAGTGATTTCCTGAATGGGGCGTCTACCCCTGGTCTTGGTAATCATGGGAATCAGTGTGGGCCGCGCTCGGAGCTATGAGGGTTGTTCGGGACAAGATCGAATGTGTAAACGCTCTTGCTCCTTTCTGAGACGGCGGCAGAGATGGAAATAAGATATGGATAAATAAGGGAATTAGCATATTACCTGATAGGCATCAGTGCAATTAGAAACCCGGAGATGAGAGCCAAAGGGGTGAAGGAAAGGAAGGAACTGTTGACTGCAGATCTAGCGAAGCACCAGGTGCTACGGCTACTTCGTCCGCTGCCCGGCCATCTGCGCCCACATTGCACGTTGGCGGCTCCCGTGCGGGATGCTGGAGATAGGCCGAACGTCCTTCTTGCGGACGAGGTGGTGGCTCAGCCCGTAGTGAACCCGAAGTGGACTCTCTGCCTTTCCCAGTTCATGGGGAAGGTGCGGATCAGCCGGGCAAGTGAAAGGCCGGACGGTTCTTCGCCGTTGAGGATCGCTTCGATGATATCGGGAGCCAGCGTGGTCAGCTTCAGGATGCGCACTACATAGGAGTTATCCATGCCGAGGACCTTCGCCAGATCCGAGACCGAGCCGAACTCACCATTCTCAATCGCGTCCGACCAGGAAAAAGCCCGGGCCAGGGCCTGCACTACTGCCCCCTGAACGTCCGATGGGCTATCCGGCACCTCCCCATCCAGAGCCTGGGGAGCAAAGATCCTCTTCCGGCCCCGCATCCGCCGGATGTGCATCGGAATGTGGATCCGCAGATTGCCAGTCCCGGTCAGCGTGAGGGTCGGCTGTGCAGTCATTGGGCTTGGCTCCGTTCCCTCGCTTCACTGGTCAAGCCGCTCAGCTCGATGATCAGGCTGGTCATGCCCTCGGTCTTCAGTTCCATGTCGATGCCGGTCTCCCGGAGTTCCACTTTCTCGACCAACAGCCGGATCAGCCGATTGCGCTCCAGTGGAAATAGGTCCTCCCAAAAGGTCTCCACGCTCTGGAAGGCTTCCGAGACTTCCCGCTCTGCTACGGGGTCTGCCTCGAACGCCTGGGCTCGGGCTGAGACGTTCGTCAGCTGGCGGCTTAGGGTCACCGCCTCCCGGTTGAGCTCGGTCAAGGCCGCTCCAGGGTCCGGCCCGTTGCCGTCAGGCGATACCTCCTCAAGTGCCCGCTGTCGGACCTTCAGGAGATCGTCTTCCAGTCGCTCTTTGTGCTTCAGCAGCCGTTTCCGCTCGGCTTCCTCCATCCCCTTGGCGGCGAAGTAGGTCTGGGACACCAGCGTTGGGGTTCGAAAAACAGCGCCCAGCTGCTCCAGCACCACCTTCTCGATGTCCCCCGCAGGCACGCGCTTGAGCGGGCAGCGGCTGACCGCTCGTTTGGCATCCTTCGCGCAGTGATAGTAGGTGTAGCGCCGCGGGCCCTTTTGGGTGTAGGTCAAGCCCATCGCGCCGTCACAGTGGCCGCAGCGGACCACCCCCTGCAGCGGTGAGATGATCTTCGTTCTGGCTTTCGTCTGCTTGGCCCGAGTGTTCTCCGAGAGGACCTCCTGGACTCGCGACCACAGTCCCTCAGAGACGATGGCCTCCTGCTCGCCGGGATAGACCTTCCCCTTGTGGACTACCTCGCCCTTGTAGAGGCGATTGCCCAGCAGGCGGTAGATGTGACCGGTGTTCCAGGGACGCCCTGACCGGTGTTTCCCTTTCTTCGTGGTCCAGGACTTGGTTCGGTATCCCTGTCTATTGAGCTCAGCGGCCACAGCTCTGGCCGAGGCCAGTTGAGTGAATCGCCGGAAGATGTGCTTGACCAGCGGCGCTTCCTCCGGATTGACGAGCAGCTTCTTTCGCTTCCGGTCCACGTCGTAGCCGAGGATGGCCGGGCCGCCACAGTACTTGCCCCGCCGCTTGGCCGCCGCCACTTTGTCTCGGATGCGTTCAGCGATGACCTCCCGTTCGTACTGGGCGAAGGTGATCAGAATGCTCAGAAACATACGCCCGGTGGGGTCTGTGGTGTTAAAATGCTGGGTGACCGAGACGAAGCTGATTCCCTTCTCGTTGAACCGCTCGATCATCTTCATGAAGTCCAGCAGCGCCCGCGAGAGGCGGTCGATCTTGTACACCACGATCACATCCACCTTTCCCGCATCCATGTCGGCCAGCAGACGCTGCAATCCGGGGCGCTCCATGTTGGAGCCGGAGAATCCGCCGTCGTCGTACGGGTCCGGCAGTGCCCGCCAGCCCTGCATGCGTTGGCTTTCGATGTAGGCCTCGGCCGCCTCCCGTTGAGCGTCCAGTGAGTTGAACTCCTGCTCGAGGCCTTCCTCGTGGCTCTTGCGGGTGTAAATGGCGCAACGGATCAGCTTCCCACCAGTGGGGTTGCTTGTGGTGACATCAGCCATGTTGACCACCTCGCCTGTCCTTCTTTAGTCCGAAGAAGAGCCTGCCGTTCCACCGGGTGCCGGTGATCTCTCGAGCCACCGCGCTCAAGGAGCGGAATACCCGGCCGTCGTACTCAAAGCCGTTCTCGTGGGCGAGAACCTCATAGCGGCGATCCTTCCAGATCCTGACGAACCGGGTGCCCGGCAGGATGTCGACCTGGCTCCGGGGATTGCCGGAAACCCGGCGCTGCATGCAGGCCATTGGGTCATCCTGGGCGACTTGCTGCAAACGCGTCTTGGCCGCATCCGACAGGCCGCCGTAGAACAGCTCCTGGATGCGATAGGCCAGGCGTTTGATGAGAAACTGTCTCTTGTAGCCGGGCGGCTCGCCGCCATACAGATCGCGCCACTTCTCGCGCAGCTGTTCCATCGTCATGGTCTCGAGGATCGCCAGCTGCCGCAGGACGGAATGGCGAACCCGGGATCCGTTGCTGCTCTCTGGCGATCCCTTTCCGGACTCGTTCACGGGTAACCCTCTCATTGCCCTGCTGGACGCGTTTGTCAGGTATGAACGCTCTGGTTGCACCGGAAAGCAAGTCCTTCTCCTGCTCATATTTGGAGATTCTTCGACTTTCTCCGGATATCATTCGAAGAACCACTCCTTCGGGCTCTCCAGCGCAGGACGCCCGCGGCCAGAATAGAGGCGATGGCCTCCAGATTCTCTTTCGGGGAAAGGGGATCGGGCTCCGGACGAAACTCCGCTTCAAGTGAGGCGGTAGGGATGGCTCCCGGCTTGAATTCAGTATTCCACATCGTGACCTCCGGCTGGTCGCGACCGGATGGGCCGGTGTGGATGCCGTAGGACTCACCAGGCGGTGTGGGGCGGGTCCGTCGGCACCCACGACCGCCTCAGCTTCCGCTGCCAGTCCGTCGTCTGGTTTCTGACGCTGTGGCCGGGTACCGTCCCAGCCCTTTCTCCGGTTACCTACCGGAGGCCTCTGCGAACTGTCGGACTAGGGGTTCGAAACTTCGGGTGCTCCAAGTGGACCATTTAATTAGTTCCCACAACTCCAAGTTTTCTGGACGATGGTTCGAACTCTCGGGTGTTCACGACCGAGCACCGGGCGTGTTCCCGCAACCCTCGAAAACGGCTGTTTGGATTCAATTCCGTGATATCAAATGGATTAACCCAACTGGACGACTTTCGGACTAGGTCCGGTAAGAACGGAGAATACGGGCCGAACAGAGAAGGAGAGGCTGCTAAAGGAGGCGAAATTGGCCGGTGGAGAATGGTGCTGGAATGATGTGGGGAACGCCCAAAACCTTTGAAACTAAAGGGTTATAGGACGCTCGCCTCCCCAGGGGGTCACCCCGAAGAGACGAGTTGTGCTCTGAAAAATGGTGGAGGCGGTGGGAATCGAACCCACGTCCGGAAATGTTCCGCAGTAAACTCTACATGCTTATCTGGTTTCGCTTTTATCCATCGTCAGGGCAGTTGAAACCAGCAAATAGGCCTAGACGACGGTTCTCCAGTAAGGTTCTCGCGATTCCCCTGGAAAAACCGGGAATCACGAAAAGCCCGTTTTATCGACGCCCTATTTTCTGCTACGGGCCGCAAAAAATAGAACGGCTGCGTATATTACGCAGCGAGTGCTAACTGATCGTTGGCAGTTATGCGTGTGACCGTAGATTAACGAGGGTACGGACACCTCGGCATGCGTCGACTGCTTCAACAATTCCCGTCGAAGCCGGTCGCCCCCAATATCGCTACTTATTGTAATACAAATTCCGGGCGAGCGGGGATTTACGATTGCTGAGTGACCAGGATACTGACAAACTGATGGCGGCCAATTGGGCACGTGAAAATGCAGGAGTGGTTCCGTCCCGCGATCCGATCGAACCACGGAGGTTCCTCCTACGCTGATCACGACAGAATAAGCGGAACCCAGAACTCTGTGCCCTCCTCGAAGACTACGATTAGTGCAGAATGGTTGACGCATGTTCCTATTCTGGTTTTCTCTTCTAATACTCGCACTGGCCGAGGGAGGAAACTCTCTTCGAGCCGGCTTTCGGCAGTCTCGAAGTTGGGCAGCCGCAGCGGGGAGGCTCGAGGCGGCCGCGGCAGAGCCCTTTTCCCCGGTTGTCGTGATCGTTCCCTGCCGGGGCCTGGATCAGGGCTTCGAGAAGAATATGGAGGCCTTGTTTCGGCTTGAGTATCCCGACTTTCGACTCATTTTCGTGGTCGACAGCAAATCCGATCCGGCCGTAGCGAAACTGGAGTCTCTCCAGCAGCAGCATCCTGGTACGACTACAGAGATTCTGATTGCCGGCCCCGCCAGGGACTGCGGCCAGAAAGTTCACAATCTCCGTTTTGCCGTGGATCACCTGCCGCTGCAGACCCGGTCTTTGGTGTTGGCGGACTCGGACATCAGACCTCTTCCCGACTGGCTGCGGGTGCTGACCCGAGCCCTGGAGCGGGAAGGGACCGGACTGACCACCGGCTTTCGCTGGTACCTGCCTTCAGAAAAGGCCTCTTTTGGCTCTCTCCTCCGCTCTGCCTGGAATGGAGGAATCCTCTCGATGATGAGTCCAGAGAGCAGTCTTTTCGGGTGGGGAGGGGCTCTCGCGTGCTCCCGGCAGGTCTTCGACGAGTGCGAAGGCAGGGAATCCTGGAAAGGCTCCCTCAGTGACGACTACTCCCTGTCCACTGCAGTTCGGGCCCACGGCTACAAGATTCGGTTTGTGCCCAGGGCCTTGAGTCTAAGCCCCGGCTCTTGTTCACTCGCAGAACTGCTCCGCTGGAGCACCCGCCAGATGGCCATCACTCGCGTTTATCACCCGCACCTCTGGAGGCTGGCCTGGGTGTCACAGCTGTTTTATGGTGCTGCGGTCTGGGCTACTCCCGTGCTGATCTGTCTCCCCGGTTCCTTTTCTCAGCTCAGCCCGCTTGAACGGTTCGTTCTGGGGACAATGGCAATGCTGGTTGCAGGACTCAGCAGCGTGAAAGCCCGACTTCGCCTCAGAGTCGTGGCCGCCGCGCTGTGCGAGAAGTCAGATCAGATTCTGCGCCACGGCTGGTTCTACAGCCTGGCCCCTCCGCTCTGCAATCTGGTGACTCTCGTGGCGCTGGCCCGTTCACTCCTGAGCAGGGAGATTGAATGGCGGGGGATTCGGTACAAGATGGTTTCGCCCTCCGAAACCAGGATCCTTTCCCGGTCACTGCCGGAGTGGCCCCTGGCCTCTCGGTAACGTGTTCCGCCAGCCGGCACGAGTTTCACCACGGGCTGCTATGATTCCGGCATCGAAGCAAAGACGAACAGCCCCTTGCCATCTCAAGCCCAATCGATCCTGGTAAGACTATGAGCTCTACCAGAACCTTCTTCCCCCTGGCTTCCGCCAGGGACTCGGGCCGTTATTTCGGGGCTGCAGGGGTGTTCCTGCTTGTGTGGACGCTCTCCGGGTGCTCCCCCGAACCGGCCAGTCGCCCCCATCGGCCGGCGCTCCCAATTCCAGGGGATGCGCAGGTACTTGAAATCGATGGCCGGATCGGCGGACGACTCAACTACAGCCTGCCTGGAGAACCCAGCAGTTTCAATTTTGCCACGGCCGACAACACCAGAACCCGCCTGGTCACCTATCTGATCACGGGAACACTGCTGGAGTTCGATTTTGAGCAACAGACTGTCGGGCCCGGCGTGGCCCGAGAATGGTCACTCTCGCCGGACTCCAAAACCATTCGCGTCGAGTTGAGAGATGGACTGCGCTTCTCGGATGGTCAGCCTGTGACAGTAGACGATGTGATCTTCTCCCTGGACCGTATCTTTCAGGACGGTTCTCAGAACACCCTGGGTGCCTTGCTGCGGATTGACGGAGAGGCCTTGCAATACCGTCGGGTCGACGACTCGGTTGTGGAAATCACCTTTCCCCAGAAGTTTGCCGCCGCCGAGTACGCATTGACTAATATCCCGATCTTTCCTGCTCACCTGATGAGCGACCAGAACCGAAAACTGGAGAACTACTGGACCCTGGACGAGGATCCTTCCAACATGGCGGGACTGGGTCCTTTCATGATCGCTGAGCATCATCCTGCCCAGAAAACGGTCCTGCGCAATAACCCTCACTATTGGAAGGTGGACGAACTGGGTCAGCGGCTCCCCTACCTGGATGAGATTGTCATCCACTACATCCCGCAGCGCGACACCCAGATCCTGAGACTGGAGGCCGGGGAACTGGACCTGTTGGACGCGCAGGTCCGGCCCAGTGACTGGACTCGACTCGAAGGCAAGGGGTTTCAACTGCTGGATGCGGGACCTTCCCTGCAATTGAAGTTCTTGTGGTTCAATCAGAACCCCGGAGCCCCGAACCTGTCATCGTCCCATCGGCAGTGGTTTACCAATGCCGACTTCCGTCGGGCGATCAGCCTGGCAATCAGCCGCAGGGCCATTGTCGAGACAGTGTTCCAGGGGCGCGCCGAGGAGGCCTGGAGCCTGATGCCCAGTTCCATTCGGACCTGGCATGCGCCTTCCGTTCGGAAGTACCCCCACGACCCCGTCCAGGCACGACTGCTGCTGAGGAAAGCGGGGTTCTCCTGGATCGAGGAAGGAGGGAGAACCCGGCTGGTCGACGTCGAAAGACGCCCGGTCCAGTTTAAGATATTCTGCCCATCGGACCAGCAGTGGGGTCGTATCGCCGCGGTGATTCAACAGGACCTGGAGCTGTTGGGGATGGAGGTCTTCCTCAGGCAGGAAGAGCTTCGGGCTCTCGGATCCAGAGTTATGGGAAGTCACAATTACGAAGCTGCCATTATGGGCATTAACTTCCGTTATGAGCCTGCCGAGAACCTGAACGTCCTTTTCTCTTCCTCTCCGATGCACTTCTGGAATCCCTCCCAGGAATCGCCCGCGACTGAGTGGGAGGCTGAGGTCGACCGTCTTCTTCTCAAGCAGATCACTACACTCGAACTGGAAGAGAGGCGGCTTCTTTTCCCCGAGATTCAGGAAATACTGGCCGAAGAGCTCCCCTTCATACCGCTTGTCAATCCGAACATTCTGGTCGCCGCGAGTCCGGCGCTTCAAGGCCTTCGGCCGGTCGCGCTCTTCCCACATACTCTATGGAACGCCTGGGAGCTTTCTTTTTGACGACTCGAGCGGAGAGACCAATCCAATGATCCGGCTGATTGTACACCGTCTGCTGGAGACGGCAGTTCTCGTCTTTCTCCTCTCACTTCTGATCTTTGCATTGTTTGCCGCCGTGCCCGGCGACTACCTGAGCGAGATGGAGCTCAACCCTGCGATTCCTGTCTCCCAGGTGAAACGCATGCGCGTCGAGTTCGGCCTGGATCAACCTTTCCATCTTCAGTACTTCAAGTGGCTCGGCCAGGTCGGACAAGGCAATTTCGGCTACTCTTTTTCCCAGCGGCGACCGGCCACCAGCCTGATCGCCGAAAGAGCGGCGAACACCCTGGTGCTGGCCGGCTTCGCTCTGCTCTTTTCGCTGGGCCTCGCCCTGCCTCTGGCGGTCGTCTCCTCTCTCTATTTCAATCGATGGCCAGATCACCTCTCCAGGATAATCTCCCTCGGCGGGATGTCGCTTCCGACCCTTCTCACTTCCCTGTTCTTCCTCTACCTGGCTTTTCTCACCGGGTGGTTCCCGATCGGAGGTTCAGGGACTTTGCGACACGTTATCCTGCCCGCGCTGACCCTGGCTCTTCCCCTCTTTTCCTTCCTGACGCGAACCCTTCGACTGGAGCTCGTGGATGCCCTGTCCCAGCCTTTCATCACTGCCATCAGAAGCAAGGGCCTGCCCGCGCGGCAGGTCTTCTGGTATGCCTTCCGGCAGGCTCTGAATCCGGTCATCTCTTTGTCCGGCCTCATCCTGGGAGGACTTCTGAGCGGTTCCGTGGTGGTCGAGAGAGTCTTCGGCTGGCCGGGCCTGGGAGAACTGACTGTGGCCTCGATTCTGGCCAGAGACCTCTATGTCGCCTTGAATTGCGTACTGGTGGCCAGCGGACTGGTGATCATCGCCAACCTGGCTGCCGACATTGTCCTGGCCTGCAACGACCCCCGGGTGAGAGCATGACTCGAACCTTTCTCCGAGGAGCGGCTCTGCTGCTTCTACTCTTCTTCTATGCAGCAGCGTGGCTGGCTCCTGTCATCGCCCCCTACTCCCACAGACATCAGTTTCGAGATTTTGCTTTCGCACCTCCCTCACAGATCGTGTTCCTGGGCCAGAGTGGAGCCCGGGGCCCGGCCTTTCACGCCGTCCGGCGCCTGGACCTGAATCCCACTTTTGCGCCAACCGGCGCACTGGTTCCCATCCGCTTCTTCGTCAGGTCGGAGCCTTTCACCTGGATGGGTTTGGAGTTCCAAACTCGTCTGTTCGGCTCTAGCGATGAGGCTCAGCCGGTGTTCTTGCTAGGCACGGACGAACTGGGTCGAGACATCTTCTCACGGATCCTGTTTGGTTCCAGATACTCGTTGAGCATAGGCCTGGCAGCCATCTTCTTCACTCTGATCCTGGGGGTTCTCATGGGATCCTTGTCAGGTTACTTCGAAGGGTGGACGGATCGAATCGTGATGCGCCTCTCCGACCTTTTCCTGGCCCTGCCGGGGCTCTTCCTGATCTTGGGGCTGCGGGCCGTCTTTCCAGACCTGAGTGGCCGGATCGGGCTGTATCTCCTGATCGTTATCACCTTCACATTGCTGGGCTGGGCCTCCGTTGCCCGGGTGGTCCGTGGCCAGGTTCTGGCCCTCAAGGAACGGGAGCACGTTCTCTACGCCGTCTCCTGCGGGGCTTCCCACGCTCGGATTCTGCTTCGCCACATCCTTCCCTTTACCCGGAACTTTCTGCTGGTGCAGGGGTCGGTCCTTCTGCCGGCGTACATCATTGGTGAAGTCACTCTCACTTTTCTGGGACTAGGAGTGCAGGAACCGGAAGTCAGCTGGGGGAACCTGTTACATGATGCCACTTCCCTGAGAGCGCTGAGCGATTGCCCCTGGCTCCTGACGCCGGCACTGGCCGCCCTCCTTTCAGTGCTGGCCTTCAACTACCTTGCCGACGAACTAAAGCTGACCATGGACGAACCAGGGAGCGGGCGGGGGATTGGGTTTTAGCGTTCTGGGTTCTGGGTGGGATCGTGGTCTGCAGGTCTGACAACAGAACCGCGGGTCAAATCGCGGCTACAACTCAGCCCTCGCTAACGCTCGGGTTCTGATGACTGCTCAACGAAAGGGCCAGATTCTAGCACCCAGAACCTAGGACCCAGAACCAGAACCTACACATCAAACACCAGTACCCGCTCCTGGGGCGGCGTGGTCACCTCGACTCCTGTTTCGCCGATCAGGACATTGATCTCGCTTCGAACTCCGAAATCTTCCAGGTAAATCCCTGGTTCCAGAGAACAGAGCACTCCGGGAATCACTTTGCGGGTATCGTGAGATTCGATGTTGTCGAAGTTCACCCCGTTCCCATGGACTTCTCGCCCGATGTTGTGTCCGGTCCGGTGAACAAAGAAGTCGCCAAAGCCGGCTTCTTCAATCACGGCTCTGACCTGGTCGTCAACCTGCCAGCCCTGCACTTCGCGACCCAAAGCCAGGGTCTCATCCAGAAACTCGACACCTCGATCTCGAGCCTTGCGCACAATGTCAAATGCCTGCTGAATCGGACCCGGAACCGTGGGCCCGAAGAACCCCGTCCAGGTGATGTCGGCGTAAACTCCCCCTACTGGCCTGGCCCACATATCGATGAGCAGAAAATCCCCGCTTGAGATCCTTCCGCTGCCTTCGGCCGGGGGGTAGTAGTGAGGATTTCCGCTGTGCCCGTTTACGGCCACGATGGGTGCATGGTCCCACACCAGACCGTGATTCTCAAAAGCGGACAGAATCGATTGCTGCACTTCATACTCCAGGAGCGAATGGCCCGACTGGATCTTCCTAGCCGTGTCCTGAAAGGTGCCGTTGACAATCTCGGTAAGCGCCCGGGCAGTCTCTCTTTGTTGTTCAGCCTGTTGCACCGTCAGGACCGCCTCAAAGAGCTGGATCAGGTCGCCGGAAGAAACCACTTCAACGCCCGTCGATCTGACCAGTTCCACGGTTCCGGCATCAATCTTCGAAACGTAAGGGATTCCGCACTCTGGCGAGTACTGCATCGCCACCCGGCCATGGCCTCCCAAGAGCCGCGCCAGTTCTGACTTGAGTTCGCTCCACCTCAGATAGACTCGCTGCGATCCGGGAAGATGGTCGAGTTGAAACGATTCAATCCGATGGACCAGTTTCCTGGGCTCTCCTCGAGCCGGCACCAGATAGAACCAGCGGCGGCTGATGTGCGCATCCTGGGGGAAGCCCAGAATTCTGAGAGCGATCGGGTCGATCTGCTGAAAACCGTAAAAAAGCCACGCCGGGACGGACAACCTGTGAAGCGCATCCTGTACCGCTTGAATCTGGGAACTGGAGATCATTCTTCTTCCACCTGCCGATAACTCTCTTCAATCATATGCTGAACCGTGTCGCTGATTTGATGCAAGTCGAGGTGTTCATAGTCAGCAAACTCCAGGACCGGGTGAAAAACCAATTCCATCAACCCGGGACGGATGACTGCAGAGCCCCTGGGCAGGCGCCGGTGGGCCCCGATGATGGTGACAGGGACGATTGGAGCTTTAGCGTGCCGGGCCAGGAGGAACGCTCCCCTCTTGAAGCGGGCAAACCGGTCCCCGAAAGTTCGCTCGCCCTCCGGGTAGATCACCAGCGACCAGCCCTGTGAGATTCTCTCACCAGCCTTCCTGAAACGTTGCAACGTTCGTCTGGGCTTCCGCCGGTCCACAGGTACGTTTCCGGATCGAATCAAGTGCCAGCCCAGAAACGGAATCGCGAACAGAGGAGCTTTGGCAGCGAACCCGAATTGCACGGGTAGTTGGGTCAGGAGGGCCCAGTGGTCGAACATACTCAGATGATTTGGCATGAAGATGTAACCCCGTTTCCTGTCCAGCCGATCCATCCCAGTGGTCAACACCCTTACCCGCGAGACCCAGAGAATCCACCTTCCCCAGGTCCGCGCGCACTGATGCTGGAGTTTGCCACTCGAGTCAAAGAGTGAAAAGAACACGCTGATGGTAGCCAGTCCCATTGTTATCAGGATGATGATCGGAACTCTCCAAAGGGAGTTCACGACCGGCAACAGACGCATTAGAACTCCAGTGCTCCTCGAGAAATCACTATGAAAACCAACCTCAGGTGCCACGATTTTGCTTTGCTATGATACCGAGCGTGTCCTCCCGACTCTATCTCGTGGACGGAATGTCCCACATCTATCGTGCGTTTTATGCCATCCAGGGCCTGACGGATCAATCCGGGCGGCCCACCAATGCGGTTTACGGCTTTACCAACATGCTGCGCAAGCTGATCGCAGAGGAGAAACCCGAGTTTCTGGGCGTGGCGATCGACTTGCCCGGCCCAACCGTTCGTCACGAGCAGTTCAAGGACTACAAGGCCACCCGGCGACCCGCCCCTCCCGATCTACTGGACCAGGTTCCTCTGGTACTAGATGTCTGCCGAGTTCTAGAGGTGCCGGTCCGCTCCCTGAAACGCTACGAGGCCGATGATGTCATCGGAACGCTGGCAACACAGGCTGTCGGGGCCGGTCTCGACGTCGTGATCGTATCCATCGACAAGGACATGTTCCAGCTCGTCTCAGAGCATGTTTCCATTCTCGACCCGAGAGACATGAAGCTGCTGGGACCTTCCGAGATCGAGAAGAAGTTCGGAGTAAAGCCCCATCAGATAGTGGATGTTCTCAGCCTGGTAGGCGACAGCTCCGACAACGTCCCCGGGGCACCCGGGATCGGGGCCAAGGGAGCCCAGAAGCTGATTCAGAGGTATGGAAGCCTGTCCAAGCTCCTTCGAAACCGCTCCGAGATCACCCACAAGACCTACCGAACAAGCCTCGAAAACAATGAGGATCAAATCCTGCAGAGCCGCGACCTGGTCACCATCCACACGGATTTGCCGATCCCGCTGAACCTGGAAGAACTCCGACTGAGTGAGCCGAACCGGGAGGCGGCCAGAGAGCTTTTCACCAGACTGAACTTTGTCAGTCTTCTGGATGAATTCATCCCGGCCGGGACCGGGAGAGACGCTGCCTACAAGCGAGTGGAGAGCCTCGAGACTTTGCGTTCCCTCCGAGATCAGATCAAGGGTAAGAAGGTCTCCCTTTTCCCCTTCCTGGAGGAATCATCCGAAGACGGATCCCAGCTCGGCGGACTCGGGTTCTCATTGTCTGAGTGGACGGGATGGTCGGTCTCTTCCCGGCTCTTGATGAGCCACACCGATTCGACCTTCGAGATCCTCGCTGAAGCCGAGGAGTGGATCGCCCACGACCTCAAGCCGCTGCTGGCCTGGTTACAAGGCCGGGAGATTGAACTGCCCTCTCATTTGTCGGACCCCAAGCTGATGGGCTACCTGTTGTCGCCTCACAAAAAGGACTTTTCACTGGAAAAAAGCTGTCTGGAACATCTCCACTACCGTTTTTCCGAGAGCGACGACCAGAAGAGCCTGTTCTCCACTCCCAGCGGCGAGGAGCTGGCCGAACGTGCCGATCTGACCAAACAGCTGGCTCTCCAGCTCCACACCAACCTCCTGGACCATGGCCTGGAAACAGTCCTGGAGAAGATTGAGATCCCGCTTATAGAAGTCCTGGTGGCCATGGAAAAGCGGGGCGTTCTGATCGACGCAGAACTGCTCTCGGGAATGTCCGTCCAGACTGGTGCGGAGATCGCCAGGTTGAGTGCCCGGATATACGAAGTGGCCGGCGAAGAGTTCAACATCAATTCCCCTCGCCAACTGGCTTCCGTATTGTTCGAGAAACTTGAGCTGCCGGTCGTCAAGCGGACCCGCAAAGCAGGCCACTACGCAACGGGCGTCGAGGTCCTGGAGAAACTCGCACCGGACCACGAGATTGCCGCCCTCATTCTCGAGTATCGGGAACTGGCCAAGCTCAAGAACACCTACCTCGATGCCCTGCCCCGGCTGATCGACCGGCGCACCGGAAGAGTCCATACGTCCTTCAACCAGATGGTCGCCGCCACCGGCCGTCTCTCATCCAGCAACCCCAACCTTCAGAACATTCCTGTTCGAACGGAGCTGGGCCGAGTCATTCGAAAGGCCTTCATCGCACCCCCCGGATTCAGCCTGCTGACTGCCGACTATTCTCAGCTGGAACTGCGCGTGATGGCTCATCTTTCCGGCGACTCGGCGTTGCAGGAGGCCTTCCAGCGCGGGGAGGACATCCACTATAAAACGGCTCTTGAAGTGTTTGGCCCTGTGGTGGAAACCGATCTCAAGGGCTATCGGCGAAAAGCCAAGGTCATCAACTTTGGAATCATGTACGGCCTGAGTGCCTTTGGACTGGCGAATACGCTGAAAATCGAGAGGCGAGAAGCACAGCAGTTCATCGATCAGTACTTTGCCCGATATGAGGGAGTGCAGAACTGGATCGAAAAGACACTCAGCGAGGCTCGGGACTCGGGCGTTGTGACGACTCTGTTCGGTCGAATCCGGCCTATTCCTGAGATCCACAGTCGAAACTGGAACTTGCGCCATTTCGGAGAGCGAGCCGCCATCAACGCGCCCATTCAGGGGACCGAAGCCGACTTGATCAAAATCGCCATGATCGATATCCACGAGAAGCTGCAAGGGTTCAGTAGCTCGATGCTTCTCCAGGTTCACGATGAACTGGTGTTCGAGGTCGCCAACGATGAGCTCGAAGAGGTTCGAGAGCTGGTCAAGCAGGCCATGGAATCGGCGGCAGTTCTCGACGTTCCCCTGGAAGTAGAAACAGGAGTCGGTGAGTCCTGGTATGAGGCGAAATGAATTCCAGATTTCAAATTCCAGGAAAGAGTGGGAGGGGCCTCGGCCTCTCGGACGGCGAACGTGAAGGAGCGGCCGAGAGCGGCCGCGAGGCCGAGTTCCGGTAGGGATGCCAGTTGCCTGGCACCCCCCGGACAGATCCGTACGTGAAGACATAACTTCATACGGCTCCTACCTCGGGTCGAACGCCAAAACGCACGAAGGGTGGAGGATGTAGGATACGGACACTGGGGATCCACCGCTTGACATACCGGTTGAACCGCGGCCACGGCATGTTCGCTTTCTGGCTCCGACGCCGCAAGGCGTGGCACCAGCCGCGACACACCGCGCTGCGGAAGGCGTTCAGGGCGTCACTGTTGCCCGGGACCGCATGGTAGTTGAAATAACCCTGGACGACGGACCGGTGCCACTTCCCCTGTTCGGGGAGCGAATCGTGCCGTCGGCGCAGCTGTTGTGCGCGGATCTGCTTCAACTTGCGTCTCAGACGTTTCCCTTCGGTCTTCCGCCGGATCGTAAACCCGCCTTTTCGACCTTGCGCACAGATATGGCGAAAGCCCAGGAAGGTAAAGGTATCCGGTCTGGTCTGCCCCCGGCGGCGACGATTCTTGCTCGCCCAACGGCCGAACTCAATCAACCGCGTCTTTTCCGGGTGCAGTTGCAGGCCGAACTGCGACAGCCGTACCGCCAGCTCCCGGCGGTACTGTTCGGCCTCCTCGCGATGCTGGAATCCCAGCACGAAGTCGTCGGCGTAGCGGACGATGATGACCGCCCCTTTCGCCTTACGTCCTCGCCACTGGTGGGTCCGCAGATCCAGTACATAGTGCAGGTAGATGTTTGCCAGCAGGGGCGAAATTACCGCCCCCTGTGGCGTTCCCACCGTGCTCCTGGACCATTGACCCGCTTCGGAGACTCCCGCTCTGAGCCACTTGCGGATCAGTCGCAGAACCCTCCGGTCCCCGATCCGGTGCTGGAGAAACTTCAGCATCCATTCGTGGTCGATGGCGTCGAAAAACCCACTAATGTCAGCGTCCAGCACCCAATTCACCGGCCGATTGGTAATCCCCATCCACAGCGCATCCAATGCTCGATGCTGACTGCGTCCGGGGCGGAACCCGTAACTGAAGCCCATAAACTCCTCCTCGTAGATCTGCTCCAGTACCGTAACTACGGCCTGTTGCGCGATCTTGTCCTCCAGGGCCGATATGCCCAGTGGACGCAGCCTGCCATCCTCCTTTCGGAGGTAGACCCGCCTCGAGGGGTGGGCTCGATAGGTCCCGTCATGGATTCGGGTATGCAGAACGAGCAGTCGCTCCCGCAACCCTTCTCCATATGCTTGCCACGTCATTCCGTCCACCCCTGCAGCAGCCTTCCGCTTCAAGGCGAAATAGCTCTGCTTCAGCAGTTCCGGTGTCACGTGGTGCAGCAACGCGGTGAACCGCATCTTCCTATCCCGGCGTGCGGCCTGCCCTACACCAGCCAGTCGATCGTCACACCTTTCCGGCTCCGTGTCCGGGGCGTGGCCGCCTTCACTGGTGCTTCCCTTGGCCGGACTCCTTCCCTCCACAAACTCCGCCGACTCTTCGTCTTTGTTCGCTCGCTTCATCAGTACTATGAGTCCGTCCGACTCCCCAGGGCCGTATATGTCCGGCATTACGGCTTACCTTCGCCGGCCTGTCCGCCTGCCATCCAGACGGACTACCCTGGGGTCTCTCGGTTCTCGTCCATGGAGCGTCCACGCTTGCACGGGGTCTCTGACTCCGCCAGGCCCTGCTGCGACTCGCCTTTTACGCCGCAGCCGGTTTCGCCTCCCCCTTCCTGACACCTTCCCTCTTCGTGTCTTGGAATCTGGGATCTGGAATCTGTTCCGGAGTGGAACCTATTCGCCCAAGACATCGTCTATAGAACCATGGGAACAGCTGCAACTGTTGCGCAATCGTTTATTGGGTTCGGAGACAACGCTCTCGTCTCCGCCTATCTGGAAGGCAACGAGGACGCGTTCGAGGCTCTGGTTCACCGTTACCAGGACCGGCTCGTCAATTACCTCAACAACCTTCTTCACGACTACGAACTGGCTGTGGATCTGGCACAGGAGGCTTTTATACGGGTCTTCAAGAACGCTGATCGATACAAAGGCCAATACCAGTTCTCAACCTGGATTTATCGAATTGCGACCAATCTCGCCATTGACGAGATCCGTCGACGGGAGCGCAAGGGTCGTTTCTTCTTCTACAACGTGATGTCTCTTTTCCAGAAAGATGAGCAGGCGTTCCCCTTGCCCGATCTTCGCGAGTCCCCAGAGAGCGAACTGGGAAGGAAAGAGCGTTTGCAGAGCCTGCAGCGGGCCATCGACTCTTTGCCGGAGAAATACCGGCTGGCGTTCATGTTGAAAGAGGCGCAGGAACTTTCCTACGAGGAAACCGCGACGATCTTGAAAATCTCCCTGGGTACGGCCAAGTCCCGGATCCATCGGGCCAAGATGCTATTGCGGGAGAAACTCTCGGGTTGCCTATGAGTTGCGAGAAGATCGAAGAGAGACTTCTGGACGACGATGAGGCTTTTCTCGACCGGGAAGTCAGGGAGCATCTCAAGTACTGCCCGGCTTGCAGCAAGCTCTACGACGAACTGGAAGAAATCGAGGTACTGCACCGGGCACTGGCCAGGCGTGAGAAGGCACCCCTGGACTTCACCGGCCAGGTCATTGCGCAGATCCCGACAGGCTTCCGGCGCAGGGCCCCTCTGATTGCCGCAGGTTTCATCCTGGCGGTTGTAGCCGGAATGGCCGGGATCGGAAGCTCCCCCGACCTTGAGTCCAACGACTTCGTCGCAAGTCAGATCGCACCGGTCTCGACTCGAACAACCTACCCGGCCCCGAATCAGGCGCAGCGGGTGGAGTTCGACATGAGCTACCCCAGAGTACAGCTATACGTGATCGCCCCACCGGCGTCCTTGAAGCCAGAAAACAACTCCCGTATAGAGATCATGCCTGCGGATCCGACACAGACGGATTACTTGAAGTACGTCAGTCACTGAGTGGTGTCCGCGCTATGACCCGCCTCTCAGGATTTCTGCCTTATCTGGCCCTTGCGGCATCGGCTTCCCCCCTTCTGTCCGCCGGACCGGCCCACGACAAGAGCCAGGTCGTTGTGCCTGCCGAGTCGCTGGTCCGGGTGATTGTCGAGCGCGAGGCTTCGGCTATTATGCTGGGAGACGGCTACCAGACCCGGCAGAAGATTCAGGAGAGAGTCTCTTTTGACGGCTTTGTCCTCGATTCAAAAGGGCATGTGGTGCTTTTTGTAGGCGAGTATCGCCTTTCCCTGAAGGCCAGCAACGTTCGCTTTACGGTGCGGACTCAGCGGGGCAAGGATTATCGAGCTCAGCCGGTCGGCCTTGATGATCGAATCTCTGTCGCCATCGTGCGCGCTCCCATCCCCGACGCTCACCCCCTGGAACTGGCCAGCAATCCAAGCTTCAAGCACTTCAACGTAGCCAGGCCCGGGGAAAGCGGATGCCCCCCGGCCATGGCTTGTCTGCTGTCCGTCACTTCGAAAGGATGGTTGCCTTTTTCGGTGCTGAAGGTGTCCGGACTCGGAACCTGGGCAAAGAAGTGTCGGGCTCAGGGGTCCCTGGCCCTGGATCCAAAGGGGAAGCTGGTGGGATTCGTGACCGATGCTTCGCCCCATAGCTACAACGACAAGCTCGCCTATACATCCCTCTTACCGTCCGCTTTGATCGCCGCCTCAGCCCATACCATCGTCAGCCGGGGAGAGAGTATTCCAGGAGGGTGGCTGGGCATCTACCTGGCCGATGACACACAGCCGACGGTGGAAAGGGTCGCACCCAAGAGCCCGGCTGAGCGGGCCGGTTTGCGTGCTCGTGATGTGATCCTGGGCATTGACGGACACAAGATCCGGAGTAAGCCGGATCTGATCCATGGGGTTCGCTTCAAGGGTGCCAACCAGCACATCATCCTGGATGTCCGCCGCGGCAAAGCCGATGAGAGAATAGAGTTCGCGACCGGGAACCGAAACACCAGGTACGCGGCCGCCTGGGCCATTGATCTCGAACAGGAGCCTCCCAATTATGCTACCCGCAATCAACTCAGAGCTGAGAAGCTGGTCTGGAACCCACTGATGGATCTGGGCCTGATCGTCCAACGGATCACTCAGGCCTCGGTCGATCACTTCCCTTTTCAAGCCACGGGCGGTTTTCTGGTCAAGTCGATCCAGCGAGAGAGTCGGGCCGCCAGAGCTGGTTTCAGGACTGGAGACATTCTGCTGCGGATCAATGAAGTCAGCATCAGCACCTTCGAGGGCCTCGGCGAAAGCATCAGAGAGTCCCAGGACGGAAGGCTCAAGATCGATTTCGTTCGCGGCGGGAAGCTGAAGACCTCCGAACTCAGAATCCAGCCCTAGTGCACTGTCCGGAAAGTTCGCTAGTGTACCCGCACCCGAAGGGACCTCACCACGGACTACCGCACATCCCTTGGTTGCAGTGCTTCGGCACACCGTTCAAAATAGATTACTTGTGCCATGCAGAAAATCATTGTCCGGGGGGCCCGACAACACAACCTGCGCGACCTGAACCTGGAGATCCCCAGACACCGGCTGTGCGTGGTGACCGGTCTCAGCGGGTCAGGGAAGAGCAGCCTCGCCTTTGACACTCTGTACGCCGAGGGTCAGCGGCGCTACATAGAGTCACTTTCCAGCTACGCCCGGCAGTTCCTGGCCCAGATGGAGAGACCCGACGTCGACACGATCGAGGGGCTCTCTCCAGCTATTGCCATCGAGCAGAAGACGACCAGCCGCAGTCCCCGCTCTACAGTCGGGACGATCACCGAGGTATACGACTACCTCAGATTGCTTTTCTCGAGTATCGGCATTCCCCACTGCCCGCAGTGCGGGCGCAAGATCAGCAAGCAATCGGTTGAACAAATCCTGGAGCAGGTCTCGGGACTTCCCGACGGAAGTCGAGTCATTGTGTATGCGCCCGTCGTGCGGGAACGCAAGGGTGAATTCAAGAGACTCTTCGAGCGCTTCTACAGGGAAGGATATCTACGCTGCCGGGTGGACGGCAAAGAAGTTCTCCTGGAAGATCCGCCGGAGCTGGACAAACGCAGAAATCATTCGATCGACGTGGTGGTGGACCGGCTCATCGTTCGCCCGGATCAGCAGGGACGATTGGAGTCGTCACTCCGACAGGCGCTCCGTCTGGCCGACGGAATTGTCACGGTATCGATGTCGGCGGGAACTGAGATGCTCTTCTCCGAACGCATGGCCTGCATCCAATGCAATCTCAGCTTCCCTTCTCTGGAGCCCCGCAGCTTCTCCTTCAACAGCCGCTTCGGAGCCTGCTCAACCTGCAGCGGCCTTGGCACCCAATCAGAAGTTGATCTTGAGCGCCTGGTCTTGGACTCTTCCGGGCCGGCCTCGAAAGTTGGCCTCCAGCTCAGGCTGCCGGAGCTCGATTCTCTGTTCAAGGAGTCCCTGAGTGCCCTGCTCAGACACTTCGGCCAGTCGCCTTCGACCTCTTTCAGCCGCCTCCCGGACGACCTCAGGCAGGCGCTGCTATCTGGCTCCAGTGAGCCTCTCACCTTCCACTACGATGATGTTTCCTACCAGGCGATCTTCAAGGGCCTCAATCAGTGGTTCGAGGACAAAATCCGCACCTCCAACAGCCAGTCAAGACGCCAGCAACTGAGGGCCTTCCTGAAGACTACCGACTGCGGGGTCTGCCAGGGTGCTCGGCTACAGCCGGCCAGTCGCCGGGTCCAAGTCAACGGGCTGTCCATTTCAGACTACTGTCGACTGGATCTGCAAGCCTGCGACCAGGCCCTGCAGAGGATCCAGCTCAACGACAGAGAGCAGGCGATCGCCGGATCGATTCTTGTGGAGATACGATCCCGACTCCGAGTCATGCTTGACGTTGGCCTGAGCTATCTGACGATGGACCGGCAGGGAGGATCTCTCTCGGGAGGTGAGGCGCAACGCATCCGTCTGGCAACGCAGGTGGGCTCGCAGTTGCGTGGAGTTCTCTATGTCCTGGATGAGCCGTCGATCGGACTTCATCCACGCGACACAAAAAGACTCCTCCAGACCTTGAAGAAACTTCGTGATCTGGGAAACACGATTGTGCTGGTGGAGCATGACGAGGACACCATCCGGGCAGCCGATTACATCCTCGACCTGGGCCCCGGAGGCGGGCATGCCGGTGGACATCTGGTGGCCAGGGGAAGCCTACAGGAAATCATGGCGGAACCAGCTTCCCTGACCGGGCAATACCTGACTGGGGCCAAGCACATCAAGCTCCCCCCGAAGCGCCGCCAGGGGAATGGTCTGGAACTCGGGCTGAAAGGAGTGCGCCATAACAACCTGAAGAATCTCGATGTCTCCTTTCCGCTGGGAAAGTTGATTGGCGTATGCGGCGTCTCCGGGTCCGGCAAGTCATCGCTTGTCGATGAAGTCCTCTACCGGTCCCTCTCCCAGCAACTCTACGGGTCACTATTGCAGCCAGGAGACTTTGACGCCCTGGAAGGCGCCGAACTCGTCGACAAGGTCATCGAAATCGATCAGTCTCCGATCGGGAGGTCTCCACGCTCGAATCCTGCGACCTACACCGGCATTTTCACCTACATCCGCGAGCTTTTTTCCTTGCTCCCGGAATCCCGTGTGCGCGGATACAAGCCCGGCCGCTTCAGTTTCAATGTCAAAGGGGGGCGCTGCGAGGTCTGTCGAGGCGGCGGTCTGCGCAAGATCGAGATGAGTTTCTTGCCGGATGTGTACGTAGAATGTGAGGCCTGCCGAGGAAAACGCTACAACCGTGAGACGCTCTCGGTGCGTTTGAAATCTCACACCATCGCCGACGTCCTGGACATGAGCATCGAGATGGCCTATCCCCTGCTGGAGAACATCCCCCAGGTCCAGCGGAGACTCCGCACCCTGCTCGATGTGGGGCTCGGGTACGTACGCCTGGGTCAGCCCGCCACCACGCTTTCAGGAGGAGAGGCTCAGAGAGTCAAGCTGGCGCGGGAGCTGAGCAAGCGGGCCACGGGAGAGACCCTCTATATCCTGGATGAGCCGACCACCGGTCTCCACTTCGAAGACGTCCGCCGCTTGCTTGATATACTGCAGGAGCTCGTCGAGCTTGGAAATACAGTCATTGTCATAGAACACAACCTGGAAGTGATCAAATGCGCCGACTGGCTCATTGACCTGGGCCCCGAGGGTGGCAGCGAGGGAGGCGAGATTGTAGTGCAAGGAACTCCGGAGCAGGTCGCCGCCTGTGGCTTTTCGTATACCGGCCAGGCGCTCCAGCGAGTCTTGCTCACCGACCAGCAGGAGACGGCCTCGACGGCCCACTGATTTCACAGCCTCATGGTGTCCAGACATAAGCAGTTTCGACCCGAGAGAATTAACGACTATTCGCTTCGCGACCGCCCCAGCAAGGTGCATCAGGCGGACTTTGCCAGACCCTTCACTGGAGACAGCTTCCAGGAGTTCCTGACCTCTCTGCCGAACATCCTGGCTGCGGCCGAACTCAAGGATCTGGCGCAGCGCATTGCCGCCGCCCGGAGTCTCGGTCGCGCCATCATCTGGGCCCTGGGTGGCCATGTGATTAAGACGGGACTCGCTCCTCTCTTCATCCAGCTCATGAAAGAGGGGTTTGTTACCGCGATTGCCGTGAATGGCAGCGTCATCATTCACGACTTTGAGATTGCCTACTGTGGATCCACTTCCGAAGATGTCGAGGAACAGCTCGGATCTGGAGCCTTTGGAATGGCCCGGGAGACCGGTCAGCTCCTCAACGAGGCGATAAATCAGGGGGCGGATCAGGACACCGGGATCGGAGAAGCGGTCGGGCGCTACCTTCAGTCCTGCACGCTCGAGTTCCCTGACTCTTCACTGGTCCTGCAGGCCTATCAACAGGCCGTCCCGCTGACCGTCCATGCGGCCTACGGAACCGACATCATCCATAACCATCCCCGGGCCAGTGGCGCCAGCCTGGGCAAGGGTACCGAGATCGACTATCGGATCCTCACCCAGGAGATTTCGCGGCTGCACGACGGGGGCGTGTTCATCAACGTGGGATCCGCAGTACTCCTGCCTGAAGTCTTTCTAAAAGCGGTGTCCGCCATCCGTAACAGCGGACAGGAACTGTCAGAATTCAGCACTGCCAACTTTGATTTCCTTCAACACTACCGTCCCACCCAGAATGTAGTAAACCGTCCCGTCGAGGGCAAGGGAAAGGGATTTGCCATAACAGGTCACCACGAACTCATGATTCCGCTCCTGGCGGGAATCCTCTTGAACTTGAACGACCCTGCCGAGTCCACCGACTAGGCCCCTTGATCCAATGAATCTCGCCGTCGTCATCCCCGCCCTGAACGAAGCCACGACGGTGGGCGTCGTTGTGGCAGAGGTTCTTGAGCATTCCGCTGACTGGTCCACCCGGGTGGTGGTGGCCGATAACGGGTCCGGGGACGACACAGCTCGGGTCGCACGCCAGGCCGGGGCTGAGGTTGTCCTTGCCACCCCGCGCGGCTACGGTCTTGGCTGCCTGAGGGCAATTGAGCATTTGTCTGACTGGCCAGACGTTCTCCTCTTCCTGGACGCCGACGGCTCGAGTCGCGCAGCGGAGATTTCGTTACTCGTGACCCCCATCCAACTCCGAGCGGCGGACCTGGTGATCGGCTGCCGGCCGGACCGTTCGGCAATGACTTTACCCCAGTACTGGGGCACCCGGCTGGCAATCTCTCTCATCCGCTTTCGCTGGGCACATCGCTTCCAGGACATGGGTCCGTTTCGGGCCATTCGCCACGACTCCTACCGTCAACTGGGGATGCAGGACCGGACGTGGGGGTGGACCGTCGAGATGCAGATCCTGGCTGTCTTGCAAGGGCTGAGAATCCTGGAGATTCCCGTCAGCTGGCTGCCTCGCCAGGGCGGCGTGTCAAAAATCAGCGGAACCTTGGGCGGTGTCCTTCGAGCCGGAGCCCGCATCCTCTGGACGATTGCCAGGTATTCGCTTCGCCCCGCCCAGAGCGACTCGTAGGGGCGACCCTGGTGGTCGCCCGTTGCAACAGGCCAGCTGAATCGCCCAGCGGGCCGGCACAAGGCCGGCCCCTACGACCGTGAGATCAGCTCCAGAAAGGTGTGGTGAATCTGCCGCCGGGTGTCGGAGAGCCGGCTCGAGTTGTCGATCACAAAATCGGCGTAACGGATCTTCTCCAGCAAGGGCATCTGGCTGCCAATCCGCAGCAGGGCCTCGGACTCGCTCAGGCCGTCCCGAGTCATGAGACGGCGCAACTGAATCTCCTGATGGCAGTACACCACCAGGACCACGTCGTACTTCTTGAAGGAGCCTGTCTCAACCATGAGCGCGGCGTCCACCATTGCCACCCTGGGTCGCAGCGTACTCAGTTCATCCTCAAGACTGCGTAAGATCCTCTCTTGTTCGGCCAGAATGCGAGGATGGACGATTTGGTTCAAATCCTGGCGCCTGGACTCATCAGAGAAGACAATCCTTCCCAACCGGCCCCGATCAACGGTTCCGTCCTCGTTAAGGACTTCAGCTCCGAACTTCTCAACCACCTCGCCGTAGGCCGATCCATCCGGCTGGATGACTTCATGGCCGATCTGATCGGCATCGATTCCGTACACACCCAGCCTCTCGAACTCGACCAGGGCGTTCGTTTTTCCGCAAGCGATTCCACCGGTGAGGCCTACCCGCAGCATTCCTTCCATGATACGAAAAAGGATCGATTGGTCGCAGGGAAATTGGGTTCTGGGTCCGATCTGTTAGTCTTTACAGAACCCCCCAGGAGGTACAATGTGAAGCGTCGATCTTTTCTCATCACCGCCGCCAGTGCCGTGGGCACCTTGAACCTTGCCCGAGCCTCCCGCCTTTCACCTCCCAGCTCCCGATCTGCGACCGGACAAGCAGTCGGATCCCTCGAAGACCCGGCCAGCCTGACCATCGGAGGCGCAGCGACGTTCATCCGCAGCGGTCAGCTCTCCCCCATTGACTTGACGAAGGCCTGCCTGGAACGGATCGAGAGATACGATCCGAAGCTGAATGCTTTCATTACGGTGACACCCGACCTGGCCCTCGAGCAGGCGGCCGCGATGGAAGCCGAATTGTCCCGGAAAGCCTATCGAGGTCCGCTGCACGGCATACCGATTGCCCTCAAGGACAACATCGACACGGCAGGAGTTCGCACCACGGCTGCCAGCGCCGTTTTTGCAGATCGAACTCCTGCCAGAGATGCCGAGGTGACCCGCCGACTGAAGGAAGCAGGGGCGGTGTTGCTGGGCAAGCTGAACATGCACGAGTGGGCGGCGGGAGGCACTTCGGTCATCAGTTACTGGGGTCCCGTCCACAATCCCTGGAACCTGGACCACGAAACGGGAGGCTCCTCGGGCGGCTCTGCAGCAGCCGTCGCAGCCGATCTGTGCCTGGGAGCCCTGGGAACCGACACGGGCGGCTCTGTGCGAGTTCCCTCAAGTCACTGCGGCATCGTGGGCTTCAAGCCCACCTATGGAAGAGTCAGCAACGGCGGTGTGATTCCGCTGGCCTGGTCGCGCGACCATGTAGGGCCCATCTGCAAGACCGTGGCGGACGCTGCCCTGATGCTACAGGTTCTGGCCGGCTACGACTCGGAGGACCTCTCTTCCGCTGATGTGTCCGTTCCCAACTATGAGGAGGCGATTGGCCAGTCTGTGAAGGAGTTTCGACTGGGCGTACCAGAGGCCTTCTTTTACGACGTGCTCGAAGACGAAGTTGGGAAAGCAGCCAGAGCAGCCGTCGAAGTACTCCGGCCCATGGTGGCCGGCGTAGGCAACGTTGTTCTGCCCGCTGTCCTGGACGTCTCCAATGCGCTGGGGGCCGAGGTCTATGCCTACCACCGACCGATGTTGCAGCGGGCTGGTGGTCGCTACCAGCCGGCCACCCGAAAAGGGCTCGGTGCCCTGAAAGAGATCAGCGGAGCAGACTACGTACTGGCCCGGCGAACCCTGCAAAAACGACGTCGCGAGATCCTGAAGATCTTTGACAGCGTGGATGTGTTGGTCACTCCGACGGTGAAGTACACCCCCCGTACGATCCAGCACTGGCTGGAGAGAGCCGAAGCGGAAAAACCACTTCCGCCGGAGATCTGGAACACCTGGCTGTTCAACATTTTCGGCCTGCCCGCGATCTCGATTCCCTGCGGATTTACGGAATCCGGCCTTCCCATCGGGCTGCAGATCGCGGGGGCTCCATTCCAGGAAAAGAAAGTCCTGGCCCTGGCTCACGCCTTTGAACAGGCTACCGCCTGGCACCTTCGCAACCCGGCACTTATTTTCTCGCCAGACAGCGGTAGCAAAGGGTGAACTCCTTGTCTCGATCCAATCGATCCAGGTAGTAGCACAGTAGTGGTCCCAGAAAGCAAAACAGGACCAGAGAGAGCAACTCGACCGGGAAAAGCAGAATCCGCAAAACCCTCCCAAGAGGCCAGAAGAGAAGCTTGGGAATGTAAGTCAGCCGGTGCCCCAGGTAGTGGAAGTAGCCACCGATCGGATGGATCGTCCAGCTCTCAAAACCAGCTCCGGCCAGCAGGCGCTCCAGGGCGAAGCTCGTGAAGCGGTAGTAATCGTGAGGCTGCTGGTGTTCGTGCCACCCTTGCGGGGCCGTCAGAAAGAGCCTCCCTCCCGGCTCCAGAATACGGTGCATCTCCTGCAGCGCCCGACCGGGTTCTGGAAGATGCTCCAGAACCTGGGTGTTGATCACAGCCGCAGCACAATCCTCTTTGAGCGGAAGATGCTGCAAGTCGCCCACCACATCCAGTCCTGAATAGTTCCAGCCGTCGTCTCCCCGGCCGAAATCGAGGGCCACATAGAACTGACCCCGGAAGAGCTCGGCAAACCGGGACTGACCGGCTCCCGCGTCCACAATGACCGCCCTCGGGCCCACCTCGGCCGCCTCCGCCACGAACCTGGACACCGCTTCCTCAAGAGGATTGATACGGCTCTTGAGAAAGGCCGGAAAAAGGTCGTAAACCCTGAAGTAAAAGCCCGACATGGGGCCGCCATGCTATCATCAAATCCCTCAATCTGACCAAGATCGAGTCGCGGATTCCGGATGTTGAAACCAACCTCACCGTATCCATGCAAGTGAGCATGAACTTGCGGCCAAAGATACGTGTCTTGTGGTTTTTTCTGCTCCTGACAGGCAGTCAATCTCTGTTTTCGCGTCATCTGATCGTGTTCAGCATCGACTCCTGCCGGGCGGACCGTTTCGGCATCTACGGATACCCGCGCGCTACCAGCCCGAACATCGATTCCTGGGCCCGGACGGGAACCGTTTTTCGGAACGCCTACAGCACCTCGGCCTGGACCGCACCGGGACTGGTCTCTCTTCTGAGCGGTCTTTATCCACCGACGCACGAGGTGAACAATCGAGACAGGATGGGCTCCCCGGATCTCATCACTCTGCCAAAGCTCCTGCGCCAGCGTGGTTATGAAGTGCCCAACCTGAATGTTTTCACCTTTGCCCCTTACTACGTGAACCTGGGTCTGGGGCCGGTGGAGAGACGGTATTTCGGTAAGGAGCCGGGCGACGAACTCTTGAACTGGCTCACCCAGAATCTGGATAGCGACCGAACCGAGCCTTTTTTCGTTTTCTACCACTCCACCATTGTCCACCAGCCCTACAACCCGAGCGACGATGTGCTTCCTGCTCCGCGAGAGGAACTGGAGAAACGACCCGCGATTCGGGCGGTTCTCAACGGAGCCATCGTCCCTCTCGGATCGGTAAAGTTCGCCGAGGGCGACAAGAAGATTCTGGACCAGCTCTACGATGCCGAGATTCGGAAAGTTGACGCCTTGTTCGGCGCGATGCTGGATATTCTCAAAGAGAAGGGCCTGCTCGACGAGACTCTGATCGTGCTCGCGGCTGATCACGGTGAAGAGCTCCTCGACCACGGTTTTGTGGGACACGCTTCGACCTCCTTGCAGGCCAAGCTGTATGAGGAGCTCACTCGAATTCCCCTCATCTTTTCCTGGCCGGGGCACGTTCCGGTCGGCCGGATCGCGGATGGTCTGGCGAGCCAGATCGACGTTCTCCCAACCGTTTTGAGCCTGCTTGGCTGGGAGCCTCCCGAGCCGGTCGAAGGAATCAATCTACTGGCACCGGAAGCAGCACAGCGTACCCTCTATTTCGAGTCGATCATTGCCGGCAACCAGACCACCAGGGAGAACGAAAAGCTGTGGGTCAGAGCGGCCCGCAAGGGGCACTTCAAGTTCATCACAACCGAAGAGCTGTACGATCTGCAGGCCGATCCTCTGGAGAAAACCAATCTCGCCGAAGTGAATTCAGAGCTGGCTCGAACGATGCGAAAGGACATCGACGCCTGGGTCGACGCATCCCACCAGAAAGCCCGAGAGATTTTCCAGGCCCAGCCCCGGCTCTACGTGCCCAGAGGAAAGGCCACCAGGTGCCCCACCATCCAGGTGCCGGCTGACGAATCTGTTCTCAGCTATGACCAACACACGGGGGCGGTCCTGCTTCAGTGGCGCGGAGATCTCAGGACAGAGTACCTGGTTCAGTACGATATCGGAACCGGCGACCACCACATCACCGGAATCTTCCCGGTCGAGGGAAATCATCAGTTGCTGGGACCTCTCAACTCAGAACTGTGGGGTAACCTCAAGGCTTGGAACCCGTTCAAGATTCGGGTATCCCCAAGAGCCTCGCGCACCTGCTGGAGTGAGTGGGTGTCGTTTGAATTCTAGATTCTAGATTCCGGAGGCCAGAGGCCTAGGACAGGAAGGGGGAGTTCCGGTAGGGATGCCAGTTGCCTGGCACCCCCCGGACAGATCCGTACGTGAAGACATAACTTCATACGGCTCCTACCTCGGGTCGAACGCCAAAACGCACGAAGGGTGGAGGATGTAGGATACGGACACTGGGGATCCACCGCTTGACATACCGGTTGAACCGCGGCCACGGCATGTTCGCTTTCTGGCTCCGACGCCGCAAGGCGTGGCACCAGCCGCGACACACCGCGCTGCGGAAGGCGTTCAGGGCGTCACTGTTGCCCGGGACCGCATGGTAGTTGAAATAACCCTGGACGACGGACCGGTGCCACTTCCCCTGTTCGGGGAGCGAATCGTGCCGTCGGCGCAGCTGTTGTGCGCGGATCTGCTTCAACTTGCGTCTCAGACGTTTCCCTTCGGTCTTCCGCCGGATCGTAAACCCGCCTTTTCGACCTTGCGCACAGATATGGCGAAAGCCCAGGAAGGTAAAGGTATCCGGTCTGGTCTGCCCCCGGCGGCGACGATTCTTGCTCGCCCAACGGCCGAACTCAATCTAACCGCGTCTTTTCCGGGTGCAGTTGCAGGCCGAACTGCGACAGCCGTACCGCCAGCTCCCGGCGGTACTGTTCGGCCTCCTCGCGATGCTGGAATCCCAGCACGAAGTCGTCGGCGTAGCGGACGATGATGACCGCCCCTTTCGCCTTACGTCCTCGCCACTGGTGGGTCCACAGATCCAGTACATAGTGCAGGTAGATGTTTGCCAGCAGGGGCGAAATTACCGCCCCCTGTGGCGTTCCCACCGTGCTCCTGGACCATTGACCCGCTTCGGAGACTCCCGCTCTGAGCCACTTGCGGATCAGTCGCAGAACCCTCCGGTCCCCGATCCGGTGCTGGAGAAACTTCAGCATCCATTCGTGGTCGATGGCGTCGAAAAACCCACTAATGTCAGCGTCCAGCACCCAATTCACCGGCCGATTGGTAATCCCCATCCACAGCGCATCCAATGCTCGATGCTGACTGCGTCCGGGGCGGAACCCGTAACTGAAGCCCATAAACTCTTCCTCGTAGATCTGCTCCAGTACCGTAACTACGGCCTGTTGCGCGATCTTGTCCTCCAGGGCCGATATGCCCAGTGGACGCAGCCTGCCATCCTCCTTTCGGAGGTAGACCCGCCTCGAGGGGTGGGCTCGATAGGTCCCGTCATGGATTCGGGTATGCAGAACGAGCAGTCGCTCCCGCAACCCTTCTCCATATGCTTGCCACGTCATTCCGTCCACCCCTGCAGCAGCCTTCCGCTTCAAGGCGAAATAGCTCTGCTTCAGCAGTTCCGGTGTCACGTGGTGCAGCAACGCGGTGAACCGCATCTTCCTATCCCGGCGTGCGGCCTGCCCTACACCAGCCAGTCGATCGTCACACCTTTCCGGCTCCGTGTCCGGGGCGTGGCCGCCTTCACTGGTGCTTCCCTTGGCCGGACTCCTTCCCTCCACAAACTCCGCCGACTCTTCGTCTTTGTTCGCTCGCTTCATCAGTACTATGAGTCCGTCCGACTCCCCAGGGCCGTATATGTCCGGCATTACGGCTTACCTTCGCCGGCCTGTCCGCCTGCCATCCAGACGGACTACCCTGGGGTCTCTCGGTTCTCGTCCATGGAGCGTCCACGCTTGCACGGGGTCTCTGACTCCGCCAGGCCCTGCTGCGACTCGCCTTTTACGCCGCAGCCGGTTTCGCCACCCCCTTGGGGCCATAAAAGCAGCACCTGGAACTCGTTTCTTTCGAAGCTCAATAGCCCGGCTCACGCTTCCCCTGTCAACGCTTCACCAGCCTCTTGCGAGGTATCGATGCATGACTCGGGGTCGGGGTGGTTGGCTACACCTTTCCCCGTACGGCTCTTTCATCCGCTACTCCATGTCGGTTTATCCCGACGCTTTCGGCCCCTCCCACTCTTTCCTGGAGCTCTGGAATTTGGAATCTGGAACGTTCAAGTAATCGGGGCCGGGGCCAGCCAGTCATATCCGATGGCGGGATCATCGTGTGGAAGGCGGCCCTCATCCTCGGAGTCGTAGACCGTAGAGGTCAGGTAGAAGAGTCCAGCCGGGCCGCTCAGGACCTTGCAGCCATGCGCCACTCCGGACGGAATTGCAACCACTATCGGCTCCTGCTGATCCCCCATCAGGAAGTCCTGGGTGACCCGAAAGGTCGGTGAATCCTCACGCAGGTCGTGAAGGGCCACTTTCAAGACTCCATGAGAGACATACCACCAGTCGGTTTGCCTTCGGTGAAAATGCCAGGCCTTGATCACGCCCGGGTACATGATGGAGTGGCTCCACTGCCCGAACTCGCCAAAGAAGCCATCCGAGACTCGAACCAGTTCCCGAAAAAAACCCCTTTCATCACGATGGGTCACCAACGACTTGAAAACCACATCTTGAATGGTCGGATCTGTCATCAGAATCGCTTTCCTATTCTCCGGACCTGGCCGTCGCGAGTCAGGGCATAATCCTCGGATAGAGTCTCTTCAATCTTGGGCCGGTACCCCCTCACACTCCACTTTTGCTGCTCCAGTCTCTCCAGAATATGAGCCCGGATCCGAGGGCGGTCGTCCGACTCCAGATAGCATTCTAGAATCGCCTCCCTGACGTCCTGTTCGGAAAGCTCGAACAGGTAATCGATCGACGCCAGGCGGATGTCGTCGTCTCGCTCTTGCAGGTGCAGACGCACGACCTCCTCCAGACCGGGACTGTGTAGATCTCCAAGGCTGCGAATCATCTGGGCCTGAGGTTCCGGGCTGGCGGGCGGGTTCTCCCAGTGGTACCTCAACAGTTCCTCCAGGCGAGAGAGCAACTCCTCTCGACTCAGTATCTCGCGCAGGGCACGCAGGGGCCAGTAAACTTGCCTCTCGGTCTTCAGGAACTGCACCAGAGGGGCAATCGTCTTCTCTCCGTGGTGCACAATCCAGCTCAACACCTGTTCTTTTTCATCCTCGTCCTGTACCGACGGGGAAACAGTGATCTGGAACCGGTCCAGGAGCGCTCGAAGAGCCTCCGGAGTACCCATCTCGGCGAGCTTCTGGGCCGCCTGGACGCGAACGGACGCATCCCCATGCGGTTCCTTGACGCGCTTGCGCGCCTTCGCGATCTGGCGTTCCGGAGAGGGCCGGAAAATTGAGAGCAAGTCCATTTTTTTCCTGCGGCAGTTGGCATTTTAGCCCGGCGGGGGCGACACCACAAAATGAGTTAGCACGGAAGACGATTCCCGGAATGGTGTACCCAGTACTCACGAAGGGAGTACTTAGGCTATGATGCACGCTCTATGGAAGCTGAGGCACTCCCCCGTAGGGGGCAGGAAATAGAGCTCACGGTCACCACTTCCGGGTTCCACGGAAAGTCCATCGCCCGGAAAGATGGGCTGGTGTTTTTCGTCAGCGGAGCGGTACCTGGAGATCGCGTTCGAGCAGTAATTCTGAAGAGAAAAAGGAATTTTGTCGAGGCCGCACTAACGGAGCTTCTGGAACCCTCCGAAGATCGCATCGAGCCCCGCTGCCAGCACTTTGGAATCTGTGGTGGCTGTCGCTGGCAGAACCTGAGCTATCAGCGTCAGCTGGTCGAAAAGCAGCGGCATGTTCAGGATTTGATGGCCCGAATTGGCGGTCTGGAGGTGGAAGTCGGGCTTCCCATTCCGTCACCCAGACCCTACTTCTACCGGAACAAGATGGAGTTCTCATTCGGAACGAATCGATGGCTCTCAAGAGAGGAGATCGAGTCGGGTCTCCCGTTGGACAAGGGGTTCGCACTGGGCCTGCACGTTCCTGGACGCTTTGACAAGCTGGTGGACCTGAGGGAGTGCTTCCTGCAGAGCAGTCTGAGCGCCCGGGTTGTGAACCGAGTTCGGGAGATTGCCAGGAGCCAGGGCTGGAGTGCCTACAACAGTCGGGGCCACAGAGGCTTTCTCAAGAACCTGGTGCTCAGGAGTTCGGAGGCGACCGGCGAGATCCTGGCTGCACTGGTGACCACAAGGTTCGACGAGGGACGCATGGAAATTCTCGGCTCTGCACTCGCGGACGAATTCCAAGAGATCGTGTCTCTTGTCAACGCCGTCAACGAGACAAGGTCGCCGGTGGCTCAGGGGGAAGAAAAGATTATCTACGGAAGTGGTGAGATCACCGAAACCATTCGAGATCTCTCCTTTCGCATCTCTCTGACCAGCTTTTTCCAACCGAACACACTGCAGGCAGAGAGGCTCTACTTCCTCATCCAGGAGCTGCTTGAACCTCGGAGTTCGGAGCTGTTATTCGATATTTTCTCGGGAGTGGGCTGCATCGGACTGTTCATGGCTTCCAGCGTGAAAAAGGTCGTGGGCTTTGAAAACAACCCTGGATCAGTAGAGGACGCCCAAGAAAATGCTCGCGAGAATGGCGTCGAGAACATTGAATTTCAGGTTGCCGACGCCACGGAGGCTTTGTCCCAGGAGAGTCTCCAGGCCTTCGGTCACCCCGACAAAGTTGTGCTGGATCCACCGCGGGCTGGATTGAACAATCGCCTGTTAGGAAGGCTACTGGAAGCGCAGCCCCGCCGAATTCTATATGTGAGTTGTAACCCGGCCACCCAGGCCCGAGACATCGCCGGCCTTACCTCCCGCTACCAGGTTACCGCCGTTCAACCCCTGGACATGTTTCCGCAAACACCGCACATCGAGTGCGCGGTGCGGCTGGACCTCATCGAGAAGAAAGCCGAGGTCTCGGCAACCAGGCACTCCCTTCCATAAGTGCACCTCCCTTGCCCGGGCACGGGCAAAGGCAAGTGCGAGAAGAGAGTTCTAGCCAACTTCCAGCACGATCTTGCCGATGTTCTGATTGGATTCCATGTAGGAGTGAGCCTGGCCCGCAAGGGAAAGGGGGAAGACCCTGTCCACCACCGGGCGGATCGCACCGGAATCCAGGAGCGGACCCAGGTGAGCTTCAAAATCGGCAACCAGACAGGCCTTCTCCTCCAAGGTTCGCGAACGCAGAACCGTGCCGATAATGGTGAGCCGCTTTCGCATCAGTGCCGACAGGTCCATGTCCACCTGGCTGCCCCCGACCAGCCCCACAACCACCATCCGCCCAAGTTCTGCCAGGCAGTCCAGATTGGGGGCGAAGTGGCTGGCCCCCACCAGGTCGAGAATGGCATCGACTCCCTTCCCCCCGGTTGCTCTCAACACCTCCTCAAAGAGGCTCTGCTCCCGGTAGTTGATGGGCAGGTCGAGACCCAGATCCGACAGCGCCTCCAGTTTGGACTGCAATGAAGCGGTTCCAAAAACACGGACTCCCCGGCTTCTGGCGAGTTGAATCGCGGCCGTCCCCACGCCGCTGGCAGCCGCGTGAATCAGCAGGGTCTCGCCGGAATCAATCTGGAGACGGTTGAAGAGAGCGTCATAGGCGGTAATAAAGACCTCGGGGAGGGCTGCGCCCTGAATGAAAGTGATTTCGGAGGGAACCCGGATCAAGAGCCGGCCAGGGCAGGTCACGTACTGCGCATAGGCCCCTCCGGAAACCAGTCCCATGACCCGGTCACCCGCTTTCCAGCCTCCGGTCTCAGCCTCGGATTCTTCGACTTCCCCGGCAAACTCGAGGCCCGGAATATCCTCTCGAATCCCCGGGGGAGGAGGGTAGAGACCCTGCCGCTGTAGGACATCCGCCCGGTTGACCCCGGCAGCACGGACCCGTACCAGAACTTCTCCGGCATCCGGAACAGGGGGGTCTGTTTCACCGATTGTGAGGACGTCCGGAGGTCCCGGTCTGGAGATCATCACTGCCTGCATGCCCCTCATTGTCCCACGTTCCGCGTTCCATGTTCCATGTCGCTGGGAGCCGAGAATGGGAGGAGCCTCGGCCTCGTGGGCGGCGAACGTTAAGGAGCGGCCGAGAGCGTCCGCGAGGTCGAGGACCCTCCCACTCTCAACCCGGAACGCGGAACTGCGGAACTAATGTGGGAGAGGCCTCAGAGCCGCGACCGGGAGTTTTGAAACGGCGGTCTGGCAACTTCCGGGTCGGAAGAACTCTGGTGGTGGAGACCGAGAGTGGGAGTGAGTGAAGGGAACAACCCGCAACGTGGAACTAAGTTAAGATACCCCGATGATGACCTCGAAAACGGTGAGGGTCGGCAATGCGGGCGGTTACTGGGGGGATGATCCGGGAGCCCTGCGACGCCAGCTCGAGTTGGGCCCGCTGGACTATGTCACCCAGGACTTTCTGGCCGAAATCACGATGTCGATCCTGCAGAAACAACGGTCCCGCAACCCCGAGCTGGGCTACGCAGCTGATTTTGTTGACCAGGTCCGCGAGTGTCTTCCTCTTCTGGCCGAGACCGGAACCCGGGTGATCAGCAATGCCGGCGGAATCAATCCCACGGGCTGCGCCGAACAGGTTGCGCTGGCTGCCAGAGAGCATCGCCAAGAACTCAAGATTGCCGTGGTCGAAGGCGATGATCTGATGGACCGACTCGACAGCCTGCTGGAAGAAGGCCTTCCCCTGGCCCATATGGAAACCGGCCAGCACCTGAGCGAGGTTCGAGGTCAGGTCGTGAGCGCCAATGCCTACCTGGGTGTCGGACCTGTCATTGAGGCCCTTGGCACGGACTCTCAGATCATCGTTACGGGTCGGGTCACCGATACCGGAATCGCTTGTGCTCCTCCCGCTTTTGAGTTCGACTGGCCCCTGAACGACTGGGATCGCCTCGCTGCCGGAGTCGTCGCCGGCCACATCCTGGAGTGCGGTGCCCAGGCGACCGGAGGCAATTTGACGGATTGGCGTGAAGTGCCTTCCTTCCATCAGATGGCCTTTCCCATCGCCGAATTCGAGACCGACGGATCCTTTGTGGTGACAAAACACTCTGAAGCCGGCGGAATGGTCAACCTGAAGACCGTGACGGCCCAGCTCATATATGAAATGGGAGACCCCCGGCGCTATTTGACTCCCGACGTCATCGCTGATTTCTCCAGTTTTCGCCTCCACCGGGAAGGAGAGGACCGGGTCCGCGTCCGGGGGTTCAGAGGGGAACCCCGCCCTCCTCAGCTCAAGGTCTCAATTGCCTATCTGAACGGTTTCAAGGCCCACGGGACCATCCTAGTCTGCCAGCCCGATGTGGTCGAAAAATCTCGCCGCATGGCGGAAACCTTGTGGGAGAACCTGGATCTCGAGTTCCAGGAAACGTCCACCGAACTGGTTGGCTATGATGCCTGCCACCGGCACATCAGTCGAGACGCGCAGCCGGGCGAGATCCTGCTTCGACTGGGCGTTCGGGATCCGGACCGCGAAAAGGTGGGCCAGTTCTCGAAACTGTTCCCATCTCTGATCCTGAGTTCCGTTCCAGGGGTGGCAATCGTCGGCGCCCGTCCCCGGATTCAGACGGTGATTGCCTACTGGCCCTGCTTGATTCCAAGGGAATACGTCACTCCCACGGTCAGCGTTGTGGGCACACAGCAGGTCTTCCAGGTGTCGGACCAGGTCCCGGAAACACCGCCTCGGGAGAGCCAGGAGCCATTGGCATCGGCGCCAGAAGAAGCTCAGAGCAGTGCGCTGTCCAGCCAGGCGCCGACGACGCATTGCCGACTGCTCGATCTCTGCTGGGGGCGATCGGGAGACAAGGGCGATACGGCGAACATCGGGGTGGTGGCAAGGTCTCCCGAGATTTACCGATGGCTGTGTTCCTACCTCACCCCCGACAAAGTGAAAGGGTATTTCTCCGACATCTGCCAGGGTGCGGTCGAGCGCTTCGAGGTTCCCAACCTGGAGTCTCTCAACTTTCTCCTTCACGAGTCGCTGGGAGGAGGAGGAACCGTCTCCCTGCGGATCGATCCTCAGGGCAAGACGCTGGCGGACGCACTGCTTGCGATGGAAGTCGCGGTTCCTCGAGACTTGCTCAGCAGTGGCTCTCGTGGGTGAGCTGCCGGCACTAGTCCACTCTACTTGAGCAGTTTCTCCAGTTCAGTCTTGAGCTCGGCCTGGGTGTAGTCCGGTCCAACATCCAACTCGCGATGTTGCGCCCAGTAATTGGGACTCGGATCGGGACCCGGCAGAATCCACTCCGTTCCCGGCTGGTAGAGAACGAAAATGTCCCAGGCCAGCTCGGCGTCGGGATAGGCCAGCTTCTTCGTGTAATGGTTGATGCCAAACCGCCAGAGATCCCAGAAATGTTCGACTCTCGAGTCCTTCAGGTAGGTGGTCGCTTTCTGAGCGGCGAAGCGGTTGTCGTGTTCCAGTACGGGAGACCAGAGGACAATGACCTTGACCCTGGCATCGGGTAACTGCTGAAGGAGCTGACTGACTTCGGAGGCCCCCCGAAGACAATGTCCTCAGGTAGGAGAAAAGATGAGTACCAGTCGGGTCTCTTCACGAGCCGCGTTGAAGGTGCTGAGAAACTCCTGGCCGTTGTAGGAGATCGTGCTCACTGACCGAGTTTCCTGAGCAGCCGGAGCCGTTGCGGAAGCAGCGGCCAGAGCGGCTTCTCCCGTCCAGAAATGCAAAAACAACGCGCTCGCCGTCAGCAGGACAGCTCCACGAATCAAAGTCTTCATGATGAGATAAGATACCGAAACCGGGCTCTGAGTTTCAAATGGGTTCTGGAACCTGGAATCTCCTAGAGTTGGTGGCGTCGCACCAGCCAGCCCATACTGAGCCCCTGGACCAGAATGGAGAAGACCACGACGCAGTAGGTGAGAGGAAGAATGAGGGCCCTTTCCGGTCCCGCCGGCAAAGAGAGTGCCAGGGCGACCGATATCCCTCCCCTGAGCCCGCCCCAGGTGATGATCCTTACAGCACCCGGGCTGAAGTCTCGGAAGAGACGCATAAACGACACCGGCAGTCCCACCGTGACAAATCTGGCTCCAATCACAACCGGGATGATGAGCAGGGCGAGAAAGAGGTGTCGCGTCGTGAAGGAGAGAATCAGCACTTCGAGCCCGATCAGAACGAAGAGAACCCCATTCAGAATCTCGTCCACCAGCTCCCAGAAATCGTCGAGATGCTCTCGCGTGGTTTGTGACATGGCCAGCCGTCGACCCCGATTGCCGATCATGAGCCCTGCCACGACGACACAGATGGGACCCGAAGTGTGCAGTTTCATGGCCAGAGAGTAACTACCGGTGACCAGCGCCAGGGTGATCAGAACTTCCACCTGGTAACTGTCCACGCTCTTCAGCATGCGATAGGCCAGGTAGCCCGTGGCGAGACCCAGCAGCACGCCCCCGAACGCTTCCCTGGCCACCAGGCCGAGAACATCTTCGATCCGTGCTGGACTGTCCTGGGTTACGATCTCCAGCAGCACTGAAAAGACCACGACTCCCACACCGTCGTTGAAGAGGGACTCACCAGAGATCTTTGCCTGCAGGCTTCGGGAAATACCCGAGGACTTCAAGATCGAAAGAACCGCGACCGGATCAGTTGGGGAAATGAGAGCTCCGAAGAGCAGACAGTAGAGAAAAGGCAACGGGAAGCCGGCGGCGGGAAGAATCCACCAGCACAGGATCCCCACCAGCAGGGTCGAGGCCAGGAGCCCAACACTGGCCAGCAGCCCTATGGTCCACTTGTTGGCTGCCAGTTCACCCAGATTCACGTGAAGCGCTCCGGCAAAGAGGAGGAAGCTCAACATTCCCCCCATCAGAGCGCGATTAAAGTCGATGCTGGCCACCAGAGAGCGTGTGGTGTCCACTTGTTGGCTGCCAGTTCACCCAGATTCACGTGAAGCGCTCCGGCAAAGAGGAGGAAGCTCAACATTCCCCCCATCAGAGCGCGATTAAAGTCGATGCTGGCCACCAGAGAGCGTGTGGTGTCATCGATTCCGAGTCCCAGCCAGCCCAGCATCGTCACTAGCAACGACAGGACAATGGCGATCAGCATCAGGCCAATGGATCGAGGGAATCGGAGAAAGCGGTGATTCAGATAACTGAAGACAGCCGAGAATGTGATCAGAATGGCGAGAATGTCAAAGAGCTTCACAGCAGGGGGTTTCCAGTTTTCTATGCGGCCGGCCGCAACTTCGTTTGAAGCGACAAGACTATCCCCGGGACCGTGTAGAAGGAAGCGAAAACCCTTTCTGCAGTTGTTTTGGGGCATAATGGGATCCTGGCAGCCTGTGGGGTGCCACTTGGAGAAATGCATGGTATTGACTCGCAAACCGGTGTGGATCTTGTTGCTTTTCCTGGGGATTGTGATCCTCGGGGGAGCCTGTGGGCAGCAGATCCGTTCGCGGCCAGTCATTGACTCCGATGAGTTCAAACAGAAAATTGGCGACTTCCTGATGGGACTGAACAAGACTGTCAGTGAGGTTCAGGTGGAGGAGATCAAACCACTTGAAGATTCCTCTTTCCTGACCGTCAAGCTGTCCTACATGAACGGCCAGAACAGACAGTCCGCCGAACTCTTTGTTACCGAAGACGGAAGACATATGATCCTGGGGCAGGTGTGGGACCTGGAGCTGACTCCACAGGAGGCGCGCTGGCGTCAACTGAGCAAGCTTGGAGAGGAGAACCTGGCAAAGATTGATCTTACGGACCGTCCGCTCCGAGGCAATCCGAACGCCGAAGTGGTTGTCGTTGAGTTTTCAGACTACCAGTGCCCCTACTGTGCACCCGCGTACTCTGGATTGGAGACAAAGCTACTGGAGGAATACGGCGACCGGATCCGCTTTGTCTACAAGCACCTTCCGTTGACGAGCATTCACCCCTGGGCCTTGAAGGCCTCGCTGGCCGCAACCTGCGGGTACGTTCAGAACCCAGATGCTTTCTGGGAAATACACGGTCGGCTTTTCGAAAACCAGAAAGAGATCACTCTCGAGAATCTGCGCGACAAGGTAGAAGGCTTTGCGGCAGAGGCCGACCTGAACCAAGAAGAGTTCCTCGCGTGCTTTGACAACGAAAGCACGCGTTCGGTGGTGATGAGCGACGTGAGCGAAGCTAAGCAGCTGAGGATCACTTCCACTCCTACATTCCTCCTCAACGGGGCTCCTTTTCGAGGAACACCTGACTTCGAAGAGTTCTCAGGCTTTATTGACATGGCACTGGAGGAAGCCTCCGCCCGATAGGCTGTCGGGTCCGGGATGACCGCGATGGGGCTCGTCAGCAGGGAGATTGGAGGCTGGGGACGCTTTCCGGTCCGCTCCTGCCGTCTCTCGCGTCCGGAGCAGGTCAGTCACGCCGTCCGGCTCATCAGCGAATCTTCTTCCCCGAGTTATCTGGGACGAGGCCTGGGTCGTGCCTACGGCGACGCCGCGCTCAACAGCAAGGGAACCGTGGTCTTGAGCGAAAGGCTGGATCGGTTTCTGGACTTCGATTCCGGGACCGGTCTGCTGCGCTGTGAGGCGGGAGTCAGCCTGTCCGAGATTCTGCGTATTTTTCTTCCCCGGGGCTGGTTTCTTCCCGTAACGCCGGGGACCCGGTTGGCCACCGTCGGGGGTTGTGTAGCCTGTGACGTGCACGGTAAGAACCACCATCTGGAGGGCTCCCTTTCAGCCCATGTTCGATCGATCGCCCTGCTGGGTGCTGACGGACGAGCGATCTCCTGTTCCCGAGAGACGCTCCCTGAGCTGTTCTGGGCGACGGTCGGAGGAATGGGATTGACCGGGTTCATCCTGGAATGTGAAATCCAGCTGAAGCCGGTGGAAACCGCCTATATCGACGTCGAGTACCATCGAAGCCGGGACCTGGACGAGACTATGGAGCTCATCGACCGGGAAGACCAACGCTTCGTCTATTCAGTGGCCTGGATGGACTGTCTGGCCCGGGGAAAGTCGCTGGGACGCTCGGTGCTGATGCGCGGAAATCACTGCCGCCTGGACCAACTCGGCCCCTCCCAGCGGGAAGCTCCATTGAGAGTCACTAACCGCAGCCTGGCCGGGATCCCCTTTGATTTCCCCGCCCTCCTGCTCAACCGCGGCACGATCGGTGTCATGAACTCGCTCTACTACCGCCGTTTTGCTGCGGGGCGATCACGGAGAACCGTTCACTACGAGCCCTACTTTTACCCGCTGGACAGTATCCGGAACTGGAACCGGGCCTACGGAAAGAAGGGATTCGTTCAGTACCAGTGCGCCTTCCCGTTGGACAAGAGCGCAGCTGGAATCGAGCTGCTGCTTCGGAGCCTGAAGCCCAGCCGCATGGGGTCTTTTCTAGTCGTATTGAAACGCTTCGGACGACAGGGGAAAGGACTCCTGTCTTTTCCTTTCGAAGGCTACACGATTTCGCTCGACTTCCCGGTCAGTGATCGGCTGGAGGGCTTTCTGGAGCAACTGGACTCTATCGTTCTGGCCCACCAGGGCCGAGTCTATCTGGCCAAGGATGCCCGGCTCAGCCCGGCGACTTTTCGAGCCATGTACCCGGAGTGGCAGGAGTGGCTGCGGATCAAACGCGGCGTCGACCCCCACGATCGGTTTGACTCCGATCTGGCTCGCCGCATCGGCTTGACCGGAGGTGGAAATTGAGGCGAGTCCTGGTATTGGGGGCGACGTCTTCGATTGCCCGGGCCATCGCCGACCGCCTCTGCGCCTGCGGCGATTCTGTGTTTCTGGCTGCACGCAGTTCGGCGGAATTGGAGCGCATCGCCCGGGATCTCTTCATTCGCCACGAGAAGAGCGTGGGTACTGCCGCTTTCGAGGCCACCGATTTTGAGGGCCACCGTGATCTGGTGGGCCGGGCTCGAGAGGAAATGGGCGGCCTGGACGGCGAGGTCTGCGCCCTGGGGATGCTGGGGGAACAGCCTGAAGACAGCTGGGATGCCGCCAGCGCCCGCACTCTCTTGGATGTGAACCTCACGGCCGCGGTAAGCCTGATTTCGCTGGCCGTAGACGTCATGACCCCGGGGCCGACTGCCTTCATCGTGGGTCTCTCCTCGGTAGCCGGGGAACGCGGGCGACAGAGCAACTACGTCTATGGCGCCGCCAAGGGTGGTTTCTCGATCTTCCTGGATGGTCTTCGTAATCGCCTCGAAAAAAAGGGGGTCCGAGTTTACACGGCGAAGCTCGGTTTCGTAGATACAGCTATGACTTACGGGAAAGAGGGACTATTTCTGGTGGCCCGGCCCGAACAGATTGCCCGCAACCTGGTTCGCATGCTGGGACGATCCTCCGGCACCTACTACCTACCCCCCTTCTGGAGGTGGATCATGCTGGTGATCCGACTGATTCCAGAACCGATCTTCAAACGCCTTGCGCTTTAATAGGGTTCTGGGTGCTGGGTGCTGGGTTTTGGGGAATCCGGAACGTGGGAGGCGCCTTGGGCGGCGACCGAGACTCATGAAGATCACACCCGGCGGTCGCGGCCCTGAGTTCCGGTAGGGATGCCAGTTGCCTGGCACCCCCCGGACAGATCCGTACGTGAAGACATAACTTCATACGGCTCCTACCTCGGGTCGAACGCCAAAACGCACGAAGGGTGGAGGATGTAGGATACGGACACTGGGGATCCACCGCTTGACATACCGGTTGAACCGCGGCCACGGCATGTTCGCTTTCTGGCTCCGACGCCGCAAGGCGTGGCACCAGCCGCGACACACCGCGCTGCGGAAGGCGTTCAGGGCATCACTGTTGCCCGGGACCGCATGGTAGTTGAAATAACCCTGGACGACGGACCGGTGCCACTTCCCCTGTTCGGGGAGCGAATCGTGCCGTCGGCGCAGCTGTTGTGCGCGGATCTGCTTCAACTTGCGTCTCAGACGTTTCCCTTCGGTCTTCCGCCGGATCGTAAACCCGCCTTTTCGACCTTGCGCACAGATATGGCGAAAGCCCAGGAAGGTAAAGGTATCCGGTCTGGTCTGCCCCCGGCGGCGACGATTCTTGCTCGCCCAACGGCCGAACTCAATCAACCGCGTCTTTTCCGGGTGCAGTTGCAGGCCGAACTGCGACAGCCGTACCGCCAGCTCCCGGCGGTACTGTTCGGCCTCCTCGCGATGCTGGAATCCCAGCACGAAGTCGTCGGCGTAGCGGACGATGATGACCGCCCCTTTCGCCTTACGTCCTCGCCACTGGTGGGTCCGCAGATCCAGTACATAGTGCAGGTAGATGTTTGCCAGCAGGGGCGAAATTACCGCCCCCTGTGGCGTTCCCACCGTGCTCCTGGACCATTGACCCGCTTCGGAGACTCCCGCTCTGAGCCACTTGCGGATCAGTCGCAGAACCCTCCGGTCCCCGATCCGGTGCTGGAGAAACTTCAGCATCCATTCGTGGTCGATGGCGTCGAAAAACCCACTAATGTCAGCGTCCAGCACCCAATTCACCGGCCGATTGGTAATCCCCATCCACAGCGCATCCAATGCTCGATGCTGACTGCGTCCGGGGCGGAACCCGTAACTGAAGCCCATAAACTCCTCCTCGTAGATCTGCTCCAGTACCGTAACTACGGCCTGTTGCGCGATCTTGTCCTCCAGGGCCGATATGCCCAGTGGACGCAGCCTGCCATCCTCCTTTCGGAGGTAGACCCGCCTCGAGGGGTGGGCTCGATAGGTCCCGTCATGGATTCGGGTATGCAGAACGAGCAGTCGCTCCCGCAACCCTTCTCCATATGCTTGCCACGTCATTCCGTCCACCCCTGCAGCAGCCTTCCGCTTCAAGGCGAAATAGCTCTGCTTCAGCAGTTCCGGTGTCACGTGGTGCAGCAACGCGGTGAACCGCATCTTCCTATCCCGGCGTGCGGCCTGCCCTACACCAGCCAGTCGATCGTCACACCTTTCCGGCTCCGTGTCCGGGGCGTGGCCGCCTTCACTGGTGCTTCCCTTGGCCGGACTCCTTCCCTCCACAAACTCCGCCGACTCTTCGTCTTTGTTCGCTCGCTTCATCAGTACTATGAGTCCGTCCGACTCCCCAGGGCCGTATATGTCCGGCATTACGGCTTACCTTCGCCGGCCTGTCCGCCTGCCATCCAGACGGACTACCCTGGGGTCTCTCGGTTCTCGTCCATGGAGCGTCCACGCTTGCACGGGGTCTCTGACTCCGCCAGGCCCTGCTGCGACTCGCCTTTTACGCCGCAGCCGGTTTCGCCACCCCCTTGGGGCCATAAAAGCAGCACCTGGAACTCGTTTCTTTCGAAGCTCAATAGCCCGGCTCACGCTTCCCCTGTCAACGCTTCACCAGCCTCTTGCGAGGTATCGATGCATGACTCGGGGTCGGGGTGGTTGGCTACACCTTTCCCCGTACGGCTCTTTCATCCGCTACTCCATGTCGGTTTATCCCGACGCTTTCGGCCCCTCCCACTTTTCAGACCCCAACCCAGCACCCAGACCTAAAACCCAGAACCTAGCACCCAGAACCCATCAGTTCCCCCGGGCGAACCCGATGTCGTTCTCGTCGATGATTGTGTACATGGCCTTCTGCAGAGCGGTCACAGCCAACTCGTAGTCCACCTGGGCCCGCAGTTCGCTGACCTGAATGTTCGCCAGGTCACGTTGAAAGCGCAAGACCTCAAAATTGGTGGACAGTCCGGCTTCAAAGCGCTTGTTCTCTCCATCCAGTTGTTCCTGGGCCAGCCGGTGGGCCGCCTCGGCCGCCTCCAGGCTCTTTTTTCTGGTGGCAATCGTCTCGTAGGCATTGCGGACTTCGACGATGACCAGCTGCTGCTGGTTCTTCATCTGGGTGTTGAGCTGGCGTTCGGAAATATCGGCCATGGCCAGATCCGCGTTGTTGGAGCGCTTGCGCAGTGGAATGGTTACGTCGAAAAAGATCCCCCAGCTGGTGAAATCAAAGCCGAAGGCCTGGCCCCAGGCCGTCCCGAAGGCCCCAAAGCGGGGGTCATTCGGATCTTCGATCTGAGTTGGCCGCTCGAAAACCTCACCGCTAATCGTCTGGAATACCGTGCCCGCGGTCCCCAGGCTTCCATAGTTGGTGCGCAGATTCACGGTCGGTTTGCCCTCCCGTGTGTAGAAGCGGCGGTTCACTTCATTCTGCTCCATCTGCAGCTTGACCCTTTCCAGCTCGGGGCGGTTTCGCACGGAGGTCTCAATGGCCTCTTGCAAGGTCAAGCTCACGTCCTTCATGCGGGGCCGATCGATCGGGATCAGGGTCAGGCTCCAGATCGGGGCCGAGGGATCGGGAGCCAGCATCCGCTTCATGTTGTTCTGGGCATTAATGATCTGCACCTCGGATTGAATCAGCGACTGTTCCCGGGTCGCTACTTCCGCCGCCGAGCTGGTAATCTCGATCGGAGCCATGACGCCGATTTCCACCCGCTTGCGATTATTGCGGTGCTGGACGATGGCCAGCTCCACCGATTGCCGTTGGGTTTCATGATTCTCGACGGCGTAAACCAGCTCCCAGTACTGGTTCTGGACCTGCTGGATGATCTCTACCACCCGCTGCTTGAACTGGGTGTCACTGATCTCGGTGTCCAGGTTGGCGATCTTGATCTGCCGTTCCGTAGCGGTCTTCTTCCCGAAGCCCCGCCACAACGGCTGCGTGAAGGAAAGGTTGAAGTTCGTGTTGTAGTTGGGATTCACGTTGGAGAACGTGCTGTTCGTCAGATTGCGGCTGTTGGTCCAGAGGACTCTGAAGGCACCGCCGCCCTGCACATTCTGATTCAGAGTCGTATCCCAGGTAAAACCGTCGCTGAGCTGGACCGGGATTCCACCACCAGTTTGAAGAACACTGCTCGTAGGATTCTGCCTGGAGTTCCAGCCCACTGTGAAGCTCAGCGTCGGATCGTAGAAACCACGCGCCTTGACAATTTGCTCCCGATTCATGTCCTCGTTGTAGTTCTCGATGGCAATCTCAAGGTTGTTGGACAGGGCCATTCGAATCGATTCATGGAGACTCAGATCCTTCACGACACTCGTCCTTTTCATCCTCTCCATATAGGACTCTGGGACCTGGGTGTACTGGCCCGAGGTTGAAACCGGCTCCTGATTCGAATCGGTTTCCTGTGCCAGCATGACAGCAGGAATAGTGGTCAAGAGAACAAACAGCAGAAATCCAATCGTGTTCTTTTTCATAGCATCTCCAATACGGTCTTAGCCCCAGCGACTTTAACAACCAGAGGACCGGTAATCAGGACCCGTTCACCACCCCGGGCGACAATCTCATGACAGACTCGTGCATCATACGCCGGCTGCCAATTTTGTATTACGACTCTAATCGACATTCGGTTTCTTTTCTACGCTCCGAACTGCGCTCTCCGGGAAGATCCTCTTGTGAATACGCCCGGGAGCCGCCTGAGGTTCACCGCAGGCAGGTTGTGGGCGCAAGGTGCCCGTGCCATTCTGCAGGCGGCCTGAAGCAAGAAAGTAAAACTTGTCTGAAACCAAACCGTTCGCCGCGCATGTAGATGACTCAAGACGCCCGATCTAGGGCTTTACATAGATCGGGAGGGCATCATACAAGTTGCAACTGCCCTCCCCTTTCTTTCTTCCCGTGTTCCACGTTTCCAGAGCCCATATTCGTTGAATCGTAGGGCACGCCAATCTGGCGTGCCGAACGAAACCGTAACCCACTGGCAACGATTCCTGGGACAAACGAGTTCTTGGTGATGACCTCAGCTCGGCACGGTTGGTAACCGTGCCCTACGTCAGAAAAGATCCAGGTTTCGAGGCCGTGGAGGCGGCGGATCGAGACATCGACGTGAATCGAAATCGGTCCGATTGACTCCCGGATGTACGGCCATCTTCTCCATTTGGCGGCCGGGAAAAGGACGCAGCACGTCCCTTAACCGGGCCGAATCGGCTTCCGGATCGAGCCACAGATCCAGTAGAGACCGGTTCAGGATGGCGGGCATTCGGTCATGGATATCGGCCACCAGATGGTTGGGAGGAGTGGTCAGAATGGTGCAGGTCTCGATGCCCTTCCCCTGCTCGTTTTCCCAGCAATCCCAGAGCCCGGCGAAAGCAAACAACTCTCGGTTCTTCAGGCAGAAGTGAAAGGGTTGCTTGAAGCCTCGCTCCCGACGCCACTCATAGAACCCATCGGAGGGAATCAAGCACCGTCGACGAAGGAACGAGTCTCGGAAGGAGTTCTTTCGATCGACAGTCTCGGAGCGGGCGTTTATGAAAGCCGGGAGATCGAACGACCGGCTGAAGCGGGGAATCAGCCCCCACTGCATGAAGGTGGCACTCCGATGCCCGGCGGCAGGCAGACGAATGACCAGGACCTCTTGAGAGGGAGCGATGTTGTAGCGCACTTCCAATTCGGGACGCTCGTTCAGCTCAAAGAAACTGGCAACCTCATCAACTCTGGTCAAAGTATAGCGCCCACACATTGGCTCGTGTCCTCTTCTGCTGGTCGGTCCGACTTGCCACGGATCCAGGGTGCTGAGCCATTCAGCATCGCTGCTATTATAGGTGAACCCCCGACTACCCGACATCGATTCCCGGCCGCTGCCAATCCTTGCTTTCCGGAACCCAATGAACCATGATTTTCGGAACCTCCTTGGCCCGGGCGGCGTATATAAGAGCTGAACGCCCGGGTTCGATGGCCGGCAGAAACTTTTAGGAGTACCGAGGTGAAATCTCCTCCTGAGGAGTCAGACAAAAAGCAGAAGTGGCCCCCGTACAGCATGGTCGAACCGCGCATGCGGCGGATTTACTTCAAGTTCTACAAAGAGACCTACAAGTCTTCTCAGATCGATCGCAAGACCAAGGAACTCATCGCTATTGCCGCTTCGCTGGGTTACCAGTGCGGCGGCTGCCTGGAAGGACACATCAAGAAGGCTCTCGAGTACGGAGCCACCAAAGAGGAAATCAGCGAATCCATTGCCGTCACCATGGGAGTCGCGGCCGCCTCAGTCGTGGATCAGACCGACCTTACTGCTGAAAAACTGGGAATCAGTCCTTTCAAACCGTCTGCAGATTCCGAGGACGATTCCAAGTAACCCCAACTGGGTACCCTAGCAGCCCGTGGTGAAAGTCGCCTCTCGGTCAGCCATGGCCAATAGACTTGTGCCATGTCGATGGGCAAGCGTAAGAGACAGAGGCAGAGCGAGATGTGGGTGCCGGCAACAGAGCTGGCCAAAGCGCCGGGACACCCTTTTTACCAACGCCTGAACAGAGTGCTGGGCAAGCACGGTTTCGATGATTTTGTGGAAGCGGAATGCGCCGCTTTCTATGCCCCCAGCCGAGGGCGGCCCGGCCTGGCACCGGGCATCTATTTCCGGCTGCTGGTGGTGGGTTACTTCGAAGGGTTGAGCTCGGAGCGAGGCATTGCCTGGCGAGCCGCTGATTCGCTGGCGCTGCGCGGTTTTCTGGGACTGAATCTGAGTGAGTCACCTCCGGATCATTCGACCATCTCCAGGACCAGGCGACTGATCGATGTGGCCACGCATGAGGCGGTTTTCTCCTGGGTGCTGAAGCGGGTAGCCGAGAGCGGGTTGTTGAATGGCAAGACGATCGGCATCGATGCCACCACGCTGGAGGCCAATGCGGCGCTGCGCAGCATTGTGAGACGAGACACCGAGCAGGGCTACGAAGAGTTCTTGACGGAGCTGGCAGTAGCCTCCGGCATCCAGACGCCTACCCGAGAAGATCTGGCCCTACTGGACCGCAAGCGAACCGGCAAGGGATCGAACCAGCAGTGGAAGCACCCGCATGATGCGGATGCCCGCATCGCCAGGATGAAGGATGGGCGGACGCATCTGGCGCACAAGGCAGAGCATGCAGTGGATCTGGAGACGGGAGCCATCGTCTCGGTCACGGTGCAAGGATCGGATCGAGGCGATACGCAAACGATGGTCAAGACACTGATACAGGCGGCCGAGCAGGTGGAACAAGCGCTGCCGAAGGGATCGGGCATCGAAGAGGTGGTGGCCGACAAGGGATATCACAGCAGCGAGCGGATGGTGGATTTAGAAGCGCTGGGACTGCGCAGCTATGTGAGCGAACCAAAACGAGGGAAAAGACGCTGGAGAGGAGACACTCAGGCCCGTGATGCGGTCTATGGGAACCGGCGACGAATCCGAGGTCGGCGAGGACGGCAACTTTTACGACAACGAGGTGAGCTACTGGAGAGACCGTGTGCTCACCTTTGCGAGACCGGCGGGATGAGACGGGTTCACGTTCGGGGCCATGAGAATGTCTTGAAGCGGCTGCTGATTCAGGTGAGCGGATTCAATCTGGGGCTGCTGATGCGCCAGCAGTTGGGTGTGGGCACGCCGCGGGGGCTGCAGGGGCGGATTTGCCTCGTTTTGCTCCTCATTTTGTCGCTGTGGAAGCGTCTGAAGGGCCTGTTTGGCTTGATTCCGACCGCCCAGACTCAAAAGTCTAGGCCAACGCTCCCGTCGCTTCTGCCACCGATCCGCTCGGTCTGAAGTCTGAAAACCTATTTGCACCACGGGCTGCTAGCCATACCCCAGTTCTTGCAGAAGTCCAGTCATGATCCTCGTCGCCGTCTGCTGCTCCGAAGCGGACAGTTCGGTCTTCCACTTTCCGACCGACTTCAAGGGACTTGCCGAGGTTCCATGCCGGGTAAACAGTTCTCCTGCCAGACGGTCAGGTAGACGCTCGTAGAGGCGCCGCACTGGATCTCCGATCTCTTCTCCAAGAAACTCGAACACCCCGAATAAAGACTCCTGCTCCTTCGCCACCAAACTCTCGTAGCGAACCTCTTGATAGCGAGCCCTCTCCAACCGGCGGCCCTGACTTCTCAGCCTGGAGGTGGTTTCCACCCAGGTATTGTACAGTTGCTCGAAGCTGAATCCTCCCCAGGGCGCGGCTGGCTGTTTTTTGGCGAACAAACGCATGGAAGCCACTACATCTCGTCCGTCCCGAATGATGTGAACATACTGGCTCTGTGGAAAATACACCTCCAGAAGTTCCCCCGGCCAGAAAGTTCCCAGCTTGTCGCCCCACCTTTGTGCTCCTGTCTTGTCAATCCCCAGTTGACTCTGCAGAGCCATGGCTCGCGGGCCCCCGTAGAAGTCCTTGATCAGTTCTTTGAACCTGGCCTCCAACAGACTGCGGAAGGCGTGCAGAAGATCCGGCTGCTCATGAAAGCCGAGCACCCCCTCATGACCGATCTGCTGCAGTTTCTCCGGGTCGGTCGACAGTTTCCTGCAGCGGACCGAGCCCGGGGGCGTATCGACAATGGCCAGAATGTCGAGAAGGAGTCGCGGAAGGCGATCTTCAACGCCCAGCACCAGATTGGGGTGACAGTTCAGAAGGTGGGTCAGGTAGGTGCTTCCAGTCCGTACTCCTCCCACCACGAAGACCGGCCCTTCGACGGCTCCCAGAGGTGCCCGGAAATTTCGATTTCGGAAAAGTCTACTCAGCATTCTTGGCACGACCGATCCCGCAACGGCTCGAACGAACAGCAACCTCTGAGGTACAATAGCAAACGGTCCGCTTCCGGGCTGAAAACCCCAAAACAGAGGGAGAATTTCATGAAAAAGCTTACTTTCCTGTCAGTCATATTGATCAACGGGCTGTTCGCTCCCTGGCTGGCCGCCGCTGAAAAGACGCTCGAAGTCGTCCGCTTTCCTGAGCGACGCAACGTCGAGCTTCGGATGATTCACTCGAGCCGTGTGCCCACTGCCACCATGAAAGCCAAATTCCACTTCCAGGAAGGACAGATGCGGATCGATGTCTCCTACACGAAGATGAAGCCTGCGGTCCTGTTTGGGGGTGAGATTACTTCCTTTGTCCTGTGGGCCGTCAGCCGCGACGGAAAAGCAGAGAACCTGGGCGAACTCTGGGTTCGACCCAAGAGCCCCGATGACACACGGCGCTTTTCAACCGGGCTGCGCACCTTTGCGCTGATGGTCACGGCTGAGCCGTACTACCAGATCGATAAACCCTCCGACGCGCTCATCTTCTGGAATGGGGGAAGCCAGGATCCACAGGCACCGAGTTCCGCGATCAGCTTCACAGATCTGGGAGAGCCTTCGCAGATGGCCATTCAGCGGCTCGACTTCGTCAAGTACGACGGTAAAACGCCACTGGATGTTCTGCAGGCAGAAAAGACCTACGAAACCGCCGAGCGAATGCAGGCCGGGGATTACGCGTCGGCCCTGATGGCGGACGCCATGACCACCTTGCAGCAATCCCGACAGATGGCGCGAAGCAGCTCTTCGCGCAAGGGTGCGCAGGACTACGCCCGCAGGTCGGTCGCCTCCAGCAACGAAGCCATCCGGATCACTCTGCGTCGGCTCGAGGCCGAACAACTGGATGCCGAGATCCAGCAGCGACGGGCCGAGATTGGCGAATTGGAACAGCGCGCCGGAGATGCGGAGAAGCGGGCCCGGGAGATACAGGAGCAGGCAGATCGACAGATTGAGCAACTGGAGAGGCAGAAGAAAGAGTCGCAGGAACAGGTCTCCAGTGCGCGCGACCAACTGACCCGGATGCAGGCCGAAAAAGATGGCCTCAACCGGGCCACCGTTGAGCTGAAGAGTCAGAGGGAAGCTCTGGCCCTTTCCATTTCCGATCTGGAATCGGAGACCGCCCGGCTCCGGTCAGAGAAGGAAAGCCTGGCAGTGGACAAGCAGAAAACCGAGGACAGACTCCAGGCAGCTCTCTCGCAGGTGGCCGACACCCGTGAATCGGCCCGGGGACTCATCCTCAACCTGCCCGATATTCTCTTTGATGTGAACAAAGCGACGCTCAAGACCGAACTGAAGGTGGTGATTGCCAAGCTGGCGGGAATCCTGCTCATCATGCCCGAGCATCGCGTTCGAATCGAGGGACACACCGATTCCACCGGTTCCGAGGAACACAACCTCAAGCTCTCCGCGGAGAGGGCTCAGAGTGTACTCGGTTTTCTGGCCGAACAGGGCATCGATGAATCCCGCCTGAAAGCAGTCGGCTACGGGTTGACTCGTCCGATTGCAGACAACGACACTCGCGAGGGACGTCAGAAGAATCGGCGGGTCGAAATCATCATCAGCGATCAGGAGATCGGGGAGGAGTAGCTTCCCCTGGAGGGATGGGTTCCTCAGAGTCAAAGGTGATGGACGTGTCAACCTCGAAGCGTTTGAAGTCCTCGTAGGTGATCACCATCTTGATCCGCCGGGGTCCATCCTTGAAATGGAGGGTGTCGTCGGCTCCGGTCCAGGCCGGGAACCAGATTCCTTCCTCGATCTCCTGACGAATCGTCTCGAAGGCCGGGTACCTGTTGTCACCGTGGTCAGGAACGATCTTGCCACCGGTCATGACGATCAGAAAATCGACATCGTCAACGTAGATGCGACCCAGAAAGTAACGCTTTCCTTTCTTCATCTTCCTGGGTTCGACGTCAAAAACGTAGGTGTTCAGCTCGTCGACCAGCTCCTTGCCGACGTAGTCAATCTCATACTCAGACGCGGTCTCACCGGTGAGCATGAAAGGCTGCCTCGGGACGGCATCGTCGAGGTCCTCCTGGGTAACCCGGATATTGGGGAGGCGTCCGCGGTCGCGGGTCTTGCGGAGCTGTCGCTCTCCGGCCGTGTCGAAATAGATGTCGTACTCCACCACCCGCTCCCCCCGGACCGAGCCCCAGTCGCTCAACTCCTGAAAGATAATGGTCTGAGAATAGGTGTAGTGCTGGAACTCGGCCTCCAGGCGCGACTCCGACTGGAGAAAACGCTCGACGACCTCTCCAGGTTTCAGTTCTTCCCCGAGGGCGGGGCCGCCAATCAAAACAACCAGAGCGATCAGGTTTCTCAACTTCTTCACAACAGTCCTAGATGCAAAAACTCGACGCAGGTTCTCAAATAAAAAAGCTGGGAAGTTCGTGGGGGCCGGTCTTGTGCCGGCCCGTCCAGGCGGGCGACCACCAGGGTCGCCCCTACGAATTCTTCTCTTTCAGCAACTTCTCCACCTCTGCAAGCGTCGGAATCCCACCGCGGGCCCCGGGGCGTGTGCAGGACAGTGCACCCGCCGCATTGGCAAAGCGTAAACAGTCCCACACATTCCATTCCTGGAACACGGCATAGATGAAGGCGCCGTGAAACACATCTCCAGCCCCGGTGCTGTCGACCGCCTCAACTTCAAAACTCGGAACTTCATAGATCTCGCCATTCCAGAGGGCGGCGCAGCCGTGGGAGTCGCGTGTGATCGCGGTGAAACCACGAGAGGCCTCGGCAACACCCAGAAGAGCCTCTCTCCAGTCCGATGCTCCGGTGAAGGCCCGGGCGAAAGTCTCGCTGGGGAGAGCAAAATCGGTCAGAGCCAGCAGATCGCCCGTTCGACTCTGAACCTTGTCCACATCCAGGGAGGTTTTCATGCCCGCCTGGCTGGCCCATTCTGCACATTGAATGGAAGCCTCCTCGTCATGACCGTCCAGATGCAGAACCTGGCCGGCCGAAATCCAACCCGGCTGAATTTCGTCCACCCGGTAGGAGAGAGACGGGCCTCGATCCCACAGAATCGTGCGCTGCCCTTCCGGGTCAACCACTATGATGGCGTACTGGCTGGAGGCCCCCGCAACCACCTCAACCAGGTTGATATCCATCGGCTCGCACTTCAGGGAAGAGAGCGAAAACCGTCCGATCTCGTCGTCCCCCACCCGACCGATGTAGCGTGCCTTGAGACCGTATCGCCCACAAAGGGCCATGGCCGTGGCCACCTGCCCGCCGGCCAGCCTCCCGAAGCTCTCGATCTGGACCTTGGAGTTGCGCTTCGGAAAGTTGGGGACGTGCACGATCCAGTCCACTGCATTCAAGCCCATACCAACCACCCCGAACGGCCGGTGGCCGGGCAGTTTGATATCAAAACGGGCTGCTTCCAAAGGATGCATGACGCTCTAGTGTACTGTCCGGAAAGTTCACGCCGCTACTTCGGGCGTCTTTTCGCCGACAGCTTTGTTGCGCTACCTCGAAAGACTCCCGGCCTTCCTGCGTCGCGCGCCTCACTGACGACGAAAATCCAACCCGAACTAACACCGCGAACTTCCCGGACAGCACACTAATCTGTCAAATCATCCCTTCGTCGGAAAAGCTGAAGTATTCGTCCTCTCCGAAGTATTCGTCCTCTCCAATGATGACGTGATCCAGCACCCGGATCCCGATCAAGCGCCCCACTTCCACGAGGCGGCGTGTGATCTGCAGATCTTCAGGGCTGGGAGCCGGGTCGCCGCTTGGATGATTGTGGACACAGAGCAGGCCGGCGGCGGCCTCCAGCACGGCTGGACGAAAGACCTCCCTGGGATGTACGAGCGAAGCCGTCAATGACCCCTCCGACACGCGAACCAGCCTCAGAAGCCGGTTCTTGCCGTTCAGAAGCACGGCCCAGAAGCACTCTTTCCCAAGGTGGATCATGCGGGGTTGAAAATGACGGAATATCTCCAGACTGCACGAAAACTTCTGGCCCGGCCGCAGGCCAGGCCAGTCGAGGCGGCGACAAAGATGAAGGCCTGCCACCACAGCCCTGGTCTGGCAACCTGGAAATCCCTGATCCTGAAGCTCTCGAGCCAGCGTTCTACAGTCTGAGCTCTGCGCCAGGACACCCAACAGAATGCGAGCCTGAGCCAGGGCTATGTTCCCCGGAGATCCATTGGCCAGGAAGGTGGCCGCCAGTTCCAGATCCGTGAACTCCTCGGCTCCTGCGCTGAACCATCGTTGCTGAACTTCAGTAAGAGTTTCGTTGTCCACATAGTTACTAACGCCACAGCGTGAAAATGGGCGGAACTGGGTGTTCATGGCCAGGGACAGACACCGGGCAATGGATTCGTAGGGGCGACCCTTGTGGTCGCCCTCCAAGCGGGCCGGCACGAGACCGGCCCCTACGAGTTTTCCCGGCTTTCCTGCCGATACTCGGAACGAGAAACGGTTAGAATACTGTCGCAGTGACAGATCTGAAGAAATACCGAGACAAGCGGGACTTTGAGAGCACAGGCGAACCTGTGGGGCAGCCGACGCCTGATCCCGGAGACGCTTTTCGCTTCGTAGTACAGAAACATGCATCCCGTCGACTCCACTACGATCTCAGACTCGAAATGGAGGGAGTCCTGCGATCCTGGGCAATTCCCAAAGGCCCATCCCTGGATCCATCCCAGAAACGTCTGGCTGTCCACACCGAGGACCACCCGCTCGACTACCTGCACTTCGAAGGCGTGATCCCGGCGGGACAGTATGGGGCGGGAAACATGATTGTCTGGGATCAGGGAAACTACCAATGCGTGGGAAAAGAGACCCATCCGGTTCGAGCCTGGCACCAGGGGACCATCGACCTTCGGCTCTACGGCGAGAAGCTTCAGGGCCACTGGATACTGGTCAAGATCAAAGGGTCGGAAAACGACTGGCTGCTGATCAAGAAGGATGATCCTTTCGCTGATCCCCAGAGAGACCTGCTGAAAGAGATGTCAGAGTCGGTCTTGTCCGGCCTGGAAGTCGAAGAACTGGTCGAAGGGGTCACTGCCTCGCACCGGCATCGCTATCAGAGACTCCTCTGGGAGCTGCAACTCGAGCCGGCCCAACTCGAACGGGTTCCTGCTCCCATGTTGCCGAGCCTGGTGCAGAAAGTACCTGCCGGAGCCGGGTGGCTGTACGAACTCAAGTACGACGGTTTTCGAGGGCTGGCGGAAAAACAAACGGCAAAATCCGGCTCCTCTCTCGCAATCTAAAACCCTTGGATCGGTACTTCCAGGAACTGCTTCCCTGCCTGCTGGCACTGCCCGCAGACAACTTCCTGCTGGACGGCGAAATTGTCATCTTCGACAGCCAGGGCCGGTCCCGCTTCCAGTCGATTCAGTCGAGGCTGGGCATCGGCACCCGATCCCGGAGCGAAGAGGAGACGGGCCCGGCCCGCTACCTTGTCTTCGACGTGCTGTCTTGCGACGGCTTCGATCTCCGGCAAGTCACCCTGTCCGAGCGCAGACGCATCCTTGAGGCCCTGGTTCCGCAGTCCGAACTGATCAAGAAAGTGGATGTTCTGACCAAGCAGGGAGAGAGCTTTTTCCAGCTCGTGGCGGAGCAAGGGTTGGAAGGCATCGTGGCCAAGCAGGCGGGAAGTCGCTACGTGTCCGGAAGAAGTTCCAAGTGGTTGAAGATCAAGGCTACTCGCGAGCAGAGCTTCGTCATCGGCGGCTTCACGGCGCCCTCAAAAAGCAGAAAACACTTTGGCGCCCTGGTGATCGGTCTCTTTGATGAGGATCGCCTCCGCTTTGTAGGAAAAGTGGGAGGAGGGTTCACTGCAGAGACACTGCGGATGGTCTACGGCCAGATGAAATCTCTCCAGATGGAAGAGGCCCCCTTTCCAGAGATTCCTCGGGAAATCACCGACGCAAAGTGGGTGAAACCGACACTCGTCTGCGATGTCAAGTTCAACGAGTGGACGCGTGACTGGATCCTTCGGGCCCCGGTGTTCCTGAAACTCCGGCCGGAACTGGAGGCAACCGGGTGCCGCTTCGAAGGCGCTGAGGACAACCCGTCAGCGGGCCGCGGCGAGGACGACGGACTGGAGCAATACGATTTCCTGAGCAATCTGGACAAGCCCTTCTGGGCCAGCGACGGCTACACAAAACGTGATCTGGTCGACTACTACCACCGCATCGCACCGGTTCTTCTACCCTACCTGAAGGATCGTCCCCTGAACCTGGAGCGTTATCCGGATGGCTATGAGGGCAAGAGTTTCTACCAGAAAGATGCCCCGGACTTCCTTCCCGAATGGATCGACACCGCGGTCGTCCCTTCCGGGTCGAAGGGGAAGGCCAATCGCCACATCCTCTGTAACGATCGGCGCACCCTGGTGTACCTGGCCAATCTGGCCTGTATTCCGTTGCATCCATGGAGCAGCCGGGCGGGATCCATCGAGTTCGCGGATTTCATGATCATTGATCTGGATCCAGGCCAGGGAGTTCCGTTTCCGGCAGTCTGCCAGCTGGCCCTGGCGGTGAAGGAGATCCTCGACCAGTTGAGCCTGAATGGTTATCCCAAGACATCCGGATCCAAGGGACTCCACATAGTAGTGCCCCTGGACGCCGGGCACGACTACAAGTCCGTCCGCAGGTTTGCGGAAGTGATTGCCCGCCTGGCCGTCCACAGCATGGGAGATCTGGCTACGATTGAAAGAGGAATGGAAAAGAGGAAGAAGAAAATCTACATCGACTATCTCCAGAATGGCTTTGGGAAAACCATTGTCAGCCCTTACTGTCTGAGACCCCGGCCCGGTGCACCAGTGTCCACACCGCTGCACTGGAGCGAGGTCTCCTCGAGCATCCGACCACAGGCTTTCAACATTCGCAGTATCTTCCGCAGGCTCTCGTCTCAGGGCGATCCCTATCAGCCACTCCTGAGTGAGAAGCAGTCACTCCAGAGTGCCCTGCTGCAACTCGAAGAGCTTTTCCCAGACGGCTCTCCATGAGCCAGGGTTCCAGGAATTCCGTTGAGCCGCTTGGGAAGTTCAGGGAGTTCTTGCTGAGCCGTCCCTTCCGGCCCCATCGAGTCTTCCCTCATCCCCATCTGCAGACCATAGCGTCGGCGATGGCGAGGAGAGATTTCGGCTGGGGAGCACCGAGAACTGAGACACTGGCTCTCGAACTTCCCGGACAGGCTCGCGTCCACACCGAGTGCTGTTTCGCCAATCCAGGGGCACCCACGCTTCTGGTCATCCACGGAATGGGAGGGTCGAGCCAATCACCCTACATGCAGGGCTTTCTGCACAAGGCCTTCCGGGAGGGATGGAACGCCGTTCTCCTGAACCTCTACGATCTGAACCTGGTCGGCGACAGACCGGTCATATTCCACTCTGGGTCCAGCCGAGAATTGGATGGAATTGTCCGCCGAGTACTCGACCTGGACCCGTGCGGTCCGCTCGTCCTGGTAGCCGTCTCCATGGGAGCAAACATCCTGCTCAAGCTCCTTGGAGAGTGGGGCGAGGGAGTACCAGACCGAGTTCGAGCCGCCGCCGTGGTCTCCCCCCTGGTCGACCTTGTCGCCAGCTGGGACACGCTGGACCGCCTCACGAACCGACACTATCGCTGGCACTATGTCCAGGGCTTGAAGCAGGTGGTCCGAAGGAATGAAAAAGACCTGTCCAGACACATCGACGTTGAGGGCATCCGGAGAATCAAGTCGATCCGTGAGTTCGACGAAATCTTCACCAGCGTCCTGGGGAAATTTCGGGATGCCTTCGACTACTATCGCCGAGCCAGCGCCGCACCCTGGCTCGGGAAGATCCAGGTCCCGACGCTGGTTCTTCACTCCAAGCGGGATCCGATTCTTCCCTGGGGTCCCCTGATGAATGCGAGCCTCAGGGAGAATCCGAACATCCTGCTGTGGCTGTCCAGGGAAGGAGGGCACGTGGGGTTTATCGAACAGGAAGGCCCAGACATTGATCGAAACTGGGCCGAAAACCGCATCATCGACTATGCACGGATGTGGTTTGGAGGGACTGAGGCTAACGGCTCCCGGTAGGGGCCGGTCTTGTGCCGGCCCGCTTGACGGGCGACCACAAGGGTTGCCTCTACGAATCTGGTCTCGCGTCGCGAAGGCCACAAACCCGAAACTCAATCGCGAAACCGCAGCAGGAACCAGCTCGCCGATATCCCGGCGAACGCCCCGCCTCCATCGGCCAGGAGATCTGCCAGCGAGGGCGTGCGACCCGACACGAAGCTTTGATGAAACTCGTCTGACATTCCGTAGGCTATCGCAACGGCCCACAGCGCCATGGCACTGGAGAGCGTAAGGCTCTTTTTGAAGCCGGAGGTAACGCCCCAGACCAGAGTGAGACTGAAGATCAGGTATCCAACGGAGTGCCCCACTTCATCCGGAACTCCTCCCACCACCGCCGGGAAACGGCTCTGGTGGGAAAGCCAGAAAATCAGCCCAGCACAGGCCGCTGCCGGGAGCCAGTGAATCCAGAGAAAATAGCCCGCCCTGCCTGTAATGGAAAGCTACCAGGGAATTGCCGACATCACCCAGGCACCGGCCAGCGAGCCCAGGATCATGTAAGCCAGCAGTTTGAAGAAATAACGAATTCGAGCCTGCCGATCTTCCTTGGCAATCAGGGCGAACACAATGGAGATGCACAAAGCCAGGACCATCAGCCCGCTGAAGTGATTCATGACTTCCGCCCCAGGGCGATGTCAAAAGCGTCGATCACGAGAAGCATGTTCAGCAGTCCTGCTGTGTAGAGATAGGTATTGCCGTATTCGTAACCCAGCGCTGTAATCTGCCCGTCTCCCAGCCCCATGAATTGTCCGGCCAGGTAAGGAATACCGATAGCCAGCCCGGCAATGAACTTGAGCAGCCCAAAGAATCCGGGAGTCAGCCCAAAAAGGCGACCGTCCATGAACAGGCCCAGCGAAAAGAGACACAGGACCACGACCAGAAAAATCAGGCCCCGCTTCCATCGATTCAAAAAGATGTGGCCGGCCCCGGGGATCAGCCACGCGAGGGCACAGGCTGCTACTGTCTTCACTACCATGCTGCTCCCATCATAGAAACTCGGCTTTGAGGTGGTCAACGTAATTCCAGATTCACTTCGCTCACGGACGGACCTGACAGTAGCGCGCAGAACACCCTGTCAGATCAGGGTAGTAGCGTGTTTGGTCCTCTCTTCACAAGGAGACGAGTATGGGAATCCAGCAGGTCCTCCAGAAGTGGCGCCGCTTGAGCGAAACCGGGGAGGCCACCGCCTGGATCCGAATCGAGAGTCAGCCGGGCGACTATCGAGATCTGCCGGACACTCTTGATGCCGGGCTGATCCAGGCCCTGGCCACCCGTGGCATCGACCGTCTCTATTCCCACCAGCATCAGGCCTTTGACTCGATCCGAAAGGGCGAAAATCTGGTGGTCGTCACACCGACAGCCTCGGGCAAGACCCTCTGTTACAACCTGGCGGTTTTGCAGCGAATGCTGGAAGACAAAGAGGCTCGGGCCCTGTACCTGTTTCCGACAAAAGCCCTGGCTCAGGACCAGTTTGCCGAGCTGGCCACCCTGACGCAGACACTGTCGCCGATTCCCGGAATCGCACTCTACGACGGAGACACGCCTTCCGACCGGAGGCGCCGGATCCGCAAGCAGGCTCGCATCGTTCTCACCAACCCGGACATGCTGCACACGGGCATCCTGCCGCATCATCCGAAATGGATCGAGTTCTTCCAGAACCTCCAGTATGTCGTGGTGGACGAGATCCACACTTATCGGGGCGTTTTCGGGAGTCACCTCGGCAATGTATTCAGACGCCTCAAACGGATCGCCCGCTTCTATCATTCCAGCATCCAGTTCATCGCCTGTTCCGCCACCATTGCCAATCCCGAGGAACTCGCCTCGGCACTGGTCGAAGAACCGGTCACTCTGATTGACCAGAGTGGAGCTCCCCGCGCCGCCAAGGACGTAATTCTCGTGAATCCTCCTCTCCGCAACCCCGGATTGGGCCTGCGACAAAGCGCTTTGGTGTGTGCCCGCCGATTTGCCCGGGACCTCTTGCATGAAGGCGTGCAAACGATTGTGTTCGCCACCAGTCGAGTCAACGTCGAGATACTGCTGCGCTATCTGCAAAAAGGGATCCCGTCAGCGGCTGGTGAGGCTCCCCGAGTCCGAGGCTACAGGGGAGGCTATCTGCCACGTGCGCGAAGAGAAATCGAACGCCAGCTTCGAGAGAAAGAGCTCCTGGGCGTGGTCAGCACCAATGCGCTCGAGCTGGGGATTGACATCGGCAGTCTGGAAGCCTGCGTGTTGGCAGGTTACCCCGGAACGATCGCTTCGACCTGGCAGCAGATGGGACGAGCCGGGCGGCGACGGGGCCATTCAGTGGCCATACTGGTGGCTCGGAATCTTCCTCTGGACCAGTTTATCGTGAGCTGTCCGGACTACTTCTTCGACCGCTCCCCGGAACGGGCTCTGGTCCACCCCGATCATCTCCATATTCTCGTCAGCCACATCAAGTGTGCCGCCTTTGAGCTCCCCTTCCGCAAAGGCGAGCAGTTTGGCCAGGAGGATCTCCAGGAAATCCTGGCCTTTCTGGCCGAGCATGGACTGGTCACGCGGGCCGGGGACACCTGGCACTGGTCCGATGAGTCTTATCCTGCGGATTCGGTCAGTCTGCGAAGCCTGGCCGAGGAGAACTTCGTCGTTCTCAACCTGGAAGACGAAAACCGGGCAATCGCCGAAGTGGATTTCGATTCGGCCCCCGAGCTGATCCATGAAGGGGCTGTCTATCTCTGTGAAGGCCGGCAATACCACGTCGAGAGGCTCGATTACTCGGGACGAAAGGCATACGTCGAGCCGGTGAACGTGGACTACTACACGGACGCCATCACTCAGTCCAGACTCAGGGTTCTCTCCATCGAGGAAAGCCGGGAGGGTCAGTCCGCGACCATCGAACACGGGGATGTCCACCTGGTCAGGAAGGTTCCCGGTTTCAAGAAAATTCGTTTCTACACGGGTGAGAACCTGGGCTACGGCAAGGTGGAACTCCCGGTTCACGAACTCCACACGATGGCTTACTGGTTCAGTCTTCGCGAAGCCGATCTGGCCGCAATCGGCCTGACCAGGGATGAGACGATCCTGGGATGTCTGGGACTCTCCTTTGCGCTGCACACCGTGGCCACGCTGCTGGTGATGTGTGATCCGCGAGACCTGGGCCGCTCGGTCGGCGACCGAAGCACGGCCTGGTTCGCACTTGCAGACCAGGGCTCTGTGGGTCTCTACTCGACGGGATCACCCCCGCTGAAAATCAGCCTCGAAAGCATCGGCGGCTTTGAACCCACAGTTTTCCTGTTCGACAATGTGCCGGGAGGAATCGGCTTTTCCCGGAAGCTGTTCGAGAGCCACTCGGAACTCATGCTTCAGACGCGCCACCTGATCGAGCGGTGTGGCTGTACAGATGGGTGTCCCTCCTGTGTCGGGCCGGTCAATGAACTAGCCCTCAAGATCCGCGGCGCCGCCCTCAGAATCGCGAAGATGATGGGTACAACAGCCATTGTGACACAGTAACTCCTGGCTATGATGAATCAGAAACTCCGTCGGCAGTTGGACAGACTCTATGGCCGGGAAACCTCTCCCGTTCCAACCGAGATCGGAGCTCTGCGGCTCGAACTGGAGAAGCCACGAGAACAGCAGACCAGGCAACTGGCTGATGAAATGGACGGGTACTGGGTAGAAGAAGACTCGGGCCGAACCCTCGTCATCGATCATTCGATGCCTCTTTTGCAGCAGCACGCCGGCGTCGAACTCGGGCACTACCTGGACATCGACCCGAGGTCCTTCGCCTTGCTCTTCGGAGAAAGTGATCTGTCCCATTTCAACCCGGCCAGTACGGTTTTTCTCGACACCGAGACGACCGGCCTCTCCGGGGGTGCCGGAACCTACGTCTTCCTGGTAGGGATGGGGTACTTCGACGACGCCCGCTTCGTGACCCGCCAGTTCCTCATGCCCGGAGTAAGTATCCCCCGGCAAAGCCGGGGGCTTTAATCTTGTGAGCCGCTCAAAGCGGACTTGACGTTGCCGCTACCGCGGCCACTTGTGCCACCTAAAGGTGGCCTGACTACAGGAGCCTGAGCTGATCCTGGCGACGATCTTCTGCTTCTTGCCGCCGAATATACTCACGGATCACTCTCTCATCTCGGCCCACGGTCGATACGAAGTATCCGCGTGCCCAGAAGTGCTGTCCAACAAAGTTTCGCCGACTCTCTGAAAAGTTCCGGGCAATGTGGATAGCGCTTTTCCCTTTGATGTACCCGATCACCTGCGCCACAGAGAACTTGGGTGGAATCGAGATCATCACGTGCACGTGATCCGGCAGCAGGTGGCCCTCCTCAATCAAGCTTTCCTTCTGCCCAGACAACCGTCGCAGCACCTGACCGAGATGTCTGCGCAACTCCCCGTAAATCAACTTTTTGCGGTACTTCGGGATGAACACCACATGGTACTTACACTCCCATTTCGTATGCTGTAAGCTCTTATAGTTACTCATAAAACTCCTTTTCGTGATGCTTTGCTCGGCTCACGGAAGGGAGTTTTTTCACCTATTCCCGGAACTGTCAAACTCTGGCTGCCTCCCCGGCAGAGCCGGGGGGACTCCTTACGGGTCTAGGAGCCGAACCGGCCCACCTCTCTGCCCTTGGCCGTCTGGTAGCCGGAAGAGGCTTTGAGCAAATCGTGACGTTCAACGGCAGAAGCTTTGACCTGCCCATCCTCAATGACAGATATATTCTCAACCGTCTGGCCAGCCCCTTTGCCGGTTTGAAGCACCTGGATCTTCTTCACCCCAGCCGCCTCCTCTGGCGGCGCAAGGTCGGGGCCTGCTCCCTGCAGAGCCTGGAACAATCGGTGCTCGGATTCTACCGGGAGGGAGATGTTCCCTCCCATCTGATTCCAAGGATTTTTCTGACCTTCGCCCGCTCCGGTCAGACCCACGGGCTGCGACCCGTGCTCAGACACAACCGGATGGATCTTCTTTCCATGCTGAGCCTTTGCTGTATCGCCTGCAGGATACTCGGTCAAGCAGAGGAACAGGCCGAGATTGATTCGCGGTCTCTGGCGCGCTTCTACCGCATCCGAGGCCACCGCGGCATGGCCATTGAATGGCTGCGCCGGGCCGTCTCGGAACTGCCAGTGGATTCCTCAGACCGGCGGCGCGCGCAGTCGCAACTGGCGCAACTGCTTCGAAAAAGCCGTTGTGAATCAGAGGCGCTTCCCCTTTACCTTGATCTGATCCAGTCCTGGCCCGATCCGCCGCCCTCGATTTTCGAAGGCGCAGCGAAGATCCTGGAGCATTCCAGAAGGGACTTTGGGGCAGCCCTCAAAATTGTGGAGCAGGCCCAACGCCTCTACCCGACTCCCCTCTTCGCCACACGGCACCATCGGCTACTCTGCCGCCAGGCCGGCAAGCGCTGGTACTGATGGGAGGAAACACCCACCTTGGCTTTCAGACCTCCGAGGAGAAAGTGGAAGCAGGCTCAGGGCAACGCGAACGTTTCAATTCCCGAGCGCGGCCCTGCGCCTCCTCCCACTCTCGGCTTCCCAAAACAAGGGCTCCTGATCTGGAACCTGGAACGCCTCGAGTGCAAGCCAGCGGCAAATGGACTAAAATCCAGTGTCCATGTCCCGCAAGCTAGTCTACCGGCTGGTCATCGGCTACTTCATCGCCGCGGTCCTGACCACCATGTGGCCGATTTATCCCTTCTTCAATCGCATCCGACCACTGGTTCTGGGGATGCCCTTCTCCCTGGCCTATCTGGTCTTTCTCGTGATTCTTTCCTTCCTTGTGCTGGTCAGTCTCTTCTCCTGGGAACAAAAACGGGACGGCAAGGAATGATCGAGTCCTGGGTGATTGTTTTTGGAATCACACTTCTCTACCTGCTGGCTTCGCTGGTTATCGGCCTCTTGTCGGGCCGCAAGACTAGCGCCGGCACAGAAGGGTACGTGGCCGGAGACCGGGCTCTCGGATTCCTGGTCATGTACTTCATCATGGGAGCCTCCATCTTCAGTGCCTTTGCCTTCCTGGGAGGTCCCGGGTGGGCCTACTCGAGGGGAGCGGCCGCTTTCTACATCATCGCCTACGGCCTGGCCGGCCTGGTCCCCTGGTATTTTTTCGGACCCAAGGTCGCCAGACTGGGCCGCCGCCACCACTATGTGACCCAGGCCGAGTTGCTCGCCGATCGGTATCAAAGCCGAGCCATATCCGTCCTTTTGGCCCTGGTCAGCCTGGTCGCGTTCCTGCCTTATCTGCAGCTGCAGATGAAGGGAGCCGGGTACGTCTTTTCGACGGTCACGGAAGGCCGGGTTCCCGAGTGGGCCGGCGCCGGGATCGCCTATGGGGTAGTCCTCATCTACGTCTTCAAGAGTGGCGTCACAGGTGTCGCCTGGACCAACACTTTCCAGGGCATCCTGATGATGTCGCTGGCCTGGATTCTGGGGCTGTATCTACCCTTCAAGCTGTACGGAGGGGTGACCCCCATGTTTGAGCAGCTGGCCGCTGAAGTACCGGAAATGCTGACGGCACCGGGCCTGGATGCACACGGAAACCGCTGGAGCTGGGGCGGCTATTCGAGCGCCATTGCCATTTCCACCATCGGTTTCAGCGTGTGGCCCCACACCTTCATGAAAATCTATACGGCCAGGAGCATTCGCACGCTGAAACAAACGGTCGTTTTCTATCCAACCTTCCAGATCTTCCTGGTTCCCATCATGTTCATCGGTTTTTCAGCGATTCTGGCCTACCCCGGAGTGGAACCGGCAGATGCCATCCTACCGTTCATTGTGACGTCCATGGATCTTCCGGCCGTGGTAGTGGGCCTCTTCTGCGCCGGTGCCCTGGCTGCCTCCATGTCCACCGGAGACGCCCTGGTTCATGCAGCAGGCTCCATCCTCATCAAGGACGGCTATCGGGTCCTGTTCAATCTCGACATGGCGGAGAAAACGGAGACCCGGTACATTCGGATCTCGGTGATCGCGATCGGCGCAGTCGCCTATTACTTCGCCGTCTTTTCGGAAGTCTCCCTGATCTACCTTCTGCTCCTTTCCTACGGGGCGATAGCGCAATTTTTCCCGGCTGTGATCGCCACTCTCTACTGGCGTCGCTCGACACCCGCGGGGGTTCTGGCGGGACTGCTGACTGGATGTTTCATTACCCTGATCTGGAATCTCTTCCCGACTCTGCAGTGGGAGGAGATCCATCCCGGAATCTGGGGCCTGGTGGGCAATGTGCTGGTGATGTGGACCGTATCCCTTGCCACTCCCCCCATGCCGAGAGAACATGTGGACCGGTTCCTGGAGGCCTGAGGGCCGCGGTTCTCATTCGGTACCCATAGTAGGGGCCGGTCTTGTGCCGGCCCGGCCAGCGGGCGACCACCAGGGTCGCCCCTACGAATCCATTACCCGGTGGCCCCCACAAACCCCGCCCGCTCCGCCAGCGTCGGCCAGTCCCGGGCCAGGGCCAGGTTCCCCTGCATTCCTACATCCAGGTCCGCAATCGAGATCGACTCATCCACTGTGTGAGCCAGGCTCTCGTGACCCGGGCCAAAGCCGATCACGAGCATGCCCGCTTCGCCAAAATGACCTCCGTCGGTGGCAAATCTCCACAGTTCCGTTTCCTCGCGAACCTCCGTCACCGGGCTCAGGGCCTGTTTGGCTCCGGTCAGGGCCGGATGGGACTCAGGAATCACATAGGCGGGTTGATAACTGGAGTACTCCATCTCCAGGCCGGCAAAGCTCTTCAGCTGGGAGGTGGGAACTTCCACGTCGGCAGTTGACCCTTCAATCAGGGACCTCCGCGCCGTCTCCTGGAGGCGCCGTCTGACATCCTCTCCGGTTTCGCCGGGAATGTTCCGCCAGTCCAGGGTCAACCACGCCTCACCCGGGAGCACATTGGAACTCGTCTGATCGGTCCGAATCAGCGTCGCAGCCAGGCTGGAGGATCCCAAGTCAGGATCTTCCGCCATCTCCAACGAGGCCAGCTCACAGAGGAATCCGGCAACCACAAAGAGAGGATTCACACCGGTCTCCGGCACGCTGGCATGGACGCTGCGTCCCTGCACATGCAGAGTCAGTTCGGTACGGCCGCGATGGCCCCTTCTCAGCCGGTTCTGAGAGGCCTCACCCACGACCACCAGCGGAATCTGAAGGTGACTCGATAGATGGCGAGCTCCCAGGCCACCCACTTCTTCCTGAACGACCGCGCTGACATAGACATCACCCGGCGGGGCCTGGTGGACCAGCGGGGCCACTCCGTAGACCTGGGCCGCCAGCGGACCCTTGATGTCCATGGCTCCGCGCCCCCAGACTCTGCCCTCATGAATCTCGCCTCCGAAGGGAGGGAAGGGCCAGCGGGACTCGTCTCCGACATCCACGTGGTCGAGGTGGGTGTTCAACATGACCGGTGGCGCATCTCCGTTTCCCCGGATGAGCCCGATCACATTGCCCGCTTCATCCTCACGAACCTGGTCAAAGCCGAGAGTCTCCATTTCGCGGTGCACCATCCCTGCGATCTCTTCCTCCCGGCCGGGAAGACTTCGGGTTTGAATAAGGTGCTGAAGAAACTGGACACAGGCTCCCAGATCGAATGCGCTCATCGGGTCAGCTTCCCACTCCCCCCGCAGGCGCGTCAAGGCACCCCGGGCGCCGTTGATCACAACACTGAATTTCTCCCACCTTCCTTGCCGTAACAACGATCTGCCCTGAAATACAACAAATCATTCTTTGGCATAACAGAACCAAACCACTGCATACAAACCACCCGCGTGTTTAAACGGGACCGGAAGGCACGTGATCCTTGACACTGAGGCCCAATTGGCATAGTGTGATCGGGGTTACAAAGGGGGTTGGGAAGCATGCATAGCAGAAAATCCAAAGACGATTTTGTGGTTGTTACGGTCGCCCCACTGCTGTCCAAATTAGCTGAGCTTCGATCATCGACCCCTTGATTTTATTGGCGTCTTGACAGGATTTTCAGTCTTTTCATGTCCAGGTCTCCGATGGTGCTGTCCAGATTACGAGAAGGTGAAGGAGACTTGAGAGCTCTCCGGTAGTAGGGGTGGGAACTTGAACGGTTGGTTCAACCACCTCCACAAGTCTCTATGAACGAACAGGTTCATCCTCAGCAGCGCGGCCAGATTGGACAGTGACCAGTCAAAGGTTGCTTTGAGCTGCAGAAACTTCAGAATCAGCAGAGCGATCAAGGCTGTCCAAATTTGGGTCTTGAGGGCGTTGGCCGAGGTGCCGACGAAGGTCTTGACCCGTAGATTCTGCTTGAGGGCTTTGAAAAAGAGCTCGATCTGCCAGCGCTCCTTGTAGATGGCGGCAATGGTGGTGGCTCCGAAGTCCAGGTGATTCGTCAAAAACACGAGGCGTCCAGAGAGCGGATCTTGGATTTCGACCAGGCGAAAGAAACAGGTTTTGTCCTGGGCGGCCAGTCCGTGAAAGAAAATCACCTGGTCACGGACGACTCGACGGTTTTTGGGAAGCGGGCGGTCTTCGAGGACCTCGTAATCGGCACGGTCTTTGAGACGGGTCACAAAGAAGACGCCCTGACGGGTCAAGTCCGCATACCAGTTGTAGTCGTTGTAGCCGCGATCAAAGACGACCACGGTGCCGGCGGCAAACTTCAGACGGCGAGCCACGGTGATGTCGGCCGCGGCGGCCTCGGTGATGTGGGCAAAGACGGGAAGGTAACCGTTGTGGTCCAAGAGTAGATGCAGTTTGATGGCCCCCTTGGTTCGGCAAAAATGAGCCCAGTCAAACAACTGTGCGCACAGATCGATGACGGTCGCGTCCAGACTCAGCAGCGGATTCTTGAAACGAAATCTTCTCTTGCGACGCCCTTCGGTCTCTCTCAGACAACGATCCAGCAGGCGGTAAAAAACCTTTTCGTACAGTTGCCAGGGTCGATGCTCATTGGCATAGCTCAGCGTGGAGCGCTTGGGAGAAGCGATTCCAAGATGATGCAGTTTTCCTTCACAGCTGGCCAGACCTCCGCAGATCTCCCGCAGGCTATGAGCATGGCCCAGCTGGCAAAACAGCATGGCGACAAACTGTCCCCAGCTGCTGAAACCACGTGCATGGCGCTCGGCTTTGGTCTCCAAGACCAGTTGTTGAAACTCCCAGCGAGGAAAAAGCTGGAGAAGTTGACTGAAAATGCTGCAAAATCGATTCACGGTCGGGTCCTCCTTGTCCGGTTATTTCGATAAACCGAATCTTACGAGGTCGACCCGACCTCTCTTATGGCTAATTTGGACAAGAGTGCGGTCGCCCTGTCGTTGTTCTTCCTGATGGGGTTTGCCGCTCTGGCAATCGACATGGGGGTCTTCCGCTACTCGAAGCGGACGGCTCAGAACGCGGCGGATGCGGGAGCCGTGGGAGCCGCCATGGCAATCGCGAAGGGCGAATCCGGGGTTACGGCCGGCCGCTTCGATGCGGCCAAGAACGGCTTCACTCACGGAACAGACGGAACCAACGTAGCCGTCAACAAACCGCCCACCATGGGCTATTATGCCGGGAACTCGGGTTTTGTAGAGGTCATTGTCTCCCAACCCAAACCCACCTATTTCATGAAAGCGATGGGCATGGACTCGGCCAACATCAGCGCCAGAGCAGTAGGTTACGTCGAGGAAAGCGGAAGTGGCTGCGTGTACGTTCTGGATCCCACTGCCAAGCTGGCCCTGACCCTGACCGGCGGCAGCACGGTCGACATGAGCTGCGGCATCTACGTGAACTCGAACCACCCCGACGACGCCCTGAATGTCGGCTCGGGCTCTACACTCACAGCAAGTTCGATCAACGTGGTTGGCGGCACGGACATCCACCCCGATGCCACGGTCAACCCGACTCCGATCACCGGCGTTGTGCCCCAGCCAGATCCGCTGGCCGGCCATATCATGCCGGAACCACCGCCGGGGGGCTGGGACTGTTCGGAGCACGGAGATAGCGAAGCGGTTTGCGACTCCGGCACCTGCACCTTCAACCCGGGCGTCTATTGCGGGGGAATCAAAGTGGCCAGCTCGGGGACACTTGCCATCTTCAATCCGGGAATGTACATTCTCATGACAAAGGGCTTGCTCATCAAAGGCGGGGCCGACGCCCAGGGAGACGGCGTCACCTTCTACGCCACTTACGATGACAGCCACTCCTTCCTGGGATACAACGTCACCGGCGGAAGCAACACGGTCTTCACTGCCCCCACCAGCGGTGACTATGCGGGAATGCTTTTCATGACCGACCGCACGGTCTACAACACCAAGCAGAACCACATCGGCGGGCACAGCAACACCGTCATCGACGGCACCATCTACATGCCGGGAACGCCCTTGGTCTACAACGGCGGCAGCACCGGAAGCGGCAACTATACGATGCTGATCTCGAGCACACTCGAGATCGGAGGTGGTTCCGTTCTCAACAGCAACTACGGCGGGCTCCCACAGGGAGAGTCCATCATCCGCATAGGCGTGCTGGTGGAATAGAGGGCCAATCAGATGAAGACTGTGATGGAAGAATCAAGAAATAGATCGGCCAAGAAGACTCCTCGTAGCAGCGGCGTAGCAACCGTGGAAATGGCGTTGACGCTCCCCTTCCTGCTGCTGCTCGTGATTGGGGTCATCGACGTCTCCAGGGCCACTTTCGTCGGCATAGCGGTGGCCAATGCCGCCAGCGCCGGAGCCCTCTACGGGGCTCAGGGACCCGGTTACGCCGCGAGTGGCGTTCTGACAGCCGCCGGCGCAGACGCCCAGGTCAGCGGAATGACGATCGCAAAATCCATCTATTGCGAGTGCGTGGACCCCTCGGAATCGTCTCCTGCCTGCGGGGCCGCCGACTGCCCGAGCAGCCGCAGGCTGGATTATATCCAGGTCGACACCTCTGCGGACTGGACCCCGCTGTTCAACTACCCCGGCATCCCTTCGGCTGTCACGCTGACGGGACAGGCGACCGTCCAGATCGCGGAATAGCTCGAAGGCCAGGGAGGTTCAGTCCATGATGGCACTTCATCCAACGCGAAGAGCGGGCGAGAAAGGCATGACCCTGGTCGAGTCCTGCCTCATCCTCATGCTCTTTTTCTTCCTGTTGATCGGGATTGTGGAGTGTGGCCGGGTGCTGAACTCCTATCACTTCCTGAGCAATGCGTCCCGCGAAGCGGTACGCTACGCCATGGTGAGGGGCGCCGACAGCGGACGGGCGGTCAGCGCCGCCAATATGACCAGCTACGTGAAGAGCATTGCCCCGGGCATGGATCCAACCGCGTTTACAGTCACCACCACCTGGCCCCACGGTGACAACGAGCCCGGCAGCGCTGTCAGAGTCAACATCCAGTATGCCTTTCAGTCCATCGTACCCTTCATTCCCGCAGTCACGATGGCCAGCGCCTCGCAGATCACCATTCAGTACTAAACAGAGTCCCGGGTTTCGAGTTCCGCGCTGTCACTCTGAGGGGACAATCGATCCTGCAGGTCAGCGAGTCGTCTTTCCCGGCTGCCCCCGCGGCCGGCTCTGAGCGAATCGCCGAACCGTCAATCAGAGTCCTGGCGGAGAAGACTGCTACCGTTCCCGGGGGTGCTGGCGAAGAAAAGGCAACTCCAGCGACTGGGCCTGGATGACCAGCTTCAGGAACCCCTGCCGGTAACCATGAGGATCCTCTCCCTTGCCGGCCAGCGCCCAGTTCAGGGCTTCATCGAAAGAGGCGTCCCCCGCATAGCTCGAGTCCCGCAGCAACATGCCGAAGCAGGCTACCGCAGCAGCAAACTTGAAATCGGGCGTGGCCTCGGCAAAACGACCCTGCCGATCCACCAGGGGCACCTCGATCAGCCGACTCGACTTGCCGGCGGGTTTCTTATAGCGCAGCCGCACGAACATTAACTCGTTTCCGTGAGGAGCCTTCTCGACCCGGTCCAGTTCCGTCCTGGCCGTCTCCGCGGAGGTCTGATAGCGAAGCGGGTCCACGCCTGGAGCATTCATGTCGACGCCGGAGGGAACGACTTCGTAGAGAGCCGTGACCGTGTGGCCGGCTCCAATCTCTCCGGCATCCTTGCGGTCGTCGTTGAAGTCCTGGTGAGCCAGGACTCTGTTCTCATAGCCGACCAGCCGGTACGCTTGCACCCGGGACGGGTTGAACTCGATCTGGATCTTCACATCTTTGGCGATGGTCACCAGGGTGGAGTTCATCTGCTCGACCAGCACCTTGCGGGCCTCTCTTTCGGAGTCGATGTAGGAGTAGTTCCCGTTACCCTTGTCGGCCAGTTTCTCCAGGTTTCCATCCTTCAAGTTGCCCATGCCGAAACCGAGCACGCTCAGAAAAACCCCGCTCTGGCGACGGCTCTCGATCAGCCGGACCAGGTCGCCCTGGTTGCTGATCCCGACGTTGAAATCTCCGTCGGTAGCCAGAATCACTCGATTGACCCCACCCCGGATGAAACTGTCCACGGCACATTGATAGGCCAGCTCGATCCCGGCCCCGTCGTTGGTGGAGCCTCCAGCATGAAGGTTCTCCAGGGCATGCAGAATGACACTCTTCTGATCCCCCGTGGTCGGCGGCAAAACCAGACCCGATGCTCCGGCATAGACAACCATCGCCACCGTGTCGTTTTCGCTAAGCTGGTTGACCAGCATACGCATCGACTGCTTCAGGAGCGGAAGCTTGTTGGAAGGCCGCATCGAGCCGGAGACATCGATCAGGAAGACCAGGTTACTGGAGGGACGCTTTTCTTCCCGGATCTCCCGTCCCTTCAAACCGACCCGGACCAGACGGTGTTCCTTTCGCCAGGGAGCTTCCGCCACCTCCAGCGAAACCGAAAACGGCTGTTCGCCCCGGGGCTGCGGATAGTCATAGGAAAAGTAATTGATCAACTCTTCGATACGAACGGCGTCCCTGGGGGGACGCGTTCCCTGCCCCAGAAAGCGCCGCACGTTGGCGTAGGAAGCCGTGTCCACATCGATTGAGAAGGTCGAACGGGGATCGTCCTCCACCCGAATGAAGGCGTTTTCGACGATAGGGTCATAGGATTCCGTGTTGAAATCGGGCCGGGGTTGAGGGCGGTACCGTCGGGGAGGGTGGGGGTACCGGTAGTGATCCCGGTCCTCGAAGTGATACCCACGGACGGAAGATTCCTCCAGCCGCTCATTTCTGGCAACGGATACAGATGCAGCAGAGCTGACAACGGATACGGATCCAGAGCTAGATGCAGGTACCGGTTTCGCAGCCGGCGTTGATAATCGTCCCGCCCTCAGCTCGGCCAGCTTCAACTCCCCCCGGCCATTAAGGGGAAGCTGAGTCGCCACGCGATTGACCACCTGGGCCTCTTCCCGGTCACGCCGTCCCAGTTCACCACCCACTACGGCCGTGGAGGAAGAGGGGTCCGTCTGAGGTGTCGGGGCCCCTGCTTTGCCGGTGGCTAAGGCATCGTCACCCAAAGCGTCCTTGAATTCCGACGAGGCGGTTCTGACCGACTGGCCGTGAGTTCGCTCAATCTCCGTCTCCGTCTCCGCCACAAGGGAAGAAACCGACTGCATCCCGCCAGTCCCTTCACCGGCTCCCAGCAGGCCCTCCTCTTCAGGACGGTTCTCGGCCATTTCAGTCTCCCGGTTTCCCAGGCGAGCTTCGAAGTCAGCTACGGGCGCTGCTATATCAGGTTGTCGAGGAGCCGGACCGGAGGCGTCTCTGGAAAACCCCTTTGGCTGGGCATCCGCCACCTGCGAGGAACGTCCGTCTACGACCTTCTCCGCAAGCTGACGTTCTAGCTTGTCGATACCGGTACTCTCATCCCCTGGGGCCTGGTTGGCCCGAAACCAGCCTGCTCGTTCATCCGTGCTCCGGGCCGGTGCCTTGTCCGGGCGGCCCTGGGCGTGCTGCTGGTTCGCCTTGTACAGCTCAGACTCGTCGGCCTGGCCCTGATCTTTCTTGCGGGCTCCAAATTGAGCTTGACCTACAGCGTCTCTTTCCTGTCCCGCCGGCTCTTCCAGCGCTCCGATCGGCGCGCGCTGCGCTACCGGCATCACGACTTCTTTCGAGGAGCTCAACTTCTCCACCCAGTTCGGGCCGAAGAGGATGGCAGCCAGCAGAACGGAAGCCGCCACGGGAAGCCCCGGCCGGAACCACCAGGGCCGTACCGTCTCTTGCGATCCCACAGACTTCTCGATCAGCTCAATCTGCTCCAGCTTCAACCCCACGGCCGGCTCCTGGCACAGGGATTCTCCCAGCAGCCCGCAGGCCTGGCGAATCTCATCGACTTCTTTGCGGAGTTCTTCTGATTCCTGAAGTGCCGCCTCAATTTCAGCTTTTTCCGCCAGCTCGAGCTCGTCCAGTACGTAAGCTGTCAATCTGGGGTCATTTCTCTCGATCGTCATTACTTGACCCTCCTGATGGCGGGAGATGGAGCCTCCGAAGAGGCGATCTTCTGCCTGATTTTCTTGATGCCGGTGTGGATCTGAAAACCAACGTTGGATGTAGTCAGCCCGGTGATCTGTCCTATCTCCCGGTAACTGAGTCCATCCTGGAACTTGAGTCGGATGACTTCCTGCTGGTTAGGCGTAAGTTGATTCAGGGCTCCCAGGACTTCGGTGACCATCTCCCGGGTTTCCACCTGGCGGGCCGGACTATGGGCGGGGTCGACAGCCACAAGGCCGTCCACATCCTGTAGCACCGTCATGCGACTCTCCTTTCTCTTTACATCCAGCGCCCGATTCCGGCACACCGTGTAGAGCCACTGGGCCAGATGTCCTTCGATCCTTCCCGGCTCTTGCTTGCAGAGTTGCAGGAAGGTGTCTTGAACGACATCACGGGCTTTCTCGAGATCACCGGTAATGCGCATCGCATAGTGGGTCAGGCGAGATTGGTATTCCGCCAGAACATCCCCGATCCAGTCTGTCCCCAGTTCTGCAGTTGACCTCATTGAGTCCTCAGAAAATCCCTGATCCTCACCTGTGTTAACGATCGACTTGATAGTTTATTAGACATTCTTTTTCACCGGCGGGTTCGTTTGCCGAGACAACAAGAGCACCGAGGGCGTCGAAAGAGGGGGTGGACGACCCTCCGAGGAGAACTCCTCCGTGGCCCGATCAGATCTTCTCGTAGGGGCCGGTCTTGTGCCGGCCCGTTTGGCGGGCGACCACAAGGGTCGCCCCTGCGGTCCGATCCGATCGCCGCATGGAAGTGGCTCCTGCGTCGCCCCGGTTCTGACAACTCCTCGGGTGAACCCAGAACCCCCAGACCTCGAACCTAGAACCCATAACCCAGAACCTAGTAAACTTTGCACATGAACTTCGACTTCACACAGGAGCAGGAAATCCTGCGCGAGACCATCCGGAATTTTGCCCTCAATGAAATCGCTCCGCACTGCCTGGGGTGGGATGAACGGCAGGAGTTCCCGGCGCGAGCGATCCAGCAAATCGGCGAAATGGGAATGATGGGAATCCTCGTCGAAGAAGAGAACGATGGGGCCGGTCTCGGATACATCGAATACGTCATCATCCTGGAGGAACTGAGCCGCGCCGACGCATCCATTGGGATCTCGGTGGACGCACACAATTCTCTTTGCGGCGAACATATCCACCAGTTCGGGACTCCCGAACAGAAGTCCAGGCACCTGAAACCACTGACCGCGGGCAAGGCTCTGGGAGCCTGGGCCTTGACCGAGCCGAGCTCGGGGAGCGACGCTGCAGCCGCCAAGACGCGAGCTACCCGAACCGATGGAGGGTGGATTCTCAACGGAGAAAAGAGCTTTTGCACTCACGGCATTCGGGCGGATGTCTATGTCGTTCTCGCCATCACGGACCCCGAAGCCGGCTCTCACGGGATGTCCGCCTTCATTGTGGAGAAAGGAAGTGAAGGCCTACACCCTGGAAAAAAAGAAGACAAGCTCGGCTGCCGGGCCTGTGAGACGGCGTCCCTGAACCTGGACAATCTCTTTGTACCCGAGGAGAACCTGCTGGGTGAGGAAGGCAAAGGCTTCATTGCCGCCCTGGAGATTCTGGACGGCGGCAGGATTGCGATTGCAGCTATCGCTCTCGGGATTGCCCAGCACGCCCTGGATGTCAGCCTGGCCTATTCGAAGGAAAGGGAACAGTTTGGCAAGCCTATCGGGGAGTTTCAGGGCATCCGTTTCAAGCTGGCGGACATGGCCACCCGAATCGAGGCTGCCCGGCTCTTGACCTACCAGGCCGCAACCCTGAAGCAGACCCGTAAGCTGATCACTCGAGAGAGCTCCATGGCCAAGCTATATTCCAGCGAGGTTTCTGTCTGGGCTGCAGAACAGGCGATTCAGATCCACGGGGGTTACGGCTATATCAAGGACTACGGAGTCGAGAAATTGTGGCGCGATTCCAAGCTGACCACCATCGGCGAAGGAACCAGCGAGATCCAGAGAATGATCATCGCCCGCGAACTCCTGAGATAAGTACTCACTTCCCGTACTGAGGAGCTCATCATCAAACCTCACACCCCTGAAGTCAAGCCGCTGCTCGAGGGAGTCCTGGAGGGAGACGTGCGCACCGTGGCCAGGGCCATTTCTCGTTTTGAAGCCGGCGTCTGGTCCGATCCATCGCTGCAGCTTCTCAGGGAACTCTACCCGCACACCGGAAAGGCCTTTGTAGTTGGAATCACAGGAAGCCCGGGGGTCGGGAAGAGCACGCTGGTCGACCGGCTGATCGAAAAGTTCCGAGCCGCGGGATCCCGCGTGGCGGTCCTGGCGATGGATCCGACGTCGCCTTTCACCGGAGGAGCGATCCTGGGAGATCGGATTCGGATGCAGGGACACTCAGCGGATCCCGGAGTCTTCATTCGGAGCATGGCGACCCGAGGGAAGCTGGGTGGTCTGGCGCCCGCCGTCCACGAAGCTTTGATCGTTCTGGACGCAGCGGGCTACGACTGCATTCTGCTGGAGACGGTTGGAGTCGGCCAGGATGAGGTGGATGTTGTCTTCACAGCTCACATGGTTCTGGTCGTTCTGGCCCCGGGTCTCGGAGACGACATCCAGACCATCAAGGCTGGACTCATGGAGATTGCTGACGTCTTTGTTCTCAACAAGGCTGACCTGGAGGGAACGGACCGCAGCGAGAAAGAAATCCTGGCCATGCTGGAGCTGGCCGGCGAGCATGCCGAGTACCCCCTGCGCATGGTGAAGACCGTGGCCACCGAGGGCAATGGAGTGGAAGAGCTCCTCCAGGAGGTCTCGGATTACCGCCACTGGTATGAAAAGGAAAGCGCCCCAAGATCCCGACTCGGAGTCCACAAGCACCGTCTTCGGGAACTGCTGAAAGCCCGTTTGGAGGAGAGGATCCGATCCCGGTTGCCCGAGGAGGAACTGGAAGCTGTGGCGGAGAAGCTTCGCAATCGCGAAACCGATCCCTACACGGCGGTGGAGGAACTCCTTTCCAGGCTGGAGGATGGAGATCACCATGATTAGAAGAATCGCTCACATTGCCATCGCCACCGACTCGATTGCCGTGACTTCCCAGTTCTACAAGAGCCTGGGCCTGGAACTGGACCGGGTGGAAGTCGTTTCGGATCAGAAAGTGAAGATCGCGGTGATGAGAATCGGGGACTCGGCCATTGAGTTTATTGAACCCGCCGACTCCGACTCTCCCATCGGCAGTTTCCTTTCCAAGCGAGGCAACGGCCTCCACCACATTTCGCTGGAGGTGGATGACCTGGCGTCCCACCTGGAGGACCTGAAGGCCCAAAATGTGCGCTTGATCGACGAGCACCCCCGGGTCGGCGCCGGCGGTCGCCTGATCGCCTTTATCCACCCCGATTCCACGGGTGGTGTTTTGATCGAGTTGACCGAAAACGCAGAAGGAGAGGCAAGTTCGTGAAACTGGGACAATTTGACCTTCACCTGATCTCCGACGGACACTTTCATCTCGACGGCGGAGCCATGTTCGGGGTCGTTCCCAAGGCTCTCTGGAATCGAACCACCGAGTGTGACGAGCAAAACAGGATCCGCCTCGCCCTCAACTGTCTTCTGATTCAAACCGGAGAGCACAATTTGCTCATCGACACGGGCTGCGGGCACAAGTACACAGAAAAACAGATGCGCATTTACGGGATCGAGCACCCACCGGACATCCTTTCTCAGTTGGCTTCCCGGGGCCTCGAACCAGCGGACATCGACATGGTCATCAACACCCATCTGCACTTCGATCACTGCGGGGGGAATACTCTGGTCCGGGCTGACGAGGTCATTCCCACTTTCCCGAAGGCGACCTACCTGGTGCGCCGTCAGGAGTTTGAAGAGGCCAGCCACCCCAACGAGCGGACAGCCGCCACCTACCTGAAACACAATTGGGAGTCGATTCGAGAGGGCGGTCGTCTGGAACTGATCGAGGAAGACACCGAGATCGTACCGGGAGTCACGGTCATTGCAACACCCGGACACACCCTGGGCCATCAATCCGTGCGCATTGAGTCGGATCGACTGGTTCTCTTGTGTATCGGGGATCTCTGCCCGACCCAGGCCCACATCCCGCTACCCTGGATCATGGCCTTCGATGTGTACCCCATGAAAACGCTGGAGTCGCGACACCGGATCTACCGCCAGGCCGTAGACGGGAACTGGAACATCTTCTTCGGTCATGACTCCGAGCACCCGCTGGGCAACTTGATCGAGGAAGAAGGACGGTATAAGGTACGGCCTCTCCCCTGGGGGGATGGAGCGGAGAAAGTTCGACTATGAGTGTGGCGGAGATCGGAATCATCGGCGGCAGTGGTCTCTACGACATGCCGGGACTCGAAGACGTAAGCGAGACGGTCATCGAGACGCCTTTTGGAGATCCCAGCGATCACTACGTTACCGGGACTCTGGAGGGTCGTAGAGTTGCGTTCCTGGCCCGGCACGGGCGGGGCCACACCATCCTGCCGACCGAACTGAACTTCCGGGCCAATATCTACGGATTCAAGAAGCTCGGTGTCCGTTACATCTTCTCGGCCAGCGCCGTGGGCTCTTTGAGAGAAGAACACGCGCCCATGGACTTCGTGCTGCCGGATCAGTTCATCGATCGCACCCGCCAGAGAGTCTCCACTTTCTTCGGAAACGGGATTGTGGCGCACGTCAGTTTTGCCGACCCTCTGTGCAGTTCACTGGCGGATGTGATCCAGGCTGCCGCGCAGAAACTCGAGTTCCCGATCAAGCGGGGCGGTACCTATGTCTGCATGGAAGGGCCGGCCTTCTCTACCCGGGCCGAGTCGCACCTGTACCGGAGCTGGGGGGCAGAGCTGATCGGAATGACCAATCTGCAGGAGGCCAAGTTATCCAGAGAAGCCGAGATCTGTTATGTCACCATTGCCATGGTGACCGACTACGACTGCTGGCATGAGGAAGAAGAAGATGTCACCGTCGAGATGCTGATCGGTTATCTCCAGCGCAACAGCGAAAAGGCCAAGAGCCTGATTCGCCAGACCGTCAGAGATCTCCCCGCAGATCTGATCTGCAGTTGCCACAGTGCTCTGCAGAGCGCCATCATCACCTCCCTCGAGGCCATGCCTGAGAAAACCAGAAGAGACCTCGATCCGATCATCGGCAAATACCTCAATCGAACCGATTGATTCTGGCGGAGAAAAATTTTCATGCCCGAGATACTGGTTGTCGGATCCGTCGCCTATGACTCAATCAGGACCCCCCGCCGAACCGCAGAGGGAATCCTGGGTGGATCTGCTACATACTTCAGCGTGGCCGCAAGCTTTTTTGCCCAAGTCTCCCTGGTGGCCTGCGTCGGCCACGATTTCAGGAAGGAGGACCTCCTCTTTCTGGAGTCGAGGGGGATCGACCTGGCGGGCCTGGAACATCACTCGGGAGAGACCTTTCGCTGGAGCGGTGAGTACGGCCGGGACATGAACACCGCCAAGACTCTGGAGACACACCTCAACGTCTTTGCCGATTTTCGGCCCACCATCCCGGAGCCCTATCAACAGCACGACTTCATCTTTCTCGGCAATATCGATCCCACGCTGCAACGGTCCGTTTTGACCCAGGTCAAGCGTCCCAGGCTGGTGGCCTGCGACACCATGAACTTCTGGATCGACGGATCCTTCGAATCCCTGGTCGAGACGCTCAAAGGGGTGGATGTCCTCATCATCAATGACGCCGAGGCGCGGCAGTTGTCGGCAGAAGGAAGCCTGCCCGGAGCGGCTCGCAAGATTCTCAACTGGGGCCCACACACACTGGTGGTCAAGCTGGGAGAGTACGGAGCCGCGCTCTACCACCGCGAGGAGGAAGGGTTGTCCGTCTTTGGGATTCCGGCCTATCCACTGGAGGAGGTGCATGACCCGACTGGAGCCGGGGACTCCTTCGCCGGGGGCTTCATGGGCTACCTCGCGGGTGTCGGCAGAACCGACCGGGAAGCGATGCGACAGGCAGTCGTGTTCGGCGCTGTCATGGCCAGCTTCAATGTAGAGATGTTCTCGCTGGAACGGCTACGCACTCTCACTTTTGCCGAAGTCACCCTGCGTTACCAGGAGTTCCAGCAGTTGACCCGGTTCGATAGCTTCTCGCCGGAATCGCTGACTTCCGATCTGGCGTAGGGGCCGGTCTTGTGCCGGCCCGTTCAGCGGGCGACCACCAGGGTCGCCCCTACGAATCCGATCTCCGGTCGCGGCCCCGAGACACCTCCCGCCTACCGCAATGGTAAAATCCCGTAGGTCAAAACATGCCACTCCTCTTGTTTTTCTTTCTGTTTTCGCCACCTCAGGACGCTCCGGTGGCTCCAGAGGCCGTGGCCTGGTTTCAGAAGGGAGAAGAGTTGATCGGGACGGATCGGGCTTTTTCGGACCAACAGGCGCACTTCTTCGAGAAGGCCCTCGAGATTGCGCCGGGCTTTGCTCCAGCGCTGTTCAATCTGGGCCTTATTTATCTGCACCAGGGGAAACTCGAGGAGACTCTGGCCCGGGTCAACCGGCTGATTCAGCTGGAACCGGAAAACGAGAAAGCCTACTCCCTCAGAGTCGAAGTGCACTTGCGAAAACAGGACCTGGCCTCGGCCCAGGTCGACATCGATCAGCTCAAGCAACTAGCTCCGGACAACTCCTCCACCTGGCAGGAGTCGGGACAACTCCACTACCTCCAGGGTCGGATGTCCGAGGCCGCTGCCGACTTTGAAAAGGCGCTCGTCCTCGATGCGGATGATCCAGAGCTGCACCTGGGCCTGGCCATGGCTCTTGACCAGGCGGATCAAGGAGAAACGGCAACGGAGCACTATGAGAGCTTCCTGGCTCAGTTCCCGGAGGATCCCCGGGCTCACTTTCTGCTGGCTCGCAACCTGATGCAGCGAGGGAAGTTCGAGCGGGCTCTACCTCATTTCCAGACTGCCAGGAAACTGGGAGTGTCCGAACCGGATCTGGACCAGAATCTGGCCTACGTCCTGTTACGACTGGAACGCCTGGACGAAGCTGAGACACTTTTGATGGGAGGTGAAGATTCTGTTGCCAGCCTGTTCAATCTGGGATCCATTGCCGTCGAGGAGGGGCGATTCATCGACGCAGAGCTGTACTTGCGGCGCGCCGGACTGCGAGATCCCAAGAATATCGAGATCTGGATCATGCTGGGCGATCTTTTTGGGGAGGCCGGCAGGAACACTGAAGCCGCCCGCGTCTACGAGAAAGCGATCCGGCTGGGTGCGTCCGATTTCGACACTCTCCTGGGCCTGGGCATCGCTCAGGCGAACACCGAGCAATCGGAAGCAGCCCGCAGCACGCTGGAGAGGGCGCTGACGATGGAGCCTGACTCGGCACAGGCGCCTTACTTTCTGGGGCTTGTCTACGAGAGATTGCAGGAGGAAGAACGCGCGCTGTCGAGCTATGAGAAGGCACTCAAGAACGGGGAGGACAACGCCCGCCTGCATTTCCGACTCGGTTTGCTCTATTCCAAGAGAAAGATGATCGACCTCTCGATCGACCACTTTGGCCGCTCTCTCGAACTGGAACCAGCCAAGTACCTGCCCATCATCCAGCAGGAGTTGCGCAATGTGACTTCAGATCTGGACGCCGTCCGCTATCAAAGCCGCTTTGGGGAACTGCTCAAGAAACACAATCCCCCCGGATAACCTTCTTTGACATCTCTCTGCTTCTTTGAAAGAGTTACCCCTGATGAGAGCAACCCGACTGACCCTCGCTTGTCTGATCTTGATGGCCTCGCTCGCGCCGATCCAGGCTCAGGAGACGGCCCGATCGATTCCCGGCGCCCCGGATCGGAGCGAGGGGATGGGACCCTACCCCGGACTGATCCTGAGAGGAGTCACCCTGATCGACGGGACCGGGTCACCTCCCATCGGTCCGGTGGACATTGTCATCAAGAAGAATCGAATCGAACAGATCAAGAGCGTGGGCTACCCGGGCCTGCCTGTCCAGGAACAAGACAGACCCAGGTTGGAAGAAGGCTTTCATGAGCTGGAACTAGAGGGACATTACGTCCTTCCGGGCTTCGTGGATATGCACGCTCACATTGGAGGCCTGGCTCAGGGAACCCCGGCCGAGTATGTCTACAAGCTGTGGATGGCCCATGGAGTGACCACTATCCGGGACCCCTGGTGTGGAAACGGACTGGACTGGGTTCTCGAACAGAAGCAGCTCAGCGCCGACAATGAGATCACTGCCCCGCGCATCGAAGCGTATGTGTGGTTCGGACTGGGAGCCGAGGAGCCGATCACAACTCCAGAACAAGCCCGTCAATGGGTTTCCGGCGCGGCGGCACGAGGTGCCGACGGGCTGAAGCTAAGCTCCTATCGACCCGACCTCATGAAGGCCATCATTGATCAGGCAAAGCAGGACGGCATGCGGACTGCGGCCCATCTGGACCAGCTCAGAGTGGCCTGGATGAATGCGATCAAGGCTGCCCGCGCCGGCCTGACTACGCTGGAACACTGGTACGGTCTACCCGAGTCGCTTTTTTCTGATCGAACCATTCAGAATTTCCGGCTCGACTACAACTACAACAACGAGCAGCACCGCTTCGGAGAGGCGGGGCGCCTCTGGAAACAGGCGGCCCCCAGGGGCAGTGACCAGTGGAACACTCTGATGGACGAGTTGCTGGAGCTGGATTTCACTTTTGTCCCGACCTTGACCATTTATGAGGCCAGTCGAGACCTCATGCGGGTCCGCAGAGCGGAATGGCATGAGACTTACACTCTGCCTTCCCTGTGGGAGTTCTACCGTCCAAACCGGAAATCACATGGTTCCTACTGGTTCTATTGGACCACTGAAGACGAAGTGGAGTGGAAGCAGAACTACCAGATCTGGATGAGTTTTCTGAATGATTACAAGAACCGTGGAGGGCGAGTGGCCACTGGTTCCGACGCCGGATTCATCTACAAGCTCTACGGATTCGGTTACATTCGCGAACTCGAACTCCTTCAGGAAGCGGGCTTCCACCCTCTGGAGGTGATCCGATCGGCCACCCTGCTGGGCTCGGAGGCGCTGGGTCGCAGCAGTGAGATTGGGACTGTGGAAACCGGGAAACTGGCCGACCTGGTGGTGGTTGCTGAGAACCCGCTGCAGAATCTGAAAGTGCTCTACGGGACCGGAGCCATCAAGGTCAACTTGGAGAATCAGCCGGTCCGCGTGGGGGGCGTTCGCTACACCATCAAGGACGGGATTGTATACGACGCAAAGAAACTGCTCGCAGATGTCGCCCGAATCGTCCGGGAAGCGAAGCAGGAAGCTGGGAAAGAGATGGTTCAACCCGGGTTGACGCCTGTGGTTGAACAGAATGAATACTAAGGAGATTCGCCCTCATGTACACCGTTGACCTGTCAGGCAAAAACGGAATCGTGTTCGGAGTCGCCAATCGAAGATCAATCGCCTGGGCCATTGCCGACAAACTGAATCAGGCGGGCGCCCGCATGCTCTTCAGCTACCAGGGCGAGCGGCTGCGGGGAACACTCGCGAAGCTCACCTCGGGTTTTGTCGACCCGGTCCTGACCGAGTGCGACGTGACCGATGATTCGCAAATCGATCATGTCTTTGACGTCGCCAGGCAAGAGATGGGTTCGCTGGACTTCGTCGTTCATTCGATCGCGTATGCCCCCAAAGAGACCTTTCTCGAACCGTTCTCCAATGTTTCCCGGGAAGCCTGGAACCAGACCATGGATGTGTCGGCCTACTCCCTGGTTGCCATCGGCCGCCGGGCTCGAGAACTCATGACTGAAGGCGGCAGCATCATTACACTGACGTTTCTGGCCGCACGGCGAGTCGTCCCCGGCTACAACATGATGGGAATCGCCAAGGCGGCACTGGAGGCCTCGGCCCGATTCCTGGCCTTCGAACTGGGCCCCAAGGGAATCCGTGTCAACGCCATCAGCGCCGGCCCCCTGCGCACGATTGCCGCTCGCAGTATTCCAGGTTTTGGTACCACTGCATCCAGGGCCAGTTCGGTGGCTATGTTGAGGCGCAACATCCAACAAGCGGAAGTGGGCGGCCTGGCCCTTGCTTTGATCAGCGACGAACTGGGCGGCGGCATCACCGGCGAGACCATCCACGTCGACGCCGGCTACCATGCCATGGGAATGATCCCCGACCCGGACCAGGAAGGCTAGCCGGATTTGAGAGAGCACAAGCCGGGCGGACTCTTCCCCGCCCCTCCCAAGCGCGAACCGGAAGTGGTCCTGTTCACGGACGGAGCCTGCAGCGGCAACCCGGGCCCGGGAGGCTGGGCCTATATTCTTCACCATCTGGGCACGGGCAATCTCAAAGAGGAATCGGGTGCTGAGCTGACGACAACCAACAACCAGATGGAGTTGATGGCGGTGATCCAGGGCCTGCAGGCGCTGAAGCGGCCGACCGTGGTCAAGGTCGTGACCGACAGCTCATACGTCGAGAAGGGCATCTCCGAATGGATGCATCGGTGGAAGAATAACCACTGGCGTCGCAAGACATCGAGCGGGTACAAAGCGGTCAAGAACCTTGAGCTCTGGCAGAAGTTGGATCAGCTCGATCAGCTCCACACCATTCTTCTGGAACGCGTGAAGGGGCACGCCGGGCACCCGGAGAACGAACGCTGTGACGAACTCGCCGTGGCAGCCTACCGGGAACTGATGGCGGATGGTTAGTTGTAGGGGCCGGTCTTGTGCCGGCCCGTTTGACGGGCGACCACGAGTGTCGCCCCTACACATCCCGAAACCCAACCGGTGAACTAAAGACCCCACTCCCAACGCATCCTGCTATTGGGTACGACTCGGAACGCGGAACGGCGCGAGAGGACGAGTGCGGAACCTAGAACCCAGAACCTGTAACCTGTTCCGGTGTCCAGGCTGAGCACCCTCGACATCATCATCGTCTTTGTCTATTTCGTGGCCATGATGGGCTTCGGAATCTGGAAGAGCCGCGGGCAGACCACCTCGGAGGATTACTTCCTGGGAGGCCGCAATCTGAAATGGTGGATGGTCGGAATCTCCATGGTCGTCTCGGACATCGGCGCTCTGGAACTGGTGGGCGTGGCCGGGAACGCTTCCCTGGCGGGCCTGGCCGTGGCGAACTTCGAATGGATCGGCTGCATCCCGGCCATGATTGTGGCCGCCTTCCTGTTCATCCCTTTCTACTGGAGGGCCCGCATCTATACGATTCCGGAGTATCTGGGCCGGCGCTACAACGATGTGGTTCGCGCCATCGTGGCGATCCTCTGGGGGCTGTTCATGGCCGTCAACCTGGGGATCTTCCTATGGACTGCCGCCAAGACGCTCGAGCTTCTGATCGGGTGGCCCATCTATGTGTCCATTCTTCTGACCGCCCTGGTGATTGGCGGCTATACCCTGGTCGGAGGACTGAAGGCGGTCGTCTACACGGACACCGTGCAATTCTTTGTCCTGGTTGCAGGTAGCCTGGTGATTCTGGTTCTGGGATTGCGTGAGGTGGGCGGGCTGGAAGGCATAAGAGCCTCGGTAGAGGCGGTCGGAGGAACCGGGCGTGAGACTTTCTTCCAGCTCGTGCTGCCGGCCGACACACCCCACACCTTCTCCTGGCCGGCTATTCTGCTGGGACTCTCCCTGGTCCTGTCCCCGGCCTACTGGGTTGGCAATCAGGCCATCGTGCAGCGATGCCTGGCGACTCCAACCGAGCGGGACGCCAAGAAAGCAGTGCTCTTCGGTGCCTTCTTGAAGACCACCATCCCCTTTCTCATTGTTCTCCCCGGGATGATCGGTTTTGCCCTCTTTCCCGACCTCGAACACGGAGATGACATCTATCCCACACTCCTGGTCCACCTCTTGCCCGCAGGTCTGGCGGGCGTTGTTTTCGCTGGTTTCCTGGCGGCCTTGATGTCAAGTGTAGATTCTTATCTGAATTCGGCCTCCACACTGTGGACCATCGATCTCTACCAGCGCCACATCAATCGCAAGGCGTCTCCAGAAAAGCTCTTTCGGGTGGGCAGGGGTCTAACCGGGGCCTTCATCGTTCTGGCAGTCTTGCTGGCGCCTGTAACCGATCTCTTCCCGGGTATTTTCTCGGCCATGCAGACCCTGCTGGCCTTTTTCCAGGGCCCGATCTTCGCCATTCTCCTGCTGGGTGTGGCCTGGCGACGCACCAATGCCACTGCCGCCACCGTGGGACTGATCTCGGGGGTCTGCACCAGTGTAACCCTGTTCTGGCTCAAGGAGGGTATCTTCACTTCTGCCGATCCCTTTCTCTACATCGCCTGGTGGGCGTTTCTGGTGGCCCTGCTGGTCACAGTGTTCGTCACCCTGCTGACACCGCCGCCGCCATTAAAAAAGACTGAAGGCCTGACCGCAGATTTCCTGACGGCGTCAACATGAAAGACCAACTGATTTCGCTGCTAAGTCCAGTCTCCGAGTTCTTCTACAGGGCCGTGATGCTGGTGCCGCTGGCCAGTGTCAAGTGGATTTTCCTGGGCACCTTTGTGATCTTGATGATCTGGGTGTGGAAGCTTCCCGGAGAGGCACAAGAAGATGGGCCAGCCTCAATCGCCGCCCTGGGCCGCGATCTTCGCGTCTGGGCCTTTGGTATCCTGCTGCTGCAGATTTTGATTTACCTGATTCTAAGCTAAGTTTGTCTGATCCTTGATGGATTGAGGGAGGAAAAAGATGAGGATCCTTTACCTGCTGCCGGTAATCGCCCTGTCGTTTCCCAGTATTCATGGCCAGCCGGAGACCCCGGTATCGGAGTGGCGCGACAAGACCATTCTGGTCATAGGAGCCCACCCGGACGACGACTCTCATGCTCACGGGACCCTGGCTCTCCTCCAGAAGAACGGGAACGAAGTATGGACCGTCATTCTGACCACCGGAAATGTCGGCACTCTGGATCCCAAACTCTCGCGTTTCGACCTGGCGCGGATTCGGCGCCAGGAGCAGATCGACGCCATGGCGGAGCTGGGAATCCCGGCAGATCACTACATCAACCTGGGATACGATGACGAGCTGATTGAGTTCGAGAACCGGAAAGAGATCGTGGCCCGTCTGGTCCGGCTGATTCGACGGATTCGACCCGATGTCCTATTCGCTTTCGATCCCGGCCGAGCTTACCAACGCTGGCACAAGTCAGACCATCGCACGGCAGCCTATCTGGCTGCCGATGCGGCCCGGGCGGCCATGTGGAGACTGCTCTTTGAAGGCCAGGTCATTCACGAGGGTTTGAAGGAGTTCCAGATTCCCGAGTACATGTTCTTTGACTCGGTCCAGAAAGACATGAACACCTTCGTGGACATCAGTGACACACTCGATCAGAAAATCAATGCGCACCTGCAGTATGCGAGCCAGTTCAGCTCGGGATGGTCGGACTACAAAGGTCCGGAGATCCCCCCGGAGGAGAGCCGTGTAATCGCTGAACGCCGGCGCCAGCGCGTCAAGCAGCGCGACGGCAAACCAGTCGAAGGCTTCCGACACTACAAAGGCCTGCCGGATGGGATAGGGAGGTAGTTCCTTGATCCGGATATTGCGAAAGCGGGCCTTGTTCCCCTCCACCCATTCTCCACCCGGGTGAACCTGCACGGCAATGGTGCCTTCCGCGGGATTCCCTTTGGTGGTCTCTTCCGTGTGCTGGAAATCAGTCACCAGGTTCCCGTCCAAGCGGAACTGGATGCGAGCCGGTTCCCCCTCGATACGGATCTCGACGTCCTGCCACTGACTCGACGTGAATTGCTTCATCCCTTCCTGATTGTCCAGTACTCCGCCCTGCGTCCAGGGAAGATAGATCGCTCCGATCTGGCCCCCTTCCCGGTTGTCCAGGGTAACCTGATGGCTCTTCCCCGTCTCTCCTACACGCAGGAAGACCCCGCTGTCTACCGGGTAGTCGATATTGACCTCCAGCCGCAAAATATAGTCTCGATACTTTCGAGTCGTGATCAAGAGACCCCCCCTTCCGGGTGGGTCCTGGTCTCCGGCGATGGCACCCTCAATCACCTGCCAGCGGCCACCGATGTTATCCTCCGGTAGACCATCGTGACGTTTCCAGCCCTTCAGTGTCTTATCCATCGAAAATCGATACGAAACCCGGCTCCAGGGATTCCGCAGGTTGGCTGGTCTCCGGGTGCGATACCTCGGCTGTACCACCGGATAGGACCGACAGGAAAATCACCAGACAGAAGATTGTGCTCAGATTCTGTAGTCTCAACGTCGAATACATGCCCATAAGGTAATAGAATTCTGCCCCGCATGTCGACAATCCCCCAGAACCCAGAACCCATTTCACCCAGGTTGCCTCCAACCGGTCCGTTCGCATAACATCCGTCTCGGACTCGTGTACTGTCCGGAAAGTCCGCTGGAAGTACTCACTGCCGCAAATACGGTAATGTTCAAGGAGGAGGCTAGCCGTGTCCACCAAACTCAATCGCCGCCAGATTCTCGCATCTTCCGCTATTGCACTCACTGGAGCCTACTGTGCACGACCCGAGGAAGGCGCTGAAGCTGCTGCTCCGGCACCGGTTCCTGCCCGGGCGCCCGGCGGAGGGCCATTGACCATCAAGAAGTCACTCAAGTTCGGCATGTTTCGGGAAGAAGGACTTTCGATCCAGGAGAAGTTTGAGATCCTCAAAGAGATCGGCTTTGATGGCGTAGAACTGGACAGCCCGGCCGACCTGGACCAGGATGAGATCCTGGCAGCGCGGGACAGCACCGGCCTCGAGATTCCCGGAGTCATCTCTTCGCTGCACTGGACGAAGCCTCTTTCCGACCCCGACCCGGCCGTCAGGGACGAGGGGCGAAACGGGCTGGAAGGCGCCCTCCGGGCGGCCGCTCGTTACGGTGCCACCACCGTGCTGCTGGTTCCGGCCGTGGTGAAGAAGGAGGTCCAGTACGACGATGCCTGGACCCGTTCTCAAGCCCAGATTCGCAAGGCCCTGATCGTGGCCCGGGAGGTCGGCGTCAAGATTGCTATCGAGAATGTCTGGAACAGTTTTCTGTTCAGTCCGCTCGAAATGGCTCGCTATATCGACGAAGTCAACGATCCCCTGGTGGGGGCCTACTTCGATGTCGGCAACGTCGTGAACTTCGGCTGGCCCGAGCAATGGATCCGGATCCTGGGACGGCGAATCATGAAAATCGACATCAAGGAGTACAGCCGGGAAAAGAGAGATGAGGAGGGTCCTTTCGCCGGTTTCCGGGTGCCTCTGGGAGAAGGGGATTGCGATTGGCCGGCAGTGGTAAGCGCCCTGCAGGAAACTGGTTATAGTGGAGGGTGGGGGTCCGCGGAGGTCAGAGGCGGAGATCGTGAGCGCTTGAAAGAGATCTCTCAACGCATGGACCGCATCCTTCCTACTCTGCACTAGTGTACTGTCCGGGAAGTTCACGGTGTTAATTCGGGATGGATTTTCGTCGTCAGTGAGGCGCGCGACGCAGGAATGCCGGGAGTCTTTCGAGGAAGCGCAACAAAGCTGTCGGCGAAAAGACGCCCGAAGTAGCGGCGTGAACTTTCCGGATAGTGCACTAGTCGCGGCCTCCAATTCGCCATGAAGCTGCTCAAGATTTCGGCTGCCGGGGTTCGTGGAATCGTGGGTGAAGGGATGACGGCGGAAATCGCCATCCGATTCGCCCAGGCGTTCTCGAGTTATCTCGAGGGTGGAGTGATCGCCATCTCTCGAGATTCTCGACCCTCTCGGCTGCTGATGAGATCGGCAGTTGTCGCGGGATCACTGTCCTGCGGGTCCCGGGTGATCGACCTCGGCGTGGTCCCGTCCCCCAGTGTCCGGGGGTACCTTTCCGAGTTGGGCGCGGACGGCGCCATCATCATCGCCGCCGGCCACAATCCTGTGCAATGGAATGCCCTCAAGTTCCTTCGCAGCGACGGCATGGATCTGAGTGCCCAGCAGGGCGAAGAGTTGTTGGAGATATATCACCATGGCGAGTATCTGAAGGCGAATTGAGAAGAGTTCCAGCCTCTGCAATCGAACGACGGGGCACTCGACCACCACCGCCGGACTCTACTCGAACTTTTCGGAGGCCAGCGCCTGCGTTCCAGAAAATTCAAAGTGGCTGTGGACTGCTGTAACGGAACTTGCTCCAGGATGGTCCCGTCGCTGCTCGAGGAGCTGGGCTGTGAAGTGGTTTCGCTCAACGATGACCCGGACAAACCGTTTCCCCATCCCCCCAACCCCACTCCTGACAACCTTTCACAGCTGGAGGCCCTGGTCCGGGCAACTCGGGCCGACATCGGCTTCGGCTACGGGGTCGAAGGAGAGCGGCTCGGGATCGTAACTGAGAATGGGACCTCACTTCATCAGGAACTGGTGCCCGCACTGGCGCTGCAGGCCGCCGCGGCCACGGGTCTCTGCCGGGGCCCTGTGGTTGTCAACCTCTCGACCAGCCGGCTGATTGACAGGATCGCCGATGCGGCTGGCCTTCTTGTCCACCGAACTCCCGTGGGTCAGGCCTACGTGGCCGAGACGGCCCTGAGAGTAGGGGCCGACTTTGCGGGTGAGGGATCAGGCCAGGTGATTCTGCCGACACTGCATCCCGGTCCGGACGCCATCGCCGCCACGGTATTGATTCTGGATTGGCTGGCTTCATGCGGGAGAACCATCGACGACGTAGCCACCCGGCTCCCCCGTTTCCACATGATCAAGACCAACCTGCCGATGCCCGCCAGAACTCTGTACTTGTCGTTGCAGCGCTTTCGCCTCTGGGCCGAAAGTGAAGGCCGATACCAGGCGAACTTCTCCGATGGGATCAAACTCGAAAATGAATCGGTCTGGGTCCATGTGCGGGCCTCTTCGACCGAATCGATGCTGCGCATCATCAGCGAGTCAGAAGACGAAGAGAAGGCGAAGAGAATCCATCAAATTGCCAAGGAAGTCGCTCTCAGATGAAACCCATCAAGACTCTCAAGGTGAGCATTTCTGGAATCCGCGGAGTCGTCGGGGACACTCTCAAGCCTGCCCTGGTGGCTCGTTTCGCCCAGAGCTTTGCTACCTACCTCGGGGGCGGACCGATCGTGGTTGGGCGCGACACCCGGACCTCGGGAGAGATGGTCAAAAATGCAACTTTCGCTGGTCTCCTCTCCACGGGAGCGGGTGTTATCGATGTCGATATCTGCCCGGTGCCGACTATCCAACTGGCGGTTCGCACCCTCAACGCCCGGGGCGGAATCGCCGTGACGGCAAGCCACAACCCGGCCGAGTGGAATGCCCTGAAGTTCATTCAATCCAGCGGCTGTTTCCTGAATCCCTACCAGGCCGAGGAGCTGCTCAATCTCTATCACCAGCAGGATCTCCCTCAGGCGTCCTCCAGCCAGATCGATCCCCTTTCTACCTACGAGGGAGCCATCCAGGACCATGTCGACTTGATCCTGAATGAGCTCTCCCCTGCCCTGACCCCGCGGCTGCGGGTGGCTGTGGACTGCTGCAACGGCGCCGGCTCCCTCATGACGCCCGGATTGCTGCGCGCCCTCGGCTGCGAAGTGATCGAATTGAACACCACACCCGACGGTCGGTTTCCCAGACCTCCCGAACCGGTCGCGGAGAATCTCACCGAGTTATGCAGGCTGGTTCGCTCCGAAAAGGTCGACGTCGGCTTCGCCCAGGACGCGGATGCCGATCGCCTGGCGATTGTGTCCGAGAAAGGGGAGGCGATCGGCGAAGAATATACGCTGGCGCTGGCGGTCAAGGCCGTGCTCGAACAAGACAAGGGCCCCGTCGTCTGCAACCTTTCCACCTCCCGGATGGCGGAAGACATCGCCACTGCATTCAGGTGTCCCTGCTATCGCTCCAAGATCGGCGAAGTGAACGTGACCGATCTCATGCGAGAAGAGAAGTGGGAGCGACCATCGGAGGAGAAGGCAACGGGGGAGTGATCTATCCCAGGATCAACATGGCCCGGGACAGCTTTGTGGCCATGGCGCTCATTCTGGACTTGATGAGATCCACCCGCAAGAGCCTCTCTGAACTGATCGGAATGATCCCCAGCTACGAAATGTCCAAGTCCACCTACGAAGTTCATCCCCACCGCATCGCCAACCTCCTTGACGAGATCTCTGAGATCTACAGGGATCAGGAGTTGAACACACTCGACGGTGTCAAGATCGAGCGAGAAGCGGGCTGGATTCACATACGCCCTTCCAATACTGAACCCATCCTCAGGCTGGTGATCGAAGCCCGCACCGGGGAAACGCTTCAGAAGTTCCACCGCGAGTTTGACGAACTGATTCGACGACCATGAAGCTCAACAAAGACACTGCATCCGTCTTCATCCCCGATGGGACTTCCGTGGATTCGGCCCTGAAACGCATCACGCATCTGGGGATCGGAGCTCATTCCGATGACCTCGAAATCATGGCCTACCACGGCATTGCAGAGTGTTGGAAGCGGTCTGATCGATGGTTTGGTGGAATCACCTGCACGGATGGGGCTGGAGCGCCCCGCTCGGGTCCCTATTCTCATCTTCTGGACGCCGATCTGCGGGAACTTCGTCGAGAAGAGCAGGAAAACGCGGCCCGGATCGGGCAGTACGGCCTGATCATCCAGTTGGACTACCCCACTTCAGAAGCCAAGAGTACGGGCAGCTCGCTGCGAGATGACCTGGCTGGGCTGATCGGGCGCATGTGCCCGGACGTCATCTATACTCACAACCTTGCCGACAAGCACCCGACTCACATCGCCATTACTCTGGCGGTCATCGACACACTGCGCCGACTGCCGCAAGAGGAGAGGCCTTCGGCTCTCTATGGGTGCGAGGTCTGGCGAGGACTCGACTGGATGCTCGATGGAGACAAGGTGGCACTCGATGTGAGCGATTACCCCGACCTGGCAGAAACTCTGATCGGCGCTTTTGATTCGCAGATATCCGGAGGGAAGCGTTACGACCTGGCCACAAAGGGGCGCCGTCAGGCCAACGCGACGTATTTTCAGGCCCGTGAATCCGATCAAGCCAGTCAGCTTTCACTGGCTCTGGATCTGACACCCCTGATCGAGAACGACCAACTGGATCCCGCTGACTACGTCAAAGAATTTCTGGACCGCTTCTGGACCGCTTCCGCGGCGACGTACTGGCCCAGATCCGCCGACTCCAGGATTAGCGGTTGAAGGTTGAGAGTTCAAGGAGACGTGGACCATGAAACGTGGAACGTGGAACTAGACAATGCAAGTCATCATCAAAGAGACCTCTGAGGTCGCCAGCCGGCTGGCGGCTCGAGTCGTAGCAGAATTGATCCAACGGCAGCCTTATGCAGTTCTGGGCCTTGCCGCCGGAAGCACTCAGTTACGGCTCTATGAGGAACTGGGACGGATGCATCGCGAAGAAGGCCTCGACTTCAGTCGCATCACTACTTTCAACCTCGACGAGTACGTCGGCGTTGCCCGAGATCACCCCACTTCCTTCTACGCCTTCATGCACCAGCACCTGTTCAACCAGATCAACATTCCCGCCGAGCACATTCATATCCCGGATGGATTGAGCCAGGATACCCTGCTCGAATGCGAGCGTTATGAACGCAGTATCAAGTCGGTGGGCGGCATCGATCTGCAAATTCTAGGCATCGGACGAAACGGGCACATCGCCTTCAATGAGCCCTCCTCCTCTCTGGCTTCGAGAACCAGAGTGACTCGGTTGAGCCGTCGCACGATTCAGGACAACGCCCGGTTCTTCGACTCGGAAGATTCAGTGCCAACCCACTCCGTTACGATGGGAATCGGCACCATTCTGGAGGCCCGCCACTGTCTCCTGATGGCCTTCGGAGAAGACAAGAAAGAGGCGGTGACCCGTGCAGTGGAAGGTCCCGTTTCGGCTTCCCTTCCGGCCTCAGCCCTCCAGCTCCATCCTCAGGTCAAGATCTTCCTGGATGAAGAAGCCGCCTCGGGCCTGGAGAACGCAGATTACTACCGTTGGATTGCGGACGGGATCTAGGTTCTAGGTTCTAGGTTCTGGGTTCTGGGTTTCTTGCCCGGAGAGAGCGCAGGAGGACCCTCCGTGGTCCGATCAGATCGCCGCCTGGAAGCGGCTCCTACTACTCCCACAGGTCCAATCCCAGCAGTTTTCTGCCCAGAGGTGTCAACCTGGCAGTGCTGCTGAAGGTCTGCTCTCGATTCTGTTGCCGTCCCGGAAAGGCACTTCCCGTTCGTGGAAGGCGTTCTCTCCAGGAGTGAATCCTCTCCCGGCGCAGTGCCTCACCGTCGGGCGGAACAGGAAACATCGAAATGTACTGGGCCAGGCGGGGGCGCGCCGAGCGATTGGGACTGGTTCCGTGAGGAAGGAGGCTGTTCCAGATCAGTAAATCGCCGGCCAGCATCTGAATCTGTTTCACTTCGAGCCCGGTCAGGTCGGGTCTCATGGGGTCCCGGTCTGAAGGCTGAGTTCTTAGCCACTGGTCAAAGTGTCCGGGGAAACCAGGAACACACTGGAATCCGCCCGCGTTTCCCAGAGTGTCTTCCAGAGCCAGAAGACCCTGGACTTCAAAGGGCAGAGGACGCTGTGAGGTATCCACGTCCCAGTGAACAAATCCCGAGAACTCCCAGCCGGGTCGAAGCGGAAGGTTCATGTTGGCCCGATCAATGCTGACCCACAGTTTCTCTGTCCCCCAGATTTCGGAGAACGCTTCGTGAACCGCCGGGAACTGGCGGTTATCCCACAGAGTCTGATGGTGGTAGAGTTCCACCATCCCGCTTCGGTTCAGCTCGGCCATCTCGATGAGGGCGTGCTCCTGGTACCAGCTTGCCGGGTTCTCGGGGGCCATCTCCTGAAAGTCCCAGATGACCTCTACCAGGGCCTCAAGGTTTCCAGGAGGCACGGCATCCTTCACAATGACGTAGCCCTGTTCACCCCAGAATTCCCGATCCTCCTGACTCAGGACGGCCATGGATTGATTGTATACAGTAATGCGTTCTGGGTACTGGCGACTCGGCAAAATGCAGGAGCCGCTTCCACGCGGCGATCTGATCGGACCACGGAGGGTTCTCCTACGCCAGGGGAACGCGGAACGTCAAGAGAGTGGGAGGAGCCTTGGGGTGGCGCGACGTTCCCAAGCGAGTTGAGAGTCGCCGCTGCAAGACGCAGGGGGAGCCCGGCTCATTCAGATCGATATTTTCAGCGGTGATCACAAGGTATTTGCGGAGGAGCCAGGCTGCGCCCTTCACCACGTCAATCTCGCCCTTCCCGGCGACAAGCTTGTCTACCATCACGACTGCGGTGATCGGAGAGCACAGCGTGTGGGGTGGGGGCCGGACAGTTACGAGGTCAACATGTGGGCGGCTAACGGAGTGGCGCTCGGAGACGGGCTCATCTTCATGCACGAGAAAAACCCCTTCTTTACTCCTCGGGAAGTCGCTCTGGTTCGTTTCCACGGTCACGGGCAAGGGTCGAAAGCGGTCTTTCTCACCAACGACAGACACCTGAACCGGCGTCCGGCGATCTCTCCGGATGGTCACTGGCTGGCCTGGCAGACGAATGCCAATGGGAAGGACGACGAAGTCTTTCTGGCCCGCATCGACGGGTCTGACCCCCGCAATCTTACAAACACTCCAGGGCTCGATGGGCATCCCTGGTTTTCCCGGGACGGAAGATGGATCGTCTTCGAATCGGCCAGAACCGGATTCCAGGAGATCTGGAAAATCAACCTGGGAACGCTCGCGCAGCGACAACTGACCTTCGGCGGCAAGAAGTACTCCAGCCGTACACCGAGGTGGTAGATCGGAATTGAAAATCGAGAACGGAGCCGGAAGCGTCAGCGACCGGAGAATCCGGTTCTCCCCTCCCTCACGGTCGGGGCTCCGTTCCAAACTCGGCGGTCGCCTTTCTGGAACCTCCCGAAGGGTCGCCACCCCACCACCAGAACGGATCCGGTTCCCAGGCAGTCGGGTAAACCCTCTTGAGCGTGTCCCCCTCAAAGAGCTCTCCGTTCTTCATCACGTACTGGATGGTGTTCGTGTTACGAATGTTCTCGAGCGGATTCTCTTTCAGGATGACGAGATCCGCCAGCTTTCCAACCTCGATGCTGCCCAGGTCCTGGACCAGTCCGATGATCCGAGCCCCATCAATCGTTGCCGCCTTCAGAACTTCCCGGGGTGTCATCCCGCCCATTGCAAGGGCCCACATCTCCCAGTGATATCCCAGACCCTGCATTTGACCGTGGGCCCCGACACCGACCAGTCCCCCGGCCCGCTGGATCTTAGCTGCCTGGGCCGCGGTCTTGGGAAAGGAATGCTCGTCAAAGCGGAACCAGGGCCGGCGTCTGGTCAGGGCATCGAGTTCGTTGTGAGGGACGAACCGGTTGAGCTTCTCATCGTCGTGTACCTCAGTGGTCTGGTAGAAATAGTGCTCAGCGCTGGGTCCTCCGTAAAGGACCAGTAGAGTGGGTGTGTAAGAGGCCCGGGTACGGGCGAAGAGTTCAACCACATCTCGATAGAGAGGCACGATGGGAAGGGCATGCTCATTTCCCCCAAAACCGTCGACGGCGTGCGTGATGTCGAGCTTGAGATCGAGAGCGCCTTCGGTGGTCACGGTCAGTTCCAGTTCGCTGGCCGCCTTCACGACCCATTGACGCTGCCTGCGGTTGCCCACGACATACGACTTCAGATTATGGTTCCGATAGTACTTCTTGTACTTCTGCAGCACGTAGAAGGCGCTGGCGGCAGATTGAAAGTCCGTATTGGAGAAGACTCCAGGCCCTGTGGAATAAGGCCGCGGTCCGATCACCATCCCGGCTTCCACCAGATCCTGGTAGGTCAAGTAATCATTCGTGGAGGTTTGTACGTCGAGGCCGGTGGTGACTCCATACGCCAGGTTGGCCAGGAAACTCCAGTTATGGAGTTCCAGAACACCCTCGGTTCGCGCATCGTAATGGGCGTGAGTGTCGACGAAGCCGGGAACGACGTAGGACCCCTTCACATCGATCTCGCGGGTCCCCGCACGGATCTGGATCCGCCCCCGACCTCCGACTCCTGCGATTCGATTGTCGTGGATGAGGACATCGGCGTTTTCAATGATCTCCTCACCGTTCATGGTGATGACGGTGGCTCCCCGCAGCACCAACTGACCTGCGGGCGTATGGCGTGGGAACTCAAGAACGACTTCGAACCTCTCGACATTCTCGTCAGCTTCTCTCGGGTCCTCGCGTTGCTCGTTCCTTGTGCCTCGTTCCTCGTCCTGGTCGACTCTGTCTCCCGGGTCTTTCGCCTTGAAGTCGATCGTGCTGAAAGGTCTGCGGAAGAAAGTCGACCCAACCGCCCAGGTCACAGTCTTGCCCCCGTCGGCCCACCCGAATGCGTCCGCCCCGACGTCTGTCAAGCGGTGGACTGGAACCGAAGGCGAGTAGATCTCAACCGTTGGGGCCGGACCTCCGGTGAGAGGGAGTGCTGTCACAAACAGCTGATTGTCAACGTGAGCCAGGGCCCAGCCTCCCTCCGAGTGAATGTGGACATCCTCTGCGGGGGAGGGTTCCCGTGCTCCTCTGCGACTCTTTCTGCCGGTGACCTTCAAATGAGTGCGCCGGTCGGTGCCGTCATAGCGCATCGAAATCAGGCCCCGACGTGAATAGAAAAAGATCCGGTCCGGGTCGCTGGAAAAGTGGGGGGATCCCAGGCCCCTGGCCGGCACGATCAGGTTTACATCCCCACCCCGGGCCGCCAGCCAGACCAGATCCAGACGGATTTTCAACCCACCAAATTCGCTCGGGGTCTGAGACCGCATCCAGGCGTTTCCGCGGCGGGCGACAATCCGTGAGGCATCGGGCGAAAAGACCGGGTCGGTGTAAAAGGCCGGAGACGTGGTCAACTTCCGGGGTGTCCCCGATCCGCCAGCCGGAACCGTCCAGATGTGGCCGCTGCCATTGTACTCCCAGGTGACGTAGGCAATCGTCTCTCCGTCGGGAGACCAGGCTGGCTTGAATTCATGGGCTGCCGCACTGGTGAGACGGCGCGGACGACGCTCATCCAGGTCCATCACGTAAAGGTGGGCCATGGCTGAGAAAACCAGCCTTTTTCCGTCGGGAGACTGAACCGGGTCCTGGATCAGGCGAGACCGAACCGGACCCTCTTCGACCCTACGCTGGAAATTCAGGAGTGGGCCAATGTCGAGATTCACTTCCGCTCGAAACGGAATCTCTCGCTCTTCTCCGGTGTCGATATCCACTCGATGGATCTTCCCCCCATAGGTGACGATGATGGAGGAGCCATCCGGCACAAAAGCATATCCGGGCAGCAGATCTCTGGTACCCCTGGACTCCATATCATCTCGCTGCACGGCGTACTTGAGCCACCGATCTCGGCCTGAATCCAAATCACGAATCCGCAGCCCTGTCCGGGTCTCGAAGCGAGTTCCATAGACGAGATTCCTGCCGTCGGGCGAAAGGAGTGGACGGAACGCGGCCCCCTGGGCCTGCGTCACCTGGTCGACATCACCTGTCTTCATGTCTCGCCGGTAGATCTGCCAGCCAAAGGACATCTGGTCGTAGGTAGTACCCGATTCTTTTTGGGCAAAGTAGAGAAAACGACCATCCTTTGACATCTCAGCGCCGTAACGAAGGCGACTCGACTGGCTGCTGGGCGGGCTCGGACTGCTGGCCGCGGACTCGCCAGGCGGATCCTCCAGCTTGACGCCGGATCCACCGTTGACGTGGAACATCCAGAACTCGCTCCCCCGGCTTCTCTTGGAAACCAGCACGTACTGGCTGTCGGGAGTCCAGTCAGGAGAAAGGAACGAAGCCCGTTTTTCCTTGCTGAGCTGGCGGGGCTCGGTGCCATCGGATCGGATGATCCAGACATTTTCGCTTCCCTCCCGGTCACTGAGAAAGGTGATCCACTGCCCGTCCGGTGAGAAGCGAGGCTGGCTGTCGTAGGCCATCCCTTGTGTAACGGCAGTGGCGTCTCCACCCTCGATCGCTATCTCATACAGATCTCCCAGTAGCTCAAAAAGGATGCGCTTCCCATCCGTTGAGACATCCAGGGAAAGCCAGGTGCCTTCATCCGTCTCGAACTGAACTTTGCGAGTCGGCTTGAGGGGGAGCCCTTTGTTCTGCTTGCCCTTTTCTGCCTCTGCCGCTTCCGCCTCCCGGGCCCTGGCCTCGGCGGAGAAGGCGCAAAAAGAGCAGAGACAGGCAGAAACAAGAAGAGCAACGCGAATCGCCTGAAGCATGTCGGGGCCTCCCTAAGTGGCGGAGTCGGCAGGGACGTCATTCCTTCGCACTGACCCTGCCAGAATACCAGAACCGGTTCTGAGTTCCGAGTTCTCCGTACTCAGAAGACTGAATCCATCGCGCACAGGAAAGCGTCTCCAGCGGGTAATCAGTCAGTGAGGAAACGCTTGATCCCAGGCCGTTCCAAAGGACACCGATGAACCAGATTGTTGAGGACCAGAAACTCAGTCTTGCTTCTCCCGAAAAGGAACCCGTTGTGGCCCACGCAGTCCCCCGGGTGACGCCCGAGTCGGGCTGGCGTCCAGTAGGGAGGTTCCGAGGTTTCCTTGGACCTAGTTCTGGTCCAGGTCCAGAAAGCCATCCAGGGCTTCCCCGTCGGGAGCCTCGAAGCGAAGGCCCAGGAGCCGGGCGATGGTGGGAGCAATATCTTCCATTCCGATCCGGTGCGCTCTAAAGCCCTGCTTGAATCCAGCTCCAAAGCCCACAAAACCGGTCATGATCTCCGGGAAATCAGGGAAAAACCCGTGGGTTCCTCCACTCGATGGCCCCAGAACCGGCGGGGCAGCCGAGCTGGTGAATTTCACTCCCGGAACCCCGGTCAGTGCCAGGGGGACCGAGGGGTCGGCTCCAATCTCGCTCAGTTCTTTCCCTTCCACTACCCGAAAGAGTCTCCGGTAGCGAACGGGAAGCTCAGCCAGAAGGGAGCGCACGATCTGGGCAGCCTGATGGTCCCCTGGGTCGCGGAGCTGGAGAAAAGCCGATCCTCCGGTGGAGTGGAAGGTGGCGCGCCAGTCACCCCGATCGCTCCCTGGAGAGCGAAGGCCTGCTTCCGCCAGCCAGATGTTCGGTGCCAGCCTGGAATGAATGTTCACGAATCCATGGTCACCCGTGATGATGAACGCGGTCCGGTCCAGGATCTCGAGGCTCTCCGCTGTTTCCAGCAGGACTGCGACACTGCGGTCGGCAGCGGCTACTGCCCGTCTCACCCGGGGACTGTCCCGGCCATCCTCGTGTTGAAAGTGGTCCGTTCCGAGAACATGGATGGCCAGCAACGCCGGGTGGTACTTTGCCAGAAGATAGGCCGCAGCCCTCGCCACGCTGTCGTCGCGCGCCAGGAAGTCCGGAGTAAAATTGGCAACTGTCAGACGACCCGTCGCCTCTCTCTCAATCTCGTCCCACAACCCCGGAGGTTGAGTTCGTTCTCGGAGTGCGCTGAAGGGAGGATCTGACTTCACCAGTGACCAGAACTCGGGAACGTTGTAGTCAATCGGTGCTCCCACTGTCACGGGCCAATGCACCGCCGCGGTGACAAGTCCTGCTTCACGGGCAGCATCCCACAGCGTGCGCGACTGAATCAGAGATTCCTCCCAATACCAGCGACCGGTCTGGCCCTCCGGCTCGAAGGGAGTGTTGTAGTAAATCCCGTGCCGGGCAGGCAGGGCACCCGTCACCAGGGTGGTGTGGGACGGGTACGTGACCGTCGGGAACACTCCCCTCACCCCCTCGGCCGCACTTCCTCTTCGGGCCATGTACTGGAGCGTTGGAGCCGGCCACTCCTGGTTCAGATAGAACTCTGGGCGAAGGCCATCAATCGAAATCAGAATGACATGCTCCACCCTGTCCCGGGCCGGGAGGGAAGCGGTTCCAACCAGAACGACCAGGATCATGGTCAGGGCTCGAGGCATATTGTCTCTCCTTTGCTCACGACAGAGGGGATCGAGTCACTACACAACCTGCGGAGTTTTCTTCACGTCATAAAAAAGGAAGGAACCATAGCCGACCACACGGTCTCGGGGACCGCCGGTGTCTCCTGAGTTGCGAAGATCGACTTCCTTAACTTGCATGCCGCGCCTTTTCGCCGTCTCAAGAAGGCCACGGATCGGAACCGCTCCACAGGCGTCTTCCGACGCGATCCGCTCGGGCTCGAGTGTCTGAATTGCCCTTGAGGTCGCCCCATCCAGGCGGTTGGCCGTCTCGTAGTCGTGGTAGTGGCTCAAATCGCTGCTGATGGCCAGGATGGTGGAGTCCTCCCCCCACAAAGCGTCCAGTACCTGGGAGATCTCGGCAGAACTTGCCCGGCCGATCAGCAAAGGGATCACCGAAAAGTCACCCAGGACTACCTGCAGAAAAGGAAGATGAACTTCCAGGCTGTGCTCCCGATCATAGACGTGATCTCGCACACTCACCTGGCTGAATCGGAGAGAGAGAGCAACTCCTTCCCGATCCACTGCCACAGTTCCGGTGGGCGTCGACAGTGCTTCCGCGTCCGGCAGTGCCAGACCGGAGAAAGAATACCAGTGGGAAGGCCCCAGCAGAACGACCCTCGAGACGACCGAACGTACCTCCTGCAGCGCAGCGTAGGCGGTGGCTGCTACCGGGCCCGAATAGACGTAACCGGCGTGGGGAGCAATCAGAGCCTTGGGTGGACCAGGAACGTCCTCAACATCGTCGAGAAAGCGCTCCACCATGCCTGCCAGTTCACTTGCGTCGGCAGGATAAAAGCTTCCCGCAACGGCCGGTCTTCTCACGTTTGGGATGAGACACCTCCCTCCCTCGGAACAGTTGAAATCTGCTAGAGTCTAACCATACGACGATTTTTCTTTCCTGGCAATCGGGAAACAGATGGGAATTGAGATGGCCCCGAACCTCATCGAAGAGAATCCCTCTACCGTCCCTGTCGGGTTCTGGCATCGCCTCTCGGACGGTCGGATTCAGTGCGATCTCTGCCCCCGTTTTTGCAGGCTGCGCGAGGGCCAGCGAGGAATGTGTTTCGTCAGGGGACGACTGAACGATGAGATGGTTCTGACCACCTACGGACGCTCCAGTGGATTCTGCATCGACCCTGTCGAGAAAAAACCCCTGAATCATTTTCTGCCGGGCACACCGATTCTCTCCTTCGGAACAGCGGGCTGCAATCTGTCCTGTAAGTTTTGCCAGAACTGGGATATCAGCAAGTCCCGTGAAATCGACACGCTGGCAGATCAGGCATCTCCCGAGAAAATCGCCCTGGTTGCCCAGGAAACCGGCTGCCGGAGCGTGGCATTCACCTACAACGATCCGGTCGTCTTTATGGAATACGCCTGCGATGTGGCTCAGGCCTGTCACGAGAGGGGAATCAAAACCGTGGCCGTGACAGCCGGATACATCTGCGCCGAACCCCGAGAGCAGTTCTTCAAACACATGGACGCTGCCAACGTGGATCTGAAGGCCTTCTCAGAAGAGTTCTACAGCTCAATCACGAGTGCTCATCTGGACCCCGTCCTGGAAACGCTTGCGTATCTGAAATCAGAAACAGAAGTGTGGTTCGAAATCACAACCCTGCTCATCCCCGGAGAGAATGACTCGGAGGCGGAAATCGAGGCGCTCAGCCAGTGGGTCGTGGAGCACCTTGGACCGGATGTACCCATCCACTTCACCGCCTTTCATCCGGACTGGAAAATGCTGGATAAGTCACCCACACCCTTTCAGACTCTCGAACGGGCTCGCCGGATCGCTCTCAAGAACGGAATTCGATACTGCTACACGGGGAACGTTCATGACCAGAGAGGTCAGAGCACCTATTGCCATCAGTGCGGCCACTGCCTGATCGACCGTGATGGGTACGTGCTGGGGAATTGGAACCTGACCATCGACGGCTCCTGTACGAAGTGCGGAGCTTCGTGTGCCGGTGTCTTCGAAGATCTTCCAGGAAACTGGGGATCCCGGCGCATGCCGGTCCGACTGACCGCCATGTGAGGACCCTGCTGTTGATTCAAGTCCCGTCCCCCCCTCTTGCTGCTTTGGCCCTCCTGCTGGCCCAGACGAGCTTACTCCAGACCGGTCACACCGTATACGAGCTTCCGGGGTCGGGCTGGCGCGTGTGGGAGAGTCGGGAGGAATCTGGAGGGACCCCAGCTTACTCGATGTTCGTGAAGGCCAAAATCGAGCCCGCCCTTCCTCAGACAAGCCTTCACATCACATGCACCGGAAGCCGCCTCGATGTCTTTGCCAGGACTTCGGCTACGGTTCTTTCTGAGCCCAGTGAACGATATCAGCAGAACCTGGTCGCAGTGCGCCTGCGCCACCAGGATGAATCCGTCACTAAGAGTTACCTGTTTTCCCCGCTCGAAGATAACCATGGCTTCTACCTTTACAAATCTCTGGTACCCGGAGATGGTGCCCGGCAGGGTGTCGAAAGACTGCTGGGGCATCCAGCAACCAGAATGGAATTCGAAGAGAAAGGAGGGACAACCGTGACGGCCCTCTTCGATCTGGGCGAAATGAAGGATCTCTATTCGAGTCTCGGCCAGGCCTGCCGATCTGGACGCTCGATGGGCAGTATTGAACCCCGCCTCGTGGCTCAAGGAAGCCAGCCGAAACCGATCGGAACAGAAACGGCTAAGGACACGCCGGATCGCCAGGAAACCGCGCAGCAGGCCTTGAGCCAGCCGACATCGGTGGACGCCCCTGCTGCCGGCTCCGTCTCGATCTTCGGTCTCTCCATGGGTCTGGGATTGGAAGAAGTTGCCCGACGCATTGACGGAAGGCCGGTGCCGGTGCAGGAACAGCCGGATCTCTACGTTCTACCCCGGGTTCCGACACCGAACCCCGATTTCGAACTCTATCTCGGGCTGATTCGACCAGAAACAGGCCTTTGCGAGATGAGAGCAGTGGGGCAGGCGACGAACTCAGATCCCGGTGGCACCGCAATCCGGCATGTGTTTCACAACAATGTAGCCATGCTCCATAAACTCTTCGGTCCCTATGACCTTGTGGACACCACCAGGCCCGGCTCTGAGGTCGATCCAGGGCATTGGATGAGAGGCCTGCAAGCAGGTAACACCCTGCTGCTTGCTGAATGGTCCCGAGCCAACGACTCGCGCCTGGAAGACAGTCTCGAGAAGATACTCCTGACGGTTCGGGCCGAAAATGAGGTCACGGCCCGCCTGATCCTGCAGGTCACATTTTCGAACTCTGCGGCCGCGCGGCGGCCGTAGGTTCTAGGTTCTATTGGGGTGGCGAAGAGATCCCCAGAGTGGGAGGGGCTCAGGGCGGAGAACGTTTAAATTCCCGGCCGCAGCCCTGAGCCCCTCCCACTTTGGGGATCGGACCCCGTAGGGTCCTCCTACAATCCGCCTTCGACGTGGGTGACCGATAGCCCAGTCGTTGTAGAACGGCGCAGGCAACGGCGGCTCTGGCCCCGCTCTCGCAATGCACCAGCCATCTTCCGTCTTTCGTCATCTCTCCGGCGCGGGCCAGCAGTCGGGTGTGCGGAATGTTCACGGCCCCTGGAAGATGACCCGCTTCGAATTCTGCACTCCCCCGGACATCCAGGATCCGATAGGACCCCGACTGATCCAGCTCGCGTACTCTCGCCATGTCGATCTGCTCAATCCGCTGGGAGCCTGATTTCTGCAGGGCGGCCGCCAGAGTGGTGGGAGTTGCATATCCAGGAATCTGATCCAGCCCAATCCGGATGAGCGAACGGACAGACTCCTCCAGGGACAGCTCTTCAATGATCAGATAGATGGGAATCCCTTCCTCAACATAAGATCCCACGACGGTGGGAAAGCTTGTATCGAAAGGGGCGTAAATCGAGCCAGCCAGATGCCCGGCCATGAAGTCACTTCGCGGCTCTCGAGCGTCCACAACGGCTACGTCGTCGCGCGCGATCAGAGCCCGCACTTCCCCAGCCGATAGACTTGATGGCCGGGGCAACTCTCCGAGAAGAGCCGGCCCCTGCTTGTTCTGGACTTTCATTCGGGCGAAATAAAGAGGCGGCTCCGGCTGGCCCTCCAGAATCGACTTCACAAAGGCTTCTTCTCCCCTGAGAACCGCCTGAATCGAGGGATTGTACCTGCGCTCGTATCCCACCGTGGAATCGGGAACAGCCCCCAGGGCTTTCCCACAGGCGCTCCCGGCTCCGTGCCCTGGCCACACCTGGAGATAATCCTGCAACCGCAAGAACTCCTGCACAGACTGGTAGAGCCGGCGAGCGGACGGCTCCATGGCGCCCTTCTGCCCCGCTGCCGACTCCAGCAGATCGGGGCGTCCCAGATCACCGACAAACACAAAGTCTCCTGAAGCGAGCCCCATTGGTTCCCGCGCGCCTGAGCCCCGGTCGGTTACCAGGAAGCTCAAGTGCTCCGGCGTGTGGCCGGGAGTGTGCCTGGCTTCGAGTTCAATCTGACCGATAGAGAAACGGTCTCCATTCTTGAGCAACTGGATGTCATGGTTCCCCTCCTTCCCCCACTCGTATTTCCAGTCCTCGCCCCCCTCGTCAGAGAGATAGATTCGAATCCCCAGCTCTTCGGCCAGCTCGAGCGATCCGGAGAGAAAATCCGCGTGAACGTGCGTTTCGGCGGCTGCCCTAATCCGTAGATCCGCATCGGCAGCCATCCTGATGTAACGATCGATGTCTCTCTCGGGATCGATGATGATTGCATCGCCCGTCTGCTGACAGCCAATCAGGTAGGCGTACTGGGCCAGCCAGGGATCTTCGATCTGTCTGAAATACATGAACTGATCCTCTCCGTGAATGCCTCGGAGAGACACTGATAGCTCGTGGTCTAACTATATCCGAGAAGACCGTGCCCATGACAACAGAACCGCGGGTGCCAGGCCGCGGTGGGAAGAAGTTGCAGGAGGAGGGTCTCCACGCGGTTGCATATACAAACTCCAAAGTGCAAAGCTGAAAGCACGAGGAGCCAGAACGGAGGAACGCAAAAATGGGAAAACTTTCAGGACAAGTCGCGATAGTGACCGGGGCCACCAGCGGAATGGGGCGCGCCATTGCAGAGAAGTTCGCCAGTGAGGGAGCCGCAGTCGTAGTGGGAGGTCGGAACTCACAGCGAGGCCGCCAAGTAGTGGAGGCGATTCGAACTCATTCAGGTCAGGCAGAGTTCGTCGAGGGAGATGTGGGCCTCTACGAGACCAATGAGAGACTGGTAGCCGGCGCTCTTGGCACATTCGGGAGTCTGAGTATTCTTGTAGCCAACGCGGGGACTCTGGGACTCGGATCCGTCACGGAGGTTCCCGTCGAGACCTGGCATGAGACTCTCAACACGAACCTCAACGCGGTTTTCTACCTCCTGCGCTGCGGCATTCCCGAGTTGCAGAGAGGTGGCGGCGGCTCCATCGTGATCAATGGTTCGATCGCAGCCTACAAGGGCTTTCCTAATCACGCTGCCTACTGTGCCTCCAAAGGAGCACTGGTTTCCCTGGTGAAACAGGTAGCGGCCGACTACGGCCCTGAGATCCGGGCCAATCTCATCTGTCCGGGGCCCGTCGACACTCCCATGCTCTGGACATCCGCCGCGGCCTTTCCCGATCCCGAGCGGGCCGTCGAGGAAGTTGCCCGCGCCACTCCCTTGAAGCGCCTGGGCACTCCCGTTGACGTTGCCCGGGTGGCCCTCTTTCTGGCCTGCCAGGATTCCGGCTGGATGAGCGGATCCGCCGTCACGGTGGACGGAGGTATTCTCTCTGGGGGATGAGACTATTCGGGAGCCGGCACTGACACCTTCTCGGTAATCCGTTCGAGTGAAAGGAAGCCGGTCGGGCTGTCATTCAAGATGAAATCACCTGTCTCTGTGGGGAGCATCACGTTCACCCACCGCTGCCCTGTGACACCCACGATCTGCGAGAGAACCAGCACCCAACTCTCCTCCTCAACTCGAATCGTGGACTGCAGAAATCGTTCTTCCTGCAAGAGATACAGGGGGGAACCGGGTACGGTCTTGGCCAGGGTCACCATGTTGTTTTTGATGGCTTCCCGGGGCACGATCGAAGGATTCGGAGGCAGTTGCGACGAGTCTTGCCAATGACTCTCCCAGAGCGATGCCAGACTCGAGGGTCCGTACTCGCCCTTCAGGACTGCAGTGGAGTACTGCGGGAGAGCGATCGAGGTAGCGGTGATTGGAGCCAGTAGACTGATGAGCTTGAACAGAGCCAAGAATTTGGCTTTTTCTGCCAGCACAATCACACACGAGACCAGGACGGTTCCCGACAAGGCCTTCAGGAAATTGTCCCCTACCCTCGACCACGCATAGAGCTGAATCCATGTATCAGAGACAAATACGAAGTAGATTGCGGAAGCGATTCCCAGGCCGGTGAGGCCACTCAATCCGTATGACTGAGCCAAGCGATAGCCAAGAAAACAGACCAGAATTGCTACGACAGACAGCCAGATGAGCTCCACAAAGAGTAATTGTACCCGAGAAAGGAGGCCCTGAGCGGTTACACTCGTCACCGTTTTGCGACATTCGATACATGTGCTAAAAATTTCGCAGTACTTGGTGTAATTCGTTGTAATTCGTTCATCTTAGAGTTCTAGGGAGGCACTCTCTGTCGCCAATCCGACAGCGACGGCCTCTGCCCGAATCAGTTGGAGTGTGACCCGACCGCGAACAAGTGGTGCTGTGTTCTCACCAGCATTTTCCGGTCTGAAAGAGCCGGAGTCGCCATGATCCTTGTCGAGCAGCATCTCCTGCCCTTGAGCCAGCCGGCCGGCAGTTCTGGGAATGGCGAAAAGGACGGGCCCTCATTGAGCCATATCCCCCGGGATGTGGAAAGCGGAAGGCAGGAGGCGCTATCATACGCTCCCATGAAACTTGCCAGGTTCCGATTGCCCTCGGGCCGGGAAGCGGTGGATGCCGTCCAGGATGATCTGGTGACACCTCTGAACCCGCCAGCCGGCTCACCCGCTTCGCTTACTGCTGTCCTGGAAGCGGCCGATCCCGAGGGCGAAGCCAGAACGCTCCTGAATCCATCTCTATCGGTTCCGATTGCTGATGTCGCTCTCCTGCCCCCCATCGATAGCCAGGAAGTCTGGGCCGCCGGGGTGACCTACAAGCGCAGCCGGACGGCCCGCATGGAAGAGTCCGAAGCCGCTGCGTCCTGTTATGACCGTGTTTACGCTTCGGCTCGACCGGAACTGTTTCTGAAAGCCACACCGCATCGCGTCTCGGGCCACGGCCAGCCACTGCGCATTCGAGCAGACTCGGCCTGGAACGTCCCTGAGCCGGAGCTGACTCTGGTCATGAATTCCAGCCAGCAACTGGTCGGCTTCACGGCCGGCAACGACATGAGCTCGCGGGACATCGAGGGGGACAACCCTCTCTACCTGCCACAGGCCAAGGTCTACAACCAGTGCTGCGGCCTCGGCCCCTGGATCACCCTGGCCAGCTCCATGCCTCCCCTCTCCGAGATCGGCATCGGAGTCACGGTTCACCGCCGGGCTCAGACGGTCTTTGCAGGAAGGACCGGCGTCGATCAGATGGCCCGTACCACAGAGGAACTGATGGAGTGGCTGTGGAGGGACAACTCGTTCCCGAATGGGGTGCTCTTGATGACGGGAACCGGCATCGTTCCCGACCATGACTTCACGCTCCAAGCTGGCGATCGGGTCGACGTCACAATTGATGGAATCGGTACCCTCTCAAACCCGGTGGTTCAGGGCTGAGGAAGAGGTTCCAGCAGTAGAACCGGAACGAATCGGGCTCAAGGTCGACAAAAGAATGAGTAGCCGTCAGAGCCATTTCTGTAGGATGACCGCACAACAGATGCATGAAGTACTCCCGACCCTTGGCAGAGCAAAGTTGCGGCGGAGTGTGTCTCTGTCTTGCTACTCCACCCTGGGAATCGGGGGAGAAGCCCGCTTTCTTGCCTCCATCCGCGACCCGGAGGATCTGCCCGCTCTCTTGAATTGGAGCGAGGGGCAAGAGATTCCCCGCATCATCATCGGTGAAGGCAGCAATGTCCTCTTTCCGGATGCCGGTTTCCCCGGTCTCGTCGTCCAGATTCTCATCTCGGGAATCGAACAGGCGGGAAACGAGGTCTCCGTAGGGGCCGGAGAGAACCTCGGTCGGGTGATTGAGTGGCTCAATCGACGCGGGCTACAGGGCATGGAACGAATGTACGGAATTCCTGGATCCCTGGCCGGAGCCATAGTTGGAAACGCGGGGGCCTATGGCCAGGAGATGAGCCAGTTGCTCACCGAAGCAACGGTACTGGCAGCGGACGGCAAGATCACTTCGATGCCGGCAGACCAGCTTGATTTTCGATACCGGCACAGTCTCTTCAAGCAGGACCGGACCCTGATTCTTCTGAATTGCCGATTGCGTCTGGGCGCGTGGAAAGGTAGTTTGCAGGACGTATCCGATTCCATTCTGAAGGAAAGATCCGAGAAGTACCCTCCCGGAATGAAGTGCCCCGGGAGCTACTTCAAGAACGTGAAAGTCGAGGAACTGGACGAGGGTCAACTCGAACGGATCCCGACCTCATTCGCAATGCACGGCAAGATTCCGGCCGGAAAACTGCTGGAAGCAGTCGGTGCCAACGGAGCCCGCAAGGGAGACGCAGCCATCGCTTCCTATCACGGTAACCTGATTATGAACAACGGCCGGGCCACCGCCAGGGACGTCGTGTGGCTGGCCGAGAAATATGGCCGGCGGGTGAACGAGAGCTTCGGAATCCGGCTCCAGCCCGAGATCCGCATTGTCCCGGAGAAGTGAACAGATCATGAATGAGCGTCTGATTATCGACGGTGGCCACCCGCTCCAGGGCATCTACCCGGTCCAGGGCAACAAGAATGCGGCACTGCCCCTGATTGCCGCTTCCCTCCTCTCGGGCGAACCCGTGACCCTGCGCAATGTCCCGCGGATCGTCGATGTGGACAACCTGATTCGGCTGCTGGCTGCGCTGAACGTCAAAACCGACTGGGAACACGGCAGTCTGATCATCGATCCCAGACGTCTCGGGGAAAACGAACTGCCGGCCGACATCGTCCACCGCCTCAGAGGAGCGATCCTGCTGCTGGGAGTTCTGGCTCCCCGCGTGGACCTCCTCACCTGTGCCCTGCCCGGCGGCTGTCCCATCGGTCGCCGCACTTTTCAGGTGCACTGGTCGGTGTTTCGAGCGGCAGGATTCCAGGTGAGGCAGGACCCCGAGAAAGTGGAGATCCGACGCGAAACCACTGTGGATCATCCCCGGGTCTTCCTCGAGGAAGCCTCGGTGACCGCCACCGAGAATGCCCTGATCCTGTTTGCCGCCCTGGGAGGCGGGACGATCGAGAACCCGGCCCGAGAACCCCATGTCCAGAGCCTGATTGAGTTCCTCCGACTACTGGGTTGTTCGGTTGAAGTGGATACTCTTGCCATTCACATCCGCTCCGGGGTGGGCCCGCCGCGGCCCCGGAAATTTCTTGTACCGGGTGACTATGTCGATGCAGGAACCCTGGCCATCGCCGCTGCAGTCACTGGCGGAGATCTGGTGATCAGCGGCATTGCTGCGCCAGATCTGCTGGGCATCTGCCCGGTGCTGGACCGCTTTGGAATTCACCTCACCCAGGCACGGGACACCGTCTGGACAGTGAGTGTCTCACCGCGCACTTCGCCTCCCCAGATCACCGCCGGACTCTGGCCGGCGTTTCCGACCGACCTGGTCAGCCTGGCTATCGTCCTGGCCACTCAATCAGAGGGACACTGCCTGATCCACGACTGGATGTACGAGGCCCGGATGTTTTTCGTGGACAAGCTGGCCAGGATGGGTGCCTCCGTCACCGTCTGCGATCCCCACCGGGTTCTGGTCACCGGTCCTCGTCGGCTGCGGGGAATTCACCTGGAGTCTCCCGATATCCGAGCGGGAATGGCTCTGGTGGTAGCCGGACTCTGCGCGGAAGGAACCACCGAAATCGAGCATGCAGAAGTGATCCGCCGCGGCTACGAAAGAGTCGATCAACGATTGACCGGGCTGGGAGCCCGTGTCGTTTCCGTCCCTTGACCATTCCATGGAATAGAAGCGGGTGCTTCGGCGTATTCTGATCAGGAGATTGGATACCATGCCCCAGCAATTCTCGGCCATTGAGGCACTCCAACCGGCTTTTCGCCACACCTGGACTCAGCTCTTCGGACCCTTTCGCCTGGGGCTCTGGGCCCGGCTCGCGCTGGTGGGAATCGCCACCGGAGAAATCTCCGGATGCGGCGGCGGTGGAGGCGGAGCTCAAACCCATGCTGGAGACGGGGATCGGTTTCTGTCGATGCCCACGGATGCGGTCTCCCTGTTTCTCCTGATCTCTCTGGGAGTCCTGGTCGGGGTGATTCTGGTCCTGGTTTTGATCTATATTTCCGCCATTTTCCGGTTTATCCTGTTTGACATCGTCCTGACCGATCGACAGAAACTCATGGAAGGCTGGTGGCGTTGGCAGGAACGTGGATTCAGCTTCTTTCTATGGCAACTGGCCTTTTTCGCGACCCTCATCGTGGCCCTGGTGATGGCGGTGGGGGTTTCGGCACTGATGGCTGCTGTGGCCGGCGTGCTTGAAGGTCAACGGCCCGGCCTTGCGGTGGTGATTGTCCTGAGCATTTGGCTGGGCTTCAGCCTTGTGGCCGTGGTCCTCTTGGCCATGATTGTCTGGGTCCTGGCCAGGGACTTTGTGGTCCCGATCATGGCCCTGGAGGAGGTGGGAGTGGTGGAGGGTTGGAGACGCTTCCTGCCCATGCTTTCTGCCCAGAAACTGAACTACCTGGTCTACTTGATCATCCGGACGGTGTTGGCGGTGGCGAGCCTCATCTTCTTCGGAATCCTGGCTCTAGTGCTGATGATTGTGCTGTTGCTGGTGTTCGGAGGAATGGGACTGACCCTGGTTTTTGCCGGGCTGTGGGCCGACTGGACCTGGAACCTCTACACGATCCTGCTGGCGGTCGGGCTGGGCGGGGCGGCTCTGGTGGCCACGATTTATGCGATTGCCTTTCTGTGCACGCCGGCGGTGGCCTTCTTCCCCACCTACGCAGCCTATTTCCTGAGCTCCCGCTATCCACAGCTCTCGGAAGCCCTGGCCCGGCACCCCGCGCTGGTCGAGGCTAGTTAGTGTACTGCCGAAGGTCCGCCAGGTGCTCCCGAATCTGGTCCCTGAGCTCTAGAAAAGCCCGGGCCCGGGCCCGGTGAGGCGGGAGATCCTCAAGAACCTGTAACGCCAGCTCATATTCCTGGACAGCATCATCACGCCGATCTGCCCGCGACAGGATCCCGGCTCGACTCGCCATCCAGGCCGGGTGCACTGTCCGGAAAGTTCACGCCGCTACTTCGGGCGTCTTTTCGCCGACAGCTTTGTTGCGCTACCTCGAAAGACTCCCGGCCTGCCTGCGTCGCGCGCCTCACTGACGACGAAAATCCATCCCGAATTAACGCCGCGAACTTCCCGGACAGTACACTAGTCGGCAGACTGACTGACCACCACAACTTTGATGGGAACCGACGCCGCCAATGGGTGTCACAAGAGAGTGGAAACTGGAACGGATCCCGGAGCGTCAGCGGCGGGAGAATCGTTAAACCGCTGCTCTCACGGCAGCACCGGACCCCGGGCCGTTCTGACCAGATTCCGTTCCTCGTCATACCAGTCAGCGTAGGCCGTCCCCGGCAGGAATTCGTCGTGGGCCTCCGCCAGAAGCTCCTGCAGTCGGGCTTCCAATTCACGGCGGACCTCCTGGTAGGAATCGTCATCGATCCGGCTGGTGAGTTGGTAAGGGTCTTCCAGATTGTCGAAGAGAGTTTTCTCACCGTTGAGCCATTCCACGTAGGTGTAACGCCGGGTGCGGACGGCCCGCCATTCCGGCCACACGGTCTGGGAGTCGAAGAAAGCGAAGTGGGAGGTGTAGTTTCCCATCAGCACGCCGCCCCGGTCGATAACCTGATCCTCCAGAATCGCCGGGGTCAGATCCACACCGTCCACCTCAGAGGAAAGGGGAAGACCAGCCAGAGCAGCGAGCGTGGGCAGGTGGTCAATGGGGCTGTGCACGGTTTCGATCCGCCGGCCCTCCGGGATGTGACCTTTCCAGCGAAGGACGACCGGTATGTCCACAGATTCGGCGTAGGGTACCAGCTTGCTGCCCCGGCCATGGCTCCCCAGCATCTCCCCGTGGTCCGACGTCACGACGACTATCGTATCCTCGGAGAGACCCGCTTCATCCAGAAAGTCGAGGAAACGGCCGATCGTGTCATCGGTGTGCACCGCCATCGCATAGTAGCAGCGTGCAGTCAGCGGATCGCTGCGAAGGGAGTGGCCCTGCGGGACATTGGGAGACCACTCGAGGAACTCGGGGATCTTCTCCAGGTAGCCGGAGGGCTGAGACTCCAGATTCCAGGGGGGATGAGGGGGATGGGGCATGAGTGTCAAAAAGAAGGGACGCCCAGCCTGCTGCTCTTCCTTGATGAACAAGATGGCCTGGTCGAAGATAATGTCGCTCTCAAAGCCTTCCGGCGTCTGCCGCTCCGGAGTATCTCGGTAGAAGTAGTACTCGTTGAAGGAGGTGTGAAAATTGTATGCCTCCCAGTGGTCGTAGCCCCAGCGCTGAGCCCCCGGAGGTACGAACTCGGGCTCCGGATTGATCTGGCGGTAAGCGGCAACACGCTCCCGGAAGACCCGCAGCTTTTCCTGGCGGACATGGGGGGAATCCTGCTCGGCCCACAGCTGCGTGCCGCCCGTCTTGTAGGCGCCTGCCGCCAGGTGCCACTTTCCGATGAAACCGGTGGAGTACCCTGCATCCCGGAAGACGTGAGCAATCGTCCGCTGGTTGGGATTCACTTCCAACCAGTTTGCCACCACGCCAGAGTGAGTCGGGTAGAGTCCGGTCTGGAACATCCCCCGCGCTGGCATACACAACGGGCCGGCCGCTACGGCATTCGTAAACAGGACCCCTTCATTGGCCAGGCGATCCAGATGGGGCGTACTCAGGTTCGGGTTTCCACCGTAGCCATCCATCAGATCGGCCCGAAACTGGTCGATCATGATGAAGACGACGTTCGGTGGAGTCTCCTTTGGCCCCCCGCAGGCGATCGGGCCGAGAAGCAAAATGGAGATGAAGCTGAGACGGAACCACATGGGCCTCATTGTCGATTCTCCCACCCGGAATGTCCATTCTCTTCCAGAACCAGCCAGCGGTTTGCGAGACGGTCACTCTCCTGCAGCTTCCCGCCGCAGTAGAAAACGCTGAATCTTGCCGCTGGGTGTCTTGGGCAGGCTCTCCACGAACTGAATCTGGCGCGGGTAGGCATGAGCTGAGAGACGGTTGCGCACAAAGAGGCGCAGCTCGCCGGCCAGATCGTCTGACCCAGCGTGGCCAGCTTTCAGAACCACAAAAGCAGCTACCTTCTCTCCACGCTCGGGGTCGGGAAGGCCCACGACTGCCGACTCGGCCACTGCAGGATGCTCGATCAGGGTGCTCTCGACATCGAACGGTCCCACCCGATATCCGGCCGTGGTGATGATGTCATCGTGGCGGCCCACAAATGTAAAGTGCCCTTCGGGGCCGACCTCGGCCCAGTCACCGGTCAGATAGTAGCGGTCTGAAGAACTACTGCTGGTATCCTGGTTCAAATATCCTTGAAACGAGTACAACGCTGAAGCCGGCCGGTCGAGTGCAATCTGCCCGGTTTGCCCGGGTCCGACTTCCTGGCCCTGATCGTCCAGGGCCACCACCCGAAACCCCGGCATGGACAAGCCCATGGAGCCGGCGATAACAGAATGCTCGAGCGCGTGATGGTTACAGGCGACCATGCCAATTTCAGTCTGGCCGTAGTGATCCAGGACGCGACAGCCAAGATTCTCTTTGAGCCAGCGGATCACTTCCGGATTGAGTGGCTCACCGGCGCTACAGGCATTCTTCAGACGCAGGTCAAGATCCTCCGGGACCCCCGCCGCTACCAGCATCCGGTAGGCGGTGGGCGCAGCCAGCATCCGAGTGATGCCGTACTTGCTCAACATCGAGTACGTACTCTCAACCGTAAACGGACCTTCATAGAAATGGGTGGCATAACCCATTAGCAGGGGGGCCGTGACCGCGAACCACAGACCGTAGGCCCAGCCCGGGTCGGCCACGTTCCAGTAAGCGTCATCCTCCCTCAGGCCCACGGCGTACTTCATGTACACGATGAACCAGAGCAGGACCTTAATGGGAATGGGGACACCCTTGGGCGCACCTGTGGTTCCCGAAGTGAAGAGCAGCATGAAAGGGTCTTCTCCCGTCAGCATCACCGGAGAGAACTCACTCGAATGCCGCTCGAGCTCGTCGTGGAAATCGATGCTGCCGTCAGACAGCGGGGGACCGCTGCCGGAAACCACCACCACGGGTGGACAGTTGGCAACACCGTCCAACTTGGATCGCTGTCCGGTATCGGTCACAACCAGGCCCGCCTCACATTGGCCGAGGCGAAACTCGATGGCCTTGGGACCGAAGGCCGTGAAGAGCGGGACATACACCGCGCCGGCACGCCAGATCCCTAGCGCGGCTATAAACAGTTCTGGAATTCGGGGCAAAAGGCAGGCGACCCGGTCTCCCCGTCCAACCCCCTGAGATCGAAGCAGGCCGGCAAACCGTGCCGATTCGGCTTGCAGTTCCTGAAACGTGTGCACGGAGCTGTCACCCCCCTCTCCCTCCCAGTAGAGGGCGGCCCGCCCCGATGGAGCGTGCCGGTCACAACACTCCACGCAGACATTGATTGCTGTGTCCAGATCGCCCGACAACATGGCGGCGATGTCCTCAGCGCGAAAATCTTTCAGGAACTCATCATAAGAAGGCAACGGAAGCTCCTTTCCAGTACTGGCATTTCCCTCTTGAACTTCCAATGATACGCTCAGGGAATCACAAGACAAGCAGTTAGTACTTCCTCACAGAAAACCAGAGTGAGATGGACTCCATGACCGCAAGACCTCGCATCACCGTTGCGGGCAGCACGAACGTCGACCTGGTGACCTTCACCGATCGGTTCCCACGTCCCGGGGAGACTACCTTCGAGAACGAATTCCATCTTCTCTTCGGTGGCAAGGGCGCCAACCAGGCCGTCCGCTCGCCAGGGACAGAGGATCACTTCGGCACCGATGCGTACAGGATGCCCCCCCAGTCCCCTTCGGTAGTCACAATCTCGTAACCCGGCCGGGCACCCAGAACAACCTCTTGAATCACTTCAGGATCGTCCTGTCGGTGGTAGGCCGCTACCGTCATCTTCGGACCAGACTCTTTCAATACCCCGCGGGCGCCTCTCAAAGCGTTTCTTTCGGCGCCCTCGATATCCATCTTGATAAAATCGACGCGGGGCAGCTCCAGGGGCGGCAAGTCTAGCACGCCCTCCTGCTGAAGCTGGCTGGCCTGTGAAGCCGGAAACTGAGACACATCCCTGACTCGAAATTGCACCAGGAATGCCGCGCGCGCGAACGCTATTTCCTCAAATCCAGGCAAACCAATCGGGTTTCATTCCGAACGTACAGCAGCCCGTGCGACAGAACCGGCGGGGTCCAGCAAGGATACTGCAGAACCTGGGCCCGGGCGATCTCGTGGTAGCGGTCGGGGTTGGCCTCGATAAGAGCCAGTATGCCCCGTTCACCGAGGGCGATCAGCTTGCCGTCAGCCAGAATAAAGGCCGCCCTCCCCAGGCCTTGCTCGGCCGTCCAGCGCACCTTGCCTGTCATGAGCTCCACGCAGCGGAATCTGGATCCCGCCTCGTGGCGACCGTCCATTCCGTAGACGAAACCCTCATGATAGATGCTGGTAGCCCAGTGGTTGCCCATGGCCAGAGGATCCTTCCATACCGGCTCCAGCCCCCCGGGGTTCATCTTGAGCAGTACAGCACCGGTTCGATAGGACGCCGACAGGAAGACGTACTCATCGACAACGACCGGTGAGGCGGCATTGACGGAAGTGTGACTTCGGGAACGAAACGGATAGCGATAGCGCTCCGCTCCTGACCCGGCCTCCACAACCAGCAGGCCCTCGCGGGTAAAAAAGATGGCGAGTGCCTCTCCGTGCAACTGCCGAATCACGGGCGTCGAATAACTAGCTCCGTCGCTGCCCGTCTTCCAGACGGTCTGCCCTGTCTGCTTGTCCAGGGCGACAACCCCGGCTCCTCCTGGTCCACCGGCATTGAGCAAAACCAGGTCACCGGCGATCACCGGTGCGGCTTCGACTCCAAAAAAGTTCTGCGGCACCTTGAAGTCGCTGTTGATCCAGCGCTGCCAGAGGATCTCACCCGTCTCAAAATCCAGGCAGGTCAGCTTTCCTTCCGCCCCAAAGGTGTAGACACGACTGCCCTCGATCGTCGGAGAGGAGCGCGGACCCCCGTTGTACCCGAACCGGTCGACATAGCTGGTGGCATACGCCGTTTCCCAGATCGCAGCACCGGTGACGGCGTCCACCGCCTCCACGACCTCCTCATTTCCCAGGCGGTGAAGCAGGATCAGGCGCCCCTTTCCGGTCACGGGAGCACTGTAGGACGCCCCCAGGGAGCGCGACCACAAGACGGGTGGTCCCTTCGGAGGCCACGCTTGGAGCAGACCGGTTTCCGCGGAGGTTCCGTCGAACCGGGGTCCCAGGAAATTGGGCCAGTCCTCTCCGGTGGACCCTGACAGTCCCTTCGAAGCGCCCTGGGGAGCCTGGCTGACTGGGTGTGGGACTATCGAAATCGCGGGCTCCGAAACCGTCTCAAGAGGGACCTCCGCCGGTCCTACCCCCTGGCAAGCACCCAGCAGAAGGCAGACAAGAACGAACCCATAGGGGATTCCGAAGCGATGCCCCGTAACAGGACGGTGAGAACCAATGCCCTTTTCCCAGTGGTTTTTCATTAGACGTCTTGCAACTTGATTCAATTGAATCGTAATTGATGTGACAAGCGGCACGCAGAAAAAAATCCGCGAGCTGTTACTGTCCCTGAGATCGGGCCTCCCGACCACCGAGACGGAGAAACGGCTTTGGAATCGCTACGGTTGCGCTTCACGGATTTGGCATTGATACTCTCTTGCCTGTTTGCGGTGTTGGCCATCGTCTACATCGTCCGCCAGGGCTGACAGCGGCGAGTCAGGCAAATTTCACGGCGAGTATGGTGATGTCGTCTGCCTGCTCGGCTTCGCCTTCGAACTTGAGTACGGCATTTCTCACGGCCTGAACGGTGACCTCGGCGCCCTGGTTCTGGTTTCCTTCCAGGGAGGCGGTCACTCTCGCTTCCGAGAACAGCTCCCTGGAAGTGTTCATGGCCTCGGTGACGCCGTCGGTGTAGAGGAGGATGAGATCGCCGCTGCTCAACACGATCCGGTCTTCCCCGTAGACCACACCCTCGACCGCGCCCAGAACCGGTCCGTGTTTTTGATCGAGGGGCCGAACGCTCCCTCCTGCGGTTCGGATCAGCGGCGGGTTGTGCCCTGCATTCGTGTAGGTCATTTCACCGGTCCTGAGGTTCAGGATGCAGAGAAAGACGGTGACGAACATGCAGGCATCATTGTCGACGCTGAGCTCGTTGTTCACGTAGGTGAGGATTTCAGCGGTCACCACCGACTTCACGGGCAGGCTCGAGGGTGGCAAACACCTCCAGCTCAGGCACAGATGGGAAGACTGTGGGAAGCATACCCATCTGGATTTCTCGACCGACGTTCAGCTCCTCCTCCATCCGCTCCTTGGCAACTCGCAGAGCGTCGGCCATGACCTTGCGGGCGGTGATGTCGCGCATGATCACGACGCCTCCGTCGAGCTCAACATTGGGGTCTTCCAGCCGTCGACAACTCAGGCTGACCCATCTGTCGTCGCCTGTCTCGGGGTCGACAAACTGCCTCTGCAGATCATCCAGGTGCTCGCCCCGAAGCGCCGCGACGATCATGCGTTCCCGCAGCCCCATCTCCTTTGACCCGTTTTCAGGATCGCAAGATTTTGGACCCGTAAGCTTACCCCCCTGCCCATGAACCCGCAAGTGGACCAAGACTTCTCAGAGGCCGTCACCTGCCCACTTCCAATCCAGCCCCCCACCATCTCGAGGCGTATTCTCTGCACAAGGACTCCAGGAGGATTTGACTCCTGGTACATTTCCCTGTACCACTAGCTTGACTCGGCGATGGGCGGCCAGGCCGGGGCCAATCGCGACGGATGGGCCGGCCAGAGTGGTGAGGATGCGGTGAGAGAGAAACCCGAAAGGCTCGATCCCGACCTGCTGGAATACCTTTGTCTCTGGCTCCCGAAAGTTTTTGCTCCGATTCATCAAAAAGCCAGGACTGCAGGCAAGAGGACGGCAGGAGAGGCGGAAGATGCCGAGCCGAGCCCGGCTCCACCAGTTGTCGAGGTTTCGATCTACGAACGCCGTACCATCTCAGACACCCCTTTAAACCCCGAATCCACGAGGATATTTTTCTCCCACTATGTCCACCTGTTTATCAGTGACATCAACGCGTTGAACGACTTGGCCAGGCAGGCGCCGTCCCGCCTGGACTATCTTCTCCCCCGCGTGGTCCAACTCATCCCCCAGCCCTCGCTATCGTCTTTCGAGGTTCCACTTTCTGTGGGAGTGGCCGAGTTGACTCCCGCCGAGCATGCTGTGCTGGAAGGTCTCTATTGGCCGAAGGACCGGAAAGTTGGGGAGCATGAGAGGCAATTCTGGACCCGTGAACACACGGAGGACGGGGAAGACTCTCAAAGCCGGGAGGAAGGTTCTCAGAAGGCCCAGAAGAAATGGCGCGGCTGGGCGGAAGAGTACTTCGTGACGCGCTGGTGGGCTCTCATCTCCGACTTCCGAGCACCCTTCATCGAAGCCGTGGCCCTGGGAGTGGCGGCCAGACAAAAAGCCCACTAGGCCGCGTAGTGCAGTACCGCGACGAAATGACAGGCCGTGCCCGCTAGGACGAACAAGTGCCAGACGAAGTGGCTGTACCGAATGCGATCAGCTGCGAAAAATGCGACTCCCGCCGTGTACGCGACACCTCCCGCAAAGAGCCAGAAGAGCCCCGCCGGCGGCATGAGAAGCCAGAGCGGTTTAACCATGATGAGGGCGACCCAGCCCATGGCTAGATAGAGACCCACGGAAAACCCCAGGTAGCGGACGCCGAAGATCACCTTGAAGACGACACCCCCAAGGGCGAGGCTCCACACGACCACCAGAAGACTCCAACCCCACGGACCCTGGAGAACGCCCAGCGTGAATGGTGTATACGTGCCGGCTATCAAGAGGAAGATCGCACTGTGGTCGAGCACTCGAAATACCCGCTTGGCCCGGTTCGGAGGGAGGGCGTGGTAGAGCATGGATGCCAGGTACAACAGGGCTACTGTGGAGGCGAAGACGCTTGCGCCGATGACGCCCTTGACCTCGCCGCGCTGCACTGCATCGACGATGAGAACCGGGGCGGCGACCATGGCAGCGAGCAAGCCAATCCCGTGGCTTACGCTGTTCGCGATCTCCTCCCCGAGCGATTGTGCGCGCTTACCTGATACAACCACCCGAGTCACGGGTCAATACCCGACACGGCGTGGAAAACAATGGAACGGATCTCAACGTCGGTCGCCATCTAGTTGAACGGCTCTGGCCTGGTAGGCCACTAATGTCCTCTCGAGCGTTCTCCTCTTCCGCCCCTCTCACCTCGTCTCGAGGCTGATCAGCCCAAGGCCTTCTCCGCTCGCCGGTGGCTTCCGCGGTCAGTTTCAGCTCGACAGTTCTTGCTTTGACAATGTACCGTTCTCCATGCCCTGAGGCAACTCAGGGCATGGATATCGTTCACCGTGGAGGCTTGATTGCCGTTCCCGGATACAGGGGGAAACCATGAAGATTTTTGTTCCAGGTCGCATATGCCTGTTTGGAGAACACTCCGACTGGGCTGGTGGCTATCGCCGGACTAATGCAGAAATCGCGAAGGGCCATGCGATTATCACGGGAACGAACCAGGGCCTGCACGCGACCATCGCGCCCCACCCCACAAAGCTGATCGTCAGGTCACGGCTGAGCGACGGGACGGCCATGCCGGTCTTCGAGATTCCCATGGACGCCGAGGCCCTGCTGGCGAAAGCGGAAGAGGGCGGCTACTTCAGCTATGCGGCGGGTACGGCCTACCAGGTCATGACGCATTACCGCGTACGAGGACTGACGATCGACAATGATGTCACCGACCTCCCCACCAAGAAGGGGCTGTCCTCCAGTGGCGCGATCTGCGTCCTTGTCGCGCGTGCTTTCAACCGCTTGTACGACCTCAAGATGACGACTCGCGGCGAGATGGAGTTCGCATACATGGGAGAGATCACGACGCCATCCCGCTGCGGACGTATGGACCAGGGCTGCGCTTACGGCGACCGCCCCGTTTCCATGGTGTTCGATGGCGAGCGTATCGAGGTCCATGAAATCTATGTGGCGAACGATCTCCACTTTGTAATCGTGGATCTGAGCGCTGGCAAGGACACGATAGAGATCCTGAAACGGCTCAACAACTGCTACCCCTTCGCGGACGATGATGTCCAGGAGAACGTCCAGCGATGCCTCGGCCCCACAAACGCCGACATTGTCACGCGCGCCGTGACCGCTCTCCACACAGGGGATGCCGAATCCATTGGGGCTCTCATGAAGGAAGCCCAAAAGGCCTTCGACGAAGGCGTGGCGCCCGCCTGCCCCGGGGAGCTGACCGCGCCGGTACTCCATCGCGTGCTGAACTACGAGCCGATCCAGGATCTGATCCTTGGCGGCAAGGGCGTGGGCTCACAGGGAGATGGATCGGCACAATTCATTGTGCGCAACCTGGAGGACCAGGACAGGCTGGTAGAAATCATAGAACGGGACCTCGGAATGCAGTGTCTACGGCTCGTGCTCAACTCTGGGCATCGCGTCCGGAAAGCCGTGATCCCCGCGGCCGGATTAGGAACGCGGCTCTTTCCCGCAACAAAGGCCATCAAGAAGGAGCTCTTTCCGATCGTGGACCGCGACGGTCGCATCAAGCCGGTCATCCTTGCCATAGTTGAGGAAGCCCTGAGCGCCGATGTTGAAGACGTCTGCGTGATCGTGCAGAGCGAAGACCGGGAGCTGTTCGAGGATTTCTTTTTTGCGCCACCACCGGTCGAGCATTTCAACAAACTGTCGAAGGACCACCAGGAGTATTCGCGGCGACTGATGGAGCTGGGACAGCGGGTCACGCTCGTCGCCCAGGATCTCCAGGAAGGATTCGGGCATGCCGTTCATTGCGCGCGGGAGTGGATCGGGGATGAACCATTTCTCCTTCTGCTCGGTGACCACCTCTACGCGTCTACAGCCGACGTGTCATGCGCTCAACAGCTCCTCGACATGTATGATCGTGTTGGCCACAGCGTGGTGGGCCTGAAAGTGACAAAGGGCGAAGACATCTCCAATTTCGGTTGTGTAACCGGAGTGTGGGACGAACACGGCTCGATTCTGTCCGTCACCGAATTCTACGAAAAGCCGGACCTCGAGTACGCGCGAAAGCACCTTCACGTAGACGGCATGCCGGAGGACGCATTCCTTTCCGTGTTCGGCCAATACGTGCTGCACCCGCGGGTATTCGAATACCTCGAGGAGCATATCGAGCACAATGTGCGCGACCGTGGTGAGTTCCAGCTCACTTCGTGTCTCGATCGTCTGAGACAGGAGGAAGGATTCACAGGGTATGTGGTCCAGGGCGGACGGTTCGATATTGGCCTGCCACATGCGTACCGTCAGACCATGATCGACTACTGCGGCCCGCAGGCTTCGGGCGGTGGGGTTCCCGGGAAGGAGTGAGCATGGGCGTGCTTACAAGTCGCACTCCTACAGCGGGTTAGACTCGGCTGAGTTTTCGGATAGGACGGGCGTGGGCGGGGTAACGACCAGGACTATATGGTTGATTCAGTGAGTTTAGTTCTAGGCCTTCCTGGCTGCGCGTTTGTCCGCCCGCAGCAGCTTCCTGCGAACATCCCCGGCTTCCTGCTGAGCCGGTGTGAAACGCTCTCCAAAGCTGTCGATCTCTTCTTCCTGTTCGACGCCCCCTGGCGTCAACTGCATCTCTTCCGGAAGCGGGTTGTCGGGCATCGAGGGAAGCGCTTCGAGCGATGGCAAGCTGGCGATCTGGAAGACCTTCGAGGGCGGTGCTTCCGATTGGCCCGTCAACTCGCCCCGCGCCTTGCCCAGAAGGGCAAGCAATCCACGATTCTCCCGAATCGCACTCAACGCCAAGCGCAGGTCGTCGTTTTCCAGGGCCATGGACTGAATGCTCTTGCCGATGGCCAACTGGTGCTCGATCTCCTCGACCAAGCCCTTCGCTCTCACCTGCTCCGAGGCTTCATACGCCCTCTGGGGCAGCTTAGAGAGGTCGCTATTTTTGTGTCGATGAAGAGCAGAGGACGAAACGTCGTAGCGTCCCGCAATCGATCTCAGGCTCTCACCATGGACCAGAGATCGGTCGATCTGATCAAGTGCAGGATGGGCGCACACAGTACACACGCGCGGGGACATACTGCCCAAGTTTATCAGCCTTGTGGAACAAGTGCAAAAGTCGGTGCTCTGTCTCACTTCGGAGAAGCGTGTCACCACCTTCAAACTCGGTTCTCCCAACATTTTAACCTCCAGCTGTCTCCCTTTGGGAGACCCGCTCTGGAGTCGCCACTGGCAACTCGAACACCTCTTGCACCCGGGCCGAGATTGGGAGTATGTTGGGAGAAAGTTAACCCGGTGGCGCCCTCGGGAGACAAGACTACCGAAGGCGGCTCTGGCTGGTGTTCGTACCACCAACCAGAGCCTGACCACCACAACCTACGAAGGAGGTTGCAATGGCTGCACTGAGTTTATCCCACCGCTTTATTCCACTGACAGCGAAGTCGGTCTCGATTCTCAGTCTAATCTCTCTCCAGGCGGAGACTGTTTCTTCTCGCCGGGGAGGTGAACCATGGGCGTAAAAGTGAGAGAGAAGGTTCAGGGTTCCGGTGTTTTCTGGGTGTTCATCCACCACCACGGCAAACGAGTATCCCTCTGTGCCAATAATGGTGAGACACTTCTTCCCCACTAAATTAGAGTAGAGGGCGAGAAGCTGGATTACAGGATGATAGAAAACAGAAGCGACAAGAAACTGAGGATTTTGGAGACCTCGGAGCGAAGCGGAGAGGTCTCCAAAATCGCTGCCGGACGGACGGAGCCCGACAAGGTTCTTTCGCGACCCAATCCGGAAGTTCCCAGCCAAGGCCACCCGCCGCCGGTTTTCAGCCCGCTATAAGCTCCGGGTCCTTGAGCAGACCGATGGCTGTGAGAGTCGGGTGAAGTGGGAGCCTTACTGCGCCGAGAAGGGCTTTACTGGTCGAATCTGCAGACCTGGCGCCGCCAACGCGAGCAGGGAACGCTGCAGGCCTTGACCCCTCGCAAGCGGGGACGCAAGGCAAAGCCGGTCAATCCTCTGGATCGTCAACTGAGGCAAGTGGAGGCTGAGAATCGGAAGCTGAAACGCAAGCTCGAGAAGTTTGAAGCCATGCTGGATCTCCAAAAAAAAGTCTCGCAACTGTTGGGAATCTCTCTGGCGAGCAGCGAAGAGAACGGAGACGAGAGCTGATGGACGAAGCTTTGCGATTCTCACAATCCCACGGAGTCCGTGCCGGTTGTCAGGCCCTGGATCTGCCGCCATCGAGTCTGTATCGGGAGAAACTTCGGCGCGAACGGCCGGCGCTGGATCCTCGGCCTCGGGCCGCATCCCCACGCGCCTTGAGCCCGCCCGAAAGGGAAGCCGTTGTGGAGGTCCTGCACAGCCGACAGTTTATCGATAAAGCTCCTGCCGCCGTATGGGCGGAGCTGCTGGACGAAGGGCGATACTTGTGCTCGATTCGAACCATGTACCGCATTCTGGCCGAACGTCTGGAAGTTAGAGAACGCCGCCGCCAGCGCCGCCATCCCCAATACTCCAAGCCGGAACTTCTGGCCACCGGCCCGAACCAATGCTGGTCCTGGGACATCACCAAGCTGAAGGGTCCCGTCAAATGGAGCTATTTCTACCTCTACGTGATCCTGGACATTTTCAGCCGCTATGTGGTGGGCTGGATGGTGGCCACCCAGGAAAGCTCACGCCTGGCCAAGGTCTTGATCGCCCAGAGCTACTCCAAGCAGGAGATCGTAGCGGGTGGTCTCACCCTGCATGCCGATCGTGGCTCGTCGATGAGTTCCAAAGCACTGGCCTTGCTACTGGCCGATCTGGGAGTCACCAAGTCTCACTCTCGGCCTCATGTCTGTGACGACAATCCCTACTCGGAATCCCAATTCAAGACCCTCAAGTACCGTCCCGAATTCCCGGCTCGTTTCGGCACCATTCAGCAAGCCAGAGACTTCTGTCGGGATTTCTTCGATTGGTATAACCGCGACCATCGCCATTCGGGTATCGGCCTGCACACTCCCGAGGATGTGCACTACCTCACCGCCATCACCACCCGTCGCGATCGATCCCAAACATTGGAGGCCGCCCATGCACTCTTCCCGGAGAGATTTCCCAACGGCAAACCCGTTCCTCCTCCTCTTCCCGAGGCGGTCTGGATCAACCCTCCCGAAAAGGAGAACTCTTGAGATGACGCTACAGTAATTTATTCACCAAAGTGTCTCAAAGTTATTGACACGTTCCGTATCCAAACAGGTTGGTAGCGAAGGGGCGGCGCAGAAAGCAGCGGAGCAGATCCAGGCCCGGCTGACACTGGGTAGGATGCCCTTCCGAAACAGAAGCCCAAACTGCCGACGCTCCAGGTCTATTACCGCCGGATCAAGAAGAGTTACCTGGAGACAGCAACCCGTCCGAGCACACAAGCCAGCTACGAGACGAGTTTCAAGCACCATATCAATCCCCAGCTTGGCTCAAAGCCGCTGGACCAGATAAGTAAGGCGGATGTTCGAGACCTGATCTCAAGGCTGGTTGCAAAGGACCTCTCAAAGGCGACGATCAAAGTCATCATTGCAGCATTGTCTGCGGTGATGAACCACGCGATCGAGGATGAGCTGATCATCAGAAACCTGGCGACCAAGTGTTCCAAGTTCTACAAACAGGCGCCCGTTCGGCACGAGGAGATACAGCCACTGAATGCGAAGGAGATTCGGCTATTACTCCGGACCATTCTGAACGACAAGCATTCGAGCAAGTACTACGCTCTGTTCCTGTGTGCGATCCATACGGGCATGCGAAGCGGTGAGATTGTAGGGCTCCAGTGGGAGGACATCGATTGGAATGGCAAGTTTGCTACCGTCAGACGCGCATACGTGAGAGGCAGGGTTCAACCCACGAAGACCGACAGGGTCCGCCGCGTAGACCTCTCAGACGCCCTGCTGGAGGCTCTACGCGATCACAGACAGGCGAAGCGCCAGGAATGGCTCAAGAAGGGTGTAAACAAGATCCCTCGGTGGGTTTTTGCCAGCCGGGAGGGCAGTCCCCTCGATATGTACAACGTGAAGAACCGGCACTTCTACCCGAACTTGACGAAAGCAGGACTGCGCCGCATCCGCTTCCACGATCTTCGGCACACCTACGCTTCTTTGCTCATCCAAAATGGGGAACCTCTCGCCTACATCAAAGAGCAGTTGGGACATTCCAGCATCAGAATGACGGTGGACGTGTACGGGCACTTGGAGCCGGGAGCCAACCGCCAGGCGGTCAACCGGCTGCCCACTCTAGAGAGCGCCCGTCCGAAAAGCTTGGAAGGCTTGGTGACTGCTGACTGCTGAGTCAGTCCCGCGGTGCGTTGATCGTGAAGAAGGAGAGCAGTTCGAGTCTAAGAGCCATGGCGTTATGCTGTTTTGAGCTAGTGCAAAACATCGCCGCAATAGCTGGGACAAAGATCACGTCGGGGGGCACTTCGAAGTCGCCCGTTGCTCAGACGATTGAATCTGCTTGATACTGGTACTAGTGAAGCTGTAGAACTAAGCATCAGCAGGCACTCTCCGACTGAACCGGAACGGAGGTTAAGGAAATGGAATTGAAGCAAATACTCTACGGAGCCATGACTGGCATTTGGCTACCAGGGTGTCAGTCACCCAGGGACGATAACTCCCCATACATGCAGACCTTGAGGACTCTGGGTCAAGAGGACACGGATCGCATTCAGGAGTGCATCAATAAGCCTAGGAAGTCCTCAGTGGTGAGAGGGGCCCAGAACAAGGCCGAGATGTCTGATCGTGATCTCCGAGGTCACTTAAGGATTATCTGTACTCTCGAACTGGAATACGAGCGGCGCGGTCTGCAAACGTGGACGCCTGCTTTCGAGAAAGCACTAGAAAGACGCTTAGACGCAACAGCGAGGTAAGAACGCGAGTCCTCTTCCCGCTCCCTCGTCAGCTCCCATAGAAGTACATCGGGAAACGTGAGATTCGGTCTTTCCGGGGCCGTTCTGACTCCAGGACACGATAAAACCGCACCCTATCCGCACCCGGACATTCCTCGGCCCCTTTCAGACCAACTCTCGAGTTCTATTAAGGTTCTGATAACAAATGAGTTAGATTGGTGGAGACGAAGGGACTCGAACCCTCGACCTCCTGAGTGCGATTCAGGCGCTCTTCCAAGCTGAGCTACGTCCCCACCGGTTTGCCCCGAATTGTACAGCAGCGCCGTGAAGTCCGTCACTTTTCTTCGCCGGCCTGGAGGGGGCCGGTTCTGGCAATGACTTGCTCAGTCTCCCTCGTGGAACTATCCTCTGCCCCCGAGTACAATACGCCAGCAGATGGAGTGCGGGGTCCAGTCATGAAAAAGCTAATCCCAGTCTTCCTGTCGGCGATCCTTCTGGCCTCCTGTGCCGAGTCGCCGCCGCCGGAGGAACCGCTGCCCAATGGGCCAGTTTCAGAGTACGGGCTGGTCCTGATACTGACCATAGATCAGTTCAGAACAGAATACCTGGATCGTTTTGCACCCGTCTTCAAGGGCGGGCTGGCCAGGCTGGCCGAGCAGGGAGTCTTTTTTGTCGATGGTCACCAGGATCACGCCGTTACCAACACCGGACCGGGACATGCCTCCATTTCGACAGGCGTTTACCCGAGCCGCTCCGGAATCATCACGAATCAGTGGTTTGACAAGCAGCGGCGGGTCTCCATGTACTGCGTGGGGGATGCCAACTGGCCCCTGATCGGGACTTTCGCCCTGAGTGGTCGTTCGCCTGAAAACCTTCAGGTCTCTGCTCTCCCCGAGTGGATGAAGGAACGGTGGCCGGGTTCCAAGGCCTTCACGGCCAGTTACAAGGACCGAGCAGCCATTCTGCTGGGGGGCCACGGAGCGGACGGCGCCTACTGGTACAGCGGTGGGGACTTTGTGACCACTACCTACTACCAGACCAGCTACCCCCAGTGGGTCAACAGTTTCAATGCCCGCAACCTGCCCGAGCGGTACTTCGGCCAGTTCTGGAAACCCCTTCCAGTCGACGAAAGCGTCAAGAAGTCGCTTTCCATCGAGGTCACCGACTTTGGATGGTTTGAGCGCGGATTTCCCCACGCTCTGGGAGGCCGAAGTTTCCGCCCGGGACCGTCGTTTTACTCATCCTTCGCCAGCAGCCCCATGGTTGACGAGTACCTGGCGGAGTTCGCCAAGGAGTTGATCGTCCAGGAGGCCCTCGGTAAGGACGGGAGCCCCGACTACCTGGGACTATCTTTTTCCGCTCCCGACCTGGTGGGGCACGGCTACGGGCCCAACAGTCCGGAACTCCTGGATACTCTGATTCGACTGGATGGGTACCTGGGCGATCTTCTCGACTTCATCGACCAGCACGTCGGCCTGGATCGAACCCTCATCGCCTTGAGCGCGGATCACGGTGTCTGCCCCATTCCGGAGTTTCGGCAGGCGAGCAACCTTCCCGGGCGTCGCGCCGATGAGGAGGACACCGCCTGCTGGCAGAATCAGCTCTCCGAGATTTCCAGGCGCCTGGGAGTCGAGGCGGCCTGGCTATTGGACGATTTCTACCTGGACTACGATTTGATTGGGCAGATGGGACTCGACCCCGCCAGGGTTGAGAAGGTGGCAACCGAGGTGCTCGAGGAGTGCCCCGTGATCCGACGCGTCTGGACACGGACTGAACTGCTCACCGAATCCGACGATCCCTTTCACCGGTTGTTCAAGAACAGCTTTGACCCGAAGCGAAGCCCGGATCTGATGCTCCAGTTGGAGGAATACCAGGTGACGACCACCCTGGGGACCAGCCACGGATCGCCGTACCGCTATGACACTCACGTACCCATCCTCTTTCTTCAGCCAGGCGTGGCACCAAAGCAAGTGAAGGGGCGGGTACGAACTATTGACATGGCCCCGACTCTGGCCGAGATCCTGGGCCTCGAGATTCCTGCCCATGTTCAGGGCCGAAGCCTGGTTTCTCAGTTCAGCAAAGACTGAGGTAAGATGAAAGTGTTGCCTCTCGGGACGCGTTCCTTAAATCTTTTAGCAGTCTCCTCCACATTTCGGAGAAAAGACCATGCAAACTGTCATGAACCGCGCCTTCATCTTGATGATGGCCTGTCTGTGGATTCCGGGAGGAGTCGTTTCCGCTCAGGAGCCGCTCGAAGCACCGGAAGGGATTCCGGTCGAGTCGGACTGGCTTTACCGCAAGCACTACGTCCAGGTCCAGGAGATCATGCAGGCGCCCCTGGATCAGCGAGAGGCGAAACTGGCGAACTTCTATCGGAAGCTTCACAGAATGGCCAAGATGCGTCAGGTCATGGTCAGCTTTTTCGGGCAGATCGTGAAGGACTATGAGGCCGCCGGTAAGAGCCAGGAGGCGGAAGTTCTGACCTCAAAAATGATGGACCTCTTTCCGCAACTGAGGCCGACGCCCGAACAACTTCTCGGCCAGGCTTATCAGGCCAAGAACTACGCCCGGGTCATCGAACTGGGTGAGCCGCTGTACGCCACAAAGCCGGATTCTACACTCGCAGCCATGCTGGCTGACAGTTACATTGCAACTCAAAACGGCCCCAAAGCGCTTGAATACAGCCACAAGGCACTCCAGGCCCTCGGCACCAAAGAAGGAGTCTACTTTGCCGTGTGGCTGGCCGAGTACTACACGAACCAGCAGGACCTGAATAACGCGATGAAGCACTACGACCAGCTCCTGCGTGCCTTCCCCGGCCAGGTCCCGCCGAAGTGGGATGCCGAGCGCTGGTCTCAGGTCCTGGCAACGGGTTACAACCTGCGGGCCAACGATGCCTATCTGAGATCGGACTACCCGTCGGCCATCCAGCAATTCTACGAGTCGCTGAAATACTCACCCAGGAATGAACAGGCGTATCTGTTCATCGGCCTGGCCCACTGGAAAGAACAGGAGATGGTTGAGGCCATGGGAGCGTTTGCCATGGCCACGGTGCTGGACAGGCCCGGTTCGGCCAAGGCCCGCGGTTACCTGGAGCAGATCTACAAGTCCCGGAACGACGATTCCCTGGATGGCATCGACGAACTGCTCGCCGGCGCCAGCCAGGCGCTGGATCAATAACAGTCTTCCAAGTTCCAGGTTCCAAGTCCCAGAGCCGGAAACCAGAAACGAGGAACGAACCTTGCCATTACCTCCCCTCCCCAAGTTCATCGGAGCCCGTGTCCGGCGCCGGGAAGACCCAGGCCTGATCACTGGTAAAGGCCGCTACGTGGCTGATATCACCAGTGCCGACGACTTGCATGCCGTCTTCTTGCGCGGTCCTTACGCACATGCTCAAATCCGGAGCATTGAGACAGCTCAAGCCGAGAGGTGCGACGGCGTCGTTGCAGTCTTGACGGGCACCGATCTCAATCCCGAGGTAAAGTGTTCGCTGTCAATCGCCAAAGCCGCACCCGCTGGCGAATTCGAGAAGCTGCAGGACCCGGATCGAGAGCTGCTCCAGAGTCAGCGAGTCCGTTTTACGGGCGACGCGGTGGCCGTGGTCGTGGCCGAGACAGCAGCCGCAGCCGAGGACGCCTTGGAACAGATCCTGGTCGACTACGATCCCCTGCCGGTGGTGGCCTCAATTGATTCAGCTCTGGCTCCGGGAGCGACCGAGTTACATCCTGACGGGAATGAAGCGTTCTCCTGGTCAGCTCAGGGGGGAGATGTGGACCGCGCCTTTGCCGAGGCAGACCTCGTGACCGACCTGGAGGTTCGGGTGCAGCGGGTGATTCCCAATGCGATTGAGCCCCGGGCCGTACGGGCCTCCTACGATCCGGAGACGGAATCCCTCACGGTATGGTCCCCGACGCAAATACCCCACGGGCTACGCGACGAGCTCGCACAGGTGATCGGGGTTCCTGCGGAAAAGATTCGTGCCATTGCCCCCGAAGTCGGCGGTGGGTTTGGTGCGAAGTGCAATGTTTATCCGGAGGAAGTGCTGGTTCCCCTGCTGGCGCGTCGCCTGAGGCGTCCGGTGCGCTGGGTGGCCTCGCGCAGCGAGGACTACCTGGCCACGGTTCACGGAAGAGATCAGATCAACCGGATTCGGCTGGCGGCGACCCGAGAGGGGCGTGTTCTGGGAGCCGAGCTGCAGATCCGGGCCGACTGCGGGGCTTACCTGGGCCGGGTGACACCAGTCGTCGGCCCCCTGACTGGACTGATGATGACCGGGGTTTACGACATTCCCAATGCCCGATCTCGTGCAGTCGGAGTGTTCACGAACAAAGCCCCCATGGAACCCTATCGAGGAGCCGGGAGACCCGAAGCCTGTTACATGATCGAACGGGGGATGGACCATCTGGCTCGAAAACTGGGCCTGGACCCGATCGAGCTGAGGAAGAGGAACTTCATCGCACCCGACCGCTTCCCGCACACGACGGCCCTGGGGCTGACCTACGACAGTGGGGATTACGCTCGACCTCTGCAGGAGGCCTTGCGGTTGATCGACTACGAAGGGCTACGCGCTGAACAAGCCAAGCGACTCCAGGAGGAAGGGCATCGGCTGGGGATCGGTGTTTCCGCCTATGTGGAGATCTGCGGTTTTGGGCCCTGGGAGTCCGGATCGGTCGAGATGAGGGTGGACGGGAGTGTTGTGGTTCTCACGGGCACTTCTCCAACTGGCCAGGGACACCAGACAAGCTGGGCCCAGATTACGGCTGAGATACTTCAGATTCCCATCGATCGAATCGAAGTCAAGTACGGGGACACCGCCATCGTTCGCGAGGGGATTGGTACCTTCGGCAGCCGCAGCGCTGCTGTCGGAGGTGCGGCGGTCCTCCAGAGTTCCGAGATTGTCCAGAAGGGCGCCCGGCAGATTGCCTCCCATCTGCTGGAGGCAGCCGAGGCTGACATCAGACTGGAGGAGGGTCAGTTCCGGGTGGTGGGAAGCCCCGGACACGGAGTCAACTGGGAGGAAGTGGTCGCTGCGGCGTACAGCGAGGATTTGCCCGAGGATCTACAAGGGAAGCTGCACTCCGAAGGGCGCTTTGAACCCGCAGGAGAAACCTATCCGTTCGGTTTTCATTGCTGTGTGGTTGAAATCGACTCGGAAACAGGATCGATCCAGATCCTTCGTTACCTGTCAGTCGACGACTGTGGCCGTGTCATCAATCTCATGCTTGTCGAGGGCCAAGTCCACGGGGGTGTTGTTCAGGGCATCGGCCAGGCTCTGTTTGAGGCAGCCCATTACGATGAGAACGGAAACCTCCTGACGGGAACACTGATGGACTATGCCGTGCCAAGAGCCCATCAACTACCCAGCCTGGAGACGAGCCGAACCGTAACCCCCACCCACTTGAATCCCCTGGGCGCGAAAGGAATCGGCGAAGCAGCCACCATCGGGTCGACTCCGGCGGTAGTGAACGCAGTAGTTGACGCGCTGGCCGATCTGGGAGTCGTCCACCTCGACACTCCCCTCACGCCCGAGAGAATCTGGCAGGCAATGCAATCAGGGGGGAAGTAGCTCGAGCCAGCCTGCAGCCCGACCAAAGGGTGGCTAGTGCACTTCCCGGACAGTACACTAGTGTTCGAACTGGTCTTTGATCTTGACGATCCGGCGAACGGCTCGATCGGCTGAGAGCGAGGCGGCTTGTACAGGATCTTCCGCCAGGGCACTCGTGAACACGTCCTCCCAGTGCTCCATCTTCACATGCACGCTGCAGCGCTTGTCCGGACCTCCACGCGGCCCGTTCTCGTCATCCACCACCACATCGACGTGGCGGATCTTGTCGCTGAACCTGTCAAAGGCGAAACGAATACGACGTTCAATCTGTTCTCGACTTTGTTCGTTCAGATGACAGTGTCGTTCCTTCACATTCACTTCCATTTGAGTTTCCCTTCGGCAAGCCCCTGCCGACTACTATAGCTGGTTCCCACACCCGCAGTGGCATCATCCGTGCGCCCCCTGGACCTCCACATAGACCGCGTAGAGAGACTGGCTGGCCGTCATGAACAAGCGGTTGCGCTTGGCGCCCCCGAAGCACACGTTGCCGCAGATCTCGGGCAGGCGAACCTGGCCGATCCGCTCTCCGTCTGGAGCGAAGACGTGAACTCCATCATAGCCATCTCCGACCCACCCGGCGCTGGCCCAGACATTGCCGTCCTGGTCTGCCCGAATGCCGTCGGCCGCTCCAGTCTTACCCTCCAGTTCCATGGACGTGAACTCCCTTCCCCCGGACAGTCTGGCCGAATCGATCACTTCCCAGACCTGAATGTTCCGAGCCGATCCCGTGTCACTTACATAGAGCTTCTGATAGTCGGGAGAGAAGCAGAGTCCGTTCGGCTTCCCAATCTGGTCGGTTATCTTGCCAAGCTTCCCCGTGTGTGGATCGACCCGGTAGATGGCCTCTTTGATCTCCAGCACACTTTTTCTGCCCTCGTAGTGGAGCATGCTCCCATAGCCGGGATCGGTGAACCAGAGTCCCCCGTCGGGATGAACGATCGCATCATTGGGAGCATTTAGCGGCTTCCCCTCCCAGTTGTCGGCCAGAACCGTGACGGATCCATCGTGCTCATACCGAACCACTCGACGATTTCCATGCTCACAGGAGATCTGTCTGCCCCGGAAGTCGAAGGTGTTCCCGTTGCTGTTCCCGGAAGGGTGACGGAAGGTGCTCACCTGTCCGTTCTCCTCCAGCCAGCGCAGTTGAACATTGTTGGGAATATCACTCCAGACCAGGTATCGGCCCACTCCGTTCCAGGCAGGACCCTCAGCCCACAACATTTTCTTGCTGTGGTAGAGGCGCTGGATGGGAGTATTCCCAAGCTTGTATTTCGAAAAGCGCGGGTCCAGGACGACGATGTCGGGATCCGGATAGCGCACCGGCGGAGCGTTGGGGCTGTAGCGATCCTGAGCGAGTGCGACTCCGGCAAGCCCGGCGGCTGCCGACACACCCGCCACAAAGGAGCGGCGCCCCATCGGTACTGGTTTTTTCATCCTTTTACTCCTTGATCAGTTTCTTGCCTGCCAGAAAGATCCAGAAGGAGTAGCTCAATCATGCATCCGCCTTGCGGTCTCGACCGGGGGGCATTCTCTTTAACTTGAAGGTTAAGGGTTGAAGTCCAAAGGTGCAAGGTTGACCCGCCGCAAACCGGAAGTCTTCCCTGCTGACTCCCGGGGCGCTATTCTGAATCCACGATGGGAACTCGAGGCTTCATCCTGCAACCTACCTACCGCATCGAATCGGGCCGGCCCGTCGTTCATCTCTTCGGATGCCTCGAGACGGGTGAACCTTTTCTGGTCCGTGACGATCGGGAGATCCCTCATTTCTACATCCGTCGGGACGACCGGGGAAGGGCCGCGGCAGCCGGAGCCACTCAAATCGTGGGTAGCCGCCGCGAAACGATGGACGGACGCCCGGTAGCTCGCGTCGAGGTGGCGATTCCATCCGAAACACCTCCCCTGCGCTCCCGCCTCCGTAAGGCCGGCATCGCTTGCTATGAGTCGGATGTTCGCTTTGCGATGCGCTACCTCATCAACCGGGGAATTCAGGGCTCTCTCTCGATCGAGGGGCCCGCTCGATCGGATCCGAGTCTGGGTCAGGTGTACGAAAATCCTTCCATCTCCAGCGCCGACTGGGAGCCGAAGCTGTCTGTTCTCTCCATTGACATCGAGACCGATCCGAAGGCCCAGCATCTGCTCTCCGTGGCCCTCTACGGGTGTGGTCATTCCGAAGTTCTGCTGAGAGACGCCCGCAACCGGCCGATCCCGCCGGACACGTCCTCCTTTCCGAATGAGCAGGAATTGCTCAAGGCCTTCTCGGCTCGAGTCCGAGAACTCGATCCGGACGTCATCACTGGATGGAACGTGGTCGATTTCGATTTCATGGTGCTGTTCCGGGTGGCCACCCGCCTGGGTCTGAAACTGAGACTCGGGAGGGGATCCGAAGCCGCTCGCCTGCGTACTTCCCGCTCCCCCTGGGCGAGCTACCAGGCTCTGCTTCCCGGGAGAGTTGTGGTTGACGGAATTCAACTCTTGCGCGGTTCCTTCGTGAAGATGGAAAACTACTCCCTGGGGTCAGTGGCAGCCAGCGTACTGGGGGAAACCAAAACGATCACGGGTCACGATCGGGGCGCTGAGATTCTCTTTCAATATGAAAACGACCTGGAACACTTCATTGAGTACAACCGAAATGATGCCCGTCTGGCTCTGGAGATCTTGGAAAAGCTCAAGCTTTTCGAGCTCGCCGTGCAGCGCAGCAGACTGACTGGACTGCCGATCGATCGAGTGTCCGGCTCTATTGCCGCTTTCGATTTCCTCTATTTGAGTCGCCTTCAAGAGCGAGGAATCGTCGCACCCAGCGTGGGTTCCAGCGACACCTCGACGTCAAATCCAGGAGGTCATGTACTCGAGCCCAAACCCGGACTGCACCAACAGGTCCTGGTGTTCGACTTCAAAAGCCTGTACCCCAGCCTGATCCGGACCTTTCACATCGATCCTCTGGGGTACGTGGAGGAACCGGTTGAGAATCCGGAACTGATTGTCGCCCCCAACGGCACTGCCTTCCGGCGTCAGGCGGGGATCCTTCCCCAACTCCTCGATGGGCTTTTCCCACGGCGCGAGGCAGCCCGGGCGAAGGGCGACCAGGTGGCCAGCCATGCGATCAAGATCCTGATGAACTCGTTTTACGGGGTGCTGGGGACACCGGCCTGCCGCTTTTTTCGGCCCCGGCTTGCCGGCGCCATTACCACCTTCGGTCGCGAGATCCTCCTCTGGACCAAGGAGCGAGCTGAAGGATACGGCTTCGAGGTGCTCTACGGAGACACCGACAGCCTCTTTGTCCAGTCCACCCAGTCTGAGGCTCAAGCGGTACTGGAGGAAGGGCTCAAGCTGGTAGAACGACTGAATACTGACCTGACCCGCTTCGTCATCGAGCGCTGGGGAGTGGAAAGCCGGCTCGAACTGGAACTCGAAACGCTTTATCGGAAGCTGCACTTTCCCTCGATGCGACACGGCACCGGCGCAGCCCGCAAGCGCTATGTGGGGCTGATCGGCGAGGGCGAAGACGAGGAGATCGTCTTCACCGGAATGGAGGTAGTGCGACGAGACTGGACCGGCTTGGCCAAGCAGGTCCAGCGGGAACTCTACCGGAGACTGTTCGCTGGAGAAGAGGTCGCCACCTACCTGGAGGGAATTGTGGCCGATCTTAGAGCGGGCCACCTGGATGAGTTGCTGGTTTATCGCAAGGGCCTGCGCAAGAGTGTCGACGAGTACACCGCCACCACACCTCCCCACGTAGCCGCCGCGCGCAAGCTCTCCAGCCCTCCCGGCCGAGTCATCTCCTACCTGATGACGAGTGATGGTCCCGAACCATTCGAGGAGTCCAGCCACCCCCTCGACTACGAGCACTACGTCCAGAAGCAGGTTCGCCCGGTGGCGGAGGGTATCCTGGAACTGGTGGGGCAGAATTTCGACAAGGTGATCGGGGATGACCGCCAGCTCAACCTGTTTGGGTAGGAGGAGCCAACTTGGTCAGATCCCGAGAGTGGGAGGAGACGAAGGGCTACGGCCGGGAATTTAAACGTTCTCCGCCCTTCGCCTCCTCCCACTCTCGGGATCTGAGGCCTGAAATCAAATGCGTCGTAGGGGACGGTCTTGTGCCGGCCCGTTTGGCGGGCGACCACCAGGGTCGCCCCTACGAAGAGAATCAGAACGCCGGCGAACCCTACTCTGCGGAGTCTGGAAAAACCGTTGCAGCCGTCCAGCCACCGTCGACCGTGAGCATGCAACCGGTCACGTAGCTCGAGGATTCGCAGGCCAGAAAGACTGCCGGGGCCCGGATCTCCTGCAACTGTCCCCAGCGATTCATTGGAACCGCATTGCGGATAAAGACCTCGAACTCCTTGACCACGGATAGATTCATGGGCGTGAGAAAAGGTCCCGGGCAGATGGCGTTGCAGGTGATGCTGTGAGAAGCCAGTTCAGCGGCCAGGGTGCGGGTGATCTGCACCACGGCTCCCTTGCTGGCGTTGTAGGAAGTCCGATAAGAGAGACCCACCATTCCCAGTGCGCTGGCCACATTGATGATGCGCCCGTAGCCGGCCTTCTTCATGTGCGGAACGACCGCGCGACAGCCCAGCCATACTCCTTCCACGTTGACCTTTTGAACGGCCCGGAAGTCGTCAAGGCTGAGTTCCTCGATCGGCCCCCGGATGTTGATCCCGGCATTGTTGACCAGGATATCCACTTTGCCCCACAGCCCCAGGGCCGTCTCCACCGTGGTCTCAATGTCTTCGGGACGGCTCACATCGGCAACCAGTCCCGAAGCGCGGCTTCCGGTCTCCCGGGTGATGGCTTGCGCAGCAGCCTGGATCTCCGCCTGGTTTCGAGATGTGATCAAGACCTCAGCGCCTGCAGCGGCAAGAGCACCGGCAATCTCGCGGCCAAGCCCCTTGGACGCGCCGGTGACAATCGCGACCCGGTCCGCCAAGTCAAAAAGCTGTTTTCCATCGGTCATGGGCTCTCCTTTCGCTTACCCAGCAGCGACAATCCAATTCCCCCCAGGATCAGCGTCGTCGACAACAGTAATCGAAACGTGACGATCTCGAAAAGGAACAGGACGCCTCCTACAGCCGCCAGCAACGGCACTGAAAGCTGGACGGTGGCCGCTCGCGTGGCACTCAGACCGGGCAGAGCTGCATACCAGACTACGTAGCCGAGTCCGGAGGTCAGCGCCCCGGACACCACGGCCAGCAGTACGCCGGGCCCGGAAAGGTCCAGACTGCGAAAGGCAACCGCACTGACCAGAAAAGTAAACGGGGCGGCACGTACAAAGTTGCCGGTCGTCACACGAATCGGATCCTGGACCCCTCTCCCCAGAAGCGAGTACAAACCCCAGGAAATTCCCGCCAGCCCCATGAGCACGGATCCGGCTGGTGATGGCGCAGAGAGCCCCGGCGAAACGAGATAGACAAGTCCGGCCAGAGCTGCCGCCAGGCCCAGCCACTCCAGTTGAGCCGGCCGCTCTCCCGCCAGCAAAGCCGCCAGAATCATGGTTAGCTGAACAGCCGCAAACAGGATCAGGGCCCCTGTGCCGGCACTCAGGCTCAGATAGGCAAAAGAAAAAGGAACCGCGTAAAGAAACAGCAGGGAGGCGGCCGACCAGCTTCCCTGAAGCCCTGATGGGGACGACTTCGATGTCAACGACGAAAAGATGAGCAACATCAGCGCTCCGGAAGATAGACGAACTGTGGTGAAAGTGGCAGCGTCGATCGCCGGTCCTTCCAGGGCCAGACGACACAGGATCGAATTGGCGGCGAATGCGATCAGGGCCAGCACCGCGAAAAGGCCGGTCTTGATAGGCATCGGAACGTTGTTCATACGGATGACTGATGGGTTGCAGCGCAGGGAATGCTATCGAAAGCCAGCCCCACAGGCCAGCCTCATTCTCAGAATGTGAGCGCTGCATTCCAGGTAAGTAGGTTTACCCAACCACCGGATTCTCCTACGATTGGTGAAACTTCTCACACCGCTGAAGGACCAGACCGGTGCATAATGAGAGGCTCAGCTTCCATCAGTCGATCCTTTCAACTGGCCGGGATCTCGCTTTCGTGGGAATAGAAAGACTCAATCATTCAGGGAACTTCGTTGGTCCGGAATCTGTCATCGACCATGGATCTGAAGGCGGAGAGACGGTTGCACGCAGGCCCGAGAGAGGACGGTTGTTCTGGCTGCTCGTCCTTTCGCAGGCCTTCTGCCTGGTGTGGGTCCTTGTGAATGTCCTGGCCTTCGATATTGCCTGGCGACTGGCCAGGCCCATTTCCCTGGGAGTCGTGTGGGCCATCGAAGAGACCGCAGGCCAGAGTGGTCTCCCGACTGGAACTGACCACAGCCTGGTTGGAGCGGCTCTTTTCATGGCCTTCTTCTTTTGGACGATTGCCGGTTTCCAGTGGGTAACGGTGCGGGGATCCACTCTGTTGCTGGAGTATCTTCCCATTCCCAGACAGAGCTGGCCGTTCGAGTTTGAGGGATTGCGACTGGCTCGTCTGGGAGTTCTCGGGACCGTCGGCTTTTTTACGCTGCTGGCTGCCCTCTTCGCCCAGCCCTGGATCCCGGCCGAACGCTGTGTCTCCTGCGGGCATCTCCCGGCCGCCGTCATCGGGGGCCTGTTTGGCGCCATCTCAGGGCCGATCCTGGTCTGGTGGCTGCGTGCCCCGGAACCAACGGTCTGCTGAGTCAGGTCAGCACGCGCTTCCCCTCCCAGCCGCTCTCCAGCATGTGACAGTGAAAGCATCGCGTCCGCTTGGCCCGACAGAAGGGAATATCACATTTCACCGTCCGGCCTTCCAGGATCAGGGCGATCCGCTCCAGGCGCTGGGTGTCTCGTCCCTTAATGAGGATGACCTCGCCAGGGCGCATTATCTCCCGCACCATTTCAGCCGCCTTTATCACGCTCTTTCCGGCCATCTGGATCCGGGAGACAGGCATCCCGGCCTGCTTTGCCCCCACTCGGTAGCGTTGGACGGAGCCTCCCAGGAGCACAGCCTCATCGGCTGTCTCCGCTATCCTCCTCCCAAGATGACGGTAGACAGGACCCTGGCTGCCGGGAGGTTCCGAAACATCTCCCAGAGCCACCAGCTTCCGGGAAGCCGGGATCTCTTTCAGTGTGTCCAACGCCGCTTCGATGGTCTCGGGGGACGATTTGAAGTCATCGCACAGCATCGCATTGACTCATCCAAAATCGAACTAATGTGAGACCGTTGCCTCATCAAGAATCGAACCGAACACTTGATGAGGAGGCGACGAATTGAGGAAAAAGTTGAGTTTGGAGTTGCGCCGAGAGTTGTTGACACGCACTGCGGAGGATTACGCATCGGCCCGCAAAGGAATCAAGAGCCAGATCGTGGATCAGTTGGTTGCGGCAACCGGCTACGGTCGCAAACACGCCATTACTCTGTTGAACAATCCGCCGGGTAGCGTTAGTTCTTCGCGACCCCGCCGCGCCCGATACGATGAGCGAGTCAAGCAGGTACTGGTTACCCTTTGGACCACGGCCAACCGGATCTGCGCCAAGCGACTGGTTCCCTTTCTTCCCGAGTTGATCGAGGTGATGGAGAGGAACGGTCATTTGTCCTTACCCGCTGATGTCCGGGGAAAGCTTCTGACGATCAGCCCCGCCACCGCTGATCGATTGCTGGCCACCGAGAGAATCAATCAGCGTGGTGTGAGTACAACCCGGCCGGGAAGCTTACTCAAAAAGCAGATCAAGGTACGGACCTTCGCCGACTGGGACGATCTTCAACCCGGGTTTCTGGAAGCGGACCTGGTCGCTCACTGCGGCGTCAGTGCTGCCGGTAGTTTTCTGCACACGCTGGTCCTGGTGGACGTCGCAACGGGCTGGACCGAGTGCGTGGCCCTGCTGCGGCGCAGCGAAGCCGACGTGATCGGCGCCCTGAACTCCCTGCGTGGCCGGCTCCCGGTTCCTTTGCTGGGATTGAATACGGATAACGGCAGCGAGTTCATCAACTATGAGATGCTTCGCTACTGCCAAAGAGAGCAGATCACTTTCACTCGTTCCCGGGTCAATCGAAAGAACGATCAGGCCTTTGTGGAAGAGAAGAACGGCTCTGTCGTGAGAAGGCTGATCGGGTACGATCGCTACGAGGGACTGGGGGCCTGGCGGGCCCTGATTCAGCTTTATGAGATTCTACGCCTCTATGTGAACTTCTTTCAGCCCTCGATGAAGCTGATCGAAAAGCAGCGCGTCGGCGCACGCGTCAAGAAGCGCTACGATCGAGCTCAAACTCCTTACCAGCGCATCATTGCTTCTGGTTATCTCACCAAGCGAAAGAGGGAGCGAATCGAGCGTTTTTACCGGAAGCCCTCTGTGCCAATAATGGTGAGACACTTCTTCCCCACTAAATTAGAGTAGAGGGCGAGAAGCTGGATTACAGGATGATAGAAAACAGAAGCGACAAGAAACTGAGGATTTTGGAGACCTCGGAGCGAAGCGGAGAGGTCTCCAAAATCGCTGCGGGACGGACGGAGCCCGACAAGGTTCTTTCGCGACCCGATCCGGAAGTTCCCAGCAAGGCCACGCGTCGCCGATTTTCAGCCCGCCATAAGCTCCGGATCCTGGAGCAGGCCGATGGATGTGAAGAGTCGGGCGGAGTGGGAGCCTTGCTGCGCCGAGAAGGGCTTTACTGGTCGAATCTGCAGACCTGGCGCCGCCAACGCGAGCAGGGAACGCTGCAGGCCTTGACCCCTCGCAAGCGGGGACGCAAGGCAAAGCCGGTCAATCCTCTGGATCGTCAACTGAGGCAAGTGGAGGCTGAGAATCGGAAGCTGAAACGCAAGCTCGAGAAGTTTGAAGCCATGCTGGATCTCCAAAAAAAAGTCTCGCAACTGTTGGGAATCTCTCTGGCGAGCAGCGAAGAGAACGGAGACGAGAGCTGATGGACGAAGCTTTGCGATTCTCACAATCCCACGGAGTCCGTGCCGGTTGTCAGGCCCTGGATCTGCCGCCATCGAGTCTGTATCGGGAGAAACTTCGGCGCGAACGGCCGGCGCTGGATCCTCGGCCTCGGGCCGCATCCCCACGCGCCTTGAGCCCGCCCGAAAGGGAAGCCGTTGTGGAGGTCCTGCCGCCGTATGGGCGGAGCTGCTGGACGAAGGGCGATACTTGTGCTCGATTCGAACCATGTACCGCATTCTGGCCGAACGTCTGGAAGTTAGAGAACGCCGCCGCCAGCGCCGCCATCCCCAATACTCCAAGCCGGAACTTCTGGCCACCGGCCCGAACCAATGCTGGTCCTGGGACATCACCAAGCTGAAGGGTCCCGTCAAATGGAGCTATTTCTACCTCTACGTGATCCTGGACATTTTCAGCCGCTATGTGGTGGGCTGGATGGTGGCCACCCAGGAAAGCTCACGCCTGGCCAAGGTCTTGATCGCCCAGAGCTACTCCAAGCAGGAGATCGTAGCGGGTGGTCTCACCCTGCATGCCGATCGTGGCTCGTCGATGAGTTCCAAAGCACTGGCCTTGCTACTGGCCGATCTGGGAGTCACCAAGTCTCACTCTCGGCCTCATGTCTGTGACGACAATCCCTACTCGGAATCCCAATTCAAGACCCTCAAGTACCGTCCCGAATTCCCGGCTCGTTTCGGCACCATTCAGCAAGCCAGAGACTTCTGTCGGGATTTCTTCGATTGGTATAACCGCGACCATCGCCATTCGGGTATCGGCCTGCACACTCCCGAGGATGTGCACTACCTCACCGCCATCACCACCCGTCGCGATCGATCCCAAACATTGGAGGCCGCCCATGCACTCTTCCCGGAGAGATTTCCCAACGGCAAACCCGTTCCTCCTCCTCTTCCCGAGGCGGTCTGGATCAACCCTCCCGAAAAGGAGAACTCTTGAGATGACGCTACAGTAATTTATTCACCAAAGTGTCTCAAAGTTATTGACACGTTCCGAAGCTCGATCCGGTGATCTTACTCAAAGAGCTCGAGCGACGCCAAGACTATTTTTGGACCTTTGCTAACGGACAAAGGGAACTGGAAGGGAACGACTCCCCCAGAGAGATGGATGCAATCGTCAGGAAGTATCTTGTCGAGATCACCGCTTCACAAGAACCCAAAGAGATCAGAAGATATCGGCGGACGAAAAAGCCCCGGACATGGAGGACTCGAAAGGATCCCTTTGCTGAAGTCTGGCCAGAGGTTCGTGTCCAACTGGAAGTTAATCCCGCTCAAACCGCCAAAGCGCTTTTCGTTCGCCTTCAGCAACGCTATCCCGGTCGGTTCTTCGATGGGCAACTGCGGACGCTGCAGCGACGGGTGAGGGACTGGCGTAGGGAGCAGCTCTACAAGGCCGAGATCGCTCGCGTGGAGCCGACAGCCTCCGAAATCGGGTTCCAATCTCGCCCAGTTGCTCCGGCAGAAGATCGCGAAGCGGGTCCGGCTCCGGTCGCCCCGTTGTTTCTGATGTAAGGAACCAATAAGCTGTTCGGAACTGGGTTCGATTCTTAGTGAGGCAAGTTTCTAGCTTTGGTTCGATTCTCTAATGAGGCAATACGTTGGGAATTTTATTTGTCGTTGATCACCCCCCGAAAAATACCGTCCACCTCATAAAGCAACGACGTTTGAATTCCTCGAGAAGAGGGTCCGTGGCTCAACACCTGCCTGAAGAAGTAGCGTGGATCAGGGTGATCCTATATATTACAAACGGTCCTTTGTGTTTGTGAAAGAAGTACTAAGGCAGGTCAGATCGAGGGCTGGGAGGGACTCCGATCTGGAGTTGAAACGGCTCGTTTCCTCCCGGTGAGGTCGTGTCTCGGTTCTCAGAGTGTTCCATCAAGGGCAGGAAAGGAAAAGAATAGTGCTGAAAGCGAGTGTACTAGAGAAACTTCGCACCTTTGACACACCAACGATCTGTAACATAATCGAACTGTTTGACGTGCGACCGCGCAACGCAGGCTACATGGACGCGCGCATCAAAGCCTGTTTTCCGGAGATGCCGCCCATGGTCGGGTTCGCCTCCACCGCCACTTTTCGAGCGGACGCTCCAGCCACCGGTGCTGACGGTTATGCGACCCTGATCAGCCAGATCGACCGTTTTGGGGAGCTTTTGGGCCCTCCAGTGGTTGTGTTTCAGGATCTGGATGATCCGGCTGTTGCCGCCACCTTCGGCGAAGTGATGTGCACGGCATACAAGGTGTATGGAGCTGTCGGGCTGATCACGAGTGGGGCCAGTAGGGACCTGGACCAGGTGCGGGCGTTGGGTTTTCCAGCCTTCGCCAATGGCAGCATCTGCTCTCATGGCTATTTCTATTTTGGTCAGCTCCATGTGCCGGTTCGGGTCGGGGGACTAACGGTCTTCCCCGACGACCTCCTGCATGGGGACTGTAACGGTGTGACGAACATACCGAAGGAGATCGCCGACGAAGTAGCCGAGGTGGGAGATGAGTTCGTGGCAGCCGAGTCGCTGGTCCTCAACGCCCTGAAAGACAGGAAGCCGACCCTCCACGAATTGGCAGAAGTCAGAGCCGAAGCCGGAGAGGTCTTCGCAGCCATCCGGGCCCGGGTTTCTCGAGCCAAATAAGCGCCCTAAGGGTTGAGCAACTGCCGGGCGACCTCGCTTCTTGCCGCGGCTCTTTCGCCACCAGTAAGCCTGCAACCCTTTCGATGCCATCTGATGACTGTCTCTGGCGTCACAATGGCAAGAGAATCAGCACAGCCTCGCCAGAGTCTTGACAGAAGGAGCCAAAAGAGACGGTCAGCATTTGTCAGGCATGGGCGTTTAGAGCTCGGCTGCGGGATCGCGAGTTGCTGCCGCAGAGCGAGAGTCTCAAGGGCCAGTGAACCACGCCTCTGCTCTCATTCTCGGACAGCAAAATCCGACATTGCTCTTGGAGGCCCCCCGTGCCATCATAATAATGTACATGAAATGAGGAGGAAGAAAAAGAATGTTGAGGCGCTTCTCCAAGAATGAACAGCTCTGCTTAGGAGGACATAATGTTCACTGATGCCCACATCGACGGATACCGTCGAGACGGATACACAGTCAACCCGACTCTATTGACCCCGGACGAGGTGGCCGGGTTTTTGGCTGAAGTCGAAAAGGTTACCGAAGGCAACACTCTGGCTCACCATGACGAGATCCGGATGGAAATGGAACCAGACCAGCCCTCGGACGGAACGCGCGCGCGTCGATTGTACGAGCCCTGCACACATTATCCGCTCTTCAGAGCACTTTCAGAATCCGACAAACTGCTGGACTGCGTCGAACAGTTGTTGGGACCGAACATCCTGTTTCACTACAGCAAGCTCAATATGAAACCCCCTAAGATCGGTTCGGTCGTGGAGTGGCATCAAGACCTCTCATACTACCCGCTGACGAACCTGGATTCGCTGGCCGTGCTCTTCTATCTTGACGATGCGGATGCGGAGAACGGTTGCCTACAGGTGTTGCCTGGCCGCCATGAGGGAAGGCTGCTGGATCACTCGCGCGATGGGTACTTTCAGGGAAAAGTGACGGAAGTGGTCGATAGCTCAGAGGCGGTACTGATCGAGGGCGCCGCGGGCAGTGCAATCTTCATGCACGGCATGACACCCCACGCATCGACGACCAACCGATCGGAACGTTCCCGGAGAACGCTCATTCTCAGTTATCGGGCCGCCGACGCCTTCCCGATCTTTTTCGGGGAGATGACGCAGACGATCGATGCGCACGTGCGGCTCGTTCGTGGGAGGCGGCGGCAGGTCGCCCGTTTTACGCTGTCTGAATTCCCGATTCCCTGTTACAGGCAGAAAATCGCCTCTCTCTACGAGCTGCAGGAGCTATCCCGGGAGGGAAGAGCCCCGTAAGTCCCGTGTGCCGCGGAATCTAAGCCGAGCGATTTTCGAGGACGAGCACAATAGCTTTAAGACTAACGAGTGCCGCCAGGACGCGGCTGGTGGCGTGCAAACAGGTGCAGGGGAATGTCGCTAAAATTGATGCCTTCTGCCGTGTTTTTCCCCCAGGAGACCATGATTGACCCGCCCACGCCGTTGACGTTACTGCCGCCGCCGCCGCTGTGAGCCCTCAGCAGGTTCGTCCCTGTGATCAGGCGCTCGCCTTTCCAGATCCCTGCAGTGGCGATCAGCAGGCCGAAACGGGCCAGGTCCTTGGCGCTCATCACCACCCAACCCGGGCCGCCACGCACGGTCTGTCCGTGAATCGTGTAGGGAGGATCCAGAAAGAGTCCATAGCCGGGCATTTTAGGATAATAATCGGAATTGTCATGGACGGTCTGCCCGGGCGTCCAATCCCAACGATCGGCGGGGATACCCATCTTACTGAACAGTTTCTCGTCCATGACCTGCTTCAGGTCCTTTTTCCAAACGGCCGTTAATGCCTGGGCCAGGCGCCAGTAGGCGCCGCTGCTATAAGTCTGGCCTACCGTGCCCGGCTGAGCATGGGCGTAATTGTCAGAATCGGGATCACCCGTGCACTTGGACCAGGGCGGGGCGACAGTGTCAGCGTCGGGTGTTTTGCAATCCTTCCAATAGTAGCCGTTGGTGATTGGAAAGCTGCCGGCATGAGTGGCCAGGTGGAGGAACGTGAGGGAATTGTGGTGACCCTGGTTGAGATACTTGTGGGGAGCGTTGAGTTCCCCTTCTCCGGTCCAGTAATCTTTGACCAGATCAGTGGCACTATTGATCAGGCCTTGATCGATGGCCAACTGCAGGCAGGCCATGGTAAAAGCTTTTCCGAGGGACGCCGTCTGGAACCGATAGTCGGGATCGCCGAAGGTTTGCAGAAGGTAGCCGCCCCAGGCTATGGCAACGCCCCCCTGGTTCTCCCGGTTGTCTAAGCGCTGATATTGAGGAAGATCCCTTGAAGCTCCCTTAACCCGCTCATTCATGCGCTCCACCCAGCCTTTCCAGGCCCTCAGATCGCTGTGAGCTGCCTGCCCGGTAGTGCCGCTTTGAACCTCGTCAGGAAAAGCCCGCTCGGGGGTGATGGTCTGCCATTCCCTCTCTGGGTACACCACCCAATCGGGGACGGTGCCGTCACCGGGGGGCGTTTCGGTCCGGACACCCCCGCAGCCAGCTAAGAAGAAAGCTACCAGAATATAGAGAATCGGGCGGAATCGCATCATCGTCCTCCTACCTTGGCCTGTGATGGGTCCTTATTTCCATTCACGGAATCGGGACATTGATCACCAGGTAAGTAATGTTCTGGCCGGGGTCCAGGAGGATCTGGTGAGCCGCATTCGGGGGGATGTTGATCATGTCTCCCGCCTTTACCTTGATCGACTTGCCGCCCCGGATGGATGTCCCCCAAACTTCGGTCGGGGTTTTGGGTTTCGGATCCACTACCTCTCCCCCCAGCACCAGCGTCCCTTCCCCGCCCTGGATCACGTAAAAGTCCGTGTGTGCATGGGCCGCCGCGGGAGCGCTGGACTCACGGTAAACCATGAGCACGCGGTGGGTGCCGAATCTCGCCATTTCCTCCACCGTTCTTTTCCCCTCGTCCATCTGGGAAGGAAGCCGGTCCGACAGGCTCTTTAAATCTTGGCTGGTCCAGTAGGCGAGATTGGGCGGATCTGAAGCGGCAAGTGGAGTGAAGGTGAAGCTCAAAAAGGCCAGCAAAAGCTTGTTCATTGCTTTCATTGTGTGATCCCCTGCGCGCCCCTGAAGCCATACTCGAAGGTGCGCGAATTTGATGAATTAAGGCGTGAGGTGAGCATGGCTTCTACCCACAATTCCTGAGTTGCGAATCACAGGTAGCGCTCATTCCACCAAAGCCCTCAATTTCGGTGCGGTGGATTTTAGCCACTGGTCCATTACAACGAACTCAAAGCCGGTGCAGAAGTTGCGAACACCCAGATCGACGTACTCCTGACACTGCTCCAAAGTTTCGGTCCCCAGCAAATCAACCCTTACGGCGATTCCTCGCTCTACAGCGGTTCGGATCACTTTGCGCTCGACCTCCTTAATGGCTGCAGCGTTTCTTTCATCCGCTTCGCTTGGATTGCCACCATAGCCGGGTCCTGGCACACCGGTACTGATGCCATAATCCGCCGGTCCAAACTGAATCATGTCGACGCCCTCTACCGCGAGTATTTGTTCTAGTTGCTCAACGGCTCCTCGCTTTTCGATCATCAATTCCACAACCACGTCGTTGTAGCTCTGGACCGCCCCAGCTGAAGCACAATCCAGGTAAAACCTTGAGTCTCGATACATTCGGGCACCCATACGGCCACCCGCAGTGGGTGTGTCGGGTTTCACCGCCCTCACGCATGCCTTAGCGTCCTCTACACTTCGGATATCGGTGAAGAGAATACCCTGTATTCCAGAAGCAATGGCCCTTTGAGCTTGAAACTCTTGAATACTCTGGTCAACTTTAAGGGTAGACGATATGTTGTACAACTCGGTGATTCTGGCCAGGGTGTCCAGCCAGTACAGATCATAGGGCGCGTACGGACCAACAAATTCGATGTAGTCAACCACGCCCGTCATTGCCATCAATTCCAGCATTCCTGGATCAGTGCTTTGGATGTGAGTTCCGATCGTAGGTTGGCCGGCTTTAAGCTTTTCTCTTAGCAGATTCTTTCGCAACTAAACCTCCCGGTTAAATATTACTGGATCAAATCTTCCTAGGACGACCCGAGGGCAATCCCATACTGCTCTGCAACAAGGGATGCTAATCCGAGTTTCTCCAGACGGTCGAGCGGCGCCAGGAAAGTGACCTGCACAACACCCGGATTCCGCGCAATTTCGATGGCTCCGGTAATGGTGGCCCGGTTTTTCACCTCCGGCACACTCATATCCAGCAGACTGGCTGCCCTTCTTAATCCGTTGTCCGTAGCGGCATTAAGATCTGGGCCGGTGCCAATGAACGAGATGGGCGCCGCCGGTTCGATATCCCTCATCCCCCAAGTCCGGGCCAGCGTTCTCGCCCTCTGGACCTCCTCCGGCTTCAAGGGCCGCGCGAGATAGGGCAAATCTTCAGGCACCGGTAACAGGATGGGGCCCTCGAGCGTGAGTTTTTTGATCACACGGACTTCAAGTGTTACAGTCCCCGAAACGTCACATGTGTGTCCGGCAATTTCTCCGTCTCCCTGCAAAGCATGCATATCACCGGTGTATACACCGCCGCCCGGCGTCTTCACAGGACAGATAAGCACAGCTCCAGCACGCGCTGCATCGCAGTCCATATGCCCGTCGGTCCGTCCTTCCAGTTCTTCCCCGGTCAACGCGTATTCGTGGGATTTACCGATCAAGAAGACGCCGAAGTCCCCAGCGTTGTGGGAGTCGGGCATCCTGACCGCCGGCGTGGTACCCAGCTGACCCATGAACGGTCGGAGACGCGTCGCAATTCCCACCAGGTCGTGTGGTGCAAAGATCAAAATCGGGTGCTGTACAGAATTTCCCGGTATCGCACCGTAGCGCTCGGCCTGACGGGCAATTCCCTCAGCTTCCTGCTGAGGCACTGTTACACCCAAGTGGTGGTTTTGGTCAAAAACCATGGTGTAGCCGTTGGTGATGTTGAACGGTGCTGCATCTGCGCCACACTGGACGCAACGAACAGCCGTCTGACCGATACCATCGATCCGAGTTTCCGGGTATAACGTCCCGCATTCGGGACAAAGACCGGCTACGAAAGGATCGTCCAGAAATCGCCCTTCCATCGGCCGATCCGCGCCGGAAGCAGTGGCCAGCGAAGTCACCGTGATATCACGAATCGAGATTACGATCGCATCACCTATCTCCGCACCCTCGACGCTTACCGGTTGTGTTACTTCATGCCCACCCCGAATGCGCGGTGTGATCATCGGTCCCCAGCAACCGGGAGTTGTATTCAGGACAATGTGGCCTCCATCCCGCACCGGACCCAGCATGGGGAGCGCCGGGTCCAGGATCCCATTGGTGAACTGGTCGACCAACACCGTCTGCCGCCCACCAGAAATTGGCTGAACACGGGAACTCTCCGTCGTCCGCTCCTGCCGTACCTGTGCCATTAGCTACCCCCTCGATTCTTAGCCACCGGAGATCGGCTGCAGAAGCGCAATCTCCGCATCCGGCTCCAAAACCTTCTCCTGCCCAACCTGTTGACCGTTCATAAACACCACTGTGGACGGCAACGCATCTCTCACCTCAGGACGGCTCTCCTTCAGCTGTCGTAAGACATCAGCTATAAGCGCACCCTCTGGCACCTCCAGAGACAGGTGCGTGCTCCCTGATTTCCCAAGATCAAGAGAAGAGGCCAGCCGAACGTTTACCTGCATCGCGCCCTACCTCGGAAACCGATTGAAAAGCAGTTGTTTGACAAAAAACAGGCTTTCACTTTATTCGCCATTCCTCATGTTGACTTCTGCTGTAAGTTCCTCTGGATTCCGGGTGGTGAATGACTGAAATCTATCACTACGCCAACCTTGAATCAACTGTTGCTTCAGTATTCTAACCGTTGCTTCAGTATTCTGAAAGTCTATACAGCAGGGCCAAGATGCTCAAGGCCTCAAGAAATGCCGGGCTGGCAACTTACCAGAACACCACGTAACTGAGAACTAAACCCGTGGCCACCAGGCCGATCGTCAACGGCACCGGGAGAAGTTGTTTGAATCTCGAACGGTCTATCGGCGGGCGTTCCTCTAATTGCAACTGACTGGTTCGAAGCCAGCCCCGCCGCTCTCGATGGATGAGTTGCCCGGAAGGAACCCACCCCAGAAGCATTGAGGCTACCAGCATCGTAACGGCTGTGAGAACAAAGCTGTACAAATAGGCTCCGTATTTGTCCAGCAAGAAAGTTGGCAGGATCTGGATGTGAACACTTGCCGCGATCAGGGGTGCGACCATACGCAGGACCCCGTAGGTCGAACCCACAAGCAGACCGATGATCCCGGTCCGGGGATGGACGCTTGTGAAGACACCCATGATATAGAGGGTGAACAAGGGGATAACAAGGGCACTTGTGATTTCCAGGTAAAAGACGACCATGCCGCCGCTCAGAAGAGCGGGGAGATAGACAAAAGACGCCCCGATTAACACAGGAGTCAGCCATTGGCCAACGCGGCGGTAGTGCTGGTCCGACGCGTCCCGTACCAGCAGGCGGGCATAGACGTCGCGTGTCAGGAGGGCGGAAAGCGCCGAACCGATCGAATCATAGGTCGAGAAGGCCGCTGCCAGCAGGCCCGCGACTGCGATCGGCCTCAACCACCCGGTGGCGAACTGGGAGATCAAGAGCGGGTAGATGGAGTCTTGTGACTGGTCGGGCAGAAGCAGCTGATCAGGATAGAGGGCGCGTCCCATGACTCCAATAGAGAGGGTGAAGAAAGACATGACCAGGAGCACAGCCGAGGCAACCACCACCGACATTCTGAGATCCCACAGACTTCGCGCACCCAGCATTCGCATCGCCTGGGTGTTGTTGACTGAGACGTAGGCGACACCGATCAGAATCATCGACAACGTAAGAATCCAAAAGGGTGTGCGCCCAACGATGACTTTGGCATCTGGATCGTATTCGCCGCCCGCCACCAGTCTCGCTTGAATCTGATTCGGCGTGAGCGTGCCTGCATCCTCCCGATCGATGTGGTCTCGGCCGACGTGCAAGATCTGTTTCTCCAGACCTGGTTGCGCAGCTTCGAGCCTTTCTTGCATTCCATCCCAGCCGCCAACGGCTCCCCAGATGACGAGCCAGATCAGCAGTGCAGCAGCGCTCATCACCCCAACCTGGAGAGTGTCAGTGATCGCCACCGATCTCATTCCACCCACAGCCGTATACACTGCGGCCAGAGCGGCTACCAGAACGACCGCCGCCCAGGCCGGCCAGTCCCAGCCACAAAGCACCGAGAGCATGCGGAAGAGGGAGATGCTCATCATCCCCATGACCAGAGTGCGAAACTGTACCTGAACGAACACGCTGGTGATCTGGCGCCGACTCCGAAACGGGCTTCCAGATATTCGGCATTCGTGTACATGCCCATCCGATACATCGGGACCAAAATGAAGAATCCTGCCAGGGCCCAACCGCACACTACGCCGACCCATTGCATGACGAAATAGCTGAAGCCCATCAGGTAGGTGGCGCCTGAACCGGCCACCAGATCTGCGGCATTAATTGCCGTGGCATACATCGACAGACCCATCAGCCCCCAGGGCAGTGTGCGGCCCGCCAGAAACCACTGGCTGCTCGATTGTCCTCCGCGGGCCAGGTACAGACCGTAGCCTACAATCGAACCGTTCAGAAGTATGACGAGCAACCACTCCCAAATACTCATGGGCCGCATTAGACGAGAAACAAGAATCTATCGAATGGGTGACCTGTCTGCCGCTACGCTGAAGACCGTGCTTCAGCGTAGGAAACAGGACTCGACGGGCATTGTAATCTAAATCTCCCTGTCCGCTCCATTGAGAATTTAACTCCGACTGGCGAAATCCGATTCAAATTATGCATAATAGTCCCGTGCCGCCTGATACCCTTTTTAGCAACAACACTTGAGGTGAAGGGTACGGGCCGTCATCTGGAAGAAAAAGTTGTGGAAGAAGAGCAAGAAGAGCCGAAGAGCCGGAGCGAAGATTATCTCTACTCGGAAGATGAGCTTGATTTGATAGATCAGGTGCCTCTTCCCCGCCTCAATCCCTGGCTGTCCCTGTTTCTTCTGATTCTCCTCGGTTTTTTCTATATCTGGGCCTGTGCGGCCCTGCTGAGACTCTAGGTAGTCACTTCCATAAATACGATGACCAGCAACCTCACCTCGCAAGACCCACCCGCAATCGTCACCGTACTTTTGGAAGGGAGAACTTAGTAGATGGAGCAGTTCCAACCCTCCTGGTGGGTGATCGGTGCCTATCTGGCCCTGATGCTGGGCATCGGAATCTGGGCGGCTCGCACCAAAATAGCCGGAATCGAAGACATGGCAGTGGCCGGCCGGGGCTCCGGTACCTGGCTGATCGCTTTTTCCGTCGCCGCCACCTGGATCAACGGCACGACTCTGATCGGGATCTCCGGAGTGGCCAAGGACTACGGCTTGAGCGCCTACTGGACCGGTGGATCCTTCGTGCTGGTCAGCATCTGGATGGCCTATTACATTATTCCCCGCCTGAGGGCCGCCGAGATCATCACCGTTCCCCAGATTTTCGAGCGTTACTTCGGTCCGCGGCACCGTTTGCTCGCTCTCGCTCTCATCGTCGTGCGTGACCTGGGGGCGACGGCCGGTGTCATGGGATCACTGGCCATTATAGCGTCAAGTCTGCTCCAGATCTCGCTTCTGCAGTCCTTGGCGCTTATGGCGTTTCTCACTGTGATCTATGTCTTCCTGGGAGGGATGTGGGCCATTCTGATAACCGACGCGATTCAGTTCTTTATCGTCATGATCGCCTCAGTGGGTCTGTTGGTTTTCGGCTTCCTGGAGGCCGGCGGGCTCTCCGTACTCGACTCCATCGACGATCCAGACTATCTGAGTACGTTCGGAACCGGGGGCTTCGCTCAGGTGGCGGCGGGGTGGATTATCATTGGCATCGTCATCAGCTTCGGCTATCAGAGTGTCATTCAGCGCGGGCTGGCGGCCTCTTCCACGGAAACGGCTCGCAAAGGATTTCTCTACGGTGGAATTATCTGCACCATCTGGTACATGGTACCTCCGCTGATCGGGGTCCTGGGCAGGGCCACCTACGGACTCGAAATCCCTGCTGACCAGGTCTTTCTGCGCATCACCTTCAGTATCGCCGGCGGGCAATTGGGCAGCATTATCATTGTCAGCATCCTGGCGGCCAGCATGTCCACCCTGGACTCGACCATCAATACCATCGCTTCCAACCTGAGCATCGACGTCTACAACCGCTTTATCAATCCCGGAGCCAGCCCTCGAACCCAGCTGTGGGTCTTCCGCGGAAATGTGATCGTAGTGGGGATTGTGGCTGCCGCCATCTACTACGTGTTTCCTTTGATGATTGAGCTGTTCTGGCTGGGGGGACGCATCATGGGAGCTTCCGCCGGTCCTGCTCTGGTGGCCCTGGTCCTCTTTCCGCCTGTCAGGCGGGCGCCTAAGACTGTTTTTCTCGCCATGCTGCTGGGTGCTTCGGTGGTCATTCTCTGGCAGATTCTGGGCGGGGTTCAGGAGGTTGGATCGCTGGTTGTCATCTGGACCATCGATCCGATCCTGATCGGGCTGCCCGCGACGATTCTTGTCCTGGTGCTTGGAACCTGGTGGGAAACACGCGGCCTCAGACAGGAGGGCTGAACCACTCCCTCTACGGAATCCAGTTTTTGGATTCTGACGGCTCTTCCTGTCGTTCATCGCCCTTTTTCTCTTGGTGGAAAAGTGGTAAACTGCTGTGCAGTTTTTGACGTTTACAGCCCAAGGCTAAGGATGCATCGGACGGCACGTTGTCAGAATTTGATCGTTCTCTCGAGTCACCGGAATTTTCCCGCGATCCTTACCCTCTCTACCAGGCGCTTCGTGAGAGCGCTCCGGTTTACTGGAGCGAGGCCTGGCGCTGCTGGATCCTGACCCGCTACGACGACATCCAGGCTATACTTCGTGACTCCCGGCGCTTCACCAGCCTGGACCGTTTCACCTCGACGGTGAAGCCCGACCTTCCCGAACCCGTCTGGGAACAGATCCAACCCCTTGTGCGTCATTTCAGTGAAGGCCTGGTGAATGTCGATCCCCCCGACCACACGCGGCTGAGAAACCTCGTCCACAAAGCTTTCACTGCCCCAACCATCAGCAAATTGCAAGGATACGTGGAGCAGCTTGTCGATCAACTCTTGGACAAAGTGCAAGGCGACGGGCACATGGACCTGGTCCGGGACCTGGCCTACCCATTGCCCGTGAACGTGATTGGCCAACTGCTGGGTGTGCCGCTCAGGGACCATGACAAGCTGAAGCGGTGGTCCTCAGCGAGTATGGAGTTCATGACGACACCTCGCCCCACCCCCGGGGCGCTTTTTCGCTCCCAGGAAGCGCTGCTAAACTTGCGAGACTTCTTCCGGAAAATCTACATTCAGCGCCGTCAGCAGCCGGACGACAAGCTGGTGAGCACCCTGCTGGCCGTGCGCGACGGGGGTGACCGACTCAGCGAAGAGGAGCTCCTGTCCACCTGTGTCACGCTTCTGGTGGCCGGACATACAACCACCACCAGTCTCATTTCCAACGCGGTTCTCTTCCTGCTCCAGCACCCCGATCAATTGCGAAAGCTGCGAGAGAATCCGGCTCTGATCGAAGGTGCGGTCGAAGAGAGCCTGCGTTATGACGCCCCCTTCCAGCGAAATCGGCGTATTGCCAAAGAAGACGTCACTATCGACGGGAAGCAGATCGGCAAAGGGCAGCTGGTGCTGGCGTTCCTGGGGGCAGCCAATCGAGATCCCGCCTACTTCCTCGACCCGGACAGTTTCGATATCGAGCGGAAGCCCAACCGGCATATCTCGTTTGGGGCGGGTGTGCATTTTTGTCTTGGTGCTTCCCTGTCCCGCCTGGAAGCCAGAATCGCCATCAACACCATCCTTGCGCGAATGCCCGATTTGAGGCTGGGCACCGAAAACCTGGAGTGGGAAAATAATCTGTTACGTGGCTTGAAGGCCCTACCTTTGAGTTTCTAGCCCGGGAGAGTCAAAGTACTGAGCATCTTCCAGAATGGACGGGAGACCGCGACCGTGGTGCCTGAAAACCCCGGGACAGACGCCTCCTCCGAGTAGCATGGGAGCTGTTGAGGTTTACCCGTCGATGACCATTCGAGCTCCTAACCCCGCCTCACCTGCGATTGCCAGACCAGGCAGCAAAATAAGGCACAAGTTTGGGGTGAGCGAGCTGCTCCCCTATCTCAGTGTCAGCAGTTTCCTGGCGCTCTCCATGTGGATGCTGCTGCTCCTACCCAATTTCCTGGAGTCACACGGCTGGTCCTCCAGCAAGATCGGGGCCGCCATGAGCTGCTACTATCTGATGAACCTCCTGGCACTGGCCTTTTCCGGCAGATTTGCTGATCGCTACGGAACCAAAGCCACCTCCATGGGGGGTGTGGCACTGGGGATATCGAGCGGCTTGTTATATCTGACGGCCATCGAGGTCCCCGATTTGATTTTCGTCGCTCGAGCCGTGCACGCCTCCGGAACCGCCCTCGTCATGACCGGCGCCATGGTCCAGATGATTCAATCGGTGCCAATTCAACTGCGGGGAAGGATGCTCGGGTATTTCGGGCTGCCTGGATTCGTCATGCTCGGCTTGGGCCCTGCCATCTCTGAATGGCTTGTGTACCGGTGGGGTTTTGAAGCAGTTTTTGTCGCGCTAATCGTGTTTTTCGCGCTCGCCGGATTCGTCCTCTATCGTCTTCCCGGTTCAACCCTGGTCGGAAGGAATTCCCCCGTTCGGCTGATGCAAGCACTCAGGCTCAGTTTCCCTGCACTTCGACCGATTCTGTTTTTCTCAGCGTTTGTAGGACTGTGTCTCTCGATGTGGCAGAGTTTCCTGGCGCCCACCGTGAGGTCGCTGGGATCGGGAGCCGTCTCCAACTGGGGCATCGGCTATGCGCTTGGAGCATTGATTGCCCGGGGCGGGGTCAGCCACCTCATAGAGAGCCGAGCATCGCGTCTAGCCCGGATTATGCAAGAACCGTAGTCCGGAGTTGAAAAACGACTCGAGAAGTGGCTCAACTCGAAAGCGGACAGGTGTGACAGGCGGATTTGCGAAGAATATCGGTTGGCGAGGCGTTTGAAGTGGTTGGGGAGTGAATTTCAGACAGATCTGGGCCTGGGTGAGTATCGGAAGCGGTTTTTCGGGGAGCTGGGAGAGGCTAGCTGGAGTTGAGACGACTCAAGACGAGGTGGAAGAGGGGTTGTTCGGGAAAGGCTGAGGAAAGATGGACCCAGATGCGTCGAGTGGTTTGTCGGATCCGGGCCCCGATCTTGAGGACACGACGACGTAAGGTTTCGATTTCGAGCTTGTGCCAGGGGGTCCCGTGCAGATAGTCGCGCAGGCGCACGAACATCTGGTAAGCCAGGGCATGCAGAAGGAGTCGAAACTGATTGGCCAGGAATCGATGACAGCTGAGTCGGTCCATGCTCAGATGATTCTTGAAGGCCTTGATGAAGTTTTCGGTCTGTCCTCGGTTTGTGTAGTGGTCATAAAGTGATTGGGAGCAGAGATCGTCCCGGTTGGTGACCACAAAGCGACGATTGATCCCGCGCTGATCGACCTCCACTTTGACGATGACGCGACGAGATCGATCCCAGCTGTTGGCTCGATAAAGAAACTCGTCAAACTGACGCTGTTTTTCCTCCAGCTCAAGGAACCTTTCCCGAGTCGAATCCAGCAGGGGCTCGACCACTCGCTGCAGGCGAGGGTTTCGACTTAACCCAATGACATACTGGAGTTGATTCTCTTCAGCCTCACAGAACTCGTAGAGCCGCGGCGTGGCAAAGCCGCTGTCGGCCCGAATCTCAATCTCGACATCCGTCCCCACTCCTTGTCGGATAGCCTCCACGACTCGCTTCAGAATGGGCACGATGTGAGAGGCAGCTCCCTTGTTGCCAGGTCTCAACACGGCACACACCAGGTCTCCCGTGTCGGCATCGAAGATCAGCAAAGGATGCAGAATGTGGCTTCGGTAATACCCGTGGTAGAAGGAGAACTCCTGCTGGCCGTGGGTGTGGTCGTCGGTACTGTCCAGATCCAGGATGATCTTACCGGGACGTCTTTTCTTCAGGGAGCGCACATAACGGCCTAGCAGCCACTGGCTCAAACGCATCAGATCCTTCCTGGTGACGGAGTTCTCCAAGCGGGAGAAAGTCGGCTGCGTGGCCAAATCCGGATCGCTCTCCGGCAACTGATCACAGACGGTTTTGAGCATCGGATCCGAGCGCAGCGTATCGGCGTCATTACAGTCTTCGTAGCCGGCCACGATCTGCAAGACTCGTTGTCGGATCAACTTCAACAGATCATGACGAATGTAGCGTTGGTCTCGACTCTCCGAAATACACGAACTGAAGCCCTCGCAGAGCCGATGTTGCCGATCCACCGATCCAAACAACAACCATCCTGCGTCGGAAGTGAGGCTCCCCCCATCAAAACGCGCCGTGATCTTTCTGTGGCTGTGAAATGGCAGGGTATTCTGGCAGACTGCTCTTAACATTGCCGTAGCTCCTGGTTAGGGTCTTGTTTGTGTAAACCCTTTTATATCAGAGAGCTACGGCTCTTTTTATGGGCCCAAATCTCACTCGGATTCAGATCTCATGCATAATCCGGGCTAGCCGGTATTTCGACGCTTTTTCTGTATGGGACAGGGCTGACCTTGATACCGCTGGTCAACCAGAGTTGGCATCTGGCATTCGTGGGTCTTATGTGTGGAATGAGCCACGGGCTGTATTTTCCGAGTCTTTCGTCCATGGCTACGGACCGCTTTCACCCCACCCATACCGGACAGGGTTTGAGCCTGTATCTGTCCGCCAAGTCTTTGGGAATGTTCATCGGACCACCGGTGTGGGGCCTGATTGCAGATCAGACAGGCTACGCCTCTATTTTCACCGCGGCCGGCTCCTTGTTGGCACTGGGAACAGCGGTCTTCATCGCCTGGCTGTGGCGTTCGGCCAGGTAGTGAGGTCGGCCGTCCGGGAATCCGACACTTCCATTCCTCATTTCCGTCTGGGAATCGCTCCATAAGGCTGGACTATCTCGACTGCCTTACCTTCGATCAGACGGTAGAGAAAACCAGGTTTCAACTCCTCGAACCGCTGAACCGACCCTGCCGGCCACCGGACCTCCAGCGACCGGACTGCCCCGGCCTCGCCGAAACCGATGAAAACCCTGGGGTCACGGGCCGAGAGATAGCTGCCACCCCGGTCGACGAAAGTCGTGTAGGTACGGCCCTTTGCCTGCCAGCTCAGCCGAGCCCCAATGGCAGATCGGTTCGACTGCCTTCCTTCCAGCACCAGAACGGCCCGGTGCCCTTGTGGCGTCTCGTTCAGCAGGACTTGAGGACGATCGCCCGAATTGCTGACGACCAGGTCCAGATCTCCGTCGTTATCCAGGTCTCCCAGGGCGGTCCCGCGACTTACAAAAGCACCCCGGCCATTGATCCCGGCTGATTCGGAGATGTCCCAGAATCTGCCGTCGCGGTTCTCGTAGAGAAGGTTGGGCTGAGCATAGCTGATGGCCCCAGGCGGCGGGGCCGGGTTGGCGGCCAAAAGTGGTATGCGCTCAACGGTCGAGTCAATATGGCCGTTGGCGACGAAAAGATCGAGATCCCCATCGGCGTCGGCATCGAAAAAACAGGTCCCGAACCCCACGAAGCGAAGCGAGCTCTCGCCAACGCCCGCCCGGAAGGTCACGTCTTCGAATCGCAGTGAACCCTCACCGCGATAGAGCGTATTGGTTTCCGATTCGAAATTGGTCACGAACAGATCGGCTCTGCCATCCAGATCGTAGTCTCCGATGGTCGTCCCCATTCCTGCCTCTGGCAAGCCATCGCTGTCAAAGCCGGCTCCGGAGAGGAGCGACATGTCCGCGAAACTGCCGTTGCCGGTATTGGCGTAGAGAAAATTCATCCTGGTGTCATTGGCTATGTAGAGATCCAGGTAGCCATCGTCATTCAGATCCCAGATGGCAACACCCAGGCCCTTGCCCTGGGGATTCCCAACTCCCGCTTCCCGGCTGACATCGGTGAAGGTGCCATCGCCGTTGTTGCGGTAGAGTACATCGGCGGCTCCGGGAAACTGCTGGGGGGTGCAATAGGCCCGCTCTCCCTCGGGGTTGGTGCAGGGCTCGACGTCGGGAGGCTGGTAGTTCAGGTAGTTAACCACATAGAGATCAAGATGCCCGTCATTATCAAGGTCGAAAAAGATCGCACTGCTGGCCCAGCCCTGATCACCCACTCCGGCCGAGACGGTCACATCAGCGAATGTGCCGTCGCCGTTGTTGCGGTAAAGAACGTTGCTGCCGAAATAGGTGAGATAGAGATCGGTCCAGCCGTCGTTGTCGTAGTCGGCCGAGGCCGCCCCCATGGCATAACCGGGTCGGCCCCCGGCACCCGATGGGTTAGTCACATCAACAAAAGTTCCATCACCCCGATTGCGATAGAGACGATTCGAAAATCGGCAGCCGGCGTCCCGAGTTGAGGCTGCACTGTTGGTGAGCAGATACAGGTCCAGGTAACCGTCGTTGTCGTAATCCAACAGGGCCACCCCAGAACCCATCGTTTCGTTCATGTATTTATCTTCCGTCAAACAACGGGAATGTTTGAAATCGATGCCGATCTCTGTGGCCACGTCGCGAAAAAGAATGGGAGTCGTGGTCTGGGCATGGAGTCGGGGCAGCAGGATCAATCCGGCCAACCAGAAAACCCGCTTCATGGTTCTCGGCTGTCCGCTTCCCTGCTGCCGGTCGGTAGCCTCCGGCTTTCCTCGCGGCGGGACAGCTCCTGGAATTTACTCAGATGGGCCTGAGCCTGTCCGGTGTCGCCGCTTCGAAGGTAGTACTGCGCCAGACGGTAGTGCGAGGCGCTGTGTCCGGGATCGCGTTCCAGAGCCTGCTGCCAGTAACGCACCGCCTGCCCGGCCGCACCCGATTGCTCCTTGACACGGCCCAGCCAAAAAAGGGCCGACACGTTGTCGGGCTCCAGACTCAGGGCTTTTCCCAAGGAATCCTCGGCCTCAGCCAGGTTTTGTTGTTGAAACTCGACCTCGCCCAGTCTGATCAGGCCCTCCAGATGATCCGGCCGGCGCTTCAGCGCACTTCTATAGAGGCGGGCCGCCTTCTCATAGTCGCCGAAACTGTGGGCCTGGCGACCGAGGTAGTAGTAGGCCTGTGGCTGCTCGGGAGCCAGTTCAAGAGCCTGTTTCAAGAAGGTCGTTGCCTCGACCCTGCGGTCCAGAAAGAGCAGAATGCGGGAAATCTCCATCAAGAGCGGGTAATTGGGTCTGACCGCCAGCGCCCGGTTCAGTATCTCAACAGCCTCATGGTTCAGGTCCCGTCGCGCCAGCTCCAACCCGTACTGGGAGAGAATCGAGTAACTCGAGGGAGCCAGTTCCACGGCCCTTCGGTAGTGCTGGAGTGCCCCTTGGGTGTTCCAGTCTTGAGTGAGGCAGCGAGCCAGCGCGACATGAAGCAAGGGGTTTTCGGGAGCCCGGTCTAGTGCCTTTCGAATGCTTTCAATCGCCCTGTAGACCTCGCCCATCTCCAGATAAACGAGAGTCAGCTGATAGAGAGTGTCCGAATCAGGAGCAGTCCCGGACACCAGTGACCTAAGTCCCGCGGCTGCCCGGGAGAGCCGGATTTCGGCCGCTCGGGCCTGCCCGAGAGACTTCAGTGCCTTCCCGGAGAGGTAAAGGGCCTCCACGTGGCCCGGCTGGTCTTCGAGTATCGTCTCCAGCTGTTCGAGACCCTCTCTGACCCTTTCCAATCCCAACCCGTACTCGGCCAGAATGAGGCGGGCGGCGTTGTCCCGCGGTTCTTTCTCCAGCTGGGCTGAAAGACGGACCTCGAGTTCCTCGATCTGCTGGCCAGGGTAAGACTGGAGTAGGGCGTCGCAATAGAGAGAAACTAAGATTGGATGGCTCAGCCCCAGCTCCAGAGCCCGGCGCAGCGAGCTGGCCGCTTCTTGCGTTCTGCCCTGCCGCAAAAGCAGATTTCCCATCCCGATGTAACCAGGCACGAACTGGGGCTGACTTCGCACGAGCTGTCGATAAATATCGCTGGCAGCGGCAGCATTACCCGACTGGAACTCCAGCACTGCCTTCATGTAAAGCAGGCGATAAGAGGAGGAGAGTCGACTCAGCCCATCATCCAACACCCTCCTGGCCTCCTCATGGTGGCGGAGTCCGATCAGCTGTCTGGCCAGATCGAGGTAGTAGATTTCATTGGAGGGATCGGATGCGACGGCGTCATAAAGGTGCTCGAGCTCCTGATCATCGTTCTGAAAGGCAGCAAGAGACGCCGGACAAAGGAGAAGAAGAAGAATGGGCGTCAACGCCGGCCCTATCATGGCTCAGGGTTTGACCTCTATCTGGGTTGTACGAGCAACGGTTTTCCCCTGAATCAAGTCCTCCGCCCTGAACTCGAGCTGGTATCGACCCGGCTCCAGATCACGAAGGGAAATGGGTTGCAACACCACCAGGCGATCGCCGTAGGAGGCTCCCGTCCTTTTGCTAATGTCGATATAGCTCACTGGTTCTGCGCCCTCTGGTCGGATCGCGTATTTCAGCATTACATCGGGGGCTCCGGAACTCTGGTCGGCTGCAGGATTGTAGACCTCCAGATAGGCGTACAGGGGTTTCTCCTTTGAAAAGACATTGTCGACGCTGGGATAGAGCTTGACCCCTCCCAGGTAGTTGAAAGCCTGCGTCAGATCCGGCTGTCCATCGGTGAAAAAGACACGATCGAACACGATCACGCTGCTGGCCCCAAATTCTTCGTCTGCACCTGCTGCTACCAGCAGTATGTTATTGGTCCCGACATTACCGCTCTCACTGTCTTTGACGACGAGAGTCAGTTTGTAACGTCCTGGTCTTAGCGGGATTCTCTTCTGGTAGTGGAAGAGTTTTTCCCGTTCCCGAACCTCCATCGCCCGGTCGATGTCGCTGCTGAGCTCCTCCTCAAAAGTAAAAACAACCTCCCGACTGAGCGTCTCAACCTGGCCATAGACGGTGATATTGGCCCGCAGCAGATCATTTCCCAAAGGAGCAAATTTGAGATCTTTCTTGCGGATGAAGAGAGTCAGGGAACTCAGGGAAAGAGCCTCGGAGATCCAGTGGGTATCCAGCCGATACGTATAGGGTAGAGTCTGATAGCTCAACTGCAGGGTGACGATTTCCTTGAACTCCGAGCCTGGGACATCTCTCCTGTGGGTGAGCTGAAAGTAGCGTTCCACCGTTTCGAAAGGACTCCTTAAAGGGATGGCCCCGTGTCGCAGACCGGTCGGTCGCAGGAGGTCCATACTGCGAACCCGCTCTCCTCGCGTTTGCAGGCCATCCTCTTCCCAGCGTGTTTGTCCTCCCATACCAGGCATGAGTAGAAGAGCGTCTTTTTCTTGGCTTGACAACGCCAAACGAAATTGTCCGGTCATACTGGGATCGACGAATTCGACCTCAATGCCCGATCCGATCCCGGGCAAGTGCCGGTAAAACCACTCCTCATAAGGATAGGTCAAGGTTGACCCACCGCCTTCCTCGGGAGGTCGGTAATGGGTACCGCCCCCGGCGTGGGTCGTCCGGCCGTCGGGGGGGCCAAACATGATATAGACCCTGCCCCGGTCCGTTCTCCATCCAGCCTGCCCCCAGTGAAAGTGATCGTTTGCGTAGGCGATACGCCGATAATGTTCTTCCTTAAACTCGTTGAGTGCAGTGCGTGGATCTGGATCCCTGCGTCTCCAGAATTGTTCCACAAAATGCTCTTTTTCTTCTTCCGTGGTGAGAGAGGTGAGGACCGCGTTTTCTTCCGGCGTAATGATGTAAACTGCGTCTTCCTTCAACCACTTCTTGAAGTAATCCAGCTCCTCTTCCTTTTGCAGCCGATCGAGCTTCTTTTCGTCTTTCTGGGCCAGCGCGGTCAAGGAGAGGACGAAAAAGACCATCCCCAGGAGAAGCCTCGATGCGATTCGGCTGAAACGTCGACTGCGCCGCAAAACGTAAGTCTCTGGTTGAACGCAATTTCGGAAACTCACAACTCTACGTTCTCATTGTCGAGTGACCGGTGTCAAAGCTGAGCTTGGTTGGCAGGGGGGAAATAGACCTCCCGGAACTCATAGCCGTTGAGTTCCGGGAGGAAACAAGAAGTGGGGAAAACTCTCAGAAGATGAGTTTCAGGCCAAACTGAATCTCACGCCCGAAAGCGGCCGTGGTAACAGCGCCTGCGCTTCCACTACGTATATTGCGTTGGGGAGCACCGAAGTTGGCATGGTTGAATAAGTTGAAGAATTCAGCTCGAAACTGAAGGCTCGCCTGCTCTCCCAGCGCCACAATAGGAAAGTTCTTGAATAACCCAAGATCAAAATTATACACGTTGTCTGCGCGCAAAATGGTTCTGCCCGAGTTGCCGTAGGTGTAGATTTCCGGGGTCGTGAAACAGCCCACATCGAACCATCGGTCCGCAGTTGGATTACTGAGTCCGCCATCACAGATGCGGTCAGGACGACCTCCTTCATTATTGTTGGTCCGGCTGCTTGTACTCGGCGTAAAGGGCCAGCCGCTTTGCATCGACCAAATCCCCGTCGTCTGCCATCCTCCGGCAAGATGGCGAATCGCCCCTGTCTCTGGACCAGGCAGCTCCCAGATGTAATTGAGGACGAATCGGTGCGGCAAGTCAAAGGCCGACCTCCCTCTGGTAGATTCGTGGATTCGAAAGGAGTTTTCGATCACGTTGCCACTATCGGTCGCAAATCCGCCATCCCCCGAGTTATTATCGATGGATTTACTCCAGGTATAGGCCATATTAAAAGCCAGTCCTTCCGTGTATCGCTTGTTCAGTTTGACTTGGACAGAATTGTAAGTCGAGTTCAATTCATCGGTGAAAAGGAACTGCCTTCCTGAGTCTGGAAAGGGCCGCCGGGGTTGTATGGCTCCTGGGCCTGGGTCTGGGATGTTTAACTGCTTCCTTGCAGTAGCATGTGTTCCTTTCGAACCGACGTAGGCCAGATCCAACATCAGGTCCGAACTCAGCCCAACTTGCAGGCCCACGTTCCACATCTGGGCATAAGGATTATGCAGATCGCGGAAGGGCTTCGGCGCCCAGCCAAAAGCGAAAGCACTTCGGTTCAGGTCTGGCCCCGCAAAACCCTGCTCAAAACTGGAATTGGGGACATCCGGGTCGGTGATGATGGTGGGAAAGAACAGGAAGGGAGGGTTGAAGTTGGCTAAAACTTCATGGCGTGTCACCATCTGTGCCGCGTGGAAAATCCCGTAGGCGCCTCGAAGGACCAGATCGGGTGACATCTGATAAGCGAAACCCAAGCGAGGACCAAGGTTCATCCTGTCGCCCTGGTAAATGTTGCGCCCGTATGGACTAAATTTGAAAGGAAATGGCGAATCAAAAGGCACACACTCCCCTGTGATGGGATCACATTCCTCGGGCACATAACCTTCCGGAAAGACCGTGAACCCATCAGTTGGGTCCCAGTTCGAAATATGATCGTTCTTGTCTTTCATAGGCTTGGCGTAATCGTAGCGCAGGCCTAGATTCAAGGTGAGTTTGTCATTGACCCGCCAATCATCCTGAAAGTACAGTCCAACCTGATGCCCGTACAGATAGCCTTGATCGATAATCTCCCATCTGCTCATACCACTACCGCCGGAAACCCCCTGGTTGCCCAGCAAGAATTGGGCGAAGGCATCGCCCTCGGGTGCAGCTTGGCCAGCTGAGGTATAGATCCCGCTAAACCGATAATCGCCGGCACAGGCACACTGTTGAAAATTACTGTTGATCTGATGCAGCTCAATCCCCACCTTGAAGCTGTGGTCTCCCTTTACCCAAGAGAAGTGATCTCCTGCCTGGAATATCGTGTTCCTGTAGACGCTCTGGGTACGTTCGGAGGGAAAGTCGTACCCTGTGACCCTGAACGCCGGAAAATCCACAAAATCGGTGCGTGTTTCTGTACCCGGGATACCCCACTCATTTTCAAAGGTGGGGGTCCTCCCGTTGTTTTGTCCGGTCCGATTGTACGAGAATCGGATCGCTCCGAATCGAAACTCGTTCGTCATGACGGGGGAAAGGATATGGGTATAAGCGCCACTGTACTGCCGATGGCGATCAGCGAATTGGATCCCCCCAACCCCGATACCGGTCCCACCCCTTATAAACGGGGGGAGGGTGCCCAAAAACAACCGGTCTATATTATTTACACTGAAACTAAACATTAAAGTGGCGCGGTCTCCGAAGTTGTGATCCACGCGTACGTTGTACTGGGTCATGTCATCGGTGTTGGTGACGCCTGCCTGGTAATTCCGTAATGGGTCAGCGCTGTTAGGCAAATGTACCAATCCGAGAATATCCTGGGAAATGGAACTGATCCGGTTCGAAGGTATGGTGTTGTTGGGAAACGGCTGCCGCGTCAAGGTTTCGGGATCCCAGGTGAGGGGATCGTAAATCAAGCCAAAACGGTCGGGATCGAAGACCCCCTGGCGCTGCTCCAATGTCGGCACCACACCGATCACAGGCGAGGGCCTGCGGATGGTCCGTCTTTCAACGGCAAAAAAGAAAAAGGTCTTGTCCTTGATGATGGGACCGCCAATGGTTCCGCCAAACTGGTTCTGGTTTAAGTTGGGGGAATCGTCGGGCTCAAAGAAATTCCTCGCGGCGGTAGCGCCGTTGCGATTAAATGCGAAAAGGGAGCCGTGGAACCGGTTGGTTCCCGACTTGATAGCGATACTGACAACGGCTCCTCCCCTGCTGGCAGTTTCCGCAGAAAAGTTGCTGGTCTGAATTTTGAACTCTTGAATGGCATCTACGGAAGGCCGCGCGGCTAACATGTTGTTTTGCGGATCATTGTTCGACAGACCGTGAATCAAGGTGGTCGTGTACATGGTCCTGAGTCCCGACGATTGGATGGCGCCCCATGGCCCCACGTCGCGTTCTTCAACGGATCCAGGCGCCGACTGAATCACTCCGGGAGCCAACCGCGCCAGTTGCAGGAATTCCCTCTGGTTCAAAGGAAGCTCCACGATGCGCTTGTTTTGGATGACCTCTCCGACGTCGGAGGTGGTCTTGTTCAGCAAGACCTGGGCGGACCCCTCGACCGTCACAATTTCGCTGATCTCTCCCGTTTCAAGATGAAGATCGACTTGAGCCGTCTGATCGAGAAGCAGGATAATGTCCGTAACCTCTGCTTTTTTGAAGCCTGGCAGTTCGGCCGTGACAAGATACCGTCCGATGGGCAAATTTCGGAGTGTGTAGCGTCCAGCCTCATTGCTCACCGCCATCCGAGAGGTGCCCGTGTCCACATGCGTGGCCGTGACATCCACTCCGGGAACGATGGCCAGGCTGGGATCGTAAACCGTCCCCACCAGACCGGCAGTGGTTCCCTGTGCCGCAGCCGTGGAAAGTCCGACCGAAAAACATACGAATCCGACGATTAAACCAAAAACATATCGGGACAGCATTTGAACCTCCTGAGACTTAGCTGTTTTGCCATTTCCTGAAAGTACTGTTTTGCCATTTCCTGAAAGTACTGTTTTGCCATTTCCTGAAAGGAACTGTAGGATACTAGAAGTCGATCAGAGAGTCTACCTTCAAACTTCAAATGAGCTGTATGTCTGATCCGCGACAGGTAGAATTTCGCAGGGTTCACGGATAGGGTTCTTGGGAACATTGTGATCGAGGAAAGACGGCCATGAGCAAGATCGAACTTGAGGAGATTGAGAAGACAGCCGCGGCTTTGAAGATGGACCCCATCCGCTTTGAAGTGATGCGCAGTGGCTTCGAAGCCGCCGCTGACGAGATGGGAGCTGCCCTCAGAAAGGCGTCTTACTCGACCAACATCAAAACGCGGGCGGACTTCTCATGCGCTCTGTTTGACTCGAAGCTCCGGGTCATCGCTCAGTCCTTTTCACAACCTGTGCACCTGGCGTCCATGTCCAGAATGATTCCCAATACAGTACGTCAGTACGGCATCGAGAAGCTCCGACCGGGCGACGCACTGGTCATGAACCATCCCTACCTGGGCGGAGTTCACCTGAACGATGTGTCGATCACGGCTCCCTTTTTCAGCGGCGAGAAGCTGCAGGGGTACGCGGCCACGATTGCGCACCACGTCGACATCGGCGGCTACGCGCCCGGCGGCTATTGCATTTCCACCGAAGTCTATCAAGAAGGCATCATTATTCCTCCCACCCGGCTGGTTTCCGAGGGCAAGATCGTCGAAGACGTTTTCGATCTCATACTGGCCAACATCCGGTCTCCGCGGCAGACCGCCGGTGATTTCCGGGCCCAGATTGCCGCCGCGTTGCTGGGTCAGAAACGGATGGCGGAAATCATCGCCAAGTTCGGCGAGGAGTCGGTGGAACTCTTCGTCGATGAGCTGATCGATTACACCGAGCGCTGGGCCCATGCCGAGATCTCGAAACTGCCGGATGGAGTGTATGAGGCGGAAAACTACCTGGACGATGACGGGGTGTCGGATCGCCCGATTCGACTGGTCCTGAAGGCCGAGATCAAGGGGGGACGAGTCTCTTTCGACCTCACCGGATCGGATGCTCAGCGAAGCTCCCCCATGAATGCCACCCTGACCCAGACGTATTCGCCTCTGGCCTATGTCGTCAAGTGTCTGATCGATTCCAATATCCCCACCAACGAGGGCTTCTATCGACTCATCGACGTCAAAGCGCCTGCAGGGACCGTTGTGAATTGTAGTCCGCCGGTGGGTGTAGTCGGTGGCTGGGAAGTAGCCATGCGGCTTGTTTGCCTGAGTTTTCGGGCCTTCTCAGAGGGGATGCCGGACAAGGTCATGGCCCCTACCAAGAGCATCAACTGCCACATGGCCTGTGGGGGGATTGATCCGAGAACCGGAGAGTACTACACCTTCATCGAGACCATGGGAGGTGGCTGGGGGGGCCTTCCGACCAAGGACGGAATGGATGCCGTGCAGTCCCACATCCAGAATACGGAGAACTCGGCGATTGAGGAGACCGAAAACAACTTGCCCTTCATGATTACACGTTATGAGTTGATTCCGGATTCGGAAGGAGCCGGGCGCTACCGAGGAGGATTGGGTTTGAGGAGAGACTGGAAGTTTCCCGGTCACGAAGCCACCCTGACGGTCTTCTCCGACCATCGGAAACTCTCACTCTGGGGGCTGTTCGGAGGAGAGGCCGCGGCCAGATCGAAATACATTCTCAATCCTGACACAGAAGCGCGGGAGCTCCCTTCCAAGGTCACACTGCACCTGGAGCCCGACTCCGTGATCAGTTACCGCACACCGGGAGGGGGAGGCTACGGACCACCCCTGGAGCGGGACCCCGAGCTGGTGCTGCAAGATGTGATTCAGGGCAAGGTGTCGAGGCAGCGCGCCCGCGACGCCTACGGCGTGGTCATCGATTTGGCAGCCAGAGAAGTAAACTCCCAGGCCACCCGGGAGTTACGGGAGGAGCTGGCGAAATGATGAAATTACATTACGTTCTCACCCTGCAGGCTGCACTGGTCTTGACCGGTTGCGGAAGTGAGCAGAAGGTCGTCAGGGAAGGCATTCCCGAGTGGGTAGTGTATCCGGACAAAGCGTGGCAGACGATCACACCCGAAGAAGCGGGGATCAATGATCTAGAGGCATGGAACACCTGGGTGTCTAGCACGAAGGAGAAGGTGAAGGGGGATTCTTTTTACCGATCTTCTCGAGCAAGGGGTACCACTCGGAAGGGGGAGGATCACAGTGGCAGCAACTGGGGTGTCGCCATCGCCCGCGGCGGATACTTGTTGCAGACCTTTGGTGACCCCGAGTTTAAGTTTCAGACGGCCTCTCTTGGAAAGTCCTTTACACTGGCCTGTCTACAGCTCGCAATTGAGGACGGCCTGATCGGAAGCGCCGATGATTTGATCAAAGACGTCTGGACCGGGGAGGGTCAACTCAATCACCCGCACAAGTACTTGAATCAGGGCCACCACAACTCTCTCACTTTCTCGCATCTGGCCAACCATGTGGGGGGATTTCCCATCACCAACGGGGAATCCTGGAAGGCTTGTAACGACTACGACAGGGTTGCTTTCACGGCGAGATCGCTGGGCCCGACCGGGTTCCCGGAGTGGGCAAATTGTACAGGGGATGCGGACCATGACAACTACGCTCATGCTGAGCCGGATAGTGTGGGCTGGGTGTACAGCAGTGGCGGGTATTGGCGCCTGGCCCAGGCACTCACGGCCCTCTGGAAAAAGGACCTCAAAGTGGTGATGGACGAGCGGTTGTTCTCCAAGATGGGAATCCCGGCCGACCGGTGGGACTGGACGCCCGGGCAAAAGGTACGCGAGGATCCGGGCTGGTACCCCACGATGCCGGGTTACGGCCTCTTTCTTGACCCCCCTTACGAGATTGACGGCAACGTGGTCCGCGGCGGACCCGGTTGGGTCGTGATGAGCGCTAAGGACTTGGCTCGTGTCGGCCTCCTGGTTGCGACGAGAGGGGTGTGGAAAGGCGAGCGTTTGATCAGCGGGACCAGTTTCTTGCGTGGCCATGGGGGAGGAAACGCTAGCCACATGACCGGGGTAGGCGGGGATCTCATGGTTTCCTGGGGGAAGGTTACGACATCGGACATCGATTTCGATGATCTGCCCGTTGACCTTTTTGTCGAGCAATACTCCGCAATTGAGCGCCGCGGTATCCCTTCCCAATAGGGCTGAAGCCAGTGCTCTCGCTCAGGTTTCATTTTGGAAGTACAGGCCACCCGGACAGGTTTGAAATCAGGGGTAGTTTTGATGATCCAGGTGGTGATGAATCTTACATCCTCCAAACTTTCTAACAAACTGATCAGAATTGTACACACATAGTCATCGGAACAGACAGCAAGGCGGGAACCAATGAATAGCTACCGTTTGGGAGTGGACATCGGAGGAACATTCACTGATCTTGTGATGATGGATGAGGCCACTGGGGAACTGCGATTGGTGAAAATGGCCAGCACCCCAAAGGATCCCTCCGTTGGGTTCATGAGTACTGTTGAGCGTGCCCTGAGAGAATCAGAAGTATCTTCCTCGGAGGTCTCCTACAGTGTCCACGGGACGACGGTCGCTACCAACACCATCATAGAAGGGAAGGGGGCCAAGGCGGCCCTGGTCGCTACTGACGGTTTTCGGGATGTGCTTGAGATCGCTCGACAGATTCGCCCCAAGCTGTACGATATCTTTTGCGACAAACCCAGGCCTTTGATCGTGCGCAATCTCTGTTTTGGCGTTCCAGAGCGGTTAAACTATACGGGCCAGGTCATCGATGCGCTGGATGAAGACGCGGTCAGAGAAGTGGCCCGCAAGATCAAAGCCGAGGGAGTGGAGTCAGTTGCGGTATGTCTTCTTCATTCGTATGTAAACCCGGTCCATGAGAAACGGGTCCGGGAAATTATCCAAGAGGAAATCCCGGCAGTTTTCCTATCGATCTCCTCAGGACTGTGTCCAGAGATGCGAGAGTATTATCGAGCCAGCACGACTGCCATCAACGCCGTGGTGATCCCGATTGTGTCTCGCTATGTCGGAGAGTTGGAGGCCCGCTTGTCTGATATCGGCATTACCGTCGGTTTGCACCTGATGACTTCAGCCGGAGGAATCATGTCCTCGGACCTGGCCAAACGGGAACCGGTGCACTTGATTGAGTCAGGACCGGCGGCGGGTGTAATTGCCACCAGCTATCTCGGTGGTCTGATTGGAATGAGAAACGTCATTAGCTTCGACATGGGGGGCACAACCGCAAAACTGGGCCTGGTGGAAAATGGAGCTCCCAAGATTTCTCCTTATTTCGAAGTGGGCAGTTCGGCTGCGGCTGAAAGCAACGCATCGGGGTACCCGGTGCGAACGCCGGTTGTCGATTTGGTGGAAATCGGTGCGGGCGGTGGCAGCATCGCATGGGTTGATCCGGGCGGGGCCCTGCGTGTCGGACCTCAAAGTGGCGGGGCTGATCCCGGCCCGGCCTGCTACGGAAAGGGACAGGAGGATGCCTGTATCACTGATGCGAATTTGCTCTTGGGACGGTTAAACGCGGATTACTTTATCGGCGGCGAACAGGAACTCTACCCGGACTTGGCCGAAGCTGCCGTTGAGAGATTGGCCGACAAGCTGGGGCTAAGTGTCCTCGAGGTCGCCAACGGAATCGTCGAGATCGCGAATGCGAACATGATTGGGGCGGTGCGCAAGATCTCGGTTCAAAGAGGGTTTGATCCGCGCGAGTTTGTCCTGGTCGCTTTTGGCGGTGCGGGACCCATGCATGCCAATGCACTGGCTCGAGAGCTGCAGATTCCCCGGCTTCTCATTCCCATGAGTCCAGGGGTTACCTCTGCTCTCGGTCTCCTGGTGAGCGATCTCAAACATGACTACGTCCAAGCCTATCACCAGAACATGAAGTCGCTCGATTTCAAATACGTCAATGACTGCTTTTCTGAATTGGAGAGTAAAGCCCGGCAGGTCTTAGCGTCCGAAAATGTGGCCGCAGAGGACGTTAGTTTCTTGCATCACATGGACATGAGATATATCGGTCAGGGCTACGAGCTGAAGATCGGGATACCGAATCGTGAGCTCAAGTCCGGAGACGTCGAGACCATCAACGCCAGTTTCTACAAAGAGCACGAACGTGCCTACGGCTATGCGGCTGAGTCGGAACCGACGGAAGTGGTGGTACTCAGGCTGACTGCGATTGGGAAAATCAAACGCCCGAAACTGCGCCAGCTGGAGAAGGGAAACAAGAACGCCGCCGGGGAGGCCATCAAGAACGAGCGACCGGTTTTCTTTGCCGAAGTCGGCAAAACCGTTCCCTGCAAGGTATATGATCGCTACCAGTTGAAATGGGGCAACAGAATATGGGGTCCAGCGATTCTCGAAGAAGTTGATTCAACTGTGGTGATCCATCCGAACTATCGAGCTGAAATCGATGTGTACGGGAACGTTTTGATCCAAGAGAAGCAACCATGAAATCGGCACAAACTGTTGTTTCGAAGCCGAGAAATCATGAAGGTCAGTAGAATTGATGCACCCGCGGCTCTGTTTCAGTTCTTTGAGAACGTCAGCTTTTTGAGCTTGAGTGGTGTGGACTGCGCCTCCCCCTCAACGATTTGTATGAACTGATCCAAGGGCACATCGTGGAAAGTTTGCGTGAGCCCGGTCGTTGGCCAGAAAATCTCAAGCACCACAATTCTCGAGGCTTTACCCAAGCCAATGGTCTGCCGAAGGGGATTAGCCCCAAACGTACCACCGCTGTTCACATGTTTGTAGATCGAGCGCTGTACGTCGTTTTCGATTACCTGGACGTGGATGCGCGCGCCGATCGCTGATCGGTTTGAGCGCACACCCACGAGTTTAATCGTAATCCAGTGATTGCCGAACCCTGGATTCTCGTAGAGGACGTTGCTGTACCCGTCGCCCCGGAGCGCACCTCCCATTTGTTCGAAAATGTCCTGATCACCATCGTTGTCGAGATCCGCGAAGACAACGCCGTGGCCTTTCTGAAGGTGGCTGAAGCCACCCGCTACACTCACGTCCGCGAAGCCTTTCCCACTCTGATTGCGATACATGACGTTGGGCATGATACTCCGATAGTCCGGGTATCCGGTACCGAGATAAAAGTCGAGGTAGCCGTCGTTGTCCAGGTCACCGAAATTAGAGCCCATGGGTGCCGTAGGATGGTTCAGGTTATATTGCCTCGCGACTTGCTTGAAACCACCTTTCCCGTCCCCCCGATACAGACGAGCGAGTTCGATGTCGAGGGGCATGTCAAGCATACTTGCCGTGAGATGTGCAATGCTGGCGGAATACGCCGATACATATAGATCCAGAACACCATCGTTGTCGAAGTCCCAGAACCAAGCCGGAAAGCTAACCTCCGGGCGGTCAACCTTGAGCTGGCTGGCCATCGTCGTGAAGGTCCCGTCGCCGTTGTTGCGATACAGCCGATTGCCGCCCTTGTAATTGGACACGTACAGGTCAGACCAGCGATCGCCATCGTAGTCGCCCCAAATCACCGCTTTGGCATAACGGTAATTTTGCACGCCCGCCTGCTTGGCCAGATCGGTAAACGTCCCATCGCCGTTATTGTGGAACAGTTGACAGGGAGCGCGCAGCGCCTCCGAGGATTCATTTCCAATGTACAAATCGAGGTGGCCGTCATTGTCGTAGTCGCCCCAGGACGCAGTTGCGGTAGGATAATGTGCCTCGCCCAAACCGGCTTCGAAGGTCACATCCGTGAAGGCGCCGTCACCGTTGTTGCGCAGCAGAGAGTTGGGATGTTGCCCTTGTTTCTCGATCCAGGCGCCCCGGAGGACCAGAATATCGACGTCTCCATCGTTGTCGTAGTCAGCCTGCATCAGGTTCAGCCCACCATATAAACCCGGCAGTCCGGCTTCTTTCGTCCGGTCCGAGAAGGTGCCGTTCTGATTGTTTCTAAAAAAGTGGATCTGCCCAACTGTGTTCCATGTCGACACCACGATGTCCAGATAACCGTCATTGTCAAAATCGTCGGCAATGGCACCTCCGGACAAATCGAATGTGTCCAGCCCCAGCTCCGGCGCGATGTTTTGGAAACGGGGTATCTGTTCCTCGGATTCGAACAATTGCGGCGAGAGAAGATACGGCTTCGGCACTTGCTCCGGGTAGCTTCCGATGGTCATAGATGCGATGTTGAGCAGCCATCGAGCTGCCAAATGAAGTGGTTCGCTTGCCCTCGTGGTCTGCAAGACTTTGGTGAAACTCGCAATCGCTCCCCGGGATGGGTCTTGCTCCGTGTGAATACCCCCGCCCTGGAGGGGCAAAATGCAGCTTTCAGGCGAGTTACGCAGGCAGCAGTTTAGTGTTTCGCCTTGCCGCATGTAAGCCACGCCAAGCCAAAAGGTGCTATCCGCCGCCACCTCTGGAGAAACCTCGTCGCGGTTCAAGCGGACAAGCTCAATCGCCTTTCTGAGATGATCGAGTGCCTCCACTTCATTGCCGAGGCGAAGCTCCGCTTGCCCTAATTGCGTATGAAGCTGCCACTTCATCCGGTCCGATGCATCGGGAGGCAAGACGGCGAACCGTCTACGCAACGCGCGCGCGTTTGCATCACCGAGGTAGACATTGTTGTCCGGGGTGCGATCCGCAATTTGCTGGAGCAGCGTCAGCATCTCTTGGTGGCTCGGCGGCACTGTAGGCGGCCCTCCCCCAGCCTGCAAAGACGGTTCGGTTCCGGGAATAGCGGCTTCTGACTTCGTGCTGCTGGCGGCAGCCTCGCTGGTCACGAGCGCCAACGCCGCAATAATACTCACTAACGCCACGAGTGTACTCCGGATTCCTCTAGGGAATGACACTTGGTGTTCGGCTCCTCCACCGCCACAATTCATGTGACTTCTTCGTGCTCCCACACCGACTCGGTTAGTCACCACTACTCTTGGCAGCCATTTTCGCCTTTTCCTGGAAAATATCTATGTTGAGATGATAACCCAATACTGAATCACCGCGCCTCATCGTCGAATCGAGCCGAATGCAGAGCTCACCATTCTCAATCTCCACCTTGATTCCTGGATCCAATGTACTCCGGAGTCCGAGTTGACTGGCATCCGGGAAGTTCACTATCATACCGCGCATTCCCGCACTCCCATCTTTGGGCAAGAATGAGAACCGGCACCTCCGCCTTCCGGGCGTACCCACCGGAGCGTCTGCTCGATATGCTCCCCGAGTGGGATTATTTAGTAGGGGATGGATAATATGCTTCTCTCGCCCCACTCTGCCGACTACACAACGGATGTGGAAGCCCGCCAGGGACGCCTGTTCGTGAAGAACCTCGGGCGGTATCTAAAAGGACGACCTGGAAAGAGTGATGACTTAGCCCGGATTATGCAAGAACCGTAGTCCGGAGTTGAAAACGACTCGAGAAGTGGCTCAACTCGAAAGCGGACAGGTGTGACAGGCGGATTTGCGAAGAATATCGGTTGGCGAGGCGTTTGAAGTGGTTGGGGAGTGAATTTCAGACAGATCTGGGCCTGGGTGAGTATCGGAAGCGGTTTTTCGGGGAGCTGGGAGAGGCTAGCTGGAGTTGAGACGACTCAAGACGAGGTGGAAGAGGGGTTGTTCGGGAAAGGCTGAGGAAAGATGGACCCAGATGCGTCGAGTGGTTTGTCGGATCCGGGCCCCGATCTTGAGGACACGACGACGTAAGGTTTCGATTTCGAGCTTGTGCCAGGGGGTCCCGTGCAGATAGTCGCGCAGGCGCACGAACATCTGGTAAGCCAGGGCATGCAGAAGGAGTCGAAACTGATTGGCCAGGAATCGATGACAGCTGAGTCGGTCCATGCTCAGATGATTCTTGAAGGCCTTGATGAAGTTTTCGGTCTGTCCTCGGTTTGTGTAGTGGTCATAAAGTGATTGGGAGCAGAGATCGTCCCGGTTGGTGACCACAAAGCGACGATTGATCCCGCGCTGATCGACCTCCACTTTGACGATGACGCGACGAGATCGATCCCAGCTGTTGGCTCGATAAAGAAACTCGTCAAACTGACGCTGTTTTTCCTCCAGCTCAAGGAACCTTTCCCGAGTCGAATCCAGCAGGGGCTCGACCACTCGCTGCAGGCGAGGGTTTCGACTTAACCCAATGACATACTGGAGTTGATTCTCTTCAGCCTCACAGAACTCGTAGAGCCGCGGCGTGGCAAAGCCGCTGTCGGCCCGAATCTCAATCTCGACATCCGTCCCCACTCCTTGTCGGATAGCCTCCACGACTCGCTTCAGAATGGGCACGATGTGAGAGGCAGCTCCCTTGTTGCCAGGTCTCAACACGGCACACACCAGGTCTCCCGTGTCGGCATCGAAGATCAGCAAAGGATGCAGAATGTGGCTTCGGTAATACCCGTGGTAGAAGGAGAACTCCTGCTGGCCGTGGGTGTGGTCGTCGGTACTGTCCAGATCCAGGATGATCTTACCGGGACGTCTTTTCTTCAGGGAGCGCACATAACGGCCTAGCAGCCACTGGCTCAAACGCATCAGATCCTTCCTGGTGACGGAGTTCTCCAAGCGGGAGAAAGTCGGCTGCGTGGCCAAATCCGGATCGCTCTCCGGCAACTGATCACAGACGGTTTTGAGCATCGGATCCGAGCGCAGCGTATCGGCGTCATTACAGTCTTCGTAGCCGGCCACGATCTGCAAGACTCGTTGTCGGATCAACTTCAACAGATCATGACGAATGTAGCGTTGGTCTCGACTCTCCGAAATACACGAACTGAAGCCCTCGCAGAGCCGATGTTGCCGATCCACCGATCCAAACAACAACCATCCTGCGTCGGAAGTGAGGCTCCCCCCATCAAAACGCGCCGTGATCTTTCTGTGGCTGTGAAATGGCAGGGTATTCTGGCAGACTGCTCTTAACATTGCCGTAGCTCCTGGTTAGGGTCTTGTTTGTGTAAACCCTTTTATATCAGAGAGCTACGGCTCTTTTTATGGGCCCAAATCTCACTCGGATTCAGATCTCATGCATAATCCGGGTTAGCTTGACTCAGGGATCTTGACTACCAAAAAGTATGCTTGGCTGGACTTCATGGGTTGTTATTTGAGATATTTGTTCTACTTGTGACCCTCGGGTGCCGGATGCTTGGACCGGTGATCCTCAACGGGGTGGGACACTCGTTTGTGAATATCACGAAGATTATCTTTCAAACCGGAGATTCAAATGGTAAGTAAGTCCATCGCCAACCACTTTGTTTTCGCGCTCCTTCTAATCGTCTGGCTGGGGACTCTCAGTTCCTGCGGCGTAGACGAGCAACCCTCCGCCGGGGATACGCCGCAGGCAGGATTGTCCGGGCTTGAGGAGGTGGTCTTCCCGGAAGAGGAATGGATCTCGCTCACAGCGGAGGAAGCATTTCCGGACGACGCTCTCAGTTACATGGCCGGCACTGGAGGTAGTGCGGCCCGGGCTTCCTGGACCAGCTGGGTAGAGGGCATGGAGAAGAGTGTGACCGGCGCAACCTGGAAGGGTGAGGACCATGGCCAGGATCAGTGGGGCGTGGCGATTGCCTGGCGCGGCTACCTGCTTCAGACATTCGGGGATCCGGATTATCGTTTTCAGACCGCTTCCCTGGGGAAGGCTTTCACCATGTCATGCCTGCAGATGGCCATAGACGAGGGGCTGATCGGAAGCGCCGATGACCTGGTGATGGATCACTGGACCGGCGCTGGAGAACTCAACTCGAAACACAAGTTTCTGGATCAGGGTCACCACCGCAAGCTCACATTTCGCCACCTGGCGGAGCACGTATCGGGACTCCCGGTCACCAACGGCGACTCGTGGCAGAAGTGCCAGAATTACGAAGATATAGCCCCGGATTGGGCGACCTGCACGGGCGACCCCGATCACGACAACTACTCCCATGCGGAGCCCGGCACGATGAGTCGAAGTTACAGCAGCGGTGCTTACTGGCGCCTGAGCCAGGCCCTCACAGCAGTCTGGGAAAAAAGCCTGAAGCAGGTCATGGACGAGCGTCTGCTCAGCAAGATGGGCATTCCACCCGAGCGATGGGATTGGACTCCCGGGCGAACGGTTCGGCACGACAAGAGCTGGTATCCGGAAATGCCGGCCTATGGTCTTTTTCTAGATCCGCCTTACGAAGTGGGGGGTCAGGTGGTGGTAGGAGGACCCGGCTGGGTGGTCATGAGCGCCAAGGACCTGGCTCGATTCGGCCTGCTGGTGGCGACGCGCGGCGTCTGGAAGGGCGAACGCCTGATCAGCGACACGCCTTTTCTGCACTCTCATGGCGGCGGCAACGGAAGTCTTATGGCTGGAGTCGGTGGCGGCTTGTTCTTTTCCCTGGGCAGGGTGACCACCACCCCGATCTCCCTGTCGGATTTGCCGCTTCATCTGTTCGCTGGAAACCGACCCCGTCCCCAAAGTCAATGATCTTCCCGCACGCGAACCCGCGCTACGGCGGGTAATATTATAAGAGACCCAGAGCTCGGGGGATAATGGGTGTAATGAATACTCCCCGCCTAATCATCCTGAACTTCCTCATTTTGTCTTGCGCGCTGGCCCCAACCCTTGCCCAGCAGACCGCTCCTGCCGACTTCGAGAGCCGTATAGAGCCGATCTTACACCAGCGCTGCTACGCCTGCCATGGCCCGGCGCAGCAGATGAACGGGCTGCGACTGGACAGCAGAGAGGCAGCGCTCAAGGGCGGGCATTCGGGACCGGCGATCGTCCCCGGCGACAGCGCCCGCAGCCAAGTGATCCAGCGCGTTACCAGCGGCCAGGAGGGGTTCAAGATGCCGCTCAGCGGGCCTCCACTGGGACCCGCTGAAATCGACGCCATAAGAAGCTGGATTGACGGCGGAGCGCCGTGGCCTGAGCGTGCGGAAGCTACCCGGCCGAGCGAATCCGAGAGGGCCTCTCATTGGTCGTTTCAGGCGATTCGCCGCCCCGCCCCGCCGCCAGTAGAAACGGATTCCTGGGTCCGAAATTCGATTGATCGTTTCATTCTGGGCAAGCTGGAAGCCGAAGGTGTCGCGCCCTTCCCCGAAGCCGACAAGATCACGCTGGTCCGCCGCGTGTACTTCGATCTTCTGGGACTTCCGCCGCGTCCGGAACAAGTTGACCGTTTTCTCGCGGACGGGCGTCCGGAAGCCTATGACGAGCTGGTGGAAGAGCTTCTCCGTTCGCCGCACTATGGAGAGAAGCAGGCCATCCATTGGCTCGACGCCGCTCGCTACGCGGACTCTGACGGGTACGAGCGTGATCCGCTGCGTCCCCACGCATGGCGGTGGCGCCACGGTGTGATCGATGCCCTCAACGAGGACATGCCTTTCGACCAGTTCACGATCCGACAGATTGCCGGAGATCTGCTACCAAACGCGACGGTTGAAGACCGCGTCGCCACCGGATTTCTGCGTAATGGAATCAAGAACCGCGAAGCCGGCGTCAGGAAAGAAGAAAAACGGTTCGAAGAAGTCATCGACCGCGTCAACACTATCGGCACCGTTTGGCTGGGACTCACCGTGGGCTGCAGCCAGTGTCACGACCACAAGTACGATCCGATGACGCAAAAAGACTTCTACTCGATGTACGCCGTACTCAACAATGCGGTCGAGCGCGATATCGAAGCTCCGCTGCCCGGCGAGGCCGGCCCCGTTCTGCGCGCCTATCCGGAATACCGCGCGAAACGGAAAAAGCTCCTGCGCGAAAACGGGATCTACCAACTACAGCCTGACTGGCAGCGAAGCATCATCGAGGCCATGGACAACCCGGGAGTGAATCTGGATTGGGACTTTCGCACCACCGAATGGCGGGCTGCCCACGACCGCGCCGACTGGAAGATGCGGGCCGATCCCTCACAGCTCACCGAGATCGAGCGCGATGAGATGACGGACTGGTTCCTGGGGACGCCGGGGCCGGACGTGAGCAAGAGCGAGGAACTCACCGAACGCTTCAAGAAATTACGGGAGCAACTGGAAGAGCTCCAGCAGCAGCTTCCGTCAATGACGCGCGCCTACACGATGATCGAGCGCCAGCCATCCGTCCCAACCCACATTGCTCTGCGCGGAGACTGGCGGTCCCCGGGTGTGGAAGTCCGGCCCGGAGTGCCGGCGTTCCTAGACGACCTCAGTCCGGAGCCGAAACCGGCACGGTTGGCATTTGCCCGGTGGCTTGTGAGCAAGGACAACCCTCTCACACCGCGCGTCACCGTGAATCGTCTGTGGCAGGAGCTTTTCGGCCGCGGGTTTGTGCGCACCTCCAACGACTTCGGTACGCGAGGGGAAAGGCCCTCACACCCAGCGTTGCTCGACTGGCTCGCTTCCGAGTTCGTCAATAGCGGCTGGAGTCGCAAACACGTCATTCGTCTGATCGTTACCTCAGCCGCCTACCGGCAGTCTTCCAGGGCGCGGCCGGAACTGGCAGCGCGCGACCCCGACAACACGTGGCTGGCTCGACAGAACCGCCTGCGGCTGTCGGCGGAACTCTTACGAGACAATGCCTTGAGTGTGAGCGGGCTGCTGTACCCGAAGATCGGCGGGAAAAGCGTGCGACCGCCGCAACCGGCCGGCGTTGCTGAGCTCAGCTACAGCAAGAAGGCCTGGGTGGAGGATGAAGGGCCCGGGCGGTACCGCCGGGGCCTCTACATTTTCTTCCGGCGCACCTCGCCGTACCCCATGCTGCTCAACTTCGACGCGCCGAGCACTCTGGTTTCGTCGGTGAAGCGCGAGCCTTCGAACTCTCCTCTCCAGGCGCTGAATCTACTCAACGACCCGGTCTTTTTCGAGGCAGCACAAGCACTCGCAGTGCGCGTGGTTAACGAAAAAGGAAGCTTTGATGATCAGCTGGAAAGAATGTTCCGCTTATGCCTGAGTCGAGGGCCCAGGGCCCAGGAAAAGGACCGCATCGCGACGTATTTCGATCGGCAAAAAGCGATCTTCGCCCAAGAGGGCGAAGTCATCAAGAGCGTCGCCCCCTATGTCCCGCCCAAGACGGAGCGCCTCGAGCTTGCAGCCTGGACCGGCGTGGCGCGCGGGCTGATGAACCTGTACGAATTTATGACGAGAGAGTAAGCTCCAGGGCGGATGGTGCGAGTGCGGTCTCCCAGAGGTGAATGATATGGACGAGAGGCATTTCCAATTAGTTCAAAAGCGGCGTGAGTTCCTCCGCGGTGTAGCGGGTGGTATCGGCATGGCGGCTCTCGGCAACCTGCTGACAGCGGATGGCTTGACGGCGGCAAGCCTGCACAATGTCAACCCTCTCGCTTCCAAAGAACCACACTTCGCGCCCAAGGCCAAGCACATCATCTACATGTTCATGGAGGGCGGGCCGAGCCAGTACGAGCTATTCGATCCCAAACCGGCACTTGAAAAGTACGACGGGCAATCTCTCCCGCCGTCGATGACGAAGGACCTCAAGCTGGCCTTTATCAAACCCACTGCGAAGGTGATGGCGAGCCGTTTCAAATTCCACCCCTATGGCCAATGCGGAATGGAGTTATCCGAGCTGGCGCCACACCTCGGCTCTGTGGCGGACGAGATCACTCTAATTCGCTCGATGCACACCGACGCGTTCAATCACCACCCGGGGCAGCTGCTGCTTTTCACCGGCAGTATCCAATTCGGGCGGCCCACGTTGGGGGCGTGGACGCTCTACGGGCTGGGCAGCGAGTCCCAGAACCTGCCCGGGTTTGTCGTGCTCTCCTCGGGCAAGGGAACCAGCGGCGGCGCGAGTAACTTCTCGCCGGGTTTTCTGCCGTCCCACTACCAGGGCACGCTCTTTCGCAATCAAGGCGATCCGATTCTCTACCTTTCCAACCCGGCCGGCATCAGTCGGCAGACGCAGCGAGCAACGCTTGATGTGGTCTCCGATCTCAACCGCATGCACCATGCCGATGCCGCCGACATGGAAATCCTGTCGCGCATCGCCTCCTATGAACTGGCGTTCAATATGCAAATGGAGGCGCCCGAGTTGATGGACTTCTCCGACGAATCGCAGGAGACCATCGAAATGTATGGCATCGAATCCGACAACCAGCACCGGCGTCAGTACGCGTCCAATTGTTTGTTAGCGCGCCGGCTGGTCGAGCGTGGGGTGCGCTTCGTTTTGATGATGGATGCCTCCTGGGACGACCACGTCGAAATCAACAAGAATCTCCCACCGCGGATGGAGGAAACCGATCAGCCCACGGCGGCGTTGATCAAAGACCTCAAACAGCGCGGCCTGCTCGACGAAACACTCGTTATTTGGGGCGGCGAGTTTGGCCGGACGCCGCTGGTCGAGATTCGAAAGCCGGAAGATTCCTCCAACGCTGGTCGAGACCACCATCCGAACGCTTTCAGCATGTGGATGGCAGGCGGCGGCATTCGAGGCGGTCACGTCCACGGGAAGACCGACGACCTGTGCCTCCACGTGACTGAAGACCCTGTTCACGTTCACGACCTGCAGGCCACCATCCTCCACTGCCTGGGGTTCGACCACACCCGGCTCACATACCGACATATGGGCCGCGATTTCCGACTGACCGACGTGGCCGGCAACGTAGTCAAAGAAATCCTGGCCTAGTCAGGGGTTAGATATCCTTCAGAGCCCGACGGGTGCGCTCCAGGGTTTCGTCGATAATCGCTGTTGTATGGGCGGCACTGATTGAGCCCTGTTTGCAGGGAAGCGGAAAGTGGTACACGCCGTGATCGATGAGGGCTCTTCGATAACGTTTATCGAATTCGAAGTCATGATGCTCGAGAATGTCGTGCCAATCAACTGGAGTATGATCCATGAAATAGGCGCAAAAGGCAGATCCCACACGGCTGATCGACGCTGAGATTCCCTTTTCGCGAAAGAGTGAGTCCAGGCCGTCTTCCAGACGCTCTCCAAGCTTCTCCAGAGAATCGTGGAAGCCGGACGTCTGGACCCGTTCAAGAGTGGCGATGGCAGCGGCGCTGCCCACCGGGTGGGCGTTGTAAGTCCCGGCAATCAACACCCTTCTAGAGGCGTCCCTGTCGGCGAACAGCCCCATGATCTCGGCTTTTCCGCCGACAACTCCCATTGGATAGCCATTCGCCACTGCCTTCCCAAAGACTGAGATGTCCGGCGAGACGCCGCACAGGGACTGGTAGCCTCCCAGGGCCGATCGAAAGCCCGTTTTCATCTCGTCAAAAACGAGGAGCGAGCCATCCTTGTGACACATCTTGCGCAGGCCTTCCAAATAGCCAGGACTCGGAGGAACGACCCCGACGTTCTGGAGGACAGGCTCGGTCAGAACGCAAGCAATCGGGTTGCGGCGAAGAACATACTCGGCCGATTCGAGGTCGTTGAAATTCACTACATGCAGGTGTCGCATGGTCGATTTGGGAATCCCCGCCGACGCCGGCAAGAAGCGGTACTCTCCGGGTGACACCCTCGGACCGATCTCTTCCAGTGTGGGCATGACGGCCCGCGCCACTTCATTGTGCCAGCCATTGTAGCCTCCGAGTATAAGCAAGACATCGTCGCGCTGCGTCCAGGATCGGCTCAAGCGGATCGCGTGAGCCGTCGCTTCGCTCCCTGTATTGGTAAGCTGAACTTGTTCCACGGATTGAATCGATTCGCACAGAAGCCTTGCCAGCTCAACCTCCCAGGGAGTCGTGCCTGATCCCATCAGTGACCACTCTCTCTCGAGCGCCTCGCGAACCGCTTGATTGACTACGGGATCATTGTGTCCGAGCAAGTGAGGCGCAAAGGCAGCGTGATAATCGATGTAACGGTTACCATCCGTGTCGTACAAGAAACTTCCACTGGCACGGTTGAACACGATGGGCGGATCGACTTTTCGATTCATGGATACAACTCCCCCAGCGATGTACTGGGAGGCCCTTTCGTTCCACTCGTGAGAACTCGCTATCGTGTCGAAGGAAGACTCCATTGCTTTCTCCTGTCTCGGATCTTGATGCCAAGCCTAACTGTTCTCTGGCTCTACATACTCGAAATTCTCTTTTTTGACAACTAAACATGCTAAGAATATATTGATCTCTTAGAGCTCAGCAACGGAAAAGTTAGGCTACATCTTCCTCTCTACCGGTGGTTTGAACACTGCATACCACAGTATTGAGATTGCAGGACGGATTCATGAATTCCCGATCGACTCGCTTCTTCCTTGCAGGGGGACTGGTCTTGCTGGCCATCGCCGCCTTCCTTTACTGGTTCATTGGAGTCCGCGAAAGGTCGCCTGAACACACTTTGAAGGTGGCGGAAGGCTTCCAGGTGGAACTGGTTGCCGGGCCACCGCTGGTGGAGCGACCGATCGTCGCCGACTTCGACGAGCAGGGCCGGCTCTACGTGGCCGAGTCTTCCGGATCGAACGATGATGTGGAGAAGCAGTTGGAGGAGAAACCACACCACATCACCCGCCTCGAGGATACGGACGGTGACGGCCGCTTCGACAGGAGCACTGTGTTCGCCGACCGAATGATGCTTCCCCAGGGCGCCTTGTGGCACGAAGGATCGCTCTACGTGGGCGCCCCACCCAGTATCTGGAAGCTTACGGATACCGATGGAGACGGGGTCGCCGACCAGCGCGAGGAGTGGTTCCAGGGCCATACTCTCACCCACTGCGCCAACGATGTGCACGGCCCTTTCCTCGGTCTGGACGGATGGATGTACTGGACCAAGGGTGCATTCGCCGAGCAGACCTATGAACGTCCAGGTAAGCCGCCGCTGGTCACGCGCGCCGCCCATATCTTTCGCCGCAGGCCTGGTGATTCCCTGATCGAGTCGGTCATGACGGGGGGGATGGCCAATCCGGTAGACGTCGCTTTCACGCCCCGAGGAGAGCGGTTGCTGGCCACCACCTTCCTGCACCGTCCGGAACTGGGCCGCCGCGATGGCCTCATCCACGCCATTTATGGCGGCGTTTATGGCATGGTGAATGAGGTCCTTGACGATCACCAGCAGACGGGAGATCTCATGCCTCCCTTCCTGCACCTTGGCCCGGCCGTTCCCTGTGCTCTGGCCTTATACCGCTCACAGATCTTCGGCAGGGAATATCAGGGTAATCTTTTTGCCTGCCTCTTCAACTTGAACAAGGTGACCCGTCATGTCCTGGAGCCCAGCGGCGGGACTTTCAAGTCCCGAGACACGGACTTTCTGGTCTCCAGCAGTCGCGACTTTCACCCCACCGATGTGATCGAGGATGCGGATGGCAGCCTGCTGGTCATTGACACGGGTGGCTGGTACAAGCTGTGTTGCCCGACGTCCCAGCTTGCCAAGCCTGATGTGCCGGGCGCCATCTACCGGATCCGGCGTAAGGGCGCACCCAGGGTGGAGGACCCGAGGGGTCGCCACATCGGCTGGACGGCCGCCAGGCCGGGCGAACTGGTCGGGCTTTTGGGTGACCCTCGTCCTGCCGTGCGCAGCCGGGCCATTCAGGAACTGGCTAAGAAAGGGAGCGAATCGGTAACCGTGCTGGCCCAGGCGCTGCAAACTCCCAACTCGGTGCAGGCCCGCCGCAACGCCGTCTGGACTCTCACCCGCATGGAGCAGGCCAACGCCCGGGCAGTTGTCCGCCAGGCGCTTTCTGACCGAGATGAGAGCGTGCGCCAGGCGGCCGTTCATTCAGTCAGCGCGTGGCGGGACGCCGACAGCCTCCCCCAGCTCCTCGATTTACTGGAACGGGGCACGGCGCCCATCCAGAGGGCCGCTGCCGAGGCACTTGGCCGCCTGGGCGACAACCGCGCGGTTCCGGTACTCCTGGCACGGGCAGGGGAGGAAAACGACCGGATCCTCGAGCACTCTCTGACGTACGCTCTGATTGAGATTTCCGACCCGGTCAGCACGGCTGCCGGATTGCAGAGCTCTTCCCCTTACACGCGGCGCGCCGCACTGATCGCGCTGGATCAAATGGACGGTGGCGGATTGAAGCCGGACAAAGTCACTCCCCTGCTGACTTCCGCTGAGCCAGTCATCAAGCAGACCGCCTTTTGGATCGTCGGTCATCATCCAGAATGGGGCAAGGAGATGGCCGGCTTCTTCCGCCAGCGACTGACCAGCGGAAACCTCAGTCCTGAAGAAGAGTCCGAGCTTCAGCACCAACTGTCCAGGTTCGGCCGCGACGCCACCATTCAAGAGTTGCTGGCCACTACCCTTCGCGAGGCAGGTTCGAAGGGGTCTCGTTTGACAGCTTTGCGTGCCATGGCCCGCAGTGCCCTGAAAGAGATGCCGGCCATTTGGGAGGAGGTACTCGCGAGTGTTCTGCTGGGAAAGGATCACGCCTTGATTCAGGAGGCAGTTCTCACCTTGCGTGCCCTGCCAGCCCCCGGGGAAGAAGACGTCGGCAGCCTGAGGGCCGCTTTGCTCCAGGTCGGGCGCGACCAAGCTTTCCCTGATGAGGTTCGTCTGAATGCACTGGAGGCCATTCCCGGAAGCCTGGACGGCCTCGACCCCGAGCTCTTCGATTTTTTGAGCGCTAGTATTAAGCCCAGCGAGGCGGTGACTGCCCGCACAGCCGCCGCCAGCGTGCTGGGGAAGTCAGAGCTTACTCCGGATCAACTACTGAAATTGACGGATTCTATCAGGAGCGCGGGTCCGCTGGAACTGTCTACTCTGCTTGCAGCTTTCCAGAACGCTAGCGAGGAACGGCTTGGCCTGGAACTAATAGCGGCCATCAGGGACTCAAAAGGGCTGCTCAGTCTGCGGGCCGATGTAATGAACCCGTGCCTGGCCAACTTCCCCCGATCCGTTCAAGAGGAAGGGGAGAAGCTGCTGGCTTCACTGGAGATGGATCCGGTCAAGCAAAAGGCCCGTCTGGAGAAGCTTCTGGCGAGTCTGGGCGAAGGGGATATTCGGCACGGCCAGGAGATCTTCAACAGCACCAGGGCAGCCTGTTCCTCTTGCCACGCCATTGGCTATCAGGGAGGAAAGTCAGGCCCCGACCTCACGAAAATCGGCGAAGTCCGAACCAGGCGCGATTTGCTGGAATCCATTATCTTTCCCAGTGCCAGCTTCGTGCAGGGCTACGAGCCGGTACTCGTGGTGACCAAATTCGGCGATCTTCACCAGGGGGTGATCAGCGAGGACGGCGTCGAGGAGATCTTGATGGTCACCGGCCCGGAGACCGAGGTGCGAGTCGCCCGGTCGGAAATCAGCGAGATCCGGCCCAGCAACGTGTCCGTGATGCCCACCGGTCTGGAGAAGCAGTTGAGCCGGAAGGAACTGGCCAGCCTGCTCACCTTCCTGGCCAATACCCGCTGGGGAGCTCTATGAGGCGACCAACGGTCTGGAGAACGCCCCCGGTCCGGGGCTTCAACCTAACAGCTTCCTTCTCAGAAATCCTCGGCGCGGTCCTGGGGGTCCCACGGTCGTCGAACTCAGCTGAAGTCCGGCACGGCAGCGGGCGTTGCTGCACACTCGACGAGATATGTACCAAACGGGCAGAGTTCGTCCCGCTCGTATCAACAACCCATTTGCCATTTGTCTTTCAATCATCGATATTGGGTCGGGACTATTGCCAATCGTTCGCAACATCAGTCGGAGTCCGAGATGAAAATCACTCAAATCGTCTGCCAGGTCCTTCGCGCCCCGGGGGTTGAAGCAAAGACGGCGAGCAGCCAGGATGCCGTGTTGTTACGCGTGCGAACCGACAATGGGTTAGAGGGTCTTGGGGAAGCGGACGCGTCGCCGGAAGTCGTGAAAGCGATCATCGACGCGCCGTTCAGTCACAACATTGCCTGTGGGCTACGCGAGATTCTGATCGGGGAAAACCCGTTGGAAACGGAGCGACTGTGGCAAAAAATGTATCGCCGCACGATGTATTTCGGCCGCACGTCCGTGGCGATCTCGGCGATGGCAGCGATTGACCTCGCGCTTTGGGATCTGAAGGGAAAGCACTTCGGAGAGCCGATCCACCGACTGCTGGGCGGCAAGCAGCACGCTCGCATCCGTGCCTACGCTTCGATTCTCTTTGGTCGCGACGGTGCCGAAACCGCCGACATCGGTCGTCGCTGGACCGAGGCCGGCTACACGGCGGTCAAGTTTGGTTGGGAGCCGATGGGCCAAAACGAATCCGTGGACATCGACCTCGTCCGAGGAGCCCGCGAGGGTGTGGGCGACGCGACTTTGCTGATCGACGCCGGTTGCGTGTGGGACGCGCGAACTGCGCTCCGCCGCGCGCATGCCTTTGTGGACTACGGCATCGAGTGGTTGGAAGAGCCGCTGCGCGAGGCCGACATCGACGGCTATGTCTGGCTCCGCGACCGGTCGCCCGTGCCGATTGCCGCGGGCGAAGGCGAATGCGGTCGCGAATCGTTTCGATCACTCATCGATCGCCACGCGTTGGACGTGTACCAGGTCGATCTTGCGCGCAACGGATTTACCGACGCGTCGTACGTTCGAGGTCGCGTCGAGGAGGTGGGCGCCCGATTGTGCAACCACTTTTACACCTCGCCGATCACTGCCGCTGCGAGCCTGCACTGGCTGAGCACCTGCCGCGACGCGTTCTTATTCGAAGACTGCGTCGAAGACTCACCCATCCGGAATGAACTGACGCTTGAAACTGTGCAAGCAGAAGGTGGTTGGATCGAAGTCCCCGATGGTCCCGGCCTTGGCGTGACACTGAACGAGGAAGCCGTCGCCAGGCTGCTGGTCGATCAGTCCGATTGATGACAACGCGATGCAACTGATGACAGCCAATCCGACAAAGCAGAGCCGAAACGCCACCTGCTCGAAAAAATGGGGCGGCTTGAGAGCTACCAGAAGATCAAGAAACTCAACGCCCATCCAATTGTTACGGCAAGGACTGCCAACACAGCGGGCAGCCGGAATACCGCCGTGGTCTGCGGGTCGGGTGCGGGTTTGAGTTGGCGCAGTGCCAATTGCCCCGAGCGGAGCCAACCCGTCTTTTCTTCGTGCAGCAGTTCGCCGCGCGGTTCCCAGCCCGCAAACAGGGAGAACAGCACCATCGATCCGGCCGTGATGAGAATGCTGAAGACGTACGCTGCAAAGGCGTTCGTCATGATGCTGGGCAAAATGGCGACACCGTAGGCCTCTGCAATCGGTGCCGCCAGCAGGCGCATCACGCCGTAGCTGCCGCCGACGAGAACCCCTATCAGGCCTGCACGACGGTGGACTCGTGTCAGCGAGCCCATCAGGAACAACGTTAGCAGTGGGATCACGAACGTACTGGTCAGTTCGATATAAAACAGCAGCATGCCTCCTTTCATGAACGGTACGTAGAGGAACGAGCCGCCGATGATCAGCGGCGTGAGCCATTGGCCCACGCGCATGTAGTGGCGGTCGTCCTTGTTGCGTACGAACAAGCGAGCGTACACATCTCGGGTCAATAGTGCTGAAAGCGTCGAACCGATCGAGTCAAATGTCGAGAGAGAGGCAGCCAATACACCTGCCACAACAATACCCTTGACTCCGACGATGGCGAATTGGCTGACCAGGTACGGGTAGATGGCGTCCGTGGTTCCCTCCGGTAAGACGCTCATATCGGGAAACAGGGCGCGTCCCATCACGCCCATCGACAGATTGAAAAACGTCATCACCAGCATCGCCGCCGCGGCAGGACACACCGCCATCTTCATGTTCCATTCGCTCTTGGATGCGAGCATCCGCATCGTTTGGGTGTGGTTCACGACTGAATACGCCACACCAACGATCACGAAGGCCAGCGCCACCAGTAGAGCGGGAGTCCGGCGCTCAATGACGCCCTTTTCTGCGTCGTAGGTACCTCCGATCAGCAGTTTTCGCTCGATCGTCTCCTGAGCAAGGCCGTCGACTTTTTCGAGCTCAATGTTGTCGTGGCCAACGTGCAGCAACCGGTCGGACAAACCCGGGTCGTGATTGTCCAGAAGCTGTGTGAGGGCGTCCCAGCCTCCGATTTGATTCCAGACCACGACCCACATGATCAACCCCGCGATGGTCATCACCCCGAATTGCAGCACATCGGTGACCGCCACCGATCGTAATCCACCTAGAGCCGTGTAGATACTTGCCACCAGAGCGATGGCAGCCACCGCCCACCAGGCGCCTGTTCCCCAGTCACAGACAACGGAAAAGGTCAGGTACAGCGTGGTGGCAATGATAGCTAGCACGAGCGTCCGATACTGCACTTGAATCAGTGCACAAATCACGCGGACTGCTGGTCCGAATCGCGCTTCGAGGTACTGGGCATTGGTGTAGATGCCGGCGCGATAAATGGACGGCAGAACCACGAAGGCCGCCAGGGCCCAGCCGCCCACCACGCCCACCCAGTTGGTGACGAAGTAGCTGAAGCCCAACGTGTAAGTGCCGCCCGAATCGGCGACCAGATCGCTCGAATCGATTGCCGTCGCGTACATCGATATCCCGACCAGCCACCACGGCAACGTTCGTCCCGCCAAGAACCAATCCGCGCTGGATCGAACGCCGCGGCTCAGGTAGAGCCCGTAGGCAATGATCGATCCGTTGAGTACCAGAACGAGTAACCAATCCAAGAACGTCACGGCGTTCAGCTCCTTCCCGAGGCAAGCGAATTCTCAGGCGAACCCCAATTGCCACTCGGCGAAGTTCTTAAAGCGGTCTTCGCCACGAGCCAGCACGGCTGGCCACGGTTTTCCCAGCGAGTTGGCTTCCACCGGTCTCACGGATGGCGGGCAGTAGCGCAGCGTCAGGCCGCAGCGTCGCCGGCTCGAGGGGTTGGGGTTGCTGCCGTGGATCAAGTGGCCGTGGTGGATCGAGATCTGTCCGGCTTTCAACACAAGGTCAACGGATTGGCTCTCGTCCACCTCAGACTGCACGGCTTGATTGATGCTCAGCAGATTGCCGGCACGGGTGGACTTGCCGTGCTCGACGATGCCTTGCCGATGCGAATCGGGAATCACGCGCATACAGCCGTTTTCTACGTCGCTGTCGTCGATCGCATACCAGGCCGTCAGAGCATAAGGCGGCTCCAACCCCCAGTACGTGACGTCCTGATGCCAGTCCACAAACTTTTGCGTGGTCCGCTCGTATTTGCAAAAGAAGTGCGTAGTCAGCAACATGATGTCCGATCCCATCAACGCTTCGATGCAATCGAGGATTTTGGCATCCGAGGCCAGCTCCCAGATAAATCTCACGTCGACGTGTCGCCCCTGCAAACCGATTTCGCAATTTTCCTTCCCTTCTCGTGCCTCCAGTTCGCCGAACGCGTCACGGATCCGGGCAACGTGCGCGTCGTCGTGAATATCAATGCCGGTCAGGTAGCCGTGTTTTTCAAACGAGCCAATTTGCTGGGCGATTATCGACATAAGAACTCCGTTTAGTATTCCACGATTCTGTATCTTCTGGGCCTCGAGCACAAAAAGTTGGCCTACCCTTACGCCGGTCGCGATTTCCGGCTCACTGATGTTCACGGCGAGGTCATCCACGGCATCATCGCCTAGCGACTGGCGGATGGACCTGGCGAGCCTGCTCAGGAGAGAGCGAGGCCAGCAGCAGATCCAGCTTGTGAGCAAAGAGTCGGGGCGGTAGATTACGCGTTTTCCACTTTGGCAACACACCTAATCTCAACCATAAGCTCGGGGAACGCTAGACGCTGGATTTCTACAATGGTGCTTGCCACTGCCAGGTTGCCAGAAAAAACCTCCTGCCGGCATTTCACCCTTGCAGCATAGGCTGCATCCATATCTGTCACGAAGAGCACCTCATCTACGATGTTATCGATCGTCGCGCCATACTGTAGGAGCACCTTCTCGACGTTCGCGTAGGCCTGGCGCATCTGCACCTCCATATCTCCCCGACCCACGATGTTACCCTCGTCGTCATGGCTCACCTGTCCGGAGAGATGGACGGTATCCCCAACCTTGACTGCCTGAGAGTAACCGTATTCTTTCTCCCAGGACATACCATGGCTTTTTGTCTCTTTATTGATTGCCATACTGCCTCCTTTCGCGGTTATACATGTGAAACAGCCTAACTGACCCGGCACCCAGCTGCGTGGCACAGGCCGCCCACGCTCGGTGAAAAACCCATGATCAATGCGGGAACACTACCACGGATCGATTGGAACGCGCTGTGCAACGTCGGCTGCAGACCTCGGCGCGGCGTGCTGATCACGGGCAGCCTGATCGGAGCTGTGTTGCATCCGATACTCGGACTCGGTGTGCTGTATTTGTGACACCTTGATCTCGACCCCCGTATCGCCCCAGGCAACCTGACGACCGTGTGGCTCTGGATCTGCGGGTAGAAGATTTTCCCGCGCTGGCCGAAGAACCGGATCGCATCGAGCACACCTTCACCTCCGCGCATCTCGGACCAGCAACCGTGGCAGAAATCAAGTCGCTGTTGGCTTTACGTCAGCCACGGCACCTCTTTTCCGACCAGGGCAGCCACCCGACCTGCAAACACCGGTGCCCGGGTACTCAGGCATATCACGTAACCGTCGTGGGGAGATCCCAGGATGATGCCGGGTTCATCAATAGAGTCGAAGGAGTGCAGCGCCCCCAGCGGCTGCCCCTCTTCAACCCTGGCACCAAGTTCAACATACGGCTCCAGATGGCCCACCAGGGGGGACAGCACACTGCTCGAAAAGTCGGAAGTGTCCACCAGTATCTGTGCACTCTCCGGGTACAGCGGCTTGATTTCCTCCTCGAGATGCAGTTGATTGTGTCCCCTGGCCGCCATCAGGATTCCGCGGCGGGCGCAGGCCACACCCTCAGGGAAGACACATCCTCCCCATCCCAACTCGGTTCCGATGGTGATCTTTCCCAGCTCCTCCGACCTGGAAGTGAGCAGGCCCGGCGTCCGATCCTGGTATATCTCAACGAAGCGAGTTCCAAACCCTCGAGCAGCCGCCTCGAACTGTCCCCGCAGAGCAGAATCTGAAAGGGCGTGAAATTGGGCAAGATAGGGAAACCTGGCTATGTCGCCCCCGGAGTGGATGTCTAGAACGACGTGGACTCGAGGAAAAAGAAAACGATCTACAAAACGTGCAATTTGAAATGTCACTGAGTCAGATGCATCACCCGGAAAGGCACGATTGAGATTGATCCCGTCATGGGGAGTGTCGCGGACACCCGCATCAAAGGCTGGCCGATTCAGAACTGGAACCAGGAGCAGCCGCCCCCGGACCCTGGCAGGGTCGATCTCGTGGAGCAGATTCTTGATGGCCAATGGCCCCTCATACTCGTCTCCATGAGTGGCTCCGATGGCCAGAATGCCCCTGCCTTCTTCTGCTTCGGGCCCCACCAGGACCGTCAGGGGAATCCTGAAAAAGCCCCACAACGTTGGATGCTCAATACAGACGTGGTAATCGCGCCGGCCGGGACTCCGAAAGTCGATGTCGTCCGGGAGGGCGTCGACTCGGTCGATCTTCATGACAAAATCCATTCTCGTTCTTTAGTTCAGAAGACTCCTGATTTTAAACCGTTGGATTTCTGCTGCATCCAGATTGCCATATCACGCGTGTAGCAATATGGTCCGTCCACCGCGTACGCCTGTTACGGTAGTTTGCAGGAGGAAGAAAGCGGGCCGGTCGCTTTCCGTAGTAGCTGGACGGAGTGGTGGGAGATCTGCTGGTCCTCTTTGTGAATGCTTTTTCGCGAGCCCGCCACCTGAACCCTGTCAGGTTACGCTAACTCCCGGCCTGGCCTGCCTTCATGATTGATTCCACCAGATCTCGCACATTCTCCTCGGCCCGGTTGATGGGATGTGAGAGCATTTTTTCGCGCAGCGCTTGATAGGTGGGAAGCCCTTTTTCCTTCTCCTCCCTGAATTCCTTCATAAATTCCCCGGAGCGAATGTGAGCGAGGGTCTTTTCATAGTTTTCGCGTAGACCTGCCGGGATGACACGATCCATGTTGGTGAGCGTGCCATACTGGGCTGTGTGGGAATGAAATGTCATCTGCTTGAACAACCCCGTGCGGGCCATCTCCAGGAAGATCTCTGCGGCCTCTCCGGTAGCATACAGTTCCATGACCACTGCTTCGGGTGAATAGCCGTTGTCGACGAGCACCTCAAAAGCGATCGCCAGAGCGTTCATGAAGGCCGGCACGAGAGTCTGCTCCGGGAACAAATCGAGCTCGGTTTCCTCCCGAAAGCTGATCTGGATGACACCAGCCCGCGTGGAGCCAATAGCTTTTGCAAAACTCAGGGCAGCAGGAAACGCCTCTCCGGATGCATCTTGCCACACATCGACATAAGCTGGCGCACCTCCGCCTTGTTGGAAAGCTCCGCGCACATTCACCCCGATCATGCGAGGAGCCACCATCACTACGTCAACATCCTGCGGAGGGCGGACCAGACCATAGTGAATACTGTAACCGGAGGCGAACTGCAGCGTCTGCCTGGATTTGAGCTGCGGAGCAATTTCGGTCTCATATAATTCCGCATGCAGTTCATCGGGCAAGAGGACCACAATCACATCAGCCTGCGGAACGACCTCGGACATCGGATAGACCTCGAACCCGTCTGAACGGGCCTGCTCGGCATAAGAATCCTCTACGTTTCCAACCAGCACATTGACCCCGCTGTCCCGAAGGTTCATGGCCTGAGCTCGACCTTGATTGCCATATCCGAGTATCGCCACGTTTCGCTCTTGGACGAGTGCAAGGTCTGCGTCGTCATCGTAATAAAGTTTCACAACTGTTTATCTCCTCTCGAAATTTCGGATGTTGACATTACTCTAGGCTCCCGGTTTTGGGTCTTGATTGTACGTCGTCAGCGCAAATGGGACAAAGGGCCGGTTGTTACCTTCTTCCATAGTCCAGCCTAAGGCGCGGATGCTCCCGGGATCCAGTCGGTACCCGCGAGTGGGACCTTCGCCATCGCTGCCGCTTCGACCGTAAGTGCCACCAGATCCTCGGGCTCGAGATGGTGCACATTGGACTTGCCACAAGCGCGAGCCAGCGTGGTCAGCTCCAGGTTCATCACTTGTAGATAGTTTTTCAGCCGGCGGGCTCCCCAGGCCGGATCCAACCGCTTCTCGAGCTCTTCGTCCTGCGTCGTGACCCCGACCGGGCAAAGCCCCGTGTGACAGTGGTGACAATAGCCAGGACGTACCCCGAGGTTGGCGTAATCCTGGCTTGCGTCAATCTGCTTCTGGCCCTTCGTCCAGGTCGTGCTGTTACATCCCAAGGCCATCAGTACACCCTGTCCAATCGCTACCGCATCAGCGCCCAGAGCCAGTGCTTTGGCCACGTCCGCCCCACTCCGGACTCCACCGGAGACAATCAGCTGCACCTTTCCGATCATGTTCATTTCGTCCAGTGCCTCTACCGCCAGCCGCACAGCCGGCAAGGTCGGGATGCCGGTGTGTTCGATGAACACCTGCTGCGTGGCCGCTGTACCCGCCTGCATGCCATCGAGGACAACCACGTCCGCCCCGGCCTTCACGACCAGCTTCACGTCATCTTTGACCCGAGTCGCCCCTATCTTTACGTAGACGGGAACCTGCCAGTCCGTGATCTCGCGCAACTCGCCGATTTTGATCGCCAGGTCGTCGGGACCGGTCCAGTCAGGATGCCGGCACGCCGACCGCTGATCGATTCCCTCCGGTAACGTCCGCATGTCGGCCACCCGAGCACTCATTTTGTGCCCTAGCAGCATGCCGCCACCTCCCGGTTTGGCGCCCTGACCGATGACAACTTCAATGCCCTCGGCCTTGCGCACATCATCGGGATCAGAGCCGTAACGGGACGGCAGGACCTGGTAGATCAACGTTCTAGAGGACTGGCGTTCTTCGGGCGTCATCCCGCCATCGCCCGTGGTCGTGCTGGTCCCCATTTCGGTCGCTGCTCTGCCAATTGCCTCCTTGCAATTGGCTGATAGCGATCCGAAACTCATGCCGGCAATCGTGATGGGAATATCCAGCTCGATCGGTTGCTGTGCGTGGCGGGTGCCCAGAACCGTTTTGGTTTGACATTTCTCGCGGTACCCTTCCAGGGGATAGCGCGAGGCCGATCCGGTGAGAAAGACCAGGTCATCAAAGGTGGGAACCTGCCGTTTTGCCCCGAGGCCACGGAGTTCGTAAACACCGCGCTCGGCGGCCAGATGAATGTAAGACAGAACTTTCCTGTTGTAGGAATAGCTCTCCTCCAGGGAAGGCGGTATCGACTTCATTTCAATACTCCTGCTCCACGTTGGCGTTCCAGTGATACAGCGTCCGGGCGGAGGCCACGCGTTTGAACTGTTGCGGATCATATTCCAGGCCGGCCTGTTGGAGGAGTGACTCGACCTGGGCGAAGTCATCTTCGGTCATCGGTTCCTCTTGCGCGTCAGCCCCCAGACCGCCAATGGTACCCCGCACGTAGATCACTGCTTCAAAGAGCGAATCTCCTAATCCCTGCCCGGCATCACCACAAATAAGCATTCGTCCGGCCTGCGCCATGAAACCGGAAACGTGACCGACACCTCCACCCACCACGATGTTGCCACCCTTCAACGAAATTCCACAGCGACTGGCGGCACTTCCCTCGATCACCAGCAGACCGCCACGGGCCGAAGCGCCGGCGCAGGTCGAGGCACTCCCCTTCACCCACACCGTCCCCGACATGATGTTCTCGGCCACGCCACATCCGACATTTCCGTACACGGTGACCTGCGCCTGACGATTCATCCCGGCCGCGTAATAGCCTGCGTGCCCGCGGATATGGACCTCCACCGAAGCGTCCAGTCCGACTGCAATCGCATGTCCACCGTCCGGATTCAGTATCTCGATCCGCCCAACGCCATTGCCCTGCAGCTGGTGGTGCAGGAAATGGTTGACTTCCCGGATCGTCGATTTGGACAGATCAAATTCCTTCACAGGGTCCATGAGTATATGGTTTCCGGCACCGGTTCAAACACATGTGCCTGTTGAATGCCGGGGAGATGAGCCAGGCCCCGGAACTCCGACGAAACTGCAATGTATTGGTCGGTTTCCGCGACCACGGCGGGTTTGCAGCCAAACGCATCCCGCACCAGCACCATTCTGTCGGCGGTGGCCATCAGGAAGGTAAAGAATCCATCCAACCGGTCGAACGATTCTTCGATAGCCTGTTCCAGCGTGTCTCCCTCACTCATTCGCCATTCCAGAAAGCGACAGCCGGCCTCCGTGTCGTTGTCGGTTTCAAAAGTAATGCCACGCTTCTCCAGGCTTCGGCGGATGCTGAAGGGATTGGACAAAGAGCCGTTATGCACCAGACAGAAGTCCTCCCCCGCGGTGAACGGATGGGCGTGGGCGGGAGAGACAGCGGATTCCGTTGCCATCCGGGTATGTCCAACGGCGTGCGTACCGTGTAAGTCTGCAAAGTGATATCGTCCGGCGATTCCCTCAGGACGCCCCTCATCCTTGAAGACCTCTATGGCCCGGCCCACGGAGAGCAGGTGGACCAGAGGATGATTTCTCGCCAACCACTCTTTCAGCGCGGCCGCGGGCAGCTCAGTGGTTATGACTGCGTGATTGGCGGTTGCATCCAAATGAGCCTGGCACTGGGTGTCGCGCTCCAACATTCCGACCAGTTGCTGCCAATCGAACTGCTGATCTCGAATGTACAGGCTGAACCGTCGCCGGGACCCTTGCACAGGATCGGAGAAAACGGCCAGCCCGGCCGAATCGGGCCCTCTGGTTCCCATGCAGACCAGCATCGGGGTCACGAATTCGCCCAGCGCGGCACGCAACTCAGGCTGCTTGACCAACAATCCCACGATTCCGCACATTAACGGACCCTCGCTTCGACAGAAGGCTCGACTTTGTTTCCAGGATCAGGAAAACTGCTCATTTCGTGCAGGTACTGAGATACGTCGAGAGTGGGGCTGCATACCACCTAGTGTACTGTCCGGGAAGTTCAGACTTCCGCTTTGTAAGGCGGCACTCGAAGTGCCGCACTCCAAGTTCGTATCCATCTCTTCACTTTGTCTAACCAATCGCGTTTCAGTATAATGATGTTTCGAAGTTTATAATATTAGAAAAGCGAACAAGTAGCATTGTCGCTTTCTCGTCCAGCCGCACTTTTGAGCCGATTGTGTGGAGGGCAGAGGAGACAAAAATGAGATCACATGGCTTTTTCATAACCTTGTGCCTGCTCTTCGCTTTTTGTGCAGGCCCCAAAAAGGAAGATTCCATAGAAGAAACAACGGCTCATGAAACCGTGCCCGACTGGGTGGTTTTTCCGGAGGAGGAGTGGCTGACCCTGACGCCGGAAGAAGCTTTCCCGGAGACTCTCTCCAGTGGCTCCACCCCCCACCCGGCTCTCAGTGACCGAGATGCCTGGAACCGTTGGGTGTCTGGCATCCAGCCGGAAGATGAGAAAGGAACCGCTGAGGGACGGCCCCCGGACCACATCGATCAACCGATGAAGGAGAAGGTAAAGGGGGCTTCTTTCCAGGGGGAGGATCACAGTGGCAAGAAATGGGGTGTCGCCATCACCCGAGGCGGGTACTTGCTTCAGACTTTTGGCGACGCCGATTATCGTTTCCAGACGGCTTCTTTGGGAAAGTCTTTCACAATGGCCTGTCTTCAGCGGGCGATCGATAGCGGCCTGATCAACAGCGCGGACGATCTGATCAAGAACTACTGGACCGGTGAGGGTGAGCTGAATTCTCCCAACAAGTATCTGAATCAGGGCCACCACAACAGCCTCACGTTCTCGCATTTGGCAAAGCATGTTGGGGGGTTCCCGGTTACCAACGGAGCGTCCTGGAAAAACTGCAACAACTACGACAGGGGAGCTCCGCCCTGGTCAAATTGCACGGGCGACCCGGACTATGACAACTATGCCCACGCCGAGCCGGATACCGTGGGAAAGAGCTACAGCAGTGGCGGATACTGGCGTTTGGCGCAGGCGCTGACGGCCATCTGGAAAAAGGACCTCAAAGTGGTGATGGACGAGCAGTTTTTCAGCAAGATGGGCATTCCGGCCGACCGTTGGGACTGGACCCCGGGTCAGACCGTGAACGAGGACTCCAGTTTCTACCCCCAGATGCCGGGTTATGGACTCTATCTGGATCCGCCCTACGAAATTGACGGACAGGTCGTGCGGGGCGGACCCGGTTGGGCGGTTATGAGCGCCAAGGACCTGGCCCGCTTCGGGCTGTTGATCGCAACCGGGGGCATTTGGAAAGGGGAACGCTTGATCAGCGACACTGATCTCCTGCGCGCTCACGGCGGAGGGAACGGCTGCTTCGTGGGAGGACTGGGCGAGGGTCTCATGTTGTCCTTCGCCATGGTAACAACAGCTGGTATTGACTTCTCGAGCATACCGTTACATCTTTTTGTCGGCAACCGCCCCCAGCCTGCGGTGTCGTCGATCCCCGCTCGGTGACTCCCCGGCCCCGTCTCTCATCGGATGCGCTGGCACCGAACGCTTTGACGATGAGACTACCGCTGCACTGGAAGTTCCAGCGTGGAATTGCCGGGGTGGCGGCAACCCCCGGTCATCATTCCCCAAGTCTGCTTGTCCGGTCCTTCACAAGTGAGGTGGCCCAAGAGTTCGGGCGTCGGTGCCGCCACCGTCCCGGAGGAACTCAGGAGGAGAACGTTGGACCATGCGATCTTGAAAGTTTAGAGTAACCGGAACATGTCGCACCTGGCACACGAAGTCCCGGGCTTACGGGAGACAAAGTATGGCAAATCGAATGGACCGGAAATCAGTGATTGTGACGGGGGCAAGCAAGGGATTGGGCAAGGCGATTGCGGCCGTATTTGCAGCCGAAGGGGCCCGGGTGCTGGTCGTGGCGCGCCATGAGGATGCCGGAGAGGCATCGGTGGAGTCGATTCGTAATTCCGGTGGCACGGCATCGTTCTTCAAAACCGACGTGAGTAGCTGGAAAGATGTCCAGGCAATGGCGGCGGCAGCCGTCCAGCGCCATGGTGGTATTGACGTTCTCTGCAGTAATGCCGGAATTTTCCCTTCGGCAAAGGTCGAGCAGATGTCAGAGGAGCACTGGGACCTGGTGAACTCGGTCAATCTCAAGGGGACCTTCCTGGCCGTGAAGGCCTGTCTGCCGGAAATGAAAAAGAAGGGTGGAGGAAGAATCGTATTGACCTCTTCGATCACCGGTCCCATCACTGGGCACCCGGGCTGGTCACACTACGGCGCGACCAAAGCGGGCATGCTCGGATTCATGCGGACAGCGGCAATTGAGGTGGCCAGACACGGAATCACGATCAACGCGATCCTGCCCGGAAATATCATGACCGAGGGGCTAGATGATATCGGGGAGGACTACCTGCGTCGCATGGAGCAGTCCATTCCCATGGGTCGACTGGGGGTCCCCGAGGAGATTGGATACGCAGCCCTGTTTCTTGCCTCCAAAGAGGCAGAATACATCACGGGACAGACCCTGGTCGTCGATGGTGGGCAAACCCTTCCTGAATCTATCGAAGCGCTGTCGTGACCCTACCGGACGCAACTCCTGAAAATGCTGCTAATCCCAGACGAAAATGTTTCGGCCCTGCTCGGCATCCCTCGCGGAAGGGGTGATGATCGTTCGAGTACTCACCACGATTCGACTTCCGGTACGAACTGCCTGCCGGACATCCTCTTCGCAGACAAAGTCTTTGGCCGGCTGCGCCATAGGGGAGTACTTCCGGGGAGCGATGGAGCGGGCTTTCTTGTCGAACAATTCGGCCCGAGCCTGGCCTACAGCGGCGTGCAATCCCTCCAGGATTTCGTCGGCCAGGTCCCGGCTGCAGAGAATGCCTGGTTTGAACTGGAGGACCTGCGGATCAAGGGTGGAAAAAATCGCCCACACTCCATTTTGGTAGAGTGCTGAGGAAACTGACATGGCACCCGTAGGGTGAGCGAATTCCAGCCCCATGACCAGGCCCTTTTGACGAATACCGACGAAGAAGTCCTCATAGTCGGACCGGATCTGGTCCAGTTTCTCTCGCATGTACTGGCTGATCAGCCGTACGTTCTCGATGGTCTCCGGCCGGGTTGAGATTTCCAGGACCTTCATGGCCACAAGGCAACCCAACTCGGCACCGCCAAAACTCGACATGTGGGCGAAGCCGTCCTCGTGCAGCCACTGTGCGTGCCGGGCGCTCACCACAGTTGCTGCGATCGGGTAGATACCGCCGCTGAGTCCCTTCGCCGTGACCAGAATGTCCGGCTCGATGCCGTGGTGCTCAATGCACCAGAGTTTACCTGTCCTCATCAGGCCGGTCTGCACTTCGTCAGCGATGTAAAGAATTCCGTATTGTTCACACAGCTGCTTGGTCGTCTCCAGGTAGCCTTCCATGGGCAGAGGAAAGCCGTAGGTCGCAGGAATGCTTTCCATGATCACCGCCGCGACGTCTTCGCCTTTCAGAGCCGACTCCATGGCCTCCAGGTCGTTGAAGGGAACTTTGACGAAATCCCCGGTTGTATCTTCGCTCAAGAAGATGTCAGAGAAGCGAGGGTCCCCCGTTTGCACCGCCAGGCCGGTATGGCCGTGGTAGGCCTTGATGACCGACACAATCTTGCGTCGTCCACTGGCGTTGCGGGCAGTCTTCAAAGCGATGTCAACGGCTTCAGCACCGCCGCTGGCAAAGACCGTGTACTGAAGATCCCCGGGAGTGAGCCGGCACAGTTCCTCTGCCAGTCTGGTTCTTGCAAGTGATGGAAAGTGGTGGTTGCCGATGTCGAAGTGATCCATTGCTTCGATGAGCACCTGGATCACTTCCGGGTTCCGGTGGCCCAGATTGTACGTGCCGCCGTTGAGGTGGACGTCGATCAGCCTCATCCCGTCCATGTCATAGAGAAAGTACTGATCTCTTCGATCTATGACCAGATCCTGGCTCGACTGCTGCCAGAAAGCCGTCTTGTGCGGGTTCCAGTATTTCTTGGACTGATCAAGAAAGCGTTGCTTGGCCTCGCTCATTGTCCCCTCTCTTACGGGATCGACTGATCAAGAGGCAACCTCCTGAAGGTACTGTTTCGCAAGCATGCAAGTGCCTCTTGAAAACGGCTCGCCCAGTTCCTGCGCCAATCCGCCTGTCTTACCGCGGGAAGCGGCCCAACCCAGGAGAGTCAGTCGACGAAGCACAATGAACGTAGGGATCACATCTTCTTCCTCTTCCGACAGGGCCAGGACTTTGCGGTATCCGCGAACCCAGGCGGCGACCAGTTCAGGTACGTCGGGGCGATCTTCCATGAAGCTCAGAGCTGTCCCCAGATCATAGAGGAACCAGCCTGAACCGCAGTCATCGAAATCGATGACCTGGATGTTTCCCTCGTGGAACATAAGATTGGCCAATCTCATGTCGGCGTGGATCAAGCCGAATCGATCCGGTGCCTGGCCGAAACGACGGAGTCGCATCCTGACGGCATCGGCACAGTCGTTGAGCAGCTGCTTGTCCCCACTGCTCAGAGCCGGCCCCTCGATGAAGTGGCCCCATATGGGGTTCTTGCCGATGGTTCCCTGATCATCCCAGCGCTGGCGAACAAAGTTGTCTGGAGGGGTCCATTTCCTGGCGTGCTGGTGAAGGCGGGCGGTCACCTCCCCCAGTTGACCGAATGGTTCGATTAGTTCCTCAAATTGGTCGGTCTCCTCGGGCGTTTCCCCTTCAATCCACTGGAATCGGACGCACCATCGCTTTCGAGCGCCAAGGACCTGAATTTCCTGCACTAGCTGGCCATCGGGGCCGGCCATTGCATGAGGTGTTTCGATGTCGGCATCCTGTCGCAACGCGTCCATCCACATGATCTCAGAGAGGATGTTGCTGTGGGACTGGTAGCCGAGCCGATGAACTCTCAAGACACTCTTTGGACCCGAAGGCTCGTCCAGCCTGTAGGTTAAGTTTTCCGAATGATTGATCAGTGACACTGCAGTGTCACCGGGCAATTCGTACAGTTGTCGCACGGCATCCGCCAGCGCGGATTGGTGCTCGGCCTGTTCCAGACGGTCGGCTGTGCTCACTTGGATCTCGGTCCCATCTCAATAACAGGCAGAGTCCTTAAATGATCTGCTTTCAACATCACCTACACTCCAGTCAACTTTGTGCACGGGGATAGCCCACTTTCTGCAGCGCTCGAGAGATTTCATCAAGTATCGTCGGCTCGTCGATCGTTGCCGGGACCTGGTATTGTCCACCGTTGGCGATCTCCCTCATGGTTCCTCGGAGTATCTTCCCCGAACGTGTCTTGGGAAGCCGTGCCACCACCACAGCCGACTTAAAGGCAGCGACCGGGCCGATTCTGTCACGAACCAGCTGGATGGTCTCGGAGATGATCAGGTCGTGATCGCGGCTGACTCCCGATTGCAGGACAAGCAGTCCCATCGGCACCTCTCCCTTGAGCGGATCTGCAACCCCGAAGACAGCGCACTCCGCGACATCGGGGTGGGAAGCAATCGCCTCCTCGATGGCACCGGTGGAGAGGCGATGGCCCGCCACATTGATCACGTCATCGATACGGCTCATGATCCAGAGGTAATCATCTCCATCCTTGAAGCCCGCATCACCGGTCAAGTAGTAACCAGGATAACGCTGGAGATATGAGCTGACAAAGCCCTGATCGTTTTGCCATAGAGTAGGCAGGCAGCCGGGGGGCAGGGGAAGCTTGATGACGATGTTGCCGATTTCCCCCGCCGGTGCTTCCTTGCCGGTCTCATCCAGTACCTGTACCCGGTATCCCGGCATGCTGCGCGCGGGGGAGCCCGGCTTGATCGGCAGCAACTCAATCCCTAAAGGGTTGGCAGCGATCGGCCAGCCTGTTTCCGTCTGCCACCAGTGATCGATGACTGGAACATTCAGTTTGGCAGCAGCCCACTCCAACGTGTCCGGATCGCAACGTTCACCTGCTAGGAAGAGGTGACGAAAACCGCCCAGATCGTATTTCTCGAGATACTTTCCGTCCGGGTCGTCACTCTTAATCGCTCGGAAGGCGGTCGGAGCGGTAAATAGCACCTTCACGCCATACTCAGAGATCACTCTCCAGTAGGCACCCGGGTCGGGAGTGCCGACGGGCTTGCCTTCATAAAGGATCGTTGTGCAGCCGTGGAAGAGCGGGCCGTAAATGATGTAGGAATGTCCTACCACCCAGCCGATATCCGACGCCGCCCAGAAAACATCGCCCGGCTCAACACCATAGATATATTTCATGCTCCACTGCAAGGAGACGGCGTGACCGCCATTGTCGCGGACGACTCCCTTTGGTTTCCCCGTAGTACCGGACGTATAGAGAACGTAGAGCGGGTCGGTTGCTGCTACAGGCGTGCAGGGTGCCGGCACGGCCTTCGCCATCATTTGGTGCCAGTCAAAGTCCCGGCCTTCCATCAGCCTTGCCCGCTCCTCATCCCTTTGCAGAACGATACATGCGCGCAGCTCGTGGGTTGACAACTCGATCGCCTCATCCAGGAGAGGCTTGTAGGAAACGATCCGGTTTGGCTCGATACCGCAGGAGGCAGCAACGATCACCCCGGGTCGAGCGTCGTCTATTCGAAGGGCCAGCTCGTTGGCGGCGAAGCCCCCGAAGACCACTGAGTGGACCGCCCCGATCCGCGCACATGCGAGAATGGCGATGACTGCCTCAGGGACCATGGGCATGTAGATCAATACGCGATCGCCCCTGTTGACTCCCAGCCCGGCCAGGACACCGGCGAACTTGGCTACCTCATCACGCAACTGTGAATAGGTGTATTGCTCCTTGACGCCAGTGCTCGGGCTGTCGTATATCAATGCCGCCTGGTTGCCACGACCTGAATCGACGTGTCGGTCAAGGGCATTGTGACAGCTGTTGAGTTCCCCCCCGGCAAACCAGCGGTAAAAGGGGGCCTCTGTATCGTCGAGAACGGAATCCCAACGCCGGCTCCAGTCGACGGCGTTGGCTGCCTCGGACCAGAATTGGTCAGGACAGCTGAGAGATCGCTTGTAAACATCATCGTAGTCCATGCGGCACTCACCATTTCAAGGGAAGTTTGTCAGCAGAAAGCATAGCAGATGACCGACCGCGCGAAGATCCCCTGCTGAAGCGCTTCTCTCACGACAACCCAGCCCCGCTTCCCACCGCCTTGTCGCTACGATGCCGGTTCTTTCACTCTCAGAATCTGGTCTACCTCAACGTGTTTCAGGACACGAACTTTGCCGGAAGGCCACCGGATCTCGACGCTTTTTACAACCCGCTCCTTTCCTACACCAAAATGAACCCGCAGATCACTGGCGCTGGCATAGCTCCCGTCACTCTGAACGTGTCTCCAGAGTTGCCTGCCGTTTTCCAGCGTCACGACCACCCGGGCACCCACTCCATGGCGGTTTTGCCTCCCCTTTAGAGCGAACTGAATCCAGTGTCCGGAGGAATCCGTCTGATTGAGCAGCAGTCTGGTCGGACCGCTGTTGTTGTTGAGAAGAATGTCGATGTCTCCGTCATTGTCCACGTCTCCGAAGGCAGCACCCCGAGTCGTCTCGATGACGCTTCCGACGCCGGAATCGGGACCGAGAACGCGAAAGCCCGACGCCTCACGACGGAGCAGCTGATTGGGCTGATGGAAGGGGAAGGGCTGCCCCAGGAGTGACTCGACTGCGGCGACGGCCCCATTTCCGGCGAAAAGATCCAAGTCTCCATCGTGATCAAAGTCCAGCCACCGGGTCCCAAAGCCGGTCATCCGTAGACTCATACTGCCCAGGCCGTAGTCGGTGGTGACATCGAGAAAGCTTCCAGTGCCGTCGTTTTCATACAGAGTGTTCGTTTCCCGGATGAGATGGGTCAGAAACAGATCGTCGTCTCCGTCCTGGTCAAAGTCGCCGGCCGCGATTCCCATTCCCGCTTCCGTCTCCGCCATGGCGTTGTAGGCCGTACCCGAGATCAAACCACGATCCACGAAGGATTCACCCCCTTGATTGATCCAGAGTTGATTTGGTGTCCCGTCGTTGGCCACGAAAACATCGGTCCAGCCGTCTCCATTGAAGTCACTGCAGGCGACGCCCAGACCGGCGCCAAAGGTCCCCCCCATCCCCAACGATTGAGTAACGTCCCGGAAGCTCCCTCCCCGGTTTTCGAAGAGTCGATCCACGATTGGGCGATACACCTTGGGGCTACAGTAATCGCGTGCCCCCGAGGGATGGAAGCAGTCCAGCGGGCCCGGCGTGAAGTCGACATAAGCGGTCACAAACAGGTCCAGATCCTGGTCGAGATCGTAATCGAAGAAGGAAGCGCTGACGTTCCAGCGAGGATCGTCGGTTCCCGAGGATTGAGTGATATCTGAGAAGGTTCCGTCTCCGTTGTTTCGAAAGAGAACATTCGATCCCACATTGGTGACATACAGGTCAAGATCTCCGTCACCTTCGATATCCCCAACTGCCACGCCCATACCGTAGCCCGTATCCCCCAGACCCGACCGATCCGTCACATCTTCAAACTCGAGCACTCCCTTTTCGACCAGCCAGTTGCGGAACATACGGTTGGAGGTGGGATAAGAAGCGCCTTCCTTCGCTACTCCACCTTTGGACGGGCCCTCCTCCGGGTCCAACACCCCACTCTGGATCAGGTAGACGTCCAGGTCGCCGTCCGAATCGTAGTCGAACAGGGCAGCTCCGGATCCCATGATCTCGGGCAGGTGAAAATCCCCCCGGGCTCCCCGGTCATGACGAAAGAGGATGCCCACTGACTCGGCCGCTTCCCGGTACTGAGCCGGTTTCTCCAGTTCAGGTTCAGCCACAGGCACCTTCCCGATCTCGGAATCAACGCAACTCACGGTGAGAAGCAACATGGCAAGGCCGTGGAGCAAGGTCCTGACGATCACCCGGTTTCTCGCTGCAGCTCGAAGAGGATTCACCCGGAAGAAGTGAGGTAGGGGTTCGATCATTGCCTGTCGCCATTGGCCATGCCGAGGACCTGTTCAATTGTGGCCGCCAGTTCCTGCTGGCCATGGCGTCTGGCCAGATTTAGAGCTCTTGCGGCATGCTGAGTAGCCAGTTCCTGATTGCCGACCCGGGAGTAGCAGCTGGCCAAGAGAAGAAGGAGAGACGGAGTTCGATCGTCCTCGGATTCAGCAGCGGGACTGAGTAGATCGATGGTTTCGCGATACTTTCGCATGAAGAAGAGATTTCTACCTAGGCTGTATCGAGCAGTCCAAGCCAGATCAACCTGCCGGTACTTCTCGGCCAGGCTGACGGCCCGACGGCCGTGCCCTTCCGCTTCCCGCAATTGCCCGGCGGTAGAGTAGGCGTTCGCCAGCAAAGCCTCAATGGCCGCTGTCTTATCGTCTTCTTCGCTCAATGCTCCAGACAGCAACTGAATCGACTCGCTGGTTTCGCCTTTCTGGAGCAGCAGCCTGGCCAGGTTATAGCGAGCTAGTCGGTGGTTTCGATCGATCTCCAGTGTTTTCCGAAGATGGGTAGTGGCCCGTGAACCCTGGTCCAATCCAGCCAGCAACAGCGCCAGATTGCTGTGGGCGTCGGCATAGGATGGATTGATATCGAGGGCCCTCTCAAAGGCCACGATTGCCTGTTCTGGCTGGCCCCTGGCTCGCAACAGGATTCCGTAGTTGTAGTGCATCTCCGCAATGTCTGGGTTCAATTCAAGACACACCCGATACTGCTGCTCGGCCTCATCCAGCCGCCCCAGATGCAGGAACAGGCCCATCAGATTGGAATGTGCCGTGGGATGGTCGGGCCGGATCCGAAGCGCCTTCCGATACTCCGCAATGGCCTCCTCATTCCGCCCCTCTGCCTGACGTTGGCGTGCTTTGTCAAAGTGGGCAACGGCGCCTACACGTAGCTCCGAGATCGCGCCCTGAAGACGATCATCCAGAGCGGGCCGACTGTCATTATACGCCTTAAATAAGGCGGCATGACGCTCGTATCCTGGTGCGTCGCCCCGGTTGCGATAGGAGAGGGCAAGAGCATATTGAGCCGCTCCGAAGTCAGGAGCCAGTTCACAGGCCCGCACAAAACTCTCACGGGCATCATCATCCCGGTTCTGTTGGGTGTAGGCACGGCCCAGCTCGTAGTGAGCCAGCGGATTGTCCCGGCCCTTTTCCAGAATGCGTTGAAGGTGGGGAATGCTTTCCTCGGATCGGTTCAGATCGGTCAGAATGGTCCCTAGATGGAGCCTGGTGGGAAGGTTGTCGGGGCGAAGTCTCAAAGCCCGCTTGAAGCGCTGAGCGGCCATCTCAGGTTGGCCGGATTCCCTTTCCACTAGCCCGAGATAATAGATCCAGCGGAACTCTGATGGTGCCTGGGAGGCAGCGAAACGGTAAAAAAGTGCAGCCGACTCGAAGTGCCCATAGGCATGAAGCAGCATCCCCACTCGGCCAACCTGCTTGGTAGCGTGCGGGTCCTCCTGGGCTTTCTGATGTGCCTGTAGGATTTGCTGGCGAACTTGCGGCTCAGAGGCCGTGAGAAGAGAATCGGATAGCAGGGGGATGCTGGGAGAGGCCGGACTCGGAGGGGAGCATCCAATCGGGCCCAGGAGAAGGGTAGAGAGCGTCGGCGTGAAGACTGCGACCAGTACTAGATTTCGTGTCATGTGGACTCCCGCCGGCTAGCCTTCTTGCCTCTTCTGCATCCTCTTTCCGTACCCGGACATAGACTCCTGCTCCGAGCCGCGTCCCAAGAATCGGGGCCAACCCGTCGCCCGGGCCAGAAAAACACTCAATGCCAACTTCCTCCACACTTCACCGTCCTAAGCTCGTTAATTTGACAACGCCCCCCAGGCGGATCGGAACCAGTGGCAGAATCCGAAAATGTTTCTCCGTCTCGATAATCTGCACCAATTGATCAAGAGGGACGTCCACAAACGCCTGTCGTATTCCTGAGGTCGGCCACCACACCTCGAGCCTGCTGATTCCGCTCGCCCTTCCCAGTCCGATCTCCTGGCGCAGGGTTGATCCCCCAAAGCTGCTCACAGCCCCCACGGCGCGATGAACCTCTCGAACACCGTCCGGAGTCTCCAGGACCAGTTTGATTCGCGTCCCGAAGGCCGCCCTGTTGCTTTTCGTTCCCACCAGCTTCAGATAGAGAAACCGATTGTTGTGGCCTGGATTCTGAAACAGAGCATTGCTGTACTTGTCGCCCGGATAGAAGCCTCCCAGCTGGTGGTAAATGTCCTGGTCGCCGTCGTTGTCGATGTCGGCGAAGCTGATTCCATGTCCTTTTTGCAGATGCCCGAAACCTCCCGACGTAGTCACGTCCTGGAATCTCTTTCCGCTATCGTTTCGAAGCATCACGTTGGGCGTCAGGGTCTCGAAGAAGGGACTTCCTGTACCCAGATAAATATCCAGATAACCGTCATGATCGAGATCCCCGAAGTTGGCTCCCATGGGAAGGTAGGCGTGGTCCAGCCCCACCTCCTTGCCCACCTCCGTGAACTTCCCACCATCATTCCGGTAGAGTCGGGGCCGGGTGGCACCGTGGGGAAAGCCAAGGTAGTCTCTGGCCACATTCTCTATGGAGGCTTCGTAGCCAGAGACAAACAGATCCAGCCAGCCATCGTTGTTGTAGTCGAAAAACCAGGCAGCAAAGCTTCGCCGGATTGGCTCGATCACTCCCAGTTCCTCAGCCATGTCGACGAAGCTTCCGTTCCCTTCGTTCCGGTAGAGTCGATTCCGGCCCACATTGGACACGTACAGGTCCAGGTCGCCGTCGTTGTCGAAATCCCCCGCAGCGACGCCCTTGGCGTAGCGATAGTTGGCCACTGCTGCCTGGCCGGCAATGTCAGTGAACGTGCCATTGCCGTTGTTGCGAAACAGTTGAGAGGGATAAGCTTCTGCTGAGGTGGGGTCCTCCGACCGATCTTCATTGGCAACGTACAGGTCGAGGTCTCCATCGTTGTCGAAATCGCCCCAGGCCGCCGCCTGAGTGGGCAGAGCCGGTTCTACCAGACCGGCAGTCCGGGTCACGTCAGTGAATGTACGGTCGCCGTTGTTACGGAGCAGCGAGTTCGTGATTCTTCCTTGATCGAACAACCAGGCGCCCCGCAAAACCAGCACATCCAAGTCCCCGTCATTGTCATAATCAGCAGCAATGCTGTTCAGCCCTCCAAGCTGCTGGTCTACACCCGAGGTCGAAGAAGCGTTCTCAAAACGCCCGTTGCCGAGGTTTCGGTAGAACTTGAGAGGGCCGTCCGGATCGGAGGTCGAGGTCACAATGTCGAGAAAACCGTCATTGTCAAAATCGTCGACGATTGAGCCACCACAAAGGCTGAAGGTATCGAGCCCCAGTTCCGGAGCGATGTCCGGAAAGCGACCGATGGAATAGTCGGACTCAAAAGCTGTGGGAGGAATCAGGTATTTCTCTGGAACCCCATCCGGATAGTCGCCCAGGGCCATGCTGGTCAGATTCAGAAGCCAGCGACCAGCCAGTGAATCCGGCTCGAGCTCGAGGTATCTTTCAAAGTTCTTCCGAGCGTTCTCGGCGGGTCGGCGTACCTGGTGCAGGCCACCTCCCTTCAGGGGCAAGAGACAGCTGTCTGGGTTATGCCTCCCAATGCAGTTCTTGACCTCCGACTGCCGAAGAAAAGTGACTCCGCGCCTGAAATACAGCTGGGCAGATTGAGACCGGGCAAGGGCCAGGTCGAGATGGCGAATGGCTCCTTCAATGTCGCCCTTCTTGAGCAGCTCCTGACTGAGCTTTTCATGCAGATCTGTGCTTTGTTCGCGGCTCAAGCCGGGTAGCCCCAGGAGGTTCTGGAAGAGGGGGATCTTCAGAGATCCGTGGTACTCATCGAGACTATTGTGCAACTGATAGGCGAGACCCCGAAACCTGGATTGGACGGAGGTTTCCGAGCCAGGCTGCGTCGGGAAGGAGATTTTCGACTTTTTCACCTCGGCGATTCGCCTTCCCAGTGGTGAATCTCCAATCGGTGCCCCGCAGGCTTCGGCCTGTTCAGCATGTGCTACCGAGTCCGTGTAGAAGCCCCTTTCGTAGAGAAGATTCGCCAGCCGACGGTGCGATGCTCCGTGATTTTCATCGTAGTGGAGAGCCTGGTAATAGAGGCGCACTGCATCTGTCCGCGCGTCCAAAGCCTCGTAGCTGAGCCCTGCCTGGAATGACATCCCCTGCAGCCACTTCCTCAATGTGGAGCGCCGAACAGAATGCGCGGGTAGGGTGATTAGAAAGGGCTTCAGCGGGCGCAGTTGATCCAGAGCCTCGAGCGGCCTGCCCAGAAGCCGGTAAGCTCTGGCAAGCGAGAGCCTTGCTTCTGCGTAGGGCGGATCCAGTCTGAAAGCTTCCGGCCCGGAAACTTCGCCGCCCGCTTGCAGCGACACCCCGGCCGCCTTTGAATGGAAGTCGGCCCAGCCAGAAGCATTCTGGAGCGCAGCTTCGATCTCTTGCAAGGCCTCCTCGAGCCTGTTCGAATCCAGGTAGACCAGTCCCAGATAGACACGTGCTGCCGCCAGTCCAGGGGCCAACTGGAGGGCTCGACCAAGGACTCTTTCAGCTTCTTTTGAATGGCCGAGCCTTCGAGCCACCTCTCCTGTGAGTGCAAGCACGACTGGACTTTCAGAGATGGCTTTTGTCTGCGTTTTCAGGACCGCCGAGGCTTCTTCGAGCTGGCCGGACTCTACATAGAGCAGAGCCAGGTGTAGTCTCGTCCAACTGGAAGTGGGGTCGAGCCGCAGGGCCTCCTGAAAAGCGGCCTGCGATTGCTGGATTCGGTACGGGGATCCATGACGACGTTGAACCCAGCCAAGCAGCAGGTGAGAAGGAGCAGAGGCCGGATCGAGTAAGACTGCCTGATTCAATTCCAGCAGAGCTTGATCGATCGATCCCTCTCGGAGCAGGCGCGCTCCGCGGTCCAGGGGTTGCTGGGCGGCTCCGGATCGGGCCTGCTCCGGCTTCAACTCGAGGATAATTGCATATCCCAGGCCAGGGTCGACCAGTCGGGCCAGCGATCCCTCCTCCATCGTTTCCACCAGATCTCTCAATGGTTGCGAAAGATGATTGAGTTGAATCACTCCGAGGTACCCTCCTGATGGTCCTGTAGGGTGGGTTGAGTGCCGCCTGGCCATTTCGGGAAAGCTGGCTCCAGCTTCCAGTCTAGAGAAAACTTCGTCCTGTTCCTGGCGAGTGAGCAGCGTAATGATCTGTAAATGTACCTTTTTCTCTTCTTGAATCTGGGCGGGCGCTGTTCCAGTCAGGATCGAGCACGAAAGAAGCAAGAGTGAGACCAGGATCTGGCTGAGAGCCAGAGGCCTTCGCATCAAGTCCATCGGCACTATTTTGCCTTTCTGCTTCCCGCCACGTCAACGATTCTCAACCTTAGGTTTCTTGTAGTCCTGGTGAACCGGCGAACGCAGGTACTTCGACCACAACGGCAACCTCTGGTGCGTGGAGTTGGGAGCCGGCAATCTGGTGTCCTGGTCGGGTGGAAGGAATCCGACCAACGTCGCCTTTGATCCATCCCGGCGCTGGGGGCTCGTCGTGACCGAAGCAGAGCGCGGACTGCTGCTGAGTCTCCCGGGGCTGGGCCCTGGAGTGGGCCATTCGACCCGTGGGCACGAAAAGGGCCGCCTCCTTTCCCGTTAGCTCCGCATCCAGCTTGCTTTAGTCTCTTGACATCCTTGAGCCGGCCCCAACTGCTCAGACACTCTGTTGGCTGGGAACCAGTTTATGTATGGCCCGCACCAGATCCTCCACGCCAGGCAGCATCTGCTGCTCCAGGGCAGGAGACATCGGTATGGGAGCGTGGGCCGCACCCACGATGGCAGGCGGCGCATCCAGATAGTAGAAGGCCTCGCGACAGACGATCCGAATCAGGTCCGATCCGAATCCACCCTGTTCGCTGGCCTCCTGAAACACTGCCAGGCGCCCCGTCTTCTTGACGGATTCGAGGATAGTACTCGCGTCCAGCGGGCTGAGAGTGCGGGGGTCGATCACTTCAATCTCGATTCCTTCCCCGGCCAGGCGGGCGGCCGCCTTGAGCGCTTCCTGCACCATTTTGCCGGTCGCCACCACCGTGGCATCCGTGCCTTCCCGTTTGATATCGGCTACCCCAAACGGAATCAGGTATTCCTCTTCGGGAACGGGACCGCGAACGTTGTAAAGCGCCTTGTGCTCCAGAAACAGCACCAGATTGTCATCTCGAATCGCCGTCTTGAGCAAACCTTTGGCGTCATAGGGTGTCGAGGGCATGACCAGTTTCAAGCCGGGTATATGGTAAAACCAGGCTTCCAGGTTTTGCGAGTGAGTGGCCCCGGCCGCCAGGCCACCCCCGTAGGTGACCCGAATGACACCCGGGACACTGGCCTGTCCGCCCGTCATATAGCGAATCTTGGCTCCCAGGTTCACGATCTGATCCATGGCCAGCGTAATCAGATCAATGAACATCAATTCGCCGACCGGACGCATCCCGGTCAAGGCCGCTCCGATAACGGCTCCGGCAATCGTATTCTCCGAAATCGGAGCGTCTTTCACACGTTCGCCAAAGGTTTGCTGCAGCCCTGCCGTCACTTTGAAGACACCCCCTGCTCCGCCGACATCCTCACCGATCACGAAGACCGACTCGTCGCGTTGCATCTCCTCGCGCAGCGCTTCGTGAATGGCCTTGCGACAGTTCAGCTGTCGCTCCCCCGGAGCAGGGGGGGGACTGGGAGGCTGATAGGCGGGAGCGTAGATATCTGTAAACAGCTGGTCTTCGTTCGGCATCGGGCTTTCGAGAGCAAATTCCATGGCCGCCTGCCCTTCTTCGCTGAGTTCCCGACGGATCTCTTCGTCTTCCTCCGTGCTCAGCAGTCTTTCCTCGATCAGACTGGCGCGGAGTCGATCGATGGGATCTTTCTGCTCCCAGACCTTGAGTTCTTCCTCAGCCCGATATTCGGCCGGGTCGTTGGTGTTGTGGCCCATTCTTCGATAGGTCAGGCATTCCAGAAGGGTGGGACCCTCCCCCCCTCGTGCCCGCTCCACGGCCTGTCGGGTGGCTTCGTAGACCGCCACAGCGTCATTGCCGTCGACGGATACACCCGGCATCCCGTAGCCTTCGGCCCGCCGGTGAATCCCGGGACCCGCCGTCACCCTCTCGAAGCGACAGCTTTCCATGTACTGGTTGTTCTCGCACAGAAAGACTACCGGAAGGTCCCAGAGGGCTGCCATATTCAAACCTTCATTGAAGTTTCCCTGGGAACTTCCTCCGTCTCCAAAGAAGCAGACCGCTACTTGGTCGGTACCTCTCAACTGGGCGGAGATGGCGGCCCCGACAGCGATCGGCATCCCTCCGGCCACAATGCTGATGGCACCCAGCATACCCAGACTGAAATCCGCAATGTGCATGGTTCCGCCCTTACCGCCGCAATACCCGGTAGCTTTTCCCGCAATCTCGGCCATGGCTGGCTTGTACTCACCTCCTTTGGCGATCAGATGGTGGTGGCCTCGATGGGTGCTGGTCACATAGTCATCCGGGCGCAGCGCCAGGCAGACTCCGGCAGCCACTGCCTCCTGGCCGATGGAGAGGTGCGAGTGGCGAGGCCCGCGTCCGGTTCTGAACATTTCCAGAACCGTTTCTTCGAAGGTTCGAATCCTTACCATCATTCGGTAAAGCTGGATCGACTGTTCAGCATCAATGGGCATGGGCTCTCCTTGTTAGTCCGAGTTTGTGGTCACTCAAAACCCCAGCTGCTCGGGTTCCTCGAGGTGCTTTCTCAGGTCTGCCAGAAAGGCTCCGACAAGGGCCCCATCGACTACCCGGTGATCGGCTGACAGCGTCATTTTCATCATCAGGCGTCCCTCTACCTGCCCGTTGACAAACACGGGTTTCCTCACCGTGCTCCCCACCGCCAGGATAGCGGTCTGGGGAGGGTTGATGATGGCCGTGAACTGGTCGATCCCGAACATCCCCAGATTGGAGATGGTGAAGGTTGCGCCCGAAACCTCTTCCAGGCTCAGTTGCTGACTCCGGGCCTTGTCTGTCAGCTCATTGAGAGAGGCGGCGATCTCGACCGGTTCCATGCTGTTGGCCCGGTGGATGACCGGGACGATGAGCCCCTCTTCCAGAGCCACGGCGACTCCGACATGGACATCATCCGCAACCAGAACCTCATCCCCCGCGAGAAGAGCGTTCAGGAAGGGATGAGCCCCCAGCACTGCCGCCACCGCTTTGACCAGAAAAGCCGTCAGGGTCAATTTGCCCCCGGCCTGCTCCTCGACCTGCCGGGAAAGGCGTTTTCGGTGCTCTTCAGCTTTCGTCATGTCCACCTGGACAGTTGCCGTGAAGTGCGGAGCTGTCTGAAAGCTCTGCTGCATGCGCCGGCCGATGGTCTTGCGCAGTCGCGAGAGGGCAACCCTCTTTCCGGGTACTGTAGCAGCCGGTCCGGCCGACTTCTTCTCAAGGTGGCTTTGCACATCCTGCAGGGAAGCGACACCTCCACGTCCACTCCCTTTGACTTCGGCCAGATCGAGGCCGTGTTCCCGGGCCAGACGGCGGGCCGCCGGTGAGGCAAGAACCCTTCCAGTTTTCTGGCGTAACGGCTCCTGGCTCTGGGGAGCCGCTTCGATCTGCTGCCTCGAAGTACTGCTGGGCGGCCGGGTAGCGGTCTCGACGGCCTGTTCGGCGGCCGCGGCCTGCCCCGGGCTCTGGAATTCCTCCAGCCGTTCATCCGCAGCGGCGATGATGGCAAGGACTGTTTCCACCGCAACGGTCTGGTCGGGGCCGACCTGGATGGACCGGAGGATCCCGGTGGCGGGCGCCTCCACATCGATGTTGACCTTGTCGGTCTCGACTTCCAACAGGGGTTTCCCTTCGGTCACCGGCTCGCCCTCTTGCTTGTACCATTGAAGAACCGTACCTTCTTCCATGGTCCAACCTAACTTGGGCATTCGGACTGGGGTAGGCATGTGCTCTTCCTCGGGGCTGTGCTCGGTTCTCTGCAGCGCTTACAGATTTCGGGCCGTCAAACCCTGGTCGTCGCCTACCCCCAGCCTCTGGCGGATGGCGTTTCCCACCTGATCGGCCTGGCTGCGGCCGAGATCCTCAATGAGCTGCTTCAAGTTGCTGTATCCGTTTTCGTAATCCTTCTTCCAGTCCTTGTCAAATTCGCCGTTCATGATGTTCTCCAGGGCCCACCGTATTCTGTCTTTGACGGTCTCGTCAATGATTTTCGGACCGATCGTGATGGCCCCATAGGCCGCCGTGTTCGAGATCCTCTCGAGCATTCCGCCCAGACCATAGCGGTGGATGAGGTCGGTCGTCATCTTGGATTCGTTGATGGACTCGTAGAAGGCGAAGTTGGGATTGTACCCGGCCTCCACCATCACTTCGAAGACGGTGCGCAAAAGTACCACAATAGCTCCCCAGGCACAGTGCTCGCCCAGCAGATCGGTGGCCACCTCTTCTTCCACCGTCGAGTCCTCGACACCCACCCTGGTGAATCCCAGGGCTTTACAAAGGGCCAGCCCGCGGCCATGAGCCTGGCCGGTGGCATCCTGATGCACAGCCAGGAGTCCCGGTACCCCGCTGCCCCTCACGAATTCACTCCGCACTGCCGACCCCGGCGATTTGGCTGCCGCAACTACTGCATCCACTCCTTGGGCAGGCACCAGGTGGCCGTAGTAGTAGGGGTAGCCGCTGTTCATACAGATAAGATCACCGAACTGATTCCTGTCTTTGATGTATCGGTTGTAGGTTGCGGCCAGAGCGAAAGCCATGTCGGGGATCTGGAGGTTGAATATATTGGCCCGTTCCGCGACATCCTCAAAGGGAATCACCTCGAAGTCTTCCGATTCGGCTCTCTTCCAGCCTTCGGAGCCCTTTTCCTCCGCCACAATCACCTCCAGACCCGAATCACGCAGGTTCAGCGCCTGCGCCATCCCCTGGGTCCCGAAGCCCACCGCGGCAATCGTTTTTCCCTGCAACTCGTCCAGACTCGCATCGTCATCAAAATACATCTTTTCGTATCTCCGTCGTTGTGAAAAGCGTCAGTCCACCCCGCTTCTCCCGGGAATTCAGTACATTTTGTGGATGCTGGCGAGAACCTGGCCGGGAAGCCCGGTCGCTCTCGCCTGAGCAGTCATTTTGCAACGGCTTCTTGTGGGCTCTTTTCTTTGCGTAACTTGCTGCTGGCCTCTTCATCCTCTTCATCTACTTCGAAGGAGTCCTCGGCCACCTCGGGCCGAAATCCGTTCGGAAACCTCGAGGCAGAATTGACGTTCCACCGACGACTCCGGCTTGTCAAAAAACAGATCGTACATCTGGGGGGCCCGGACTCGCCTCAACTCCAGGACGTCCCGGAATCCTCGGGGTGATCTGATCAGAGCTGTCCTGGCGCCCCGGTGTTCCAGGACCGCGTTGGTCGCCACGGTCGTCCCGTGGGCAACCTCGGAGACGGCAGACCCCGGGGCTGTTCTTTCCGCCAGTGCGCCCTCGATGGAATCGAGTACGGCCCGCTCGAAATGGGGGGGGGCTGGAAGGAACCTTGAAGCTCGAGATCGTCCCCTCGGAGTCCAGGAGAACAACGTCGGTGAAGGTACCACCGACATCTGCGCCAACCGGGACTCTGGTGCTTAAGCCCATGAGGTCTTGCTCAAAAACACTCAAATGAGTTGGAATCCCCACCGTCGAGGCCATCCTCTTTCAGAATACAAGAAACATTTCTTTTATTTTGCGCAGCAAGCAGACTATAGAGAACAACATTTGGGACGCTCTTCGCAAGTCTTTTCGGCATCGAAGAGCCTGCCCAGGAGGAAGGGGAAACAACCCAATGGACTGGGAGCCCCTTGTGAATGAGTGAGAATTGGCCTGAGGTGCTGGTCCGAGCGGTTCCGGCGCAACAATGGAGGCCGTGATAAGACTTCGTGAGGGGACATCTTCTCTGAGAGCAGATCCTTCGTCCCGAGCCGTTGCACAACTTGGTCGCCCCCAGAGTTGCGGTCTAATCAGGGTGCAGGCCGTCGTCTACGGCGCTCTTGCCACCATTGCAGGAATACGATCGCTCCCAACGCAACGACCACCCCGGCACTTTCTCCGTAGAACCGTTCCCTCAAGGTCAAATCGAATACTTCGGCGTCGAGCCCCTGCCAACCCATGGCCACGAAGAGCACGAAGAAGAACATCCAGGCTCCGGGATGAACCGCAAATGTTCCGAAGCTCGCACCGCAGGCAGCAATCATGATGACGGTCAAGAGCAGGCCCGGCCCGAGGAGATTCGCTATCAGCAACCCAGGAGCACGCCGGCCACTCCCTGACACAGCGGACGTTGAGAGTGATTCACAGCCGGGAGGACAGGCCGAAGGCGATCGACAAAGACGCTTACTACGAGACCTACAAGCTGCTGGCGGCCTACCTGACTCTGCTGGATTCGGTCTGGCCAAGCCCGTGATCAGACCGCGAACTTTTACCGCACTGGGACTGCTGGGCTGGGAGCACAAGGACGGCACACTGCACGCCAAGAGAGTGATGTTCCCCTGGTATGACGAGAGCCTCCAGGAGCTGTTTGACCAAGTTTCTGAGGCGGGTGTGGCCCAGGTACAGGAGCTGTTCGAGATGTGGCAGGCGGAATGACCTGAGCGTGATCTCCGATTACTGCTTCAGGAAGCCTAATCGGGTGGAGGCCTTGAAGCCCACCAAGCCGAAAGAAGAGTCAAGCTGCACATCCGATTCGTGCCAACCTGTCTCCAGAAGACCCGCATCGAAGGCGATCAGATAGCTGAGCCGTACGTCGGTGATGACGCGATGGATTGACGCTTTCAAGGAACTCCCGTCTTCCATGGCGTACAGCGTACCGCCAGTAACTTCAGAAGCTTCCTTGACCTCCCAAGTGCCTCACGAGACCGCGACCGCCCTCTGCTCGGCAGGATAACATCGAGACGAATACTTACTTGTCTGAGGCTCCTCAATCGGCGGGGCCATCTTCGCTGGCTGTTGTCGTCAAAGTCACTGACGATCAATAGGAATCGCTTCTTGTGAGCAGCCTTCCAACAACACTTGCTTGAAAAAGAGCCTGAAATCCACAGCATCTTCTCCCGGATCCCGGCAATCACGAAATACTACTAGTCCGGATTGGCCGGAGTGAGGACGATCGCACCGTTGCTGTCCTGGATGGCTCCTACCATGGCCACGGGCCCCAGACAGTCGACCGCCAGCAGGCCCGAACTGCTGGTCAGGTTCTCGAAGATCTGGCTCACGAACAGAGCCTCCTGCTGACCGGGCTGATATTCGCGTTCCACGGCCTCGGCTGGCTGGCCAGAAGCTTCGAAGGCGGTGAACGTGCAGGTATTGACCTGGTTTCCGACATTGTGAATGGCAACGCCGGTCTCTCGAGTCACCCCTCCTCCCGCCGGACTTCCCGAGGCGGGCGCAGCTCCTGCCGGATTCTCGTAGGGGAGCGTCCAGCTGCTATTCGGCTCCACTCCAGGGGCCCCGAAAACGGGTGTGTCCACCAGCGATGAAAGATCGGTGAGACTCTGTGCGGTCAACGGAAGGGGCGCCAGGACCCTGGCCGCACCAGGAACTCCCGGCGTCCCCTCCACGTCCAGGATCAGGGTCTGATTCGGCTCCAGCAGTTCCTCACCGCTCTGGAAGACGGTCCCGTCCGGCGCTGAAAGAGAGTATTCGACGGTCTGAGCCGTTTCGTTCGGATTGGAGACGGTGATCGACGTCAACCCCTCTCCCTGCACGATCTGGGCAACATCCAGGCTGGTTCCTACGAACATGGGGAGAAAACCAAATTCGGGGTCCGCTTCTTCGCCTTGCAGCAACATCTGCGTGCCCAGGCGATTAGCCCATAACAAGCCTTTGCCGTCGTAGCAGGGGGAACCATCCCCAGAAAGAGAGGCCGGTTGGACAGATGAGTCCCTGTAGCACCAGTCCATCCAGCAGCCGAAGTTGTCGAACGAACGGATCCGCTTCAGGGTTTTGAACCCGGGTTTCCAATCGAAGTACTCCCCGTGTCCGCCGCCTCCCCAGGCCAGATAAAGGCTGGAGCCGGCGTTGATGACAGAGACATATTTCCCACCGAGCACACGGCTGGTACCTCCGACGCTCACGAAAGAGTCGGTTTTAAAGTTCAAAGCGTCGATGCTCACCAGCAGTGTTTCGCGGGTCTTCAGATCAATCATCGCGATCTTCAAGCGCCAGTGATCATCCAGGAACAGGAGACCAAGAATCGGACACTCCTGGGTGCCCAGAAGGATGGCAGCGGTCTCGACAAAGGGGTTGGCTGCGAGTATAGCTGCCGCGATCAGCACCACGAATGTCTCGACCACCGCGGGAGAGGCGGGTGTTTCCCCGGCCGGTGAGGCCAGGGCAGCTTCCAGATCCACCTCGATCAACACAATCTGGCTCTCCGCACTCGTAAACTGCTTGCTCGCCCAGATAGCCACCTTGCCGTCGATGACCTCGGGGGCGAAGCGCATGCGAGGATGGCCGAAAACTCCATCCAGATAGACGCCGCCGCCCAGGCCTAGGCACTTACAACTCGAACTCCTACAGTGGGTTACGGCGCGGCCGAATTTTCGGATAGGACGGGCCGGACACCTCGGTCAAGACCTCGCCTTGAGGGAAGGTTCCGACTTTACCCCTACGGGAGGCGGCCGGCTCTCTCAAGGCCGCGCTTGACATCACCCTGGCGCTTCACTACGGTACCAGCCGACAGACTGACCTGAGACATCAACGATCAACCTCAACGGGTGTTTTGTCATGTGCAAGTTTTCCTTTCTGCGGCCTTGTCTAGTCCTGCTCGTGCTGCTGGTTCCGACCCACGGCCAGACCACCAGCGAAGAAGCCCCTGCTGACGTGATCGTCATGAAAAAAGTCATGATGCCCATGCGCGATGGCGTGAAACTTGCCAATGATCTGTACCTCCCTGCCAGAGATGGTCGTCCTCTGGAAGGCAGGTCTCCGGTTGGCGCTGGCGAATCGCCAACAACACCATCTACCAGGAAGCCGGAAGAGCTTCTTAATGTCGACTTGCCGATTCTGGAGGTCGGAACTTCGAGATAGCGGATGGAGGGACTCAACCGAAGGGAGAACCCATGAAGGAACTTCGCAATCAGTGGCTGAGAAAGGTCGTTCTGGTCGCAGGGATGGCCTGCTTTTGTCTGTGCCAGAGCTGTGTTTCCGTCGAGTCTCCCCGGCCCCGAACCGAGAAGGCCGCGGACGACTGGACGCCCATCTTCAACGGAAAAGATCTCGAGGGCTGGTACACCTTTCTCCCTTCGACCGGAAAAAATAATGACCCGAAAGGAGTTTTCAAGGTCCATGACAACATGATCCATATACTCGACATTCCTGTGACCGATGAGGATGAGGAGTTTGGCTATATTGCCACCGAGAAGGAATACTCCAACTATCACATCCGCTTTGAATACAAATGGGGCCAGCTGCGCTTTGCTCCTCGAGCGGAGACCAAGCGCGACAGTGGAATTCTCTACCACGTCGTGGGGCCCGATAAGGTCTGGCCCAGGTCGGTTGAGTGCCAGGTCCAGGAAACGGATACGGGAGACTTCTGGCTGGTCGGCGACACCGCGGTGACCACTACCCTCCTCGAGGATCCTCCCCGCTACTCGGAAAATGGCGCGACACGCACTCAGATCGGAGGACGCATCGTGAAGGACGCCGATTACGAGGACCGTGCGGACTGGAACACCGTGGATGTGATTCTGGAGGGGGACCGGGTCACCCATCTGGTCAATGGTCGAGTCAACAACCGGGGTTGGGATCTGCGCCAGCCCGACCCGCAGGATCCGGAGCGGATGATTCCTCTGACCCGGGGTCGACTGCTTCTGCAGGCGGAGGGAGCCGAGGTTTTCTACCGCAACATCGAGGTGAAGCCGATCAAGCTCCGGAAGTCGACCGAGTAATTTCCCCGGTGGCGGCTCGGATTCAGGGCCACCGCAGGCGAGCTGTAAGACTAACTGCCAAAAGGCACTTTGTTAGCTATCAGACGATTGGCGATCTCTGTCGCAGAAGGCTTGGGTTAAGAACCGTCGCAGAATTCGTTGAGCTTCTGGAAAGGTGGATGAGAAACGAAAGCGACTCTTTACAGAGCGCGATCAAAAGGCATTGCGATAGGATTCAGAGGTCGAAAGTTGAACGTTTCTTTGAGCAGCACTCGAATGCGCCCAAAGCTGAGGGAAATGCTGAACGTTTTGTGATTCATCTTCCGGAACCGTATGCAGCCAAAATTAAGGAACTGGCAGGCCTTACGAAGGAGACTCCCGAAGAGTACCTGTCAAACATCGTGAGTCGGAGCCTTCACGAGACGGTTGTTGAGGATATTAGAGCCCAGCTTGCTGGACTCAGCGAGGGCGACGTCGCAAACATACTCGCCACGCTTCACGGTGACTTTCCGACATGACGTCGCATTCCGTTGTCGTGCCCACGCCTGAGTTATGTCCGCCGAAAGGGGACCTGGTCAGAGCAGCACAGACCCAAGCAACCAAGCGAAGCCATCAACAGTCCGTTAAGCAGCTCTTCAAAATATAACAGCTGAAGGCTCCCTAAATGCCCCTCTATCTTGGCCTGAGTGAGCCGGAGTGAGTTTCCCGCGGGCTCACTTGCGGGCACAACCCCTGGAAGCTAGTCTTACCAGGCGACGGACCGCTTGGAAGTAAGTATCCCCCGGCAAAGCCGGGGGCTTTAATCTTGTGAGCCGCTCAAAGCGGACTTGACGTTGCCGCTACCGCGGCCACTTGTGCCACCTAAAGGTGGCCTGACTACAGGAGCCTGAGCTGATCCTGGCGACGATCTTCTGCTTCTTGCCGCCGAATATACTCACGGATCACTCTCTCATCTCGGCCCACGGTCGATACGAAGTATCCGCGTGCCCAGAAGTGCTCTGCAGACCTCCAACAAAGTTTCGCCGACTCTCTGAAAAGTTCCGGGCAATGTGGATAGCGCTTTTCCCTTTGATGTACCCGATCACCTGCGCCACAGAGAACTTTGGTGGAATCGAGATCATCACGTGCACGTGATCCGGCAGCAGGTGGCCCTCCTCAATCAAGCTTTCCTTCTGCCCAGACAACCGTCGCAGCACCTGACCGAGATGTCTGCGCAACTCCCCGTAAATCAACTTTTTGCGGTACTTCGGGATGAACACCACATGGTACTTACACTCCCATTGGTCGTATGCTGTAAGCTCTTATAGTTACTCATAAAACTCCTTTTCGTGATGCTTTGCTCGGCTCACGGAAGGGAGTTTTTTCACCTATTCCCGGAACTGTCAAACTCTGGCTGCCTCCCCGGCAGAGCCGGGGGGACTCCTTACGGGTCTAGTCCCGAGTAGCCCTTTTAGCGGCTAAGTTTCGGCCTTCATCCCGCCATTGTAGGCGCTTACAAGTCGAACTCCCACAGTGGGTTACGACGCGTCCGAATTTTCGGATAGGACGCCATCCTTCATTCTGGTAATCCGCGCATCCGCATCATGCGGGTGCTTCCACTGCTGGTTCGATCCTTTGCCCGTGCGCTTGCGGTCCAGTTTGGCCAGATCTTCCCGCTTGGGCGTCTGGATGCCGGAGGCTACTGCCAGCTCCGTTAAGAACTCTTCGTAGCCCTGCTCGGAGTCTCGTCTCACGATGCTGCGCAGCGCCGCATTGGCTTCCAGCGTGGTGGCATCGATGCCGATCGTCTTGCCATTCAATAACCCGCTCTCGGCTACCCGCTTCAGCACCCAGGAGAAAACCGCCTCATGCGTGGCCACATCGATCAGTCGCCTGGTCCTGGAGATGGTCGAATGATCCGGAGGTGACTCACTCAGATTCAGTCCCAGAAAACCGCGCAGCGCCAGCGAATCAGCGGCTCGCCAGGCAATGCCTCGCTCCGAGCTCAACCCTTCGAAGTAGCCCACCAGCAGCAGCCGGAAATAGATGCCCGGTGCCAGGCCGGGCCGCCCTCGGCTGGGGGCATAGAAAGAGGTGCATTCCGCCTCCACAAAATCATCGAAACCGTGCTTGCCCAGCACTCGGTTCAGGCGTTGGTAAAAAGGGTGTCCCGGCGCTTTGGCCAGCTCTGTTGCCGGCACCCACATCTCGCTCTGCCTCTGTCTCTTACGCTTGCCCATCGACATGGCACAAGTCTATTGGCCATGGCTGACCGAGAGGCGACTTTCACCACGGGCTGCTAGAGGAATACGATGACGACGATTCTTCTCAGCCTGAAATCAAGCCTTGGCGACCGGCTCAACTACCTTCTATCCGCCTCGGAACTCCTGCGTGAGTCGAGGATATACGTCCACCGATGTTCGAGTGTCTACAAGACCGAGCCCGTTGAGTTCGCGGACCAGCCAGACTTCCTCAACATGGTTGTTGCCGCCCGCACTCCGCTGGGGCCCGAGGCTGTACTGGCATCCTGTCAGGAGATCGAGCAGAGGCTGGGACGCCGAAGATCGGAAAAGACCAGGACCGTCGACATCGACCTGCTTTACTATGGAACCATTCAACTGTCGACGGAAGATCTCGAATTGCCGCATCCCAGGCTGCATGAACGACGGTTTGTGCTCGTTCCGCTCCAGGAGATTACTCCAGACTTTCTGGATCCGGTCCAGAATCAGACGGTCGGGTCTCTTTTGAAGAACTGTCCGGATCAATCTCGCGTCACCGAGTTTTCACTTTTTGCATCTGGAGCGCCAGCCATCATAGTGCGTTGGACGATACGCCTCAATTGAGCGTCGCATATCTCGGTTTAGGGTGCCACAGACTTGGCCGTGGTCCATTGCCTCTACAATGCTGCGCATAGATGTCGGAAACAAACGTTGTGTTGAGGAACGATTGTTCTCGCCATCTAAGTTCCCGCCGCCGCATTCGCCGACTGAAGTCGTCTGGCACTTTTGCGACTAGATTTTCGGAAATGTTGAGGTCTGGACGACCTGCCGCCCCCCCAAACCGAGTGCACTCTCTATTTGAGGACCGCGACCTCACAATCCTCACATTCATCATGACCGAAAAAATCGACCACGCCCGAGAGTGGCCTTACCCAAGTCCACGGCTCGCAGTTCGCCCACTTTCCTGTCACTAGTTACGGAAAAATGACAATGGAAGTATCAGACGAAAACTTCGTGTGACAAAAACTTCCATTTTTGGCGAAGCTTGGCTTGACATACGTATATTTAGATGTATACTGAGGTCAGGTTTCAAAGAAGAGGTCCCCTGATGCCCCAGAAAACGATCTACGTTAAGGAAGCCGATCTCGAGCTCTGGAAACGAGCCCAGGAAGAACTCGGCGAGAGTATTTCATCAATTTTCTCAGACTGTCTGAGGGAGAGATTGGAGCAAAAGATGCAAGCACCCGATGTTGAATCAATGGAGAAAATACAAGTCTGGCTCTGGAGTCCTTCGGGGCAACCCACTATCTCCAAGACGTTCATCGGAGAGTGGCTTATAGCTCCCCATGAAACGATGTATGCCAGTAAGGATGACGGAGAGGAGTGGCCCGGAGTCTGTTGGGCGATCGCACAAACAAAGAAGGGTCTGATTGCAGTCCACAGTTTCGAAGTGCAGGATCGCTGCCCACCAACGTTGGATGTCTACCGATCGATTGAAAGCTTAGGAAAAGACGTGCCTGAGAGTATTATCGCCGAAACTGCCGACAGATTGGGCGTTGTGTACGAAGTCGAGTTGGATGTCTAAGGGCTCCTGTGCTTCGGATTAACTGATCAACCTTGAGATCTTCGGGGAGCCGATTCTGACTGAAACGGACTAGTCGTAGTCCCGCCTTCGACAGCCCGGCGGCACGAGAGGCTCGATTCGGTTTCGCCGGATTCCAGGGTCATCAGCCATCCCAGGCGGCTCGAGGGTACGGCTAGAGAGTGGACTCGGTTGTCGGGGTGGGTCACACGAAAACGGCAAGGTTTTTCATCTCAAAACCCACAGCCGAGATAGTGATCGTAAAGTTCCTACCAAAGATGGTATCCACCCCTGCTTCGCGGATTGATCTGGAGGCTCTTCCGGCCAGACATCATAACCATCGGGGGAACCAGTGTTTTCCCGCACTGCGAACCACCTGTCAATCGGCTCTGCTGATTTTTCTGCTCTAACCCGTATCAGGCAGTAGATGGTTCCATGGGAAGTCACCAGAGTCTCCAATGGCGGGAAGAACTTATTGACTCCCGCTATTCTTATTCCAAGTCCGCCCCCTCTGATTTCGTTAATGTGAAATACTCCGAGCGTTTCTTCGTCTCCGGCAGCCAACTCGATTTGATCCTGAGTCCAGTCGTAGTTTGACCAGTGTATTCTCACCTGGGTGCTGTAGAGAGATCTCCCACTAGCGTCAGTGGCCTTCACGAAACGCCCTATTGGATGGGCGATATGAGGGCCCGTATTTGTTACCCGGAGCCGAAACATCTTGTGTAAGGTATCTTGAGACAAATCCTCTGCAACCCAGAGATCGGAATACTTGGCGTTAGCGGCCGCAAGTCCCAAAGTAACTAACATGTAGCCGGAAGCGACCAGAATCAGAACGAAAGTCGACAATGAAACGGATAGTCGACAAACCGATTCCGTTTCTTCGTTCGTGAGTTGGCCGATATCAAGACTTACTGTCTCACCCCCAGTGGTGAGGCTAAGGAAGAGCGCCGGTTGATTCAGATAATACATCTGCTCGAGTTCAACGGGTGGAATGTAGCCGATTGGCTCCAGCAATCTCTGCTTGTTATACCAACAGACCCAATCCAGCGTCGCGAATTCCACCTCCTCCAATCCCCGCCAGGGACCTTCCTGCCGAATGACTTCCGTCTTAAACAGCCCGATGACCGATTCCGCCAGCGCGTTGTCGTAAGAGTCTCCTTTGCTTCCAACCGAAGGCTCGATGCCGGCCTCTGCCAACCGCTCCGTATAGCGGATCGACAGGTACTGTACTCCCCGGTCGCTGTGATGAATCAGGCCTTCCGTGTCCGAACGAGACCAGAGGGCCTGCTCCAGTGCGTCCAGGGCAATGTCGGTCTTCAAGGAAGCCGACGCCCTCCACCCGACAATACTTCTCGAGAAGGCATCGATGACCAATGCCACGTAGACGCGCCCTCTCCAGGTGGCCACGTAGGTCAGATCGGCTACCCACAGCTGATTCGGACGGGTTGCAGTAAAGTTGCGGTCCACCAGATCAGCCGGCCTTGCGGCTGCTTCATCCGGCTGCGTCGTCTTAAACCGGCGACCCCGAACCACGCCCTGCAGTCCCGTCTCGCGCATTAAACGCTGGACCGTGCAGCGAGCCACCTTGAAGCCCTCACGATTCAGCTGCTTCCAGACTTTGCGAACTCCGTAGACCTGGCGGTTGGCATGCCACACCCGATCGATTTCAACCCGGAGCCTGGCATCGCGTTTCGCTCTTGCCGGCAGTAACCCAGGATCCTTGTGCCTGGCTTCCCACTGGTAGAACGTCGAAGGGGCGATCGGCAGCACCTCGCAGATCGACTCGACCCCATAGCAGGTCCGATTTTCTCGGATGAAATCCACCATCATTTCCGGCGGCGGCCGAGCTCCGCCTGGGCGAAAAAAGCCGAAGCCTTCCTTAAGATCTCGTTAGTCTGCTTCAGCTCCCGATTCTCCCGCTCCAGTTCCTTCAGACGCTGCCTCTC
>CBDCBX010000020.1:0-831022 GCA_965214465.1 Acidobacteriota bacterium | reverse complement strand
TCCTGCGGGGAATCAATCTCACTGTCAAGGCCGGTGAAGTGCATTCCATCATGGGACCCAATGGGTCGGGCAAGAGCACCCTGGCACAGGTTCTGGCCGGTCGGGACACCTACGAAGTGACCGGTGGGGAGGTCTGGTTTCGAGGCCAGAACCTTCTCGAAATGAACCCAGAGGAGAGAGCCTGCGAAGGGTTGTTCATGGCCTTCCAGTATCCGGTTGAAATCCCGGTGTCAGCAACACCTATTTTCTGAAAGCAGCCTTGAATGCAGTACGGGCCCATCGCGGGGAAGAACCAGTAGATGCGGCTGACTTCCTCGACCTGGTGAAGGACAAGATGGAGTTGCTGAAAATTGACGACGGTCTCTTGAAAAGACCGGTGAACGACGGGTTCTCGGGCGGAGAAAAGAAACGCAACGAGATTTTTCAAATGGCCATGCTGGAGCCCTGTCTGGCCATTCTTGATGAAACTGACTCCGGCCTTGACATTGACGCCTTGAAGATCGTGGCCAATGGCGTGAGTGCCCTTCGTTCCGAAGAAACGGCATTCATTGTAGTGACCCACTATCAGCGGATGCTCAACTACATTGTTCCGGACTTTGTGCACGTCCTTTACGAGGGGCGGATCGTCAAGACCGGAGGCAAGGAGCTGGCCGTCAGTCTGGAGGAAACCGGCTACACCTGGCTCGAAGAGAGCCAGACGCAACCCGTCGGTTAAGGGGAGAAACTGAATGGAAGTGCTCAAAGAACGGGATCTCTACAGCGAAGACTTCGAAACGGTCCTGAAAGAGGGGACAGAAGAGCCCAGATGGTTCCGGGATTATCGCAGGACCGGAATGGAGACATTTCTCGAGGCCGGGTTTCCAACCCGAAAAGAGGAGATGTGGAGATTCTCAGATTTCCGCTCTTTGGCCCGGACCGAGTTTCGTTCCTCTCTGTCTGCCAACGGTAGTTTCAGCAGTAAGGATCTAGATCAGCTGCCTTTTGCGGAGTTGCAGTGCCCCCGGATTGTGTTTGTGAATGGCGCAGCGCGGCCCGATCTCAGCCGCTTCGAGGAGAACGCGGGTCTGACCGTGACCACCCTGCAATCTGCTCTGCGCAACTCACCCGAGGTGGTCGAGGCCCACCTCGGAAAGCACGCCGCTCTGGAAGACAATCCGTTCGTGGCCCTCAACGCTGCACTGAGTCGGGATGGATTCTTCATTCATGTGAATCCCGGGACCGTAGAGACTTTACCGGTTCAGGTCGTTCACGTTACGACCGACTCGAGCCAGCCGGTGCGAACGCATTTGCGCAACCTGGTGGTGATCGGCGACAACACCCAGTTCACACTGGTCGAGTGTTATCTGGGGGCGGGCGACAATATTGCGTTCACGAACCCGGTAACCGAGGTCGTGGTCGGCGCCAATTCGAGGGTTCGCCATTACCGGCTACAGAACGAAAGCCGCAGCGGCTTCCATGTGAGTTGCAACGAGGTTCACCAGGATCGCGACAGTCACTACCGGACCCTTTCGATTGATCTTGGCAGCCGGCTGACTCGCAATGATTTTCGGTGTGTGCTGGATGGGGAGGGTGGTCTGGCTGGAATCGACGGGCTCTATCTTCTCAAGGACCGGCAGCACCTGGACAACTACACAACACTGGAACACGTAAAGCCTCATTGTGACAGCCGAGAGCTTTTCAAAGGGGTACTCGATGAGTATGCCCGGGGAATCTTCAGGGGCCGGATCATCGTGCACGAGAATGCCCAGAAGACGGATTCCAAGCAGACCAACAACAACCTGCTGCTGTCGGATCATTCTCTCGTGAACACCAAGCCGCAGCTGGAGATTTATGCCGATGATGTGAAGTGCACGCACGGAGCGACGATCGGCCAGTTGGATCGGGAAGCGCTGTTCTATCTCCGTTCCAGAGGGATTCCGCGGGCCGCAGCTCACAGCATTCTCATCTACGCCTTTGCCAGCGAGGTGATCGAGCGCGTGCGGGTGGGCGCGTTGCGCGACCAACTTGTGGAATACCTGATCGACTGGCTACCCCAGGGCAAGCTGGTTCGAGGAGTATACGAAGGATGAGACATCTGGATGCCGGGGTTCTTGAAGGCCAGCACAGGGGTCGTCCCCATCAGTTCAATGTTGAGGACGTGCGGGCAGACTTCCCCATCCTGCGCCGGAAGATCAGAGGAAACCGGCTTGTCTACCTCGACAACGCAGCGTCATCGCAGAAGCCCCGCCAGGTGATCGAGGCCCTGACCGACTACTACCAGACCAGCAATGCAAATGTTCATCGCGGTGTGCACACCCTGAGCCAGGAGGCGACCGATCTTTACGAGGGCGCCCGTGAAAAAGTCCGGGCATTCATCAAGGCTGAGAAAGTGGAAGAGATCGTCTTTGTCCGCAGCACCACTGAAGCCGTTAACATGGTGGCCCAGAGCTATGTTAAGTCACTCCTGGAAGCGGGAGATGAAGTCGCTCTTACGGGCCTGGAGCACCACTCCAATATAGTGCCCTGGCAGCTGATCTGTGAGGAACGATCTGCCCGACTGGCGGTGGCCCCGATCAACGACAAGGGCGAGGTCGATCTGCAGGAACTGGCTGTCATTCTCAAGCGGAAGCCCAGAATTCTGGCCATTGCCCACGCATCCAACGCCCTGGGGACACTGAATCCTGTGAAAGAGATCGTCAGAATGGCCAGGGAAGAGGGAGTAGGCGTCCTGATTGATGGAGCGCAGGGAGCCCCCCACGTTGCCATTGATGTCCAGGATATCGGATGCGACTTCTACTGTTTCTCGGGGCACAAAACGTTTGGCCCAACCGGCATCGGGATTCTCTATGGGAGACTCGATGTTCTCGAGCAACTCTCCCCGTACCAGGGCGGCGGAGAAATGATCCTGTCGGTGACGTTCGAAGAGAGCACGTACAACCACCTGCCCTTTCGGCTTGAAGCAGGGACACCCAATATTGCGGGTGCGGTCGGTCTAGGGGCGGCAGTGGACTATCTCAGCCGTTTAGGGCTTCCGGCGATCGGAGCTTACGAAGATGACCTGCTGGAGTACGCAACCGGGCAGGTGGAGTCGATTGAAGGCGTTAGGATCATCGGTACGGCAGACTCCAAGGTGGGGGTCGTTTCTTTCACCATGGAGAATGTGCATCCCCACGACATCGGAACCATTCTGGACCAGAGAGGAATCGCAGTTCGGACCGGCCATCATTGTGCTCAGCCTGTGATGGCCCACTTTCACGTTCCCGCAACGGCCAGGGCTTCTTTTGCCTTTTACAATACTCGAGAGGAAATCGATGTGCTCTGTGCCGGGTTGCAGGAAGTCTCCAGGGTGTTTCGCTAGATGAGTGATCTCACAGATCTGTACCAGGAAGTCATCCTGGACCACAATAAGCACCCTCGTAACTTCCGGGAGCCCGATACCTTCAACCGGGATGCGATTGGCCACAATCCCCTTTGCGGCGATCGGATCAGGCTTTATCTTCAGATCGAAGAAAGCCGCATTGTCGACGTCTCCTTCCAGGGTTCGGGCTGCGCCATCTCCCAGGCGTCTGCCTCCCTCATGACGCAAGCCCTGAAGGGGCACACCGTGGAGGAATTCGAAAAGCTGTTCGGCCGCTTTCACTCCCTGGTGACCGGAAAGATGGTGGAAGCTTCCCAGGATGACCTGGGTAAGCTGGTGGTCTTCAGCGGAGTGAGCCAGTATCCTGTGCGGGTCAAGTGCGCCACTCTCCCCTGGCACACTCTGCGGGCGGCCTTGAATCAGACTGAAAGCGCAACAACGGAGTGAGTAATGAACCCACCGGAATTAGAAACATCGGAAGCCGCCGAATCCAGCCGAGCCTCTGAGAAGCCCGGCGAAACGAGTTTGACCGCGGCGGTAGTTGCTGCCCTGAAAACCGTTTATGATCCCGAAATTCCAGTTGACATCTACGAACTGGGGCTGATTTATGAAGTGGAGGTGGAACCCCCGGGGGCCGTCTCTATCCAGATGACCCTCACTTCTCCTGCCTGCCCTGTCGCGGGGACGCTTCCCGGAGAAGTCGAAGCCAGGGTTCGCAGTGTGGAAGGCGTTACCGATGTCGTAGTGGATCTGGTCTGGGATCCTCCCTGGGGAATGGAGAAAATGTCGGAAGCGGCTCGGCTTCAGTTGGGTTTCGATCTCTAGCGCACCAGTGCGCCGGCAGCAGTTGGGGACTTTCACCACGGGCTGCTACAGTATTTGCTGGGATGGATAGAATCAGGGGCCGCCACCGATTTCTGCCTTTTCATTTTGAGAAACGCCCGGCCGATGAGATGCTGCAGCGTGGCCGGAGCTACTACGAGCTCATGAGTCAGCGCCGCAGCATACGGCACTTCTCGACCCAACCGGTTGCACGAGAACTGATCGAGCTGGCCATTCGCACTGCTTCTTCGGCTCCTTCGGGGGCCTATCGACAGCCCTGGAAGTTTGTTGCCGTCAGTGATCCTGAAATCAAACACCGGATCCGTGTCAAAGCCGAGCACGAGGAGAAAACCTCCTATTCAGGTCGAATGCCCCCGGCCTGGCTGGAGGCTCTCGAACCCCTGGGCACGACCTGGGAGAAGCCGTACCTGGACACCTGCCCCTGGGTGGTCGTGGTTTTTGCCGAGTTGCACGGATCTGACGAGGAAGGGTCCAGGCGCAAGAACTATTACGTCCAGGAAAGTGTAGGAATTGCGTGTGGTTTCTTTATCGCGGCTCTCCACCATATGGGTCTTTGCACCTTGACCCACACCCCGAGTCCGATGCGGTTCTTGTCGGAAATCCTGAAACGACCCGGAAACGAGCGCCCCTACATCCTTTTTCCTGTAGGATATCCTGCCTCTGCAGCTGTAGTGCCCGATTTGACGAGGAAAAGCCTGGATGAGTTCTCCGAGTGGCTCTGATGAGGGCAACTGAGCAGGATACGATGGAAGAAGTGGTTTCAGGTCAATCGCCGGTCGAGCCGATCCCAGCGCGGGTCAAGCGCCTGGATCTGGGTGTCCGGCAGGTGTACCTGGTTCCAACGGCTCACGTCTCCAGAAAGAGCGTAGACGATGTCAGAAAAACGATTGAAGCTGTAAGACCGGATGTGGTCTGCGTCGAACTGTGCGAGGCGCGCTACAAGAATATCCTGGATCGCGAAGGCTGGAAGAAGACAAATATCGTTAAGGTCATCCGCCAGGGGAAAGCGATGCTGTTACTGGCCTCACTCGTAATGGCCGCTTTCCAGAAGCGAATCGGAGACAGACTGAGCGTGAAACCGGGAGCCGAAATGATCGAGGCGATCGAGGGAGCCCAGGCAACTAATGCCCGGCTTGTTCTGGCCGATAGAGATATCCAGACCACCTTGAAGCGCACCTGGGCGCGGCTGGGGTTCTGGAACAAGTCGAAAATGATTTTCCAGTTGATGGCAAGCCTCTTCGTTGGGGAAGAGATCGATGAGGAGACCGTTGAGCAGCTCAAAGAAGAAGAAAAGCTGGGGGACATTCTACGGCTGCTGGCGGATGAGCTCCCGAGTCTGAAAGAGACGCTGATCGACGAGAGGGATGTCTATCTGGCCCAGAAGATCAGAGAGTCAGCCGGCCAGCGGACGGTAGCGGTGCTGGGCGCGGGTCATGTGCCGGGAGTGCTGGGACACCTGGACCGCGACCACGACCTGACGCCCCTGGAGGAGGTTCCCAGGCCGGGGTGGCTGGGTAAGGTCATAAAATGGGCGGTGCCGGGACTGATCGTGGCCCTCTTTGTCTATGGGTTCCTGACGGGGGGCGCCGAGCAGTCACTGGAGTCGGTGTACATCTGGATTCTTGTGAATGGAATCCTTTCTGCTCTGGGGGCGGCCCTCGCACTGGGCCATCCGCTCACGATTGCAAGTGCCTTTGTCGCCGCTCCCTTGACCAGTTTGAATCCAATGATTGCCGCCGGGTGGGTAGCGGGCCTGGTCCAGTGTGTGGTCAAGAAGCCCACCGTTGAAGATCTGGAGGGGCTTCCGGAGGCCATCGGATCCGTCAAGGGGTTCTGGCTCAATCCCACAACCCGCATTCTTCTGGTGGTAATTTTTGCCAATCTCGGCAGTGTTGTTGGGACATTCGTCTCCGGCAGCTGGATCGCCGCCAGGTTGTTCTGACTCAGATTCCAAGACACGAAGAGGAAGGAGTCAGGAAGGGGGAGGCTCTCGGCCGCTCCTTAACGTTCGCCTCCCCCGAGGTCCGAGGCCCCTCCCGCTCTATCCTGGAATCTGGGCCTAGCAGCCCGTGGTGAAAGTCGCCTCTCGGTCAGCCATGGCCAATAGACTTGTGCCATGTCGATGGGCAAGCGTAAGAGACAGAGGCAGAGCGAGATGTGGGTGCCGGCAACAGAGCTGGCCAAAGCGCCGGGACACCCTTTTTACCAACGCCTGAACAGAGTGCTGGGCAAGCACGGTTTCGATGATTTTGTGGAAGCGGAATGCGCCGCTTTCTATGCCCCCAGCCGAGGGCGGCCCGGCCTGGCACCGGGCATCTATTTCCGGCTGCTGCTGGTGGGTTACTTCGAAGGGTTGAGCTCGGAGCGAGGCATTGCCTGGCGAGCCGCTGATTCGCTGGCGCTGCGCGGTTTTCTGGGACTGAATCTGAGTGAGTCACCTCCGGATCATTCGACCATCTCCAGGACCAGGCGACTGATCGATGTGGCCACGCATGAGGCGGTTTTCTCCTGGGTGCTGAAGCGGGTAGCCGAGAGCGGGTTATTGAATGGCAAGACGATCGGCATCGATGCCACCACGCTGGAAGCCAATGCGGCGCTGCGCAGCATCGTGAGACGAGACTCCGAGCAGGGCTACGAAGAGTTCTTAACGGAGCTGGCAGTAGCCTCCGGCATCCAGACGCCTACTCGAGAAGATCTGGCCCTACTGGACCGCAAGCGAACAGGCAAGGGATCGAACCAGCAGTGGAAGCACCCGCAGGATGGGGATGCGCGCATCGCCAGGATGAAGGATGGGCGGACGCATCTGGCGCACAAGGCAGAGCATGCAGTGGATCTGGAGACGGGAGCCATCGTCTCGGTCACGGTGCAAGGAGCGGATCGAGGCGATACGCAAACGATGGTCAAGACACTGATACAGGCGGCCGAGCAGGTGGAACAAGCGCTGCCGAAGGGATCGGGCATCGAAGAGGTGGTGGCCGACAAGGGATATCACAGCAGCGAGCGGATGGTGGATTTAGAAGCGCTGGGACTGCGCAGCTATGTGAGCGAACCGAAACGAGGGAAAAGACGCTGGAGAGGAGACACTCAGGCCCGTGATGCGGTCTATGGGAACCGGCGACGAATCCGAGGTCGGCGAGGACGGCAACTTTTACGACAACGAGGTGAGCTACTGGAGAGACCGTGTGCTCACCTTTACGAGACCGGCGGGATGAGACGGGTTCACGTTCGGGGCCATGAGAATGTCTTGAAGCGGCTGCTGATTCAGGTGAGCGGATTCAATCTGGGGCTGCTGATGCGCCAGCAGTTGGGTGTGGGCACGCCGCGGGGGCTGCAGGGGCGGATTTGCCTCGTCTTGCTCCTCATTTTGTCGCTGTGGAAGCGTCTGAAGGGCCTGTTTGGCTTGATTCCGACCGCCCAGACTCAAAAGTCTAGCCCGGATTATGCATGAGATCTGAATCCGAGTGAGATTTGGGCCCATAAAAAGAGCCGTAGCTCTCTGATATAAAAGGGTTTACACAAACAAGACCCTAACCAGGAGCTACGGCAATGTTAAGAGCAGTCTGCCAGAATACCCTGCCATTTCACAGCCACAGAAAGATCACGGCGCGTTTTGATGGGGGGAGCCTCACTTCCGACGCAGGATGGTTGTTGTTTGGATCGGTGGATCGGCAACATCGGCTCTGCGAGGGCTTCAGTTCGTGTATTTCGGAGAGTCGAGACCAACGCTACATTCGTCATGATCTGTTGAAGTTGATCCGACAACGAGTCTTGCAGATCGTGGCCGGCTACGAAGACTGTAATGACGCCGATACGCTGCGCTCGGATCCGATGCTCAAAACCGTCTGTGATCAGTTGCCGGAGAGCGATCCGGATTTGGCCACGCAGCCGACTTTCTCCCGCTTGGAGAACTCCGTCACCAGGAAGGATCTGATGCGTTTGAGCCAGTGGCTGCTAGGCCGTTATGTGCGCTCCCTGAAGAAAAGACGTCCCGGTAAGATCATCCTGGATCTGGACAGTACCGACGACCATACCCACGGCCAGCAGGAGTTCTCCTTCTACCACGGGTATTACCGAAGCCACATTCTGCATCCTTTGCTGATCTTCGATGCCGACACGGGAGACCTGGTGTGTGCCGTGTTGAGACCTGGCAACAAGGGAGCTGCCTCTCACATCGTGCCCATTCTGAAGCGAGTCGTGGAGGCTATCCGACAAGGAGTGGGGACGGATGTCGAGATTGAGATTCGGGCCGACAGCGGCTTTGCCACGCCGCGGCTCTACGAGTTCTGTGAGGCTGAAGAGAATCAACTCCAGTATGTCATTGGGTTAAGTCGAAACCCTCGCCTGCAGCGAGTGGTCGAGCCCCTGCTGGATTCGACTCGGGAAAGGTTCCTTGAGCTGGAGGAAAAACAGCGTCAGTTTGACGAGTTTCTTTATCGAGCCAACAGCTGGGATCGATCTCGTCGCGTCATCGTCAAAGTGGAGGTCGATCAGCGCGGGATCAATCGTCGCTTTGTGGTCACCAACCGGGACGATCTCTGCTCCCAATCACTTTATGACCACTACACAAACCGAGGACAGACCGAAAACTTCATCAAGGCCTTCAAGAATCATCTGAGCATGGACCGACTCAGCTGTCATCGATTCCTGGCCAATCAGTTTCGACTCCTTCTGCATGCCCTGGCTTACCAGATGTTCGTGCGCCTGCGCGACTATCTGCACGGGACCCCCTGGCACAAGCTCGAAATCGAAACCTTACGTCGTCGTGTCCTCAAGATCGGGGCCCGGATCCGACAAACCACTCGACGCATCTGGGTCCATCTTTCCTCAGCCTTTCCCGAACAACCCCTCTTCCACCTCGTCTTGAGTCGTCTCAACTCCAGCTAGCCTCTCCCAGCTCCCCGAAAAACCGCTTCCGATACTCACCCAGGCCCAGATCTGTCTGAAATTCACTCCCCAACCACTTCAAACGCCTCGCCAACCGATATTCTTCGCAAATCCGCCTGTCACACCTGTCCGCTTTCGAGTTGAGCCACTTCTCGAGTCGTTTTTCAACTCCGGACTACGGTTCTTGCATAATCCGGGCTAGGTCAACGCTCCCGTCGCTTCTGCCACCGGTCCGCTCGGTCTGAAGTCTGAAAACCTATTTGCACCACGGGCTGCTAGGACCGGAGTCAACTCCCTCGAATGGTAACTTGTCGAGAAAATGAGGTCAGGCGCCAGGTGGAAAGTTCCAGCAGCGCAACATGTAGAGTGTAGGCCCCGGGAGGAGCGACCAGTCGATTGCTGTAAATGATTCCCCGCCCTTCCCGAACCTCTCTGGCGTCCATGGTGATGCGGATGATCTCTCTCAGGCGTACGATTTCTTTCCCGTCTTGATCGAGCAGAAGACCCAGTATCCCCAGTTGCGTCTGGATCCCGTCGCTCGAGGCTCCGCGGAATGAAAAAGGGTTCACCTTGAGCCTGAAGGGCAGGCCAATAAGAGTGCCCTCCGGGGTCTGCTGGAGAACGTCCATGTCTGCACCGATTTCACGGAACCTGGCCGTGGGAAAACCCTGCAGGGTGCTCTCGCCGGATATATCGAAGAACACCTGGAGCAGAGAGCGTTTGGCATCGAATTGTCGGGGAAGCTTCTTGAAAGCCGAGGCAATCCGAAAATCGGCCTGCCGCGTTCTGACCTGAATCCGGTCGAGAAGATTTTCTCTTCTCACGTGATCGGAATAGTATCCGATCCGGTAAAGGTTGCCGAAGAGATGGTCATTGATTTCGGCCAGCGTCTGGTCGAAATCGAGAATGGTCTCGAATCCGCTGAAACTCTTGCCGCCCGTGGCCAGTCCCAGGCGGTTGAAGGCGTCAACCTGCTCTTCGTTCCTGTGCTGCCGGGAGGCTCGCCGCGACGGGTCTTCCCGGGTGGGATTGGGGCCAATATAGACCTGGGCGGAGGAAGGCACCCGAATGCTGTAGATGTGAAAGCCCTCCCGCCTGGCCCGGGCTGCGCTGGCTTTGGCTCTGTCGTGAGCCGGGTCCAGCCCATCGGAGATCAGGATCACGGCCTTCTGACTTCCGGCGGGCGCACTGGAATTGACGAGGTCCATCAGTCGATCCAGTGACTTGTAGATAGCCGTCTGTCCGAGATGCTTGCGGGCCTGTCGGATGGCTTCGAGCACCAGTTTTCGGTCCACTGTGAAGGTCTGAAAAGGGAGAAGCTCATTGGTGAACCCGAACACGCCGATTCGGGTCGCGTGGGAGAGGTTGTCGAGAAAGGTCTGAGCGACAACGATTTCTTCGGTTCGCGTTGCGAAGGTACTTCCACTGACATCGATCAGAAAGGAAAGCCACAAGTCGCGACTCTCCCCAGACTGGTTCCTGGGCGGCTCAAACAGATCGATCTGAACCGGGACTCCGTTCTCTTCAACAATCAAATCCTCCTGCGACAGCGAATTGCTGAACCTTCCAGCCCCGTCGGTGACTGTGAATCGCAGGGTGATCAGGTTGACGTCGACACGAAAGGGCTGTGATTCATCGGATGTCTCCTGACTCTCCTGCCCGAGCACCCGCAACCCGCTCGCGAAAATACAGATCATCACCGTGAGAAGGACAAGATCTCGCTGCTTCAGAGTCACGTCAGCCTCAACTAGGAAGCCCCACCAGGTTGAAGAACTCGGATCGGGAGCGGGGGTCGTTTCGAAAACGACCGAGCATCGCCGAAGTAATCATCTTGGTTGTTTGCTTTTCTACTCCTCGCATCATCATGCACAGATGCTGCGCTTCGACCACGACGGCAACCCCCTTCGGGGCAGCAGCCTGGGTAATCGTTTCAGCGATCTGCTGGGTGAGACGCTCCTGAACCTGGAGCCGCCGTGAGAAGGCCTCAACAATGCGCGGGATCTTGCTCAACCCGATCACCTTTTTATCCGGCAGGTATCCAACATGGCAGTGACCGAAAAAAGGAAGAAGGTGATGCTCACAAAGACTGTAAAGCTCAATATCCTTGACGATCACCATCTCGTCGTACCGGACCGTGAAGAGGGCATCGTTGAGGAGTACTTCGGGATCCACGTCATAGCCGCTGGTGAGGAATTTCATTACCCCCTCGACCCGCTTGGGAGTCTTGAGAAGTCCCTCGCGCTCAGGGTCCTCGCCCAGCTCAGCCAGAATTGTTCTAATCTCGTCTTGCACTAAAGTCTCCATTGTTAAAGACAGGTTGTCGATATTTGTTCCAAACCACTATTGTACAGAATACAAATGGGAGTAAGTTTCTACTTCTTCTCCCGCCCAAAAACCGCCACACGGCTCCGCCCCGCCAGGTCCTTGTGCACCGCCCGAGTCGCCCAGCCGTGATCCTGGCCCAGGCTCGTCACATCTTCCAGATAACCGTGTGCCAATTCGAGGAGGATGCTGCCTTCCGCACCCAGCAACCCACCCGCAGCTTCGAAGATCTCTCGGAAGACCGACCATCGTCCACTCTCGCCGAACAGGGCCTCGGACGGTTCATGGTCAAGCACCCCGCGGTCAATCTCTCCGCTTGATCCGGAGTCCAGGTAGGGAGGGTTGGAGACGATCATTTGGAACTTCCCAAGCTTCGGAAGGTTCCGAAGTTCGCAGCAGATCAAGCTCACTTGATCTCTACACCCATGCCGCCGGCAGTTGAGTTCCGCCACCTGGAGCGCAGCAGGGCTGGGCTCGATCGCCGTGACCAGAATTCTGGGGTCTTCACAGGCGAGAGAGACCGCGATGCACCCCGAACCGGTGCCGATATCCAGGACCGGAACGGCCTCTTCTTCGAGTCCGGCAGCGATCTTCAAGGCCTCCTCCACGATCACTTCAGTTTCCGCGCGTGGAATGAGGACCCCGGGTCGCACCCGAAAGCCTCTTCCGTAGAACTCCTGCTGGCCTGACATGTACTGGATTGGGAAGTGGCTTCGGCGCAGCGCGACCAATTGTCGAAAAAGAAGCTGCTGTGGATTCGCCAGCTCCGAATCGGAAGAGGTAACAAGCCGGATTCGGGGCCACCCGAGAACCAGTCCGAGGAGTGCAAGCGTATCTTCTCGAGGGTAGCGGAGCCGGGAAGCAGCCAGTTGCTCGCGCCCGAATTGAAGAGCTTCGAGTACGGTCAACTGCGAACAGCGCTCGTCATTGACTCAGCTCGCCGACTTTGAGCGCCTCTTCCTGCTCGTGTGTGGCCAGAGCATCGATGATCTGGTCAAGACCGCCCTCTAACACCTGCTCGAGCCGGTGAACAGTCAGACCAATTCGATGATCCGTCACTCGGTTCTGGGGAAAATTGTAGGTTCGGATTTTCTCGCTCCGATCGCCCGTTCCCACCATTGCTCGGCGGCTGTCCGCAATCTCCTGGTGCTGTTGTTCCATCGCCTTCTCATAGAGTCGGGAGCGCAAGACTTTCATGGCTTTCGCCTTGTTCTTGTGCCAGGATTTCTCATCCTGACAGGTCACGACTTCGCCGGTTGGAAGATGGGTGATTCGGATCGCTGAGTAGGTCGTGTTGACCGACTGGCCCCCGGGGCCGGAGGAGCAGAAAGTGTCGATCCTGAGATCGTTGGGTTCAATTCGCACCTCCAACTCGTCAGCTTCGGGCAGGACCGCTACCGTTATGGCAGAGGTGTGAACACGACCCTGGGTCTCAGTCTCCGGTACTCGTTGCACGCGATGAACACCGCTCTCGAACTTGAGGCGGCTGAACACGCCCTTGCCCTCAATCGAGACAATACTTTCCTTCATCCCTCCGACCGACGAGTGAGTGACCGAAACCAGGTCGGTTTTCCAGCGGTTTGCATCAGCGTAGCGGGAGTACATGCGCAACACCTCCTGGACAAAAAGTGTCGCTTCGTCGCCGCCGGTGCCGGCCCGAATCTCCAGAATCACATTCTTGCCGGCGTTCGGGTCCTTCGGTATCAGCAGTCTTCTCAAGCGGCCGTCACACTCTTCTTCCTGCTTCTCCAGCAGAGTCAGTTCGTCGCGCGCCATCTGCTGGATTTCGGGATCTGACTCTTCCGCAATCAGAGATTGGGCCTCGGCGATTTGCCTGGAGATCGACAGGTAGAGCCGGTATTCGTCTACCACTCCCTGAAGCTCGGAGTGGGCGCGAGCGGTGTCCCGGTATCTCGTGGGAGACCCCAGCACCTTCTCGTCAGTCAGCTCTTCCGACAACTCTTCGTAGCGAGCTTCCAACTCCCGTAGACGCTCTAACATGTTGTACTCCAGCCAGATTGAAGACGCCCGCCCGCTTCGAAAGTTTCAGATCCCCGGGCTCGTGCGCAAGGGCACACTGCGGCTCCAAGAGCCAAAAGCGTAGCAAATTCAGGTCTTTCTGGTCGACCCGCGTGTTCTTGACAAAGTTCTTGCCGCGGGATATAAGGAATCCTTCAAAGTTCGACCAAGGATCCTCCGCATCTTGTTGAAACTCCCATTTCAAGGTTGAATCACGAACAGTCGACCTGACCTTCCAAAACTCTGATGGTCGCAAAGGTATTGTTTCCGCCGGCGGGAGCGGGGTGCCGGAGAAGATTTCAGGGGAGGGATGGATTCCGATGGGAACCACCACAAAGACCGAGAAAGCAGAAGAAAACTTGAAAGAAAAAGACAGTTCGGCAGCCGCGACCATGCCCGGTTTGCCTCAGATCGTTCTGGGGTCCGACACGGCATATGAGGACATGCTCGCTGCCTACGACACCACCTTCAAAAGTATTACAGAAGGGGAAGTCGTGGCAGGAACTGTCTTGAAGATCACCGACAAGGGAGTCGTTGTCGACGTCGGCTATAAATCAGAGGGAATCATCTCCATCGACGAGTTCCGGAATGAAGACCGGACCCTTGAGGTCGAAGTGGGTGACAAGGTCGAGGTCCTGCTGGAGCGTGCGGAAGGACGTGATGGGTTTGTTGTCCTTTCCCGCGAAAAAGCAGAACGGATGAAGATCTGGGACACCATTGAACTGGCCTATCAGGAGCAATCCATCGTCAAGGGGCGCGTGATTGAGAGAATCAAGGGTGGTCTGGCCGTCGATATCGGCGTTCGCGCTTTTCTCCCGGGCTCGCAGATTGACCTGCATCCTATCCGCAACCTGGACATGTTCAAAGGGAAAGAGATCGAGATGCGTGTCATCAAGGTCAACAAGAGACGTGGCAACATCGTGCTGTCTCGCAAAGCCGTCCTTGAGGCAGAGTATTTCAAGCAGAAAGAGGAAACGCTGAAGTCGCTTGAGGAGGGCCTGATTGTTTCAGGTGTAGTCAAGAACATTACCGATTACGGAGTGTTTGCAGATCTCGGTGGTATCGATGGATTACTTCACATCACCGATATGTCGTGGGGTCGGGTCAACCATCCTTCAGATCTCTTTGGCGTTGGCGATGAAATCAACGTCAAGATCCTGAAGTTCGATCGCCTCGAAGAGAAGGTATCGTTGGGCTACAAGCAACTGTCGGATGATCCCTGGCTGAGTGCTTCGAAGCGGTACCCGAAGTCATCCCGGGTCGAAACGAGAGTTGTGAGCCTGACCGACTACGGTGCCTTCGTGGAACTCGAAGAGGGTGTCGAGGGCTTGATCCACATTTCCGAAATGACGTGGAACAAGCGCATCAAGCATCCTTCTCAGCTCCTGACTGTGGGGGACACGGTCGAGGCCCAGGTCCTGGAGATCGATACGTCAAGTCGTCGGATCTCACTTGGACTCAAGCAAACGGAACCCAACCCCTGGGATGAAATTGAAGCGAAGTATGCGATCAACTCGATCGTGACCGGCCAGGTTCGGAATCTGACGGACTTCGGAGCCTTCATTGAAGTCGAAGAAGGTGTGGATGGGCTGGTCCATGTTTCCGATCTGAGCTGGACAAAGAAAATCAAGCATCCTTCAGAAGTTCTGCAGAAAGGTGAGGAAGTGAGTGCCGTCGTCTTGAATGTCGATGCTGACAACCAGAGATTGTCGCTCGGAATCAAGCAGCTGGAACCGGACCGCTGGGAGGAGTTCTTCTCAGAGAAGCAGATTGGTGCCGTTCTTCCGGGGAAGATCGTCAGGCTCGCCAACTTCGGGGCTTTTGTGGAACTGGAAGAGGGGATCGAGGGCTTGTGCCACGTGTCGGAACTCGATACAGAGCGAATCGAGAATCCAGAAGACAAGTTCTCCATTGGCCAGGAACTTGACTTCAAGGTCATCAAGATGAACCTTCTCGAGAGGAAGATTGGGCTGTCCATCAAAGCGCTCCTGCAGCCGGACCGTGAGGAAGTGGAAGACACCTGGAGCTACAGCACCGAGACTCCCCGGACCTCGATTGGGGAAATCGCTGGTGACGAGCTGGGTCAGCTGAAGAGAAAGGCTGAGCTGGCCAAGGAGGACGAGAATGACGAAGGCTGAACTTGTCGATGAGGTTTCCAGGAACTCTGACCTGAACAAGAAGGACGCCGAAGTCATTGTCCAGACCGTTCTTGACAGCATTGTGGATTCACTCAAGGGGGGTGAGAAAGTCGAGCTCAGAGGCTTTGGAAGTTTTCGTCTCAGAAACCGGGCGTCCCGCCAGGGTCGAAACCCCAAGACCGGAGAAACAGTGTTTGTGCCCGCCAAGAGGGTCCCCTACTTCAAGCCTGGAAAAGAGCTAAAAGCCCTCATCAATTCCTGAATCACCCCTGATCTGACTCGTCTTCGTATCCACTCGAGCCGGCCGGCTCTGCTCAGGCACCTCAATTCAGTCAAACCGACAAAAAGGGCACATATGAGGTCGCCCACCGTGACCTTTTTTGAAGCTCTGGGAGACTCTGTTCTAGCCCCTGAAGCGGAATCTGTTTTCGCCCTGGAAAAAAGCGTGATTCCTTTCAAATCTGTCTCCGGTTTTGGTATGTAAACAACTGCTAAATATAGAAATAAGTCGCCCTCCGTGAGTCCAGACGTTGTTTTGGCAAAAAAGCTCTGAAAAAGCGTTTGCAAGGTCGTGAAGGGCGTGGTACGGTTAGGGCCGTTTCGCTTGAGGCTGGTAGGAATTGCCGTTTTCCACAACCTGTGGAAAACGTTGTGGAAACCTAGGCGGGCTCTGGCTGGCATGGGCTGAGTGTCGGTCCCCTCCTGAGCAAATAACAGGGAAAATCTGGGTCAGTATTGGCCGAAGTGCGTATGCAGTTTTGGGATACCGTTCTGTCTTCGATAGAGGGGCGGGTTTCTAAGCAGAATTTTGATATCTGGTTCAAGCCGACGGTGGCTGAGTCGGAGGTTCGCGAAGCCAGGCAACTGTTCGTTCGAGTGCCGAACGAGTACTTTCGTTACTGGCTCACTGAGAACTACTCCGACGTCATCGAGGAAGCCCTTACCGAAGTGGGATTGGGGGACTGGGCATGGGAGCTGGTGGTGGAGGATTCCGGAGTGGATCACGACACACTCCCTGCCGGCAACGATGTTCTTGCGGAGGGCCCGTGTCCCCAGGCAGCTCAATGTCATCTGAATCCGAAATACACTTTCGGGCGCTTCGTAGCCGGTGCCAGCAACCAGTTTGCCCATGCTGCAGCCCTGGCCGTGGCGGAGCAACCTTCCAAGGCGTACAACCCTCTTTTCATTTATGGGGGAGTGGGCCTGGGTAAGACCCATCTGATGCATGCCATAGGGCACTTCATCAAGATCCGTGCTCCGCGCACGCAGCTGACCTACATGTCATCCGAGCGCTTCATGAATGAGCTCATCAACTCGATTCGCTATGACAAGACCATCCAGTTCCGCGAGAAGTACCGCAACATAGACGTTCTGTTGATGGATGACATCGAGTTTCTGGCGGGAAAGGAGCGAACTCAGGAAGAGTTCTTCCACACCTTCAATGCTCTCTATGACAACCAGAAGCAGATTGTGATCACAAGTGATTGCCCCCCGCGAGAAATCCCGACCTTGGAAGAGCGTTTGCACAGCCGCTTCGAATGGGGATTGATTGCCGATATCCAGGCTCCCGACCTGGAGACGAAGGTGGCGATACTCAAGAAAAAAGCTGAACTGGAAGCAGTCAGTCTGCCCGACGATGTCGTGTTCTTCATCGCCCAGCACATCCGCTCCAATGTACGTGAGCTGGAGGGATCGTTGATTCGACTGGTTGCCTTCAGCAGCTTGACTGGCGAGGAGATTACTCTCGATCTGGCCGAGAGGGTGCTTAGGAACATTGCCGAACAAAACACCAGAATCATCACGGTGGAAGACGTGCAGAGGATTGTGGCGAACCACTTCTCTTTGACTCCAACCGACCTGAGGGCCAGGAATAACTCTCGTCGAATCGCCGAGCCGCGGCAGATCGCCATGTATCTGGCTCGAGTGTTGACCAAGCACTCTCTGCCTCAGATCGGCAAGGCCTTTGGAGGGAAACACCACACAACTGTCCTCCATTCGATCAGGAAGATCGAGGGCCTTTCCAAGGAGGATCCTGGCATGAAGGCGCTGCTGAAACGCCTGCAGGAGCTGATTCACTAGTGTCCTGCACCTCAGGGGATTTCGCCGAAAGTAACCAGAACTGAGAGGAATGCCTGATGGATTTTGTAGTCAAGAAGGGAGACATACTTAAAGAGCTCCAGTACGTGCAGGGAGTGGTCGAGAAAAAGACTACCGTACCCATTCTCTCCAATCTTCTCTTGGAGACGACCGGGAACACTCTGGCTATTACCGGAACTGACCTTGATGTGACGATTCGGTGCACTTGCCCGGCTGCTGTCAAGGTGGCCGGTTCGGTGACTGTTTCAGCGCGAAAGCTCTTCGACATTGTCCGGTTGCTTCCTGATTCCGAGATCCACTTCAAGATGTCGGGCGGTGACGAGTGGGTAGCGATCACCTGCCAGCGCTCAAGGTTCAAGGTTACCAGTCTTTCCAAAGAAAACTTTCCGGATGTGCCACAGGTCGAAGGTTCGAGATTTGAGCTTCCGGCGGCCTCTGTGCGTTTCATGATTTCCCGATGTGTCTTTGCCATCACACAAGAGGAGTCTCGCTTTGCGCTCAATGGCGCCCTCATGATCTTGAAGGCGAATCAGATGACCTTTGTGACAACCGATGGGCACCGGCTTGCTCTGATTTCCGCGCCTGCTGAGATTCCTGGCGTGGAAGGCGAGATGAAGAACCTGGTTCCTAAGAAAACGCTGGTTGAACTGGTCAAGCTGGCGGCGTCAGGTTACGACACGATCCAGTTTGCCAAAGACTCGAACCATCTTCTCTTTCAGGTGGGTGATCGGATCCTGATCTCCCGCCTGCTGAGCGGTCAGTTTCCCAACTACGAGATGGTGATTCCTGCTGAGAACGACAAGGACGCCCAGATCGACACGGTAGAACTGAGCGACACTCTCAAGAGAGTCGCGATCATGGCCGACGAGCAGTCCCGATCCATCAAGCTGGAGCTCACCGAAGGCCAGCTGGATGTCTCCTCCAATAATGCCGACCTGGGGGAGGCCAAGGCCTCATTACCGGTGGAGTTCGAGGGTGACGCTCTCTCGATCTGTTTCAACGCCTCATATTTGCTGGATTTCTTGTCGGTTCTCGATTCAGAGAAGGTCAATCTGTCGCTTCGGGATGCCGAAACCCAGGGCCTCTTCAGCTCGATTGACGACGAAGAATATTCCTACCAGTACGTCGTGATGCCAATGCAGCTCTGAGCACCCTCAAACCAGACTGGACCGTCTCTCTCACGGGCGTTCCAAAGTCTTTACTGGTCAGGCATTTAGTGCGCTTCTACGGGGCAGCTGGCACCCCCTTTCAGCCGGGGGAATGTGGTAAAATATAGTAGTCTGAGAAACGGCTTCCCAATAGGTGCTTCTTGATCTGAACTTGCCTCCAGAATCAAACCGCTAAATCCAGGGTTCATGACTTCATATACTGCTGACAAGATTAAAGTTCTGGAAGGGTTGGAGGCCGTGCGTAAGCGTCCGGCCATGTACATCGGGTCCACTTCGACTTCGGGCTTGCATCACCTGGTTTACGAGGTGATCGACAATTCGGTTGACGAAGCCCTGGCCGGGTACTGTGATGAGATCACCGTCATCCTCCACATTGACAACTCGGTGACCGTAACGGACAACGGACGGGGAATCCCCGTGGACCTCCATCCCGTGAAGAAAAGGCCTGCGGCCGAGGTGGTGATGACCACTCTTCATGCCGGCGGCAAGTTCGACAACGATTCCTACAAAGTCTCGGGTGGCCTGCACGGAGTGGGCGTCTCGGTCGTCAATGCTCTGTCCGAGTCACTCCTTCTGGAGATCCGGCGTGACAATAAGGTCTACCAGCAGGAATACGAGCGTGGAATCCCGGTGACTTCGTTTGGCCAGACCGGGACCACGAAGCGCCGGGGGACGGTCGTCACCTTCAAACCCGACACGTCGATTTTTGACACTGTCGAGTTCAGCTACGACACGCTGTCACAGAGAATGCGAGAAATGGCCTTCCTGACCTCCGGGCTGAAGATCAGCGTAGAGGATCGGAGATCGGGGGAGAAACAGACCTTCCTTTATGAGGGAGGCGTGGTGGATTTTGTCCGCTACCTGAACCGCAACCGGACCCCTCTTCACGAGGAGCCCATCTACATCGAAGAAAAGAAGGCCGACATTCAGGTGGAGGTGGCGTTTCAATACAACGATGCCTACAACGAGATTCTGTACTCGTTTGCGAATACGATTAACACCATCGAAGGCGGTACTCACCTGGTTGGCTTCAAGGCGGCCCTGACTCGAACCCTGAACGCGTATGCAGTGGAGAACAATCTTTTCCGCGATCTGAAGCAAAAGCTCAGCGGAGAGGATGTCCGTGAAGGCCTGGCTCTGGTCATCAGTGTCAAGCTCTCCGATCCTCAGTTTGAGGGTCAGACCAAGGCTAAGCTCGGAAACAGCGAAGTCAAAGGAGCGGTCGAAACCGTCTGCAACGAAAAGCTCTCGATCTATCTCGAGCAGAATCCTGCAATTGGCCGGCTGATCATCGAAAAGGCTGTCGACGCGGCCCGCGCCCGCTTTGCGGCCCGCAAGGCCAGGGATTTGACGCGCCGCAAGAGTGCGCTCGACAATCTCGCGCTTCCGGGGAAGCTGGCGGATTGCCAGGAGCGAGACCCGGCTCGATCAGAGATCTTCATTGTCGAGGGGGACTCGGCGGGCGGTTCGGCGAAACAGGGCCGCGATCGGAGATTCCAGGCCATTCTCCCCATCAAAGGCAAGATTCTGAATGTCGAGAAGGCCCGCTTCGACAAGATGCTCGGGAACACCGAGATTACGACCATGATCGCGGCGATTGGCACGGGCATTGGTTCGCACGACTTCGACCTCGAACGACTTCGCTACCACAAAGTCATCATCATGACCGATGCCGATATTGACGGAAGCCATATCCGGACGCTCCTCCTGACTTTTTTCTACAGGCAAATGAACGAGCTGGTGAGAGAGGGGCATATTTATATCGCCCAGCCTCCTTTGTACCTGGTCAAGAAAGGCCGGAAGGAGACTTATCTGACTGATGACCGGGCCTTAACTCAGTATCTGCTGCAAGAAACGGGGACCGACATCTCCTTTACGGTGAAGAACAGCGGAGAGCTCTATTCGGGAGAAGGGTTTCGGAAGGCCATCCGGGAAATCATGCAGTTTCAGGAAACCTTCGACCGGCTTGCCATCACTTTCGATCCCGACCAGCTGAAGCGGCTGGTGATTTTCTTTGATGAGAATCCCATGGACCGGACCCATCTTCGAGAGTTTTTCCAGGACAAGTCCCGGCTTGCCGAGCTGGCAGAAGCCTTCGTCGAAAGTTCTGCGGAGGTCCAGTTGGACCCGGAACACAATCTCTTTGAGATCAAAGCTGGAGACCAGATCATCAGTCTGGAGCTTCTGAACTCAGGTGAGATTCAAACTCTGTTGAGCATGTCCAAGCGGGTCTCGGCCTATAGAGGTTCAGGATATACGGTCGAACAGAAGGGTGAGCCCATTGAAACTGAAAACTGGAGGGAGCTGGTGGACACGGTGCTGGCAGTAGCCAAGAGGCAGCTGTCCATTCAGCGCTACAAGGGTCTTGGGGAAATGAACCCGGACCAACTCTGGGAAACCACCATGGATCCAGAGACACGAACTCTCCTTCAGGTTCGCATCGAAGACAGCCTTCAGGCCAACGATATCTTCAACATTCTCATGGGAGACGCCGTCGAGCCAAGGCGTGACTTTATTGAGACCAATGCCTTGCAAGTGAAGCACCTGGATATCTAGTCCACTACCACTTCGTGCCCTTCGAACAGGGCGTTGGCTGTGAGAGCATCCGGATTCAAAGGCAGTTTAGAGGAACAACTGAATGCCCAAGCTCCGAGACAATGAACTCCCGGTAAACATCGAAGACGAAATGCGCTCTTCGTACCTGGATTACGCCATGTCGGTGATTATCGGCCGGGCGTTGCCGGACATCCGAGATGGTCTCAAGCCCGTCCACCGGCGGATCCTCTATTCCATGCACGAGCTGTCGAACACCTTCACCCGGGCGCCCAAGAAATCGGCTCGAATTGTGGGCGAGGTGATTGGAAAATACCATCCTCATGGTGACTCGGCGGTCTACGACACCATGGTGCGCATGGCGCAGGATTTTTCGATGCGCGAGGTGCTTATCGACGGGCAGGGCAATTTTGGCTCGGTCGATGGGGACTCTCCGGCGGCCATGCGTTACACCGAGGTTCGGATGTCCCGGATTGCAGCCGAGCTGCTGGCTGATATCGAGAAGGACACGGTCGATTTTGTTCCCAACTATGACGAGTCTCTGACCGAGCCCACCGTTCTTCCCGCTCGCTTCCCCACCCTGCTGGTGAATGGAACTTCCGGGATTGCCGTGGGTATGGCAACCAACATTCCCCCTCACAATCTGAGTGAAGTCGTGGCCGCAGCCCTGTTGCTGCTGGACCGGGAAGATGCTTCCCTGGCTGAGATTCTGGAACTCGTCCCGGGGCCGGATTTCCCAACCGGTGCTTTCATTTATGGTCGCCAGGGAATCTTCTCAGCCTATCGAACCGGGAGGGGAATTATCCACCTGAGGGGCCGGACCAGCTTTGAACCGCTTGGGAAAGACCGCGAAGCGATTATTATCGACGAGCTGCCCTATCAGGTGAACAAAGCTCGTCTGGTGGAGAAGATTGCTCAACTCGTAGTCCAGAAAAAGATTCAGGGGATCAGTGATCTGCGCGACGAGAGCGATCGCAGCGGAATGCGTGTCGTGATTGAATTGAAGCGCGGCGAGCAGCCTCAGATTGTGCTCAACGCGCTCTTCAAACTGACCCCTCTCCAGTCTTCCTTTGGGATCATCATGCTGGCGATTGTGGCCGGCCGACCTCAGGTTCTCTCGCTCCCTGAGGTGATTCGGCATTTCCTGGAACACCGCAAAGACGTGGTCCGGCGCCGGACTACCTTTGAGCTCGACAAGGCCCAGGGGCGCTCTCATATCCTGGAAGGTCTGCGCATCGCTCTTGGCCAGTTGGATTCCATTATCAACCTGATTCGAGCCGCCCAGGACCCCGGAGAAGCCAAGCGCGGTCTGGTTGAAGAGTTTGACCTCACGGAGACTCAGGCCCGGGCCATCCTGGAGATGCGGCTGCAGCGCTTGACGGGACTGGAAAGGGAGAAGATTGAGCAGGAGTTTGCGCAACTTCAGGAAACCATCGCCCGGTTGCGGGAAATCCTGGAAGATGCTGCAGCTCTCAAGGGAGTCATCCGGGATGAACTAGTACAGATTCAGGCTACCTACGCCAGTCCACGCCGAACTGAGATTGTGGAGACCGAGATCGATATTTCTATGGAGGACCTGATTGCCGAAGAGCAGATGGTGATCACCTCCAGCCGAGACAGCTACATCAAGCGAACCTCGTTGAGCACTTACCGGAGCCAACATCGGGGCGGAAAAGGGCGCATCGGGATGTCGACCCGGACCGACGAAGACATCATTGCCGACCTGTTCGTGGCTTCGACGCACAGCTACATGCTCATTTTTACGACCCGCGGGAAACTCCATTGGCTCAAAGTCTGGAAAATCCCCGAAGTGGGAACGACTGGAAAAGGGAAACCGATTGTCAATCTGATCCAGGTGGATCCCGATGATCGCGTAGCCGACGTGTTGAACGTGCATGATTTTGAGGGAGGGGCCCACGTCGTCATGGCTTCCCGTCGCGGCTACGTGAAGAAGACCCCTTTGAGCGCATTCTCTCATCCTCGCTCTAATGGGATCATTGCCTGCAGGGTGGATGAAGAAGACGAACTCATGAGTGTGGCTCTGGCCGAAGGCGACCGGGACATCATGCTGTTCTCCAAACTGGGCAAGGCGATTCGCTTCAATTTTGAACAGGTGCGGAGCATGGGCCGAGTCTCCAGGGGTGTGAGAGGAATCAGGCTTCGACCTGGCGATGAGATGATCGGGATGGAAATTGTGGATCCGGACAAGCCGGATTTACTGGCGGTAACCGAGTACGGATTTGGAAAGCGAACCCCCATTGACCAGTATCGAGCCCAGGATCGAGGGGGGCAGGGCGTGATCAATATCCGAACCTCGGAAAGAAATGGGAATGCGATCACCTCGTTCATGGTGAATGACGACTCCGATATTATGATCATTACCGAGAATGGAAAACTGATCAGACTTCCCGCCCGTCAGGTCCGCTTGACGGTTTCTCGCAGTACCCTGGGTGTGAAGCTCATCGATCTGGGCGAGGATGACCGGGTCGCGGGCGTCAGCCTGATTCCGCCCGAGGACGACGAGCCAGATGAGCTACTCGAGGATGACGAACCAGACGAGCCACTCGAGGGCGACGAGCCATGAAACTCAGCCGCGGGGTCCTCGGACTACCGCTCCTGATGCTGGCCTTTGCCGTTTCCCTAACGAAGAAATCCGAGAGGAAACCGATTTCGCTTCTCCAGAAGGCTCAACTACTGGAAAGAAGCGGCAATCCGCAGGAGTCTGCGCGGGCTTATGAAAGCCTGGTTCCCGGTACCCGGGTACGCCGGCCGCCTGCCGGGCGCTCTGGGAGTTGGCTTCCATGGAGTATTCGGTGATTCAGGATACGGAGAAGGCGGCGAGTCTGCTTCACAATCTTATTGACTCTTGTCCCGGGAACGGACTGGTTGGCGAAGCGATGCTGATGCTCGCAGACATACATGAGATCGATCTGCGCGATCTGGAGCAGGCGAATCAGCTCCGGCGTGAGTATTTGGAGCAGGCGTCCGATTCGGCGAGATCCAACGAAGCGCTGTTCAAGATCGGTGACGTCCTGTTCAAACAGGGCAGGTACCTGGAGGCTCAGACAACGTTCGAGCACTTGCTCGAACTCGAGCCGGAGGAAGAGATTGCAACTCCGGCCAATCTACGAATCGGGGCCATCCTGCAGGTCGGTCAGGATTACGACAGATCCATCCGGTATTTTGAGGTTGTAATCGCACAATCCCAAAGCCCGGAGTTCCGCCTTCAGGCCCGCCTGGGTCTCATCGAGAGCTACGAATTTCTGGACAAGCTTTCGCGGGCTCTGGAGATCGCGCGGGGTATTCGACCTGATGAGTATGCGCCGGAACTCAAGAATGACATTCTAATGAGGCTCAACCAGAAGAAGTTGCATTTCGAGCGTTAGCAGCCCGTGGTGGGAAGTCCCAAAGGATGGCTGGTTCTCGCTTTCATAAGTACAGATGACGTGAAAAGGGTACTGGGATGAGCTGGTGGCAATCGGAGATTGTACTGGGGTTCGGCCTCCTGCTCCTGCTGGGCGGGGGGGTCTGGTGGCTGTACGCTCGCCGAGTCGCCTCCAGGGCAGAGGCTCTTGCTGCGGCCAACTACCTGGACGCTCTTCGAGACAATTTTCCAGAGGCTTTTGACGTGCTCTCACGCTTCGAGCAGAACCTGGGTCTGGATAGCCTCACCGAAGGCAGTCCGGATCTTGAGAAGGCCGTCGACGAGATCAGGAACTATGCGCTTCTTGAGTCTCGAGCACAGAAGCAGTCCCCCAGTCTAAAAATCTCTCCAGAGGCTGCGCCACGAGGAGACCCCAAAAAGCTGAAGGCCGCCCTGGTCAGGGTCGTACGTGGAATCTACGCCGATCCGGAGAACGTGGACGGCCTGGGTGAGAGTGGTCAGGATGCTCTTGATGCCTTCCTGGGTTCCCTGGTTGAGTAGGTCTCTTTAGCATCCTGATCTCGCCCTTTTCGGCCCCGCAGGGTGTCGTCAGTGATGGCACGATCAGAAACTGGTAGCCTGACCCAGCAGCAATTCGGTGCTGCGCCAAGAGACGAGGCCAGGGCAAAGCAAGGGCGCGGGCACGGGCAAGGGACCAAACAGGTACTTTGTACCTGTGAAAGTGCTATAATCCCTGTTTTTGTGATGCTCTGAAGGGGGGTGTTTTTCGCTTTGGCATACGTGAGAGTTCAAGATGGAGAGTCGCTTGAGAGCGCCTTGCGCCGATTCAAGCGTAAGGTTCAGCAAGAAGACATCATCAAGGACATCAAGAAGCACGCCTTCTATTTGAAACCTGGAGAAAGAAAACGGCTCAAACAGGCACTGGCCCGCAAACGCGCCCGAAAGAAAATGCGGCAGACCTTCCGTTTCCGAAGATAACCAGTGCAGATCGTTACACGCCCTGTAGCCCGGCTGATTGGATCAGCCGGGCTTTTTTTGGTTGGGCATGCCCCTGTTTCTGGATGGCAGCATTCAGGTGACCCTCTCCAGCAGGCGAATCGCCGAGGTCGAAGCCGTTGACAAGGGGACGATTCGAATGAGAGAGGTCCTCCATTGAGCCGTTTCGTCGGCATCGCCGGAATCGTGATCATCATTGGAATCGCGGTACTTGCGTCTGCGGATCGCCGCCGGATTCCCTGGCGGATGGTCTTCTGGGCAATCCTCCTTCAACTTGTGTTCGGGGTGGTAGTTCTGAAGACGGAACTTGGCCAGATGGCACTGAAAGAGACGGCGGGGGCAGTCACGGGTCTCATCCGCTACGCAGATTTCGGAGGCGAGTTTGTTTTTGGCCACCTGTCCAGAGACCCCACCCCATACATCTTTGCCTTCAGAGTTCTGCCCATTGTGATCTTCATCTCTTCGTTCTTCACCTGTCTGTACTACCTGGGCATCATGCAGTTGATTGTGCTGGCAATGGCGAAGGTCATGAAGAGATTTCTGGGAGTGAGCGGAGCCGAGTCGCTGGCCACGGCGGCCAATGTTTTCATGGGACAAACAGAGGCGCCACTCGTGATCGCTCCATATATTCCCAGCATGACCCATTCCGAGTTGATGGCCTTGATGACCGGGGGCATGGCCACCGTGTCGGGTGCGATTCTCGGCGCCTACATCGCATACGGGATCAATGCTGAGTATCTGATTACGGCCAGTGTCATGGCCGCTCCAGGTGCCCTGATGATGGCCAAGATCATTATCCCTGAGACCGGTGTACCGGTGACCGCCGGTGAAGTCAGGCTGAAGATCGAACGAGCTGACGCGAATCTGATCGAGGCCGCTGCGCGAGGCGCCTCGCAGGGGCTCAAACTCGCCCTGAATATTGCCGCCATGCTGATCGCCTTCATCGCCATGATCTATCTGATCAATGCTGTCATCTCGTGGTGTGGCCGCCTGTCAGGTGTGGAATCACTGATCGGGGCTCCGATCACCTTCGAGTTGATCCTCGGTTATTTCCTGGCTCCTCTGGCGTTTGTCATGGGGGTTCCCTTTGAGGAGGCAGTCACTGTCGGCCGGCTGTTGGGTTTGAAGATTGTCCTGAACGAAGTGATTGCTTATGCGGACCTTGCCGAAATCAAGGACACTCTCAGCCCCAGAGGAGAACTGATCGCGACCTTTGCCCTGTGCGGCTTTGCCAACTTCAGCAGCCTGGGAATTCAACTGGGAGGAATTGGCCCTCTTGCACCCGAGCGGCGCAAAGATCTGGCGACCATTGGCTTGAGAGCAGTCCTTGCCGGCGTCCTGGCCACTTGTATGACAGCCACTCTGGCCGGCCTGCTGAAGAGTTAGTGAGTACCAGGATGGACCCCTACCAGGACCGTCTCGAGCGAGCAGCGGGTTTTCTTCAGGCCCGGCTGGGGGATCCCCCGAGCACAGCGCTGGTGCTGGGAAGCGGGCTGGGCGATTTCGTGGATGCTTTACCCGTCCACGCCACCCTCGCCTACGGTGAGATTCCAGGTTTCCCCGTCTCGAGTGTGATCGGTCATCCGGGCAAACTGACATACTGCGGCGGGCGGGGCGTGCCTTTTTGTGCATTACAGGGCCGCTCGCACTTCTACGAAGGGCTTGGGCAGAGTGAGATCGTCTTCCCTGTTCGCTCACTGGCGATGTGGGGGATACGCGACTTCGTCATCAGCAATGCGGCCGGCGCTATTGACAGAGATCTTTCTCCCGGGGATCTGGTGCTGATCAGCGATCACATCAATCTTTCTGGGGACAACCCGCTGGTGGGGCCGAACCTGGATGCTCTGGGGGAGCGCTTTCCCGATATGACGAATGCCTATCACCCGGACCTGAGAAAGGCCGTCCTGGACGCTGCTCGAGACCTGGGGCTTGAGGTGAGGCAGGGAGTCTACGCATGCTTGAAAGGCCCCTCCTATGAGACTCCCGCCGAAATCCGCATGCTCAGGGTCCTGGGGGCTGATGTCGTGGGGATGTCAACCGTGCCCGAAGTCATCAGCTTGAACCACATGCACTGCCGTGTGGTCGGGATCTCCTGCATCACCAACATGGCCGCCGGGATTCTTCCGGAACCGCTCGTGCACGACCAGGTTCTGGAGATGACGCGCCGAAGCCGCCAGGATTTTGAAAACCTGCTGCTGGCCTTCCTGGATCGAATAGGGGGAATGAGGTGAAGCTACGGATGATTTGTCCTGTACTGCTGGCAGTTTCCTGTGCGTCACCCGCTTCTCAGGAATCGGGGGAGAGCGTTGACCTGCTTGTCATTGGTGGAACCGTGGTCACCATGGATGCGGATTTCACGGTTCATGACCCGGGCTTTGTCGCAGTTCGTGAAGATCGCATTGTTGCAGTGGGTCCTCTTGCCGATGTCAGCCGCTTTTCCGCAGTCAGGAGTCTCGAGGTAGCCGACACGGTCGTGCTCCCCGGGCTCATCAATGGCCACCAGCATGCGCCGATGACTCTCTTTCGGGGACTAGGGGGCGATTTGAAGCTGATGGACTGGCTCACCCAGTACATATTTCCGGCCGAAAGCAAGAACGTGGATCCCAACTTTGTCTTCTGGGGCGCACTGCTCGCGGCCACCGAGATGCTGGAGTCTGGAACGACCACCTTTGCGGATATGTACTACTTTGAAGAGGAGGTGGCTCGGGCAACTTCAAAGGCCGGGATGCGGGGAATCCTGGGTCAGACCATTATCGGGTTTCCAGCTCCCGATTCCCCGGCCCCCGAAGCAACCCTGAAGGCTACAGAACAGTTTATTGTGGACTGGAAAGACGATCCGCTGGTCACACCGGCTGTGGCTCCTCATTCTCCCTACACCTGCTCTCGGGAAGTACTGAGCGCTTCCAGGGAACTGGCCGAGAAGTATGACGTACCCCTTATGATCCACCTGGCCGAAACCCGGGACGAGGTGCGCCAGGTGGAAGAGAGCACGGGGCTTCGACCGATTACCTATCTGAACGAAATCGGTTTCCTGGTGGACCGCCTGATTGCCGCCCATGTCGTTTGGGCCAGTGAAGAAGAGATCCGCATGCTGCAAGAACACGGTGTCGGCGTGATTCACAATCCGGAAAGCAACATGAACCTGGCCTCTGGCACAGCTCCCATTCCGCTCCTGCTCGAGGCCGGCGTCGATGTTGGGCTGGGCACGGACGGTGCAGCCAGCAATAACGAGCTCGACCTGTTGCAGGAAGCTAGTACCATGGCCAAGCTGCACAAGCACAGTTCAGGGGATCCAACGGTGATTTCCGCCCGGGACGTCCTGGTCGCCGCAACGATTGGAAGTGCCAGGGCTCTGGACCTGGAGGCGGAACTGGGGAGCCTGGAGGCGGGTAAGAAAGCGGATCTGGTGGTACTTGGGCTCGGCGAAGCCTCGGCTGTTCCCATCCACGATCCCTATGCGATGGTGGTCTATTCCCTGCAGGGATCAGCGGTGGAGACCGTGATCGTCAATGGTCGGGTGGTGGTCGAGGAGGGGCGAATCACCACTATTGCGATGGTGGTCTATTCCCTGCAGGGATCAGCGGTGGAGACCGTGATCGTCAATGGTCGGGTGGTGGTCGAGGAGGGGCGAATTATTGACCGGCGGGAGCTGTGGCGGCAGGTAGAGAGGTTGAGGGAGAAGGTGATTCGATCGCTGGAGGAGTAGTGCTCGCTTTGCTCGCACGCGTTTCTCGTTCCTCGTTCACGGAGTCTTGACCGGGAACGCCGCCAGGGGTGTGAGGGCCTCTCTCGAAGATTCCGAATCCCTAGCCCGGATTATGCAAGAACCGTAGTCCGGAGTTGAAAAACGACTCGAGAAGTGGCTCAACTCGAAAGCGGACAGGTGTGACAGGCGGATTTGCGAAGAATATCGGTTGGCGAGGCGTTTGAAGTGGTTGGGGAGTGAATTTCAGACAGATCTGGGCCTGGGTGAGTATCGGAAGCGGTTTTTCGGGGAGCTGGGAGAGGCTAGCTGGAGTTGAGACGACTCAAGACGAGGTGGAAGAGGGGTTGTTCGGGAAAGGCTGAGGAAAGATGGACCCAGATGCGTCGAGTGGTTTGTCGGATCCGGGCCCCGATCTTGAGGACACGACGACGTAAGGTTTCGATTTCGAGCTTGTGCCAGGGGGTCCCGTGCAGATAGTCGCGCAGGCGCACGAACATCTGGTAAGCCAGGGCATGCAGAAGGAGTCGAAACTGATTGGCCAGGAATCGATGACAGCTGAGTCGGTCCATGCTCAGATGATTCTTGAAGGCCTTGATGAAGTTTTCGGTCTGTCCTCGGTTTGTGTAGTGGTCATAAAGTGATTGGGAGCAGAGATCGTCCCGGTTGGTGACCACAAAGCGACGATTGATCCCGCGCTGATCGACCTCCACTTTGACGATGACGCGACGAGATCGATCCCAGCTGTTGGCTCGATAAAGAAACTCGTCAAACTGACGCTGTTTTTCCTCCAGCTCAAGGAACCTTTCCCGAGTCGAATCCAGCAGGGGCTCGACCACTCGCTGCAGGCGAGGGTTTCGACTTAACCCAATGACATACTGGAGTTGATTCTCTTCAGCCTCACAGAACTCGTAGAGCCGCGGCGTGGCAAAGCCGCTGTCGGCCCGAATCTCAATCTCGACATCCGTCCCCACTCCTTGTCGGATAGCCTCCACGACTCGCTTCAGAATGGGCACGATGTGAGAGTCAGCTCCCTTGTTGCCAGGTCTCAACACGGCACACACCAGGTCTCCCGTGTCGGCATCGAAGATCAGCAAAGGATGCAGAATGTGGCTTCGGTAATACCCGTGGTAGAAGGAGAACTCCTGCTGGCCGTGGGTGTGGTCGTCGGTACTGTCCAGATCCAGGATGATCTTACCGGGACGTCTTTTCTTCAGGGAGCGCACATAACGGCCTAGCAGCCACTGGCTCAAACGCATCAGATCCTTCCTGGTGACGGAGTTCTCCAAGCGGGAGAAAGTCGGCTGCGTGGCCAAATCCGGATCGCTCTCCGGCAACTGATCACAGACGGTTTTGAGCATCGGATCCGAGCGCAGCGTATCGGCGTCATTACAGTCTTCGTAGCCGGCCACGATCTGCAAGACTCGTTGTCGGATCAACTTCAACAGATCATGACGAATGTAGCGTTGGTCTCGACTCTCCGAAATACACGAACTGAAGCCCTCGCAGAGCCGATGTTGCCGATCCACCGATCCAAACAACAACCATCCTGCGTCGGAAGTGAGGCTCCCCCCATCAAAACGCGCCGTGATCTTTCTGTGGCTGTGAAATGGCAGGGTATTCTGGCAGACTGCTCTTAACATTGCCGTAGCTCCTGGTTAGGGTCTTGTTTGTGTAAACCCTTTTATATCAGAGAGCTACGGCTCTTTTTATGGGCCCAAATCTCACTCGGATTCAGATCTCATGCATAATCCGGGCTAGATCTGCTGATGAAACTTGGAAAGTGGAACTATTCCTCGGGCACCAGTTCCAGGGCTACTGAGTTCATGCAGTAGCGCTTGCCGGTGGGTTCGGGCCCGTCGGCGAAGACATGGCCCAGGTGAGCGTCACAGGCGCTGCACAGGACCTCGGTCCTGCGCGCGAAGAAACTGTTGTCCGCTTCGAGATCGACGCACTGTTCATCGATCGGTCCTGAGAAACTTGGCCATCCCGTTCCCGAGTCGAACTTGGTTTTGGAGTCGAAGAGCTCCTGGCCGCAACAGGTGCAGACGTAGTTTCCGGGAGCTTTTGTATCCCAGTACTTGCCCGAGAAGGCCGGCTCAGTCCCCTTCTTCCGGCAGACCTGGAACTGTTCCGGTGTCAGCTCGTTCTTCCACTCTTCTTCCGTCTTGTCGACTCGATGTCCCATGCTCACCTCCTGGTGGTCGCGATTCTATCATTGACTGGATTCGGCGCCCGTCAAGACTCGCGCAGACACCGTTAGTATCGGGATTCGGGCCAGGTTCCTGGTTACGCTGTCGCCAAGGCTCCTGCCTCAGTGGGCTCGGCGATCGGGTAGGTTACCTTCAGAAAGCCCAGCCCACAGGCCGTAAGGAACCCCTACCGCCAAGGAAATTACTGAGGCAGGAGCCTGGGCGACTGCGTGGCGGCCGAGAGGCCGAGAACGACAGTAACTGCAACGGTTTTGCATCCCTGGCCCAGCGGTTAGAATAGCAGGCCTGTGGAGATCCATTGTTCAGTTTCAGGAGGAGCCCCGGATGAGTCATCACCCGCTGTCTTTGCGAGCCGCTTCGATCGTACACGGCGGGCGTCTTTTTGCGCTTCTCACCATTGTGAGCCTCTTACTGTGGGGATGTTCTTCGTGGGAGGAGCCTGAACCCAAACAGCCGAACATCCTTCTTGCCATAGCGGACGACTGGGGGTATCCCCATGCGGGAACTTACGGGGATCCGGTCGTGAAGACCCCGACCTTTGATCGGCTGGCCCGGGAGGGAATTGTTTTCGACCATGCCTATATATCGTCCCCCTCCTGCACTCCTTCGAGAGCCGCTATTCTGACCGGACAGTGGCACTGGAGGTTGGAGGAGAGCGCCAATCTCTGGAGTACGCTGCAGACAAAGTTTCCCGTTTACCCGGATCTTCTGGAGGCAGCCGGTTACTTTGTCGGCCACACCAGTAAAGCCTGGGGGCCGGGACGGCTCGAACCGGGTGGCCGGACGCGCAACCCGGCCGGGCCTGAGTTTGATAGCTTTGCCGAGTTCCTGGATTCCCGGCCGGGAGAACGACCTTTTTGCTTCTGGTTCGGCACCTACGACCCACACCGCCCCTATGAGCCCGGATCGGGAAAGGCTGCAGGTATGGATCTGGATGCGATTCGCCTGCCTGGCTGTCTGCCCGACAGTCCCGAGGTGAGAAGCGATGTCGCTGACTATTACTTTCAGGTTCAGCGCTTTGATACTCATGTAGGAGGGTTGCTGAAGGAGCTGGAGAAGAGAAACGAACTGGATAATACGATCATCATCATGACCGGCGATCACGGCATGCCCTTTCCTCGAGCCAAGGGCAATATCTACGATATTGGTACTCGCGTGCCTCTGGCGATTCGCTGGCCCGACCTGGTTGCCGGCGGTCGACACAGTGACGATTTCGTCAGTCTGACCGATCTGGCGCCCACCATTCTGGAACTCACTGGCGTCCCTGTCCCCGGGGCCATGACCGGGAAGAGCCTGACGCCGATTCTCAGCGCGAAGGAGTCCGGCCGGATCGATTCAGAGCGGACCCACATTCTGACTGGAAAGGAGCGCCACGTTCCGGTCCAGGAGGCCCCCGACAGCGGCGGTACGCCGATGCGATCCATCCGCACTCGCGATTTTCTTTACATCTACAACTTTCGACCGGATCGATGGCCGGCCGGAACACCTCATTATGAGAAGGCTTTTATTCCCGGCACCTGGTACGGAGATGTCGACAACGGCCCGACCAAGTTCTATATGGTGGATCACAGGGACAAGGACGACCTGCATCGAAAGCTCTTCGAACTGGCCTTCGCAAAGCGCCCGGCTGAAGAGCTGTATGATCTGAAGAAGGACCCGGACCAGTTGACAAATGTTGCCCAGGACCCGGAGTACCTGTCTATCAAAGCCCGACTCTCCGAGCAGTTGATGAAGGAGTTGACCTCAACTCTAGATCCTCGCGTCCTGGGTATGGGGGATCTGTTTGACTCCCATCCCTACTACGGAGGAGGCCCGCGGGTTCGGGGCTGGAAAGAGTAGGGGCCGGTCTTGTGCCGGCCCGTCTTCCGGGCGACCACCAGGGTCGCCCCTACGGGGAATAATTCGTAGGGCACGGTTATCAACCGTGCCGAACTGGGCTCGCCGGCAGCCTTCTGCGTTCGGCGCGCCAGGTTGGCGTGCCCTACGGGTTTTCCCAGCGGCCCGTCTCGGCAGAACGAAAAAGGGCCTCGATGACCTTCATGTTCTGGACGGCGTCTTCCAGGGGTATCGGGACTTCGGAATCTTCCAGGATGGCCTTGGAAAACAGATCTCCCTGCACCGTGTACTGGTCACAGGTTTCGAACTCAATCGTCTTTAGATTAGCGGCGAAGACGTCGCCGTCATCCAGAAAGATCCGGCAGGGTCTATCGTTGGGAGCGTTGAAAGGGATCTCGATTTCCAGACGCCCCTCCGTGCCCAAGAACTGGGCCCGCTGGTAGGGCACCATCTGGGTACTGCAGAGGAAGGAGGCCTGCCCGGATGGATAGTCGAGAATCGCCGAGGCAAGGCGGTCGATTTTCATTTCAGGGTCTCTTTCGATCAAACCGATGACTCGCCGAGGTTCTTCACCGAAAACCAGGCGAGAGGTGGTAATCGGATAGCAGCCGATGTCCATCAAGCCTCCTCCTCCTCCAATGTCGAAGCGATTTCGAATGTTCTCGGGATCCCGGTTGAAATAGCTGAACACATACTGGATGGCGGTCAACCGCCCGATCAACCCATCTCGAATCCGCCGGGCTGCACCCAGCCACTGCGGATGGGTTCGGACCATGAAAGCCTCCTGCATTTTGACTCCGGTCCGGTCTCGGGCCCGGATCAAATCTCGGGCCTCCTCCGAGGAGAGGCCGATCGGTTTCTCGCACAGGACATGCTTCCCTGCCTCGGCAGCGCGAATCGACCAGGGTACATGCAGGTGGTTGGGGAGGGGATTGTAAATCGCCTCCACCTCGGGATCTCCCAACAGTTCCTCGTAGCTCCCCAAGGCTTTGGGTATCCCCAGACGAGCCGCCGCCGATCGTGCCTTTTCAGCATCCCTCGAGGAGATCGCCACCACCTCGCTGAAGTTCCCCTTCTGCATCGCCGGAATGACCTTTTCCACACCGATTCTCGCAGTGCTCAGGACTCCCCATTTCACTTTTCGCGCCATTTCACTTCTCCATTCTGGTTAGCTGTAACACGGTCGTTGTCTCGCCGTGGGAGCGAAACTCAATGCGGAGTGCGTCTTGACCCGGCTGCTGATAGATCATCTGGTCAGGCAGACTCTCCTGCGGTGACAGGCACTTGAAGATGGCCTGGGCTTGGGTCAGCTCCGTGAGAAGAAACCGCAGGGGCTCCTTCTCCTGTTCCCAGCGTTGCAACTGTGGAGTGAAGTGATTCAAGCTGAGGATCACTCCGGGTTCCTCCTCTACAATGGTCATGAGCTGAACCACTCTTGTCTGGGCTGCCACTACCAGTCGAAACATGCCCACCATTGACCCTCCCTCCGCCACCGTCCAGTGCTCCTCCACACGGCCTTCGAAACCCGGACCCTCCCAGGCACCTGCCATCCAGGCCAGGTTTTCGAGGCTGATTTCCAGGGGCCGAGAGGAACCATGCTCAGCGCTCCGGCAGGCCGGAGCAGGAAGACAGAGAGGAATCAGAAAGGCAAGCGGGATCAGTTTTCTGCCCCATTGCCTTTCCAGGCTGCAGCGAAACACGGACTCATTCTAGCCCGGATCATTCTTAAACCTTCAACTTTCAACCTTGAACCTGTAACGTTAGAGACTAGCCCTCATGGTCAAGTCGATGCTCAGAATCGCCATCGCCATCGCCGTCGCCGTGTTCGTTCTGTGGTTGTTCCGACCTCGCATCGAGCGCCGCATGGTGTTCTTCCCCAGTCGGGAATGGGCTCTGGATCCTGCGGATTTTGGACTCAAGGCCCAGGAACTGACCTTTGCGGCTGCCGACGGGACCCGGCTGTCGGGATTGTGGATGGAGGCGTCTGAGCCGCTGGGTGTGGTGGTGTATGCGCACGGCAACGCAGGAAACCTTTCCCATCGAATCCCGATGGCCGAGGTGTGGAGGAGACAGCTGAGACTGTCCGTTCTGCTTTTCGACTATCGAGGATACGGCCGCAGCCAGGGAGTTCCGGACGAAAGCGGAATCCGAGAGGATACCCTGGCGGCTTACGACGAGGCGCTTCGGCTGGGAGGGGAGATCCCGCTGGTGGCCGGGAGAAGCCTGGGTACGGTTCCTGCGATCCAGGTGGCAGCGGAACGTGAGACCCGTGGCCTGCTTCTCGATTCACCCATGGCCAGCGCGGCGCGGATGGCTCCCAGGGTATTGCCTCTTCCCGGAATTCACCATCTGGTGTCCATCCGACTCGACAATGTGGGCAACATTGGCCGGGTCCAGTGCCCGGTCCTGATTCTGCACGGGGAGCTGGACCGTATTATTCCCATCGATCAAGGACGGGAAGTGCACAACGCTGCTCCCAACGCGATCTTTGTAGCCCTTGCCGGTCTAGGCCACAACGAGCCCCGGACCACTCCTGAAATCCTCAACCATTTTCGGAGTTTTTTGGCCGGTCTGGAAAGAAGATTCCGGGACTAGTCACTCGGAAAGGGTTTGACGCTGGTAGGTTCCCATCAACTGGGCCTGGTCCAGGATGTGTCCCTCCATCGCTTCTTTCAGTTGACCCTTGGTGACCGGTCCCAGATCAGGGAAAATCGTGTCCACAGCATAGAGCTTGTGGAAATAGCGATGTCTGCCAATGGGAGGGCAAGGCCCCCGGTATCCCGTGTGTCGCCAGTCATTCAAGCCTTCTCGTGTGCCGTCGGGAAGATCTTCAGTGTCCGTTGCCCTGGCCAGGCCAGCCGCCGAGGGAGGAATGTTATAGAGCACCCAGTGCACCCAGGTCACCTTGGGCGCAGCCGGGTCCGGGGCATCCGGATCATCGACAATCAAGACCAGGCTCAGGGTACCCTCCGGAAGACCTGACCAGGCGAGCGGGGGCGAAAGATCCGGCCCGTCGCAGGTATGTCTGCGGGGGATCTCTCCGCCAGGCTCAAACGCAGTGGACGATAACCTCAAACTCACTTCATCCTCTTGCTAAACAGGATATAACGAAGCCGAGAACCATGTCAGGTCCAGTTTTCGCTCTCTCCCTTTTCATTTCCTGCGCGCTGGTTCAGGCTGAGTGCGTGGCTCAGGCCCTGGAGCCCCGTCTAGTCTGGGCCGATCCCTGGATTGACGTGGAGGGTACGGTCTCCGGAGACGGCAGATATTTCTCTTTTGTGGACTCGAGTATCAATCACCCAGGCGGGTCGGGAGGTTACCGGATCGCCAGCGGGTTCACGGGGCTCCCGGTGCCGTGGGTGAGTCGATAGGGAGGGCCCACGAACAAGAAGTCATACCTGCCATCCCGGGCGCAGGCTGCGGCTAGTTCATCCAGTTGGAAGAGGGCTCCCAGCATCATTCCCTGGTTTCGAATGAGCTCGTAATGAACCGGCCAGTCGAATTCCGGGAGGCCTGTTCTTTCGCCGGCTCCGGCCTCGGTTGGAACCGCCTCCACGGAAAGGTTGTCGACCGCTACGGCTGCCGCTTCGATTTCCTTGAGCCACTGACTCACCTCCCATCCGATCCCGGGCTCGTCCCGGACCTGGTCTTCGGTCCAGGAAAATGACCAGAAGGGTTCAGCATTTTCTCCCAGGAACTGACTCAGCCAGCCGGTTCGGATCAGGACCACATCTCCGCGGCGAAGCAGCAGGTTCTGCTGGCGAGCCGTTGCCTGAAGATCCTCGCCGGTGATCACGTAACCTGCCGGCAAACGTTCCACCTGCTTGTAGCGGGCCACGTCGAGGAGCACGCCCCGACTGACCAGGCTGTCTGCTGCCAGGTGGACTCCGTTCTTCAAGGCTCCCGCCGAGGTCAGGTTGGTCCGCGCATCGTGACCGTTGTATAACTGACCCTCGCCAAAGACGTGTCCCAGGCCGTCCCAGTGAGTCGTGCCGTGGGTGGGTAGGGAGAGTGAGTCCCCGATCCAGTGTGGCCTGGAATCGGTCCCCTGGGCCGTCGACAGCATGAAGTGCTGGATCCTGGGGCCCCGGGCTGGCTGGTAGTCCGTCAGGGGTATGGCCAGGCTGTACACGTGACCCGATTCGACTACACCTGCTGCCTGGACGGTTACTCCAGGTGTGATGTAGTTCAGGGTCCCAATCTGATCCTCTGCTCCCCACTTTCCCCAGTTGGTATCGGGGATCGGCTCCGTGGAGCTACAACTCACCAGAATCAGCAGGGCCGCAAAAGAGGTGACCAGTCTTGAGATGGTTTCAAACTCCACAAATTGTATTTCGCTGACTACTTGATGGCCAGTGGATTGATCGGACTCCCACTTCCGTTGATGATCTTCAGGGGAGGGGACACAAACAGAAACTCGTAAACCCCATCGGCGGCGCAGTCTTCGGCCAACTCGTCCATCGAGAACCAGTCTCCGATCATCATTCCCTGATTCCGGAGTAGTTCATAGTGGATCGGGGAACCCCACCTCTGGCCGATCTTCTCGGCTGAGCCTGGTTCAGCCGGAATGACTTCACTCTCCATGTTGTCCACGGCCACGGCCGCTGCCTGGATTCGCTTCAGCCACTGGCTGGTCTCCCATCCAATTCCGGGAGAGCCCTCGTAAAAGGCACCTCTTCCCTCCTCGTTCCATTTGCTCCGGTAGCCGGTCCTGATCAAAACTGCATCTCCGGGCCGAAAAGAGACCCCCTGTTTTCGGGCGGCTCCCTCCAGGTCTTGTGGCGTAATGGCGTAGCCGGCCTCCAGCCTTGCCACTTCCTTGTAGCGAGCGATGTCGAGCAGAACGCCCCTGGTGACCACCTTGTCCGCGGCATGATGGACGCCGTTCTTCAAGGCTCCCCGCGAAGTAAGATTGGTCTCGGCGTCATATCCGTTGTAGAGCTTCCCTTCTCCATAGATGTGAGCCAGGCCGTCCCAGTGAGTGGGCCCGTGAACGGGAGTAAACAGGTGGTCAAAGGCCAGGCCCGGGGCTTGGTAGTCCCCGTCTCCTTTCCCGATGGACATCATGTAACGGTAGATCCGGGCATACCTGGTTCCGCCGCTGGGAACTCGATCCTCGAGTGGCAAGGCGAGATTGAAAACCTTGCCCTTCTTGACCAGGCTGACAGCGTGCAGAATCCCCTCGGGAGTGATGTAATTCAGCGTCCCGATTTGATCCTCCGGACCCCATTTTCCCCAGTTGTTCTGTCCGGGTAGAAACTGTGGAGTCAAAACTAAAGCGATCAGCACCACACAAACTGCGATCCTGGAGAGCATGAAAACCTCCTCTGCAATGCCTTATGATGCCTTCTAAACCGCACTCTTACAACGGGGATCCCGGAGGGATATCCAGTTACACAAGAGATCGGAAACGAGGATTGAGAAAAGGAGAGTTCGAATGTGCCGCAGTATCAAGAGACTATTTAACTTCGAGCCGCCGGCCAGCGAAGCGGAAATCCAGGCGGCCTCCCTTCAATTCGTGCGCAAGGTGAGTGGTTTTACGAGACCGTCCAAGGCCAATAAGGCCGCCTTCAACAAGGCCGCCAGCGAGATTTCCCGGGTAGTTGAGCGCCTGCTTGATTCGATGATCACCAGTTCAACTCCCCGTGACCGAGATGCGGAGCATGCCCGTGCACGCCGCAGAGCCGCGAAGCGTTTCGCGATGCCCTGACTGTCCTTTTCTGGAAAAAGCGGGACCGGTGAGTATAATCGGAAGCCGATGGCCGGCACCGTGCTGCGGGTCCGGCCACCCTGGAGAGTGGATCTGCGACGCCCACAGCTTACACAACTGATCCTGGTCTTCCTGCTTGGGTCTCAGTGTCTGTCCGGACACGGGGCCAACCAGAAGGAGAGCCGTGATTTTCGTTATGACCAGGCTCGGGAGAAACTTGACTCAGGGGATGTTCTCAACGCACGAAGTGATCTTGAGCAGCTTTACAGTGAGGACCCTCGGCCTGCTTATCTTCTTGAGTTGGGAGTGTGTGAATTCCGGCTGGGCAATTACGAGGAGTCCTACCTGATTTTCGCAAGGGCCGCGCAGGACCAACCTGAGTCCTGGGAAGTTCGGTTGGGTCTGGCCAGGTCACTCGTTCGCGTCGATCGCAGGCGGGATGCCCGGAAGGAGTTGGTCTGGGTATTGGAACGGCAGCCGCAGAATGAGCAGGCACTCTACTCCATGGGGCTGTTGGCTTCCGCCGAGAGGGACTATGCCTCTGCCCTGGCCTACTTCAAGAAGACGCTCAGGCTGTATCCGATGAATCCGGGAGCCCTTTTCAACGCCGGGCAAATGCTGGTTCGGCTGGGGGACCCTGGGCAAGCCCGGCTCTATTTGTCCCGCCACCAGGAAGCCGTCGCGAAACTGAATCAGATTTATCCTCTCAAGGTGGCCGCCAGGCAGCCGGGCGCAAGTGCGGCCATCTGGGTGAAACTGGGAAACGCGTATCTTCAGGCAGGCATGCAGACACAGGCGCTGGATGCCTTTCAGGCGGCCAGGAGACTGGGCCAGGACCCGGCCGGCGCGGGAAGCCTCGGGGCGATGCCCTCCGGGGTTCTCCCGGGTACCCTCTCAGGGGGCCCGGGCCAGAGGCCACCCGATCCTTGGAGAGAGGCCTTCCAACGGGGTCAGGAGCACAGAGAGGCAGGGCGCCTGGAGGACGCCATCGAGGCGTTCCGTACTGCCCAGGAAAAGGCGCCCAGGAGCCCTGAGTCGTTGGTTGCCATCGCTGAGATCCAGATGTCGACGGGCGCCTGGAAGAGCGCCCTGGAAACCGCCAAGTCTCTCACCCGATGGTTTCCGGCCTTGGCCCGTGGTCATTTTCTTCGGGCCTCCTGTCTGACCCGGCTGGGCCGCTACGCGGGCGCCCGAAGGTGGGCGCAGCGGACTCTCGGGATCGACCCGGCTCACAAGCCCACCCTCGAGTTGCTGGACCAGATCGACCGACTCGAAACGCAAGGAGAGAATCATGACGGATCTCTTCTGGGCTTCCATTCTGCTCTTTTCAGCCGGCATCCTTGGGGGCGCTCCGCAGTCGAATGCTGACCACGCTCTAGTGCCGGAGTTGGTGGAAATCGAGAACCGTGTCGGCCTTCTGTTTACGCATAGGAACGGGGCCGAGGGAGGCAGGTTCATCGTTGAGACTCTGGGTTCCGGAGGTGGTTTTCTTGACTACGACAACGACGGGTGGCAAGACATTTACCTTGTCCAGTCAGGATCCCACAGCGCCGGATCCGCGCTTCCCAATCGCCTGTTTCGCAACCGCGGAGACGGGACCTTTTCTCAGGCTGATCGAACTGGCACGGAAGATACTGCATACGGGATTGGCTGCACGTTTGGGGATTATGATAATGACGGGTGGACCGACATCTATGTGACCAACTTCGGCCCCAATCGACTGTTTCGTAACCGCGGGGATGGGACCTTTGAAGATGTGTCCGAGCGGGCCGGGGTCGACGACCCCCGGTTGAGCTCCAGCGCCGCCTTTGCCGACGTCAATTCAGACGGCTGGCTGGACTTGTACGTCGCCAACTATGTGAAGTTTACCTACGCGGGGCGCAAGGCCTGAAAGACGCGGGATGTTGATGTCATCTGCCCCCCCGGGGCCTACCAGGCGTCCGAGAATTCTTTTTACCTCAATCTTGGAAACGGCACTTTTCGGAGAGCCAACTCGGAGCACGGCCTGGTTCCGATGCATCCTGAAGCCAGCAAGACCCTGGGCGTCCTTTTCTTTGACATGGACAATGATGGGGATCAAGATCTTTATGTCAGCAATGACACCACGCCAAATTTCCTGTTCGAGAACAAGGGGGAGGGGCGCTTTGAGGACGTGTCTCTTCTCTCGGGCACGGCTTACAATCTCGACGGGGAGACCGAGGCGGGCATGGGGATCGATGCCGCCGACCTCGATGGAAGTGGTTATTTCGATCTCCTTGTCGCGCACTTCGATAACGAGACGAATACTCTGTATATGAATGAAGGCGAAGGGATGTTCACCGATCACAGCGAGGTGTCCGGGGTTGCGGCTCCCAGCCGAGCACGGGTCGGCTTCGGCGTCAGTTTCTTCGACTTGAACAACTCCGGAACACCTGATCTTTTTGTCGCCAACGGTCATGTTTCCGATAACATCCAGAAAGTGACTCCTTCCTACACTTATCCCCAGCCCAACCTGCTGCTGCTCAACCTCCAGCAGGCGCGTTTCAAGGATGTATCGTCGGATTCCGGGTTGGCTCTGGCTCGCGAGGAGGTTTCCAGAGGAACGGCCGTTGCCGATTTTGACCGCGACGGAGATCTGGATCTTCTGATCACGAACAACAACGGGCCGGCCAGGCTGCTGCAGAACCGGTTGAATGACGATCAAGCGACTCATTCCTGGGTGCAGTTCGCACTGCAGGGGACACACTGCAATCGAAATGCCGTGGGAGCACGATTGCGCCTCACCGCGCGGTCGATCATCCAGCAGCGCGAGGTCCGCAGTGCCAGCAGTTACGCCAGTCAGAGTGAAATGGTGGTGCATTTTGGCCTGGGTACGGAACAGTCCATCACTCGGCTCGAGATTCGCTGGCCTTGCGGAAGAACCCGGAAAGTGGAGTCACCGGAGCTGAACCAACGGCATGACATCAAGGAAGTCTCAGATGCAGTTTCTCCCTGAAACAAACCGAGCCAAAGTAGTTTTCGTCCTGGCAATTCTCCTTTCGGCGTCTCTGACGGGGGCAGCCAGTCAGTCTTCCGGGCCTGGAAAGGTGTCCTTTACCGACGAAGTGCTCCCTCTATTCCAGCAGAAATGCCACCACTGCCACGGCTCCGCTGAGCAGAACTCCGGGCTGGATCTGCGAACCCGGGCGGATGTGCTGCGGGGCGGTCTGCAGGGGCCGGCACTGGTGCCTGGGGAACCTCAAGAGAGCCGTCTCTACCGTCGGGTTGCCGGCCTGGAGGAGCCCTCCATGCCTCTGGACAGCAGGCTCAGCAGGGACGAAGTCGAAACTCTGCGGCGCTGGATCGCCGAGGGCGCCGAGTGGGGCACGGAACCCATTGCGGGCACTGTCTCCAGTCACAAGGGGGGTGAACAGATCACGAGAGGAGACCGTGACTGGTGGTCTTTTCAGAAGGTTGTGCGACCGCCGGTCCCCCGCGGCGAGGCCGCCGACCGGAACCGGAATCCGGTCGATGCCTTCTTGATGAGAGACCTTCAGAAACAAGGAATCCAACCGGCTCCCCGAGCCGATCGACGCACGCTGATCCGACGGGCTTCCCTGGATCTGTTGGGCCTGCTGCCGCCTCCCGAAAGTGTCACAGCCTTCTTGAGCGACGAATCTGAGGATGCATTCGCGAGACTGGTGGATACGCTTCTGGAATCACCCCACTACGGCGAGCGCTGGGGTCGCCACTGGCTGGACGTGGCCCGCTATGGAGACAGCGGCGGATACGAGCACGATTTCGACTACCCCAACGCCTGGCGATATCGTGACTATGTTATCAATGCCTTCAACGAGGATAAGCCGTACGACCAGTTCATTCGGGAACAGCTGGCCGGCGACGAGCTGGATGAGGTCACCTTTGAGAGCCTGATTGCCACCGGTTTCAACCGGGTCATGGCTACCGTCGGCTACCGTGAAAAGGACAATCCCCAGTATCGCTACACCTACCTGAACGACATGATCACCACGACGAGTCGCGGGTTTATGGGGCTGAGCGTCGAATGCGCTCGCTGCCACGACCACAAGTTCGATCCGATTCCCCAGCTGGACTACTACCGGATGATGGCCATTTTCTTCCCCTATGTGAAATACGATCACCCGCTCGTCTCGGCCCAGGACGCGGCTGCTCATCAGGTAAGCGAAGCCGGGATCCGGGAGCGCACAGCCCCCCTGAAGCAGCGCATCAGTGAGATTACCAAACCATACAAGAAGATCGCCTGGGAAAAGGAACTGGCCGAATATCCGGAAGAGATCCAGATTGCGGTTCGCACGCCGGAATCCCAGAGAGCCCCCGGGCAGCAGCTCCTGGCCGACCAGGTGCTTGCCGCTGCCGGGGTGCGAGGCTACGACGAGTTGATCAGTCCCGGAGACCAGGCCCTGATCGAGAAGCTTACCCGGGAGATCAGGAACATCCAGAAAGAACTGCAACCCCTGCCGGTAGCCATGGGTGTTCGAGACGGAGACTATCGTTTCGCCCCGGATGGGGCAGGGGACGAAGTGCAGCCCGGGAAGGCCGATCGGGAGTTTTACAACTTCGAAGGTACCTTCCTTCCTCAACCTGACAGGCCGTATGTCCCCCCGCAGGCTCACTTCCTGCCTACGGCCGATTACCACAACAAGGGTCCTGCCGTAGAACCGGGCTTTCTGCAGGTGATCGGAGGGGGGGGAGACTTCCCAACCGCCCGAGTGCCCTCGCGCCGTGCCAGGACCAGCGGTCGCCGCCGGGCACTGGCCGAGTGGATTGTCTCAAGAGACCATCCTCTCACGGCCCGCGTGATGGTCAACCGCATCTGGCATCATCACTTCGGTCGGGGTATTGTCAGCACTCCCAGCAATTTTGGTCTGATGGGCCAGCTACCCTCCCATCCTGCCTTGCTCGACTGGCTGGCCTCGGAGTTCATGCGAAAGGGTTGGAGTGTGAAGACGATGCATCGGCTGATCATGACTTCAGAGGCCTACCAGATGTCGTCCTCTCACTACACGACGGAGAATCACGAAAAGGATCGGGAGAATATCTATTTATGGCGCTACCCTCAGCGCCGCCTCGAGGCCGAGGCGATTCGAGACATCATTCTGGCCGGCAGCGGGAAACTCAACTTGAGGACGGGAGGAAAGCCTTTCTTTCCACCCGTACCCAAACGAGTCGTGGAATCATTCAACAAGGGGAGATGGGATGTACACGAGGAAGGCCCCGAAGTCTGGAGGCGCAGCGTCTACTCCTACTGGAAGCGGGGGATGCGTTACCCCCTGTTTGATGTCTTCGACCTGCCCAATCTCCAGGTCACCTGTGAGCGGCGCACCACGACCACCGTGCCCACCCAGGCCTTGACGCTTCTCAACAACCAGTTTGTGCTTGAGCAGGCCAGGTACTTTGCCGAGCGGGCCGCACTCGGAGCCGGCCAGGCGCCGGCCGACCAGGTCAAACTCGCCTACCAGATTGCTCTGAGCCGCGACCCGGGAGAGCTGGAACTGGACAACAACCTGTCCTTTTTGCGGGGCCAGCGTTCCTATCATGCTGGCCGCGAGACTGCAGATCCGGATCTGGACGCACTTGCAGATCTCTGCCACGTGCTCCTGAATCTCAACGAATTCGTATATATTCAGTAGCTGTCGCTACTAGAAGCAGATGAGTCCGAAACAAGACGCGAAAGAAATGGCCGTGACTCCCCTTTGCAGTTGCAGAAAGAAGCAGGAGAGCTTTATCTCGCGCCGGGACTTTCTGTTCGAGGCCGGCGAGGGGATCAGTGGGCTGGCGCTTGCCTCCCTGCTCGCTGCGGATGGCCTCCTGGCAGCTTCTTCCGAAACTCCCGGGCCAGTCTGCACGCCCTCGGTCGGCATCCAGTCTCCCCTGAGTCCCAAGCCGGGTCATTTTCAACCCCGGGCCAAGGCTGTCATTTCGCTGTTCATGAGTGGTGGCGTGAGCCACGTGGACACCTTCGATCCCAAGCCGATGCTGACGAAATTCCATGGCCAGCCACTCACCGGCAAGGGCCGGGTACGCGTACGCCAGGGCTATCCCGGTCCTTTGATGCGCAGCCCGTTCCAGTTCAAGAAGTACGGACAGTCTGGGATCGAAGTCTCGGAGCTGTTTCCCCACGTCGGATCCATGGTGGATGATCTGGCCGTGATCCGCTCCGGGCAGGGTCGCTCCAATGATCATGTCGTTGCTCACTACGAATGGAACACGGGCTCTCTTCTGATGGGCTATCCCAGTGTGGGTTCGTGGGTGACTTACGGACTTGGAAGTGAGAATCAGAATCTTCCGGGCTTCGTGGTCATTTACGATCATCGTGGCGGGCCTTTCAGCGGGCTGTCCAACTGGAGCAGCGGTTTCCTTCCTGCCGCCTATCAAGGGACGGTGTTTCGGTCCACGGGAGATCCGATTCTGGATCTCAAGCCACCCTCCTATGTCACTCCTCAACAGCAAAGGGCGCGACTTGATCACCTGGCCCTGCTCAATGAAGAGCACGCCCGGAAGTATCCTGCCAGCACCGAACTGGCGGCCCGCATCGCCTCTTACGAGCTGGCCTATCGTATGCAGGCCTGCGCTCCCGAAGCCGTGGATCTCTCCCAGGAGAGCGAGGAAACGAAGCGCCTGTACGGGATGGACAACCCGGTGACCGAACCCTTTGGGAAGCAGTGTCTACTGGCCCGGCGGCTGGTGGAACGGGGTGTCCGATTCGTGCAGCTCTACAACGGTGCCCTGGTGCAACAAAACGTCGACACCTGGGATGCTCACGGTAATCTGGTCGAGAATCACACTCGCCACGCGCGCGAGGTGGACAAGCCCATGGCCGGACTGATTCAGGATCTCAAGCGGCGAGGTCTACTGGATGAGACCCTGGTGATGTGGCATTCCGAGTTTGGACGAATGCCGATTTCCCAGCGGGGAGTCGGCCGGGATCACAATCCGGGTGCCATGAGCCTGTGGATGGCCGGTGCCGGCATCCAGGGAGGCCAGGTAATCGGATCGACCGACGAGTTCGGCTACAAGGCCGAAGACCAGGTCGTGACCTACCATGACATCCACGCCACACTGCTGCACCTGCTGGGGATGGACCACCGGCGCCTCACCTACTTCTTCAACGGCCGCCAGATGCGCCTCACCGACGTGCATGGCGAACTGATTCCTCAAATCGTCGCTTGAAGCGGTTTACACAAACAAGTTGAGAGTGGGCGAGGGCTAAGGGACCCGATTTTCTTTCACTCTCAAACCGACTATGATCTGGGTCTATCTTCAAGACAAATCCGGGAGTGCACCGAGACGAGCCGGCAGGTCGTTCGAGGTGAGAGAGGGAACCATGAAGCGCAGAATTGGCAGACATTGGTTCACCTGTGCGGCTTGTACGTGGGTTGTTCTCCTTGTGCTAGCCTCCTGCGGCACCCCCGGGACAGAGGGTGACTACCTCTCACCGGAATTGCGAGCCCGCGTGGAGCAGCTCAAGAAGGAGGCTGCAACGACTCCGACCAGCGCCGAGAACCTGCAGAGTCGTACCGACATTTTCTGGGACTGGGCCAACGCCTATACGCTCACTGGAGGTCCAATTCCCGCCAACCTGCCCCTCTTTGTGGTCTCGATCCGGATGGCCGAGTCAAACAAAGTGGAACCCCCTGCGCCGTGGATGCAGATTGTAGACCACTACATTGAGGAATTGACTCTCAAGGACGAGCAGCCCGAGGGGCTCGGTGAGTTGAAAGTCTCCCCGGAAGCGCCTCTGGTGGCGGCCAGGTGGGCCACCGTGGAGCAAACCTACACGGTTGGCTCCAGGCCCATGCAGCCAGGCGGCGGATTCATGGCGGCCAAGCAAAGCTCCCAGGGTCCGGATCCTTTTCAGAATGAGGACCCGGCCATCGACTGGTACGTCACGATCCGGTCCTCGAATCCCGGCGCGCGGTTCCAGCGCTTTACCCGAGAATTGGGCGGCATGCACGGGGGCCGCTCCAGGAAAGAAACTCCCACCTTCATTCTGGAAGACACTTCGCTGCAGCCGGGAGATACCGTTACCGTCACTTACGGAGACACCTCGGGTGGGTCTCCAGGTTTCCGGGTTCAGCCGTCAACCACCGACGAGCTTTTGTTTCCGCTCTATATCGACCTGGAAGGAAAGGGCAATTTCCTGACCTCCAAATGGCCGGGTCTGCCAATACTTGGAGGGGAAGTCTACGGCGTTCACGGATTCGTCCCTTCGATTGTCGGAGTCGGCGAGGCTTTCGAGGTCTCGGTGCGCAGCGAGGATATCTATCTGAACCGTGCGGGCGGGGCGATTCCCGCGTACAAGGTCTTCCTGAACGACGAGCCTTTCGGGGAGATTCCGGCCGGCGACGAGGCGATCCATCTGCTCCAGGGGATTACCATCGATTCGCCCGGTGTCTACCGCTTCCGCTTTGAGTCGGCCGATGGAAGCATCCGGGGTCCCAGCGATCCGATCTGGGTTCGGGAGGAGACAGGCGATCGAGTTTACTGGGGCGAGACCCATGGCCACACCGGGTTTGCCGAAGGGCAGGGCTCAGCCGAAGAGTTCTTCCGCTTCGGCCTGGAAGATTCGCGGCTGGACTTTCTCACCTTGTCCGAGCATGACATCTGGCTGGATGACTTTGAGTGGAAGACCCTCAAGGACCTGGTCATCAAGTATCATCAGCCGGGAAAGTTCATCCCTTATCTGGGATATGAATGGACGATCAGCATCCAGCGCGGCGGTCACCACAACATTCTGTTCCGAACTCCGGATGGCAGGGAAACAGTCCCCGCCCAGAATGCCAATCTGCTCCCCCTGCTCTATGCCGGTCTGCACAAGGCTAACGATCCTGAGGATGTTCTCGTCATTCCGCACGCCCACCAGTCCGGAAACTGGGCGCAGAACGATCCGGAACTGGAGAAGCTGGTCGAGATCTATTCCATGCATGGCAGCTTTGAGTGGTTTGGCAACATGTACCTGAAGCGCGGGCATGAAGTCGGTTTCATTGGCGCTTCGGACACGCACCAGGCCAAACCCGGGTACAACCACCCCATGTTCCACCCCTCCAGACTGGGCCAGGTCTCCGGTCTGGCTGCTATCCTGGCCCCCAGCAAGACCAACGACGCGATCTTCGATGCCATGCGCGGGCTGGCGCCTATGCCACTTCCGGTCAGAGGATCATCCTCAACGCCGATCTCAATGGTGTCCGGATGGGCACGCGGCAGCCCTATACTCGGGACCGAGTGCTGACCTGCCGGGTGATGGGTACCTCACCCATCGATCAGATCGAAGTCATCAAGAACGGGGAGGTCGTCTACGGCCAGGATTTCCTGGCCACGCCACTGAAGTCTCGAGTGTGGATTCAGGTGGCGTTCGAATCCTCTTCAGAAGTCTTCGGAGAAGAACCGGACAACCCGCGACCCTATCGTCAGTGGATCGGGACACTGGATGTCAGTGGGGCCCGGATCCGTTCCGTCCAGACCCCCGGTTTCGACAATCGTCACTTTGAATTTGCCGCTATTGATGAAGACAACCCGAATCGGATCCGTTTTCACACCGAAACTCGTGGTCGCCGCGACGTGATGCTCGTCGAACTGGAAGGGGCCGGGGGAAGCACCGTCTTCCGGTTCCAAACCGAAGCGCGCGGAGAGCTCAAGTATTCAGCTCCCGTGAAGCGACCGCTGGTTGATATTCCGGCGGTGGATGCGCGTCTTCGCCTGGGCGATCTCAGCGGGAACCGGCTATCCCAGGAGTTTCAGGTGGGTGAGCACGTCGACGCGATCCGCCTCCAGACCGTCGATCCGGAAGGCTCTCCCGACCAGACCTTTCAGTTCACGGACCTGGAATCTCCCGGTCATGGGGACTATTACTACGTTCGAGTGACTCAGCTGGATGGCGGCCGGGCCTGGTCCAGCCCCTTCTGGGTGGGAGAAAGGAAAGTGGAGAATTGATGAAGTTTCAATGGCTGGCTAGTTTGCTGCTGATGGCAACGATGCTTGTGTCCTGTGGCTCGACAGAGCCTGAGCCGGCCGGACCTCCCAACATTGTCATCCTTTTTACCGATGATATGGGGTACGGTGACCTCTCAAGCTACGGGCACCCCACTATCCACACTCCCAATCTGGACCGGCTGGCTCGGGAAGGGATCCGATTGACCTCTTTTTATGTGGCCGCTGGTGCCTGCTCCCCTTCGCGGGCGGCTCTGCTGACCGGACGCTATCCCTTGAGGACCGGCATGCCCGGTGTCATCGGACCCGACTCGGAGCGGGGAATGAACCTCTCGGAAGTCACCATGGCTGATGCCCTGCAGGGACAGGGCTACCAGACTATGGCCATCGGAAAGTGGCACATCGGACATGCGAAACCGGAATTTCAACCCACCGCCCGGGGCTTCGATCACTACTATGGCCTGCTCTACAGCCACGACATGATTCTTCCCTGGGTGGAGACGGAATTGCCTCTCGAGCTCTACCGCGATACCGAGCCGGTCGAGAGCCCCGCCGACACGTTTACGATCACGAGACGGTACACAGAGGAGGCGGTTCGTTTCATCCACGGGACGACCGGACCGTTCTTTCTCTACCTGGCCTACAACATGCCCCATCTTCCGGTGCGGACCTCGGAAGAATTCCGCGGCAAGTCCCGCGCTCACCTCTATGGGGACGTGATCGAGACGATCGACTGGAGCTCCGGCCAGATTATGGCCGCGCTGCAGGCAAAGGGTGTCGCCCGCAACACGATCGTGGTCTTCTCCAGTGACAACGGACCCTGGACCAACATGCCTCCGCGCATGCTGCACGGGGGTGTCGAGTACTGGCATTCCGGATCGCAGTCTCTCCTGCGCGGTGCCAAAGGAACCTCTTACGAAGGAGGTATGCGGGTCCCTGGCATCATTCGCTGGCCGGCCCGGATCCCGGCCCACCAGGTTTCCGCGGACATGGCTTCTACGATTGACCTGTACACCACCTTTCTCGAGGTTGCCGGCGCCGAAGTTCCTTCCGACCGGCCCGTGGACGGGATGAACATCCTCTCTTTTCTGGAGGGCAAGTCGCCTTCTCCGCGGGAGGAGTTCTTCTATTTCATTGGAATGACTCTGGAGGCAGTGCGGGTCGGGGAATGGAAGCTGAGAATGTCGACCTGGGCTCGCGACTTTGTTCGCGGCCAGGCGCCGGAAGGGGGATCCACCTCGGAGGATGAACCGGTGGTCCCGGAATTGTTCAACCTGGAAAGGGACCCTGCCGAGAAGTGGAACGTGGCCGCCGAGAACCCCGAGCTGGTCGAGCGCCTCATGGAGCGAATGTGCAACTTCGCTGCAGGAGTCGAGGGAGCCCGGCTGAACTTCTGAGGGTCTTCGGAGTCTTCCGATCTGGGGTCTGGAATTCTCAACAAAGCCGAGGAACGACCCCAGTTCCCCCGCCCTCACAGGCTGGCCTCCGGCCGGCCAGATCGCCAGAGGCTTGACCCCGTAGATGCGGGCCAGTTCGTTGATGCGGGTGCGCAGGGCAGCCCAGATGCGCGCTACCTCGGACCCGTAGTTGCCGCGCACCACGAACTGGTTGACCTTCTTGCCTTCGTCCACGACGTTTTCCACCTGGAGCTTGGTTTCCAGGTACTGGTCGGCTCGCTTGAAGCGACGCCGTAGACGATCGGTTGCTTTCTCCAGATCTTCTACGCCCTCCTCCAGCTCGTCCTTGCTCTCCCGGGCGATTTCCTTATTGGCTTCGGTGTCGGAGGATGAACCCCTTCCTCGTCTTCCTCGCCGCGACTGGGCCTGGGGCTCATCTGCTCGCTCGCGGGCATTCTCGCCTTTTCGCTCCAGGTAATCCTTGAATTCATCCACCCCGTCTTCGACCCTCTTGATCAGCTCGCTGACCTGGGGTTTCGTCATCACCTGGGAAAGAGCCGCTGTGATCAGCATTCCAGGGCAGACCACCGTCATGATCAGAAGAGTTGAAAGGATTCGCTTTTCTTTCATTCTCAGACCTCCTGAAGTCATTCTAGCAGCATGCTGAAAAGACCGGTCCACCATACTCCGAGCCTAGAACGTGTACTTCACAGCAAACTGGAACGAACTTACTACCATCTTCTTGAATTCATCCACTCCGTCTTCAACCTTGACGTGTTGACGTCATGACGGGTGGGGTGAGTCTGGATTTAGCGTCTTCGGTTAACGCCTGGTCGTCATGTCTCTAACTTCAGCCCAGGTGCCGGAGTCCTTGGATTCTTCAGCGGCAAGTCCCACCAGCTGGAGCTGAGCAACTGCCAAAGCGTTGTTGGTTGCTGCTTGACCTTTTTCAACAGCATCAAGAAAAGTGCTTACAGATTCATGCATTCCCGGCCAACTGGCATAAGGTGACACCGCCGGCAATTGCTCTACCGACCAGTTCGGAGCCCGGCGTGTTCGGTATCGAATCTCTCCCGTCACAATATTGATGATCATGTCGCCGTCGTCACCGTTAATCTCAACCTTAATCTCAACCTTAATCTCCAACTCTCCAACGCTCGCGATATTCGCCGATACAGTTCCCCAGACACGATCATAGTCAAGGAGACCAATACTGTGATTCTGCCTACGACCCGAAGTACCCCAGCCATCCAGCACGAGCACGCGCCTGGGCCGGCCTTTCAAGATGCGGTTTAGGACATCCACATACCATGTACATAAATGGTTGAAATTACATAAATCATAACCCGCGACAGGCCCCCAGCCCGACTGAAGACGAATACTGGCCGTTTGTGTTTGACCGATCTTATTCATTTGAATCAATCTGGCCGCTCGGCTGACCGCAGGAATCAAGCCGAGTTCAAGATCGGCAAAGGTGACTTGCTTTGCAGCCAAGAGACGACTCATTACAGGAAGTATGCGCTGGCGCCTATCCGTAATCGGCGGCTCATAGAAGATGGCCAGCCCCGAATCGAGTGCCGCCAATAAATTATTTTCGTGGGCAGAATCGGGAACAGCAATCATGACGGCATCAAGCGTTGGTCCCTCCAAAAGTCTTTCGATATCCTCATAGACATGGACTTCAGATCCGATCTCGCTCCGAACTCGGTCACGTGTATCCGCGCTTGGTGCAGCTACAGATACAAGGCGGGCTCTTCCGTCATATTGCAAGGCGGGGATATATGCATCTCTTGTCCAAGCACCGTATCCGATGAGTCCCAGCCGTAATTCCGACATCGGACTCACTGATCACGATCCCACACATCAAGTGGCACCACATCTGTGCGCAGCGGGCCCTCGTCGGCCCAGGGCAGCGGGCCGTACGGGGTCTGGTCCGGCCAGACTTCGTCGAGGGTGTCAGCTTGATAAAGTGTGCCGCCTTTCATGACATAGAGCAGGTCCACAGTGTTTCGAATGTCGTCCAGGGGGTTGCTGTTCAAGACCAGGAGATCGGCCAGCTTTCCAACTTCGATGGAGCCCAGATCGTCTTCCAGGCCTACCATGTGGGCGCCGTGTACAGTGGCCACTTCCAGCGCTTCCATCGGGGTCAGCGCAAAGGCCGCACCCCACAACTCCCAGTGTGTGTCCAGCCCGTGCTCTTCACCATGCCCGCCCAGAGAGGAGTGGCCGCCGGCTCGAACAATGTCGGCGAACCCTTCCGCCAGAAATGGAAATCGATACCCGCTGGCCGGCCGCGTCACATACTCCTTGGAACGGGCCAGGCGCAGCCAGGGAACAAAGCGCCGCTGCTTGGGATCGTTCCAGAGGTCACTGCGAGCCCGGAAGTACTCCTCCATCCAGGGCCCTCCACTGAGGACGATCATGGTGGCGGAATAGTGGGCGCCAGCCAGCCCCAGGAACGTGGCTGCATCGCTGTAGAGAGGAGCATAGTGGAGTGGGTGCTCCCAGCCGGTGTGCCCGTCCATGAGCATGCTCACGGCGTAATACAGCTCGGCTCCTTCGGAGGTCACTGAAAGGCCCCGTTTTCGAGCCACATCGACCAGCCACTGCCGCTGCTGGCGGCGTGGTGTCAAAAACTGCTTGACGGAAACGGCTCCCCAGTTGGCCACCCGGTTCACATAGTGCTCCGCATCTGCGTAGGTCCTGACGTTCGGCGTCCTGGGTCCCCCCGGTGGCTTTGGAGGCGTAGAGTTCATGGCTTCGGCGGTGGTGAATGCCCTGGGTCCAACCAGTTTACCGGCCCGGGTGAGCTCGGCAATCGGAAATGCTGAAAGGGAAGGGGTCGAGGGATCCAGCGTGGTCGTCACTCCATAGGCCAGAAAGAGCGCCGAGCGGGAGCGGCGTTGCGGAATGATGGGTCCATCTCCGAGATGATGAGCGTGGGTGTCGACGAAACCGGGAACAATCGTTTTTCCCGTCACATCGATCAAGTGGTCCGCCTGAGATACGTCACAGTCACCGACACAAGTAATTCGGCTCCCCGTGACCACAACCGTTCCCTTCTCAATCACCTTCCGATCGTCGATTGTGACGACCCGACCGCCGGTGAGGCCAATCGTTCCCTGTGGAATGTCGCGAGGAACCGTCAGGTGAATCTCCACAGTGTCGGTTTCTCCCGAATCGACATGGTAAGTGAAATGGCGGTTTCCGCTCGTGAACTCCAGTCGGTTGTCATCCAGCCAGCGGGGAAAGAAAGCACCCTCGGGGCCCACCAGTGTGGCTTTGTCCAGATCGATCTCAGGGGTGCCGCCCGTCCCTCTGCCCCCTGGCATTCGCGACAGATACAGGTTCTGGCCGGCTGCATGGGCCAACCACTTGCCGTCCGGGGAGGGGACGACCTCCTGGGCATAGTGAAACGTAAGCTCTTCGCGTTGATTTTTCCCGTCCGGGTCAGCCGACAGGAGAGATACCCAGCGGTTGATGTCGGGTAGCCCGTGCTCCAGGGTCCACTGTTCCCGACCTCCAGCATTGGCCCGCCCGGCCGTGAAGAAGATCCTTCCTTCTGGACCGAACCTGGCCCCGGCTCCCCCTCCGCCCAACCACTTCTGGGCCCCACCCTCGGCTGAGATTCGGACCAGGCCACTCCGCCAGTCCCCGATGATTGCTTCTGTCAGCCGGGAAACGATCAGAGAGCTTCCGGCCGGGCTCCATTCCGGATTCAGGTAACGCGCCGCACGAGTGGTGAGTCTCTGCAATGACATTCCGTCCGGCTGGACCTTCCAGAGATGGCCCTTCTCGAAGTCATCCCAGGTCGTAAAAGCAATCCAACGCCCGTCGGGTGACCAGGAGGGAGTCAGTTCCCGGACTTCCGGGTCGATCGAGGTCAGCCTCTGTGGTTCACCCTCGGGCAAGTCCATGGTCCAGAGGCTGCCCAGGCCTTCGAACACCAGGCGATCCCCTCGGGGCGAAGCACTGATCCAGCGCAGAAAACGTGACTCGAATGGATCGTCGGAGATGTCTGCAGTGGAGCGCGCCTGCTCGGAGATGATCCGGTGCACGCGGGCTCTGAATGGAATGGTCGTGACTTTTCCGTTCTCGATCCAGAGCCGGCGAAGCTTGCCTCCCTGGGACAGAACAATGGACTTCCCGTCCTTGGCCCAGGTGTAACGGGGCAGGACGGTGAAGTTCTTCATTTGGTGGGTGGTGGCCATGTCGGCGGTGATGGGGTCCATGACCACGCTCTCTTTGCCAGTGTGAAGGTCCTTGAGCCAAAGAGCCGTGCGCTCGTCCATGGTGTGGCCGCGGTAGGTGATACTGCCGCCCGGCATCCGCCGGGCAAAGGCAAGCCATCGTCCATCCGGCGAGACCTCCGGCGCAATCTCGGCCGGGTCGGGGTAGTGATAAACCAGCGATGCATTACGCGGGTCCACCGCGGGTGTCACGATCTGAATCCCGCCGCTACCAAGATCCAGCCGCCGAATGTGTTGATCCTTTCCAAAGGCAGTGGTGACGTCTGCAAAGGTGGCGTAAAAATAGTAGAGGGACTCGCCGTCGGATGTGATCGAAGGCCAGAAGGCCTGAGTGCCGGATGGATGTCCGACCAGTTCGCGCGCCTCTCCACCATGTCTGGAAAACATCCAGATGCGGGCCGAGCGCCGCCACATGCCGACCGTGGTTTGGAAGTTCCGTACGGCCACGATGTGTTCCCCGTCAGGAGTCCAGACTGGTTCCGTGATGCGTGTGTCCAGGTCCAGGAATACCGGCTCAGGGCTCGATCCGTCCGCTTTCATCACCCACAGGTTCATCTGTCCGCGCCGATCCGAGACAAACGCGATCTCCGTTCCGTCCGGTGAGTAGCGAGGATGGAAATTGATGGCGATTCCACTCTCCTGGGTGAGGCACTCTGCCTCCCCCCCTTGCGCAGGGACCCGATAGATGTGCCCCAGCAGATCAAACAGAATCCAGCTCCCGGTCGGAGAGATGTCCACGGCCATCCAGGTCCCCTCTTCGGTTCTAAAGTCGATCTCTCTGGTTTGCCCTCGTGGGAGAGTCACATCCCAGGTCGCGAAATCGTCCTGCGCAGTCGCGATGGGGCTCAGAGCGCCAACCATAAGAATGGCAAATAACAGTGTAAGGACAGGGCGGTTGATCATGATCGGTTCTCCTTCTCCAATAACAGACCCGTCCGCAGGATCATGCGGTGGACCCCCCTCGGACCTGCTCTCCGATTTGCTGATTCGCAAGTACAATGACATTTGTTGCCCGTTGAAGGAAGACGCAGGAACGCTTGACCCTTTTTTTCCCTGTTTTCCATCAGTATCCTGAGTGGTATTCGTGAACAAAATATTGTTGAGCGCAGCAGTGGTGGCGGTTCTATTCTGCGAACTCCGTGCTCAGGCCCCGCCCGTTCGCGGGGAAGGGGGTGGGGTCCAGTCCTTCCAGGGCAATGCCTTTCGTTTTTATGCACGGTTCACGCTGCTCAACAGCCTGGTATCCGATGGTGAAGAAGGCTCCAATCCGGATGATCAGAGCATCCTGGTTTTCGCGCAACCTTTTGTCTTTTCCTACACCGTTTTTCCCGGGCTGGCTGTCAGGGCGATGTACCCATTCATCTCCAAGCAGTTTGAGAATCTGCCGAACCCGTCAGTTCCGAACTCGAATACGGGGTTTGGCGATCTCACGCTGGCGGCCAAGTATCGGTTGTTCTTCCATGTAACGGGACAAGGTCGAACCGATATTGCCGTTATTTCCGGAGCCAAGCTTCCGACTGGCTCCATCAGCAAGGTCGACTCTGAGGGACGGCGTCTGCCGAGGCCCATGCAGATTGGAACCGGGTCCACCGATTTCTTCGGTCAGATTGCCGGGTCGTATTCTCATCGAGGGTATGGATTCTCCCTGTTTGGGGATCTTCTGTACCGTGAGAACCGAGAAGCGGAAGGCTTTGAGTTCGGTGATGAGTGGGGATGGAACCTGGGAGGACAGAAGCGGCTTCTCCCGCTGCAACTGGCGGGCTATGGAGCAACGGAACTTTACGCAGAACTGGCCTTACAGTCTCGACATCTGAGCCCGAACAGAATCGGCGGGGAGCAGAATCTCGATTCAGGGGGGAATCAGCTCTTCCTGGCTCCGGGATTGTCCTTCATACTGAAGAGGCGTTACCTGGTGGAGGCGTCGTTTCAGTATCCGATTCACCGGGATCTAAGAGGGAGCCAGTTGACCCAGGGGTGGAACTTTCAAATTGGGACCCGGCTAATCTACTGACAAGAACAAGGAGCTCGAACCGATGAGTTTGAAGCAAGCAACCATCTTTCTCATTTGTCTGTTTGTTGCCGGTTCGTCCATCTGGGCCGGCAACATCGAAGTGATTACGGCTCAAGTCCTGGGCATGACTTGAGCGCTCTGAGCCTTTGAGGCCGAAAAGACCTTACAGCGCCTGGATGGCGTTGCCAGCGCGAAAGTGGACTTTGCCAGGGGACAGTGTGAAATCGTACCCGAAGAGACCTTCGTTCTCGACCCGGCCCGGCTCCGCAAGGCGGTTCGCAGGGCTGGATTCAAGATGGGAGAAGTCCATCTGGTCATTTCGGCGGCCATTGAGTTCGGTCGAGACAACCACCTGGTCAGGCTGAACGGCGAGCAGGAAGTTCGTGTCGCGTCCTCAACACTGGCCGACAGACTCGCACGGGCCGGGCAATCGGCGCGGATCCTCTTTCGGGTGACACTGGAGGACAAAGATCGGTTCAGCCTGGAAGCGATTGAGTTCCCCTCGGAAAGCGGGCAATGATTGAGATCTCGGCTGAGGCCTTCAGAAGGTCACTTTGAGATTGAACTTGACTCCGCGCGGGTTATACCGGATGTCAGCCTTCAAGTGCTTGGTCTCCACGTCGAACCCAAGCCTCCTGCCGAAAAGCTCCACCCGATAGTCTTCGCCCTCGCCGGCGTAGTTGAATGTAGCGAGACTGGTCCTGGAAAAATCAGTGCCGTAAACACGTGTTTCCATCCCGCCCGCTAGCGAATAGTCACCCAACTGGTATTCCTGCGCCATGCGCTGCTTGAAGCGCATTTCGTGGCTGGGTGAGCCATCGGAGAAGCGGATTCTCTGGCTTTCGACGAGGGCGGACACCAGATGCCCGACGAAAGGCAGCGCAGGGAGTTTCTCTTGCGTCCACTTGCTGAGCCGCTTCTTTTCCATCCCGAGCAGGCCGTTGAGGGTTCGATCCAGGATCGAAGCCGAGCTCTTCAGCTCGATCCGGCCGGACTTGTGCGGAACGAAGGTCTTGTACAGGCTTTCCAGGGCCAGGGGAGCGAGCCGTTCGGTCAGATAGTTCTTGCCCAGCTTGGCCGCGAGAGTCTTTGCGGACTTCTCAGAGGCCAGCTTCTGTACTTTCCGGAAAGCGGCCTTCTTGTCCGGTGGCTTTGGTTTTTGGGCAGCCTCCATGAGAGGACAGCAAGCAGGCTGGTGTGTAAGTCCCTCACGGCTGTGAACTACCCCGCTCACGGGCCGATATCAATATCGTGACAAGAATGGTGCCGATGAGCGCCATTCTGATTGCAACCGTTCTCATTTCTTAGCGTACTAGTTTGACGCAAGAACGAATCGAGTACAACGCAAGTGAGCTTTTCGAAACCGGAGGACGGTTCACATGAGTGATTTCAGAGTCACCCGCCTGGACGAAGGGATTGATTTTGGCAGTCTGCCCTACTGGGACGTGATCATCATCGGGGCGGGTCCTGCCGGCCTGGCAGCAGGCCTGACCACAGCTCATCGGGCTCTGACCACCCTCGTCCTCGAGGCCAAAGACCGAGCCGGCGGGCAGCCACAGTTCTTGTACCCGGAGAAGCGAATTGTGGACATCCCCGGCTTCCCCGATGGGATCAGTGGCGAAGAACTGTCGAAGCGGACCTATCGACAGGCGGTCGATGCCGTTGTTCAATTCCGCTTCAATGAAGAACTGATCGACATCGAGGAAACGGATCAGATCGAAAAAACCGACCCTCTGAAGTGTGTGGTGACGAACCGCGACAGATACCTGTGTCGCAAGGTGATCATTTCCTGCGGACTTCTCCACTTTCCCCGCAGGCTGCCGATACTGGACGAGTTGGACTCCAGGAAGGTCCACTACAAGATGCCCAGGATCGGCGACTACGAAGGACAGCACGTGGCGGTGGTCGGCGGCGGCGATTCAGCCCTGGACGCGGCTGTCATGGTCCTGGAACGCCGCGGTCAGGTCGACCTGATTGTCCGAGAGCCAGCCCCTGCCGGGAAGCCTGACACCCTCCGAAGAGTGGAAGAATCCGGAGGCGTCCTGCACACGTCATCCGAAGTTCAGGCGGCAGAATTTGCTGGAGACCGCATCGCTCTCACGTTCACAGGAGGTCGGCAGCTTCGGAGCGATGTGATTATCGTGCAGATCGGGTTCCTCTCGGCCAGGGACACTTTCAAGCGCCTCGGTGTCCGTTTGAGTGAGGACGGGAGCATTGCCATCGACCCCTACTTTGAAACCAGCCGGCGCGGGATCTTCGCGGTTGGGGATGTGCATGGCGACATCAAGCTGATCACCGTGGCGTGGGCCGAAGGCATCCAGGCGGCGATCTACGCCTTCAAGGAAATCACCAGTCCCTACTGGCTGAACGAGAAGCGGCTTCGGGATCAGAAGATTGCCTTGATCGGCGATAAGATCGCCCAGGCTGCGCGAAAGTAGCAAGAGCGGCCCAGGTATCATCTCCGGGGCTCCGAGACGGTCCAGGCAGGATTTGAAATATTTCCGTAGTGGGGATAGTAGTCCCAGGGGGCCGACTTGCCGAGGGCCCGAGGATCACCGGTCGTGGCCAGATAGTCCAGCAGTTGCCGGCTGAGGCGTTGCTTGACCTCTGCGTAGTCCGGGTTTCCGGCCAGATTGCTCAGCTGAGCGGGATCCTCGGCCACTTTGTACAGCTCCTCTGCCGGTCGTTTGGCAAAAGCCAGCTCAAAGTAGCGGCGAAAAGGCTCCTGCTGCTGCAGTTCCCGCACGAGTGTCTTGGTCGGGGAGGGGTCCACTTCTCCGTAGGGTATGGCCCGGACACTCGCCCTCGGGTCAGGATCGCCACCGGGCCACCGATCCGGTTCATAATTCCTGATGTACAAAAAGGAACGGGTCCGGATGGCACGACTGGGATATCCCTTTCCTCCTGCGCGAGCGCCGGAGTGGCGCTCCATGCCGAAAAAGATCGCCTCCCTGGGATCGGGCGGGGTTGAGGAGTCGGAAAGGAGGATTGGAAGAAGGCTTCGACCGGTCATGTCGGTCGGCGGCTCCAGTCCGGCTGCCTCCAAGAAGGTAGGAGCCAGATCGGTCAGCATGGTCAATTCGTCAACGCGCCTTCCCCCGGCGATGTGGCCTGGCCAACTGATGGCCAGGGGAACTCGTACACCCGAATCATAGAGAGTGGCTTTACTCCGCGGGAAAGGCATTCCATTGTCGCTGGTAATCACGACCAGAGTGTTCTCCAGCAACCCGGCTTCCTGGAGCGACTCGAGAGCTTGCCGGACCGTTTCATCGAACTTCTCGATAGCCACGTAGTAGTCGAGTAGATCTCCACGGACAATGGGTTCGTCCGGCAGATGGTGCGGGACCTGAACCTGCCCGGGCTTCTTGCCTGCCCTCAACCCCGATCCAGGGGGATAGGGCCGGTGCGGATAATGACTCCCCAGCCAGTAGCAAAATGGGCTTGTGCCGGGCTTTTGGGCGAGAAACGCCTGGAAGTTACGAAACCGCAATCCGGCCGGATTGCGGGACCTGCCGCCCGGCTCCACTCGGCCGGGCGCCCACCCTTTCCCGCTGTAACCCACAGAATAGCCCGCTTTCTCGAGAATGTCCGGATAGACCTGGAATTTCGCTCTGAGAGTACTGTGGAGATTCCCTGCCTCCTCCAGCCGCCACATGTGCTGTCCGGTCAGTATGGCGCTTCGCGAGGGGGTGCAGGAGGGCGCATCCACAAAAGCATGAGTGAAAAGCACTCCGCTGCGGGCCACCCGGTCAAAAGCCGGGGTTTTCACCACGGTATCTCCGGCGGCTCCGACGTGGGGCCACGACTGATCATCGGAAATACAAAACAGGATGTTGGGGCGATCGGTCGTCGTGCCTGCGGCAGCGCCAAAAAGACGGTGGCCGAACCCGGACCCGGCCACAAGAATCGCCACCAACAAGAGCGCCGATTCGGCCTTGATGTTTTTCCACTGCGCGCGTTTTTTGACGGCCATTTCCTACCCTGGTTCCCTGGTTGGCTCGATGCCTGCGGAGCGGGCGCGGGCCTCCGGTGTGTAGGGCGGAATCTCCCCCGGGTTTTCGATGTACTTGAACTCGTGAGGACGGCCATTCAGGTTTCCAAAGAGCTGACCCAGAAAGCCGCCCCGGATCTTGTCTTCAAGAACACTTGCCTGGATGGACCTTTGCTCCTGCGCCCTCACGGAGACTGCGAAAAGCAGCGGCGAGAGGACTAGCAGCGCGGCAAGGATCTCCGGTCGCTGCCACTCCCGGCTCCGTTTCACACCCGGCAAAGAAAACCTCATGAAAACTCCTGGTAGAGGGAACTAAAGACGGCAGCCCGTCGAGCTTCCATCCCCTTGTCCAAGTCTCTATCATAACTGCATGCGAACAACCGGCCTGGTTTGCTTCCTTGCTGCAGCGACTGGCCTAGCTGGACTCGCCCAGTCCCAACCGGAACGGGTCAGGCAGACCCGGGGCTCACAGCTCGAATCGGTTTCCTTCCCCAGGCAGCTCAGTCCGGTTTTGGGGATCCGGAGGGCGCTGGTTATGATGATCTCTCATGAGAGTCTGGAAGCACCGGCAGTCGACGCTGTGACCATGCAGCGGCTGATGGATCAAGTCCGTGAGCTCTTCGCTGCGGCTTCCGGCGACAGGTTTGAGCTGGAGTCGGTAGTCCTTCCGGAACCCGTGTTTCTGCCCGGTGAATACAGCGACTACAGCATCACCAGGACCCAGGAGCTTTCTGCCGTTGCCAGCCAGGAAGTATTGAAGAGGAACCATGGCAAATGGGATCCGGAAGCCTTTGACGTCCTGATCTACTTCTATCCGACGGATACCAACCCGGAGCCGTTTGGCATGTCATGGAAGACGACATCCGGTTCGAGATATACACCTCCCGTGGTCAACCTGGGCTTTGGAATGCGTGTTCGGCCCGAGACCATCGCCCACGAAATTGGCCACGCTTTCTTTCAATTCGGGCATGCCACGTCGGCGGATCCGAAGACGGGAGAAATCATCCAGGCGACCGGAGACCCTTACGACCTGATGGGATATGGTCTGAACCAGAATCTGGAAACCCCACCCCACATGGGTTTCACTTATCGGTACTACTGGGGATGGACCAGCGACGAAGAGATCACTGTTGTCGCCGAGCCCGGGACTGCCCGGCTCGATCCGGGCCGAGCGCTGCTTGTGCCTACCGACAAAGACAGCCTCTTGTGGCTTGAGATCATTACCGCAGAGCAAGCTTACAAGGAGGAGGCAGGGGGCTTGCTGATACGCATCGATAAGACCAACCAGCACAATATCTATCATCGGACTGTGGACATGACTCCGGAGACGGACTTCCAGGCCGACATGCATCTGGCGCCCGGACAGTCCATTGTTGTTGAAGGTCGTAGGATCACCTACGTCGAGAGCATTGAGATTGGCGGTTCGGGGACGCCCGGCGCTGAAATCAGAATCGGAGGATCGGAGCTCCTGGAAAGAGACCGGCCGGCCATGATCGGAGCAGTGGGTGTCTCTGGACAAGGGGACCGAATCATCTTAGAGTAGCTTGAAGTCAGAGGAACCTCTCCGCTGACGCAAACAGGCTGGCCGGCCAGCCGGAATTCTTTAAGAACGGAGTTTGAAATGGAGATTGCGACAAGAACATTCCTGCCTGGTTTCTATCTGCTGTTGTGGGGGTTGTTCATCGGCCTGACGGGAACGACCCTGGGATTTACGTCATCTTCGACACGTCCGCTCATGAAGCAGGGGCCGGGGCATTCTCCGCTCTTTGAGGAGAACCAGGGGCAGACCCATCCAGAAGTGAGATATCTGGCCAGGGGGGCCAATCATGTTCTGCTGTTGACCCCTCTCGAGGTCGTCTGGGCTCTTTACGAGGGGGGCTCTGAGGTCGCCGGCCCTCCACAAGAGCGACTTGAATCCAAGACCGCCCCTGTCCATTTCGTACGGCTTCGCTTCCTGGACATGAACCCCGACGTGCAGTTGACCCCCGAGCACAGGACCGCTATGCGAACTTCCTACCTGCGCGGTTCGGATCCCTCTCAATGGCAGAGGGGGATCGCCAGCTTCCGAAAGGTTCGTTACCACGACATCTACCCCGGGATCGACCTGCTGTTTTACGGAAGAGACGGGCAACTGGAATACGATTTCGTGGTGTCTCCCGGGACGGACCCCGCTTTAATCCGCCTGCGCTTTGAGGGAGTCGAGTCCATGACGGTCAGTGCCGGGGGCGACCTTGTCCTGACCACGGCCCAGGGAGAACTGAGGCATCGGGTGCCGCAGGTATTTCAGGAGGTCGAGGGACGGAGAACCGAGATTGGAGGCCGTTACCGCCTGGTGGGAAAAGAGGAGGTCGTGGTCGGCTTTGAAGTGGATTCCTACGACCGGACCGCACCTCTTGTGATCGACCCGGTTCTGGATTTCTCGACCTATTTCGGAGCAAGCAGCGACGACGAACCCGCTGGGGTTGCCACCGACACGGAAGGCAACATTTATTTGGCCGGACACACCGGTTCCGTGGATTTTCCGCTTCTCAACCCCTTCCAGGGGGAGTTCGCCGGTGGTGGAAGTCCCCTCGGTGACGTTTTTGTCACCAAACTCGATCCCACTGGATCTTCTGTTCTTTACTCCACCTATATCGGCGGAGCCGGGACCGACATCTGCGCGGGCATAGCGGTCGACTCCCAGGGGCGGGCAGTGGTTTCTGGAACCACCTTTTCCGGCAACTTTCCGTTCACACCGGGTGCTTTCCAGACCATTTGCTCCGGGTTGTGTCCCTTCGTTGTCAGACTCAGTGCCGATGGTTCGCAAATGTCCTACGGCACTTTCGTGGGCCGGGGATCGGGCGGCGGCATTGCAGTGGACTCTCTGAACCAGGCCGTTATCACGGGGAGAACCACCAGCAATCCTCCGGACTTTCCGGTGAAGAACGCCATCCAACCGCAGGTGGCAGGCGGTTTTGACGCGTTCGTCTCCAAGTTGACCAGCGCCGGTAGCGGACTTGTGTTTTCGACGTATCTGGGTGGAACCGATGACGAGAACTTGACCGGAAAATGGAGCATCGCCACCGATCCGGCCGGGAATATTTACGTCACGGGTCGCACCGAATCAACCGATTTTCCGGTGCAGAATGCCGTTCAAGGCGCCTTCGGAGCTGGAGAATTGGACGCCTTCGTGACGAAATTGACGCCCCAGGGTGCCGTAGTCTACTCAACCTATCTGGGTGGCAGCGATGAGGACCGGGGTATGGGAATTGACGCCGATGCCGACGGGAACGCCTATGTCGCCGGGACTACACTGTCGCGTGACTTCCCGACTCAAGATCCGTTTCAGGCGAATCACGGAGGCGGAGTCATCTTCGGAGATGCGTTTGTCACCAAGATTGCTCCCGACGGCGGAGCGCTGGTCTTTTCCACTTATCTGGGTGGAGAGTCCAACGACCAGGCCAACGACATCGTCGTGGATGCCCTGGGCCGCGCCACCGTGGTCGGCAACGGCTCGTCAAACTTCCCGGTTCTCCACCCGCTGCGCGAATTCGACGGAATCGACAACTACGTCACCAAGTTTGCGGCGGACGGGTCGGAACTGGTTTATTCGACTCCTGTCGGGGCGGGAGACATAGACGTTTATGTCGCGGCCTCGGGAACCAAGATCCTGGTGGCCGGCAATATTTCCTCCGGGAGCCTGCCGGTCCTGAACGCCCTGCAGCCTCGCCGTGGCGGGTTCAGAGACGCTTTCCTGGCTCAAATTTCTGACGCCGGAACGCTCTATTTCGCCCAGTTCGGAAACGGGCCCGGAACGATCTCGGATCTTCTCCCCACCGGTTCTGAGGGGAGCGCATCGATGGCGACGGTGACGTATCGGGATGACGAGGGCAATCCGAGCCCGGTCAACGTCGTGGTCACGGGCAACGATGGCGCCTCGGTAGCCCATACACTGGCGGGCGAAGGGGTGGTGGCCGTCGAGGTTCCACCGCTGGGACTGGTTCGGATCACAACCGATGGAGCCGGCGATCTGATTTCCGGATCCGTGACCGTGGATTTTGACAACCCCATCGGCGGTGTGATCCGTTTCACGCTGGATCCATTTGGCACGGCCGGCGTACTGGACAGTCCCCTGATGAGAGGATTCCTCACGCCCGTGCGTAAGAATGCTGAGATCAATACGGGCGTCGCGGTTTTCAATCCTGAGGACCATCTGGTGGGCATAACGATGAGACTTCGAGATGCTGCGGGAGAGCAGCTCCAGGGCGGCCTTCGATCAACGGCAATCGCCACCTTTTCTCACTTCGCGATGTTCCTGGATCAGCTGTTCCCTAGTGTCCCCGATGCCCTGCTGGAGGATTTCGAGGGGACGATGACACTGGAAACCGGAAGCAGCAACTTGATCACTGCGACCGTCCTGGAACTGGGCGGAGCAGCCGGGCAGTTCACCGTGTTGCCGGTGACCCCGCTTCCCTGATCACATGGCGCACTGCTGGAGTCCGGCAAAGAGCCACACTGGCGCCTTCGGGCGCCCGCTCTAGTTCACACCCTTGATCGTGATGCGGTCGGTCGGGAATCCGCCATTGGCAAAGTCCTGATTGACGGCCACGGCGACCACCGGAGCGTCGCAAGTGAAGGCCCCGCGTCCCTTGAAGGCTTCTACTCCTTGCAGGGAGCCACCCCCCGCCAGCACCAGGTCGCTGAAGAAATCGACGACCGAGGCTTCCGGGCCGAGATCGATCGTTTCCTCAGCCGCCTTGGTACCGTCCGCATTGAAAAGCTCCAGCAGGCAAGAAATGTCGTTTTTTCCGATGTTCTGAACCCCGATACCCAGTCCGTTACTTTCGCTGGCTTCGGCCGAACAATGATGGAGCTGCGCGGCATCGGTTGGATCCGAGAAAAAGGCTCCGATAGCCAGTGGTTCGAGCTGTGCCGAGACGTCCAGGTTCCAGGTCAGGAAGGGCGCCAGGAAGGTTCCGTCCTTGACTGACGCATCAATGATAGCGGAGCCCGCGTAAAGGGCGTCACCGGGTGCGATCAGGCCGATGTCTTTGGTCTCACCCGGCTCGACCGAGTCTTCGATCGAAAAGGATACCGACCCATCGCGATTTAAAACGTCGATGCGAAAGGATGAGGTCGTTGCCCCCAGGCCTTGCAGGCGTCGGAGGTCAGCTGTTCCACCGGGGTCGATACGCTCTCCTGTGTTGGAGATGGTGACGACGGCGTTGTTCTCTTCGTCCAGCCAGTAGACGTGAGGTGCGAACCAGCGTCTGCGGGCTACATCCGAACCGGCTCGACCGGTGTTTCGCACATCGAGACGCGCCATCGGCCAGGAACTGGCCGCGGGACCGGCAGAACTGCTGTCGACGGCGTAGATCTGACCTTCACTCGAGCCATAGTAGAGAGTGCCATTTTCTGCGATCGTAGGTGAAGAACGAGAAGTGCGGTTGGTACCGCCTGGCTCGAAAACCCATAATTCGCTCCCATCGGGCCGCAGGGCAATGAGCTTGTGAGCAGTCGTCGCGAGGTAAATGGTCCCGTCGAACCCAACGGCGGGTACCGCACTGACACCTCCGGGTTCGGTTTCGTACCTCCATAATTCAGTTCCGTCTGCCGAGTCCAGCGCCAGCAGCAAGCCTTTGTTCATCCCCTGCGTGCTCTTAAAGTCGATGGGGACGTAGAGGTCGCCATTCGCAGCTATGGACGGGCCAGCGGTGATCTGGGCATCCAGGGCGACTTTCCACTTGAGGCTTCCATCCGGGTTCACAGCAAAGAAGTTGTCTCCCGCTGCTCTCTGTCCAAAGTAAATGGTCCCATCTTCTGCCACCGCCGGCCCCATGTCACTACTTCCGCCCCCGTCAATAAAGACCCACTTCTCGGCGCCCGTGAGTGGGTCCAGCGCGATGAGTCGGCCTTGTGTTGTGGCCAGCACTACCCCGTCCTGGCCGATCGAGATCCCCGTAACGCTACTTTCAGCCCCGCGGGTGATGGTCCAGAACTGGCTCCCGTCCGGGTTCACGGCATAGTAGGTCTGGCTGGCCGCATAGTAAATCGTACCGTCCTCGGCGAGAGCCATCTCACTGGGCGGACCTACCTCAGCGGGGGTGAAGATCCACTTCAACGAACCGTCCGGGTTCAGGGCACAAAGGTTACCCTGGTTGTCTGCGGCGTAGATGGTGCCGTCCTCGCCGACTACGGGAGGCTCGAGAAAGGGCTGATCGCCGGTAAATGCCCATTTCTCGGTCCCATCCGGGTTGATGGCGTAGAGATTCCTGTCCTGGGACCCGGCATAAATCACGCCCTCCGGACCAATGGCGGGTGACCCCTGCACGGCGCCGTTGGTTTGAAAGCTCCATTTCTGGGTTCCCGGCTGGGCCATCAGGAAGGAACTTGGCAAAACCGTCAGCAGCAGAATGAAAACTGCGCGAAGTGTCAATTTGAAGAGTGCATTCACAATCATGTCCTCCTTGGTGGTTTCCGGGAGCGTGGGAATGGAAGGCTCCCCTGCCCGAGCAGATTAGTCCGTGCCAGAACGGGATGTCAAGAAAGCAGCCACGTCGAACCACCGGTGGGAGTCCACTTTTTCACAGGTAGCATCGCTATGATAGGGGCGTGTCTCACGGGGAGAGTCAATCATGGAGCAGGTGAATCTGGGGGTGATTGGAGCCGGTACCTGGGGTGAGGCGCATGCCCGCATCTTCTCGAGCTATCCTCCCGCCAACCTTGTCGCGGTCTGCGATCTTGACGAAGATCGGGCCCGGGCGCTGGCCGCCAAATACGGAGCCAGGAAGACCTTCACAGACTTCCACGATATGGTCCAGGATCCGGAGATTGATGCTGTCGGGATTGCCACCCCGGACTTTGCCCACTGCGAGCCGTTCGTAGCCGCCTGCCGCGCGGGAAAGCATATTCTGGTGGAAAAACCCCTGGCAACTACGCGGCAGGAACTCTTCTTGATGAAATCGGTCTTCGAGGAGTCCGAAAGCCGGGTCATGGTCGATTTCCATAACCGCTGGAGTCCTCCTCTGGTGGTGGCGTCAGATAGCATCCGTGAAGGTCAGATCGGAAACTTGATCTCCATGTACTACCGGCTCAATGACTGCATCTTTGTTCCCACCCAGATGCTCTCCTGGGCAGAGAAGTCGTCGATTCTCTGGTTTCTCGGAAGCCATGCGGTAGATACTCTCCGTTTCCTTGCGACCAGCGAAGTGAGCCGGGTCTACTCCGTGTCGCGTTCAGAAGTACTGGAGGCGATGGGGATTCCGGTGGCTGATATCTATCAAAGCATCCTCGAGTTTGAAAATGGCGTGATCGCTACGATCGAGAATGCGTGGATCATCCCGGACTCCAATCCCCAGTGGAACGACATCAAATTGAACATTCTGGGCAGCAAGGGAATGTTCAACATGGACCTCACGGGAAATCGGGCCATCGAGCGATTTCTGGAAACCCGAAGTGATCACCCGGACATTCTGGTCATGCCGACGATTCACGGCAAGCCGATGGGCTTTGCCCATGAGAGTATCCGCGACTTTGTAGACAAACTGGTGGATGGGAAGGACTTCATTGCCGGCTTTGAGGATGGGTACCGGGTGAGCCAGGTGATTCTCTCTATCCTGGATTCCGCCAGCCAGAGAATGCCTGTCAGCGTGGAATACTGAGTCACTCTCCCCGGATCTACCAGTGGAAATGGAGATGAGCAAATGAACGAGTTTTTTCGTCTGATCAGCCTGCAGGATAAGGTGTCGATTGTCACCGGGGCAAGCAAGGGACTGGGTGCCTCTTTCGCACAGATGCTTGCTCAGGCGGGCTCAGATGTGGTGATCACCTGCCGCCACCTGAATGATCTGAGGGAAACCGCCCAGGAAATTCAAAAAGCCGGCCGCGAAGTGCTGGAGATTGAAGCGGACATCTCTGAGGAGCAGGCGGTCCGTTCCATGGTGGAAGAAACGGTCGACCGGTTCGGCAAGATCGACATTCTTGTGAACAATGCTGCCACAGGCAGAGTCAATGTCCCGCCCGAGAAAACCACTCTGGAGCAATGGGATGGCGTCATGCACACCAATCTTTCAGGACCTTTCTTGTGTGCCCGTGAAGTCGGAAAAGTGATGATCGAGCAGAGCAAGGGAAAGATCATCAACATCGCCTCCATGTCCGGTTACATCATCAACAAGCACTTCCATGGCGGCTCCTACGACATCTCGAAGGCCGCGGTAGTGGCTCTGACCAGAGCCCTGGCTGTGGAATGGGCCCCGTACAACATCAATGTGTTCGGGGTGGCTCCCGGGTACTACAACACGGAACCCAATCATCAGTGGTTCAACGAGAATCCCGAGATCCGGGAGCGTGTGATGGACCTGATCCCCTTGAGAAGGCTTGGAAACATTGAGGAACTGGCCGGACTGGTTGCCTGTCTCGCCTCTGACATCACGAACTATATGACCGGTTCGACGCTACTGATCGATGGTGGCTACACCACCTGGTAACCCCCTGTTACCCCGCAACAACCGCGACCTTAGACGTTGAACAGAAAATGGCTGATGTCCCCATGCTGGAGCACATACTGGCGGCCCTCGAGCCTCACCAGACCCTGCTTCCGGGCGTTCGCCATACTGCCGGATTTGACCAGTTCCTCGAAGGAAATGACCTCGGCCCGGATGAATCCGCGCTCGATGTCGGAATGGATCACGCCTCCGGCCTCCACGGCAACACAGCCCTGGCGAATCGTCCAGGCTCGTACCTCATCCTCTCCGACGGTGAGAAAACTGATCAGGCCCAGCAAGGTGTAGGATGCGGCAATGACCCGATCTCTGGCGGGTTCCTCGATTCCGAGGCTCTCCATAAATTCCCTCGCATCGCTTTCCTCCAACTGGGTCAATTCCTCCTCGATCCTGGCACTGAGTGGTACCACCAGGCTGTTCGAGTGGTCGTACTCCAGTGACGGGGGCGAGGCGATCTGGTCTTCCCCGATATTGAGAACCACCAGGACCGGCTTTTGTGAGAGGAACGGATAGCCGCGAATCAACTTTTCTTCCTGTGAGGAGAGTTCAAGATCGCGAATCGGCTGCTCTTGCTCAAGGGCCTCTCTGAGTCGCAACAAGACATCCTGCTCGGCAATCTTGGCATTTTTCTCCTGGCCCGAAGTCTTCTTCAGTTCTTTCTCCAGCCGCTGCAGTCTCCTCTCGATGATCCCGAGGTCGGAAAAGATGAGTTCCAGATCGATTCCAGACAGGTCGGCTTCAGGATCTACTACTCCCGAGGGATGGGAGACTCGTTCGTCCTCGAAGGCACGGACCACGTGCAGCAACGCATCGGCAGTTCCGATATACCCCAGGATTTCGGCCGACAGCTCCGTTCCCTGACCTTCTCCCTTGAAGCCGTTCACATCCACGTACTGGACAGCTGCCGCCGTGACCTTCCGCGGCTTGTAGATCCCGGCCAGCACCGCCAGCCTGTGATCGGGAACTTTGACTGAGGCCAGGTTGGGCTCAACCCGTCCCGAAGTGAAGGCAGCGGTCTGGGCCGTTCCCTTTGTCAATGCATTGAAGACCGTCGTCTTGCCGCTGTTTGACAGTCCAATGATCGCAATCTTCATAGCTTATTTTTTCCTGCTTTTGAGCAAAGCCCCCAGAGCTTCAAACGGTCGTTGGGTTGAGACCGGCTCTGTTCTTTGCGCCGCCTGAGCCTCCCCATAGGCGTCGGCAACCTCCAGTCGCGAGTGCTCGTTTTCATGGCAGTAGATGCACAGAAGCTCCCAGTTGCTGCCATCGGCGGGATTGTGCTGGTGGTTGTGATCCTTGTGATGAACCGTGAGCTGGCGGAGATTTCTGGCGCTGAACTCGCGCTCACACCGGCCACAGATCCAGGGGAGGATTCTCAGGGCCTTCGCCCGGTAGCTCTGTTCTCTTTCCCGCCTGGCCTGAAGGTCAGCGGCAAGTCGGCCTGGTTTTCCGGCACCCGATGGGTTCTTCTTCGATGACATTGTGCAGGCTCCAGCTTGACCCTGATCTGTTCAATTGGTCAAGCTCCTATTGAGTCATTTCAGACCAGAAGAGGAAGTGAGGATATGAACGAGAGAGTATTGGAGGATTTTTCCCTGAAAGCGATCGCCTCGCTAAAGAAGCACGATCCCACTCTTGTTGATTTGTTGTTACGCGAGTATGAGAGACAGACTGGCTCGCTGACGATGGTCGCTTCCTGCACGATAACCCACCCGAGTGTTCTTGCCTGCGAAGGAACCTATACCAGTAACGTCACTGCGGAAGGATATCCAGGAGCCAGATTTCATGCCGGCTGTGAATTTGTCGACCAGTTCGAGCAGTTGCCCATTGATCGGGCCAAGAAAGTCTTTCGGGCCCAGTACGCCAATGTGCAACCGCATACTGCCAGTACGGCCAACCAGATTGTCTGCTCGGCGCTCCTCAAGCCCCATGACACGCTGCTGGGAATGGATCTCGAGTCGGGAGGACATCTGTCTCACGGTGCGAAAGTCAATATCTCGGGGACCTTCTTTAACGCGGTTGCCTATGGCTTGGATGAGAACGGGTTCATAGACTACGATCGTGTTGACGAGCTGGCGCGGGAACACCAGCCGAAACTGATCATTTCCGGAACGACCGCGTATCCCCGGACCCTCGATTGGCAGAGGTTTCGTGAAATCGCGGATGGGGCCGGGGCCTATCTACTGGCCGACATCACCCATATTGCAGGCCTGGTCATAGCCGGGGCACACCCCAGTCCGATCGATATCGCCCATTTCACAGTGACCTGCACCCACAAGCAGCTCTATGGCCCGAGAGAAGGGCTGATCCTGATGGGGAAGGAATGGGATAGGCCGGCTCCTTCAGGCAAAGGAACACTGTCCCGAATGATCCAGAGATCTCTTTTTCCCTTCATCCAGAGGGCGCCCATCATCAACATGATCGTGGCCAAGGCTCGGACACTGGATCGCGCAGCCACCGATGAGTTTCGGCAGTTGGCGCGCAGGATCGTCACCCTGTCCCAGGCTCTGGCCAATGCCTTTGTAGAGTCAGGAGTGAAGGTCGTTTCCGGGGGGACCGACAATCACATTGTGCTGGTCGATGTATTTGACAGTTTCGGCGTGACTGGCAGCATCGCCGAAAAAGCTCTCGAAGAGTGTCGAATCATTGTGAACAAGAACTTCATTCCGGGTGACCAGAACAAGGCGTTTGTTACCAGCGGAATTCGAATCGGCACGAATGCACTGGCGGAGCGGCAATTCGGGGCGGAGCAAGTGGAGGCCTGCGCCGATCTCATCAGCAGGGTTCTCAAGAGCGTTCAGGTCCTGGGAGAACGCGAGTATCGACTTGAGGCCCAGGACAGGGACCGCTTTAGACTGGAAGTCAGCGCTCTCTGCGATCAGTTTCCCATTCCTGGTTATGACCTGGAGTAGGCAGGGCGTCTCAAACGGTTTTCCTCTTCACGCGAAACGTAGATTCGTTGTGTTCAGATAGGTGGTGTACTCTTTCCCGAGTCGGATGCCCGATGCGGAGCTTCCGGCTGGTTTTCAGGTCCGAAGCGAAGGAGCAAGTTCATGAAACTCTACCACGGTGTCGCATTTCTTTTTTTTCTTGGGCTGGTTGGACCCGCCTGCGTTCCACCTCCGGTTGCTGAAGCGCCCAATCACACCGCAGACCTGGCGGCGCTCAAAGCCATCGCCGAGAAGTACGAAGCCGCCTACAGCGCCGGTGACGCGGACGCGCTTGTGGACCTACACGCGGATGATGCGATTCGGATGCCCCCGAATGCACCGTCTCTGATGGGAAAGGAAGCCATCAGGACCGCTTATCAGGCCACCTTTGATCAATTCACTGCCAAGATCAAACTCACTTTGGAAGAAGTCGAGTTTGGTGTTGACGAGGCCTTCGTGCGGGGCGTTACCGCGGTCATGCTAACCCCGAAGGCTGGTGGCGAGCCAGTGCAAGACGAGGGCAAGTATCTCTCCATCCGAAAAAAGCAGCCCGACGGCTCTTGGAAGATCTTCCGCACCATCTGGAACAGCAATAACCCACTTGCCGACGCGGGAGATGGAGAGTAAGCCGTTTCTGGAAATCTAGCGGGCCTTGTGAAGAAGCGGCGTGTCATAGAGCAAGGGGGATTCGTATGACTTCTGATAGGCGGCAAGGCGACCCGTTGATCGCAAGTAGTCGATCGATGCGTTGAGGAGAGAAGTGTCGCCGTGCTTGACGGCCCAGGCAAGCGGGAGCGTCTCGATCTGCTGGGCACCCATCAGCACCGCGGTAACCTCGGGGTGCTGCTTGGAATACTCGGAAACCGTTACTGAATTCATGAGACCAATATCCGCCCGGCCTGAAGAAACAGCAGCCAAAGGCGCTGTCAGATCGTCTCCGGAGAGCACCAGGAGATCCGCATCGGGCAGATTCCGCTGGCAGTATTCTCCTACCGCCTGCCCCTGGAGGACTGCGATCTTCAGGTCTTCGGCGTTCAGATCGACAATTGTCTGGGGGCGGAATGGACTATTGGTTCGGACTACGCCGCTATTGCCTGAATAGGCCACAGGCTGGGTGAAGGATACCGCAGCGGCCCTTGGAATGGTCATGAATGTAGGTCCAACCGAGAAGTCGAACCGTCTGGTCTGGAGGTCGGCAGCAAAAGCCGCCAGGGTTGTTTCCTGCCACGAGATCTCAACGTTCAGAGCCCTGGCGATCTGCACTACCATGTCCACATAGATCCCGGAAAGCTCCCGGGTTTGGGCATCTTGCATGATACACGGGCCCCAGACCAGGAAACCGACTCGCATTTCACCGCGCTCGAGGATCCGGCTCAAGGTGTCCTGAGGAGTCCCTTCCAGTGGAGACGAGTCTTTACACCCTGTCGTGAAGGCAGGGATCACAAGAACCAGTACCAGGACTCTTTGCAAGACTCTCATCATGGTGGTCACCTCCTGTTCCATAGGAGATCACAAGGAGATCACAATTGAGCCGTTTCCGGAACCGCTCAACATAGAAACTCGAAAGAAGGCACACCACGCCTCTATTCTTGCGATGCTCTATGCTCAGGTCTCTAGTATCAGAATTGCTGGTGGATGCCACCTCGCCGCGACTGCTGGCCGCGCTGAGCATGGGCCTGGTCGCGGGCCTTTTGCTGGTCACTCTGGAAGTTTCGTTTGCGGCGATGATTTTTTCTGGCGAGTTATCTGCACTGGCCTCTCGGGGTGCGGGACTGACGCTGCTGGGTGCATTTCTGATCTGTCTGACCGGGGCCTTCACGAGCTGCTTTAAGGCTACTGTCTCCCTGCCTCAAGACGCGCCGGCGGCTGTGCTGGCGACCATCGCTGTCACCGTGGTCGCGGCTCTGGAGTTGGACGCGTCCATGGATACAAGGTTCATGACGGTCGCCTCGGTATTGGCCCTCTCGGCGCTGCTCTCAGGGGTGGCCTTTATCGCTATCGGCCGGTTTCGCCTGGCCAACCTTCTCCGCTTTATGCCCTATCCCGTGGTCGGGGGGTTTCTGGCCGGAACCGGCTGGCTGCTCGCCTGGCCAACGACTGCCCCTGACTCCGCTTTATGGCCCTATCCCGGCGTGGTCGGGGCTGGTTTCTGGCCGGAACCGGCTGGCTGCTTTCGGCCGGCAGCATTCCCGTGATGAGCGACGTGCCCCTGACTCCAGCCACACTGTCCTGGCTGATGGCACCGGAAGTTGCCCTCAAGTGGGTACCCGGCGTGCTCTACGGAATCGTCTTGTTCGCGCTGATGCAGCGTTGGAATCATTACCTTTTATTGCCCGCGTCACTGGCGGTTGCCTGGGCCGGCTACTATGCGACATTCGCCTTAGCGGGAATGTCCTTCGAGGAAGCCCAGGCCGCCGGGTATCTGGTTTCAGGCGTTCCCGAGCAGGGCCTGTGGCCGGCCTTTCGCTTCGCGGATCTGGCCTTCATCGACTGGCCGGTAGTGCTTCAGCAGTTGCCCGGTATCCTGACGGTGGTGCTGGTGACCGTTGTCGGAATGCTGCTCAAGGTGAGTGGTATCGAGTTGGCGGCCGGTCGCGAAATGGATATGAACAAGGAATTTGCCGCCGTTGGAGCCGGGAATCTGATGGCCGGTATGGGTGGGTCCTTTCCCGGTTATCCTGCCATCTCCCTTTCGGTTCTGAGCCTCAAGGCCGGGGCCTATTCCCGTTTGACCGGAATCGTAGCGGCACTGGTGGTTGGAATCGTGCTGTTTTTTGGGGGCGGTCTGCTCGAGTATTTCCCCAAAGGGTTGCTGGGTGGGTCGATCCTGTTGCTGGGGCTCTCCTTCATCCACGAGTGGATCGTCAAAACCCGCAGCAAGCTGCCCAGGACCGATTACCTGATCGTTGTTTCCATTTTTCTCGTCATTGGTCTGTTTGGTTTTATGGAGGGTGTCGCCTTCGGCCTCGTGCTGACGGTTGTTTTTTTCGTCATTCGGTTCAGCCGTGTGGCGGTGGTCAAGAGTCAGTTCACAGCGGCTACCCGTCACAGCCTTAAACATCGCTCCGTCCCTCAGCGCAGGATCTTGAGTATGGAAGGAGGGCGAATCAGAGTTTATGAATTGGGGGGCTACATCTTTTTTGGCTCGGCGGCCACACTGGTGGATTCCCTGAAAAAAGCGCTGGCCTCACCCCCGCACCCCGATTTCATGCTTTTCGATTTTAGCCAGGTATCCGGATTCGACATCTCTGCGATCAGCAACTTTCAACGTTTCGTGCTCAATGCCGGCGTAGCCCATACCGAGCTTGCCATCACGGCCGCCCCCGAGCGCCTGGTCAAAGCCATGCAGCGGAGCTTTCATCCCGGGGTCATGCAGAAATTTACTTTCTTTCCGGATCTCGATCAGGGGCTGGAGTGGTGTGAGGACCAGCTGATTGATCGTGCCACAGCCAACCAGAAGGGAGATCGCTCTGCGCGCCAGGCCTTGTTTGATGAATCAGTGGATGATCTGATGGTGCACCTGGAACGCCAGGAAGGCTTCGAGGCTCTGGTGGATCGTCTCCACCCATGGCTGGACTACTCTGAGCATTCTGCCGACACTACCATTCTGAAACAGGGCGAAGCGGCCCAGGGCGTGTATCTCCTGACCTGGGGAACGGCTAAGGAAACGGATCCGACCTCCGACATACGGACCCGTTCGCTGGCACCCGGAGACGTCATTGCGCCACTCGCGGTCTTAGGTGACTACCTTGCAGTGACCGACTTCAGAGCGGACTCCGATTGCAAGACCGCGTGTTTGTCGGCGCAGTCCTATCGCTCGGTGGAGCAGAAAGACCCGGCCCTGGCCCTGGCCCTGCACCGGTTGCTGATCCGCTCCGCCTACCGCGAATCGTAGGTCTCCGCAGCGCCCTTGTGTCTGACATCACCCTGAGAGTCCCAGTCACCGATGTAGGCTACTGTTCTGGTTCGGTTAGAGGGGTCAGGCCCCTGAATGAATGAGTAACACCTATGGAACGGGTGAATAGCCTTGGGTTGAACGAGCTGGGGACTTTGCACGCGACTCAACGGAAAGCCCTGCTCGTCATCCTGGCCGGGGTCTTAGTGACTGCATGCGGAGTCCTCGGTCTGCTTTACCAGGGCGGCGACAGCGGTGCCCAGGACTACGTCGAGGCGCGGAAATGGCACCTCAAAGCTGCTGAGCAGGGCTACGCCGCCGCCCAGGACGATTACGTCGAGGCGCGGAGCTGGTATCTCAAAGCCGCCGAGCAGGGTCATGCCGCGGCCCAATTCTACCTCGGCTTTCTCTTTGCCGAGGGTCACGGTGTTGCAGGCGCGGAGCTGGTATCTCAAAGCCGCCGAGCAGGGCTACGCCGCGGCCCAAAACAACCTTGGGGCTCTCTACCAGGGTGGTCACGGCGTCGCCTGGGATTACGTCGAGGCACAGAAATACGTCGAGGCTCTTTACTTGACAGGCGACGAAGCGCGAAAGTGGTATCTCAAGGCCGCCGAGCAGGGCCACGCTGAGGCCCAGAACAACCTTGGCGCGCTTTACCATAACGCCGACGGGGTTCCGCGGGATTACACCATGGCCTACCTCTGGCACAACAGCGCGGCGGCACGGGGCCACGCGGCCGCTACGAAAAACCGCGATGCCGTTGCTGCAAAGCTCGACGCAGCTTCGCTTGCCGAAGCCCAGAAGCTCTCAAAAGAGTACCTGGAGCGCTACGTCGAACCTTTCCAGTAAGCCTGGGTGTGATCCGTCTGTCGTCGCCTCTGCAGGAGCAGACTGATCATCGACCGAAGATCTGGTGAGCTACCTGCTTCCGCATCCAATCGGTCAGCTCTTTCTTGCTAACCTGGCTTGCCGCCAGAGCCAGGGTGGTCCGCTCGAGAGCGTCTGGATCGGGGAGCTTCGGGGCTCCGTTGACGTGAAGGAAGATGAGAGCAGACATCGCGGCGGCCCGCTCGTTGCCGTCGTGAAAGGCGTGATTCATCGCGATATGGAAGAGGTAGGCCGCTGCCATTTCCGGGAGACCGTCGTGCAAATACTCGCCCCCGAATCGCTGCTGGGGCATCAAAACCGCCGATTCCAACAACCCCGGATCACGAATTCCTGCGAGACCGCCCTCTTCTCGGATCGTTTCAAGTCGCAAGCGCGAGGACGTGCCGGCCGATCAATTCGTCACTCGCCAGGATTCCGGCCAGGCCTGTGAGTTCAATTCACTCGGCCAGTCTCCATTTCGGAGAATGGCCGTAGCGAGTCAACGAGAAAGCTCTTTAACGGAGGGTAGATTGTCAACCATACCCGCGTCTGTACGGCGGAGCTCAGCAATCGTGGCGTTACGGAACTTTCTGAGCGTTGCAGCATGCTTGTGCTCAAGCGCCAGGTTTGTCAGCTCTTCCGGATCGCTCTCGAGGTCATAGAGTTCCTCGATTTCGCCCTCCATCAAAGTCCGGACGTATTTGTAGCGGTCCTGTCTGAGGGATACCCACCACGGAACGCCGACCGTGTAGAGACTTTGCGGATCGGTCGGTACCCGGTTCGTATCGGACCCGTATATTGCGCCGGTCAAGGTCAGCAGCACCGGATGCGGCCACTTGCTCCTCGGATCTCGCAGGAGTGGCGTCAAATCGTGACCGTGCATTTTCCAGGGCAGCTCAATGCCGGCAAAGCGAAAGAACGTCGGTACCAGATCGGCGCCGCCGACGGGAGTCGGGCAGACAACCCCCCGGGGCAGCGTTCCCGGCATGCTGACGATCAGCGGCGAGCGGATCGTCGCGTCATACGGGGCCATCTTGGTGCTAAAGCCGTGTTGTCCCCTGGCCAGACCCTGATCGGACGTGAACACAACCAGCGTGTTTTCGAGCTGACCGGTCTCCTCCAGCATCTTCATGATGCGGCCGACTCCTTCGTCGATGGCCAGGACACCCCGGCTTGCTGTTCGGGATGGCACCCGCACTTGAAATCTTCAGAGTGGATCTAGTGGAACACCTCAAGGAGGGCGGAAGACGGTTCGGGGGGCAATCACGACGCGGTCTGACCAGTTGGTTAGTGATCTGCGAAGTGGCCTTAACCTTTGTTCTCCTGGTTGGAGCCGGCCTGATGGTGAGCAGTTTTCTGAACCTGCAGAGAGTGGAACTAGGATTTCATCCAAAAGGCATTTTGAGTATGCGTATGGCACTGTTCGGCCAGCAATACTGGGAACGACTCGAGGGGGGTATGAGAAGGGTCACCCCGCAGGTAGACGCCTTTTCCGATCAGCTACTGGAGCGAATCGAAGCCGTCCAATCGGTTGACTCGGTAGGCATGAGCGGTCGCCTGAGCGCTTATCCTTTCCGGATTCTGGGCCGCTCGATACCCCAACCTGATCAGAAACCGCGAGCTGTCTACACTGAGGTGAGCCCGGGCTACTTCCACACGCTCGAGGTGTCTCTCCTGAAGGGGCGCCTGCTGAATGAGCGAGACACAGATGGGGTACCGTGGGTGGCTGTGATCAATGAAGCGATGGCCCGCAGCTTTTTCCCAGATGAGGAAGCCATAGGCCAGCAGCTCGTCCTCAGCTACACAAATGGCGTGTCTCTTGAGGTAGAAGAGAATCGGCCACGGCAGATTGTGGGTGTCGTGGCAGATGTGAGGCATTGGGGCCCGACACTCGATCCGCCGCCGATGATCTACCTTTCTCAGGATCAGCACCCCTGGCAGTACCCAGGAAGTGCGGTTAATACTCACATCTACAAGGAACTCCTGATACGAGCACGCTCCAATCCTCTGGATCTGGCCCCCACGATTCGAAAGATCGTCTCGGAGATCGACAAGGATCAGGCAGTTTTCGACATCCAGACCATGGAAGAGTTTCTCCACTTCCGCCTTGGTGGTCTGCCGGTCTTCCTGCAGTTGTTCGGAGTCCTTGCGGGGATGGCGTTGGTTTTGGTGATAGTGGGCATCTATGGAGTGATGTCTTGTTCGGTAAGCGAGCGAATCCATGAGATCGGAGTCAGAATGGCGCTGGGTGCCCAGCGCGGGGATGTTTTGAAGATGGTAATCAGCCAGGGACTGGTTCTCACACTGGTTGGCCTGGCTGTCGGGATCGCTGCGAGTGTCGGTCTCACTCGCTTTATCGCTGCCAGCGTTGGTCTCAATCGCTTTATGGAGAATCTGCTCTTTGGTGTGAGTCTTACGGACCCAGCGACGTTCGGTGTGGTCGGGCTGGTGATACTAGCGGTGGGAGCCCTGGCGTCTTGTGTCCCTGCGCTGTGGGCAACAAAGGTGGACCCGGTGACGGCGCTTCGGTATGAGTAGACGCAGGCGGCTTGACAGTTTCTTCTACACTGGCGTAGATTCTTGTTATCGGAACCCGATATAAGTAGTCTCATGCCCAAACGCAAGACAGATCTGCTGCGGGGAACCCTCGACCTGCTCGTCATGAAAGCCGTTTCTCTGGAAGCCTTGCACGGTGTGGGCATAGCTCGGCGCATCGAGCAGATCACAAAGGGAACCTTCGGGGTGAGTTACGGGTCTCTGTTCCCCTCCCTGCACCGCATGGATGAAAAGAGGTGGCTCGCGTCTGAGTGGCGCCGCTCGGAGAACAACCGCCGGGCCAAGTACTACCAGCTGACTGCTCTGGGCCGAAGACAATTCGAACTCCAGCAAAGAGAGTGGAATCGAGTCGTGGAGGCGATGGCTCTGGCCCTCCAGTCCTCCTGAAACTGACTGCAGAAATTAGACGGATGTTGCAGAAAATCGGCAGCCTGTATCGTAACCTCCTTCACAAGGATGTAGTGGAAGGGGAGCTGGACGAAGAGCTGCACTCCTGCCTGAGTACTCTGACCCGGGAGAACCTCCGCCAGGGAATGGACTTGCCGGAGGCCGAACGTCAAGCACGGCTGGAGCTGGGAGGCGTGGAGCAGATCAAGGAACAGGTTCGGGAGGTCCGGGCGGGAGCATTGATTCAAGACCTTTTGCAGGACCTTCGTTACGGCGCTCGCTCATTAGTCCGTAGCCCCGGATTTACGCTTGTTGCTGTGCTCTCCCTGGCCCTGGTGATTGGCGCCAACAGTACGATCTTCAGTGTCTTGAGTCCGATTCTGTTTTATTCCCTCCCCTATGACGACACAAACCGGCTGGTGGTGCTTTCCGAGGCCAAGATAGATCAGCCGATGCAACAACGACCTCCGACTGAGTCGACAATCCTTGAATGGAGCAGGAATGCCCAATCGTTTGAGCAAATCGCACGCGTAGCACCGAGACCTCAGGACGTCACGCTATCCGCCCGTGGCCAGGCCGAGCCGGGTTTCTTCAACCGGGTCAGCCCCGACTTTTTCTCTCTTCTGGGGGTCGAACCGCAACTGGGCCGTGCCTTTACCTCTGAAGAGCTTTCTCACCAACCAGGTGAACCTGTTCTTCTGACTGACAGCTACTGGCGCCGGCGGTTTGGCGCCGACCCGGGCGTTCTGGGAGAGCAGATGCTGGTAGGCGGTCAAGTCAATATCATTGTGGGAGTCCTGCCGCCGGATTTTCGGTTCCAGATCTCTTCTTTCAACACTCGCGAAGCGCACGTGTGGCTATCGTCCAATCTAGCCCGTGAACCGGGAGCGGGCCGTTGGCTCCGTCCTCTGGCCCGGCTCAAACCCGGCGTGGACGTCGAACAGGCCCGGCTGGAACTGGAAGCCATCAGCCAGCATCTCGAGGAGACAGGTTCGCCTGCAGACCAAGGATGGAGAATAGACGTTCAGGTCTTGCAGGAGGCATTGTTCGCCATGTGGAACGAGTACTTCTTGCTTCTCTGGGGGATCGGCCTTCTGGTCTTGCTGATCGGATGCGCCAACGTCGCCAACCTGCTGCTGGCCCGGGCGCGCAAGCGCGAGAAGGAGATCTCGGTTCGGATCTCGCTGGGGGCTAGTCGCCTGCGCTTGGTCCGCCAGTTGCTGACCGAGAGCCTCCTACTGGCCTCGCTGGGAGGGGTTCTGGGCCTCGTCTTCACCTTTTGGGGGATCGGAATCTTTGTAGCCCTGGCTCCTGAGTGGTGGCCCTTTGCCCAACAGGAAATCGGTATCGATGGCAGGGTGCTCGCTTTTACGGCAGTAGTCTCACTTCTGACGGGTGTCATCTTCGGGCTGGCGCCGGCCCTTCGAACCTCCCGGCCTAACCTGTACGAGTCTTTGAAAGAGGGTGGGAGGCGTCCAACAGGTTCAGACCGGCCGCTCTTGCGCAACTTGCTGATCGTCTCCGAAGTGAGTTTGACATTTATCCTGCTGGTGGGTGCCGGACTGATGGTCCACAGCTTCATGAACTTGCGACAGGAAGATCCCGGCTACGACCCGGCCAACCTCCTGAGTGCTCACATCTTCCTGCAGGGACCAGAGTACTTGGCATGGCCAAGGACGGAAGAGAGGACCCTGGCACCTCAGGTCGATCGGTTCTGGGAGGAATTACTGAAACGGACCGAAGCACTGCCTGGGGTGCAGTCCGCGGCGGTGAGTGGAGGCGCAATCTTGGGATGCGGATTCCGGATTGTTGGCCAGGCTTTCACACCAAGGGCCCAGCGCCCCCGCGTCCAGTACCATGCGGTGAGTCCTGGCTACTTTCGTACCCTGGGCGTTCCTATAGTCAGGGGGCGCGGCTTGACGGATCAAGATAGTGATTGCTCTAGATGGGTTGTTGTCATCAACGAAGCAGGGGCCAGACAGTTGTTCCTGGATGAGGATCCCCTGGGAAAACTCGTTCAACTGGATTTTGGTGGGACCGGCCCTTCGCTCGGGCAAACCCCGGTTGACGAGCCTCAGCTCCGGGAAGTCGTGGGCGTTGTCGGAGATGTGAGGCGGGGCTTGGGTTTGCGGCCGCGGCCCACCCTGTATGTTCCCCTTCTCCAGCACATGAAGGCATTTCCGAGTCAGGCGGGCACTGCTTCAGCCACGCGAAAGGACCTGGTGGTACGGACCTTTTCCAGTCCGTTGAGCCTGAAACCCGCTGTGGAGAGAGTCGTCGCCGAGATCGATCCGGATCAGGCGCCTTCTTACTTCCAAACCCACGAACAAATGCTCTCCTACACAATCCAGTCCCCGCGATTCTGGATGAGACTCTTCTTGTTCTTTGCCGCCATGGCGTTAATGCTGGTGGTCGTCGGAGTCTTTGGGGTCATTGCCGGTTCAGTCGGTGAGCGGACCCACGAAATGGGCGTGCGAATGGCGATCGGTGCCCAAAAAAGGGATGTGTTCGTCCTGGTGATCAAGCAAGGCTTGAAAGTGACTTTGATCGGGCTTGTGATTGGGATTGTCATCAGCATGGCTTCGAGTCGGCTGCTCTTCAGTTTGAGGTTGCTGCCGATGTACGAGGTCAGTCCACTCGATCCTCTCACCTACGTCCTGGCCTGCCTGCTGCTGCTGGGGATTGCCCTCGCGGCCTGCTATTTTCCGGCCCGCTGGGCCACCCGTGTGGATCCAGTGGTGGCTCTAAAGACCGAATAGACCCTGAGACGTGAAATGGTAGATATTCAGCGCCCGGGATATGCTCGCAAGAAGCGCCTGCTTCGAACCCTGTACGGGTCCCTTCTGGTCATCGCTCTTCTGGCAGTGACCTGGGCGTTCTCCAAACTGGAACCGGCTCTTCCCGGTGTGGACCGGGCCTCCGTGTGGGTGGGAGAAGTGGAAAGGGGATCCATGGTCATCGAGGTTCGGGGGAACGGCACGCTGGTCCCGGAGGAGATCCGCTGGATTGCCGCCTCGACGGAAGGCCGTGTGGAGGGAATTCCGGTATTGCCGGGGTCGTTTGTGTGGGCCAACACCACTCTGGTTGTCTTGGACAATCCTGAGCTGGAACGAGAGGCTCTGGGCGCCGACCTCGAGCTGCAGAGAGGCATCGCTGAACTGGAGTATCTCAAAGTGGATCTGCAGCGCCAGTTACTGACGCAGCGGGCCCAGGCAGCCAGTGTGCAGTCGGATTATCGCAAGAGCCAACTGGAAGCCGACAGGAACGAGGAGCTGGCCCAACAGGGTCTGCTCTCAGAACTGGAGCTGCAGCTCTTCCGGGTCACGGCCGAAGAGCTGAGCAAACGTCACTTGTTGGAGCAGGAACGGCTGGCCATGAACTCGCAGGCGCTACAAGCTCAACTGGCAGCTAAGGAGGCTGAAGTTTCCCAGCTGCGAGGACTGTTCGAGTTGCGCAGAAAGCAGGTCGCGAGCCTGCAGGTCAAAGCCGGTATCGACGGGGTACTGCAGCAGACTCCTGTAGAAGTGGGGCAGCAGATCAATACGGGAGAGATTCTGGGCAAGGTAGCGGTTCCCGGAAAGCTCAAGGCCGAGCTGCAGATCCCGAAGACCCAGGCACAGGATGGTCGGTTAGGTCTGCTGGCAGTCGTGGATACGCGAAACGGAGTTGTTTCCGGACTAGTAGTGCGCATCGATCCGGCGGCCCGGGAGGGGACGGTGACGGTGGACGTCAGGTTTACGAAAGAGTTGCCGCCCGGAGCGCGTCCGGAGCAGAACATCGATGGGACCATCCAGATCGATCGGCTGGACGATGTGTTGACGATGGGCCGGCCGGTTTTTGCTCAGCCCGAGGCCACGATTCGAATCTTTCGGCTGACAGAGGAAGGGCAAGAGGCGTTGCGCGTCGCGGTCAGATTGGGCCGAACGTCGGTGACGACCATCCAGGTTGTGGAAGGACTGGAAGAAGGAGACCGGGTGATTCTGTCGGACACATCAGAACTGGATGAGTTCGACCGGATCCGGCTTGAGTAGGTTAGTTGAACGGGCTGGTCGATTACGGATCGTCCGGACCCATCATTTACAGGAAGAGAACAGATGACAGAACGTCGCCCCGTTATTGAGATGCAGGCCGTTTCAAAGATCTTCTACACGGACGAAGTGGAGACTCACGCGTTGGATAGGGTGGATCTGACGATTCATCCCGGCGAGTACGTTTGCATATCCGGCCCCTCCGGCTGTGGAAAGTCGACACTGCTGTCCATTGCCGGCCTGCTGGACACACCGACCGAGGGCCAATACCAGCTCAACGGCCGGCCGGTGGAAGATCTGACTTTGTCGGAGCGCGCTCGGATTCGTAACCGGGAGATTGGTTTCATCTTCCAGAACTTCAACTTGATCGGCGACCTGAGCGTTTTCGAGAACGTCGAGCTCCCACTGACTTACCGGGGGATGCGCTCAGCGGAAAGAAAGGAACGCACAAGTGAAGCGCTGGAGCGGGTGGGAATGGCTCATCGCGCAAAGCACTACCCTTCGCAGCTTTCGGGAGGAGAGCAGCAGCGGGTTGCGGTGGCCAGAGCCCTGGCCGGTCTCCCTTCTGTTCTGCTCGCGGATGAGCCCACGGGCAACCTGGACTCCAAGAACGGAGAAGCCGTGATGGAGCTTCTTGCAGAGCTTCACGGGGAAGGAGCGACGATTTGCATCGTCAGCCACGATCCGCGCTACGCCAAGCGAGCTGAACGTCAGATCCGGCTCTTTGACGGTCGGATGGTAGACGAAGAAGAAGGAGAATACGAGCTATAGGATTGCGCTTTCATCCAGCCCGAAACCCAGTCCTCGGACCACCCGGAGGGAATCGACCCGGCCATTGATCCTCACAATCCCTTCCAGTAAGACTGTTCCCCGAACCTTAGACCGAATGGCTTCATCGGTGTAGTTCGGCAGTGTCGATGTGATGAGTTGAGGCTGAGAAGCCTCGCCTCTCGAGTAAACCGGCTCAGCTCCACTGAGGGTTCTGGCGGCACCCTTCAGTTCGTTCCCAGCGGCGTGGTCACCCTCTTTACCTCCCGGGGGGGCCTGGACGAGACTGAGTTCGAGACTCGCCTCCAAGTCCTCCACTGTTGGTTCAATTGATCTCCATTGCCTGATCGGAACAGGTTCTCTGAGAACCGGCATGGGGATGGGAACCGGAGCCTCTACCGTGGCCTTCCGGGTGCTCTGATCAGGTCGGGGCGCCGATTCGTTTCGGGCGCCGGTGGCGGCCGGTTGAGAGAACTTCAAACTGACGATTCTGAAGGGGGTCTGAACGACCGTTCCAGGTGCGACCGACGGTAACCTGAGAAGGAGCATCAGCAAGTGGCACAAGACGGCCGCCGCGATGGGCAGGCCCAAGGGACGCCGGTCACCCGTTGAATCGAAGATATTCAGGATATCGCCGGCGGATCCATCCAGCTTCTGGACTGCGACCATTCTCTCTTTCGATGAACACTGCCTGGAAAAGGGTCAACTGGAAAGCGAGGTGTTGTTTCCAATATCTCCCGAGCAGGGAGGTGAGGTTCGGCGAGGTTCAGACTCTCGAGTTGAACAAGGCTTCCGATCTCGGCGGGGACAGTCCTGACCAGCTCATTGTCGTAATAGGGCGGCCAGCCGGGCAACAGGGCAAGAAGGTCAGGCCGCTTCTTGTGTTCGAACGCACCCTGGCACAACCGGATCAGCTGCCTCACCACGGTCTTGCCCAGGCGAGTGATCTGTTCCGCAATCTGAGCTTTCTCGACATCAAGGGGTCATTCCACTGAGAGCACCGGCTTGAATCCGGCTGAACCCCTCCAGAGATTCACACTTATGCTCATCCCATTGCAAGCTCTGCTGATCGATGCTGTCTGGCCCAGAACTTGCCTTCTTACTTAACTGAAGACAAAATAGGATCAAACACAGTTATTGGGTGCCGCAATGCCAACGCGACGGACTTGTTTGCAGACCTCCTGCCAGGCCGACTTTCGTACCGAAAGCAGGCCCGGCGCCAGGCTTGCCGACTCACACTCGAATCCACTTCCTGCTGACCTCGACCTGCGGCCGAAAGCGCCCCATCCAAGAGAGGGAATACTTCGATTTGACCGTCAGCTAACTCAGTTCGTTCGCTGTGCTGCCTCACAGCCTGGACCCGGGTCCCTCTTGGATCCGGTCCATGCACTGCAGTTTGTCGAGGTGATGCCCGCACCAAGTGGACACCGGAGAACCCGAGGAGGGAACATGAACAGAGCCATATCGTTTCTGGTAGCACTTTTTCTCGTCTGTCCTTGTGCTGCTGCTGATCAGGGTAAGAGCCCGGATCAGTCTCAGGAATCGTTCGTTTTCGGGGGCAGAGAGACAAGGCCGGGTGAATTCCCATGGGTGGTGGTAATCCTGAACAAGGTCGTCTTCGATTCGACGAGTTTCAAAGACGACAAGTTCAACTCTCAATCCTGCGGCGGCACCTTGATCGCCCCCAGTTGGGTGCTGACAAGCGCTCACTGTCTCGTGGTCATCAATCCTGACAGGTTCCCGACCAACATACCGCGTAGCCCCAGAGAGATTCTCGTCGCGCTCGACGTATGGGACCTGGAGAAGGAGGGGGGGACCTTCTCGGAGGTGGAGAGAATCATCGTTCATGAAGACTTCGCGGGGACAGCAGACGCTCCCACTCTGGGCTCTGATATTGCCCTGTTAAAGCTGGTGGAAACCTTTCCGGATGCCCCCACGGTCACTCTTCATACCGGTGACCCTCTTGCCTTCGGCACGGAGCACACAATTGTCGGTTGGGGTCTGAGTGACCCTCCCGGAGGATTTGAGTTCCCGGCCAAGCAGCAGCAGGGAGAGGTCAAGATCGTGTCCAACTCGACCTGCCAGTCACTCTATTTTGGAATCGTGGAGATCGAGGACAGCCAGATCTGCGCAGGTGATCTGGACACCGACGTCTGTTTCGGGGACAGCGGCGGGCCCCTCCTGGTACAGGACCCCTCCCCTGCCGGTGAGGAACCCGGATGGGTTCAGATCGGCATTACCAGCTTTGGCGTCGGGTGCGGCGATCCAACCATCCCCTCAGTTTTCGCCCGGATTTCCTCATTCTCGGACTGGGTCGCCGAGCAAATGCAACAGACCACCCTTTTTGCCACCTTCGGCAACGGACTGACCCTTTCCAGCGATGTCGTGCTCTACAACCCGCACGAGGAACGAACCACCCGGGGGACGGTTGTGTTCAAGGACTCCGGCGGGGACGAAGTGGACCCTGCTCTTTTGCTGACTGTCGACAGCGCGGACTTTTCCATTCCTCCGCTTGGCTCCATGACTTTTTCGAGCACAGGAGAGGGAGATCTGATCTCCGGCTCGGTCTGGGTGACGAGCAGTCATGCGGTGTCGGGCGTGGTCCGGTTCAGCCTTCCGGGAACAGGGATTGCCGGTGTCAGCCCGAGCCTTCCTGGAAAGAAGCTGATCGCGCCGGCCCGCCGTCAGGGCACAGTGAACACCGGGGTAGCCGTTCTGAATCCGGGAAGTGACCAGGTGGCGATCACGATGGAGCTGAAAAACCAGGCCGGCGACATCCTGGGCACGGCGGAAATAGAACTCGGCGGGATGGCCAGCACGGCCCGGTTTATCGACCAGTTGTTTCCGGAAGTCGACACCGAGGGATTTCAGGGGACTGTCTGTGTGAAAGCCCAGGGAGGTTCCGTCGCAGTCGTAGCCATTGAGCAGGGAAGTACACCTGGAGAATTCACGACCCTGCAGGTCACTGTCGTGGAATGAGTGTTGGACCCCATCCGGGCGGATGACGTTTTCGGGAAGAACCCGTCCCGGAGCTCTTTCTGGCGGAGGGAAACAGATGTTCAGAGTTGCTGTTGTTGTCTGGGTACTATGGCTGGGACAGAGTCTGTTTGGAGAGGTGGCCTGGGTTCCCACTTTCGAGCAAGCCAAGAGGCTCGCCCGGGAGGAAAACAAATTGATTGTTCTGGACGTGAGTGCGGACTGGTGCCCACCCTGCCAGGAGATGGCCCGCAACGTCCATCCGGACCCGGAATTTCAAGAGTTCACCACTACCCAGGTGTTCATGCTCGTGGACGCCTACAAGGACGCCGAAGGCGTGAAGCTGGCTAGAAAGTTCGACGTCAAATTCTTCCCCACGATTCTGGTGCTGACCACGGAGGGAAAAGAGATTGAGCGGTTCACGGGAGGGCGCACTTCAAAGGGTCTCATCGAGGCTCTGCAACTGATCTTCGATCACCCGATCTCGTTCAACGAGTTGAATCGGCGAGCCGACGAACTGGAAGATGACTACGAAACCCAGAAACTCGCCGGAGAGAGGGCACGCAACCGCAAGGATTTCAAGAGGGCACGGAGGTACCTGGGCAGAGCCGTGGAACTTGCTCCTGACGATGATCTGGTTGAGCGAGCCGGACTGCTGGTTTCGCATGCCCGGGTCTCCCTTGAGGACGGCCACCCTGAAGCGACGCTCGAGTCCCTTGCCAGATTGGAGTCAATCAGCCCGGGGCGGCTGGAGTTTGACTCCGTCAGGATCCTTCGAGCTCGCGGCCTGATTGCTTTGAAACGGCATGAAGAAGCCATGCAGGACTTGAGAGAACTGGTGCGCTCAGGAAGCGAACGCGACGAGGCGCGTAAGCTCCTGACCCGCGTCCCCAAGAGGTTTCGCAAAGATGATCAGGAGTTGCAACAGGCGCTCGAGCGAGGTGAGAAGCTGGTCAACAAAGAGAAAGCCGGTGAGGCTCTGGTTTATGCTGAACGGGCTGTCGACCTGGCTCCCGATTCACCCCAGGCACACCTTCTGCTGGCCAGGGTTCACGCAAAACTTCGAGAAGAGTCAACTCAACAAACCGAGAAGAACCTGCACTTTTCGGCCACTGTTCGACATTTCCTTTTTGCCCGTCGCCTGGAACCTGATGATCCTGAGTACTGGCTTGTCGGAAAGCAGATCCTCCGAGTCCCAACTGTTCAGATCGAGCCTCGTCAACCGAAGGTCGCAAAGGTGTACGCAAAGGCTGAGAACTTCTTCGCCAAAGGGCAGTACTACGAGGCGGCTAAACTCTACCTGAAGGTCATGGAGGCTGAACCGGAATTCAGTCGGGCCTACCTTCACATGGGAGACTGTCACTTCGAAAACAACAATTTCACGCAGGCCTTGCTGGCCTACCGAGCGGCCGCCCAACTGGCTCCACTCGACGCCTCAACACATCGCTTTGCGGCCGACTACGAGGCGGCTAAACTCTACCTGAAGGTCATGGAGGCTGAACCGGAATTCAGTCGGGCCTACCTTCACATGGGAGACTGTCACTTCGAAAACAACAATTTCACGCAGGCCTTGCTGGCCTACCGAGCGGCCGCCCAACGGCTCCACTCGACGCGCTGTTTCGACTCGGTCGGACCGAAGAAGCCCGGCAGAGCCTGATGGCTTCCTTGCTTGCCGACCCGGAGTATCCTCTCATCTGGCGGGATCTCAAGAGAACATCCAACCAGGGTTTCGAGCGTCATCTGTATGTGATCCCCATGGATCTGATGCTGGCCCAAAGTGCCCACTACAGCAACCTGCTCGAGAACCTGGAGCCGAAGACGGCCCCAGCCTGGCAGGCCTACCTGGATATGAAACTGCGGTGGCAGGAACGCATTTTTCCTGAAGAGTTTCCCGGAGAACCCCATCGACACACGGCTCGGGAAGAGCTGGCCTGCCTGACCGGACTGGCCGAGAAATGGGGTGAGATGCGGATGGAGGATCCCCTTCTCGAGGATCCCGAGCTGGAGTTTTTGTGCCAGCTCTTCCTGGACGACCAGTTAGACACGTTCATCTTTCTGGAGCTCTTCAGTGAGCTTCTCCGCCCCGAGTTCGAAACCTGGAAGCAGCAGAACGCCGGCAAGATAGAGCCCTACTTGAAGGACTACGTTTACGGCAGTGCGTTGGCCGGTCTGCGCGAGGGATACAACTCATCTGCCATCCTCGCCTACAACACCGGTGTCGGTCTCCATTCCTCAGCACCAGAGCAGGCGATCGAGCAGTACGAACGCGCGCTGGCATACGAACCCTACGAGGAACCGGCTTTGGATAACCTGAGTCTTCTCTACCTGCAGCGCGAGGAGTACGAATCCGCTGAGAAGCTCCTGTTGCGCTGGCTGCGAAAAGATCCGGACTCGGCCAGGGCGCTGGACCGTCTCGCCTTGATCCACTTCGACACAGGCCGTCTGGAATCGGCAGTGGATCTGGTTGAGAAGGCTCTCCAACTTAGCGAGGATCCGGAGGACCGGCAGCGGCTCGAGACGAATCTTGAGATCTTCCGCAGGCGTCTTTCCTTGAACAGTGATTCTGAATGAGCTCCCCTGACAGGGCAGCGGCTTCCTACCTCCGGAGAGCCAATTCAGCTCTGGGTCCAGCCCGGCGTTCGCAATCTCTGGAGCATTCCACATTGGCCGGACGGCAAGTCTTTACCTGGGGCGGTGCGCTATAGTGCTCTTTTCCAGGCCTTGCCTTCGAAGGTTGGCGAAAATGTCTCAGGATGGATGATCTCGGCCAGGATCTCCGCAGACTCGGCCAATCGCGGGCCGGGCCGGTTGAAGTACTGGTTCCCGTCGGTGATATAGACGCGCCCGTTCTGAACTGCTTTCAAAGAATTCCAGCCGGGGAGATCTGTCAGCCAGTACATTTCCTCCGTGATTCGTTGCATGTCCCAGCCACAGGGGAGGAGGATCAAGATATCCGGATCGCTTTCCGCCAGCTGCTGCCAGTTGATTGATCCCGAGTGCTTTCCGGCTTCGCTGATCAAGTTGACACCCCCAGCTATCTCAACCAGTTCCGGCATCCAATTCGCAGCGATCATCAAGGGCTCCAGCCATTCGATACAGGCCACTCTGGGACGGGTCTTGATAGCCCTCGTTCGGGCAGACACAGAGTCGATCCGATTCTGCAGTTCCCTTACCAGCTCGCGGCCTCGTTTGCCGGCTTCAAGCGACTCTGCAACCGCCTGAATGTCAGTCCACACGTCTCGCAGGAAAAAGGGCTCGAGTGAAACGATCTCGGGGTCACAGGTCAGATAGCCAGACACGGCTAGTTGAACATCTTTCAAGTTGACGGCACAGACTTCACATTGAGATTGAGTAATGATGTGAGTGGGCTGAAGCTGCTCAAGTGTCTCCTCCAGGACCTCATACACCGAGACGGCCTCACGCAAGACGTCCTTGACCGCAGTGTCAATCTCTCGGCTGTTTCCCTCTATTCCGAACTTTGGTCTGGTGCACACGGGAAGTGACTCGACTGCAGACGGGTAGTCGCATTCATGCGAGCGGCCAACCTGGTACTGGCCTATCCCCAGGGCATGGACGATCTCTGTCGCGCTGGCAAGAAGTGAGACGATGCGAGTCATAGTCAACCTCCACGACTTCCTGATCGAAGGGCTCGCTCATCTGGAACCGCTTCGTTCTCCGCAAGTATATCTCAGCAGTCGGCTGCGTCGGAGTGGGCAGCGGTTCAAGAAGATGCGAAACACCCTGCCTTTCTTTTCGTACCTGACCTTATGACCAAGCGTGCAGTCAGCGTCCTTGGCCGTTCCACCGTATCGGTTTGCCTTGCCAGCTTGCTCGTAGCCAGCCTGTGTGCGGGCGACCTGATCTCAATTGATGGCTTCTTTGACGAATGGGCCACCGTGCCGGTAACCTTCGCTGATCCGGAGGCCGACGGGACCACAGAAGATATCGCCCTGCTGAGGATCACCAACGACAGCTCGTCACTTTTTCTGGATCTGGCCTTTCACAGCCCCGAGTTTACTCTCCGCAGTCAAAATTCAATCACTCTCTACATCGACACAGACGAGGATGCCCAGACCGGCCTGGCCATCCACGGCATCGGTGCCGAGTTGGAATGGTGCCTGGGATGCGCAAGCGGTGTCTTTCATCAGGCCCAGGGCGCTGAAAACCTGGGTCGAAACGACTTTGAAGTGCTCATGGCACCTGCCTACACCTCGCGGAGGTTCGAACTGGCCCTGAGCCTGGCCAGCGACCCTCTGACCTTGAACGGTACCCAGGTCCCCGGCAGGCTTTCAATCGTCGTCGTCGCCTCCGGCCAGGGTGACTTTCTGCCCGATGCGCCGGGGGGCGTGGAGTACCTCATCGATTCCTCGCCGCCCCAAGAGCCCCCGGCCATCTCCCTGGCCCGCCTCCAGGAGGGTCACCTTCGCCTCATGACCTACAACACGGAGTTCTCGGGCATCCTCGATCCCGACAGGCAGCCGTTTTTCGAAAGGATTATCACGGCCCTCGATCCGGACATCATGGCTTTTCAGGAACTTCGGAACGCGGCGCAGGTTGGGGCGGTCATCGCCGAATGGCTGCAAGTGCCCCTGTTCTCGGTCACGGTGATGGGGAACACCCTGGTTTCGAGGTTTCCAATCCTGGAGTCAACTACGCTCATCCCGTCAGGCCGGTCCTCGGCCATTCTTCTCGATACCCAGGCCGCTCTGGGGGCACAATTGCTGGTGCTGAACACCCACTTGATTCCGTTCAATGATGCGGCCAGTCAGCAGGACGCGGATGAGCTGATCAGGCAGCTGCGAGCCTGGCGTGACGGAGATGGTCCCTTTGCCCTCACTCCCAATACCCCCATCTTCAATATGGGGGATTTTAATCTCTTCGGGCCTTCCCAGCTGTTGAAGACGATGAGCGAGGGTGACATCTCGGACGAGAACCAATTCGGGGAAGACTTTCCCCCCGACTGGGACGGCACGCCCTTTCAGGATCTGAACTCACTCCAAACCGGCCGCCGGGTCTCCTTTACGACTTCCGGTAGTAGTGGTGGCGTCAAATTGGATTACGTTTTCTATTCGAACAGTGTAGTCAAACTGGGCACCCACTACGTCTTGAACACGGCTACAATGTCGCAGCAAGACCTCTTAGCCAGCGGCCTCCAGGCTCAGGATACCGGCCTCGCCTCGGACCACCTTCCAAAGGTGGTGGATATCGCATCGATTTCAGATCCCGGCAGCAGCGAAGAGCTTTACTTCGCCCAGTTTGGCGATGGTGCCGGGCTTTTTAGCCAGATCATCCTGTTCAACCTGGATCGAGATAACCAGGCTGATGTCAGCATTGTGCTGAGAGACAACGATGGGAACCTGCTCAGCGTGGACTTGAATGGGCAGCAGGTGAACGGCGAGAAGACGGCTGTCATCCCACCAGGAGGACTTCTCAGCTGGAAGACGGCCGGCCAGGGTGATCTGGTGACCGGGTCGGCCAGGGTCAGTTCGGACAACGAAGTGGCGGGAGTCATCCTTTTCGGAGGCGCGGTTGGATTGGCCGGTGTCGGCAACAGCGCGGCCCTGCCCGACGGTTTCGTGGCGCCGATGGAAGTGGTCGGGGAATCCGATATCAATACCGGTGTTGCGATTGTAAACCTGGAAGACAGCGCCGCCCGGCTCGACCTGCAGCTTTGCGACCAAGACGGCTTGGTCCTGTCTCAGGCCTCGATTGATCTCGTGGGGCAAGGCCATGTGGCGAGTTTCCTCCCCGCCTTTGACTGGTCTCCCTCTGTCGATTTCTCCGCCTTCGACGGCCTCCTGAAGGTGACCTCTAGCCACAAGTTGGCTGCCACCGTGATTCAGACCCGGCCGGGCCAGTTCGCCACCCTGCCTGTCGTTCCCATGCCGCTGCAAGCCGCTGTGGACGCAGACCCATCTCCGCAGGGCCCGGGTGCCGGAAGCGGCACTGAACTGCACTTTGCTCAATTCGCTGATGGAGGGGGACTGTTCAGTGAAATCGTTCTTTTTAATCTGGACAACAGCGGGCCGGCCAACGTCACCATCGAGCTCAAGGACAGCGACGGCAATCCGCTCGTAGTAGATCTGAATGGGGCAGTCGAGGCGGGGCAGCTCGAAGCTGCACTCCCAGCCGGCGGTCTGCGCCGCTTCAGGACCGACGGTCTGGGGGATCTGGTGGCTGGTTCGGTGAAGGTTACCTCTGGTGCTCCGATAGCTGGAGTCGTACTTTTCGGGGGCACGATCGGCCTGGCCGGAGTCGGCAGCAGTGATGCTCTGTCGAACGGCTTTGCAGCGCCCATGGAATCCCGGACCGATCATGTGGATACCGGAATTGCCAGCGTCAATTTGCAGGAAGAAAGCACCGAGTTGACATTACAGCTCTGCGACGCTGCGGGGACGCTGCTGGCAACCATCTCGCAGACGCTTGCTGATTCTGGTCATCTGGCTGCCTTTCTCTCTGAATTCGACTGGCCTTTGGCAGTCAACCTGACGGATTTTGAAGGCACCTTGAAGGTGACGGCGGACGGTTCGATTGCCGCCACCGTGATTCAGACCCGGCCGGGCCAGTTCGCCACCCTGCCCGTCGTCCCGCTAAAGGCTCCAGTACAGACTGCTTCTGATCTTGTCCTGATAAACGGTACGATTCTGACCCTGGACAAAGATGACTCGATTGCCTCGGCAGTCAGGATCAGGGAGGGTCGAATTGTGGCCGTCGGCGATGACGCCGCAGGAATTGAAACATCGGCGCAAGTTATCGATCTGGGAGGGCGCACCGTCACGCCTGGTCTGATCGATAGTCACATCCATTATTTTCGGGATGCGCACGTTCCGGGACACCTTTTGTCGGCCATTGAGACGGTCTTCACCATCCCGGATTTGCTGGGCGTCCTGACGGCGCGCGCCGCTTCAGTGCCTGCCGGAGAGTTTATTACAGTGCTCGGCCGGTTCACTGCCGCCCAGTTCGCTGAGAACCGGCTGCCCACGCTGGCCGAGCTCGATGGCGCAGCGCCGAACCACCCGGTCTACCTGCATTCGGGCTTCAGCGGCCCCGCTGTGACCAACACATTGGGGAAGGTGTCTTTCGAGGCACGCGGGGTGTTCGTTAACCAGAGTGGAACCTTCAGCCGAGGGCAAACGGACCCGCCCGTGCAGGCCCTTTTCGCAGATTACACGAACGAAGAAGCCCTGCGAACAGTTAGAGAATATATGAAATTCTCGGCCTCCCTGGGGTTGACCACCATCCAAAATTTCTCGGGCTGCGGTGGGTTCGGCGGGCAGGTTCGGGCCGATATCCTTTGCGAGGGCAATTTCTTTGACCTGTGGCAACAAGACGCATTGCTTGTTCGGATTCGCACCTCGGCAGGTGGCTTTGGGAATAATCCCGATCAGAACGGGATCTTTCCGGTTGTGCTGAGCACCGACAGCCACTTGTAGGAATTGCAGGATCTGGGCGGCGGCGACAACAGGCTCCGCTTTGCCACAACCGGCGAATTCGTAGTGGGGAATTTCGGATCCACCAGTGCCCCCTTCGCAGAGGCCTATCTTCAGATAGCGGAACGGGGATGGTCACTTCGCCAGCATTCCATCAGCTCTGGTGAGAACGAAGCCCACATCTCGGGGTTTGAGTCCGTCAACACCACTGTCCCCATCGCCGATTTGCGCTGGGCGCTGGAACACGTTTTTGTGATGAACGCCGATCATATGAACCGCCTCAAGGAGATCGGTGGCGGCGTAACGGTGCAAAACCAGCAATATTTACTTGGAGGTAGCGGGCCTCCCTATCGGGGTCTCGTCGACAGTGGCATTCCTATTGGGGGCGGTACCGATGCCTCCGCTATAAGCCCCATGAGTCCCTGGATCTCGCTGTATCACATGGTCACGGGGAAGGATGCAGGTGGCAATATGATCAATGCCGGCCAGCAAATCAGCCGGATGGAGGCGTTGCGCATCTACACCACGGGCAGTGCCTACTACACCTTCGACGACGAGGACCTGGGCTCGATTGAGGTGGGCAAGCTGGGCGACCTCGTGGTGCTGAGTGACGATTACCTTTCGGTACCAGATGACGAGATTCGGACTCTGGGGTCGGTCTTGACCGTCATCGGTGGCGAGGTTGTCCATGCGGCGGCCGAGTTCGCCAATTTAACCCCCGTATGGTCAAAAAGGTCAGCCGAACGGGAAGTCACTGTTGTGGCGGGAGTTACGCCACAGCCCAAGCGCTGATTTCGACAGTAAGCTCCGTCGTCCAGTTGCTCGAGTTGCCCTTTCTTCGCCAGCACTAGTGGGGGATCTCGAAAGTCAGGCTTGCCCACAGGCTTTCCCAGTCGAAATTCTGGTTCTGTTCGGCTTCAACCATGTGCATGGACCGGACCATCCACACACCGGTTCGAGGCAGTTCGAAGCGGGCCCGGCCGTTCTTGTCACTGTGCACATCGAGTGAGACGGAGGCATCCGCTTCCCAAATTGCCCGTAGAGGGTGATCTGCCAGGGGCCGGCCGTGATAGAGAATCCTGACCGGCAGGACGCGGCCGGGTCCCAGCCGGGCCGGGTGTCTCTCGGCCAGGATTTCCAGCTCGAATCCGAGAGGCCTGTCTTCGAGATCGGGTCGCGGCTCGCCGCCGACGAAAAGGGCCTTGGCGCATCTGGAAAAGGCCTCGACTCCGTCTGTGTCTGCCTGGCCCCTCTGTGCCCTCAGCTCCAGAACGTGCCTCAATCCCTCCTCCTCCAGATAGCTTTCGAAGTCTTCGCCGGGCAAGACAGACCTTCTCCGGTGGCTGCGGTAGCCAACCACATAGGATCCATCCTCCCCAGGGCGAAGTAGTCCCGCGGGGTCGGCGCCATCTCGGCCAGGAATCTCTGTCCGGCCCCCGGGCTCGTGTACGACAAACTGCTGAATATGAGAGGGGTCGCGTGGAAAGGGGCTCCCTTTCAGGTGATCTCCCACCAGCAGGTGGAGAGAGACCAGAGTGTCGGGCTGGACAAAGAATTGGGATGGCCTGATCCAGAAGTCGTGGCCCGGCAGGGAAGAGGTCGCAACAAGAGTAAGGAGCGCGGACATTAGGAAGTGTTTCACAGCAAATCCTCGAGGTTTCCAGTTTCTGCTAAGGGATACGAGGTGGAACTGCCGAACGGATGGTTCTTTCGCAATTTGGAACATTGGGAAGGTTGGAACGTTGGAGCCTTCCTACGGCCCCGCCAGGACCATGGCCCCTGTCGGCTGAGGGCTGCCGCCCTGGGGCTCGATGGTAACGGCCAGGACCTGAACCTGGTCTGCTGCAATGGGAAGATCTACCTCGATTTCCGTGACCGGGCCGATCCCGTCAAAGGTCGCGGATGGATGAGGGGGCTGTCCTTCCTCAATCACCCAGAGTTGGAAATCCTGATTCGCCTCGATGGTCGGAAGCTGGTGGAAGAAGAGAGAGATTCGTCCCTCTTCGGGTCGAATGAAGGCGCTGGCGGAGGATCCTGCAAAGCCGGTCAACCCGGCCAGGTTGAGGAAGCGGACCGTGGGCCGGCTCAAGCTGTCGACTTTGAGAATGAGCGACTGATTGGCATTTCGAAGTTCGTCGATCTCCGCCAGCAAGGAAGCGACGTGAAGGTCTTGCTGGCGACTGATTCGACGTCCCTGTATGACCAGGCCGGCCAGCAGCACGATGATGATTCCGGCGGCAACCGCTGCCGCCCGCCAGCCATGCAGCCCCGATTGCGCTGAAACCGTCGGCCGGGGCTGCTGCGTGGACGAAATCCGGGACAGCAGCCGATCCTTGAGCTGAAGGGAAGGGGCTATCGGCTCCAGGGCGAGGGGAAGGGAATGGAGTGTATCGGCCAGCTCCTTCAATTCGGCCTGACACTCCTCACAATCGGGCAGGTGGCGCTTGAGCCGCTCAGACGACACTTCGTCCAGCGCATCCAGCAAATAGTCAATGTAGTAATCCTGAAACTCGACTTTGCTCATTGGGCCATCCGCGGTCTCAGTTTTCTTCTCAGCTTGCCCAGGCCCAGTTGGATCCTGGTCTTGACGGTGCCCAGGGGCGTTTCCAGTTGCTGCGCGATCTGGCTGTGGCTGAGCCCCGAGAAATAGGCCAGGAGCAGGGCCTGTTGCTGCTCACTTGGAAGTGACTCCAGGGCCTCCCGAACCAGGGCTGACCGTTCGCCTTCGATCGTGCTGGTGAGAGGATCGGGCTCCCCCGTGTCGACCAGGGTCAGCTGATCCAGTTCTTCGGTCTGGCGCTGGTTCTTCAGGCGCCTCCACTCATCGATGGCCTGGTTCCGGGCAACGCTGAGGATCCAGGTCCTGGCTGAAGCGCGGCTTGTATCGTACAGGTGCGCCTTTTTCCATATGGTCAGGAAAACCTTCTGCACCGTGTTTTCAGCCCGGGCCGGATCACCCACAATCCTCAGCGTGAGGGCGTGGACTATCCCTGCCAGGCGGTCGTACAGATCCGACAGAGCTTCCGTATCCCCGTTCGAAACCTCGACTAGAAGATCTTCCAAATTGGACATCGGGAACCAACCGGATTGTAAACGTGTTTGGGGCAGGAGGCAATTGGACCTGTCTCAACGACGGTGGGTCCCGAGTTGCCGATTTGCAGCTGCGGGGCGGCGGGCCGGGGAATCGTGACATTCCCCGGCAACGAACTCGATGAATACGGCGTTCTCAAGAAACGTCGTCGTATTCATGAGAGTCAGCACTCAGTTGGTCCGCTCGATCTCAACCTGGGTCACGGAACCCATCCAGCCATGGGTGCCCGGGACCAGATCAACTCCTCCCAGGATACCGGGATGGGTCCCGATGACCCCGCCTTCGGCCAGCGTTGGGTCGCTCACACCGGTGCCTGCGGCACCTGACGACACACCAATCAGGCCCTGGCAGGGCGGTACCATGTCAGCGAAGTCCTCAGTATTGAGCTCCGTTCCCGCATCGTAGCCATTGGTGAACACGGTGACGCTTTCGCCCACGCTCTTCGGGAGGTGAACAGAGTCGAGGCCCGTGAAACCGTCATTGGTGCAGATCAACATCGAGGCAAAGGATAGATACTTCGCCCCTTGATTAGCCGCGATCGTAAAAGTAACGGAGTCCGGGAAGCCAGTGCCACCGGGGTCGGCGGAGGGGACGAGGGGCGGCGGCCCGGCTTGCAGGACTGTTGAGACCTTGCTGTCAGCGCCCAGCAAGTCGAGCAATGGTACGTTGTTCCCGTTTTCCGCGATCTCCTTCAACTCGAAGCTAGCCGGCTCACCGATCTGGAAAATACTCAGCGGCTGGCCGTGAGTCGCGACCACTGGAGGTATCAGCGGCTGGCCCGCGGTCAGATTGGTGATCGTCACTTCATAGCTACGCAGGGCCGGTACACCGGCATGGGGTGAGGACAGGTAGGGGAACCGATCGAGATAGGGGACGTCGTTTCCGTCGACTCCGTCTCCCAGCCCTGCCCCCGTCCCGTCCACCACCAGCCCGGCTGCAACCTGAAGCACGATATCCAGGACATCATCGCCCACGCGCCTCCCGTTGGGGAATCCAGCCAGGTCGCCGCCTACGACTCCCATGGGATGGATCAGGTCGGCTGGAGTGGGAGGAATGGCCATGTTGAGTCTCAGCATTTCAGATGGACGTACGTTGGGTGGTTGATTCAATCCTGGAATTCCCGTCAGAAAGATCTCCACCAGGTCATTGCGCGGTGCGGGTGGAACGTCGATTCCAAACAGCAGGTTGAGCAGCCGGGGCACCTCGGGATCGAGGACGAAGTCCAGGAATTGGATGTCCTGGAGAGGGTGCGAGGCATTGAAGCGGTCTTTATGACTGAGCGGGATCACCACTTCGTTCACCAGAGGCATGCCCAGGCGGGAAACCTGCTGATGCGTTGGAAAGCCAAAGATGCGAACCTCGACCGGTGCGCCTCCTCTGGCGGGTAGCAGAGAGACCAGGGGACGGGAAGCCGAGGACCAGACACCGATCACCGCCGCGTTGTCGCCGGGATCCGTAGGGGTGCTGCCGTCCTCTGTCAAGCGGGAGATCGGAACTTCGATGGCAATGGTGTGAACGTTCTTGCCGGCGGTCCCGTCCACGCCCGGGCTGCGTAGCTGCAGAAGGTCGAAGATGGCTCCCAGATCGACGTAAAAGCCCTCATCCCGGGGGCCGGCAAACACCCGGCTCCCGTCCCCCAGGTCATGGATTGCCGCGTCGGCCAGAGAGCCGTAATCCGGTACCGTGGTCATTCCGATATTGGGAGGAGGGACGGCCAGTCCTTCACCCAGAACCTCCCTGGGTGCTCGGGATGAGCGGCGCGCCCCGTCGATACGGGTCACCGAATAGAACTGTCGGACGTTGAAGGTCGCATCGTCCAGGCCGGTGATGGGACCGGTCGCGTTCAGAAAGGTTCCGCTTTCAAGTACCTGCGTTCGGAATCGGAACTGGTAAGTGATGTCTTCGAGGCCATTTCCGTCATTGTCGATCATGATTTCGTAGAGGACGCCGGGATTAAACTTGTGGAAATTGGGGCCGGCTGCAGCATCCTCCAGCGGAATGAAGTTGGCGATCAGGGTGACGAATTCTCCCCGCCCTTCCTCATAACTGACAAAGGCGTAGACATCGGTGTTGTCAGCTGAAGGGTCGAGTGAGATGGCCGGGGCCTCGCGGTGACTCGAGGCGGTGACCGGCGAGGTGGGCATGATCAGGGTTGCAAGGGCGAGCAGCAGTGAGGCTGCCAGGCCTCTGCACAGAGTGAATCGAGTGATTGTTTTCATTTCCTGTGATTCTCCTTTCAAGTTGTGGGTCCAGGTATCAAGTGTTGACCGGCTCTCCTGGTGGATACGATTGCGGTGACCCAACCGGATTGGTTTTCTTGAGCGCGTTCCAGGTTGGCGCGTTCATTCCCATTCGCGAGTCTGTCTGCTCGCCGACAGAGCACACTCGCTTCGAGCCGGCTTTCAGGGGTGTCTCTCTCTCACCGGAGGAACTGGGTGTCGCGAGAGGCCAGCAACCTGAATGCTTTCGGGGCCTCTAACTGAGTCAGGCACGAAAGGGCTTATTGGACCGGCAAGAAGCCAATCAATCGGAGTTCCGCACTAATTAACTGGATTCCGATACTTACCAGGTCGAACTCGCCACCGGGATAGAAGGCGCCAAACTGCACTGGGAATGGTTGTTAGAGCAACGGCGTCTGCGTTGAGCGGTCTGTCAAACAGGCCACTATGCATCCGGATATGACGGGAGAGTTGTCAGCCGCATGTCCTCTAAGGGGCCGCCGATCGTGAAATGGTAAAGATCCTGATATTTGCGGTCTGTGAGGCCGAGAACTTCGTGCATCGGGTCGTCGAAGTAGCAGCCAATCCCGGTGCTTCGGATGCCGGCGGCTTCAGCTTCCAGATAAAGCACTTGGCCGATGACACCCGCTTCCCAAAAGAGGCGAGGATAAAACCAGGGACCGTGAAGTTCCAGGGATTCTACGTACTCAGCAATCATACCAAGGCTGAAGCAACCATCGCTGGCAATGTCCTGGGAACAGCAAATCTGCCGGGCTGGTTCCCGTACATCCGCTTCAATAAGGCAATAAAGCTCCAGTTCCTCCGGACACCCGAAGGGTCGTCGCCAGGGGCCAGCCTGAGTGAGTGCTACTTCCAAGGGTTTTAGCTGTGAAGGGTCGCGCACCAGGAAGTAAAGTCCGGTGGGGAGATCATCCACCCGGTGAACAAAAATGGCCAGGTGAATGTAGGGTTTCCAGGGAAGTGTACTGAAGGGAATATTGCCTGGGACTGCCAAAGTCTTTTGCAGCATACGATAGAAGATGTCCCGAGAGATTCGAGTCTTCCCGTCCATCGCCATGGCACTGCGGCGCTGACGGATCATCTTGCGAAGAGAAACCGGACGAGTTGTCAAAGACCACTGCTTTGGCGGGCTGTGAAGTCGCTCATACCGACCCGGGACACCTGGCTTCCGAGCCGCTTCCGCAACATCATCCACACCCCATTCGATGTGAGACCCGCTCAGTTGATTGGGAGTGCCCTGCCAGCCCAGAGACTCGAAGGCCAAAACCTGATCTCCGGGGAGACCTGTCTCATGCATTGCTTCTTCAAACGGACCAAGCGCCATCAGCACGTCCGGCTCTTCTGGCTCCGCGTCGTGCTCTAGGAATGTGCCCGTGAGTGCCGCCAACTCATCCCTGCCCAAGTCGTCCAGGATTCTCGTCTGCCACCCCAGCCCGGCGGCGGCAATACTGACAGCGGCGATGGCGTGACCAGCATCGTGCTGGCAGTAACGATAGGCACGCTGGCCGTACTTCCAGGCCTCTCGCCAGAGAATGGAAGTGAGTCCCACGAAGAATGTGCCCTTGGGAAACCCAACACAAAGCTCCTCCCACAACCCCAACTCAAACTCTGCCCGCACCTCCAACCCATGTTCCTTCGGTGCGTAGTGGCAGACCATGGGCTTGCCGCATAACCCTTCGATACGATCGCAGATCAGGTAACCCTCGGTCGGATGCAGATTTCCACTGGAAGGATTGACACGTAGGGCCCAACTGGTCTGTCCAGTGCTCTTCCAGGCCGATATCGCCAAGCTGTCGTAGAAGAGTTGAGAAATGCTTCGCAAGTTCAGCGGCACTGATGCGATTCGGCCCTGAACAAAAACATCTTCGTAGAGTGACTCATCCGTGGGTGGGATTTTCTCCAGAGTCACGACCCGCGCGCCGGCATAGCGACGAAAAGGATTCGGCTGCGAGGCCCAATCCAAATACCCCGGGCCTCTGGCATAGCCTTGGAAGTGATGTTTCGTGGCCTGGTGATAATTGAAAACCTGCTCAAGCCGGTCTGGCCGCTTTCTGAAGTCTTGTTTCATTCCGCTTCGTCACCGATCATCTTGCGGTTCCTAGGGACGCCTTTCCTGCCGGGTTCTGGGTTCAGACCATGGGCGATGGACACGACACCATTCTAGCGCCCCACCGGCCAGTGCCGAACACTCTGCGTCCTCAGGGTTCTTGGTGTGAAACCGCACCCTATCCGCACCCCGGCACTTTCCGGATTTCTAGAGCGGATTTTGAGTCTGCCTTAAGTCCCTGAGGGCAAAAGAAAAAATTGGTGGAGCTGAGGGGAATCGAACCCCTGACCCCCTGAATGCCATTCAGGTACTCTTCCAACTGAGCTACAGCCCCACCGGGCGGGAAAGAGAAAATCTTGGCTAATTGATCGAGAACGTTTCCAGCAGTTCCTGGTTGATTCTGATCTCTTCGTCCTCGCGCAGTTGATTGACGACGTTCTTGATATACCCGTTGAAGAAGTTGCCCTGGACCGTGCTCGTCAACGTATCTTTGATCTGGGGCTTGCGCAGCTCGAAGGTTGCGTCGTCCAGTTCGCTCTTTTCTCCAACCTCGAAGACCACGAGCTTGCTTGCGATTCGGATCGGTGAACTGATGTCACCTCCCTGCATCCACTCGACCCTCTGATGCATCAGTGGTGAGAACTGCAATACATCATCCACCGTCTCACCGCTCTTGAAGAAGCGGGTCGTGGTGACTTGCAGATCCTGTTCCGCCGCAACCTCTTCCAGCGAGCTCTGGCGCGCCGCTTCGAAAAAGTCTTTAGCGCTATTGCGGTTCAGCTCATCCCGTTTCTGTTCGATGTAATCTTCTTCAACCCGGCTTTTGACTTCTTCGAATTCGGGAATCTGGGAAGCCTGGATCTCGGCGATCTGTGGTACCAGATAGCCGGAAGGCGTCAGGTAAGGCTGTGCAAAGAGATCATCCAGGCTCAAGTTGAAAGCTTCCACATTGAAATCACTTCGGATGCGCGGGGTCTTTACGGTTTCACTTCTGGGGAAAAACTCGGTGGTCTTGATCTCCAGCCCTTCCTCTCCGGCGACATCCTCCCAGCTGGTTTGCTCCTTGAGCCGAGTCATAATCTTCTGGGCTCGGCTCAGAGCTGCGTCCTTGGACGCTTCTTCGCGAAGCTGGTTTTCCGCGAGTGTCCGTCGCAGCTCCGCCATGGTGTCGGGTTTAGAGGTGACCTTGATGATGTGGTATCCGAATGCAGTCTTTATGATCTCGCTGATCTCACCTTGCTCCAGGCCGAAAGCCGCCTTGTCGAAATCTTTGTCCTGAACACCGCGGGGAAAGAAGCCCATGTCCCCACCCCGAGCGGCACTATCGTCGTCGGAATGTTGCCGGGCCAATGTTTCGAAACTGACGCCTCTCTTGAGCTGGCGCAGAACTCGATTGGCCAGCGCGAGCTGCTCCGGATCATCCTGATTCGGCTTGGTTTTGAAGTAGATCTGACTGGCCCGGATCCGCTCAAGATCGTCAAGGCTCTCCATACGTTCACTGATTTGAGCCTCGCTGAGCTCGATCCCATCCGGCTCGAGTAGAATCTCGAAGTATTGAATCCGACGTTGTTCCGCACCTTTGTAGGTGTCGGGATCCTCAGAGAAAAACTCCTGAAGCTCTTCCTGACTGGGTTCGAGACTGAGGATTGCAGGATCGAAAACAACGTATCGAATTCTGGTTTGTTGCTCTTGCTTTGCAAACTCCCTGCGTAGATCATCGGGCGTTGCGCCGAGACCCGCCGTGAGCAGCATCCGAAGTTTGTCCCGCAGAATCTCCCGGCGAATGTTGTCTTCCCATTCCGTCATGCTCAGGCCGTTGGCACGGAGAACCTCCTGATAGCGCTCCTTCCCGATGAAGTTACCCTGCTCGTCCTTGAAGATGGGAATACTCAGAACCCGCTCGGAGATTTCGGGAGTGGTGGCTTTGAGGCCCAGGCTGCGGGCGTGAAACGCGAGCGAGTGTTCCGTGATCAGGGAGTTCACCGCCTGTCCGTGCAGATTCATCTGGGGCGCATAAATCGGAAACTGCTCCCCCATCTGCTCACGATAGATCTCGACAAGCTGGTTGTATTGTCGACGAAACTCCAGCACTCCAATGCTCTGATCGCCAACGCGGGCAATTTCGTTGTCAAGCAGTCCGCTTGCCCCGGTCGGGGCGTCCACGAACAACAGAACCATGCCGGCTCCCAGAACCACGATCAGGAGCCAAAGGATCCATTTCAGAGATTCGCGTTTCTCGCGAAACACTTTCAGCATCGGACGCTCCAGCGAAACAAGAAATTATAGCATAGCGAACTCCTTGAACTACTCGGGGCTTTTGGCAATAATAGGGCCTCCGGGCGCAAGCTCTGGGGTAGACTACGGGCATTTCCCGAGGAGGGCCGGATCCGACTTTCCCGATCAGAGGGATGCCTGAGAGGGGCCCTTCCTTTCTCCCGGCGGACCCGGTCTCGAAACAATCTTACTGATCTTGATGAAGCTCTCCTGTTTCGAGGCTGAGGAGAGGTCTTAGAGACGAGATGAATTTTCGCGCACTTTTCGGGTACTTTTCCAACGATCTGGCGATTGACCTGGGAACCGCGAACACCCTGGTTTATGCACGGGGACGGGGGATTGTCGTCGATGAGCCGTCCATTGTGGCCATCAACAAGAAGACCAACAAAGTGGCCGCGGTCGGCCACGAAGCCAAAGAGATGCTGGGCCGGACTCCGGGAAACATCGTCGCCATCAAACCGATGAAGGATGGCGTCATTGCCGACTTCGACGTGACCGAAGAAATGTTGAAGTACTTCATCCGCAAGGCTCACAACCGAAATCATCTCCTCAGTCCCCGCATAGTCATCTGCATTCCCTCCGAGATCACACAGGTGGAGAAGCGGGCCGTTCGGGAATCGGCCCTTCGGGCCAAGGCCAGCGAAGTCTTTCTGGTAGAAGAGGCCATGGCTGCGGCGATCGGGGCCGGTCTTCCAATTACCGAACCTTCCGGAAACATGATCGTTGACATCGGGGGTGGAACCACCGACATCGCCGTCATCAGCTTGTCAGGGATTGTTTACAGCCGCTCGGTGCGGGTGGCGGGAAACGAGATGGACGAGGCCATCATTCAGTACATCAAACGAAAGCACAATCTTCTGATCGGCGAACGCACCTCAGAGCAGATCAAGATCACCATCGGCTCGGCAGCTCCGCTGGAGCAGCCCATGACGATGGAAATCAAGGGGCGGGACTTGATCGAGGGGATTCCAAAAACCATCGAAATCACCGATGACGAGATCCGCGAAGCACTCGCGGACGGCATTGCCACTGTGGTCAACGCCGTCCGGGTGGCACTGGAGCGGACTCCTCCCGAACTGTCCGCCGACATTGTCGACAAGGGCATTGTTCTCACCGGCGGAGGAGCTCTTCTGAAGAACCTGGACGTTCGGCTCAAGGCGGAAACCGGATTGCCGGTGTACCTGGCGGAAGACCCGCTTTGTTCGGTGGTACTGGGAACCGGCACAATGCTCCAGGAAATCGCTCTCCTCAGACAGATTAGTCTCGAATGATCACGTCTCTCAAGACAAGACCGATTCTGTTTCTGACCCTGCTGCTGCTCGCAAACCTGCTTCTCCTCTCCGTCCAGGCCAGGGACGAGACCGGTCAGGTACTGCTGCGCTCCTGGGGAGTTGCTGTCAGAACTCCCTTCGGTGGCGCCATCCAGTTTCTGAAGTCGTTTTTTGTGAACGGACTCGACAGCTATGTTCTATTGGTGGGAACCGAAAGCGAAAACCAGAGCCTGCGAGCAGAAAATGAAACGCTCAAGCTTGAAACACAGCGACTGCGGGCCCTGGTGGGAGCGGCGCTTCGAACCCGCGACTTTGATCGGATTTACGAACTTCATCAATTCGAGACCATCGCCGCCACGATCACTCAGAGAAGTGCCCCCTTTCTGGCCACCTCGTTTCAGGTGAATGCGGGCCGGGCCCATGGAGTCGTTGCGAATACGGCGGTGATCAGGCCCGAGGGTATTGTGGGAAGAGTCCATGCGCTGACTCCCTGGAGCGCTGAGGTCCAGCCCATTACTCAGGCGGAAGCCGGTGCAGGCGCTTTGCTCTCCGGGTCGCGGACTCACGGTGTCGTCCGGGGACAGGGTAGTGAACTCGTGCGTCTCGACTACATCCCCATCTCGGTACCAGTTGAGGTTGGGGAAATGGTCTATACCTCGGGAACTGACAAGATCTATCCGAAAGGGCTGCTCATCGGGAAGGTGGTCTCGGTGACCGACGGAAATCTGGTCCACAAGCACATCCTAGTGAGACCGGCTGTCCATCTATCCAGCACTGAAGAGGTGCTCCTGGTCACGACCCCGGTTCCTGACAGCGGCCCCGAGTCAGGCCAGGAGAAACAGCTGGCGGTTTCTGAGAATGGAACGCGTCCTTGAGTCAGGGAATCACGACCAGAGAAGTCACGATTCTCCTGGTTGGGGCGGCCGTTTTTCACTTCTTGAGTTCGAGCTTCCTGGGAATCGGGTTCTACGGAATCGGGTGGACGTCATGCTGGCCGCTACGGTGTACATCGCAAACTACTCAGATCCTTCCAGGGCTGCCCTGCTCGGCTGTGTGTTCGGGCTGGTGCAGGACATTTCCGGACTCCATCCCCTGTGGGGTCTGAACGGGTTCTCAAAGACACTGATCGGATTCTCGAGCTACTACCTCATCCGTTACCTGGTGGTGGAAAGCAGCGTTGGAAGGGCCGCGCTCCTGTTCTTTCTGTCCTTGCTCGATGTGGTGATCATCTATGCCTTTCTCTTGCTTCTCACACCGACCCTGACGGATGGCGTCGTCGCCCAGGCGCTGCTCAAGGCGCTCTTGACGGCGTTGTCTGGAGCTGCACTTTTCTGGCTGTTGGATCGCCTGAGATTCCCGGTAAAGAACTATCGTCATTTGTAGTTGTGAATCGGAAAGGTTGCGGGCGTAGAATAGTGTGAAAGCGGGGGCTTGACGACGCAGTGGCCATCTTCCAGGACAATCGCGATCCAATCGAGCGGCTCTACTGGCTGGGATGGGCCTTTTCCATCATCGTCCTCCTGCTCTTCTCGAGGCTCTGGTACCTGTCGGTTGCCAGCTATGACCACTATGCTCGTGTGGCGCAGCGCAACCACATCCGTACGGTCCCGGTTCTCGCTCCGAGGGGCCTGATTGAAGATCGAAATGGCCGCATCCTGGTCGAAAATACCTATGGTTTCGATCTTGTGCTGTTCAGGGAAAAGAAATCCGGATTGGACCGAACTCTCCAGTTCCTTTCTGAAGCCCTGCCGGTCAGTCGCGAGGAACTCGAAGAACGACTACAGGAAGCCGGCCATTACAGCCTGTATCAGCCTGTCGTTATCAGCCAGGGCCTGACGCTCGACCAGATCAGTTTCCTGATGGCGCGCCGATCGGACTATCCTCTTCTGGACATCGTGGAGCGACCGCGCCGGTTCTATCCGAACGGTAAGCTGGCAGCCCATGTGCTTGGCTACGGGGGAGAGATCTCGAGTGATGAGCTGAGACGTCCTGAGTTCGACGCCCACCGTCCCGGCGATGTTATCGGAAAGAGTGGGATCGAGCGCATCTACAACCAGGACCTGGCGGGTCGAAATGGAGTCCGCAGGATTCGCGTCGACAGTCAGGGGCGCTCTTTCGAGGAATTGGAGCCCGTCCCAACGAGAGCGGGTAAGGAACTGCGGCTCACGATTGACCTGGAGATTCAAAAGGCGGCCGAGGACGCGTTCGAGGAATACATCGGCGCGGTGGTTGCGCTGGATCCGGTTTCGGGCGAGATTCTGGCGATGGCCAGCCGCCCTACCTTTGATCCCAATGAATTTTCGACCCGGATCTCTTCTTCGAGATGGAAAGAGTTAACCACTCATCCGGGCCGGCCTTTCCAGAACCGCTCGATTCAGAATGGATTTCCTCCTGGATCCGTTTTCAAGGTCGTGATGGCGCTGGGCGGGCTTGAGAGTCGGGTGGTCAACCCGCGGCAGCGGGTCCTCTGCGCAGGCTCACAACGACTATTCGGACATGATTTCAGATGTAGCGCTGCGGGAGGCCACGGCTGGGTGGATCTGGAGGCTGCCCTTCAATACTCCTGTAACATTTATTTCTACCAGTTGGGAAGGAACCTGGGCATCGACCGCATTCAGGAGTTTGCCGGGCAATTCGGACTCGGTAGGAAGACGGGTATCGACCTTCCAGGTGAGATCGACGGCCTGGTCCCCTCGCGGGAGTGGAAGCGCGAGAAGCGGGGGCAAGCCTGGTACCCGGGCGAGACGATTTCCGTTTCGATTGGACAGGGCCCGATACTGGTCACACCTGTGCAGATGGCAGTTGCTGTTGGCGCCATCGCCACGGGGCGCCTGGTCCAGCCTCATCTTCGCCGACCTGCTCCCGGACAAAGTCCAGCGGAGTCTCCGATTCTGTTCGCGCCGGAACAACTGGAGGAGATTCGGACCGGCCTGTGGCGAGCAGTGAACCAGGGCGGAACTGCCCGGCGAGCTCGAGTGGAGGGGTTTGAAGTGGCTGGGAAGACCGGCACCGTTCAGACCATCGGCCGGGCCAGCAGGGAACGTATGGGACCCGGGCAAGCGGACCGCTTCAGATCCACGGCCTGGTTTGTCGGCTATGCCCCCGTTGACAACCCTGAGGTTGTAGTTGCAGTGATCCTGGAACAAGCGGGCTCGGGAGGGGTTGCAGCGGCGGTGGCCCGGGAGATTCTGCGGGCAGTCTATTTCAGGAGGGAATCGAGTGCCATTGATCTGCCGGTCATGGCACGGGTACAAGACCTGAGCACTCCGCGATGAGTAGACCGGAGAGCCCACTGCTGCCCAAGCGACCTCTCAACTTTCTGGGGTACTTCGATCTGCCTTTGATTGCTGTGATTCTGTGCCTGGCAGCAATTGGCTTGACGGGGATCTACAGCGCGACTCTGCACGGGGCACAGCCCAACCTTTTCTCGAAACAGATCATCTGGATCTGTGCAGGCACTGTACTGTTTTTTTTTCTGACCCTGAGTGATTATCGGTTTCCGACCGACTATGCGTTTGTGATTTACGCGGCGGCCATGTTCAGCCTGGTGGCCGTGCTTCTGGTCGGCACCGAGGTTCACGGGAGTCGCAGCTGGATCCGAATCTTCGGGGTCGGATTCCAGCCCTCCGAATTCGCCAAGATCGCTGTGGTCCTGGCCCTGGCCCGCTATCTGGCAGGCCAGCACGAGAGCTACCTGAGCAAGACGCGGATCCTGACCTTGATCGGTCTCACACTTTGCCCAGCACTGCTGGTGATGATGCAGGGCGACCTGGGTACGGCCCTGACCTACTTTCCGATTCTCACCGGGACCGTGCTGGTGGCCGGGTTGAGATTGAGAATAGTCCTCCAGACCGCGGTTCTGAGCCTCCTCGCATCTCCTTTTGCCTGGTTTGCACTCAAGGATTACCAGCAGCAGCGGATCCTGGTTACCCTGAACCCGGCCCTCGATCCCCAGGGAGTCGGCTATCAGACCAGCCAGTCCGTCATTGCTGTGGGCTCCTCCGGGCTTACCGGAAAGGGATTCGGCCAGGGGCTCCAAAGCCAACTGGGATTTGTGCCCGAGGTCCACTCTGACTTTGTGTACGCGCTCCTGACCGAAGAGTGGGGTCTGCTGGGAGGGGGGTTGATCCTCTGTTTGTACCTCCTGCTCTTCCAACGGATGGCCTGGATCGGGGGCCAGGCCCGAGACCGGGCCGGGATTTTGATTGTCACTGGAGTTGCCAGCCTGATCGGGTTTCACGTTCTGGTCAACGTCAGCATGTCTCTGGGGATCTCTCCGCCCGTCGGGATCCCCCTGCCCCTCTTGAGCTATGGAGGCTCTTCGACGGTGACCTTCATGATCTGCCTGGGGCTGGCAGCCAGTGTCTACCGGCGGCGCTTTGTCTATTCGGAACCATAAACTTAGTTCCTCGTTCCTCGTAGCGGTGCGAACCAACCGTGCCGAACTGAGATCGTTGGCAGCCTGCTACGTTCGGCACGCCAGATTGGCGTGCCCTACAGCGGCGATCTGATCGGACCGGGTCCTCCTACACCCAATTTCTGCCGCGGTCTCCGTAAACCATTGTCCCAACAAGGGTTTTGCGGATCGTATCTTGCCAAGGTCATAGTCGAACGGCTATACTGGCGACATTAAGATTGAAACTCAGATCCTCGATTTCGAGAAGAGTTTATAGATTTGGAGAAACTGCCGTGACGGCAGACGAGGTCCCTGCTCAGTAGCAGAGGGCATCTCCAAGGAGAGTTTTTACGCAGTCAAGAGTTGGCATCCGCCTGTGTAGCTGTCGTGCTGCCCAGGGGATCAACATGACTCAATGGATTCGTTCTTGCCTGCGCAAATGGGTTCAAGAGAGTTTTTGTAATTTCCAAGGGTTTATCACACCTGTCCGTCCCCAACACCTCCACCGTCACGTAACTCGTTTCTCCTTCTTCCAAGCGAAGGAGAACTTATGCACAAAGAGCTCATTGTCAGCTCGACAAGTCTCGAGACCCGGCTTGCCATCCTGGAAGACGACCAGGTAACGGCACTGCGGATCGAGCGAAGCAAGAACAAAGGAATTCTAGGAAATATTTACAAGGGCAGGGTCACGAAGGTCCTGCCTGGAATGCAGGCAGCCTTTGTTGATATTGGCCTGGATCGCCACGGATTTCTCTATGTCGGTGATTTTCTCGCCGATGTTCAGGAAGAATCTGAGCTGTTCGATGTAGAGACGGCGACTGCCGGGCAGGCTTTGCCCGAAGATCGACCTTCTCCGAAGGGCCGTCCCACCGGCAAGGGTCGCTCCGTACTGGAGCCCGTTCCCACGCCAGAAACGGACGATGAACTCAGCCGGTTTCCCGTAACTGGTGCGACTGAGGCCAGGGGTGGAATTCTTCCTCAGCGCATTCAGGCACGGGGTCGACCCGGTGCTTCCAGCCCGTCCCGGGAGAGTCCGCCGGGACTGGGGATTCTTCCCGATCGTCTCAACGGCAGCCCGGGGAACGAGAACTCTCCCGCCCACCAGGAGCTGGATCAGGCAGAAGTGGACGAGACTTCCTCCGGCTTGTTCTTCTTTGCCAGGGAAGCTCGTCGAAGCGCCTCAGCCAAGGGCCCGAAGCCGGCCCGACCCAGAAAGACGCGCCGGTCCGGGAATGGACGCGATTCAAATCAGGCCCAGATCACAGACCTGCTCAAGGAGGGACAGGAGATCCTGGTACAGGTGGCCAAGGAGCCCATCGGTCGTAAGGGAGTCCGACTCACGTCCCACATCGCTCTTCCGGGTCGATACCTGGTCTTCATGCCCGCTGTAGGGCGTGTTGGAGTGTCTAGACAGATTGAATCCGAGCAGGAACGGACCCGGCTCAAGGAGATCGTTACCCGCAATCGAGGTACGTCTGGGAGGGGCTTCATCGTCCGAACTGCTGGAGAAGGACAGCCTGCCGAAGATGTTGAGGCCGATATGAATTACCTGACCCGCCTCTGGTCCAACGTGGGGAAACGAGCCGAGCAAACGAAGGCTCCCGCCCTGGTCCACTCCGAGCCGGGCCTGGTTGAGCGAACCATTCGTGACTACCTGACCGACGACTTCACAGCGATTCGGGTGGACAGCGAGGACGTATACGAGAGAGTTGTTGAGTTTGTCAGTAACTTCAACCCCGAGCTGGTGGAAAAGGTCAGGCTGTACACGAAGACCCGCCCGATTCTGGACTCTTTCCGTGTGGCACCCGAAATTGAGCACGCATTGGAAAGCAAAGTCTGGCTCAAGAGTGGAGCGTACATCGTTATCAACCAGACCGAGGCTCTGGTGGCAATCGACGTCAACTCCGGTAAGTTCGTGGGCAATACGAACTCGCTGGAAGATACGATTACGCAGGTCAATATCAATGCCATCCACGAGATTGGCAGACAATTGAGGCTGCGCGGGTTGGGTGGGATCATCATTATCGATTTTATCGACATGGAGGAGTCCAAGAACCGGCGTAAGGTTCTTGACGCACTGCACCGCGAACTGGCCAAGGACAAGGTTCCTTCCAGGATTCTCCGTTTCAATGAGTTTGGCCTGGTGGCGATCACCCGCAAGCGGGACAGGAGCTCGCTGGAAAAGACACTGTGTCAGCCTTGCTACTATTGCGAGGGCAAGGGGTTGACAAGATCCTTGCGGACCATTGCCTACTCGATCCATGGAGAGGTTCGGAAGAGCCGCCGCCATTTTGGTAAGAGCCCTGAACTTCTGATTCGGTGTCATCCTCAGGTCGCGGAGACCTTGCGAGAGCATGAACCCGAAGTGATCGAGGAGATAGAAGCCATGACCGGGAAGGCCGTCGCCATCCAGGCAGACCCCCTCCTGCATGTCGAGAGATTCAGTATCATTGAATCCTGATTTCGGGAGCCAGGGAACTATGTCGGGAGCGGGCGTTGATCATCCTTTTGAGAAACTACTCGAATTGATGGAGACCCTCAGGGGTCCGGATGGATGTCCCTGGGATCGGGAGCAGACGCACGAAACTCTCAAGCCGATGCTGGTGGAGGAAGCCTTCGAAGTTCTGGAAGCTCTCGATGCTGACGATTCTGACGAGCTTTGTGAGGAATTGGGCGATCTTCTGTTTCAGGTCGTCTTCCACAGTCAGCTGGCGATGGAAAAGGGTGAGTTCGACGCTCTCGAGGTATGCCGGAGACTCCATGAGAAGATGGTGCGCCGCCATCCTCACGTTTTTGGTAACGAATCGTTTGCAGATTCACAGGAGCTGCTTCGCAACTGGGAGAGCCTCAAGGAATCCGAGAGAAAAGCCAGCGGGCGGAAGGTAGCCAGAAAGGAGTCCCTCCTGGATGGGATTCCCGACAAGCTCCCCGCCCTTTATCGGGCCAATCAGATCACAGCCAAAGTCGCCCGCATCGGCTTTGACTGGCCGAGCATCGAAGGCATCACTGACAAGCTTCTGGAGGAGGTTGACGAGCTGAATGACGCTCGCAGACAGGGAGCCCCCGGTTCGGTCAAAGAGGAATTAGGGGATGTTCTCTTCACGGCTGTGAATCTCTGCCGTCGTCTGGAAATCGATCCGGAAACAGCCTTGAACCGGGCCAATCGGAAATTTTCGCAACGCTTCCGTAGAATGGAAGAGCATTTTGGAAACGAGGGGCGGGAGTTGAAAGATGTAGAGCTTGAGGAAATGGAGAATTGCTGGAACCATTTGAAAACCACAGAGGCTTCGTGACCGGGCCCTGCCGGGGGCCCGTCTGAGACCTCGGGATCTTGATTGGACGGTGGAGAAATGAGTCATCAAGACGACGCACCAGACTTCAAAGTAACCGATAAGCGCCTGTTCGACGACGAGGGAGAAATCCGAGGAAATCGCGTGGAGGAACGGCAAAACTCTTCCCTGGCCGAGCCGCCGGAAGCTGAGTCGAGTGCCGATCCGGCGGACCCGACGGAGGAGAATGCCCAGAAGATCGATTTTTCGGCTTTCATCATCTCTCTGGCCACAACCGCGATGGTCCATCTGGGTGAGGTGCCCGTTGAATCCGGGGGGCAGCCGGAAGACCTGGATGCAGCCAGTCAGATGATCGACATACTGGGCATGCTGGAGAAGAAGACAGAAGGGAATCTTTCCCCTGAGGAGTCGCGGCTCGTCCACGATATCCTTTACGAGTTGAGGATGAAGTTCCTGGCCAAGAGGCAGGTCGTCAAGCTCTGATGCGGGTGACCTTTCTGGGTACGGGAACTTCACGAGGCATTCCGGTGATCGGATGCGGTTGTGAGGTCTGCAAGTCGAACAGCCCCAAGAACAAACGGCTCCGGACCTCTGTTCTCATTGAATCCGGGGTCACTGTAGTCATCGATGCCTCGGTCGACTTTCGCACCCAGATGTTGCGCCAGGATGTGAGAAGGCTCGATGCGGTTGTCCTCACCCATGCCCACGTCGACCACATCCTTGGCCTGGACGATGTCTACCCTTTCAACATGCGCTCTGGAAACCCTATGCCCGTGCATGCCAGCCCGGAGACCCTGAACGAAGTCAAGCAGACGTTTCGCTACTTGTTCGCCGAGAAGAAATACCCCGGGGTTCCCTCCCTGGCTCTGCAGACCGTGGACGGTCCTTTTCAAATCGGGGACCTGCACTTCGAGCCCATTCATGTTCTTCACGGGCAGCTTCCGATTCTGGGCTACCGGATTGGTTCCTTTGCTTTCCTCACCGACGTGAGCGAAATACCCGAGGGAAGTTTTGAGAAGCTGCAGGGTGTCAAGTACCTGGCGCTGGATGCGCTGCGACGAGGGCACCACTACAGTCACTTCAGCCTGGACGAAGCAGTGGAAGCAGCCCGGCGGATCGGCGCCACCCAGACGTATCTGATCCACATGTGCCACGATCTCGAACACGAAAGCACGAATCGGAAACTGCCTGACTCGGTGGCTCTCGCCTACGACGGACTGGTATGGGAAGTAGAAGGAGATCGGGATGCGAGTAGTTGAGGACCTGGATCTCCTGCCGGGTGAACTGGCCTCTCCGATTCTCACGATTGGTGTTTTTGACGGAGTTCATCTGGGTCACCAGGAGATTCTCAAAACAGTCGTCTCCAGGGCCGGTGAAGTCGGGGGTACGGCCGTGGTGCTGACCTTCCGGCCACACCCTCAAAAAGTAATCTCACCAGGCGATGCGCCGCTGCTGCTCCAGACAGACGAGCAGAAGATCGAACTTCTGGAGCGAGCGGGTGTCGACATTCTGGTGAGAATGCCCTTTACCCGCAAACTGTCTTTATTGTCTCCTCGCCGGTTTGTGGAAACTGTTCTCCATGAGCGTGGAATCAAGGAAGTCTACGTGGGAAGTAATTTCTGCTTTGGTCATCGAAGAAGCGGCGACTTTCAACTCCTGCGCGAACTGGCCGGGGAGTGTGGGATCCGGGTCGAGGGGATCGAGCAGGTGAGGATGCCTCAAGGTCGGATCAGCAGTACCAGGATTCGGGAGAAACTTCGCCTCGGAAGAGTCTGGGAAGTCTCCTCAATGCTGGGCCGGCCCTACGAGATCTGGGGCACTGTAGTAAAAGGTGCCGGGCGCGGTGCGCGCCTCGGGTTTCCGACGGCCAACCTGCAGGTGTCAAACGAGCTCATTCCAGCGGTCGGAGTGTATGTCACGCAGGTGGAGTGTGATGGCGTTCCGGTCGGATCCGTTACCAATATCGGTGTTCGTCCAACCCTGACACCAGGCACAGATCCGCTGCCTGTGGTGGAGTCCCACATTCTTGACTTCGACGGCAACCTCTACGGCCAGCCTCTCCGCCTCCGTTTTCTGAAGCGTCTCCGGGCGGAAAAAAAGTTTGACGACGTGGAAGAGTTGCAGCGTCAGGTTCAGCGCGACATTCAGGATGCCAGAGACTATGGGAAGGAGAATGATGAAGATCAAGCCAGAGCAGGTTGAACGAACCGCCGAACTGGCCCGCCTGGACTTCAGCAGCGATGAATTGACACGCTATGTTGACCAGTTTTCTGAGTTGCTGGGCTATTTTGAACAGCTCCAGGAAGTCGACACCAGTTCCATCGAACCCCTCTACCACCCCCTACCCCGTGAGGATACTCCGTTCCGGGAAGACCGGGTACGCCCCGAACTGTCCAGTGAGGAGGCCCTGAGAGAGGCCCCGGAGTCGGCCCAGGGTCACTTCAAAGTTCCCAGGGTGATCGAGTCGTGAAAGGCGAAGATCTGCTGGGTCTGACCGCCTCTGAGCTGCACGAACTGATCCAGAGCAGGGAGGCTTCTTGCGAGGAAATCTGCCGAGCCTTTGTGGAGCGGATCGAAGCCGTGGACACAGAAGTCCGGGCTTTCCTTCATTGCCGGCCCGAGGAAGTCTTGGAGCAGGCCAGATCGATTGATCAGCGCCTTGGCGAAGGAAGCCTGGAAGCGGGGGCATTTACGGGGATTCCCATCGCCATCAAGGATGTGATCGTCACTCGGGATGTCCCGACAACCTGTGGATCCCGGATCCTCCGGGACTATCGCCCGCCCTACGATGCCACCGTGTCCCGGCGGCTGCAGGACCACGGGGCGGTATTGCTGGGAAAGACCAACTGCGACGAGTTCGCCATGGGATCCAGCACTGAGAATTCAGCCTTTGGCCCGACCCGCAACCCCTGGGATCTGGAGCGTGTCCCGGGCGGCTCGAGTGGTGGGTCGGCTGCCTGTGTGGCCGCCCGGGAGGCTCCCCTGGCGCTGGGCACGGACACGGGCGGCTCGATTCGTCAGCCCGCTGCCTTCTGTGGCGTGGTGGGATTGAAGCCAACCTACGGACGGATCTCGCGCTACGGTCTGGTGGCGTTTGCCTCCTCGCTGGACCAGATTGGCCCGATCACTCACTCGGTCAGAGATGCCGCCGGTTTGCTGTCGGTAATCGCGGGGGAAGATCCTCGCGACTCCACTTCCTCACCCAGCCCGGTCGAGGATTACGTCGGAGAACTCGGCAAGGACTGCCGGTCTCTCCGCATTGGAGTCGCCGCCGACTGGATGGCCGGGCTTACGGACCTCGAGATCAAGGGAGCCCTCGAGAATGCCGTTCAGACCCTGCAACGAGGCGGTTTCTCGATCTCTGAAATCCAACTTCCTCACGACCATTTTTCGATTGCCGCCTACTATCTGGTGGCGACAGCCGAAGCCAGTGCCAACCTGGCCCGTTACGACGGTGTCCGCTATGGCCACCGCTCCGTCTCGACCACCGATCTTGAGAGCCTCTACCGGAGAACCAGAACCGAGGGTTTCGGGGAGGAGGTCAAGCGCCGCATCATGCTGGGAACTTTCGCCCTCAGCTCCGGGTACTACGACGCCTATTACAGGAAAGCCAGCCAGGTGCGGCGCCTGCTTCGCGACGACTTCACAGCGGCATTTCAGGAAGTCGACATCATTCTGGGGCCAGTCACTCCAACCCCGCCCTTCAAGCTGGGAGAGAAAGTACAAGATCCCCTGGAGATGTATCTCTCCGACGTATTTACGGTCTCAACCAACCTGGCCGGTTTGCCCGGGTTGAGCCTCCCGGCCGGGTTTACTCGGACAGGTCTGCCCATCGGAGTGCAATTGCTGGCCCGGCCTTTCGCTGAGAGCAGCCTGCTCCAGGTGGCCCACTTCCTGGAAGGGGAGTTGGCTGTTGAGCCTCCTCCCCTTCCCATTTGACCGCGGAGACAGTTCGTCCTGTGGCCGCGGGAACCAGGCGCTTGAGTGCTTCTGGCTTCGGCTCTGGACACCGCCCACTTTCCTGGCAAGAGCCAATCAGCTCTTCTCAACCGCCACTTGCTGGTACACCTCATTGCGGCTTTTCCCCAGGTCTCTCGCGGCCTGCTGAATGGCTTCCTTCTTGGTCAGCCCACGGAACGCCTGGAGGCCTTCGACGTAGGCCCGGAGATCCAGGTCCGACTCAACTCCAGCTTCACCCGCTGCCCCCTCCACGACCAGGGTGTACTCCCCCTTCGTTGCCTCTTCCCGGGGGTGGATGATTTCACTCAGCTGACCCCACCAGTGGCGTTCGTGGATCTTGGTCATCTCCTTGGCCAGGAAGCCTTTGCGGTCGCCCAGGATTTCCTTCAAGTCGGTCAGCTGATCTATCAGGGAATGGGGAGGAACGAAAAAGATCAGTGATGCCGAAAACCCTTTCAGACTCTCGATCGCCTTGCGGCGAGACAATGGTTTCCTGGGCAGGAAACCCACCAACAGGAATCGATCCGGAGGCAGTCCGGAGACGGAAAGAGCTGCGGTTGGTGCCGAGGGACCAGGAACCGGCAGGACGGGCAATCCCTGCTCCCGACACTCCCGAACCAGCCGGTATCCGGGGTCGGAGATCTGGGGTGTCCCGGCGTCACTGACGAGGGCAAGGTCTCTGCCCTCTTTCAGATGTCGGAGCAGCTCCGGACTGCGCTCTTGCTCATTGTGCTCGTGGTAGCTGAGGGTGCGTGTCCCGATGTCGAAGTGATTCAGTAGTTTTCGGGTGTGTCGTGTGTCTTCACAGGCGATGATCTCGACCGCCCTCAGAACCCGGATCGCCCGGGCTGAGATGTCATCCAGGTTGCCCAGGGGCGTGGCCACCACGAAAAGAGTGCCTTGCATAGCCTGCCCTGGCACGGACTACTAACCCGCCCGGCCGTTCATCGCTTCCAGCATCTCCCGGACCGCCCGATCCATTCCCACCAGAACTGCTCGTGACACGATGTTGTGTCCGATATTGAGCTCCTCGACTTCAGGAATGTCCGACACCGGGCGCACATTGCGATAGGTCAGTCCGTGACCGGCCAGCACCCGCAATCGGCAGTCGGCCGCCTGCCTGGAACTCTCAATCAGATTACGAAGCTCAGCCTGGAATTCATCCTTCCATTCCGCCAGGCCCAGAGGAACAGCCTCGGCGTAGGCAGCGGTGTTCAGCTCAATGGCCTCGGCTTCCAGTTGTCCGGCCGCTTCAATCTGGCGGCTGTCCGGGTCGATGAAAAGCGACACTTCGATTCCGGCCTCCTTGAGCTGACTCATAGCCGTGGCGACAACATCGACGTGTTCGATCAGGTTGAGTCCACCCTCCGTGGTGACTTCCTCCGGGCGCTCTGGTACCAGGGTCACCACCTCGGGGTCAATCCGCCGGGCGATGTCGACCATTTCCTTTGTCGCCGCCATCTCGATGTTGAGGCGCGTCTTGATGGTGGCTCGCAGCAGCTCCAGGTCCCGGTCTTGAATGTGGCGGCGGTCCGACCGAATGTGCACTGTGATTCCGTGAGCGCCGGCCAGCTCTGCAAGAACAGCCGCGGCGACAGGATCAGGTTCAACGGCCCCACGGGCCTGGCGTACTGTCGCAACATGGTCGATGTTGACCCCGAGCCTGGTCATGGTGAGTCCTTCCCTGCCGACGAATACTTCCCCGAAAGCGCGTACCAGCGGATTTTCAGCAGGTCCCACAGCATCTTGGGACCATCTCGAAAGAAACTCAAGGTGCTTCCTTCTGCATGCCGCCAGACCACAGGAATCTCCTCTGTCTTCAGTCCCAATTGGTGGGCGATGAGAAGGATTTCCACATCGAAAGCAAATCTCTCCAGCCGCTGCACTTCGAAAATCCTTCGGCATTGTTGCATAGAGAAGAGCTTGAAACCACACTGCGTGTCTCGAAACGGGAGGGGAAAGAAGAGGCGTACGAACAGGTTGAACAGGCGACCCGAGTTCTCTCGTACTCCGGACTGATGTACCTCAACTCGAGAACCTTCCATGTCCCGCGAGCCGATGCCGACCTGAAAGCTTCCGTCGATCACAGAAGACTCGAGCTTCGAGAATTCTTCGATGGGTGTGCTCAGATCGGCATCCGTCATGAGAGCAAACGTCCCCCGACTCTCCAGCATACCCAGCCGAACGCTGAATCCCTTGCCCCGATTGACCTCGTTCTTGAGCACGCGGATTTCCAGCAGGGAAGGATCAGGGATCACCGTGTTCGCTGCTACTTCGGCAGTCAGGTCGGTCGAGCCGTCGTCCACCAGCAGGATCTCAGTGGGGATGCCCCTGGCCGCAAAATAACTGCAAACCCGCTTGAGCGAACCGCTCAGGCGGTGCTCTTCGTTGAGAGCCGGGATGATGACGGAAAGAATTGGCGGTCGAGTCATGCAAAGGTGCCCAGCAGACGGTTAATTCTAGTCGACACAGTTTCTCTCCCAAAGGTGACAATGACGTCGAAAATCCCCGGGGCCACTGCCTCTCCAGTCAAAGCGACTCTGACTGCCCCAATCAACTTGCCGGGCTTCAAACCATGTTTCTGGGCAATTGCGCGCAGGATCGACTCGGTGTTCTCCAAATCGAAGGCCTGCAATGCTTCGTAGCTGGCCACCAGCTCCTGCAACGCCGCTCGAACGGCCACCCAGTCGGGACTGGAAGAATCGGCATGCTTCTGGCAGGCGGCTGAGTCGTATTCAAAGTGTTCGGAAAAAAACGCTCTTCCCCGGGTCCCGAAATCGGTGAGCCTGCGAGCTCGCCCCTGCAGCAACTCCACTCGGCTGCGAAACTCCGCAGCGGAAAGGCCGGGTTCTTCGTCCCCCGGCAGTCCCTGCTCCAGCAGTGTTTCGCGCACCAGGGGCTCAAGGTCGGCCAGGGGAGTTGAGCCCAGGACCTTGCCGTTGATCCACTCCAGTTTCTGCAGGTCCAGGACGGCATTCGCCTTATTCACGCGGTCCAGGCTGAAGGCCGCGGTCAGTTCCTGATCGCTGAAGAACTCCTGATCGGTTTTCGGAGACCACCCGAGGCGAGCCAGGTAGTTGCGAATGGCAAGAGGCAAGAATCCTTGCCTTCGATACTCGAGGACCGAGGTGGCTCCGTGGCGTTTGCTCAGACGGGTCTTGTCGGGTCCGAGGATGAGGGGAAGGTGGGCAAAGCGAGGGAGAGGCTTGCCGAGCGCCTCATAAAGGAGTACCTGCTTGGAAGTATTGGACAGATGATCCGCTCCCCGGATCACGTGCGTAATGTTCATGTCGAAGTCATCCACTACCACTGACAGGTGGTAGGTGGGACTGCCATCCGGTCGCATCAGGGCAAAGTCTTCGATGTTGTCTGATTCGACAGAGACGGTCCCATACACAATGTCCTTGAAGGACAGGGTCTGTTCGGGAGGGACTCGAAAGCGGACGACTCCAGACTCACGGGAAGCCCGGGCAGCCGATTCCCCCGGCGAGAGCCGGGGACAGTCGTGGCGCTGCTTTTCCTTCGGTTCCTGGTCCCCTCTGTTTTCGCAGAAGCAGTAGTAGGCCGAGTCGCTGGCCAGCAGATTCTCGGCCGCCTCACGGTAGAGGGCGGTTCTGCGGCTTTGGAAGTGGGGGCCCTCATCCCACTCGATACCCAGCCATCTCAGTCCCTCCAGGATCCCCGCGGTGAGGTCTTCCTCAGAGCGCTTTGCGTCGGTATCTTCAATTCGAAGAATCAGGGCACCCTGCTCTCCCCGGGCAAACAGCCAGTTGAAGAGGGCGGTTCGGGCTCCCCCAATGTGGAGAAAACCAGTCGGGCTCGGAGCGAAGCGAACACGAGTTGCCATGGGGGTATTGTTCCACGTTCGGATAATGGGTTCTGGGTTCTGGGTTCTGGGTTCTGGAATCTGGAATCAGCTCACTCCACCCGATACACCCTGAGCGTCTCGATCGGCTCACGGCCGAATACGAACGGGACGGTTCGTCGGACTACCGCATAGAAAGAGGCTTCCGGAAAACTCATGGTCTGGAGGGGGAGAGTGGAATACACATCCCGTGATTCCACCAATTGGAGTCTCTTGAGAAAATCCCTGTTTTGGGCAGAGACCCGACCCACAAACACCCGCTCAGGCCACACCACCAGGCTCCCGGAACCCGGGACGGCCCCATCTCCGTGGATCTGCCGGAAACCGGCCTGTTCGGCGTAGAAATGCCACCCCCACTGGCCCAGGAACCAGACTTCCTGCTCCGGGTGCCGTCGGCCCACATCGTGGGCAAAATCGCGATACACGTTAGCGTACTCCATGTCAGACCAGGCCACGGAGAGAGCCAGCAGCAGTTGCACAACCACCAGGAGCCACAAGGCCTTTCTAGCGGTGGTGGAAATTGCTCGCCGGCTCCGAAAGCAGAGGAGGACTGCCGGGACGAGTCCTCCCAGCACATGCCGGACCGCCTGAAAAGGGACGAGGGAAACACTGAAGAAGAAAAAGACGAGCGTCCAGCAAAGCAGAAAAGCGGAGTCTCGATCCGTCAACCGACCCTCGGGACCGGGCCGTGAGCCGAGGACGAGCAACCCGAGTAAGCTGAAGGATCCTGCGACGGTCCAGACAAGGTACTGAGAGCTCGCTTCCCCAGCTTGATACCACCAGGCGGCGAGGGTCAGGACCAGGGTGCCGCCCACAACCAGAAACTTGGGTCTTCGAGTACTCTCCTGCATTCTCCAGCCGATCAGAGGGGCCAGCAGGCAGACACTTCCCAGCGTTACCAGCAGAGAAAAAAACTTGCTGGCAGTAGAAAAGGAACCAGAGGAGTGTTTTCCGAGCAAGAGGAACCAGGGGTGAGCCTCTCCGTAGACCAGCCAGGTCCACCCGCACCAGATTCCCAGAGGTAGGATTGAGGGAAGAAATGCCAGCAGGGTCGTCTTGCGCTTCGACATGAGGGCGTAGAGCAGAAGTACTCCCACGGCGACTCCGGCTGAGTACTTGGTGACTGCCGCCAGCCCGATTACCAGGGACCCCAGGGACAGCAGGGAAGATCGCCCCCTGTCCAGACCTCGAATTCCTATGGCCAGGCCCACACAGATCAGGGCCAGCGCGGGGATGTCCCGCATCACGTTCGGAGAGACCAGTACAGCGCTGCTGGTCACGATCATCAGAACCGGGAGCCAGTGGAGCGACCTGCAGAATCTTCTGGATAGTGCCAGACAACCCGCCAGGACGCCTGCCAGAAACGGCATCATGGCTGCGTGGAGAATGATCTCTGAGTACCCAAAGATCCAAACAAAGGGCGCCAGATAATAACTGAGGAGGGGGGGATTCGTGGTCACCTGCCAGAAGGGCAGAGTCACTCCGAACCAGTCGAACTCTCCCCCGAAGGGGTCGAGGGGATTGGCTAGAATTTTCTTCACACATTGCAGAACCACCGGATCGTCGATATGAAATGCCTTATTGAGAAACGGCAGACTCAGCAAGACGGAGACGAGAACGATCCAGGTCAGATCGGACCTGGTGAAAAGCCGTGAATCGAACGCATCTTTGGTGATCTGTTGATCGAGTTCATCCGTGTGCAAATCGGGAGAATCTTAACAGGAAATCGACTATCATCCTTGAGAAATGCGCTTTCCTCGTCCCACCAGACCAGCGAGACATGGGCGTCGAGAGATGCTGCGCAACCGTTGGCAGCCCTCCTCCGGGAGCAGGCTTCGAGCCTTCCTCTCCGGGTATCTGGAACCGCGTCTGCTTTGCTGCCGTCGCCGGGCCATGGCTTGTGATTTTGAGTTTCGCATCCCCGACTCTGAGCGACGCCATCTGACCGCGGTCCAGACCACGCTTGACCGGGTGGATCGGCTTGAGGGCCAGATGTCGGTCTTTCGAGACGATAGTGAGATCAGCCGAATCAATCGCCTGGCCCATCAGGAGCCCGTCCAAATCGGTCCGGACCTGTTCGACTTGCTGCAAAAAGCTGTGTCTTTGAGCCGGGAAACCGGGCGGGCGTTTGATCCGACCAGCGGTCCCTACAGCCGCTGCTGGGGGTTTCTGGCCGGGGTAGGAAAACGTCCGACCGATCAAGAAATTCAGGATTTGTCCCGCCACGTGGGCCCCGATTTAATAGATTTCGATTCCGGGAGCAAGACGGTAAGACTTGCGAGTTCCGAAGTGGAATTGAATCTGGGGGCCATCGGTAAAGGCTACGCTCTGGATCGTGCTGCCGAGCAGATGAGAAGGGCCGGGATCAGAAATGCACACTTTCACGCCGGCTTCAGCAGTGTGTACGCCTTGGGGGACTTTCCCGGCGCTTCCCACGGTGCAGGCTGGCCGGTGGGTGTACGGCACCCGTTGCGGCCGGAGAAGGACTTTGCAATACTCCACCTTGCCGATTGTGGAATGGGAACTTCGGGGCTCAAGGAACAGGGCTATGTTATTGACGGGCAGGCTTACGGCCACATCATTGATCCCAGAACGGGTCATCCGGCCAGGGGAAAGGTGCTGGTGTCGGCGGTTGCCCCAACAGCAGCCGAAGCCGACGCTCTTTCCACTGCCTTTTTTGTCATGGAGTTGGAAGAGATCCGATCCTTTTGTGAGGAACATTCCGAAGTGGGGGCGCTTGTCCTGGATCAAACTTCCGGGCCTTCAGACTCGATCCAGATGCACCGATTGGGTCGGATCAGGGACTCACTCGAACTTCTAAACTAGTCACCACCAGAACCATGGAAGTCGCACTCTCATTTCCGCAGCAGCTCTTGCTGGTCCTTCTCCGCTTCGTGGTGGGCTGGCATCTTTTTTACCAGGGCCTTGGGAAGCTCTGGACCGTCGGCTGGTCGGCAAGAGGCTACCTGGAGAATGCGAGCGGGCCCCTGGAGAACTTCTTCCAGGCCCTGGCAGCCCGTTCCTGGCTCATGGGCCTGGCGGATTTCGCAGTTGTCTGGGGCCTGATGCTGATCGGTCTGCTGCTGATGCTGGGGCTCTTTTCCAGATTGGCAGCGCTGGGAGGCTTTCTGCTCTTGTTCCTATTCTTCGCTGCCGCGCCACCAATTCCCTATCTCGGGTTTTCCGTTCCCGGACCCGAAGGCTCGGAGCTGTATGTCAACAAGACTCTGATTGAGGCGTTAGTATTGATAGTACTGGCTGTTCTTCCGACTGGACACATGGCCGGACTCGATATCCTGGTTTCGAGCTGGCGGCGGCGGCGGAAATCGGTTTTCAGTCGTCGTAACTAGTGTGCTGTCCGGGAGGTTCGCGGTGTTAATTCGGGATGGATTTTCGTCGTCAGTGAGGCGCGCGACGCAGGAATTCCGGGAGTCTTTCGAGGTAGCGCAACAAAGCTGTCGGCGAAAAAACGCCCGAAGTAGCGGCGTGAACTTTCCGGACGGTACACTAGGTACACCAGACCAGAGTCCCTGGCAGAATCCAGGGAGAAAAGAGGCTGGAGGTCTCGATGCTAAACGTGAAACAAAGAGAAATCGGACGTAGGAATTTTCTCCAGGCAGTGGCGACACTGCCACCTGCAGGGGCTCTGCTCTGGAAGGCCCGCAGGATGCGGCCGGTGCGGGCTGGAATCGTGGGTTGCGGCGGTCAGGGCGGTGTCCTGATCGAGAACTGTCCCGCCAGCCACATGCACCTGGTTGCCATTTGCGACATCGCTCCCGATAATTTCGGACGAGGTCTCGAGAAAGTTCGGACCCTTCACGATCCGGCGGCTGAGGGATACACCGACTTTGAAGCCATGCTGAAACGCAGTGACATCGAAGCGATCGTTGTGGCGGCTCCTCTGTGGCTGCACGAAACCTTCACGGTGGCTGCTCTGCAGGCAGGAAAACACGTTTTTTGCGAGAAGATGATGGCTCACGGGATCGCCGGCTGCCGCAACATGATCAATGCCGCCCAAGCTGCCCGGCGGAATCTGCAGATCGGACATCAGCGCAACTACAATGCCCTTTATCAGGAAGCCAATCAGATGATCCAGAACGGAATCATCGGAGATGTCTACCACGTCCGGGCACTCTGGCACCGGAACACCTCCTGGCGCCGCAACGTTCCCAACCTCGAATTTGATCCCAGCCCGTGGGGCTATCCAACTCTGGAGCACCTGAAGAACTGGCGCCTGTACGAAAAGTTCTCTCAGGGACTGATGGCGGAACTGGGCAGCCACCAGCTTCAAGTGGTCAACTGGTTCACCGGCTCCCGTCCGACTGGGGTCTATGGATCGGGCGGGACCTACCGATTCAAGGATGGGCGGGAGGTTCCCGACCACGTTTACGTGACCTACGATTACCCGGAAGGGCTCACCTATACCTACTCCTCGATCCAGTCCAACCGCCAAGATCATTACTATGAGCAGTTTATGGGGACGGAGGGAACGATCATCTTGAGCGGCGAGCGCGAAGCCATGCTTTTTTCGGAAGGGCAACCAGGCACCGCGGCCACTCAGATTGAGGTGGAGGCGGCATCGAGCAGCGGTCCCGTCATGTCGGCTTCGGAGAGCCGGATGCGCGATGCGACAGGTTCACAGGTCTCGGGGGATGGCAGCAAATTTAATCCCCTTGCCGCCTATCGTGACGAGCTGGCCGGGTTCTGCAACACCGTCCGCCACGGGGCTCCCAACCTCTGTGAGGGCGAAGAAGCGATGGATGCCTGCACTCCCATCATTCGGGCCAATGAATCGATTGCCCGGGGCGAGAAGCTGGACATTCCTCCGCAGCTATACTCTACGACCTGAATCAGTCGATGATTTGCGGGCCCTTCTTGTTGATTCTGCTCACGTGGGTCTGGCTTTCGATGCCGAGTTCATCGAAGGTAGCCTGCATCGCTTTGGCACACCTCTCGGCTGTCTCTCTCGACTTGCTGAGAGCGAACATGGAAGGTCCCGAACCGGATATGCTGCAGCCCAGAACCCCCTCCTGCAAGGCAGCGTTTCTGGCCTCGTGAAAGCCGGGAATCAGCATGGAACGCACCGGCTCGATGAGGTGGTCTTCCAACGATCGACCGATCAGGTCGAAGTCACCCATGATGAGCCCGGCGACCAGACCTGCGACATTGCCCCACTGTTTGACGGCATCTTTCAGGTAGACCTTGGTTGGCAGTACTTTGCGGGAGTCTGCGGTTCGAATCTCCACTTCCGGGTGAACAAGTGTGCAGTGCAGTTGCCGGGGGTAGTCGATTTGGATCACGTCCAGGGGATCGTAGCTGCGTATGATGACGAATCCGCCCAGCAGCGCGGGCGCCACATTGTCCGCATGCGCCACACCGCAGGCGACACGCTCTCCCTCCATGGCGAAAGGCAGCAAATCACCCACCTTTAAGGGTCGTCCCAGCAGTTCATTTACGGCAAAAACGCCCGCCACTGAGCTGGCCGAACTCGACCCCATACCGCCTGCGAAGGGCACATTCTTGGTCAACTCAAATTCGAATCCACCCGAGTACTGCACCTGTTCGAGGTACCTGAACACTGGAGCCGTGACCGTATTCTGTTCCGGATTGAGGGGCAATTTTCCCCCGTCCCCCGTTATCTTCTGGATTCTCAGCCCCGCCCTGTCGCTTTTCTTCACCACGACTTCGTCACCCGGTTGATTCACCGCGAAGCCGAGCACATCGTATCCGCATGCAATGTTCGCAACCGTGGCGGGGGCGAAGACTCGAATAGTATCCGCTGCGCCAGCCGAAGAGCCGCGGACTGTCTCTTTCATATCTTTTCTCTGCTTCATGGTGGGAGGAGCCTACAAGTTGGAAATACGGATGATGTCGGCAAATACCCCCGCAGCGGTCACCTCGGCCCCGGCCCCCGGGCCTCGGACCACCAGGGGGCGGGTCGAATACCGGTTGGTGGTGAATGACACGACGTTGTCGCTCCCTTTCAAGGTGTAGAAAGGATGTGAGCTGTCAATGGCTTCCAGAGCGGCTGAGCCCTGACCGTTCTCGACAGATGCGATGTACTTCAGCTTTCGGTTTTCCGCTTTCGCCTTTTCCCTCATCTTTTCGAATTCAGAATCGTGTTTGGAGAGCCCCTTGAAGAGCCCCGGAAGAGAATCGATCCTGCGACAGGACTTCGGGACCATGTTCTGCACCTTAATGTTTTTCAACTCCATTCTCAATCCACTTTCCCGGGCCAGGATCAGCGTTTTGCGGGCCACGTCTGTTCCTTCCAGGTCAAGCCTGGGGTCCGGTTCGGCAAATCCCAGTTCCACGGCTTCTCTTACAGCTTGCGAGAACTTCTTTCCATCCATGAGCGCGTCGAAGATGTAGCAGAGGGATCCGGAAAGCATCCCCTGGATTCTTGTGACTTCGTCTCCGCTGTCGATCAGGTCTTTCAGTGTACTGAGCACGGGGAGGCCGGCCCCTACATTGGTTTCGAACAAGAACCTGACTCCTCGTCTATGAGCCACGCTCTTTAGCTTCTGATAATCCGAGAACTTTCCGGAACAGGCCACCTTGTTGGGCGTAACCACTGAAATGCTCGAGTCCAGCACCTTTTCATAGGTGGCGGCGACGGCCGCGTCCGCAGTATTGTCAACAAAAATAGAGTTGCGCAGATTCAGCTCTACGATTCTCTCGGTGAACTTGTCGATGTCCGCACTGGTGCGGGACTTCTTGAGTGCACTCTCCCAATTCGCTGCCGGGATACCATCCTCGCTGAAGGACATCTTTCTGCTGTTACTGATACCTACAATGCGCAATTCGAGCTCATTGTTTTTGAGCAGCGATTCGGCCTGCTGATCGATCTGGTTTAAGAGCGTTTTCCCGACCAGACCGGTTCCCGCGATGAACAAATTCAGCGTTTTCGTATCCGACAGAAAGAAAGATTCATGAACTGCATTCAGGGCCTTGTCGAGATCTTTCTTTGAAATGACGACGGTGATGTTCAGCTCAGAAGATCCCTGGGCGATAGCAGCAACGTTGACGCCGTTTACCCCGAGGGTGCGGAACAGTCGGCCTGAGATGCCCGGGGTACTGCGCATGTCTTGACCCACAACAGCGATCACGGAAAGGTTGCGTTCAATCAGCACCGAATCGATCAGGTGAGATTTTATTTCCATCTCAAACTCTGCTTCGATGGCCTGCCTGGCACCAACGGCTTGCCGGGGATCGGTGGCAAAACAGATCGAGTGCTCTGAGGATGCCTGGGTGATCAGGATCATGTTGATGCCCTTGCCTGCGAGGGCACGAAACAAACGCAGCGAAGTCCCGTGGATGCCCACAATGCCACTTCCCGAAAGGCGAAACAGGGCAATTTCTGGAATAGACGCAATCCCCTTGATGATCGATCTGTCCGTGCCGGGGTCAAGCTCTTCCCGAATTGCAGTTCCCTCAAATCCCGGATTGAATGCATTCCGAATTCGAATCGGGATCTGCTTATCCAATGCCGGCTGAAGAGTGGGCGGATAAATCACGCTGTCACCGAAGTGAGATAGCTCCATGGCCTCCTCGTAGGAAAGCTCCGGAATGGAGAACGCCTTTGTGACCTTCGCCGGGTCAGCCGTGAGGATGCCGTCCACGTGGGTCCATATCTCGAGTTCCCTGGCACCGAGCGCAGCGGCGACAATGGCCGCCGTGAGGTCGGAGCCTGACCGGCCCAGGGTGGTGGTTTCCAGCTGGTCTGTGGATCCGACAGATCCGGTGATGATCTGCACAGCTCTGACAGTCTTGAAATGGCTGCGAATCAGCCGCCCGGTTTTCGCGAGATCAACTCCGGCGCACCCAAAATCCGCATTCGTCTTCAGAACCTGTCGTGCATCCAGGAATTGGGCTTTGACCCTGGACTGCTGCAGCGCCTGGGTGATGATGTAGCAGGAAAGCTGCCCGCCGAAACTGACCACAAAATCACAGGTCTTGTGAGAAAGCTCCTTGACGAGATAGGCCCCGTTCAGCACATCCTCCAACTCGTTGAGGACCATCTTGGTCCGGGCCAGAACAGGGGTCTGTTTCTTGGCATCGAGGAGTTCCTTGATCGCTGAAAAGTGGCGCTGCTCAATGGCTCCAAGAAGTTCGAGATAAGACTCATCCCCGGCGGCTGCCAGCTCTCCCGCTTTCCTCAGATCGTCCGCCACGCCTCCAAACGCGGACAGAACGACGACAACTTTGTGCTTCCTGGACGAGTTTTGCAGAATTTCCATCAATCCGTGGTTGTTTCTCCTCGAATCCGGTCTGGAGTGGCCAGGGAGATTCCGCCGAATTTCAGTATCTTCATTTCTTGCCCAAATCGCTTTTTCGAAGGACCACCGACCCAACCTCTCTAGTTAGTGCACTGTCCGCAAGTTCACGCCGCTACTTCGGGCGTCCTTTCGCCGACAGCTTCGTTGCGCTACCTCGAAATACCCCCGGCATTCCTTCGTCGCGCGCCTCACTGGCGACGAAAATCCATCCCGAATTAACGCCGCGACCTTCCCGGACAGTACACTAATCACTCCACTCCAAAACCACTTTGCCCGAATTCCCCGATCGCATCACCTGAAAGCCCTCTTCAAACGCCTGGTAGTCAAAACGGTGTGTCAGCACGGGAGAGATGTCCAGGCCCGTTTGGATCATGCTCGTTACTTTGTACCAGGTTTCATACATCTCCCGGCCATAGATGCCTTTGATGGTCAGGCCATTGAAAATGACCTTGTTCCAGTCGATGGTCGCGTTCGATGGCTGGATTCCAAGCATAGCGATTTTTCCTCCGTGGCACATATTGGCTAACATGCTGTTGAGGGCGTCTGCATTTCCCGACATCTCCAGTCCTACATCGAACCCTTCCTTCATACCCAGTTCGGCGACAACGTCCTCGAGCCGCTCTCGAGTCACGTCGACCACCCGGGTCGCACCCATTCTGGTGGCAAGATCCAGTCGGTAGGGGTTGATATCCGTTACCACGATGTGGCGGGCGGCAGCATGTCGGACGATGGCCGCTGCCATCATGCCTATGGGTCCGGCACCGGTGATCAGCACATCTTCACCGAGGACGTCGAACGAGAGCGCCGTATGTGCGGCATTTCCCAGGGGGTCGAAGACGGTCAGAATCTCGGAAGGAATCCTGGGGTCGCAATACCAGATATTGGTGACCGGGATACAAACATATTCGGCGAAAGCGCCGTCCCGCTTAATGCCTACTCCACTGGTACTCATACACAAGTGCCGTCGGCCGGCCAGACAGTTACGGCATCGCCCGCAGACAATGTGACCCTCACCGCTGACCAGGTCTCCGGCTTGATAGTCGTGTACATTGGCGCCCGTGGTCTCGACCACGCCAACGAACTCGTGGCCTATGATCAGGGGGATGGGCAGCGTTTTTTGGGCCCAGGAATCCCAATTGTAGATATGGACGTCGGTACCGCAAATGGCCGTCTTCTGTACTTTGACGAGAACATCGTTGGCTCCGACCGCGGGAACCGGCACGTCTTCGAGGTACAGACCGGGTTCCGGACTCTTCTTCACAATGGCCTTCATCGGCTCTCCGCTATCAACTCCCTCATCAGCTCTCGATCCGGATCCTTACCGGTCCAAACTAAAAACTGGAGTGCCGCCTGTTCCACGAACATCTCAATTCCGGAAATGATTTTACAGCCTCTATGCCGGGCCTGGCGGAGAAGCTTTGTTTCTTCCGGGCTGTAAACCAGATCATAGACCAACTCGAAGTCAAGTTGCGTTTTGGACAGCGGAGACACATCGACATCGGGGTGTTGTCCCACCGGCGTGGTGTTGACCAGCAGATCGGCCCGGCCTCGATAGTCCTGCATGAGAACCCACCGACAACCAAACTGTCGGGCAAAAGTCTCGAGTCGCTCCTGGTTTCGACCAGCCACGGTGACCTGGACCCCCTGGCTCAGAAGAGCGCCAACTGCCGTGTGGGCGACTCCGCCGTTTCCCAGCACGACGGCTGATGTGCCCTCCAGCTCAACTCTCGAAAGCAGTGGAGCGAGAAAACCCGGCCAATCAGTGTTGGATCCCATCCAGTTGGGGGCTGTCCCGGCAAGGGTGTTGACGGAACGGACCGGGGAGTCGTAGCTTTTGCAGAAGGGAATGACGCTGGTCTTGTGGGGTAGTGTGATACTGAAGCCCTGGAAACGAAGAGAGGATCTTGAGAGATAGTCAAACCAGGGATCCAGTCTGTCGAGCGGCAGACGAATGTAGCTTCCCGGCAGGCCGTAGTGTCGAAACAGGCCGTTGTGCAAGGGTGGTGAGAGGGAATGCGCGACCGGTTGACCGATGATTCCGAAGAGAGGAGTTTCAGTCGATGGCTGCCCCAGGCCCCGGGCTTCTCTGAGGGTGAACTGCCCGGGTGCCCTGGGAATCTCGGCATCCTCGCAGACGTAGGTCCACTTGCTTCCCAGCAGGGAAGCAAGGTAACGGGAAGGCTGTCCCAGCTCACCCATGCCGATCAGGATATGGGGCCCGCGAGGCGGTTCCCTTTCCGCCCACTCCAGGAGCTGAACCAGTTCCCGGGTGGTGTGGACCTGGACCGCTAGTTTTCCCAGCTCTCCTTCGGAGACAGGGGGGAACTCGGCCGGGAGGTTGGCCGGAAAGGATCCAAAGACATGCCGCGATCGAATCAAGCGTGTGTCGGCCGGCAGAGACAGGGGAACCTCGACGTCATGCTCGAGATCAATCCAATCGAAGCCCTGTCTGGCCGCCTGCTCGAGAAGTCTGATCCGCTCCCGCTCTCCTCCCCGGTATCGCCCGCCTTCTCTCTCAGGGCGGCAGGTGGCAATGTACCGGCTCTTTGGAGCTGTCGGCAGCCGCGGCAGGTCAAGTCGCTGGAGATAGTCAAGACGTGCTTCAATGTACTCAACCCGGCCGTCGTAAAAGCCCAACCTACGGGTGAGATCGGAGACCGACTTCTCGGCAACGGTCAAACAGAGTTTCATGGTGGACTCGGACAAGGAAGCACCAGTTCGGACTAACTGTCCTGTGAAGTAGTGACACGTCGCTGGATCGGCCCCCAGTAGCGGCGGAAGTACTGGACCATAGAGAGCACGGAGAGTACGACGACGATCCAGAGCAGAATCTGACCCGCCAGAAAGATGTAGGTATCAGGAAAACGATTGGCCACAATCAGGCAGCCGGCACAGGCGACCTGGGCCACCATTTTGTATTTTCCAAGGCGCATCGCCGAGATCGTGATTCCCTGAACGGAGGCGACGCTCCGCAGCCCGGTGACTACAAACTCTCTTCCCACAATGATGATGACCATCCAGGCCGGGGCAATTCCGAGCTGGACCAGCGAAATGAAGGCAGCTGAAATCAAGAGCTTGTCGGCGACGGGATCGAGAAGCTGTCCCAGGGTGGTGACCTGCGATCTTTTCCTGGCCAGGTATCCGTCAAAGTAATCGGTTGTAGCCGCCACTGCAAAGACGATGAACCCCCAAAACTCCCGTGCCGGCGGAGTCGTTGTCAGCAACACACCCACCAGCGGGGGAACCAGGAAAATCCTGAATAGTGTCAGGCTGTTGGGGAGATTCATAGGGCACTTATAGCATAACTTGTCTGGTAGCCACGTACGGGGTTCTCGGCGGAGAATCAGTGGCGCACGACGGCAAGCGCGTGTCGGCCGGGTAAGAAACGGGCTTGTTGTCTCAAATATAATTGACTGACATGGTCACTGATGCTGTGCAGGCGAAGTTGGACAACCTGCCATCCGGCCCCGGGGTCTATCTTTTCAAGGACCGCAAGGGGAAGAGCATCTACATCGGAAAAGCCAAGTCGCTGAAACACCGGGTGCGCTCCTATTTTCGACGGAAGCGACCTGCCGACCCGAAGATGGAAGTCCTGCGGGGAACCATTCACGACCTGGATTACATCGTGACCGACAGTGAGGTGGAGGCGCTGATGCTGGAGAGTAATCTGGTCAAGCAGCAACAGCCTCTGTTCAACGTCCACCTCAAAGACGACAAGTCTTTCCTGCACATTAAGCTGACCGTCAACGAAGACTTTCCCAGGGTGCTTCTGACGCGCAGAATTGTCAGCGACGGCGCTCTCTATTTCGGGCCCTATCTCCCCGCTTCCCTGGCTCGCAATACGATCAAGATCATCAATCGCCATTTCCTGCTGCGCACCTGTGACATCGAGATCGACGGGCAACTCGAGCGTCCCTGTCTCGAATACCACATCAAACGCTGTCTTGGGCCCTGCGTTGCCGGGCTCTGTTCCGCCCAGGAGTACACCCGGTCGGTGAGCGATGTGATTCAACTGCTGGAAGGGAAAAACAGTCGGCTGGTCAAGTCGCTGCGGAGGAAGATGCTCCGGGCTGCCCGGGAAGAAAAGTTCGAGGCGGCGGCCTTTTACCGGGACCGAATGCGCATGGTCGGAGACCTGGCTAAGCAGCAGAAGATGATCGTTTCCGGGGTGAGAGATGTGGACATCTTTGCCTATCATCGCGAGGGGCCCCGGGTTGCGCTGCAGCTTTTTACCCTGAGAAACGGTCGGGTTGTGGGCAAACGTGAGTTCTTCTGGGAGAGCCTTCAGTTCTTTGATCCCCCGACCTTTCTGCGCGACGCGATCCAGCAGTATTATCTGAATGCCGGCTTCGTTCCGGCCTCCATCTACCTCCCCGTCGAGATTGAAGATCAGACGCTGATTCAGGAATGGCTCACCCGCAAGCATGGCTCGCGGCGGGGTCAAAAAGTACGGATCCGGGTCCCGAAGCGGGGAGAGAAACTGGATCTGGTGCTTCTGGTTGAGCGCAATGCCAGAATCGCTTTCGATTCCCGTTTCCGGATCTTGAAGGCTGATCGGTCTTTCATCCTGGCGGAAGTTCAGGACGAACTCGATCTGCCGAAACCTCCCAGAAGAATCGAGGCTTTTGACATTTCCAACATCCAGGGAGCCGAGACGGTCGCCTCTCTGGTTGTCTGTCTGGAAGGCCGCATGATTCGAAAGGAGTATCGGAAGTTCAAGATCAGGAGTGTTGACGGACCGGACGACTACGCCTCCATTCATGAGGCCGTCAAGCGGCGTTATAAGAGAGTGCTGACTGAAAAACAGGAACTGCCGGACTTCATACTGATCGACGGGGGTCCGGGACAGCTTCATTTTGCCTACCAGGCCCTGGTTGAGCTGGGTATTGAAGATCTGCCTGTGGCCAGCATCGCCAAGAAGGAAGAACTGATTCACATCATGGGTCAGGAAGATGTCTTGCGGCTGGAGAAGAGTTCTCGCATTCTCCGCCTGCTGCAGGAGATTCGAGATGAGGCCCACCGATTTGCCGTGACCTATCACCGCAAACGCCGTTCTCTGCGCGATTTTCATTCGGTCCTGGACGATATCCCGGGAATCGGCCAGAAACGGAAGAAGCGACTTCTGCGTAGCTTTGGAAGCCTGGCCGGGATCAGGGGGGCCAGCGAACGGGAGCTGATTCCCTTCGTGGGGCCCAAACTGGCCAGGTTGGTGAAGAAAACACTGGCGTAGGGGCCGGTCTTGTGCCGGCCCGCTTGGCGGGCGACCACAAGGGTCGCCCCTACGGCGAACGCTCGTACAGCTAAGACCGATAGGAATCGGGATTATAGAAGGGGGCAAAAGCCGCGATCAGGGCCACCACGAAGGAGTGCTGGCGGCTGAAAATGTCGCGAGTCAGGACACCCCACACGCCCTGCTTGCTGCTTACATCGCGCTGCTGCGCGAACAGGTCGATGACGATTCCCAGCTCGATTCCCCGATCCATGACCTGCGTTGAGATGGCCAGCGGGACGAAGATACCGCCTCCGTGTCCGAAGTACCCCAGGTGCCCGTCCGAAACAAACGCCCAGCTTTCCAGAAACACCTGGCGCCGGGCTCCCCGTGGATCGACGACATTGAATCCCCCTTCCAGCCCTACGTAGAAATCAGCCTCAGCCTTTTCCCGTTTGAGCTGCAGCATGAGGTGCTCCGCCCGCTCCTGGGCTCCCGTCATCAACTGATCCACAGCCACAGGCATAGCGGGCACCTGAGTGGGAACGTCGAAAGGCGCAAACTCGACTTCCTCGTCGCCCGTTGTCAGAATCTTGGACGAAAAGATGCCCCAGGCCTCCTTTACAGCCTCGACTTTTGGGGCCCGCGTGCTCCCGATCGCGATTCGCATCTGGGCGAAGTGTAACGTCGCGATCTGACGCTGGCAGGGCCGTATTCCGGGGTACAAGGGGGTCTGGAAATGGACTCTGTTCTACTTTTCGGGAATGCTCCTCAGATCCTCCAGAGAGGCGGTTGCTGCTATACTTCCAGCGGTCCGGAACCGATAACACAGAACCTGGGACCCAGAACCTGGAACCTGGAGCCCAGAACCCAAGGCGATTGAAATGAGCCCCGAAGAGACCCTGACAGCACTTGGCCTGGAGCTTCCGCAGTCACCCAAACCGGGCGGGGTTTACAAACCGGTTCTGGTTCACGGAGGTCTGGCTTATGTCTCTGGCCATCCCCCACGTTCCGTGGACGGGACTCTCATTTGCGGAAAAGTCGGGGCAGACCTCAGCCTCGAGGAAGGGAAGCAAGCGGCTCGTCAGGTGGGTCTGGGCATTCTTTCGACTCTGAGAACCGGTTTGGGGAGTCTGGATCGGATCTCCCGGGTGATCAAAGTATTAGGCATGGTCAACGCCACGCAGGATTTTGCGGATCATCCGCAGGTCGTCAATGGCTGCAGTGAGCTGTTCGCTGAAGTGTTTGGAGAGAAGAGAGGCATCGGGGTGCGCAGCGCAGTTGGAATGGGATCGTTGCCCGGCAACATCGCCGTTGAAATCGAGGCCATTTTCGGGATTGTGGAGTAGAGAGATCCGGGAGCAAGATCCCGGTCGATCCACCCGGGCTGGACTGCGAGCATGGTGAAGGCAATCCTGTTTGACTTCGATGGAACACTGGTGGATGCGTCCGAAGCGATCATCCAGACATTCAATTCGGTGATGGACCGCTTCGGACTCCGCCCCTGGACACACAGCCGGATTACTGAAGGCATCGGAAGACCCCTGGCGGCTCTCTTCAAGGACATACGTCCCGACTGGTCCCCTCTCCAACTCCAGGAGATGCTGAAGGCCTATGAACAGCTGGCGCGGGAGGAAGATCCGAAGGCAGTGCGGCTGAAGCCGAACGTGCGTCGAACCCTGACGTCACTGAGCGAGAGCGTGCAAATGGGAGTGGTCACATCGAGGCGAGGGAGGGGCGCTCGCAGTATCCTCCGGCACTTTGAGCTGGAGGAGCACTTCTCGGCAATTGTTGGGATCGAGAGCGTCGAAAAGCCGAAACCGGACGCCCAGCCACTGCGGCTGGCCCTGGAACTCCTCGGTGTGTCTCCGGAGGAAGCCCTGATGGTGGGAGACACATTGGACGATGTTCGGTCGGCTCGAAACGCCGGTGTGAAATCAGCGGCCGTAACGACGGGACATCAGGCCATGAGCACGCTGTTGACAGCGGAACCGGATTACATCATTCACGACCTGAGCGAGCTTATGCAGTTACCGGAGCTTGTCAAAGCTCGTTCGGCTGCTGCAGGAATGAGATCTTCATGAGTACGGGTCCGAAGCGTTTCGAAGCAGCCACCACCTGGGACGAAGTCCGTGCCATCCTGCGCGAAGATGGGGACCGAATCCGTCTCGGAGGAGGTCCGGACAGGATCGACCGCCAGCATCAGAAGGGCCGGCTGACGGCCCGTGAGAGGATCGCAGCTCTGGTCGATTCCGAGGCGGACTTTTTCGAGGTGGGCTTCTACGCTGCGGATGGAATGTACGAAGAGTGGGGCGGTGCCCCGGGAGCTGGCGTGGTGACCGGCATCGGTCGCGTGGAAACGAAACTTTTCATGATCATCGCCAATGACGCTACGGTGAAAGCGGGCGCCTTTTTCCCCCTGACGGTCAAGAAGGTCTTGCGCGCCCAGCGCATTGCCATGGACAACTGTCTGCCCCTCATCTACCTGGTCGACTCGGCGGGTGTCTTTCTTCCTCTTCAGGACGAGATCTTTCCGGACGTGGACGACTTCGGAAGAATTTTTCGGAACAATGCTCGTATGTCGGCGCGCGGAATCGCCCAGATTGCTGCGATCATGGGCAACTGCGTAGCCGGAGGAGCGTACCTCCCTGTCATGTGCGACAAGATCTTGATGACGGAAGGGAGTGGTCTCTACATCGCGGGCCCATCCCTGGTCAAAGCCGCCATCGGACAGGACCTCGAGAGCGAGAAACTGGGTGGAGCCGAACTTCATGCCCAACTCTCGGGCACCATTGATTTCCGGGAAAAAGACGATCCTTCCTGTATCCGCAGGCTCCGCCAGCTGGCACGCGCTATGAGCGGGCCGCCGCCTCCTCTGTTTGCACGAACGGAGTCCTCACCCCCATCCCGCGATCCCGAGGAGATCTACAGTCTGATCCCACTCTCACCCCAGGAGTACGATGTCAGGGCCATTCTGGAATGCATTGTGGATGGCGGAGAAATCGTCGAATACAAGGCCGAATACGGCCGGACGCTCATCTGCGCATATGCCAGGGTAGGAGGCTTTTCCGTGGGCGTGGTGGCCAACCAGAAACAGCACGTCCGTGAGCCTGGAAAACCCTTCGAAGTAGGAGGTGTCGTCTATACCGAAAGCGCGGACAAAGCGGCCCGGTTCATCATGGACTGCAATCAAAACCGCTTTCCGATTCTCTTCTTCCAGGATGTCAACGGGTTCATGGTCGGAAAGAAGGCTGAAATCTCAGGGATCATCAAGTCCGGCGCCAAGATGGTGAATACCGTCGCTAACAGTGTGGTTCCCAAGATCACGGTGATTATGGGCGGCAGCTTCGGGGCAGGTAACTATGCGCTGTGCGGCAAGGCCTACGATCCACGGCTGATGCTGGCCTGGCCCACCTGCCGCTACGCGGTGATGGGGGCGGCTCAGGCCGCTCGAACCCTTACCGACCTGAGAGTTCGTCAGCTGGAAAAGCAAGGCAACGTTCTCGATGAAGAAGGACGCCGGCAGGTTTTCACACAAATCGAGGAGAAGTACCTGCGCGAACTCGATCCCCGCTATGGAGCGGCCAGGCTGTGGCTGGACGGATTGATTGCGCCCCATCGGACTCGAGACGCGCTGATCCTGGCTCTCGAGATCGCTTCCCTGCGTACCGACATCGAGCCCTTCAAGACGGGTGTTCTGCAGGTCTGAGGACGCACCAGGTGCCCATCAGCCATCAAGCCACAGGCACCGGATTCGCCCGTTTTCCTGGTCAGAAGGGTCAGGATTGTTGTCAGAACTCTCTGTTAGAGTCCGTTTCGGGTTCAGGACCTCCTACTTTTTGTTCCTGAAGCCATCGGGGAGAAGGGAGCCCTTCAAGCTATCTAGCCTCTTCAGCCTCTCTGTGAAATAGTCTTGACCCCTTTTCCCCACTTCCCTCACAGGCTCCCAGGCTTTTAGCTTCCAGGTTGCGCGAAACGATGAGAATCATCGCCCGAACGGGAATATTGAGTCTTTGGCTGGTGGCTTCTCCGCTGTCTGGTCAGCCGGACTCCCTGGATCTCAGCATCAAACGCTACGCTCGCTCCCTGCAACCAGGTGAGATCGTGAGACTAACGGTCGAGTCCCCGCAGCCGCTGCTCGCCCTTGAAGCCCAGGCTTTCGAGCGTACCTTCCCGGGTCACCCTGGTTCCTCCCCTCTGGTCTGGCAGGTGTTGATCGGTGTCGATCTGGACACGGAGCCGGGCAGTCAGGATATCGTGCTGGCGGGGAGGTCCAAGAGTGGCGAAGTGTTTTCCCGGACCTACAGGCTGGTCATTCAAGAAAAGACGTTTCCGACCCGCCGCCTGACCGTCGACTCCAAGTACGTCAACCCCCCGGCTGAGGTGCTGGAGAGGATCCGTGAAGAATCTCAAACCACCCGTAGAATCTTTGCGGCTGTCACTCCATCGAGGCTCTGGGTAGAGCCGTTCACAGCCCCGGTTTCAGGGCCGGCTAACAGCAGCTTCGGGAAGCGTAGCATTCTGAACGGCCAATCTCGAAGTCCTCACAGTGGAACCGATTTCTCAGGCCCGACCGGGACACCTGTGAAGGCCCCCAACTCGGGAAGAGTGGTTCTGGTGGGGGACCTCTACTACTCGGGAAACACGGTCATTGTTGACCACGGTCTTGGCCTGTACTCGTACTTTGGACATCTGTCCAGAGCCCTTGTCACAGAGGGCCAGGTCTTGGACCAGGGAGACGTCCTGGGCGAGATCGGCGCGACCGGAAGGGTAACAGGTGCTCACCTGCACTGGGCGGTGCGGCTGAACCGAACCCGAGTGGATGCCATGTCGCTGATCGCGGTCTCAGGGGAATAGGTTCCAACCTTCCAGCCTTGGAACCTACCCAATCCTCGCGATCACCATGGTCACGTCGTCGTGCTGGGGCTGATCTCCTTGAAAACTCTCCAGAGTACTCTGGATGTGTTGGATCAACTCCTCAGGGTTTTTCTCCCGATGAGTGCGGATTTCAGAGACGAGCCGTTCCCGCCCGAAAAACTCTTCCGACTCCCGCTGCGTCTCGGACACGCCGTCAGTGAACATCACGAGGAGATCACCGGACCCCAACTTCTCTTCTCCCGCCGGGAAAGGAAAACCCTGTCTGAAACCGACAATGGGCCCACCTTCCCGCAGTTCAAGAAGGTCGCCCCCGGCACGAAGCAGGAAAGGAGGATCGTGGCCTGCGTTGACATAGTGGAAGACAAGGTCGTCCGTATTCAGGATGCCGACGAAAAGCGTGGCGAACTTGCCCACCGGTGTGTCTTCGACGAGTACGTCATTGACAGCTCCTACCACATCTTCCAGAGAAAGAGGGCTCTTCAGTCGGGCCCTCAGCACCGCTCTCAGCTCAGCCATCATCAGCGCTGCTCCAACTCCCTTCCCTGAGACGTCGGCAATCACCAGGGCGATTCGCTGTTCGTCGATCGGAACAAAGTCGTAGTAGTCGCCCCCTACATGCCTGGCCGGTCGGCTGTCTCCCGCGAAACTTACCTTCTCGCACTCAGGGACTTCTCGAGGCCAGAACCCTGCCTGGATGTCGGTGGCAAGGCGCATTTCGCTTTCCAGGATTTCCTTCTGGATGGACTCCTTCAAGAGGCGATCTCTCTCGAGCGCGATGGCCGCTTGTGCCGACAGAGCTGTCAGAAGTGCCACATCCGGCTCCCGGAAGGGTCCTGAACCTCTGTGATTGATGGCCTGCAGTGCACCCAGAATCTCTCCCCCGGGACTCTGCACTGGCACGCAGACCAGGTCGCGAGTCCGGAATTGAGAGCGGGCCACTTCTCCAAAGAATCGAGGGTCCCGGGCCGCGTCTTCGATCAGTAGAGGCTGCCGGTTCTCGACGACCCAACCCCCGAATCCTTTGCCGGCGGGGATCCTGGTGCCTGAAACTTCCGATTTGGCCGGGCCCGTCGGAAGCGCAATAATCAAGTCGCCCGTTTCATGGTCGAGCAGCATCAGGGAACTGGCTTCCGCCTCCATGACCTCTTCAGCGGCGCGCATGATGCTTCCCAGCAGAGTGTCGGTTTCCTGACTGGAGTTGATTTGGGCGATCAGATCCACCAGGTGGAGCAGTCTATTCGTTGAGTGTATCCAGGGGGTCAGGAGATCCGCGTCCGAGCGCTCGGGTTGACGTTCGCCAGCCATGAACCGGGGGCGGTAATCAGGTGGAACCAGGGGCGCCAGTTGGGCTCCGGCAGTGCCTCGGTAGGCTTCCGCTATCGATTCGATTCGCACCTCCGACTTGGGACTCTGGTTCGTTTCGGAGGTAACGGGAGTCGCGGTTCCCTCGATCAGGGTCACTTCGTGAAGCTCGAGTGAAAACCGGTGCAGACCTTTGGGCAAGGGGCTCTCGGTGCGAACCCAGAAAGTGGTCAGCGGCTGGGAGACTTCGGTCACACTGCCGCGAATCGCCCCGGAGCTGTCGTCCCCGAGCCAGAATCGAGCCGCCAGTCGACTGCTCACGGGATACTTCACCGGCATCTGTAAGGAGCACCAAGGATGTAGAATAAGGGCTTGTGCATCAAACCTGGATGGAGCGAATAGTATAGGAAATGCAAGTGAACAGGAAGGTTACTCTTGGAAAAAACGTTTTGTGAAAAACCACCATTGGAAGCTGGCGTGCAGCGTGACAGGCCGGCTGCGGCGGGCATCAGCTGGGATCTAAGCGATCTTTACGCCTCGATCGAAGATCCCAATCTCCAACTGGACCAGGAGCAGGCCGGTGAACTGGCCACCGCCTTTCGAGGCCGCTACGAAGGGAGGATTCAGGCCGCAGAGGTCAACGCCGGTTTGATAGCCGATTCTCTTAGGGACTACGAAACACTTTTGGAAGTGGCCTACAAGCCTGTGGTCTACGCGCGACTCCTCCACGCAGCTGACTCGAAAAAGCCTGAGCATGGTGCACTTCTGGCCGCCACTCACGACACCTTCACAGCCATTCAGACGCAAATCATGTTCTATGAACTCGACTGGATCGCGCTGCCTGATGAAGTTGCCTCCCGGATCACCGGGAGTCCGGAGTGTTCGCAATGGCGGCACTTCCTGGAGAAAATCCGAGTCTTCAGGCCGCACACGTTAACTGAACCGGAAGAAATCATCGTGGCGGAGAAGGGTGTCACCGGTCTTTCCGCGTTTCGCCGACTCTTCGACGAGATCACCAGTTCTTCGCAGTTCGAAATCGAGGTAGACGGAGTTCTCAAGAGCATGACTCAGAGCGAGGCCCTGTCGCTTCTCTATCACCCCGACCGGGACACCCGAAAAGAAGCTCATCGAGGATTTACCCGCGGACTGGAGAAAACTACTCACCTGGCTACTTTCATTCTGAACACCACCGTGAAAGACCATGCGGTGGATTGTCGCTTGAGGAAGTACACGAACCCGGCCGAGGTCCGCCATCTGGCCAATGAGATCAGTCGCCAGAGCTTCGAGAGTCTCCTTACAGCTGTGGAGAGTCGGGCGGATATCCTCCGGGATTACTACCTTCTGAAACGCCGACTTCTGGGGGTGGAGAAACTATACGACTACGATCGGTACGCTCCGGTCGAGGTCCAGGGGGTATCAATTCCCGCCTGCGGCTGGCAGGAAGCAAGTCGCCTGGTACGGGACTCCTATCATGAATTCAGTCCGAAGCTGGGCGAGATCGTGGATCGGTTCCTCGATAGCGGCTGGATCGACGCAGAGACGCGTCCGGGGAAGCGAGGCGGCGCCTTCTGCAGTGCCACCGTGCCTTCAGTTCATCCTTACATCCTCATCAACTTCGGAGGAAAGCTGAGCGACGTCATGACTCTGGCCCATGAACTGGGACATGGAGTCCATCAGTTTCTTTCCAGACCTCACGGGATACTGCAGGTCAACACGCCGCTCACCCTGGCCGAGACGGCCAGTGTCTTTGGAGAGATGCTCGTTTTCGATCGCCTGCTCAAGGAACAGGAAGATCCTCGTGCGAGGCTCGCTCTTCTATGTCACAAGCTGGAAGATTCCTTCGCGACGGTGTTTCGCCAGGTGGTCTTGACCCGCTTCGAGCAGGCGGTCCATGCGGCCCGCGGCGGGAAAGAGCTTTCTACCCTCGAGATTGATCAGATCTGGATGGATGTCAATGCCCCCCTCCACAGCGACGCCGTGGAGTTGACCCCCGAGTACGGTCGCTGGTGGACCTATATCGGCCACTTTGTCCATCAACCCTTTTATTGTTATGCCTACTCCTTCGGGGAGTTGCTGGTGTTGGCGCTCTGGAATCACTTCCGTGGGGAGGGAGCAAGTTTTGTTCCCCGCTACCTGGAGCTATTGAGTTCCGGGGGTACGGAAACTCCCGAAATCCTGATCGACCGGGTAGGGCTGAAACTGAGCGATCCGGGATTCTGGGATTCGGGCCTGGACATCCTGGCCGAGATGCTGGCGGATGCTGAGAGAACGGCGGCGGAGGTTTTGTAGGCTGGTAGGAGCCGCTTCCGTGCGGCGATCTGATCGGATTCGTAGGGGCGACACTTGTGGTCGCCCGCAAAACGGGCCGGCACAAGACCGGCCCCTACGTCCGCGCCTCCTCGAGCCGCCGAGCCACCAGCAGAGCGATTTCCAGAGCCTGCTCATAGTTGAGGCGGGGATCGACCTGTGTTCGATAGGCTCGCCCGAGATCAGCTTCAGTAAGCCCCCGGACACCTCCCACACACTCGGTGACGTTCTCGCCGGTCAACTCGACGTGCAGTCCTCCCAGTCGAGAACCCAGGCCCTCGTGAATATCAAACGCCTGGTCTACTTCCGAGCGGACTCGATTGAAGTCGCGAGTCTTGTAGCCGTTTGCGGTGACTTCCGTATTCCCATGCATGGGATCGCAGGACCAGAGCACGATCTGTCCGGACTGCTGAACGTCACGCACCAACGGCGGCAGGTGTTTCTCGATCTGGTTGTCTCCGAATCGGTGGATGAGGGTGATCCGTCCGGCCTCGTTCTCCGGATTTAACCGGTCGATCAGGGCGCTGAGTCTCGAGGCTTCGGAACTCGGGCCGATCTTGATTCCGATTGGATTTGAGATTCCGCGAAAGTACTCCACGTGGGCGCTGTTGATATCCCTGGTGCGGTCTCCAATCCATGGAAAGTGGGTGGTCAGATCAAACCATTTTTCAACCCTCGCAATAAACCGGGTCTGGGCCTGTTCGTACTGGAGGTGCAGGCCTTCGTGGCTTGTGTAAAAGTCCACTCGCCGTACTTTTCCGATCACAGTCCCGGCCAGTGTCTCGAAGAACTTGAGGGACTCACTCAGAGCCTTGACGCGCTCCTGGTAGCGGCTTCCTCGGGGTGAGAGCTTCACGAAGTCCAACTCCCAGAACTCCGGATGGTGGAGGTCCGCGAATCCGCCGTCGCTCAGTGATCGGATGAAGTTGAGTGTCAGGGCAGCCCGTTCGTATCCTCGCAGCAGAAGCTGTGGGTCGGGTCGGCGGTCCTCCTTCGTGAAGGGGAGACGGTTCACCAGGTCGCCCCGGTAACTGGGGAGGCTGACGCCGTTCCGTGTTTCCATGTCCTGGGAGCGGGGCTTGGCAAACTGTCCGGCGAAACGTCCGACGCGTATGACCTGCTTCTGGGCGCCGTGGATCAAGACCAGGCTCATCTGCAGCAGGATCTTCAGTTTGATGGCAATAATCGGCGACTCGCAGTCTTCGAGACTCTCTGAACAATCCCCCCCTTGAAGGAGGAACTGTTTGCCCAGGGCAGCCTCTGCCAGTTGCGCCTTGAGAGTCTCAATTTCCCAACTCGTGACCAGCGGTGGGAGCTTGCCCAGTTGCTCGACCACCTCGGTCAGCGTCTGCTGGTCTTCGTAGACAGGTTGTTGCTCGACCAGTCTGTGTTTCCAGCTGGACGGCGTCCACTGATCTCTCGAAGCCTGCTTTCCAATCGCTTCCGACATCGTCCTCTATCCTGTCGTGATGAAGGCACATCATACCAGACAGCGGGGAGGCTCCATGCTCCTCGTTCCTGGTTTGGCGCCAAGGACCGGTCAGATCTCCCGGGGGCTTCCGCGCCGCCAAGCAGTCACTGTCGTCCCTATCTCAGTGGTTTCCGCTTTAGCGACTGCGTAACCAGGAGCCTGGCCCCGAATCCTGACACTGACGGTACCTGCGCGAGTCTTGACGAGCGCGCAACGAGGAACGAGGAACGAGAAACTCTAAATCCGCAGCAGGTAGGGTTTGACTCGCTGCCCCGTGGTCTCCTCGAGAGCCAGAGCATACCATTGGATCTGGTTGCGATATTCGGCAAGATGATCCTCAAATTCGGCTGTGGTCTTGAAGTCGATCAGGGTCCATTGGTTGGAGGAGAGATAGGCAAGATCGATCGTTCCTTCCACAAGTCGGTCACCATCAAGGCGGTGAGTGATCGGGTGCTCTCTCAGGCACCGCACCGCCTGACCTGCCGGCGCCACCAGATCATCCTTGAGGACGGTTCTGACTGCCTGGATCGCCTCTGTGAGTTCTGAGGCGGTTGCCCGCATCACCCGAGCGTGGAAGCCAGCCAGGTTTTTCAGGTCCTGATCGGAGGCCTGGAAGGGTATGTCCCTCAGGAGTGTGTGCACGAGAACCCCGAATCTCCTACCCCGGACAGTCGTGGAATCCAGCAGGTTATGGACAATCACTTCGTACTCTCGGGGCGGAGGCGTGTCCACATCGCTGGGACGGATGATCGTCAGCGATGTCCGGGCACCGGCCAGGAGGGACTCCTCTCGGTTGGCTTTCCAGGCCTGGTAGCGTTTCTGGCCCTCAGCAGAGCCCGTCTCGTCATGAACCAGAACCTCTTCATCCCGGAGCCCCTGATTCGGTGCTACGTTGAGTTTGAGAACAGCCGGGTCCCACCACAGAACCCTGTGGGTCCCCTTGAGGGGCCGGTGAAGGCCCGGCTTGATCAAGGGCAGGGCAACTCCGTCTCGATTGATGGGAGGCAGAATGGCGGTCCGGTCTCCGAAGTCGGGGCACTCGGGAGGCGGAGGGGTCGGCTCATACCAGGAGTCGCGCTGCGGGTAAATGGCGGGGTTGAGCGGCGAAATCCAGCCCCCGGTGTAGTAATCGGGTCCCACTCCAACTGCCGGGACCACCAGCATCTCCCGCGCCCGCGTGGCGGCAACGTAGGCGATGCGTTCTCCTTCCGCGACGTCTCTTCCGTATTCGAGGTCTCGATTCTCAACCAGTTCCCACGGCTGGCAGTAGAGCAGCGATTGGGCGCACAAGTTTTTTTCCTGATCCACATGCTGTGAGGGATAGGGCGAGGCGATCCTGGCGGTCATGTCCGCCAGCATGACGACGGGAGACTCCAGTCCCTTTGCCGAATGCAGGGTCATCAGCCGAATACCGTCCGCCGCTTCTTCCAGTACGGGTGAATCCACGGAGCGGGGTTTCTCGGCTTCCTCGATCAGAAAATCGACAAAGCCTCGAAAAGATAGCCCCCCGCTCAGCTCATAGCTCCGGGCCAGGTCGCAGATCCTCTGCACGTTGGCCAGGACCTGTTCTCCGGTCGGTCGGAGAGCCAGTCCAGCATGGGCTCGGCAGAACTCTAGAATACGGTTGATGGTATCGACGATGGGCCGGCGATTCCTGGTGTGGTGCAACTCGGCCAGCAACTGGAGGATAGAAGCAATCTCGGCGAAGGCGGCGGGGATACTTTCCTGCCGGTGCTGAAAAGGATGCAGGTTTCCCACCTTCTTACGAAACGCGAGCAGTTGACCATCTTCGACTGCAAACAGAGATCCTCGCAGGGTGGCAAAGACATTCAGTTCGTCATCCGGCCACTCGACGGCTGTCAGCGCGGCTCGAATGCTTTCCACTTCCTCACGCTGATGGAAGGTTCGCGATCCGACCAGCAGATGAGTGATACCACGGGCGTCCAGAGCCCGAATATAGGGCCGCGTTATGTCTCGATCAAGGGAGATGAAGCGTCTGAAGAGGAACGTGATGTGACGGGCCTCAATGGGGATTCGGCGGTCCGGGTTCTCTGGATCCTGCACCTCCCATGGCTTCTCGGCGAGAAGCCAGCCGACAAATGCGGCTGCTGCATCCGGAAAGGTAGACTGGAACGACTTGTGAGTGATTTGACCGGCCCAGATCCGGGGCTCCGGAATGGGCAGGGCGACCACCTCCGGGGGACCCTTTCCGACTCCGCTGATCAGAGTGACATTGCCCGCTTCCTGGGGTGACCGAAGAGGCACATAGTGAGGCTGAACCCGCTTGGTATCCCCGTCGAACACGGCCTCGAAGGAAGCGTTGATGGCTTTCTGAAGTGGTGGAACCGATCTGAAATTGGTTTGCAGGTGGAGCAGCCGAACTCCAGACTCCGTCAGGATCTTCTTGACTTCCTCGTAGAGCCGAACGTCCGCTCGTCGGAAACGGTAAATCGACTGTTTCGGATCACCGACAAGGAAGAGCTGCCCCCCGGAGATCTGTACCTTGCGCCAGTCGCTTTCCCCGGCATTCGAAGCGGCAAGGAGGAGCATGATCTCCACCTGAAGTGGATCCGTATCCTGAAACTCGTCGACAAAAATGTGTGTGAACCTCGAGTTGAGATGCTCCCTGACGTCCGGATAGTCTCGCACCAGGTCACGTACCATGACCAGAAGATCGACGAAATCGACCCGGCCCAGTTGCCTTTTGACCTCCAGGTATTCTGCAATCACTGACTCGAAGGTCGGACGCAGGGAGGCGGCCAGATCGGCGTCGGCCCTTTCCTTGAAGCCTTCCAGTTGCGAAATCAGTTCTCCCCGCATGCGCAGGGCGTCTTCGCGCGAAACCTGGTCGGAGAATTTGCCGTGGCCCTTCCGTTTTTTTCTGCTCAGGTCGTACAACAACTCGATGCTGAGACGAGCCTCCAATTCGTCATAGTTACGACTGCTGAGAGCTCTTGAAGGTCGCAGATCCACCGACCGCTGGAGGTCGTCTACGAAGCGTCTCAAGGGCTTCAGGTCGACGCGCAGGTTGTCTTTCGGATTCGAGCATCTCTCACTGGCAGTGGCGAGCTCGATCACCTTTTCGAGCAGGTCCGTAATCTCCCGATTGCGGTTGAAAGTCCGGATCTCCCAGGGCTGTGTAAAGTCCCGTCGCTCGACCAGTCTCCAGGCTTCATCCCGGAGCCGGTCCAGCGGAGCCAGTTGTCCGCTCCTCCCGACGCTCAATCTTGCCAGTGCGCGGCTCAAGGCGGTGGGCATCTCATTCAGCTTCCGTTCAATCCATGATTTGAACACCCGGTTGAACAGGCGCGGAGCTTCAGTTTCGGAGAGCTCCTTAAAGTCGGGATCAATCTGGGCTTCCACGGGCCGCTCCCGGAGGATCTCCGCACAGAAAGAGTGAATAGTCCCAACCCGAGCCTCCTCCAATGAGGAGATGGCAGCTTCGATGTTCCGCAGAGCGTCTGCATCGGGCGCTTGCTGGCGCGCTGTCTCGAGTTCATGGCGAAGCCGCAGTTTCAGTTCGCCGGCTGCCTTGCGCGTGAAAGTGACGGCGACAATCTTGTCTACTTCCGCTTTTCCGGACTGCAGAAGAGCCACCAGGCGGTGCACCAGCACAGTCGTCTTCCCGGTTCCAGCGGCTGCCTCGACCAGGAAGCTCTCATCCAGATTGGTCTTGATTTCGTCCCGTTGCGCTCCGTCAACGAGATCCGGTTGACTCGACATCAAGGAAGTCTCCTCACCTCGTTCAAATCGGCAAGACGGCTTTTTTCCTTACGCCGGATCCGGGTCTCTTCGTAAGGGCCGCAGACGGACTGGAAGTCACAGAACTTACACGCCTCCGGGCGAGGAGCAGCCGGGAGAAAACCCTGCTCCAGGTTCCGGTCGATGGTTTCCAGCACCTGCTTGAGCTTGGCGCAGGTTCCCGAGTGAATGGAGACAATGCGACGCTGGTATTCTCCCCGCCGGGTAGAATAGAAAAGCTGCCCGTATTCCACCTCTTCATCCAGTAGTTGTTCCGCTGCCAGACCGTAAATGATGGGCTGGAGGACCTCGCCTCCACCTACCTCCAGGCGCTGCCCAGCGGCCAACCGAAGGGGTCTACCGGTCTTGTGGTCGGTGACGCGGACAGCCGTCTTGTCGCCCGAAGTTATGGTCTCGACCAGATCGATCGAACCCCGGAGTCGGATCCCGTTGAGAATTCGGACCTCGCGGGTCGTGCTGGCTGGATCCCTCTCAGGGTCTTCAGCAAGCCCGAAGGCCAGTTCGAAATGAGCCGGGATCCAGGCCTCGTCATCTCTGGACATTTCGCGAAGCCAGCCGCGCAGGTCGGTCAGAAGCTCCTCCATCTCACTCTCCCATATCCTGGGAATTGCCGGAGCCAGGGTTTCCTTCATGGAACCGGAGACATCAGCGAAAACCGAGTCCAGCCTGTTCATTGCCTCGGCCTCCGAATCGCGGGTTACCGGGAGCAGCCCCTCTACTCGAAGTTGCGAAAGGAACCGGAACTGAACCTCGTGGAAGAGAGATCCTCGAGTCAGTGGATCCAGTTGCTGCAGGGCAACCGGTTCCTCTCTCACTCGGAGCCGCTGGATGGCGTAAAGAAAGAACTTGTAGGGGCAGACTGCGTACTGCTGCAGGGAAGTCGGTGAGTAGCTTCTTTCCCGCAACCGCTCATCCTGGAGTATGCGGGCCACCTCCGGGCTCGGGTCCACGAGTCCATCAGCCGGATAGAATCTGCGTCGCCAGCGACCTGCCCGGGCCCGCAAAGCGCGCGCCAGGTGGGGGTTGGTCTCAAGCAGAAACTGAGCTCGGCCTCGGCGACCTTTGGGTCCCAGCCGCAACATGGGGTGGAGGAGGGCCAGGTCGAATTCGGTATCGTCAATAGCATCGTGCGGTTCCATGGGAGCTGGCCAGCCGAGGCGGCTCGAGGAGGTCGCAGCAGCAAGCTTTTCCAGGCCGCGGAGGTCGGGAAGCAGACCGTCGACGGCCCGCAGAATATCGAGGGCGTAGAAGGAAGGGACGCGGGATCGCCCCTGGGCAACGTCGATCCTTGGGTAGGAGACCACCAGACGGCGGCCAGCGGCGGCCACCCCAACTCGCAGCAGCAGTCTCTCCTCCGCCCTTCTGCGGGTCAGAACCGGTGAGATTCCGAGGGTCTCGCGATGCCGGTCCAGCAGCAGGGGGTCCTCCAGAGCCTTCCTGGGGAAAATCCCCTCAGCCAGAGCCGGCAGAAAAACCAGATCGAAGGAACGACCCCACAGTTCCGCGATGCTGGCTACCGTGACCTGCCCATAGCGGTTCGGTGGTGGATCTTCCCGAAGCAAGGTCAGACGTTCCCCGAGAACACGACGGACTTCGTCCAGGCCAACCGGCTCGATTTCGCCCATTGGCTTCAGCTCGGCCAGTACCGAGAGCACCGACTCAGGATGGTTCAATGCCCGCACCGAAATCTCTTCGAGCCTGGCCAACCAGGTGCTCCAGCTCGTTTCTGTCGGCAGGCGATCGAGAAGGTCAATCAGCGGGAGGGAGAAAGACTTCAGATTCCTGAGCAGGAACAGTTTCTGCAGGAGATGTTGTCGGGTCCGGGCACTCTGAGAGGTGGCCCCCTTGATCTGCAGTCTGAGTTCGCTCTCGAGGCCCTGTAGCCTTCGTTTCCAGCGGTCCCTTCCTCCAATGACGGCGGCGTCTACCAGCAGGCGCTCCCACCGCTCGGGCGCTCTCAGGCTCCCCGAGGCATCCCGTGAATCTCTTGAAAACGGTTCCAGAGAGGGTTCCGGTTCTTCAGCGCCGGGTGGAAGAAAAGTCTTGAAGCAGAGCTGGTCGTGCTGAGGCTCCACCCACTCGAGCCCTCGAGCCTTTTCCTGATCCTCGGACCGGGGGGGGATCTGGGCCAGTGAAAGATACTCGGCGAAGCGGGTCGCCGAAAGACCCTCGGCGGCACACTCCAGGAGCGCCAGAAAGGCCCTGCCGGCCGGATCAGGTCGGCGGGTGCCTCGGGTGAAGTAAGCAGGAATCCCGGCCCGTCGAAACGCATCCTCCAGCAGAGGCAAGTAGCTCTCCGGATTTCGGAGGGCGACCGCCATCTGGTCAAAGCGGACGCCCTGGTCCGCGGCCAGCCGAATTCGCCGGGCGATCTCTACACTCTCACGGCTTTCTCCAGGCGCCGAAAAGAACTCGAAAGACCTGTCCTCGTGGCTGCCGGGTGTGGGAGGAACGCTGGCGGAAAAAAGATAGGATCGGAGCCTTTCGAGACGGCGGCCGGTTGCAGGCGGGCTCACCTGGAGGGGTTCCGTTTTCAGAAGTTTCGAAAAGAACTCGATTCCTTCTCGGTCAGATTCGAGAGTCACGGCCAAGGCTTGGGGAGCCCGCTCAGCCAGCGCGGATACAAATCGTGCCTCCAGGGAATGGCGCGGTCGAAGATGATAGAAGAGGATGGGGATCTCTTCGGAGAGCACCGGCCGTTGCTCCAGGTTCTGAAGGGCCAGCTGATAGGTCAGGCAGGAGTCGGCCAGCCCGTCGTCCCGAAGATAACTCTCGAACCGAAGACCCAGTCTGCTCAAGTCCTGGCCAACCGCACCCAGCGCTTCGAGGCTTGCCAGATCAGTCTCCTGAAGGCGCAGCTCGAGTAGGGTTCGAGCCAATGCCCGGGACATGCCGGGTGTGTCGGCTACCTCATGAAAGTAGGAGAGTCGACCGGATTTGAGAACATCGTTGACAGCCCGGGCGCAAAGGGCCTCCACAGCCAGACCGGTAACGGGCAGCACTTCCGCCTCCACCATTTCCGGAATGGCCATTTCGGAAGCCAGCCGCAGCAGTGTCTTTCGAGGGAAACTTGACACCCCGGATTCAAGGGCTCGAGGGGAACGAACGAAATCGTCCGCACTGCCCAGAGTCGCGGCCACGATGAGGACTTGATGGGAGTCCAAACCGGCCACCCATTCCCATGTTTTCTGGATAAGAGGCTCAAATGAATCGGAGACAAGAAAGGACCGCATAAAGGGACGAACTCAGCTCAAAGACTAGCGGGAAACCGGTGGGTTGTCGAGGTCCGGTTCCAGGAACTGCCGGGAAGGACTAAACTGTGATCTGCTCATGTCAGGATTGAAGCGCTTGATCGTGCCCGCCGTCTTTCTTTTTTTTGTCGGAATTGTGGTCTATTCCACCATTCAACTGCGAGTCGTCTCCTGTTACGTGTGTGTGAAGTACCGGCAGCTAACCGAGTGCGCCTCGGCTTCGGGCAGGACAGCCGAAGCGGCAAGTGATGCGGCGGTCACCGTGGCCTGTGCCGGGATCTCTTCGGGAGTGACGGAAAGCATCGCCTGTGGCAACAGCCCCCGGGTTCGGGAGGAATGCAGCGATAGGTGTTGAACCAGAGACTTGGAAGGTTGGAACGTGAAAGATTACCCGCTGGTCCGCGGGCCCGGAAAAGGCAGGCTGGCCTGCTCACGTCTCTCGATCTCGTAGCGAGTGAGTTCCTTGACGACCTCGTCAATCAACTTCCAGGATTGGATTTTCCGGGTCGTATAGTCACCCAGTTGCTGGTCAATATTGGCAAAACCGAACTTCGCGTTATCGCCGAATCGCGGCAGTCGGTTCCTCTCTTCCAGCAACTCGGCGACGCGCTCGTCAATCATGAGGTCGAGCAGCGTCCGTAGCTGTTCCACGGAGGCGATCACGGCCTGGCTCAGACGGGAGCCGTCCTGGGATAGCGAAATCGTTCGTTCCTGTTTCGTTTCTTTGGTGGAGTCGCCACCGTTCTGTTTTCCATCCGGGGCGACTCCAGTATTAGAGGACATTTTGCATCCTCCCCCTTCAGCACTTTCTGACTTGTTTCGCGCCTGGTGCACAATGGTAGTCGAGATGCAGGTTCGGGTTGGTGATCCTCGATACAATCGAGCAAAGGACCCAGGGTTCTGGATTGAGCAGGGAGGTAGAAGAGGAATGAAGCAGAGACTCTGGAGGCTGGCCGTAGTCAGCCTGTTGATCGCGGGAGCGGCCTGTATCCGGGAAGCCCAGGATTCCGGGAAGCCCAGAATCGCCTTTGTGACGAACGGCGTAGCTGCCTTTTGGACGATCGCGCGAACCGGTGTCGAGCGGGCCGGCAGGGATTTTGACGCCGATGTCTCGGTGCACATGCCGGCTGAGGGGATCAGCGATCAGAAGCGCATTGTGCAGGATCTGCTGACGGTGGGCGTGGATGGGATTGCGATCAGCCCCATTGATCCCGCCAATCAGGCAGATCTGATCAACGAAGCAGCCAGATCCGCCCGGGTGGTGACACACGACTCGGATGCTCCCGGTACGGACCGGTTGGTCTACATCGGGACCGACAACTACCAGGCTGGGCGGCTTTGTGGCCAGCTTGTGAAAGAGGCCATTCCAGACGGCGGAGAGATCATAGTCCTGGTGGGTCGTTTGGAACAAGACAACGCCCGACGTCGGAGGCAGGGCCTTCTCGACGAGATCCTGGACCGGTCTCATAATCCCGAGCGATACGACCCTCCCGGTCCGGTTCTGAGGAATGAGAAATACGCCATCATGGGGACCTTGACCGACCAGTTTGACCGGGCCAAGGCGAAGGCAAATGCCGAAGATGCCATGTCACGGTTTCCGGATCTGGCAGCCCTGGTGGGCTTGTTTGCCTACAATCCGCCGCTCATTCTGGAGGCGGTTCGTCAGGCGGGCCGGGCCGGGGAGCTCGCGGTGATCGGATTCGACGAGGCCGACCAGACCCTGCAGGCTATTCAGGATGGCGTCATGTACGGAACCGTGGTCCAGGACCCTTACGGCTACGGCTATGAGTCAGTTCGAGTTCTGGCTGCGCTGGTAAGAGGAGATCGAACCGTCATTCCCCCGGGCGGATTCCTGGACATCCCGGCCCGACAGATCCGGCGCGACAGTGTCACCGAGTTCTGGGCCGATCTCAAGTCCAAGCTCGCTGCTGACACACCGCAATAGGAAGCACTGAATACGGCTTTCAACGGAGTCTCAATGACTGACACAGCGTCCGCAGTCGAACCACTTCTGTCCGTTCAGGGAGTCTCCAAGAGCTTTTCAGGAGTTCGGGCCCTTGCAGATGTTGATCTGACCCTGCTGTCCGGGGAGCGCCTCGCTGTCATTGGTGAGAACGGAGCCGGGAAAAGCACTCTGATGAAGATCCTGGCCGGAGTGTTGCCATCAGACCGGGGTCGGATCCGGCTGCGGGGTCAGCCGATCGAAATCCGGTCCGTGAAAGATGCCCTCGAGCACGGCATTGCGTTGATTCATCAAGAGCTCAATCTGGCACCCAATCTGGATCTGGGAGCGAACATCTTTCTCGGCCGTGAACCCCGGGGGCGGCTGCTGATCGATCGGAGTCGGGTTCAACGAGAGTCTGCTCGCTATCTGGAAATGGTGGGTCTGGACCTGGCTCCGAGCCGTCTGGTCGGCTCACTGTCGATCGGACAGCAGCAACTGGTGGAAATAGCGAAGGCCCTGGCGGTAGACGCACGAATCCTGATCATGGATGAGCCGACTTCCAGTCTCAGCCAGCATGAGACCCTGCGGCTCTTTGAAGTCATTCGAGACTTGAAGGATCGAGGTGTCAGCATCATTTACATCTCACACCGCCTGGGGGAAGTGTTGAATCTGGCCGACCGGGTCGAGGTTCTGAGAGATGGAGAGAACGCAGGACGGCTGGAGGGTGAGGAGATCAGCCACGACCGCATGGTCAGACTCATGGTGGGCCGGGATATTTCTCAGTTCTATCAACATTTGGATCGGCAACCGGGTGAGCCGCTGCTGGAGGTCGAGGAGCTGCGCACTGCTGCCCATTCGAAGAAGCCGCTCTCCTTCCACGTCAGGAGAGGCGAGATTGTGGGTGTTGCCGGGCTGGTAGGAGCGGGAAGAACGGAAGTCCTGCAGACACTCTTCGGGATCATGTCCCCCCACTCCGGCCGGATTAAGGTATCGGGCAAGCCGCTGAGACCGGGCCGGCCTCGGGACGCGATCCGGGCCGGGATCGCACTGGTCCCGGAGGATCGAAAGGAACAGGCGCTCATTCTCGACATGGCGCTGCGGGTCAATTTGAGTCTGGCCCGTCTCAGGAGGGACCAGCGATTCGGGTTTCTGGATCGCCGGCGGGAAACCGACCTGGTGGAGCAGGCGATCGAGCGTTTGAGCATTCGGTCCCAGGGCCCCGAACAATTCGTGCGATACCTTTCGGGGGGAAACCAGCAGAAGGTCGTTCTGGGTCGATGGCTGGCCATGGATCCCTCGGTGTTGCTGCTGGACGAACCCACCCGGGGCGTCGACGTGGGTGCCAAAGAAGAGATCTACCGCCTGATCGAGCAGCTTGCAGCTCGGGGCGTGGCTGTTCTTTTCGTGTCCAGCGAAATGGAAGAGATCCTGGGGTTGCCAGATCGCGTCCTGGTGATGCATCGGGGCAGCATCAGCGGGGAACTGTCCCGGGATGAATTGACTGAGAAGAGGGTCATGGAGCTGGCGACCCGCGTCACCTGAATCTAGACCCACCCCTCTGCGGCTGCTAACCTTCAGCCGGCAAGCACGTCATGAAGAAAATCCTTGGAATCCTGGGACTGCTCGTCGCCATCTGCGTTTTCACCGCGCTGTTGAGCGATCGCTTTCTGACCGCCTACAACATTGAAAACCTGATTCGTCGAAGCTCCCTGTTTGGGATTATCAGTATCGGGGCTGCCTTCGTCATCATCACGACCGGAATCGACTTGTCGATTGGCTCAGTGGTGTGTCTGACCGCAGTGTTCCTTCCCTTTCTGCTTACGGAGTACGGTCTTCCCGTACCACTGGCTGTTCTCGTGGTCCTGGTTCTCCCTCTCTTTCTCGGGACAGCACACGGGATTCTGATCACGCGTCTCAAACTGCAGCCTTTTGTGGTGACTCTGTGCGGCCTGCTCCTGTACCGAGGGCTGGCCCGGGGGATCACCTCGGATCAGACTCAGGGATTCGGGAACGACTTCACTGTCCTCAGGACCCTGGCGACCGGGAAACTCCCGATCCCGTTCGTGGAGAACTTTGCCATCCCCGCCCCCTTCCTGATCCTCCTGGTTGTGGCGGTGCTCGGAGCCGTTTTCCTGAACAGAACCATCTACGGGAGATATTTGCTGGCCCTGGGAGGCAACGAGGAAGCTGCTCGGTACAGCGGGATCAATACCAGCAGAATGACGGTTCTGGCCTACCTGATCTGCAGTGGGCTGGCCGGCCTGGGAGGTATGCTCTTTGTCCTGGACGTGAATTCTGCCCAGCCCGTGGATTTTGGAAACTTCTATGAACTCTATGCCATTGCCGCCGCGGTGCTGGGAGGTTGCAGTCTGCGGGGAGGTGATGGGACGATTCTGGGAGTGGTGATCGGAGCTGCCGTGATGCAGGTCTTGCGCAACTCGATCACTCTGCTGGGAGTGCCGACCCAGTTGGAGTTCGCCATCATCGGTGCCGTGATCCTGGGGGGCGTGGTCACGGACGAGGTGTTGAAACGGGTGATCGCTAACAGAAGACAGGCCATCAGTGTCTCAAGAGACCGCCCTGCAGCGTAGGAGGACCCTCCGTGGTCCGATTTGATCAGATCGCCGCATGGAAGCGGCTCCGACCCTTCGTAAACCTGGAGTCTGGAATTCAACTTAAGAGGTTCACAGCATCACGGAGCATGGCCGCCGCTGTGGGCAGAGGGTCTCGGTCCCAGTTTTTGTGGTACGAACGGCCGTAAATATCACTCTCAATCTCTACCCCCATCTGCCAGCTGAAGCAGCGCCCCAGAAACTCATCGCAGTTCACCTCACAGGGACCTACATCGAGTTCATAGCTGTCACCCGAGCGCCGGGCGCGGGCCAGGAGTTTGATGATCTTTCCCCGCTCCCGGGCTTCTGACAAGTCACCCGGAGTCACCCCGGTGATCCCTTCTACTTTCAAATCCTGAAGTTCTGTGGGAACACCCAGAACCGCATTGGCGATGATGACGAGCTTGTTTGCCGTGTCCCACCCTTCGACGTCGAGGCTCGGGTTCGCTTCGGCAATGCCCCGGTTTTGAGCTTCCACTATCGCCTCAGCGTAGTCTCGGCCCTGTTCCATCTCGCCCAGCACAAAGTTGCTGGTGCTGTTCAGAATCCCTTGCAGGCTTTCGATCCTGCCGGCCACCAGGTCTCGCCGCCCGATGTTGATGATGGGTAGAGAGCCACACACGGTGGCACTAAAGGCCAGTCCCACCCCATGATCTCTGGCCAGGGCATGGATTCCTGCATAATCGAGCACCAGGGGCGCCTTGTTGGCAAGGACTACCTGCATTCCCCGGCTCAGGGCCGTGCGCGTGACCTGCAATCCAGGATGGCCCGTTTCCAGATCCACCGGGGATGCTTCCAGGACCAGATCGGCCTCGATCCCGTCCACCAGATCCGCGATCGGGTGGGTCGTTCCCTCGGGCAGGTCGGCGATCCTGCCCCCTTGCTCCTTGAATGCCCTGAGCTCACCAGGATCAAAGCCCTTCGAGCTGGCAGCGCTGCCGCTGCTGTCGGCAACTCCGACGATCGGGAATCGCAGCCCCAAAGATCTCTCCAGGTGCTCCTCTTTCATCTCCAGAATCTTGAGGAAGCTTCGGTTGATGTTTCCCAGTCCGCTCAGGACTGTTCGAATTCGGTTGACCATTCTGCGGGCTTACGATTTTGTGGAGATCGGGGGCGCGAAGCGTTGCCGGCCTACAGCTCCAGCTTGCCGTTGTAGACCATTTTCTTGAGCTTGAATTTCCTCTTGATCTTGAGCCGGCCATACTCGAGCTGGAACTCCACTTCCTTATCCTCGAGTGTGATCGGGTCGGTGCGGGGAAAATAGAAGACCAGTCCATCCGGTGGATCTCCTGGCCGTACATCAACACTTTCAGCCACGATGGGTTCCTGGTTCTTTCGCTTGAGGACGGCGTTGGACGCCATCGACGCAAGACGAGACGGGTCTTGCCGGACCATTCGGGCCGGAAATCCGATCAGGCTGACTACGTAGTAGCTTACCTTCTCTTTCAGCGCCTTCTGGACCCCTTCCATGGAGTCGACCTCTGGCCCAAAATGCGCCCTCAGGGCGGCCTGACGCATCGGTAAAGCACTGTCCCAGCGTACGGTGAAGTTCATTTCGCCCATCGCACCTCCACCCGGAGTCCCGCCACCGCCTCTGCCGCCGCCACCGCCACCGCCACCGCCACCGCCCGGGCTACCGCTGGTGGCCGATGGCATGCCGCGGCTGCCACCACCGGGCTGGCCGCCACCCGTGCTCAGAGTGACCTTCTGACTCCAGGGGGATTTATTGAGCAGCTTTTCGGTATCCTCGTCGGTCCAATCCTGGTAAGCCTTGTCCTTCCAGGATTCACCGGCCAGGACCACGCAGGTCAAGACAAGAAGAGCTGTCAAAAAGAAAAATAGGGTTCGCTTCATCATGGATTCCGCCTCCTCGGTTTCCGTCCACATCCCTTGCGAATGATTCAGTATACGTCTGAGATTCCCCACCCGTTACGAATTAGGGTCGAAATCTGCTTTCCGAGCCTCTGGTCGCCCTGCTGGAGCGCAAATCCAATCCGACACTACCCGACTAGTGCACTGTCCGGAAAGTTCACGCCGCTACTTCGGGCGTCTTTTCGCCGACAGCTTTGTTGCGCTACCTCGAAAGACTCCCGGCCTGCCTGCGTCGCGCGCCTCACTGACGACGAAAATCCATCCCGAATTAACGCCGCGAACTTCCCGGACAGTACACTAGTGAGCCGGCAGTCCGTGGGATTTCTACCACGGGCTGGCAGGGTTGCGATGTCGAGTATTAGGTAGCGGGAGAATTTCTCCACTATCATTTCAGGAATGCGCGTGCGTTTTGCCGTCTTGATGATCCTGCTGGTGTCCTCCTGTGGGAGGGACTCCGACTCCTCCGGAATTCACCTGGCCTATGTGACCAACGGCGTGACTTCGTTCTGGCAGATCGCCAAAGTGGGAGCCGAGCACGCCGCCCGCGACTTCGACGTAGCGGTGACCGTGCGGATGCCGGCTGAGGGGATCTCGGATCAAAAGCGCATGGTTCAGGATCTGCTCACGGTGGGAATTGACGGGATTGCCATCAGTCCCATCGATCCTGCCAACCAGGTGGACCTGGTTAACGAGGCAGCTCGAAACACCATCGTGATCACTCAGGACTCAGACGCTCCGGGCACGAGCCGACTCTGCTATATCGGCATGGACAACTACCTGGCCGGCAGGATGTGCGGTCAACTCGTCAAGGAGTCGGCCCCTGGGGGTGGAAAAGTGGCGATACTGGTGGGCAGGCTGGAACAGGACAACGCCCGCCGCCGCCGGCAGGGAGTCATCGATGAACTTCTGGACCGTTCCATGGATCCAGGGCGATATGATGCCCCGGGATCCGTGCTGCAGGGAGAGAGCTTCACGGTAGTGGCAACCTTGACGGATCAGTACGATCGGGCCAAGGCCAAAGCCAACGCGGAGGATATTCTCTCGCGTTTTCCGGATCTGGCCGTAATGGTCGGTCTGTTTGCCTACAACGGTCCTCTCGCACTGGAAGTCCTGAAGCAGGCCGGAAAGGTGGGACAAGTCCAGATTGTGGGCTTTGACGAGGCCGACCAGACTCTGCAGGCCGTGAGCGAAGGAACCATTTTCGGAACCGTCGTGCAGGATCCCTACCGCTACGGCTATGAATCGATCCGCGTACTCGCTGCTCTGGCCCGGGGCGACCGTTCGGTCCTTCCTGCCAACCGGTTTCTGGATATCCCGGCTCGCCAGATCCGTCGTGACAACGTAGCCGAGTTCTGGGCGGACCTGACGGCCAAACTGGCGGGCGATGTTCGGGAGTGATCCAGGCCCCCCACTTTGGCCCGCTTCCAAGCATCGGTGTGCTGTGTCTCCGGGTGAGCCCGTCGCTTTCTACATCTTGTCCCAGTTCCAGATGGCGTATTGGGACATCTGATCCAGTTTGTGACCGCATTGTTTGAGAGTCAGGAGAATGCTGCCGCGGTGATGGCTCTCATGGGCGATGAAGTACGAAAGGGTGTTGACCAATCCCTTCTTGAAGGCCCTTCGTTTTGGGATTCCGTTCGAAAGGTCGCTCAAGAAGGACTCAACGGCCTGGGCGGACTCACGAAGAGCACTCCGCAGCTGTTCCTTGGTCACCTGGACTTTGGAGGGAAACGCTTCCAACGGTAATGAGAGCTCCCGGGCTCTCTTCTCCAAATGCCAGACCCGCACGTTGTGCATGTGAGCGAACTGCAACGCCACGTCGCGACCTCCGTATTTTGAAAGCGTACAATGCATCCCCTCGTCGCTGATCTTGTCGATCAGAAACAAGTTGATCCGATGGTTGGTTCTCCAGGCTTCAATGATGTCTTCAAGCATGAGGGCTCCCCTTGATTCGGGCGTGATGCCAAGGCTTCGTCGAATCGCCTGATCGGAGTTCAGTAACCCATCTCAGGCGGGACGTTGGTCAACTGGAAGCCTCCGACGCTCTGCTCGACTCGAACCACGGTCAGGTAGAGGCTCACTTCCGACTCGATCCTGAGAGACCCCACGAAGCTCTCCAGAAAATCAAACAGCTCCGTGAAGAAGAGTGCGTCATGGCCGCTGTAGTTCCAGGTCACGGTTCCGATTTCTACCCCGGACTGGTCGATCAGCGTGGCCGAGATGCTGAAAGCCCCGTCCGGATCCAGAGCAGCGTAGGCGAAGCCGGTATCGGCTCCAGCGCTTTTCTCGACCGGAAATACCAGGACCTTGGACGGGGGTGTGTCGAAGGTTGCGATCGAATCCGTAAGCGTCGGGCTCCCCACCTGATAAAAGAAGGAGGCCGCTAACTGAGTGTTCGGGGAAGAGCCGGCACCGATCAGGTCGAAGAACCCTTCCCGCATATCGGTGTCGCCGGTGAGTGTGAACTTGCGGCTCCCCTGCGGCGGCAGAAAGATCTCAAAATGACTCGATCCCGTCTGGTCGACACCATTCAGGGCCCATGGGCTGTCCCACTCTTCCTCATTCCCCTGCCGCAGAACTCCCCGGCCTTCCCAGGGGGTGAGACCCTTGTTCGAAACCAGCAAGAGAATCTGGAAGATGTCGCCAAGGGCAAACTGGGCAAAGCGGCGAGGCAGGATTCCCACCTCGAATGCGGAAGTCGTGATGCTCACAGAATTGTTGTCAGGGTTGGGATCTTCGCCGCTGGTGACCGTCGCCGTGTTCACCACCTGGGGCACGGCCCCGGGCCCGGTCAGGACAGCAGCGGAAATTTCCCTCGACTGACCGGGCGCAAGACTGCTCTCCAGGAGACAGGAGAAGGACGCCAGTTCGGTTTCGCAGGACCATCCCGCGGCATGCAGGGAAAGAAACCCCAGGGATGGCGGGAGTTCATCGATGACCGTGACGGCGCCGGTGGTTGCGGAATCCCCGACGTTTTCTACGGAGAGCCGATAGTATCCGGTGGTCCCGACCACAAGCGGTCCCAGATCCATCTTTTTCATCTCCAGGTCCGGAGAAGGCGCCGTGCTGGTGAACCGAAAAACCCGGCCCGCACCATGGTCGACCGCATAGAGTTCACCGTCTTCATCTACCCCAAAGCTGCTGATGTTGAGGTTGCTGTCCAAGAGCTCCCCTCTGGCCCAATTCCCGGGTCCCTCGGTGAGAGTCCAGATGCGACCCGAAACGTAGTCCCCGAAGATGTAGTCGCCGACCAGCGCCGGAATTCGCTGGCCTCGGTAGACATAGCCTCCCGTGACGGATCGCCCTAACGAGTGGTCGTAAGAGTGGATGGGAGGCTCCAGCCCGGTCATGTCACAACCCACCGGAGGCTCAAAACAATCGGGACCCTCCACGATGTTCCAGCCGTAGTTCTTTCCCCCTTCGATGATGTCCACCTCTTCCCAGGTGCTCTGTCCCACGTCGGCTGAAAAGAGGCGTCCGGTGAGGGGATCGAAAGAGGCCCGCCAGGGATTGCGAAAACCGTAGGCCCAGATCTCCCCGCGGGCCCCTTGCACACCCACAAAAGGGTTGCTCACGGGAAGGTCGTAAGGGAGTCCGCCATCGATATCGATTCGCAGGATCTTCCCCAGCAAGGTGCTCAGGTCCTGGCCCCGCCCGCTGGGGTTATTCGGTGTTCCACTGTCGCCGGCAGAGATGTAGAGATATCCATCCGAGGGACCGAATCCCAGCCAGCCCCCATTGTGCGTGGGAGCAGGCTGGTCAAGGATGAGGATGACCTGGCCGTTCGGGTCGGCTGCATTGGGATTACCGGACACCTGATGCTCCTGAATCACCGTCTGATCCTGGCCGCTGACCCTGCGGACATAGTTGATAAAAAAACGGCCGTTGCTCGTGTAGTCGGGATGAAAGGCCAGGCCCAGAAGCCCTCGCTCTCCTCTGGTGATCAGGCTGAACCCCGAGGAGATATCGAGGAAGGGGGTTCCCAGAAGTGATTCATCCTCCAGGATCCGAATGTGACCCGTTTGTTCCACGATGAAAATGCGTCCACTTCCGTCTCCTGCGTGGGTCAGAAAGAGGGGCCGGTTCAAACCGGAAGCAACTTGCGTGAGTGCGATGTCTAACGCTCCTGCCCTGCAGGGAAGGGGGCACAGGAAAAGACCGGTCAGCAGGAAGAGTCGCTTCAAGATAGGTCTCAATCTGCTGACTTCGGGACCAGAATCAAGTACCTTCTTCATCAGAGTTGCCACAACTTGTATTATCTCCGAAAACAGATGTAGTTCCAGTGATCCTTTTCCTGGCAGGGCATTAGAATGACTCCCGAGCTCTTCGCCGTGAGGTTCGCGACCAGATGACCCGACAGTCCTTCCTTTCCCGCCATCCTGTGCAGGCCCCGGCCGCTTTTGTCAGCTTCAGAATGACCGAGGTGAGCCAGTCAATCGCGCAGCGGTTTGCGGCACAAGTACAACGCTCCCCGGATCGCCTGGCTGCCTGCTCGGGCAACAAGTCTGTGACCTACGCTCAGCTGAACCGTGCGGCGAATCAGTTCGGGCATTCCTTCCTGGAGCACTTGGGTGCGGGCTCGGAACCCGTGCTTCTGCTCCTGAAGCAGGGTCTAACCTTGATCGAGGCCATCCTCGCTGTGCTGAAATCCGGTAAATTTTATGTTTCTCTTGATCCGAGCGATCCCCCCGATCTGCTGTCCTCACTGGTGGATGACTGCTCTCCCCGTCTGATGGTCTGCGATCAGTATTCGGTTCAACTGGCGGAACAGATTGCTCCGCCGGACTGCGGGATCCTCAATGTTTCCACCCCAAAGCGCAGGTGCACCGGATCTGACCTGACTCTGAGAATCAGTCCGCACAGTCCGGCTTACCTCTTCTACACATCCGGATCCACGGGCAAGCCCAAGGCGGTTATCGATACCCATCGCAACGTCCTCCACAACGTGCGCCGCTATACGAACTCGCTCTTCATTTCGAACGAAGACAGGCTTTCTCTTCTCCAGCGATGCTGCTTCAGCGGATCCGTCTCAAGCCTGTTCGGCGCCCTCCTCAACGGTGCCGCGGTCTTTCCGTTTGATGTTCAAGAAAAAGGAGCCCACTTCATTGCCGACTGGATCCTCCGGGAAGGAATCACCATTTATCACTCGGTTCCTTCTCTTTTTCGCAGCTTCCAGGAGCGCTCCTGCTCCTTTCCTTCGATTCGGGTCGTCCGTCTGGAAGGCGATCGCGCCACCAGGCTGGACGTGGACCTCTTCCGTCGGAACTTCTCAGACAAGGCGGTCCTGGTCAATGGGTTGGGAATCACCGAGACGGGTCTGGTCAGTCAGTATTTCGTGACCGGGGAGTCTCGAGTCGAGGCCGGATCTCTCCCGGTTGGATATCCGGTGGAGGGAATGGAGATCCTGATTCTCGACCGAGAGGGCCGACGGCTTCCGGCTGGACAAATCGGGGAGATTGCAGTTCGGAGTCGCTTTCTCGCTCAGGGCTATTGGGATGACCCGGAACGGACGGCAAGAGCCTTCCGGACCGATCTGGTAAACCCCGACGTGCGAATCTACCGCACGGGTGATGTGGGGAGAATAGCCCACGATGGATGTCTGGAGTACCTGGGCAGACGCGACAGTCGAATCAAGATTCGGGGCCATGCGGTAGAGCCGGGCGCGGTTGAGTCTGCTCTGAATGGGTTGGAGGGCGTGGAGGACTCCGCCGTCCTGGTCGAGCAGCACCGGGAGACTCCGAGACTCTTTGCGTGTGTTGTTTGCTCGAGCGACAAAGACAGCCTCGAGATCGACCTGCGGCGCCAGCTCAGAAAGCGGCTTCCGGCTCACATGATCCCCGCCAGAATCATCGCCCTTGACCAGCTGCCCCTGACCGCTAACGGCAAGATCGACCGAGAGTCCCTAAAACTGATCATTGCCTCACGAGACCAGTCCCCGCACTGCATCGAGTTGCAGTCTGAAGGTCACGAGAAAAAACTGTGCAGGCTGTGGGGGCAGGTGCTGGATCGGCCCGGGGTGCAGCCTGGCCACGACTTTTTCGATCTGGGTGGTGATTCCCTGGCGGCCGTTCGACTGCTGCTGGCGATAGAAGATGGGTTCGGGGTCCGTCTCCCCTATCGCAGCCTCATCGAGGCGCCCACGCCACTGGCAATGGCGGGAGTTGTGGAGAGATTTCCCTCGGATCCTGTCTCGGGCTCCTCCATGGTTGCGTTCCGAAGAGAGGGGGAAAAGCCGCCCCTTTTCTGTGTTCACGGGGGAGATGGCCATGTCTTGTTCTATCAGGGTCTTGCTCAATGCCTGGGACCGAAACAACCGTTTTATGCCTTCGAGTCTCCGGGATTGGATGGAGATGGGTCACCGCTGCCCACGGTGGAGGCGATGGCCAGTCGATACATCCAGGAAATGAGAGAGGTGGTCCCGCGAGGGCCCTACCGCCTGGCCGGCTATTGCCTCGGAGCCTACGTGGCACTGGAAATGGCCCTGCAACTGCATCACAGTGGACAGGAGGTGTCTTTTCTCGCCTCCTTTGACGCGGATGGGGAATGGCGCTGCAGCAGGGGTATGTTCCCCGGGATTGGATCCCACTGGAAGATCTTTCGGCAGCTTCAACCGGGTCGCCGCCTCGACTACCTGCGGGAGCGATGTGACTACCGGACGACTCGCATCCGTAGGTTTCTCCGAGTCAGACTTCCAGGACGAGATCTTCACCGCCGGGCACGCGTCGTCTCAGAATTGAACCTGAATGCCAACCGCAAGTACCGGCCCCGATCTTCTTTCCAGGGGTGTCTTTGTCTATTTCAATCCCACAAGCATCGCCATCTGGATCCGGCCTCTTTCTGGGGACCGTTGGTAAAAGGGGGGATCCAGGTTGTGGATGTGCCGGGAGACGACCTCACAATGTTCCGGGCGCCGGACGTCGAAGTATTGGCCTCGAGGCTCCGGGAATCTCTCCGATTTCTACCTCCACCCATTTCCGGGGCAGATGCGGCGGACGCTCGGGAAGAGTATATTTGAGGCACGACGAAGCGATGAGTTTGAGGCGGCGACTGATTCTTTCGATCCTGGTTCTGAGCCTCTTTCCCTCCACAAGTATTGCCAGGGAACGCTGGATCCACCTGGACAGCCCGAACTTCGAAACAGTCAGCAACGCTTCTGAGAAAAAGTCGCGGACCCTGATCCGCGAACTGGAGCAATTCCGGCACGTTTTTTCCGAGCTTTTCAACCTGACCAATGACCGGGTTCCTGTGACCGTCTTCATCTTCAGGAACGACAAGTCATTTACGCCTTTCAAACCGGTTTATGAGGGGCAGCCGACCAGCGTTGCAGGTTTCTTTCAGGGAGGGAGGGACCGCAACGTCATTGCGCTCAATGCAACTGCCAATCAGAACCCCCTGCATGTTATTTTTCACGAATACGTCCACCTGCTCACCGGTGACACGCCGTATCCCTGGCCGGTGTGGGTCAAAGAAGGGCTGGCTGAGTTCTACTCCACGTTTCGAGTGAAGGGAAGGGAGCTCAACCTGGGCGCCCCCATCCCCAGACACGCAGAAACCCTCCGGCAGGCCAGGATGTACTCGGTGGAGAATCTGTTTTCGGTTGGCCACGACTCTCCCGAATACAACGAAACAGGAAAGCGGGGGGTCTTTTATGCTCAATCCTGGGCGCTGGTGCACTACCTCATGTTCCATGAGAAAGCAAAGCTCCGGCCTCAGTTTGTTCGCTTCGTTCAGCTCTTGTGGCGCGGAATGGAACCCATGGAAGCTTTTCAGCAGGCCATAGAAATTCCCTTCAAGGCGCTGGAGAGCGAGCTCCAGAAGTACGTCCGCCGCCGCAGCCTTTTTGCTCAGGTCTTTCGACTGGACCTCGTTCCGGCTGCAGAACAGATCGAGGTGGCCGAACTCGACGAGTCCCAGTCCCAGGCCCACCTGGGTGACCTTCTTTACTACACGGGCCATCTTCAGGCAGCCAAGGTTCGCTACAAGGAGGCTCGCCGTCTGGATCCACCGCGCCTGCCTCCTAGGGAGGGACTGGCCCTGATCGCGTTGCGCGAGCATGATCGGGAAACCGCCAGAGGACTACTGGAAGAGACATCCGAAGAAGGTTCTCAAAACTATCTGGTTCACTACTACTATGCCGAGATGCTGATGGACGAGGTCGGAGGTCAATCCGAACTGAGCCAGGCTGAGTTCGAAAGCATATCCAGGCCGCTGAGAGAGGCGATCGAACTGGCTCCGGCTTTCGATCGGCCCTACTATCTTCTGGGCCGACTCTACCGCCAGTGGGGAAAAGATCTGGACGAAGGCCTTGGCTTTATTGATCGGGCTCTCTCGCTCAAGCCCAGAAGCGACTACTACCGAATGACCCGGGCAGACCTGTTGCTGACCAAACGTGACTACGATGCCGCCGAGAAGCTGTTCCGGGATCTGGCGGAGTCGGACGAAGACGGGATCCGTCAGTACGCACAGCGAAACCTGGACCGTTTGGGGGATTTCCGCGAGCAGGAGAAGGTTCAGGCCGAAGCCGAAGCCGAAAGAAAGAGGTTGCTGGCGGAGCTGGAGCGGCAGAGCACTCCCGAGTCTGATCTCGGGAAAGTGACCGATCCCCCACGTGAGCGCAGAGGGGCCGCCGGTCCCCCGCTGCTGAGACGGACCAGGTCGCAAGAAGGTGGCGAGATCGAAGACGATGTGCCTCGGCAAAGTCAGTGCCAGCCGACCTTCACGAGCATCTCGGGGATTGTTCCACTGGAGGGACGTTTGCGACGTGTCGATTGCTCAGCTACGAGCATTCAGTACGTCCTGGAGATTGATGGGCAGGAGGTGCTGACCACCGGTGTGGATTCAGCCCAGCCCGTCCTGTTCAGTTGCTCTGTTCAGACCCGGGAAATGCGCTGCGGTGTCTTCAGCTACGATGCCGTCGTCTACTTCGAACCGGGTCAGGAAAGGGACCCTGAGACCGGAGCTCTCAGAGTCCTGGCCATCGAGTTCAAGTAGTGTCCTGTCCCGTGCGAATCTCTGGGCAGGACACTGGGAGTCTATCCCATGAAGGCTGATGAATGGTGGAAAACAGGTGTTTTCTACCAGGTCTACCCGCGTAGTTTTCAGGACTCGTCCGGTGACGGGACTGGTGATCTGAGAGGCATTGAGCAGCGTCTGGATTACCTGGCTTCGACACTGGGTGTAGATGTGGTCGGCTATCACAAGTCGCTGGGGGAGTACGATTCTCAGATCCATCTCTACGACAAGGCTCACCCTGATGTCCACGCCGTGTACCGGCGTTTTCGAAAGCTGATGGACCAGTACCCGGGCCCGGGTCGTTTCTGCGCCGGCGAAATTCACATTTACGACCTGAAGGAATGGGCTTCTTACTACGGACAAGAGCTAAATGAGTTTCACATGCCCTTCAACTTCTCTCTGTTCAACAGCCCCTGGGAGGCTGCCTCCGTCGGAGAACTTGTGGATCACCTTGAAGAGGCAATACCGCCGGGGGGCTGGCCGAACTATGTGCTGGGCAACCACGATGAAGCCAGGATCGCGACCCGTCTGGGCCCCGAGTATGCCCGGCTGGCAGTCATGCTCTTGCTCACCCTGCGCGGCACACCGACCCTCTACTATGGCGACGAAATTGGGATGCGTGAAGTGGACATCCCTGCCCTGAAGGCTCGCGACCCGTGGGGAAAGAAACGGCCGGGACTGAGCCGTGATCCCTCCCGCACGCCCATGCAATGGGACGGATCCGAGAACGCCGGATTCTCAAAGGGCTCTCCCGACAGTCTGTGGCTGCCCCTGGCCCGGGACCATCGAGACAGAAACGTTGCCAGGCAACTGGCCGAGCCGGATTCGCTACTGAACCTGTATCGGAGAATTCTCCGGTTCCGAAGGGAGTCGGAAGCTTTGCGGCGGGGAGACTATCATCGGATCGAATCCCTCCCCAGGTCCATCCTGGGGTATCGAAGGGAACATCCGCGCCAGGGCCTGCTGGTCTTTCACAATTTTGGGGATCGTGCAGCCGAGGTGAGGTTGGACGAGCCCTGTCGGGTGGTCTTGTCCTGGAAGTTAATCTTCCGTCTTCCTTGCAACCAGAGTGATTACGTAGTCCTCCAGCCCGATGGTCTCGGTACTGACGGGATAGGGCTCGACGCCGATGAGATCGAGAAGGTAATCCCCGAGACCGGTCCGCGCCAGGTCACCGTGACCGGCACGACTGGTCACTTCGACTTCCTGTTTCTCTTCGCCCGTGTTCCCGACCCGCAGGAGGATCCGCGCCTGGCCTTCCCAGACGCAGATCACGTCAGAAGCACAGCGCGAGTCTTCGGGCAGGTTCCAGAACTGGATCTCCAGCTCTTCATCCTGGATGACAGCGGTCTGGCCAATCTCCAGTTGGAACTCGGTCTCGAGAGTCGCCTCCACCCGGGTTCCCTCTCCCTCTTGCTTCGCGATCACCGAGACGCCGGAGAGGGGCAACCCCTGGATCGTGTTGAAGACTGCCAGGCCCAGTGGAGCTTCGGAAGTCACGCTGGCGAGTTGTTCCAGCCGCAGCGGAAAAATCTCCGGGACCGCAAAGGTCCAGAACTCATCCCAATAGTCCGCATAGATCTCTCCGGGCCGCAGTCGGATCAACTCCGTATTGTCTGGCCGCAAGACCAGTGAAGCCTGGGTGGGGGCGTCCGAGAGGTTGACAATGGCGAATGCCGTGTTGAGTGTCTGGAAGCCACGATAGAGCGACACCGGAAAGACAAAGGACTTTGCCGGCACTACCGGGTGGTTCTCGATCTGCCTGAGGATGTGGTCCTCGAAATTGAAAATGGGACCTGGAGTCGCCAGACCCTCCGCATACTGGAAAACGGTCTGAACGCTCAACAAAGCGGAGCGGGAGAGGCGGGCCCACCCAATGGCGGCCTCTTCTCCCGGGACCACGGTCAGCCGTAGTGTGGATCCTGGCGGGATGGAGAAGTCGGCCCGATTGTCCTCGATTTGGAGATGCCCCGGTGTCGTCCAGGTCGCTGCCAGTTCTGCAACCAGGGCAGTCCCGTCGGTGGCGGTCAAACTGAGAGTTCCGTCGATGGCCTCGGCGCTTTCGTTGGAAAGACGAAAAACGGTTCTGAAGCCGGTGTCACCGAAGATCCCCGCTCCAATCTGGACGAACAAAAGGTCTGCCGGCTGGTGCTGGGAAGCAAACCCGGGTGAGAGAAGCAACAGCAGCATCAAAAAGCTGGTCAGGATTCTAGGCACAAACGCCTCCTCAATCCGCTCCCCACGATCCCGACCCATTATACGCTAACCAGCAGTAGATCTTTTGAACCGAGCCCAAACCGGTTGGTTCCAGGACAGTAGGAGTCCCACGTTTTCCGAATAACTCTCTCGAACTTGAACGTGTTCAGAAAGATATTGACACAGTAGTTACTTTTTTACTAAGTTATTGAACATGTTCAATACTGTCCTAGACCTCTCAGACGAAGATCTCCCGCTCAGGCGAGATAGCGGCAAGACACGGAAAGGAGAGCAGACTCGGACCAGGATTCTGGAGACGGCCTTGAGATTGTTTCGGGAACAGGGATACGAGAAGACCACTATGCGGGCAATCGCTGCCGAAGGGGGAGTTTCGCTGGGCAGCGCCTACTACTACTTCGAGTCCAAGGAGCACCTGGTCCAGGCGTTCTACCTGCAGACTCATCTGGAGCATCTGGCGGCCTGCCAGGGCGTTCTCCATGAATGCGAAGATCTTGACGACAGGCTTCTGGGGGTTCTCCGGGCCAAGATCGAAACGGCCATGCCCTACCATCGCTTCTCGGCGATTCTGTTCAGGACAGCCGCCGATCCACGCAGCCCTTTGAGCCCTTTCAGTCAGGAGTCGGCGCCTGTCCGGGAAAAAGCAACGGTTCTGTTTCGGGAGGTCGTCGAAGGGGCTTCCCTCAGGGTCGGAGATGATCTGAGACGTCAGCTGCCCCAGTTGCTCTGGTTGTATCAAATGGGAGTCATTCTCTTCTGGATCCACGATCGCTCCCCCGCCTGTTCACGAACCCATCAACTCATCGAACGAAGCGTGGAAATCGTCTGCAGGCTGATACGGCTGGCCAACTTCCCCTTGTTCCGTCCTCTGATCAAGTCCACCCTGGACCTTCTGGCTGAGCTCAGGGAAGCCTCTCCGCTCGTGCCGGAGGGAGGAAGAAATGTCTGACCGAACATCCTGGAGGACACGAAGGGCTGTCTGGGGACTGTTGTCCTACTTCGTGAGCATAGTGCTGATACTACTCGGGAGCTTCTTACTGCTTTATGCCGCGGACGCCTGGGCCAGCTTTGGTTTAGTGCTGGTACTGCTGGTTCCTTTCAGCATTGGCTTTGCAGTGGGGTACTCCGGACCTGTCCCGCCGCTTCTGAGTGGTATTCTGGCGGTTGTGTCTCTTGGGGCCGTTCTTTTGCTCGGTGTCACTCTTGGAGTTGCAGGCCTGCTTTGCGCTGCGGTTTTCCTGGCCATCGTGATGCTTCCTCTCGTGGCGGGGGCTCTCCTGGCGGTCGCTTCCCGCCGTTTTCTAGAGAAGAAAGCCCGTCGCGCCAGGGCTGCGAGGACACTTTCCGTTCTGCTGCTCGCCAACCTGGGGCTGCTCTACGCTGAGAGCCTCCTTCCGAGGACTTTCGATGCGGAGACAATTGAAACTGTCCAAGTCCTGGAACTCCCTGCCCGCGAAGTGTGGAATCGATTCTTGTTCTACGAAGACTGGGGGCATGAGCGACCGTTTCTGCTCAGGGTCGGTCTCCCCAGACCGCTGTTCACAGTTGGACAGGTTACGGCTCCCGGAGACAAGAAGAAGTGTGTTTATGACAAGGGGTATCTGGTCAAAGAGGTCACCAGCTACATTCCGAGAGAGCTGACGTTCAACGTCACCGAACAGGTGGGTATCGAGGACCGATCTATTCGTCTGCTGGACGGAAGCTTTCGACTGGACCCCCTGGGCCCCGGCCGCACGCGAGCCACGCTGGCCACTCGTTATGTTCCAAAACTCCAGGCACGAGTCTTCTGGAGGCCCTGGGAGAGAAGGGTGGCCCGGTTTCTTCACCAGCACATCCTGGATGGGATCGAGGCACAGCGGGCAGGTAGAGTGACTCCCCTCTGGGGTCTTGAGCCATGATCTCTCTTCACTCCAATGGCCAGGTCAGGATGCGGACGGACATCTGCAACGTCACGAGAATTGTTGAAAGAACGAACAGGTGGGTATCGAGGACCGATCTATTCGTCTGCTGGACGGAAGCTTTCGACTGGACCCCCTGGGCCCCGGCCGCACGCGAGCCACGCTGGCCACTCGTTATGTTCCAAAACTCCAGGCACGAGTCTTCTGGAGGCCCTGGGAGAGAAGGGTGGCCCGGTTTCTTCACCAGCACATCCTGGATGGGATCGAGGCACAGCGGGCAGGTAGAGTGACTCCCCTCTGGGGTCTTGAGCCATGATCTCTCTTCACTCCAATGGCCAGGTCAGGATGCGGACGGACATCTGCCTGCCGGTGTCCATGGAGCAGGCCTGGCACACCGTGTCGCAGGTGGAATCCTTTGCCTGCATCGACTTTTTTCACCACAGGATCAGAAGCTTGGAGCGACCGGGTGAACCCCTTGGGCGGATCCTGATCGACCACCGTTTTCTGGGAGTTCGAATCACAAGGGAAGGAAAGATCTACGGGTGGCGGGAAGGATCAGGCTACCGCTTCACCGACCTGAGCCGCCGGGACCGGCGCAGGGGGTTCCCACACGTCTACATGTTTAGGTTGCGCCGGGAGGGACCTGATCGATGCTCCCTGCGGATCGAAATCAAGGGCAGGTGGACCACGGGCTGGGTGCCGCATTTCCTGGCCATCGTCTGGCTGCAACTCATCTTCACAAAAATCGCAACCTCCGCCGAGCAGATCATTCTCATGGATGCTTGCAAGGTCATGTGGCAGGGTCGGTCGCCTAGTGTGCTGCGCGACTTTCACCACGGACTGGTATATCTTTGGAGCAGGTGTGTGTCCCTATTTTCCTGATATCGCTGAGTTCGAGTCTGACCGGCCTGGCATCGCCTGATCCGCCGACCCCCCCTCCCAACATCGTCATCATCTTTACGGATGACCAGGGGTACGGGGACCTGGGTGTGTACGGGGCCAGGGGCTTTCGGACACCCAACATCGACAGGATGGCCCGGGAGGGAGTCAGATTCACTGATTTTTACGTGGCGCAATCGGCTTGCTCGGCCTCGCGGGCGGGGCTCCTGACAGGAACCTATCCGAACCGGATCGGGATCCACGGGGCACTCGGTCCCAGAGTGAAAATCGGAATCAACTCAGGCGAAGTCACCATTGCGGAGATGCTCCGGGAGAGGGGCTATGCGACAGCCATATTCGGCAAGTGGCACCTGGGTCGCCCAGAACAGTTCCTTCCCACCCGGCATGGGTTCGACGAGTACTTTGGACTCCCCTATTCCAACGACATGATCCCCTTCCGACCGGGGGTAGCGAAGGACTACCCCGACCTTCCACTCATCGACGGTGAGAAAGTGATAGCCCTCAATCCGGATCAAAGCAAGCTGACTCGCCAGTACACGCAGCGGGCCGAGAGTTTTATTCGACGTAACCGAGGGCGTCCTTTCTTTCTCTACGTTCCGCACAGCATGCCTCATGTGCCAATCTCCGTTTCCGGGAAGTTCAAGGGCCGCTCCGAGCAGGGCCTCTACGGTGATGTCATCAGCGAGATCGATTGGTCGGTCGGGAGGATTCTGGCAGCCATTCGGAAGAACGGTCTGGATCGTCGAACACTCGTCATTTTCGCTTCCGACAACGGACCCTGGCTGGGTTACGGAGATCATGCAGGCTCAGCCGGCCCTTTGCGAGAGGGCAAGGCCACCACCTGGGAGGGCGGAATCCGGGTCCCGGCCATCATGCGCTGGCCAGGGAGAATTCCGGCCAATTCCCTCTGCCGGGGACCCGCCATGACGATTGACCTGCTGCCCACGATTGCCGGGATTACAGGTGCCAGCCTACCCGCTCACCATATTGATGGACTCGATATCTGGCCGCTCATCATTGGGACTGAGGGAGCCAGGAGCCCCCACCAGGCGTATTTCTTCTATAACCGTCGCAACGAACTCCAGGCTCTGCGCAGCGGTCCCTGGAAGCTTCATCTGCCGCACATGTACTGGACCCTGGGGGGACGAGAGCCGGGAAGCGGAGGATCGCCGGGCCGCTATAGCTACGTCGAGACCCAATTGGGTCTCTACGATCTGCACAGTGACATCGGTGAGACGAACAATGTGGTCGGGGAACATCCCCGGGTCGTGGAGAGGCTGCTGGCTCTGGCCGAACTGGCCAGGAAGGACATGGGTGACTCTCTGACGGATCGGCAGGGAGAGAATGTGCGTGAGTCGGGTCGGGTCCAGGAGTAGTTCCAATGCCCTTCTCGCAGAGTTGGCTTCAAGGGATCCATGGACGTTAAGACCTCTGACTCAGTGAAGACCTCGAAGGTCGAATGGAGAACACCTCCCCGTCGCTCTATGAGAATTCTCCGGAGCCTGGGACCGGGCTTGATCATTGCCGGTTCCATCGTTGGGTCGGGCGAGCTGGTGGCTACCACCAAGACGGGCGCCGAAGCGGGGTTCTGGCTGCTCTGGTTGATTTTGATTGGCTGCGTGGTCAAGGTCTTTGCCCAGGTCGAGTTTGGAAGGGACGCGATTACGCATGGTGAAGGGACCCTTGGAAGCCTGAATCAAGTCCCTGGACCCAGGCTTCGGGTGAACTGGATTGTCTGGTACTGGCTGTTCGTGGTCCTGATGAGCATGGCCCAGCTGGGAGGGATTGTTGGGGGAGTCGGCCAGGCTCTGGCCATCACGACACCGCTTACGCACGCCGGTAGCGAGTTCAATCTCTATCAGGATCGGATCACGCGCCGGGAAGTTCTGGTGGCCCTGGTGGAGCGGGCCGGCAGTGAGCCGGCTGATTCAAACACCGGTCGGATAGAGACACTTCAGGGTGAGCTGCAGAAATTGAACGCTGAGCTGACTGCAACACCGGTTCCTCCCGAGTCGCAGGATGATGTCATCTGGGCACTGCTGCTCACCCTGGTCACGATAACGGTGCTGGTGAGGGGGCGGTATGGACTTGTACAGAACCTGGCGACGGTCCTTGTGGCCATGTTCACGTTCGTGACCATGTGGAACCTCTTCGCTCTCCAGGGGCTGCCTGAGTGGCAGGTCACCTGGGCCGAGCTTAGGCGGGGGCTCAGCTTCCGTCTGCCCCCTGAGGCGGCCGCGGGAGTTTCCCCGGTTGCTACAGCTCTGGCCGCCTTCGGAATCATCGGAGTCGGAGCCACGGAGCTGGTGGCCTATCCTTACTGGTGCCTGGAAAAGGGATATGCCAAGTGGACGGGCCCGCGCGAGGAGAGCAGGGCCTGGCTGGAACGTGCACGCGGGTGGATCAGGGTGATGCACTGGGACGTCTTTCTGTCGGCCATCGTCTACACCTTTACCACCGTGGCCTTTTACCTGCTGGGTGCGGCTGTACTCGGTCGCGCCCATCTGAATCCGGCCGGCAGCCAGATGATCCGAACACTTGCCGAGATGTACGTACCCGTCTTCGGAGAGACGGCTCATTTGATCTTTCTCTTTGGCGCCATCGCGGTGCTCTATTCGACCTTCTTTGTGGCCAGTGCCAGTCATGCCCGCGTGGTATCCGACGCACTTCGTGTTTTCGGCCTGGTCAAGAAGGATGAGGCCACCCGGCAGTTCTGGATCCGGGTCTTCAGCGCCTTGACGCCGGCTTCCTGCTTTGTGGTTTACGTCTTTGTTAAAGCGCCGGTTTTCCTGATCCTCTTGAGTGGTGTCGCCCAGGCGGTAATGCTGCCCATGCTGGCCTATGCAGCCCTCTATTTTCGCTATCGGAGATGCCATCCGGAGCTGCGCCCCGGAAGGTGGTGGGATCTGCTTCTCTGGGTGTCGAGCGCCGGTATGGTCATCGCTGGAATCTGGGCTGCCCTGAGCCGGATTGTGCCGGCCCTGGGGTAGGAGGGTTCCGGCCTTCCATGTTCCGGTTCCACGCTTCAGACGTGCCGATCGGGCGCCCGTAACGCGACCCGTGGGATCTCCACCAGGCGCTGATAGAATAGGCCGTGCAAGAACCCTTGTGAGTTCGGAAGTAGTCCGCAATCAAGAGAAGGTCCATCCAATGCTCCTCAAGAACCCTGTCTGCCTGCTCGCTCTCGTGCTGCTCTGCCTCACCAGCTCCCTGGCGGCTCAACAGCCCGGCGACGAAGCCTATGCTGAGAAGATCGCGGAATACACCACCGATTCCCGATTCGTCAACGAGATGGTCGACCACCTGCCCTACTCGGAGGATATCCCGTCCCCCCTCGATCATTTCGGAACCATTATCGGGGCCCCCGGCCTCCTGCACTATACGCACGAGATCTACGGCTATCTGGGTGCCCTGGCCCAGGCATCACCCCGCGTGATGATCCGAAACATCGGCAAGACCGAGGAGAATCGCGACATGATCGAAGTGATCGTGTCGAGCGAAGAGAACCTGGAGCATCTGGAGAAAAACCGCCGGGATCTGAACCGGCTGGCGGATCCCCGTGGACTTTCAGAGAGTGAAATCAAGGAAGTCATCAGCCGAGCGAGGCCGATTTACTATGCGACGGGGGGGCTACATTCGACTGAGACGGGGCCTCCCGAAATGCTGATGGAACTGGCCTATCGCCTGGCGGTGGAGGAGTCTCCTCTGATTGAATCGATTCGGAACCATACGATTTTCATATTCTGCCCGGTAGCGGAACCGGATGGTCGCGACCGGCAGGTGGATGCGTACCGCTATCGGGCGGCCCACAGGGGTCAAGAGCCGTGGCTGGTGTACTGGGGGAAGTATGTGGCTCACGACAACAACCGTGATGCCCTGGGCATGGCCCTGGCGCTGAGTCGCAACCTGCTGGGCGCCTTCTTGCACTGGAAGCCCCAGGTCATGCACGACTTCCACGAGTCAGGTTCCTACCTGTACACCTCCACCGGAATGGGGCCCTACAACGAGCACGTGGATCCCATCACCATTAACGAATGGCACACCCTGGCCCATGAAGAGGTGGCGGAGTTGACCCGGCGGGGGATGCCGGGAGTCTGGACCCACGCCTTTTACAATGGCTGGTCGCCCAACTACATGTCGTGGATGGCCAACATCCGGAATTCGATCGGTCGTTTTTACGAGACGTTCGGCAATTCCATCCCGGATACAGTGGAGCGGACTCTCTCGAGCCGGCACACCTCGCGTGAATGGTATCGGCCCGAGCCGCCTCTGAAGAAAACACTCTGGTCGCTTCGCAACAATACGAATTACATGCAGAGTGGTGTCCTGGTCGCTCTCAAGTACATGGCCGACAATCACACCAGGTTTGTCGATAACTTCTACCGAAAGACGGCTCGGTCCATCAAGAGGGGCGAGACCGAGACTCCCCATGCGTGGGTCATACCGCCGCGGCAAAAGCGCTCGATCGCTGCCGCCGAACTCGTCAACCTGCTGGTGGCCCATGGTGTCGAAGTACACGTGGCGCCTGGAGAATTGCGCTGGGCCAGGGACCCGAAGAAACCGGCGCCTTCTGGCGACGATGAGAGCAACCTGGAAACCGCCCCGGGCGGCTCCTGGATTGTTCGGCTCGACCAGCCCTACCGCGCCGTCGTACAGAACCTGATGGCGAAGCAGAACTTTCCGGCCAACGCCCGTCCTCCCTATGACGATACCGGGTGGACTCTCAGGTATCTGCGCAACATTGAGGCCTACGAAGTCAAAGATCCGTCGATTCTGTCCGCCGATATGGAGTTGTTGAGGGAACCCGCAGCAGTAGCCGGGACCCTCAGCCGCAACGAAAGTCCCTACTTTCTCGTCAACCACAACACCGAAGACAATCTGGCCGTGTTCCGCTTCCGACTGGGGAACGTCAAGATGGCCGCTGCGGAGGGACCTTTTGAAGTGGAAGGAGAATCGTACCGTTCCGGCACCCTCCTGATCTCCCGGGAGGGCAGCCCCGACAACCTGGCGGAGCTGCTGGAGCAGCAGGCAGGTGAGTTGAGTCTCACCGTCCGGGGGGTAGAGGAGCTGCCCGAGGTCTCGACCCATTCCGTGGAAGTTCCCCGAATCGGCTTCATCCACACCTGGACTTCAACTCAGGATGCAGGCTGGTGGCGGTTTGCCTTCGACCACTATGAAATTCCCTATTCCTACCTGTCGACCCAGGATCTGGCCGGTGCCGACCTCTCAAGGTTCGACGTGATCGTGATGCCGCGAGTGCGGGAAACACCTCAGATGCTGGTGGCCGGAACCACCCAGGCGGGGGATCCGATTCCCTGGAAGCAGACCGAGGAGTACCGGCATATAGGTGTCATCGATGAGACCGACGACATGCGCCCCGGAATGGGCTACGAGGGTGTGGCCAACTTGAAAGGTTTCGTGGAAAGAGGCGGTGTTTTCATCACCGAAGGGAGGACGGCCGCTTTTCCCATCGAGATGGCCATCACCCGCCGCGTCAGCATCCGGCGGACCCGCGATCTGGTGATTCGGGGTTCCGTGGTGAGGGCCGAGGTCAGTGACCCCAAGAGTCCGATCACGTACGGGTACGAGAACAGCTTCCCGGTCTATTTCAACCAGGCCCCTGTTTTTCAAGTGAACCGCAGTGTGGGCAGCTACCGAACGCCGGACTGGATCAAGGACGAACTCTGGGAAAAAGAGGTGCCGCGCACCGTGGTCAGCTTCTCAAAACGGAATCTTCTCATGAGCGGAATGCTGCAGGGCGCCAGTGAGTTGACGGGAAAGCCGGCCGTCGTCGATGTCCCGGTGGGCAAAGGTCACGTCGTTCTCTTCGCCAACCGGCCCTTCTGGCGGTGGGAGACGCATGGCAGCCACGCCCTCGTCTTCAACACCATGCTGCACTGGAACGACCTGCGAACCGGATGGCCGGAACGACCTCAGAAGTAACGGTTCCGGGTTCCGAGTGCAAGTATGAAGAGTGGGAAAGCGGGAGAGGGCTCAGGGCGGAGAACGTTTAAATTCCCGGCCGGAGCCCTGAGCCCTCTCCCGCTTTCCCACTCTGAGGGGCCTCGGACCGCGACCGGGAGGAGTGACATGGCCGTCTGCAAGCTTCCAGGTTGGAGGAAGCCTGGTGGAGGCCCCCTCCCGCACTCTGCCAAGGCGCCTGCCGCTCTTCAATCTGGAATCTTCTAACCCGTCGACAGCTCCACCGCCTTGTAACCTCCCTTGGATCGGAAATAGAAGATCAGACCCAGGTAGCAGAAGAACATGATGACGGGGAGAATAGCCACGCGTGCCAGGGTTCCCTGATTTGTCGCCGCCATGACCTGATCCACTTCGGCCTGCTGTTCCTCGGACAGCTCCCCGATCTTCTGCTTGTCCAGAGGCTGGTATCTCATCAGAAACCTCTCTTCTTCGGGAAGAGTGAGCTGTGCATGAAGGGCCGGGTTTTGAGCGTGCAGGGCGTCATCAAGAGACTTGTCCTGCAGGACTCCCAGGAAGGGGTTTCCCAGCACCCCCACAGAGATCATGCCCATTCCGGCAATGGCGTTCAGGGTGAGGGCCCCACCCTTGGGGAACTGTTCGGAAACAACACCCAGGGTGGTGGGCCAGAAGTAGGTCTTTCCCAGTCCGTACAGGGTAGCTGCCAGGAATACGGCCAGCGCAGCGGAGCCGGAATTGGCCAGCCAGAGGAGGCCGATGGCTGCAATTCCCGCGCTGGAAGCGAGCAGCCCCAGCGGACTGATCCGGTGCACGATGGGCCCGGCAAAGAAGCGCAGGACAAACATGATGAACGAGGTGTAGACCAGAACCCAGCTACCGGCGTTTTCACCGAAGGCTCTCAGCACCGGGGTCATCAGTGAGGCGATCCAGCTGTCGGTTCCCAGCTCGGTTGTGGCCAGCAGCACCATGACGAACAGCATGAAGATGAACATGGGCCGTCCAAAAGTCTTCAATGTGAACATGAAGATAAGGGTCGGGACAACCGTCAGCAGGAGGATCCCCAGCGTGGGAACAGCAAAATCAAGAAGGTTGCGGGCAATCTCATCCAGGACCTTGGCGACAAAAAAGGCGACAATCAGACAACTTCCCCAGCCAAATTCCTGGAGCATTTCCCGGTAGGAGACTCGAGCTGCCACGCGTTCTTGAACCGGCCACTTCTGTCCCAGCAACATGACTCCATAAACCACTGTGGGAATGAGAAAAAGGCCTATCTTGTAACGCCAGACGTGGTCTCCCTCTATCCCGCTCATCGAAATGGCGAGGATGCCCCCCAGTACCAGGCCTCCAGGCCATCCTGCGTGCAGGATGTTCAGATAGTGGGTCTTCTTGCGGGGAAACATAGAGGCGGTGGCCGGGTTGACGACCGCTTCAACGGCCCCGTTGGCCAGCGCAAAGAGGAAGGTCCCAAGGTAGAGACCGGTGTAGCTGTTCGCGCTGATCGTCAGAATGGCCGAGATCACATGCAGTGACCAGGCTATGGTCATGATCCTCCCATAGCCCACGCGGTCGATCACCAGGCTGAAGAGAATAATGCTCAGCGCGAATGGAAACAGTCCCGCACCCTGAATGGCGCCTTTCTGGGTCTCGGTGAGATTGAAAAGTACACCCCACTCGTTGAGCAGGATGGCCCGCACGATAAACCCGAAAGAGGTAGCCACCAGCGAAACGATGCAGGCGACAAAAAGTCGATTATTTCTCATGGATTGAATTCCTCAGGTGTTCCAACCAGTCTCATATCCTTGGAGACTCTATGCGGGGGGACCAGGATCCCAGATGGCAGCCGCAATGAATCGAGCACCATCCGGGTCGATATTCATGTAATACACCGTTACGATCCGTCCCCGTCCAGGCGCTGTACGCTTCTGGGATAGCCGAGATCTCGACCGCCCCCGTCCTCACGAAGAGAGATTTCAGGGGCCCAGGTCAGGCCGTTGTCGGCGCTCAACCTGGCCCGAATTCCAAAGGTTGTCATGATTGCAGGGGATCTAGAACCGGCCGATTGTATCGGTCTGTCGGGGGAGTTTCAACTGGAGGCGGGATGCGGGCTTGTCAGGGAGGGCTCAGGATGAAGGGCGCCACTGGCGGGCGAGGTGGATGGCGCTCTGCCAGACTTCCTGGCGTTGGCGGCGATCGTGTTCTTCCATGCTTGGAAGGAAGACCCGATCCTCCTGCCAACGGCTTGAAATCTGCTCACGGCTTTCCCAGAATCCAACGCCGAGTCCTGCCAGGAAGGCGGCTCCCAGGGCGGTGGTCTCAATGACCTTCGGCCGTCGCACCGGAATTCCCAGAAGATCCGCCTGAAACTGCATCAGGAAATTATTGGCGCAGGCTCCCCCGTCCACCTGGAGGCGCGGGACCTGGTGTCCCGAATCCTGCTCAAAGCAGCGCACGACATCGACTGTCTGATAAGCGATCGACTCCAATGCGGCCCGAACCAGGTGAGCCCGGCCGCTTCCACGGGTCAGGCCGATAAGCATTCCCCTGACATTCGAATCCCAGTAGGGGGCTCCCAGACCCGTAAAGGCGGGTATCAGAAACACGCCTTCCGTGCTGGGGACTGAACGGGCCAGGGCTTCCGTTTCCCCGGCGGTTTCCACCAGGCCCAGTTGGTCCCTGAGCCACTGGATAGCGGCTCCGGCGATGAACACGGAGCCCTCCAGGGCATAGTCCACCTGCCCGTCGACGCTCCAGGCAATGGTGGTCAGCAGCCCGTGTTTCGATCGGATCGGTGAGGCTCCTGTGTTCATCAGAGCAAAACAGCCGGTTCCATAGGTATTCTTGATCTCACCAGGACGAAAGCAGGCCTGCCCGAAGAGGGCTGCCTGTTGGTCTCCAGCGACACCCGCGATGGGAATCTCCACATCGGTGAAACGGCTGGCTGTATGCCCGAAGACCCCACTGGAAGGAAGCACCCGGGGCATCAGCGAGAGCGGGATTTCGAGCCGACCCAGCAGTTCCTTGTCCCACTCGAGGTCGTGAATATTGAAAAGCAGGGTCCTGGACGCGTTGCTGTAGTCGGTGGCGTGGATCTTGCCCTCGGTCAGCTTGTAGATGAGCCAGGAATCGATGGTTCCGAAGGCCAGTTGCCCCTGAGCGGCCCTTTCTCTGGCACCCTGGACGTGGTCCAGAATCCACTTGATCTTGGTGGCGGAGAAGTAGGGATCAACCACCAGACCGGTCCGCTCGGTGAACAGCTCAGACCATCCCCGCTGACGAATGTCTTCGCAAATACTCTCGCTCTGGCGTGATTGCCACACGATCGCATTGTGGATGGGCTCCCCGCTGGTTCGATCCCAGATCACGGTCGTTTCGCGCTGATTCGTGATCCCCAGAGCTCGTATCTGGCGGGAATCGACCGAGTTCTGCTGGAGAGTTTCGTTCAGAGCCCGAAGTTGGGATTCCCAGATTTCCTCCGGATCATGCTCGACCCAACCGGGCTGCGGAAAAATCTGTCTGAACTCGCAGGAGTGTGACGCGACCTGGTTCCCTTCTTCATCGAAGAGGATGGCGCGTGAGCTTGTCGTCCCCTGATCCAGCGCAGCGATGTAGTGTTTCAAGTGAAAGTCAGCCGGCTACCCAGCGTCAACGGAGAGACGATCCAGTTCAGTCCTGATCATGTCGCAGTGTTCCTTTTCCTCGCCGGCAAAGCGGAGGAAGATATCGCGTCCTCTGGTGTTCTCGAAGCGCTCCGCGTACTCAGTGAAGAATGCGTAGGCCTCCTTCTCCATCTTCATGGCGACCTCCAGAGCTTGTGCTTCGCTGAGATCTCCCAGCAGGCCTTCACGAACTTTCAATTCCGACGGGAAAATGGTTTCCAGAGCTTCGAAGTCAAAGTGCAGAAAAACGGGTGCACTGAGGATGTTGGGCGTGTCCTTGATGAGTCGGTCCCATTCAACCCGTAGCTGCCGCAAATGCCGCTCCTCCTCCCCCAGCATGCTCAGGAAGACCTCTCGGGTGGAGGGCGAGTTGGCGGTTTCGGCCGCGGCGCTGTAAAAGCTTACGCCGCGCTCCTCGGTGGCCATCGCGATGCGCAGTGCGTCGCGGGCAAACACTTTGTCGTTGTCAAAAACCAGTCGCGAGGGCTCTTTCTTTTCCTGGCACTCCTTGCAGATGCCGTAAATCTGCAGGCGCTGCTGAACAGGCTTCAGGCCGTATTCAGAAGCGATGCTGGCCTGCAGCTCTTCCAGTTCTGGACTGAAGAATTCGATCGTCTTGTGGCATTCCTGACACACAATGTGATGATGTTTGGGTCGCCGGTAGAGTCGCTCGAATCGGGTTCGCCCATCATTCAGATCCGTTTCCCGGGCAAGACCGCACTCCGTCATCGCTTTCAGGGTTCTGAAAACCGTGGTGAATCCGATGCCAGAGTCTTTCTTTCGTACCTCTTCGTAGAGTTCATCCGCGCTCAAATGCCCGTCGGTTCGGAGAAACGTGGCCACAATCAGCCTGCGCTGCCGGGTCATCTTCAGGCCGTTGCTCTTCAGGTAGTCGGCGAAAATGTCAAAATACGGATCGGTACTCTCGGCCATAGCTACTTCCCCTGTTCGTGACTTGCCGTCGATCGAGGGACAACCCTGCTATATTAATGGATTGCGACGGGCTCTGCCCCTTTCACGAGTAACAATCATTGCGGACAGGTTGGCGCGGTGAGGTGGCCGAGAAAGGCGGAGGCGATGCCCCCCGGGCATCCTTGACGACGGCACGCGTACTGTGGGAGGAAAAAGACATGCCAAGGCTCGAGATTGAAGGTGCAGCAACGGTTGAAGTGGAAGCAGGTAAGCGCCTGGTTCTCGCCATTGAAGAGGCTGGAGTCGACATCATGCACGCCTGCGGCGGGAATGCACGCTGCACCACCTGCAGGGTTGAATTTCTGGACGGCGAACCGGAACGAATGACCGCGGCTGAGCGCGACAAACTCTCGGAGCGCGGACTCACGGGAGTTCGACTTTCCTGCCAGGTGCAGTGCGAGCACGACATGAAAGTGAGCGTGGTTCAGCGGCTTTCCGAGACGGGCCGACCCGATCCGGGAGCGACTCCGGCTGAGGAGATTACTCCGCCGCCGGAGTGGGTCTGAACTCAGCACCGCAGGAAGAACCCCTCACCGAATGGATCTTCCAAACCGATCCCAGCTACCAGCCCATGCGTTCTCTCAGCTTGGTGATGTGAGCGATGTGATGGGCACCGTGCCAGACGTACAGGGCCACATTCACATCCAGCGAAACGTCACCCCATTGCGGATGCTGAAAGGTCCGAGACCAGGTATCTGGTTCAAAGGAATGAAGAACCTCGCTCCAGCGTCTATGGAGAGATTCCAGCAGGGGAAGCGAGAGTTCCAGGTTTCCTGTTCTGGCCTCGGGTGATTCGGCCCAGAGTACCTGATCATAGACCTTGATCGCAGGATTGTCCTCGGTCAGTGTCCACTTCGTCCGAACATACCCGTTGAGATGGCTGTCTGCGATGTGATGGACCACCTGCCGGAGGGTCCACCCTTCAGGGCGGTAGGGGGTGTCGAGTTGCTCCTCTGACAAGCCGGCGACCGCTTGTCGAAGCTGTCCTGGAGTGTTCTCGATGGCCTGGATCCACTGTTGGCGATCTTGGGGGGTGGCCTTCTGCGGCATCTCAAATTGACCAATCGGATAACGCAAATCTTCCATCGTCTTACCTCAATGTTTTGTATTCAGGGCCAGACTAACATTTTAGGGTTGTTCGCTGCGCTCACTTGACGCGCTTGTTTCCACGCGCGCCACTGTCCGCTTCCAGCAAACGGCGAGCCAGGCCGTGTCAGAGTTCCAAAGTGTGCGAAGTATGAGAATCTGGAATCTCGGCGTCAATCCTCCTACACTCCTCTTATGAAGAATGGTCGGTTGGCCCGGGCGGTTGTTGGAATGTGCGTCTTGGCCTTTGCACTGGTGTCCTGCGTCGCGCCCGGGACCAGTCTCGATGGGGAACCTTCCGAATCGGCTCTTCTGATGCCTGAACTGGACGGCGTTCGGAGGGAGCGCCTGGAGGATATGTCCGGGCGGTTTGTGACCCCCGATGGTTTTCAGGTTGAAATGGTCGCCGGCCACGACCTGGTGGGCTCCGTCGTGAACATGACATTTGGCCCCCGGGGACGACCGGTGCTGGCCCTGTTGGGCAAGGGTATCGTTTTTCTGGAGGACCGGGACGGCGACGGTCGATTCGAGACCAAGATCGTTTTCACGTCGGAGGTTGAAACTGCTCACGGTCTGGAGTTTGTGGGTCCCGGAGATCTCCTGGCGCACGGTCTCGGACCGCAGGGTACCGGATTGTACCGGATTCGTGACCTGGATGGAGATGATCGCAGTGACCGAGTCGAACTGATTACCCCTACGGTTGGCAAGCTTAGTGAGCATGGGCCGCATGAGATCGCCCTGGGTCCCGACGGAGCCCTCTACATCCTCTTCGGGAATCATTCATACCCGGATGCGACCGTCGACCCTCGGTCTGCGTCCAGGAACCTCCAGGAAGACCATCTGCTTTCCCGCTATCTGGATCCTCGCGGCCACGCCCGGGACATCCGGGCGCCCGGTGGCACCATCCATCGTTTCGACCTGCAGACCGGGGAATGGTCCCAGATCGCTGGAGGCTTTCGGAATCCCTTTGACTTCGCGATAGATCTGACCGGAGAGCTCTTTACTTTCGAAGCCGACATGGAATGGGACTTCGGGCTCCCCTGGTACCGCGCCGTTCGAGTCCTGCACGTCATTCCCGGGGGTGACTATGGCTGGAGAACCGGATCCAGCAAGTTCCAGCCTTACTACATCGACACGCTTTCCAGCGTCGATGAAGTGGGTCGGGGCTCTCCGGTCGGTGTGGCGTTCTACTACCACAACGCCTACCCGCAGAAGTTCAGGGGAGCTCTTTTCTTGGGAGACTGGTCTCGAGGCAGGATTAGGGTGATCTTTCCCCGCTCCAGGGGAGCTACCTACGAGGGAAAAACCGTTGACTTTGTCCACGGTGAGCCTCTCAACGTGTCTGATCTGGATGTGGGCCCGGACGGCTTCCTTTACTTCTGTACCGGAGGTCGGGAAACAACGGGCGGCCTTTTCCGAATCCGCTACGAACCCGTTCGATCCGTTCCTGCCGTGTCCAACCTCGAGAAGGTCTTGCGTCAGCCCATGCCACGCTCTGCCTGGGGGCAGGTCGAACTCAAACGATTGAAAACGGCCATGGGGGAGCACTGGACGTCCTCACTGAGGGAGGTGGTTCTGGACGAAAGCAGGCCGTCTGAGCAGCGCCAGCGGGCCCTGGAATCCCTGCAGATTCATGGACCTGCACCGAACCTTTCTCTGCTGGTGACTCTCGCCGCGAGCGATGAACCCGAGTTGCGATCCGCGGCGATCAAACTGATCGGCACCTTCAGCAGCCCGCTTTCAGAAACGGTGCTGATAGCTTCCCTCCGGGATGGGGCTCCCGGGGTTGTGCGCCGGGCCGCCGAGGGACTGGTTCGCCTGGGACAGAAGAGAGAGGCTCCGATTGAGGCTGGGGAGAATCTGATTGGCGGGCTGTTTTCCTGTTTCGAGCATGAGGATCGTTTTGTTCGCTACAGTTGCCGGCAGGTTCTTCACCGGGTTCCCAGGCTGGACTGGCTTCCAATCGTTGAGCAGCAGAATCCGAATGCCAACCCCCGGGCCTCGCTGGAGGCTCTTCTGGTCTGGGTCCACAGCCTGGAAAGCGAAGAAGAGGCCGGCCGTCTTTTCCAGAAGCTCAAGCAGATTCGGGTCTCGCGTCTGGGCCTGGAGCCGCTTCTGGGTTATCTGCGGGTCCTTCAACTGGCCCTGCTGCGGGATCCTCGACCGGTGCCTGGACTGGGAGTGGCTCCTGCTCTGGGTAGACGCTTGATCCTCGAGTTTCCACATCAGGACTGGCGGATCAACCGGGAACTCTTGAAGTTACTCTCATTCCTTGAGGTCCCGGGTGTGGTGGAAAAGGGACTTGCCTATCTCGACTCGGATCTCTCCAGCCAGGAGCAGATTCATGCAGTCTATGCCTTGCGGACTGTTAAAACGGGCTGGAACTCGGAGACAAGAAGCACTCTGATTGCCTGGTTCCGTAAGGCATGGACCTTCCGGGGCGCCGCCAGCATGGAAGGCTTCATCGGAAACCTGTGGGATTCTTCGCTGCAGTTGCTCAAGCCGGAGGAACGGAAACGCGCCGAGCTGATGAAAGACGAGGTTATGGACGGGAAGATGCACCAGTTGGCCGCCTATCTGGCGGATGACGATGCCTCTGAGATAGAGCTCGACTCCAGGCCCGGTGACCGGCTCGCCAACATGAGCTTCGAAGAACTGAGCGATTTCCTCGAGTACGACCCGATGAGTTACGAGGAGGGAGATGTTGAGAGAGGTCGCAAAGTTTTTTATCTGGCTAAGTGTGTGAACTGCCACGTTTTTGGTGAGGAAGGGAGAGGTGGGGGCCCGGATCTCTCGACGGTCGTGAAACGGTTCCGCAGACGGGAGATCCTGGAATCGCTCATGTTCCCGTCCAGAGTGGTCTCCGACCAGTATGTCTCGTGGTCCGTCCGGCTCAAGAACCATGACGAGATCACCGGGATGTTCGTGTCCGAGAGCGACCACGAACTGACGCTGATCACCGCCACCGGAGAGCGGGTAGACGTGGCCAGGGATCAGATCGTAGAACGGCGCGAATCCTCGCTGAGTATCATGCCCGAGGGTCTGGTGGACAGTATGACCCTGGATGACCTGGTCAGCCTCATGCTGTTCCTGGAAGCGGCTGAGTAGGAGGATCCTTTCTGGTCCTCCCGCTCTCTTCCGACCTCACGTCGCGTGCTTATCCCGCAGGGCACTCAGGAATCTGATCGCGTCCTCAGTGACTTCCCAGGCATCCGGCCAGAAGCACAAATCGACGGTCCACCAGTCGGAAGGACATCCGCAGCGGAGGATTTCAGGAATCAGCTCGTCAAAATCGAGATCGCCGGTCCCGAACGGGTTGTGGGTTGAGGTCTCATTGTTATGCAGGCTTCCATCCGAGTCGATGAGGTGGATGTGGCCGATCTTGTTTCTGAGCTTCTGCAGGAGCTCGAGCGCGCCGCCCGGGAGCGTTTCCTTTTCCCCCGGCTGGCGGGCTCCGACGGCCGCGCACATGTGAGCATGACAGGTGTCGTAGAGGACCCCAAAGTTGCCATGACCGGCATTTCTCATTTCATCTACGATGGAAATGATCTCGGAGGGCTTGTTGAAGGCGAATCCCGGCTCGAATTCCCAGGCCACCCGCATACCCCGGTCCGCCGCCATCCTACAGCAGGTGCTCCAGGCTCGAATCACTCTTTCACGACCCAGCCTGGGGTCAATACCGGTCGTCTCAAACACATCAGGCGGGTCTAAGGTGTCGATCCGGATGACGTCGATGCCCAGGTCCTCCGCAAAGAAGACATTCTTTGCAAACTCTGCGATGTAGGGGCCGCTGTCTTCAACACTGGGGAGCTTGTGCATCCACAGGTTGGCTGCCAGACCAGAAAACTCGAGGCCGTTGTCCTCGACGAGCCGCTTCAGCTCCCCGCGGCTGGCAGGTGTGTTGTGGCTGTCGGGATTGGGATGAGGACTAAAGGCTCCGAACTCGATGCCGTCCATGCCCAGTTCGCCCAGCGTCTGCACCACCGTGACGAAGTCAACAGGGTTCTCTTCATAGGGTCCAAAGCAGTAAGCCCAACTCCCAATGGATAGCTTTTTCATTTCGACTCTTCTCCCAACGCAACCGTTCTTCCCTGTTCGACCGAGGCCTCGATGCTCTCGATCATCCTCTGGGCAGCCCTCGCATCATCCAGTGTGGAAAGTGGCTCCTCCCCGTTTCCGATACAGCGGTTCACAAAGAAATCGACTTCGTTGCAAATGGAGCCAAAATACGCGCTGTAGGTCTGCGAGTGAGCTGTTCCCGGTCTGGATTCTACCCAGTCTCGATAGCTGTATCTGGTGGAACCTCTGGTGCCAATCACCCGGATCTGAACAGTCCACGGGTCGGCAGCGTGATCATCTGCAGCGAAACTCGCACAGAAATGGGCCAGAGCTCCGTTGCTCATCTCCAGGTTCACCATCGCGATGTCTTCCCGCTCAAGCTCCTCGTAGTGCAGGGTCGCTTTGAGCGCGCTCAGACGCTCCACAGAACCAGCCAGGAAGAGCAGAATGTAACAGTGGTGGGTCAGGATCTGGCGGATGACACCCGGGTAGCGGCGAGCGATTTCTTCTGCATGGTGGATGTTATAGAGGACATAAACGGAGACCAGTTGCCCCAGGTTGCCACCCTGAATCAGTTCTCGTGTGCGAATGAGCCCTTCTTCGTAGATGTAGTTGTGACCCGGCACGCACAGGAGCTTGCGGTCGGCCGCCAACCGCTGCATTTCCTCGATTTCCCGGGTATCCACGCCTACAGGCTTCTCCACCAGAACGTGCTTGCCCCCCTTCAGAGCCAGGCTGGTGTAATAGAAATGGGTCTCCAGGTTGGTGAGGACGAAAATAGCACCAATCGCAGGATCCGCGATCAACTCTTGGGCCGTCTCGTAGTGTCGGCACCCAAAATGAGCGGCCTTTGATTCTGCTTTGGAAACGGTTCGATTCCACAGGCCCTTCAGTTCTGCGCCCCGACAGGACTGAACCGCCCGGGCGTGCAGATCGGAGACATCACCGGCTCCAATGAAGCCGATTCCCAAAGGACTCTGCGAGGGCATAATCAGAGACTCACGTGTTTACAAACTCGTGTGGCGGCTCTCGATTCTGATCGATCCCATGTTGCTTGGCAAGTCTAACCCGGCCGTCGACCCCTGCCCGCCGTGAAACGAGAAACAAGGAACGAGAAACGAGGAACCCTATCCCCCACAGGGCCAGGCGATCCACTCGCGGTAGCGGATTCGATTCGGCCGGTGGCGATTGCGCCGGGAAATGGTCTCCAGTCGCCAGTCGCCTTCCTGACAGCGGGATTTCTTTCCCAGTCGCTCTTGGATCCATCCGGGGTGGATCTGATGAAGTCTCCGACGATCCGTGAGCAGAACTCCCAGGTAAAAAAGCTGTAAGTGGTCAAGGGAGTTGCGCACCAGCAGAGAGGGACCCTGATGTCCGGCTTCCTGAGGGTGAAAGGAGGACGACAACGAAGGCACTTCGATCCTGTTGAAGTCCCGGGCGTACAACTCCCCGTAGAACTCTCGAATCTGGCGAAGACCATCCCAATAACGAATCGTGGTCGAAGTGGCATGCCAGGTCGTGAGAAGGAGCAAGGCTCCCGCCAGCAGCTTGACCAGGGAAGCGGAATACTCTTTCCAGCGCCCCAGGGTGTATGCCAGGGTGCAACTGCCGGCAAGGCCAAGTCCGGGAAGGGAGGAAGACAGGTAGCGCGGATAGAATTCTCCCGGAAGGCTGACAATCAAGACGCCACACAGCCACAGCAACATTCCCAACTGAAATAGTCTGGAAGCGCGAACCGGCTTGAAACCAAGCCCCGCCAGGCTCAACAGCACGAAGAGGAACCTCAGTTTGGAGGCGCCCCACAGGAAATCAGCCGGAGCGTGAAAGCGAGAACCCATCCCGGACGACGACGCCTGCTGATAGAGGAAATCAACGAAGCCAAGCAGGGGAGACTTCCAGAGCGGAGGAAAACACAGGATAAACACGGCCCACCCGACCAGGCAGAAACACCCCAGCCGGAGGATGTCTCTGGAGATGGCGGAACGGATACTCTCGGTCTCATCCCGCCGAGAGCACCACCGCACTGCCATGTACGCCAGCGCAGCGATTACGGCAACACCCCCGTTGATCCGATTGGCGACGGCCAGACCGAGCACCACACCGGCCGACAGGGTCAAGGGAAGGGAGTTTCTGGCCCGGGGGAGAGCAAACAGTAAGAGAGACACCGGAATGGTGAGAGTCAGGAATGACTCCAGATGGGCCTTACTCCCCATCAACTGCACCAGGGGATCAAAGGTCAGGAAAAAGAGCAAAGAGAGCTGACCCGCCCAGGGGAGATCCAGACGGCGAGCCAGAAGCAGCAGCAGAAGGGCGGTGAGGACACTGCAGCACACCCAGACCAGGCGTGACCATACGATCTGAACGAGGATCCCGTCGATCCCCTCAGGGGCCGGGAGGAAGGGTATCAGCAGGCGGCTCAGCCCGCTCAACAGCGCGGTACCGGTTTCCGTGGCAAGGTGGGGCTTGAACAGCCGCCCGTGGTCGTCCGAACCCGCCACGGTCCAGTGTTCTTCCTGGAGGGAATTCCAATCGCCTTCGAGCAGTGCTCCAACCAGAAAATCGCCCCGGATCAACCAGAAAGGCTCGTCGAAGTGAAGCGGATCTCCGACGACGGCGGCCACGCGAACCACCAGGAGGACGAGAAAGAGGAACAGAAGGATGGCATTCCGTCTCCGGGATTGCATAGAATCTTCATCGGAAAGCGAGGTCTGTTGTGCAGTCAAGTGCATGGATTCTAACCGACTCAAACAAGAAAGTCTGGAAAGAAGAGTGGACGATCAGTGCCTCCGACCTGGGTCTGGAGGGCAAGCAGTTCGCAGTGGAGAAGACGACTCTCAAGGCCGGTATGAGCCAGGGAGTTGATGCGATTGAGGTCAACAACGGGGACCTGGCGTTTACGATTCTTCCCACCCGCGGAATGTCGATCTGGAAAGGGAGCTACCGCGGCCGTCGGCTTGGATGGGAAGCCCCCGTGGCGGGTCCCATCCATCCCCAGTTTGTAGATCTGCTGGACCGTTCCGGCCTGGGGTGGCTGCAGGGCTTTGATGAGTGGATCGTGCGATGTGGACTGGGATTCAATGGAGCCCCTGGCAAGGATGTCGTGCTGGACAATAATGGGAACCCGTGTGAGGTGTTCCTGAACCTGCATGGGAAGATCGCAAATCTCCCGGCCCACTTCGTGGAGGTTCAGATTGAGCTGGAAGAGCCTTACACCATCACCGTGGCTGGCCGTGTCAACGAGTCCATGCTCTTTGCCCCTCGGCTACAACTGCAGACTCAGATCAAGACCTGGCCCAATTCGAATCGACTGGTCATCGAGGATGTCGTCGTGAACCGGGGCGGGACGTCAGCCGAGTTCGAGCTCCTCTATCATTGCAACTTCGGGCCGCCGTTTCTGGGAGATGGTTCCCGACTGGTAGCCCCGCTCGAAGCCGTTCATCCCCGTGACTCTCGGGCTTCGGAAGATATCGATGCGTTCTCGAGATTCCCGCCTCCAGCGGCCGGCTTCGTCGAGCAGGTCTACTTTTTGGAGGCTCTTGCCGATGCCGACGGCAACACGCTGGCTCTGCTCAGAGACCCGGTCGGGACCAGTGCGGCTGCCGTGCGCTTTAATCAGCGTGAACTTCCCGCTTTGACTCTGTGGAAGAACACAGGTGCACTGGAAGATGGATATGTTACCGGGATCGAGCCGGGCACCGACTATCCGAACTGCCGGGCTTTCGAGCGGGAGAAGGGTCGGTTGGCCACTTTGGACCCCGGCGAGTCGTTTCGATGCCAGCTCGGTATCGAGATTGCTGCCGGCCCGGAAGAAGTATCCCGACTGGAGGAGGAAATTGCTTCCATTCGAGGAGAGGCTCCCTGTGTCCACTCTTCCCCACACCCCGATTTGTCTCCGGGGTAAACGGTAAGCCTGGGGCCACTCGTCCTCGATGATGCTGTAGATCACCGTATCGCGCCGGTGACCGTTCCACAACAGCATGTGCCTGCGCAAGAACCCTTCTTCACGGGCCCCGATTTTCTCCAGAGCCTTCCGAGAGGGCAGATTCCGGACGTCAGTCTTGAACTGGACTCGGACCGCCTTCAACTTTTCAAAGCAGTGTTCCAGAAGCAGATATTTGGCCATGCTGTTGATCCCGGTTCCCTGACTGGCTTTGCCCAGCCAGGTGTAGCCGATCTCAAGCGCAGAGTGGTGGGATCTGATTTCGAAAAACCGGGTTGATCCCACTGCCTGTCCCCAGCCCTTGTCCACGATGGTAGAGGCCACCTGCCGTCCTTCTGACACTTCCAGGAGGGTCCGTTCTATCCAGGCTTCTACCTCCTCCAGACTCTTGAAGGGGGGCTGAGTTGTGTACTTCCAGATCCGTTCGTCACTGCCGAACTGATAGAGGTCGTCGGCATGGCGAACAGAGAGAGGCTCCAGGAGCAACGATTTATTCTCGAGAGTGACGGGTTCATTTCCACCCCCTCATTGACCGATTTGCAGCCAAAAAGCATACCATGTTCGAATTCAAGGATTTGTGACGACAGTCGATCGGTGAGGGCGTCATTGAAGCCATCAAGGATCGAAGTTGGAAGGTTCGCCGCACCGACCTTGAAGAGATCCTCTAGTCTCTCTACCTCTGTTTCCACAGCAGGGGGGAGAGGCTCTTGTAACCTCTTGAAAACAAAGGAAAAGCCTAACTGGTAAGTAGATAGGCTCTCCCCGGCTTACCCCTGGTTTACCCAGGATTACCCTGGAAACCTCGTGTTTTTGGATACAGTTTTCCCCACACGTCGAAAGGAGTGACCTCATCCCTGCCCACCCAGCGGGTCTGGTCTTGACAGATGGATAAACCCACAAGAAACTAACAGTGTACTTGGAGTTGGTGAGGACTCTAGGTGCCTTCAGCCGCCTATCAAATCCACCGCCTGAAGGCAGTGGACCTCGCAAGAATAGAGTCAGCGCCAGCAGTTTATAATTATAATTCGCAGCACATGTCAGAGTTCAGGAGAGAGAAAGAAATGGTGTGGCCCGTCGAGCAGTGGCTGCACAAGAGAGGGATGTTGGTCGGGCGCGAAATGCCCTCGCCTTGGGGGGTATGTGACCTGGTCGCGTGCGCGCTCCGAAGACGTGCGGTTCGACACAGGCTGAAGCGCGGACAGTCTGCGCCTTTAGGTCCGATGCTTAGAATCCAAATCTTCTTCGAGATTCCTCATGAAGATGCAGATGGATTTGTTGACGTTGAATCGCTGCTAGGTCACTTTGGCAGACACTTGACACGAGAGAGACTGGAATCAGAACTGGGAAAGTTGATCAAAGCTCGCTTCATTAACAAGACCCGGGAAGGTTACCTTCAGAGGCTTGACGGATGGGCTCCGTTGCACAACCGACTCTGTGCTTTAGAGTTGAAGCGCACACGTGTCGAGGAGGCCTTCCGCCAAGCATTGGCGAATCAAGCATTTGCAGAGGAGTCGAGCATCGCGCTGCCGATGGCACGAGCAGCGTCAGTTGGAAAAAGCAGCTTTGCTGACAAGCTGAAACGCTCTGGAGTCGGCTTGATCGGCGTTTCTGAAGAGGCATGTCGGACCGTCATTAGACCCCGTCCTGGAGTCCCAGATGTTCTCTTTGCTGCACATTTCGTCGAGCGGTTTTGGAGAGCCCATTTTAAAGACATTCGAGCATCAGTTGCTTAGCTATCCTCTCCGGAGGCCGCGCCGTCCCCTCAGCTTTGGGCAGATCTTCCTTTAAGCTTTTCTTGCCAAGTATGTAAGCTGAGGATAGGTCCTGGTAGAGAGCCAAAGCCCTACCATCGCGGTGGACCTTTTCAAGACTTTTGATCCAGGTGGCATAGAAGCTGGCGACTTGAGTGCGGGCAGCGTCTGCATCCCTCAATGCTTCAAACTCGCGGCTAAGCTCCGCAAAGATTGAATACGCCGGATCACGAGTAGACAGTACGGCCAGTGCTTGATCAAGCCACGACCGAAGTTCCGGAGAGTATAGCGCCCGCCTCCGGAGAGGTTCCAAGGCAATTCGCGCCGAGGCAGCTCTGGAAACGCCGCCGTCGACGTAATACCTGTGTCCAACGCCGATGCCGATCGCGTAGAAGTCAGACAGTTTCCGTGCCCAAAGTACAAGATTTAGGCCCCAATAGGGCCCAACGATCTTATTGAGTGGTTCAATCTGTGCTGTCGTGTTGAGTTCGGTGTGGAAATCTATCAGTTGGCGCAAATACTTCTGGCTTGTTCCGGACACTTTGTGATCATCAAGATTGGAATCCACAACCCAGATACCATACGCAGGACATTTGCTTAGGATTGATTTGACGGCGTCAATTTTTTTTCGTCTGGACGTCCGATCCCGAGTCTGATTCCGGTGGGTGAGGATTACGGGCAGTATCAGCTTGCCATCAAATTGGTTCTTATCGGCCCAGCTCCGAGTCGCCTTGGCTAAAAGTCGATTCAGGTTGTTGCGGCTGCCGTCATCAACATGTGGTACTTGCGGAATTGAGAGCCATTTCGGGTGGTATGCGGCTGCTACTTCAAGCACGCTGCTCGTGAACGCGCTCGGCAGGGGGGAGGATGCCGTTGAGTCCAATACGGCTGCCCATTCCGGGAACAGCCCGGCAATCCACTTGTGCCACTCCGGGGTGGCTTTCTCTCTCCTGTGCAGGCCATCGACCCCACAATCCACCCAGAGATCCAGCCCGCTCTTCTGAATTTTGCCTATGATCGCCTGCTTTCTGGCTTTGACACGCACCAATTGTGGCCTGGGATAGAATCTCTTCAAGAGGCCGAGGTCCGTTGGAGTGTTCACAAAAGGTAGGTGCCATTTCATAGTTGTATTCTTCTCTTTAGCCACCTGCAAATATACTCTGGCTCAGGAAAAAGGGGTGTACCGTTCTTTCTGTAATTTGAGGAAGGTGAGCTAAAAGGATCAGAGGTCTGGGGCAGGATTTCTCCAAAAACTCAAGACAAGAGCAAGGAGGATCCGAATGACCCCAGACCCAGAACAGAGGCTACCACGAGAATTGTTGAAAGAACTGATCGAAGAAGGCAGCGACGCGTTTCGAGGAGTGTTGGAGAAACTGCTCAACACCGCCATGCAGATGGAACGCGAAGAGTTTCTGGGAGCTCGACGCTGGGAGCGGAGCGAGCAGCGTCGAGACCACGCCAACGGGTACAAGGCCAAGACGCTGTCAACTCGAGTGGGACAGCTTCAAATCCGGATTCCACAAGTACGTCACCTGGACTTCTATCCCCGATCCCTGGAGCGAGGGTGCCGCTCGGAGAAAGCCCTGAAGCTGGCCATCGCCGAGATGTACGTGATGGGCGTGTCGACGCGCAAGGTCACTGAGATTACCGAGCAGCTGTGCGGCACCGAGATCTCCGCCAGCCAGGTCTCAAGAATCTCCAAGCTGCTGGACGACGAACTCGAGCAGTTTCGCAACCGCCCTTTGGGCAGCTATCCAGTTGTGTACCTGGATGCCCACTACGAGAAGGTCCGTCGCCAGGGCAGCATTCAGGATGTGGCCGTCTTGAAAGCGACCGGAGTCAACTGCTGGGGCAAGCGGGAGGTGATTGGGGTCAGCTGCCGACTCAGCGAGGCGGAGGTCCACTGGCGAGAGTTTCTGCAGCAGCTTCAAAAGCGTGGTCTGGAGGGTGTGCAGCTGATTGTCAGCGATGACCACTCAGGACTACGAGCTGCCAGAAGAGCTGTCTTTCCTTCAGTGCCCTGGCAACGCTGTCAGTTTCACCTGAGCCAAAATGCTCAGCGATACGCCCGCCGATCCGACCAACGTGCCGCCATCGCCACTGACATTCGAGACATCTTCAATGCCCCGTCTGGAGGCGAAGCTGAGGCGATGCTTCGGGCCAGAGTCGAGCAATACTACGACCGCAACCCGGAGCTGGCCGATTGGATGGAGACCAATCTGCCGGAAGGCTTTACGGTCTTTCGTTTTGCACGTTCTACCTGGCGGCGCATTCGCACCAACAACGGGCTGGAGAACCTAAACCGTCAGATTCGCCGGCGTACCCGGGTCGTCGGTATCTTTCCAAACACCGAGTCCGCACTACGACTCATCACCGCTGTCGTCGAGGAGATTCACGAAGACTGGCTGATCGGGAAACAGTACCTCAGCCTGGTCGATTTCAAACCACAGGAGAATCCGATCTCAGATCACTCTCAGTCAAATTACAGAAAAACAGTTGCTTAGCCCAAGGGTTCACTCAGTAAGATTCCAGAAATTACCCAAGACCAAGCCGAGTTGCTGCTGGCCTGTGCCCGGTCTTTCGACGAGTATGTCACGCCGCAACGCACCGTTGCTGATGTCTCTGGTGGCTCTGACGGCGACAGGCCAGGAGACGAGTACAACGCCCGGGGCCCGGCTTGGGGTGAGATTCTGAAGCCCCACGGCTGGCAACGCCTGTTTGAGCGGAACGGAACGGCCCACTGGACGAGGCCAGGCAAGGATCGCCGGCAAGGTGGGTCGGCTACAACCAACCACGCCGGATCAGATCTCATGTACGTTTTTTCCTCGAATGCTCACCCGTTCGACAATGACACCGCGTACACGAAGTTTGGAGCTCACACCCTGCTGAATCATGGCGGCGACTTCTCGGCCGCAGCCAGGGAGCTTCGCAGCCAGGGTCTTGGGGAGCCTACCAAACCTGTTGCCCGGCCCAAGGGTGCGCCCGGGGGACTCCACTTGACGGACCTTGGCAATGCCCACCGACTTGTCGAGCAGCACGGCAAGAATATCCGCCACGTTCATGAGTGGGGCTGGCTGGCCTGGGATGGCCGGCGTTGGTGCCCAGATAAGACCGGAGCCATTGAGCGCATGGCGAAGGGAACCGTGAAGGCGATTTACGTGGAAGCCAGCCAGGCCCGAGATCAGAGTAGACGAAAAAACCTCGGAAAACATGCCGTTAGGTCGGAGGCGAAAGCCCGGATCAGGGACATGATCGAACTGGCAAAGTCTGAGTCCGAGGTTGTGGCCAGGCCGGATCAGTTCGATGCTGACCCATGGCTACTCAACTGCCAGAACGGCACCCTGGACCTGCGGACGGGGGTTCTCCAGAAACACCGGAAGTCCGACCTGATCACGAAGCTGGCCCCGGTCAATTATGACCCTAATGCGAAGGCACCGACTTGGAGGAAGTTTCTCCACCAGATCATGGACGGCAAGCGCAGTCTAGTCCAGTTCCTGCGGCGTTTCGTGGGATATGGCTTGACTGGTGTCACTCGGGAACAGTGCTGCGTCATTCTCTGGGGCACCGGGTCGAACGGCAAAACTACATTCGTGGAACGAGTGGCCGCAATGCTGGGGAGCTACGTGATGCGGACGCCGGCTACCACATTGCTGGCCAACCGTGGTGACCATATCCCCAACGATATCGCCCGGCTGCAGGCTGCCAGGTTTGTCATCGCTGCGGAAACCGATCAGAGGCGGGACCTGAATGAAGCCCTGGTCAAACAACTCACTGGCGGAGATGTGGTAGCGGCTCGTTTTCTGCACCGGGAGTATTTCGAATTCGTGCCGCAGTTCAAACCAGTGCTCACGACCAACCATAAGCCAGTGATCCGTGGTCAGGACCACGCCATCTGGAGACGCATTCGCCTGGTTCCATTCACGGTGACAATACCGGACCAGGCACAGGACAAGAAGCTGCCACAGAAGCTGGATCAGGAACTGGACGGCATCCTGGCCTGGGCCGTTCGAGGCTGTATCGAGTGGCAAAAAGAGGGGTTGAATGAGCCCGAAGAAGTTAGGACTGCCACGGCTGAGTATAAAGCTGAGAGCGACGTGCTTGCAGAGTGGATCGAAGACTGTTGCGCTGTGTCGTCTCACGCATCGGCACCAACGTCGAAACTCTACCGCTCGTACAAGGAATGGTGCGATGAGTCAGGCCAGAAAACCATGGACAGCCGATGGTTCGGCAGGCTCCTGGGGGAGCGGGGATTCGACTCCACAAAGCTGTCGGGAACACGGTGCTGGCTCGGAATTGGGTTAAAGCACCCATAGGAGATGAAAAATGATGTCCATGATGTCCAGCTTAATGTCCACCGACTTTGTGCTTATTGGGCAGGGGTTTACAGATGCCTTTGGACGTCAATGGACATCAAGACATCAATTTCCGGGTTTTTCCTTAGAGAATCTCTTACATAGAGAAAACCCGAAAAACAGCCTTTTCATGTCCATGATGTCCAACCCAAAGGAGAACAGGCTAGGAGTGTTCAGACGAGACTGTTTTGACCAGAGGGGCATGTTGTTCAAGGCAAATAGAACCAGGACCGCCTCGGGTAGTGCGCCGCGGCCAAGCGTGAAATAAAGAAAATGGCTTCCTGATGAAGAACGGAGGATGACATGAGAGGACGAAAACCGAAACCGCGATCGGAGCGGAAAATCGCAGGGTTTCCGAACCAGCGCCGTGGGGACTCCCAGCACTCCCGACCAGGAGACGAACTGATCCGCGAGGCGGACGCACAGGCCGCCCTGGTCAAACCGCCGTGGCTGAAAAAGATCAGGGGCGCGGCCGCTATCTGGGACGAACTCATACGGACGCTGCCGGTTATCCCGGCGCCACACCAGGCCCGTCCGTTCGCGGACCTCTGCACCTGTCTTTCCCGGTTGCAACGTTGCGAAGCCCTGATCGAAAAGGAGGGGGTACAAGTCACGGGCAAGAATGGGGCGAAACTTAAGAATCCGAGAGTGCAGGTCGCGAAGGAATACCGAGCAATGGTTCAACGATGGTCGCCAGAGTTTTTTCTGACTCCTTCCTCGTCGGACCGCCGCCGGGGAACTGACCCAGGGGTCGAACCGATCGGGACGACTTTATCGGGGCGTTGGAACCCCCGAGGAGGTGAGAAAAAATGGCCCTGATACTGACAGCCGCCGTGGTCGCGGATCTCCAGAACGCGGCGATCAACGTGATCGAACTCGTCCGATGGGACATGGGCAACGGGATCGTCAAATATCTTTCGAATCACCCGGTCACGAACCCGGTCACGTTTGACGGCCGGACGTACCGCGAAACCAGACCGGCGACTTGACCAAGTTCGCCATAGGGACAATCCAGTCGAGGACCGAGACGGTCATAACCATCGACGCCTGGTCATTTCAAACGCCGGGCTCGGGATGGGAGTATATCGCCGGGCCGGAATACACGGGTTGCGATCAGTTTTTCCCGTCCTGTCAGGCCCGCGGGATGTATGGTTACAAGGCCGTTAATAAGTCCCAGAGGCGTTTCTTCGGGGGCGTCGGCCCAATCGCCAAGACTCCATTCGAGGTCGTCAACCGGGGCGGCGGAGGCCCCAAACGATACACGACGACTCCCGAGGGGAACCAGGGGATCGACGGGACAGTGATCCCGGTCCCCGTCGGCCGGGTCTCCCTCCACAAACTCCCGATCATCGCGACCGGCGCCGACGCGGAATTTATCTATAGCTGGATCATTTTCGGGGAGGGCCGATGTAACAAGATTACGAAAACCCTGGTCGACGGTGTCCCGATCGACGATGATGACCCCGAGGATTCGCCTCACCGCGACTCTCAACAATACGGCGGCTTCGAATCAATGGGAGGCGCCGACTCCTCCTCGGGCGTGTCCGCCGGCGAGATCACCGAGGCGCATCGGGACGAATGTTACGGGACCCGGGAGGTTTACGCAAAGACAGATCGGGAGGTCCGCGACGAGTACCAGAATACGCCGTACCTATTTGCTCAGGGCGAGAAAGTCCCCCAGGCCACTCTGGACAAGAATGGGGCGCTTGGGCCCTCTAATGACGGTTTGTCCTGGGCTTATATCCGGGTTGAACCCCCGGGAGGCGCCCAGGGGCGACTGTTCGGGAACGCGACGATGGGCGGCGAGGGTATCCGTTGCCTGACGATCGCCGGCGGCGAGACGTTTTTCCCGACTGTCCCCGAGTTTGTCTGGACGATGATCCAGAACAAGAAATGGGGCGCCAAGCAAGACGTTATTTCATGGACTCGCCATCGTTCACGGCCGCCCACGATCACGTTAAGGCCCTGGTCGCCAAGGGGGCCGCCCCCGGCCTGGAAACCGTGAACACGACCGTCGGGTTCGGACCACTCGACCCTCGGTCCGACGTTCATCTCGACGCGGATAACTGGATTTTCGTCGAACGATGGGCCCTGAGCCTGACGAACGATCCGACGGTTTACCAGGGCGGCGAGATTGAAGTGACCGAGGTCGGAAAGACCGGAACCTATACGATCACGAATGTCTGGATCGAAACGGAAAATGACGGTCTACAACTTAATCCCGACCTGGGCGGTCCCTACGAAACCGGGGACGACGCCTACGACGAACTAGAGGGGGCATTTTTCCAGGTTACACCCTCATTCCCAACAGGGAAGATTCCCGAGGCCGGCGATGCCATTACGATCCGCGAAAAACCGAACGAGGCCTTACACTCCGCGGCTGGTAACCCGGCGAAGGATGTGGACATTCACGAGGCCCTGTCGGACCTCGCCGCAAACATATTCGGCGAACATTATCAGAAAGGCGGGAAATTACACCTCGCGATCCGAAAGGCGGTCGACCTCCCGACGGTCGACGCCCTCCCGACAATTACCGACAAAGGGACCTCGCGGAACGTCCTCCGGAGGACCGGATCTAAGTCGTATTGGAACCCGACCGACGCCTCGAAACTTCCGAACGAATTAGAGTTTTCGTTTCTCGACCGATCAAAGGATTTCCAGAGGTCGACCTACACGATTAAGAACGAGCTGGCCCAAAACCTCTACGTCGACCGATACGGGGACGATCACATCGACGAGGCGAAAGCTAATCTCGACCTGAACCTGACGGCGGCCCTGGAAGAGGCAGTGAAGGTGGCCGCCCTCTGGTTACGACATTTCGGGACCAGGCCGTCGCAATTTGAAAACGAGACGATCGAGGTCGATATGCCCATACACGACGCCATCGACCTCCGACCGATCGAGGACGTTCGAAAGGTCGACCTGACCGGGGTTCCGGCCTGGGTTACATACGCCCGGATCGAGTCGATGACCGAGTCGATCACGGGCGGGTTTATGACCGTTCGAATGATCCCCTACGTCGCCGCCGACTATGTCGACCCAGTGAACGGCCTGACTCTGGAGTATCCCGGGGCTGGTCCCCTGGCCAACGAGCTGCTAACGAAACGGGTTCGGCCGGTTTCCGTGACCGAAGAAGTTCTCATCGACCCCAAGACCGGGCAGCCCCAAACGATCCTCGGCTGCGAATTCACACTCCCGGGGGAGGACACCTGATTGGGTTTTGGACATTTCTCAGCCTGTGGGGGTAAGATGAAGAGAACAAATCACGGTGGCGCCCGAAAGGGCGGCCCTGGTCGATGGAGATAGCCACCAACCAGGACCTGACCACCACAAACCACCCAAGGAGGTTGCAATGGCTGACACGAAGTCTACCAAAGCCGCCCGTGTCCATCCCCTAAGATACCCTGACGTGTTCAAAGCGACTGAGCTCTATCAGAGACCTCTCGAACTGTGGCCGCACGAGTTTCGCCACTTTGAGGAGCTGGCTGGAGCAGTGGAAGAATTGGCTACACTGGACAGGCGAGGCGGTGAGGGGATTCTAGACAACAACCTGAAACTGATTTCGAATCAACTTTTCGACCTGGTCGAGATCATGCAGGAGCGCTACGAGGGGCAGGATCCTCACACTGCCGACGTAAGCGGCCCCGTGGACGTGGCGGGGAAGAAGTGAAACCACCTCTCTTGACCTGTCAGCAGGTCGCCGATCGATTGCAGGTAAGCCTAGGCACGGTTTACACCCTTGCCGACCGGGGCGACCTCCCGGTTATCTGGATCCGGAGCCGGCGCCGGTTCGATCCGGACGACATCGAGGAATGGATCGAAAATAAGAAACGGACCTCCCGGCCCTGGAGGCCGGGAGGGTAGCTTGAAGCTCTGTCCTGGGGGCCAAAAGGGGGTAAGAAGAATGTCTAGACGACGAGATTGTTTGTATCTGCGAGGGACGGTTTGGTATCTGGACTTCCGACATTGAGGGAAGCGGCACCGTGAGCCCCTCGGGAGCAATATTTCTCGCACTGTGGCCCGTGAGCTGGCCACTGTGAAGCGAGCACAGATCCTGAAGGGTGAAGCAGGAATAGGGCGCAAGAAGGCTGATATCGCGTTCACCGAGGCCGCGAAGCTCTTCCGGGCCTGGGCGAAGGCCAACCGCAAGCCAAAGACGGTCTCTTGCTACAACGGATTCCTGACCCAGCTTGAGAAGTTCTTCACCGGGAAGAAGCTCAGCGGGATCCACCCGTTTTTGATCGAGACGTACAAGCAGAAACGGGTAAAGGAAAACGTCAAGGTGGGAGTGAACCGTGAGCTGTCCCTGCTCAAGAATCTTTTCAACCGCTGCATTGAGTGGGGCAAGTTCGAAGGTGAGAATCCCGTCCGCAAGGTCAAGCCCGTGAAAAAGATCCGAGGCCGCACTCGCTTTCTTGATTTCGACGAGGAAGACAGGCTCCTGGCATCTGCTACCGAGCCGACACGGACGATCATCCTCGTGGGCATCTATACGGGCCTGAGGGTCAATTCTGAGGCCTGACGCTCAAGAAGGCAGACATCGACCTGAGGCACCGGCAGCTGACTGTACAGGCCGCTTATGCAAAGAACGGAGTCACGAAGACCGTTCCCATACTTCCCGACCTGGTCAAACCCTTGAGATCCCAAATGGAGCGCAGCGCGAGCGAATGGGTCTTCGTGCAGAAGGACGGAGCCAGCCGTCTGCGAAGCAACCGGATCGCGTTCGAAGGAGCCTGCCGGCGGGCTAAACTCGATGACGTCACTCCGCATGTTCTCCGGCACACCTTTGCGTCACGGCTTGGAATGCTGGGGACCGATTTGAGGACGATTCAGGAGCTGGGAGGCTGGCGCAGTATCAAGATGGTTGAGCGCTATGCTCACCTGAGCGATGATCACAAAAGAGCCGCCATTGAGAGTCTCACCCGGGGGAAAATGGACACAGCTTTCCCCACCAGCGAAAATGCTGCCAATTTTGAATAGCTGCAAGTCGTTGAAAAATAAGGCGATGGGCCGCTCCTCTTCTGTAGTCTACTTCTGTTTCCACAGCAGACGAAGCCCAACCGTCAGCAGAGGAAGGGCAAAAAGAAGCAGAAAGCCATAGGCCATTGCCATGTATCCGTGGGCCACAAGGGCAATGATTCCAAAGCGCGACAACAAGGCAGCGGTTCCCAGAATGCCCACAGTGATCACAGCCACTTGAACCGATCCCAGTTCACTCCGTCCCAGCTCTTTCAGGTGTACGGATATGCGGTCAATGATGGCATGGGTCATTCCAGTGCTGGTTTCGATCAGGGTCCAGAAGATGACAATTCCATAGAGTGGCAGAACCCATTGCCCTGAAGCCCCGGCCAGCATGATCAACCAGGGAACCGGAGCATCGACGACCCCGGAATCGGGATAGAAGCTCATGATGCAGAGATAAGTCAGGAGAAAAGGCAGTGTCGAGAAAAGCCCTGCTATCAAGCCTGCCCAGAGGCTTTCGCTGCGCTTTTCCTGCCGGTCGAGGACAAAAAACGTGGCCGGCAGCGCTCCCAGGTTGTAGCCGACATATAGGATTCCGGCTGTGATTGCCGCTGTCGCGCCTGCTGAATCTGGAGTCTCTGCCTGGAACCCTTCCAGAATCCGCGCTCCCCGTTGATTGAGGACCTGGTAGGCGAACATCAGATAGCCGGAATATAAGACTACGGATCCCACAGTCTTGAAGCGTTCGATGACATGGCGCCCTCCCACCATCAAGGCACCGGCTACAGTGATGACAAGAACCACTCCCAGCCAGTAAGGCCATCCCAGAACCTGTTCCAGAATGCTCCCCGAGGCGGAGCCGACGACTGCGACTGTGATGACTGCCATGGCGACATACAACAGGTCGAAGAGTGGCCAGAGGGGTCCGATCAGCTGCCGAATGAAAGATCTGTAGTCGTAGGACCTGGTAACTCGGGCAACTTCGAACGCGATCCCTGAGATGAGTGAAAACCCGATGAAGATCAGGAGGACGCTCCACAACCCGTAACGTCCGAAACGGGCTCCGTACTCCACGATCTCCCGTCCTGTCGAGTAGGCCCCTCCAATCAGAACCGATTGAAAGATGATTCCCGGCAGCAAGTATCTCTGAAAAAAAGTAGAGCGCATGTAACTCCCCTCCGCGAGACTAGTGTACTGTCCGGGAAGTTCGCGGCGTTAATTCGGGCCCGAAGTAGCGGCGTGAACTTTCCGGACAGTGCACTCTAGCCGATCGGCACTTCAAAGTATTCCAGCGCCCATTCCTGCATGTAGCGGACCCGGGTGGGCTCGATCCGATAGATGATCAGTTCTGAGGGATCCATGGAGTCAAGAAACTGCCGCAGCAAAGGGTTGTCCTCCAAGATCTCCTGCAGTCGGCCGCGGTCGTCTTCGATGCGGGCAATGCCCGCAATCCGAACCTGGTTGTGATCCGCATCGAGATAGCAGAGCTCAACTTTCGGGTTGGCAGCAATTTCCTCCGTCTTATGGTAGCGTCGCAGGTTAGCGACATAGACTGTGAAACCATCGGTGCGGACTGGAGAGACCGGCCGCAGCCGGGGTTGGTCTCCGTCCAGGCTGGCAAGCTGCGGGAAGCGGGCTGCCTGCATGGCGGCGCGGGCCAGTTCCGGCACCCGGCTGGAGTCGATCGGGGCGGGGATCGGTCTTGTCATCAGTCCATGATAGAGATTTTGGGCCGCCTCGGACAGAGGTCCGCTTCGGAGAAAGGTAATGCAACGCGTCATCGCTGTCTTTGTCGGGCTGGGTGTACTCTTCCTGATCCCGTTCTTGATCTGGGGAGATCTGTTTGACGCAGCTTTGACGCGCGAGGGTTCCATCGCCTGGATGGAGTCCTTCGGTCCCCTGGGCTGGCTGGCCGGCATCGGACTTCTGGTTTCGGACCTGGTCATTCCGATTCCCTCTACCGTCATTATGAGTGCCCTCGGCTACGTGTACGGAGCGTTACTGGGGGGCTTGCTGGCGACTCTCGGATCCTGTCTCTCCGGACTGCTGGGCTACTTTCTGTGCCGGTACTTCGGCACTCGAGCGGCAGCACGTCTGGTTGGAGAAGGGCCACTTCTCGAGATGGAGTCAGCCTTTCGGGAAATGGGGGGATGGCTGGTGGTGCTGTCGAGGTGGCTGCCCCTTTTCCCAGAGGTGGTCGCGTGCATGGCCGGACTCGCGAGAATGCCTCTATCCGTCTTTGGGTTGGCTCTCGTGTGCGGGTCATTGCCCCTGGGGCTGGCGTTTGCCCTGATCGGATCCCTCGGTGTGTCGAGCCCCCTCTCGTCCCTGGTACTGAGTGCGGTCTTGCCGCCGCTGTTGTGGCTGTTCGCCCGCAGGTTGCTGGGAGGGCAGGAGGGGATTTCTCGTTCCTCGTTGGGCGCTCGTCGAGACTCGCGCAGGTACCGTTAGTATCAGGATTCGGGGCCAGGTTCCTTGTTACGCGCTCGTCAAGACTCGCGCCTCCGTGGGCTCGGCAAGGGGGTACGCTACCCTTAGAAAGACCGGACAGAGAGGTGGACCCCATTAACTGGACCACTCGGCGGCATTTCTAAGGTGGACTCCGTAGTTCTTGTTGCCGCCAGTCAGGGGAATTCTGAGAGGGGATGAGCCCGAGGGCGAGGACCCTCTCAGATTTCTTGTCCAAGCCAGTGTACACCTCTTCGGGCGTCGCTCCGTTGTGCGCCGAGTGAGGTCTCTGGCTGTTGTATAGATTAATCCAGTGGCCGATCCCTCGACGGGCCTCCGACCCGGTTTCGAAAGCGTTCAGATAAACGCATTCGTACTTGAGTGAACGCCACAGACGCTTGATGAAGATGTTGTCCATCCAGCGGCCCCGGCCATCCATCGAGATACGCACCCCGGCCTCTTTGAGTAGTCCCGTGAACTCCGCACTGGTGAACTGACTCCCCTGGTCCGTATTGAAGATCTCCGGGGGATCGTACCTGTTGAGCGCCTCCTCGAGTGCCTCGCAACAAGAGAACGGCTCCAGCGTGTTGGACAGCCTCCAGGACAGAACCCGGCGGCTGTACCAGTCCATGATCGCCACCAGGTACAAAAAACCTCGACGCATCGGGATGTAGGTGACATCCGCACACCACACCTGATCGGGCCGGCTGACCGCCACGCCTCGAAGAAGATATGGATACACTCGATTCTCCGGGTGCGGCTGTGAGGTCCGCGGCTTTGGATAGATGACCGCCAGGCCCATTTTGGCCATCAGGCGACGAACCCGTTTGCGGCCCACCGGGTAGCCTTGCCGTTTCAAGTGATAGACCATCTGCCGGGATCCGTAGTAGGGAGTCTCTAAGAACTGCTCGTCCAGTCGTCTCATCAGTTGCAGGTTTTCTTCGCTCTCACCTTTGGGCTCATAGTACAAAGTCGAACGGTTCAGACTCATCAGCCTGCATTGTCTGCGCATGCTCAGTCTCGGGTGCTCCGGCTCGATCGCGGCCTTTCTGGCCTTGATGCTCAGCGATCGAGCACTTTGGACAAAAAATCCTTTTCCACCGTCAGTTCGCCAATCTTGGCGTAGAGCTCTTTGGTCTTCCCCTCGCTTCCTCTCTGACGCTTCTCAACTTTGCCTGCGAACACATCGACCAGGCCCTCTCGGGCCCGCTTTTTCCAATTCGTGATCATATTCGGGTGGATCTCGTAGCGAGCCGCCAGCTCGCTCAGGGTGTGCTCGCCTCGAAGCGCTTCCAGCGCCACCTTCGCTTTAAACTGAGCTGAGAAATTCCTTCGTTTTGCCATGACTCCTCATCCTTTCTGATTCAGGTCGAAGCCACCTTAGCAAATGGTCCAGTTTTCCGGGTCCACTTCTCAGCAGGCCGCAGGGAAGCGCTACCGCCGAGAAAGATGGGACCTGGAATGAGATAATGGTTCAACCTTGGCGCGTCGGGTTAGGAGGATCTGATGACTTTTTCGATGCTGATGACACTCTTGTTCGTTCTTGGGTTCCCTGGCGGAGAAAGCCGGGACAAGTGGCAGCAACTGTTCGATGGAGAGAGCCTGGACGGTTGGGAGCACGTGGGTCCGGGAAAGGTGTACGTGGAAGAGGGTCTCATGAAGACCGAAGGCGGAATGGGTCTACTCTGGTACACCCGAGAGAAGTTTGGAAACTGCACTCTCCGTGTCGTGTTCCGGACCACACAGCCGGAGGATAACTCCGGGATTTTCATCCGTATCCCCGAGCCACCGAAAGATCCCTGGCAGGCTGTCCACAGCGGCAATGAAGTCCAGATCCTGGAAAGCTGGCCGAAAACCTACGAGAAATCAGACCACCAGAAACAAAGTGGCACCAACTGGCACACCACCGGTGCCATCTATTCCATGAGCCCGGCCCGTTCCCGGCCCCAGAAGGCAGCGGGCGAATGGAATACGCTGGACATCGAGCTGCGCGGGCAGGCCACGATCGTCTTTCTCAACGGTGTGAAGGTCACCGACTTTGACCCGGGAAGAGATGAGGTTCCGCCTCGTCAGCACAACTATGAACCGATACGGGGTCCCCGGCCGGATCAGGGTTTTGTCGGCATCCAGAACCACCACGAACCTCAGACCGTCCACTTCCGGGAGATCTCGGTGAAGAGATTCTAGGTCCTCCCGCTCTCTTCCGCAGCCTGAAATCAAGGAGGACCCTCCGCGGTCCGATCGAATCTACTCCGGCAGCGTCGGTTCCTCAATGTTGTAATCCACGTCCAGAGCCCTCAAGAAGGCCAGCAGATCCTGCTTCTCGTCGTCGGTCAGCTCGGCGTTCTTTGTCTCGTCCAGGTTCTCTTCGTCCAGGTACGGGTTGGGCAGACCGCCATCCAGCATCAGATCGACTGCTTCTTCCAGCGTTGCCACGCTGCCATTGTGAAAGTAGGGCGCAGACTTACTGATATCCAGGAGACTGGGTGTCTTGAAGGCTCCCGTGTCCTTTTCCTGGCCACTGACTTTGGCCCGGCCCACATCGGGGGTTTCAGCATCCATTCCGATTCCCACATTGTGATACTGCATGTCAGTAAGAAGGATCGAATCGTGGCAGTTCGTGCACTTGGCCTTCTCACTGAAGACCTGCCACCCTCTCCTCTCCTGTTCGTTGAAGGCAGTCTCGTGGCCGCTCTGAAAGTGGGACCACCTGGACTCACTGGCCACAAGGGTTCGCATGAACGCGGCGACAGCGTACGCTACATGGTCCGGGCTGGCATCGGAGCCGAAGATCTTCTGAAACTGCTGACGGTATCCTGCGATCTCGCTGAGCCGGGCTGAGATGTCATCCATGCTGGGAGCTCCATCTTTCCCGGAGGCTCCCATATTCCCACCGCCCCACGCACCTTTCACTTGTTTTTCGAGGGCTCCCGAGCGGCCGTCCCAGTAGAGTTCACCGTAGTAGCCAACGTTCCACATGGTGGGGGATGATCGAGTCAGGGTGCGGTCGAAGGCACCGATTGCAAGGGGCTTGCCATCCGTGAGGCCATGTTCCTGGAGATGACATCCATAGCAGGAACGCTTTCCGTCTCCGCTGAGTCGGGGGTCATAATAAAGCTGTTTGCCGAGTTCCACCCTGTCGACACTCATCGGGTTGTCCGCAGGGATCTGCATCGCCTCGTACCCCGGAAGCTGAGGCCATACCGGTGCAGGTGCAGGTTGCGGCTCCGCCGGCGGCTCTCCTCCGCAGGCAAAAAGGATCCAAGGCAAAACCAATGCCAGGATGCACAAGTAGGGTCGCTGTTTCCTCTGGAGCTTCATGCTGTTCCTCCCTTATCAGGCCTGAGCGGACGGTAGGTCCGCAGTGGGTGACATGACCCGACATTATAGGGAATTGCGGGTTCCAGATTCCAGATGGTTCCCAGTTCCGGGCTCCGAGTCAGGCCAAGATCACTTCTCCGGCTGTTTGTAGAGGATCTCGATGCCCTTCGACTCCCCGGGTCCCACGGTGACGGTTACCTTCTGGTGCCCGAGTCCCTCATGCATGGCCACCAGGGTGTATTCACCCGGGGGCAGTCCCTGAATCTGAAAAGATCCGTCCGCCCCCGAAACGGCAAAAAACGGATGGGGCATGACGCTGACGAAGGTCACCATCCAGGAGTGGAGGTTGCACTTTACGGGGATCATCATTTCGGGTCGCCGGAATGGGATCAGCAGTGGCTCGCTGCCCGAGCTCTGAGTTCGGTTCGACTCGCGATTGAAGCGGGGCAGTGGATGTACGTTGTGGGTAACCAGGTCGCTGTTGGTCACCAGCAGTTGCTGTCCGACCCGAACGCCAACCACCCGCGGAGTGTAAAGGCAGCCAACCTGATCGGCCACGACCGGTTCAGAAGGAACCTTGAACTTCAGACCTTCGAAGTCGGCTTCAATCGACAGAAAGACGTTGGCCAGCCCGCCGGTTTCGTCGACCAGTAGTCGCTGTGAGAGGATCGGTCCCGAATGCCTCTTCGCACATTCCGGTTCAGTTCGTGTATTTCGGAGAGTCGAGACCAACGCTACATTCGTCATGATCTGTTGAAGTTGATCCGACAACGAGTCTTGCAGATCGTGGCCGGCTACGAAGACTGTAATGACGCCGATACGCTGCGCTCGGATCCGATGCTCAAAACCGTCTGTGATCAGTTGCCGGAGAGCGATCCGGATTTGGCCACGCAGCCGACTTTCTCCCGCTTGGAGAACTCCGTCACCAGGAAGGATCTGATGCGTTTGAGCCAGTGGCTGCTAGGCCGTTATGTGCGCTCCCTGAAGAAAAGACGTCCCGGTAAGATCATCCTGGATCTGGACAGTACCGACGACCACACCCACGGCCAGCAGGAGTTCGAGTCTTGCAGATCGTGGCCGGCTACGAAGACTGTAATGACGCCGATACGATCCGATGCTCAAAACCGTCTGTGATCAGTGCCGGAGAGCGATCCGGATTTGGCCACGCAGCCGACTTTCTCCCGCTTGGAGAACTCCGACTCATGTCGATCTCTTCCGCAGGGGGGACTTCGCCCTCGTAAGTCACCTTTCCTGAGATGTTGCCCGCTTCCGCCGGATTGATGGTGTAGAAATTTTCTTCAGGCGCTGTCTCCTCGCTCCTCGAAGGCGGAGCTTCACCCCCGCAGGAATAGAACAATGCAACTGACAGGGTCAGCAGTCCGAATCGCTGGATCTTTGGTTTCATCGTGACTTTTCTCCTCGAACGATCATCTCCTCTTGGACATCTTTCTGGATCGATTCTTCGCTGAAAAGAACCGGTCTCCACTTCTTCTGGGAAAAAAGCTCGGTCTGATCCCAGAAGTGCCGGGAGTTCGGATCTTCGGACAGGCCATAGGTCAGGAATGCCTTGCCCCGGGGTCCCTCTTTGCTGAACTCCAGAACCAGTAGAAAACTGGTCCCGGTCCCGATCGGATAGCCCTCTGTCGTCAGGTACCGGCTGTCGGGCACCTTCTGGTAAGGTCTTGCGGGCTCAAGTGTCGTACTGTTGGGGGCAGGGCGAACCAGATTCTGGATTCCTTCCCAGGTGCCGAGTCCGCCGTGAATCGGGATCCGTTTGCTGCCCCGCTGAGCAAACTGAACCTGACCCAGGGGAACATCCAGCGGTATGTCGGCCGCTCCCATCACTCTGACGGCGCGTACAAGGTTTTGCAGGATCGGGTCGGGACCGTGCCCGGCTGGAGCCAGGCCCCGCGGGGTTTCGAGGGGTTGAGAAGGAGTGAAATCCTCTCCGAAGAGAGCTCCGGCCCGCCTCAGTTGGCTGCGGTTGTATCGGGTCAGGAACTCCCGGAAAAGTACGGCTCCAGAGCTTTCCACGTTATAACGACCGTCCCATTCCGAAAGTACCTGACAGGCTTCCTTCAAATCAGTGCTTTTTCCATCGACCAGAATGTGCGATTTGCCCCAGCACCGCGCTACCAATCCTGGGAGGATCAATTCCGCTGCCAGACTCCGGTTGTGCAGGATGGCCTGCCCTAGTTCCTCCAGGTTGAACTTGCCATCGGAACCTGCCGGCCCGTCCGGCGAGAGATCACCCAGTGTGATCGCATTCATTCGGGTTCTCAGAGAGAGGGGTGTGGCTTCTCCTCCCTGAAGCAGAGAAAAACCTGTGATGCGGACCTCGTGGTGGGGCAGCCAGTAGCTGTCGTTGGAATTGAAGACGTAGTCGCGACGCTCCAGTTGGGGCATCTCCCGATAGGAGAGGACAGGTGCCGCCTGGCTGTCTTCCGGGTCGCCCCATTCAAACAGAGAGTTGGACCCATCCAGAAGGACGGTGCCCCTGTTCCACAAACTGTGCGTGGTCTCGTCGGTTCGTGTGCGTTCCTGCCAGGCCGACAGGGCCTCTGGGCTTAGTCTCGGAGTCGGTGCGGTATCGGTATACCAGGCTCGTCCGTCCGAACTGACGGCAATGGTGTTGACCCAATCCATGCCCATGTAGTCGGCGTGCGCCTGTTGGAATTCCTCCAGGCTCTCCGCACGGTTCCATTCCAGGATCTGCCTGTGGTCATCGTCGTTGCTTTGATTGGCTTCCCGAACGCTGATCGCCCGATCCCCGGTCCATTCCAGGCTCTCCATATTGAGGATGGGTCCATAGTGGCTGAAATAGAGTGTGCGAGTCACAGTCTCCACAATCCCACTTGCGCTGCGCACCTCGACATCTACGGTGCGCGATGTCATCTCCCGCTCGCTGTCGTCATAGTGATAGCGCGTGGGGTGGCCCTTCACCAGATCGAGGCTGTAGAGGGTAAAGCGCTCTCCTGCTGAAGTGGTGTGTGTCCAGGCGACGGCCTCGTTGAAGCCAAGGTGCACGCCCGGAAAGCCCACCAGGCTGACCCCGTAGGCGTTGAACTCTCCCGGGATGGTCAAGTGCTTCTCCCAGAAGCGGTTCGAACCGGCCCAGGGGTGGTGAGGATTGGAAACGAGCATGCCTCCGCCGCTCTCGGTCCGGTCCCGTCCCAGGGCCCAGCCGTTGCTGCCCCGGCCCGAGTCCAGGGAGACAGCAACGGCTGCTGCCGCCTGACTTGTTTCAGGGGGTTGTGCGGCCCCGATCGCTTCTCCGAAGGAGACGGAAACCAGCGTGATGATCCGATGGTAGGCGATCAGATCCACGGCCTGGATAGGTTCCACCCACTCGGCGCCGCGGCACCACCCGGCGATAGAGTCCTTTCCGGTTCGCTCCAGAAAGGTGTTGTACCCGGCCGCGAAGCCATCGTACCACTCGCGAATCTCAGGCGGATCTCGCTCGAGCAAAGAGCCGGCCCACGCATAGACATTGAGAGCGCGCATTCCCAGGTCACTGTTCAAGTGTCGATCATCGTGCCCTCGACCAAAAAAACGAGCCCTCTCTCCCCTGGCGCGCACGACCTGGTCTGCAATATCACACAGGTGGTCTCGAGCCTGGGCATAACCATCCCCGAAACCCAGGCTTCCCAGATCCCCTGCTTCAACGTGTGGGATCCCGTAGCTGGTCCAGCGTATGCGCGCTTCGTAGGGCTCCCCGGGAGGCATCGTACAGGTTGAGAATAAACCGGCCAGTGCCGGTATCAACAGGTACTTCGGCCACCCGGCTCCATTACGCATCTTGCCCTCCAGAACGTTTTCCCCCGTGTTGTTTCTGGCAACTCTAAACCAGAAGGGAGTGTGTCTTCAAAAATGTAAGGCGATAGCATGGTGTGAATCGGACGTTGCGTAAGCCTCCGCCCGGGGTTATTCTTTCTCCATTACTTAATTGTTGGTGACCCTTTCAACATAGTCCTGCCCTCTGAGTAACCTCCTGCGGGGACCGGGAGCCTTTCTCCTTGGACTTATCGGTGTTCACCCATGGTAACCAGAAGGATAGGAAATGGGCAGGGTTTTCGCCGTAGTCTATGGACTCGTCAATCACGTGGTCTTCGACGGCGAGGCCTAGCGCAGCTACCGGAAGAAAGTCTCCATGATCATTCCCTGGCTGTCTCGCCAGTAACGCAAGCGGCGGTGCAATCTGAGATCGGAAAGTGGGAGGGACCGCAAACGAGCCATCGGGCCACAGGTGCGGAGGTGCCGGAACCTTCTTGCGCTTGCACTCACTGCCTGTTCACTACCGGTCCCGTCCCCGCCGTCGCAACCCGCCCCAACATCCTCTGGATCACGGTTGAGGATCTAAGCCCCCGGCTGGCTTCGGAAGGGATGACCTTTACCCGTGTTTTTTCCGTTTCGGGGGTGTGTGCTCCCAGCCGCTCGGCCCTGATCACGGGGACCTACCCGATCTCTATTGGCACCCACCACATGCGTACCAGCAACCAGGGGCCCGGTCTTCCGGGCCCCTATCTGGCGGTTCCCCCTCCGGATGTGAAGACCTTTACCGAGTCTCTTCGGGCGGCCGGATACTACTGCACCAACAACGCCAAGACCGACTACCAGTTCGGAACACCGCTGACGGCCTGGGACGAGTCCAGCCGGACGGCCCACTGGCGTGGTCGAGCACCGGGCCAGCCTTTCTTTGCCGTCTTCAACTCCGCTCGTACCCATGAGAGCCGGGTCTGGCCCAATCCGGACGAAGAGCCAATCCTGGATCCGGCGCGGGTCGAGGTGCCCCCCTACTACCCGGACACTCCGGTGGTGAGGACCGACCTGGCCCGCCACTACGACAACATCACTCGGGTCGATATCTGGGTGGGACAAATTCTGGAGCAGCTGGCAGAGGACGACCTGTCGGGCAACACCATCGTTTTCTTTTTCAGCGACCATGGAGACGGACTCCCCCGGGCCAAGAGATGGGTGTACGATTCCGGGCTCCACGTTCCCATGTTCGTCCGCTGGCCCGGCGAAGTCGCTCCGGGCTCCGTCACCGATCGGCTGGTCAGTTTCGTCGACTTTGCGCCCACGGTCCCCTCTCTGGCCGGGGTGGAGATCCCCGAGCACATACAGGGCAAAGCCTTTCTGGGGGCTGCCGCCGGTCCTGCCAGGGAGTATGTTTTCGCGGCCCGGGATCGAATGGACGAGGCCTACGACAGGATGCGTGCGGCCCGCGATGAGCGCTTCAAGTATATCCTCCACTTTCAGCCCGAGAAGCCCTATGTCCAGACCATCCGCTATCGGAACCGTATGCCTCTCATGCAGGAGTTGCTGCGCCTGCATCAAGAAGGCCGTCTGGAAGGGCCGCAGCAGCTCTGGTTCCGATCCCAAAAGCCGCCGCAAGAGCTTTACGATTTGTACTCGGACCCCCATGAAATCGAAAACCTGGCCGAGGACCCCGGGCACCAGCAGACCCTTGCGCGCCTCCGCCAGGCTCTGGAGGCGTGGCGGACCGAGGTTGGAGACATGGGTCGCATACCGGAGGACGAGATGATGGAGCAGATGTGGCCGGGTGGGGAGCAACCCGCAACCGCCGCTCCCTCGATCCACCCGTCAGGAGGAGAGCTGGGCCGTTCTATGAAAGTCACACTCTCCTGTCGCACCGAAGGGGCGTCCATTGCCTACTCGACCGAGGAGGGTGAGACACCTCGCTGGAGGCTCTACACTGAACCGATCGAGTTGGCGAACAGCAGTCCAAAGCGGGCGCGGGCCGTTCGCTACGGCTACAAAGAAAGCTCCGAGTCCGAATTCCGACTTCACAACTAAACTCGGAACGAGGAACGGCGTCAGCCCACCAGCCCCTCATACCCCAGCCACCTACTCAGGACTCGGTCCCGACAACTCTTCGGGGCTCAACCGATCGCTCCCAATTCGCAGGGCCCGGTTGGTCGTATTCCAGCACCCCCAGAATCTCTTCTACGTCAGGATAGGCAGCAGCGGGCTGAAGCTGGCTGTGGCGTTCGAACAACTCACTCCAGGGACAGTGGGCCTCGATTTTCAGGTAGCGGGCCAGGTCGGCGCGGCTGTTCAGAACGTGGCCCGCGATCCAGATCATGGGATTCGAGTGGTCGGAGGGAAGCCGGTGCAGTTCCAGCTTGCGACTTTTCACTTTTACTACTAGGATCGGTCAGCATGGAAGCCAACGGAATCGTTCTTGTGGGTGCTGCCGGGTCACAGGCCCAGGCCATGCTGAAATACCTCTCCCGGGCCCTGGACCTCTCGGGCCTGACAGCCGTGGACCTGTCCTGGGGCCCAGAAGTCCGTGCGGAAATGGAGACTCTCGGAGTCGAAGTCGTAACGGGGGACGTTCTCTCGGATGAGCGAGAGTTGCTGACGGCAAGAAGTGGGACCGTTTCGCTGCTGGTGAACATGGCCGGTCCCTTCTATGTGATCGGTACCGCCGCTCTGGAACTCGCGATCGAGTTGGGAGCCGACTACCTGGACATCTGTGATGATGTGGATACTACGGAGCTCCTTCTGGCTCTGGAGCCCGAAGCCCGCACCGCGGGAATTCGGGCACTGATTGGAATGGGCTCAGCTCCCGGCACCACCAACATCCTGATCCGGACCGCCCTGGACGCCCTAGAAGATCCTCGGCGGGCAGCGGTTGAATTGGCGTGGACGGTGGATCGGGCGGACATGACCCGGGCCGCGTTTGACCACGTCATTCATTGCTTTGCGACGGCGCTGCCGGGAGTCTTGGAGGTACCGGAGTGGGACGATTTGAAGCCGCGTCACCTGCAGTTTCCCGACCCCGTCGGGCGGCAAGTCATCCTGACGCTCGGACATCCGGAGCCACTGACTTTGCCGCGCTTCACTGGTGTCGGCCAGATCACGAACCAGGGTGGGATCTCTCCCCCTGAGTATCTTCATCTGTGCTGGGCTCTCGCCCGTCAATGTGACCTCAAGACGCTGCAGCGGGAAGGCGTCGACGCGGCCTTGTACGGCCAATATTGTTCTTTCGAGGAACTCCATCAGGTGGAGGCGGTCCGCTACGGCTCGGGACTACAAATCGACGTAACGATTGATGGGGATGGATACCGCTTTGCCGCTGGCTCGGAGATGAAGATGGAGGAGGCAACCGGCGTGCCGGCCGCCGCCGGAGTACTACTTATGCTTCGCCGGGCCCTCGCTGAGCCCGGCGTCTGGGCTCCGGAATGCCTGAAGCCACTGGCTTTTTTCGAGGAATTGCGCCGGGTGTCAACGGGTGGTGGCGGCCTCCATCTGCTTCTACTGCGGGGTGGGCAGCCAGCCGGCCGAACGCGAATCCGGGATCTTCTGGGAGACTGAATGAATACAAAGGAGCTGTTCGACCTTTCTGGGCGCGTGGCGATCATTACCGGGGGGGGGACTGGCCTGGGCAGACAGATCGCCGAAGGTTTTGCCGAGATGGGCGCCAGCCTGGTGCTCAGCGCTCGTAAGCAGGAACGCTGTCAGGAGGCTGCCACTGCACTCGAGAATCACGGGATTCGAGCTCTGGCTCATGGCTGTGACGTGACGATCCCAGAGGACATTACGGCTCTCGTGGACTTCACAATGGACAGCTTTGGAAAGATTGACATCCTTGTCAACAACGCCGGAACGGCCTGGGGTGCCCCGGCTGAGGAGATGCCGCTGGAGCGGTGGAACCAGGTGATTCAGACCAATCTGACCGGCACCTTTCTCTGTGCCCAGGCGGTAGCCAGAACGATGATCGAACGCCGCCAGGGGAAGATCATCAATATCGCCTCGACCGCAGCCCTGGGGGGCGGGCGCCCGGAGATCATGCAGGCTTCCGGCTACAGCGCATCCAAGGGCGGAGTGGCAGCCCTCACCAAAGATTTGGCCTGTGGCTGGGCCCCCCACAATGTTCAGGTGAACGCCATCGCTCCCGGCTGGTTTCCAACTCAAATGTCCGGCTGGATCATCGAGAACCGCAAAGACCATATTCTTCCCTCTATCCCTCTGGGCCGGGTAGGCGGAAAGGACGATCTGAAGGGGGCCGCGGTCTTCCTCGCCTCCCGGGCTTCCGACTACGTGACCGGGCATGTGCTGGTCGTGGACGGAGGCATGACAGCCTGGTAGGGGGTGCGTTGCTCGTTCCTGTTCACCTAGGAGCAGCGGCCGATCAGACGATTCCGGTTTCGGAAACCCGGACTGCCGTTTTCATCATGATTCGGGCGGCGTCGAGAAACGCGGGAAAGCGCTCGTCCTTGGTGAGACCGTGGTGGTATCGGTAGTAAATCTGCTGGCAGATGACGGCTGTCTTGAAGAGGCCGAACGCGTAGTAATACGCAAGGTTGGAAATATCCTGGCCGGATTTCTCGGCGTATCGATCCGCCAGTTCTCTCCGCGTGAGAGTTCCCGGCAAGGTAGTGAGGCCAAACCGAATCTGCTGCAGGTCGTCCGGATCGTCAGCATTCACCCAGTAGTTCAGGGCCGTTCCCAGGTCCATCAGCGGATCCCCCAGAGTGCACATTTCCCAGTCCAGAACGCCAACGATCCGTGTCAGGTCAGCCGCGTCGAGGACGACATTGTCGTACTTGTAGTCGTTGTGGATCAGGGCGCTTCCGGCTTCCGGCGGCATTTGCTCCGTCAGCCACAATGAGATTTTCTCCACTCCTTCCAGTTCGTGGGTTCGGGATCGCTCATAGCGCTTGATCCAGCCGGATATCTGTCTGGCCACAAACCCCTCCGGTTTGCCCAGGTTGCCCAGGCCAACGGCCTCGTAATCCAATCCGTGCAACTCCGTCAGGTTGTCGATGAAAGATTCGGACATTCGCCGAGCTGTCTCGGGCGGGATCTCCAGTCCGGGTGGAAGGTCCTTGCGCATGATCACCCCCCGGACCCGCTGCATGGCATAGAAGGGGGCTCCCAGTACGGACTCATCGTCACAGTAAAAGAAGGGGCGCGGGGCCGGGGGATAGGCCTTGTGCAGCCTGGACAGGACGCGGTATTCGCGGCCCATGTCATGGGCCGTCTTCACCCTGCTGCCAAAGGGAGGGCGTCTCAGTGCGAGTTCCCGATCTCCCAGACGAACCAGGTAGGTCAGATTGGAGTGTCCCTGAGGGAACTGCTCCACGATCAGTGGACCGGATTCCCGGGGGAACCGATTTCTCAGGTAGGGTTCCAGCCGGGTCAGGTCCAACTCCTCCCCAGGGCGCACCGTGGTGCTCAAGTCGAGGAACTTGTTCTCCTGGGAGTCTCTTGTAACCACTTTTTACCTGTTCCAGTTGCGCCTGAAGGTTGGGGGCCTTAGCAGCTAGAAAGTCACCTTGACCCCATACGGCCTGAGCAGTTCACGGGCCACCACGATGCGATGGACTTCGTCAGGTCCGTCATAAATGCGACCCGCTCGTTCGTTTCGAAAGAAGGCCGCCAGCCCGGATTATGCAAGAACCGTAGTCCGGAGTTGAAAAACGACTCGAGAAGTGGCTCAACTCGAAAGCGGACAGGTGTGACAGGCGGATTTGCGAAGAATATCGGTTGGCGAGGCGTTTGAAGTGGTTGGGGAGTGAATTTCAGACAGATCTGGGCCTGGGTGAGTATCGGAAGCGGTTTTTCGGGGAGCTGGGAGAGGCTAGCTGGAGTTGAGACGACTCAAGACGAGGTGGAAGAGGGGTTGTTCGGGAAAGGCTGAGGAAAGATGGACCCAGATGCGTCGAGTGGTTTGTCGGATCCGGGCCCCGATCTTGAGGACACGACGACGTAAGGTTTCGATTTCGAGCTTGTGCCAGGGGGTCCCGTGCAGATAGTCGCGCAGGCGCACGAACATCTGGTAAGCCAGGGCATGCAGGAGGAGTCGAAACTGATTGGCCAGGAATCGATGACAGCTGAGTCGGTCCATGCTCAGATGATTCTTGAAGGCCTTGATGAAGTTTTCGGTCTGTCCTCGGTTTGTGTAGTGGTCATAAAGTGATTGGGAGCAGAGATCGTCCCGGTTGGTGACCACAAAGCGACGATTGATCCCGCGCTGATCGACCTCCACTTTGACGATGACGCGACGAGATCGATCCCAGCTGTTGGCTCGATAAAGAAACTCGTCAAACTGACGCTGTTTTTCCTCCAGCTCAAGGAACCTTTCCCGAGTCGAATCCAGCAGGGGCTCGACCACTCGCTGCAGGCGAGGGTTTCGACTTAACCCAATGACATACTGGAGTTGATTCTCTTCAGCCTCACAGAACTCGTAGAGCCGCGGCGTGGCAAAGCCGCTGTCGGCCCGAATCTCAATCTCGACATCCGTCCCCACTCCTTGTCGGATAGCCTCCACGACTCGCTTCAGAATGGGCACGATGTGAGAGGCAGCTCCCTTGTTGCCAGGTCTCAACACGGCACACACCAGGTCTCCCGTGTCGGCATCGAAGATCAGCAAAGGATGCAGAATGTGGCTTCGGTAATACCCGTGGTAGAAGGAGAACTCCTGCTGGCCGTGGGTGTGGTCGTCGGTACTGTCCAGATCCAGGATGATCTTACCGGGACGTCTTTTCTTCAGGGAGCGCACATAACGGCCTAGCAGCCACTGGCTCAAACGCATCAGATCCTTCCTGGTGACGGAGTTCTCCAAGCGGGAGAAAGTCGGCTGCGTGGCCAAATCCGGATCGCTCTCCGGCAACTGATCACAGACGGTTTTGAGCATCGGATCCGAGCGCAGCGTATCGGCGTCATTACAGTCTTCGTAGCCGGCCACGATCTGCAAGACTCGTTGTCGGATCAACTTCAACAGATCATGACGAATGTAGCGTTGGTCTCGACTCTCCGAAATACACGAACTGAAGCCCTCGCAGAGCCGATGTTGCCGATCCACCGATCCAAACAACAACCATCCTGCGTCGGAAGTGAGGCTCCCCCATCAAAACGCGCCGTGATCTTTCTGTGGCTGTGAAATGGCAGGGTATTCTGGCAGACTGCTCTTAACATTGCCGTAGCTCCTGGTTAGAGTCTTGTTTGTGTAAACCCTTTTATATCAGAGAGCTACGGCTCTTTTTATGGGCCCAAATCTCACTCGGATTCAGATCTCATGCATAATCCGGGCCAGAGGGGTATCGCTGGTAACGCCCAAGCCTCCGTGGGCCTGGATGGCGCGATCCAGCACCTTGAGAAGTACGTTGGCCGCATAAAACTTGATGGCGGAAATCTCTTTGCGAGCCCCCAGCTGACCGTCTTGCTCCATCTTCCAGGCAGCATCGAGCACCATGAGGCGCGCCGCCCGGATCTCCGCCCAGCTGTCAGCAATCCAGGTCTGCACGATCTGTCTCGAACCCAGGGGACGGCCCGGGGCCAGCTCGCGGTCTGCGACCCGCTGGCACATCAGCTCGATCGAGCGCTCACCGATACCGATCCAGCGCATGCAGTGGTGGATTCGACCAGCGCCCAGCCGCTGCTGGGCGATTCTGAAACCGGCTCCCTCTGCTCCCAGAAGATTCTCGCGGGGAATCCGACAGTCCTCGAAGACGACCTCCGCATGGCTGAAGTAGTCCTCTCCCACATGACCCATGATGGGGATGTTTCGCAGTCGCCGGAACCCGGGAGTGTCCGTGGGCACCAGGATCATACTGGCTCGATCGTAGCGACCGGCCTCGGCGTCGGTCACAGCCATCACAATGGCAAAGCTGGCTCCGTCGGCTGCGCTGGTAAACCACTTGTGCCCATTGATGACGTAGTCCTGGCCATCTTTGACTGCGCTGGTCTCCATCCAGGTCGGATTCGATCCCGGCCGCTCGGGCTCGGTCATGGCAAAGCAACTTCGAATGCGGCCCTCCAGCAGAGGCTCCAGGAAGGTCTGCTTCTGTTCTGAGGTGCCGTTCTTGATCAAAATCTCCATGTTCCCAGCGTCGGGGGCCTGGCAATTGAACACATAGTGGCCGAGCTGGCAGCGGCCCAGGACGGCGCTTACCAGTGCGTGCTGCACCAGGCTGAGGCCCATGCCGCCGTGTTCCCTGGAGATGTGGGGACACCAGAAGCCCAGTTCTCTTACCTCTTCTCGAATCTCGCTGAGTCTGGGTAAGAGACTCTTGATACCGCTTATTTCCAGGTCCGCTTCGAGGGGATAGAGTTTCCGCTCGACGAGGTCCTGGATCTTTTCCAGGAGCTCCTGTGTTTGGGGGTCTATGCTGAAATCCATAAAGGCTTCCTCCTGGTGCTCGTTAACGATACGTCAGTACGGACGGCTCCCGGAAATGTGGGAAGGCATTGAAAGTACTCAAGGTGAAACGGTCATCAGAGAAGAGAAACTCGCTCAAGGAGGTGTTGCGAACCATCCAGGCCATTTGCAGAGTCTTCTCGGTTGAGGTTTGCAGGGCGTGCCGGGCGGCGACTCCAATGGGTCCGCCCGAGGTAAAGGCAGCCACGAGCCGACCTTTTCCGCCCTGCTTGACGATCTCGGAGATTCCCCCCTCCACCCGAACACAGAAATCTCCCCATGGCTCGACGCCGTCCAGTTCGACCTCTTGATGGGCCCAGGCGTGGAGGATGGCCTCAAACATGCGGTTCCAGGCTCTTTCTTTTTCGACCGGATCGGCAGCCGACTTGGAAGCATCCCACAGTTCACCGATGCGCTGGTCAACCTCGCGAAATCGGGCCACTCCCAGGTTGAGAAGCGCTCCTGCCTGGTATTCGTCCAGTGACTCGAGAACGACTGGCTCCGGCCACTGCAGACCCTGATCAAGCAGCACTTTGCCGGCCAGGGCGGCGGTCTCCTGGTGACGGCCGCCGGGTCCCGTGTAGATCTGGTCGAATTCCATTCCCTGAGCTGCCCAGAAACAACCAAGCAGCCGGGCCTGAGCCTGCCCAATTCCGGTCAGATGATCCTGGTCCAGATAGGGAAAAGTGGCCTGACCGTGCCGGACCAGAAAGAGGTGGCTCATGACAGCATCTGTTTACCACACAGGACCAGTGCATGGAAACGACGCAAGGTCGGACGATCTTCAAATTCTAGCCTTGAACCTTTAACATTCAAGCCTATGCATGCAGTCGACTGGATCATTGTTGGCCTCTATCTCATGATCAGCTTCTCGGTGGCGGTCTACTTTTCGAAGCGGGCGGGTAAGAACATGGAGGAGTTTTTCCTCTCGGGCCGAAGCCTTCCCTGGTGGGTTGCTGGAACTTCCATGGTCGCCACCACTTTTGCCACCGATACGCCGCTGGCGATCACCGAACTGGTCGCCCGCAATGGCATTGCCGGAAACTGGCTATGGTGGAACTTCATTCTGGGAGGAATGCTGACGGTCTTTTTCTTTGCCCGCCTGTGGCGCAGGACCGGAGTCGTCACCGATGTGGAGTTCATCGAGCTGCGTTACTCGGGTAAGACCGGGGCGTTTCTGAGAGGGTTCCGAGCGCTCTACCTGGGACTCTTCATCAATGTGGTGGTGATGGGCTGGGTCAACCTGGCCATGATGTCCATCCTGGAGGGAATGTTTGGCATCCCGTCTTCTCAAGTTCGGTACTACGTTTTTGGTGCCCTCCTGTTCGTGGCCGTTTACTCTGCGCTGGCAGGGTTGTGGGGAGTCGCCTTCAATGATGCCATTCAATTTGTCATCGCCATGACCGGAACGACCATCCTGATGTTCGTTGTCTTGCGGAGGCCCGAGGTGGGAGGGATTTCAGGTCTGCAGGCCAAGCTCCCGGACTGGGTGTTTCGATTCACTCCCGTTGTGGGGGGAGGCGAGGCGGTTGCTGGAGGGGTCCTAGCCCTGACCGTGAGTGCGTTTGTGGCTCACATTTTCATTCAGTGGTGGGCCTCCTGGTATCCGGGATCGGAGCCGGGCGGAGGAGGGTTCATTGCCCAGCGGATGCTCTCCGCCAAGGACGAGAAGCACGCCTTGCTAGCAACCCTGTGGTTCACCCTCGCTCACTATTGCCTGCGGCCCTGGCCCTGGATTCTGGTGGGGCTGTCAACGTTGGTGCTCTATCCGGAGCTGGGTCCCGACGAGAAGCGCTTGGGGTACATCTACGCCATGCGTGATTTCCTGCCCCCGGGACTGAAAGGACTGTTGGTCGCCACTTTCCTGGCGGCCTACATGTCGACCATTACAACGCTGTTCAACTGGGGAAGTTCTTACCTGGTCAACGATTTCTACAAGCGCTTTCTGAACGCCGGGGCTTCCGACAGGCATTACATCTTCGTCTCCCGCTCGGCCACCTTCCTTCTGATGGTCGCGTCGGTCCTGGTCACTCTCGTTATCCACACCATCTCCGGGGCCTGGCAGTTCATTATTGAAGCAGGTGCCGGAATCGGGCTGGTGCTGATCTTGCGCTTCTACTGGTGGCGGATCAATGCCTGGAGTGAGATCGTGGCAACCGTCGTACCCTTTTTCGTCTATGGCTATGTGAGTCTCTATACGGAAATCGTCTTCCCGACCTCTCTTTACTACATCGTTGGGGTCACTACGGTCGCCTGGCTGGCGGTCACCCTGCTGACCAGGCCGGTGGAACAGCAGCACCTGATTCGCTTTTATGAAAAAGTCCGTCCGGGAGGTATTGGCTGGTCCAGACTGCGCAAGGTAGCTCCCCACGTCCAGCCCGATTCAGGTTTTGGGTGGCTGTTCGTAGACTGGCTGTGTGGGACGATTCTCGTCTACGGAGGTGTTTTTGGCGTCGGAAAACTGATTTTTGGCCACTATGCCCTGGGCCTTTTCTTCCTTCTGGTCGGGGCACTGGGGGGTGTGGTCATCTACTGGGACCTGTCCCGGAGGGGATGGGACCAGGTGGCGGGGGATTGACGTTCCAACCTTGGAACGTAACTAGTCGTTCGGGTTGGCCGAAAGACGCGTGTAGAGATCGCGCTCCCTCTTGCTCCCTTCCTCGTCGCCCGTCTGGCGGAGCACGGAGGAAAGATTCAGGTGAAAAATCGGGTTCTCGTCGTCGAGCTTGATCGCCTGGCTGTAGGCGCGGAGGGCCTGGTCGTATTGGCCGTCGGCGAACTGGATGTTCCCCAGAGAATTGTAGGGAGTTGCCGCCGAAGGGTTCAGTTTGATGGCTTCCAGGATGGCCTCAATGGCGGCTTCGGCTTCGCTTTTGGGGAGGCTCTCACCGAGAAGCAGATGGTACTCGGGCAGGATCGGATTCAGGGCAATGGCCTTGCGCACCAGCTCAACTGCCTGTTGCGGGCGATCGGACATTGAATTGAGCTGGGCCAGGCGAAAGTAGGGGGAGTCGAAGGTCGCGTCGACTTCAATAGCTCTCAGGAAAGCCGGGTAGGCCTCATTCGCATTGCGTTGCTGCAGCAACGCCATACCGCTCAGATAGTGAGCCTGGGCCTGGGTTCTTGTCTCAGAAGGTGCGACCTGGGCGGCATCCAGTGTCCGAAAGCGCTCTATTGCAGCTTCAGCCTGGGCCTGCTGCCCCAGTTTCTCGTACGACTTGGAGAGGAAATAGTAGGGTTCCGCGTAGTCTGAATTGAGGGTCAGAGCATTCTGCAGCTCCACAATGGCATCCAGATGCTGCTCCTGATTGACCAGGACCCGGCCCAGATCCTTGTAGATTTCAGGATGTACGAGCCCCAGATCGAGGGCCTTTCGCAAGTGTACTGCTGCCTGATCGAAGGTCTCCGGTTGTTTGCCATAGAGAAGCCCCAGTTGAAGGTGGGATTCGGCCAATGGATCATCATTCTCGACGGCAATCTTGAAATAGGCCTCAGCTTCATCTCTCTGCTCCAGCCCGAGGTGGGCCACAGCCTGGAGGTGGTACCCGACCGCCGAATCGCTCTCCAGCTTTTGAGCCTGCCGGGCCAGGCGCAGGCCTTCACTGTACTGCTTCAGTTCTATGTGAAGCAGGGCCAGATGAGTCACGGCCGGAGCCGACCTGGGATTGGCTTCCAGGAAATCTTCCATCACACGGACGGAATCCACGTTCTGCTTGCAGTGATGCAGGAGGGAGGACAGAGATACGGCACAGTCCGAACAGGACCGGTCCAGTTTCAAAGCCTCCTGGTAGGCAATCAGCGCGCCTGAGAAATCTCTCTGGACTTCGAACAGCGTTCCCAGGTCAAACTGGACCGAGACATCGGATGGATCGGCCACAAGCCGACCCCGCAGCTCACGCCCGGCCGCTTCCAGGTCCGGTGGAAGCTGAAGTCCTGCAACTCTGGGGGAGGGCTCCGTAGTCTCACAGGTCGACAGGAGAGCAAGGCGTGGAGCCGGCGTGGTCGTCTCCACCTGCTGTGCCCGAAGTAGATTTGTCCCCGAGACAGCGAGCACAGGAAGAAAGAGGTTCAGAGCCAATCGCCGCATGTGCGTAGCGTAGCTCAATCTCTCGGGTCGACGCAATTCGCCAACTATTCCGGTTCTTCCCATTCCAGTCCGTTGGAGGTGAGGGCGAGTTCCTCGCTCTCCTGCTGTCGGGCCGGCTGAAAGGCGGCGGCGGGGCTTTGAGTACGGACCTGTTCCACCCAGAAAACTCCGTCAAACCGGGCGCTGTTCCCACGCGTTCCTGTGAAATCGAGGTCACCGTCTCCGTCCAGATCAAGCAGGATCAACTGGTCATACATCCCGCGTTTGCGCCGGGTGATGTCGTGTCTGACCCATGCTTCAGTTTCCGAACCGGGGTTTTGAAACCAGGCGATCCGCGCCACCGGATGGTCCTTGGTGATCTCCGGGCCATCCTGATCCCGGGGGCCTCGGCTGTAGCTGCCGATAAGCAGGTCCGAGTGCCCGTCCTGGTTCAGGTCTCCCACGGCGACACCGACACCGTGATCCGGAAAGATGGAACCGATGGGGTGGATCTGCCACGGTGACGCAGGCTCTTCAGGTTGCTCCAGCCAGATCAGCTTCGAGAACGTCTCCTGGGTGAGAATGTCGAGCCTGCCATCTCGATTGACATCCAGAAAGGCAACGTTCATTCCGGTCAGATGCATTTCCCGCGCCCGCCAGGGGGCGCTCCGGCCTGCTACTTCAATTCGGTGTTATCGAAACTGGATCTCACCAGTCCCTAAATTCTCGAGCCAGAGCATGCGCGATTCAAAGCGACTTCCGCCCAGGATGTCCAGATCCCCGTCCCCGTCCAGATCAACCGGGCGTGAATTGATCGGGGTCAGTACGTGAGTCAGCTCCCGTTCGACCCAGCCGGAACTGTCCAGTGGATCGTCGGGGGCTTGAAACAAAGAGATCGGGTAGAGCCGGGCGCTCTGCAGGCTGGGACTCTGCTCTCCTTTGTTCGCCGCCACCACCTCGAGTCGGCCATCGTCGTTGAAGTCGGCAAAAAAGACGCGGATGTAAGAGCCCCGGTTCCGGGAAACGTCGGGGATGACGCGCTGCCACCTCGCTCCCTGCCGGATGTCGTCTCCCGGATTCTGGAGGTAGAGAAGATGAGCCAGTTCGCAGGCGACAATAATGTCGGGATAGCCATCGTTGTTGAGATCGCCGATGGATGCATCTTCTGCGGCTGCGGCCTCTTTTCCCTCGGCCAGAGTCACCAGTTCCCATTCGTCCGGGTTCTCAGATCCGAAAGCGACTCGAACATAGCCCTCGGTGCTCTGTCCGTAGACAACGTCGGACTCGTGGACAGAAACAATGTCCAGATACCCGTCCAGGTCCAGATCGGCCATCTGCAGACCATCGCCTCCCTGGATCGGGACTCCCCCCAGTTCCTCGCCGTCGATCAAGTGTTCTTTCCAGGAGATGTACTGCCCGTCGGCACTCAAAGCCTGCGTCGGTGTCGATGAGACCGTGGTGACATGATCCTGCGTGTCCGGCGAGGCGCACGAGGGGAGCGATGCTGCAGCCCCGGCGAGGGCGAAAGCGGTGGTGATCATTTTGCCGGCCGATTTCATCGACAGTACCTCCTGGTTGACGGTTCAATTGTCGGGTACCGGGGTGGCTGAAGGCAACTAAAGTTTCCAGAACCCAGAACCCAGAACCTACCTCGGCATCCCCTGCAAATACCCCACTACCGCCTCGGTGAAGTCGGTTTCCGCCTGTTCCGTGTAGGGAGTGACTCGAACCTCGTAGCCTCCCTGTCCGTAGGACACGGCTGTGGGAAGATACCCGAGCCACCCGTTGGCATAGCCGAAATAGAAAGTGTTGGGAAAGGGCGACAGATTCCGGATCTTGATGGCGTATTCACAGAACATTTCCAGGGGCGCGGCCCACAGAACGATATCCCTTCTGATCTTAAAGAACCGTACCGGGAGGCGGACCAGTGCCTGTCCGTCCTCGGTCGTGCGAAGATAGCGATGATGGTCTTCGGGCCATTTCAGGCTCGGGAACTTGGGAGTTTCGACGATGATCTCACCGAATTCGAAGTCGATCTCTGCACTCTCGTCCGCACGAATCGACCGATTCACATCCAGGATCCGATCTCCCAGCAACACGTTGAACTTGGTGATATAAGCAAAATTAGAATTGAAAGTGTAAATCGGCGCAAGATTGCCTGCAGCCCCGTTGATGAACAGCATGGGGACGCCCAGCTTATCCTCCACATAGGATGCGACAACGCCCTGTACATCTCCGCTGATCTCCAGATTGCGCCCGCTCAAGTAGGTCCCGTGTACCGCGTAATTGGCAATCAGCGCGATTGGGGACCCGTCGGGGCGCTCCAGGCGAAGGAGGCCGATCTTGCGGTCCACGGCTCCTTCCGGATTCAGTCCCAGAGTGACGGTCCCGTCGGGTCCGGGGGCCCGGCGGTTGATGTTGGCCAGGGACATTCCCGAGCCCACCGCCAGCCGGGCCGGGATTAAATCAGCCAGCGCTTCTCGGATCCCTGCGGAGAGGGAATCTCTCAGGAACCTCTGGTATTCGCGATCCCACTCGTGCTGGTAGCGCTCCCCCAGGAAACTCCGGCCCAGTCCCGGAGGCCCCACTTCGGGTGCCGAGTGAGTGTGGGTCACGGTCCACCAGAGCTGTTCTCTGCCCACTCCAGTTTCCTTCTCTAGCTGTTCAGCGAACTCGTCATACAGGACCGGAGAGAATCCGACGACGTCGGTCGAGACCAGAACGAAAGGCTTCTCGCCGTCGTGCATGACGACGATCCGGTGGTAGAGGCGGTCATGCACACCGGTGGACTGACGGGCAAAGTACCCAGCCAGCCAGTGAGGAGTGTCCGGGTCGGGAGTAATGTCGACCTTCACGACCGAGGCACGAAAGTTGCCTGCGGTGAGCCCCACATTGAGCGCCAGAATCAAAGTGGCGATTTGAATCAGTTTAACTGTGCTCATGCTTTCACCCCTCTTCCATCATGGACTTGGTCACGGTATGGAGCGAGACGTCTGCCCGGGACGGCAAGAACCGTAGGGGCCGGTCTTGTGCCGGCCCGTTTCGGCGGGCGACCACGAGGGTCGCCCCTACGAATCTTATTCCCCCAGAACCCTCTCTCATTGATCCCAATGGCTGACCGATCGTGTATCGGTTCGGTAGACCTCCTCTTCCAGCCAGGGGGGGACTCCATAGGGTCTCGTTTTGGGCCAGACTTCGTCCAGCGTATCGTCGTTGAAGAGTCTCCCGCCCTTCATGACGTAGGCAATATCGATGGTATTCGCAATGGCTTCCAGTGGATTCGAGTTGAGGATGATCAGGTCTGCCAGCTTTCCGGTCTCGATGGACCCCAGGTCATCCTCCAGGCCGGCCATGTAGGCCCCTCCGAGGCTGGCCATCTCCAGGGCCTCGATGGGGTCGAGCGCCTCCGCATAGCCCCACACTTCCCAGTGAGAGTCCAGACCCCACTGCTCTCCGTGCCCTCCGATGGACGCTTGTCCACCGGCACGCAGGAGATCGGCAACGGCCTCCATCATGAGGGGGAATGGATATTCCGTCTTCGGTTTGACCGCGTGATTGATGCGTCTGGCCAGATTTCGCCAGGGCATGAAACGGCGCTGCTTCTCGTCGTTCCACAGATCGCTGCGGGACTGGTAGTACTCTTCCAACCAGGGCCCCGCGCTGGCCACGATCAGGGTGGGAGAATAAACGGCTCTGGTTCGGGCAAAAAACTGAATCGCATCGTCCCACATGGGCAGGTAGTGAAGCGGGTGCTCGAAGCCGGTGTTCCCGTCCAGTATCGCTCCCACATTGTGGTAGAGGTCGGCTCCTTCGTTGGTTACGGAAAGCCCGAACTTTCTGGCCGCCTCAGAGATCATCTGCCGCTGATCCCGGCGAGGGGTCAGATAGATCTTGACTGAGATTCCACCCTGGGTCGCGATCCGGCGTACCAGATGCTCGGCCTCCGCATAATTGGGCGGCCCCGTCAGAGGAGCCTGGGGCAGCAGCACTTCGCCGGTGGCATACATCCTTGGTCCCACCATGCGCCCGGCTCGAACCAGCTCAGCAACGGGGAAGTAGGCAAAGCTGCTGGTGGAGGGATCCAGTGTGGTGGTGACACCGTAGGCCAGAAAGAATGAGGTCGAGGGCAGGTGCTGAGGAATGATCGGGAGTGGTCCACCCAGGCCCTGATGACCGTGGACGTCCACGAACCCGGGGATGATGGTTTTTCCATCCAGGGGCACAACGTAGTCGATCGACGAGAGGTCGCAGGCTCCCACGCACTCGATGCGCGCGCCTTTGACCACAATCGTGCCATTCTCGATCACCTGTCGGTTGTGGAGAGTGACAATCCGGGCGCCCCGCAGAGCGATGGATCCCGCTGGAACCGGCCGGGGGATCCGGACCTCCACGTCCACAATCCTGGTGTTCCGGGTTCGGGTGTCGTAGAGGTGAATCTGATCGGCACTGGAGAATTGCACCGTGTGGTCGTCCCGCCAGCGGACATAGGCTCCCCCGCCGGTGCTCAAACGACGGATTCCAGCCCGCGGATCTTCCTTAATGGTCTCGTAGGGTTTCTCGGGTCCTTCCCAGACCAGTGGTGTCTCCGAGTGATAGACCGCCGTAGTTCGATGCAGAGGCGCCAGCCAGATGTCGAAATTCTCCCGATAGGCGACCCAGTCGCCTGCGGGCGAGACAACCGCTTCCCGGGCCGCCGGGAAACGCAGGTGGTGCTGTGGATCGCCTTCCTTTTTCGCATCAATCGAGACCAGGTCCGAATACCGATCCGGAACCGGCTTGCCCTGGGCCAGCGGACTCTGGACATCGCCTGCGCCGTAGCTCACCAGATAATAAATCCTCCCATCGGGTCCAAAACGGGCCGACTGCGGCCGGGCCCGCTGCTGTAGAATCCTGGACTCTCCTGTCACCGCGTCCAGCAGAACCCGCCGGTAGTGCGCCGGAGCTCCTCCCGCCAGCGCAGCCGGATCCACTTCTTGAGAGCCGAAAACGACCACGGATCGAGAGTCCGGAGTCCAGGTCGGAAACAGATACTCTGCCGCCTGTGCTGTCAGGTGCTGAGGGACTCCACCGTCGATGGGGACTCGCCAGAGGTGTCCCAGCGTGTGGTCATTCCAGGACACAAAAGTGACGTGTTGTCCGTCGGGGGATATTTCGGGCATGAACTGAAACAGGTTCTCCCCCTGATCGGCCAGTTTCCGGGGCGTGCCCGATGGCAGTTCCATCCGCCAGATCCAACCCACGGCCTCAAAGACAGCCGTCTTGCCGTCGGGTGTCACGGCAGGCCAGCGGATGTGGCGGGAACGGAAAGGCTCATCGGAAATGTCGTGGCGGGAGCGGGTCTGCTCTGTCAAAGTGCGATGTACCCGGGCCCGGAAGGGAATCGTCTCCACGCGACCATCCAGCCACACGCGCCGCAGCTTGCCGCCCTGGGAGAGCACCAGCGACTGCGAATCTTTGGACCAGGCGTAGCCAGGGAGAACCCGCAGGTTTTTCATACCGTGGGCGTTCTGCATGTCGAAGGTGATCGGATCCATCAGAATCCGCTGCCTGCCCGTCTCCAGATCGAGCAGCCACAGGGCCGTTCGCCCGCGGTGCCGATGTCCCCGGTACTCGAGGAGGCCGCCTGGAATTCTGCGAGCAAAGGCCAGCAGCCGTCCGTCCGGCGAGATCTCGGGTGCCATCTCCGTGCTTCCCTCGGCACGGTACACCTGGGCTCCTGCACCCGCAGTTGTGCTGACGACGGTACGAGTCCCGAGATCGAGGCGGCGGATGTGCTGATACCGCATCATCCCGTGTACAGGTTCCGCGAAGGTGTTGGACTGGAAATAGATAGCCGAGCCGTCGGGGGATACGGTCGGCCAGTAGGCCTGGGTTCCGGAGGGCTCACCCAGCAGAGCTTCAGGATCGAGGCTGCGGCTCTTCACCGGGAAGCGCCAGATCCGTGCTGATCGCCGATGCAGTGCGTAGGTGGGAAATTCGCGAACCGCAATGATCGATTTTCCATCGGGCATCCAGACAGGACCGGTGAGACGGCTGACCGGATCCAGAAATACCGGCTCGGGATTGGACCCGTCAGCATCCATCGTCCACAGGTTGTTCTGACCGGTCCGATCCGAGATGAAAGCGATTTGGAGTCCGTTGGGAGAGTAGCGGGGGTGGAAATTGAGAGCGATGCCGCTACCCTCAGTCAGGGTTTCAGCGTTCCCTCCACCGGCTGGGACTCGATAGATGTGACCCAGCAGATCGAAGACCACCCAGTTTCCGTCCGGAGAGATGTCGACTGACATCCAGGTTCCCTCTTCCGTCGTGAAGTCGAGGTCGTACGTCTCCCCGCGGGCCCGGGTGACATCCCAGGTCGGATCGACCCGATGGTCCAGATACTTCGCCTGCTGGGCCGAGGTCGGTGCCGTGGTGACAAGGGAAAGAACTGCCCCGGCAGGCAGAAGCTTTCCCACACGGAAGAACCAACTCTTGAGGTTCATCACTTCCTCACTTTCCAAGACATTACTGATTGAAGAAAGGGACAGGTTGTTTATACCCGGGATCGTGGGGAGATTCCAGGTTCCAAGGTCCCCCCGCCTCCCGGGCGGCCCGGGTAGCCTGACTCCACACTCCCCGCCCCGGCCTGGCAGCCCCGGTTCTTCCAGATAGGTGTCAGCTCAGTTTGTCAGCCGTCAGCCCGTCAGCTCCTGGCTCTCTCCCCGATTTGGAATCTGGAATCTGGAATCTGGAATTCAAGATTCACCCGTTCACCGAAAAACTACTATCCCGATTGATCTCACGGAGTCGGGAGTAAAAACCGGAATTGAGGGTCAGCCCGGTATGCTCCAGCTCCACCTGTACCGGGTCGGCATCGTGATCCCGCCCGTTTTCGCAGGCCTCGATCAGGTCTCTCATCAGCACACCCACCACCGAGGCGTTCTTGAACTGGTTACCGCTGGTCCCGACGGCCATGTAAAAGCCCTTCAGGTCGGATTTGTCGTAAAGGGGAATCCAGTCGTCCGAGACATCGTAAAGATCCACCAGTCCCTTGGGCCGGTTGGGAATCCGTAGCGAGGGAATGCGTTTTGCCAGCCGGTACACCTGAGCTTCCCACTGCTCCGGGCTAACATTCCGATCGAAGTCATCCGGGTCTTCCACCCAGACCTTCTCGTCGCATTCCGGATCCTCACTGCCTACCAGAATCGAGTTGCCGGTTTCGGGACGGAAGTAGATGGCCGTGTCGCCGTCGGAGGTGTGATAGCCGTCTTTTTGAAAATCAAAGCCCTCGGGAGAATGGACATGGTGAACCTCGTGGCGCAACGCTCTGGTCTTGATGTTCATGCCCTCTTCCACACCGGCCATCCGATTGATGACAAAGGAATGGGGTCCGGACACATTAACCACGACGGGAGCCTCAATTCGGGTGCCGTCGGCAAGCACAACGCCCTGCACTCGGCCCTTGCTGCGCGGAATGGCCGTGATCGCACTGTTGAACAGGAACTCGCCCCCTTTGGCTTCGGCGGCGCGCATCAGGTTGTGAGTGGCCAGCTGGGGATCGTTCACGTATCCGGAGCCAGGCGTAAAGATCGCCCCGTCAATCTGCTCCTCGGGCTTGATCCAGAACTTGGGATCACTGGGTCGCCGGGGAGGATAGAAACAGTGGTGATCGAAAAGAGGCATCTTCTGTTCCAGTTCCGCCAGATCCCACTCCTCGAATTCGACTCCCACTTCTCTGTATCGACGCAGGACCTTCTCGAAATCGTGTCCCCGGGTCTTGAGCAGAATGGTGCCTGTGTTACGGAACTGGGAGTACCCGCTCTCATCTTCAGCGTCCAGGTACTTCTCCCAGTTCTGCCAATAGTAGAAGTTCTCGTAGGCCATGGCCACACCTTCGTAGGTGGAGTAGTGAGCTCTGACAATGGCGCAGGAATTACTGGTGGACCCGTAACCGGCCACAGGATTCTTGTCGATGTTCAGAGTCCGGTGGCCTTTCTTGGACAGCTCGAAGGCGGTCGAACACCCGATAATACCGGCTCCAATGATGATGACGTCATATTCCTTGTTCATAGATCGATCCCTCAGGCATGTATAGATAATTCGGAGGGATTATATGACAGAAGGGGGGGGTGAAATCGAGCGAACTGCTAGTGACTGCTTGGCAGCCGCCACGCGGTCGGATTCAGTGTCGGTGATCCTTCTTCCTCGAGGAGGTCCGGGCAAGTGGGGGCGCCATCGACTCTCGCCACGCCTAGCAGCCCGTGGTGCAAATAGGTTTTCAGACTTCAGACCGCTAGAGCGGTGTCGACGAAGTTGCCCGATCTTGTTCGATCTGTTAGTTATGCGGTTCCCCGAGCAATCTCCCAGGAGATTGCTGCTCGAGACCTCGCCGCTGAAGAGGACGGTGAAGCTGGCTGGTGTTCCCTTGTCTGGCTTGCCGCCCTTGCCGCCGGCCAGGACAGAGCCTGAAGAGATCGCCCCAGCCAACAAGCGCGCCGAGCAGAGCCGAGCCTGATTCTTTGGTGTTTGCACATAGACCAGCTCTCCATCTGGAGTGATCGTGATCCCCTCTGAGTCCCCAATAAAAAGCCCTTGGTCGATGGTTTTCGATGCTGTATGCCTGCGCGGTAGCGACAAGCGGTTTGCACACCCAGGCGAGATGGCCAAGAATAGATACCGATGCGTATCGTTTCGGTCAATGTCGGCTTGCCCCGAGATGTCTACTGGCAGGGGCGAACGATCTCCACGGGCATCTTCAAGGAGCCCGTGGAAGGACCGGTGCGAGTTGCCCGGCTCAATCTGGACGGAGACCGGCAGGCTGATCTGACGGTTCACGGCGGTCCCACCAAGGTCGTCTACGCCTATCCTTCCGAGCACTATGAGTTCTGGCGCGGGGAACTGCCCGGCACGGTATTCGAGTGGGGTCGGTTTGGCGAGAACCTGACGACGGAAGGCCTGGACGAAGAGTCGGTTTCGATCGGGGATCGGTTTCGGGTGGGCACGGCCCAACTGGTCGTCACCGAACCGCGTATGCCCTGTTTCAAGCTGGGGCTCCGTTTCGGTGATCCCAAGATGATCAAGCGCTTTCTGCAGAGTCAGAGGACCGGTTTTTACTTTGGCGTTGAAGAGGAAGGTCGGGTAGCGGCAGGAGATACGATCGAGCTCCTGGAGAAGAGCCCCGACTCCGATCTTCGAGTTCGGGAAGTGACGAGCCTTTATACAACCGAGCGGGAGAACCGGGAGCTCCTGCGCAAGGCCATCGAGACTGAGGCCCTGCCCCCGAGCTGGCGCGGTTACTTTGAAAAGCGGCTCGAGAGTCTTGGAGGTTAAGCCAGAATCGGATGGATCAGCCTGCCGGCCACATCGGTCAGGCGGAAGGGCCGCCCGTTGTGACTGTAGGTAAGGCGTTCGTGATCCAGCCCCATCAGGTGCAGAATCGTGGCGTGCAGGTCATTGACTGAGACTCGACCCTCCACAGCCTTCCAGCCGATCTCGTCGGTGGCACCGTAGCTGACTCCACCCTTGATACCGCCCCCGGCCATCCACATGCAGAACCCCCGCGGGTTGTGGTCGCGTCCCTGGGTCCCGAACTCCGAACGCTGGCTGATGGGGAGCCGACCAAATTCTCCTCCCCACACTACCAGAGTGGAATCCGCCAGGTGTCCGGGTTGTCGACGATGTCGGCCGGCCAGCTGGCGACATCCAGGTTCGTAGCTGTGGCCAGGGCATCCGGGTGGATCTCCACGGACAAGTATTTGGCGGTCCGCCTCTCCCACTGGTGTGAGCCCCAGCTTTTCCTGCTGAGTGAGGAGAAAGGCGTCAATCGGGTGTGTATTCCCAGCCTCGACTCCGGGTACACGCGGTTTCTCAGTCCGGGCAAACGCCCAGTGCTGTTCGTCTTTGCCTTCCGTAAATTGGCTGGAGGTTGTATTTCCCTCTCGGACATTCCGGTGCACTTCGTCGTCGGGCAGAGCAGGTCCATCCGCCGCATACTGCGGCCAGGGTGCAGCGGATGCGAGCCACTCCAGAAGCTGCAGTTTTTCCGTCTCCGGCAGTCTGACATCAAAAGGCATCTCCCCGGAGGCGGTTTTCTTGAAGACAGGGCTTTCTTCTGGTTGGTCGAGATGGAGAGCCGGACCCTGCTTGCCGCCGACCAGGGCTGATTCTCTCGAGGAGAGGTCCAGTCCCGAGTTCCGAAGCTCCGGATTGTGACAGCGCTGGCAGTGATCTCGAAAAAGCCGAGCTCCTGAGGAGAGAGACCCTTCAACCTGTCTGGTCTGGGCACCCGAGGATCCCGGAGCTGCCAGCAGAATCAGGGTTGCGAGGCACAGTCCCCGCAGGGCAAGCGGAAGCTGACCTATGGGGTCTCTGAGTGAATTCAAACCTGCTCCTCGCCTGGAATGGTGCCGAAATCCAGCAAGAGTGTCAAAGGGCGTTCACTCCCATTGAATCAGAACCCGAGCGCTAGCGAGGGCCGAGTGGTAGCGAGGGCCGAGTGGTAGCCGCGGCCTAACGCCCCCGGTTCTGATTAGATCTGGCGAGTCCACCAGCCTGTAACCCCGAAGGTCAGACTGGCGTAAGATGGTCTGATAGATTCCGCATGTCTAGACTGACCAACAGGGAGATTTCTATATGAACGTGAAGTGGATGTGTCTGGCCACAGTCTTTTTGCTGACAGCAGTTGCGCTAGCCGGACCCCCTCTGGCCGATACCGATCAGCAATGGCCACAGTGGAGAGGTCCGAATGCGACCGGCGCCGCCGGCACCGGAAGCCCTCCGGTCGAGTGGGGCGAAGATCAGAACATCCGCTGGAAAGTGGCGATTCCAGGAAAAGGTTCCAGCAGTCCGGTCCTGTGGGGGAATCGGATCTACCTGACGACTGCAGTTCCGACCGGCAACAAGATTGAAGCTCCGCCTCAGCCCGAACCCGAACCTTCACCTCAGGGGGACCAGCCGGCGGGCCGGCGCGGCCGAAGGGGATTCCACAGGAACAGGACACCGCCAACCGAGTATTTGCGTTTCGTTGTTCTGGCCATCGACCGGCAGACCGGCGAGATCGCGTGGGAGAAAACGGTCGAGGAAGTTGTTCCTCACGAAGGAATTCACCAGACGGGATCCTTCGCCGGGGGCTCGGCGGTCACGGATGGAGAACACATTTACGCTTTTTTCGGGTCCCGCGGGCTCTACTGTCTCGATACTGAGGGGAACGTCAAATGGAAGAAGGCCTTTGGGAAGATGACCATCAAGGTCAGTTTCGGAGAGGGCGCTTCCCCGGTGCTCCACAATCAGGCCATTGTCATCCCCTGGGACCACGAGGGAGAGTCTTTCATTGTCGCCCTGGACAAAGAAACCGGTGAGGAACTGTGGCGAGCAGAACGGGATGAGATTACCTCCTGGGCTACGCCCCTGGTCGTCGAGCACGAAGGCGTTGCCCAGGTGGTGACCAGCGCCACCCGCAAGGTGCGCACCTACGATCTTTCCGACGGGAAGCTGCTCTGGGAATTGACCGGCATGACCAACAATACAATTCCCTCGCCCGTGTCTGAGGATGGGATTGTCTACCTGACCAGCGGCTTTCGTGGGAACGCCCTGATGGCGGTTCGTCTGGCCCAGGCCAGGGGAGACATTACGGGTTCTGAAGCGATCCTCTGGAGCCTTGATCGCGATACTCCCTACGTTCCCTCTCCGCTGCTCTACGGGGGAATCATCTACTTGCTGAAGGGAAATACCGGAATTCTTTCCGCTTTTGACGCCACCACCGGCGAGCGCCATTATCAGCAGCGTCTGGAAGGCCTGGGCAACATCTATGCTTCTCCCGTGGGGGCGGGCGGCCGGGTGTACGTTACCGACAGAGCAGGCAAGACCGTCGTCGTCAAGGCAGGATCCGAGCCCGAGGTGCTGGCCACCAACTCGCTGGAGGACGGCTTCGATGCCTCCATGGCGGCTGTCGGAGACGAGATCTACTTGAGGGGAAGCAGTCTCTACCGCATCTCCACGGAGTAGTCTGCGGCCGCAAAATCTGCCTCTGCCGGCCAGGGGTCTCGAAGTTGGCGCGGCCCTTTAGAAAGCGGTCTCATTCCGGTACCATCCTGACCCAATATGCCAGTCCAACGTCCACACGGCGCTGTTCAACCGGGATGGAAATGGGGCCCGTTTACCTGTCGGGTGCCCATCTATCACACCCGCATGGAAGTTCCGGAACTGTTGCAGGGATTTCTGGTCGCGGGCGCCACCGGCCTGGCCCTGGCCCCCCTCCTGACCGGCGAGTTCGGCCTCGTCTTCGAGGAGGCCGTCGCTTTTATCGCGCTGCTTTCTCTGCTCGTATGCAGTTCCTTCATCGTTTTTGGGGAGCCTTTTGCTCCCGGCTGGGTGACGCCGGCTCTGCCGCTGGTTCTGAGTGTCGTGCTGGCAACCGGGGCAGACGGCCTCGCTGTGTATCCTACTCCCACCGAACGTTTCCAGCTCATGACGGCGGTCTCGCTTAACTTCACCGTGATTCTCTTTTTCATGGGCTTCACGGGGCTGGGCAAGAAGTTCATGAAGTGGCTCCCTGCCACCTTCAAAGCGGGTATTGTCATGGGAGCCGCCCTGGCGGCTTTGTACCGCGTGTTCCTGGTGGAAGGGGAGGCCCTTGACATTCAACCGGTGAGTACGCTGGTTGCCCTGGGACTGTGTCTGCTTCTGACTTTTTCACTCCCGGTACAGAGGCTCAAGCAGAAGTACAGGTGGGTCGCCTTTCTGGCCTCTCTGGGGCTTCTCCCGGGTTTCGTGGGGGCGGGAATCGTAGGGCCCTTCGTGGGCGAACTGGAATACGAGATCCAGTCGGGCATCCTGATCCCGCCTGTGTTTGATCTGTGGAGTAAGGCCTCTCCCTTCAGCATCGGGTGGCCCGGTCTGGAAATGTTTCTGCAGACCATTCCTCTGGCATTGATGGGCTATGTCATTCTGTTTGGGGATCTGATCACCGGGATTGAAGTCCTCAAGTCGGCGACTCCCTCCCGTCCGGATGAAAAGATCGACATCAATTTGACCCGATCTCACTATTCTCTGGCGATCAGGAACGGGCTGATGGCCCTGTTTGCACCTTTCTTTCCGACCCAGGGCGCACTCTGGACGGGCGTGCACGTGATCATTGTGCAGCGCTGGACCGAGGGACGGCGGGCAATCGATTCATTGTTCAGCGGAATCTCGTCTTACTACGGTCTTGGAACCCCGCTACTTTACATGATCCTGCCCCTTGTGACGTTACTCAAGCCACTCATGCCGATCGCCCTGGCTTTGACCCTGATGCTGACCGGATTTGCCTGTTTCTATGTGGCCATTGGACTTGTGCACACTCGAATTGAGCGAAGCACGGCGTTGCTGATTGCCTTTGCCATTGCCTTCCTCTCACCCTGGCAGGGGATCGCTGTGGCTGTCGTTGCGACGCTGACCCTGGTGGGCTTTCGACCGGTCCAGCCCCCGGAGAACGATTTGTAGGGGCGACCCTTGTTGTCGCCCGCCAAACGGGCCGGCACAAGACCGGCCCCTACGATGGGCCCCCTGGTTTCCCTACCGTTCCATCAAGTCCCGGGCCCGGGGTAACAGCTCCAGTGCCTTCTGGACCTGATTGTCGATTCGAAGCTGAATCCGGACTCCTTCAGTCTCACCGAACAGGACCAGGAAGACTTCCTGCTGCAGGCGATTGGCTAGCTGGCGGCGGCTCTCATCGAAATCTGCGTCCGAAAACTCGAGCCCCTCTCCTTCCAAGAACTGTCGGAATCTCCCGAGAGTCTCTCCCTCCTCGGAGACGGCAACTTCCTGCTTGAGTTGGTCGAGCTCCTGCCCGCTCAACTCCCGAATCTCGTCCAGGGAGTGCTGGAAGCGCGTTTCCCCTTCGACCTCACCATGGATCAGCATTCCCGCGAATTTATAGAAGAAGTTCTTTCGATTCACATTGGCGGCGAATGGAGTATAGCGGTCGATATCTTCTTCTACATCGGGGCGGATTCCGCCTCCCCCATAGACCGGTCTTCCGGAGTCGGTCAGAAAGGCCTGGTCCAGAGCCGGGGCTGCACCCTGGCTGGCATAGAGGTAGTCATAGAAACCGGGCTGAAAGGGTCTCTGGATGAGGCGGCCGCTGGGTGTCTGGTAGCGCCCCGTGGTCAGTGCCAGCCCACGCTCTCCCGGGAGCGGAAAGACCGTCTGCACCAGAGCTTTGCCAAACGTCGTTGCTCCGAGCAGCAGCGCCCGGTCATGGTCCTGCAGGGCACCCGCCACGATCTCGCTTCCGCTGGCTGAGTAGTGATTAATGAGGACCACCATCGGGTAGAGATGCTGCCGTCCTTCGGGCGCCGGATAGGGTTTGGTTTCCCCGTCCCGGTTGCGAGTCTTGACGATCACCTGGTCCCGTTTCAGAAACCGGTCGGAAACGGCAATCGCTTCCCGGAGGGAGCCTCCGGGATTGTTGCGAAGGTCCAGAACCAGACCCTCGAGCTCCTTTTCACCAAGCTCCTCCAGAGCATCACGCAACTCCTTCCCGGTTGTCGAGCCAAAGCGCTCGATGCGGATGTAGCCCACCTCGGGCTTCAGGTGAAAGACGTGCTTGATGGTGTAGATGGGAATCGCATCGCGCTCCACTTCAAGCTCGAGCGGGGACGCTTCCCCGGGGCGCTGCACGCTGATCTTGACCGTAGTACCCTTCGGTCCCTTGATTCTGGGGATAACCTCGTCGGGGTAAACCCACTCGTCGATGGGTTCTCCGTCGACCCTGAAAATCACGTCGCCAGGCTGAAGTCCGACTTTGTAGGCGGGGGTTCCAGGGGAGGGAGGCTCCACCACCACGACTCTGCCCGAGCCCGGCGCCGCCGGGCGAATCAGTATTCCCAGGCCGAAGTACTGGCCTTCCTGCTCTTCTTGGAGTTTTGAGTAGTCGGAGGCCGCAAAAAAGGAACTGTGTGGGTCCAGCGTCCGCAGCATTCCTCGTACTGCGCTTTCTACCAGCTCTGCAGAATCGACCTCGGTGGCGTAGCTACTCTCCACTCGGCTCAGAACCCCAGAGAACTGTTGGAGCGCCTTGAGTAGATCGGGGTCCGCCTTGTCATTGGCAGCCTCCAGGGGGCGTGAGCCTGTCCAGGCTGCGGCCATCACCAGCAGGGACAGCAGGAAAGCTGCAGTTCCTGGTCTGAAAACACTCCGGGTCTTGGTCGGGACGGATGCAGAATGAAACATCATGGGTTTCTCAAATCAGGCTGCTTTCTTACGGGTCTGGATGGCTTCATGAATTCTTTCAATGGCCTTTCGAAGCTGCTCCTCCAGAATGGCCTTGCGCAGGTCGCGGTGAGACTCCAGATCAAACCCGTCTCCCGCCGGGAGGTGGTCGTAGTAGTATTGCATCTCCCAGTTCTGGTCCGGCCAGCGCAGGGAGGGTTTGATGCCCGACTTCCGCAAATCCTTGGATTGCAGGGGTAAGCCTGTGGAGCGCACCACCTTCCGGGTGGTGAGCAGGAGCATCGCGCCGTCCTCCAGATCCTGCCTCTCCTGGACTCCTCCGTTTCCAATGCTCCTCACGCCCAGGGTTTCCGCCCGTCCGTGATCCTCAAGGGCCGCGGCCAGAATCTCGGCGGCACCACTGGTCCCCCGATCAATCAGAACTACCATCGGCACATCCGCCAGTGCGACTCCCTTTGCTGCCACGAACTCTTGGCTGGGCCCTTCCCGCCCTGAAAGAGTCATGATGCTCGCACCCTCATCCAGAAAGAGGTCGGCGCTTGCCACCGATTCCTTCATCAAGCCCTGGGCGGTGCCGCGGAGGTCCAGGACCAATCCACTGGTCTGGGGATTGTCGATCTCGGAGAGGATCGACTCCAGAGCCAGCGCAACGCCCGCTCCCAGGTGAGGAAGGTGCAGCCGCACGATCCCGTCTCCCAGTGGCTCGGTCGCAACATCAGGAGGGTCGGCCAGACTCCGCAACAGTTGGAGTTGAACCGGCTCGCTGCTGCGGGCGCGCACGACTCGAAGCTCGACTCGGGTGTCGGGGGGACCCTTCAGGCGTTGCTCTGCTTCCCAGAGACTCATAAAAGCAGTGGTGGTTCCGTTGATCGATTCAATGAGGGTGCCCGTGTAAAGCCCTTCTTCTTCCGCCGGACTCCCCTCCACGACAGAGACCACATAGAGGTAGCCGAAGAGTTTGTTGACGATCAGGCCAGGGGAGGCCTGATGCCCATGGTCCAAAGCCTTGAAGGTAGCAGCGTTGACATAGCTCGAATAAGGATCCAGTGACTCGATCATGGCCACCAGGGCCCCATCCAGAGCCTGCTCCATCCGCGGAGGTTCCACATAGGCATTCTGGACCAACTGTGCGATTCCGCTGAAAAGGGCGAGAGGCTGGCGAGACTGCAGGGGTGTGAATGTCCCGTCATAGACTTCAACCATCGCCCACCACTCCAGGGGTGACTCCGGTGTCCAGCGTACGTAGACGCTGTACTGGCCAGGCGGCGCCGAGGCCGAGCCCCATCTTCCGGAGGCCCGGTTGACCCATGTTCGCGACTCCAGGTCGTAGATTCCCCAGACGACCGGGGGGATCTGACCCTGCGAGACCACCCAGCGGACTCCCGATGGAGCCTGTTGCGCCCACACAGGCGTCCAAACCAGGAGGAAAAGGATCAGAACGGCGGTGAGCCCGCGGAGCAGGAGTTTCCGATGGAGCCAGGTGCCGGTAGTCATTACTTCCTCTTCGGCCAGATTTGCCAAAACACCTCACTTTATCACTATTCAGTGTTCGTCTTCCTGTGATCCTGCCGCGGATTCCACGGGGCTCTCCAGCTTCGATCCTTGCTCTCGGCCAGTTTCCGGTCCCCTCCCATGACAGCCTGCTCGCCCACTATGAATTCGACGGTCATTTTGCCGACACCAGTGGGAACTATCACCACGCCCACCCCAGCAGTGAGTTCGTGAGGCATCAAGCGGGTCGAGTCGGGCAGGGTATCAACCTGGACGGAGAGACATTTGTCGATCTGGGAGCAGCGGCCCAACTGACTGGAGAAAGACCGTTTACGATTGCACTCTGGCTTTTCCCGGCAGGTAACGCTGAGGGATATCTGCTCTCGCGACGGGATCCGGATCAGGGTGAGCGGGGGTTCGGGATCTTTTTGGGCGATCAGGTAGTGTCGGTCCCGGGCCAGCCAGGCACGCCGTTTTCCTTCAGAATGATTCGGGAGTGGCCGCATCAAGCCCTGACTATCTCGCTGCCGGACCCCCTGCGGAATAAGAAATGGCAGCATCTCGCCATCGTCTACGACGGATCTATGCAAGCCCCGGGTCTGCAGATTTTCCTGGATGGAGAGTTGCAGGAAGGCAGGGTGGACTCGGACACCTTGAACGGGACCATCGAGAACGATCGCAACCTCTATCTGGGAGTCAACTCCGACTTTCCTTTCATGAAGCAACGAAGAGGCACGACCGCTCTGCTGGACGACCTGCGCTTTTACAGCCGGCAACTGGGCCGGGAGGAAATCCTGCAACTCACCCGGGATGAGCCTGTCAGAGCCTTGCTCCGGGTTGACGCAGAGGAGCTGAAGCCAGGGCAGAAGAAAGAATTGAGAGATTACTTTCTCGAGCACCGCGCCCCGGCCGGGCTGCGCGATGCACACCTTCGGCAGACGGCTCTAGCCACGGAGCTCAAGGAGATCCGGTCTGCCATGGCCGGGACCATGGTGATGCGGGAAAGAGAGGAGCCTCTTAAGACTTTCTTACTGGAGCGGGGAGATTATCGGAATCAGCGCGAGGAAGTACAGTCAGGAGTACCCGACTGTTTGCCCGCAATGTCTGAGCAACTTCCCAATAACCGGCTGGGCCTGGCCCGCTGGCTGGTCAGCGCTGACCATCCGCTGACCTCCCGGGTGATCATGAATCGTTTCTGGCAGGGCTATTTCGGAATCGGACTGGTCAAGACCAGTGAGGACTTCGGCTCTCAGGGCAGTCCTCCCAGTCACCCGGGGTTGCTCGACTGGATGGCCAGAGAGTTTGTGGACAGCGGCTGGGATGTGAAGGCGATGCAGAAACTTATCGTGACCTCTGCTACCTATCGCCAGTCCTCGAAGATGAATGCCTGGTCGGGCGCCCACGACCCGGAGAACAGATGGCTGTCTCGCGCCAGTCGATTGAGATTGCCGGCTGAGATGATTCGGGATTCAGCTCTGGCTCTGGGCGGATTACTGAACCTGGAGATCGGGGGCCCCAGCGGTTTTCCTTACCAGCCTGCCGGTCTCTGGAAAGAAATGGCTTTCGGGGCATTCTACACGGCTCAGGTTTACCACCAGAGCACGGGCTCTGATCTCTACAGACGCAGCCTCTACACTTTCTGGAAGCGCACCGTGCCACCTCCTTTGCTGGGCACCTTCGACGCCCCGGATCGCGAGTTCTGTACGGTTCGCCGATCCCGAACCAATACACCTCTTCAGCCGCTGGTGCTTCTGAATGACACCACCTTCGTCGAAGCGGCCCGCGCTCTGGCTTCCAGTGCAGGTGTCGGTACCCGAGCTGACGGATTTGTCCACTGAACCGGAAAGTACTTTCGAGCTTTACGGTCCGGACTCCAGGACGCCGGGTACGTACGCGGCCAACTGCCTGCTGGCCCGGCGATTGCTCGAAAAAGACGTCCGTTTCATCCAGCTCTACCACCGGGGCTGGGACCAGCACAAAGATCTACCCCGTGACATCCGGCTGCAGTGCCGTGACGTCGACCAGGCTTCAGCCGCGCTTGTTACCGATCTGAAACAGCGCGGACTGCTCGACGACACGCTGGTGGTCTGGGGCGGGGAGTTTGGCAGGACCGTCTACTGCCAGGGTGCCCTGAAGGATGACAATTACGGCCGGGATCACCATCCCCGCTGCTTTACCATGTGGATGGCGGGAGGCGGGGTCAAAGCAGGAATCACGCTGGGGAAGACGGACGACTTTTCCTACAACATCCTGGAGGATCCGGTGCACGTCCACGATCTGCAGGCCACCGTCCTCCACTGCCTGGGGATCGATCATAAGAAACTGACCTTCAAGTACCAGGGCCGCCACCACCGCCTCACGGACGTCCACGGCAATCTGGTGGAGAAGCTTCTGGCCTAGGGATTGTGGGACGTTCTGAGTCCTTGCCCCGAGCAGTCATCAGAACCTGAAGATCTGATCGGACCACGGAGGGTCCTCCTACTGGCGACCCTCCGGAAGCGGCGGTTTCTGATCGACTGGTATCGGGGATTGATACGGCTGTTCGCCCTTCTCCTCGAGAAAGAAGGCGTGGGCCCGGGTCAGGAGGTCGGGATCGGTCAGGAGATCGACTCCGTTCAAAGCCAGGGCCCTGGCTGCCACCTGGGCTGCCCGGGAAGCTCCGGCGATGCCGTGGGAAGCGGAGGTAGCCCAGCTGTGCCAGGGGAGCCCTTCTCCGGCAGAGGCCACTGTGATGCTGACGGTGGGAGTGATGCGGCTGACCTCTGCCACGTCGGTGGACCCACCCTCAGCCAGTTCCGGTTCTCCCGCCAGGGGACGGATCGAGGTGGAGAGCCCCTTCTGTTCAATCTTAAGAAACCCCTGCAGCTCCCGGGCAAACGACTGCTCTTCTTCGGTGTAAGCGGGAGCTCCTACGATCTCGAGATTCTTCTGAGCGGCTTCCTGGAGGGGGCGGTTCAGCAGCATGGCGTGCACCCCGGTGATTAGAAAGACCTTGTGATCCGTTTGCGTGGCTCGGGCTGCTCCGGCGGCAATGTCCAGAGCCCAGGCATAGTTGCGTTCCACTTTCTCCCGGCTGATATCGCGGACGAAGTACCAGACTCTGGCGTACTCCGGAACCACGTTGGGAGCCTCCCCACCGGAAGGAATCACGTAGTGGATTCTGGCGGTAGGCTCGATATGCTCCCGCATCATGTTCATGCCATGGTTCATCAGCTCCACCGCGTCGAGGGCGCTTCGCCCGTTCCAGGGATCGTAAGCGCCGTGGGCCGCCTGGCCGAAAAATTCGACAGTGAAGTTGTTCAAGGCCTGTTCGGCCTGATTGTTGACTCCGGTCTTGACGTCCGGATGCCAGTCCAGTGCCACGTCCAGGTCATCGAAGACACCGGCGTTGGCCATGTACACCTTGCCGAGGCTCTGATATTCTTTCTCTGGAGCCATCATTTGTGACCAACCTGCGTCCCACCATTGATCGGGCTGTGGCGGCAGCCAGGATTCTGGAGAAGCATCTCAAGCCTTCCGCGCTGAAGGCGGAGGCTGTCTTGAGCAACCTCGTGGGATGTCGTGCCTATGCGCGCTACGAATTCGACAATCCTGTGAGATCGTTCAAGATCCGAGGTGCGCTGAATCTTCTTCACCACCTGACCGCTGGTCCGGCAGCGACGCTGCCCAACCTGGTCACGGCCTCTACCGGCAATCACGGCGCCGCTATGGCGTTTGCCTGCCAGCAGTATGGAGTGCCCTTGACCGTCGGCGTTCCAGTCGGGTGTGACCAGAGCAAGGTCAGGCTCATTCGCCAGTTTGAGGCCAACCTCGAGTTTCTGGGGCGAGATATCGACGAGACCAAGGAGCTTCTAACAGATGCCCTTTCCAAAGAAAGTCTTTTCGTCGAGGATGGATCAACCCCCGAGATTTATGACGGCACCTCCACGATCGGGCTGGAGATCGCGAAATCACTGCCGGAGGTGGAGGTTGTCTTTGTGCCTGTAGGGAACGGTGCCTTGATCGGGGGGATCGGATCCATCCTCAAAGAGCACGATCCTGATCTCGAGGTGGTGGGTGTGCAATCCGAAGCGGCTCCCTGCATGGCCCTGTCGTTTCAGGCTGGCCGGCCGGTGGATACCGCCACATGCGACACCTTTGCGAGCGGCTTGGCAGTGCGCATTGCCATCCCGAAAGCGGTGAAGTTGATGCTGGAGGTCGTGGATCGGATGATCCTGGTGTCGGAAGGGGCCCTGAAGGAAGCTGTGAGATTGTTCTACGAGGCTACCGGGCATCTGGTCGAGGGGGCTGCTGCCGCCCCACTGGCAGGTGCGCTGCAATCCAGGGAATCCATAAGGAACCGGACCGTCTGCCTCGTGGTCAGCGGGGCCAATCTGGACGAGGATTTGAAGCGGGAGATACTAGGGGCAGGAGGCTAGTGCTCCGGTATCCGAAATCAATACCCGGCTTGTTTATTCACCATGTTGAGCAGGGGTTTTCCGTCGACGTAACGGCGAAAGTTCCCTACGAAAAGCCGGCCTGCCTGCACCAGGTCATCGGAGGTGTGGTCTGCAGAGTGAGCAGTCAGCAGTACATTGTCCATTCCCCACAGAGGGCTGTGGGCTGGAAGCGGCTCCGGGTCGACCACGTCCAGAGCTGCTCCCCGAATCCAACCCTCCTGCAGCGCCCGAATCAAAGCCGGCTCTCTGATCGTGGCACCCCGGCCGATGTTGATGAGCACACTGTTTGGTTTCATGGCCCGCAGCTCGGGTTCCCCAATCATCCCCCGGGTTCTTGTTGTGAGAGGAGTCGCCAGCACGACCCAGTCGCACTCCGGGAGTATCTCCAGGAGTCGGTCGGGTGAAACCATCCGTTCAAAAGGGTGAATTTCGGGCATGGTATCCGGATTCCGCTTGCATCCCAGCAGGCGCATGCCCAGAGCCTGAACCTGCCCCGCACAGGCCCGGCCTACATCTCCCACGCCTACGATCCCGACCGTCCCTCCCCAGACCTCTTCGACCTGGAGCCGAGACCAGATGCCGGCTCTCTGGTTGCTTCGCAGTTCATCCAGACGCTTGGCGAAATAGAGAATGGCTGCAACCACGAACTCGGCCAGTACACGGCTGTAGAGACCGCGCGCGTTGGTCAGGACGACCTGGCTTTCCAACAACTCCGGAAACATCAACGATTCGACGCCGGCGTAGGAAGATTGAACCCAGCGTACTGAGCTGGCTCCAGGTCAGATGTCCTGGAGCAACCAGTGCTTGTCGAACTGCAAGGCAAAGACGATCTCCGCCTGGCCGACGGCTGACCGGGCCTGCTCAGGACTATCGGCTACCTGAATGTGGGCCCGATCACGGATGACATCCAGGGTCGGAAGGTCGGGATGACCGGGACTGGCCAGTACCAGAACGTGCTTTTTCATGATTGACTCCGACATGACTTGTTCTCCTTTACAAATCCTTCCGGGGGCACCCCGGGCAGCCGAGGGAGTACCAGCGGCGGGCTGTAACGCAACCAACTCGGATCATTCCCAGATTAAGTCTGTCAGTAGAGACTATGGGAGATCACCAGAGCAGTCAATTGCTCTGGGCGAAGTGCGCTACCGCCCTACGGGGCCAGAGTTAATCGTGGGTGGAAGGGGAGACGAGGAGTGTCCTGCCCTCTCACCCCGGTCAAGGGGGTATGGATTGCCAGGTGGGTGGGTTAGGCTACGCAACTGTTTTTCTGTAATTTGACTGAGAGAGTTCCGAGACGGGATTCTCCTGTGGTTTGAAATCGACCAGGCTGAGGTACTGCTTGCCGATCAGCCAGTCTTCGTGAATCTCCTCGACGACAGCGGTGATGAGCCGCAGCTGATACCAATCACCTCCCGCTTGCCCCAGCAGTTCACGCCGGTCGCTTTCAAGACAGCCACATCCTGAATGCTGCCCTGGCGACGGACCTTCTCGTAGTGGGCATCACCCTGTGGGTTACAGCTCAGGGACTCTGGCGAGCGTATCTGCGTGTAGTGGGCGGGCTTCTCCTTCTCGACTGGGCGGTGGAGTTCCTTGCTCCCTCGGTTGCGAGATCGACCGGTGTTCAGAGAACCTTAAGCAGCACATTCCCCGCCCTTCTCGGGCTACCAGCAGACCAGAGGATCTTATTCCCCGTTATGTTCACCTAAGAATGCAAGCATGGGCGATTCTGTGAAGGAACATCGGTCAGCCTAAGTGCGTCTAGGAAAGAAAGCACCTATGCAACGATCTTCGAAAAGGGCAATCAGTGCTGTCAGCGTACGGGCGCGATTGATCGCTTGTCTCCACCCGGCCAACGGTCAGAGCATTGGAGACCATGAGTAGATATCTGGTGATCGCGCTCGTGACCTGTCTCCTTCTGGTCATTGGAGTGCTCTTCATTGGTCCGGATTGGGGGCTTGGCACGAAGCTCCAGCCCGCGGGGCCCCACCAGACCAGGGTTGATCCAAGAGACCATCTTGAAAGTAAAGGGACGACGGAAGCAGGGTCACCCGCTTCGAGGCTTGATCCGGTCTTTCGACGAAAGCTACAAGACCTGAGGAGATGGTCTTCTCCGTTCCAGGATTTCGTGATCGAGGGCCACATTCTGTCCGCCGGACATGAGGAGCCCCTTGCCGGGGCGACGGTTTGCTTCTACGACTCCAGGGACCCAGTGACGGAGGAATTTGAGGAAGTAGTACTGGAAGCCTCATCAAACCTGCAGGGGTACTACAGACTTCACTCGGAAGCGCATCTCCGAGGTTGGGCTGTGGCATTCAAAGCCGGCTACACAGCCATCGAAGAACAAATCAACCTCGCCGAGCCCGGCGTTGTGGAGCAGGACTTCTCCATCTCGCCAGCTGAGGGAGCCATCCAGGGGATAGCGCGTGATCTCTTCACGTCTGTCCCTCTTCCCGATGCGCGCATCAAGTGGTCCGTTTCACGTGAACTTCCGACCCGGAAGTTGAACTAATTGGGGGGCGCGTGCCCAGGTTGGCCCGAGATTCTTGAGTCAGCGCCTTTCCGCTAAATCATCTCCAACCGGAACAGCCCGGTAGCGATGTTCGATCGTCCGATTCAGCACGGGGTCGTGCAACCGGGCCAGGAAAGCGTCGCCGACGCCGTGGCGGGTCTCTTCGGGGACAGAATAGTCCTCGACGGCCTGGGCTACCGAGTCCAGAAACGGCACGGCGCCACAATAGAGAAACGATGGAAGGATCAGTGACTGCACATCCTTCATCGCCAGAAGATATTCCAGGTCAACCAACTCAGAGGCGGCGCAGTCTTGAAGAGGCAAGACGTGTTCTCCAACCGTCACCTGGCTGGATATTCTCAGGCTATCCCAGTGGTCCTGGACATCGCTGTAGACCCAAGCCGTGGAGCCAATGGGATGCGGACACATCTGCTTGGGCTTATCTTGAAAGAGGGGATCTAATTCCCGGTCACACTGGTCGCTGCCCACCGAGATAAAGATGTCGTTCCCGTCTCGGATGGCCACAATTTCAGCCTCTCCACCGGTCAGCGGACCTTGCACTTCAAATTCGACCGCTTGAGTCAGCAGGTAGCGACCGATGTGGAAGATCGCCGGATTGGTCTTAGTTCCAGCCTCGCCGCGGGCCAGCATTGCGTCGATTTGCTTGCGCATGCCGGCCACGTCTCGAGAAGAATATCGCGCTCCTGCCACAGATCCAATGGGGATGGATGTCCTTTCGGTTCTGTCCTTCCGCTGAACAAGCATTTCCACGGGTTCAATTCGCATGAGCCACTCCCCACTGACAGATTGATTCGTTCATCGCCCCAGGATTTGAACACACTTGGCGCCTATAAGAAAGCAATGGTGCTCAAGAAGATTGTTTCTCTCAAAGAGGTCGAGATCCCTTTGGGATTGGCAGGGTTGCCGGTACCCGATCCTAGCAGCCCGTGGTGCAAATAGGTTTTCAGACTTCAGACCGAGCGGACCGGTGGCAGAAGCGACGGGAGCGTTGACCGGGACTTTTGAGTCTGGGCGGTCGGAATCAAGCCAAACAGGCCCTTCAGACGCTTCCACAGCGACAAAATGAGGAGCAAGACGAGGCAAATCCGCCCCTGCAGCCCCCGCGGCGTGCCCACACCCAACTGCTGGCGCATCAGCAGCCCCAGATTGAATCCGCTCACCTGAATCAGCAGCCGCTTCAAGACATTCTCATGGCCCCGAACGTGAACCCGTCTCATCCCGCCGGTCTCGTAAAGGTGAGCACACGGTCTCTCCAGTAGCTCACCTCGTTGTCGTAAAAGTTGCCGTCCTCGCCGACCCCGGATTCGTCGCCGGTTCCCATAGACCGCATCACGGGCCTGAGTGTCTCCTCTCCAGCGTCTTTTCCCTCGTTTCGGTTCGCTCACATAGCTGCGCAGTCCCAGCGCTTCTAAATCCACCATCCGCTCGCTGCTGTGATATCCCTTGTCGGCCACCACCTCTTCGATGCCCGATCCCTTCGGCAGCGCTTGTTCCACCTGCTCGGCCGCCTGTATCAGTGTCTTGACCATCGTTTGCGTATCGCCTCGATCCGCTCCTTGCACCGTGACCGAGACGATGGCTCCCGTCTCCAGATCCACTGCATGCTCTGCCTTGTGCGCCAGATGCGTCCGCCCATCCTTCATCCTGGCGATGCGCGCATCCCCATCCTGCGGGTGCTTCCACTGCTGGTTCGATCCCTTGCCGGTTCGCTTGCGGTCCAGTAGGGCCAGATCTTCTCGAGTAGGCGTCTGGATGCCGGAGGCTACTGCCAGCTCCGTTAAGAACTCTTCGTAGCCCTGCTCGGAGTCTCGTCTCACGATGCTGCGCAGCGCCGCATTGGCTTCCAGCGTGGTGGCATCGATGCCGATCGTCTTGCCATTCAATAACCCGCTCTCGGCTACCCGCTTCAGCACCCAGGAGAAAACCGCCTCATGCGTGGCCACATCGATCAGTCGCCTGGTCCTGGAGATGGTCGAATGATCCGGAGGTGACTCACTCAGATTCAGTCCCAGAAAACCGCGCAGCGCCAGCGAATCAGCGGCTCGCCAGGCAATGCCTCGCTCCGAGCTCAACCCTTCGAAGTAACCCACCAGCAGCAGCCGGAAATAGATGCCCGGTGCCAGGCCGGGCCGCCCTCGGCTGGGGGCATAGAAAGCGGCGCATTCCGCTTCCACAAAATCATCGAAACCGTGCTTGCCCAGCACTCGGTTCAGGCGTTGGTAAAAAGGGTGTCCCGGCGCTTTGGCCAGCTCTGTTGCCGGCACCCACATCTCGCTCTGCCTCTGTCTCTTACGCTTGCCCATCGACATGGCACAAGTCTATTGGCCATGGCTGACCGAGAGGCGACTTTCACCACGGGCTGCTAGGGAGAAGGCCTGGTACGAGTCGCTGCCTGCGGAGTCTGTCACACCGAGCCGGACGAGATTGAAGGGCGAACAAATGATTCTAACTGGATTTACCCCCCGTTTTCTGGCAACATCCCCGTGTGCTTAGACGGGGGACGCATCAGCTTTACTCTGACGCAGCCCATCGAGAAGGCCCTGTCCATCACCGCGGAATTTGACGGGGCGGTACGTATGGTTACACTCAAGCGCTTGTTGAAAGAAAGAGACCTGCTCGTGGGTGCCACCGTGATGGAGTACATGAGGCCAGCTCTGGTCAAACTCTACAAGCAAGGTGGTTTTGATTTCGTCTATGTCGAGTACGAACACGGCTTGATGGATCCCGCCAACTTAAATGATTTTGTCATCTGCGCGCGGGACAACGGTCTCCCGGTCGTGATGAAGACTCCAGATCTCTATCGTCACCTGATCGGCAAGATTCTGGAGGCTGGCATCTCTGGAATTCAACTCCCTCGAACAGAGAGCGCCTCGGATGTCACCCGATTCATCGAACTCTCGAAGTATCCACCCGAGGGGACGCGTGCGGGAGTTACGGGCATGGCAAGTGCGGATTATGTGCCGCTGCATGCCTTAGATCACATGAAAAAACTCAATGAGGAGTTGGCTATCATCGCTCATGTCGAGACGCGCGCGGGGCTGGAGAACATCGAAGAAATTGTCGCCTGCCCCGGAGTCGATGTGTGCTACGTCGGAACCTTTGACCTGTCCATCGAGTTGGGAACCCCAGGAGAACTGAATAGCCCTGTGGTGATACACGCTATGGAGCGCATTTGTAACGCCTGCCAAGAGAGCGAAGTGGTTGTGGGTTCCAATGGGCTTGACCCGGAAACCATTGTCGAGCTCCGCAGACTCGGAGTCCGCTTTTTTGAGGGTCCCAGCGAAATCAGTCTGTTAAGGGATGGAATCCGAAGCTTCACGCAGAGTCTCGAGTCTTGAGGCAAGAACTACCCACCGTCGGGCCCAAACCGCTTGTGATGCATGACTCGATTTGTCAGCAGTGAACACCTGAAACCTTGCTCGCTGCGGAGTCAAGAAGGGTTGTCCGGCCTCGCCCAGCAGGCAGGCACAAGAACTTGACTCGATTCTCAGAACATTATGAATAGTTGCTCGATTTTATAAGTACCACTGAGAACCAAGAACCTCTAAATGACCAAAATCAAACGAGCGGTACACGGGTCCGCCTACTTCGGTTCTCAATATCAAGGAGACCGCGACTGGATTTTCCGAGTCATCCAGACCATCGTGGATTGAGTGGAAACGCGGGCAGATAGAAGCTTGCGGAGAACAAAGCCCGGGTGCTGGACGTGGATCTGAAGTCCTACTTCGATAACGTTCGGCCAGACGCTGGGCCGGGTGGCGGATCGAAAGGTGATCGAAGCTAAGGACTGCCCAGGCGCTTGGAGATCTCCTCGGCGCACTGCTTGAGCCGGCGGGCGAGGATCCTTCCCTTACCCCGGAAATCGAAGATGCCGCCCGCTATGGCGACCGCACAGGGGACGTGCCCGGAATGGTCGAAAACAGGAGCACCGACCGCCTGAATTCCCCGCGCGTACTGCTCCTTGTCTTCGGCGTAACCTCTTTGCCTGATTCTTTCGAGATCGGCTCTTAGCTCAGCTTTGGAAGTGATTGTATAGGGGGTCATGCGTCTCAATTTGATGCTCCTGAGGAGGACATCACTCTCTGCAGGGGGCAAGTAGGCCAGGATCGCCCTCCCTGTCGTCGAACAGTGCAGGGGCAAGCTTTTTCCCACGTAGGCGTTGAGCTGGACCTGTGTCACACCCTGGGACTTGACAAGATAGACGACATGATCCCCTTCCAGAACCGCCAGGATGGCGGTCAGGCCGGTGTCATCACGGACCGAGTCTAAAGAGGGCCCGGCGATGGCGGCCAGGTTGATCTGACCTTGCGCTCTGTGGGCCAGCGCCAGGATCTTGCCGGAGAGTCGAAAGGCCCCCCTCGTCTCGCCCTCGCGAGTCAGGTAGCCACAATACTCGAGCGATCGAAGCAGCGTATTGATGGAGCTGAGGGGGAGTTTCATGAGACGGCTCATCTCCGAGATGGAGTGGGCTCCGCCGTCGGTGGCAAAAAACTCGAGGATAGCGAAGGTCTTTTCCACCGCGGGGATGACGTACTTTCTCGACTTTTCCGAAGTCTTGTCTGTTCCCGCCATACCGCCCCGAGTGTACGCTGATTTGAGTTGCGATAATAGCCCCGGAGGGTAGCGAAGGCAAGCCGGGTCAGGTATCGGCGGTATGGCTCGGCGAGACCTACCCGCGAGCCCGCCAAGACTCATTCCACATTGACCGGCTCGCCCTTCTTGACCTCCTCGTCATAGAGTTGGATGAGCCGCCTGGTGAGATCTCCCGTCGCTCCGTCTCCGACCACCTTCTTGTCAATTTCGGTCACGGACAAGTCGTGCGGGGCGGACCCGGTTGGGCGGTTATGAGCGCCAAGGACCTGGCCCGCTTCGGGCTGTTGATCGCAACCGGAGGCAAGGGCGGCGATCGCCAGGGTACAGGCGCTACCCCCGTATCCTTCATTCAGGATGCACCAGCGCAATGAGTCGCGCAGTGACCTCGAGAACGACTTCCTCGGATGCACGATCGAACCGAGCAGCCTCCCGCACCCGCCAATCAAGGCTCTTCAATTGGTCGGAAAGGATAGCGCCGCGGGCTTTGCCTCCCTTCGGGAGCAGAACTTCGAAGGGATAGCCTTTCACTCGCGAGGTGATGGGGCAGAACAGAGCCAGGCCGACCTTACGGTTGTAGGCACGTGGCGACACGACGAATGCCGGCCTGCGTCCAGCTTGCTCGTGTCCGGCCTGCGGATCGAATTGGAGCCACACGATATCGCCGCGATCCGGAACATAGGCCTTGGCCATTACCAGACTTCCAGACCGACAGTTTCACCGGTCTCTACCGCCTTGTGGAGATTCCGGGCAGAAACGCCTTGCAGCAGGTCCTTCAGATTGTATCTCGGTACCCGGGCCGGACGGACGATCAATTCACCGTCTTCCACCGAGAGATCGACCTTGGATCCGGCCCTAACCCCGGCTTCTTCAGCAAAGGACTTTGGAATTCGGAGGCCGAGGCTGTTGCCCCATTTCTGAATCTTAGTCCGCATCAGGGTCCTCCTCTGCGAGAGAGCAACTCCAGAGGTCCCGAGCCGCTGGCCCGGTCATCATTCACGGATATACATTGACTATACATCGCCGAGGCCCTTCTGTCTACCGAATGACGAATGACGAGGGTCTACGTACTTCTTACCTGGGTACGACCGGGATGGATGTCCTCTCGGTTCTATCCCTCCGCTGAACAAGCATTTCCACGGCTTCAATTCGCATGAGCCACTCCCCACTGATAGATTGATTCGTTCATCGCCCGAGGATTTGAACACACTTGGCACCTACAGGAAAGCGATTGTCCTGCATCGGTCCTTGAGCCGCACGCGTTCGACAAAATGGGCCGTACGAGACTAGTGGTGTGTCAACTTTGTTTATTAATCAGAGGGAGTGACCCACCCCCACAACCGAGTCCACTCTCTATGTTAGGACCGCGGGCCTATTCTGGGTAGACTGCGGCTGCGGAACCAATCGTGGCTCGCTACGAGAAGAAGAAGGTTCGCAAATACTTTCGGCCGAAATATGAGGAAAAACGCTTGTTCCTTGGTTGAAGGGCTGATAGGTTTTGAGTATTCGTCATGGGCAGGTCAGAGGAACTCGGATCCGAGGCTGATATGGGGAATCTCGGCTTAGAGCAGGCCACCGGCGCACCCTGCGTGTTCCTGCCGGGAGCAGCGGGGGGAATTGGGTCCTCGCAATGGATTCGTCGGGGATCCTGCCGTCTCCGACACCGGCTCGAACCCGGTACACTGGAGCGCGTCATCGAGACCGCATCCCAGCAAAATAGGGCAGTGGCTCAAGCCACACCGGAGCTGAGGCGCTAAGGTCGCCCTAGAACTATGCCTGGACTCGACATCCGATTGCTCGACCAGATCATTATCGGCCTCGGTTTCCTGCTGCTGCTCCTTATCGGGATTCTCTGCTCCCGTCGCAGTCAGACTGATGAGGGTTACTTTTTTGCCGGCAGGTCCATGCCCGGCTGGGTGGTGGGCTTCTCCTTGATGGCAACTACCGTCAGCTCCATGACCTTCCTTGGGATTCCCGCTTTTGCCTTCGGCGAGACAAATTGGCGCAACCTCTTTGCCCACTTCATGTACATTCCAGCGGTCTTGATCACCGTCTATTTGTTTATTCCCTTGTACCGCTCGACCCGCGTGAATTCGGCCTACGAGTACCTGGAACGCAGATTCGGTCTATGGGCGCGGATCTATGCAGCAGCGAGCTTCGTGCTCTTTCACTTCTTCCGCACCGGGATTGTTCTCTACGCGGTCTCGTTAGCGATCCAATCCATCTTGCAGACGGACGAGAACTCGCTGCCGTTGATCATCATCGTCGCTGGATTCCTGGTTTCTGCCTACACCATCATGGGAGGACTCCAGGCCGTTATCTGGACGGACGTCTTCCAGGGAATCGCCCTGATCGGGGGAGGACTGTTGTGTCTGCCCATCATCGTTTCGCAGCTGCCGGGCGGGTTTGCTCAACTTTTCAGTATTGCCGCCGCTGACAACAAGTTCGACCTGGGCAACCCGCAGTTCACTCTGCAGGGAAGGACAGTCTGGGCCTACCTGGCCGCCGAATTCATGGTCTTGGCGCGGTTGGCCTGTACAGACCAGACGAGCGTTCAACGCTACGCCGCCGCCAGGAGCGACAAAGACGCCACCCGGGGTGCCATCATCGGCTGCTGCCTGGCGGTGCCGATATGGACGTACTTCTTGTTTCTGGGTACTGCTCTTTACGTCTTTGTGAAAGTGGTACCAAATACCGGGCTGGAGGGACTCGCGGCGGACGCTGTATTTCCGAGATTCATCCTGACCCAGCTGCCGCCGGGTCTTGCCGGGCTGGTCTTGACGGGACTGCTCGCCTCCGCCATGTCGACACTGGACTCGAGCATCAACGCCACTGCAGCGACCGTGACTACCGACTTCTACCGAAGGTTGTGGGTCAAGGCCAAGGATCGGGATCCCCGTCACTATGCCAAAGTAGGAAGATTGATCAGTCTGCTGTTCAGCCTGGTGATGATTACCACCGCTTGCACGATCCACTTTTACCGAGTGTCTGAGACCTTGGACGATCTATCAAGAATGTTTCTGTCGATCCTCGGAGGAGGTCTCCTCAGCTTGTTCTTGCTGGGTGTCGTCACCTTCCGGGTGGATAGCCGAGCGGCCATCACTGCTACAGTAGTAACGGTTCTCTCAGTCGGCGGATGGCTGTTTCTGGATACCCATCCTGGTAGGGAACTCTTCCCCTGCCTATCCGCAGCCCTGCCCGACAACTTCTGGGTGAGCACGTTTGCCAATCTGCTTCTCTTTGGGGTGGCCTATTCCGTCAGCCTTCTGATCGGAAGCCGACACGGCAAGGATCTGAGCGGCCTCACCGTCTGGCGGCCAGGCTCCGGATCCTGACACGGGGTCATTTCCGCTAGTTGACGTCCCTTCCTGGCACCTGCCGGCCCCACCACCCGAGAGAACCCTGTCCCCCTGATTGGCGACAGTTAGAATTTCCCACGCATTGACTCATCCAAAATCGAACTAATGTGAGACCGTTGCCTCATCAAGAATCGAACCGAACACTTGATGAGGAGGCGACGAATTGAGGAAGAAGTTGAGTTTGGAGTTGCGCCGAGAGTTGTTGACACGCACTGCGGAGGATTACGCATCGGCCCGCAAAGGAATCAAGAGCCAGATCGTGGATCAGTTGGTTGCGGCAACCGGCTACGGTCGCAAACACGCCATTACCCTGTTGAACAATCCGCCGGGTAGCGTTAGTTCTTCGCGACCCCGCCGCGCCCGATACGATGAGCGAGTCAAGCAGGTACTGGTTACCCTTTGGACCACGGCCAACCGGATCTGCGCCAAGCGACTGGTTCCCTTTCTTCCCGAGTTGATCGAGGTGATGGAGAGGAACGGTCATTTGTCCTTACCCGCTGATGTCCGGGGAAAGCTTCTGACGATCAGCCCCGCCACCGCTGATCGATTGCTGGCCACCGAGAGAATCAATCAGCGTGGTGTGAGTACAACCCGGCCGGGAAGCTTACTCAAAAAGCAGATCAAGGTACGGACCTTCGCCGACTGGGACGATCTTCAACCCGGGTTTCTGGAAGCGGACCTGGTCGCTCACTGCGGCGTCAGTGCTGCCGGTAGTTTTCTGCACACGCTGGTCCTGGTGGACGTCGCAACGGGCTGGACCGAGTGCGTGGCCCTGCTGCGGCGCAGCGAAGCCGACGTGATCGGCGCCCTGAACTCCCTGCGTGGCCGGCTCCCGGTTCCTTTGCTGGGATTGGATACGGATAACGGCAGCGAGTTCATCAACTATGAGATGCTTCGCTACTGCCAAAGAGAGCAGATCACTTTCACTCGTTCCCGGGTCAATCGAAAGAACGATCAGGCCTTTGTGGAAGAGAAGAACGGCTCTGTCGTGAGAAGGCTGATCGGGTACGATCGCTACGAGGGACTGGGGGCCTGGCGGGCCCTGATTCAGCTTTATGAGATTCTACGCCTCTATGTGAACTTCTTTCAGCCCTCGATGAAGCTGATCGAAAAGCAGCGCGTCGGCGCACGCGTCAAGAAGCGCTACGATCGAGCTCAAACTCCTTACCAGCGCATCATTGCTTCTGGTTATCTCACCAAGCGAAAGAGGGAGCGAATCGAGCGTTTTTACCGGAAGCTCGATCCGGTGATCTTACTCAAAGAGCTCGAGCGACGCCAAGACTATTTTTGGACCTTTGCTAACGGACAAAGGGAACTGGAAGGGAACGACTCCCCCAGAGAGATGGATGCAATCGTCAGGAAGTATCTTGTCGAGATCACCGCTTCACAAGAACCCAAAGAGATCAGAAGATATCGGCGGACGAAAAAGCCCCGGACATGGAGGACTCGAAAGGATCCCTTTGCTGAAGTCTGGCCAGAGGTTCGTGTCCAACTGGAAGTTAATCCCGCTCAAACCGCCAAAGCGCTTTTCGTTCGCCTTCAGCAACGCTATCCCGGTCGGTTCTTCGATGGGCAACTGCGGACGCTGCAGCGACGGGTGAGGGACTGGCGTAGGGAGCAGCTCTACAAGGCCGAGATCGCTCGCGTGGAGCCGACAGCCTCCGAAATCGGGTTCCAATCTCGCCCAGTTGCTCCGGCAGAAGATCGCGAAGCGGGTCCGGCTCCGGTCGCCCCGTTGTTTCTGATGTAAGGAACCAATAAGCTGTTCGGAACTGGGTTCGATTCTTAGTGAGGCAATACGTGGGAAATTCTAACTGTCGCCAATCAGACCTCCCCGTTTACAATGGCCAAAACTTCCTTGAAGAGGTGAGAAGCATCGAGTCCATCCCGTGATTCAGGACCGTCGTTTCTCTCGAGGGGTTACCCTTTCTCTACGAAAAAGCGCCCGATGAAGAGGGTATCGATTCCCGAAGAGTAGAAACTTCGAACCGCTGAGCGGGGGTCCGAGACCAATGGCTCTCCGAAAAGGTTGAACGAGGTGTTGTAGACCACAGGAAGTCCACTCGCATTCCCTACCGCCTGCAGGAGTTCCCAGTACAGCCGATTCTCCTCTCTGCAGACCACGTGGACCCGAATTCTGTCAGCGTCGAGCAAAGCCGGACTGAATGTTTCTCGGTGACTCGACTTGACGCGGCTTACCGTCGCCAGAAACCGGGCATTGTCACTGACCTCGAAGTACTCAGAGGCCAGCTCTTCTGGAACCGAGGCCGCAAACTTGCGAAAAGGTTCACGATGTTTGATGTACTCGTTGAGGTTTTGAGTCGCATAAGGATTGCGAGGTGAGGCCAGAATACTGCGGTTGCCTAGTGCGCGAGGACCGAACTCAGTTCGGCCCTGGAACCATGCCACGATCTTATTGTCGGTCAGTTGCTGCACTGCAGCTTTCACCATCTCGCCCTCACTCTGATGGTAGCCGAACCTCAGTTTGCAATTCTCCAGCACCCGCTTGATCTCTTCGCTGCCATACGTTTCACCCAGGAAGAGGTTGCGCAAGACGTGCCTTGCGGCGTCGGGCTGGCTCTGGTGGAGTGCGAACAGGGCGCTGCCAAGCGACGTCCCGGCGTTCCCTGTCACCGGCTGGACCCAGACATTCTCAAAATGGCCGGCGTCCTCAATGCTCTGGATCAGCAAGGCGTTGTAGGCCAGACCTCCTCCAAGGCAGAGGTTCTTCCCTTCTCCAGCTATGCGCACAACGGTCTCTGCAACGGCTGTTTGGATGCTCGCCGCCACGTCCGCTTTGATGCCCTCGCCCGGAAGCTCATCGGAATTGATGTCCAGCTCACGATAGAAACGCTCGCTGAAGCCACCCTGGGTAGTGCGTCCGGTATCAAGATAGCTATGGTCAAGCTTCGGGAGTGAATTCCGGTCCATACCAAGGATCGCTAGAAACATCTCCTTGAACCTCGGCTCTCCAGTGACCGACAGCCACTGGACCTTGTGCTCTTCGGAGTCAGGCTGAAAGCCCAACAACTCTGTGACTTTGCTGTAGAGAGCTGCGGGGCTGTCTGGATAGTAGCTTGCATCTATTGCCTGCAACTGATTTCCAGCACCTTGCCAGGTCGCTCCACAGCAAACGTCACCATGGTGGTCCAGCGTCAGAACCTGGGAATTCTCAAATGGGGAGGGGAAAAAGGTAGCTGCAGCGTGCGCAGTGTGGTGATCGACGATAACCGTTTTCGAATTGGGGAAGAGTGTCTTCAAATGCAAAAGAGCACTGGCCTCTTTACCGGCTGCAAGCGGCTTGGAAAGGGCAACGATATCGATGTCCTTTCGCCGGGCACCGGCGATCTTCAGACAGGTCGTCACCGCCCGGTCGGGAAAACCACCAGGGTGCCTTTGCCGCAGCAACTTTTCTTCCTCGCTGGCGGCAACGCACTTTCCGTCAAGTACCAGCGCCGCCGAGCCATCATGCAGCCAGCCCCCAATTCCGAGTATCAACATGCCTTTTCTGTCTGGATTACGCCTATCGCACCCCTTGAACCATGCCTCCTGGTTTCAGAGTTCCAGCTTAGGATGAAGCGATGGGTCACCATGTCAGCTTACGCCTTCCAAAGGTAATACAGAAACCCCGGGCCGGAAACAAGCGTTGTGCTCTGGCGAGTACTGTTTCCTCACGGCCTTGCGGGCCGATTCGGTGGTTGGAAGGGATCGGGTAGGAGGCAGGGTCACCCCTGCCGTCCTCCCACACCACCGGGCATACGGTTCCGTACCACGGCGGTTCGCGAAAAACGCTGAAACCGACGCTGCTCCGTCAGCAGCGACACGAGACCCAACCGATCAAAGTAGGCCTTGGGAAAAGCTGCGTGCATGTGGGAGGCTCTGGCATTCCACCAGGGACCCCGTCCGTTGGTCGCGGACTTCCATGCACGTTTTTCCGTCAGGCCCCGCGCCCTCAGGTTCTTGGCCCGGGTCCAGGTTCGTTTCCATTGACGCCAGATCAGACAGCGCAAATGCCGCCGAATCCAGCCGTCCAATTCCTCAAAGGTCCCTTTCACCTCTGCCAGCTTGAAGTATTGTACCCATCCGCGCAGCAGAGGCTGGAGTTCTTCGATGAATCGTTGCCGGTTGCGTCCCCTTCCTTGACGAAAAGCCACCTTGAGCCGTTTCTTCAGACGTTGCACTGAGCTAGCGGCCACTTTCAGCCGAGTTTCCCGGTGCGCCGTCATCGAATAACCCAAGAACTTTCGCCTCCACGGGCGATCCACTGCACTTTTGGCAGTGTTGACTCTCAGCTTGAGGCGCTTCTCCAGAAACTGTGTCAACGAGACCAACGCTCACCGGCTCGCTGCGACCGCACATAGACATTGCAATCATCAGCATAGCGGCAGAAAGCATGTTCTCGCCTCTCCAGTTCCTTGTCCAGCTCATCCAGTAGCACATTGGAGAGCACGGGAGAGAGAGGACCGCCTTGCGGCATCTGCGTATTCCGGTGAAACCGGCCACCCAATCCGGGGAAAGTGGCCACCCGGTCGGAGCGAAGCGACGCTGGGGATTTCATGATGTGCCAGGTGGCCGTTTTGAGTCAATGTAGCTTGGATCGATTGGCATTCAAGAAACCTCCGATAAAGATGTGTGTGAAGTAGTCGTAGAGGCGGTGGGAACTGTGGGAAACTGCCGAGCGCAGCGAGGAGTTTTCCAAGCCCTGTGAGAACCCACGTGCGGGAATCCTGAGCAGATCTGCAAAGCGCTGAATGGGTTTGCACAGGGCGGCAGTTTCCATAGCCTTTTTGCCTTTAGTCCTGAGAAGCCGCCAGACGCTTTCGCATGGAACCTCCTGCGAGTTGCAGGCGATGGGCGTTGTGAACGAGCCGGTCTAAGATGCTGTCGGCCAGAGTCGGATCACCGATCTGTTGGTGCCAATCGGCAATGGGGATCTGGCTGATCAAGATGGTGGAGCGAGTGTTGTAACGATCCTCGCAGATCTCGAGGAAGTCACGACGTTCGCTCTCAGCCAAGGCCGTCATGGCGAAGTCATCGACGATGAGGATATCGACACGGGCCAGTTTTGCCAGGCGTTTGTGCAGAGTCCCGTCGGCGCGAGCTATGGAGAGTTCTCGAAAGAGTACAGGCTGGCGGGTATAGAAGGCTGTGTGGCCCTGGCGGATAGCCAGTTGGGCGAAGGCACAGGCCAGAAAGGTCTTACCCACACCGCAGGGGCCAAGCAGGATGAGATTCTGATGTCTGGTGATCCAGTCGCAGGTGGCCAGGGAACGGACGAGGGATCGATCCAGTCCTCTGGCAGGACGGTAGTCGATATCCTCGAGGCAAGCCTGGCTGTCCTTGAGATGGGCGTTTTTCAGGCGCCGGGCCTGGACCTGGTTCTCTCTCCAGAGCCAGTGTCGATCAATCAGCCAGCCGATACGCTCCTCGAAGCTGAGAACGGAGGAGTCGGGATCTTCGAGTTGCTGGGTGAGAGCCTCGGCCAGGCCGGTCAGGCGCATGGAGTGAAGTTTTTCGAGAGTCTGGTTAATGAGCATGGAAGTTTTCCTCACAAGTGAAGTAGTCGGCTCCGCGCAGGTTCGAGTGTTCCAGAGCCGGTTGTGGTGGTTGGGTCTCGGGTAATGGTTGGGAGTCCAGACCTGTCTTGAGAATGGACTTGACGCTCTGGTAGGAGAAGGTGGAGAAGGCCAGGGCCCGCCGGCAGGCGGCCTCCAGGCGATCCTCGCCGAAGGTCTTGCCCAACCGCAACAGTCCCAGGCAGCTGCGGTAGGCCTGTTCCGGATAGCGGCGAGAGGCGAGCATCTTCTCGACCAGATCACCACAGTGGGGTCCGATCTTGGCAGCCCAGGAGATCAGCCGCGAAGGAGACCACTCCAGATAACGGCGGTGACACTGTGGACGGTGCTCGGAGCAGGTAGAGGCGGCTCCTGACACGCGGTTGCGACGATGCGAGGCCACCCGCTGGCCCCGGTGCAGGATCTCCACGATGTGTTGGGTGTAACGGATCTCGACCTGCTGACGGACCAGAGCATAGGGGACGCTGTAGTAGTGGCGCTCGAACTCGACGTGGTAGTCGATGTTGACGCGGGCTTTCTTCCAGCGAGCCAGCTGATAACGGATCCTGGGTAAGGGTCTGAGAGCGGGCTGATCCAGACGCCGGAAGAGCTCGAGGCGATTGCCCTCAAGTTTGCGGAAAGGCCGGCGGTTGAGTTCTCCAAGCAGTTCGTGGATGGCTGCATTGAGCTCACCCAGGCTGAAGAAGCGTCGCTTGCGCAGGGCGGCCAGGATCCAGCGCTCGACGATCAAAACGGCCGATTCGACTTTCCCCTTGTCCCGAGGAGCCCGCACCCGGGCCGGGATGACTGCCACTGAATAATGGGCTGCCCACTCGGCGTAGCTGGGGTTGATCTGTGGCTCGTAAAAGCAAGCCTGAGAGACAGCCGTGCGGGTGTTATCCGGGATCACCACCCGGGTAGTGCCACCGTAAAACTCCACGGCCCGCACGTGAGCTCCGATCCAGGATTCAAGATCCTGGCTTTCGGTAGCTTCGGCATAGGTGTAGTTACTGGCCGCCAAGACGGCCACGAAGATGTTGGCTTGACGCATCTCACCGGTCTTGGGATCGACAATCTCGACCGTCTGGCCGGCATAGTCGACGAACATCTTCTCGCCGGCCCGGTGGTTTTGCCGCAGCACCACGTCGAGCTTTCCTCTCCAGCGGTTGTACAGATCGCAAAACTGCGAGTACTGGTAGCCGTCCGGATGACCCTGTTTGTACTCCTGCCAGAGCAACTGCAGCGTGACTGACTTGGCCCGCAGCTCTCGGTGAACGTAGGCAAAGTCCGGTGGAGAGCGGTGGCGGCCCCGAGGAGCCGGAGGAGAAAAAAGCTGTCCTTCCAGCTCGACCTCGCTCATCTGGGCCACCTGTTTCCAGTCGAGCTGGGCGGCCCGGGTCCGGCTCAGGTAATCACCCACGGTAGCCCGAGACACCGAGCAGCTGCGAGCGATCTGGCGAGCTGACAAGTGGGCCTGAAAATGTAGTCTGAGAATCTCCTTGATCTTGCGCATGGGCAGCCTCCGATTGGCCATCTGTTCTCCTCTTCCTCTCTAAGTGAAAAAGGAGCAACGATAGTCCGCGTTGCCCAGCGTCGCAAACTCCTGAGGGCAGGAACTTTCCGCTAACCTGACCACCGATTCCGGAAAAGCCCGGCAAAGTGGCCTACTTTGCCCCGGAATCACCGGCCGGATTGGCCCGGAACAGGTGGCCGGTTTCAATCGGAATCAGTGGCCGGTTTGGCCCGGAATACGCAGCATCCCCTCGCGGCGCGCCGATACCACGCCACCGGTCATCATGCCGGCCTGCAGATAGCGGCGAATCAGTCTGAGAATCCGCTTATCCTTGACCTTCCTCGCTACCCGCGACATTAAAATGTCGTGGTTGACTCGGTCGAAGAACTTCTCCAAGTCCAGATCTACGACCCACCGCTTGCTTTGCACCACGTAAGCTCGTGCTTGCTGCACGGCCTGGTGGGCACTTCGGCCAGGGCGAAAGCCGTAGCTTGACTCCGAGAAGTCCGGGTCAAAGATCGGCGTCAGAACCTGATGCAGCGCCTGCTGAATCAGCCGGTCCACCACCGTGGGAATGCCTAACTGGCGCTTTCCCCCACCTGGTTTGGGGATTTCCACCCTTCGCACAGGCTGTGGCTGGTACCGTCCCTCCAGCAGTTCCTCTTTGATCCGCGGCCAGTGCTCCTTCAGATAGGGCCTCAGTTCTTCTACGGTCATCTCATCGACTCCCGCAGCGCCGCCGTTGGCCTCTACCCGCTTGAGAGCTACCAGCATGTTCTCGCGTTCGACCACTGCTTCCATCAGATGCATCGCTTCCGGACTGGAGTTCTCTCTCTTTACCGTGACGTTTGACGCACCTCGCCCAGTCCCTCGCCGCTTCCGTCGGCTACCTCCTGGACAGGTTTCAGGCTTCTCAGCCTTCCTGTCTGCGTCTCCTCTCGTCATCGAAATTCGAGTCTCCTTTCCGTTTCTTCGCGTTCGGGCCTTCCCTCCGGTCGATGGAGGTAATATGCCCTCGGCTGACTTCTACCAGTTCATCCCGCCGCCTCTCGACGACAGTAGCACTATGGCCTACTGGCAGACCTCCCCGGGTAATGCGCACCCACCTTCACGCTTATGCCCGCCGCATCTACGTCCGTGCTTTCCGTACAGGTATTGGACTTTGAAGATATTTGCCTTCTCATCCAGCACGTCCGCCTCATATGCGATTCCTGTTCGTCAGGCCAGCGCTTTGCCTGCGGCTTCCTTCAGATTCCACCTCGCGATGGACACCCTTGCCGTCCGGCTAACGATTCCCCCTGTCGGGTTCGTAGAGAACTTTCATCTCCAAATGGGTGCGCCCTGCCGGGCGCACAAAGAAAAAGCCGGGGCGGGGAAGCCCCGGCTTTAGTGTTCGCCCCTTTTTCGGGGCGGGGTTGGGGAATCTTGGACTAACCTCGGGAACCCCCGCTGATGCGCATCTCGGGTTCCCTTTCAAACGCCTCCTGAGTCCGTTCCACAAATTGCGGGACTGGCTACAGACCGACCCTCGTTATGAGCTTCCTTTGAGTACGGGCGGAACGCCCGGGAAAGGAGCCTCTCTGATCCGCAGCCGGTTGCTGCTCGAGTAAAAAACCTGACGACTAAATTGTTCGAATGACCCCTCAATCACATCATTTCACAACAGATTGCGAAACTCAAGCATGGATCCCATGCAATTCCCGTGACCTTGACATTTTGGTGCTAATGATCATCAGGAAGCGCGCATTTTCACAGACTCAGCTCCACGGCAAATCAGCGCATCTGTGTACACAGTTGTTGACTCATTCCTCTTCCAGAGGTAGGCTCAGAGCAGGGGCATGTCGACATGAAGATTGCAGGAATTCGCAAGGTCCGATCTCAGATGGCTTCGCTATTTGGAGGCCACGAGCCCGTCTTGATTACTCGCCACGGCAAGATTTCGGGCCTGTATTTGCCTCTCGACCAGCCGAATCGGATCCCGGACGACCTGCGGCGGGAGCTGGCGGGGGTTCTGGGACGTTATCTAGATCAGGAACTCAGATCTAAGGGCGTTACTGAGGAGGACGTCCAAGAGGATTTCGATGCCCATCGCTGCCGTCGTCGCTGATGCCAACGTCCTGCTTTCGGCCATCATCGGCAAAGCGGCACTTCGAGTGTTCACTGATCACGCCCTCCAGGTTCACACCACGGAGTTCAACCTCCTGGAAGTGGAGCGCTATTTGCCGCGTCTCTCTGCAAAGTATGAACTGTCCCAACATGAGGTGCGGCTTCAGTTGCGCATCCTGCCTGTGGATGTCCACCCGGCTGACTTTTACGCTGAACACTTTGACTGGGCCACTGAGCTCTTGAGAACACGCGACACCGACGATGCCCATCCACTGGCCCTGGCTCGGTCTCTTGACCTGCCTCTCTGGTCTAACGACCGCGATCTCCAGATCAGTGGGATCCAATGCTACACGACAGCGCATCTGCTCAGGCTGCTCGAAGAGCAAGCGAGAGGATAGTCCGAACGCGGCCTGCGGCCGGACGCAGTCGCTTAAAGCTCCTGCCTCTGCGGCTTAATTGCCTGGTGGACGTTCCTTGCGGCCTTGCGGGCCGATTGAGTGGGGAACCGGGCAAAAAAAGCCGGGGCGGGGAAGCCCCGGCTTTAGTGTTCGCCCCTTGCGGGGCGGGGGTGGGGAACTCTATTTGCAATCCTGGATTGCAGATTCTAAATTCTGGATTTATGCAAGGATCAGCAGTTGATGGAAGGACTCGTCACCCAGCCTCTCGAACGCACGCCAACCTCCTGAGCGACGTAAACTAACAGCCTCTTTCGGGTACGAAGGGGATCATCCCACACCGGATTACATAAGGCAACAACAAATGTACACTTTCGCAAAAACCGTCTCCGGCGAGGTGATTCCGGTGACTGAACGCCTCTGCGCAGTCGCTTGCGAAGATGCCGGGTTGGGGCCGGGGATCGCCGCACTGAGGCACCGCCCACTCTTCCGGAATTCGAATCCTCCCGTGTTAGACTGGTTGCGTGTTCCTTCCCTTGGTAAGAGTGGCATGTTCCGGGTTACTGGTGCTGCTGTTGCTGGTCTTCAGCGTGGGCCAGGTGGTGGAAGTCCTGCACCCCATCGAGGAGCAGTGCAAGCAGGATCATCATTCCCACCAGAATCAGACCTTCCACGAGAGTCATGTACAGGGAGACCATCTCTGTCTGCACCTGGTCAAGCTTGCACCTGAACTGACCGCTCCTTCTCTCGTTTCTCTCTCCTTTCAGGCCGACCGGCCCGCCGAATCCACCCCGATTGCTCCCTTCTTGCAACTCCTCACGCCCTCTCTTCGGGCTCCTCCGGCCCACCTGAGCTAGTCCCCTGTTTCCCTTTTTCTAAACCTCTCAGGAAACAACGCCTCAAGTGTCGCAAACTGGAGGAGTCTTCAAGAATGTGTCTCAAAAGGAGACCGGGAGGCGGACCCCTTTCCGTTCCTGGTTTGATTCTGATTTCAGCGGTCGCCCTGCTGCCCGCCCAGACGGCTGGCACGATCACCGGCAAGGTCCTGCTCGAGCAGACCGGGACTCCCATGCACAACGCCGAGGTGCTGCTCGTACAGTTGAATCAGATGGCCGAGACGGCTCCGGACGGCACCTACACCTTCGCGGGTGTTCCCCCGGGCGTCTACGATCTGGTGGCGTACGGCGGCTCCTTGAACTCCCTCACCGCGTTGGTCCGGGTCCGACCCGGTGAGATCACCAGGATCGATCTCAAGCTCAAGCTCTCCACCATCAAGGAAGAGGTGACGGTCACGGCCAAAGGTACCCAGGAAACCGCCTTCGAGTCGATCCAGTCGGTCACTTCGCTCGATTCCTTCGATCTGGCTCAGAAGATGTCCTCATCCATCGGCGAGCTGCTGGACGGGCAGCCAGGGGTGGCCAAGCGCAGCTTCGGACCGGGCAGCGCCCGGCCCATCCTGCGCGGTTTTGACGGCGATCGGGTTCTGGTCATGGAGGACGGGGTTCGAGTCGGCTCACTGGCCTCCCAGTCGGGCGACCACGGGGAGCCGATTGACGCAGCCAATCTGGAACGAATCGAGGTGCTCAAAGGTCCGGCCACACTTCTCTATGGAAGCAACGCCGTGGGAGGAGTGGTCAATGCCATCACCGGACATGTGGGTGACCATCAGCAGTCCCACCAGGGCCTGCGAGGACAGTTCACCGGGGTGGCCGGTTCCGCCAACGCCCAGGGCGGAGCCAGTGCCCGGGCTGAATACGGGACCGGACCGTGGCTTTTCTGGGGCGGTGGTGGCGGCCAGAGGACGGGCGACTACCATACCCCGATCGGAGTCGTGGAGAACTCCGGCACCCGAATCAGCAACGGCACGACCGGTCTCGGCTGGTATGGAGAAAAGACCTTCCTCAACTTCGGCTACCGCTTTAATGAGGGCCGCTATGGCATCCCCTTTGCTGCCGAGATCGCCGCCGGAGGCCAACCTGAAGGAAGAGGAACAGAGCCTCTCCGACTGGGCACAGCAGGGGGAGCAGAGCCGATCGGCGAGGAAGCCCTCGAGTCCGTTGATCTCGATTTCCGGCGCCATAACACTCGCCTGATGGGAGGCTTTCGTAAGCTTGACGGCTTCGTCGACAACATTCGCCTGTCGCTCAGCTATACGGACTGGCAGCACAGCGAAGTGGAGACGCTGGCCGGAGGCAGGACCGAAATCGGTACCACCTTTGACAACCTGCAATGGGTCTACCGAGGAGATTTCAGGCAGGCGCGGCGCGGTCCGTTTTCCGGAAGCTTTGGTTTCTGGGGCCTGTTTCGGGACTACGATGTGCAGGGCGAAGAAGCCCTGTCCCCTCCGGTCGACAAGCAGGCCTTTGCCCTCTTCACCCTGCAGGAGATCGAGTTTGAGAGGGTCAAGCTGCAACTGGGAGGGAGGATGGAGCACACCGGGTACGAGCCCCGGGGCTTGGGGAGCAGTGGTGAGAGAGAGCCGACACTCCCCCCGGATCGTACCTTCACGGGTTTTTCGGCGGGTGCCGGAGCCCGCTTCTCGCTCTGGGAAAAAGGAGCGTTTGTCGCGAACTTTACGAGTTCCTACCGAGCCCCTGCCCTGGAGGAACTCTACAACTTCGGACGCCACCTGGGGAATCTGGCCTTCGAGATTGGAAACGAACAACTCGAACGAGAGCGCAGTCAGGGGATCGATCTGGCGCTCCGCCACCACGGGGAAAAAATTCACGCCAGCGCCAGTTTCTTCTATTACGACATCCAGAACTTTGTGTTCCTGGCCCCCACCGGCGAGATCCGAGAGGGTCTCACCGAAGACGAGCACCTGCAGGCCGCCAGCCGTTTCGTGGGCAGCGAATTGCGACTGGACGTGAATCTTCATGAGTCGTTCTGGCTCAATCTGGGGCTCGATGCCGTGGACGCCGAACTCCAGAAGACTTCCGAATCCCTTCCCCGCATTCCGGCCCTGCGAGGTCGCGTCGGCTTTGAGCTCCGCCACCAGGGACTGAGCTTCAAGCCCGAGGTAGTCATGGCGAACCAGCGCAATGATGTATTCTCGACGGAGACCCGCACGGCAGGCTACACGGTCATCAACCTGGCTGCGTCCTATACCGTCGCCCGTCAGCACTTCGTTCACCAACTGGGAGTGAACGTGTTCAATGTGGGGGATCGGCTTTACCGAAACCATGCCTCCTTCATCAAGGACCTGGCTGCGGAGATCGGGCGGGGGGTACGGGTTACCTATACTGTGAAGTTTTTCTAGCCGCTTGCTTCGCGCGCGGTTCTCTAGTGTACTGTCCGGGAAGTTCGCGGTGTTAATTCGGGATGGATTTTCGTCGTCAGTGAGGCGCGCGACGCAGGCAGGCCGGGAGTCTTTCGAGGTAGCGCAACAAAGCTGTCGGCGAAAAGACGCCCGAAGTAGCGGCGCGAACTTTCCGGACAGTGCACTAGGATTCTGGAGCCCGCTTTGATCCCGGGCAATGGAGAATCTATCCTTGAATCTGGACACCATGTACCCGGTCCAGGCGGCAAACCATCTTCCCGGTTCGTAGACGAGGTGAAGCCCGATGAGAAAACTTAGATTCGTATTCGTGATGGCGTCGATTCAGGTCATGGCGGCCGCGGCGCCTCCCGCGCCGGCGCCGCCCCGGATTGACGAGATCGTCAAGATTGATGTGCACTCTCACATCTTCGAGCCGGTTCCCGAATTCGTGGACATGATGAGGCGGATCAACCTCCGGATCATCAACATCTGCACCCGGGGCACGATCCCGCAATGGCTCCCCCGGGCGGAGGCACTGGTGGAGGACGCCCATCGCAAGTTCCCCGATCTGTTTGCCTTTGCTTCGACCTTTGACGTCACCCGCCGTGACGAGGAGGACTACCACGATCAGGTCAGGAAGTGGCTCGATCGATCCTTCGAAGCCGGAGCGGTCATGACCAAGATCTGGAAGGAAATCGGGATGGAGGTGAAGCAACCCGACGGGTCTTTTTTGATGCCGGACGATCCGGTTTTCGACCCCATCTACGATCATCTGAGGCTGCGGGGAAAGCCGCTCATCGCCCACCTGGCGGAACCCCTCGAAGCCTGGCGACCACTGCATCCGGACAACACTCACTACGGCTATTACTCCAACAACCCCGAGTGGCACTTCTACACGAAAAAGGGCGTTCCCTCGCACGAGCAGATCATCGCTGCCCGCGACCACATTCTGGAAAAACACCCGGATTTGACCGTGATCGGCGCTCACATCGGCTCGCTTTCCCACGACGTAGACGAGGTCGCTAAAAGACTGGATCTTTTTCCCAACTTTCACGTGGAAGTTGCCGCCCGCACCAAGGACCTGACCCGCCAGCCCAGGGAGAAGGTTCGTAATTTCTTCATCAAGTACCAGGACCGAATTCTCTACGGCTACGACCTGGGGTTCGGACCCGGCGAGGGTGATCGTTCTCAGGAGGAAATCGACGCCTTTGTGCAGCGTGCTGAAGCTCAGTACCGAAAGGATTTCCAGTACTACGCGGGTTCGGGAACGGTGGAAATGGCCGGGCGAAAAGTGGAATGCCTGGAACTCCCCAGGGCGGTGCTGGAGAAGTTTTACAGCGGGAACGCCCGCCGAATCATCCCCGGGCTGGGGCTCTGAGGAAGGCAGGTCAATCCCCCGATCCGCGGGGAACGTAGAGCGTGGCCTTGCCCAGAAGGCCTCCCTCGGTCTCCAGCCTCGCCTCGAATCCGAACTCTTGCGGTGCGGTCTCGAACTCTCGCAAGACTGCAGAGTTCGAGTCCTCGTAGAACTGTCGCAGATAGTCATCGACCACCACCGCGTTGACCTCCTTCACACGAAGGAAAGCTGACCATTCGCTGCGGTTTCGGGACAACGCGATCGGAACCCGATCGCAGGGATGGCCTTTGGCTCGAAGATATGCACAGTAGGACAAACTGGAAAAACCCTGGATCCGAATCGTACCCAGATTCGGCGTTTCGGCCAGCAGGGCCTCGGATAGTTTCACCACCTGCTTCTCCAGGTGAATATCCCGCGGGACGAGAAGAAGGGTCAAGGTCACGAAGGCTGCAACGATGACGGCGAAACGCAGCCGTCTCCCGGCCCGGGAAAACGGTTTCCAGTCCGGGAGAACTTCTCTGGCTCTCTTCAGCAGGAGCGTCCCGGCCACCATGACCAGCGGGGTAGCGGGCAGCAGATAAGGTGAGACGGGTTCGAGTACCAGGCCTACCGTCAGGCTCGCCACCACCCCTGCCCCGGAAATCACCCAGAACAGTGGCGTGGTGGGGACGGAGGTTCCGGGCTGCAGGAGGACCAGAAGGAGTAGCAGGAAGAGGACCGGAGCCCACTGGCTTCGGTCAGGGGCGGGCAGAAAAACCCAGGGAGATTCCTTGAGCAGGCGGGGCACGTTGCCGGCCACGTGCCCCAGAAAAGCCCGGGGGTTCGCCAGTACCGCCCCAGGGATGCTGTCTGCCTCTCCAAACACCTCCCCGACTCGCAGGGCGTAGTCCAGGTGTCCGCTCTTCGGCAACCCCCCCGAAGCCTGGATTTCTGACCCCGTGAAGCTCTGAGAAAAAACATCGAAGGAGCGATTGGACCCAGGTGGTGTGGAGGAAAGAGCCGACACCGCAAGAGAAATCAGCAAGCAGATTGCCAGTGTCGCCCCGGCCTGCATTCCACCCAGCAGGCGGCGGCTTGTGAAGGCTTGTCTCAGAACCAGGGCACCCAGCGCGCCACGACGAAAAGGTACTCCGGGCGGATCCAGACGCCCAGAAAAGCCAACCCCAGAAGAATGGGGACGACGCCGGGGGTCCGTGGGGAGAAAGCTCCCAGCAGTAAAACCAGAATCACTCCCACTCCAGCAACGTGGACGACCGTGAAATCGAAAAGAACGGTCCCATGGCCGAGAAAACCGAGCGACAGGAGCAGCGCCAGCGGCTCCGGAAAAAGTTTTCGGGAGAGTGCCCAGAACAGGAGAACGACCACATAGAGAACCAGCAGCCTGTGAGTCAGGTAGAGCAGGAGGGGATCTCCAGACGGGAAGATTAAATGCTGAATTCCGTAGCCGATCACGAACAGAGGAGACCACTCTCGATCCGGCCGAAGGCCAGAGACCGCAAACGACTGGGCATGATCGAAATAATAGGCGCCGTCGGTCAGAGGAAAATCGAGAGACAGGCTCTGGACTCCAACCACGACGCCGAAGGCCGTGGTCAGGAGCAGCAGACTGATCAACCCGGACATGGACTTCATCGCGAAATGAGCCCTCCTGCGATTAGTCTATCCTCTTGACCACAAAAAGTCCTATCCCGGCCAGCCACGCCAGCACTGAGATCACCAGACCGATCCTGAAGCTAAGAGGACGAAACTCGAAACGAACGGTGTGCTCACCCGCCGGCACCTCGACTCCCCGAAAGAGATAATCCGTTCGCAGGATGGGAACTTCGGCCCCGTCGACAACGGCTCTCCATCCTCGGTAATAGGTGTCCCGGAGGATCAGCAGTGCAGGTGCAGAGGTTGTCGTCTTGAATACCACGAGATCGGGCAAATCGCTGATCCATTCGACCCGGTCCCGCTCCAGCGCGAATCCCCTGTCCCCTGCTCCGGGAAGGGTGAGGTGATCCCGGGAAGGGGCTTCCACCACGGTGTCGCGGGTTCGTTGGCGGCCCAGCACATGGCGGAGAGCCGAGGGACCGTCGCGAACGACCGTCACCTCCCTGGAGAACTCGACTCTGGTGCCACCCTCCACCCCGTAGATGTAAGGAAACTTGGATCGGAGAAGAGTCAGCCCCTCCAGTTCGAAGCGATCTGGCGAAAGAACCCGGCTCACACCCATCGTGCGCAACAGCCGAACGCCCTGTTCGTCCAGGGACGGAATAAAATGATGGGCATCCGCCTCTTGCCCCGTCAGCAGCCTGTAGAAGCCGGGCACTCGCTTCACCACCAGCGATTCGTACCCACGCACATCCCGCAATCCAAGGCTCATCCCGTAGTTGGGAAGTAGTGTCGCGACACCTGTCGCGGCGATTCGCTCGTGGGTATGAGGGCCAAGTTGCTCGACAATCGAGTTGGTGCTCTCCAGGGCTGTTCGTGAAACAACCGGGTTGAAGCTCACACCGAACAGGACGCCATTGACCAGGATCAGGACCAGAACGGCGAAGGAAAACGCTTGTCGTTTGAGCACGTAGAGACCCGGAAGTGCACCCAGAACGAGGAGAGGATAGAGCGGGCAGGAGCTACGCCAGGGGCCCAGAGTGTAGGATCCCGAGACGGCGTCAGGATTCCAGGCAGGCTGCACGAACAGTGCCAGCCCCACCAGTCCTGTCAGAGCCCCCACCCCCACCCCCAGTCCCAGGCGGCGGGGCACCACAGAACCTTTTTTACTGGAAAAGAGGTCCGCGCCGATGCCGGCCAGGGCGGCCAGGCTCACCTGCAGAACCAGGATACTGTGAAGATGGTTGGCACTCTCGAGCAGCGGTAAAGAAGTGAATAGATCAAAGAAGGGAAAGACGCCAAAGAGAATCACAAAGGCAGCGCCGGCAACCGCCCACAAAGACCGAACTACCTGCCTGTGCCTCCACGAGAAAAAAGAGCCGAATGCCAGGAGCAGCGGAATGAGACCCACAAAAATGAGACCATAGAAGACATCTCGTGATCCCGATTCGCTGGACGGGCTTCCCAGAAAGTATGGATAGAGCAGAGCCGGCAGTTCCCAGAGCCCGATGTGCCAGGGATTCCGGCCCTCCAACGATCTCAGCTCCAGGGTTCCTCCGCCCACAACCAGCTCAACAAAAGGCAGCAGGACCAGGGCCGCCATCATGACGCCCAGCAAGGAACCACCCAGCACCGCCCCAATTCTCCTCCAATTCCGAGACAACCCGTAGAGTGTCCAGGCCATCACGGCCAGCAGAGAGCATTCCGGCTGCCCCCCGAGGATGGAAACACCAACAATGACGCCAACCACGGCGACGCCCCTGCGACTCGGCCCCTGGAGAAGCCCCTCCACAGCCCAGAGCCCCCACCCCATGCACATGGAAACTGCAGTGTTTGGATAGAGCAGGAAGAAGATCTGGTAACCCGAGAAGGAATACGCCGCTCCCCCGATCGCCGCTGCCCAGGAAGAAAGTCCTATCCTTCGTAGAAACAGGAACACCCCTGCAGCCGCCACGATCAGCTTCAGGAGAGCTCCCCACTCATAAGAAGATTCCAGGGAGATGGGAAGAAGGAGGAGATTGAGCGGCGACAACACCGCCGAGACCGCCGTGGCGAGAAAAGGCGTACCGCTGAGCACATAGGGATTCCAGAGCGGCAGTCGGCCCTTTCGGAATTCTCCCCGGACAAAAGAATAGTAGGGATAGAACTGCTCGATGACGTCGGAAACTCGCCGGTTCTGGACTTCTGGATCAGGTTCGCCAACAAAAGGCAGGGCGTGTTGGAGCAGATCGGCCGGTAGGAGGACCAGGTCCGGAGACAGGAGCGGGCGGCTCAGCATCAGAAGACAGGCCAGGACAATGAGCCCAAACGGAAGATGTCTCACGGGCTGACCTTACCCCAAGAGAATTTCAGATTCCAGAACCCAAACCCCAGAACCCACCTAAGAATACGATGGTCTGGGCAGCAGGCTTTTCCCCATCAGGTGTTTGTCGATGGCATGAGCCGCTGCACGCCCTTCGTTGATGGCCCAGACCACCAGTGACTGACCCCGGCGGCAGTCGCCAGCAGCGAAAACGTTGGGAACGCTGGTCGCGAACCCTCCATACTCGGCCTGGTAGTTGGAACGTTGATCGTACTCAAGGCCCAGCATCTCGCTGACGGAGTGCTCCGGACCCAGAAAGCCGAGGGCCAGCAATACCAGATCAGCCTCCCACACTCTCTCGGTTCCGGGTACTTCACTGAACAGGGCCTTATCTCCCGGCTCCGACCAGTCGATCTGAACTGTCTTGATGCCCGACACATTCCCCTGGCCGTCGTCAATAAATTCCTTGGAGAGAATCGAGAAGCCCCTGGGATCGGTCCCAAACTTGGCGACAACTTCTTCATGTCCATAATCGACCCGAAGAATCCTGGGCCATTCGGGCCAGGGGTTGTCCGGACCGCGCTCTTCGGGAGGACGCTCCAGGAGTTCGAAGTTCACTACGCCCTGACAACCGTGGCGGACTGCTGTGCCAATACAGTCGGTGCCGGTGTCACCGCCTCCGATGACGATGACCTTCCTGTCCTTGGCCGAGATGTGAGCCTGATCCTCGAAGCCGGAGTCGAGGAGACTCTTGGTGTTCCGAGTCAGGAATTCCATGGCGAAGTGGATTCCCTTCAGATCTTTCCCGGGGATGGGCAAGCCCCGGGGGGTTGTCGCCCCGGTGGCCAGAAGCAACGAGTCATGCTCTTCAAGCAGCCGCTTGGGATCCACATAGCTGACCGGCACATCGTTCTCTTCCATGATTCTCACAACATGGCCTTCCGGCAGGTCCCGCTCTGACCCGATACAGGTATTGGTCACAAAGCGGATCCCTTCTTCTGCCAGAAGATTCACTCTGCGCTCCACCAGATGCTTTCCCAGCTTCATATTGGGAATACCGTACATGAGCAGGCCTCCGACTCGGTCGGAGCGCTCATAGACCGTGACGAGGTGGCCAGCCTGGTTCAACTGAGCGGCCGCGGCCAGTCCCGCCGGCCCTGATCCCACAATGGCCACTCTCTTTCCGGTTCGGGTTCGGGGCCTCCGGGGTTTCACCCAACCCTCGGCGAAACCTCTGTCAATAATTGCGTTCTCAATGTTCTTGATAGTGACCGGAGGCTGGATGATGCCCAGGACACAGGCTCCTTCGCAGGGCGCCGGACAGGTACGTCCTGTGAATTCGGGGAAGTTGTTGGTCTGATGGAGCCGGACCAAGGCATCGCGCCAGCGGCCTCGATAGACCAGATCGTTCCATTCGGGAATCAGGTTGTCGATCGGGCAACCGCTGGCTGACTGACAAAAGGGGACGCCACAGTCCATACAGCGCGCTCCCTGCTGCCGCAGGTGCCCTTCCTCGGGAGCCGTGAAGATCTCCTCAAAGTCATCAATCCGGACCGGTGCAGGGCGGTAGGGAACCGCTTTCCTGGAGTACTTCTTAAAACCGCGGTGTTTGTCCATTTCCGGTCAGGCCGTCCGGTCTGGGCGGGACGGATCACGGTCGTTTTCGGATGCATGGGGCAGCATCGCCGGAGGCGTCCAAAGACCGTCCCCATCCTCTCCCTTTTCTTCCCGGGCCTTAGCCAGCACCTGCTTGTACTCGGTCGGCATCACTTGAACAAACTGCCTGGCAGCCTCCGGCCAATCCGCCAGGACCCTCCGAGCCGCGGAAGAACCGGTGTATTTCTCATGCAGCTCGACCAGGTTCCTGAGTTCATCCCTGGCACGGGTGCCGAGCCGGTCGAGCTCAACCATTTCCAGATTGCAGTGCTTCTCGAAGTCTCCGTTCAGATCCCAGACATAAGCGACACCACCCGACATGCCGGCTGCAAAATTGCGCCCGGTGGGACCAAGGATGACGGCCCGGCCCCCGGTCATGTACTCACACCCATGATCTCCAACGCCCTCGACGACAGTCCAGGCCCCGCTGTTGCGCACGCAGAAGCGTTCAGCTGCCCGGCCCCGAAAGAACGCCTTCCCCGCGGTGGCACCGTACAGCACGACGTTGCCAACAATGATGTTTGCCTCCGCTCTAAAACCACTGGATCGGGGAGGGCAGATGATCAGACAGCCACCGGAGAGCCCTTTGCCCACATAGTCGTTGGCATCGCCCTCCAGCTCCAGAGTGACGCCGCGGGCGAGAAAGGCTCCAAAACTCTGACCGGCCGAACCGTCGAACTTGATGTGAATGGTGTCGTCGGGCAGGCCCTTCTCACCCCATCGCTTGACCAGTTCGTGACTGAGAATCGCTCCCACCGAGCGGTCAACATTGTGAATCGGCACCTCGAGGCGGACCTTTTCGCCCTTCTCGAGGGCGGGCTCGACGCGGGGAAGCAGCTCCCGAAGGTCGAGAGCCTTGTCCAGTCCGTGATCCTGTCGGGTTGTGCAATACACCGATGTGTCCCGATGCGGCTTCTGGGCGGGCAGCAGCAGAGCCTCCAAATCGATCCCTCTGGCCTTCCCGTGCTGCAGCGTCGCTTCGGCTTCTAGAAGATCCGCTCTGCCAATGATCTCCTGGAAGGAGCGGAGCCCGAGCTGGGCCATAATCTCCCTGGCCTCTTCGGCAACCATGAACAGGTAATTGATCACGTGCTCCGGCTTGCCCTGGAACTGGCGGCGAAGAACGGGATCCTGGGTGGCGATGCCCACCGGGCAGGTGTTCAGGTGGCACTTTCGCATCATGATGCAGCCCAGAGCAATCAGAGGAGCAGTCGAAAAACCGATCTCTTCGGCGCCCAGCATGGCGGCGATGATCACGTCACGACCGGTCTTGATTCCGCCATCGGTTTGCAGAAGCACCCGGCTTCGGAGATCGTTCATGACCAGGGTCTGATGGGTTTCGGCAATGCCCAGTTCCCAGGGCAGGCCGGCGTGTTTGATGCTGGTCCAGGGAGAGGCGCCCGTACCTCCGGAATCTCCAGAGATCAGAATGCGGTCCGCATGGGCTTTGGCCACCCCTGCGGCAATCGTGCCAACTCCGACTTCCGACACCAGCTTGACACTGACCTGGGCCGAGGGATTTGAGTTCTTCAGGTCGTAGATGAGCTGAGCCAGATCCTCAATCGAGTAGATGTCGTGGTGAGGAGGGGGGCTGATCAGGCCCACTCCCGGAGTCGAGTAGCGGATTCTGGCGATCGTCTCATCGACCTTGCGCCCTGGGAGTTCTCCGCCTTCTCCCGGCTTGGCTCCCTGGGCGATCTTGATCTGGAGTTCATCCGCGTTGGTGAGGTACCAGGCTGTGACGCCGAACCGACCGGAGGCGACCTGCTTGATCGCCGACCTTCTCGAGTTTCCATTTGTGTCCGGCTCGAAGCGCCCTGGATCTTCACCGCCTTCACCCGTATTGCTTCTTGCACCGACCCGGTTCATGGCCACAGCGAACGTTTCATGGGCCTCAGCAGAGATCGATCCGAAGCTCATCGCGCCCGTGAAAAAGCGCTTCACGATCTCACTGGCCGGTTCCACATCGTTCAGGGGAATCGGAGCTCCATTGACCCCGTCCCTGAACTTCATCAGACTTCGCAGCGTGCAGCGAACCCTTGAGTCTTTGTTGACATAATCGGAAAAGCGCTGGTAGGACTCTCCATCGGCTTCGCGAGCCGCCACCTGCAGATCCCCGATCGCCCTTGGATCCCACATGTGGCGCTCTCCGTCGGCTCGCCAGTGGAACTCTCCCGGGTTGGGCAGGCTGGCCAGCCGAGGCGAGTGGGGGGGAGGAAAGCCCAGCCGATGGCGGCGCAGGCTCTCCTGCGCTAGATGCTCGAAACCGACACCCTGGACCCGACTGGGAGTGTTGCAAAAACAGCGGTCGATCACCTCATCCCTGAGGCCCACCGCCTCGAACACCTGAGCGCCCTTGTAGGACTGGAGTGTGGAGATCCCCATCTTGGCCATCACTTTGAGGATTCCTTTGGCAACGCCCTTCCGATAGGCGCTGACGACGAGATCGTCGTTCTCAAATTCCCGCCTGTCCAGCCACCCCTCCCGGCGGGCCTCCCACAGGGCTTCGAAGGCCAGGTAGGGGTTGATGGCATCGGCCCCGTACCCAATCAGCAGGCAGTGATGGTGGACCTCTCTTGCCTCGCCTGTCTCTAGAATCAGGCCCAGCCGGGTCCGTTTCGCTTTTGCCACCAGGCGGTGGTGAACGGCCCCACAGGCCATCAAGGCGCTGAGAGGCACCCTGTGGGGTCCGATCTCCCGATCGGAGAGAATCACAAGGCTGAAACCCTCGTCGATGGCTTGCTCAGCAGCCTGGCAGATGCGCTCGAGCGCCGACATCATGTCCGAGGATCCCTCCGAGTGCTCAAACGTGATGTCGATCGTTTTCGCCCGCCATCCCCGATGGTCCATGCGCTGGAGCGCGGCCAACTCCTGGTTGGTGAGGATGGGATGGGGAAGATGGAGGCGATGACAGTGCTCTTCGGTGACGTCGAGGAGGTTTTGCTCCGGACCGACGTAACACGCCAGCGACATGATCAGCTCTTCCCGGATCGAGTCGATCGGGGGGTTCGTAACCTGGGCAAAGAGCTGCTTGAAATAGTCGTAAATCATTCGAGAACGGTCAGAGAGACAGGCCAGGGAGGAGTCATTGCCCATGGAGCCGACCGGATCCCGCTTCTGCTCTACCAGAGGCAGAAGCATGAACTGCATCGTCTCCTGTGTATAACCGAAAGCCTGCATCTGGGCCAGGATCTTCTGCGCTCCCAATTCCTTGGCCGGCACCTTCCCGAGATGAGAAAGGCAAATCCGCTGGCGGCCGAGCCAGCGTTCATAGGGCCTGCGCCCACAGAAATCTCTCTTCAACTCTTCGTCCGGAATCAGTCTTCCCTCTTCAAAGTCGACCAGAAACATGCGGCCGGGTTGAAGGCGGGCCTTTTCCTTGACGAGACTCGGCTCGATAGCCAGGACCCCGGCTTCGCTGGCCATGATGACGCGGTCGTCATGAGTCAGATAGTAGCGACTCGGGCGCAGCCCGTTCCGATCCAGAACCGCCCCAATGTAGTGGCCGTCGGTAAAGGTGATCGAGGCCGGGCCGTCCCACGGCTCCATCAGGCAGGAGTGATACTCGTAAAATGCACGTTTGTACTCAGGAATAACCCCGTCATTCTGCCAGGCCTCCGGAATCATCATCATGATGGCTGCTTGCAGTGTCCGGCCTGTCATCAGCAGGAACTCGAGAGCATTGTCAAAGTTGCCCGAATCGGAGCAATCCGGCTCCATGATGGGAAACAGTTTTTCCAGCTCGCTGCCGAACAGAGAGCTCTGCATCACGCCTTCACGGGTGCGCATCCAGTTGATGTTTCCCCTCAGCGTGTTGATCTCGCCGTTGTGGCTCATGAAACGATTGGGCTGGGCCCGATCCCAACTGGGGAAGGTGTTGGTGGAAAAGCGGGAGTGCACCATCGCCAGGTGGGTCACGAAATCAGTCGCCGAGAGATCGGGATAGTAGGGCAGTAGCTGGCCCGGGGTGAGCATCCCCTTGTACACGATCACCTTGGTCGACAGGCTACAGATGTAAAAGGCCTTGGCCTGTTGCAGCGACGGATCGCTGCGCAGGAGATGACTGGAACGCTTACGGATGAGATAGAGCTGGCGCTCAAAGGCGTCTCCGTCAACGCCTGCAGCAGCCCCCACAAACAGTTGCTCGATGCAGGGCTCCGAGCGCCGAGCGCCGGGTCCCAGGTCGGCCCCATCCCGGTCAGTCGGCACAGGTCTCCATCCGAGAAGTTGCTGTCCCTGCTCTTCGATGATCTGCCCAACCGCCCGTTTGCACACCTCGCGCTCGTCTTTGTTGGGGGGAAGAAAGACCAACCCGGCGCCCATCCTCCCGGGGGCCGGAAGCCCCGTGCCCAGATCTTCGCGGGCAACTCTGGCCAGAAACTCATGAGGCAATCCAGTAAGGATCCCGGCCCCGTCACCTGTGTTCGGTTCACAGCCTCGGGCTCCCCGATGATCCATGCACAAGAGAGCCTGGCAAGCATCGGTCAGAATCTGATGACTTCTCTCGCCCTTGATGTGAGCCACCAGTCCGACGCCACAGCTATCCCTCTCGAAGGCGGGATCGTAAAGACCCCTCTTCTTCGGGTATCCAAACTTTTCTCTCGAACGCATTCCTCTCTCCTGAGACCGCAAAACGCCATAGAAGGGCTGCCGGGCGGGGACCGTTCCAGGTGGTACGTGACCGCCGTCCAGCTGCAGCTTCAGCGGGCTGTCGATTTCCTCGTTAGTGTGGTTTGCCTATTGGCGTGCCGCTGGGAGCCGAAGTCGAGATGTCGGCGGGCGGGCGCTCCGAAGTTGACTGACAACTCGGCCGCCACGTTTCGCGAAGTTCGAACTACAGGTAGCTTCCAACCCGGACCGTTGACTCGAATCTCGCCTGAGACTGCTTCCCTGCTCCCGACAGTCCACCCCCTGAATGGGAACGAAATCCCAGGGTTTGGAACTGGCGTGTTGTGTTCGAATCGCAACGGTGACGCAGCCTCAACGGGTTTCTCAAGTCTTAAATCAAAAGCAAACAGTGCTTCTCATGGTACCCGATTTGTCAAGATCGTGCATTGCCGGACCCCGTCCCCGGCAGCGTGAGAGCCTCCAGTTGAAAGTTGCTGGCAAAAGGTCCAGAGTTGAGAATTGATAGCTTGTTGTCGAAACAGGAGTCGCCAATGTCTGATCAGGAACAACAACAGATACTGCAGATGATCACCAACAGCTGGGTTGCCCAGGCCGTTTATATGGCGCCAGAAACCGAGGTCAGCGGAGTCGAGGGCGTGCGCCGCTGAGCCAGGAAAGCTCCCAGCTCACTCGTTTGTCGCCCCCTCTGCTCTCCCTCTTTGATCCCAGGACGCCTGGAAGACAATTGTGAACTACTTGAGCCCGATCGACTGGATTGTTTGCCTGGTCTACCTGGCGATCGTCGGCATCCTGGCCCTGGGTAGCAGCAGGCGGCAACGGGATCACGAAGACTATTTTCTGGGCGGACGGCGCATGAACTGGTTCGCTGTTGGCGTGTCGATGTTCGCTACCAGTTTCAGCTCCATTTCTTTCCTGGGACTTCCGCAGCGCGGTGCGTTCCAGGACTTCAGCTTTTTTCTAGTCATCCTGTTGATTCCCGTGCTGATTACCCCGTTGCTGTGGTTCTTCTTCGTTCCGCTCTACGTTCGGTTGCAGGTCAGCAGTGGCTATGCCTACTTACGCCAGCGATTCAATTCCACTGTGCAACGTGTCGGCTCACTGCTCTATTGCGGCTATGCTCTCGGCTGGATGGGCGCCATGCTGTACGCCGTTGCGCTGGCGCTCAAGAGTGTGCTGCACCTCAATGACACTCAGCACCTCCTGATGCTTGTGGGTCTGGGCGTATTTGCGACGGCCTACACGGCGATTGGTGGATTGCGTGCGGTGATCTGGACAGACGTGCTCCAGGCCATCACACTCTGCGCAGCCGTGGTAGTCGTCTTGCTGTTGGCCGTTTCGGGAATCACGGATGGCGGGAGCAGCTTGTGGCGGATCGGCCAGGAGAATGGGCGCTGGACGATGCTTCACTTGCAGCCGAATCCATTTGCGCTGGAAAACTTCACTGCGGCAAATTCCGTCTACACAGCTCTGGCCTTTGCTCTGTTCATGTACCTGCCAGGCTACGCCGTCACACAAAACATGATCCAGCGTTATGTTTGCACTGGAGGAGTCCGGAAAGCACGTGGCGTGGTCGTGCTGAGTGCGTTGATCAATGTCGGCCTTGGATTCCTGTTCCTGTTGGTGGGCGTCGCGTTGTTTGCATTCTACATCCAGCCCGGTGGCAAGGGTCTGCCCATCCTTGAGAGCGAGGATCAGATCATGCCCTACTTCGTCTCCACTCAGGCAGTGGGCACCGGTTTGGTCGGATTAACGCTGGCCGGTCTGTTCGCAGCCGCGATGAGCACGGTTGACAGCGGCATCAACGGGGTGGCTTCCGTGATCGCCTATGACTGGCTGGACGGCAAGGACCTGTCGCTCAATGCCAGCCGATCCTTGACAGTGTTGCTGGGCGCCCTGGTCGTCATCGCCGCCCTGACGGTTCCGCTGCTGGGAAACAACGTGATCGACATCATCAACACCATCGCCGGAACGCTGCTTGGCGGCTTGATGGCTATGTTTCTGCTGGGCATGTTCACCCGCCGGGCAAACGCGCCAGGCGTGCTGATCGGCCTGGCGTCTGGCGCCCTGGTGCTACTTGCCGTTATCGTCATGACAGGGATACCGAAGTGGTGGTACGGAGCCTTCATGGTGTTCCCAACGCTATTGGTCGGCGCCCTGGCCAGTCGGTGCTTTGCTCCGACAGAAGCGGCCGCGCTGACTGCCACCTTGTGGAACAAGAGGACAATCGATGAGTGAATTGCGCGTCCCTCGCCGCCGGCCCCTCAGTGCCCGCATCGGCGTATTCGGAGTTGGTTTCCACGCATACTGGGCCCAGTTTGACGGATTGCGCCAGGAGCTTCTGGAGAAGCAGGCGACATTTGTCGGAATGGTCAAAGAGCATGGCGTCGAAGTCATCGACTTCGGCATGGTCGACGATGCCCGGTCGGCCTATGCCCTGCTGCCCAAATTGAAGGCAGCGGGCCTGGATCTGGTTTTTTGCGACATGCTCACCTATGCCACTTCAGCCTCGTTCGCAGTCATCGCACGTGGGCTCGATGTCCCACTTGTCCTGGTTGCACTACAGCCGCTGCCGGCGCTTGACTACGCCACGGCTTCCACATACAGGCAACTGTGTAATGACGATTTCTGTTCGGTCCCGGAGTTTACCGGGGTTGCCATACGCATGGGTCGGACACCGCCGCCGGTGATACTGGGTACGCTGCACGACGATCCGGCAGCCCGGGCGGAGATTCGCGGGTGGTGCCGGATCGGCAGAGTTCTACACGACCTGCAGAGGGCCCGCATCGGACATTTTGGTCACCCCATAGAACACATGCTGGATATGCAAACTGATCAGACCGCGCTGACCTCGGCCTTCGGCTGCCATATCGTGCAAACCGAGGCCGACGATCTGCTGCGTTTCGATCGGGCGGTGAGCGAGGCCGAGGTTGCCGAGAAAAAAGAGCAAGTACTGAACTTGTTCGACACGCCCGATCCGGTCTCCGATCCCGTGACAACCAGGTTGACAGACGAGGACTTGCAGGTTGCCGCCCGCGTCGCGGTCAGCCTTGAGAAGTTCGTTGATCATCACGAACTGGACGGTCTGGCTTACTACTACGCCGGCGAGGAAGCGAGTCCGCTTCGCCGACTGGTTACCAATCTAATCGTGGGCAATTCGCTGCTGACCGCCGCCGGTTTCCCTATGTGTGGCGAGTCGGATCTGAAAACCTGTATTGCCATGTTGATGATGGACCGTCTTGAGATCGGGGGGAGCTTTGCAGAATTCCATCCGATTGACTTTCGCGAAGGTTTTGTTCTGGTCGGCCATGACGGACCGCATCACATCAATATCGCCCAGGGCAAGCCTGTGCTGAGGAGCCTGCTGAAGTATCACGGAAAGCCGGGATCGGGGGCCAGCGTGGAATTCAAGATCAAAGAAGGCCCGATCACGATCATGAGCATTGGCGTCACCTACCAGGGAAAATTCAAGTTTGTCATCGCAGAAGGCGAAAGTGTGCAGGGACCCATTCCTCCAACCGGAAACACGAATACTCGCGGTTTTTTCCAACCGGACATACGTACTTTCCTGAAACGCTGGGTGGCGGAAGGGCCGACCCATCATTTCGCCCTGGGAGTAGGAAATCACGCGGACACAATGACGCAATTGGCGGAAATACTCGGCATTGAGTCCGTCATCGTGTCGCGCAACGCATCCTGAGCAAGGGACATTTGTTATGCGCTCCATCCAATTCTCTTGGTGGTGTTCGACGTCTGTCCTGGCTTGCCTGGTCCTTACCGCCGCTGCAGCGCAACCGGCCTTATCGGCAGTAGAGTCCTCTGCCCGGCTGCGGCAGGTCTTCCTGCACCCGCCGCTCGAAGCAAGGCCGAGGGGTTATTGGGTCTGGCCTCATGGCAACTTCGACTACTCGACGATTCGTCGGGAGTTGGAGGCCTTCAAGGCAAAAGGCCTTGGCGGCGTCGACATTTTCGATTTGGGGATCGAGGATCGTGCGAACATGATCCCGCCTGGTCCCGGTTTCATGAGCTCCAGGCAGGTGGACGGGATTGCTTTCGCGCTCAGTGAAGCCAAGCGGCTGGGGCTGAAGATGGGATTGATCGTTTCCAGCAGTTGGAACGCAGGCGGCACCTGGACGCCTCCCGAACAGGCTTCCATGAATCTGGTCGCCTGGAAAGAAGCTGTCAGCGGACCTGCGCGCTACGAGCGTGTACTGCCTCTCCCCAAAGTCCCGGAGACCTTTCGCAAGCCCTACGGTACGTTTGCGCTTCATGTGCCCAGAGATGATCACGGGGAACCTCGACACTATGAAGAGGTGGCTGTACTGGCCTACCCCGTCGACGCGGCTGGGCAGGTAACGGATCTGAACCGGGTAGTGGTCTTGACGGATCGAGTCGACGCCGCGGGAAAACTCAGCTTCGACCTTCCGGCGGGGAATTGGGTCGTCATGCGGGCCGTCCTGGTCAACTTTGGCCAACAGTTGTGGTTGCCCAGCGACAATTCGCAGGGACTGATCATGGATCACTTCAGCAGATCCGCCACCCGGGCCCACTTCGAAGCGATCATTGATCGCCTCGAGTCGCGTGTGGGACCGCTGCAGGACACGGCGCTGGAGCGCCTCTATCTGGCCAGCTACGAAGCCAATGCGGATGTCATTTGGACGCCGGGATTGGAGGTGGAATTCGAGAAACAAAACGGGTATTCCATCCTGTCTTACCTTCCAGCCCTTTTCGGTTCGGTAGTTGTCGACGAGGAGACGACCGCTCGGTTCTTGTACGACTACCGCAAGACTGTGTCCGAGTTGTTCCTGAACCATCTGTAGTACCTTGAAGCCAGCCGGATCTGCCGGGAGCATGGACTCCTTCTCTGCTCCGAATCCGGCGGGCCGGGCGCACCCTTGCACGACGTACCGACTGAAGACCTGAAAGCTCTCGGCGCCGTGGACATCATGCGCGGCGAATTCTGGGTGGACAAAGCGGACAGGCTCGACGACAAAGGATTCGAAGTGCTCCAGGTCGTTAAGCAGATTGCCAGTGCCGCGCACATCTACGGCCGTCGAATTGTCGAGATGGAGGCGTTCACCAGCCACCTCAACTGGCAGGAAGGCCCCGATGTCTTTAAGAGACTGGCCGACAGGGCATTCTGCGAAGGGATGACGCGGGTCGTTTATCACACCATGTCGCACAATCTGCCTGAGGCCGGCAAGCCTGGCTGGACCTATCAGGCGGGCTCGCACATGAACACCAATTTGACCTGGTGGAGCCTGTCCGATCAGTTGCACGCCTATCTGTCACGCTCCAGTGCGTTGCTCATGCAAGGCGATTTCGTTGCCGACGTTGTCTACTACTACGGGAATGAGATTCCGAACTTTGCCAGGCCAAAGCACCTGCGCCCGGGTCTCGGTCGCGGCTACGACTACGACGACTTGAACACTGAGATTCTCTTGAAAGCCAGTGTGGATGAACAGGGTCGCATCCTGTTGCCCAGCGGCATGCGCTACTCCCTGCTGGTCCTGCCACAGCATGACGAGCGCATGGATCTGGCCGTATTGAAACACATCGAACGATTGCTGATGCAGGGAGCCACGGTGATCGGGACCCGGCCAAGCCGCACCTACGGCTTGCGCGGCTTTCCCGAAGAGCAGCTCCAACTGCGACGAATCGCGAATCGCATCTGGGGCGAGGCATCACCATCCGAGCCGCACGAAAGACGCTACGGCCGTGGTCGGGTCCTGGTCGGCCGGTCGGAGCGGGAAGTACTGCAGGAAATGGGCGTGACGCCGGATCTCGAGGTCTATCCCTCCGAGGCCCACAAGCGGATCGACTACATTCATCGTCGGACCTCCAACGCAGACCTTTACCTGGTCCGCAATACGGCAGAGAGAGACCTCGACATTGACGCTCATTTCCGGGTTGGGAAGCGGCGCCCGGAACTCTGGGACGCTGTAACGGGAAGCATGACCGAGCCGGCGGTTTATCTGCACACCCAGACCGGGGTGAGCGTACCGATGCACCTGACTCCTCACGGCTCGGTATTTGTGGTCTTCCTGTCTGACCTGCAGCAGGAACCTCATATCACCGCGGTTCAGCACGGTAGCACTCGAGTATTTCCTCTCAGTGCGGAGAACAGGCACGAGCTTGCAGCCAGTTACGATAAAAAGTCGACCATTCGCTTCGACGCTCCTCCCGGGGCCTACACGTTCACCTTCAGCGACGGTCACACTCGATCAGTCGAGGTCGAACCCGACGGTCAGCCGCTGGAGATTTCCGGTCCCTGGGAAGTCCGATTCCCGTTCGGCTGGGGTGTGCCGACGCAACAGGTGTTCGATTCGCTGCTTAGCTGGACCGAAGTCGAAAACGCCGCCACCCGCTCATTCTCCGGCATCGCTACCTACAGCAGGCAGTTCTTTCTGGACGGGACTTCGATTCTCAGCGGGCAGCGGGTTCTCCTCGACCTGGGCCAGGTGCGCGAAGTAGCCCGTGTGTACCTCAACGGACATGACGCGGGGCTCTCGAGTTTTGCACCGCATGTCCTGAACGTCACCGATTTGATTCGGGCGGGCGAGAATTCACTTGTTGTCGAGGTTGCCAACACCTGGCTGAATCGCCTCATCGCCGATGACGCTCAGCCGGATCGCAAGACCCAAACCAATCTCATCACCGGCCCGATTGCCGGCCAGCCGTGGCGCAATGCCCAACCCCGGCCCTCAGGATTGCTCGGACCCGTTCGAGTCCTGTTTCCCCGAGACGCTATTGTGGCTAGAATATCCCCATGATTCACTGCGCACTGTTAATCGGTCTTGTCGCCCCCTCGTCTCAGGAGGCGGGATCTCAGCGAAGTTCTGAAGAACCCCTTGCATATGTTCGTGTCCATACGGACTCGCAGGGAGAATCGCATTTCGCGGATTCCGAGATCCCCCTCGAGTTGAAGGACTTTGCTCCTCCGGCCGCGCCTCTTGCCGTTTCCCCGGGCCAGGCAGCCAGTGAGGTTCTTTTCCTGGCGCTTCCCGGAGGCTGGGTAGGAGACTGGCACCCGGCTCCGCGACTCCAGTACTTGATCAGCCTCTCCGGAGAGATTGACTTCGAAGTGTCTGACGGAGAGGTGCGGAGGTTTTCTTCCGGCTCGATCATCCTGCTGGAGGACACCAGCGGCAAAGGGCACATTGCCCGCGTTGTCGGGGAGGAAACGGTCCGGCTGGTGGCGGTCCCCCTGCAGAATTAACGACTTACAGAACCGCCACCCCAAGCCAGGCCGACATCTTTAGTTCCCCGTCCGGCTCTGGATCTGTTCGATCAACTGGGCGGGGCCGGGTGCTCCGGGGGGTGCCAGATCCTGGAGCTTTCGAGCGAAAAAGAGGGCCTGATCCCAGCGCTGTTCCTGCATATTGAAAATGGCCAGGGCGTAGACAATATCTGTCTCCTGAGGGCTCAGTTCATGGGCTTCCTGCAAGGCTGCCAAGGCTTCCGTTCGAAGACCCAGATGTTGCAGAGTCAGCGCGTAGTTGTAGCGCACTCGGAGCCGATTCGGCAGCAGCCGGACGGCCCTTGCCAGAGAATCACGCGCACGCTCCAGTTGCTCCATTTCCGCCATCAATAGACCTAGAGAATAGTGAGCCTCTCCTTCCTCAGGAGCCCGGGCTACGAGATCCCGGAAGACCATCTCGGCCTCCGCGTTCCGGCCCTGCTGATTCAGCAGATTAGCCAGATTCATGTAGGCCGGTAGAAAGGTGGGGTCCATTTCCAGAGTGAGTCGATAGGACTCCTCTGCAGCCTTCAGATCGCCGCGGGCCGCCTCGATGAATCCCATGTTGAAGTGTGAGGCGGGCATGTCGCTCAGCCACTCCTGAGCCTCGGAGAACTCCTTGAGGGCGGATTGAAAAGAGCGCCCCTGCTCATCGTCAAACAGCTCTGGAGGGCTGGTAGCCAGTACTCGCGCCGCCTCCATTCGGACCATCCGCACCGGGTCGCGCAGCGTCGAGCTCAGGTTGTCCAGTTTCAGGCGGGGGTCCAGGAACTCGAGTCCACGAGCCGCAAAGGCCCGCACCACTGGACTCTTGTCCCTCAGCGCCTCCAGCCGGACCTCCAGGCCGGTTTGGCCATGGCCTCGCATCAGATCGAGTGCTGTGGCCCGTACGATGGCAGGCTGCTCGTGGTCTTCAATCAGCCGTGTCAGCTGTTCAGCCGACCCGGGCGCGCCGTTCATGCCGGCCCGAATGGCCTCCCCGTAGTGGGGATCCCGTCGACGCTGCGGGCCATACCAGGAGACGATCCAGCCGGCAGCCCACTCGTCGGTCTGGTCCGAATGGCACTGAGTACAGGCATTGGGAACGCCCAGTTTGATAGACAGGTCGGGACGCGGCACCCGAAAGCTGTGGTCGTGGCGCGGATCGACCACCATGTAGGTCCGCTCCGGCATGTGGCAGCTCACACACTCTGCCCCCGTGCGCTTTCCCTCCTCTGCCCTCCCCTGGGGTGGGTGGAAGTGGTGCGATGGAGAGTCGTAGTTGGCCAGTTTCAGGCCCTCGAATTCTCGAGCCGGCTTCTGTTGCTGGTGGCAGTGAGTGCAGACCTCGTTTCCCTCTCGCTTCAGACTCAGACTGTGTGGGTCGTGGCAATCGGTACAAAGGACCCCCTCGTAAGACATCCTGCTCTGCAGGAACGACCCATAGACGTACACTTCTTCTTGAATCTGGCCGTCCGGGAAATAGAGCCCATCTCCCAGAGCCTGGGGGCGGAAGTGGTCACCGAAGGCACCGTGATGGGGATACCTCTCACTGAACCGGCTGCGTCGCGAATGACAGGGAGCGCAGGAATCAACCTCGTAGCGGGCGTCGAACTTATTCAGTTTGAAGTTGACTTTCAGACCATAGCTCTGGTCGGAAGGCGTACTCTCTGAGCCCTGCCGTGCCCATTTCACATGTTCTTCCCCGGGTCCGTGACAGGCCTGACAAGAAACATTCAACTCCGTCCAGCTCGACTGGTAGGAGTCGGTCTCCGGATCATAGCCTTTCTGATAATCCGTGGTGTGGCACTCAGCGCACATCAGGTTCCAGTTCTGGTAACGACCGGTCCAGTGGAGAGGATCGCCGGATTCGATTTTTTCGTCGGGGTAGAGATGAAACCAGCGCTTTTCTTCGGTGGCCCAGGCGACGGTGAGGCTCTGCAGCCTTCCTCCGGGGAACTCAATCAGATACTGCTGGAGCGGCTCGACTCCGAAGACGTACTTGACCTCGAAATCCTCCATCTTGCCGTCGGGCCCCTCCGTGTTGACAAGAAAACGGCTGTCCTTTCGAGAAAACCGGGTTGTGACTCCAAAGTGCGTCAACGAGGCCTCTCTGAAATTACCCAGGACCGTCTCCTCGTTGGCAACCTGCATGGCCAGGTCGTGATGTGATCTCTTCCAAAGATTCGCTTCGGCCTCATGGCATTCCAGACAGGACTCGTTGGCCACGAACCCTGCATGCCTGGAAGGCGACGGGGACTCGCTCTCCAGTGGGATCTCATCGGTGCAGGAAAGTGCCAGACAGGCAGCGGTGCAGATGAAAAGCAGGAGCAGCTTTCGATGGTACATCCGACCCTAATCTCAGTCCATTTCTGCCGAGCCAATCAGGCTCTGCACGTTGATGGGGACCTGGTTGAAACACTCCACCCGAGTCCCGAACTTGCCCAGGGTGTTCTCAACCACCGCAAAGTCGAACCCGGGAATGATGACATCGTCCCAACGATCGCCGACTCCCCTCAAGGCCACATCCAGCATGGTCACGATTTGATGGCCCAGCGGTTCGTCCGACTCCAGCGTAATCGCGCCGTAGAACTCCTGGCATTCTGTGTACCCGGCATTATGTGTCCCCGTGTAGGGCTTCAGGATGGATAAGTCGAGGGGCCGTCCGATCCGTTCGGAAACCTCATCCGAGCGGGAGGCGAAGAAGTCAACCAGGGCCTGTTCCTGCAGCTTTGCCGGCAGACCCTGCTCGGCCACTTCGACATACTTGTCATAGCCAACCTGATAGGCGTCCTCCACCATCCTGAACCAGTACGGTGCGTCGGGTTGGAAACGAGGTACCTGGGCCGGATCGTTCACGGCAATCACACTTCGCCTCAGGCAGGCGTTGAGACCGTCTCGCTTGGGGGCAACCCCCAGATGGACATAGTCTCCCTCACAGATGGGGCGGTTGAGAGCCTTGCCGATGAGCGTTCGGTTGGCTTCGTTCGCACCCACCATGACGTCCCAGCCGTTTTCCTCACTTCCCAGCTCCTTTCCAACCAGGTAAGCCCATCCCGCCACCTGTGTCTCCAGCATTCCTGGCTTCAACACCGCCAGCATGGCCCGCATCATCGCATCTGCGATCACATTGGCATCGGCAATCAGACGCATCTCCGCGTCCGATTTCTCATATTTGATCCGGTAGTAAAGATCCTGGGCATCAACCACATTGTCCCGCCCCATCAGGTCCTCCAGATACTTGACCAGGCCGTCCGGAACTACCTGCCTGGGTGTCAGCAGTCCGACGCGTTCAACGGTTTGACCACCCGCCGCCTCCTCCAGCACATCCTCCAGCCGCTCGGCGCGAATGGGATACTTCTCATCGGCAAGCTGCAGGAGTTCCACTTTGTGTACCTTGGCTCCGGACCGGTTGGCCAACTGCTCTGCGATGTATCCTCCCTCCAGCCCCGCCACAATGTGAAAGCCATTCGAGCCAATTGCGCCCGCGACCTGTTCAATGGATACATTCGTGTTGCCGCCCAGATAGGGGACATCCCCGCAGTAGTGTTCGTCGCTGAAGACGATTCCGACTGCAAGACCTCTCTCCTGAAGGGCCTCGGCAACACGATGCTGCCGGGCTTCAAACTCTTCCCGGAAAACTCCAAAATGCTTTTCCACGGTGGGGGTGTTTTCGAGAATCCGGGCCACCAGGTGGCTTTCCTCGCGGAATTGGCTAAGTCGTGTTGTTCCGATACCTGACATGATTACTCCTGACCTCCGTTTTGAATCAGCCTTCTACTCCAGTTCCACCAGGTGCCGTTCCCTTCCCGACAGCCTTGGCGACGGCTCTCTTTGGGAGGACATAGGGCCTGGACAGAACGCAAGCGCTCAATTGTCTCACGAACCTTTCCAAGAAGAGAAAAGACCACATACCACCGATTCTGGACTCTAATGAAAAAAAGTGCCAGGGACAAGAAGTCACCGGAGTTGGGTACTCACAGGTCATGACCAAGCTGAAGATTTCACAGGTCGCAACCGTGTGGTGCTGGATGGTCAAACCGGGACTCTCGTACCGGTCAGGAATGCTGCCGCGCTGGCCGAAGCGATTGAGGAGATGCTGGAGAGACGAGGAGACTGGGCTGCACTGGGCAGCCGGGATCGAGCCCACATTGTCGAGACTCTCAACAGCCGGTCCGTGATCGACCGCTTGTGTGAGTTCTACGCAAAGGTGGCAACCAGGCTGGCTCAGGCGACGGATTGAGGACGGACGGCGTGGCTGCTGTTCAATCACCAGGGCCAGAAAGGCTTGTACTCGAGCACGGTGGCTCTCTCAATGCCCCGAAACACCAGCCAGCAGCCGCAGACATAAAGCACAGCCGCAAGCGCCTTGCATGACCGCCCGGCGGTGATCCAGGGTCGCACCCCAAGCGACAGCCTGTACATCAGATAGCAGATCAGAGCGAAGGGCGGAAAGCCCAGAAAACCGGCGAGAGGCATTTCGAAAACGGGTACCGCATTCAGATAGGGTATCGAGTAGATCCATTTTGCCCCGGCCCAGAAGTTCCAGAACTCCCAGAGAACGCCACAGATAAGTCCTGAAACCAGCAACTGGGCGGCTACAGAAAAGTCTCCGCGAGCCAGAGAGTCACCCAGCCCCTCTTCCCCTGAAAGCGAGACGAGCCACTCCAGCAGAAAAACCGGACCCACCCACACCAGGGGAAAGAAAAGTTCCGGCCACAACAGTGCGGCTCCCAGCATGACGGCTCCGAGCAGGGCCAGCCTTCCTGGGCGGCTCGAGGAAGTAAAGGCCCCATCTTTCCTGCACCTGAGACTGAGCCCCAGATTCTGAAGCAGCGTGCGGGTTTCAAAAAGACCGGGCAGAACCGTGCCGAAGGCAAGGAAATACCCGGGAAGCCGAACCCACCACTCACTGGGAACTCCAAGGTAGTGCCAGTTGTGAAGACGGAAGTTGCAGAGCTCGAAGAAAAGCCAGGCCGGCGTGGACACCAGAAAGACCCAGAGGAACTCCTGCCATCGGTCGAACAGCAGCGAATTCCCGTGCCAGCGTTGGTTGATTGCTGAAACAAAGACGATGTAGCTCCACCAGGCCAGCGAATAGAATCCTGTGTGGAAAGGCTCCACTGCCTCCAGCATGAGCCAGAACGAAGTCACGTGAAGCAACGGTGCCAGCAGCAGCCACAGCCCCGCGTTAGAAGCAAGCCTCCAATGACGCGTCCTCTCCATTCCGGGAATCATTATGCTTCTCCCTTTTTGTCAGGGCAACGCCCAGGAACTGCCAACCAATGGCGGATTGGATCAATCTGAACTAGGATTGGGGGCCATGGACCAGGACAGCAGGATCCCGGCGATTCTATTTTGCGTGACCCTGGCCATGGCCCTGATCGTTGTGGGAGCCTGGCTGGTGGGCGAGAGAGGCTCAGCGGAGATCTCCAAGTCTGCAACTCCGGCAAGTTGGGCGATTCCTCATTCAGGCTACCCCACCATGGAAGAGGGGGGTCCGGGCCTGGACCGGAACGGCCCTGTCTTCTGGCTGGGCTGCGCTTTCGGCCTGCTCCAACTTGTGTTCTATACATTCTGTTTGCTCCTGGGAATGAAGAAACGCGGCGGTCCAGGCCCGACCGTCCGCCCTCTTCTGCTGGGGGGCCTGGGCTGGGCTGTGGTCTGGAGCGGTCTGTTCTGGTCTTACTATTCATACATGACGGAAGGCGGGGGCTCCTTCGTCCTCGGATTGCCGCCGGCAACGGCCTGGATGCTCTACGGGGCGTGGCCCTACCCAGTACTTTTCGCCCTTTACTTCATTTACATCTTTCACAACTGGTTCCTCCGAAAGGAGGACCTGCAGCGATTCCAGCAACTGTTGATCGAGCGGGAAACAGAGAGCGCCGAGAACCAGGAATGAGCGAACACCAGCACACGATCATTCTCGCCAGTCTCATTCTCTACATGGGAGCCTGTATCGGGATCGGCCTGTGGGCGATGCTGCGCACCAAGTCCCCACGCGACTTCTTCATGGCAGGCCGAGATCTGGGTATCCTGCTCACCACGTTCGCGATTTTCTCCAGCACCATGAGCGGGTTCGGTTTTGTAGGCGGTCCAGGGCTCGTCTATCGCATGGGCATGTCGTCCATTTGGATGGTCTTGTCTTCTCCCATCGGTTTTTGTCTCAGTTTCTATCTGCTCAGCAAGCGCCTGCGGATGTTGGCCGAGTTACGGGGCAACATTTCCCTGCCGGATGCGGTGGCGGCCCGCTACGGCAGTGAACTGACCCGATTTCTGACGGCAGTGGTCATCATTCTGGGAGTCCTGGGCTATCTGGGGACTCAGATCCTGGCCATGGCGACGGTGCTGAGAGACATCCTGGCAGCCAATCCTTCAATTCCGACGCTCTCTCTGGAGTTTTGTGTAGGCATCTCGACGGCCGTGCTGGTTTTCTATTGTGTGACGGGTGGGATTATTGCCGGCGTGTACACGGATATGTTCCAGGGGGCCGTCATGGTGGTGGCTGCAGTCCTGGTATTCATCACCGCGGCAGCCGTCGTGGACGGGGGCATCAGCGGTGCTGTGGAAACGATCATGATCGACGACCCCGAGGCTGCCGGACCCTGGGGTACTCTGGGCATGCTCGGGTGTCTATCCTGGTACTTCCTGTTTGCCTTGGGTGGAACGGGGCAGCCCCACGTCATCACCAAGATCATGATGAATCGACGAATCTCGGACGCCCGGCATATTCTCCCGCTGGCAATCTTCGCCTACGCCATCTCGGCCCTTCTGTGGATTGGGATCGGCCTGGTGATGCGTGCCGTTGTCCTGCAGGGGGCGCATCCCGAACTGGCCCGACCGGACGACGCGGCGGCCCAGTTCCTTCAACATTATGCGCATCCTCTGCTGGCCGGGATCGTGCTGGCCGGCCTGTTCGCGGCCATTATGTCGACGGCGGATGGCTTCTTGAACATTGGAGCCGCCGCCTGGGTCCACGATATTCCCAGGGCGATCTGGGGAAAATCCCTGAACCGGGAGCTTCTGTGGGCTCGGGTTGCAACCGTCCTGATTGCGGTCAGTGCAGCAGTCTTCGTACTCTACTCCAGCCAGAACCTGGTGGCCCTGATGGGCGCATTCGGATGGGGCACATTTGCCGCCGCTCTCGTCCCCACCGTAACCATTGGCTTCAATTGGAAACGGGCTACGGGAACGGCCGCCAGCACAGCTATCCTCTGCAGTCTGATCGTGAACTTCAGCATTGAACTGCTGCACCTGAAAGTCCCTTACGGGATCAGCGGCGGCTTCGTGGCTCTCCTGGTCTCATTGATCCTCTTCTTTGGCATTTCGTTTCTCTCCCGGCCCCCAGAGCTGGACCCGGACATCGAGGCGATGATGGATCTCTAGTGTCCGGAAAGTTCACGCCGCTACTTCGGGCGTCTTTTCGCCGACAGCCCGTCGTACCCGTCGCCAGGCTCTGGCAACCAGGGTCAAGGCAGCGACAAGCAGGAGACTGATTAGCACCTCGCCCCACACATTCCGCACCGTGAACGGCAGGTAACGGAACCAGGGGAGCTGGACCAGCGGTTGGTTCAGCCACCCGATGGAGCCCTGATAGGTAAAGAACTGACCGATGAAGACCAGCCCGAAAAACGAGAACCAGACGGCGCCCGTGAGCACCGTTACCAGGGTCCTGACCACGACTTTCCCGGCCCCGCCGAGAAGTCTGGAAGTCATTGTAGAAGGGACTCGAGCCTCGATCTGTGGCAGATCCAACTCCTTCAAGACAGTCCTTTCTACGCTCCCCAGCGATGCCTCCGGAATCGTTCCTCGCCTGACCGCACGGAGAAGAGAAAAGGCGTAGATTCGGGCGGCTGCCAGGCGCAGGACAACGAACACAGGAAATACGAGCAGCGCACTCCAGAAGAAGTACCGATTCAGAATGGACGTGACTTCGAGCGGGGTGGCTTCCAGGAGAGCCGGGTTCATTCTGGAGAAAAAACCGGGAAGTGTCTTGAGAACGGTCACCGGGAGAAAGAGAAGGGCATAGAGCAGGGCCAGGCAAAGGCAGGCAAGCCAACTCTCTCGCATCAGTTTACGCATGAACCCGAGCTCGTAGAAAGACCGCCACTCACCCGTTACCGCCTGCCTGACCTGGGCCAGGGGAAGATAAAACATCACGGCAATGAAGAGAAAGACTCCGGCCAGGCCTGTCAGAGGGCCAATCCCGGAAAGTTCATAACCCTTGTGAAAAGAGTTGTTCCATCCGAAATACCAGGCAAACATCCACAGTGCGCAGGGAGCGGCCGTCACAACCCAGGTGTTGAGAGCTGTCCGAAAACCTGACCTGAAATTCGTTTTCAGGGATCCGACCCGGCTGATCGGACCTCGCCGGGGGCTTTCCGGTGAATCTTCTGTGAGAAACCAGTTGGGCCATCCCCGAGGAATGCGAAGATCCGCGTGCTCTCGAATGAACTCCTCGAAGCTCTCGTCTTCTCTTTGAACTGGTCGTCTTTTCCACCAGTTCTTCAGTGTGCAGCGCCGAATCAGTTGATTGGTCCAGCCCAGAATCAGGATGGCACCCAGAAAGGACTGCATGAACAGCATGCCCCAGAAGAGCTTGAGAGGCTTTCCGAGGGCTCTGCTGCAAACACGCATTCCCCCCTGTATGGACCAGAGCTCACGCCTTGATTCCTGGAGAGAATCCTGCAGGGCAGGATCTGTAGAAGAGGCTGTACTCATACGAAGGCCTCGGCGAGGGCTCCGGCTTCACTGAAGGCTGTCTCAACGCCCATCAGTCCACCAATCGTAGGCGCGATCTGGATTTGATCGACAGGATGATCGACAACGGCTCCCCGCGCGATGCCCGGACCCAACATGACCGCAAAGATTTCATGGGCAGACCGGGAACCGAAATGATGCTGGCAGGGAACCACTGAAAAGGGGTTGTTGTCACGGCCGCAATCGGGAACGATGACGAAGATGGTATTGTCCCGGTACTCTGCATCCGCTTCTACACAGGCCACAATCTCGTGAATCCCCTGGTCCATGACTGCAATGCCACGTGTGTAGTGACTCATGTGGCCCCAGTGCACATAGTCGCAGTCGTTGTAGTTGATCATCATCAAACGGGGACGGAGATCCTTAAGGGCCCTCAGTGCCAGTTCCGTCAGAAGTCGATCGCCGCGAGGGTTCACCAGCCCGCTCTCACCGTAATGAAGTCTCCACCGATTCCAGAACTCCTCGATCTTCGAAGCCGTGATGCCACGACCACGAGCCCGATAGTCGACCGACTCCATCTCCGCCAGTTCTTTCTTTTTCCGTTCCAGTTCCCTGTCGTGCCATCTCCCCTCAGCAAGCTGCCGGCGCAGCAGGTATTCCTTGAATCGGAACAAGCTCAGAGTCTGGGAGCGATAGTTGACTCCAAAAAGATGGTGGTTGCTGAAGTTGTAAAACTCTTCGTGAGTTCGATCCTCGCCATTGATGATCAGAGTCTGGTGCTCGGATACGGCATAGGACTTCCGAGGATACTCAAAGACCGTGGGGACCGGGGCCTCGAAGCGCTGGCCCAGAAACTGACCCTCCACATCTCTATATTTCTCGTATTTTCCGGTCAGGAGATAGAGCGTTCCCTGGCCGTGGCTCGTATCCACCTTCCTGGGAGGCTGAAACGAATCGATGAGCATGTTCTTGAATAGAGTTCCTCGAGGAACAAGCTCGTGGCACAGGAAGGGACTGTAGGTATGGTCCGGGTCAATCGATTCCCTGCGCCGGGCCCCACCGCCGAAACGGATGATAATCAGATTGGGCCCGCCATACTCCAGACGCTGGGCTTGCCGGGCCTGTGATCCACGGACGGTTCGCGCAGCCAGAGCCCCAGCCCCGAGGACGCCCTTCATGAATCTCCGCCGATGGAGTGAGTTGCCCATTGGACTGCTGTCTCCCTTCTTGCCGGTCCTGGAAGTAAAATTCGAAGGCGAGCACTTCGCCTGCATTACTTGTACGGATACTGTACAAGATCTGTTTCGTCATGAGAAAAAACGAGGCGCTTCACCACAGCAGTCTCGGTCAGGAGCCAGTGGAAGCTGGGATGGCATCGGCAGCACAGGAACATCCCACAGTAAGTATCCCCCGGCAAAGCCGGGGGCTTTAATCTTGTGAGCCGCTCAAAGCGGACTTGACGTTGCCGCTACCGCGGCCACTTGTGCCACCTAAAGGTGGCCTGACTACAGGAGCCTGAGCTGATCCTGGCGACGATCTTCTGCTTCTTGCCGCCGAATATACTCACGGATCACTCTCTCATCTCGGCCCACGGTCGATACGAAGTATCCGCGTGCCCAGAAGTGCTGTCCAACAAAGTTTCGCCGACTCTCTGAAAAGTTCCGGGCAATGTGGATAGCGCTTTTCCCTTTGATGTACCCGATCACCTGCGCCACAGAGAACTTTGGTGGAATCGAGATCATCACGTGCACGTGATCCGGCAGCAGGTGGCCCTCCTCAATCAAGCTTTCCTTCTGCCCAGCCAACCGTCGCAGCACCTGACCGAGATGTCTGCGCAACTCCCCGTAAATCAACTTTTTGCGGTACTTCGGGATGAACACCACATGGTACTTACACTCCCATTTCGTATGCTGTAAGCTCTTATAGTTACTCATAAAACTCCTTTTCGTGATGCTTTGCTCGGCTCACGGAAGGGAGTTTTTTCACCTATTCCCGGAACTGTCAAACTCTGGCTGCCTCCCCGGCAGAGCCGGGGGGACTCCTTACGGGTCTAGCTCTCTCTTCCTCGCAGATCCCAGCCAGAGTGGCTTTTCGGTGATCCAGCCGTTAACCTTGGACGCCGGGAGGTACTATGAACTGGACCAGAATACTGATGGCTGGAGTTGTCGGTGGAATCGTGCGAAATCTTCTCGATTTCGTGATGCACGGGATGGTCATGCATCCCACTTACATGAGCTTGACCGACGTGTTTACGCAGGAGGAAGGCAATCCAATCTGGTTTTTTGTGGTGGCAATCGCCATCGCGATTGCTGCCGCGGCGCTGTTCGCCAAGACTCGCAAGAGTTGGGGTGACGGGCTGATGGGAGGTGCCACTTTTGGTTTTTGGGCGGGCCTGGTGGTCTTTTTCGGCCCCTTCTATAATCCTCTCGTGATTGACGGATTCCCCTACTATCTGGCCTGGTGCTGGGGCGCGATGGATCTCATCGGTTTCGTCATCATGGGAGCCGTGATCGGGGCCCTCTATCCGAAGGGGCAGTAGTCCCAAAAACTAGTAGAAGTCTGGTAAGATATCGGTTCAAAGTAGAGAACCAACGCTCGCAAAATACTTTCCAGCCAGATCCTTTACTAGATCATGGTCGATTCTTCCTGGCAGCCACCCGAGAGGCAATCCAGCAAGACCTCTGGCGGCTCTCGCCGAAGCTGGCTGCGCCGATTCACTTTTCTTCTTGTGCTCGGCGCGATTGCCGCATTGACTTTCTGGGCCTGGCGGTCGGCTCCCGGCACCGGCTCCACGACCGGTCGCATGCGGGCGGATACGATTCTGGCGACGCCGGTTCTGGACAGCCCGGTGGAAGTCGGTTCGCTCCAGCTTTTCTCGGAATACCCCGGTGAACTCGACGCCGATATCAGCGACCTTGGATCCAAGATCGCGGGACGACTGACGAGAGTCGTCGTTCGTCTCGGCGATCGGGTCCAGGACGGGGATCTGCTGGCCCAGGTGGATGATTCGGATTTGCAGCGCCAGTTCGAGGAGGTCGAGGCCCAGGTGGACGTTGCCGAGGCCAACCGGCTCCGGGCCGTGGCCCAACTCGACGAAGCCCGGTCCGAGCTGGGGCGACTCGAGAAGTTGTTCAGCGACGGACTGATCAGCACCGGCGAGATCGAGAGCGCTCGTGCTGCCGCTGCTGCTCTGGAAGCCCAGTTGAAGGCCGTAGAGGCTCAGAAGCAGCAATCTGAAGTGCGGGTCCGGCTGCTCGGTCAGCAGATCGATGAAACAAGCATTACGGCACCCTTCCAAGGTATCGTTGCCGAACGCTATTTGAACCCGGGTAGTTTCGTGCAGGCGGGGACACCCATTGTCCGTCTGGTGAAGGCCGGGCCCCTGCGTGTGCGGTTCCGGGTCCCGGAAGAAGGGCTGGCAGGAGTCAGACCCGGTGTGAGATTTGAGGTCACGACACAGAGTACTCGAGGTCAACGCTTTTCGGGAGCTGTCACTCGACTTTCCGGAGAGGTAAGCCGGCGCAATCGAACCGTTGCGGTAGACGGGGTCCTGGAAACCACCGCCGCCCCCCTGCGACCCGGTATGTACGCCCAGGTCGAGATGGCGCGAGGCAGTGTCCGGGGAAAGATCGTTCCGGGAGCGGCTGTGCTCAAGAGAGTCAACGCCGGTGGCGATGAAATCAATGGATTGTTTACGGCTATGGATGGGATTGCGCAGTGGAGACTGGTCCGGGTGCTGGGCCGCCAGGGCGACCGGGTCGCGGTAGAAGGTGCGCTCAGCGCCGAGGATCGGGTCCTCATCTTCGGGCATCAGGACCTGGCGGACGGAGCCAGAGTCACCATCGTAGAATCAAGTCCAGAAACTGGATAAGCAGGCCGACTCATGAGCTTGTCACTCCTTTCCGTACGTCGCCCCATTGGCACGGCCATGCTGTTCCTGGCCGTTGTGGTGGTCGGCTTCGTATCCGTCAATCGGCTCACCGTGGACCTCATGCCCGAGGTCGACATGCCCCGCATCTCTATCAGCTCGACCTATGAAGGAGTGTCTCCCCAGGAGATCGAAAGTCTCATCACGCGTCCCATCGAGCAGGCTGTTTCTACCATCGAAGGGATTGACAAGATCGAGGCCACCTCGATCGAAGGATCCAGCCGCGTGGAACTCCAGTTCGAATGGGGCACCGACCTGGAAGTGGCGGTCAACGAAGTACGAACCTACCTCGACCGGATTCGTGACCGCCTTCCCGAAGGTGCCGAGTCGCCGGTGGTCTGGAAATTCAATCTTTCCGACTTTCCCATTGCCTATCTGGGACTGAGTGGCGGCGGTGACTGGCGGCGGCTCCGCTATCTGGCCGATGAAACTCTGGGCCGACGCCTGGAGCGGGTCCCGGGAGTCGCATCCGTCGAGGTGCGCGGTGGTCGGGTACGGGAATTGCAGGTCCGCCTGGATCCGCACCAGCTCGCCTCACTGGGTATCAGCCCCCTGGCTGTCAGCCAGGCAGTGGCGCGCGAGAACCGGGACATCTCTGCGGGCGACATGCTGGACGACGAGCGGGAAGTCGTGATCCGGTCGGCGGGTGAATATCGAAGTCTCGAAGACATTGCTTCCGTGGTGGTGACCTACCGGCAGGGCAGGCCGATTTACGTTCGTGATCTCGGAGAAGTGGTCGACTCCTTTCAGGACGTCAAGAGTGAGCTCTGGGTCGACGGCAGGCCCGGTATCCGACTGCGGGTGGCCAAGCAGTCGGGGAGCAACACGGTCGAAGTGGTGGACAACCTCAGAGAAGAGGTCGATCGCATCAACCGGGAGTACGCAGGGCGTTTGCAATTGACGTTCATCATGGACGGCTCGGAATTCATCAAGAGCGCTGTCTCCAACGTTCAATCAGCGGCCCTGTACGGCGCCCTTCTGGCCCTCGTCATCCTGATGGTCTTCCTGCGGGACTGGCGCTCGACGCTCGTCATCTCGACCGCCATTCCCATCAGCGTACTGGCCACCTTTGGCCTCATGTATTTTTATGGCTTCACGCTCAACATAGTCTCTTTTGGCGGCCTGGCTCTGGGAATCGGCATGCTGGTCGACAATGCGATTGTGGTGCTCGAGAATATCTACCGAAAACGCGAGCTGGGAATGGGACCCACCGATGCCGCCGTGCAGGGAAGCCGGGAAGTCACCGGCGCCGTGGTGGCCGGGACTCTGACCACCGTGGCGGTTTTTTTCCCGGTTGTCTTTGTGGCCGGCTTCGCCTCAGTCTTCTTCAAGGAGATGGCCGTTGTTGTCTGCTTCTCTTTGTTCTGTTCTCTCACGGTGGCTCTTACACTGGTGCCGATGCTGTCCACCAAGGTGCTTGGAAAGCAGCCCGGCCGGGGCCGCTCAGGCTTCGCGGGAACGCTCTTCTCCCTGGGAGAGGGAGCCCTAACAGGTCTCGAAGACCTCTACGGCCGGGTGGTGCGGAGCGCTCTGCGGCATCCCTGGTCGACCATTACCCTGGCCTGCGCATTGCTCCTCTCTTCCCTCTCTCTGATTCCGCTGGTTGGGTATGAGCTCATGCCCGAAGCAGACGAAGGTCAACTTGACGTCAGCCTGGAACTCCCAATCGGAACACCGCTGAAGCGAACCATGGTGGTGGTACGGGAGATGGAACGGCGCATCCTGGGTGTGCTCCAGGAGGGGGAACTGGACAACATCGTTACGGTGGCTGGTCCGGCTCGCTCCTGGAGACCGGGGACGGCGAACCAGGGTTCCCTGGAGGTCACACTGGTGCCCGTCTCCGAGCGGGAAAGGCCTCTGGACAGAATTGCCTCTGCCATCCGTCCGCAGCTCGCCGAATTGCCGGGTGCGGAATTCCAGGTACGTCCCGGAAGCAGCAACTTCCTGATTCGGATCATGCGCGGGGGCGACGACCGGCTCAGCGTGAATCTGCGAGGACATGACCTGGCCACGGCTGACCGACTGGCCGAGCAGGTTGGCCTGGTGATGAGGGGGGTTCCCGGCATAGCGGACGTGGACATCGGCCGGGAGCCAGGCAAGATGGAGCGCCTGGTCGTGGCCGACAGGGAGCGACTGGCGGAACTGGGGATGGCCGGATCCAGCGTCGCTGAGGCCGTGGAGCACTACGTCCTGGGGAAGGTCGCCACCTACTATCGGGAGGCGGGATACGAATACGACATTCGAGTGCTGCTCCACCCGGAAGACCGCGAACACATCGGACAACTTGCCGAGCTCCCGATCATTGCTCCCGACGGTCGGCTCGTCCCCTTGTCTTCCGTGGCCAGCATCGTGGAAACAGAAGGTCCGACCTCAATCACTCGTGAAAACCAGGAGCGGATCCTGAAAGTCAATGCCACCATCAGCGGCCGCTCGCTGGGGGACATCGCGGAGGATCTTCAGGTGGCCCTCGACGCCATTGCGGTTCCAGAGGGTTTCTCCATAGCCATCGGGGGAGAGTATCTGGAACAGCAGAAGATGTTTCAGGATCTGCTGGTGGGATTCCTGATCGCGCTTTTTCTGGTCTACACCGTGATGGTCATCCAGTTCGAGTCCCTGCTCCATCCGCTGGCCATCATGACAGCCGTTCCTTTCGGGTTCATCGGAGTCGCGCTCTCGCTTTTCCTGACCGGAACCACTTTTAACATGAACTCATTTCTGGGAGTCATCGTGCTGGTAGGGATCATGGTCAACAACTCGATCGTGCTCGTGGATTACGTCAACCTGCTGCGCCGGGAACATCATATGAACCTCCACGATGCCCTTGTGGAGGGAGCCAGACGGCGACTGCGACCTGTCCTCATGACCACCTCCACGACCGTACTGGCCATGCTGCCTCTGGCCCTGGGCCTGGGAGAAGGCAGCGAACTGCAGGCTCCACTGGCCAGGGTGATTGTAGGAGGACTGGTCACGTCCACTCTGATTACGCTGGCCTTCCTGCCATGCCTCTACTTCCTGCTCGAACGGCGTCGCGCAGCGGCCATGGAAAGCGCGGTCATGCCTTCCGGGGCCGCCCCGGTCGAATAGTTCAACTACTGGGCTGTAGCAGTCCACTTTCCGCCGCCCACGGTCCTGTAGGTGACTTCCGCCACGGGTGCTCAGTCTCAGGGGAGGATGAGCAGGGCTACCAGGGTCGAGCACACAGCGGCCAGGGCGGCAGCCACCAGAGCCAGAGGGAGCTGCGTCGTCACGTGGTCCATCAGATCGGCGCCGCAGGCCAGCGAGGACAGGATCGTGGTGTCGGAAATCGGAGAACACTGATCGCCAAAAAGCGACCCTCCCACCACCGAGGCAAAGCACAGAGAGATGTAGTTCGGATCCTGAGAGATGGACCAGGCGAGGGGGACGGCCAAGGGAACAATCACGGCAAAGGTCCCGAAGGAAGAACCGATAGAAAAAGCCACCAGCATGCAAAGCACCAGCAGAACTGCCGGCAGAAGGATCGGGAGTATCCAATCCGACGTCGCCTGCACGAGGTAGTCGGCTGTCCCCAACTCCCGGGAGACCATCCCCAGGGTTACCGCCAGCCCCAGCAGAATCGCCCCGGTAGTCACGCCCTTGCAGCCGTCCACAATTCCGTTGATTACCTCCCCCAGGCTCATTCCCCGAACCCATGCCAGAACGGCCGCGACTCCGACAGCCAATCCAAAGGCTTCAACGATCATGACGGATCCGGCCACAAGAAAAGAGCCCAGAGCAAAACCGATGAGAGTGAAAATGGGAACCAGGAAGTCGATGGTTGAGGAACGGTAACCCTCTGGTATCCGGTAGTCCGTCAGTTCGGCAGCGACAAGAGGTGACGATCCCGGCGCGTTCAGGCCGCCCCCCGAGGAAGACCGTGCCATAGCCCGATCCATTTTTCTCCCCCGCCAGGGCAACCATTCTACGGCCAGAAGAAAGGTCATGAACACGGCAAAGATGGCGTAGAAGTTGAATGGGATCGACCGATAGAAAAACGAAACGGCGCTTGCTTCGTCGGGCAACAGGGGGATGGTTCCCGCTGCAAAGCCGGCCACGTACACCGGCCACACGTTCAGCGGAATCAGGGCAGCCACCGGAGAAGCCGTCGAATCGATGATGTAACTCAACTCCTCGTGACTGACCTTCTCATCGTCCGTGACCGGCCGAACCGTGGTGCCGGCCAGCACAGTTGAGATCGTCCCTCCCTGATGGAAAAGGAGCCCTAACATTCAGGCAAAGACTTTGGCACTGCGGCGCCCCCGGACCAGGAGATGCCGGGCCCACTCGGCAAAGGCCAGAGCCCCTCCGGTTCTTGTCCACAGTCCCAGCAGACCGCCCAGGCACCACAGATAGACAAGCAGGATGAGAGCATACTGCTCGGAGCCAATCGCCGGAATCATGAAACGGCCCAGGATGTTGATCTCGCCGACCACCAGACCTCCCATGAAAATGCCGATCAACAGGGCAAACAGCACCTGACGAGTCAAGAAGGCCAGCAGAATGGCAACCGCCGCCGGGAGCAGGGAGAGCGCCCCGTAATGCCCGTCAACCCTGGCACTCTCCGAACCCAACAGGACGACCGCCAGCGGAATGGCCAGCAGAACAAGCGCCACAACTGCGCGGGGAAAAGGAGTGATCGAAAACTGAGAAGAAGCCGCCATTTAAACCAACTTTAGCGCCTTACCCTCTCGGGCGCCAGTTCTCGAAGAGCCTTATTGCCACTGATGGCCCAGCGTGGACCTGACTTCACGCTCTGGCCGGGGATGCAGTTATGATAAGGCGATTCTTGTGCCGCTGTAAGCCACAGTCGGCAGAGCCATCAATGAGTAGCGAGCGGACGCTACGACAGATTTCTCACTGACAACCTCTTTACCTATGGAGAGCGGATCTTCGACAAGGACTAGAAAGCCAATCTGGACTACCGTTTTCGCGAGGGAGGCGGATTGGGAAGTGCTTGGCGTCCCCGGACCAGGAACTCCACCCTTGTCATGAGCAACCTCGACAGCTCGCGCGATCTGGAGGGCAATCGGCAGCGCCTCCTCCAACGCGATCGGTCCTCGGGCGATACGCTCGGAAAGGTCTTCCCCCTCCACGTCGGCACAATCGCGCCTCCGGATCGCCGCATGGAAGGAAGCGGCTCTACCTTGTGGCAGAACGTCTGGCGATTTCAGTTCGAAAGCGCCAACTCAGGAGAATGGCGGCTGTGGCCAGACCCAGAACGAGTCCCCACCAGAGCCCTTCCCCTTCCCAGCCCAGACGAAAGGCCAGGTACCAGGCGGTCGGGAAGCCCACCAGCCAGTAAGCGACCAGCGCCAGCAGCATGGGCATGCGGGTCTCCTTGAGACCTCTGAGTGCCCCGGCCGAGTTGGCCTGGATGCCGTCGAAAATCTGAAAAACGGCCGCCAGGGAGAGGAGAACGGCACCATATTCGATCAGGCTGGAGTTGGCCGGGTCGTTCATGTCCAGAAAAAGAGCCAGGACCCGACGAGGAGCCAGCCAGAAGACCAGGGCGCTGCCCGTCATCAAGCAGGCGCCCAGAGCCATCCCCGTGTAACCGGCGCGGCGAGCGGCCCGGAAGTCTGCCCGCCCGACGGCCTGGCCCACCCGAACCGATACCGCGAAGGAAAGGCCCAGAGGCATCATGTACACAATGGCGGCACAGTTGAGGACGATCTGGTGAGCTGCCAGTTGAGCCGCGCCAAAGAGGCCCATCAGCATGGCAGTGGCCGCAAAGAGGCTGACCTCCAGGAACTGCATAATTCCGATCGGCCAACCGACTCGGAAGAGCTCGCGAAACACATGAGGATCGGGAGCCCCGAGACGTGAGAAGACTCCGAACACATGAAAATCCTGATGGGAGTGAATGAAGAAGAGTAGAGCGACCAGCATACCCCAGTAGACCAGGGCGCTGGCCCAGCCACATCCAACCAATCCCAGAGCCGGTAAACCGAGTTTGCCGAACATGAGAACATAGTTGGCCACCACGTTGACAATCACTCCCCCTGCTGTAATGACCATGATCACGCGCGGTCGGGACACTCCCTCGACGAAATGGCGAAGAGCTCCGAACAGAAACAAGGCCGGTACCCCCCAGAGGATCGCTCGCAGATAGTCCTGGGCCAGCGAGACAATTTCGAGATCATGTCCCATCCACTCCAGAAACTGCCGGGCGTTCCACATCAGCAGCCCCAGCCACAGGCCCTGGCGCACAGCCCGGCCCGCCGTGGAAGGGTCGCGGGCTCCGTGAGCCTGGGAAACCAGAGGCCCCACCGCCATCAGGACACCCAGGCACACAAAAGTGACGGGGTGAAGAATGGCTCCCGCCAAAGCCACCCCGGCCAGGTCCAGACCCCCCAGACGCCCTACCATCAGCGTGTCGATGAAAGACATCGACATTTGACCCAACTGGGCCAAGATCAGGGGCAGGCCCAGATGCAGAGTTGCGCGTACTTCCTTGCCGATCATTGGTGAAGGGTCGGCTAGCCTATCATGGGGCGACGCTCGAGGTTACGCGCGGCGGCTGGTCATGTCATTGCAGGCTTCTACTCTTTGCCATCGTGTTGGTCCCGGGCCGATAGGCCCGCGAGCACATTCAGTCAAAGAGGCAGACGTCAGAACAGCCATCACCACTGGTGATGTTGCCATCATCGCACTCTTCCAATGCCGAGAGAATGCCGTCCCCCCACACCGGGACAGGACACCCGGCGCAGCTTGAACTAGTGGGACCGAGTGCTCCTGCTCCTCCTGAACAGATCGTCTCCGATCCCTGCACGCAGGACAGATCATTCAGACCGTAGCCACCGCTGACGTACGCACGGCCAAAGCGGTCGAGGGTGAGACCACGATCAAAAACCACGCCGTTCAGGTGAGCGTTCGAAAAGCCGGCAACCAGTGTCCGGCTCAAGGTATTGTCTCCTGTGGTCTGCAAGAGAGAATCGTCCTGGATGTTGTTGAAGGGTGCCAACGGATCGGGAGGCCCAAGGTCGATCTGCTCCACATCCCGGAGGGTCAGCCGGCTCTTTCCTATCACGGCGAACGGACCCTTGATGGCCAGCGGAATCACGAAGCCTCTCAGGGCGACGGACGAACCAGTCGAAACAATCAGACTCGATCTGCGACCAGCCACACGCCGTCGCGCATTTCGGCGCGGACACCGTTCTCTTGTTTGACCCGGAATTCGCCCTGAGCGGCGGCGGAGAAAAACAGCAAGTGGACGAGAAACAGAGACTGGACGCGGGGCAGCGTTTTCATGGCAAGACTCCTTCCTGGATGGACGTCGAGTACCATGCTGCTCACACCGGACCCTTCAAGCTAGACATAAGTTTCGATCCATAGCGTCCCGGCGGCGGCTTGCTCAGGAAATGTCGCTTCAGTTATTCTGGTAGCGATGGGAGGGCCGATACTTCAAGAGTTCACTTCGACCTCCTCCTCGAGCAAAAGCCCATGAGTGACAGCAAGCACCAGGCCTCCGGTTCACAAGATTCCAGTCCCGGAGCTCTTGCCACCACCCAAACGAAACGCCGCTTCTGACCAAGCGCTGGAGAGGTGCCCGGTTCGGGCACACTGGTCCGGGCGCTGACGGAGTCCCTGTTGCGGGGCCGACTGCGCAGGGTGTCTTTCATCTTCGTAATAGCGACCGTGATCTGGATGGCGATTGACCAGTCTTCAGGGCAGACATTCGGGCTTTCCATTCTGATCCCGTGCCTGCTCGTGATGGGTGGCGTGACGGCCCTGCTCTCCAGCCGCAAGGCTCTTCCGTTGACAACCCTCAGGGTCCTGGAACTGGTCCTTTTCGCGGTGGCGGCGATATCCTTATGTGGCCGCGATTACAGCTTCATCCTTTGGGCCATGTCCCTGGGATTAACCAATCTGGCCCTGGCGGGATTCGCCGAGAACGTATTTCACATGGTCTTGCTCGTCGCAGTCTACGGAATGTTCATTCCCAATACCTTCAAACGAGCCAGCGCCGTTGCAGTTTCGCTGGCAACCACGCCCGTCGTCGTGGCCTTCGTGCTGGGATTCGCATTCCCACCGATCGCGGAGGCAATGAGCCAGATTCGTTCAGGTCGGATCGTTGAAGCCGGCTTTCTCCTGGCCTTGAGTGTAGGAGCCGCGACTGCCGGCACTCAAATCGTTGGTCAATACCAGAGCCAGGAGGTGGAAGCTATGGAGGCTGGCTTTTACAAGCTCAAGGAACGCATCGGTTCCGGAGGCATGGGAGAGGTGTGGCGAGCGGAGCATCACAAGCTGGTTCGACCCGCGGCCATCAAACTGATCCGCCCCGACAGAATCGAAAACCAGGACGAGGCAATTGTCAGAGACACCATCCGTCGCTTCGAGCGCGAGGCCCAGGCCACAGCAGCCCTTCGCTCCCCCCACACCGTGGAGCTCTATGATGTCGGGGTCAGTGGTGACGGTACCTTCTACTACGTCATGGAGTACCTGAACGGGATCGATCTGAAGACTCTGGTAGAGGAGCATGGACCCCAATCGCCGGGTAGAACGACGTACCTGCTGGAGCAGGTCTGCGAATCACTGGCTGATGCACACCAGAGCCGCATGATCCACCGGGACGTGAAGCCGGCCAATATCTTCTCCTGTCACATGGGCTTGTCTTACGATTTCATCAAGGTTCTGGACTTCGGACTCGTCAAGATCGAGACCGATGAAGGAGACGACGAAACCCAGTTGACTCAAGAGGGGATGACGGCAGGAAGCCCGGTCTTCATGGCCCCTGAAGTGGTCACCGGCAAGACAAGTGTAGATGCCAGAGCCGACCTCTATGCCCTGGGCTGCGTGGGCTACTGGCTGCTGACCGGCGAGTATGTTTTCCCCCGCAAGCGGACCATGGCAATGGCTCTGGACCATGTCACGACGACGCCGCAGCCTCCCTCCCAGCGGAGCGATTCATCGATCCCCCCGGAACTGGATCGGATCATTCTCAAGTGCCTGGAGAAGAAACCGGAAGACCGCTTTGGCAGCGCTATGGAACTGGCCCAGGCGCTATCCACCGAAGTTCCAACCAACGGCTGGGGCCGCAGCCAGGCTGAACAGTGGTGGAAGTCGAACTATCCCGAGGTCTAGGCGGCCAACCCCGCTGGGGGGCAGACGGAAAAAAGATCTTCTGCCAGACCGGCAACCAGATTGTGGCCGTTTCCCTCAACGACCGCTTTCTGATGCTGGCCAGGGTGGGGCCCAAGGGCTCCGAAGTAGTGACCCAGAATCGCCTGAGGCCTACGAAAAGCCTCTTCCTTATTGCGACCCCGGCCCAGAGAGCCTGCCGAGGCCCAGATAGGGGTTGTAGATGTAGGTCAGCGAGAACGGTTGGGGGAGCTTGAGATTCCTGGAGACTCCGTAGGCGGGATCCAGACCCCACTGTCCGGTGGCCAGGATCTTCTTTTTTCGGGTGCGTCGATCGTGCCAGCCCCAGAAGGGCTTGGCCTTGTTCTTACCGAATTTCCTGCCATTGAAGGCTGCGGGCAGAGAGGTCCGGGACGCTGCAGGCCTCTGTCCGTAGGGCTGGTAACGGAAATCTCCTGCAAAAGTCCCTGCGTCGTCCTGGCTACGCCGCCACCAGTGGCCCAGAATGGGAAGGAGTTGGTAGCTGACCTCACGGTCGTTCCCATGACGGGCCCGACCGGCTCTTGCGCCGTAGATGTACGTGACACCGGTCGTCTCTCGAAACTCGCCGCGCCGCAGACTGAATTTTGAATGTCGGTCGCTGGATCCGTAAACGCCGTGCCCCCCGGACTCAACGAAAACGACGGGATGGGTTTCCCGGTAGAACTCGACCTTCCCGTCTACTTTGTGAGCCCTGTTCTTGATCTGCTTGTCAGCACGATACGAGTAAATGTTGTCGTGGGCCAGCGTCTCCATCACCTGAAGCCGTCCTGAGCGGGTGCCGTCCTTGCGAATCGTGAGAATGAGCCCTTCATTGTCATTCTCATGACAGGTGCCACCCACACAGTTGGCGGAATAATCCCGGGGATGAAAGAAGTTGTAGATCAGGAACCAGTGCGTCTCTGTTTCAGCAACCGCATAGTAGACGTAGGCCTGTGAGCTTCCCGCAGCCGTGTTCTCCCAGTTGTTGTCCCCTTTCCAGTCTCCGTCAAAATCGAATCGGGCCAGGTAATCAGCCTTCGGCTCAAACCAGGTGGCCTGGGCCACCATGGGAGCCCAGTGAGCGACCAGGGCGCGATAGGGTTCGCCGCTGCTGGATTCCGGTCGAAAGCTCGTCTTTTCCCTTGTCTTCCTGGAAGGGGCCGAGGGTGTCACCTTCAAATCGAGCGATACCGTCTGGCCCTCTGAGTCAGCCGTCACACGATAGGCTCCGGGCTTCTCTGGAGCCGTGTACAAGACACTGTCGAAGCTGATCAGCGACCTGCCAAAGTTTCCAAGCCAACTCTTCCAGCCCTGGCCGGAGCCCTGACCCTGAAAGCTGTCCACCTGATTTCGAAACGGCTTGGAGAGCCATCCTTCTGATTTTGATTTCAGGCCAAACCGGACGGACGGCGGCAACACCCGCACTCTCGTCTCGTTCCCTTCCTCATCCTCTTCTCTCTGGAAGGCCCGGACCTGCAACACAACGCTTTCCAGCGGGCGGATCTGTGCGTCGCCGTCCTGGAGATGAATCTCCAGCTCTTGAGCCTGTACCGGGGCCAGGATCAAAGGCAGAAAGAGGATGAATCCGGGGAGAGATCTGTGGTTCTGCACGTTTTAGAAGAATATTGGCTGGGGGGGACGAGCTTCAAGTTGCGCCGCGGGCCTTGACCGGATTTTTGACACTGAGGTAAGGTGCGAATGATGACAAGCGTAACCTCAAGCCCGTCGGAACAGGAAGTGCAGGCTCACAGGCTGAAACTGGATGCCCACGTTCGCGAAATGGTCCAGTGGCATTTCAGTCCTGAGACGGGCTGCCCTTTCTGGCTGGAGTGGGCAGAGAAGGCCGGCTGGGATCCCAGAAAAACGGTCCAGGGGTTTGGGGATCTTGAGAGGTTTGGCTACTTCGAGGACGACTGGCTGCGCGGTGGCCCGGTGCGCCGATGGGTGCCCAAAGGCCTGGCAGATCGACCCATCAGTGTTTTCGAAACCGGTGGGACTACCGGGATTCCCAAATCCCGGGTGAACATTGAAGACTTCCGCATCGACTACGAGCTATTCTCTGAAACCCTGCCCGAGGAGTACTTTCCGCCAGGCGCTGACTGGCTCATGCTGGGACCTTCCGGCCCGCGTCGCTTGCGCCTGGCCGTCGAGCACCTGGCTCACAGCCGGGGAGGGATCTGTTTCTGTGTGGACCTGGACCCGCGCTGGGTGATCAAGCTCATCAAGAGAGGCGCAAAAGATGAGCTCCTGCAGTATCAGAGACATGTGATTGACCAGGCCGCCACACTCCTGTCAGCGAATCACGATATCCGCTGCATGTTCACCACGCCCAAGCTGCTGGAAGCGCTGGCCAGCCGGTTGGAGGAAGACGAACAGAGCATCACCGGGGCTGGAATTCAGGGGATTTTCGCGGGCGGAACCGAGTTCACTCCCCAGTGGTATCGCTTCGCCGTCGAGGAACTGCTGGACGGAACCTACCTGACTCCCACCTACGGCAACACGCTCATGGGACTGGCTCCTTCCAAGCCGTTCGATCCAGCCGACAACTACAAGATCACCTACCATGCCCCGCAGCCGCGCGCCGCAATTCAGGTCGTGGATTTCGACGACTCCGGAAGCGTGGTGGAGTACGGGGAGACCGGGCGCGTGCTCCTCACTACCCTCACTTCGGAATTCTTCATGCCTCGTTTTCTGGAGAGAGACGAAGGGGAACGCGAACCGCCTTGCAAACCCTATCCCTGGGACGGAGTCAGCGGACTGCGCCCCTACCGGGCGTTTGCGGCCACGACGGCGGTGGGCGTCTATTAGAGAGTGTTTTGGGACGCCTCTGGCGTTCGGATTTTGAGAAAGGCAGGGACTCTGTGATTCATTTCCCGGTTCTGCGATGGGGCCAACCCTATAAGAGTCTGGATGTCGATAAGGTCGTCCATTTCGAGAGTGGGGAGCCGCTCGCTGAGGTCAGTCAGGCCATCGGCGCCATGATCCAGCGTGACCTGCGCCGGGCCGACCGGGCTCGCGCGGTCCTGCTCGAGATTCCCAGCCGGGAGCTGATCCGAAAACTGGAGAAGGCAGCCGATCTCTTCATGAACGCCGAGCTGCCGGCTGGCGACGCAGTGCAGACACCCGAGGATTTTGTCCGCTATCAATCCGCCACCACCGGCCTGCCGGAGCACATGTGCGTCAAGAACATGGAAAAACTGCACTTCGTGCTGACTCACCTGGAGGAGATCCTGCAGGCTCTGACCCGGGGGCTGGACCTGGAGATACTGAGCCGCGGCTATGGCGAAGAAAACGGAGTCATGCGCAGCTACCAGGCCACGACGCCCGTGCTGGGTATGGTTCTTCCCTCCAACTCACCCGGGGTACACGGCCTGTGGCTGCCGGTGATCCCCCTTCAGATCGGCCTCGTCTTCAAACCAGGTCCTCAGGAACCCTGGACTCCCTACCGCATGTCGGAGGCGTTTTTTCAAGCGGGAATTCCACGCGAGGCGGTGGCCCTGTATCCCGGTGGTGCCGAGGTCGGCGCGGCAGTGCTGCAACATTCCCCCCGCAACCTGATTTTCGGCGGCACCGCTACGGTCCAGCAGTACGAAGGCAACCCCGGGGTCCAGGTTCACGGCCCCGGATTCAGCAAGATCCTGCTGGCTGACGATCAGGTAGACGAGTGGGAGAAGCACCTGGACTTGATGGTGGACAGTGTGCTGATCAACAGCGGCCGAAGCTGCATCAGCTGCTCCGGCATCTGGGCCTCGCGACACACCGAGAAGATCGCCGAGGCTATGGCCGAGCGTCTAGGGCCCGTGGCCCCCACTTCTCCGCAAGATCCGGAGGCAGCGCTGGCGGCTTTTACGGTTCCGGGGCAGGCCCAGGCTATCAACGCGGTCATCGAAGAGGGCCTCGGCGAGGCGGGCGTGGAAGAGGTGACGGCCCGCTTCCGGGATGGCGATCGTCTCGACGAGCGGGAGCGCTGTGCCTATCTGAGGCCCACCGTGATCCACTGTGACTCACCGGAAACGACGCTGGCCAACACCGAGTTCATGTTTCCCTTCGTCAGTGTGGTCCAGTGCCCGCAGGCGAAGATGCTCAGCCAGATCCAATCGACACTCGTGGCCACGGCCATTACCGAAGACGAATCGCTACGAAGGTCACTGCTGGACTCCAAAAACATCGATCGGCTCAATCTGGGGCCGATACCGACCATCCAGCTCAACTGGCTGCAGCCCCACGAAGGGAATCTGGTCGACTTTCTGTACCGGGAAAGAGCCTTTCAAACGGCCGGCTGACTGGATAAGCCCACCCTGGCCAATCTTTTCCATCACTCTGAAATGGCCTATCCTGTGGTCCATCCTAGGAAATCCTTCCAGTGTCCAATGGATTTCATGCGATCGTAAGGGTTTGGAAGCGTCAGGCAACCGGCCGGCGTTTGTTGAAGAAAAAAAGGGGACAGTCTTGCGGCCTGAACCGCACCGGGTGGTGGCCATCGGGGAACTTGTCTGGAACCTCCTTCCCGCCGGGAAGGTGCTGGGAGGTTTTCCGGTCAACCTCTGTTACAGCTTAAGCTGCCTGGGCGGGCAGGCTGAACCGGTGACCGCTGCCGGCACCGACTCGCTTGGGAGGCGAGCGATCCAACAACTCCGCAGCCTTGACTTGTCCATTTCCCACCTGCAAACATCCGAGCATCCCACTGGGACTGTTGCTGTGTCACTCGATGACCGGGGAGAGCCGACGTTTAGAATCGGAGAAAATACCGCCTGGGACTTTCTGGAGTGGAACCCGGATCTTCAACAATTGGCTCAGGAGGCCGACGCGATCTGCTTTGGCACTCTGGCCCAGAGATCGCCTCAGTCCAGGAGAACCATCCGCCGGGTGCTGGAGGCCGCACCTGCCCACGCCCTGCGTGTCTTCGACGTGAACCTCCGACCGCCGCACTTCTCCGCCAACCTCATTCGAGAATCTCTGCAGATGGCGAACATTGTGAAGCTTTCCGATCCGGAGATGGACCAGGTGGTCCGGCTGCTCGCCGTCGAGCCCGGGTCCCTCCAAAGCCAGATGACCCAACTGCTGGAGGAGTATCAACTCGAGCTCTTGTGTCTGACCCGGGGAGAAGCTGGGAGTGTTCTACTGACCAGGGACGGAGTCCATGAACATTCTGGCTTTCCCGTTGACGTGGTGGACACGGTCGGCGCCGGAGACGCCTTTCTGGCCGCCCTGGTCTTCTATTCCCTGCGTGGGGCCTCTCTGGAGGTGATCAACGAAGCATCGAATCGCCTGGGGGCCTGGATTGCTTCGCAGGCGGGGGCGACGCCGGCCGGCACTCGAGGCGCAGCTCGCCGGATTACTGATCGGAGAGAATTGGGGACAGAGTAGACTGTCCCCCGGAATTCAGTCACTGTTGAAGGGACCGCCGTCGCGTGCTAGGATGCGCCTTCCTGATCCAAGAGTGTCTTTTCAATTGCAAGAGCGCAGGGAGATCAACGGCATGAAAACCTACAAAATTGCCCTCATTGGCGGCGATGGCACCGGCCCGGAGGTTGTCCGGGAGGGAGTGAAAGTGGTTGAAGCCGCAGCCGCCCGATGTGGCTTTCACCTCGACACCACTGACTACGAGCTGGGAGGGGAGCGTTACCTGAAGACCGGCGAGGTCCTTCCCGACTCGATGCTGGAAGAGTTCAAGCAACAGGATGCCATCTTTCTCGGCGCCATCGGCCATCCGGATGTCAAACCGGGGATCCTGGAAAAAGGGATTCTGCTGCGCACCCGATTCGAGCTTGATCAGTACATCAACCTGCGGCCGGTGAAGCTCTACCCCGGTGTCGAGACGCCCATCAAGGGTAAGGGGCCGGACGACATCGACTTCGTGGTGGTCCGGGAGAATTCGGGAGGACTGTATACCGGCACCGGTGGCGTCTCCCGCCAGGGGACCCCCCAGGAGGTGGCCATTCAGTCGATGGTCTATACGCGGCACGCCGTGGATCGCTGCCTGAAATACTCTTTCGAGTACACACGGCGGCGAAACAAAGCGAAGAAACTGACGTTGTGTGGGAAAACCAATGTGCTCACCTATGTTTACGGCCTGTGGGAACGGGCGTTTCATGAGATGGGCGAACGGGACTTTCCGGACGTGAAGCGGGACTACGGCCACGTGGATGCGATTACGATGTGGATGGTGAAGAACCCCGAGTGGTTTGACGTGATCGTGACCGGCAACATGTTCGGGGATATCATCAGCGACCTGGGTGCGATGGTACAGGGTGGAATGGGGATCTCGGCTGGAGGCAACGTGAACCCGGAGGGGGTTTCCATGTTCGAGCCGATTGGGGGCAGCGCACCCAAGTACACGGGTCTGAACGTGATCAATCCCCTGGCCTGCATCTTGGCCGGACGGATGCTGCTGGATCACCTGGGGAAAAGCGAGGCCGCCGCTCTGATCGAGAAGTCGTGCGTGGCTTTTCTCGAGTCGGGTGCACTTCCCGGTCTGTCGGTCTCCCACATTCAGGAAGCGGGCCTGTCCACCTCCGCCATCGGCGACGCCATCGCCGACCGGGTCGCCAATCAATAGGGGCCAGAGTGGACCGTCCCCCTCTTTGTCGTTGCGGCTGTGCTCGCCTCTACTCAGAAGATCTCAATTACGGTCAGCGTTTTGGAGAGCTCGACATCGTGAATCCTCTTCTCGAATCTGGCCCCTGACGATCACCGCACCGAAACGCCGGGAAGCCCTCTCGGCCTCGATCTCCTTGAATCTTGCGCGCTGAGACTTGAAACTAGTGCAAGGAGGGCCAGCTATGCCTTACCTCTTTGCCTTGCAAATGCAAATCAGCCTGACGTTGATGCTCCTCTGTGCCGCTGGAGGTGGTGGTTCGACGAGTCCCGCGGAGGAGAACACCTCGAGCCCCGGTGGTTACGAGGATCTGCTGGCACTCTTCGAAGAGTGGCGTGGTTTTGAAGAGCCGCGGATGATTGGAGGGGTGCCCGATTACACGGCCCCGGCCATGGCCGCCCAGTACCAGGAATTGAGCGTTTACCGGCGGCGACTCGACCGAATCGACCCCGGCGGCTGGCCGGTCCCCCGACAGGTGGACTATCGCCTGGTCCGGGCCGAGATGAACGGCCTGGCATTCGATCACCGGATCCGCCGGCCCTGGGCCCGAAATCCGGCCTTTTACCGGCTCATTCATGCCGGACGCAGCGATGTTCCCGCCCACGAAGGCCCCAATGCCTATCCACCGATCGAAATCTGGACCTATGCGCATCCGCTGGACGAAAGCGATGCCGGGGAACTGGCGGCACGTATCCAGACCATCCCCGGTTTGCTCGACCAGGCACGCGCGAATCTGATTGAGGACGCCCGAGGACTCTGGATGGGTGGTATCCGGGCCATGCAGACCCAGATTGCCGACCTGGAGGCCTTGCGGGCCCGCGTGACCGGTTTGGATGAACTGATCTCGACCATTGACCAGGCCCGGCAGGCCACCGCCGAATTCCAAAGCTGGCTGGAGCAGGAACTCCCCTCCCGGAACGGACCCTCCGGCGTGGGGAAGGAGAACTACACCTGGTATCTGCAGCAGGTTCACCTGGTCCCCTTCACCTGGGAGGAGGAAGTGACGATGATGCGCCGCGAGCTGGCCCGTGCCCACGCGGCCCTGCGCCTGGAAGAACACCGCAACCGGGATCTTCCGCCCCTGGAGGTTGTGGGTGGCAAGCGCCGAAGAGTACGATCGCAGGTTCAACGCCTCCGTGGACCGGTACATGGCGTTCCTGGAAGCAGAGGAAGTGATCTCAGTACGCGACTACATGGATGCCGCCCTTCGGGCCCGCATCGGGAGCTTCAGCCCGGCCAGCGGACCGCGCGGCTTCTTCGCCGAGGTCAGCTACCGGGATCCCCTGGTGCTGATGACCCATTTCCATCACTGGATCGAACTGGCAGTGCTGGACAACAACCCTCACTCGAGCCCGATCAGAAGAAAGCCACTGCTCTACAACATCTTCGACGGACGCTCGGAGGGACTGGCCACCGGCCTGGAGGAAATGCTCATGCACGCGGGGCTCTTTGACGATCGACCGCGGGCCCGGGAACTGGTCTGGATCATGCTGGCCCGGAAGCGCGCCGCCAAGACGCTGCAGAAATACCCGAAGGCGACTCGCTATCGGGATTTCAGGAAGATGCTCGAGCAGGAGAAGAACATCGATGCGGTAGTGGTGGCTACACCCGATCACACCCACGCGGTCGCCACCATGGCCGCCATCAAGGCCGGCAAGCATGTCTACTGCGAGAAGCCTCTCACTCATTCCGTGTATGAAGCCCGCCGGGTGGCCGAGGCGGCACGTGAAGCAGGAGTGGCAACCCAGATGGGAACGCAAGGTCATGCGCTGGAAACGGTCCGTGTGTTGTGCGAGTGGATCTGGGACGGCGCCATCGGCCAGGTACGGGAAGTGCATGCCTGGACGACCCATGCGGTCTGGCCCCAGGGCATTGGCCGGCCTGCCGACACCCAATCGGTCCCCCGGGATCTAGACTGGGACCTGTGGCTGGGGCCGGCGCCTTTCCGGCCCTATCACCCGGTGTACGCGCCCATCCAGTGGCGCGGCTGGTGGGATTTTGGCACCGGAGCAGTGGGCGACATGGCCTGTCATATATTCGATCCCATTTTCTGGGCCCTGCGGCTGGGTCATCCCGAGAGCGTGGAAGCCAGACACTCCTACTTCGTTCCCAAAGGACTGAACTGGGATAAGAAGTTGAACACGGAGACATACCCACGAGCTTCCATCATCTATTACCACTTCCCTGCACGAGGAGACCTGCCTCCGGTCAAGCTGGTCTGGTACGACGGCGGGATGTTACCGGAGGCACCAGCAGAACTCGAGGAGGGGCTTGGAATGGGTGATTGGCTCGGCGGTGTGCTCTACATCGGCGACCGGGGCACGATTGTGACCGGCGCCGAAGGAGCGCCCGACCCCCGAATCATTCCCGAGACGAAAATGCGCGAATACGAACCGCCCCCGAAGACACTGCCCCGCTCCATCGGCCACCGACAGGAGTGGATTGCAGCCTGCAAAGGAGGCGAGACACCAGGGATGTCGTTTGATAAAGCGGGACCGCTGACAGAAGCCGTGCTGCTGGGCAACATCTCCATCCACGCCGGCAAGAAGCTGCGCTGGAATGCCCGGGACATGAAATCCCCCAACGCCCCCGAAGCGGAGGCCTACCTCCATCGTGAGTACCGGAAGGGCTGGGCTCTCTAGAAAAGGTTACTGCAGAAACGGTCGAACGATTCGACGTGTGAGGTTGACATGAAGCTGGGTATGCTGACGGCGATGATGTCCGATGAACCCCTGGAAAAGGTTCTGGATCTAGTTGTGGACTATGAGTTGGAAGCCGTTGAACTGGGAACCGGCGGCTTTGTTGGAAACGCTCACTGCAATCCGGATGAACTGCTTTCGGATCGATCCAAACTGCAGCACCTGAAAGACATCATCTCGGAACGAGGTCTTTTCATCAGCGCTCTTTCCTGCCACGGCAACCCGCTGCATCCCGACTCCCAGATCGGCCCGGTCCATGCGGAAGCTCTGCGCCAGACCGTGCTGCTGGCTGAACAGCTCGAAGTGACCCGGGTCATCGGCTTCGCGGGGTGTCCAGCCGGTTGCGAAACAGATGCGACTCCGAACTGGGTCCATGAGCCCTGGCCGGAGTGGTTTCCGGAAATGCTGCAATGGCAGTGGAAAGAAAGGCTGATTCCCTTCTGGCAGGATATGGTCCGGTTGGCCCGCCAGCACGGGCTGCAACATTTCTGCTTTGAACTGCACCCGGGCGACATGGTCTACAACCTGGAGTCTCTACTCAGGCTGCGTGAAGCTGCCGGACCCGAGATCTGCTGTAACTATGATGCCAGCAACATCGAATGGCAGGGCGTCGACACCCTGGCGCTGATTCTGGAAATGGGGGAGTTAATCCAGCACGTTCATGCCAAGGACTCCAAAGATGTACGCCCGGAATGCGTCCATCCATGGAACGCTGGATCCCAAACCCTACGATCAGGAACTGGAGAGGGCCTGGAATTTCAGAACGGTGGGGTAGGGCCACGGCCCGGAGTACTGGAAGGAGTTCGTCCTGAACCTGCGGATGATCGGCTACGACTACTTTCTGAGCATCGAACATGAAGACAGCCTGATGTCAGCCGGAGAAGGCCTGGATCAGGCGGTCCGTTTCTTGAACACAGTCCTGCTCAAGGAAGGGCCCGGTCCAATGACCTGGGCCTGATCGCAGCACGGAGGCTGCTCCTACACTTCGCCGGTTTCGAGTCCAGCCGCCAGCATAGGAGAACCCTCCGTGGTCAGATCCTTGATCGCGGCACTGGGGCCGCTCCTACACTTACTCGACGGCTTCCATGGAGCTGACTTTGATCAGGTCCTCTTCGAAGTCACCTTCGACCTTAACCTTCAGCGCCGATGCTTTGTCCGTCGCTTCGAGCAGTGCCAGGGCCTGTTTGTTTCCCGCCTCGTCAAAGGGGTAGAACTTGCCGTCGGCAATGATTCCAAAACCATTGTCCTTGCAGCTCAGGGCGCAGGTCACCTTGTGGTCGGACGCTTTGGCCTCGTCACCGACCATTCCCGGTCCACAATGCCCATCCGCCAGGATTCCGGTCTTCGCTTCGCCGTGGGCCAGCAGACCCATCGAGCAGAGCACCCCTAGTAGAAAAAAGATTGCCAGTTTTCTCATTGTTCACCTCATCCATCAGGTTAGCACGTTGCGCGCTGTGCGCCCGGGCAACCCGATAACCTCTCGATCTCTCGGATAGAACCGCGAACACAGCGCAGGAAGTACAATCATATTCAAAAACGTCGATGAAATCAGCCCCCCCAGAACAACTACCGCCAGGGGCGACTGGATCTCGTTGCCCGGCCGGTGACCGGTCAGCGCCAATGGTATCAGAGCCAGACCGGCCGTGAACGCCGTCATGAGGATGGGGTTTAACCGGTCCATCGAACCCTGGAGAATCGCGTCCCGCAACGACTTTCCTTCTTTCAGCAGATCTTCATAACGAGACACCAGCAGGATCCCATTTCGAGTCGCGATCCCCAGCAGAGTGATGAATCCGACCATGGAAGCAATGCTCAAGACACCCCCGCTGACAAAAACCGCCACGACACCCCCGATCAGGGCCAGGGGGAGATTGCTCATCATCAGGATCGCCAGCCGGAGACTGGAAAAGGCGACGTAGAGGAGTAAGAAAACTCCGAGAATGGCCAGAAGGGAGAGAATCCCAACCAGTCGGCTGGCCTTCGCTTCGCTCTCGAACTGCCCTCCATACACCACGTAATACTCGTCCGGCAGCTGGACCCTCTCAACGACCGTGGCTCGAATTTCATTGACGGTCGTGCCCAGATCTCTCTGGGCCACATTGCACTGGATGACGATCTTTCGCTGCACGTCTTCCCGGCTGATCCGATTGGGTCCGGAGTCGATCACGATATCGGCCAGCTGCATGAGCGGAATCGATACTCCGGAAGGGGACTCGACACGAATTCTTTCGATCGCCTCGGGGTCATCGCGGGCATCCTGCGGGAACCTGACGACCAGATCCCAGGCGCGCTGCTCTTCGAAAATCTGCCCCACGATCTCACCGTTCAGCCCCGCGTCCACGACAGTGTGGACGGTGTCCATCGAGAGACCGTAGGCACCGACCGCGTCCCGGTCCAAACGGATTTGAAGCTGCGGGACGTGAGTCTGCGGTTCCACCTGCAAGTCGACAACCCCTGCAACCTCCTTCATGACGTCCCGGATCTCACGTGCCAATGAGCGCAGGGTCAGAAGATCCGGACCGAACAGCTTGACCGCAACCGCGGCCCGCGTACCCGAGAGCATGTGGTCGATCCGATGACTGATGGGCTGACCGATGCTGAACACGGTTCCGGGAACAACCGAAAACTGGCTTCTCAGGGCGGCCAGAAACTCCTCGCGATCTCGCTCCTGCAGTCTGAAGCGAACATCGATCTCAGCACTATTCACTTCCTGGGCATGCTCGTCCAGTTCGGCCCGACCGGTACGTCTCGAAGTGGACAACACTTCGGGGTTGGAGTGCAGGATCTCTTCTGCCGTACGACCGAGGCGATCCGACTCCTGCAATGAGGTCCCGGGAAGTATAACTTGCGTGATGGTCAGTGTTCCCTCGTTGAACTCCGGCAAGAAGGTACGTCCCATGTAAGGCACCGAGAGCAAAGCCGGGATCAGCAGCAATAGAGCCAAAGCCAGAATGGACACGGGTCGGGAAAGAGACTGATTCAGCAGCGGGGCATAGAGTTTCTTGGTGTGGCGAACCAGCCAGGCTTCTTCCACACGGTAGAGCGCCTTCGACCTCGGAATCAGATACGAGCAGAGTGCCGGCGTCACCGTCAGGGCCACCAGCAGCGAGCCGAAAATGGCAACGATGTAAGCGATGCCGAGAGGCCGCAGCATGCGCCCTTCCAGACCGCTCAGCGCGAAGAGCGGAACGAACACCACGATCACGATCAGAGTGGCGAACATGATGGGATAACGAACTTCACTGGATGCTTCGTAGATCACCTGGTCATCGGGCTTCCGATCCTCACCCCGCTTCAGATTGAGACGAAGGCGCCGGAACACGTTTTCAACGTCGATAATGGCATCGTCCACCAGCGCCCCGATGGCGATGGCCATGCCTCCCAGGGTCATCGTGTTGATCGTCCCTCCGAAGAGGTAGAAGATCCCGACAGCAAAAAAAAGGGAGAGTGGTATGGCTGTAATCGAGATGAACGTGGTCCGCAGATTCAGAAGGAAAAGGAAGAGAATCACGACAACCAGGATCGCTCCGTCTCTCAGGGCCCGGAGTACATTCGATACAGCGACATGGATGAACTCGGACTGACGAAAAATGAAGCGCTCGATCCCGATCCCTTCGGGCAGGGACGACTCGATCTCATCCAGCACAGTGTCGATCTGACGTGTCAATGCCAGGGTATCGGCTTCAGGCTGCTTCAAAACCGCCAGAACCACTGCCTCTTCCCCGTTGATCGAGCCAACTCCCCGCCGGACCCCGGGGCCGATGACGACGCTCGCAACATCCTGCAGGCGGACAGCGGGACTCGAGGATCCGCCAATCGGAGTGCGCCGCAGCTGATCGAGATTCTGCACCCGCCCCAGCCCTCGAATCAGGTATTCCCTGCCCGAGCGGCTGTAGAACCCGCCCGAAGAATTCAAGCTGGAAGCGGCTGCTCCCTTCATCACATCGTCCAGGGTGACTCCATGAAGGCGAAGGCGTTCCGGGTCAACCAGCACCTGGTACTGCCGGACTTCTCCGCCCAGCGGGATGACCTGCGATACTCCGGCTAGAGCCAGAATACGCCGCCGGATTGCCCAGTCCGAAAGGGTTCGCATTTCCATCAACTGGTGGGGCTTTCCCGTAACGCCGATCAGCATGATCTCTCCCATGATGGAAGAGATGGGAGCCAGCACCGGCGAGGGGATGTCGGGGGGAAGCGTAGCCTGCGTCAGTTGCAGCTTCTCGGAGACGACCTGGCGGGCCCGGTAGATATCGATTCCCCAGTCAAAATCCACCCAGACAATCGAAATTCCGATCCCGGAAACCGATCGGACCCGCCTGACTCCCGTGGCTCCGTTGAGGGCAGTCTCGATGGGGAAAGTCACCAGCGTCTCGACCTCCTCGGGGGCCATGTTGTGAACCTCCGTCAGTACGGTGACGGTGGGAGCCGTGAGGTCGGGAAAGACATCAATCGGCAATTGCAGAGCCAGATAGACTCCGACGACCAGCGAAGCCATCATGCCGATGACCACAATCAGCCTGTTCTCGATTGACCACCGGATCAGAGCGTTCAACATGGCCTAGTAGTACTCCCCTCCATAAATACGGTGATGTTTGCGGATGGGTCTTGCGAGGCGAGGTTGCGAAGAGAGGAGGAGGCGATGCGACAGCATCGTTGACGACGAACGACAAAGAGATCGACCGCAACCCCCATCCGCCCGCAGGGTTGGGGCGGGACGGGCCCATCTTCTTGTTGTTCCTCCTCGCCCCAAGCTGGTCTCCGTCGCGCTCCCAACAAACGTCATCGTATTTATGGAGGGGAGTACTAGTGAACGTGCCCGTGGTCGGGCACCTCGGTGGAGCGCCCCGCCAGAGCCACGTCATAAGCTCCAACAGTCACGATCCTTTCGCCTTCTTCCAGCCCCTCCAGGATCTGAACCCAATCCCGGTCTCGGAGGCCGATCTTGACGAGGCGGCGCTGGAACGTCTCACCCCCGACCTGGACGTAGACAACGGTCCGGTTCTCCTCCAACAGAACAGCAGACCGGGGAACCCCCAGCGCCTCGACAACTTCGGCTGTCATCAGATCGAGACGCCCGAGTGTGCCGAGCTTGAGGCGCCTTCCTGGATTCTTCACCTCAAAGACCACCGGGAAAGTCCGAGCTGCGGGATCGATGATGGGACCGATCATGACCAGCGAGGAAGACTCGAGGCTGATCGGTTCCAGTCCCGGGAGTTCCAGGGTCCCGCCTTGCAGGGACTCCACTCTGGCAAGGTCGTTCTCAAAAACCTGCCCCTCGACCCACACCCTCTGCAGGTCGACAATCCGGAAGAGCATTGCCCGGCCATCGACATATTGTCCCGCTATGGCGTTGCTGGCCACTAGCTGGCCCGAGATGGGCGCGTGCACGGGGACTCGCTCTTGAATCGAACCCAGGAGCTGTCCAGCAGAGTCATAGCGGGAGATGGCCTTTCGATAGGCCGCCCGCGCCTGCCGGGCGGCCTCCAGGGAAGCTCTCCGGACTTCCAGTTCAGAGTGGACTTCCTCCAACCGCCTGGGGGGCAGGGCTTCCGCCTCGACAAGGGCGGTAACTCGGGCGGCCTCCTTCTCGGCCAGTTGGATCCGGGACTGTTCTGCAGCCACCGCTGACTCAGCTCGCGCCATATCCCCTGCAAGGCGGCTGAGGGTGATGCCGGCACCCACCTGGCTGTCGAGGAGGCTGGCTCGGTCCATGGGGAGAAGTTCCACGTATCCGAGTAGATCCCCCTTCCTGAGAGTGGTGCCCAGGCCTGGAATTCCCGCGGCAGGTGGCTGGTAGCGTCCCCCCATGGCGGCAGACACAACGCTTTCGGCCCCGCTTCTGGGTACAATCTGAGCCGGAACCCGAAGGGTCTCGTGGAGAGTCTGGCGTCGAGCCTCGGCCGAGGCGAAGGGAAGCTTCCACTGCTGCTCCTTCAAGTAGGCGATGGACGGGCCAGAGTCCTCCGCTTCCACAGGTACCGGCTCCTCATCTCTTTCTGACACCGTAATGGGTCCATACCGTAGGCTTGTTTCCATTGCTTCGGACAAGACCTCCAGTTGCAACGTGTACTCTCCCGCCCTGTCGAAGGTGATCGTGGGACTGAAGACCCCGAGTGTGTCGGGATTGCCGACTGTAACCATTCGTGGGGGTGCCCCGTTCTTGACGAATCGAAGCAGTAAGGGACCCTGCGCAAGCGGCTGAAAATCAGCCAGCCGGGTCAAATGAACCGCGAATCTGGCCGCCTTCCCTACCGTCAGATGTGGGTGCTCCATGAAGAGCTCGAGGTCGCCGGTCCACAGAGTTACGGAAATGGAAGGCTCGTCGTCGGGATGAGCATGAGTCGAGCCACCGTGGCTGTGGGCATCCTCAGAAGCCGGATCCTGGACCTCCGGATCGGAACAACCGGGCAGCCCCAGCGTGAGCAGAAGCAGGAATCGTGTCGCTTTCTCTCTCATGGCTTGATGTCGCGAAGTGGAATCCCTACCGACGCTTCCAGTTCCAGGCGAGCCATGTGCAATTCCTTGAGCAGTTGAATCTGCTCGAGAGAGCCTTCGCGCCGGGTTCGGAGAGCATCGAGATACTCCAGGATTCCGGCCTCTCCTTCCTGATAGCTCAGCGAGGTGATGTCGACGATCCGATCCAGTTTCTGAAGAAAGTCAGCGTTGAGCCGGCCAGAGGTGTCCAGAAGCCTGGAGTAGATGGCATAGGCCCTCTCCACTTGGTAGCGTATCCAGGTCCTCTTCCAGTCGGTCAGCATTCTTTGCCGATGAGTGGAAGCCAGTTTCTCGGCAATCGCTCCCTGCCTGCGATCCCAAAGGGGGAGTGGTAGCTGAACCCCTATGAAGAAGGAGTTCTGGCCAAAGTCTCGTTTGTAGCCTCCTCCCAGATTCAGATTGGGGATGTTCTTCGCCTTTTCCACCTTCAAAGCCGCCTCGGCCGCCTGCGCCTCGATTTGATGCTCTTTCAGATCGGGACGCGAGGCCAGGGCCCGGCTGACAAACACCGAAGAAAGCGGAAGGTCGGTCCGGGGGAATCCGTCGATACTGAATCCAGGCTCATGCTCTTCGTCCCACACAATCATAGAAGCCAGCTCATTCCAGGCAGACTGGAACTCCCGCTCCGCTCTGGAGAGCTGGATCACGTAGCCGAGTTCCTCCGCTTCGATCTTCATCTGGGCCAGACCGGAGACTTCGCCCACCTCATAACGCCGGCTGTGTATCTCCAGTATCTGCCAGTATCCCGCCAGTCCTCTCTCCAGCGACTCCCTGCTTCTTGAAGCAAAATATGCTGTGACGAAAAGCCGGGAGACATCGAGTCGTTTGCGACGCAGGAAGTCCTGGTAACGGGCAATCTCGGCATCCAGCTCGAGTTGGGCAAGATCGCGACGCTTGCCCCGCTGGCCGCCCAGCTCAAATCCCTGCGTGGCAAAGATCAGAAACTCCTGATCATCGAAGGTGGACTCCGCACGGCCGACCGGATAGCCCTCCTGGGTAAAGTTCAGGGTCGGGTTTTCCCAGACCGGCGCCTGGCGGAGCCTCCCGCCGGCCATTTGCAGCTTCTCCTTCTCCGCCGCCACCAGTGGACTCCGATCCAGAAAACGGGAATAGGCCGCTTCCACCGTGAGTTCCTGTCCTCTCGTCCCGGAGAGCATCAAGAAACAGGCGATTCCACAGCTGCCAAGGAAAGTTTTCATTTTCTACAATCTGTAGAAATTCGAGTCAAAAAAAAGCATTGAACTACCCGCTAGCGAACGAGCGTGCCCAGAATGGTCTCCAGCGCGTGATGTGCACTGGAAAGACCGAAGGCTGTGAGGATCAGGGCTCCCAGGAACAACGGACTCCACCTGATCTGGCATCGACCGGGTTGACTTCCCGCCAGCAGACTCTCCACTCGCTGCCTGAGAGCGGCGTCCGTGCCGGCAGCATAAGCCAGTGCAGGGCTTGCGGACGCCATCGATCGGGCCAGTTTCAGGATCGCCAGTGAGACTTCCTCAGGTTGGGCCCCGTCCCGAAGTGACGCTGAGTCACATTCGAGCTCGGCAGCAGCCTTCCATTTCTCCTCGATCCACCTGAAACCCGGAAAGAGGGAGGCAGCCATTCGCAGCACCAGTAACTTCACAGGATCTCGTCTCCGCACGTGCTCCAGTTCGTGGGCGGCCACAATGCTCCGCTCCGCCCTGCTCAGAAGCCGCACAGCCGCGCTGGTCATATAGGGTCGGGGCCACAGCAGCCCCGCGACGAAGGCAGCCGGGGTTCGGCTGGGGATGATAAGAAACCCGTCATGACTCCGGGTCCCTTCCGCCACACCAAGCCTGCGGTTCATCGACAGCACCGAGTGCCCCGCTTTCACCAGGGAGTAGAGGAACAATGCTGTGCCTCCCAGCACGATCGCCCAAAAGAAGGTCCCTTCCGGCAGTGAAGCGCTGGCGTGGGTCCAGCAGAAATGTGGATGGCCGGGATGAAATTCGCAGTGATCGGGGATCCAGGCCAATCCCTTCAGGGCGGCTGAGGATAGAGACACTCCCCCGACCAGGATTCCGGCCAGCAACGGGACCACTCCGAGAAAGAACCAGAAACTGCTGGAAAAATTGGAGTTGCTGCCTGGCAGGAACCTGGCAAAGGTCCCGACCAGGAATGCCGCGCTCCAGACCGCCGCTGCCATCAGGGCAACCACGTAGAGCAGGAAGGTCGGAAGCCCGAGGCCACTCATGCCTTCTTCTCCCGAATCAGTTGTTCGAGTTCAGCCAGCAGCTCCGGATTCGTAGAGACCAGATCAACAAAGGTGTTCAGAACCGGCCTGGAACCATCCTTCATCAACCCCACCAGCACGTCCCGCGTCAGCTCCGCCTCGAAGTCCTCTCGCTCGACTGCCGCGGTGTAGGCAAAGGGACGTCCCCTCTTCCGCCTGACCACCAGGCCCTTGCCATGAAGGCGGTCCAGTATGGTCACGATGGTTGTGTAGGCCAGGTTGAGCTCGTCCAGCCGGGAATGAATGTCACGAGCGGTAGCCCCTGGATTCTGCCAGACCAGGCTCATGACCTGGCTTTCCAGCTCTCCCAGCACCTGATCTACGCCCTCACCCGCGGGCTGGAATCTCAATCGTCTCTTCGGGAACATAAGACTCCTATTCTACGCTTCGTAGAAGTTAGGAAGCAACCAGATTCCAAACTGCAAGATCTCAAGGCTCCAGGATAGAGTGGGAGGGGCCGAAAGCGTCGGGATAAACCGACATGGAGTAGCGGATGAAAGAGCCGTACGGGGAAAGGTGTAGCCAACCACCCCGACCCCGAGTCATGCATCGATACCTCGCAAGAGGCTGGTGAAGCGTTGACAGGGGAAGCGTGAGCCGGGCTATTGAGCTTCGAAAGAAACGAGTTCCAGGTGCTGCTTTTATGGCCCCAAGGGGGTGGCGAAACCGGCTGCGGCGTAAAAGGCGAGTCGCAGCAGGGCCTGGCGGAGTCAGAGACCCCGTGCAAGCGTGGACGCTCCATGGACGAGAACCGAGAGACCCCAGGGTAGTCCGTCTGGATGGCAGGCGGACAGGCCGGCGAAGGTAAGCCGTAATGCCGGACATATACGGCCCTGGGGAGTCGGACGGACTCATAGTACTGATGAAGCGAGCGAACAAAGACGAAGAGTCGGCGGAGTTTGTGGAGGGAAGGAGTCCGGCCAAGGGAAGCACCAGTGAAGGCGGCCACGCCCCGGACACGGAGCCGGAAAGGTGTGACGATCGACTGGCTGGTGTAGGGCAGGCCGCACGCCGGGATAGGAAGATGCGGTTCACCGCGTTGCTGCACCACGTGACACCGGAACTGCTGAAGCAGAGCTATTTCGCCTTGAAGCGGAAGGCTGCTGCAGGGGTGGACGGAATGACGTGGCAAGCATATGGAGAAGGGTTGCGGGAGCGACTGCTCGTTCTGCATACCCGAATCCATGACGGGACCTATCGAGCCCACCCCTCGAGGCGGGTCTACCTCCGAAAGGAGGATGGCAGGCTGCGTCCACTGGGCATATCGGCCCTGGAGGACAAGATCGCGCAACAGGCCGTAGTTACGGTACTGGAGCAGATCTACGAGGAGGAGTTTATGGGCTTCAGTTACGGGTTCCGCCCCGGACGCAGTCAGCATCGAGCATTGGATGCGCTGTGGATGGGGATTACCAATCGGCCGGTGAATTGGGTGCTGGACGCTGACATTAGTGGGTTTTTCGACGCCATCGACCACGAATGGATGCTGAAGTTTCTCCAGCACCGGATCGGGGACCGGAGGGTTCTGCGACTGATCCGCAAGTGGCTCAGAGCGGGAGTCTCCGAAGCGGGTCAATGGTCCAGGAGCACGGTGGGAACGCCACAGGGGGCGGTAATTTCGCCCCTGCTGGCAAACATCTACCTGCACTATGTACTGGATCTGTGGACCCACCAGTGGCGAGGACGTAAGGCGAAAGGGGCGGTCATCATCGTCCGCTACGCCGACGACTTCGTGCTGGGATTCCAGCATCGCGAGGAGGCCGAACAGTACCGCCGGGAGCTGGCGGTACGGCTGTCGCAGTTCGGCCTGCAACTGCACCCGGAAAAGACGCGGTTGATTGAGTTCGGCCGTTGGGCGAGCAAGAATCGTCGCCGCCGGGGGCAGACCAGACCGGATACCTTTACCTTCCTGGGCTTTCGCCATATCTGTGCGCAAGGTCGAAAAGGCGGGTTTACGATCCGGCGGAAGACCGAAGGGAAACGTCTGAGACGCAAGTTGAAGCAGATCCGCGCACAACAGCTGCGCCGACGGCACGATTCGCTCCCCGAACAGGGGAAGTGGCACCGGTCCGTCGTCCAGGGTTATTTCAACTACCATGCGGTCCCGGGCAACAGTGACGCCCTGAACGCCTTCCGCAGCGCGGTGTGTCGCGGCTGGTGCCACGCCTTGCGGCGTCGGAGCCAGAAAGCGAACATGCCGTGGCCGCGGTTCAACCGGTATGTCAAGCGGTGGATCCCCAGTGTCCGTATCCTACATCCTCCACCCTTCGTGCGTTTTGGCGTTCGACCCGAGGTAGGAGCCGTATGAAGTTATGTCTTCACGTACGGATCTGTCCGGGGGGTGCCAGGCAACTGGCATCCCTACCGGAACTCGGCCTCTCGGACGGCGAACGTTAAGGAGCGGCCGAGAGCGGCCGAGAGGCCGAGGCCCTCCCCCTTCCTGACTCCTTCCTCTTCGTGTCTTGGAATCTGGAAACCGTCGGCGCCTCGTTGAAGGCAAGAGCCCACGAACCAAGGAAACGCAGTGAACGAAGTGAACTATCTGGAACTTGGGAACCCTACACCCAGAGGTCGCTCAGCACTTCGCCTTTCACCAGCTCCCGCGGTTGATCGAGATGATTCAGAATCTCCATCTCCGGATCGATGCCCAGGCTGTAATAGATGGTCGCCAGCAGGTCATTCGGATGGACGGGCTTCTCGCGGGGAGCTGAGGCCGTCGCATCCGATTCCCCGTAGAGACGTCCTGCCGGCATTCCTGCTCCTGCAACCAGCGCGGTGTAGCAGTAGGGCCAGTGATCCCGTCCGTCCGGAGAATTGGTATTTCCAGAGGTACTGACTCCCAGCTGAGGGGAGCGACCAAACTCACCCACCACCACGACCAGCGTCTCCTCCAGCAGATCTCGATCGTGCATGTCTTCCAGCAAAGCCGAGAGAGTCTGGTCCAGCACCGGACAGTGAAGGTTCTTCAAGGGACCAAAATTGGAAGCGTGGGTGTCCCAGGAATCCACTTCAGGCCGCCCGTTGGCCACCGCCGGCCAGTTGAGCTGCACGAACCGTGTACCGGCCTCGATCAATCGCCGAGCCAGCAGAGCTCCCTGTCCAAAAGTGGTCCTGCCGTAGCGGTTGCGCATCTCGTCGGATTCTTTCTCGAGATCGAAGGCGTCACGGGCCTTGCCCGACAGCACCAGGTCAAAGGCCTTTTCGTAATACTCATCCAGCGCGTGACTCTCGACCGCTTTTTCGAGATCGGGCATCGAGCCGTTGATGCCCTTGAGAAGAGCAAAACGCTCCTGTAGACGTTGGGCCGGAACCTCTTTCCGCAGCTCCAGATCTTCGAGTCTCAGCGTCTTGTTGGGATCTTGATAGAGCCGATAGGGATCGTAGGCCTTACCCAGGAAGCCTGCCGAGCCCCCTTTTCCGATCACGTTGGATTCCTGCAGCGGGCGCGGCAATTCCACAAAAGGCAGAACTGGTTCCGTGAGAGGGAGCAGCTTGGAAATGTGGGAACCGGCGGTTGGAAAGTCAGCCGGTGAAGGTGGCTCCAGTTGACCTGAAGGCGAAACCCGGTCGGGAGGATATCCAGTCAGCATCTGGTAGATGGCCGCTGTATGGTTGAAGAGTCCCTTGGGCGTGTAACTCATGGAGCGAATCAGGGTGCATTTGTCCATCTGTCCGGCCAGTTTGGGCATGGTCTCGCTCAACCAGATGCCGGGAACCTTCGTCTTAATGGCATTGAACTCGCCCCGGATATTGGAGGGGGCATCCGGTTTCGGGTCCCAGATGTCAATGTGACTCGGCCCTCCCTGAAGGAACAGGACAATCACCGACTTGGCCGACCCGAAGCCCCTCATCCCTGCCAGGGCCGAAGTAGAGGCCTGGACCTTCTGGAGAGACAAGACTTTGGACAGGCTCACCCCGAAAAGGCCGAGGGATCCCACTCTCATGAAGTCTCGACGACTCACACCATCACAGGTACTACCGCAGGCACCAGGAATCACCAGCATAGCTCACCTCTTGTTGCTCTTAGTATAGTACCCCAGGAGCCCCCGGCTGCCCGCCGGGGGTTCTGGTTTTGCCTTCCACCTGGCTTCCGCCAGGGGCTGTGAAACCGTTCGCCTATTGATTAAAAAGAAACCCGTTGCTGTTCAAGAGTGCCCAGAGCAGATCCTGGGCTGCCGTCGCTCGACTCTTGCCCCCGTCCAGGTGTTCCAGGGCCAACTGGGATTCACTGCTGCTCGGGGGTCTGCCCAGAGCGGCAACATACAGTTCCTCGACGAGCTCGGGATCATCTGTCCCCTCGAGTATTAAGCGAGCGACTCTTCCCTCGGGGTCTGCCACGGCGTTGGCCAGGATCGGCCCATTGACCAGATTCATGGCCTGGGGCAAACTCATTTCGCTCTTGCGCTCGCACTCGCAGGGGTCTTCTCTCTGGGGGCGGCCAAAAAGATCGAGAAACCCATCCATTCCCACGTGGGGGTCCGGGAGCTGAACAGCGCTAAAACCCTCAGGGACTTCCGGAAACTGAAAGGCCGACTCCGTAGCCGCAGAGATCGCGTCGGCCAACTGTTCGGCGCCCAGTCGTCGGGGACTCTGGTGAGAGAAGTTCAAGTGATCGTCCTGGTTCCAGCTGTTGGCCTGGAACGCCGTCTGGTAAGTGCGAGAGTTGACGATTGTTCGCATCAGATGCTGCAGATCGAACCCGTGTTCAACAAAGTCCCGGGTCAGGGCCTCCAGCAAGGCCGGGTTGATCGGTGGATTGGAAGCCCGAATATCGTCGACCGGATGGATGATCCCGCGGCCCAGAAAGTAGCTCCAGACGCGGTTGGCAATCGCCTGAGCGAAAAACGGGTTCCGGGGCGAAGTCAGCCACCCCGCAAAGGCAGCTCGTAAATCACCGTCGCCCGGGAGGGCGGGGGCATCGGGTGTGTCCACCAGAAATCTGGCTTTGACGACCCTCCCGTCTCGCGGGTGTCTGACTTCATTGTCGTAGCGTTTCTCGTAGACAACCTCTTCCCCGCTCCGGAAGCCCGGCCGGATTCCCACGGCTGAGAAAAAGGCAGCCATCTGATAGTACTGATCCTGGGTCCATTTCTCGAAGGGGTGGTCGTGACATTGGGCACAGACCAGCCGCACACCCATGAACAGCTGGGCAGAGGCTTCCGATGCCGCCTTGGGATCGCGGGCCGCCCGGAAGAAAGACCCGGCCGGGTTGTCAAAGGTGCTTCCCCTGGCGGTCAGGAGCTCTCGAACGAACTCGTCATAGGGTTGGTTTTCCGCAATGGACTTCTGCAACCAGCGGCGGAAGGTCCACATCCCCTTATCGGTCATGAACTTCCGGTTACTGCGCAGTAGATCACCCCACTTGAGCGCCCAGTAGTCGACATATTCCCGGCTGCCGATCAGCTCGTCGACAACTCGACTCCGCTTCGTATGGGTCTCGGTGGTATCGCTCAGAAAAGCCCGCACGACTCGAGGCGGCGGGATCTGTCCCGTCAGATCCAGAGTTGCGCGTCTCAGAAAGCCGGCGTCACTCACCTCCGGTGAGGGCTGGAGTTTCAGCTTTTTCAGTTTGGCGTCGATCAGCTCGTCAATGAAATTGTAGTGGGGAAGCTGCTTCCATTGAAATCCCGGCCTGGGATTCAAAACGGTGACCGGAACCGCCAGAAACTTCCCTTCATAACGAACCAGCAGCGAAGATTCCCCCTTCCGAAGGCCCTCCACTTGACCATCCTCTGTCACCCTCACGTCCGAGGTACTGGTGCTGGTCAGGTGGGCCTCTCTGGTCACGTCGCGAACCGCCCCGCCGGGATAGTGGGCAACTACTAGAACCCGATGCTTTTTCCCTGGCCCGTACATAAAAATCTGATCGGGAAGAACCTCGATTCGCTCGACCCGATCGGTCGCCGGATCCCCGAAAGGAACACCCTCCGCGATCCAGTTCAGAAGGGTGTCGTAGTAACGGGAACCGATTTCCAGAACACGTCCCCCGCCGTGAGCCACTTGCTGGGTTGGCTTGGCCAGCATCAGGCTCTGAGCAGGATCCGCTCTGTTGAAGCGCCGTCCCGACATGTCGTAGAGCAGCGACTGGTAGTCAAACTCAGGACTGTAGCCGCGTAAAGAAAGCTTGAAACCATTCTTGCCTTTGGCGGCTCCGTGACAGATCCCGTTCGTACAACCCACCTTGTTGATGACCGGCAAGACTTCCCGCACAAAACTGGAAGAGCCGGCTTTGGCGAGAGGTTTGACACTTACAGGTATCTCAACACTCTGCCCTGCCATGCTGGCGCGCAGGCGTGACTCGCCTTCCCTGGTTGGATAGAAGTACCCGTCTTCTCCGGCCCGCAATCCGTCTCCCGGGAACTCGATCCGGGCCAGGGAGGTGAGATCAACCATGGCACCCGCACTGGTTACTCCTGTCACCACCACTGACCGTCCCTCATGAAGCGACGAGAACACCAGGTGGGACGGATGGACTCGCACCTCCTGTATCGGATCTTCCGTGACTCGTTCTTCCAACTCCTGGGCAGCGATCGACACCGTCCCCAGCAAGGCAGTTGCGACGATAGCCCGAACAGTGATTTGTTTCATTTCTTGCTACTTAACCCCCCGGCTTCCCGCTCGCTGCTTCCCTGTGAGCTTTAACGATCAGCCTGGCCCGGACTGCTGGAACCGTGTAGGGCACGTTTTCCTTTTCGTAACCCGGCAATACCGATGAGGAGATCAACTCCACAGTGTACTCACCAGGCTGCGACGAATCCAGGGCTTCACAGGGGATTCCGAACTGGTCTTCCCCGCTGTCCACGTGAACCGGAGCGCAGGTGAGACCGGGCGGAAGATTCTCCACGCGAATGTCGACTCGCTCCGCAAAGCCTTCGGACCGGGACAACTTGCCCACCAGCTCGGCCCGGCCGCCGGGGTCCAGGCTCACGGATTCGGAAAGAACTTCGATTTCATACCCCTGGACAATCTCTACAGCGATGGCCGGAGAAGACAGTCTCTGTGTCTCGCCTCCCACTTTGATGTCCACGTTCACCAAAACGTTGAAGCGGCCCAGAGGAGTTCCCACCGTGGTACGCAATCGGACATCGCCCCCCTGCAGGGCCGGATTCACAAGATTCGCTTTGGGCTTACCCTGCTCATCCAGAAATTCAACCCGGACCTCGGTAATTCCCGGTGCTTCGAGAAAGACCAACTCGGGAAGAGGCCCGCCTGAACCGTCCGACTCCAGGCGCCACTTGAGTGTCCTTTCAGCCCCTTGCACCAGTTGAATCCCGGCGGGCGGCTCCAAAACCACCCGAACACCAAGCTTGTTTGTGACCATGACGGGCAAGTCCAGCCCCAGCCAAAGGGCTGTGAAAGGCTTCTGCACATCCCGGACAGTCGGGGCCGCCGATCGTCCCGTCCCAACCAGAACGTTGGTGATCAAACCCGGTCCCAGGGCTTTTCTCCGAATCACCTGGCCCTCCTCAGATACACTCTCCCCCCAGACCACGAGATCGGTGATCCGTGCCTTTGCGTCCGGCCTGGCCGAGAGGGTCAGAACACCCACATCCACGAAGTCCGACGTCGTGCGTATGTCAGGCGGAATATCGCCTCCTTGAACGAGCAGCCCATCCATGTCCCCCGAAACGCTCAAGCGGATGGCTCCCTTGTAGCCACGCCTGTTGGCCAGCACACTCACTCGGGCGGTGCCGCCCGCGGGCAGATTGACAAAGGCCTCCCTCAGCACCAGGGTGAAGTCGGCCGGTTCTCGCCGAGCCTCGAGGCGATAGCCGAAGGAGGAACCGCCCCTGTCGATGAGATCCGTTACCGATATCAGCACTCGATTGACACCGTCCGGAACCTTGAAGTTCACGTAAGGATCCGAGCTGGTCAGCCCCCGGGGAACCACACTGAAATCTCCGCCACTCGGTGAATCATCTCCGCCCGAGGCAATCCGCTCGCCTTCCTCATCCAGAATCATGATGAGACCGGACAGCCGGGACATTCCCAGTCTGGCCGCAACCAGCTCGATCCCCCAACTTTCACCCGGGACGACGGCCAGCGAAAAGCGGTCGATCTCTCCGGGGCGTGAGATTCTGCCATTCACCACCATCCCCGGTTGGAGCTCCGTCGACAGGTTCAGGTCGGGGACCAGGACCTCGGGAAGATCGCTGACGGCAAAGAGCAGAGGAAGCGCCCCGGGAAGGCCAGGCACCGGAACTCTCACAAAGCTGCCTGCCTCGATCCCATCCAGGTCCAGGATCAGTCTGGTTGGCCGGCGCAGGTTCCCGCCCAGCAGTTCGATATCTACTTTGCTCCCTGTCCTTCCCCCCAGCGGGAAAAGAGCTTCCGCATAACTGAAGGAACCCACCTTGAGGCGGTAGAAGTTGTCCGTTTGTTCACTGAAGCGAGAGTCATGAATGACCACGTAGTAAGGACCGTCCTCAGGCAGCACAACATCCAGTCGACAGTCCACGTCCAACCCCGGGGCATCATCGTTAGAGGCAATTTCCCTTTCCCCGGCGTCCAGCAGGCGAATCAAGGGGTCGAGAGCCGAGCCCACCCGCCTCGCTTCCACCTCGAGCACCAACTCGTCGCCCGCCCGGCCCTCAAACCGATACACGTCTCGATCCGGACCGTTCAGTGTCCCGGTCACCGTCACGGGCACGCGCTCCAGTTCCTGGCTGGCGGCAGGAGAGTCATTCAGAGCCTGATGCGCTGTCAGCAGAGATTCTTCTTCCCTCACCTCCGGGAAGGCTCCCACACTGAATAACAGGATATTGGAGAGTCCCTTAGGCGAGCTCACCCGGATCGGGTACAGTCCCACTGGGACGTCACTGTCGAGTTCAACCAGGTAAGGCAGTACCTGTCTTCCGGGTCCCTGCATTCTTGAACCGGACTCGCCTGAAGTCATGGGAGTGAAGGTCGCGGGCAAGGGCGTAATCATTTTCAGGTCGGCAGGGAGATTGCGTCCTACCAGCCTCAGCACCAGGGCTTTGCCCAGCTGCCCTCCGGGAGGGTCGAGCTGCTGCAGAACCGGTCGCTGAGCCAGGCAAGGTTGCACCAGAAAGGCAAGAAAGAAGGCGGCTGGTCGTATCATTCCGGTACCCATCAATTGCCTCCCTGCAGTCCAACAGCCGCGGCCGGCCGACTCGAGGATGCGGGAGAGTTCTCAATGGGTACGGGGACAAACTCCTGGAGTAGTTTCCCCGATTCAGTGGCATAGATTCTCACCCGGCCATCGAATCCTCCCGCAGCCAATTGCCGACCGTTCGGATGAAACGCCACTGTATAAATACCGGCTTGGCTCCCCTCCAGGAAGAGCAGACGTTGTCCCGTCTCGACATCGTATACAGGGAGTCTGCTGCTGGCGGTAGCCACTGCAATCTTCCTTCCGTCGGGACTGAAAGCCAGTCCCAGAATCTCTCCTTCCTGCTTCTCAAATTCACGGATCAGGGTCGTGTCATCATTGATCGACATCTTGCGAGGCCGCTGGATCCTGTAATAGAAGGGGATCCGATCCTCTCCCCCGATTACGACCGTACTCCGACTTGGATGACGGGCGATGGCTGTCAATTCTCCCCGCAGTCGATTGATATTCTCCACAAACGCCCCGGTGGAGGCGTTGACCACCTTGGCAGCCCGATCCCTTCCCACCGAAACGATTCGGTCCCCGTCGAGAGTGAAGACAGTTCCCAGCACCCAGTTCTCGTGATGGGAAATCTTGAGCAGTTCACGTCCTGTGGCAGCCTCCAGAACCCGTACTGTCTTATCGGAGCAGCCAAACGCCACTTTCGAGGAATCAGGAGAAACCGAAGCACCAAATACCGTGTCGTAGCAGACGGTGACGGAATATTTGAGCTTCCCGGTTGGAAGGTCCCAGAATTGCACTTCCCCAAATCGCGCCGGAGTCCCGCCGGTGGCCAGCAAGGTCTTCCCATCGGGCAAGAAGCTCAACGACTGAATTCGATCTGAGAGCCCCGGCAGGCGGGCCTCGAGCCCCGAACCATCGGCCGCATGGAGCAGCACCTCCCGGTAACCGGACACGGCCAACTGGGATCCGTCGACTGAATAGGCAATGGCCGTGACCACCGGAGGAAGCTGGTAGGTGGGAGGTTCGCCGCTGCCCTGCGCTAGTTGGGCAGGCGTATCATCTTCTGCGCCCTGTTCAATCCACTTTCGAAAAAGCTCGATCTTTTGATCGGAAAGGGGATCCTGCTCCACCGGCATCCGCGGTTGCTGGTCGCCGGTGAGGTGAGCCAGAACCAGACTGTCGCCGGGTCTTCGAGGGACGAAAACGGGCCCGCTCATGCCTCCTGTTTCAAAGGCCTGATAGCTGGTGAGATCGAGATATCCCTTCTTCAATGCGGGCTGATGACATCCCTGACAGTTGCGTTGGATGACTGGCCAGATGTCCCGGGAATAGCTGACCTTTTCCGGCTCTGCCGGCTCGGAGATCTGGCCGCTGGCCGGAAGCGAGAAAGCTGCCAAAACGAGAACCAGAAAAGTCCCAGCTTGGCGGCACCGAAAACTTGTGTTCAACTGACCGTAGATACAATTCACCTATTTTCTTATTATCGACGCGTCGCTTCATTTTTTCAACGGAAAGCGTGATCTGCTTAGAGACGTTCAGCAGTCTTTCTGCCGCCCTCTCCGAGGGCTGGCCAGGTGCCCTTCATCTCTCCGTCGTGCAACTCGCACTGGTGAGGGAACTCCAGGCTGCAGTCGTGGATCGGTTTTCGAAGCTCCGGGTCCATCAGCTCATGGATGTCCAGTTGCATCTCTTCCCTCGAGTAGGCCGCAATGTCGAGAATTCCCGTGTCCATTCGGATCGCGTCCTCGGGGCAGACCTCGACACAGTACCCGCAGTAAACGCAGACCCCCAGGTCAATGTCGAAGCGGATGGGATACTTTTCGACCTGGGGGTCGGGGTGCTCGCCGGGCACGATGGTGATGCACCTGGCGGGGCAGACCGTCTCGCAGAGCATGCACCCCACACAGCGGGGCGTGTTGTCCTCGCGCAGCGTGAGCCGGTGGCGGCTGCGGAAGCGTGACATGAGCGGCCTCAACTCATCCGGATATTGAATGGTAACCGAGGCGGGAAGGTGCTTGAAGCGGCCGATGAGGTGGAGGGTGTGGAGAAAGAGATTGCGGAAAAAATGGGTTGAGGTGATCTTGAGGCCGCTGAGGATCTGGGGAATGTAGAGCTTTTCCCAGAAAGTCAACTCGGGCCTGCGGACAACTTTTACGGCCATCAGGGCGCCTCTCCAAAAAAGACAACCAGCACCACGGCTGTCACCACGACGTTGGCGATCGCAATCGGGAAGAGCCCCTTCCAGCCCAGACTCATGAGCTGGTCATAGCGGAACCGGGGCAGGGTCCAGCGCAGTTGCATGAAGAACCAGCAAAAGATCACCACCTTGACGGAAAAGCTCGTCACCCCGAGGAGAACATAGACCAGGTTGGGAACCAGGATCTCCCCTCCCCATGGGAAGTGGAAGCCGTCGGACATGAGAAAGGGCACCTGCCACCCGCCGAAAAAAAGCGTGGTGGCCAGGCATGCCACCATGATCGTCTCCAGGAAGTCCGTGAGGAAGAACATCCCGAACTTCATGCCGCTGTACTCCACGAAGTAGCCGATGATCTCCGACTCACCTTCCGGCAGGTCAAAGGGGAGCCGCTTGGTTTCAGCCAGGGCTGCGGTCAGGAAGATGACAAACGCCACCGGCTGGACCACAAAGCCCCAGCAGGGGATCCATCCGCCTATCAGGTATCCCTGCCTCCGCACCAGCTCACCTAGATCCATAGTTCCATACACCATGATCACTCCGACCACGGCGATGCCCAGCGCGATCTCATAGGAGATCATCTGTGCTGTGGCCCTCAGGCCGCCCATGATTGCGTAGTTGTTGCGCGAGGCAAAACCGGCCAGGATCACGCCGTAGACCCCCAGTGAGAGCATGGCAAAAACATAGAGCAGCGCCGCGTTGATCTGAGCGATCTGAAGGTCGATCTCCAGGCCCTCGCCCAGAATGAGTGTGTCTCCAAAAGGGATCGCGGCGAAGGCTACCAGCGCGAAGAAGACTGAGAAGAAGGGAGCCAGCGTGTGGAGGGTCTTGTCGGCCCCCCTGGGGACGATGTCCTCCTTGGTGAACATCTTGAGCACATCGGCCAGGCCGTGGAAGAGTCCCAGCGCCCGAAACCCCAGGATGGAGGCGCGGTTGGCTCCGATCCGATCCTGAATCAGGGCCGACTGCTTGCGCTCCACCCAGGTATGAAACCCCGCGAAGTTCAAGATCCCAAAAAAAACGATCGAAGCCAGCACCAGCTTGATGATCAGGACTTCCATCATAGTGCTGCCGCCCCGGCCGCGGGTTCGGCCGTCACGGTGTCGACCCCTTGCGCCCCGATCGTTTCATAACTCAACCCCCGGAAGGTCGCCAGCGCCCCGGCCAGCCCCTGGAAGATCTCCTCCGGGCCCCGCCAATCGAAGGACAGGCCCAGTTTCGCGGCCAGTTCCAGGAGAATGCGCCAGTCCTCCCTGGAATCCTGGAGGGGTGGAAAGGCCCGGCCGATGCGCTGGACTCGCCCGTGGCAGTTCACGAAAGTCCCGTCCTTCTCCACATAGGCTGCCGTGGGAAGCACCCAGTGGGCCAGCCGCGCGGTCGGGTTTTCGTTGGTGCCCGAGAAGACAAAGAGAGGCACCTTCTCTGACAGCTTCCGGACCTTCTCTTCTCCGAAGAGCTGCACCAGATCGTGCCCAAAGACCCACAGGACCTCGAGCTTGCCGTCCAGCGCCTCGTCCACGATCTGCCTGGCCTCGGGTGCGTCCGGACCGGCCAGGCCCAGCAGAGCTGCGCCCCAGGTGTTGGGGTTCTTATCCGCCTTGATCAGAAAGTCATCGCTGGACCCCGACTCCTCGGGAACAGAGGCACTGACCCGGGCTCCCAGGCTGGTTTGAAAAATCTCGCGGATCAAAAAGAGCTCCTCGTTGGTGAGCTGGGCAGAGGCGATCACGCCGAGCCGAACGCCTGCCTCGTCCCCGGCACCGGCTTCATCCCGGTGCGACCCTGCCAGAGCGGTTGAGATCTCTGTGAGGGCCTGCTCCCAGGTAGCCTCGGCTGAGGGGCCGCGCACCCTGTTCAAACGAGCCTGGTCCACCCAGCCAAAGCCGTAGCGCCCCTCATCGCACAGCCACCACTGGTTGACATCCGGGTTGGGGCGGGGCTTGATGCGCGCCACCCGAGCCCCGTCGTTCAGGTGAGGTCTGTCGAGCACGAAGTGGAGATCCATGTTGCAGCCCTGGCTGCAGCCGTTGCAGACCGTGGGGGCGCTGGAGAGATACCAGACCCGGGCCTTGAAACGGAAGTCCGCCTCGGTCAGGGCTCCCACGGGACAGATGTCCACCACGTTGGCCGAGTAGGGATTGTCGAGTACTTCGCCGGGACTGATTCCCAGCTCGGCCCGATCCCCGCGGTTGAAGATGCCGAACTCGCCGGTCCTGGTGATCTCGTCGGTGAAGCGCACGCAGCGCGAGCAGAGAATGCAGCGCTCCTGATCCAGCATCACATGCGGGCCGAGTTCCACGGCCTTTCGCTTCTTGACCTTGTGCTCCTTGAAGCGCGGGTTGTAGAGCCCGAAGTTCATGTAGAAGTTCTGCAGGTCGCACTCACCGGACTGGTCGCAGACCGGGCAGTCGAGGGGGTGGTTGGCCAGCAGGAACTCCAGTACCGCGCGGCGACCCTCCTCGGCCTTCCCGTTGCTGGTGTGTACGACCATCCCCTCGGTCACGGGCAGGTTACAGGCAATCTGGAGCTTGGGGATGTTTTCCACGTCCACCAGGCAGATGCGGCAGTTGCCCGCGATGGAGAGCCCGGGATGATAGCAGTAGCGAGGAATGAAGATCCCCATCTTCTCGGCGGCCTGGATGACCGTGGTTCCCTCGGGAACGCCTATTTCACGGCCGTCGATGCTCAGGCTGGGCATGCAGCGGTCTCCTGTTTCGCGGCGCCCCGGCCGCTGCGGATGTACTCCTCGAACTCTTCCCGAAATTTGGCGATGTAGGACTGGACCGGCCAGGCGGCCGCGTCGGCGAAGACGCAGATGGTATTTCCCTCCATGTCGCCCGCGATGGCGAGAAGGTCGTCCAGATCCTGAACACTTCCCCGCCCCTCTGCGATGCGGCGCACGAGGCGGTGAACCCAGCCGGTCCCCTCGCGGCAGGGCGAGCATTGTCCGCACGACTCGTCGGCGAAGAACCTGGCGGCGGAGCCGAGCGCCTGGACCATGCAGGTGGTCTCGTCCATCACGATCACTCCCCCTGATCCGGCCATGGTGCCGGCGGCCATAAGGGAATCAAAGTCCATGCCCACGTCAATTTCATCGGCACTGAGAATCTTGGCTGAAATGCCACCGGGGATGACGGCCTTGAGCCTTTTGCCATCGCGGACGCCCCCGGCTTTCTCGATCAGTTGGCGCAGGGTGATGGTGACCGGCTCTTCGTAGACGCCGGGCTGGACCACGTGCCCGCTCACGCAGAAGAGCCGCGTCCCGCCCTGGCGGGCAGCGCCGATGGTGGCGAAACGTTCCGCTCCATGGCGCAGAATGAAGGGGACACAGGCCAGGGTCTCCACATTGTTCACGATAGTAGGGCAGGAGAAGAGACCCGAGATGGCCGGAAAAGGGGGTTTGAGCCTGGGAAAGCCCTTCCCACCCTCGAGCGAAGTCAGGAGCGCGGTCTCTTCGCCACAGATATAGGCCCCCGCACCGCGGTGGATGACGACCTCCAGATCAAAGCCCGTCCCCTGGATGTCCTGGCCCAGCCACCCCTGGCTGTAGGCCTCATCCAGGGCGCGTTGGAAACGCCTTGCCGAGCGGAAGTACTCGCCTCGAATATAGACATAGGCCTTATGACTGCCGATGGCAAAGGCGGCAATGATCAAGCCTTCGATCAGGGCGTGCGGGTCCCGCTCCATGATATAGCGGTCCTTGAAGGTGCCCGGCTCGCCCTCATCCGCGTTAACCACGAGATATTTGGGCTTTTCCGTTTCCTTGGGAACGAAAGACCACTTCCTGCCGGCTGGAAACCCCGCCCCCCCGAGACCGCGCAGGTTGGGTTCGGAAATCTCCTGGATCACTTCTTCCGGGGTCATGGAGGTGAGAACCTTGCGGGCCGCGATGTATCCATCGTCAGCCAGGTAGTCTTCCAGCCAGGTCCCGCCTGGATCTTTGAATCGGGTGGACAGCACCGGACCGTCCGTGGAGATGAACGGGTCAGGCTCGGGCAGTGGGTCCGAGCCTTCCGGATTTTGCAGCGCGGCCTCGAGAACGGCCTCCAGGGTCTCCCCCTCGAGAGGCCCGATGAAGGTCTCGTCGAGTTGGGCCATGGGCGACATTTCGCAAGCGCACAGGCACTCCACCTCGGTGAGCGTGACCTCCCCACCAGGCGTCGTCTGGCCAGGGCCAATCTTCAACCGTTCCTGGATCTGGTCCAGTACCTTCCCGGCACCGCGCAACAGGCAGGGCAGACTCGTGCACACCCGCAGCTCGCGCCGGCCCACTGGTTTGGTGTGGAACATGTTGTAAAAGGACACCACCTCACGCACCTGGGAACGGGCCACACCCAGGACGCGTCCCACCCAGACCTCCGCCTCCTGGGAGACGTAGCCCTGGCTCTCCTGGACGAGCCATAAGACCGGCAGCATGGCTGCCCTGGGTTGCTCGTACAGGTGCAGGATCTCCTTGACCCTGGGTTCAAGGTCGGCAAACTTCACCGGTCGAGCTCCCCTCCAATCATATTGACCGACCCGAAGGTGGGGACCATGTCGGCCATCATGTCCCCCTCCAGGAGCCTGGGCAGGGCGGACATGATGGCGAAACAGGGGGGACGAACCCGAACTCGGTAAGCGCTCCCGGCCCCATCGCTCACCAGGTAGAACCCGAGCTCCCCGTTGGCCCCTTCCACGGGAAAGTAGACTTCTCCCCGGGGCGGCCGCACGCCGTGGCCGAACATGACCAGCTTGAAATGGTGCATCAGCCCTTCGATGTTGCCATAGGTATCCTCCTTGGGAGGGAGGAAGACACGCTTTTCATCGGTGGCGATGGACGGATGCTGGGCACGACCGGATCCCTCCAGGGTTGGACCGGTGACGGCACTTCCACCCGAAATGGCTGCGATGTTTCCCACCTTGGCAAGGTCGACCATTTCCGCGGCCGGGATCGGATGCCCTGTCTCAGGGTGAACCTGGACCGGGCCTTGAGGCATGTCGCGCAGCGCCGTCTCAACAATGCGCATCGACTGCTCCATCTCCTCCATGCGCACCAGAAAACGATCCATGTTGTCCCCACAGGTCCCCACAGGCACATCGAAGGGGATCTGGTCGTAAACGGCGTAGGGGCAGTCCTTTCGTACGTCATAGTCAGCGCCGCTGGCGCGCAGAAAGGGGCCTGTGATCCCGTAGGCGATTGCATCTTCCGCCGAGATCACGCCCGTTCCTTTCATTCGGTCGGTAAAGATGCGGTTGCGAGTGAGGAGCCCGGAGGCCTCGGTAAGAACCTTGCGAGTCTCCTCGAATGCTTTCCGGCAGGGCTGGGCAAAATCCTCGGGGAGGTCGGCCTTGACACCCCCAATGCGGCAGTAGCTGACCGTCAAGCGGGCTCCGGTGACCATCTCCACCAGCTCCCAGAGATACTCCCGGGCCTTGATCAGGTAGAGAAAGACGCTGAAGGCACCCAGCTCCATGGCGCCCGCCCCCACGCAGGTAAGGTGGTCCGTGATCCGGGAAATCTCAGAGACGAGGACTCGTACATAGTGGCAGCGCTCCGGGACTGCGATTCCCAGCAGCTTCTCCACGGTCATGCAGTAGCCCATGTTGTTGATGAGGGGGGAGACGTAGTTGAGCCGGTCGGTGTAGGGGATGACCCCGTTGTAGTCCACCACTTCGGACATCTTCTCGAAGCCACGGTGAAGATAGCCGATCTCCACTTCGGCATTCTGGATCTGCTCCCCGTCGAGCTCGGCCACGATCCTGACGATCCCGTGCATGGCCGGGTGAGCGGGGCCAATATTGAGCATCATATCCCGCGTCTCGATATCCGCGGAGCCGCTCTGGGACGTCTCCCCGGGGGAGACTGAATCAGGCATCATTGAGCTTCCACAGGGGAGCAACTGGTTATCATCAATTCACCGGGCCGATCAGGGGCTGCCGCTTGTTGACGGGGTAGTCCTTGCGCAGCGGGTGGCCCTCGAACTCTTCGTACATGAGTATGCGCTTGAGATCCGGATGTCCCTGGAAGCGGATACCGAACATGTCCCAGACCTCCCGCTCGAGCCAGTTGGCTCCGGGCCACAGAGAGGTCAGCGAATCCAGTTCGGGCTCGGACTCTTCCACGGGAACCACCAGCCGTATCCGGTGTTTGTGCTTAAGCGAGTAGAAGTGGTACACGACGGCAAAGCGCGCCTCCCCCGGCGGTCCGGGCCACGGGTCCTCATCCTGGATCTGGGTCAAGGGAGTCACGCCGACACCCGAGGAAGCGAAGAAAGCCGGCGCTGGACTCTGGCCGAACGTCGAGTAGTCGACGGCGGTCAGGTCCATGAGGAAATTCATTTGCAGGGCCGGGTCTTCTTTGAGAAATCGTGCCACCTCGAGCAGGGCCTCACGGCGCAGCACCACGGTGTCATCGCCACGGTAGGTGTGAACAGCCGCGACTGCATCGGGGAAGCGGTCACTGACAGATTCAATCAGAGAGAAAGTATTCATTCTTCGGAGACATCCGGGCGGCTTTCGGGTGCGGTCCGCAGGCCGGAGGTGTGCTGGGCCTGAATCTTGTCCTGGAGCTTCATCAGTCCGTCAAGAACGTTCTCCGGCCGCGGAGGGCAACCCGGTATGTAAACGTCCACCGGCATGATCGTGTCGATACCCATCACGGTTGCGTAGTTGTCATAGAAGCCGCCTGTGCAGGTACAGACTCCAAAGGCGACAACCCACTTGGGCTCGGCCATCTGGTCATGGATACGTTTCAAGACCGGCGCCATCTTGTGACTGATCGTGCCCACCACGAAAAGCACATCCGCCTGGCGCGGGGAGAATCGGGGAAGACCAGCTCCGAAGCGATCGACATCGTAGTGAGAACAGGCTGTGGCCATGTACTCCATCCCGCAGCAGGCGGTCACGAAGGGGTACTGAAAGATGGAAAACTTGCGGGCCCAGCCCAGGGCTTCATTGAGTCGACTGGTCAAAAAACCACTATCGTTCAGCATGTCAGTCCCATTCCAGGGCACCGTTGTCCCAGGCGTAGACAAAGCCCACCATCAGGATTCCCAGAAATATCCCCATCTCCACCAGGCCCAGCATCCCGAGCCGGCGGTAGACCACGGCCCATGGGTAGAGAAACACGAGCTCAACGTCGAACAGGATAAAGAGAATGGCGGTCAGATAGAACTTGATGGCCAGCTTCCCCCCGGGAACGGAGAAGGGTTTCTTTCCGCACTCGAAGGGGTCTAACTTCGCCGTCGAAGGCTTCTTCACACCCAGGGTGGAGGCCAACCACACCATGGCCCCCGTGATCCCTCCGGCCAGAACAAAACAGACCGCGATACCAAGGTACTCGCTCATAGTCGGCTCATTTCACCCCAATTATACACAGTCGTGGCGACCCCCAGCGTGGAACCTGGAACGTGGAACTCGGAACGCTCATGGCCCCACCGTCCAGGAGCTGAGGCTGCCGGGGAAGATTCCTCCGATCACGGTGACCAGCGCAGCCACTCCCAGCGCCGCGGACACGGCCAGAGGATAGCGCGAGGGCTCCGGCTCCCGAGGCTCTTTCATATACATGAAGACGGCCACGCGCAGGTAGACAAAGGCCGAGATCACGCTGCAGACCACGGCCAGGACTGCCAGCGCCAGATGGCCTGCGCGTACCACGCTCAGGATGACTACGAACTTGGCTGCGAAACCGGCCGTGGGCGGGATGCCGGTCAGGGACAGCAGAAACAGCAGCATCAGCGCGGCGGTCACCGGCCGCTGCGCGGCCAGGCCCCGGTAGCCGTCGAGGGGCTCGCCTCGCCCTCCCAGTGCGATCACGACGCCAAAGGCCCCCAGCGTCATGAAGACATAGAGAAAGGCATAGGTCATGGTGGACGAGGCCCCTTCGGGCGTTCCCGAAATGAAGCCCAGCAGGGCGTAGCCCGCATGCGAGATCGAGGAATACGCCAGCAAGCGTTTCATGTCCGTCTGGGACAGGGCAATGATACTCCCCACCAGAATGGAGAGCGCGGCCAGCCCCGTCAGAACCACCGACAGGACGCCGGCTTCAGAGGGAAACGCGACCAGGCAGACGCGTCCCAGCGCGGCCAGGCCGGCCGCCTTGGAGGCGGCGGCCAGGAAGGCAGCGACCGGGGCGCTCGCACCCTGGTAAGCGTCCGGTGCCCAGGCGTGAAAGGGCACCAGCGCGATCTTAAAGGCAAGCCCCGCGGCCAGCAGGCCGATTGCAGCCAGGAGGATTGGATGGCTCCCCACGCCTTCAGCGGAGAGAGTCGAGGCAATGGCTGAAAAGCCTGTGGCGCCCGTGACCCCGTAGACCAGGGCAATGCCGTAGAGGAGGAGGGCCGAGGCGAAAGAAGCGAGCAGGAAGTACTTGATGGCAGCTTCGTTTGACCTCTGCTTCTCCACCGTGAACCCGACCAGGCTGTAAGAGCAGAGTGTCATGAGCTCCAGGCCCAGGTAGAGGGTCAAGAGATCCACGGCTGAGACTGCAAACATCATGCCCGCCGAGGCCAGAAGGAGCAGGGCATGGTACTCCCCGGGCCGAACATGATCAGTGTCCACACGCCTCACCGCGAGGAGAGCTGTCAGACCCAGGGCGGAAGCGATCAGTACCTTGAAGAACTGGGAGTAGCCGTCCACGATGATCATCCCGCCAAACCCGGTCCGGGGAAGCGGGGACAGGACCCAGTTCGAGGCCAGGGCAGCGGCCAGCGCAGCCAGAACCGTCATGGCAGCGGCCCCTGGCGCTCTCTGTATCCGGCGCGCCGCCAGGATCATCACCAGGGCCATAGCGACCAGAATCAGCTCCGGCCAGAGTAAGGCCAGGTCAGAAAGGTTCGCAGCGTTCATGGCATGACTCCTCCAGCCAGGAGTGCGGCCACGGGAACACGAAGATAGGAAAGGACGAGTTCAGGGTAGAGACCGAGACACACTGCCAGAATTGCCAGGGGGGCCAGAGTGGCCACCTCGCGGGCGTTGAGCTCGAGCTTGAGTCCCTCCAGCCCGGAGTTCAACTGGCCCATGACCACGCGGTAGTAGAGCCAGACCAGATAGGCCGTTCCAAGGGCCACTCCCCACACAGCCATGGCCCCCAGCCAGCCACTGATCTGGAAGGCCCCGCTGATAATGAGGAACTCTCCGATAAAGGAGTTCAAACCCGGGAATCCGGCGGCAGCCAGGCAAAAGAGTGCCAGCAAGGTCGAGTAGACCGGCGCGACCCGGGCCACCCCCCCGTAGTCCTTGATCTCCCGCGAGTGGGTGCGCTCGTAGATCATGCCCACGCACAGGAAGAGGGCCGCGGAGACGATCCCGTGGTTGATCATCTGCAGGATTGCCCCTTCCACTCCGTTGTGATTGAGAGTGAAGATACCCAGGGTAACGAAGCCCATGTGGCTCACGCTCGAAAAAGCGATGAGTCGCTTGATGTCGGTCTGGACCAGGGTCACATAGGCACCATAGACGATGGCCACCGCTGAGATGACGAGCATGGGCGTGAGGAAGAGTTGCACTCCGTCGGGAAGGATGGGCAGCGAAACCCGCAGGAATCCGTAGGCGCCCATCTTGAGCAGGATCCCGGCCAGGATCACGCTCCCGGCGGTGGGGGCCTCTGTGTGAGCGTCCGGGAGCCAGGTGTGCAGCGGAAACATCGGAACCTTGACCGCAAATGCCGCCAGGAAGGCCGCGAAGAGCCAGGCCTGTAAGGCGGGCTGAAGCGGCGCGGCGGCGAGGGCCTTGAAGTCCAGCGTGTCGCAGCTGTGGTAGAGGGCGATCATGCCCACCAACATCAAAACGCTGCCGGCCAGAGTGAAGAGCAGAAACTTGACCGCTGCATAGACTCGCCCCGTGCCTCCCCAGACGCCGATGAGCAGAAAAAGAGGGATGATCATCAGCTCCCAGAAAATATAGAAGAGAAAAAAGTTAGTGGCGGCGAAGAGCCCGATCATGGCAGTTTCGGCGACCAGGAGCGCGGCGTAGAATTCTTTCACTCTGGTGCCGACCGCGCTCCACGAACCCCCAACGCAGAGGACGCTCAAAAGAGCAGCAAGGAAAATAAACGGGAGGCTGATTCCGTCCACGCCCATCCCGTAGGAAATGTTCCACGTCGGGATCCAGTCTGCGGACTCGACGAACTGCAGGGCGCCCGAGGACTTGTCGAAGCTCCAGTAGAGAGGGGCCGAGACCCCCAGGGTGGCCAGGGTGGTGGCCAGGGCGATCCAGCGCGCCTGCCGCTCGCTGCCTAGAAACAGAATGACGAGGGCGCCCGCGAGGGGCAGAAAGGTTGTGGCTGTGAGTACCGGATAGGCTGTCATAGTGATGCGATCATTACCAGAGCAAACAGCGCCAGAACTGCGGCCGCCATGATCAGCCCGTAGTGCTGCACGTTGCCGCTGACGGTGGTTTTCAAGACCTGGCTCAGGGCCTGGGTCAGCCGGCCCACTCCCACGGCAGCATAGTCGACGACGCGGGTGTCGAGCTTGCGCAGGAAACTCGCCGTACCCAGCACGGGCCAGCGCATGACAAACTCATAGATCTCTCCCACCCTTCCGGACTCCAGACGCGCCAGAGGCCCCTGGACCAGGGTCATGCAGGCCGCTGCACCCCGACGGTAGAACCAGTCCGTGTCGAGGCTGATCTTGGGCTCCGGGTCGAGGTGCTTGAGCAGCAGGAAGAAGCCCAGCGCTGTAAAGCCCAGCATCCCCAGAGTAGTGGTGACGTGCTGCAGGGTGTAGGGGGCGTAGTCCACGGGGTTCGGAAGGTGCTGGTACAGAAGGCCGGGGAAGACCCCGATCAATACGCAGGCTGCGGCAGCCAGGCCCATGGCCACCAGCATATTCGGGGGCGGTTCCTGGCCGCGAGCACCTGAGTCTTTAGCGAAAAACATGTAGTAGGGAAGCTTCAGGCCGGTGTGCAGGAAAGTCCCGGCGGAGGCCAGGGTGAGCAGGAGAAAAACCAGTCCCAGGTGCTCCTCGCCGGCGGCTGAGACCACCATGGATTTGCTCACGAAGCCGCTGAAGAGAGGCACGGCCGAAATGGCGAAGGCACCGACCATGTAAAGGCCGAGGGTGATCGGCATGGTCTTGTAGAGCCCGCCCATATCGCTCAGCTTGCGCATCCGGGTCACCTCCAGGACAGCGCCGGCCCCCATAAACAGGAGGCCCTTGTAGAGGATGTGTGCGAAGGCGTGGGCCGTGGCCCCGTTCAGAGCCAGAGCAGTGCCGATTCCCACCCCGCATATCATGTAGCCGACCTGGCTGACGATGTGGTAGGCCAGGAGCCGGCGGGCGTCGTTTTCCAGCACTGCGTAGACCACGCCGTAAACCGCCATGATCGCTCCCAGCCACACCAGGATCTCCGTCCCGGCAAAGCCGCGGATCAAGACGTAAACCGCAGACTTGGTAGTAAAGGCGGTCATGAAGACCGCGCCCGTAACCGTGGCCTCGGGGTAGGCGTCCGGAAGCCAGGCCCCCAGGGGCGGCACAGCCGCGTTGATGAGAAAGGCGACGAGGATGAGGGTCCAGGCCAGGCCGCCGGAAAAGTCCCCCATATCCCCGAAGGCGATCGAGCCGTCGGTCTGAAACCAGTGGAGCACAATCCCTGCCAGCAGAAGAAGGCCCCCGAAGACATGGACCAGCAGGTATCGGAAGCCGGCTGCCGTGGCAGCCGATTTACGGCGCTGCCACACCAGAAGCACGGAGGAGATGGCCATGAGTTCCCAGAACACGATCAGGGAGAGGAAGTCTCCGGCAAACGTGACCCCGAGTGCGCCCCCCACGTAAGTCAGGGCCGCCACGTGCTGTGCATTGTCCTTGACATGGAGAGCGTAGACCATCCCCAGGAAGGCCATGATGGAGAAGACATAGGAAAAAACCAGGCTCAACTGGTCGACCCGCCCAAACACCAGATCTTGTCCGAGGAAACTCACTTGCCCATAGGTACCCGGCGTCATGCGAAGGCAGAGGGCCAGGGCCGCGGCAGGCAGCAACAGCATCGCCAGGTCCCTGAGCCGGCCTTTGAGGAAGGGGAGTGCCCAGGCTCCCAGGATCAGCATCAGTCCCGGATGCACCCACTCAAGAGTCATAATAATCTTCCCGGCGCATGAGCCACACCTTCCCGAGAAATTTGGACACGAGGATGATCGCCACGCAGGAGACCAACCCGTAGAGAGAGCCCCAGGCGGGGAAGCCCTCAAACTCAAACTGGGGGTGGGCCCCGGGAAACACGCGCGGCAGAACGATTTCCCCCACCGCCACGACCAACAGGCCTGCGTAAAACCAGCGCTTGATCCGGGCGAAACGGACCGGGTTCTCGAGCTGCCTTTGCAGGAAGTTCACGGCAGTGCCCCCCGCGCTAGTTCCAGTACAGGGGTCGGGTACAGGCCCAGAAGCAGGCTGGCGGCTGCGCTGACGGCCAGGGGCGCAACCATCCAGGGCACCTCGCGGACCTGCTCGTGGCCCTCTGGAGACTTTTCGAAGTAGGCCTTGTACACGACCGGACCGAGGTAGGCCGCGTTGAGAAGCGAACTGATGAGGAGCACCCCCAGCAGGGTAAGGCTATGGCTATGGTCCACCGAGCCGAGGGCCAGGTACCACTTGGAGACAAACCCGGAGGTACCGGGAATACCCACCACGCTCAGGGAGGCAACCGCAAACGCGGCCATGGTCCAGGGCATGCGCCTTGCCAGCCCGGACATCTGGCTGATTTTGGTCTTGTGCGTGGATACATAAATAGAGCCCGCGCATAAGAAGAGGGTAATCTTCGATACGGCATGGTTGGTGATATGCGAGACCCCGCCCAGAACACCGCTCTGGTTCAGGAGAGCCGCTCCCAGGATGATATAAGAGAGCTGGCTCACTGTAGAAAAGGCCAGCCGGGCTTTCAGGTTATCCTGCCCCAGCGCCAGGAGGGAGCCGACCAGGATCGTTACTGAGGCGGCGACCAGCGCCAATTGGTCGGCCTCGATCTTGTGCATGGCGTCAGCACCGAAAATGAACAGAAAGACCCGGACCGTGGAGAACACCCCGGTTTTGACAACGGCCACCGCATGCAGTAATGCGCTCACCGGGGTGGGGGCCACCATGGCGGCCGGCAGCCAGCTGTGCAGGGGTACCAGCGCGTTCTTGGCGAATCCGAACAGGAACAGCGCGAAGATCACATAGAGAAGCAGGGGCTGCGCCGTGATCTGCTCAACCGGCAATATCCCGCCTTTGCGAAATTCCAGGGTTCCGGCCACATTGTAGGTCAGGATGATGGCGGCAACCAGAAACACTTTGGCAGCGCCCAGAAGGTAGATGACGTACTTGCGGGCGCCGGCCCTGGCTTCGGCCGTCTCCTTGTGGCCCACCAGGGGGTAGGTGACCAGGGTCAAGGCCTCATAAAACAGAAACAGGGTGAACAGGTTGGCGGAGAAGGCCACTCCCACGGTGGCAGAGAGGGCCAGAGCGAAGCAGGCAAAGTAGCGGGTTTGGGCGTGCTCCTTGAGAGAACGCATGTAGCCGATCGAGTAGAACGAGGTCAGGATCCACAGCAGCGACGCCCCCGAGGCAAAGAGGAGGCCGAAGGCATCCACCCGAAAGGCAAGTTCGATGCCGGGGAGGAGTCGGAAGAGCACGCATTGCGGCGTGCCGCCTGCCAGGACTTCCGGGATCATGCTGGCTACCAGGGCGAACAACGAGACACCGGCTGCGACGGACCAGAACTCTCTCAGATTGGCCCGCCGCTGGCCCGTGCAGGCAATCAGGAGCGCACCCACAGCCGAGACAAGGACGGCGAGCAGGGGCGTGACCGAAATCAAGATGCCGTCTCCACCGCTGTCACCATTTGAGCTCAGTCAGGTCGGTCACGCTGGCCCCTGGCCTGTTCCGGTTCAGAGCGATCACGAGCCCTAGACCGACCGCCACCTCCGCTGCTGCCACGGCAATCACGAAGAGGGCCAGGACCTGGCCACGCGGATCATTGAGGTGGCGGCTGAATCCGGCCAGGCTGAGGTTGACGGCATTGAGCATGACCTCGATCGAGACCAGCATAAGGATCAGGTTGCGGCGGGCCAGGAAGCCGAATACTCCGATCCCGAAGAGCACCGCGCTCAGGGCCAGGATCACGCCCACGGGGACGATCATGGCTGTGCCCTCCTCCGGGCCAGCACGACCGCGCTCACGATGGCGGCCAGCAGGATCAGCGAGGCCATTTCAAAGGGCAGAGCGAAGGGACCGAAGAGGGCCATGCCCATTTGCGAAAGGCTCCCCAGCTGACCCTCCCCCGCCGCCTGCGTTGCAGCCGCTGCGACCCCGGTTCCAGTCGGGTCGAAGGTCCCACCCAGCGCCAGCCAGGCCAGGGCGCCGAATCCGAGCCCCCCGGCAGCGGCCAGGGGCCAATGGGCGCCGAACCGCGGCCCAGCCTCCTCGCCCGGCAGGTCGAGCAGCATCAGGACAAAGAGGTAGAAGATTAGGATGGCTCCCGCGTAAACGATGACCTGTACGGCTGCCAGGAATTCCGCACCCAGCAACAGGAAGATTCCGGCCACGTGCAAAAAAAGCGCCAGTACCCAGAGCATGCTGTGGACGGGGTTTTTCCGTGTCACGGCCAGGATCGCACTGGTGACGCTAGCCGCCGCCATGTAGTAGAAAGCGACCTGGGCGGGAAGAAAGGTCATGAACTAGAGTACTTGCTGCAGAAATACGAAGACGCGGCCTGCGGGTTCACAGTCATGAAAGCGCTGGTCATGATCTCATAGAGTACTGATAGGAGCTAGTGCACTGTCCCGAAAGTTCACGCCGCTACTTCGGGCGTCTTTTCGCCGACAGCTTTGTTGCGCTACCTCGAAAGACTCCCGGCATTCCTGCGTCGCGCGCCTCACTGGCGACGAAAATCCATCCCGAATTAACACCGCGAACTTCCGGGACAGTACACTAGTGCAGGCGCGTTACGGGGAAGCCCTTGATGTAGCTTTCGAGCTGGTGGATGATGAACTCCTGCTCCGAGATCACCTCTTTGACCACGTCTCCGATCGAGATCAAACCAACCAGAGCCTTTTCCCCTTTGAGTACGGGCAAATGTCGAACGCGCTTCTCGGTCATCAACGCCATACACTCATCGATTGTGTTATCGGGTTGAATACAAACAACCCTCTGACTCATGATTTCCTCGACGGGCGTATTCTTGGAAGACTTCCCCTTGAGGATGACCTTCCGAGCATAGTCCCGCTCTGACAGAATCCCCACCAGCGTCTCCTGATCGAGCACCAGTACAGCCCCACAGTTCTTCTCGGACATCAACTGAAGGGCCTTGTAGACCGGGGTGTCCGGAGCAACCGACCAGATGTCATTGCCTTTCTTCTGAAGTACATCCCTGACGTATTTCATCTCTCCACTCCTGAGTTGCGCTAACTTTTGAATTGCACTAAGAGTACTCGCTTCCATAAACACGGTAAAGTTTGCGGATGGGGCGGGCCAGAGACTTGAAGGCCAAGGATCCCCAGACGATGTAACTGTTGTTGTACGGATCTCGTCTACTTTCCAGGAACGGCCAGGAAACCGCTATCGGTACCGAACCTACTTTTGCGCGAGCATGCTGTCCGGGAAGCCCGCGGCCAGTGCGCGAGAACTTCCGCTGAGGAAAGGACACACAGATGTCACAACCGGTTCAGGAGACATGGCAGCAGCTTCAAACCGCGATCTCCCAGACGCAGCATGCAACAGTACCGAAATTGTTCATCTACCTGACGCTGGGTGGTCTGCTGGCCATGTACATCCGTTTTCTGTACTCCAGGACCAGCGCGTCGACGTCGGGCGACTCGATCGCCCGGGTCTTCCCGCTTCTTACGCTCGTGACCATCGCGGTGATCTCCGTTGTAAAGTCGTCACTCGCCTTGTCTCTGGGACTGGTCGGAGCACTCTCGATCGTCCGTTTCCGGGCGGCCATCAAGGATCCCCGAGGAACTGGTGTATCTTTTCCTCTGCATTGGAGTGGGCCTGGCTCTCGGAGCTGAGCAGTGGATGATCTCCATCACTCTGGTCATCGTGGCCAGTCTTTTCGTCCTGGTCTTTGACCGACTGCGGCCCTCGGCACGCTCAGGAGAAGCCTTCCTGACCATCGCCGGTAACGCGTCGCAGTACTTTTCCGACCAGGAGAATAGCGCCCTGACGGCAACCCGGCTTGTTTTCCCAAAGTTCACCGTTCAGCGCTGCGACATTGACGATGAGGAAGGACAACTTCGAGTTCAGCTGCACAGGGTGACCAGCGATACCGCTCCGCAGCTGGTGGCCGAATTGCGCAGACATCTTCCCGAATGCCAGATCTCGTTCGTGAACGCACAGAGCCTCCTCTGAAGCCATGGCCGCTGATTTGTCCGTCACTTTGCTCGAAGAAGGAGCTCCGCGCTCTGACTTCGCTGCACGACGGGAGATTAAGTACGTTTTTACCCGCCGCGATGTGGCCACGCTGAGGCAGGTATTGCTGCGCTCCTGCCGCCCCATCCAGTACGCCGGCCCGGTCTCGACGGTTCGCAGTATCTATTTCGACGAACCCGGGCTGGGCACTTGCCGCGCCAATCTGGACGGCGTTGGAATCAGGCACAAGACTCGGCTGCGCTGGTACGACAGCAGGCAACCGGGCAACCCGTTTTTCCTGGAGACCAAATGGCGGCGGCATCGGGTCTGCGGAAAATACCGTTTTCGACTGAGCAGCAGCATCTCGCCTGCTGAAGCCCCGTTTCGTGTCCTGCACCGTGAATTGCTCCGCGGTCTTGCGGGTCGGCAGGGTGTCCATCTCTGGCAAGAGACAGAACCGGTGATCCTGGTCGAGTATCGGCGGGAACACTTCGTGCTTGATGAAGGCAGCACCCGCCTCACCCTCGATTACGACCTGAAATTCTTCCCACAGATCGGCCGACGACGACTCAGCCGCTGTTTTCCCGAGGCCTTGCCCGATGTGGTGATCATCGAGTCCAAATCGGAGGCGAACGACAGCCTTTCGCTTTGTCGCGCTCTGGCCCCGCTGCGGACCCGACCGTTCCGATTCTCAAAATATGTCATCGGTTGCCAGCGACTCGGGTACGTGAGCACCGCATGAGGAGGATTCTCTTGCCAATGACTCTTTTCCAAAACGCCCTGGTCTTGCTTACTGTTTCGGCCGGCATCTCGCTGACCTTTGCCCAGCAGCCTGGCCCCAGGCCTGGCGGTCCAGGTGGAGGCCCAGGTGGGATGATGCGGATGTTGCCTGTCATGCAAGCTCTCGATGAGGACGGCGATGGAGAGATCTCGGCCGACGAGCTTGCCAACGCTGCCGTCGCTCTCGCCGCCCTCGACAAAGACGGAAACGGCAAACTCACCCTCGACGAGTTGCGACCCGCTTTCAGAGGGTTCCCGGGGGCTGGCCGTGGACCCCGGCCAGGCGGAGCCGGCTCGGGAAGAACGCCCCTACAACCGGATGCAGTGGGGCCCGAGGATGGCGCCGCCACCATTCCCGATCGCCAGACCTACAAACGCCTTGCCTATCAGGGCTCGGACGTTCTCATCGATACCCACCTTAAAGGCCTCGAGTTCGTGAAGTTTCAGATCGAGGGGGCGGGCAGCGAGGACCCCAGGATCTACTTCATCAACACGAAGACCCATCGAGCCCACATGATGTTCATGAACAAGATCGGGCTACCGATGCGCGGGACCGGACAGATGCGCGGGGTTCTGGTCTTCCGTCCCATGCTGAAGTCGCCCAGCGGCAAATCCGGACTCTACACCTATGAGTTCGAGCCCAACGATGCGTTCCCCTGCGAGATGGTCCAGGCGGCCCATGACCTGCTCGTCGCCCATTCGGCCCTCCTCAAAGGGAACCTCGCCTATTACCTGCTCCCCCGGGCCAAGGAACGCTATTTGAGTGAGCGAGATCAATACAAAGGCGCCGGGCTCGAGGTCGTTGACGACGACGATCTCTATAAAGATATCGGCTATCTGCCGTTGCACCCGACAGAGTCCTTCGGCCGTTTGCGTCTGATGGCCCTCGACGAGAGGCCTGGCCCGCGCGACATCGTGATCTACCCTACTCTTCCGAACGAGATGCCCCGAGTCGCCGGAATCATCACGGGGGTTCGACAGACCCCCCTCTCGCACGTCAATCTGCGGGCGATTCAGGACAACGTGCCGAACGCTTTTATCGCAGACGCCTTGGAGAATCGAGCCATAGGCGGGCTGATCGGATCCTACGTATATTACAGAGTCGCGGCGGACGGATACGAGATCAGAGAAGCCACGGCCCGAGAGGTCAACAACCACTTTGCCGGGCTACGCCCCGCTGAGCCGCAGACCCCTCCTCGTGACCTTTCGGTTACAACCATTCGTCCTCTCGATCAGATTCAGTTCGCCGATTCATCGAGCGTCGGGGCCAAGGCCGCCAACCTGGCGGAGATGAGGACTTTCGGTTTCCGAGAAGATCTGACTCCCGACGGGTTCGCTGTTCCCTTTTACTTCTACGATCGGTTCATGCAGCACAATGGCTTCTACACGATGGCCTCCGGAATGATCGGGACTGCAGACTTCCAGCGGAATGCCGACGCCCGGGAAGCCGCTCTGGGCAAGTTCCGAAAGGCGTTGCGAAAGGGAAAGATGCCGGCCTGGATGGTGGACTCTCTGGCCCAGGTTCAGAGGCAGTTTCCCCAGGGAACGTCAATCCGTTGTCGCTCCAGCACAAACAGTGAGGACCTGCCCGGATTCAGCGGTGCCGGACTCTACAACTCATACACACATCATCCTGATGAAGGTCACCTCTCCAAGTCAGTCAAGCAGGTCTTCGCCACCCTCTGGAACTACCGGGCCTACGAGGAACGTGACTTCTACCGCATCGACCATCTCTCCTCAGCAATGGGAGTTCTCCTTCACCTGAACACCTCCAGGGAACAGGCAAACGGTGTCGCGGTCACTGAGGACGTCGCGTACCAGACCGGAAGCCAGGGCGGCAGGAGCTACTACCTCAACGCGCAGGTTGGCGAAGATCTGGTCACGAATCCCGATAGTGAGTCGATCCCCGAAGAGATCCTCCTGAGTCCCAGGAGCCCCAGCGACGATCGAGTCATTCGCCGCTCCAACCGGCTGCCGGGTGAGGGTCCGCTCCTGAGCGTCAGGCACCTGGGCGAGCTGCGGGGGGCGCTGGGTACGATTCAAGACAGGTTTCGCACACTCTATAGCCAGCCGGCCGATGCTCCTTTTGCCATGGAAGTCGAATTCAAGATTACCGCGGCTGGAAAGCTCTCCATCAAGCAGGCCCGACCCTGGGTCTACCCATCAGGCACCTGAAGCCTGCCTGGCATCTACGTGATGATCTCGATTCCACCAAAGTTCTCTGTGGCGCATCAGGCACCTGAAGCCTGCCTGGCATCTAGTGTGCTGTCCCGGAAGTTCGCGGTGTTAATTCGGGATGGATTTTCGTCGTCAGTGAGGCGCGCGACGCAGGAATGCCGGGAGTCTTTCGAGGAGCGCAACAAAGCTGGCGGCGAAAAGACGCCCGAAGTAGCGGCGTGAACTTCTGGGACAGTACACTAGACCAGCGGCTCCTGCAACAAGACCCGTAGAGCTTTTAGAACGGAAAAAACAGCGGCACCATAAAAACCAGCAAGACCAGGAAGACGAGCGTCAACGGTGTGCCTACCTTGACGTAGTCCGCAGAGCGATACCCGCCGGCACCCATCACCAGCAGGTTCGCCTTGTGGCTGAACGGTGTCATAAACGCCGCTGATGCAGCCAACCCAACTCCCATCATCATGGGATAGGGACTCAAGCCGAGTCCGGCAGCCGCTTTGAGAACGACCGGCGTCAGAAGCACTACGGTGGGAGCACCGTCCAGACCCTGGCTCAACAAGCTCGAAAGCACCACCAGCATCGCTAGAACCATGTGCGGGCCAAAGGGCCCCCCCGTGTCAACGACGGTGTCCGCCAGCCACAGCGCTGCTCCCGTTCGTTCCATGGCGATGCCCACCGGCAAAATGGCCGCAACCAGGAAGATTACTCTCCACTCAATGGCGCGGTAGGCCTCCTTCATGGTCAGTGCACCTGACAGAATTACCAGTGAGGCTGCTGTAAAGGCGGCCACGTGGATCGGTTGGATGCCAGCCACCACCAACCCGATCATCAGCAACAGACAACCCACCGCAAAGGGAGCTTTGCGCACTCTGCGTACGGCCCGAACCGCCTGGGAGAGAACCAGGAAATCGGGGTCTGCGGCCAACATGCGGATTCTCTCAGGAGAGCCCTGCAGCAAGAGAGCGTCGCCAAAGGTCAGTTTCAGGCTGACCAACCTGGAGCGAAGGAGAGAGCCTTCCCGCCACACGGCCAGGACCTGCAGTCCATAGCGCTGCCGAAACGAGACTTCCTGCAGGGTCTTCCCGATCAGAGAACAACGAGGTGCCAGCGACGCCTCCACCAGCGCCACGTCCTCGGATCCGAGCTCTGAGGCATCCACCTCAGAATCAAACTGGATGTCACCCAGTTCCAGGAGACCGGCAATTCTGTCTGATTCTCCTGCGACCAGCAGATTGTCTCCGGCGCGGATGATTTCGTCTGGAGAAACGGCCGGGAGGGTCTCGCCTTCCCGGATAATTCCCCCGACGGTCAGGCCAATCAGTTCCCCGATCCGGCTCGCACCCAGTGAAGCCCCGGCCAGCGGCGAGCCCGGGTGAATCTTGATCAGAAAGAGGTGTTGCTGAAGCTGTCGGAGGGTGGTCAGACCGCTTTCAAGCACGGTGAGTCCAGACCGCGTGCCCAGTTGATCCAGGGCCTCCCGGGCTCCGATCAGCACGAGCTCATCGCCGGGCGCCAGAATCTCTTCCCCCAGACCATCGCGGAGCAGCTCCGAGCCTCGCTGGATCGCCATCACAATGGCGCCATATTTCCCTCGGAAATCCAACTGCTTCGGACTCTTATGTCGGAACGTGGAGTCGTCGGAGAGGCGGACGCGGATGGCACTGAATCCCGCAGTAGGTCGTGGTAACTGGCCAATCCTGATTTTCTCGATCTCTGTGCCCTGGACCTTAAGGATCTGCTGTAAATCCGACAATTGACCTTCCACCAGCAGGGTGTCCCCTGAGTGCAGAACTGTGGTTGGGCTCGGTGCCAACTCCTTGCGGCCATTGCGCAAGACGGCAACCACCTGAACACCGAGTGCGGCACCGAGGCGCGCCTCCTCCAGAGTCGACCCGTTCAGGACTGAGTCCTCGGGAATTCGAATGGAAAAAATCCTCTCATCCAGGTGGTAGACATCAGCCAGGCCTCCTGCGACGGAAGGCGACGGGGTCATCTCACGCGATGGCAGCAGCTTGCGTCCGACGGTTGCCATGTAGAGGACGCCCAGAACGAGAAGGGTGATGCCCATGGGAGCAAAGTCGAAAAGATCAAAGGACTCCAGCCCAGGAGCTTCTTCCAGCATGGCTCCAACCAGGATGTTGGGAGGAGTTCCCACCAGAGTTGTCGTGCCACCCAGAATGGCACCGAATGAAAGAGGCATGAAGAGGCGCGAGGGAGACAGGCCGGCGCGACGGGCCAGACTGGCCACAGCCGGCATCAATACCGCAGTAGCGGCAATATTGTTCATGAAGGCCGACAGAACTCCTGCGACCAGCATGATGGTGACAATCAGAGACACTTCATGGCTGCCCACCCAGGCATGAATCCGCGCACCAACCAGGTCGGCGATGCCCGTGTGCAGAAGCGAAGCGCTGACTATGAAGATCGAAAGCATGGTGATGACGGCCGAGGAGGCAAACCCGGTGAATGCCTCGTCGGATTTCACAAAACCGCTGAAGATCAGGACCACCAGTCCCAGAAAAGCTGTCAGGTCCACCGGAATTTTTTCCGTCAGAAAGAGGGCGACCATGACGGCCAGAATCAAGAACAGGAATCCAATCTCAAGAGTCATCAGGGCGCGATCCCCCAGAGAGTCTGACCGGTCCTGTAGCGCAGTTCAGCCGTCTGAATCTCGTAGTCGTAAAGAGCACTGTAGTATTCACTCTCGGCCTCAGCCTGGGCGGCTTGAACCAGGGCCAGCTCGACGCGATCGGCGAGTTCCATTCGGTAGCGGGCTCGGGCCAGCCGAAGTGCGTCATCGGCGTAAGTTCTCATTTCGTCGAAGATTCTTACCGCTTCCGTCGAACTGGAGAGTTCATGGTAGACGGTAGTGATCTCGAGCGGAATATCCTGGAGAAGTTGATTCCTGGCGGCGATTGCCTGCTGCTGGACCTGTTCATTTTCCTGGATGGAAGCCTTGAGTTGGCCGCCGGCGAAAACCGGCAGCTTGATGGCCAGACCTCCGAAAAGGAGATTGGAGAGAGACAACTCGGCAAAACGCGTCCAGCCGCCGCTGAATGCCACCATGATTCTCGGATAGCGCTCCTTCTTTGCTTTCTCGACCCAAGCCTCACGGGCTTCGATCTGGGCTTCCAGAGCGCGCAGTTCGGGGCGATTCGCAAGGCCGGCTGCAATCAGGACCGGGAGAGCCTGCATCTCCTCCAAACGCAAGTCTGGCTCTTCGAGCTGAAACTGCGCGGAGGAATCAGCTACGCCCATCGCATGGCTGAGGCCGGCCAGCGAAACGGCGTGCTCGTTCAGCCTCTGAGTGAGCGTAAGTTGGGCCCGCGAAACCCCGGCCTGGGCCAGATGTACATCGATTTTGGATCGAAGTCCAGCCCGGAAGAAGGCCTCAGCCTGGCGAAGATTCAATTCTGTGGCCTCCAGGTCTCGCTCCGCAACCTCCACCAACTGGGCCGCCTTGAGCGTCCTGAAATAAGATTTTCGGACATCCCGTACCACTTCGGCTTCGACCGCGCTGAGCTGGTGCTGCAAAGAGGCCAGCTCTCGTTTGCGGGCGCTCGTTTCATGTTTAGCCCGCCCGAAGTCAAGGACATCGTAATAGGCATTGACCGAGACCGCCATGTCATCGGGCTCGGGTGAATTCGCCAGGCCCTCCAGGCCAAAAGCGGCCCCGGAACCAGACAGACCCTGCTTGGCAATTCCACCTGAGTTCACCTGGGGATAAGAGCGCGAACGGGCGTAGGTGACTCGAGCTTCACCTCCCGTCACCGCCAGTTCAGCCTTCCGCAAACGGGGATGATTGGCCAGAGCCATCTCGATCGCCTGATCCAGGCTGATGCGCTGTCGGTCCTGGTCTGCAAGGGCTCCGGAGAGCAGCGCAATAAACACCAGTGTGCTGACAAGAGTCAGGACTTTCTTGGTCATGGGTTCTCCCTTTCTATTCGCTGACCGGGGCTCTCCGGGCTTCGACTTCCATCCCTTCCTGGAGTCCGCCCCGGCTGGCCAGGACAACTGTTTCGTTTCCCTCGAGCCCTTCGGTTATCTCCACAGTGATGCCATCATCGAGGCCGGCTTGAACCTCGATTTTCCGAAGGCGGCCCGCCACCACGGAGTAGACGAATTTCTTGTCCCCCTCCGTGTGAACGGCACCCGCGGGAAGCGTGATGGCCTGGGAGTGTTCTTCGAGAATGAGCGTCACTTCCCCATACATTCCCGGCTTCAGAGTGTTCCCCTGGTTGGGCATGTCGATCTCGGTACGCATGGTGCGGGTCGCGGGATTCAAGGCCCCGGCGAAACGAGTGACCCGGGCTTCGAAAGAGTGAGAGGGTAAGGCCGGCACTTTGATCAATGCGTGATCGCCACGCTGCACAGACGGGACCTCCGCTTCCGGAACATCCACGAAGACACGCAGGACGTCGGTGCTGGCAATGGTGACTACCGGCTGGGCAGTCTGGGAGTTGGAGCCAGCCTGGATCAAGGCACCGGGATCGACAGGACGTTCAGTGACAACGCCGCTGAAGGGAGCCTTGATCTCAGTGTACGACATCAGTGTCTTGAGCCCTTGCAGGTTGGCCATGGCCCTCTTCATTTGACTTTCAACCTGGCGAATGCGGCTCTCGAGCACTCTGACCGTGGCCTCCGCAAGCTGATATTCAGCTCTGGCCTCATCCACTTTCTGGAGAGGAACCATGTCCGGTTCCTCCGAAGCGACTCCCTGCAGCCTCCCAAACGTCAGTTTCTTCAGCTCCAGATCGGCTCTCGCTCTCTCCAACTCAGCCTCTGCGTGAATCCGATCAGATTCGACAATCCCCAGTTCAGCCTGTGCCGTCGAATACTGGTCAGCCATCTCGGGAACCTCGAGCTTGGCCAGGATCTGACCTTTGGTAACTCGATCCCCGATGTCGACGGCGATCCACTCCAGGTAGCCAGCCACCTTAGAGTGGAGCCTGGCTAACTGGAAGGGCTCGATGGTGCCCGACAGAGTGATCTGGCGCTGCAGGTCCTCTCGCTGCGGCACGACCACCTCCACAACGACCGAAGGCTCTCCCGCAAGGGGATTGGCCCCCTCTCGGGACGGCGGTTCCTGGATCTGCGGCCCCCCACACGAGATGATGACAGTCACCCAGAAGAGCAGAGAGCGGAACGGCAAAGGTCCCGCTTCAGCCAACCTGTTTGTGTTGAGAATCATTGCTTCGCTCCCGTTGCAATCAACTGGCGGCACCTTTGATCTGCTCCCTAGCGGAACCCGTCTTACCCTTGAAGATCAGGTAAAGACAGGGGACGACAAGAAGAGAAAGAGTTACGGAACTGAGAACTCCCCCGATGATGACCCTGGCCAGCGGCGCGTTCGCCTCGGCACCTGGGCCCCCGATAGCCATGGGGGTCAAAGCCAGCACCGTGGACAGCGAGGTCATCAGGATCGGACGCAATCGCACTCGAGCGGCCTCCAGGATGGCTTCGCCGGCAGAGCATCCCTGCTCCCGTCGCCGATTTGCAAAATCCACCAGCAGGATGCTGGAAGCCACCACCAGGCCGGTCGTCATGATGATTCCCATGGCCGCCATAATACTCAGATAGGTTCCCGTAAGATGGAGAATCCCGGCCACTCCGATCAACCCCAGGGGCACTGCCAGCAAGACGACAAAGGGGTCAACGAAGGACCGGAACTGCAGCACCAGGACCAGGTAGACGAGGACTGCAGCCAGCAGGAATCCTTCCAGAAACTGGTCCAGGACTTCGTACATCGTGGCCACCTCACCGGCCATCACATAACTGTAGCCCTTGCCGGAGAAGTCCGGACCGGCCAGCTCCCAGTATTCTCCGCGATCGGATTGCCTCAAGCGTGGCTGCAGTTGCGGGGAGGTCAATAGACGCTCCTGAATGAAAGCAACTACAGACCCGATGTCGTACCCGGGCTGAGCTGAAGCGTAGATGTCGGTGACCCGTGTGATGTTACGGTGATTGATCACAGTCGGACCTGTCCTGCGATTGAGGCTCACCAGACTTCGTAGAGACACCGGCGTACCACCATTTCCGCCGGAGATGGGAATATCCAGCAACGTCTCCAGCGAAACCAGGTCCTCTTCTGCATACTGGGCACCAATAAAGTAGTGGTTACCCGAGCGTTCATCGATCCAGAAAGCCGGATCGAAACCGACGCTCGAGTTGGTGGCGGTGACCAGGTTCTTCATGATGTCCTCAACGTTCACCCCGGCATAAGCTGCCTTGAGCCGGTCGATCTCGAAGTCAAGGATCGGATAGTCCATCCGTTGGGAGATGCGAACGTCGATGGTCCCTTCGGCTTTTCTCATCTCGGCAGCGATGATGGCGGCTATCCTCTGCGACGTCTCCAGGCTGCTCCCGGAAACCTGGAGGTGGATGGGGGCCGGTTCACCCATGTTCAGAGCTGAAGTCAGCATCCCGCCGGTGTCAAAGGAAAACTCAACGCTGGGAAAGCGCTTCTGGAGTTGAGAGCGAAGACGACTGACATACTCGAATGTTCCCGGCTTATCCGGATGGCCCTTCAGCTGAACCAGAACGAAGGCATCCATTGCGCCCGTATTCGGAGTATAGGCCGCGGGCCAGTCCATCAGGACCCCGATGTTGGTGATCAGCATGCGCAGGTTGGAATCCGGGCGACGCTCCTCGGGCCAGGGATCCGGAAGGCCGATCTCCTGGATGATTACCTCTTCGATTTGAGCCAGCGTGCCCTCCGTCTTTTCAATCCGGGTACCGGAAGGGAGACGTACAAAGATCTGGAACTGACCGGCATCGACCTGCGGGAACAACTCACGCCCGGTCCGGCTCAGGACAAGCAAGGAGAATGCAAAGAGCAAGGCTGCAGCCGGGACCACCACCCACCGAGCCTGAAGAAGTCTTTTCAATACAAACGCATAGGCGTTGCTCAGCGGTCCGACCGTGTGGCCCGACTGCCTGGGCTGGGAACGAGCTTTAAGGATGCGGGCACAGAAGGCGGGCACCAGGGTAATCGAGACCAGAAACGAGAAGGTCATTGCCAGAGTTGCCGCCAGAGCGACCGGACCAAAGAGGTAACTGGCCATGCCCGACAGAAAAATGACCGGCAAGAACACGATACAAAACGTTACGGTTGAAACCAGGACCGGAATGGCAACCTCCTCAGCCCCTTTGAGTGCTGCCTGGAAGGGCTGCAATCCCTCCTCGGTATGTCGGACAATGGCTTCCACCACCACAATGGACTGGTCGATCAGAATGCCAATCACCAGTGCTAATCCGCCGATGGTCATCGCGTTGAGGGTTGCGCCAGAGAAATACAGGCCCACCATTGCCGCCAGAATGGCCAGAGGCAGACTGACCAGCACCACCAGCGTGGAGCGCAACTGGCGCAAAAAGAGCAAGACCACCAGGGCGGCAAAGACCGCTCCCAAAAGGCCTTCTAACTGAAGTGCTCTGAGTGAGTTACGGACGTAAACAGATTGATCCAACACCACTTCAATGGCCAGGTCGCCGGCCCGTGGATCCATTTCACGAAGGCGCTGCAGAATGCGATCCAGATTGCGCTGGATGGCATTGACGATTTCAATCGTATTGGCTCCCGGCTGCCGATAAATGGGTATGTAGACCTGGCGGCGGCCATTGATGCGCACAACGTTGGTTTGAATCTGGCTGGAGTCCTTGACCTCGGCTACATCCCCGATCATGATCGGCGCGCCCTGGCGCACCGCGATCGGCATGTCATTGAGCTCTTCCACGTGCCTGGGCATGGAGTTGGCAAAGATCTGGTAGTCAAAGTCGCCCACCTTAATGTTGCCGGCCGGAATGAACACGCTTTGCTGCTTCAACGCTCGGACCACATCCATCGGAGACAGTCCACGGGCTTCCAGTTGGCCACGCTTCACATAGGCCAGGATTCGACGCAGCTTGCCCCCGTACACGGCCGGGGCGATGACGCCCTGAATGGACTGCAGCCGGTTGCGAAGCTCAAAGTAGGCAATGTCATAGAGCTCCTTCTCGTTCATGGTCGGACTGGAAACGCTGACCAGGCAAAGGGGCAGCGAGGCGGTCGGATCAAACGGCATCACCATGGGCGGGATGGTGCCGGGAGGGAGATAGAACATGTCGCTGACCGCATAGGAGGTGACCTGGCTCATGGCTGTTTCCAGGGAGATTCCTTCCCGGAAAAAGTCCTTGACCACCGACACGCCGCGCATAGCCTTGGCCTCTTGATGCTTGATGCCGACCGATTGGCCTGTCCACCGCTCCAGGCGGCTCATAATGTCACGCTCCATCACTTCCGGTGGCATACCGGGGTAGAAAGTGACAATCTGAACCGCCGGTGTCTGGAAGATGGGCAGCAGGTCGGCCGGGATCCTTTGATAGGAGGTGATCCCCAGGACGATCGTGGCCAGGCTTCCTACGACAACTGCATAGGGGTTTGCAATCGCTTTCTTAATCATTTGACTGATGTACCTGGTTCACACCTTCAAGGTTACCGCAGTGGGATCAAGGCGAGTAGCTCTCCATGGAAGCCTTCGGAGCGGGTCAGTAGGCGCCCTGGTCAATCCAGGCGCCGACGATCCGTGCACCCAGGGAGTCGGGGCGCGTCGAGCCGACCGGCGGCATCCGGTGTTTCGCCGCCGTGGACATCATCCGAGCCCAGAGGAAACTGAGTTCCTTGTTTTCAGGCGTGACGATGTGCTGAAACGGCTTTCTGCGGATTGTCGAAGGGCCCTCTGACAAGGGCCGCCTGATCGTGGCAGTCTTTTCAATGGGCACCTCGTAGCGAAGATCCATCGGTCCATTTACGCCATCTCCTCGGTGGCAATTGGAGCAGTTGGCAGCCAGGTAGGCCCGCGCGCGATCCTGGATCGGCGCGTCGCGATCGCTCGGATCGACCATGGCCGGCGGCGGATACCCGTCATGGACGCGTTCACGAAACAGGCCTAATTCGCTCAGAACCGACAATTGGTTCGCAGGACCCTGGTCATAGGCTGCCGAGAAATTGATCTGGTTCGTGCGAAGCCCGAGAACCCAACCCGCAGATTCCGTATGGCAACGCATGCAATCGCCGGGTCCGGGGTAGACATAGTCGACCTTTATCGATCCGCCGTTGGGCCCGCTGATCGTCAATTGATCCGATTCACTCGCGGTCAACAAGTCCGCGTCCGTCTGTTGCTTGTTCCATTTGTAGGTGTACCCTGCCCAACCGGTTGTCTCGTGAATCAAGACCCGCGTCTCGAGTCTTCGCGGCGGGTCCTTCGGGTGAATCCTCATCTCGAAGTGCTTGACCAGCACGGTGCCCCGTGGGAACTCCCAGGCCCTGGCGCGCTGGAATCCGATCTTGGTCTCACCCGGGAGAGCCACCCAGCGCCGCTTTCGTGCACCGTCCGACCACAGGGGAGAGACCACATCGTAGGGGACGAGACCGGCGGATGGATCCAGGGATTCGACATCACGGAACAAGCCGGTTGCAGACAAATGCTGAGGAAAGGGAACCGAGCTTGCTTCTTCGAACCGATAGATCCCACCATGGAGGCTCACGGCGTAGAGGTTCCCCTGACGATCCTCGGCAAACGATGCCACCCCTTCGACAAAGGAGACCTCTGTCTGGCTGACCACCTGGCCCTGCTCCTGCCGAAGGGCCCAGATGGTTCCGCTGACGGCGTCCCCATAAATGTATGAACCCCGAACCGAGAGCAGTCGACCGCCCCGGTAGACATATCCGCCGATGACGGCGCGGGTCCTTGCGTGAGGGATGGAAAGAAGCGGCGCTGCCGTCTTCTCGAAGGGGATGCGATCTCGATTCGAGTGCTCCCGTGGTCCTTCATATGCGCTCCAGCCATAATTCGCACCGCGCTTGACGAGATTGATCTCTTCGTAATCACCTCGCCCCACCTCGCCCAACCACATCTCGCCGGTTTGGCCATCGAAACTGAAGCGCCAGGGCTGGCGGAAGCCATAGGCCCAGATTTTCGGCCGGGTTCCATCCTCTCTTCCGACAAACGGGTTGTCGGGCGGAATACCGTAGGGCGAGCCTGCCCAGGGATCAACCCTCAGAATCTTTCCAAACAGCGAGGTCAGATCCTGGGCATGGTTGTACCTTTCCGGCTTCTTGAACGCATCCCCAATGGCGATGTAGAGCATCCCGTCGGGACCGAACGCCAGCATTCCGCCGTTGTGTGAACGATGGGTCTTTTCGAGTCGGATCAGCACGAGTTCGCTGTTCGGATCGGCATGGTCCGGGCGGTCCGCGAAGGCTTGGAAGGCACTGATGACTACCGTCCGGGGGTTGTCGGTTGTGTAGTGGACATAGAATGTACGGTTCTCTTCGAAACCAGGATCAAAGGCCATTCCGAGTAGCCCGCTGCCAGCGTCGCTCCAGACCTTTTCTTGAAGGTCGAGAAAGACTGGAGCGCTCGCCCCGCTCTCTCCGACGCCGAGAATGCGTATCAGTCCTCCTCTCTCCAGGATGAAGAAGCGTCGACTTTGATCGGGTGCTTCGGTCATCATTATGAGGTGCCGGGCGTCCAGGTCCGGGAACACGCGAACAGGCTGGAGCTTGAGTCGAGTTGGATTACTGGGTGGGAACTGAAGTCCTTGAACCACCATGTGCTGGGCCGGTCGCGTCAGCACGACGCGATCTGGCGGAATCTCGAAGGTCTCGGATCGCTCCTCCGCACCGCAACCACACATCACCGCCACGATCAACGCGCGGGCCATCACCCAGCCCGCAGATCGGAGTTTACTTCGGATTGCAAGTTCCACAAATCGACTCGAGATGAAGGGACCCAACCTAGCACTAATCTGGATTGGCATCACTCTCGTCCATCGTCTGAACCCCTGCTGCTTAGGGCGCTGAGGCGCAAGCAGGGAGACAGTGGAAAGGAGAGCCCGGCGTTCAGGGAACGGGAGTCTCTGAAAGAACGGGAAAAGCGGTCAGGGTGGCGACGTCCTCAGGGAAACTCGCCAGCGGATCATTGTTCTGCTTCAGGGTCACGGCTGCGATCGGGAGGTCGCTCGACACCGCAACCAGGCCGCGCATCTCAGAAATTTGAGCGACCTCAGAAAAGAGTTCGCTCACGAATCGGGCCGTATGCTGCCCGGCTCCCAGCGAGAGTTCCTGTTGGCCCACCTCCTGTCCCCTGGCATCAAACAGCGTTAACTGAATCGTAGCCGTGCCTTCGGCCCCGGCCGGAACGGGTCCCGGATTGACCAGGGCCAGGCCGGTGTCTGAGTCTCCCAGCGTGTCCACGAAGATCGAAAACGCCGTCGACGGAACCGAGGCCGGAACTCCAGACTCCGTCTCCAGAATTCCACTGGGTACATTCACCTGCGAGAACACCGCCGAGCCCCCGACCCCCGCCGTCGACACCCGAGCATAGCCGGCCGTGATGTCGCCCAGACCATCCGTCTGGACGACGACCGACTCTCCCCTCTCCAGAAAGAAGTCGAAGGTGGCCGAGGTTCCATGTCCCTCAAGGGTGAGAACCATGGGCGATCCATTGCTCTGGAAGAAATCCACATGAACGTTGTGGGCGCCTCCCGAGATGTTGGCGAAACTAAGCGAGGTCTGGAAGCCGATCGTTCCCTGCTGACCGTTGCCGATCTGAGCCAGATAAAAAACCACCGGTAAAGCGCCGGCTGGCACCACGACTCCCGGAAGAACGGGAAAGGCCGCCAGAGTCGGCACTTCGACCGGAAACTCCAGAGCGGGAGCATCGTTCTGACGCAAGGTTACCAGGGCCAGCCTGGCACCATTCAGACCCAAACTTGCAACACGCCCTGCATCTCCTGAACCGGAGCGGATTCCGGAAAGAGCTGGGAGACAAAAAGAGCCTCTTGATGCCCCGAATCCAGCGGGCGGGTGACCTCTTCCACCAGGTTGAACTCCTGATCATAGAGGAAGAAGCGTACTTCCGGCGCCGCACCGGCCGGTCCAGCACCCGGTTCCGCGACGTTGACCAGGGCCACACCGGTTTCCAGGTCCCCCAGCGAGTCCACGAAAAGGGGGGCAAAGTCCAACCCCTCTGAGAGAGGAACGCCAGCCTGATAGAGCACTGTCCCCGAGGGCCTGTCTGTGCGTGTGAAGATCCCGGTGCCACCGACGTTTACCCCAGACTCCAAGCGGGCGTAGCCGGACCGGATGTCCCCCCGGCCGGAAGTTGTGAAAGTGGTCGATTCGCCGGGCCCCAGAGAAGCCGCTACAAACGACGTCACGCCCTGGCCCTCGACGTCGATTTCCCACGGCTCGCCGGCCGAGTCGAAAAAGGAAACGACCAGAGACTCTTCGCCCTGGGACCCGACATTGGCAACATCGACTGCGGTGCCCAGGACAATGTCTCCGATCCGTCCATCTCCCATCTGCGTTAGAAACTGCACCCTCCCGGGGCCTTCGGAGACTTCATAGGCTCCCACCTCGACACTCGGGCCCCCGATGCGAAGATTCCAATCCAGATCGGCCCCCCCCAGTCCTCCCGGCGGAGTGTTGGTTCCAGCGTTGAGGGCCGGACTGCCGGGCTGAAGCCGATAGTCGTGGTTGGCGGCATCCCGAAAAAGAGGATCCACATCCGTCAGATTATTTCCCGTCTCGACGCTCTCCCCGGGAGCGAAGGTGCAGCAGTTCTCGAAGAAGATCGAGTTGAAGACACTCATTTCCCCATCCGCAATCGAGATGGAAACTGGGAGGGACGGATGGCCGGCCACCGTCAGGTTGGTCATTCGAAGCCCGGAGCCAACTCTGGCCGCGACCACGATGCCCGAACCGCCGCCTTCCGCGATCACCGAATCTCGAACCACGATCTGGGAGGAGTCCTGCGCATTCAGGCTGAGCTGCTGGGCCTGACGCCCGATCGTCGCCGTGTTGGCAAGCCACAGGTTGCGCTCGGCCAGCGCTATTGAATTGTCGGAGGTCCAGATGGCAGCTCCGAGTCCGAGCCCACCTCCGGGTCCCTGGGATTCGTTCTCGAGAATCCGGTTGTCTGAGAAGTGGCCACGGGACCGGCCAATACTCCACATGAGCGCACCAGCAGCGGTCACCTGGAAGGGTGATTCGGACCCGATATTGCCCTTGATCTCGTTTCCTCTCACGGAATAGGTCGCGTCGTCGAAAGTCCTGAGATAAAACCCTCCCCCTTCCGCTAAGCTGGTCGTGGACTGCACCGTGTTACCCAGAAAGGTATTGGCGCGGATGCTGACCGCCGAGTTCCCGACGGCTCGAACCAGAAGCCCCCCACCCGACACGACCCGTTCGCTGCTCTGCACCAGGTTGTCTGCGACGGTAGAGTTGCTGATCTCGGCCCACGAGAAGTCGCTCAGGCTGAAGAACACGGCGCCGGCGGCGGACTCTCGACTGGTCACCCGGTTGTCCCGAATTTCACAGTAGTCGATGGTCAGCCTGGCGTCGCCTTTCAGCACAGCGTAGACGGCCGCTCCGCCAACCTGCAAGAAGTCCGGCTCGTCTCTGCTGACAATGTTTTCCCTCAGGTACAGCTTCACCAGTTCGAGAGTGCAACCTGTGCACCTGACGTAAAGACCGGCTCCGATGGCATCCTGAAAGCCGTCGCTGATCGTCAGGTTCGAGATCCGAATGTGCCCGCTCACACCGTCCAGATCGAAGACCCGGCCGGTGCCGCCACCACTGACCACGGTACGCGACGGGTCGTCCGCTCTCTCTGAGAAGTCATCGAACCATCCACCGCTCAGTTCGAGGTGGTGGCTGACGTTCAATAGAATGGTAGATTCTGTAAAGGTGCCCTCGGCAACACGGATCTCATGGTCTCCGCCCCGGCCGGCTGCATCATCAACCGCTGCTTGAACGGTGGCATGCATCCCGCCGGGTCCTACGGTCAGAGTGTCAGCTTGAAGGGACGGCACACTGCCCGCTAAAAGCAGACATGCAATTCCAGCCACTCTCGCCATCCAGTTGCGTGGCACCATGACTGTTCTTATAGCGAACAAGGCGCCAGGAGTCGAGCCAGGATGGGGTCCTCCGCTACGGCCCACGACGGAAAGGCTTGCAATCATGGGGGACATCGGAATAATGGACCTTCATGTCAACTGTCGACGCTCAACCACTGACCCGATTCGTGCAACGCCTTTTCGAGGCCCATGATGTGCCCGCTGCAGTCGCTCGGCGGGTGGCCCAATCTCTGGTTCTGAGCAATCTGAAAGGACACGACTCCCACGGGATCTTCCGTGTCATCCAGTATGTAGACTGGCTGTCCCGGGGCTGGATCAATCCGCGGGCTGAACTGGAAGTGCTGCAGGATGATGGAGCCATCTTGATGACGGACGGCCATTACGGCTTTGGACAGTACATCGGGCGGCAGGCCACACAGATGGCCATCCGCAAGACCCGGCAGCTTGGAGCCTGCGTTCTGACCCTGCGGCGCTCCGGTCACCTGGGCCGGATCGGCGAGTTTGCAGAGCTGGCAGCCGAGGCCGGTCTGGTTCATTTTTCCCTTGCCAATGTTCATGGAGGAGGAGTGCTTGTGGCTCCGCATGGAGGCCGGGAGCGGCGCCTTTCCGCGAATCCTCTGACTGCTGCTGCGCCGCTCGAGAGCGGGGATGCCATCGTCATGGACATGGCTACATCCACGATTGCCGAGGGCAAGCTGAATGTGGCCCGGGCCCGCGGGGAGGAAGTTTCGCCGGGGCTCTTTCTGAATGGAGAAGGCCAGCCCTCAACCCGACCTCAGGAGTTTTACGGAGCCCCCCCCGGGGCACTGCTTCCCATGGCCGAGCACAAGGGCTTTGCTCTCTCGGTCTTTGCCGAGATCTTTGCCGGTGCCCTGTCCGGAGGAACTTGCAGCCGCTCCGACCAGCCCCGGGTGGCAAATAACTGGTTCGCTCTTTTCGTCGACCCGGGACGGTTTTCCGGACAGGAGTATTTTGGTGGAGAGTGCTCTCGTTTTCGGGATTGGGTCAAGTCAAGCCGTCTCCGAGATGGATTCTCAGAGATCTTGATGCCGGGTGAGCCGGAGGCGCGTATGTTTGAACAGCGGACGCGTGAGGGGATCCCCGTCGAGGGCGACACCTGGAGCAAGATCGCCACCATCGCCGCCACCGTCGGCGTTCAGCTACCCTCAGAATGAGGGCGGGCGCCCTGGCCTGGCCCCCGCACTTCACGACGAAGGTCATCCAGAAGCTGCGACGTCGAGTTGATGAAGAGATCCACGTCTGATTGCAGAGTGATGCAGCCGTAGCCCTGCAATCCCTTCTGGCGGGCTTCGGCGAGGCCATAGGTGTTGCAACAGGCGATCTTACCCAGCTCCCTGCACACATCCAGGGTTTTCTGGATGGCGGCGACAACATCAGGGTTGCCGGCGAAGTTATCGTGTCTCAGGCCCAACGAAAGTGCCAGGTCAATCGGACCTACGAAGCAACCATCGACTCCAGGCACGGAAAGGATCTCCTCGACAGCATTCACAGCTCGAACATGCTCGATCTGAACCAACAGCCAGGTCGATTCATTGGCGGTCCCGGCATAGTCCTCCCCATAGTGATACCAGGAATCTCCTCCGAAGGAGCGCCCCCCTACAGGAGGGTATTTGGCTGACGCTGCGGCCATCTCCGCCTCTTCCCGACTGTTGATCATCGGGACGACGACGCCCTGTGCCCCCAGGTCGAGAACCTTGTTGATTTCGCTGTAGTTTCCAATAGTGGTCCGTACCCAGGACCGGCAGCCGCCCGCTCGCAGGGTGTGGATACATTCGTATGCTGTTTCGTAGCTGAGACAGCCGTGTTGCAGGTCCAGGACCACGAAATCCCAACCCATCTGGGCCAGAAATCGAGAGGCCATCGGTGTCGGAAATTGCTGCCAGAGGCCCAGAAGCGGGTCATTCTCGCGGCCGGCGGTCATTCTTCCGCTGCAGACGTCTCAGGGGCGCAAGAACTGTCCGGAAAGTTCACGCCGCTACTTCGGGCGTCTCTTCGCCGACAGGCTCTTCAGGAGTCAGGTCGACTTCTTGAACCGTGGCAGCCCCCTCACCGTGCTCACGATGAGCAACAAATGCCTCGCGGATCAACTTCAGCACAGTACGGCGGTTCTGAAAGAGCAGCGAGGCCCAGTGCCGGGTTGTCATCTGCGGAAAATAGATGCCTCGGAACGCGAGCCGCGTGATGAAGAGGAGCGCGCGTTCTACAAACGGACGTCCCTCGATCTTCTCAAGAGCCGCGGCGATGGCCTGCGAGTCGTAACAGCGACCCCACGCCTCGTGAACTTCGGCTTCGGCCTGTTCCACGCTCAGGTTCTCTGGCGTGAACGCCATTCGGAACGGGCGAAAGTCGAGCCAGTGCTTGGGTCGCGTGAGTCGACCCTGCTCCAGGAGGCGATCGTAGAGGGGAGTGGCCGGGTAAGGCGTCAGAAGTCCGAAGACGGGAAGGCCGGGAGGCCAGGATTCGATTGCGTTCAACGTTTCTTGCGCGACGCCGGGACGATCTCCGTCCATTCCAAAGATAAAGGACGTGATGGCGTAGATGCCTCGGGCGGCCAGTCGCTCCAGGACGGCCTGATATTGAGCCGGATTGTTGAATCCCTTGTTGACCTCTTTCAGGTTGTCAGGGTCAATCGACTCGAGCCCCATGAAGATCCAGACCCCTCCGCTGGCGGCAATCAAGTCGACCAGCTCTTCGTCTTTCAGCAGATTCATGCTGATCTGGGCGATCCAGGGAACTACGGCATCACGAGCGATCATCTCGCGGAGAAGTGATTTGGTTCGATTCTTGTTGATGGCAAAATTGTCATCGATGAAGAAAACGCCTACTTTGCCACCCTCCGCGGCCGCGCGCGCTTTGAGGCGAAGAAGTTCATCCACCACGCTCTCGTCCGTCCGAAAGCGGATGGACTTGCCAAAAAAGCCGGTCACTGTGCAGAAATCGCAGCCGTAGGGACAGCCGCGACCGGATTCGACGGGAAGAACGTAGAGGCTGTTCCAATCCTTCACACCCGCCCGTTTCATCAGGTAGCGTCCCCAGGAGGGTATCTTCTGGATGAGATTGAACTGATCGAGGTCTATATTTTCCCAGGGAATCTGGGGGTAGTCCTCCAGCGACGGCTTGATTTCCTTCCCCGCAGCATCCAAGGACCTGTAGGTTTCCTGGAGATTCCCCTGCTCAGCGTCCCGTATGATCTGGGGCCAAATTTCATCCACCTCGCCCAGAGCGACGGCATCCGCGTGACGGGGCTCGCTGTCATGCCCAATCGCCTCTCCCGGTACCTCGGTGACGTGAGGCCCTCCCATGATGACTTGCGCGCCGGCTCCGCGAATCGCGTCCGCCATCTTGTAGGCGCGTGCAGCAGCCCGGGTCATCGCGCCGATTCCCGCCAACCCGATCCCGTTAGCCCTGACGAATTCCGCCATTTCCTCTTCGGTTAATGGCTGGGCATTCCCATCAATGAGGAACACTTCATGCTCGGGAGGAGTCAGTGCTTGAAGCACGAACATCCACAGGTGCGGCATATAGTTGCGCGTTACCTGATTGTCCGGCGTGTACAAGAGAATCTTCATTTCTTCAGTCTCCGTTCCGCACAAGGATCTACCCGTTGCCTTCTATCGACGCACCAACCTCGGCTACACTTCGGGCAAGAAACCTGCCAAGTCAAAAACACCCATCGAGTCGAACGGGGATCTGGTCCCAGTCCGTACTTCAGCAGATCGTGAAACGCAGTCTATCATAGACGAACCGAACCTCCCCGCCAACACGCGCCCTCCAAAAAATGATCGGAGCCTTGAACGCCGAATGTCAAGTGTCGAAGCGGGAGAATGGGTCTGGCTTGATGCAATGCTTACCACCGGCTACTCTTGGGCGAACTTTTTTCGGGTCGGATTCGGATCGGGGAAGATGCAAGATGCCCGTAAGCTCAAACAAGAGTTATTGGAGGACCAACCTGAAATACCTGTTTCTGCTGCTTACCGTCTGGTTGGCAGTCTCGGCCGGACTGAGTATCATTCTTGCCGACTGGTTGGATCAGTTTCGAGTGAGGGGATTCAAGTTGGGTTTCTGGTTTTCCCAGCAGGGGTCGATTCTTGTCTTCGTGATTCTGATCTTCGTCTATGTAAGATTGATGAATCGACTCGACAGGCGGCATGACGTCGACGACAGCAAAGAAGGCCGGCGGTGAACGTTCAGACTTGGACGTTCGTCATGGTGGGTCTCTCTTTCGCTCTCTATATCGGGGTCGCTATCTGGTCCAAGGCCACATCGACCAGCGATTTTTACGTCGCGGGCAACAAGGTTCCTGCGGTGGTCAACGGCATGGCTACTGCCGCAGATTGGATGTCGGCGGCGTCCTTCATTTCGATGGCCGGCGCCATTTCCTTTATGGGGCGCGACGGCTCCGTCTACCTGATAGGCTGGACCGGCGGCTACGTCCTGCTGGCGCTGCTGCTGGCCCCTTACCTCAGAAAGTTCGGCAAGTACACCGTCCCGGATTTTGTGGGCGACCGCTACGACTCACAGGTGGCGCGCGTGGTGGCCGTGATCTGTGCCATCTTCATCTCCTTCACCTACGTGGCGGGCCAGATGCGCGGAGTGGGAATCGTCTTCTCCCGTTTTTTGGATGTCGACGTCACCCTTGGGGTCATCGTGGGCATGGGCATTGTCTTCTTTTACGCTGTCCTGGGAGGCATGAAAGGGATTACCTACACCCAGGTCGTGCAATACTGCGTACTCATCTTCGCCTACCTGGTCCCTGCCATCTTCATTTCGCTCTTGATGACCGATACGCTGATCCCTCAGCTGGGGTTCGGCAGCACATTGAGTGACGGGTCGGGTCGATTCTTGTTGGACCGCCTGGACGAGCTCAGCCAAGAACTGGGGTTCGCCACCTACACCTCAGGACAAAAGGGAACGCTGGATACTCTCTTTATCACGCTTGCCCTGATGGTCGGCACCGCCGGCCTGCCCCATGTGATCGTGCGGTTTTACACCGTTGCTAGAGTCTCGGCGGCCCGCAGCTCGGCTGGGTGGGCCCTGGTCTTCATCGCGCTCCTCTACACTACCGCCCCGGCGGTCGCGGCTTTCGCCCGTACCAATCTGCTCGAGACCGTTTCTGGTACAGGCTATGCGGACGTTCCGGAGTGGTTCAGCAAATGGGAGACCACCGGGCTGATCTCGTTCGAGGACCACAACAACGACGGAGTCATCCAGTACGTGGGCCCGGCTTCAAGCACCCAAAACGAACTGACGATCGATCCCGATATCATGGTTCTGGCCAGCCCCGAAATTGCCCGCTTGCCGGCCTGGGTGGTGGGACTGGTAGCGGCGGGTGCACTTGCAGCTGCCCTTTCCACGGCTGCTGGTCTCCTGCTGGTGCTGTCGGCCGCCGTCTCACATGACCTGCTCAAGAAATGGCTCAGGCCCGATATCACCGAGAAGGCAGAACTACGGGCCGCGCGGGTGACGGCCGGATTCGCAGTCTGTGTGGCCGGGTACTTTGGCATCAATCCCCCTGGATTTGTTGCCGAAGTGGTGGCCTTCGCTTTCGGGCTCGCCGCCGCCACGTTCTTCCCGGTCATTGTGCTGGGGATCTTCTCTAAGCGCATGAACAAGTACGGTGCCATCCTGGGGATGATGGTCGGACTGATTGGCACTGCCGGCTACATCATTTACTTCAAGTTCGCTTTTCCCGCCATGAACTCGGCTGAGCACTGGTGGATGGGCATCTCCCCCGAAGGGATCGGCACGGCGGGCATGATGCTCAACTTCCTGGTTACGGTGGTGGTTTCGCGGCTGACTCCGCCACCTCCCCTCCACGTCCAGCAACTCGTGGAGGCGATCCGGGTGCCGCGTGGAGCCGGCGAAGCTCACGAGCTCTCCGGCTGAATTGACGGGAGAGCTCTTCTTCACCCGTCATCTCCGTCCACCGGTTGCCGTCGGTGCAGGAGGGGCCGACTGTGCCTTGACGAGACGGGCGGAAACTGGAAACAATCAGTAGATCGGTACCAGATAAAAGGCACAACAGAATATGGCCAAGCAAAGCAAGACCCTCTCCATCAGTTCCCTGCTCCGGGAGAACCGCACTTTCCCGCCTCCGCCCGAGGCAGTGAAGCGCGCTTATGTCAATGCCAGGCAATACCAGCAACTGTACGATCGGTCGATCCAGGAGTCGGACCAATTCTGGCTGGAAGAGGCGGAGACGCTGACCTGGGTGAGGAAGCCAACCGAGGCGCTAACCTACGTGTGGGACACGGCGGCCCGGAAAATCGAGCACACCTGGTTCAAGGACGGCCAGCTCAACATCAGCGTGAACTGCCTCGACCGTCATCTCCCGGACAAGGCGGACAAGGTAGCGCTGATCTGGCAAGGAGAGCCCGAAGAGGAAGTCACCAAGATCACCTACAGGCAACTGCACGAGCAAGTCTGCAAGTTCTCCAACGTCATGAAGTCCCTGGGGGTCAAGCGTGGTGATCGCGTGGCGATCTACCTCCCCATGATTCTCGAGTTGCCCATCGTGATGCTTGCCTGCACACGCATCGGGGCGATTCATTCGATCGTGTTCGGCGGTTTCAGCTCCGATGCGCTGGCGGACCGCATCAACGACTCCGCCTGCTCGCTGCTCGTCACCTCGAACACCTCACTCCGCGCTGGCAAGAGCATCCCTCTCAAAGAGATCGCCGACGAGGCGCTCAACAAGACTTCAAGCATCCGGAATGTCGTGGTCGTGAGACGCAACGACACTCCCTGCAACGTGGAGGATGGCCGCGATCTTTGGTGGCATGACCTGATGGCGAAGGCCTCCACCGATTGCCCGCCCGAAGCAATGAACGCCGAAGACCCCCTTTTCATCCTCTATACCTCCGGCTCCACCGGGAAGCCCAAGGGTGTGGTTCACACCACGGCCGGCTACCTGCTCCACACCGCCCTGACCACCAGAATCGTCTTCGACATTCACGAGAACGACATCTTCTGGTGCACGGCTGACATCGGCTGGGTGACCGGCCACAGCTACATTGTCTATGGTCCACTCTGCAACGGCTTCACCAGCGTCATGTTCGAGGGCGTGCCCACCTTCCCCGACCCCGGACGCTTCTGGCAGATCTGCGCAAAGTTCAAGGTCAACCAGTTCTACACGGCGCCCACGGCCATCCGCGCCCTCATCATGAAGGGCGAGGAATGGCCGGGCAAACACGATCTCAGCTCTCTGCGCACTCTCGGCTCCGTCGGAGAACCCATCAATCCGGAAGCCTGGATGTGGTATTACCGCGCCGTGGGTAAGGAGAGGTGCCCGATCGTGGACACATGGTGGCAAACGGAGACCGGCGGACACATGATCACGCCTCTGCCCGGGGCGCATACCCTCAAGCCGGGCAGCGCCGGCCGGCCCTTCTTCGGCGTTGAGCCGGTGATCCTCCGCGACGACGGAGTGCCGTGTGACCCCAGCGAGGGAGGCAAACTCTATATCAAGAAGCCGTGGCCGGGAATGATGCGCACCATGTGGGGTGACCACGATCGCTTCATCGACACCTACTTCACAACGTCCAACAACCTGTACTTCACCGGCGACAGCTGCCGCCTCGATGGGGATGGTGATTACTGGTTGATGGGCCGCATTGATGACGTCGTGAATGTATCCGGTCACCGCATCGGCACGGCGGAAGTGGAGAGCGCGCTCGTGAGCCACGCCAAGGTCGCCGAGGCTGCCGTCGCACCCATGCCGCATGAGGTCAAAGGCCAGGCGCTCTACGCCTTTGTCACAATGAAGGACGGGATTGAGCAGAGTGACGAACTGAAGAGGGAACTCGTGCTGCATGTCCGCAAGGAGATTGGACCGATCGCCGCACCGGACAAGATCCAGTTCGCTCCGGCCCTGCCTAAGACCCGGTCGGGCAAGATCATGCGCCGCATCCTGCGCAGGATCGCCGAGGGTCAGCCGGAGGCCATCGGCGACACCAGCACGCTGGCGGATCCGCAGGTCGTGGACGATCTGGTGAAGAATCGCGAGTAACCGGACAGGCCTTAGCCGCCACTCTCAGTCGTCGCCCCTCAAACGTGGTTGCTATCTAAAACGTGAAGGTCGTGCCCACTCACTATAGTGCAATCCCATTAGCGGGACCGTTGAAACGGTGCCTCGTCACACCGAAATCCCGAACCGCCTGGCAGTCAAGATTTGTCGGAATCTCTCACTTCCAGAAATCGGTCGCTGAGCGCAATTCGCATGCGCTTTGATTCCACAGAAATCTGCCAATTCAAGATTTCTCTGAAGGGGATTGAACCCGCAATGTGGAGGCGGATCCAAGTTCCAGCAGACTGATAGGTCAGCTGGCGCCGGATTGTGAAGTGGTACGAGATGTTGTACAATAGGAGCTATGCCACGAGTGACGACTTACACTGATGCCCGCGCTCACCTGAAGGTGTACTGTGACGAGGTCGCTGAGAGCGGTGAGCCGCTTATCATCAAACGTCGACGCGGTGCCGACGTGGCGCTTGTCAGCCTCGACGAATTGGTTGGTTTGGAAGAGACGGCTCACCTTCTCCGGTCTCCGAAAACCGCTCGGCGCCTCTTCGAGTCCTTGCAAGAGGTGCGTTCTGGTGGAGGTGTCCCGGTAACGGTCCAGGAGCTGCGCAAGAAGTTCGCCTTGGATGAATGAACGCCGAGCGGTCCTCTCCGCTCACTTCATCGAAGACCTCGAGCACTGGATACGCACTGACCGAAAAGCCGCTCTTCGTCTCTTGCGGATCGTTCAATCCACTCTGCGTGACCCATTGGGAGGGATCGCGAAACCAGAACCCCTGCGGGGGAAGCTTTCCGGACTCTGGTCTCGACGGCTGACCCAGGAACACCGGGTTGTTTACGAGCCGTCCGGCGACGTCGTGCTTTTCCTCCAGGCCCGCTACCACTACTAGCCCGGATTATGCATGAGATCTGAATCCGAGTGAGATTTGGGCCCATAAAAAGAGCCGTAGCTCTCTGATATAAAAGGGTTTACACAAACAAGACCCTAACCAGGAGCTACGGCAATGTTAAGAGCAGTCTGCCAGAATACCCTGCCATTTCACAGCCACAGAAAGATCACGGCGCGTTTTGATGGGGGGAGCCTCACTTCCGACGCAGGATGGTTGTTGTTTGGATCGGTGGATCGGCAACATCGGCTCTGCGAGGGCTTCAGTTCGTGTATTTCGGAGAGTCGAGACCAACGCTACATTCGTCATGATCTGTTGAAGTTGATCCGACAACGAGTCTTGCAGATCGTGGCCGGCTACGAAGACTGTAATGACGCCGATACGCTGCGCTCGGATCCGATGCTCAAAACCGTCTGTGATCAGTTGCCGGAGAGCGATCCGGATTTGGCCACGCAGCCGACTTTCTCCCGCTTGGAGAACTCCGTCACCAGGAAGGATCTGATGCGTTTGAGCCAGTGGCTGCTAGGCCGTTATGTGCGCTCCCTGAAGAAAAGACGTCCCGGTAAGATCATCCTGGATCTGGACAGTACCGACGACCATACCCACGGCCAGCAGGAGTTCTCCTTCTACCACGGGTATTACCGAAGCCACATTCTGCATCCTTTGCTGATCTTCGATGCCGACACGGGAGACCTGGTGTGTGCCGTGTTGAGACCTGGCAACAAGGGAGCTGCCTCTCACATCGTGCCCATTCTGAAGCGAGTCGTGGAGGCTATCCGACAAGGAGTGGGGACGGATGTCGAGATTGAGATTCGGGCCGACAGCGGCTTTGCCACGCCGCGGCTCTACGAGTTCTGTGAGGCTGAAGAGAATCAACTCCAGTATGTCATTGGGTTAAGTCGAAACCCTCGCCTGCAGCGAGTGGTCGAGCCCCTGCTGGATTCGACTCGGGAAAGGTTCCTTGAGCTGGAGGAAAAACAGCGTCAGTTTGACGAGTTTCTTTATCGAGCCAACAGCTGGGATCGATCTCGTCGCGTCATCGTCAAAGTGGAGGTCGATCAGCGCGGGATCAATCGTCGCTTTGTGGTCACCAACCGGGACGATCTCTGCTCCCAATCACTTTATGACCACTACACAAACCGAGGACAGACCGAAAACTTCATCAAGGCCTTCAAGAATCATCTGAGCATGGACCGACTCAGCTGTCATCGATTCCTGGCCAATCAGTTTCGACTCCTTCTGCATGCCCTGGCTTACCAGATGTTCGTGCGCCTGCGCGACTATCTGCACGGGACCCCCTGGCACAAGCTCGAAATCGAAACCTTACGTCGTCGTGTCCTCAAGATCGGGGCCCGGATCCGACAAACCACTCGACGCATCTGGGTCCATCTTTCCTCAGCCTTTCCCGAACAACCCCTCTTCCACCTCGTCTTGAGTCGTCTCAACTCCAGCTAGCCTCTCCCAGCTCCCCGAAAAACCGCTTCCGATACTCACCCAGGCCCAGATCTGTCTGAAATTCACTCCCCAACCACTTCAAACGCCTCGCCAACCGATATTCTTCGCAAATCCGCCTGTCACACCTGTCCGCTTTCGAGTTGAGCCACTTCTCGAGTCGTTTTTCAACTCCGGACTACGGTTCTTGCATAATCCGGGCTAGCAGCCCGTGGTGAAAGTCGCCTCTCGGTCAGCCATGGCCAATAGACTTGTGCCATGTCGATGGGCAAGCGTAAGAGACAGAGGCAGAGCGAGATGTGGGTGCCGGCAACAGAGCTGGCCAAAGCGCCGGGACACCCTTTTTACCAACGCCTGAACAGAGTGCTGGGCAAGCACGGTTTCGATGATTTTGTGGAAGCGGAATGCGCCGCTTTCTATGCCCCCAGCCGAGGGCGGCCCGGCCTGGCACCGGGCATCTATTTCCGGCTGCTGGTGGTGGGTTACTTCGAAGGGTTGAGCTCGGAGCGAGGCATTGCCTGGCGAGCCGCTGATTCGCTGGCGCTGCGCGGTTTTCTGGGACTGAATCTGAGTGAGTCACCTCCGGATCATTCGACCATCTCCAGGACCAGGCGACTGATCGATGTGGCCACGCATGAGGCGGTTTTCTCCTGGGTGCTGAAGCGGGTAGCCGAGAGCGGGTTATTGAATGGCAAGACGATCGGCATCGATGCCACCACGCTGGAAGCCAATGCGGCGCTGCGCAGCATCGTGAGACGAGACTCCGAGCAGGGCTACGAAGAGTTCTTAACGGAGCTGGCAGTAGCCTCCGGCATCCAGACGCCTACTCGAGAAGATCTGGCCCTACTGGACCGCAAGCGAACCGGCAAGGGATCGAACCAGCAGTGGAAGCACCCGCAGGATGGGGATGCGCGCATCGCCAGGATGAAGGATGGGCGGACGCATCTGGCGCACAAGGCAGAGCATGCAGTGGATCTGGAGACGGGAGCCATCGTCTCGGTCACGGTGCAAGGAGCGGATCGAGGCGATACGCAAACGATGGTCAAGACACTGATACAGGCGGCCGAGCAGGTGGAACAAGCGCTGCCGAAGGGATCGGGCATCGAAGAGGTGGTGGCCGACAAGGGATATCACAGCAGCGAGCGGATGGTGGATTTAGAAGCGCTGGGACTGCGCAGCTATGTGAGCGAACCGAAACGAGGGAAAAGACGCTGGAGAGGAGACACTCAGGCCCGTGATGCGGTCTATGGGAACCGGCGACGAATCCGGGGTCGGCGAGGACGGCAACTTTTACGACAACGAGGTGAGCTACTGGAGAGACCGTGTGCTCACCTTTACGAGACCGGCGGGATGAGACGGGTTCACGTTCGGGGCCATGAGAATGTCTTGAAGCGGCTGCTGATTCAGGTGAGCGGATTCAATCTGGGGCTGCTGATGCGCCAGCAGTTGGGTGTGGGCACGCCGCGGGGGCTGCAGGGGCGGATTTGCCTCGTCTTGCTCCTCATTTTGTCGCTGTGGAAGCGTCTGAAGGGCCTGTTTGGCTTGATTCCGACCGCCCAGACTCAAAAGTCTAGGTCAACGCTCCCGTCGCTTCTGCCACCGGTCCGCTCGGTCTGAAGTCTGAAAACCTATTTGCACCACGGGCTGCTAGCGGGCTCGGGTGTCCGATTCAAGGCCGGGAGTCACCGGGTCGGCCTTCTGTTGGGGGCGTCAGAAGCGTTAGAATCTTCACATGCAAGCTTTTGAACCACAATCACGCGCCTTCTTGATCACTCTGATTGTCTCAGCAGTACTGACATTCGCATTGGCTCAAACTTCGATTGGGGCCCAGGACTGGCCGGAGTGGAGAGGCAAGGGGCGACTGGGCATCTGGGAGGAGACAGATGCGCTCGAGCGGTTCCCCGAAGATGGGCTGAAGATTCGATGGAGAGTGCCGACCCATGGTGGGTACGCGGGTCCGGCCGTTGCCGGTGGACGAGTTTATGTCGCCGACTTTGAAGAAGCCCAGCCGCTGCAGGGCACGGAGCGCCTGCTTTGCCTGGATGAAGAAACGGGAAAGGTACTCTGGAGCCATTCCTGGGAAGTCAGCTATGCCCGCCTGATGCGCTCCTATGCAATCGGGCCGCGGGCGACCCCTACCGTCGACGGGGATCTCGTCTACGCGGTGGGTGCCACGGGTGTCTTGAAGGCTCTCAAGACCGAGACCGGCGCGGTAGCCTGGGAAAAGAACTTCGAGGAAGATTACGCAACTAAAGTTGCCACCTGGGGCGTGGCGGGAGCTCCCCTGGTTGAAGGGGACCTCCTGATTGCCATTGTAGGAGGTGTTCCGGACGCAGAGGTCGTCGCTTTCGACAAACGCACCGGCAAAGAGGTCTGGCGGGCGCTGGCTCCGGAGCCGGAAATGGGCTATGCCCAGCTGATCATCTTCGACGCCGGGGGAGTCCGTCAATTGATCGTCTGGCACCCCCGTGCAGTCATTTCCCTGAACCCGGAAAACGGAAAAGTGTATTGGGAAGAGCCGTGGGAGGTGCGGTCCGGTCTGACCCTGGCTACTCCGGTCAGAAGTGGCAACCAGCTGTTTCTCTCCCAGTTTTACGGGGGTTCGATGATGCTGAAACTGGACCCATACAGACCTTCGGCGAGCCTGGTCTGGAAGCGGACAGGGACAAGCGAAATGGCCAAAGAGACGGACAGCCTGCACGCCCTGATGACGACCCCGGTTCTGCAGGATGGCCTGATTTTTGGAGTCTGCACCTATGGCCAGTTCAGGTGCCTGGACGCTTCCAACGGAGACCGTATCTGGGAGTCGCTCGAGCTGATCGAGCTGGGCCGTTGGGCCACGGCCTTTCTGGTTCGAAATGGGGATCGCTATTTTGCAAACAACGATCTAGGGGATCTGATCATCGCCCGCTTCGACGAGAAGGGCTACCATGAAATCGACCGAACCCATCTCATCGAACCCACCGCAAGCTCCTCCTGGCGGGGCCGCCCCGGAGCCCGCCGCCGCCCTTCCGACCGAATTGTCAACTGGTCGCATCCCGCTTATGCAAACGGGCACATCGTAGCCCGCAATGACAAAGAGATTCTGTCGGCTTCGCTGAAGAAGTAGAAGGCGGAGCTCTGGTGGCGGATTGCGAGAGTGACGTTTTGGGCCCCTCAGTCGTCCAATCTGCCGTCAACAGCTGGACCGGGTCATCAAAACAGACCTCACCCGATTCAACCAGCGCTTCGCAAGCACCGGCTGGACGGGATCTCCCAGAGCGAATCAGTGGCGCGCACAGTAAGCGTGTGCTCTGTTCATTCCCCAAACGCATACAGGGTCTCGGCGGTGCGGACATAGATCCGCCCTTGAGCCAGCGCCGGAGTTGCATAGCAGGTGGAGCCCAGATCGTTGATGGCCAGGACTTCCAGGCTGCCGTCCGGTTCCAGCACCGCGACCTTGCAGGTCTCACTCACCAGAAAGATCTTGTCATCGGCCGCCACCGGTGAGGCAAAGTACTTGTCGATGGCGCCCTTGATGCGGCTGCGGGCGATGACCTCTCCCGTTTCAGGCCGAAAGGACGTCGCGATTCCTCCGTCGTCGATCATATAGAGGATATCTTTGTAGAGAAGGGGAGAGGGGAGCTGGGAAACCGAGCGGTGATACTCCCACTTCAAATTGGAGTCAGTCATATCGCCGCGGCCGCCCAGGCGAATGCCCAGCATCGCGTTCTTCGATGCCATGGCTTCCCGGTAGTACCTCCACTCCTCTGCTTTCAGGTGTCCGTCTCGGTCCAGATCGACAAAAGGGAAGGCCCCTCGGGCCGGTGATTCGGGGAGTTCGTCCCTGGAAAGCCGCCCGTTCCCGTCCTTGTCGTGAGCTTCCAGGGCTCGGCTCCAGGCTTCTGTCTCCACGATCTTGTCCGGCTGGTTCATCGGGGTGGCGTATCCGTTCACGAAGAGCATGCCTCGATTCATGACCGGGGTGGATTTCATCTCGAAGGAAAGACCCCGGACCCACCACAATTTCTCACCGCTGGCTGGCTGGTAGGCACTCAGGAGAAAGGAGCCGGCAACTAACAGTTCCAGGGTCCCGCCATCGGTTGGGTAGAGGATCGGTGTGGAGTGACCACTGGTCGCCTCGGGGCGGTCAACCCTCCACAACTGTTCGCCGCTGTCCTTGTCTACCGTCAGCAGGAATGATCCTGTCTGCTGGTCACAAACCAGGAACAATCGATTCCCGGCGACAACGGGAGAGGCCCCCATTCCGTAGAGATTGTCAAAGGGTCCCAGCGACATTCTCCAGCGTTCCCGGCCCGAACGGTCATAGGAGAGAAGTCCAAAATCGCCAAAGAAGACGTAGATATTCTCTGCTTCATCCAGAGCCGGCGAAGCGGCCGCCGGGTTGTTGCGGCGGTCCAGTTTCTCAGCACGATTTCGAGGAGAACGTTGTCGCCACAAGACTCGGCCACTGTCCCGATCCAGGCACAGGGTCCACAGATGGTCGTCTTCGACGGCAGTCAGATAAATTCGATCGTCACTCAGGACCGGGGAGGAATGCCCCGGCGGGAGCGGGGTCTTCCAGATCAGCTTCTGGTCGGGGCCGAACACGGCGGGAAGTTCCGATACCTGAATCACTCCGGAACCGTTGGGACCTCGAAAGCGGTTCCAACCATTGGGTTCTCCGGCCACGAGTCCAGACGCCAGGAGACTTGAGTCCACCAGCCAGGACAGAGCCAGGGCTCCCGAAACAATTCTATTTCTCATCGAGATGCATCTCTCTTTCACCGCAACGGGCGGTTATTGCCTCGTTCGGGCAGCAATGGCCCGCAGCCGGGACAACACTTCGCCCGACCTGATCGGATCGGATTCAGGAATTCCGTAGCTGAAGTACAGCTTACGATAAAGACTCTGAAGCTCCTCGCAAGTGGACCGGGTTTCCGGCCGGGGCTCGATGACCTGATAGCTGGGACAAAGTGCATCCTGGGCCTCTTCGACAGTTTCAAAGACACCGGCGGCGAGAAAGGCGAAGACGGCTGAGCCCAGACTCGTGACTTCCTGTTCCGGAACCAGAACCGGTTTTTGCAGGACATCGGCGTAGACCTGGTTGAGCACCTGGTTTTTTTGGGGGATCCCACCCCCGTTAATGACTCTGCGAATGGGGACTCCGTGTTCGGACATTCTTTCGAGAATGATGCGGGTGTGAAAGGCAGTTCCCTCGATGGCTGCAAAGAGCTCGTCCCGAGCCGTCGAAGTCAGATTCCAGCCCAGTGTGATTCCTCCAAGATCGGCATTGACCAGGACCGTACGATCTCCGTTGTCCCAGGTCAGCCGCAGCAAGCCGGTTTGTCCCGGCAGGTAGTCTTCCAGTCCAGAGGAGAGTTCCGCCACGGTTGTCGCCCCGCGTCGTGCGATGGCATCGAAGATATCGCCACTGGCAGAAAGCCCGGCTTCGATCCCGTAGAAGTCCGGATGGATCGATCCCTTGACGACTCCGCAAACCCCGGGAATGAGATCGATCTCCCTGGCGATGGCCATGATGCAAGTTGAGGTGCCCACTACATTGACCACGTCACCCTCTCTGATGCCGGCGCCAATGGCATCCCAGTGAGCATCGAAAGCGCCCACTGGAATCGGGATTCCGGCTTTGAGGCCCAGCTTTTCAGCCCAGTCGGGAGCCAGTCGGCCGGCCAGTTGATCAGAGGTCCCGTAACGTCCCGCCAGCTTCTCGCGAACCCCCGCCAGCAAGGGATCGACCTCGACCAGAAACTCCTCCGAAGGTAAGCCGCCGAGGGCGTCGCTCCACATCCACTTGTGGCCCATTGCACAGATACTTCTGGGTACGGCAGCGGGGTCTTTGATTCCGCACAAGACGGCTGCCACCATGTCGCAATGCTCCAGGGCGGTTGCCATCTGAGGCCGTCTTTCAGGGTTGTGCCTCAGCCAGTGGAGTAACTTGGCAAACCCCCATTCCGACGAGTAAACGCCGCCACACCATCGGATAGCCTCCAGGTCGAGGCGCCGGGCTGCCTGCGTGATTTGCTCTGCTTCCTGTCTGGCCCGATGATCACACCACAGGTAGTAGTCATCCAGAGGATCCAGTGATGCGCTCAGAGGGACGATTGTGGAGCCAGTCGTGTCAAGAGCCAGCGCCAGTACCTGTTCGCCGTCAACGCCGGACTCCCGCAGGGCTGACCGCATGGCGCTGACGAGCGCATCCATGTGATCCCGGTGCTTCTGGGTGGCGTGTTCAGGATCATCCTTCCGGCGCTCGAGAGGGTAGTCTGCTGCGGCTGAGCCCAGCCGTCCCTGCCGGCTGTCCACCATCGAGACGCGAACACTCAGAGTGCCGAAGTCGACGCCGGCCACAATAGCCATTTCAGGATCTTCCTGCCGAGCCCGGCTCCTTCCTGGATTCATTCATGCTGCACTCTTCGTCCTTCTCGTTTCATTCCTTTACCTTCATCCAAAAAGGTGCTGTGGCAAACCATAATGTGGTGCCCACCAGCATCAAACCGGCATGCGTGTTCCAGGAGAGAGCACCTTGAGCAACAAGGAATGCTGGAATGACGGTCAGACCGAGCGCAGCTAGCGACAATAACTTCAGAATGGTTTTCATGCGGTCTCTCGTACGGGTTTTGTAGATTCGGTTTTCTGTTGCGCATAGGCGACGAACAGATAAAGCGCCGTTGCGATGAACCATCCCGGCAGGCCGAGGAAGAAAATCTCCAGGCCCCACTGAGAGTTGATCAACCAGCAGGTTGCCAGTGTCCCTCCCCAGGCAATTGCAGCCGGCCAGCTGAAGAAAATGCCCTTCCACTCGGCATAGTTCTGCTTGAGCCCAAGCATCGGGAAAAGCCAGAAGTCGGCAAAGATAACTGCACCCATAGGCATCAAGATCAGCCCATAGAGGGCCACAAAGTCGAGCAATCTCATCATTAGCGCTGGGAACAGGGCGACAAAGGTCGTCACCGCCCCGATGGCGAGCGTCACTTTCCACCGCTTCCAGTTTGGCGTAATCGTCTGCAAGGCAAGTCCGGCCCGGTAGATGGTTGGATTTGCGGTCGTCCATCCGGCAATGACAACGCAGATAGCCCCTGCGGCGCCTGCCCCCAAGAAAGCAATCGGTCCCGGAGCCACCGCCCCGAGCGCCGCAGCACAGAGAATGCCGGAGGCGATCCAGGCCACAAAGTGCCCCAAATACATCCCGAGCCCGCTGAAAAACCCATATTGCCACTTCCGAGCGTAGCGGAGAATCGTGAGGTCGGCCATGCCGATGTGCATGGCCATATTGCAGAACCAGGCAAAGAATATGACATGCCAGAGAGTGAATTTCGTCTGACCTTCCAACGGTACACCGGTCCATATCTTTTCGTTGGCGACCTGCCAGAAATCACCCAGTGAGGTGACACCGAGTTGGGGCAGCACTGCTATGCCGGCGGCTACAAAAACCAGAAACATCCAGGGAACGGCAAGCTTAGAGAAAACAGCGATCTTCTCGAATCCCAGAATCGCCAGTACCGTCACTACCATTCCCACCAGCAAAACGGTCACCACCCATCCAATGCTGTTGGGATACACATCATTCAGTCCTGGCATCTCCATGCCGAAGGGTAGTCCCACTGCCGTTGCCGCAACCGATATCATCGCCCCGGCCAGAAAGCAAAACATCAGGGCATTGACAACATTGTAGATAATGAGCAGATAGGGGCCGGTAATTTTTCGCAGCTGCCAGTAGAGGTTCAATCGCGTGCGCGTGGCGATTGGTGCGGTCAGAAAAGCCCAACTCAGCATGGCGAGCAAGTTGCCGACGATCAGCCCCAGAAAGAGGTCGCCGGCTGCCACGCCATGGGCGACAAAAAGCGGTCCAATGACGAACTCAGTTCCCGCTACATGCTCGCCGGCATAGATGCCGGCAAAGTTGGCGGTACCCTGGAGCTTGTCCAGCGAAACCGGCTCGCGGTCAAACTCATAGAGTGCATCAAGCCGGTCCGTAAAGGTACTTGTTTGTGGCTCTGTCATCGTTCAACTTCTTTCTTGAGTTCCGTCGAGCATAGTGCAGGGCGGCCGCAAGAAGGGGCGCCCAAAAGAACCTGTGATGGTGATCTTCAGTAGGTTGCTCGGCCGCCCGAGATATCGAAGACAAACCCCGTATTGAAGGATGCTTCTTTCGAGCAAATCCAGCAGATCAGAGCGGCCACTTCCTCGATCTCTCCCGGTCGCTTCATGGGGATTAAGTTAGTCATATAGCGCAGCATGTCGGGAGTCGTCTGCTCAAGCATCTGTGTGCGAATAACGGCCGGAGCCAGACCGTTTACCGTGATGCCGGTCTCTGCGTACTCCTTGCCGATCCCTTTGACCAAACCCATGACACCTGCCTTGCTGGCCGCATAACCGGCCATCCCGGGATTCCCTTCCTTCCCTCCTATGGAGGAAATAAGCAGGATGCGACCGTAGTTCCGCTCGAGCATATGAGTAATGGCGTACTTGCTGACCAGAAAGGCCCCTGTCAGGTTGATGGCGAGGACTCTCTCAAACTCGTCTCCTGGATAGTCGACCACCTTGGTTCCGTTCGGTCCAACGATACCGGCGCTGTTGACCAGAATATCCAACTGCCCATGGTCCTTCACCACCTGGTCGATAGACGATCGCACCTGCTCGCCATCCGCGATGTCGACCACAGCATGACTGGCACGACCGCCAGCCGCCTTGATACGCGCGACCACCTCTTGCAAATCGGCTGGGTTGACGTCAAAGAGAGCGACGTGAGCTCCCTCGTCTGCCATCCGAGTCGCGACGCCCGCGCCGATACCGCTCGCCCCGCCTGTGACGATCGCAACCTGATTCTCGAATCTCTTCATTCTAGTAGCCCCCTCGATAGTCCTCTTCAAAATGCACTACTCGATCAGAAAAACTCTGCCTCTACCTCGCCACAACTTGTAAAGCAACTCCGGACCACCGAGCCCCTGGGAATTTCCACGAGGTTGACCGGCGCTCCGGGTATCATCAGCTCTCCGGCCTTCAGAAAGTCTCCGCGTGCAAGCAGTTTTTCAGACAGCCACACGAGAGAATTCAGCGGGTTCCCCATGGTCTCGGCTGATATCCCCGAAGCCTTCAGTTGGCCGTCGACGAAGAGGCCTACCCCTTCCATTTCAAAGTCTATGTCCTCGGGACTCGTCTTGCGGTTGCCCACCACCAGCCCGGCATGGATCGCGTTTCTGGCAATCAGCTCTTGAGTCGTCGGCTCTCCGTACAAGAACCGGAAATTATGAACCTCTATGCCTGCGGACACAAACTCGATCGACGCGCGCGCTTCTTCCCGGTCTCGAAAAGGTGTGGTGACGTCCCTGCCGATTCCGAAAACGAGCTCCGCCTCGACGGCACAACCTGCATAGTCCTCCCACGACAGGCGCTTGTTGCCAAAGTAGACATCGGGTTGCAAGAGTCGCGCCATCACCGGCTCGGTGAGGCCGAACTGTTCCCGGATCGGCTGGCTGGTACAGCCGACCTTGTGGCCGCAGATCGTCTTTCCCTGCTGGACATGGCATCCTACCAGACGGGATTGAACTTCATAGGCTTGATCCAAGGTCAAGGTCGAGATGGGAAGCCTGCTCTTGCGCTCAAAACGCTTCGTTCGCGAAAAGCCCAGGCACTCGTCGACGAAGTCGTCTAAACGGATTCCTTGTTTTCCGCCGGAGGTGGATGGTGGCGATGGGCTTGGCTCGGACATCCGTAAACTCCCAGGCAGCAGTCTGCAGCCTAAGAGTACCGCACCCGCCGGATTCGTCAACATACCAACTGTATTGTCGGAGCCGAGTTCGCTACTATCTACACATCGAAGAAACTCTTCGTGGGCCGTCGCCCTGAGCGTTCTTGGCAAGGAAGGTGCCACAGGAATCCGGGCCAGGAGTATTTCCAGCCCGTTCGACAGGCGGGTTCTTTGTTCGCTGAGTACCCGACGAGAGTACCGAGCTTTTCCTGAGGATGAGAGATGGAGCTGAAGATCGCCCTGGATACCGTGTGGGTTGTGATCGCCGCCTGCCTGGTATTTTTCATGAACGCTGGTTTCGGAATGCTGGAGACTGGTTTTTGCCAGGCCAAGAATGCGGTGAACATTCTGGCCAAGAACTTCATTGTGTTCAGTGTCGCAGCGATTGCGTTCTGGGTGACGGGATTCGCTCTAATGTTCGGGGACGGCAATGGCCTCTTTGGCATGAGTGGCTGGTTTCTCATCGGACCCGATAACAGTCCTGCCGTCGGCGAAGCCTATGTTGGAGTCTTCTCAGCCCTGAACTGGACGGGTGTCCCGCTGACCGCCAAGTTCTTCTTCCAGCTCGCCTTCGCCGCCACCGCTGCAACCATCGTCAGTGGGGCGGTCGCGGAGAGGATCAAGTTCTACAGCTACATCGCTTTTTCCTTTGTGCTGGCGGCGATTATCTACCCGATCGGAGGCCACTGGGTGTGGGGAGGAGGCTGGCTCTCTCAACTGGGTTTCTCAGATTTTGCAGGATCGACGGTGGTACACAGTGTCGGGGGCTGGGCAGCCCTGGTAGGGGCCTGCCTGCTGGGCGCCCGGGCCGGTAAGTATTTGCCGAACGGCGAAGTGCATCCCATCCCGGGGCACAACATGAGTCTGGCTACCCTGGGGACCTTCGTACTCTGGCTGGGCTGGTTCGGATTCAATGCCGGCAGCACCATGGAAGCGGATCCGGGTGCCATTTCGGCGATCGCCGTGAACACCTTGATGGCGGCGGCCTCCGGCTGCCTGCTTTCAACCGCGACCTCATCGCTTCTCTTGAAGAAGCCTGATTTGAGCATGATTCTCAACGGAACCCTGGCCGGACTGGTCGCGATCACTGCGCCCTGCAACGCCGTCAGCATCGCCAGTTCTGTTCTGATTGGAGCAGTGTCCGGAGTTCTGGTCGTGTTGGCCGTCCTGTTTTTTGATTGGATTCGAGTGGATGATCCCGTGGGCGCGATCAGTGTTCACCTCGTGAACGGGGTCTGGGGGACTCTGTCGGTCGGCCTTTTTGCATTTGAAGGCGGGCTCTTTTACGGGGGCGGTTTCCGGCAGGTGCTGGTCCAACTCCTGGGCATTGTGTCGATCGGGTTCCTGGTCGTGCTGGCCTCTCTTGTCACCTGGGTCGTGCTCAGAGCCACCATTGGCATTCGCGTTGGGGCCGAGGCAGAAAGACTCGGTCTGGATCTGGAAGAACACGGTATGGAGGCCTATCCAGGGCACCCGCAATCGGGGTCAATGGAAATCAACTGAAACGTAAACCGGCGCCTGCCCGACTCTGGACCTGAACCTCGCTTACTGCCTCGACTCTCCGGTACCCTGGTGCAGTTCCAGGGCTTGGTTCACAGCGTCCAGTTCCCAGATCTCTGCGGTCCCCGAGGGCCACTTGACAAGCACGGCCCGGGCTGCCTGCTCGCCCAGTCCGAAATGGAGCCGGAGATCGCTGGAGCTGGCGTAACTGCCGTCGTTCTGGACAGTTTTCCATGCTTCCCTGCCGTCCTCCGTCACGACCCCAACCCGGGCTCCAACCCCAAACCCATTTCCATCCGACCGCAGGCTCACCTGCAGCCAGTTTCCCCTGGATACCGACTGATTCAGCAGAAGTCGGGCCGGCCCGCTGTTGTTGGACAGTGCGATGTCCACGTCACCGTCGTTGTCGATATCTCCGAATGCCGCACCCCGGGTCACCTCCGACAGCTCCCCGACCCCGACTTCTTTGCCCAGCACCCGAAAGCCCTCTGCCCCGGCTTCTATCAATTGATTGGGCTGCCGATAGGGAAAAGGCTCACCCACTAGCTCCTCGACAATCTTGACGGCACCGTTGCCGACAAAAAGATCCAGTCTTCCACTGTTGTTGAAGTCCAGCCATTGCGTTCCGAAACTGGTGAAGGGCAAGCTCATAGCCGCCAGGCCGCTCTCGGCCGTAGCATCCAGAAAGTTAGCGGATCCATCGTTGACATAGAGCGTGTTGGACTCCTGAATCAGATGAGTCAGGAAGAGATCCTCATCCCCGTCCTGATCGAAATCCGCCGCGGCCACCCCCATACCGGCTTCGGCCTCTCCCATGCCGTTGTAAGCGGTCCCTGAGAACAGGCCCTGGTCTTGGAAGGTTCCATTGCCCTGGTTCATCCAGAGCTGATTGGGAGTTCCGTCGTTCGCCACAAAAATGTCAATCTGCCCATCCGAGTTGAAGTCGCGGGCCGTGACGCCAAGCCCCGCTCCGAAGCTGGTGTTGATCCCCGACTCAGCGGTCACGTCTCTGAAGCGGCCCTGGCCCAGGTTCCTGAAGAGCCGGTCCGCGATGGGGCGGTAGGCCAGGGGGCTGCAGTAGTCCTGGACTCCCGAACTATGAAAGCAGTCCCGGGAGGAACTGGTGAAATCCACGTAGCCGGTCACGAACAGATCGAGCCGTTGGTCTCCATCGTAGTCCAGAAAGGAGGCACTCACATTCCAGCGCCGATCGTCGCTGCCCGATTCGCGGGTGATGTTGGAAAAAGTGCCGTCGCCATGGTTTCGGAACATTGCGTTGGAACCGACGTTGGTGACATAGACATCGAGGTCTCCGTCGTTGTCTATGTCGCCAACGGCTACTCCCATGCCGTAACCGGGGTCTCCCAACCCCGAGGCCGAAGTCACGTCCTCGAACTGCAGTACCTCACGCTCCACCAGAAGATTGCGAAACAGGCGGTTGGGGGGAGATTTCCGGTCTTGAGACTTGCCGCCTGCCGGCAAGTTCCCGGATTGAATGAAGTAGACGTCGAGATCTCCGTCGTTGTCATAGTCAAAAAGGGCCACGCCCGACCCCGCGATCTCGGGAAGAGGAAAGCGACCGGTGAAGCCATTGGAATGACGAAAGACAAGTCCGGCTGCTTCGGACGCCTCGGTGAAGACCCGTCCCTCCGCGGGCGGATCGGCTCGAGTTGACTGAGAGTCGGGCGTCGGGGCTCCGCAGTGAACGGCGCTCAAAATCGCCAAGAGCGGCCAGATTAGGCCCGGGAGTCTTCTCATTTTGCGTCTTTGTGTGGCCCGACATTCGTTCATTGGGGCTTCTGGGGAGAGAGTCCAAGTGACTGTTCGATGTTCGAGGCCAGGGCGTGTTGTCCCATCTTGCGGGCCAGCTCCAGAGCCTGTCGTCCCAGACGAGCGGCTTCTTCGCTCTGGCCCGCCGAATTGTGGGCGTTGGCCAGCAGGTAGAGAATCGCAGGGGTCTTTTCGTCTTCGCGTCGGGTCAACTCGTCGAGCAGCTCGATGGTCTTCTGGTACTGACCCTGCAACAGCAGGATGCGGGCCAGATTGTAGCGGGCGTTGAAGGCCATCTCAGGCTGGCCATATCGCTGTGCGCTTCCGAGGGCTCGCTGCCCGTAACGAACCGCCTCTTGTGGCTTGCCGGTTACCGCATACCCATTGGCCAGAAGATCAAAGATGGCAGCGGAGTGCTCGTCTTCCGGCTCCACAACACTCTGCAGCAACTCGATGGTCTCATCGGGCTTGCCCTTCTGAAAAAACAGGACTCGGGCCAGATTGTACCGAGCGCTTCTGTAACTGGCGTCTATGGACAACGCTTCACGGTAGTGGGCGATCGCTTCCTCGGTGTTTCCGGAGCGGCTGAGAAGCGTGGCGAGCTCATTGTGAGCACCGGCATAGGAGGGGTTCATTTCCAGGGCCTTCTGCAGAGAGCCGATGGCCTCACTGGTCTTTCCCTGCAGATCAAGGAGCCTGCCATAGTGGAAGTGGATGTCGGGGATTTCGGAGTTAGCCTCCAGGCAAGACCTGTACTGGGCCTCGGCTTCCTCCAGCCGGCCCATCTTGATCAGCAGTGACATCAGATTGACCTGGGCCTGCGGATAGTCAGGTTTCGTGCTCAGAGCCTTCCGGTACTCCTCAGTGGCTTGCTCGTATTGCTCTGCCTGGTCATAGGAAAATCCACGCTCAAAATGGGCCACAGCACCGATTTTCAGGTTGTGCAGACCCTCCAGAAGCGGGTCAGGAATGGCCGGGCGCTTGTCCTTGTGGCGCTCAAAGAGCGCCATCTGCTGCGCGAACTGATCCGATTGCCTCGAATCCCTGTAAGAGAGGGCCAGGGCGTAGTGTGCAGCGCCAAAATCGGGACTGATCTCAGAGGCGCGCAGGTAGCTTTCCAGGGCCTCCTTCTTCTTGCCCAGTCGGGTTCGGACCTGCCCGAGTCCGTAGTGAACCAGTGAGAGTTTGGGGTTGAGATCGAGTGTTCGGCGGTAGTGCAGAGAGCTCTCCTCGAGACGATCCAGTGCCTGCAGAGTTTCCGCCAGCGCGAATCTTGAAGGAGCATTGAACGGGTCCAGCTCCACAGCCTGAGCCAGGGCGATCCGAGCTCCCTCGCTGTCCGCCGATTCTCTCCTGCACATGCCGAGGAAATAGGGCCAGGCGAGATCATCCGGCTCCAGGCTCTGGGCCCGTCCGTAGAAGGGCTGGGCAGAATTATATTGCCCGTAGGCGTGGAGCAACTGTCCGACTCGGCCCACCGTGGCGGCGTCATCCGGATTCTCTCGGGCTTCCTCATAGGCGGTCTGGATCTGCTCCTGAACCTCAGGTGCAAACTCTTCCAGAGAAGAGCTGGGAAGGTCCGGGAGCCCGTCTGTGGTTGAAGACTCGCTGCTGCAGCCGAAGAAGAGAAGAGCTGTCAGGGCGAAGCGGCCGGCGGTTCCGCGAAGGCGGTGCTCGGGTTTTCCGCCATTCCCTGCTCTCATCTCCGATATTGTAACCTTGCAGGGCGGAATGTTGGCAGATTGGTCTTGGGAAGTCGGGTTGCGAAGACAGGAGGTGATTCATGGGTAGGTCGAGCCGCAGGAGTTTTCTGGGATGGACCGGGCTCATTGCAGGAGGAGCCGTTTCGGGTTCCTGTGCAGGGGGTAGGCACCGGGCTGCCTCCTTCGAGCCGGACCTGGTGGTGACCAACGCTCGCATTTACACCCTGGATGATGACCTCCCCCGGGCCGAGGCCTTCGCCGTCAAAGGCGGCCGGATCGTTGCTGTGGGAAGCAGTGAGGATGTCGGGAATCTGATTTCAGGCAGCACGGAAGTGATCGACGCAGAGGGGATGACTCTCACTCCCGGCTTCATTGACGCCCACACCCACCCGGAGGGTGTGGAGGAGTTGACGGGTATCAACGTCGACCTGCGCAGCATTGAGGGGATCAAGTCGGCCCTGCGCAAGAAAGCCTCTGCCACCCCTCCCGGGTACTGGGTCGAGGGGTACAAGTACGACGACACAAAACTGAAAGAGGGACGGCCCATCCTGCGCCAGGATCTGGACGAAGCCGTTCCCGATCATCCCGCCATGGTGGGGCACCGCGGTGGTCACACGGGGGTCTTCAACAGCAGAGCTTTCGAACTGGCCGGCATCACCGCCGAGACCCCGGATCCCGAGGGCGGGAGGTTCTACCGGGAGAACGGCGAGTTGACCGGCAAGGTGGCCGAGCAAGCCATGGGTGCCTTCGGGCGCGTCGGGAAGCGAGAGGAGGTGACCCGGGAAACCCGCCGCAAGGGGATTGAGTTTATCTCCTCCGAGATGGCAGCAGCAGGGCTGACCTCGGTGCACGTAGTGTGGGGGCATGCGCTCTTGTTCCGTGCTTTTCAGGACGCCCACGAGGCCGGGAGGATGCTCTTTCGGGTCAATTTCTTTCCGCACGGTAAGACCGGCATGTACCGGGACCTGAAAGCGGCAGGAGTCAAGACAGGCTTCGGGGATGAATGGCTGCGGATTGGCGCGGTCAAGTACGTGGCGGACGGTTCTGCTTCGGAGAGAACCATGCGTATGAGCACCCCCTTCGTGGGGCGTCCCAACGACTACGGGATCCTCACCATGTCCCAGCAGGAGATTCACGAAGTGGTGGAAGAGGCCCACCGCAACGGTTACCAGGTCGGCATCCACGCCAACGGCGATGTCACGATCGACATGGTCCTCAAAGCCTACGAACGAGTTCAGGAGAAGTTTCCCCGGCCTGATCCCCGCCATCGCCTCGAGCATTGTTCCCTGGTCACTCCGGAATTGCTGGATCGCATCAAAGCCGCGGGAGTGATCCCCACGCCCTTCTACACTTACGTGCACTACCATGGGAACAAGTGGGTCGAGTACGGAGAAGAGAAGATGGAGTGGATGTTTGCACATCGGTCCTTTCTCGACCACGGAATCCCGGTAGCGCCCGCCTCCGACTACATGCCGGGCCCTTTTCCGCCACTGATGGCCATCCAGAGCATGGTCACACGCAAGGACTTTCAGGGGCGAGTCTGGGGTCCGAGCCAGCGGATCTCAGTGGCCCAGGCCCTCAGGGTGTGTACCGTCAACGGAGCCTATGCTTCCTTTGAAGAAAATCTCAAAGGCTCCATCACAGCCGGCAAGCTGGCTGACTTCGTGATCCTGGCCCAGGATCCGCACGAGACAGACCCCGACCATATCAAGGAGATCAAAGTCGTCAGGACGGTGGTGGGAGGCCGAACGGTTTATGGAGCCTAAGAAAGGGGACTGTCCCCTTTTTTCGTAGGGCACGGTTATCAACCGTGCCGAACTGAGCCAGTTCTTGGTCTGTTCCGTTCGGCACGCCAGATTGGCGTGCCCTACGGCTTCCTCAGGCTGGAGACGGCCTTCCTGACCGACCGCCATTCCGAGAGCGCTCCTTCGGGAGGAGTGGTGACGAGGCTGACCAGGATGGTCAAAGCCAGGCCCACTGCAAAACCAGGGATCATCTCGTAGAGGTCGTAGAACTGTGCCTTGAAGACGAGCACCCAGACCACCGTTGTCAAGAACCCTCCGATCATGCCTGCCAGGGCTCCCGCCCGGGTCGTGCCTGGCCAGAAGAGGGCACACAGGACCACCGGAACGAAGGTTGCCGCCAGACCGGACCAGGCAAAGAGTACGAACCAGAAGATGACCCGCACTTCCGCCAGGGCAAACGGGACTGCGCTCAAACCCAGCACGACGGTGATCAGCTTGCCATAAACAGTCAACTGGCGATCGGAAAGAGAGGGCCGAAATGTCTTCTCCACCAGGTCTATGAGAACGGCGGAGGAGGCCAGAATGAGAAGGGAGTCCACGGTGGACAGGATGGCTCCCAGGACAATGACAACGAAGAGACCGGTGAAGAAGGCCGGAAACAGTTCCTTGCTCATCAGAGGCATGACCGTCTCGGGATCGGCCAGTCCTGGAAACACGACTCGCCCGGCCATGCCGGCAAAGACGGCTCCCAGGTCGAAGACTACAATGCAGGCGACAGCCATCACACTGCCGGAAACGATCTCGTTTGGACCCCGGGCAGAAATGAAGCGTACCAGCAACTGGGGGACGCCCAGGAAGGCCAGCCCCACGCCTACCAGGCTCAGGACGCTGGCAATTCCCGCCAACGAAAATCCGTGCTCTCCCATGGGCAGCAGCAGATTCGGATCGGCGGCCCGCAGACCTTCGGTCAGTGGCATCCATCCTCCGGCTGCGACAATCCCGACCAGCGCCAGAGTGAAAAGCCCCCCGGCCATCAGCAGCGCGTGCATGAAATCTGCATAGGCAACCGCCTTGAATCCCCCCAGCGTCGTGTAGAAGAGAATGATCCCCAGGCCGATCACGACTCCGCTTGCATAGCTGGTGTCCAGGAAGGTGTGAAACGCTTTCCCGGCGGCCACAAGTTGAGCGGCGATGTAGACCACCACCATCGACAGAATGATCACTGCACTGACCAGACGAAGCAGGTGTCCGTTGTCTCGAAAGCGTGCCTCCAGGAAATCGGGCACCGTGATAGCTCCGTAGCGGTCGGTGTACTCCTTGAAAGGAAGGGCCACCAGGGACCATCCCAGGGCCACGCCCAGCACCTCGCCCAGAACCACCCACAGAGCATGAATGCCGATCAGGTAGCCCATACCGGTCAGACCCAGCAGGAGCCAGCCGCTTTCTCCGGTGGCATTGGCGCTGAAAGCGATGATCCAGGAGGGCAGTTTCTTTCCAGCGACGTAGTAACCGGCTACGCTGTGAGACTCATGCCTTCCCCACAGGCCGATCCCACCCAGAAGCAGCAGATAGAGAAGGAAGACCGCGAGGACGGTGAAAGTGGTCATCGTCTCCTTCGACCGCGGTAGCGAAAGTAGAACATCAGCACGATGGCCAGCCCCAGCCCGGCGGAAAGCAGCAGCAGGATCCAGGCTGAAAGGGGAAGTCCGGCGATCATGTGCGAGTATTGTAAGCCTTGGCTACACGGACTGCTGAAGCTCTACCAGGCGTGAACCCAAACCCTAGAACCCAGAACCCAGAACCCAGAGAACCGAGCGAAGCGAGGCACTCAGTCTTCCTGTTCCCGGGCCTCAGCCCTCAAGCGACGGCGTTGAAAAACCCAGGAAACTACAATGCTGCCCAGGTAGAGCACAACCATGGGGCCCACCCAGAAAGCCAGGTTGAGAGCATCTGGTGTGGGGGAGATGACGGCTGCCACAATGACGATGAGCAACACTGCGTAGCGAAAGTTCTTCCACAGGAAGCCGGGTGTGATCAGCCCGAACAGGGACAGAAACGCGACCAGCACGGGAAGCTGGAACACCCCCCCCATTCCGATCACGATGATGACTACGAAGCTGAAGTAATCGACGGCGGTCAGCATAGGCTGCAGACTCGCACCCAGTTCCTTGATCAAGAAATTCAGGGAAAACGGAAGAATGAGGTAGTAGGCAAAGAGCCCGCCGGTAACGAAGAGCGCGGTTCCGGAGAGCAGGAACGGAATCGCATACTTCTTTTCTTTTCGGTACAGGCCGGGAGAGATGAAGAGCCACACCTGCAGGAGAAGAAAGGGACAGGCCAGGAAGATCCCAAAAGCCACTGAAATCTTGAGCCAGATTGTGAACGGGTCTGTCACCCGAGTGAAGACCAGGCTCGGGACCGCATCCCCCAGGGGTGCGCGCAGAATCTGGAAGAGTTGCTCTCGAAGGACCCATCCCGCCACGCTGGTCAAAACCAGGGCGATCAGGGAATACATAATTCTCTTGCGCAGCTCATCCAGGTGTTCCAGAAAGGTCATCCGCCCACCCAGTTCCTTCTCTTCCGGTTCACCCCAGTCACTGTCTTCAACTGGCGCACCACTGTCATAAATGGACGTCAGCGCGTCGTCGGCGTCTGGCTCAATCGGTTCCGATGCGGGTTGGTTCGGGGCCTTCGAGTCGTTTTCCATGGATGGTCAGGCAGGATGGTGAAGTACGGCGGGCCGGAACAGAATCAGTCGTTCTCGTCCAGCCCTGGCGACTCCCGATCGATGACACTCGTGAGATCTTCCCCTTCGGCTCCCACCCCGCTCACGATGTCGTCCAGCTCTTGCCGCTCTTGATCGATGGCTTTCCGGAGATCATCCTCTTCGACCCTCACTTCGGTTTCCCAGGTGCGTTTCAGGTCGTTGGTGGCCCGCTTGAACTCGTTGAGGCTCTTGCCCAGAGATCGGCCGATCTCCGGCAATTTCCGAGGCCCGAAAACGAGCAGGGCAACGGTAAAGATGACCATGAGTTCAGGAAAGCCAAGGTTAAACATGAAGAGGTCTCCGCAAGGCTCAGTTTAAGTCAAGGTTCGCGAGCAAGTCAACAGAACGAGGAGGTCCCGGGGGACGCGAAACACAGCGGGTTCCGGGCTCCAGCGTTCGCAGGGCTTCAGGGATGGAATGCCCAGAATCTCAACGGATACCCGGGACAAGAATGAGCCAGGATCCTGTGAGTCGCATCTCCAACCGGGAGGAGTTGATTTTCAGTCGCACACTTCACCCTCGCCTCTGTCATCTGCCCTCAATGTTATACTGCCCCGAAATCATGCGAAATCGATTGCCCCTGATTCTGTTCGTCCTGGTGCTGGTAGCCACGGTGCTGGGAGGCCTGGTCGGTGACCGGGTGAGGGCCGGGTCATCGACGCACGATGCCGAAAAACTGATCCTGAGATTCAGCGAGGTACTGGCGCTGATCGAGTCCTCCCACCCCCGCGAGGTGTCTCCGGAGACCATGATCGAGAACGCTATCCAGGGCCTGCTGAGAACGCTCGATCCGCACAGCTCCTTCTTTGCAACTCCCGACTACAGTCGTCTTCAGGAAGAGCAGCGCGGGAAGTACTACGGTCTGGGAATCACGATCCGCGCCGAAGCCCCGGGGAGTGGCCGCGTGCTGGTGGTCGAACCCCCCGTTCCCGGAACACCGGCCTACCGGGCCGGAATCAAGGCCGGTGACGTGATCTCCGAGATCAGTGGTGAGCCCATTGAAGACTGGGACGTGAATGAGGATGTTATCCCTCGGTTGAAGGGTCCTAGAGGGACCACCGTTGACATCACGGTGGAGCGCACCGGGGAGACGCAACCCCTGCGCTTCACCATCGAACGAGACGAGATTCCGATCCACACCATTAAGTACGCTTTTCAGCTTCAAGCCGGAGTCGGGTACATCCGCATCGCTAAGTTCTCGGAGACCACTCGCTCCGAACTCGACAAGGCTCTCCAGGACCTGCGGCAAGCCAATATGGAAGCCTTGATTCTGGATCTGCGCAGCAATCCCGGAGGAGCACTGACGGCGGCGATTGAGGTGTCCGATCGGTTCCTGGAGAAAAACCAGCTGGTCGTCAGCACCCGCAGCCGTGACCTGCGTGAGAACCGATCATTCAAAGCCATCCGGGGGAGTCGGGAGAAGTACCCGATGATTGTTCTCATTGATGAGAACAGCGCCAGCGCCAGTGAAATCGTGGCGGGGGCGCTGCAGGATCACGGGAGGGCTCTGATCGTCGGGCAAACCAGTTTTGGCAAGGCCCTGGTTCAGACCATCTACCCTCTGGACGGGGGCAAGCGGGGCCTCGCCCTCACAACCGGAAAGTACTACACACCCAACGACCGTCTCATCCAGAGAGACTACTCGGACGGGTTTTACAACTATTTCTACAGACGACACCAAACAGCGCGTGTTGGCGAAGAAGGACACCTGAAGGAAGAAGAAGAGGGAGGGATTGAGCCCGACGAGTTTGTGAGCCCAAAAGCCGCCTCCAGGCTCTTGCGTGCAATCGCTCGCAAGGACCTGTTCTTCAAATTTGCCAGGAAGCTCTGGACTCGGGAGATCGAAACTGCGATCCCCTTTGAGAGAGTTCCGGATGACTACACCAGTCTGCCGGCCCGGGACAGAGAACAGCTACTCGGCGACACTCGAATCGGTCCCGAAGTTCTAGAAGCATTCAGGCTGTACCTGCTTGAGCACGACCTGGAATTCGAAGAACAGGAATTTGAAGAAGATGCTCATATTCTGACCAACCATATCCAGCAGAGAATCTATCTCAAGCTCTTCGGTGATCGAGAGGGCTATCGGATCTCGCTGGACATCGACCGGCAGGTTCAGCGGGCTCTGGACCTGCTGCCCCGTGCCAGCAGCCTGGTTCAGAAATCTCTTGCAAGTCGATAGTCGGCCTGGCCTCTTTCTGCTTCCCGTTCTTGCTGCTCTTGTCGGCTGTGCCTCTCATTCCGCACTATCCCCCGCTCCACCGGAAGCGGACCCTCCAGCCTCGGTCTCCCAGGAGGTCTCCTCAGTTGAGCAGCCGGACCGGTCTCTGGAAGCCGCTTCACCGATGGCAGCGCCTGCGGTGGATTCGACACCGTCCCCGGCTCTCCCTCCCGATCCCGTCCGGGAACTCCTGGAGGAGTGCGAGCACAGAATGAACCGGGCGGCACTTCTTTTTGAGGAGGGAAGAGAGGAGGAGGCCCGCAACCATTTCGACAAGTTGCTGATGGATCTGCGGGAGGCCGGGTTTTCCTTTCATGAGTACCCTCGGGTTGCCCAGGCCTACTACGACCTCCTGGAGCGGATGCAGACCCTGGAAGTGGCGGCCCTGGTCCAGCCCAACGACGATTTCGTCTCCGCGATGACAGCGACTCCGTTAGACGAAATCATCCGCCACAACATCTTCTCAATAGAAGTCGATCCCGGGCTCGGAGATCTCGTTGATGCCGAGCTCAAGGCAACCCGGTTCGACATGCCCATGGTCGTCAACAAGCGGGTGCTGCAGTTTCTGGAGTACTATCTGGGACCCGGTCGCGAGGTCATGGAACTGGGCCTGAGACGTGCAGGACGCTATCTGGATTACTTTCGAGAGGTATTCGAACGGGAACGAGTACCCCTCGACCTGATCTACCTGCCTCACGTGGAAAGTCTGTTCAAACCCACTGCCTACTCCCATGCTCATGCTGCGGGTGTGTGGCAATTCATCTCGGGGACGGCTCGGACCTACGATCTGGAGGTCGGGTGGTGGATCGATGAGCGCAACAACGTCGAGTTGTCCACGGTAGCAGCAGCCCGCCACCTGCGCGATCTGTACGGCGATTTCGGGGACTGGTACCTGGCCCTGGCAGCCTATAATGCAGGGCCTGGTAGAGTTCGCCGCATTCTGAGGAAGTACGGGAAACTGGACTACTGGAGCATGGTCGAGCGGAGAATGCTGCCGCGCGATACCCGCCATTATGTTCCGGCCGTACTGGCCTCGATCCTGATTCACAAGAACCCCGAAACCTACGGGTTTCAAGTGGAGCCCGATGAGCCGCAGCAGTGGGAAAAAGTGGAGGTCACCCATCAGTTTGATCTCAGGGTGATTTCCGAAGCAATCGAGGTGGACACGGAGATCCTGGAAGAGCTCAACCCCGAACTGAGAAGAGGAATCACCCCCTACGTCGATCAGCCTTACGAGCTTCGCGTCCCCGCCGGGAAAGCTGATCTGGCCACCCGGCGCATCGCCCGGATCCCTCCGGAAAAGCGTCTCAGGGTTCGTCACCACCGAGTTGAAAAGGGGGACACGCTGTCGCATATTGCGCGTGCCAACCGCACCAGTATCGACGCCATCGTCCACGCCAACCGGATTCGGAACCCAAACCGTCTGCATCTGGGTCAGAACCTGATCATCCCCATCACGCCCCATAAAGGTGGCACTGGCGCCTCGAGTCGAGTCTCGAGCGGTTATTACACGGTTCGCCGGGGCGATTCTCTGTATAAGATTGCCCGGCAATTTGGCCTGCCTCTGCAGCGCCTGGCCGAGTTGAACCAGCTGGCCGATCGCAAGGTCATTTACCCGGGTCAACAGCTGCGGCTCAGGTAACTCGTTCCACGTTCAACGCTCAACGTCCCCCGCCTCCCGTCTCCGGTGGTGGAGACCGAGAGTGAAGTTGTGGAGCCTCTCCCGCCTCCCGACCAGTACCCTCTTCCCGCGCCCGGTCTCCCTCCGATATAATCCCTGCGATTCATAACTGAGAGGCATACATTCTGATGAAATTTGCAAAAAGACTGGGAGGAATTACCACTTCTCCGACCATGGCCGTCATGCAGCAGGCCCAGCAGCTGAAAGCCCAGGGAATTGACGTGATTGATCTGGGTCCGGGGGAACCCGACTTCCCCACTCCGGCCCCGATCAAGGCCGCAGCCGTGGCCGCGATTCAGGAGGACTTTACGAAGTACACTCCGACAATCGGCATCGCCGAACTCAGGAGAGGGGTCGCGGAGCACTTCAATAACATCTGGGGTTCTCACTTCCAGGCTGCTCACGTCGCTCTCTCTTCGGGAGCCAAGCACACGATTCACAATCTCTGCATGAGCTGTTTTGAGGCGGGTGATGAAGTTCTCATCCCGGCGCCCTACTGGGTCACTTTTCCGGAGGTCGTCAAGGTTACGGAGGCCGAGCCCCGAATCATTGAGACTCGCGAAGAGGACAACTTCGAGCTGCGACCGGAAGTAGTAGAGGAGGCGATCGGGTCTCGAACGCGAGGGTTGATTCTGAACACCCCCAACAACCCGACGGGGGCCGTCATCCCTCGGGCAGCCATGGAGGAGATCTATCGGATCTGCAAAGAGAACTCGGTTTTGCTCTTGTCGGATGAGACTTATGATTACTTTGTCTACGATGGACACGAGCACTTTTCGATCGCGGCCATGGCGGCTCCCGATGACCCTTTCTTTGCCCTTGTCGGATCCTTTTCCAAGACCTACTCGATGACGGGCTGGAGAGTGGGATACTGCGTCACGGCCGCGGATCGGATCAAGAAAGTGGCTGACTACCAAAGCCACGAATCAGGCAATCCCGCTTCCATTTCACAGCGGGCTGCCCTGGCAGCGCTGTCGATCGATTCCTCGTTGGTTGCAGAGATGACCGAGGAGTATCGGCACCGGCGGGAGCTGGTTCTGGAGAAGCTGGAGGGTATTCGGGGGTGCTCCTGTGCTCAGCCCAATGGGGCCTTCTACGCCTATCCAAATGTCTCCGAGGCGATGCGGCTGACCGGCTGCGAGACTTCCGTCGATTTCTCGAGACTTCTGATCAAGGAGGCCAGGGTCGCGACCGTCCCCGGGTCCGCCTTTGGGACAGAAGGCTACATCCGACTCTCCTACGCCACCTCCCGAGAGAATCTGACGGAGGGGCTTTCCCGGATCCAGCAGCTGATGGAGAAGGGGGGGTAGGTTTGCGTTTCTCGTTGCGCGCTCTTCGAGACTCGCGCAGGTAATCAATTCTGGTCCGCGCGGCCGGGAATCACGGAAAGGGCGGTCAGGGTCGGAACTGTGGTTTGCCGGAGGGTGACAGCGGAGAGAAGCTGGTCGCTGGTCACCGTCATACTCCCCTTGAAATCGATTCCATTGCCTCCCAGGGTCTGAAACAACTCGGATGCGAAGCGGGGCAGGTGGTGGCCGGTCTCCAGTGGTACTTCGACCGTTTCCACCAGCTCGAAGGCCTCGTCGTAAAGGGAAAGGGTGATCTGATTCTGGGCTGTGGAAGGAGAAGGGCCACCGTTGTTGTCTACGTTAACCATGGCCACGCCGGTGTCCAGGACATCCGAGATCACCTGTACCGGCAGGCTGAAGTCCTGAATCGGGCTGGAAGAAGGCACGCCGCTGTCAAAAAGCCTCTGCAGGGGTCCCCCGTCCCCGGGATCAAGCAGGAAAGTAAAGACGGCTACGCCACCTACCGCGGGTCCCGTGGTGACCCGCACGTAACCCGGCGAGATCTCTCCCAGTCCCCGCAGTCCCAGCTCGATCGAAGCCCCTTGCGAGAGCTCCAGCTCGATCGAATCGCCAATGACGGGATCTCCCGTGGATGATTCGATTCGAACCGTTACAGGTATTGCAATTTCATCCTCCACAGACGCGAAGATCTCGGCCCGCAGCGGGGTAGCTGCGCCGGTGTTCACAAAGATCAAGTCGGTATGAAAGGTGCTCAGCCCGGTGGTGCCGATGCCAATCTGGGGAAAGTAGAAGACCACGTTTTCACTCTCACCTTCGGGAATCACAACTTCGTCGGTACTGATCGCATCGCCGCTTTCTTTTTCATCATTGTTGCCGGCGTTGGCGGCCACCCTGAGCGTAACTGGCCCGCCACCGGCGGAGGGTGCCGTCCATCGAAAATCGACCTGTCCGGAAGGCAAAGGCTCTTTGTGAGTGAGAAAATCGACACCGCCAGCCTCGACGGTAGTGAGCCCGGGCGTGATTGCCTCCAGGTTGCCGGCTTGTGTCTCATCTTCGAAGAAGGTGGTCATCTGAAATCCGAAAACCCGATCCGTTCCCGGCAGTACGAACTGTTTTCCTTCGATTAGAATTCCCAGCTCGTAGCTCTCTCCAGGAACATACTCCAGGGGAACATTCTGCAGGGTCACGCTGCCTCGAGTCGGATCGTTCAGCGTGCTTCCCATTTCAAGGCTGTGACAGAACTGGTTGGCGCAGATGGCGGGATCCTGAAGGATGGTTCCACCATCCGGCTCAAAGGGGATCTCTTCGCCCTCCGGCATGGCCATCAAAAACATCACCAGGGACGCGAAGGCGGCAAACATGACAAGTAGCAGTCCTTCCTTTTTCATCCTTCTTCAGCTGGCCTCGGCCCTCCTCCGAATCTGTCGTCGCCCGGAACACTCTACCCCATTACGTCTCCCCGGCGAGTTCGTTTCTCCTGTCTCCGGTGGTGGAGACCGAGAGTGGGAGGAGCCTTGGGACTGCGCTCGAGAATTTAAACGTCGCGCCGCCCCAAGACCCCTCCCACGCTCTTGAAGTTGTGGGGCCTCTCCCGCCTCCCGGCCCAAATGATATATTCCCCACCATGCCGACTTCCCCCTCCCAGGAACATGACAACGTCTCGGTGATCCTGGTAGGAACCCTGAATCCGGGGAACGTGGGGTCTGTCGCCAGGATCATGAAGAACATGGGTTTTCGCAGCCTCAAGCTGGTGGCCGTGGAGACACCCGAGGATCAGGAATGCCGGATGATGGCCGGACGAGCCTTTCACCTGGTAGAAGACGCCGGCCGGTTCGACAGTCTGGGCGAGGCGGCGGGTGGTGAACAGGTTCTCTTTGCGACGACTTCCGGCCGAGACCGGCTGCAGCGACGTGAGGCAATCGGTCCCCGTGAGGCGGCCCGGCTCATTGGCGAGTACTCGGTGAAGAATCGGGTCGGGCTCGTGTTCGGCCCGGAGCGATCAGGACTGTCGGAAGGGCAGCTTGCCCGCTGCCAGTTTCGTGTCTGCATCCCCTCCAATCCAGAGCATCCCGTCCTCAATATCTCTAAGGCCGCGGCTATTCTTCTGTACGAGATCGCTCAGCTCTCCCGGCCGCCTCTTCAAGCGCGTCAGGAACAGGTGTCCATAGCCGAACGGGAGCGCTTCTACGCGGACCTGAAGAAAGTCCTGATTGAGATTGGCTTCCTGAGTCAGTCCAACCCGGACCACATCCTGAACGCGATTCGAGGCATCCTGGACCAGCCCGATCTGAGCGAGCGTGATCTGAAGATCCTGCGCGGAATCGTGGGGCAGATGGACTGGTACGTTCGGGAAGGTCGGCTGCGGCCCCCCGGGGACATTCTTAAGCCCTAGGAGGACTCTCCGTGGTCCGATGGGGAGAGCCTGAAATCAATGCAGGAGGCCCCTCCCTGGTCCGATCAGATCCTCTCGTAGGGGCCAGTCTTGTGCCGGCCCGCTTGGCGGGCGACCACCAGGATCGCCCCGGCTGTCCGGTTTCCGAACCTAGGACCCGGAGCCCGTTCTCTCCAGAAGTTCCTCTAAGAGATCGCGCACTTCCCGGAAGCCGTAGTTGATCTCTGGAGGATCCGCATCATATTCATTGCCAAGCAGAGGTTCTCTCAGAACCCGGCCGGATGAGTCCAGAAACCAGAACGCTGGAGCCCCATATCTTCTTGCCTCAGTTCCCCACCGGAGTTTCCCCTCCCAGTCATGGACGGTGCCATTTCGGGAGTCGAGTTTGCGCTCCTTTGGGTTTGCAGCAAGCCTGAATTTCGGGTCGTAGTAAATTTCATCGAAGGGAAGGAGGGTGCTTTTTACCGCTTCTTCGGTGGCCCGGATGAAGGAGCTGGCAGCGGCCAGGTAGCGCTCGGAGTCATCGGGAAAGCCGAGGAAATCATCCTCATCCCAGCCATAATTGGCGGCGTGATAGACGGGTGGGATTGCAATCGGAATGAACTGGATCGGCTGGTCCTTGAAGGCCCCCAGCAAGGCACGCTGGATGGGTAAATCGTCAAAACTGTCCTCACACCAGAGCGGCCCTCTCTTTTTTTTCCGGGAGGGAGTTCCTTGATCCCTCCACCGAACAGGATCAGGACCGCCACCCGGGTTTCGGAGTCGATCAGGTCGAGCAGACGGACTTCGCTCATGCGCCGGTCGTGAACGAAGACCGCAGGATCGATCTGATCCCCTACCTCGTAGTAAGTGCTTTTCTTCCAGGAGAGCCTGGGCTGGGCGGCTGCCGGCCCGGAGATCTCGAGTGAGAGAAGAGAAACAAATACTGCAAACAGGCAGATCTTGTTCATGTGTCGACGCGTGGTCGATCCCGGTTATGGGTCCCTGTTGATGACCATTTTGGAGAAAACCAGCCCCGTAAGTAGCTTGGGAAAGAAATCGGTCGACTTCTGGGGCATCATGGACCCTTCATCAGAGCAGCGTCTCACCTGCTCCAGAGTGGTGGGACGGAGCAGGAAACCAAGTGAGTAATCTCCTGCCTCGACGCCCCTGGCCAGCCTGTCTGAATCGCGAAAGTAGTCCACATGGCTCTGGGCCGCCAGTTCCGCCATCCCGATACCGAGCAGGGGTTCCAGAATCCCCTGGTGTAGAAGGTTGACGTCGAGATCGGCTGCGGTCCCGGGAAGCCCCTGCAGGCCGGACGGCGAATCTTCTCTGGGCCTCAGAGAGTAGGCCCTGTGTGGTCGCCCACTGATCATTCCAAGTGTCCTGGGGCTCCGATCCAGAACGAGGCGGAGCTCTTCCAGGGAACTCTGCGGGCGCACCTCGAATGCGGAGGCCAGGACACTCAGGAAATCCTCCAGATTGAAATCAACCAGATCCCTCAGAGCACGATGAGTCGGGAGAATTCTAAGCCCCGGACTCTCCATGTTGAAGAGCGCCATCATCCGCTTGTCGAAGCTCTCAACAGCCCCCGGCTTCCATCTCTTTTCCTCGCATTCCTGCCTGAAATGGACGGCTGTCTGAAAGCGATGGTGGCCATCGGCGATGTAAAAAGTAAGAGGCTTCAGGATTTCGTTCAGCTCCCCCTGAACCCTCGGCTCTTCAATTCTCCACAGCCGGTGGCGAAAACCGGAGTCATCGGCGACGTCAATTTGAGGACGTCCCGCGGCCATAACCTCCTCCAGGAGCAGATCGGTGTGACGGGCCGGTTCCTGATACAGCGAAAAAATCAGTCCGTCATTGACCTCCGTCTCGCGCAGAAGGCGGAGTCGATCCTGCAGCGGGCCCGACATGGTCTTCTCGTGGCCTTTGATCGAGGCAGCCGCTTCCTGAATCGAGACCAATCCGATCACACCGGTCCGTTCGTACTCCCGGTCTTGCCAGGCATAGGACTGCTGATAGGCGTACAGAGAGGGCTCCTCATCGCGTCGAAGAGCTCCCTGGGAAATCCAGCTCTCCAGGGCGTGGGCGGCCGCTTTGTGATCGCTGTTCGCGATCACATGGGCCACGTTGAAGGGACTTCGATCCAGGTATTCCCGCCGCAGGGAGTCGGAGATTTTGTCGTAGGGTTGAGTTACGACATCGTCCAGTCTTCCCACAATCTGTGGGTCGAACCGGTGGCCTCGAAACGCATAAAGTCTGGGCATGGGCTGTTCATTGTGCCACCTGGAGGCTGGCACTCACCAGTCCCGAGAGTGTGCGAATCACGGTAGCCGCCACCGGGACGTCACTTTTGATCAGGATGGATCCTGTGAAATTGGCCGGGGCGCTGGGAAACAGATCAGGCACAAACCTGGCTATGTGGGTTCCGGGTTCCATGTCGATATGGAAAACCCCAAAAATCTCATTCCGCGTGTCGACAAGCTGTAGATCCACCGATGCCGTCGTGTCTCCCGGGTTCGCGAGGGCAACTCCAGCGTCAACGTTGCCCAGCTGGGCGCGGACGACGGTAGCGCTCTGAAAGGTCGCCTCTTGAGTTCCTGCTACTCCGGCTTCCAGGGTCGGTGCTTGTCCTCCGTCCAGAAACTGGAATACAGCCGTGGTCTGGACCGGGACACTGGCTGAGACAATCGCATACCCTTGCAGGACCGGATCGGAGGTTCCCGGAGTGGTCACCACGGTTGATCCTCTCGGCGGAATCGAAAAACTGTTGGTCGTGACGACACCCGTGGCAGGAGCGGTCCCGCTCTCGCCGGCCAGTTCCGGATCCATCTCGCTTCCGTCCTGTGAGAACAGGGCGACCTGTCCCTCGGCGGTCGAATCGGTCAGATTGGTCACCACGATGATGGTTTTCAGGGCGCCGCTGCCCAGGATCGCATCACCGATCTGAGGGATCACACTCGAAAAATCGGGGCGGGTCTGGTAGGCGAATGAGAAGTCGACCACCTGCTCCTGGAGTTGTGGAGAGCTGTAGCTGACAGTGACCTTGGAAAAGGGCAGGCCGCTGGTGATCTTGATGCCGAAGAAGACTCCCTGAGCGGCATCGATTTCAGGAGACTGGAAAGTCCCCAGTATTCGCCCGGCTGAATCATAGGCCTTCAATTCCGCGGTCACGCCCGGTCCGCCGTTCACGAAAGTGAAGGCGGCTTCCGTGACGGGGTATCCGAAGTCGAAAATCAGCAGGGGCGACGGGTCCCCTCCGGCGGGTGTCTCTTCGCACGTCCCGTTTCTCAGAAAACTCACGAACCCGGCAAGGGGAATGAAAATCTGGTCCACGACGGGCGAGAAGCCGCCATCGCTCCCAATCCCGATCCCCCAGTGCCCAAAGTCGTCGGCAGTGCTGCACCTGGTGCGTCCGGAAAAGTCGAGTACCACGCGGTCGGGTGCCAGCTCGCTGTCTTCAGTGACTTCAATAACGTCTGCCTTGGCCAATCCAATCCAAAGCAAGGCGGCCATAAAAACCAGGCCCGACCTGAAAAAGCTCATTTTCTTACTCCTGCCTTACCCGCTTCCCTGCTCATCCACTTGATTCGAGCTCATAAAAGATATTGTAACTGCGAATTTTTTAACAGTCACGTAAATAAGAGGAAGGATTCGAGTGGCAAGTCCATTATAATCTTCTCGGTGACGTCCCCGGGCGCACCCGGAGGAAGTGAACAAACCGAACCGAGGAGGCGCAGTGGGCGACAGTGACCAGGCCAGGAGAGAAGAAAGAGGAACGCTTTGGGGAAAGCGCGCCATTGTAACCGGGGGCACCCGGGGAATTGGATTTCGGATCGCGGAGGGTTTCGTGGAGAACGGAGTCCGAACCGTCATTTGTGGCCGCTCAGAGGGTGCCCTGCAACAAGCCGTCAAGCGCCTCGGAGAGAGCGGCGGCGAGGTCCTGGGGAGGGTTTGTGACGTAGGCCGGCCCGAGCCGGTTGAAGAGTTGATTCGCTTCTCAGAAGAGCGTCTGGGTGGACTGGACATTCTCATTAACAATGCAGGTGTGGGGATTTTTCGTTCCGTAATGGAAATGTCTCCCCAGGAGTGGCGTACCCTGATGCGCACCAATCTGGACTCTCTCTTTTACTGCTGTCACTATGCGCTGCCTGTCCTGCGCCGGAGTGGCGAGGGCTTCATCATCAATATCGGGAGCCTGGCCGGGAAAAACGCCTTTCCTGAAGGGGCCGCCTACTGTGCCTCGAAGTTCGGGCTCAAGGCGTTCAGCGAAGCCTTGATGCAGGAAGTTCGGTACGACGATATTCGCGTTGCTTATGTGATGCCTGGAAGTGTGAACACCGGGTTCGGTGGGAGGACACCGGCTGAAGAATCCTGGAAGCTGTCTCCGCGGGACGTGGCCGACGTGGTCATCGACACGCTGGGGCGAGACCCGCGCTGTCTCACCAGCCGCATTGAGATGCGACCTTCCAAGCCGGGGAAATGAAGGATTTCAAGTTCCAGATTCCAAGACACGAAGAGGAAGGAGTCAGGAAGGGGGAGGGGTCTCGGCCTCTCCCACTCTATCCTGGAGTTCTGGAATCTGGGATTTGGAATCCTACCCTAGCCCTTGTGCGTTCTCTGAAAGTCCTGGCCGGCCTTGTGCACTTCTTTTCGGAAGTCCGGGCCCTTCATCTCCACGATCTCGCACATTTCGAGAACGCGCGAATAGAGTCGTTCTCCGATGCGATCCGAGAGAGTCGGTTCTCGGGACAGACTCTCGACGCCTGATTTCCCGGGAAGCTTCCAGTTGCTGGAGAAGATCGTGAGGCGCTGATTCGTGTAGCGGTAGTTGATGATGGTGTGGATCGTTTCCCGAACCCAATCGGTGGGGCGTCCGGTGCCCAGATCGTCCCATACCAGGAGATCGGCTCGTCGCAGGGGCCGCAGCAACTCTTCCTCCGAGGACTGGGAGTCCCGCCCGTAACTGTGCTGGAGGCTGCGCAGCAGTTCGGCTTCATCTACAAAGCGAGCGCTCGAATCGTGCCCGGAGAGAACTGCATTCAGAATGGCGACCGAAAGATGAGTCTTGCCCACTCCGCAGGGGCCGACGAAGAGAAGACCCCGCTCCAACTCTGGGAAGGCCTCGACGAACTCGATGGACCGCAACAGGGCTCTCTTCTGCAGGCGGTGGGGGGTTGAAAAGGTCTCAAACCCCTGCTCGCCGTAACGGGGAGGAATGGCGGCATTCTGGAATCGCTGACTCGATCGTGACTGGCTCCGGCAGTCGGGGCAGGCTGAGACCTTCTCCGTTTCCTCTTCCCGAAAGAGTACCCAACCCGTTCCCTCGCAAGTCTGGCAGATCTTAGTCGCCGGCATCGTCTTTGTCTTTCGCTCTGGCCTCCAGTAGCTTCTCAATCTTACCGGCATCGGCCCGGTGGCGGAAGAGTTCCTCTCCTTCCAGCGTGGCCACCGGAATGTCAAACTGGTAGGCTTCCAGAAGCTCAGGCGACTGGCTGATGTCCACCTCTTCGATCTCGAGGTGAAATCGGCTCTCGAGGATTCTCAGGGTGTGCAGGCTTTTTGTACAGAGCTGGCATCCTGGGCGAGTAAAGAATTTGATTTGAACGCGATCCAATGCCTGACTTAGAATCTCTTTATGGTTTCCCGTGAACAACTCTTGCTGGTCCCACTGGCACTGCTATTGTGCGCCCATCCATCCTCCGTGTCTATGGCAGGAGGGGTGTTCCAACAGGAGGTTGCTGAATCTCCTGAAATCGGGGACGAGGCCCCCGATTTTGAATTGACGGATCACAATGGCGAGACCGTACGCCTGAGTCAATTCCGGGGAAGTAAGAACGTCATTGTCGCTTTTTACGTCCTGGCCTTCACTGGTGGCTGACGGACTGAATTGACACGGTATCAGGATGATATCGAATACTTCAACGAACACGACACGGAGGTTCTGGCAATCAGCGTTGATGCTCGCCCCAGTCAGAAGAAGTTCGCTGAGGAACTGGGTGTCCAATACCGGTTTCTGGCAGATTGGCCGGACAAAGAGGTCAGCCGCCGATACGGGGTCCTCGCCGAGCGAGGCTTTTCCCAGAGAACGACTTTCCTGATTGATAAGCAGGGCGTTATTCGTCGGAAAGACTCGGGCCGTGATGCCATGGATCTCACCGGGATCAAAGGGGCCTGCGCAGATTTGCGCTGACGGTTTCTGAATCCCAGTCCCGAGACGCGTTTTGAAAAGGGGGGATCCATGAGTCCAAAGTACCGCCACAAGGGTTACAAGAGCGATGAAGGAGAGCGTCCGGAGCGTTCTCGTCGGCCCACCAGCCGGGGGTCTCGCGATGGTCCCCGCTCACCCCGGATGACCAGTTTTCAGACAGGTGTTGTCCGTTGTAAGACCTGTGGAAAGCCACTGCCTCGCAACTTCGACGAGATTCTGGTCGGATCCACTTGCCCTGCCTGCCAGGCTCCCCTGCACACCTGTACGAACTGTGCCTTTCTTGATCCGGCAAGTCGCTTCGAGTGCTCACGGGCGATTCCTAAGCGGGTTTCGCCCAAGGATGCGGCCAATGTGTGCCCTTACTTCGAGGCTCGATCTTCGGTCGAGAAGCAAACCACCTCCAATCCCGATCACGAAGATCCCAGGGACGCTTTCGAGAGACTATTCAAGTCATGAAGGTTTTCACCTGCCTGAAAGAAGTTGCGAGTCGTGAAACCCGTTTTCAGATCAATGTCGAAGAAAACTGGATCAAGTCCGGAGATCTGACCCACGAAATCAACGAGTGCGACGAGTACTCGATAGAAGAGGCGCTTCGGATCAAGGAGGCGCATGGGGGAGAAGCGGTTATTCTCAACATTGGAACAGCGGGAAATGAGAAGTCCATTCGCAAGGGATTGGCGATGGGCTGTGACCGGGCCCTTCAGGTCGTAGACCCGGAGCGACGGGCCAGCTCGCCACATGCAGCCGCGAGAGTTCTCGCCGAGGTCCTGAAACAGGAATCCTTTGATCTCATCCTGACCGGAACGCAGTCTGACGATCTGGCCTATGCCCAGACCGGTGGGATTCTGGCTGAGCTCCTGGGCCTGCCGCACGCCACAATTGTCATGGAGGTCGAGGCCCAACCCGAAAAGGGCTCGATCAAAGCCCTGCGCGAGATGGAGAGTGGAAGCTTCCAGTGGGTGGAACTCCCGCTGCCGGCCGTGCTCGCGATTCAAGCCGGAAGCTCCCAGATTCGCTACCCTTCCCTGAAGGGAATCATGCAGGCAAGAAAAAAGGAGATTCGACGAGTCGAAATCGACGAGCTGAATATTTCCTGGTCCGAGATTCCGCAGATCGAAGTCAGGCGACTGTACGTCCCGCAGGCTGCCAGCCATGCCGAGATGTTGGAAGGGGACGCAGCCACCGTCGTGGCAACTCTGGTTGAGAAGCTCCGAAAAGAAGCAAAAGTGATCTGAATTGAATTCGCCTGAACCCAAGATTTGCATTCTACTGGACCATGACGGAAGCGTGGTTCGAAACGCCGCCCTTGAGACGGTGGCTCTCGGCCAGGCCCTGGCGAGTGAAATGGGAGCCTCTGTGGAGTTGGTTCTTCTGTGCGCGGACCCGGAGCCGTTCCAGAAGCTCTTGTCCAGCGTCAGTGCCGTGAGAGTCCATTTTCTTACTGCTCCTGAACTGCAGGACTACGACCCGGATGCTTACTGTGCGGCTGCTGCCCCGTTTCTCGAGGGTAGCCAACCGGACTACCTTCTTCTGGCCCACACCTATCAGAACATTGACTTTGCCCCCAAGCTGGCGGCCCGCCTGGGAACAGGTTTGGTCACTGACTGTATTGATTACCGGGTGGAGGACGAGGGTGTCATCTTTGTTCGTCAGATGTTCCGCAATAAATTGACCGCGGATGTAGTCGTTCGTTCCCGTTCCCCGATTATCGCCACCATCCAGGGAGGTTCTGCGAGCCTGGATCAGCTGCAGAGTGGGGCTCCGGAGATCTCTGTGGAAGCAGCTTTTCTGGACGGGTTCAGCCGCCGCCGCACCCCACTGCAAACGATCGAAGCCGGCACAGGAAGAGTTGATCTCGATAAGGCCGAGATCGTGGTTGGAGTGGGTCGGGGGATCAAGAAGGAAGAAAATCTGAAGCTGATCGAGGATTTAGCCGCCGCTCTGGGGGCGGAGATAGGCGCCAGCCGACCTGTGGTGGACAATGGATGGCTGGAGAGAGAGCGCCAGATTGGAAGCTCCGGGCAGAACATTGCGCCGCGGCTGTACATCGCCTGCGGGATTTCAGGGGCTATCCAGCATGTGGTCGGTATGAAGAACTCCGCCTGCATCGTTGCCATCAATGCCGACCGCAACGCACCCATCTTCAACATTGCTCATTACGGTGTGGTCGGGGATCTGTTCGAGGTCGTTCCGAAGCTGATACAGGCCCTCAACGAAGAGGACTGAGAGGATCCTTGATCGGTCTTCGCGGTCGTTCGGTTCAGCCACCCTCATCTTGCTATAATGGCGCCCTGGGAATGGCCCCTGCCAGTGCCCCCCATGAGGCGGTGAATGATTCGATTGTTGATCCCGGTTTTTTTGTTGCTGGCCACCCCCTTCCCTTTTCTGGAAGAGCCCTTCACGAGCTGGTCGTTTGACGAGGCGGTAGCCGTTCTTAACGATTCTCCCTGGGCCAGGCAAACGACCTTTACCGAAGTCATCGAAGGGGTCGGCAGCGGGGTCAGAGGAGAAAAGGAGATCTTCAATACTTTCTATACACGCATCCTCTCCTCATTGCCCGTCCGACGGGCGTTCGTGCGAGTCGAGCAGCACGCCCACGACTACGACAGTCTGAGTGCCCTGGAAAAGGAGCGTTTTGACGATCTGACCACTCCTGGCCTGGAGCTCGATTTCGAAGATTGGATCGTTCTGACTGTTTCTTTCCGTTCCAATGATCCAGACAATGAACGTGAGGTTGAGCGCTATCTCGAAGTCAGCACCACAGATTCAATGAAGAACCAGGCTTTTCTTTCTACCTCGAGCGTAAGTCAGGTTCGCCTGAGGGGATACTCTCCCCCCCAGGGGGACGGCGTGGGAGCCAAATTTGTGTTTCCGCGTACGGTGGATGGCCGGCCAGTCGTTGGCGACGACACTGAGACCCTGGTGTTCGAACTCGAGATTCCAGATGCAGAGCCAATCCTGAGTGTGACATTCGTGATTCGGGAACTGAAGCGGGGCGGGGAGCTGATGCTTTGAAAGGACTCGCTGCCTACTTCCTGCTGGTGCTGATGGGTTCCTTTTCCACCTTGCTGGCTTCCAGAGAAGTGGAGACTCCGTTGAGCCCCGCCGAGCGGGAAAGTATGGCGGAAATCTCTGCCTACAGGGTACTCACGAATCCCTTCACGAAGAAGATCGGAACGCGTACAGCGATTGAGATCTACAACCCGTTTCTGGCCAAGACGCCCCGCAGATTCCACGGGTCGATTTACTATTTTCACCGAAATGACAATTTTGACGCTAGAAACTTCTTCGATACTCCCGGCCAGCCTCTGCCCGAGTTCAAGCGAAATCAGTTTGGGTTTCAGTGGGCCGGCCGCATTCTGGAAGACCTGGATTTCCTGGTCGGCTATGACGGGCTCAGGATCGTCCAGGGACAGACCCGGCTCTCCCACGTCCCTCTGCCGGAGATGAAGCGCGGGGACTTCTCGGCACTCGGATTTCCGGTGATCGATCCAACCACTTCGCTGCCATTTCCGGGAAATGTCATCCCGGAGTCGCGAATCCATCCGGTCTCCCGTAATCTCCTTTCGCTGATCCCGGATCCCAATCGGACCGAGGAGGACCGGAATTTTGTGAATAATGATCCGAACATCAGCGACGCGGACAATGTGCTTCTCCGAGTCGATTACCAGATCTCTCCGCAATCCAAGCTGGTCTCCAGCTATCAGTATTCGGATGAGGCAGATGTGAGGATCGAAGACCTCCCCGGGTTCAACCAGAGTGGAGAGGAGAGAGATCAAGATCTGCACGTCTCCTATTACCGGAACTTTTCGAGCCGGTTCTCGAGCCAGCTGCGCTTCCGCCTGAGCAGTGGGAGAGAATTTGACCTGTCGGAAAACAATGGTCGTGAGGGGCTTCTGGCCTCGGTCGGAATCAACGGGGTCTCGACCCTGATTCCGCTCGATGAAGGCTACCCGGAATTTCGCCTTTCCGGTTACGCCGGCTTTGGAGACGAGGACGAATTGCCTGAGACCCGCGAGTCAAGCTGGTTCGACATCGAGAGTGTCTTCGCCTACAACTTCAGCCAGCACAGCCTGAGTTTTGGGTTCGACCTCGGTGCGATTCAGCAGAATAACAACCGCACCGGTGGAGTCCGGAGAGGCCGCTTTCGCTACAACGGGTTTTTCAGCGGTGATGCTTTCGCTGATTTCCTGCTGGGGATCCCGGACACGGCGGAGCGGGGTGTGGGCTCAGATCGTACCGACCTGCGCCGTGCCAGCCGGGGGTTCTTTGTTGATGATCATTGGAAAGTCAGCCCGGTCCTCAGCCTGGACGCAGCCATCTCTTACGACTACTTCGAACCGTATCGGTCGGTCCGACCCATTTCGATTCTCTATCCCTTCGTGGTTGAACCGGTACCTGGCTCGGAGGTTCTCATCTCTGGAACCGAGGAGGCAGAGGCTCTGGGGTTTTCCGGTCACACTCTCGTCCGTCCCGACAAGAATGACTGGTCTCCTCAACTGGGATTGGCTGTCAGTCCCACCGGCAACAACCGATTTGTTCTGCGAGCCGGCTACCGGCTCCACTACTCTTTTTGGAGACGTAACTCGGCAAGAAACTATATCGGGAAGAACTATCCTTTCTTTCAGCGCGAAACGTCGCTTTCGGCACTGGAGAGTCCGGAGATCGATATCTCCGATCCTTTTACCAGCCTGTCTCCCACCGAGCTGACCTTTCGCGGAATTGAGCCGCACATTCGAACCCCCTATGCGCAAGACTGGCGTCTTACGATCCAGAAACAGTTTTCCAGGAACTGGAACCTGGAAGCTTCCTACCGGGGGAGCAAGGGAACCAATCTGGATCGCACCATTCCCGGTAACACTGCTTTTCCGGGCCCCGGCCAGATCCAGGCCCGGCGGCCCGATCCGACTTATGGCCAGTTTACGATCGTCAGCGGCGGGGCTTCCAGCATCTCTCATGGTCTGGGTTTTGACGTGGAGCGAAAGATGGTGGACGGCTTTTCCCTCCGCTCCGGATTCGACTGGACACGATCGCTTTCGGACCGGGTCTTCTTCAGCGTGTCCAATCCTCGCGATCTGGCAGCGGAACGCGCAGCCTCTTCCGGCAGGCCATTGCGTCGGGGTTACTTGAATTACATCCTCGACCTGCCCGTGAATTTCAAGGCGGGGCTGTTCGGGTCGCTGGTGTCGGGCTGGCGGCTCTCCGGAATCACCCAGTTTCAGGATGGTGATCCCTTCTCAGTCATTCTCAGCGGCGACTTTAACAACGACGGAGTGACTGGTGATCGGCCGGTGCGGCTGGCGGATGGCGCCCTCCCTGCAGAGCAGCGGTCCGTGGATGAATGGTTTGATACCTCGGCTTTTGTGGAACCCGACGAGTTTCAGTTCGGCGACTCGGGCCGGAACATCCTGACCGGGCCCGGGCTGCAGGCCTGGGATATCGCCTTGAGCAAAACGACAGAGGTTTCGGATGGGCACCAGGTCGAGTTTCGAGTGGAGTTTTTCAACGCCTTCAACCGTGCTAACTTTGACCGCCCGGAGAGGGCTCTGGGGAACTCGACATTTGGCAAGATCTTCGGCGCGGATCGAGCCCGCGAGATCGAGATCGCGCTCAAGTATTCATTTTGATTTCGTTTTAACTCAAGAAACCCAATCCCATGAAAGCACTCGCAATCCCCCACCACGGCACCATCGACGATGTTCAGATTCTGGAGTTGGACAGGCCCTCACCAGGGGCCGGCCAGGTACTGGTCAGGACCCGGGCCGGGGCACTTAACCGGCTGGATCTGTTTGTGGTAGCCGGCCTTCCCGGAGTCAAGCTCCACATGCCTCACGTTCTGGGTAGTGACGGAGCCGGAGAAGTTGCTGAAATCGGAAGCGGAGTGAAGGGCTTCAATCCGGGCGATCGAGTGATGCTCAATCCCTGTATCTGGTGTGATCGATGTGAGTTCTGCCAGCGGGGAGAGCAGAGTCTCTGTGTTCGACTCAGGCTTGTGGGAGAGCACGTAGCCGGAACCCTGGCAGAGTACTTCGTGGCCTCCGCAGGTAGCCTCACCAGGATTCCGGAGGAGATCGAATATCCTCAAGCCGCCGCTTTTTCTCTGGTACATCAGACAGCCTGGCGACTGCTCATCACGCGAGGGCGCCTGCGGCCGGGAGAAGATGTCTTCATTCACGGTATCGGTGGCGGAGTGGCGACGGCCTCTCTGGGTATTGCGCTGCTGGCGGGAGCTCGGGTGTTTGTGAGTTCCTCGGATGAATCCAAGCTGGAACGAGCCCGCGAGCTGGGAGCGACCTTCGCCTTCAATTATGAGAAGGAAGACATTCTGGATCAGGTGCGGACCATCACGGGCAAGCGAGGAGTCGATCTGGTAGTCGATAGCGTGGGCGAAAAGACGTGGCTACAGAGTCTAAAGATGGTGTGCAAAGGCGGTAGAGTAGTGACCTGTGGCGCGACCACCGGGCCCAGCCCGCGCACCGAGATCCGTTTGATTTTTTGGAAACAGATCTCGATTCTCGGGAGTACGATGAGCAACGTGACCGAGTTTCATCAGGTCGTGCAGTTGCTGGGGCAGGGGCGGCTGCAGCCCGTTATTGACCGCGTTCTCCCACTCAAGCAAGGCCGCGAAGCCTTCTCCCGTCTGGCTCGAGGAAAACAGTTCGGAAAAATTGTGCTGGAGGTGGGATGAAAGTTGCGGCGCGGGTATTCCAGAACCCAGAACCCATTCCATGAATGATCTCGCGTCGGCTCCCCTGACAACCCTCAAAGAGGAAGAGCAGATTTTTCGCGAAAGCGTCGCTTCTTTCGCGCGGGAACAGATCGGTCCCCACGTTTCCGAAATGGACAAGCAAGCTTCTTTTCGGCAGGACCTGATCGAGGCTTTCTTCGACTTGGGTTTGATGGGAATGGAGATTCCCGAGCAATACGGCGGCTCAGGTTCCAGTTTTTTCATGTCGATACTGGGGGTCGAGGAGCTGAGCCGGATTGACGCTTCTGCGGGGGTGATCGTTGATGTGCAGAACACCCTGGTGAATGGCGCCTTGCTGAACTGGGGAACCGAGGAGCAGAAGCAGCGTTATCTGCCCAGACTGGCCCGTGAGTGGGTCGGAGCCTACGCTCTCTCGGAGGCCGGATCGGGAAGCGACGCTTTTGCTCTCGAGACTCGAGCCCGGTACGACAATGGTTTCTTTCACCTCAACGGACAGAAACTTTGGATTACCAATGGGAAAGAAGCGTCTCTTTTCATTGTCTTTGCAACCACCGACCCCAGCCTCGGATACAAAGGAATCACTGCCTTTCTCGTGGAAAGGACACTCGAGGGGCTCGAGGTTGGGAAAAAAGAAGACAAACTCGGAATTCGAGCCTCTTCTACTTGTGAAGTGCTCCTGGAGAACTGCCGAGTTCCCGAGTCCAACGTGCTGGGCGAAGTGGGAAAGGGCTACAAAGTTGCCATCGAAACTTTGAACCAGGGTCGAATCGGGATTGGCGCCCAGATGATCGGTGTGTCTGGCGGAGCGTTGGAGCACGCTCTGAAGTACTCCCGGGAACGCCATTCCTTTGGAAAGCCCATTGCCTCGTATCAGGGAGTACAGTTCCCTCTGGCGAGGATGGCGACTGACTTGGAAGCGGCCCGCCTTCTGGTCTACAACGCCGCACGCCTCAGAGATTCCGGACTTCCGTTTCTGACGGAGTCTGCCATGGCCAAGTACTTCAGTGCGGAGGTGGCTGAGACGATCACTTCGAGAGCTCTCGAGATCTTTGGGGGCTATGGCTACACGCGGGATTACCCGGTCGAGAAGTACTACCGTGACGCCAAGATCGGGAAGATTTACGAGGGTACGTCAAACATCCAGTTGATGACGATCGCCCGCCAGTTGCTGAAGACCTGACGGTTGCCTCTCTATTGCTGAACCTTGGAACCTACCTGGGACTAATCTTGAGCTGGCGCAGAAACTTCTCGTCCTGAGAGGTGAGGTTCAGCTTGACGTCGGTGTGGGTGATCTCCGGTGTGGAGCCGTCCTCGCACTTGTTGAAGCCGATCGTGGCCTCCACCATCAGGAAAACGTCGTAGCCCTCTTCACGGATTTTTTCAATCGCACTCTTGATCTCGGGAGCATCTATAAGTACCTCATTGATAGCGACTTCCAGCTCTTTCTTGTATTTTTTTATTTCCTCGTCGCGCATTTGCGGTACTTCCTGGTGCTTTGCTAACATCCCGGACGGCGGCGGTGTTCCAGTCAAATTATGATATCAGACTCGGGTTCAAAGTACCCCCCCGTATCTATTGAAGGGCGTACCAGGTAAAGCTCAAGCAGTATGTCTGAGAACGGCAAGACAGCGTCACAAAAAGCCCCTCGAGTCGTCTACGGTCCCTCTGATTCGCAGCCGGATTACGAGGCAGATCTGGCCGATCCGGGAGCCTATCCCTTTACCAGGGGCATCCATCCTGAGATGTATTCGAATCGGCCCTGGACGATGCGTCAGTATGCCGGGTTTGCCTCCGCCGAGGACTCGAACCGCCGCTACAAATACCTGCTCAGCCAGGGGACGACGGGGTTGTCAGTGGCGTTTGACTTACCCACCCAGATCGGTCTCGACTCGGATCATCCGCTGGCCGCCGGCGAGGTCGGGCGAGTGGGGGTTGCCATCGACAGCCTGGCCGATATGGAAGCTCTTTTCAGGGACATTCCACTGGAGCACGTTTCGACTTCCATGACCATCAATTCAACGGCTGCCATCCTGCTCTGTTATTACATCGCCGTCGCAGAGGCGCAGGGATGCCCCTCGGATCGACTGCGTGGAACGATCCAGAACGACGTTCTGAAAGAGTACATTGCCCGCGGGACATACATCTTTCCCCCGGCCCCCTCTCTACGGCTCATCACTGACTTGATGGCCTACTGCAATCAACACCTGCCACTCTGGAACACGATTTCGATCAGTGGGTACCACATCCGAGAGGCCGGAGCGACGGCTGCCCAGGAGGTTGGCTTTACGCTGGCCAATGCAGAGACTTATGTAGAGGCTGCTCGGGCCGCTGGATTGGAGCTGGATGACTTCGCACCCCGAATCTCATTTTTCTTCAACAGCCACAGCAACCTGTTCGAAGAAGTCGCGAAGTTCCGGGCAGCTCGACGTCTGTGGGCCCGTCTCATGCGAGAACGTTTCAACGCTCGCAATCCCAGATCCTGGAAACTCAGGTTTCACACTCAGACTGCCGGCAGCACCCTGACTTCACAACAGGCTGAAAACAATACAGTCCGGGTGGCTTTTCAGGCCCTGGCGGCGGTCCTGGGAGGTACTCAGTCGTTGCACACGAATGCACGAGACGAGGCTCTGGCCCTCCCCTCCGAAGAATCCGCCAGGTTGGCCCTCCGCACTCAACAGATACTCGCCTTCGAGACGGGCGTGACCAACGTGGCCGATCCTCTGGGAGGAAGCTGGTATGTGGAGAGTCTGACTGACGAGATCGAAGCGGGGGCGACTGAATACATGTCTAAAATTCGGAATCTGGGCGGCGTCTTGAAAGCCATTGAAATCGGCTTCATCCAAAAAGAAATTCAGGAATCGGCCTATCGCTACCAGCGCTCGTTGGAGGCAGGTGACCAAGTGCTGGTAGGTGTGAACCGTTTCCAGCAGACAGTCGACTCTCCGATTGAGATTCTTCGCATCGATCCGTCTATCGAAGTGGCACAGATTGCCCGCCTCCAGGAACAGAGAAAAACCCGCAGCGAAGATAAGGTCGAGCAAGCCCTGGACGCCGTTCGCAGCGGCGCGGAGGGTACCCAGAACCTGATGCCCACGGTGCTCGGCGCCGTCAAAGCTGGAGCCACGATTGGAGAAATCTCGGATGCCATGAGAGATGTCTTCGGAGAGTTTCGCGAAGCCGTCTTCGTTTGATCGCTTTTTCCCAGGGACTCACTTCGATAAGTATGCTCAACGCCCATCCGCAGCCTGCCGCCGGTACTCCCCTTCTGGAGGTGCTCAACCTCACGGTCAGTTTCCCTGGGCAGCGGGGTGAGCTGAGAGCGGTCGATCGAGTCTCATTCCGCCTTGAAAAGAGCCAGACAACAGGGATTATCGGCGAGTCCGGTTCTGGCAAGTCGACGCTGGGCAGAGCTCTTCTCCGGCTCGTGCCTCGGCCTGGCAAGATCATTGAAGGTCAAGTGTTGCTGGATGGCCGCGATCTGCTCGAATTTTCCGACTCCGAAATGCAGCGCGTCCGCGGCACACGCCTGGGTCTCATCTTTCAAGAACCCGGTACAGCGTTGAATCCACTGGTCAAGATCGGCCGCCAGCTTGTGGAAGCTCCCAAATACCACTTTGGAGAGAGCGACAGTGAAATCGACAGGGCTGCAGTGGAACTTCTTCAGGAGGTGGGTATTCCGGAACCTCGTGCTTGCATGGAGAGCTATCCGCATGAACTCTCTGCTGGAATGCAGCAGCGGGCTCTCCTGGCCATGGCTCTTCTGTGCCGACCTGATGTTCTGGTCGCCGATGAGCCGACGGCAGCCCTGGACAGCGTTACTGAGTTCCAAGTGCTGGAGCTCCTGGAAAAGACGACCTCCCTCCGAAAGGTGTCGCTGCTCCTGATTTCGCACGATTGGAGCGTGGTTCGAAGGATGAGTGATCAGATCCTCGTCATGCGTCAAGGCCGCGTGATTGCCGTGGGGACTGCCGGAGAAATCAGCAGTGCCTCAGAATCCTATATTCGAGGTCTGGTGGCCGAGCAGTGATTCTGCAAGTCAACGGGCTCTCGAAAAGCTTTGCGAAGAGAGGTTCGAGGAGTGCTCCCGGCCGTCGTGCGGCAGTGGGAGGAGTGTCCTTCGGCCTGGGCGAGGGGGAGGTTTTTGGTCTGGTTGGAGAGTCGGGTTGCGGGAAAACGACTCTGGCCCGCTGTGTTCTGGGCCTCCACAAGCCGGACTCTGGAACCATCCATTTCCTGGGTCAGGATCTTTCCAGAGCACGAGGTCGTGCGCTCAGACAGGCGCGTCGCCAGATTCAGAGTGTATTTCAGGACCCCGTTCTGTCGTTGAATCCGAGCATGACCACCTATCAGATCATTGAAGAACCCCTGCTCATCCATCGGATGGGGGACTCTGAGTGGCGCCGAACACGGGTTGAAGAGATGCTCGAAGCGGTAGAATTGCCGCTCGACAGCGCTGCTCGCTATCCCGAAAACTTCTCCGGCGGACAGAGGCAGCGTATTGCGATTGCCCGAGCCCTGGCCCCCAACCCCCGACTTGTGGTGGCGGACGAGCCGGTCTCGGCCCTGGATCCGCCGGTCAGGACCCGGATCATAGCCTTACTGGAATCCTTGAGAGTCAGCCACAATTTGTCCATTCTGCTGATTACCCACGCGATTGATCTGCTGCCTCGAATCTGCAACCGGGCCGCTGTTATGTACCAGGGTCGCTTTGCCGAGCTGGCTCCCGTGGCTGATCTCTTCACGGACGCGCGCCACCCGTACACCCGATTTCTCCTCGCCACTCATCGCGCCAAGCGCTCAGCGTCCCCTTCACTCAGCCCTGTGAGGTCGGTCCGTGACGAAGAACCGGAGGCAGCATCGGACTTCGAGAACCGGCTTGGAGAGCTTTGCGAGGTCACTCCTGGCCACTGGGTGGCTTCCTGAGACCTGACGGCTTACGCGTTCCGAGTTGGTTGCTCCTAAAAGTGAGAGGGGCCTGAGGGCCGCGTCGGGGAATTCACGTGGTCGGCGGCCAGAAAGCAGTTAGTCCCTAACGCTCAGATAAGCAAACGGAGGCAGGCTGAGGGCGACCACGTTGTCACCGCCTGTAAGCTCCCGGGCTCGGGCCAGGGCCCCATCCAGCGAGGGAGCCCAGGAAACGCCGAGTTGTTTGGCAATGCGGCCATCGGAGGGACCCACCAGGATCACTTCGGATAAGTACTTCAGCGGATAGGTGGCCCAGTACCAGACGGTGAAAGGATGGAAACCGTGGTGGGCCCAACGGTTGCGGTAGGCGTCTCGTAACTCCGGGTCCCTGGCGAACTTTTCCTGGAACAGATCCTGCATTTCGAAGGGGTCGGTTGTTACCGGAAGGACCTCTTCAAAAAAGCGCTTGTAGGCCACGTGGTATTCGGGATGGAAACGCTCGAACACCGGGTTGAGAATGATCACGACACCACCCTTCTTGAGGAAGGGTTTGTTATAGAACCAGTTGAAGACGTAGCCCAGCACGTCGCTGACCACCAGTACCGGATTGATCCGGGCGCCCACAGAATAGGGGCTCAAATCGGGCAGTCCGAAGACCAGCGTGTCGTACTGCCGGTCCACCGTAATCTCCAACTGCTGCCGCAGCAGTTTCAGCGTACGCTCGTGAACAGCGTCCACTGACCCCACGTTGATTTCGATGGGAGAGTAGGCTGATTTGATGGAACTGAAAATCCGAAATCGAGCTTCCTCGGGAAGCAGCTTCATGGACAGCGGCGCTGCTGCCTTGAGGGCCCTTTCGAGGGCATTACACCGTTCCCGAGGCTTGGACACGTAGCGCACGTGAGCTGGATAGGTCTGGCTGTTCAAGGTGGCCTCGAGAACCATGACTTGAGTGTGCTTCTGGACGATGCGGTTGATCCGCTCAATGGAGGCGTGCATGGAGGAGTGATCGGGTTGCATCACATGAGGGGAGTCTCTGGTCATTTCCGGGGAGTGATGGCAGGCAATGGTACGATAACCCGCGAATCCCACCGAGACGCTCTTGTGACCTCCGTTCAGCGGGATCTGAACAGAATCGACGTAAATGACCAGGTCGCATTCGACCGCGGCACGACTGATCTCGACAATTTCGCCCTGGTCGGTTTCTCCCAGCTCGACCAGGTCGTCCTCGTCTTCGGCGTCGAAATTCTTGAGCTGGTCGGGGAAGAAAGTTCCCATGATCTTGCTGCCCAGCATGTAGGCCAGTTCGTACTTCCTCATCTTGCGATGCAGAGCAACAGCGCAGCGAAGCTCAATGTTTCGCTCCTCGACGCCATAAGAGAAGAGCATTTCGAGGAGTTTCTCGATGATGATCTGGCGGATGTCGGGTCTCCGCATGGGCGGGAAAGGCTGGCAGTTGTCGTCAAAACCAATCAGTATTCTCGAAGTCGAGTTCACCAGCTCCCGAAGAGGTGACATTCCCTTCGGGTTCTCGAAGGCGCGTTCCACGGCAGCGGGAATCTCGCTCCGCGGCAAACCCGGGAGAGGCGGGTTGGGATAGTGGATGGAGGATTCCTCAGGTAAGTCGATATTGAGCAGGTTATTGCCCGAGTAGGTCAGAAACTTCATGCCGGCGCTATTCTAACCAGTCGACGGCCAACGTTCCAACGTCTCCCGCCTTCCGCCTTCCGCCTTCCGCCTTCCGCACCCGCATCCCGTCTCCGGTGGTGGAGACCGAGAGTGGGGCCTCTCCCGCCTCCCGTCTCTCGAGATCCTCGCCAGGGTTTCTGCTATCCTCGGGCCGTCATGAGCACAACACTTCGAGTGCGAGTTGTTTCCTGTGATGCCAAGGTGATCGGGTCCCTGGTGGGAGGCTGTCGGATCACGGTCCGGGATGTGGAAAGTGGAGAGATTCTTGCCCGCGGCGAGCAGCTGGGAGGATCGGGTGACACCGGGGCCATTATGCAGGCTCCCCGCCAGCGGGGGGGAGTCGTTTTTGACACACCCGGTACAGCTCACTTCGAGGCCCGACTCAATATTGCCGACCCGACCCTGGTCGAGGTCAGTGCAGACGGACCTCTGGCTTTCCCACATGCCATTCAGAGCACCACGAGGACGACCTGGGTGATTCCCGGAGAGGATGTCCGCGGCGAGGGCCTGGTAATGGAGCTGAACGGCTTTATCGTCGACATTCTGAAACCGCAGGGAGTGGATGTTCTCCACTCCGGCGCCCCGGTTCGCCTGGAAGCAGGTGTTAGGTTGCTCTGAGGGTGCCCGATCGAGCCCGGGGGGCTCTGGGACGCAGACAAGATCACGGTTCGGGCTGTGGCCCTGCACAATGGTCGGCTCCTGGCCGATCTGATATTGACCTATGCGGGTCGAACCAACGTTTTTGGCGGCCACTTTGATTTGGGAGAAGTCGAGAAGAACTACGAGGTGCTGAGTATCCTGGTCACGGCGGCACAGCCGGAGACGGCCAACTTCGGCGCCGGCCGAATGAACCTCAAACTGACTCCATGAATATCTACTCCGGCTTTCTCCTGGTCTACCTGGTGGCTCTGGTGGCCATTGCGTTGTGGAGCAGTCGGCGTGTCGAGACCCAGGAGGACTTCTCCGTGGCCGGCAGGAGTCTGGGCCCATTTGTTCTTTTTGGAACTCTTCTTGCCACCTGGATTGGCACCGGGAGCATTTTCGGGAACGCAGAGAAGACCTTCAGGGTCGGAGTGGCTGCCGTCATCATTCCGATGGCTTCACTGGCCGGCATCTGTGTTCTCTATTTCCTGGCAGCCCGGGCTCGAGGTCTACGGGGAATTACGGTTCAGGATCTTCTGGAGCGGAGATACAACGCCGGTGCCCGGGTGCTGGGCACCGCCTGTCTGGTCATTGCCTACACGACCATCGTGTCCTACCAGTACCGGGCGGCCGGGGCGGTTCTGAACCTGGCGGTCCCCGAAATCTCCGTGCCCACCTCAGTCCTCATTGTCTCTGCCTTTATCATTCTCTATACCTCCATCGCCGGGATGATCTCCATCGCCCATATTGGAGTGATTCAGGGTGTGACCATGATTCTGGGAGTTGCCATCTCACTGCCGGTGTTTCTGTACAAGGCGGGAGGAATCTCAGGTATGTCGGAGGTTCTCGACCCGTCCCATTTCCAACTCTTCGGGCCCATTTCATTCGTGGAAGGAGTTGGAATCTTGCTCCCGGCGTTTCTGCTGATTCTAGGCGACGCCAACATGTACCAGCGTTTCTTCTCAGCCAGAAGTGAAGGAGCTGCGCAGAAAGCCGTGCTCTGGATGCTGGGAGGAGTTGCTTTCATGGAGACGGCAATCATTCTCTGCGCGTGGGTGGCCAGCTCCCTTGAACCGGACCTCAAGATTCACGGACGGGTGATCGCATACGCCGCACGGGATCACCTTCCAGCCCTGTTGGGCGCCTTCATGCTGACCACGATCATGGCGATCATATTATCCACCGCCGGCAGCTACCTGCTGGCTCCTGCCACCTGTCTGGTTCGGGATATCTACCAGAGATTCCTGAATCCTCGGGCATCCGAGCGGTCGCTGGTAGTGCTCCTGCGCCTGGTCGTGATCGGTTTGGGGCTGACTGCCTACTACCTTTCGACTCTTTCCGATGAATTCCTGGAAGTAGCTCTTCTGGCCTACACCATTTACGGGGCCGGGATCACTCCCGCTCTGATTGCCGCGTTCTTCTGGAGACGTGCGACTGCCGCCGGAGCTATGTCCTCAATCCTTTCGGGAACCGCCGTGACCTTGCTCTGGTACAAGTTTCAGAGCCAGCTGGGCGTCTGGGGGGAAGTCGACGCCGTGGTTCCAGCGATCGTAGTCTCTCTGGGCGCACTGGTAACGGTTTCCTTGCTGACCAGACCGGAGCCACCCGAAAAAGTCGATCCATTTTTTAGATAGAGTGCGAGGTGCCTTGGTGGTAGAAGCCGAGAGCGCCGGAATGATGCTCAGGTTCCTCGGTCGCCGCCCCAGGGGGCGTCCCATATTCCTCGCCTGCACTAGCTCGGCAGGTTCAACTGACGGGCAGGGGGATAGCGCTTCAACTGCCGGTTGATCAGGAGGCGAAGTTTTTTTACCTCACCTTGAGACAAGCTGCCTCTGGAACGCGCCAGTTCACGGCAGCAGACCTGCAGTCCGGCGCTGCCGGAAACGGATCGAAGTTTGGACTTGAGCCGATAAAACGTCGCTGAATAGGCGCCTGTCAGTTCATCGAAAAACGCGTAGGAAGTTCGATGTATCGGGCAGGGACCCAGCCGGCTGATAGCTTGCTGGTGTTCAGCGGTTGAGTAGCCTTTGTGGCGAGCCAGCCCATAACCTGGAAACTGCCGGTCCAGATGCGTCATCAGGCGGTCCCGGTGAGTCTTTGCCAGGATCGAAGCGGCTGCTATGGAAAAGTGTCTGCCGTCGCCTCCAACCACAGACTCCTGGGGAATGAACAGGTCGGGGAGGGAACGCGCGTCAATCAGAAGATGGTCCGGTTGAATGGCCAGGTTGTGGACGGCTCTCCGCATCGCCTGCAGGGACGCCTGATACACGTTGATGCGGTTGATTTCACCTACATCCGCGATTCCAAGGGCGTAGCTCACGGCCTGCCTTTTGATCTCTGTGGACAGGGCTTCGCGTGTCTCCGGGTCCAGATTCTTAGAATCGTCCAGTCGATTGATGGTCACACCCGGTCGAAAGATCACCGCGGCAGCAACGACAGGGCCAGCCAGTGGGCCGACTCCGGCTTCGTCGACTCCCGCCACTGCCCTTCGACCCTGATCCCAAAGATCTCTTTCCAGTTCCAGCAGCTTTTCCAGGCGCTCTTGCTCGAATCGCTCGGCGGCGACCCGCCTCGTGAGGATGGCGTGAATCTCCCGGACTCCCCGGCGTGGGTCCAGGCGCATCCGCTTGAGCATGTAGGCAGACGGCGGGTGTTGTTCGCTCAGGTAGACTCTGCGAATTTCAGCGACTGACTGTGAATCCAGTGATCGTCTCGACATCAGGCATCCAGAAACATGAGATTGCCAAAAGCAGCCGGGTTGAGAACATCTGGGTCGGGAGTAAATCCCGGCCTCCAGAGCAGGTACTCGGTCTTTTTCCCCAGCTCGATAACGCGGGCCAGGTTCAGGCGCCAGACCGCGCCCGTTTCGGGGGGCGCCACCGACCAGAGAGGTGACAGAACTTCAAGAGGGAGCGACAGGCAGAGCTTCCAACCCCTTCCGGAATCGCCCCGTACGATCTCGATCCGAGTCTTCAATTCCCACTTCAAATCGACGTCACCACCTGCCCGTAGGACGTGGGTGTCAACAAATCGCCCTTCAGAGTCAATTTCCAGTTTCACGCTGGTTCCCACGGATTCGGGCTGAATGACTACCACCACGGTATCTCGACCCTGACCAGAATCGCTGGCCCAGCAGTCGAAATGAAAAAGCAGTTCCTTTTCCGACCAGGCTGAGCCGACCAGGGTCAGATTGGGCCAGCCAGGGCCCTTCTCGTTCAACAGGTGTCGACCCATGCAGTCTCTTTCAATCGAGACTCGTTCCTGGCTTCGCAGCCAGGGGGGTGCACCCGCGTTCAGTTCCGTGAAGTCGACGCGGAAAGAAAAGAGCGTGTTCTCAGGCATGCTGAGGCAATTATAATTCTTGACGATGAAAGGAACGCGCTTCACCTATTTGCAACGGGTATATGTCACTTTGATTTGCCGCCTGGCGTGGGTGCTGGTGTGGGCGATCAACTCGACTTCGCGTCTGCAAGTCGAAGGCCTGGAGAATCTGGAAGAGAGTGCCTCACAGGGGGGGATCATTTTCAGTTTCTGGCACAACCAGATCTTCAACTGGAGTTATGCTGCGCGCTTTCGTGACATTGTCGTGATGACCAGCCGTCATTTTGACGGTGAGTACATTGCCAGAATGATTCGGCTGTTTGGCTTTCGGGCAGCCCGGGGGTCCAGTACCCGCGGGGGAGCGGCTGCTCTCCTGGAACTGAAGGACTATCTGGGCAACGGCGTTGATGTTGCCTTTACCATCGATGGTCCGCGGGGCCCGGTCTACAAGGTCAAGCCGGGGCCTGTCTGGTTGTCTAAGAAAACCGGTTTCCCGGTTCTCCCCGTGCACATCCAGCCGCATCGATACTGGGAGCTGAACAGTTGGGACAGGTTCCGGATCCCGAAACCCTTCACCCATGTGCTCGTTCAATTCGGAGAGCCGATCCAGATTGGGGCTGATGCCGACCCGGAGGTCTGGCTACCCGCTTTCCAAGCAGGAATGGACCGACTGAGTGAACGGGCCGACAACTTTGACTGGAGTCAATTTCGAGCTAACTGGGACGTGACCAAGAATCGAGCCTATCGCTACCGTACGGATAGGGAAGTGTAGGGGCGCCCCTTTTGGTCGCCCGCCAGACGGGCCGGCACAAGACCGGCCCCTACGGGAACATCGGATCGGACCACGGAGGGTCCTGCTATTCTCCAGCCTCAAAAACTCTTGAATTCGGGTAAAAATCCAGCCACCCGGCCTGGTAGGCAAGGATTCCCGGAAGCAGGCGCTTCTGATCGTCTTCCGCCCAGGCCGTCAACCCGTCGAGATGAAAATGAATCCAAGCCGGCTGTTCGCCAACCACTGTTTGGTACGGCTTGGCGGCTCTGTCCAGCTCCGAAAAGGGGAAGAAAACTGCATCTGAACCGACAGCCAGTCCCAGGCCCAGGTTAGCGGTGTTGTGCTCGACGGGACGTTCCTGGGGGCGCGGTTGCCCGGGAATCCAGGTCCGGTAGAAGTAAGGGCGCCCCGGCCGAGCACTGTCCACCATCACCCGGGTGTACGGGTGTCGCTCTCTCCAGAACCGCCAGGTGGATTGAATGGCAGGGAGGACCTCCAGAGGCTGACCCTGGCGCGGTCCTGAAATGGCTTTTCCGTGAAGCTGAGACCACACGCTGCGGGTCTCCCGGTCGACCATCAGCAGGTTGTTCTTGATCAGACCCTCTGCAAAATCGAAAGTGAGCTCGTTTTCTGGTAGTGTCTCAGTTTGAATTCCGCTTCTTGTAAGGGCCGCGTGTTCTTGGCTTCGGAGTGTTCGCATCAACCAGTCCAACAATCCACTCTACATCGTGCAGCGTATCGGAGATTCCAGCAGCCATTGCCGGTGACATCCGAAGGCTTTTGTGAATCCGGCAGAAATTGTAGTGTACGAAGTAGAGAGACAGCATGTGAAGGTGGTTCTCGATCTTCTTTGAAAATGCATTTGTAAGGCGCGTGAAGCGACGCATTCCCATCCGCATTGTCAGGTTATGGCGCTCGACATGGGACGTGCTGACCGCCTTGGGGTCAGGCTGGCCCATAACAGGCTTCTTGTGTGTCCCTAGGCAGGCAGCCGGACTGTAACGCTTCCGACCCTCTTCGGGTTCCCCATACAGTTTAATCAACTGGGCGTAATCAACGTCGGACCCAAAGATACTCTCAACCGCTTCCAAGTAAACCCGATGGCCATCAGTAGTCAACTGAACTCGATGGGCCAGCCGGGTCCGCAGATCATCCATGAACTCAAAAGCGGTAGCGCCTGACCGATCACCCACCTCGTAGGAGAGGATCAACTTGGCATCGCTGTCAATGGCCGTCCAGGTCCAAATGTCACCGGCCCCAGGGGGAGCAGCCTTTGCCTTAAGGACGTTCTTTGCCTTGGCGTAGCAGAAGGACCAAATCTCATCGCACTGGACCCTGGCAGCCGGAACGTCACGGACAGCCTCATCGTGGTATTTGGCGCAGGCATGGCCGGCATCAACCAGAAGCTTTGTAACTGTGTTGATTGAAACGTCCTCGATTCGAGAGATGGCCCGCATCGACATTCCCTCGACCAGTAATGCTAGGATCTTGGCTCGCTTGGAAGTAGGTAACTTGTTCATTAACAGAAGGATACAAGAACACCCTTCCGTTGTCAAGCATTATTTCAGTTTCAATTGTTATTTGAAGATTACCCTTTCTTTTTTGGATCAAGAACCTTGTTCGGATGTGGCAGACGATATTCGTCATCTATTGGGAAATATTCGTAGCCGATTGAGCAAGATGGAGGAAAAACCCCACGAGTAGCCAATTCTCGTTCTGCCTCGATCCACTTAATTCTGTGCGGCTTCACGGTACGCTTCTTAAGCATTTTCTGTATCTCCGTTTTGGGTTGCTAGGTCCGCATCCCCGCTTGGAATGACCACTGTAGTTGTCTCTGTTCCAACTCCAGGGGCCACCTCGCTTCTCTTTTTCGCCTTCTTGACCAAATTAACCACTTCGTCCCTACTCATAGATGATCTATAGGAATGTTCAATAAGCGAATATAGTGCGTGTGGAGCGCCAGATCCGATAGCTCCGTGACCAATTGAACTGCTATCGTGGATAGTTCCTGGATTCAATATCGTGTGAACAGTGTGAGTTGATCCGTTAGACCCAGCAACCAGTATCTCAACACCTAGCAGCCCGTGGTGCAAATAGGTTTTCAGACTTCAGGCGGAGCGGACCGGTGGCAGAAGCGACGGGAGCGTTGACCGGGACTTTTGAGTCTGGGCGGTCGGAATCAAGCCAAACAGGCCCTTCAGACGCTTCCACAGCGACAAAATGAGGAGCAAGACGAGGCAAATCCGCCCCTGCAGCCCCCGGCGTGCCCACACCCAACTGCTGGCGCATCAGCAGCCCCAGCGGCGTGCCCACACCCAACTGCTGGCGCATCAGCAGCCCCAGATTGAATCCGCTCACCTGAATCAGCAGCCGCTTCAAGACATTCTCATGGCCCCGAACGTGAACCCGTCTCATCCCGCCGGTCTCGTAAAGGTGAGCACACGGTCTCTCCAGTAGCTCACCTCGTTGTCGTAAAAGTTGCCGTCCTCGCCGACCCCGGATTCGTCGCCGGTTCCCATAGACCGCATCACGGGCCTGAGTGTCTCCTCTCCAGCGTCTTTTCCCTCGTTTCGGTTCGCTCACATAGCTGCGCAGTCCCAGCGCTTCTAAATCCACCATCCGCTCGCTGCTGTGATATCCCTTGTCGGCCACCACCTCTTCGATGCCCGATCCCTTCGGCAGCGCTTGTTCCACCTGCTCGGCCGCCTGTATCAGTGTCTTGACCATCGTTTGCGTATCGCCTCGATCCGCTCCTTGCACCGTGACCGAGACGATGGCTCCCGTCTCCAGATCCACTGCATGCTCTGCCTTGTGCGCCAGATGCGTCCGCCCATCCTTCATCCTGGCGCCAGATGCGTCCGCCCATCCTTCATCCTGGCGATGCGCGCATCCCCATCCTGCGGGTGCTTCCACTGCTGGTTCGATCCCTTGCCTGTTCGCTTGCGGTCCAGTCTGGCCAGATCTTCTCGAGTAGGCGTCTGGATGCCGGAGGCTACTGCCAGCTCCGTTAAGAACTCTTCGTAGCCCTGCTCGGAGTCTCGTCTCACGATGCTGCGCAGCGCCGCATTGGCTTCCAGCGTGGTGGCATCGATGCCGATCGTCTTGCCATTCAATAACCCGCTCTCGGCTACCCGCTTCAGCACCCAGGAGAAAACCGCCTCATGCGTGGCCACATCGATCAGTCGCCTGGTCCTGGAGATGGTCGAATGATCCGGAGGTGACTCACTCAGATTCAGTCCCAGAAAACCGCGCAGCGCCAGCGAATCAGCGGCTCGCCAGGCAATGCCTCGCTCCGAGCTCAAACCTTCGAAGTAACCCACCAGCAGTAGCCGGAAATAGATGCCCGGTGCCAGGCCGGGCCGCCCTCGGCTGGGGGCATAGAAAGCGGCGCATTCCGCTTCCACAAAATCATCGAAACCGTGCTTGCCCAGCACTCTGTTCAGGCGTTGGTAAAAAGGGTGTCCCGGCGCTTTGGCCAGCTCTGTTGCCGGCACCCACATCTCGCTCTGCCTCTGTCTCTTACGCTTGCCCATCGACATGGCACAAGTCTATTGGCCATGGCTGACCGAGAGGCGACTTTCACCACGGGCTGCTAGGTCGGCGCTAGTTAGGGCGTGGTCAATGATCTGCACAACCTGTGGTGATAGTTGCTGATGCCTACCGTAATAGCTGTCTAGGTTTAATCCGCGAGGCTCTAGCTCTCTATGGAGTACATTTGTGAGCCTGACTTGCTGGTAGGCAATTCTTACTATTTCAGCTCTCTCTGATGCTGCGGCCACCCCTTCCCTTTGCATCAGTTGCGCTCGTGCCACATTGAGAACTTCGTTGCCACGCAAGACATCCCCAGCAATGAGTGCATATACTGACTTGTCTCCACCTAACTCGACAATCTTGGTTTTTTCGCCGTGCTCAAACTCATATCCTATAGGAATGTGGGCCGTGACCATCCGGTCCGATGCTAGGACTATCCCCGCGCCTTTATCGTAGAGTGCTGCGATGCATACGGTCATGCGCCATCCCGTTTCGATGCCAATCGGTAGGAAAACATCAAGGGGTAGACCCTAGAAGTCAAATGAATGATTGTCAACGCCACCGTGCCTGAGCCGCAATCCGTGCAATCTCTGACCGCCGTTCCGCCGTCAGTTTCTTGGCACGATTACGACCACCCTTCCGCCCGCCAGCAGCTCGGGCTGGTACGGTGGGTTTGGTTTCTTCCTCGATTTCGCCGGTGGCTATTCGGGCCACGTGAACGGCGCAGCCAACCACGTTGGCAGGGCGCGATTCACCCTTTGGTCCTTTGGGCATGGGGGAGAACTCCGATTGTTCCTACAAACTTTCGTTACGCTTTTCTGCAAATTGCAAATTTTATTATTTACATTATTGTCCCTGGGAAACAACCAAAAACGTAAGTTTTTGATTCGGACACTCCCAAATTTTCAAATTGAGACACTACCCGTTTTCTCTCTGGCCACGGGCGTACACGACGCCCGACCCGGTCAGCGGTCACCACGTCGGGGCCAGCGATACTTGACCGACTCGATCGTTCAGCACCTCGAAAAGAGCCAGGTAACGGATTGGATAGGCCATCGGCTGCCCGTCCTGAACGACACCCAGAACGATCTCTCTTTCCTTCAGATCGGCTTCTCTGGCCGGGAGTGATTCGGGGTTAACCGGCGCGCGATGGACCGGCATCTCCACCTCTCTGGGATGGCCACCGACTTCCATCTGCACCACTGCTGTGACCGTGTTTGTTTTGGAGGCGGAGCAGCTGACCGCAAAGCAGGTGATCAAACTGAAAACCGAACCGCGTGGGAGCACGAGATTGAGACTAACACACTTCTATTCCGTTACTATTTCGACCGCGCAGTTGGACTCGAACGATGTAGGAACCGCTTCCATGCGGCGATCTGATCGGACCCGTAGGGGCGACCCTTGTGGTCGTCCGCCAAACAGGCCGGCACAAGACCGGCCCCTACGAGAAGATCTGATCGGACCACGGAGGGTTCTCCAACCGGTCACTGGTCAGTATCCAGCAACCATTGATCGTTACCATGGTAAAAATGGTTCGATGGGAATGTTACTGACTGTCATGCTGTGGATTCTGGGCTGCACCCTCGGTCTGCTGCTGCTGGGGTTTCTCTACCAGCATGTGGGAGGTCTGCGCGACACCCGTCGCTTTCCGCCTCCTGGGCGCCGGGTTGATGTCGATGGCCACCGGCTGCATCTGATCGCCTCCGGCCAGGGGAGTCCGAGGGTTGTTTTTGAATCGGCCCTGGGTGCCACTTGCCTGACCTGGGCGCTGGTCCAGTCTGAGGTGGCGAAGTTCACGACAACCGTGTCCTACGATCGAGCCGGCTGCGGTTGGAGCGACCAGGGTCCGATGCCCCGTTCGGCAGAACAGATCCTCGAGGAACTCCGCCTTCTCCTTCGCCGCGGTTCCCTGGAACCCCCGTATCTACTGGTGGGCCATTCCTATGGAGGCCTGACGGTCAGACTGTTTTGCCATCGCTACCCGGACGAGGTGGCGGGGGCTCTGCTGCTGGACCCGGCTGACCCCGACCAGTGGCTCAATCTGAAGGGCGAAGATCAAGCCAAGATCCTCAACGGAGCAAGACTGTCCCGCCGGGGAGTGTGGCTGGCTCGCTTTGGCCTGGCCCGCCTGGTCGTTTCTCTGGGAAGCGCGGGCGCCCAGTCACCGGCGCGACGTCTGGCCTCGTTTCTGAGTGAAGGTGTTCCCAGACCGGTTCAAGATCGGCTGCTTTCTCCTATGCAGCGTCTACCTCAGGAGGCCCGCGACGTGCTGAAGTGGTTCTGGACCCGCCCGGCCTATTTTCAGGCCCTGGCCAGTCAGATCGAATGGGTCAGCCAGGGCGCACAACAGGTCCAGGTCAGCCCCCTGCCCCCGGAGCTGCCGCTTACCGTGATCTCGGCCCCGAACTCGGATCCACAGTGGATGCCCGGGCAGGAACAGACTGCAGCTCTGTCCAAACGCGGTCGCCATCTGGTGGCACGAGATAGTGGACACTGGATTCCGCTGGATCGTCCCGACCTGGTGGTAGAGACTCTACGCGAAATGGTAGAGGAAGCACGTACTGAAAAGGACCGTGCCTAGATGTGGCACTTTCCATTAAGGTTCTTCAGAAGGTGTACTGGATGGCGACGAAGCCAAAGGTCGTATTGTCTGCCGGCCCGGTCTCTTCAATGAAATCCCCAGCGATGAAATGATATACCCCCCAGGCAAGGACTGTTCCCTGCGACAGAGAATGTTTGAGCCTAACGCCCAGTTCTTCTCCCACCCGAAGTGAGGAGCCTGGAAACCCGGAGCGAACCACTCGACCTCCCGGATTGTAGAGTGCATCTTGCTCCTGGGCGCGCCAGAAGAAGTGGGTTTCAAACTGGGCCGTGGTTCGTCTGAAGATGGGGGCTCCCACCCCGGTGCTCAGGTCGACGATGTTCTGGCGGCCGACTACGTCAATCGCGCCCAGATAGGCGTGGCCCAGGGGAAAGAGCTGATCAAATGTCCCGATCGTGTCGTCACTTGGATCTTTGTCACCGGAGGCATAATCAAACCCAAGAAACGCACGGGGGCTCCGGGGGACCGAGTGAAAGGACCAGCCGATCTGGGACGCAAACATCCAGGCCCGGACATCCTGGGGTTTGCGGTCGCCGGTCTGGTAGGCGGCTTCCGCATCGTAATCAAACGCACTGAGCGCTTTTCCCGAAACCCGGCTCCCCACCGTGTGTTGTTCTTCGTCCTGGTTGTCGGGGCGCTTCAGGCCCAGCCAGTAGAAGTCGAAGAGCGGGCTGAAATCTTTGAACTTTCCGCTCAAGTAAGTGCCAAAGAAGGTATTAGCCGGGGTGTTGGGGTTAACGGCATATTTGCGGACTCGCACCTGCCGTCCCCAGAATCCGTCTAGTCGCCAGGCCCCGGACTGAACGATGGCCCGGGCAGCGTCGAAAGTACGCCCCCGGGTGTTGGACCAGTCGAGCGGGCTGACCAGGCGTTGTTTTCCATACTGCATTTCCTGTCGACCCAGTCGGAAAGTGACTTTCGTGTCATTGGCGGCACTGAAACGGAGGTCCGCAACCGCATTGTGAAGCTCAATCGAATCGACATCCAGAGTCCGTAGACCTTCCGGAAGATCCCGGGTTGTCGACAGAGCGCTCTTGCCTTCGGCGAAGAAACGGAAGTGGGGCCCCACATACAGATCGGCGTGAAACCGAACACGGGAAGGGCCGAACACATCGTCTCTTCCTTTTGCATCCGAAAACCCAAAGTTGTTCCAGAATTCAACTCTCATCCGAATCTGCCCGCCCAGACTCAGCAAAACCTGATCTCCCAGTTGGATGCGCTTGTACTTGGGCCCGGCTCCAGGACTGGACCAGTCCTCTTCAAAGCGAATGTTGTGAAAGGGTTTGGGGGGCGGAGTCTTCTGCGGCTGATCTGCTTCCAGACCGCTGGCCAGGGAACCGCCTGTGGAGAGTATTACGAAGGCCGGGGTAGTTCTTGACCGGCCTAGCCCGGATTATGCAAGAACCGTAGTCCGGAGTTGAAAAACGACTCGAGAAGTGGCTCAACTCGAAAGCGGACAGGTGTGACAGGCGGATTTGCGAAGAATATCGGTTGGCGAGGCGTTTGAAGTGGTTGGGGAGTGAATTTCAGACAGATCTGGGCCTGGGTGAGTATCGGAAGCGGTTTTTCGGGGAGCTGGGAGAGGCTAGCTGGAGTTGAGACGACTCAAGACGAGGTGGAAGAGGGGTTGTTCGGGAAAGGCTGAGGAAAGATGGACCCAGATGCGTCGAGTGGTTTGTCGGATCCGGGCCCCGATCTTGAGGACACGACGACGTAAGGTTTCGATTTCGAGCTTGTGCCAGGGGGTCCCGTGCAGATAGTCGCGCAGGCGCACGAACATCTGGTAAGCCAGGGCATGCAGAAGGAGTCGAAACTGATTGGCCAGGAATCGATGACAGCTGAGTCGGTCCATGCTCAGATGATTCTTGAAGGCCTTGATGAAGTTTTCGGTCTGTCCTCGGTTTGTGTAGTGGTCATAAAGTGATTGGGAGCAGAGATCGTCCCGGTTGGTGACCACAAAGCGACGATTGATCCCGCGCTGATCGACCTCCACTTTGACGATGACGCGACGAGATCGATCCCAGCTGTTGGCTCGATAAAGAAACTCGTCAAACTGACGCTGTTTTTCCTCCAGCTCAAGGAACCTTTCCCGAGTCGAATCCAGCAGGGGCTCGACCACTCGCTGCAGGCGAGGGTTTCGACTTAACCCAATGACATACTGGAGTTGATTCTCTTCAGCCTCACAGAACTCGTAGAGCCGCGGCGTGGCAAAGCCGCTGTCGGCCCGAATCTCAATCTCGACATCCGTCCCCACTCCTTGTCGGATAGCCTCCACGACTCGCTTCAGAATGGGCACGATGTGAGAGGCAGCTCCCTTGTTGCCAGGTCTCAACACGGCACACACCAGGTCTCCCGTGTCGGCATCGAAGATCAGCAAAGGATGCAGAATGTGGCTTCGGTAATACCCGTGGTAGAAGGAGAACTCCTGCTGGCCGTGGGTGTGGTCGTCGGTACTGTCCAGATCCAGGATGATCTTACCGGGACGTCTTTTCTTCAGGGAGCGCACATAACGGCCTAGCAGCCACTGGCTCAAACGCATCAGATCCTTCCTGGTGACGGAGTTCTCCAAGCGGGAGAAAGTCGGCTGCGTGGCCAAATCCGGATCGCTCTCCGGCAACTGATCACAGACGGTTTTGAGCATCGGATCCGAGCGCAGCGTATCGGCGTCATTACAGTCTTCGTAGCCGGCCACGATCTGCAAGACTCGTTGTCGGATCAACTTCAACAGATCATGACGAATGTAGCGTTGGTCTCGACTCTCCGAAATACACGAACTGAAGCCCTCGCAGAGCCGATGTTGCCGATCCACCGATCCAAACAACAACCATCCTGCGTCGGAAGTGAGGCTCCCCCCATCAAAACGCGCCGTGATCTTTCTGTGGCTGTGAAATGGCAGGGTATTCTGGCAGACTGCTCTTAACATTGCCGTAGCTCCTGGTTAGGGTCTTGTTTGTGTAAACCCTTTTATATCAGAGAGCTACGGCTCTTTTTATGGGCCCAAATCTCACTCGGATTCAGATCTCATGCATAATCCGGGCTAGGCCGGGGGACCTTCGATGGCCTTGCCGCCCGGCGTAAACACACCGTTGTGGCAGGGGCAGAAGAAACGCTGATTCACTTCATCGTTGCTTCGGTCCCGTTTCCAATCTGAGTCACACCAGAAAGAGCAGTCCCAGGATCAGGAGCCAAAGGGCTGTCAAGAAGTGCCAGAGGGTCCGTCCCAGGGTCAACAGTTCATCGTCATGCTGGTTCTCTCGGTGCCCGAACGATCGGCGGCTGAGATAACCAAGAAAGAGGAAGCCGCCCAGCAGGTGGATTCCATGTATGCCGGTGAAGAGGTAGAAGAAGGCTGCATGGGGGCTGCTGGGTATGTAGACTCCGGCTTCCATGAGCTGGCGCCAGACCACGATTTGACCGATCAGGAATCCGCCGGCCAGCACGGTTGCCAGGAGCAAGGCGATCTTCTTTCCTTGCCGCAGTTCCAGACAAAGACTGCTCAACAACAGAACCAGCGTGTTGAGACCCAGCAGTCTCGGGGCCGCAAAGGCCTGCCAGTCGGGCAGGGCACTGCGAACCAGCAAGGCACTCGCGAGGCCGGCAAACAGCATTGTGACGGTTGCCAGGAACAGCCACATTCCGAGCTGCCGGGAACTGAGTACCAGAGTGGCCGTTTGGCGAACCGGCTTTTCATGGCTCATCCGGCCGTCCTTTCAGCAGTCGGCTTGGGGCTGGCCTGGGAAAGATAGTCGGCCGTTTCCCCCTCGGGACTGTATTCATATGGCCAGCGATGCACGGTGGGCACCGAGGCACCCCAGTTGCCATGGGGCGGGGGTGAGGGAACCGTCCACTCCAGGGTGGCCGCATTCCAGGGATTGGCTTCGGCGCGGCGCCCTCGGACCAGGCTGATGACAAAGTTGTAGAGGAAGATCAACTGGGCTGCTCCCAGCAGGAAGGCGGCAAACGAAACGAGGACATTCCAGTCTCTGATCTCTTCCAGGTAGGTAAAAGCGTTGAAAGAGTAATAGCGCCGCGGCATACCCCCGATCCCCAGCCAGTGCTGGGTGATGAAGACCCCGTAAAACCCGATCGCGGAAGTCCAGAAGTGCAGCTTGCCGAGGGGCTCACTGAGCATTCGACCGAACATCTTCGGGAACCAGAAATAAGTGGCTGCGTAGAATGCGAAGAGGGTCACTCCGCCGATCATCAAGTGAAAATGTCCAACCACAAAATAGGTGTCATGGAGGGGGATATCAGCCGCCGCATTTCCCAGAAAGAGTCCTCCCAGCCCACCTGTCCCAAACAGCGAAATGACCCCCAGAGCCCAGAGCATCGAGGTCGTGAGTCGCAGTTTTCCACCCCAGATGCTGGCCAGCATGTTCACCCCGATCATGGCAGAGGGGACCGTGATCAGCATGGTCCCCAGCGAGAAGAACCCGCCCAGGAAGGGGTTCATGCCGCTGATAAACATGTGGTGCCCCCACACCACCATGCTCAATGCGGCAATCGCCACGAGGCAAAGGGTGGTGATCCGGTACCCGAAGATCGGCTTTCTGGAAAAAACGGGAAGAATGTCAAAGGTAAATCCCAGTGCAGGCAGTATCAGCACATAGACTTCCGGATGGCCCAGGAACCAGAACAGATGCTGCCACAGGAGCGGCGTTCCACCCTGGTTGGGCAGAAGGGTATTGAAGTACAGCCCCGAGGGCAAGAAGAAACTGCTTCCCAGATGACGATCAAACAGCAGCATCACAGCAGCGGCAACCAGCGGAGGAAAGGCTAGTAAGCCGATAGCGGAGGCAATGAACAGGGACCAGATGGTGACGGGAAGACGTCGGAACGTCATCCCTTTTGTGCGGTGGTTGAGGATGGTCACCACGTAGTTCAGGCCGCCCATCGTGAAGGATGCGATGAAGAGAGCCATGGCCAGCAGCCAGATGGACTGCCCCCACTGGGAACCCGGGATGGCTTCCCAAACCGCGCTCAAGGGAGGATAGGCAGTCCACCCGGAAGCGGCGGCGCCCCCCTCCACCAGGAACGAGAAGAGCATTACTGCTGCCGCCAGAAAGGCAATCCAATAGGAGAGCATATTCAGGAACGGGAAGGCCATGTCGCGGGCGCCGATTTGAAGGGGAATCAGAAAGTTTCCAAAACCACCGAGTAGGGCATAGGACATGAAAAAGAAGATCATGATGGTTCCGTGCATGGTCACCAGCGAGAGATAGAACTCGGGCTTGAGAATTCCTCCCTCCGCACCGGCTGGAAAGATCCACTCCATGAACCACCATTTCTCGCCCGGCCAGGCGAGCTGGAGTCGGATCACCATGGCCAGAAACCCCCCTACGGCGGCCATCGCCAGGGCGGTCAAGAAGTACTGAATGCCAATGATCTTGTGGTCCAGGCTGAAGACATAGGTGCGAAGAAAGCCTTGCTTGCGAGGCTCCGCTACTCGTTCAGACAAAGGTGGTGTAGAAACTGCTTCCATCAACAAGTTCTCCTGCCAGAAGGCACTAGCCGCCCAGGAACGGGAGTTCGTCCTCCAGAAACCGGTCGTATTCTTCCCGGGTCACCACTTCCAGAACTCCTCTCATCTGGAAGTGCCCAAAGCCGCACAGTTCGGTACAGGCGATCTCGTAGCTTCCCGTGAGCGTGGGAACAAACCAGATGTCGATCTCCATGCCTGGAACGGCATCCTGCTTGATTCTGGGTTCGGGGAGGTAAAGGCCGTGGATTACGTCCTTGGACTTGAGTCGGAAATGGGCCGGTTCGTTAACAGGAAGATAGACCAGCCCCAGCAGGAGCAGATCATCAGCGGCAGCCGGATCTTTCTCATCCAGCCCCAGGGGGTTGGTGCCGCTGATCAGTTCGGGTCGGGTCGAGCCGAAGGCCCCGTCCGCCCCGGGATAGCGAATGTTCCAGGCAAACTGTTCTCCGGTAATCTCAACCTGAACTGCGTCCGAGGGGGGAGACATGGCGTAGAATTCGTTCCAGACCGGCATTCCCAGAACCAGTACCCCGCCCTCCGCAATCACGGCCATGACAATGCCCAGCCCGATAGACCATCTTCTCTCGGTCCGAGACCTGGACCTGCGATGGATGACCCTGGATGCGCGAGCGAATTTCCAGACAAAATAGCCCAGCAGCAGGTGGCCTATGACAAAGATGGCTCCCGTCGTGATCAGCAGGTACATCATCATCCGATCAATACCGGCTCCATGACGAGAAGCGATGGGCAGGAACCATCCCTTGAGACCCAACCCGAGTGGGAAAGCAGCGATCAGCCAGAAAGCAAGACCGACAAAGAGGGCTTCCACACCAGACCCACGTTGAGAACTCTGACTGTTCATGTTCAATTCATCCGAACTGGCGATGAGGACGGACTCTGCATCACTGCTGTCCTGCGATCGCCTTTAACATGTCGATGGTTGTAACAATACCGACGACATCGTCGTCCTGGGTTACGAAGAGCCGGTGAATTCGTCCCGCAATCATGGTCTGGGCAACTTCATTCAGCCGAGTTTCTTCGGGAACCGTATACACAGTGGGCGTCATAATGTCCTTGACGAGTCTCCCAGGATCCTCAATGTGAAGGTCGTCGATGTCGTCGCGCGAGAGTTGATACTCCCAGCTTCGCGAGTAGTATTTCGGGACATCGGAAAAGGAACGGCTCTCTTCCGATCTCATCTCCACAATGTCTGTCATTGAAACCACGCCGACCGGGGTATCTTTTCGATCAGTCACGAGTGCGCCCGATATCGCCTCTTCTACCAGAAGAACCGCTGCTTCCTGAACGGTCCTGTCGACCCGGATCGTGATCACGTGCGGGTGCATTACATCTCTGGCTGTCATTCTCTTCATGGCTGGTGCTCCCGTCTCGTTCTCCATTGCAACGACTTCACTCACCATCCTAACCCGGATTATGCATGAGATCTGAATCCGAGTGAGATTTGGGCCCATAAAAAGAGCCGTAGCTCTCTGATATAAAAGGGTTTACACAAACAAGACCCTAACCAGGAGCTACGGCAATGTTAAGAGCAGTCTGCCAGAATACCCTGCATTTCACAGCCACAGAAAGATCACGGCGCGTTTTGATGGGGGGAGCCTCACTTCCGACGCAGGATGGTTGTTGTTTGGATCGGTGGATCGGCAACATCGGCTCTGCGAGGGCTTCAGTTCGTGTATTTCGGAGAGTCGAGACCAACGCTACATTCGTCATGATCTGTTGAAGTTGATCCGACAACGAGTCTTGCAGATCGTGGCCGGCTACGAAGACTGTAATGACGCCGATACGCTGCGCTCGGATCCGATGCTCAAAACCGTCTGTGATCACTTGCCGGAGAGCGATCCGGATTTGGCCACGCAGCCGACTTTCTCCCGCTTGGAGAACTCCGTCACCAGGAAGGATCTGATGCGTTTGAGCCAGTGGCTGCTAGGCCGTTATGTGCGCTCCCTGAAGAAAAGACGTCCCGGTAAGATCATCCTGGATCTGGACAGTACCGACGACCACACCCACGGCCAGCAGGAGTTCTCCTTCTACCACGGGTATTACCGAAGCCACATTCTGCATCCTTTGCTGATCTTCGATGCCGACACGGGAGACCTGGTGTGTGCCGTGTTGAGACCTGGCAACAAGGGAGCTGCCTCTCACATCGTGCCCATTCTGAAGCGAGTCGTGGAGGCTATCCGACAAGGAGTGGGGACGGATGTCGAGATTGAGATTCGGGCCGACAGCGGCTTTGCCACGCCGCGGCTCTACGAGTTCTGTGAGGCTGAAGAGAATCAACTCCAGTATGTCATTGGGTTAAGTCGAAACCCTCGCCTGCAGCGAGTGGTCGAGCCCCTGCTGGATTCGACTCGGGAAAGGTTCCTTGAGCTGGAGGAAAAACAGCGTCAGTTTGACGAGTTTCTTTATCGAGCCAACAGCTGGGATCGATCTCGTCGCGTCATCGTCAAAGTGGAGGTCGATCAGCGCGGGATCAATCGTCGCTTTGTGGTCACCAACCGGGACGATCTCTGCTCCCAATCACTTTATGACCACTACACAAACCGAGGACAGACCGAAAACTTCATCAAGGCCTTCAAGAATCATCTGAGCATGGACCGACTCAGCTGTCATCGATTCCTGGCCAATCAGTTTCGACTCCTTCTGCATGCCCTGGCTTACCAGATGTTCGTGCGCCTGCGCGACTATCTGCACGGGACCCCCTGGCACAAGCTCGAAATCGAAACCTTACGTCGTCGTGTCCTCAAGATCGGGGCCCGGATCCGACAAACCACTCGACGCATCTGGGTCCATCTTTCCTCAGCCTTTCCCGAACAACCCCTCTTCCACCTCGTCTTGAGTCGTCTCAACTCCAGCTAGCCTCTCCCAGCTCCCCGAAAAACCGCTTCCGATACTCACCCAGGCCCAGATCTGTCTGAAATTCACTCCCCAACCACTTCAAACGCCTCGCCAACCGATATTCTTCGCAAATCCGCCTGTCACACCTGTCCGCTTTCGAGTTGAGCCACTTCTCGAGTCGTTTTTCAACTCCGGACTACGGTTCTTGCATAATCCGGGCTAACAACCTTGGATTACAGGTTCAGGCACTCGACCATCTTCTCCTGATTCCGGCCAACCGTCCGCTTGAATTGAATGCAAATGCCGTGCCCAATCAAGCCCTGGTGAAAGTGGCCTGGTCCTGGGTCAGCGGATCTGCGTCTCCTGGAAACAGAAGGGAAAGATCAGGGATTGGGTGAAAACCCACAGTGATGGTAGCCTCCAGAGCAGTAAGGGACGAACTGCGGAATCTGTTTGCCGAGTTCGGGGAAGTCTCGCGCGGCAACATCAATGACATTCCGTCCAGGGACGGAATGTCAAGGTGAGCCAGGCCCGTCCCCAGAAAGAGGGTCCCCCCCGGGGCCCGAGCTACTGAAGTTCCCTCCCCGGTAGTTTCCGTTTCGTCTGCGGGTGTGGAGGTGCGCTTGCGTTGTCTCCTCTGGAATAAGTCACTGTTCCTTTTCCTATTGTTGAAATCATGGGCCGAAGTGTAGCGACCGGAGGGGGAGCGGGGAGGGTGTCGCAGAGGTTTCGTGTGAGCTATAGTCAGAGCAGAATTTATCTGTCGTGGGACGCCTTCCGAGCAACGGTGTGAGGCAAGATTTAAACTCTAGATTCACTTCAAAGAAAGGATTCAGACATGCCAAAGGTAGAACGTGAAATGCACAAGGACGGGGATTTCCTTGTCGACTACGAGGAGAAGGTTTTTGAGGACGTACAGGCGGAGCCCGGTGAGAAAGCTCTGGTGACGTTTCACACGATATCCTTTGAGGGATCCATCTCGATCGTCAACACACTCACCGCCACCAGACTCCAGCGCAAGGGGTTCGAGACCTCAATCCTTCTCTACGGACCCGGAGTCACGATGGGGTTCCAGCGCGGGTTTCCGACCCTTGGGGACGAAGCCTTTCCCGGCCATCTCTTCGTGAACCAACGCCTCCAGAAATTCATGGAAGAAGGAGGCAAGGTTTACGGCTGCCGTTTCTCCACCCAAGCCCTCTATGGCCAGACCGAGAAGGCTTTCATCCCCGGAATAACCCCGATCAACCCGCTGGACGTGCTGGATATTATTCTGGTGCACAAGAGGGCGAATGCGGTCATCATCAATTCGTGGACGGTCTGAGGGGCCGCCATGAGTGTGGTCAAGGCGGCAGCAGTTCAGATCGCCCCAGATTTGGAAAGCTGCTCAGGTACGGTTGCAAAGCTCCTCTCAAAAGTCGATGAGCTGGCGGCCCAGGGAGCCCAGATCGCTGTCTTCCCGGAGACGTTCATACCCTACTACCCGTACTTCTCTTTCGTCCTTCCGCCGGTGCTTGCCGGTAAAGAGCATATGCGCCTGTATCGGGAAGCGGTCGAAGTTCCCGGCCCTGTCACCGACACTCTCGGCGAGGCTGCCCGGCGACATGAAATGGTTCTGGTCGTCGGTGTCAACGAAAAGGACCACGGCAGCCTTTATAACTGTCAACTGGTCTTTGACGCCGACGGTCGGCTGCTGCTCAAGCGGCGCAAAATCACGCCTTCCTACCACGAACGAATGATCTGGGGACAGGGTGATGGAAGCGGATTCCGGGTAGCGGAAACAGCGGTGGGCCGCGTCGGAACTCTGGCCTGCTGGGAACACTACAACCCTCTGGCCCGTTTCGCGCTCATGACGGAGCATGAGCAGATTCACTGCGCGCACTTTCCCGGCTCCATGGTCGGTCCGATCTTCTCCGAGCAGATTGAGGTTACGATACGCCACCATGCTCTGGAATCGGGCTGCTTTGTTATCAACTCTACGGGCTGGCTGACATCGGAACAGATTGCCGGCATCACCCCCGACCCAAAGTTGCAAAAGACACTGACTGGAGGTTGCTGTACGGCGATCATATCTCCCGAAGGCGAGCATCTCTGCCCACCTCTCAGGGAAGGAGAGGGGGTGGTTGTTGCCGAGCTGGACCTGACTATGATCACCAAGAGGAAGCGTATGATGGATTCGGTCGGGCACTACGCCCGACCGGACATTTTTCACTTCCAGGTTGACCGGTCCGAACACAAGCCGGCAGGCGCCCTGCCAGGGGAAGAAGATCGAAAGTTGGAGAGGACTTCGAATGCCGAAGCCGATGGATCTGCAGTCGACGTTGATGAAGCGCCGGCAGCATCTCATATCTGAGCTCCAGACCTACGGGCTCGACCTGGTGGACGATGAGGTCGGGGTGGCAAGTCGAAAGGGAGGCGCAGGTCCCTCCGATCATAAGGCGGTGATCGTGATGGGGACGACCGTGATGGTGCCCGTCCACACTCGAGGAGCGCACGACTCGCCCTATTCGGTGCAGTTGCAGCCGAATGGTTCGCACTCGCTGTTTCGGGATGGAGCCGCAGTTGGACTTCTTCGTTTTCCGCCGCAGCCCCGCTTTTATGGACTCCAGACGGAAGACGGCATTCCCTACTGGAAAATCGCCCAGCTTCACGCCGGCGATGTTCTGGCGACAACCGTTCTCCAGACCTGTTTCCGGTACCCCGATGTCGAGACCAGATGTCAGTTCTGTGCCATCGGCGAGTCTTTGCGTGCGAATCGTACCATCGCGCACAAGACGCCGGAACAACTCGCCGAAGTGGCCGAAGCGGCCCGACGTTTGGATCAGGTTCAGCATGTCGTGCTCACGACCGGGACTCCTCCAACCTCCGATCGCGGAGCCAGAGTCCTGCGTGATTGCTCCGCAGCCATCAAGGGCCGAACCGGTCTGCCGATTCAGGCCCAGTGCGAGCCGCCCGAAGATTTTTCCTGGTTTGAGCAACTCCAGGCAGCCGGTGTGGACTCGCTGGGAATGCACCTGGAGTCGTTTGATCGGGACGTGCGGGCTCGCATCATGCCGAGCAAGGCACAGGTGCCCGTCGAGTTCTACATGAAGGCTTTTCAAGCAGCGGTGCGGGTGTTTGGACGGACGCAGGTCAGTACTTACCTGCTGGCGGGTCTCGGCGACTCCCGGGAGGTCTTGCTGCAAGGGTGCAGAAAGCTGATCGATCTCGGGGTTTATCCATTTGTGGTTCCCTTCGTTCCAATTACAGGCACCCTTCTGGAAGGCCACAGCTCTCCGACTGCAGAGTTTATGCAATCTGTACTCGGGCCCCTCGGAGAGATGCTCAAGGAGGCTGGAATGACCTCTGCCAACATCAAGGCCGGCTGTGGGAAATGTGGGGCCTGCTCCTCTCTGTCGACATTCGAAGTATGAGATTCCTGGAACCATTCGACGATTTTTCTCCCAGCGACTTTGTCTTCAAGATTGCTCGGAGCCCAAAAGAACTGGATGATTTCTGGAAGCTTCGGCACCAGGTCTTCTGTCTGGAGCAGAAAATCTTTCAGGGGACGGATCGGGATGAGTATGATGAATCCATGATTCCCATCATCTGCACTTCTCTGGTGATGGGGATGGAGGATCAGGTGGTAGGTGTGGTGCGGATCGAGGAACGGGAGCGGGGTGTCTGGTGGGGTAGCCGTCTGGGAGTGCACCCCCGGTTCCGCAACATTGGACGACTCAGCTCCAGTGTTCCCCAGAGAAACAGCCAGCCGCCTTTCTTCGGAAAGCACTCTATTGGAGCCGGGTTGATTTACAAGGCGGTCTCCACGGCAAACGGGCTGGGCTGTCACACCTTCCTGGCTCTGGTACAGTCCCAGAACGCCCGCTTCTTCGAGAGATTGCACTGGACTTCGATCCGAGAGCTCGAATATCGAGGGCATCCCCACTTCAAGATGCAAGCCGATCTGCCCCACTACCCTCCGGCATTGGAGCAGCCGGTCGACTACTACCCGGTACATCGTGAGCAGCGAGCTTAGCGAAGTTATCCAGTTTCTCCACGACTCCAGGGCGATTCAGAGCAAGGTTGCGATCAGCCGAGCCTATCGCCGGGCCCTACCCCTGGCCGGAAGCACCATCGTTGGAGATGATTGCGCAGCCATTCCCCAGAGTGACGGCAGCTTTCTGCTGCTGGCAGCCGAGGGGCTACTGGTCGATTTCGTGGCTGAGGACCCCTGGTTTGCCGGCTACAGTGCCATCATGGTCAACATCAGCGACGTCTGTGCGATGGGAGGTGAACCAGTGGCAGTCGTTGATGTGATCTGGACCCCTGACGATTCAAGCTCAGACTCGGTCTGGGATGGAATGGAGGCTGCTTCCAGAGCTTACGGCGTACCCATCGTGGGCGGGCACACGACGATCACTCGAGGTGAGGAGGACGCTCACCTGGCGGCCTGCATCGTGGGCCGGGCCAGATCGTTGATCACCAGTTTTGACGCTTGTCCGGGCGATGATCTGCTGATGGTCGTCGACCTTCGGGGCAGTTTCCGGCGCGACAAGCCGTTTTGGAATGCCAGTGTGGGCACAGACCCTCGCCAACTTCGGAAACAAAATCTTCTCCTCCCGGAGCTGGCTGAGTCGGGGTGGTGTCATGCCGGAAAAGACATCAGCAATGGAGGGATCATCGGGACTCTGGTGATGATGCTGGAATGTTCCGGGGTGGGAGCCTGGATTGATCTGGATTGGCTTCCGCGGCCCGCCGGTTCGGAGCTGTCGAAGTGGCTCGTCTCCTTTCCGAGCTACGGCTTTGTGCTGAGCATCCCGCCAGGCTCTACCCACCAGGTGATGGATCACTTTCGGAGCACTGGTGTCAGTTGCAGCCGCATCGGAAGGATCATCGATGATCCGAAGCTCGAAATCCGTCAGAGCGGCCGGTCAGCAGTCTTCTGGTCGCCGGCAGGGGTAGACGATGCCTGAGACTTTCTTCAAGGTTCGCTGGCCCAGCGGTGAAACCAGTGACTGCTACTCTCCTTCGACTGTAGTTCGGGAGTTCTTTCAGGCAGGCCAGGAGTTGACGGTCGACAACTTCGTAAAGGTCAGCGGAGAGGCTCTTTCACAGGCCAGCGAAAGAGTCAGAAGTAAATACGGCTATGCTTGCTCCAGTGCCATGGATCAGTTGCGACAAATCCGTCTAATGGCAGGGGGCTTCCAGGGCTCCGAGATCGTCCGGATCATCCGAGTCGGGTAACTCCTTGCCAACCAGATCCTCACAGAAGAAGCGTCGTCGGGCAGTCTCGTCCGAGGGAGTTTCCGGGCCCAGCGCAATATAGTCCAGAGAGCGAGACCGGTCGGTGGACATTTGTGGGAAGACCCGTTGTCTCACGGCCTCGGCTTCCGACCCGACTTCGTAAAGCAGCTCGGCGAGCCAGCGAGTCACGCTGTTGATGACGCCGAAATGGTGGTCGTGTGTACGGACATAGTTGTTGCCGGCAACCTCCCAGTCCTCTTGTCCGAGTAGTTCTTCGGCCAGAACCCGGGCGTCTCGAAGTGTCAGGGAGAGACCGTTTCCCCAGGACGGATAGTTGGATGAGGCTGCGTCTCCGATCAAGGCCACTCCCTGTCTGTAAGGATGCCGGATCCAGGTATCGGCGCCGTCGAATTCCGCCAGGGGGCCTCCGGCCTGAGCTTGCTCCAGCCAGTCCCGTGGCACGCCCATGCGGACGCAGGCCTGGATCAGATCCGGTACCCGCCTCTGACCGCTGAGACCGCGACGCGCTCCCACCTTTCGGTAGATGAAGTAGGTTCGAACCTGGTTCTCGGACAAAGGAAAGAAGAGACCTCCCTCCCCCCGGCTCGAGTCACGAAAGATGTGAATCGAAGTGTGTGGCGTCCGGGTCCTCTCGAGTAGGACGCCGGCAACTACGAGGCGTTCCGGGTCCCGGGTGGCTTCGAATCCTCCCCAGGATCGCACCCTGGAATTCCGACCGTCTGCGCCGACAACCAGTCTGGCCGTGACAGTCTCCCGCTTCTTCCCCGAACGCAGCACGGCTCGTGGGGGCTGACCAGGCTCAACCTCAGAGACCGTGACTCCCCGCCTGACCTCGGCCCCGGCATCCTCGGCCGCCTGAAGCATCACCTCCTGCATGGCTGGATGGTAGAAGTTCAAGCAGTGGGAGCCCCGGGGTGTGGTAGCCACCAGATCACGGACAGGACGCTTTCCCCAGGCATGAGAGGTCCAGAGCTTGACGGGATAGCCACAGCCCCCCATCAGCAGATCATAAATGCCGAGATCACGAGCTTCGTTGACTCCCCAGGGGAGCAGGCCCTCTCCACGGACTCGGTCCTTGAAGGCTGTCTCCCGTTCCACGACCAGAACCTTGATGCCCTGAAGAGCGAGAGTTCTGGCCAGAGCAGTGCCCCCCAGACCGCCACCAACCGTGATTACGTCAAAGTTCATGTTGACTGAATGCTCCTCACCCTGAGAATCTCTGTCAAGGCAGAAGGGACTCCTCGTCTATCGAATCGGAGGGATGCCTCTCGGGAGCGGCGAATTATTCCAGTGAATGATCTTCCAGGCGCCTGCCTGGCGGGAGAATACGGCCGTCAGGCGCGTCTCTTCGTCAAAGCCGTCTCCTGCCCGGGTGTCGATTGCCAGCCTGGTCATTCCCCACACCATCCCGGTGTCCCCGACGACTCGAAACTGAACGGCCCGCTGCGGAAAGCCGATGCTGATGACCTTTCCGAAGGTATCTTCGAAGAGCTTGGACCACTCTCGATCGTCCAGTTGAGCCCGGTCAATGGCGTAGGTCTGGTTGCGGGTAAAAAGAACTGCCTGTGGATGCCAGGCCGCCACAAATTTGCCCAGATCTTTGTTGCTGAGTGCTTCCAGCGCCGAGTCGAAGGCCGCTCTTAGTTCCTCTTCATCCGCCGCAGGGAGGGCCGTGATGGACAGAATCAGGACCGCGCACAGGGAAAGGAAGCGGGTCCGGCTCATCTTGTTTCCAACCGTGTTCATGGTGTTGGGTCTCCCCGGGGCCACTTTCGAGAATGTCATGACTACATTCTATCCCGAAAATAGAACCCGGGGAGTTTTCCCTCCCAGACCGCGATCAGGAGAGCAAAATCTGTCGCTCAAGGTTGAAAATTATGCCGGAAAAGCCGAAAGTTAAGGAACTGAGAGTTAAGGAAAAGGAGAAAGCGATCATGCTCAGCGTTCATATGCAGGTTGAATTGAAAGCGTCACCCGACGAAATCTGGAAGTTGATCGGCGGCTTTAACGATTTGCCCGACTGGCTTCCTCTTATAGAAAAGAGCACTCTGGACGAGACCGGGAAGATTCGGCATCTGTCTCTGGCCGGCGGCGGCGAGATTGTGGAGCAACTGGAAGAGCATAGCGATGAGCAGCGTTATTATCGCTATTCGATCATTGATTCACCGCTCCCCCTGTCCAACTACGTAGCTACTCTCCGTGTACACGCTCAGGGCGGCGAGCACTCGATCGTGGACTGGTCCAGCCATTTCAACGCCGACGGTGGGTCCGATGAGGAAGCGGTTGCCCCGGTTCAGGGAGTCTATCAGGCCGGCTTTGACCAACTGCAGAAGATCTTTTCGGGCTAGTCGGCCGTGAACAAGGCTCGTACATCTACACAATGAGTCCATTCACACCAGGAGGCCCTCATGTCACAGGACAACTCTCGTCGCGATTTTTTTCGCGCCATGTTCGGTACCGCTGTCGCCGCCGCCCTCGTCAGTGAGGCACTGGCTCAGCAGGACAGTCCCAGCGGACTCCCCACTCGCCGCCTGGGCCGCACCAGCGAGCAGGTATCCATCCTTGGCCTGGGGGGCTGGCAGATTGGAATGGCCGCCCGACGGGATCGGCAGGAAGCGATCCGTGCCCGGAATTTCAAGCCGTTTTCTGACGCCGAGAAAAAGCAGGTTCTGGCCCGGGCGGAGCCCGATGCCGGAGACGGCCGCCACGAACTATTCAAATCCACCCAGAGCTACGACGGCCCCCACCACCGGCGGCAGCATGGATTCGAGGCCTGACAATCATGCGCACCACAAATCCCCTGGTGAGACTTTTTGGCCGATCACCGTTCCGCCCTGTTCAGGAGCACATGGAAGTAGTGGAACAGTGTGCGGAGGCAGTCATCCCTCTTTTTGAGGCACTGAGGGATCACGACCAGGAGGCACTGCTCAGGCACAAGCAGCAGATTTTCGACCTCGAAAACAAGGCCGATGAACTGAAGAACGATATCCGGGCACACCTGCCCAAGAGCCTTTTCATGCCTGTCGATCGACGCGACCTGCTCGATCTCCTGAATGCGCAGGACTCGATTGCCGACGTCTGCCAGGACATCGCGGGACTTCTTTCCGTCCGAAAGATGGAAATCCCGGAATCCCTCACAGACGGACTGTTTCCCTTCATCCACTCCAACGTGAAGGCAACCCGGCAGTGCCGAAAAGTGATCAGCGAGTTAGACGAACTCCTGGAGATGGGTTTTCGCGGCCGCCGGGTCGATCGAGTGATCGAGATGATTGAGGATCTAAACCGGCTTGAGACCGAGACGGATCGGCACGAGATGAAGCTCACCGAAGAACTCTTCCAGCTTGAAGATGAGATGAAGCCGCTCTCCGTCATTTTCTGGTATGAACTCTTTCGTTTGATCGCGGATATTGCGGATTACGCTGAAGATGTCGGCGACCGCCTACGGCTCTTGATCGCGCGTTAACCGGGAAACGGATCCAATGGAATTCGGGCTCATCTTCATCATCCTTGCCGTCGTGTTCGGCCTGTTCATGACCTGGGGCATTGGCGCCAATGACGTCGCCAATGCAATGGGGACCTCGGTAGGCTCGGGGGCGGTAACGGTCAAGAGGGCGATCCTGATCGCCGCAGTCTTCGAGTTTGCCGGTGCGGTGGTGGCAGGCGGCCACGTGACGGGTACGATTCGAAAAGGAATCATTGACTCGTCTTTCGTTCCAGCGCCTGAAATCCTGGTGCTTGGCATGCTGTCCTCGCTGCTGGCGGCGGGGTTGTGGCTGATGATTGCCACTTTTTTTGGCTGGCCGGTATCCACCACTCACACCATTGTCGGTGCCCTCGTGGGTTTTGCCATCGTGGGCCTGGGCTTTGAAGCGGTGGAGTGGGGTCAAGTCGGCCGGATCGTTGCGAGCTGGATCATATCGCCCTTACTGGGCGCAACCATCGCGTTTCTGATGAGCCTGAGTGTGCGCCGCTTCATTCTGGATACCGATTTCCCCCTCCAGAGTGCCAAACGTTATGGGCCCGTTTACGTCTTTTTCATGGGTGTGCTGATCGCTCTGGTCACCCTCTTCAAGGGCTTGAAGCACCTGAATCTCGAGATGACAGGCACACAGACCGTGGTCGCTGCACTGGGCGTCGGGCTGGCCATCGCATTCGCCGGCAAGCTGCTGATTCAGCGGGTGCAAGTCGATCCGGAAGCGGAAAAAGACTTTCACTATGCCAGTGTTGAGCGAGTATTTGCGCCGCTCTGCGTGTTTACAGCCTGCTCCATGGCATTTGCTCACGGTTCGAACGACGTGGCCAACGGTATCGGTCCCCTCGCAGCCGTCGTCAGCATCGTAAGGACCCAGGCGGTCACCCAGGATTCTGCCTTGCCGTTGTGGATACTGGCAGTCGGCGGCGTTGGAATCGTCCTCGGACTGGCCACAATGGGGTACCGGGTCATGAGAACCATCGGCACCAGGATCACAGAGCTGACGCCCAGCCGGGGGTTTTGTGCGGAACTGTCTGCGGCCGCCACAGTTGTGATTGCTTCCCGGCTCGGCCTGCCGGTCTCCACGACACACATTATCGTTGGCGCAGTCCTGGGAGTCGGCCTGGCACGGGGGATTGCCGCTATCGACCTCCGAGTTGTCGTAGGAATCGTGACCTCGTGGCTGGTCACCCTCCCCATCGGTGCCTCGCTGGCGGCCCTTTTCTACTTCGTTCTGAGGGCCATCTTCGCCTAGTGTGCTGTCCGGGAAGTTCGCGTGGTTAATTCAGCAAAGCTCCACCGACTGGGGTTGGCCTAAATCCTGGCGTGGGAGGGGCCTTCCACGTTGCAAATCCAAACTCAACTTATGCTTTTACGTGCCGGTCCAGGAAGGGCACGATCTCTGCGTAAGCTGCCGTGATCGCTTCACGATCGGCGCCGCCGAAGCCGTGCTCCCCTCCCTCCAGGGTAATGAGCCTGTGCTCGACGCCGTGTTTTTCCAATTCCTCGACCATCATCAGCGACTGCTGGTAGGGGACGTCGGTATCCGCCGTCCCGTGCAGAAGAAGGGTGGGAGGATAGTCGGGGGTCACGTTCTTGACCGCCATGTAGGGAGAAAACTTCTCGGCTTCCGTATGCGGATCCCAGCCCGAGATCTGCTGAGGCCAGATACCCTGCTGGCGGCAGTGCAGGTAGAAGGCTCCGCCTTTGCCCTTGCGATTCCGGCCATCGGCAATGGGAGGGCCGCTCACCTGCTGGAAAGCCTCCTCCCGGCTCATCACGATGTGCCGGTGGCGGGGATGGGGGCTGGGCTGGCTGTACCAGTCGCCGACCAGGTCTCCGTAGCCGAAAATGGAAACCAGCGCTGCCGGTCGCGGCTTGACCCGGAAGCCGGCGGTCAGGGTGAGGTAACCTCCCGCCGAGGCACCTGCTACAGCGAGCCGGCTCACATCGGCATTGAAGAGCCCGGGCCCTTCGGAGTACACCCACCGGAAGGCGTCTTCCACGTCTTCAATCAAGGCCGGAATCTTGGTCTCCGGCGCTAGTCGGTAGTCAACGGAAACGATCGTATAACCAGCCTTCAGAACTGCTTCCTTGACCCGGCGGTCAATGCTCTCGCGATGACCCATCATCAGGGCTCCACCGTGGAGCCATACCAGGACCGGTCGGGTCACGCCGTCATCCATCAGATGGACGTCGGCTTTGATCTCCAGGTCCCCGACTTTCTTGTAGGTGTAGGTGCGCCGGCGCATCTCGGGTGCTTGCCCAGGGGATGTTAATGCCGATGCCTCCCGCGTCTCCGACGTGCAAGCCAAAGCGGGGATAGAGGCAGCACAGGTTCCCAGAAAGGTGCGGCGGGTGAAAGATCCGGCTTTCGCCATGGAATTGCTCCTTGTCGTAAGAAATCCGAGTCGTAAGAAATCCGAGTTGTAAGAAATCCGAGAAATCGTTGTAAGAGACGAAGCTATTACACCGGGAACCGACTTGCAAGCGAGCCCATAAGTCCAATTGACGGCCTTCCCAGGAACTGGGAGCAGGTGGCTTCCGGCTACGCAGCCGTGTGGGCGCGGGAGGCACTGTTTGACGCCATGGAAGCGTCTAGTCGACGATCGCCTGGTAGGCCAGTCCTTTGATCATCTGCCGCAGTTTGAGATCTCCGGCCGGATGGAGCTGAGACATGTAGACGATGACCAGGTCCTCCTCCGGGTCGATGTGGAACGAGGTGAAGAAAAACCCTCCCCAGGAGTAGCCGCCTACAGATCCAATCTCTTTCAGATCGCCGGCGTTCCTGACGACTCCAAAGCCGAGACCGAATCCGGGCGCGCCGTCCAGGTTCACGAGGTGATCCTGTGTCATCCACTCCACCGTTTTCGAACCCAATATCCTGACGCCGTCAAGCTCTCCTTTGTTAAGCATCATCTGTGCGAAGCGGGCGTAGTCGAACACCGTTCCCACCAGCCCGCCGCCACCCGAAAAGTTGCGTTGCGGGCCCGCGTAGGGCGTGGTGACCGAGAAAACCAGCGCCCCCGGTCCGTCCTGCATACCGTCACCTATTCGCTCGATTTCTCCATTCTCTCCAGGCCGGTAAACGGCAGCCAGGCGGTTCACCTTCTCGGCAGGGAGGAAAAAGTGGGTATCGTTCATCCCCAGAGGCCCGAACAGCCGACTCTGCAGGAATTCCTCCAGAGTCATTCCGGAAACCACTTCCACCAGGCGCCCCAGCACATCAATGGATAGCCCGTATTCAAACCTTTCCCCGGAGTGAAACAGAAGCGGAATTTCCGCCAGGGCCCGAATGTCTTCCCCGATCGTGTTCTCGTCCAGCATCAGGCCGTGGTTGATCCCGGCCTTGTTGTACAGTTCACCCAGGCGGCTGTTCCAGTGATAGGTGAGGCCGGAAGTGTGAGTCAGCAGGTGGTGAATCGTGATCGGTCGCCTGGCCTCGACCGGTTCGGTCTGGTCGGAATTCTCAGGCGGGAGAACCTTGATGTCCTCGAACTCCGGGAGGTACCTGGAAACTGGATCGGTGAGCATGAAACGACCCTCTTCATAGAGCATGATGACCGCCACGCTGGTCACTGGCTTGGTCATGGAGGCGAGTCGGAAGATCGTGTCTGGCCGCATCGGTGTGCCGGCTTCACGATCGGACATTCCGTAAACGCCGAGTTGAGCTATCTTTCCGTGTCTGGCTATCAGCGTGACCGAGCCGGCGATCTTTTTCTGCTCCACATGCTCACGCATGACGGCGTCAATGCGAGCCAGGCGTTGTGGGGAGAAACCGAGTTCTCCTGCCTGGCCCCGTGGCAGATTCTGGGCCAGGGACAAGGTGCCGAGGGTCAGGGTGAGCCACAAGGTGCACAATGAAAAGGGCAAGAATCGAGCGAACACTCTTCGCATGGAGGCCTCCTCTCTACGCAGGTCCGGTTTCAGAAAACAACGTAGAGGGGAGTTTAGAACAACCCGCTCGGCTTCCCAAGGCCCAGATCCAACCAGAAACGAGGAACGAGGAACCTCTCTCAGTGCACCTCAGCCTCTTCTTGCCGCGCCGCCCAGGACCTGTAAATCAGGTAGGAACCCATGAAAATGAGGACCACCGGCCAGGCCTCTGCCAGCCAGTTCAGGGAAAAACCGAGGTGAATGTGGGTGAAGGCGAGCAGGCCGAAGAGAATCAGGAAAATTCCGGCCGCCAGTCCGCCGCGGCCGTCGGGCATGTGCATTTCGTCGGGCAGTCCCGTCTCAGTCATCCTTGCCAGAGCCCGATTGTAGAAGCCCGCGCGCCGATTGGCGTCCACCAGGTTGAAAAGCCAGAAGAAGGCCAGAAACAGGCCCACGAGTGGGGTCAGGTCACCGATGTCCAGGTTGAGCAGGACGATCAGCGAGCCCACCACCATGAGTTTGATGAAGCCCTGCTGGTAGTAGCCGACATATACCTGACCGAGCCCCGGCATCAGGGAGAGCAGAGTTGCCAGGAACGGGGACTTGGTCCTCGAATCGACAGTCTGGTAATGCGCCTGGGGAGGTGCCGCAGCAGGTGGAGCCACAGGACTGGCCGGCTGTGCGTCGGATGCGAATTGCTGTGGGTGTTGTGGATCCGTCATCGTTTCCCCCTCATTGTTTCTTCCTCTCTCGAGAACAACCTATGATTGTTGCTTGCATGTTTCTATGAGGGTAGAACGGAGGTTACCGGGAAAAAGTTCGCCGCGCCACCTGCTTACCACTCGGCAAGACCCGCATAGACGGGAGCGGGGACAAATGGCTCTCATAGTCGAGCGCCAAGGACGCTTTTCAGAGCGACCTGCAGCGGTAGCACCAAGCTTGACCGTGTGCTGCTACCAGATTAAACTCCAGACCTCTTGCTCCTTTCGGGAGCCGAGGAGGTGACATCTCGAATGGCCAATCTGCAATCCTACCGGGACTTCCAACTCTTTCTCGTCAACCCTGCTCCCACAGCCGATCGAATTGAGTTCTCATTCATAACACCCAGAGCCCTGCCGGTGCTGGCGGCAGTCACTCCGGAGAATGGTTACGTCAAGAACATCCAGCTGGTTGACCAGACCATCGAAGACTTTCCCCTGGACCAGTTGCGCCCTGGCGATCTGGTCGGAATCAGCATTCACACTTTTAATGCGATCCACGGTTACGCCCTGGCCCGACAGGTCCACGAGCGAGGGGCAACCGTCATCTTCGGTGGCCCGCACGCGTCCGTGTTTCCCGAGGAGACACTGAGACACGGCGATGCGGCCGTCACAGGGGACGCCGAGCACATGTGGCCTCGGGTTGTCGAGGACCACGCCTCTGGAAAACTTCAAGAGTCTTATCAGGGTGGACGCATTGACGGGGATTCTTTCACCCCGGCGCGCTGGGACCTGCTCAAGCACGATCGCTACCTGGTGGCCTCCATTCAAACCGTACGAGGATGCCCCAAGAAATGCTCCTTCTGTTCTGTCTGGGTGCAGGATGGTCGAGTTCCGCGACTAGGTACCAATGACGGCATCCTGGCTGAGGCCCAGTACCTTTATCGTGCCGGGTTCAGGTTCATCATGTTTGCCGACGACAACTTCTACCCCTATACCCGGGCCGATATTGCGAACGCCCGGACCCCGGCCGAACGAGAGCGGCTGGAGACCGGAATGGAACAGCGCTTCGATCTGTTAGAACGGCTGGCGAAAGAAACGCCCGACGATCTGTTCTTCTTCACTCAGATCACCATGGAGGTCGCCGACGATCCTGAGTATCTGGCGGCGATGAAGAAGGCCAGGCTGGCCGGCGCTCTGATCGGCATCGAGAGCGTGACCAAGGAGGGTCTGAAGGCCACCAACAAGGACTTCAATTCCACTGGTGACGAACTCCTCGACAAACTGGAAAAGATTCGCACCGAAGGCTTTCGCTACATCATGGGAGCGTTTATTTTCGGGATCGAAACCGATACCCAGGAATCACTGGACCACACGATCCGGTTCGCGCGTGATTGCGGGATCGCCCTAGCCCAGTTTGTTCCCATGACCCCGCTGCCCGGCACAGTGGATTTCCACATGCTCCGCAAAGGGAAAAAGAAGATCAAGCTTCTCAAAGAGGACTACGCCTACTGGCTGGATCCCACTCACCCACGAATTCTCTACGAGCACCCTAACCTCTCTACCAATGAGCTGCTGGAACGGATCGAGAAAGCCTGGCGTGTTTTCTATAGTTTTTCCGCAGTCTTGAAGCGCTCCCGGCAATTCGAACTCCTCGGCGACCCCCGAAGATTCCTGGCCTACCTGGTGGTCTGTCGTGGTCTGCTCACCCGCTACAAGCGTTACGGGATCTCGGCTGACAGCGCCGTGCAGGGAACCAGACGGCGACTCGCGACTCTGCTGGGGCGGGCTGCCCTGAAATTGATGAAGCGGCCCTCCACAGAGAATGGGAACCCGATTGGGGTCCCGGTATCCCTGCAGGAACCGAAGCCGGAAACTGAGTTCCAATCCAGAACGGGCTGACAGCCCTCGGGCTACCAGGGACGCGGTTCCCCAGGGTGCTGACCGGAATCGAAAAGGGAGTGGTGAGTTGAATGTGGATACCGAAGTGGCTGCGTGATCAAAGGAAAGGTGTTGATTCGCCAGCTCCCACACAGGTGGTTTCCAACGAGGAATTCATCCCCAGACCCCAAACCCGAGAGCAGCAGCAGGTGGAGTCCCTGGTGGGCGAGCTGGCGGAGGCGAACTCTCGAAAGCTGGGAATGGAACGACGCTCGTTCCTGCGCAGTTCCATGGGAATGGCGGCCTATTTCTGGGCCAGCAACCAGGTCTACGGACATCACTGGGAGGTGGCGGAGGCCGAGCTCTGGGAGCCGTCCCTCAGCGAGGAGAGTTTTCCCAAGGGAGACTACTTTGTCTTTGATGTCCAGACTCACTTCACAAACGACTACCCGCTGGCTTTTCGCGATTGGGAGTTCGTGCGCAACATGGGCTTCAATCTCAAGAACGACGCGGACGCCTACAGTTTCCCCAATTTCCTCAAGGAGATGTTCTTCGACAGCGAGACCAGCATGGTCATCATCTCGGGCGTACCCGGGAAGGAGCTCAACCGGGGACCCGGCGGCAAGATCCTGGAGAGAGCTGATCGCGAGGGAGGGGTTCTCCCTGCCTGGCTCATGTCCCAGCGAAAGCGGGAAATCAATCAGCTCTCCGGCACGCGCCGCGCCCTCTGCCAGGGAAATTGTTCACCCAACCACTACTGGAACCGTGCCGAAAACAAACCGGATCTGCCGGCTCTCTTCGAGCAGATGGAGCGCGAGGTCAAGCAGTATGGAGTCGATTCCTGGAAATGGTACTGCCACTTCGATCCAGGGAAATCAGGGGATGGTTTTCGACTGGACGACGAGAGAGTGACCTACCCCTTCTACCAGAAATCCAAGGAGCTGGGGATGAAGATTTTCAGTGTTCACAAGGGTTATGCCTCGCAGTCCGAGACTCTCGGGCACTATGCCCATCCGGGAGATATTGAAAAGGCCGCCCTGGATCATCCCGATCTGACTTTCATCATCTACCACTCAGCCATGAAACACGGACCCTCCGAGCCGGAGTTCGACAGCGGATCCATGTTTGATCCGACCACCGGCGACATGACCTGGCATGACGAGTTCATGAAGATCAAGCAGCGCAACCCGGAAGTCGACAATGTCTATCCCGAGATCGGCTCCGCTTTCGGGACCCTGGCCATCGTTCATCCCCAGATGTGCATGCATTTCATGGGCAAGAACATTCAGCACTACGGCGTGGACCACGTGCTGTGGGGAACGGACTGCCTGTGGTGGGGTTCGCCTCAGTGGGTCATCGCCGCCTTCAAGAGGTTTCAAATCTCGGATGAGTTGTGCGAGAAATTTGGATACTCCAAACTGACACACGAAGACAAGGCGAAGATTTTCGGCTTGAATGCGGCCCGCCTTTACGGGGTGGATGTCGAGGCTCAGATCAAGGCTTTACCCGCCGATGCCATTGATCGGTTCAAGACGGCCTATCTGGGAGAGGGTGGTGAGCCGGAGAACGCGGCTCACGGCTGGGTCCGGGATGACAGTAAGGCGTAGGGTCTGGACGACTTATGACCAAAGATCCGACAACCAGTTTTGAACACTACCCACCCGGTGTGGCCAAGGACGACGCGGAGGTCAATCTGCGGGCCTACGTGGCGGATCTCGGAGAAGAGAGGCTGGACGAATACGATCCTGCCTGGAGTGATGAAGAACTGATGGACTGGGACGGCAACTTCCGTTCCGACGGCGCTCTCATGCTAGTGTGTTGCCAGCGGGATGTGGATGTCAACGAATACCGGCAAGTCCTGGATCTGTTTCTCGAGTTCAGGCGTGGTCCTCTTAACGGACCGGTTCCAGTCTCTGGCGTAGCTCCTCGAAAAAGTTGAAGACAAGAACGACCTGATCCCTTTCCGCTGACTCTGCCCGTTCTGTGGGGTTGATCACGGCAAAGCGGCGTCTGCCCTAACCCGGATTATGCATGAGATCTGAATCCGAGTGAGATTTGGGCCCATAAAAAGAGCCGTAGCTCTCTGATATAAAAGGGTTTACACAAACAAGGCCCTAACCAGGAGCTACGGCAATGTTAAGAGCAGTCTGCCAGAATACCCTGCCATTTCACAGCCACAGAAAGATCACGGCGCGTTTTGATGGGGGGAGCCTCACTTCCGACGCAGGATGGTTGTTGTTTGGATCGGTGGATCGGCAACATCGGCTCTGCGAGGGCTTCAGTTCGTGTATTTCGGAGAGTCGAGACCAACGCTACATTCGTCATGATCTGTTGAAGTTGATCCGACAACGAGTCTTGCAGATCGTGGCCGGCTACGAAGACTGTAATGACGCCGATACGCTGCGCTCGGATCCGATGCTCAAAACCGTCTGTGATCAGTTGCCGGAGAGCGATCCGGATTTGGCCACGCAGCCGACTTTCTCCCGCTTGGAGAACTCCGTCACCAGGAAGGATCTGATGCGTTTGAGCCAGTGGCTGCTAGGCCGTTATGTGCGCTCCCTGAAGAAAAGACGTCCCGGTAAGATCATCCTGGATCTGGACAGTACCGACGACCACACCCACGGCCAGCAGGAGTTCTCCTTCTACCACGGGTATTACCGAAGCCACATTCTGCATCCTTTGCTGATCTTCGATGCCGACACGGGAGACCTGGTGTGTGCCGTGTTGAGACCTGGCAACAAGGGAGCTGCCTCTCACATCGTGCCCATTCTGAAGCGAGTCGTGGAGGCTATCCGACAAGGAGTGGGGACGGATGTCGAGATTGAGATTCGGGCCGACAGCGGCTTTGCCACGCCGCGGCTCTACGAGTTCTGTGAGGCTGAAGAGAATCAACTCCAGTATGTCATTGGGTTAAGTCGAAACCCTCGCCTGCAGCGAGTGGTCGAGCCCCTGCTGGATTCGACTCGGGAAAGGTTCCTTGAGCTGGAGGAAAAACAGCGTCAGTTTGACGAGTTTCTTTATCGAGCCAACAGCTGGGATCGATCTCGTCGCGTCATCGTCAAAGTGGAGGTCGATCAGCGCGGGATCAATCGTCGCTTTGTGGTCACCAACCGGGACGATCTCTGCTCCCAATCACTTTATGACCACTACACAAACCGAGGACAGACCGAAAACTTCATCAAGGCCTTCAAGAATCATCTGAGCATGGACCGACTCAGCTGTCATCGATTCCTGGCCAATCAGTTTCGACTCCTTCTGCATGCCCTGGCTTACCAGATGTTCGTGCGCCTGCGCGACTATCTGCACGGGACCCCCTGGCACAAGCTCGAAATCGAAACCTTACGTCGTCGTGTCCTCAAGATCGGGGCCCGGATCCGACAAACCACTCGACGCATCTGGGTCCATCTTTCCTCAGCCTTTCCCGAACAACCCCTCTTCCACCTCGTCTTGAGTCGTCTCAACTCCAGCTAGCCTCTCCCAGCTCCCCGAAAAACCGCTTCCGATACTCACCCAGGCCCAGATCTGTCTGAAATTCACTCCCCAACCACTTCAAACGCCTCGCCAACCGATATTCTTCGCAAATCCGCCTGTCACACCTGTCCGCTTTCGAGTTGAGCCACTTCTCGAGTCGTTTTTCAACTCCGGACTACGGTTCTTGCATAATCCGGGCTAAGAGTCCCCAGACCAATAATGCCGCGCCAGCAGAGCCAGCACCACCAGCGCCGAGACGAGGGAGAGGTAGTGCAGGATCGTGAGCAACCAGAAGGGTATCAACGGGCTTCCTCCGATTCCAGTTCGACCTCGCTTCCAGGCTGGAGCCAGCCTGTCAGGGGAAGGTGCCGGGTCAGGGGGAGGCTGACGAGAAAGGCTGCGACCGCCACCAGAAACCCGAACAGCGCCGGTCCCAGATCAGCGGGCGAGTCGAGAGCAAAGCGCCACACCGCGGTCGCGGTCAGGCCGGCAAACATCGCGATCACAACCGCATAGATCCGACTTGGCGCATACCAGAAAATCCCTACCAGAAAAGGAACAACCATGATCGGTCCCCAGAAGTCATAGATAAAGATCAGGATGTCCGTGATATTGACGAAAAACAAAGCCAACACTGCAGATCCAACACCGAACGCCAGGGTTGAGAACCTGGCTACCTGCAGGAGCTGTCGGTCGGTGGCTCGCGGGTTGATGTGCCGCCGATAGTGATCTTCCATGATTACGGTGGCGAGGCAGGAGAGATTGCTGTCGGCCGAGGACATGACGGCAGCCAGCATCGCCGCGATGATGATGCCCGCCAGGGCCGGGTGAAAGGTGGTTCGGATCAGAGCGGGGAAGACGAGCTGGGAGGTTTGCTCCCGGGCCTCTTCCGCTGAGATCTCGCCGCCGCCAGCCTGGATAATTCGCTCCTGCTCGTCGGCCAGGAGCCGGGAGACGTCGGGGCTGACCTGAGCTGCCGTCCCCAGCACCAGGGTGGCAATGGGCAGGAACAGTAACAGGAAAATGCCGGCCCCAGCCAGGCCCAGGCGAGCGTGGCGGACCGATTTGGCCACGAAGCAGCGCACGGTGAAGGCGGGGACAAACATTTCCCCCAGTAAGAAAGCGGCAAACAGGCTCAGGACCTGGGTGCCGGACCAGTGACTGGTCAGGGCGAACTGGCCGGCCTGGGCTTGCCGGGCCATGGCGGCGAAACCGCCGTTCTGTTCCAGGACCATGGCCGAGGCGACGGTGATCCCGACCACCAGGATGACGAACTGCAAAACGTCGGTCTTGATGACGGCCCTCATTCCACCTACCGTCGAATAGAACACCGTAACGCTGGCTCCGATGAGCAGGGCGGTTTCATACGGGATCCCCAGGATGGCGTTCGTCACGGTTCCCATGGCCGCCATCTGGGCTGCCAGCACACCCGTCAGAAAGACGATGCAGGTCACCACACTGAGCTCGCGGGCCAGGGGGCCGAACTTCAACCCGATGTAGTCTCCCACAGTGATCAGGTTGAGGCCCCGTAAGCGCGGGGCCACCCACAGGCCCACGAAAATGAGCTGCAGATGCCAGGCGCAGGTGATGGTGGCTGCGGCAATCCCGACCTCGTATACCTGGGAGACCATTCCCACCGAAGCGCCGCCGCCGATCATGGTGGCCGCGGTCGTGGCCAGCAAAACCATCCACGGAACGCTGCGTCCAGCCAGGGTATAGTCGAGAGAGGATCGTACCTGGGCGGGACGAGCGGATCCCGATGACGAGGAGAACCACCAGATAGATGGCCAGGGCTCCCAGTTCTATGAATCTCCCAGATTCGGGCACTCCTCATACTCTCCTGCTGCACGCGGCCGCTCCATTCAACCGGCCACACCTCGTTCGAGGCGACCTGGTTGCCCGCCAAACGGACCGGCGCGAAACCGGCGCCCTGCCTTCATACTTTTCCTACTTTCGATATCTTCCCAGGATGGGTCGTCCTGGATGGCTGCCGGAGACGGTTTCTCCGTCCTTCACCACAAAGGTCCCGTTGACCAGAACGTGGTGTATGCCTTCCGAAAAGGACAGATCGTCTTCGAAGTTGGCAGTGTCGACAATCTGGTCCGGGTCAAAAACCGTAATGTCGGCATCGCAGCCGACCTGGATGCGTCCTTTCAAGTGCATCATGGGAGCCACGCCTTCCAACCGTCTGGCCGGCAGAATGGTCATTTTTCCCAGAGCCGTCATGAGGTCGAGGGTATTCCGTTCCCTGACATAACGTCCCAGGACCCGTGAGAAGGTCCCGGCTGAGCGGGGATGAGCGCCCGGGGCGTAGGGCATGCCGTCTGATCCGATCATGGTCACCGGAGAGCGAATCCCGGCTTCGATCCATTCCGGCTTCATCATGTGGAGAATGACCGTGCCGCCCTGGGCCCGGTACTTCTTGAAGGTCTCTTCGGTAAGGCGTTCTCCCGTGGCGATCCACTGCAGGTCCTGGTAGGAAATGGAAAGCTGTTCTCGCCATCCCTCGTCGAAGATGGCTGATTCCAGGGAGGTCGAACCCGCCGTGTATGGATAGACTTCGGTGGTGATGTCAAGGCCCTGTTCCTGGGCAGAGGCAACCATATCCAGTGCCACCTCGATCTGGCCCAGAGCCATGCTGTTCATGTGAACAATGTGCAGCGGCGCCCCCGTGACGGCTGCGTTGGAGATGGCCTCCTGAATCCCCGCAAGGCTACCTTCGCGAACGTGGGTGAAGATGGGGACTTGTCGGGTGGCCGCCAGGGCATAAACGCGGAAGAGCTCATCCCGCGACGACTCCGGATAGTATCCCACCGGAACTCCGATTCCAAGGCCTCCGGCTTCCAGGGCGGCCTGCAGCCTTTTCATCAGGACCGTGGTCTCACCTTGAGTCAGGGTGTGGTGACGTGCCTCTCCCACTTCACTCAGGATCTTTCCCAGGCGCCGATAGTTGAAGTCAGCCTTCCCCGCCATCCGGTCGACCCGCCGGGCCTGGTCAGCATAGCGCTCCATGGCCATCCAGCGCAGTCCCCCGTGCGCTACGGAAGCCCCGAAATTGATCACTGCGTTGCCCCGGCGCCGTTCCAACCACGGTCTCAGGAATGCCTTTCCCGACTCCAGTTCCAGCGCCGTTGTGACTCCGTCATGGGCCTGGAATTCGTTGGCCCGATTGCTCTGACCGTGAGCGTGAAGATCGATGAATCCGGGAGCAACCACCAGGCCCGAGGCATTCAACACTTCCCGGCCCGGCAGAGTCTGCTCCGAGATCTCTACGATCCGGTCGCCTCGGATGCCGACGTTGAGTACAGCATCCAGTCCGCTCTCCGGATCCATCACCCGGCCGCCTGCCAGGACAATGTCATGGGTCTCCGCAATCTGCCCGAGAGCTTTTGAATCGAGTGTCAAGGCCCCGGACAATACCGCTGCCAGGACGAGTAGTAAGGTCAGTTTCTTGTTCTTCATGTTCCTGCTCCCTGGTTGGTTTCTCCGATCGCGACCGTTCAAGACTACTTTTCTTTCCAGCTTCACTCAAGCGGCGGACTCCTGGAGCAGTGCTTTTCTGCCCTGCTGGACTGTGGGTCCACCGGACGTCACAATGTGCCCGGGTAAGGACAGTGTTTTCAAGGTTTAGAAAATTGCACGGGCTGGCAGTCGCCTCGCCCATCGCAGGGCTTTTGCTTCTGTGGATTACAGCACTGACAACACTGGAAGCAGGTCCGTTCCGGGCCGCCTGTGTGAAGGTGGAGATCACTCCGAAGGACTCCGTCTGGATGTTGGCCTACGGCACACGCAGGTCGGAAGGGACGCACGACCCCATCTTTCACCGGATCCTGGCTCTGGACGACGGGGACACGCGCTTCGTCTTGATTTCGACCGATGTCGCCGGGATTTCCCCGGCTTTTCACGATCAGGTGGTTGCCGACTTGCAGGCGGAAGTTGACCTGGGCCTGGATCAAGTCTGGTGGACTGCCACCCACACCCATTCTGGTCCTGTTCTGGGGACCGTCGGCCTGCTGGGGGTCATGCGTCCGAAATGGATCGAGCGCTACGGGTACGATCCCAACCCGGAGTATTCCGCCTGGGCGAAGGCGGGGTTGCTGGAGGGCATTCGAAGAGCCGTCTCCGATCTCCGACCTGCTCGCCTGGGGCTGGGCACGGGCCAGTCACGGGCCAATATCAACCGGCGCCCGCTCGATCTCGAGGGAAAGGCCTTCCTCGGCAGGAACCCGGACGGTCCGGTTGATCGTCAGATCGGACTGATCCGCCTGGAGCACGAAGACGGGACCCCTCTGGCTCTCATTGCCAATTATGCGATGCACGGGACGGTAATGGGGGGGAGGAACCTGAAGCTGATCAGCGGCGATGCGCCTGGAATTGTTGCGGAGTATGTGGAAGAGGAATGGGGGGCCCCGGTGCTTTTTATCAACGGTGCTGCCGGCAATCTGGCTCCCATTCACGCGCATCTCGATTTCACTTCGGAGCGTCAGGCGAAGGCGAACCTGCAGGCGCTCCTGCACTTTCGGGGGCTGCTGGGGCGGCCCATCCTGGAAGCGAACAGCAGGATCATCACGACTTCCAAGGTCGAACTCGGGCTGGGCGAGGTCGTCGTTGAAACTCCACTCAAGCCGGACATGTCCTGGGCCAGCGAGGTAGAGGCCTACCTGCGTACGACGGATAGCGGGGAGCGGATGATACAACTCCCAATTCACTTCCTGACCATCAATGAGGAGGTGTTTGTCTGGTCCATGCCGGTAGAGCTCTTTACTGAGATCGCTCAGGTCGTTCGCCGTGCTTCTCCGTACCCACGCACCTTTTTTTCGGATACAGCAACGGCCTGCTCGGCTATCTGCCGACCGCCGAGGCCCACCGGCAGGGTGGCTACGAACCCACCACGAGTCCCTTTACCGGCCAGGCAGAGACGGATGTGATTCGAGCGGTCCTGGCTCAGTTCAAATCCACACCGTAGGAGGACCCTCCGTGGTGTGACCTGAAGCGTGGGAGGGCCTCGGAGAGGAAAAAAAGGGACAGTCTGCTCTGTCCCCTTCCCAGCAGTCGGTGGGACTTCCACTACGGGAGCTAGCCCGGATTATGCATGAGATCTGAATCCGAGTGAGATTTGGGCCCATAAAAAGAGCCGTAGCTCTCTGATATAAAAGGGTTTACACAAACAAGACCCTAACCAGGAGCTACGGCAATGTTAAGAGCAGTCTGCCAGAATACCCTGCCATTTCACAGCCACAGAAAGATCACGGCGCGTTTTGATGGGGGGAGCCTCACTTCCGACGCAGGATGGTTGTTGTTTGGATCGGTGGATCGGCAACATCGGCTCTGCGAGGGCTTCAGTTCGTGTATTTCGGAGAGTCGAGACCAACGCTACATTCGTCATGATCTGTTGAAGTTGATCCGACAACGAGTCTTGCAGATCGTGGCCGGCTACGAAGACTGTAATGACGCCGATACGCTGCGCTCGGATCCGATGCTCAAAACCGTCTGTGATCAGTTGCCGGAGAGCGATCCGGATTTGGCCACGCAGCCGACTTTCTCCCGCTTGGAGAACTCCGTCACCAGGAAGGATCTGATGCGTTTGAGCCAGTGGCTGCTAGGCCGTTATGTGCGCTCCCTGAAGAAAAGACGTCCCGGTAAGATCATCCTGGATCTGGACAGTACCGACGACCACACCCACGGCCAGCAGGAGTTCTCCTTCTACCACGGGTATTACCGAAGCCACATTCTGCATCCTTTGCTGATCTTCGATGCCGACACGGGAGACCTGGTGTGTGCCGTGTTGAGACCTGGCAACAAGGGAGCTGCCTCTCACATCGTGCCCATTCTGAAGCGAGTCGTGGAGGCTATCCGACAAGGAGTGGGGACGGATGTCGAGATTGAGATTCGGGCCGACAGCGGCTTTGCCACGCCGCGGCTCTACGAGTTCTGTGAGGCTGAAGAGAATCAACTCCAGTATGTCATTGGGTTAAGTCGAAACCCTCGCCTGCAGCGAGTGGTCGAGCCCCTGCTGGATTCGACTCGGGAAAGGTTCCTTGAGCTGGAGGAAAAACAGCGTCAGTTTGACGAGTTTCTTTATCGAGCCAACAGCTGGGATCGATCTCGTCGCGTCATCGTCAAAGTGGAGGTCGATCAGCGCGGGATCAATCGTCGCTTTGTGGTCACCAACCGGGACGATCTCTGCTCCCAATCACTTTATGACCACTACACAAACCGAGGACAGACCGAAAACTTCATCAAGGCCTTCAAGAATCATCTGAGCATGGACCGACTCAGCTGTCATCGATTCCTGGCCAATCAGTTTCGACTCCTTCTGCATGCCCTGGCTTACCAGATGTTCGTGCGCCTGCGCGACTATCTGCACGGGACCCCCTGCTCGAAATCGAAACCTTACGTCGTCGTGTCCTCAAGATCGGGGCCCGGATCCGACAAACCACTCGACGCATCTGGGTCCATCTTTCCTCAGCCTTTCCCGAACAACCCCTCTTCCACCTCGTCTTGAGTCGTCTCAACTCCAGCTAGCCTCTCCCAGCTCCCCGAAAAACCGCTTCCGATACTCACCCAGGCCCAGATCTGTCTGAAATTCACTCCCCAACCACTTCAAACGCCTCGCCAACCGATATTCTTCGCAAATCCGCCTGTCACACCTGTCCGCTTTCGAGTTGAGCCACTTCTCGAGTCGTTTTTCAACTCCGGACTACGGTTCTTGCATAATCCGGGCTAGCTGGCGCTCGGGTTCTGTTGAATGCCGGTGACCTGTGCTGTCACGTCGAACGGGAACCTTTCCTATTTCTTGAGGGCCAGGGTCAGGCCGTCGGCGATCGACAGCAGACTCAGATCGATGCGCTCATCCCGGGCCAGCTCCCGGTTGATGGCACGGATGGCCACAGTGTCCTCGTCCTGAAGGGTTGAATCCGTCAACTTGCCCTCCCACAGGGTGTTGTCCAACAGGATCACACCTCCGGATCGCACCAGTTGACAGGTCAGATCGTAATAGGTGGAGTAATTCGACTTGTCGGCATCGATGAAGGCAAAGTCATAACTTCCAGTCTCTCCTTGATCGATCAATCGGCGCAGGGTTTCGGTCGCCGGAGCCAGAATCAGGTTGATCTTGTGCTCGACTTCTGCCTCTTTCCAATAGCAGCGCGCCATGCTGGTCCACTCCTCACTGATGTCGCAGGCGGTGAGAACTCCGTCTTCAGGAAGTGCCTGGGCTATACACAGAGAGCTGTAGCCCGTAAACACCCCGATCTCGAGGGCTCGTCGAGCCCCCATCAGTCGCACCAGCAGAGCCATGAACTGGCCCTGGTCAGGCGCCACCTGCATCAGGCTCTCCTCCATCTGCGCCGTCTCTTCTCGGAGACGACGAGCCACATCTGACTCCCGCAGGGACACATCCAGCAGGTAGTCGTATAGTTCGTCGTTAAGGGGAAGGTATTTTTTGCGTTCCACGTTCCTCGCTCCTCGTTCCTCGTTTCGTTATCTCGTTCTTGTCACACACTGTCCAGGCACGATCCCTTACAACGAGGAACAAGGAACGAGGAACGAGAAACGTCCTATCCCACCAGGCACTCGGCAATCTGCACGGCGTTGAGCGCGGCACCCTTGCGAAGTTGATCGCCGGCCAGGAAAAGAGTCAGCCCCTGGCCGTCCGGCTGAGAGAGATCACGGCGGATCCGGCCCACCAGAACATTGTCTCCGTGGCTGGCCAGGATCGGTTCCGGGTGTCGATTCAACTCCCGGTCATCCACCACCTCTACTCCCTCAGCCTGAGCCAGAATGGCCCGGGCATCCTCCACGGAAAGAGGGTTCTCGAAGGTCAGAGAGACCGCTTCACTGTGGGCGCGGAGTACCGGAACTCGAACACAGGTCGCCGCCATCCGGAGACTCTCGTCGCCGAATATCTTCCTCGTTTCCTCGGCCATCTTGAGCTCTTCCGTGTTGTAGCCCGAATCCGTGTCCATCTTCGATTCGTGGCAGAAGACATTGAAGATGTACTGTCGGCCAAAAAAGTCCTGGGTGATCGGATCCCCCGCTGTCCAGTCCCGGGCCTGCTGTTCGAGCTCAGCCATGGCGATGGCCCCGGCACCCGAAGCAGCCTGGTAGGTGCTGACTGAGATTCGTCGAACCGTGGCCGCTCGATGGAGGGGCCAGACCGCCACGCACATCAGGATCGCCGAACAATTAGGCACTGCGATCAAACCCGAATGGCCGGCCAGGTGATGGGGATTGACTTCCGGCACCACCAGCGGCGTCCCGGGATCCATTCGGAAGGCAGAGGAGTTGTCTACTACCAGGCAGCCGGCTGCAGTGGCAACCGGAGCGTACTCCCGACTGATGGAAGCGCCGGCCGAGAAGAAGGCAATGTCAACTCCCGCAAAGGAATCTCGGTCCAGCTCTTCCACTTCGCAGGTCTGACCTTCAAATGGAACCGTGGTGCCGGCCGAGCGGTGACTGGCCAGTAAACGCAGGCCGCTCACTGAAAAGCGGCGCTGGGAAAGGACTTTGATAATCTCGCGCCCAACGGCGCCCGTGGCTCCAACTATGGCAACAATTGGTGCGTCTGACATTTTGGTAATCGACCTCAAAGATTCGGTTCTAGTGTTCCTGGACCGGCCGGCGCTCCAGGTCGTGGAGCTCGAACTCACGATGGATGCACCGAAGGGCATCTTCCAGCCGAGCTTCGTCAATAATGCAAAGAAGACGAACCTCAGAACTACTAATCTGTTCGATGTTGATTCTTTCCTTGGCCAGAGCCCGGAACATGCGAGCGGCAACTCCCGGTGTCTCGGCAATCCCCGATCCGATGATGGCAATAATGGCAACATCCGAGTCTTCGATCACGTCCCCGGCATCAACCACCGAGGCCAGCTCGTGCAGAATCCGACTGGTTTCCTCGAAGCGGGGCTGCTCGATGATCAGTGACATGTCCTGCCTCTCCCGGCGGCACGAGCCCTGAATGATGAATCGGACGTTGATCCCTTTCCTGGCCAGTTCCTCGGTAATCAAGGCGGCAACACCCGGCGTGTCTTTGACCATCCGCAAGCCGACGCGGGCTACGCCGGAATCACCTGTGACTCCGGTAATCGTGACTCTTTCCAATTTCTCTTCTCCAATCACATGGGTCCCGCTCTGTTTACGGAAGCTGCTGAGCACCTCCAGGGGGACCCCAAACTTGGCCGCAATCTCGACACATCTGGGGTGCAGGACCCTCGAACCCGCCCCTGCATACTCCATCATCTCGTCATAGCTGATCCAGTCCAGCAGGCGAGCCTCAGGAACCACTCTCGGATCGGCCGTAAACACACCGTCCACATCGGTGAGGATCTGACACCGGCAGGATCCCAGGGCCGCCGCTATGGCGGTAGCCGTGGTATCGGATCCCCCACGGCCCAGGGTGGTGATCTCATGGTCACGCGTGATCCCCTGAAAGCCCGCAACAATGACGATCTCGTCCTTGTCGAGATGCCGATGGAGCCGATCCGCATTGATACTGCGGATTCGGGCCCGGGAAAAGTTCTCGTCAGTGCGGATACCACACTGGGCTCCGGTCAGGGCAATAGCCTGGGAGCCAAGCTCATGGAGTGCCATGGCCAGGAGGGCACTCGAAACCTGCTCTCCCGTGGTCAGGAGTAGATCCAACTCCCGCGCCCGGGGCCGCCGGGTCACTTCCCTGGACAGGGCGATCAACCGGTCGGTCGTCTTTGCCATGGCTGAGACCACGACCACCTGCTTCCAGCCGGCTCCCTGATCTTGCCGGAGATGGGCCGCCGCCTGGCAAATCATCTCGGAATCAGCGAGCGAAGTCCCCCCGTATTTCTTGACTATGGTGCGATCGTCTGCAGTCATTTGTCGAACCCGCTGTGCCCGCGAGAGACTTCATCCTATCACCGCAAGATTATCCGAAGAGCTGGAAAAAACGGCGGTAGCGCGAATGGTTGATAATACCCAACTTCTGGGCAACTTGCCCTCCTCGTGGCCTTTTGAAGGCCGGCAAAATACTGGTGGAGCTTGCGAGCAACATGCGAGGGTGATTATGCCCGGACAAATTGCCTGATTCAGGCCCGCTGGACTCAGCAAAGTGCCGATCTCATTCCCTCCAGCAGGGCCGTTCCGGAATCCAATTCAGCGATTGTCTCCGTCCAGCAAGCCGCCCAGACCCCCCAGAATGGAGCCCTCTCCAACCCGCTTTCCGCCGCCTTTGGGAGCGGCCATCAACATGCGCCCGGCCAGACGGGAGAAGGGGAGGGACTGCAACCAGATCTTTCCCGGGCCACGCAGGGTGGCGAAAAGAGTCCTTCGCCACCAAAGAGTGCAGACTTGATGCCACCCACCTTCTGAATGTCAAAGTCCACACTGTCCTGGAAAGCAACCACACAGCCCGTGTCCGCCTGCAACACTTCCGAGGGTCCCAGTTCGCGCTCGTACACGCACCCTCCGGCGTGGACAAAAGACCAGACCCTCACCTTCCAGTTTCTGCATGATGAAGCCCTCACCGCCGAACAGGCCGGTCAGGATCTTGCGCTGGAAAAAGATGCCGATTTGAACTCCTCTGGCAGCACACAGGAAGCTGTCTTTCTGGCAGACCAGAACCCCACCGATGTCGGGCAGGGACACAGGGACGATGGTCCCCGGGAAGGGCGCCGCAAAAGAGACCCTGGCTTTGCCGCTGCCAGAATGGGTGAAAACGGTGATGAACAGGCCCTCGCCCGTCAGCAGCCGTTTTCCGGCGCCTACCAGCTTGTCAATGAAGCTGGCGCTGGCGGAGCTGTGTGAGCCATCTCCGAAGACCGTGTCCATCTTCACGGCGGCGTCCTTGTACATGAGAGTGCCGGCTTCGGCCACCACGCTCTCGCCCGGATCTAGTTCGACCTCTATGAACTGCATCTCCTCGCCAAAGATCTTGTAATCTACCCGATCGCTGGTACCGACTGGATCGTGAGGGACAGAGGAGCCTCCTGGACTCGGAGAGGCCAACTCCGTCACCTGGGATATCGGGAGCCACTCGGCAAACCCTTCCCGCCAGGCGTGGCCCCTGGGGTTCTCCTTCGCTCTTTGCACCGCCTGGTCGTGGTCAAAAGGGCCGATTTGATCGTTGTTGTAGCTGAAGTACCACTGTGCCATTTCTCCATTACTCCCTGGATGTATCGACTACGGACAAGCTTCCCGGCGTTGATGTCCCTTACTCAATCCCTGATACGAACAGAAGATTTCCGTTATTCAAGCGTGTACCTCAGACCTCACCTGGAAAAGGAGTGGAAGGATCTAAGGATCTAGCCTTGGAAGGTAGTTGGAACCTAAACCGGGGCGGCGTCGTCAAGCTTGGCAGCCAGAATGAAATCGCTCTCGGTCAGGCCGTTGATCTTGTGGGTCCAGATCTTCACGCCGACTCTTCCCCAGCCGAGATCAATGTCAGGATGATGCCCTTGCTCTTCGGCAATGCCGCCGATCCGATTCACAAAATCGAGAGCGGTCAGGAAGTCGGAGAAGGCATATTCCTTCTCCAGATGGTGCTCGTCGATGACCCGCCATCCAGGCACCTGTTCAATCAGGGACTGAATCTCTTCCCCTCGAAGTGGAGGCACGCCACCCCGGCAGGGAACACAAGTCTTGCTGGACAATCCTGACATGACGGGTGGGTACTTCGAAGCCTAGCTGGTGGAGATCTGGATCAAGTTGTCGTTGCTCTTCTTGCCCATCACCTTTTCTTCGTAGAACTTCTTTACCTGGGCAGCTTCCCGGGCGGCTTTGCGGCGTGCCATCTTCTCGTCACGCGCCGTCTGTGGAAGTGCACTCTCCTCTCGCTTGGCATCCACATCTGCTGCATTCAGTTTCAGCGCATGCTCATAGCTCTCAAGGTCCACATTCTTGCCGCCGGCAAAGATCTCATGTCGCCCGTGTTCCTCGTACCATTTTGAAACGGTGGCATTCTGGTGCATGTGCTCAATGATGTTTCGCCAGCCGTGTCCGGTATTGTAAGCACAGAAAGAGATCTCGCCCTCCTGGGTCGCATACGGGATAATGCACATCTCGGTGCGGCGAAAATCGTAGTTGAAGAGATCCTGAAACCACATCCCGGCCACGAAAAGGAAGTTCCAGTTATCCTCGCGCCGATCTTTGCCGTCTCCGTACTGTTTCCCTGTCAACCCGAAACTCTTGTCGAACTTCTCGAGCACCGACCACAGCTTCAGTCTCGGAGGAGCTTCAAAGGGCCGGTAATTCTTGAGCAGAGCGAGGCCCATCATGAGATTGGAAAAGGTCTTGCCACGGGCGGAGTCCGTAATGGCCTGCATGTCCCGAACCAGGCCCGGGATGCTCAAAAACTGAGGCACAGGGGCATATTCCTTTGTCTCTTTGTCAATCATCACGGCAGTGCCGACACCACAATTGGGATGGCAGCCGCAGCTGACCTGGCCCCAGTCCGCCTCCGGACCGTGCACCATATCGGCGAAGTCGGAAAACGCTCCCATCAATGAAAGTGGAAACCAGTCCCGGGTAGGCTCAGTCATTCCAGTCTGGGTCTTCACGTCATGGGCCAGATGAGAGAGTGTGTAGCGCTGGCGCAGCCGCCGTTCGTCCGTAACCTCCTCATCCCGGCCCGTGAAGGAGACCGGCTGGAAAGCGATAAAGGCGATCTTCTTCGGGTTGTCGAGGGCAAAACGAATAATCGGCCCCACCTGGTCGTTGTTGACATCATTTATGAGGGTCGTTACCAGAACGATCTCGATGCCGGCCTCGTGGGCATTCTCGATTCCGCGAAGCTTGATATCGAACAGGTTGCCGATGTGGCGGTGACTGTTGGCCTCGTTGCCAACTCCATCGAACTGATAGTAGAGGAAGCGGAGACCCGCCTCGGCCGCCCGACGACTGAATTCTTTGCTCTGGGCAAATTCGATTCCGTTGGTCGCAGCCTGGATGCTGTTGTACCCGATCTTGCGGGAGTACTTGACGGCCCGGAAGAAATGAGGAGAGATGGTCGGCTCTCCGCCCGAAAACTGCACTGACATCTGTCGGCGCGGCTTGATTTTCAAGGCGTTGTCGAGGATCTCCTTGATCTCCTCCCACTCCAGCTCATGTACAAATCCGACCTGATTGGCGTCCATGAAGCAAGGGTCACACATCATGTTGCACCGATTCGTCAGGTCAACTGTCAAAACGGAGCCGCGGCCGTGGCGAATCGTGCTGGAGCCGTGGTTGTGCAGATCTTCATCGTTGTGGGCTCGGATATCTCGGCCCGGAAAGTTAGCTTCGATCCAGCGCATGAAGTTCGCGTCAATCGACATGAGGTCTTCGAACTTACCGTGGATCGGACACTCCTTGACCATCCAGATCTCGTTGTCCCGTTCAATGACCCTGGCCTTGACTTCACCTACTTTCTCGTCGATGAGAATGTGGTAGTCCTCTTCTCCACTGATAATCCTCTCCCGAGCCTCAATCACACATTTGGGACAAAGCGAATCGGTTTCGCGGGGCCATCCCAGATTGGGTCGGGTCTTCTGCCAGGATTTCAGGAGCGGCTTGTCGGACCACTTGGGGGTAAAAGAGTCGTTTTGTCGATACTTGTTAAAAAACTGTATGAAATTGAAGGTTCTGGCTGCCGCGAAGCACAGGACACTGTCAACGTACTTCCATGGAGTCACACTAGACTTGGACATAAGTTCTCACCTTTTTTCTTCTCTGGTACTGAACGGCACCCGAGACCCTGTGGTTGGTATCCTCCCGGGAACCACCTGAAAGCGTACAAAGCGACGCTGAGAATCTGATTATAGCTCTAAGCTACAGGCCATAAATATCGGATGCCTATCCCTCGTCAATACCAGACTTCCCAGGGCGATGGCACGGTTCGCTTTTTCTTGAGAAATTGATCCGCCCCTTAAAAAGCCATTTTTGATAAGATCTTGCCTGTGTCGGCCGAAAACTCGAGGATCACAGCCATGCCAGATTTGACAATCACCGACGAAGCCCGCACTCGGATTCTGGGTGCCCTGGAGCAACAGGAGCCTGCGAAAACCGCTATGCGGCTGGAAGCTACTACCAACGGCACCGCCGAATTCACTTACGGAATGAGGCTGGTGGGAGATGACGATCTGCGTGCTGATGATGTGGTGGTGGAGAGCAATGGAGTCAGGGTCTTGGTCGACCCCGGCAGCGCCCGCAACCTGGAGGGCGTCACGATCGACTATGAAGAGGGAATTCTGCGTAGCGGATTCAGCTTCGAGAATCCCAACAAGCCAAAGATTCCAGAGCTGGGGCAAGGTCCGCGAGCAGACTTGAGTGGCCCCACCGCCGAAAAGGTGGAGCGACTCATCAATACAGAGATCAACAGCGCGGTGGCCGCACACGGTGGCGAGGTTCACTTTGTCGGGGTCAAGGACAATCGGGTCTATCTGAGCTTTGGCGGAGGCTGCCACGGCTGCGGCATGGTTGATGTCACCCTCAAACAGGGAATCGAGTCCAGGATCAAGGAGCTGGTTCCGGAGATTCAAGAAGTCGTGGACGTAACCGACCACTCCGCCGGAGAGAATCCTTTCTATCGGTAGGGTACCCACTTTCAGAAAAGAGCAGTGACACTGGACCGGATCCTTGCCAGGAGGCGGTCGGGGTTCTATTTTGTTAGACTCCTGATAGTTGCGAACGTGGGTTCGGCGGCTGACCATTCTTCTTTGCGACCGAGGCCAGTAGAACAACCACCCAGGACATCGATTTGACTGGATCATTGCTGACAATGAGGACGAAACAAAAGGCCGTTTTGCTGTTGATCGGCTGGCTAGGGATCTATGCTGCCTGTGGCGGCTCTTCAACGGGGACGCTCCACGAGATTGAGAAAGAAGGGTCCGCGTATTTCGGGGTTGTACCCTTTGAAGCTCCACTCCTGCATCAAGTCGAGACCGAATTCGTGGGCCCGGAACCGGCACTGGTCAGGCGGATCTGCCAGAGAATCGGAGAAGAGTTGAAGCGCTCGGACATTGAGCCCTACTGGATCCACCGGGGTAACGACGGGCTCGTGGACGCATTGCTCAAGGACTCTGCGGATTTTGTCATCTCTGTTTTCGGCAAAACGCCGGAACGGGAACGGCAAGTGGCGTTTTCTGAGACGTACTACACCTCTGAACTGGTTGCGGTGATCAATCCGACTCGCAACGACAAGATTCGCCCCGACACTCTCGGCCAGGCCAAAATCGGGGTCCGTGCAGCGACAGCGGGTGAACAGAGAGTTCGGGCCAGGTACCCGGACGCCGAAATTGTCCCCATTGAGACCCTGGACGAAGCCATCCTTCAGCTTCGCAGCGGAGATGTCGATGCAGTCGTCGACGATCGCATCATGGCAGCCTATGCCCTGGCGACGATCACAGGCGTGTCACACCTGGAGATCCTGCCCGATCTTGTGGTGGACAGCATCGAGTGTGGAGTCGCCGTCAGACAAGGTGAGGACGAACTCCTTCAGCTTGTCAACGAGGCCATTCGCGAGTCGAAGGCCGAGTACCAGAACTGGATCGATGACCAGTTCGATCCCGACCAGTTGGCGGCCGTGATGGGTCGGCATCAGAAGCGAGTGGAAGCGGCACGCAGGGCCAACCAGCCTCGGCGCGTCGTGATCCGGATTTCCAAGAGCGCTTCTTCGAACTTCGACATTTACCGCGTTGCCAATCTCAAGTACGTGTTTCGTGACGAGAGCGGCGGTGAATCCCACACCAGCTCGAAGATTAACTTTCAAGGACGAACCGGTGTCAGCTCTGTAACCGTCCCGCCCGGCAGGTACAGCGTCACACTCACCAAGTTCAACACCACTTTCGGAACTCTGCTGATTCTCCCCGATGACCCCCTCAGGATTAACGTGAATATCCGGCTTCAAGCAAGTGGCCAGTTCACGATGACCAAAGCCTCCTCGTAGGCCTCCCTCGTTCCTTTCTTGTAGAACGCGTAGGGGCGACCCTTGTGGTCGCCCGTCCACCGGGCCGGCACCAGACCGGCCCCTACGATCACCCGCCAGCGCAACGACGTGGCAAGAAAAGTGGAACCTTATCTGCCTCTTACAACTCTAATGAAATAACGGGTTTCATAGATCCGGTAGTAAAATTAGAGTCAAGACCATGGCCCAATTGACGACCTCGATGCATTCCGACATTCCCATGTCTCAGGGGGAGACTCTCGTTCTCAGACTCAAGGCAAAGGATGAGACGGCTTTCGAGGAAGTGTTCGAACTCTACAAAGACATGGTCTATTCGCTGGCCACCAAACTTCTGACGGACAAGTCGGAAGCCTACGATGTGGCCCAGGACGTCTTTCTGGTTCTTTTCAGACAAATCAAGCGTTTTCGCGGTGAATGCAGTCTCAAGACCTGGCTTTACCGCGTGACTCTCAATCAGGCGGCCAATCGTAATCGCTGGTGGCGGAGGCGCTTTCGCGGCCGTTCCAGGATCGTAAGCATCACAGGTAGTTTTGAGGATCAGCCCGCCCTGGAGCCAGTCAGCCGGGCACCTTCGTTGGATCGACAGCTTCTGTCGATCGAGGCACGAAAGGCTATCGAGAAGGGCCTGGCAAAGCTGCCCTTTGATCAGAGGGCCGCCGTAATCCTGAGAGACGTGCATCATCTCAGTTACGAAGAGATCGCTGAGACGGCGGGTATTTCCGTGGGAACCGTCAAGTCCCGAATTGCCAGAGGAAGAGAAAAACTGCGCCGTGTTCTCCAACGTTACCAGCCCGGAGGTCGGAAGTGAACTGTCACGAAGTCAGCCACAAGTTGAGCCAGTTTGTCGATGGTGAGATGTCGCCTTTTGAAGCGCGCGATGTGCAGCGTCACCTCGAGGATTGCCCGTTGTGCGAGCATCACCTGAGTGAGCTTCAGCTCATCCGTGGGGCTCTGTCTTCTCCGGTTTATCTCCCTGAGGGCAGTCGCAGGAGGATGCGACATACCCTGATCACCCGGGTCCACCAAAAGTGGTCAGACTACCCGCCCATTCTTCTGGGCAAGTTTCTGACTACCCTGAGAGATCTGGACCGACAGTCTGCCCTCTGCCGGCTTTCGGCGCTCCCCGTCTCTCTCGTCTTCCTCTTCATACTGGCATCTCAGTTGCCCCGGCTCCCCGTCCAGCACTGGACCTTCCCCGTTTATACTTCAGGATCGGTCTCTCCCACCACTTCCAGCCGCCCGCCCGTGCTGGTCCAGGTACTTCAGTCGGACCAGAGAATCAGCGAACTGATGGATACCGCCTGGAGGATCCCCTACGAGGATTCTTTCTCTCTGGTGGCCGAGATCAGTCCCGAGGGAAATGCCCAGATTCGGAACGTTCTGGAGTATCCGAGATCGATGGAACTCCTGAACACAGTTGATCTGACCCTCCGGGAGAGCCGGTTTGAAGGAACCTCCGAAATGTCCAACGCCTTCTTGATCTATTCTTTTCAGAAGGTGGACGTCTATGAGGGGCTCTAACCGAGGAACAGCACGAGCACCAACGAGGGCCTCGAGTCCCTACGGAACCGTAAACTCGACTTTTCCGGTGCCCAGGTTACCCACCGAGTCGATCACTCGAATCACCAGGCCGTGGAGACCCTGAGACAGGCTTCCTATCTCAATCTGATAGTTCTCGTTCTCGCTGTCGGCAATGCCGTCTTCCGGCCAGGCGATCACCCAGGATCTACCGTCCAGTGAGTATTCAAGCTGGAAGACTCGGCTGGGGCTGCTTTGGGCAGTCACCTGGAACGTAGCCACATCTCCCGCGACTCTCGGCTCTGCAATTTCAAGAGCGGGGGGGTGATTCGAAACCGTGAAGGGCTTGCTGATCATTTCAGTCTCGAGGGCACGATCCGGCGGATTGCTGAGCCGGTCTGAGACCATAATTCGAAATGCGTACACACCGTCGGGAACACTGGCGCCGTCCAGCGTGTAGTAGGTCTCCTCCCAGTCTGTTTTCAGCAGCCTCCATGTCACTTCACCCTGAGCACGCAGATAGAGGTCGAAGACGAGGTCGTCTCGGTTGCCGTCGGTGGCCTTCCAGGTGACACTTCGGGAGGCCGGCGTGTAGATCTTCCGGGGAGGAATTGAAGGAGCTTTCTTGAGACTGCGAATGCTGGGCGGGAGAGAGCGAAAGTGGGAGTTGTCGGGACCCCCGAGTGCCGCATTTAGCTGATTGGTAGCCGGAGGTTTGACAAAGGCGCTTCCCGGTGCATGAATGGCCACTGAGGTGATCCGCGGAGCCACATTCTTCTGAAGGTAACTGACCTCCACAGAGTCAATGCCATTTCGCTCCGGGAGCAGGGCCGTCGACTCCCCAAGACTATAAAAATCGATTCTCCACTGCAGGTAACGCCCAGCCGGACTGTTCACCGGGCTCCCCGCTGCACGATTCTCGACGCCAACCCACTCGCTCCATGTGTCGTCCGGCTTCTTCGTGTTCCCCGACCGGGTCAAGAACTCAACCCCGTCACCCGTGGAGTTCGTCACGTTCCAGCGAATCCGGCCCCAGTCCGAAACCACGCCGGCGTCGAACGCCTCTGATTCATAAGTTCCGGTGGTACCCGGGTCACGGGAGAGACGATAGAGCTTCCCCAGGTTGCTGGTAGCGAGAGTGATCTGATTTCGAGCGCTGACGATCTGAGTCACCTGTTCATCGGGAGTTTCGCCCAATACTTTCTTGAACCTGTCCGATGTGATCGAAAGCAGTCTTCCCTGCTGCCCGGTCCCCATCAACACTTCGCCATTCTGCCGAACCAGCAAATCGAAGACGGTCTGTGAATCCGCTCCGTAAAGCACTTCCACCAGGTTGTCGCGATCCACGCGAAAGAGTTCGAGTCTCGATCCTTTCCGGATCCCCTCGATCTGGACCGTTTCCACAGCACCCGAATCCTCTGGCTTGGGAGGAACCGGCGGGACCTTGACCTCGGTCGCGGCCTTGGCGGGAGCCGCACTGAACGAAATACCCACCGCATAGATGTTGCCGTATCGGTCGGTGTTGATGGCTCGGACTTCCTCCAGGCTGGAATCGAACAAGACAAACGGTCTCCCGCTCTGATTCAGCCTGATGAGAAGGCCGCCCGGAGAGGAACCGGCCAGCAGATCTCCTCCGGCATCCCAGGTCAGATCCACGATGTGTTCTTCACGGCTGTCGTAGAAGACCTCTCCGCGCCCCTGCTCATCCACTTTGAAGATCTTGCCGTTAGGCCCGGTTGCTACAAAGAGCGTCCCTCCAGGAGCCAGGACAAGGTCCCAGATGTACTTTTCCTCCGGATCAAAAAACAGGCTCACCGAGCCATCGGCTTTGATCCGATAAACCTTTCCGTCGGGAGCCGTACCGGCAAGGATCTCACCGCCTGGGCGAACCGCCAGAGCATGAACACCCGGCTGCTCGAACTCAGCCACCTGGGAGCCCTGGCCGTCGGGCGTCACCCGATAGAGCTTTCCTTCGCTGCCCGTCCCAGCCAGGACATTACCCAGTTGATCGGCCTGAAGGCAGTAAATGAAGGGTTGGCCGGTGTCAAACACCAGTTTGATCTCGGGAGCCTGCACGAGGCGTCCGTCGCTCGTGAGAGCAACGCTCTTGAAGGTGCCCTTGAGGAAATCTTCCTGCATGGACGACCTCCACGAGCCCGGCTTCGATGCGAGCAGTAGAGGTGACAGGGCCACAGCAAGAGTTGTGAGACAGCAGAGGAATCGCATCAATTCGCCAATCAGCCTTTCACGATCAATTGGATCGTCTTTATTCCTTCCAGCACCAGATCACCCGCAGCCAGTTCCCCTTCGAAAAACACCACGTGCTGGAGAGGCCGGGAAGCTCCAGCCGTTCGTTTGGAGCTGTGGATCTCGAGCATCGAAGGCGGAAGCAGCGGCATCCCCTCGCCGGCCAGAACCGCTCCGGGCCGCTCTCGGAAGAGTCGCACGTAAAGGCGATCATTCTTCTTCAGATTGTTGATGGCGCGCACCAGCTGGTAAACCGTTTCCGGGATGAACTGGCCGGCGTCTTTGGCCGCCTGACTTTTGGCCAGCGAGACGCCCTCTCCAACCAGAACCTGAATCGGCCCTTCCTTCAAGCCCTCCGGGATCTGCAATTTATACTTCTGCCGTATCGGCTTGCCGTTATTGCGACGCAATACCAGCGTGATCTCTACCGCCTCCCCCGCTTTGACTTCTTGTCTGTCGACCCAGACCTGCTCCAGCCTGGCGGTCAGCTCTTCTTCGACTGCCTGGATCTGCACGTTCACCATCTCCACAGGTACGTCGTCGAACCCTGTGTTCATGAGCAGATCGAGAATGCCACCAACCGTGAGCGCCGCCTCCGCCAACTGCGAAGTATTTCGCGAGTATGTCACCTCAGGTTGGCCGGTCACTCTGATCCTTATTTCGACACGAAAGGTCTGTGGACCCGCAGATCTCTCCGAGCTGATCAGGCTGTTAAAAACTGCAAAATTGGCCAGAAGGGGACTCAGAAAAGAACCGCGAACCAACTCGACGTTCACCTCGCGCACGGCCTCTCGACTGGTGCGCAAACGAATCGAGACGGGGAGCATTCTGGCCTTTTCTCCCTGCAGCCCCAGGATTCCGGTGTCCCGATCCTGCTTGATGCTTCCCACAGGTTCGCCGGTTGCTGTCACTTTCTGACTCGTCGAGAGACTTGAAATCACCGTCATCACCGCGCCGGTCGCCATTGGCATGTCGGTGAATCCCGTGCCCAGAAATGGGTGTCCAAAGGCGTAAACCCGGGCCCCATCAACATGGGTAATCGTTCCAGCCGCACCGATTTCGAGATCCCCCCTCACCATCTGGGCCACCAGAGTCGCCCCCGGGGCAACAGGAGCCTTGCCAAAGTCATCACGCGAGAAGGCGAGTCCCATTGCGGGTACGAGACCAAGCGATCGCAGGTCGCCTTCGAAAAAGCGTATGGTCGCCGGATCGAATCCGGCCAGGCTCAGTGGCGTTAGAATCGGCTCCAGGTCGCCGCTGAGTCCGTCCTGGTTCAACTCCAGCTGGAGCTTCCGCGAAATGGTCGCAACCCGCTTTCTTCCTCCCAGATCGTCTGAGCGCTCGAAGAAACTCCTGGGCGAGGACCATTGCGCCGGAGTGTTGGGCCTCTCAAAGACCTCGATCATCTCGTGGATGGGTGTGATGCCGGCTATCGGTTCCTTCGAGAACGGAAAGGCGAAGGCCACCGCACCGATCAACTTGCCATCGATGTAGACGGGGCTGCCACTCATTCCCGAGAATACGCCTGTCTTTTCCACCTTCGGCCCCTTGAGTCGGGAGAGAATCAAGTTTCTGCCAGGTCGTACATTCTCCAGGATTCCCAGGATTTCAACCTGAAACTCCTCGATCGCAACTTTCTCAAAGGTCGTCTTGCCTGTCCCGGTCATTCCAGGCTTGATCTGGCTGATGGGAAGAAACGAAGGCTGCTGGGCAAGACCCTCAACCATCAGCAGGGCTCCCGCCACCAGAAAACCAGGGAAACAGAAACTCATTCCTTTCAGCAATTTGTAGGGCTCCAAAGGAATACCACTATACAGGCCGGAGGACTTCCAAGTCTTTTGTCAGTCCGCATTGAGATCATTAGCATTGCGGTTTCGGGGAGATTTTTGTCCCTTTCATCCACCATGAGATTTGATTCTCTGAGCCTGGTTGGTTTTAAGTCATTTGCCGATAAGGTCCAGGTGTCTTTCGACGAACGGATTACCGCGATCGTGGGCCCCAACGGCTGCGGAAAATCCAATCTCTTCGATGCCCTGTCATGGGTTCTGGGCGCACAGAACGCCCGGGAGATGCGGGGCGCGAAGATGGAGGATTTTATCTTCGGGGGTAGCGGGAAACGCAAGCAATCGGGAATGGCCCAGGCCAGTCTCAGCGTTTCCCTGAACGAGACTCACAGCTTCGACATTCAGGGAAAGACGCTTCGAGACGATCGGCTCGAGATCTGCCGCAAACTGTACCGGTCTGGAGAAAGTGCCTACCTCGTCAACGGACGTCGCTGCCGGTTGAAGGACATCCATAAGATCCTCGAGGGGTTAGGCCTGGACTATGCCTCCTACGCCCTGATCGCCCAGGGCAAGATTGACGCCTTCATGACCGCAAAACCTCTTGAGAGGAGGGCTGTCATTGAGGAGGCCGCGCGGATCACGGGTTACAAGGCCCGGCGGCGACGAGCTGAGCTCAAGCTGGAAATGGCTCAGCAAAACCTCCTCCGAATCAATGACATCGTGGTTGAGGTTGAACGACTCCTGCGATCGCTGAAGCGCCAGGCTGGCAAGGCCAGAACTTACAAGAAGCTCAAGGAAGAGTTCCGAAGCCTCCAGAAGATCCGGTTTGTGCTGCAAGCGGAAGGCCTCCAGGAGGAGTTGCGGGCAGCGCGCCTGCAGCTCGGGCAATCGACCCATGAGTGCGACCGTCTGGAAAAGGAACTCCAGACCGCTCTGAGCGAACGCAAACAACGGACGGAACTGCGCAACCGCCTGGAAGGCGAACTTTCCTCGCTCAACGAGCAAAGCTCGAAACTCCTGCTCGAGATCGATCGTACTACCAACTCGATCGCCAGCCACCGTGAACAGATCGAGGCGACTCACAGCTATCTCGCGAAGCTGGAAACGGACCTCGGTTCCATTCAGCAGACACTTCGTCAGGTCCAGTCAGACCGTGCTCGTTTCGAAGAGGAAAGTGGAGGGATCTCAAGAGAAGCCGATCGAAACGAAGGACTCATCGGACAGCACGGAATTCTGTTAGAACAAAGTGCCACCAGGGTCTCCGAAGTCGAAACCGCCATCGAAAGGGAGCGCAACCGAATTCTGGAGCTGGCGGCTCAGAAGGCTTCGCTGACCCGACTGCTGGAGCAGCTTGACCGCCAGCTTACCGAACTCCATGAACGGGAAGGGAGGCTGGCCGAAGATCATGCCCGGTCTGTCCTCGATGCCCGCCACTGGAAAAAGCAGGTCAAGGAGTCCAAGGAGGAAGTGTCAAAACTGACTTCAAAGCGGTCAGCCCTGGAGCAGAACCTGCATAAACAGGAAGCCAGAGAAGCCGGGCTCCGAGCCAAAGTAAGAGACCTGGAAAAAGGCCGGACCGAGCTCAATAACCAGCTCATCGCAATGGCTGAGCGGCTGCAGTCTCTCCACGAGATTGACTTGAGCCGCTCCCATTACAGCGACGGAGTCCAGAAACTCCTCAATTCCTTCAGGGAAAACGGGGCAATTGCAACCAGCGGAACCCTGGCCGACCAGATTGAGACCCATCCGGAATATGAACAGCTGTTTGAGAGTTTTCTCAACCAGAAGCTGGAGTACGTACTCGTCGACTCGATGAGGGAAGCCAGGCTCGGCCTCGACCGGGTCCTGGAGATGAAAGGGGGTCGATGTTCCTTCCTGACCCTTCATTCCGACAACGGTTTTGGGAAAGAAACCGCTTTCCGCGAGCTTCCTTCCGCTGGATCCGAGGGAGTCGTGGGAACGCTCGCTGAGTTGATGAAGATGGATCACGATATCGAGGCCGCCTTTCAGCGAGTGCTACCGGAGACCGCCAATACCGTTGTCGTGTCGAATCTGGAGAAAGCCTTCCACTTGTCTCACTCTTATCCAGATTCCACGTTCTTGACTCTGGACGGGGCCACCCTGACACCGCGGGGCCTGCTGACTGCGAACGTGTCCGATACACAGAAGCTGGGTCTCCTGACCCTGAAGCGAAAAACCAAAGATCTGGAAGCGAGAATCGGGGCGGCCAGACGCAAACAGAATCGTCTCGAGAAGCGGCTGGTTTCGCGTACGCAGGAGCACGACATCCTGCAGGCCAGGCGACGAAAAAACCAGGAAGAGCTCCAGCGGATTGATCGCAAACTCTGGCAATGCCAGGTGAAGCTCGAGCAGATGGAATCCAATCTGAAACGTGAAGACAAAGGTGCCGCGGATCTGGGGGGAGAGCTCCAGCGCGTGCAGAGGAACACTGAGTCGACACGCCAGCAGCAGAGCCAGAGCCTGGAGCAGCTGACGGCAGCCAATACCGAGAAAACGGCAGCCGATAAGCTGCTGTCGGCCGGAACGGCACAACTTCGGGAGTTGCGCGAGGAGCTGGAGCGGGTTCAACAGGAGTACAACGCCGTTGCCTCCAATCACAAGGTGATCCAGGAAAGAAAACAAGCTCTGGAAGGGACTCTGCGGCGCATCGGCGAGCAGGAGGAAGGCCTGGAGGCCCGCCAGCAATCTGTTTCCGAGACGAAACAACAGAGCCGGCAACGGGTGGAGGAGATGACCGCTGACATCGAGCGGATGTCAGCGTCCCTCTCACAATTCCAAAAACAGGAAGCGGACGTGGCAGGAAAGCTGTCGGCCCAGCGATCTCGATATCAGCAATGGAAATCTGAAGCCCCGCGTTTCGAAAACGACCTCGATCAATTGAGAAGTCAGAAAGAAACCGCCCAGCAATCCCGGTCTGATCGGCAGGTAAAGGCCGCCAGGATGGAGACCCAACTTCAGGGAATAGAGGATCAGTGCCGGGAACAACTCGAAGTATCCATCGAGCAACTGCTCAGCGCTGCCAAGCTTGAGGGCGTTGATGAAACACAAACCCTGGAAAGATACGCCCACCTCAAGGATCGCCTGGAGAAATTCGGGCCGATCAACATGACGGCGCTCGACGAATACCAGGAAAACGAGGAAAGGCACGGATTCCTGGTCAAGCAGCGAGCTGACCTGGAAGAATCGATCTCCGATACGCGGCAGGCCATTCAGGACCTCAACCGCCGGAGTCGGGAACAGTTCAAGACTGCTTTTGAAGCAGTGAATCGCAACTTCAAGGAAGTCTTTCAGACTCTATTCGGAGGAGGAGACTGTGGAATGCGGTTGCTGGACGAGTCTGACCTCCTGGAGAGTGGCCTGGAGGTGTACGCCCAGCCGCCTGGAAAACGCCTGCAGAATGTCCTGTTGCTTTCGGGCGGAGAGAAGGCGCTGACCGTTCTAGCCTTACTGGTGGGTCTGTTTGCCTACCGCCCCAGTCAATTCTGCGTCCTGGACGAAGTGGATGCCCCTCTGGATGACGCCAACGTCACTCGCCTGACCAAACTCCTTCGAAAGATGAGTGAAAAGACTCAAATCATTGTTGTTACCCACAACAAGCAGACCATGGAAATCGCCGACACCCTGTTTGGAGTGACCATGCAGGAAGCCGGCGTCTCCCAGGTAGTCTCGGTACGGATGTAGTTTCTCGTTCCTCCTGTCTCTCGCCTCCCGACTCTGGTAGTGGAGTGCGAGAAGTTGTTGGGCCCTCGTTTGTCTCCGACACTCTCCTGGCTCAGATTCCTCTCCCGCACCCCACATCCCGCCTCCCGACTCCCGCACCCTAGCCCGGATTATGCAAGAACCGTAGTCCGGAGTTGAAAAACGACTCGAGAAGTGGCTCAACTCGAAAGCGGACAGGTGTGACAGGCGGATTTGCGAAGAATATCGGTTGGCGAGGCGTTTGAAGTGGTTGGGGAGTGAATTTCAGACAGATCTGGGCCTGGGTGAGTATCGGAAGCGGTTTTTCGGGGAGCTGGGAGAGGCTAGCTGGAGTTGAGACGACTCAAGACGAGGTGGAAGAGGGGTTGTTCGGGAAAGGCTGAGGAAAGATGGACCCAGATGCGTCGAGTGGTTTGTCGGATCCGGGCCCCGATCTTGAGGACACGACGACGTAAGGTTTCGATTTCGAGCTTGTGCCAGGGGGTCCCGTGCAGATAGTCGCGCAGGCGCACGAACATCTGGTAAGCCAGGGCATGCAGAAGGAGTCGAAACTGATTGGCCAGGAATCGATGACAGCTGAGTCGGTCCATGCTCAGATGATTCTTGAAGGCCTTGATGAAGTTTTCGGTCTGTCCTCGGTTTGTGTAGTGGTCATAAAGTGATTGGGAGCAGAGATCGTCCCGGTTGGTGACCACAAAGCGACGATTGATCCCGCGCTGATCGACCTCCACTTTGACGATGACGCGACGAGATCGATCCCAGCTGTTGGCTCGATAAAGAAACTCGTCAAACTGACGCTGTTTTTCCTCCAGCTCAAGGAACCTTTCCCGAGTCGAATCCAGCAGGGGCTCGACCACTCGCTGCAGGCGAGGGTTTCGACTTAACCCAATGACATACTGGAGTTGATTCTCTTCAGCCTCACAGAACTCGTAGAGCCGCGGCGTGGCAAAGCCGCTGTCGGCCCGAATCTCAATCTCGACATCCGTCCCCACTCCTTGTCGGATAGCCTCCACGACTCGCTTCAGAATGGGCACGATGTGAGAGGCAGCTCCCTTGTTGCCAGGTCTCAACACGGCACACACCAGGTCTCCCGTGTCGGCATCGAAGATCAGCAAAGGATGCAGAATGTGGCTTCGGTAATACCCGTGGTAGAAGGAGAACTCCTGCTGGCCGTGGGTGTGGTCGTCGGTACTGTCCAGATCCAGGATGATCTTACCGGGACGTCTTTTCTTCAGGGAGCGCACATAACGGCCTAGCAGCCACTGGCTCAAACGCATCAGATCCTTCCTGGTGACGGAGTTCTCCAAGCGGGAGAAAGTCGGCTGCGTGGCCAAATCCGGATCGCTCTCCGGCAACTGATCACAGACGGTTTTGAGCATCGGATCCGAGCGCAGCGTATCGGCGTCATTACAGTCTTCGTAGCCGGCCACGATCTGCAAGACTCGTTGTCGGATCAACTTCAACAGATCATGACGAATGTAGCGTTGGTCTCGACTCTCCGAAATACACGAACTGAAGCCCTCGCAGAGCCGATGTTGCCGATCCACCGATCCAAACAACAACCATCCTGCGTCGGAAGTGAGGCTCCCCCCATCAAAACGCGCCGTGATCTTTCTGTGGCTGTGAAATGGCAGGGTATTCTGGCAGACTGCTCTTAACATTGCCGTAGCTCCTGGTTAGGGTCTTGTTTGTGTAAACCCTTTTATATCAGAGAGCTACGGCTCTTTTTATGGGCCCAAATCTCACTCGGATTCAGATCTCATGCATAATCCGGGCTAGACAACTATCGCTGTAGTAGACTGTGCCTGCCAGGAAGGCATCGGATCGACAAATGCTGCAATCTCTTCGCCTGCTGTACCTCACGGTCTGCGGTTTTTCTCTTCTAGCCGGTCCCTCGACGAGCCTCCAGGCCGAGGACCTGCGCAGCGCGCATTTTCTGGATAAGGCCAGGGTCGGCTTCGATCAGATTTTTAATCTGGACTACGACGAAGCCGCTACCACCTTCGAGGGACTCGCAGCAGAATACCCCGAGCACCCGGGCCCACCTCTCTACATGGCCACGACGATCTGGCTTCAGGAGTTATTTCAACGTCAGGACCTGGAACTGGACAAGTTCATCTCTCCCGGCTACTTCGACCAGGCTTCAGGTCAGAGCATGGCGACTGCAGACAAGACCAGGTTCCATGATCTGATCAACCGTTCGCAGCAGCTCTGTGAAGAGCTGCTGGCAGCCAGTCCAGGTCACAGAGATGCCCGCTATTTCCTGGGGGCACTTCAGGGCGTTCTGGGCTCCTTCTCGATCACCATTGAGCGCAGCAAGACCGGGGCCTTCAAGCACGGCAAGAAGGCCTATCGTTATCACATCGACCTGATCGAAGAGGAGTCCTCCTACTACGATGCCTACATGACGGCCGGGGTCTATGAATACGTGGTGGGAAGCCTCCCCTGGTACCTCAGATTCCTGGCCGCCCTGGCGGGTTACAAAGGCAGCAAGAAGCGGGGCTTCGATTACCTGTCACTGGCGGTCGAGAAAGGGCAGTTTGTGTCCGACAACGCCAGAACCGTTCAGCTTGTGCTCCTGGTCCGCGAAAAACGGTACGAGGATGCGCTCTCGTCCCTCCATTACCTGAAGAGCCGCTCACCCAAGAACTTCCTGGCCCATTTGAACGAAGCGCAGTTGCTGGAATCCCTGGGCCGCCATGCCGCGGCCGCTCGCCTCTACCGGGAAATCCTCAGCAAAGCCGAGGATGGTCGGCCACACTTCGACCGCATCCCCCTGGCCACCTTTCGCTATGCCGCTGGCCAGAAGCTGCTCAAGCTGGGCAATGTGGAGGCGGCACTGGACCAATTCCGGAAATCCCTGACTGATTCCGAGACGCCTGAACGGGAACGAACACTGTCACGGCTCGCCTCCGGCAACACCCTGGATCTTCTGGACCGGCGAAGCGAAGCCGTTGAGTACTACCGGTCTGTGCTCGAGCAGCCCAACCTCGATCGTTCCCACAAGCAAGCCCGCAAGTACCTGAAGAAGCCCTTTTCAATTCCAAAGTCCAAATTCCAAACTCCAAACTGACCGTGTTCCAGGAAAGAGTGGGAGGGGCCTCGGCCTCGCGGGCGGCGAACGTTAAGGAGCGGCCGAGAGCGGCCGCGAGGCCGAGTTCCGGTAGGGATGCCAGTTGCCTGGCACCCCCCGGACAGATCCGTACGTGAAGACATAACTTCATACGGCTCCTACCTCGGGTCGAACGCCAAAACGCACGAAGGGTGGAGGATGTAGGATACGGACACTGGGGATCCACCGCTTGACATACCGGTTGAACCGCGGCCACGGCATGTTCGCTTTCTGGCTCCGACGCCGCAAGGCGTGGCACCAGCCGCGACACACCGCGCTGCGGAAGGCGTTCAGGGCGTCACTGTTGCCCGGGACCGCATGGTAGTTGAAATAACCCTGGACGACGGACCGGTGCCACTTCCCCTGTTCGGGGAGCGAATCGTGCCGTCGGCGCAGCTGTTGTGCGCGGATCTGCTTCAACTTGCGTCTCAGACGTTTCCCTTCGGTCTTCCGCCGGATCGTAAACCCGCCTTTTCGACCTTGCGCACAGATATGGCGAAAGCCCAGGAAGGTAAAGGTATCCGGTCTGGTCTGCCCCCGGCGGCGACGATTCTTGCTCGCCCAACGGCCGAACTCAATCAACCGCGTCTTTTCCGGGTGCAGTTGCAGGCCGAACTGCGACAGCCGTACCGCCAGCTCCCGGCGGTACTGTTCGGCCTCCTCGCGATGCTGGAATCCCAGCACGAAGTCGTCGGCGTAGCGGACGATGATGACCGCCCCTTTCGCCTTACGTCCTCGCCACTGGTGGGTCCGCAGATCCAGTACATAGTGCAGGTAGATGTTTGCCAGCAGGGGCGAAATTACCGCCCCCTGTGGCGTTCCCACCGTGCTCCTGGACCATTGACCCGCTTCGGAGACTCCCGCTCTGAGCCACTTGCGGATCAGTCGCAGAACCCTCCGGTCCCCGATCCGGTGCTGGAGAAACTTCAGCATCCATTCGTGGTCGATGGCGTCGAAAAACCCACTAATGTCAGCGTCCAGCACCCAATTCACCGGCCGATTGGTAATCCCCATCCACAGCGCATCCAATGCTCGATGCTGACTGCGTCCGGGGCGGAACCCGTAACTGAAGCCCATAAACTCCTCCTCGTAGATCTGCTCCAGTACCGTAACTACGGCCTGTTGCGCGATCTTGTCCTCCAGGGCCGATATGCCCAGTGGACGCAGCCTGCCATCCTCCTTTCGGAGGTAGACCCGCCTCGAGGGGTGGGCTCGATAGGTCCCGTCATGGATTCGGGTATGCAGAACGAGCAGTCGCTCCCGCAACCCTTCTCCATATGCTTGCCACGTCATTCCGTCCACCCCTGCAGCAGCCTTCCGCTTCAAGGCGAAATAGCTCTGCTTCAGCAGTTCCGGTGTCACGTGGTGCAGCAACGCGGTGAACCGCATCTTCCTATCCCGACGTGCGGCCTGCCCTACACCAGCCAGTCGATCGTCACACCTTTCCGGCTCCGTGTCCGGGGCGTGGCCGCCTTCACTGGTGCTTCCCTTGGCCGGACTCCTTCCCTCCACAAACTCCGCCGACTCTTCGTCTTTGTTCGCTCGCTTCATCAGTACTATGAGTCCGTCCGACTCCCCAGGGCCGTATATGTCCGGCATTACGGCTTACCTTCGCCGGCCTGTCCGCCTGCCATCCAGACGGACTACCCTGGGGTCTCTCGGTTCTCGTCCATGGAGCGTCCACGCTTGCACGGGGTCTCTGACTCCGCCAGGCCCTGCTGCGACTCGCCTTTTACGCCGCAGCCGGTTTCGCCTCCCCCTTCCTGTTTTGAAATCTGGAATCTGGAATTTGGAATCTAATGAGTCATCGCATAGACGATATAGTTCATGCCTAACTGAAAAGCCAGGTGGGCAAACTCTCTGGGGTAAACCTCCTGTTCAGCCCACTCCCAGGCGTCACCCAGATCGACATTGTGGTTGATCATGACCAAGAGTCGGCCATGCTCATCCTCAATTCCCATGTAGCGGGGATCGTAACCGTCTCTTTCCCAGGTCCGGCCCGAATAGACATACTGAAACCCTGGCACTTGAATCAGTTCCTTGATGTCGAAGTAACAATGGAAAATGGGATGGTCCAGGGGCAGATCAAATGGCTCGTATTCGGGAAGCACCTTCTTGATCTGCAAATAGAAATTCTGCCACTCATAGGAGCCGTGAAAGTCGTCCACGACCAGAAAGCCCCCACGCAGCAAGTATTCCCGGAGGCGATTCGCCTCCGCCTGCGAAAGGTCGAGGTAACCGACCTCAACGGCGTAGAGAAAGGGATGTTCGAATAACTCGGGGGAGTCGATGGGTAGAGCCCGATAGTCGACTTTTGGAAAGGCATAGTCCGCCAGCTTTCCCAGACCCCAGAGAAACTGGATATCGGCCTTGGGGTAGTCCGCCGCCCAGGTTGACCGGCCCCAGCGGCTGCTGGAATACTGAAGCCGCACAAACGTGAAATCGGGCTCCTCTTCTCCCGGCTGGTCTGGATCGGCTGCCCTGATCAGCAGCAGTGCTGCGGCGAGAAAAGCCAGGACAAGGACAGCTCGTTTCATGTCGATCCCACCCTACCATAGCAGCTTGCTCCCACCCGGCGGCGGCACGGCGTCTCGGCGGGCGGTTCGGGATTGGACGGCGGCAGGCATCTTCTTTCTTCTTCTTCTGAACTCAGGCTGTGCGCGACCGGACGAAAGAAACTATCAGCTCTTCACTGATGATCAGTTTCAGGAGCTTTCACTGAGCCTGCGCGAAGAGGAACAGTATTTCGACACCGATAATCTCATTTCCAACGAGAGACCGTACCAGCATCTGATCCCGGCCATAATCGAAAGAGTCCCCTCCGGCGGAGCTTATCTGGGAGTCGGTCCCGATCAGAACTTTACCTACATTGCGAACACTCGGCCCTTGATCGCATTCATTATCGACATCCGACGCCACAATCTGCTCCAGCACCTCTACTTCAAGGAACTGTTCGAGCGTGCCCCGACACGGGCTGAGTTCCTCTCACTTCTCCTGAGTCGCCCGCTGCAGACGGAGTTGCCGCACAGTGATCTGAAAGCCACCGAGTTGGTGGAGGTCTTTCTGGAACTCGCGGCGGATCGATCCCTCGCCGACGACACCGTCTCCGAGGTGTTCTCCTCGCTCAGGCAGCGCTTCCCTGAATTGATTCAAGAGGCAGACCGCTCTTCACTGAGCGAAATGGCCGCGACTTTTCGAGAGGAAGGGCTCAACCTGCGCTTTCGGAGTCACGGACGACGCCCCCACTTCTTCTATCCGAGTCTCAGGGAGTTGTTCGCTGCCACCGACCGCATGGGGATTGAACAGGGTTACCTGAGTTCAGAGTCACACTACTCCCTGGTTCGAACCAGACAAGCTCGAGAACCGAATCATCCCCGTAGTCGGCGACTTGGGCGGCCGAAAATCAATCAAAGCAATCGGGAGCTTTCTGGAAGAACGAGAGATTGCTCTGAGCCTGTTCTACGTCTCGAATGTCGAGTTCTACCTGATCTCCGATGGAAAGTTCAACAGCTTCTTCAGCAACGTCGCGGCGCTTCCCATCAGCGACCGCAGTCTGCTGTTACGAACGGTCTTCCGGTATGGGAGAGCCCACCCCGAGACCGCCCCTGGTTCTCATGTGACTCCTCTGATCCAGAGTCTCGAGACCTTCCTTCAGCGTATTTCTGAGTCCCGATACCGAAGCTACTACGACCTCGTCATGAATGATTACATCCCGGTGTTCAGCCAGTAGGAGACCCTCTGTGGTCCGATTCCACGGGAGGCGGGAGAGGAATCTGAGCCTGGGGAGAGTGTAGGGAGCACGCGAGGTCCCACAACTTCAAGAGAGTGGGAGGAGCCTTGGGGCGGCGCCCACTCTCGGTCTCCACTACCAGAGTCGGGATGCGGGAGACGGGAAGCGCTGTCAGACTTTTAAAGCTTCCTTCAACTGGCGAACCAGGGTCGGGGCGGCCGTCGCATGTTTGAAGTAGGCATAGACATCACGCTTCTGTTCCCGAATCCATTCGGCCCACTCCTCAATGTCTTGCTGAGTGTACTCGGGCTTTCGAAGTCTCAGGTAGATGAACGGGGCCGTCACCTCTCGAGAGGCCTCCAGCTTGTCCGATTCGACCACCCCCAGCGAGGCCTGGTGATCGCGGAGAACATCAAAGGTGGCTGAATCAAACCATGATTCGTGGCGGAACTCGAGCGCCAGCGGAGCCTTGTCAGCGAACTTCCCCAGAAAGTCCTTCAGTACCTCGAGATCCTGTTTGAACCAGGGCGGCAACTGGACCAGGATGCAGCCCAGTTGAGACCAGAGCGGGTTGGCCCCGTGAAGAAACCAGCCCATCTCTTCATCGCACTCCATCAGCTTCTTGCGGTGCGTAATCCTCTGGTTCAGCTTCAATGCGAAACGAAAACCAGTCGGTACCGCCCCGGCCCATTGCGCGGTCGTCTTTTCAGACGGAAATCGGTAGAAAGTGTTGTTGATCTCTGTAGAGTTGAACTGCCGGGAGTAGTAATGAAGATACTCCTTTGGAGGTAGATCCTCTGGATAAAAGATCCCCTTCCACTCTTTGTAGGCGAATCCCGAGGTCCCGGCGTAGATCACACTACTCGGACTTTTTCTGAATCAGGTCGCTCTTTTCCAGGTGTATTTTGTCAAAGCTGCTGGAGGAGATGACGTAGTACCACTCAGAGAATCGCTGGTTCAGACGCTCCGAGGTCTGGCGATTCTCGACCAGTTCCTTTTCCCATTCCTGGTACTCTTCTTGGAGCTCTCTGTTCTTCTTGTCCTGGTCGGTCAGATCTTCGTCCGCCTTTCCCTGAAAGGCCAGATCCGCCGGCTCCTTTGGCTCCGGAAAACGATCCGCGTTGAAGGTGGTGGTAATAAAAAGATATCGATTCTCTCCCGGCCCGGCCGTTTCGTCGTCACTGCTGTCGGTACCGGCTGTAATCGCGTCGTCGGACCCGTAGAGGACCTCCCCAAAGCGGAGAATGTAGATCACGCCCCTGACTGTCTCCACTTCCAGTTCCCCTTCATTGGAAAGCAGGCTCCCATCTCGCGTGAAGTAGAATCCTTTGCTCTGCAGGGAAAGCAGGGCTTCCTGTGAGATGGAAATGTCGTCGCTGGATCGCTGCAATGACCGGGTCAGACCTTCGGGCTTGGGTCGGACACCCACGATAGACAACTCATCGAATCCGGCCAGAAGATCGTCCATTTTTGTGGAATTCACCTCTTCACTGGATCGCATCGCTGCCGCAGTCCAGGTCCCATCGTCCTTACTGAGAGGGATCTCCCCCCGTTCCACAACCCGCCGGGTTCTCTCGTTGATGAAGTAGTCCTTGATGATGACTTTGTCGATATCGTCCTTCTCGACTTCAAGCAGATCCGTCTCGATCCAGTCTGCAAAACTGGTTGAAATATCGAGGTCCAGCCTGGAGACGTACACTCGCTTCTGGCCCGGAACTCTGACAAAGTGCAGGTTGTCTTCTTCCCCGGTGGCCTTCCCTATGATCAGATCGGCCAGGGCCTGGCCCGAAGAGTCCTTGACCGTGACTCGCTCACCGCGACCGGTCAGACTCGCTTTGGTTTCGTCCAGGGGATCTACCACGCCACAGGCTTCATGATCGGCCGCATTGCTGGAGCGGAGACCATCCTTCCTGATCCCGATCAGGGCAGCCGCCGTCCTGGCCAGCCGGTCCTTGCCGTCGGCAGGATAGTTGTGGTGAGAAGGGATCGTCCAGACACCCCCTTCAAAAGTGACTTTGAATGGTTTGGCTGTACCTGTCTCTTCATTGAACTCGATGACTTCCAGCGTGGTTGCCGCATTCGGATCCACGAAGTCGCCGAAGAACGGCTCACCCACATCGTCGAAAGCCTCGGGGTTCACTTTGCCCGGAGCGGTGGCCAGCACCAGAAGAAGCAGAACTGCTGCCACGCCCACGAGAGTCAGTGTTTCACGTGTCTCACTCATAGTGACTTCTCCTTCATCCCCTCAAAAGACGGGCCACAGATTCGCCTTCCCGCTCTCGCCTCTGGCGGCGCAGGAAGATCAGGATGCCAATTATGAAAACCGGGATCGGCGGCAACAGGACCGCGAAAGTCTTGATGTTGCTTTGAATACGGCGCAGCTGGGATTCCAGGCTCTCTCTGCTGGCATTAACCTTGGCTTCTTTCTCAGCCTCAATACTTGCCTTCAACACCTCGAACTTCCGGGACTCAACCTCCTGAATGTTGCGAGCCATGATCTGTTTGGTGCGTTCATCCAGCTCCGGTCGACTCTGTACCTCCTCCACGCGCCGGTCCAGGGTCTGCTGAGCTTCCGCCAGGGCCCTCTCGGCATCCGCCTCGGCTTCCTCCTCTTCCCGGACTCTGGTTTCCTTGAACTCGCGGGTCTGGGCCTCAACCCGTTCCAGGGTTCGGTGCCGGACTCGCTTGTTGCGCAGCGATACGAAGCTCTCATCTCCGACCAGAATGTCCATTGCATTCAAGAAAAGGGTGACATTGTCGAAATTCAGGTTTTCAGGCCCTCGCGCTCGGATCTGAAAGAACTGCTCGGAAATGAAATCCAGATCGGCTATCACCACCAGGCGGACATCCTTCTGGGACTCGTCAACGGCGACCGGTTCCTCAGGAGTCTCTTCCTTGTGTTCTTCCTCGCTCTCCTCAGCGGGCGGGCTCCCCTTCGTCACCAGGGCTGCCAGCACATAGTCGGAGCCATCCGGGCGATGGGGGAGATTTCGATTCAGCCCTACACCCAGGAAGCTGCGCTGAACCAGCTGGAAGTAACTCAGGCGGCCTGAAACAAAACCCGACCGGATCAGCGGCTGGAACTCAAAGTCACTTCCTATGGCCGGCGAAATCGTCCCGGGATAGAGCATGACCAGTTCCTGGAGCTGCGCGGAAGCATTGTTCTCGGCGTTGAAGGCGTTCTCGTTGTCGTTGCCGCGCCCGACGAAAACAACTTCGGGGGGCAATTGCTCGAGATCGGGGTGAGGATTGTATTCATCCCAGACAATGATGGACTTGTCCCAGCTCACGCCGAGCCCGCTCAGAAATCCCTGAATGTCACCCTTCTGTTTTGGCGGCGGTCCCTGATTCCGCGTGAACGGATTCTGGTTGGCCCCGGCCTCTTCAGAGGGAGAGAGACCCAGGTTGATCACCGGCATGGGATCGACGAGAAGAAGTGCGGGAACGCCCGCTTCAATGAAGCCCTGGATGGTGTCTAACTCCGGCTGAGAAAGGGAGGATGGAAGAGCCACCATCAGGCCATCCAGGTCCTCAGGCAGTTCCCCCGTAGGATTCACCTGGACCACCTCGTACTGTTTCTTCAATTCGTCCACCACGCGCCAGGCCGGATTACTTCGAAAAGACTGGAAATCGAAGCCGCCAAACAATTTAGCCTCGGTCGTCACGATGCCAATCTTCTTGCGTTCCGTATTGGCAACCACCCGCAGGCTGCGAGCCAGCTCGTATTCCACCGAGAGGCCGCGATCCAGAAACGGAATGATCTCCTCCTCCGCTCCACAGGTAAAGGCCAGCCCCATGAAAACATCTACAAAACCCGCTTGAGCACTGCTCAGATTGGGGACTTCGGTGGGTGTGATCGAGAACTTCTCTCGTGCTTCGCGGGCAGCCTCTGAATAGGGGATCGTATCCTCGATTCTCACCTGAACCGTCGTTCCTCCCAGCGAGTTCAGCTGATGGAGCATGCCGAGCAGATTGCTTCGGGTCTGAACGTAGACTTCAGGGACTTCCGGGCTCACGAATGCCTGTATAAAAACCGGTCGGTCGGCGTCCAGGCCTCGGACCAGAGCCTTGGTCTCGCCGCTCAACGAGTGGAGCCTCTCGGAGGTAGCGTCAACCCGGATGCCGACTCGAGTCACCAGCGTGGTCAGAGCCGCCAGTCCGATGGCCAGGGCAACGGTACGAACTGCGTAGTGACTCCAGGTTGGGTATCCCTCTGTGGTGCTGGGCCAATGACGCCGATCCACCAGGAGAATATTGACAAAAAGACCCACGGCGACAACTGAGCAAAAGTACAGAATTGCAGAGAAGCTGATGACGCCGGAAGCGAAGTCCTGGAAGTGAGAGCTGATGGCGAGAGGCTCCACTGCCACTGCCAGCGAGCCGCTGAGCAAAGAAACCACCGGCTTCAGAAAAACCAGGAAAGCACACAAGAGCGCCCCCAGAATGAAGGCAATGGTGGCGTTGGCGGTGAGCAGCGAAGCAATCATCCCCACTGCGATCAGGGCCGCCCCGGCCAACCAGTAACCGATATAGTTGCTCACCATCATTCCCAGATCCGGGCTCCCCAGCCAGGCCAGAATCAGAACGTGGCTGAAAGACAGAATCAGGGAGGCGGTGTAGATCCCCAGCACGGCGGCGTACTTTCCGCAAACCACTTCCAGACTGGTTGCGGGTAACGTGAACAGCAGTTCGTCGGTAGCCTGCTTCCTCTCGTCGGACCAGACTCCCATGGTCAGAGCCGGGATGAAAAACACCAATAGGTAAGGAAACAGATTGTTCAGTTGATCGAGGTTGGCCAGATTATTCAGGAAAAAGCGATCCTGCCAGAAAGCCGCGACTGCGCTCAAGAAAACGAAGAGGGTAATAAACACATAGCCGGTGGGATTCGTGAAGTACTTCCAGAGATCCCGCCTTACAAGGGCTTTGATGAATCCGAGATTCAGGTTCTTGAACATCACGCCTCCTCTCCCGGGGTTGCGGCCGCTTCATTGCGGACCGCCTCCTGACCAGCTTCTGAACTCTGAGGGTTCGTCAAGCGATAGAAGGGCTGCTCCAGGGAGCCATCCTCTTTGAGTTCTTCAGGTGTCCCGTCAAAAACGAGCTTGCCCTCGTTGATCAGAAGCACCCGGTCGGCTACAGCATCCACCTCTTGCAGAATGTGGGTCGAAATCAGGATGGTCTTGGTCCGCCCCAGCTCCTGAATGTTGTCCCGGAAGATTCGAATCTGGTTGGGATCGAGTCCGGCGGTCGGCTCGTCCATGATCAGGACTTCCGGGTTGTGCAGAAGAGCCTGAGCAAGCCCTACGCGCTGGCGATAGCCCCTTGACAGCTTGTCGATCGGCTTCTCCATGACTTCGCTCAGAGCACAGAGACGATTCACTCTGTCAATGGCCGCCTCCAGTTCACTGCCGGCGAATCCCCTGGCTTCCCCAAAAAAGGTGAGCAGTTCCACTGGCGTCATCTCCTGGTAGAGCGGACCGTTCTCGGGAAGATATCCAAGCTTGCGGGAGGCCTCTATCCTCTGCCGCTGGATGTCCAGACCCGCGATCGACGCCCTTCCCCGGTTGGGCGAGAGAAATCCGGTCAGGACTTTCATAGTCGTCGATTTCCCCGCACCATTGGGGCCCAGAAAAGCAACAATCTGACCCTCCGGGATTGAAAAAGAGATGTCCTGGATGGCCACGAAGTCGCCGTAGAACTTCGACAGGCCATTGGCCTCAATCATGATTTTCGAAGATCCTTCCATAACTCGTCTTATCCTCCCGGAAACTGTTCAGGGTCTCGCTGTACTAACCGGACAACGGCAAGCAGCGTACACTTTCATAAGATGGATGAGGCAGGCAACCGCACCTCGTTTCCCGACACCTGTTTATACGATTCCGTTGTACAGGGGTTCCAGAGAAATTCCAGCGACACCCCTGGTTCTAATGCCCCATCGTCACAGCGCGCGTAACCGACTCACAGGTTGCAGCCCGATCCGGGTCACGCTCGTTCTTCCTTCTGGAGTTGATCAATATAACGAAGAAGGGACCTCCATGGGAAGCCCTCGTCCATAACGGTCCAAACCAGATCGCCGGTCGCAGGCGAACTGTACACGATCCGTAAGGGCGACTATTCTTTGTGGCCGGCAACAAAATGAGTCACGACGGAATTGCAACTCAATTCGAGATCCAGGGCGAGCTGGCATCCATCATCCCTTTCACAATGGGACACATCCACGACTCCTTTGTGAGTACGTGGCAAACCCCCCGCGGCCTCGTGCGCTACCTTCACCAGCGACTCAACCAGAACGTGTTCTCCGACATTGCGGCTCTCATGAGGAACATCCGGCATGTCACGGAACATCTGCGACTTCATCCCGTTGCCGGAGAAAAGCTGTTAACTCTGATCCCGGCCAGAAACAGAGACGACACCTGGATTGATGGCGCCGGGTCTCACTGGAGGACGTTCAGCTACATCGAAAACACCGAGGTCTTCAGCCTCTGCCCCGACTCTGGATACGCCTTCGAAGCCGGTCGGATCTTCGCTAGCTTCGTAGCTCGGCTCAAGGATCTTCGGCCGACCAGCCTGGCGACCACAATCCCCGACCTTTTTGACACTCCCGCCAGGGTGCGGCAATTAGAAAAGGCGATCGCGCAAAACCGATCCGGAAAGCTGGACCAGGCCGTGAAAGAAGTTGATTTTGTTCTGCAACGAAAGGCCTTCTGTCCCATCATTGCGGCGCCCCTCGCACAAAACCTGTTGCCTGAACGGGTGATTCACTTCGATCCCAAGCTCAACAATGTACTGTTTGATCGTGACACGGGGAAGGCGGTCTGTGTGGTGGACCTGGACACCTGCATGCCGGGCTCTCTCCTCTATGACTTCGGAGACCTGGTGACTTCGGAGACCTGGTCAGGACGGCCGGGGTGGACACCGTTGAGGACGAGCCGGATGCCTCCCGGATCCAGTTGAACCTGGACCTGTACGAGGCTCTCCTGAAAGGCTACTTCGAGTGTCTGGGACAGCAAATGACCCCCCTTGAAGTACGGTTGCTGGCACAAGCTCCCAGACTGGCAACCCTGACCATCGGAATGCGATTTCTGGCTGACTATATTGGTGGGGACACCTACTTCAAGGTGGAGCATCCGGAGCACAACCTGCAGCGCGCCCGCGCCCAGTTCGCACTGGTTCGGAGCATGGAGGAAATGGAGCCTGAGATGGAGAGAATTGTTTCCCTTTTAATCTGATCCCCAACGACCTGAGGAAGCCTGCCCGATGAGTCTGAGATCACGACTGAGCGCGATGATGTTCCTCGAGTACGCGGTCTGGGGTGCCTGGACCACAGTGGGGGCAGCCTATTTCCAGTCACTCGGATTCAGCGACACCATGATCAGCTGGCTTTTTGCCGCTCTCTGGCTAGCCTGCATTGTTTCTCCTTTCATCGGAGGCCAGATTGTTGATCGATATCTCCCCACACAGTACTTCCTGGCTGGAGCCCACCTGGTCGGAGCTGTGCTGCTGCTCATGATGGCCAGAGAGCGGTCCTTTGGGACCATGATGATCTGGATGGCGGTCTACTGCCTCTTTTATGCCCCGACGCTGGCTCTCACCAACTCTCTCTGCTTTCACCATCTCAAGAACGTGAGCCGGGAGTTCGGCCGGATTCGAGTGTGGGGAACCCTTGGCTGGATTGCGGCCGGCTGGATTCTGAGTGGCTGGCGCTCCGCCTTTGATTTTCAGGTCCTGGGTGACCTCTTTTATGTTGCCGCAGGCGGTTCGCTGCTACTTGGCTTACTCTCCTTTCTTCTTCCCCATACCCCACCGCGCAGGAAGGCCTCCAATCCGCTGGCTTTCCTGGAGGCCATCCGGCTGCTCAAGGACAGGAACTTCGCCGTCTTCATGAGCATCGCCTTCGTCGTGACCACTGAGCTGCAGTTCTACTATGTCCCTACATCGATCTTTCTGCAGGATCTCGGCATTTCGAACCAGTCCGTTCCGGCCATCATGACCCTGGCGCAAGTCGCCGAAATCTTTGCTATGTGGCTTCTACTGCCCCGGTTGCTGGGAGTCATCGGCATTCGGTGGTGCCTGGCTCTGGGAGTCATTGCCTGGCCGCTTCGGTATGTGGTTTTCGCTTTTGGTGAACCTCTCTGGATGGTGGTCGCCTCCCTGGCGTTTCACGGGATCGGCTTCACTTTCTTCTTCGTTACTTCTCAGATCTATGTCGACAACGTGGCGCAGACCGACATCCGGGCCAGCGCTCAGAGCCTTCTGACCCTGGTCACACTGGGAATCGGCAACTACCTGGGAACCATGTTTTATGGGTTCATCAAGGTGCAACTCACCCACAACGGCGTGACCGACTGGACCCGACTCTTTCTGGTGCCCTGCTTCTTGACCGCGGGCTGCGCGATCGCCTTCCTGCTACTCTTCCGACCCACCCGGAAGGAGCTTCATGAATCGGTGTAGTGCGGGTTTGATCGAAATGCAGAGTGAACCGGTACACGTAATCACAGAACCGCGCGCGGGCCGCGGCTACAACTCAGCTCTCACTGACGGGCGGGTTGTGAAGAGCGCTTGCCTGTGGTTCTGGGTCCTCGTTCTGTGTTCCTGTGCGGATCGGCTCGACTCCCCTCCAGGTCTTTCCCTGGAGGCCGAGTTCGGCCAACGGGTGGCTGAGATCAATCAAGAGACCGGGGCTCGGCAGCTCTCGCTCGAAAAGTTCCAGGCTCTTCGCGACGCCGGAAAGCCGATCTTGTTACTGGATGTCCGAGAGGCTGAGGAGTTCGCCGCGGGAGCCATTCCCTCCGCCCTTCTTTTGCCCCCCGGGCAGGTGGACGAGTTCGTCCCGGAGGACAGCGAGAACCGGATCGTGACCTACTGCACGGTCGGCTACCGCTCCGGCCGGGCCGCAGCCAGTCTGGAGAAGCGCCTGGGCCGCCCCGTTTACAACCTCAGTGGCGGAATCATCAAATGGTTCAACCAGGGCGGCCAGATCATAGACTCTTCCGGAAGACTTTCCGATTCGGTTCACCCTTTCAACCCCGACTGGAACAGGTTCATCGGGCGGAAGGCGGACCACTGAACGTTCACAGTCAACGGCCAAACCGTCAACGGCCCAAACTGTCAATGGCTAACGGTCCCACTTGAACTGGGGTTCTGGATGGTCGATTATCGTCAACCATGAGACCGACATTCCGTTTCGAGCAAGCCGCACGGATTCCGCTGCCCGGTGACAATTGTGCAATCGCCACTCGCGGGCTGGAAGCCGAAACCCGGCTCACCAGGGACGACGAGACGCTGCACATCACCTCTGCCATTCTGGTTGGCCACCGCTTCGCGCTTGAGAACATCGCCGAGGGACAGCCCCTGCTTTCCTGGGGCCTGCCCTTTGGCTATGCCACCCGGGACATCCGCCCCGGAGAATACGTTTTCAATCCGGGAATGGCGCAGGAAATGTCCTATCGGGAAGTGGACTACCCGGTCTCAGAACCCAATTTTCGAAATGAAATACGACCCTTCCGACTCGACGCGGGCGCCTTCCAGCCCGCACAACAGGTGGAAGAGTACGCACGGATCGGGACGTTCCAAGGCTTCAAGCGATCCGGGCCACGAGGAGTCGGGACTCGCAACCACATCGTGATTCTGGCGGCCAATTCACGAACTTCCAGCTTTGTTCGACTCCTGGACAGAAAGCTGAAGCCCGAGCTCGGGCCGGACAAGAACGTAAGTGGCGTGGTCGCAGTCTGTCACACGGAAGGTGGAGCTGACCTGGAGCCCAACAATCGGGAACTGGTACTGCGGACCCTGGCCGGTTTCATCGTCCACCCCAATGTCGGGGCGGTTCTGATCGTGGATTCTCCCGGCAGCACCCTCACGAACCGGATGCTCCAGGATTACCTGAACCAGCACCAGTATCCGACAGCCGAGGTGATCCATCAATTCCACACACTGGAGAGAGATGTTGAACGGGAACTGGAATCCTGCCGCGAGACGATTCGGCAATGGATCCCGCAAGTGAATCAGTTCGAAAGATCCGACCAGCCTCTCTCTGAACTCAAAGTGGCTCTGCAATGTGGCGGTTCCGCCGCGTTTTCGGGAGTCAGTGCCAATCCCCTGGCTTCCTGGGTGGCCAGAGAGATCATTCGAAATGGCGGAGCCGCCAATCACGCCGAAACCGACGAACTGATTGGCGCCGAGTCTTACATGTTACTGAAGGTCCGCTCTCTTGAGGTGGCTCAAGAGTTTCTCAGCAAGATCGAGCGTTTCAAGGAAATGTCCTCCTGGCACGGCGTAACGGCCGAGGGAAACCCCTCGGGGGGAAACAAGTTTCGGGGCCTCTACAACATTGCTCTCAAGTCAATCGGGGCCGGCATGAAGCGACATCCCGACGTGCGGATGGATGAGGTTCTCGAGTACTCCCAGCAAATTCCCGGACCAGGTTTCTATTTCATGAACAGTCCCGGGAATGATCTGGAGAGTGTGGCCGGCCAGGTGGCCTCCGGAGCGAATCTTATTTTCTTCACGACCGGTAACGGGTCGGTGACCAACTTCCCTTTTGTGCCGACCATCAAGATGGTGACAACCACTGAGCGGTACGACCTGCTGAGCGATGAGATGGATGTCAACGCAGGGGAATACCTGGACGGTCGCTCCATGGATGACCTGGGTCAGCAAACCTTTGAACTGACCTGTTCCGTCGCCTCTGGAAAACTCAGCAAAGGAGAGACGGCAGGACATTATCAGGTCTCCATCTGGCGCGACTGGAGACAGCGCGACTTATCCGCGCTGCAGGTTCTTCAGTCAAAGCCGCCGCCTCCGGGGAAACCACTGATGGTTCGATCTGCGCGCTCGCCGCGCTCCCTCCGGTTTCGGGCGATCAACACCCCCGTCGGCCCGGCTGCCGACCAGGTTTCTCTTCTCATTGCCCGACAACTGAGCCAGGAGTGGGACGAGGGCACTCTGTCCCGAATCGTAGCGCTGCCCCACTCCGAGGGTTGCGGCTCCCTCTTCGGCGGCCCCCGGGACCCCTTTCTGGACACCCTGGTTGGTTACCTGACCCATCCACTGGTAGGCGAAGCGCTACTGCTGGAGCACGGTTGTGACAAGGTCCACAACGGCGTCGTTCGATCCAGGCTGCTGGAAGACGGAATCGATCCGGCCCGGTTCGGGACCGCCAGTATTCAACTCGATGGCGGGCTGGAACCTGTCACCGAGAAGGTGATCGACTGGTTCCGATCCAGGAGCGGAAGAGGCCTGCAAGTGTCCCGGCAGGAGGCACAAATCGGTGACCTGACGATTGGAATCCTCTCTTCCCTACCGGTCAGCCGGGAGGCAGGAAAGACGCTTTCAGAACTGATCCAACGGCTGGTCGAGGAGGGCGCCACCTTGATCCTGCCGGAAGGTGATCCGCTGCTGGAACTCTTACTCGAGAAAGCCATCCTGGAGTCCAAGCCGGACCCAACACTTGCCTACGGCGGAACCATAGAGCAGGCCGGTCTCCATGTCATGGCCAATCCCGGGCGACACCGGGTGGAAGCGCTCACGGGCATGTCAGGCTGCGGCTGCAGTCTCATCGTAGGATACGAGGGCTGCCGACCCCAGGCCGGCCATCCTCTGGTTCCGGTGCTGAGGGTCAGTGCCGAGCCCCGGGCGGCCAAGAACTCAGGCAGCGACCTGGACCTGGTCTGGGAAGGGGATCCGAAGGGCTGGGGTGAACAGATCACGCAATTGATCGTGCGAACTATCTCAGGGGAATATGTGGTGAGGTCAATACAGACCGGCCACACAGACATCCAGTTCACGCGCGGCCTGCTCGGGTTCTCGGCCTGAGTGCTCGTTCGTTCTTGATCGGCCTCCCGAGGGCAGATAGTGTAATGGAGATGGTTCGGTTTCGCAGACCCCTGATTGGATCTGCCCTGACGGCAATCCTTCTGGTCAGCAGCGTTCCTCCCGGGGGACAGGCCAGCCAATCCCCGACCGAACCGGTTGAACACGCCGCGGCAAGACCAGTCAATCTGTTGTTCATCATGACGGATCAGCAGCGTTTTGACGCACTGAGCCGAGCGGGCAATACAGAGCTGGAAACTCCCCATCTGGATCAACTGGCGCGTGAAGGGGCCTATTTTGTAAACGCCTACACACCTTCTCCCATCTGTGTACCGGCGCGAGCCGCCATATTGACAGGGCACAGCATAGAATCGGTGCGGGTGACCCGGAATAGTGAGATCAACCGTCCCGATGCCGCACCGGTACCCTCATTCGACAACATCCTGGCCCGCAGCGGCTACCACACGGAGTACTACGGGAAATGGCATGTACCCTACAAGCTGGCGGCGACCTACGAGAATCGGGTTCTCCCCACCGGCAGAGACGGAGGGGCTCCCAGCACTGTTCCAACCCGGGCCGAGGCTTTCCGGAAGTTTGTCGCAAGGAATGTGACTCCCCGACCCCCGGGCGACGGGGAGCTTCTTGACGAGCACTCCGGCCGGCCTTATGTACCTGACTTCGCCGCCCGGCAGAAAAGTGTTGAAGCGTTTCGCCGGAGTCGAGGCAGGTTGATGGAGTCGATAGAAAGCGAGGTTTACGGCCGCCTGGATCTGCCCAGCGAGTTCGGCCGGACCGCCTTCACGGTAAAGCAAGCCATGCAAGCTCTGGAACGAGTCCGGGACCGCCCCTTCTCGCTGACCTGTTCGATCGGTCCGCCGCATCCACCCCTGCTGGTCAGCGAGCCGTACCATAGCATGTACCCTCCGGAGACGCTCGCGCTACCGCTTTCTATGGGGGATTCGATGATCAATTCGCCTTATCGGAAAAGCGCCTCCTCAGACCAGGCAAAGGGCTACCGACATCCCGATAAGGTCCTCCGAATGAAGGCCAACTACTACGGACTGGTGCGAGAGCTGGATGTCTGGGTGGGAAGACTTCTTGATAAGCTGAAGGAACTCCGTCTAGAGAAAAACACGCTGGTGATCTTTACCAGCGACCACGGCGAGATGCTGGGCGATCACGGCATGGGGGGCAAGACTGTGCTCTACGAAGGCGCGGTGCACGTTCCCTTGCTAATCAGGCTACCCGGAAGGATTCCGGCCAACACTGTTGTCGAAACTCCAGTTTCGACGATCGATCTCTTTGCTACGATCCTCGACTACACAGGTCGGGCAGGCCATTTTTCGGAAGGCCGCAGCCTGCGGCCCCTGATGGAAGGCACCGAGAAGGAGGGGCCGGACTATTGCGTTTCGGAACGGCCCGGAAACAAGCCCAACTTCATGGTCCGGACCAAGAGATGGAAGCTGCTCTATCCATCCCAGCTCAGCTCGGGTGCGCGCCCTGCCCTGTACGATCTCGAAAATGACCCCCACGAGTTGACGAATCTGCTCGGATATAATCCTGATCGGGACCAGCACCGGGCAGTAGCCGAGGAAATGAAAGGCCGTCTGGTCCAGTGGCTGAAAAAGGTCAAATCCCCCTACCTTGAACAGGTTGAGCAGCGCCCCGTGATCCGATGACGGAATACTATTCGAGCAGCTTCAACTGGATGTTCCGATACTCGACATAGCTGCCCTCTCCAGCGTGGGCATCCTGAATTCCGACAAAACCCGTGAGGGGTTTCTCGCGGGCGATCTCGCTCTCGGACTGATCCAGCTCAGCACACTTGATCCCGTCGGAAAAGACCGTGATCCGGGGGCCCTGGGCATGAATCTCAAAGGTGTGCCAGGTATCGGCCGACTCATCGGGGCGTGGATCCACCGCAGCGTATCCGTAGAGAGAGCAGGTGCAGTGCAGATCGTCGCGGGGCTGGTTGGAGATCTGGATTTCGTAGCCGGTCTCCCAGGGTCGTCCTTCCTCGGCCGCCCGAATGTAAACACCGCTGTTGCCGTTGCCGGAAACTTTCCAGTCCAGCTTCAGGATGAAATCACTCAGGCTCTCATTGAAGCGAAGCCAGTCTCCACCCCGAAGGCCTTCCGATCGAATGATCCCGTCCTGAACCGACCACCCCTCAGGATCGCCCATGATCGTCCAACCGTCCAGGTTCTCGCCGCTGAACAGGTTGAGAAATCCGTCTCCACCCGAAGGCTGAAAAGCCAGCGAGTGGGAACCTTCGGGCGGCTGCTCTGCGGCGGCCAAGGGCGGCTCCTCCCTCACCACAGACTCCGCCCGACAAGCTGACAGGGAGCCTGCCAGAAGCGCCAGGCTCAGGGGAACACGAGTACTCATTCTCAGACCTTCCAGGGTGATCTGTACTGCTTGGTCAAGAGCCGGTTCGCCTCGGCGTCGCCGATAATCCGCTCGTTTTTCCAATCCCATTCGATCTTCCGCTTGCGATTGTGGTCCCACACATCGCAAACAGCGACCACATCCACTTCGGGCAGACGTTGGAAGTCACTCTGATTCATTCGGCCCATTCCACCCACGCCGATACAGCCGACCCGAATTCTGTCATTGGGACCGGGCCGCTGCAGGCTCTTCGCGCCGGTCGCTGTCACGGCAGCTCCGGAAACACTGGCAGTGACAAAAGCGCGACGATTCACTCTCATAATTTCTTCTCTCCCTGGGAGTTAATGAGGCGTCAAGTCTAGCACTTCTCCATCATCCGGTAACCACCTACGCGCCAGGAGACATCACTAGCTGGTAAAGGGCGGGAGGAGGCTCAGAAAACGTCAAGAGAGTGGGAGGGGGCCTGGGGCGGCGCGACGTTTAAATTCCCGAGCGCAGCCCCAGTCCCCCTCCCACTCTCGGAAGTCACCACCAGAACTCCTCCAACACGAAAGCTGGCAGACGGTCATGTCAATCCTACCGGTCGCGGCCCGAGGCCCCTCAAGAGCCCCGTCAGTGGCAACCCACTACCGAAACCTGCTAGCCTTTTGTTGATGCGTTTCTTCTCCATCCTGGGCACGGTTCTTTTTCTACTGGCGGCGGCGGTTCAATACAACGATCCCGATCCCCACATCTGGATCCCTGTCTATCTGATCTCGGCTTTGATCTGCCTGGCCGCAGTCTCCGGAAGGCTCCACTGGATTATTCCCATTGCAGTGAGCGGCCTGGCCTATCTCGGCTTTGGGGTGATGGCCCTGCAAGTCTTCGGCCAGCTGCCTGTTTTTTCCGAAGAGGCTCGCGAGATGTGGGGGCTTCTGGTGACAGCGCTGTGGATGGATGGACTGGGCGTGGGGCTGCTGATCCAGAGCCGGAGCCCCCTTTAGACACTAGACAACCACCATGAAACCAATCCACCAGAGCAGCCACCGATTCTTGCCCCTGGCCATGGGTCTGATGTTGGTTTCAGCAGCCTCGCAGAAGCCGTTGTCAGAACCGGACCGTACGCAGCAGCTGGAAGCTTTTCTGGCCGATGAGACAGTCGCAGCTTTCGAGATTCTGGCTGAGAACCCCGATTTCCTGAACCAGCGTAACGTCCAGGTCAAGGTCTATCGCTCACAACGGAGCAAGAACCCGGAAATGTTGGCTGCCGCCTACCGTTTATGCTTTCAGGTACCGGATCTGGCGGGGATGGCACCCATGATCGAGCGGCGCTGCAATGGTGCTTTTATTGGTTCGGATCCGGCTCCCCGGCGGCTGATGCTGGAACTGGCGCTCGAGGACGTCGACCTGAAACAAGACCTGCGGGTAGTCGGCCTGATCAACTCGGCCCTCCATTCCGAAGACGAGACGCTGGAAAGCCTGGGCCGGCAGATGCTGCAGAAGTACCCGGCCCTGGCCAGCCTGCCGGCGATTCTGGAAGCCTTGCCCGAGAGCACGAAAGCACTTCCTGACTACGAGTCTTTCAAGTCCACTGTAAATCCCATCTTCACCGCCATGGGCCCCGATGAGCGGGCTTGCATCAACTGCCACAACAGCCGGCCCGTCCTCTTCTTCCCCCAGTTGGGCCCCGAGGAGGAGGCAGAACCGGTGATCCGTCAGCGGTATCGCTCAGTTCTTCGCGTGATTGATCTGGAGAGTCCCGAAGAGAGCCTGATCCTGCATAAACCCACCAATCCGGCACCGGAGAACCCCAAGGGTCCCTCCAGCCCTGCTCACCACACCGGGGGCCCACGCTTTCAGAAGGGAGACGAGACGTACAACCGGATACTGGAGTGGATCAAGGGCTCAGAAAACAGACGGGACAACTGAAGGGCCTGGGAGGACTCTCCGTGGTCCGATCAGATCGCCGCATGGAAGCGGATCCTACACCGTTTTCCAGTGGCCGTCGGCTGCCGAGGCCAAGACTGCATCACAGACCATCTGAGTCTCAAGACCGTCGCGGAAATCGGGGCATGTCTTCTGCCCTGATTCCAATCCCGTGAGAAAGTCAGCCACAGTATTGATAAAAGTGTGTTCGTAACCTATGGCGCATCCCGGCACCCACCACTTGTCCATGTAGGGATGATCCGCATCCCAGACCTGAATCGTTCGCCAGCCTCGAAGCGCACTCTCATCGTCGTGATTGAAATACTGCAGCTGGTGCGCATCCTCCAGATCAAAGTAAAGAGACCCCTTTTCGCCATTGATCTCCAGGGTGTTCTGGTTCTTGCGGCCCCGCGCATATCTCGTGGATTCAAAGGTGGCCAGTGAACCATTCTGAAAGCGGGCCAGGAATGCACAAGCATCCTCGATCCCGACTGGCGCAAGGGTTCCCGGGTCGTCCTGAAGGGGCCGCTCCTTGACGAACGTCTCCGTCATGGCAACCACAGACTCGATGGGACCATTGAGCCACAAGGCCTGGTCGATCGAGTGAGCCAACAGGTCCCCGGTGACTCCGCTTCCGGCAACATCGACGTCCAGACGCCACAGGGCATGCCCTCCCTGGGGAACGTCCGGGCTGATTGTCCAATCCTGCAGGTACTTGGCACGATAATGAAAGATCCGGCCCAGCCGCCCCTCCTCGACCACTTGCCTGGCCAGCGCGACGGCCGGGACCCGGCGATAGTTGAACCAGATCATGTTGGGGAGGCCAGCCTCTTCAACGGCGGCGGTCATCTCCCTGGCTTCGGCGGTGTTCATGGCCAGGGGCTTCTCGCAGGCGATCATCTTCCCGGCTCGCGCCGCCGCCAGTGCGATTTCCAGATGGGTGTTATTGGGCGAGCAGATATCTACCAAGTCAACATCCTCCCGTTCCACGGCCCGGCGCCAGTCGGTCTCGTGTTCCTCCCAGCCCCATCTGGATGCAAACTGGCTGAGATTGGCCTGGTTTCGTGCACACACGACCTTCATCACCGGCTGGTAGCCAAGATCAAAGAACTGGTTCACTTTTCGGTAAGCGTTAGAATGGGCCCGCCCCATGAAGCCGTAACCGATCATTGCCACGTTTAGTTTCTGCATGCCAGATCTCATTGCAACCATCCGCCTCTTGTGTAATGCTTCGGCTGTCGAAGGATAGGCAACCCTATCACCGAGTTCTTTCGATGTCCCATCGTTATACCAGAGTGTCCAGTTTGAACACCCCCGAAAAGTTTCGCGGGCATCTGCGGGGGCTTGGCCTGGATCTGGACTTCGACAACGAGCTGAGGACGGGACCGGACTCGCCCTTCGCCCGGTCTCTCGGGATCGGCGGAAGGAGGATCGGGAACCGCTTCTGCGTCCTCCCCATGGAGGGCTGGGACGGAACCGAAGACGGCAAGCCTTCGCTTTTGACCCGCCGCCGCTGGGAAAATTTTGGCCGGAGTGGAGCCAAGCTCGTCTGGGGCGGCGAGGCCGTGGCCGTCCGACAGGATGGGAGGGCCAATCCCAACCAGCTCCTGATCAACGAGTCCAATCAGAACTCATTGGAAAGTCTGAGACTGCACCTGGTTTCGACTCACGAGCGGGAATTCGGCACCTCGAGAGATCTCCTTGTAGGTCTGCAGTTGACCCATTCAGGACGATTTTCGCGGCCCACAGACAAGGCAACTCTCGAGCCCAGAATCCTGTACCATCACCCGATTCTGGATCCCAGATTCGGCCTTCCTCCCGACTACCCATGCCTGACCGACTCTGAGATCGAAGAATTGACCGAGGACTTCGTGGTGGCCGCTGCACGGGCCTGGAAAATCGGTTTCCACTTCGTCGATCTCAAGCACTGTCACGGCTACCTGGGAAATGAGTTCCTGAGCGCCAGGACACGGGTCGGGCGGTATGGGGGATCCTTTCAGAATCGGACGCGCTTTCTTCGCAATGTGGTCTCCGGAATTCGAAGTGTGGCGCCCGAACTCCAAATTGGAATCCGGCTCAACGCGTTTGACCTGCCGCCATTCGAGGAGGACTCCGATGGAATTGGCGTACCCATCGAAGAGAGCGCCTCTTCCTTCTTCGCGCAGGTTCCGAGCGGGGACGGAGGGAAGATCTCGAACTCGCTAAGACCTGACGATCCGGGAGTTCGAGAAACCGTCCGCCTGATCCGGCTCCTGCGCAGACTGGGCATTCAGCTGATCTGCCTGAGCGGTGGAAGTCCTTACTACAATCCTCACATTCTCAGGCCGGCCTTGTTTCCGCCCTCGGATGGCTACGGGCCCCCCGAGGATCCTCTGGTGGGAGTCGCCCGGCACATTCGGTTCACGCGCTTCATCAAAGCAGCGTTTCCCGATCTTTTGGTGGTTGGATCGGGATACAGCTACCTGCAGGAGTGGCTCCCTCCCGTTGCCCACAGACAACTGCGGGAGGAAGCCGTTGATTTTGTCGGGTTGGGTAGAATGATGCTGTCCTATCCTCGGTTCCCGGCCCACGTCCTGCCAGGGCTGCCGCTGGACAGAAAATCCCTGTGCCGAACCTTCAGTGATTGCACAACCGGACCCCGCCAGGGGCTCGTGTCAGGATGCTTCCCTCTCGATCCGTTTTACCGGAATCACCCACAAGGTCAGAAGCTGCGGAAATTCAAAAGGGAACGGAGAGGGTCCTAGGTCCTGGTGCTGCAGCGTAACCCAAACGAGACAACAGAACCGCGGGCGCAGGCCGCGGCCACAACTCGACCCGGGCTACAACTCAGCCCTCGCTAACGCTCGGGTTCTGATGACTGCGCACTGAACGGGACATTGCGGGCGCACAGTCATACCGGGCGGGTTACCGGATCTCGTCAACCCGCACACAACAGTTCGATTCAAACGATTTTCTGGCCGCAAGCGCTACGCGGAGGGCTTCCACACCGTCCTCGACCTGGATTCGAGGCTGACGCCGATGAGTTACGTTGAGTGCAAAATCTCTCAGTTGAAGGCGGTAGGCATCCTCAAATCGTTGGGGAAAGTAGGGAACTGTGTCGTGCGAGACACAGTTCTCAGTCAGCACCTGGACCGGTGTCTCTCGCAGATACCCGATACGAATCGTCCCCTCGGTACCCAGAATCTCGGTTGAGATATCGTAGCCGTAGACCCCGTTTCGACTCAGATCCACCTGACCAATCGCGCCACTCTCAAACTGCAGGTTGACGACGGCGTTGTCGATGTCTCCAATTTCGCCGATTTCGGGGTATACCAGGACGCCTCCACTGCTGAACACTTCGCGGACCGGACCCATGAACCAGAGAGCAAGGTCGAAGTCGTGGATTCCCATGTCCACAAAGATCCCTCCCGAACTCTCCGGGTTCAGATACTCCAGTGATGGGCGGTAGGGATCCCGGGAACTGGACTTGAAGAGAACGCTTCGGCCCAGCGTCCCCTCCTCAATCTTCGCTTTGGCAGCCGCGTAGCCCGGATCGTAACGGCGCATAAAACCCATCTGAAAAAGGGCCTCTGACTTTTCAACCAGGTCTCGTAAGGCGGTCGAGTCTTCCAGCGTGACTGAGAGGGGTTTTTCACAGAACACGGGTTTGCCCCTGGACAGCGCCGCCTCGGCAATCTGGCGGTGGGTGCGGGTCGGCGAGACAATAATCACCGCCTCGACCGACGGATCCTGAATGAGTTCTTCGGGTTCCCGGTAGCAGCGCGTTTCGGGCCAGCGCTCGGCTATGAAGGCGAAAGTCTCCGGATCCGGATCGGCTACTGCAGCCAGTCTGGTCTCGTGAATTGTGCCGGCCAGATGACCCGCGTAGATCCTGCCCAGCCGGCCCAGACCGACAAGTCCAACCCGAACAACCTCTCCTCTTCGAGTTCCAGGCATCGTGAATCAGCTAAGGATCGACCGGCTTCAGACTAAATACCCTTTGGCGGACCGGCCGGTTGTCCCGGAATCGCCATTTTCTCACTGACAGACACCCCACCCCACTGGTACTCAGAAGGACCCAGCCGCAATGACGAATTGAGGAACTCTTCCCGCCTCACGACCTCCCCTGTGTAGGACGAGACGCGACCCATGATAGCAGTCAGGGTGGATTCTGCTACCTGCCGTGCTTCATTGATCTGCTCGCCGGTGCGAATGGCTCGCACCAGATCGGTGTGCTCTTGAACATACGGATTGGGCCTCTCGCCTTCGTACTCCCAGATCACATCGCCACTCGGCCCATAGATCAGGTCGGCACAGTTGGTCGAACCTTGAGTTCCCACCAGAAGCTCGGAGACGTTGTTGGAACAGCCATTGATCTGGCGGGCCTGGCTATGAAAGCGCACGCCGTCATCGTGAGCGTACTCCACGCTGAAGAAGTCGAACTGGTCTCCAGTGGCCCGGCGATGTCGTCCGCCGAAGCCGCTGGCGGTCACCGGATTCCTGCCCAGAAACCAGTGAATGACGTCAATCTGATGAATGTGCTGCTCGACGATGTGGTCGCCCGAGAGCCAGGACCAGTTCACCCAGTCCCACAGCATGTTGGCCATTTCGTCCCACTGGGGCCGCGGCACGCGGTGCCAGAGCGCCCCCTGGTTCCAGTATCCGCGGGCGGAAACAATTTCGCCAATGGCGCCCCCGGCGATTCGTTTCCGGGTCTCAAGGTATTCGAAAGCATGCCTTCGCTGAGTACCGGCGACAACACAAAGACCTTTCTTCTCCGATCTCCCGGCGGCCTCAAACATGGTCCTGATACCCACCGGGTCGACGCCGGCCGGCTTTTCGATGAAGGCATGCTTTCCGGCTGCCACCAGCGCCGAGAAATGCTCGGGGCGGAAGTGAGGGGGGGTGGCAAGAATGACATAATCCACATCGGTTTCCAGGACCTTCCGATACGAATCGAAGCCCACAAAACAACGACTGGACGGGATTTCCTGCCCGTACTTGGTCAGACTCGCTCTCGCCTTCTGAACCTGGTTGTCAAAGACGTCCGCCAACACGGTCACTTCAACGTTGGGTGCAGATTCAATCGCATTACCCACCGCCCCCGTTCCGCGACCTCCACAGCCAACCAGACCCACTTTGAGGGGAGGCCCCGCCGGAACTTCGTCCTTCTTTGAAGAACTCGACCCCAGGACGGCTGGGGCCGCAGCCGCGACTGCAGCAGACTGGATGAAACTGCGCCGATTGATGCCGACCTTGCTCATGTGCTTGCCTCTCTGCTTGGTTGCCTCTTTGATTCTGGCACTGCGGGCCGGTACTCTCCAGTAGCAACTCCCTCTTGAACCCCGGGCTTAGCACCCCACCAGTGCAATGGTTCTTACTTGCAGGTACCAGGGCTGGTCACCGGCCGGAATCGGCTTCACATTGACTTCCGGTGAAGCGGACATGGGGAGGATTCCGAGCAGCAGATTCCAGGCGAAGTGGCCGGCTGATGGCCTTTGATTTCTGGGGTTTTCAGTCCGGATCTGGTGGCTCGAAAGTGACCTCCAGGCTCAAGCTCACAGGCATTCCCGCGTCCGGCGCTATTTTGAGGTTCTCGGCGACGTAGGAAACCTCGACCTTCCTGATGCCCCGAAGACCTTTTGCCACACCCCGAACCTCGAGAATGGACGTAGCATTCGCCTCGAGATGGACTTCGTCGGGAACGCGAATGGCCGCGGGGGCGACCACCCTCAGCAGTCGATACGTAATGTCGGAGGTATTCTCAATCTGAACATATGCGCGACCCCGACCGCGGATCGTGATGGCCGGGTTCTTGACCGTGATCGACTGCTCAAAGATGGGTCTCAGATACTGCTCTTCGCCAATCAGGAGTTCTCCGAAGTACACAGCCGTACGCCGTTCAAAGAGAGCCTCCCTGATTGCCTCGACGGTTCTCTCTCGGGCGAAGACCAGGGTGAGGGGACGGTGATCGCCCTGGTGAACATGATAGTCCAGATTGAGCGGCTTGTGGATATCCGAATTGCTCAGCATCGTCAGCTTCTTGTCCAGGCACCAGCGATGAGCCTCGGGATAGTACTCCCGTTCATTGACCACTTCGATTCCGTGCAGCATGCCCGCCTCGACCAGTTCCGTGTGTTCCGGATACCAGCGCGCTACTCGGTCTGGCTGCTGCCCATCCCATCCTGGATGATTCCAGAAGACAAAGCCCCCCTGGTCGATTGCGGCTTTCACCGCCACCCGCCAGTCCTCCTGGTCGAGATCAGCCACATTCTCCAGAAAAATGGCATTCAGATGGCCTGGCGGCATGTCTCTTGTGACTTCAGAGCCCTTGATCACCAGGATGTCGAGCTGATCACCGTGGGGCTTGGCGATCTCGTAAGAGCGATCGTGATTGGTTGGAAGATCTTCCCGATGAGGCTGATATTCAATATGGTCAGTGATGGCGATGGCATCCAGCCCTTCCCTCCAGGCCTCCTCAGATCGTATGTCCGGCCACACCGACCCGTCGGAGAACACCGTGTGGATGTGAAAGTCGCACTTGAGAGTCTTGTATCCAGGGATATCGGAAATCCGGACCGCCTTTCGGTACCTGTTCTGGGCTCCCGCTACGCCTGCCAAGAACATGAACAGAATCGCTAGAATGCCAAGTCTTCTCATCTTCGACCTCACTCTTTGGGATAGCTCTCAGGGAAGATACCAGCCGGTGCCCGGATAAGTAAATCGTAGGGGACGGTCTTGTGCCGGCCCGCTCAACGGGCGACCACAAGGGTCGCCCCTACAACGACTTCAGAAACTCCATCAGGGCCTGGGTCTGCTCCTCCGAAAGTGCCTCAAAGGCAACCCGGCTCGGCTCGGCCTCGACTCCGTGCATCAGGATGGCCTCCCTGAGATTGGACGCCCTCCCGTCATGAAGAAAGGGGCCTCGAAAGCGGACCCCCCAGAGGGGTACCGTACGGACTTCGTCGGGTTGCGCATCGGCCTGCCCGATTCCGTCGCCCGTTCCTACCTGATGGAGGAGAAAATCACTATATGGAAAGAACCGCTTGAAGCTGAGGGCAGGCGAAGAAGCCGAGCCGGTTTCAAGAGATTCAACGTGACAGCTGTGGCAGCGCAGACTGCGAAAGATCTGCTCGCCAAGCAGCACTTCCTGATTGATCTCTCCCCGGGTCGGGGGACCCAGAAGACGCAGGAAGTTGGCGAAGTTATCGACTCCCCTCAGTCCCGTGGTGATATCCGGAGCATCCTCGGGGTCGGGAGCCGGATCAATCAGCTCCAGGAGTTCACAGTCGACACCATAAGGGCAAGCCTCCCGGGGAAACAGGACATTGGTTATGCCCATCTCATCTCGATAGGCCTCGGCGCCAAACGTGAACAGGCTCGACTGCTGGGCTTTCCAGCCGAACCGGCCAACCCGGACTTCACCGCTGTCGCGATCCAGGACCCTGGCGGTCCGACCGCTGATCCCGTCTCCGTCAGCATCATCCGGGTCTGCCAGCGCGATCAGAGTCTCGTCGGGTACCGCCTCAACCAGACCGCTCCCGAAAAGGGCAAGTGACTTCCGATGAGCTACGACGTTGGCTTCCGGCGGGATGCCGGCCTGAATCGAGTGTGTGGGCAGAGAGAACATCTGGAAGTTGGATCCTCCGGGAAGTTCCTCAAAACTGCCGTCTTCATGCAGAATCCCGGCTCGATTCTCCATGATCGTTCCGGAACCTCCAATAGCAGGAATGGAGTGGCAGAGGGCACAGGAGCGACCATTGAAAACGGGGCCAAGTCCTTCGGCTGCGTCCTCCACCTCCAGGAAATCCTCCAGGCCCAGTCGGAAAAGCTCGAACTCTTCTGCCGTAATGCCGCTGATCGGATCGCCCATGAAAGTTCCCACCACGGCGTCAGACTGCTGGCCCGTTTTCAGCGGCCGGCTCGACTGCCTCTGGTACTTCCACTGAAATCCAAACAGCAGGCTACCCGATAGCAGGGTGAGCAGGAGACAGGAGAGGAAGCCCCGCAGGCGCAGCGTTCCTGGTTCCTGGTTCCTGGTTCCTCGTTTTGGCTGACTCATTCCCTTTTTCCTCTCTCCTCGGGGCCCGCTTCAGTCTTGTTCTGCTTGGGCTCCGCCACCTGAATCACTCCCCGCATGGAGGCGTGTCCGGCTCCGCAAACGCGTGAACATTCGAAACGATACTGGCCCGCCTTATCGGGTTTGAAGGTTACCCTTACCTTGCCTCGGGCTGGGATCTCGACATCGATGTCGGTTCCCACAATCTTGAAGCCGTGCTTTACATCCTGACTGGACAGCACGATCTCCAGAGTTGTTCCCGCTTCCACTTTGATCCTGGAGGGCACAAACTTGAAACGCCTCGCCTTGACCTTGACCTGCTTGGTGGGCGGTTCGGCACCTGGCTCCGTCACGGCTCCGAGGTACTGAGAAAGGCCCAGAATCCCTGCCAGAAAAAGTACGCTGCTCATTATCCGTAGGGCACGGCTACCAACCGTGCCGAACTGGACTCGGCTGCTATCCCTTCCATCTCTGGAAGTTCGGCACGCCAGATTGGCTTGCCCTACATTTTCGACCGGCCCGGCATGACCTGGACAACACGCCCTTGGAACTTTCAATCCCCCCATCAAAACCACCAGCCAATTCCAAAGTTCCAGCGATTGAGAGCTCTTACGACCGAGCTTCTGTTGTCCATGATGTTGTAGTCAAACTTGAAGGCGATATCGGGATGCGGGAAGTAGGTCAGACCCAGCACATGGGCGGAACGGGCCCACTGCTTCAAAGGAAGGAAGCCCGCCGGCATCCGAAACTGGGTATCGAAATTCTCGTACCGGTAGAAGGCCACCAGCTGATGAGGAAACTCCAGAGGCAGAAGCTGGAAGCCGCCTTCCAGATAGTAGCCGCGCATCCTTTCAGCCAGGTTCGGATTGACTCCGCTCTGCAGCTGGATGGCCCGGTTCATCTCGGCGGCATCTCCCAGGTGAGTAATGGCAAACTGAGCCCGCGCCGAAAGGCGGTTCCAGTTCCACTCGCCGTCAAACTCGAAAATCCTCATTCTTCCCGACAAATCAAACGCAAAACCGGTATTGCCCATCCAAAAGCTGGTCCCCAGGTTCAGATTGGGAATCCCGGCATATTCCAGGCGGCCAACGCCGGCCAGGTGGCTGGCATTGTCGAAGAAGCCCTTCTGGCGGCCGTCTCTGATGCCTTCGTCAGCCGAGAAAAATGAAGCGTCGAGGGTGCTCATACCAAACGCTTTGAAGGAGAACCCTTTTCCCAGATTTCCTACCAGTCCGGCACCCTGTCCAAACCAGGTCGTCGGAATAATCACAGTGTCAACAAAGGATCTCTCCACTCCGTTGAAGCTGGCCGGTTCGTGTCTTTCGTTCACGATCCCCATGGGGGTGAGCATCATCCCGGCGCGGAAGCTGAGGTTCGGATTCAAGACAAAATCCAGGTAGGCCTGCTCCAGTTCGAGTCCGCCACTCGCTTCGCCGCCCTCGACCAGGGCGTGTTCCAGCTCCAATTCCCCCACAAAGCGAATCCGGTCATTGAACTGGTGGCCATAAACAAGCACAAAACGATGGAAATCGAGTACCGTCGGGTTCAGGTTGTCATGGTTGACGTGCATTTCCATGTACCCGCTGTAGGGCACACGAGTTTCGGCTCCGGCATCAGCCACCAAAACCTGGTCTTGAGAAGGCTCGACAGAGGCCTCCTCCGATTCCACCCTGACTTCGGTGGCCAGGCCCTCAGCTTCCTCCGCCACCTTCAGGGAGGCCTGAACCAGGGTGGCAGACTCCTCCTCAGGCAATAGTTTGGCCAGGCCGGTCAGGATCTGCTCCAGGCCTTTTTCCACCCGCGACAGGCGCGCTTCCAGATCATCCAGGCGGGCCGCTGCGCCAGTATCCTCCGGCTGCGGATCACGGGGTTGAGTCTGCGCCGAGAGTGGGTTGATTGAAAAGAGAAGAATCAGGAATATTGACATCCGACAAGCCACAGTATCTCTCCTGCTGAAAACCATTGAATCAGAATAATTTGAGAATCCTAACAAAAAGTTTAGGCTAGGCTAAACTTCAGGTCAACCATCTGATAGTTCGGAGGTGACCGGCCGAGGTCATCCACAGAACCGCGGGCGCAGGCCGGCGGCTACCACTCGGAAAAACAGCTGCCCTCCCCACGGGTGGTTTGACGCCCGCAAAATAGCGGCGATAGAATTCACAGCAATGGCCTCCCTGGAAAGAAAGATCTTTCAACTGCGTAGACTCCTCGCCAGCTACGAGCAGGTCCTGGTTTGTTTTTCAGGGGGCGTCGACTCGAGTTACCTGCTGGCTGAGGCGGTACGCATTCTGGATACGGGTGCCGTAGCGTTTACCGCCGTTTCACCAAGTCTGGCTCCCTGGGAAGGGGAAGAGGCTGCCGGGCTGGCCCGCCGGCTGGGTGCTCGCCATCTGCTGGTCGAGACCCACGAGCTCGATGACCCGCGTTATGCGGCCAACCCGGTGAATCGATGTTACTTCTGCAAGACCGAGGTGTACGGGGTCGCCGTGGAGGAGGCTCGCAAGCACGGGATCGACAAAATCCTGGATGGATTCAACCGCGACGACCGGGGTGACCACCGGCCTGGACGGAAGGCGGCCCGGGAACAAGGCATCCTCTCTCCCCTGGACGAGATCGGCTTTGGAAAAGACGACATCCGGCGGGCCGCCCGGGAGATCGGGGTTCCGGTCTGGGACAAACCTGCGCTGGCCTGTCTCTCCAGCCGTTTTCCCTACGGTACTGAGATCACCCCTCGACGACTGGAGCAGGTTGCCAAGTGCGAAGCTGTTCTGCACGAGGAAGGGTTCCGCATCTTCCGGGTTCGCTATCACGATTCGGTTGCGCGCATAGAAGTCAGTTCTGACGAACTGCCGCGACTCTTGCAGCCCGAGGTGAAGGAAATGATTCTGCGCCGATTTCGTCAGGCAGGCTTTACCTACGTGGCTGTCGATCTGCAGGGGTTTCGATCCGGGTCAATGAACGAAACGATTGTGAAGGACCGGAAAATCGTGCAACTGCAGAGGGGGTCCGCCTGAGCTTGAGATCCTTGTTTCCCTGGAGACATCCGAAGCCGGAGAAGGGATCCCGGCCGGCATTCTCAGGCCGAATGGTCGACGGCCGACACCTGGACCTCGAGTCCATCCGGGTCATGAAAGTAAACCCGGTTTCCAGCTCTGCGTGACTTCAGTCCTTCCGATTGGAGCGTTTCCACGGCAGCGTCGGCCTCATACCCGTCAATGGCAATGCAATAGTGGTTCATGCCCGAGGCGCTGCTCTTGAACAGCGCCAGAAAGTGCGGGCCCAGGTCCAGGAAGCAGCTGTTCTCCGACTCCCGCACCACCGGGAGGCCGAAATGCTTCTGGTAAAAGGCCTTGGAGCGCTGGATGTCGGTTACGCTCAGGGCAACGTGATTCAGACTCATGCCCTTGAAAGTTGAAGCCTGAGCGGACCCCGTCGTTGCGAACAGAGCCACCAGTCCTGCGATCAACCCCCGGCGGCTGAGCTTCCCTTGTTCGTAAGACGCCAGAATCTGCGAAATCGTGTTTTCCATTGGAAACTTCTCCTTTCCTCCCATACTACCCCCCCGACTCGCGGATCGTCTCTCAAGGACGCAGTGGTGTGACCGCCCAGGAAGTGATGAACGCGCCAGAAGTGCTGAATTTCTGGATACGGCCTCCGAAATGGTCACTCACATAGACATGATCGGAATCGTCGACAGCGATGCCGACAGGTCCATTGGTACCCACTTCCATCGTATTCAAGGAAGCTCTCACACAATCGTCAAGTGCACGCAACAAGTTTGCCACTCGCGGGAGCCGGGAACAATACGGACCGCCGAGCCAGTGGTGATGAAGAGTGGTGCTGACTCGACGCGCGGCGCAAAATCAAGGGGGAGGAGGGCTGCGCCGCACGTTGAGTCGGATTGAGTAATCAGGATGAAGATTACCCGCAGGGTGTGACTTTCCTGTCCCGGGCTCAGACCAAGACCCCATCCAGGGCATCGACCAGCCGCTTCCTGAGGGCAGCGCCGTCACCCTCGGGAACACCCCAGAGAGAAACCCAGATCTGAGCCTCGGGGCGGCCAAAACAGGTCTCGTAACCGATTCTCATCAGACCCTGGTTCAGGCCGTCTACGCTGAAGGCAAACTCCCAGGGAGGAGCATACTGAAGAACCGTACCCCGAACCTGGTCGCCACTGGACAGGGCAAACTGGACCCGCTCACCGGTCTCGAAGGAACCCGACCATTGGACCATCCCCTGAGGATGGATCAGTCTATCCCCTGTTTCATGCTGGTTTACCCTGGACCAAACTCGACTCCTTATATCCTTTAGAATCAGTTACTTGCAGGAGTTACCTGTTCTATGTCGCACCATCATGTTTCACTAGCACCTGCGAAAAGTTGTTCCCAAATTGTTCCCAAATTTTCAGAGGGGGGATCCCCTGATGAGTGAAAAGCTGGAACTCACGGCCCCGTTTGTCAGAGCTGCGAAGGGCAACTCGAGGCTACGGGAAATCATCGACGCAGGCTTCAACGCCCCCGGTACCCTGATCCTGCGCATCAGCCCAAAGAACCTGAAGACCTTCACGTTTCGATATCGCAATATGGCCGGCAGACAGAGGCGCTATGGGATGGGGCACTATCCTGACACGACTCTCGGAAAGGCCCGGGAGAAGGCCCGGAAGCTCTCCGGACGTGTGGCCAACGGCGAGGATCCGGCGGAAGATCGCTGGAAGCAGAAGCAGGCTGCCCGTGAGGCCATGAGCTTCGAGGATCTGGCGAGGCTGTACCTGCGCGACCATGCGAAGCGTCACAAGTCCCCGAAGAGCCAGCGTGAAGACAAGCGGATTCTAGAAAAGGATTTGCTGCCGGAGTGGAAAGAGCGAGACATCGGGACAATTACCCGCGGCGAGGTGGTGAAGGTTCTGGACTCCATCGTTGCCCGGGGTGCGCCTGTCGCAGCGAACCGGACCCGGGCGCTGCTTCACACTGTCTTTGAATTCGGCATCAGCAAGAGCTATCTGCCCGCTGACGCTGTGAACCCCTGCCGGGGTGTGTCTCAGCCCGGGGGCAAAGAGAAAAGCCGTGAGCGCGTTCTGAGTGAAAAGGAAATCAAGGCCTTGTGGAAGGCTCTGGAGGGCTTTGAGCAGCCCCTGGCGTCGCTCTACAGGCTGATGCTGCTCACAGGCCAGCGCAGCGGCGAGGTGAAGACCATACGGTGGAGTGAAGTCGACGGCGATCTGTGGATTATCCCGGCCGGCAAGACCAAGAACCGGCAGGAGCAGCGAGTGCCGCTCTCGCGTGCCGCCCTGGCCTGCATTGAGGCCCTCAAAGAAGAATCAACCAGCGACACCTGGGTGTTTCCGTCCAGATTCCAGAACACGCCTCACATAATGACCCTGAAGAAAGCCACGGAACGACTGAGGAAGGATTGCGAGCCGGAACTGGAGCAGTTCACTCCTCATGACCTCCGGCGCACGACGGCCACAGAGCTATCCAAGATGGGAATTGATGACACGTTGATTGCAAAGATACTCGGGCACAAGTGGGCCGATCGATCCATAACGAGTGTCTACAACAGGTGGCAGAAGCTCCCGGAGATGCGCCAGGCCCTCGAGAGATGGGCGTCCAGGCTGGAGCAGATCGCGACGGGAGAGCCGGCCAAGGTGGTGGAGATGGGAAGGAAGTAATGGCCAGGCCGAAACCGAAAAAGCGACACTTGAGCGATTCCGGCTGGGTCGACCAGGAAAAACAGGTGGACTTCAGCCAGGTTGAAGAGCGCCTGAGCGAAATCTGCGGCGCTCACCCCGGCCTGTTCGGAGCCATCAAATTGAGTTTCGAAGCTCTCCAAAACACCGTTCATACCTGGGACCCAGAAGCGCCTACGCGCGGCCAGGTCAAGGAAGCCCTGGAGCGCTTCAGGACGGCTACTGTGCGCCTGGTAGGCGTGTTTCACAAGCTGGATGAGGACAGCCTGGACCAGCTCAAGAAGCAGAACAGCAAGGCGGGTGGAAAGGGTCTCAAATCTTGGGGGTCTGCTCTGGATGAGATGCATCTAGCAACCACTCTAGCCCTCCGGGAGCTTGAGGCATCTTCACCACGGACCCGGGCGGATGTCCAAGTCTGCTACGCCATTGCAAACTGGATGGCCGAGGACGGTCTCGAGCCGAGCCTTCCCGGGCCCGGGGGAAGCACAACCTACCTTCAAATCTGCATGCTTTTGCTCGAGGCTTTCGGAGTCGAGAAAGGCCCGGCGAAGTACGCCTCCGAAGAGGGCCTGAAGCTGCACCGAAAGACCCCCTGAAAAAGTCCCCAAAAATGGGGGAAAAAAAGAGTCTTTCCCAGCCCATGCCATGTGTCCTAAGTTGGGACCGTGGTTATCAAGACGGTTCCGAATCAACCCAAAGTCCTTCGAACCTCAACGGTTCTCGAGATGGTCGAAATCGGCCGGTCGACTCTCTGGCGGTACGTCCAATCCGGAGATTTTCCGAAACCGATTCGGCTCGGCCCTGGCCGTGTAGACTTTCGAGCTGAAGAAGTGCGGGAATGGATTGAAAGCCGCGAGCGGGCCTGATGGCGAGCGAACAGCTATCTGAATCCGCGAAGGCGGTGGAGCACGCGTACCTGCAGGACCTGGCCTGGCAGAGCCGCCGGGAAAGGAAGCTGAACGATTTGCGCGAACGAGATCACGATCGACTGCAGGCATCGCTGGAGCTGCTACGCCGAATCGTTTCAGCCTCGTCTCAGCGCCTCCTCGAGCAGGAGCTCTGGGAGACGGCTGAGGAGCTTGAGAAGAGGGACAAACGCCGGAAACGACACACACACCCGGGCGGATTCGACTCGAGAAAGCGTTTCAAGCGATGAGCGACCAGGGGACCCCGGCAGAATTCTGGCACCTCTCAGGCGGCGACGACATCGCGGCTGGAGCTGCGACCGTAGAGGAGGTGTTGAGCCACGCCGGCAGGCTGGCGCATGACCTGGACCCAGCGAGGAAACGGCAGTTCGCGCGGTTCGCTCTCGACTCACTGAAGAGCACCCCCGATGCTCTGGCCCTGGTCTCGAAAACATTTCCAGGTGTCGATCTGCCAGGGAACGGACAGCCTCACGAAACCCAATTTCCCCAGAAAAGTGAGTCTGTTGATCTCCTCAGCTTTGGCTTCCACGACTCGGGGAATGCTGACCGTATCATCGAGCTCTTTGGGGATGACATGCGCTTCTGTCCCGCGCATAGGAAATGGCTGCTCTGGGACGGACGGAGATGGATCAATGACGAGATAAGAAAGGCGAAAAAGTTGGCCAAGCAGGCCATGATCCGCTTCCTGGAGGAGGCGGTTGACCGTAACGACGGGGCGGCCGAGAAGTTCGCAAAGTCCAGCCTCAACTCGGGACGGATTAAGGCAGCCCTTGACCTGGCCGAACCCGAATTGTCCATCACTCCTGACCAGCTGGATCAGCACCCATATCTACTGAATTGCAACAACGGAACACTCGACCTCTTGACGGATGAACTCAGGCCCCATCGACGCGAGGACTACCTCACCAAGCTTGTGCATTTCGATTACCGACCCGAGGCGCGCTGCGAGCGTTTTGTTCAGTTCCTGAATGAAATCATGGGGGCAACGCCTGTTTCATCTCAGAGCGCCCTTGAGCGCGTCCAGAAGCTGGCTCGCTACGTTCAAAAACTCCTGGGGCGTGCAGTGAGCGGTGATGTTGCCGAGAAGGTCGTGGCCTGTTTCTTTGGAGGTGGCGACAACGGGAAAACTACCCTCCTAGAGGGTGTCCGCTACGTAATCCCAGAGTATTCACATCAGGTACTCATCGAGAATCTGACCGTCAGCAAATTCGCCAACCAGTCGAACGCCTCACTGGCTGATCTTGCCGATCTCAAAGGGGCTCGATTCGTCACGACATCAGAAGGGGAGAAGGGTCAGAGGCTGGCCGAATCGAAAATAAAGTACTTGTCTGGCATGGGGGAGATCAAGGCTTGTCGAAAATACGAAAACCCGATCAAGTTTCCGGCCACTCACAAATTGTTCATGGACTCGAATTACAAGCCGATCGTGCGGGGGACAGATGCAGCAATCTGGAACCGCCTCAAAACGGTGCCCTTTCAAGTCACAATCCCGAACGATTTCGTCGAACTAGACCCGCTGCTGCCGGAGAAGTTGAAAGCTGAGGCTGAGGGCATCCTAGCCTGGTTGGTCGAAGGGTTTCTGCTGTGGCGGAAAGAGGGCCTTGACGAGCCCCGAGAAGTAACGTCCGCGAATGAATCCTGGCGTGCTGAGATGGACCCGCTGCAGGCTTTCATCGAAGACCGTTGCCGAATCGACGAGAACTGCACTTGTGGCATCGGGCCCTTGTGGAGTGAATACCTGCGATGGTGCGACCGAAATAAGGAAGCTCCCTGTACGCGGAGTGACTTCAATGAACGGGTAGAAGCGCTTGGATGCCAGCGTGGTCGAAATGAAAAGACACGGTTTTGGCAAGGAATAGGGCTGCTCCAGGCATGACAAATGACAGAACATGACAGAGTTTCCTACAAACTTTCTACTAACGCGCATATGTAAAGAGTTTATAGAAAAAGCTGTCATGAGTTGTCATTTGTCAGGAAGTCAACACCGACGGGTTATCCAGCACTGAGCAACGATTTAAACGGATGACAGAACGAGGGAAATGGAGAAAGCGATGAACATTGACGAGCATTTCCGGCTCAACTCGGACTGGGAGCGGGAAGACTACGACGAACTAAACGAGCTGATCGAGGCCAGAGTAGCGCGCGAGCTGCGCGCCGCTGAGAAGATTCTTCCGATGGTGAAGACCAGCCAGGACTGGGACCGGGCAGACTGCGACCAGGTGATAGCGCGCCTGCTGAAGACCAAGGCCGAGCTGGTCGGCGCGGTGAGCGGCCGGCCGACAGACATGAGCCTTGACGAGGCGCTTCAGCGGGTGGTCTGGCGGCACGGGCTGGTGCCGCGGCGGTTCGTTCAGTGAGGGGAATGATGAAAGCAGAACTTGAAACATTGGGCCACTTGGCAACTCAGATCTCCGAGGAGCATCGACTCTGCACGGAGTTCCTGAGTGAAGGTGTACAGCATGCCTTGAAGGCGGGTGAACTACTGCTTGAGGCCAAGAAACAGGTTCAGCATGGCAACTGGCTTGGGTGGCTGCAGGAGAGCTTTGAGTTCTCTGTGAGGACAGCACAGCTTTACATGAGAGTAGCTCGGGAATACCCGCTCCTCCCAAAAACGAAACGCGTTGCGCATTTGAGGCTTCGCGGAATGGTACTGGCGGCACGGTCGACCGAGCAAATACTTGCCGAACTCGAAAGCATCCACCAAGAGCTGCGTCGACAGCCGTTGTCCGAAGCCTACGAGGAGCATCGACTCTGCACATTAATGACAAGAGTAAGTATCCCCCGGCAAAGCCGGGGGCTTTAATCTTGTGAGCCGCTCAAAGCGGACTTGACGTTGCCGCTACCGCGGCCACTTGTGCCACCTAAAGGTGGCCTGACTACAGGAGCCTGAGCTGATCCTGGCGACGATCTTCTGCTTCTTGCCGCCGAATATACTCACGGATCACTCTCTCATCTCGGCCCACGGTCGATACGAAGTATCCGCGTGCCCAGAAGTGCTGTCCAACGTTTCGCCCTCTCTGAAAAGTGGGCATCCGGGCAATGTGGATAGCTTTTCCCTTTGCCCGAACCTGCGAAAGCTTTGGTGGAATCGAGATCATCACGTGCACGTGATCCGAGCTGGCGTCGACAGCCGTTGTCCGAAGCCTACGAGGAGCATCGACTCTGCACATTAATGACAAGACTAGGCCGTCGAATTGACGAAAGCGACTGCCCTGCGGAGCTCCAGCGGATCGCTGATGCTTGCCTGAAGTGGCAAAACCTCTTTGCTGAGAGGACACTTCGGGCCCAGCGCGAAGCCGTGAAATGTATGACCTGGTTCAAAGACAGGGGCTGGTCAGCGGCGGCGATCAGGTCTCTCACTGGTCTCCCGGATGCGGATTTCCAAGAGCTTTTCACAGGAGTCAATCCGTGAGGGGTGTACCGGGGGTCATAAGTTCTCATCTTTTCTCCAGAAACCACCTGCCCGGTCAGCGCGCTGAAGCGCACGTTTTTGTTTTCATACCGGGCCGAAAAGGGCTGAAAACAAGTGTTTACAAGGGTTCCAGAGCCTCGTACCGACAGGGAGCAAAAGGAGGAACGGGATGATTACTGAAGAAAGACCGGAAGAGCTAGTAAGCAAGTCCGAAATCGAGGGAATCAAGGGCGTGAAGGAGGCGTTCTTGATCATTGCGACCAGGATGAAGTCCGATGGCATCGCCGATCACGCAACCGTGTGTCATGGGCTCATGTCTGCGGCCGTTGAAGCCTCGATCGCCACAGTGGGAGTTTCCCGCGCGGGGGCGTGGCTGCAGCGAATCGGGATGAGGATGGCGCAGGATCCAAACGCAAAACCACAGTGATATGAGGTATGATGGAGCTGTTTTTCAAGTCTCGCAACGCACCGATTCCTGGCCAGAATCGACAGGCAGTAGATCCCCGGGATGGGGCTGCTGCCCGGCGTTGGAGAACCCGCCTTCAGGGATCCTCGGGACGAGGCTCTAAGCGGTAACACGTACACGAATTTTAGAGTCGGTGTGCGTCTGCTTTGGGCACACGCCTTTTCCGAGGAGAAATCAAGAAAATGAGTACTCAAGTAGTTGAAAGCATCGAGCGTCTGCAAGGCAATTGGGAGACCTGGAAGCAGGCCCAAACTAAGCGGGCTGACGACCTGGAGCGCCGCATGAATCATCTCACGCTCAACGGAGTGGTACCGCCGGCAGATAGCGAACCGGCGGCCGTGACGCCGGAATTTCGCCAAGCCTTCCGCCACTGGTGCAGAAGCGGCGACAATTCGGCACTGGTCGAATTAGATCCGTCATACCGTGGTCTGCAGGAAATCAATCCCACCCGATCGGCCGGCATGTCGGTTGATCAGGACCCTGGCGGCGGCGTGTTGGTGGAGCCGTTCCTTGGGCCTCGAATTATGGCAACCATGGAGGATATTTCCAACCTTCGGACCGTCTGCCGCGTAGTCCCAATCTCCACAGGAGATGCGTACAAAGAAGTCGAAGATCGGGGAGACGACGCCGGCGCGACCTGGGTGGGCGAACGCGAGTCCAGACCCGAGACATCCGCCCCGCCGCTCGGAACGAAAGAATTTCCGATTCATGAAATCTACGCTGCTCCACAAATGACCCAAAAATTGTTGGATGACGCGAATTTCACACCGGCCGAGTGGTTGAGTGACAAAGTCGGAGAGAGCTTCGGAAAAAGTGAATCATTGGCTTTTGTCACGGGCTCCGGATCCAAGCAGCCGCGTGGCTTTCTGACCTACGACACGGTGACCACGGACGACGACACCCGGGACTGGGGCGACGTCCAATATGTGCCGACCGGCGTAGCTGGAGGGTTCCACGCCACATTGCCCGGGGATGCTCTCCACGACTGCGTGAGCAAGCTGGCAACGCCTTACAGACGTCGGGCTACCTGGCTCATGAGTCGGGAGACAGCGGGCGCTGTGCGCAAGCTCAAGGACGGGGACGGCCGCTATTTGTGGGAGCGCTCCTTTCAAGCCGGCGATCCTGATTTGCTTCTGGGCTACCCGACAGTCCTCGTCGACGAAATGCCGGCGATCGCAGCCAACTCGCTCTCCGTCGCTTTCGGAGATTGGCGAAAGGCCTACTGCATTGTCGACCGGGTCGGGATCCGGATCCTTCGCGACCCATTCACCGCGAAGCCGCACGTCGTTTTCTACACGACGAAGCGTGTCGGTGGCGATGTGAGCGACTTCCGGGCCCTGAAGTTTGTGAAGTTTGCCACCAGCTGAGTCATGCCACTGGTGGCAGATCTGGGGCTCCCGGAGTTTTCACCTCCTGTTTCAGGCACGGGGGCCCCAGATCGGTGAAATTGGCTCCGAAGGGCTCACACTTCGCGGTCTTGAGGGCCGCACTGAGTGAGATCTCGGATTTTCGATAGAAGAGCCCGTGCTATTGCAGCCAACGGTTACTCAGCCGCTCCGGCGTCTCCGGATGGGCCGGAAAAGCCCGTCCTGGAGGCCCTGGAGGCACTCAGAGGGGTATTGAAAAGGTGAGGTAACAAGGAGCGCCTGGCGCAATTCGAGGGCTGGGGAGTATAATAAGGCGGTCTGAGTGAGGGAGAGATGGCTACAGAAGATTATAAAGAGTTGCGGGATGTGTCAGCTGCAGCTGGTGAGGTGGCTTCTCAAATTACCAAGGCTCTTCAGACGCAGGCCCCTCAATTTGCGAAGATTCTATCAGGCATAACCACCCAGCTCGAAAAGCACGGTCTCGTGGTCGACGAAGAGAGCGAGGGAATTAAGGCGAGATACCGGAATGGAGCAAGGAGAACTGCCGGAAAACTTGTATGATTTTCTCTATGTGGACACAGGGAAAATCAACTCCTTAAGTGCCCAGATATTCTCGGGGCTCCAGGAGTCCATCCGCCGGATAGAATCCACCACGAAAGAGACTTCAAAGAAGATGTCTGGCACCGTTCCCCCGAACCTTCTCTCAGGAGAAATGGGTGGCTCCAAGGGAACATCCTTCTCGACCGATACAGTTTCTTCTCCTCACGACCTAATTGCCATCGACGCACTTCATCGTCTTAAAGAGAATGGGTGGATTCGCGACGACTTGGCCGACGCGGAAGTAGGGGAAGCGATCATGCTTCCCGTGACCATCTCACTTTTCGACGCCACCAACCTCTACGAGTTCATGGACCACACGCCTAAAGAGCTATTTGTGGAGGGTGCCGCCAACAAGACCCAGAGGCGTGCACAGCAGAAAGAGATGGAGACGGCAAAGAAGATGATAGCAGCGATTAACAGCATGATACCCCTCGGTTTGCAGATGAAATACCGGACGGAGGACGACGACCAATTGTGGAGTACTCTGAAGAAGGAGTTTCTCCGCGAGACCCCTGCAAGCCTCACACTTAAGCATGGGTTTTTCCCGCAGGGTCTTTGGTATCTCTGCGGAATTCTCGATGCTGTACCAAGCCCAGGCCTTCAGCAGTGGCCTCAGTGGAACGCGATGATCGGCGGGTTCAGCGAGCTCTCGAACCAACTCCAGAAGACCCTTGGGAGAGGCGATGATGAGTACGGCATAACGACCGTAGCCATCTTCAGAGAGCTACACAAGGCAGCGGCATCCTGACGTAAAGGATCCCGGCCTGCCAATGCCTCGAGTGTGCCACCTTTTCTTGATCCTTCGGGCGTCCGCTTGCACCAGCCGATAAACTCAGCGACTGTCATTGCCGTGTATGGACGCTGTCCGACCGGCCGGACAGCATCCCCAGGAAAGGCCCCAGTGGACATTTCTCGGCCTGTGGGAGTATGCTTGAATGACAAAGTTAACCCGGTGGCACGATGTTCACAATTGTGGACAAAAGCGGCCCCAGAAGCTGTTGGAACAGCTTCTGAGGCCTGACCACCACAACCTGACGAAGGAGGTTGCAATGGCTTCGCCAAGCATACCCAAAGTATCCGTCAAAGACTTCGCCCGCGAGCATAAGCGTTTCGCGGTCCGTGCCTCAGGGTCGTGCCTCGAGCCCCATCTGTACGATGGGGACGTTCTTGTGATCGAGACGCGTCTCAAGCCCGTTCCCGGCTGCGTGGTAGCCGTGGAGCTCCATGGACACGAGTGTCTGAAGGTCTACGACGAACTGGAAGACGGGCACGTCGTGCTGAGAATGACGAACAACAGCCCGGAGTACCACGACATCCTGGTCAAACCGACCACGGGCCTGGTGATCGTGGGAGTGGCTCAAGAATTGATTGACGCCGAGCGGGTCACCGGCCGTGACTTCAGGCAAGCCCTCGACATCACCGACCTTCGGGTGAGCTATTCTCTCATGGCCGGCTACTTTCCAGAGACTGCTTGGCGGGATGTGTCGTGAGGAACGCGACGGAGTGAACCTGGAACACCGGGGGAGCTGCTGGCTGGTGGCTCCCCTGGATGTTGGCGATCACGAGAAAGTGCGGGTACTTGAACCGGGGGCGGGGCCGGGGCCGGGTCTTGTGATTTCCCGCAGGTTTGTGTTAGGATTCGTTTCAATTCGAGACGATTCTGGATCGGCTGAACAGGCTTGGAGAGGTATTTCTGACTGGCTCTGTGTCAGCCCCCCCCCCGATCCAGCGAGAACGTTCTTAAGGAGGAGGAGACGATGAAGAAACTAACTTATGGATCTGTGGTTGCCGCTATTTTGGCATTGCTGGTCGCGCCCGCCCTCGGGCAGGATCCGGGTGATGTGGGCTCACCTGAGTGCCTAGCGGTTCAGCTTGAAGCACAAACCGCAGTGGGCAGCGGGGGTCCGTACAGGAACCATGGGCAGCTAGTCAGGACGGCAGCCAGGAGCGTAAGCCCACACTTGGAGGCAGACGACATCAGTGAGGAATGCTCCTCCTGCATTGTGCACCAATTTGCCCGCCGGATTCCTGTTGACGGGCAGGAATCTTGCGGCCCTTGCGTCTTTAGCGCTGCCCTATTTTCGGAGGAGTTTCCGCCGAGCGACAAGTCCGAGTCCTGGGACGCATTTGAAGCGCAACTTTCGGCTGGCGTTACTTACAACAAAATCGAGTTCTTCTCCAACACGGACTCCGGTTACACGTGTACGGGCCCTGACGCCAACACAATTTGCCAAGCCATTCGCACACAGACAAACGAGGCCTGTGATGAGGGACTTATCGAGCCCTTGGTGATTGTCGAGTGTGATAGCAACACATGGGCGGTCGGCTTGTGTTTTGGAACCGAGGTATCTGTCAATTCAGATTTTTGTGATTGTAGCGCCCCCGGAACCACAATTCGAGCGGAGATTGCCCAGTGTGAGGGTTCTGGTTTTTATGGCGCTGTCAACGGGAATACGTGTGAAGAAGGTGAAACCACGACTATGACGGTCATGTGTAGTAGAAGCTGTCTCTGAGCATAATTGAGGACCTGACACTCTCGAAGGGAAAAATCCACCTCGTCAGAAATCGCGAGATGAATGCTCGGTCACACCTGCGGTGCGGATGATGTTGAAATCCTATCCTAACGGCGAGTGTCCAAAAAAGCGCACTTCCTGATGATCGTTGACAGCTGACCTCTCCGGGGGGGCCTTTTCAACCCCGTACGTGGTGTTTCCAAAGTGTTCCCAAATTGAATAATCCCAAAATGATCCCAAAATTGGCAACCGTGGAAAGTATTGACGGGAAAGTGGTTATCTGGTCGTGACGGCGAGATTCGAACTCGCGCCCCCCTGTGGATGGATCAGTCGATCCCACGTCTGCCGAGCGTCCCCGGACACCGGTTTTCCGACCCTGTAGGCAGAGCGTCGCTTGCCCTGGTGGTGTTCCAGGTAATGCTTGAGACTCTGCAATTCAAAACGCCAACCGCGCTCGGTTCCGTGGAACTCATCGTCCCACTCGCTGCCAGACCCAAAGCCGGAATGAACCAGGCGCAGGCGCGTGCGGCCACGGTCGCCTTCAACAAACCAGTCCACTGCCAGCTGCGTGTTTCGGGGATCATCGGGATCGGAGGTTTCCAGCCAGGAGGTGCGCAGATGGCCAGGCGGATCCCAGGCCGCGATGCGGCACAGAGAATTCAGCTCCTCGCCCCAGCTGTACGTGATGCTCCCGCCCTCACCGGCTTCAACTTGAGCCTCAAAAGGGAACCAGTTGGCCAGTTCCGCCGCATCGGTCATTGCCTTCCAGACTTCCTCTGGAGAGGCGGCGATCTCGAGCCGGTGCTCGTGACTACGTTGATTGGATTCAGTCCTTCTTGACATCGGGAGTTTCTCCTTTCTTTTCGGAATCCTGGGCGGCTGGATGCCCTCCCAGGAGGAATCGATACGATTGGCTTCTGGCAGAATCATGGTGGTAGCGGGCTGCCAGCCGGGCCACGGTTTCGGTCAACTCCTCCGCGAAAGCCGCTCGATCGGCCGGGGTACGGAACTGCACATCTACCTGCAGGGCAAAAGTAGCCAGACGCTTTCCGGCTTTGGCGGCACCTCGCCGCAGCCGTGCCACATCTCGAAGCGTGCGGGCCGCCAGGTTGATCAGGTAGGCGCTCGAGAAGCGGTCTCGGAACTCGGCTGGCTCGCTCTCCAGACTGCCCACCAGGTCGGGGCGAATGAGATAGGACCGGGCCGTGGAGCGGAAGAGCCGCTCGACACATCCCCGGCGCTTTTCCTCCCCTGCCAGTTCCAAGAAACCTTCCCTTTCCAGGGTCCGCACGTGATAATTCAGTTTTTGTCTCGGCAAGCCCATCCTTCTGGCCAGACCGGAGGCGGAATCGGGCTGACCGTGCAGCAGATTGAGGACCTCCCGGCGTAACGGCGAGAGGATTGCGGCCACGCTCGATACCTTCTCGATTACTGCCAGAGAGTCCCTCGCTGTCGACATGATGGGAAGCAAGATACTATTTGACAAATAGTTTTGTCAAATGATTCTCGAGATTCGGACCGCCTGGTTCGGTTGGCTTCTCTCCTGTCGGGGTAAGTCACCCGTGAATGAGCCATCTGCCCCATCGAGGTTGTGGCCAGGTCCGCTCTGGCAAAACCAGCCAGATTGAGTAGAATGTCGAGTATCGAGTCCGAAACCTGTATTGCACTGAGTAGATGACGAACCCAGGGAGTTGTCGGATGCGAATACCCTTGCTAGCGGTTCTTACTGTCCTGAGTGGGCTGACCACAGTTGTGGCGAAGGAAGATCCGGGGGTGCCGCCCTTTACAACAGAGCGGATTCAGTTGATTGCCTCTGAGGAAGCCGACGGATGGCACTATGAGTTCGACCGCAACCATGCCTATACGTGCGGAGTCAGCGGCTACCAGACCTTCCTCCTGGCCTATCGCAAGGACACTCCTCTTTCCGAGCGCCGGCCGTTGTGGATGAGGCTTCACGGGGGCGGTGGGGGCACCTGGCTGCGCGACGGGACCTACAGTCCGCCCGTCCACTATCCCAGAATGCTGGATGAAGAGACCTTCAAGTTGCTCAAGATACACTTTGGGGACCCCGGCCTGCTCGAATACGTGCGCGGCCACTCAGCCGGGTTCCGTTTTCTGGTTCCCTCCCTGTGCGATCACGATTTTTACAGCGGCACCGGCCAGATCGACCCCTACAACTCCCACAGCCCCGACGAGAACGGAGAAAAGCGCCGTGTTGACGGCCTCCCGGCCAACCTCTCCGCCCTGGCTTTCGCGCGAGAACGACTGAATTCCGGACACGTTTTCGTCCACGGCACCAGCGCCGGCTCCATGGGGGCCATGACTTTGACAGTCGCCCTGGGGCGCCAGGGGACCCGTTTGAGCGGGACGGTTTCCGACAGCTGGGTGATGAACAGCTATATCCTGCCCCTGATAGCCTCGGGGTGCCGAGAAGAGCGAGGCGTAGCCTCACCACAGGATCACTCTCTCTTTTTCAATCGAATCGGGTTTTACGGGAAAGTCGAGAACCTGCCCGAAGTCGCGGTCGCCGGGGGACGGGTCCGAACTCCCCTGTTCCTGATGTGGTCCCGCGACGATCCCGGGATGTGCGGACAAAAGATGTTGACCCTGCAGAATCAGAAGGGAGAAGAGTTGACCGGCGAGGGAAGCTGGCTGGTGAACCAGGCTCTGGCTAAAGCCATCGACAGGTACAACCCCGGGGGCGCTTCCCAGTGGCGCCGTGTGTGCGTGGACAATCCCAATCTTCCCGATTCCAAGTGCGACCGGCATTCACCATCCCGCTTTGATGTGGCGACTTTCGGCGGAGACAGCTCTCGAAACGGAGAAGACTATAACCGCGTGGTTCTGGACTGGGTTACGACCCGGCTGGACGATCCGTTGCCCTGAGTAGAATAGACGGGCGACAGCCCGCGGAGTTGAGATTTGTTTTTCAGACCTACCCCCATCCTCTTTCTAACCGTCCTGGCCATATCGGCCGGAACGTCAATGGTTCAGGGCCAGAGCAGCGCTGCACCCGCCCAACCGCGCGCCCGCTGGATTCCACAGGGAGGGGTCAGCCATTACCAGGACATAGGGCACGAGTACCGCCAGGATGACATGCCTTCGATCGCCTCTTCCCCGGACGGCTCCCTGTGGGTCGCGTGGCTCAGCTTTGACGGCTCTGCGGATGACATCGCGATCCGACACCGACGCGTGGACGGAAGCTGGCAGAACCTGCAGTGGGTTCCGGGCTCGGACGGCGACAACTGGGCACCCCAGGTCAGCGTCGATGGGGCCAATCGGGTCTGGGTCGTGTGGTCTCGCCAGGTGGAAGGCAATTGGGACATCTATGCCCGCCGTTTTGATCCGGAGCAGTCCCGATGGAGCCAGCTCGAGCAGTTGAGTTCGGACCCTCTTCCCGACATCCATCCTCGAATCGGCTCCGATGGGCACGGTGGTGCGGCCCTGGTCTGGCAGGGCTTCCGAACCACCGAAGAAAGCACCAGCAGCAACATCTTTCTTCGAGTTCTGAAAGGTGATGGATGGGCAGAGGCAGTGCAGGTGACCCGGAATGCAGCCAACGACTGGGAGCCCGCGGTAGCTGTGGACTCCGAGGGAACCGCGTGGATCGCCTACGACTCCTACCGGCAGGGCAACTACGACGTGTTTCTGGCCCGCGTCGCCGCTGGCGAGGTCGGCGAGTCCGCCATCCCCGTGGCCGTGACTCCGCAATTCGAGGCCCGGGCGTCCGTTGCAGTGGATGCCGCCGGGCGAGTCTGGATCACCTGGGAACGAGGTCCTTCCAACTGGGGCAAGGACCTGGCGCGAATCCTGCCGGGCTGGTCCATCGACAACACTCTGGGTTCCCCCCGAACGGCCCAGATTGCCTTTTATCAGGGAGGCCGCTGGTGGGAACCAAAGAAGCCCCTCGCGGACACATTCGATCACTCCGACACCTATCATCCCCGGGTCTTTTCAGATGGATCCGGATCGGTGTGGATTGTGGCTCTGAGCCGACAGCGAGGGTGCGCGGTGCGCCCCGACCCGGATGGCAGACTGGCCTACTGGGAACTGTACATGGGCCGGCCCTTGGGTTTCTGGGAGTATCAAGCGACCCATCTGGATGGAGAAGGTTGGTCCAGCCCTGTCTCGATCCCCCACAGCAAAGGAAGACTGAGCACGCGAATCAGTGGCGCTCCGGCCGCCGGCGGGCAACTGTGGCTGGCCTGGCCCACCGACAACCGGAGCGAAGATTACTACCACCGTCCCATTCGCCAACAGGTCTACGCCGGGGTACTCGAGAACGTAATTGAGCCCCGGGCCCTGCTCACATCTCCCCGAGAAGACCAGACTCTGCCCGAACCCTCGCCGGGTGAGACCAATCTTGAGGCGATTCGGGATCACCGGATCACCCTGGGAAAAAGGGAGCACCGACTCTTCAGGGGAGATCTCCATCGCCACACGGAACTGAGCTGGGACGGGGGAGGACAGAAGGACGGATCTCTTCAGGACTTCTATCGCTACATGCTGGACGCGGCTCAGCTTGATTTTGGCGCCAATGCCGAACATCAGGGGGGTCTGTGGCCTTACTGGCTGTGGTATTCGCAGAAGATGACTGATATGTATCACGTCCCTGGAAGGTACTCGGGCCTGTTCGGCTTTGAGCGAAGTGCCAGTTTTCCGTTTGGCCATCGGAACGTGTTTTTTGCGAAGCGCGATCAAGCTCGACTCATCCCCTTCTTTCTCAAAGAAGGCGTCTCTCTCTACGCCCTGCCCGTCACTTCGGAAGGGGACGAGCCGGCAGACGAGTCCATGCATCTGGTAGAGAACGAAACCGAGCTGGTCTACGAGGAGATCCGTTCCCGACAGGGCATCGCCATCCCCCACACCACGGGAACGGGGATGGGAACTGACTGGCACGTACATGATTCCTACGTGGAACCGGTGGCCGAGATCTTCCAGGGGATGCGGCAGAGCTACGAACAGGTGGACGCCCCCTACGCCCCCACTGCGGAACAAATCGAGCGGGCAGCGGAGCGGGACAGGAAAAACCCTGCCGACTGGCCCAGGACGCTGAGCCGGATCAGGCCAGAGGGAATGCTCTCTGAAGCCTGGAAGAAGGGGCACCGGCTGGGTGTGATTGCTTCTTCTGATCATATTTCCACTCACATGTCCTACGCCATGGTCTACGCACCGGATTCAAGCAGAAAAGCCATTCTGGAAGGCATCCGCGCCAGGCACACCTACGCCGCCACCGACAACATCCTTCTGGAGGTCTGGATGGGTGAGCATTTCATGGGAGAGGAGTTCACAACTTCGGAAGCGCTGCCGGCTCTCTCCGTCAAGGCCCTGGGAACCGGACCTATATCTCGGGTGGATGTGCTTCGCGACAGCCAGGTGGTCTTTTCCAGCCTGCCGGCCAGCCCAACCGTGGAGCTGGAGTACCAGGATCAGGGGGCAACCCGGGGGACCCACTACTACTATGTCCGTATTCTTCCGGAAGATGGGATGATCGCCTGGTCCTCACCCATCTGGGCCATCGTCGAATAAAAGGGGCGAATAAAAGGGGCAGTCTACTCTGGCACTTATTTCGTACTGCCCATCCGGAGATCTTGCATGACCGGCAAGCTACCAGCCCTCAGCATCCTGACAGTATGCACACTCTTGACCGGTTGCATTTCACCGGCGAACCCACCTCCGAACATCGTCCTCATCATTTCCGACGACCAGGGTTGGACTGACTATGGCTTCATGGACCACCCGCTGCTTCAGACGCCCCACCTGGATCAACTGGCCAGCGAGAGCATCGTATTTCGGCGGGGCTACGTCCCGACGGCCCTCTGCCGGCCCTCGCTCATGACGCTGGCCACCGGGCACTACGCTCACCGGCACGGCGTGACGGGCAACGATCCTTCACCCCGGCATGCGGACCCGAAATCCGCCTTGTTCCAGGAGCGCCGCGCTGCCCTGGTCTCTTACATTGACCGGTTCGAGACCCTGCCCGAACTGCTGGCCGAACGCGGCTACCTGAGCCATCAAAGCGGGAAATGGTGGGAGGGGAGCTTTCAGCGAGGGGGATTCACACACGGCATGACTCGCGGTTTCCCAGAAGAAGGGGGACGCCACGGCGATACCGGATTGAAGATCGGGCGCGAAGGATTGTCACCGGTCACGGATTTCGTGGACCTGGCCCTGCGAGAACAAAAGCCTTTCTTTGTCTGGTATGCCCCCTTTCTTCCCCACACACCGCACGATCCCCCGCCGCGCTTGCTCAAGAAGTATCAAGGAGTGGGGCGACCACAACCCATCGCCGCCTATTACGCCATGTGCGAATGGTTGGACGAGACCATCGGGGATCTGGTGGGTTATCTGGAGAAAAAGGGAGTTCGCGACAACACTCTAATTGTCTACGTAACTGATAATGGCTGGACCCAGAATCCCGAAGGGCGCGCCTATGCGCCCCGTTCCAAGCAATCACCCTACGAAGGAGGGGTTCGCACACCGATCCTGCTCTCGTGGCCCGGGGCTCTCAAGCCGGTTGAGCGGGACGAGGCGGTGAGCAGCATCGATTTGTTCCCCACCATTCTCGCGGCTGCCGGCGCCAGGCTCCCCGGGGAACTGCCCGGATTGAATGTCCTCCCTCATCTCCGGGACGGAACCAGGATCCGGCGAGCTGCTATCTTCGGAGAAGGATTCGCCCACGACATTGCAGATATCTCCAAACCCGAGGCGTCCCTGCTCTACCGCTGGAGCATCGAAGGCCGCTGGAAGTTAATTCTGACCTATGACGGTGAGGTCAACCGGTACACGGCCAGCCACCCCCGTAGCGGGGGAGGCAGCCAGCTGTTCGACCTGAGCAGAGACCCTCACGAGCAAACGAACGTGGCCGCGGATCATCCGCAGATCGTGGCTCGACTCAGTGAAAAGATTGCCGGATGGTACCCGCTCTCAGAGCGCAAGGTACTCGCTCAAGAATGAGCCCCTTCGAGGGATAACGGATGATGGCTGAGACGCATGGAGGACTCGGCCGTGATCAGGTAGTTGTGCTCCAGCCGTATGCCTCCGATTCCTTGGACGTAGAGTCCGGGCTCCAGTGTCACCACATCTCCCATCACCAGCTCATCCTCACTCTCCGGCACCAGGATGGGAGGCTCGAGATGAGCCAGCCCGATCCCGTGTCCGGCGTGGTGACGCAGGGCTCCGTGTCCAGCCTTTTCCAGTTCAGACGATACGACTTCGTAGACATGGCGGGCTGAGGCGCCGGGTTCGAGTACAGCTTCACCCTTTTCCAGGGCGCGGCGGCAGGCCTCGAACATGTCCGCCTGACTTTCTCGAGGGTGTCCTCCCACATGAATCGTATTGGTGGTGTCGCTTCGATACCCATCCATGACCACGGAAAAGTCGAGGATGAAGAGATCTCCATCCTGGAGTTCGTATCCTGTGGGTAGCCCTCCGACCTTGGGTTGGCCCGGCGTCGCCGCCCGGAAGTCCCCGTACACCAGCAGCGGCCTTTCGGCCGCCTCCATTGAGGCCGACTGGACCTCGCGGTAAACGTCGAGCTCGCTGACGCCGGGCCGAACGACTTGCAGGGCCCGGGCGTGACCGGCTTCGGCCGCTTTCATACATCGCTGGAGCAAGGAGATCTCGTCCGCTTCTTTGACCCGTCGCAACGACCGGACGACAGAACCCAGATCTTCATCCAGGTGATGATCGGGGAACTGAGACGCACCGCGGGGAAACCAGCTGTTCTCGAACAGACCCTTGCCCGACGCGACTTGATCTTTCGCTCGGTTCAGCGTGGCCAGCAGCAGAGCGTCCCGGTTCACCACCGAATGTCTGTGGTCATACCACTTCCCATCCAGGATCTCATCCACGAAAGGCTCTCCGGCAGCCGAGCGGAGGGCAAAATTATCACCAATCAGAGTTGCGTGACCCTTACGCTCCAGGAGCAGGAAGCCTCTTTCGTCGGCCGAGAAGCTGAGGGGGTTGATCCAGAAATTGGAGAAATAATGGACATGCCGAGGATCCGCGATCAGCGCCCACTCGATCGGCTCGGAGAGGGCTCCCCAGAGTCGTTCCCGTCGTGCCAGGCAACCTTGTTGTGTCAGCATTGGAAGATCCTCACAGCGGATATTTGTACCTGGCCAGTGGCAACTCGAACGTTTCAGCGAGCCATCGGTTTCCCCGGGCGGTCCGCTTCTCGATTTTCTCGATCCATCCACTTCCGGACCAGTCCAGCCGGGCCGGAGAACCCGAGCCCTTGACGGCCAGCATGCGATCGCGCTGCTTCACGGTCATGGCTCGAAAGATAAGCGAGCGCCATCGGGGGAGAAATCCATTTCGCTCTCAGTTTGCCCAGGTAGTCAAGATCAGGATGGCACCCGAACAGGTGTTTCTGGAGCAGTGTAGACGCCGTTTTCGGCAGTCCGAGATGTAAAGACCATCCGGTGTTCGGTTCCACTCAATCCTCTCTTCCACAACCCGGCGCGGAGCAACCACCAGGCCAGCTTCCGAGGTGCTCCGTTCAAGCGCTTCAAGCGTAAGCGTTTGGGTTCGAGGGAACCAAACCAGGCCTCGGTCCGTTTTAATCGTAGATTCACTTGCGGCATGAACGCAACAGGAAACGAGAACCCGCAGCCCGGGTGAATCCGTTCAATTCCCATGCTTCTGTAACAATGTCAGGTCCTGTTACCCACCAGGTGCTCAGTTCAGGGAGCGCCCATTCCCCGCCGGAGGGAGAAAACCGATGCTTGAAACACTGAAATCGACACTCAACTCATTCAGAAACGAGGTGGGTGCCGTCTATCGCCGCTACATCCCGAACCTGGCAGTCCTGTTTCTTTTTCCGGTGAGTTGCTGGTCAACTTTCTCAGGAATCCGCGAGTTGATGAGATCGACCGGCGCGTTTTCGGAGTTCGAAGGGCTTTTCGTATCCACGGGATTGACCGCAGGAATCCAGATCATGTTGCTCTTCGCGGTGGTCTCCATCATCCGCGCACCCCTCAGGAGACGCCCCCTGTACCTGTCCATCTACGTGGTTACAGTCTTTTTCAGCGTGGTCTTTGGGTACGCCTTCTACTTCCGCCACTTGCGAGCCGATGACTATGCTCAGGAGGTTCACCAGAGTGAGTCACAGAGAATGCTGCTCGAGGGAGAATCCTACCGAGCCAGGTTCAACGCGACGGCACTCAGATTGAACGAACTCTCGGCCTATTCCCAGTCGCAATCCGAGCTGGAAGATCGCACCGGAGGGACCTGCGGAGATCGGTCCCCAAGTGGCCGCGGCCCTCGTGCCCGAGGACGCCGTACCGACGCACTGAGCTTCGCAGGATACAACCGTCAGGTGGAAACGTTGCGAACGGATCTAGAAGCTCAGATCTCCTTCCTGAGGGAGTACGTTGGCGGCTATTCACCCGTGAACCTGCAGTCCCACCACCATGTTCTGGACGTCTTCTACCAACGACTGCAAGGGAACCGGATGCAGGCACAAGAACTGCTTTTGGAAATCAAGGCATGCATCCACAGCCGCTTTCCGGAGGGACGGTACACGATTGTGGAAGGCGGGATCACCTACCCCTGCCCGGACAGTCGGATGGAAGTGTTGTCGAGTCTCGTCCTGGGCCAGAAGCCCCCCGACCTTCCGGGCCCGCCTCAAAAGTTTGCGGCCCAGAATCCAAAAGCCGTCGTGAACTATGCCAAGGACCGAATGACAAACTGGACCGCCGGAACCGCCAACTGGCTGGCAGGCTGGTTTCGAGCTTCCGGAAGCAACGCCGTGGCCGGGCCCCCGGCGAAAAACGCCCTCACCCAGAACGCCAGAGACAACCTTCCTCTTTTCCTTGGGCTTCTGGTGGACTGTCTCATTTTTCTGGCGGCATTTTCCAAGTCCTACTCGATTGATTCTGAGTCCAGTTCTCTGGAACAGATGGGCAGCCTGGAAGATCTCTCGCCCCAGATGCGGGAAAAACTCCGGCGCCAGCTTGCTATGCTGCTGGGGTGCTCCCCGGGAAGCAGTACCTTTGCGGCCTACAGGCTTCTGAGCCGTTACGAATTGCGGAGCCGGCCCGGGCTTGGCAAGCACTTTAAGGTGGCCAGGGCAGCCAGCACCATCCTGGTTCCCAGGACCGGCGCCTTTCTGGAGCAGCGGCCCGAGATTACCCGCCTGCGGGACCTGGTCCGCTTGCTGGAGACCCTGCAACTGGCTACCTGCAAGACAACCGATCTCTCGTGGGAAGATCTCAAAGGTCCACTACCACCCGGGCTGTCCGAAATCAGCCATGGAGCAAGTGACACCCAGGGTGAATATGTAGAGGTTTTCCGGCTGGATGAACGACTCATAGGAGACCTGGTCAAGGAGGCGATTGTTTCTGAGGAGCTTCTGGAGACCGACCCGGCGACTCTCCAGAACAATACCGTGGAAGGTGAGGCACCGGCGTCAGCCTGACAAAGGTCAGACGATTGACGGGCACGGGCAAAGACGAGGGACGAAACAGGACCACTGCGGAAACAACGGATCTACCTGTTCGTCAGTGGGTGAAACGCTTATAGATACTCTCCAGGGTCGCTTCTTCGCTGCGGATGTGATCCTGAAGCCCGGACTCTCGTTCCGTCACCTCCCCGGCCAGGCGAGGAAGTTTCTCCCGCCCTTCTTCGGGGACCTGGATAAGGCCATTCAGATCTCCGTGAAGGAGATCTCCGGATGCGATCGGCAGTCCGCCGACAGTGACAGGATCATTCACCCGTACGATTTCAAAATGGGCATGGCTTGCGACCAGTCCCCGGGCGAAGACGTGAAAGCCCAGGCTGGAAACTTCATCCAGATCTCGATCAGACGCGACACAGCCAGTTCTCGATTCCCAGGTTGTGGAGCCATGGTCAGCGCCTGGGCAGTGACCGCAAAACCGCACATGATCCCCAACTGAGGGTTCATACAGCGCAGGTTAAGATCGGCAAATCCAGAGATTCCGTTGCGCACCTTCAGTTGCTCCACGGCGTTGGACAAGGTGGGGGTATCGATTCGGCTCAGCGCCTGGATCAGCTCCTCCGATTCAGCCGGCATACTTCTTCCTCCAGTCCCGTCAGGGATAGTGACTTCAAGCGAGTCCGGTGATCTTGCCCGAGTCCACGTCGACATCCACACGGCGGTAAGCGGGGTTCGACGAGGTCCCCGGCATCAGCTTGATGTCACCGGCACACGGACACAAGAAGCGGGCGCCGGTGTATACAAGAATGTCCTGAATGGGCAGCACCCAGTCTTCCGGTACACACTTGCGGCGGGGATCATGACTGAGACTCAATGGTGTTTTGACCATCATGGTGGCAAAGTCGTCGAAGCGCTTGTCAGACTCCAGCCGGGCGGCTTTGGCACGTGTCTCGGGAGTCCAGCGGACACCTTGGGCTCCGTAAACCTCTCTCGCAATGACCTCGACCCGCTCCCTCAATTTCATGGTCGAAGGATAGAGAAAGCGAAACTCCTTTTCTTCCTCCGCCGCTTCCACGACAGCCTCTGCCAGCTCCATGGCGCCCTCCCCACTCCGGGCCCAGTGGTCTGAAGCCGCAAAGCGCCCATGGAAACCTTCCACAGCATTGCGCACCAGCTGGACTTCTTCGTCCGTGTCTGTGTGAAAGCGATTCAGACAAACCACTGGATTCACACCGGACTTCCGAATCAGTGCGATGTGGTGCAGCAAGTTCGGAAGACCTTTTTCAACCAGGTCAAGAGTCTGACTCGTGTATTCGTCCGGAAGGCTACTCCCCGGAATGACCGGCGGACCTCCCCCGTGCAGTTTCAAAGCCCGGATCGTCGCCGTCAGGACCACGGCATCGGGTACAAGCCCGCTGGTCCTGCACTTTACATTCCAGAATTTCTCAAAGCCGATCTCAGATCCAAAACCACTCTCCGTAACGTGGTAGTCGAAGAGCTTCAAGCCCAGACGATCGCCGATGATGGAGGACTGCCCAATGGCGATATTGGCAAAAGGCCCGGCGTGAACCAGGCAGGGCTGATAGTCGGCTGTACAGCACAGCGTCGGGTTAATCGCGTTGCGCATCCAGGCGCACATGGCTCCGTCAACCTCCAGATCCGCTGTCGTGATCGGCCGACCCTGTTTGTCGAACGCGACGGTGATCTCCGCGATCCGCTTGCGAAGATCGGGCAGATCCTGAGCGATAGAAAGAATAGCCATCAGCTCTGAACTGGCGGATATGTCGAACCTGGAACTCATCATGAAACCGTCCAGTCGGCCTCCCATCCCAATCACGATGTTGCGAAGCGACTGGGCGCAAAAGTCCATGACCCAGCCCAATTGAACCCGGCTCGGATCAATACCCAGGCGCGGCATGCCACTTCGACGCAGCAACTCTTCGTCACTGTAGTTGCGTTCGTGCTGCATCCGAGCAGTCAACGCAACCATGCCCAGATTGTGGGCGTTGGTCACATCGTTCATGTCACCCGTCAGCCCCATCGACAGCTCATCCATTGGGATCAGCAGCGCGTTACCGCCTCCCGCGGCAGTCCCCTTCATGTTCATGGTGGGTCCTCCAGAAGCCTGCCGGACACAGCCCCCTGGACTCTTCCCAAGCCGCGCCAGGCCCTGAATCAGCCCCAGCGTTGTAGTGGTTTTCCCTTCCCCCAGAGGAGTGGGAGTCATTCCGGTAACATCGATGTATTTTCCGTCCGGCTTGTTCTGGAGACGATCCATGATCCTCAAAAAGCTCAGCTTTCCAAGCCTCCCATTCGGAATCATTTCCATCTGAGCCAGGCCCAGCCGCTCAGCCCACTGATTGGGAGTCGGCATGTTCTCCTCGGCTGCTCGCGATATCTCCCAGTTCGCCATAGAAGTCGGATCATAAGTCACTGTCGCTTCTCCCACAGGGTTTCTACTCTCGCCCTAACTTTCATTCTCGCAGTCCTTCCCAAAACCTCACCCTTGCCATAATCCTCCCGTATGCCCGGAGGTACTCATTCATGGTTGGCGGAATCGTCCATAATGTAACAAAAGTTATTCGTTGCAAGACAGGGGCCGGGTATTTCTCCTGGAGTTTTTTCCTCCGGATGGGTGGAATAATGGGTGGAATAATGGGTATCGGCAACTCGAACTAACAAGGAGGCGATCTCAGAGGAAATCGTGAAAGAGACATGAAGAGATTTCTGTGCCATGGACTCGTCCTTCTGGGAACCCTGGTATTCATCTGTGGGCCGGTACTTTCCGTCCGGGCCGGCGATCTTGACGAAAAGGTGCAATGCTTTCTGGAAAGCCACAAAGACCAGTGGAAAGATCTCAATGTTCCCTGGGCAGACGGTCAGACACTCCACGATCTGATCGTCCGGCACAAATACACACGAGCCCTCGAAATCGGAACGTCGACCGGGCATTCGACCATCTGGATTGCCCGGGCAATGGCCAGGACCGGGGGGAAGGTGACCACGATAGAGATCGACCCGGAGCGCCATCGCCAGGCCCGGGCCCATTTTAAGGAGGCAGGAGTGGAGGCCTACATCGACGCTCGTCTGGGCGATGCGCATCAGCTCACAAAGGAGCTTGAGGGCCCCTTCGATTTCGTCTTCTCAGACGCAGACAAAGGCTGGTACACACAGTATCTGAAAGATGTACTTCCCAAACTCGAGATCAACGGCTGTTTTACGGCCCACAATACGTCCATGCAAAACCAGGGAATCACGGATTTCCTTGAGTACCTTGGGACGGTGGCCGAACTCGAAACCACATTTGACAATTCGAGCCGGGCGGGGCTGTCCATCAGTTACAAACGGAAATGACGCCTCTGTGGGGTGCGGCCAAGACGCGCTTACTGTCGTGCGCGCCACTGTCAGGGCTGCTTCACATCCCAGAAATCATCAGGACGCAGGTCGGTCCGCGTGACTTCTTCATTGAGCCAGGGCAGAAATCCATACGGCTTCTGGCGCGGCCACAACTCGTCCAGTGAGTCGCCCTCATAAAGCCGGCCTGACTTCATCACGTAGACAATGTCGGTAGTGTTACGGATATTGTCCAGCGGGTTCGAGTTGAGGATCACCAGGTCCGCCACTTTTCCGACTTCGACAGAACCGATCTCCTCCTCCAGGCCCAGAAAGTGGGAACCACCCAGACTGGCCGCCTCGAGAGTCTCCATCGGCGTGAGCCCGTAGGCGTAGCCCCAGGCTTCCCAGTGAGTGCCCAGGCCGTCCTGCTCGCCGTGTGCCCCGACGGCTAGATGAGCTCCGGACCGCTTCATGTCGGCAGCCCCTTCGGCCAGGATCGGAAACATGAATTCACGGGCAGGTTTCTTGACAAAGCTGCGCCGGGAAGCCGTTTCCTGCCAGGGACTCCAGTGCATCAGCTTGCTGTCTTGCCAGAGATCGTTGGCTCCATACCAGTACTCGATAGCGTTTCCGACGGGATAGTCGCTCATGATCAGCTGGGCTGAGTAGTGAGCCCGGGCCTGGCCAAAAAAGCTGGCCACGTCGTTGTAGATGGGAACGAACTGAACCGGGTGCTCCCAACCTGCGTGACCGGTCATCACTAAACCGAGAAAGTACTCCAGATCCGATCCTTCGGAGGTCAGGGTGACTCCCCTCCTGCGGGCGGCTTCCGCCAGCCAGGTACGTTGAATACGAGTGCATTGTTTGTAGTCCTTGATAGAGATGGCGCCCAGATTGGCCAGTCGGTTCACGTGCTGGCGAGCATCCTCAAAGGTCTGAATCGGGCGCAATCGGCTGGAAGGACCGCAGGTCAGAATGGTTCCGGTGGAGAAGCTGCGCGGACCCACCATCCGCCCGGCCTCAATCAGCTCCCCGATCGAGAAAGTGTGAAGCATCGGGGCCGCTGGATCATGCACCGTGGTGACCCCGTAGGCCAGATACTGAGCCGAGGTCGAGCGATGCTGCGGAATCATCCCGGTCGGGCCGTCCGCGGCCAGGTGGTGAGCGTGAACGTCCACCCATCCCGGCATGATTGTCTTCCCTTTGAGATCCAGTACCTCAGCACTGGCGGAAGGCTCGCATTCACCCACACAGGTGATGCGACCCTCACTGACGAGGATGGTTCCCCCCTCGATCACCCGCCGCTCATCCAGAGTGATGATGCGGGCCCCTTTCAGAGCGATGGTCCCGCTGGCCGTGTCTCGCGGGAGTTCCAGGTCAATGATGAGAGAATCAGAATCCGTGGTGTCCACGTTGTAAGTGATGTAGCGGTTAGCGCTCACGAATTCGAGTACCTTGTCGCTGCGCCAATGCGGATACCGCCCCCCTTCCAGGCTGAGGCGCTTCCCGGTTCCCGGGAGGTCAATTTCTGACGGCCCACCGGCAAAGATACCGGCCGGCAGGCTCACCAGGTAGACATCTTCCTGATACTCTACCGCCAGCCAGCGACCGTCCGGCGAAGGGACAACTGCCTGCACGCGAGGATCGATCAAGGCATGCGTTCTGGGCTCTCGGCCCCGGGCGTCTACCGACCTGAGCCTTCCACCCAGCACATGAAAGAGCCGGTTTCCCCTTCCCGGGGAACTCTGCGGCGGCAGGCCGGGATCGGTCAGTTGAGTGATGGAACCATCCTCGGGAGTGATCCGAATCAACTCCCACTGTGGACCGAACCAGCGAGGCGTTAAAGCCGCCGGCCAGCGACTGACCGCGATCGACTGACCGTCGCCAGCCCAGCTCGGGTTCAAATAGGAACCCGGAACTTCCGTGAGACGCTCCGGTTTTCCTCCCTCGGAACTGACTCTCCACAAATGCCCTCCCACTTCGTCCTGCCACGTCGCGTACACGATTGAGGCGCCGTCCGGCGACCAGTCGGGCGTGAGCTGAAAAGCGTCGGGTTCCCAGGTGGTCAGCGGCCTGGGTTCACCGTCGGGCAAGCGCATCAGCCAGAGTTGTCCTACCGCCTCGAACACGAGCTGCTTTCCATCTGGGGATGAGACCGGCCAGCGCACGGCCCGGACTCGAAAACTGTCACCGATGCGCGCGTGGCCCCGGGCCGCTTCCGAAATCGTTCGCTGCACGGGAGTCTGGAATGGAATGGTCTCGACCCGGCCCCCGTCGATCCACAGTCGCCGTATCCGCCCCCCCTGACTGAGGACCATCGACTGACTGTCACTGGCCCAGCTGTAGCCGGGAAGCACACGTATGTGCCAGCTCGGATGGTGTTCAGCCAGAGTGTTGGAGATGGGGTCCATGATGATTCGCTCCGAGCCGGTCGTGAGATCTCGAAGCCACAGTGCAGTCCGCCCAACATACTCCTTACCCCGATAAGAGGTTCGCCCTCCCGGGAGTTTTCGGGCAAAAGCCAGCCAGCGACCGTCAGGGGACACTTCAGGGGCGACTTCTCCCAGTCGCCGCGGATAAGCGGGGCGGCCACAACAAGAAAGGTAGCGATCCTTGCCTTCTGTCACGCTGTCAATCCGACCGGTCTTGAGGTCAATGCGCCGCAGTCGTCGGTCCGCACCGGCAAAGGTTGAGCTGTGGAAGTAGACATGACGTCCATCGGGGGTAAAGGAAGGCCACTGGGCCCGGTCGAGCCCCGACCACACTCCGGATCGTGCCGGCGCTGCTCCTCCGGAGGATCCGAGGCGAACCACCTCGAAACCTTTTCCCCCCGTTCGCGGGAACATCCACAACACATCGTGGGTACGATAGAAACCGGTGGGGCTTTTTTCCCGTCGGGTCACCAGGATCTGTTTTCCGTCAGGAGACCACGTCGGTTCTGCCACCCGGGCGTTCATGTCGGCGAAGACGGGTCTCGGACTGGATCCGTCGGCAGCCATCACCCACAGGTTGTCCTGCCCACCCCGGTCGGATACAAAAGCGATCTCTCGCCCATCCGGTGAAATCCGGGGATGAGAGTTCACGGCCATGCCGCTGTTCTGCGTCAGCGAAACCGCCCGCCCGCCGCTCGCTGGAAGGCGGCAAATATGTCCCAGGAGGTCGAAGACAACCCAGCTGCTGTCGGGTGAAATGTCTACCGACATCCAGGTCCCTTGCTCCGTTGTGAAGGAGATCTCCCTGGTATTCCCCCGTGGAACGGTTATGTCCCATTTCTCCTGAGCCTGAGCGGCAGGGAAATTGGATCCGGTCATGGAGAGTACAGCGATAATCAGCCCGTGGCCCAAGCGGTTCGAGGTGGTATTCATTCCTAGCTCCTGCGACGAAAGTTGCATTTTGGGGTTCTCTCTCCTTTTAACAGATGTGGCGCTCTATTTCCGTATGAATCTACCGGGTGGTGATTGGAGAAAGTGGGAGGCACCTCAGCTCGGCGACCGAGGCCCCTGAAGATCACACCCGACGGTCGCGGCCCTGAGGAACCCTCCCACTTTCAAGAACGCCCAACCTGGAATGGCGTAGTTTCTTGCAGCCTTCCATCTGAACTACTAACCTGTCGCCTGGAAGAACGCACCCATGGCCGAGAAGAGAATCGAGTACGACAGGTACGACGGGCTGGGCCTGGCAGGGCTTGTGCATCGGGGAGAGGTCAAGCCCGAGGAGCTGCTCGAAACTGCCATCACCCGCATCGAGATGGTGAACCCGCGGCTCAATGTCATCGTGACCAAGATGTATGGCGAGGCCCGGAAAAGCATCTCCAGCGGCCTGCCCGACGGTCCGTTTCGGGGTGTCCCTTTTCTGCTGAAGGATCTAGGAGCCACCTACGCGGGTGTCCGCCTGACAGGTGGATCCCGGGTCCTTGCCCGAAACATACCTGACTATGACAACGAGCTGGTCCGGCGGTATAAGGCGGCCGGCCTGGTTACGGTGGGGCGCACGAACACCCCCGAGTTCGGGTTGAACGTCTCCACAGAACCCGCCTTTCTAGGCCCGGCCCGTAACCCTTGGGACGCAGACCGCTCGACGGGGGGTTCCAGTGGTGGCAGTGGGGCGGCCGTGGCAGCTCGGATCGTCCCGATTGCCCACGCTTCTGACGGAGGAGGATCGATTCGCATTCCCGCTTCCTGCTGCGGATTGTTCGGGATGAAACCGTCAAGGGGGCGCATGCCCACCGGCCCGGAGTTCGGAGAAATGTGGGAGGGTTTCGCAACCAACCACGCAGTCTCCCTGTCGGTGCGCGACGATGCGGCTCTGCTGGATGCCACCTCTGCACCGGAGGCGGGGGCTCCCTACGGAATCCCTGCACCGGTCAGACCCTTTCTAGAGGAGGTGGAGGCCGCCCCGGGAAGACTGAGAATCGCCTTCTCCACGAAGGGTTCCTCGGATCAGACACACCCCGATTGCATTGCTGCAGTGCAGGATGCCGCCGAACTCTGTGAGAATCTGGGCCATCGAGTCGAGGAGGCTTCCCCGGCGATTGCGTTCGAACCTCTCCTGCAGGCGTTTCAGCTGGTAGTTCGCGCCCACACGGCCAGCTTGCTCAACCTGATCGGGCACATCCAGGGAAAAGAAGTGACTCGAGACATGGTCGAACCCCAGACCTGGGAGCTGGCAAGAGCAGGTCATGAGGCATCGGCTGCAGCCCTGGCCGGGACCAAGGCACTCTTCAACACGACGACCCGAACCGTTGCACGCTTCCTGCAGAATTACGACCTGATCCTGACGCCGACCCTGGGCGAACCCCCTCGGGAGCTTGGCTATTTCGACACCGTCAATCTTCCGCTGGATGTGCTAGGGAAACGTGTCTTCCGTTTCATCCCTTTCACCTGGCTGCACAACGTGACCGGTTGTCCCGCCATGTCAGTGCCTCTGCACTGGAATGACGACGGGCTGCCGATAGGGGTGCAGTTCGCGGGTCGCTACGGGGACGAAGCGACACTCTACCGACTGGCAGGTCAACTGGAAGAAGCCCGCCCCTGGAGAAACAAAGTCCCGGGAATAGCCGCCTGAAGATGCCGACCTGCAGCCTATGGGCCGGGGCCCCGAAGAAACCTACCGGCGAGGGACGTAAACCATGAAACGTGGAAGCTGGAAACAGCAGGGTGTAAGATCACTCCACGGTTCAGCAAAAGGGGTAGAAAGACGGAGGCGAAAGGAATGAAAAACGCTTTCAGAGTCTTGACCGGAGCCACCCTGGCAGCGGTGATGAGTACTTGTGGGGGAGCACCCTCCGAAACCGGTGGAGCAGGCGCTCCCAACCCGAACAGCCGGCCTGCGGTTGAGCGCAATTCCACTCCACTCCAGACCTCAGTTCCGGAAGCACAGGGGATGGATTCTGAAAAGCTGGAAGCCGCCTATCGCTTCGCTGAGACCCTGCAACCGCTCTTGAGCCTGCTGGTGCTCAGAAACAATGTCCTGGTGGGTGAGGCCTATCTTCACGGTGCCGAATCGGATACGGCGTACAACATCAAGTCGGTTTCCAAGAGCATCCTCTCGGCGCTGACGGGAATTGCTCTTCGGGAGGGGTTCATCAAGGATCTCGAGCAGCCCATTTCCGAGTTTCTTCCGGAGTACTTCGAACCACCGCCTGAATATGAAGGGTGGACGAAGCGCCGGGCCAAGACCTACTCTTTCAGGCGTCGGTTAACTCTCCGCCACCTGCTGGACCACACTTCCGGTTACGCCTGGAATGAGAGCCAGCCTCTATTCTGGGCCTGGCTCTCGAGTGGCGACTACGTGCGTTTCTTTCTGGACCTGCCCTTTGTGGATGAACCGGACAAGAAGTTCATCTACAACACGGGTGGCACACACGCGCTCTCCGCTTTGCTGGGGCGAACCAGTGGGATGACGACACTGGAGTTCGCTGACCGCTACCTGTTTGCACCCACCGGGATGGAAGTCCGCCGTTGGGACAGATCCCCCGAAGGGAACTATATCGGTGGGGCCGAGATGCACTTCACAGCCAGGCACCTGGCCAGGTTTGCGCTGCTTTACCTGAACGGCGGCCGCTGGGACGGGAAAGAGGTTCTGCCCGAAGCCTGGGTGAAGGAATCCACGGCCGAGCATGTGAAAGCAGATTACAGCGTCTCGGCCGACGAACCAGTACCTGAGAGCTGGACCTGGTCGTTTCTCAAGGACGGTAATTTTACGGGCTACGGCTACCTGTGGTGGAGAAGGGACTCTCAAGGGCACGAAACCTTTGTGGGCCTGGGCTACGGCGGGCAGTTTATCCTGATCATCCCGGATCTGGACATGATTGTGGTGGCTACCTCCGCCTGGGATGCAAAGACCAACCCCGACCGCTTCAAGCACTACCTGAGCTTCTTCGACCTGGTAGACAATTACATCATCCCGGCGGTTGGGATCTCGGAGTCGGGTTAACCCATGAACGCAGACCGGAGAAGTGTTGCCATGAAGAGTCCGACTTTCACCGTCCTCCTTTTTTTCCTGCTCCTGACCGGTCCGGCTCTTCTGGCCCAGTCCCAACCCGAGCCCTTCTCCGTGCGCGTCACCTTCGGGTATGCGGAGCCCGAGAAAGTCCAGTGGACCGGTAGAGTAACAGCGAATCAGGCAAGCATTACCTCCCTCGAGGGGTGGTTGTTTCTGGCCCCGGACAGTATTTCGTTCGATACCTTCACCATCAGCGCCGGCGGACCGCTCAACAAGGGGCTCACGATCTCGGGTACAGGCTCGCCCGGCGGACATGTCTCCGTGGTCACCAACCGGGGCTCTTTCTCGATTCCAGTCTTCAGTATGGGACTGGGGAAACCGGTCCGACTTCTGGATGGGGCCGCCCGGGCAGAAAGGTTGCCGGATGCCGTGAAACTGACGGATGATTCGGGGGAAGATGACTATCCTGCCATTGCAGTGGGCAAGGATTCCACGGCCTGGGCCGTGTGGCAATCCTACGGGGATCAGTTTGACGAGGTGCGACTTGCGAAGCATCAAGACAAGTGGCGCAGCTACACCGTGCTTCCGGGAGTGTCAGGGGATGTGTGGAGACCTCAGGTTGCCATCGGTCCAGAGAACAAGCCCACCGTCGTCTGGTCCCAGCAGGTCAAGGGGAACTTCGATCTTTACGCCCGGACTCTGGATCCGGAACAAAAGACGTGGTCGAAAACGCTTCGCTTGACGTTCCACCCGAACTCGGACATTGACCACCATCTGATTTCGGATGATGACGGCAACTTCTGGCTGGTCTGGCAGGGATTCCATGGCGACAACTCGGACATTTTTCTCCGCTACAGAAACGGATCCGACTGGTCCCAGGTCATCCGCATCACCGACGACCCGGCCAACGACTGGGAGCCTCGCATTGCCGTAGATACACGGGGAAAGGCCCACATCGTCTGGGACAGCTATCGAAACGGCAACTACGACATTTTCATGCGGACCCTGGAAGGTGGAACCCTGGGACCCGAGGTGGCGGTTGCCGACACTCCCAGGTTCGAAGCCCATCCAACGGTCGCAGTAGACCGGGAAGACCGGGTTTGGGTGGCCTGGGACGAAAGCGGCCCGAACTGGGGCAAGGATCATGGCCCTACTGTCGATCCGGATTGGCGGGGGAAGGATCATCAAGAGCGCCTCAAGCTTTCCCCGGGAGTACAAATCTACGAACCTAGAAACATCAACCTGGTGATTTTCGACGGGGCAACCCGTCGAGTGCCGGTGGCTGATTTTCACCCGCTGGTTGCCGGAGAGGGCGAATCCTACGATTACCCCCAGCTGCTGATCGACCGCCACCACAATCGGATCGCTCTGCTTTTCCACCGACAGGGAACCCAGCGGGGACAGACTTACTGGGGGCAGGTTTACTGGGAAACCGCGCTCACCTTTTACCAGGGAGAGGAGTGGACTCCTATCCTGCCGATGCCCTGGAGCTGGGGGCGCAGCTCAGCCCGGCCGGCCGGAGCGTTCGATCCGGAAGGGAACCTGCGAGTGATCTGGCCAACCGACAACCGACTCTATATCTTTAGTCACCGGTCCGTCACACAGAAGATCTACGCGGCCCGAGTCCCCCTGGAAGAGGCCCCCAGGACTGCAGCCCTGAAGCTTTGGGCTGAACCGCCGGAAATGGAAGTCAAGCCTGGGCACGCCAACGAGCCGCAGGACGTGGAGGCCATTCGCTCCTATCGCAGTACGGTTCACGGTGTCGAAATGCGCATTGTCAGAGGAGACTTTCATCGGCACACCGAACTGTCCTGGGACCTTGGCGGGCGGCTCGACGGCTCCCTGTTTGACTTCTATCGATACATGATTGATGCAGCAGCCATGGACTTTGGCGCCGTCACGGACCATATGTCGGGAGGTAACTACGGCTACTGGAAGTGGCTGATCGAAAAAAGCTGCGACATGTACCACATCCCGGGTGTCTTCACTACTTTCTATGCCTACGAACGCAGCGCCTGGTTTCCCGACGGACACCGGAATATCTTCCACACCAGGAGGGGAGTACCCGTCGTCAAGTTCTTTACTGAATCCGACTATCAGGGAGCGCCGCCGCCGGTGGGCTCCGGTGCACTCCTGGAAAACGATACGAAAATGCTCTTCGAGTCCCTGCACGAAACCGGCGGCCTGTCCATTCCGCACACCTCGGCCTCGACTCGAATGGGCACCAACTGGAGGGACAACGATCCCGAAGTAGAGCCCGTTGTCGAGATTTTTCAGGGTGACCGGGTCTCCAGCGAACACATCGGAGCCCCCAGGGCCGCCGGTTCGGCCGAAGATAAACCTCCCGGAGGTTATCAGGAGGCCGGCTTCCTGTGGAACGCCTATCGGAAGGGGTATCGCCTGGGCACCATCGCCAGTTCCGATCACGTTTCCAACCACATCTCCTACGCCATGGTCTATACGGAGCAGCCCGACCGAGAAGCCATCTTTGAAGGTTTCAAAAAGCGGCACACCTATGGCGCAACCGACAACATCATTCTTGACTACCGGATGGGCGACCACTTCATGGGCGAAGAGTTCGCCGCCGCCTCGGTGCCACCCCTAGAGATTCGTGTGATCGGCACCAGTGATGTGGCCTCGGTGGAGATCATCAAGAATGAAGAAGTTATTTTCACAACGGCCCCCAACCGGCGGGAAGTGGATCTGACCTACGTGGACCAGGACGCGACGCCCGGCAGCAGTTACTACTATGTCCGGATTATCCAGGATGATCGCCAGATTGCCTGGTCGAGCCCCATCTGGGTGAACTACCAGCCATGAATTCACATTGGCGCTACCTTTGTCCGCTCTTCCTTCTGCTCTTTGTGCAGACGGGCATGGCCCAGCCACGGTCGTTTTCGGTCCGCATCAGCTTTGGTCACACGGATCCGGAGCCGACCAGGTGGACGGGAAACGTGACTACCGAGCAGGCAAGTATCACTTCCATGGAAGGATGGCTTTTCCTGGCTTCGGACAGTATTTCTTTGAATACGTTCGCAATCAGCGCGGGTGGACGGGTCAACAAGGGTCTCACGGTTACGGGAAAGGCTTCTTCCGGGGGACGCATTGCGGTCCTTACCGACCGAGGCTCCTTTTCCATCCCGATCTTCAACTTGCACCTGGGAAATCCGATCCTGCTCCTGGACGGTGCCGCCCAGGCGGAGAGACTGCCGGATGCCGTAAACCTCAGCGACGGCACAGCAGAGGATGACTATCCTTCGGTCGCGGTGGGAAAGGATTCCAGGGCCTGGGCCGTCTGGCAGTCGTACTTCCAGGATCAAGACGAGGTGCGACTGGCCAAGTATGAAGACAACTGGAGGACCTATACGACGCTTCCGGGGGTGTCCGGGGATGTCTGGAGACCTCAGGTGGCCATCGGTCCGGAGAACCGGCCCACGGTTGTCTGGTCCCAGCAGGTCGACGGAAATTTCGATCTCTATGCCCGTACCCTGGATCCGGTAACCAAGACCTGGTCCAAAATGCTGCGGCTGAGTTCCCACCCCAACCCGGACATCGATCATCACTTCATCTCGAGCGAAGATGGAAACCAGTGGCTGGTCTGGCAGGGCTTCCACGGCGACAACTCGGACATTTACCTTCGTCACCACGATGGATCGGGCTGGTCGGAAGAGATTCGGGTGACCGAGGATCCGGCCAACGACTGGGAACCCCGCATCGCCGTGAACGGCAGCGGGAAGGCCTACATCGTCTGGGACACCTACCGAAACGGGAACTACGACATTTATCTGCGCAGCTTTGAAAACGGTACTCTGGGCCCCGAGGTGGTGGTGGCCAACACGCCCCTCTTCGAAGCTCACCCTACAGTCGCCGTGGACGGTCAGGATCGGGTGTGGGTGGCCTGGGACGAAGGGGGCGCGAACTGGTCCAAGGATTGGGGACCCACCGTCGACCCGGACTGGCGAGAAGGGGCCGAGGGTGGCCGGTCGCAACTCTCACCAGGTGAGCGGATTCATCAAACGCGCAATATCAACATGGTGATTCTCGACGGTTCCGAGCGCAGGGTTCCGGCCGCCGATTTTCATCCCCGGGTACCCGGAGAAGGTGAGGAGTATGAGTACCCGCAGTTGATGATCGACCGGCTTCACAATCGGGTCGCTCTTCTGTTTCAGCGCCAGGGGAGAACCGGGGCCGTGCGCCAGGGCAGAATCTACTGGGAGCATGCCGTCACCTTCTACCAGGAAGAAGAATGGGGCCCGGTCCTGCCCCTGCCCTGGAGCTGGGGCCGCAACTCGGCCCGGGCCGCCGGGGCTTTCGCTCCGGACAGGAGCCTGCGTCTGGTCTGGCCAACCGACGGTCGACTCTACGCGTGGAGCTACCGGCCCATTGCCCAGGAAGTCTACAGCGCCCGAATCCCCACCGAAGGAACTTTTCGAGCCCCTTCTCTGAAGCCCTGGAATGCGCCCCCGGACGTGGAGGTCAGGGCGGGCCATGCTAACGAGTCCGGGGACGTGAAAACGATTCGAGCCTACCGGAGCCTCGTTGACGGCGTGGAGCAACGGATTGTGAGAGGAGATTTTCACCGCCATACCGAGCTCTCCTGGGACGTCGGCGGACTGGTTGACGGCTCTCTGCTGGACTTCTACCGCTACACGATGGATGCTGCAGCACTGGATTTCGGCGCCGTCACGGATCACCAGGCGGGGGGAGGCTACGACTACTGGAAGTGGCTGACCGACAAGAGCTCCGACCTGTACCATGTCCCGCGCAGCTTTACGACCTTTTATGCCTACGAGCGCAGCGCCGTGTTCCCGAACGGGCATCGCAATATCTTCCATACCCGGCGCGGGGTGCCCGTCGTCAACTTCTTCACGGACTCGGACTATTCAGGTTTTCCACCCCCGATTGCGACCGACAGGCTCGTCGAGAATGACACCAAACTGCTCTACGAATCCCTCCGCGAGACGGGAGGAATTTCGATTCCCCACACCTCCAGCTCCCCCGCCATGGGTACTGACTGGCGAGACAACGATCCGGAGGTGGAGCCAGTCGTGGAAATCTTCCAGGGCGCCCGCGTTTCCAGTGAACATGTAGGAGCGGCTCGGGCGGGGCGTTCGGAGGAAGATAAACCTCCAGGCGGCTTTCAGGAGGCCGGCTTCCTGTGGAAGGCCTATCGGAAGGGGTATCGCCTGGGAACCATCGCCAGTTCGGATCACCACTCGACGCACATTTCCTACGCCATGGTCTACACCACGCAACCCACTCGAGAGGCCATCTTTGAGGGGTTTCGGAAACGCCATACCTACGGCGCCACCGACAACATCATCCTCGACTACCGGATGGGTGACCACTTCATGGGTGAGGAGTTCACTGCCTCCTCGGTACCTCCTCTGCAGATTCATGTAATCGGGACCAGTGAGGTGGCCTCGATCGAAATCATCAAGAATGAAGAAGTCATTTTTACTACGACTCCGAACCGGCAGGATGTCGAACTGACCTATGTGGATCAGGACGCCGTCGCCGGGACTAGTTACTACTACGTTCGGGTGATCCAGGACGATCGTCAGATCGCCTGGTCCAGCCCCATCTGGGTGAACTATCAGCCATGAATTCACATTCGCGCCTCCTTCGTCCTCTTCTCCTGCTGCTCTTTGTCCAGATCGGCATTGCCCAACCCCAACCGTTTGCTGTCCGTATCAGCTTCGGATATACCGATCCTGAAGCAGTGAAATGGTCAGGACGCGTGAGCGCAGATCAAGCACGTATCACTTCGATGGAGGGATGGCTTTTCCTCCCCACCGACAATATCTCGCTGGATACCTTCGACATCAGCGCCGGCGGCCCCCTCAACAAGGGCCTGTCAATGAAGGGTACAGCCTCTCCCGGTGGCCGGATCTCATTGGCCACGAACCGGGGTTCTTTTTCCTTTCTGCTCTCCAGTCTGGTTCTGGGGCACCCGGTCAGCTTTCTGGTAGGGGCTGCCCGCGTCGAGAGGCTCGCGGATGCCGTCAAGCTGAGTGACGATTTCCGCGATGATGATTATCCTTCTATCGTAGTCGCCAGGGACTCCAGTGCCTGGGCCGTGTGGCAATCCTACAGCGGACAACTCGACGAGGTGCACATCTCCAAATTCGACGGCAAATGGCATCCCCTGACGCGGCTGCCGGGGATCTCTGGGGACGTCTGGAGGCCCCAGATTGCGCTCGACGGCCAGGGTCGCCCCACCGTGGTCTGGTCCCAGCAGGTCAAGGGAAACTTCGATCTTTATTCCCGCACGCTGGACCCGGTCAGCAATTCCTGGCTGAAGATGAACCGGTTGACCACGCACCCCAACCCGGACATCGACCACCATCTGATCTCGGACCAGGAAGGAAATCTGTGGGTGGTCTGGCAGGGATTTCAGGGTGACAACTCGGACATTTTCTTGCGCCACCATGACGGGGTCGGGTGGTCGGAAAAAGTCAGAATAACCGAACACCCCGCCAATGACTGGGAACCGCGCATTGCGATTGGCGAAGAAGGGAAGGCCCACATCGTCTGGGACACCTATCGAAACGGCAACTACGACGTTTACATGCGCAGCTACCAGAATGGCGAGTTGGGCCCTCTGCGCCCGATTGCCGCCACGCCCAGGTTTGAAGCCCACGCCAGTGTCGCCATCGATGGCCAGAACCGAATCTGGATAGCCTGGGACGAGGCCGGGCCCAACTGGGGGAAGGACTTCGGCCCGACTGTCGACCCAAACTGGCGGGAGAGTTCCTTCTGGGAACGTCTGGGCCACTCCCCCGGGCTGCCCGTTTACGACTTCCGGACCATCAACCTCGTCGTCCTGGACGGGGAGTTGCGCAAGACCCCGGTTTCCGATTTCCATCCGCTGGATGCCGCCATCGGAGACTCCTACGATTACCCCCGGTTGCTGGTGGACCGGGCCACCAACCGGATCGGGCTCCTGTTCCACAGACGTGGACACACAGGAGAAACACGCCGCGGGCGAGTCTACTGGGAAACCGCTCTGACCTTCTATGAGAATGGAGAATGGAGTCCAATTCTGGCCATGCCGGACAGTTGGGGGCGCAGTTCATCCCGTCCAGCAGCGGACTACGGTCCGGATGGAGAGCTGTGGCTGGCCTGGCCAACCGATGGCCGACTGTACGAACACAGTCACCGGCCCCTGGTCGGAAATGTCTATGCCGCTCGCCTGCTGCTGGAGGATCCGGCGCCGGCACCTGTTCTGGGGCCCTGGCAGAGTCCGGAACCGGAGGAGGTGAAGCCTGGCCACCTGAATGAGCCCCTGAACGTGCAAGCCATTCGCTCTTACCGTACCTTTGTGCACGGCGAGGAGAAGCGGATTGTAAGAGGGGATTTTCACCGCCATACTGAGCTCTCCTGGGACGCCGGTGGTCGCTGGGACGGATCTCTTTTCGACTTCTACCGCTACATGATCGACGCCGCTGCCATGGACTTCGGTGCCGTCACCGACCATTTCGCCGGGGGCGGCCACGAATACTGGTGGTGGCTTACCGAAAAGAGCTGCGATCTCTACCATCTTCCCCGCATCTTCACGACCTTTTACGGGTACGAGCGCAGTGCTATCTTTCCGAATGGCCACCGCAACATCTTTCACACTTCACGCGGTGTCCCCATGGTCAGGTACTTCACCGAGACCGGGTACGCCGGCGAAGCACCGTTTTCCCCAGGCCGTGACGTCATGCAGAACGATACAAAGCTGCTCTACGAATCGCTGCGCGAGTCGGGGGGAATCTCGATCCCGCACACCTCAACGTCCCCGAGAATGGGTACCGACTGGCGAGACAATGATCCCGAGGTTGAGCCTGTCGTCGAGATCTTTCAGGGAGACCGGGTCTCCAGTGAGCATCGCGGGGCGCCCAGGGCTGCCCGCTCGGCCGAAGACAATCCGCCGGGAGGCTATCAGGAAGCCGGCTTTGTCTGGAACGCCTACCGGAAGGGGTACCGCCTGGGGACCATTACCAGCTCAGATCACGTTTCCACGCACATCTCCTACGCCCTGGTGTACACCACACAGCCAACCCGCGACGCGATCTTCGAAGGGTTTCGCAACCGCCACACTTATGGGGCTACCGACAACATCATTCTCGACTACCGGATGGGCGATCACTTCATGGGCGAAGAATTCAGCACCTCCTCGGTACCACCCCTGAAGATTCATGTGGTGGGAACCAGCCGCGTGGCCACGGTGGAGATCATCAAGAACGAAGAAGTCATTTTCACAACCAGTCCCGACCGGCAGGAAGTGGATCTGACCTATGTGGACCAGGACGCGACGCCGGGAAGCAGTTACTACTATGTCCGGGTCATTCAAGATGATCGCCAGATTGCCTGGTCCAGCCCCATCTGGATGAACTATCAACCCTGAGGTGAGGGCGAGGTTCGCCGATGAGGTGGTGGTGGAAGCGGCAGCCCTGGACTCGTGGCGGGTCAGCGCCGCTTGAACGTCAACGGCCACGGCGGAGAACCTTTCCGGCCAGCACCCCCGTAAACTCACCCTGGTCGATAGCCGGTCTCCCTGCGATGAGGAGATAAACGACTCCCTGGCTGAGCTGATGAGGCTCCAGGTAGCTGGCCATGTCGCGGATGCGCTCGAGGTCAAAGAGCACCAGATCGGCTGCCATCCCGGCCCGCACCAGGCCGCGATCCCTCAACCCGAATACGCTGGCCGGCAGAGAGGTCATGCTGCGGATTGCCTGGGCCAGGGTCAGAGCTTCCTTCTCGAGAACATACCTGCGGATTTTGCGGGGGAAGGTTCCGTAGTTCCTGGGGTGCGGAACTCCTTTTCCCATCTCAACCAGACCGCCGTCGCTGCAGGTCATCGTCCACTCCTGGCCCATGAGCAGTTCGACATCGGCCGCCTGCATGTTGAAGGAGACCAGCCCGCCGCCACCAGATCGAAGCAGCTCGATCACCAGGTCGGCCGGGTCGAGTTGTCTTTCAGCAGCCACCTGATCGAGTCGTTTGCCTTCGATGGACGGGTCGGCATCGTGGAACCGGAACTGCAGACGGCCGGCTCCTCCCCTCCGACTCAGATTCTCGAGGATGTCTTCTCTCAATCGGGCGCGCTGAACCGGGTCCTCCGTCCTGGCCAGTAATTCCCGGCGCCCTCCCACCTGGGCCCAGCGCGGTACCAGGGCGCCGGCGATGCTGGTGGCGGAGGCTTCATAGGGATACTGATCAGCAAACACTTCCACTCCCTCGTCGCGGGCCCGCTCGATGCGGCTGACCAGAGCAGCGGAGAACCCCCAGACGCGGGGACCCAGGACCTTGATATGAGTGACAATCCCGGGCAGTTGGGCTTCCCGGGCGATTCGAATCACCTCTTCCACCGCACCCACCACGCCAATGTTGTAGTCGGCTTCGTCACGGATGTGACTTGCGTACACTCCGTTATAGAAAGAAGCCACTCTGGCCAGCTCAATCACCTCTTCGGTCCGGGAGTAGCTTCCAGGAGCATAGTAGAGACCCCATAGTAGAGACCCCTGGAAAGGCCCAGTGCCCCGGCCTCCATTCCCTGTCGGACCAGCCTTCTCATATGCTCCAGTTCCTGCTCCCCGGGATCCCGGTCCGACATTCCCAGAACGGCGCGGCGCACGGATCCGTGAGGGATCATTTGAGCCACGTGGACACCCAGTCCGTGCTCGAGCAGAGACTCACGCTGCCGTTCCAGATCGACCCGCCCCCCCCGTCCGGATTGATGATGACTGTGGAGACTCCCTGGGCCAGCAGCGGTCGGGCGTGACTCAGTTCCCGGGTGGTGAGAGCGGATCCCGAGTGGGAGTGGACATCGACGAACCCGGGAGCCAGGTACAGGCCCGTGGCATTGATTTCCCGGCGCCCCGATTTTCCCGAGAGGTCGCCTACCGCAGTGATCGTTTCATCTGAGATGGCCACATCGGCACGGAACCAGGGGTTGCCGGTGCCGTCCAGGACGCGGGCATTCCGAATCAGGATGTCGTAGGGCGGCTGGGCGGAGACAAGACCCAGGAACAGGAACCCGATTGACAGGGTTTTTGCCGTAGTTCCCGGCACCCAGCCAGAATAGATCATTCCGCGCCGTTCTTCAGGCCCAGGCTGCGAATGAACGGAAACATCCGCGTGATGTCCGAGCCCGGCGCCGAGTCTTCAAACCGCCGCCACACATCGGCCACGTGTGGACCCACCGGAACGGCGCTGCCGGCTTCTGTGGCAGCGGTCTCGTACAGAAGCACATCTTTGAGCAGCAAACGCGAGGTGAACCCCGCGTCGTAAGTGCCCGTGAGTACCCGGTTCGGAAACTTGTCCAGGGTCGCCATGTTGCGGCCAGTGGAAACATTGACCACCTCCACCATGGTCCTCAGGTCGAGTCCGATCCGTTCACCAAAAGCGAAGGCTTCACACGAGGCAGCGATGCCGGTTGCTGCCAGAAAGTTGTTGAGGAGCTTCATGGCCTGAGCCTGCCCGGCCTCATCACCCACATGGAAAATATGTTCGACTATGGGTGCCAGCAGCGGCCGTAGCCCGTCGATTGTCCCTGCTGAGCCTGCACACATCATGGTCAGTGTCGCCCTTCTGGCACCGGCAACGCCTCCCGACACGGGTGCGTCCACGTATTCGATCCCCGCTTCAGTACCAATCAGTATCGATCCTTCACCTGGGACCAGTCCGCCAGCACACGTCGGGAGGCAGCCATACCAATCGTCGAAGTATCGACCACGGTTCGCACAGCGTAGTCTCTGGTTCTCGCGAGCTCTCGCGCCACCGAGAGAACCGCCTCTCCATCCGGCAGACTGAACAACACGACCGTGGAGCGCTGTCCCACCTCGCCACTCGATCCTGCCGGCTCGGTGCCCTCCGGAGCGCGCTCTTCCGTTCCGGCAGCGTCATAGACCACCAGGCGCCGGCCGGCCGCCACCAGATTCGTGGCCATCGGACTTCCCATATTGCCGAGTCCAACCAAACCGGTAAGAGACTCGACCTTCACGCTGATTCCGCCTTCCCGTCGGACCAGTCCGCCAGCACACGTCGTGCGATGCGGAACGACTCTAAGCCGGCCGGGATTCCACAGTAGACCGCAATCTGCATCAGCGTGGCCTTCAACTCTTCCCGGGTGCAACCGTTGCGCAGTGCCCCCTTGAAATGGGTCTCAAATTCGTGGCTCCGGCCCAGAGCCGCCAGCATGCCCAGGTTGAGGAGGCTCCTCTGCTTCTTGCTGAGAGTGTCGTCGCTCCAGCAGACCCCCCAGCAGAATTCGGTGACGAGTTCCTGGAACTCCCGGTTAAAATCGTCGGCGGTGCTGAGAGCATTCTCGACAAACTTCTCTCCCACCACAGCCCTGCGCTGCCTCAAACCAGCCTCGTAGCGTGCTTCGTCCACGGGTACCTCCTTTTTCTGTTCGTATCTACCCAAAGATTTGAAAGCTTGGCGCTCAGCGCCCGACTCGTACGGCGACTTCAAAACGATCCCTGACCCGAACCTGGCTTTTCTGGATCAAATCAGAAACTGTCAAGATGACCTCATAAGGTCCGGGCTCAAACTCATTCAAAGAGAATGATCGGACCAGAACGACACGCTGGGAAGACAGAAACTGGACAGACTCTCCTTGCTCCTCCAGCTCCTGGACAATCGGGCGGCCATCACGACGGATCTCGTACTCCAGTTTCAGCAAAGGACGCATGGTCACCTGATCGAAGGCGGCGTTGTATACCTGCAGGTAGAGGTTCATCTCATCCGAGGCATGGAAAACCTTGTCCAGACTGGGCCGAATGTGCAAGTCTCCCAGAACGAACATTTCATCTTGTTCCGGAGCCCTTTCCAACTGCCTGACTTCCCTGGAAAGCAGAACGGAACTGGCCGCAAGATCGTCCTTTGGAGGCGGCGGAATCAAAGCCAGGCGACGAACCCCGACCTTTCCGCTGTTCAGGTCCTTCATCACCAGATCCAGTTTGTATCGGCCTTTCCTTTCCAGAAGCAGGATTCTTTGAAAGGCGGATCGACCACTTCGAGGTCCGGCCTCGGCTACCAGATCGGCTTCGAACTCGTCGATCACCCGATTGGACAAACTGGTGACGATTCCGTACACGGCAACCCTGGATCGCTGCACCTCTCCGTCCGGCTCGAAGGTGAGTTCGCGGTTGTCGATTTCGACGCTCAGCGGCACCAGAGCACGGTCCTGGTTCAAGCTGAAGTAGTCTACCCGGTGCGAAAACGGCAGATTGTCAAAGCTGATATCGATCTCGACAAGACCCTTCAGATCACGGTATTTGACGGGTGTCGCGCGCTGCACCTGGACATAGGTTTCGTAGCGGGTAAAGGCACGATCGGCAAGCCGGGAACTCTGGAAAGGGTAATTCGTGTTACCGGGTGAAAAAAAGGGACGATCCGCCTTGGAGGCAAGTCCCATCGATTCCAGGGTAGTGAGACCCGCACCTGCCACGTAGAGCAGGGCGTCCTTTTCCTCCGGGTTCAAAGCGAGCCGATACTCTCCGCTCAGCGTAGGATCTACAAACTCAATGACGATGTCAGTTCCGATGCCCTCGATGTATCGATATCTCCACACCTCGAAGGGATACGTGGAAGTCCTGCCGCCACCCTCATGGTGGGGTCGATCGTAGCTCCCTCCCGTGGGGTGTGATTCGATCTCAGCCGGGGGCCCGTGAATGATGTAAATACGGCCTCGATCCGTTATCCATCCAGGGATCCCACTGGAGAACGTTTCATTGGCATAGGCGATGCGCCGATAGTGTTCTTCTTTGAACTCGTTGGCAGCGCTGCGGGGATCGGGATCTCTGCGAAACCAGAACTGCTCTATGAACTGCTCCTTCTCCTCCGGTGTCGAGAGCTTCTGGAAGACCTTTCTCTCTGCTTCGCTGATAATGTGAACAATGTCCTGGTTGAGCCACTTCTTGAAGTAATCGTCAACGTCCTCCCGGGATGTATTCCGGCGCTGAGATTGCTTTGACTTCGTGTCCTGGACGGCTGCCTTCATGTCCATCGCAATCAGACCGGCGAAGAGGAGACAGACGAGCGCTGGCTGGAAGATCTCTCGGGGCGAAAGAGTGAGGAAGGACACGGCCGGATTATAACCTACCCAGATTCTGCCAAAATCAGAAAGCACCTCAGGTTGGGGAAAAGTCGATGATGCAGGGTGACTCAAAAGCGGGAGCGTATCTATAATCGACAAAGGTGGCTTTTTTGTGTGTGAACCTTCGAAAACAGACCGCATCGTGACCTCCTCGGGAGCTTCCCTTTCCGGTGAGTTGAAGTGCGGCCGGCCGGCCGCCGAACACCTCTCCCCGTACGCTCCCAGGATTTCGAGCAACTTCGAGCTTCCGATCCATATCGGGCAACTTATCTCCGCCTGGGACCACCCGGAGTTCGTGCCCGCTCAGGCCGCTCGCCACATGCGGGGGGATGACTACGTCGTCGGTCTCGTAGTCGGCGGCAAGGCCCGGGCCTACCCCCTCTGGATCACCGACAACTACCACGTTATCAACGATGTCCTGCAGGGGGTTCCCATTGTGTTTACCACCTGCGAACGCTGCCAGTCCGGGGCCGCGTATTTGTCAGAGCGAGATGGGCAACGAGTCAAGTTCGCCGCCTGCGGAATGTCCAATGCTTCCCTGGTGATGACCGACCGCGTTGCGGATGCCTCCATCTGGTTGCACTATGAGGGAGTTGGGATTGCCGGCGAGCGAATGGGTGAGTTTCTGACCCAGGTCCCCACCTTCCACACGACCTGGGACTCCTGGAAAAAGTGGCATCCTCAGAGCGACGTCATGCTCCCTCCCGTGGATCGGCACCATCGCGATGCCAGGCATGGTCACGCCCGGGAAGAGTACTTCTCGAGACCGGGGATGGACCGGCCGCTGGTCGGCACCATCAACGGGTCCCCGAATCAAATGTACCCGGAACATGAAATGGTGCTCGGGATCAACCTGGATCAGGGGATCAAGGCCTACCCCCTCCGCGAAGTCAAGCGAAACGGGGGAGTTGTCGAAGACATGATGGGTGAACACCCCATTGTGGTCCTGGCCGGACCCATCCCGGAAGACGTCACGATGGCGGCCTACTCACGACTTCTTGGAGAAAGGACTCTGTCTTTCAGACACGCCGCCGATCACTTTGTGGACAGTGAGACCGGTACCCTCTGGAACATCCAGGGGGAAGCGGTCGACGGACCCTTGCAGGGGAAGCGGCTGGACCCTGTCCGATCTCACTATGTCCGCTGGCACGCCTGGGCGTACCCGCATTCTCGGAGCGAGCTGTACAGGTGTCCAGAACCACTGGAACCCTATCCTGCTTTGGCCCCCGGGGCCGGCTTCGATACTTCGAACTTCGAGCCTGTGCTGAAGGGTCTGAGCCAGTTGGGCAGAGAAGTTCGGATCGAAGGTCCCATGGTCACGTTGCGCCTTCCTCACGAGGTTGAGCGCGGGTTGAGAATTCGTGTCGGTGAAGATCCTTTGAACCTGTATCTCTTTCAATCGGCGGGAGCAGCGGAGGACTATACGGCTCTGGAAGGAGCCTGGACCTGTACTCCCCTGCACCCCCGCTGGGAGCGAAAATGCTCCAGGCGAGCGGGTAAGTTCATCCTCGAGTCCGATCCCGAGAGAATGTATGTCGATCCCTTCCAGATCGTCCGGCTCCCCGACTCGGAAATACCGTGGTCGAGCCTGGTGAACGAGGAAGATCTGGTGCAGGTCTGGTCCAGCCAGGTCGTTCCGGCTGACCCTTCCCTTCCAAACTTCACAAGCGTGCTCAAGCACCTGAGAAAAGCCAGATTTGACATCGTCGAGGTGGCCTTCCTGCCCCACTCCCAACTCCGGGTGGGGTGCGTGAATGCTTTGGGGGCGACCCTCAATGCCGATCGATTCGCCATTTACAAGTGCCCGGATCCGAAGCTGGCCGAACAGGTCCGAGCCGAGTTCCGTCACGCGATCCAAGTGGACCGGTTTGTTTTCCGGTCGATTCCGGTGGACATGTACAAGGATCCTTTCTATGAGATCGGCGAGTATCCCGAACCGGAGATCCGCTGGTCTAAGCTCCTGGAAGGACCGGCCCTGGCCAGGGCTCTGAAACAAGCCCTCACAGTTTGAAGGGCCTGCCGGCGCTGACCTGGTCCGGAGAGAGGGCACCGCTATTTCAGTACCCCAAGCACCAGGTGGGATGGATGCCGAGCCGATCGGAATACCTTCTGCGTCGCGATGCGGTAGTCTTGGGGCTGGGCCCGATAGATGTCGACATACGTTTGCGGGTTGCGGTCGTAGGCCGGGAACCAGGAACTCTGGACTTGGACCATGATCCGGTGCCCCGCCTTGAAGGTGTGGTAGCGGTCGCGCAGGTCGATGCCAATCGATGTGATGCGGTCCGGGACCATCGGTTCGGGCTCTTCGAAACTGTCTCGGAAACGGCCCCGCATGATCTCTCCCGCCAAATGCATCTGGTAGCCCCCCATGGGCACTTCGCAGAAAACGCTCTGTGGCGTGTCCTCGGGGAACACGTCGATGAGCTTCACCACCCAATCGGAATCGGTGCCTGTGGTCGAAACGAAAATCCGCGCCAGGATGGGCCCGGCGATGGTCAGATCTTCCTCGAGCACCTCCGACTCGTAGACCAGCACGTCGGGACGGGTTGAGGCGAAGCGCTGGTCTTCGACTTTCCACAGATGCCCGAGAGTGGTTCGAATGCGGGCGGAGAAGGGGACCGGCCGAGCGGGATCGCTGACATAGGGGTCGACCCCGGTGTCGTCGCCCGCAATGGGAGGATCAAAGGAGAGCTTGCCGCCCGCTCCCAGATACAGCTTGCGGGACTTCACCCCCGAAGGCGGCCAGCGGCCGTGGTGCCTCCACCGATTTGCACCGGTCTCGAAGACCACGGCTTCGTCGGCGCTCCAACCTCCCTTGTCCTTCAGATGGTGCTCGAAAAACGGCAGTTGAACCTGTTGCTGGAAGTATTCCGAAGTCTTGGACCCGAATTCGACACAACCCAGGTGATCGCCATCCATGCTGCGCCAGCCACCATGCTGCCAGGGACCCACCACCAGGGTGTTCTCGGTCCCCGCATTGTGCTCCTCGATGGTGCGGTAGATCGACATCGGCCCGTAAAAGTCCTCGGTATCGAACCACCCGGCGACGTTCAGGACAGGGTGACGAATTCCTTCCAGGTAACGCAGGGCGTCCTGCCGCTGCCAGTACTCGTCGTAATTGGGATGGGCCATGAAGTCGTTCCAGGCGGGAACCTGGCCGTCAAAGTAGAGTTCGTCGATGCGGGAGGCAGTGCCAGCTTCCAGGAAAAACTCGTAGCCCCAGGGAGTGCCGTAGTCAAAGCGATCGCCGCGCTGTTGGGTAGGGGCGGCGCGGCGGCGGGCGTTGCCGGCCAGCCATGAGAAAGCGTACATGATGCGAAAAGCGCCGTTGTGATGCCAGTCGTCGCCGATGAACATGTCCGCCGGAGAGGCCTGGGGCGAAGATGCTTTCAGGGCCGGATGGGCGTCGACCATGCCCATCACCGTCTGCCAGCCAGGGTAGGAGATGCCCCACTGCCCCACCCGACCGTTATGAGCGGGAACCGTGTCCAGCAGCCACTGGATCGTATCGTGGTTGTCGGTGCTCTCATCGACATCGCCGGGGTCGCTGGGTTTGGAGGCCAGGGGTCGTATCAGTTCGAACGTCCCTTCAGACTTGAACTTGCCCCGCACGTCCTGGAAGGCGAAGATGTAGCCCTCGCGTTCGAATTCCCCCGACGGCCCCAACACTTCGAGGTATTCGTTCTTCCCGTAGGGCCGAATGGAATAGGGCGTCCGCAGCAGCAGCATCGGATAGGTCCGCGAGGTCTCGCGCGGTGCGTAGACGATGGTAAACAGCCGCACCCCGTCCCGCATCGCAACCATGTGCTCGGACTTCGCGTAGTTTGCCCGCACCCATTCGGCGTGAGTCTGTATCGGCTCCTCTTGGACTCGTGCAGATGCCGCGGCCAGACTCGAGCAGGCCGCGATCAGCAGTGCAAGGGTCAGCAAAGCCCATCCGACTTGCAAGAGCCGGATTCCGGCGAGCACTGCGAAAGTCTGGCGGCGGAACATTGGGACATCCTAGCAGAGGCGTCTCATGCGACGGTGTCAGGGGCGACCGAACCTGGCGTAGGGAGTTTCTTGGCACACCCTTCGGCGTGACAGTCCGAGCTTCTTGCCTTGAGGCGAACGAGACTTGATTCTCCATTCTGCAGGACGTAGTAACCATCCTGTGACAAAGGCTCGGACACGCGGGGACTGCTGACTCCAGCATAAAGGTCACAGATGATTCGGCCAAGGGCACCATGTGTCATGCAAAGGGTGTCGGTTCGTATCGCATCGAGCCAGGAACGGACGCGTTCGGAAGCCGAGTCGAAACCCTCGCCACCGAGTCTATCCAGAGAGGCATAGATTTGTGGGGGATCGACTCCAAGTTCTGCCTGGATCTCTCTTGTGAGAGCCCCATCCCAGTCATTGGCAGTGAATTCGACCAAGCGATCGTCCTGCTTCCAGCTGACCTCCATGCACTCACTCACTATCTTGGCAGATTCAATGCAGCGCCCCAATGGGCTGCAGACGGCAGCGAGCTCCTGCCCACACCGACCGACATCGAGGGCCAGACTCCTGCCGATTCTTTCAACCTGTTTTCGGCCATCTTCGGTTTGGGCGGAATTCTTTCGGCCCTGGAATCTGCCTTGCCGGTTCCATTCCGTTTCTCCGTGGCGTATCAGGAAGATCCTCGGAAGTTGTCCCACTTAGTACTCCCTTCCTTAGAAGTCGATCCCCCGTTTTGCTTTGAAGCCGTTTTCGAAGGGATGGCGCACGGCCTTGATTTCTGAAACGAGATCAGCTTGCTTCAACAACTCCGGATTTGCATCCCGGCCTGTGACGATGACGCTCGTGCGCTGCGACCGTTCCAGCAATCCCTGCACGACCTTGCTTACCTCCAGATACTCGTCCCGCAGGACGATATTGAGCTCGTCGAGCACAACCAGATCGTAGTCACCGCTCGTGATGAGCTCGAGGCTCTTCCGCCAGGCCGCCCGCGCTGCGGCCATATCTCGATCTCGGTCCTGGGTGTCCCAGGTGAATCCTTCCCCCATGGTGAACCATGTGACGAGACCCTCCAGGCGGTCGAAGAATTCTCGTTCTCCAACCTTCCACTTCCCTTTCACAAACTGTACCACCGCGACACTGTGGCCCCAGCCAAGGGAGCGGATGACAGTGCCGAAGGCCGATGTCGACTTCCCCTTTCCGTCGCCCGTAACAACGAGCAGCAGGCCTCGATCCAGCGCTTTCCGCTCCCTGAGTTTCGCCCGCTGCTCGGCCTGGCGGGCCCGCATTTCCTTTTTGTGCCGTTCACTAATGTCGACCTTAGACATCGAACAAAGTCTCCTTCAATGCACTGACCAGGCGTTGCTGGGCGGCCTGGTCAGAAGGCAGGCCAAACCTTAACCACTTAGGATGATCTTCGAACGGCCTCACCAGGATTCCACGGCTTCCCAGACCCTCGTAGATTGCCCTGGCCCTGGGATGTGAAACGAGCCTGAACAAGTCGGTTCCTCCGATCAAATCGAGGCCAAGTTCAAGCAGCAACCGATCCAGTTGTGCTGCCTCCACTTTGAGTCGAGCTCGAGTCTTTGCAATCCACTGCCTGTCTGAATAGGCCTTTGACGCGATCGCAAGAGCCGGTCCAGAAACGCACCACGGACCGAGCCGACCTCTCATACGTGAACAGAGATCCGGCTCTGCCACCATCACCCCGAGTCGCACCCCTGCGTGCCCAAAGAATTTCCCGAAGGACCTGAGTACGATGACGGGTAGCTCTTGCACCAGGTCGACTACACTGATGTCTGGCGCCAGGTCTGCAAAGGCCTCATCAACGACCAGGTAGCCACCCCTTGACCTGGCGATGTCGATAAGCCTCTTTCTGTCGATCTGACGGCCATCGGGATTGTTTGGGTTAGTGACCACAACAAAGGTCCCTTCATCGGTGGGCTCATCGCATCCCTCAACCACTATGACCTGATGTCCGGCCCGGGCCCAGCAAGACACATGCTCGCCGTAGGTTGGCTGACTGACGAACACTGAGCCGCGTTCGAACAAAAATGGCAGCTGATTAATCAGAATCTGCGAACCAGGGGCCAGAGCCAATGTGTCGGTCCCTGCGAGGCCGAGATAGCCTGCCAGGGCGTGTTTCAGTTGGTTCTCCGCCTCCCTCTGCGGCAGGCGAAGCCAGACCGGTTTGGCCAGCCTCTTGAGGGGGTAGGAAAAAGGGTTGATGCCGGTACTCAGATCCAATATGGGTGTGGGTGCATTGGGCCATCGGTTGGCCGCCGAGCCATCGCCGCCGTGAACCCGGTGAGACCCTCCAGTTCTGGTCATCCACTCTCCTTCGACATCCCACCTCGAGGTTCAAACGCTTCGATTCGCCCCACCTTCACCTTGAATCTCGCCCGGCGATGGGCTGGCCAACCACAGGTCCTTCTGCCCGACTTGCAGTGATGGGACCGGCGGCCCCCGTGTCGATTGTGGCATTGACCTGATCAACCGACCACAGGTCGGGAGCAGAGTGGCTGAGGACTGTCATGGAGAGACACGAAACCTGGAACCTGAGCGCATTTGCGGGCGGCAATCCCAAAGCGAGTGCCAGAGCCGCCCGAATGGGGCCGGCGTGAGCGAACAGACACAGCGTTTGTCCACGCCTGGTCTCCAGGAGATCGGCGATCGCTGCCTGGGTTCGATCGCAGACTTGTGAAAAGCTCTCCCCATTCGGAGCCAGGTGGTCCGCCAGTTCCTGCCCGGAGAGTTGTCCCAGGTCAGGCAGTTGCTCCAAAGCAAGCCCTTCCCAGTCCCCGAAGTCCTGCTCCCAGAGGCGAGGTTCCTGAGTGACCCCAGGCCGCGCTGCCAGATTCGGCCACAGGGCCTCAATCGTTTCCAGGCAGCGCCGCGCGGGACTCGTGACGATATGGTCGGTTGTCCCCCCAGGCAGGTTGATGTTATTTTTCGCTGCGATGCTTGTGCAATTGGCTCTCGCATCCGTGCGACCACAGAGTCGTCCGTGAGCCAGGGATGGCGCATGGCGAATGAGTGTTATTCTTGTCTGGAGCTGCTTTTCATTCATCGCACGATACGAGTCCCCCCTGATTGTACTGCCTAACTCAGTGATCAACTGCTGGAGTCAATGACTTGCGAAGAGTTATTCTTGTCACAGGAGGCGCCCGTTCCGGCAAGAGTCGCTACGCCGAAGCGCGCGTCGCCGCTTACCCCTCCCCGTGGGCCTTTCTGGCAACTGCAGAAGCGGGTGACGAGGAGATGGCCCAGCGCATCCGTCTTCATCAAACCCGCCGGTCGCAAGAGTGGCGCACGGTGGAAGCGCCGTTAGCCCTGGTCGAGGCTCTCCAAGGAACAGCAGGTATCTCCGGGGCCCAACTGGTGGATTGTTTGACGCTCTGGCTCAGTAACCTCATGCAGGCAGAACGCGATGTTGGGGCCGAGACTGACCGGTTATGCGATCATCTGGCGGACACCACTACGCCGGTCGTGCTTGTCACTAATGAAGTCGGCATGGGTATCGTCCCGGCCAATCTGCTGGCGCGAAGGTTTCGTGACGAAGCCGGCCGCATGAACCAGGCCATCGCGACCGTTGCCCAAGAGGTGGTATTGATGGTGTCGGGGTACCCGACGACGGTGAAGCCGGCACCCCATTCAGCTCTATGAAGTTTGCTTCGATTTCCAAAGTCTTGGAGAAAGTTTCGGCCCTCAGCCAGGCGGATGAGGACAGGGTCGCGCAGGTCCGCGATCATCAGCTTCAGTTAACCAAGCCGCCGGGATCTTTGGGCCGGCTGGAAGAGCTTGTCGAGTTTCTGGCGGGATGGCAGCGACGGGCTGTGCCGTGTCTGGATCGGGTTCAAGCGCTCGTGTTCGCCGGTAATCACGGCATCTGTGCTCAGGGTGTAAACCCTTATCCGCAGGGCGTTACGGAGCAGATGGTGGCCAATTTCGAAAGCGGGGGAGCAGCCATCAACCAGCTTTGCGCCGTCTATGACGCCAGGCTTTCGGTGATCGGCCTTGATCTTGATCAACCGACGAACGATTTCACGAGCGCGGTCGCGCTACCGGAGAGCGAGTGTCTGGCAGCGATCAACTCCGGCGCTGTTTCGGTCGATCCCAAGGCGGATCTCTTGATTCTCGGAGAGATGGGAATCGGCAACAGTACGGTCGCTGCGGCACTCGTCTGTGCCCTGCTTGGGGGGCCCGCCTCAGACTGGGTTGGAGCGGGGACCGGGGCCGATTCGGCCGGAATAGATCGCAAGATCAAAGCGGTCAAGCAGGGGCTTGCCCGTCATCGGCACGATTTGGAGGACCCACTGCGAGTTCTAATGGCGTTCGGTGGCCGCGAGCAGGCCGCTATTGTCGGCGCAGTGCTGGCCGCACGCCATTATTCCATCGCAGTGATTCTCGACGGCTTTATCTGCTGCGCCGCGGCCGCCGTTGTCGCGAAACTCTGTGCATCGGGTCTCGACCACTGCCTGGTCGGGCACTGTTCGGCAGAACGGGGCCACGAACGTCTTTTGCGAGAGCTCGGAAAAGAGCCCTTGCTTTGTCTGGGGATGAGGCTTGGCGAGGGAACCGGAGCCGCGCTGGCTCTGGGCGTCATTCGCGGGGCCCTCGCCTGCCACAACGGTATGGCGACATTCGCTTCGGCCGGGGTCGATTCGGCCGAAGGCACCCTGACATGATCAAACGCCTCTTCACCGACATTCGCCAAGCAGTGATGCTTCTGACGCGCCTGTCCGTATGGAAAGGGACAAACGATGGGCCGCCGAATCTGTCCCGCAGTGTGTGGGCCTACCCACCGGTTGGTGCTTTGGTGGGCGGAATCGGAGCCGCGGCATTCACCGTTTCCAGCAACCTCGTCTCTCCGCTGCTGTCAGCGGTCGTCGCCTTCACCGCGATGATACTGGCGACCGGTGCTTTCCATGAAGACGGTCTGGCCGATACAGCCGATGGTTTGGGCGGAGGGTCGAGGCCCGAACAAAAGCTCGAAATCATGCGCGACAGTCGGATCGGCACTTACGGAACGATCGCCGTCGTTCTGAGTCTGCTGCTGCGCGTCACAGCGCTTGCGGGCTTCAGCTCACTCACAGCTGCCGCTGCTGCTCTGATCACGCTGAACTGTTTGAGCCGTGGCGCAATCGTGGTGTTGCTGGCAACTCTTGAGCCTGCTCGGCCTGAGAGAATGGGTGCGGTGGTTGGGTATCCGGGCCCCCAGGCTGTGCTTGCCGGGATTCTGCTGGCGGTGGCCCCCATTCTGTTTTGGCCCCCTCTGGTGGGCGCGGCGCTGTTCGGTGCGGCGGCCATCGCGACCTTCACGATGTGGGGGTTGGGTCGACGGCAGATCCGAGGATATACCGGTGATCTTCTGGGCGCAGGGCAACAGGTGTGTGAATGCGCCGGCTGGATCGTTCTCGCAGCAATGATCAGCTGAAGGCCAAAGCGCCTGACGCCAGGAAAACGAAGATCCACGCCATCGCCTTCAGATAGAGAGAAAGGGCGCGATCAATGTCATCGGCCTGTGCCACCTTCCGGCCGTTGCCGATCCAGGCTCCCTGCAAATCGAGATTGCCGTATCGTCGGGGACCGCCAAGGCGCAGAGTGAGAGCGCCGGCCATGGAGGCCTCGGGCCAACCGGCGTTCGGCGAGCAGTGATTTCGGGCGTCGCGCCAGGCTGACACCATCGCTTGCCCAAAACGAGGGCCAGCCGCCAGGGCAATCAGGACCGAGGTGAGTCGTGCGGGTACAAGGTTCAAAACATCGTCGATGCGTGCGGCAGCCCATCCGAAGTCACGGTAGCGGTCATTTCGATGACCGATCATGCTGTCGGCGGTGCTGACCGCCTTGTAGATCACAATGCCCGGCAAACCAAAGGCGAGATAGGCGATTGCCGGTCCCACTACTCCGTCAGCGAAGTTTTCCGCCAGGCTTTCGATGGCCGCGCGACACACGCCACTTTCGTCCAATTGCAACACGTCCCGGCCGACGATCCGGGCCACCCTGGCCCGTCCCTCGGCAAGATCGTCTTTTCCCAGGGCCGCGGCGACGGCCTTGACGTGGGAGTAAAGGCTGCGTCCGGATAGAAGCGTGGCGGCGACCAGAATCTCCCCAATCCAGCCGAAATTGACGCTTCTCAACGTCACTTGAATGGCCCAGGCGGCGAGGCCGCTCCCGGCCATCAGGGCGATGAGGAGAATCCCACCCCTGATCCAGAGTATCGTCGGCGCTTGACGCGGTTGGAGGAGCTGACTCTCCGCGGCAGCAATCAGTCTGCCCATCCAGCTGACCGGGTGGCCGATGTGACGGTAGAGCCAATCCGGGTAGCCGACAAGGGAGTCCCAGAACAGTGCGGCCAGCAAATGCTCCACCACCGCTACCGGCCTGCGACGGCTAACAGCCCGTCGATATCGAGGCAGCCTTCGAGGCGACTGGCGACGTCGTCGAGCGATTCGTCTACCCCTTTCCAGTAGTCTCGCTCTTGAGAAGGCATGCCCAATTCCTCCAGAAAAGCAGCCCGGAATGCATCGCTGGAAAAAAGGCCATGAAGATAGCAGCCCATGATTCGACCGTTGGCCGATACCGCACCGTGATCCTCTTTCGCCAGGCGGAGCATCGGGCGGCTGAGATCCGGTCCCTCGGTTTGTCCCATGTGGATTTCATAGCCCGCAACCGGGGCCCTGTTCTTTGCCCAATAGCCGGTGACCGTGCGCACCTGCTTTTGAGGTGCGATCACCGTTTCAATTTCCAATAACCCGAGTGCCTCGGCCGCACCCGCCGGGCCTTCGAGCCCTTGAGGGTCGCTCACTCGCGCTCCCAGCATTTGAAGGCCACCGCACAGTCCAAGAACCCTGCCGCCCTGGCGGACGTGTGCCTTGATATCGATGTCCCACCCCTGTGCACGCAGAAAGGCGAGGTCCGCAAGAGTGGACTTTGTGCCCAGCAATACGATCAAATCCGATCGGGGAATGGGGCGTCCCGCCGGGACGAATCTCACTTCGACTGCCGGCTCGGCCTTCAAGGGATCGAGATCGTCAAAGTTGGCGACGCGGGACAGCACCGGCGCTGAAATCACGAGTTCATGGGTTTTTGACACTTCCCGCTCCCGTTCCAGCACGACAGCATCTTCAGCAGGCAGTTGGCGGGCCTGTTCGAGCCAGGGCACGACGCCGAATGAGCGCCAGCCCGTCTTATTGGTGATCAAGGCGAGGGCGTCATCAAATAGCGAAATGTCGCCGCGGAACCGATTGATGATGAAGCCTTTGATCAAGTCGGCATCCTTGGAATCCAGGACAGCTTTGGTGCCGACCAAGGCCGCGATTACGCCTCCCCGATCGATATCCCCCACCATAATGACCGGGGTGCCCGTCGCCCGGGCAAAGCCCATATTGGCGATGTCACCCGCTCGCAAATTGACCTCGGCTGGACTGCCGGCTCCCTCAACCAGAATCAGATCCGCCTGCCGCGAAAGTCGCTCAAAGCTCTCGAGGACGAAAGGCAGGAGCGTTTTCTTGCGGTCTTGATAGCCCCTGGCGGTGGTGGTCTCGAAAACCCTCCCCTGAACAATGATTTGACTGGCTCGGTCACTCTGTGGTTTCAGGAGGACGGGGTTCATGTCGACATTCGGGGTCCGGCGGGCAGCAAGGGCCTGGAGCCATTGTGCTCGTCCAATCTCTCCTTCACCGCGAGCGGCGCTCACGACGGCGGCATTGTTGGACATGTTTTGTGGTTTGAAGGGGGCCACCTGTAAGCCCCGGCGCGTGAGCGCCCGGCACAGTCCGGCGGTGAGAAAGGACTTCCCCACATCGGATCCGGTTCCTTGCAGCATCAAAGCCTTGGGCATAACCGTCAACTCAGTCTGGAGATTGGGAGTACGGTACCGCTATCGGACAACTTCAATCTGACCCTGTAAACCGGCTCCAGGTTCGACGCTGTCAGGACGTCCGAGGTCGGCCCGCAGACTGCAACCCGTCCCTTGTCCAGGAGAATGATATCGTCGCAGAATCGCCGAGCAAGGCTGAGATCATGCAGCACGATGACGACGGCTCGTCCCTTCGCCGCCATTTCCTTCAGGATCTCCAGAATGCTGAGTTGATGGTAGGGATCGAGCGCTGCCACCGGTTCATCCGCCAGTACTACAGCCGCCTCGCTTGCCAGCACACGGGCCAGCAGGGCCCTGGTGCGTTCACCGCCCGACAGACTGGTGATGGTCCGCCCACGCATCGATGCGAGCCCGGTCTGTTCAATGGCCCGATCTATGGCCGTCTTATCAGCTGGACCCAGGGCGGAAAAGGGCGTCAGGGAAGGACGACGGCCCAGGGCCACTACCGCTTCCACGGTCAGGGGCCAGTGAACTGTCTGTCGCTGCCCGAGATAGGCGAAATGCTGACGTAACTCGTGCGGACGCCGGTCGGTGATGTCTTTTCCGGCCCAGTGGATACGTCCGCCTTCGACAGGCTGAAGGCGCAAGAGTACGCGGATCAGTGTCGATTTGCCCGCGCCATTAGGGCCGATCAACCCGGTCAAGCGTCCCGCCCTGGCCGCACAGGACACATCTTTTAAGAGTCGGGCGCCGCCGATACAGACATCAATATTTCCGGCCGCCAGGATGCTCATTGCATCTCTCTCCGCGTCTTGAGCACCAGGAACAGGAAGAATGGTGCGCCGATTAAAGCCGTCAACACGCCGAGTTTCAATTCGCGATCTGTGGGTGCCAGCCGAACACCGATGTCAGCCAGCGTGATCAGAAGGGCGCCCCCGAGGGCGCTGGGCAGCAGTAGGCGCCCGGGATCGTAGCCAACCAAGGGCCGGATCATGTGCGGTACGATCAGACCGACGAAGCCGATGGTTCCGGAAATCGCAACGCCGGAACCGACGCACAGCGCCGATCCGATCACAATGAGGGCGCGTACGCGAACGAGGTTGACGCCCATCGTGGCAGCCGTCTCTTCACCAAGCGACAATCCCCTCAGGGCCGGGGCGCTGAAGAGGAGACAAACCCAGCCCATCAGCATGAAGGGGAGCGCCAGCCAGAGTTCCGTGAAGGAGCGATTGGCCAGCGACCCCAAGAGCCACAACACCATGTCACTCAACGAAAAGGGGGTGGGCGACAGATTCATGGCCAGCGAAGTCAATGCGCCGGAAAGAGAGCTAAGGCCGATCCCGACCAGTATCAGCGTCAACACGCTGGTGTCGCGCCGCACCAGCCCATAGAGCAGTGAGGTGGAGATCAGTGCGCCAGCCATCGCGAAACCGGGCACCGCATAGCTGGACACTGTGGACGCCCCATAGTAGATCGCTATGACCGCTCCCAAACCCGCGCTGGCACTGACCCCGATCACGCCGGGGTCGGCCAGCGGATTGCGCAGCAGGCCCTGCAGGGCAGCACCGGAGATGGCGAGAGAGGCGCCCACTACAATCCCAACCAGCAGCCGTGGCAGTCGAATTTCCTGGATGATCAGCCCGATCCGATCGGAGTCCGGATCGGCGAACAAACCGGCAAACGTGGCGCCCAGGGGAATCGAGGCGAAGCCGATCGTCAAGCTGATCGCACCGACCAGGAGCAAGCTCAGAATCAAACCGGAGATCAGGAACGGATAGGGGGCACGTCTCATCGCAGGCCCGCCCCTTGCTGTTCGCTCCACCGTAGCGCTGCTTCGTGAATCGCCTCGGCTGCGTCGACGAAGAACCAGGTGGCGCAGGCGATCTGGGATCCGGGAATCAAGACAGTCGACGTCTCTTGCATCACCTCTCGGAGAAAACTGTGCCGGGCGACAGACCAGGAGTTTGTGTGATTGGACTGCAGATCGAAGAACGCTCCGACGATCAAGTCGGGCGGGTGCAGCGCAATCGCCTCGAGATTGATCTCCAGCCAGCCCTGGCGCCCTCCCTCGGCTCCCATGTTGATGACGCCCGCCGCGACCATCATCTCGTGAACGAAGGTGCCTGAACCGGTTGTGATGCCGGCGGGAGTCACGTAGAGAGCCCGAGGGGTCTGAGCTTCCGCGGGAAGCTCAGACTTGATCCGGGCCAGCCGATCGTCCATCTGCCGGATGAGCTGCTCGCCTTTGTCGGCTTCTCTCAAAGCGGTAGCAATCGATCGCAAGTTAGTCCGTGCGCTCTCGATGTCGACACCGAAAGAGATCTGCGCGAGCGGGATTCCGAAGCGCTCCAGATAAACGGCCACATTGTAGCCACCGCCCCACTGTCGAACCACGATATCGGGTTCGGCCAGCAGCACTTCCTCCCCCGTCGGGCGCAGCTGAGGCAGATCGGAGGCCAGCTCTGCCAGGTAGGAATACTCGCTGTCGGCCGCTGGAGACAACCCGACAACGTGGCCCGGCTCAACCAGTGCCATTACATATTGATCGGCGCAATAGTCAAGCGAAAGGACACGTTCCTGCGCCATGACAGGGGCTGCCAGAATGAAAAGAGGCAGGAGCGCTTGTTTCATCTAGAATCGCATCCTTAACCCTGCAAAAGCCGACAATGGGGCAGTGCCGAAGCCGGCATTGTCCTGATAGTTCACGTCGGTCAGGTTCTCGATACGCACCGTGAAATCCAGCTGGTCCGTGAGCGCATACTCGGCGCGAAGAGTGACTAAGGTAAAGCTGTCAAGCGTAAAGGAGCGGTCGAGCTCCTGGCCATTGAACAACACGCTCGAGGACAAAGTCAGCCGGTTCATCGGTGTCCAGGCGATTGCCGCATTGAAACGGTGCTTGGGCTGGTTGCCGGCAGTGATGGTCGTTGAAACGTTAAACGCATCCAGATAAGTGTAGTTCAGGTCCACCACCAGCTTGTCATGGGGTATCAGATGGGCGGAGGTTTCGACACCGCTGGTCTCAAACTCCTGGATATTGACAAACGTGAATTCGGCTAGATCGAAGGCGATTAGATCCTCGACTTGTTGATCGAAATAGGTGACCGCCAAGCGGACACGTTCTGACCAGAACGACCGCTCTAAGCCGATGTCCCAGCCACTACTGTACTCCGCGAACAGATCAGGGTTAAAAATCAGTTCTCCAGCGGTGGGGGCACGGAATCCTTCGGAGTAGCTTCCCCTCAAGGTCAGATCGATCCCTGGAAGTTGGACTGCACCCGCGCCGTTGAACGGGGTTTTCGCACCAAAGTCGGAGCTTGAATCGTGACGGATGCCAGCGCTAAGCATCACACGTTCGTGGGGTGTGACCTGTAGCAATCCATAGCCGCTGGTAGTCTTGATCTCTTGGTTTCCGCCGAAGCCGACTTCAGTCGTTGCTTCCTGGACATCATGTTCAGCGCCGAAGAGAAGAGTCGCCTGCTCTAATGGCTTTGTCGTGGCCTGATACTCATAGGAAATTCGTGTCCCCAGCGAGTCAAAGCTAGGCTGGCCATCCGTCAGGTTGAGTCGATCAACCCGCGTGTAGGTCATCGAAGCGCAATGATTGAGCTTGCCTGAGAAGGTCTCGAGTGTCGCAAAACCGCCAAGCGCAAGCTCTTCAGTTTGACTAACTTCGTCGGCATCGACCGGTTGGCCGGCAAAGCCGTCAAATTCGTTCTCGCTGTTCTGATAGCGCACAACACCATTGAGTCTGAGAGTTTCAAGTGGCTGGAAGCGACCCTTGGCGGAGAAAGTTATGTTCTCGAAGCCGTCATCCTCTGTATTGCCATTGGCTTCTTCGGCACTTGAGAACCCGCGGGTGGTGATGCCGCTGACGGTCGCTCGACCTGAGACTTTTCGGGTGCCACCGCGAACGGTAGCCGTACCTCTGAACGTGCCGAAGGACCCTCCCTCCACAAATCCAGAGGAGCCAAATCCCTCGGATCCGTCCTTGGTGACAATGTTGATCACGCCGCCAATGGCGTCTGACCCATAGAGCGTCGACTGGGCACCCCGAATCACCTCGATCCGTTCCACGTCGCTGGTATCGAAATTGGCGAAGTTAAAGCTGTTGCCAAAGCTACCCGGATTATTCAGGACAACACCGTCCTGGATCACCAGGGTCTGATCGCTGTCCAACCCGCGGATGGAAACGTCGGTACTTGACCCAAAACTGCCAGACCGTGTCACCTGAACACCTGGAATCTCTTGCAGGGCTTCAAACACGAAGCGATGCTGGCGCAATTCGATATCTTCAGCGGTAATGATCGAAACGCTGCGCCCCTCCTGGTTGACGGGCGTGGGTATGAGTGTCCCCGTCACCATGATCTGATCGGTGAAACGCCCCACCCCCATCACGATGTTGCGCTGGGTTGTCGCGCCGTGGATGGTCAACTCCGTGACGAACTTCCGAAAGCCGCTGAACTCTACCTCGAGCAAGTACTCGCCGCCCGCTAGATTCGGGAAGAGATAACGACCCTCGGAGTCTGCGGTCGCCCTCCGCTGCTGGCCGGAACTCTGGTCGATCACGGTGACGGTGGCCCCGGGGATCGAACCGCCGGTGGACTCGCTGACCTTGCCCTGGAGATCCCCGGCCGAGCCGGTTAGAAACGCCAGCAGACTGACAAGAACCGTTGTTGCTATGAGTCGAATGTTTTTCACTGTGCTCTCCCAATCGAGAATAGGAACCCAACTTGAGGGAAAGGCGTTTCCCGAGCTGCCTGATGTGGGCAGAATTGCGCTGTAGGTGCCAGCGAGAAAAATCTCAGAAGAAAGCGAAAACGGGCAAGCACACCGATAACCCCCAGGCCTCCACCTCGGAAGCCTTTCTTTGGAGGGCACGTCGGATCGGTCTCCTGACTTGCAGGTACTAACCTACTCTCCGCGTCTTCCCACCCGGCTAGGCCGGGCAGTGACATCGTTGCGGATTTCGTCCCTGCTCACAGTTGCGAGGACAGTGTCGGTTTCTGACCGAACTTCCCGTCATCCTAACGCGACCTGTGATACAAGTGACGATTTTCTTGGGCCGTATCCCTTTTGTCAAGTTCTAGAGACGACCTCCCTGAACTCAGCGCAAATCTGACGAAGATCGTGGGCTCGGCAGATTCAAGATACCCACCTCCATACTGGCAGTTGCTGCTCAAGTTGCGGTGCCGATACAGGGGACACTTTCGTCACACCGAGGGGTACCTCAGGTGGACTGAGGACGAAACCGAGATCGCCGAGCCGTCCACCCGATGGCTTAGAGAACTCCCCGTTGCGCCAACCTTGGGATCGCGGTATTCTCCTGTCTCGGACGAGAATAGAGCGAATCTTTTACCTTGAGGAACACGAAGCATGGTCGGTCGCAGCATCCAGCTGATGCCGAATGACAGCCCAGGACACCGACAACCCTCGCGCCAAGAGAGAATTGTATTGTGAACAAAAAATTCCCGCCCGCACTCAAGAGAGGCGTCTACGAAGCGATCGTTCGACGACGGGACATACGTGACTTCGTTTCGGATCCAGTTTCAGACGAGGTGCTCGCCAGGATTCTCATGGCAGCCCACCATGCGGGCTCTGTCGGTTTCATGCAGCCCTGGAACTTCATCGTTATTAGGGATCTCTCCATTCGCAAGAAGGTATACGCCCATGTCGACTCGGAGCGTCTGAAAGCTGCGGAGACGTTTTCAGGGGCACGTCGGGAAAAGTACCTCTCCTTCAAGCTTGAGGGAATTCTCGATGCTCCGCTGAACCTCTGCGTTACCTGCGACCCCACCCGCAACGGCCCCAGCGTCATTGGCCGAAACACAATTAAAGAAACCGACCTCTACAGCACCTGTTGCGCGGTCCAAAATCTGTGGCTGGCTGCTCGAGCAGAAGGTATCGGGGTCGGCTGGGTGAGCATCCTGGAACCAGAGTACATGCGGGCACTGCTAGGCATCCCCGATCACGTGATCCCAGTGGCCTATCTCTGTGTCGGCCATGTCGCACGTTTTGGTGACCGCCCATTGCTCGAAATGGTCGACTGGTTGCCGCGTCTCCCGCTGTCTGAGCTTGTCTTCTGCGATCAATGGGGAGGCAACCCTTCGGCCGTTTTACAGGATCAGCTTGAGAAGAGGCTTGTCACCGATGCCTGAGAAGACGAATACAGAAGAGGGTAAGCGCCGAGGACTTGGCCGTTGACGCGAGCAGGTATGGAACGCGTGTTTCGAGGAACAACTGCCCAAGTTCCATCCTCGATTGAGAAGGTGAGGAGCAGAATCTCTTGCGTTGCACCTTCGATCCTTGGCTCGTGAACATGTCGTCGGCCTACACACTGCGAGCAAGTAGACATCTTTGTCCGGCTTTCGGCAAAGGCTGAGAGAGTGGATTGTGCACTTGCAAAGGGCAGCGGTTTTTTGTGCTGGGTGCGGCTCTAACTTGTTTGTGGGCTCAGACCGAGCGGGTGCCTTGATCTTTCGGTGGTGGGTATGAAACGCTGCAAGAGGTCCAGCAGCAGCTTCTGGACGAGTGGGCCCGCCGATTTGGAGAAGCCACGGGGAGGGAGCAGTCAGCTCAACAAATCTACGATTCTGTGCCCGAGTCGGTGGCCACTACCTTCGAAGCGGTCACCCACGCGCTGATGCACACCCCGCTGGAGGCGGAGGACGGCGCTTCACTGGGCCGCGCCATCGACCTCATCGAATACCTGGAGTGGGTGTTGGGTGAGCGGGACGGTTCCCGAGGGGATGAGCAGTATCGCATTTACGTGGAACTGAAGCCTGGCGCAGTGGGTTTGCTGGAGCGCGACAAGGGTTTCAAGAAGGGCCACAATGGCGTGTTCCACAACGGCTTCCCGTTAAGCTTTCGCCACCGCAACACTCCCTCGATCCAGTTCTCTATCGCTGAGGACGGCCGCCGCGCGGATATTGACGTTGACTATCGATCATCGAACCCTTTCGTAGCCTTGTTCAACGGGCACCTCTCGGCCCACAACTCCGATGTCAGGCCGAAGGGAAACTATCGGGCCCATGTTCGCCGCTGGGAAGGGCTATTGGCTTGGTGGCGCGGGCTCTTCGGCTTAGAGACCTTGAGCCACGAATCGAACCAGGGGAACGTCGACCACAGCCTCCTCAGTGAACTGCCGGCTCCCGACGAGGCTCGAGGCAATCTGGACCAGGCGGTCGAACACTTTTTGCGGAACTGGCTGGTCGAAAAGGATATTGTGGTTGCGACCGGCTACTTCGATGACCGTACTCACCCCTGCGTGCACATGCCCGACGGGCGTCTGGCGCCGGATCATCGGGCGGCGCGCCTGGGAACTCTATCGCGAACTGCGTGCGACGTCGGCAATCGTCGGCCCAATCGAGAGCCTTGACGAGACGATGATTCGCCCCCATCCATGGCTGCGGGATCTGAAGCCGCTGCCAGCGGGCCAGGGTCGACCGTATCTATTGTTCAACACATCCAACGATACCTGGCGTGGGTTGGACTGTTCACGAAAGGGCCATCCGGAACACTTCTTTGAGGCGCGCCAGGAGAAGAATCTCTACAAGGGTGCCCGAGGGATGGCTCTCACTCTCACCCACCCCGCAGGCGGCGGGCTCAGGGTGCATCAGATTTGGAAAAAGCTCGGGGGTCGATGGCGCATTATCGCATCCGAGCGGGATTTTGAGAGCGCCGCTGAACTCGATCACGTCTCCGGTTCTGGGTGGCAACCCGAGCCCGCAGCCAGAAAAGAGGTCGGGGGCGACCCGGAGATGATCCGGAGGGCGCGGCGCTTCTACGAAGAGTGGCTCGTCAGGCAGCGAATCGATGCTGCACTGAAATACTTTGATGCAGGTGCTTTCTCCTGCTGGTCCACACCCGGAGAGGCCCCGGTGAGTGGCGGCGAGGCGTTACAAGACGTCGAGCGGGGATTAACGTTTGTTGCCGACAACATCGGACGTCAGGAGAGGTTGGGAGAGGTAATCGGGTCGGTTGACCCCTGGTGGTATCGGCAAGCAGGCTTGGTGCGGCATGACCACCAGGAACTATTTGATGTTTTGGTCGGACAACAAGAGATCGTAAGTCAACATTTCCAATGTGGTGATGCCGAATTCGAGGGAGAGCACTTCACGACGTTCACCCAACTGCAAGGGCCGCGCACCGGACACGCCGCGTTGTTACTTCGGTGGGCCAAACGAGACGGCGACTGGAAAATCGTGGCGGCAAGAACTGAAACACCCTGAGCTGGCCGACAGCCGATCAAAGAGGATCGAGGTTCCCTGGAGATCATGAAACGGACTTATCAGAGCGAGTCGAATCGCATCGAGGCGAAGTTTGTTGGGGGGGGTGCTGATCCAGTATACGATTGCACCTGTCTGAATGCTGAATATTGCGATTGTCGCTATCGCACTGGCTCTGGCCCTGTATCTGGCGCTCTCACCCAGGCTGGCAGCGTCGTCCAGCTGGAGCGCCACGGTTACGCCACTGGCCTCGATCATGGGGAGCGGGTTTCTGGTCAGTGCTCCCCTTCTGGCCGGCACAGTCGGCAACCTCGCTCTCCCCTGTATGATGGGGCTTCTGGTCCTTGCCTACCTTGTGGGCGGCGTCATTCGGTTCAACATTCGTTACTTCGAGCCGATCGAGAAATCGGAGCGGGGACCGGCTCAGATCATCGCGTTCACATCAAGAATCGTGCTGGCCGGCGCTTACTTCATCTCGGTCAGCTACTACCTGCAGCTCCTTGCAGCCTTTGGTCTCTCCGCTCTGGGGCTCCAGGATCAAACACTGGCCCACGGGATGACGACCGCTCTGCTGGCAACAATCGGAGGGATCGGCATCTGGCGCGGCCTCGATGCGCTGGAGAGCGTAGAGAAGTACGCGGTCAGCTTGAATCTCGGCGTGATCGGTGCCCTGCTGGCAGCTCTGCTCTACTACAACGCGCGACTTCTTCTCGGGGACGAGTGGGCTCTGCCGGCTGTTTCTTCCAACCTGGAATTTCGTGATCTTCGAGTCCTGCTTGGCCTGCTCATCGTTGTGCAGGGTTTCGAGACATCCCGATATCTGGGGAACCAGCACTCCGCAGCACAGCGCATCGCCACGATGCGGTACGCGCAATTACTGTCGAGCACGATCTACATCCTCTTCATTGGATTGGCTACCGTTCTTTTTCACGACGGCCTCGGCACAGACGTCACGGCCATCATCTTAATGACCAGGCCGGTGGCCCTGGTCCTGCCCCTGTTGCTCTCAGTGGCGGCCATCGGTAGCCAGTTCAGCGCGGCGGTGGCCGACAACGTTGGTGCAGGGGGCCTGATTGAGGACATCACCGGCCGCCGGGTCCCCGCTCGTTACGCCTATCTGCTGATTCTTGTGGTTACCCTGGCGATCACCTGGGAGACGAACGTGAACCAGATCATCGCCTACGCGTCGCGTGCCTTCGCTCTGTTTTTCACACTGCAGTGTCTGGTGGCGATCATTGTGGTCTGGCAGCACCGAGAACTGCGGGGGCGGGGGGCCCGACTGGCCGGCTATGCCGCTGTCTTGGTCGCGTGCCTGAGTGTGTTTGGACTGGGGTTGCCTTCGGAATAAGGGCAATCTTCTTGCCAAGCAGGTGTTTCGTGTGAGCAGCTCTTACTCGCCTTGCCTCTTCGTGCTTAGATCGGGAAGCGGAATCACGCGCACTGTGCCGGTAGGTGTGCCAGTTTTCAGTGTGTATCAGAGGCGTCGCGTGTCACTCCCTGACGCCCTGTGTCGAAATCTAAGATTCACAAGAGTCACTGAACAAAAGGACTTCTGTTGGCGGGGCCGACGAGACTCGAACTCGCGACCTCCGGCGTGACAGTCCTAGGTTCTTGCCTTACCAAAACTTGCCAAACCTTTACAAATTAACTATTTAGCTCGGGATTCAGGACAGGTCGGACTACCAGAATTTACCAGAGTTTACCAACTGAAATGGAAACAAAACGGAAACATTGATTCCAACTACTGAGCGTCGGTCGTCACCAGAGAATGTGTGGCGAATGGTGCTCGGGGGATGACAAAGGAGATGAGAGTTGGACGGACGGAAACACACAGGATTTTAAGTCTGTAACGACTAAATTCTAAACTACTGTAAATACTATATTTATCAACCACTTAAGCATCCTCACTCTTGGCTGGAGTTGGGTGGAATGGGGTGGATTTGGGTTGTCGCGCTTACAGAATGGTGACAAGCCGGGACGGTTGAGCGGGCAGGCAAATCGTCGAGCTTTGCAGAATCGGGAGAGAGATTCGATCAATTCTGTGAAGGGGGTGCGTAGAAATAGCGGAATCCCGAAACTGGAGCAAGCCGGATTGTCTCGGCTCGGATTTGACCTCAATCTGTGGAATTTCGAAAACATGGACGGAATGAGAGTTATGGGCACACAGCTCGACTAGGCGGACCAAACGTTCGAGCGGACGTTTGTAACTGAAAGCACCATCTGACATCCTGTGACCGTTCATCGGCAGAATTCAGAGTTCGCAACATACGAAGTTTCTTAAGGAGAACAGCATGGGCGCGGAAGCAAAGGCTGCGGAGTTGGGTTTGACGTTTCCTGAGCAAGAACCGGGATATTTAAATCTATGCGTGCGGACGGGTAATCTGCTGATTACGTCCGGTCACACGAGTGACATCAAAGGCAAACTGGGAGCCGACTTGACCGTTGAACGGGGCTATGAAGCGGCCAAGGAATGCGCGATCAAGATCCTGCAATCCGTCCACCACGCGCACGGAACGCTGGACGGTTTGCGAGTGTTGAAACTGCTCGGCTGCGTGAACTCGACGCAAGATTTCATCGAGCAACACTTGGTCGTCAACGGCGCATCCGACCTGCTACACGAACTTTACGGCAAAGATGGCGACGGCTATCACGCGCGGAGTGCGCTCGGATTTGCGTCGTTGCCGACAGGGCCTGCGGTCGAAGTCGAAGCGATCTTTGAAATCAAGGAGTAAGCAAGTGCCCAGGGTGGGACTCGAACCCACACGGGCCTAAGGCCCCCAGGATTTTAAGTCCTGTGCAATAAGAATCCAAATCTGCCCAAAGCTAGGTAAAACGTAACACCGACAGGGGTTTTCGCCACCACAACTGATCCGTTCCTATCCGTTCCTAGCCGTTTCGACATGGCGACAAAGTGGAGACACTTGAATCCCGGAATGGACCAAGGACTCCGCAAGGGCCAACCGTTTTCCAATCGCTGCGAGGTCAACATCAAGATCCGCAGACGTAAGTATCCCCCGGCAAAGCCGGGGGCTTTAATCTTGTGAGCCGCTCAAAGCGGACTTGACGTTGCCGCTACCGCGGCCACTTGTGCCACCTAAAGGTGGCCTGACTACAGGAGCCTGAGCTGATCCTGGCGACGATCTTCTGCTTCTTGCCGCCGAATATACTCACGGATCACTCTCTCATCTCGGCCCACGGTCGATACGAAGTATCCGCGTGCCCAGAAGTGCTGTCCAACAAAGTTTCGCCGACTCTCTGAAAAGTTCCGGGCAATGTGGATAGCGCTTTTCCCTTTGATGTACCCGATCACCTGCGCCACAGAGAACTTTGGTGGAATCGAGATCATCACGTGCACGTGATCCGGCAGCAGGTGGCCCTCCTCAATCAAGCTTTCCTTCTGCCCAGCCAACCGTCGCAGCACCTGACCGAGATGTCTGCGCAGCTCCCCGTAAATCAACTTTTTGCGGTACTTCGGGATGAACACCACATGGTACTTACACTCCCATTTCGTATGCTGTAAGCTCTTATAGTTACTCATAAAACTCCTTTTCGTGATGCTTTGCTCGGCTCACGGAAGGGAGTTTTTTCACCTATTCCCGGAACTGTCAAACCCCTCTGTGCCAATGATGGTGAGACACCGTTAGTCTTCTAATTTAGAGTAGAGGGCGAGAAGGTGGATCATCGAAGATGCCGGATCAAAGTTCAGACAGGAAGTTGAGGATTTTGGAGGCCTCGGAGCGAAGCGCAGAGGCTGCCAAAATCGGCGCCGGCGCCGGGGAGGTTGCACAGCCGGATTCTGTGCCCGACCCGGAGGTGCCGGCCAGGGCCACCCGCCGACGTTTCTCGGCCCGATACAAGCTGAAGATACTCGGCCAGGCCGATCGATGCCGGCCCGGAGAGCTGGGTGCTCTGCTGCGAAGCGAAGGGCTGTACTGGTCCAATCTGCAGACCTGGCGCCGTCAACGCCAAGAGGGGACCTTGCAGGCCCTGGCTCCCAGGAAACGAGGTCGCAAAGCGAAGCCGGTCAATCCGCTCACCCCCGAAGTTAAGCAGCTGCAGCGCGAGAACCGACGTTTGAAGCGCAAGCTGGAACAGGCCGAGATCATGCTGGAGATCCAAAAAAAAGCCTCCGAGATGATGGGTATCTCGCTGGGGACGAGCCGGGAGGAAGACGAGAGTTGAGGAATCGGGCTATTGAGCTGAGCCAATCGCATCCGACGGCTGTGGCCTGCCGGGCCCTGGGGGTTCCCCGGGCCAGTATCTATCGAGAGAGACGCCGCCGGGAGTTTCCGCGGGAGGTCCGCCTGCGGCCCTCTCCGCCGCGCACCTTGAGTGGGCCGGAAAGAGAGGAGGTCGCGCAGCTGCTTCACAGCAGACGTTTTGTCGACAAAGCTCCGGCTGCCGTGTGGGCCGAATTACTGGACGAAAGCCGCTATCTGTGTTCGATTCGAACCATGTACCGCATCTTGAAGCAACGCAACGAAGTCAGAGAACGGCGGCTGCAACGCCGCCACCCTCAATACGAAAAGCCCGAGCTTTTGGCCACGGCTCCCAACCAATGCTGGTCCTGGGACATCACCAAGCTGAAGGGGCCGGTCAAATGGAGCTATTTCTACCTGTACGTGGTGCTGGACATCTTCAGCCGCTACGTGGTGGGCTGGATGGTGGCCACTCAAGAAAGTTCTTCGCTGGCCAGAACGCTGATCGGACAAAGCTGCGCCCAGCAGCGAATCGACTCGGGACGACTGACTTTGCACGCCGACCGGGGACCGTCGATGAAATCCAAGGCACTGGCTTTGCTGCTAGCCGATCTGGGCGTCACGAAATCCCACTCCCGGCCCCACGTGCGAGACGACAATTCCTACTCGGAGTCCCAGTTCAAGACCCTGAAATACCGTCCGGAATACCCCCGGCGGTTCGGCTCCATCCAAGACGCACGGGAGTTTTGCCGGAAGTTCTTTCGCTGGTACAACACAGAGCATCGCCATTCGGGAATCGGACTGCACACGCCCGAAGACGTTCATTACCTGAGGGCGGAGTCCAGACGCCAGGTGCGGGCTCAGGCCCTACAATCCGCCTTTGCTCGATCCCCAGAGCGGTTCCCCAAGGGACGGCCTGTCCCGCCGTCTTTGCCCGAGGCAGCCTGGATCAATCGCCCCAACCAGGAGGACTCGTGAACTGACGCTACACTAATTTTCCAAAGAAAGTGTCTCAATATCATTGACACGTTCCGAACTCTGGCTGCCTCCCCGGCAGAGCCGGGGGGACTCCTTACGGGTCTAGCGAGATCTACGTACCCATCTGCCACCCTTCTGTGAAAGGCCCTGCGACCTACGGATTAGAAGTCTAATTATCCCATTCGTTCAGAGCGCCCCTGGCTTGCTCTGAATTAAGTACTTACAAGAACTTACTCTGGGACGAACAAACTTACCGAGTCAGCTGGAGTCAGCTCAAATCAGCTGGAGTAGTCTCCCGACGGGCACAGTTTTGGGCACAGTTTCTATGACGAATAAGGGGAGAGGAACATTAACCGAAGCTAACTAGCAATATCTCTGGACAAGGATGCACCAGAACCAAGAGCCATTGAGCCGCCGGACACGAGCGAGGTCATTGCACTTCCACAGGTTGGTGGACTTCATCATCGCTACATGCGCCGAGCGGCGTAAGCGGCACCGGGTCCAGACCAAGAATTATCACTCCGTTTTCCGGCGAGGTATAATTGCCGTGGGCATTGGGTAGGTCAATCTCGAATTACCCCAGTACTTCGCACAAGAGCCCAGCTCTCCACACAATATGACGGGCCCCGGTCCGAGTCTCACCGGTGTCGGGAGCCGTTGAATCTGTTCGGATCGATTAAACGGGAGGGACAGCCTGAAGGTATACTCAATCGGTGTCATTCCCCATGCTGGCACCCTGGCCGATCAGAGACAAGCCGCCGGGCAGAAATGATTGATGCAAGGCCGCGGATACAAGGATTAATACAAGGCGATGGACAATATTTATGAGCGACTGGGGGTTCGAACCATTATCAATGCGGCGGGTCCGACAACCCGGTTGAGCGGGGCGCTAATGCGTGAGGAGGTGGCCGAGGCGATGCGGGAGGCGTCGCAGTTCTGTGTGGATATCGCCGAGCTTCAGGCCGAAGCGGGACGGTTGATAGCAGAACTGACAGGCGCCGAGGCGGGATATGTGACCTCGGGAGCCGCCGCCGGTCTGATGCTGGGAACGGCGGCGTGTGTTGCCGGACTGGACCCGGGGAAAATGAACCGACTTCCGAATGTGGAGGGGATGAAAAACGAAGTGATTATGCCCCGCAGCCATCGGAATTTTTACGATCATGCCATTCGCTCCGTGGGTGTGACACTGGTGGAAGTGGGTATTTCAGACCGCTTTTCAGGGGCTGGTGTGCGGGACACCGAGGCTTGGGAGATTGCCGACGCGATTACCGAGCGCAGCGCGGCGATCGCCTATGTGGCCACCGGCCATGCCCTCCCTCCCCTCCCGGAGGTGACGGGGGTCGGGCGGGAACACGGCGTGCCGGTGATTGTCGATGCGGCCGCTCAACTGCCGCCGGCGGCAAATCTGAAGCGGTTCATAGAAGAAGGAGCCGATCTGGTCTGTTTCAGTGGCGGGAAAGCGATTCAGGGACCTCAGGGGGCGGGAATCCTCTGCGGGCGACGAGATCTGGTTTCTTCGGCAGCCCTCCAGCAGCTGGATCAGGATGTCTTGTTTGAGCTGTGGGAACCCCCGCCCTCGCTTATCGACAAATCGACACTTCCGGGAGGTCCACAGCACGGGATAGGACGGCCCTGTAAGGTGGGGAAAGAGCAGATTGTGGGTTTGATGGTGGCGCTGAAACAGTTTGTACAGGAGGGCGATGAGAGACGGCAGTCGGCGTGGGCGGAGAAGGCAGAGGCGCTGCTGGATGCGATGGAGCGGCTCCCCCATACGACCTCCCAGATGGGTCTGAATCGATCGGTGCCCACGATCAGTTTGACCCTGGACAAAACAGCGGGGGTGACAGGCATCGAGCTGACACGGCAGTTGATGGCGGGAGTGCCGAGTATTCATGTGAATACATCGCAGGTCTACGAGGGGGCGCTGGTGTTCAATCCGATGTGCCTGCGAGAGGGCGATGTGGAGGCCATCGGAGAAAGATTGCGGGAGATTTTGGGGTGAGTGATCACCGGGTGTGGTGGTCCGGTAATCTGAAAGCATCCGGTGCTTCTTCAGGCAAGTGTTGTTGAGCCATGCCCCCTCCGCCAGAGTCGAACCGGAAAGGCTTGAAAATCAAATCTTGAAAACCCTGCGACAACCATCATCAAGACAAACAAAAAGAACGCCGCTCGGCTTGTGAATACGTTCCGGAAGGAGAGCCTCTTTTTAGTCAACCCAGCTTGCATGGCTGGAGTCCTTATCGTCGTGCCGAACTTCAAAGCCCTGTGTGGTCGCAGAAAATTGTAATAGGCCATGAGCAGAGCCACCTGGCCTTCCAAGAATTCCGTACGTCGGGCGTGGCAAGGTGTACGACGGCCAAGATAGGAACAGCCCTGGCGGATGGTTAGATTGTGGCGCTCGATGAAGCTGGTGTTGAGAGTGCTGGAATCCTCGGAGTGAAAACAGTGCCTCCTCCAGTTCTGCCTGTGTTCCGAGCAGCAGCCTACGATCGACCTGGACCACCCGATTCTCCCGGCGCTTCTTGATGACTTGACCGTATATGCAGATGCCCGGGAGTAACCGGACGGCGTATGGTGCCAAAACTCGACTGACTCGTCACGCCGCCACCCGATAGTAATAGCTGAGCATTCCACCGAGGCGCTCTCGGCCTAGCACCGGGCCTTGAGTCAGCGGGTCACCATGAGATACCGGTCGGCGGAGTTTTGGCACACTACGGGGTCTACCGCTACTCCTCCCGTACCAGATCCGCCATTCTCACTCCCAGCACTGAGGCCAGGGCATGGATCACTCCCAGGGTGGGGTTGCGCTGTCCCCGCTCAATACCCCCGATGTAGGACAGGTCCAGCCCGCACCTGTCCGCCAGGTCCTGTTGAGTCATGCCCTTGCTGAGGCGATAACTTCGGCTGTACGCTATCAAGCTGGCTGAGGCAGATGCCGAGATGCACGACATCCAGCAGGTGTTGGGTCATGCCAGCGTTCGCACTACCGAACGCCACTACGCTCAGTTTTCACCACGCAATTCGGCCCGGAAAATCTTCAGGGTACTTCAAGGCCACGCTGTGGAAGCGGAAACAAAACGGAAACAGGCATGATTGGCCACAGGCGATCTGGAACGCACCTACGGGCGCAAACTACTCGTTTGCAGGGGGTTAATGGCGGGGCCGACGAGACTCGAACTCGCGACCTCCGGCGTGACAGGCCGGCGTTCTAACCAGCTGAACTACGACCCCACCAGGGGAAGGGAGATCATATTGTATCCGAACCTTGCCTGGCAATGTATCAAAAGAAGAGGAGTCGGCAACCGAAACCGAAACTGATAAAATGATTTAGTGCACTGTCCGGGAAGTTCACGGGGTTCATTCGGGATGGATTTTCGTCGTCAGTCAGGCGCGCGACGCGGGAAGGTCGGGAGTCTTTCAAGGTAGCGCAACAAACGGGCGGCGTAGCGCAACAAACGGGCGAAAGAATGCCCGAAGTAGCGGCGTGAACTTTCCGGACAGTGCACTAGAGCTCAGTCATGATCCGAGGCAACGAGAGGAGAAACATGTCGACTGGAAAACGCGTTGAAATCATCTACTGCGACGATTGAAAGTACACTTCAAGAGCCGCCTGGATGGCGCTCGAATTATTGTCCCACTATCGCAAAGAAATCGCTTCCCTGACCCTGGTCCCCTCCGGTGGCGGACGTTTCGAAGTCAGCCTGAATGAATCGCTTGTGTTCTCGAAACTGGAGCAAGGCCGCTTTCCCGAGCCCAAGGAACTCAGAAGCCTCATCGGAGATTGATCACCCGCGGGAAAAAAACGCAGAGAAAAGTATTTCGACCTCAGGTGTGGAACCTGAGATGCCAAAGAATCAGACCAGGGACCTAAACTCTGGGATCAGCGACCGATTCATCCAGGCGCTGTCGAACCGCCTGGTGGTCAACATCAGCCAGTTTGCACCAGTACGGGAAACCGTCCTCATCGGCGCTGATCCACTCTATGGCTTTCTTTTTCAGTAACCTGTAATCGTTCCGTGAGGTCTCCTTAACCGACCTCAAATCCATCACTGCCTCGTGCCAGGCCTGGCGCAGGATGGCAACTGCCAGGTTTCGTTCAGATCTTGATTCTGGTAATTTCCGAGTTTCGCCTCGCGAAACGCTCCTGAGTCGCATTCCGGTATCATAGCACAGATTTTTGACTGCTCCGGAGAAATTTTCAGAGGCCTTCAGAGTTTCCAACATAGATCGAAGATGATTTGTAAACACCTTCTAATATTGACTATTTGGTGATCCTGTGAAATTCTAATTGAGAGTTTTTTCACAGCTTTTTCAGAGTTGTTCACTACATCGGTAGTAGGTCGTCCTCGAACTCAAAGGGGTTCTCTCCCACAGCCGTCGTAAGTACCTTTTCCACAGTGCACCGAAACCTCCGGACCCAACGACCGATGACACGGAAACGAACTTGACCCTTCGGGAAAATGCGAACTTTCCGGCTGTAGCAGCGTAATAGATAGGTGAGAACCTCGCACTACAGTCCGTTCCCGTGAGGCTGGTTTGGCCACTGGCTTCTCGGGAACTTCCCTTCCTTTGATTCGGTTCCAATTGTTCCAGGCTCCGGCGCTCCCGAGAATGTTGGATCGGCGACACAAAAAGTTGAGACTCTTTGCCCCCGGCTGCGTCAAAGATAAATGAGAACCTCGCACTACACCCCATGTTCTCGCGGAGCGGGTTTGGCCACTTTGCTCCGCGGGGACCCCTCCTTCGGTAAGAAAAAGGCCCGGCGGGTAGCCGGGCCTTTTTCGTCATTCAACGGGCCGCCGGGATCGTCCAGTTCTCACCCATACGGTAGAACCTCGTTCGGGATGAAAAGGTTGATATCGGCTTGTCACGCCGGACACGATTCCTGCAAAGTGGTCCGATGCCCTCGATCTCGACTGCAGGGTTCTTGTCGCTGTGCATTGTCTGGGGACTCTCCTGGGTCGCCATCAAGTATTCGCTCCAGGATATCCCTCCCTTTCTGGGCGTCGCCCTGCGCTGCTCGCTGGCCGCGCTGACCCTGGGCCTCTTCGCTCGTTTTCGAAGGAAGCGACTCACCATCACCCCTCAGAACTTGAGGCTGGTCGCGCTGACCGGCATCGTGATCTACTCGGGCAACTACGGCCTCATCCACTGGTCGGAACAACGACTCACAGCCGGGGTGACGGCAGTCCTGTTCTCCACCTACCCAATCTTCGTGGCTTTGCAGAACGACCTTCTCAAACTGAACCCTCGGCAGCAGCACTGGAAGACCTACGTTGGGCTGTCCGTGTGCCTGGCAGGGATCATTACAATTTTCTATGAAGAGCTCTTTTCGACGGACACAGGCTGGGACATCATTCTCCCCAGCCTAGCTGTGCTTGTAGCCTCTTTTCTGGCGGCCGGCACGACTCTCTTTGCAAAACACCGGTTGAGTCATCTCGATCCCGTCACCATGGCCTACTATCAGCTCCTGTTGGGATTCTGGCCCATCTTACTCCTCTCCTTGTGGCTGGGAGAAGTCAGCCACTTTCGCCTCAGGCCCGGCAGCCTGATCGCTCTTCTCTACCTCGGCATTTTCGCTTCGGCACTGGCCTTTGCCCTTTTCTACTGGCTCCTGACCCAGATGAATCCCGTCAGTTTGACTCTTTTTGTGTACATCACACCGCTGGTCGCTATTGTCTCCGGGTGGCTACTTCTGGGTGAGGTCCCGCGACCGCGGCTACTGGCAGGAACCGGCCTGGTGCTGACCGGTATCCTTCTTTGTCCCTCACCATTTCGGAAGCCCCCAACGCCCCGACCGTAAGGGAGAAGAGAACCCCCGCGGTCGCTGACGAAGAACGCACGAAGTCGCCGTACCTGCGCGAGTCTTGACCAGCGCGCAACCAGAAACGCCCCTTATAGCTCGGTGTCGGGGCGCCGGTCGGGCAGAAACTGCCGGCGGGCGGGGCACTCTTTCAGTTGGGTCAGATCCAGGTCAGCATAGAGAATCGCTTCCTCACCGACAGGCGCCTGCGCGATCACGCGGCCGAAAGGATCGGCCACGTAGGATTCACCGGCAAAGGTAAGACACTCTTCCTCCCCCACTCGATTGGCCAGGGCCGCAAAATACCCATTCTGAAAAGCGGCCACCTGCAACTCCGCTTCGAAGAGACCGGGAGGCCATTCATCCACTGCTCCTGCCTGAGGGACCACGACCAGATCGGCTCCTTTCACCCCCAGCGCTCGCACGTACTCCGGAAAATGACGGTCATAGCAGATTGCGACACCCACTTTTCCTACCCGGGTCTCAAAAACTGGAGCCCCCCTGTCACCCGGGGTGTAATAGTCCTGCTCGTGAAAACAGGGTGCATCCGTAATGTGGACCATTCTGGCAACACCCAGGAGGCTTCCATCGGCATCGATGACAGGTGAGGAATCGTAGGTAGCGCCCCGACCGTCGGACTCATACAAGTTCAAAACCGTCACCACTCCGTGATCCCGGGCGATCGTGGAGAAGAGGTCGGTGGTGGGCCCGGGGACCGGTTCGCTCCATTCCAGAGGTCGCGTCTCGGCTGGTTTCTGCGGAAAAAAAGGAAGAAAAGCCAGTTCAGGAAAGACCACGAGTTGAGCTCCCTCGCGAGCGGCCTCCTGCAGCTTTCGAACTCCCTTCTCCCGGTTGGCTACAGGGTCATGGCTGGCACTTTGCTGGATGATGGCGATCTTCATTTCAACCCCCGCCGGGTGTCCACATGCCTCGCTGGCTTCGTGTGAATGAATCGCATCGTCGGGCTTGTGTCAAGGTTGCCCGTATTCCAGGGGCGGGGATATAATCCGAGACATGGCTGAACAGTTCATCCAGATTCTCGACCCAGAAGGCGGGGTTAAGAACGAATCTGATTTGCCCGACCTCGATTCCCAGCGCCTGGTTCAACTGTATTGTCTGATGGTTCTCAACCGGCGTGTGGATGAGCGCATGATCACGCTCCAGCGCCAGGGGCGGATCGCTTTCTATGTGGGCTCGATTGGAGAGGAAGCTGCCGTCATCGGCAGTGCCGCGGCCCTGCAGGATAACGACTGGATCGTCCCCTGCTATCGTGAGCTGGGCGCTGCGCTGTTGCGGGGCTTCACCATTTACGAGATGTGCGGCCAGATCTTCGGAACCGCGCAAGACGCCACCAAGGGCCGCCAGATGCCGTGCCACTACGCACTTCCCAAGCTTCGTTATACCTCCGTTTCGAGTCCCGTGGGAACACAAATACCCCAGGCAACGGGCCTGGCCCTGGGCGCCCAGATCACAGGCAACCGCGATGCAGTCCTGGTCTACTTCGGCGATGGTGCAACTTCCACCGGTGACTTCCACGCCGCTGCCAACCTGGCGGGAGAAAAAAAAGCTCCCGTTGTCTTCCTGTGCCGAAACAACCAGTGGGCCATATCGATCCCGGTTGAGAAACAGACTGCCGCCGAATCCCTTGCTGCCAAAGCGCACGGTTATGGCTTCGAGGGAATCCGCGTGGACGGAAACGATCTTCTGGCTGTCTACCAGGAGACCCGGGCTGCCATTGAAAAAGCCAGAGACGGTGGCGGACCGACCCTGATAGAGGCCTTCACCTATCGCCTGACAGGCCACTCGACATCGGACGATCCGCGAGCCTACAGGGAAGCAGAACAGGTCCTGGCCTGGGAGAAAAAGGATCCGCTGAAAAGAATGCGCGCCTACCTGACCGCGGCAGGCCTGTGGAGCAGGCAACAGGAGGAGGAGCTGGAAGCCGAGACCCGTGACCGCATCCTGACCGCTGTTCGGAAAGCTGAAGCCGACGGTCCGCCACCCCGGGAAAGTCTCTTTACGGACGTTTACGACGAAGTACCGTGGAACCTTCGAGATCAGCAGGAAGAACTTGAGCGAAGCCTGGAATCATCAACGGTCAAACAGAGAGCGTGAGGGCTTCATGTCCAGAATGAACATCATTCAAGCGGTGAATTCGGCCCTGTCTTGCGAGCTCGACCGGGACCAGAACGTGGTCGTGTTTGGCGAAGACGTCGGCAAGTTCGGCGGAGTCTTTCGCGCCACGGCAGGCCTTCAGAAACAATTCGGAGAAAAACGGGTTTTTGACACGCCGCTATCCGAGAACGGAATCGTGGGAGCGGCCATAGGCATGTGCCTGTACGGCCTCCGGCCGGTTCCGGAAATCCAGTTTGCGGACTTCATCTACCCGGCTTTCGATCAAATCGTCAATGAAGCCTCAAAAATGCGTTATCGCTCGGGCGGGCTGTTTACCTGCCCCATGGTGATTCGGACTCCCTACGGAGGCGGAATCAGAGGCGGCCACTATCATTCCCAGAGCCCGGAAGCTTACTTCGCTCATACTCCGGGACTGAAGGTCGTTGTCCCTTCCAACCCCTACGAGGCGAAGGGGTTGCTCATCGCGGCCATCCGAGATGACAACCCGGTTCTGTTCATGGAGCCAAAACGACTCTACCGCTCGGCCCGGGGCGAAGTTCCCGAAGAGGCCTATACCATCGATCTGGGAACGGCCAGAGTCGTCCGCAGTGGGACGGATGTGACGCTGATCAGCTACGGCGCCATGGTTCCGGTCTCCCTGAGTGCGGCAGAAGAGGCGGAGAAAGAGCTGGGCGTCTCGATGGAAGTCATTGACCTCCGAACCCTGATCCCGTACGACGTCAAGACCGTTCTCGAGTCGGTACAAAAGACGGGTCGTGTCATCGTCGTCCATGAGGCTCCCAAGACGTGTGGATTCGGTGCGGAACTGGCAGCAACCATCACCGAGAAAGCCCTCCTGCATCTCGAGTCCCCGGTTTACCGGGTCACCGGCTTCGACACTCCCTTCCCCTACTCACTGGAGGAAGACTACCTGCCTTCTTCCGGCCGCATTCTGCGAGCCGCCCAGGAAAGCCTTGCCTTTTAACTCTTACTTGCATAATGCCCTACGAATTCAAGTTGCCTGATATTGGAGAAGGAGTCGTTGAGGGCGAAATCGTCCGCTGGCTGATCAGACCTGGAGACCACCTGAAAGAAGATCAGCCTATGGTCGAGGTCATGACGGACAAGGCTACGGTCGAGATTCCATCGCCGGTGAGTGGCGAAGTTCTGAAGACGGTTGGCGGGGAGGGAGCGCTCATCGCGGTTGGGGCAACGCTCGTGGTCATAGACGCTCCCGAGGGCCCGGAACAGGCAGCGGCCCCTTCTGAAAGGCGATCGGAAAGAACACTTCCAACAGCCGGCTCGATGGTTCAGCAGGCTCCGCTGCGCAGCCAGAAACAGACCAGGAACCTTGCCACTCCCGCGGTTCGACGCCTCTCCCGAGAAATGGGAGTGGATCTGTCCGGAGTTCAGGGAACCGGCTCCGGAGGCAGAATCACCCGCCAGGATGTCGAGCGAGCGATTGGTCAGCCCTCCGAGATCGCGAGCCAGGCCGAAGCGGCCCCCGATTCGATTCCCTACCGGGGAGTCCGCAAGAAAATCGGAGATCACCTGGTGGCTGCCAAGCGGTTTGCGCCGCACTACACCTACGTGGAAGAGGTTGACGCAACTCCCCTGGTGGAACTCCGATCAGAATTCAGGCGAAATCATGAGGGTCAGGATCTGACCTATCTGCCTTTTTTCATTAAGGCCTGTGTCAGCGGCCTGAAAAAACACGCCATTCTCAACTCCACTCTGGACGAAGAAAAGAAGCTGATTCTGCTCAAGCGATCTTACAATATCGGGGTCGCCATCGCGACTCCCGAGGGCCTGATCGTTCCGGTCATCAAGAAAGCCGACGACAAGAGTGTGCTCGATATCTCGGCTGAGATTCAATCACTGGCTGAACAGGCCCGGTCAGGAAGGATCCAACTGGAAGATCTTCGCGACGGGACCTTCACCATCACCAGCCTGGGAGCCCTGGGCGGAGTTCTGGCCACTCCAATCATCAATTATCCGGAGGTGGCCATTCTGGGGGTCCACAAGATCAAGGAACGGCCGGTGGTCCAAAAGGGGGAAGTCGTCATCCGCCACATGATGAATCTGAGCCTCTCGCTAGATCACCGTGTAGTGGACGGATTTGTTGGAGCCGAGTTCCTCCGCGACGTCATCTCTCTCCTCGAAGACCCGAGCCTTCTCTCGGTCGAGTAGAGAGGACCCAGAACGTCAAATCCCCCCTCGCCTCTTGCTTCCCTCTTCATAATCTTAGAGAAGCCTCCTACCCGGCTCGGAACGCTGGATCCTAAAAGCTGCTGGCCAGAAACGTCAGGATCTCAGGTAAATGTTTGCCGACCAGTTCCCACCCGTGCGCCTCACCCGGGTAGATGTGAAGCTGATGGTCAACCGCCCTGGTTTCCAGGAGGCCGGCCAGACCACGAATGCCCTCCTCCATCGGGATCATCTGATTGTAACGATCCGCGGTCCCGTAGAGCATCATCACCCGCAGACTGTTCAGGTTCCCGTTGGCCAGGGTCTTGAGATTATTGGCCTTCCAGTGCTCCAGGTCGACCGGGTTTCCGTAGACCCGGTAAAGAAGTCGAGAGAAGAATTGAGCTCGCCGCGGGTCCGAACCATTCAGTAGCTCGGATGGATCGTCGCCCAGCAGGACGATGGGCGAACTGGCCGCCACGGCTGAGTAAGAATCGGAGTACTTGAAGGCCAGCTTGAGCGCGCCATATCCGCCCATGGACGTCCCCCCGATGGCGCGGCCTTTGCGATCCGTCCGGACTCGGAACCTGCTTTCAATTTCCTTGATAAAATCGTTCTGGAAGGCGCTCTCGTAACGAGCCTGCCCATCTGCGGAATCCGTGTAATACCCTCTCTCCCCAGAAGGGTGGGCCATCACAAACTCAGGCAGAGAATGTTCGCGAATAGTCCTGTCCACGATCTCCGGCAAGTTGCCATAGCGGCCAACGCACCAGCTGGTGTGGTCATTGTTCATGCCGTGCAGAAAATAGATAACGGGATAGGTCCTGCCACTGGATTCGTAGCCGGCGGGAAGAAAGACGCTGTACCCCAGATCCTTGTTGAGCGATTCCGAGGAGAAGGAATGGAATTCAACTCGCGAGCCCGAGGACAGATGAATGGTTTCCGGATCTTCCAGACGCCGAGGAGGGCCACCCCGCTGAGCCACAGCTCCTGCCCACAGAAGGAGAAGAACCGGAACCAGCGAGAGAACCTTGATTCGTGAAAACATCCGGAGATTATAGCCTAGTGCAGCTCACGCGATTCCGGTCACACCCTTCCAGATCTTGCGGACATAACTTGAAACCGGGAGAGACTCTCGCTCCAGATCCGCCCAGCGCCATTCAGGATGCTCTGGGACCGGCTCCAGAAGTTTGCAGAGCAGCGGACGAAACACAAGCTTCCGAAAAGTGACCTGGTGCTTTACCTCTTTCAGCCGACGGAGGGGTCGGAGACTCAGGCTGTGTTCGCTGCGGAAACGCTGCGGGATATCCTCTGTGCCTGCCGGGATTTTAGGGAACTCCCAGAATCCCCGCAGATATGGCTCCGAAAATACCCGGGTCAGCAGTACACAATCCCGGTCGGCCAGGATCACCGCACTGATGAAGAGGAGCTGCTCCGGAGGGCGCTTTTTCCGGCTCTGAGGAACCTCTTTCTCCACTCCTGCCTGCCGCGCCTCACAGAACGACTCCAAAGGGCAGTCCTGGCAGGAAGGGCTGCGAGGCTTACAAACAAGGGCTCCCAGCTCCATCAGAGCTTGATTGAACTCCCGGATATGGGGGGCGATGCAAGGCTCCTTCACCAATCTGTTCAGAAGGTTCCAGAAGGCTCTTTCCCAGGATGCGTCGACTTCAGCGACGCAGAAGAGTCGAGCCAGCACTCGCTTCACATTCCCGTCCAGAATGGCTTCCGGAAGCCCGTAGGCCTGGGAGAGCACCGCTCCCGCCGTGTAGGCCCCCACTCCGGGCAGTTTCAGGGCCGTCTTCCGGTCCCTCGGAAACCGGCCCTGATGCTCCCGGTTGATGATCTGGGCAGCCCGCCAGAGGTTGTCTGCCCGGCGGTAATAACCGAGACCGGACCACAGACTGAGAACCTGTTCTCTGGGAGCACGGGCCAGGTTTCCAACCCTGGGAAAAGACTCGAGAAAACGCCTGTAGTAGGGCAGAACCGTCTGGATCCGGGTCTGCTGCAGCATGGTTTCGGCGACCCAGATCGGATAGGCGTCCTGCTGATCCCGCCACGGGAGGTCGCGTTGCGCCTTTTCGTACCAGCGGAGAAGCCGCCTCGCAAGAACTCGACCTGGGACTTGCAGCTTGACCTTTCTGGCGACTCCCGATCCCAAGCTGGCTCCCTTCGCAGCCCGTGGTGATAGCCCCACGGGCCGCAGCTAGACTACCGAAATGTAATGGGTCCCACGGGTTTCCACGATCCCGATGTGGTGTCCGACGACTCCGGCGTCGGACAGCTTCTCCAGCAGTGCAGGGCCCTCACTGGAGGGAAGGCCAATCAGCAGACCCCCCGAGGTCTGAGGATCGAGAAGGATTTGCTGCATTCTCTTCGAGGTTCGATTCCAGGAGACCGCATCGCCCAGGTAGTCCCGGTTGGCCTGAATCCCGCCGGGAAGCATACCGCGTTTGGCCAGTACTTCCACATCGGCTAGAAGTGGCACCCGTGTGCTCTCGATCTCGAGACAGACCCCGCTTGCGACGGCCATCTCAAAGGCATGCCCCAGCAGTCCGAAGCCGGTGATGTCGGTAACTGCGTGAATCTCGAAACCCGAAAGCTGTTCCGCGGCCTGGCGATTCAGTGTGAGCATCCACTGGATCGCTTCCTGCTCGACGTCCTTGGGACACTTCCCGTATTTGACGGCGGTGGCAACGATTCCGGTGCCAATCGGCTTGGTCAGGATTAAGCAGTCCCCCGGCAGGAGTCCTTGATTGCGGTAAATCCGATCCGGACGGGTCAGACCGGTTACAGCGTAGCCAAATTTCAACTCCGGGTCCTTAACCGAATGACCTCCAATGACTGCCACTCCGGCTTCTCGCATCTTCTCGGCGCCTCCGCACAGGATCTCGTGCAGAATCTCTACCTCGAGAGCATCTACGGGAAAGCCAACGATGGAAAGGGCAAACCGGGGCCGGGCCCCCATCGCGTAGATATCACTCAGAGCGTTGGCTGCAGCGATCTGCCCATAGACGAAGGGGTCGTCCACAATCGGCGTGAAAAAGTCAGTACTTTGAACCAGAGCTGTGTTCTCGTCAATCAGGTACACTCCGGCGTCGTCGGCTGTTTCAAAGCCAACCAGGACATTGGGATCGAGAATCCCCGGCAGGTCCTTCAGAGCTTCCTGTAGCACACCCGGTGCTAACTTAGAAGCTCAGCCTGCGCAGTCGACGAGCTCAGTCAAACGCTTCTTGCGCCGCAAAATCATGGAGGTCATTATAGGGCATCACTTACCCGGCTCCCCACCTCTGGTTGAGTGGCCTCGGGGTACCCAATGGAATTGCCGGAAAGGTACCAGTGTTTCTCGGCTCTGCCTATAATGTCTGCCGTTGTGTGTGATTTCGATGTATTCGTCATTGGCGGCGGTCATGCAGGCTGTGAAGCGGCGGCGGCAGCAGCACGCCTGGGTGCCAGGACGGCTCTCTGCACGATCAACCTGGACATGATTGGCCAGATGTCCTGCAACCCCTCCATTGGCGGGATTGCGAAAGGACATCTCGTGCGCGAGATCGATGCCATGGGTGGCCTGATGCCCCTCGTAGCCGATCTGGCCGGCATCCAGTTTCGGCTCCTGAACCGACGGCGCGGACCGGCCGTCCGGGCTCCCCGGGCCCAGTGTGACAAGCAGATCTATCGCCGGGCCATGCAGGAAGCACTGGCACTCATTCCCAATCTATCCCTTGTGGAGGGGGAGGTTGCTGCCCTGCGAACCGACGGAAGCTCGCTGGAGGGTGTCGAGCTCGCATCTGGCGAAACCATCTCCTGCCGGGCCGCTATTCTGACCGCAGGCACCTTCCTGAACGGTTTGTGCCATGTCGGCGATCAGAAGTACCGGGCCGGGCGCTCGGGAGAACGCGCCTCCATTCGTCTGGCCGAGTCGGTGCAGGAGATCGGGTTTGAGATGGGTCGCCTGAAGACGGGGACCCCCCCGAGGGTTGAGCGCTCCAGTGTCCGGCTGGAGGGACTGGAGGCCCAACCGGGCGATCGTGAGCCGGTGTTCTTTTCCTACTCGACGCGTAAGCTGTCACAGCCCCAGATTCCCTGCTGGATTACCCACACCAACGAACGGGTCCACGAGATTCTGCACGCGAACATGAACAGGAGTCCGCTGTACACCGGAGAGATTGTAGGAATCGGGCCCCGTTACTGCCCCTCGATTGAAGACAAGGTCACCAAGTTCTCAGACCGGACTTCTCATCAGCTCTTTCTGGAACTCGAGACTCTGGAGGGGAACTCCATCTACATCAACGGCCTCTCTACCAGCATGCCGGTTGATGTACAGGAGGCCATGCTCCGTGAGATTCCGGGCCTCGAGAAAACTACCATTCTGAGACCCGGGTACGCTGTCGAATATGACTTTGTCAATCCTCAACAGCTACAGCCGACTCTCGAGACCCGGGCCCTGAAGGGTCTCTTCCATGCGGGACAGATCAACGGCACCACGGGATACGAGGAGGCTGCAGCGCAGGGCCTGGTGGCCGGTATCAACGCTGCCTTAGGGACCCGCGGCGAACAGCCCTATGTACCGGAGAGAAGCAACAGCTATCTGGGAATTCTCATTGACGACCTGGTGACTCAAGGTGTCGACGAACCCTATCGGATGTTCACATCTCGGGCCGAATACCGGTTGCTGCTCCGAATTGACAACGCCGATCGGCGGCTCATGCCGGAGGCTCGTTCTCTCGGCTTGGTCGGGAGCGAGGTATTCGAAGAACACGAGAAAGAGTGGCGGCGAATTGATGGGGCGCTGGAGTACCTCAAGGCCAATCATCTGAACCGGACCTCCGCGGCTCACCTGGAACTATTGAGGGATTCGACCTTCAAACACGGTACCAGCCTGAGCCGGTTGCTGCGCAGACCGGAAGTCAAGATCCGGGACCTGCTCCCCATTCTGGCCCAGGCCGGCTTCGATCTGACGCCCCGGCTGGCTGAGAGAGTTGAAATCGAGACCAAGTACGAAGGATACATCCAGCACCAGCAGCGGGATATCGAAAAGATGGCCCGGCTGGAAGAACACCCGATCCCCGCCGATCTGGACTATGGTGGCGTCTCCGGTCTTTCCGCCGAAATGATTGAGCGCCTGAGCAGGGTCAGACCCACCAGCCTGGGACAGGCGGCGCGGGTCCCGGGCGTCACACCGGCTGCCGTTTCGATTCTGAACATCCACCTCGGTGTGCGGGCCCGAAGGCACCTGGAAAGTTGAATGCGCGCCTCCTCTGTCTCCTCTTCCGCCAGGGACCTGTGCCGACGTGCACTGCAACTGCAATCAGAATTCGGCCTTTCCCTGAATCCGGATCAGACCGGTAGACTCGAGAGTTACCTGGATCTTCTGCTCAAGTGGAAGAGGCGTGTCAATCTCATCTCCGAGCCCTCTCCCGAGCGACTCTTGCGCCTTCACTTTCTGGAAAGCTTCTGGTTGGCTGAGCACTTCCTCGGGAATCGATCGGTCTTGACCGACCTGGGATCGGGAGCGGGGTTTCCCGGGCTGGCCGCCAAGATCTATCGGCCCAGGCTGTATGTGTCGTTGGTGGAAAAGAACGCGAAAAAGGTATTTTTCCTGGAAGAAGTCGCCCGCCGCCTGAAATTGCAAGACGTATCAATTCTTGCTCAGAGCTGGCAACGATACGAGGGCTGGCAGCCCGGCGGAATCACTTCGATTCGGGCGCTGAGAGTCTTGCCCAACCTCTGTGAACGCCTGGCCGCCAACCGGTAAGAGGCGCTTCTACTACACACCTCGAAGTTGTCTAATATATGGTCTAAGTGGCTTGTTATCAATTAGTTACCAGTTCCAGGATCGCGACGAAGAGTGGCCACACATTTAAGTTCGCCAGAGGGGTAACCTCCTAAGGGCTTAGTAGAAGTCCTGGACCCCCGCCGCCGGCAAGGGGAAGAGTGTTGTTTCACGTGAAACATGCGCCCCGAGAGTGTCGCAGTTCCCGTGGGGTTGGCTGTTCCCTAGGGCCCGAGTTCCCGAAGGAAACGTACCCAATCGCCGAGCCCGCAGAGGCAGGAGCTTTAGCGACTGCGTAGCAAGGAACCTGACCTCGAATCCCGATACTACCGGTACCTGCAGCAGCTTCAGCGACTGCGTAGCAAGGAACCTGGCCCCCAATCCCGATACTACCGGTAGCTGCGCGAGTGCTGACGAGCGCGGCAACGAGGAACAAGAAACGAGGAACGACCAGAAGACCTGGAAGGTCACAGCCCCCGGGCTCATGGGCGACCCGCTTCGTTCCTTTTCTGCCCGGCAGCATTCTTTCTAATGTGCTACACCACACTTCATTCCCCTTCGCCTACTTTCTGACATTCACCTGCCACGGCACTCATCTGCACGGCCATCCAAGGGGAAGCGTGGATCGTCTTCACAACCAGTACGGCAGCGCTTTTCCAGGCCCAGACACTAAATTGCATACCTCCATGGTGTGTCGAATGGGCATCGAGCCCTATTCCCTCAGCCGGTCAAGACGGCAATGTGTGCTCAGGGCCATCCTCGAGACCTGTTTGCGACACCGCTGGCTCCCGTGGACCGTTCATGTCCGAAGAACACACGTGCAGGCTGTGATCAGCGCCGCCAGGGCAGGGGTTACCGTAAGGCAAGGCATCAAGACTTGTGCCACCCGGGGACTGCACTGTTGCGGTTTCGATCGATCACGGCAACGCAAGTGGACGCGAAAGGGGACTGTTGTCCCCCTCTGGAACCCGGTCAGACTTGAGGCGCCATAGTCTACGTAGTTCGGGAACAGGGCGAACCCATGGAACTGTTCGTCCATGCGCATGCTTCAAGGTTCATTTACGAGACCTGACCACGGTTGTCACCTAAGGTTCCCGGCGACCTGGGGCCAGCCACGCAGTCACTATCGTTCCTATCTCGGTGGTTTCCTTAGACGGTAGGGTTTCCATACAGCCTGCGGGCCGGGGTTTCTGCGGTAACGTACCCGATCGCCGAACCCACAGATGCAGGAGGCGACTGCGTAACCAGGAACCTGGCCCCGAATCCTGATACTACCGGGTACCTGCGCGAGTCTTGACGAGCGCAACGAGGAGCAAGCAACGAGAAACGCCGCTACCGACCCGATCTTGTTCCACGTGAAACATCTTGGCCATACCTCTTTGTTATTCTGCGCCCGATATGACACGAGTAATCGCAATTACCAACCAGAAGGGCGGAGTGGGGAAAACCACGACCGCAATCAACCTGGGGGCCGCGCTCGCATCGGCCGATCTTTCGGTGCTGGTGGTGGATCTGGATCCTCAGGGGAACACAACTTCCGGCCTGGGCGTGGAACGAAACCTGCTGCAGACTTCGATCTATGAGGTACTGCTGGGACAATGCCCCCCCTCACAGGCCTTGTGCTCAACCGAGGTTGCCAACCTGGATATCCTGCCTGCGAACCGGAGCCTCATCGGAGCCACCATCGAATTGTTGGACTTTCCAGAACGGGAGAGGCGACTCCGCGCCGTCATTCAAGATCTCCAGGCTGACTACCACTACATCTTGATCGATTGTCCTCCGTCGCTGGGGATCCTGACCGTCAATGCCCTGACGGCGGCTGACTCCCTGCTCATACCCATGCAGTGCGAGTATTTCGCTCTGGAGGGGCTCTCGGAGCTCTTCCGGACCATACGTCGCATCAGAAGCGGTCTGAACCCGGGGTTGGAGATCGAAGGAGTCCTCCTCACCATGTACGACGAGCGGCTCAATCTGGCCAACCAGATCCGGAAAGATGTGACCCACCACCTTGGTCAGCAGCTGTTTCAGACGGTCATTCCTCGCAACGTTCGTCTGGCCGAATCACCAAGCTTTGGAAAGCCTGTCCTTCTATATGATGCCCGCTGCAAGGGGGCGAACAGTTACATCGATCTGGCCAGCGAAATCCTGGCCAACGCTCGACAACGGGCCCTTAAGGTGAGCTACCAACGAGTGCAACGGAAACCCCATCGAGGCGACGACAAGCAGGAGTATCAGTAGCCATGAAGCGCAATGTACTAGGAAAAGGTCTTGATGTGCTGTTACCCGAACCCGTTCTGGAAACGGGACTTCGCCAGATTGACATCGATCTGATCAAACCCAACACCTTGCAGCCGCGAATGTACGTGGCCCCGGAGAGCCTCCAGCAATTAGCGGACTCTATTTCGGAAAACGGGGTGCTGCAGCCCGTGATCGTCCGCTCCCGGGACAGCGAGTTCGAGCTGGTGGCCGGTGAGCGGAGATGGAGAGCGGCACAAAGGGCAGGGCTGCAGTCTATCCCGGCCATCATCCAGGATCTCTCGGATGAGAAGATGCTCGAGTTGGCTCTGGTAGAGAACATCCAGCGCGACGACCTGACGGCCATCGAGGAAGCCCACGCCTATCAGGTACTTGTCGAAAAGTTCCATCTCTCCCAGGATGAGGTCGCACGCAGGGTGGGCAAGAGTCGCAGCGCGGTCGCCAATATTCTCCGACTTCTCAATCTTTCCCAAGACGTTCAGCAGATGCTTCTGGAGGGAGCCGTTTCGATGGGCCACGCCCGCGCCCTCCTTCCCCTTCCTGAGAAAGCTCAACGGCGCCTGGCCCGAAAGGTGATCCGCCGGGGTCTATCGGTCCGTCAGACGGAACGGGCCGTGAAGCATTTCCTGCAACCAAAGCCCAGTAATGTCGACTCTTCAACCGACCCCAATCTCATGGCAGCTCAGCAACGGTTGGAGGAGCGCTTCCAGACCAAGGTGGAAATTCAGATGAATGGGGGAATCAATGGGGGAATGAATGGGGGATCAGCCGGGCGGCTCATTCTCCACTTCCACAACAGCGAGGAGCTGCAGCGTCTTTACGAATCGCTAGTCGCCTAGCCGGCTGGCCGAGGATGCCGGCCTTAGGGCCTACGGACCGGGATTCCCGAGGAAACCTACCCGATCGCCGAGCCCACAGAGATAGGAGCTTTAGCGACTGCGTAACCAGGAACCTGGCCCCGAGTTCCAATACTACCGGTAGCTGCGGGAGTCTCGACGAGCGGCCTACTTCCCAATGCAAAAGGTCGAGAAGATCTCGTCCAGAATGTCACCGACAGTCGTCTCACCGGTGATGGTGCCCAGGCTCTCCAGTGCCTTCCTGAAGTCGTAAACAGGGTATTCCTCGCTCACGCCATCCGCATAGGCACGGATCCCCTTCTCCAGCCATCGGATAGCTGCCCCCACAGCCTCATAGTGACGAATGTTCGTGAGGAACACACTGTCCTTCTCGACCCCTGTCTCCGGGGTCACCTCGCGCCAGATGGCTTTCACCAGGTGCTCCAGACCTTCTCCCCGCAAAGCCGAGACTTCGACCGTCTGACGACCGGAATCCAGCAACTTCTGGGGCAGATGAAGGTGCTGGGGCAGATCCTGCTTGTTCAAGACCAGAATCGTGGCGCGCTCGCGGACAAGCTCCCAGATCTCGAGCTCTCCGGATCCGAACTCAGCGTTTCCATCCAGAACGAAAAGGATTACATCAGCACCGGCCAGGTATTCTTTGGTCTTCTCAATACCGAGCTCCTCAACCTCATCTCTGGCCTCTCGGATCCCCGCCGTGTCGACCAGCCGGGCGGGCAGACCCTCTATGCTGATGGTCTCACTTATCGCATCCCGCGTGGTCCCCGGGACCGCCGTCACAAGAGCTCGATTATTTCTCAGTAAACCATTGAAAATACTTGATTTGCCTGCATTCGGAGAACCTGTGATTGCCACCTCTATCCCGGCCCGGATCAGGCGCCCCAATTCAAATCCACCGGCCAGCTTCTTCAGGTCACGAGTGATCTCCCGAAGCCGTTCCAGCAGAGGTTCCTTTTCTTCAGGAGTCACCTCATCCTCAACAAATTCCAACGCGGTTTCCATGTGACTGAGAATCTGGACCAGACCGGCCCTGAGCGGTTCGAGGCGTCTCGAAAGCCGCCCGCCCAGTTGCTCGGCAGCGAGCCGAACCTGGAAGGTCGTCTGGCTCTCGATCAGATCCCGAACAGCCTCGGCCTGAACCAGGTCCAGCTTGCCGCCGAGAAAGGCTCTCTTGGTAAACTCTCCGGGTTCTGCCATGCGTGCGCCCTGGTCGACCAGCCTGTGAATGATCCGCTGCACGATCAGGAGGCTGCCGTGACAGGTCACTTCAACAACATTCTCTCCCGTATAAGACGCCGGGGCTGGAAACCAGGTCGCTAGAACCTGGTCCAGAACCTCACCGCTTTCACCCACGATCCGTCCCAGCGTGGGTGTGCGGGGGATCAAGTCTTCTTCATTGGCAGGCAGGAAAACGCCTCTTAGAAGGGGCCTCGGATCGGGACCGGAGAGACGAATCAGAGCAATTGCACTTTTCCCGGGTGCCGTCGCCAGAGCAACAATGTGGTCCTCTTCAGAGGCTCTGACTGTCATCGTATCGAGTAGACGGGAGGCAAAGCAGCCCCGTGCTATACCTCGGGAATCACAACCACCCCGCGGTACATCCCACGCCCATCGCTCTCCGTCCTGACCTCACTCTGGTCGGCAAGGTAGAGATGAATGATCCGTCGGTCGCTGGCCGGCATGGCCTGGAAGTGAAACGGTCGGCCGGACCTTTGTACCTCCTCGGCTGCCTTGGCAGCGAGCAACTCCAGCTCGCGAGTGCGGCTGGCTCGATATCCGCCGCAGTCCACCACGAACCGGTACTGGCCCTGGGCCTTCCGGTAGAAGATCTGGCTCACCAGATGATTCATGGCGTGGAGAAGCCGAGCATTCTCAGTGAGGACCAGATCCATGTCTGGCCCACTCAGTTCGACCACCACCTGATCCTGGTTGGGCCTCACATTCACGTCCAGTTCCAACTCTGCCCCTTCCACGAGCTGCTCGGTAAAAGATTGGATTTCGTCAAGGATTTCGTGGGCCATACTCCTACCTGTGCTTGGTCTTTCTCCCTCTGGGATTCCGCTTTGGGGTGCTGGGCGGCTTGGGGACCTCCTTGGATAACTCGGGGCTCATCCGTTGCACCATGACCTGGAACAGCATTCCGAAAACATTGCTGAAAAGAAAGTATAACGCCAAACCACTGGACACCTTCAAAAAAAGAGCCGTGAAGACCACCGGCATCATCATCATCATTTTCCGCTGGGCCGGGTCACCCGCGCCGGGAGTCATTTTCTGCTGGGCCAGCATGGTGACCCCCATCAAGACCGGGGTGACGAAGGTTGGGTCGTACCGGGACAGATCTCCAATCCACAGAAAGGGTTCTCCTCGAAGCTCAATGGAGGTCCACAGCATCTTGTAGAAAGCAAACAAGAACGGCATCTGGAGAAGCAGCGGCAAACAGCTTCCCAGCGGGTTCACGCCGTGCTCCTTGTAGAGTGCCATGACCTCTTTGTTCATTTCCTGCTTCTTGGGATCATTGCGGGGCAGATCCTTGTAACGGTTCTGGATGGCCTTGAGCTGCGGTTGCACCTCCGTCATCTTCTTCATGGAAACGATCTGCTTGTAACGGATCGGAACCAGCGCCACGTTGATCAGGAAAGTGAGAAGAATAATGGCCAGTCCGTAGTTGAGGACAAGGCCGTAAATCCATTTCAGCATGAAGAGCAGGGGCTTGACCAGGAAGGCCAGCCACCCGTAGTCGACCAGTTCTCCCAGACCCGGGCTTACGCTGCGTAGCGCCTCCAAACTCTTGGGTCCAAAGAATACTCGCAGAGGAGCCTCTCCGGTTCCACCGGCGCGGGCTGACAGCAGAGTGACAGCTTCCTGGTCCCCAGCCTCTCCCTGCCAGGAGTGAGTCGTCATCTGAATTCTGCTCAGGGGCTCGCCCAGGAATGCCCGGGTGAAGTACTGGCTGTCCAGGGCCACCCAGTCGGCCCCGGGGAGGGTCACTTCAACCTCCAGATCGCCTGCATCGTAACGCTCTGCCGAAAGACCCGTGCCCACGGCCACGCTGGGGCTGGCAAAATCGCTGGTGGGGGCGATGTCGGGTGGGCCGATTCCGGCGCCCAGGGAGACCATAGCCTGGAGTTCACGCCCTTCGCTGTAGACCCTTGTGGTCACCTCCAGGTCATACCCGGTAGCCGGCACCCTGACTTGTCGCTCCACACGAAGAGAGCCCCGCTGGTACAGAAACCGAAACTCCACCGGGGCCTGCAGCGAACGCGAGTACACGCCCTCAACCTGGTACACAGCCTGATCGAGGAGGGCCTGCAGGTCCGGGCGTTCCGTTGAGATAGCCAGCGGCCTCGGCAGCGTATCCGAGTCCAGTTGGGGTACGAGTTCCAGGGGCTCGCCGACCGGGCGGCTCCATCGCCACAAAAGAGCCAGGCTGGCGGGAAAGCCCGGGCCGTTATCGGGAACATCTAGATACGCCGGCAGCCGGATGCTCTCAATGACCGCCGCGCGCGTTGAAAAGTCGAGGACCATGTCCGGGTTGAACACCTCGAACACCTGCTCCTCCCCAACGACGTCCCCCTGGGCCAGCGGCGGGACGGTGGTCTCAGGTTCAGGACGTACCTCCGGCTGCGCTGCGGTGGAGACTGGCTGGCGGGGATCCTCTTCGATGACAACTTGTTCGGGGGGGGGTGGTGGAGAAAAGAAGTTCAACAGCGGGGAGGCGGCCAGCAGGACAAGTGTCGACAGTATCAGCGCCAGAAACAGGCGCTTTTCGTTATCGTTCTGGGGAGCTTCGGGCAAGGTCATCTGTGGCTTCCGTCAGACGCACCGGGTACCGGATCCAGGCCACCATCCGACCAGGGATGGCAGCGCAAAATGCGCCGCAGTCCAAGGCCAAGGCCTCGGAGCAGACCCCAGCGCCTGACCGCCTGCAGCAGGTAGGAAGAACAGGAGGGATGATAACGGCAGGTTGGTGGCAGCAGCGGCGAGATTAGAATCTGATAGCCGCGAGTGATACCCAGAACCAATGTCTTCATTGCCGCTCCGTCATTTCTTCAATACGTCCCAGCGCCTTCAAGTAATCATCCTGCAGCCTGGTAAAGGGGGCTCGGGCCGCCGCCTTTCTCACATTCACAACAATGTCAAAGCAAGGAGTGACGGGACTTTTACTCGTCCGAAACAACTGGCGAATGCGGCGCTTGATCCGGTTGCGTGTAACTGCTTTACCTATCTTCCGCGATGCCGTCACGCCCAGACGGTGTTGGTCCAGTTGGTTGTGGAGGAAGTAGGCAACCAGAGTGCCGGTATAGATTCGCTTTCCTTGACGGTAGATCCGTAGAAAGTCTTTTCGCTTGTGAAGACGTTCCTTCCAACTCAGCGTCTGGCATTCTTGCCTGCTACTCCCATTCATAGGCACGATAGCGTTTGTTCACTTCGCTCACTGCGGTTCCCGGGCTAGATCCACATCGCCTTGACCTGGCCTGGCTATGGAGATGCACGCTGAGCCGCCGACCGAAAGTTGGGAGTGCCACTAGCCACTCACAGTCAGCCTCTTTCTTCCTTTGGCCCGCCGCCTCTTCAAGATCAGCCTCCCGGCTTTGCTGCTCATCCGTTCGCGGAAGCCGTGCTTCTTACGGCGCTTGCGGTTGTTAGGCTGAAAGGTCCGTTTCATTGATTCAACCTCAAAGAATCGAAAAGCCCTTATGGTAACAAAATGGCGAGATCTCCATCAATCAATCATCGGCGCTGCCCTCGATGGGCGGGATGGAGCCTGCCCGCTCGCGAGCCTCTTCGATCAATCGAGCATTGTCTTCATAGGTCCAGTTGCCCCCAGCTTGAAAGGTGCCTGCTGGGTAGCAGGGGCGAGTGTACAGAGGATGTGCCTCGGTTCGAAGATGGGCCGGCATCAGGTGGGCCAGCCGAGTCTCTCTCTCCTCGCGCAAGAGTTCAATATCCACCGGGCCCACCACGATCCTCTCGCCATCTCCCGGAGTTGCCTGGGCGATGATCCGGCCATCGTAATCGACGAGCATGCTCCCCCCGGGCCAGGAAAAGGGAGGGTAGTTCTTCAGGGTGGCTCCCTGGTTGGCAGCCACAACATAGGCCAGGTTCTCGAGCGCCCGGCAGCGATTGACTACCGTCCACCAATCCATGGGTTCGGTCGCACCAAAGGGATCCATATAGGCCGAAACCCGTACCAGAAGTTCCGCTCCTCTGGCCACCAGTTCGCGCAGAACCTCCGGAAAGAGCCAGTCGTAGCAGATGGCCGTGCCGATTCGGCCTATCGGTGTATCGGCCACAGGGTACAGTTCTTCCTCGTAGTCTGGGATATCGTGGGGGCTTGTGTGTACTTCCCACGGGATCCAGGGGTAGATCTTTCGATATTTGTAGAGAATTCCTGATGGTCCTACTAAGCAAGTAGTATTGAACAGCGCCCCAGGATACTTGTCATCGATCTCCAGCATCGTGCCCATCTGGATGTGGAGATCGTACTCCCGGGCCTTACCCGAAACCCGCTCCGTGTGTTCATTGGGAATCGGTACACCGAGCCTCGACCGCAACTCCTGAAGCGTGGGAAAGACCGGTGCAGCATGTGCGAACTCCGGGAACGCAATCAATTTCAGTGGCAAGAAGGGTTTATACCCCTCCACCGCCATATCGACGAGCTGGAGGATCCGGGCGGTGTTTTTCTTCATCTCGGAGCGCCCGGTCGGGTTCGGAAAGTTGGTCTGCACCGCTGCAGCGTTGTATCTTAGCGACATTGTAGATTCTCTTTCCGGGAAGACACAGCCAGCCTATGATTTGCCCTCGAGAATGGCTACCCCGGCACTGGCCCCGATGCGCGAAGCCCCAGCCCTCATCATGGCTCGGACATCTGAGGCCCGGGCAATTCCACCGGCGGCCTTTACCCCCAGGGCGCGACCTACTGTGCTGCGCATTAGAGCCACATCTTCAAGGGTGGCACCTCCGGGCCCGAAGCCTGTCGAGGTCTTCACAAAATCGGCCCCGGAAGCAGCCGCCAGTCGGCACGCCAGGATCTTCTCCTCTTCTCTGAGCAGCCCGGTTTCAAGTATGACCTTGCAAATCGCTCCGCCCTCACTACAGACTTCGACAACTCTTCTAAACTCTTCAGCGACGGTTTCTTCCCAGCCCGATTTTAGTGCACCAATATTCATCACCATATCGATTTCCCGGGCTCCATCAGAGATAGCTTGCCTCGCCTCGAATACTTTGACTTTGGTCGTGTTCGCCCCCAGGGGAAATCCAATGACCGAACAAACGTGAACCCCGCTGCCCTCCAGGAGACTGGCAGCTCTTGCTACCCACACGGGGTTGATGCAGGCGGAAGCAAACCCGTAGCCTGCAGCTTCCTCGCACAGCAACTCGATGTCCGAAGCAACCGCATCGGGTCGGAGCAAGGTATGGTCTATGCAGGAGGCCAGGCTATTGTCTGCTTTCCAGGCAGTCGGGGAGGAACCTGTTCTGTCCGCACCGGATTCCTTCAACCTGGCGAGAACAGAAACCACCAAATCGTCAACCGGTTCATTGTTTCGCATAACTTTAATCAGATCATCCGAGCAGGAGGAGAGGTTGAAACAAGAACTGGCGGAGGCACATGGGAATCGAACCCACCAGCCACGACTCTCGCCGCAGCTCGACTGGTTTTGAAGACCAGGCCCATCACCAGACAGGTCGTGCCTCCTCCTGGGCCCCGGCCCGGCTTCAAGGATACCTCAACTGCTCCAACCTGGAGACCGCTCTTCCACAGAAGCACGTGCACTTCCTGTTCATAGCCTGTGGAACCTCGTCGTAGGCAATCCGAAAGAGTTTTTTTCCAGTTCCGATCATCAGAGGATCCTAGCTTCATCCACAGGCCAAACTGTTCCGGCACTACGCTTCTCACAGCTTCCACAGGCCTTACTACTACTACTGACTTAAAGTACATGAATTAGATTTATGCAAGAAGTCCTTCTTAATAGAGTTGATATACTCGCTCCTCAAAATGAAAGTAATCGCGAATCCGAGTGCCGGTTTCGGTCGCGGTCGGACCTGTATCCGCAAGCTGCGCCGACGAGCCCGGGAACTCAAGCTGGAGGTCGTAGAGACAACCGGACCAGGCCATGCTACCGAACTGGCCCGGAAGCTGGTCAGTTCGGGGTCCAAGCGTCTGGGTGTGATGGGGGGGGACGGAACCATCAGCGAGGTCGTCAACTCCACAGCGGGCTCCCAGACCGAGTTGGCCATTCTCTCGGTGGGTACGGGAAACGACATTGCGCGGAGCCTCGGGCTGCCTTTTAACGATCTCGAGGCCTCCCTGCGTGTTGCTCAGAGTGGGAAGGTGAAGAAGATTGATGTCGGGGTTGCCGGTGACCGCTACTTTGTTTCTGTTCTGGGGGTGGGATTCCCGGCTCAGGTGGCTGCGGAAAGCAACCGTCTGAAGTGGCTCAAGGGGCATCTGTCTTTTGCCGTTGCCATCTACAAGGCCCTCTGGAAGATGGTACCGATTTCGCTTGAGATTGAGTTTGATGATCTGTCCCTGAGCCTGGACTGCACTTCGGTTCTGGTGTTGAATACTCCCTTCACGGGAGGGGGTCTCAGGCTTGCGCCGGAGGCCAGGCTGAATGACGGACTGTTTGATATTGTGGTGATTGATGCGATCGGCAAAGTCAATCTGATGAGGAGTCTTCCCAGAGTCTACACCGGCAGCCATCTGGATCACCCCAGTTTTTCACTGTTTCGGTCATCTTCAGTGAAGATCCATTCCGCGGTTCCAACGGGAAAGATGTTTGACGGAGATGTTTGCGGCGAAACGCCGGTGGAAGCCCGGGTTCTGCCGGCAGCTTTGAAGGTTGTGCATCCGATAGAATAGAGGCTTTTCCGGGACGAGTGTTTTCGTATGCAAAGCATTTCGGAGTACCTGACAGGTAAGACCATTTTCCTGACGGGTGCCACAGGGTTTCTGGGGCAGCCTCTGATTGAGAAGATTCTCTTTTCCGCACCCCGAGTCGGAAGAATCTACGCTCTGATCCGTCCCACCAAGCGTCTCAACGGGGCGGTCATTGCTGCCAGACAGCGCCTCGAACAGGAACTTTATACCTCCAGCGCCTTCGATCGTCTCCGGGGCATCTATGGAGACGACCTGCAAGCCTTTCTGAAGGAGAAGCTGCTGGCCGTGGCCGGCGACATCTCCATGGATGATCTGGGTATCGCTGCTGAGGAGATGGAGCGCCTGAAAGGAGAAGTAAACCTCGTCATCAACTGCGCAGCTGTGGTTTCCTTCGATGCGCCACTGGACGAAGCGCTCTCGATGAATGTGGTAGCGGCCGGCAGGGTAGCGGAATTTGCGGCATCGTGCCAATCGGCAGTGCTCGTTCACGTTTCCACGGCCTATGTGAATGGAGCAACCCACAGAGATCCGACAGAGACTACCTACCACACGGCCTCGGAGGAAGCCAAGGAGCCGTTTCCAGCCGGATACTTTACGGATGCGGATCGTGATATTGAGCATGTGAAATCTATCATTGAGGGGGTGCATGAGCAAGCGACCACGCCGGGCCAGGAGCGGGAGTTCACTCTTGCTCTTCTGAAACGAACTCGAAAAAAGAAAAGGAAGCGACCTCGCCGGAGAGACCGCCTGGAGCGATTTCGAAAGGAGTGGATTCAGGGCCGCCTCAAACAGAGGGGAATGCTGTGGGCCCGTGAACGGGGTTGGAATGACACCTATACATACACCAAGGCTCTAGGGGAGCAACAGGTCCTGGCCCACCGCCAGGAAGTCCCTACTGTCATTCTTCGCCCCTCCATCATCGAAAGTAGCCTTTCTGAGCCCTGTCCTGGCTGGCTCGATGGGCTGAGGATGGCCGATCCCCTGATTGCCGCGATCGGCAAGGGCCGGCTCAAGTCGCTGCCTCTGGATCCCGACGTCATGCTCGATCTCGTCCCAGTGGATGTGGTGGTGAATGCGTTACTGGCATCTCTTCCCAGGGTGGCAAGAGACGGTGGAGTCAAGGTCTACCAGGTCGCCACCAGCTCGAAGAACCCGATCACGCTTGGTGAACTGTACGACCTCATCTTCAGCTACTTCAAGAAGCATCCGATGCTGGACCGGAAGGGCCGGCCAATCCTCGTTCAAAAATTGCGCTTTCTCAACCCGGCAACCTTTCGGCTGCAGCACCGACTCAGGAAAGCGCAGCTTTACACAGCGGAGCGGACCCTGGAGAGGTTGTCCGTCTTCGAGACCACCAAGAAGGTCCGGCGCAGGATCTCTACTGCAAAACTGGCGAATCAGAGGCTCTATTACTATGGTGAGATCTACGGCCCGTATCTGAACCTCGACTGCCAGTTCAGGGTAGAACAGACGGCGGCCCTGTTTGAGTCTCTTCGTCCCGAGGAGAAGAAGCGCTTCAACTTTGACGTCACCCGGATCAACTGGCGGCACTACATACAGAACGTCCACATCCCCGGAGTCAAGAAGTTCATTCTGAAGATCGAGGGGACGGGGACGATGGAACTTGAGACGGCAGCCGCCCAGCTCCCCGCCACCACCATCAATGAGCTGGTTGACTGGGGCAGTGATGAGTATGGCTCCCGGGTGGCCCTCCAGATTGAGAAGAATGGAGAATGGATCCGCTACAGTTATGCCGATCTGAAGAAATTAGCACTGGAAATTGGTGCACGATTGCGGGCCCACGGTCTGCGCAAGGGAGATCGGGTGGTCCTTTTCTCCGAGAATCAGCCCGAATGGGGATTAGCCTATCTGGGTGCCTCCCGCAACGGATTGACCGTTGTTCCCATTGATGCTCAAACCTGGCACGTAGAGGCCTGGTCGATCGCAGCGTTTACTGAGGCCAAGGCCATTCTAGCGTCGGAGAAGTGCTTTTCTCGTCTTACCGAAGAACGCCTGGGGGACAACGAGGCCAGTGAGACCCCTGTCATCCTGTTGAATGTCAATGACCATTGCCGGGTCTTCACCCGGAGCGACTTGCCCCGAAGTTGTCCAGAGGGGGAGTCCGAGCAGGAGAACGTTGATTTCCCGCAGGTGTCCCCCGACGATCCAGCCTCCATTATCTTCACGACTGGAACCATGGTTGACCCCCGGGGCGCTGTGCACACCCATCGTAACTTTCTGACCAACCTGGCCGGCGTGAACAAGAATCTGCCGGTGCGTCGCGACGATTCTCTTCTTTCCGTCTTGCCTCTCTATCATGCCCTCGAGTTCACATGCGGTTTCCTGATGCCGATCTCCGGCGGAGCCAAGGTTACGTACGCAACCACCCTGAAGCCCCGCGTGATCCTTGAAACTATGCGGCGGACGGGTACAACCTGCATGCTGGGCGTCCCAACCCTCTACGCCCTCCTGCGGGACTACCTGGAGCGCAAGGTCCTGCGGGCTTCGCGCTCGACTTTCAGATCGAATCTAATGGCCACCTCGAAACAGATCAGCCGTTCGGTAGAGCGCCGCTTCGGTCACAATATCGGTCGCCAGTTGTTCTCTAAGGTCCACCAGGAGTTCGGAGGGGGAATCAGAGTATTCGTGAGCGGAGGTTCGACGCTCGGGGAGGACCTCTTCGAAGATTTCAAGGCTATGGGCATGACCATTTACGAAGGATACGGCCTCACCGAAACGGCGCCTGTTTTGACCGTGAACCCGCTGAACCGCGCACGTGCCCGCTCGGCGGGGCGGCCGTTGCCGGGAGTGGAGGTCCGTCTGGATCATCCCGACAAACACGGAGTCGGGGAGATCGTGGTTCGCAGCCCCAGTCTGATGAGCGGTTACTTCCGGAACAATGCCGCCAATCGTGCTGTCCTGGAGGATGACTGGTTCCACACCGGCGATCTGGGGTGGGTGGACATCGACGGCTACATCTATATCACGGGCCGAATCAAAGATGTCATCGTCACCGGGGCAGGAAAGAATGTGTACCCGATTGATCTGGAAGCGATTTATCGCGACATCCCCGGGGTTCGAGAAATCGGGGTGGTCGGTATTCCCAAAGGCCTGACGGAAGAGATTCATGCCGTGATCCGGGCCCAGCGCCATCCTTCCGGGACCCCGTCGCCGACCGAAGCAGCGATCCAGAAGGAAATTCGACTGCTGGCGCGAGAACTGCCGAGCTACCACAGATTGCAGCAGGTGCACTTTTGGTCGGAGGGCCTGCCCGAGACGGACTCGGGTGGGTTGGACAGGACGGCCCTTCGGCGCCTGCTCCTGCGTCAACTCAAAGAGAGCCGGGAACGGGAGACCCGGCCCGGCGGGAAAGGAACTCCTCAAGCTTCTCCAGAGAACCTGCTCATCGCCGAATTGAGTCGCATCTCCAGCCTTCCCGAGTCCAGTATCCATCGCGATACCGACCTCTATGCCGATCTCGGCCTGGACTCCCTGCAGGCCATCGAGTTGCTTTTGTTCGCCGAGGAATCCCTGGGGATCTCCATCCCTGATGACCAGGCGGCGCAGCTGAGCAATGTCGGTGAGTTGTTCGACGCCGCACGAGCCCTGAGAGAGACTGAAGCCGCTGCCGGGGCGAGAGTCGTGGAGGTGGGCCCGAGTTCCACACTCTCCTGGAAAGAGAAGAGTGGCCTGGACCGTGTACTTCTAAGATGTTCGTTCGGGACAACTCGAGTTGTCTTGAACTCCTGGTTCGGCCTGCACGTCACAAACGGAGAAGCAGTTCCGATCGAACAGCCCTACATTCTTGCTGCGAACCACTCCAGCCACCTGGACACCGGGGCCGTGGTGGCGGCCCTGGCCGAATCAAAGAGTCTCGATGAAGCGCTCAGGCTTCATGTGCTGGGCGCCCGTGACTATTTCTTTACATCCAGGTTGCAGGGTTGGATCGTCACCAAGCTTCTCAACGTCGCTCCCATCGAACGCCATGAAAACTCCCTGGCCAGTTTGAAACTGGTGAAAGGAATCCTCTCCAGTGGCGAGCCCATCTTGATCTACCCCGAGGGAACCCGTTCCAGGACAGGTAAGTTGCAGGAGTTCAAGGCAGGACTGGGCCTGATTGCATGGGAGATGCAGGTTCCGGTGATCCCTGTTGCAATCGTCGGAACCTACGCAGCTCTTCCAGCAGGCAGGGCCTGGCCCTCCCGTAGCCCGATCCGGGTCGTCTTTGGCGAACCGGTGACGATGGAACCATATCGCGCTTACCTGGAGGATCTTTCGAGGGACGAGTTGTACAGGCGAATCGCCCGGGATGTCCAGGCACAAGTCATGGGTCTTGGGGAAGTCGCCGCCGATGGCTGAGCGAATCGGGGCCTTCTTTGATGTCGACGGGACCCTCCTGAGGGGCAACATTGTGCGCTACTATGCGTTTCTCCGTCGGCGTGAAATGGGTGTGATCCGGAGACAGATCTGGTCGGCTGGCTTGCTGGCCCGTGTTCCCTGTTACTTGATTGTCGATCGGATCAGCCGCGAGCTCTTGACGACCAGGTTCTATAGGAATTATCGGAAGTTTACGCCGCTTCGCCTGAACGCTGGGGCCAACGCCCTTTTCCATGAAGAGTTGAAGCCCAACCTCTATCCGCAGGCGCTCGAGTGCATCGAGACCCACAAAGCAGCGGGGCATGTTGTGGTTCTGGTAAGCGGTTCCATTCGTCAGATCGTAACTCTTGTCGCCGAACATGTTGGGGCAGATGGCATACTTTGTACTGAGCTGGCGGAAGAGCAGGGTGCCTTTACCGGGGCTTTGAAGGGCGGGTCCTTGACCGGAGCCCGGAAAGCGGAGGCGCTGAAAGAATTCGCCAGGCTGCATCAGATCAGCCTTCCGGTGAGCCACGCTTACGCCGACAGTCTTGACGACGTTCCCATGCTTGACTGCGTCGGGCACCCCGTGGTCATCAATCCCGAAGGCCGCTTGCGGAAGCTGGCCTCGGACCGGGAATGGAGTGTGCAGCACTGGTGTACTGACGGCCCTGCTTCCACCGGGGGCTGCCAGACATGATCGCTGTTCAGTATCACAGAGGCGTTTCTCGCTTTCTGGCCACCCGCTACCTGGGAAGATACTGGGAGTCGATTTGTACGTCTCCTCTCGGAACCACCCGGCTGGTTGATGTGGCTGAGCCGCGGCTCCCGGCCGCCGAATGGGTTCGGATGCGGCCGGCCCTGAGCGGTATCTGCGGTTCGGACCTGGCCACAATCACAGCCAGAGGAAGCACCTACTTCTCGCCCTTCACCTCCTGCCCGTTTGTTCTCGGCCACGAGGTTGTGGGAGAAATTGTGGAAGTCGGCCCGGCCGTGAAGGATCTGAAGGCTGGAGACCGGGTCGTGCTTGAGCCTCCCTTGCATTGTCGAGTCCGAGGTCTCGCAGAGCTCTGTGTCGAGTGCCAGGCCGGGCGCCACGCCCAGTGTCGTAGCGTCACTCGAGGATGTGTTTCTGCCGGGGTCCAGACCGGATTCTGCCGGGACACGGGAGGAGGGTGGAGTTCGTCGTTTGTCGCCCACGCGCTGCAACTCCACAGAGTGCCACGCACCCTTGCCGATGAGGAAGCAGTCTTGATCGAACCCTTCAGTTGTTGCCTGCAGGCTGTGGCCAGCGCCGCCCCGGCCAGCGATCAAACGCTGCTGGTTGTCGGGTGCGGGACGATTGGTGTTTTCACCATCGCAGCTCTCAAAGAGCTGCAGCCCCGGGCCAGGGTGATCGCAGTCGCCAAGTATCCGCACCAGAAAGACTGGGCCCAGCGGCTGGGAGCAGATCAGGTTCTATCGGCCGGTCGGGGACTCTTCGAAGAACTCGCAGGACTGGTCGGAGCGGAGTTGTTTCAGCCGGAGATGAGCAAGCCCATCTTCTCCGGAGGTGTGGATATTTGCTTTGATTGTGTCGGGTCGGGGTCCAGTATCGACGACTGTCTGCGCTTTGTATCCTGCCGCGGAAAAGTCGTACTGGTGGGGATGCCGGGCATCCCGAAAGGGATTGACTGGACGTCAATCTGGTACAAAGAACTCCAGGTCGTGGGAAGTTACACGAGCACCTCCGAGACCTTCATCCGTTCCGTGGAACTCGTAAACAGATTGGCGCCCCGGCTCCAGGGAGTCGCGGGCGCTCGGTTCTCCCTGGAGCAGTTCTCGGCCGCGATTCGGTGTGCTCGCCACTCCGGAAAAGCTGGTGTCCTGAAGTCGATTTTCGAGCCCTGAGCCGCCTCTGGGCTGTTAGTGCATCACGGTGCTTCCGGATAAGGCTTCCGCTAAGAGATCCGGATCAACGTTGCCGCCACTCAGAATGAGAACCGTGTTCCGGGCCGGGATCGAGCCTTCCAGGACAGCGGCCATCCCCACGGCTCCGGACGGTTCGACCACCAGTCTCTCCGTTTGAAAGAAGTGAGCCATAGCCTCCAGGATGCCCTGCTCACTCACCGTGATGACCGAGTCGACGTAGTGCTGGATGAGCGAGAAGGTGAGCTCTCCGGGCCGATTCACGCGAAGTCCGTCGGCTATCGTGTCGGTCTTTTCGACACTCAAGATCCGCCCGGCCCGGAAAGAGAGGTAAGTTGCGTTGGATCCCTGAGGCTGGACCCCCCAGACCTGGATCGAGGGATTGCGCAGCTTGGCCCCCAGGGCAGCGCCACTGATCAGCCCGCCTCCGCTGATGGGCACCACAAGGTGCTGAATGTCAGCCTTCTGTTCCATCACTTCGAGACCGAGAGAAGCATTGCCCAAAACCGCATTTGGATGGTTGAAAGGGTGGATCTGGATCGCTCCCAGAGTGGATTCGATCTTCTCAACCCTGGCCTGCCGTGCACCGAAGGCGTTGTCACAGAAAACCACCTCTGCTCCCCATTTCCTGGTCAGTTCTACCTTCAGCGGATTGCTGTTGCGGGTCATGACAACCTGCAGGCTGCAGCCCATCAGGCTGGCGACGTAGGCGGCTGCCTGACCGAAGTTCCCCGAGCTCGAGGTGACCAGGCCCCTGTCACGCTGGGCTTGAGACAGGGACAAGATCTGCCCGGCCGCCGCACGCACCTTGAAGGAGTTCGTGTTTTGAAGGTTTTCGGCCTTCAGAAACAGGTCGTCGGAGAAGAGGGACTGAAGCAGCGGAGTGCGGCGAATGAACGGGGAAATGTCTGTTCGAAGGTGTTCAATGGCTTCTATGTGAAACTTGGGCGGAGGCATGACATCTAACCGTTAAGGGGCGTCGACACAAGACCGGCCCCTGCGGAACCTGGAGAGTCTTATGTATCTGCTGCGATGGTTGATTGCAAGCACTATCACTCTTTGCCTGGTCACCCTCGGGACTATCCCTGTCTTGGACCAGGCTATGGGATCTGCTCAGACTCAAGCGGGTGATCCCGATGAGATTGTCGTGCCAACCCCGAAGAGGCCGAAAGGGAGCCTGAAGCCACCAGTCATCCACGTGCCGGACTCGGGCCCCGATCCCACCCCGGTGCCCGGAGATCAGCCTCTGGCCCTCTTGATTCCTGCAGGTACCGGCTTTCCAGCCCGCCTGACCGAACGCCTCTCATCGAAGACGGCCCAGCCGGGAGACCGCTTCCAGGCCCTGCTCGACCAGGATCTGATGGCCGACGGAAGAGTGGTTGTACCCAGGGGGAGCCGTCTGGTCGGGGTTGTGGAAGACGCTCTTGAGGGGGGTCGGATCAAGGGCCGGGCCTCTCTGACCGTGGTCCTCACAGAACTTCAGCTCGGCGATGGCCGCCACGAGTTGACCACCAACCGCGTCACGATCGAAGCCGGCAGCAGCAAGAAAAAGGATGCCAGGACGGTTGGTGTGGCCACCGGTATCGGGGCCCTCCTGGGAGGCCTCTTCGGAGGGAAGGGCGGTGCTGCGATCGGGGCGACCATCGGCGGCGGTGCCGGTAGTGCCAAAGTCCTGACTTCCCGAGGCGATCCGGCGATCATGGAAAAAGAGCAACTGCTCACCTTTCGGCTGGAAGAGGATGCGACAATTCGGGTGGATTCAGAGCCCTCGATTGACCCCTGAGCGGCTGTTTTCGTAGAATGAACCCCCCGTTCCCTGCCTTCTGCGGAGAGGTGCTGGAGTGGCTGAACAGGGCTGCCTGCTAAGCAGCTGTGCTGGAAACGGCACCGAGAGTTCGAATCTCTCCCTCTCCGCCACTTCTATGCGGGTTACAGCCTGGGTAGCCCCTTCCCGTCCTATCCCTGGTTTACCCAGGATTACCCCGAAAACCCCTTGTTTGTTAGCGGGCGGTATTCACATTATATTCACCGACCCGGAGCGGTACACTCTAGCTGAAAAAGCTAAAAGGGGGGAATCGGGGGGCTTTTTCCGCACCCCTATACAGGTGTTTGGGGAGGAGAAAACTGGTGCGTTCGTGCTGTGCCGGAGGCCATCGCCCTGGCGAACGCCAGGCACTGCACATGATGACAAGGAGGCAGCTATGAAAACCCGGGGATGTTACTGCAACGGTCAGCGGCTAAGTAGCGTCGTAATGGCCCTGAGTTCCTTGGCCCTGGGATCCTTCTGGAAACGTCGCCCCCCTGGTCAACCGGCTCACATCGCCGAACTTACGGATACGGGGCTTTCGGAATCGCTTGAGTTGCTGCATGCGGATAAGGATGCCAGGGGCTGCCCTGAGTCGCAAGGGAATGCTGCCGAGGACCTGGGCCGCTCTGAGACCGGCATCAGAAGAGATCGGTCGGGACAGACAGCTCTTGACCAGCTGGCGCAGGGTTTGCCTGACTCAATCGCTTCAAGTCCCCGAAAACCTGCAGCTTGGTGGGTTCTCCGAGGACGAACTGCCTGCTGGAGACGGCACCGAGAGTTCGAACCTCTCCCTCTCCGCCACTTCAAGAGAGAGTCGGGGTCTTCCGAGTGATCTCATCGCTTTCGATTTTACCGTCCATCAGTTGAATGACCCGGTGGGCGTGGCTGGCGATGTCGGCTTCGTGAGTGACCAGCAGGATCGTGTTGCCCTTCTCATGCAGGCGATCGAACAGGGACATGATTTCAACGCTGGTCTTGGAGTCGAGATTCCCAGTTGGTTCATCGGCCAGCAGGATCGATGGGTCATTCACCAGGGCCCGCGCGATGGCCACCCGCTGCCGCTGTCCTCCGGAGAGCTCATTGGGGCGGTGAGTCACCCGATCGCCCAGTTCTACTCTTTCCAGAGCCTGCCGGGCCCGATCTTTTCGCTCTGACGAACTGACCCCGGAATAGACCAGCGGGAGCTCCACGTTTTGAAGAGCCGTGGCCCTGGCCAGGAGATTGAAAGTCTGGAATACAAAGCCGATTTCTTTGTTGCGGATGTGGGCAAGCTCGTCGTCATGCATATCGCTCACGAGCTGATTGTTGAGGTAGTACTTGCCCTGGCTGGGTGTATCCAGGCAGCCGATCAGATTCATGAGGGTGGACTTCCCGCTTCCGGAAGGACCCATGATGGCCACCAGTTCATTGGCATGAATCTCGAAGGTGACGCTGTGGAGGGCATGGATCTTCTCTGATCCCATCTCGTAGGTTTTCCAGAGATCTTCAGTGCGAATGAGTGCGTCGCTCATGCCTGCTACTCCCATTCAGTACTTGTCTCCTTTCTTGCCCGACTGAGGCTTGACGAAGTCACCGTCCTTGAGCTCCCTTAAGGCTTTGTAGCTTCCGGTGACAATTTCTGAACCCTCCGCGACCCCTGAGAGGATCTGCAACCGCGAGGAGCTGGAAATACCTGTTTCAACCGGAGTGAACTCGACCCGTTGTTCCCGGATTACGAAAACGCCCTCGAACTCTTTTCGCAATTCCGGGTCACGCTGGCCTTCCTCTTCTTCCTTGATGGGGTTTCCCTCGCTGTCAGCGGAGAACTCGCGAACTACCAGTGCCTGAATCGGAATGGTCAGAACATGATCTCGGGTAGCCGTAGTGATGTCGGCGGTACAGCTCAAACCCGGGCGCAGGCTGGCGGGAGGGAGAAAAAGTCGAATCGCCACCTTGAAGTCTTTTGCTTCCTGGCTGTTCTGCTTCTGAATCGCGGAGCTACCGATCTCCGTAACCAACCCCTCGAGGGGAGTGTCAGGGAGAGCATCCACATTGACAATTGCAGGCTGATAGAGCTCAACAGCCACGATGTCTGTTTCGTTGACCTCGATCTCTGCCTCGATGATGGACAGGTCAGCAATCACCATGATGGTCGCCGCCGGGTTATTCAAAGTTCCCGGAACTGCCCGCTCACCCACTTCGACGTTCAGTTGGGTGATCACTCCGGTCAGAGGAGATCGAATCGTGGTCTTGGACAGCGAGTCTCTTGCCTGGGCCACAGAGGCCTCATTCTGGGCTACTCTGCTCAGCGCAGCAGCATGAGAATTAGCAGCCTGCTGCAAAACCACCTGAGCCACCTCCAGTGAGGCTTTCGCCTGGTCGAGTCTGGCCTCCGCTGAGGTCAAGTTCGACTGTGCCGCCACCTTCTCGTTCTTGGCCGCATCGTAAAGGTCGCGTGCGATCAGATTCTGCTCGAACAGATCCTGTCTTCGAATAAAGTTGTTGTTGGCCAGTTCAAGGCCTTGCGCGGCCTTGAGCACCTCGGCCTCGGCGACTCGCACGCTGGCCTTCTCCCGCCCCAGGTTGGCTTGCTGCAGGGCAATCTGGGCACTGGCATTGGCGGCATCCATGCGAGCCGCTGCCAGGAGGGCCTCCTGCCCCCGCGTCAGGGCTTGGTTCTGGGTCGCGTCAATTTTCAAGAGAACATCGCCCTCAGAAACAGAGTCACCTTCCCTGACAGAGAGACTGGTAATCACTTCGCTGATCTCGGCCTGAAGCTCCACGTATTCTTTGGGCCTGATTTCGCCCGAGGCGTTCACTTTAGCGATCAGTTGCAGAGCCGGCTCAACCTGGCCAATCTGCACCGGGACAGCACTCTTCCGGGTGGCGATGGCGCTGTACGCGACAATAGCTGCCAGAATCACTACGGCCGTGATTAGAATGGCGAGGCGCTTCTTGCGGCTCATGTCCCCATCTTAAGCTGAGAACGGTTATGATTTCGACTCATTGGTATTTCGTCCATCACTAATGAAACGCCACTCAAGGTGGATTCGTTTCAATCCTCCGGAAGGAATTTGAGAGTTGAGGGAGTGAGAAAATGAACTTGATTTCATACCAGGAGGCCCTTTCCCGAGTCTTGGATCAGGCCCCGAGTCCCGAAGTGGAGGTGGTACCGCTAGCCCGATCACTGGGTCGGGTCCTGGCAGCTCCTGCGCGAGCGGACATGGCCATGCCCCCCTTCGAGAAATCCTTCATGGATGGATACGCTCTCAGGAGTCAGGATGTTCAAAGGGTTCCCGTATTCCTGGAGGTTGTCGGCAAGGTTGCAGCCGGTTCAGCACAACTGCCTCGGATCGGAAAGAACGAGGCGGTCCAAATCATGACTGGAGCGCCGGTGCCGGTAGCAGCAGATGCTGTGCAGATGGTCGAAAAGACGAGACGGGAAGGTCATCGGGTGGAGATTCTCGAGCGGGTAGCCACCGGCCAGCATGTAGCTCTTCGGGGAAGTGAAGTCGAGGAAGGGCAGATCGTGGTGAAAAAAGGCCAGCGGATCGGGCCTCAGGAGATCGCAGTCCTGGCCTGTTTCGGCTTTTCAGAAGTGAAGACCTGGCGGCCTCCGAAGGTGGCCATCGTTTCTACCGGGAACGAACTGGTAGCGATAGAAGAAACGCCGGGTTTCGGGGAAATCAGAAACTCCAATGCCCACATGCTCTGGGCTCAGTGTCAGGAATTGGGGCTCGACGCCCGGATTGAGCCGATCGCAAAGGACGATCCTGAGAGGGTCCGCGAGGCGATCCGGCGAGCTCTTCGGCGGGAAGTGGCGGTGCTCTCGGGAGGTGTCTCCATGGGGGAATACGACTACGTTCATCAGGTCCTGGCCGAAGAAGACGTCGAGATCGTGTTTCACAAGACGGCCATCAAGCCCGGAAAGCCGGTGCTGGTCGGCTACCGAGAAGGGAGAATGCTGTTCGGCCTTCCGGGGAATCCTGTCTCTGCGTTTGTCACCTTCATGCTTTTCGTGAAGCCGGTCGTTCAAAAGTGGTGCGGCGGAGAGCCCCAACCGTTTCTGGAAGTGCAGGCTGAACTCGGGGAAGAGGTTCGGCACAAGCCCGGTCGCCAGTTTTTCATGCCGGCTCGGGCACGACTCAGCGCGACGGGAATCACGGTGCGGCCCCTTGAAACGAGAGGATCGGCTGACATAACAGGTTTTACCAGGGCCAATGCGCTTCTCAGCATTCCCGCAGATCAAGAGCGGATCCCGGAGGGCTCAATGGTCGAGGTGCTCCTGATGGAGAGCCGGATCTAGTGCACGGTCCGGAAAATTCACGCCGCTACTTCGGGCGTCTTTTCGCCGACAGCTTTGTTGCGCTACCTCGAAAGACTCCCGGCCTGCCTGCGTCGCGCGCCTCACTGACGACGAAAATCCATCCCGAATTAACGCCGCGAACTCCCCGGACAGCACACTAGTGTCTGGGACAGGGCACTAAGGGAGATCTTCCTTTTTCTTGGAGACCAGCCGGATGGCCTCGATCGACATCCCCGAATCAACCGCCTTACACATGTCGTAGAGGGTCAGTGCGGCCACTGCGACTGCAGTCAGAGCCTCCATTTCCACGCCGGTGGCGCGCCGGCATGTGACTTCCGATCGAATCGCAAAGGCCGTTTTCTCCAGCCGGATATCCACATCGATGTGATCGAGGTTGAGATCGTGACAGAGCGGGATCAGGCGGCTGGTCGATTTTGCCGCCTGGATACCAGCCAGCCGGGCTGCCTCCAGGGGAGCGCCCTTGGGAAGTGCAGAGTCGCGAACCAGGTCCATGGTCTGAGAGCTGACGGCGAGACGGCCTTCGGCTGACGCGGTGCGGAGCTGGACCGGCTTGTGACTGACATCGACCATGCTGGCACGGCCCTGATTGTCAAGGTGGGTAAGCTTCAAGCGGCATCTCCTCCTTCCGAAACCTGGACCCTACGATACCAGAACGCAGCCGGAAGAGGGCCGCCGGTGAACCTCCAACCCGGCTCGTCCGTCCAGGAAAGGGCGAGATGCCAGGATCCCACCCGCGTCCCAAGCGAAAACGCGAGGCGTTGATATAATGAGCCCTATGAAACGCTCCGTTCGGTATCTGGCCATAGCCCCTCTGTCGCTGGGACTGCTGCTGCCGGGGGGTCTGGCGCAGGAACCCGAGGAACCCAATGAGCCGGAGTTCAGAATCGGAGTGGCCGTCGAGCAGATATTCCTGTCGGTGACGGCCCGCGCCCACGATGGTGGCTTCTTCCGGAACCTCACCCAGGAGGACTTTCAGGTGCTTGAGGATGGGGTGGTTCAGAGCATTCTCAACTTTACCCAGGAGGCGGTTCCTGTCAGCGTGGCTCTACTCATTGATGCCAGCGGGAGCACTCGCCATTCGCAGTCATCCATTCGATCCGCCGCTCTGCGATTCGCGGAGAGTCTCTCTGCGGAAGACAAGATCGCGATCATCACGTTCAACGACGCGCCGCGGTTGATTCTGGACTGGTCGAGTGACCTGGACGATGTTCGGTATGCTCTGGAAACGATCTGGGCCAAAGGTCCCACGGTGATGAACGATGCGCTGTATGTGACCTTCGACGACCTGCTCCGGGATGTCGAAGGGAAGACAGCGGTGATGATGCTGACCGATGGAGTGGACACCGGAAGCATGGTCAGTCTGGAGGATGTGACCAACCTCGCGACCCGCTCGGATGCGATTGTCTATACGGCCTCCAAACTGGACGAATACTGGGCCGGTGCGCGGGGTATGCGCCAGCAGTACCGGGCGCATGGTCAACTCGTCCCCAACCAGTTGACGGACTCCTACATTCTAGAAGCACGCAGAGGACTTCAGCGCTTGTCCAGTCTCACGGGAGGTCGGGTTCTGGAGGCCCAGGCCTTCACCAGTCTGACAGAGGTGTACGAGATGGTTGCCGAAGAGCTCAAGAACCAGTACTACCTGTCTTATCTTCCGACCAATTCACGCAAGGATGGCAGTTGGCGCCAAGTCGAGGTGAGACCCCGTCGGCTCGGCGTGGTTACCAAGACCAGGAGCGGTTACTATGCCCCTGGTGAACCACCAGTGGGCGGTTCCCCGTAGCAGCCCGTTGTGACCGGCCCGCCAGCCGTTCTTTTCCTTTGACAAAGCCCTCCGTCTGAGTAATACTTCCCCCCTTAAACAGTACCAGTCTGGTACTATATAGGCCAACCATGTTTCGGATTAGCAAAGAGACTGATTATGGGGTGCTTCTGCTGACACTGTTGGCCCGTGCACCGGAGTCTGTCAGCATCAGTGCCCGCGAACTCTCGGAAAGAAGTGGGATTCCGCTGCCCATGGTGAGCAAGATACTGAAGTTGCTGGCCCGTGGTGGGGTCTTGAGTTCTGAGCGAGGGCCCAAAGGTGGATACGCGCTAACCCGCCACCCCGACCGGATTTCGGTCGCGGATGTGGTGGCCGCACTGGAGGGGCCCCTTTCGATTACGGAGTGCATTGAACATCCAGGGGACTGCCGCCAGGAGGCAACCTGTGGAACTCGGGGGAACTGGGCGGCCATCAACATGGTCGTGCAGGAGGCCCTGTCCAAGGTGTCTCTGGTGGAGATGACCAGGCCCTTTCCGGACCACCAGCTCATCCCCCTCCAGATACAGGAAGCGGAAATGGGGAGCCACCCCTGAGCAGGAAGTACTAAGGAGTAGCCATGTCAACCGAAGCCCAGGAACTCCAGGAGCTAGCCAGCCAGGAGTATAAGTATGGTTTCTACAGCGAGATCGAGGCCGATGACTTGCCTCCGGGTCTCAACGAGGACGTCATTCGAATCATCTCCAGCAAGAAGAAGGAGCCGCCCTTTCTCCTCGAGTGGCGTTTGAAGGCGTATCGCCACTGGCTGAAGATGGAGGAGCCGAGCTGGGCGTTTGTCAACTATCCGCCCATCGACTATCAGGACATCATCTACTATTCGGCTCCCAAGAGTCAGGCGGACGGCCCTGCGAGCCTGGATGAGGTCGACCCCGAACTTCTGGAAACCTATAACAAGCTCGGGATTCCGCTGCAGGAACAGGGAATCCTGGCAGGAGTGGCGGTGGACGCCGTCTTTGACAGCGTTTCTGTGGCCACGACCTTCAAGAAGAAGCTGGGGGAACTGGGAATCATCTTCGGCTCCTTCAGTGAGGCGGTCCATGATCACCCCGAGCTGATCGAGAAGTATCTGGGCTCGGTGGTTCCCCATACTGACAACTTCTTTGCTGCCCTCAATTCGGCGGTGTTCACTGACGGGTCGTTCTGTTACATACCCAGGGGGGTTCGCTGTCCCATGGAACTCTCCACCTACTTTCGCATCAATGCGGCCAAGACAGGCCAGTTCGAGCGAACCCTCATCATCGCTGAGCCCGGGAGCTATGTCAGTTATCTGGAGGGTTGCACGGCGCCGATGAGAGACGAAAACCAGCTCCACGCGGCGGTAGTAGAACTGGTTGCCCACGACGATGCCAGTATCAAGTATTCGACCATCCAGAACTGGTACCCGGGAGACGATGAGGGCCGTGGTGGGATCTACAACTTCGTCACCAAGAGAGGTAAGTGCGCGGGTCGGAACTCCAAGATCTCGTGGACACAGGTCGAAACCGGCTCCGCCATTACCTGGAAGTATCCGAGCTGCATTCTGCTGGGTGACAACTCCGTCGGCGAGTTCTACTCGGTCGCCCTCACCAAGAAGCGGCAACAGGCGGACACCGGTACGAAGATGATTCACATTGGAAAGAACACCACCAGCAATATCGTGTCGAAAGGGATTTCAGCGGGACATGGTCAGAACACCTACCGGGGTCTGGTCAAGATCAACCAGAGTGCGGCCAACGCACGAAACTACACGCAGTGCGACTCGATGCTCATCGGGGAAGACTGTGGCGCTCATACCTTCCCTTACATTGAGGTAAAAAACAGCAGCGCACAGATGGAGCACGAGGCCTCCACTTCCAAGATAGGTGAGGATCAGATCTTCTACTGCCAGCAGCGCGGACTTTCTGCTGAAGACGCGGTCTCCATGATCGTCAACGGCTTCTGCAAGGAAGTTTTCAAGGAACTTCCCATGGAGTTTGCAGTGGAGGCAAGGAAGCTCTTGAGCGTCAGCCTGGAAGGTAGTGTCGGCTGAAGTTCCGCCTGCTTTGTTTGGACGTCGGATCGCCCCGTTTGGCGTGCAGGTTCCCCGACCTTTACCTGCCTCCCGGGGCGCCAAGGAGAAAAGAATGTTAGAGATCAGAGATCTACGGGCAAGCATTGAAGATAAAGAGATCCTGCGGGGAATCAATCTCACTGTCAAGGCCGGTGAAGTGCATTCCATCATGGGACCCAATGGGTCGGGCAAGAGCACCCTGGCACAGGTTCTGGCCGGTCGGGACACCTACGAAGTGACCGGTGGGGAGGTCTGGTTTCGAGGCCAGAACCTTCTCGAAATGAACCCAGAGGAGAGAGCCTGCGAAGGGTTGTTCATGGCCTTCCAGTATCCGGTTGAAATCCCGGGTGTCAGCAACACCTATTTTCTGAAAGCAGCCTTGAATGCAGTACGGGCCCATCGCGGGGAAGAACCAGTAGATGCGGCTGACTTCCTCGACCTGGTGAAGGACAAGATGGAGTTGCTGAAAATTGACGACGGTCTCTTGAAAAGACCGGTGAACGACGGGTTCTCGGGCGGAGAAAAGAAACGCAACGAGATTTTTCAAATGGCCATGCTGGAGCCCTGTCTGGCCATTCTTGATGAAACTGACTCCGGCCTTGACATTGACGCCTTGAAGATCGTGGCCAATGGCGTGAGTGCCCTTCGTTCCGAAGAAACGGCATTCATTGTAGTGACCCACTATCAGCGGATGCTCAACTACATTGTTCCGGACTTTGTGCACGTCCTTTACGAGGGGCGGATCGTCAAGACCGGAGGCAAGGAGCTGGCCGTCAGTCTGGAGGAAACCGGCTACACCTGGCTCGAAGAGAGCCAGACGCAACCCGTCGGTTAAGGGGAGAAACTGAATGGAAGTGCTCAAAGAACGGGATCTCTACAGCGAAGACTTCGAAACGGTCCTGAAAGAGGGGACAGAAGAGCCCAGATGGTTCCGGGATTATCGCAGGACCGGAATGGAGACATTTCTCGAGGCCGGGTTTCCAACCCGAAAAGAGGAGATGTGGAGATTCTCAGATTTCCGCTCTTTGGCCCGGACCGAGTTTCGTTCCTCTCTGTCTGCCAACGGTAGTTTCAGCAGTAAGGATCTAGATCAGCTGCCTTTTGCGGAGTTGCAGTGCCCCCGGATTGTGTTTGTGAATGGCGCAGCGCGGCCCGATCTCAGCCGCTTCGAGGAGAACGCGGGTCTGACCGTGACCACCCTGCAATCTGCTCTGCGCAACTCACCCGAGGTGGTCGAGGCCCACCTCGGAAAGCACGCCGCTCTGGAAGACAATCCGTTCGTGGCCCTCAACGCTGCACTGAGTCGGGATGGATTCTTCATTCATGTGAATCCCGGGACCGTAGAGACTTTACCGGTTCAGGTCGTTCACGTTACGACCGACTCGAGCCAGCCGGTGCGAACGCATTTGCGCAACCTGGTGGTGATCGGCGACAACACCCAGTTCACACTGGTCGAGTGTTATCTGGGGGCGGGCGACAATATTGCGTTCACGAACCCGGTAACCGAGGTCGTGGTCGGCGCCAATTCGAGGGTTCGCCATTACCGGCTACAGAACGAAAGCCGCAGCGGCTTCCATGTGAGTTGCAACGAGGTTCACCAGGATCGCGACAGTCACTACCGGACCCTTTCGATTGATCTTGGCAGCCGGCTGACTCGCAATGATTTTCGGTGTGTGCTGGATGGGGAGGGTGGTCTGGCTGGAATCGACGGGCTCTATCTTCTCAAGGACCGGCAGCACCTGGACAACTACACAACACTGGAACACGTAAAGCCTCATTGTGACAGCCGAGAGCTTTTCAAAGGGGTACTCGATGAGTATGCCCGGGGAATCTTCAGGGGCCGGATCATCGTGCACGAGAATGCCCAGAAGACGGATTCCAAGCAGACCAACAACAACCTGCTGCTGTCGGATCATTCTCTCGTGAACACCAAGCCGCAGCTGGAGATTTATGCCGATGATGTGAAGTGCACGCACGGAGCGACGATCGGCCAGTTGGATCGGGAAGCGCTGTTCTATCTCCGTTCCAGAGGGATTCCGCGGGCCGCAGCTCACAGCATTCTCATCTACGCCTTTGCCAGCGAGGTGATCGAGCGCGTGCGGGTGGGCGCGTTGCGCGACCAACTTGTGGAATACCTGATCGACTGGCTACCCCAGGGCAAGCTGGTTCGAGGAGTATACGAAGGATGAGACATCTGGATGCCGGGGTTCTTGAAGGCCAGCACAGGGGTCGTCCCCATCAGTTCAATGTTGAGGACGTGCGGGCAGACTTCCCCATCCTGCGCCGGAAGATCAGAGGAAACCGGCTTGTCTACCTCGACAACGCAGCGTCATCGCAGAAGCCCCGCCAGGTGATCGAGGCCCTGACCGACTACTACCAGACCAGCAATGCAAATGTTCATCGCGGTGTGCACACCCTGAGCCAGGAGGCGACCGATCTTTACGAGGGCGCCCGTGAAAAAGTCCGGGCATTCATCAAGGCTGAGAAAGTGGAAGAGATCGTCTTTGTCCGCAGCACCACTGAAGCCGTTAACATGGTGGCCCAGAGCTATGTTAAGTCACTCCTGGAAGCGGGAGATGAAGTCGCTCTTACGGGCCTGGAGCACCACTCCAATATAGTGCCCTGGCAGCTGATCTGTGAGGAACGATCTGCCCGACTGGCGGTGGCCCCGATCAACGACAAGGGCGAGGTCGATCTGCAGGAACTGGCTGTCATTCTCAAGCGGAAGCCCAGAATTCTGGCCATTGCCCACGCATCCAACGCCCTGGGGACACTGAATCCTGTGAAAGAGATCGTCAGAATGGCCAGGGAAGAGGGAGTAGGCGTCCTGATTGATGGAGCGCAGGGAGCCCCCCACGTTGCCATTGATGTCCAGGATATCGGATGCGACTTCTACTGTTTCTCGGGGCACAAAACGTTTGGCCCAACCGGCATCGGGATTCTCTATGGGAGACTCGATGTTCTCGAGCAACTCTCCCCGTACCAGGGCGGCGGAGAAATGATCCTGTCGGTGACGTTCGAAGAGAGCACGTACAACCACCTGCCCTTTCGGCTTGAAGCAGGGACACCCAATATTGCGGGTGCGGTCGGTCTAGGGGCGGCAGTGGACTATCTCAGCCGTTTAGGGCTTCCGGCGATCGGAGCTTACGAAGATGACCTGCTGGAGTACGCAACCGGGCAGGTGGAGTCGATTGAAGGCGTTAGGATCATCGGTACGGCAGACTCCAAGGTGGGGGTCGTTTCTTTCACCATGGAGAATGTGCATCCCCACGACATCGGAACCATTCTGGACCAGAGAGGAATCGCAGTTCGGACCGGCCATCATTGTGCTCAGCCTGTGATGGCCCACTTTCACGTTCCCGCAACGGCCAGGGCTTCTTTTGCCTTTTACAATACTCGAGAGGAAATCGATGTGCTCTGTGCCGGGTTGCAGGAAGTCTCCAGGGTGTTTCGCTAGATGAGTGATCTCACAGATCTGTACCAGGAAGTCATCCTGGACCACAATAAGCACCCTCGTAACTTCCGGGAGCCCGATACCTTCAACCGGGATGCGATTGGCCACAATCCCCTTTGCGGCGATCGGATCAGGCTTTATCTTCAGATCGAAGAAAGCCGCATTGTCGACGTCTCCTTCCAGGGTTCGGGCTGCGCCATCTCCCAGGCGTCTGCCTCCCTCATGACGCAAGCCCTGAAGGGGCACACCGTGGAGGAATTCGAAAAGCTGTTCGGCCGCTTTCACTCCCTGGTGACCGGAAAGATGGTGGAAGCTTCCCAGGATGACCTGGGTAAGCTGGTGGTCTTCAGCGGAGTGAGCCAGTATCCTGTGCGGGTCAAGTGCGCCACTCTCCCCTGGCACACTCTGCGGGCGGCCTTGAATCAGACTGAAAGCGCAACAACGGAGTGAGTAATGAACCCACCGGAATTAGAAACATCGGAAGCCGCCGAATCCAGCCGAGCCTCTGAGAAGCCCGGCGAAACGAGTTTGACCGCGGCGGTAGTTGCTGCCCTGAAAACCGTTTATGATCCCGAAATTCCAGTTGACATCTACGAACTGGGGCTGATTTATGAAGTGGAGGTGGAACCCCCGGGGGCCGTCTCTATCCAGATGACCCTCACTTCTCCTGCCTGCCCTGTCGCGGGGACGCTTCCCGGAGAAGTCGAAGCCAGGGTTCGCAGTGTGGAAGGCGTTACCGATGTCGTAGTGGATCTGGTCTGGGATCCTCCCTGGGGAATGGAGAAAATGTCGGAAGCGGCTCGGCTTCAGTTGGGTTTCGATCTCTAGCGCACCAGTGCGCCGGCAGCAGTTGGGGACTTTCACCACGGGCTGCTACAGTATTTGCTGGGATGGATAGAATCAGGGGCCGCCACCGATTTCTGCCTTTTCATTTTGAGAAACGCCCGGCCGATGAGATGCTGCAGCGTGGCCGGAGCTACTACGAGCTCATGAGTCAGCGCCGCAGCATACGGCACTTCTCGACCCAACCGGTTGCACGAGAACTGATCGAGCTGGCCATTCGCACTGCTTCTTCGGCTCCTTCGGGGGCCTATCGACAGCCCTGGAAGTTTGTTGCCGTCAGTGATCCTGAAATCAAACACCGGATCCGTGTCAAAGCCGAGCACGAGGAGAAAACCTCCTATTCAGGTCGAATGCCCCCGGCCTGGCTGGAGGCTCTCGAACCCCTGGGCACGACCTGGGAGAAGCCGTACCTGGACACCTGCCCCTGGGTGGTCGTGGGTTTTGCCGAGTTGCACGGATCTGACGAGGAAGGGTCCAGGCGCAAGAACTATTACGTCCAGGAAAGTGTAGGAATTGCGTGTGGTTTCTTTATCGCGGCTCTCCACCATATGGGTCTTTGCACCTTGACCCACACCCCGAGTCCGATGCGGTTCTTGTCGGAAATCCTGAAACGACCCGGAAACGAGCGCCCCTACATCCTTTTTCCTGTAGGATATCCTGCCTCTGCAGCTGTAGTGCCCGATTTGACGAGGAAAAGCCTGGATGAGTTCTCCGAGTGGCTCTGATGAGGGCAACTGAGCAGGATACGATGGAAGAAGTGGTTTCAGGTCAATCGCCGGTCGAGCCGATCCCAGCGCGGGTCAAGCGCCTGGATCTGGGTGTCCGGCAGGTGTACCTGGTTCCAACGGCTCACGTCTCCAGAAAGAGCGTAGACGATGTCAGAAAAACGATTGAAGCTGTAAGACCGGATGTGGTCTGCGTCGAACTGTGCGAGGCGCGCTACAAGAATATCCTGGATCGCGAAGGCTGGAAGAAGACAAATATCGTTAAGGTCATCCGCCAGGGGAAAGCGATGCTGTTACTGGCCTCACTCGTAATGGCCGCTTTCCAGAAGCGAATCGGAGACAGACTGAGCGTGAAACCGGGAGCCGAAATGATCGAGGCGATCGAGGGAGCCCAGGCAACTAATGCCCGGCTTGTTCTGGCCGATAGAGATATCCAGACCACCTTGAAGCGCACCTGGGCGCGGCTGGGGTTCTGGAACAAGTCGAAAATGCTTTTCCAGTTGATGGCAAGCCTCTTCGTTGGGGAAGAGATCGATGAGGAGACCGTTGAGCAGCTCAAAGAAGAAGAAAAGCTGGGGGACATTCTACGGCTGCTGGCGGATGAGCTCCCGAGTCTGAAAGAGACGCTGATCGACGAGAGGGATGTCTATCTGGCCCAGAAGATCAGAGAGTCAGCCGGCCAGCGGACGGTAGCGGTGCTGGGCGCGGGTCATGTGCCGGGAGTGCTGGGACACCTGGACCGCGACCACGACCTGACGCCCCTGGAGGAGGTTCCCAGGCCGGGGTGGCTGGGTAAGGTCATAAAATGGGCGGTGCCGGGACTGATCGTGGCCCTCTTTGTCTATGGGTTCCTGACGGGGGGCGCCGAGCAGTCACTGGAGTCGGTGTACATCTGGATTCTTGTGAATGGAATCCTTTCTGCTCTGGGGGCGGCCCTCGCACTGGGCCATCCGCTCACGATTGCAAGTGCCTTTGTCGCCGCTCCCTTGACCAGTTTGAATCCAATGATTGCCGCCGGGTGGGTAGCGGGCCTGGTCCAGTGTGTGGTCAAGAAGCCCACCGTTGAAGATCTGGAGGGGCTTCCGGAGGCCATCGGATCCGTCAAGGGGTTCTGGCTCAATCCCACAACCCGCATTCTTCTGGTGGTAATTTTTGCCAATCTCGGCAGTGTTGTTGGGACATTCGTCTCCGGCAGCTGGATCGCCGCCAGGTTGTTCTGACTCAGATTCCAAGACACGAAGAGGAAGGAGTCAGGAAGGGGGAGGCTCTCGGCCGCTCCTTAACGTTCGCCTCCCCCGAGGTCCGAGGCCCCTCCCGCTCTATCCTGGAATCTGGGCCTAGCAGCCCGTGGTGAAAGTCGCCTCTCGGTCAGCCATGGCCAATAGACTTGTGCCATGTCGATGGGCAAGCGTAAGAGACAGAGGCAGAGCGAGATGTGGGTGCCGGCAACAGAGCTGGCCAAAGCGCCGGGACACCCTTTTTACCAACGCCTGAACAGAGTGCTGGGCAAGCACGGTTTCGATGATTTTGTGGAAGCGGAATGCGCCGCTTTCTATGCCCCCAGCCGAGGGCGGCCCGGCCTGGCACCGGGCATCTATTTCCGGCTGCTGGTGGTGGGTTACTTCGAAGGGTTGAGCTCGGAGCGAGGCATTGCCTGGCGAGCCGCTGATTCGCTGGCGCTGCGCGGTTTTCTGGGACTGAATCTGAGTGAGTCACCTCCGGATCATTCGACCATCTCCAGGACCAGGCGACTGATCGATGTGGCCACGCATGAGGCGGTTTTCTCCTGGGTGCTGAAGCGGGTAGCCGAGAGCGGGTTGTTGAATGGCAAGACGATCGGCATCGATGCCACCACGCTGGAGGCCAATGCGGCGCTGCGCAGCATTGTGAGACGAGACACCGAGCAGGGCTACGAAGAGTTCTTGACGGAGCTGGCAGTAGCCTCCGGCATCCAGACGCCTACCCGAGAAGATCTGGCCCTACTGGACCGCAAGCGAACCGGCAAGGGATCGAACCAGCAGTGGAAGCACCCGCATGATGCGGATGCCCGCATCGCCAGGATGAAGGATGGGCGGACGCATCTGGCGCACAAGGCAGAGCATGCAGTGGATCTGGAGACGGGAGCCATCGTCTCGGTCACGGTGCAAGGATCGGATCGAGGCGATACGCAAACGATGGTCAAGACACTGATACAGGCGGCCGAGCAGGTGGAACAAGCGCTGCCGAAGGGATCGGGCATCGAAGAGGTGGTGGCCGACAAGGGATATCACAGCAGCGAGCGGATGGTGGATTTAGAAGCGCTGGGACTGCGCAGCTATGTGAGCGAACCAAAACGAGGGAAAAGACGCTGGAGAGGAGACACTCAGGCCCGTGATGCGGTCTATGGGAACCGGCGACGAATCCGGGGTCGGCGAGGACGGCAACTTTTACGACAACGAGGTGAGCTACTGGAGAGACCGTGTGCTCACCTTTACGAGACCGGCGGGATGAGACGGGTTCACGTTCGGGGCCATGAGAATGTCTTGAAGCGGCTGCTGATTCAGGTGAGCGGATTCAATCTGGGGCTGCTGATGCGCCAGCAGTTGGGTGTGGGCACGCCGCGGGGGCTGCAGGGGCGGATTTGCCTCGTCTTGCTCCTCATTTTGTCGCTGTGGAAGCGTCTGAAGGGCCTGTTTGGCTTGATTCCGACCGCCCAGACTCAAAAGTCTAGCCCGGATTATGCATGAGATCTGAATCCGAGTGAGATTTGGGCCCATAAAAAGAGCCGTAGCTCTCTGATATAAAAGGGTTTACACAAACAAGACCCTAACCAGGAGCTACGGCAATGTTAAGAGCAGTCTGCCAGAATACCCTGCCATTTCACAGCCACAGAAAGATCACGGCGCGTTTTGATGGGGGGAGCCTCACTTCCGACGCAGGATGGTTGTTGTTTGGATCGGCGGATCGGCAACATCGGCTCTGCGAGGGCTTCAGTTCGTGTATTTCGGAGAGTCGAGACCAACGCTACATTCGTCATGATCTGTTGAAGTTGATCCGACAACGAGTCTTGCAGATCGTGGCCGGCTACGAAGACTGTAATGACGCCGATACGCTGCGCTCGGATCCGATGCTCAAAACCGTCTGTGATCAGTTGCCGGAGAGCGATCCGGATTTGGCCACGCAGCCGACTTTCTCCCGCTTGGAGAACTCCGTCACCAGGAAGGATCTGATGCGTTTGAGCCAGTGGCTGCTAGGCCGTTATGTGCGCTCCCTGAAGAAAAGACGTCCCGGTAAGATCATCCTGGATCTGGACAGTACCGACGACCACACCCACGGCCAGCAGGAGTTCTCCTTCTACCACGGGTATTACCGAAGCCACATTCTGCATCCTTTGCTGATCTTCGATGCCGACACGGGAGACCTGGTGTGTGCCGTGTTGAGACCTGGCAACAAGGGAGCTGCCTCTCACATCGTGCCCATTCTGAAGCGAGTCGTGGAGGCTATCCGACAAGGAGTGGGGACGGATGTCGAGATTGAGATTCGGGCCGACAGCGGCTTTGCCACGCCGCGGCTCTACGAGTTCTGTGAGGCTGAAGAGAATCAACTCCAGTATGTCATTGGGTTAAGTCGAAACCCTCGCCTGCAGCGAGTGGTCGAGCCCCTGCTGGATTCGACTCGGGAAAGGTTCCTTGAGCTGGAGGAAAAACAGCGTCAGTTTGACGAGTTTCTTTATCGAGCCAACAGCTGGGATCGATCTCGTCGCGTCATCGTCAAAGTGGAGGTCGATCAGCGCGGGATCAATCGTCGCTTTGTGGTCACCAACCGGGACGATCTCTGCTCCCAATCACTTTATGACCACTACACAAACCGAGGACAGACCGAAAACTTCATCAAGGCCTTCAAGAATCATCTGAGCATGGACCGACTCAGCTGTCATCGATTCCTGGCCAATCAGTTTCGACTCCTTCTGCATGCCCTGGCTTACCAGATGTTCGTGCGCCTGCGCGACTATCTGCACGGGACCCCCTGGCACAAGCTCGAAATCGAAACCTTACGTCGTCGTGTCCTCAAGATCGGGGCCCGGATCCGACAAACCACTCGACGCATCTGGGTCCATCTTTCCTCAGCCTTTCCCGAACAACCCCTCTTCCACCTCGTCTTGAGTCGTCTCAACTCCAGCTAGCCTCTCCCAGCTCCCCGAAAAACCGCTTCCGATACTCACCCAGGCCCAGATCTGTCTGAAATTCACTCCCCAACCACTTCAAACGCCTCGCCAACCGATATTCTTCGCAAATCCGCCTGTCACACCTGTCCGCTTTCGAGTTGAGCCACTTCTCGAGTCGTTTTTCAACTCCGGACTACGGTTCTTGCATAATCCGGGCTAACACCTAAAATGTCAGCCGTTTGCTTTTCGTTGAGTAGAGTGATTTCGGATCGCATGTCCCGAGACTAGTGGGGAAGGTTCTGGCCATTCGAGGCTAGTGTCCCGACTTTTTTAGGTTTTTTCGATCTCGGGTTTTTAGAGACTCTCTTTATACTCTTGCAGCCGCCTTCTGACAGTTCTCTCCGATATCTTGAAGTCCGCGCCCACTTTGGCTTGGATTTGTTGACGGCTAAGGCGGGGGGCAAATTTCTTCCGAAGCTCTTTGTATCGAGCCCAAACTTCCGCAGGAGGGCTTGCCTCTCGTTTTGCCTGTGCTGACGCCCGTTGCCCTTTCTGGATTCTGAATCTTGTTTGGGCCTGCAGATTCAGCCACTCTGCCTCGCAGGCGCTGATCGCGGCCGTCAGTCCCTTCAGCTCACCCTCAAGGATCTCGGCGAAATCCTCCAATTGCTTCAGGGGCCAGTCCCAGGCGCAGGTCTCCTCCATGAATAGAAGCCTTTTTCGCACTCGTTCACAATGTCTGAGCAAATCAAGAGCCACGATCTCGTGGGGGTAGGCGTCCGGTCGCACGAGCTCCCTCCACCGGGGCCAGGTCCGACCTAGATCAGAATCGCTGAAGTGAGTACTTTCGAAGAGCCTTAGATACTCTCTAGCACACTCTTCCAGCTCGCCAAGGATTCTGTTTGTGCAGCGCCGAAACGTGCGGCGTGACCGGGGAGGGTCCCTACGGTAAAACACATCTACGTCAACAAAGTAGCACCGGAGCCGGGGAGGAAACCTTCTGAACTCTCCCCAATCGAATTCCTTCTTTGCCGCTGGCTTCCTCTCAGGTGGCGAATTGGGGTCCGCTGTTCGGATGATGCTCTGGTCGTCGGAGCCCTCTTGAGTCCCCGCGCTGGCACCGTGTCCATGTGTCAGCTCGTCCAAGGCCCGCTCCAAGTCCTCTACTCCGCCCTCGACGGTTTCACGATCGGATCTCTTTAAGAACTCTTGGAAGTGTGCGGAGTAGGCGTTATCCGCAGTGAATGCCGTGTCGAAGAAATTGAGGCAGTTGTAAGCCCAAACAGCAACCTTCCCAGGGTCAAGTACGGGTCTCTCCAGTAGCTCCTCCCCCCGCCTGAGTAGCTCCCTGACGGCGATCTCATGAACCCGAGGCAGATTGGTGGCGCTTTTCCCATCGGTGGGAAAGGGTTCCCCGTCTTTCAGCGTGTGATGTTTCACGGAGCCACCTGTCCTGGCCTAGTCCCGACTTGTTAGGCTGGAAGGCTGGCGCGGGACAGGCAGGCCAGCCTTGTCGCTCTTCCGTCGTCACAGAAGGGCTATCCAACACATTTACTGTTCTGGATTATACTTGGAAAAACGGATAAATCTTCACACTGGGCCGACGGACATATACGGTCCGCTGCTAGGGGCGGATGGGGACTTGCAGGCCCCGTGATGCGGTCATCAAGATTCGGCATGTGCTGATCAACCTCAGTGGGTCATCTCACCGTGACTCGTAGGCGAATGGCTTCCCCGCCCTGCTGATGGAACCATGCCATTCCCTCTTGGAGTAGTCCCATCAGCACATCGTATTGGCCGGGGGGCAGAGCTTTTCCGTCTCCTGTGGACGCCTGAATGGGCACGTAAAGCACGACATTCTGCCCCGGTAACACGGCACCTGGAAGATCGAATCGGTGTTTAGTGATCGAGTCCGGCCCGGGTGCCACCGAAACCCACTGGATGCCAAGCCTGACCGCTCCCTGCCAGGTTCCAAGATCTTCCCACGTTGGCCAACCGTATGACCCCGTGTTCGCAACCCGGAGGGCAATTGTCTCTGCGGATGATTTTATAACTATTTCATGAGGCAATTGGCCCAATGGCTCAATTTCGTATTGGTAGGGCGCGTCAGCAAGAATGACTGGATCGAGCTTTTGATAATCGTCTAGTAGTATGATTTTTGAAATGGCGACTCCCAGTTGCCGCTGATCCGTGGAAGTCGAGAAGGTGTCGCTTTTTATCGAAAGCGTCAGCTGTTCCGAGAGAGGAGGTAACCGGTCGAAGGTGTGCACCCAGGGGCCTGGTGGGACCTTGCCACTCCAAAGTGCGCTACCGTTCAGTTCGAGCACCAGTTGATTCCCTGCCGGAGGGCCTGTCGAGGCCAGGACCACCCTGAGAGCTCTCGGCATCGTTTGCTGGAAGCCCAGGGGAATTTGTAGTTCGGCTGCCCCATCGGTCCACCTCACCGGCTGGCCACTCCACCATTCCTGGCCGTGCAGACCCTTCTGCTCGACTCCCCATAAAACCCTGGCCGAAGATAGAACATGATTCCTTGGCCGAGAAGGATCTATCGCGGTCACGCTCGTCGGTCTCATGCGCACCCCATCGCTGTCATCGATCAAAAAAACTTCCACTTCGTTCGATCCAGGGCGAAGTGCCGCTTCATCGATCATCGCCTCCCACCGCCCATTTCGATGATCCCGCAGCGAAGACGTCTGGGTCGTCGCTTCTATATGGCCGTTCACAGCGATCGCCAGATTGAGGGGTGTTTCAAGCCGTCTGCGGGAAAACACCTGGCCGCTGACGAGGGCAGGCAAGAACAAACCCGCCGGGGCCACGCTCCGAAAAGACTCTGGATAGTCCAGCCTCGCTCTGATCGGGAGAGAATCCTGAAAGTCGAGCGAGTCCGTCGCCCTGCCGATCAGCTCGGGATGCGGGCCGATGCTAAAGGTGCTGAGCCTGTCGTTGCCGAACAGCCTGAACTTGCGACTCACCGATGCACGAATCGAAGACTTCCCCGGAATCCTCAGTTGAAGTGGCGTTCCTTCCGGCCGCGGCCGCCATGAGATCACTTTCAGGCTGCGTTGAGCAACATAGTCCGATTTGAGTAGAGATTGCCCCGCGATCGAGTCAGGCATGGGGGAGTTGGTCACATCGCAGATGGTGGGCAGTATGTCAATGGTCTGCACAGGCCTCTCGTCTACGAATCCTTCGCGCTGGTTCGGGAATTTGATGAGCAAGGGGATCTGAAGAATATCCGAGTAGGTTTCCTCGCTAAGAGTTCGGCGTGGTTCTCCAGGCAAGAAGCTGACACCGTGGTCCGCCGTTACAATCAGCAGAGACCGTTCGAAGAGGTCCACAGCCCTGAGCTTGTGGACAAGCTCTCCGACGAGGCTGTCCACGAACCCGAGCTGGAGAAGGTGTCTCTGGTAGGCCTGCTCTACCGACCAGGCGTCAGCGACTCTCTGGTCGCGGTCGCTCAACATCCCGGTAGAGAAGGAATCAAGAGCATACAGTTTTCCTGAGGGAAGATACTTGTATGGCACATGCGGCAGCAAAGAGTGGAAGGAATGGAACTCGGCCCTGTCAGTGCGACTGATTCCGGCGACGAAGCTGCGGAAGTCCGATGCTCGCGAGTCGGTGGAGGAAGGCGGTTGATCCCTCTGCATTTGATCCCTGATCTCTGCTCTACTCAAAACGGAGGTTGGCAGGATTATCCGCAGGTAAAGGCCTGCGAAGTCCGCCAGAATACCAGGTAATCTTCGCACCGGTATATTCGAGTTCTGCTCTGTTTTGCACACTGTTGGCGGGCACAGCTTTGTGACAATCTCCCTACCATGAACTTCGTGAGTCGATCCCAGGATCGTAAATAGATTCTCCGGGTAGTCCTGCCAGACCGGGGCTCGTTCCGGACGAGGATGAGAACCAGTGAAGATCGCTGGCAATGCATAGTCCGTGTAATCCGAAAGAGTTGTTGCGTTCCGATACCAGGTAGCGTTTTTGGCAAGCTTGGCCAGGCTCGGAAAGCTGCGCTCATCCAAAGAGAGTTCGTTGTCCAGGAGGGATGACAGAGGGAGCTCATCGAAAACAACCATGAGCACCGGTGTTCCCGCCGAGCTGACTCTTTCCTGGACCGCCATCTCGGTGGTCCAGATAATGCGAGAGACTCCTCTGTCCAACAGGAAATAGGCAGGGACAACTATGATCGCGGGCGCCAGAAAGGTGAAGTATGCGCCGCCCCACGAGAAGCGATAGTAGATGCCCAGGAGAACGCTCGAACCAAGGAGGCTAAGGAGCAGGAGAGGCCACAGGTGGTCGGTGAAGCGGAAAAAGACTTGAAGGAAGAAGCAGAGCGTCAAGAAGCCGATGCTAGTGAAATGTACTGACTGCCCAACTCCATGATGAATCTTGGAAGCGAGAAACTCGAAGAGCACAAGCGCGGCGGGCAAAGCGAACGAGATTGTAGCAACGAAAAGAATGAGATTAGAGCGCTCAGTGAGAGGCGCAAAGAAAGCGATACTGTCGGAGATAGTCTCATAAAGGGGGTGTGCAATGACAAGATTGCTCAGGGCAAAGATCCGGATCGCTTTCAGCAACACCGGGTGACCGAATTGACCATCGGAGCCTGTTCGCCAGGGTATGGACATTCGTCTTCTTTCCTTGAGCGAGCATTCTAGCAGCTGAAAGCCGCAAGCAGTAGATCTTTGCCGTCTGGGGCGGCACCTGCGAGCTATTCCAGTCGAGTTATCGGTCACCATGATGCGGGGGCGACATCAACCTTACTTACAACCTGGGGAGCATCAAGGTACCACTCGTGAACCATCTCGTCAGAATAGACGACCTCTAAAAGCGGATAGGGGTGGATTTCTTCATGATGTATGGCTGCTCCCTTTGAAAGACCATCTTGAAGTTAGGGAGAATGCCTTCAAATACTGATCGCAGTTCAGGTGAGGACGTCATTTCATCCGTCACATCAGAAGTGAACTCTGCCATCAGAGGAATCTCCTCTGGTAGGTATCCAAAATCACATGGGGCCTCTGACTGGGCTCGAACGGATGCCTCTTCCTGGGCAAAGAGGCTGGTGCCCAGTGAGATCCAAACTAGGAGCGACAGCTTACTCTTCCGGTTCTTTGGGAATGCCTTCTGGTTGAGAGACCACATGTCGAGCACCTTCTTGCAGGTCACTCCTTTTCGTGGATTTCGAACATCGAGAGAACCTGGCTGCAGGTAGATGATCCCTGTCGAAGCGTAGTCCTCGTCCTGTTGGCGCTGGAAGAATAACTGAAGTCCCCGTGAATCGAGGGTGCGCCGGGGGAGCGGAAAGTGCGCCTTAATGACCTTCCTGACCGCACCTATCACCCCCTGAGACCCGTAACGTACTGTGGATAAAGGGTTTCACTGAGGGCTAAGCAACTGTTTTTCTGTAATTTGACTGAGAGTGATCTGAGATCGGATTCTCCTGTGGTTTGAAATCGACCAGGCTGAGGTACTGTTTCCCGATCAGCCAGTCTTCGTGAATCTCCTCGACGACAGCGGTGATGAGTCGTAGTGCGGACTCGGTGTTTGGAAAGATACCGACGACCCGGGTACGCCGGCGAATCTGACGGTTTAGGTTCTCCAGCCCGTTGTTGGTGCGAATGCGCCGCCAGGTAGAACGTGCAAAACGAAAGACCGTAAAGCCTTCCGGCAGATTGGTCTCCATCCAATCGGCCAGCTCCGGGTTGCGGTCGTGGTATTGCTCGACTCTGGCCCGAAGCATCGCCTCAGCTTCGCCTCCAGACGGGGCATTGAAGATGTCTCGAATGTCAGTGGCGATGGCGGCACGTTGGTCGGATCGGCGGGCGTATCGCTGAGCATTCTGGCTCAGGTGAAACTGACAGCGTTGCCAGGGCACTGAAGGAAAGACAGCTCTTCTGGCAGCTCGTAGTCCTGAGTGGTCATCGCTGACAATCAGCTGCACACCCTCCAGACCACGCTTTTGAAGCTGCTGCAGAAACTCTCGCCAGTGGACCTCCGCCTCGCTGAGTCGGCAGCTGACCCCAATCACCTCCCGCTTGCCCCAGCAGTTGACTCCGGTCGCTTTCAAGACGGCCACATCCTGAATGCTGCCCTGGCGACGGACCTTCTCGTAGTGGGCATCCAGGTACACAACTGGATAGCTGCCCAAAGGGCGGTTGCGAAACTGCTCGAGTTCGTCGTCCAGCAGCTTGGAGATTCTTGAGACCTGGCTGGCGGAGAGTCCCCGTGAATCGAGGGTGCGCCGGGGGAGCGGAAAGTGCGCCTTAATGACCTTCCTGACCGCACCTATCACCCCCTGAGACCCGTAACGTATTGTGGATAAAGGGTTTCACTGAGAACCGGCGAACTGGACGTGACCTGAGAGGGAAGGGAAGTTCTTTCCCGGTTCAACTCACTTAGACACAACAGCTTAACAGCCTGATGGGTTGCTCCCTGAAACCCCTGGAAAGTGCCAGGTTGCGCCTGGGTTGCGGTTTGCCTCCCAATTGGAGCTCTTGCTGGGCATCGTCGCAGGAAGTGGCTTCCATCGCCAGCCCATTGAGGTGGCTATCCCATCCAGTACCCGATGATGATACCGACGGCACCGTAGGCCCACTTCTTCTGCGAATCTCGGTACTTTCCTGGGCCGATCGCGTAGAGTCCGGTCACGAGCACGAGAAGCGTGACCGCAACCCACATCAAAGGAGTGAACACCAGAAAGCGAGGAGCGTCAGGTCCCCCCACAAGTGGAGGCACTGTCAATCGGCGAAAGAAATCTCCACCGAAATGCCAGTTGGCTGTCTGAAGAGCTGTCACGGCGAGTAGTGTGAAAAGTGCGACGCATCTGGGCAGGCTCATTTCCCTTGTCCTCCTCGAATCCCGATTCTCACAATCAACAGGAGCTTGAGACCATGTTACCAATGCCGCTGTAGCCTTCCTTGTGGCGCGGCCCGTCTTGTCGTCTTAGCCCCGGACAACAACCCCTTGACAGTCCTCTCTTCGAACTGGCGAACGGTTTCAGAGATCACTAAGGTGAAGCCCAAGGGGTTGATCTGGATCACGGTGCCGGTCTCGCAGAACGAACCCAGCAAGCGGCAGGAGGAATAGAGCCGGGACCATTCGTACCTCTGGATGGCCCCGAAGAGGGATTACCGCACCATTACTTTCGAGAGGGCGAGATCCCACCCCTGTTTGCTGCCTTCGAGGTGCTGGAACTCGATCTCGACTCCACGAATCATTACTCGCTTATTGCGAGAAAGACAGAGCAACGGAATCGTGTAGGCGAGTAGGATTCACCCCCTCGACGCTCGCCCACAGAGAACCCGCTCGAAACATTTCGGTCCTTCGGCTGTATTTCTTAGTAACTGCACGATTACCTACCACTGGATCCCGCCACGATCTTCACACTGCGTCCTTGCCTTTAGGGGAGGGCGCCCTTTCACTGGGCCTGCCCTGGCGCCATCCTCCTTCGCGCCCCGCACATCTTGAACCTCTTCAGACCGGCAAAAAAAAGACCACGCTGGCAATCCGCCACCGAGCCGAGAGTGATTAGGAGGAACACGCGGGATCGGTGCGGGAATCCCGGGCGTGAACTTTGGTCTCTTCCCCCCGTGTCCGAGGCTGCGTTCTGAGGTGTTGAAAGGGTGAACCCCTCGACGGCTACAAGACCCTCCGAGGGAGCCGGGCCGATTGACAAGCACCGAAGACCAAGCTCGACGGAGATTGACCACATATCGCCCCACCGTTGCCGACCGGCGAGCGTCCCGAGGCTGGCAAGAATCACCGGGCTCAGTTTCTCTGGTTCAAGTGCCAGATGATTCGCAGGCCCTCGAGGGTCAACCACGGAGCGATGGTCTGGATCACTTGTGTCTCCCTCGAGAAGGTCTCGGCGAGATCTCCAGTGGCGATGACTTTCATCTCTGGGCCAAGCTCCTTTCGGAATCGATCAACCATGCCTTCAACCAGCGCAACGAAGCCAAAAAGCAGCCCTGATTGCATCGCTTGAGTGGTATTGCGTCCGATGGCTGCGGGTGGACGCTGTAGATCCACACTAGGAAGCTTGGCCGCCTGGAAAGACAGCGCCTCCGCTGCGATCCGAACGCCGGGCGAGATGGCACCACCCAGATAGTCACCCTCGGCGGAGATAGCATCAAACGTTGTGGCTGTTCCGAAGTCGACCACACAGGCCGGCCCCCCGTACAGTTGCTGAACAGCCGCGGCATCCACGATTCGATCTGCACCTACGGCACGTGGTTCTTCAGACTGGATGCGAACCCCCGTCTTGACGCCAGCGTCGACGATCAGCGGCTCTTGGACCAAGTACTTACGGCAGGCTTCAACAATTCTTCCGGTGACCGGAGGAACAACTGAGGCCAGGCAGACACCTGTTACGTCGGCTGCTTCCAAACCAGCGTGATTTATCAGGTCGATGAAGGTCAATCCATATTCGTCCGGCATGCCTTTGACATTGGTGGCCAGCCGCCAGCGAGGACCTAAATCCTCCCCGGTGTAAACACCCAGAGTTATGTTCGTGTTGCCGATATCAATAGCAAGCAGCATGGCGCGTTATCCTAATATTTGGTTGTCGATCAGGCGTGTTGTTCCGACGTGTACAGCCAGCGAAAGCAGCCCTTTGGACTCCACGCAGCCTTCCAGTTCGCTCAGTGTAACGGGATCAGCGCAGGACACATATTGGAGGCGGGCAAGGGGTTCTTGCTGCACGGTCTGAATCACAATCTCTCGCAGGCGGTCTGCGTCGCGCTCGCCTTTGTCGAATGCCTGGCTGGTCTTGGAAAGAGCGCGGTGCAGCACCGAGGCCGCCTGTCTTTCCTCCGGTTTGAGGTGTTTGTTGCGGCTCGATATGGCTAATCCGTCCGGGTCGCGCACGGTTGGGCAGATGACGATATCAACGGGGTAGTTCAAATCCTTTGTCATGCGACGAATAACCATCGCTTGTTGTATGTCCTTCTCACCAAAGTAGGCTTTTTGCGGCTGCACGGTGTTAAACAATTTGGCGACTATGGTAGCCACGCCCTGGAAATGGCCCGGGCGAAAACGGCCCTCCAGCGGCCGGGCGACTTCTTGTACATGAACCCAGGTCTCGTAGCTGGACGGGTACATGGACTCTCGAGTGGGCGCCCAGATCACCTCCACTCCTTCCTTCTCCAATTTGGACTGATCGCGCTTCAAGTCGCGCGGGTAGTCGGGAAAGTCTTCTGTGGGCCCAAACTGCGTGGGGTTCACGAATATGCTGACGACGAGGCTAGCACATTCCTGCCGGGCGGTTCGTACTAGCGAGAGATGCCCCTCATGCAAGTAGCCCATAGTGGGCACCAATCCGATGGGCCGGGCAAGAACATCTAGTGCCTGACGCAGTTCACCGAAGTGAGTGATGGTTTGCATTAGATTGACTCGGGGGTAGCTTCAACTCGAGCTCTCACCAATTGCCAGAGTGTCCGGTTGAGTGGCGTGGGAACGCCGGTTTGTTCGCCGGCGCGTACGATGGCGCCACAGATCGCATTGATTTCGGTCGGTGCGCCTCGCTGGATATCCCGCAGCATGGAAGAACGGTTTGCGGCAGTTCGGCGGGCAACCGCTTCTATGGCGACTTGAGGGTCAGGATAGGGAAGACGGATACCCAATGCGACTGCCACCGCAGCAGCCTCTCGGGCAATATTTGCGGCCAGATCGCGGGCTGGCTGAATCTCCAGTAGCTGCCCATTCGAGATGTTGAGTAAGGCAGTTATAGGGTTGATTGCCGCGTTAATCACGATCTTGCCCCATAGGAGCGCCTCGACATCGGCGGATGATTCAAGGACAAATCCAGCCTGGCGCAGTGTGTCCCTCAGCGGGCCCAGCCTGGGATGTGGGCCCAAAGAGACAACCCCGCGGCCGGCGGCCTGCACAAGCCCTGGATCCAGTAGGTTAGCGCCGGTGGTCGTGACGCCAGCGGCAACCCGGGTTGCCCCCAGTGCCTGGACCAGAGTCTCGCGGTTACCAGTTCCGTTTTGCAGAGTGAGTGCCAGTCCGTCCGGTGCCAGGCAGGCAGCCAATTGAGCCGCTGCACGGGCCGTTTGCCAGGATTTTACCAGGACGAGGGCTTGGCGGATTAAGCCTGCTTTGGCGGGGCGCCCTGTGGCCGTTACGGCGTAGCAGCATTCCCGCCCGTCCGCTTCAAGCAGGCGAATGCCATGCCTCTTGAGTGCCTGCAGGCCTGCAGGCCAGCTTCCGAGAACAGTTACATCCCGTCCGGCGCCGGCCAGGCGCGCGGCGAAAAGGCCGGCCAGCGCCCCGGTTCCCATAATCAGGATCGGCTCCTGTTCTTTCATGTGATTACCTTTCTCGCCTGCGTATCAGACAGATTCGATTGCACGAAGAAAGGCAGCCCATTGCTCATCTGGCATTTCGACTGAGTGTTCTTCGGACGGGAAAGATCGCTGCTCGACATTAGCCACATATTCGGCGAACGCTGTCAGCATTTCACCGTGAAGATCCGCATATCTTCTTACAAAGCGAGGGGTGAAACGGTCAAACAAGCCCAATAGATCGTGACTGACGAGTACCTGACCGTCACATCCGACGCCCGCCCCGATGCCGATTGTTGGGATTTCTAAACTCTTTGAAATCCATTGCGCCAATCGAGCCGGGATGGATTCAAGCACGATCGAAAAGCAGCCGGCCTCTTGTAAGAGCATCGCATCACGGGCCAGCTTAGCTGCTGCTCTTGCATCTCGACCCTGGGGACGGAACCCGCCGAACTGGTGAATGCTTTGAGGCATCAGACCTAAATGGCCCATGACCGGTATCCCTGCGCCCACAATGGCCCGGATGGTCTCGAGCCGCTCGCGGCCTCCTTCAAGCTTGACGGCTTCCATTGAGGCTTCTTTCAAGAAGCGGCCGGCATTGCGTACAGCCTCCTGGATCGACACCTGATACGACATGAAAGGCATGTCACCAACCAGCAGGGAAAAGCATGCGCCTCGTGAAACTGCGCGGCAATGATGCAGCATCTCGTCCATTGTGACGGAGAGAGTGTTGGGATGACCCAACACCACCATTGCAAGCGAGTCGCCAACCAGGACAACATCCACTGCGGCCGTGTCTGCCGCTAACGAGGTGGGGTAATCGTAAGCGGTCAGCATAGTGATGGCTTCACCTGCCGTTTTCTTCTGGAGCAACCTTGGAATAGTCACTTTCTTACGGTCAGTTTTCGCCAGGGGACGGGCAGATGGGCTGGAAGATAGTGTGGACAAGGTACTCTCCTTCTAAGGTAGAGGCCATTACGGGATGAGCCGATCGTCACCTAAGATCCGTCTCAGTCGATTGGATCCGAGCGGAAAAGTCACAGATCACTCGAAGCCGTAATTCTACCACGTGAATATTCCGGGTGGTTTGGCCCGCAATATGCACCAGGACGAACGCCTCGCTGCTCACAATCGCCCATATCTTCCCCCTGATCACTGAAGAGGCCAATAGGGAAGTGGCGAGAGCTAACCGGATCATGAGAGTTCACTTGAGTTCTAGAGCTGGCCGGATCCCGCGCACTGGAGGAACTGCTGCCAGAAAGGCCAGGTCGACAGCTCCGATCAACTGGTAGGCGATCACCGGCTCAGCCGATTCGACGCGGAAATAGCCTCCCACCTGGTTCCGCAGGTCTGGGATCAGCTGGGTGACCAGACCGGAATAGCGGCCCCACGGGCTGAGAAGCAGATCGAACGAGCCGGTTTCACGCCCGTCGGGTTGAAACGCGGTAACTTTGACGGCAGCTTCCCGTGCAGATGGGTTGTCGAGGGCCAGGCCTGAGAACACAGCAGGCGTACTCACCACATGAGCGAACATCTGCGACACAAACCCGCCACTCTGGAAGGGCAATGCTGTGGCAAATCGCAGAGAGTCGGAGGCCCCGATCACGACATCGCCCAGGACCCTCGGGCCACTTGTCTTCATCCGGATCGAGCCGTCGCCGATCTCGCCTGACTGCAGATTGAACAGGGTTGCGATGTCGGCTGAGTAGCTGTCGCGAGCCCCCAGCCTGAGCTCGACTGTATCGGCAGGTCCCGAACCCTGGGAAGTGATGAGGGAAAGGACGACGAAGCGCTCCTCTTCCGTGGTGTTGATCAGCTTCACATTGCTGAAAAACGGGGCACCCCAGGCCGCTTGCGGGACACTCAGTTGCTGGCTCCCGACATCCACCTGGCCCGGCAAAGCGATCAGGGTTGGCTGCTCGGGTAACTGGATCAATTCGAAACCCACAACTCCCGGCCCCCGCGTGACGCGGACTTCAATGAAACCGTCGGAAAGTTCCCGCTCAAACAGCTGTCCGGCGGTGGCCAGAAGCATCCCCTGAGGGGGGATCGCACGCCGGATCTCGATCTCGGTCGGCGGGATCGCATCATCTGCCAACTTCAGAGCCAGTACATGCCTGAGACGAACTCCGACAATCTCGGATGAGGGGTTGACCAGGGAGATCAGCGTGACTGCGGGAAGCCCACGAAAGGTCTGGGGGCCATCGTGAACTCTCGTAAAGTAAAGCTTCTTAACCGCAATGGCCGTATGGCCGTAGCGACACCACCGTCGAGCTGCCGGGCGCCTCCGATCTGGAAAACCCCTCCGAAGCGACTGTTGTCGGCAAAGAGACGCAGCCAGCCCTGATTCGCGTCAAGGGGGCTGGCTCCAAGGAGCTGCTCTCCCAGAAAAGAAATCTGGTTCTCTGGGTTCAGGTCCAGGCCGGCAGGATTTGTCGCGCTGGGCCACAGGTTCCCGTCCTCTCCCAGAGCCTTTGCTTCGATTACGATCCCCTGAGGCGTGTCACTGGCCAGAGCCAGTCCGGTCGATAGCCCGGGTGTGGAGAAAAGCAGCGGAAACACCTGGATGGCCGAGCTGCCCGTGGTAGCCGTAACCCCCTGGAAAGGTTCACTGTAGACCCTGTTGCGATTCTCCTCGTGTGGCTCCGTTATCGTCCTGACGACGAAGTGGTAGAGCGTGTTCGTTTCCAGCCCGTTGAGCCGGATGTGATCGTTCTTCTTGCTCCCGGTTCGAGCCAGGAAGCGATAGGGGCCACCCGATTTGGTCGCATAAAGAACCTCGTATGCCCCCTCTTTGAAAAAGAACTCGATCGGGTCCCAGTAAAGGTCAACTTCGCCACCAGAAGACAGCTCTGCTCGAAGATTGGAAGGAGCCACCGTCTGCGTGAACCCGAAGTCGTGGACGCTACTGTCGAATCGTTCCAGGAATTCCCGGACTTCCGGCGTTTCTGCGTAGAGTCCATTCCAGGTCAAGAAAAGCGCTTGGATTCCTATTCTGGCTTCAATCAGGTCCGGCGGTACAGGTCCCGTTAGTCGATTCGAAAAGAGGTTTAGGCGGGTCAGTCCCAACTCGCTGAACCCCGGTGGAATCCGCCCGCTGAGTTGATTGTGACGCAGGTCTAGCGTCTTGAGATTGATGCATTCGGCCAGGGGCTCCAGACTTCCCTGCAGGTCGTTTTCGCTACCACCAACGACCTGTAGATTGCCCGAAGCACAGAAGCCAGGCGGCAATGAGCCGCTGAGCAAATTTCGAGAGATATTGAGGAACTCTACCTGTCCCAGTGCGGCCGGGATTTCTCCTTCCAGTTGGTTGTCCTGCAGAAACAGGTGCTGCACGCCGCCCAGCTCTGGCGGAATTGCGCCACTGAGCTGGTTCGACTCCAGGGACAGATTCGAGACGGTGCCCAGTTCGGGGGGAATCGGTCCACTGAGCTGGTTCGAGTCCAGAGACAGATTAGAAACGGCGCCGAGCTCCGGGGGAATGGGACCGCTGAGCTGATTCGAGTCCAGGTTGAGATCCATGATTGTCGCTAATTCCGCTGGTATCGAGCCGCTCAGAGAGTTCGAACTAATCCGCAGTGATTCCAGGTTGGGGGCCTGGCCAAGCTCCGGTGGAATCGATCCCGAGAGCTGATTGCTCGACAGACTCAGGGTTTCTAGTCTCGGAGCCTGACCGAGTTCCGGCGGAATCGGTCCGGACAGCTCATTTCCCCGCAGCTTCAGAACTTCCAGGTTGGGGAGCAGGGCCAGTTCGGGGGGGATGGAGCCCGTCAGGGAATTGCGACTCAGGTTGAGCGTTTTCAAAGAGGTCATCCTGGCTATGGCAGCTGGGATTTCCCCGGTGAAGCCGATGCCACTCAGATCCAGCTCTTCCCGATCGGGCGTGAAAAAAGCCTTCGGGATCGGCCCGCTCGTTAGCGGGTTGCCATCGAAATTCAATTCAGTCAGGCTGTCCAGTTCGCCGACTACCGAGGGCAGTCGTTCCATGCTGTTGTTGGAAATATCCAGTTCTTCCAGGCTTTGAAGCCCCACCAGTTCTGAAGGAAGGTCCGTAAGCCGATTGTCGTTGGCTAAGCAACTGTTTTTCTGTAATTTGACTGAGAGTGATCTGAGATCGGATTCTCCTGTGGTTTGAAATGTTTCCCGATCGACCAGGCTGATGGTACTGTTCTGACGGTCCCGATCAGCCAGGTAGAACGTCAAAACGTGAATCTCCTCGACGACAGCTTCGTCCAGACGATGAGTCGTAGTGCGGACTCGGTGTTTGGAAAGATACCGACGACCCGGGTACGCCGGCGAATCTGACGGTTTAGGTTCTCCAGCCCGTTGTTGGTGCGAATGCGCCGCCAGGTAGAACGTGCAAAACGAAAGACCGTAAAGCCTTCCGGCAGATTGGTCTCCATCCAATCGGCCAGCTCCGGGTTGCGGTCGTAGTATTGCTCGACTCTGGCCCGAAGCATCGCCTCAGCTTCGCCTCCAGACGGGGCATTGAAGATGTCTCGAATGTCAGTGGCGATGGCGGCACGTTGGTCGGATCGGCGGGCGTATCGCTGAGCATTCTGGCTCAGGTGAAACTGACAGCGTTGCCAGGGCACTGAAGGAAAGACAGCTCTTCTGGCAGCTCGTAGTCCTGAGTGGTCATCGCTGACAATCAGCTGCACACCCTCCAGACCACGCTTTTGAAGCTGCTGCAGAAACTCTCGCCAGTGGACCTCCGCCTCGCTGAGTCGGCAGCTGACCCCAATCACCTCCCGCTTGCCCCAGCAGTTGACTCCGGTCGCTTTCAAGACGGCCACATCCTGAATGCTGCCCTGGCGACGGACCTTCTCGTAGTGGGCATCCAGGTACACAACTGGATAGCTGCCCAAAGGGCGGTTGCGAAACTGCTCGAGTTCGTCGTCCAGCAGCTTGGAGATTCTTGAGACCTGGCTGGCGGAGATCTCGGTGCCGCACAGCTGCTCGGTAATCTCAGTGACCTTGCGCGTCGACACGCCCATCACGTACATCTCGGCGATGGCCAGCTTCAGGGCTTTCTCCGAGCGGCACCCTCGCTCCAGGGATCGGGGATAGAAGTCCAGGTGACGTACTTGTGGAATCCGGATTTGAAGCTGTCCCACTCGAGTTGACAGCGTCTTGGCCTTGTACCCGTTGGCGTGGTCTCGACGCTGCTCGCTCCGCTCCCAGCGTCGAGCTCCCAGAAACTCTTCGCGTTCCATCTGCATGGCGGTGTTGAGCAGTTTCTCCAACACTCCTCGAAACGCGTCGCTGCCTTCTTCGATCAGTTCTTTCAACAATTCTCGTGGTAGCCTCTGTTCTGGGTCTGGGGTCATTCGGATCCTCCTTGCTCTTGTCTTGAGTTTTTGGAGAAATCCTGCCCCAGACCTCTGATCCTTTTAGCTCACCTTCCTCAAATTACAGAAAGAACGGTACACCCCTATTGTCGTTCAGCAAAAGACTCTTCAGTTGAGTGATCTGACCGATTCCAGCAGGTATGGATTCATGGTCCTCGTCCACCATCCTCAGGGTCAGCAGAGTGGGAATGTTTCTCAGTTCAGCCGGTAAGGCAACCAGGCTCGTCCCGCTGATGTCCAGGTATGTGGCGCTCTTTAAGTTGCCAAGTGTCGAGGGCAGTTCTTGGAGTGGATTACGGGGCACGTCGATGCCCGCCAGGCTCTCCAGATCACCAAACTCCTCAGGGAGCGACTCGAGCAGATTGCCCTCGAGAGAGAGCGACCCGAGACTGCTCAGCTTTCCAATCGACGGGGGCAGATTCTGCAGCACATTCCAACTAAGATTCAGTTCCCGCAGGCTGCTCAAATCGCCGATGGACTCCGGGAGTTGAGCCAGCCGGTTTCTGCTCAGACCCAATTCCACTAGAGATTCCATGCCACCGACCGATTCCGGGAGGGTTTCCAGCAAATTGCCCCCGGCATCCAGTACTTCCAGGAGCGTAAGGTTGCCAATGGAAGCGGGAAGGTGAGTCAGCCGGTTTGGTCCGATGGAGAGGACCCTGAGGTTGGTCAGGCTTCCAACGACAGCAGGGAGTTCCGCAAACTCGTTAGCTCCAAGTGAGAGGATTTCGAGCTGGACCAGACTGCCGATCTCCGCGGGAAGGTCGCTCAGCTCGTTGCCCCATAGGGCCAGAATGCGAAGGGATTCTAGGTCCCCGATCTCGGCTGGGAGAGGATCCTGAAAGGCGTTCAAAGAGAGGTCAAGGAACTCGAGCTCCCGGAGTTGACCGATCTCCGGAGGTACCTGTCCACCGATATTGTTGTTCAGGAAGGGTGGCCAGGTGGGTAAGAAATCACCGCCCCACAGGTCTAGTTCTCTGAGCCCCTCCAGATTCCCGATCTCAGGAGGCAGCGTTCCTTCCAGGTAGTTGGAGGAAAGATCCAGAGTCCTGACGTGGCCGTTCTCGACCGTGACACCGTACCAGGACGGTTCGCTTCCCGGAGGACCCAGCCAGTTGTCTTTCCTGTCCCAGCCCTCTCCGTCAGTGCTCTCATAGATGGCAATGAGAGCGTCACGCTCGGTTTCTGGAATCGCCGGTTGCAGGCCGGCGGGTTCCAGAGCCAGAGCCGCCAATAATGCAAAGCCAGTGCCGATCTTCACGGGTGCTCCTAAGGGATGCGTAAAAATTAGCACAACTGTCCGTTGAGCGCAACCAGTAGATACGGTTGCTACCTTTCCTATTGACAATCAATGGGAGGTTATCCAAAGTACTATGGGTAATCTATAGGAACTTGAGGTACTTCGATCCCACTCAGGTCGTCCTTTGGATGGTGCTCCAAAAAATCGCTCAACCTTTGCCGGGCACGCGAAGGCTGTCCTCTATCTGCATCAGCTAAGAGCGCAATCCAGACTGTATTGATGCGGGCCAGCCTCGTCCACGGGTGGTCGGGATAGAAGATGCTGAAATCTCGGAATTGAGCTTCGGCCTGCAGGAGATTCTCCGTCCCTCCTGCTCGCCGGTAGACCTCCCCAATCTGATAGAAGCGGTTCGAAACTAGAGGATCTCCCGGGGCCGACTTGATCTGACCCAAAGAGTTGCAATGGCTTGCTCAGATGTCACGAAGGAGGTCTCGCCGAAGGTCAGCGGATCTCCTTCGTCGATCCAAATGGCGGCCCGTGCTGGCCTGTAGTCGATACGATCAACGGTGGCTCGATCGCGGAGATGCACAGCATAGAACTTATTCACAGCCTTCCTGATGCAAACCTGGCTGGGCTGGGAGCCGGCCCAGTGCGCTACGGCGGCCTGCAGTGCACTTGATGGAAAGGAGCGGTTGCCGACGAAAATAAGAGATATGCGAAGCCCGAATCGTGGCTCGGTCCTCACCCGGATGCTAGCCGGCAATGGTGAGGCGGTCTTCCATTCAGGGAGCTGGGCGGCTTGGAACGTTGGAGGGTGACGGGCGAATTCATATAATTCATATAATGCTTGGTAGCTCGAATGCTCACCGGCTGGCAAGGAACTCACGCCAAAGAGCGCCAGGGTAAGTGCAGTCGAGTAGTTCATGCTTTTTGAGTTAGGGCTGAATGAGGTAGGGCAATCGCGGGAAACCCCTCGGGCAACTCTCCAACGAGCAGCGCGGGTATGGTGCGGCCCGAGCCCGGTAGACCGGCCACAAACTCGCTCGAGATGCACTCCAACTTCTGAGAATTCGCGAGGGTGCACATTCCAAGGAGTAGCATCCCAAGTATCATCACAGAGTTCTTACGTCCCATGTCTCCTCCAGACTCGGCCCGGGAGACCTCCCGAAGCCAACTTGCAACGTGTTTGGGTGTTCCTGGAATTACAGTCGGGCAAGCTTTGGAGGTCAGTCGTGTTCTGGACGCAGATGCCTCGTGCTATTTACAATACTCGCCCTGCTCGTTTCTTTTCCCCTTAAGCACACGCCAAAGGCTCACAATCGCTCGAGGTTGAGTTCTGAGGTTCTGATGGCTCACCCTTCACTCCCTTCTTGGATCAGAAATGGCTGCCCTGCAGATGGGGCGGAGGCTGTCGGTTTGACTTTTCGTGTCCGGGTTCTCTAGCCCGGATTATGCATGAGATCTGAATCCGAGTGAGATTTGGGCCCATAAAAAGAGCCGTAGCTCTCTGATATAAAAGGGTTTACACAAACAAGACCCTAACCAGGAGCTACGGCAATGTTAAGAGCAGTCTGCCAGAATACCCTGCCATTTCACAGCCACAGAAAGATCACGGCGCGTTTTGATGGGGGGAGCCTCACTTCCGACGCAGGATGGTTGTTGTTTGGATCGGTGGATCGGCAACATCGGCTCTGCGAGGGCTTCAGTTCGTGTATTTCGGAGAGTCGAGACCAACGCTACATTCGTCATGATCTGTTGAAGTTGATCCGACAACGAGTCTTGCAGATCGTGGCCGGCTACGAAGACTGTAATGACGCCGATACGCTGCGCTCGGATCCGATGCTCAAAACCGTCTGTGATCAGTTGCCGGAGAGCGATCCGGATTTGGCCACGCAGCCGACTTTCTCCCGCTTGGAGAACTCCGTCACCAGGAAGGATCTGATGCGTTTGAGCCAGTGGCTGCTAGGCCGTTATGTGCGCTCCCTGAAGAAAAGACGTCCCGGTAAGATCATCCTGGATCTGGACAGTACCGACGACCACACCCACGGCCAGCAGGAGTTCTCCTTCTACCACGGGTATTACCGAAGCCACATTCTGCATCCTTTGCTGATCTTCGATGCCGACACGGGAGACCTGGTGTGTGCCGTGTTGAGACCTGGCAACAAGGGAGCTGCCTCTCACATCGTGCCCATTCTGAAGCGAGTCGTGGAGGCTATCCGACAAGGAGTGGGGACGGATGTCGAGATTGAGATTCGGGCCGACAGCGGCTTTGCCACGCCGCGGCTCTACGAGTTCTGTGAGGCTGAAGAGAATCAACTCCAGTATGTCATTGGGTTAAGTCGAAACCCTCGCCTGCAGCGAGTGGTCGAGCCCCTGCTGGATTCGACTCGGGAAAGGTTCCTTGAGCTGGAGGAAAAACAGCGTCAGTTTGACGAGTTTCTTTATCGAGCCAACAGCTGGGATCGATCTCGTCGCGTCATCGTCAAAGTGGAGGTCGATCAGCGCGGGATCAATCGTCGCTTTGTGGTCACCAACCGGGACGATCTCTGCTCCCAATCACTTTATGACCACTACACAAACCGAGGACAGACCGAAAACTTCATCAAGGCCTTCAAGAATCATCTGAGCATGGACCGACTCAGCTGTCATCGATTCCTGGCCAATCAGTTTCGACTCCTTCTGCATGCCCTGGCTTACCAGATGTTCGTGCGCCTGCGCGACTATCTGCACGGGACCCCCTGCTCGAAATCGAAACCTTACGTCGTCGTGTCCTCAAGATCGGGGCCCGGATCCGACAAACCACTCGACGCATCTGGGTCCATCTTTCCTCAGCCTTTCCCGAACAACCCCTCTTCCACCTCGTCTTGAGTCGTCTCAACTCCAGCTAGCCTCTCCCAGCTCCCCGAAAAACCGCTTCCGATACTCACCCAGGCCCAGATCTGTCTGAAATTCACTCCCCAACCACTTCAAACGCCTCGCCAACCGATATTCTTCGCAAATCCGCCTGTCACACCTGTCCGCTTTCGAGTTGAGCCACTTCTCGAGTCGTTTTTCAACTCCGGACTACGGTTCTTGCATAATCCGGGCTAGACTCGCAGCGAAGTCAGGGGTGACCGAAGTTCTCGTTTCCCCCCTGTCTGGGCTCTACGGCATGGCGAGCGCCAAGTCCCGATAATAAGCCCCCGTGGCGTACGGCTTCCCGGATGAAAAGCCCGCCAGGACCAGATCGCGGGAGGGCGAGACGTAGAGCCCTTGCCCCTGGTAGCCGGCCTTGTACATATCTCGATCGGGCCAGATTCTGTCCCAGTGCCATGTACTCACGTAGTCACCGGCGAAAGGCTTCTCCTCCGGGTAATACCGGGTCCGATTGTGAAACAGCTCCGGTCGCGCCGCCGTCCGGACTTTTTTCATGTAGGCCTTTGAGACTACTGGCTGCTCGCTCACGACTTTCCAGCTGGGGGTGAAGATCAGACCATAGCGGGCCAGGTCGCGCAGCGTGCTGATGACGCCGCCGTGGCTCGAGGCCGCGCCACTGTCCGCGCTCACGAAGATGGCGGCATCCGACTCCGCGCCGATCTTCGCCCAGATCCGTTCGCGCAAAACCTCCGCGTACGCCTTGCCGGTGACCTCCTCGACGAGCCAGCCCAGCACCACGCTGTTGACCGACATGTACTCGCGGACCGTTCCGGGCGGTTTCAGGCGTTTGAGGCTGGCCAGGTACTCGTAGGTCGTGCCAACGGTTTTGGCCGTTCGGGGCAGCAGGCCGAGCGTGGCCTCGAACCAGTAATAGGGGGACTCGGGATGCAGCGGATCCGGGTCGTCGTTTTCGAGGCAGGCCATCCCGGAGGCCATATCCAGCAGATCGATCACGCGCGTGCCCTTCCAGGCGCTGGAAGCGAGCGCGGCGATGTAGCGCTCGATCGGCTGACTGACGTCGACTCGCCCCTCGTCCTCGAGCATCCCGACAAGTACGCTGACCATGGTCTTGGAGATGGACCAGTACAGGTGCTGGTCGTACGGGCGCATGTGCAGGTAGCGCTCATAGACCACCTTGCCCTGGCGGACGACCATGAACGCATCGGTGTTGGAGCGCTCGACGAAGTCGTCCAGCGTCGTTTTCCCGAGCGGGGAGTCGACGCTGATGCGCCCCACCTCGGGCATGGGCGCCTGGGGCAGGACCCGCACGGGGCCCTGGCGGGAGATCACGGCAGTCGGAACGATCTCCGCCGAGCGAAGCAGCCCGAAGCGCAACTGGGCGGTATCCTCGACATTCTGCCAGGTACCGAGACCGTGAGCCGTGTGCAGCCGGCGGTGCTCGGCCGCCGAATCGGAAGCGCCGGCCGCCCCGCCCGCGGGTCGCCCCGACGCAGCAGCGCAAAGTGCCAAGAATGCGACGGCGACTATTCTTCCAACTGAGGACAGGGTGATTTTCATGATCAGGGCCTCCGGAGTGTTGACACGCGGCCGGCCGGGCGGTTGTCCCGGCCTCGGGCGTCGTTGGCTGAGCACCATATCACGCAGTCACCGGCTCTGGCGCTGGCGCGGAGAACTCTCGAGTCAGCCGTCGCTTAGTCAAGAGGATCCTGAACGGCCAAGCCTGGGAACGACGCAAAATGGAGCCTGAAGCTTACTCGGTAATAGAGAACACCCGCAGATAGACTTCGCGAACCTCGTCCGTGGTTTTCTGGTAGTGAGCCAGGAAGGGCTCGCTGTCTTCGAACTCGAGCATCCTCGCCACCAACGCTGCTTCCAGACTTTTCGGTCTCAGGCTTTCCGTCGCCCTGGACCGAATCAGGCGCAACTCGCTCTCCACAGAAGACAGAAAGGTCCACGCCTTCTCCAGAATCCGGCACTCCTCCCTGGAGAGCAGCTTATTGCTGTCAACTTCCGCCAGAGCCTCCAGGGTGTTCGGAACCGGCGGGCGGTTTCCGAACAGTAAGAAGGACGCAAGAATCTGAATGTCCAGCAGCCCGCCGTAGCCGGATTTCACATGTCTCTTCTTTCCTCGGGCCTCGGCGGCCAGCTCTTTCTCTTTTCGCATTCTGAGACTGTGAATCGCCACCGGATCCAGGCGATCGTACGCTTTCAGTGCCGCCCGGCAGCGCTGGGGAATGTCGGAGGCCCCGCTCCACGCGATCTCTCGAAGACGGCTGTAGGCGACCGCTTCCCAGGGTTCCGCCCTCTCCCTCCAGTAATCCTCAAAGGCAGAGAGGGGAGTGGCCGGGCTGGAGCGGCGGCCTTCCGGTCGCAGGCGAAGATCGACCGCCTGGGCGCCACCTTCCTCTGAGTACTCACTGAGACGTTTCTGGAAGTCCTCAATCCAGTGGTTGAACATCTGTGGTTCCAGCTCTGTCTGTTGGTCGTCGTAGACGCAGATCAGATCCAGGTCCGAAAAAAAAGTCAGCTCTTCTCCCCCCAGGGTACCCAGGGCGAAGAGCATGATTGATTCATTCTCCAGAGCAGGATGATCCCCTAGAGTCGCCTGGAAGCAGAAACGGACCAGTTCGTCGGCCAGGCAGCTCAGCTCGCGACGGGCCTGAGACTCGGGGCAGGCGCCGAAAAAACGCCGAATCCCAATCTTGAAACGTTCCCTCCAGATTCGCCGTCTCAGCACCTCGAAATCAAGCTCGACATCTCCTCCCCAGCCGGGCGGTTCAAACTGCAGTTCGCTGACCTCGGCCAGGCTGTCGAGTAACTCCGGGAACCTGAGGAGGGTCTCGAACAGGAAGCCCCCCTGGAGGCAGATCTCGAGCACTGAGGCCCGTAGCGCTGGACTTTCCAGAAGACTGAGCAAGAGGCTTTCAGAAGACCCAAAGGCCGAGATCAGGCGTGAAAATCGACCAAAAAAATGGTCCGGTTGATCGCCCACCTCGCAGACAGCCACCAGGTCGGGAAGGAGGTTCGCCACCAGATTTCGAACCCGGGTTGGCGACTGGGAATAAGCGGGCCGCACCAGAAGCTTCTTGATCCCCTCATACACTCCCGGCCCGTCCCGCACTCCCTCACGTTGCAGAACTTCCATGGCCTCGGCTACCGGCTGCTTCGGGTTCAGCGCAATCGACGGGAGAGCCGGCTGAGAGGCGCTTGAAAAAAGACTGGTGAAGATGCGATGCACGATGGCGGTTGTATCCTCCATTCTCTTCTCGAAGCAGGGAACTGCATCGCTCGGCGACTCACCGAGACTGGTTCGGGCCAGACGCCTGAGCTCTCTTCCTTTCGGCGGCAGCACCTGGCTGGGCAGGTTGTGGACAAGTTGCAGGCGGTGCTCGACCTCGCGCAGCCATCGATAAGAATCGCTGAGATGCCGGTAATCGGTCGACAGGATATATCCGCCGTCGACAAGCCGGTCCAAAAGTTCCAGGGTCGAGGTGGTGCGCAGCGACTTGTCCTGTCCGGCATAGAGGAGCTGAAAGCTCTGGACGAAATATTCAATCTCCCGAATCCCGCCCTGGCCCAGCTTGACATTTCGCCCGACCCGGCCACTGCTCTGCTGTTCTCGATCCATCGACTGTTTCAACCAGGAAATCTCTTCCACAGCCGCATGGTCCAGGTACTTCCGATACACAAAGCCCTGTATTGAAGAGAGAAACTTCGCTGCCAGTTCGCTGCTGCCGGCACAGCGCCGGCATTTCAGCAGCGCCAGGCGATCGAATGTGTCGCCCCAGCTCGAGTAATAGTGCTGGAGCGCCTTTAAGGGATAGACGATTTCTCCGCTCCGGCCCATGGGGCGCAGTCTCAGGTCGACCCGGAACAGGTGGCCCTCCTGCGTAACCTCCGCTACAGCTCGAGTGAATTTCCGGGCAAAACGGATCGCCGCCTCATGGTCACACTCGTTTGAGCAAAGATAGAGGAGATCCACATCCGAGCTGTAGTTGAGCTCCCTCCCACCCAGCTTGCCCAGGGCCAGCACCGTGAAGTCGAGCCGGGGATCGAGCTCGTCCTCTAAGAGAACCAGTGTGGCCTGCAACAACACGTCGGCCAGGTCGGAAATCTGCTCAACGACGCTCGGAAACTCAGCGAACCCGAGCAGATCCTGCGCGGCAATGCGCAAGATCTCCCGCCTTCTCAGCCGTCTCAAGGCGTTGATCCGGGACGAAGGACTACCGCCAGTAGAGGCTCGCGCCTCCTCCTCCAGGGCGCCTCGTCGGGTGGGTGCTTCCAGGAGTCCCGGCTGGAGCAGCCAGTAGAAGTAATCCGGACTGCGGATCAGCGACTGAGACAGGTAGGGAGAGGTTCCGGCAATCTGGACCAGCGCGCTCAGCGCCGGCGGAACCTCCAGCAGAAACTGAAACAGGGATGGAAGGTTACCGACCGCCTCGCAGAAACTGTGCAGATGGACGACAGCCAGATCGGGGTCCGGAGAGGTTTTCAGCTCTTCAAACAGACGGGGGGCGAGGCCGGCCAGCAGCTCCCGCAAGTGAGGCGCCGATCCCAGTCGACCCAGAATCTGATCCGCCTTGAGCGGATCGGAAAAACCGAGCTCCTGCAGGAAGGGAAGGGCGCGATCCCGGCTCATTCCGGGATCGGTAAAGTACTCGTCTCGGCCCACGGCGGCATTCTACCAACGCCTGATTGCCCTGTCGCCGCTACCGGCCGGCTACCTCTGAATCACTCTAGATGTCGAAGTACAAAGCGAACTCGTGAGGATGGGGGCGCAATCTCATGGCATCCACCTCATACTCTCGCTTGTAAGAGATCCACTTCTCGATCAGGTCTTTCGTGAAGACATCGCCTTTGAGCAAGAATTCGTGATCACCCTCCAGAGCGTCGAGAACCTCACCCAGACTTCCCGGAAGCAGCGCAACTTCGGCCGCATCCTCCGGTGGAAGATCGTAGAGGTCCTTGTCGATGGGATCGGGCGGCAGGATCTTGTTCTGTATTCCGTCCAACCCGGCCATCAGCATCGCTGAGAAAGCCAGGTAACCGTTGGCTGTCGGGTCCGGGGATCGAAACTCAATGCGCTTGGCTTTCTCGCTTCGCGAGTAGGCGGGTATCCGCACACAGGCGCTCCGGTTGCGCTGCGAGTAGACCAGATTGATGGGGGCCTCGTATCCTGGCACCAGCCTTCGAAACGAGTTCGTCGAACAGGCGCAGAAAGCCAGCAGAGCCGGAGCGTGTTTGAGAATTCCACCGATATAATGAACCGCCGATTCGCTTAGATCGGCATAGGTTCCGGCCTGATAGAAGGTATTGCGGCCCTCCTTCCAGAGGCTCTGATGAACGTGCATCCCCGATCCGTTGTCCATGAAGAGGGGCTTGGGCATGAAGGTCACGGTCTTCCCGTAGCGCCTGGCCACGTTCTTAACAATGTACTTGAACTTTAGGAACTTATCTCCCATGGTCAAAAGAGAATCGAACCTAAGATCAATCTCACACTGACCTCCGGTAGCTACTTCATGATGGTGCACTTCAATATCCACGCCCGCTTCAATCAGAGTCAGCATCATCTCGGTCCGCAGGTCGTGTAGCGAATCCGTGGGCGGTACCGGGAAGTAACCTTCTTTATAGCGCGGCTTGTAACCCAGGTTGGGGTTCTCTTCACGGCCCGAGTTCCAGTGGCCCTCCACGGAATCGACAAAATAGTAAGCCTGGTTGTGGGTTTGATCGAAACGGACGTCGTCGAAAACGAAGAATTCCGGCTCCGGCCCCACATAGGCGGTATCGGCTAAGCCGGTGGATTTGAGGTACTTTTCCGCCTTGCGGGCCACATAGCGAGGATCCCGTGAGTAGGGTTCTCCCGTGACAGGGTCTGCCACGTCACAGATCAGGACCATCGTCGGAACCTTGGTAAATGGGTCCTCAAAGGCGGTGGCCGGGTCGGGGAAGAGAATCATGTCACTTTCCTGGATCTGCTGGAATCCTCGAATACTGGATCCGTCAAACCCAAAACCCTCGGCAAAAGCCTCTTCTGTGACATCGCCTGACGCCACTGTGAAGTGTTGCCACATTCCAGGAAGATCACAAAAACGCAGGTCCACGACCTGAATATCTCGCTCTCGAATCAAATTTACTACTTCTTTTGCATCCATTACTTTCCTATCCTTGACACATTTATTGGTTGTTGGGTTGCCCGCAGAGGTGCTGGCTGATGGGCCCTTACGGTCGTCTCTCTAATAAGTTCGGGGTGCCTCTCTCGCGTTGCTCTCGAGCCCTTCAAGCGCTGCTGCGGACTGTAACATGTTTTTCTCACAGTCAACCAGTCCCTACTTGACGTTTTTGTATTCTTTCCACTCTTTTCGAGAGTTCGTCACTCGACACTGTATGCTTTTGTGACAATTGATCTTGCAGCCTGGTTTTTGCAGTGGCCCCTTCGCGAGGCCTGAGCTGTCGCGACACAACGATCCTCTCAGGATTGACTCCGGGCCCCGAGAATGAAATCCTTGTGCACTTCGCGGCCACCCCTGGCGGCTGTTGTAACACGGCGTCTTTATGTCCGAATACACTCATCACCTCTTCGTTTGTGGAAACCAGCGTGCCGAACACCATCCGCGGGGTTGTTGCGATCCCCAGGGAGCCGAGTTGCTTCGAGGCGCCTTCAAAAAAGCCATCAGAACTCGGGGCCTTCGCGCCTCGATGCGTGCCAATCGCAGTGGCTGCCTGGACCAGTGCGAACATGGACCCTGCCTCGTCATCTATCCGGACGGTATCTGGTACGGAGGTGTCCAACCGACCGACGTCGACGAAATCCTGGAGCGACACCTGCTGGGCGGTGAGATCGTGCAGCGACTTCTGATCGACGAGGACTGCATCAATAATCCCGACTGTCCGCACCGACGCCAACGGGCCGAGGATCTGCAAGACTGGCTTCGGGAGCACCCAAAAAAGAGTTAAGGTGCTCGTTCCTAGCGGCAGGGAACCGCGCGGGAATCCTGGGCAGGGTCCCCTTGCTTCCGCCAAACGTAATGTCGCATAAGATATATTATGTTAAGTATTAAGAATTCAATGAGGCCGGGTGTGGCCCTCTGGAGATAACGAGAAACTGCTTTTTTGTAGCGGTTTAGGAGTGGCGAGGGGAGGCGGGATGTGAGAAAAGTGAGTCAGGCCGGGACGGAATTCTACATTTCGTACTTGCCGAGCTCTTCCGGGTTCAGGTTCTCCAGCCATTCTTGAACATCTTTGGGATCGAGGTCCTTCTTATCCAGTGCCAGGCTGCGGCTGTTGGCGATGACCTGCTCGGTGACGAAGATGGGCGCGTCTGTGCGCAGAGCCAGGGCGATCGCATCGCTGGGACGGCTGTCAACGGTGGTGGGCTCGCCATCCAGGTCCACGTGAATCATGGCATAAAAGGTATTGTCCTTGAGCTCCGTGACCACAACTTTGCTGATCTCGGCCCCGAGATGCAGGAGGACGTTCTTAAGCAGATCGTGAGTCATGGGGCGAGGGGTGTCGACTCTTTCGATCTGGAGAGCGATTGCGTTAGCCTCAAAGATCCCCACCCAGATGGGCAGCAGAGTGGTCTCTTCCAGGTCCTGCAAGATGACGATGGGCGAATTGGTGACGGGGTCCATCATCAGGCCTTTGATCTTGAATTCCTTTTCCATGCTCCCTTTCCTGGGGCTCAAAGAGCCACCGGTACAAGCTGTTCGCCCTTGAGGCTATTGGGGCCACCGACCACAACCCTGACGCGAACCAGGCTCCCCGGTTCTTCAGTGCCGGCAAAGTTGACAACGCGGTTGCTGGTGGTACGCCCGAAGATGTTGACACCGTCCCGGGAAATTCCTTCGACCAACACCTCGAAGGTCTTGCCCAGGTAGCGTTGCTGATGCAGATCCAGTTGGATCCCCCTCTGCAGACGCTGCAGAAGAATGAGACGCCTGGTCTTTTCACTCTCAGGTACGTCATCTTCCCATTCGTGGGCTTCGGTATAGGGCCGGGGGGAGTACTTGAATGAAAACATGGACTCGAACTGGACAGCTTCAACCAGGCTCAGAGTCAGTTGAAAATCTTCTTCACTTTCCCCCGGGAATCCAACGATGACGTCAGTCGAAAAGGCTATCGGACGCCCACAACTGTTGAATTGTTCGACCAGCTCCAGAAACCGGTCTCGCGAGTACTGGCGCCGCATGCGCCGCAACACCCGATCCGAACCCGACTGGACGGGCAAATGGACCTGGTTGCAGATGACACTGGACTCCCCGATCACGGCGATCGTCTCATCGTCGAATTCCCTGGGATGGGGGGACGTAAAACGGAGGCGCTCAAGCCCTCGAATCGAGGAGATGTCATCCAGCAATCGGGCAAACCGGTATCTTGGCTGTTGGGGGTTACGATAAGCATTGACCGTCTGACCGAGCAACAGGATCTCCCGAAAACCGTCGTCGACAGCACGCTCAGCCTCCTCCAGGATTCGCCGGGCGGGTCGATTTCTTTCCTTGCCCCGTGTAAAAGGCACGATACAGAAGCTGCAGTGCTTGTTGCAGCCCTCCATGATCGTAATATTGGCTCGAAAGGAATTGGCGCGGACCCGGGCCTCCATCTCCACCGGAGCCGGATCTTCCAGGAAGCTTGTCTCCACAACGCCGGCCCCGGTCGGAATGGATTCCCGCTGCTCGATCTCGTCCAGAAGATCAGGTATGGCATGGTACATGTGGGTGCCAACGACCAGGTCCACAAAGGGAGCCTTGCGGACCATTTCCGCGCCCTGCTGCTGGGCCACGCACCCGACCACTCCGATCAGAACTCCATTCTTCTGGCGTTTTCGATGCTTGATTTCACCGAGCCGGCTGTACACCTTTTGAGCTGCCTTTTCGCGCACGCTACAAGTGTTGAGAATGACCAGGTCGGCTTCGTTTGAAGACCCAACCGGCACCATCCCTCGATGACACAGCAGTCCCCGGATCTTCTCAGAGTCGTGCACGTTCATCTGGCAGCCGAAAGTTTCTATGTAGAAGCTGCTTGCTTTCATGAGCCTTCCAGTACTCTTGCAAAGTAAGTACTAAATTCTAACTGATTGCGAAACTTCACGTCGTGCTGGTGCGCTCCAGCAGTTCAGCAGCCTGTGCCAGTGTGATTTCGCTGACCTGATCACCGGCCAGCATGCGGGCCAGTTCTCTTTTCCTTTCCTCCTGGTCCAGTTTCGACAACTGCAGTTCAGTCCGGACTCCGGACTGCACCTTCGCCACGTGAAGATGTTGATCGGCTCTGGCGGCGATCTGAGGGAGATGTGTGACACAGAGAACCTGGTGATGGTCGGCCACGGCCTTGAGTTTCAGGCCGACAGCCGAAGCGGTCCCTCCGCCGATACCCGCGTCGATCTCGTCAAAAATGAGAGTCTTCGAGTGCTGATCCACATTGGCGATGGATTTGAGACCCAGGACAATTCTGGAAAGCTCACCCCCCGAAGCCACCTTGGATAGGGGCCGGGGCGGCTCGCCGGGATTGGCACTGAGCAAGAACTGAACCGAGTCCACTCCCTTCGAACTCGGGGCTGAGGAAGCCACGGCTACCTGAAACTGGCAGCGCCGCATGGCCAGCTCCGCCAGCTCCGCTTCCACGCGGGTAGCCAAGAGCAGACCTGCAGACCGTCGCCGCTTTGACAACTCGCCCGCTCTACTCTCGAAGATCCGGCGGAGAGTCTTCTCTCTCTCTTGCAGACCCTGCTTCCTGGAATCGTAGTCGAGGAGGCCTTCGAGCTGGTCCTCCAACTCCTGCCGATGTTCAATCAGCTCGTCCAGAGATCGCTGGTAGCGCCGGCGTGCCCCCTGCAGGCCGGAGCGCGCGGCTTCCGTCTGCTCCAGGATTTGTTGATCGAACTGGACGCTCTGGCCATAATCTCTGAGCAGATAGGCGACATCGGTGAGTTGGAGACGCGCGTCCGCCAGCCGCTCGGCCAGAGGCGCCTGTGCCGGATCCAGTTCCGCCAGTTCGATTGCCATTTTTTCAGCCTGACTCAACAGCGAGAGCGCAGAGGGTTCGGATTCATAAAGAGTCTGGTAGGCGGACATCGAACTGCGGGCTCGGCCCTGGGCCGTAGACAGCAGACGCAGTTCTTCCTCCAGCTCTCGATCCAGACCCGGCCGCAGTTTCAGCTCTCCCAGTTCCCGGAGCTGATAACGCAAGCGCTCCACTTCCTGCACTCTTTCTTTCTCACTGGACTCGAGTTCCTCCAGTTGGTCGTGAACCTCCAGAAGGTGCCCATAGCACTCATCCACCTCAGACCTGAGGTCCTGATTGGCAGCGAAGACATCCAGGAAATCGAGTTGGGCTCGCCCTTGCAGGAGATCCTGCTGATCATGCTGACCGTGGATGTCTGCCAGAGTTTTCCCCAACCGAGCTAGAAAACGCTGGGTGGACATGGTTCCGTTGAGAAAGATCTTGCTGCCGGAAGCAGAGATCAGCCGCCGAATCAAAAGCTGGCCGTCTTCGGTGGGGATTTCATGGCTGCTCAAGAGTTCAAGCGCCGGGTGGCCCGGCTCAAGTTGGAACAGTCCCTCAATCACCGCCGCCTCCGATCCGGACCGGATCAGATTCAGCGAGGCGCGGTCCCCGGTGAGCTGGGCCACGGCGTCAATCAGGATGGACTTCCCAGACCCGGTCTCTCCCGTCAACAGGTTCAGCCCGGGGCCGAGGTCGAATTCCATCCGATGAATCAGGGCAAAGTCCCGGACAGCTAAGTACTGGAGCATTTAGACTTTCTTCGTTTGATCCGCATCATCTATCTTGATCCGCATCATCCAATAGAGCGGGTGCGATGACTGGCGGCCCGTGTTGGCAGACCCGAGCGTTATGGTATCCCAGTGGAATCCTCGGGTACAATGAGGCCCGACCGAGTTGGTTGAGCATGTTCCGCACAGGTCCAAACAATGGTGATCCTGCAGGCATTTGGAAACCTCTGGTCTCTCGTCGCCAACAGCGGCCTGGTTGTGCAGCTCGTCCTGCTGATTCTGCTCGGTTTTTCCGTCTTTTCCTGGGCGATCACATATCGGAAGTACACTCTGTTTCGCGAGTCCAGACGCCAGTCACAGGCCTTCCACTTTTATTTTCGCAGCACCTCCAGTCTTTCAGCCATCCACGCTGAATGCGACCAGTTTTCGAAGTCTCCACTGGCCGGCATTTTCAAGGCGGCTTACTACGAGCTACAGCAGGAAATCGAGACCGGTCGGGAGCCTTCAACTGCGATTCGAAACTGGAGCAGCATCCAGCGGGCCATGAGTCGGGCTGCCCAGATCGAGATGACAGCACTCGAATCCTCACTGAACTGGCTGGCGACCACGGCGGCGGCGGCCCCTTTTATCGGCCTCTTCGGAACCGTCATCGGAATCATCAATGCTTTTCAAGGTCTGGGAGAAGGGTCGACGACCACGATTCAGGCAGTGGCCCCCGGCATCAGCGAAGCCCTGGTCGCCACCGCTGCCGGCCTCTTCGCTGCCATTCCCGCTGTCATTACCTATAACCAGTTCCTGGGAGATCTGAAGGTCTTCGGCGCTGAAATGGACGATTTCTCGATCGAGCTTCTCAACCTGCTGGAAAGAAGCTTTCGCGGCTGATGCAAGGAGACGACGAATGGCCTTTGGAGCCGATCCCGGAACCGGAACTTCTCTGTCTGAGATCAACGTCACGCCCCTGGTGGACGTCATGCTCGTGCTCCTCATTATTTTCATGGTGACGGCCCCCATCCTGCAAACCGGAATTGAAGTTAACCTGCCCAGGACTCGTAGCGTGACAACCGTCGACCCGAAGAATCTGGCAGTCGTCACCATTGGCCGTGAGGAGGTCCTCTATTACCGGTCCGAACCCGTCCAGTTTCATCAACTGGGAGAGCGTCTCCGAGAAGACGTTACCGAGCAGGATGAACTCATTTATGTCCAGGCCGACGAGGATGTCCGGGTCAAGACCCTGTTTCAGGTTCTGGATGAGATCCGGGTGACCGGATTTGAGAATGTCTCGCTCGTCACCAGGCCTCTAGAATCCGCTTCGGCAGGGAGGCCGTAGAGACCGCCGGAATGAGAGCAACTACTTTACGTCCACATGTCCAGGAAGAGCCCAGCCGCCGACCATTGGTTTTCTCCGCCTCGGCTCATGTGCTTCTACTGGCAGCAGTAGCAGTGGGCTCAACGCTGTGCCAGCCGGGACTCGAGCTCGAAGCGGGCGACGGCGGGGTACTCGATGCCGGGTCCATTTTCCCGGTGTCTCTCAGCGGCGAACTGACAGGAGGAGCGGGAAATGTCGCGCCTCCCCTGACTCCTGCACCCCAGGCCGTTGAGCGTAAGGAGCCCCCCCGGCCAGCGCCGAAGAAGGCCGTTGAGCTCCCCAAGTTCGATGACCCCAACCAGGATGCCAGAAAAGAAGCCGAGGACGCTCCCGCTCCTCCCCCACCTGAGTACAGCCCCGACCCCGCCCCGGGAACGATTCCCGGCGAGGCGCGTGCGGGAATCGGCGGAGTCGCGGGGGGATCACCGGGTTCAGCGACCGAACTTCGCATCGGATCGGGACAAGGTGGACCCGGAGTAGCGAGCTGGTATGTTCGCCAGCTCGAGCAGCGCATTGCTCGCAGTTGGCTCCAGGCCTCCCTGGGAGGAATCACCAGTCAAGTTTTGACCCGCATCAGTTTCAGCATCGCCAGGGGCGGTCAGATCGAGAACATTCAAGTGCTCGAGGCAAGCGGACACTCCGGCGTCGACCGGGCTGCCCAGAGAGCCATCCGGGCCAGCAGTCCGCTGCCTCCCCTGCCCGTCGAACTGCGCGGCCGGCGCGTCGAGTTTGTCGCTTACTTCGAGTATCCTCCTCGCTGAAGGAAAGGTTACAGAATGAAACCTAAGATGCTGATCGTTCAATTCGTCCTCTGTAGCCTGGCGGCTGCCGCTGTCTTCGGCCAGGACGAGCCCGAGCGTGTGATCCTGCGCTTCAACACGCCGGTGGTGACGAAACTGGCCACTTTGAATTACCATCCCCGCTCCCTCGCCAACCCGGAAACCCAGATGGCGCTCACTACCTTTAACCAGGTGCTCCTGGACGATCTCGAGTTTTCCAGTTTCTTTGAGATCCCTTCTCGCTCTTTTTATCCCCCGGGAGACGCCAAGCTGCCCCAGGAAATCGACTTTGATGCCTGGGAGGCCTCCTCGCTTGAGCCCGACTATCTGAACTTCGGAAATGTCCAGGTCTACGACAGCGGTGTCGTGGTGGAGACGTTTCTGTACGACGCGAAAACTCGGAAGCAAGTGCTGGGCCGGCGCTATACGGTCAGTGACGGAGACATGATTCGTCAGGTCGCCCACCAGGTTGCGGACCAGATCGTTTACCAGTTGTCTTCCGGAGCCAGCCGGGGTGTGGCCCAGACGCAGATCGCCTTTTCCTCCTTGAAGGGAAACAGCAAGGAGATCTATGTAATGGACTTTGACGGGGAGAACATCCGCACCATCACAGCCAACGGTGGCATCAACAAGTTCCCGGAATGGGCCAGCGACAACAGCAAGCTGGTCTTCATCACAAAGCTGCCCCGAAAAGCTGCCTGGGAACTGTGGATTCAGGATCTTACAGGGGGCCGCACGGTGATACCCACACCGACCTCCTATGTTTCTTCACCGACCCTCTCCCCGGATGGAGCTCAGGTCGTATTCTCGGCCCGTTCTCGAGGTCGAGTCGATTCTGATATTTTCGTATCTGAGCTCGATGGCAGCAGACGACGGCAGCTCACGAACCACTCTTCGATCGACACCTCACCATCCTGGAGCCCGAGCGGTCAGCAGATTGCGTTTGTCTCAGACAGAAGCGGGACGCCGCAACTCTGGATGATGGATGTTGACGGCTCAAATATTCGACGTCTGATCGATCGAGGGGGGCACTGTGACAGCCCCTCCTGGTCACCGGATGGGACCTATGTTCTCTATTCCTGGCAGGCCCCTCGACGTTACAAACACGACATTTTCGTCGTGGAAGCGGTCACCGGTCACGTACTTCAGCTGACCTCGGGAAGGGGGAGCAACGAGAACCCGCACTGGTCACCGGACGGCCGACACATTGCCTTCCAGAGTGACCGAAGCGGTACCAAGCAGATCTTCGTCATGAACTTGAGCGGGAACCACTTAAAGCAGCTCACCGCCTATGGTATAAACGAGAGTCCCGCATGGTCTTCGTATATGAGTGAGGTCCGATAGACGAAACGACCTCTTTTTTTGGAGTGTTTTCATGAGACGCCATTCGAATAACCTGATTGCATATCTCCTGTTTTTCGGACTGATTCTCTTCCCGGCCTGCAAGAAGAAGGGGCCCGATGTTCGTCCGGAGTTTCCTGAGCCAACCCGCACCGAGACTCCGGATCCTGATCTGCCGCCGGCTCCGGCCCCGACTGTTGATCTGACGGCCTCTCCCGGCACCATCGAACGGGGAGAGCAGTCCTCGCTGAAGTGGAGCTCCCAGGACGGCACATCTCTGGTCATCAACAACGGAATCGGAAATGTTCGGCCAGCTGGAGAAATCATCATCAGCCCGGGTCAATCGACGACCTACTCGGCGACAGTCACGGGCCGGGGTGGTGAGGCTAAAGCCAGTACGAGGGTCACGGTGCTAGAACCGCGCACAGGCCCGGTCGCGTCCACAGATGCCCAGGACCTGGGCCGTCTGATCGCGGAAGGCACCGTCAAGACGGTCCATTTTGCCTACGACAAGGCGCAGTTGAGCGCTGCTGCCAAGGCCACGCTGCAACAGAATGCCCTTTACTTCCGGCAGTACCCGGATGTGCAGTTCGTTGTGGAAGGACACTGCGACGAGCGGGGCTCGGAAGAATACAACCTGGCCCTGGGTGACCGCCGCGGGATCGCCGTCCGGGATTATCTGGTTTCCCTGGGCATCCAGCCCGGACGCATGCAGAGTGTGTCCTTTGGTGAGGAACAGCCACTGGACTCCAGTAAGAGTGACGAGGCTTTTGCAAGGAATCGGCGAGCCCAGTTCAGCCTCGCTAACTAAGAGTGGAATGAAAAAGAACTTTGCCGCGATCACTCTGCTCTTCTTGCTGACTCCGCAGTCCGTTTTCTCGGGCACCAAAGAAGAAGTCATTCGGCTCCAGAGCGACGTCTTGCAACTCCAGAATCTGGTCAGGTCTCTGCAGAAGAACTTTGACGACAATCACGGCTCGAATCAAAGTCTACTGGAACAACTCAACGACCAGGTTGCGACCACCAACCGGTTGCTTCAGGACATGGTCACTGCCATGCGCTCACAGCAGGGGGAAGCTGCCGCGATGGCTTCCTCGTTGCGCGACGAAATGCAGAACATCACCATCAAGCTGGACGACACCAACAACCGGGTCGCGTCATTGCACAAGAAGCTGGAAGAAAGTCAGAACCGCAGGAAGGCCCTGCGCATTCCGTCACCAGTTGTGGGCACAGGTCCCAAGCCGGATCAGATCTACCATGTGGCGTACAACGACTACCTGGGCGGGGATTACGAGCTGGCCATTGCCGGTTTTCGAGACTTCCTGAGCCTCTACGCCGAGAGCGAGTACGCTGACAACGCTGCTTTTTACCTGGCCATCTGCCATCAGATGCAGGGGCGCTACGAGAAGGCCATTCAGGTCTTCGATGAAGTGATCAATATGTATCCCACGTCGGACATGGCTCCCAGCGCCTATTACAAGAAAGCGACCACGCAGATGGAGCTGCAAAAGAACGACGAGGCGATCCAGACTTTTTCCCGGCTCGTCAGCCTTTACCCGGATTCCCAGGAGTCAGAGCTGGCCAAGCGCGAGTTGAATGTCCTGGGAGTGGAAGTCGGTAACTAAAAGGGAATATCGTCGTCGGTAATCCCGACTTCCATGTCGTTGCTGGATTCAGAACTGCTTCCGGTTTCTGCGGGGGTTTCTGCGGGGGCAGTCTGTCCCGCCGGAGCGCCCTCTCGCTTCCCTCCCAGCATTTTCATGTCGATGGCAACAACCTCTGTGGTGCGACGCTTGTTCCCGTCCTTGTCTTCCCAGTCACGAGTCTGCAGTCTGCCTTCGATAAACACGAGGCGCCCCTTGGTCAGGTATTGATTGCAGATCTCTGCCAGCTTGCTCCACACCACAATATTGTGCCACTCGGTCCTGGTCTGGGTTTCGCCGCCGGAGCTCCAGCGTTCGTCGGTGGCCAGGGAAAAGTTGGCGACCGCCGCCCCAGACGGGGTGTATCGCATTTCAGGGTCGCGCCCGAGCCTCCCTACCAGAATCACTTTGTTTATCATCTTCTCTTCAACCTCCTGAAAAAACGTCCTGTATATATAACGCCCCAGTCTGAAAGAAATACGAAGCTCTAGTGCACTAGAAGCGGATCCGGCGCTCAGCGGAATCATGCCCGATCAGTTCAATCGTCTTTTCCTTCTTGTGTGCTTTTCGATAGTAGACAATCCCCACTTCGTCACCAGGACGCTTGTCCTGCAGAGCCCGCAAAATGTCCCATTGGTCCCTGACTCTCTGCCCATCGATCTCAACCAGGATGTCACCTCCTACGCGGATGATTGAATTTCCGTACAGGCCTCGCCGCCTGCCGCCGCGCAGCCCCGCCAGATCCGCCGTGCTTCCTTCCTCGACCTGTTCGAGCAGAAATCCCTCCTCAACCGGGGCATCCAGCGCCTTGGCCAGACGAGGCGTCAGCGACCTTCCTCTCACGCCGATCCAGGGGCGCAGAACTCGCCCGTTCTCGATCAGGTCGGGAAGGACCCGGGAGAGGGTATCCACCGGGATGGCAAACCCAATCCCGGCACTGTCGCCTGTTCTCGAGAAAATGGCCGTATTGATTCCGATGATTTTTCCCTGTGTGTTCAGGAGAGGGCCTCCACTGTTCCCGGGGTTGATGGCTGCGTCGGTCTGAATCACGTTCTCTACGTACCCTTCTTCGGTTCTCAGGCTGCGCCCGGTCGAGGATATGATCCCGGTCGTCAGGGTGTGTTGCAAACCAAATGGATTTCCAATGGCTAGAACGTTCTGACCCACCCGCAAATCCTCGCTTCTCCCCAGAACGGCAGGACGGCAGGTCTGGGCGGGGCATTCGATCCGAAGAACCGCCAGGTCATTAGGCCGATCGCTCCCAACCACCTCCGCCTCCACAACCGTCTTGTCGTGGAGAGTCACTTCCAGGTGCCGGGCTCCCTCGATCACATGATAGTTGGTGACCACATGCCCCTGATGATCGATCAAGATCCCGCTGCCAATGCCCTTGCGGGGAACAATTTCGTAGAACCAGTTGTACTCCATAGAAGTGCTGGTAATGTTCACGACCGCGGAAGAGACTCGCTCGTAGATCTCGATGTTGGTCTGCTCTTCCTGACTCAAATCAGAGGACGGCGGCGGGGGCGTGGTGAGCTCCACGGCAGACGCCGGCGGTGGAGCAGACCAGTATCGAATGAACAGGGTTAGTCCAGAAGAGATCACGCTACACAGCAAAACGATCATCCAGAAGTCTCGACGACTCATCTCAAACCTTCCTTTGTTTCCGATTCGCTCAGTTAGAGTATCTACTAGCGAGTTGTTGCATAAAAAATACTGTTGAAGAGGAGTTTGTAGGTCACGCGGGTCTGGGCTCGAAACTGGCACCGGAATCCGATTACGATGATCCTTCCCTTGCCTATGGGAACTTCAAAGACAGCTTTCTTTCCCGTGAGATACTCGGCTCCATCTATCCACCCGCTCAGGAGCAGATCTTCCTCGGAATAGCTTGCGACCACGACGGCAGAGTCCGCCTCGAAGGCGGGACTCTTGACAAACATCGCAGCGCTCTGTTCCGACATTCCGTAGCCTATGGGGTGACGTCGGTTCACCTGGATCCTCAAGAGCGACCCGGGCACGAAAAAGTCGCTTCTCGGGAGCTTTCGGACCACTTCCCGAAAACCCACTTTCCACTCGTCAGCGGGAAGTTGCGCCGACTTCCCCAGGAAGACCAGTGTACCTCCCTGTCTGGCATATCGCTTCAGACTCTTCATCCCCTCTTTTTCGATCCCTCCCCGGAATTCTTGGGGATAGGGCTCCGACAGGCCTTCCCGAATCTCTCGCGCCGACTGCTCGGCAAACAGGATGACGTCAAATTCCTGGAGCTGTCCCTTCCGGATGTCTCGGTCCAGGAGGGACGTGTAGTAGAATTCGTTTTGCTCCAGGATCCAGCGCGTCCATCCTTCATCCATGGACGAATCGTAGCTCTGGTAAAGACCGACTCTGGGCTTCCGGATCCTCTGCCAGGCCAACTGGGGCCACTTTTCTACCCGTTCTACATGAACTGGAAGATCCTGCAATAGCATCCTCAACTCCTCGTCGCTTCCCTGCCCGGCACGAGCCATCAGCGTTCCAACCGGATAGGGGCGGTCCCCGACCCGGAATCCGTAGGTGGCCCAGTCCACCCGATGTCCACGCGTGAGCAGGCGATTCGCGAGGCGGGCGAAAGCACTGTTCTCGTGAGAGAAAAGCCAGTAGCTCCCTGTGCCGGAGAACGTACCCGAGGGCCGTACAACTTTCTCCAGGCGTTCCATTCTTACCGGCAGACCCTCATGAATCTGATAGACGCTGACTCCCAGTTGGGTGCCCAGCGTCTGAGCCGTCACGTCATAGGGACGCTTGAGCGGGCCTCCAGGGTACTGGCGCAACTCCGGATATTTCTGGATTTCAAGCAGGGTTCTGGCAAAAGAACTGTAGGGCTGCTGCTGCAAGACCAGATAATCACCGGCCTCGATCCGCAGGAGGGGTTCTGCGCAAAATGGTGGCGAGGAGCACCGGGCTGCCTCCACCTGAAAGCTCTCCTGCGCCCGATGAATCTCAACCAGCCCGAAGTCGAGGGTCTCGAGCAGATCGTAGAGACCTTGATGATCTTTCTGCCTGGCCGGAATCAGAAAGGCGTGGGGATCCTCTCGGCGGATGGCGTTGAGCCCGATCTGGTAAAAGTTCCGCAGCCAGCTTGAGCGGTTGCGGGCGGCATGGAGAAGGCAGGCCTTCAGCGCCACCTTCTGATCTTCCACGATGTCTCGCACACGCCACTCGCCCCCGGGCCAGGGCTCGGGAAAGTTCCAGCTCGACCGGGCCGCGTGATAATTCCGTCCCGCCTGAAGCTGCTCAGGAGCGATGATCACCGGAGTTGCCAGGCGAGCGGAAGCGGATTCGGACAAGAGACGAACTCCTCCATGGTAGTGCTGGTACGCGCGGGCGGGCGTAAAGGCGTCATAGATTGCGTTGGTGACGACTCCTTTTCGCCCCGAGGCAACCAGCGCGGAAAACATGAAGCCACCGATGTCTACGATCTGGGCGGCAATGAGCGGGTCTACATTGGGGTCAATGGGATCGATGAAAGGAGGAACAAAGATGCGTGCGGCTGTGGTGCCCATCTGGTGCACATCGTAGACAATCTGCGGATGCCATCGATTATGTAACTGCTGGATGGCAATTCGGGTCTCCTTTTGAGTAAACATGTACCAGTCACGATTGTTGTCGTGTCCCACATATTTCTGGTAGAGCCTCGGGGGGCCCGTGCCTTCAGCCGGTGTCCCCACTGTCTCCCGATACCAGTTCACAACGATGTTCACACCATCCGGGTTCAAGGAAGGGACGAACAGAAAAATAACGTCCTCGAGAACCTCGAGAGTTTCCCGATCCATGCTGCTGGCCATCTCCCAGGCAAACTCCAGGCTCATCTGGGGCGAGGCCACTTCCGTGGAATGAATGCCGCAGGTGATCAGGACAATCGTCTTACCTTTTCGAATCAGCGCCTCAACACTCTCTTCCGCCCGGCGAGGGTCAGCCAGCAACTTCTGTATCTGGCGGTACTCTTCGAGTTTCTCCAGATTCTGGGGGCTGCTGATGGTGGCCAGGAGAAATGCATTCCCTTCGGTCGTTCGACCCACCTCCTGCACCAGCACGCGGTCACTCTGCTCATCCAGAAGGCGAAAGTAGGACGAGATCTGCTGCCAGTCTGCCAGTTTCCGGTCCGATCCCACCTGAAAGCCAAGGAACTCCTCGGGTGAAGTGATCTCGGCAGCGGGTACCTGGACTCCGCTCAACAGGAACAGCAATGGGAGGATCGTCAATGGGAGGATCGTCAATGGGAGGATCGTCTTGATGGGCATACTTTGCAGTTCTATTATACTTCCCGTAGGGGACCTGGTGGTCGCCCATCAGGCGGGCCGGCACAAGACCGGCCCCTACGGGCGGTCTCCCCAGCAACACGCCGGGTTCAAGCAGATCCGGGCTCCGGGACAAAAAGAAAGAACACCAGGCTGGCTGCCAGAGTCAACCCAATTGTGAAAGCAACGACTCCCGGAAAGCCTCCAACCTCAAAGAGGTAGGCGGCAACAGCAACACAGCAGGAAACGCCAAGCTGCGAGAACCCATTGCGCAGGCCCAGGAAGGTTCCTCTTTGGGCCGCGCCTGCCAGTTCTGTCTGAACGGCTTGAAGAGCTGTCTGGCGAGCTGCCGCCAGCGCCATCACAGAGAAAAAGAGCCAGAAGAGCCGACCTCCCCAGCCACCCGACGCCAGGAAGAGGAGAGGAACAACCAGAAGCGTGTTTCCCCCCAGGAAGACGATGCGTTTGGAGAGACGATCGCTCAACCAACCTGCAGCGGGAGCTCCGAAGATCGACGCCACACCGGTAATCATGAACAACCAGGTAATCTGCCCGGGGCTGAGGCCCAGCCCGGAAATATAGGCCAGCAACGCAAGCGTCGCTCCTGAGGTCAGGAAGGAGACCAGCAGCGCACCTCTCATTTGTGCATCTCGCAAGAAGTTTCGATACGCCTGAAGCACAGATCCAATGATTCGTTCGGAAGGACCGTAGGAGCTGCTTCCATGCGGCGATCTGATCGGATCAAGGAGGGTCCTCCTACGTTCCTCCATGGACCGGGAGGGAAAAACAGAATAGGAAAGCAGTAGAGAAAGACCGGCCAGCAACGAGAGTCCAAGAAAGCCACTCCGCCAGTGAAATCGCTCGGCAATCTGAACGCTGATCGGAATGCCCAGGATGAGGGCTGCAAAATGGGCACTCAGCAGAATACCGACAGCTCGGCCCCTGGTCCTGTAGGAGAACCAATCTCCCACCAGGCTGGCCGTGCACACGGAAAGAAGCCCGCCGGCAACTCCTGCTGCGGCGCGCACCAGCAAGAGTTGCCAGAAAGACTGGCAAAATTGCATCGCTATCGACGCCGCGGCCAGCAGCAAAAGACCCACCCGCAGGAATCCAATTCGACCTCGACGATCGCTGACTGGCCCCAGCACCAGGTTGGAGATTGTCGCAGCCAGTGCGTAGACACTGAACAGTAGACCCAGCACCGATACCCTGGTCGTCAAATCCACACTCAAGCGCGGCAGCAGAGGGATCAAAAGCTGGCTGTCCACGGTCGCCGTGAAGAGGATGACAAAGAGCCCAACCAGAAGTGATCCGGGACGCCTGGCGGCGGACGAGTTGTTGGTCGTGAGGGATGGGGCCGGGACAGGACCTGTCACAGTATGTGCTTCGCCATCAGTAGAGCATCCTCGGTGGGGTCCCGGTAGTAGCCTTCCCGCCTTGTCACCACGCGAAACCCACAGGAATCGTACAGGTGAACGGCTGCGGCATTGCTCTCACGTACGTCCAGATACACACTCTGACACCCTTTTTTTCCTACCCGCAAGAGAAACTGCTGCACCCGCCTGCGCCCCACTCCCCGGCGCCTGTGTTCTTCGATCACCGCCAGCTTCAGAATCTCTGCTTCCTCGGCAACCGAGCGACCGCACACAAACCCGACCGGAGAAGCCGCTCTTCCAGCCACCAGGATCAGAGTGTGCCTCTCGCTCCAGAACCCCTGATAGTCCAGTAGCGACCAATGTTGCAGACCTGAAAGCTGGTCCAGTTTCTCGAGGATCGGAAGCGCCTCTCTCCCGATCTCGATGATGCCAAGCGGAGCCTCTTTAGGCACCTTTCCTCCCCAGTTCCGCATCGGAGGACCGAATGTAGTTGGCTCGAATTTCTTCCACGGCGCCGGCCGCCGCCGCCCTCTCCTGGGCAAGCCGGATCAGGGCTGCGAGCAAGGGTGGCTGCTCCACGATCAGTACGGCGTTTGGACAGGACTCCCGGATCCTATCCTCATAGACGGCCGCCCCGGACCCGACGAAGAGAGGGTTCAGGCCTTCCGGTATACTCTCCAGCAAGCTCTCTGGAGAACCCACACTTTCCTCGACACACACCCGGGACTGGCTCTCAGCCCAGGAGTAGACCGCCCCGTACACCTGGCCCCGTCTCGCATCCAGCATAGGTACGACCGGTCGGGAGTAGCCAGAAAAACAGGAGGCAAGTGCCTCCAGCGTTGACAGCCCAAGACCCGGGATCTTCCTCGACTGGCCAATCGCCTTGGTTACGGCCAGACCCATTCTCACTCCCGTGAAGGACCCCGGCCCCGTAGCAACCGCCAGGAGATCGATCCCGTCCAGGCTTCCCTTCAGTTGCGCCAGAACGAAGTCAAGCATAGGGACCAGAGTCTGGGAATAGTCCTGCGGGGTGCGCAGCAGGACTGCGCCCTCGAGAACGCCGTCCCTTCCCACCGCCACTCCCCCCAGATCTGTTGTCGTGTCCACGGCCAGGATCTTCATGACTCTTCGACGCCCAGTGTACCTGGACACCAGGGTACTGTGGAGGCGTATGGGGAATTAAAACTGCTAAGATAGGGCCCTCGATGGAAGCCCACACTCCCATGATGCGCCAGTATCTGGAGATCAAGAAACAGCATCCGGACAAGTTTCTTTTCTTTCGCCTGGGTGACTTTTACGAGATGTTTTTTGAGGACGCCATCAAGGCGTCTCGGGTTCTGGGAATCACCTTGACGTCCAGAAACTCGGATCAGGCCGGTAAGGCAATCCCCATGTGTGGGATTCCATGGCATGCGGTCGAAGGTTATCTCGTCAAGTTGCTGAAACAGGGTTACAAGGTTGCGATCTGCGATCAGACCGAGGATGCGAAGAAGGCAAAGGGCCTGGTCAGACGCGAGGTGACTCGCGTTATGACGCCGGGGATGCCGGTCCAGGAAGGCGTACTCGACGCCGCACAGAACAACTACGTGGCAAGTCTCATCGAAATGGAAGGATCGGTTGGTGCTGCGTTTCTGGATGTATCGACCGGAGAATTCTGGCTCAGCCAGGAGGATGGACCCCAGGCCTGGGAAGCCATGTTCAGCAACCTGGCTCACTTTGGCCCCAGAGAGCTGATCGTACCGGAACAGTTTGCAGACCAGTACTTGTCTCAGATGCCGGAAGATCTTCGCGGACAATTCATCGATACACGGCAGCCTGATTGGACCTTTCACAGAGACTACTGCCTGCGCGCACTACTGGATCATTTCGGAGTTGCGACCCTGGAGTGTTTCGGAGTCAACGCTGAAAACGCCGCCATCGCAGCCGCAGGGAGTCTGCTGGGGTACGCGCGGGAAACTCAGAAGACATCCCTCTCCCACATTGTTTCGCTGCGTCTCTTTGAGCCGGCCCACTATCTGAAACTGGATGAGGCCACGGTTTCGAATCTGGAACTGGTCCGAGGCCTGGATGGGAACCGCAAGTGGACCCTGCTGGGGACTGTCGACCTGACCAGGACCGGAATGGGAGCCCGGCTGCTGCGTAGCTGGGTGTTACGCCCGTCGCTGGACCGGTTGGAGATCGAGTCCCGCCACGACGCTGCCGAAGAGCTGCTTGGTTCAGCCATCCGGATGGGAAAGCTGGGGTCGCTGCTCGATCAGGTTTACGATCTCGAGAGGCTCTTAAGCCGTGTAACCCTGGAAGCGGCTCACCCCAAAGACCTGCTCGCATTGGGATCCTCATTCGGAGTGCTTCCAACCCTGGCTGCTGAACTCGAGCCATGCAAGACCGGACTCCTGAGACCCTCCTTTGACCAGCTTCAGGACGTCCGGGGGTTTCTGGAACGGGCGATTGACTCGAAGGCCCCCGCGACGCTCCAGGATGGGGGAGTGATCTGCCCGGGCTTCGATTCTGAACTGGATCAACTGAAAGCTATTTCCTCCTCGGGAAAGGGGTTCATCGCCGCCCTCGAAGTAGAGGAGAAGGAACGGACCGGCATCTCTAGTCTCAAGGTCAAATACAACCGGGTCTTTGGCTACTTTATCGAGGTCACCAGGTCCAACCTGGAGCAGGTTCCAGAGGACTACATTCGCAAACAGACGCTGGTCAATTCGGAGCGTTTTATCACGCCGGAGTTGAAGGAATACGAAGAGAAAGTTCTGGGCGCCGAAGAGAGAATCGTGGAGCTCGAGAGAGAGTTATTTCTAAGAATTCGAGCTAAGGTCGGTGCGGAGGCCGCCAGGATTCAGGCAACTGCCAACTTCCTGGCTCACCTCGATGTCCTGCTCTCCTTTGCTGAACTGGCACAGGCCGAGCGGTATGTACGGCCGATACTGGATGATTCTCACAAACTGCTCATCAAGGGCGGTCGGCACCCGGTGCTGGAGCGGCGAACCGAGCAGCCCTTCGTCCCCAATGATCTACGCTGTGACACCAGCTCCCATCAACTCTTGATCCTGACCGGCCCCAATATGGGCGGGAAGTCAACCTACCTCCGCCAGAACGCTCTGATTGTCATCCTGGCCCAGATGGGCTGCTTCGTGCCTGCAGCCGAGGCTCACATTGGTCTGGTGGATCAGATCTTCACTCGAGTGGGGGCCAGTGACAACCTGGCCCGCGGCCGATCCACGTTCATGGTGGAGATGATCGAAACCGCCCACATTCTCAACACCGCGACTCCGGGCAGTTTCATTCTCCTGGACGAAGTAGGACGTGGCACGGCTACTTTTGATGGACTCTCGCTGGCCTGGTCTATTGCCGAGTTCCTTCTGACCGAAAAAGAGCGCCGAGCACGGACTCTCTTTGCCACTCACTACCACGAACTCACCAAGCTGGAGTCACTGTATGACGGTGCCAGGAACTACCGTGTGACGATCCGCCAGTCCAAGGGTGAGATCATCTTCTTTCACCGCGTTCAGCCGGGTGTAGCCAGCCGCAGCTACGGCATCGAGGTGGCTCGTCTGGCCGGAATCCCCTCCTCCGTCCTGGAGCGGGCCCGGGGCATCCTGGCACGGCTGGAACGCAAGCAACTCGATGTCTCGGGCCACCAGAGTTCCAGCTCCACCCACCAGGTCCTGGAAGAGCTACAAAAGCAGCTCTTCTGATTCCAAGTTCCACCAAGCTCCACCAGGCGGGAGGGCTCAGGGCGGAGAACGTTTAAATTCCCGGCCGCAGCCCTGAGCCCTCCCGCCTGGTTGCCGAAGAAAGCCGGCGAAGACTCCTCAACCAGGACGGGAGTTTCAACGTAACGAAACAGGGAATCCCTTTCTATCGCTCCCTGAATCTCTACCACTCCCTGCTCTTCATGTCCTGGTGGAAGTTCTACGCCTGCCTTCTGATTTCCTACCTCGGGTGCAACCTGGTCTTCGCCACGGTGTTTTACGGGCTCGGGCCTGATTCTCTGCAAGGACTGGAATTCCGATCGGAGGGAGTGCGCTTTTTTGAGGGCTTCAACTTCAGCGTCCAAACCCTGTCCACGATCGGCTACGGGGACACCACTCCTCAGGGGACCGCCGCCAACCTGGTCGTCTTTGCCGAGGCCCTGGTTGGATTGCTGGGGTTCGCTCTGGCCACGGGTTTTCTATTTGCCCGGTTTTCGCGCCCCGGGGCCAAAATTCTCTTCAGTCGCCAGGCGGTGATTGCCCCCTATCAGGGAATCAGTGCTCTGCAGTTTCGCGTCGCCAACGAGCGGAACAGCCAGCTGACCAACGTGCAGGCCACCGTCGTGTTGAGTCGGCAGGAGACCTCGCAAGGGCGAACGACACGACACTTCCACCAGTTGAAACTGGAGCGCCGACAGGTCATGTTTCTGCCGCTTCACTGGGTGGTCGTCCATCCCATCGACGAAGACAGCCCGCTCCACGGCATTGAAGAAGCAGATCTGGCAGCCTCGGATGCCGAGTTCCTGGTCCTTCTCACCATGACCGAAGAAACCTTTTCCCAGCAGATCCACGCACGTTCTTCCTACAAGTTCCACGAAGTTGTCTGGGGTGCCCGCTTCGGGGATATGTTCATGCGCGATGCACTCGATCCTGACTTGCTCAGCATCGATCTGGGCCGCCTCCATCAGATTGAGATGGTCTCACTCTCGGCTTGAGCGGCCCCTGGTGAGATTCGCGACGGGCTCTTACCACTGCTAGCAGCCCGTGGTGCAAATAGGGTTTCTGAGTTCAGGCGGAGCTGACCGGTGGCAGAAGCGACGGGAGCGTTGACCGGGACTTTTGAGTCTGGGCGGTCGGAATCAAGCCAAACAGGCCCTTCAGACGCTTCCACAGCGACAAAATGAGGAGCAAGACGAGGCAAATCCGCCCCTGCAGCCCCCGCGGCGTGCCCACACCCAACTGCTGGCGCATCAGCAGCCCCAGATTGAATCCGCTCACCTGAATCAGCAGCCGCTTCAAGACATTCTCATGGCCCCGAACGTGAACCCGTCTCATCCCGCCGGTCTCGTAAAGGTGAGCACACGGTCTCTCCAGTAGCTCACCTCGTTGTCGTAAAAGTTGCCGTCCTCGCCGACCCCGGATTCGTCGCCGGTTCCCATAGACCGCATCACGGGCCTGAGTGTCTCCTCTCCAGCGTCTTTTCCCTCGTTTCGGTTCGCTCACATAGCTGCGCAGTCCCAGCGCTTCTAAATCCACCATCCGCTCGCTGCTGTGATATCCCTTGTCGGCCACCACCTCTTCGATGCCCGATCCCTTCGGCAGCGCTTGTTCCACCTGCTCGGCCGCCTGTATCAGTGTCTTGACCATCGTTTGCGTATCGCCTCGATCCGATCCTTGCACCGTGACCGAGACGATGGCTCCCGTCTCCAGATCCACTGCATGCTCTGCCTTGTGCGCCAGATGCGTCCGCCCATCCTTCATCCTGGCGATGCGGGCATCCCCATCCTGCGGGTGCTTCCACTGCTGGTTCGATCCCTTGCCGGTTCGCTTGCGGTCCAGTAGGGCCAGATCTTCTCGGGTAGGCGTCTGGATGCCGGAGGCTACTGCCAGCTCCGTTAAGAACTCTTCGTAGCCCTGCTCGGAGTCTCGTCTCACGATGCTGCGCAGCGCCGCATTGGCTTCCAGCGTGGTGGCATCGATGCCGATCGTCTTGCCATTCAATAACCCGCTCTCGGCTACCCGCTTCAGCACCCAGGAGAAAACCGCCTCATGCGTGGCCACATCGATCAGTCGCCTGGTCCTGGAGATGGTCGAATGATCCGGAGGTGACTCACTCAGATTCAGTCCCAGAAAACCGCGCAGCGCCAGCGAATCAGCGGCTCGCCAGGCAATGCCTCGCTCCGAGCTCAACCCTTCGAAGTAACCCACCAGCAGCAGCCGGAAATAGATGCCCGGTGCCAGGCCGGGTCGCCCTCGGCTGGGGGCATAGAAAGCGGCGCATTCCGCTTCCACAAAATCATCGAAACCGTGCTTGCCCAGCACTCTGTTAAGGCGTTGGTAAAAAGGGTGTCCCGGCGCTTTGGCCAGCTCTGTTGCCGGCACCCACATCTCGCTCTGCCTCTGCCTCTTACGCTTGCCCATCGACATGGCACAAGTCTATTGGCCATGGCTGACCGAGAGGCGACTTTCACCACGGGCTGCTAGCCCGGATTATGCAAGAACCGTAGTCCGGAGTTGAAAAACGACTCGAGAAGTGGCTCAACTCGAAAGCGGACAGGTGTGACAGGCGGATTTGCGAAGAATATCGGTTGGCGAGGCGTTTGAAGTGGTTGGGGAGTGAATTTCAGACAGATCTGGGCCTGGGTGAGTATCGGAAGCGGTTTTTCGGGGAGCTGGGAGAGGCTAGCTGGAGTTGAGACGACTCAAGACGAGGTGGAAGAGGGGTTGTTCGGGAAAGGCTGAGGAAAGATGGACCCAGATGCGTCGAGTGGTTTGTCGGATCCGGGCCCCGATCTTGAGGACACGACGACGTAAGGTTTCGATTTCGAGCAGGGGGTCCCGTGCAGATAGTCGCGCAGGCGCACGAACATCTGGTAAGCCAGGGCATGCAGAAGGAGTCGAAACTGATTGGCCAGGAATCGATGACAGCTGAGTCGGTCCATGCTCAGATGATTCTTGAAGGCCTTGATGAAGTTTTCGGTCTGTCCTCGGTTTGTGTAGTGGTCATAAAGTGATTGGGAGCAGAGATCGTCCCGGTTGGTGACCACAAAGCGACGATTGATCCCGCGCTGATCGACCTCCACTTTGACGATGACGCGACGAGATCGATCCCAGCTGTTGGCTCGATAAAGAAACTCGTCAAACTGACGCTGTTTTTCCTCCAGCTCAAGGAACCTTTCCCGAGTCGAATCCAGCAGGGGCTCGACCACTCGCTGCAGGCGAGGGTTTCGACTTAACCCAATGACATACTGGAGTTGATTCTCTTCAGCCTCACAGAACTCGTAGAGCCGCGGCGTGGCAAAGCCGCTGTCGGCCCGAATCTCAATCTCGACATCCGTCCCCACTCCTTGTCGGATAGCCTCCACGACTCGCTTCAGAATGGGCACGATGTGAGAGGCAGCTCCCTTGTTGCCAGGTCTCAACACGGCACACACCAGGTCTCCCGTGTCGGCATCGAAGATCAGCAAAGGATGCAGAATGTGGCTTCGGTAATACCCGTGGTAGAAGGAGAACTCCTGCTGGCCGTGGGTGTGGTCGTCGGTACTGTCCAGATCCAGGATGATCTTACCGGGACGTCTTTTCTTCAGGGAGCGCACATAACGGCCTAGCAGCCACTGGCTCAAACGCATCAGATCCTTCCTGGTGACGGAGTTCTCCAAGCGGGAGAAAGTCGGCTGCGTGGCCAAATCCGGATCGCTCTCCGGCAACTGATCACAGACGGTTTTGAGCATCGGATCCGAGCGCAGCGTATCGGCGTCATTACAGTCTTCGTAGCCGGCCACGATCTGCAAGACTCGTTGTCGGATCAACTTCAACAGATCATGACGAATGTAGCGTTGGTCTCGACTCTCCGAAATACACGAACTGAAGCCCTCGCAGAGCCGATGTTGCCGATCCACCGATCCAAACAACAACCATCCTGCGTCGGAAGTGAGGCTCCCCCCATCAAAACGCGCCGTGATCTTTCTGTGGCTGTGAAATGGCAGGGTATTCTGGCAGACTGCTCTTAACATTGCCGTAGCTCCTGGTTAGGGTCTTGTTTGTGTAAACCCTTTTATATCAGAGAGCTACGGCTCTTTTTATGGGCCCAAATCTCACTCGGATTCAGATCTCATGCATAATCCGGGCTAGTGTGGTGGCCACGATGAGGGGATACATCCGTTTCGGGGATCGATCTTTGCGGCCGCGGATCCGCAGCGTATAGAGATGATCCAGTTCTTCACTGATTCGATTGTAAATACCTGCCAGATCACCACTGTTTGTAGTCATGTAATAGCGCCCGCGACCAGCCTCGGCAACCAGGCGGAGATATCCTGTGGCACGGGCCAGGGTTTTCTTCAACTTGTAGTCAGCCACGTCACGGTTGGATGCGCGGCCGCTTCCCACAAAGATTCCACCCACATCCCCACCGGTTGATCCGGGAGGAGGCTGCATCGTGGGATCTTCGGGAAGCGGCCCTTCGTAGAGCCTCCGATAGTGCTCGCTAGCATCGAACTGCACCACGAAGACGGGAAAGCCGTGCTGGCGCAGTACTTGCAGGGACTCTTTTTCTGACGTGTCTTCGCTTCCCACCTCGACGCCGTCGCTCAGAAAAAGAAGGGCTCTTCGATCGCCCAATCCAGTCAACTTCTGTTCTATGGCCACCGCCAGAGCATCGTAGATGGCACTGGAGCCCCCGCCCTTGTGCAGACCGAACTCAAAGATGGCCTCGTCGATCTTCCTTCGATCGAGGGTCCAATCACAGCCCAGATAAATCTCCGAATCAAACGTGATGATCAGTCCTTCCTCGTCCTCTCGAAGGGCATAAAAGAAGGCCTGAGTACTGCGGCGAATCTCATTGATGCGAGACTCGGTACTGGGACTGACGTCCAGAAGCAGGCCCACATGGAACGGTGCGGGGGGGGCGGTCAGACCCACGATCTCGAGTTCCCTGCCCCCATCATAGATCTTGATTTCGTCCGCCCTCAGATCGGAAACGCTCAACCCTCCCTCAGTGACAAAACGGGCGTGAACAACCACTTCAGAAGGGGGCTCTGCCAGCCCCCTGGCAAGGCATAGCAGGAAGAATCCGAAACATGCCGGATATTGCAACCAAGAGTATCTGGTAACCATCAACTGACTGGACGGTTCTTGCGTGGTGGAGGGTTCAAGAGAACTCCAAGCCTCGAGGAAACGTGAGGCTTGGGCGACCCTTGTGTCGCCTCGTCAAACCGGACCGGCCCACAGCCGGCACCTATTTGAAACGGTACACAAGCCGGCCGCGGCTCAGATCATAGGGCGACAGTTCGACCATGACTCTATCGCCGCGGAGGATCCGAATGAAGTACCTTCGCATCTTGCCGGAGATGTGAGCCAGTACAACGTGATCGTTTTCGAGTTCCACCTTGAACATGGCATTGGGGAGGGCTTCAACGACCGTTCCAGTGACCTCAATAGCATCCGCTTTTCCGGCTCTCGGGCCGTCTGAGGTGGGCCTGGTTCTGGTCTTTCTCTTCTTCTTTTTCCCGGTGCGAAAGCGCGGCCGGTAAGGCCGTCTTGCCATTCCTTTTCCTCCGTCCTAATCGTCCACGTGGGGTCGATGTTCAGCTCTTCTGCCAAAACCCCACAAACGTACAAACTTGTAAGATAACAGGATTGTATCGTTGATTACCAGTCCTGGAAACGGAATGTTCTAGTGTCCTGTCCCAGAGACTCGCACCATTTTGCGGACGGGTCTTTCGAGGTGAGGTTGTTGCTCCTCCTCGCACCAGGCTTCAGGTTGATCAGGTGTCGGTATTCTTAGGCGCTCGAGCGGCACGGCCGTCGGTGAAGGCGTACAGGTCGGCGAGCAGGAAGTTGGCAACTCCGCAGACTCCGACTGCAATCAAGTTGGCCTGAAGAGGAGTCAGGTCCAGCATCTGAAGGCCAATCGGCACGATCACGGCATGACCCAATAGCGAAGTTCCGCCGCTGCTCAGGTGAAACCGCCCCAATCTTCGCAACTCGACTCCGAGGGTCGGGGCCGGACGATCCTTCCACGTCCAGGCCCGGTGCAGCGGAAAGTTATTAAGCACAGCGGCTTCCACAGCCAGCAGAGAAGCCACCACCGGTTCGACGCCCAGAGGCAGAAGTAACATCAGCGCCCAGAGCTGCACTCCCAGCCCGATGGCTCCCACTGAGAGAAACCGCACCCAGCGCTGCCCCGTAGAAACATGATCTGTCATGCTAAACCCGTTCCAGATTATAGAGAGCTCGAGTTGCACTGGTTGTTGAAATCACAAGTACCAGGGAAAGAATGACGATTCCCACGACTCCGCCCACGTCGAAAAGAAGGAAGTGGTAGCCCCACAACGAGACAAGTGGCTTGAAAAGCACTACCAGATTTCCGACGACCAGTAGAAGGCGCAGTTCCGTAGGGCTGAAATAGAAAAAGGAAATACGGAACACACCCAGCGTGTGGGCCGCAAGATAGGAATGAATAGAAAGAAGAAGATAGACAGCCAGCAGTGAGAGGGCGATCCTTTCTCCCATCAGCCCTGACACGGCCATCCCCGCCAACACAAAAACAGCCCCGAAGCTGTCAATGATATGGTCCACGTAGAACCCGTATCTAGGCCTCAGCTTGTTCCGATACCTGGCCAGTGTTCCATCCAGGCTATCCCCCAGCCAGTTCAGGAAGATACAGAAATTGACCAGATGGAGAAGCTGAGCATGGGCGCCTGAAAAGGCATAGGCCAGTCCGGCCCCCGCCATAGAAAACAACCCGAGAAGTGTAAGGTGATCGGGTCCGATCGAATTCGGGAGACGTTCGACGATCCACCTCAGGATCCTGCTCTCGATTCCCGAAAGAATGCCGTTCTGAACTCGTATCTCAGTGGTTTTTGTCACAGTCGTCAAACCTTTCTCATTTCCCGGATGCCCCTATTGCAACGAGCATGCCAAAACAGATAGTGATCCCTGCGACAAGGGGACAACTCCTTTATTTAATTAAACTTACAGGAACTCCAGAGAGAGGCTGGAGGTCGCCAGACGCAGCGAAAGTACGGCACTGGCCGCAATCTCCGGGGGCAGGCCAGCGGGGAGTGAGAGCGGCCCTACACCTGTTCGTCGGGAAAGGAGGACACGACCGAATAGCCCGCTTGATCATGTCCCCCGGTGAGCGTAACCGGGCCGAAGTCGACCCAGGCGTGCGCTTCGAACTCGTCCTGCTCCCCTTTTCTCACACCCAGGAACAGGATGCTGGGTAGCTTGCGACGATGCAGCATCCGCTTTGCGGCGATGGCCTGGGCCAGGCAGTTGCTCTTCCAGGGAGTGTACTTGCTGGCCACACGCAGGGCCCAGCCCACGGTCCGCGCTTGAGCCTGACCCGAGTCCTGGACCGGGCCGGGCAGGTCCGCCCGCAGCCCCGGAGCGATCCACCGAAAGGGCATCGCCAGGACCGTGCCCCGGGAGAGGCCCAGAGTGATCCAGGCCTCCAGTAGAAGGACTTTGCTGCTCACAGGCAGCCGCAGAAACTTCAGCGCGCGGGCACTCAGCGGATTCTTCGTCTCGGTCATAGCTGTCTGCCGAACTTCATTCCACGACGGTCACTTCCAAAGTCGTGAATTCTCCTATACTGGTTCCTTGCTCGAGGGCCACGACGGCTACCTTGCCCCCGTCGCTCTCTATGCACACCGTACCTCGGAATTCGTTCGTGTCGGCCCCGGGGAAAAGTGTGTCAATGAACTCGGCGACTCTGGCCATCGGCTCCAAATCCCTGATGGCGGGCGCAAGAACATCCCCGTTCTCAGCTTTCAACTCGAGAATCACGCGGACTTTCTCAGAGGTTGTGTTGAGAATCGCAATGCCGGTGTTGACGGTGCCTTCCCGGCGTACGGAAGTGATCAGCCTGGTACCCGGCGAACTCGGAGTGACACCTGCGATACCGGTCAGCAATCCATCCTGGCGGAAGCGGATGACACCGGAAACGTCCTCGTCGCTCGTGACCCAGACCGAACCGGAAACAATCTCGCCCTGATCCGAGGTCGAGAAGGTGGTGGATCCATGCGGCGGGATCACAAAGCTCCCATCTCCTTCTTCCAGAATCGAGCCCACATCCAGCTCATTCCCAAGCGCATCCTTGAACAAGAGAGTTCCCTCCACAGTTCTGCCCGCGTGGGGATTGTAGAGCACGATATCGCTGGAGAGAGTCAACGGGAAGCTTTCATCCACTCCCTTACCGAAAGTGGCCAGGAATGTGGATTCTCTCAGGTTCTCCTCGATCCATTCCGTGTACTCGGAAACCCTGGTGAAAACGCCCGGGAAGTCCGGGTCAGCGCAACCGATTCCAAAGCTGGTAATACCCACTTGAACAAAGTTCGACCCTCCTCCGGCCAGCCCATTCTCCAGCACCAGCAGTGGGCCGCCGCTGTCGGCGACGCAAACACCGACCCCCGGCTCCTGGGCACAAATATGCGTGTCGTCGATTTCCGTGGAGGCAGATGTGTAGGCATCGGCGCAGTCCTGGTTGGAGACAACCCTGGTATCAGCTTCCTGCAGAATCGTCGGGAAGCTGGTGGCCTGATCCGTACTGTTGTCGTACTCGTCAGCACCCCAGCCCACGACCCTCGCGCTCGTTCCCCCCGAGACACCGGCTGCTCCAATACCAACGCCCGGGCCTGCGGCGTAGGGCATGGTGGGCTGGTCGGGAAAGTCAGTCGCCAGCTTCAGGAGTGCGATATCGGCGACGACGCTAGGGCTGTCAAGTCTGCCGTTAAAGTCCTGGTGCAAAGTGATCCTCTCGACATCCGAAAGCTCGCCCTCATTCGAGTCCAGATCCGTCACGTTCAACACGACGGTAAGCTCCCGGGCATCGACAGGGATCATCGTCGGGAAACCATCGGGATCAAGCACCACCACACAGTGAGCGGCCGTCAAGACCCAGTTGGGCGCAATCAAGGTTCCCGCACAAAACTGGGCAAGAAACTTGTCGTCCGGGTTAAAAAATGAGTCCAGAGAAGTACGGTTCAGAATGCCAACCAGCGCGGGATAATCTTCAATACTGGCGTCCTGACCACCAATAATGAACTTCTGACCCGGCAGTGGCGCGTCTTTTTCTTCAGCAGCAGCAGGGACCATCAGGCCCAGCATCAAAAACATCAAACAGATACGGCTCATGTTCTTCCTCCTGGTTTCCCCTCGTACAATTCCCACGGGTATTCTACTTCACCTCCGCTGCCATCGGGGGCAGGCTTGAGCAAGTGGTTCTCAAAGTGTCCTGTCCCAGAGATACGCACTATTTTGCGGATGGGTCTTGCGAGGTGAGGTCGCGAAGAGAGGAGGAGGCGATGCACTAGCATCGTTGACGACGAACGACAAAGAGATCGACCGCAACCCCCATCCGCCCGCAGGGTTGGGGCGGGACGGACCCATCTCTTTGTTGCTCCTCCTCGCCGATGCTCTCGCATCGACTCGTCGTCTCGCCTCAATCTGGACTCCGTCGCGCCCCAACAAAATGATGCGAATCTCTGGGACAGGACACTAAGAAAACAGAGCGACCTTCGAAACATTTGGTTCGAACGTCCGTCCAATACTACTGTGAAGTCAAGAATCAAGAATCTGGGCAGGTGAGTGCAAATGCAGAATGAGATGTGGATGACAATCGTGACCGTCGTAGCCCTGACTCTCTTTGCCTGGATTGCCTGGCGAAAGGCAAGATCGGGACCAGCAGTCTCCTGGATTCAAGAGGAAGAGGCCCGGCTCAAGGACCGATATCTGGACAGTCGACCTTCCTTGAACCGGAATTGACAAGACTCACGGAGCCCGCCTGGCACCACTCGGACGTTTCTGGCAAAGTGGAAGAATGCCCCCCCCGGATGAAGACAGTCTCATAGAGATCCGCGCGGACCTCCGAATCCCGTCCTCGGAGATCTCTTTCACAAGTTCTCGCAGCAGCGGCCCTGGCGGACAAAACGTCAACAAGGTCAGTACCAGGGTCACTCTCTTATTCAATGTAGACTCTTCCCCGAGCCTGAGCAACGCTCAGAAAGAGCGACTGGAAGAACGCCTGGGAACACGCATCAGCCAGGCTGGAGTGCTGCAGGTCAACAGTCAGGAACATCGCAGCCAGTTGCGCAATCGGCAGGCTGCCCTGGAGCGTTTCATCCGTCTCCTTCGCGAAGCTTTGCACCGGCCCAGGCCGCGCCGGCCCACCCGAAAACCCCGACGCGCCAGGGAAGAGAGACTCCGCCGAAAAAAGCAGCGCGGACAACTCAAGAAAGGAAGATCAACCGTCGACCCCGACCACTCCTAAGCAACCGTCCCAAGCAACAAACCACGAGGAATGAGAAACGCTCAGCGATACCCGTTCTCCCCCAGAGTCGTCTTCAGCTCCTGCACCGCCGAGGCTGATTTCTGCACTGCCGCCTGCTCTTCGGTGGAGAGACTGATCTGGAACACCTCCTCCATTCCGCGGCGGCCCAGCTTGACGGGAGCACCCATAAAGAGTTCGCTGACGCCGTACTCTCCCTCCAGGTAGACGGCACAGGGGAGAATCTTTTTCTGGTCTTTCAGAATCGATTCCACCATCTCCGTGGCGCCGGCGCTGGGGGCATAGAAGGCACTTCCGGTCTTGAGCAGCTTCACAATCTCGGCTCCTCCGTCGCGGGTTCGCTGGATGATGGCCTCCAGACGATCGGGCGCAATCAGTTCCGTAACGGGCACTCCGGCTACGGTCGTGTAACGCGCCAGGGGAACCATCGTGTCGCCGTGTCCCCCCAGAACGAAAGCATGAGTGCTTGCCACCGAAACCCCCAGTTCCATGGCAATGAATGTCCGGAAGCGGGCAGAGTCGAGGATGCCTGCCATGCCGATGACTCGCTCCCGCGGAAAGCCACTGACCCATTTGGCCACGTGACACATGGCGTCCAGCGGGTTGCTGACCACGATGATGACGCAGTTGGGACTGTGGCGTGCCAGGTTCTCGGTGACCGACTTGACTATGGCGGCGTTCTTGAGCAGCAGGTCGTCACGGCTCATCCCTGGCTTGCGAGGCAGACCAGCCGTGATGACGGCCACGTCGGAGCCCTCGGTGGCCTCGTAGGCGTTGGCCCCTGCCACCTTGGTATCGTAATGCTCCACCGGACCGGCCTCCATTAGATCGAGTGCCTTGCCCTGCGGCGTCCCCTCAAGGATGTCCACCAGGACGACGTCTGCAAGCTCCTTCTCGGCAATCCTCTGCGCTGTGGTAGCCCCTACGTGTCCTGCGCCTACAACCGTTACTTTTGCTTCCATATCAACTTCTCCACTCCGACTGTCTACCCTCCTCGGAAACACGGTTCGAAGTGCTGCATCGCACAACTGATGTCACTTTACACTTGGAACGGTTCTGCCGTCCTACATGTTGTCCACGATTGCAGCCCCAAATTCACTCGTCTTGAGTCTGGTTGCACCTTCCATCTGGCGCTCCAGATCATAGGTAACTCTCTTCTGGGCAATGGTTCGCTCCAGGGCCCGCTGGATCAACCCGGCAGCATCATTCCACCCCATATGTTCGAGCATCATGACACCAGACAGAATCAGAGATCCGGGGTTCACCTTGTCCTGACCGGCATACTTCGGCGCCGTCCCATGCGTGGCCTCGAAAAGAGCCACCTGATCTCCGATGTTTGCGCCCGGGGCCATCCCCAGTCCGCCCACCTGGGCTGCGCAGGCATCGGAGAGATAGTCTCCGTTCAGATTGGGGAGAGCCAGGATCTGGTACTCGTCCGGACGGAGAAGAACCTGCTGAAACATGGCATCCGCGATGCGGTCATTGATGAGGATTCTTCCATCCGGAATCTGACCTCCGTAGGCCTTCCACAGCGTGTCTTCATCGACACAGATCTCGGGAAATTCCCGGCGAACAGTCTGGTAACCCCAGTCGCGGAAGGCTCCCTCGGTGAACTTCTGAATATTTCCCTTGTGCACCAGGGTGACTCGACTGCGGCCCTGATCAATGGCGTAACGCACCGCCATACGGACGAGACGCGAAGTACAAAATTCAGAAATGGGCTTGATCCCGATTCCCGATCCCGCCCGGATCTTGCTGGCAGACCGAGCGTTTGCGAATTCAATCAGGTCATCGGCCTCTTCTGACCCGGCGGCCCATTCCACACCCGCGTAGACATCTTCCGTATTCTCACGGAAGATGACGACATTGAGCCTCTCGGGCTCCTTTACCGGTGAGGGCACTCCCGGGATATACCGGCAGGGACGGATACAGGCGTAGAGATCGAGCACTTGCCTGAGCGTGACATTGAGGCTGCGGATGCCTCTGCCGACGGGGGTAGTCAGGGGGCCTTTGATGGAGACGAGATGCTCTGCAATGAGATCGATGGTCCTCTGGGGCAGCCACTCACCGGTCTCTTCGAAGGCTTTCTCTCCGGCCAGAACCTCTTTCCATTCGATCTGCTTCGAACCCCCGGAAGCCTTGGCTACAGCTCCGTCCAGAACCTTCCGAGTCGCTTGCCAGATGTCCGGCCCGATACCGTCCCCTTCGATGAAAGGAATGACAGGATGGTTGGGGACCTGGAGACGACCATTTTCGACGCTGATTGTTTTTCCCATGGGGTGTACTCTTCCATTCCAACCCGGCCATCCGGGACCAAAGAGGTTACAACTTACTCAGGGACACGAGGCGTAGTCAATGCCAACCAGAAACGAGGAACGCGGAACGCGGAACCCTTCAGGGCTCCCAGTAACAAGACCCATCCGCGACCAGTTCGGCGTCTCCCGTCAGCAGTACATTCTTCCCGGGACTCCAGGCCACCTGCTGAGTTCCCGTACCGGTCTCCACGTCTACCGGGGAATCGACCAGCCCCAGCCGAATCGCCGTCACCGCAGCACCGCAGGACCCGGTCCCCGAGGAGGAAGTGGGTCCCACACCACGCTCCCAGATCTGGACAGATAGTTGCCCCCGGTTGACCACTCGAACAAAGCTCACGTTGGTTCGCCGCGGGAACAGCGGATGCATTTCCAGTTTCGAGCCCAGCAGCCGAAACGGCTCTGCCTCCGGCAGCTTCTCGACCAGGATTGCGCACTGTGGATTGCCCACGGACAGAGCATTCAGCAACAATTGTTGACCTTCGATCTGGACGGGATACTCCGACACCACTTCTCTGTCATTGATCAGGCACGGGACTTCCGACGGGGAGAAGAGCGGCTCTCCCAGGTCCGCCAGGTAGCTCCACCTGGTGGCACTCTTTTGCCCCAGCAACTGATAGCTCTTCTTACCGCTCCTCGTGTGCAGGACCAGGCTGGACGAAGCACTTTGACCGCTGCGGTGGATTTGGGCAGCCGCGCAACGGAAACCGTTGCCGGACATTCCGGCTTCGCTGCCGTCACGGTTGAAAATCCGAAGATCAAAATCGATCTCCGATCGTTTTCCTATAAAAACACACCCGTCCGCCCCCAGACCCACATGGGGCCGGCACATGGCTCTCGTGAAGAGGGCGAACCAGGCTTCCTGAAAGGGTTCGGACTCCACAACCAGGAAGTCATTTCCGTGGCCGTGCCACTTACCAAAGGAGATCTGCATGGGATCAGACTCGTGGCCTCATATCAACGACCCAGGCTCCGGCTGACCTCTTTCAGCTTTGATTCGATGATCGACCGGATCTCCTCGAGGCGATCCGGAGTGGGGGCTTCGAAACGCAGGACCAGGGCCGGCTGCGTATTGGAGGCCCGGACCAGACCCCAGCCATCCTCAAACAGGACCCGTACACCATCTACCGTGACGGTCTCGTAGTGGCGGCTGAAATACTCCTGAAGTTGGCGAACGATTTCGAACTTCGCGCTTTCCTCGACGTCCACCCTGATTTCCGGTGTGTTATAGAGTGGGGGAACATCTTCCAGGAGCTGACTCAGCGACTCTCCCGAGTCTGCGACGAGCTGAAGCAGCCGGGCTCCCACGTAGGTTGCATCATCAAACCCGTAAAAGCCGTCAGCAAAAAAGATGTGACCGCTCACTTCGCCGGCCAGGGCCGCTCCGGTTTCTTTCATCTTGGCCTTGATCAGTGAGTGACCGGCCTTCCACATGATGCCGACTCCTCCATGGGACTCAATCTGTCGGTAGAGATTCATGGAGCACTTGACCTCTCCGATGATGGTGGCACCCGGTTGTCGCGCCAGGATTTCACGGCTGAAAAGAATCATCAGCTCATCTCCCCAGAGGATCCTCCCGGTATCATCCACCGCCCCGATCCGGTCTCCATCACCGTCGAAAGCAATGCCCAGATCCGCTTCGTGTTGCCGGACGGCAGCCACCAGGTCTCTCAGATTCTCCTCAACCGTCGGATCCGGGTGGTGATTGGGAAAGCTCCCGTCCATCTCACAGAAGAGCTCAATCACTTCACAGCCGAGGTCCCGGTAGACCCCGGGAGACAAGTCCGAAGAAGTGCCGTTTCCGGCATCCACCACCACCTTGAGCGGTCTGGACAGTCGGCCGATGCGTTCCTGGATCATTTTTCGATAGGGATCTTCGATGTCGCGGGATTCGATGCTGCCATGGCCCTGCTCCAGATCCCCACTCTCGAGAATCCGACCGACCTTCTGAATCTCTTCTCCGTGAATGGTGGTCTTACCGGAAGAGATCTTGAGGCCATTGTAGTCAGCAGGATTGTGGCTCCCGGTGATCATCACACCTCCGTCAACATCTCCGAAATGGTAGAGCGAAAAGTAGAGCAATGGTGTCGGAACCACGCCAATGTCAATGACCTCGAGACCCGTCATCTGCAGACCTCTCCCCACTTCTGAGGCCAGTCGTTCAGAGCTGAGCCTGCAGTCGCGAGCCAGCGTAATGCGGGATCTCCCTTCTCTCTTAAGGTAGGTTCCAACGGCCTGTCCCAGAGCGATCGAAATCGGAGAGGCCAGATCTCGATCGGCAATACCCCGGATGTCGTATTCTCGAAAAATCTCAGAGTTAGCCCTCATCCGCACACGTCTCCTGTTGACTCCTCTTTCAAGTGCCGCTTGAATTCTTCAATCACTTCGACCGGCGTGGGATCCTCGCCATTCAGGATTCCCGCGTACACGCTGCTGAAGTCGCCCAGCAAGACCAGGGACCACAGTCTCTCCGGCCAGCTCGATCCGCTTGACCAGATTTCCTCGCAATGTCCCGCCCGTTCTCGAACCAGGTCAGCGGTCAATTGAAACCGCCTGGAGATTTCCTCATGCTCGTCCCGATCCCGAAGAAAGACTGCCGCCAGCCGGCTCAGCGATTGCTCAGGATGCCTCCAACCAACCAGTTCATTGTGATTCATCTCCGGGATCACACTGAAATGGGCGAGTTGTTTTCCGTTCTCCGCAAACTGCCCGGCCCACCTTCTGGCTACCGACCCCAGGCGACCCTGACTGCCATAGATCAGTACAATACAGCCCTGCAACCGCTCTGCCAGCTGCTTGGCAGAGTTCTCCCGAACCGGAATTCCCGGCCCCAGTGCGTGGGCCCGGGGCTCAAGCCAGGAGCCCCATCTCGCAATATCGAGATCCGGTGCCAGTTGCAGCCTCGCCAGCAGACTCAGCAGCAGGATCGAGGTAAACCCGATCGCACAGCGAGGCGGATAGCCCCCCGGCAGGAGGACCACGGGAGTTGCATAGCGTCGACTGGCCTCCAGGAGCTGCCCACCGGAAGTGATCGTGAGGATCCTGGCCCCGGCTTCTCGTGCCTCGGAAAAACAGGAGAGAGTTTCCGCTGTGTTTCCAGAATAACTGCACAGGACAACCAGCGTTTTGGAGTCAACAAAGGGTAAAGAATAGCCCCGGTTCACCAGCAGCGGAACGCCGAGATCCGGGCCCAGCAGGTCTCTGACCAGGTCACCACCAATCGCCGAACCGCCCATTCCTGAGAATACGATCTGCCTGAGGGCACCCATCTGCCCCATCCATTTCTCAGAGCCGAGCTGCCCTGAAAGTGCCAGGGCTTGAGCGACCTGCCCGTCAAAACGCTGCAGGTAGGAAAAGATATCAGCGGAATCGATCCTCTTGATCAGCTCCAGGTTGTCGAGGTGGGATCTCTCTTCCCTCACGGTCTGGGCTCCGTTTCAAGTTGATTCATTGAGTGTATTGTAATTTATTTACAGTAGTTTATTATCGATAATATCAAGTAAATTCTTAACCTCTTGAGTTCGATTTCGATCGCACACAAGAAGTGCATCCTCAGTGTCCACGACAACCAGGTCCTCTACACCCAGCAAGGCGATCAGTTTTCCCTCCCGGCTGTACGCAAGACAGTTTCGAGCGTCCATAGGCACCAGTTCCGTATTTCTGTGATTCCCTTCTCGGTCGCCGGGCAAGTGATCGAAAAGAGACCTCCAGTCTCCCACATCATCCCACTGCAGCCGGACCGGAATGACTGCGACCCGGCTGGAGTGCTCCATAACGGCGTAGTCGATGGAGAGACTGCTCAGGCCTTGAAAGAGTCGAGTTGCCCGGCCCGGGTCCTCTTCACTGCGGCTGATCTGCTGCAGGACCGAGGAAAGATCGGGCTGGGAGGCTGCGATCTCCTCCAGAATCAAAGATGTCCGCCACACAAACATGCCGCTGTTCCAGTAATGCTGTCTGCCCTGCACATACGCCCCAGCGGTCTCGAGATCCGGCTTCTCGGTAAAACGTCGAACCGAATAGGCCTGAAAATCGGAGACGACACCCAGGTCGTTTTCTCTCTCAATGTAGCCGTAGCCGGTGGCCGGTCGCGTGGGCTCGATTCCGAAGGTCACCAGCCAGTCTTTTCGGGCCAGTGACTCGGCAGCTCTCAAAGCCCGGTGGAAGGTATTGACGTCCCCGATCACGTGGTCGGCTGGAAGAACCGCCATGACCTCATCAGGAAAGTGCCTGGCCAGGTACTGTGCAGCCAGTCCAATACAGGGTGCTGTGTTTCTCGACGCCGGCTCGAGGATGAGTTGTTCCTCCGCCAGATCCGGGATCTGCCGGTGTACGATCGTGGCGTACTCGGGACTGCACACAAAGAAAATGTCTTGCCTCGAGAGCAGCGGCAAGAGCCGGTCAAAGGTCTGCTGGAGCAATGTCTTCCGACCGGTGATGCGGAGAAACTGCTTCGGTTTCCGGGCACGGCTTGCAGGCCAGAATCGGGTTCCTCGCCCTCCGCTCATGATGACGGCTTTCATGGCTGCTCCGGATTATCTACCGGCGTGCTGAAACGGGCAAGGGGGCCCAGGAAGCGCGCTGCTGCCACCCGCAGGTCATCGGCCTGCAGAGATCGGATCGTGGTCAGGTACTCACGCTGATAGTCTGGTTTCTCGCCGGCCAGCAGGTGTCGGGCCAGGTCCAGCAGGTAGGCCGGTCCGTTACCCCGCTGCCGATGATAGTCGGTGATGGCGAGCACGATGCTGTTTCGAACGTCCTGCTCGGTGACTCGGGTCTGACCCAGGCCCGCCAGTTGCCGGAAAAAATCTCGCCTTTCCAAGTCCGAGGACGGGCTTGGCCTGCCAAAAAAAAGGACTCCTGCCTCAACCAGGGCATCTCGCTGCGACTTGATATGAGTGGGGAGCTGTTCTTGCCCGGGCTTGTCGGGGCGAAACCGCTTCAATCTCAGAAGATGGCTCAGCACGTCCAGAGTCCAGTCGGCCCGGGTCGCCTGGGCCGGGCCGGGAACACCGCCGAAAATCCAGTTTTCTCCGATCTGAAGCAAGCGAGGGCTGCTCTGCGGGGCGGGAGTCGGGTGTTCTTCCTGCTTCCGATACCGGTACTTGGAACTGCTGAGAAGAGGAATCAGATCGGGCAGAAAAGCGGTACCCTCCACATCTCCGTAGAGGACGATCATCGGATGGACCCCCTTCATCAGATCCCCATACCAGTGTTGAACGGTCTCCAGATCGAGGCTGGCCAGGCTTTTCTCATCCCCAAAGCGGCTCATGCCGTATCCATGCCCGGGAAACAGCTGTTTGCGGATCGCCAGCCGGCCCGCCGAGAAGAGATCTCTCTGCTCTCCCCGCTGCTGGATCGACAGCACCTGGCGGGATGCAGCCAAGTGCTCGGGTGTAATGCGACCGGCCCGCAGCCATTCAGTAAACCTGGCCACAGTGTCCGGGAGATGCTGGCTCAAAAGCTGCAGACGAAAGCCAAAAAAGTCGGGCTCATTGATGATCTCAATGGCCGTCCCATGTTCCTCCAGTGACTCCCAGATCCTCCAGTTACCGCCTTTCACCGTGCCCGTGGCCAGAGAGCGAAGCATGAGTTCGGTCAGTCCCTGGTTTGCTTCTGTTTCTTGAACTCTTCCACCGGGAAAGAAAACGCCAATATCGATGAGTGGACAGGTGTGCTCCTCTTCCTCAAAGATCTCGGGGCCTCTGAGGACGGATGTTCTCTTCAGGGAGGATCCCTGCCTACGCTGGGGAATCTTTGCGATCTCTAAGCTGGCGGCCGGCCCTTCCCAGCGTACTTGCTGGTCTCTCTGCACTTCTCCTACACCTGCGGGAACCAGCAGGTCCAAGGTTTCGCCTAGCGATTCCGTGGTGAATTGCCTGAGGGGTCCCGTGGCAGGAAAAGACTCCAGAAGACTCAGGTTCTGGCGACTCAGGTACCGGCCTGCAACTCTCTTGACCTGTTCATTCGCCAGCCTGGAGACTCGACGAGGCCATTCGTTGAGGTCTGACCAGTTCTTTTCGCCGGCCTGAGCGGCGAGAATCCGCGCTCGCTCTTGGTGGCTCCGCAGCCGGGACAAATACTGTCGGATCAGCTGCGCTTTGGCGCGTACCAGATCGTGCGGCTGAAGACCGTTCTCAGCCATCGAACGGAGCAATGCCAGAAGCCGGACCTCGGCCTCGTCGATCTTCTCCACGTCAGGAAAGAGCAGGATCGCAAAGAGTCCTCCCTGAGCCGAAGGCCAGTGCCTGAGCTCCGCATCAAAAGCGAGTCCCTTCTGGATCAGGTGGTAAGCCAGTAACCCTCGGGATCCCGAGAGGGCAGCCTGGATCAGCTGCAGCACCGGCATGTCCGGATGTGCGCGCCCCGGCACCCGATAACCGAAAAGAGACTGCAGGGGAACCTTATCCTCGCGCCGGTATTCATACTGAAAGCCCGCTTTTTCTGCGGACGCAGCCGCTGGAGAAGCGGCTACCTTTGTGTTCCCCAGACCGGCATAGAGCTTGGCGATCCTGGCCAGGATCCGTTCTCGCACGATCCCCCCGGAGACAATGATACTCAGGTTGGCAGGTTGATAATGATCACGATGAAACCGGGCCAGGGACTCGGGCTTCAGGTCGGTTCCCAGCACGGGGACCTTCGCGATTTCCAGGGCCGCGACCCGTGATCCGAACTTTGGATTGACCAGTTCCCAGAGTCTTCTTTCAGCACCCTGAAAAGTGAGCCAGTCTTCGTGTCCTCTGCCGGTCGTGGCCGGTACTCGGATTTGATCCAGGGCAACCTCTTTGAGTAAGGCAGAATCCACCAGGCCGGCCAAAATGTCCAGTGCCGACAACAGGTTCGCAGCAGGCAGGACCACCGTGAAAAGCGTTTGCCGGGCAGACGCTTCCGACTCCAGTTGGCCTCCTTCCTGTGCAATCTTCTCAGCCAGCTCTGAGTGAAGGCGAATCCACCAGGCCAGCGCAGAGGCTGCTCCTGCACTGGAGGCATCTTCATCCGCGTAACCTGTCCCGACCACCAAGCTGACAGCGGCAACGGGCCGAACCGCATACTCTTCGACAATGACTTTGAGACCATTGCGCAACTCCGCCCGAGCCGAGGTGCCGACGTTCTCTCTCCGAACATACTGACGATAGAAGTCTGGAATTTCCTGACTGTGATTCGAGGACGGCATCGCCCGGGATTCAGGGAACAGAACGGGTCCCAGAAAGACGAGAAAAGCTCCCGAGGCAGCCATCTTCTTGATCAGGGTGGGGAGGCGCGTCCGGCAGGGATCCATGGTGTGGCTGTCTTGCTTGGCAGTGCCTTGTGTGCTTAAGTAGGATCGACTGGATCATATCATGAAGGCACCAGCTACCGGCGAGCGGTCGATCATTGACGGGCTCAAGGCTCATGACGCCCTGGCCATTGATGATTTCGTCAATCGCTATTCCAAACCGCTGTTCGGGGTTATTCTCAACTACCTCAAAGATCCTGCCGACGCCGAAGAGGTTCTCCAGGAGACTCTGCTCAAGGTCGTCCGGAAGATCGGAACCTTTCGCGAAGAAAGTCATCTATGGCCCTGGATGAAGCGGATCGCCATCAACAACTGCATCATGTGGCTCCGGAAGCACCGGACCGTACGAGAGCGGGAAGTTCAGATGGAAGAAGAGCTTCCCCAGTTCAATCGGGACGGCTACCACAAGACTCTGATCAATGACTGGCCGGTTGATCCCGAATCGATAGCTCTCAATAGCGAGTTGTCTCAGCGGCTCTACGATGCCATTCAGTCGCTTCCTTCTGAGTATCGGGTACCGCTCGTACTCCGGGATGTAGAGGGGTACTCCATCCGGGAGATCGCATCCCTGCTCGATCTGAAGGAAGCAACAACGAAGACTCGCATCCACCGAGCCCGGCTTTTCGTTCGAGAGAAACTCTCTACGTATTTTGAGGGGCGATGAGCATGGACGAATATGTAACCTGTCGAGAATGCACCCAACTTCTGGACGATTTCCTGGATTCCAATCTCGACCCCGAAATCGCCCGGCGCCTAGAGGAGCATCTGGCCGACTGCCCACCCTGTGTACACTTCCTGCACACCTATCGCTCCTGTTCCCAGATGAGCCAGAAGCTGCGCGACCGGCCCGTCGAAATCCCCCTCAAGCTGGCCGAGCGGATCAAGGACTTTCTGAAAAACGAAATGAAGCCGGACTCACCCTGACTGAGACCGCCCCTGCCTTTTCGACTTCTTACGCAAAAGCACATAGAGTGCTCCTCCTCCTCCATCCACACCCGGGGCTGATGTAAAGGCCGCCACAAACTGAGCATTCTGCCTCCAGCCCAGCCATTCAGGAAGGCGTTTCTTGAGTACCGAGATCTGGTTCGGTGAGTGATGACCCAGCCCGTGGATGATCCGCACACAGGTCAGATCTCGACCCACACATTCTTCGAGAAACTGGTGCAGTTCGCGGACGGCCCCCCGCTGGCCAAAGCCGTGCAGATCCAGCTCGGCCTGTACCGTGAATCGACCGTTGCGAAGCCGGCGCAGCAGCCGCCGGTTCCATTGCAAGTCCCCACCCTCCGCGTAGCCTGGAGCAAAGGGCCACTCAAACTCCTTAACGCCCTCCATTGCTTCTTCCATCAGATCGGATGGATTCACCGGCTCCAGCTTGCTCGGCCTGGCGGCCGGGCGAATCAGCCTCGGCTGCGCGGGCAGTGGTCGGACCCCTTCCATGGCGCGCTCGAACAGCTCTTTCTCGCCCAGCTCTTCCTCAAATTCAAGAGTCGGGGGATGAAACTTGTCTCGCGACTCGGAACCTCCCATGTCTGCTCCCCTTTCTGGATCTCGCGCCGGTGTTACTGCACTGAAGTATACCGCTGACTGATACCGGCTGGTTCCGGGTCTTCCGTTTACCGGTCGTCGGCCACCAGGTTGACCCAGATGGGAGAGCTCCAGGCTGTCTGGCCATCTTCCTGCCGCACCCGCACATAGTAGTAGTTCAGATCGGCTTCGGGTGCCAGATCCTGATAAGTGAGGTCGACTTCCCTGCTCTTCAAGTCCTGCCGGTAAATCGAGTGTGTGTTGCGGAGGATCTCGATTTCGGAAAAAGGCCCGGTTCCGACGGCCCGGATCCTGAGCGGATCCACTTGGGAGGCGGTGAACTCCTCTCCCATGAAGTGTTCCCCAATTCGAAATTCTAAAATGATGTTGTCCGTGGCCCCATAGGTTCTGCGGCTTTTCATAGCCTCCAGGATGCCTTCGCGACTTCTCTCTTCAGTCCAGATCATGGCGTAAGAGATATGCGTCGAGACGTGGTCGGAACTGGCAATGACTCCCAGTCGATAGCCCTTCTTCCAGGCATTGACAACATAGCCTTCGGATCGGATCGCGGGCGGCTGCTCCGCCTCCCAGAGATCTTTCTGGTCGGACAACGGAGTTCCTGCTGCCTCGTAGCTGTGGCGATCACCCTGGAAGATCTCGACCAGCGTCTCCACTTCGGGATCGTGGTCGCGCCAGTCCGTGCCCATGTTGGTGGCACTGGTGTGAGGAATGGTGATCCCCCCCGTTTGCCGGACGTGCTCGTAGAGAAGCCGAGTGTCCTGGGTAAGCAGGTCTCCCCAGACGGCATTGTGCCGCCGGAAGGTATCGGTGACTTGCTGAAAAAGGGCAATGCACGAATCCCCCGCCTGGACCGAACTACGTTCCGGTGGCCGTTGGGAAAGCTCACCGAGCGCTCGTATCCGAAGAGCGGAATATAGCCGGTCGGCGCCGGCGAGTTTCTCTTCCAGGTCGGCCCCATACTGAGTGGAACAAGTCGGCGAGTTTCTCTTCCAGCCACCACCAGTACTCCCGGTCGGCCCCATACTGGTGATCACTGATCAAGCCAAAATCCATCGAGGCCGCGTCCAGCATATAGCGATAGAAGTCGAGCACGGATCCGTCCGGTACACCACGCAGATCCAACGAAAACTCCGTGTGGCGATGGGTATCGCCGCGGAGAATCTGCAAGCTCTTTCCTCCGACCCGGGTCCGCCAGTCGCGGATCCGACCGACATCCTCTAGTTCGCTCCCGTGCCCCGCTTCACGGACCTGGAAGGCTGCCTCGAAGGAGTCTCCCCGCCGGACTCCCCTCCCTCCCTCGGAAACAAAACGGGCCGCATAGACATTCTCGATCATCGTCTCTGTCGGAGGAATGACGGCACTCCGAAAGGTGGGAAAATGATCCCGAGTCCAGCTCACCCACAAACCGGATCCAGGGGCCGGTGCTCCTGCCCCATACATCGCGATCCGTCCAACGCTGTAGGGAAACGCTACTGGAGGGCTCCACCCTGCCCTGGTCATCGACAGGAGATAGGGCCGCCAGTATTCGCTTCCGTTTTCGGGTCGCTCCAGCTTGCGGACCGCCAGATGAATCCGCCCCTTTCCATTCATCCACAGAATCGGGTGGCTCAAGTGAGGTCGATCGGTCTGGACGAAAACTTTCCAGCGCCGGGGAGGAAAGAGGGAGGCGATCTCGGGCTCGGCCTCACGGACCGGTGGCCCCATCACGCGGACCTTGACCTGGTGGTGGAGATTGAGCATGGCCCCCGGGGTCCGATTCGGATCGACCAGCAGCCCCTGATCTTTGCCCCAGCCGTACTCTCCGACTTCGTAGGCAACCCAGACCCGATCCTCCCGATCCACCAGCAGGCTGGGCCGGGCTTCGAATTGCCCCGAACCAGCTACCACCTGCAGTTTCCCGGGCCTTCCATCGTGGACCGGCTTCAGAACCACGTCGTAATTCCCTTCCCGATAGGTGTCCCACGCCACCCAGGCGGTTCCCCGGGAGTCCACTCCCAGCGAAGGCGCCCAGTCGTTGGCGGGATGCTCCGAGACCTGCACTTCGGGACCCCAGCCGGCCAGATCGTAGCGACGGTAGAAAATCTCCGACTGCCCCCCTCGGAAGCTCTGCCAGGCCAGGTGAAGTCGCCCCTGATCGTCCACAGTCGCAGTCTGATCGAAGTCCCCTTCCGGGTTGCTGGTAAGTTGCACCAGAGGCCCCCATTGGTGACCATCGAACCAGCGCCCGAAGAGATCGAAATTGGCCGCGTACAGGTCCTGCTGGGACCAGATGATCCAGGCTCGCTCAGCCGTCACGATCAGCGAGGGCCGCCACACGTCACCACTCACTCCGGGCACCAGGTTCCAGGTTCCCCATTCTCCTGTGTCCGGGTTGCGGCGGGTCAAGTGGATTTCATCGCGCCGTCCTCCGTAGCTGGTCCAGGCCACCCACACTTCTTCCCGGTTAGCGGGATTGGAAGCGATGACTGGGAAGTCATCGCTGCGTGTATCGTCGCTGAGACGGATCACGTCCTGAAAGCGTGGATCCGGCTCGAGGGGCGGTGCCGGCTGGCTCCCGGTCAGTTCGCCCTCGTCGTTTCGACCGTACTCTGTGGCCAGCTCATCTGAGCGGGAGCGTCCGTCCTGACCCTGCCCGGGGCGTTGGGGTGAGCGGCTGACCCGGGGTTGCGACCTGTGCCCTGAAAGAGGGTCTCTGCGGCGTGAGGCTCCCTGGTCGCCTCACCTTTAGGATTGAAGATGAACTTGTGGTCATGCTGGCTGGAGAGAAGCGGAATCTCTTTTTCCTCAGCACTGGACAGACTCCATACCAGCGTCATGCCGGCGAGCAGGATCAGTCCCTGCCAGACTCGGGCTGTTTTTCTCTTGAGGGGCTCTGTATTCATGGTGGCTCGGAAGAGATTTTAGAGTTGAACGCCCGAAGTTGAAAGTTGAAAGTTCAACGAGCGCGTTAGTATGAAGCCATGTCGAGGGATTTGAGACGCCTCTTTCGCAAACAGTTCGCCCGCCAGGCCCAGGTGCAGGTGCAGGCTCCCGGTCGCGTCAATCTCATCGGTGAGCACACGGATTACAACGATGGATTCGTCTTTCCTGCAGCCATCAACCGTTATGTCACCCTTCTGGCTTCTGCCCGAGCCGACTCCCGTGTGCAAGCCTACTCCCTTGCCTCTTCACAGCGCTGCTCTTTTGAAACGCAACCTGTCGAGTATGACCACGCCAGCCCCTGGAGTAACCATATCCGAGGGGTCATCCAGCAGTACCAGAACCGCGGACTAGTGGTTCCCGGCATGGATCTGATGGTTGCGGGCGACCTTCTCGTAGGAGCCGGCCTGAGCAGTTCAGCGGCTCTCCAGGTCGCCGTCGCCGAGGCTTGCCGGGCTCTGGGAAAACTAAGAATCAACGATCTGGACATGGCCCTGCTTTGCCGGCAGTCCGAAGCTGAATTCGTGGGGGTCAGATGCGGCGTCATGGACCAGTTCATTTCCGTGATGGCACGTGAAAACTCGGCCCTGTTTCTAGATTGCCGGGACCTCTCTTACACCCAGGTCCGTCTGGGCCCGGAGCTGACCCTGGTGGTGTGTGACAGCCGGGTACAACGAAGCCTTGACGATTCTGAATACAACCGGCGACGAGCGGAGTGCGAGGAGGCGGTTCGTCTCCTGGCACGGGGACTCCCCGGTATCCGGACACTGCGGGAGGTTGAGCCGGGAGCATTAGAGGCAAACCGCTCGCTGTTGCCCCGAAGACTTTTTCAACGAGCCCGACACGTCGTCACCGAAAACGGGCGAGTCATTTCTGCGGTCGAGGCGCTCCAATCCAAGAACCTGGAGTCCTTCGGAGAACTCCTTGCACAGTCACACAAGAGTCTGCGAGACGACTACCAGGTCAGCTCGCGCGAACTGGATCTTCTGGTGGAACTGGCTGGCAGCCACTCCGGAAACGTGGGCGCCATTCTCCTGTGGTTTGAAATCGACCAGGCTGAGGTACTGTTTCCCGATCAGCCAGTCTTCGTGAATCTCCTCGACGACAGCGGTGATGAGTCGTAGTGCGGACTCGGTGTTTGGAAAGATACCGACGACCCGGGTACGCCGGCGAATCTGACGGTTTAGGTTCTCCAGCCCGTTGTTGGTGCGAATGCGCCGCCAGGTAGAACGTGCAAAACGAAAGACCGTAAAGCCTTCCGGCAGATTGGTCTCCATCCAATCGGCCAGCTCCGGGTTGCGGTCGTAGTATTGCTCGACTCTGGCCCGAAGCATCGCCTCAGCTTCGCCTCCAGACGGGGCATTGAAGATGTCTCGAATGTCAGTGGCGATGGCGGCACGTTGGTCGGATCGGCGGGCGTATCGCTGAGCATTCTGGCTCAGGTGAAACTGACAGCGTTGCCAGGGCACTGAAGGAAAGACAGCTCTTCTGGCAGCTCGTAGTCCTGAGTGGTCATCGCTGACAATCAGCTGCACACCCTCCAGACCACGCTTTTGAAGCTGCTGCAGAAACTCTCGCCAGTGGATCTCCGCCTCGCTGAGTCGGCAGCTGACCCCAATCACCTCCCGCTTGCCCCAGCAGTTGACTCCGGTCGCTTTCAAGACGGCCACATCCTGAATGCTGCCCTGGCGACGGACCTTCTCGTAGTGGGCATCCAGGTACACAACTGGATAGCTGCCCAAAGGGCGGTTGCGAAACTGCTCGAGTTCGTCGTCCAGCAGCTTGGAGATTCTTGAGACCTGGCTGGCGGAGATCTCGGTGCCGCACAGCTGCTCGGTAATCTCAGTGACCTTGCGCGTCGACACGCCCATCACGTACATCTCGGCGATGGCCAGCTTCAGGGCTTTCTCCGAGCGGCACCCTCGCTCCAGGGATCGGGGATAGAAGTCCAGGTGACGTACTTGTGGAATCCGGATTTGAAGCTGTCCCACTCGAGTTGACAGCGTCTTGGCCTTGTACCCGTTGGCGTGGTCTCGACGCTGCTCGCTCCGCTCCCAGCGTCGAGCTCCCAGAAACTCTTCGCGTTCCATCTGCATGGCGGTGTTGAGCAGTTTCTCCAACACTCCTCGAAACGCGTCGCTGCCTTCTTCGATCAGTTCTTTCAACAATTCTCGTGGTAGCCTCTGTTCTGGGTCTGGGGTCATTCGGATCCTCCTTGCTCTTGTCTTGAGTTTTTGGAGAAATCCTGCCCCAGACCTCTGATCCTTTTAGCTCACCTTCCTCAAATTACAGAAAGAACGGTACACCCCTCGGAAACGTGGGCGCCAGGATGACGGGTGCCGGCTTTGGGGGGTGCACGGTCAATCTGGTACGCACGAATCAGACCGCGTCCTTCTGTGAGTACGTCCGGGAAGGCTACCTTGCGGCCACGGGAACCGAACCTCACACCCTTATCTGCAACGCCTCACGGGGCGTGAGTTCTGTCGCCTTGAACGAGCCCGGCCACAGCAGGGGAAGTACCAGCCCGACAGTATGAGACTTAGAACGGAAAGCGGCTGTTATCCACCTCCAGAACGATGGTTGTCACGGTTCGATCGACCGGTTCATGAGGGAGCTTAATGGTCAGCCCACGCCAGTTAATGAACTCCAATTCCTGACCCGACTCCAACACATAAGCTCTCTCCGGCTGGAGAAACGCATGAATCCTGAGTCTTCTATCCTCCGGCCACTTATCTACAAAGCAGTAGACCCTGGTGGTGCCGTCGCCTTGATCCTTCATGGTGATATCCCCCCAATCGGGATGACGGTCAAACGGATTCGGCCGGGTTTCATAGATCCCTTCTCCGTTGACATACAGCCATGCACCAATTGCTCGCAACCGACGAATGCTTGCGGCCGGAAAGGTACCATCCGGCTTGGCTCCAACGTTCAAGTTAAAGTTCCCATTTCGAGCGGCATTGTTGGTCAGCTTGCTGATCAGGTCCCTGGTCGAGAACCAATCGTGATCCGCCCTGTGGTATCCCCATGACCCAGACATGGTTCCCATGGTTTCCCAGGCCTGCTTATTTGATTTGTCGGGAAATGTATTGTCCATCATCGAGACGTAATCGACTCTCCCGGCAATGCCGGGTCTCGTCATCGCAATACGACTGTTCACCAGGCAGTTGGGATCGATATCTTTCACGGTCTTGATCAACTCATTCACTCGGTCATCGGTTAAGACTTCCGGGTTTCCCCAGGTATCGAACCACCAGAATGCAGGTTCATAGGCCATCAACTCTTTGACTTGGGGAATACACTTTTCTCGCCAGTATTTCTCGAATTGTTGATCGGTTACCTGAACTGGCCTCGGTATGCTGTGAAACACATCCACCGGCGGCCTGGCTCCTCCCTCGTGTTCCCAGTCCTGCCAGTGCGAATAGTAGAAGCCCAGTTTGATGTCGTATTTCTTACAGGCTTCCGCCAGCTCGGCAAGAATATCGCGCTGAAAAGGAGTGGCGTCTGCAACATCATATTCGGACACCTGACTCGGCCAGAGTGCGAATCCATCATGGTGTTTTGCAGTCACCAGGAAGTACTTCATTCCCGCGTTCTTGACTTCTCGAATCCATTCATCAGCATTGAACCTGGTTGGGTTGAATTGTTTTGCCAGGGCTTGATAATCCTTATCACTGATTCCGTACGGCCAGTTTCCTTGCTTTTGAATCCACTCAGCATTCATGTTTCTTCCGGCGATTCTGCCTTCCCAAACCCCTCCGGGAATGCTGTACAAACCAAAAGTCAAAAACATGCCGAACCGAGAATCGCGAAACCACCGGGTAATGTCTTCTTGCTGATTCGAGTCTTGTGAGAACCCAGCACGATTGGATGCCAGTAATGCGAACAATCCCAGCAGGACAACAATTCTAGTCTTCTGCATATGCGCTTCCTTTCTCCAGCGACCAACCTGCTGCTTCCAGTCGGAGAACTAGCGGGAAAGTCTGGAAATAGTTGGTCATGCAGCCTACCAAACAGGGAAGGTATAGCCAAAACAAGTCTTGTCGATAACGATCCTTGAGGCTCCTCGGACCACTTGACAGCTTCGTGCTAAATGGCTGAAGCTAAGCAGGTTGTTAGATGGCGTGGGCGGTTAGCTCAGCTGGTAGAGCGCCTCCCTTACAAGGAAGAGGTCGTTGGTTCGAGTCCAATACCGCCCACCAGTTAAGTGGTTGAGTTTCCGGTGCTTCTTCAGGCAAGTGTTGTTGAGCCATGCCCCCTCCAGTACCCAAACTGGACAGACCTGAGATCCGATTTAGCGTACCGTGCGACAAGCACCATCAAGAAAAATAAAAAGAACGCCACCTGGCTGGTGAACGCGTCCCGTAAGGAGAGCCTCCTCCGCACCAACCCAGCTTGCATAGCTGGAGTCCTCACCGTTTTACCGAATCTCAGAGCCGAGTGCGGACGCACGAAGTTGTAATACGCCATGAGGAGGGCCACCTGGCTTTCCAAGAATTCTGTGCGGCGGGAGTGGCAAGGTGTGCGACGGCCAAGATATGCACAGCCTTGGCGGATGGTTAGATTGTGGCGCTCGATGAAGCTGGTGTTGAGAGTCGTGGAGTCCTCCGAATAGAAGAGTGCCTCCTCCAGTTCTGCCTGTGTTCCGAGCAGCAGCCTACGATCCACCCGGACCACCCGATTCCGGAACGTGTCAATAACTTTGAGACACTTTGGTGAATAAATTACTGTAGCGTCATCTCAAGAGTTCTCCTTTTCGGGAGGGTTGATCCAGACCGCCTCGGGAAGAGGAGGAGGAACGGGTTTGCCGTTGGGAAATCTCTCCGGGAAGAGTGCATGGGCGGCCTCCAATGTTTGGGATCGATCGCGACGGGTGGTGATGGCGGTGAGGTAGTGCACATCCTCGGGAGTGTGCAGGCCGATACCCGAATGGCGATGGTCGCGGTTATACCAATCGAAGAAATCCCGACAGAAGTCTCTGGCTTGCTGAATGGTGCCGAAACGAGCCGGGAATTCGGGACGGTACTTGAGGGTCTTGAATTGGGATTCCGAGTAGGGATTGTCGTCACAGACATGAGGCCGAGAGTGAGACTTGGTGACTCCCAGATCGGCCAGTAGCAAGGCCAGTGCTTTGGAACTCATCGACGAGCCACGATCGGCATGCAGGGTGAGACCACCCGCTACGATCTCCTGCTTGGAGTAGCTCTGGGCGATCAAGACCTTGGCCAGGCGTGAGCTTTCCTGGGTGGCCACCATCCAGCCCACCACATAGCGGCTGAAAATGTCCAGGATCACGTAGAGGTAGAAATAGCTCCATTTGACGGGACCCTTCAGCTTGGTGATGTCCCAGGACCAGCATTGGTTCGGGCCGGTGGCCAGAAGTTCCGGCTTGGAGTATTGGGGATGGCGGCGCTGGCGGCGGCGTTCTCTAACTTCCAGACGTTCGGCCAGAATGCGGTACATGGTTCGAATCGAGCACAAGTATCGCCCTTCGTCCAGCAGCTCCGCCCATACGGCGGCAGGAGCTTTATCGATAAACTGTCGGCTGTGCAGGACCTCCACAACGGCTTCCCTTTCGGGCGGGCTCAAGGCGCGTGGGGATGCGGCCCGAGGCCGAGGATCCAGCGCCGGCCGTTCGCGCCGAAGTTTCTCCCGATACAGACTCGATGGCGGCAGATCCAGGGCCTGACAACCGGCACGGACTCCGTGGGATTGTGAGAATCGCAAAGCTTCGTCCATCAGCTCTCGTCTCCGTTCTCTTCGCTGCTCGCCAGAGAGATTCCCAACAGTTGCGAGACTTTTTTTTGGAGATCCAGCATGGCTTCAAACTTCTCGAGCTTGCGTTTCAGCTTCCGATTCTCAGCCTCCACTTGCCTCAGTTGATGATCCAGAGGATTGACCGGCTTTGCCTTGCGTCCCCGCTTGCGAGGGGTCAAGGCCTGCAGCGTTCCCTGCTCGCGTTGGCGGCGCCAGGTCTGCAGATTCGACCAGTAAAGCCCTTCTCGGCGCAGCAAGGCTCCCACTCCGCCCGACTCTTCACATCCATCGGCCTGCTCCAGGATCCGGAGCTTATGGCGGGCTGAAAATCGGCGACGCGTGGCCTTGCTGGGAACTTCCGGATCGGGTCGCGAAAGAACCTTGTCGGGCTCCGTCCGTCCCGCAGCGATTTTGGAGACCTCTCCGCTTCGCTCCGAGGTCTCCAAAATCCTCAGTTTCTTGTCGCTTCTGTTTTCTATCATCCTGTAATCCAGCTTCTCGCCCTCTACTCTAATTTAGTGGGGAAGAAGTGTCTCACCATTATTGGCACAGAGGGCTTCTTAATGACTTGGCCGTAGATGCAGACACCCTTGAGTAGCCTCTTGGCCGCCCACTCATACAACTCGAAACCGTCGGTTGTGAACAAGAAACGGTGTTCAACACAGCCTCGCTGCAGGGTGTTGAGAATCACTCGCTTGATGTTCCGGAAATTGCGGCGGCCAACCACTGCAGAGACCCAGAGTCTGGACCACACTTCCAGGGTGGTCAGCACCCAGATCACCTGCTCCTTTGCTCCCACGAATGTCCTGATCTCGTCGGCTTGAAGCTCGCGGACAAGGAAGCCTTTCAGCTTCCGATCGTTGAACCGGGCGGCAAATGTGGCGGCCGATTCGAGCCAGCGAGCGACGGTGCCCCAGGCCATCCGCTTGATGCGAGCCATGGCTGAGATCCCAATCCCATGGACACACATACGGACTACTTCATCGAACAAAGACCTGGGCTTATGCAGCCGATAATACGGAGGGCCGTGAGTCGACGAGAAGGTCCGACCGCATTGTTTGCAACGGAAACGTCGTCGTCTGCCCTGCGAGGTGATGTAGAAGGAATGTCGAATGATGTTGCCTTTGCCGGCCTGGCCTCTCAAGGAGCAATCGGGGTTTGGACAGCAGCGAGATCGTCTTCTGCTCCGCTTCATACATGTTTGTTGCCAGAAAAGCCGGAGAAGATCCAGCTGGCACAACAGATCGCGGGGCTGCTGGACACAGTCAACAACACTTGCCTGAAGAAGCACCAAGGCGTTGCGCAGGACTACGTCCAGGCCCGGAACTGGTTTCTCAAAGCCGCCGAGCAGGGTCACGAGGCGGCCCGATACAACCTTGGCGTTCTCTACCACAACGGCCAAGGTGTTCCACAGGACTACTCGATGGCCTACGTCTGGTACGACATCGCCGCCGCGCAGGGCGAAGCCGACGCAGAGAAAAACCGCGACGCTGTTGCTGCACAGCTCGACCCTGCTTCCCTTGCCGAGGCTCAGAAACTTTCAAAGGAGTACTTCAAACGCTACGTCGAGCCGTTCCGCTAGACGTAGCGGTCTCGGCCTGGCACCCGGCGCCGCAACTCCAGAACCTACTACATGTAATCTGCTTAAAACACAGGGGTTAGGCCATTTGTAGCAGGTGTAGTTTTCAGGCTCTCATCATGCCACGGGAACAACCTGCAGTGTGCCGTCCGTGCGCTCCCAGCCCAGTAGCCCAGCGCGGTGAGACCATCTCGCCTGGTGTAGGTCAGTGCGTCGGGGCGTCTAAGACCTCGAAGGAGTACCTACGGGCTCCCACTGCCACCCCTGTTTCTTGGGTTATTCTATTTGTCCTGGTGGCTATGAACGCATACTGACGAGTTTCGAGCTCTACCTGACCAAGATGCAAGAAGAATTCAGATGAAAACAAGGCTCCGAGTCTTGATCGAGTTTGCACGGGCCGAGGCCGATCCGGATGTGATTTTCAATGACATCCGTTGTGCCAGTGTTAGCCCGGATTATGCAAGAACTAGTCCGGAGTTGAAAACGACTCGAGAAGTGGCTCAACTCGAAAGCGGACAGGTGTGACAGGCGGATTTGCGAAGAATATCGGTTGGCGAGGCGTTTGAAGTGGTTGGGGAGTGAATTTCAGACAGATCTGGGCCTGGGTGAGTATCGGAAGCGGTTTTTCGGGGAGCTGGGAGAGGCTAGCTGGAGTTGAGACCTCACGAGGTGGAAGAGGGGTTGTTCGGGAAAGGCTGAGGAAAGATGGACCCAGATGCGTCGAGTGGTTTGTCTCCGGGCCCCGATCTTGAGGACACGACGACGTAAGGTTTCGATTTCGAGCTTGTGCCAGGGGGTCCCGTGCAGATAGTCGCGCAGGCGCACGAACATCTGGTAAGCCAGGGCATGCAGAAGGAGTCGAAACTGATTGGCCAGGAATCGATGACAGCTGAGTCGGTCCATGCTCAGATGATTCTTGAAGGCCTTGATGAAGTTTTCGGTCTGTCCTCGGTTTGTGTAGTGGTCATAAAGTGATTGGGAGCTCGTCCCGGTTGGTGACCACAAAGCGACGATTGATCCCGCGCTGATCGACCTCCACTTTGACGATGACGCGACGAGATCGATCCCAGCTGTTGGCTCGATAAAGAAACTCGTCAAACTGACGCTGTTTTTCCTCCAGCTCAAGGAACCTTTCCCGAGTCGAATCCAGCAGGGGCTCGACCACTCGCTGCAGGCGAGGGTTTCGACTTAACCCAATGACATACTGGAGTTGATTCTCTTCAGCCTCACAGAACTCGTAGAGCCGCGGCGTGGCAAAGCCGCTGTCGGCCCGAATCTCAATCTCGACATCCGTCCCCACTCCTTGTCGGATAGCCTCCACGACTCGCTTCAGAATGGGCACGATGTGAGAGGCAGCTCCCTTGTTGCCAGGTCTCAACACGGCACACACCAGGTCTCCCGTGTCGGCATCGAAGATCAGCAAAGGATGCAGAATGTGGCTTCGGTAATACCCGTGGTAGAAGGAGAACTCCTGCTGGCCGTGGGTGTGGTCGTCGGTACTGTCCAGATCCAGGATGATCTTACCGGGACGTCTTTTCTTCAGGGAGCGCACATAACGGCCTAGCAGCCACTGGCTCAAACGCATCAGATCCTTCCTGGTGACGGAGTTCTCCAAGCGGGAGAAAGTCGGCTGCGTGGCCAAATCCGGATCGCTCTCCGGCAACTGATCACAGACGGTTTTGAGCATCGGATCCGAGCGCAGCGTATCGGCGTCATTACAGTCTTCGTAGCCGGCCACGATCTGCAAGACTCGTTGTCGGATCAACTTCAACAGATCATGACGAATGTAGCGTTGGTCTCGACTCTCCGAAATACACGAACTGAAGCCCTCGCAGAGCCGATGTTGCCGATCCACCGATCCAAACAACAACCATCCTGCGTCGGAAGTGAGGCTCCCCCCATCAAAACGCGCCGTGATCTTTCTGTGCTGTGAAATGGCAGGGTATTCTGGCAGACTGCTCTTAACATTGCCGTAGCTCCTGGTTAGGGTCTTGTTTGTGTAAACCCTTTTATATCAGAGAGCTACGGCTCTTTTTATGGGCCCAAATCTCACTCGGATTCAGATCTCATGCATAATCCGGGTTAGGGAATTCCTTCCACACCATCTTGAAGGCGGCCACGGTGGTCCAGACCCGGCCCGGGCAGTTTGCCACGATGCCGGTGGCGGCGCTATAGGTTGGGCCTTCGTTTTGAGACGGCCATCAGAGGTGGACCCACCTCTATCTGTCCGTTCATGAACAGCAGGAAGCTATCGCAGCTCCGACTGCTACTCCGATACTTATTCCGACGGCCAACCACATCCCCATGTTGCCCGCGGCTGCACCCATAGCAGCTCCCATCCCTGAGCCAACTGCGATTCCCACGCCAATCGCAGTTGCCCCACTCATACCTGGCCGTTTGGGTCCATTGGTCTTCCCGGTCATTTGCTTCTAACCTCCTAATTCAAAACAAGATTACCAACACCGCTCACCAATTCACAAGCTCGTATATCCCATGCCCTGTGATGGTGACATCGCCAACTCCAGTGAGGACCTGAGCTATACTTCAGCGGCTATGTTCTGTCCGGAATGTGGGGCTGAGTACAGGCAAGGCTTCCATGAATGCTCGGATTGCAAGGTGGCCCTTGTGCATGAGCTGCCTTCAGAACCGGAGCCGGAACTAGAGGAGAAGATTGTCCCCATCGTGGAAGTTGACCCATTTGAGTTCAGGAGGGTTCAGTCCATACTGGAGGAAGCTGGCATTGAGTACTTTGCGGTCCACGACGCTGGTTTGGCCCCGGTTCTGGGGACGCGCCTGGCAAGCGGAGTCTGGGTCCAAGTGCGGGAAGAAGATGCAGAGTTGGCAAGAGGGCTGGTAAGCCATCTGCAGCAACCACCGCCAGGGAGGGATTAGACCAACCCTGGTCGATCAGCCCCAGGTGCCAGTCCCGTTTCACGTCACCAATTCACCGGTACATATATCTCACGCCCTTTGATGGTGACATCGACAGCCCCCTCTCAGAGTGGGGAGTACCGTGGTGACTTGAGTTCCCTTCCTTTCGAGATTTACCGTGTCAGTTTTTGTGTCAGTTCCGCCGTCGCTATTGGCCGACTTGAACTGACATTCACATAACTCCTGTAATCCCTGGAATCGGGCGCCTTCCTTGCTTCTGGGTAACGCTCTGGGTAACAAACGCGGGTTGCTCTCGTGGCCATCGCTCCCAGTGGGATCGTAGAGAAACCAAGTTCCAACTCGAGTGCCAACTACGAGCTCATCTTCTGATCAGCCTGGGAACGTGGTGAAGGGCGGGGATTCGTAGGGAGTCGGAATCACGCCAAGCGCCCCCCGGGCTTGGTTTTCCGAGCGATGAGCAGAAACTCGTGGCCCAGATCGCGTTTCTTCAGGAAAGAGTCGAGGAGAGGGGTCCTTTCATACCAGCGGGCCAGACGATATTGCATTGCAATCTTGTGCCGTTCTCCCGCCAGGTACTGGCTCAGACTGTTTCCCTTCAGGCGAGAGTTTCGACGCTTGGACTTTTCCAAGCGATCCTTGATTCGCAGCAAAATCGCCTCTTCGAACAGGAAGTACAGGTTGGGTGCATCGGTCCAGGTTTTACTCTGAACGATCTCCACACCTGCTATTTCCAGCCAATACCTCAGGGACGCGGGAGAAAAATATTGTAGGTGCCCCGGAGTGTAGATCCAGCCCCAGTGGCGACCCACGAGGCGATAAATAGCGGAATCCAGATTCGGGGAGTTGAGAACCAGAACGCCTCCCCTCCCCAGCCTGGAAACAGCCTCCAGCAGCACTTCGGCTGGGCGCTCGAGGTGTTCCAGGACGTGCCAAAAGGTAATCACGTCGAACTCTTGATCTCCCAGGCGCGGCCATGCCTGCTCGATGTCCTCCCCCACAATGTCGAGTCCCAGCTCCTTGTTCGCGAACTGCCGCGGCTGCGCGGAAACTTCGATTCCCAGGACATCCCAACCCCGCTGCCTGGCTTCGGCCAGAAAGAAGCCATGCCCGGAACCCACATCCAGCAACCGGTTTCGCGACAGATGCCCCGTAACATCACTCAGGAGGTCTATTCGCTTCCGGGCCAGCACCTGGAACCACTCCTGACTCTCTTCCAGGTACTCGGCCGTATGGAGCAGATCGTAGTAGGCTCGGTTCTCCTCTTCTACAGGAAGCGGGTGGACGAACACATCCCAGGCAGGCCTGGCAGCGATGCTAGTGGAAGCTCTTCTTCCTGAATTCTTCCCGGCTCGACTCGCTTCTGCACAAAGGGCATGGTTTCGCGGTCACCAGGGTATTCTGCCAGATGCCGGAGAATGGTACTGGCTGTGCAGGCCGGAGGGCCCGGGGGGAGGATCTGGCTTCAATGCACTGTGGGTGGGTCGGCTACAGGCACGCCTGACAGGATCTGCTCGAGTTGCTGCCGGCAGAGTGCTCTCTGACTTCGCAGCCTAGCAGCCCGTGGTGCAAATAGGTTTTCAGACTTCAGACCGAGCGGACCGGTGGCAGAAGCGACGGGACCGTTGACCTAGACTTTTGAGTCTGGGCGGTCGGAATCAAGCCAAACAGGCCCTTCAGACGCTTCCACAGCGACAAAATGAGGAGCAAGACGAGGCAAATCCGCCCCTGCAGCCCCCGCGGCGTGCCCACACCCAACTGCTGGCGCATCAGCAGCCCCAGATTGAATCCGCTCACCTGAATCAGCAGCCGCTTCAAGACATTCTCATGGCCCCGAACGTGAACCCGTCTCATCCCGCCGGTCTCGTAAAGGTGAGCACACGGTCTCTCCAGTAGCTCACCTCGTTGTCGTAAAAGTTGCCGTCCTCGCCGACCCCGGATTCGTCGCCGGTTCCCATAGACCGCATCACGGGCCTGAGTGTCTCCTCTCCAGCGTCTTTTCCCTCGTTTCGGTTCGCTCACATAGCTGCGCAGTCCCAGCGCTTCTAAATCCACCATCCGCTCGCTGCTGTGATATCCCTTGTCGGCCACCACCTCTTCGATGCCCGATCCCTTCGGCAGCGCTTGTTCCACCTGCTCGGCCGCCTGTATCAGTGTCTTGACCATCGTTTGCGTATCGCCTCGATCCGCTCCTTGCACCGTGACCGAGACGATGGCTCCCGTCTCCAGATCCACTGCATGCTCTGCCTTGTGCGCCAGATGCGTCCGCCCATCCTTCATCCTGGCGATGCGGGCCTCCCCATCCTGCGGGTGCTTCCACTGCTGGTTCGATCCCTTGCCTGTTCGCTTGCGGTCCAGTAGGGCCAGATCTTCTCGAGTAGGCGTCTGGATGCCGGAGGCTACTGCCAGCTCCGTTAAGAACTCTTCGTAGCCCTGCTCGGAGTCTCGTCTCACGATGCTGCGCAGCGCCGCATTGGCTTCCAGCGTGGCCCTCTGTGCCAATAATGGTGAGACACTTCTTCCCTGCTAAATTAGAGTAGAGGGCGAGAAGCTGGATTACAGGATGATAGGAAACAGAAGCGACAAGAAACTGAGGATTTTGGAGACCTCGGAACGAAGCGGAGAGGTCTCCAAAATCGCTGCCGGACGGACGGAGCCCGACAAGGTTCTTTCGCGACCCAATCCGGAAGTTCCTGCCAAGGCCACCCGCCGCCGGTTTTCAGCCCGCTATAAGCTCCGGGTCCTTGAGCAGACCGATGGATGTGAGAGTCGGGTGAAGTGGGAGCATTACTGCGCCGAGAAGGGCTTTACTGGTCAAATCTGCAGACCTGGCGCCGCCAACGCGAGCAGGGAACGCTGCAGGCCTTGACCCCTCGCAAGCGGGGACGCAAGGCAAAGCCGGTCAATCCTCTGGATCGTCAACTGAGGCAAGTGGAGGCTGAGAATCGGAAGCTGAAACGCAAGCTCGAGAAGTTTGAAGCCATGCTGGATCTCCAAAAAAAAGTCTCGCAACTGTTGGGAATCTCTCTGGCGAGCAGCGAAGAGAACGGAGACGAGAGCTGATGGACGAAGCTTTGCGATTCTCACAATCCCACGGAGTCCGTGCCGGTTGTCAGGCCCTGGATCTGCCGCCATCGAGTCTGTATCGGGAGAAACTTCGGCGCGAACGGCCGGCGCTGGATCCTCGGCCTCGGGCCGCATCCCCACGCGCCTTGAGCCCGCCCGAAAGGGAAGCCGTTGTGGAGGTCCTGCACAGCCGACAGTTTATCGATAAAGCTCCTGCCGCCGTATGGGCGGAGCTGCTGGACGAAGGGCGATACTTGTGCTCGATTCGAACCATGTACCGCATTCTGGCCGAACGTCTGGAAGTTAGAGAACGCCGCCGCCAGCGCCGCCATCCCCAATACTCCAAGCCGGAACTTCTGGCCACCGGCCCGAACCAATGCTGGTCCTGGGACATCACCAAGCTGAAGGGTCCCGTCAAATGGAGCTATTTCTACCTCTACGTGATCCTGGACATTTTCAGCCGCTATGTGGTGGGCTGGATGGTGGCCACCCAGGAAAGCTCACGCCTGGCCAAGGTCTTGATCGCCCAGAGCTACTCCAAGCAGGAGATCGTAGCGGGTGGTCTCACCCTGCATGCCGATCGTGGCTCGTCGATGAGTTCCAAAGCACTGGCCTTGCTACTGGCCGATCTGGGAGTCACCAAGTCTCACTCTCGGCCTCATGTCTGTGACGACAATCCCTACTCGGAATCCCAATTCAAGACCCTCAAGTACCGTCCCGAATTCCCGGCTCGTTTCGGCACCATTCAGCAAGCCAGAGACTTCTGTCGGGATTTCTTCGATTGGTATAACCGCGACCATCGCCATTCGGGTATCGGCCTGCACACTCCCGAGGATGTGCACTACCTCACCGCCATCACCACCCGTCGCGATCGATCCCAAACATTGGAGGCCGCCCATGCACTCTTCCCGGAGAGATTTCCCAACGGCAAACCCGTTCCTCCCGCTCTTCCAGAAGCGGTTTGGATCAACCCTCCCGAAAAGGAGGACTCCTGAGATGACGCTACAGTAATTTATTCACCAAAGTGTCTCAAAGTTGTTGACACGTTCCGTGGTGGCATCGATGCCGATCGTCTTGCCATTCAATAACCCGCTCTCGGCTACCCGCTTCAGCACCCAGGAGAAAACCGCCTCATGCGTGGCCACATCGATCAGTCGCCTGGTCCTGGAGATGGTCGAATGATCCGGAGGTGACTCACTCAGATTCAGTCCCAGAAAACCGCGCAGCGCCAGCGAATCAGCGGCTCGCCAGGCAATGCCTCGCTCCGAGCTCAACCCTTCGAAGTAGCCCACCAGCAGCAGCCGGAAATAGATGCCCGGTGCCAGGCCGGGCCGCCCTCGGCTGGGGGCATAGAAAGAGGTGCATTCCGCCTCCACAAAATCATCGAAACCGTGCTTGCCCAGCACTCGGTTCAGGCGTTGGTAAAAAGGGTGTCCCGGCGCTTTGGCCAGCTCTGTTGCCGGCACCCACATCTCGCTCTGCCTCTGTCCCTTACGCTTGCCCATCGACATGGCACAAGTCTATTGGCCATGGCTGACCGAGAGGCGACTTTCACCACGGGCTGCTAGCTCTTCAAACTCCTTTCTGAGCTTTTCCGGGTCTCCTTCTCTCACGTTGGCAATCGGGCGTTCATGTTGGGGAAAGCCCCGCCCGAAAAAAACAACCCGCCCGAAAAACGCGGGCAGTGCTTGCGGATCACCTAAATACATCGACAAACCGCCGGACGTGTTTCATTCGAAAAAGTTGTCTCCTCGGGGTGCGGAAGTGCGCCTTAGTGACCTCTTCCTGACCGCACCTGACACCCCATGGAACCCGTAAACTACTGCCGATAAAGGGGCCCTCAGGGGCCCTCAGAACATACTCCATGGCTCCGAGCGGCCATGGTTCTTGAGCAGAGATGAGTGGCGAGTCAGTGAAGGGGCGCTGGAAAAACGTGACGACCAAGCTGCCTACTGCTGGCTGCTCCCGCCACTAGCTATCTCCGGTTCGGACAAGCCACGGGCTTCGTGCACGAGTTGGAGAAAGCCCTGGCGGTAGCCTCCCGGGTCAGTCCCAAGAGCATCCTGGGCCCAAGAGAGAACGTGATCAAAGGTGGCATCTCCTTTGTAAGGAGATGCCCTCAGCAACATCCCGAAACCGGCTACCGCTGCAGCGAAACGGAAGTCGTCAGTTGTCCCCTGGAACGTTCTTGTGTCGTCGTACACGGGTATCTCGAGCAGTCGACTCTTCTCTGACTCCGGATCCTTGTAGCGGAGCTTGAGCAGCATGAGTTTCCCACTAAAGGCGTTGCCCGTCAGCTCCGTCGTTGCCTGGTATCTCAGCGGATCGGTCCGTGGCTCTCTCCCCTCCTGGCCGATGGGGACCAGTTCGTACAAGACCGTCAACGAATGACCGGCACCAATCTCACCGGCGTCCTTGCGGTCATCATTGAAGTCCTGGTGCTCCAGCAGACGATTCTCGTAGCCGATCAGACGAAAGGCCTCGATCTCGACCGGGTTGAACTCGACCTGAATCTTCACATCCTTGGCGATCGTGACCAGCGTGGCTCCCATCTCTTCGATCAGGACTTTGCGAGCTTCGGGAAGTGAATCGATGTAGGCATAGTTACCGTTGCCGCGATCAGCCAGCTTCTCCATCGTCGAGTCCTTCAGGTTGCCAGTGCCAAAACCAAGCACCGTTAGAAAGACGTTGCTCTTGGCTTTCTCCTGGATGAGGCGGGTCAAATCCCCCTGGTTGGTGATGCCAACGTTGAAATCTCCATCCGTGGCCAGGATGACCCGGTTGATGCCTCCTTCCAGGAAGTTCTGGGTAGCCAGGTCGTAGGCGAGCTGAATCCCTTCCCCTCCGTTGGTACTGCCACCGGCTTCGAGGCTTTCCAGAGCCTCCAGAATCCCGGCCTTGTTCGCACCCGACGTAGGGGGAAGGACGAGTCCCGAAGCGCCGGCGTAAACCACCATCGAAATCCGGTCCCGCTCGGCAAATTGCTCGACTAGAAAACGTAACCCTTGTTTGAGCAAGGGCAGTTTGGCGGGGCTTCTCATCGATCCCGAAACATCGATCAGAAATACAAAGTTCCCCCCAGGCCGGTTTTCCATATCGGCCTCACGCCCTTGAATTCCGATGGCCAGGAGCCTGTGGGCCGGATTCCAGGGGGCGCTTGCCATCTCCAGGCTGACTTCGAACGGCTGGTCTCCCAGAGGATTTGGATGGCTGTACGGAAAATAGTTGATCAGCTCTTCGATACGAACAGCATCCTCCGGTGGAAGCTCGCCGTCAGAGAGAAACCGTCGAAGGTTGGAGTACGAAGCCGTGTCCACGTCGATCGAGAAAGTGGAGCGAGCGTCATCGGCAACCTGGATGAAGGAGTTGTCCACGATGTGGTCATAGGCTTCGGTATTGAAGTTCGGGTCATGCCAGTTCGGAAGGTGTGCAAGGCGAAAAGAGCGGGAGGGAGCCGCGACCGCATAAGATTTCACCTGTATGGCTGCTGCGGTGGACGCTACCTCAATCACGTTCGTGGGAGCGCCAACCTTGAGTACAGGGTTGATGGCGAGATTTCCCCCCGGCCCTATGGAGACTGTCTTTCGGAAGGTTTCGAAGCCGGCCATCGCCGCCGAGAGTTCATACTTGCCCTGCGTCAGGCCGATGAATTCAAACTCCCCAAAATCGTTCGAGACCGTGGTCTTGCTGATGTTGTTCTCGATGTAGCGCAGAGTCAACTCAACGCCGGGGACAACGCCTCCGGTTTGATCGGTGACCCGGCCGTGAATTCGGGCCATTTCCCCAGCTTGGCCGCTTGGAGCCGGGGCCTGACCGCCGCCCACAGTACTGGTCCCGCCGAGGAAGCCACACGCGATCACAGTCGCAGCGAGCACTGTTCTTCCCGGGATGCACCTCTTAACCCCGTAGGCTAGATATTGCAGGTGTGCGGGAACACGGCGCTTTCTCACGCCAGTACGTTCCAAAGTTACGATTGTCGAGGGAATTGCGGGAATCCCGTTCGGCTTCATGGCTTCGCTCCTCCTCGTCAGTTGTCGCCACTGACTTGCTCATGACCGGTGCGGATTTGCCTGGGTAAACCTTGTTTAACTAGATCCGTAACAACGGAGAACAGTTCACTTTCCAGGAAACGTGTCTGCTGTCGTACAGAGGCTCCGAAGTTGTTGGGAACCCCTTCGTGGAACTTCTGCTGGTTAGGAGAGTCTCAAGAACCTTGAGGAGGAGGCGTACGGATTGGAAGGCCCGATCTAACCCGACGCAGATCTCACGGCCGACGTAGGATCTGCAAGGATCTAGGCATGGACTTTGAACCACTTGAGCCATGATCGAACTGCTTCTGGAGAGCGGAGATTTGCTTGATTGGATATGGAACAAGGAGAGCACAGCAGTGCGTCCGCGCAAGGGCAACACTGGCGACTCTGGGAAGTAACCCTCGATCTTGGATCCACCGCTTCTTTAACAAACAATCTCTACCGTCAGGCGGTCACGAGACTTGCCAAGCTGAAGAAACGGTAGTGAGGCCCGATACCGGCGCATCCAGTTCACCGCTCAATTAAAGCGGTAACCGTTGGAACTGTGATTTCTAGCGCCGACCCACCTGGCGTAGAGCAGGTAGGTCTGCAGACGCTGGTGATCCGGGAGTGCTCTGGTCCGTCAGCAGGTCGAGATCCGTTACACGGAACACATCGTGGAGATTCTGCACCGGGGTCAGCGCGTGGCTTCTCATCGGCGCAACCGCAGGCAGGGAACTGCGTCCACTTGTCCCGAGCAGATCGCCGTAATCTGGTGACTGTTTCTCTAGCCAGGGTTGAATTCAGAGATGCGCGGCTCTAGACTTGCCGGAAGACCTTCGGGGTCTGAAGGTAGGGAGGATTGACCAATTGGTGGCACCACAGTCTTGAGTAGAAAACAAAGCTGTCTTGCGGCGCTGCTTTTCCTGGTGGCGCTCTTCCCCGGATGTTCGCAGTCGATCAAAGACGTCGTGATCTCTGAGGAAAGCGAGACGGAAATCACCCGACGCCTGCCCACCGAGCTGACAGTCGAGGAGGCGCGACTGCTGCAGGGCTACCTGGTGAGAACCTACCCGGAACTAGAGGAAGGACGCCTGCCCGCGGGCCGAACGCTGGGTGAGATGATTGCCGACCAGCGTGCTCTTGAGCGCCCCGCCGCGGAGGACGAGACTCCGGAGAGTGACGAGACAGGAGATCAGAATCCGTCAGGAGTTAGAGAAGCTGCTATCACGGAGCAGGTTGAACCCCCTCCGCCACCCCCCCCCGCCGGTCACAGCAACTCTGTCGTCAGGCACCAAACTCCAGGTGAGACTGAGGGCGCCCCTAAGTTCCAAGAGTAATCAGATGGGAGACCCCTTCGAGGCTCCGCTCGACCACGATCTGGCGGTGGGTGGTCACCTGTTGGCTCCGGCCGGGAGCCGAGTCGTGGGTTCTTTGACCGAAGTCCAGAAGTCGGGAAAAGTGAAGGGTCGGGCCCGTATGTCGTTGACCCTGAATGAAATTCACGCAGCAGATGCGACCTACGAGGTTCAGACCATCACGCTGACTTTTGAAGCCTCCGGCACTAAGAAGAAGGATGCCCGTCGGATTGGTATTGCTACCGGAATCGGTGCTGCCGTGGGAGCCATTGCCGGCGGGGGTAAAGGAGCTGCTATTGGAACGGCAATTGGAGCCGGTGCAGGCACGGGACTTGTTCTGGCCACCCCCGGCAAAAATGTCGAGTTCGAAGTGGGGCAGCTCTTCGAGGTCGTCCTGGAACAGGGTGTGAAGATGAAGATTCTCCGCGACTGAGCCCGCACCCGAAACGCCGTGAAAGCCTGAAGAGGCCCAGTCAAGTGGCTCTGAATCAGGCACCGCTACCGCGGCAACGTGAGCAGCGACATCTGTTCCCAGCGACGGAATCGAATAGGAGATCGATCCGTTGATCGACGCACTCGTCGATTCCACCTTCAGCCAGCCTTCCAGTGTTGTCTTGCCACTGAATCCAAAGGTCTCTTCCAGATCGGCTCTCAGGATCTCTCCCGAATCCAGGGCCAACACCACCGGGGTGTTCTCGACTTCGTCTGTGTAGATGTCTCCATTTTCTCGAAAGGCCGTCATGGTCACGATGGCGGCCTCTTCTGAGAAGTTTCCGATGACGGCTTGGGTGATAAAAGGGCCTAAAACAGCCAGTTGCGGGAAAAACAGGGTAGTGAGAAGTTCACCGGCGGGACGGGCATTGAGTCCCAGCAGGTCTTCTCCCTCCTTGCCCACCAGTTCAAAGCCAGCGATCTCAACATTGGAGTCGGCGATCAGGTAAGCCTCCGAGGCAATCTCACCGGCGGGTTCCACTCCCTCGAAGAACTCCTCCACATTCAGCTCCACGATCCCTTTGGCGGCTTTCTCCAGACTCCTGGCCTTGACAGACTCCGGGGTGACCAGAGACAGCTCGACCGAGGCGGTACCCGGTCCATTCGGATTGAGGAGGTAGGCTGTAGTCGAAAAGCCCTGATCCACGCGCACGTCCTGAAAGATCAGGCGTGAGTCCGGCACTGGCAGGTCGGCTTCGTCCAGAAAGGAGATGTCGAAATCAAGAACCTGAAAGAACCCGGTCAGGTCATCGGCCTCACTGGTCGCTTCAACCCAGCCGATGGCTTGTGGGTCGATGCCGGATCCGAAGATGCCGATGGTCACTTCAGCAAACTGCTGTCCGGCTGGGATGTCGACGGAGACCGGATTCGTGAAGGCACCCTGGGGCTGTGGTCCTGCTTCGCTGTCCGAGATCGCTGAGGAGCCATCTCCGGACAGTACTTGTCCGCTGATTCCGTAGGCGGTGAAGGTGACAGTCGCCGTCTCGTCACTGGGATTGACGATGGCGATTCCTATCAGGTCCTTCGGGGCGAAGGAGAGGCGGGGGAAAATGAGTGTGCTGGAGCCCTCTGTTCGGCGTCAAGCACTTTTTTCGGTCGCATTGACTCATCCAAAATCGAACTAAGGTGAGACCGTTGCCTCATCAAGAATCGAACCGAACACTTGATGAGGAGGCGACGAATTGAGGAAAAAGTTGAGTTTGGAGTTGCGCCGAGAGTTGTTGACACGCACTGCGGAGGATTACGCATCGGCCCGCAAAGGAATCAAGAGCCAGATCGTGGATCAGTTGGTTGCGGCAACCGGCTACGGTCGCAAACACGCCATTACTCTGTTGAACAATCCGCCGGGTAGCGTTAGTTCTTCGCGACCCCGCCGCGCCCGATACGATGAGCGAGTCAAGCAGGTACTGGTTACCCTTTGGACCACGGCCAACCGGATCTGCGCCAAGCGACTGGTTCCCTTTCTTCCCGAGTTGATCGAGGTGATGGAGAGGAACGGTCATTTGTCCTTACCCGCTGATGTCCGGGGAAAGCTTCTGACGATCAGCCCCGCCACCGCTGATCGATTGCTGGCCACCGAGAGAATCAATCAGCGTGGTGTGAGTACAACCCGGCCGGGAAGCTTACTCAAAAAGCAGATCAAGGTACGGACCTTCGCCGACTGGGACGATCTTCAACCCGGGTTTCTGGAAGCGGACCTGGTCGCTCACTGCGGCGTCAGTGCTGCCGGTAGTTTTCTGCACACGCTGGTCCTGGTGGACGTCGCAACGGGCTGGACCGAGTGCGTGGCCCTGCTGCGGCGCAGCGAAGCCGACGTGATCGGCGCCCTGAACTCCCTGCGTGGCCGGCTCCCGGTTCCTTTGCTGGGATTGGATACGGATAACGGCAGCGAGTTCATCAACTATGAGATGCTTCGCTACTGCCAAAGAGAGCAGATCACTTTCACTCGTTCCCGGGTCAATCGAAAGAACGATCAGGCCTTTGTGGAAGAGAAGAACGGCTCTGTCGTGAGAAGGCTGATCGGGTACGATCGCTACGAGGGACTGGGGGCCTGGCGGGCCCTGATTCAGCTTTATGAGATTCTACGCCTCTATGTGAACTTCTTTCAGCCCTCGATGAAGCTGATCGAAAAGCAGCGCGTCGGCGCACGCGTCAAGAAGCGCTACGATCGAGCTCAAACTCCTTACCAGCGCATCATTGCTTCTGGTTATCTCACCAAGCGAAAGAGGGAGCGAATCGAGCGTTTTTACCGGAAGCTCGATCCGGTGATCTTACTCAAAGAGCTCGAGCGACGCCAAGACTATTTTTGGACCTTTGCTAACGGACAAAGGGAACTGGAAGGAAACGACTCCCCCAGAGAGATGGATGCAATCGTCAGGAAGTATCTTGTCGAGATCACCGCTTCACAAGAACCCAAAGAGATCAGAAGATATCGGCGGACGAAAAAGCCCCGGACATGGAGGACTCGAAAGGATCCCTTTGCTGAAGTCTGGCCAGAGGTTCGTGTCCAACTGGAAGTTAATTCCGCTCAAACCGCCAAAGCGCTTTTCGTTCGCCTTCAGCAACGCTATCCCGGTCGGTTCTTCGATGGGCAACTGCGGACGCTGCAGCGACGGGTGAGGGACTGGCGTAGGGAGCAGCTCTACAAGGCCGAGATCGCTCGCGTGGAGCCGACAGCCTCCGAAATCGGGTTCCAATCTCGCCCAGTTGCTCCGGCAGAAGATCGCGAAGCGGGTCCGGCTCCGGTCGCCCCGTTGTTTTTGATGTAAGGAACCAATAAGCTGTTCGGAACTGGGTTCGATTCTTAGTGAGGCAAGTTTCTAGCTTTGGTTCGATTCTCTAATGAGGCAATACGCTAGGGAATTTTCAGTGTCGCCGATCAGCCCTCGACCGCACCTAACAACAACGACAGGCAGGCGACAGAAAGCAGCTGGTAGCGCAATGGGGCCCTCCTCGCAAAAAACACAGGAATGTACTGATTTCTCAAGGACCCTAGAGGAAATGGGGGCTTTGAGTAAAGACCTAGAGGGCGCCAGTGAGTCACCCCAGCTCACCGGCACATATATCGCTGGGAGCTGACCTCAGCGGGCCTGCTTTTCAAAGTATTCCCTGGCGCTCCGAATTGCCTCAAGCAGCTCCGATCGATTCCGGATGAGATGCTCAGCATCCACCCGGTCCGGCGCCACCATGATCTTAGAGTCACCCAGCGTCTGGATTTCGGTCAAAACCTGGTTCTCCAGTGTATCCAGACGCGCCATCCAAGCTCTGGCCAGTGCCCTGGCTTTGGGTCCCTCGGCCAGCTTGGGAGCACCTTTTACTTCGACGTAAACCGGAGCCGTGTGAGCCAACGACGGGAAAGGATGCTTATCCAGCCGCTTGGTTCCATAGGACCGGAGAGCAAACCAGGCAGCTTCACTGACTCGATGCTCAAATCCACAAGTGATCTCCGAACGATCCTCTTCCCGGTAGAACGTTCTCAGGATCTCTCCATTCTGAATGACCTCCAGCCTGGTAACGTCATCGCGCTGCGGATCGAAGCGTACCGCCCCCTCCAGAGTGACCGTTCCCGGTTCAGCGAGGACCAGCGACTCTCCCATATCCTGCCCGCTGACCTGGAGCTCGAGAACGGGGCCATTGGTGACGAAGGTCCGTCCCTTGCGGATCCCCTCCAGCCAGGACTGGTAGGAAAGGGGGCCTTCCACTTTCGTATAAAATCGTTCCCGTCCCGGAAGGCTGGGACCGACAGGATAGTCTGATCCAGCGATGGGAGTCATCCGGAAGCCGGTATTGAGAATGTCATACCATGTCTTGTACTTGCCCCTGCCCCACTGAAGTACCTCCACGAAGTCCACGAGCCTCTCCGGCAGGTCGATGCTGATGCCGTTGATAGCCCCCAGGTCGAACCCGCCGTGGGCATAGCCGCTCAACGCCCCCTGCCGCCGTGCCTCCTCCCAGAAGAGCCTGTAAATCAAATATCTCTCGGGGAAGTGAATCGCTGAGGAGGCTCCCAGGATGATCGTGTGGCCCAGGAAGTGGGTCCGGGGATTCTCCTGTCCTGCGGCTACAATCGTGTCGCCCTCCCGGTAGATCCCCTCTTTGCCCAGCGCATACTGGATGGAGCTGTGGAATCGATACAAATTGCCCCACTGCAGCAGGTTGCCGACGTGAATGTCCTCGGCTTGCATCCACTTTGCGATCAAAGGGTTCAACTCCGGGTGCGGCCGCTGGATATGCAGGTGCCCGTCGGCTCCGTACCAGCCCTTCCCGGGTAGATCAATCCAACGAAGCAGCTTCACCTCTTCTTCGCTGATTTTCCCGGCCTCAATGACAATCTTCCGCTGTACCGTTCGGTATTCGATACCCTTGACCACCTTCAGTTCATAGACGCCAGGGGGCAGCTGCAGCCGGGCCCTACCCCGGGCATAGAACTGATTTGTTCCCGAGTAAGGGTTCCAAACTTCAGGTGAAAGGAGCGACAGGGCGTCCTCAACAGTCCCCTCCCAGGGCTCCTCCCGATCCAGCCAATCGGTCCCGACCGGGATCCCATCCTCGGCGATATGGCTTTTGCCTGCCTGGTCGAGAACCTCCAGCCGGGCAGGAGTCAGCTCACCCGTCGCAGCGTCGAGAACCGAGACTCTCAGGATTCCAGGTTCTTCCTGATTCAAACCGAGGTGGGGCTCCCGGGGAGCGGTCCGGCTCAAGACCAGGAAAAGACCAATCACAACGACAAAGCTAAACGCCGTCCTGACCCCATCAATCACTTGCCACATCCCCCAGATGAGCAAGCCCCAAAGACCGATAGGCCAGCAGCGAAAGAGGTGCTCTTGTGTGCCTCATGATCACTCTTCCTCCAGAATCTCCACCAGTTCCAATCTCAAAGCCTTCGAGATCTTTCTCGACCACTCGGAGCTGCATGTGCGCGGATCGTCCGCTCCCCGCCGGTTCTTCGGCTACTGGGCTGGAAACGACTGAACTGTGGGTGGGTTCCGGCTGGCGAAAGTATAGCAAAAAGCTTCCAGATCTCTTCCACCGGCGGCAGGCCTCGTTCAGTGATGCATTCACCGTGCGGGGCCGTTTTGGTTACCACCTGATTAGCTGTACTTCAAGCATAACGCTGGGCGGCGGCAAGTTCCAAAGAGCATCTCTCTTTTGTCCGCCGGTGACAGAGGTGCTACACTTCGCATGGCCCCGGGGGGAGCAGCCCGCTTGAACAAACATTAGGCTTTCACGGGGCCTTTCTTCTGATTCCCCCAGTGCCGTGGCAGAGGTGCGGGTTATCCCACACTTTGAAAGCGATCAGTCGATGGTGCGGGTAAAAGAGGTGGAATTCTTGAGGGGGGCACCGCCGTCTCCCCCCCGGGCTTCCCCTGAAAAGACGGCAGGCACCCTTTGTAAAAAGACCCAGGCAACAACTCAGGTGAGGTGTCGCCTGGATTCCCCAGTTGCTTTATAAACCATGTTGTCTGTAGGAGTGGTGCCGATGGTCACACCTGGCCAACACTGGTAATTTCTTCGCCAGCATCTCTTGTGCTTGCCAGGAACTCCTCGAACTCGTCTTCTGGAACTGCTGCCTGGAGCTGCCAGCGCTGAGACTGATTATGATTGATACCGAAATCTCCCACGGTGGGAGATTTCCTACCTCTCAGGGCTTCGGCCTCGAAGGCCGCGTATAGACCCCGGACAACTCGCTTCGATTATTCCTGCCCCTGCGCTGGCCACGGAGGCTTCCCCGGTTGGGAATTAGCTCAGACCTGTCGTTCGCCGGGTCCGCGATCGCTCAACCGTCAACTGATCGAGGCGGACCTATGGTTCGCTACAGGAGTGGCAGTGCGGTAGCATCGACTGATGGTCACGGTGACTGGCACGGTGCTGATCGATTGCCCTTCGAGGGACGTATTTGCCATCGTTGGCAACTACGAGAACGACCCGAAGTGGCGTACCGGAGTATCCGAGATGCGTCACGACCCGCCTGGCGAAGTGCAAATAGGAATGATTACTCATGAGGTGATCCGCTTCATGGGCCGCACTCTGGAGAAGGGGTGTACCGTTCTTTCTGTAATTTGAGGAAGGTGAGCTAAAAGGATCAGAGGTCTGGGGCAGGATTTCTCCAAAAACTCAAGACAAGAGCAAGGAGGATCCGAATGACCCCAGACCCAGAACAGAGGCTACCACGAGAATTGTTGAAAGAACTGATCGAAGAAGGCAGCGACGCGTTTCGAGGAGTGTTGGAGAAACTGCTCAACACCGCCATGCAGATGGAACGCGAAGAGTTTCTGGGAGCTCGACGCTGGGAGCGGAGCGAGCAGCGTCGAGACCACGCCAACGGGTACAAGGCCAAGACGCTGTCAACTCGAGTGGGACAGCTTCAAATCCGGATTCCACAAGTACGTCACCTGGACTTCTATCCCCGATCCCTGGAGCGAGGGTGCCGCTCGGAGAAAGCCCTGAAGCTGGCCATCGCCGAGATGTACGTGATGGGCGTGTCGACGCGCAAGGTCACTGAGATTACCGAGCAGCTGTGCGGCACCGAGATCTCCGCCAGCCAGGTCTCAAGAATCTCCAAGCTGCTGGACGACGAACTCGAGCAGTTTCGCAACCGCCCTTTGGGCAGCTATCCAGTTGTGTACCTGGATGCCCACTACGAGAAGGTCCGTCGCCAGGGCAGCATTCAGGATGTGGCCGTCTTGAAAGCGACCGGAGTCAACTGCTGGGGCAAGCGGGAGGTGATTGGGGTCAGCTGCCGACTCAGCGAGGCGGAGGTCCACTGGCGAGAGTTTCTGCAGCAGCTTCAAAAGCGTGGTCTGGAGGGTGTGCAGCTGATTGTCAGCGATGACCACTCAGGACTACGAGCTGCCAGAAGAGCTGTCTTTCCTTCAGTGCCCTGGCAACGCTGTCAGTTTCACCTGAGCCAGAATGCTCAGCGATACGCCCGCCGATCCGACCAACGTGCCGCCATCGCCACTGACATTCGAGACATCTTCAATGCCCCGTCTGGAGGCGAAGCTGAGGCGATGCTTCGGGCCAGAGTCGAGCAATACTACGACCGCAACCCGGAGCTGGCCGATTGGATGGAGACCAATCTGCCGGAAGGCTTTACGGTCTTTCGTTTTGCACGTTCTACCTGGCGGCGCATTCGCACCAACAACGGGCTGGAGAACCTAAACCGTCAGATTCGCCGGCGTACCCGGGTCGTCGGTATCTTTCCAAACACCGAGTCCGCACTACGACTCATCACCGCTGTCGTCGAGGAGATTCACGAAGACTGGCTGATCGGGAAACAGTACCTCAGCCTGGTCGATTTCAAACCACAGGAGAATCCGATCTCAGATCACTCTCAGTCAAATTACAGAAAAACAGTTGCTTAGCCTCTGGAGATTGACGCAGAGATCGTGGAGTACGAGCCGGGGCGCAAGACCGCCTTCCGCACCGTCTCGGATGTCTTGTCCGCAGAGGGGTTCCGGCTCGTCGAAGAGGAAGGAGCGCGGACCCGGTTCACCTATCACTCTGATGTCGAGTTGGATACCGCCTATCGGCCCTTCACTCCGTTGATCAGGTGGGTGTTTAATCGTCGTGTCGCCAAGGATCTGCAAAAGGTGAAGGCGATCCTGGAAACCCCACAAACCTAACCCCTAAGAGCAAGACAAAGGGTTCTTGTGATCTGGATGAGTTGGTCAACTGAGGGCTGCATTGAGATGAGAATACCGGGCACGGTACCAGTGAGGCTATCTCCACCGCTAGTAGCTGTTTGTCCATTCCTCACTCCCCGGCTACAATCCTCGAAACTCTAGAACCAACAACAAATGGATTACGGGCATGTAACTTTTTATGCCGACCTCTTTAGTCAGCCAATAGAGTGACGAACTTCTTTCTGCTTCTCCTCCTGATCGTTGCGATCCTCCCAATTGTGGCGACGTTTCTTGGCGCCATTGCCCTCTCTCGCGTCAATGCCCTCCGACGCGAAACGCGCTTCCTGCATACGAGCCTCAGTCGGCTACGAGACCATCTGGAGGTTCTGGGGAAACGAGTCTCCCACCCGGCGACGGCCGCTGCCGAAAAAGGGGAACCAGCTCGCTCCGAGGAGCCCCCCATCGGCAGTGTTGCCGAAGAGGTCTCTGTGCCTGCCCCGGTCATGCCGCTGGAGAAGCCGCACACTGAAGTCTCGAGGGAGAGAGAGGAGCGGCGGCGAAATCTGGACCAATCGGAAGAAATTTCAGCGCAGCTAGAGCGGACCCCGAAACTGGAAGCCCTGATCGGAGGGAACTGGCTGCTGAAAGTTGGGATTCTGGCGATCGTCCTCGGCGCGCTCTACTTTTTGAAATACGCCTTTGATAACCAGTGGATTGGGAATTTCGGTAGAGTGCTGATTGGAATGTTTTCGGGCCTCGGCCTTCTCTACGGTGGCGAGACATTTCGGCGGAAGGGGTACAAACTCTATGGGGAAACGCTGGCCGGAGGAGGCGTCTCCATCCTTTACCTTTCCATCTACGCAGCCTTCAACTTTTATGCGTTGATTCCCCAGGTCCCAGCTTTATTCTTCATGGCGTTGGTCACTGCCGTCTCCTGCCTGCAGGCGGCCCGTTACTTCAGTAGAACCCTGGCAGTCCTCGGTCTCCTGGGTGGAATGCTCACCCCGTACTGGCTCAGCACAGGAGAAAGCAACCAGGTGGGTCTGCTCACCTACCTCCTGATTCTTGATCTTGGGATTGGACTCCTGGCTCGCTACCGGAGCTGGTTCTTTCTCAATTCGTTGAGCTTTGGGGGAACATTCATCTTGTTCTCAAGCTGGGCTGCCCTCTTTTACACACTAGAGGCCCTTTGGACCACCCAGAGTTTTCTGATCCTCTTTGCGGCGCTCTATGTTTTTCTTGCCGAGGGCATGCGCGTCGAGTTGGAGAAGGCCCAAAGCTCAAAAGCGAGTTTCGCGGGATTATTCACAGCCCTTGTCGCGATTCTCCTTTTCATCTCGAGCCAGGCAGTTCTGGCCCACGATGCCAGGTACTACTGGGAATTTCTTTTGATCTTCGACGGGCTGGTCCTGGCTTTAAGCCTGCGGGGGAAGCCAAACTGGATCGCTCCCAGTGCTTTTGTCTTGAACGTCCTGGGGATTTCGGTCTGGATCCTCGACAGCTACAACGCGTCGGATTCTGTTCTCGTCTGGGGTTTCCTGAGTGGAGTATTCGCGTTATTCCTGAGTCAAGGTTTCCTGCGCCAGAAACTGGTTTCAGCGGCTGCGGATTCCTGGGATGTTGGCGTTGGTCTTGGGACAGGCTTAGGATACTTCGCTCTGAGCTACCATCTCCTCGACGGTGACTACCCGGGCTGGATGGGCTTGTTCGCTTTGGCCCTGGCCCTGGTTTACCTCCTGGCAGCAGGGGCAGTCTACCGCATCTCCATCAAGACACAGCCCCTGGCGCTAAGCTTTGTCGGCGTTTCATTAACCCTGATTACCCTGGCCATCCCGATCGAGCTCGAACAGAATTGGATCACACTCGGGTGGGCCATCGAATCGGTTGTTCTCACCTGGATCGGCTTTGCCAGCCGGTCGGTCCGCATGCGCCTGGCCGGACTGATCATTCTGTCTCTCACTTTGTTACGGCTTTTTCTCTGGGATGCCGTTCAGCCCGCGGCTCAGTACACGCTGATTTTCAACCAGCGGACCTTCACTTTTGCGGCTGTGATCACAGCGATCTATCTGGTGGCGTTTTTTTACCGGAGGAGCCTTTCAAGAGTGGAGCACTGGGAACCCGCTGTTCGTGATGGACTTATCCTTTTGGCCAGTGCAGTTAGTGTTTTTCTCGTCAGCCAGGAATCATGGGCTTATCATGATGACAGACTCCGGGATCTTTCCCTCGCATCAGGTCGCGAAGTGATCGGGGATGCGCAATATGCATTGCTATCAGATCAAGTACGGGACAGTCAGCAGCTGATCCTCTCGCTCCTCTGGGGAATCTATTCCATCGCATCCGTGGCGGCAGGAATTCTTCGATCCTATCGCCCCATCCGCCTGTTTGGGATCGCGCTCTTCTTTTTAACCATCGTCAAAGTTTTCTCCTTTGACATCTGGACCCTGCAGCAACTGCATCGGATCATTTCCGTGATTGGCCTGGGATGCCTCTTGCTGGCCGTGGCGTTTTTGTATCAGCGGTTCAGGAAGCTTATTTTTTGACCCTAAGCTCCAGACCATGAGCGAGGAGTGTTCCCCATGCGATTACCCTTAGCTTGCTTATGGATCGTTCTCATGTCAACGGCTGTAGCCTGGGCAGATTTCCGGGTGTCGGACTGGAAATTCTGGGCTTCCCTGGCGGCTCCACAGCAACCTCGTCCTGGTGGAGGTTTTGTGCGTCTAACCCTGCCCGGGCAGATTCTCGAGAAGGCTGGGGAGGGGCTGCAGGATGTCCGGGTCGTCGACGACTCTGGAGTTGAGGTTCCGTACCTTCTGCTGGTGGAACGGGCTGAAGTCCAGGAAACGACCGTTCCCGCATTGATCCTTGACCGTGGAATTGTTTCTAACCAGTACCAGCAAGTGGTCTGTGATCTTGGGGAGGAGAACTCCTACAGTAACCAGCTTCAGCTGGAAACCCCTACCCAGAATTTCCGGCGGCGCGGGGACGTCTTGGGTAGTGCAGACGGAAGAGACTGGCTTCAGTTGAAGACAGGATCCCACATCTTCGATCATCACGAGGACCGTTACTATCGGAATCTGCGGGTTGTTTATCCTGAGACGAGCTACCGTTACTTGAAGCTGGTCTTGTGGCTGGACGGCGGAACTCCACTGGAAATCCGAGGAGTGCGGGTGGCTCGCGTTATCCGGAAAGAGGTGGAACCGGAGAAGCTTCCGGCCCGTATCGTCCGTAAGCAGGAAGATGTCAAGCGAAAAGCAACCGATATATTTTTGGAGATCGACCTTGAAAGGCAGCACCTGGAGACCTGTGTTCTGGAGATCGCCCAAGAAAACTTCCGTCGCCGTGCAGAGGTTGCGCTCCAGAGCAAGGACGGGATCTGGACTCAAGTTGGAGAGACCAACATCTATCGTTTCAAGAGCGAGGACATTGTCGAAGAACACGTGACTATCCCTTTGTCGGAACTCAATGAACCTCAAGTTCGGCTTAGGATCTGGAACCAGGACAATCCACCACTGGAAGTCACTTCTGTCCGCTTTGAGCGAATGCCGAGGCTGGTGATTTTTGAGTGGAACCTCGCGAAAAGCTATCGTCTCTTTGTTGGCAGCGACCAGGCGAGGACCCCTTCGTACGACCTGGATCTGGTCGCTGGTCAGCTCGACATCACGGACCTCCCGCGGTTAGAAGCTGGACCTCTGATGCCTAATTCCGACTACCTGGCCCCGAAAGAGATCAAGCCTTGGACCGAGCAGCACCCGGTTCTGTTGTGGTCCGCCCTTAGTCTGGGTGTCTTGCTGCTGGGATGGATGCTTCTGCGCACGCTTCGAGAGATAAAGCCGGAAGAGTAGTTTGTTAGACCCTGGGGACCTTAGGCCCGTGTGGGTTTAAGTCCCATCCTGGGCAACTTGTTTTCAACAAGTTAGAAACGCGCTTGCGGGCAACAACCCGACAGGCACACAATCCTCGAATGCGCTTCACTGAGGTACTTCAGTCTCTCTTTCACATCGCTGGCTTTTGGCGCCCTGGCTGTCCAGGAGGCCCCGCAGCCTCTGCTTGGCCTGTACCATTTTGGAGGGGAAGGCGGACCGGTCATCGCTGCAACCCGCAACCTTGAGTCATTTCCTACCTACGCCCACCCGTGGCGCTCGTCCACCCGGGTCGGGACCGTTCATCTGACCAAGGACAAAGCAATTGAGTTTGACGCACCTCGCACAGTCATATACCGACTCGGCGAGGCAGAAATCCTTGCCCAGAGCACCGCGATCGAAGTCGAAATCGTGCGTTTCGAAAATGAGCACATCCTCTTTCAAGGAGTGGATACGGTCCAATTCACCGCCGGAGACAGGCTTGAAATCCTTTGCTATCACGCCGAAGGCTACTACTACTTTCGCAAGGACGAACTGACGTTCTCAGCCTTCGCCGAGGTCATGGAGATTCACCGTGAACCAGAAACAGAGACCTGGATTCACCTGGTAGAAGGTGATGAGATTGGCGGGTGGATCCAGGTCGATGGCGATCTGGTCCGCGTCATCAGGCGAAACTTCTAGTACCGTGAGACGCGAGAGGCCGGGGGCAGAGGCAATTGTTCAGGATCTCCCTTGATCCCGCTCACCAATTCACCGGCACTCTGATCAATGCCGAGCCACAAGTCCAAATGCCTTGTAGTCTTGTTGAACATCAGGTTTTGTTGAACGTCAGAATGAACTGTCAATGCGCTTTGAACGGTCTATAGCAATGGTGCGAACCCCTTTCATCCTGACAGTTTTTCTTTTCTGCTCCCAGCTCTCAGCCCAGGTAGGACGAGGTGGCGGCGCCTGGCGCTACCCCGGACGTTACCCGAGGGGCGAGAAGATTCAATCTCTGGAGTGGGGTACAGGGTCTGCCGCTCATCTGATGAGGCGAGGCGGCTTCAGTGCCTCTCCGGAGGAGATCGGGCGTCTGGTTTCGCAAGGCTTTGAGGCATCTCTGAACGAACTTCTCGACTAAGAAGCCATCGATGATTCGGAAATGGAAGCCGGGCTGGAAGCCGCCAACCTGTCGCTCTTTCGACGGATCAGGGATGTGGCGTGGGTCACCAACATCGAGCCCCTGCAGACATGGTGGCTGTACCGCATGATCCACAGCCGGCGCCAGCTTCTGGAGAAGATGACCTTCTTCTGGCACGACCATTTCGCGACCTCTGTCCTGGACATTTTTCAGGTTCTGGGAATGCCGCCGCGGCATTCCGGCGCGGTACTGTTAGGCCACGAAAGGCCGCTGATGCTGGTGCAGAACGAGACGCTCCGCCAGTACGCCCTGGGCAACTTCAGGGAGATGGTTCACGCCATTGCCCGCGATCCGGCCATGATCCTGTGGCTCAACAACGCCGGGAACAAGGCCGGAAAGCCGAATGATAACTGGGGCCGCGAACTGCTGGAGCTATTCACCGTGGGGGAGAGCAGTGAGAGTGCCGCCTATACCGAGTTTGATGTCCAGGAAGCCGCGCGGGCTTTTACGGGTTGGTCCTCCACTTTTGGGGGAGGGCCAATACCATTTGACTTCATCTTCCGCGATAGTTGGCACGACACCCAGCCCAAGGTCTTTCTGGGTGAGCTGCTTGGCGGGCTCAATCTCAACAATCCCGAGGCGCCGTCTTCGGGGATCATCGAGGGAGAACGGGTCATCGACATCATTTTCGAACAAGCGCAGACGGCCATCTTTATCACCCGCAAGCTGTGGGAATATTTCGTCTACAACGATCCCGGCAACCAGATTATCGAGGAACTGGCCGAGGTCTTCCGCTCCAGCAATTATGAGATCAAGCCGCTCATGCGGGCCATCTTCACCCATCCTCACTTCATGTCCAGTAAGGCCTATCGGGCCAAGATCAAAAGCCCCATCGAGTTCATGGTGGGAGCCTATCGCGAGCTGGGCGTGGTGGATCCGACCCATATCCCGTCGAGATCGGAGCAGTTCGGGCTGGGCCAGCAGCTGTTTATCCCGCCCGATGTGGGCGGCTGGACGCATGACGAAGGATGGATCAATACAGGGACCGTGATCGGGCGTTCCAATTTCATGACCTACCTGAGCTGCAACCGCGGGAGCAATCCCGGGGATCCTTCCCTCTGCAGGTCTCAGTCTCAGGATCAGATCGAGATCCAGGGGATCATTGAGCAGAACAACCTGCGCTTTGCACCCGACATCGTGAGCTACTTTGCCAACGCCATGCTGCAGGCAGATCAGACCATTGATGACACGTACATCCTGGAAGAATATATGAACAGGGGCCCGGATGGGCTCCCGGAGCTATTCGACATCAACGACCCGGTCATGGTGGACACCAAGGTGCGCGGCGTCATCTTCTTGCTCTCAGTACTACCGGTCTACCAGCTCAACTAGTGCACTGTCCGGAAAGTTCCCGCCGCTACTTCAGGCGTCTTTTCGCCGACAGCTTTGTTGCGCTACCTCGAAAGACTCCCGGCATTCCTACGTCGCGCGCCTCACTGACGACGAAAATCCATCCCGAATTAACACCGCGAACTTCCCGGACAGTACACTAGGGAGCGAGTACCAAGATCGAAAGACGAGATTTCAACTACGGAAATCAGTGCATCGCCTCGACCACGGCCACGCCTGAATCCCAGCCAGACACATGGCCATGAAAAGCCCCTTAGTCAGGGAATTGTCGACTCTGATTGACTACTTTGTGATCCTGCCACTGATTTCATCCCTACCGCCCAGAATGGCGCGAAGATGGGCAGGGTTCAGGGGTGACCTTCTTTTCCTCGGCCGACGGCAGGCGCGGGTTCAGGCCCAGTGTAATGTGGCACGGGCGCTGCCGAAGCCAAGCCAAGAACAGGTCATGTCCATCGTTAGGAAGCACTTTCAGTGGATCTCCTACGATGAGATGTTCACTTACTGGTTGGGGCGAGAGCTAAGCTTTCTTCTCTCCCTCGTGACGATTTCGAGACTCGAAGAACTGAAAGCCGCTCAAGCCCAGGGACAGGGAGTGATTATCGCAACCGGTCACCTTGGCTGCGTTGGCTTATTGTTCACTCTGCTGGGACGACTCGGCTTTCATCCTAATCTGGTGTTTCAAGATCCCGAGGAACTAACCACCCAGCATGACTCCTGGAAGCGCTATGCTCGGATCCGAATATCCCAGCTCGAACGACAGGTGCGGAGACCCATTCTCTATACCAAACACGGCCACTACCCAAGAATGAAGACAATCCTGCGGCGTGGGGAGTGTCTGCTGCTAGGATTCGACATTGTTCCCTCACTGGTTGAGCGCACGGTCGAAGTAGAATTCTTCGGACAGCCGTCAATCTTCCCGGACGGGATTGCAAGTTTGTACCGAGAGACTGATGCGCGTGTGGTGCTTTCCTGGATTCAACCGAAGGAGGATGGTTCGCACAACATTGAGTTCAAGGACATCACCAGAGTCCTGGAGGAAGCAAACAACCGTCGCGACGTGATGCAGTTATTGGTAAACCACCTGGAAAGGCAGATCCGGCGACACCCCGCAGCGTGGCAGCTCTGGGATTCCTGGAACCTCTTCTTGAGCTAAGAAAGGCTCGTCTAATCGGGCCCGACATGTACGGATCCACTCCGCTTCTCAATTGAAGCGGTTTCGATTGACACCGTGGCCCTGTCTGCCGACCCATCTGGCGTAGCGAAAATAGGCCTGCATGCGTTGGTAGTCGGGGAGTTCTTGAATTCGCTTCTCAGCCCGCTGGAAATCCTCCCACGCCAGGCTGGCGAGTAGTACGGCCTCGAGTTCGTCGTCGGGGAAGATTGTGTTGTAGATTCCTCCCGGCGTGAGCCTCGGCCGCTGTACCTCAACAACAGTCTCTCGTCGGCTCCGCTCCACTAGGCCCAGGGCCTCTCTTCTGATCCGTTCGGGCACTCGCCCCTCGTTTCCCATGTAAGCAACAACCAGCTGCCGAAATAGTGTGATCGCAACGTTGTCGTCGAGCTGAGAGATCGAGGCGGCGGCGATTTCAAGAGCCCGCGCTCCTTGTTCCTCGTCGTAGAGCGGGTTGTCGTAGAAGGTCGATGCCTGGCCGATCAGCCGCGTGATTTCTCCTGGTCCCTGGAGGATCTCCTGTCTCAGTCCGGACTCTCCTGCTAGCACCTCATAAGTGTCCAGGATGCGCCGCTCATTCTCAGTCCTTTGCTGCCGGTGCCGCTCTCGCTGTCTCCTGGCATAGCCCGAAAGACCGCCGATGGTCTCGAGCTTACCCTGCAACTCCGGGAAGTACTCAAGCGCCTCGTGTGCCAGGGTTGGCCGTGTTCTCAGCCAGGCGCGCAGGGTCGCAAGAGCAGTCCACTCCAGATGGTTCAGCGCTTCCTCGAAATCCGTTCCAGATCCTGGGCCACACATCCTTGCAACAACTTGTGTCTGATCAGCGGTAGCCACAAGCTCACCCCACACTTCCAGGACTTCGCTCAATCGCTCCGGATGCAGGCGGAAAGTCGTGTTCGCGATGTTCGAGATAGCTGAGATCTGCCCTGGTCCCAGATCTGCGAGATGGTTGAGGGTCTCATCCCAGAGCAAATATGCTTGTTCAGGGAACTGGTTTCCACTCAAGGAGTTCACAAGGCTTGATCGGGCAGAAAAGTTGATCTCGGACTCTTCCACTGCGGCCAGCGCCTCTAGCGCCTCAAAAGGGTCTCTGCGGCCTGCTGAGTGAAACTTGTCCCACGCCAGCATGGAAGTGCTTGCCGAGCCCTCGTCCGGGCTTGGATTATTCTTGAAGAAGGCTTGAAGGACCGTTTCAGCACGCTGGGCGTCCACTTGGCGCATGCTCTCGGCCAAGCTCCGTACGAGTTGGCGCACAAAGACATACTGAACCGCCCCGGGTTTCCCGGAGACAGTTTTAGTTGACTCCAGCCACCATAGCTGTAGCCGGTTGATTCAGATAATACATCTGCTCGAACTCAACGGGTGGAATGTAGCCGATTGGCTCCAGCAATCTCTGCTTGTTATACCAACAGACCCAATCCAGCGTCGCGAATTCCACCTCCTCCAATCCCCGCCAGGGACCTTCCTGCCGAATGACTTCCGTCTTAAACAGCCCGATGACCGACTCGGCCAGCGCGTTGTCGTAAGAGTCTCCTTTGCTTCCAACCGAAGGCTCGATGCCGGCCTCTGCCAACCGCTCCGTATAGCGGATCGACAGGTACTGTACTCCCCGGTCGCTGTGATGAATCAGGCCTTCCGTGTCCGAACGAGACCAGAGGGCCTGCTCCAGTGCGTCCAGGGCAATGTCGGTCTTCAAGGAAGCCGACGCCCTCCACCCGACAATACTTCTCGAGAAGGCATCGATGACCAATGCCACGTAGATGCGCCCTCTCCAGGTGGCCACGTAGGTCAGATCGGCTACCCACAGCTGATTCGGACGGGTTGCAGTAAAGTTGCGGTCCACCAGATCAGCCGGCCTTGCGGCTGCTTCATCCGGCTGCGTCGTCTTAAACCGGCGACCCCGAACCACGCCCTGCAGTCCCTTCTCGCGCATTAAACGCGCGACCGTGCAGCGAGCCACCTTGAAGCCCTCACGATTCAGCTGCTTCCAGACTTTGCGAACTCCGTAGACCTCGCGGTTGGCACACCACACCCGATCGATTTCAACCCGGAGCCTGGCATCGCGTTTCGCTCTTGCCGGCAGTAACCCAGGATCCTTGTGCCTGGCTTCCCACTGGTAGAACGTCGAAGGGGCGATCGGCAGCACCTCGCAGATCGACTCGACCCCATAGCAGGTCCGATTTTCTCGGATGAAATCCACCATCATTTCCGGCGGCGGCCGAGCTCCGCCTGGGCGAAAAAAGCCGAAGCCTTCCTTAAGATCTCGTTAGTCTGCTTCAGCTCCCGATTCTCCCGCTCCAGTTCCTTCAGACGCTGCCTCTCGTCCGTTGTCAGCCCGGCTCGACGCCCCTGATCCCTTTCCGCCTGTCGCACCCACTTGCGCAGCGTCTCCGCTGTGCAGCCGATCTTGGCTGCTATCGATGTCATCGCACCCCATTGAGAGCTGTACTCCCGTTCATGCTCGAACACCATCCGTACTGCTCGTTCTCTGACCTCTGGTGAGTATCTGCTTCGTCTTCCCATGACCCCATCCTCTCAAGAAATGGAGTCTCCGGAAATCCCGGGGCGGTTCATACTCATGTCTCTTTTCTACCTGCTGGGCGACAGGACCGAGACGCTCGATCAAGTCAGCGATGACATTTGCTGCACGCTTGCGGTCCATGTTGACCCAGAGTCGTCCGATTTCCCTGAAGTACTGGTGTGGTGGCACTTCCATCGCCAGCGCAGTTCCCCTTTCAAGGGCGATCAGCCCGTTGCTCATGTGCTCCTCGGACACACCGAGCCGGTGCGCACTTCGCCGGATTTCATCGGAGGTAATCTCTCCCAGAACGACAAGCTCACGATTCTGGGTCTGGGCGTGCGTCTGCACTTGGAGACTAAGACACACTAAAGCAAGGCTGATCCCGGCATATAGCTCCTTGGGCATGTCATCCCTCCTCTAAGAAACGTTCCTCCCGGTGCTTTATTAGTTGTTGATGAGGTGCGCTCGGTTCCAGTTCACCAGAGCCTCAGGCTCTGATTGATTGGTAACAGACAATCCAATGTTGACGGAAGCAGTGGATACTCTGCCCCAACCTACCCAGGAGAGGTGCCGGTCTCACACGAACTCTTCCGGCCAGTTGAATGCCCACCGCAACCTCCTTCCTTTGACTTCGAGGCGGCCATCCTCTCCAAGCGCAAAGGTTTGCAATTCGTCCTTGAAAGCAACATTCCAGGTTGCTTCGAGCCGATCAGTGTGATCCTCCGAAGCCCTCATAACTACCTTCCCCCAGAAACAATCGTGGGGGTGGCATTTTCCCCACACCTCAAGCACCAGACAAGAATCCACGCTGCTGACCGCTAACCTTGTCACACCACGGGTATTTGGATCCTCGTTGACCCATTTCCCTAGGAAAGGGTTCTGGGTATCAGCATCCTTGGTCAGTGCGTTTTGCCATTTCGGCAGCTGGGCCTTGCGGTTGCATTCAGGAGGAAGTTCCAGCGGTTCTCCCGATCTCACAGGAGAGATTCTGCGAAAGTCTTCAAACCGTCCCACACCCTGGACGATCCGCCTCCGAAAGTGGTCCAGGTAAGGTGAGGCCTTCATCAGAAAGACCGGTAACCAGCGATCTCCCGATTCCCTCAGTTGCCAGGCCCAGTACGTTCCCTTCTGGATTGCCGGGGAAAGCCCCAACGGAATCGTCCGGTAGTTCTTTCCCTCGCCCTTGACGGCAACTCGATCCTGTTCATCAATCCAGAGAGTGCCCTTGATGCCGACTACATCCTTCAAGGACCGTTTTATCCAGCGGTCTGCTGTCTCATATTGCTTTGGAATCTTGGGCGCCGTGCGATACGAAAAGACCCCTGTCGCTCGTCCCTCTAGCACTTCCCATCGGACAAAACCGAACTCAGTGAGATCCCAGATGATGTCTCTTATAGCCTCGCCCGTCTTGTAACAACCGATCAGACTCACAAAAAAGACAGGGGAAGTAAGGACTCGCAGAGGGCCGCGGCGCTCGTCCACAAAGACGCCGTCTCCACGGTGTGCGGTGACGCGGTATTGAATACCCAAAGCAGAACGGTGGGTATCACCCTCTGTGCCAATAATGGTGAGACACTTCTTCCCTGCTAAATTAGAGTAGAGGGCGAGAAGCTGGATTACAGGATGATAGGAAACAGAAGCGACAAGAAACTGAGGATTTTGGAGACCTCGGAACGAAGCGGAGAGGTCTCCAAAATCGCTGCCGGACGGACGGAGCCCGACAAGGTTCTTTCGCGACCCAATCCGGAAGTTCCTGCCAAGGCCACCCGCCGCCGGTTTTCAGCCCGCTATAAGCTCCGGGTCCTTGAGCAGACCGATGGCTGTGAGTCGGGTGAAGTGGGAGCATTGTCTGCGCCGAGAAGGGCTTTACTGGTCAAATCTGCAGACCTGGCGCCGCCAACGCGAGCAGGGAACGCTGCAGGCCTTGACCCCTCGCAAGCGGGGACGCAAGGCAAAGCCGGTCAATCCTCTGGATCGTCAACTGAGGCAAGTGGAGGCTGAGAATCGGAAGCTGAAACGCAAGCTCGAGAAGTTTGAAGCCATGCTGGATCTCCAAAAAAAAGTCTCGCAACTGTTGGGAATCTCTCTGGCGAGCAGCGAAGAGAACGGAGACGAGAGCTGATGGACGAAGCTTTGCGATTCTCACAATCCCACGGAGTCCGTGCCGGTTGTCAGGCCCTGGATCTGCCGCCATCGAGTCTGTATCGGGAGAAACTTCGGCGCGAACGGCCGGCGCTGGATCCTCGGCCTCGGGCCGCATCCCCACGCGCCTTGAGCCCGCCCGAAAGGGAAGCCGTTGTGGAGGTCCTGCACAGCCGCTCAGTTTATCGTAAAGCTCCTGCCGCCGTATGGGCGGAGCTGCTGGACGAAGGGCGATACTTGTGCTCGATTCGAACCATGTACCGCATTCTGGCCGAACGTCTGGAAGTTAGAGAACGCCGCCGCCAGCGCCGCCATCCCCAATACTCCAAGCCGGAACTTCTGGCCACCGGCCCGAACCAATGCTGGTCCTGGGACATCACCAAGCTGAAGGGTCCCGTCAAATGGAGCTATTTCTACCTCTACGTGATCCTGGACATTTTCAGCCGCTATGTGGTGGGCTGGATGGTGGCCACCCAGGAAAGCTCACGCCTGGCCAAGGTCTTGATCGCCCAGAGCTACTCCAAGCAGGAGATCGTAGCGGGTGGTCTCACCCTGCATGCCGATCGTGGCTCGTCGATGAGTTCCAAAGCACTGGCCTTGCTACTGGCCGATCTGGGAGTCACCAAGTCTCACTCTCGGCCTCATGTCTGTGACGACAATCCCTACTCGGAATCCCAATTCAAGACCCTCAAGTACCGTCCCGAATTCCCGGCTCGTTTCGGCACCATTCAGCAAGCCAGAGACTTCTGTCGGGATTTCTTCGATTGGTATAACCGCGACCATCGCCATTCGGGTATCGGCCTGCACACTCCCGAGGATGTGCACTACCTCACCGCCATCACCACCCGTCGCGATCGATCCCAAACATTGGAGGCCGCCCATGCACTCTTCCCGGAGAGATTTCCCAACGGCAAACCCGTTCCTCCCGCTCTTCCAGAAGCGGTTTGGATCAACCCTCCCGAAAAGGAGGACTCCTGAGATGACGCTACAGTAATTTATTCACCAAAGTGTCTCAAAGTTGTTGACACGTTCCGTCAATCAGTAAGTAGGGACGAGTCTTGAGTACCTTGCGCTTTGAGTTGAGTGTATTGGTCAAAACCTTGTAGCGCCACGTGTAGCCGCTCAGATCCGGACTCGGACCCTTTAGGAAGTTCAAACAGAGATTCTCTTTCGCCTGCAGCAGGAGCTCTTCGGGTCTGGCACCGAAAGTTGCCCTGGCGTTTAGAAGCACGAACATGAGCATGAGGAGGCCCAGCTCCCCGCGGTGACGAGCGACGGGGATTCCCTCTCGAAACAGGCAGTCGTGAATAGGTTTCCGGTTCATCCTTCGTTCCTCAGCTTCCTTCGAAAGACAAATGTTGTACACAGGGATCCCCTACTTCTGAAGCAAAAGGTGGCGAAGGTTACGTTGCGAGGGGGCAGCGATGGTCCTGGCGGACATGGGCAAAGCTGTGGAGTCGGCTTGAACTTTCCGGACGGTGCACTAGGCTGGCTGGAAGACTTCGATAGGGTTGCCGGACGGATCTTCCAAGAGGATCTGCTGCCCACCCGGGCCAGAGAGGATCTCGGTACGGAAGTTCGCGCCCGCCTCGGTCAAGGCAGCTACCGTCGCGGCGATGTCCTCAACCTGGACGACAAACCGGTTCCATCCACCGGGTGCGGGCTGACTGCCGTCCGGCATCGCGCGTTGCGCCGAGGATACAGGGCCGGCAACCCACAGCACGAGATCGTCCTTTGCGAGGATCGCTATCGCGGGCCCGAACTTCTGTTTCAGTTCGAACCCAAGGAGGCCGGTAAGGAGGCCGGTATAGAAGCTGATCGCCGCATCCACGTCATTGACCATGTATCTCACTGTAGCCATGGTATTAGCCTACCTCCGAGGGGGCATTCCAGGATACACAGTTTGCGGAAGAGCGCGGCCAGACAGTATGAACCTCCCCAGCAGGCCACCTGCTTCCCGCTCTGCTCTCAGCTTCAACTCGGCACAGTGGTTCTGCAGCCGTAGAGGGTAGCCCGAGGGAGCAGACTGGGTGCCGACCGCCCTTCCTGTCCGAGGCTAGCCACTTGATGTCGAGTTGGCATCATCGGCAAAATGGACCGGGAAGCCAGCCGCCAGACGAAATATCCGGACTTGTCTCTTGCAGGAGTGCCTGATCGTGGGTTGTGGTTTTGAGTTCGACAACACGTACGCGCGTGAGCTTGAAGGTTTTTATGTGCCGTCGAAGGCAACCGAGGTGCCAAATCCTCAGCTTTTGAGGCTGAACCGCGGTCTTGCCGAAGAGCTGGGCCTCGATCCCGACGCGCTCAGCTCCGATCAGGGGACGGCAATCTTCGCCGGCAATGAACTCCCTGAAGGTTCCAGGCCCTTGGCCCAGGCTTATGCCGGGCACCAATTCGGCCATTTTGTACCACAGCTCGGCGACGGCCGGGCGCTGCTCCTGGGCGAGTTAATTGACCGCAACGGCAAGCGCCGCGACATACAAATCAAGGGCTCAGGTCGTACCCCCTTCTCGCGCGGAGGAGACGGCAAGGCCGCAATCAGCCCAGTATTGCGAGAGTACTTGATCAGTGAAGCGATGCATGCCTTGGGAATTCCCACTACTCGCGCGCTCGCCGGCGTCGCGACCGGGGAGGGGATCTTGCGCGAAAGTGTACTCCCAGGAGCGGTGCTGACCCGTGTCGCAGCCAGCCACATACGGATCGGCACGTTCCAGTTCTTCGCCGCGCGCGGAGAAACGGAGAAGGTGAAACAGCTCGCCGACTACAGCATTGCTCGACACTACCCCGAACTTGACGAATCGGATAACCCTTACCTTGGCTTCCTTGCCGCGGTTTGCGACGCTCAGGCGGGGCTGATTGCCCGCTGGATGCACGTGGGTTTCGTCCATGGAGTAATGAACACCGACAACATGACGATCTCAGGCGAAACAATCGATTACGGGCCGTGCGCATACATCGATGCCTACGACCCGGACGCGGTCTTTAGCTCCATCGACACGCAGGGCCGTTATGCCTACGGCCAGCAGCCGTTGATCGCGCGCTGGAACCTCGGCCGGCTGGCCGAAACTCTCCTGCCGCTGATCAACGCCGACATGAACCGAGCCAATCAGCTTGCCGGCGACACTGTCAATGCCTTCGCCGATCGCTATGCCGCGCGCTGGCTCGACGGAATGCGGGCCAAACTGGGACTCGTCAGCTCTGAGGATGACGATCTCGATCTGGCGAACGGTTTCCTTATCGCCCTAAGAGGGCAGAGCGCCGACTACACTCTCGCCTTTCGGCGGCTGTCGCTGGCCGCTCAGGGTGACGACGACACGCTACGGACGCTTCTTGAAGATCCCTCCGCCTATGATCTCTGGGCAGATCGCTGGCGCGCCCGGCTGTCCCGCGAAAGCGTTGGTGCAAAGGCGCGTGCCCAGGCCATGAACCGGGTCAACCCGATCTACATCCCTCGAAATCACAAGGTTGAGGAAGTCCTGGTGAGCGCGGCGGAGAATCAAACGCTCGAGCCATTCGAGGCTTTGATCGAGGTGCTCGAGAGACCCTTCGATGAGAAAGAGGGGCTGGAGGACTATGCTTTGCCCGCGCCGGCCAGCTTCGGGCCCTATAGCACCTTCTGCGGAACCTGATCGGCGGAAGAATCGAGCGGCTTGCCCCTCAGTGCGCTACTGCTGCGTTTCCGTTTAGATGAATGCCTGATCGGCAGGCTCCTCGGTGCTATCATTGAGTTGAGATGCTGCGTCAGCGATTTCGAATGGCTCTATCATGATTGAAGAAATGATCACCCAGGCTCAGGCCTACATATCCCAACGCTACCTGCCCTGGAGTCTGGCGGCCATAGGCCTGGTGGTTGGGATTATTCTCATCTACACGGTCGATCACCATCTGGGAAAGTTTTTCTCCAAGGTGGAATATGACCGCACCCTGGAGATTCTTTGCCAGCGCAGCGTCAAGTGGTTCCTGTGGGTGGTCTTAATCAGCCTGATTGCCGGGAACCTTGGCTTCAATGTGTCGGGCTTTATCGCCGGGCTGAGTGTCACTGGTTTTGTGGTGGGCTTTGCGGTCAAGGACGTGCTGGCAAACCTTGCGGCGGGAATGTTTATTCTTATCAAACGGCCCTTCGTGGTGGGCGAAACCGTCCAAGTGGCAGGCATCACCGGGGAAGTGATGGAGGTCAACCTGGCCGCCTGCATCCTGTTTTCAGGCGATAACGAAACCGTGACCATCCCCAACGCCAAGGTTTGGGGCAATCCTATCAAGAACGCCAGCCGCAACACCCGTCAGGTCTAAGGCACCGAGTTGAACACCACCTGATCCCGGACAGTGTCACCTGCGCTTACGGGATCGATCCAGTAGGACTGGCAACGAAGCGACATGGCATTTCCGGTCGCCTGTGACCTGGATTCGCACCTTTTCCTCATCAACGGACTTGTGCTCTGCCGGCTCAAAGCCAATCAGGTAGTAGCTCTTCAGCGCGGTTCTGATGGCATCAATCTGTTCTAGCGTTTGCCACAAGGGAAACTGCAGCCCACCCGTCTCTTGAACACTCTTGTTCTGCATGGAACCAGTTGTCCCAAGACTCAGCAGGTTCCCCAGCCGGTTGGGAACCGGAGCAACAAAGAAGTGGATCTCAGCCTCTCTCAGATGCTCCAGCGTAGATTCTGACAGCCCAGGAGATCCGGCCGAGAACACGAGGATCGCTTTCTGGTAGTGGGCCGCTTGTTTCAGGGCCTGGATGGCGTCGTCAGCTGCCCATCCGGTCTCGCTGTTGCCCCCGGACAGGGCCAGCTGAATGGCAACGCCGTGCGGAACCTCAGTGGGGGCGCTCTTCACAGCCACCCGTGAACCTGTTGTCTTCGGGGACAGGTTCTCCAGGCCCTGGACCAACCGGAGACGCTCCCGAGTCAGCTCTGTGAGTACTTCAACCTCGTCAGCGAAAGTCCCGATCAGAATCTCATCCTCGCGGTCCAGAGCGTGGATTAAATCGAAAACTGTCTCTTTAGCCCTGGAAATGGTCTCTTCCTTCATCGCAGATCCAACGTCGATGAACAACGCTACACTGACAGGAGCTGATTTTTCCTCAGAGAAGTAGATGATCGGACGCGGTTCATCGCGGTCTGAAACCTGGAAGTCCTGGGCTTTGAGGCCTCGTAGAAGTTTGCCCTCCCCGTCTATCACGCGAACCCGATAGACGGCCGCGTCAACCTGGACGTGGAAGGGGACATCAGGTTCTGGGTCTGGCCTTTGTTGTGGATCCTGGCCTTCGACCCAGACCGGGCATAACAACACCCAGACGAGGGCATACACTTTGAGCACGGATACCGCGCAGGTCGAGCCCCGATCCATTCGCTCTCCATTTGCCAAGGGTAGTTGGTTTCCCCGTCTTAGACGCACACAACCTGCTGAGCGTTCAGAGAGTGCAATATCTGTAGACCCTGATCACCGAACGGTAGTGCCCATGAACTCACTTCCCAGAGCAGTCTTAGATGCCCAGGCCCGAGCTGAAACCACCTCCTGCACCAATTGCTGTGAGCCGGAGGTCGGCCACCTGCTTGCTACTCTTGCATCCGCAGTCCCGCAAGAGAGGAGGATTCCGCAACGTAGGCAACCTGCAATAGCAACCTCCTTGGTCCGACATGGGGGAAGTGCTACACTGCGGATGGCCCCGCGGGGGCAGCCCACTTGAACAAACTCAAAGCCTTTACGGGGCCACTCTTCTAATCCCCCAGTTCCGTGGCAGAGGCGCGAGCATTCCAGACTTGGGTAGTGTCCAACTTGGGAGGGGGGAGTGCCGCCCCCTCCCGGGTGCCTGCGATTCGCTCAGTTTGTCCACCTGGAGTACCGGCAGGTCACCTTTATCGATGTGCTGCTAGATGCACTTAGAAAGGCTCGTCTCTAGATCAGTATGAGTATCTTGATCGTACAGCAACCCGATGTCCCGCCCCTGCTCCCGATGTCCGAATGCATCGACATCATGGAAGACGCGCTGAAGACCCTTGCCGGCGGCGGCGCCCTGATGCCGCTGCGCGGTCACATGTGGCTTCCCGAGAAGGTTGGAGAACTCACCATGATGCCGGCCTACCTGAGTGATATCGGCGTGTTGGGGTTAAAGGTCATCACCTACTTCCCAGGAAACTGGGGAACCGAGTTCGACACCCATCAAGGAGGCGTCATGCTCTATGAGGAAAAGCATGGCTCCCTGCTGGCGATCATAGACGCCACGGAAATCACGGCGATCCGTACCGCTGCCGTCACTGCGGTCGCCACCCGGGCATTGGCACGCGAGGATGCCAGCGATCTGGCCATTCTCGGGTCGGGAACTCAAGCACGCGTCCACCTCGAATCGATGCTGCTGGCCCGAAACATCAAGAGGGTTCGGGTGTGGAGCCTCCCCTTGCAGCAGGCCACCGAATTCGCCGAAGTGAATTCGAAACGTCACGGCGTCCCGGTCCAGGCGATGCCCTCTGCGGCCGAATGCGTCGAGGGTGCCGATATCATCTGTACCAATACTTCGGCAAAAGAACCGGTGCTCGAGGGGGACTGGATTTCGCCGGGCACGCACATTAACGCCGTGGGCTCAACCATCCCCCACACCCGCGAGTTGGATACGCGGGCTGTGGTGATCTCGAAGATGTTTTGCGATCGCAGGGAATCCTGTCTCAACGAGGCGGGCGATTTTCTCTTCCCGAAGAAGGAAGGGGCCATCGGTGATGATCACGTTCGGGGAGAGATCGGCGATATTCTGATTGGAAAAATCAAGGGGCGAGAATCCACCCGCGAAATCACCATGTTCAAATCACTGGGTCTCGCTATCGAGGACGTAGCCGCCGCCTACCACGTCTACAAGAAGGCGAAAGAGCAGGGCATAGGGGCCTGGGTGGATCTGGGCGGCAAGAGACACACAGAAGGTTGAGACAGCGCTCAGCCTGACTCGGAGCGTCTGTCCCGCCTCCAGACCACTTAGCCGACAATTGGCCGGGCTTTACGGTCGCACGGATTCAAGCAGCGGAGATTCGTGATGATGAGCTTCTTTCCACTCGTCCTGCTGCTTCACCCAGACCTCGGTAACGCGCCACGTTCCGGTCCGGGTGCCTCCAGCAGTCGTCACACTACCCGTTAGATAGTACGTAGCAATCCCTGTGTCACCGTAAACCTGAGCGCTACAGTGCCGGATCAGGCTCTGGTTGTTAAAGGTCGGGTCCAGTGCGAACTCAGAACGCTGTTGATCGAGTGAATCGAAGGTCCACAGCAGGCCGCCTTCGCCGGTAAAGAACGTAAACTCGGGCAGGTGATGCTCCACGACCGCGTCCATATCGCGGGCACGAAGTGCGACGTAATGTTCCTCGGCCGCCGCACAGACCTCGGCAGCGAGCGGCTGATCCTGGGCGAAAACCGGGGCTGACAGTACGAGCGTAAGCGCAACGAAACAGAATGACCTTTTCATAATTCGTCCTCCAAATGGGAGCTGTGTCTTAGGCTGAGAACGTCCAGAGATGAGACGGAGCCGCCGCGAGCGGCGTACCATTTCAAAGTAACACCGAGACAGCAACGGCGCAAACCCCTTGAGCAAGGGGCTTAGGCCTTTGGGCCCGGAGGACTCTTGATAACATCCCCGGGGATTTGAGCCTGGGTGTGATCGGCGGACGAGGAAATAGTGGATGACACCCCGGGCCCGGGACAGGTCACCATCTCCCCGGGTTCGGCACTCCAGATTGGCGGGCCCGGCAAGCCCATCGCTAAAATAATCTGTTCGCCGACGGACCGCATTTTTTGCTAGAGTTCCGTGGCCACACTGAAAACATTTCGGGTCTGGGACCCGGAGAATCAACCGCCCATTGCCCCCGATTCCAGATCGAGGCAACTGCGCAGAGGTATGGATATGAAAGCGAGACTGGTCATTGTGGGATCGGGCATTGTGGGGTGCAGCGCCGCCTATCACCTGACGAAGCTGGGTTGGCGCGACATTCTGGTAGTGGACAAGGGCGATCCCTTTGAGAACGATGGCTCGACATCGCATGCGCCGGGAGGGCTGGTCGGGTTGGTCCATTCGAAGCTGATGACGCGCTTTGCCCAGTACTCGTCAAAGCTCTTCAAGGAGATGACTCCCTACCAGTCGGAACGTTACTCCTATAACCCCGTAGGTAACCTGGAGCTGGCGATTTCCGAAAGGCGCTGGCAGGACCTGAAGCGGCTTCATAGCACCTCAAAGAGTTATGGAGTAGAAGCCCACTTGCTCACGCCCAGGGAAACTCTAGACAAGCTGCCGTGGGTCGATCCGGATGCCATCGTCGGGAGTATGTTTGTCCCCAGTGGTGCGCTTATCGCGGGCTGGCACCTCTCGGCCGGGCTCGCTCGAGATGCTGTGGCGACCGGCGGAGCGCGTTTCGTGGGTGCGACAAAAGTAACCGATATCGAGATCAAGAATGGGCGCGTAGCCGCCGTATTGACCGCCAACCCGGAGTTTGCCCGCATCGAATGTGAGCAGGTCCTGCTCTGCACCAACATCTGGGGCCCGGTCCTGGGGGACAAGTTGGGAGTTCCGTTACCGCTGCTCGCCTATGAACACCAGTACGTGACCACGAAGCCGCTGCCAGAACTGAGCCAGTTTGACCCCTCGAACAAGGATGACGAAGCGGTCACACCTCTGGTGCGGGACCTGGATTCGACGATGTACTATCGGAAACACTGGGATACCATCGGGGTGGGGAGCTACTGGCACGAGCCACGCACCCACTATCCGCACGAGATCCACGGGAACGCCAAGCGGCCATTCACGCCAAATGATTTCACGACACCCTGGAAGCAGGCACAGAAGATCCTGCCCATGTTGTCCGGTGCTGAAGTGGACACCAGTTTTAACGGAATTTTCGCCTTTACGTTGGACGCCTATCCGATTGTAGGCCAGACACCGGTCAGGGGTTTCTGGACGGCAGTGGGTTCATGGATCACTCATGCCGGGGGAGTGGGAAAGTCAGTTGCCGAGTTGATGACTCATGGGACCTCCGAATGGGATCTGCGGGAGTGCGATGTGAGTCGCTTCCTACCGCCTCAGACGACGCACGGTTTCGTCCGCACAGTTTGCGACAAGAACTATCGCGAGGTTTACGAGATCATCCATCCGCACGAGCCTCTCCGAAAGCCGAGAAATGTCCGGTTGAGCCCATTTGACAGCCGCCTGCGGGAACACGGAGCTGTTTTCGCAACTTCTGCCGGGCTGGAAATTCCAGATTGGTTCGAGGGAAACAGCGGGCTGCTGGAGAAGTACCCAGACCAGATCCGACGGCGAAGCGGATGGGAAGCGGAGTTCTGGTCACCAATTCAGGGTGCCGAGCACCTGGAGACTCGTGAAAACGTCGGGCTCTTCGATTTGACCATCCTCTCCATCCTCCAGGTGAGAGGTAGAGGAGCCGCAGCCTTCGTTGACCACCTGTGCAGCAATCGCATGGATAAGCCGGTGGGAACCGTTGTCTACACGACCTGGCTCACACCCGCAGGTGGAGTCCGGCGCGACCTGGCGGTCGCGCGCACCGGTGGAGACTGCTACTGGATGTTCGTCGGAGAGGGAACGCGATCCCGAGATCTAGTCTGGGTCGAAGAGCACGCCCCTACCGACGGTTCCGTAGTCGTCACTGACATATCGGACACCTACACCGCCCTGGGAGTCTGGGGACCAAAGGCCCGGAGCGTGCTGGCTCCAACGACACCGAACGACGTCAGCAACGAGGCCTTCCCGTATTTCAGCTGCCGCTGGATCGACATCGGCAACACCAGGGTGCTGGCCCTCCGGGTGTCCTATGCCGGGGAACTCGGATGGGAGTTGCACATCCCGGTGGACCAGGCGCTGCAGGTGTGGGATGCGCTGTGGTCCGCTGGAGAGCCCCTGGGGATCATTGCCGGCGGGATGGGGGCCGTGGATTCCATGCGGATTGAAAAGGGGTATCGGCTGTGGGGATCTGACGTGCACACGGAGTACGACCCCTACCAGGCCGGCCTGGGCTGGACGGTCAAGCTGGACAAAGGAGATTTCATCGGCCGCGAGGCCGCTGCGGGCCAGAAGGATGCAGGGTTGACCAGGAAGCTGGTCTGCCTGACGAGCTCAGATGGTGACGCCATGGCGCTGGGCTATGAACCGGTGTTGAGCGGCGAACACTGCATCGGCCATGTGACCACCGCCAACTACGGGTATTCCATCGGAAAGTTTATCGCCTATGCGTATCTGCCGACCGAGCATGCGTCGGTGGGGGCGAAGTTGTCGATTGAGTACCTAGGCGAGCGGTTTCAAGTGGAGGTGGCGGCTGAGCCGCTCTTTGACCCGGCAATGACGCGCGTGAAGGCCTAGCAGCCCGTGGTGCAAATAGGTTTTCAGACTTCAGACCGAGCGGACCGGTGGCAGAAGCGACGGGAGCGTTGACCTAGACTTTTGAGTCTGGGCGGTCGGAATCAAGCCAAACAGGCCCTTCAGACGCTTCCACAGCGACAAAATGAGGAGCAAGACGAGGCAAATCCGCCCCTGCAGCCCCCGCGGCGTGCCCACACCCAACTGCTGGCGCATCAGCAGCCCGAGATTGAATCCGCTCACCTGAATCAGCAGCCGCTTCAAGACATTGTTATGACCCCGAACGTGAACCCGTCTCATCCCCCCGGTCTCGTAAAGGTGAGCACACGGTCTTTCCAGTAGCTCACCTCGTTGTCGCATCAGTCGCCGTCCCCGCCGACCCCGGATTCGTCGCCGGTTCCCATAGACCGCATCACGAGCCTGAGTGTCTCCTCTCCAGCGTCGCTTCCCTCGTTTCGGTTCACTCACATAGCTGCGCAGCCCCAGCGCTTCTAAATCCACCATCCGCTCGCTGCTGTGGTAACCCTTGTCGGCCACCACCTCTTCGATGCCCGATCCCTTTGGCAGCGCTTGTTCCACTTTCTCGGCTGCCTGTGTCAGTGTCTTGACCATCGTTTGCGTATCGCCTCGATCCGATCCTTGCACCGTGACCGAGACGATGGCTCCCGTCTCCAGATCCACTGCATGCTCTGCCTTGTGCGCCAGATGCGTCCGCCCATCCTTCATCCTGGCGATGCGGGCATCCGCATCATGCGGGTGCTTCCACTGCTGGTTCGATCCCTTGCCGGTTCGCTTGCGGTCCAGTAGGGCCAGATCTTCTCGGGTAGGCGTCTGGATGCCGGAGGCTACTGCCAGCTCCGTTAAGAACTCTTCGTAGCCCTGCTCGGAGTCTCGTCTCACGATGCTGCGCAGCGCCGCATTGGCTTCCAGCGTGGTGGCATCGATGCCGATCGTCTTGCCATTCAATAACCCGCTCTCGGCTACCCGCTTCAGCACCCAGGAGAAAACCGCCTCATGCGTGGCCACATCGATCAGTCGCCTGGTCCTGGAGATGGTCGAATGATCCGGAGGTGACTCACTCAGATTCAGTCCCAGAAAACCGCGCAGCGCCAGCGAATCAGCGGCTCGCCAGGCAATGCCTCGCTCCGAGCTCAACCCTTCGAAGTAACCCACCACCAGCAGCCGGAAATAGATGCCCGGTGCCAGGCCGGGCCGCCCTCGGCTGGGGGCATAGAAAGCGGCGCATTCCGCTTCCACAAAATCATCGAAACCGTGCTTGCCCAGCACTCTGTTCAGGCGTTGGTAAAAAGGGTGTCCCGGCGCTTTGGCCAGCTCTGTTGCCGGCACCCACATCTCGCTCTGCCTCTGTCTCTTACGCTTGCCCATCGACATGGCACAAGTCTATTGGCCATGGCTGACCGAGAGGCGACTTTCACCACGGGCTGCTAGAGGTGGATTTCCGGTAGTCCGGGTTGGGTGTGGGCATCTGGGCCTGCATCTTCTGCCTCCAGTCGTGCAGAAGACCTCGTAACTCGTCCGCTTTGTCGGGACGGGTTGCGGCCAGGTCGTGTGTCTCTCCGATGTCCTCGGCCAGATTGTAGAGCTCGATGCGGTTGTCCTCGTAGAATTCGACCAGCCGCCAGTTCCCGGCCCGCACGGCTCCATAGGGTGTTGCCCCTCCGCCGTGATAGTGGGGATAGTGCCAGAACAGGGCTTCCCGTCCCAGACTCTTCGAAGAATCCCCCAGAATGGGCACCAGACTGACTCCATCGACACTGCGGTTGTGCTGCGAATTCCCTTCTACTCCGGCCATCTCCAGAATCGTGGGGTAGTAGTCTACGTGCATCACGGGCTCGTTGGAGACAGAGCCTGGCGATGTGACACCAGGCCATCGCAGCAGGGTCGGAACCCGGACACCCCCCTCATAGACCGACCCCTTGCCGGCCCGAAGGGGCGCATTATTGGTAGGTGCACCGCCGTTTATCCAGGGGAGTCCAGCCGCCCCACCGTTGTCCCCGGTCATGATGATGACGGTGTTGTCCTCGATTTCCAGCTCTTTCAGTTTGGCCAGGATTCGAGCCACGCTCTCGTCCAGGCTGTGCAGTATGGCGGCATAGGCCGGGTTCGTGTGCTGCGCTTCGGGGTTCACCCGGCCCTGGTACTCCTTGACCAGTTCCGGCTTTCCCTCAATCGGGGTGTGAACCGTGTAGTAGGGAAAGTAGAGAAAAAACGGATCCTCGGCCCACTCTTCAATGATCTCCAGCGCTTCGTCGGTGAGCCGGTCGGTCAGGTAATCGCCCTTCTCGCCTCCCGGCGGCAGCGGATAGACCCGTCTTTCCCCTTTTTGATACGGGTGGAAATAGCTTCCCGGCAGCCCCCACTCGTTGCCCCCGATGTTGATGTCAAAACCGTGATCGTCCGGAAAATAATTCTCCAGATCCGGCTCCTTTCTCGGCATCAGGTGCCACTTCCCGACATGGGCTGTCTTGTAGCCGGCCTCTTTCAGTGCTTCGGCTATGGAGACATGGTGATGCTCCAGCCGCATGGTCCAGTCCGGGACGCTCAGTTTGGCTCCAGGTGGCGTCCCGTAACCAGGAATCCAATCCGTCACGTTGAGTCGGGCGGGATACATTCCTGTCATGATGGCTGCCCGGGAAGGAGAGCAGACGGTGCAGGCGGAGTAGCCGTTCGTAAACCTGAGGCTCTGGGAGGTGAGCTGGTCGATACTGGGAGTGCGGTAAAAATCACTGCCGTGCCCGCTGGCATCACGCCAGCCCCAGTCATCCACCAGCAGGAAAATGAAGTTGGGGCGCTTTTCAGATTGAGAGGAAGGGGCAGCGCAACCGAGGCTGCAGAGAACCAGACCGATCACCAGGGAGTGCGCGATTCGAGGAGAGTTCATGGACCCTGAGGTTAGCAATTCCAGATTCCACATTCCAGATTCCAAGACACGAACAGGAAGGAGTCAGGAAGGGGGAGGTTTGAGATCTTGGAATTTGGAACGCGCTGCTCGAGAAGTCGAGACGCTTCAACTAGGATAGAGGCTCGGAATTCAATCTCATGCCTTACTCGATTGACGAGCAAAACCTGGCGCGGCAGAGGCTGCTGGCCAAAATCCTGAATCCGCTCACCGCGCCACACCTGGCAGGCTTGGACATCGACAGGACGGGCCGCTGGCTGGACGTTGGTTCGGGCCTCGGGGAGACAACCCGGCTGCTGACTCAGTTTCTCGACTCCACCGGGGAGTGCATCGGACTGGAGCAGAATCCCGCCTTGATCCAGGTGGCACGAGACCAGGAGTGGGGCGACCACGAAGTTGCGTTCCGCGAAGGTGACGGGATGGCCTTGCCGTTTGATGCCGATTCGTTCGACTTCGTCTTCACGCGCTTTCTGCTGGTGCACCTGCCGGATCCTCTTCTCGCGCTACGAGAGATGTTTCGCGTGGCCAAGCCTGGAGCCCTCGTCTTCGCGCAGGAACCCGACCTCGTGTTCAGCTGCTGTTACCCGTCGAGCCGGGGCTACGAGAGGATGCTCGATCTGTTTCAAGGCGTCGTTGCCGACCCCGAAATCGGGAGAAAGTTGGTGCACTTGTTCCGGGGCGTTGGTGCCGGCCCTCTGCAAGTCCGCGGTGACATCGTGATCGAGACGGAAGGCGTGGACCTGAGGCAGATCTTCACGATCACGTTCGAGGCCATTGGGCAGGCCCTGGTGGCAGCCGGAGACCTCGACTCGGCGGAGTACGAATCACTCCTCGCTGACTTTCGTAAAGTCGAAGCGGATCTCGACAGGGTCTTGATCGGTAATCCCATCATCAGCGTTTGGGGACAAGCCTGACCGCCGGGATATGAAGGCCCACGGCCTGAGAACTGGTTGACGCTGGAGGTTGCCCCCCCCAAGCGGGACCCGTCTGCTATGATTAACTACCATGAAAACCAAACCGTTCCGTAAGCCGCGCATCCGGAAGTTCGGCGATATCAGCCGGCTGACTCACCAGATAGCCAAGGGTGGTGGCACGCAGGCCCAGGGCGCTGACTACGACGTGATATAGACCGCCCTCCGACAATCGGACACGTCACCCCCTGTCACATTGTGGGGTTCACGAACGCTTGATCAGGACCAGGGTGAGGTCGTCTTCGAGCCTTCCGAAGCGCCTGACGTCCTCGATGATCAGGTCGCAGAGCTCCCGGGCCGATCGATCCTTGCCCTCTCGAAGGCAGGCCTCCAGACGACCGGGAAAGTAGGACCGCTCACCATTCTGATGCTCCGAAAGTCCGTCGGTGTAGAGAACCAGGATGTCTTCGTCTCCCATCAGACTGATCTCGTTGGCCGTGTAACTCTCCTTGTACCCGAGGGGCGTGGTTTCCGTGGCCCGGAGATCAATGTCCTGACTGGAGGGCATCGTACCGATCGGTGGGAACGTGTTGAGACTCTCCTCACTGATTCCCACAATGCGGTCGTAGCGTCTCGAGAAAACGACTGGGAAAGAATGGCCGGCCGTGATGAAACGGAATGTTCCGTTCTGGGAGATCTCCCCGTAGAGCAATGTTAAGTACTTGTGCACCGCCGAGGACTGGTAGAAACGCTTGTTGAGATTCTCAAAGAGGCGGGTGGTGATCTCTCCGTGAAGGTCCAGTTCGTAAATGGCGCCCAGCAGAAACGCCTGATGAAGCATGAAGGTCACAAGAGCATCGGTCATGAAGTGTCCTGACACATCCGCGACGACCACCCCGGCCCGCCGCCGACACAGACGCAGCTTGTCGGCGACCCGGGAATTGCCGGCAGCTTCAGCGTTGGCGATCCGAGTGTCCAGATCGTATCGCTTCTTGAAGTCCAGGTAGATGATGTGGTCACCTCCCACGATTCCGTGCAGAGGCAAGGTAACACCAAACATGTCGATCCCAGGGATTGTCGGAAGGTCGCCGGTAGACGGTCTCAGATAGCTGGCGATTTCCTGGAGGTTCTGGAGTTCCTCAGGAGCGTCCAGACCCCGCTCTTTTCAGCGGGTCGCTGGGTGGTCGAATCGCTCGTTCCTTCCGGCATGGTCGGGGAGTGTACCACTCCTCCGGGAGCGGCAGGAATCTGTAGTGCCACTGGAAAAAATGCGAGCCCGCGGGGCAACGTCTCAAGGGTTTCCCGCGGGCTTACCCCACATGGAGGATCGCCCCCATGTCCAGGCTATCTTAGCAGGAGGTCTCCACGCGTCCTTGTCGCGGTGGTCACTTTTCTTCTTCTGCCCTGGCTGAGGCCTCACGAGCGCCGCACGGGTCCATTCTCGGATTTTCCAGATCTGTAAAAGCGAACCTCCACCCTTTCCACAGTGGCCAGCCCCTCCCCAATCGCGTCGTCGATGAGCGGGAGAAACGACTCGATCTTCTCCTCGGTATCCACAATCCCCACCACGACCGGTAGATCACTGGAGAGACGAAGGAGCTTTGCAGTGTGCAGCCGACTGCGCGCGCCAAATCCTTCGAGCCCCCGGAGCACCGTGGCTCCGGCCAACCCTCGCTCTCGCGCCTTGCGCACGATCCACTCGTAGAGCGCCACGCCCTCGTACTTATCGCTCTCCCCGATAAAAATACGCAGGAGCTTCCCATCCTTCGGAAGTATCATCGTCAGCCTCCCCTTGACATGATCAGCGTGTAGCCGACGCCGACCAGGGCCAGCCCCAGGACCACCTGCATGCCCACGTTGGCGACAGCACGCAGATACTCGGCGCCCCGAATCATCGCAAAGGTTTCGTAGCCAAACGTAGAGTAGGTCGTGAACCCGCCAAGCAGTCCGATCAGAGCAAACCTCCGGAACTCGGGGCCGAACAACTGACGAGACTCGACCAGCCCGGCCAGCACTCCGATCACCAGGCAGCCGAGCAGGTTCACGACCAGAGTCCCGTAAGGGAACGTGGTCAGCGGGGCCTGCCGGTGCACGAGCCCGCTCAGCGCAGCTTCGCCATGGTGTAACATTCCTCCGGAGGAGGACTTTCCGTGGTCCGATCAGATCGATTCGCCGGTTGTCGAGGTAGAGTACTGTCAGTACAATGACCCCTCATTCAAGTAGTTGACCGGAAAAGGGAGAATCAGAATGACTCTTGTCATTTCAGGAGAAAACTTGACCATAGAAGAGGTCGTGCAGGTCGCCCGCCACGACCAGAAGGTAGAAATCCATCCGCAGGCTGTTCAGCGCATGGAAGCCTGCCGCGAAATGCTGGAGAAGAAGATCCGCAACAACGAGCTCATGTACGGGGTGAACACGGGGATCGGTGAGTTCAGTGAAGTCGTGCTCAACGACGATCAGGTCCAGGACTTTCAAAAATATTTGATTTACAACCATGCTGCCGGAATTGGAGATCCAGCGCCCGTGGAGTTTGTGCGCGGAGCCATGCTGGGTCGAGTTAATGTGTTGTCCAAGGGGCACTCCGGTATTCGACCCCTGATCGTTCAGACCTTCGTGGAAATGCTCAACCGGGGCGTAACCCCTTACGTGTGTCAGAAAGGCTCGGTCGGCGCCTGTGGCGATCTGGCCCCAATGGCCCAGATCGCCCTTCTATTGCTGGGAGAGGGAAAGGCCTACTATCAGGGAGAGCTGTTGGATGGCAGCGAGGCCCTCGAGCGCGCCGGCATCCCGGTCCCGGGGCTGGAAGCGAGAGACGGCCTGGCATCCATCAACGGTTCCAATTTCATGACCGCCATGTCGGCCATCTGGCTGCACGACGCTTATCGCTGGGCCAAGCAGGCCCTGATTGCTTCCGCCATGTCGCTCGAGGCCCTGAAAGCGAACATGAAGCCTTACACCCTGCTCTTGCACGAGGCCAGGGGATTCCCGGGGGCTGTTCAGTGTGCCAGCGCCATCAATTCGCTCGTTGCCGAAGGTGATCTGAAGGAGGGGCGAGTGGAATGCAAGGTCCAGGACGCCTACTCCATGCGATCCACACCACAGGTGATTGGAGCGGCTCTGGACGCGCTCGCCTGGGCCCGATCTCAAGTTGAAATTGAGTTGAACGGGGTGGGCGACAGTCCGGTCTTCTTCCCGGATCGAGATTTGCAAATTTCGGGAGCCAATTTTCAGGGAACGCCGGTTGCCTTGCCCATGGACATGGCGGGTGCGGCGGTCACGATGGTCAGCGTCATGTCCGAACGCAGAATGAACCGGCTCAACAACCCGGCCCTGTCCGTCGGCCTGCCACCCTTCCTGACCAAGGGAGCGGGGATGTTCTCGGGACTGATGCTCAGCCAGTACACCGCCGACACGCTGATCGTGGAGCAGAGAATGCTGTCCGCACCCGCCAGCATTCAATCCATCCCGGCTGCGGCCGATCAGGAAGACTTTGTTTCGATGGGAATGAACACAGCCATCAAGAATTTCCAGATTCTGGACAACGCCAACGGAGTGCTCGGCATTGAATTCATGGCCGCGGCACAGGCCCTGGACTTTAGAGATTTCAAACTGGGGCTGGGGGTGGCCAAGGCCAGAGAAGTCGTCCGCCGGCATGTGGAGTTTCTGGATCTGGATCGACCTCTCCATCCCGATCACACCACCATGCAGCAGGTTGTAAAGTCCGGTGAGATCCTGGAAGAAGTTGAGAATGAGGTGGGGCCTCTGGATTTTGACGGGCTGTTCTTGAAGGGGCGGGCCGAGCGGCCGGATTCAGATTCCAGCAGTTGAGATCGGGTCGGAAGAACTACCGACAGAAAAAGCAGCAGGAGGTGTCATTGCGCCAGACAGCCACATCCTTGACAGTCGCAGCGATTCTCTCCACTTGTCTGTTTTCCGCCGGGCTCGAGACCTCCCCGCTTCCCCTCCAGGCCCCGGAGATACCCTCTCCGAAGTCGGTGCTTGGCTTTGAGGTGGGTGACGATTTCAAGCTGGCCAACTATGAAGAATCGATCCGCTACTTCCGCCTCCTGGATGCTTCCAGCGGCAAGCTGACACTGATTCAGGCCGGTCGTACCTCAGAAGGACGACCCTGGTACATGGCCCTGATCTCCACTCCCGAGAACCTGGCCGGGATCGAACGGTTTCGGGACATCTCTCTGCAGCTTGCCCATCCGGACGGAGTCCCCGAGGAGGAGGCCCGACGCCTCTCCCGTGAAGGGAAGGCCTTCGTCGACATCAACGGTGGTTTGCACGCCAACGAGGCCGCCGGCGCCCAACATACCATTCAACTCGCCTACCATCTGCTGAGCCAGTCTGACCAAGCACCGGTTCGGGAGATCCTGGAAAACGTGGTCGTGATGTTGTGGCCCTCGCTCAACCCGGATGGCCAGGAGATCGTGGTCAACTGGTACCGCTCCAACCTGGGTACACCGTATGAGGTAGCCCCGCTGGTGGAGCTCTACCAGAAGTACGTCGGCCACGACAACAACCGCGACGCCTACATGCTGAATATGATCGAATCGCGGGTACTGACTCGAAGCTGGCAATTCTGGGAGCCCCAGATCATCTATGTGCACCACCAGACGGCGCCTTTCCCGACGCGCATCTGGCTCCCTCCCTTCGCCGATCCGATCGCTTCTCGAACACCGCCGTTGATGTCCCGCCAGGTGAACACGATCGGCATGGCCATCGCCGAAGGGCTGGAGTCTAGAGGACTGCCCGGCGCGATTCACATGGGCACTGGTTTTGACGCCTGGTATCCGGGTTACATCGACTTCTTGCCCATGCTTCAGAACCGGGTGGCGTTCTGGACCGAAACGGCGCTCTACAGGTATGCAACCCCTCGTTTTTACACAGTGAGCGACTTTCCGGAAGAGGCACAGGATCTAGTGCCGGGAACCCTCTATCCAAGCCCCTGGAAGGGAGGCTGGTGGCGGCTTCGTGACGCCGTTGACTACATGCGGGTGGCGTCGCTGTCGGTACTCGAGTATGCGGCCAAGTACAAGAACAGACTTCTCTTCAATCGCTACCAGTCCGGACGCAGCACAATTCTGAAGTACAGGGCGGAACCGCCTTTTGCCTATTTCATTCCCCGACAGCAGCGCGACCCGGTTGCGGCAGTCGAGATGTTGAAACGGCTCGCGTTCAATGGAATCCGTATTTTTGAGCTGTCCAGCCGAATCAGCGTCGAGGGTCTGGCTCATCCGCCAGGGTCGTGGCTCATTCCCATGGACCAGGAGTTCAGCGAGCTGGTTCGAGAGCTTTTTCAGGAACAGAAGTACCCGGACCTCAGGCAATACCCGCAGGGCCCGCCGGAAAAGACCTTCGATGCTTCTGGCTGGACACTTCCCTACCTGATGGATGTTCGGGTCATCCCCGTGATGTCTCCCCTGACGGCGGATCTCAGGGCCTCGCTGAACCCGGTAGGTGGAAAGGCGCTGGAATGGGAGAAGACCTACACGGAGGCATCCGACGTCGATCTCAGTTCCTTCGACAGTGTGAGTGGAGCCGGCTTTGACACTCATCCGGTGGCTGCGGGAATCCAGCCCTCAGCCGGCGAACTACGAGGCGCGGGGAAGCATATCGCCCTCGATCCATCTCACAACAATGCCTTTCGAGCACTGAACCGTGCGCTCGCCCAAGGCGCCGAGGTCCACTACGCACCACCAACCGGCGATGAAGAGCCATCGTCCTCCGGCCGTTATGTTGTAGCAGGAATATCGACAGAGATGCTGTCCGACTGGGCCGGCAGCCTGGCGCTCGACATGGACCGTCGCCAGGACTCCACAGGTCCCCGGGTCAAGAGCCGAATCGGTCTCTACCGTCCCTGGAGCCCCAGCATGGATGAAGGTTGGACGCGCTGGCTCTTCGAGCAATATGAGTTCGATTTCGCCAACCTCCGCAATGTCGACTTTTACCGGGATTCCCTCGATCAGTTTGATGTCATCGTGCTGCCGGATGAGACTTCCCGGTCCATCCTGGAGGGTTTTCGACCCGGGGCCGTGCCTCCCCGCTACCAGGGGGGCATTGGTCAAGCAGGAGTCCGCAACCTGGAGTCTTTCGTCCACCGGGGCGGAACCCTGGTCTGCTTGAACCGGAGCAGCGACTTCGCAATCTCCGCACTGCATCTTCCCGTTGCCAATGTAGTGGCTGACCTGTCGCAGGACGAGTTCTATTCTTCCGGTTCGATTGTCGAGGTCACTGTGGATCCAGGTCATCCTGTGATGGCGGGAATGCCTTCGAGGGCAAAAGTCTTCTTTTACCAGAGCCCCGTGTTCACAACCCTTCCGGAGTTTCGGGGTGTCGCTCTGGCCAGCTATCGGGCGGACAACTCTTCCCTGCTCTCCGGCTACCTTCAGGGCGAGAAGCATTTGCGAGGATATGCCGCTGCCCTGGATGTCTATCTCGGGAAAGGACACGTCCTCCTGATCGGATTCCGGCCCCAGTGGCGAGGTCAGCCATTTGGCACCTTTCGAATCCTCTTCAATGCGGCTTTCTACAGCGGAGAACTGGCCGCCGAGGAGTACTCTGCTTCCAACTTCTGGAAACCGCCGGCTTCTCCCACCAGCAAGCAAGACCACCCGCCAGGCGAGAAGATCCCTGATTCAGAGCACTGAAGGGTCTCGCAGACTCGGAGTCTGACGGGCTCAAGAGCTGACAGCCCGTCACGGAATGGAGATCACCGTTTTCTTGAAGACAATGATGTGCTGTCGAGGAAGATCCGCCCGGGTCTCAACCCACTCCAGAGGATGTACTGAAGCCTCGCGGCGCACCTGCTCCTCCGTCATCTTGTGGAGAGGCTTGATGGGGACCCCGGGGTCTTCCTCCCGGTACTCGACAAACACCAGGCGGCCTCCCGGTTTGAGAGCCCGGGCGATCGCCTCGATCATCTCGTACGGGTGGGAAAACTCATGGTAGACGTCGACCATGAGAACCAGATCCAGTCTCGAAGAAGGCAGGTGCGGATCCGTCTCGCTGCCCAGAAGAGGCCGAACGTTCTTCAGCCCCCGGGCCTCCATGTTCTCTTTCAAAAGCTCCAGCATTTCCGGTTGGATATCCACCCCATAGACCGTCCCGGACTTTCCTACGCTCCGGGCCATGCGCCAGCTGAAGTACCCGGTCCCGGCACCGAGATCGGCCACGATCTGTCCCGGCTTCAGGTCAAGAGCGGCGACTAACTGGTCGGGCTTCTCTTCCCTTTCCCGCTCCGGCCGCTCCAGCCAGGAAGCACCTCGGTGTCCCATGACCTGGGCAATTTCCCGGCCCATGTAGAACTTGCCCGTCCCATCCCGGGAGGACGTGTGCTGAGAGTACGGGGGCCTCCCGGTTTGAGCCAGGACGAGCAGTTGAGTTGCCGCCAGGAGCAGCATCAAGACTTGGACCTTTCTCACAGTGCGCTTCACCAAAGGAGGATTTGATCTCTGAACTTCAGGCCTGGCGGTCGCGGCCCTGAGGCCACTCCCACACTCCACCGGGCTACCACCAGTGTCGCCGTCAAGGGCTCAGATCGGGTCGGAGACGCACTACCACAGTCTCCCTGCCAAAGTGCATCTTCCTCACACCGGGGGCGGCCACGAGTTCCAGAAACTTCTCTCCTCCGACAGATTGAATCATGGGGTTGGGTCCGTCAAAGGTCGACCAGTTGTCGATCATCGTTACGGTGACCCACTCCCGGGAGTTTCCCAGAACCGGACGGTAGGTGGCAATGCCATCGACCCCTGCTTCTCTCAGGGTCGGAAAGAGCGTCTCTTCGAGCCACTCGGCGTAGTCACTCTCGCGGCCCGGCGCAACGTGGCGAGTCGTCACCACCGCCAGACGCGGAGATCTGCCCTCTTTGAGCGGGATGCTCCACTGACTCACCCTCCGATAGGTGGTCGCAGTGCGGCTCCGAATACACTTTGTGACTCGTGCCACCCAGCGGGCAAATCCGACTTCGCCCATGGCCTTGACACCCCAGCCGGGCCCTTCCAGGTCGGCCCACTTTGTCATCGGCTCAAGGATGTGGTACTCGCTGGTATCTCCCCGCACGACCTGGGCCAGGGAACGGACCGGGGCCCCCACTTTCTTGCGCGCCAGATTCAATTCCTTCTGCAGGGCCTCAAACTCGTCCCCCTTGTCAGGTTTGACCCGAACAACTACCAGGTTGAGTGTGGGCGGATCACTCTCCACCGCGCGCCCCATCAGGGCCGTGACGGCCAGGAGTGCCACCAGACAGCCACCTGGCAGCTTCCGATTAGCCAGGAACAAAGTTGACCGCATTCCATTTCCTCCCGTGATCGACTGAAACAACTGCTGGATTGAACTTTGGCGCCTGAGTCTAGACGCGGGAACCTACCGAGTCAAGACGGCACCGTGATCTGGAACGTGGAACTCATTCCCCCAGAAGCGCCAACTGCCAGGTGTCTTCTGCCGTGGTTCCCAGTAGCGGCGTTATGGCCAGTTTTCCGGTGGGGCCAATTGATCTCTCCAAGACCTTGAGCTCTTCGAGTTTGGCTCCCACCGATGCTTCAGGCTGCACTTCGAATCCCTGCTGTCGGGCCAACAGAATTCCTTTAGCACGCATCGAGAGTTCGGCCGTGAGACGCACATAACAGAACATGTCCACCACGATCTCACCGCTGAAGTGCTCTCGCAACGACTGCAGGTAGCGCCCTGCTCTCGAACCTTGAAACTCTCCGGAGTTGATGAGTTCAAGAAGCTGGGCGTGACCGTCAAATCCGCTATTCAGCCATTTCTTCAGCGCCTTTTCGCTGCGAGCAAAGGTGAGAAGCGTGAGAGGTGGAAAGAAAAGCAGAATGACCATGGCGGAAAGGGCCGGAGAAAGAAAAAAGTGATTGAAAAAGGAGTGGATGCCGATGGCAGCCAGCAGAGGAGGGACGAAGGCCTGCCAGGACTCCAGCTTTCGCCACATCAGCTTGGCAATGATGGCGAAAATAGCTGAACAGCCACCGTGCATGATGGCGGTGCCACCCCCACGGAGAATCCAGACCAGCGGACCCGCTGAAGGGATAGAGAAGAGATAGTAGAGGTTCTCTGCGACCGCAAACCCGCTTCCTACGGCAAAACCACAGATCCCGGCGTCTACCAGAAACCCGAGTCGGTGGGTGCGAATCAGGTAGATGAGGAACAGGGCCTTTAGAGTCTCCTCCACAAGAGGAGATCCGTATCTCGAGTAGGTTGAAATCTCGGTGAATTCGATGGACAGAAGACTTGTGTTGATCAGAAAGGCGCCAACCCCGGCGCCTCCTCCCACCACTAGAGTTCCCAGCAAGATCGGGAATCGAATCAGTTTGTAGCTGTCGAGATAGGTCAGGACCGCCAGAAAAAGCAGAACCGGAACGACGGCAACCAACAGGGCAGGTATCAGATTCAAACTCAAGGTGTCATGAATCCAGCAGTCCGTGGCGAAGGCTATCTGAAAGATCCATCGGATTCGAAAACCCAGGAGGATCGATGAGAGAGCAATCCACTTCTTCTCAAATGCAGTTCCAGAGAAACCGGTGCCTCGCCGGCCAGTTCGAATAGCAAGTCGTGCCTGCCCGCTCCGCTGGGATGGACACTCAGCGTACCGGCCGCAGTCAGCACCCTGCAGGGACTCGGGCAGGAAAGACCTTTCAAGCCCAATCGGGCTTGATCAAAATGGAACTCCAATTCGACTGGTTCTTCGCTTCCAACCTGGATCTCGATCAGGACTCCCGCCCCCGATCTCCCGACCTTTACCAACTCGGCGCCCAGATCCTCCTGGGCAACGGCCACCCATTCCAGTCCGGACCCGATCGTGCCGTAGAGGTTCTCGATCTGAAGACTCTGGGGAGAGGTGCCCATCCAGAGAACGCCAAGGAGCAGCCCCATCAACAGACCTGCCGCCAGCGGGTAGAGCCAGAGAGGCGAGATCCCCACTCGTGTTCGCAAACCGGCGGAAGGGATCTGGGCTCCCTCCTGCGACCTCCGCCTGCTGGCGCGAACAGAGCTCATGACGCTGGAAGTTAGATCGGCGGACAATTCCACCTGCTTAACTGAGGCCAGTTCTCGGCTCAACTCGCGCAGCTCTCCCATCAGATGCCGGGCTTCAACAGACCTTTCCAATTCCTCGCGCAGGTCCTGTTCTTCAGCGCGACTGTTCTCGCCATCGAGCTGTTGATTCATGAGGACCCAGAGACGTTCGCTATCCATCGTCCCCTCCGGTGGTCAGCATTTCTCGCATAATCTTGCGTGCGCGAAACAGCCTCGACTTCACGATTTTCTCGGGAAGGTCGAGAATCTGTCCAATCTCCCGATACGAACACTCGGACAGGTGCTTGAGCACAATCATGACTCGATACTTGGGATCCATTCGATTCAGCGCGTCCTGGATCAGATGGTTGATTTCCTTTCTATTCAGCTCGTCTTCAGGAGACTCTCTTCCCGTCGCTGTCGAGGGCGTGATGGCCTCTTCGCGGATGTGGCTTCGTCGTTTTGCGAGGTTGATCGCCTCGTTGATGGCGATTCTGTAGAGCCAGCTGAAAAACTTGTAATCGGGGTTGTAGTTCTCGAGTCGCTCGAAGGCTTTGAGGAAGGCGGCCTGAGCCACATCTCGAGCCTGCTCGAAATCTCCAACGATTCTGTAGGCTGCGCTGAAGACCGGTTTTTCATACTTCTCCACCAGCTCCCCAAAGGCATTCAGATCTCCTCCCAGAGTCGCGGCCACACAGGCTGCATCTTCGTTCTTATCCATAACTACAGATCGAATGGAGGAATGTTCGAAAGTTTTTTTCCACTCAGCCTGGTACTCACGTTCACAAGATCTCAAAGATCTGGTCCAGGCCGGAAAATCGGAAAATGTCTCGCGCGTGGGGGTTCAGGTTGGCGAGTCTCAATTGGTGACCGGTTGCACTCAGGCGCTGCTGCACGGCCAGCAAGACTCCCAGTCCTGCGCTGGCAATATATCCGAGTTCGGAGAAGTCTACGATTCTCGTCTCTTCGATTTCCTCAAAGAACCTCTCCGCCTCGGCAACCTGGGCAGCATCGAAACGTCCGACCAGGTGAATCGCATGTTCATCGTCCACGTTGATCCGCAGCATTGGCCCCCTCATTCTAGTGCACTGTCCGGAAAGTTCACGCCGCTACTGCAGGGGTCCTTCCCGAATCAACCCCGTGAACTTCCCGGGCAGTGCACTAGCTTTTTGGTCACAGTGATCTTGCTGACCCGGTCTTTGTACTCGTAAGTGACCCGATCTGTCATCCGGTGAACCAGGTAGATTCCAAGACCTCCGGGGCGTCTCTCATTGAGTCCCGCTCTCAGGTTGGGAGCCGGCAGGGTGGTGATGTCAAAGTCATCCACATCGGTATCGATCAGGGACATCCTGAGTTGATCCCGCCGCAGGCTGAGGCGGATCTTGATCTCACTTCGGGTCCGCTGGTTGTACTTGACCAGATTGGTGAAGATTTCTTCCAGTACCAGGTGAATGGTTCCGACGTAGTCAGGCTCGATCTGTTCAGCGGCGATGAACGTGTCGGCGAAGCCAAACACCTCTGAGAGTTGCCCGAGAGATCTCTGAAAGCTTTTCTCTATCGGCCTCTCGCTGGTTAGCTTCCTCAAAACAGCTATCCTGTCCCGACTCTTTGCTACCCTTGTCCAATCACTTTAACTTAGTGTACTGTCCCGGAAGTTCGCGGTGTTCATTCGGGATGGATTTTCGAGGTCAGTGAGGCGCGCGACGCAGGAAGGCCGGGAGGCTTTCGAGGTAGCGCGAGCCTTTCTCGACTAGTGTCCTGTCAATGCAGCAACTGAGTGAACCCTGGAAGAGGAGATTCTGGCGCCTCACCTATCTGAACATTCTGGCCAATTTCACGATTCCGCTGGTCGGTCTGGCGGACGCGGGGATGCTGGGGCACCTGTCCGATCTCCGTTTTCTGGGAGGCGTGGCTCTCGGATCACTCATTTTCGAGTACGTGTACTGGACCTTCGGTTTTCTCCGAATGTCGACGACCGATCTTACTGCACAGGCCCTGGGACGCAATGATCATCGGGAGCAGTACCTGGTTCTCTACAGGGCTCTGCTCATCGGCCTGATCCTGGCCTCATTGATCCTGCTGCTGCAGACCTGGATCCGGGAAGCGGCATTTCTTCTCCTCAGCGGAACGCCAGGTGTCGAGGAAGCCGGACGCGACTATTTCAACGCCCGTATCTGGGCGGCTTCGGCGACCCTCTGCAACTTTGCAATTCTGGGCTGGCTGCTGGGACGAGGGCAGAGTCAGCACGTGCTAGTCATGACTCTAGTGGCGAATCTGTGCAATGTCATGCTCAACTACGTATTCATTCTGAGGCTCGACATGGCGGCCTGGGGCGCCGGCCTGGCGACCACCATCAGTCAGTATCTGATGCTGGCCCTCGGTACCGCGCTGGTTCTCAGGCAGGGAACGCCGGTTTCCTGGCGACATGATGAGTTTCTGAAGGGGGATCGCTTCCGGACACTCATTTCTTTGAACCGCGATATCTTCATCAGGACCCTGTGCCTGATCACGGCCTTCGCGCTCTTTACCAACGGGAGTGCTCTGCTGGGAACGACATTGCTGGCTGCCAACGCGATCCTTCTTCGGCTCCTCATGCTTGCGGCCTTTGCGATTGACGGGATTGCCTTTGCTGTGGAGAGTGTGGGCGGCGCTCTTTTTGGTTCGAGGGCGTGGCGGCCACTGCAGGCGCTCTATCGTTACTCTCTCTTCTGGAGCGGGGTGGGCGGGCTTTTTTTCGGACTTGTCTTCCTTCTCGCCGCACCCTGGTTCATCCCACTGCTTACCGTTCATGTTGATGTTCAGATCCATACAGCAGCCCTGGTTCCCTGGTTGAGCCTCACCATCACTGTGGGTGCCCTGGCCTTCGCACTGGACGGACTCTTTCTCGGTCTAACCCAGGGGAAAGCACTTCGAAAAGCCGCCCTGGTCAGTCTACTGGGCGCTTTTCTGCCACTTCTCGTCCTCTCGACCTACCTCCACAACGTTCACATCCTGTGGCTTGCGATGGTGTTCTTCATGGCAGCTCGAGGGCTCTCCCTGTGGTTGGCCTTCAGGCGTTTGGTGGGTTCTGGGTTCTAGGTTCTGGGTTCTAGGTTCTGGGTGGTTTTCAAGAACTCCCGAAGGGGGGGACAGGGAGCCGCCCTGATGCCGTCCAAGCAGCACCAGCAGGCGTGCGCTTCTCCCGTAGGAGCGGATTCCCCCTTTCACCCGGTGAAACTTGAGATAAGAGTCGTTGACGGACGATGTTAGTGCGGAAGCGACGCCCCGGTACTGAGCCCAGAATCGGCCCGCGGCTTCCAGATCGCGCTGGACTCCTGGAAGACGTTCGAGTGTGGCAGCCCGGGCCTGCTCGGGAGCCACTCGAACCCATTCGCGAAGAAGCTGCCGCTGGGCAAACAGATAAGCGAAGTACCTGGCATAAGTCGAGTCACTGTAGAGGCAGGCGAGAAAGCCTGCGAAGTTGGCCTCGTCTTCGCTGGCAAAGCCCCTCTGGTGAGATTTTTCATGGGCAACGACCAGCGGCAGCTCGCAGTCAGGCACTCGGTCGTTGAAGTTGGCCTCGCCCGTCCAGGGGTAATAGAATCCGGAAAGACCCAGATAACTCATCAGGGCGGAACTCAAGAGAGGCTTGGCAGGTCCCATCGGCCGCTGCAGACCGGCCGGCAGATTCAGCAGGTCGGATGCCCCGACAAACCCCGAGTTCAAGCTCTCATCCAGACTCCCCAGGGGTTCGGGCAGGCGACTGGGTTCCCCCGATGCCATGCCCCCCTGGGCGAGGCGGTAGAAGTGATTCGTCCAGCGGATGGTCTCCAGACCCAGGCGGCTCAACTCCTCTTCCTCTGAAACGGGCTGTCCGCTTTCCTGGAGAGCCCAAGCCACCCGTTCGCTGAAGCTTGGACGGCTGTAATTGAGGCCCCACAAGGCATAGCCGAGGAAAACCGCTGCCAGAAGGAGATTCAGGAGCAAGTGGGAGAGCCGAAGAAGCGCCGACAGGCTACTGCGAAAGTCTCTGACCAAACTGATAATTAACTTTACAACAATGACGCTAACTACCACTACCAAAGAATAAATAGTTAGCTCGGCAAGACTAAAGAGTGTCTGGGAGTTCAGCCGATTCAGGAGAGTGACCAGGGAGGGGAAAAGAGTGTTTGAGTAAAGCTGCTCCACCAGTCGGGGCGAATAAGAAAGCAGCTTCAGGGCCAGCAGCAGAAGGGACAGTGCCAGTGTAACCCAGACCCTGGAGAAGGAGTTTTGGTTCTCTCGGCCAGCACCCAGAACCTATTCAGCTCCCTTCTCGTACCACTCCTTGAAGACTCGCAGGTTGGGCCGCATCTGTGCCGTCACTTCCGCCCGGCCCTTGAAGACTTCGATAGACTTGTAGGCGTTGCCAGTGATTCCCACCACGACGGTCTCGGACGGCTTCACACCTCCGTTCTCAATGATCCTGATGGCGGCAGCCAGGGTGGTGCCCCCGGCCGGTTCACAGAGGATACCCTCGTACTCGGCGAGAAGCTGAATGGCCTCGAGAATCTCTTCATCATCAATGGCGATTCCCTGGCCTCCGGTGCTTCGCACCGTGGACAGCACGTAGGGCCCGTCGGCAGGGTCGCCAATTGCAATGGACTTGGCAATGGTATCGGGCTTGACCGGATCAATTTCTTTCTGACCCGATTGCAGCGCATTGACCACCGGGGCACAGCCGCTGGCCTGGGCGACATGAAGCCGGGTGTCTCCCTCAGCCCATTCGAGACGCCGCATTTCCTGCAGGGCCTTTCCCACCTTGGGTAGCAGTGTGCCGCCGGCTGTCGGCAGCACAATGTGATCGGGCAGTTTCCAGTTCAGCTGTTCAGCAATCTCGAAGCCCATGGTCTTGGCGCCTTCCGTGTAGTAGGGCCTGAGATTGACGTTGACAAAACCCCAGCCGTATTCGTCCCCGATCTGGGCACACAGTCGATTCACCTGATCGTAGTTTCCCTCGAGGGCGATCACCTTCGGCCCGCACAGCAAGGACGCCATGATCTTAGCCGGTTCGATATCCACCGGAATGAAAACCAGGCTCTTCAGGCCGGCAGCGGCGCAGTGGGCCGCCACGGCGTTCCCGAGATTACCGGTTGAGGCACAGGCGAAGGTCTCGTATCCGAGCTCAGCACCGCGACTAATGGCAACCGGCACGACCCGGTCTTTATAGGAAAGCGTGGGGCGATTCGTCGAGTCATCCTTCAGATAGAAATTCTGCAGGCCCAGGTGCCGGCCCAGCCTGCGAGCCCGAATCAGAGGTGTCCAGCCGGAATGATGTCCTGCGATCGGCTCCCCGGCAACGGGCAGGAGTTCGCGGTATCTCCAGAGGTTCAGCGGGCGCGCCACAACCTCTTCTCGCGCAACCTCTGAGTGAATCCGATCATAGTCGTATTCAACTTCCAGGGGCCCCAGGCATTCCTGGCACATGTAGGCGCGCTCAGGTGGATAAAGGGTTCCGCATTCCTTGCATTTTAACGCTGTAAAGTAACTCATGTTCACCGCTTTCAGGCTGGATCGGGCAAAAAAAAGCCCTCCCGGCTGGGAAGGGCTTCGATGTCGTGAGCTGTTATCTCTCAGATCGACTTCGACCTGTGGGAGTTAGCACCTTCCCGTGGGGGGTTGCTGTGGCTTCCTCGGGCCCGATCCCTCTGCCACTCTAGATAAGTTGTGACCCCTATCGTAGGGACTGAGTCCCGCTGCTGTCAAGATTATTGTCCCGCGATCCTGCAGACCGTTGATAAAAGAACAGCAGCCGGGCTACGATCTCGACAGTGGCTGGAGGTGTCCGATGTCGAAAAAGCTTCTCACGATCGCTCTCGTACTTTCCTTTTGGGCCGCCCTGGATGGCCAGATCCTGGCCCAGACAGATACAGGTAATTTCCCGTTAGAAGACCGGCGGAGCGAATAGACAGCGGTGTTCCAGTCACCCTCTCGGCTCCTGATCGGCACCCTCGGACTCGTCGCCTCCGTTCGACTGGGGGCGAGCCTTCCTGCGCCTTCTGGTCGATGTGGGGCCGGCGGGTGCCATTGACCTGAAACTTCGCCACGAGGAGACACTCTTGTGGTTCTCCGGAGGGGATGTCTACGGGCTCCCCAGGCTGACTTACCCACCGGGAACCTACGCATTTCTCTTTCCAGCTCTGGGCTGGAGCTCTTTCGACACCGTACGCTGGCTGTGGGCAGGCCTTTCGCTGCTCTTGTGCGTTTTTCTGGTGCGAAGCGTGTGGCGCGAGGTGGGCGCCGTGATTCCTGTAGAGAAGACCACATGGACTCTTCTCGTGCTGTCGATGGCATCCGTCAGTGTGACCATTGGCAACGGTCAAATGGGACTGTGGGTTCTGGTCGTCATGCTGACGGCCGTCTCGCGACTGGGCAGGAAAGTTGGTTCCGGTACCCTACCCATGGCGGCGCTTCTCGCGCTGGCTCTGATCAAACCCACCGCCAGCCTCCCATTCCTGTGGCTCTTCGTGGCGGTAGGAGAGTGGCGTGGTCTGATCGGGGGCCTCCTCCTCTACTCGCTCCTGACGCTGGGGGCCGCGTGCTATCAGGATGAGTCGGTCCCGAATCTCTTGAGCTCCTGGCTCGAGCAGTCCCGACTCAGTTATCAGGAACCGGGGTACGCCAACCTGAACAGCCTCTTGGGCACTTCCGCTCTGGAAACATGGGGATTCTCCCTGAGTCTCATCATCTTCCTGGGTGCAGGAGCGTGGGTAATCGTCCATCGTAAGGCCGATCTCTGGATACTCGCGGGGGTTCTGGGAATCGTTGCCCGTCTCTGGACCTACCATCGAATCTATGATGATCTCCTCCTGGTACCGGCTGTGATTGCCCTGTACCGGCATCCGGAAGGCTCCGGCAGAAAATGGAGGCAGAGCTTCCTCATTCTTTCGCTGGCTTCCCTGCTGGCACCTGGGGGTCTCCGCCTGCTCCCGTTTCCCTGGGGCAGAGTCTATGAACTCGGGCAAGTAGCGATATGGCTGGGACTGCTTATTTTCCTGGTTTCCCTGACTCGTCAGGAGCGGAAAACGGTCCGGGGATAGACAGGGGGAAGGGATACAAAATGGACAGTCAATACAACGACGATTTGAACCTGCTTTATGGCGGACCGTTTGGCGATTTCGTCCAGCGGCGGACATTTCTGGCCAGGGCGCTGCGCAAGGTTGGAAAAAGGAGCGAGGCCTCTTTCGTCCAGAAGCTCACCAAGCCGGCCTTCTCGGCCTGGCTCGTGAATCACCTGTACTTGAACCAGAACGCTTTGTTTCAGGGGCTTCTGGAGGCCGGGGACGGGCTGAGACAAGCCCAGAAAGAGGTCCTGCCCGGTCAAGGCCTCTCCTCCCTTCAGCGGGCCCGGCTCCAGGTCCAGAAAGCCGTCAATTCCTTGCTGGGAACTGCCCGGGAAGAGACTCTTCACATGCAGAGGTCTTTCACTGCACAGACTCAGCGAAGATTCACTCGGACGCTCGAAGCGATCGCCCAGGCTCCGCGGGAGTCATTTGATCCTCCTCTGGGACGATTCGTCGAGGACCTGATGCCGGCCGGCTTTGACACCGTTTTGGAACTGGCGGCTTCGCTCCCCAGGCCTGCCAAAACTGGCAAGAAGAAAGCCGCCCGATCCTCGACCGCTCGAAGAGTGCCCCGCCTCCCGCCGCCCACCAGAGTACGCCTGGAAAAAAGAGTTCTGCAGGCCCGGGACCAGCGGGACAGAGCCAGGCGCGAGATGAAAGCGACCAGCCGGTCCTTGCAAGGCCTTGTCCAGAAGCAACGGCATTGCAGCAAAGAGATGGATACCCTGGCCGACCAGCTGTCTGTCTTGAAGAAGGAAATCAGGCAAATCGAAAGCAGGCTCGACTCGGCCCGAGGACAGCATGACCGAAGAGCTCGCCGACTGGAGAGAGCCGAGCGGGAGCTCATTCGGATTGTGGGAGATGACGGGGGGGGCGATCGGGATTCGTAGGGGCCGGTCTCGTGCCGGCCCGCCAGACGGGCGACCACAAGGGTCGCCCCTACGTTAGGAACCAGGGATCGAGTTCACCCCATACCGGCTCGCCTCCGATCACGGTTGTGTGGCAGGCATTGGGTCGGAAGTGGTACATCCAGTGGTCTACGTCGAGGCTGTCGATCACCGCAAAGTCTGCCCTCTTCCCTTTTTCCAGAGAGCCGATCTGATCCTCCATGCGGAGGGCATGGGCGGCGTTGATGGTGACCGCTCTGAGGACTTCAGCGGGGACCATTCCCAGGGTCAGGCAGCCAAAGAGCATGGCCAGAGGCAAATGAAACGAGGGCGCCGACCCGGGATTGAAATCGGTTGCCAGGGCCACCCTCACGCCGTGCTTCAGGAGCTGGCGTGCATCCAGGTACCTGCAACGAAGATAGAATGAGGCCAGGGGAAGAGCCACTGCTACAACGTTGCCGGTTGCCAGAGCTTCGATTCCCTGCTCATCGATGTACTCCAGATGATCGGCAGAGACGGCCTGCAGTTCCCCAGCCAGGCGGGCCCCTCCGCAGTTGGTCAACTGGTCAGCGTGAATCTTGCTGCCCAGGCCGAACTCCTGTGCCCGTTTGAGAAGCGCTCGGCCCTCCTCAATTGAAAACGCACTCTCTTCCACAAAAACATCACAGAAGTGCGCCAGTCCTTCCTCGGCGACCCTGGGGATCATCCGATCCATCAGCTCAGCCAGATAAGATTCTCTGTCCTCTTTGAATTCGGCCGGAAGCGTATGCGCTCCCAGAAAGGTGGCGACGACGCGAACGGGCTGGCACCGGCTCAGGTCACGGTAAGCCTTGAGCTGGCGCACTTCGGTTTCCATTTCCAGGCCGTAGCCGCTCTTGCACTCCACGCAGGTAACGCCCAGTTCACTCATCGCCGAGAGCACAGTGGCGCCAAACTCGACCAGATCCTGCCCGCTGGCTGCCCTGGTCTGGGCAACAGTCGACAAAATCCCGCCTCCGGCCCGGGCAATTTCCAGGTAGGTCCTGCCCTCCAGCCTTTGTCGAAACTCGTGGGCACGCCAGCCACCAAAAGCAAGGTGAGTGTGGCAGTCAATCAGCCCGGGAACCACCAGCCTCCCGGCTGCATCGAACTGGCTGTCGGCGGCGTACCGGTCCGGCAACTCGGTCTCGGGGCCCACCCAGGAGATCGTGTCTCCCTCCCAGGCCAGCGCTGCCCCTGCAATCGCTCCCACCTGGCCTGGCAATCCGGCATCCGGACAACACGCTAGAGAACCGATGTTTCGTAAGACAGGCATCAGAAAACTTCCAGAAGGTTCCTGGCTGAGATCAAGACTCTTCCGACCGTGGCTGCTCGTTTAACATCGGAAGATCCACTCCCCTGCTGCGAGCCGTTTCAATTGCCGCCGGATAACCAGCATCGGCGTGCCGCATGACACCCGATCCCGGATCAGCCGTCAAAACCCTGGACAGGCGCCGTGAAGAGCTTTCTGAGCCATCCGCGACACAAACCATGCCGGCATGAATCGAGTATCCGATCCCGACTCCGCCTCCATGGTGCAGAGACACCCAACTGGCCCCGCAAGCGGTATTTAACATAGCGTTCAAAAGAGGCCAGTCAGCTATCGCATCCGAGCCATCGGCCATTCCTTCGGTTTCCCGGTTCGGAGACGCGACCGATCCCGTGTCCAGGTGATCGCGGCCGATGACAAGTGGAGCTTCGACCTTGCCCTGTTCTACGAGCCAGTTAAACTTCAGGCCCATTTCTGCACGCTCACCGTACTCCAGCCAACAGATCCGGGCAGGAAGCCCCTGAAAATGAACCTGTTTGGAAGCCTTCTCGATCCAGCGCCTGAGGCTTGTTTTTTCCGGGAAAGTCTCCAGGATAGCCTGATCCGTGACCGCGATGTCGTTAGGATTTCCTGACAGCGCTACCCACCGGAAAGGTCCCGATCCGCGACAGAAGAGGGGGCGAATAAACTCCGGCACAAAACCAGGAATCTGAAAAGCCTCCGTGAAGCCCCGGTGGTCTGAGACCTGACCGCGCAGGTTGTTTCCGTAGTCAAAAACAACGCAGCCCGCCTGCTTCAACTGCAGCATCGCAGCCACGTGTTCGACCATGGAATCAAGCACCTTTTCTCTGTAGCCGCTCAGATCGGAGGTTCTGAAGGCATCCGCTTCGGCGAGGTCGTACCCCACCGGAATGTAGCCGACGTCAATATCGTGGGCCGACGTCTGATCAGTGAGGATGTCCGGCGAGACGCCCCGCCGCACCATTTCGGGCAGGACCTCTGCCACGTTGCCAACCAGCCCAACCGAAAAGGGCTCTTTTCTCAGCCTGGCCGCTTCCGCCAGATTCAGGGCCTCATCCAGACCCGTGCACATCTGATCGCAGTAACCGGTTTCCACTCGCCTCTTCACGCGCTCTGGGTCGACTTCGATGCCCAGAAAGACACCCCCGTTCATGGTTGCCGCAAGAGGCTGAGCGCCTCCCATCCCTCCCAGGCCGGCGGAGACCACGAGCCGCCCCGCCAGAGAGCCGCCAAAGTACTTGCGTGCGCATTCCGCGAACGTCTCGTAGGTGCCCTGAAGGATTCCCTGGGTACCGATGTAGATCCAGGACCCGGCCGTCATCTGACCGTACATTGTGAGCCCCAGTCGATCCAGTTCCTGAAAGTTCTCAAAGGTGGCCCAGCGCGGAACCAGGTGAGAGTTGGCAATCAAGACCCGAGGAGCTTCCGAGTGTGTCTGGAAAACTCCTACCGGCTTTCCGCTTTGAACCAGAAGTGTCTCATTGTCCTCCAGCCGTCTCAGGGTGTCGACGATGCGGTGGTAGCACTCCCAATTCCGGGCCGCCTTACCGGCTCCCCCGTAGACAATCAGTTCCTCCGGCCTCTCGGCTACTTCCGGGTCCAGGTTGTTCATCAGCATGCGTAACGCGGCTTCCTGATGCCAACCCTTGCAGGAAAGTTGCAATCCGCGGGGGGCACGGATCTGGTTTCGAAGCGTTGTACTCATGAGTCGATCTCCTTCAACTACCCGAGACTAAGCCAACTCAAGGGCTTTCTGGTTCATCAGTCGTCGTCCGATGCGCGCGACTTCCTCCAATACGATCCACCCAAATTCCCCTTCCGAAGTGAGCAGGTCGGTCAGGTCGTGCCGGGACGTCTCCAGCAGGATTCCCGAAGTCAGTGCAGCCGCAGCAGTGTTATGCGCCTCTGCGGAAAAAAAAGCAAGCGGGTCGAGAATCGTGGATTCGACGACGGGTCCTTGCCCGGGAGTCCCCAGCCGGACTTTTCCGTCGACCAGTAGCTGCAGAGAATCGCTTAGATCTCCTTTTTCGAACAGAATCTCTTTCTCCTCAAAGCTGCGCTCCGTGGAAATAATGGCCAGGCGCGCCAACTGTTCAGAGGTCGCTTTCCGGAAAACCTCCAAGTCCTGGAGAAGCAAAACTTTCTCAACCGTTTTCAGCATCTCGCTCCTGTACAGGTATCAGGTTCCATTTTCATTGTATCCACAGCACGTCGGGCAGTACCAGTGCAGCTAGTCTACTGTCGGCGGGCCTTCCATCACGGGCTGCCACTGGTTCCCCCAGGTACTGAGCGCCCACTGGGCAGTCTCCCGCACCACGGCATTCCGGTCTTCACAGGCATCCACGACGCGCGGTCTCAGGCCCAACTTGCCTTCTCCTTTGATCCAGGCCAGCAAGCAGCATTTCAGCCACGGGTCCGCCTGGAAAAGAGCATCGGACAGAACCTGTTCGAGGTTGCCGGAAAGGCGAAACATACTGCGCCCGATCTCAGCCTTTTTCTCCGGAGACTCCTCGTTGAGAATGGGCATGATGGTCTGCCTGAGCTCCCCCTTCACCAGAGAGTCAATCAGTTCAATAGCGTTCTCGCGAAGCGCGGTCTGATCCCCCACATAAGCCAGGTAAGAAGAGTGCGCGTCGGCACCCGGCAAAAACAGAGCCAGTCCCCTGAAGATCCGTTCAATCCCCCACTCGACGCGTTCGGCGACCGTCTTCTGCAAGAGCCGGCGGGTGCCTCGCTCGCGATCGCCGCCCAGCAGCAGCTCCAGATTGATCAGCTCATAATGTTCCCTGGCCCAGATCTGAAGAATAGGAAGAAAAAAGTCCGCCTCAAACATGAGCTTTCCCCGACCACGGATCTTGTTGAGGCTCTTGAGCGCCCGAAAAGCGACCACTGAATCCTGCAGATAGAGGCATTGGAAGAGTGCCCGCTGGGCTTCCTGGGTACCGATTTCGCCCAGAATCAGCGGAACTGACGCGCGAACCGCAGAGACCGTCTCCGGCCGTTGGATCACCGTGAGCAGGTCCTCGACAATCACATCGCCAAAGCTGGCCAGCCCGACCCGGGCGGGCCCTCGACTCCAACCCTGTGCCAGAAAACCGATCAGAGGTCGAATGTCTTCCTCGCGGCCGAAACGGCCCACTGCAGTGATGGCTGCACTGGCCAAGGGTTGGGAACTGCTCTCCATCCACTTCCGCAGGATATTCAGATATTGAGGCTCTTTCGTCTTGGCCATCAGACGGCTCAGGACCCGGGCCTGTTCCTGGTTGGCCTTTTCAGCCCAGAGGACAACCTTTTCGGGCTGGAGATATCCAGAGGGGTCGGGTTCATACTGATCCAGATAGAAGAGACACAGCCGGTCGGGAATCTGCTCCGCCGAACAGCTCTTCTTGATCTTCTCCAGGTAGGTTTCCGGATAATGAGAGGCCAGTAGATGAAGAGCGGCGGCGGCAACGTGAAGGTTCGGGTGGTCCACCAGAGGCACGGCTTTGTCCAGCCAGGGCACAGCCCGATAGACTCCTGAAATGTCAGGAATCCGTCCCGATTGATTCATCAGGTTCATGGAGTAGTCCTCGGAGGTGGACAAGAGCTTCAAGGCAAAGATGATCTTCGAGGGGGCAGGGCTGTCCAACGCTTCCAGGACCATATGCCCGCCTCCGCTGAGATCCTGCCGCCAGGAACCGCTCAGCTCTGGAACCAGCTCGCCCGCCAGACTTGTCCTCAAGTGCTGCACGTACTCTCTTCCCAGCCGCAAGGTCAAGAGTAGCCAGGCAATGGCACCCACCAGAATAAGCCAGCTCATGGACTCGACCGCAAAACCGAGAAAGAAGAAGGCTCCCAGGAGCACGAACGCTCCGGTTGCATCACCGAGCCGGGTCACCACCAGGTCGATAAAGCCTTTGGCTGTGATCGTCTGACGACCCTGGATCGGTATGTACAGCAACTCCACACCAACCCGATGCAGGCTCGATCTGAGAGTCCCATCAATCATCTTGGGCAGGATCCTGAACCAGAACCCTGCCGCCATGACGGCCGGGATCACACCCGCCAGCAGCGTCAGAGGGAGGAAGATCAAGGTGAAAGTTACCCCAAAACGCCTGATGACGCGGCTCGTTGCCAGCAACTGGATGGCTGCTGACAGACTGAACATAAGGCCCAGAATCATCCCGAACAGGCGAGTGATGTCCTCCGGGGATCCCGAGTAGCGCTCCTCCAAGAGTCCCTTGAACTGCAGATCGATGATCGTGGTGGTCGCCCCCACGACCAGGACAAGCGTCGCCAGCGTCAATACATAACGCGACCTGAGCAGTTCCGAAAAAGACGTCTGCTCCGCATCTTTTTCCGGATCTTGTCCCCCCGGTTCGGTGCGGATGTCATCCTGTGCCCGGACCGAGCGGGCACGCAGGCGCTGAATTGCGATCAGGACGAGCTGCATCAGGCAGAGGCCGATCACCACATGGATCAGGAGCCCCAGAATGCTGATTCGCGACGACAAAGAAGCTGCATAGAATCCTCCGAATGCTCCTCCGAAAATTCCTCCGGTACCCAGGATTGCGAACAGACGCTTGGCTTGCCGAGTCGTATAGAATTCGTAGGAAAGCAGCCACCCCTGTGTGGGCACCAGCAGGCTGAATACCCCGCCCCACACGTAGAACACCGGGTAGATCCATTCCTGATCACTGGCAATGGGAGCAGTGAACAAAAGCAGGCAGAGGATGAAGAGAATCAGTGTAAGGATGGAGACCCAGATGCGTGAGAAGCGTCTGGCCAGCCCTCGATAGGCAACCACGACCCCGATGGACACACCGGCCAGCAGCAGATACAAGGCGGGCAGCCGCCAGTCAAAGCCGACGTTACCAAGATAGAGAGCATTCTGGAGTGCTCGCACCACGCTGGCACACGCCATGGCCAGGAAGAAATAGAGGGTCATCAGGAGCACCAGAGGCACTTCTGGTGCCTCAATCCTCAGGAAGTCGAGAACCCATCGCAGTCTGCCCGTGCTCATGGCGCCATCTCCAGCAGGCCCCAGAAACTGGGGGAGTCCCAGGAAAAGCGCAGGGTTAGGGGGGTCCAGGAGACAAGCTGCCTCTGACCTCCCACGTACATCAGGTTGAATCCCACTCTGCGGCCGGGAGCCAGTTCGCCCAGACCCGGAGCGTCCGGCGCCAGTGTTACGAGGAGCCGCGATCCTTCTCTTTGGACGCTCATCCAGGGAGGAAAGTTTTCGATCGATTCGATTACGGTGGCAGGCTCGAGGCGGCGAGCCTGAGCGAGCAGCTTTCCGTCCCCTGATTCTCCCACTACGATGCAACGGTCGTCCGGGCCGAAAACCAGAGGTCTCTGGCCATCAGGGTTGATCAGGAGGTAAACGAGGCCGGGAGAAAACCAGTCGGCGTGATTTCCCGGTCCATCTTCTGGGACAGGCACGAGTTCCAGAGAAACAGGGAGTTCAATACCAACATGTAATCCTGCCGGGCTCCAGGCCACCCGTCCAATTTGATGAGCCTGGACACCCACGGTACCCTGAATCCAGCGCCCCCGGGGCCAGCCGTGCAAAGATCCGTCAACAGTGGGAGCTTCCTCCAGGTAGGAGATCGTTGTCTCGGGAGCCCTCAGGAAAGGAGCCGATGCTTTTTCCCAGCTCTTCCTGGGGATGCGATACAGATCGCGTTGCTCGTTGGTGAGGAACAGGTCCCGTTTGACCCAGGTTATCCCTTCAATCTGGCCGGCATTGAGCCGGCACACCAGAGGCTCGGACAGCAAGAGAGACTCGGGGCCGGACTGGCCACGGAAAATAAAGATGGCCCGATAGGACGAGAGTGCCAGCAAGTCTCCCTCCTCGGAGATATCGGCCCCGGTTATCATGGCCGAGACATCGAGTTCCCCGAGAAATGTGGCGGGCCCGCCCTTTGCCAGGTCATCAATCCGGTAGGCCCGTGGCCGGGCTCCGTCCCATGGCTTGGTCACCAGATAGAGCTTGTCTTTCCAGAAAAACATGGCCTCGAGATCAAAGGCCTTGTCCGTCCGCACTTCGATGCTTCGAGGCGGGTCAATCGACTTGTCGTGGTGAGGATCAGGTTCCTTGAAGATATAGATCGTGCTGATCGAGTCGCTGCGCAGCCGCGACGTGTTGTCGAGGATGTAAAGATTGCCCTGGTCGTCCAGGGCAATCGACTCCCAGTCACGGTTCAGGGCGCCAGGAAGAATATAGCTCTGGACTATGTTGCCGCGCCGATCGACAGCAAACAGCGTTGGGCTCCCGTCGTCGTTGTGGGTCCAGAAGATCCGCGGCAAGTTGCGGCTGGCAGTCAACCCCGACGACTCTTTCAGCTCCGGATCGTTCAGGCGACCGTAGGGCTGAATGTTCCAGCCGTGAGGGGAGGGACAGCGGGCGAGCAACAGGAGCAGCACGACCGGTATCGTCGAGATTGAGACGGGCATTCGCATAGGCTGACACGACCGTTGGCAACCGGTGGTGGAAGTCCCACGGACTGCCAGGGAAAGAGATTCTATTACATGATGCCACTTGGAACATCCGAGGGACTGCTGGTATCGTCTCCAGCTATGGATCGCAGTTTGTTCGCAGTGGGAGCACTTTTTGGTCTTCTGGGAGTGGCAGCCGGAGCCTTTGGCGCTCACGGTCTCAAGACCCGTTTGGATGCTGAGATGATGCAAGTCTATGAGACCGCAGTTCGCTACCATCTCGTTCACGCCCTGGCCATTCTCATCTCCAGCCTGGCGACCCTTCGCTATTCCCAGACTCCCGCCTTCCTGGCGGGAGCGCTCTTCAGCATCGGAATCCTCATCTTCAGCGGATCGCTGTACGCCCTTTCCCTCACCGGGTTGCGCTGGCTGGGAGCGATCACTCCCCTTGGAGGGTTGGCCTTCCTGATCGGTTGGGCCTGTCTGATCTGGGCCGCCTTCTCTGCCCGCCCCTGATTCGTGCGGCTTCCGCTTGAGAGGATCCTCCGTGGTCCGAACTGTTCGCCGCATGCAAGGGGACTGGCACTCGAATCGGAGCACCAACCTGAAACTTCCGAATTCAAGGTGGCATCGTACTGGCTAGTGTGCTGTCCGGGAAGTTCGCGGTGTTAATTCGGGATGGATTTTCGTCGTCAGTGAGGCGCGCGACGCAGGAATGCCGGGAGTCTTTCGAGGAGCGCAACAAAGCTGGCGGCGAAAAGACGCCCGAAGTAGCGGCGTGAACTTCTGGGACAGTACACTAGGGGCAACCCAAAATGGCAGAATAGGCCAACTCAGATCGGTCCCAAAAGAAGATGCAGTGTTACCGAGCCCGAATCCTACTCGCGATTTCTCTCCTTTACGGCTCCCTTTCGGAGCTGGCCGGGGCGCCCTGTCAGGACCCGAAAACTGCCGACAGAGCGATTGCAATCGGAGATGTCCATGGCGGCCTGACTCAGTTCCTTTCCATTCTGAGGAGGACTGGCCTGGTCAATGCAGGAAATGAGTGGGTCGGCGGATGCACAACTCTTATCCAGCTGGGCGATCTGATTGATCGGGGTCCCCATGATCGTCAGGTCCTCGACCTGATCATGGAGCTTCAGAAAGAAGCTCCCCAGCAGGGCGGCCAGGTTCTCGTTGCGCTGGGTAACCACGAGGTCATGAACGTGATGGGCGACCTGCGGTATGTAAGCAAGGAGTCGTTTGCGTTTTTCGGAGATTCGAAGACCAGACGACGACAGACGGCAGCCTTCAAGCAGTACGTGGCCTACCGGAAGCAGAGGGCCAAGTTCTTGAGGCTTCCCCAACCTGAGAGCACGGCCGATGACGAGGCCCGGTGGCTGGCAGAGCATCCCCCCGGCTACTTCGAACACCGTCGAGTTTTTGGAGCGCAGGGGAAATACGGCAAGTGGATCCGCAAAGGATCGGGTATCGTCCAACATGAGAACATCCTTTATCTCCACGGGGGGCTGTCTCCGGAGATGAAGATGCCAGTTGACGCTATCAACCAGAGAATTCGCCTGGAACTGACGCGATTCGATGACCTGGTCGACGATCTGACGGATCACGGTGTCATTCTACCCTTCTTCAAGATGGACGAAATGACGAGGGCTGCCAGGGAAGAAGTGATCTATTGGGAGACCCGGTCCACTCAGGGAAACAGTCCTCGGCCCCCGAAAGCCGACCATCTGGATATGCTCAAGGACTTCTTGAAGAGTAGCCGTAACTGGATCAGTACCCACCCCAAGGGACCTCTCTGGTACAGGGGCTACGCGGAGTGGTCCCAAGCAGAAGGCCCGGCTCACATCGAAGCCATCCTGGCCCGGCACGGGGTAGACAACATTGTGGTCGGCCACACGCCCATGTTGAAGATCGGTATCCAACCCCGCTTCGGTGCCCGGCTCTTTCTGATCGACACGGGACTCTACAGTGACTACTATCCGGGCGGCCAACCGTCCGCGCTGGAGATCCAGGATGGTACATTTCACGCTATTTATCTGACTGGGAAAGAACAACTGAGTCCTGATCCCCAACTGGGCCAGAGCCACTGACTCCTCCGTGCCGAGAGACATCGAGCCTCCTCCAGCGTCCTAAGCTGCAGAGTCTGCTTGAACGGACCCAACCTGAAGAGGGCATGGACATGACAAACCCGCGAAGAAGACACGAGAAGCCGCGAATCTGCGGCCTCATTCTGGTCATCACGATCTCTGGTCTTTCCGGTCTGAGAGGGGCGCCTGATTCGGAGGGGTCTCTGTACCGTGGCTACGATCAGGTGCTGGCCTCCTACATAGACTCGCGAGGGAGGGTAGATTACGGGTCATTGAAGGAGGACCGCGAGGAACTGGATCTGTTTGTCAAGAAGCTCCGCGACGTGGATCTCAGCACCAGGAGCCAGGCGTTTCGAATCGCCTTTTGGATCAACGCCTACAACGCGTTGACTCTGCGTGTGATCATCGACAATCATCCAATTCAGTCCCACTTTCTGGCGTCACTGGCTTATCCCAAGAACAGTATCCGCCAGATCAAAGGCGCCTGGGACAAGATTCATTTCGTGGTGGCGGGGCGCGATCGTACCCTGGATCAGATCGAGCATTCGATCTTGCGTAAGCAATTCGACGAGCCAAGAATTCATGTGGCCCTGGTTTGCGCCGCGCTGGCATGCCCTTTCCTGCGTAGGGAAGCCTACCGGGGCGAGTTGCTCGAGAATCAGTTGCAGGATCAGGCCGCCCAGTTTGTTCGGGACAACTCCAGGTTTCGAGTCGACATCGACGCCGGAGTGGTCTATCTGTCCTCCATATTCAACTGGTTCGGAAGCGATTTCGAGAATCGATATGGAACTGCGCCGGGGCGCTTCCCCGGCCACTCAACAGCAGTCGGTGCGGTCATCAGCTTTGCCCTTCCCTTCCTGTCCGAAGACAGCCGGCAATATCTTCAAGCGCAACGCTTCCGAGTTAAGTACCTGAGCTACGACTGGACGCTGAACGAGCAGTAGGGGCGTTCCTCGTTCAGCGTTTCTCGTTCCTCGTTTCACGGCGTGGAACGCCGGTGACGGCGCGGGAGGGTTTTTGACTCCCTGGTGAGCGCCGTGTCAGAGTAACCGCGCCTTGTCTATCAGACTGTCGGTCGTTATACCCACACTGAATGAAGCTCGCCGACTCCCGGCAACTCTGGCAGCTCTGGGAAGACAGGAGGACGTGGAGATCATTGTTGCTGACGGCGGAAGTCGCGATGCAACCCCGCAGATGGCCATGGAGGCCGGAGCGCATATCGTCAGTTCAAGACCCGGCAGAGCTTGCCAGATGAACCATGGAGCCGGGAAGGCACGGGGTCGGTTCCTGGTGTTCCTGCATGCGGACACTCGGCTTCCCGAGGGCTACGTGGCCGAAATCGAAGCTATTCTGACGCGTCCCGATGTTACTGCAGGTGCATTCCGATTTCAGATTGACGGGTCCGGCTGGGGTTTCCGGCTCATTGAAATCGGCACCAACCTGCGGGCCAGCCTTCTTTCGGCACCTTACGGAGATCAGGGATTGTTCCTGCGAGCCAGTACCCTGCGGCGTATGGGCGGCTATCGAGAAATTCCGATCATGGAGGACCTTGAGTTGGTCCGACGTCTGGCCCGTTCGGGAAAGGTCGTGATTTCTGGGTTGACTGCGTCTACATCGGGCCGCCGTTGGAAGCGCCTGGGACTGGTCCGAACCACACTCTTGAACTGGGCCATCGTGCTCGCCTACTGGTGTGGCGTCAGCCCCAATCGACTGGCCGAGTGGTACCGAAATTGAACTCCGAGTCCCCACAGCCTGCAACCGGCCGACAACCTGTCCCCGCCCCGTGCAACGAGAAACGAGGAACGCGGAACGAGGAACGCGGAACGAGGAACGTCCCTACCCCGTCCAGGCCAGCCAGCGTCGGAACAGGTTCTTCACAAATGGCGTCAGGCGTGTGCGGTTATAGGCATCACCCACCTGCTTGATCGCTTCCGCCTGGGTCGGGTAGGGGTGGATGGTCCCGGCAACGGTGCCAAGGCCGGCACCGGCTACCATCGCCAGAGTCAGTTCACTGATCATGCTTCCAGCATTACGGGCCACGATAGTTGCACCCAGAATTCGATCTCTTCCCTTCTCCACGTGGACCTTCACGAATCCCGACGTCTCTCCGTCCAGAACGGCCCGGTCCACGTCCTTCAGTTCCCGCATGAAAGTCTCCACTTCCAGCCCTTTCTCGGCGGCGTCCTTCTCGTACATGCCGACGTGGGCAATCTCGGGATCGGTATAAGTACACCAGGGAACGGTCAGAGCGCTGGTCTTCTTGCGGCCCAGGAAGAGGGAGTTCTGGATCACTATCCTGGCTGTCGCGTCTGCAGTGTGGGTGAACTTGTACAGGTTGCAGATGTCCCCGGCAGCATAGATCATCGGATTGGAGGTTTGCAGGTAGTCATTCACCAGCACCCCTCGGCGCGGGTCGTACTCGACTCCGGCTTTTTCCAAACCGAGGCCCTCGACATTGGGTGCCCTGCCAACCCCAACCAGGATCTCATCCAGGGCAATCCGACGAGGCTCACCTTCGCATTCAACCTCGACGATCTTCTCGCCGTTGGCGGCGGACACCGACTTCGTGGAACAGTTCAGAACCAGATGAACGCCGTCGTGGAGCAACGCTTCTTCGACCAGGGCCGCGGCATCCCGGTCCTCACGACCGAGAATCTGTGGGAAGCGCTCCAGGAGATGTACTTCTGAGCCGAATCGCCGAAAGGCCTGAGCCATTTCGCAGCCAATCGGACCGGCCCCGATGACGCCCAGTCTGGCGGGCAACTCGGTCAGGCTGAAAACACTCTCATTGGTTAGATAGCCGGTCTCCTGGAGACCTGGAATAGGAATAGCGGCGGCCCTGGCTCCCGTGGCAATCACAGCGCGTTTGAAGTTCAGTACCTGATCTTCAACCTGAAGCCGGTGTCGATCTACAAACTCGCCCTGGCCAATGAAGACGTCCACCCCCGCCTCGCTGTAGCGCCGGGCTGAATCGTGGCGGCTGATAGAAGCTCGAAGCCGGCGCATGCGCTCCATGACAGCCGCAAAGTCGACTTTCACGCCGCCGGGAACATGGATACCATATTCGTGCGCTTTTCGTACGGTGGCCACCGTCTTGGCTGCAGCCAGGAGACCCTTGGAGGGAACGCATCCCACGTTCAGGCAGTCACCTCCCAGCAGGTGCCTCTCGACCAGGGCAACTTTCGCTCCCAGCCCTGCAGCTCCGATCGCAGTGACCAGCCCTGCCGTGCCGCCGCCGACAACCACCAGGTTGTAACGCCCTTGCGGCTCGGGGTTGACCCAGTCGGGAGGATGAACATGGTTCACCAGCAATTCGTTGTGCTGGTCACGTGGAAGGATCGGGAACTCATCAGAGGATTGCATTGATCACCCCGCAGCTGCAGTTACTGAATCTTTTGGTCAAGTGCTTTTCGAGCGATACGCGTGACGAAGACCGTCACCACAATCGTGGCTGCCAGCCCCACGGCATAGAGCACGAGTTCGCCTGAAGTCCGGGCACGGTCACCGGATCCCAGAGCGGCCAGGTCGCCCGCCAGAGATCCAATGTAGACATACATCAGTGTCGCGGGCAACATTCCAAAGAAGGAGGCCAGCACATAGTCCTTCAGCGAAACGCGTGTAATGCCAAAAATGTAGTTGAGCAGATTGAAGGGAAAGACAGGAGACAGACGAGTCAGGCCCACGATCTTCCAACCCTCCTCGGCAACCCCTTTGTCGATGGCCTGAAACTTTTCGCTTTCTTCAAACCTGGAGGCCACCCAGTCCCGGGCCACATAGCGCCCAATCAAAAACGCGGCGGTGGCTCCCAGCGTGGCGGAAATGGCCACCACGATAGTGCCCTCGACGATCCCGAAAATGACTCCCGCCCCGAGTGTCAGAATCGACCCCGGAATCATGGCCACCGCTGCAATGACATAGATGGCGGCAAAGACCAGCGGGCCGGTCGCTCCCAGATCGCGGATCCAGGTCAGGGCCCGCTGCAGGGTTTCCTGCAGATCGTAACTGAGGCCCAGATAAACAAGGCCGGTCAGCAGTATCGCAACTGCCAGCAATTTGAGCATGGAACTCCTATTCATGATCACCCCAATCTCATCCAGTAGAATGAAAGCGATTTGGAACGCGTTTCCTTGAAGTTAGGCATGCACGAGAGGAAGGTCAAGTCTCCTCTTCTCGTTTGGACATTCCCCAGCCTGCTTTGTCGCACGCGATTCCAGATTTCACTTCTCACGGGGATCTCCCCTTCCTGGCGGTCGTAGCTCTCCAACACCCATCCCTGACGACTGTGCAACACCCTCGCCAGGCCGCAGCAAGAGTCCATTCAAGTTCAGCCTGTTTCAGTACAATGGGGTTCTGGCAGCCTCACGGGTGCGCCAGCCGAAATGGAGTCTGGCCGGGCGACCCACTTCCCGACAGTGAGCCAGGGCAAGCACGGTTTTCGTACACCAGGCACAGGAGAGGTTTAGAGATTTGGCAACCACTCGCTCTTTAGAACAACTGGCGGCATACACAGAGGACCACGTCAAGAGCCTGGACTGGAAGCAGCACATTCGGACCCGGCCCGGAATGTACATCGGAAAAAGGGGTGATGGGTCCCAGGAAGATGATGGAATCTATCTCCTTTTTAAGGAGGTCGTGGACAACAGCGTCGACGAGTTCCTCATGGGTGCCGGGAAGAAAATCGACATCACCCTGGAGAACGGCTCGGTCATTATTCGCGACTATGGCCGCGGGGTTCCACACGGCAAACTGATCGAGTGTGTGGCCCGGATCAATACCGGGGCCAAATACGATACCGGGGCCTTTTATCGTAGCGTCGGGCTCAATGGCGTGGGCACCAAAGCCGTCAACGCACTATCCAATAGTTTCATCATCGAGTCTTTTCGAGATGGCCGGGTCAAACGGGCCGAGTTCTGCAGGGGAGAACTAGTCGAAGAGCATCCACTGAGACCGTCCCAGGAACAAACCGGTACCCGCGTCGAGTTCAGTCCGGACCCGGAGGTCTTCGAGAAGTACCGGTTCAAGTCCGAGTTCCTTGAAGATCGGCTCTGGAACTATGCCTTTCTCAACCGGGGGCTTACTCTGCACTTCGACGGGCAGGCCATCCTCAGCCGAAATGGGTTGCTCGACCTTCTCGCCCGAGAAGTCGAAGACAGTGGTCTCTACGCTCCAATCCATGAGGTCAGTGATTCGATCGAATTCACCCTCACTCACACGGATTCATACGGAGAATCCTATCTCTCCTTTGTCAACGGCCAGTACACGCCCGATGGCGGCACCCATCAGGCCGCCTTTCGCGAAGGAATCCTGAAGGCGTTCAAGGAGTTCTTCAACAAGCAGATCGAGCCTTCCGACGCTCGCAGCGGAATCGTGGGAGCCGTCCTGGTCAGGATCCACGAACCGGTCTTTGAATCTCAGACCAAGACCAAGCTGGGCAGCACGCACCTCTCACCAGGAGGGCCCACCGTGCGGTCCTGGCTCGTCGAGCACGTTCGCGACCAACTGGTCACTCATCTGCACAAAAACTCGCAGACGGCAGGTGAGATTCTCAAGAAGATCCAGCGAAGCGAACGGGAGAGAAAAGACCTGGCCGGAATCAAGAAGCTGGCTCGGGAGAGAACTCGTAAAGCCAACATTCACAATAAGAAGCTGAGAGACTGCAGACTGCACTTCAACGAGCCGCAGAAAGAGGGTTATGACCGGTCTCAGCTCTTCATCACGGAAGGGGACAGCGCCTCGGGCAGCCTGACCAAGGTTCGCAGCGTGCAGACTCAGGCCGTGTTTTCGCTGCGCGGGAAACCACTCAATTGCTTTGGACTCTCCCGCAAGGTGGTCTACCAGAACGAAGAGTTCAACCTGCTCCAGCATGCTCTGGGAATTGAAGATGGAATCGAGAACCTGCGTTACAACCAGGTCGTGGTCGCCACCGACGCCGATGTAGATGGCATGCACATACGGCTCCTGCTGCTCACCTTCTTCCTCCAGTTCTTTCCCGAACTGGTGCGCAAAGGCCACGTCTACATCCTGCAGACCCCGCTCTTTCGAGTCAGAAACAAGAAAGCGACCTGCTACTGCTACGATGACGCAGAGAAGCAGGAAGCCATTCTCAGACTGGGTAGTCAACCCGAGATCACTCGCTTCAAAGGCCTCGGCGAGATTTCCCCGCACGAGTTCAAGGACTTTATCGGCAAGAGCATTCGACTCGACCGAGTCCACCTGCCCCACGGGTTGAAACTCAAAGAGCACCTGCGCTTCTACATGGGAAAGAACACGCCGGACCGAAAAGAATTCATTCTCGAAAACCTGATCACGGAGCCGATGGACGCTGCGCTGGAGGCAGCTGAGGTCCTGTCAGAATGACGGGTCCTTCCAAGACGAATCGAATTCCTTCTCCCAACGGAGAGCTGGGAATCCGGGCCACCTACAAAGACTATTTTCTCCAGTACGCCTCCTATGTCATCACGGACCGCGCTATTCCGCACGCGACGGATGGTCTCAAGCCTGTACAGCGCAGGATCCTGCACGCTCTCTGGGAAAACGAGGACGGCCGCTACAACAAGGTCGCCAACCTGGTCGGGCATTGCATGAAGTATCACCCTCACGGCGATGCCTCTATTTACGCAGCCCTTGTCACCCTGGCCCAGAAGGAACTTCTGATTGATACCCAGGGAAACTGGGGAAACCCACTCACGGGAGATTCTGCTGCTGCCGCACGCTATATCGAAGCCCGCCTGACTCCCTTCGCCCGGGAGGTCGTTTTCGCCCCGCATCTGACTGAGTACCAGCTTTCCTATGACGGTCGTAATCAGGAACCGGTGCTGCTGCCGGTGCGGTTTCCCTTGTTGCTGGCTACCGGTGCCGAGGGGATTGCGGTGGGGATGACGACGCGAATCTTGCCCCATAATTTTCTGGAGCTACTGGAGGCGCAGAAAGCCTGGCTTCGAAACGAAGAGTTCACACTCTATCCCGACTTCCTGAGCGGAGGTTTTGCCGACGTCTCCCACTACAACGATGGTGCGCAGGGCTCCCGAGTTCGGGTGCGAGCTCGGGTGGAAACTGGAGCGGGAAAGACACTTGTCATTCGAGAACTACCTTACGGCATGACCACCGAGTCCCTGATCGACTCGATTCTCAGTGCCAATGAGAAGGGCAAGATCAAAGTGGCCCACATCGAGGACAACACGGCCGAACAGGTCGAGATTCTGGTGACCTTTCAGCGCGGCGTCGACATGGAACAGGCCCGGGATGCCCTCTATGCGTTTACCAGCTGTGAGATCAGCCTCTCCTCCAGTCCGATGGTCATCCAGAACGAACGTCCCGAAGACTGCACGATATCGCAGCTTCTGATCGCCGCTACGAAGAAAACCAGAGCTCTTCTCAAACAGGATCTCGATTATCGCCAGGAGCGCCTCATCCAGAAATGGCACCGGCTCCGGCTGGTACAAATCTTCGTCGAACACCGAGTCTATCTTCGAATCGAGGACTGCAGGACCTGGGACGCAGTCCTCTTCGAAATCGATCGAGGACTGGAGCCCCACAAACACCAGCTTCGCAGCGAGGTAACCGAGGAAGACCTCGTATACCTGACCGAAGTCAAGATCAAGCGCATCAGTGCCTGGGATGCTGAGAAGGCGAGGGCAGCGCTCGAAGAGATTGACCGGGAACTGGCTGGCATCCGTCGTAACCTGCGAAGCCTGACTGTTTATACGATTGACTACATCGACCGACTCATTCAGACCTACGGGAAGGGGCGCCAAAGAAGGACCGAGTTGACGAGTTTTGAGACCGTCAAAGCGCAGACAGTTGCCGCCCGGACAGAGAAACTCTATGTCGATCGAAGAGGAGGCTTCATCGGCACCGATCCGAAGATCGGTGAAGAAATCGGCCCCTGCTCTATCCTGCACGATGTGATGATCGTGCTGCGGGACGGAGGGCTACAGGTCACGAGGATTGATACAAAGAAATACATCGGCGATAATATTGTCTATTTACAGCTCTTTGAACAGAGTGATCGAGAAACAACTTTCAATTCAATCTACGAAGACCCGCGCACGGGAAGAGGCTTGATCAAGCGCTTTCAGGTCGGTGGAGTCACCCGCGACAGGCGATACGAGCTGGGCAAGGCGAAGAGCGGATCCAGGGTGCTTTTCTTCCAGCCCAGTGATGCCCGTTTTTGTTACGTTCGTCTGCGCAAGAAGCCGCGTATCAAGACCGAGTTGTACGTGGACTTCGACGAGTATGCCGTCAAAGGTCGAGCAGCAGCCGGCGTCGTCCTGACCAGGCACAAGATGTCGAGCGCCCGTCAGATCTCAGAGCGTGTCTACCTCGACCGCGTCGGCACCGATACCGAATCCTCGACCCCAGACTGAAAATTCCCCCCCCACTCTCTCGAGGTTGCGGGGGCCTCTCCCGCCCCCGTGTGATACTATTCCGCATCGATCTCATCCCTTACTAGTGGGAGAATCAACCACCTATGAAGAGACCAGTCCTTGCGCCCTGTGTTGCTCTGCTCTGCTTCATAATTTCCTTCGCCCCGGGACCGCTGTTCGGCCAGCCCCAGAGACCACAGCCGCTTGAGGAAGAAGCCGACAGGCCGGCCGGACAGACCACAATCCGGGTAGGAGTCCACCAGATCAGCGTTGACGTCACGGTGCAGGACAAGAAAGGGAACCTGATCCAGGGCCTGAAGCGGCAGAACTTTAAACTCTACGAGGACAAGGTCGAGCAGCAGATCACCAACTTCACTCCTGTAGAAGCACCCATGACGGCCGTTCTGGTGGTAGAGTTCAGCAACTACATCAACAGAGTTCTGGGTTACTACAACGGCTGGGAGGTCATCTACGAGGCCTGGCTCGCCACTCAAACATTTGTGCGCGGAATGCGCGAAGGGGACTGGATTGCCGTTGTGGCCTACGACATCCGGCCCGAGATTCTGGTCGACTTCACTCAAGATCCTGGTGAGGTCTACACGGCCTTGCGCAGACTCAACACGCCCGCCTACTCCGAAAGCAATCTCTACGACACCGTGATTGACACTCTGGACCGGCTCGAAGAGGTACAGGGAAAAGTCTCCATCGTCCTCGTGACGACTGGGCTCGACTCCTTCAGCAAAGCCAACCTGGGGAAGTTTCTGAAGCGCGTCAAAAACACCAGCGTGACGATCTACCCGATCGGCCTGGCCGGCAATTTCCTGGCCCGCGGGGAGCAAAATCTCCCGGCCACTACCCGAATGGATTTTCTCCAGGCAGAGTCCACCCTCAAGAACATCGCCAAGTCAACCGGTGGCCACGCCTACTTTCCGCGCTTCACTTCAGCCTACAACAGCATCTTTCAAAACATCAGCGCTCTGGTCAGAAGCCAGTACTCGTTGGGTTACGTTTCCACCAATCCGAAGCAGGACAAGAAGTTTCGCAAGCTGAGAATCCAGATAGCGGCGGATGTGGATGGTGACGGCAAGCCGGACAAGCTGAAGGTCTTACACAGGCAAGGCTATTACCCTTCCTCCAGTTAACTCGAAACACTCCCGGAGATGAGCGATCCATCCATTCAGAATCTGAGAATCCGCTTCTACGGTGTTCAGGGCAGCGGCTCCATATTCCCTTCCCGGAAAGAGAGAGCTACCCAGCGTCGCATTCATGACCACAAGCTGCTGTCTCAGGTTTTCGACCACATCGGCGACTTCGCTGACGACCAGGGGCTTCTGAATTGTACGCTCGCAGAGATCCTCGGCGGCCCACCCGGGAGGCGGACGATCAAGGCGTTTCGCCGTCGCTTTCCAGATGATGCCCTGCCCGTTTACGGAGGCTGGACGACCTGCGTGTGGGTCGAAACGGCCGACGGGTATGACATTGTCCTGGACTGCGGAAGCGGTTTTCGCAATTGTGCCAGGGATCTCCAAGCGAAGTGGGGAGACCGCCAGGAGCGTCACCTTTACCTCTTCGGCAGTCATTCGCACCTGGACCACACGGAGGAATTTGACCAGGCCGTCGTCTGTTTCGATCCTCGAAACCAGCTTCACATACTGGGTAACGGCCGGTTTCTCAGGGCCTTGGATGCCAACCTGGGCGTCTTCTCTCGGCACGTTGACGAGAAGCTTCTGGGAGTCCACACGCCCATTTTCTACGCAATCATGCCGACCCGCTTCGAGGCCACCGAAATTCGCGACTTCAATCGAGAGCCCCCTCCCCTGGACGGCGAGCCAATGACTCGTCAGTACCACCATATCGAAGAGCCTCTGCAGCTTGGGCATACCACCGTAACCGCATTCGAGGTGAGTCATCCTGCGCCTTGCCTGGCCTATGTGATCGAGAACAATGGTCGCAGGTGATCAACGACAAATAAAATTCCCACGCATTGACTCATCCAAAATCGAACTAATGTGAGACCGTTGCCTCATCAAGAATCGAACCGAACACTTGATGAGGAGGCGACGAATTGAGGAAAAAGTTGAGTTTGGAGTTGCGCCGAGAGTTGTTGACACGCACTGCGGAGGATTACGCATCGGCCCGCAAAGGAATCAAGAGCCAGATCGTGGATCAGTTGGTTGCGGCAACCGGCTACGGTCGCAAACACGCCATTACTCTGTTGAACAATCCGCCGGGTAGCGTTAGTTCTTCGCGACCCCGCCGCGCCCGATACGATGAGCGAGTCAAGCAGGTACTGGTTACCCTTTGGACCACGGCCAACCGGATCTGCGCCAAGCGACTGGTTCCCTTTCTTCCCGAGTTGATCGAGGTGATGGAGAGGAACGGTCATTTGTCCTTACCCGCTGATGTCCGGGGAAAGCTTCTGACGATCAGCCCCGCCACCGCTGATCGATTGCTGGCCACCGAGAGAATCAATCAGCGTGGTGTGAGTACAACCCGGCCGGGAAGCTTACTCAAAAAGCAGATCAAGGTACGGACCTTCGCCGACTGGGACGATCTTCAACCCGGGTTTCTGGAAGCGGACCTGGTCGCTCACTGCGGCGTCAGTGCTGCCGGTAGTTTTCTGCACACGCTGGTCCTGGTGGACGTCGCAACGGGCTGGACCGAGTGCGTGGCCCTGCTGCGGCGCAGCGAAGCCGACGTGATCGGCGCCCTGAACTCCCTGCGTGGCCGGCTCCCGGTTCCTTTGCTGGGATTGGATACGGATAACGGCAGCGAGTTCATCAACTATGAGATGCTTCGCTACTGCCAAAGAGAGCAGATCACTTTCACTCGTTCCCGGGTCAATCGAAAGAACGATCAGGCCTTTGTGGAAGAGAAGAACGGCTCTGTCGTGAGAAGGCTGATCGGGTACGATCGCTACGAGGGACTGGGGGCCTGGCGGGCCCTGATTCAGCTTTATGAGATTCTACGCCTCTATGTGAACTTCTTTCAGCCCTCGATGAAGCTGATCGAAAAGCAGCGCGTCGGCGCACGCGTCAAGAAGCGCTACGATCGAGCTCAAACTCCTTACCAGCGCATCATTGCTTCTGGTTATCTCACCAAGCGAAAGAGGGAGCGAATCGAGCGTTTTTACCGGAAGCTCGATCCGGTGATCTTACTCAAAGAGCTCGAGCGACGCCAAGACTATTTTTGGACCTTTGCTAACGGACAAAGGGAACTGGAAGGGAACGACTCCCCCAGAGAGATGGATGCAATCGTCAGGAAGTATCTTGTCGAGATCACCGCTTCACAAGAACCCAAAGAGATCAGAAGATATCGGCGGACGAAAAAGCCCCGGACATGGAGGACTCGAAAGGATCCCTTTGCTGAAGTCTGGCCAGAGGTTCGTGTCCAACTGGAAGTTAATCCCGCTCAAACCGCCAAAGCGCTTTTCGTTCGCCTTCAGCAACGCTATCCCGGTCGGTTCTTCGATGGGCAACTGCGGACGCTGCAGCGACGGGTGAGGGACTGGCGTAGGGAGCAGCTCTACAAGGCCGAGATCGCTCGCGTGGAGCCGACAGCCTCCGAAATCGGGTTCCAATCTCGCCCAGTTGCTCCGGCAGAAGATCGCGAAGCGGGTCCGGCTCCGGTCGCCCCGTTGTTTCTGATGTAAGGAACCAATAAGCTGTTCGGAACTGGGTTCGATTCTTAGTGAGGCAAGTTTCTAGCTTTGGTTCGATTCTCTAATGAGGCAATACGTGGGAAATTCTAACTGTCGCCAATCACGCAGGTTTGTTTTCTGTACCGACCATGAGCTGAGACGGGGTCCGGACGATAGCGACCCCAGGCAGGTGGCCAGCCTCGAGGCCGAAGGTCGCCTCGTTCAGCAGGCCCGGGGGGCCGATCTACTCTATCGTGACGGGCAGTACCTGAAGACAGAATATGACGGGCTGAAGGGTGTTGGAAACTCGGCACCGGTTCCGAGACTGGACTGGGGACACAGTTGCATTGAGGACATTCAGGAGATGGCGATCGACTGCCAGATCTCTCGAACCTTGATCGGGCACCACGATCCAAATCGGGAGTGGAGCGAGAGGGAGTGGATCGACCAGACTCTGCAGCGCAGTTCCAGCCGGACCGACTCTCGCATCGAACTGGCCAGAGCCGAAACCGTGATCGATCTATAGTGCATTGCCCGGGCCGACCAGGAGACGAGTTATGGCCACGAAGGCCTCCTTCACGCCGGTCCCGGTTTTGGCGCTGCTATTCAGGATGGGACACCCAAATTCCCTGAGAGGTTCCAGCACCTGATCGCTGACTTCCCACTCGTCGACCAGGTCTGCCTTGTTGAGAGCCACCACAAAGGGGAGTTCACCGACATCTTCCCGGATCTGGTCGATCAGATCGAGAGCCACCTCCACCGTGTGGCTGCGAGTCCCGTCGACGACCAGAATGTAACCGGAAGCTCCCCGGATGTAGGAGGTCGGTACCGAAAAGCGATCTTCGGCTCCTGCGATGTCCCAGAGGATTAACTGAACTTCCCGATCCTCCAACGCTACCCGTATCTTGTCGATCTTGACCCCGAGGGTGATCAGGTACCTCTCGCCGAAAATACTCTCGACATAGCGTCGAACCAGACTCGTCTTTCCGACCGAATAGGCGCCCAGCATGCAGATCTTTTTTTGGATCACTGAATCGGGATCTCTTCTACGATTCGCAGTCCGAAGCCTTCCAGCCCGACAATCTTCTTGGGATGGTTCGTCAGGATTCGAATCTCGTGGAGCCCCAGGCCTGTCAGTATCTGGGCACCTACTCCAAAATCTCGAAAGGAGGCTCCCCCAAAAGCAGCAGTCGAAGCGTCGCCGCGCGCACGAGCCGCCAGTCGTTCTACTTCGCCTGCCAGTTGCCGGTCCTTGTCGGCCAGGCGAAGATAGACGCAGACCCCTCTCCCTTCCGACTCAATCTTTCTGAGTGACAATTCCAGCTCCTGGGCGGCCGGGTCCAGACGGCTGCGAAAGATATCTCCCAGAACCGATTCCGCATGAACCCTGACCAGAACCGGATCGGGACCACTGAGATCTCCCTTGACGAGTGCGAGATGGCGATCACCGTCGAGCTGGTTCTCGAAAACAATCAACTCGAAACTCCCGTATTCGGACAAGAACGGCACCTGCTCCACTTTCCTGACAAACCGCTCGTTCTTCAACCGGAACTTGATCAAGTCCACAACCGAAACGATGCGGATGCGGTGTTTGACCCGGAACTTGAACAGATCGGCGAGACGAGCCATCGTTCCATCTTCGTTCATGATTTCGCAGATCACACCGGCCGGCTGCAGACCTGCGATCCGAGCCAGATCAACTGCCGCCTCCGTCTGTCCGGCGCGTTCCAGAACACCACCGGGCCGGGCTCGCAAGGGGAAGACGTGCCCGGGACGAATGAGATCCTCAGGCACCGTTGCCGAGTCGATGGCCGTCTGAATCGTTACCGCCCGGTCGGCCGCCGAAATGCCCGTTGACACTCGCCGACGGGCCTCGATACTGACGCAGAAGGCAGTCTCGTGCACCGATTCGTTCTGGACCACCATGAGAGGGACCTTCAAGCCTTCCAGCGCCTCACCGGTCATGGGAAGGCAGATCAGGCCGCGTCCATGGGTGGCCATGAAATTGATCGCCTCAGGAGTGACGTTTTCAGCGGCCATGGTCAAGTCACCTTCGTTTTCGCGGTCCTCCTCGTCCACGACAATGACCATCCTGCCGGCTTGAATATCCTGGAGGGCATCCTCGATAGAGTCCAGCTCGGTTCCCGTGCTTAACACTGAAGGTGTGGTCATCCTCATCTCCTGCAATTCTCTACTGTATCGGAGGAAGTTGCTTGATCCAGCGCAGCGGGGTCTTCTCCGGGTTCACAACCTTACTCAACTCGGTCACATAGAAAGGGGAAGTGTACTTGAGCAAGAGCGGGTTTTCGCGACTGTCCAGAAAAACCCACTCACCACGGCGATTGTCCTTCAAGACAACGGCAGCGGACACCACATCCTCTCCATCGACTACGATCCGGGCATCCTCACTTCTGAGCAGTGTCATCTTCAACGGTGTGCGGTTGAAGAGGATCTTCTGGGTCTTCCCGGCAGTCAGCTGCTCGTAGAGAGTCCTCGACAACCAGACTGTCATCTCGTCCTTTGACGCACTACTGACGCCCACCTCAAAGAGTCCGCTCAGAGTGAAGCGGCGCGACTGATCAACGGCCTTTCGATAGAGCTGGACGGTCCCCTGGTCCATTCGGGTCTCCCACTCTATGACGATGTCCGGCTGATAACGCGCCACGCGAATGACCATTTGGCTGGTCTCTTCCGAAGTTGTGTTCTGGTAGATCAGGACGGTGTTAGCGTCTATCTCTAGAGACGAGGCCTGAACCCACCCGGCCGTGGCCATCAGAATGGCCGCAAAACCCACCAGAACTCTCTTGACATGCAGTTCGACGTACTTGCTGATGATGTCAACTTCGAGGTTCACAACATCTGAGACCTTGAACCGACCAAAGTTGGTGGCCTCCAGAGTGTGAGGAATAATCGTTACCTCGAACCACTCTTTTCCAAGGCCGGAAATGGTGAGGCTGACACCGTTGACCGCGATGCTCCCCTTGAGGGTACAGTAGCGCTGGATACTGCCAGGGACCTGAAACCGAAAAACTTTCGAGTTGCCATCCACCCTGATGTCCGTAATCCGACCTCTTCCATCCACGTGACCCTGCACCAGATGGCCGCTCAGAAAGTCGTTGATGCGAGCGGCCGGCTCCAGGTTGACACGGTCCCCTTCCTCCCTGGTCTCCAGGTTGGTCAAGCGCAACGTCTCCGGTGTGGCCTGCACTCTGAAGACCTGCTCCGTACCTTCCACGACGGTCAGGCAGATGCCATCTACACTGACACTGTTCCCGACACTCAGCCTGGGAGCCAGCTCAACACTCCTGACGGTCAGAACCGAGCCTTCGGGACCCTTCTCGATCCGCTCGAGACAACCCTGGGCTACAACAATTCCAGTAAACATGTGCAGGCCTATTCTAACCCAGCAGTTCCCTGCAGAAATACGGTAACGTGGGTTCACTTCGCTCCCCGTCAGATCAGACCGGCTGCAACCCTCGCATACCCACGGAGTTGGGATGGTCTGGCTGTCAGTCCCAGTTCGTATATTCGCCTTGGCCCCGGAGTACTCAAAACATGATTCCCGCACCTCTTGTTGCCCTGCGTCCCCGCCAGTGGGTCAAGAACCTGCTGGTCTTTGCGGCTCCGCTTTTTTCTTTTGTCACTGATCCAGGTGAACTGCTCCGAGTGGTGGGAGCATTCGTGGCATTCTGCGCCGTTTCGAGTGCAGTTTATTTGCTCAATGACTGGTTCGATCTGGAGCAGGATCGACTCCATCCCAATAAGCGGGGGCGCTCTCTGGCCTCAGGCCAGATTTCGATTTCAGCCGCGATTCTTATGGCTATCCTCGTGGCTATCGGGGGGCTGGGCCTGGCCTTCAGAATCTCGATCCCTCTGGTCCTCACCCTGGTGGCCTACATCCTGATTCAACTCGCTTACAACCTGATCCTCAAGAGAGTCTTGATTCTTGACATCATGTCGATTGCCTCAGGATTTGTCCTTCGCGCAGTGGCCGGGGGGGTTGCAGCCCGGGTGGAGCTTTCGCCCTGGTTTCTCTTCTGCGTCGCCTTGCTCGCCTTCTACGTGGGTCTACAGAAACGCAAGAGCGAGTTGATAAGAATGACCCACACGGGCGTCACAACTCGGGGAGTCCTCAACGAGTATTCCGTTTCTTACCTGGAGCAAGTGGAAACAGCGCTGCTGGCAAGCATTCTCATGACTTATGCCCTGTGGACCATCCAGGGCGCTCCAACCACCTGGATCATGTTGAGCGTGCCATTTGTCCTTTACGGCCTCCTGCGGTACCAGTATCTGTCCGGGCGGGAGATCGTCGAGCGCCCCGAAGAGGTGATCTTTCGTGACCGTCCGCTCTTTATCAACCTGCTTCTCTGGGGTCTGACCTGCTTCGCTATTCTGGCGCTTCACCACCGCTAATGTACTGTCCGGGAAAGTTCACGCCGCTACTTCGGGCCTCTTTTCGCCGACAGCTCTGTTGCGCACCTCGAAAGACTCCCGGCCTTGCAGCGTCGCGCGCCTCACTGACAACGAAAAGCCATCCCGGATGTACACCGTGAACCTCCCGGACAGCACACTGATGGTAGGTATTGGGGTCCCGTTGTCGTAGGATAGGAATATGCCCAACTGGACCTCCCAAACCGCGCTCCAGCGGGAAATGTCCAGGCTCAGGCTTTCTCCGACGCTGGCTGGTGGCCTGGGGTTCATCCTGATTGGTCTGGGACCGCTGGCGGTCTGGCTGGTCACGAAGCCAGGGCACGAGAAGCTGTCGATCAGTTTCTTGCTCTTCGCCCCGGTCACGGTACTTCTGGTGCTGGTGGCACACTTGACTCTAAGCCGGCGCTTTCTTAGATCCATCGAGGAACTGCGCAGCCGCACCGTATTGGATGATGACGAGTTTTCGGCGACTCTCGAGCGAACCAGCCCCCTGAAGATCCGTCCCGAACTCGCCTCTCTTCTTGTCACTGCAGTGCTGGCCGGCCTTGTGGGTCGGTGGCATCAGGTCATCCCGAGCCAGACGGGCTGGTGGATGCTCCTGGCCGGATCGGCATTGGCTATTGGCCTGACGGGTTGGCTCTCCTATGTGAATCTAGCCCGAACACACCATCTGGCCTTGATTCACAGGTCGCCGATTGGGCCCGTCAGCCTGGCAACTCACTGGCGAGATCCGGTGGTTCGCTGGAGCCTGGGCGTAGGGCTGTACCTCAGTCTGATCACCCTGATCTCATATCTGGTTCTGCTCAGGGACCGGAGACTCGCCCTTCTGGCTCTCTTTTTCCTCTCATGTGCACTGGGTTATCTCCTCAACAGGATCTGGAGTTATCTGATTTCCTCGGTTTACGAATCAAGGATTCTCTACGCCTTTGTCCTGATCCTCATGACGGCCAGCGTGGGCACAGCCGGGTACCATTTCTTGCAGGGATGGTCCTGGTCAGACGGTCTCTATATGACCGTCATTACGATGACAACGGTCGGTTACGGCGAGACCCGGGAACTGACTCAGATCGGTCGGGCTTTCACCATGCTCCTGGTGGTGACATCGATCGGAATTGCCGGATATGCGATCTCCACTGTGGCAGCCTATGTTGTTGAGGGAGAATTCAATCGAGTTTTTCGAGGTCGAAAAATGGACAACCGAATTGCCCGGATGCGGGATCATATCGTACTGTGCGGTGCCGGCAGAACAGGCATTGAAATTGCTCAGGAACTGTACAAGACGCTGACCCCTTTTGTGATCATCGAGAAAGATGAAGCGGCTTTGCAGCGGCTCAAGTTCCTCAAGGAAATCCCGTACCTGCAGGGGGATGCTACCCGGGACTCGATCCTGCGAAGGTCAGGGATCGAGAGAGCGCAGGGGCTCCTGGCCGTTTTGCCGGATGACCAGGCAAATGTGTTTCTGGTTCTCACTGTCCGAGCCTTGAACCCGGACCTCCGCATCATCTCCAGGCTCACAGATGACAACAACCGCCAGAAACTGGTCCGGGCAGGTGCGGACGCAGTCGTTCAGACCCAGGCGATCGGTGGCCTGCGAATGGCTTCGATGATGATCCGACCCTCGGTTGTGACCTTTCTAGACAAGATGCTGCGAGTGACGGGAGAGACTCTCCGCGTGGAAGAGCTAGCCGCCACTGCGTCCATGCAGGGAAAGACCCTGGAACAGTTGAACTTGACCGAACGGACCGGGCTCCTGGTTGTCGCCCTGCAACGACCCGACGAGCAGGAGTACTCCTTCAATCCCAAACCCTCGACCGAACTCGCCAAAGGAGATGTGCTGATCGTGATCGGCTCACCTCGCCAGGTCCGGGAAGCCAGGGAAACCTGAAGAGTTCAATACCTCTAGACTAGAACGCCTCCTTGTTCACGACCCAGGGCATTCTCGAGGGATCGGCGCCGTAGCGGCCCTCCAGAACATCAATGACACCTTGCACACACCTCCCTCCCATTCCCTTCTGTGGATCGGGTGACAACCGAGTGGTTCTGCCTCCACTCCCAAAATGGTGAAAGAGGCGAACCCGTCCGGCCAGTTCCGGTGCACGTAAAGCTGAATCTCCGGGAAGAGGTTCCGCCTCGAAGACATCAAGGGCCGCGCCGGCGATGCTCCCGGAGGTCAGCGCCTGTACCAAAGCGGCCTCCTCGACAATGGGACCCCGGGCGCTGTTGATCAGGAAAGCGGTCGGTTTCATCCAGCCCAGCTTTTCGCGATCAATCAGAGCTCGAGTCGAGTCGTTCAAAGGTAAGTGAATACTGACAAAATCTCCTTGCTCGAACGCCTTCTCCAGGGTGACCACTTCGACCCGGCAACGCCTTTCGGAGAACCCCTCCTTGTATTGAAGATCCAGGATTCTCTGGAGACCGTTGACGAAAGCAGAGTCGACACCGGAGCGATTGTGCAGCTGCAGGTCTACCCCCAGTCCCAGACACTTCTGAGCGAACGCTCGTCCGATCCGGCCGACTCCAACCACTGCCACTGTCTTTCCGGCCACTTCATCTCCCAGGAAAGGCAGATAGGGATGCCAGGTTGTCCACTGCCCTTCCCGTACCAGCCGTTCGCTCGGGTAGAGACGCCTGGCCACCGAACCCATCATGAAGAGTGCGAACTCGGCCGTGGCATCCGTCAGGACGTCCGGCGTATGGGTAAACGGAATCTTGAGTCGATTGGCTGCTTGCCGGTCGATATTGTCAAAACCGACTGCATCCTGGGCGATCACTCTCAGGGTCCCTTCTCCAGCCCGGAGCAAGGGTTCGTCAATCCGATCCCGGAGACTCGTGACCAGTGCTGCAATCCCCGAGGACACTCGTTCTACAAGCAATTCGTAGGGTGGTGGGTCAGTGCCCGGATGCACCTCCAGCAGGTATCCCCTGGCTGCAGCCGAGCCAGGGCCTGGGAACCAATATCGCAAGTGGCAAAGATGCGCACTGCGGGACCGTCGTCTTGCCGCATGGTGTCAGGATACAGAAAACCACTGGCGCCCTTCGAGTTGTGGATGGCTCGACACTTCTCAAGAGTGGGATCGGACCGCGGAGGGTCTTTCCTCAATGGCTGGCCCCTAGTTGTGAACTCTCAACAGGTTGTTCAGTAAAAGGGGTTGTCCATCCGAGCTTCTTCGGGAATGCTGATTGGAAGTTAAACCTTCAGCACCCAAAGGAGACAACGGATGGACATTCATCACAATGCACGAAGTTGCCCGCACAGTCGAGCCCTGATGGTGGATCGTGTGCAGAGGGGCGATCCGGTGGTCCGGGTAGCAGCTGATCTGGGAGTCAGCGAGCGGACCGTCTACAAGTGGTTGGCCCGCTATCGCCGGCAAGGTCTTGAGGGACTGCAGGATCGTTCCTCTCGGCCTCATTGCAGTCCCAGACAAGCAGCCGCCGCTGTGGTCGATCAGATTGTGCAACTCAGACACAGACGGATGGTCTCGGCTGAGATCGCCGCCCGTCTGGATCTGGCTCGCTCGACTGTGGCCCGGACCCTCTCCCGACGGGGTCTCGGTCGGCTCAAAGCTCTGGAGCCTGCCCAGCCACCTCGACGCTACGAGAAAGAACACCCCGGAGAGCTCTTGCACCTGGACATCAAGAAACTGGGCCGCATCGACGGCATCGGCCACCGCATCACCGGAATCCGCCGCCGCCGCCGCCCTCGTCCGGGCTGGGAGTTTGTCCATGTCTGCGTCGATGACGCTTCCCGCCTGGCCTACCTGGAAGTTCTGCCCGATGAGCGAAAGGAATCCGCCATAGCCTTCCTCCAGCGCGCCCTCTCAGAGGTGGACCCCATTAACTGGACCACTCGGCGGCATTTCTAAGGTGGACTCCGTAGTTCTTGTTGCCGCCAGTCAGGGGAATTCTGAGAGGGGATAAGCCCGAGGGCGAGGCCCCACTCAGATTTCTTGTCCAAGCCAGTGTACACCTCTTCGGGCGTCGCTCCGTTGTGTGCCGAGTGAGGTCTCTCGCTGTTGTATAGATTGATCCAGTGGCCGATCCCTTGACGGGCCTCCGACCCGGTTTCGAAAGCGTTCAGATAGACGCATTCGTATTTGAGTGAACGCCACAGACGCTCGATGAAGATGTTGTCCATCCAGCGGCCCCTTCCGTCCATCGAGATACGCACCCCGGCCTCCTTGAGTAGTCCCGTGAACTCCGCGCTGGTGAACTGACTCCCCTGGTCCGTATTGAAGATCTCCGGGTGATCGTACCTGTTGAGCGCCTCCTCGAGTGCCTCGCAACAAGAGAACGGCTCCAGCGTGTTCGACAGCCTCCAGGACAGAACCCGGCGGCTGTACCAGTCCATGATCGCCACCAGGTACAAAAAACCTCGACGCATCGGGATGTAGGTGACATCCGCACACCACACTTGATCGGGCCGGCTGACCGCCAAGTCTCGAAGAAGATACGGATACACTCGATTCTCCGGGTGCGGCTGTGAGGTCCGCGGCTTTGGATAGATGACCGTCAGGCCCATTTTGGCCATCAGGCGACGAACCCGTTTGCGGCCCACCTGGTAGCCTTGCCGTTTCAAGTGATAGACCATCTGCCGGGATCCGTAGTAGGGAGTCTCTAAGAACTGCTCGTCCAGTCGTCTCATCAGTTGCAGGTTTTCTTCGCTCTCACCCTTGGGCTCATAGTACAAAGTCGAACGGTTCAGACTCATCAGCCTGCATTGTCTGCGTATGCTCAGCCTCGGGTGCTTCGGCTCGATCGCGGCCTTTCTGGCCTTGATGCTCAGCGATCGAGCACTTTGGACAAAAAATCCTTTTCCACCGTCAGTTCGCCAATCTTGGCGTAGAGCTCTTTGGTCTTTGCCTCGCTTCCTCTCTGACGCTTCTCAACTTTGCCCGCGAACACATCGACCAGGCCCTCTCGGGCCCGCTTTTTCCAATTTGTGATCACATTCGGGTGGACCTCGTAGCGAGCCGCCAGCTCGCTCAGCGTGTGTTCGCCTCGCAGCGCTTCCAGCGCCACCTTCGCTTTAAACTGAGCTGAAAAATTCCTTCGTTTTGCCATGACTCCTCATCCTTTCTGATTCAGGTCGGAGCCACCTTAGCAAATGGTCCAGTTTTCCGGGTCCACTTCTCTCCTTCTTCCATCAGCGCGGTGTTCAACCGCTCTCCATCCTCACCGACAATGGATCTTGTTACCGCGCTCATGCCTTCAACAACTGCTGCCACCGCCACGGCCTGCGCCATCTGTACACCAGACCCTACCGCCCTCAGACCAACGGCAAAGCAGAGCGCTTCATCCAGACCATGCTCAGAGAGTGGGCCTACCGCATCCCTTACCGCAGCTCACGAGAACGCTCCCGCTGGCTTCCTCGCTGGCTCCACTTCTATAATCACCACCGTATGCACCAGAGCCTGGCCAATCTCCCTCCCATCAGCAGACTACCTCTTTTGAACAACGTCATGAGAATGCACACCTAGTGCACTGTCCGGAAAGTTCACGCTGCTACTTCGGGCGTCTTTTCGCCGACAGCTTTGTTGCGCTCCTCGAAAGACTCTCGGCCTGCCTGCGTCGTGCGCCTCACTGACGACGAAAATCCATCCCGAATTAACACCGCGAACTTCCCGGTCAGTACACTAGCTAGGCTGGTTCGAAGTGCGGCTGGCCCCGTAGCACTCTGCCGGCGATTAGCAACGCCCCGATCTCGGCCCCGGCAAAGGGATCCCGGAGGGATGCCAGCCCACCCGTCGCGAGTGCCCGGTCCAGGCATTTCCGCAGGAACGGACTTCCCACCAGAGCGCCGCCCGCAACCGTAATCAGAGCCTCCCCGGGCACGAGAGCAAGCTCTTTGACAACTGCCCGGGCGGCATCCGCCAGATGGCCGGCCGCATCTTCAAAGAGTTGGAGTGCGACAGAGTCACCCTCTTGAGCCGCCTGATCAATCAGAGGATAGAGAGAGGCAATCTTGCCCTCCGTCAACTGACCCCGGTAGAGCTCGTGAACCACCCGCTCACTGGAACTGACAAAGAGCTCGGCAGCAATTTTCTGACTGATCGACGTGGCGGGCCCCCTTCCATCCATTTCTTGGAGAACTGCCTGAAGACCGCGTCGCGCGATATCGTATCCACTCCCCTCATCACCCAGCAGGTGCCCCCACCCCCCCACCAGAGCCGTGCGGCCCTCGGGGTTCACACCGAAAGCCACCGACCCGGTTCCCGAAATCACGATGATTCCGGGGCGACAGTTGGTGGCCCCCGCCAGAGCAATGTGAGCATCCGTTTCTACCAGCACGGTCCGGGCCGGGGTCATTCCTCTCAGCATGCCTTCCACCAGATCCCGACTCTCGCTGCGGACAACGCCCGCAATTCCGGCACAGACAACCTCAATGTCTCCCCTCGGCAGCGATGCATTGGAGCAGGCCCCTTCCAGAGCCTCCGACAGGGCATTCTTGACCGCCAGCGCACCGTCTTTGAGAATGTTCGAAGGGCCCGTGACAAAGCTCCCCAGGACAGTCCCCTCTTCGTCCCCTACGCCCCCGGCCGTCTTGGAGCCTCCACCATCAATCCCGGCAAGAACTTTCATTGGCCCATCCTGAAACCGCGTGTCTCGAAGATCGTTTGACTATTCCCGGTGCAGGCGTCAAGCATAATGGGAAATGCAGCTGAGTCCCATCGACTATATTGTTCTGTTTGGTTACCTCATTGCAACGGCGATCCTGGGAGTCTGGCTGGGGCGGGGGCAACGAAGTACCAGCGACTATTTCCTGGGAGGCCGACAGCTCCCCTGGTGGGCCCTGTCTTTGTCGATAGTGGCTACCGAGACCAGCACTCTCACCTTCATCGGGATCCCAGCCTTTGCCTATGACCGCAATTTGACTTTCCTCCAGCTTGCGGTCGGATATGTCATCGGCAAGGTTCTGGTCAGCTTTGTTTTGATCCCATCTTACTTTAAGGGAGATATTCAAAGTGCCTATGAAATATTGACCTTTCGCTTTGGAACCAAAGTCAAGAACTTGTCCGCGGGCCTCTTTCAGGTGAATCGAACCCTGGCGGACGGTGTCCGCCTGTTTGCCACGGCTCTGGTGCTTTCCGTGGTGACTCGTATCTCGGATGTGTGGACGGTGGTCATCATCGGCGTGATCACGATCGTCTACACCTTCTATGGAGGAATAACAGCCGTTGTCTGGAACGATGTCATCCAGCTGGTGGTTTACATCGCGGGTGCGGTCATCGCCTTCTTCCTTCTGATCGATCACCTGGCGGGCGGATGGCAGGAGATCACCCGCCTTGCTGCTGAATCCGACAAGTTTCAGATTTTCGATTTCAGCTTTTCGCTGGAGAATCCCTACACCTTTGTCGGCGCCATTGTGGGAGGAGCGTTTCTTGCATTCGCCACTCACGGCACCGATCAGATGATGGTCCAGCGTTATCTCTCCTGCTCGAGTCGGGCCAAGAGTCAACAGGGCCTTATCTTGAGCGGCATCATCGTGCTGGGACAGTTCTTGCTCTTCCTGGTGATTGGAGTTCTGCTATTCAGCTTTTACGAGCATTCTTCCAGCGCCCCCCCGGCGGACAGCCAGCGAATCTTCCCGGTTTTCATTGTTGAAGAAATGCCTCCCGGCATCTCGGGACTGGTGATAGCCGCTGTCTTTGCAGCGGCCATGTCAACACTGAGCAGTTCCCTGAATTCCCTGTCCTCTTCCACACTGAACGACTTCTACCGACCCTACCTGGCCCCCAGCGCCCCGGAAGAACACTACATCCGAATGTCCCGCCTCTTCACGGCCGGCTGGGGAGTGGTCTTGATCGCGGTCTCTTTGCTGGCACGGAACTGGGGCAGTGTGCTCGAAGTCGGCCTGGGCATCACCAGTGTCGTCATGGGTTCTGTGCTGGGTGCTTTTCTGTTGGGACAATGGACTCAGGTCAGAAGTGAGACCGCCGGACTCATCGCCATGATCAGCGGGTTGGGAGTGGTAATCCTTGTCCACTTGAATGGAGTTTACGGCTGGGGTCTCTTTCCGGTTGTTGCCTGGACCTGGTATGTCCTGATCGGAGCCTCCACCACCCTGCTGACCGGGATGGCAGTAGAACGAATCGTGAAACCCACCTGATGGGGAACCCCGGGGAATTGAGGAAGAACCCTCTGCGGTCCGAGCCCTGCCTCCCACGCTTCAGATCCTCAACCAGAAACGAGGAACGCGGAACGTGGAACGCCCGGCCCCTCAAGGCTGCGCCGCCATCCCCTGAGAAGAAGAAGTCGGGGGCACCGCTGACAGGTAGTCCAGGGTGTTGTTCCCGAACAGTTCCTGTCCGATCAGCGGCAGGCTCGATTGCACCAGAACGTATCCTCCCACCTGACCCGCACTTTCCGGGACCAGTTCCAGGAGAGTTCTAGAGAGGCGTTCACCCGCCTTCAGGACAAATTCCAGCCCGCCGGTGGGCTGGCCTCCCGAGCCGGTGACGACCATCGCTACCTGGGCATCGGCTAGATTCGGATTGAAGAGAGCGATACCGGTAAACGTCTGATCTCGCAGGTCCTCGGCTGTGGAGTTTGCGACATGGCCGAAAAGAGCCCGATCAAAACCCTGATGCTGGAGCAGAAGCTGCGCCCCAAAGCGAAACGTACCGGACTCACCGAAAACGACGTCCCCGACCACGCCGGACCCGTCGGAATTGACAATCAGCGAACCGACACGAGCCGAGGCGACTCCGGTCAGCCCCGGAGCCTGAGCACCTTCGATCTTGAGGGCCTGACTGCCCAGGCCCAGCACCTCTGCACCTTCGATCTCAACAGCCTCACCAGGCTGCAGTTGCACAGGATCCAGGGTCTGGATCAATGCCCCATTTTCAGCGACTGAGGTCAATTCCACACTTCTCGGCTGGTCGGAAAGATTGATCACCCGGACCAGCGTCATCAGATCGATTCCTCCCAGGGAGCCGTGGGCCAGCTGCGCTGAATAAGCTGAATCACTTTCCGAGACTCGGGTCGGCGGGTTTCCAAGTAGCGTGTCTCCCACCTGAATCAGTGAGAAGGCAATTCCTCCGGGCTCGTCAAACTGAACCACTGCATATCCCTGATCAATCCGCTCGATCCCGAAGAGTAGATCGGACTCCCTTTCAGCGAACCCGCGGGCCGGAAGATTGATCGGCGCCTGGGCCCTCACGATCCCATCGAAGCCGACCAGCCGCACAATCGCCCCCAGTGGCGCGTCGTTCGGGTTGGCGAGATAAAAGTGAGTCGTGGCTGTGAGGGTGCCATTCCCCACCGGAAAAGCACCTTCTCCCTGATGAACGCGGCTGAAGACAAGCTGGGTGGCCGGACTTGACTGTGCGATTCCTCCATCCAGCAGGGTGGGGCGACTTCCCACGCCGTTACCGATCTGAAAGAAGCTCGAGAGTTCTCGAGAGCTGGTGCGGAGGCGCAGCCATCCTTTCCAGGGAGCCGTGACCGGATCCCTGAACAGATCGCGCAGGAGAGTCGCCAGTTGACCGAAGGGCAGGATCCCTTCCAGGACCGGATTGATGGCCAGAGGCAGGTGCTGGCCTCCCGCTCCCAGGGCTTCCGCAGAGAAAACGGCCGTTTTGTGGGAGTCGTTCCCAAAGGCGACGCCGGTAAACCTGGAGTCGGACACATCAATCACCGGAAAAAACAGGTCGTGGGTGGACTCAGAACTCAGGAGGATGATCTGACTCCCCTCCAGATCAAAGCTCTGACCCGGAAATACTTCATAAACGGATTCAAGACCGGCCTGAAAAGGCTGCATCTGCTGGGACCAGTTAACCTGCCCGCCCCCAGAGCTGCCACCCGGTGTGATTCCGACGATCGCCTGCAGCCCATCAACCGGAGTGACCCGAATCTGATCGTATTCGAAGCGGACACTCCCGTCGGGAAAGAGTTCCACAGCAAAAGTATTCCCGGGTCCAACGCCGCCGAAGGGCAGAAACTCCGAAACCTCGTTCCACTGGAAGGTCATGGAGAGTCCATCAAAAACGGCCTGAACCTCTCCCGCCCCAACCTCCGGATTCAGGTCGGTGAAGAGGCGGGCAATCCGAGGCGGACCCGACACAAAGCGTCCTTCGTCGCGAGGCGTGCTCTCACTGTCGCCCCCGCCAAAGGTGAGGTTGCCATCGGAGTTCACAGTGACCAGTTCATAGATTTTTCCAAAAAAGGGAAAAGTGAATTCCTGAGGAAAAGTGAACAGCTCCTGATCGTCATCGGTCAGGGAGGCCAGGTTATTGCTCCCTTCGTTGGCACGAAGGATTACTTCCTCAAGCGGCTGGCCTGCCAGGGCCAGCAGCAGAGTCTTCTCGGCTGGATCATCCAACTGAGGAATGCCCGACTCGTTATCCCCGTTGTAGTAGTCCTTGGGGAACTGATCGAAGCGGATCTGGAAGGGGCCGACGCCACTTCCCCCGGTGAATGAAGAGGAGATCGGCTCCACGAAAACGACGTAGGAACCGGGATCGAGACCTGGGAGTTCGAACTGGCCGATTCCTTCCAGCAGGAAGTCCGAGACCACCGAGACCAGCCCGTCGGGTCGTTCCGTCCACTGCCCTTCGCCATCCACTTCGATGGGCATGGCCACGACATTGGCCCCCGAGAGCCCTCCTCCGCTGCGGCGCAAGACCTGGCCGCGAATGGTTCCGGTCTGGTCCCGAAATCCCTCCACCGGATACATGTAAGACAACCACGCTCGATCATCCGACCTGAGTCCGATCGGCCCGGAGCCGGCAAGAGGGAACATCACCGGGACAAAGACAGGGTCAAAACGTCGAGAAAAATCTCCCTGACTGTGATCCAGGCCCAGCAGATGGCCCAGCTCGTGGATCACGACTCGGCGAAACAGACCGAGAGTCGCCAGGCTGGCCCTGCGCCCATTCAGAACCGCAAAGCCAAACCCGAAGTTCACCCCTGCAGGAATGGCGCTGGCAAAGCCGAGAATGTTGTTGCTGGAACCCTCACCCAGAAGATCTTCAATAATCGACCCGTCGTGATCGAAAATCACGGGATTTCCCTGCGCCTGGGGCTGGGTGAGAAAAGGAAAGTAGTTGGACACGCCCACATCCACCGGCAACTGCGGTCCATCGGCAAAACGGATCGTGGCCGTTTCGATTTCCCATTCGGCCAGCGTCGAGCGGACGAAATCAACCCCCTGCGCGTTGCTGATGGAGCCCCCGACCCCCATCGGGCCCTGATCGATGGCAATGATGACCGGCTGGAGAGGGTTCCAGCGTGCGAAGACACCGGGGCCCAGGGGAGCCAGGGGCCCTCCTGCAAACAGAGCCGCCTGTCCGAGAAGGAGACTGAACTGGATGGAAAACGCCACCAGACCTGGCCCTAGGCGGCACTCCGCTTGAATGCTCATCGGATCGACCTGGGGGCCTTGCCCCGCTGATAGACGTCAATGGCGCGAACCGCTTCAGAGAGCGTCTCGAGCGAAATCGGGCCCTGATTCCCCAGCAACTCAGCCTGGGAACGCTTAAGACCCATCTTGTGGAGCCGGCCTGGCTGCAACTCGTGGGTAAGGTTCAAGTTCTTAAAGCCGTTTACGATCGTCAGCCTCCCTCTTGGGTCTTCGAACACCGAAAACGCTCCCTGCGAGAGACCGATCGGACTTGTCAATCCGATCCTGCTGTCGGCGGCCAGGAAGAGAACCAGCTCCTGGTCTTTAGTAAAAACGGGGAGCCCGGCGATCCTGAACCCTCTGGCGCCAAACCCCTGAACCTGCCGAAAAACAACTTTCTCTCCAGCCACAGTCCCCTTGAGACCCTCTGTGACCAGGAACGTGTATTCCACAATGGGCAGACCATTGTTGTGGGTGATCTCCCGGGCCGACAAACAGCGACCGTGAAAAACACGGTTTGAGCCCTGCACCATCTCAGAGATGTTTACAATCTTGACACTGGTCGCTCTCAGACTGGTCGTTGCTGCCAGAAGTGACAGTGTGGCAGCAAGCCAGGTCGCTCTCATTCTCATTCGTCCCCCTTTACCTGGGCTGCCCGAATCTCATATTCTACCGCGGCACATGGCAGCCTGTCGCAGTCTGCATCACCACATCAGAGATGCCTTTTCCGGGCCTCAGGGTTCATCCGAGGGTGGTGTGCGATGATTGCCAGGCTTCTCATCTGGCTCGTCCTGCTTCCTGTCCAGCTCCTGCTGCTCGTCGCGGCTGCGCTGGCTGAGCTCGTTTCTCTCCTCCTGAGAACCGTCCGGGGTTCCTTTTCTCTGACTGACACACCTCGTGATCGTTGCTCGATCGTGATCCTGAATTGGAATGGCCGTGAACTCCTCGAAGAATGCTTGCCTGCCGTGGTCCAGGCCATCAAAACCGACGGTAGAGATCACGAGGTTCTCGTGGTCGACAACGGAAGCACGGACGGCAGCGTGGCATGGATTCGCCAGCATTTTTCGTGCGTGAGAATTCTGGAGCTGGACCGTAACCTCGGGTTCGGAGAAGGCAACAATCGCGGAGTGGCGGCGGCCCGACACAACATAGTGGTTCTTCTGAACAACGACATGGTCGTGGATCCTTCTTTTCTGGCCCCCCTCCTGGAGCCATTTGTGGATCCCGATGTCTTTGCTGTCAGCGCCCAGATTCTTTTTCCAGCCGGGCAACGGCGCCAGGAGACAGGCAATACGAGTGGCCACTTTGAGAACGGCCGTCTTCACCTCAGTCACGAACCCGTCCGGAAGGCTCACAAGAAACGTCGTGTCCTGCCGGTTCTGTGGGCGGGTGGAGGATCTTCCGCATTCCGCCGGGACTATTTTCTCAGGCTGAAGGGCTTCGCTCCCATTTTCTCCCCCTGCTATGTGGAGGACACCGACTTGAGCTACCGGGCCTGGAGACGGGGCCTCCGGGTATTGTTTGCGGCTGCGAGTCAAGTTGTCCACAAACATCGAAGCAGCTCCCTGAGGCTCTTCAACGAAGACCAGATTCAAGAGATGATCGAGCAACGGAAACTGTGGTACCTGTGGAGGAACTTCCAGTTGTCCTCGCTCCTCTCCCACTTCCTGCTCTATCCGCTCCGAGTCCGCCGGGAGATCACACCGGCCGGTTATCTCCGAGCTCTGACCCGGGCACCTGGAGCTCTTTTCGGGAGAGCCTGTGAACCGCCTCGCCGTTACACAGAACGGCAGTTTCTGGAGTGGGCAAGACGCCCGCTGTCTTATTTGAACTTTTTTCATCCCGACCGGCACAGTCAGATCGAGGGAGTCCCCTCCCGGATTCTCATCGCCAGTGCCTACCTCCCCCACCTGGGCCGGCACGGAGGGGCGGGCAGGGTCTTCCAGCTCCTGAGCCGCCTCTCTGGCAGACACCGTCTGACGCTGGTCAGCTTTGTCGAGAGCCGTGATGAACTCGAGCAGGCGGGGCAGGCAGCTCCTTATTGCGAGCGCCTCGAAACGGTCCTGCGCCGCCACTTCGAGCCGGTCTCGCCCTACCTCTACGAGCCCTTTGAAGAGTTCAACTGTGCCAACTTCCGGGAATCACTGGAAAGCGTTCTAGCCGAAGAGGATTTCGACCTGGTTCATTTTGAGTGGACCCAAATGGTTCAGTATGCCGATCTATTTCCGGGTATTCCCAAGCTGGTGACTGAAATCGAGGTAAACTACGCAGCTCACCACAGCCTGGAGGCTTTGGAAACGAAGCCGTGGAAGCGCCTGCGGCGCTACTACAACACCCTCCAAACGCTCCACCGGGAGCTCCAGATGTGCCGCAGAACGGACGGCGTTGTCTGCGTGACCGACACCGATGCGGCATTTCTGGCGGGGTACATCCCCGATGCCAGGCTTCACGTTGTGAATACCGGAGTGGATACTGGTTACTTTACTCCGGGAAGTCCGGACCAGATCGAGCCAGACTCCCTGGTTTACGTTGGAGCCTTCCGTCATGAACCCAATGTGGATGCCATGCTTTACTTTCAGCGGGAGATTTTTCCTCTGCTCCTGGAGTCCAGGCCCGAAACTCATCTCTACATTGTGGGCTCCTCTCCTCCGCTGGAGATCCGGCGTCTGGCGAACCATCCCAATGTCACGGTGACCGGTTTTGTCGAAGATATCCGGGAGTACTACCATCGGGCACAGGTCGTCATCGTACCGCTTCGAACCGGCGTCGGAATCCGGGGCAAGATACTGGAAGGCTGGGCGGCTGAAAAGGCCATGGTGGCTACCTCGCTTGCCTGCCTGGGAATCCGGGCCGGTCATGGGGGAAAACATCTTGATCGCAGACGACCCGGCCGAGTTTGCTTTGTGGACCCTGGCCCTGCTGCGCAACCCCGAACATTGCCGGCGACTGGGGGCGGCCGGGCGGGAAACAGCCGTTCAACACTACGAATGGGATCGCCTGGCGGGACAACTCTCGAATCTCTATCAGGGCATCGCCCGTGGAAACTCTCAGCCGGCGAGAGAGCAAAACTCGTGACGACTTCCGCTTCTCATCCACAAGAGCAGGACAAGAACCGACGGCTCCTGCTCGTTCAGTGCTGCCACCTCCCCCAGTTTTTCTACATGGCGGCTGCGCTGCGCCGGCAGTTTCCGAACACCCCACTGGATGCCCTCGTCATCCGGTCCGATGACCTTGACTTCTATCTCTCCAGACAGAACCCGTTCTCGTCGGTCCTGACTCCTTCTTCGCCATCTTTTCAGGGAACAGACTACTCTCGGATCTTCTTCCCGCTGTTCAATCGCGGATATCGATCGATCAAGAGCGCAGCCCGGCGACTCTCGGGATCTGCCTTCGAAGTTGACTACCAGGGCCGGGCACGCCCCCTCAGCGGTGGTCGGCTGGCCCTTTCCATTCTCTATCCGCTACATCAACCGGATCAGGCCTTCAGAGAGTACTTGCTCAGCTTTCCACACCGGCCCCTGGGAGAAAAGGTTCTATTCGTGGAGAGCTGCCATCCCTCTCTGCTGAAAGCAACGGAGTCGGTCTGGCGTGCAGCCCTGCCCAATTCCTGTGAACTGACCCGCCTGGCCCCGCGGTCGTTGCTAAAGGCCCTTCGACAATTAAGGGGTCGCAGCTTCGATTCGAGCATCGTCTTCTCTTCCGGAGAACAGGGTTATTGGGGAATCAAGCTGGTACCTTTCCTGCTGAGAGTGCCCAAGACTCTGGTCATCAACGAGAGTGGCGACTTCTTCTACGCCACCCTGCCGGGCCTCCTTCGGTTTCTTTATCAGAGAGTGCGATTCGGTTCTGCGCTCCCCCGCCCAATTCCCAGGATTCTGTTCCTGCAGACAGAGGATTTCGCGAGCTGCCACCGTGCACTGACCAGCCTCAAGTCAGGTCAGCTCTTCCCGGACAGTGAAATCGTGGTCCTCTGTCGCGAGGAGAACAGCT
>CBDCBX010000019.1:0-513284 GCA_965214465.1 Acidobacteriota bacterium | reverse complement strand
GCACCGGGTGGAGCTGGTAATGCTCCGGAAGATCAAGATCGGACAGTTCACCAGGCGGCTCCACCTCAGTCGAAATCTGGATGATCTTCCACTTGTCGCCGGTCTGGCGGAAGGTCAGGGTCAGGCTGGTCTTGATCAGATCAAGTTCCTGGAGAATCACCACCGGCCCAACCCGGATGCCATTCTCGACAGACTCGTAATAGGCGTACTGGAGCAGCACCTGGGTTACGTCGATCTCCCGAATCCTGCCCGAGGTAGTGCTTAGATACTCGTCCCGGTTTTCCCCTTTACTGGTGGTCAGATCGTCATGCACAACAGAGGCGATGGCGGCATCGTCTGCGTTGAGCAAACCGTTGGCCCAGACGTGCAGGGCCAGACGAACCGCGTCCATCTCGGGCGTGGGGTGGGCCGGGATCACCAGGGTCCCGCACCCCATCGTCACCAGGGCTGCCACGGTTGATTTCCACCTCGACAAGACGATTCTTCGACTACACCTCATTCCGGCTCCTCGATCTACTGGTTGTTTGATTCGTAGGGGCGACCCTCGTGGTCGCCCGCATGGACGGGCCGGCACAAGACCGGCCCCTACGGACGCCCCCGGGCCTCGAGGCCCCTCCCACCTTGCGGGCTCGGCAGCGAGCGTTCAAGGCAACTCGCGGATACGAAGGTTCTTGAACTGCACCGGGGACCCTTCCGATTCCAGACACAGGTAGCCGCTGGCGGGATCCGCCCCGGTTCCTCCCGAGACTTCTTCGCCGTTGACCCAGAGTCGGATTTCTCCGTTGATGGCGCGGACGTAGTAATGGTTCCAGTGGCCGGTGTTGCGGACCAGGTCTTTGCTGGGGAAGCTACGAGTGCCGTTGGGAGAAAGGGGAGGAAAGGGGGTCATTTTGGAGGTTCCGACCGCGAACACGTCGCCGTGAGCGCTGAAAAAGTCGGCCTTCTTACCGCTCTTGATCCACTGCTCGGTGAAACCCGGGTCCAGAATCTGTACTTCTACACCGGAGGGAAGCCGGCCGGGTTGCAGTCCCACATGGGATTCCGGCGAAGACCACACGAACACGCCCGAGTTGCCGCCCGAGCGCAGGTGCTCCCACTGCACCACCAGTTCGAAATTGGTGTACTCCCGCGCAGTGCACAGGACACAGGTGGGAGTCCCCGTGGCATGGGGCATTCCATCCTTCCAACTCCAGGTGTCGTCAGCGCAGTTCACGTTGACAAAATCGTCTTCTCCCAGGGCCGTCCAGCCGGGGCCGTTTCCATCAACGAATGCTCTTGGAAGATCTGCTTGACCCAGCAAGGGTCCGGCCGCGACCAGCCAAAACAAGAGAATGTGAACAAGGGCTCTACCAATCATAGGTCCAAGAATAGGGGCCGTGCCTCGAAACTTCAATGTTGGCGGCCGGTGACAGCTCTAGCAGTCCTTGTTATCCCCCAACCAGATGGCCGACAATCCTCCGGGTGTGTGGAGCGTCGCGGTGCTCGTAGAGGTAGAGGCCCTGCCAGGTGCCGAGCACGGGTCGACTGCCGGAGACAGGAATCGAAAGGCTCGTCTGGGTGAGAGCCGAGCGAATGTGGGCCGGCATGTCATCCGGTCCCTCCATGCGGTGGCGATAGAGTTCGGGATCTCTCGAAACCAGTCGCCGAAAAAAATTCTCCAGATCGTGACGCACGTCCGGGTCGGCATTCTCCTGGATAGTCAGGGAAGCAGAAGTATGTCGGATGTAGAGCGTCAAGAGACCGTTTTCGACCTCCTGAAGCCGGCACCAGTTCAGTACTTCTCCCGTGAAGTCATAAAGTCCCGGCCCGCTGGTTTGAACTTCGAACGTCGACTGCGCCTGCTTCAAAATTTCACCTCGATGGCGTTATGGTACTTATGAAAGGGAGTACTATCCAAACAGGACTCAGGTTGGAGGGCAAGCAGAAGTGGACCTGGTGCGGTTGCAGGAGAAGATTGTCGAATGCCGCCTTTGTCCCCGGCTGGTGAGCTTTCGCGAAAAAGTGGCGAAAGACAAGCGCCGCGCCTACCGGGACTGGGAGTACTGGGGCCGTCCGGTACCTTCCTTTGGCGACCCTGAGGCTCGCTTGCTGATTGTGGGCCTGGCCCCGGGTGCGCATGGTGCCAATCGAACCGGCCGCATGTTCACCGGGGACCGAAGCGGAGAGTTTCTCTACTCCGCTCTGCATCGTGCCGGTTTCGCGAACCAGCCTGCCAGTCTGCACCGCCAGGACGATCTTCACCTGGTCGATGCCTTCATAACAGCCGCCGTGCGCTGTGTCCCGCCCCAGAATCGACCAACCCCGGAGGAGAAGAAGACCTGTCTAAAATACCTGTGCCGCGAACTGATCCTGCTCCAGCGGGTTCGGGTGGTCCTGGCCCTGGGCGGCATCGCCTGGCAGAGCTATCTTGCGGCCCGCCGGCAACTCGAGCTAACTCTCCCTCGCCCTCTCCCCAGGTTTGGTCACGGAGCTCTGTGTGAACTGGATTCAAGAATCACTCTGGTAGGTGTGTATCACCCCAGCCAGCAAAACACCCAGACGGGCCGGTTAACGAGAGAGATGTTTGATGAGGTTCTGACACTGGTCCGTTCTTTGCTGGGCTGACGGCTAGAGCTCGTAGGGGCCGGTCTCGTGCCGGCCCGTTTGGCGGACGACCACAAGGGTCGCCCCTACGGATCTGTTGCGACAAGCGAGGAACGCCCTAAGTATCCAGCCCGACCAGTCCCCCTTCAGGGGATTCCGTGGGCGGTGTGTGCGCCTCCGCTACATGGCGGGCACCGATTTGCGGATCGCGCCAGAAATCAGCGGTGGAGGCCTGATGAACGCAGGAGATTGTGCAGAAGGGAGCACAGCTCTTTTCAGTCAGGTACTCCCGACGAATGTCCTCGACGGTGTAATCCTCAACGGGAATGCCGGGATAGCCCCGCTGCTGGGAGCAGTAATGCACGAGCCCGTCTTCACAGAGGTACAAATAGCGCGCCCCGGCCCGGCAGCGCCAGTTGTTGGGTTTGCCTTTGGCCAGATTCTCCTGAAAATAGCGGTTGATCTTGGGATATCCCTTCTTCCCAATTTCCTTCAGTTCATGAAAGATCTCGATTTCTTTACTGCTCAACGGTTTAAGGTGTCCCGAGTCGTCGTGGATGACGCCGACCGTACACGTAAAACCGAGTTCCACCGCACGCTTGCCGATGGTGAGGGCATCTTCAGGGTTGGCGACCCCCGAGCCCAGCACCGAGTTGATGTTCACTTTGAAATCGGCACACTCCGCAAGATAACGCAGCTTCTTGTCGAGTACCTTCAGGCTCTTCTTGGAAATGTCATCGGGCTGAACGTTGTCGATGCTGATCTGCAGGTGTTCCAGACCCGCCTCGTTCAGCGAACGGATACGCTTTTTCGACATCAGGTAGCCGTTGCTGATCAGCCCGACAAGCATGCCTTTCTTGCGGATGTGCGCGATGATCGCCTCCAGCTCGGGATGCATCAGGGGTTCTCCCCCACTGATGGTGATGATCGAGGTTCCGAGCCGTGCAAGGCTGTCATTCCAGCGGTTCACCGTCTCGACCGGAACGGGCTTGGAAAAGTCGTCAAACTCATTACAGTAGGTGCAGGCAAGATTGCACCGGCGCATGGGGACAATGTGGGCGAGAATCGGGTGCGAGGTGTTGGCCACGGCGAAGGCGGCCATTTTCCACTCTCGAAGCGTAGTCTTGAACTGCTTCAGCTTGCGCATCTGAGTCTTCTATTGGGGCGAGTTTCAGGGTCCTGGGTTCGAGGCCCTGTCCACCAGCGTGCACCCCTCCTGTTGGTCCAGCGGATCATACCAAGGGGCGTAAAATTCGTCAACGAATGGCCATCCGATCAAGAGTGCGAGGGGTTCTTGCTCTGCGTTTCCGGTATAGTCGCAAGCGCGAGTAGTGAAGGTCTTAATGGGGAAAACGACGCGCGGCTGCAAGAGAGCATTCTATCTGGGCCTGAGCCTCGGTTTGCTCGTCGAACTGGCCAGCGCGCTTCCTTTCGTGGTGTGGCGTCCATTTGTGGAGGACTCTTACCGCGCGCTCAGCAGCCCGATGGTCTTCGCTTCACCTCTCATTCTTCTGGGACTGTCCATTTGGAAGCCGCAGGAGGACTTTTCCGTTCGCCTGGTGGATGTGCTGTTTGGTGCCGTCTCCGTCCTGTCCATGGCGTCATTTTTCTTGATCTACAGGGGCTTTACACCCTTCAACCCGATTTACACAGTCTTCTCGACGTTTGTGCTCTATCTGTGTTTCAGGATGGCCTGGAAGATCTGGCTGAGACCGCATCTGAGCGAGATCTTCTGGTTTGTTTTTGGGCTGGTCACGGTCGAGGCCGCCCACGGAGTACTGGGGGAGAGTCTTGATCTCAAGTCTGATACCCACTTGCTCAACAAGAATTTTCTGGGAATGCTTTGCGCACTTACGATCCCACTCTGGATGTGCCTTCTCAGGGACGGTGCCTGCAGGGATCAGGGGTGGCGTTTCCGGATCCTGTTCTGGACGAGTAGCGCGTTGTTGGTGTCGACGGTCTATTTGACCAACTGCAGAACCGCCTGGGTCTCTTTGATCCTGATTGTCCCGGTACTGGTTTTGTCGGCTTGGTGGCCCGACCGTCTGAGACGCCTGGGGCGCTGGCCGATCTCGCTCAAGCTGGGCAGTGTGGCCGCGCTGGCACTCGCGATGGTCCCTCTGGCGTGGACCCTCTATCAAATCCGGCCCGTTTCGGCCCAGGGACGACTTCTCATCTGGCGAGTTTCGCTGTCGATTTTCTCGGATTACCCGGTCCTGGGAGTCGGCTTTGGACAGCTTCCCCATTACCTGGGGGTTTACCACGGGCGATTCTTCGAAGAGGGGACGGCTACTCTCACCGAGCGCATGCTCCCTAGTCTCTTCTTCGACTCCTTTAACGAGTATCTGAGAGTTGCGGTCGAACATGGCCTCCTGGGGTTGGCCTTTTGGGTTCCCTTCTGGGTGGTGATCCTGCTTGCAGCCTGGCAGCCGATAGGGCGGGCCTCCGATCTGGCGTGGAAGTCCGGGGGAAGGTGTGAGCCGGGATCACCGCATCCACTCACACTGGGCCTCTCCGGGTTAGTCCTGATCTTCATGATCCTTTCCTTCTTTTACTTCCCGAGCGACGTGCTGATCTTCTCTGTGCTCTTTGTTTTCTGCCTGGCCGGCCTGGCCAGTGAGGACAGAGTCCGACACGCTGCGAGAACTGGAGGACAGGGATGAAGGCTGGAAAAACCGGTCAGGTCGTCCTCTCCAGCTGTCTGGTTGCGTTCTCTCTTCCCTTTCTGGTCTCGGGTCTCTCCCAATACCGGGCCAGCATCCTGTGGATGCGGGCTCAAGAGCTGGATTGTGAGAACGCGGCGGCGATGGAACTGGCGTCGCAGTTGTACGAGGACGCCTATCCGTACTTCGATTGGAACTCCTGGTTCCTGACCGACTACGGTCGTTGTCTGGAAGGGGCGGACCGGTTGAAAGGGGCCATCAGGGTGTTTGAGCAGGCCAGCCGCCAGCGCCCCGATCCCTATGCCCTCGAAGAACTGGCCGGCCTCTATGCCAGGAGAGGCTCCCTGGAACGTGCCATTCAGGCCGCCGAGCGAGCCAGTTTCATGCTTCCATGGCGTCTGACGTCGAAGTGGCAGCTGGCCTACTATCACTCCGAGGTCGGAAACCACGCGCAGGCCAGGGCTTACGCCCGCGACCTTCTTCTGACCCCGATGAAAGCGATTTCCACACGAGGGGTTCGCCTCAAAACCAAAGCCCGGCGCTTGCTTGCCGGAGAACCCGCGCTGGAGCCGTCTGAGCCATCGGACCAGGCAGCGGCGCTCGACCTGGTCGACCTGCAATGGCGCCCCAGAGTGACTCGGGCTTTCGAGATCGCCGGCCGCAATGCAGCCGAACTGAGTCATGCCCTCCAGACCGTGGACGAAGCGCATCGCGGGGACCTGGTTTTTTTGATCGTTCACATGCCGGAGTTCGATCTGGCAACGCTGACGGCCAAGTTTCTTCTGAAGGACCTGGACTCCGCCCTCCAGAGCCGCGATCTGTTTCCGTTTCTGGAAGAGGTGCCCGACGACATCTTTCGAAACTATGTGCTTCCCTATGCCCAGATGGACGAGCATCGGGAGGACTGGCGATCCTCGCTACGCGGAATGTTTGCCGGTTCTGTGCAGGATGCGGGTTCGGTTGAAGAGGTGGTCCTGGCACTCAAGGACGATCTGTTCTCTCGATTCGGGGTCAGTTACGAGGACAGACCCGTCCGATCGGTGCAGAGCCCGGCTCAGTCCAGCCAGATTGGGCAGGTGGATTGCGTGGGTGGCTCCATTCTCTTCGCCGACACTCTGCGCTCCCTGGGAATCCCGTCGCGGATCGTAGTGATCCCTCACTGGATCGACAATGTTGCCGGCCACGCCTGGAACGAGGTGTATGTGGAAGGGCACTGGCGCTCGATTGGCCTGGCAGACGATTCCCGGTTCGATGAGAGCTGGTTTCACGAAAAGGCCTCCGAAACCGATCCGAGCCAGGCCGCGACCCGCCTCTATGCGACCACCTTTGCCAGAACCGGTCAGCACCTCGAGCAGTGGGGAGCAGACGTGTGGTGGCATGACATTACAGACCGCTACGTCCCTGACGACCCGGGGTTACCCGGGAAGAAAGAAAGCCCCGGGAATCGACCGGGCGACGGCGAAAAGTAGGAGCCGCCTCCACGCGGCGATCTGATCGGACTGTAGGGGCGACCCTTGTGGTCGCCCGCCAAACGGGCCGGCACAAGACCCGGCCCCTACAAGAAGATCTGATTGGACCACGCAGGGTCTCCTGTCTATTCAGCCACGGGGAGCTCCACCGTCTCGGCGGCGCCATAGTGGATCCCGTTGAAAACCAGCTTGTAGGTCCCGTGCGGCTGCGATCGGAACGCTACTTCGGGTCCGTACATGAGCAGCTTGCCTCGACCGACCGACCACTCCATGACAGCAATCGTATCTCGCAGGTAATGCTGACCCCAGGCCCAGCCGCTGCGCAGTGGACGATCCGAGCTGAACCATCCCACCACCTCCACTCCCTGCCCCAGAGCCTGTGGTGCCAGAAGAAAGACGGGACTGTTGTCAAAGAAGACATCGACGGCCGGCTTCATTCCGTGAGCGAGGGGGTGTTGATTGGCCAGTTGCATGCGCAGGATGGAGCCGGGGAGGTAGAACTTTTCGCGAGGCAGCGGTTTGTCTTCCTCGCCCTCGCTCGTCTCAACCAGCGCATCCAGCACGGGAAGGCCCAGATGCTGTGCCAGGGCGGTGGAGCTTCCGATGGTGAGAACCGTCCCTCCTTGTTCCAGGAAGCGGCGTAGCTGAGGGATCGTCTTCTTGAGGGTGACTTCACCAAGCCGGTCATGGAACTCTGCCGGGACTTCCTCCGGCTTTGGAGAACGTCTCTGACGCTTCTTCAGTCGGTCTGGGTCAGGAATACCACCGTCCACGAATACCAGCACATCGAACTCCGAGCCGAGGTTTCCGGCATCCAACTCCTGCGGAAACACGAGGCGGAAAGGGAACTCCCACTGTTCAAAGATCCAGCGCATCCAGCCGGAGTCCATCGATCCGCCGAACCGATCCCATAAACCGATTCGCGGCTGCTTGAGCCGAAGGTCCGAAACGCCGGGCAGGAGGTCATGAGCCTCGAAACTGACACCGATCTCCCGGGCAAGATCCTCCATTTCGCTCGCCAGACCGGGTTGGTTCAGGACGAAGAAATCATGATCTCCCGGTTGCAGACCCGCCTGGAGCCAATACACTTCGCGTTTGGAGGCAAGGAGCCGGTTGACTGCCCGAAATGAGTCGTTCAGTTCGTGGTTCAAGAGAAAGCCCGCAGCATCCCGCGACCCCTCCACCCGGCCAACCGGGGCCGGGAGCAGATCGTCAACTTCTTCAAACGGGCCGTCGAAAGGATCCAGGATTCGATCAAACTCGATTCCCATCTGCAGGGCCAGGGTCCAGCCGGCGCTGTCATAGGGGGCGATGGGCGGCCCACCCGGGTAGAGAACGTCGTTGGGGTGGTCCTGAGGTTCGAACATGTCGATGATGTGGGGCCGAAAAGCCTGAGCCGTTTTCACGATCAACGAACCGGCCGGGTAGCCGCGGTTCCCCACTCGAAAGTCCGAAGCGGCCTGCTGCCACTGGATTCCGTTCTTGATGAGAACGTTGGCAAATTTCACAGCGGTCAAGAAATCAGACTGGTGAGACGAAAGGATGTATCCCCTCGGGTCCCGTGCTTCGGGATCCCTGAGGAACTTCCCGAAGACCTCTTCCTCCGCTCCAGACGCGGGTGGCTCCTGGTTGGACTCTGGATCATCTCCAAGGGCCGAACGGGCGGCCTCGATCGCTCCCGGCCGGTTCGTCCAGGTATCCCGGCTGCCTTCTTCGATAGATGTTGTACAGAAACTGCTCGCGGTGGCGGGAGGCCACGTCGAGGACGGCCCGATTGGCGGTGATCGAGTATTCGACCGATTGGCGGAAGTGCCAAGGTTGGGGTTCAATGGGAAAAGGAAGATCTCCAGTGGCAAGCTGCCGTTTCGGGCGAAAAGGGATCTTTATCGGGGTTGGACTTCCGATGGTTTCCGTCAACAGACCGATCATGTTGTGGAAGTAGGGAGTCGTACGCAGACCTCCATTCCACCAGGTTGAATATTTGGCCCCTCCCCGCATGGTGGCCCCGCTCTTACCCTCGGCAGCAAAGCGGGTGTGCATGGCCGCTCCGACCAGGTTGAGTGTGGTGATCACAAGCGGGTCGATGTTGTGGTTGAAAGGGTCACGAAAGGGGGGAGCAAAAAGCACCGTGCCGCTGGGACCGGTCTGGTGATGGTTGTAGACGATCTGGGGGAACCATTCGCGGTATAAGACGCGGTTGATCGCCAGCGTCTCGGACTGAGACGACATGTAGAAATCACGATTATTGTCGTGTCCTACGTACTTGTGGTAGAGCCGCGGCAGCCCTCGGATGGTTCTCTTCGAAGGCTCGGGTTCTCGCATGTACCAATCTGCGACCAGGTCCAGCCCATCCGGGTTGGTGCAAACCGCCAGCAGAATGACATCGTCCAAGAAGCGCACGGTTTCCCGGTCGGTCCGGCTCACCATTTGATACACCAGTTCCATCAACTGCTGGGCGCCCAGCGTCTCAGTTGCGTGCAGGCCGCCATCGATCCAGACAATGGCCCGCCCCTCCTGAGCCAGCTCCCGGGCCTGGCTTTCGTCGACCTGAGCCAGGGCCAGGAGCCTGGATATCTCCCGGTAGCGGTTGAGCTTTGCGTGGTTTGCGGGGGAGGTAATGATCGCCATCCACATGGGGCGGCCCTCTGCGGTCTCGCCGATTTGAACGAGACGCATCCGATCCGAGGTTGCCTCCAGCTCTTGCCAGTAACTGACTAACTGTCGGTAGTTTGCCAGGTGGTAGTCATCTCCCAGGCTGAATCCGAGTTCCTCCAGGGGAGAAGGAACTCCGTCTTGTCCGGCGGCGTGACTGAGCATCCAGAGAAAGGCCGTGAGCAGGGCCTGGAAACTTCGGCATCGGGACTTGTTGGGCATGGGGTCAGATTATACTTCCTGGTTGGAAGCGCTTCTACGATTTGCCAACCTGTCCGAGCCTTCAGCCTTCACCTTTCAAGCCGTAACTCGTAGAATGGACTCGTGAAGTCGGGTCTGTTCCGAGTAGCCTTGCTGGTTTCAATCGGCGGACTGACCGGCTTGACCTGCAACCCGGGTGTGGCCAGCATGGCTCAGATAGAGGCCCAGGACTTCAAATCTCAACGAGAGCAGATGGTGAAACGCCAGCTGCAGGCTCGCGACATCGATGACCCGCGCGTGCTCAAGGTGATGGGGGATGTTCCTCGCCACCGTTTTGTGCCGGCCAGCCAGATCTCCCAGGCCTACGACGACCATCCCCTGGCCATCGGCGAGGGGCAGACCATTTCACAGCCCTATATTGTGGCCCTGATGACGCAGTTGGTGCGCCTCGAGAAATCGTCTAAGGTCCTGGAAGTTGGAACTGGCTCGGGTTACCAGGCGGCGGTTCTGGCCGAGCTCGTCCAAGAGGTCTACACAGTTGAAATTGTGCCCGGTCTGGCCAGGCGAGCCGCGAGTCTGCTTCCCGAACTGGGTTATGAGAATGTCCAGGTACGACACGGCGACGGATATCAGGGTTGGCCCGAGCAAGCCCCTTTTGACTGCATTCTGGTAGCCGCTGCGCCCCGGGAAGTACCCCCTCCATTGCTGGAGCAACTGGCGGTTGGTGGGCGCCTGGTGATTCCCGTGGGAGGTACCAGTATGACCCAGACGCTTTTGCTGATTGAGCGGACGAAGACGGGCTTTGAGCGGAGGTCAATCATTCCCGTCCGCTTTGTCCCCATGACCGGTGAAGCCCAGCAACAGGAGATGCGCTGAGCAAGGGGGCTCTGGGTTTCGGGTTCACCGAGGTGCAGGAGCGGCTGGCTGGGGCGATCTGATCGGACTGCAGTAGGGGCCGCCCGCCAAACGGGCCGGCACAAGACCGGCTCCTACGAGAAGATCTGATCGGACCACCGAGGGTCCTCCTACGCATTATTTCCCGTCGCGGCCTCTTGACCGGTAAAAGAAATAAACCGGGGTTCCCAGCAGGACGGCTGCCAGGCCGGCAACACACTCTCTGGGGTAGGTCATCGCGGCACTGATCAGGATTGCGATATTGATCCCGATGAACAGCAGAGGAAGGATCCGGCGAAAAACCAGGAAGACAAGAGGTTGCCCCTCCTTGTGCCGTCCCTTGAGCAGCGTGGCAACCGTGATGGTGGTGAAAAAACCATCACGACGCCTGCCGACAGAAGGATCTGCTGAAAACTGGCAATCAGAATCAGAATCACGGCCACGCCGGCCTGAAACCAGATGGCGTAGGTCGGCACTTTTCGCGTGGGATGCACCCGGCTGAGTGTCTCCGGCAGGAGCCCATCGCGCGCCATGGCAAAGTATACTCGGGGCCCGGCGATGGACATGGCCGTGATCGAGCTGACGATCGAAGTGCCGACCAGCAAGCTCAGCAAGTGGCTCCCCCAGGGTCCGAAGGAGGCTTTGGCCACGACCTCGGCGACGGCGATCTTCCCCCTCAACTCCGCAACTGGAACCGCACTGAAATAGGCGAGATTGATGAGTAAATACCCACCAATCACAACTACAGTGCCGGAGACCAGCGCCACAGGAACGTTCATCCTGGGGTCACGGACTTCTTCGGCTACGTAGGCCGCCGCGTTCCAGCCGCTGTAGGCAAACATGACGAAGATGATGGTGGATCCAAGAGTCGCCAGCGAGAAGCCCCCCGCTTCGGTCTGAGAGTCCAGTACCGCAGCCAGGTGGGAGGAAGAGCTGGACTGCCAGAGTACGGCCGACGCAAACAGGATCAGCAGCCCCAGGTTCAGCACCGTCAGGAGGGAATGCAATCGGGTTCCAAACCTGAGACCGGAAGAGATGCCGGCCGTGATCAGGACCAGAACGACCACCGATGTTGCCTTCGAAGCAAACTCACCCGAAGTGGAAAAAGGAAGGAGTGGGCCGGCGTAAGCGACCAGGCCGATCGAACCCGCAGCAATGGGCGCCGAGAAGCCGATCAAGAGTGACGCCCAGCCCGCATAGAAGGCTATCAGAGGCCCAAATGCCGGGTAAAGGAAGGCGTACTCTCCACCCGCTCGAGGGGTCTCGCGGGCCAGGGTCGAATAGCAGAGTGCGCCCATCAGGGCCAGCACCCCTCCCACCAGCCACACACCAATGAGCCAGCGTGACTCACCCAGTTCGCCGGCCACGAGCCCTGAAGTCGTGAAGATCCCGACTCCTATGATGTTGCCGATAACGATGAGCGTGGAGGAGCCCAGCGAAATCTCACGAAAGAGCTGCACAGGATGTCCTCAGTGCTCCCTTTCAGGGTCAATCACTTCTCGAATCGCTGCCTCCAGAGTCTCGAGGTTTTGGTAGTTGATCAAGTGGCTCTCGATTCGCAAGTCAGGGCTGCTGAGAAAAAGTGTGGGATAGACATTCACGTTCCCGAAGGCCCCCAGGGTCTCCTGGGTCAAGTGGAGGGTTGGGTAGGTTGTTCCTGTCTTGGCAAGATAGGCCGCCCGCTTCTTGTCAGTGGCAGGAATACTCAGAACCTTGTCGGCGTTAAAGCCCACAATACGGAAGCCGGAAGATCGGAACTTCTTGTCGAGCTCGGCAAGGTGTGGAGCGATTCGAACACAGGGCGGACACCCGGAAAACCAGAAATAGATCAGAGAGCCCTGTCCCTCCAGATCGGCCCTGGACAGAGAACCTGTCTGGTCGATTCGTTCCAGCTTGAAATCGGGCAGTACCTCCCCTACCCAGCTCGTCACTTTCACCGAACCGCCACGGCGGCTGACGAAGGCCTCGATCGCTTCCGTCTCGATCGAGAGAATCTCGTGGGTCGCAGAGTCCCTCGAAAAGAGCTGAGGCATCCTGGCGTCCATCTCCATGACGCGTAGCAAGAGCTCCACAGAGTCCCTGCTGATTCGGAAATTGTCGCCTATCTGTTGTCGAGTTGGAATCTCTTCTCCCGCGGTGTGTTGAGCCTTCAGATAGATGGGAATCTGAAAAAAAGTCTCATACAGACGTCCCAGGAAGGCTTTTTCTTCGGGCCCGAACCTGGGGTCATTGTGCAGCTTAGAGAAAGTCACTCGCCCCGCACTTTCGCGCATCATTTCCTGGACCGTGCGCAGCACGCTCGCCTCGACAGGGTCGACGACAGACCCTGGTTCCCGGGAGGCTGCAGCAGAGGGGGACCCGGTTTCTCCTTGACATGCAAAGCTCCCCAGGAGCAAACACCAGACCAGTACTCTCATGACCGGTGACTGTACTATGTTGGCGAGGTGGGTGTCGAGCCACCGTCGCCCGGGTCTAGTGCACTGTCCGGAAAACTCGCGCCGCTACCTCGGGCGTCTTTCCGCCGACAGCTTTGTTGCGCTACCTCGAAAGACTCCCGGAGCAAGCGCAGGAATTCGGTACCCGATAGAATGGTTCCATGATGAAGACCTCGCGACAGGAGTTCGAAGCTCTGGTCGCTGACGTGCTGGAAACCCTTCCACTTGACTTCTCCCACCGAATCTCGAAGGTTGAGATTGTGGTGGAACCCGAACCGCCCCGTGAGATCAGAGAGCGGTTCCCCCGAGGGTTCCTGCTGGGCCTTTACCAGGGAACGCCGCTGACGGGAGAGAGCACTTTTCGCCCCTATTCCATGCCCAATCGAATCTCCCTCTATCAACGGAATATCGAGCGCATCTGTGCCAACCGAAGCCAGATTCGAGAACAGGTAAGAAAGACACTCCTGCACGAGATTGGTCATCATTTCGGGCTGAAGGAGGGCGATCTCCGGGAAGCGGGTTATTGAAAGGTGATAGTGTCAAGGAAATCACAGAGGCAGGAGGTTCAGCTACTGCGGGGCGGCCGCAGGCCGCCGGAATGAGGAAAGAGAATGTCTGATGAACTGAAATCAGCCTGGGAAATTGCCCTGGAAAAGATGGAATCGCCGGGTGAGGCTGGAATTCAAGAGCTCAGCGAAGAGCAAAAAGAAGCCATTGCGGAAACCCGCCGTAAGTACAAGGCGCGAATCGCCGAGGCCGAGATCAATTCAATGTCCAGGATCAAGGGTGCTCTGGAGTCAGGCCAGGTCGATCAGGTCCGAGTCGTGCAGGATGAACTCTCGCTGGAGCGGAAGAAGCTGGAAGATCGGATGGAATCGAAAGTCGAGCTAATCCGAGCGGGCAAGGACGACTAAGCACTTTACTTCCTGCGATCCGGGCTGCTTACGGCGCCGACAACTTCCCTGCTGCGAGAAAGCTCCGAAACATCTGGATCGTTCTCTCGATCCCTGACTGCAACGGGGTCTCCGGTACCTGGGTGAAGTGCTCCCTCAGGGCCGTGCTGTCCATCAGCTCGGGAATGGGAAACCTGCGTTCCCGAAAGTCGATCTGAGCCCCCGGGACTATTTCCTGGATCATCTCGATGAGGCCGGGCATGGACGGAGCTTCTCCTCCCAGGTTGAAGATATGTTGTCCTCGATCGGGGTGCCGGCTGGCTTCGATCAACTGCCGAGCCACATCGGAAGCGAACTGGAGCAGAAACCCGTTCGAGTACTGGATGGTGAAGGGTTTCCCCGCGGCTGCTGCCAGCATGGCTTTGGTTGGATCGCTGGTGATTCCCTGATCCCGGCCGGGACCGTAGACCGTATGCGGACGTAATCCAATGCTGCTCAGCCCATAGTCGTTCCAGTACATGCGAGCCGTTCCTTCGTTGGCCTGTTTGAAGACCCCGTACATGGTCAGTGGAGATTGCGCGGCCTCTTCCGGCAAAGGTCCCGACATGTCCTCCCCAACCGGGCCGTAGACAGCCACCGAAGACGCGTAGGCCAGATGGGGAAGGCCGGCCTGTCTGGCAGCCTCGAACAGGTTGACGGTTCCCACCACGTTCACCTGGGCGCCCTGCACCGGATCCGCCTGACAGGCGGGGACCTGCAGGGCCGCCAGGTGAATCACATGATCGACTGAATGCTGCCCGAAAAGAGCGGACACACAGTTCAAGTCGTTGAGGTCTCCTTGCTCGAAGACGATCTTCTCCAGATCGGCCGTCTTCAGCAGCAATTCAATTCGGCGTGTGTCCCGGTTCAGGTCAAAGGCAATGACCCTCTGCCCCTCCTCGACGAGGTGAGCCGCCGTCCAGGCGCCGATGCAGCCCATGGCTCCAGTGACAAGAAATGTGTCTGAACTCAAATCGCTAGTCCGATTTCGTGGTCCGGCAGGTGTTTTCGAGACTTCCGATCCCTTCAATCTCGACCACAATGTGATCGCCGTCTTTCATGAAGACCTGCGGGTCACGACCCATTCCGACTCCATGCGGGGTGCCCGTTAGAATCACGTCCCCCGGTTCCAACGTGAATGCGTGCGAGCAGAAAGAAATCAGGTGGACAACCGAGAAGATCATTTCGCGGGTATTGCTGTCTTGCATGGTCTGACCGTTCAAATGGCTGCGGATGTCCAGATTCTGAGGTGACGCCACGGCGTCGGCCGTAAGGATGGCCGGACCCAGCGGACAAAACGTGTCGATACTCTTGGCTCGAACCCACTGCCCGTCCGAGAATTGAAGGTCGCGGGCGCTCACATCGTTTCCAACCGTGTAGCCGAACACGTAGTCGAGAGCCTCTGCCTCACCGACTTTCCGGGCCGTCCTTCCTATGACAACCGCGAGTTCCACTTCATAGTCAACTTGACTGGTGAGATCCTCGGACCAGCAGATTTCATCTCCAGGTCCTACCACCGAGGTAGGGAACTTGCAGAAGACAATCGGCTTCTCCGGGGGCTTGGAGTTGGTCTCCCGACAGTGATCCATGTAGTTGAGCCCAATAGCGATGATTTTCCCGGGACGATCCAGTGGAGCCAGCAGCGTAACCTCGCCGGCCTCAATCGCACCCAGCGAGTCAGGGGTCTTCCCCTCCAGAATCTCTTTCCAGCTCAGAGAGGTTACGGCGATCGAGCCATTCTGTAGAATACCGAAGCGAGGTGAGCCGTCGTGTTCAAAACGAACCCATTTCATATTGTTGCCACTCCAGGAAGGAACAAAGTCCGGTGAATCCAGTAAACAGGGCAGGGAGTATGTCACAAATCGATTTGTCAGGCCAGACGGCACTGGTGACCGGTGCGGGGGAAGGCATCGGTTTGGCGATCTGCCGTCAGTTTCTGGAGGCAGGATGTCGGGTGGTTCTCAATGATGTGCGTCCCGATCAGGCCCTTCGGGCTGCGCAGGAACTGCAACCGATCGGAGAGTGCCTGGGGGTCCCCGGCGATGCTTCTTCTCCATCGGTAGTGGAAGATCTGGTTCAGCGGTCTGTCTCAGAGTTTGGGGGACTGGATATTCTGGTGGCCAATGCTGCGGTGACACGGATCGAGAGCTTCCTGAAGTTCAGCGTCAAGGACTTTCAGGATACGATCGACCTGAACCTGCGAGGTCCTTTTTTTCTGGCTCAGGCCGCGGCCCGGCAAATGGCAAAGAGCCGGACCCGAGGCCGCATCATCATCACGACTTCGGTCGTTGCTCGTCGGGTGGTGAAAGGCCTCTCTGTCTATTCCATGACGAAAGCAGGGTTGGAAATGCTGGTTCGCTTTCTAGCCGTGGAGCTTGGTCCTCTGGGGATCCGGGTGAATGCGATTGCACCGGGAGCTACCCTGACTCCCCGAACTCGAGTCGAGCATCCGGAATATGAGGAGGTGTGGGGGGCTGTGAACCCTTTGCAACGTGTGGCCGACCCTTCCGATGTGGCCGCAGCCACACTCTTTCTGGCATCTTCTCTTGCTGAATACGTCAACGGCCAGACTCTGACGGTGGATGGTGGCTGGACCGCCTCCGGGGTTGTACCTCGGGATCTGGGTTAGGCTCGTTCCTCGTTTCTCGTTGCGCGCTCGTCGAGGAGGTTGTCGAAAAGGTGAGATCCGCTCCTCCCCCTGGCTTCCGCCAGGGGCTCTGATCGTTACGCCTGGCGGAAATCAGAGCCCGGTGCGGAAGCACCGGGTTGCCAGCCAGACTTTTTTGACAACCTCCGAGACTCGCGCAGGTACCGGTAGTGTCGGGATTCGGGGCCAGGTTCCTGGTTACGCAGTCGCTAAAGCTCCTGCCTCTGTGGGCTCGGCGATCGGGTAGGTTGCCTCCAGAAACCCCGGCCCTGCTTGGCGGGCAGCGTGTAAGATAGGGCGACCCTATTGGAGGAGCGAATCGTGAGAAAAGGAACTCTCATTGTTGTCGCCGTCGTTCTGACCGTCCTGCTGGTTGGCTGCGGTACCGGTCCAGGGCCCGCCCTGCCCGACAAGGGTCTCATGATCGCGGTGATTCCCAAGGGCACTACCCACGTGTTCTGGAAGTCGGTCGAGGCCGGTGCCCGAAAGGCCGGGGAAGAACTGGACATTGACATTGTGTGGAAGGGGCCGCTCAAGGAAAACGACCGGGCCCAGCAGATTGCCCTGGTCGAGCAGTTCGTGGGTGAGGGTGTCGACGGAATCGTGCTGGCTCCACTGGACGATCGGGCGCTGCTTCGGCCGGTCAGGGCAGCTGCCAGGAGTCAAATTCCGGTGGTCATCATCGATTCGGGCCTGCGAGCAGAAGTGGGGCGGGATTTTGCCAGTTTTGTGGCTACCGACAATCGAGAGGGCGGGAGGCTGGCGGGTCGCCGATTGGCGGAACTCCTGGGAGGGAGGGGAAAGGTGGTTCTGCTTCGGTATCAGGTGGGATCAGCCAGTACGACCAACCGGGAAGAGGGGTTTCTGGAGACGCTCTCCGAGTATGACGACATCGAGCTTCTCGTCGACAATCAGTACGCGGGCGCCACGGCGGGTGACGCGATCAAAAAGAGTCAGGAACTGCTCGACCATCTAAGGGGCAGCGACGGGGTTTTCTGTCCGAATGAGTCTTCTACCTACGGCATGCTTGTGACACTGCGAAAAAACAACCTGGCGAGTCGACTCAAGTTCGTCGGCTTCGATGCCTCTGCAGAGCTGATTGACGCTCTGAAGAAGGGTGAGATCCAGGGCCTGGTGGTGCAGAATCCATATCGAATGGGCTACGACGGAGTGCGGACCGTCCTCAGCAGTATTCGAGGTGAGGATGTTGCTCCGCGAATCGACACGGGGGTCGAACTGGTGACTCGCGAGAACCTCAGCGATCCGGCGATCCAGCAACTGGTCAGGAAGTGAGTGATCAGGTAACCGGCATCCCGGCCCTTCGGATGTCGCGGATCTGTAAGAGTTTCGGCCCTACGCGGGCACTCGATCAAGTCGATCTGGCTCTGATCCAGGGAGAAGTTCACGCCGTTATTGGAGAAAACGGCGCCGGGAAGAGCACCTTGATGAATGTCCTGTCCGGGGCTGTGGCGGCGGACTCGGGACAAATCGAGCTCTTCGGAAAGCCGCTCGTTCCCGCCAATCCCATGGATAGTCGCAGGGCCGGCGTTGCCATGATCTACCAGGAACTGGCGCTGGCTCCCCACCTGACGGTGGAAGAAAATGTGCTGCTGGGGATCGAGCCCGGGCCCGGGCCGCTATTGGATCGGAACTCCGGCCGGAAGAGAGCAGGTCAGGCATTGAAAGCGGTCGGGCTCTCGGTTGATCTTCTAGGAAAGCCAGTGCGGGAACTGGCTATCGGGGCGCAGCAGTTGGTCGAGGTGGCCCGAGCAGCGGCGAGTGGATTTCAAGTTCTGATTCTGGACGAACCGACCAGCAGCCTGACCAGCACCGAAAGAGAGCGTCTCTTCCGTCTCATCCGAAGTTTCAAAGATGAGGGGCGGTCGGTCATCTACATCTCTCACTTTCTGGATGAGGTGGTGGAGATCGCCGACCGCTGTACGATCCTTCGTGACGGATGCAGGGTCGAAACCAGGGAAGTGGCGGGCAGTTCGCTCGATGAACTGGCAGCGGCCATGGTGGGGAGGTCTCTGCAGAAGCTCTACCATCGTTCGGCGCGCTCTGCCGGGGAAGCGGTCTTGACGGTTACCCGACTGCAGGGCAGGGAGAGCTTGAAGAGGGCTTCCTTTTCGCTCTATCGAGGAGAAGTTCTCGGAATTGCGGGCCTGGTCGGGTCGGGTCGTACGGAACTGCTGGAAACGATTTTTGGCCTTTCTGCAGTTCGAGGGGGGAACATCCAGATTGCCACCCACTCGGGTCCCGCGTCTCCAAGCCAAAGGTGGTATCAGGGAGTTGGCTATGTCAGCGAGGATCGAAAAGAAGAGGGGTTGGCTTTGAGCCTGTCCATTCAGGACAATGTGACGCTTCCCCGGCTATCCGGCCTGGGACCGTGCGGACTGGTTCTGCCCGAGCGGCAGTCCAGTGCCTGCAGTCAGTGGATGGATCGTCTTGGGGTCAAATATCGGCACACACGCCAGCCCGTCGGAGAACTCTCAGGGGGCAATCAGCAGAAAGTGGCCCTGACGCGGCTGCTCTGTCATGGTTGCGATGTCCTGCTGCTCGACGAGCCGACGCGTGGAATCGACATCGGTTCTAAAGCCGAGGTCTATCGATTGATCGATCGGTTGGCCCGTGGGGACCGGGACCGGGGCGTACTTCCGAAGGCGGTTCTTTTTGTGGGCAGCTACCTGCCCGAGTTGCTGGGTGTGTGCGATCGAATTGCGGTCATGTCCAGAGGAGTGCTGACGGAGCCGGCTGCTGTGGAGAGTCTCAGCGAAGAGAAGATCATGCAGTTAGCGACTACCCCGGTCAGGGGAAACGGTCTATGAGCAGTGCCAGGAAGAGGTCCCCGGTCACCGCCGCGCTGGTGAGACTTGGGCCTGTAATCGGTCTGGCTTTTGTGTTTCTGGTTTTCTCCATCCTTCGTCCCTCCACTTTCCTGACTCTGAGCAATCTTGAGATCATGCTCCTGCAGAGTGCGGTCGTCGGGATGGCGGCTCTGGGAATGACGATGGTCATCATCTCGGGCGGGATCGATCTCTCTGTCGGCTCCACGATCGCACTCTCTACGGTCGTGATTGCCCAAATGCTGACGGCTGGATTCTCTCCCCTCACTGCAGCCCTGACCGGTGTAGCCACGGGTTCGTTGTGTGGGTTGCTCACGGGTTTTCTGGTCACTCGCCTCAAAGTGACGCCCTTCATCGTTACGCTTGGCATGCTGGGTATTTATCGCGGCCTGGCCAAGGGGATCTCCTCTCAGCAGATGGTGAGTGCGCCGGAGACCTGGCTGAACGACCTGCTCACCAGTCTCGCTCCTGGAGAGGGATGGCTGCTGTTGCCTGCAGGGGTCTGGGCGACTCTGGCTGCAGCTCTTCTGACCGCCGGATTTCTGACTTACACGAAACCGGGTCGATACATCTTTGCCATCGGATCCAATGAGTTGACGGCCCGGCTCTGCGGTGTCCCGGTAAAGACCATCAAATTGCTGGTGTTTACGCTGGGAGCAACCTTTGCCGGACTCGCAGGTGTCCTGCAGTTCTCCTATCTGACCATGGGTGATCCGACGACCGCTCTGGGGGCGGAACTGGACGTGATCGCCGCCGTCGTGATTGGAGGCGGCAGCCTTTCCGGAGGAGAGGGCTCCGTGCTGGGATCGCTGGTGGGTGCCTTCATCATGACCGTGGTCGGCAACGGCTGTACCAAGCTGGGGCTGGACAACTGGGTGCAGGAGATTGTTACCGGAGGGATCATCGTTCTCGCCGTTGCCCTCGATCGCTGGCGCCACCGCAAAGAGTAAGAGCCGCCTCCTGCCCATGACCTCGAACACTGCTTAAGGCGATGTTAGAATTGAGTTCTCGATGAATGCTTCGGAGAAAGACGAAAAGCGGCCAACCGAAGTGGCTGTTGAGGCTGAGCTGCTCGACGAGACCCCGGTGAGCGAGGAATCTGCGGATCTTTCCCGTGCGCCCATCCCGGCTGCGGAACAGAGTCTCGTTCCTGCCGATCCTCTGCGTAAGTACCTGTGGGAGGTCCGAACCTACCCGAAACTGACGGCCGAGGAAGAGAAGAAGCTGGTCCAGCTTGCTCGCCAGGGCGATCAGGAAGCCACGGCCCGGCTCATCACTTCGAACCTGAGGCTGGTTGTCCGTATTGCCTTCATGTACAACCGCGTTTATTCGAACACCATGGACCTGATCCAGGAGGGGAACATCGGGCTGCTCGAGGCCGTCCGGCGCTTCGACCCGTTCAAGGGAGCTCGTCTGCCCACCTACGCTACCTGGTGGATCAAGGCCTATGTGATCAAGTTCCTCCTCGACAACTTTCGAATTGTAAGAGTGGGAACGACCAATCAGCGTCGCAAACTGCTGTTCAACCTGCGTAAAGAAAAAGAGAGGCTCAGGCTGCAGGGAATTGAGCCCACCCACCAGTTGATGGCTGAGAAACTGAATGTTTCCATCCAAGACGTCCGCGAGGTCGATGCGGCCATCGAGGGGGGAGATGTCAGTCTGGACAGTACTCCTCCAGGCGAAGACTTCATCCCGCTCTCAGAACGCCTCAGCGGCGCGGAGGAGAGGGTCGACGACCAGTTGGCCCGCGGCGAATTGAAGGAAGCCTTCAATCGTCATCTGGCTGAATTTTCCAAGACCCTGTCCGATCGCGAAAAGACCATTCTGAAGCAGCGCCTGATCGCCGAAGAACCTCTCACTCTGCAGACCATTGCGGATCGCTACGGCGTCACCCGAGAGGCGATTCGACTCAATGAGAAATCTCTGATTCGTCGAATCAAGGAGTACATGGAAGAGGCACTCCGCGGGGTCACTGACGTGGAGTTCAGAATGCTCGACTAGTGGACTCGCTGGCCTTTTCCCCCCACGAAATCGAGGAGGATGTAATTGGCCAGGTTGAGCGCGGTGGCGAAGTAGGCTTTCCCCAGACTCATGCGGGCCACTCTTCTCACAAATTCGACGAGGTAGTAGTCCTGAGCCACCATGAAGGTGTTGATGGTGATTCCCCAACGGCGGCAGTTCCGAACTTCACGGAAAGTTTCCCGCAGGATCATCGGATCGAGTCCAAACGAATTCTTGTAGATCCTTCCGCCAGGCAAAGTCATGGCCGAAGGCTTTCCATCCGTGATCATGATGATCTGGCGCATTTCCTTGCGTCGGTTTCGAAGAATTCGCCGGGCTAGTTTGAGGCCCTCACAAGTGTTCGTGTGGTAGGGACCCACCTTGACCGAGGCCAGTTTCTCCAGGGGAATGCTCTCCGCAGAATCGTGAAAGAGGACGACGTCAATGGAGTCTCCTGGAAATCGTGTTCGGATCAGATGGGTCAGTGCCAGGGCAACTTTCTTGGCCGGCGTAAATCGATCTTCTCCGTAGAGAATCATGCTGTGACTGCAGTCGAGCATGAGAACGGTTGCGCAGGAGTTTGTGTCTTCGGTCTGGTGAACCCGCAGGTCCTGATAGTCTAGGTTCAGCGGTATTTTCAGTCCAGCCCGCCGAACTGAATTCAGTAGAGTTGCCGGAATATCCAGATTCAGGGTGTCTCCAAACTCGTAAGGCCGACTGGCGGCATCGGAGCCCACTCCGGTGGCAAGACGGTCACTGTCGTGTTGCCCAAAGCGGCTCCTTCCCAGTGAACCAAGAAGGCTTTTCAGGGTCTGGTATCCAAGCAAGTCGACCCCTTTGTCTGCGAGTTCGTATTCGACATGCAAATCGGGCACGCCGACCTCTCCATTCTCGCCTTGCCCGGAAAAGGGTTCGCCACTCTCAGTCGCTCGGATGAAACCTTGTTGCAACAGTTGCTCGATCACCTGGTTTAGAAATTCCTGGACTTCCCCAGACAGCTCTCGATCGGGGAAATCGTCGACGAACTCTTGAAGTTCCTTGCACCATTCGTCAGGGAGAGCCTCATCGTCCTTCAACACCTCAGCCAGCGCATACAAGAGCCCTTCCCGGCTTTGTGCGGCCTGTTGCCCGCGCGAGAATTGCGTCCCGAAACCACTTTCCAGAAAGAAGTCCTGCAACTTGTTGACCAGGTCGGCGAAATCCAGGTCTTCAAGGGGGGAGGGGATGTATTTAGTAAATTTGAATCGAGACATTTCTTCGATGTGGGGAAGCTGCCGCTTGCCCTTTCAGTTATTCCTGCCTGTGATTTCCGTCAGAATGTCCTCTCGAACCGGTTCTCCCTCATGAAAGTAGCCTTTTTCGGGAGTCCGGCTCAGGTGTCTCTGAGCGCACAGTCCTTCCAGGATGAACTCGATCAGCGAGGCAGCCTGTTCGGGGTGCTTTTCTTCGTCGATTCCGCTGTCCCGGACGATTTCGAGGAGACCCTGGACCGAGGCGATCTTTTCCAGATACTCTAAGGCAGGAGTCTCATCCGTGGCCTGGACCTGACCCCCGAGTTCGAACCAGGTGACGATCTGACCAAACTCGGCCTCGAAGAACTGGCCTTCGAAGGTCTTACGAACCGCCTGCTGGATGAGGCGATCGGCTACCTTCTCTGCTCCCTGCAGTTCTCCTTCGTACTCGAGTTCCAGCTTTCCGGTGATGGCGGGCAGGGCGGCGAAAATATCGGCTACTCGAACCACTGTTTCTTTTTCGTCAGCCTGAAAAGCTCTTCGTTCGGCATTGCTGAGACAGTTCTCCAGGCATGAGATGGGCAGGCGTTGGCTCACACCCGAAGAGGAATCCACATAACGGTCCTGACGGGCCTCAAAGGCAATTCCCTCCACGATCTGGCGTACGTAGTCTGGAATCCCCGAGGCAGATTCCGGTGACCGTTCCGTCCAGGCTTCTCGTCTGGTGATTTTCACGCCGGTTCCAAGAGTTTCAGGGTAGTGGGTCTTGATCTCGGATCCGATCCGATCCTTCAGAGGTGAGATGATCTTCCCTCGGGCTGTGTAGTCCTCGGGATTGGCCGAAAAGACCAGCAGGACATCGAGCGGGAAGCGGATCGGAAAGCCTTTGATCTGCACATCCCCTTCTTCCATGACGTTGAATAGACCGACCTGAATCTTGGGGGCTAGATCGGGCAGTTCATTAATGGCGAAGATGCCCCGATGAGCACGGGGCAGGAGCCCGAACTGAATATTTTCCTGGGAGGAGAGGTCTCTGCCGGTGCGGGCTGCCCGAATCGGGTCCAGGTCGCCGATCATGTCGGCAATCGTGACATCCGGGGTGGCCAGTTTTTCCACATAGCGCTCCTCCCGTTCCAGCCACCTGATCTTGAGGTGCTCACCTTTTTCGTCCAGCTTCCGGCAGCATGCTGCGCAAATGGGTGCGTAGGGACTACAGTGGATTTCGCAGCCGGCCACCACCGGAACCCGTTCGTCCAGCAGCCTGGTCAAACTACGCAGGATGCGACTTTTTGCCTGCCCTCTCAAGCCGAGAAGAATCAGATTGTGCTTGGAGAGCAGGGCATTGATGAGAGCCGGAATCACCGTCTTGTCATAGCCATGGATTTCCGGAAAAATCTCGCTCCGCCGGCGAATCGCGTCAATCAGGTTCGAGCGGATCTCATCCTTCACGCTGGCTCGTGGTGGTTCGGGAAATTGGTTCTTCAGTTCTCCGAAGGTCAGTGTCGCCATACCAGAAAGTCAGGCCAGGATAGCATAGGGGAACAGGTTCCGTGTGCTGGGCGGCCTGGCGCCCGCGCTTCTGTTGACTACAATGGTGCCATGACCTTGGATCTGCTGAAGAATCTTGAGCCGGAGCTTCTGCGAGGCGCCACCAGGATCACCTCGAAGCTGCGGGAGGCCGATCACGAGGCTTACATCGCCGGCGGTGCGGTGCGCGATTTGATGCTGGGCCGGTCGGTGGGCGATCTGGACGTGGCGACCTCGGCGCTTCCAGAGGCTGTTGAGAGCCTCTTTCCCGTCACTATCCCTGTGGGTAAGCAGTTCGGGGTCGTGATCGTGGTCGAGAACGGGATCAACTATGAGGTTGCCACTTTCCGTGCAGAGGGAGACTACAGCGACGGGAGAAGACCCGACCGGGTGGAGTTCGTGGATGCCTGCACGGATGTACGGCGCAGGGATTTCACCGTGAACGGGCTACTCCTGGATCCCTTCTGCGAGGAAATCCTCGACTATTGCGAAGGCAGGAAAGATCTGGAGGCGAAGGTCATTCGAACCATCGGAAAGCCGGCTGATCGTTTCGGTGAAGACAAGTTGAGACTGATCCGGGCGGTGCGCTTTGCAGGCCAGCTTGGCTTTCAGATCGAGCCCCAGACCTGGGAGGAACTGAAGAATCAGGCGGGTGATATTGAGCAGGTCAGCCACGAGAGGGTTCGTGACGAGCTTCTGAAAATGTTGACAGCGGAGCACGCCGATCGGGGGCTTCACCTGCTCCTGGAATCGGGGCTGCTGGTGGTGATTCTGCCCGAAGTCGCTGCAATGGTGGGGGTGGAACAGCCGCCGCAATTTCATCCCGAGGGAGACGTCTGGGTCCACACCTGCCTGATGTTCACCCTGGTCAGCAATCCATCCCCAACTCTGGCTCTGGGAATCCTTCTGCATGACGTTGGTAAGCCTCCGACCTTTCGGGTTCGCGAGCGGATCCGCTTTGACGGCCATGCCGAGGTCGGGGCTGATCTGACTGCCACCATATGCCGGCGGCTCCGGGTGTCGAATCAGCAGCTTGGAAGCGTTGTGGAACTGGTTCGCCAGCATCTTCGCTTCATGCATGTCCAACAGATGCGAGAGTCCAAGCTGAAGCGGTTTCTGAGGCAGGAGAGCTTCGATGAACACCTCGAACTGCACCGGGTCGATTGCCTGGCCAGTCACCGCGACCTGACAGCCTACAATTTCTGCAGGCAGAAGCTGGACGAGCTGAGCGAAGAACAAATCAAGCCGCCGCCTCTGCTCACGGGCCATGACCTGATTGCCCTGGGCCTGGAGCCGGGTCCCAGGTTTAAAGAGCTGCTCTCGGCTCTCGAGGACAGGCAGTTGGAAGGGGAGGTCAAGTCACACGAAGAAGCCCTGGACTGGGTGCGGAAGGAGCTCGATCTTGGCGGCTGATGTTTCGTTTCTCGGTGCTGGTCCCCCTGCTTTCCTCGTATTGCCTGCCCCCTCTACATCTGCTATAACGATGGTATGAATGGTATGAGGAGAACCCTGATACTGTCTTTATCTGCACTGTGTCTGGCCCTTCTCGCTGCCGCCTGCGCCCCGGGTGAGGAACTGGAGCCGGAGGCTCCTCCCGAGCCGGTTGAAGAAGCCCCTCCGCAGCCGCAGCACGGCGACTTCGTGACCATTCCAGCCGGTGAGTTCACCATGGGAAGCGACATCAGGCCCGATCACCTGAAAGACCGACCTGCCCTGCACGAACCTGAGCACATCGTCGACCTGCCCGCCTATCAGATCCATGTTTTTGAAGTCACCAACGCCGACTTCACGCGGTTTCAGATCGAGGGCGACTATGTAGCCGCGGGCGACTGGCGCAGCTTTTCCAGCTTTGAGAAGGGCTACTATCCGGTGGCCAACGTGACCTGGGAGGATGCCAAGGCCTATTGCGAGTGGGTCGGGGGACGGCTTCCCACCGAGGCGGAGTGGGAAAAAGCGGCGAGGAGCCCTGACGGGCGACCCTATCCCTGGGGAGAGAAGTGGGATCCGACCAAGTCGAACTGTAACGAGAAGGGGCACCAGAACCTGGTCGAAGTCGGTTCGATTGAGACCGATAGCAGTCCCTACGGTGTCCGCGACATGATGGGAAACGTACAGGAATGGGTCAGTGAAGAACTGGCTCCCTACCCGAAGAGCCCGGCTCGAGGAAATGCCAATTTCCAGCGTGGCTTCTATTCTGCCCGGGGAGGTTCCTACGCAATCAAAGGGGGAAGCATCGCCCTCTGGACGCGAGGCGCCTATCTGCCCAAGGGTCAGTACGGAACCGGAGTTCGTTGCGCAAAGGACGTCGAAGAGGAAGCTTCCGAGGGTGAAGGGGACACGGGCTGAGCAGTCCCGGCACTCGTAAGCGACTCCTCTCCCTGCTCCTGTGGGCAGTAGTGCTGGTCGTCGTTGCCAATATCACGGTGCAGGTCACCGGCCTGTATGTGTGGCAGCCCTTTACCCATCCCTTTGAAACGGCTCGGATCGCCGAGGCCTGGTCCACCTTTCCGGATAGCGAGATTCTCCTGCTCGGCTCCTCCCTGGTGCAGAACGGGCTGAATCCGGACGTCATGATGAAGCAGTTCGAGGCCCGGTTGGGCCGGCCCCTGCCAACCTACAACCTGGCCATCTTCGGAGGGAGCGTCGGCGGAATGGTTCCGTTTCTGCAAGCGGCCGTGCGACGCGTTCGACCCCGCTTGATCGTGTACGGGACCACTCAGCAGGAATGCCGCTTCGCACAGGGGCTTGACCGGGTGCGTTTTTACCGGGCCTTCGCCTCGCCACTCGACGTATTGAGAGGCGAGACCGGCAGGCAACACTCGTTCGGTGAACTGCGGCTCCGTACCTCGGCGATCTTCAGGCCCATGACCATTCCCGCCCAGGCCATCTATCAGATTCTGGCCGACGCGGCGGCCGGCAGGCTGGGAATGCCCGAGACTCGCTTCGCCCGGGAGAGATCGCAGGTACGCAGTGGGCGCGGCTGGAATCCGATCGGCAGGAAAGACATCCCGGGCTCCTGGAGATACCGTGAGGTCCGCATCGACTGGGACGCCCTGGAAAGGCTGAACGATGTGGCTGGCAGCCTGTCAGCAGAACTGGTCATTGTCCACATGCCTGAGGATATGAATGCGGTTCCGGGAAAAGGAGACGTCCGCGAGGCCTTTGCCGAGAAACTGGAGGGGTTTTGCTCTCAGCGATCCATTCCCTATTTCGACCTGAACCGGGTGGCCTTTTCCCCTCGACCGGAGGAGTTCGCCGCTGACGGACGACACCTTCTGGGTCCCGGAGCCAGGCGGCTGAGCCGGAACCTGGCCCAAGAAATCCTGGTCCCGCTGCTGCGGGAGACCCGCTGAGAGAGTTCGGCAATCCAGGTGTCTGAAGCTTGAGAGTGGGAGGGGTGTCTGGGCCGCGACCGCCGGGCATGAACGCGGTGTCGTCGGCAACGTTTGAGAGAGTCAGTCTTAGCTTGACAACGTTTCACCGCGGAGACTACGATGATGAGCCCTTAACGCGGGGTGGAGCAGTCTGGTAGCTCGTTGGGCTCATAACCCAAAGGTCGGGGGTTCAAATCCCCCCCCCGCAACCACGATCTTCTTGAACAAACACTAAGGCCGCGAAAGCGGCCTTTTTCATTTTGGGTTGCGGAAGGCACATCAGCGGGCAAAGTGCGAAAAAAAGTGCGGCGGACGGCCTAGAGTGGGAGCGGGTTCCATCCCGCGAACCTGTTCGAACCACAGAAGGTCCTCCCACACTCAGGCGGTCCTACTCCAGCGCGGTTACTGCCCTTCTATAGCGGAGAGAAAGGTGGCTTCGGAATCTCCTAAGAAGGCAAAAATGAAGACCGGTCTGCTGGCCTCGATTTCGAGGTGTCCACCAATTTGCTCAAAATCTGGACCGAAGTATAGATCTTCACTCAGCGTCCCGAGAAATCTCTCACCGTGCCTCAGCCTGAGAGTCCTTTCGGCGTTGATCTGGCCGGAGTTGTCTACCGCCCGAATTGTGACCGACCTCCCACGGTTGGGAAAGTCCGGGTTCTTGTCAAATGAGCTGAGAATAGCCAATCCCGTGAAGAGTTGCCGGGTGTTGGATTGGGCCACCTGCAGGAAACGCGTGGTCGAGCGGGGCAGGGGAATCAAGGGCAGAGACGAATAGAAGTCGTAGGTCGAGAAACTGATGAGGCCGATGACTCGAACCCGCACAGACAAATCATCATCAATGAAATTCTCATCAGACAGGTCCAGTCGCAGATGTCCGGTCAGGCGGCCATCTGCTGGAGGCTGGAGGCCAAAGAAGCCGGCCAGGTCCTCCGAAAAGACTTCTCCGGGCTCCAGAGTGAAAGGAATAGGATCCATTGGATCCCCGAGCTCGTCGAAGAACTGGGCAGACACGAGTACCCGACGTGACTCCAGGTTGATGAGCCGCAACTCGGTGGCGCCCCCAATTCGGTCATCCAGGAAGTAGTGAGGTGACCAGAGTTGGCTGACAAGATTGACAGGTGTGGCTACGGCGGTGGCAAGCGCTACCTGGCTGGAGAAGATCTCAAAGCCACGCAAGATCTGTTGGGCATCCGCCTCGATGTAACCATCGACTGGTCCGGGAGAATCGAAGAGCTCCCGAAGTGAGATATTCAGCGATCCCCAGGCTGCAAAGGAGTGCTGGGCCTCAGCGATCTGGGTTCCACTTCCGTCAAAGAGCCTGAAGATGGAGTTGTTTTCCTCGGGGTAGGGGTTGAAAAAGTCCAGCTGGGTAGCCTGGCCGTCCGGCCCGCTTCGCGCCAGCGGCAGGTAAAGTCTCCGGGCTTCGGGAAGAGAAGGACCGATGCCGTCGAGTCGGTCGATGGGACTGTTTCCGATCATGAAAAAGCCGGCCAGTTCTCCCTTATCGCCGCGGGCCAGTAGGGTTCTCGTCGTGTCGGGCAGCCCGGGCAGGTCTTCCACGATGAAGGCGGTCTGACCCCTCACCGGCAGAGGCGTCGCCTCTTCACGCAGGAAAGTGAGCTCTCCCTGTGAGTCGAATCCCTCGATGGTCAGGTGATTCTCTTCGTCTGTCAGGTTGACCACGGCTGCTCCTACGAAGGGGAGACCTGCTCCCTGAAGGTCCGCCGCCATCCCCTGGCCTGGCTGGACCGGAAATGAAGTTGGGATCGTGAGGAAAGAACTGACTTGCCGGACCACGGTGGTGCTGGGAGGATCGAGGGTCCGCTGATCCCAGTGGGCCTCACCGTGAATGGAGGTCTGGCCGGCCACTTGAGGCGAGACCGACACCGGGAAGCGGATCCCTTGATCCGGGTCGAGAGACCCAACCTCGCAAGTGAAGGTCGGCGTCGTCTGGGTGCACCCCACCACGTCGTCGCCCGCAGCTAAGAGAAGGGTCTTCTCCGGGAGAGTCGTGGTGATCGAGACCCCGCTCGCCGAGTCGAGGCCAAAGTTGGTGACCGTCACCATGTAATCGAGATTGCCTCGAGCCTGAACTCTCAGCTGCCGGCTGGACACCATCAGCTCGACATCCTCGCTCCTAGCGGCGCCCACCGCCCGGGCCGAAAAGTTCAGGAGGGCGGCATTGAGTCTATGCCAGGAACTCACCTTGATCAGATAGGTCGCTGCAGGCTGGGCAAAAAAAGTCAACTCGGAAGTCAGACCGGGACCGGAGTTAAGATCGCAGGCTTCGGGAAGCGTCAGCAGGCAGGATCCAGAGTAAACCTGCAAAACGGTGTTGTATTCGCTACCAGCAGTGGAAAGCTCCATTTCCAGGGGAAGTGTCGAATCGTTTTTAAAGCTGTAGTAGACACTGTGGGACCCTTCTGGTTTGGAGGTTGAACCGCAGGTCGTTTCGGGCTCAGAGAGTGCATTGCCGGCTTCTCGGGCATCCACCATATCCATGAAGGGAAGGTCCGAACGCCCCATCGATATCGCGTCCTCACAGTCGTCATTCGAGGGTGGCTGGAGGGTATCCAGGTTGAAGACGAGTTCGCCGCCGGTTTCGAAGAACCAGTCGGTGGCTTTGAAGAGAAGTGTCTCTCCGGGCTGGGCAGAAAGGGTCAGCTGGGCAGTCCTGTTACTAAAACTACAGGTTTCAGGGATAGCTTTTTCACAGCTCCCCCGGTACGCCTGCAGAACCATGCCATAGTCGCTTCCCTCCGTATCGGCAAAAAGATCCTGCGGCGAACTGGAGGTGTTGGTATAGGAGTACCAGACGGATTTGAGTGAGCGGGGCCAACAAGTCGACAAGGGCTCGCTGGATTTGCTAGTCGCCCGTGTGGTGTTGACCTGGCTGGAGAAAGGAAGATCTGCCGATGTTACGGCCATGGCAGCTGCACAGTCGTCGTTGGGCGGAAGTGGAGCGACGGGTGGAGCATCGGCCACATTGAAGACGAGATACCCTCCCCGATTGTCTCTAGACGTGACTCGAATCCGGTAGTCTTGACCGGCCTGGGCAGTGAAGAGCAGGGAGCCGCGGGAACACTCATCGACAACCAGGCTCCCACAGCTGCCTTGAAACACTTGAATTGCCGGGAAGTACTCACTGCCGCTCGTGCTCACGGCGAGGCGAACATCCAACTTCGAGCCGTTGCTCACGCTGTACCAGACACTCCTTGATTCCTCCGCAGAGACGCAGACAGATGGAATCTCGGCGGCGTCCATGGTCGCCCCCTGAGTGAGTTGAGTATCGGCGAAGGGAAGTTTTTCCAACCCGACTTCGATGGCATCCTGGCAGAGATTGTTGGGGGGTACTGGATATTGGTTCAGCAGCAGGTCGGCAACGACGGCTTCCCCGGCTTCTATCTGAATCAAAAAAGGTGCGGAAAACGGGTCGTCCGAGTCCTCGTGGGACTCTGCATTGCCGCTGTAGTATTCCTCGGGTCCAGGCAGAGACCCTAAGCCGAAAACCGGCGTGTCGAAGCTTCCGGCAACTGTATCGCGCACCTCCAGGCTGTACTGCCCTCCCGGCCTAAGTCGGTTCAGGACGAAGCTGCCGGTGAAAGGGTTGTTGGGATTGAGGTCACCTGCGAAATTGCCACTGATGGCAGAGACAGCGTCCAGAAGGGGATCACCACTCTGGTTCCGAACGATCATCTGCCCTCCGGTGCGGGGCTCACTTTCCTGGTCGAGCAGTCTACCCTGAATACTGCCAAAGTTCTGCAGAGGCTGGACGGGATTCGGGTAAAGGGTCGAGAGGATGGCAATATCGTCCAGATGGGGCGTACTCACCTCCACGCCGATCCCTCCCGCTTTAGGACTGCCGAAGGGATATATGGTTTCCACGTGTTTCTCACCGACGATCATAGGAATGCCGTCGAGCGTCACGGCGTCAGACCCCCCGAATAGCCAGGCTTGGCCGTTCACAACCGAATGTGCCAGGTTGATCAGATGCCCAAGCTCATGAGTGATGACCCCCCGAAAGGCCAGGCCGTCGATGTCGTCAGGGTCAACCGCCGCTCCGTTGAAAACCACGAAGCCCTCCGTGATTCGCGTTCCGTCGGCGAACTCCGGACCGGCGAAGCCGAGCACGGCGGAGGAAAGTCCCAGGGCGTCAAAAATATCTCCATTTCCATTCCGGTCCACATCTTCGTTGTCAAAGACGATGGGCGTCACGCCACCGTTATCGACCCCCAGGAAGTCGAAGATATTGGACATAGAGAAATCGCCGGCACCTTCGGGACCCTGAATCGATTCAATGAAGCCTCCGTTCTGGATCCGCAGGGAGGAAGAGCCGACTGCCTCCCAGTTCTCGGCAGCAGCCAGCAGGTTCGCCAAAGCGGTCCCGGCATCTAGGATTCCCAGAGATCCTGCATCAGGATGGATGAGAATTGTGGGAGGATCTCCCATCCACCGGTAGGGGATGCCTGGAGAATGCCCCCAAAGCAGAAAGGGGTTCCCAGCCTGTAAACCACGGGCCAACACAATCGCCACCAAGATGACCAGTAGAAACAGTTGTCTGGGCAAGGTTGCGTGTTTCACCGCGTGGCTCCCTGCAAGCGAGAAGCCATCGACGACAGGGGAATCCTTTCGCCTCCCAACAGCTGGACGACTTCCAGAGTAGTCGCCCGGGTGAGGGAAGGGGTCACGAGAAACAGGGAAACCAGTACGCTGAGAAAGCAACGGATGCGCATAGAATACCTCCCGGCCTCTGGGAGGCCCAGGCTATCTCATGGATGCTCTTTCTCGATACGGGGGAAGCCTTCACGAATTGGGAAGTGGCCGAACCCTTTACCTAACCGGAGCACCAGCAGTCTAGGATAGAGAGGAAGTCTGTCACAGTGATGCCAGACACAAGCTCGCCGCGGGCTCAGCATCACGCTGTTTAAGGCTGTTCCAAACGGGAGATTTAGGAGTCCATTTTGGGTCGCGGAAGGCACATCAGCTTGTGTCGGCAAGTCTCATCTGTGCATTACACTTCTACTGCATGAGTGGCAGCAGCCTGTGGGACTTCCACGGTGGGGTGCTTGAGGTAAAGGATGACAGCTATTCTGGGGATCTCGGCATTTTATCATGACTCTGCCGCTGCCCTGGTCATCGACGGAGAGATCGTGGCGGCCGCCCAGGAGGAGCGGTTTTCGCGAAAGAAACACGATTACGCGTTTCCCGCCCATGCGATCAACTACTGCCTCGAGAAAGGCCGGATCACTCCGGAAGACCTGGACCTGGTCAGTTTCTATGACAAACCCTTCCTGAAATTTGAGAGGCTGCTGGAGACCTATCTGGCATACGCACCTGCGGGCTTTCGCTCCTTTGCCAGCGCCATGCCGCTGTGGCTTCGTCACAAGCTGCACCTCCCACGGGTGATGAATAAGGGTTTTCAATACAAGTATAAGAAGCGTTACGTTTTTACCTTGCATCACGAGTCGCACGCGGCCAGCGCCTTCTTCCCTTCGCCTTTCGAGGAAGCGGCCATCTTGACTATGGACGGCGTCGGAGAATGGGCTACAGCTGCTTTCGGAACCGGTCGCGGAAGTCGCATCGAGCTGACTCATCAGCTCCGATTTCCACACTCGCTGGGATTGCTCTACTCGGCCTTCACTTACTTCACCGGTTTTAGAGTCAACAGCGGGGAGTACAAGCTGATGGGGCTGGCTCCATATGGTGAGCCACGCTACGTGGACCGAATCCTGGGCGAGCTGATCGATCTCAAAGAGGACGGCTCGTTCAAGATGGATCTCTCTTATTTCAACTACTGCCAGGGCCTGACGATGACCTCGAGGAAAATGAACCAGCTCTTCGCCAGGCCTCCCCGCAAACCTGAATCTCCGCTGACTCAGGACGACATGGACATCGCTGCCTCGATTCAAAAGGTCACAGAAGAAATCATGCTCCGGACGTCTCGCCATGTACACCAGGTGACGGGGATGAAGAACCTGTGCCTGGCCGGGGGTGTGGCGCTGAATTGCGTTGCCAACGGGCGCATCCTGCGCGAGGGGCCCTTCGAGAGGATCTGGATCCAGCCCGCTGCCGGAGATGCCGGGGGAGCGTTGGGGGCAGCTCTCTTTACCTGGCACCAGTTGCTGGACCATCCTCGCATTGTGGAGACCCGAGATAGCCAGCGGGGTTCCTTATTGGGCCCCTGCTTCTCGAACGACGAGATCCGGAAGACGCTGGAAGCTGCCGGTGCGGTTGCTGTGTTTTGCCAGGAGGAAGAGGACCTGTGCCGCAGAGTGGCCGGGCTGATGGCAGAGGGCAAGGTAGTGGGATGGATGCAGGGACGCATGGAGTTCGGGCCGCGGGCCCTGGGTTCGCGGAGCATTGTGGGGGATCCCAGGAACTCGACCATGCAGTCGGTGATGAACCTGAAGATCAAGTTTCGGGAATCTTTCCGCCCCTTTGCTCCTTCCGTGCTCGAAGAAGACGCGTCTGATTACTTTGAGATCGGTCCCGATCAGAACAGCCCGTACATGCTGCTGGTAGCTCCGGTGAGCCAGAACAGGCGCACCCCGTTCCGTCCGGACGACCAGGGACTGGAGGGAATTGAAAAGCTCAAGCGGGTCCGATCTCAGGTTCCGGCAGTGACTCACGTGGACTACTCGGCAAGAGTGCACACCGTGGATGCCGACACCAACCCCCGGTACTACAAGCTGATTGAGGCGTTCAAGCGCATGACGGGTTGCCCGGTCGTCGTCAACACCAGTTTCAACATTCGTGGAGAACCGATCGTCTGTACACCCGAAGAGGCCTATCACTGCTTCATGGGAACCGACATGGATGTGCTGGTGATCGAGAACTTTCTGCTCCTGAAAGAAGACCAGCCCAGGTCTCAGCGAGTGGACCCGGATCGGTACCTGTCCCAGTTCGAGCCGGACTAGTGGTGGACTTGAGGGCTGAGGTTTGCGGAAACTCCTGGAAGGACTCATCGCGACAGGAAAGTGTAGAAAATGGGAATGATTGAGATCAACCGAAATCCGAGTCGGCGCGAACTGCTCGTATTTGGTGCTCTGCTGGCGGTCTTCTCGGCTGTGTCAGGGCTGGTGACTCACTTCGCCTGGGACTCCCCCGTGGCGGCCCGATGCATCTGGATCGGGGGAGCGGGTCTGTCTCTGCTCCACCTTGGAGTCCCTCCTCTTCGCCGCGGCATCTATCTGGGATGGATGTATGCTGTATTTCCCATCGGCTGGACGGTGTCGCATGTCTTGCTTGCCATCGTGTACTTCGTGGTTGTGACTCCCACCGGGCTTCTCCTGCGACTGTTTGGCTACGACGCAATGTCTCGAAGGGGCGGGTCCGAAGGGAGGACCAGCTACTGGGAGGACTGTAGTGCCCCGGAAGACCGAAAGCGGTATTTTCGGCAGTTTCAGTAGTATTGGTTACCGAGGTTGAAGGATATGACTGAGAAGCAGACGGAAGAGGACTTTCTCCGCGACGCTGCCCAACCCCAGTCCGGGCTGGTCCGGGAGTTCGTCGACTTTCTAACCCACAACAAGAAGTGGTGGCTGACTCCGATCATCCTGGTTCTGCTGTTGCTGGGGGTTCTGATTGCCCTGGGAGGAAGTGCCGCAGCGCCGTTTATTTACACTATTTTTTGAAGAATCCGTCCAGACCGGGATCGAGTGAAGCCGGAGGCTTCGGCTTGCGAGTTTGCCGATTGGGCCGTAGACTCTGAGTCAACCACCTGAGCATTTCGGCTGAACTTGAACAAACAAGCAGGGCCCGAGAGCCCTGATGGGGAGGGGGAACTGATGCCTTTGCGATCCGGAACACGCGGTGCCCGAATCGAGAAAACCCTGGCTTTCGTCTTGGTGGCTCTCGCGATGAGCGGACTTTCCTGGGCTTCGGGCCGCTGGCTGAAGACCAGCCCGGGTATCGACGGGGGACGGGTAAACAATCTGGCGATCAACCCGGCTGACCCGATGACGCTCTACGCGGGCCCTTCCGGCGCCGGTCTCTTTCGCAGCCGAGATGGAGGCGCCAACTGGAGCCCGATCCGGAAGGGGCTGCCCGACGGCAGCGTCTTTCAGCTGGTCATTGCGCCGTCGGATCCTAGTCGGCTCTATATTGAAATCAATGCCGGTTTTTATCGGAGCCGTGACGAAGGGACCCACTGGGAGGCGATTAACGGGGAATTACCCCTGGCCAGCGAGATTTCGGACCTCCAGGCCCTCCGGGTGGAGGCCGGGTACGGGCCCAGTGGCAATGGCGTTTTCGTCGGTGATCTCACGGTGGACCCGGTCGATGCGGACAGACTCTACCTTGCCAGCAGCCTGGGCGTCTATCGAAGTTCCGATGCCGGCGATTCCTGGTCGCTGGCCAATCAGGGATTGACAAACCTGGGAGTATTCATCGTAGCAGTGGACGTGGGGAGCCCCTCAACGCTCTATACCGTCACTGGTTCACAGGTGTTTCGTAGTAACGACGGAGCAGACAGCTGGGCAGGACTTGCCGGAACGGGCTTGCCGGAAGGGTTTCCCGACTCGCTGGTCTTGACAACGACTTCCCCCTCAACACTGTTTTTTTCCGTGCGTGATCAAGGGGTATTCAAGAGCGTCGACAGCGGGGATAGCTGGGAGGCGGCAGACAATGGGCTCCCCGATGACGAGGTCAGGGACCTGGTGCTCGATCCCGGTGATCCTCTGACTGTCTACGCGATCCTCCTTAACAGTGGCGTTTATCGCACCAGTGATGGTGGAGCCAACTGGAGCGAGCTCAGTGTGGACAATCCCCTGGTGCTCGAGTTCAGGACTCTGGTTGTTGATCCCCAGAACTCAAGTATGCTCTACGCCGGCGACCGGGAACGCGGTGTCTTTCGAAGCGCAGACGACGGAGCGACCTGGGAGGCGTCCATCCGGGGCCTCGCTGCTGTGGAGGTGTTGACCCTCAAAGCGGATGCCCAGATGCCCGACACGCTCTACGCAGGGACCCTCAGAAACGGGGCCTACAAGAGTACGGACGGTGGAGAGAACTGGCAGCGGCTCGACGATCTGCACCCGTTCACGGTGCAGAGGTTTCAGATCCACTCGCAGACCCGGACCACAGTCTACGCGGTGGCCGATGGTTCTGTTTATCGAAGCCTGGACGCCGGAGCAACCTGGGGGCAGCCGGCCAACGCCGGGCTCCCCGGCACAGGGGTAGATGACTTGGTGATGGATCCTCAGACGCCGGACAATCTCTTTGCCAGTGTCCTTTTTGGATCTCTTGGGGTGTACCGAAGCAGCGACGGCGGTCAGAACTGGGAGCAGGTGAACAACGGGCTTACCTCGATTCTGGTGACCAGCCTGGCCATCGACCCCGGTTCTCCCTCTACGCTGTACGCCGGCACTCTCAATGGACTCTTCCGGACTCGCGACCGCGGGGACAACTGGGAGGCGATCAACAACGGGTTGGCTTCTCTGAATATCCGCCCCATCGTGATTGACCCGGATACCACGACCACTCTCTATGTCGGAACCTCGGGCGGCGGTGCTTTCCGCAGCACAGACGGGGGCGACAGCTGGGAGGCGATCAACAGCGGCCTCACAGATGGTAGGGTCTCTGCCTTTGCCATCGATCCCGGGACACCGTCGACTTTGTACGCCGGGACATTTTCCACGGGCGTCTTTCGCAGCCTGGATGGCGGTGACTCCTGGGAGCCCATCAGCTCGGGGCTGTTTAACCTCGGAGTTCGTTCCATAGCAATCAGTCCCCTTGACCCCGCAGTCTTGTACCTGGGGACCGGTCGCGACGGGGTCTACAAGTGCGCAGCCCAGCACCTCTATTTCCCTCTTTTGACAGGGGATGCCAGCTCCTTTACGGGCGTGGCGCTGGCCAATGACTTTTACGGGCCCACCGGGTTTGACCTTGAAGCCCGGGCCGGCGACGGTCTGCTGCAGCCGTACCCGGACAATCCCCACACGGAAGTTCTCGGCCCCGGGGAGCAAATTGCCCGCCTGGGCCTGGAGTTCTTCGATCTGGACGGCACCCAGGAACGAGATGGCTGGATGCGGCTGTGGACGGACGGGGCGAAACTGGCCAGCTTCTTTCAATTCGGGACGGTCACGGGATCCAGGCTGGGTCGTCTGGATGGCTCGGTGGCCATCACCGAACTCTCTCCGACTCTGTATTTCACCCGGATCTACGACGGTCCAGTGACCTTTCCTGTGAACGAAGGAGCTCTGGATTCCTCGACCACCCTGGTGGTGGCGAATCCGACGGACGAGGCGCAAACTCTGACATTTACGGCCTACGACATAGGGGGCGGCATCCCGCACGGGGCTTTCCGCGAGCTAGCAGCCCGTGGTGCAAATAGGTTTTCAGACTTCAGACCGAGCGGACCGGTGGCAGAAGCGACGGGAGCGTTGACCTAGACTTTTGAGTCTGGGCGGTCGGAATCAAGCCAAACAGGCCCTTCAGACGCTTCCACAGCGACAAAATGAGGAGCAAGACGAGGCAAATCCGCCCCTGCAGCCCCCGCGGCGTGCCCACACCCAACTGCTGGCGCATCAGCAGCCCCAGATTGAATCCGCTCACCTGAATCAGCAGCCGCTTCAAGACATTCTCATGGCCCCGAACGTGAACCCGTCTCATCCCGCCGGTCTCGTAAAGGTGAGCACACGGTCTCTCCAGTAGCTCACCTCGTTGTCGTAAAAGTTGCCGTCCTCGCCGACCCCGGATTCGTCGCCGGTTCCCATAGACCGCATCACGAGCCTGAGTGTCTCCTCTCCAGCGTCTTTTCCCTCGTTTCGGTTCGCTCACATAGCTGCGCAGTCCCAGCGCTTCTAAATCCACCATCCGCTCGCTGCTGTGATATCCCTTGTCGGCCACCACCTCTTCGATGCCCGATCCCTTCGGCAGCGCTTGTTCCACCTGCTCGGCCGCCTGTATCAGTGTCTTGACCATCGTTTGCGTATCGCCTCGATCCGCTCCTTGCACCGTGACCGAGACGATGGCTCCCGTCTCCAGATCCACTGCATGCTCTGCCTTGTGCGCCAGATGCGTCCGCCCATCCTTCATCCTGGCGATGCGCGCATCCCCATCCTGCGGGTGCTTCCACTGCTGGTTCGATCCCTTGCCGGTTCGCTTGCGGTCCAGTAGGGCCAGATCTTCTCGAGTAGGCGTCTGGATGCCGGAGGCTACTGCCAGCTCCGTTAAGAACTCTTCGTAGCCCTGCTCGGAGTCTCGTCTCACGATGCTGCGCAGCGCCGCATTGGCTTCCAGCGTGGTGGCATCGATGCCGATCGTCTTGCCATTCAATAACCCGCTCTCGGCTACCCGCTTCAGCACCCAGGAGAAAACCGCCTCATGCGTGGCCACATCGATCAGTCGCCTGGTCCTGGAGATGGTCGAATGATCCGGAGGTGACTCACTCAGATTCAGTCCCAGAAAACCGCGCAGCGCCAGCGAATCAGCGGCTCGCCAGGCAATGCCTCGCTCCGAGCTCAACCCTTCGAAGTAACCCACCACCAGCAGCCGGAAATAGATGCCCGGTGCCAGGCCGGGCCGCCCTCGGCTGGGGGCATAGAAAGCGGTGCATTCCGCTTCCACAAAATCATCGAAACCGTGCTTGCCCAGCACTCGGTTCAGGCGTTGGTAAAAAGGGTGTCCCGGCGCTTTGGCCAGCTCTGTTGCCGGCACCCACATCTCGCTCTGCCTCTGTCCCTTACGCTTGCCCATCGACATGGCACAAGTCTATTGGCCATGGCTGACCGAGAGGCGACTTTCACCACGGGCTGCTAGGGGTGCCGGCTCTGGGTTGCATCAGAATACGAGTGATCGAAATGTTTGAGATCGCCCGTGCCATCGGCGGCTTCATCGAAGTGACTGCCTCGGGAGGAGGCGTGGTCGGATTCGAGTATGTTGAGGTGGGGGACACAGTTCTTGGCTTCAATGCCTGGACACGGCCAACCAGGACGCTTTACTCGGCCCAGTTGGCTCACGGGACAGCGGGGGTTGCGATCACTACTTCGCTGAAGGTAGTCAGCATTGCCGATACTGGGCAATCCTACACTGTAGAGGCCTTCAACGCAGACGGATCACAGCTTGCCAAGCGAACTCTGGGAGCGGCTGCTCATCACGCGTCAGAGTTCAATGTGGGCGAGCTTTTCGAGTTGGGTTCCGTCGATCTCCCGGCCACGACCGGGTCGATTCGGGTCACCGCCGACTCCGAAATCTTACTGGGTGACGTCATTTTTGGCGATCCCTTCCAGGCCCGCTTTGCGGCGGCCCTACCCATGCAGGCCACCCTCCTGACCCAGGCCACGTTCAGCCAGGTGGCCAACCTGGATGAGGGCCCGGTCTCGGGCCGGACCTTCACGGGCCTGGCTCTGTTCAATCCCAACCAGATCGAAGTCACGATTCGGGTGACGGTCTTTAGCCAGGACAGCACTGAAGTCGGATCGGCGGACATCCGTCTGGGGCCGGGAGAACGGCTCTCGGAAGTTGTGGCTGTACTGGTGCCGGAGAGCGCGGGTCAGGTGCGGGGCTACATCACGCTTCGGGCCACGCATCCCATCGTGGCCCAGGTACTGTTTGGCAACGGGACACTGGATTTTCTCTCGGCCGTGCCACCCACGATCTTCTATTGATCATCGTTGGTGGTCCTCGAGTGAGATCCCAGGCCTAGATCTCGGTTTTCACAAGAGAGAGGCCGGTTCTATTCCCATTTCAGAGCTGTCTGGACAACATCCAGGAGATGTTGACTGTCCAGCGGTTTGTAGAGAACGTCCACGACTCCCTTCTCACGGACAATCTCTTCGGATTGTCTGGTCTTGAGCCCGGTGATGAGCACAATCGGTAGTTCGGGATCGATCTTGGAGAGTTTGTGCTTGAGTTCGATTCCGCTCGCACCGGGCATATGAATATCGAGGACCAGGCAGGCGGGACCGGAAGGACGCCGGTAAGACAGAAATGCCCAGGCGTCCGCAAAGGTCTCCACCTTTAGACCGCGGGCACGAAACAGCCTGCCCAGGGCTGTTCGCACCGAGGAGTTGTCGTCGACTACAAACACAAAGGGTGTCGGAGTTCTCGACTCCGCCCGATCAATCACGATGGAGTGATTGTAGCCAGCTGGCGGCGAGGTCGTAAATTGGCCTTTCGGACTATGAGTGATGGACCATCGGGCAGGCCACGGGGAATATTGCGGTCTGTGTCGCGACCGGGGTTCACCAAGGGGCAGGAAAACTGCCCTTTAGTACTACAGACGTTTCACTAAAGGCCAATTTACAGACCCGGGAAGGACTGATTTAATCGGTTTTATCGAAACGATGATCAGACAACAGCGGGGCGACCCACCTAAATCTTCCAATGCTAGGGGCAACGTCGAAACCGGCGATGCTTCTGTCCTAGAGCCTGCCGTAGGCTCATCCGGGTTGAAGGTTGTGAAATCTTCATCCCACACCTCAGAGTTCCATTTTCCTACCAATCCCCTCTAGGCCCCGCTGGTCTGATCGATCCTGCTTGAGCATCTCGGACAGGCGGACCAGGTCAGGCAGGGATTCGGCTCCCATCTTCTCCATGACACGCGCTCTGTGAACTTTGACGGTTCTCTCGCTGGCATCCAGTTCAACGGCGATCTCTTTGTTTCTGCAGCCGGACACGACCAGAGATAACACTTCCTGCTCACGCGGGGTCAGCATTCGGTAGCGCCTTCGGACAGCCTCCTGGCGATCCCTCTGGGAGCGTTCCTGCCGATCCCTGGAGAGAGCTCGGTGGACCGCATCGAGTAGTTGTTGATCGTTGACAGGCTTCTGAAGGAAGTCCACGGCTCCCGCCTTCATGGCCTGGACGCTCATGGGAACATCCCCATGTCCGGTGATGAAGATGATGGGGATGACCATGCCTTGGGCCGTCAGGGTTTCTTGAAGCTGCAGCCCGCTCAGACCGGGGAGGCGAATGTCGAGCACCAGGCAGCAGGGGCCTTTCGGGAGCTGGCAGTCTAGAAATTCCTGGGCCGAAGTGAAGGTCTCGACCGCCAGGCCCACCGACCGGATGAGTCGAGACAGAGCGCCCCGCATGGAATCGTCGTCCTCGACGACCATCACGATCTCATCACCTCTGGTCGCTTCCATCCTCTGGCCTCCGACAGGGAAGGGAAATGTAAACCGCCAGGCCGCGGTCAAGATTGGGTTCCGCCCAGAGGCGTCCCCCGTGGGCCTCAATGATAGAACGGCTCAGGGAAAGACCCATCCCCAAACCCTGAGGCTTGGTGGTAAAAAACGGCTCGAACATCTGCTGCAAGGTCTGATCGGGAATATCGGCCCCGCTGTCTCGCACCGCAACCAGGACGGTCTCGGGGCCCTCCAGGCTGCTGTGCACGGAGATGTAGCGTTCCTCAGAGGGAAGTTCCTGAAGAGCCTCTACACTGTTTCGGATCAGATTCAGCAGTACTTGTTCCAACTGCACGAGATCTCCCTGGACGGCCGGCAAAGCTGGTTCCAGATGAAAGTCCAGGGTCACACTGAGACTCTGAGCGTATCCGCCGGCCAGTGTCTCTACGGCCCGGATCATGTCGTTGACTCTAAGATGTTGCTTGTGGAGTTCTCCCTTTCGCAACAGTTCACGAAGGTTTTTGATGATTTCGCCGGTTCTCTGAGTGTCGTGCTTGATACTCTCCAGCGCCTCGACAGCCTCTTTCTCGCTCGGACTGAGATCTTTCCTCTCCCATCCCAGGAATTCCTGGGCCGCCCGGGCGTTCGTCAGAATGGCACCCAGGGGCTGGCTTAGTTCATGGGCCAGGGAGGAGGCGAACTCGCCCATGGTCGATACCCGCGCCACGTGGGCCAGTTCGTCCTGTTGCTTTCGCAAGGCCTCCTGTTGCTGCAGCCGCTCAGTGACATCAATTCCGAGGACATAGATGCCCGCCATCTGGCCGTCGTCCGTGGCGTGAGGTACGAGAACGGTCTCAATATCGCGCACCCCGAGTTCCCGGTGGCGCAGCTTTTCTCGAAAACGGACCTTTTCCCCTTTCAGGGCGGATTTCACGTGGGGGAGAACCATTTCGTATCCCGGTCCCAGGGATTTGCGAATCGGGCTCCCTTTGTATTCCTCGGCCTTCATCCCGAACCATTCTTCATAAGCGCGGTTGGTAAACTCGTACCGCAGGTCTCTATCGACATACGCAATCAGTACCGGGAGTGAATCCGTAACCAGGCGGAGCTGACGTTCTTTCTCCTCGATCAGGAGCTGGGTCTGTTTCCGCTCGGTGATGTCGACCATGAATCCCCGTAAAGACCGGGGTTTGCCGGGGATCGATTCGACGGAGACCAGGTCGTGAAGCCAGACCACGCTCCCGTCGGAGGCAATCATACGGTATTCGAACTGGAAGTCTTCGGACTCCTGAGAACAACTTCGGCAATAATCGATGGCATACTGGCGATCTTCCGGATGGATGTGGTCCACCCAGAAGGTCGGCTGGTACCATGCCTCGGCGGGAAACCCGAGGATGCTGAACACCTGAGGACCCACGTAAGTGAACTGCCACGTCTCAGCATTGGCCTGCCAGGGGATCACGTGGGCAATGTCCAGGAGGCTCTGCAGGCGTCCTTCATCCTGCCGCAGGGCCCGATCCAGTTCGCGGCGATCACGGATATCCCGGATGAAACCCGAAATCAGTAATTCCCCGTCCGCGCGCACAGAGCTGAGGGTGATCTCAACCGGGAACTCGCTTCCGTCGTTGCGCAGGGCCGAGAGCAGCAGCCCGGTCCTCATCGTCCGCTGTGCAGGATTTTTCAGGTAGTCGGCTCGATGTTGCAGGTGACGGGCACGAGCATGTTCTGGAAGGAGCATCTCCACGGGCTGGCCAATCAGTTCTTCCCGGGCGTAGCCGAACATTCTCTGCAACGGCTCATTGGCCAGGGCGATGCGGCCATCTTCGCGGATCACGATGATGGCGTCCGGGGCCGTCTCAAATAGAAGCTCGAAACGGTCGGGACGTCCCACTTCGGGCTCGTGGAGGTGCCTGTTGACCGCTTTCATGCTCTCGTGCTTCTCATGGATCTGGACGCAAAGAGTATACCGCAGGCATGGTTGGAACTCTCTTCCCCGGTGTAGAATGCTGGTGGGTAACTCAACCATTTCAGCAAAGTTCAACGAGGCAACGGTGATGAAATTTGGATGGACGGGAATGGCGCTGCTCAGCAGCCTGATACTGACTTGTACGGGTGAAGCACGGACCGGGAACCAGTTGCACGAGTTCCAGAAGGTTCACCTGACTCCTATCTACTGGTCCGAAGGAGCCGACTACGGTGATTTCAACCAGGACGGCCACCTGGAGGTAGTGTGCGGACCCCACATCTATCTGGGTCCGGAATACAAGCATCGCCACGAGTTCTACCCGGCAGTCGCTCCGACCAAGCGCGGGCCTCACGATCGTCAGGTATATGCGCTGGACAATTTCTTTGCCTGGACACACGACTTCAATGGTGATGGGTGGAGCGACGTCCTGACGGTCGGTCTGCCCAACCAACCGGCCTACTGGTACGAGAATCCCGGGATTTCTTTTGCCGGGAGACCGAAGGGGCCCCCGGTTCACTGGAAGAAACATGACGTGATCGATCAGGTCAAACTGGAATCTCCCCGCTTCGGCGATTTGACTGGCGACGGAGAGCCCGAACTGATCTTCGGCTACGGAAACCGGATGGGATATGCCACACCGGACGAGTCCGATCCCACAAAGCTCTGGCGTTTTCACCCGGTCTCGGCAGAGAGGGAGCTCCACCACTACATGCACGGCCTGGGCTTTGGCGACATTGATGGGGACGGAAGATCCGAGTTGATCATCAAGGATGGGTGGTGGCAGCAGCCGGCCAGCCTGGCGGGAGATCCCGAGTGGGAGTACCACAGCTTCAAATTCGCGGAGCGGGGCGGTTCTCAGATGTTCGTCTACGACGTGAACGGGGATGGTCTGAACGATGTCGTTTCCAGCATCAACGGGCACGGCTGGGGCCTGAGCTGGTTCGAACAGACGCGTGCAGACGGTGAGATCAGCTTCACAGAGCATGTGCTCATGAGCAAGGAGGCCGAGAACACCGACAATCCTTACGGAGTCCAGTTCTCACAGCTTCATGCTATGGCCCTTGTGGATGTCGACAACGACGGGCTCAAGGACATCATTACCGGCAAGACCTATCGGGCGCATGACTTCTATGATCCGGGGTCGCGAGAGCCGGCCGTCATCTACTGGTTCCAGTTGACCCGTCGGAACGGCAAGGTTGAGTATGTTCCCCACCAGATCGACGACAATTCCGGGATTGGCCGGCAGTTGGTGACTGGAGACCTGAACCAGGATGGTCTTCTCGACTTCGTGATCGGGAACAAGAATGGCGCCTTCGTTTTTCTAGGGCAATCCCGATCGGTCAGTGAAACGGAGTACAACCAGGCCCAGCCCCGAAAAGCCCAGTAACGTGATCCGGCAGGATCTTTTCGTAGGGGCCGGTCTTGTGCCGGCCCGTTTGGCGGGCGACCACCAGGATCGCCCCGACGATCCGATCCGATCGCTGAATATTTACTCGGCGAGGAGACAACCAATACCTAGCGGAGACCCGCCCAGGTCATGCACGATGGCCAGGAGGTTTTCCCACAGATAAACCCCGTAGGCAGGGTTGAACCAGAGTCGAAAGCCTTCCGTCCCCCCGAGGTGCACGGGGAGGACCGAGCAGCTAACTGCGGCCACTCGGGTCATGACCAGGTTTTCGTCTGCTGAGCCGAAGTCGTATGAACAGGTCTGGGCCAGGACCAGCCCAGCCCGGTGTCCACTGATCAGGACAGAGGCCTCCTGCCGGTTCACACGGTAGGTCCCGGGTTGACCACTTCCAAGAGCCTCCGACAGGGTCTGAATTCGGTCGCCGCGTAGATTGTCTTCCAGGAAGAACTCGTTCCGATCCACCCGTGTAACCAGAGGGCCGAGCCCGGATTGAGCGACCTGGTACACCTTGTCGGGCGTCGCCATCCCCTCTTCATCCAGCCAGTTCTCAGCCAGTGGGCCCTTGACGCCCAGCTTGGGGAGGAAGCTGAGATCGCACAGTCCCAGATCGCTGAGTTGCCTGTGTTCCTCCTCCTGGTTCCCGAAATGGACGGGAACCTGGCTCCAAAACCGTTCCTCCCAGGTTGGGTTCAAGGCGCTCAACAGGGGCTGCATGGGACTCTGGCGCTGGTACATATCAGTCTTGTGAAGTTCCTTGTGGTTCGACAGGATCTTGTCGGTGGTTGCCCGGGTCGTAGAATGGAGTCTGGGCGACCGTTCCCTGGACCAGTGCCCCTCCTTCCACGCGAATCTGGAAGCGCGTGCCGGGCGTGCCTTGATCCGGCCGAAGGTAGGCCAGCCCAATCACCTGCTGGAGTTGGTGACTGAACGCGACGCTGGTGACTCGTCCGCTGATCTGATCGGCATCGATGACCAGGTGACACTCTCTGGGGCGAAGAGTCTCCCCCGGGTCCAGGGTGAACCCGACCAGTTTTCTGGTCAGTTCCCGTTCCTTGAGAACGGCCAGGGTCCGTTGACCCACGAAGAAGGGCTTGTCCATCTTGACCGCCCAGCCCAGCCCGGCCTCAAACGGACTCGTCAGTCCGTCCGTGTCCTGTCCCAGGATCAGATGGGCTTTTTCGAGGCGCAAGAGTCTCTGCGCCTCCACCCCGAATGGGCGAATGTCAAACCGGCTCCCGGCTTCCAGGAGGGCAGTCCAGACGCCAACGGCTCCGTCAGTCTGGACGTGGATTTCGTATCCCAGTTCTCCCACAAAACCGACCCTGGACAGCCGCGAGGGTACTCCCGCCACCAGGCCTTCACGAATTCCCAGATACGGGAACTGCTCGGGATCCAGATCGACGTCGGTCAAAGGCTGAAGCACCTCTCTGGAGAGCGGTCCTGCCAGATTCACGGCCCCGTACTGACTCGTGGCATTGACCAGAACCACCTTCAGGCCCCACTCCAGGATCCAGCGCTGAAACTCTCGGTAGATTGCGTCCGAGCCGCTGCTGGTCGTGGTGACGTAAAAACGATCTTCGGCGAGCCGGGCCAGAATCCCATCGTCGATCACCACTCCCGACTCGTCGCAACTGACGCCGTAGCGGCTCATGCCCACTTTCAATCCAGAGAAGCGGCCGGTGTAGATACGCTCCAGAAAGGTCACGCAGTCGGGGCCGCTGATCTCCAGCTTCCCCAGGGTCCCAAGGTCGATCAGACCGAGTTTTCGCCGGACCGCGAGCGCTTCTTCGGCGATGCACTCCTGGCGCGAATGCCCTTCCACGGAGTAGTACTCCGGTCGCAGCCAGTTTCCGGCAAACATGAGTCTGGCGCCCAGACTCTCGTGACACTCATGGGTGGGTGTGCGGCGGCGCGGCGTGAAGATCCTGCCAGCCAGCATACCCAGACGCACGGGCCGCGTGAAGGGTCGCGCCGTAGTCAGTTTCTTGCCCGCCATCCCCTCCCCGCGCAGTTGACTCAGAATACGAACCGAGAGCAGATTGGAGTGCTTTCCCTGGCTGGGGCCCATCCCGAAGGTGGAGTACCGTTTGAGCAGTTCGGGGCTGTCGTAGCCCTCCTGAAAGGCGTGCTTGAGATCTTTGACCTGGAGATCTTCGTCGAGGTCCACAAAGTTCTTGGCTTTGGGATGCGCCACAACCGGATAGGGGTGACTCTGCGGCGGTCCCAACCGTTGGGGCTGTGTCGTGGGCAAGGGGTCGGAGCGCAAGTAGGCTGCCGCTTCACGGCCGGCCCGGCGGCCGTCCTCGATCTGGGCGCTCAGATCATAGACGCCGTTGACTCTTCCTGCCGCGAACACACCGGCTGCAAGTCCCACCGGGACGAACTGTTCGACTCCCGAATCATATTCCATCCGCGTACGGGCCTGGCGCAGGAGGCTGTCCGCAGGTGCCCATCCCACGCTGACGGCCACCCCATCGCAGCTCAAGACCCGGCGCTGTGTCGGGTCAACCTGGCCGGAGGAGTCGCAGGGACAGAGGACCACCTGGCGGATTCCCCTCTTTCCTCTGCTACTGATCGCTTCGTAAATGACGTGACCCGTATAGATCTCAATCCCCTGATTCGTGCACTCCGTTGCCAGGGCGGAATCCTCTCCGCCAGGGCGCAGATCAGCAATGGCTTCAATACCGATTCCAGCTTCCAGTAGATCCAGGGCCACGCGATATCCGTCCGAATTTGCGGCCAGCACGACTCCTTTCGAGAAGGGCTGTACGGCATATCGATGGATCAGGCGTTGAGCTGCACTTCCCAGCATCACACCGGGGAGATCATTGTTGCGGAAGACGGCGGGTTGCTCGTAGCAGCCACTGGCTATCAGCGTCGCCCGGGCTCGGAGCTTGGTGAGCCGGGAATCGTCGACCAGTCCGATCCAGTGATCTCCGTACCAGCCCACGGCGGTGCTGGCCTGGCGCACCTGAAGGTTTTTCTGATCTACCAGGTCTTCCAGCAGGCTGCCCAGCCTCTCGGCACCACCGGCTCGCAGATGCTGGTAGCTGAGCGAACCTCCCAGGTGGGGGTTCTCGTCCACGAGCATGACCCGAACGCCCTGGCGGGCGGCTTCCAGTGCGGCAGAGAGTCCGGCGGGACCTCCGCCCACCACCAGCAGGTCGGCAAAGGCATAATCCTTGGGAGAGGGCTCGATCCCGAGATGCTCCTTGATGTGGCCAAGTCCGGCCATCTGACGGATCCGGTTCTCATAGAAAGGGAAGAGCGACTTCGGAGTGTGGAAGGCCTTGTAGTAGAAACCGACGGGTGTGAAGGCTCCAAAGTAGTCCAGCAGGCGCAGCCGGTCATTGCGGACTCCCCCCAGCGTATTGACCGCCTTGAGATCCATTCCCTCTTCAATGGGAGTCAAGTCGGCTCGGATGTTGGTGCGATCCGAAGTCTCCATCATGGCGTTGCAGTCGATGTCGGCCAGGCCAAAAAGACCGCGAGGCCTGTGGTACTTGAAGCTTCGGCCCAGCACCCGGATTCCGCTGGCCCATAGAGCCGTGCTGATGGTGTCGCCCTCAAAGCCGGAATACTCCTGTCCCTCAAAGCGAAACCGCACCGAGCGGCCGCGATCAATCCACTCTCCGGGTTGGGAAGGAAGTCGCTTACTCATGATCTTCCATTTCCGCGAAGAGATAGGTCCGAATCACCGTGTCACGGAGAGTGTCCCGTTCGGCGATGAACCAGACGCCGCTGGCGATGTGATACCACCATTCCCGTTTCACTCCGGGAGCTCCGGAACGGTTGAAGACATAGTCACCCCACTCTCGATCGGATGCGGTCCCGGGGTCGGGCATAGCCCGGTACCCTCCGCCAAACACGAATTCCTGTAAGGGACGCACGCCGTTTACCGGGCATCTAAGCAGTTTCATTTCATTTCAGTGACCGACCGACGCGGCTCCTTTTTCACCCACCAGATTGAACTCCTCAAAGCGGGAGAGCCGAAACGCCTTGATGAGTTCGTGCTCTCGATCATGGGCGACGGTGTAGGCCATGGTCTCTCCGCACACCGGAGTTGCCTTGAACCCCCATGTGCCCCAGCCCGTGTCCAGGTAAAAGCCCTCCACCGGTGTCCTTCCCATGATGGGTGAAAAATCCGGGGTCATGTCCGAGAGTCCCGACCATTGCCGCATCATGCGGACATCGGACAGGAAGGGAAAAAGCTCCAGCATGTGGCTGGCCAGTCCTTCGGCGAAGTCCAGGGTGGAGCGCAGGGAGTGGAGTTCATAGGGATCCAGGGAGGCTCCCATCACCAGTTCTCCGCGCGAAGACTGGCTGACATAGAGGTGGAAGCTGGCAGAGACTATGATCGTGTTCAACCAGGGCTTGAGGGGCTCAGTGACACAGGCCTGGAGCGGAAACACTTCGATCGGTGTTCGAAGATGTATCATTTCCGTGATTCGCGGCGTGTAGCCGGCTACGGCGGAAAGAACTTTGCCGGTCTCAATGAACCCCCGGTTGGTTTCCACTCCCGTCACCTTGCCGCCGCGGACCCGGATTCCAGTCACCTCGGTGTTCTGATGAATCTCAGCCCCCCCCCGATCAGCGCCGCGCGCGTAGCCCCAGGCCACGGCATCATGTCGGGCGATGGCTCCCGGAGGATGAAAAAGGGCTCCCTGAACCGGCATGTTGTGGCCGCAGTCCAGATCAAGCTGAGGGCATTTCTTGCGGATGAAGGAGCGGTCCACAACTTCGCTGTCGACTCCCAGGTGCTTATTGACTTCGGCCCGCCAGCGCATGGTTCGCAGGGCTGCCTCCGTGTGAGCCAGCGTGAAGTGGCCGCGCTCAGAGTAGAAGAGGTTCAGATTGAGGTCGGCCGAGAGTTCCTGGAAGAGCTCGACACTCCGGGCATAGAATCGGACGCCCTCCGGGGTCAGATAGTTGGATCGCACAATCGCCGTGTTTCGCCCCGTTCCCCCGGAGCCGATGTAGTTCTTTTCCAGAACTGCGACATCATGGATTCCATGGTCGCGGGCCAGGTGGTAGGCAGCGGCCAGACCATGGCCCCCGCCTCCGATGATGACGACATCATAGTGGGGCTTGAGCCGATCCGGAGCCCGAAACATCCGCGGCTCTGAATAATGCTTGCTGAGCGCAAAGCGCATCAGGCGATAGGGCATCGTTTGTCCTCGCTGGTACTCCTGCTAAAGCTGTCGATCTGCGGTTGCCTCAAAGGTCTTACTCAGGAACCCCCGCGCGTCCTCTACCAGTTCGCCGACCCGTTCGAACAAGAGGGTCACCAGGAATTCCACAGCCACCCTGGAGGCAATCTCAGCCCCCAGCGGATCGCTCTCAATGCCCGTGTTCAAGGCCAGCGAAGCCCTCTCGCAAAGGGGCGACTCGGAGTGATTGGTGATCGCAATCGTAGTCGCTCCCGCCTCTCGGGCGATGTGACTGGTAGCAATGATCTCCCGGGTGCTGCCCGAGAAGGAAAACAGTATGGCCACGTCGCGGCTGCTGAGGGTGGCGGCTGCATGACGCTGCACATGATTGTCGATGGCCAGGCAGGAGGGGATCCCATAGCGAGTCAAACGATAGTGGACGCTCATGGCGGTACCGGCCGAGCTGCTGAGTCCGCAAACCAGAACGAAGCGGGCTCCGGCTATCGCCTGCCCCACCTGCTCGAGCTGATTCTCGGAAAGCAGTTCGATGGTGTTCTGAATGTCCTGGAGGGCTTGCTGGGAGATTTCTTCCACGAAGCCGGTGACATGGTGAGCCCGGCGTGTGGCCCTGCGGGCAGCCCGGTCCTCGGCCAGGTGGATCTTCAGATCCTGAAACCCGGAATAACCCAGCCTCTTGCAGAAGCGATCCACGCTCCCATAACTGGCACCGCTGGAGCGGACGACCTGGGTAATGGTCCGGTGGCTGAGGTCGGCCGTTGACAATACATAATCCGCAACCAGCCGCTCCTTCTCTGTGAAGCTGGGGTAGAGATCGCCAATGCGAACCAGGGTGCCGGCCTTCTTCGGCTCACCCGAAGAACGCATCGCAGAAGGTGTGAGGGTCGGAACAACCATGCATGTCCAGTGAGATGGATAACCTCCGGGAAGCTCATAGAGGCGACCAAACGCCCCATTCACGAGCTTCCCGGCGGAGTCCTTCGCACTGGAAAATATATCCACCAACTATCCCATGTCAAGAAAATATCTCCAGAACAATCCGACCTGTAGGGGCGACCCTTGTGGTCGCCCGCCAAACGAGCCGGCACAAGACCGGCCCCTACGAGAAGATCCGATCGGACCACGGAGGATCCTCCTACACTACAATGCTTCTGGACATGAAAGATCTACGCTGGGCGGTTATCGGCTTTGGGGAAGTGGGCTCGGTGTTGGCTCGCCACCTCGCGGCGGTTGTGGACAGGAAAGTCCAGGTCATGGCTCCTCGTCTGAACCACAATCTCCTGTCCGACCTGCAGAAGGGGCAACTCGAGGCCGAAGGCCTGAAAATCGTTTCCGAGGTTGGGACTCTGGGACAAAACAGCGATGTAGTCCTGTCTGCAGTAACACCTGGTGCTGCGGCGCAGGTGGCGGAGGTGGCTGCCGCTTCCCGGCGGGGATCCCTTTTCGTGGACCTGAATTCCATTTCGCCCATGGAGAAGGCTCGAGCCGCTGCCTCCTTTGCCAAGGATTTTGTCGACGGGGCCATCCTGGGATCGTTTGCGGGCAGAGGTACCCAGGTTCCGATAGCGCTGTCGGGCCCCCGCTCCCGGGAGGCCCACTCGCTGCTCGCCGCAGCCGGTCTTCGAACCTCGGTGGTCAGCCAGGAAGTGGGAACCGCTTCAGCTCTGAAAATGTGCCGCAGCATCTTCATGAAGGGGCTGGAATGCCTGTTCGTCGAGGCTTCCCTGGCCGGTCGAAAGTTCAATCTCGCAAAGCCTTTGCTGGAGACCATCGAAGAGACCTTCAGTTCCTACACGATTAGGGAACTCTCGACCATGCTTCTGACCACCCATGCCGTCCACGCCGATCGCCGTGCCCACGAAATGAAGGAGGTCGTCGAGACACTCCGTAAGTCCCAACTCCCGTCGCCCCTGTCGCGGGCCTCTCGCGACCTTCTCGCCGAAAGCGTACGGGCCGATCTGGCCGGCAAATTCGACGGCCAGATCCCGGACGACCCGGATGCCGTGGTGCAGGCCCTGAGCCGCCACTACGAGAGCGAATCTTGACCGTAGGGGCGACCCTGGTGGTCGCCCTCCTCACAGGCCTCGGCACAAGACCGACCCGATTGGACCACGCCTGTTCCCCGGCCACCCCTGTACGGCTACTCCAGCCACTCCCGGATGTTCTTCGCACCCATCCGCTTGATTTCGTCCTGACTGAACCCGGCGCCGAGGCAGGTCTCCACAAATGATCGGAGTCCCTCCACTGGAGTCGGGTTTCCCACCTGGCCCATGTCCGTAGCCAGCACCGTGCTTTCGACACCCACCTCATGAATCGCTTGAGTCAGGTGACGGGCTGTGAGCACTTCGCCCAGTGCCGGTGTTGTAAACACCCAGGTCCGCTCAAAAAGGCACCCAAGGCCGGCCAGCTCTTGCTGCACGGAGATCGGCATGTCCACGAAGGGAGCCTCGGGGTGGGTGATCAGGATCCAAGGCCGGCCAGCTCTTGCTGCACGGAGATCGGCATGTCCACGAAGGGAGCCTCGGGGTGGGTGATCAGGATCTTCCGAACACCCTGGCTGCGGGCAGCCGGGATCAACTTCAGAATCTCAGCAGTGCTGAGATGACCGGTGCCCAGGATCAAATCCTTCTCGGCAATCAGATCGAGAATCTGTCGGATCGCCTCGGGAAGCTCTGCGTTCTCGAGTGACAGCCCCCCGCTTGCCTGAGCATCGAAGAGCTTGTGGTTGGCTGCATCCAGAGTGGGCATCCAGATTTCTCTGGCTCCGTAGACGATCGCATTCTCCACCGTGGAAGGATTCACCCCACCGGTAGCGTCATTCAGGACCAGCCCGCCCCAGACCTGAATCCCGGGAACAACGGATTTTGCAATCGTGGCTCGATCCGCGGTGAGGGCGGTGTGACTCTTGATCATGATGCCCGCCATCCCGGCCTCCTGTGCCTGTCGGGCCAGAGAGATGTCGTCCAGCAGTCGAGGTATGTGCGAGGGCGCGGCGTGAATATGGGGGTCAATCAGACCCGTTATGTCGGTCATTCCAATCCTATCTTCCCTATCTTCGCAAACACGGGGGTCGGATGAAAGCCGTAGGGCACGCCAACCTGGCGTGCCGAACCCGGCAGGCTGCCGCAGGTGTTCCGTCCCGCCTGGCAAGTTGCCGCAAGTTCAGTTCGCCGGAGTTGATAGCCGTGCGCTGCAAGACACAATCCCCATGGTGTGGTTAGAATAAGGCCAATGATCAAGAGAATCTTACTGTTGACGTCAGTTGGTGTGGTCCTGATGGGTGCCGCCGAGGGACAGACTCCTGAGGTGGAGGGCTTGAAGATGGTCCACAGCGGACTACTGCAGGCCTTCGAGTCTGGGGACATACAGTCTCTAGGGGCGAAAATCCACCCTCGAGCCGTGGGGTTTTTCCGGGACGCACAACGGGTGACCGAGCTCTCCTCCAGGTTGCAGGTCAAAGATGTGATCCCTCCGCTGTGGGCGGACACGATGCGTTTTGCCCGCACACCTCTGTATACCACGTACACGGTCCTGGGGCATACTGGGATTGTCTCGACTACGGCCTCGTTCAAACCTTTGAAGAAGCCTCCCGATCCCAACGCACCCAAAGCGAAAGGGCTTCGCTACGGCCGCATGACCCACGTCTACACATTCGAAGCAGGGGCCTGGAGACTGGTGTCCTGGCACACCTCGGATACTCCGGTGAAATAACACAAGAACCCGGATCAGAGCCGACTCAGAACCAGGGGTGCCACCTCAGCCGCCTCACCCCGCGCACCTTCCAGGAACCGGACCTCGGGCCCCAGGTGCTGAAGCGTGTCGAGAACCCGGGCGGCGTCCGTGCTCTTGCCGGCGGTGTGGGGCAGCAACTGCAGAGTTCCCTGGCCTCTGGAAAGAGGGCGGGGGCGAAACCTGGCCCCTTCCTGGTAGGTGGCAAACAGGACCATTCCCACGGGCAGCGGTATCCTGCCCACGCGTCCGCCAAATACCTCGATCGGGTAATCCGTCTGCTGAAGCGAATCGCCCTCGCGAAGCGAAAGGGGCTTGGGATAGGGATGTAGCCGGCCTTCGGGGTCGAGCAGGGCAAACTCGTCCGAGTAGTACTCGGCTCCGGCACGCACCAGTTCGCTAACCAGCGTACTCTTCCCACTCATGCTCTCCCCGGGCACGAGAATGGCCTGCCCCTGCCAGCCTACGGCGCCGGAGTGAATGAAAACCCGGGTGGGCGACACATCAGCTACATGGGACACCAGGTGGAACTCCAACACCTGCGTGATGTAGTCCAGGTCCGGGGACCGTGCCAGTTCGTTTGAATCCTCTTTCACCGACTCGTAGGAAGCTCTCCGGGAGATCAGTTCGGTTTCGACCCTGGTCAGCTCTTCGGTCAGACTACTCAGTTTCTGCAGGGTGATGTCGTTCTCGTTGCTGAAGTCGATGTACTCTCTCTCCCTGGTATAAAGGACCAGGTTTTCCTCGGCCTTCTCGATCTGGATCTTCAACTCCAGGAGCTGCTTCTCCAGGAAGTCTGTCGCCTTGGTGGTGGCTTCGAACTTACTCTCGAAGTTGAGCTCGATGTAGTCATCGGCCAGCGTGTTCACGACCAGGGCGGCAAGCTCAGGGTCGTGAGAACTGAAGTCTGCCCGTATGATCCGCGTGGTCCGTTCTGCCTGGACGTTGAGATTCCCCAGGAGACGACCCGCGGCAATTCTGGTCTTGTCTTGCTCCGAAGGTGCATCTGCGGGTCGGGTCTCGCCTGAGGGAAGCCAGCTCAAGGCGGCCTGTTTCATAAATCCGAAGACGCCGGGAATCTTGTTGATGAATCCGGTCTGGATGGGGGCGCCAAAGCGTGGATTATTTCCAAGATCCAATCGCCCCACCACGCGGCGGGCCAGGGAACGACTTTCCAGGATCTTGAGCTGCGTGGTGTCCCACTGCAGTCTCTCGGTGATGGCCTGGATCTCTTCATAGGGGAGGATATTGCTGGGCGGATCGATCAGAATCGTAGTCGAGGAGCGGTAGAGAGGCGTCGTCATAGAGGTTTCTAACTGCGCCAGCACCCCTCCGGTGACCAGGAACGCCAGGATGAGCCATTTGTGCCTGAGGAGGATCTGCAGGTAGCGGCGGAAGTCGAAAGCGTCCTCTTCCTCGTAGTAGATGGGCTCCTCGTCGCGGCGAGCCGGAACTCCACCGCCGGGGGGGCGGGCCGGGAGATGGGGAGGTTGGTGTTTAATGAGATCGCTCATTGGCTGTTAACCCTGGATCCGTTTACGGTTGCACGTACGTTCATTATACGATAACCGTTGACCCGTTGACCGTGATTCCGCAGACCGAAAATCAGGCTTCCCGGCCCAGCGGGAGGGTCACTGTCTTTCCGTTGGCACCCATGGAGTGCTGGGCGGCTTCTAATACTTTCACTACTCACAGTCCGCTGACTCCATCCGTCACTGGTGGTCAGCGATCTTGTTCTCACACTTCGTGCCCGTCACTTACAGGTCGCGCGAAACAAGGCACCCCCGGGTCATGTGACCTACCCGTTCAAGGGGAGCATACTCTCTGACAGTCATGGATCACTGGTACTGGAATCACAGGATCTGCATTTCTACCTGTGAACTACCTGTGAACGACCAGCCGAACAAGCTCACCCACCCACGACTGACTGCAAGAATCATGCCTACTTACCGGGAACGCGTCAAACAGCGCAGGACCTGGCAAGCTTACAACTTGCCGAGCAGTTGCAAGCAGGCTCACCAATCGACTTCTGTAGAAAGTTTAGACTCCAACTCCGACGTCGTTGACCGTGGGCTGTGACCCTGTGTTCTTCATCCAGCCTTGAACTGCCTCAGGGGCAGTTCATCGATCACACGGTAGGGTTTCAAATTGCCGGTGGCGAGTGTCAGATCGTGGCTGAACGCAGTCGCCGCAATCAGCGCGTCGGCCAGGCGGAGAGCATGCGACAAGAAATGTCTCTCGACGTAAGCCACTGCACGATTTGAAATCGACTCGTCCAGGGGAAGAACGTGCCAACCCCAGCGGCGGATGGTCGTGTGCAGAGCTCGATGCTCCTGCTGGTTTCGCATTCCCTCTCGAAATCCAACAGTTCGCGACCGGAGACGCGATCACGGCCATTTCAATTCGAACTTGGATTCGATCACCCGACGTGGAGAATCGGTCGTCCAGGCCCGAATCTCCTGCTCGGGGAACCTTTGTGCCAGCCTGTCAACAGCGGGCGTCAAAGACGGGCTCCGCTCCTTGCACCCGTGAGCGTCGGAAGCAATCAGGGAGATAAGGCCAGCCCTCAGCAATCGAAGTGCAAAGCGTCGATTCCTGGCCCAGGCACGGCCCTCCAGAGTCCTTGCATTGAGCTGGGTCAGGCACCCTCGATCGAGAAGTTCCTGAAGCAGTTTGGGGTCTTTTTGCACCGGCGCGTATCGCTCCACATGGGCCAGTAGCGGGAATAGCCCGTTCGAGAGCAGGAACATCGTACTCTTGAGCAGCTGCGTTCTGGGTATCAGGGGATGAAACTCGACCAGAACGTAGCGACTCCCGTTCATCGGCAAGATCATCTGTCGGTCAAGAGCGTCCAGGAAATCAGGTCCCCAGAAGTTCTCGGCCCCGAGCAGAATCTTCATGTCCTGCAGGAACTCGAAGCTTACCTTCTCCCGGATCCCGGTTAGATCCTCCTGCAGGGTCTCAAAGCGCTCTCGAATCTCATCGGCCCGGTGGCTGGAAAAGCTGGAGTGGAACATGTGAGGCGTCGCCACCAAGACTCGGGTGCCCGATACATGGGCGATTCGCAGCATCTCCAGGGTCTCGTCCAGGCTGCCGGCCCCATCGTCTACACCAGGCAGGATATGAGTGTGGAGATCAACCATGGCCGTGTCTTTGCTTCGATCACTCCAGGTTTCGGGTGCGGAGGGTCTGAGCGTCCACCTCAGTACCCTTGCGGCAGACCAGCGTGATCTCCCTACCAGGAGGGATGTCCACAAGTCCAGACAAGGCCAGCGATCCGTCCTCCCGCGTCCGCATGCCTCTTATGGGGGCGCCGTCGGAGTTGTAGAGAATCACGTCTGCCGAGGAAAGAGTCTTCACCTCCGGCAAGACACTCGCAGGACGCCGTCCCGTTTCGAACAGGGGGACGTCGAGTGTGCCTCCACCACGAGGTGGATTCTCGGGAGCGTCCATAGTGTGGCGGATCTTCATCTGGATCCGAGGATCTGCAAGACGAGTGTCGAATGCCATTTCCATGAAGTTCTGGGCGTCTCTGCGGCGGTCGGGCCGCTGGGGGCGAGGAGTGAGTTCGAGCGAGTCCCAGTACTGGTGGTAGTTAGAGATCACTTCCACCTCTTCGCCGTTGAAATCGGTCATGCGCCGGGCGAAGTCGTGCTTGGGAGCTCGCAGGTAGCCCGAGTTCCCGGTGTGGCCGAAATGGGCTTCGATCACGTTGTTGGTAACGTTACGGCTGATGCCGGCGTGATGCAGATCGCCATACACGGCCACGACGCCCTCCCGGCTGCCGAACAGCTTCATCAGGCGCCCGGCGGCAGCGGACCGCCAGCCGGCGAAATCGAAACAGTTGGTCTCAAAAAATCGAAAGTCCTCATCACCCTCCACCGGCGGCCCCAGAAGCTGGTTGTAGATGGCGTTCAGAACATTGATGCCTGAAACACAGATGACCTGAGAAGTGTCGGTTTGAACAATCTGTTGCAGCCAGGCGAACTGCTCCTCCCCGAGGATGGTTCGCAGTGGGGAGTGCCGATCGAAGACATCGGGGCTGCCGGCCCACTGGTTATCTCTCCACAGGCGCTTTTCGGCAGTGCTGCGCCAGAGTCGGCTGTCGACCGTCAGCAGAGTGAAGTCCCGGCCGGGCATTTTCCATTGTCGCCAGAAGCGGGGGGTCTCAGTAGCCGAGGGGTCTTCATCTCCCATCATCAGGTGGGCAACGATCTGCATGTTGCCCTGCAGATAATCGCCCATCGGGCCCAGGTCCTGGTTGTGGCGGAGGGCGCGCTGGATGGGCCCGGCCAGATCATCCATGCCGAAGTCGTGGTCACCCGGGTTCATGACCACCCAGTGGCGCATCAACTGGTGGCGGCTGGTGGGGCCGGCCAGGGCCGAGTAGATCGACCGGTAGGCATCGTCGGTGCTGGGAGGGAAGAGCGGGAACTCCAGGTATCACACATCATCCTCCCAGAGCAGGATCTGAAAGCCGTACTGGTCATGATGCTGAAAGGACTCGGGCCAGGGCTGATCCATGATCAGCTCACAGTCGGTGCCTCCGGCAGCGGTGTGGCAACCGCTGCCCCAGACCTTGTGGCAACTCAGCCCGCAGACGCGGTAAGGAGCCTGCAGGCGAGGGAGTCGGCCCACGTAGTTACCGGAAGAGGGAGTGTTGCCCAGGTGCCCGGTGCCGGTTCCCGTTGCAGCGGTGCCGACCCGGCGGTCCGCCGTCACATCCTCGCCGTCCTTCCAGACGGTGAAGTAGAGTTCCCGGTCAGCCGGGGAGAAGGGGAGAGTCGCTTCGATGATGGCCGTGTTTCGCCGGAAACGACTGTTGACAATGGCGGCCTGTCCGGCAATGGGGACTCCCGGCCACCCTCCTGGAGGGTCCGGCTGGTCGCTGATCCGAATCGCCGCCTTTTTCCCGTCGCTTCGGAAAAGTGCCACGAAACGGACTCGCCATTTCCCGTCCACCTCTCTGAGTGTGTCTCCCAGTGGATAGCAGACATGAAGGTCATTCTGTCCGACGGTCAGGCGCCGGTTTCTACCCGGGTCCAGGGCAAGACGGTTGACTTCGAAATCGACAAGGCCTCGGCCGGAGACGCCGAAGTAGCCCTCGATCTTCTTTCTTTGCACATCTGTGCATTTTGCTCGAGCCGTGCGGGCTCCGACGGTCAGCTCCGCTGTCACCGTGGCCCGTTCGGGATGATTCCCACTGACGGTGAGTTCGATGCGGACCCGGTCACCGGGCCGGGGTGGTCCCAGGGTCTCGAAGGCCGATCCCTGGAACGGCTGCTCGTTGTCCAGGCCCTGCCGCAGCAGATACTTGTGTTTCCTCTTCTGGGTTTGAAAAATGCCAAAATGTCCGTCTTCGAACCAGGCGGCCACCAGCGCCGAGCCCAGCAGGTTAAAGCTTTCGTTGAAGGTGTCGCCTCCGAAACAGATACCCAGGAAGCCGTACTCGGGGCTGAACATCTTCCAGGAGGCATCGTCGTCCTCGCCGGGCCCCGGGTTGAGGTCTTTGATCGTGGCCTCCATACGGACTCCGAAGTTGCCCTTGAGCTTCCAGTCCGATCTCCACATCATGCCCTCGGGGAGGGAGGGGTCTTTGAAGTAATCCAGTTCGGGGAACAGCTTCATGCGCAGTTCCTGGGAGAGGGCCTCCGGGTCGGAAGCCTTGGCCCGGATCGATTCGCGCAGGTCGCCCAGATCCTCACTGAAGTGGTCTACGGCATCCAGAATCATCGAGGGGTTGTTGAGAACCAGTTGCCAGTCCCAGGGTAGCTGCATGGGAACCACCCGGTCCCCGAAGTTTCTGAGGCGGCGGCGCAGGGCTCCGTTTTCCAGCTTCCAGTAGTCCGGGTTGAGCGTCTCCCACAGGGCGCCGGCATGAAGTGAGTCGGGCCGTTGGAAACTGTCTATGAGTGTTGCCGTGGGAGGGAGGGTTGAGGCTGGGTGGACTTTCAGGGAGGCGCCGGCCATCGAGCCGGCGGCCAGAGAGCCTTTTACGAAATCCCGGCGGGTCCATTTGGAGTCGGTTTTCTTCTTCTTCTTGGTCATTGCTGGCGTGACTTCCCCTCTGCCGAGCCTTATACGAAGCCCAATTTGCGGGCGGCACGCTGGAGATCGCCGGCCTTAGCCGACATCTGCGATCAGATCTGGTACGTCCGGAGGAAGGGACCGGCCCTCCTCCTGGTACTCCTCGGCAATCATTTCGAAAACAGTGAGTAATTCTGTTTGGGCTTCCTCCGCACTTCGACCCAAAGCGTGACACCCCTCAATGGCAGGCACATAGGCCACGAATGTGCCATTGTCGTCAGGGCGGATCACGATCGTGTACTGCTGAAGGTCACGAGCCATCTCTTGCACGATTCTAATCTAACACGGGAGGGTTCGCGAGCCGACCTGACGGGAGACAGCCACCTGCTTGATGATACCTCAAGATGTACGACACGGCTCCGGAGGTCATGGGCGTCTGCCCCAGGTCATACTGAACTACACTACCTTGCGTGGTAGTATAGTATTCTGTGACGAAGGTCCGAGGAAACAAGTTAATGAAAGCGATGTATGTCAATGCCAACAACTACAAGAAGGTCTTAGAAGTCACATATGAAGGGAAGAGTTACACTTTCCCCTACGCGAAACTAGAGATCCGACCTAGTAAGAACGACCGAATTGTGAAGGTATATGTTGACCCAGAGATAGGGGGAGAAGGCTTTACCTATGTGCTGCAGTCCGGGGCTGAAGGCACTGTGCCCTGGGACCACGTCTTGGACCATAACAAAGACCCGGAGTATTTGCGAGAGATCGCTCTGCACAAGCTCACTCTCCTAGCAGCCCGTGGTGCAAATAGGTTTTCAGACTTCAGGCGGAGCGGACCGGTGGCAGAAGCGACGGGAGCGTTGACCGGGACTTTTGAGTCTGGGCGGTCGGAATCAAGCCAAACAGGCCCTTCAGACGCTTCCACAGCGACAAAATGAGGAGCAAAACGAGGCAAATCCGCCCCTGCAGCCCCCGCGGCGTGCCCACACCCAACTGCTGGCGCATCAGCAGCCCCAGATTGAATCCGCTCACCTGAATCAGCAGCCGCTTCAAGACATTCTCATGGCCCCGAACGTGAACCCGTCTCATCCCGCCGGTCTCGTAAAGGTGAGCACACGGTCTCTCCAGTAGCTCACCTCGTTGTCGTAAAAGTTGCCGTCCTCGCCGACCCCGGATTCGTCGCCGGTTCCCATAGACCGCATCACGGGCCTGAGTGTCTCCTCTCCAGCGTCTTTTCCCTCGTTTCGGTTCGCTCACATAGCTGCGCAGTCCCAGCGCTTCTAAATCCACCATCCGCTCGCTGCTGTGATATCCCTTGTCGGCCACCACCTCTTCGATGCCCGATCCCTTCGGCAGCGCTTGTTCCACCTGCTCGGCCGCCTGTATCAGTGTCTTGACCATCGTTTGCGTATCGCCTCGATCCGCTCCTTGCACCGTGACCGAGACGATGGCTCCCGTCTCCAGATCCACTGCATGCTCTGCCTTGTGCGCCAGATGCGTCCGCCCATCCTTCATCCTGGCGATGCGCGCATCCCCATCCTGCGGGTGCTTCCACTGCTGGTTCGATCCCTTGCCGGTTCGCTTGCGGTCCAGTAGGGCCAGATCTTCTCGAGTAGGCGTCTGGATGCCGGAGGCTACTGCCAGCTCCGTTAAGAACTCTTCGTAGCCCTGCTCGGAGTCTCGTCTCACGATGCTGCGCAGCGCCGCATTGGCTTCCAGCGTGGTGGCATCGATGCCGATCGTCTTGCCATTCAATAACCCGCTCTCGGCTACCCGCTTCAGCACCCAGGAGAAAACCGCCTCATGCGTGGCCACATCGATCAGTCGCCTGGTCCTGGAGATGGTCGAATGATCCGGAGGTGACTCACTCAGATTCAGTCCCAGAAAACCGCGCAGCGCCAGCGAATCAGCGGCTCGCCAGGCAATGCCTCGCTCCGAGCTCAACCCTTCGAAGTAACCCACCAGCAGCAGCCGGAAATAGATGCCCGGTGCCAGGCCGGGCCGCCCTCGGCTGGGGGCATAGAAAGCGGCGCATTCCGCTTCCACAAAATCATCGAAACCGTGCTTGCCCAGCACTCTGTTCAGGCGTTGGTAAAAAGGGTGTCCCGGCGCTTTGGCCAGCTCTGTTGCCGGCACCCACATCTCGCTCTGCCTCTGTCTCCTTACGCTTGCCCATCGACATGGCACAAGTCTATTGGCCATGGCTGACCGAGAGGCGACTTTCACCACGGGCTGCTAGCCCAAGACCAACTAAGACAGTCAGTGATGAGCAAGGGAGAAATAGGACGGCGGCTGGGAACCTCAGCGTCACAACTCATAAGATTGCTAGACCAGACAAACTACACAAAGAGTGTTGACCAGATGCTCAGGCTCCTTGCAGTCCTCGACTGTCCCGTAGAGTTTGTGGCTGTGAAACAGAAGGGATTAGCTCGAGGCTTCCAACCAGGCGGCATGAAGGCGTAGCACCCCTGCTCCAGTACAGCCTCAAGAGCGGGAATTCAGGTGGCAACACGCCCGGAGCGTTGACGTGGTAGCTACTAGTAGCTACTATAGGGGTAGTGGCGAAAATCAAGACGGTTGGCGTAAAGGATTTGAAGAATCACCTGAGCGCCTATCTGCGGGACGTGAAGCAGGGTATACGGGTCCTTGTCAGTGATCGCAATGTCGTCGTGGCCGAGCTTCGTCAGACGCTGGAGGGGCCCCTTGCCACCCAACCCATCGACCCTGTGCTGTCAGAGTGGGTGGGCCAGCGTGTCGTTCGTCTGCCGCTCAGGCCCAAGGACAAGTTGCCGCTTTCTCCAGTCCAATCAGAGGACGGGATCACCGCGGTTCTGCTCGACCAGGAGCGCGCGCCTGCGGCCCGTGAACTGTGACCGGTGATCGGTGGTGTCTTCGGCACCTGACGGGTGATCGGATGATCGCTTTTCACGTCGGTGCGTGCCTTCCTCACTGATCACAGTTCACAGGTCACACAGATGGCAGCTTTATATCTGGAGTCTTCGGCGGTACTGACTTGGCTCTTGGGGGAGACCAACGCCCGGCAGGTGCGCACCAGGGTCGATTCCGCTTCGATCATCGTCACCTCAGTCTTGACCCTGCTGGAGACGGATCGAACTTTGATTCGAGCTGAACAGCAGGGCATTATTAAAGCTGCGCAGCGTCAGAAGCTCAAGGGTCTGCTGAGGCGCGCCCAGGCGGCATGGATTCTGATGGAGATTACAGGCGAGGTTCGACAGCTCGCTGCCAAACCGTTTCCCGTTGAACCAGTTCGAACCCTGGACGCCATTCATTTGTCCACGGCGATGCTCTTTTCCCGTGCTTACCCCGATCTGACGGTCCTGAGCTTTGATCATCGCATCACCTCCAACCTGGAGCCGCTGGGGCTCGATCTGTGACGCCTGCGGCTGCGTGAGCACATTGCTCGCCTCCCACATTCAATTTGGAATTCCGACCTGGTTCGGGTAGGCTTCGTTTCACTTCATCGGAGAGGATTTCGAATATGAACAGCAGGGAACTCACTGCCCGATACCTCGCTCTTGCCTTCGTCATGGCACTGATCTCAACGGCTTTGCTGGGCGCCGGCCCGTCAACCGCTCCAGCCGAGCCCTGGAACCTGATCGCCATTGTGACCGATGACCAGGCCGAGTGGGCCGTGGGGTGCTACGGCAATCAAGAAATCGTGACGCCCAACATGGACCGGCTGGCCCGTGAAGGCGCTCGCTTCACCCACGCCTTCGCGGCCTCGGGCGTTTGTACGCCCAGCCGCGTGGCTCACCTGACGGGCCTGTTTCCGATCCACGTAGGTCTGACCGACGTTCCCTACCGGGATCCCAGGGCGGGGCTGCCTCCCGGAGTTCCCACCTGGCCCCGCGTTCTCCAGCAGAACGGTTACAGGACCGGGCTGGTGGGCAAATGGCACCTGGGCCGGGCTCCCGGACATCATCCAACCAACTTCGGGTTGGACTACTTTTTCGGCTTCCTGGGGGGATCCAGTCGTCCTCAGGGTCCGATTCTCAGCCGGGACGGCAAGACTGCCGAAGTGAAAGGCTACACTCCCGACATCCTGACCGATGACGCCATGCACTTCATCGAGCGCAACCAGTCGCGGCCCTTCGCCCTGATGCTTCACTTCCGCGCTCCCCATGCCCCTCATCTGCCCGTTCCCGAAGCCGATCTGAAACCTTTTGAAGGACTGGATCCGACCGTCCCTATGGTGGATCCGGCTGTGGCTCGCCTGGACGACGACCAGGAACCGGCCGATCCGGAGGCGATTGCTCTTCACCACCGCTTGCTGAAGGAAAAGATGGTGACTTACTACGCCAGTGTCCACTCGGTGGACCGCAATCTGGGACGGCTGCTCCAGCAACTGGATGACCTGGACCTGACGCGCAAGACGATTGTGGTTTTCACCAGCGACCACGGCTACATGTTCGGACACAGAGGGATGAAGGGGAAGGGGGCTGCCCAGCCCATCCGCAACCACACGCTGGACGAGGATGTGTTCTTCGTGAACATGTACGACGAGTCCTTTCAGGTTCCTCTCATGATTCGCTGGCCGGGCGTAGTCGAGGGAGGCCGTGTCATAGACGAGCTCGTGTCCAACGTGGACTTCTTTCCGACCTTCCTGGGGATGGTCGGCATACCCGTGCCTGCGGGGCTTTCCCTGCAGGGACAGGATTTCTCACCTCTGCTTCGGGGAGAAGACGTCTCCTGGAGCAATGTCATTTTCGCCGAGTACACACCGCAGCAGATTGGCGTGGTTGAGTTCATCCGGATGGTGCGGACCCCGAAGTGGAAGCTGGTCCGGCGCTATCTGAACCCGGGTGGCAACCAGCTCTTCGATCTGGAAAACGATCCGGGCGAGATTCACAACCTCTTTTACGTGGACCGGACGGTGTGGCGAGCTGCCGTGGAGAAGGGCCTCAGTGTGGAGCACCCTCACCAGGAGATCATCGCCCAACTGCAGGCCAAGATGACGGCCTGGCAGGAGACGACTAATGATCCGGCGCTACAACTGCAGGGGGTTCTCGAAGAGGCCCGGGAGGAAACCAGGCAGCGGTGGCAGTGAATGAGTTCCACGTTTCACGTTTCACGGCTCCAGGGATTTGTAGGGGCGACCCTTGTGGTCGCCCGTTAAACGGGCCGGCACAAGACCGGCCCCTACGGCATAATTGCAGCCATGCGGGCCCTTGACGGTTACCTGGTGATTGATCTTTCCCTGACCCTTCCGGGCCCCCTGGCTACAGCTCGTCTGGCCGAAATGGGTGCCCGAGTGGTGAAGGTAGAACCTCCGGGGGGAGATCCGGCCGAGCGATTCTCTGCCTCTCTCTATTCCGAGTTGAACGACCACAAAGAGGTAGTTCGTCTGGATTTGAAGACAGATCCGGGGCAGAGTGAGATGAGGAATCTGCTGGGAGAAGCGGATCTCCTTCTCACGGCTTTCCGTCCGGAAGCGCTGCAGCGCTTAAAGCTTGGATGGTCGTTCCTCAACTCGGAATTTCCCCGGCTCTGCCACGTCGGAATGATTGGCTTTCCGGGGGAAGAGATGGGCCGGAGCGGACATGACCTGACCTACCAGGCCGCTGCCGGACTGGTGGATCCTCCCCGCATGCCCCGGTCTCTGATTGCCGATGTCGCTGGAGCGGAACGGGCGGTTTCCGCAGCGCTGGCACTCCTCTTGAAGACGGAGCGGTCGGGAAAGGGAGGACAGCAGTGGGTGTCGCTCTTTGAGGCGGCTGAACTCTTTCGCCTGCCCTTGCGCCACGGTCTGACCGAAGCCCGTGCAGTACTGGGTGGAGGATTGCCCCGCTATTGCCTGTACCAGACAGCCGCCGGTTGGGTAGCGCTGGGAGCTCTGGAGGATCGGCTCTGGGAAGAGTTTCTGGAGGCGGTGGAGAGGGGAGATTTGCTGGAAGCGGCAGATGAAGTGGCCCGGGCGGAGCTGGAGAAGTTGTTCCGGACACGAGATGCCGACGCGTGGCAGGCACTGGCTCGGGAGCACTTGTTGGCATTGGAGAAGGTGCGGGTGTGAAAATCGCCATTACCGGAGCTACCGGCTTCATAGGGAGTCACCTGACTCGGCACTTCGTCTCGCAAGGATGGGAGGTGGTGGGGTTGTGCCGCCGGCCGCCGGACGGGGAGCAGCACCCCGGAGTTGAATTCGTCTCCTACGATCTTGGAAAGCCGGTGCCGGAGGAAGCTCTCACGGGTTGCACCGGCATGATCCACTGCGCCCACGTTCTGCATTCTCCGGGTCAACCCGACGCGGACCAGCTCAACATCGAAGGGTCGCGGCAGCTTTTTGGAGCGGCCGAGAGGACAGGAGTGGAGAAGATCCTCTATCTCTCGTCACTTTCGGCCCACCCGAAGGTTCAGTCCCACTACGCCAAGTCCAAGCTTGAAGTTGAAAGCCTGCTGAATCCTGAGCGCGACCTGATCTTGCGGCTCGGGCTGGTCCTGGGCCCGGGAGGGTTCGCAGCCAGACTACTGGCGGTGCTGGCCCGGACTCGGATCGTTCCACTCGTCGACACCGGCCGCCAGCCCGTTTATGTGATCCACATCGAAGACTTGTGCGAGGTGGTGGAGTCTCTGATTCAACGTCCTGATTCCGGAACCCTTCAGATCGGGCATTCCCATGGGCTCACGGTGTTCGGAGTCAATCGGGCTCTGGCCAGGGCCCTGCGGAGGCGCGTGCTGTTCCTGCCTTTGCCTTTTTCGCTCTTGCAGCCCTTGCTGACTCTGGCAGAACGCCTTGGCGCTGAACTGCCGGTCACGTCGGAGAATCTGCTGGGGCTTCAAGGAGCCCGGTCCCTGGATCTGGGGGAGGACATGGGCCAGTTGGGATTCGCGATCCGGTCCTTTGACGAGCTGCTGGAAGACGGTGTCATCGAGGAGTGGATTCCTCGGCTGTCACACAGATCTTCCGAACTGCGCCAGCTCCTGGGCCCGACCGAAGCCGAGATCCTGGATTATGCGCGGCAAGAGACGAATTGGCAGAGTGCCGATCAGTTTCGCCCTCTGACCCGGGGGCCAGTCGTCGCCCTGGCTGTGCTGGCCGGCGTGGGAGTGACTGCGGTCTTCGCGTTGCCCTGGCGGTGGCTGCAGCGAGTGCTGGAAAAAGAGAAGTAGGTACCAGAGGAGTTATTTGTGTTCGACGTTCTTGTGATCGGTTCCGGGCCGGCAGGAGTCCAGGCCCTGGCAGCTTTGAGCCGGGAACGGCTATCTCTCGGTTTGATCGATCCGGGGAAAGTGGAAGAGCAGTATCAGGAATTGATCCCGGACGAGCCCTTTGCTGAGATCCGACAGAACTGCCGGCACCAGCAGAGGTTCTTCCTGGGAGACAAGGATGAGGCGCTGTCTCCCGGTGCCACACGGCTGGCGGCTCATCTGACTCCGCCCCGACAATATCTACTGGAAGGGACAGCGCGTCATCTGCCCTTCCGTTCCGAGACTCTCAGCCACTTCCAGACTCTGGCCAGGGGAGGACTCGGAGCCGGCTGGGGAGCAGGAGCCTGTACCTTCAGTTCCGAAGAGTTGCGGGGGGTTGGCGTCAACCCCGCCGGTATGGGTTCTCTCTATTCCGAGGTAGCCGAGTCCATCGGCATCAGCCTGGATCCTGTGGATGACACGACACCGCTTGTCTGTGACCTGGCCGGCGGGCAGCCGCCACTTGAGGTCGACGAGAATGCGGAAGCTCTGCTGGCTGCCTACCGGCGAAAAAGTGGGCCTCTCAACGGCGAAGGTTTCTTCCTGGGGAAGGCTCCGCTGGCAGTTCTTACACAGGATCGGGAGCGAGCGGGCATCCTGCGCCGGGCCTGTTCCTATCACAACATGGATTACTACTCGGACCACGGTGGCGCGGTCTATCGGCCGTCTCACACTCTGGCGGAACTCCAGAAGGAACCAGGCTTTGAGCATGTGCAGGGGTATCTGGCCCTGGAGCTTATCGAGAAGGACCATCTGGTTTCGGTCGTGTGCCGCTCTCTGGCCGATGGGGAAACGGTGACGTTCCAGGCTCGCAAGGTGGTGCTGGCTGCTGGAGCCCTGAATTCGGCACGCCTGGTCCTGGCTTCCGGTCGAAAGTTCGGTCGTAAACTGCCGCTGCTCTCCAATGAAGTCCGTTTCCTGCCTTCCTTGATCCTCTCCAGGCTGGGGAGGCCGCAAAGGAGCCGCAAGTACAGCCTGGCCCAGTTGGTTGGAGTGAGCTCTCGGTTCAACGGAGACTCTCTGATCAGCTACTTTTTTTCCTACGATTCTCTGTTGTTGTTCCGCCTGGTGCGCGACCTGCCGCTTCCCCTGTGGCTGGGACACCCCGTGGCCCGCGCGATAGTCAGTTCGCTGACGATTGCCACTCTCCACTTTCCGGACCGCTTCAATCGGTTGAAATGGATCCGGATCCCCTCGCCGGCCGCCGGAGCCGGTTTGCCGGAGCTGGAAGCGGAGTGTCGACTGACTTTCCGTGAGGAAGACCGCATCAAGAACGATACGATTCGGCTCCAGCGCCATCTCCTGAGAATCGGCTGCCTGCCTCTCTCGGTGATCAATCGCGGCAGCGGAACCGCGGTGCACTACGGGGGGACCCTTCCTTTTGAGGAGAATGGAGAGCCTCTTCTGACCTGCCGACCGGATGGGCGTCTGAACGGGACCCACGGTATCTATGTAGCGGACTCCGCCCCCTGGCGATTTCTGCCGGCCAAAGGGTTGACTTTGAGCATCATGGCCAATGCCCGGCGGGTGGCCGGGGAGGTGGTGAAGGACTTGAAGGATTGAGGAGATGGGGTCAGAATTCGACTCGTAGGGGCGACCCTGGTGGTCGCCCGCTGAGCGGACCACGTAGGGGCGACCCTGGTGGTCGCCCGCTGGCTTGGAACAGGCTGTGGGTTTGAAGATGGAAGCCAGTCAAGCGACCTGGGTCGTCGTTCCGGCCTTCAATGAGGGTGAGGTACTTCGGGAGGTCTTACACCCTCTGCTGCGGGAGGGCTACCAGGTGGTGGTGGTTGACGACGGATCCTCGGATGCGACGATTGAGCAACTCGGCGGCCTTCCCGTTCATTGCTGTCGGCATGTCATCAACCTGGGGCAGGGGGCGGCGCTGCAGACCGGGATCGACTACGTCCTGGAAATGGGAGCCTCTCTTATCGTGACTTTTGACGCCGATGGCCAGCATCGGGCGGAAGACGTGGCGGCCATCCTGCAGCCTCTGCTGGGCGGTGAACGGGATGTGACTCTGGGGTCAAGATTCCGCAAGCAGGGGGGGGCTCCGGGGATCCCGGCGCTGAGAAAACTCCTGCTCAGGAGCGGAGCGATGTTCTCACGGATAGCTCTGGGACTACAGGTGACCGACATGCACAACGGCCTGCGTGGGTTCACGGCCGCGGCGGCTCGAAAACTGGAGATCACTCAGAACCGGATGGCCCACGCGACCCAGATTCTGCGCCAGATTCGCCGTCACCGGCTGAGCTATGAAGAGGTCCCGGTGACCGTCCGCTATACCGAGTACTCCATGGGCAAAGGACAGGGGCTGAGCAATCTGCTCAATGTTCTCTGGGAGTCCTGCTTCAAGAGAAAGTAGAACGAATCTATTTCAATGAGACCTTTGAACTGGTGGAGGATCGGACCTACTATTCAACTCATACCCGTCCCTATGAGTTCATCAATGTGACCGATCAGATCAGGGTTCAGTGAAGATGAGTTGGATACAGGTAGCTCTGGTCCTGGGTTCTCTTCTGCTGCTGGTGTTGTATGCGGCTTTTCTGCGCTCGACCCTGAGAGACCGGGCGCTGGCCGTGCTGCTTTTCATCACGGCCATGGTGGCCATTCTGGTCCCTGACCTGACCACCTGGGTGGCCAATGCACTGGGGGTGGGCAGGGGAACCGACCTGCTCATTTACCTGTTCATTCTGGGCGCAGTCTTCGCCTTCATTGTCGTAAACGCCCGCATCATACGCCTGGAAGATCACATCACCGACCTGGTTCGGGAATTGGCCTTGTCCCGGGCCAGGAAGCCGGAGGAGGATGATCCAGACCTATCGTAGGGGCGACCCTCGTGGTCGCCCGTTGACCGGGCCGGCACAAGACCGGCCCCTACGCCAGCAGCTTGTTGACCACTTCTCCGTGGACGTCGGTGAGGCGGAAGTCCCGCCCCTGGAAGCGATAGGTCAGGCGCGTGTGGTCGAAGCCCAGCAGGTGCAGAATGGTGGCGTGCAGATCGTGCACATGCACCGGGTCTTCCACCACCTTGAAACCGAATTCGTCGGTCGCTCCCAGAGTGAGACCGGGCTTGATTCCACCCCCGGCCAGCCACATGGTGAAGGCATTGGGATGGTGGTCCCGGCCATCCTGGCCACCCCCCTGGACCATCGGAGTTCGTCCGAACTCGCCTCCCCAGATGACCAGCGTCTCGTCCAGTAACCCTCTCTGCTTCAGGTCCTTGATCAGAGCGGCCGAAGCCTGGTCGGTGGCCAGGCAGTTCTTCTTCAGGTCCCGGACCAGGTTGCCGTGCTGGTCCCAGGCTTCGTGGTAGAGCTGCACGAAGCGGACTCCGCGCTCCACCAGCCGCCGGGCCAGCAGGCAGTTGTTGGGGTAGGAGGCCTTCCCTGGCTGGGCGCCGTAGAGCTCCAGGGTGTCTTCCGACTCCTGGGAAAGATCCATCAACTCGGGCACACTGCTCTGCATTTTAAAGGCCATCTCGTAGGAGTTGATGCGAGTTGCAATCTCGGGATCTCCCATCACACCCAGATGCATTTCATTGAGCCGTCGAATCGAGTCCAGCGAATCGCGCTGCAGTTCCCGGTCCATGCCCTCGGGATTGGAAAGATAGAGCACGGGATCGCCGCTGGAGCGGAACTGAACGCCCTGGTAAACCGTGGGCAAGAATCCGCTGCCCCAGCAGGAATCCCCGCAACTGGGCCCCTTCGCTCCAGAGCTGAAGACCACAAAGGCAGGCAGATCACGGGCTTCACTGCCCAGTCCGTAGGTCACCCAGGCACCCATGCTGGGTCGCCCGAACTGCTGGACGCCCGTATTGATCAAGAGCTGTCCCGGAGCGTGATTGAAGGCGTCGGTGACCATTGATTTCACGATCGCGATATCGTCGACCACGGTTGCCGTGTGGGGCAGAAGCTCGGACAGCTCGACCCCCGACTGACCATGGCGCGAAAACGAGAACTTGGGGCCAAGCAACTTGGAGTTGGGGTTGATGAAGGCGGCCCGGTAGTCCCGGAGAAGTTCCTCGGGTGGGAGGGTTCCGTCGAACTTTGCCAACTGGGGCTTGTGATCGAAAAGATCCAGATGACTGGGAGCACCGGCCATGAAGAGGAAGATGATGTTCTTGGTACGGGGCGGGAAGTGAGGAGCCCGGGGAGCCAGGGGACCATCGGCCGAAGACGGCAATGGGGCCCCGTACCCGGCCTCTCCCAGGAGCTGGCCCAGGGCCACGGCTCCCAGTCCAACGCCGCACTGCTCCAGAAACCAGCGCCGGCCGATCGAGCGGGGGTCCAGTTTGCGCCAGAGTTGTTCCTTCATCCTCATTCCTTGGTTATGGTCTCGTCCAGATTCAACAGCAGGCGCGAAACGGTTGTCCATGCTGCCAGTTGCACCGGCGTTGTCCCCTCGGGGAGTTCCGGTTTTCGCTTCTCGTCAATCCCGGCAATTCCCCAGGGACTGATCCAACCCTGGGCCAGACGAACGGTCTGTTTCTGCAGCAGCGACAGCAGTTCTCTGATCTCCTCCGCTTCGGGCCGCCTGGCCAGGCAGCGCCGGAAGGCGAAGGTCACCCGCTCCAGGTCGCTGGGACCGCCCTCCTTCAGAGTCTTCAGTGCCAGAGCCTGGGCCGCCTCCATGAAGAGAGGTTCGTTCAGGGCGGTGAGGGCCTGTAGTGGAGTGTTGGAGCGAGAGCGGCGGACGCAGGAGGTGTCGCCGTTGGGAGCGTCGAAAGTCTGCAGCATGGGATAGGGAACCGAGCGATACCGAAAGGTGTAGAGGGCCCTTCGATAGCGGTCCTCCCCTTCAGCCACATCCCAGATCTTGGGACCAAAACTGGCTGGAGGCTTGAACAGAAATGTCGGGGCCGGTGGAAAGACGCTGGGCCCTCCAATTCTGGGGTTCAGGAGGCCACTGGCTGCCAGCGTGATGTCGCGTACGATCTCAGCTTCCACACGCAGACGGGGTCCTCGAGCCAGCAACCTGTTGTAGGGATCCCGTTCCAGCAATGTCGGCGTCATTCTGGAAGTCTGGCGGTAGGTGGCCGAATTCAGGATCAGCCGGTGCAGCTTCTTGAGGCTCCAGCCCTGGTCCATGAACTCCACGGCCAGCCAGTCGAGCAGTTGGGGGTGAGATGCGGCTTCGCTCTGAGTTCCCAGATCTTCGCTGGTGGCCACCAGGCCGGTCCCGAAATAGGTCTGCCAGACCCGATTCACCAGCGAACGGGCGGTCGTGGGCGATTGGCGATCGACCAGCCAGCGGGCAAAACCCAGACGGTTCTCGGCCAGGCCTTCAGGAAAAGGGTGCAAGAAGGAGGGGACGCCGGCTGCCACGCTCTTTTCCGGTTTCAGGAAATCGCCCCTCATCAAGACATGGGTGTCGCGTTCGCTTTCCCGTTCCTGTAAGACCAGCTGAGCGGACCCTTCGGGGTGCTGCTGCCATAAGTCTTCAATCCGGTCATTGGCAGACTGCCACTCGGGTACGGTCGTTCGCCAGTATCCGAAGACAAGTTGCTGTTGAAGGGCCGTGCGCCTCCGGGGGGGGAGTTCCAGAATGCTTCGGATGCGGGCCGGCACAGGATCGGCACCGGCATCAGGGGAGGTTGTCAAAGACAGGCGGAAGCGACCCAGATTGTGACTTTGATTGTCATCGCTGTTCCAGCCGCCGTGAACCTGGAGAAGCTGGAAGGTGAGCAAGGTTCCCTGGGGATGGGAGATGGGGGCCTCTGCAACGAAGACCGCCTGGCGGGGCTGATTTCGCCGGCCCGGACCGTTGTCGATCCCCCAGGCGGTTTCCTTTTTCCATCGATGGCAAACTCAGCTGGACCCGTGACGCGTCTTCGGCCCGTCTTGTCGTCGAAGGTCGGCTCCAGCAATCTTTCCGGGACGGAGAGGCTTGCCTCGGCCCTGACCAGCTTGATCTTGCTCGACTTCTCGGGATCGCCGGCCGGAGCGGCCTGGACTTCGAATTCCGTCAGGGCCCCCATTCCCTTCAGGGATCGTCCCGGTCCACCCAGCGGCAGGTTGGGGTCGGTCAGTAGTTCCAGGCGGAAGGCAGTGATGTCTTGAACCTCGGTGCCAACCGTCAGCTTCAGCGCCAGATTGCTGGGGGAAAACCCCCCGGCCAGCAGGGAACCGTCCTCCTGCACCGAATACTTCTGGCCACCGGTGGAGATATCGTTAATTTCAGGCCGCAGGACGGTCCAGGCGGGCTGGTCTCCGTACACGTCCGCTTCCCACCGGGCCAGGCGCTGATCCCAGTCGGGGTGACGGTGCTTGAGGCCGGCTTCAATCTCCCGGATCTGGCCGAAGATCTCGGCCTTCTTCATCTGCTCTTCCGGGGTGTACACCGGGACATTGGCTTCGTGGGAATTGTTGAGGAAGGCAAACATCCGGTAATAGTCTTCCTGGCGGAGAGGATCGAATTTGTGGTCGTGGCACTGGGCACACTGGATCGTAACGCCCAGGATTCCCTTGCCGATGGCGTCCATGCGATCGAACATGGCCTCCATCCGGAACTGCTCGGGATCGATGCCTCCCTCCTCATTGATCATCGAGTTGCGCAGGAAGCCCGTGGCTACGATCTGATCCTGAGTGGCCTCGGGCAGCAGATCTCCCGCCAGTTGCTCGATGATGAACCGGTCGTAGGGTAAATCGCTGTTCAGGGCCTGGATCACCCAGTCACGATAGAACCAGACTCGCCGCGATTTGTCTTTTTCGAAGCCGTCCGAGTCCGCGTAACGGGCAACATCCAGCCAGTGCCGTCCCCAGCGCTCTCCATAGTGGGGTGAGGAAAGCAGTTTTTCCACATGTTCCCGGTAGGCATCCGGGGACGGGTCGGTGTCAAAGGCATCCACTTCTTCAATGGAGGGGGGCAGCCCGATCAGATCCAGACTCAGGCGCCGCAGCAGTGTCACCCGATCCGCTTCAGGAGAAGGGAGCAGGCCTTCTGTCTCCAGCCTCTCCAGAATGAAGCGGTCGATGGGATTGGCCGGCCAGTCGTTGCGGCTGACTTCGGGCAGGCCAGGGCGAACGGGAGCCACGAAGGCCCAGTGCCGGCTGATCTCGGTATCGCTGCTTCCGACACCGTCGGGCCAGACCGCTCCCTGCTCGATCCAGGTTCGAATCAGTTCGACTTGTGCCGGCTCGAGCTGTCCTCCGAAAGGCATGCGCTCCAAACCGTTGAGTCCGGCAACGCGCTGATAGAGGCTGCTCTCCAGAGGATTGCCGGGCAGGATCACCGCTCCGTCCGGCCGTTGGGCGAAAGCCAGCTCCCTCCCATCGAGCCGCAGTTGAGCCCTCTGCACCTTCGGACCGTGGCAGTCGTTGCAGGTGCTTTCGAAGATGGGGTATATGTCGGCTTCGAAGCTCGCCGATCGGACCGGATCCTGGCCCGCCGCGCCGCCTGAGAGCAGCAGGGACAAGCCGCCCAGGACCATGATGAAAAGACCTGGGTCACTCCTCAAAGCAGTTGAAACTATACCAGAGGCCCTCACTGTCATCACCGTTTTGGCACAGTCCTGGTTGCTAAGATCTGAGGCGTGCCTCTGTACCGGCTATTTTCGACGATCCTGGTTCTGTGGCTTACCGGGCTGTGCGCCTGCCTCTGGGCGCAGTCCGGAGAGCAGATCCTTAACTTCCACAGTCGCATTGTGGTCCGGGAGGACGGCTCCCTGGTGGTCACGGAGACGATCACGGTCCAGGCCCAGGGGCGGAAAATCCAAAGAGGTATCTATCGCGACTTCCCGACCCTTTACAGCGGCCCTTTCTTTACACGCGTGGCCGTTGCTTTTCGCGTTAATCGGGTGGCGCGCAACGGTCAGCGGGAGCCCTTTCACCTGGAGAATCTTTCCAGGGGAATCCGTCTTTACATTGGGCAAGAGGATCGGATCCTGGATCGGGGTCAGCACACCTATCAGATCGAGTACGAGACAGACCGCCAGCTGGGCTACTTCGAGAATCACGAGGAGCTCTACTGGAACGTCACAGGGACGGAATGGGACTTTTCCATTCGAGAGGCATCTGCCGCCGTGATCCTTCCCCCGGGTGTGCCCGGGAGTGAAATCGACCTGGAGGGTTATACGGGCCCACACGGCTCGAGGGAGCAGAACTACCGGTCTTCCATGGATGCGACCAGCGGCGAAGTCCGTTTTTCGACCACGCAGTCTCTGCGCCCGGGCGAGGGGTTGACGGTAGTCGTGAGCTTTCCCAAGGGCTACGTCCGCCAGCCTGCGGGTGATCAGAGTTGGACACGGTTTCGCGAAGCCAACCCGGAGCTGGTGGTCGCCGCCATCAGCATGGCCGCATTGCTCCTCTATTACTTCCTGGCCTGGGCCCTGGTGGGCAAGGATCCCGAAGCGGGAGGTGTCTTCCCCCGGGCTGCTGCTCCAATGGGACTGCCTCCTGCCTGCGTTCGCTACCTGAACCGGATGGGATGGGATCGGAAGTGCTTTACCGTTGCCCTGATTGACATGGCGGTGAAGGGGCACTTGAGGATTGACGAGATCGGGGGTACCTATGAACTGGTCCCTTTGGAAGCACCGAAAAAGGATCTCTCCAGGGGTGAGAAAGCAGTGGCCAGGCACCTGCTCTCATCGGGCCGCATCAAGCTCAGCCAATCGAATCGAAAGAAGCTCAAGAAGGCCATCAGGGCTCTCAAGACGGTGCTGCGGACGCAGTACGAGGGGACTCACTTTCGAACCAACCGCAGGTGGTTGATTCCAGGGATCATCCTTTCCGTGTTGTCCCTGGCGACGATTCCCCTGCTGGGCAACGGAGAGCTTCCCATAGTGGGATTCTTGACCCTGTGGTTGACCATCTGGACTTTCGGCGTCTGTTTTCTGGTGCTGGGCGTGATTGAGGCCTGGAGAGCGGTTTTCAATCAGAGCAGCGGATTTATGGCCCTTGGGCGCTTTCTCGGGTCCATTCTCCTGACTCTTTTCGCGCTCCCTTTCGTGGGGGGCGAGATCCTCGGTTTCTGGATGCTGGCCCGGGCTTCGTCACTGTGGATCATTCCGCAGTTGCTGCTGGTGGTGGCCGTCAATCTCGTCTTCTTCGAGTGGCTCAAGAGCCCCACCGGGAAAGGCCGCCAGTTGATGGACCAGATCGACGGCTTTCGGAAGTATCTCTCCAGCTCGAGAGTGGGGGTCAAGTCCACCGCGGATCCGACCCGGCGCACGGTCGAATTGTTCGAAGAAAACCTGCCCTACGCCCTGGCCCTGGATGTGGAGAATGAGTGGGCCGAGCAGTTCGGGGAGGTGCTGGAGGAGGCTTTCCGGGTACGAGGCGACGGCTATTCCCACCCCTGGTACCGGGGGGACGGCCTCCGCACCTGGGAAGCGCCCAACTGGTCCTCCTTCGGCTCTTCTCTGGGCAGTGCCATCTCCTCCTCGACCTCGGCCCCCGGATCCAGTTCCGGAAGCGGCGGCGGCTCTTCAGGAGGAGGGGGAGGTGGCGGCGGCGGATGGTGACCGCAGGGGCCAGCCCTGTGCCGGCCCGCTTGGCGGGCGACCACCACCCACCAGCAAAGGAAACGAAACCCAGAACCAGGAATGGACGGGAGCTAATGCTCCTCGTCCGTCAACCATGGATTTGGCGCCACCGCCACCCCCCAGGGATTGGCCCCGACCGGCACCCTGGCGATGACCGAGAAGGTCTCGACGTCCACCACTGAGACATCATCGGAGGGACCGTTGGCGGTGTACAGGCGACTCCCATCCAGGGACAAGGCGATGCCCCAGGGGCGCTGCCCGACCTCCACGCAGCGCCCGACCTGCAAACCCGTCAGATCCACCTCGCAGACGGTGCGGGCGCGCCCGTTGGCTACGTAGAGGATCTGATCATCGAGGGAGAGGACCAGGCCCATCGATCGTGACCCTTCCGGCATCAGAATGGTTTCGGTGACCGTGCTGCTGGAAACGTCGATCAGGGAGATCTTGCCATCGATCTCAGAAGACACGCAGGCGCGAGACCCATCCGCCGTGAAGACGACATCTCGGGGCCGCAGCCCGACCTTGATCTTGCGCAGAACCTTCCCCGTCACAGCGTCGATCACGGTGACATCGTGATCGGTCTCGCCGGTCACGTAGGCCAACTTGTCATCCGGGCTCAGAGCCACACCTTCGGGTTCGGTTCCAACCTCGACTGTGTGCACAACCTGGCCGGACGTCACGTCCACGATGGTGGCCTGACCGACATCCTCATTGGAGACGTAGAGGCGCTTTCCGTCACGGGTGATGTCGAACTGCTCGGGATCCGAACCTCCCGGTAAAACACGCACCACTGTTCCTTTGATGACATCCACTTCGGCAATCCCATCCTGGGTTTTGTCGGTAGCCTGCTGATCGCACTCTTGATCGGACATCCAGGGCGGGCACCTGGGTGATCCACTCAAGGCGGCATAAATTGTACGTCCGCCCGGGCCGGCCTTGATCCCCCTGGGTCTGCGGCCCACTGCAATGGTGGTCACGACTTGATTCGTGGCCGCGTCGATGATGGTGATGTCGCCGGAATCTTCGTTGCTGACCAGGACCAGCTCGGGTCCGGCGGACCGCAAAGGCTGGCCTGGTGTCGACCGTTCTGGCGGGCGACCACCAGGGTCGCCCCTGCGAATGTCCTCGGATCCACCGCTGCACCCGATCAAGGCGGAAAGAAACCAGGCTCCTGTGAGAAGGCGCACTGCGCGGTTCCTGCTTTGCCGTCGGCCAGTTCTTGTCATCCTCATTCCGTCTGGATGGAGAAAATAAAGGATTGTAGCAGGTCGATCCATTCCTCGTGGCCCGACAGAGTCTCCCTCCACTCGGGCATCTCGGTCCCGGGCCGGCCATGCATGACCGTCTCCCGAAAGACTCTCTGGGCCAGGTTGCGGTGGCGCCGGTGCAGCAGCCTGAGATCCACCTTGTCTTCCACGGCCTGGGCACTGGGACCATGGCAGTGCGCGCAGCCGAGAGTCGCGTTGAAGAGGCTGCGGCCCTTTTTCACATCCGCGGGATCGGCTGCATAAGCCGGCAGGGGCGCCCCGGACGCTTCGGCGACCTCGTCCGCGGGCTGACCCACGGGAACCAGTTCTCCATAAGGGAGACCGTATCGGGCGCGCAGTTGCCGGATGTCGTCCTCCAGTTCGCCGATCAGAGAATCCAGTCTCTCTTTCAGGAGGGTGTTATCGGCTCGCACGCCAATAGCGACAGGCCAACTGAAACCGCTCGGCACGACTCGATAGCTGTTCTCGTAGACGAACTTGTTCAAATACCCGGCCACAGGGCCCCACACGAAGGCCGCATCGATCTTGTCTTCGTGGAGAGCCTCCATGATCTGCTCGGGGAACAGAAACGTTCGCATCTCCAGACCCTCAATCTCGCTCAAGGCAAACTGGGGGGGAGAACCGGCCTGGACGCCGACCACCATCCCCATCAAGTCCTCCAGGGTCTTCACGGGTTGGGCTCTGTCGACGACCACGGAGTAGCCGATGGAAGTAAAGGATTGAGTGAGAAGGACACTGCCGCGTATGTACCAGTTCCCCTGATCGCGCGGCAGTCCGATCTGAGCTTCGCAGTGACCTGCCAGCAGACCGGCTCGAACCGGCCTCTTGTAGAAGGCATCCATGGGGAAATAGGGTTCCATTTTCTTGTCCATCTTCTCCGCCAGAAGTGAGGCGAGATCGAGATAGAGGCCCTGGAAACCACTGATTTCGTCAGGCTGAAGATGACTCAAGGGCATGAAGTCGAAGAAGACACAGACTCGAAACAGCTCTTTCCCATCTTGCCCGGTCTGTCTGCAGCCGATGGCGGGCAAGAGCAGTAGGAAAGCCAGGGTGGGTGCAGTGAACCGGAAGAGACGACCAATCACGTACGGAATGCCTTACTCGGAAAGGCTGAAAGCCACGACCATCCCACCCGGCGGAGTCGCGTCGACCATGGCTTTGCCCATGGCCCCTCCGATGTACCCGGGAGCGACAGTTGGACGTCCTACCGCCACAGCCACGTATTGTTTGTCATGCAATAAATAGGTCATGGGGGCGGCGTTGATCCCGGAGACAGCCGTGTAGCTCCAGAGTCGTTCTCCACTGGTCGCATTGTAGGCGGAAAAAAGACCGTCGATGCCACCCATGAACACGAGATTCCCGGCGGTGGTGGTGGCTCCCCCGTGCAGCGCGAACTTCTGGGGGACGCTCCAGACCTTTTCGTGGGTCACGGGATTCCAGGCCATCAACTCGGCGATGTTGTCACCCGGCCCCGGGTGAATCTCCCATTCCGATCCCAGGAAAAAGAGACCGCGCTGATACATGACCTCACCCGTTCCCATCTCCATCGCCAGGTTGTTGGCCGGGATATAGACCAGCCCGGTGTCGGGATTGTAGGCCATGGACTCCCAGTTCTTGCCGCCCAGGAAGCTGGGATACACGCTTTTCACCCGGTGGTCGGCCGTGGGGCGGGACTCTGGAATCTCAACCGGACGGCCCGTGTCCAGATCGATCCGCTCGGCCCAGTTGACGGGTACGAACTTTTCTGCGGAAAGGAGTTCTCCGGTTTGGCGATTCAGAACGTAGAAAAAACCGTTCCGGTCGGCCTTCATCAGAGCGGGAACCAGCTTTCCATCGATGTTCAGGTCAGCCAGGACCAGCTCATTGACCCCGTCGTAGTCCCAGGCGTCATAGGGCGTCGTCTGGTAATGCCAGTGGATTTCTCCAGTGGTGGCGTCCAGAGCCAGTGTGCTGGCGGAATAGAGATTCGTAATCTTCCCGTAGTCCGAGGAGTCCGGACCCCGCACGGCCGCCTTCCAGGGCGAGGGATTACTGGTCCCCCAGTAGATCAGGCCCAGCCCGGGATCGTAAGAACCGATGAACCAGGGAGCTCCGCCACCGGTCTTCCAGGTATCTCCCTCCCAGCTATCGTGTCCAGGTTCTCCGGGTCCGGGGATGGTCCATGTTTTCCAGACCTCCTTTCCGGTGCTCAGGTCGTATGCGTTAATCGACCCGCGGGCCCCGTATTCACCACCTCCGAATCCCGTGATGACCGTGTTCCCAACCATCAGCGGCGGCGATGTGATCACCGAGCCCTGCAGGTAGTCCACCACCTGGACCGTCCAGATTTCCGCTCCCGTTTGTGCGTCCAGGGCGGTCAGGTACCCGTCGAGTCGACCGACCAGCAACTTTCCATCCGCGTAGGAGGGCCCGCGGTTCACAATGCCGCAGCAGGCATATCGCTGGAAGTCCTCCGGCATCTCAAAGTCGTGCTTCCACTTCAGGGAGCCTGTCTTCGCATCCAGAGCATAGACATGCTTGGGGCCGCTGGCCGTCGTGACGTAGAGCGTGCCGTCCACCACGATGGGAGTGCACTCCTGGGCCTCCAGGTTGTCCAGGTCGAAAGTCCAGGCGACTCTCAGGTTCGCAACGTTTTCTATATTCACCTGATCGAGATGGCTGTAGCGCGTGTTGGCATAGTCATTCCCGTACATGCTCCAATCCAGGCTCTGAGGTTGCGGGGGCGTAGTGCACCCGAGCGTCAGGCTGATCAGCAGCACAAGCAGCACGATGGGCCCACTGGAGAGGCCAACCTTCTCGACGGGTTTGAAATCAAATAGAGGGGGCCTGGAATCCATGGTTTGTTCTCCCTGTCCAGCAAAATTCCGAGGTGTGGAATCGAAGATTATCCTAACAGTTTCCCTTGGGAAGCCAAAAGCGTGCGGGTTGAGAAGAGTAGGAGCCGCTTCCATGCGCGATCTGATCGGACTGTAGGGGCGACCCTTGTGGTCGCCCGCCAAACGGGCCGGCACAAGACTGGCCCCTATGAGAAGATCTGACCGGACCACGGGGGGTCCTCCCACACTGGGGTGACCCGGCTCGTCGGTCGCCAGCTTGATTAAAGCCGGTGTCTAGTTGACTATTAGGCGGGATGGCAGACCTCAATGTGCGGGAACAGATCGGGAGAATCCTGAAGGCCGAAGCCGCCGCGATTTCGGCTGTGCCCGTTACCGGGGAGTTCGAGAGGGCGATCCGGGCTCTCCGTGACTGTCAGGGAAAGGTGCTCGTCACCGGGATGGGGAAGGCCGGGCATATCGCTCGTAAGTTCGCCGCCACGCTTTGTTCCACCGGTACTCCGGCCATCTACATCCACCCTGGCGAAGCCGCCCATGGTGATCTGGGCCTGATCGGTCCCGGGGACTGCATCGTAGCTTTTTCCAACAGCGGGATGACCCGGGAAGTCCTGGAAGTGCTCGAACTGGGACGACATCTGGGTCTGAGCACGATCATCGGAATCACGTCCCATCCCGATTCGACGCTGCGCCGTCTGGCGGACATTACCGTTGAGATGGGCAGGGTGGAGGATCCGTGCCCACTGGGCCTCACGCCGACGGCAAGTATCGCAGTCATGCTGGCTATTGGGGATGCGATGGCCCTTGTCCTGATGGAGATGAAGGGCATCACTCTGCGTGATTTTGGCCTGCGTCACCACGGTGGCTACCTGGGCCGCAAAGCCCGACTCGATAACGAGTGAACAGGGTTGGTACTTGCACTAGAGCCCCACTTTCAGCGATAATAAGTCTCGTTATGTTTTCAGGAACAGGCTATCCGTACAGTCGGCCATCCAATCAGGTGCCTGCCAGTGTGGGCGCTGTGATTTCGATGTGTACCAGGTCCCATTGCTGTTGTACGCCCTTCATATACGGGGGAGAGCGTTCCTGAGGAGTCCCATGACCCAATGACATAACGTCATAACTAGTGGATTTTCTTGACCCGCAGGAATTGCTCCTGCGGGTTTTTTTTTGCCCTTGTGATGCGCAGCGGAGAACTGAGATGCACCTGGCGAGCCGAAAGGGATCAATCGAACAGATTCAGAATCTGAGCGCGACCGAGCTGATTGCCTGGTCGCTGGACAACTTTGACAGGGAGAAAATCGTTCTCTCCAGTGGATTCGGTATGGAAGGTTGTGCGCTGATCGATATGGCGGCCGGTCAGAGTGCGACTCTGGATGTTCACTACCTGGATACCGGCTTCTTCTTCCAGCAGACCTACGAACTGATCGACGAGTTGAAAGAGCGGTATGAGAATGTGACGTTCATCGATTCCGGAACCCGATTGACCCCGGCCGAGCAGGAGACCCGCTACGGTCCTCGGCTGTGGGAAAGGGATTCGGACGTCTGCTGTCTCTTGCGCAAGGTGCTCCCTATGAGGGAGCTTCTCAAAGACGCCGAAGTGTGGATAACAGGTGTGCGCAGCGATCAGTCTCCCCAGCGTCGGTCCACTCGGAGAGTCGAATGGAACTCCAGTCACGAGGTGTGGAAGGTCGCGCCGCTGTCGACCTGGACCCGTAGCCAGGTCTTGGAATATATCCAGGCTCATCAGGTCCCCCACAATCTGCTGCATCACGAGGGGTATCCATCCATCGGCTGCATGCAGTGCACCAAGAAGGTACCCGGGGTATCGGTTCAGGAATACTCTCGCCAGGGGCGGTGGTCCGGATCGGCCAAGACCGAGTGCGGACTCCATTTATAAATCGCTGATTTCGATGATAGCTAACAGTAGATCCCGGATTCCAAGTTGGAATGTGGGCGGGGCCTTGGGGCTGCGACCGAGATTCTTGAACAGCATGCCTGACGGTCACGGCCCTGAGGTCCCTCCCGCACTTCCAAAGAGTCTCGTGCTGGCGGCTCACGGCAGCCGTTGTGGCGGAGCTGCGTCCGCCCTGAGGACGATCGCCGCTGGCTTGGAACAAGGAGATCGGTTTCAACAGGTGCTGACCAGCTTTCACCAGGGACTGCCTGCTTTCGGCCAGGTCCCGGAACTGGTCTCAGGCGACGCCGTTGTGGTGGTTCCGGTTTTTCTGGCGGAAGGTTACTATTCGAGAAAAGTGCTGCCGCGCGAGCTGCTTCGAACTTCGCGGTTCCGTCCCCTCGACATCTGGCTCACACCTGTTGTCGGGTGTGATTCCCGCCTTCGTCAGGCCTTGTTGGAGAGAGTCAGGAGACTGGTCCCCCGACTTGGGTGGAATCCAGAGCGGACGGCCGTGGTGGTGCTCGGGCACGGGACGCCGCGCTCTGCCACGAGTTCCAGGACAACCCACGAGGTCACCGCCTTCCTGCGCAGCGAGGGACCCTGCAAGACCGTGCATGCGGCTTTTCTAGACGAACGTCCTACGCCTCGTGAGGCGCTGCAGCGGACGGATGCGGATCATTGCCTGGTCCTGCCCTGGCTCTTTGGAGGCGGTGATCACGCGGGTGAGCTGGCTCGACTCTTCGGCCTGGGAGCGCCCTGGCGTGGCGATTCTCCGGAAAGTACGGGCCGTGACTCCGAAGGCCGTGACTATGTCATTGACCGACCGATCGGGGAAGACCCTGTGCTGGCCGAGATCATCGGAGATCTGGCCCGGTTCCCCGCTGTGTGGAAGCGACTCGATTCGGGGGGAGGAGTTGCTCATGTCAACTGAAGGGATGGTCTATCTGGTTGGAGCCGGACCCGGTGACCCGGACTTGATTACGCTGAAAGGCCTCGAGGTGTTGAAGCAGGCAGATGTGGTCGTCTATGACCGCCTCATCAACAAGCGCCTTCTGCTGCAGGCACCGGTGCTGTGCGAGCTGATTGAGGTCGGAAAGACTCCGGGAGGGCCCAGTACCCCCCAGCGCCGTATCAACCAGATTCTCGTAGAGAAAGCCCGTCAGGGCAAGCAGGTGGTTCGCCTCAAGGGCGGGGACCCCTTCGTCTTCGGCCGCGGAGGGGAAGAACTGCTGCACTGCCGCAAAGCTGAAGTCAGATGCGAGGTGGTTCCCGGTGTCACCAGCGCACTGGCCGGACTGGCCAGTCTCCAGATTCCAGCGACACACCGTGAGATGGCACACAACCTGACGATCGTCTCGGGCCATTCCGGGGACCTGGACTACGCCACCCTGGCTCGACTCGACACCGTGATCATCCTGATGGGCCATGGGCAGCTTGCCTCCATCTGCCGCCGGATGATTCAGGCCGGCAGGGCACCGGATACCCCGGCTGCCGTCGTGCAGTGGGCTACCACCCAGAGGCAGCAGTCGGTTGTAGCCGATCTCGATTCACTGGCCGAACAGGTCGAGAAGAGTCATTTGAATGCACCCATTGTCGTCATAATCGGCCAGGTAGTCGGCCTGGCTGAATTCGAACCTGCGGGCCGGTCCGGCTTGCAGCAAGAGATAAGAGCTGTGAAATCAATATGAGTACCTTAACCGCACCGAAAGAGCAGACCAGTCTTCTGGACCGAATCGGAAATACGCCTCTGGTGGAGATCCGAAACGTCTTTCATTCGCCCACTGCCAGGATCTTAGCCAAGTGCGAGTGGTTCAATCCGGGTGGTTCGGTCAAGGACCGGGCGGCGTCACGCATGGTGCGGCAGGGTGAAGAGTCGGGACAACTGACTTCGGAGAAAACGATCCTGGATGCGACCTCCGGGAACACCGGGATCGCGCTGGCCATGATCGGAGCCCTCCGTGGGTATCAGGTGGAGCTGGCAATGCCGGAGAACGTCACTAGAGAAAGAAAGCAGGTGCTGGCCAGTTATGGAGCCAGGATCCATCTGACCAGTCCCCTGGAAGGCCCAGAGGGCGCCATCCGCAAGGCCCGTGAGTTGGCCGATTCCGATCCGGACAAATTCTTCTACACGGATCAGTACAGTAATCCGGCCAACTGGCAGGCCCATTTCTACACGACTTCCCGGGAGATTTATCGGCAGACAAACGGTGAAATCACTCATTTTGTGTCTGGAATTGGTACTTCGGGAACGTTTGTGGGCACATCCCGTGGACTGAAAGACCTCGACCCGAAGATCCAGGTGGTGTCCTTCATTCCGGAGACTCCCCTGCATGGACTGGAAGGGCTCAAACATCTTCCCTCCTCAATGGTACCAGCAATTTACGATCCCGATCTGGCGGACATCGAGTTGGAGGTGGCCACCGAGGAGGCTTACACTATGGCCCGGCGCCTGGCCCTGGAGGAAGCCCTCTTCGTAGGACCATCCTCAGCAGCCGCTGTGGTAGCCGCCATGGAAGTGGCCGCGAGTATTGAAAGTGGCACCATCGTGACCGTCTTTCCGGACAGTGGAGTGAAGTATGTTTCCGAAGACTTCTGGAGCAACTAGGTCCCCTGAGGAGCCAGCCGGGAGCCAGCAGGAGACCATGCTGAATATCTCGGAAGACCAGTTCGACCAGGTGACGCGGATCTTGGAACGAGCCTATCCCCGGGAGGGCTGCGGAGTCCTGACCGGACGGGTTCTGGACGGGCGCAAAATCGTTCTCCAGATCCGGGCTGCCGACAATCAGAGGGACGACACCCAGAATCGTTATCTGATCGATCCCGAGGTGATCCGCGACCTGGAAAAGGAATTGCGGCTTGAGTCTCAGGACATTCTAGGATTCTTCCATTCTCACCCGGACGTGGAACCGGTTCCCTCGGATTACGACCGCAGCCATGCCTGGCCCTGGTTTTCCTACCTGATTGTCTCGGTACAGGGAGGGCAGAGCGAGGAAGCCCGTTCCTGGGTGCTGCAGGAAGACCGTTCCGGGTTCGACGAAGAGAGACTGGTGATCACCGACTCGGACAGCCTTGCTCCCGGGTCCAACGGTGACTATTCACAATTGGGCGATGAATGACCGCCTTCGACTCCGGGTGGGCACCAGAAAGTCCAGGCTGTCTGGCTGGCAGGCCGCCCGGGTAGTCCGGCTTCTGGAACAGGCTCGACCTGAAGTCTCCTGCGAAATCAAAACGCTCCTCACCGAAGGGGACCGCAGGCCGCAGGTTCCGCTCAGCGAGATGGCGGGCCGTGGGGTCTTTACCAGCCAGGTTGAGGATGCTCTCAGGGCCGGCGAGATCGACGTCGCCGTACATTCTCTCAAGGATCTGCCGACCGAGCAGGACCCCGCACTCTGCCTGGCTGCGGTGCCTGTCAGGGGAGATCCACGCGAGTGCCTGGTGACGCGCTCAGGAACGCTGGATGCACTTCCCGCAGGAGCCGTGATCGGTACCAGCAGCAGCCGAAGGGAAGCTCAGCTTCGAGCTTTGCGGCCCGATCTGGTATTTCGCCCCATCCGGGGGAACGTGGACACCCGGGTCGAGAAGGTTGTGGACCGGGCACTTTACGATGCCACGGTTCTGGCGGCGGCGGGGATCCTCCGTCTGGGGCTGGAAAAGAACGTGCAAGAGTGGTTTTCACTGGAGAAGTTTCTGCCGGCTCCGGGCCAGGCGGCACTCGCCGTCCAGTGCCGCAGTGCGGATTCCCGGACCCGGGCCCTGCTCTCTGAGATCGATGATCCCAGGGTACGGGATGCGGTTACCGCAGAGCGGACCTTTCTGCAGGCACTGGGAGGCGGCTGTGCCCTGCCGATTGCGGCCCTTGCTCAATGGAGGGAAGGGCCTGCGGGCACAGAGCTCTACCTCAGAGGCATCGTCTTCTCGCCCGACGGGCAGAAGTCCATCTCGGTGAGCGGGACCGGGAAGAATCCTGAGGAACTGGGCAGCTTGCTGGCTGAGCGGGCGATGCAGCGCGGTGCCCTCCAACTGATTCCGGCTCTCCAGCCAGGTGCTCAACCTCTGGCGGGCAGGAGAGTGGTAGTGACACGCGCCGCAGATCAGGCCACGTACCTGGCCGAGCGCCTCCGGGAGCTGGGTGCACGGCCTGTCCTGGTACCGGTCATCCGCATTGATCCTCTAGAGGGTGACGATCAGGTCGAGGCGGCGATCGGCAGCCTCTCTGAGTATGACTGGATCGTGTTTACCAGCTCCTATGCAGTGACCAACTGGTGGCGGCTGGTTTCTGCGTCACCACGGCCGCTTGGGAAGGGAACCAGAGTCGCCGCAGTAGGCCCCGGGACGGCGGCAGCTCTGGAGGAGAAGGGCGTGCAGGTTGAGGTGGTTCCTGAGGAGTACGAGAAGGCAAAGCTGGTTGAGGCTCTCGGGAATGTGCAGGGGCTGCGCATCCTGTTGCCTCGAGGTGAACTGGCCGGACCCGCTCTGGCCAGGTCGCTCGAGGAGCAGGGAGCCCTGGTGGATGATGTCCTGATCTATCAAACTGTGCTGGTAGAGCCGGACCAGGAGCAGACCGATCAGCTCGCCGCCGGGATGGATGCGGTTCTCTTTACCAGCAGTTCTACCGTGAAGGGCTTTGTGGCGGCCCTGGATCGCGCTTTGCTGACTCCTTCGGATCGGGACGGTGTTACGATGGCGTGCATCGGTCCGGCCACGGCTCGCACCGCTCGCGGACTGGGATTGACCGTGCAGGTCATTCCTCAGCACTATACGACGGAAGGACTGGTTCAGGCCCTGGTCGACCACTACGGGGAGGGCGTTGATGACTCAGCGAAACCAGATTCTTGAGAGGATCGGCGTGAAGCGCGCTCAGCGCGATCTCCGGAAGCGCCCTCGACGTCTTCGCCGCACCCCGGCTCTGCGGGACATGGTTCGCGAGACCTCCCTGGAGGTTCGCCATCTGATCCAGCCCCTCTTCGTGACTCACGGAAGCGGCCTGCGCAAGCCCATCTCCTCCATGCCCAAGGTGTTTCAGCTCTCTGTCGATCAACTGGCGGAAGAGGCCAAAGAGATTCACGGGCTGGGGATTCCGGCTGTCCTGCTCTTTGGAATTCTCGAGCTGAAGGACCCCATCGGTTCCGAGAACTTCGACCCGGATGGGGTGATCCCCCGGGCCATCCGAGCACTGAAAGACGCCGTTCCCGAGCTGGTCGTCATTACCGACGTGTGCATGTGTGAGTACACATCTCACGGCCACTGCGGAGTGCTGAGCCCCGAATCGGAACTCGATCTGGGCGAAGGGGATCCGCTCAACGACGAGACCCTGGAGATTCTGGACAAAGTAGCCCTGGCACACGCACAAGCCGGAGCCGACATCGTTGCCCCCAGCGGCATGATCGACGGGATGGTGGGGTCGATCCGAGCGGCGCTGGATAGCCACGGCTTCACCCATGTGGCCATTCTTTCTTACGCCGTCAAATATGCTTCGGCTCTGTACGGGCCGTTCCGGGAAGCGGCGGAAGGGCCACCCTCATTTGGGGATCGCCGGAGCCATCAGATGGACCCCGCCAATGCCAGGGAGGCTCTACGAGAAGCGGCCCTGGACGTAGAGGAGGGGGCCGATTTTCTGATGGTGAAGCCGGCATTGCCCTATCTCGATGTCGTCTATCGATTGCGCCAGCGATTTCCGGAAGTTCCGCTGGCTGCCTACCACGTCAGCGGTGAGTATTCGATGATCAAGGCGGCCGCCGCCAACGACTGGATCGACGAGCGCCGCACCGTCCTGGAGGTCCTCACCGGCATCCGCCGCGCCGGCGCGGACCTGATCATCACCTACCACGCCAGAGACGTGGCTGGCTGGCTTACCGCCAGTCCCCGGTAGCCACAAAGGCGCCCCAGTAGAAAGGATGAGTGCTCTTGCCCTGCTGGCGCCTGTCCGCGAGGATTTCCAGACTGGCCCGGGAAACGGCTTCAGCCGTGCCGTAGCCTTTGGTGAATCGACCCTCATAAAGGTTTTTCATCCAGTGTCGAGTCGCTTCGTCTTCCACCGACCAGAGGCTCATGATCACGGTTTGCACCCCGGCCAGCTCAAAGGCCCGGCGCAGTCCCAGTACACCCTCGCCCACCTGGATCTCGCCCACGCCCGTGTCGCAGGCGGACAAAACCGCCCATTCCACACCCTGGAGGTCCATGACCGCAATCTCTTCCGCGGTCAAAATTCCGTCCTCGGCTTGGGCGGTCTTGTCCCGGCGATTGGCCCCGGCGAAACTGAGACCGGAAAGCAACAAAGGATTCTCCCCGGCGGGCTTCACTCGAGAGGGCACGACGCCTCCGACTCCCCGCTCGATATTCTGACCAGCTACCGGTTGCAGAGCCGAAGGGCACTGGCTGCCTAGAAAAAAGCCGTGCGTGGCGAGGTGCAGTACTTGTCGGCCGGGAGCCTGCTGCTTGAAGGCAGCTTTGCTGGCCCGGGCGCCCTGGAGGAGAATGACGGGCCCCTCCCCCCGCCGGCTGGCCTTGTACAGGTCGGCGATCTCGCTGGCCTCTTGCAGGAGAATCTCGCCTCACTGCCGAAGCCAGCCACATCTTTGATCGGCCCCGGAAGCTGGCCGGTCAGTCAGAGAAGATCCTAAGGGAGGGGAAAGAATCGGCCGTCAGTGGACGAGTTTGATGTTTGCTTTGACTGGGGCGGCGGCCATCCTTCGGTCGGTGGTCAGCAAAGTCGCATTCAGCACCTCGGCCAGAGCCACATAGACGGCGTCGTAGGCAGTCAGGTTTTCTCTCAGGGCCCAGATACGGGGCAGCAAGAGGTCGTGCCGATGACGTTCGAAGTCCACTTGCCGCAGGTGTTGCAGCGCTAGCTCCGCCCTTCTTGCCGCCAGGGATCGGTTCAACACATAGCGTCGAAGTGCCTGGGTAACCTCGAGGTCAAGCAAATGGGGGACGTGGACATCCTCTTCCGGGGGGCGAATCCATTTTGCGACTTCGTTTCCGGTGGGCGTTCCCAGCAGCAGTTCCAGGCAGGCTGATGCGTCGAGGACAATCACCGGATCTCTCGTTCTGCCCGGATGACTTCGGCTGGTGCGGGTTCCAGGGGGTCGGTGGGGTATCGGGCGATCTGTTCCAGGACTTCCTGGCGGGTGGGACGTTCCACTACTTTCTCCAATTCCATCATGATGAACCTGGACATCGACATCCCGGTCAAAGCTGCCCGTGCCTTGATCCGCCGGTGTAAGTCGTCCGGAACGTTTCTGATCTGAATCATAGTGCTCATGTGAATATGATAGTTTTCATCTTCTTTTCATGTCAATCGAGCTGATCCACCTTCAGCGGCGTATTCATGAGCCGGGCCCGTGATAGCACCGTCCAAAACCCACCAACTCCATTCCCGCAAACGCTGATCTTGAACTGAACGGGAGTGTGAGTCATAATGAGTCACAAATTCTCGATGATACCGAGGTGAGAAGTGAAGCAGTTGACCATCCGTGGTTTTGACGCAGAATTGGAAGAGAGGATTCGGAAGCTGGCCGAGCAAGAGGATACATCGCTGAACAAAGCGGCCTTGAAACTGCTTCGCCAGGGGGCAGGGCTGTCAAAGGCAAGCGAGTTGTCTGCCAAGATCGGCTCCTCCCTGGACCACCTGGCGGGAACCTGGTCTGAAGAGGAGGCCAGGGCTCTGGAAGAAGTCACCCGGGATTTTGAAAGAATCGATCCCGACTTGTGGTCGTGAGGATACTACTCGACACGAGTGCCTACTCGGCCTTCAAACGAAATCACGAAAAGACCATTCGGCTGATCCGGCGATCGGAAGAGGTGCTGTTCTCTTCGGTAGTGGCGGGGGAGCTCCTGGCTGGTTTTCGCTGGGGTGGGCAGTTTGACAAGAATCTGGCTGAGCTGCTGGAGTTTCTGGAGAATCCGCGGGTCTTTTTCGTGCCAGTGACTTTCACCACGGCGGACCGGTACGGCAGAATCTACTCAAATCTTCGTAAGAATGGAACGCCAATCCCTTCCAATGACATGTGGCTAGCAGCGCAGTGCCTCGAAACCGGTGCGGAGCTGGTGACGATGGACAAGCACTTCAGGTCTGTCGATGGTCTGATCTGGACCGACTTGAGTTGAAGTGCAGACCCCAGCCGGCTCGTTTTGGGGGGTGCCAGGTCTTGAAAATTCAGTTTCTGAATATCTGATTTGGTTCGAGCCGCCCAGAAACTGAATTCTCAAGACCTGAGACCTGTTCACCGTAGATTCTTCCGCTGCCGGCCAAAGCCATCGGCGGTCTTCAGGGAGGCCCAAACCATCTCGGGGAGAATCGTCCCGGCTTCGTTGTGGATGGTCTCCCCTTCGGCGCAGGCTCCCTCTGCCACTTCCTGCAGGTCGGCATCGGAGGCTTCCCCGATGCCGATTTCAGACAGCGTCGTGGGAAGTTCGACGGACTCGCAGAAGTCATAGACCTCTTCGATGATCGAGGGGAGCCGGTCGGTGAGGAAAAGGCCGGCCAGGACCCCGAAAGCGACCTTCTCACCGTGATAGAAGTGATGGGTGCCGGGCAGCCGGGTCAGTCCGTTGTGAATGGAGTGAGCCGCCCCCAGGCCTCCACTTTCAAAACCCAGGCCGCTGAGCAGGGTGTTGGCCTCCACGACGTGGGACAGGGCGGCCGTGACGACATCTTGCTGGCAGGCAACTCGGGCTGAAATGCCGTGTTCCAGGATCGTGTCATAGCAGAGACGGGCCAGGGAGTAAGCGGCACGAGTTCCCAACCCCCCGCACGCATTGGGCGAAGAGCTGCGGCGGCAGGAGTCGGCCTCGAACCAGGTGGCCAGGGCGTCTCCCATTCCGGCTACCAGAAAGCGGACCGGAGCCCGGGCAATGATGTCCGTGTCGACCAGGACCAGATCGGGATTGCGGCGCACAAACAGGTAGCGCTGAAACGCACCGTCTGAAGTGTAGATCACCGAGACGGCACTGGTCGGAGCATCCGTAGAGGCGATGGTGGGGACGATGACTGTGGCGGCTCCGGCCGCATGGGCCACCGCCTTGGCCGTGTCAATCGCCTTGCCTCCGCCCATCCCGACGATCACGTCGCAACTTTGATCCTTTGCTGTACGGGAGAGGCGTTCGATCTCCCGGTCGGAGCATTCCCCGGAAAACGGCTCCACCTGAACGTCGAACTGCTCGCTCCAGTCCGGGAGATACGCCGGAACGATCGTCTTATGCGCGGTCCCTCCAGCCACGATCAGGACCGTGCTTCCCAGCCGGGAGACTTCGTCGCTCAGTTCGGCCAGAGCCCCCTGACCCTGCACGTACCGCCCCGGGAAAATCGGCGTCTGTTTCATGGTGTCTGGAATCTAGTATACTGTCCCAGAAGTTCACGCCGCTACTTCGGGCGTCTTTTCGCCGCCAGCTTTGTTGCGCTCCTCGAAAGACTCCCGGCATTCCTGCGTCGCGCGCCTTACTGACGACGAAAATCCATCCCGAATTAACACCGCGAACTTCCGGGACAGCACACTAGTGTAGCTCGTCATAAGTCTTGGCCCAGGGTCAAGACTTGTGGCGGGCTGCCCTAACGAGCCCGTGCACCGGATCAAGCGAGCAGTCTACTCGCAGGCTGTCTGTAATCTGACGCAGGTGCCGTTGCAGGGGGTCTCCCCGGCCGAAGAACCGCTTCTATTGCTGCGGCTCTCTGTCGTGGGCGTCTTCCGTGATGTGAAGGTCATCCAGATGATGAGATTCCTGACGCCGCGATCGCAGATAAAGGTAGAGCACGGCTGACGCAACGACGATGGCAAGGACCAGCGACCAGGTCATTGTTGTTCTCTCCTCCCTCGCTTCCCAGATGGGAGTCGAAAAAGTAAATCCTTAGAGCCGAGAAAAAGGTAAACGAAATACTATTCGCTAACCTCATTCCGACCGGAGCCAAAAGTCAATTTGGCCGCTCAGGGGATCGCTTCCAGAACCCGGCCCAGGGCCATGACCGGATTCAGTGCGGGATGACCGTAGAGGTTCCAGCCCATAAAGACGGCTACCAGATCGTGCTCGGGGAGGACGAAGAGACGCTGCCCTCCGTAGCCGAGTCCGGTATAGGCGTACTTGCTCGGATCGGAAGGGTCATAGGGCCGTAGCCACCACTGGTAACCGTAGGCGAAGTTGCTGCGAGCCACGGGAACGTGAGGGGTTGTCGAGTCACTTACCCAGCCCTCGGCCAGCAGGCGTTTTCCATTCCACCTGCCGTCCTTCAGATAGAGATAACCGACCCGGGCCAGATCGTGAGCCGACAGAAAAAGGCCCCCTTCGGTGTCGGTATGTCCCTGCGGGGTGTGCTTCCAGTGGTAGCTCTCAATCCCCAGTGGCGTGAAGAGGTGTTCCTGGGCGTACTCATCAATGGGTCGTCCGGTCGCCCCTTTGAAAATGATGGAAAGGAGCTGGCTGACTCCGCTGCTGTAGGAAAACACCTCTCCCGGTTCATGGGCCATGGGTCGGTCAATGACGAACTGCACCCAGTTGTCGGTGGCTTCCATGGCCACGGCAGGATTGGTCGGGTCGGAATAGGGAATGGTTTCATCCCAGTCAATCCCGGCTGTCATGGTGAGCAGATGCTTTAATTGAATCCTGCGCTTGCGCTCGTCCAGGTTGGCAATCGTGTAGTCTTCGAAGAAATCAATAATCTCGGTGTCGAGCGGCGGCCCCTCGCCCCGGGCAGCCGCCACGCCAAAGACCGCCGAAGTGACGCTCTTGGTCACCGACTGAAGGGTGTGCAGCCGGCTGCGCTGATAGTAGGGATGCAATTCCGGGTTGAAATAGTTATAGGGACCTTCGAAGTGGTCCTTGTTTTGGTAAGGAGTGTCGTAATCGCGTTCGTAGGACTTGTCGAAAACCACTGAACCGTTGCGAATCACCAGCATCCCATCGATGTACCCGTGCACGCCCGCCTGGAACTCGCGATGCAGTTCCGTCAGGGGTTCCGGATTCATCCCTTGCGCTTCGGGAGTCGATTGTTGCCAGTTCGCGTCAGGCCAGATCTCGGCTGCCGGAGGCGGCGTGGCGGGTTGACAGGCGAAGAGGCCGGTAGTGAGGAGGGCGAGCAGCAGTCTTGTTTTCATGCTGACGAATGTACTTCCCCGGAGTTGGAACGTCAAAAAATCAGTGTGGTTGGACCCTCCGTGGTCCGAACAGTTCGCGGGATGGAACCCGCTCCCACTCTTTGTCGGCTCCCACTCTTTCCCCTTTCTTCTCAAAAGTACCACTTGGCTCCTATGTACAGGGTGGCGGGAACGGGACCATATTCGCTTTCAATGCTCATTTCATCCTTGAAGCCGGGCCCGATGCCCCACTGAGCGCCCACCAGCAGCGAGGAGTTGTCAGACGTGGACCAGTTGAGAGAGGGAAGCCACAACAGCGATTGGTCATTCCAGTTGAAGAGAAGGGCCTGGGACAGGGTCACCAGGGGGTGCATCTGCCAGTTGTAGGCACCACCGGTATAGTAGCGGCCCAGGGAGGACATCTCGCCTCGCCTGACCCGGTCGGTCAGGGCCAGGCCGAGATACTGGGATGGATCTCCAACTCCAAAGCCGTTGAAATGGAATTCTCCGGAGATCCCAGTGTTGGGAGTCAGTTGACGGTCCAGACCGAGCGAGACCCGCCAGAAGTGTTCGCGATCCAGAAGCTGATCCTCGGGGGCGCCCGAGTTCGTCCAGGTGAGTTCTCCGCGATAGGCGGTTCCCTGCACGTCGGTCGTGATGAAGACCCCGGCCACCGTGTCGCCGTGGAATTTGCCGCCGATCATACCCAGATCCCAGGTGCCCATGTGAAAGCGAAGCTGAGCGGCAGCGGATCCATCTTCCTTGAAGGAAGGCCCCAGAACGGCCCCGATGATCTGCAGTTCGGAAAAATCTCCCAGAGGAACGATGGCCCGGGCGGCATCGACTCCGTCCTTGTAGTCACGGTCAATCCTCTCCGGAGCGAAGGACGAAAAGAGGTCGACGGTGGGCCAGAAATGGGCCACCCCCCAACTGATGGCCTGGCGCCCCACAATGACGCGGACATCGTGGATCTTGAACTGCATGTTGAGGCGGTCGAAGCGGCCCGTGAGGAGGTGGGCATCGCTCTCGCTCAGAATCGTGTCCAAGGGAAGATACGTGCTGGGGCGGCTCACGGCGATCCGAGCGGCCCCGGATCCGGGTGGCGACAGGAAGTCCAGGACGCCATGCGCTTCCAGTCGAATCGAGGGGTTGAATTTGGAGTCGAGAGTAAAACGAAAAGACGTGAACTCGGTGTCGCGACGCAGGTCAATAAAGTCGGGGAGGTCTTCCAGCCGGAAGAAGAAGTAGCCGCGAGCAGACCCGCCCAGATCCAGACTCTGGCTCTTCAGCTCCAGGGTGCCGATCCAGCAGATGCCCACCAGCAGCAGAGCATGCACCAGGGTGAGATTCTTCCGCTTCATGGACTGCTATGGCCGGTCGAAACACTCGTCGCTCTCGACTTCACCGTCCAGAAGCTTGATCAGTCGACGGGCCCGTTTCATGACGCGCGGGTCGTGGGTAGAGAAAAGAAAGGTGGTTCCGTTCTCGCGATTCAACTGCTCCATGAGGTCGAGAAGAGCGAAGGCGGTGGCGCTGTCGAGATTGGCCGTGGGTTCGTCCGCCAGCACCAGAGACGGCTCCGCAACAATCGCTCTGGCCACGGCAACCCTCTGCTGCTGTCCGCCCGACAACTCGGCCGGCCGGCGATTCTCCAGGCCTTGCAGGCCGACCTCTTCCAGGATCTTCGTGACTCGACGTTCGCGCTCCTCTCTGGGTGTTCCCCGCAGCAAGAGCACAAACTCGGCGTTTTCCCGGGCGCTGAGCACCGGCACCAGATTGTAGGACTGGAAGATGAAGCCGACTTCCTCCAGGCGCAGTCTGGCCTTCTGTCGACGTGTCATGTGGGCAAGATCATTTCCTTTCAGGATGACTCTTCCCGAACTCGGCGAATCCAGTCCTGCGGCCAGGTTCAGCAAAGTGGTCTTGCCGGAGCCGGAGGGGCCGGCGACAGCAACGAACTCACCTCGACCGAGGCTCAGAGTCACCTGATTCAAGGCTCGGACAGTCTGATCACCCTGCTCATAGATTCGACTTGCATTTTCCAGTTGAAGAACCGTCTCTTGTGTCATCGTCCGCTCGCCAGAAGTTGTATGTTTCCGGGCGCAGCGGCGCGTCGGGCGGGCAGGAGTGCCAGCAGAAAGATCATGGCGAAGACCGCTCCCAGTGATTGGGCAATGCGCCCCCAGGAAAGTTTGGAGTACATCACCGGGTCAAAGGCGACACCGGCAACGTTGCTTCCCTCCTCCATATTGAAGACGTGGAGAGGTAAACCGTAGATCTCGAGGTAAAGGTTTCCAAAATAGCCGATCGCAAAACCCAGCAGGCAGGCCAGCGAGGCGATGAAAAACGCTTCCAGCATGACCAGCCCGAAACGCTGCTGGGGATTCAGGCCGATGGCGTCCAGAAAAGTGAATTCCTTGCGTCTTTCCAGGACTGACATGAGGAGTGTGTTCAGGACCAGGAAGGCAATGAGCAGGAACAGAAACACGTGAAAGACATAGTTTCCTCCGTCGTCAACCTGGATGAAATCGTGCAGTTCGGGCAGGGCGCCCTGCCAGCTCAAGACCTCCAGATCGGGAAAGGCGGCCCGGGCTTCCGCGGCCAGGCTGAGGCTGTCGCTGTGGTCCGGCAGGAGGACGGCCAGCTGGTGCAGTTGGTCATGGAGTTTGAAGAACTCCTGAGAGGTGTCCAGCGGCGCCAGGATCACTGTCTGGTCCACATTTTCCTGGCCGGTCTTCAGGATGCCACCAACTCTCACAAGGCTGGACTCTATGTCCGGGGAGTGGGCTGCCTGGGCCATAAGAACCACCTTGTCGCCGATCCGCACCTTCAGCTTGCGCGCCACTCCCTCTCCGATCACGATCTGCTGGGTCTGTCCATCTTCAAGGAACTCGCCATCACTCATTTTGCTGGAAAACCTGGACACCCTTCCTTCCGGTCCGGGTTGTATTCCCATCAGGAATACGCCGCTTGAGCCGCTGGCCGAAGAGGCCAATGCCGAAGCGAAGATGCGTGCTACGACTCCCTCGATTCGATAGTCCTCTTCTCTCTCTGCCAGCCAGCTGACGACCGGCTCGGTCTGGGACCGTACCATCGTCCGCTCCAGTCCTCCCAGTTCCTGATAACCGAGAGCCTGGAAGACGACATGTCCGGAGCCAAGTCTCACGGCACTGTCGATCATCTGGGCATGGCTTCCGTCTCCCAGGCCCAGGAAGACGAGCAACATGGCCAGGCCGAGGGCAACGGTGCCTGCGGTCAAGACGGTCCGCCGCCCGTGTCTCCACAGATTTCGCCAGGCCATGATGAGCAGGAGTTTCATGTTTCCACCGGAGCCGCCAGGGCCTCGACCGGATCCATCCTGGTAGCACGAAGGGCCGGGATCAGGGCGGCCAGGAGACCGGCCAGCAACAGCGATACGGCCGACCACAGGACATCGTGCCAGACCCATTTGAAGCGTAAAATCGGGTCCATCCGTGTATTCAGCATGGACAGTTCTCCGGTCCAGCGTGACAAGTCCAGCCCGTGGGTCTCAAGCGGTTGCATCACGATCGTCGAGAGGACAAGTCCGACGACCAGGCCGATCAGGGTCAGGAACACCGCCTCGATCAAGAGGATGGTGACCATCCGAGACGGCAGCATTCCCAGAGCGGTGAGTACACCCACTTCCCGGGTTCGCTCGAAAACTGCCATCATCATGGTATTGAGGACTCCCAGCCCTGCAAAGAGGGCGACGAATCCAATGATGAAACCGTAGAAGCCGTCAAAAAGGGCCAGATAGTCTCGCAGTTGCGGCGCCAGTTGACCCCAGTCCCGGGCCTCGGAATTCTCAGGAAGCGACTCGTCGCGGTTCAGGCCGCGTGCCAGGGCAGGGGCAGCCAGCGGATCGTCTGATTTGAGAGCCAGTTCATGAAACTGGGTGCTGGTCAGGGCCATCAACTCCTGGAGATCGGAAACATGCAGGACGACCAGGGACCGGTCCAGAAGCGCCAGTCCGGTGCGGATGATTCCCACCACCTGGTAGAGTTCATTGCCCATGCTGCCATCCGCCGCCTGAGTAACGGCGGCGATTTCACTTCCCACCGAAGCCTGGAGTTCTGTCGCCAGCCCGGTAGTGAGGAGGAGTTCCCTCGACGCAGAGGGGCCCAGAAGCCGGCCCTCCACCAACCCTTCCAGAAGGGTGCTGAGACGGAGTTCCTCGGCGGGATCGATCCCCAGAAGTTCACCCCCGACGGATCGGTCTTCGGTCGACAGGAGGGCAAATCCATAAACTCTGGGCGTCACAACCTCGAAGCCATGCTTTCTCGTGATCGCTCGAAATGAGTCCAGGTCGAGAGCCTCGTCACCTCCGATCGTGTCGTAGAGGCTCCGGTCTGGAAGGTAGTCCACATGGTGAATCTGAACGTGGCCCATGAGAAGACCGGTCCCGTTTTCGAGGAGTTGTTCCCTCAACCCCTCCGTCATCGACAGCAGCAGCACCAGGAAGAGCAGGGCCGTCGCCACACCGGAGATGTTGATCAGGCTGCGCCGCGGCCGTCTCCACAGATTGCGCCAGCCCAGTTTCCAACTCAACATGGGCTATTCTCTCAACGCTCCCAGGGAAAAAGTGCGGCGGGGGATGGCGATGTCGAACCGCAGTTCCCGGTAGACCATCTCTGTGAGTTCCTCCGGGTGGTCAGCCGGAACCATGGTCATCCGGGCAGGTACTTTCCGGTTGCCCATCATCTGATAGTCGCCAAAGCGCATGGTTCGCTTCAGCTCGCCGTGCTCGTCATAGAATCGAGCCCACACGGGCATCAGATCGTCCTGACGGATCTGGTAGCGAATCCGGCCCCACACTACCGGAGCGTCCTCATGCGGCAGCAGATCAATTTCATAGACGCGCACACTATCCCGATCGCCCATGAATTCCAGCGTGATCTCGTAGTCCCGAATCAGACGGCTCTCCTTGACAAGATCATCGTTCGTAAAATGGGATCCCAGCCAGGAGCCCATCATCATGGAGGTTGGAACCCGGATCGTGCGGTCGATCTTGGGCAGGTAGTTCCAGATCTGCGAGCCCAGCTTCAGAGTTGCGGTGCCCTCTTCCTTACGAGGTTTCAGAATTCGAATCAACACCTTGTCCAGACCTTCCGACCACATATCCAGGACCAGAGTGCGCTTCCAGCGTCTGGTGGTGACCGTCATCTCAACCGTTCCGTGAGAGGAGTCGCCGCGGAGCAGCCGGTCGACACGGTCCATGATGTCTTTCGCGTCGATGTCCTCTGCCTGTCCCCACAAGGCCCCCGGCAGGGTCAGAAGGACACAGGTGACGATCAGGAAACAACACCGGCTGCTGCTGAGAATGGGGTCGCGCATGGGCAAGTCCAACCTTCCACCTTCAACTGTGCACCTTCCGCCTGGAACCTTCAACTTTCCTGGAGCAATTCGGGTGCCAGCGGCAGGAAACTCTGCCCCTTCCACACTAAGATCCCAGCACCCAGCGGCGGTCGCGGCGCTGAGGCCCCTCCCACTCTTTCCAGCTCCCAGATTGCTCGACCAACAGGGAGCTGGCCTAGTTGAAAATCATTTCCAACTTCATCTTGACAGCTAAGGAGCCTCGGGCGTAAAAGCAAGACTGTGAAACGGTTTGCGGCCTACAGCCTGGTTCTGCTCCCGATTCTGGTGGGGATTGGTCAGCTTTTCGTGTCGAGCCGCGGGGGCTTTTCCAATGGCTCCGCAAACCCGGCGGGCGATCCCGGGGCAAGTGGACCCGAGCAGCTCGTGTTCATGCTCCAGTACCTGGGAACCGACTATGGTGTGGCGGTGGAAGATGGTGCTGTCGTCAGCCAGCTCGAGTACCAGGAGATGCTCGACTTCAGCCAGGCCTTGATCGATCGCTACGAGCTGTTGCAACCGGAGGATCCCGGGGAGATCCTGCCTTCGTTGCGGAAACTCCGGCACTCGATCGAAGTCAAGGCCGAGTGGGAGGAAGTCCGGGGACAGGCTGGGAAACTGGGGCAAGCGCTATCCGACGAGTTCAATGTGACGGCCTTTCCGGCGACACCTCCCCGTTATTCCTCGGGCAAGAGGGTGTACGAGATGAGCTGCATTCGTTGTCATGGTCAGACCGGGGCCGGGGATGGCCCCGCCGTGGCCGAGGAGAAGATGGAGCCGACGCCCCGCTCGTTTCGAGACCAGCGGATCAACACCATTCCTGCTCATCAGGTGTTCAACGCCGTGTCCTTCGGGGTGGAAGGAACGGCGATGCCGTCTCACGAGACCCTTCCCGTACAGGAGCGCTGGGATGTCTCCTTCTACGTGTTCACGTTGCGCGAGGACTTTGCGCCGAGTGAGCCGGCAGAAAAATCCGGAATCAGCCTCAAGGAGCTGGCGACACAGACCAATCTGGAGCTGGCAGGCAGGCTGGCAGGGGGCGCAGAGGGTGAGGAGATGGGGTGGGTTGACTACTTGCGCCGCTATCCCCCCGGCCCCTCCACAGAGGAGCTCCTTCTCTTTTCTCGGGATCTCTTGAAACGAAGCGGCGCCGCCTTCCGGCGAGGCAACCTGCGAGAGGCAGCAGATCTTTCTCTGGACGCCTATCTGTACGGTATTGAGCCGGTGGAAGCGGCGCTGGCCCTGATCGATTCGGGACTTGTGGCTCGCTTGGAAAGAGACCTGGCCACCTACCGGGTGGTTCTGACGGGAAAGGCTCCCCGGGAGTTGGCCGAACAGCGTCTGGGGCTCTTGATGGACACCCTCGAGGAGGCGCGGGCAGGACAGGCCCGTGCCTGGGGCGGGCGTTCTCTCACGTTTTTGCAGTCTCTGATCATCATCCTCAGGGAGGGGATTGAGGCGGCCCTCCTGGTCGGATTGCTCCTGGGGTATCTGACCAGGGTGGGGCGGAAGGAACTTCGTGTCTATGTGTACTGGGGGTGCCTGGGGGGTGGCATCGCCGGCCTGTTGACGTGGTTGGCCGGTCGCCAGTTACTGGTCTCGGCCGGCCACCGGGAGGCTCTGGAAGGGATCACGTCGCTGCTGGCGGCTGCGGTTCTGTTCTGGGTGAGCCTCTGGATCTTCCACAATCTTGACGTTCAGAGGTGGAAGGTTTACATGCAAGAACAGGCCTCGCGGGCGGTGTCGGCGGGCAGTGGATGGTTTCTCGCATTCGCCGCCTTTCTGGCGGTCTATCGCGAAGCGGTCGAGACGGCCCTTTTCTATCAGGCCCTGTGGTTGCGCAGCGGTGACCTTGCCGGCATGGTCATTTTCGGATTTGCGGCGGGTATGTTGCTCCTGTTCGGCTTTGTCGTGATCTGGCTGAAACTTGGAATCCGTCTGAATTTGAAGCCCTTTTTCGTGATCAGCGGGATCCTTCTGGGAACTCTGTCGGTGATCTTTGCCGGCTACGGGGTTCGAGAGCTCCAGAACATTGGCTATCTCCAGGAGACTCCGTTGGACTGGATGATCGCACTTCCGTTCCTTGAGATCTGGCCGGTTCGGGAGGGCCTGATCCTGCAGCTCGGGATCGTGCTTTCGTTTCTGCTGGGATGGCAGGTAGCTCGCCGACGGGCCGCTGTGGCCCGCCTTACGGCCACCGCCGGTTCCGAAAGGCCTGTTTCGTAGGGGCCGGTTTTGTGCCAGCCCGGGCAGCGGACGACCACCAGGGTCGCCCCTACGGAGATTCGGTCACCGGCCGCGCAGGCGAATCAGGATTGACACCTACCGCTCCAGTAATTTCTCGAATTTTCGTTCTGACTCGGGGTTCCAGCCGGCCATGATATCCACCAGCCGGCCCTGGTTATCCACTACCAGGGAGAGAGGAATGAAAATCTCTCCTGACTTGAAGATCCTCTGGACGCTTTCGGGATTGGTGCGGTAGAGGGGATAGGTCACTCCCAGCCGATCCCCGAACTGGCGGACCCGGTCAAAGTCCTGCTCGTCGAGGCTGACCCCGATGACCTTGTACCCGGCCTCTTTCAACCCCGCCTGCAGGACCTCGAGTTCGGGCATTTCCCGGATGCAGGGTCCGCAATAGGTGGCCCAGAAGTTGATGACGTACGGTTGGCCGGTACCCAGGGCCTCCAATTCAACGTCGTCTTGAAGAGAACCCAGTTCCAGCAGAGGCAGAGGATCTCCGCGCTGCAGGCCAAGCTTCTGCCAGTAGATGTCGTCGCTCCCCAACGGGTCGGGCAGTCGTCCCCGGACTTCTTCGAGCACGACCACTTGAGAATCCCCTTCCACCGCCTTGACTGAACTGTTCACCCTGGGCCCGGGAAAGCGTTGAACCAGGCCGGACGGCCAGACGACTTCCATCCACTCGATCTTGGTCTGGCTACCCAGGCCGAACAGAGGTCTCGGGTCGGGTTGGGCCAGAAACCCGCTGCCGCCCGATTTGATCCTGGTCTGAGTTCCCAGGGCGGTCTTCAGGCGAACCAGTGTGCCAAATGCGTCGCGGCCGCTCTGTTTGCCTTCCAGCGTCACGCGCAAGAAATGCTGTTTGCTGCCCAGGTTGTTTCTGAAGAGCTGGTGACCTTCCCCTTGGATGTTGGTTACGAAAAGATCTGAGTCTCCGTCGTTGTCGAAATCTGCCACGACGACCGACCGCCCGTCTGCGATGGAATCAGCTCCCGAGATACCGGAGATGTCCACAAACCTGCGACCCCGTTCGTTCAGGAACAGGGTGTTTCGTTCAAAGCCGCTGAAAGAGAAGCCCTGCTCGAAAATCAGGCGCATGTGATCGCTTTGATAGGTCTGGTTCCCGGCCTCTTCTGACTTCAGGCTCGACGCCACCACGTGGCGCCAGAAGAAGCTTCAGGTGTCTTTCATGGTTTCGCCGCTCACGAATCCGTTCGGGGCGTAGAGGTCTTCCCAACCATCGTTGTCAATGTCGACGAACACGCCTCCAAATGCCCAGCCTCCGGGAAAGGTCCCCAGCTGGCCGGTCACATCTTGGAAGAGGGTCCCCTCATCTTTTCGGAAGAGGGTGTTTCCGGAGGCGAGCTTCTTGAGCACGTTATCGTCTCGGTTTCCGGATGAGAACAAGCGGTTCAGGATGCGATTCCCGGCCGTGGAAGACATGTTGGTGACAAACAGGTCGAGATCGCCGTCATTGTCATAATCTCCAAAGGACACTCCCATGCCGTTTCCGGCATCCAGTGTTCCCGAGAGTTCAGCGGCGTCCGTGAAACGGTTCCCCTGGTTGATATAAAGCGCATTTTTTCCGAAGTCGTTGGCGACATACAGATCCATCTTCCCGTCGCTGTTCACGTCGGCGAACTGGGCAGAGTAACTCCAGCGCCGGTCATCGGCACCCCAGGACCGGGCAGACTCCCGAAAGGTCCCGTCCTTTTGATTGATGAAAAGCAGGTTGGCAGTCCCGTTTCGGGCCTCATGCCAGGAGTCGGGCATGACTCGACCGTAGAGGTTGTAGGAGGCCACGTAGACATCGATCCACCCGTCCCGGCTCACATCCGCGGCAGTGGCAGTGAAGCCCACCGCGGAAACAGCTACAGCAGACTCCTCGGAAACATCCTGGAAGCGGAGTTCGCCATCGGGGACCAGGCGATTCTCAAACAGCATCTGATCGCCCACAGCGGCCATGAACAGATCCAGGTCGCCATCATTGTCATAATCCAGGAAGAGGGGAGAGGTGCCGGGACGGGTGATTTCAGTCCCGGTCTGGCGGCCCGATTCTTGAAAGCGGCCGTCGACCTGGTTGAGATAGAGGTAGTTTCTCCGAATACCGGTTACGAACAGATCCAGGAGACCATCCCCGTTCACGTCGGCCACGGCGGCCCCGTGGTACACAAAGTCGTCGTTTCCTGGTGACCCGTAGCGGGGCAGGGTCAAGGCGACACCAGCCGGAGAGGAAACTTCGGAAAGGGGTGTGGGGCTGGACTCGGAGACCGACACAGTGCTCAGTTGCAGTCTTGAGATGATCCAGGACTCGGTGTCGGGAGGTAGGATCGCCCGCACCCGGCCCTTCCCTCGGATCCAGAGCAGGCGGTCGGCCGATTTCTCGCCCACCAGAAAGAACTTGAGCTGTCCCTGGGCCGCAATTCCTGAGTCCTGTTCCTCAAAGCGGGCGGCGCTGACTTTGAACCGAACATCCTGCAGGTGGCTATACGAGTCGACGAAGCGCTGCCAGGACTCCAGCCACTCCTTTCGGGAGAGGGTGCTCAGCGTTTCTCCCTCGAGTTTCAGATGGCCCATCTGGAGGCCCCCCCGGGTCCACTCCGGTTTGAACGCTTCCAGTTCGGGCAGGGGTGTGGCTTGAAGCACTTCTCCCAGGGACTTGCCCATCTCGGTCAGGTTGCCGTTTCTGGCTGCGACCGAGAAGTCCAGAAGCTGATTGGCCAGTGACTCGGACAGTTCCTCGGTTCTCTCCATCTCCAGCCCGTTCACTTCCACGTCGGGGGTTGGGAGTTCCTGTGCCGTCAGGGACTGACCCGAAGTGAGCACGCCCAGCAGGGCGAGAGCCGGGAGAAAGCTGACCGCACCAGTGACCCACACCAGGGTGGCCCGGGCCGCTTCAGCCAGGTGTCTTACGTCGATCTGCAGTTCTTCTGCCAGGTACTGACCGGCCACGAACCCTGGGACCATGCCGGAGTAGACGGCGATGGGTTTGTCGACGAGGACCGTCAGGTCGGCATTCGGGAGAGGAGAACGCTCAAAGTCTTTCAGGAGCTGAACATGACTGTGCCCTCCCCCCACCAGCACCACCTTACGTACCCGCTCAGCCGAACTCATTCACACCACTATGAAGGAGTCTGCCCGCGATGTCACCCGCCGACGGCGACAACGGTTTGATTGGGGGGCGTCGGGTGGGCGATACTTCAGAACACGGGTCCTGGATCCTTGGCCATAAGTGTGAGGTGGAGCTAGTCTGAGATGTGGCGCCGGGTGAGTTTTCTTCTTGCCTTCTGTCTGGCTGGAGGATTGGCGTGTTCTAGTCTTGACTCAAACGGGCGATTCTGTTCCCTGTGCGGGAGACCTCTCCAGGCCAAGACCTATAGCGAATTCGATTCGAAGGACGGCCGGACTCTTCACGGGTGCTGCCCACGCTGCATACTCCGTTATCAGGCCAGCCAGCCAGACCTCGGCTCCTTCCGGGTGACTACCTATTGCGAAAAGAAGCTGATCAGGGCAGAAAAAGCTTTCTTTGTGGAAAACAGTTCTTTCAATCCCTGCAGCTCGCACGACTCCAAGCGTGACAGTTCGGGAACCGCGTATGCGGTAAACTGGGATCGCTGCATGCCCGGTCTCGTGGCCTTTGCCAGCCTGGGGGCGGCCAGGCGGTTTCGCCACGAAAAAGGAGGGGTGATCCAGTCCTACCAGGACCTACTAGAAGAGTCCCGATAACGACGGAGGGACGGACTGGCGACGGGGCGGTATGGTCAAGAAAGTCAGCCGCACCGCAAGCCACTTTTGTCTCTTTAGTGATGGTGGTGGTGTTTGGCCTTGGCTGCCCCTTTCACTTTCCGGGCGACGGTCCCCTCCGGGTGCTCGTACCAGCCCGGATCCTGGTAACTGGTCAAACCCTCCCTGACTTTGACCACCGTGAACATTCCGCCCATTTCAAAGGGCCCGAAAGGACCTTCTCCCGTCATCATTGGAAGGGTGTTGGGCACTCCCTTCATGTGCTCGGCGTGAAGGGAGTGTTCAGCCATACCCGAAGAGCCCATGGCCATGTATCCGGGAACCAGGTTCGCGATCTTCTTTGAGACGCTCTCCTGATCGACCCCCATCATGTTGGGAATGTCATGAGCCATCGCGTTCATGGCGTGATGAGTCTTGTGACAGTGAAACGCCCAGTCGCCGGGGGCATCGGCGACAAACTCCACCGCCCTGGTGCTGCCCGGGTGAACATTGACGGTGGTCTCCGGCCAGAAGGCGGTTGGGTCGAGTTGGCCTCCGTCCGTTTCCACGATCCAGAAACGGTGACCGTGAATGTGTATGGGGTGGCTGTCCATGCTCAGATTGGCTATGCGGAGACGGACTCGATCATCCTTCTTGACAATCAGGTGCTCGGTCCCCGGAAAAGCCCGACTGTTGAAGGTGAAAGTATTGAAATCCGTCATGATGCTGGGATTCGGTTTGGACGTCCCGGGGTCGATGTGCCATTCCGCCAGGAAGATGCAGAAGTCGCGATCGATCGGAGGGTCGGGAGCGACCCTGGGATGGATGATGAGAAAGCCCATCATTCCCATCGCCAGCTGCACCATCTCGTCGGCGTGGGGGTGGTACATGTAGGTTCCATGCTGCTCGAGCGTGAACTCATAGGCGTAGGTCTCGCCGAGCATGATCTGCTTCTGAGTCAGGCCGCCGACACCATCCATCCCGTTGGGAAGGAAGATTCCGTGCCAGTGGATCGAGGTGTGCTCGGGCAATTCGTTGCTCACCAGAATCCGAATCCGGTCCCCTTCGACAGCTTCAATGGTGGGGCCCGGTGTGAGCCCGTTGTAGCCCCAGCAGTCCACCTCCATTCCGGGCGCGAACTCCCTCTTGACGGGCTGCGCCAAGAGTTCAAACTCCTTGACTCCATCTTTCATGACCCAGGGCAGCGTGGCCCCGTTGGGAGTGACCACGGGTGTGTAGGCACTGGTCGCTACAGGGTCGGCATCTTCCTCAGAGCGACCCAGGACTCTACCCAGCCTGCTCAGAAGCGTGGCAGCGCCGCCCAGTGCGGCCGCCCCCTTGAGATAACCGCGGCGGTTGATCTTCATTTTTCATTCTCCTGTTTAGAAGGATCCTCCGGCCTGGCAGCCGCGCTGTACCCTCCGCTCGCCTCCGGCAGAGGTGGGACCGAGAGGCTCAACGTCCCTCCCACTGCACGTTCGAGCTGGGTTCGCGCCAGCCAGTAGTCTCTCCATGTCTCCACATAGGCGCGCTCCGTCGAGACTTCGCTCTGCTTGGCGATCAACAGGTCATACGTGCCCATGAGCATCATGTTGTATTGACGCTGAGTCAGATCCAGGATTCGCACTCGCTGAGGAAGCAGTGTTTCTCGATAGTAGCGAGCCAGCTCCCGCGAGCCAAGCACCCAGGCCCGAGCCTCTCTCACATCGGCCTGTGCGTTGATGGTCAGGACCTCCAGCTGTCGCTCCGCTTGTCGTATCTGGTACTCGAGCCTGGCCACCGAGGCGCGTCCCACATCGAAGATCGGCAGCGCGATTTGCAGTGTCGGGCCGGTAATGTGAATGTTTTTCGCCTCGCGCTCATGCCCGACCCCAAACTCAATTCCGAGTGGAAAGAAGCGCGTTTTCTTCTTGAGTGAAAGGGCCTTGCGCAGGACGTTGACTCCGAGTCTCGAAGCGGCCAGGTCAAGCCTGCGCTCGAGAGCGATGGTCTCCCATTCGGGCAGGGACAGATCTTCCTCCGGGATAGCTGGCAGTTGTTCCACGATCTCCCATTTAGTGAGCTCACCCCACAGCCCGAGCTCGCGATTCACCTGTTCCCGGTTGAGTTGAATCTGAATCTCTGCCTGGGCCAGACTGGCCCTGGTCTCCTGATAAAGTGCCTCCTGATTGGCCAGGTCGAGTTCGTTCAGGGTTCCCGCTTCAAACTGTTTCAGTGCCAGTTCGGCGCCCGCTTCATTGATCTCCAGAATCAGCTTCAACCGGTTCGCCAGCTGCACCGAAGACTGCAGGGAGTAGAAGGCCCGTTTGACCTGGGCGATGAAGTCCAGCAGCTCATTGGCCACTCTGAGCTTGGTTCGTTCCAGTTCGTTTACGGCAATCTTCTTGCGAGGAGAGAGCAGGACAAAATCGAGTAGATCCTGGGTCAGGGAGAACTCCTGTTTGTTTACGTACTGCGAAGAGTGGGGAAACAGGATCCCGATTCCGAAAGTGGGATTGGAAACCAGTCCTGCCTGAACCAGGTCCGCCTGGGCAATGGAAACCTCCTCCAGCTCGGCTTGCAGCCCGCGGTTGTTGAGAACGCCGATCTGAACTGCCGTCTCGGTCGTGAGCGGCTCCTGGAGAAGAGCCGTAACCGCTTCCCGTCTCCTCTCGAACTCGGCCGCGTCCTCGGCCCAGTCAACTGAGTGACCGCTTCTCCCTCGCACGATGTCATTTACATCGGCCATCGCCGGTCGAGGGTTTACCTTGCCGCAACCCGGCATCAGCCAGACAACACCGGCGAGAAGAACGAGTCGTTTCATCGTCGAAAGCCCTCGGGGTTCGGCTCCTGGTACATCAGACACACCACCTCTCAACCTGCCCGGGTTAACCCCGGGGTCCGAATAGTCATCAGTCAAATAGTGAGTCATGGTACCAAAAAACGTGGGCGGCAGTGTGAAGAACCGTTGGGCACTTCAAGCGGTGGGTTCGGGTGCAGAACTACATCCTTGGTTCGTTGGAGATGCTTCTCGGGTCAGCGAGCACCCGCACACAGGATCAACAAGTGTCGGTCATCGCCCGACTACAACAGGTCGCGCGGAAAGCTCGAGTCCCACTGCTTCGAATCCACCAGCAAGTCGCCTTCATAGGCATCCAGCCGGGAGCGCAGGTGGAAGGTGGTCGCGCTACAGGTGAGGATGATGCTGGATTCGATCTGAACTTTCCAGTCTTTGCGCTGAAAAACGAATGTTCTTTTGCCTGAGAATGTCGCACTCAGCGGATCATCCGCCCGGATGCTGAAGCGATCCAGGGCGACGTGCTCCAGCTCCAGCCCATGATCTTCGATGCGAAAGACTCCCTGATCCACCAGTCGAGTCATGACCCATTCGTGGCCGGCGGTGTTTCTGGACAGGCTGCTCTCTCGACGCCCTGGCCGGAGAACGGTTTTGCTCATCGGTGCGGCACCTTCGGGTTCTCCGAAAGGTCTGACCTCCGAGCCCTCCGTTTCTCGAGGGAGGCCCGGCAGCTCGAGCGTACTTGTGCCGGTGAAGAGAGTCACAGTTGCAGGTTCGGGAGCCGGCCACACGCGGTGCCAGTAGCTGGTTGAGAGTGCGAGTCGAACGCGATGTCCGGCCGCAAAGGAATGGGCAATCTCGTCGAGCTGGAAGCGAACCTGGTAGCGCTTTCCGGGTTCCAGGGGGGCGGGTCTCTCGGACTCTCGCGCCGGGTCAGATTGAGAATCCCGTGGCTCACGAACAGTGAGCTGCCATCCGGCGCCAGGTCGCAGAGCCTCACGGCCAGTATGGCGACGGGCCGATTCGACGAGAAAGCCAGGCTGACGACGGGCGCACCCAGGATCTCGAGCCCTTCGGACAGCTCGTCGGAATCGAAGCAGAGTGATCCGGCATCATCCTGACGCTGGTCTTGCGCCTGATGCTCTGCGTAGCTCCACACCGGGCCCCCGAGGCCCACGGTCTGGGGAGAGGAGATTTTCATGACATCTTCCTTCTCTCCGGTGGCCCCAAGTCCAGCGGAATTGAGGGCGTAGGATTGCGACTTGATTTGCGGGGAAGGCCAGGACGGTACTGCTACCCAGCGACCGGGTCGCTCAGCGGCCTCCGGATCGGGACTCACACTCTCTTGCATCCAGACGCGGAGCATGGCTTCTTTCATGATCCCCGTGTCCCGTCCCTTCAGCCAGTGGTCCCACCACCTGACCGCTTCCTGCAGGAAGCCAATGGCCGGTCCGGGCCAGCCCTCGTTGGGATAATGGTGGCCCCAGGGTCCAACCAGCCCCTTGCGTGGGCAGGTCAGGCCCTTGAGCATGCGGAATATGGGGTTTGAGAATCCGTCCAGCCAACCTCCGACCAGGTAGACAGGACAGTCGATTGCCGCCAGGTTCTCAGAGACTGATTCGCGCTTCCAGAAGCCGTCATAACGCTGGTGACGAAACCAGCTCTCCATGGGCTGAATGTTGCTGGCCAGCCGCTGTTTCCAAAGCTCACGCCATCGCTCTCCAACCACATCCGGATCGGGGGGACATCGCTGGAAGGCGACAAACAGGGAACCCCAGATCATCTGAACATCGGTCAAGCACCCTCCCAGATAGTGATCCGGGTCAAGATAGATGTTGTCGGTGGAACAGACCGAGAGAATGCACTTCAGACGCGAAGGACCATAAGCCGCTGTTTGCAGGGCATTGATTCCTCCCCACGACTTCCCAAACATGCCGACTGAACCGTCGCACCAGGGCTGAGCAGCGATCCACTCGATCACCTCCAGTGCGTCTTCGTGTTCCTGATCCAGGTACTCGTCTCGGAGAATTCCGTCAGAGTCTCCCGAACCACGCATATCGACTCGCAAGGATGCGTATCCGGATCCCGCGAAGTACGGGTGGATCACCTCGTCTCGTGCTCGAGTGAAGTCTCTTCTGCGATACGGAATGTACTCGAAGACAGCGGGCACCGGGACGGTGTCGGCATCCTCGGGCAGGAAGAGCCGGGCGGCCAGCCTGCAGCCGTCAGACATCGGGATCCAACAGGTTTCTATTTCTCGAATGGGGTGGGGAAAGGTGTCAACGATTTTCACTTGGAGCGCCCCTCACCTCGCCGGCAGAAACTCCCGCCGCAGCTGCAGGTAGTATTCTTGATCCAGCGGCTGCTTGAGGTGAAAGCGGAAGCGACGGGTCTTGTCGAAGTTTCGCTGGTTCTCCTCGAAGCCATGAACCTCCAGTTGATAGCGGTGCAGCGACCAGACGCTTTCCACCTCACGGTCTCGTTTCCAGGTGCGGCCGTGTTTCTTGTGGTCGGTCTGGTAGACGATCCACTCGGGTCCGAAACTCAAAGTCCCTTCACAACCGCCAAATGGGTGGAGGTGCTTGGCCCGAGTGCTGTAGTCAGGGCTGAACTCCTGCTGCGTCATCCGGTCAGTGATCGTTCCCTGGAGATTCTTCCGGATCAAAGCAAAGGCTTCAGGACTCATGGGGTCTTCTTCGGGTAAGACCGTGAGATGAAAGTAACGGTCCAGGCCCAGCTTCATCTTCTGATCTTCCCAGGTGAGAATGGCGAACTTCTGATCGGACCTGCGGTCAAAACTCTGGATCTCCAGCCAGTCCCAGTGTCGTGAGTGTTTTTCCTTCTTGCTTCTGAACTCGATCCCGGTGTCAGTGATCTCCAACTCACCGATACACTGACCCCAGGGGTCATGATCGTGGCGAATCTGGAGGACTTCGGCCTGGAGTAATGCTGCTCCCAGGAACAGCACAAGAAAGCCTGATTGAATTCCCTTAGGAAAGTGAGTACTAAGCATCTTTCAGTCTCCAGCCTTTCCAGATGTAGTAAATGGCCGGGAAGACTCCCAGCGTCAGAATGACAGAAGTCACGAGACCCCCCACCATCGGAGCGGCAATGCGTTTCATCACGTCGGCACCGGTTCCGGTACTCCACATGATGGGAACCAGTCCTACCATGGTGGTACTGGCCGTCATGATCTTGGGTCGAACGCGGGCAACCGCCCCGTGATAGATGGCATCCACCAGGTCGCGGCGGTTTCTCATCCTTCCGTCCCTGACGGCCTGGCTGTAGGCAACATCCAGATAGAGCAGCATGACCACCCCGGTCTCGGCCGCCAGACCGGCCAGAGCAATGATCCCCACCCAGACGGCGATACTCATGTCATAATCCAACAGGTACATCAGCCAGAAGGTGCCCACCAGCGAAAAAGGCACTGACAAGAAAACGAGCAGCGTTTCCACCACCGACCTGGTGTTGAGATAGATGATCACGAAGATGATCATCAGGGTCATGGGGATCACGTACAGGAGACGCTGCTGGGCCCGAAGCATGTACTCGTACTGACCGCTCCATGCCAGCGAGTAGCCGGCAGGCATCTCCACATTCTCAGCTACCGCGCGCTGAGCCATCTTCACGTACGTTCCCACGTCGATCCCCTGGATATCCACATAGATCCAGGCGTTGGGACGAGAGCTTTCGGTCTTGATGGCCGGAGGGCCCTTGAGGATCGTAATGTCTGCCAGATAGCGCATGGGTATCTGCTGGCCGGAGGGAGTGGGCACCAGGATCTCCCGCAGCGCGGGCAGGTTGTCGCGAAACTCGCGGCTGTAGCGCAAATTGACCGGGTAACGCTCCAGCCCTTCGACAGTGGTCGTGATGTTCATCCCTCCAATGGCCGACTGGATCACGTCCTGGACGTCTCCTACCGTCAATCCGTAGCGGGCGATCTCTTCGCGCTTGATGTTGAAGTCCAGGTAATTACCGCCCATCACCCGTTCCGAATAGACCGAAAGCGTGCCGGGCACCGTGCGAACCACTTTCTCGACCTGTTTCCCCAGTTCCTGCAGCACTGTCAGATCCGCTCCCGCCAGCTTGATCCCGACCGGCGTCTTGATTCCCGTCGAGAGCATGTCGATGCGGGTCTTGATGGGCATGGTCCAGATATTGGTGAGCCCCGGGAACTGAATGGCTTGATTCATTTCGTTGATCAGCTTCTGATGTGTCATCCCGGGGCGCCACTCTTCTTCCGGTTTCAGCATGATAGTCGTTTCGATCATGCTCATTGGCGCCGGATCGGTGGCGGTATCCGCCCGCCCGACTTTACCGAAGACGTGATGGACCTCGGGAAAGGAAGAGATGATCTTGTCTGTCTGCTGCAAGATCTCTCTGGCCTTGGTGACGGAGATACCGGGGAAGGTGGTGGGCATGTAGAGCAGATCGCCTTCCCAGAGAGACGGCATGAATTCGGACCCCAGTTGCGAATAGGGAAACCAGGTCAGCGCCATCACCAGCAAAGCCACCACCAGCACCGCCCACTTCCAGCGCAGCATTAAATGCAGGATCGGGTCGTAGAGGCGGATCAGCACCCGGCTGACGGGATTCTTTTTCTCAGGCCGGATTCTTCCCCGGATCCAGTAGCCCATCAGCACTGGAACAATGGTGATAGCCAGGATCGAGGAAGCGGCCATGGCGTACGTTTTCGTAAAGGCCAGGGGCTTGAACAGACGCCCCTCCTGGGCCTGCAGGGTGAACACGGGGAGAAACGACACGGTAACGACCAGCAGGGCGTAAAAAAGAGTGGGCCCCACCTCCTTGGAAGCGTCGGCGATGATCTGCCAGTGATCTTTCTTGCCTCGGTCGCGTTCCAGATGTTTGTGGGCGTTTTCGATCATGGTGATGGAGGCATCGACCATAACTCCGATGGCAATGGCGATGCCCCCCAGCGACATGATGTTGGCATTGATGCCCTGGTAATACATGATGGTGAAGGAGATGAGGACGGCGATGGGCAAGGCGATGATGGCGACCAGCGCAGAACGAAAGTGCAAGAGAAAGATGATGCAGACAAGGGCTACGACCAGCCCTTCCTCGAGCAGTTTATCTCGAAGGGTGGCGATGCCGCGCTCGATCAAGCCGGTGCGGTCGTAGACGGGTATGATCTCGACGTCCTCGGGCAGCCCCTGCTTCAGTTGGGCAAGTTTTTCCTTGACCCGCTCAATCACGGCGCGGGCATTGGCTCCGTAGCGAATCACGACGATTCCGCCGACAACTTCCCCTTGTCCGTTGAGCTCTGCCAGTCCCCTCCGGATTTCCGGTCCTATCTGGACTGTGGCAATGTCTCGGAGAAGAATCGGAGTCCCGTTTTCGTCAACACCGAGGGCGATCGCCTTTATATCGTCAACGTTCTGGATGTAGCCGCGGCCACGGACCATGAATTCGGTCTCTGACATTTCCAGGACACGCCCGCCGACGTCGTTGTTGCTGCGTTTCACTGCTGCACGGATCCTGGCAAGGGAAATTTTGTAGGCCCGGAGTTTGTTGGGGTCGACCGTGATTTGATATTGCTTGACGAACCCGCCGATGCTGGCGACTTCCGATACCCCCTCTACGGACGTGAGTTCGTATTTGAGAAACCAGTCCTGGATGCTGCGCAGGTCAGCCAATGAACGCCGCTTGGACTTCAAGGCGTACATGAAGGCCCATCCCACACCGGTTGCATCCGGGCCAAGCGCCGGCGTGACCCCCTGGGGGAGTCGGCCCGAAACATAGTTGAGAGTTTCCAGTACCCGGCTGCGTGCCCAGTACATGTCGGTACCGTCTTCGAAGATGACGTACACGAACGAGAAGCCGAAAAAGGAGTAGCCCCGCACGACTTTGGCGAAGGGAACCGCCAGCATCTGCGTGGTAATGGGGTAGGTCACCTGGTCTTCCACCACCTGGGGAGCCTGGCCGGGGAATTCCGTGAAGACGATCACCTGAACATCGGACAAATCGGGAATGGCATCCAGCGGCATGTTCTGGAGGGAGTACACGCCTGCGAGCACGGCAAAGACCGTAGCCAGGATCACAAAGAATCGGTTATCAATGGACCATTGAATGATCTTCTCCAACATTATTCTCGTCCTCTTGCGAATCCCATCAATGCTGGTGAGTTGGCGGGGATGGAACAGGAGAGGCCTCTTCGCCCTGTTGCCGGCTCACCATCTTTCGGATTGCCTCTTTCAGGTTGCTCTCCGAGTCGATCAGAAACTGCGAGGAAATGACCACGCGGTCACCCTCATGGATCCCTTCCAGAACTTCCCACAGGCCCTTTCCGTTCACCCCAAGAATCACCTCTTTCACCTGAAAGGTGCCGTTGCCCCGGTCCAGTACGAGCACATTGCGCTTTCCGCTGTGAATGACCGCTTCCTCGGGGACGGCCAGGACACCGCGGACAGAGGGAACCTCAAAAGTCACGTTGGCGTACATGTCGGCCCGGAGCTTCCAGCCCGGGTTGGGAAGTGCCAGTGACACCGTCAGGGTTCGAGTCTTTGCGTTGAAGAAGGGGTAGATGAAACGCACCGTAGCCCGGTGGGTCTTACCGGGCTGATAGGGGATCTCGACAGTCGCCTTTTGACCTACTTTCAGCCAGGGGACCTGATGCTCAAACACCTCCGCCTCAACCCAGATGGTCGATAGGTTCACGATCTTGTAGAGATTCGTTCCCGGTTTGACATACATCCCTTCCATGGCCTGGTTTACCTTTTCGACCACCAGACCGGTGGCGTTGGACACCACGGCGAGGGTTCGGCGCACCTGCCCGGTTTTTTCCAGTTCACGGATCTGGTCGTCGGTAATGTCCCAGTAGCGAAGACGCTGCAGGCTCGCCTCCTGCAGAGAATGCGCTCTCTCGGCGATGTCCGGGTAAGGACTCTGACTCATTCGTTCTGCATAGGCGACAGCGTCCAGATACTCCTGCTGGGTCGTGACCAGATCCGGACTGTAGATCTCGAAAAGCTTCTGGCCTTTCTTGACCGATTCGCCCACATAGTTGACGTAGACTTTTTCAATCCAGCCGGAATACTTGGTCGTCAGCCAATGAGTCTGCTCGTCGTTATAGCTCAGGTAGCCCACGGTTCGGATGCTGAATGGAATGTCGGTGCGCTCGACCTCGACCGACTGGACTCCCATGTTCTGGACGAAGACCGGGTCGATCTGGACCGTTCCGGCTGGCGCTTCCTCAGATTCCTCCTCGTATACCGGGATCAGATCCATCCCCATGGGAGATTTTCCCGGCTTGTCCGCAATAAAGGTCGGGTCCATAGGGGCTTGCCAGTATTTGACCTTTCGCTCGCCCGAAGAGGGGCTTGTCTTTGCGGCTTTCTGAAAACCCTTGATCGGCGTCAGGGCCATTCTGCAAATCGGGCAGTCGCCTGGTTCCTCGCGGATCACAGAAGGGTGCATCCCACAGTTCCAGAGCTGGCCCTCAGTGGCTGGACTGGCAGGGGCCTCGTGACCGACCCCCAGCTTCTCTTGAATCGCGTGGATCCAGTGAGAGTCCAACGGATTCGCAAACACCATGAAGGTCAGGCCGATACCGACTGCGAAGGACAGGAAACTGAAGAACAGGGTCTTTTTCATTTCGACCTCACTATCTTGGAAACCTGGTGCCGACTGCTCGTTCCAGGCTGGAAAGAGCCCCAAGGTAGTCAGCGTAGTAACGAGCGTTGATGAGACGAACGTCCAGCAGCATCCGCTCGCTGTCGAGGAGATCCAGAGCGCGCAACTGGCCGGTTGTATAAGCGGTTTCTGTAGATCTCAGCGCCGTCTCGGCCTGCGGAATCAGCGCCGTCTCGAACAGCTCAATCTGCTCGAGCAGCGTTTGCAACCGGATGACTTGGTCCCGGATGGAGAATTCCATCTCGTTTCGAAGATGCAGGTAGTTTCGCCTCTCTGCAATCAGAGTTTCGGTTGCCTGCAGTTCCTCGGCCCGGTACTTATTTCTCCAGATGGGGAGGTTGACTCCGATCGAGAAGTTGAAGGAGTTCTTGCCATTGTCAGGTGGCGGCAGGAGCAGGCCCGCGGGATCGTTCCGCTGGCCTACATTCACGAAACCAGCGCCCAGGGTGAAGTCCGGCCAGAAGCCTTTCTTGGCCAGTTCGATGGCCTGCTCGTTCTTTTCGATTCGAGCGCCCACTGCCTTGAGCTCCTGGCGATTGCGTTCACCCAGCCCGTACAGTTCTTCAAGGTCCAGGTTGACTTGTGGCAAAGGGAGCCCGTGAACGAGAGGAACAGGCCCCTCGGGTCGCCGGTTCATCAGCGTGTTCAGCCAGGCCACACGGGATTCGCGTTGTTGATCCAGGATCTTCAGCCGGTTGAGAATCTTGGTTATCTCGGCCTGCATCTTGACGACTGAGTTCTGCAGACCCTGACCGGCGCTGTAACGGCTCCGGGCCAGCCGTTCGTAGTGTTCAAGGAGCAGTTGCTCCTCTCGATTGATCTCCAGGGCCCGGTCCAGATAGCTGAGCTCGTAGAAAGCTCGCTTGACCTGGTGAATGATCTCACGCTGGCGAGCACGGTAGAGTTGATAGAGTGCGGCCGCCTCCTTGAACACGGTCTTGCCCTTCAGGTCCAGCTCACCGAACCAGGGAAACTTCTGACTGAACATGAAGGATTGCAATTGCGGGCCAACCCGAGTTTCCACATTGCGAATGAACTGAGTGTAGTTGACCATCGGATCAGGCAGGGAAGTGACCTGCGGAACTTTCTGCAGAGCTGCCCGGTAGCGAGCCAGGGATTCTTGAGCCGCCGGATTCTGATCCAGGGCTGCACGGATATACGTGTCCAGTTGTGGATTCTCCGAGTAGTACTCGGGTTCGTCGTCCTGTGCGGGTGTCTGTCCCCGAGCAGGCACGAAGAGAAACCCGAGCAGGAAAAAACCGGTCGTGAGCAGGTTGCTTTTCATCTTCATTTCTTTTACCCGTTGCCTGCCGGATGGTCTGGCAACTTGAAGTCCAAAGGTGCTGTCGGATCCCGCAAAGTCCTGCACTGGTTTGATCTGGCTTCTGAGGCTTTACGGTTGAAGACCCGGCAGATAAGGGGAGGTCCCTCAGACAGGTGGCAAGGTTGTCTTGATGAGCTGCCGGCGACGAGGATCGACGCTCAAGACGACGTGCTCAGCTCCCATCCACAGGCGCAAATGGAAAAAGGAGGGAAGCCTAGATCAGAAATGTAGAGTTGAAAAGATACACGTCCCCTGCAGGACCCGGTTCGGCAAGTCCGAGAGAGGCCTGCTGGCGGCGTTGATCCGCCGCAACGGATGCTACAGACGTGGAGGCTGCAAGCGGCGGGCCCAAAGTGGCTTGGAACTCCAGGCGAGCTGTCTGAAGCAGCGCTGGATAGCCTTCCTGGTCCACCAGGCACATTCTGCGGCAAGAGTCGTCGTCGGCACAGCAGGATGCCATGCGAATCTGTGGCGTGTTCGCCATAAAACTGCGGCAAGTCGAGAAGCTCAGCCCCAGGACTCCACCTGCCAGGAAGAGGATTACACTAACAGCCACAATTCGTCGCATTCTTATTTATTATCGCATGCTCCGTGAGGACAAGGCAACTCGCGGTGGGGCTCTGGAAGGTCTGCGGGGGCCGGTCTATTGAGGCACCACCAGCTTGACCCGGGTGTAGGGCAGGATGCGAACCGGGCCCAGCAGACCGGAGCGGGTCTGACCTTCATAGACATGAGAATCGGCGGTTCCGATCAAGTAGTGGTTGGCCAGGGTGTTGGCGACCGTGATCTCGAGGTTGTTTGCCCCGGGGCGGACCTGTTCGGTAATGTCAAACCGATAAGGAGTCCAACCCCTCGAACCCACCTCTTGCCCGTTGATCCGGACCGAGGCGGATGCCCTGACCTCCCCCAGATCGAGAACCAGTTTCTTGTCTTCGAGACCTGCTGGTAATTGGAATGACTGGCGGTAGACGGCAGCTCCCGAGTAGCTCTGGAGCCCCTGTTCGGCCCAGTCCCCGAGTTGGACGGTTCCCCGATCCACCGCGATGAAGACAGGGCCGGTGAACGCAGCGCCGGCATAACGTCCTCTCTGGTGGACGACCCGGACGACCGCCAGTCCCTGCTCCGCCAGAGGCGCCGCCAGATGGACGCTGCCGGTGGATTCATCGTAAGCCTGCTCGGCTCCGTTGACGACAACCGTTGCCTTACCCTCCACTTGCATTTTCAGGCTGCGGGTCCCGGGTGGAAGAGGGAATCGGTACCAGCCCGTACGTTTCTCATCATCTCCGTAGGGGTCAAAAATAAACTTCGAGTCCGCGAACCGGCGCAGGTGAGGTGCTGCAGAGGGGTTTTTCTTTTCGGCGGGTGCCAGAATCTCGGCCTGATCCACCAGGTAAACGTAGAGCCGGACAGATCGGTGGCGCTGATTCGTCTTGATCAGCAGGGTGTTCCAGCCCTCGTTCAGATCAACGCCGATGAGGCTCCCGAACTTCCCGGATTGATCTCGGTGATAAATGTCCGAGACCACCTCTCCCAAAATCGAACTAATGTGAGACCGTTGCCTCATCAAGAATCGAACCGAACACTTGATGAGGAGGCGACGAATTGAGGAAGAAGTTGAGTTTGGAGTTGCGCCGAGAGTTGTTGACACGCACTGCGGAGGATTACGCATCGGCCCGCAAAGGAATCAAGAGCCAGATCGTGGATCAGTTGGTTGCGGCAACTGGCTACGATCGCAAACACGCCATTACCCTGTTGAACAATCCGCCGGGTAGCGTTAGTTCTTCGCGACCCCGCCGCGCCCGATACGATGAGCGAGTCAAGCAGGTACTGGTTACCCTTTGGACCACGGCCAACCGGATCTGCGCCAAGCGACTGGTTCCCTTTCTTCCCGAGTTGATCGAGGTGATGGAGAGGAACGGTCATTTGTCCTTACCCGCTGATGTCCGGGGAAAGCTTCTGACGATCAGCCCCGCCACCGCTGATCGATTGCTGGCCACCGAGAGAATCAATCAGCGTGGTGTGAGTACAACCCGGCCGGGAAGCTCTCAAAAAGCAGATCAAGGTACGGACCTTCGCCGACTGGGACGATCTTCAACCCGGGTTTCTGGAAGCGGACCTGGTCGCTCACTGCGGCGTCAGTGCTGCCGGTAGTTTTCTGCACACGCTGGTCCTGGTGGACGTCGCAACGGGCTGGACCGAGTGCGTGGCCCTGCTGCGGCGCAGCGAAGCCGACGTGATCGGCGCCCTGAACTCCCTGCGTGGCCGGCTCCCGGTTCCTTTGCTGGGATTGGATACGGATAACGGCAGCGAGTTCATCAACTATGAGATGCTTCGCTACTGCCAAAGAGAGCAGATCACTTTCACTCGTTCCCGGGTCAATCGAAAGAACGATCAGGCCTTTGTGGAAGAGAAGAACGGCTCTGTCGTGAGAAGGCTGATCGGGTACGATCGCTACGAGGGACTGGGGGCCTGGCGGGCCCTGATTCAGCTTTATGAGATTCTACGCCTCTATGTGAACTTCTTTCAGCCCTCGATGAAGCTGATCGAAAAGCAGCGCGTCGGCGCACGCGTCAAGAAGCGCTACGATCGAGCTCAAACTCCTTACCAGCGCATCATTGCTTCTGGTTATCTCACCAAGCGAAAGAGGGAGCGAATCGAGCGTTTTTACCGGAAGCTCGATCCGGTGATCTTACTCAAAGAGCTCGAGCGACGCCAAGACTATTTTTGGACCTTTGCTAACGGACAAAGGGAACTGGAAGGGAACGACTCCCCCAGAGAGATGGATGCAATCGTCAGGAAGTATCTTGTCGAGATCACCGCTTCACAAGAACCCAAAGAGATCAGAAGATATCGGCGGACGAAAAAGCCCCGGACATGGAGGACTCGAAAGGATCCCTTTGCTGAAGTCTGGCCAGAGGTTCGTGTCCAACTGGAAGTTAATCCCGCTCAAACCGCCAAAGCGCTTTTCGTTCGCCTTCAGCAACGCTATCCCGGTCGGTTCTTCGATGGGCAACTGCGGACGCTGCAGCGACGGGTGAGGGACTGGCGTAGGGAGCAGCTCTACAAGGCCGAGATCGCTCGCGTGGAGCCGACAGCCTCCGAAATCGGGTTCCAATCTCGCCCAGTTGCTCCGGCAGAAGATCGCGAAGCGGGTCCGGCTCCGGTCGCCCCGTTGTTTCTGATGTAAGGAACCAATAAGCTGTTCGGAACTGGGTTCGATTCTTAGTGAGGCAAGTTTCTAGCTTTGGTTCGATTCTCTAATGAGGCAATACGACCACCTCTCCGTTGACCCAGATCCGATGACTCTCCCAGTATCCGGAAGTGGGTGATAGAAGCAGGGCATGGGCGGAGTTGGGGCTGTAGACGTGGGTGAAGAGATAGACGAGTCCGTAGTGATCGGTGGACCCCGGCTCCAGAAAGGTGGGGTCCACACTTCCCTTCGGCCCCAGCCGGTTCCAGTAGTCCGGATCCTTTTCCAGTCCGAAATCGAGAGAAAAGGACTGTGAGCGCCAGCCATACTCCTCTCCCAGGATGGTGTAACGAGCGGCGGGATCCGGATCCAGCTCCGGTCCGTAGTCCTGAATGGTGACTGCTTCAGCTCCCCGGTTGGGGACCGGTCCCAGAGCCCACCAGTAGGGACCGACCGAATAGGTGGTCTTCTCCCAGCCCGAATCGTCAAAATCAGTGCCATGCCAGCCCAGAGAGATTCCTTCCTGCCCCGGGCGCTCCATCCGATAGTGGAATTCTCGAACTTCGGCCCCGAGTGGTTCCAGCGAGGGCGGCAACCGAAAATCTCCCCACTGATTGTCGAGTGTCGGCTTCAGTTCCAGCTTCCAGCGATCATCCAGCTGAATCGAGGGGGGCACCTCTACGGTCTGGGAATGGGTCTCACCTCTGTCCTGGACTTCAATTCTGGCTGAGCTGCGGTGCCAGCCGGAGATCTCGAGGCCGGCTTCGGTGGCGACAACTCCGGTGACGTCGTCGACACCGATGCGTTCCAGAGACGGTGTTTCCAGCCTGCGATCGAAGTAGATCACACAGGCCTGGTAAGGCTCAAAAGCCAGAGTCACTCCTGTGAACAAGCCCTGCCGGTCGTACTCATGGATCGGCTGATGAGCGCCCGTGGCCGGGTCGAAACGGTGAGGCGATCCTGTTGAGCGGAGTTTTATCCGGGCCCTGACCGCCTCAGCAGACCGATTGTAGAGCATGTAGAGATCCATCTCTTCTGTGCGGCGATGCTGAACCATGAGTGTTTCCGCCCTGGTCTCGAAGTCCAGTGTCCGGTTTTCCTTGATGATCGCACCCAGTTCACGGACGCCTTCGGGAAGGAACACGGCCATTCCTCCCAAAGAGTGTCTCTTTAAGAGGCGGTCTCCTGGATGCGAGTCCCCGAAGATGGCTTCGAGGTCTTTGGCGACCTCCTGGTCACCTCGGCCTGCCTGAACCGAGGCCCCAGGGAGACGTGCCAGAGAGATGAGGAGCCCTCCCTTCCTGACAAACTCCCCGAGGCGGGACAGGGTCTGGCGATCGATAGTGGTCAAGGGCGGAAGAATCAAAGTTGAGAATCGGACATTGCTCACCTCAAGTAAACCGTCGTTGATCACACCTCGCTGCAGCGACTCGTCATCGACGAAATGGAAATCGATCTGCTCATCGAGCAGATGGCGGCCGGCCGACCAGAAGTAGGATTCCGTCAATCCGGCCATATCAGTGGCACCTCCGTCCGCTCGCAGATTGGCCTGAATGGTGTGCACCGGGTAGAAGATCCCTACATCCGCTACGTGATCCCCCTGGCTTTGCACGAAACTCAAGCGCGCCACATAGTCTGCGAATTCCCGGTAGTGCATCCAGTAGGGCATCCGGAAATGAGCCGAGGGGGAGGCCCAGCTGTACCAGGAGCCATAGGTGGCGTAGTCCAGCCCGTGCATGTCAAAGAGATTCGCCCCGTAAATGTAGTTCTCGTTTACGGCTGCTACCTGCTCCTGCAGATCCAGTCCCCACCCGGAGGAATGCAGGGCCTCGACCCAGACTCTAGGACGGTCATAGAGCTGGGCGATGGATGAGGCCAGCTTGGCATCTTTCCAGTTCCGGCCGGGAACGGCCTGGTTCCAATCGTCGTAGCCCGGGACTTGAAACCAGCGCTGAGTGCGGAAGTAGTCCCCATATCCCCAGGTCTGGGCGATCAGGTCGCGGCGCCCGAACTGATCGTGCGCGATGAGCATGTTGCGCGTTTCGTGCCACTCAAAATAGGGCTTGTAGAAGGCCTCTTCAAAGAGCTGGACCATGACATCGAAGAAGTCACAGCGAATCTTGTCGGTGGGGTCGCCGGCGTCGTGGTAAAGGGCCCCGAGGAGAGGCACCAGGTCATATCCTTTGCGGTGGAGAAACTCGGCTGAGAATCGTTCTGAATAGGGCGGGAAGCCATAGTGGTGGTGAGTCACCAGTTCATCCTGAAAGGTCCCGACCACTGTCTTTCCGATGTGGGGACCGACTCTGCGTTCGTATTCTCCCGTGGTTAGACGGATCAGTGACTGCATGGCCTCCGGGTTGGCAAAGTCGATCCCGTAGCCGCGACCGTTCCCCTGGCGCTGGTTGCCTTGGAACCCCATGGGCTGGGCGTAGAAGATCATGATCTTCCAGGTTCCGGTCGGCGCTTGCCACTCCAGCCTTCGACCTTCCATGTTCCCTGACAGATCGATAACCCCGGCCAGGTCGAGCCCATCCCCGGTCACGGGGTAGGCAAAGGCTCCCAGGATCTCCGCGATCTCGTAGCCTTTGGGAATCTCATGCCGGATCAGAGCCGGGCCCCGGGCAGTTTTTTCCTGGCGCTGCAGGATTCGCCCCCGAAACCCGGGATCCTCCTCCAGGACCGAGTTGTTGATGAAGGGACTTCCCCAGGCCACGCCGTCAGTGAGCCAGATTTTCATGCCCAGACTGGCCGCATGCTCGACCACTTCCTGGTACAGCTCCCACCAGTCCTCAGTGAAGTAGGGCGGCCGGCTCCGCAGTGGTGAGAGGTAGATGAGGCAGACCTGATCCACGCCCTGGGCGTGAACCTGATCCAGTTGTCAGCGCAGCCGTTCGATTTGGAGACGGTCTCCGTCCCACCACCAGAGGGGCACCGGGCGAAAGAGCGGTCCCGGGTTCTGGGCCTCCAGAATCAGCTCCGGGGGCGGAAGTTCTTGCGAGAAACCGGGCCCGGCAGCGAGAGCCAGAACAGTCAACAGAATAGAAAGCTTGATCCTGGACACGCTCAGTGCTCTCTATCCTTGAGCCACCGCCGCATGAAGTCAGTCGTTTCCTTGAGAGCCAGATAGAACTGAGTGGGCAGATTCCCGTCCGGATCAGGCCGGATTCCCCAGTAGAAGGCATGCGGCATATCCGGGTACTCTGAATAGGTGGCCTCGTGCCCTCTTTGCTGTAGTTTTTCGATCAGCTTCTGGCCGCCTGCCTTGAGTCGGTCTCGACTGCCTACCAGATAGAGAATGGGCCCGTTCATCTGGTGGGTCTGTTCCACTGGAGAGTACAGCTTGAAGACCGCCTCGTCGTCTCCCCATCGTTCTGCCAGATCCAATTCGATCTCTCGATCACCGCGCCCGTGGGGCAGACCCGGAGCCTCACCCCCTTTTTCGATGATCTCGGTTTCTTCCCGAAGCGTGCGACCCTCATGGTGGCGGCGCTCCCGCCACATGGGGTCCGGGTCCGGCTCGGAAACGGCGCCGGCTACCCGCTCGAACAGCATCGAACTGAGGTCCGTCAGTCCCGCAAAAGAAACCGTAGCGGCGGGCTTCACCCGGGTGGCGAGCATGAGCGCCAGGTAGCCTCCGTGGCTTCCTCCAATCACACCGATCCTGCCGATCTCGGGTCTCGATTGCAGATAGCGGTACCCTGCCACAATGTCCTCCAGCTCCACGTCCCCGAAGTCAAAGCGGCGATAGTCCATCTGAAAGACCGCAAAACCGGCTGCGTACAGATGAGCCTGTACGTAGTGGTGGGCGGATCTTGCGATCAGCTCCATGCCGACTCCGCCCACACCGCCGTGAATGAACATGATGGCCGGATGTGGCCCTTCACCCGGGGGGATTCTCAGATAAGCAGCCAGGTAGGTGCTGTCGAAAGAGCGGACATAGACCTCTTCGGCAGTACCTGCTCCGTTGCCGAGCAAGGGTACAGCCAGAATCAACAGTGTCAGCAACACCGCGAGCGGCGCCCTGGTTCCTAGTGTCATGTGGATCACCTCGGACCCAGGTTTCTTGACGGGGGAAGAGTTGTCAAGAGCTGGCAAGGGAAAGTTGAAGTCTGTGGCACGCAACCCTTGGACAAGCAACCGTCGAGGCGCTATAAGGTTGCACATCGTGGGACCCACGAGCTGTCCTGGTTTCTGCAAGGAGATTGATGTGAAGAAACAAGCGATCCTCATCCTGTTTTGCGCCGCGAGTCTGAACCTTCAACTCTTGGCCCAGTTGCCGAGTGGCTGGAAGAGCCACGACATGGCCAGGCCCAGCCCTCCAGTCGTCCGCCCTGCCGAGGTGGGTCCTTCGGTTTCACCGCCTTCCGATGCCGTGGTGCTTTTCGACGGAAAGGACCTTTCGAAGTGGCGCTCTGCCAGGGGCGGACCCGCCGGCTGGAAGGTGGAGAATGGCTATATGGAGGTTCCCAAGGGTGCCGGCAGCATTTGGACCAAGGAGATCTTCGGCGATGTCCAGTTGCATCTGGAGTGGTCGGCTCCCCAGACCGACGACGCCGGCCAGGGTGCGGGGAACAGCGGTCTGTACTTGGTGGGGCAATACGAGCTTCAGATCTTGAATTCTTATCAGACCAAAACCTATGCGGACGGCCAGGCAGGAGCTCTCTATGGTCAGTTTCCCCCGCTCGTCAACGCATCGCGTTCTCCCGGGGCCTGGCAGTCCTTTGACATCGTTTTCCGGCGCCCCCGCTTCGACCCCAACGGCGAGCTGCTGCAGCCGGCCCGCGTGACTCTTTTCCACAACGGCGTGCTGGCTCAGGACAGTACCGAGCTGGTTGGCCCGACCGACTGGCTGCAACCGAAGCCGTACACCGCTCATTCGGACCAGCTTCCGATGATGCTGCAGAATCACGGTTCCCCCAACCGCTTCAGAAATATCTGGGTACGTCGACTGCGGGAATACGCAGAACCGGGTCCCGCGGGTCCGGTGAGGCCGATCATCCCGATGTCGGCGGAGCAGTTGGCCGTCTATGCCGGGACCTACGAGTACGAGCGGGGAGGGGAGCTGTCCATTGTGCTTGAAGATGGGATTCTGCTGGCCAGGATGTACGCTGACAAACACCTGGAACTGGTGCCGCGATCACAGCGAGAGTTCGAATTGCGCTGGACGGCGGCTCAGTTCGTTTTTGATCTGGACAGCAAGGGGCATCCAACGGCCTTGACGTTTCACATCGGGGGTGAGACGAGGCGAGCCCGAAGACTTCCGTGATTTCGGGCTGAGTTGTTGCCGTGTTAGTTTTTGACGCGCATCTGGATCTTTCCATGAATGCCCTCAACTGGAACCGGGATTTGACGGACTCCGTCCAGGAAGTAAGACGGCGAGAGCAGGGGCAAACAGACAAACCGGATCGCGGTCAGGGAACCGTGACGCTGCCCGAGATGAGACGCGGGCAGGTGGGACTCTGCATTGCGACGCAGATTGCCCACTGTGTCGAGCCGAGCAATCCGGCCCTTCCAGCCTGGAACAGCCCGGAGGCTGCCTGGGCGCATTCGCAGGGTCAGTTGGCCTGGTACCGGGCTATGGAGGCGGCCGGTGAGATGGTGCAGATTTCGGATTGGAAGAGCCTGGATGAGCACGCCCAAAGATGGACAGAGGCAGGTGGGGAAGGGACACCCATTGGCTTCATTCTGAGTCTGGAAGGTGCCGATTCCATGGTCACGCTGGGCCATCTCGAGCAGGCCTGTGAATATGGACTGCGTGCCCTGGGACCAGCCCATTTCGGGGAAGGCCGCTATGCTGCCGGGACGGGTCGGGAAGAGGGTCTGACCGCGTCGGGGAGAGAGTTGGTCAAGGAAATGGATCGACTTGGCATCATCCTGGACGTGACCCATCTGACAGACCGGGGTTTCTGGGAGGCGTTGGCCCTTCACCAGGGACCCGTCTGGGCCAGCCACAGCAACTGTCGTGCGCTGGTTCCGCATCAGCGCCAGCTCAACGACGAACAGATTCTAGCTCTGCTCGAACGGGATGCCGTGATCGGAACCGTCCTGGATGCCTGGATGCTGGAAGCGGGATGGACCCGGCACCGGAGTACGCCCGTGGAGAGCGGACTCAAGATGGAGCAACCGGCGGATCACATCGATCATATCTGCCAGTTGGCTGGAAGCGCTCGCCACTGCATGATCGGCTCGGACCTCGATGGAGGGTTTGGCCGCAACCAGACTCCTGCCGACCTGGACACGATTGCCGATCTGCAGAAACTGGGACCCATCCTGGCCGGGAGAAGTTATTCCGAGCAGGACATCGAAGGGATCTTTCACGCAAACCTGCTCAGGTTTCTGCACCGAGCCTGGGCTTGAAGGGACAGTGCTCTAGATGTTTTCGAGCCGGTAGTTGGGAGCTTCCTTGGTCACAGCCACATCGTGCACGTGGGACTCACGCAGACCCAGGTTGGTGATCCGGATGAAGGTAGCCTTCTCCTGTAGCTCGGCAATCGTGGACACACCGCAGTAGCCCATTCCGGCTCGGACGCCCCCCAGCAGTGTTGGGATCAGGTCTTCGACCTTGCCCTTGTAGGGAACCCGGCCCTCGATCCCTTCGGGAACCAGCTTCCCTTCCGAGGCTCCTTCCTGGCCATAGCGATCCGCCGCCCGGCCGCCCATGGCCCCCAGCGATCCCATTCCCCGGTAGGTCTTGTAGCTGCGGTTCTGGTAGAGAATCAGTTCGCCGGGAGACTCGTCGGTTCCAGCAAAAAGATTACCGATCATGACCGTGTTCGCGCCTGCAGCCAGGGCTTTCACGATGTCGCCCGAGTACTTGATCCCTCCGTCGGCGATGACGGGAAGTTCCAGCTTGTCTGCGGCCTCCACCGTTTCCAGGATGGCTGTGATCTGGGGAACTCCGGCTCCGCTGATCACCCTGGTTGTGCAGATGCTCCCCGGGCCCATCCCCACCTTGACGGCGTCGGCGCCGTTCTCGTGCAGTTCCCGCGCCGCTTCTCCTGAAGCGATGTTGCCGGCAATCAGGTCGGATCTCGAAAGTCGCTTCTTCAACTCTTTCAGAGCCTGGATCACGCGAGAGGTGTGTCCGTGGGCCGTGTCCAGGGTGATCACGTCAGCCCCGGCTCTTTCGAGCTCCTGAGCGCGTTCCAGAAAGTCTCCTGTAGTTCCAACCGCGGCTCCCACTCGTAAACGCCCCAGGTCGTCTTTACAGGCGTTGGGATAGGCGATCGCCTTCATGATGTCCTTGACGGTGATCAGGCCCTTGAGTTTGAAATCGTCATCCACCACCAGGAGCTTTTCGATTCGATGTTCGTGGAGTTTTCGCTTGGCTTCTTCGAGAGTGATCCCCTCCTTGACGGTGACCAGCCCCTCGCTGGTCATGATCTGGGAGACTTCGAGGTCCATGTTCGATTCGAACCGCAGGTCTCGATTGGTGAGGATTCCCACCAGTTTGCCGGTCTTGTCGGTGATTGGAACTCCCGAGATGTCGTATTTCTCCATGGCAGCGAAGACCGCCCGAATGCGATCCCGCGGTCCCATCGTGATGGGGTCGACGATCATTCCCGATTCAGAGCGCTTTACCTTGTCCACCTCAGCACTCTGCCGTCCGATCGAGAGGTTGCGGTGAATGAACCCGATTCCTCCCTGGCGAGCCAGGGCCACGGCCATAGGTGCCTCGGTCACGGTGTCCATAGCGGAGGCGACCAGCGGAATCCCCAGTCGGATGTTTCGGGAGAGGAGGGTAGAGAGATCGGTTTCCCCTGGCAGGACCTCACTGCGCCCGGGTTTGAGGAGGACATCGTCGAAGCTGAGGGCTACGGGTATCTCCATGGACGGATTATAGGGATGGGCTTGGATGGTGGCAAGTTGGACCTGCCCCAACGCTGCCTTTCATCCTAGGTCTTCGATCAGAGATTGCTGGCCACAGGGCATATAATGGTAGGCAGTGCCTGGGAAAGCATCGGAACCCAAAAGGTCAGAAATCTATAGGGATGGGACCTACCAGGATCGTCATCCAATCCTGAGAGGTCGGCAGTCAAGGGCCATATTCACTATTTTACAAAGGTGACAGCGCTAGAGACCTTGAAAGATACAGGCTATGAAATCATTGATTACTTCTACACAGAGAGCGGCCTGGACCTTCCAAATCGCGGATGGAAACAAGACCTGCTACGAATCCCCAGAAGATTGATGTTTTCCATAAGGAGGGATTTAGCCGTAAGAATTCTGGGTGGGTACTCCCTCCTGGTACTAGCCAAGTAGCGAACGGGCAGTATGGGCTTAGGTTTAGACGGCGTCACCTTTCTCCTCTATGCGCACAAGCAGGGTGTCAACTATGCCATGACTGCTACTCTCGGCCGCCAGCAACTTCTGGTTTCCAACCGCAATCTTCTTAAGGTCCTCAGAGATTTCGGACACGAAGTCGATCGCGAGGCCGTTCGGAGTCTTCTGAGCGGAAGAGGGTTCGCAGAGGGACTGTTCAGGTTGCTTGGTGCCGAGGTTGTCCACTCTTTTGACTTCTCTGATTACCAGGGCGCCACAATCCAGCACGACTTCAATCAACCACTTGAACGGAAACACCTGGGTAGGTACACGGCGATCGTTGACGGTGGCACACTTGAGCACATCTTCGATTTCCGTACAGCCATCACGAACTGCATGGGGATGGTGGAGGAGGGGGGCAGCTTTCTAGGCCTCTCTCCAGCGAACAACTACCTGGGACACGGGTTTTATCAATTCAGCCCTGAACTGCTGTTCAGAACCCTGGGCCCTTCGAACGGATTCCAAATCCTGGAATCGATCCTTGTGGAGCATCGATTCAGATCCCGATGGTGGGCAGTCAGGGACCCGGAAGCAGCAGGAAGCCGCGTCATGCAAGGCAATTCTGTACCGATTGAATTCTTCGTCCTCGCGAAGAGGGTGCAGACGTGTGAATTGCTGCTTGAAACACCTCAACAGAGCGATTATGTCAGAGCCTGGACGGCTGGCAATACTGGCGGCGACCGGACCGGCCTCAGCCGGCGCTTGCGTAAAGCCCTGGGGGCGCGGCTCCCGCTGCATGTAAAGATGTTCCTGGGCTATACTTGGCACAGGTATGTCTCGTCACCCAGACTGCGTCGAGCTGAATTCAAGAGACTAAGACCCCGCTAGCGGCCTTTCGTACGAATGGAGGGGCCTTCCCTCCGAGCCTTTCCCCCCGGGATGCGTTCCCGTGGTGGAGCTTCAGTTGACGATTGTGACTTCTCAGTGCCTTGTCGGTGCTAAAATGCCCCCCGTGGCAGTGCTGGACGCGATTCTCACCAAGGTCATAGTTAGCCCAAATTGAGCGTGAGTTCAAACTGATGGGGCCCGATCGTCGAACAGGTCAGCAAACTTGAGAAAAAACATCAGCCCACTCTCCGATAAAAGCTTGAGGGCCAACACGCAGGAATTCAGGAATTCTCTTGATGCAGGCCAGACCCTGGACGATCTTCTTCCCGAGGCCTGTGGTGGTCCGTGAAGTAGGCCGCCGAACCATTGACCTGCGTCACGACGCCATACGATTGAAAGGGGAGTACACATGTGAAAAAGAATATTGAAGAAGGCAAGATCCCTTACTCGAACCAAGCAAGATGTTGAACTGGCTTTTTGGCGGCAGGAAAGAAAAAGATATCAGAAATGGTTTGCTGGAGAGCTATCACCTCTCTACAACACGCCAAGCCCAGAAAATGATGAAAAGGAAAAAGCTTCCAATCCAAAAGATGCAAGTATTCTCACTTGGCATAGATTACACCAGGAAGTGAAGTACCTTGAAGATCTTGAATTAACTCCAGACGCATTTCAGGGGATGCAACTTTTGGATATTGGATCTGGTCCTATTCCGAGTGCCACATGTTTTGAAGGGTGCCGAGTTTACTGCCTGGAGCCACTCCTGCTTAAATACTTGGAGGTCGGATTTCCACTTCATTACTACGAGAACGTAACTTTCATTCATGGAGGATCAGAGAGAATACCTGTTAAAGACAGTGTTTTCGATGCCGTTATTTCAGTAAATGCAATTGATCATGTGGACGACATACGAGAAACAGCTGCTGAGATTAAGCGCGTGTTGAGAACTGACGGGTTGTTTCGTATGCATGTACACTATCATCCATCCACTGAATGTGAACCGATTAGTTTAGATGATGATCTTTTTCAAGAGCTCTTCGGTGGGTGCATTAATCTCGCAAAAGTTAAGACATCGAAAGAGAGTTACTCCACAACCTTGCCTGATAATGAGAGTTTTGTTTTGTGGAGCAACTTTTGAGTAATCGCTAACAAATCGCTCCATCTGACCGCAATTCCGTTGCAGTTACTCGGGTTGGCTCCGTCTCACGAGAGTTAAGCCCACAGAGAGTTGAGAAGGGTCCTTGAAGGAAGTGTAACAGGTCCGCGGAAGACAGCCAGGGGCGTCGCGGGTACTCTCTTAGTTGCCCAGGCGACGTTGAGCAATGATGTCTTCGAACAAGGCTGCCGTGGCGTCGGCGCAGGGCCCGATAGTAAAGTTGGCGTCGAAGTGATCCCGGGCATTTGCTCGAAACCTCGCGCGTGTCTCGTCGTCTCGAAGCAGTTCGACCAGACGTTCGGCCAGCGCCGCAGGATCCTGACGAGGTACGAGGTACCCGCATTTTCCGTGAGGTACAATTTCCGGTGTTCCACCAGTGTCGGTGGCCACGCACGGGACGCCATTGCCGATGGCTTCGATGAGCGATCCTCCCAGCGCCTCTTCCCTGGCAGGATTGACCAGTACATCCACGCCACGCAGCAGCCGTCCCACGTCGCTGCGGTAGCCAAGAAACAACACCCGTTGTGTTAGCCCGGCCGCTTCGACGAGACCCTTGATCTTGTTGAGCCGTTGTTCCCCAGGGGTGAAGTCACTACCGGCAAGCAGGAAGAAAAAGTTCTCTTCTTGTGCGCAGACCTGCTGCGCGGCAGCGACAAGTGTTTCATGGTCCTTGCGTGGATCGTAAGAAGCGACAACAAGGGCAAGTCTGGCATTTTCGGGAAGGCCGAATTCGCTACGAATTTCTCGGGAAGTGTCGGGCTCGTTGCGGTCTGGAAGTCTGTGACCGTCGTAGATCACGCGCCCTTTGGGATCGCTAACGCCGATTCGCTGGGCAAATTCGTCGCACACGCCCTTCGAAACCCATATGATGTCGGTGCTACCACGGTAGACGACGCGGTCGATCCAGCCAAAGGACCGGTCCCGCCGAATGTGAGTAACCAGGGGGCAACCGGCGCGGCGGGTTGCCAGGATGCTCATCAAAGTTGACCGGTCGCTGTTGCAGTGCAGAAGGCTGGCGCCCTGCGCAACCAAGAAATCGGAGAGCTTGCGCGAGTAGCGCCAGATCTCGCCTGCAACGGTTGCTTTTTCCGACCAGCTAAGACTCAGAAGACGTTTATTGTAGGAACCGAGAAGGGGGCCGGCTTCGATCCGGGTACTTTCAATGCCCCGATCCCGAACGGCGTCAGAAACTTCTCCGGGCGTGAAACACACGAAGTGCAGGCGGAAGCGGTCTTGCCGTTGCCAAGCACCAAATAGTTCGAGCATGCAACGCTGTGCGCCGTAGAGGGTCGGGTACGGCTCTGCGACGACAATGAGTGGGCGCTCTGTGGTGGGGCCAATGAAGTGTTCCCTCCATGAAAGTATCCCTGGTTTTATTTCTTTTCAGTTGCAATCATCTCTCGCAACTTTCGTCGGAAAGCAAGCCCAAGATTTCGAACAGTACGCCGAATCGACACCTGGTCAGGGTCTGCATCAAGAAGATACTTTGTTGGATGGATCAGTCGAAGAGGACGATTTGCCGTTCGTTCTTGTTCTTCTTTGAGCACAGGGTGTTTGGCAAGGGCTTGTTCACTGACATAGAGGATCATGTTTTGCGCGTAGAACCATTCCACACTCGGATTATTCCACACTCGAAAACGGATTGTATCAACGGGGAAGAAGGCGTGTCCCGCAAAAATATTTGCCCAATAATCCGGCCATTGTTCGTTCAAATGTCGGACACCGCCTTGAAAAGGTATGGCTGCCGAAAAAAGGATGATGTCGCCCAGTCGTGTCAGTGAATCCACGAATACTCCAGCACTCTTGTCAGGCAAGTGTTCCCCTACCTCCAGGCAAGTCACAAGACCGAACTGCTCACCGAGTGCCAGAGGGAGATTGAGGTCATGCTCGAGGAAACACTCGTGTGGGATAAGAAGCTGCTTTCGATTGACATGCGGGCCATCGATACCGACCACTCGAGGCACGCCCTGCTCACGAAATACCGAGAGCCAAGTTCCCCGCCCGCATCCCACATCGACGACGCTCACGGGACGCAAGAACTCCAGCACAATTGGAACAATGATCTCCGCCGAACGCTTCGAGCCCGCTTCGAGGTGATCATAAAAAGCGTCATCATAGATTTTTCCGGCGGGCTTCGTCACTTCTACTCACTACTCTTCTTGACTAGTGTTCTGTCGTTCTCGCGTAAACGTGCGCAGCACCGGCAGACCAAGAGCCCTGACCCCTCGCAGGAACACTCTTGTGACCCGGAGGAGTCCGGGAACCTGTTCGAAAAGCCAGGGAAAGTGCACGAAAGCCCAATAGTGAATCCGCTCATTCGTGCCCTTAGAATCCACGAACTCCCCGCTGATATCGCTATAGCCCTCTTCCTGTCCGCACATCGGAGGCGACAAGTAGAGTTGGCGCAGTCGAGGATCCAACGCAGCCGCCTGGTCTATGACCATGCCCTCCGACATCTCGAGAAAATACCCGTAGGCACGCAAATGCAGCCCATAGGCATGCGTTGTCAGAACTCTAGATTCCAGGACGTGCTCATCCAGCTTCCGGGCACGCGCCGTAAGGAGGCCTCCCAACAGGAACTGTCCCCACTCGGCCCGCTCCAGATAGCGAACCGCCGAACGCAACGGACTCAGATCTTCGGTCCAGAACACGACGTCGTCTTCAAACACCAGGATCTGCTCCCAGCGGTTCTCCAGCGCGCGCTTGATGATCTGCTGGTGACTAATCCTGCATCCCTCCGAACCGTTCTCGTGTGCGACGGCCGGAAAACGTTCCACGCGATCATTGATGCCCAGCTTGACGAATTGCTCCCGCGCACGCTCCCACCGATCCGGTCGGGAATCAAGATTGATACAATAGATTCGCTCGAAGAAATCAAAAGGGTTCATGCTTACCAATCTCTGACGAGCCTATCCGCCAGGGAGCAGCTCATCACTTCCAGTATAGTAGCGGGGTATGAATTGCAAACCAGGTCTTCCTTGACTGGCCTTTGCGGGCAAGACCATCCGGGTTGGCGCGCCAGCCCGGAGCCCGGCCGGGGTGTCATGTCAATGATAGAATAACCCGGTATGCTGAACACGTTTCTCGCCAGGATCTTCGGCAGCCAGAACGAGCGTGAGCTCAAGCGAATGCAGCCGATTGTCGAGCAGGTCAGCCAACTTGAGAAAGAAATCAAGCCACTTTCCAATCAAGACTTGAGAGCCAAGACCCAGGAATTCAAAGATTCCCTGGAGGCGGGCCAGACCCTGGAAGATCTTCTTCCCGAGGCCTTCGCGGTAGTCCGTGAAGTCAGTTGGCGGACCATCGGCCTGCGCCATTACGACGTGCAGATCCTGGGTGGAATCGTTCTCCATCGAGGCAAGATCTCCGAAATGAAGACAGGGGAGGGGAAAACACTGGTCTCAACGCTCCCCGTCTACCTGAATGCGCTGGCGGGAGAGGGTGTGCATCTGGTCACGGTCAACGATTATCTGGCCCGCCGCGATGCGGAATGGATGGGTCCGATCTATCGATTTCTGGGGCTGACGGTGGGAGCGATTCAGCATGACATGCCGGATGCAGAACGCCACGCTGCCTACCAGGCTGATGTGACCTACGGGACCAATAACGAGTTCGGGTTCGATTTCCTGCGCGACAACATGAAGTATGCAACCCAGGACTGCGTTCAGCGAGAACACCGTTACGCCATCGTTGACGAAGTGGACTCGATCCTGATCGACGAGGCGCGGACTCCGTTGATCATCAGCGGGCCCTCCGAGGAGTCCACGGACAAGTACTACAAGATCGACAAGATCATTCCCAGGCTGACCCGGGATGAAGACTACCAGGTCGACGAGAAGGCGCGCTCGGTGGTGCTTCTGGAGGCAGGTATCGAGAAAGCTGAGAAAGCCCTGGGCATTAAAAATCTCTACGATCCACAAAATATGGAGCTCGTCCACCACATTCAGCAGGGGCTGAAGGCACATACGCTTTTTCGCCGGGATGTCGACTACATGGTCAAGGACGGGCAAGTGGTGATTGTCGACGAGTTTACCGGTCGGCTCATGCCCGGACGCCGCTACTCGGATGGTCTGCACCAGGCGCTGGAGGCCAAGGAAGGAGTCAAGATCGAGCGCGAGAACCAGACGCTGGCCACGATCACTTTCCAGAACTACTTCCGGATGTACGACAAGCTGGCCGGCATGACGGGAACGGCGGAAACGGAAGAAGCCGAGTTCGGAAAGATCTACGAACTGGACGTGCTGGTTGTCCCCACCAATCAACCCCTCATTCGAACTGAGTATCCTGACGTCATCTACCGGACGGAAAAGGAGAAGTTCAAGGCCATTGCAGACGAAATACAGGAAATGAACGAGCTGGGGAGGCCGGTTCTGGTCGGCACTACCTCCATCGACAAGTCGGAACGCCTGTCCAGCGCCCTGAAACGGCGGGGCATCAAGCACGTGGTCCTGAACGCCAAATATCACCAGCGAGAGGCAGAGATCGTTGCCTTCGCGGGACGCAAAGGCGCGGTAACGATTGCCACCAACATGGCAGGTCGAGGCACCGATATCATTCTGGGCGGGAACCCCGAGTTCGAGGCCCGCCTCAACCTGAAGTCCCGGGGTCTGCAATGGGAAGAGGACGCAGAAGCCTACCTGACTGAAGTCGAGCGGCTGAAAACCACCTGGGACAAGCTGCACCAGGAGGTCGTGGACCTGGCGGGACTGCACATTCTTGGAACCGAGCGCCATGAGTCACGACGGATAGACAATCAGTTGCGAGGTCGGGCGGGTCGTCAGGGAGACCCGGGATCAAGCCGCTTTTTCCTTTCCCTGGAAGATGACCTGATGCGAATCTTCGTGTCAGATCGGATCTCGGGTGTGATGCAGTCGCTGGGGATGGAGGAGGGAGTTCCCATCGAATCCAAACTGATTAGCCGGCAAATCGAGAGAGCCCAGGGGGAAGTCGAAGGGCGGAACTTCAGCATTCGAAAACACCTCCTCGAATACGACGATGTCATGAACAGCCAGCGGCAGGAGATCTACCGGTTTCGTCGGGAGTTGCTGGAGGGGCAGGACCAGAAGGATTACATTCGCGGGTTGGCGGCAGACATCGCGGTTGAATTTCTGGATGCGTACGTTCCCGTAACGGCCGATCCCGAGCAGTGGCAGCCCGATGAATTGCGGATCCATGTGCAGCGAGTCTTCGGCATCAAGCCGCCCCCTCAACTCGATGAACTGTCGCGACCAGAGCTGGAAGAGGCCATCCTGGAGGATGTCCGGCAGACCTACGAAAAAAAGGAGAAGGAGCTTGCCGAGACCACGGGAAGCGAAGATTCCATGCGCTGGTTTGAACGCAGCATCGTGCTGCAGATCGTCGACCAGCAGTGGAAGGACCATCTTCTGGCCCTGGACCACTTGCGAGAAGGGATTGGCTTGCGAGGCTACGCACAGAGGGATCCACTGGTCGAGTACAAACGCGAATCGTTTGAACTCTTTCGAGACCTCTGGGACCGGGCCACCGAGGAGATTGTGAAGATGATCTTTCTACTCCAGCCGGTATCCTCTCCGGCAGCGACTCCTGTCCAGCGCCGGCCCGAGAGGCCCCTCAGTTATTCGGGTCCCGACCCCAATCGGAGTACGGCGCCGCGCGAGTCCCCAATGGACTCCAGGACCCGCAGCGTGGTGGGGAACGTGGGTCCCAAGCCGGCCAGGGTGGGGCGCAATCAGCCCTGTCCCTGTGGGTCTGGAAAGAAATACAAGAAGTGCTGCGGTCGAGTGGGTTGAATTTCACTTTCTCAAGAATGCAACGTCGGTGATTTTCACTTGGTGAGAAACTCAGTTTTTCCCGGCTGCCAGGTGATTGCAATCCGCTTCCTGTGGATCCGTAGCCGCACGAGCGGGTTCTTTTCACCAACCCGGGTAAGGGACGTGGAGAATGTTAGAACAATTATCGCGAATCAGCCTATTCAGAAGGCTCGTCATTCCGCTCCTGAGGCGGTTCAATATTGGTGATATTCGAATTGGACACCACTATGTCGATCGAAGAATACTGCTGCATTCCTTCAGGCATAAAGGCTACTGGTTCCACGGAAGAAGGCGGGAACAAGAGACCATGGAGACGCTTCAGAGGCTCGTCAAGCCCTCGGATTGTGTCATCGAAGTCGGTGGCCACATCGGATACCTGACGGTTTTCTTCTCACAGCTCGTGGGTCCGCAGGGGAAGGTAGTGGTCCTTGAGCCCGGTACCAACAACCTACCTTATTTGAGAGAGAATATTGCCGGCCTGGAGAACACCTTGCTGATTGAAAAAGCGGCTTCGGACAAGAACGGCTCAGCCCACTTCCTTCTTGAGAACCTTAGCGGTCAGAACAACACCCTCGTCGATGGTTTCGAGGGGCCTCGGGGCAACATATCGGAGGCTCATGTCCGGGTGGAGCAGAGGTCTGTCGTTGTGGAGACAGTCCGACTCGACGACCTGATCGAAAGCCATCAAATAGTGCCGAACTGGGTGAAGATTGATGTCGAGGGAGCGGAACTCAGCGTCCTAATCGGAATGAGGGATTGCTTGAAGCGACATTCACCGAGCATGATGATTGAAATCGCCTACAACAAGCGCGAGATCTTCGACCTGCTTCGGGGAGATGACTACCAGCTGTTTTCTCCGTGTCTCCAGAGAATAAAGGACCATAAGGAGTTGGGGGGGAATACCTTCTGCCTGCCTGGGACAAGCCACCCCGAGTTGCTTGCCCCTACGGGTTAGGGGGGATTTCTCCATGCAGGGTCAACTAGATCTTCTCAACATCGGCCGCCTCGATTTCGCAGGCCACTGATTGCTGTATCAGATCAATGGACAGAATGAAGGTGTAGCGGTTCTTCTTTTCCAGCAGGAGGCCTTCCATTTCCCGCAGGGGACCCCGAATGATCCGCACCCGGTCGCCTGCATGGATGAAGGGATGGGGATTCATGGGGATCTCGTTGAAGACAAGGCTCTTGACCGCATCGATCTGGGCAGCAGGGATCGATTCCGGAACGCCATTGAATCCCATGATTCGGACGACGGAGGGAACTCGTAAGATGTCCAGTCGCCGGGATTGCATTTCTGTCCGGACAAAGAGATAACCTGGAAAGAGAGGAAACTGAACGAGCTTGCGACGGTCTTTCCAGGTGGACAGTCTTTCCTGGAGAGGCAGAAAACTCTCGATCTGGCGAAGCCATAGTTCCTCCGCTACGACTTTCTCATGCCGTGCACGAGTGTAGACTGCGTACCAGGTATCCCCTGACTCAACCATTCCTTGGATCTTAACATAGCGAAGAATGGTCTCCCGCGTTGTTGTATCTGGAACCCGGAACTTGCTAGAATTCAGGCTTTTCGCGGCATCGCTCCGGATTGATGAGTCTCACGAGGGAGTGGTTGTCCGGTTTCTGAAAATAATGATGGAAAAAGTCGAATCTTCGATGCTGATCACTCCCTACGGCGGCAGACTGATTGATCTCAGACCCTCTGAGGAGGTCGCGCGACAGCGCCGGGAACGTGTGAAGGAATTGCCGTCGCTCCAGATCAGCGAACGGGCTGTCTGCGATCTCGAACTGATCGCCGATGGATCGTTTTCTCCGCTGGATCGATTCATGGGGGAGAAGGACTACCGAAGTGTCCTGAATTCCATTAGGATGGCGAATGGAACCCTGTTTCCTCTACCCATCACATTACCTGTCGACCTTCCCTCCGGAGTTGGGCTGGACGCTGAAGTCGCGTTACGGGACTCCAAGAATGAAGTGCTTGCCATCCTGAGAATCGAGGAGATCTTCTCCTGGGATCTGAATGAGTACGCTCGGGGCGTCCTGGGTACTGAAGATGTTCGGCACCCGCTGGTGGCAGAGATGCATCGCTGGGGCAAGGTCAACATTTCCGGACTCCTCGAAGTGATTCAACCCCCCGCGCGATACGACTTCAAGTCCCTCCGCCTCTCCCCGGAACAGGTCCGAGAGAGGCTCCGGGCTCTGGGCAAGAAGAATGTAGTCGCGTTCCAAACCCGAAATCCGCTCCACCGCGTTCACGAGGAGTTGACCAAGAGGGCAATACGGGCCCGGGATGGAGTCTTGTTACTGCACCCGGTTGTTGGATTGACCAAACCGGGGGATGTTGATCACTACACGCGTGTGAGGACCTACCGGACCCTGGCTAGAAACTACTACCGGGAAGATGAGATCCTGCTCGCCCTGCTCCCTCTCGCCATGCGCATGGCCGGGCCCAGAGAGGCGCTGTGGCACGCCCTGATTCGCCGCAACTACGGAGCCAACCATTTGATCATCGGTCGGGACCATGCCAGCCCCGGGAAAGACTCGGAAGGTAAGGCCTACTATGGTCCCTATGCAGCCCAGGAGATGGTCGAGAAGTACAGTGAAGAAATCGGTGTCAGATCTGTTCCCTTCACCGAGTTCGTATATTTGCCCGACGAGGACCGTTATGAGGAGCGGTCGAAAATTACCAGTTCTTCTCGATCGGAGTCGATTTCGGGCACCGAAGTCAGGGAGAAGTTTCTGGGTCGTGGGGAGCGGCTGCCGGAGTGGTTCACGCGTCCCGAAGTTGCCGAGATTCTCCACCACAGTTATCCGGCTCGACATCTGAGGGGAGTCTGTATCTGGTTTACGGGTTTGAGCGGGTCCGGCAAATCGACGACGGCAGAGGTCCTCACCACGCTCCTGCTCGAGCAAGGGCGACAGGTCACGGTTCTGGACGGTGACGTGGTCCGGACCCACCTCTCCAAGGGCCTGGGCTTCTCGAAGGAGGACCGGGATACCAATATTCGCCGCATTGGGTTCGTCGCTGCGGAACTGGTCAGGCATGGGGGAACCGTCATCTGCGCAGCGGTCAGCCCGTATCGAGCCACTCGGAATGACGTTCGCAGCATGGTGGGAGAGGGGTTTTTCGAGGTTTTCGTGGATACTCCCCTGGAGGTTTGCGAAGAGCGCGACGTCAAGGGCATGTATGCCAAGGCTCGGAGTGGAGAAATCAAAGGGTTCACAGGTATTGATGATCCCTACGAAGAACCCGAAGATCCGGAGATTGGGTTGGATACGGTTGAGACCACTCCCGAGCATAACGCCCGCAAGATCGTCGCCTACTTGATCGAGCAGGGCTACCTTCAGGCCCCGATCGATTCCTCTGCCGCAGAAGGATAACAGCTTTGAAGACGGCCCTCATCACAGGGATCACCGGCCAGGACGGTTCCTATCTGGCGGAGTTTCTGCTGGAAAAAGGATATCGGGTAGTGGGGATGGTGCGCCGCACCAGTACCGAGGGTCTGGAGCGCATCCGGCACATCCTCGATCAGGTCGAACTGCAACAGGGAGATCTTCTGGACCAGCTCTCACTGATCAGCTTGATCGAGGACGCGGAACCCGACGAAGTTTATAATCTCGCGGCCCAGTCATTCGTTCCTGCGTCCTGGCGGCAGCCGGTCCTCACCTCGGAGTTCACAGCTCTCGGGGTCATTCGGCTGCTGAAGGCCATTCGCCTGATCAATCCGAAGATCCGCTTCTACCAGGCCTCGAGCAGCGAGATGTTTGGCAAGGTCCGGAAGAGCCCTCAGAATGAAGAGACTCCGTTCTATCCAAGAAGCCCGTACGGCGTCGCCAAGGTCTATGGCCATTTTATCACCGTGAACTATCGAGAGAGCTACGACATGTTTGCGTGTTCAGGGATCCTTTTCAATCACGAGTCTCCCAGAAGGGGGTTGGAGTTTGTCACTCGGAAGGTGACGTACCATGCCGCCAGGATCAAGCAGGGACTCACGCAAGGGTTGGAGTTGGGCAACCTGGATGCTTCCCGCGACTGGGGATTTGCGGGGGACTATGTGAAGGCCATGTGGTTGATGTTGCAGGCTGAAGCTCCCGGCGATTTCGTGATTGGATCGGGGCGTGCCCATACTGTACGCCAGTTGGTGGAAGCTGCCTTCGAGTATGTGGGACTCGACTGGCAGAATCATGTCACGAGCAGCGAGGGGCTGTTTCGGCCGGCCGAGGTAGATCACCTGGTGGCCGACGCCTCCAGGGCGAGGGCAGAACTGGAGTGGAGTCTGCAGGTGGATTTCGAAGCACTGATCCATATGATGGTCGACGCCGATCTGGAGCTGGCCAGCACCGGTCAAGGTTAGACTGTCGAGACCATGCCAGAGAACCCTCTCGCCAATCGGATGAAACACCAGATCATAGAGAGAGTCGTGGCTCGGTCAGCCCGCGTGTCGGTGGTGGGCCTGGGATATGTGGGCCTGCCTCTCGCCGTCAGTTTTGCGGAGGCGGGTTTTTCGGTGCTTGGAATTGACAACGACCAGGAGAAGTTGGAGGGTCTGCGGCAGGGTGTCTCGCACGTCCCGGATGTCCCTTCAGAACGATTGGCCAAGCTTCCTTCGGAACGAGTTGAGTTTCGTTCCACTTGTGAAGGGATCAGTGAGTGTCAGGCGGTTATCATTTGCGTGCCGACTCCCCTGGGAAAGACTCGAGATCCCGATCTCAGCTTCCTGATCCGTGCCGGTGAATCTGTCAGTGAGTACCTGCGAGCCGGCACGCTGGTGGTTCTGGAGTCCACCACCTACCCCGGGACGACGGAGGAACTGGTTCAACCCATTCTGGAATCTTCCGACTTGCGAGTGGGGCGGGACTTCTTTCTGGCCTTCTCTCCTGAGCGAATCGACCCTGGCCGCTCTGACTTTGTTCTGACCAATACCCCAAAGGTTGTGGGCGGGGTAACTCCCGTTTGCCTGGAAGTTGCAGTGATGCTGTATCGGCAGATCGTAGACAGGGTAGTGGAAGTCTCATCCACCCAGTCTGCTGAAATGGTCAAACTGCTCGAGAACACTTTCCGGGCCGTGAACATTGCACTGGTCAATGAACTCGCGATCATGTGTGACAAGCTTGATCTCAATGTCTGGGAGGTGGTCGAGGCGGCGGCCACAAAGCCCTACGGCTTCATACCTTTTTCTCCCGGACCCGGTGTGGGAGGCCATTGCATCCCACTGGATCCGTACTACTTGTCCTGGAAGCTGAAAACTCTGAATTACAATGCGCGGTTCATTCAACTGGCAGGGGAGATCAACTCGCAGATGCCCGACTACTGGGCAAGTAAGATTCAGGACTCCCTGAACGATCGAGGCCAATCGGTGAAGGGCAGCCGAATTCTCATCCTTGGAGTGGCGTACAAGAAGGACGTGGATGACGTCCGGGAGTCGCCTGCCCTGGACATGATTGAGCTTCTCCGTCAGAAGGGTGCCGACCTGTCCTACTTCGATCCCCACGTGCCCGGCCTCCACTTCGATGGCTTCGAGCTGCTGTGCGAGCCCGACCTGGCGACGGCGTTGAAGAGGGCAGACTGTACGGTGGTCGTGACGGATCACACATCCTTTGACTGGCAGGAGGTCAGACGGAACAGCCGGCTGATCGTGGACACCCGTCACGTAGCCGAGTTGAGCGGAGGGCAGAATGTCTAGCTACCTGGTCACGGGAGCAGCGGGGTTTATCGCTTCCAGGGTCGCCCAGCTCCTTCTCGAGGGTGGTCACCAGGTGATCGGTGTGGACAACCTCAACGACGCCTACGATGTCCGGCTCAAGAAGTGGAGACTGGACCAGCTGAAGGGTCGTCCGGGGTGGTCGTTCTACGAGGCCGATATTTGTGATCGACGGGTACTGGAGGCCGTTTTGAATCGGGAACCTGAGGTGGAGGGTGTCATCAATCTGGCGGCCCGGGCGGGTGTCAGGCAGTCGGTGGATGACCCTTGGATTTACTTTGAGACCAACTGCACGGGAACCGTCAACCTGCTCGACGAGTGTGTTCGACGGGGGATTGAGAAGCTGGTTCAAGCCTCCACTTCAAGTGTGTACGGCGATAGTTCGGCCCAGCCTTTCCACGAGGAGCTTTCCAGCGACAAGGTGCTGTCTCCCTATGCCGCCTCCAAGAAGGCCGCGGAGGTTCTCTGTCACAGCTATCACCATCTACATGGCATCGACATCAGCGTGCTCCGCTACTTCACGGTCTATGGCCCGGCCGGCCGGCCGGACATGAGCCTGCTTCGCTTTGTCCGGTGGATTAGTGAGGGCGAGCCGGTCAGAGTATTCGGGGATGGCCGACAGTCGCGCGACTTCACTTACGTCGGCGACATCGCCCGGGGAACTGTGGCCGCCCTGAAGAAAGTGGGTTGGGAAATCATCAACCTGGGCTCAGACAGTCCGGTCGATCTTCTCAGTGTGATCGGGTTGGTCGAAACCGCGGTTGGCAAAAAGGCAACTCTCCAGCACGAACCCAGGCATTCTTCCGATGTCTTGAGCACCTGGGCCGATATTTCCAAGGCTCGAGATGTTCTGGATTGGGAGCCCGAGACATCGATTGATCAGGGCATCCGCAATCTGGTCGAGTGGTATCGAGTCAATCGTGACTGGGCTCGGCTGATCAAGCTGTAGCACTTCCAGGGACGGGAAGTTTCTTTCCCAGGGTTTTTCGCGTCAGAATGACGAACCAGAAGACAGCCCTTATTACCGGCATTCATGGCCAGGACGGTTACTACCTTTCTCGCCTGCTTCTGAAAAAGAACTATCGCGTTGTTGGAGTGGGGCGGGGATCCCAGGGGCCCAACTGGTCTCACTCATCGGATATTGACTACCGCTCGGTCGATTTGAATGATCTGGCTCAACTGATCCGGCTCTTCAAGGAGCTGGGACTCTCAGAGGTCTATAATCTTGCGGCCCAGTCTTTTGTACCTCTTTCCTGGGAGCAGCCGATTGGTACCTTTGAGGCGAATGGCTTGCCGGTAGTCAGTATGCTGGAGGCGATTCGAGCGACTGACCCCGAGATTCGATTCTTTCAGGCTTCCAGCGCTCAGATGTTTGGCCAGCACAGCGAGCAGACCTGCAACGAACAGACTCCTTTTCGTCCGCAGAATCCCTATGCCGTCAGCAAGCTTTTCGCCCACATGATGACCGTCGATTATCGAGAAGGCCAGGGGCTTTTCACCAGCTGTGGGATTCTGTTCAATCACGAATCTCCGGTGCGGCCGTCTTACTTCGTGTCCAGGAAAATCACCTCGGCAGTGGCAAGAATAAAGCAGGGGAAGCAGAACAAGCTGAAGCTGGGGAACCTGGACGCGGCACGAGACTGGGGATATGCGGGAGACTATGTGAAGGGGATGTGGCTCAGCTTGCAGGCTGACAAACCGTCCGACTATGTTTTTTGTACCGGAGAAGCTCACACCGTGGAGGATTTCGCTCGTGTGGCTTTTGAAGTGGTGGAGCTGGACTGGCAGGACTACATAATTCGAGACGAGCGCTTCGGAGAAGGGTCAGAAGCGGATGTTCTTGTGGGGAATCCGACCAAGGCCCAACAGGCGCTGGGCTGGGAGGCCGAGGCTAGCTTCCAGCAACTCGTCGAGATGATGGTTCGATCGAACCTTGCCGGGAGAATCATCGAGCCAAAATCTGGATGAGATCGGCAGCCGTTTGATGACTCATCCGGGTTAGGGTCGGTTAAGAAGGAGTCGCTGCCACAAACGAAGATCCTCTCCGGTCAAAACCCAGGTTTGATACCACTTGATCTTGGCGATTCGTGAGTAGGTCACGACCCTGATCATGGCGAGGAAGCTGTAAGAGAGGGTTGCAGAAACAGCGGCACCTGGGGCTCCATACCGCGGTATCAGTAGGAGATTGGCTACCACATTCAACGCCAGGGCACCGGCGGAGTGGAGAGCGTTCAAGCCTGGTTTGCCTCGACCCGCAATATCGTAGGCCAGCGCTTGAGACATGCTGAACAGGACAAATCCGGGGAGCAACAGCTTGAGGATTGTTCCTGCCGGCGCATATTGAACGCCAAAGAACAAAGAAATCCCCCAGTCAGCCAAAGCAAAGGTTGGAATCCCTGCGGTCAGCATGAGCCAGAAAATGCTCCTTGCCACAAGCGGCGTCAGCCGCCGGCGGTGTTGTTCGTCCTCTCCCATCGAAGCCACTCGAGGAGCCACTCGAGGATAGAGGACAGATGTTGTGTGCGAGATCAACGACAACCTTTCGGCCAGCGCCGCCGTCACTTGATAAATGCCAAGAGAGAGAGGCCCTGCTAAAGCATTCAGAAGTAGCCGATCCACCCTGTTTGTCAGCGAATAAAACACACCGCCCAGATAAGATTTCAGTCCGAATTTGAAAAGGCTGATAGCCCTCCGCTCCCAGCCGACATCTTCAGGGGGCAGTTCAGTCGAACTGAGACGCATGCGAATGCCACATAGACTAACCGTGAGGCCGATCAGGTCACCCAACAAGGCAGCCATCAGAGCCCACCAGATGCCCAGGTCAAGTATTCCGACCAGAACGGAGACGAGTACAGCCTGGAAAAGAGCGACGCAGCCGATGATCTTGTTGTAGAAAAGAAAGTCTTGTAATCCTTTGACGATTCCCTGCGCCGAGAGAAAGACTATCTTCAGAAGGACGAGGAATATCGTAAGGAGAAGGAGTCGGGGCGATAATCCCCCTAAGAGGCCTGGAAACAGGAGGATGAGGATACATCCTGCCAGCGCTGCGACAAGGCCAACGATTAGACTCGACACCAGGCCGATTTTCGCGATTTGGAGCGCAGACTGGGTTTGGCTGGCTACGTAGTACGTTGTGGATTGGTCCAGCCCTAGATTGGTCACGGTCACGGACACGTTGACCAGGACGATGTAGAGGGCGTAGAGCCCGAAGTTTTCGGGCCCCAGAGACCGAGCCAGTATGATCGCAGTGGCAAGCCCAAAGACAACTTGGGCGAGACTGCCAGCCAGAGTGAGCTTGGCATCTGTAGTAAAGCGATTAGTAGTTATCGAAATGGGACCTCGAATTCAGGCAATCGCATCGACGACTTTCTTGGCCCATGAGCGGAAACCCGCTTCGCCTGGTACTCGGTTCGTCTTACAACTCACGGAATACCCTCACGATTCGTTCCGATGTCCGACCGTCCCAGAAGCGGGGTGGGGCAAGGGTAGTCTGGAACAAACCACAGCGGCGTGCTATAAGCAAGCAGGGTCTGGGTCTTGGTGAGAAATTCCGGCTCCCCGCTGCTCAAACAACTCGATGGAGCCGTCGTGCCCGGGCGGTGAATAGGAGCTGAAATCCACTGGTGGTCGTTCCCTTTGCGCTCGCATTCTTGGCGTCCTTTGTTCTGAATCCTCCAGTCGCTCGACTGGCAGAACGGAACGGATGGATCTCGCCTTCAACCAATCGAATTGGGAAGCAACCGGCCTTGTCCGGAGGACTGACCCTGGTTCCCGTACTCATGGCGCTGGCGCTGGCATTCGAAGGAGTCTCTGCGTTCAGCGAGCTGAAGGCTTTCTGGCTGGGCTTTCTGGCTATCGCCATTGTGGGATTGATTGACGACTTGAGGGGCCTGTCTCCCTTGAGCAAGTTGGTCTGGCAGATTGTTTCGTGCTCACTCACGCTTGCATTTCTGGTTTTAGAGCTCCGAATCCCATCTGATCCCGTAACCCTCGGATGTTTTCTTCTCTGGCTCGTAGCCGTCGTCAACGCCGTGAATCTGCTGGACAACATGGACGGATTGGCAGGCGGAGTCGGGGCCATTGCAGCTTTGAGTGTGGGATTCCTGATTCTGTCACCCGGAATGCCGGGCAGGCTCTTGACGGTTCTGATGGCGGCGGTGCTGCTGGGTTTTCTGGCCCATAACTTCAGCCCGGCTCGTATATTTCTGGGAGACACCGGGTCTCATGTCCTCGGCTTTACTCTGGCTTGTCTTCCACTCTACACGCTGAATTCAGTCTATTCCGACTGGCGTCAATGGGCGGCTCTAGTGATGATCCTCCTGGTGCCGATTGCAGACATGATTCTTGTAACCCTCCGCCGCACGCTGGAGATGCGGCCTTTCTACGTGGGGGGTAAGGATCATACCTCCCACTGGTTGCTGTCCCATGGCTTGGGCGAAAGACAAGTTGCGACAGTCTTTTACGCGGCGGCAGCTTGCTGTTCAGTCGCTGCGGGATTCCTTGTTCGCTGGCCCTGAAACCCTGGTCTTCAGACCCCGAGGATGGAGCAGTTGGGAAGCCGTTCCCACCGCCCAGCCCGAGAGGAAGGCAATGTTTCCGGCAAGTGTGAAAAGAGGATAGAGCAGGGTCAGGGTTCGATGGGAGCGCCACACTCGAGCGGCTGCCGGAAGTGTCAGTGCTGCCGCCATGAGCATCGCCAGAGCCCCGTACCAGGGAAAGAAAGGCAGTGTGATGAGAGCCAGAAGAACCAGTCCAAGCTGGACTCTTCGATGCCCCGGAGTACTGTCATCGTGCAGACTGTGAGCCGGGAATCTCCGGTAAAGAACCGGCCCCCATTTTCCATAGCGGTACTTTCTTGCCAGATAGTTCCACAGTCTGTCCGGGTGGTGGTGGGCCACGATGGCTGTCGAAACGTAACGGATGGTGATTCCAGCCTTGTCCAAACGAAACGACAACTCAACATCTTCGAGCTTGGCGAAAGCGGGATCGAACGGAAACCTCTCAATGATCTCGCGGGAAAAACCACAGGTGGCGGAGTTCAGGAAATCCACCTCTCCGTGCTGCTCCATTCGTATGAAGCGCTCCTCGAGTTCGAACTGGACCAGACGGGCGATGGGACTGTCCTGGGAAGAAATGAAGCTTCCCACGGTCACGACAGCTCGTTGATGGACCAGAGGTGAAGTAATTTCGGCGATCCAGTTTGACTGGGCGGAGCAATCGCAATCAAGGAAAAGAACCCATCGTCCCCGGGCAGCTTGCACCCCCCGGTTTCTAGCTACAGAAGCCCCCATGTGCTCCTGACGTACGAGAGTCACACCCGGAAAGTGACTCGCGCTCTGGGCACTTCCGTCTGTGGAACCGTCATCCACCACGATCACCTCGAAACGCTCGTCTGTTACCTGTTTCTGGAGGGACTGAAGACAGCGCTCCAGGAGTGATCCCGAGTTGTGATTCGGAACCACGACGGAAACTGATGGATCATCCACAGCTTTGATCGATAGTGAGGGGTCCGCGAAGACCATGGGCTTGTCTGCTGTTGGAGTTAAGATAGACTGTGGTTGACCGCTTCTTTCGAGGCGAGGCGTTGTCGATGAGCCCATGAGATTCAAACTCTATCAGTCGTTCGGCAAGCGAACTCTGGACCTCATTCTGACGATTCCACTCTTCCTGGCTCTAATCCCCTGCGGACTGTTCGTGGGAGCTTGCGTTTGGATCTTCCTGGGGTCGCCGGTTCTTTTCATTCAGCGGCGCCCGGGCCTGCAAGGGAAGCCGTTTGGGCTGATCAAGTTCCGAACCATGACGAAGGAACGGACGGGCCGGGCCGAAATCCAACCTGACGTCGAGCGCTTGACTCGTTTCGGGAGATTCTTGAGATCTACGAGTCTGGATGAGATCCCCGAGTTGATTAACGTTCTGAGAGGGGAGATGAGCCTGGTCGGACCACGCCCCCTCCTCATGCAGTACCTGGACAGGTACACGCCACAGCAGCGAAGAAGACACGAGGTCTTGCCGGGGATTACGGGATGGGCCCAGGTGAACGGTCGCAACAGCCTCCCCTGGGAAGAACGCTTTGAACTGGATGTATGGTACGTAGATCACTGTTCGCTTTCAATGGACGTGAAGATTTTGCTGACGACGCTCTGGAAAACCCTGAAGCAGGAGGGAATCACAGAGCCCGGGCATCCAACGATGACCGAATTCCTGGGCGACGAGGGAAGATCTGAAGCGAGAGGGCAAACCGGCGAAAAGCGTGCATAGGCCCCGTCCTCTTTGCTGCTAGGTTCAATCGGGTTGTTCACCCTGATCCGGGACCATTATTCTGGAGTACCAGGTTTCTATCTGAGCACACCAATTGCGCCCCTTCTCTCGATACGACTCTGTCGTTTCCGTATTCCCTAGTTTGGAGTGATAGAGCGTCAGACGGTACGTGAGATAGCACGTCTGCGCACGTGCCGAGACAGGTTCATCCTCCGGCTTTCTTGCCAGCACTGGATCCCAGAAACTGTGAGCAAGTGGCAAGTCACCGCTTTCAAATCCGATCCAGCCAAGTTCTATCGAACACAGACTATCAGGTGGGAGTGGGCGATCTAGCCTTTCGAGGTGTTCAATAAAACGGGGGCGGAATGAATCCAACAGCCCAAGCGGAACGTAGATCTTCTTTGCCATACAGAGGCTTTCCCAATCGGGCTGATCGCTAGCCAGAATGATGTTGGCGCTGACAATCGCATTGACTTGATCCTGGTCTATGGCTGCGTTGTAGGCGAAGGAAGCCAGGCGGCTCATTGGAAACCCGTACCGTTCCAAGGTTCTACTTGCGTTTTTCACGTCTCCCGTGCGGCCAGTGGCCAGGATTGCCTTGAATAGTGTCGCGGATCTCTTGGCTCCGGCTGAGATAGTCCGGCTGAAGAGCCTGGCGGCCTCGCTGTCATTTCCGAGTTGCCAATGAGCGTTCCCCAAGCCCCGGAGAAGGTCGAGCCCGGCCTCTCTCTCCAATCTCACGTCGGCAATTAGATTCTCGGGGTCTCTTAGACTGCTCAAGGCGACTGAATTGGCCCACACAGCGTCGCTGAATCCTGGCAGGGCCAGGAGCGATAGGGCGAGACACAGAACGATGCCGATCCACTGGTGGGAAAGAGTCTGGATCTTGGCCTGCGCACCGTGGCTTTGATCGGTGTTCTTGCGTTCTGGCTCCGTTACAGTGGCGAAGCCAACCGTGATGCTAGCGGTAAGAGCAATCATCAGTGCCGGAATGGGGAACTGCGATACCAGGGCGACGGAAACAAGAGAACCCGTGGTCCAGAAGAGAGCCGGGCTACGAATACGGGACTTCTTCTCCGCCCCTGAGCCCCGATTGAATTCAAGGTAATACATGGAAGTGACGAGGGCAATCGCGAACCACCAGAAGATTCCCAGTTTCGCACCCAGAGGGACGGCATCAGCGATCTGAAAAGTGAAATAGCCGATCAGCCCGGCGCCGATGCCCGAGGCGAACTCTCGAAAAAGAGAAAGCCGGGATTTCGTAACCAGTAGATAAAGCATCCTGAAGATGGCAAACCACATCGACCCGTAGGCGATCATCACCGGTATTCCCAGATCGGTCGCGGCTTGCAAAAACTGGTTATGTGCGCTCGCGATGTCAGTGCCTGGAACGAGCTTGTAGAAGGGAAATAGCTGACCCGCAACACGTCGAAAGATGTCCAATCCAAAGCCCGTCACGGGGAAGTCCTGGATGCCCCAGATGGCCCGGACCCAGATTTCGCGACGCGAAAATTCACTCCCGATTCCCGGGGCCTCTAGGAGAGCCTCGGACCCCACGGCGCAGACGACCGCCATCCCCCCGAATACAGTGAGAAAGAAGAGAATACACAGAGTGAAACACCAGGCACGTTGGGATCGAGGTAGTAGTTTCACCGTGACGGACAGGAAGAGGAGGGAGACGAACACGCCGATCCAGGCGCTTCTCGATTGACTCAAGAGAAGGACGAGGGCAACAACCAAAGCGGAGACGCCGAAGCACAGAGCGTAGAACTTGCGGGGCCCCCGGACGCCAAAGCCGGAGTTCCGCAGGCTTATGATCGAGATCACAATCAGGACCGGGAAGAAGAGACAAAGAGAGCCTCCAATCGGGTTCGGATTGAAGCCGTCTTGAAAGCCCGGAATCGACCACCTGACTGGGAACATTGCTTGTGCCAGGCTTCCGATCGGGTCGTAGAAAGGCTTCCATCGCGTGATTGTCAGGCTCAGAAGAGCAAACAAGCCGCCGGTGCCCGCAAACACGACTACCGCCAGGAGTGTTGGAGAAACTGCTCAACACCGCCATGCAGATGGAACGCGAAGAGTTTCTGGGAGCTCGACGCTGGGAGCGGAGCGAGCAGCGTCGAGACCACGCCAACGGGTACAAGGCCAAGACGCTGTCAACTCGAGTGGGACAGCTTCAAATCCGGATTCCACAAGTACGTCACCTGGAATTCCGATCGAGCGCAAAAGCCCTGAAGCTGGCCATCGAGATGTACGAAAGCCTGAGATTAACGCTGTGCGGCATGCCAGCCAGCAAGAATCTTGTTTTCAGCCCTTTGGGCAGCTTCCAGTGTACCTGGACCCACTACGAGAAGGTCCGGCGGGCAGCATCAGGATGAAAGTCAACTGCTGGGGCACGGGAGGCTAGCTGCCGACAGCGACGGAGTCCACTGGCGAGGCAGCAGCTTCAAAAGCGTGGTCTGGAGGGTGTGCAGCTGATTGTCAGCGATGACCACTCAGGACTACGAGCTGCCAGAAGAGCTTCTTTCCTTCAGTGCCCTGGCAACGCTGTCAGTTTCACCTGAGCCACTCAGCGATACGCCCGCCGATCCGACCAACGTGCCGCCATCGCCACCTTCGAGACCTTCAGCCCCGTCTGGACGAGAGGCGAGCTTCGGGCCAGGAACAGACCGCAACCCGGAGCTCCGACGCCGCCACGAGCGGGAACCAACAACGGGCTGGAGACCTTCAGAGCCGGGTACCCGGGTCGTCGGTAACAACCGCACTACGACTCACACCGCTGTCGTCGAGGAGATTCACGAAGACTGGCTGATCGGGAAACAGTACCTCAGCCTGGTCGATTTCAAACCACAGGAGAATCCGATCTCAGATCACTCTCAGTCAAATTACAGAAAAACAGTTGCTTAGCCTGATTGTCAGGCTCAGAAGAGCAAACAAGCCGCCGGTGCCCGCAAACACGACTACCGCCATCCGAATACGCCTCTCGTTCTTCAGGAATTCGACGAGCGCAAAGAAGAGAAGAAAGCCGAAAACGATGCCCGCAATCTTGTTCAGGATTGAGTACAGGTCCGGCGTCGAAAAGACACCGGCTAGCACCGACAGTCCTAGGATTGCCAGGGGAAGATTCAGGGGAGTTGCGGGTAATAACCGGCCAGAAATCGGCCACCTGACCAGCCACAGAAGAGGAACAGTCACGGCCACGAGCGGGAACTGGAACTTGAGGGGGAACAACAGCACGGGAGCCACTGCTAGGGTAAGAACGAGTAATAGACGATCCATGATGGGCAAAGAGTGAGTTCGAAGGCAGCGATCGAAGTTGATCACCCGGTCGCTTCATCGATCAAACCGAGGTGAGTCAGGATCACTCGATTGACCTTCCTTACATCGTATTTTTCTACCGCGATCCGCCTGCTTTCTTGACCCATCTGATAAGCAAGCTGCGGTTGCTCGATGAAGACTTTCATTTTCTCCGCCAGGACAACCGGATCCTTAACGGGCACGAGAAAACCATTGAATCCGTTGACAACTGTCTCACGACAACCTGGAGCATCCGAGGTGATGATGGGTCGCCCCATGGCCATGGCTTCGAGAATCGTTCGGGGCGTTCCTTCCGGGTAATAAGAGGGCAGAACATAGACAGTTGAAGCGGAGATCGCGGACCGCACGTCTTCAAGCTTACCCAGAAACTCGATTGCACCCTCGTCGATCCAGGCCTGAAGCTCCGCACGGGAGATGGAACTTGAGTTTCTGTCCAGCCATCCCACCAACTTGAAGGAAATGTGCGGGTAGGTGGTCCTGATTCGACGGGCAGCCTCTACATATTCAACGATCCCTTTGTCTCGGAGAAGTCTGGCGATCAGAAGAAAAGAGGTGTTGCCCGGGAATGCAGCGGGACAGAATCTCCGTATGTCGACGCCGGATCCATTGATTAGGACTGCCTTTTCTGGATCGCTGATCAGACCCAGGCTCTGAAACCGGACAAGATCGTCGGGGTTCTGAAAAAAAATCTTCTTATTTCTGTGCAACCCTATCCTGAGAATCATCCTTACCCAGGGTAAGAGGAGTCGTTGCCGAAAACCGCCAGCTGAAGACAGGTAACCCAGCCCCGTGATCATTGAGAACACCCGAGGCACTCCTGTCACCCACCCGCCTAGCGAGCCATAAATGACTGGCTTGATTGTATAAGTCAACAGCAAGTCGGGCTTTTCCTTCTTGAGCATGCGGATGATGTAGAGCAGGGAGAGGAAGTCTTTTGCGGGGTTGAGCCCCATGCGTGACATCGGAACTTCCCTGAACCGGGCTCCCAGTTCCGCGAGCTGTTGCCTGGTTCTCGCTGAAGCATCCGGTGCGCAAGCTAAGGCAATATGGCCCAGTCCAACCATCTCTTCGAGAAGTGGACCCCGAAAGTTGATCAAGGATTCCGCGAAGCTTCCTATGACACAGATCTTCAATGGATACCGGCTTGCTCGAATTGGGAGATGATCACCGTCTTCTGGTTGAAGAACATACAACTGGCGGGTTCAATCACTCCTGGCCGTCAGGAAAGAGTAAGACGGAGGTAACTGCCAGCGTGAGCACAAGGAGAAGCCGGTTCATTGATACCCTGGGCATGGATAGTGAAAAGCCCGGAGAACGATCCGGAGAGAGACCGGGCTAATCAGACCGGGGGACAGTGGTTGCCAACGAGTGGTCGGGTGACTGGTAGCCAATCTCCATTTGTGCGAGAAGATCCAAAAGTTCCCCGGTGTCCTCGTTGAGAGCTGCTTCCTGGAGCCTAGAGAGTAACTGCTCAAAGTCATTCCGGCCGTTTTCAACTGCTTCGGCAACGAGTATTTTTGGATAGCGGGTATCTCGAATGCCGTCCTCATCGCTCACTAACAGTTCTTCGGATAACTTCTCTCCGGGGCGAAGGCCGACAAAATCGATGTCGATGTCCTTGCCCAGTTCGAGTCCCGAGAGTTTGATGAGATCGCGTGCCAGGTCGACGATCTTGACTGGATCGCCCATATCGAGAAGAAACACTTCGCCGTCGCGTCCCAGGGATCCCGCCTGGATCAAAAGCTGGACGGCTTCGGGGATGGTCATGAAATAGCGCTGGATGTCCGGATGGGTGACGGTCAGATTCTTGCCTTCAGCAATCTGTTTTCGGAACAGGGGGACTACACTGGCACGACTCCCCAGCACGTTGCCGAACCTGACGCAGCAGAGCCGCGTGTTGGGCTTCTGTCTGACCATTCGCTGAACCATGATCTCGGCAACCCTCTTCGACGCGCCCATTACACTGCTCGGATTCACCGCCTTGTCCGTGGAGACCAGCACGAAGGATCTGGCCTGGTGTCTGCAGGCGAGCTCCGCCAGATTTCGCGTCCCGATGACGTTATTCAGAATGGCTTCAGGAGGATGGCGTTCCATCAACGGGACATGCTTGTAGGCTGCGGCATGGAAGATGACCTCGGGATGAAACTCTGAAAAAACAGACTCCATCCTGTTCCTGTTTCTGACATCCGCAACGATGGTCTCAAGCGAACCTCGGTACTGATCTCGGATTTCGAGTTCAATCTCGTAGAGCCCGTTCTCATCTCGATCTAGAAGCAGCAGGGAGGAAGGCTGGAACTCTTTCAGCTGCCGTACCAGTTCTGATCCAATCGATCCCGCAGCCCCCGTCACTAGAACGGAGCGTTGGCGGTACGTTTCCTCTAGAGACGGATCATATGTGCCATGGTCGATATGGGCCCGTCCCAACAGATCTTCCATGCGAACCGGGCGCAAACGACTGATGGAGACCCTCCTTTGGACAATCTCTCGAAGAGACGGAACGCTGAGGGTGGGAATCTTGAGCTTTTCGCAACTGGCCACCACCCGTTTGATCGCAGAACCGGGAGCACTCGGCATGGACAGAATGACTTCGTCAATACCGCTCTTCATAACGGTTGCTGAAAGGTCACTGGTGTCGCCGAGAACGCCAATCCCACTGATCCGCCGACCCCTTTTGATCGGATCATCGTCAAGAAATCCAACCACCTTGAACTCAGGGTGATCCTGCAGATCTCGCACCAGCTGCTGGCCCGCCTCTCCGGCTCCGATCAGCAGGACCTTCTTCGGATTCAGTTCACCTTGGTCCGTTCGCAACATGACACTTCGAGAGCGATACTGATACTGGATCCTCCTTGCCACACGAATGCCAAGCATGGCGACAAAGATCAGCAGCGGATGGATAACCAGTACGCCCAGCGGAACCCTTAGAGACGGCAGCCGTTCGAGAATCAGGATTCGACTGACAAAGGTAATGGAAGCTGCCGTGGCCACCGCCTGGCCAATGATGAGAGCTTCGCGAAGACTGGTGAATCGCCAGATCAGGGAGTAAACATTCCACAGATAATTCGATCCGACAGACAGCCCCATCACAAGAAAACCAGAAAGGCTGCCTGCTGCTGGTAAGCTTCGGGGGGCGACGTATCGAAGCGAACCAGGTATGCCAAGAGGAAGGCCAAGCCGGAGATGGCCCCGTCAATCAACATATGTCCGGGACGGAGTCGCAAATGCTGTTGAGCACTCGATTCGAGATTGTGAGTCACCTTTACAACGAAGAAAACAGAAAGTGCGATGGCCCAGGCTGCAACCCAGCTCCAGCGGGGAAAGACGAAGGCTCGCCCGAGGGCAAGTGCAAGGAACAGCAGTCCAGCATGAAGACTGGTCAGGGCGACAAATCCATCCAGAATCTCCGCTGACAATCTTTCGCTGCGGTGGGCTCTCTGTCTCTCATGCAGATAGAACACGACTCCGCCGATTACCACTGTGAAGATGAGAGAGTTCCGAATGGCGAGTCCTGCATAGCTGAGAGAACTCAGATAACTGCTCAAGACGAACGGAGTCTCTCCCTGGCTCACCCAGAGAAAGCGAAAAGTCAATGCTCCCAGCAGTGAACCCTGGACAAGAAACAGGCACCGCACCAACTTCAAAATGGTTGGCCTCAGCGTTTCCGACAGTTCGATGTTCCTGGAGTCACGAGTTCTAGTCCAGCTTTCCGACAGCGGTACAGGTTTTACGAATGATTCCTACAATTCGCTCCAAGTCAGGCCGCTCCAAGGAAGAGCTGCTGGGCAGGCACAGGCCCTTGCGAAAAATCTCTTCGGAGACATGGCCGGCCACAGCCCTGCACCCTTCGAACAGAGGCTGCATGTGCAGGGGCATCCAAATCGGTCGTGACTCGATATTCTCTTTTTCGAGGGCCAGCCGGATTTCTTCCCGGTCTACCCCGAACAACTCGGGATCAACCTGAATGCAGGTAAGCCACCGGGTAGGCCGGCCGTAGTCCGCTTCGGGCATGAAGTCGAGTCCCGGCAGATCCCCGAGATGGGATCGATAAAACTCGAAGATCGCGAGGCGCTGAGCGATTCTCTGCTCGAGTATGTTCAGCTGGGCGCGGCCAACCGCAGCCAGTAGATTGCTCATCCGGTAGTTATAACCCAGGGTCGAGTGTGAGTAGTATGGCGTCGCCTCACGAGCCTGAGCCGCCAGAAAACGCGCTCGAGCAATCAGGCCCTCGTCTGCGGAGACCAGCATCCCTCCGCCCGATGTTGTGATGATCTTGTTGCCATTGAAAGAAAAGGCCGCACATTTCCCAAAGCAGCCGACCCGCCGACCCCTGTAGGTGGCCCCCAGCGATTCAGCCGCATCATCGACGACCTCCACGCCGTAGCGACCGCAGATGCTGCCTATCGCGTCCCAGTCCGCGCTCTGGCCCAGGATGTCAGCCACCACCACCGCCCGCGGCATGCGCCTCAGCCTGGCGCCCCGAGCCAACTCATCTTCGAGCAGGTTGGGATCCAGATTCCAGCTGTTCCAGTCTGCATCGACAAACACGGGAACTGCCTGGAGGTATAGAATGGGGTTGGCCGAGGCAACAAACGTCAGCGTGGAGCAAAGCACCCTGTCCCCTTTCCCTACCCCCGCCAGGCGTAGTCCCAGATGTACTGCAGCTGTTCCCGAGACCAGGGCCGCCGCCGCCTTCACATCAAGGTACGAGGAGAACTCTTCTTCAAATGCATCGACCTGGGGACCGAGAGGCGCGATCCAGTTGGAGTCGAGAGCCTCTTTCAAGAAACGGTTTTCTGATCCCCCCAGGTGCGGACTCGAAAGGTGGATTCGATCGGTTTCCCGGGCCGTCATCTCGGCGCAGATTCTGTTTCGTCAAAAGGGGGCTTCTGAGTCACATGGTTTCGGTCCAGAGGCCTGGTTTCGGGCCGCGGTCGATCATCCAGATAATGCTGCGCCCACAGCTCAAAGCTCAGGAGCAGCCCCAGTTGAGCATCCCAGTTCTTCTTGCCGCTGGCATGTTCTCGGATCAGGGTGTCCACGGCACGGGGCTCGAAGTAGCCCCGGTTCCGGGCGCGACTGGAGGTCAGGTTGTCTCGCAGATAGCCCGCCAGGTCCCCTCGAAACCACTGGTCGGTCGGGACTGAGAAGCCGTGTTTCCGTTTCCTGAGCACATGCCTCGGAAGAACGTCTTTCAAAGCCTCTTTCAGGACTATCTTGGTGTTCCAGGCCTTGATTTTATGGCCCGGGGGAATCTGAAAGGCGAACTCCACAAGACGATGGTCCAGGAAAGGCAGACGCACTTCCAAACTGGCGGCCATCGACGCCTTGTCCGTTTTTTCCAGGTATGTGTTGGGTAGCCAGGACTTCAAATCGACATAGAGAAGTCTGTTCAAGTGGGCGGTTTCTGATCCCAGGTTTCCGTAGAGATCTTCGTAATGGGCCAAGGGGTCGTGTTTGCTCAGTTCTTGGATCAGCTCTTCCGAAACCAGTTCCTCGAGCGCCTCCGGCCAGAAAACCAGGAGCCAGTTGGCATAACGGCGCCCGGGAGAAGGGATTCCCAGGGTCCGCGCCGCTGTTTTCATTCGGCGCATCCTGGGAAGTCTGAACAACAGATTCTCGAGAGCACTGTTGCCAGGCAACAGCCTCCTGTAAGCAAGGGAGAGCCGGTCGGCGGCGTAGCGGCGCTATCCGCCAAAGAGCTCGTCGGCGCCCTCGCCCCCCAGGGCCACCTTGACATGCTGGCGAGCGAATCGACTCAGAAGATAGACAGGGATTTTGGCCGGATCGAAGAAAGGCTCGTCGTATTGATAGGCGAGCTTCTCGTAAATCTCAGGAACATCAACGTGATCGATCTCTAACTCGTAATGATCCGTGCCAAAGTGTTCGGCAACCAACCGGGCATCATCCAACTCACTGAAGTTTCGGTGGGAAGGGAAACCCAGAGAAAAGGTCTTGACCGGTCGTTCTGAAAAGCGGGTCATATAGGCCACGATCGCGCTGGAGTCGATCCCTCCACTGAGGAATGCCCCGAGAGGTACATCTGAGACCATTCTCATGCGAACGGAATCAGCCAGTAAATCTCTGATTTTCCCGGCACTGTAGGATCGACTCTCTCTGCGTGGTGCGATCTGTTGGGGGATATCCCAGTACTGCTGAAGCGAGAGGCCTTTCAAAGAAACCCGCAGGTAGTAACCTGGTTGCAGCTTGTAGATGTTTCTGAAGATAGTCGTCGGCGCAAGCGAGCTTCCAAATGACAGGTAATTAAAAAGCCCCTGGTTGTCCACATCTCGCTCAATCGTGGGATCTGCGACGATGGCTTTGATCTCTGACGCAAAGACGAAGCGCTTTCCATCCCAGAAGTAGTAGAGAGGCTTTTCTCCCAGCCGATCGCGGGCGATGAACAACGAGCGCTCACGCCGGTTCCAGACAGCAAAGGCAAACATTCCATTGAATCGCTGCAGACACCGCGGCCCCCACTTCACGAAAGCATTCAAAACCACCTCCGTGTCCGACTTCGTCTGGAACGAAAAACCTTCCGCTAGAAGCGTGGAGCGAAGCTCCCGGTAGTTGTAGAGCTCTCCGTTGTAGATGATGCAGAAACGGTTGGAACCATCCCGGATCGGTTGGTGCCCGGTTTCCAGATCCAGAATGGTGAGGCGCCGCATGCCCAGAAAGAGAGAGTCTTCAGACCAGGTTCCTCGTTCATCTGGGCCCCGGTGGGTCAGGGTATCTGTGCAGATCTCTCCCCTTTCGGCGTCCACAGGCGCTCCGTCGATTGCAAAGCTTCCAAAGATTCCACACATGATTACATCAACTTGACGAAGACATCCTTGGCGCGACAACTCGAGTAAGGAGCGCAGGCAGGCTGTGACGACAGGCCAGAATGAGACCCAGCACGATCCAGAACTCCCTGCGGCGCAGGAAATAATTGTAAGCCCCGGACAAAAGACAGGCAGCAAAGGCAATCGTGAGTCCCAGTGTCATCCAGCCGTCAACCCGCTTCTGTTTCATGAACAAACCAACCTGAAAAACAGCTGCCGCGAGGAAGCATAGAAATGCTACCACCCCGAGCAATCCCGTCTCCCCCAGAATGGCAAAGTACTGACTGTGTACTTCGTTGAAGTTCCCGGGCACCATCTGATAGCTTGAGAGTCCATTTCCAACACCAACGCCCAGCCATGGTTCCGTCAGAATCGTTTTGGCGGGGAGGACGAAGTTATAAGTGAGAAACTGGCCACCGCTTCGTTCCATCAAAGCCTGGGCGGGGTCGACTACGCTCGCTGATGTTGCCAGGTTCTCGAACCACCCCCAAACGCGGTTTTGGAATCTCCCAAAATGAACCTGGCCGATGCCCAGGTACAGAAGGCAAGGAATCACGAGAGAAGAAACGACGGTGATGTGCAGAAATTTTCGCCAGATTCTTCCCTCCCTCCATAATAAAGCCCAGAAGAGGAGAAGCCCAATCTCCGTGATCACGATCAGAGGCGTGAGTTTTGAGGCGGTGGACATGATCACCAGTGCCGAGACCAATATCGCAACAAGAGCCAGCTTTCTCAGAGACTTGTGATCGGCTGATTTTGAAGCAAGGAATACCAAAACCAGGGGAATCACAATGGTGAGGAAAAAACCCAACTGGTTCGGATTCCTGAAGGTACTCGTGATCCTTGCTGGATGACTCTTTTCGATTAGCCAAGAAAGGCCTGCAACCTCGGCCATCGCAAAGAAGATCACCACCACAAAAACAACACAAAGCGCTATGACAAAGGGTTTGATGCTCCCCAGTTCTTGAACAGCGATCAGAGTGGCCAGGCAAATCAATCCGCCGAAGCCGTAGACAACCAGGGCGATGCCCCCCCCAACAAGATCTCTAGCGTCAAGGAGTGACAAGGCATTGACACCGAGGAAGAGCCCGTACAGCAGGAGGACGAGAAGGGCCTCTCTGGGCAGCGAAAAGGAATTGCGGCGGGCAAGAGAGTTCAGGAAGAAAAGAACGAACCACAACACCAGAAACAGGTCGAAGATTACCAGCCGTTCACCGATAACAGGAAGGTCCAGCGTACGGGTGACCACCACCAGTGGGAGGATCCACGGAAAGGCACTCACCGGGTCTCGGAGCAGACGCAGAAACAGCCAGCAGCTATAAAGAACCAGTGCGACCTGGAAGACCATGTCTTGCCTGAAAGGGCGTTCGCCGAAAACTGCCGGTGTCTCGGGACCAGCAGCCGCAGAACTTCTAAAGACACACTCCGTCCCCGTCACTTACAGGTAGAACGCAACAATACTTGAATTGCGCCCTTCCGGGGCCGAGTGACCTCACCCTCTTCCTGCCGAAGTTTAGCATGGACAGGTGCGTAGTCTTCGCTTGCTCTCGAGGCCATAACTTGAGGATCCGAGGGGTCCTCATTGAGTGATTCCAGTCTCCCCCTTTGCGCCTGACCCCTCAGCCGGTATTCTTTCAGGCGATGAAAGAGCTTTCCGTCTTGATCTCAGCGGCAGGACGTCGAGTCGCACTGCTTCGCCTGTGTCGAAAGAATCTGGAGAAGCTGGGGATTGGAGGTCAAGTCATCGCCATTGACATGTCGGACCTTTCCTCCGCTTTTCACTGCGCTGATCGAGTATTTTCCGTTCCTCCCTGCTCCTCGCCCGACTTTGTCGCATCTGTCTTAAGACTTGCCCGCGAACACTCCGTCGGGCTCATCATTCCTACTATCGATCCGGAGCTCCGCGTATACAGTCGTCACCGGGATGAATTCTCGAAGTACGGGATCACTGTGCTCATTTCAAAACCGGAGACTATCGATCTTACGAATGACAAGGTCAACACCCACCGGTGGTTGGAAGAGAAGGGTTTTCCAACTGTGCGACAGAGCTTTTCAGAAGAAGTCCTGAGTGAGCTGGAGGCCTGGGAGTTTCCCTTGATCGTAAAGCCCCGGGCGGGAAGCGCCTCCAAGGGTGTCTTTCGGGTCAACACAGGAGATCAACTGGCTTTTCTGGCACGACAGAGTGACGACGAAGACTTGATCGTTCAGGTACCGGCTCCCGGTCGGGAATACACCGTCGATGTGCTCGTGAACCGGTCAGGCCGGTGTGTCTGCACCGTTCCCAGGAAACGGCTCGAGGTCCGAGCCGGCGAAGTGAGCAAGGGAATGACGGTGCGTCATCCGGTGGTCGAAGGACTTGCGAAGAACATTGCGGAGGCGCTGCCGGGTTCCTACGGGCCCCTGAACATTCAAATCTTTCATGACGCAGACTCAGGGGCCTTGAATGTTGTCGAAATCAATCCCCGTTTCGGAGGCGGGTACCCCTTGACGGAGGCAGCAGGGGGCTCTTACATCAGATGGATTCTGGAAGAATTGCTGGGCTTGGACTCCACTTTGGATTCCAGTCTCTGGACGGATGGTCTGGTCATGCTTCGCTATGACGATGGGATCTTCATTCCTTCCGCCGCCCTGGAATCCGAGACATAGTGAGCGAGTCAGACTGGGGGCAGCCGCGGCGAGGTCAGCCCGTCACAAGCCTGCCGGGGTAACACACCTTCCCCATGGGTCAAAGTCGGTCATGGCTCAGAGACACTCCCAACAGGATGCCCATTTCAATCCCCAGGCTGGGGAAAGTTACATCCAGCAGGTTGTGAAAAAAGAAGGCTGTCAGTAATCCGACGCCGGCAAGAGCGGCAGGGGAACCTCTGGCATCTCGCAGAAGAGCTAACAACACACGCAGGAAGAAGTAGAGAAGGGCGACCAGTCCGAGGATGCCAAAGTTGACGCCGATCTGCAGGTACAGGTTGTGGACATGGGAGCTGAGGGATCGGACGAAGATCCGGTGCGATGGCAGTTTGCTTCGATAACTTCTCACCAGGGCTCTTTTCTGGAGGAGTGCCCGTTTGTAATTGCCGGGGCCGACACCCAGCCACGGGTGCTCCTTCCAAATGGCCCATCCAACCGCGAAATAGGGCTGTCGGGTCGCCTGGAAGGAAGACACGAATCCGCCCTTGAAGCGTCCGCCTAGGTTCCGAAAGGAGTCATCCAGGGCCCTCCGGGTGGAAGGAATCAGCAGCAGAGAAACCACCAGAATGATTCCCAGCAGAGCCTGCACGACAAGCAAGCGCGTGTTCGAAGTCAGGGCAGCGAAAATCTGTCGCAGGTCCGGCCGAGGGTGGTAGCGAAGATGCAGAATCAGGACCGTCAGGACACCCAGAACCCCGGCCAGAAAACCCGCTCGCGAGAGTGTGGCTGCTCCGGCTACCAACAAGATGGCACACAGATATCCCCACCTGATCCTCTCTCCCCGCCGGGCCGACAGGAAAAGAATCATTGCAAAGGGGAGGACCAGGTTGAGGTAGCCTGAGAACTGGTTCGGGTTGGTGAAGGTCGAGTAGATCCGCCCCCATTCAACGAAGGGGAACTGGAAAGCTCCCAGGAGTGCATAGAAGAAGCCTCCGACCAGAAGAAAGATGCGAAACCTGGGGCCGGATGAACTCCTGAGCAGGTTGTCTGCTGCGAATGCCAGTACGAACATTTCGCCAAAGCGAACTGTATTCGGTAGAGCTCGAGTGACCGAGGACGAAAAAAGTCCCGACAGAAGGACCAGGAAAAGAAAAGGAGTTGCCCAACTCAGCAGTCTCCAGTCCTGGATCAGCTTCCTCTTTCGCCACAGGTTCCCAGCGAACCAGGACGAGAGGAAGACAGCAATCTGCAGCTCCGAGTAGGCGACGGTGACTTGTCCCACCACCGGCCGCGCCGAATCCACCGAGACGGAGAGAAAGAGAAGCCCCAGTCCCCAACCCGGGGAAGCATGGGCCAGTGTGGACAGGGCTACGAGCCACGCAGCCATCCGCCAGTCAAAGTAGAGGAAGGCCAGGGCACAAAAGCCTGCGCCCAGGAGTTCCATGCCTGCAAGCCCTGTGATCCTGAGAGTTCGAGTCTCGAGGATGGCCCGAATAGCTGCGGCGATTGACATGAGTGGAGAGTATCCTAACAGGATCGTATGAGTCGCAGTATTGCTCTGGTCGCCTTGACCTTCCTGGTTGCCACAATCGTTCATGCGCCCTCGGACGAGGGGGAAATGCAGGGACTGCCGTCCCTTCGGTGGAACCAGTTTGCAGTGGGTCTGCCCAGGGCCCTTTCCGGAGACTCCCCCCACTACCTGGTCGCAGTCAACAGTCTGGTTGAAGACGGCGACTTTGATTTGAGGAATAACTACGATCAGGCCCTGGCAGGTGACTGGGATGCCGGCTCGCGATTTCGCGGTGTCGAAATCGACCGCCACGTCGATGTGGACAGCCGGGGCCGCGAACTGGGGACGCACTCGCCTTTTTTTGCGATGCTTCTGGCCTTCTTTGCCTGGCTCCTGGCAGGAACCTTCTGGGTGGAGCCTCTTTGTGTCTGGCTCACTTGCACAGCCGGGCTGGTAGCCGTAGTTTTTATGGGACAGCGACTGGCGGGATTGCAGAGCGGGACTTCAACGGTCCTGCTGGTCGCGGCCCTGGCAAGTCCACTGCTGTGCTACTCCCGGGACATCTGGACGGAACCCTGGATTGCTGCCATCTGGATGGCTCTATTGTCGGCACGGAATCAAAGGAACAGATTCCTGTTTGGATTTCTGGGCACTCTGATCAAGTTCCCCTTCGTCGTGGTCCCGGTGACGATGGGAATTGTACACTGCCTGAAGGGAAGGTATCGTTCAGGGTTGGCCCTGCTCGGTTCCGGTTTTCTGGCGGTGCTGACCATCGTGCTCACGGTGCAGTGGTTGTTCCAGGACGTTACGGACCATCAGGCTATGTTCCACTCCGGGGTTCATGCCAGCTTCAAACTGAGTCTGACGGGGGTGATGGGTCTGCTGCTGGATCCAGCCAGCGGGCTGCTCGTTTTCTTCCCCGTACTACTCTGGAGCTGCCGGAGGGTTTGGCAGAATTCTGAGGAATGGCTGTCCCTGGTCACCTTTTTCTGCGTTCACGCCTTCTATTCTGACTGGATGGGGGGAACTGGATTCGGCTCGCGGTACCTGGTTCCGATGATTCCGATTCTGATGGCATCGGTGCCCTGGTCTGTCCAGGGTTCAAGATTGTTCAAGGGGGCTGCCATTTACAGCCTGGCCTGGGGCCTGGGGGGAGGATTCTTCCCTGCCATCGTCTATGACCGCACGCCCTGGGGCGTCTTTTCACACGTGTGGGCTTCACTGGTGAGCGGCCCGGGATAGAGACGGATGAAACTGAAAACTCTGCTGAAACTTGGTTTCACAGTCCTGCTGCTGGCGGTGCTTGGCTACCAGCAAGACCTGCGAGTTCTTGCTTCTGTCATCGCCTCGGCCCGGCCGGGTCCTCTTCTGGTGGCAGTTCTACTCCAGTTGAGCCTCACCCTGATTGCGGTGTTTCGATGGAAAATCATCCTGGGCTACTTCACGATTCAGATCCCCTACCTGCAAGCGCTTCGTATTGTCTTGATGGGGAACTTCTTCAGCCTCTTTCTTCCTTCCGCCATCGGTGGCGACGTGTTTCGAGCCTATTGCGTGTCCAGGCACTCCAAGAAGGGGCTCTCCCACATGTTGACAACCACCTTGCTGGATCGGAGCGCCGGACTTTTCGCCCTCCTGCTGATCGGTCTTGGCTCTTCCCTTTATTCAGATATTGCCATAGGGGGGGTGAGTCTCTCCCGAGTGTTCATCGCCATAACGACGGTCTACCTCCTGATCAATGTGACCATCTTCCACGATTGGGCGCACCGGACCACCAGCCGGCTCCTGACCCGCTTCGGGTTTGAAGCCCTGGATGCAAAACTCCAGCTCATCTATGAGGGCCTGAGGGCCTTGATCAGAGCCCCCATCTCGGTTCTCGTCATCTTCGGACTGTCCCTGGTCATCCAATTCACAGCCGTGTGCGTGATGTGGTTCGCCGCCCGGTCCCTGGGCTTTGATTTCAGCTTCTCCGTGTTTCTGATCTTCATTCCGCTGGTGAATCTGAGCATCATGGTCCCGATCACCATCAACGGATTTGGTCTGCGCGAGAGTGTCTATGTACTGCTTTTTGCCGGGGGGCTGGGAGCTCAGGATGAGATGGCCTTTGCGCTGGGCCTTCTCCAGGCTTTCATAGTGACGGTGGTAGCCTTGCCCGGCGGCCCCATTTATGGCCTTTATAAGGCGGAGGGGAGACAAGTGCCCGACCAGGCTGCGACGGATTGATTCAAGTTGATAAGCCGCTGGCGGGAAGCCTTGCGGACAGGCGTCATTCGCCTTCATCCGCCATGGGGCAGTGGACTGCAACATACCCTTCGGGAAGGTCCATCTCCCGAATCTTTCCTGAGAGCTGTTTGAAACTGGAGCGTGCTCTCTCCAGATCTTTGGTCTCCGAGATCTCTAGAACCATCTTCCCCAGTGCTCCATCTGAGTCTGCGGCCATCGCACCGAACGCCTGCATTGCGGCAGCCAGGTCGTCAGAGGCAAGGGCCTCCTGGGCACTCACATAGCTGCCCAGAAGCGTCGAGACGACTTGTTGTTCGACGCTGGAACAGCCAGCCGCACTGAGCAACAAAACAAACATCAGAATGACAAACGGCTTTCTCATGGTGTCTGCTCGTTGCGGTTCCCGGGTGCGCTCTTCTCGCAAGTCATCTTCTCGCAAGTCATCTTATTGACGCTTGAGAGAGGCAGACAGTTCCCAGTTTTCTAAGAGTCCCTGGGCCTTTCCCCACGGACTGTGGCTGCTGTTGACTCAATCAGCTTTCTGTCTCGGCTTCCGAAGGACCGCCAGGTACTCCCGGAAACTCGATCGAATGGCAATAAACTCCGAGTGCGTAATCCCGAGTTCTTTGGAGACCTGTCTGATCTCGTTGTCTTCCACAACCGAGATCGAGTCGTCCGAGGACGAGACCGCAAAGAGACTCCGCAGCAGATTCTTCCTCTGCTCGGGAGTGGACATTTTCCTGAATTCTCGCGTGACCAGGAAGTTCTCCGTGCCGCCAAAAAGAAGGTTTTGGGACTTGGCCATCTGTACGACAATGATGGCAAGGTTGGGGGTGAGCTGGCCCTGCTTGACCACGATCTCTTCCATGGCCATGGTTTCGTCTTCGCTGATGTCCAGGTCCGCATGGGCCACGCGGCCCAGGATGTAAGCGAAAGCGGCCATGTAGCGAGCCTGCTCGATCGGCAGTTCGTCGAGTTTTCGAGTGATCTCTCGAAGCGTCTCACTCTCACTCTCTGAAGCTGCCCGAGTCGGCGCAGGCTGTCCCAACCAGTCGCGAATCAACTTCATGGGCACTTATTGTAGGGGGAAAGCCCGCCTGGGTGAAGTCGGCTGCAGCTTTCTTCGGATGAGCCAATCAAGTAAGTTGCATTGAATCCATGGGATTTGAAGTCGACTCCTCTTACATTCACTCAGCGCTTTCTGAACTGATCTCCATCAACTCTGTGAATCCGAAGCTGATCCCAGGGGCTCCGGGTGAGCGCCAGATCGCCACCTGCGTGGCAGATCAGATGGAGCGGTTGGGATTGGAGGTTCGGAGCCTTGAGCCCGAGGAGGGCCGCGTGAGCATCCTCGGTACCAGACGAGGTTCCGGTGGGGGGCCTTCACTGATGTTGAACGCTCACTACGATACCGTCGGCGTTGAGAACATGCCTCGACCTTTTGAACCCCTCACTTACGACGGGAAGATGCGTGGGCGTGGGGCCTACGACATGAAGGCCGGTTTGGCAGCCAGTCTGGGGGCAGTGAAGGCGCTCGGAGACGCCCGAATTGACTTGAAGGGAGACCTCCTGCTGGCGGCAGTGGCTGACGAAGAATACGCGAGTCTTGGCACTTCCGACCTGCTCAGCTATGTCTCGCCCGGGGCAGCGATTGTGACTGAACCCACCCAGTTGCAGATCTGCGTTGCCCACAAGGGGTTTATTTGGCTGGAGGTTGAGACCCTTGGAAAGGCAGCTCACGGAAGCCGCGTCGACCTGGGTATCGATGCCAACATGAAAATGGGGCAGTTCTTGGCCAAACTGTCGATTTTGGAGGAAGCTCTGCGAGAGCGAACCTCACATCCTCTCCTCGGGTCGGCATCGTTGCACGCCGCAACCCTGGCAGGAGGGAGCGAACTCAGCGCCTACGCCGCCCGATGCAGGCTGGGGATCGAACGAAGAACTCTCCCGGGCGAGGACGCTGAGAAAGCCATTGCTGAAATCCGGGCCATCCTTCAGCGCCTCGAGAACGAAGACCCCCGGTTCAGATCGAACCTGTCCACATTTGTGGTGCGTGATCCATTCGAAGTCCGGCCCGACTGCCGTATCGTCGGGGTGGTCAAGTTGGCTGCGGCGGAGGTTTGCAACAGCACGCCTGATCTGATTGGAGACCATCCCTGGATGGACTCCGCCTTGCTGTCTGCAGCAGGAATCGAGACCGTCGTGATTGGACCCTCGGGGGGAGGGGCCCATTCTGCGGAGGAGTGGGTTGATCTGGAATCGGTAAGTAAACTCGCGGCGATTCTGGTGCTGTCGGCAATCGAGTACTGCGGGACTGGGTGATTTCAGGTTCCAGCGCTCCAACGTTCCAATCTTTCAAGTCGCGAGGCGACAAGGGTCCTTGTCCAAGCCACCGGGACTCGGAACCTTGGGTCCGACGGCCCCGGTCTGAGTATTCGCTTCGGCTTCGAGATTTCGGATGCCCACCCTGAAACTCTGGAACCCTTATAATGGCAGGTTCCATGGCCAAAGTTGGATTTGTCAGTCTCGGGTGCCCCAAGAATCTGGTCGACAGCGAAGTCATGATGGGACTGCTGAAGACAGGGGGGCATGAAGTCACCGCATCCCAGCGGGACGCTGAGATCATCGTCATCAACACCTGCGGTTTCATCGAGTCGGCCAAGCAGGAGTCGATCGATACGATCCTGGAAATGGCCCGCGAGAAGAAACAGGGTCGTTGCCGGCGACTGATCGTGACCGGCTGTTTGGTGGAACGATACCGGCAGGAGATCCTCGACTCGATGCCGGAAGTGGATGCAGTGGTCGGAACCAACGAACTGCCAGGGATTCTGGCTGCCTGCCACGACCCGGCAGAGACGGCGGAACCCGTTCCGCCGGCCTATGAGGCGCGTGAGGAGTACCTCTATAGCGACACCGACCCACGGGTGCTGACGACGCCACATTACTCGGCCTATGTGAAGATCGCCGAAGGCTGTGACCATCCCTGCAGCTTTTGCGTTATCCCTCAGATGCGGGGGCGGTTTCGAAGCCGGCCGCTGGGATCGGTGTTGACTGAGATCCGGAGATTAGCCGCTTCGGGTGTCAGGGAGATCAACCTGGTGGGCCAGGACACGACCATGTATGGATTTGACTCCGGAGATCGACACGGTCTGGCGAACCTGCTGCGGGAAGCAGAACAGGTCGACGGTCTCCGCTGGGTGCGCTTTCTCTACGCCTATCCAAACAACATCTATGGGGAACTCCTGGACGCCGTGCGGGAGTGCTCGAAGGCCTGCAATTATGTTGACATGCCGCTTCAGCACGCTTCTCGAAATATTCTGAAGAGAATGAAGAGAGGCGGAAATCGCGGTTCACTGACGCGTCTGGTGGAACGGATCAGGAAGCAGGTGCCGGGAGTAGTGATACGGACGACCATGATTGTGGGCTTTCCCGGTGAGACGGATGAGGACTTCCAGGAACTTCTGGAGTTCGTCAAGGACGTGCAGTTTGATCGCCTCGGGGCCTTTTGTTTTTCGGACGAAGAACACGCGGCATCGTATCCCCTGGAAAACAAGGTCCCGGAGGAAATCAAGCAAGAGCGTCAGCAGAGATTGATGGAGTTGCAATCAACTATTTCACTCCAGATCAACCAGCGACTGGTTGGGCGAACGCTGCCGGTTCTACTGGAGGGTGTCTCCAAAGAGAGTGAAATGTTGTGGCAGGGTCGCACTGAAGGACAGGCGCCGGACATCGACGGAGTGGTCTATCTGACGGATGGTGTGACTTCATCGACGCGTCCCGGAGAGATCGCTGAGGTCCTTGTCGAAGAGGTCCACGAGTACGATCTGGTGGGGACGCTGGTGCCATGAAGAGTTCGAAGTCAAGGCTTTGCCCTCATTGTGGAAAGCAGGTCGGGTCAAAGAGTCAGTGGTTTCCTTTCTGCTGCGAACGCTGCCGAATGGTGGACCTGGGGAAATGGCTGGATGGCCGCTTCCGGATTCCGGGACGGAGAGTCGATCAGGAAGAGTTGCCCGACTCCGAGGAAGTGAATTGACCGCACGTGCTGCGCACTTGCTGGCGACCTGCGGTGGGGTCGGTTATCTTCCCATCGCTCCCGGGACCTGGGGATCACTGCTCGCGGTTGCCATTGCAGGAGGCCTGTATCTGATCCCAGGTGAGCCCTTTCTCTTCTTGCTGGCGGGGCTGATCGGATCCACCGTTCTGGGGACCTGGGCAGCTCACCGGGTCGCGTCTGATCTGGGTGATTCGGACCCGTCGAGAGTCGTCATCGACGAGGTTGCGGGCCAGTTTCTGACGCTGATGTGGGTTCCTCTGTCACTCTCCAATCTGTTCCTCGGATTCGTCCTGTTCCGAGTCTTTGACATTCTGAAACCGCCTCCGGCTCGTCAGGCGGAAGGACTCCCGGGAGGCTACGGGATCATGACCGACGATCTCGTGGCAGGGCTCTATGCAGGGTTACTCCTGGTCCTGGTAAGGTGGCTGGGTTTCGTCGGGTAAGAGGATCGGGTTATGAAATCAAAACCCCCTGCCGCCCAGATCATTGCGGTCGGCTCCGAGCTCTTGACCCCCACCCGGCTGGACACGAACTCGCTGTTTCTCACTGAGCAGTTGAACCGAATCGGAGTCCAGGTCGAACGCAAGCTGGTTGTCGGTGACCGGGGAGATCTGATTGCGGATGCCCTCCAGGCTGCTGTCCAGAGCGCGGGAGTGGTCCTGGTTACCGGGGGGCTGGGCCCAACCGCGGACGATATCACGAGGGAAGTTACTGCAGAACTGTTTGGCCGTGCGCTGCTGTTTGACAGCACCATCATGGACTCGATCGAGGAAAGGGCTCGGAAATTCCGCTTTCCAGTGGGAGAGAACAACCGCCGCCAGGCGATGGTACCTGAAGGGGCCACTGTGCTTGAGAACCCCAGGGGGACCGCACCGGGGCTTTTTCTCCGAGAGGGTGGTGCGCTGGTGTTTTTACTTCCCGGCCCTCCTCGCGAACTGAAGCCGATGGTGCTGGAACAGGTGATGAGCGTGCTGGAGCAATCCTTTCCCGCTTCCCGTCATTTGACCCGGCACTTGAGCGTTGCGTCGATGGCGGAGTCCAAGGTCGATGCCCTGGTTGAGCCGGTTTACAGCGAGTATCCGGAAATCCAAACGACCATCCTCTCGTCGCCCGGGATCATCCACTTGCACCTCACCTCCCCGGAAGCGGCTTCGCAGGCGGAAAAAAAGCTGGATGAACTGACAGCGAGGATTCGAGAGAAGCTTGGTGAATCGCTGTTTACCGAGGCTGGGGAGTCACTCGAAGCCGTGGTGGGAGCCGGGCTCAAGAGAGAGGGCATGGATTTGGCAACGGCCGAATCCTGCACAGGCGGCTTGATTAGCAAAATGATAACTGATGTGGCCGGCAGCTCCGAGTACTTCAGGGGAAGCATCGTGGCCTACAGCGATGAACTCAAGAGGACGCTGCTGGGGGTTCCCGCCGAACTGCTGCAAGAACAGGGAGCGGTCAGTGCCGCAGTTGCAGAAAAGATGGCGACAGCTGTCTGTGAGGTGACGGGGGCCTCGACAAGTCTGTCCGTGACCGGGATTGCCGGTCCTGGGGGCGGCACTGCCGCGAAGCCGGTTGGGCTCGTCTTTTTCGGGCTTTTCTGTCGCGGCCGGATGTTTTCCAAGCAGCGCCTCCTGCCGGGAGGGCGTGAGACCATACGACTTCGCGCGGCTTACTTCGCTCTTGACTGGCTGCGCAGGGAACTCCTGTGAGGCGAGCCTTTGTCGCCATTTCGCTGCCACCCGAGATTCTGGATGACCTCGAGGCGGGAGTCAGAAGCCTGGAGGAACTAGGTCTTTCAGGCCGTGGAGTCAGACGTAGCGCCATGCATCTGACCCTCAAGTTCCTGGGCGATACAGGTGCGGATCAATTGCTTCAGGTCGCCACCGTCTTGCGCCGCCTTGCCGGCGGGATGGGGCCGTTTGAGGTCGCTATGAAGGGAACGGATGCTTTTCCTCACAGAAAGGGGGCTCGAGTTGTTTTCGTGGGCGTACGGAGATGTTCTGCACTCCTGGGCCTGCAGGGTGCTATCGAAGATCACTTGTCTGTCCTTGGTGTCAAGAGAGAGGCGCGAGAGTACCGGGCTCACCTGACGCTGATGCGTCTCAAGTCGCGAAAGCACCTCTCCCGTCTACAGGACTGGTTCAAACGCCAACTTCAGGTCAGCGGGATGTCCTTCCCGGTCAACCATTTCCATCTGTATCAGAGTGTTCTCAAGCCAGAAGGCGCGGAGTATCGGGTTCTGGAGACCTTCCCCCTAGGTAACCCACCCCTTCCTTGACGGGCGCGGCTCCTCACCCGCCTCCGGTCTCCGGTCTTCGGTGGTGGAGACCGAGAGTGGGAGGGCCCCTCGCACTCTCTTGAAGCTGTGGGCCTCTCCCGACTCCCGCCTCTCGTCCCTTGACGAATCCCCACCCATCCCATAGATTGCTTGTCAAATGGAAAGTGATCTCCCCATCAGTCCGGAACTACTGGAAATCCTGGCCTGTCCTTCGTGTAAGTCCGAGGTTGTGTTGACCGAGGACAGAAACTCTCTGGAGTGCACGGCCTGCCACCTGGTGTACCCGATCCGGGACGGGATCCCGGTCATGCTCATCGACGAGGCCACGAAAGCCACTTCTGGAAGTGAAGAAGAAGCCCCGGAATAACTGCTCTCGCGAGCACTGACGCCGGGAGCATTCTCAGTCTTCCCTCAACCGGCATCCAGGCTCTTGCAACAGGCCTCAAAGACCCGCTCGACGCGAATCGACTCCATGCAGATGTTCCTGCGACAACTCTTCATGGCCGGTGTGTCGTAACAGGGACTACACGGTACCGCCTGGCGCAGGAGTTCGAGAGAGGCTGTGGCAGCGAGTGGTCTGGTTTGAATCCACTTGGCCGGCCCCCACAGCACTACGAGAGGAGTCCCCAGGGCTGCACCCAGGTGGGCGGGTCCGGAATCGACCGACACGAGAAGATCGAGCGTTGTGAACAGGCCCGCCAACTGGGGGAGGGTGGTTCTCCCGGCCAGGACTCTGGTCTTTTTCGGATCGAGGTGTTCCGCAATCAGTTGTGAATCTCGAGAATCTTGTCGGGTGCCCGTGATGATCACGCTGGCTCCGCGCTCCTGGAGAGCCTGTGCGAGCCGGCTGAAAGAGCCGCGCTGCCAGCCTTTCAGGCGTGTCATCTGGTCGCTCTTGCGTCCCGGGGGGCCCCAACCGGGGTGAATCCCAACCCAGGGTCGGGGCAGGCCCTCGAGATCAGCTTCAAAGCCGTGACAGGAAGGCGAGGCAAGATCCAGGTCCATTTTCGGCTCAATCTCAGGGCCCCCTTCCAGACCGGCCAGCCTGAGGTTGTTCTCCACGCTGTGGAGACCGGGATCAAAGCGATGTTCCACATAACTGGAGGTCTTCTGGATCCCCGTTTCGCGGAGGATGGTGAAGAAGCGCTGCGCGTTTTCCATCAGCACTGCACGTGAGTAGCGTTGTTTCTTGAGCTGTTTGACCAGCCTTTGCTTCTCTCTTGACAGTCGGTAAGGAAGGTTGCGGTGCTTGAGGGGATAGACACGATCGATGTGGGAGCTCAAGTCAAGCAGGGGAGCCACACTCGCCGAGCACAGGAAATCGACTCGACAAGACGGATTCTGACTCCTCAGGGCTTGGGCCACGGGCAGAGCCATGATGGTATCTCCCAGGGCCCCGATGCGAGCCAGCAGGATCTTTCCCGACTCCCCGCCTCGACTTGTGTCCATAAGCCTTGCTCCGCCCGTTCATTCTAAAGCAAGTACTGGACGTTGCCCGGGAGCTGGGTTCGCTGTGCTCGAGAGCGGCTTCCCTGTGGTATCGTTTGCATCGTTCTCCGGAGTCGGGTCATGGGGCAACTGAAAAGTATTGTTGATCAATTCGAGGGCCGCCGTCTGGTGGTTGTCGGGGACGTGATCCTGGACCGCTTTGTCTGGGGCCAGGTGAAGCGGATCTCTCCAGAAGCGCCGGTGCCCGTCGTTGAAGTTGAGCGGATCTCCGATCACCTGGGAGGTGCTGCCAACGTAGCCGTGAATCTCAGACGCCTGGGAGCCCGAGTGTCTCTTGTTGGTGTTGTCGGCTCGGACGCGGCGGGCCAGCAGGTACTCCGGAAGCTGAATGAGATGGGGGTCGAAGCCTCGGGAGTGGTTTTAGACGAGACTCGACCCACCACTCTGAAATCCCGGGTGGTGGCCCAGCACCAGCAGATTTGTCGGACCGATCGTGAGAACCGGGAACCGCTGAATGAGAGTTTGGTGGGGCGTCTTCTCGAGAGTTTCGCCGACTCTGTCAAAGCGGCGGAAGGGGTGATTCTCTCGGACTATGCGAAGGGCGTCGTGGGACCCGAGTTGACGCGTGAAGTCGTCGACAGTGCCAGAGCCTCCGGCAAGCTCGTGGCGGCGGATCCCAAAGGAACAGACTTTCTCAAATACCGGAGGGCAACCGTCATCACTCCGAATCAGTCCGAGTTTGAGGCGGCCGCCGGAGGCGAGTTTCCGGGTGACAGCTCCGGCTGGGCTGCAGCCGCCAGATCACTCGTCGACCGCACCGCGATCGAGGCCCTTCTGGTCACTAGAGGAGAGAGGGGGATGTCTCTCTACCAGGGAGCAGAGGAGCACTCCATTCGGGCCTTTGCCAGGGAAGTATTTGATGTGACCGGAGCCGGCGACACGGTCATCTCAGTGTTCAGTCTCAGTGTCGTGAGCGGTGCCAGCTTTCACTCCGCGGCGGTGCTCGCCAATCTGGCCGCCGGGATTGTCGTCGCCAAGCTCGGCACCGCGTCCGCCTCCAAAACCGAGGTGCTGGAAGCGCTGGCCCGTTCCCGGACAGAACACTAGAGGCTCTCTTCAATGAAGCGGACTGCTTCTGCGTAGGCCGGGAAATCCCGCTCGGCGGCCCGGAAGTGAGCATGGTGCTTGAATCGTCTCCCATTGCGGATCGTCTCACCCAGGAAAGCGTGTAGCATTTCGTGGTAGACGACAAAGGCGACTACGCACTCCGGCACGTCCTCACGATCCAGGACTCGGCTGATGACGATGGCATTGAAGGCCGGGTCGAAGTGCCCCAGCCGTCTCCGGGACGCCCCTCGACTCCAGGAGACCTGCTCCACCTCGATTTCATTGTTGAAGAAGCTCTGATTCAAGTCATCAAAGAGGATCTGGAGATCGAAGTGCAGCCCCCGAGGTCCCCGAAAACTGATCCTGCTGCGGCTTCGCCGCACTCGATGGGCCTGCTCCACAATCTCGTTCCGGCTGATGTATTCACGATAGAGCCGCCTGGAGGAGTTGGGCGGCTTGACCCGAAAGAGCTTGCAAAGGAGGAGCGTGACGACCGCCGAAAGCAGAGAGAGAGGTGCCTCTTCGAGCACATCACTGATGCGGACTTCCAGACGCTGTTCCCGTTTCCGGATGGTGTGCCGGAGGCCGGAGTAGGGATAAAACCGTATCGAGATCGATGGCGGAGACTGACTCGAGAGACGGCGATACAGCCTGGAGGCCTCCTGCTCGACCAGAGTGAGGAGGGATGTCTCAATCTGCGTCATCTATTCATGCACTTGAGTCTGGAGGAACTTGACGATCTCCTGGGTGTGTGTTCCGGGCTGAAAGAGTTCACTGACTCCGAGGCCTTTGAGCGCTGCAATGTCCTCGTCCGGAATGATGCCGCCGCCGAACACGAGGATGCTTTGTGCGCCCCGGGTCTTCAACTCTTCGAGCAGTTGACTGAACAGGTGCATGTGAGCCCCGGAGAGAATGGAAAGACCGATGGCATCGACATCTTCCTGAATCGCGGCTGACGCGATCTGGTCAACTGTCTGCCGCAAGCCCGTGTAGATCACTTCCATCCCGGAGTCGCGCAAGGCGCGGGCCACCACCTTGGCTCCGCGATCGTGCCCGTCCAGCCCGGGCTTGGCGATGAGTATCCGAATTCTCTTTTCCGTCATGCTGGTTTCATTTCAGAAGGATGGCTCGATATAGGTCCCAAAGACTCGCTTGAGCGTCGTGGAAAGCTCTCCCACAGTGGCATACTCCCGAACCGCGTCCAGGATCAGAGGCATCAGATTCCGGGATGTTTCGGCGCCTTCCTGCAAGGCCTCCAGGGCCGCCTGAACCTTGGAGTTGTTGCGGCCAGACCGCAGCTCCTGGAGACGGGCAACCTGATAATTGCCGGTTTCGTCGCCGATTTTCAAAGTCTCCAGGGGAACCTCGTCGTCGTGGACGAACTCGTTGACTCCCACCACGGTCTTTTGGTTCTGCTCCAGCGCGCGCTGGTATTGATAGGATGCATCCAGGATCTCCTTCTGCGGGAATCCAGAATCGATCGCACTGATCATCCCACCCATCTGGTCGATTCTATCGAAGTACTCCAGAGCGCCCTCTTCCATTTGGTTCGTGAGGGCTTCAACGAAGTAGGAGCCACCCAGGGGATCCACAGTGTTGATGACGCCGCTTTCTCTGGCGATGATCTGCTGCGTCCGCAGAGCGATCGTTGCCGCCGCTTCAGTGGGCAGGGCCAGGGCCTCGTCATAGGAGTTGGTATGAAGAGAGTTGGTCCCCCCCAGAACAGCCGCCAGTGCTTGAATCGCCGTGCGCACGATGTTGTTGTATGGCTGCTGGGCGGTGAGGCTGCAGCCAGCCGTCTGGGCATGGAAGCGACACTTGAGGGATCTTTCTTCCGTGGCTCCGAAGCGCTCTCTCAGGGTCCGGGCCCAGATCCTTCGGGCGGCCCTGAACTTGGCGATTTCCTCAAAGAAGTCGTTGTGGGAATTGAAGAAGAGCGAAAGGCGGGGGGCGAAATCATCAACCTTCATTCCTGCCCGAAGGCACCATTCAACGTACTCCACTCCATTTCGGAGAGTGAACGCCAGTTCTTGAACTGCGGTCGATCCTGCCTCCCGAATATGGTAGCCACTGATCGAGATACTGTTGTAGGAGGGCAGTTCCTCAGTGCAGAACTGAATGGAATCGACCACCAGCCGCATGGAGGGTCTGGGCGGGTAGATCCACTCCTTTTGGGCAATGTACTCCTTCAGAATGTCATTCTGAAGGGTTCCTCGGATCTGCTTCCTGGCCACTCCCTGTTTTTCTGCAACCACAATGTACATGGCGAGGAGAATGGCGGCCGGAGCATTAATCGTCATGGAGGTGGTCACGCTGGACAGGTCGATCTCATCGAACAGAGCCTCCATGTCGCTCAGGGAGTCAACGGCTACTCCGCACTTTCCGACTTCGCCCGCTGAGAGCGGATCGTCCGAGTCCAGACCCATAAGGGTGGGAAGGTCAAAGGCGACCGACAATCCAGTCTGTCCGTGTTCGAGCAGGTACCGAAAGCGGAGATTGGTCTCCTGCGCGGTTCCGTACCCGGAAAACTGGCGCATCGTCCATAGCTTCCGGCGGTACATCTCCCGGTGGATTCCGCGTGTGTAAGGAAACTCGCCCGCTTCCGAAAGGTCCTGTTCCGGAGTCAGATCCTGGGGAGAGTAAAGGGCCCGAACAGGTTCACCCGAAAGAGTCGTGAAGGTCTGTCCGGCTTCGGAGTGACGATGAGAATTCTGAGCCTTTGGGCCTGCTGTCATCGGTTTGGGCCTGCTGTCATCGGGACGATTAGACAGGAGCGAGCGGGGAGGCGTCAAGGTGTCCCAGGGCCCGGTCTTTCGAGCTCGATCGCCTTTTTGAAGAGCTCCATGGCCTGGTCTTCCCGTCCCATCACTTTGAGCATAAAAGCTTTCTCCTTGTAGAGGCCTGCCAGCACTTCCTTGCTGTCCACAGCCTGGATGGCGACATCGACGACCTTGACCGCCAACTGAGGCTGGTCTTTTCTGCGCAGCTCCATGGCAATGGTTCTGGCCGATGTGAGAAACCGATCCTGTTCTGTTGTGGGCAGATCGATAGCAAAAAGCTTGGCGCACTCAGCCAGGGCTTCCTCGTAGGCCTCTTTCTGGATGAGAAGCATCACGATCTCGTGCTCAGATTCGGCAATGCTCATCATCTTTTCCGAGATGCGGGATGGCTCTTGAAAAGAAAGGAGCAGGCAGAAACCGGGCAGCAACACAGAAGCTTTCATGTGCTCTTACTCCACGAGAAAAGGGTTGACTCGCTGGGCCTCGCCCAGGCTGAAAGGATTTGGCAAATATCGCTGATCGACAAGGCCCCAGGCAGCCTCCAGAAGTACTTCCTCGGCCCGGCGCTGGTGGACGTACTCTTCCAGAGCCCGAGACAGCTTCGACCTCTCCATGCTGGCCGGGATCAACAGGCCCAGGGAGAACAGGAGGGCCAGTGCAGCGGCCCCGGCCGGTACCCATTTTTGGGGTGAGAACCAATCCCATCGAAAGGTCTCGATCTCCTGAGCAACCGGGAGCACTCTCGCTTGAATTGACGACCAGGGCGGGAGTAGCAGATTCGCAGGCGGAAGCTGATCGATCAGGGTGGCGGCGCGGCGCAGTGACCCGTACTCGACCTGGCAGTCAGGACAAGAACCAAGATGGCTTTCGATCCCACGAGCCTGTTCTGGAGAGAGCTCGAAATCCATCAGCGCCGTCAACTGACTACAGCAAGCCTGACATTCCATAATCTTCTCCCAAATAGGCCTTGACCCTGTCCCGAACCTTGAGGCGGGCCCGGTGAATGTCTGACTTCACAGATCCCAGCGAGCGCCCGACAATCTCGCTGATCTCCTGATAGCTGAGCTTGTGTACCGCAGACAGGACAAAGACTTCCCGGTATTTCTCGGGAAGAGAGTCGATGACTCGCTGAACGACATCCTGGAGTTCCTTGGACATGATGCTGCTCTCAGGGTTCTTCGTGGACGTTGTCAGGCGTCGCAAGTCAGCGGCATCCAGCCCCTCCTCGGCATCGATCGATTCGTGCTGTGGAGGCCGGGTCCGAAACCTCTGATACACCTTGTTCTGGGCAATGCGGTAGAGCCAGCTTTGAAACTTCCGGTTCTCCTTGAGAGTTCCAATCTTGCGGAACGCCGAAACAAACGTTTCCTGGGCCAGATCCTCTGCATCGGCACGTGACCCCGTCATTCGGTAGATATAACCGAGTATCTTCTTTCCATAGATGGAATAGACTTCTTCAAAGGCAGCCACCTCGCCTGACTGAACCCTCCCAATGAGCCGATCCAGAGCGTCTCCAGACAGTCTCGCGCCTGCCTTGCTGAGCCCTTTGGTCTCCGGTCTCATTAATCAGTGAAGGCTCGAATGAAGAAAAGTTGCATGTTTTTCAGGATAAATACGAGGAGGAAAGAATAGCAAAAGTCCAATCCTCAGTAAGCCTTCAAACTGAAATAGTAAGAAAACGGAACCTCCTCGCCCAACCGACGTGAGAAAGGAGTGAGGAGGAATTCTTGTAATGCAGAAAATCTTAGTCACAACTCTTCTGTTGGTACCCCTTGCAATCTCACCGGCCTGGGGCCAGGTGACCTACTCGTATGTCACGAGCGGAGATTCCTACCTGGGAGTCAGTATTCGTGATGTCTCCAGCGAAGATGTCGAGAATCTGGGACTGTTGCGGGAGCGCGGTGTGTACATCACGGACGTTCAGCAGGACAGTCCGGCCGGTGAGTCCGGGATCCAGGAAGCAGATGTAATCCTGGAGTACAGTGGGATTCCGGTTCTCAGCGCTCGGCAATTTCAGCGATTGGTAGCGGACACGCCCACAGGTCGGGAGGTTGAGATCAGTGTTTTCCGCGACAGGCAGACGAGGAGCATGACGGCTGAGATCGGAAGCCGCCGCGGAGGAAGTTCGCCATTCTTTGAGGTCTTTTCCCCCCTCGAGGAGGGCGGTGCTCAGATGGTGCCCTTTGATCGGGCTCTGGGACGTCTTTCCTTTTCCGGCAAGCCTCGGCTTGGGATTCGTGGAGATTCTCTGACAGAGCAACTGGCTGACTACTTTGGGGTGACGCAAGGAGAAGGGATCTTGATCGCCGAGGTCATCGAAGGGACACCGGCGGAAAAAGCAGGTCTCAAAGCCGGTGATGTGATTGTCTCCGTCAACGGTGTTGGAGTGGCCTCCGTGAGTGACCTCTCCCGGCAACTGGAAGACGGTCTGGTAGAACTGGGCATCGTTCGACAACAGCGATTGCAGACTGTCACGGCCGACCTGACGAAGAACGAGAGAGAGAGGAAGAAGCCTTCGACCCGGCTCTGATCTTTGGACGTTCCAACCTTCCAAGGATCCCGAGGGGCATTGGGTAGTTTCCACTGCCTCTGTGAAAAATGGGTGGAAATCCGCTCGAAAATCAGGCCAGGGAAAAGGTGCTTATGCCTTTCTTATCAGGTTGCACAGAAAATGTGCAACCCAGACTGGAAGGTTGGAACGTTGGAACGTCTCAGGACCGGGCCTGGCCGTTTTCCATAGCGGTGTGCAGGCCGCCGCCGGTCTGTTTCATGGCTTTTCGCCGCGCCGCAACCGCGAGTCGGATCAACGCCCTGGTGTCACTTCCCTCAAAGATTTTGCCGGCGACCTTCACTTTATAACGCATGTCTTTTTCCTCCCCTTGTCTGGTCATCAGTAGCGCCGCATAACGCCTCGGACTACCCCTTGGATCTTGACCCTCTCTTCGGGCACGTAAATGGGGGCCAGGTTTTCATTGGCGGGTTGCAGGCGGATCCGGGAGCCTTCCCGATAGTACTTTTTCAGGGTCACGTCCTCTCCGTCGATCAGCGCCACGACGGTTTCTCCGTTGTGAGCCTCCGATCGCTCTCGGACAATGACCATGTCACCATCCCGGATTTGCTCGTCAATCATGGAATCTCCGCTTACCCGCAGCCCGAAGTGGCGACCTTTCCCCAGAAAGTCCTTCGGAACCGAAATCTCTTCCTGGTCGGCAATCGCCTCAATGGGTTGCCCGGCCGCGATGGTTCCCAGCACTGGCAAAGTGAACCCGGCATCCTGTTCCGGGTCGCGGATCTGGATGGAACGAGCCTGGTTGGAGAGTCTCCGGATAAAGCCTCGCTCCTCCAGGGCGCGAAGATGTTTGTACACACCATTCAGGGAGGCGACATTCAAATGTCGGGCAATCTCTTCAAACGAGGGGGAGTAATCCTTCTCCTCGATATAGGTCCGGATATAATCCAGAATTTGGCGCTGTCTTTGAGTGAGTGGCATTCTCGTCCTCCCGGGGGGGCATAGTAGGAGCCCGCAGGATCACTATGGTGAAACAAAGGTGAAAAGTCAAGGAGAAAAGTGAATAAAGGGTGAATATTGGGGCGGCAGAGGGGAGGCGAGAGGCGGGAGAGGAGATAGGATACACTGGGAGGTTGGAGGTTGAAGAGATGAGGGCAGTGGTTCAGAGGGTGAGCCGCGCTTCTGTCTCGGTCTCGGGTCGGAGTGTTGGCGAGATTGGCCAGGGCCTTCTGGTGCTGCTCAGTATTGGGAGAGATGATGAGCGCCGAGACCAGAAGTACCTGGCTGGCAAGATTCTGAATCTGAGGATCTTCGAGGACGGCGAAGGGAAGATGAATCGTTCTGTGTGCGATGCTGGAGGCGCCCTGCTGGTGATTTCTCAATTCACGCTACATGGGGACTGTCGTCGGGGCCACCGCCCGAGCTTCGTGAATGCGGAGAAGCCTGCTCGGGCAGCGGAGTTCTTTGACCAGACTCTGGAGATGCTGCGGGCTTCCGGTCTGGAGGTTCGAACCGGCGTGTTCGGTGCCAACATGAGTGTTGAGTCGGTCAACCGGGGTCCCTTGACTATACTGATCGACAGCAGGAAGCTGTTCTAGTATGATTCATGAACTTTCGGAGGCTTGAGAGATCGGCAACGGATTGCGATCAGGCAAAATAGAACTTTCCTTTGGAAGTGAACTTTGCTTCTTGGAGTTGGTTCAGGACGTTTCTGAGAGCATCGGCCTCATGGTCGGCTTCGACGAGGATGGTCGTTATTGGGTCAGCCTGTCTGTCCGAGAGTCTGTGACGAATGCCATCATGCATGGCAATAGCCAGGATGCAGCCAAGAAGGTTGGGGTTCGGTTCAAGATCTCGAATGATCGTCTGACCATATGCGTTCAGGACGAGGGAGGAGGCTTTGACGAAGGCCAGCTTCCGGATCCACTGGACCCCGACAACCTTCTCAAACCGAGCGGGCGAGGCATCTTCTACGTGCGGTCTTTCATGGACGATGTGAGATACCGACGCTTGCCTGAAGGCGGTTGGGAAATGCGTATGGAAAAGAGGCTAAACCACACAAAAGGAGATTCAAATGACCATTGAGACTCGCACGTCGGGTCCTGTCACGATTCTCGACATTCACGGCAAGATTACTATCGGCGAGGGAAGCGCTGAAGTCCGAAAGATCGTGCGTGAGCTCCTCCAGGCAGGGAAAAAGGACATACTGCTGAATCTGGGCAGTGTCAGCTACGTTGACAGTTCGGGTATCGGAGAACTCGTGAGTTCATTCACCACAGTTTCCAATCAGGGAGGGCAGCTGAAGCTTCCGAACCTGACAAAGAAGCTGAAAGAACTCCTCGCCATTACGAAACTGTTGACCGTTTTCGATTCCTACGAGAACGAAGAGGACGCTCTCACATCCTTTTCAGGGTGAAGAAACTCAACCATCCTTGACCTTCTTGCCCAGAGAGTAGGAGCCTGGCATGGCCAAGTACCCTTTACAGGTGGTCGAAGGCAAAGCACGAGCCCCTTTCTTGCGGGGTGTGCTGACCCATTCCCTTCTCAAGCGCGGACTGAGTTTCAAGGACGCCTACGGAATTGCCAACACGGTCCGGGACCGCTTCCAAAAGGAAGGTAAGGTGTCTCGGGAGCAGCTTCGCGCGGCGGTCGACTCGATTCTCGAAGAAAAATACGGAGCGGCCTTGTCTGCCCGACCGTCGGCACTCCCGGACGTGATTTTCGTTACCGGCCGGGAAAACGTCCCTTTCAGCAAGGGGATCCTGTCTCGCTCTATCAGCGCAGCCGGTCTGGATCCCCCGGTTGCCTACTCGACTGCGCTTGAGATTCAAGAAAAGCTGCTTAGCCAAAAGAAGAAGACGATCAGCTGCAAGAAGCTGAGGAGAATCGTCTATTCGCAGTTGCTTGAGGCCCACGGCCGGGAGCCTGCGGAGCGGTATCTCGTATGGCGCTACGCCCGTTTCTCCACCCGACCCGTGGTGCTGCTGTTTGGCGGGTCGAGTGGAGCCGGAAAGACGTCTCTGGGCTCGGAAGTTGCCCACCTTCTTGGAATCGAGCGGGTGGTAACGACCGACAGTGTTCGCGAGATCATGAGAATGATGTTTTCGCGCGACCTGCTTCCCACTCTACATTACTCGTCGTATGAGGCATGGAAGGGCTGGACGGGCGAGACTTCTTCCGAAGCTACCATTGGTGCGTTCGTAGAACAGTGTCATCGGGTCAATGTGGGAGTCACAGCATTGGTAGACCGGGCGGCGAAAGAGAATCACAATCTGGTTATCGAGGGAGTCCACCTGGTCCCCGGTCTTCTGGACTATGAGCGCCTTCGGACCAGCGCCTACTGTGTTCACGTGGTCCTGGCCAATCTGGATCTCGATGCATATGCGCGAAGATTCCCCCAGCGGGCCTCTCAGCAAAAGGGCCGCCCACCCGAAAAGTATCTCGAGAACATCGACGCCATTCTGCAGATTCAAGACTACTTTCTGGAGATGGCGCACGGTCACGACATTCCGATCATCGAGAACGAGGATCTGGAGCGATCGCTTCCACAGCTCATCAAGACCATCACGGACGACTTGCGAGTCCAGCTCGATCTGGAAGGAGAGAAACTTGTCGAGCGAGCCCTCTAGTGTACGGGCTCTGATCCTGATCCAGGACGGACTCGGAGACCGGCCACTGGCCGAACTGCAGGGGAGGACTCCGCTGGAGGCAGCCACGACGCCGGTCATGGATCTCCTCGCTGAGCGAGGGTGTGCCGGAATGATGGGTATCTTCGGTCACGACGGTCGCGTCGGAACCGATGTGGGACACCTGGGCTGGTTTGGCCAGAACTTCAGGGACAATCAGTATGCAAGGGGACCCGCGGAGGCCGCCGGGGTCGGGGTCGAACTGGAGGCCAACGAGATTGCGCTCAGGTTTAATTTTGCCACTCTGGGCAGGGACGGTCAGATTGTGGACCGGCGTGCCGGACGGATTCGCGAGGGAACCGATCGACTGGTGGCTTCCCTGAACGGCATCGGGGCCATCGGTTCGGCCAAGCTGCGGTTTCTTGCGGCCACGGAACACCGGGGCGTCCTGGTGTTGGGCGGTGCAGGGCTCTCCCCTGGAGTCAGCGATTCCGACCCGGGTGGAGGCGGAGGGGCGGAGATCCAGGTGGTGAGACCGACCGAGGATACACCGGCAGTCGTGAGAACAGCCCTGGTCTTGAATCAGCTCACCGAAGAGGCCCAACGCGTTCTCTCGGATCACCCCGTCAACGTCGCGAGAACCCAGCAGGGGTTGCCTCCAGCGAACGGGATCCTGACTCGCGCAGCCGGCAACCGACTGCCATTCAAGAACATGCCCTCGGAGACCGGCCTGAGAATCGCTGCAGTGAGCGGGGAATCTACGGTCATCGGAATGGCTCGACTTTCAGGAATCGAGGCCATCACGGGCCCGCAGCTCACCGCCAATCTGGATACCGACCTGGAAGCAAAGGCGAAGCTGACTCTGGATTCGATCCAGCGGAACGATCTCACTTTCCTGCACCTCAAGGGTTGCGACATCGCCGGGCACGCCGGGGATGGCCAGGCCAAGAGCGCTTTCATCGAAAGGACCGACCGGATGCTGGGTGCGATCCTGGAAGAGGCAAGGAAGACGACTCCCGCGTTGATCATAGGACTGGTGGCTGATCATTCGACTCCCTGCGCGGTTCGTGAGCACTCTCACGATCTCTTCCCGGTGGTTCTGGTCCATGACTTGAGTTCGCCCGACGATGTGGTCACGTACGGCGAGCGAGCGTGCGGACGGGGTTCGCTGGGACGGATTGAATGTGAGGAGTATCTGAAGCTGCTCATGGAGAGCCTCAGAACCCCTTGAAAACAAAGGAAAAGCCTTAACTGGTAAGTAGATAGGCTCTCCCCGTCCTACCCCTGGGTTACCCAGGATTACCCCGGAAACCCCGTGTTTTTGGACACAGTTTTCCCCACGAGCTTTGTGAACAGGGCTCGAGGCTGGGTGGTTCGCCGCTCTTCATGTAAGGAAGGAGTTGCCTTTCTTTTTATCAGTGGCCCAGCTTGCTACAATCCCGTAGCAATGATCCCAATGTACCTCTCGCGCATTCGCCTTCGAAACATTCGATGCTTTGAGTCACTCGATCTCCGGCTCGATGTGGCAACCGGCCCTACGCCTTGGTGCGTGATTGTCGGTGACAACGCGACCGGCAAGACGGCTCTGCTCCGGAGTATTGCGATCGGGTTGTGCGATGAGGCAAGTGCAGCCGGGCTTATGAAGGAATCCGATGAAGGTTATATTCGGCGGAATTGCAGGAAAGGCTGGATCACGCTCGATCTAGTCAAGAAGACAGGGCAGACCTATCAAATTCGAACGGAAATTGAGAGGGTAAAGAGTAAGAGAGGATCATTTGATCGGGTGCGGCAGACAACCAGCCCCAAGAAGAGTCGATTCCCTTGGAAGAGTCTCTTTGTTGCCGCTTATGGTGCAGGTCGCGGTGTCGCGGGGACGGGTGATATCGCGGGCTACACGCCACTCAATGCTGTGTACAACCTGTTTAATTACAGTGAGGGCCTGCAGAATCCAGAACTGATGTTGTGGAGGCACTCCGACGGAGTGTCCATCGAAAAGGCGCTAGCGACTTTCACTCACACCAAGAAGGTACACCGCGAAACATCCGGTGTGCTCGTCGATGGTCCGTGGGGTAAGGATATGCCGTTGCGCGACCTCGCTGACGGATACAAGGGAGCGATCCTCTGGCTTGCAGACCTGCTCGGTTGGGCAGTTGCGTTTGAATCAAGATTGGGCGACCTTTCGGCCGTACGAGGGGTAGTCCTTGTTGACGAGCTGGAAATGCACATGCATGCTCGATGGCAGCGTACCGTGATTGCAGACTTACGTCGGATCCTCCCTGGAATCCAGTTCATTACAACAACGCACTCTCCCCTGATTGCTTCGAGCGTGGGAATGATCAACGCACAAGCTGAAAACGACAAGTTGTTTGTCCTGGAACTACGGAAAGGCAATAGTGTCACAGCCTTTGATCATCAGCTCATGCAGGGTTGGAGAATGGACCAGGTTCTAGCATCGCGAGCCTTTCAGTATGAGATCCATGCAGACCCAGAGTTTCGGTCCCAACTCCGACACGGGTCTGAGCTTCTAGCAAAAGAGAAGCTCTCCCGAGAGGAGAACAGCGAACTGCTACAGATCAAGAAACACATTCGCGGAACCTTGTTTCGATCGAACTCGCCGATCGAACGAGCGGTCGAGTCGGAGGTCAGAAAGGACCTGCGAGACGAAATCAAGCAACTGGAACAGGGCCTGTTTCCAGATGAACAGTGATGATACTGATCCAAAGAACTCCCTGCCCTGGTTGTCTGGAGCATTCGCCGGGTGAAGAGAATGCCTATCGAAAACGTGAGGTCGTCAAAGCCCTTTGGGAAATGCAACATGAAAAATGTTGTTACAGCGAGACACTTCTTCCAGCGCATGGGCACGGCAAGGCGGTGGAGCATTTCCAGCCGAAGTCTATTTTCCGCTGGCGAAAGAATGATTGGAGCAATCTGCTTCTTGTCTGTCCGCAATGCAACGGCAGGAAGAGGGACCTTTTCCCTGTCATGATGACAGACAACGAGGACGAAACGAACGTACTCTTCGTGCGATCCCCGACGAACGCAAAGAAAGCGATACTCGACCCTTCTGATCCATTAGATGATCCAGAAGCACACCTGACGTATGTTCTTGACGATCGCGATTCGTTCTATGGACAGGTGATCCCGAAAAACAACAGCACTCGCGGGCGTCTGACCATTGAGGTCACGGGCATTGATGACCACGTGTTCCTGAAAGAGAGAGTCTTGAGACTGATCGAAACCCTGGACGTTCAATACCGTAGTGTCCTCCGCGCAAAGGTCGATCAAGACGACGATGCTCTAAATGCACGTCTAACTGAATTCTCGGGCTATCTGCGATCGAACGCGAAGTTCGCCGGCCTTGCTAGGGCGTATGCGAGATACAAGAAGCTGGATCAACGTTTTGGAATCTCGATTCCAGGGCCCGTGTCTCCTTAGGTAGAAATGCAGGAAGAACTCAGGAGCGAAATGGAGGCGGGTTATGGTCAAGAGTTGATTCTTGACTTGCATGACTGCGATTCGGCCAAGTTTACTCGAACCGCCATTGAAGGATACTTTCGAGAGCTGTGCGACCTGATCGATATGGAGCGCTGTGACCTTCATTTTTGGGATGACGTTGGCGTGCCCAAAGAAGAACAGCAAAAAGATCCTAAGACCACGGGAACCAGCGCGGTCCAGTTCATCCTCACTAGCACGATAGTCATCCATACGCTAGATTTGATGAAAACCACCTATGTGAACATCTTTTCATGCAAGGAATTCGACACGAACCAGGCAGCAGAGTTCACGGCGAGGTGGTTTGATTCCCAGGACTGGACGCAGAACGTGGTAATCCGCCGGTAGCCGCGACCAGGAAAAGTGAGACTATAGGATGGCGATTTTCTTATTCGAGCGGGAGTTCGAGGTCCCTTCTGCACCCGGCCACGATGAATTACTGACACGTTTTCGTGAGGCCTGTTCACGGAGTGACGAAGAGGGTCTTCACCCGTTGCGGTTTGTTGTGACCTCGACAATGGCCAGCGGTTACGAATGCGAATTTGGCGGGATCGGCGGCTTGGCGGAATCGGGTCGGCCACGTTTCGACTCCGTTTTTGAGTTCCGGCGCCGGCCCACCGAGAACACACACCAGTACAACATCGTGCTCCTCGTGCCCACGGGGGTCGGGGCGGAGATTGGCGGGCATGCCGGTGATGCCGGACCTGTGGCGCGGATGCTCGCGGAGGTAGCCGACACGCTTGTTCTGCACCCGAACGTGGTCAATGCCTCCGACCTCAACGAGATACCCCAGAACGCCCAGTATGTCGAAGGCAGCGTTATTTGCCGGCTGCTCATGGGGACGGCAGGACTACAACCGGTACGCTCGAATCGCGTTCTGGTTGTGATCGACGCTCATCGTGACGAGCTCTTCGTCAACGCAGCTGTAAATGCGGTAAGCGCTGCCCGGGCGGCTTACGGGCTCTCGTGTCCCGAGGTTGTGTCGCTCGATCCACCCGTCAAGCTCCGGGCGCGATTCGCGCCTTCTGGCAGGTCAGCAGGGAGCGTTGAAGAGGTTGAGGGCTTGCTCGAAGTGTTAGAGGGTCGCGCGGGTCAATTTGACGCCGTCGCTATCTCGTCTGTGATCGACGTACCGCAAGAGTTTCACCAGGGCTATTTTGACGCAGCCGGCACGATGGTGAATCCATGGGGTGGCGTCGAGGCCCTGCTGACGCACGCTCTTTCGAGTCTATATGATGTTCCCACCGCCCACTCACCTATGTTCGAGTCACGGGAGATAGCAAACGTGGACCCCGGAATTGTCGATCCGCGGATGGCGGCTGAGGCGGTCTCGCTGACGTTCTTGCAATGCACACTTAAGGGCTTGCAGAGAAGTCCTCGCATCATCACAGATGTGCAGGCCATGAATCAGCCCGGTGTCTTAACGGCCTCGGATATCTCGTGCCTCGTGATTCCTGATGGTTGCCTGGGGATTCCGACGCTTGCCGCCCTGGAGCAGGGTATTATGGTGATCGCGGTGGAAGAGAACCGAAATCTGATGGAGAACGATCTGTCATCGCTACCTTGGGCGCCAGGTCAGTTTCATCGAGTAGCCAACTACTGGGAGGCCGTTGGTGTGATTGCAGCCGACCGAGCCGGGATTGATCCGGCATCGGTGCGGCGCCCACTTACCGACACAGTCGTATCGAAGTCGAGCGGCTCACATTCAGATCCGGAACACGCGCCTCTCGAAGCGGCCAGGAGTTGAGTGCCGCACTCATTAGTCGGTTCTCGGTCTCTCCGGGCATAGTCAAACTTTACCTCGTTAAGCGCCCCCCCTCCCCCCGGAAAAACCCTGCCACCAGCGGTCCAGACTCAATTGGGCTGGTACGATAAACTCAATATTCGAGGTGCAGTGCAGTGAAAACGGAGTATGTCGCGTTTTACGGAAGCCTCATGCGCGGCTTTGGGCGGCAGGAAGAGCTAGGTGTCGCAGAGAAAATACGCTTCGTGGGGCCTTGCAAGATCAGAGGCAAACTGTATGACTTGGAGCGCTATCCTGGACTTACCGCAGGAGATGGAGTCGTGGTTGGCGAGTTATACGAGGTAAGGGACCCTGCTGTTTTTGCAGTGACCGACGAGTTCGAAGACTACGATCCAGAGCGACCAGCCGAATCGAGATTCACCAGGCGCAGGGTCCGCCTAGTCAATCCAGAGCGAGATGCGTGGGTATATCTTGTCAATGAAGAGACAAGAGATCGATCGGAGATTCGCTCCGGATCCTGGAGAGATCATCTAAGCGAAGAGAGCTGCATCCCCCAAGTAAAATCAGGATAGTCTGGGTTGGTCCGTTTCTTTGCCAGAAGTTGCTCCTGGGCCGAGACCTTCCGCGAGGGGATGGCCAGACGATACTGACTCATTCTGGGTCTGGCTCTCCGTGCCAATTGATCCGGCCATCAAAGAGCTCTCGACCTACCGCTGCGCACATCTACCTAGCGTGGGCATGGTCCTACACTTCAACCGTCTTCGCGATCCTCAAACCTTGCCCTCTTTTACCGGCATCCACCCGCGAAAAAACCCGTTCCATGTCCCAGGATTACCCCTGGAAACCCCGCTGTTCCGGGCATGGTTCTCCACGCCCTCCAGTTAAGCGTCCCTCCCGCACGTCTGCTTGGTCCAGGTACCGCCAGTCACCTGAGTAACAGTTGCTGTGGCGGACACCAGGCCGGCATCCATCAAAGGAGGCAGGTTATCTGCTATTTCTCGGATTGATGGCCTAGTCATTTACGATCCGGCCATCAAAGAGCTGGACCTGCCGCTGGGCATACTTCGCGTAGCGTGGATCGTGGGTCACCATGCCAATCGTCGCTCCGTCCCGGTGCAGCCTGCTGAGAAGTTCCATCACGGCGCCCCCGCTCTCTGAATCCAGGTTTCCTGTCGGCTCATCTGCCAGCAGTATCGAGGGCTCTCCTGCCAAGGCCCGGGAGACCGCCACCCTTTGCTGCTCTCCCCCTGAAAGCTGTGCCGGATAATGCTTTGTCCGGTGAGCCATACCCACCCACTGCAGCGACTCTGCGACTCTCTTTCTTCGTTCCGAAGCTGCCATGCCCCGATAGGTGAGGGGGAGTTCCACATTCTCAAACACGGTCAGGTCTCCGATCAGATTGAAATTCTGGAAGATGAATCCAATCTCACGGTTGCGGATGCGGGCCCTCTCCGAAGGTGTTAGGTCTTCCACCGCTCGCCCATTCAAGCGGTACTTTCCGGCCGTGGGCGTGTCCAGCAGCCCGGCAATGGAGAGCAGCGTCGACTTTCCGCAACCCGAGGGACCGGCTATACACACGTATTCCCCTCTTTGGATGGTCAAATCAACCTGCGAGATCGCCTGGGTCTCTAATTCATCGGTGTAAAAGGTCTTGGTGACCTCCTGCATCTCGATCACAGGTGCTGTTTCTGACTTCATTTCGTATTCCTTTCTGGAGGCGCGACTCAGTTGAGACGGATCCGATCGAACTCGTCTAACTCGGAGGTGTCCGACAGAATCACTCGATCTCCTTGCGCCAGTCCTTCCACAACCTGAATCGTGGTCACCGAGGTTCGCCCCAGCCGTACCGGGACCCGCAAAGCCTCTTGCCCTTCCTGTGTCAAACGGAAGATTCGGATCGTGGTGTCGGGTTGAGCGAAGACCGGCCGGCCTATCTTCAGCACGTCGTCCAGCCGGTCGATCTGGATGGTCCCATCGATGTTCTGCTCCGGACGGGCTCCAGGGGGCAGCTCTTCAGTAAACCTGACGTCCACCGTCACCGTCCCCTCCCGGGCTGCCGGATCGATGCGCACTACTTCTCCGGAAACAACTCCATTTCGCGTATCCACGACTGCGGGCAGACCTAACCGAACCTTCTGGGCCTGGGTCTCTGGGATCTGGAGCTCGGCCTTCAGCCGCCCCGGCACCGCGACCTTTCCAAGAATCTCTCCCGTGTTGATCTGCTGCCCGACTTCCACCGGAGTCTGCTGCAGCACCCCGTCGATACCGGCTTTGACCTGTAGGCTCGCGACCTGCTTTCTCCGCAACTCGAACAGTCCTCGCAGCTGGGAAACTTCGGCCTCCTTAGCTGCCAGTTGAGCTTGTAGCGCCTGCGAGTTCATGGCAAGCCGTTCCTGCTCCAGGAGGTGGCGTTTGCTCAGCTCTTCGGCCGTGACCCGGAAGAGCTGCAGGTCCAGTTCTGAGAGCAGACCCTGTTGGGCCAGCTCCTCGTTCTTGTCGGCTTCCAGTTGGCTCCTGCGATAATCCGACTGCACACTGGCTGCCTGAGCCCGCTGGGTCAGTAACTGGCGCTGCAGATCCACTTTGAGATACTCCAGTTCAGCGATGCCTCTTTGCAGCTCGAGGTCGGCGCCCAGAGCCTCTCGTTCCAGCTCAGGATTGTCCAGGACAACCAGCGTGGTGTTGGCCCGCACAAACGACCCCGGCAATACCGGAATTCCCTCCACACGGCCTCCCGTCGAGGCGGCAATCCAGCGGATCTCCTCCGGGACCAGCGTGCCGTTCCCCCGAACCTCGATGACCATGGATCCCCTTTCCACTTCTCCCACCCACACGGAGGCCCGGTCCACACCGGGAAGAGCCGGTTCCAGTCTGGAGAAAGCCCAGGTCACTGCCAGAAGAGAAATGACCAGGAGGGACCCGTACAGGGTTCGAAGCAGGCGTTTCTTGCGGGCATATCCCGGGCGTTGAATATCGACCATTTCTGTTCTCTGTTTCGCTTACTCGGTCTTGAGAGCTACGACCGGATCCACGCGCATAGCCCGGCGGGCCGGAAAATAGCAGGCCACCAGGGAAATCCCCAACAGAAGCAGGGCCGCCAGGACGTAAGTGAGGGGATCGGTGGGACTGATCTCGTACAATGGCAACCTCAAACTGACAAGCAGCCGGCTCAAGGACAGGCTGATGGCGAGGCCGATCACGAGGCCGATCAAGGTCATTTTCAAGCCCTGTTTGATCACCAGTACGAATACGTCCCTCTTCTGTGCGCCAATCGCCATCCGCACACCCATTTCGTGGGTCCGCTCACCGACTGAGCTGGCAATGACCCCAAAGACTCCAACCACCACCAGCGTCGCCGCCACTGCAGCGAAAAAAGAGAAGAGTCTCATCCAGAATCGCGGGGACTGAATCGAGTCGGAGAGTATTTGTTCGTGGGTTCGGAAGTAAGAAGGCGACTGATCCGGATCGATCGCGGCGACAACCCTCTCCAGAGCGGGCTTCAAGCTCAGCGGACTGGAAGAGGTTCGTACGATCAAGTACTTTCGCGTGGCTGAAGCCGTGCCCGCCTGACTCGGAAATGCCTTCATGTGTTGGAGGCGGGGTACATAAAGGATTGGCCACGTCTGCACACCCAAGCCCCGCCTCATATCTCCGACAACGCCCACGACTTCCCGGGGCTGAGGCTCGTCAACCGGGGTTTGCCCAAGCGAAGGGCCGGTCCCACCAAAATCCAGTTGAACGAGTTTTCCCAGGGGATCCTCACCCGGAAAAAATTGTCTGGCCCCGGCTTCGTTGATGACAACAACCCACCTCGATCCCTCGGTATCGTGCTCCGTCAAGCTGCGCCCCTTAACTAAGGGAACACCCAGGGTGCGAAAGTAGCTAGGACTGACCGCCTGGTACCCGACGCGCGGGCGCCTGGGTGGTGGTGTGAAGGCCTGCCCCACAATCTGGAATCCGCATCCCAAGAGTGCGACTCCACTCACCGCCGCGGACTGCACCCCTGGCAGTGCCTCGGTCCGTTCCAGCAATTCCTCCCAGAACTGATCGACCTGAGGCGCCAGGGTCCTCTCTTCCGTTCTCGGCCATGCTAGGTACTCGGATCCCTGCAAGAAGATGTGAGCGCTCAGGAGGTTGGTCGGGTCGTAGCCGGGATCTTCCTGTCGCACGTTCATGAAGCTGTGGACCATCAATCCGGTACCCACCAGCAGGACAAATGTCAAACTCACCTCGGAGGCGATCAGCAAGTTGCGCAGGAGCTGCCGGTCTGAACCTGTTGAACGCCTTCCACCCTCTTTCAAGGACTCGTACAGGTTGGGTCGGGAGGTTCGAAGGGCCGGCGCAAGCCCGAAGATGACGCCTGTCACAAGTGAGATGGCTGCCGTAACAGCGAGCACCCCGCCATCGATACTGATTTGTTTCTGGGCAAAGGGCCACCACTGCGGGGCCAGGGCTACGAAGATTCCGATCCCCCAATAGGTGAGGATGAGACCCAGAACACCTCCCAGCGAGGCCAGGAGAATGCTCTCGGTCAAGAGTTGGCGGACGAGGCGCAGGCGACTGGCCCCCATCGAGATCCGAACCGAGATCTCCTTTTCACGTCTGCGGGTCCGGGCCAGTAGCAGGTTGGCGACGTTGGCGCATCCGATCAGCAAGACCAGCAGGCCGATCCCCGAGAGAAGCAAGAAGTGCTTGTTCCACATGGCGAACAATGCGTCCGGCAACAACTGAACGTCTGTTCTCCAACCCTGGTCTGCAGGAGAATTTGCCTCCTCGAGATGCTGGCCGATGGCTTCCAATTCCAGCCGGGCCTGTTCGACGCTCACGCCGGGCTTGAGCCGGGCCAGGGGACGGAGCCAACGGCCCGCTCCCGGCTCACGGGCGAGATTGGACGATAGCCACACGTGCGCTTCGCCAGTGTTATAAGGAGTTATCCGGAACCGAAAATCCGGCGGCAGGACTCCCACTATGATACTGACTTGACCGCCTACGAGCATCTGCTCTCCGAGAACGCCCGCGTCGGCGCCAAATCGACGGCGCCAGTAGCTGTCACTCAGAAGAACCGGTTCACCTGGTCGGTGAGAAAGCTCTTCAGGCGTAAACGTCCGGCCAAGTTGCGGCTCGATCCCCAGCAGAGAGAAAAAGTCGGGGCTGACCCGGTTGAAGAACCCCGGCTCGGCCTGGTCACGGGCGGATAGCGTGACGTTCTGCACCGGTGCTACGCGCTCGATTTGCTCAAACGATTGGGCATTCCTGCTCCATTCAGAGATCGTCGACTCAGTCGGAGCTCGTTGTCGGGTAGGCTGATCGATCTTGATCTCGGAAAGCACCACCAGCCGGTTTGTGTCGTCATAGGGAAGGGAATAAAACAGAATCGGATTCAGGACGCTGAAGATCGTGGCATTGGCGCCAATTACCAGGCCCAGAGAGAGCACCGCCACGATTGTGAACCCTGGGCTGCGCCGAAGCATCCGCGCGGCAAACCGGAGGTCTTGAAGAAAGGCCGCCACCCAGGTAAAGCCGCGGGCGTCACGGCAATTCTCCTTGACCAGCTCTGGATTGCCCAGGCGAAGCCGCGCGGCTCGCCGAGCTTCAGCCGGATTCATCCCATTTCGGAGATTCTGTCCAGTCTCCATCTCCAGGTGGAGACCGAGTTCCTCCTCCAGTTCCTCTTCCAATCGTCGCTTGTGGAAGAGCGCACCTACCCGGGCAAGAAAGGTCTTCAGCCAAACCATACCGCGGACTCCTTATTCAGTCCCTCGGAGCACGCGGGCCACGATGTTTACCATTCGCTCCCAGTTAGCCTCTTTCACTTTCAGTTGTCTTGTCCCAGCCTTGGTCAAGGAGTAGAACTTGGCCCTCCGGTTATTCTCCGAAGCGCCCCACTCCGATCGAATCCAGCCCTTCTGCTGCAAGCGAATCAGTGCAGGGTAAAGCGTGCCTTGATTCACGTAGACAGCATCTTCGGAGACCTGCTCAATCCGACGAGCAATTCCCCAACCGTGCATCCGTCCCATCACGTCAAGAGTTTTCAACACCAGTAGATCCAAGGTGCCTTGAAGGATGTCTGTCTTCACTCGGGTCATAGTCCTCCTTTTGAAATCCAACAGAAAGAGTAAAGTTTCTTCGTGTTGATTGTCAACAGATCGTAGACCGGCTACTCATGTGTCAATGCCACCACCGGATCCCCAGCCTGACGGAACTGGATGAAGGAGACAACCTGGTCCACACCACGGACTTCCGTAGAGTCTACGCCACAATGATCGCGGGCTGGTTGGGGCATCGGGACACGCGGGAACTGCTGAGTGGTGAGTTCCGGCCATTCGACATGTTCGTGTAGCCCCGGCAGTTGCGGTCACGCTTTTTTGTTGGATCGTCTTCTAACCCTTGGCAATCAGGTCAAGTTGATGCCGGATCTGCTACTTTCCTTTCTTTTTGCGTTGGACAAAGCGTTTCGTAGCGACCAGGTTGGCGCATCGACGCTCGCAGTATTTCTGCCGCTGGTCATGTCGATAAAAAGTCTTCCCGCATTCCGGACATTCTCGAATGGGCTCGATGGGGGCCTGGAAGAGCAAGAACAATGTCTTGAAGAGAAAAAGGTCTGTGAGGTTGCCGCGGACATTGAGCAGGACGAAATCACCGGGATCTCTGATTACCCGAAAGTTGGCCCTGAGCGCCAGGGCGGTGGGAATTCCCATGCTCTGGAGCTTGCCGGTCCGGTCTTTAGAAGCATTTGCAACCTGAGAGAGAAGAGTCCTAACGAGGCCTTGAAGGGATCTGACTGACTTGTCGGGATATCGTTCAACATCTTTCTCTGTGAAGCTCACAACGACCTCGCCAGGATCCCGCACGCTGCCCAGGAACCGCTTCATATCGTCCCGCAGGTTCAACCAGTCCCCTGGTCGCAGTTCTCCTAGGTGGAGGCCAGCGAAATTAATCAAGAATTCCATTCGCTGATCGAAGCTGAAAACGCTCACATCGCTCATAATCCCTGTCCTTTGCCACGAAATGTGGCCGGGATTTATTAGATAGTGTCAATGGTAGACGGAGAGAATGATACTGTCAATACCACATGCTATTGTGGGGGCATGGATATTAATAGACAGACTAAATTTGAGGAGTTGCCGGAGTGGGTGGCTCCTGCGGAACTATCTCAGTGGCTGGGTTTGGGAAAAAGCACCGTTTACCAGCTGATTGAGACAGGGCAGCTGCCGTCTCAAAGGTTTGGGCGCAGACGGTTTATCCCGAAAGAGGCGTTGCGTCCATCACACGATGGTGCTTCGGCCGCCTAACATGCACAAACAGCCTAACGACCTGCCGCCAGCCGACGTGGAGTGGAACTGCAGGACCCGAAGACACAGGCTCTCTTTCGACTCAACTTTGCCGTCTGCGAGCGCCAGGACCGGAGCTTCTTAGCGCTGAAAGATCATGACGACAAAAATGCTTCACATCCCGGAGGCGGCCCAGGAACTGGGGATAACAGAGAAGGCTCTCCGGGCCAGGGTTTCCAGGCGCGTGGTGCCTTTTCGCAGGTGGGGATCCCGCATCGTATTCCTGCGAAACGAGTTGGAGAAGTACTTGGAGGAATTACCAGGATGCCAACTAGACGAAGCCCTTGAGAACGACCGCATGAGGCGTGGTGATGGGTAGTTAAAACAAAAAAGCGGGGCAGCCCGGCACGGCCGCCCCACGAACCTTCTTAAGAAAGGCAGGACAATGGAAATTCTAACGAAAAGGTACGACGAGGTAAACCCAGCTGGCCCCGGCTGGCTGGATGATTGGAATTGGAAGATGACGGAACGTATCGGTGAGGCCGAAGAAGCTGGAGACGCTCGCCGGGTCAATGTCCTTCTCCGGTGCCAGGTCTCCATTAACGGCTTCTTCAGGAGACCTTACTGGACACATGGAAGGGGGCCGCGGTCGTGACCGAGAACGTATCAGGTCTCCAGATCCGAGCATTCAACTTCCACCAGGTAGAGGCGGGCAATCTGAAGGCGTATTGCTCGGTCGACATCGGCGGCAAGATCAGGATTAACTCTTGCCGGGTCGTGTGCCAGCCCGGGCAGCTCGCCTGGCCATCACTGCCGCAGGCTTCATGGTCCGATCCTGATGGCCGGATTCGGTATTTCCCGCTCGTGGAGTTGCCGAAGCATGTTGAGCACGAAGTGAAGAAAGCAATCTTGCGCGGCTGGGAGGAGTTCGAATATGCAAGCGCTTGAATGGGCGGATAGGAACTGCCGCAATGTTTTCTTGTGTGACTACTGCAGAAAGAACAGGGTCGGTTTCGGACCCAAGGAAAAAAAGAGATTTAGAAAACTGAGCGGCTTCGAGTTCGATAGATCCAGAGTCGAGGTTGTTTGTGATTCTTGCTACGAGCTCAAGAGGCATAAAGAGGGACCATGGCTGAATTAGCGCTATCGGAAATGACGCTGCTTGAGGGGGCTTTGGCCTATGCAAACCGGCATCTCAAAGTCTTGCCTTTGCACGGGATCGACTCAGCGGGAGACTGCACCTGTGGGAGAGTTGACTGCTCTTCTCCCGGGAAGCACCCGCGGATCAAGAACGGGGTCAAGGGCGCCAGTTGTGAGCCTGAGCAGGTCCGGACATGGTGGAGCAGTTGGCCGGACTCCAACATCGGCTTAGCTGTCGGGAGTAAGGCATACAAAGGCGCCGGCCTCATGGTCCTGGACATCGACATGCCGGACGGCCCGGAGTCGCTGGCAACGCTGGCCGACGAAGGAATGACAGTACCCAAGACGCTTGTGCAGCGGACAGGCGGTGGAGGGCTTCATTATCTCTTCAGGGTGCCGGATGCGGAGCCGGTACGTAACAACGTCGGCTTGCGCAAGGGCATCGACGTTCGAGCTGACAACGGCTATATCGTGGTGGCTCCGAGTCGGCACCTTTCCGGTAACCAGTACTCCTGGAGCAAGGATCAGCAGTCCATCGCGACAGTCCCCCCCTGGCTGCTTCAAGCTGTGAGAAACGGGGGACAGGAGAAGAAACCAAGCCCCCCACTGCCCGACCAGATACCCCCCGGAACCCGCAATGCAACCCTGGCCAGCCTGGCAGGCACAATGCGGCGGCGGGGAGCCTCTGAGCCTGTCATCCGGGCCGCCCTGCTGGAGCAGAACAAAACCAGCTGCAGCCCCCCGCTACCTGAGGCCGAGGTTGCAGCTATCGCTGCCAGCGTCGCCAGATATCCGGCTGGTGACAGCACTGCACCGACGCAGCCCCGAGATGAGCCCCTGCCAGCTCCTGTGTGGCCAGCGCTGAACAAGGCAGCCCTGCATGGCCTGGCTGGTGAGTTTGTCCAGCTTGTGGAGCCTCACACGGAAGCCGACCCTGTTGCCCTGCTGGCGCAGTTCCTGGTCTGTTTCGGAAACTGCATCGGGGCGGAGCCGCACTTCAGGGTTGAGGCTGATCGGCACGCACTGAACCTCTTCTGCTGCTGTGTTGGAGAGACTTCGAAGGGGCGCAAAGGAACCAGTCTCGGTCATGTCCGCAACGTGTGCAGGTCGGTTGACGAAGACTGGGACACGGAGCGGGTTCAGTTTGGGCTGTCTTCTGGTGAAGGCCTGATCTGGGCCGTCCGGGACCCGATCGAGGAAACCAAGGCACAAAGACAGAAAGGGCAGCCAACTACCTACGAAGACGTAATCACCGACCAGGGCGTGAGTGATAAGCGTCTCCTGGTTATCGAGGCAGAATTCGCGTCGACACTGCGTGTCATGAACAGGGAAACTAACACGCTGTCGCCGGTGATCCGGAATGCCTGGGACGGCGGGAACCTGCGGATCCTGACCAAGAACAGCCCCGCCAGGGCGACCGGGGCCCACATCGGTATCATCGGCCACATTTCGAAGGCCGAGCTGCTGCAGCACCTGACCAGAACTGAGATGGGTAACGGGTTCGGGAACCGGTTTCTCTGGCTGTGTGTGAAACGGTCGAAGTGCTTGCCTGAGGGTGGTTGCATCTCGAGCGTGAACTTCGGCCCATTCCTTCAAGAGTTGGGGCGGGTAGTGAACCGGGGGAAGGTAACGCCCGAGATCCGGCGTGATTCAGAAGCCCGTGGCCTCTGGGCTGAGGTTTACCCGGAGCTGTCTTCTGGGAAGCCGGGGCTGCTGGGGGCAATGATTGCCAGATCAGAGGCGCAGGCTATGAGACTGGCCTGCCTGTATGCGGCCCTTGACGGCTCCATGCTTGTGACTATTGACCACCTTCGAGCAGCCCTGGCTCTGTGGCAGTACTGTGAGGACTCAGCCCGGTATATCTTCGGGGCCACGCTGGGGGACCCAATTGCAGACACCATCCTGCAGTCCTTGAAAGGGGCCCCTGCGGGCCTGACCAGGACCGAGATCAACCAGATATTCGGCGGTCACAAGACCACTACTCAGATTGATCAGGCAATCATTCTGCTGCGCTCACAGAACATGATCACCCCCCACAAACGGGACACCGGCGGTCGCCCAGTGGAGTACTACAGACATGCGGAAAAAGCGGAATAAGCTGAAAAAGGGGGTGCGGAAAAAGCGGAATAAGCCCTTTTTCAGCTTTTTCAGCTTTTTCCGCACCCCTACACAAGTTTTTTGGAAAAGGAGAGATGACAACTAATAGGACTAGCCCCATAAAACGGAAACGGCGTACCAAGGCGGAGATTGAAGAGCTGCAAGGGCACCTGTACGCCATCCTGGCGGAAGAGCATCCGGCCACCGTGCGCCAGGTGTTCTACCAGGCTGTTACCCGCGGCCTGATCGACAAGACAGAGGCTGAGTACAAGAACGTCGTGTGCCGGCACCTGGGCACCATGCGGCTGCAGAAGCAACTCCCCTGGGGGTGGATCGCAGACAACACCCGCTGGATGCGCAAACCCGACAGCTTCTCGACGCTGAAGGGTGCAATCGAGTCAACCGCCAGAACCTACCGGCGCGCTCTATGGGATAACCAGGGTGTGCGTGTGGAGGTGTGGCTGGAGAAGGATGCCTTGTCCGGTGTGCTCTACCGCGAGACGGGGCAGTGGGATGTGCCGCTGATGGTAACCCGGGGATACCCCAGCCTGAGCTTCTTATGCGGAGCAGCGGAAGAGATCGAGTATTCCGACAAGCCGACTCACATCTATTACTTTGGCGATCACGATCCCTCGGGGCGGGACATCTCCAGAAACGTGGAGGAGCGACTGCGTGAGTTTGCACCGGACGCAGAGATCTACTTCGAGCGGGTAGCAGTCGAGCCCTGGCAGATCCAGGCCTGGGACCTACCGGAAAGACCAACTAAGCGCACTGATTCGCGCGCCAAAGGATTCGAGGGTGGAAGCGTGGAAGTGGATGCCATTGCACCAGGGCAACTGCGGGAGCTCGTCTCAGAGTGCATCCAGCAGCACGTTGATGAAGACGCCCTGCAGGTGCTTCAGGTAGCCGAGCAGAGCGAACGGCAGGCACTGCGGATGATGGGGCAGCAGCTATGAGAATGCGGAGACGTTACTGCGCCGGACAGCGGCTACGTTATGTCGTAGCCAGTAAGCTGGGCCTCTTGCCCTTGGGACCCCACCGGAATCTGTGTCCTGGTCAACCGGTGCACATCACCGAACTTCCTGACGCGTGGCTTGCGGAAGCGCTTGAGTTGCAGCATGGGTTACAGGATGCCAGAGCCTGCCCATGGTGGCAAGGAAATGATGCCGATGGCCTGGGCTACGCAGACCGCTCTGTAACCGGCATCAGAACAAATCGGTCGGGACAGGAAAACCAGCGGGACTTGGGCCTTTGCCGCTGCCGCCCTGGGGTTCCTGCCGGCTCAATCGCTTCAGATCGCCGAAGACCTGCAGCTTTGGGGGCTCGTAAGGCTTGCGGTGCATGTACTCAAGACTACCCGAGCCTGACCACAGTCACAAGTGGCACAGGTGGCAGAACAGCGACGAGGGAACGGGCACGGCTACCGCTCCCCTTTGTGTCGCCCGTTTCTTTCAAGCCCTTCGATCCAGGGACGGGTGAGGGGCATTCGCTTGCATAAACGGTCCCATTTTCATGAAAGAACGACCGGTTTAAAAGCCATGAATTGCAACGTATGCGAGACTGACATCCAGCCTGGCCGACACGGGCGCCCACGAAAGTATTGCGGTGAGCGCTGCCGCTCGCGGGCTCGAAGAGCGGAGGCCAAAAAGAGGACCAGGCTGCAACTGGTCGCGAAGAACGAGCGTCCACAAGCCAAGGTGCTACCGGCTGGGTTTGCGGTCGGTGACGTCGAAACCCTCCACCCCCAGGCGAAAGAATGGGTCGAAACTGTCTTCCACGGCTGGGAAATTCCACTTTCGGAGCATCCCTTGGTCCTGATGGCGGGAGCTGCGCTGAGTCGCGCTGTGGAAGCTCGCGAACTGATCGATAGAGATGGGCTGATTCTTCCAGGGATTCAGAAGCCGCACCCGGCCGTGACGATCGAGCGCGACGCCACGACCTTATTCGCGCGGCTGCTCAAACAACTTGAGGTCGAATGATGGCAAAGAAAAAAAGAAAAAATGGGACGGAAAAACTGACTAGGGAAGAAATCGAGTACCTCTGCTGGGGCTACAGCGTCGGCGGGCATTACTTTGGAGAGCCGGAGCCCTTCGAGAGCAAGGACCAGGCCGCGGCCGCCTGGCGCAATCACGCCGCCGCGGTTCGGGAAGCATTCAAAGGCGACTTTCAGGACTCTGAGTACTCAGAACCGTGGGCTGCTCGGGAGTTTGAAGGGCCGGCCGGTTAAATCCGGTGACGAGGCTCCTGGTTCTAGGTCAGCTCGAGTACCACGACAGTTCCCTTGACCGAGTAGTTGGGAATCATGTTAAGCCGAGCGAACCCAGGGCAGTCGTCGAGACCTCCCTGGAAGTGTACTTTGACAACATCGTCGGGCGGCGGGGTGCGTGGGGGCGTGTCTCCAGACTGGAATGCAAGTAGAAACGGGAGGCCGCAGAGTGGACAGTCGAAGGAAGCTTCCATTTTGACTTCGACGTCGTACCTGACTAGAATTTCGTGCTTCGTTTTCATGCCCTCCATTGTACTCCGAGGGACCGTTTTGACGGACAGTCAAACTGGCCCGGGGGAGGGTCCTGTGGACATTTCGCACCGGGTTGGACTAGGATGGAAAGAACAAATCACGGTGGCGCTCGAGAGAGCGGCCCCAGCGGGTGCGGTTAAGGCACCTACTGAGACCTGACCACCACAAACCCATGGAGGTTTGCAATGGCTTTTCAAAGTCTACCTAATCAATCCGTCGCTGTCCCGCTTTCACACCAACAGTTTGAGACGCTCCAGAAGGCCGTTTTCGGCATTGACAATCTGCTCTTCATTGTCCGACAGGCATCGTGGGGACCCGAGGGGTCAGTGGCCCACTCCATCGAGAGTCTGGTGAACCCCTATGTCCACGACCTGTTCGTACTGCGTGACAACCTGGACAAAGCCTTTGAGGAGCTGGAAAAAAGCCCGCCAGGCAGAGGAGACCCAGGACCCCGAGTCGCCCAGGCCGGCTAAGGAATACTCAGTTGAGGAAATACACGCCATAATTGACAGGCTGGCGGGGCGCGAAGGGGGTGCAGCATGAAGGGCTAACCTGAAACCGCTGCCGCCGGACTGGCTCGAGAACTACTGTACGCAGTTTCACAGGACCGGCATCTGTATCTGCTCTGTGAAAGGGGACTGCCTTGAGCCGAGAGTCATGGATGGTGACTGGCTCGCTATCGACCAGAACAGAAGCCCGCGCAACGGCGATGTGGTGATAGTTAAGGTGGGCGCCCGCCGCGAGAAGATGGTGAAGGTGTACTGGTGCGAGAACGGCCGGGTGACGCTGAGAACGCTGAACCCGGGCCACGAAGACCTGCTCATCAAAGACACAACACCGTTTGAAGTGCTGGGTGTGGCCTTCCGGGTTGTGGCCCGGGATGTGCACTGAAACTAGACGGCCCGGGGGAGCGGTTTCGGCTGCTCTCCCGGATGGTGCCCGGCATCGCCAGGCTGGCCGGGATCGTTATTCAACGGAGAGGAGACAACAATGGCTAGAAAAGGAGACGGGTTGTACCTGAGAGGCACAGTTTGGTATTTGGACTTCCGATATCGAGGTAAGCGGCATCGGGAGCCCCTCGGGAGCGTTATTTCCCGAACTGTGGCCCGTGAACTGGCTACGGTGAAGCGAGCGGAGATCCTGAGGGGTGAGGCCGGGATTCGGAGGAAGAAGAAGGACATTACATTTACCGATGCGGCCAAGCTGTTCCGAGCCTGGGCCGAAGCCAACCGGAAGCCGAGAACAGCGAATTGCTACAGGAAGCTTCTGACTCAGCTCGAGAAGTTCTTCACCGGGAAGAAGCTCAGTGGAATTCACCCGTTTCTCATCGAGAAGTACAAGCAGAAGCGACTGAAGGAAGGGGCCAAGGTCGTAGTCAACCGCGAGCTGTCCCTGCTCAAGAGCCTGTTCAATCGCTGCAGTGAGTGGGGCAAGTTTGAGGGTGAGAATCCCGCCTGCGAGGTCCAATTGGTGAAAGAGACCCGAGGCCGCACCCGATTTCTCACTTTCAACGAGAGCGATAAGCTCCTGGCTGTTGCTACCGAGCCGACACGAACAATCATACTCGTGGGCATCTACACAGGGCTAAGGGTGCATTCTGAGGCCCTGACGCTCAAGAAGGCAGACATTGACCTGAGGCGCAGACAACTGACTGTGCAGGCTGCTTATGCCAAGAACGGAGTCACCAGGACCGTGCCTATACACCGTGACCTGGTCGAACCTTTGAGAGGGCAGATGGAGCGCAGCAAGAGCGATTGGGTTTTTGTGAAAAGGGACGGGGTCAACCGGCTACGCGACAACAGAAGGGTCTTTATGACTGCTTGTGAGCGTGCCAGGCTGAGCGGCGTCACCCCCCACGTTCTAAGGCACACGTTTGCCTCATGGCTTGTGATGGCGGGGACGGACTTAAGGACACTACAGGAGCTTGGAGGCTGGCGAAGTATTCAGATGGTCGAGCGGTATGCTCACCTGAGCGATGACCACAAGAGAGCGGCCATTGACAGCATGAAGCGAGAAAAAATGGTCACAGTTTTCACCACCAGCGAAAAAGACGGCAAATCTGAATTACTGCAAGTTGTTGAAAAATAAGGAGTACGGTCGGGTGGTAGTCTGGTAGCCCAGCAGTATCTGAAGCTGCTGATCGAGCAGCTTGCTTCGTAGGGGCCGGTCTTGTGCCGGCCCGTTTAACAGGCGACCACAAGGGTCGCCCCTACGACCCGATTGGATCTAGAACCCGGACAGGTTCTTGGCTAGATCGTTGAACAGCACAACTCCCATCAGCAGGACGATGAAAACGAACCCTACTTTGAAGATTCGCTCTTTCATTTTCAGGCTGAGATCTCGACCCATCAAGCCCTCCACGGCCAGTAGCGCGATCAGGCCGCCATCGAGGATCGGGATCGGGAGCAGGTTCAACAGTCCCAGTTGCAGGGAGATCACGGCCATCAGGCCGAGCAGTGGGACTAGGCCCAGGATCGCTGCCCTGCCTGAGAATTTGGCAATCTCGATGGGGCCGGAAAGCTGCTTCATGGAAGAGTTTCCGGTAACGAGACGGCCCACGGTGACGAAGGTCAGGACGGCCATTTCGTAGTTGTCCTCGAGGGACTGCCGGAAAGCCTCAACCGGGCCCAGTTGATGCTCGAGGGTCTCGTATTGGATGTACGCTCCGAGCCGGGGGCCCTCGTCGGTGATTTCGGGTGCAATCGTCTGAGAGGTCACCACTCCATCCCTCCGGATTTCAAGGAGCAGGGGGGCTCCCTGGGAAGCCCTGATGACCTGGGCGATGGCTGAAAATCCCTCGTGACGTTTCCCTTTATCCTGGACGGCAACAATTTCGTCGCCCTCGCGAATGCCGGCTTTGTCAGCAGCAGAGTCGGCGATAACACCGCTCACCAGATAGGGAAGGAAGGGGCTGACGCCGATCCTTCCGCTCCCTTCGGGGGTCACCTCGGTCGTGACACTGGTGCGCATCTCAGCGCCATCGCGGACGAACTCTATGTCAAGCGTTCGCTTGGGATTAATAGCGATGCGGAACTCTGCTTCCTTCCAGGTGGGTGTCTTCTTTCCGTCCACCGAAGCGATCGTGTCGCCGGCTTGAAGGCCGGCCAGCAGGGCCGGGGAGTCGGGAGCCACGGCCCCGACGGTGGGAGGGCGGCTCCGGTACTCAAGGACTTCCTGACCGATCATGAAGGTGGTCGCGAGGAGCACGACTGCCAGCGCCAGGTTCATGATGGGTCCGGCGATGGCTACCCAGAAGCGTTCCTTCTTGGGCCGCGAGAGGAACTCATCCGGGGAGCCGGTGAGTTCTTCGTCAGGGCTTTCTCCGGCCATCTTGACGTACCCCCCGAGTGGAATCATGCTGAGCCGGTAGTCAGTGTCTCCACGGCGAAATCCCACCAGTCGCTTACCGAAACCCAGCGAGAAAACGTGGACCCGAATCCCGAAGAAACGGGCCACCAGGAAATGTCCCAGTTCGTGGATGAAGATCAGGACTCCCAACACAAACATGAAGGCCAGGACATAGATGGCAAGTGACGAAATGGTCACAGGTTCAACTCCTAAAAATTCACCGATTCAATCTCTTTCTGCAACGATGGACGTCAAGAGAACCCCTGATGTTTCAATTTCATTCTAGCAGACAGTACTTACAGTCCTGCCAGTAGCCGGGGTCACATTCCCGACCGCGGGCGCACCTCCTCCGGTCGTCGGCGCTTCCGGCTCCGTGCCGCTCAGACTTCGTTTCTCAGCTCTGCCACGACGCGCCCGGCTTCTTCGCGTGAATCTCTGTCGACTTCCAGGACGATCTCGATGTCATCGATGGGACGGGGACGGTGAGATTGAAGGACCCGACTGGAGACCTTCGGGATCTGAGAGAACCCAAGGCGGTCGCCAAGAAAAGCCTCCACTGCGATTTCATTGGCTGCGTTCAATGCTGCCGGATAGCTTGCTCCTTGCCGGAGGGCCTCATAGGCGAGACTGATACAGGGAAACCTTTCCAGGTCGGGCTCCAGGAACTCCAGTTTCGGGAGGGAAAAGAGATCCATGCGAGGGAGGCGCGATTCCCAGCGCTCCGGGTAGGAAAGTGCGTACAAGAGAGCTGATCTCATGTCGGTTATGCTCAGTTGCGCGACCAGGGTCCCATCGATGAACTCGACCATCGAATGAACAACGGACTGGGGATGGACGGCGACAGCGATCCGATCAGCGTCAATTCCAAACAGATGATGGGCTTCGATCACTTCCAGCCCCTTGTTCATCATGGTGGCGGAGTCAATGGTGATCTTGGGGCCCATTTTCCAGGTCGGGTGATCCAGAGCCTCCTTCCTGGTAATCTCCCGGAAGGATTCTGCGGGCTGATGCAGGAATGGGCCTCCAGATGCGGTGAGAACCAGCTTTGCAATCTCGGACTTGGAATGAGTGCCGCGGAGGCATTGATGCAGCGCACTGTGTTCGCTGTCCACCGGGATGATGATGCCTCCGTTGCTGGACATTACTTCCTGCATGAAGTCTCCGGCCGCCACCAGCGTCTCTTTGTTTGCCAGAGCCACCTGTTTTCCAGACTCCAGGGCCCTGCAGGTGGGCACCAGACCGGAGAAACCCGAAATGGCCGCCACGACGGTATCCGTTTCGTCCAGAGCAGCCACCCGGGAGACACCTTCTACTCCTTCCAGGACTTCAACCCCGCTCAGTTCTCGCCGCACCTCCTCCGCGGCCGCAGGGTCATCCACGGCGACAATTCCCGGACGGTACTTCTTGATTTGCTGGACAAGCAGCCGGCTGTTCCGCCCGGCTGCCAGGGCCGCGATCCGAAATCGCTCCGGGTAGAGGTCGACAAGGCTGAGAGTGCTTTCGCCGATGGAACCGGTTGAACCCAGAATGGAGAGACTCTTCATGATTGCCTCGAATCAGGCCAGCACTCGTTCGAGAAGGTAATAGCAGGGCAGGGCGAAGAGCAAGCTGTCCATCCTGTCCAGGACACCCCCATGTCCAGGTATGAGGGCGGAAGAATCTTTGACTCCAGCTCGTCTCTTGAGGAAAGACTCGAAGAGGTCTCCCGCGATTGCAGCGCCGCCCATCAGGCCGCCAAGAACGGCGACCGGTACGGTGGGTTGGCCGGAAAGGAGTAGAGGATAGAGGAGTACCGCGCCCAGGCAAGGTGCGATCAGGGCCGCGGCGAAACCCTCCAGCGATTTGTTCGGAGAGATTCCAGGGGTCACTTTGTGGCGGCCGATCTTGCGGCCAACCAGGAATCCCGCACTATCGGACAGCCACACACACAGCAGGACAAAAACCAGTTCCTGGCCCTGGCCGTTGCCACGCTCCGATTCACGCAGCAAGATCGGCAGCGAAAACGGAATCCCCAGGTAGAAAAAACAGAAAATGTTGGCCCCGGCCCGGGGCAGCAGACGCCCCTCGGCCCCGCCTTCCCAGCAAGATCTCGCCAGGAGGAGAACTGGGACAGCCAGCAGAAAAACCGCAAGGTAGAGACTGAAGAGGGCCCACACAATCGGCGATACTGCGGTTGCCAGGGCAGTGATTTCAAAGCCACCCAGAGAGTACCTGTCCAGAAGCCGGAAGAACTCCCACAGGGCTGAAACCAGAAAGACCTCCAGGAGGAGGATCCACAACCAGAGCGGGCCGAGGTACAGCGTGAGCAGGACCGTCGGGATCAGCACGACTGCTACTGCCAGTCGAACACCCATCAGCCGTCTTGAAGCGCAGGCGAGGCGACGTCCCCGTAACGGCGCTCCCGATGTTGAAATTCCTGGACGGCCCGAAGGAAATGAATCCCTCGGAAATCAGGCCACAACACATCCGTCACATAGATCTCGGAGTAGGCAATCTGCCAGAGAAGAAAGTTGCTGATCCGCATTTCGCCGCTGGTTCTTATCAACAGATCGGGGTCCGGCAGTCCCCTCGTATAGAGGTGGGCTTCAATGTCTCGAGGCTCTACTGGAGCGGTGTGTCCTCTCTCAAGAAGTTGGTTGAAGGCATCAACAAGTTCGGTTCGGCCACCGTAGCTGAGAGCCAGAAACAACCTGGTTCCGGTGTTGGAAGAGGTCTTTCTGGCCACGTACGCGAGCTGTTCCCGTACCGTCCTCGGAAGTTCTCCAGTACGTCCGATCGTGTCAAATCGGATGTTGTTCTTCTGCAGGGTCGTGAGGTCGGACCGAAGATACTGTCTCAGAAGCCCCCACAGGGTACTCACCTCCTTCTCCGGCCGTTTCCAGTTCTCCGACGAGAAAGCATAAAGAGTGAGTACCGGAATGGTGAGTCTGGCCGCGCACTCGACAGTGGCCTTGACGGCCTTGACTCCGGCCCGGTGGCCTTCGATGCGGGGTAATTGGCGTTGCCCTGCCCAGCGACCGTTGCCGTCCATGATGATGGCGATATGCTCGGGCAGTCGGCCTGGGTTCAGGCTTTCGATGAGTTGCGCTTCAGGACTCTCGGGATCGAGGACGCCTTCAAATCCTTCTATTAAGGGATTCATGATGAGAGGTCCTAATCTATCATGGCCCTGGATGATTTTCTCTCGCAGCCCGTGGGGCTTCCACCACGGAGTACCAGACCTTCACGAGAGACAGACCGTGGGCCGGCGCCGTCGGCCCCGCCATCCTCCTGTCGCGGCTGCGGAGAATCTGCTCCATGCCTTCGGCCGGCCGTTTTCCGGTGCCGATCTCCAGCAGTGTTCCGACTATGTTGCGGATCTGGTGATGAAGAAATCCGTCGCCCTCAACCTGATAAGACAGGAAAAATCCTCTTCTCGAAAGCTGTGACCGGCTGAGAGTCCTGACCTTTGAAGAAACGGTGCTTCGGGAAGCAGTCAGTCCCGAAAAATCATGCCGACCGATCAGCAAGCGGCTGGCCTTCTGCATGCTTTCAACGTCAAGATTGTGCCGAAAGTGAAGCACGTATTCGGAGAGAAACGGCGACAGAACCGAGCCATTGTAGATCCTGTACTCATAACCCTTTCGCCGGGCGTCTTTCTGGGCGTGAAATCCTTTGTGTTCGCGCCTGAGACCCATGATCCGAATATCCCCCGGCAGGATCGCATTGAGGGAAGTTCTCAGTTTCGCCGGGGCTCGCATCTCAGAAAGTCTGAAATGAGCGACTTGTCCCCGCGCGTGGACTCCGGCATCGGTGCGCCCGGACCCGACGACCGACCGATGTTGGCCGCAGACTTTGAGGATCGCCTTCTGGAGTTCACCTTGGATCGTTCTGCGATCAGGTTGAACCTGCCAGCCTGCATAATGGGTTCCCCGGTAGTGGATCAAGATTCGGTACTTCATGGGGGCTCGCTAACGCTCGTGTTCCTCGTTCCTCGTTCCTTGTTTCTGCTGTTGCCTTTTACCTTCAGCTCTTCAACCTGCGAGTGTAAACGAACGAGGAACGAGAAACGAGGAACCAGGAACGGCGCGAGCGTCGGCGAGTGCCATGTTAAAATACTCTCGTCGTTTTTCGGAGAGGAACTCCTGTATGTCCGGACATTCAAAATGGAACTCCATCCGTCACAAGAAGGCCATTGTCGACGCTAAGCGTGGAAAGATCTTCACCAAGCTGATCAAAGAAGTTACCGTGGCGGCCCGCCTCGGCGGGGGGGATCTGGAAGCCAACGCCAGGCTGCGAACGGCAATCCAGGCGGCAAAGAATGCAAACATGCCCCAGGACAACATCAAACGAGCCATCAAGAAAGGAACCGGGGAGCTTCCCGGAGTCAACTACGAGTCGGTCATCTATGAAGGTTATGGGCCCGGGGGGGTCGCTGTTTTCGTGGAGTGCCTGACCGACAACAAGAACCGAACTGTGGCCGATATCCGTCACCTCTTTGCCAAGCACGGGGGCAACCTTGGAGAGACGGGCAGCGTGAACTGGATGTTCGACCGAAAGGGTTATATCGCTGTTCCCAAGAACGCTGCTTCGGAAGATGATCTGTTGGAGATTGTTCTCGAGGCTGGAGCCGAGGACCTGCACACCGAGGGTGACGGCTATGAGGTCTACACTTCATTCGAGCAGTTTGAGACGGTTCGGCAGGCGCTGGAGGAAGCCGGGGTGGAGCCGGTGATCAGCGCGCTGACAATGGTCCCCAACATCGAGGTGCAGGCGGAAGGAAAAGTGGCTGTCCGAATGCTTCATTTGATGGAGATGCTCGAGGACCACGATGACGTGCAGCACGCCTACGCCAACTTCGACATTGAAGAGTCGGAAATGGAAGCCCTTGCCGGTGCTTGACCGCTCTCTTTCATTCTCAACCTCGTCCTGATGGTAGTGTTTGGCATCGACCCCGGAAGTCGCAATACGGGTTTTGGCGTCATTGATGTGGAAGGGAACAGGTTTCAATGTCTCGACTATGGAGCTGCCAGAGGGGTTCGCCGGGGCGGAGAGAACGACTTCCCCAGCCGCCTTCGACGGATCTATCGGCAACTGTCTTTGTCTCTGGAAAAGCACCGTCCTGAAGTAGTCGCCCTGGAGGAAGTGTTCCACGCCGTCAACGCCCGCACCGCACTCAAATTGGGCCAGGCTCGCGGGGTGGCCCTGCTGGCTGCTGCGGAGTCGGGAGCCGAGATCTTCGAATACTCCCCGCTGGAGGTGAAAAAATCGGTGGTCGGTTATGGCCGCGCGGACAAACAGCAGGTCCAATTGATGGTGTCCGTCCTGCTTCATCTCGACAAGAAACCAGAACCGCACGATGCGGCTGACGCGCTGGCGGTGGCCATTTGCCATGCCTTGAGGAACTCCGGCCCTGCTCGTTCCTGACGGGCCTGGTTTCTGGGTTGCGAGAGTGGGAGGAGCCCTGGGACGGCGCTCGGGAATTTAAGCGTCGCGCCGCTCCAGGGCTCCTCCCACTCTCTTGACGTTGCCCCTTCACTGTGATTTGACGCCTTTGCGTTCCACGAGCCTTTCCACTTCAACTATAGTTTGATCATGAGAAGAACCGCCTTTATCGGTCTTGCCCTGTGCCTGTTGAGCCTTCTGAGCATGCGCTGCGGTGGGGCGCCTGAGGGGCCTGCTGTTGCGGACGAACCCGCCATGGAGTCCGAGTCAGCCGTCGAGGAACCCGAGCCGGTGCCAACCGGAACCCCTTTTGTCACGATGACCACGAAGCGGGGGGACATCGTCATCGAACTGCGATCGGATTTGGCGCCCCGCACGGTGGAGCGCTTTCTGGAACTGGCGGAAAACGGCTTCTACTACAACAGCCTCTTTCATCGCGTGATGCCTGGACGGATGATCCAGGGCGGAGATCCCAACTCCAAAGACAACAACCCGTACAACGACGGCCAGGGAAATAGCGGGAGCTTCCTGAAAGCTGAGTTCAGCCGGGAAAAATTTACCCGCGGGACCGTGGCAATGGCCCGACAGGCGCATGATCCCAATTCTTCCAGCTGTCAGTTTTTCATCTGCCTGGAGCGAGTGTCTCAGTGGGACGGGGAGTACACGGTTTTCGGTCGGGTCGTCGAAGGCGTCGAGGTAGCTGAGCGCATCTCCAACGCTCCCCGGTCCAGGGACTCAAATCTAAAAGAGAGGCCGGCGGCAGACATGTGGATCAAGAAGGTCAAGGTGGAATACCGGTGATAGGTTCTGGGTTCTCGGTTCTGGGCTAAGAAAGTGGGAGGGGGCTCGGCGCCTCCCGACCTTTCGCGTTCCACTGACTTCAACCTTCTATTCCAACTACTCCTCGAAGCGTCCCACGTGGACCTGCGCCGGCCTGAGCAGGTGTTCGCCTCTGCGGTAGCCTCTCTGCACAACGGCAACCACCTTTTGGCTCTGGCCCGGGTCCTGGACGGGGACCATAGCCACGGCCTCGGCCACTTCAGGATCAAATTCCTCTCCCAGTGGCTCAATCGGCACCAGCCCCAGAAGATCCAGTTTCTGGCGGAAGAGTCGCAGGCTCAGGGCGACTCCCTCGCGGAGCGCCGGGAGATTGTCGGAGTCGCCGCTGACAGCGAGAGCTCTCTCAAAATTGTCGGCCACTTCGAGGAAAGTTTTCACCAGGCTGAGTTTTTCCCGTTCGAGGCCCTGCTCCATGTCCCGCCGCAGCCTGGCGCGCAGGGCTTCGGTGTCCCGCTCCAGTGATTCCAGCTTTTCCTTCAAACGGGATTCCGCCAGCTCGGTTCGGGCTTTCAACTCCTCGATGAAAGAAGGGAACTTTTTCTCCCCGGGCTCGGCCCGGTCGATGGTGTTTTCATCGTTCACCCAGAATCTCCTGTCTGTCACCTGAAACGTCGTATTTCTCTCCTCTTCGGGTTCGCTTTGTTTTCTCTGCTTGGTCATCGTCTTGTTGATCTCAAATACTCCATTGATCCCTACCGAGCTACCGAGCCTGCCAGAACCTGAGCGGTGTACGAGCCGCCTCCGCGGCCTTCTCATCCCTGTCTCTGACTCGGATCCGTTGTCAGTTCCGTCAGCCCATTCACATAAGACGCCGCGTCTGCCAATGCAAACTGAGTACTCACTTACTATCTTGCGACTCCCGGGCTCCGATCTTATGAACTTGTGGAGCGCAACAAGAGCAACCAGGAGACCCATTATATGGATTTGAATCGGTTCACTGTAAGAGCAAAAGAAGGATTGGCCTCGGCGCAGACCCAGGCTTTCGAGCGAGGTCATCAGCAGGTGGACGTGGAGCACCTGCTGATGGCACTACTTCGTCAAGAGAGAGGCCTGGCCCCGTCGATTCTCAATAAAGCCGAAATACAGGTGGAGGGCCTGCGTCAGTCGCTAGAGAAGCACCTTGCCAGTCTACCTGCGGTCGAGGGCCCGCCCGGGAGCCCTGATTCGCTGTACGTCACACAACGGTTGAATTCACTATTGTCCGGAGCAGAGAAAGAAGCCGGAAAACTCCAGGACCAGTTTATATCCGTTGAGCATCTGCTGCTGGCCATGACCGGGAACGAAGGCAAGACGGGTGAGATGCTTGGGAGTTTCGGGCTTGGGAGTTTCGGGTTGACCCGCGAGAGGCTGGAGAGAGCTCTTCGGGAGGTGAGAGGAGGCCAGAAGGTGACTTCTCGAGACCCCGAATCCACCTATCAGGCTCTGGAGCAGTACGGTCGCGACTTAACCGAACTCGCCAGCCAGGGGAAGCTGGACCCGGTTATCGGCAGAGACGACGAGATCCGACGAATCATGCAGGTACTGTCTCGTCGCCGCAAGAACAACCCGGTCTTGATCGGCGAGCCGGGCGTAGGCAAGACGGCCATCGTCGAGGGCCTGGCCCAGAGGATCGTCCGGGGTGATGTGCCCGAGGGACTGAAGCGCAAGAGGGTCGTCACCCTGGACATGGGTGCGCTGATTGCCGGGGCCAAATATCGTGGCGAATTCGAGGAGCGCCTCAAAGCTGTGCTGAAGGAAGTGGAGTCGGCCGAGGGCCAGATCATCCTGTTTATCGATGAACTGCACACCGTGGTCGGTGCCGGAAGGGTCGAGGGATCGATGGATGCAGGAAACCTCTTGAAGCCTATGCTGGCACGGGGCGAGTTGAACTGCATCGGAGCGACGACACTGGATGAGTACCGCAAGCATGTGAAAAGAGATGGGGCTCTCGAACGCCGATTCCAGCCGCTGCTGGTGGATCAACCAGGGGTCGAAGACACGATTTCGATCCTGCGGGGTCTGAAAGAGCGGTACGAAGTCCATCACGGCGTCAGGATCCAGGACGCAGCCCTGATTGCAGCCGCCGTGTTGTCGAACCGCTACATCTCAGATCGGTTTCTCCCTGACAAGGCAATCGATCTCATGGATGAGGCGGCGGCCAAGCTGAGAACGGAGATCGATTCGATGCCCTCCGAACTGGATGAGATCCTGCGGCGGGTCATGCAGTTGGAAATCGAGCGGCAGGCCCTCAAGAACGAAAAGGATCGAGCCGCCAGGGAGAGACTGGAGAAGCTGGAGAGGACCCTCGCCGATTTGAAATCTCAGAGTGACGCGCTGCAGGCTCAGTGGCAAGCCGAGAAGGAAACCGTGTCCAAACTGAGGGCGCTGCGCGAAGAGATCGAACAAACTAAGATCGAGATCGAGCAGGCAGAGCGGAACTACGATCTGAATCGAGCAGCGGAGCTCAAGTACGGTGTATTGGCCAGACTCGAGAAGGAACTGGCCCAGGAAGAGCAGGCTCTGAGTCGAAAACAGAGCGAAGCGAGATTGCTCAAAGAAGAAGTTTCCGAAGAAGATATCGCGGCCGTTGTCAGCCGCTGGACTGGAGTTCCGGTTGCCAGGTTGCTGGAAGGGGAAATGCAGAAACTGGTCAGTCTCGGCGAAGATCTGCACAGGCGTGTCGTGGGTCAGGACGAGGCCGTGACGGCCGTGAGCGAAGCAGTCATCCGGGCCCGCTCGGGACTCAAAGACCCGGCCCGCCCCATCGGGAGCTTCATCTTTCTGGGTCCTACTGGAGTCGGGAAGACGGAGCTAGCCAGGGCTCTGGCTGAATCGCTCTTTGACGACGAGCGCGCCATGATCAGAATCGATATGTCCGAGTACCAGGAAAAACACACGGTGGCCCGACTACTGGGAGCCCCTCCGGGGTATGTCGGTTACGAGGAAGGCGGACAATTGACGGAAGCCGTTCGCCGGCGCCCCTATTCCGTGATCCTCTTTGATGAGATTGAGAAGGCCCACCCGGATCTTTTCAACATGCTCCTGCAACTCCTCGATGACGGACGGTTGACGGACGGCCAGGGGCGGACCGTGGACTTCAAGAACAGCATCGTCATCATGACCTCAAATCTTGGCAGTCGCAGAATCCTCGAATACCAGGGCGCCTTCGAGGGGAGTGACTACGAGCGAATGAAGGAGACGGTATTGGAGGAACTCCGTGCCCGGTTTCGACCCGAGTTCTTGAATCGCGTCGACGAGACGATTGTTTTCCATATCCTGAGTGAAGAACACCTGGAGAGAATCGTGGAGACCCAGCTCAGGGAGTTGCAGGGGAGGCTCGCCGAAAAACAGATCGAGCTTTCTCTCAGTGAGTCAGGGCGGCGATTTCTGGTCCGTATTGGCTACAACCCCAACTACGGTGCCAGGCCACTCAAACGTGCCATTCGCAAGGAACTGGAGAACCCCCTGAGCCTTCTCATCGTTCGCGGCGAGTTGAAGGAAGGTCAGTCCGTGCAGGCCGACTATGACGAGGAGGCACAGGCGTTGTCCCTGGTGGTGAGCCAGACGAGAGAGCTGGAAACCGAAACGCCCGTGGCCGTGCAGGAAACGTTGCCCCTAGGCCCCTAAGGGTCCCAGAGCGGGAGAGTGCTCAGGGCTACGGCCGGGAATTTAAACGTTCTCCGCCCTGAGCCCTCTCCCGCTCTTCGCCATCATGTGGCATTCCTGGTGTTGGAGGACCCTCCCGCTCTCTTCCACCGCCTGAAATCCAAATTCAGGAGGACCTTCCGTAGTCCGAGCAGATCGCCGCATGGAAGCGGTTCCCTGCGCCTCAGGGGATCCGGAGCCGCTGCCCAGGGACGATCAGGTTGGCATTACTCAATCCGTTGGAGCGCTGGATGGCGCCGATGGATGATCCGAAGCGGGCCGCGATCTTTCCTACGGTGTCCCCGCCTCGGACCCGGTAAATCATCACGCCGTCGGAGGCCAGTTCAAAGCTCGAAGTGACAGGTCGGGCTTTGCTCAGGGCCTCCTTGACCGCTTCCAGGGTGGTCGGAGGAAGACGCAAATTGACCCCGGCTGGGAGCACTCCTTCCTTCCAGACAAGTGAGGTGAGAAAGGGGTTGTATTCCCTTAGGGTCGTCCGGTCGAGCCCGTCTACTTCTTCAAACACGGTCACTCGATAGCTCCCTGGGAGCACCAGGAGTTCGTACTCCAGGCTCGGGCTCAGCGCCAGGTCGCTGAAATAAAGATGCTGGTTTCTTACTACCTCTGCAGCGGCAAGGAACTCAGGATAGAAATTGCGGCTGGCAAAGCCGAACCGTCGAGATTTGTAGTTCCGCGCGATGAGAAGCATGTCGGCGCCATGGCGCTTCTTTGCCCTCATCATCCCGGAGCGCCCGTAGTTGTATGCTGTGATGGCCAATGGCCATGTTTTCAGGGCTTCGTAGTTGTCCCGCAGGAGCCTGGCGGCAGCCCGGGTTGATTCGAGCGGATCAAGCCTCTGATCCACGTATCGGTTGACCGTCATGTAGCTTCGCGCTGTCCCTTTCACAAATTGCCACATACCCACGGCCCCGGCCTTGGAGACTGCAGACCACTGGAAGGCTGACTCAACATGGGGGAGCAATCCCAGTTCTGCGGGAACTCCCTCCTCTCGTAAGATCTCGTGAATGGCTTCAAGATACAGACCTGACCGCGTAATCCCCTCTGCGAACTGCTCACGAAGTCCCCGCTGATATCGGAGATCTCTGGCCAGTCGCCGGTAAAGTGAGGCTGTCGGTTTGTGTCCCAGTTCTTCCAGAAGCGTGACGATTTGACTCTCTTTCTCGGAGCGGGGCTCGCGCCGGCTCAAGGTCAGCAGCAGGGTTCTGAAGTGGTGTTTTTCTTTTTGAGGATCCTGCTCTGCCGTTCTGCCTCTGCCTTGTCATCGCGAATGCCCCGGGTGAACTCAGCGACTTTGTAGACCACCCGAAGGTCGCGCCGGTCGTGAAAAACGACCTGGGTTTCCCTGTATTCGGCGAACATCTTCTTCCAGAAGTCGATCTCTACTTCGAATCCCCGGGACGGGAATTCATCAGCGATGTCGGCGAGTTTGAAGGAAGGTTCGGTCGCTTCTGCGGAGCCGATTGTGAAGGAAGGAACCAGGAGGAAAAGAATGAGCCCGATACGCTGCTGTATGCTCACGCCAACCCCTCTGCAACCACAAGATCAATGGACCAGAGAATCATAGCAGACGGTGGCGATACTGAGGGAAGGGGCCGGGGTAAGGAAGGGGGGAGGCTTTGGTCGTAGAAGACGAGAGTGGGAGGGGCCGAAAGCGTCGGGATAAACCGACATGGAGTAGCGGATGAAAGAGCCGTACGGGGAAAGGTGTAGCCAACCACCCCGACCCCGAGTCATGCATCGATACCTCGCAAGAGGCTGGTGAAGCGTTGACAGGGGAAGCGTGAGCCGGGCTATTGAGCTTCGAAAGAAACGAGTTCCAGGTGCTGCTTTTATGGCCCCAAGGGGGTGGCGAAACCGGCTGCGGCGTAAAAGGCGAGTCGCAGCAGGGCCTGGCGGAGTCAGAGACCCCGTGCAAGCGTGGACGCTCCATGGACGAGAACCGAGAGACCCCAGGGTAGTCCGTCTGGATGGCAGGCGGACAGGCCGGCGAAGGTAAGCCGTAATGCCGGACATATACGGCCCTGGGGAGTCGGACGGACTCATAGTACTGATGAAGCGAGCGAACAAAGACGAAGAGTCGGCGGAGTTTGTGGAGGGAAGGAGTCCGGCCAAGGGAAGCACCAGTGAAGGCGGCCACGCCCCGGACACGGAGCCGGAAAGGTGTGACGATCGACTGGCTGGTGTAGGGCAGGCCGCACGCCGGGATAGGAAGATGCGGTTCACCGCGTTGCTGCACCACGTGACACCGGAACTGCTGAAGCAGAGCTATTTCGCCTTGAAGCGGAAGGCTGCTGCAGGGGTGGACGGAATGACGTGGCAAGCATATGGAGAAGGGTTGCGGGAGCGACTGCTCGTTCTGCATACCCGAATCCATGACGGGACCTATCGAGCCCACCCCTCGAGGCGGGTCTACCTCCGAAAGGAGGATGGCAGGCTGCGTCCACTGGGCATATCGGCCCTGGAGGACAAGATCGCGCAACAGGCCGTAGTTACGGTACTGGAGCAGATCTACGAGGAGGAGTTTAGTTTTACGGGTTCCGGGCTTCAGTTACGGGTTCCGCGCAGTCAGCATCGAGCATTGGATGCGCTGTGGATGGGGATTACCAATCGGCCGGTGAATTGGGTGCTGGACGCTGACATTAGTGGGTTTTTCGACGCCATCGACCACGAATGGATGCTGAAGTTTCTCCAGCACCGGATCGGGGACCGGAGGGTTCTGCGACTGATCCGCAAGTGGCTCAGAGCGGGAGTCTCCGAAGCGGGTCAATGGTCCAGGAGCACGGTGGGAACGCCACAGGGGGCGGTAATTTCGCCCCTGCTGGCAAACATCTACCTGCACTATGTACTGGATCTGTGGACCCACCAGTGGCGAGGACGTAAGGCGAAAGGGGCGGTCATCATCGTCCGCTACGCCGACGACTTCGTGCTGGGATTCCAGCATCGCGAGGAGGCCGAACAGTACCGCCGGGAGCTGGCGGTACGGCTGTCGCAGTTCGGCCTGCAACTGCACCCGGAAAAGACGCGGTTGATTGAGTTCGGCCGTTGGGCGAGCAAGAATCGTCGCCGCCGGGGGCAGACCAGACCGGATACCTTTACCTTCCTGGGCTTTCGCCATATCTGTGCGCAAGGTCGAAAAGGCGGGTTTACGATCCGGCGGAAGACCGAAGGGAAACGTCTGAGACGCAAGTTGAAGCAGATCCGCGCACAACAGCTGCGCCGACGGCACGATTCGCTCCCCGAACAGGGGAAGTGGCACCGGTCCGTCGTCCAGGGTTATTTCAACTACCATGCGGTCCCGGGCAACAGTGACGCCCTGAACGCCTTCCGCAGCGCGGTGTGTCGCGGCTGGTGCCACGCCTTGCGGCGTCGGAGCCAGAAAGCGAACATGCCGTGGCCGCGGTTCAACCGGTATGTCAAGCGGTGGATCCCCAGTGTCCGTATCCTACATCCTCCACCCTTCGTGCGTTTTGGCGTTCGACCCGAGGTAGGAGCCGTATGAAGTTATGTCTTCACGTACGGATCTGTCCGGGGGGTGCCAGGCAACTGGCATCCCTACCGGAACTCGACCTCGCGGACGCTCTCGGAGGCTCCTTAACGTTCGCCGTCCGCGAGGCCGAGGCCCCTCCCACTCTCTCCCAAGGTCCGACGCCTTCGCCAGCCCAGAACGAGGAACGAGGAACGTGGAACTAGATTCCCCATTCCGGTTCGGGATCGACGCCCAGAGCATCGGCGAGGCGGTTGATGTAGTTAAAAAAGCCTGTGATGTGGACGATCTCGAGAAGTCCCACGTCCGAGAGTCCTTGCTGCCTCAACCGGTCCAGGTCAGAAGCCTCCGTTTTGGAAGGGTGGAGAGTCAGTTTGACCGCGAATTCGAGAATCGCCGTGTCCGTCGTGGAGAGTCCCGCCTTCCGGTAGTCAGCTTTGATTTCTTCAACCAGCTCCAGATCCACACCTGTTTCATGGAGATCCTCCCCATGAGCTTCGATTCAGTAAAAGCAGTCATTCGCCCTCGAAACCACGACTGCGATCATTTCCCGCTGAGTGCGGCTGAGTTCTCCGCCCTCATGCATCAACGCCCAGTAGAATCTCATCGAGGTGCGGAGAAGGTTGGGGGTGAGGCTGGAGATCTTCACGATGTTGTAGATCTTTCCCGCCCGCCGCAGTCCCGCATCGTATTCGCGGAGCAGGCCACCCGTTGCCTGTTCGTGTTCGATCGTGTCAATCCAGGGCATTTTCCTTCTCCTCGAGGCGCAGCACGATTTCCCGACAGATGTCCCGAGGTGATTTCCGGTCGGTTTCGACCTTGAGGTCACACTCCCGGTAGATCGGCTGCCTCTTATCGTACAGCTTCGAAAACTCCAGTGGATCGAGAGCCAGAGGCCGGCCCCGCCCACCGCGGCATCGCTTCAGTGCCTCATCGAGAGAGACCGCCAGCCAGATGCAGGCTCCTGCTTCCCTGATTCTGCGTCGGTTTTCAGGTGGCAGGAGGGTCCCTCCTCCCAGAGACAATACCGCGGGGGCTGAATCAAGTACTTCTGCCAGCACTTGTGCCTCTACTTTGCGAAAAAAAGTCTCTCCCTCGGCCGCAAAGATGGAAGCGATACTCCTGCCTTCGGCGCTGACGATCAGGTCATCCAGGTCAATGAATGGGAGAGAAAGTGCCGGTCCCAGCAGGGCTCCGACGGTGGTCTTGCCTGAGCCCATAAAGCCGATCAGCAAAACATGCGCTCGTCTCATGGTTTCACTGAGTCGAGCTGTTCAAAAAAACCTGGGAAAGAGACTCCGCAGCAGCGGGCGTCATCCAGAACCACCGGTTGCTCGGAAATCAGTCCGGCAATGGCGAAGGCCATGGCAATCCTATGATCACCCCAGGTTCTCACTTCTCCACCCCGGAGGGTCTGTCCCTGCGGGATCCGAAAACCATCCTCCCTTTCCTCCGTTTCTACGCCCAGGGAACGGAGGTTTTGGACGATCGCCCGGATGCGGTCAGATTCCTTGGCTCTCAATTCGGCTGCGCCGGTGACTTCGAAGCCAGATTTCAGTCGGGAGCCCAGAATGGCGAGAACGGGGATCTCGTCAATGAGCAGCGGGACCTGGTGTTCGCCGATATGAGTCGGGAAGTTCTCCAAGAGCCGCGGTGAGTAAGAAACGCACAGATCTCCCACCGGTTCCCCTCCCGAGACGTCCGGGTTGGAGACTTCGATCTTGCCTCCGTGCTGGATCAGAAGACGAAGAAGAGCATCTCTTGTGGGGTTCAAGCCGACTCCACGGAGTTTGATTCGCGAGTTGGGGATGAGACTGGCGGCTACCAGAAAAAAGGAAGCAGCCGAAATGTCGCCCGGAACTTCCATCTTTGCCGCCTCCAGGTCCTGGCCTCCCTCCACCGAGATCCTGGCGCCTGTCTTTCTGATTCTGCCCCCGAAGGCAGGGAGCAGAAGTTCGGTATGGTTTCGGGTTGAGGCGGGCTCCACGACAGTCGTCCGGCCGTGGGCCAGCAGACCTGCCAGCAGTATGCAGGACTTGACCTGAGCGCTGGCCACCGGCAACTCGTATTCAATCCCTTCCAGACGGCTGCCGCTCACGTCGAGCGGCGGAAAGCGGTCCTGGCGGGCTTGAATCCGGCCGCCCATCCGCCTCAAGGGAGCGATGATCCGGGCCATCGGACGGCTGTTCAACGAGTCATCCCCCTGCAGGCGACTTCTGAAGGGAAGGCCGGCGAGGACTCCCGCCAGCAGCCGCATCGAAGTCCCTGAATTCCCTGAGTAGAGCACGTTTTGAGGTTCCTGAAGGCCGCTCCAGCCCCGGCCCAGGATCTCTACACTCGTCGCCTTTCGAAGGATCTCGACATCCATTTGCTGGAGACAATCCAGGGTCCTGGCGCAATCTTCACTGGAGGAATAGTTCTGAATCACAGACCGTCCCCGGGCCCCAGCGGCCAGAATGGCTGCGCGATGGGAAATGGATTTGTCCCCGGGAAGGATGACCACACCTTTCAGGGAACTGGCCGGTTCGACGGCATGTCGGACTGGATCGTCGAGAGGCCCGCTCATTTTAACTCGTCACCTGTGCCCTCGTTTGTTCCCTCGTGGTCCGGCTGGTGTCCGGCGATCTCCATCAGGATTTCGCGAAGGTGCTTGACACGGTCCCTGTAGCGGGCCGCCTCCTCGAAGTGAAACTCGCTGGCAGCATGAGCCATCTGTTGGCGCAATTCTTCGATTTTTTCCTCGATTTCCCCGGCTGACTGAAACCCTGCCACCTCTTCCGAGACCATCGGGGCATCGTGGTAGTCCATCTTCGCCATCTCCAGGAGCGAGGCACTGATCGGCTTGAGAATCGACTTCGGGGTAATGTCATGTTCTACGTTATAGGCCTGCTGGATCTCTCTGCGCCGATTCGTCTCTCGGATGGCTCGCTCCATGGACCCGGTCGTCCGGTCGGCGTACATGATCGCGATGCCGTTGAGGTTTCGAGCTGCCCTGCCCATCGTCTGGATCAGCGAGGTGTCGCTGCGCAAGAACCCCTCCTTGTCGGCGTCCAGAATTGCCACCAGTGAAACCTCGGGGAGATCAAGGCCCTCCCGCAGCAGGTTGACTCCGATCAGGACGTCGAATTTCCCGAGTCTCAGATCACGAAGAATCTGGACCCGGTCGAGGGTGTCGATTTCCGAGTGGAGATAGCGAACGGCCACGTCCACCTCCGTATAGTACTCCGTGAGTTCCTCTGCCATCCGCTTGGTGAGAGTAGTGACCAGAACTCGCTCCTTGCGGCCAACCCGCTGACGAATCTCCCCCAGCAGATCGTCCACCTGCCCCTGGACGGGCCGAATCTCGATGACCGGGTCCATCAATCCAGTAGGCCTGATGACCTGCTCGACAAATGCGCCCCCTGTTTTCGAGAGCTCGTAGGGACCGGGCGTCGCTGAGACATAGACGGTTTGAGGGATTCTGCCCTCGAATTCCTGGAAGTTGAGAGGCCGATTGTCGAGTGCCGACGGGAGTCGGAAGCCGAATTCAATCAGGTTCAGTTTTCGGGAGCGATCTCCCTTATACATCCCGCAAACTTGAGGTGTCGTGACGTGACTCTCGTCGATGAACATCAACGACTCTTCGGGGAAATAGTCGAGCAGAGTCGGGGGAGGCTCGCCAGGTTGCCGGCCCGTCAGATGCCGGGAGTAGTTTTCAATTCCACGGCAGTAACCGACGGTCTTGATCATCTCCAGATCAAACATGGTGCGCTGATGTACTCGCTGAGCCTCCACCAGCCTGCCTTCCTGTTCCCAGCGGGGGCGGGTCTCCTCCAGCTCCGCCTTGATGCTGTCAACCGCCAGGTTCCAGCGGTCCTTGGGAATGACGTAGTGAGACTTCGGGTAGATGGGAATCCGGTCGTGTTCCCGCAGAACTTCTCCGGTGAGAGGATCAAATTGCGAGATTCCATCCACTTCGTCTCCGAACAGCTCGATTCGGATGGCGTAGTCGTCGTAAGAGGGTACGACCTCAATGACATCACCCCGCACCCGAAAGGTGCCGCGCTCCAGGGTGTGGTTCCGCCTTTCGTACTGGATCTCGACGAGTTTGTTGAGGATTTCTCTGCGGCTGATTTGAGCGCCCCGATTGATCATCAGCAACATACCGTAGTACGCCTCAGGCGATCCGAGGCCGTAGATGCAGCTCACGCTGCTGACGATGATGCAGTCGCGTCGCTCGAAGAGAGAACGGGTCGCTGAGTGGCGCAGGCGATCGATCTCTTCGTTGACGAGTACTTCCTTTTCGATATAGGTGTCGGTCGCGGCAATGTAGGCCTCCGGCTGGTAGTAGTCGTAGTAACTGACGAAGTACTCGACGGCATTCTCTGGGAAGAAAGTCCTGAACTCCTGGTAGAGCTGAGCCGCCAGGGTCTTGTTGTGGCAGAGAATCAGAGTCGGGCGTTGCACGGCTTCGATCACCTTGGCCATGGTGAAGGTTTTTCCAGAACCGGTCACTCCCAGCAGGACCTGGTCGGGTTGTCCATCCCGGATCCCTTTCGTGAGTTCTTGAATGGCTCTTTTCTGGTCGGGTGAGGTCTCGAAGGGGCTGTGGAGATGAAACTCCCGAGACTCCGAGAGAGCCCCACCATAAGCGACTCCCCTGTAAGACAGTTCCTCCGGCTGCGACACGATAGAGGGATTATAGCGGGATTCCAGATTCCCCCTTCCTGTTGACCTCTCGGTTTCAAGGTCAGCGAGTGGGAGGGGCCGAAAGCGTCGGGATAAACCGACATGGAGTAGCGGATGAAAGAGCCGTACGGGGAAAGGTGTAGCCAACCACCCCGACCCCGAGTCATGCATCGATACCTCGCAAGAGGCTGGTGAAGCGTTGACAGGGGAAGCGTGAGCCGGGCTATTGAGCTTCGAAAGAAACGAGTTCCAGGTGCTGCTTTTATGGCCCCAAGGGGGTGGCGAAACCGGCTGCGGCGTAAAAGGCGAGTCGCAGCAGGGCCTGGCGGAGTCAGAGACCCCGTGCAAGCGTGGACGCTCCATGGACGAGAACCGAGAGACCCCAGGGTAGTCCGTCTGGATGGCAGGCGGACAGGCCGGCGAAGGTAAGCCGTAATGCCGGACATATACGGCCCTGGGGAGTCGGACGGACTCATAGTACTGATGAAGCGAGCGAACAAAGACGAAGAGTCGGCGGAGTTTGTGGAGGGAAGGAGTCCGGCCAAGGGAAGCACCAGTGAAGGCGGCCACGCCCCGGACACGGAGCCGGAAAGGTGTGACGATCGACTGGCTGGTGTAGGGCAGGCCGCACGCCGGGATAGGAAGATGCGGTTCACCGCGTTGCTGCACCACGTGACACCGGAACTGCTGAAGCAGAGCTATTTCGCCTTGAAGCGGAAGGCTGCTGCAGGGGTGGACGGAATGACGTGGCAAGCATATGGAGAAGGGTTGCGGGAGCGACTGCTCGTTCTGCATACCCGAATCCATGACGGGACCTATCGAGCCCACCCCTCGAGGCGGGTCTACCTCCGAAAGGAGGATGGCAGGCTGCGTCCACTGGGCATATCGGCCCTGGAGGACAAGATCGCGCAACAGGCCGTAGTTACGGTACTGGAGCAGATCTACGAGGAGGAGTTTATGGGCTTCAGTTACGGGTTCCGCCCCGGACGCAGTCAGCATCGAGCATTGGATGCGCTGTGGATGGGGATTACCAATCGGCCGGTGAATTGGGTGCTGGACGCTGACATTAGTGGGTTTTTCGACGCCATCGACCACGAATGGATGCTGAAGTTTCTCCAGCACCGGATCGGGGACCGGAGGGTTCTGCGACTGATCCGCAAGTGGCTCAGAGCGGGAGTCTCCGAAGCGGGTCAATGGTCCAGGAGCACGGTGGGAACGCCACAGGGGGCGGTAATTTCGCCCCTGCTGGCAAACATCTACCTGCACTATGTACTGGATCTGCGGACCCACCAGTGGCGAGGACGTAAGGCGAAAGGGGCGGTCATCATCGTCCGCTACGCCGACGACTTCGTGCTGGGATTCCAGCATCGCGAGGAGGCCGAACAGTACCGCCGGGAGCTGGCGGTACGGCTGTCGCAGTTCGGCCTGCAACTGCACCCGGAAAAGACGCGGTTGATTGAGTTCGGCCGTTGGGCGAGCAAGAATCGTCGCCGCCGGGGGCAGACCAGACCGGATACCTTTACCTTCCTGGGCTTTCGCCATATCTGTGCGCAAGGTCGAAAAGGCGGGTTTACGATCCGGCGGAAGACCGAAGGGAAACGTCTGAGACGCAAGTTGAAGCAGATCCGCGCACAACAGCTGCGCCGACGGCACGATTCGCTCCCCGAACAGGGGAAGTGGCACCGGTCCGTCGTCCAGGGTTATTTCAACTACCATGCGGTCCCGGGCAACAGTGACGCCCTGAACGCCTTCCGCAGCGCGGTGTGTCGCGGCTGGTGCCACGCCTTGCGGCGTCGGAGCCAGAAAGCGAACATGCCGTGGCCGCGGTTCAACCGGTATGTCAAGCGGTGGATCCCCAGTGTCCGTATCCTACATCCTCCACCCTTCGTGCGTTTTGGCGTTCGACCCGAGGTAGGAGCCGTATGAAGTTATGTCTTCACGTACGGATCTGTCCGGGGGGTGCCAGGCAACTGGCATCCCTACCGGAACTCGACCTCGCGGACGGCGAACGTTAGGGAGCGGCCGAGAGCGACCGCGAGGTCGAGGCCCCTCCCACTCTTTCCTGAAATCTTGGGAATCTGGAATTTGGAACTAGCAATCTGGAATCGGTTAAGCTAATCGCATGAATCGAAGAGAGTTCTTGCAAAGTTCGTCGGTGGGTCTCGGAGTTGCGGCCAGCGGGAGCGCGTCTCTCGAGGCACAGAGTGGAGCCCGTGCCGTTGTTGTCGCCAGTTCCAACGGACTCGCGGCCACAGAGTTGGCGATGAAGCTCATGCGCCGCGGAGTCGACACACTGGAAGCAGTAGTCGAGGGGGTGGGCCTGGTCGAAGCGGATCCGGAAGATACGTCTGTCGGCTATGGTGGCCTGCCCAACGAGCGGGGGGTTGTGCAACTGGATTCCTCGGTAATGCACGGTCCGACACGAGGTGCCGGTGGGGTGGCCGCCCTGGAGAACATTGTGCGCCCGGCCAGAGTTGCCAGGGCTGTGATGGAGAACACGGACCATGTCCTGTTGGTGGGAAAAGGGGCCTTGGAGTTTGCCCTGGCCATGGGCTTCGAAGAGACCAACCTCCTGACCCCGCGGGCACGAGAAGCCTGGGTGAAGTGGAAACGAGAGTTGAGTCAGGGCGACGATTGGATTGATCCCGAAGAGCGTCTGCCCGCCACCGCTGGAAGACAGGAGCGCAGTGAACTTCGGGGGATGCTTCGAGATCACGGCACCATCAATTGCAATGCGATCAACCAGAAAGGGGAGATCTCAGGGGTCACAACGACGAGTGGACTGGCTTATAAGATTCCCGGTCGTGTAGGGGATTCTCCAATTATCGGCGCTGGTCTGTACGTGGATAATGACGTTGGTGCCTGCGGCAGTACAGGACGCGGCGAGGCCAACCTGAAGACTTGTGCCAGCTTTCTGGGAGTGGAGTTCATGAGAGGCGGCCTCTCACCCGAGGAAGCCGGCCTGCGGGTTCTCGAGCGCGTGGCCCGGAACACCACCGAGCCCTATCTGGTGGACGAAGAGGGCCGACCCAACTTCGGCCTCAAGTTCTATCTCCTGAACAAGAAGGGAGAGTTTGCAGGCTGTTCCATGTTCGGCGGAGAGGAATACGCCGCCCACAGTGGCGGTAGCAGCCGACTCTACCCATGTGCCTACCGATTACGAAACGGAAGAAAGGCAGAAGCTAGGCTGAGACCGTGAAGACTGGATTCGCCCTTACCCTGTTTTTTCGCCTTGATGTCGCAGCTACTGCCTCTCCGGGGACAGCCCTCTGCCGCCAGGAAGAGTAACCTCCTGCTTGTGACCTTTGACACCACGCGGGCGGACCGGCTCGGCTGCTACGGATTCGAAGGCATTCGGACTCCCTCCATTGACCGTCTTGCCCGGGAAGGGGTGCTTTTTGAAAATGTCTACGCTCAGGCGCCGCAGACGCTACCCAACCACTCCTCGATTTTCACGGGACTGTACACGATCACGCACAAAGTCTTGAGTAACGGGCAGAAAACTGGAGGATTCGGCTGTAACGCTGGCTGAGATCCTGTCCGTTTCCGGCTATAGGACGGGAGCCGTGGTGGCGGCGGCTCCGTTGATCAAGGCGTTCAATCTGAACCAGGGCTTCGGTCACTACGACGACGAATTCGAGAGCCAGGATGGTGTGGGCTATTTCAAGGTCTTGATGCGTCTGTTCTCAGACAACAGAATCAATTTGCCAAGTGAGAGGCGGGGTGATGCAGTCGCCAGGCTGGCGATCCGATGGCTGGGACAGGGCGAGCAAATCAAAGCGCCCCTTTTTCCTGTGGGTTCATTTCTTTGACCCTCACGAGCCCTACCACTTTCGGGAAGACTTTGATCGGCCTGAGGTGGTGATCGAGAGTTCCGGCCCGAACCGGTTCGGAGAGGACGAAGCGGCCTATCTGAGTGAAATCGAGTTTGCAGACCACCAACTGGGCAAGGTGCTCGATCATCTGGACCGGCTGGGGCTGGCCGATGAAACGCTGACCCTGTTTACGGCTGACCACGGCGAGAGCCTGGGGGAGCACGAATACCGTGGGCATCGGGAGAGTGTCTACGAAAGTGTGGTTCGGGTTCCTCTGATCATCCGAAATGCCGCGGAGCCTGCCGGCGGGCGAGAGGCTGGCAACCCGGGCGATGTCAGTCGATGTTCTTCCCACCCTTCTCACCCTTCTGGAGGTTCCCTACCTCCCCACCTCCTTTCAGGGAGGGGATCTTTTCAAGCTTCCGGAGAAGGAGCCGCGAAAACGCTATTCCGTGGCGGTCAAGCTGTTCTCGAGGACTCCCATCCGCAGAACCATGATCCTTGGGGATCACAAGTTTATCGAATTCGACGATCCGGAACAGAATGCTCTCTTCAATATCGCCGAGGATCCCGGGGAACTGGTGAACCTCATCAACGATCCGCCGCCGGAGGCTGATCGGATATCCTGGCGGGAGGAGATCGACCGCTGGTGGCAAACCCACGCGGATCTGCAGTTCAGTGATTTCAAAATGACGCCCGAACAATTGCAGCGCTTGAAGAGCCTTGGCTACATTAACTAGTGTACTGTGCGGGAAGTTCGCGGTGTTCATTCGGGATGGATTTTTCGTCGTCCGTCAGGCGCGCGAGGCAGGAAGCCCGGAAGTCTTTCGAGGTAGCAGCGGGACTTCCAGCAGGGACTGTCAACCTGACGATTTCAGGAGAATCTGGATTGTGAGAGTTTCTGGTAACGGGAGGCGCCGGAATTTATCGGCAGCCATCTCTGCGATTCTCTGCTCAAGCGCGGTACCAGGGTTCTGTGCCTGGATAATCTGTTCTCCAGTTCCAAGCGGAATATCGAGCCTTTTCTGCAGCGACCTGATTTCGAGTTCATCCGCCATGACATCGTCCAGCCGATACTCCTGGAGGTGGACCGGATCTACAATCTGGCCTGCCCGGCCTCTCCCGTTCACTACCAGCGAAATCCGATCAAGACCGTCAAAGCGAACGTGATCGGAACTCTCAAACTGTCTGGGAATTGCCAAGAGAGTTGGAGCCCGGATTCTGCAGGCGAGCACGTCGGAGGTCTACGGGGACCCGCACGTCCATCCTCAGTCGGAAGACTACTGGGGGCATGTGAACCCGATTGGGCCACGCAGTTGTTACGATGAGGGGAAACGGGTTGCTGAAACATTGATGGTGGACTATCACCGGCAGAGCGGAGTCGACATTCGGATCGCCAGAATTTTCAATACCTATGGTCCTCGAATGTCCGTGGAGGACGGGCGAGTCGTCAGTAATTTCATCGTCCAGGCACTCCGCGGAAAGCCGATCACTGTCTATGGAGATGGGTCCCAGACCCGCTCCTTCTGCTATGTCTCCGATCTTGTCGCCGGCCTCCTTGCTCTGATGGAAACCCCCGATGTTTTCTACCCCGTGAACCTCGGCAACTCTACTGAGATTTCCGTAATCGAGCTGGCAGAAACGGTTCGGGACATGGTTGGAACTGGATCGGAGATTGTCTTCAAGGGCCTTCCGGTAGACGACCCCACGAGGCGCAAGCCCGATGTGAGGCTGGCCGCAGAGCAACTTGGATGGGAGCCGCAAGTCAGTCTTTCTGAGGGGCTCGAGCAGACAATTGGGCACTTCGATGAACGTCTTTCCTGAGTGGAGTGGGAAGTGGCCGGGAGGTCTGTTAGAATACGCGACCGTCAGCGATAAGGAGGAGGTGTGTTAACAGCCTACTTGCCGGTTCTCATTTTCCTGGTGATTGCGATTTCCTTGCCCGTAGTGGGTCTGAGTGTGGGGAGGTTGATTCGTCCCTTCCGTCCATCCCCGACGAAATTGAGTCCCTATGAATGTGGGATTGAACCTGAGACCGATGCCAGAAGCCGGATTTCGGTCCGCTATTACATTATCGCGATACTCTTTGTGATTTTTGACGTGGAAACGATCTTTCTCTTTCCCTGGGCGATCATCTACGGCGAGCTTGGTCTTTTTGGCTTGATCGAGATGTTCATCTTCCTGGGAATCCTCATCGTTGGATATTTCTACGTGTGGAAGAAGGGAGCCCTGGAATGGGCGTAGCAGAAAGCAGTTTCGAGAAGAACATTGTGACCACGACCGTGGATTCGGTTGTGAACTGGGCCCGGAAATCATCGCTCTGGCCGATGACTTTCGGGCTGGCCTGCTGCGCTATCGAGATGATGGCAACGGGTGCGTCCCGCTTCGATATGGACCGCTTCGGGGCAGGCATCTTTCGTCCTTCTCCGCGCCAATCTGATCTGATCATTATTGCGGGCACGGTCACTCTGAAAATGGCCGAGGTCATCCAGCGTTTGTACGATCAGATGCCGGACCCGAAATGGGTCATTTCCATGGGAGCCTGCTCCAGTGTAGGTGGTCCCTTCGATACCTATGCCACGCTCCAGGGAGTCGACAAAGTCATCCCGGTGGACGTCTACATTCCCGGTTGCCCTCCCAGGCCGGAAGCGCTCCTCTATGGCCTCATGAAGCTGCAGGATAAGATCGATCAGATGAGCATTCTCGACGACAGACGCACTTTGATTCAGCCCTGAAAGCGAGTCACACTTCCGCGCTCGGCAGTCATGGACGAAGAAAAACCCCCCACTCCACCCGATTCGGAGGATGAGAACCACGGAAACGAAACGCCGGCTTCCGAGCCGGCGGCAGTGGAGCTCTCCGCAGAGGAGTCCCCTCCCGAAGAGACCGCCGCCGCGAAACCTCAGCCCTCAGCCGAAGGCAAGACACGGCCCAGGCGCCCCGCTCGCCCACCCAGGAAAAAAGGACCTGTCTACGAAGACCTGGAAGAAGATGATCTTGCCGAAGCTCTCAAGGAGCCCCTGGGAGAAGACCTGCTCTCCGCCCAGTCTTTTCTGAAACAGAACATCTACACGGTCCACCGGAGGCGGCTGCTGGAGACCATGGTGTTCTTGAGAGAGGATCGCGATTTCGACTATCTGGTGGATTTGACGGCCCTCGACTACCTGGGAGACGAAGAACGCTGGTGTCTGGTCTATCACCTGTTCAGCCATTCCAGCCAGCTTCTGGTTCGAGTCAAGTCACGTCTGGGAGAAGGTGAGCTCGCCCCCTCCGTGACCCCGATCTGGAAATCGGCGAACTGGATGGAGCGCGAGGTGTTCGACATGTTCGGCATTAGCTTCACCGGCCATCCCGACCTGAAGCGCATCCTGCTGCCGGAAGACTGGCATGGGCACCCATTGAGAAAAGACTACGACATCAAGCTTCAGGATCAGGCCTGGATCAGCAAGCACCTCAGGATTCGCAAGGTTCCCAATTAGAAAGCACTAACCCATATGCTGCGCGAAACCATCCTGGATACCAAAGAACTCGAAATCAACATGGGACCGCAGCATCCGTCTACCCACGGAGTCTTGAGGGTGAAGCTGTACCTGGATGGGGAGAGAGTTCAGGACTGCGAGTGCATTATCGGCTACCTGCACCGGGGTGTTGAGAAGATCAGCGAAAACCGTTCCTACATCAAGTGTGTCCCTTACTACGACAGAACCGACTACATCGCCGCCGTTTCCAACGTCTACGGCTACGTTCTGGGCGTAGAGGCTCTGATGGGAATCGAGGTTCCAGAGCGCGCCCGTCAGCTCCGGATCATCATGACCGAGTTCAATCGCATTGCCAGTCACCTCTTGTGGCTGGCGACTCACGCCATTGATATCGGCGCCATGACTGTTTTTCTCTACTGCTTTCGAGAGCGTGAGGAGATTCTCAAGCTCTTCGAGGCCCTTTTCGGAGCCCGGCTCACCACTCACGCCTTCCGCATCGGGGGGTTATGGAAGGACCTTCCCGACGGTTTCGAAGCGGAGGCCAGGAAGTTCATCGCAGACTTTCCGACCAAAGTGAACGAGTATGAGCAGTTGCTGACCAACAACCGGATCTGGATCGACCGAACCCGGGGGATCGGTGTCATATCCGCGGAAGAGGCCATCAGCTATGGTCTCAGCGGGCCACCGCTACGCGGCTCCGGTGTAGATCATGACTTGAGAAAAGCGCATCCCTACGGGGGGTACGAGCAGTTTGACTTCGATGTTCCTCTGGGCCAGAACGGTGATACCTATGATCGGTATCTGATCCGCATGGAAGAAATGCGCCAGAGCTGTCGAATCATCACCCAGGGATTCGACAACCTGCCCGAAGGACCGGTTCGCGGAAAGGTGCCCAAGATCGTCAAGCCGCCGGTCGGGGAGTTCTACTCGGCCATAGAGGGCCCCCGCGGTGAGCTGGGCTACTACATCGTCAGCGACGGATCGGCGCTGCCTTTCCGGGTGCGGATTCGCCCCCCGACCTTTATCAGTCTGCAGGCCCTGCGTCGACTGGTCCGGGGGCATCTGGTTGCCGATGTAGTTGCCATCATTGGAACTCTCGACATTGTGCTGGGGGAGATTGATCGGTGATGGAGTCCCTGATCACGTATCTGATCATCCCCGGGATCAAAGTCGGTGTGCTCGTATTGATTCTTTCGGGAGCGATTGCCTACCTGACATTGCTCGAGCGCAAGCTGATTGCGCACATCCAGGTACGTCTCGGCCCCATGCGGGTGGGGTGGCACGGGCTGCTGCAACCGATCGCCGACGGCCTCAAGTTCGTTGCCAAAGAAGACATTATTCCCAGCCGATCGGACGCCCTCATTTTTACTCTCGGACCCATCATCTCTCTGATACCGGCGTTTCTGGTGTTTGCCGTGGTTCCGTTCGGTCCACCCGATATGCTGGAGGGTCCCTTGAGCATAATCCTGGGATGGATCCTGGAGCCGGAGGCCGTCCAGAGAGTTGTCCAGAACAGCATCGTCAGCGGAGGATTCATCACCGATCTGAACGTTGGGCTGCTGTTCATTCTTGCGGTCTCTTCCGTCGGAATCCTGGGGGTCATCCTGGGTGGCTGGGCCTCCAACAGTAAGTACCCGATGCTGGGGGCTCTGCGCTCTGCGGCACAGATGGTCAGCTACGAAGTGGCCCTGGGGTTTTCCATCATCGGTGTGCTGCTGGTGGCCGGCTCCTTGAGTCTGGTCGAAATCGTGCAGAATCAGCAGCAAGCCGGGATCTGGTATTTTGCCGTTCAGCCGGTCGCCGCGGTGCTTTTCTTCATCTGTGGCCTGGCCGAGACGAACCGCCTGCCCTTCGATCTTCCCGAGGCCGAAACTGAACTCGTCGGGGGATTTCACACCGAATACAGCGGATTTCGGTTCTCGCTTTATTTTCTGGCCGAGTATGCCAGCATGATCACGGTCTCCGCGCTGGCGGTGACTCTCTTTTTCGGTGGGTGGTTGCGGCCATTCCCGAATGTTGCCTGGCTCGGTTTTCTGGACTGGATTCCGGCCGTAGGGTGGTTCTCTTTCAAGGTCTTTCTGTTTCTCTATGTATTCATCTGGATTCGGGGAACCCTTCCTCGCTTCCGCTTTGACCAGTTGATGCAATACGGGTGGAAGATCTTTCTTCCCCTGGCTCTGGCCAATGTCATGGTGTCGGCTTGTCTGATCTGGCTGTGGAGTTGAACACGGTGCGTGAGTTGAGACAGTCTGCGGGACTTTCACCACGGGCTTGTATGGGAAGGAGACCATGGAGTTTCTGAAGAGAATCCTGCTCATCGACCTTCTGAAGGGTCTGTGGTTGACTTTTCAATACACCTACAAACCTGTTATCACCGAGCAGTATCCGACCGAACAGCCCAAGCTGGCAGCTCGCTACAAAGGGGCTCCCCGCTTGAACAATGATCCCGAGACAGGAGAGACCCTCTGTATTGCCTGTGATCTGTGTGCTCAGATCTGTCCCGAAGATTTGATCGTGGTCGGGGTCCAGCGTGATCCGGAGAGCCGCAAGAAGGTTCTCACCACCTACACTTTTGACACCTCCCGCTGTCTGTTCTGCGGGCTCTGCCAGGAGGTCTGTCCGACCAATGCGATTGAGCTGACCCAGGACTTTGAGCTGGCTACCTACGATCGGAAAACCATGTTGTGGGATCGCAGCCGCCTGGAAAAGGGCTGGAAGCGAACCGACTCGGGAGAGGGGAAGAACTATTGGTAGACCAGGCGCTTATTGAAGCCTTGCTGTTTTACTCCCTGGCTCTTGTCCTGGTTGTCTTCGCCATCCTTACGGTGATGGCCCGCAATCCCGTGAGAAGTGCCGTGTACCTGATCTCGGCACTGCTCTCCATGGCCGGTCTCTTTTTTCTGATGGGAGCCGAATTCGTGGGAGCCGTCCAGATCCTGGTGTACGTCGGCGGCATCATGGTCCTCTTCCTGTTTGTCATTCTCCTGGTCAATGTGGAGGTGGCCGAACGGGAGCGTAAGACGAGTCGCCAATGGAAGACCGGGGTCGTTCTGGGTGTCGTGCTGACGCTTGAGTTGACGTTCCTGATTGTCCGGGGCGGCCGGATCTTCGAAGCGTCTCCCGCCCGAGAACTGATTCAAGGTCGTACCCAGAACACAGAGTTAGTGGCTCGAGCACTCTTTACCGAGTATCTGCTTCCTTTTGAGATCGCTTCGGTGCTGCTTCTGGTGGCCATGGTGGGCGCGGTCGTTCTGGCCAAGAAAGATTTGAGATGATCGATACGACTCATTACCTGGTGCTGAGCGCGATCGTCTTCTCGATTGGAGTCATCGGAGTCCTGACTCGCCGCAACATCATCGTTATTTTCATGTCGATCGAGTTGATGCTGAATGCCGTCAACCTGAACCTGGTGGCCTTTGGAGAACGGTTTCAGGCTCTGGACGGCCAGATCTTTGCCATATTCGTGATCACTGTGGCCGTCGCCGAGGCTGCCGTCGGTCTGGGAATCGTTATCGCGTTGTTCAGAAACAAGGAGACGATCAACATCGACGAGGTCGATCAGATGAAGTGGTGACCCGAACCACTTCGGATCCGCAACGCCTATCATGCTAGCGAACATCTGGATCATTCCAGCCCTTCCACTGGCCGGCTTCCTGACCATCGGTTTGCTGGGCCTGTGGCGGCTCTATCGAGGCAGCCGGCGTTTGCCCCGCTCCCTGGTCTACTGGATCGGGTGTGGCGTTGTCGGCCTGGCTTTCCTGGTCTCCGTCGTCTGCTTCGTCCAGTTGGTGGGGATGGACGCATCGCGTCCTGCGACCTGGCCTTCCGGATGCACGGAATATCGCGTCTGCGAATCCGATCTCTTTACCTGGATTCCGGGGAATGTCATTCAGACCGAGGCTGGAGAGTCCGTCGGCCTGGAGGTGAGCTGGGGATACCAGCTGGATCCTCTTTCCGCCATTTTTATCCTCTTTGTCACCGGGATCGGCTTCCTGATCCACGTTTATTCCATCGGCTACATGTGGGAAGAGGACGGTTTCTGGCGTTTCTTTGCCTACCTGAACCTGTTCATGTTCATGATGTTGACACTGGTCCTCTCCAACAACTATCTGGGCCTGTTTGTTGGTTGGGAGGGTGTGGGGCTCTGTTCCTATTTACTGATTGGCTACTACACCCACAAGAAGAGTGCCGGAGATGCCGCCAAGAAAGCCTTCGTGGTCAATCGGATTGGTGACTTTGGCTTTATCCTGGGAATCTTCTTTCTCTTTTCGGTCTTCGGAACGGTCGATTTCACTGATCTGTTCCAGAAAGTCGAGGTCATGTTTCCGGTGCCGGAGCCGGTCTGGGGCGTCCTCAGCTGGATCGCTCTGCTGCTCTTCATCGGCGCCTGCGGAAAGAGTGCGCAGGTTCCCCTTTATGTGTGGCTGCCGGACGCGATGGAGGGCCCCACCCCGGTCAGCGCCCTGATCCACGCGGCCACGATGGTGACGGCAGGGGTTTACATGGTGGCCCGATCTACGGCCATTTACAGTCGCACGCCGGACGTCATGATGATGGTTGCTGTGGTTGGAATTTTCACGGCTCTCCTGGCGGCTTCAATCGGGCTTTTCCAGCGTGACATCAAGCGGGTTCTGGCCTATTCGACGGTGAGTCAGCTTGGCTACATGTTCGCGGCGTTGGGAGTTGGAGCTGTGGTGACAGCCATCTTCCATGTGTTTACCCACGCCTTCTTCAAGGCTCTACTTTTCCTCGGATCCGGATCAGTGATCCGCGCCATGCACCACGAGCAGGACATGACCCGGATGGGAGGGCTCAGGAAACGCATCCCGGTGACTTTCTGGACCATGGCGGTGGGAACTCTTGCCATTGCCGGAGTGCCTCCGCTGGCCGGTTTTTTCTCCAAGGATGAGATCCTCTGGAAGGTCTTCGAGAGCGGGAACTATCTGATCTGGATCGTCGGGGTCCTGGTCGCCGGAATGACGGCTTTTTATATGGCGCGCTTGATGATTTTGACCTTCTTTGGTGAGGAGCGGTTTGACGAGAAGACGACGAGCCATGTCCACGAATCGCCCAGGTCGATGACGGTCCCGCTGGTGGTTCTGGCCGTTGGGTCTGCCCTGGTGGGATTCCTCGGCCTTCCGGCCTGGATTACTGCTGCCTTCGGAAGCAACCTGTTCGAGAACTTTCTGGAGCCGGCCTTCCGGCATGCTTACAACGGGGGCGGACACGGGGGCCATGCCCCGTTGTCGCTGGAGTTCGGGCTGGCCATTCTGTCCGTGGCCGTGGCGGTGACCGGAATCGTCGTGGCTGTTCAGTTCCTGTTGCGACGAAAGCTCCCCGAACCGCGGGGTGGGCTGGCCACGGTGCACCGCTTGATCTACAACAAGTACTACGTCGACGAGGTTTATGATGCCCTGTTCGTGAATCGAACCAAAGGCCTGGGGAATGTTCTGACCTGGTTCGACAATCACATTGTGGACGGGCTGGTCAACGGATCGGCGACCCTTACCCGAATTACTGCCTGGATCTCAGGGTTCTTCGACATCGAGGTCGTGGACCGAATCGTGAACTTGATTGCCGAAATCGTGGAGTTCTTCAGTGCTGCTTTCCGGAAGCTCCAGAACGGCTTGATGCATCGCTATGCGCTTTTTTTTGTGATCGGGGTGATTGCCGTGATCACACTGTATCTAGTGGGAGTGTAAGCAATGGATTTCTTGATGCGGAACATCCTGGTGCTGGTCTGCCTTTTCCCCCTCGCCGGGATTCCCATTATCCTGCTGATCCCCAAAGGGAAGGGGAGTGACGAAACGGTCAGATGGGTCGCCAATGGGGTCGCTTTCCTCGGTTTCCTGATCTCCCTGCCCCTCATCCTCCTATTCAATCAGTCTGAATTCATTGATGCCGGCACCGGAATGCGCTTTGTCGTTCGCAAAGAATGGATCAACGCGATCGGGGCCGAATTTTACCTGGGGATTGACGGGATCAGCCTGCTGCTGATTCTGTTGACGACACTGATCGGTTTCATTTCAATTCTCTCCTCCTGGACGGCCATCAACGAACGGGTGCGCGAATACTACTGCTATTTCCTGCTTCTGCAGACCGGGATGCTGGGCGTATTCATGGCTCTCGACTTCGTCCTTTTCTACGTGTTCTGGGAAGTCATGCTGGTTCCGATGTACTTCATCATCGGAGTCTGGGGCGGCCCACGGAAGCTCTACGCAGCGATCAAGTTCTTTCTCTACACTCTGACCGGATCGGTCCTGCTCCTGCTTGGAATTCTGGCTCTCTATTTCTACCAGTATCAGCAGACGGGAATCTGGTCCTTCGATGTACTGGCCATGCGCAACCTCGACCTGCCGGTCGACCTCCAGTGGTGGATCTTCATCGCCTTCTTCGTGGGATTCGCCATCAAGGTTCCCATGTTCCCCTTTCACACCTGGCTCCCCGATGCCCACGTGGAGGCACCCACGGCGGGATCGGTCATCCTGGCGGCAGTCCTGCTGAAAATGGGCACCTATGGTTTTGTCCGCTTTAGTCTTCCGATTCTTCCCGAAGCGACCATGCAGCTCATGCCCTGGCTGTTGGGGTTGTCGGCGGTCGGCATCATCTATGGAGCTCTGGTGGCGATGATGCAGAAGGACATGAAGAAGCTGGTGGCCTATTCCTCAGTCAGCCATCTGGGATTCTGCATGCTGGGCGTGTTCGTAGTGACGCCGGTGGCACTGGAAGGTGGGATTCTGCAGATGATCAATCACGGGATCTCTACGGGAGCCCTCTTTTTGATTGTCGGGGTCATCTACGAGAGGCGCCACACGCGGCTGATTTCGGATTATGGCGGCCTGTCACACGTCATGCCTGTGTACGCCACCATATTCCTGATCATGACCATGTCTTCGATCGGCCTGCCCACACTCAACGGATTTATCGGAGAGTTCATGATTCTGCAGGGAATCTTTGCCGATCCGGTCAATCGACTCTGGGCCGTGGCCGGTGCCACCGGAATTGTGCTGGGGGCTGCCTACATGTTGTGGCTGTACCAGAGGGTCATGTTCGGCAGCAATGACAATCCCAAGAATCAGTCCTTGACGGACTTGACTCCCAGAGAGCTGGCGACCTTCATCCCTCTGATCATCCTGGCCTTTTGGATTGGGCTCTATCCCCGGACGTTTCTGCAGTATCTCCACGAACCGGTCAACAAGATCGTCGACATTGTCCGCCCCGGGGAGTTTCCACCAGTGACCGAAGAGCGGGCGGCGAGGAAGTAACATGGATTTCTTGGCCGGGCAGGATGTTCTCTCTTATCTGAGGGAAAACTCGGTGATTATCCGACCTCAGCTGATCCTGATCCTGTGGGGACTTGCCATTCTTTGCGTCGTCCCCCTCCTCCGCACCAACCGCACCACCTGGCCCCTCGTCTATTCGCTTCTGGGCTTGCTCATGGCGAGCATCTCCGTCTGGAGCGGCGACGCAGCCGGACCGGCTTTCAACGGGATGATCTCCTTTGACTACTTCGCCCGCTACTTTCACCTCATTTTCATCGCGACAGCCAGCCTCTCGGTGCTCATTTCCTATCGTTACCTGGAGATCGAGGACGAGCATCACGGGGAGTACTATGCCCTGATTCTTTTTGCTACTGCCGGGATGATGTTCCTGGCCGGAGCTCTCGAGTTGATCACGATCCTGGTGGGTCTCGAGTTGATGTCGATCTCGACGTACATCCTGGTGGGCTTTCTGAGAGGAAGCAGGCGCTCCAACGAAGCTTCCATGAAGTACTTTCTGCTGGGGGCGTTTTCCACCGGCATCATCCTGTATGGGATGTCGCTTCTCTACGGCATGACCGGGAGCACCCATCTGGTGGAGATCGGAAACTACCTGGCCGGGCAGGAGTTGAGTCCTCTGGTCGCCCTGGGAGCCTTCCTGATTATCATCGGCCTCTGTTTCAAGGTTGCCGCTGCCCCCTTTCACATGTGGGCCCCCGACGCCTATGAAGGAGCACCAACCGCCGTCACCGCGTTCATGTCCGTGGGTGTCAAAGCCGCCGCCTTTGCCGTATTTTTCCGGATTTGTTTTGTGGCACTGGAGGGCGATGTTCGAGACGCCTATGTCGTCATCCTGGCTCTGATCTCGATGCTCACGATGACATGGGGCAATGTGGCCGCAGTGACGCAGAAAAACGTAAAGCGGCTTCTCGCATACTCCAGTATTTCCCATGCCGGCTACATCCTCATGGCGCTGGTAGCAGGAACCGAGTATGGCGTCCGGGCAGCCCTAGTGTATCTCTTTGTTTACACATTCATGAATCTAGGAGTCTGGGCCGTTCTCATCCTGCTGCGACGGGAGGATATCCAGGGTGAGGACATCGAGTCCTTCCGAGGCCTGCTGGCGAAGCGGCCGGCTGTTGCAGTCCTGATGCTGCTCTTTTTGCTGTCCCTGGCAGGGATTCCCCCCATGGGCGGATTCATCGCCAAGTACTTTGTGTTTGGAGCGGTGATCCAGGCGGCGTTTGCCAGTACCGGTTCTCAAGCCACCTTGCTGGTAGTGCTGGTCGTGGTTGGCGCCCTGAATGCAGTTGTCTCCCTTTTCTACTACCTCCGAATTGTCGTTCTGATGTTCTTCGAGCAGGATCCTGTCCCGGCCCGGCTGGCCTTTTCAGCGGGTCTCGTCATCACGCTGGTGGTCACCGGTCTTCTGACGGTCTTGACAGGAATCTATCCCCAGCCTTTGATTGACCTGGCAGGAGCCGCTGCAGCGTTTCTGTAGGAAGGTGTGGCAGGAATGGGATCCCACAGGCCCGACGGCTTGCCGCTGGCTTCTGCCAGCGTCTCGGATCGCGGATGCCGGCGAACCCTGGGCCACATTCTCGTGCGGGACCAGCCCGCCGGAATCCCGCAATGGCGGAAAAATGAGAAAACCCGGCGTACCTCGAATGCTAGCGCGCTACAGCGGAATCATCTTCCTCCTGCCCTCCTGCATGCTGGTTGGCTATTTCATCGGGTACTGGGTCGATGAAAGATGGAGAACTGAACCCAAACTCGCGCTGGTCGGCCTGCTGCTGGGTTCGGGCGCGGGACTTTTCCAGGTGTTCAGACTTCTTCAGAAGCCTTGACCCGGATCATTCGAGAAGCGAAAACTCATGAAGAATCCGGGCCTGAAACGAATTCAAGCTAATGCAATATGGATTCTGATTGTGCTGGTGGTGGTCGGATTGTTCTACCAGGGTCCGGGCACTGCCGTCTCGATCTTGATCGGAGGGTTGATGGCCCTCCTCAACCACCGCTGGATGGTGGCGGGAATTGATGCCGTGCTGGGGACTCCGACCCCTGCCAGACGCAAGCAGGCAATGTTCAAATACCTGCTCCGGCTGTTGTTGATTCTGAGTACCTTGTTTGCTATGATCCATTTTCCTTTTTTGAGCCTTCTGGGGGGGATCGCCGGGCTCTCGATTCTCGTACTTGCGGGCATGCTGGAAGCTCTGATTCAGCTCATCGAACAGTTCAAGCGAAGTCACTGATTCATGCACGAAGAGTTCTTTGTTTCCACCATCTTCAACGACTACATTGCAAACCCGATCGCAGAGCGGTTGATGGCTTCTTTTCCGCAACTGGGAGAGTGGATCGATTACCACCCGGGTCACGATGTCCTGCCTCCCCATCTGGTCATGATCATCCTGGTGAGTCTGGGCCTCATGCTGTTTGCGGTGTGGTTGAGAAGTCGGTTGAGTGTCGACGACCCGGGAGTCATACAGCAGTCTCTGGAGCTGGCCTTTGAGGGGATTCTTGATTTCATGAAGAATCTCATCGGTCCCGGTCACAAGGCCTTTCTTCCCATTATCGGCTCGCTTTTTCTGTTCATTCTGACCTGTAATCTTCTGGGATTGATTCCGGGCTTCATGTCCCCGACGAGTAACATCAATGTGACCGCCGGCTGTTCCGTTATCGTGTTCGTTTACTACAACTTTCACGGGTTCAAGACTCACGGGTTCGTAAAATACATGGCGCATTTTGCCGGTCCCTCGCTGGTGCTCGCACCGCTCCTGTTTGTGATCGAGATCATCAGCCATCTGGCGAGACCGTTTTCTCTGTCAGTCCGCCTGTTTGGGAACATCTTTGCCGAGGAACTCATTATCGTCAGCCTGGACACCATGTTTCCTTTTCTGCTTGCCCTGCCGGTCATGATGCTTGCTCTCTTTGCGAGTACCGTGCAAGCCTTCATCTTCATCGTGCTCACCATGGTCTACATCGGTGGGGCCGTCGAGCATTCCCACGACGAACACCACGAGAATCACGAATTAACTGAACAACACGCATAGCACTATCAATTATTGGATAGAATTCAGGAGAGTTTGCAAAATGAAGAAACTTGCATTCTTATTTTTCTTGCTGTTTTTTCTGGGCCTGTTTGTCATGCCCGTCTACGCCCAGGATGGAAGTACCGCCGGAGGCCTGATCGACTTGACCTCGATTGGCATGGGACTCGCTGCTGCCGGCTGTGGTATCGCCCAGTCGCGAGCGTTGACCGCGGGTTGCGAGGGAGTCGCACGAAACCCGGGAGCCTCCGACACGATTCGGTTTTTTATCATCCTGGGTCTGGCCTTTATTGAGTTTCTGGCCTTGCTGACCTTTGTTTACGTCGCCTTTTTCTAGGACGCAGACAGGATGGTGGAGTCGATCCGTACATCTTCTTGGACCCCGGGCCTCCGCCCGGGGTTCTGATTTCCTGCCCATCGCAGGGGCCGGTCTTGTGCCGGCCCGCCTGAGGGACGACCATCAGTGTCGCTCCTGCGAATCCCTGGCTCAGACCCGCAAGACAGTTGACTCCAGGAGTGGGTTATTTTCCCCACAAGCGCTCAAGCTGCTAGAATCAGGTTCGTCTTGTGGGGTTTCCTTTCCTGTTAACGACGCACCTGGAACGGAATCCGGCGTACTGGTTTTTCTTGGCCCCTGAATTGTTTGATAGAATAACGAGAGCGAGACTAGTGATCCGAGCTCTCTGACCACGATTTGGAAGATGGAGAGAGATAAATGACACAGCCCAAGTTCTTGATTGCGGGAGCCTTGATTCTGGGCTCCATCGTCTTTCTGATGTACACCGGCATGAGCGAGTCGATGGTGACCTACTATGACGTTCCTCAACTTCTGGAGAAATCCACCCGGCTGGAGAAAAGAGGCGTGCGATTGACCGGTCAGGTGAAGCCGGGCAGCATCAACCTCCATCGCAACGAGTCCAGCGTGGAGTTTCTGGTCTACGATCAGGGCAGCGCTCTGAGTATTCCCGTGACCTACAAGGGTGATATCCCGGATACCTTTCAGGAGCGAGCAGAAGTAGTGGTAGAAGGGCGCTATGATCTGGACGAGAATCTCTTCCATGCCAAGGTGCTGCTCGCGAAATGCCCTTCTAAGTACGAGCAACAGGACGAAATTGACCGGCCAGTCGACGCCAGCAGCACCGACTGAGCGCTAAGTACTCATGGAAGGGAGTACCATGATTGAACTGGGTCGTTACTGCCTCGTCGCCGCATTGATTCTTTGTGCCTATGGCTTTGTGGCAGCCTTCTGGGGCGCTTACAGGAAGCAGCTTCAGTTCATTCGCAGCTCGGAGCACGCAGTCGTAGCCAACTTCGTTCTCTGTCTGGTGGCTGCCATCTGTCTCTGGGTCTTGATTTTCCAGGATCAGTTCCAGGTTCGCTACGTCGCCATGATCAGCTCGCGCAACCAGCCGGCTCTTTACAAGTTTACTTCCCTGTGGGGTCAGCAGAGCGGGAGTCTGCTCTTCTGGGCCCTGATTCTGGCCTTGTTCAGTTCCATTTTTGTGTTCCAGAACCGGAAGCGAAACCGGGCACTCATTCCCTATGCAAACGGAGTGTTGCTGGGCAGCTCACTTTTTTTTCTGATTCTGCTCAACTTTGCCGCCAGGCCCTTCGAGTTGGCGCCCCGGGTTGTTGCAGACGGTGTCGGGCTCAACCCTCTGCTCCAGAACTCCTACATGGTCATCCATCCCCCGGCGCTCTATCTCGGGTTCATCTGCCTGAACATCCCCTTCGCCATTGCCATGGGAGCCCTTCTGAGCGGGGAACTGAACACGACCTGGATCGCCTCCACTCGCAAGTGGGGCCTCATCGGGTGGTGTTTTCTGACTTTTGGGATTGCGCTGGGAGGGATGTGGGCTTACGAGGAGCTTGGCTGGGGCGGCTACTGGGCCTGGGATCCAGTGGAAAACGCTTCCTTCATGCCCTGGCTGGTGGCAACCGCCTTCCTGCACTCCATCATGGTCACCGAGAAGAAGGGAATGCTGAAGGCCTGGAACTTTGTGCTCATCCTGCTGACTTTCGAGCTGACCATCTTCGGTACCTTCTTAACCAGGAGCGGCGTCATCCAGTCGGTTCACTCCTTCGCTCTGTCGAACATCGGCCCCTTCTTTGTGGTCTTCCTGGCTGTGACGAGCCTTTTCGGCATGTTTATGATTTTCTATCGATCGGGGGAGATGCAGAGTGGCAAGAAGATGCAGTCGTTTCTCTCCCGGGAATTCACTTTTCTCCTGAACAACTGGCTGTTTGTCTCCATCTGCTTCGCTGTTTTCTGGGGCAGCGTGTTTCCGGTCCTGTCCGAGTGGGTTACAGGTGAAAAGATCACGGTCGGGGCTCCCTTCTTCAATGTAGTCACGGCCCCGTTGTGGCTGGCTCTCCTCATACTGACCGGGATCTGTCCCCTGATCGCCTGGCGGAAGGCTTCTTTGAAGAATTTCCAGCGCAACTTTGTTTATCCCACTGTCGGAGGTCTAGTAGCAGGCCTGGTCTGCCTGGTCTTGGGAATTCGAGCTGCACTTCCGCTGATTCTGTTTTCCTCGGCCGGCTTTGTGGCGATGACCATCTTCTTTGAGTTCTACAAGGGAACCAGAGCTCGGCAGGCCATTCGCCCCAGCTCTTTCATCCCGGCTCTGGTGGATTTGACCGTGATGAACAAGCGGCGCTATGGAGGCTTTGTGATTCATGGCGGAATCGTGCTCGTGTTCGTGGGGATCACAGCCAGTTCCTTCTTCGACCTGGATCAGTTCTTTACGGTTCGAGAGGGAGAGAGCTTTTCCCTGGGGCGATACACCATGGTCTACCAGGGGATGTCGGAGCACCGAGATCCGGAAAAGGATGTTTTTTCGGCTCGCGTGGATGTTTCGGTTCAAGGAAACACTCTGGGTGCGCTCACGCCCGAGAAGCATATCCACCATACGAACCAGGATCAGCCGCAAACGGAAGTCGCCATCCGCTCCACGCCCAGGGACGACCTTTACATCGCACTCTCCACCTGGGATGAGCAGACCGCTACCTTTCATGTGTTCGTGAAACCCATGGTCATGATGATCTGGATCGGGGTGGCGGTGATGGTTCTGGGAGGGCTTTTCGTGCTGGTTCCGAACCAGAGAAAGGCAGTTGCCCGTGTCCTGAAGCGACCGGCAGCCGGGGAGATTCGTGATGAAGCTGCCTAGGCTGGCTATCGCTGTTGGGCTGGCCGCTCTGGTCTGTCCCGCGACGTTCGGCGAGGTCGAATGGGAAGATGTTCTGCGCGTCACCGACAACATCGTCTGCACTTGTGGCTGTCCCACCACGGTCGTTAGTGCCTGTTCCTGCGGAAGAGCCGGAGAAATGAACCGTGAAGTCCGGGCGAAGTTGGAAGCGGGCGAATCGGATGAAGAGATCTACGACTTCTACATAGCCCAGTTTGGGGCTCAGGTGCTGGCGGCCCCCAGAGCGGAGGGCTTCAATCTTCTCGGCTGGATCCTTCCCTTCGTGGCGCTGGGTCTGGGTGCGGGAGTGGTCGTCGCGGCCTACCGGCGGTTGCGAGGCGAGGAGAGTCAGGTCTCGCCCGGATTGCACGGGGAACGGACCCTCGACCCGCAGATGCGGGAGAGAATCCAGAGAGAACTCGCGGATCTGGACTGAAGGCGGTTTGACTATGTGGCATTATGTCGCTCCTGCCCTGTTTATCCTGGTGATTCTCTATGTGGCATATCCGTTTCTCATGGATGTCCAGCAAGAACAGGAAAAGGAAAGAAAGCTGACCCGCCGGGAAAAGGCAGTCCGCGCCAAGAACGAGGTCTTCACCACCTTGAAAGATATCGAGATGGACTACCATATGGGCAAGCTCTCGGAAGACGACTACCAGCTTTTGAGAGTCGAATTCGAGGAGCGGGCGATTGAGGCTTTCGACGAGGTCGATCGCCTGAACCAGAAACGAGCTTCCAAGAAGACCTCCTGAATGTCGGCACCATCACCCCTGCTCCAACTGCAAGGTGTCACTCATCGATACGGACCGATCACGGCATTGAGAGAAGTCAACCTGACCCTCTCAGAGGGAGACTTCTGTTGTGTTTTTGGGCCCAACGGTGCCGGCAAGAGCACTCTCCTGAAGATTATCTCGACTCTCATGAAGCCGACACACGGAGAGGTCCGCTGGCGCAGCGGTGCCTGGGATCGGAGGATGATTGGTCTTGTCTCTCACCAGACCATGCTTTACGACCAGCTGACAGGTCGGGAGAATCTGCTCTTCTATGCCCAGCTCTATGGTCTGGAAGAGAGTGTTCGGGTCACGGAGGAACTTGGCGAACGCATGGGCCTTCAATCCTTTATTGACCTGCCGGCGGGGTCCTACTCTCGTGGGATGCGACAGAGGCTCACGCTGGCCAGAGCCCTGCTCCATGAACCCGCCCTGCTGCTGTTGGACGAACCCTTTACGGGCCTGGACCAGCACGGCAGCCAGACCTTCGGCCAGGTGCTGGAAGAGATCAGCTCGAAGCATCGAACCGTGCTGATGGTGACGCACAACCTCCGTGAGGGCTATCAACTGGCCTCGCGGTTCCTGATTCTCAATCGAGGCCGGATCGCTTCCGAGCATGGCAAGGAATCCCTGGGTTTCAAGGATCTGGAGCACCATTATTTCGAATCCGTGGGTGGCCAGCCGGTGGAGGTGCAATGAACTCACTGAACCTGGTCTGGGGCCTGGCCCTCAAAGATCTGAAGCTGACGTCGAGGTCGCTGCACTCTTTCCTAACCACTATGTTCTTTGCCGTCCTGATTCTTGTCGTCTTCAACTTCGCCTTCGAGCCGGGCAGCGAGGCGACCCGAGAATCGCTTCCCGGGATTCTGTGGGTGTCCCTTCTGTTCCCCGGCGTCATCCAGCTCAACCGTTCCTTCCAGATCGAGCAGGACCAGGGAACTCTCCAGGCGCTGCTGCTGTCTCCGGTGGATCGCGGCGTGCTTTTTCTGGGGAAGAGCCTGGCCAATCTGATCTTCCTGATGGCGATTGATCTGTTCATCGTGTTGATGTTCGTAGTGCTCTTCAACCCGCAGTTAACCACCAGCTCCTGGTTGCTGTTCCCCGTGCTCTTTCTGGCAACTCTTGGTTTTACGGCGGTGGGAACCGTTTTCGCTGCCATGGTGACGACATTGAGAAGTCGCGACGTCCTGCTTCCCGTTTTGCTTTTCCCCATTATCGTCCCTATAATTCTGGCCGCTGTCAGCGCTACTCGGGAGTTGCTGGTAGTGGGTGAGCTGGAGTCATTCAGTAACTGGATCAAGATCCTGGTCGGGTTCGACGTGATTTTCCTGTCGGCAGGCTTTCTTCTCTTTGAATATGTCGTTGCAGAATAAGTCTTCCTTCGAATCTCAGCTCGGTATTGCCGCCAGGTGCGCCCGCTTCGGCCGCGGCCTGCTGATCCCTCTCTATATTGTGATGGTCGCGGCGATTTATGGAGCTTTCCTTTATGCACCGACGGAACAGGTGATGAAGGAAGTCCAGCGGATTTTCTACTTCCACGTCAGTTCGGCCATGGTCTCTTTTGTGGTCTTCGCCGCGGTCTTCGTGGGTGGAATCGGCTACCTGATCACGCGCAAGCGTTTCTGGGACACGATGGCTGCTTCCTCCGTGGAGGTGGGTGTCTTTCTCACAGCCATCGTTCTGACCACCGGACCGATCTGGTCAAAGCCGGCCTGGAACGTGTGGCTGAAGTGGGACGATCCCAGGGTCCTGACCGAGATGATTCTGCTTATGATGTTCGTGGCCTACCTCATCCTTCGCTCCGCCCTGCCCGAAGGGCACCGAAAATACGCGATCTGTTCCGTCTTCGGCATCCTCGGTTTCCTGGACGTGCCCATCGTTTACATGTCCGTTCACTGGTGGCAGACTTTTCATCCTGTTGTGATCACCTCGGATGAAGTCAAGCTCGCCCCACGAATGCAGCATGCCTGGCTGGTCGCGATGCTTGCGTTCCTGCTCTTGAGCGGGGTCCTGATCCTGTTTCGGATGGCGACTCGCCTTCAAAAGCAGATGACCGAAGAACTGGTTTATGCTCATCTCGAGTCGGAGGGAATATGAGCTACCTGTTTGCCGCCTACACCGTGATCTGGACGCTCCTGTTTGTCTTTCTCGTTTTCATGTACAGGCGCCAGCGGGAAGTCCAGACTCAACTGGAAAGCCTGGCTCGTTCCCGGGAAGAAAACTCGTCTGAGATGTGAGCGGCGGCTGGCGGAGGAGCCTTCGTTGGAGGAGCCTTTGTGGGAGGAGCCGAGAGTGGGAGGAGCCCACTCTCTCCTCGGAAGCCTGAAACTCAGTGTGGTTGGAGTCTCAGGGCCGGGACGGGGAACTGAAACGGTCGTTGCCCCGAGCCCTCGCACATCCCAAGAGCACTGCCGGGCCCGCTATAATGGGACCGTGAAACGGCTCTCGCTGATCCTACTTGTGTCGTGTCTGGCAGGCATCGCCTTGCAGCTGCAGGCTAGTGACCGGCAGGCTCGGTTCCTCAACTTTTCGGTCAAACAAAAGAACGGCATCTACGTACGCGACCTGAAGCGGGATGAAGTGAAGCTCTACCTCGATGAAGAGCCGGTGGAGATTCGCTACTTCGGGTATCAGAATGTCGACACCGCCTTTGCTCTCCTGATCGAGAACAGCCCTCGTACAGCTCGCTACAACGTGAGCCGGCCGCAGTACGGACAGGTCAACATCGTCGACATCGTGCGCTACTTCCTGGTCGACGAAACCATTCCCGCCATTGCCGAACTGGGTGAGGTGTGGATCGGCCAGTTTTTCCAGGAGCTCGAGACGGTCCACGACTTCTCAGATCAGGACTGGGAACTGATCCAGGCGATCCACGACATGAAGCCCCGTCCTCAGGGCCTGGATCTGGAGAACATTCCCGTGGGTCGATTCCTGGGCCGGGGAGTGGACATCTTGAAGGTGCGCCCGGAAAAACGAAAGATCCTTCTGCTGGTCACGGCAACGGCTGACCGGGAATCGCTGAAGAACCTGGGCGAATATCGCGACATGTTGAGGATCAGCGACATTGACCTCTATGTCGTTTCATTTGGACCGCGGGGGACATCCCCCGCCTCCAGCAGTGCCGCGCGCTTCAATCCGTACTACTTCAAGAAGCTGGTTTCCGAGACCGGGGGAAAGTTCTACCTCTCGGCTAAGTATGCGTTCCCCAAAGAGTTCATGAACGACCTGATGTCGACCCTCACCAACAGTTACACGGTGGGTTTCTATGTCCAGCCGGGTTCCCCGCCTTCGATCCGGTCCGTTCAACTCGAGCTGGCCCGGAAGAAAATTAAAGTCCAGCACCGCAAGACACTCGTTTTCTGAGTACCACGTTCGAGGTTGCACGATTCGCAGTCCGGCACGTAAGTCGTTCGTAGGGCACGCCAACCTGGCGTGCCGAGCTTTACAGGGGGAGCCCACGTGGATGGAGTCACGTTCGGCACGGTTGATAACCGTGCCCTTGCAACTTTGAACTTTTCGCGCGACACATTACCCTGGATAAGAAGGTCCGGTCTTCACGGTAACGCTCCAGGGAGGTAGGTCAGTGCAACGAACCAGGGATTTCGGGCGCAGCAGTTTGTGCTTTTTGATGCTGTTTCTGCTGACGGGCGGGGCACTGCAAGCCCGCAGCATTCTGAACTTTCCCTTTTTGACGTTTAAGAAGGACACGATCACAGGAGTGGCGATCGTGAACCTGGGTACGGAGGATGCCCAGGTAGAGGTGACAGCCTACCTCTCGGGCGGAGGTCTGCTGGCGGGGCAGGGGATCGAGAATCCTGTGCAACTGGAAGTGAAAGCCGGGACGCAGAGTGGAACCATCACGGTTTCCCTGTTTGGGTCGGGACCGGAACTGGGAGAAGCCGCCTGGTTTCAGGCGGTGAGTGAGACGGAAGATCTGACGGGATTTTTCCTGTATCTGGATACAGCCTCCAGCTTTCTGGATGGAGCTGATCTACCGCCGCTGTCTTCGCGGCTGATCTTTAGTGACGTTCGGGTGGGTGAAGGGGAGAGAACGGAACTGAACCTGATCAATCCGACCGGACAGGCAGCCACGGCGGAGGTGAAACTGGTGTCGAATGAGAACTCGGCATCGAGAATCGTCAACCTGGCGCCGAAGGGAGCCGCGCGTCTGGATGTGAAGGAGTTGTTCTCGGGGCAGGCAGCCCCGGCCGGAGTGCTGGCGGATGATCCGGTCTATGTGGTGGTGGAATCGAATCAGGAACTGGCGGGGTTTGAGTTCGTGCAGCCGGGAAGCGATCTGCTGGGGCTGAACGCACGACCGGCTGGGGAGTTACTCAACGGGCTGTTCTTCCCACAACTGGCGGTACTGGATCTGTTCGAGACCGAGTTGACGGTGGTCAGCCTGGCCGAAGAAGAGCCGGTGATCCTGACGATCACGGCCTATCAGCCGGATGGATTCCCGTTTGGAGCCGCAGATGTGCAGACCAACCCGGTGACGCGGGTCCTGGAGGCAGGGAAAGTCCTGCGTGAGGATCTGGAGGAGATGTTCGGGTTTGCGGGGGAGTCGATACTGGATGGATGGCTGCGGGTGGAATCGACCTCGCAAGCGATTCATGGGGCCATCAGTTACTCGATACCGGCGATGGGATCGATTGCCTCGGTCGCGAGTGTGGCTGCGGGGACCCGCTCGGCGGTGTTTTCCCACATTGCGACGACCTTTAACTTCTTCACCGGAGTGGCGATTCTCAACGGTGGGAAACTGGTGGCGAATGTCGATGTGGTAGCGGTCCAGCAGGACGGGACGGTACTGGGGAGCTTTCGAACCACCCTGGCCCCGGGTCAGAGGCTGAGCCGTACACTGACGCAGATGATCCCGGCGGCAGCCGATCAGGCGGGAGGATTCATTCTCATCCGAAGTGACGTGCCGGTGTTTCTGACGAATGTCTTCGGAACCCTGGACTTTCGAGTGCTCTCGAACGTACCACCACAGCCGGCTCCCGAAGAGTTTGAAGTGGAGACGGGGAGGGACCCGATCGAGGTAAGTCCACCGCTGGCGATCGTGGCAGTGGCGGGGATGCAGAAGTTCGAAGTGATGGGACCGGCTGGGGACGCGACCTGGAGTGTCAATGGAGACGAAGGTGGAGGAGCGCTGCAGGGGAGAGTAGACGCAACAGGACGTTACACGGCCCCGGCCCAGATTCCTGAAGCCCTGCCGGTCGTGGTGACGGCCAGGATTGGAGAAGACACGGCCGGGGCCTCGACGGATGTACTGAGCCGGGAAGTACTGGCGGGAGATCTGGGAGTCGTGCAGTCGGTGGCCTATCTGAGTGGGCTGGCTAGGGTCTACACAGCCGAGTTGAGTTTTGGGGCCGGTCCGCAAAAGAGTATAGCGGGCGTGAGTGAGAGCTCGGCGATCTTCGATGTGACGGAAGGATCTTCGGCCCAGATAGCCCAGTTTGCAGGAGAAGACATTCCCAAGATGATTCCCTTTGTGGGGAGTGACGGGAAGGAGTATCTGCTGCTGGCAGCCAGGACGACGGGAAGAGTGATCCGGCTGAATCCGCAGACGCAGCAGACGACGACGGTGGTGACGGGGCTGGATGAGCCGGTGTCGCTGGTGCTGGATCCTGTGACGGGAGATTTGCTGGTGGCGGAGAGAGACAGGGTCACGAGAGTGGCCCCCGGTCAGTTGAATCAGGGACTGGCCGGCGCACCGGCGGGAGTAACGCGCAGACCTCTCGGTGAAGTGATCGAAGGGTTGACTCCGGCAGGACTGGCGGTGGATCGGTGCAGTGGAGACATCTACATCAGTGACAGTGCTCGTGGAGAAGTTCAAAAGATCGAGAGACTGTCGGGAGCCGAAGTCACGGTAGCCGAAGATCTGGCGGATCCGGGACAGTTACTGGGGTTGTACCGGAGCGGGATCAGTTGTCCGGAGAGCTTTCACTTACTGATTACGGAAAGGGGAGCGGATCGGGTATCGATCTTGACCTCCAGGATCGGGCTCCAGACCTGGGTATACTCACCGGGGATCCGGGACTTGGCACTGAGAGACATCACGGAGGCAGCGCTCCCGGCCGGTACACTGATTCCCAAGCCTGGAATCCTGCTCAGCGAAGTCATCAAACAAGTCGGACAGGTGGCCCTGATACCAGTGGATCTGTACGAGGGTGACGCCCTTAACCCGGTGGCGGGCCATCAACTTCTGACCGGCATTGTCGGGTACTCCTCGAATGTAAGATTGCTGGCAACACCGCCCCCAGGGGTAGGAGACGAGGATCTGACGGATCCGGATCACGTGCACGTGTTTCTGGAGAAGGTCGTCACGCTGACTCAGGATCTGACCCCGGACACGGGAGAGGTGATTCCGGCGGGATCAACGATACGCAGTTACTTTTTCCACTACGACCCACCCGGGACGGAAGGTGGCATCCTGGATCCGGGCTTTGTTCGTTTCGATGATCGGATTCTGGGAGTGATCAACCAGACGGAGACGCTGGACGGGACGGATGCTCTGCTGGGATCCCCCGCTACGGACTACAGTGGAACGGTCAACCGCCGCTGGGATCCGCTCGAAGACCCGCTGGATTCCGTTGAGATCTCCGCCGATCAGTCCCGACTCGACTTCGCTGCCGAGGCGAGCGCGGGCCTGGATCAGTTGCGAGTGTGGCTTGCTCTGGACGTGCCTGACGGCGGTGGGCCAGCTTCGCCCGGAAGGTATCGGGTGATCCACATCGGTGGGGTTTTGAATCCCGCCGGGGCGTTCTTCGATTTTACTGATATGAACAATCACGGCGAAGTTGTCTCCGCGGGTGCACTCGGGCAGGGCTACATCTGGTTGCCCACCCCGAAATACGGCCTGCCTGCCGGCCTGAATCCCTTTGGAGGTTTGGCTGGAGTCGTTAGTTTTCTCCCAGTGGCCATCAACGATTCAGGCCAGGTGATCGGCCTTCTAGAGCCCGGCGTCCAGCTCTGGCAGAATGGAGTCTTTCAGCTCCTGTCCGCGTTCTCCGAAATTGAGGGGCCCTTTCCAACCGGCATCAACAACCAGGGTCAGGTCACCGGCTTTGCCGACATAGGGCCTTCTGGTTTGAGCCGACCCTTTCTGCTGACTGGTGGGTCCCTCGTCGATCTCGGATCCCCGATCGGGGAATTCGAAGGGGGCGGATTCAGCTTAAACAACCCGGGACAGGTTGCTGGAGGACTGGCACCCAGCGGTGGGGGGCAACCGGCCGGTATCGGTGAGTCGGCCCTCGCTGTTGTCTGGCTGTCCGGTCCAGGATCGGGCCAGGTGATTGGCGAGGGTGGTTTCGCTCTGGACATCAACGACTCTGCGCAGGTCGCTTACACAGGTTTCACGAAGATGGGCCCGGTAGCGTTCCTGTGGGAAAATGGGACTGCAACCGATCTGGGAACTCTGGGTGGATTCGCCAGCCAGGCTCTCGGGCTCAACAATCCGGGCCAGGTCGTGGGAAGTTCTTTCACTTCCGCGGCAGCCCAGCACGCGTTTCTCTGGTCCGAGGGTGAGATGATCGACTTGAACGGTCGAGTTGACAACTCTCCAGTGGTCCTGGAGTCTGCGCTGGTTATCACAGACGGCGGCATCATTTTCTGCCAGAGCGGCCTTGAACTGTACCTTCTGGCGCCAGTTGGAAATTAGTACAGGAGCCACCTCGGCGCCACGATCTGAGCCGACCGCGGAGGGTCCACCACCACCACTTCCGCCAAGTTGTGACGGCCGCAGTTCTGTTGACAAACCCTTAATAATCAATATCTTACCTTTCTCTCCGAAATCTCTTCACCTACCTTGACACCCCCCGACTCAAATCTTATATTCCGATTGAACTCAAGGTGTGATTAACCAACCTCGGAGCTGTAGTTTTGCAGCTCGAAGGGAAATAACTAGAGAGCTTACCAAGGAGGTTCCTGCAGATGGGAAGGATTATTGGGATTGATCTGGGGACCACCAATTCGGTGGTCGCTGTGATGGAAGGTGGAGAGCCGACGGTCATTACGAATCCTGAGGGTGGTCGAGTGACTCCCTCGGTCGTCGCTGTGACCAAGAACGGAGAACGACTGGTTGGCCAGGTAGCCAAACGGCAGGCCGTGACCAACCCCGAGAATACGATCTATTCAATCAAGCGCTTTATGGGCCGCAAGTTCGAAGAAGTCTCCGAAGAGATGTCGATGGTGCCTTACAAGGTATTCAAGGCGGAGAACGGGGATGCTTGGGTGGAACTGAACGGCAAACAACAGGCTCCCCCCGAAATTTCAGCGAACATCCTGCAGAAACTGAAGTCGGCAGCCGAGGAATACCTGGGCGAGACGATCACAGAGGCGGTCATCACGGTACCGGCCTATTTCAATGATTCGCAAAGACAGGCAACCAAGGATGCCGGCAAGATCGCCGGGCTGGAGGTGAAACGCCTGGTGAACGAGCCGACTGCGGCAGCACTCGCCTACGGGCTGGACGCGAAAAAAGACGAAACGATCGCCGTCTTCGACTTCGGCGGCGGTACTTTTGACATCTCTATTCTGGAAGTTGGCGAAGGTGTCGTAGAGGTCAAGTCCACCAATGGGGACGGTCATCTGGGCGGGGACAACATCGACCAGCGGCTGATTGACTGGATTGTGGAAGAGTTCAAAAAGGATCAGGGGATTGATCTGTCGCAGGACAACATGGCGCTGCAGCGGCTCCGCGAGGCAGCTGAGAAGGCCAAGATGGAGCTGTCTTCGGCGCAGGAGACTGACATCAACCTGCCTTTTGTTACCGCCGATGCCAGCGGGCCCAAGCACCTGAGCCTGAGCCTGACTCGCTCCAAGTTTGAGCAACTTGTGGATGAACTTCTTCGCCGCACCCTCGAGCCTTGCCGAAAGGCCCTCAAATACGCGGGTCTGAAGGCGAGCCAGATCGACGAGGCAGTGCTGGTGGGAGGCTCTACCCGGATCCCGAAGGTTCAGGAACTGGTTCGGGAGTTCTTTGGAAAGGAACCGCACAAGGGAGTCAACCCGGATGAGGTTGTGGCCATTGGAGCAGCAATCCAGGCCGGTGTTCTGGGAGGAGAGGTGAAAGACGTTCTCCTTCTGGACGTGACTCCTCTTTCTCTGGGAATTGAGACGCTGGGTTCTGTCTCCACGGCCTTGATTTCCCGGAACACGACGATTCCGACCCGTAAGAGCGAGACCTTTTCCACGGCAGCGGATAATCAGACTTCGGTGGAGATTCACGTTTTGCAGGGCGAAAGACCCATGGCCGGCGACAATAAGTCGCTGGGGAAATTCCACTTGATGGGAATCCCACCGGCTCAAAGGGGCATCCCGCAGATTGAAGTGACCTTTGACATCGACGCCAATGGCATCCTGAATGTGAGTGCCAAGGACAAAGGCACCGGCCAGGAACAGAGAATCACAATCACAGGCTCCAGTGGCCTCGACGATTCCGAGATCAATAAGATGGTGGACGACGCGGAGTCTCATGCTGACGACGATCTTCGCAAGAAAGACCTGATCGAGGCTCGGAACCGGGCAGACAATCTGGTCTACAGCACCGAGAAAATGCTGGGCGAGAATCGGGACAAGATCGCCGATGCCGATGCCGCGAACATCGAAGAGGCCATCGCTGAAACCAAGAAGGCCATTGAGGCTGAGGATCTGGATCAGATTCAGGCGGCCACTGAGAAGCTGACTCAGGCGTCTCACAAACTGGCCGAGGCGATGTACCAGGCGCAGGCATCGAGCTCCGGTCCGGATGCTGCACCCTCGGACAGCGGTCCCTCCGAGACTGGAGAAGCCCAGTCGGATGAGGATGTGATCGATGCTGAGTATGTGGACGTTGAAGAGGACAAGTGAGCGATTACTACAAGACCCTGGGCCTCAAGAGAGGGGTTTCCGACAAAGAGATCAAGAAGGCCTACCGGCGATTAGCCCGCAAGTATCATCCAGACATCAACCCGGGTGACAAGGGTGCCGAAGATCGCTTCAAGGACATTCAGGAAGCCTATTCAGTATTGGGGGACTCGAAAAAGCGAAAGGCGTTTGATCGCTACGGGCAGGCGGACCCCAGCGGCTGGTTTCCGGGAGAGGGCGCCCGGGGTTTCGACTTTCAGGGTTTCGGGAGCGGCCAGCCGGGCTCATCCCCCCTCAGCAGCTTTGGCGAGATATTCTCGGATCTGTTCGGCCGCCGGACCAGCCAGCCGGGCAGCGGTCCGAAGAGAGGACCGGACCTCGAGTACCAGATCAAGATCCCCTTCCTGGAGGCGGTGAACGGCGTAGAAAAGCGCCTGAACTTTCAACGCCAGGTGGCCTGTGACGAGTGCCACGGTTCGGGATCTCGTTCGGGTTCACAAACCAGACCCTGCTCTGAGTGTCAAGGCTCCGGCCAGGCGCAGCAGCGGCATGGAACGATGACTTTCGGCACGACCTGTGGAAGTTGTGGGGGTTCGGGTCAGATCCGGGCTGGAGATTGCTCTGTCTGCAAGGGGTCGGGTTTCCGGGCTGCCTCGGAGGCGCTTACCGTGAAGATTCCGGCTGGAGTCAACACCGGCTCCCGGGTCCGTATTGCGGGAAAAGGCAACAGTGGCGCCCAGGGCGGCTCTGCGGGCGATCTCTACCTGGTAGTGGCGGTGGAACCTCACGAATTATTCCGGCGTGAGGGAAATCAAATCTTCTGCGAGATCCCGGTGACGGTGACAGAAGCTTTTCTGGGTGCCGATATTGAAGTTCCGACGGTGAGCGGGAAGGCCCGGCTCCACATTCCTGGAGGCACGCAGGGGGGACAGAAGTTCCGTCTCAAGAAAAAGGGAGTGTCCGGACCGAAGGGTGGGGTTCGGGGCGATCAGATCGTCCGTGTCAGGATTGTCCTCCCGGTGTCTGCCAACGGGCGCTCGAAGGAACTTCTGGAAGAGTTCGCCAGGCTTCACCCCGAGAATCCCCGCGAGCAGCTTGGTTTGAGATGAGCGGGGGCAGCGGTTCGAAGAGATCGGACGGAGAGATGGCCGGAAAAGGAGTCGGGTACACGATCGGAGCGGTTGCCAGAATGCACGAGCTCCATCCTCAAACCTTGAGGGCCTGGGAGCGGCAGGGTCTGCTGAGCCCATCGCGGAGCGCGGGAAACACCCGCTTCTATACCGACCAGGATCTCGACACCCTGGAAGTCATCTTGAATCTCACCAGGGAGCTGGGTGTCAATCTGGCCGGAGTCGAGGTCATCCTCAACATGCGGAACAAGATGGAAACCATGCACCAAGAGGTTGCGGAACTGGTCGGATTCCTGCGCAGCCAGCTGGGCGCTGAGGGGTTGGACGGCCGGATGGAGGGACTGGTGAAAAAGCCTCCCTCAACACCGGTACGCGTGCGGCGTTAGGTCCCCAGGCTCCACCTTCGCGAGACCTTTGTGGTTCGGTTGTAGAAGGGCGTTTGTGGTGGATCCTGAGAGTGGGAGGGGGGCTCAGGGCTGCGGCCGGCAATTTAAACGTTCTCCGCCCTGACCCCCCCTCCCACTCTCTTGACGTTTCTCGCCCTCCAAAATTCTCAAAAGCCGCAATCTGGGTTTCCCAACCCCAACCAGCTACGCGTCAGCCAGTCTTCTTCGGATCCGGGCGTAGACACGGCGCAGGGCGGCCGCGTGACCGAGCGCGTCCAGATTCCGCTCCAGCAGGAGCTCTTTGATCCGGTCCAGCGAGTGCTCCAGACCGGTGACCAGTAGCTGAACGCGGCTGGGATCGTAAGGAAGCTTGACCTGTCCCACTCCGATTTCGGCAAAGACTCTCAAATAGCGCGCAGTGCTCATGTCGGGGCAACCCAACCTGGTCCGCCCCATCTTGAGCTCGAATCCCAGAAAGGTATAGAGGATCTGAGGTTGGCATTTGCGTCCCGGCAGCGTCAGATCGCGGAAGGGGTGAACGACGACATCGCCGTGGTAGATCTGACCGATTCGTTCGATTTCCTGGTCGATTCCGGGATCGCGCATGATGCTCCAAGGTATCACGTTCCCTGGTTTGGGAGGTCCGGGGCCGAGCTCAGAGGCGCTTACTATCGTGCGCGTCATCGCAAACTAATAAACAATAGTGGTGCGCGTGAACAAGCGCTTTGACCCAGAATCCTGAACCCATCCCATTGACTACACCCATGGGCCGTGAGATGATTCCCGAATGTCGCTAGAAGCCCTGGGCATGATAGAAACTCGAGGTCTTGTCGGAGCAGTGGAGGCTGCGGACGCGATGGTCAAGGCGGCCAACGTCGTTCTCATCGGCAAAGAATACATCGGTGCTGGTTTTGTCACAGTATTGGCTCGTGGTGATGTCGGCGCTGTCAAAGCTGCTACTGACGCTGGGGCAGCTGCCGCTCGACGTGTCGGAGAGCTAGTCAGCGTTCACGTCATACCCCGCCCTCATCAGGAGGTGGAGAAAATCCTTCCCCAGCCCGCCCCGACCAGCCCTAAGAAGTAACCCTGGCTCAACCGCCCTAAGAAACAACCTTGGCTCAAGTAAAGGACAAGGACCTTCTCTCAGTTCAGGAAGCGCGTGATCTGCTCTCGCGAGCCGAACGGGCTGGCGAACTGCTCAGCCAGTTCACCCAGGAACAGGTTGACCGACTGGTCGGCGCGATGGCCGAGGCTGTGCGTGCCGAAGCCGGCAGACTTGCGGAACTTGCTGTGGAGGAAACGGGGCGCGGCAAGGTGTGCGATAAGACGACCAAGAATCTCTTCTCAGCCATCGACATCTACGGATACATGCGGGATTTGAAGACCTGTGGTGTCATTTCGGAAAACAAGGAGAGGGGAGTTGTGGAGATTGCGGTTCCGGTCGGTGTCATCGCGGCCATCGTGCCCACGACCAATCCCACCTCGACGGCTATTTTCAAGATTCTGGCAGCCATCAAGAGTCGGAACCCGGTGGTCCTGAGTCCTCATCCCGAGGCTGTGCAATGTACGGCTGAAACCGCCCGCATCATGTACGAGGCGGCCAGGAAGGCAGGAGCACCTGAGGGTTGCATCGGGTGTGTGAGAAACGTGACGCTGCAGGGAACTACCGAGTTGATGCAGAATCCCAAGTCACGAATGATTCTTGCAACCGGTGGGCCCGGACTGGTCAAGGCTGCCTATTCCTCGGGTAAGCCGGCGTTTGGAGTCGGTCCGGGCAATGTGCCTGCATTCATTGAACGTACGGCGAATGTGAGAAAAGCCGTCCGTGATGTCGTGGCCGGAAAAACCTTTGACCATGGCCTGCTTTGCCCCTCGGAGCAGGCCATCGTGTGCGACCTGCCTCTAGAAGAGGAGGTCCTGCAGGAGTTGAAGAACAACCGTGCGCATCTTCTCGACGACCGAGAGCAGGCACGCCTCGAGAAAGTGGTCCAGTTGCCCGGCGGTGGACTCAACCCAGCCATTGTTGGCAAGTCTCCGCAGGTCATCGCTGAAATGGCTGGTTTCACGCTTCCCGACGACGTGGTGGGTCTGGTAGGAAGACCTCTTGGTGTCGGTCGGGAACATCCATTGTCAATGGAAAAGCTGTCTCCTATCCTGGCCTTCTATGTTGAAGATGGGTGGGAAGCCGCCTGTCGGAGATGCATCGAGATCCTCAACTATGGTGGGCTCGGCCATACCATGTCGATCCACTCCACCGATGAAGACATCATCATGGAGTTCGGGCTTCACAAGCCGGCCTTTCGAATCTGCGTCAACACTTCCTCCACGCACGGCTCCGTCGGTCTAACCACAGGGGTGCCCCCTTCCATGACGCTCGGCTGTGGAACCCCTGGCGGCAACATCACCTCCGACAACATCACTCCTCTCCATCTCATCAATATCAAGAGGCTTGCTTACGAGACTCGGAGGGTCGAGGACATCAGTTTTGATGGCGTCGAGGTGACTACGCAGGTAGAGGAAGCGCCGGATGAAGTGATCGAGAAGGCAGCTCAGACGGACCCTGACGCCGGTCTGAGAGAGATTGTGCGGGCCGTGGTTGGAGACTATGTTCGGGAACACCAGGCCGTCCCGCAGGCGCCGCTTCGAGAACCCGCACCGGCGGCCACGTCTGCTCCTATTCCCCGTGAGACGGCTCTACCCGGCCCGCCTCGAGATTTTGTCTGTGAAGACGATGTCCGACAGGCCCTTCGTAACGGAGGCAAGATTGTCGTGAGCGCCCGCACCATCATGACTCCCTCGGCGCTGGACGCTGCTGAGGGCCGGAAGGTCTTCGTCTGGGAGTAGGTGCCCCGAGTGACGCAATCGTGCGACACCAGGTGCAGCGTTTTCCGTCCCTCAAGAGGGATCCCGAAGCTGGAATCGGCGGTGCTGAACCATTCAGGCTGTTCTGGCACTCTTCTTGCTTAGTACTCGTTTGCGACCATGAGTACTGACAGAAGGGCCATGGTATCATTACTTTTTTTGGACCGAAATGAACTGGTTGATTTTCGCCGCGTCGAGCGGTTTCCCGGAACGCTTGAAGTCGGCTCTTTTGGCCTTGTACCAGCTGGTTCTCGGGCTGGGCGGACCTGGACTGCTGATGCTCGCCCTCCTCGACTCCTCCTTCCTTTCAGTACCGGAAGGGAACGACTTCCTGATTATCGTGCTGTCCATGGGAGGGAGCTGGAGCAGCATGGCCTACTATGCGACGATGACCACCATTGGCTCCGTCATCGGGTGCTCTCTGCTTTACTGGGTCGGGACTCGAGGGGGGGGCTATGTCGAGAAGCGGCTTCATCGGCCCGGCATGCGCAGAATTCAGAGGTTGTACCAGCGCCGCGGCGTGCTGGCGGTGATCATTCCCTCGCTCCTGCCGCCGCCCACGCCTTTCAAGGTATTCGTCCTTTCGGCGGGCGCCTTCGGGCTGGCCTTTCCACAGTTTCTGCTGGCCGTGGCTTTTGGGAGGGGTCTCCGTTATTTCACCTGGGGAGCCCTGGCCGTACTGTACGGAGAGTGGGCCAAAGTGTTTCTTCAGAAACATTTCCAGTCGGTGGGCCTGCTGGTACTGGCCCTCATCGTGTTTTTCCTGCTCTGGTTTCTGGTGTTGAAGACTCGTTGGAGAACAGGAGCGGCGCATGAGTAGGCCGTGGGCAGGCATCCTGGTATTTGCGCTGGTTCTCCCGGGCTGTGGGACCAAGCACAAGCAAGTGCGCACGCCGGTGGGTTACACTGCCGCCAAGAGCGCAACCCTGGAAGAACTCGTCAATCTTGTCAACAACCAGTATGCGGATATTGAAACCTTGTCGGTCAGCCGATTCCGGGTCAAGTTCACGGGCGGGTCCATCGAGCAGGGCTATCTGAAAGAATACCCGTCAGCCAAGGGCCATCTGGTCACGAAGAGACCCCATTGGATCTACGTCAACATCTTAAACCCCGTGACCAGTTCGTCGGTTGTCACCATGGCCTCAGATAGCCGTGAGTTTCAGATCTGGATTCCCAGGGAAAACAAATATCTGACCGGTAGGACGGATGTGAAATCAGCTTCAGGCGAGCCCCTCCACAGCGTGCGACCGGAGCATTTGCTGCAGGCAATACTGGTGGAGCCTGTGCGCTTCTCCGAAGCGGGAACCGTTCATATTCTCGAAGAAGAGCGAGACGAACAGAACAAGTATTACGTGATCCTCGAGGTTCAGGTGGATCCCCCGGCCGGTGAGGGCTGCCTGCAACGAAAACTGTGGCTGGAGCGACAGGATTTCCGGCTTTCACGCCAGCAGTACTACAATTGTGGGAAACTGACCAGTGACATTCGCTACGGAGATGTGGTCGTTTTTGAAGATGGTGCTCTTGCGAGTTCCATTGTGTTGGAACGAGTTGCCGAGCATTATCAGATTGCTTTTCAATTTCAACGGGAATTCATCCGCTTGAACCGGAGCGTTGACGAGAGCTCCTTTTATATACCGAAACCTCCCAGAGCTGAACTCGTAGTAGTAGAGGGGGCCGGGCTGGAGGATAACAACCAGGGGCTCTAGGCCCTTGCTGGAATGAAATGTTCAAATTGATTGTTTCCAACTTGAAACTGCGACCCACGCGCACCGTGGTGAGTGTCCTGGCTGTGGCCCTGGGCGTCGCCCTCATACTCGTGTCTGTAGGTCTCTCTTACGGACAGCTCAATGATTTCTCGGCCCGGATGCGGCGCCTGGGGGATGTGATGGTCCAGCCCTCAGGAGGATCGTACCTGGCAGCCATCAACAGCGGCACGATTTCAGTTCGCATTGGTGAGAAGATTGCGGAAGTCGAGGGAGTTTCGGCGGTGACGCCGGTCTTGACCAAGTTCCTGGGCGAACAGTTCCACCTGGTTTACGGGATCGACAAGGCCACTTTTGGGGATGTAAGTCATGGTTTCCGTATTGTGAAAGGACAGCTCTTCAGCGATCTGGATGAGATTGTCATTGATACCGTCTACTCGGAGACAAAGCATCTGGACGTGGGAGACCGCCTGGGGCTGCTGGGGACTTCCTTGCGAGTGAGCGGAATTTTTGAGGCAGGGGTTGGGGCCAGGGTCATGATGCCGTTACAGACCCTCCAGAATGTGAACGGGACTCCGGGCAAGGCGACCATGTTTATCGTCAGAGCTTCCGACGGAACGACCGATCAGGTCGTCGCCGACCGCTTGCAGGAGCGGTTGAAGGGATATAAGATCACCAGAACTTCTGAAATTCAGAAACTGATGGAGACGAATACCCCGGTCCTGAAGCCGTTCATTACAGCTATGGTGTCATTGTCAGCGCTCATCAGTTTCATGATGATCCTGCTGGCCATGTACAGCACCATTACGGAGAGGACCCGTGAAATCGGTATCTTGAAATCACTTGGGGCTTCCCGGACTTTCATCATCAAGCTGATCATGAAGGAGTCTCTCGTGATCTGTGGGATTGGAGTGGGAGTCGGTTTTCTGTTGACTTGGTTAGCAATTCACATAATATTTAGTGTTGCTCCTAATCTTCCAGTGGATATTTCCGGTTCCTGGAGATTAGCTGCAGCTTTTATGGCAGTTCTGGGAGGGACGCTGGGTGCACTATATCCTGCCCTCAAGGCTGCCCAACTAGACCCGATTAAGGCGCTTGGTTATGAATAATCCCGTAGAGCTTCGGAAGCGAAACGATGTCATTGTGGTGGATGATGTTCACATGATCTACCGGGTGGGGCGCAGGGGCGTTCCCGCCTTGAGTGGTGTGGACATGACCGTCCGCGAAGGCGAGTTTGTGGCGGTAATGGGCCCCAGTGGATGCGGCAAGTCAACCCTGCTGCACTTGATGGGCGGGCTCCTCTCGCCAACCCGTGGACGCATTAAAGTCGACGGAACGGACCTGACCAGGATTTCCGACAGCCAGAGAACGGAAGTGCGCCGCCGCAAGGTGGGGTTCGTGTTCCAGCGCTTCAACCTTCTCCCCTCCTTGACGGCCAAAGACAACATCACCCTGGCCTGTCAGATCCGTGGAAATGGAAGCCGGGCCGATGATCTGAACGCAACCCGTACCCTGGCTCTGCTGGGCCTGGAAGACAAGATCAACCACAAGCCAAGCGAGCTCTCGGGTGGAGAACAGCAGAGAGTGGCCATCGCGCGGGCCATCATCAATCGGCCCAAAATCCTCCTGGCAGACGAGCCGACGGGAAGTCTCGACTCCGGGAATTCCGGCAGGGTGCTGGAAATGCTTCAGGAGCTGAACGTTCGCTACAATCAGACCATTCTTCTCATCACGCACGATCCCGATGTGGCCGCTATGGCCGGCAGAATTGTGGAGATGCGGGATGGAAAGATTCTCAATCGCGTAGAGAATCTGTACTACACAAGGGAGCACAAGCACCTTCATTGACGACGGAGACCAGCTTGAGGCACGGTGACGGGTCGATGCTGCCGCATCGCCTCGTCCTCTCTTTGCAACCCCACCTCGCAAGGCCCATCCGCAAATGCCATTGTCGTTGGGGAAGGGAGTGCTAAGAGAGATGCGAAAAGCGCTCGCCAGGGTGCTGTTCTGGACTTACCCCAGGGGCTCGTGGCAGTACGATGTGTTTTGCATCGTGATCATTCTCTTCATTTTTCTGACTCCTGCCAGAGTGTTCGACAGATCCCTGAGCGAGGAGGCCGTCAACTCCGTCGAGGAGTTGGTCCCACCAGGAGTTCAGCCGGATGCGACTTCGAAAACCGATCCTGGTGGAGGCTCTTTCGAGGAAGAACAAGAACTCCCACATCTGGCGCGGTCCAAGACCTCTCACAACGGGCCGTTAGAGGAGTAACCAGTCCAGAATTCTGAAACTCCCGGCCTCGAAGAGAGTCACTGGAAGAGGCGGCCCCAGGAGGCTAACTACATTGCAAGTGATCTGGAGAACCATTTTTGTTTTCTGTCTGGCCTGCTCCACCCTGGGAGGCATGCCGGCTCAGACCATGACTCTTGAGAAGCTCCTGGACCGGTTGGAGGAACAGGGAGCCGAGGTCAAGTCGATGTCAGCCTTGCTCGAGCAGAAAAAGTGGACGGACATCCTTGAGGAGTTTGATGAGGGTGAGTTTGGCAGATTCCTTTTTCTGAAAAAGGAGGATCAGGTTTTCCTTCGCAAGGAAATCGAGGAGCCGCAGCTGAGTTCTCTGGTGATTGCGGACAGCGAGGTCGTTTTCTTTCAACCGCTCATCAAGCAGGCCCAGAAATACCGCCTGGGCAAGAACAATAACAAGACCGAGTTGCTGGCCCTGGGCTTCGGCACGACTCGCGAAGCCCTCGAGGAAAGCTATGAAATGAAGCTTCTGGGGGAAGAGAAGGTGGGTGAGGCTCAGACCTGGATCCTCGAGATGATCCCCAGATCGGACAGGGTGCAGGCCTTTTTCGGCAAGATCGTGCTCTGGATTGATGCTCACCGCTGGATTCCCATTCAGCAGAAACTGGTCGAGCCCACCGATGACTATCTTCTGGTCCGATTCTCGGAAGTGCAGCTGAATCCCAAACTGAGCCCATCCGATTTCAAGCTCAAGCTTCCCAAAGGGACCCGAATCGTCGGACTGAACTAAGCGTTCCTCGTTCCTCGTTTCTCGTTCCTCGTTTCTCGCACTCGTGCAGGTACCGGTAGTATCGGGATTCGCGGCCAGGTTCCTTGTTACGCAGTCGCTAAAGCTCCTGCCTCTGGGCTCGGCAACGGGTAGGTCACGTCACCCCGGCCCACAGGCCGACATCTTCCTCGGCGGCTGCGCTTTGGCCGCCCGGAAAAAAGTCTCACGAGGAACGAGGAACTCGAAATGTCTATTGCGCCCGTAGCTGCCGCCGGGTGTGAAGAATCCGGTGTACTACCGTCCAGTTGGACAGTACGGCCAGGACCCACAGGACCGGATCCATTCGGAAAAAGGCCCCGATGATGAGAAGGACGATCCTCTCGGGACGCTCCAGGAAGCCGACTTTGCAGGATGGGATTAGCGCTTCCGCTCTTGCTCGGGCGTAGCTGGTCAGAATCGAACCCATCATCACAACGCCCACCAGCACGACAGAACCCATGCGGTTGTGAGCGCCGTAATGGATCATGATGCCCAGATAGAGAATCAAATCGGAGTAACGGTCCATGATCGAGTCGAAAAAGGCCCCGAAACGGGTTACGGAATCCGACGAGCGGGCCACTTCTCCGTCGACCATGTCGAAGAAGCCGGCCACAATCAACAGCCAGCCCGCCAGGTAGAAATGATCGCGGGCGAACGCCCAGGCCGTGATTACGCTCATCACCAGTCCGAGCGTCGTGAGGTGGTTGGGCTTGATCCCCAGAGAAGTCAGAGTATTGACGATTGTACGAAGCAGGAAGTGAGCTCCCTGTCCGATTCTTTTTGAAATCATTCAACCCTCAACTTCAAGCGTTTTCCGTTCCGCTCAGAACACCTCAAACTTAATGGTCAGGAATCTCTTCGGGTTCTGGCGGAAATCATAGATCAACTTCACCATTTCAGCCGAGAGCTCATTGATGTTCTCGTACAATTGTTCGTCTTTGGCCAGTCGGCCCAGCGTTCCTTTCCCTTCTTCGATATCGTTTACAAAGCCGCTGAGCTGTTGCAAGGCATTCTTCATTTCACGATAGAGCTCGTCGTCCGTGGAAAGCTTTCCCAGAGTTCCTTCTCCCGAATCCAGCCTCGCCGCCACTGATCGTATGCTGGTCATCGCTTTTTGTGCATGATCGTAAAGTTCGGGGTCCTTCAGCAGCTTTCCAACGGTCCCTTCTCCGGCCTCGATGTCGGCCAGAACTTGGTCCAGACGGGTCACAGAATTCACGATCCGGTCGTACAGTTCCTGCTCGTGGATCAGCCTCGGGAGTGTTCCCTCCCCCCTCGTGATGTCGGACAGCATGGAACTCGCATTTTCGACAGTTGCTCTGGCAGCAATCACAGTGTCATTCAAATTGTTGTAAAAGGAAGGATCAGTCAGGAACTTTCCTACGGTGCCCTCTCCCGATTCGAAGCGGCTCATAATGTCCTGCACCTTCCCCGAAAGGGTCCGGAAGTTGACGAGAATGTCGTTTGCACCGGTGATCAGCTCTTCAAAGCCGGTTTGGGGCCGACCGGTTACTTCGACAAATTCTACCTCCGCGTCGCCCCACCAGCCACCATCAATCGTATCGAGAACCGTCTTGGGAGGATCGGGTTCTCGTCCGAGAGAAATCTGAATGTACTTATCCCCGAGGAGGCCCACCGACCCCAGGGAAATGTAACTGTCGATCCGGATCCAGCCTCGGAATTCCGTCCGGATCTCCATCCTGACCACAATGTTCTGTAAGTCATCCCTGGCCCGTTGGAGCCTCTCTCGAACTCGATCCAGATCTCGAATCGTCTCGTTCCTGAGAGCGTCGAGATCTTCGAGTTGAACTCGCAGTGCGCGGGCAGCCTGGGAGGTGGAGCCTTGTACCTGGGCCGCGGACTCATAGCGGGGACGGAGTTCGCCGACACGGTCTTCGATGTTGACGAGGTCGGTAGAGAGGATCGCTTCCTGCTCCTTGAAATCGGCGATCAAGGCCAGCGCCCTGGTATTGGCGTCTGTCTCCGGCATTCTTTCAGGCTTAGAAATCTGAACGTCCTTCACGTTCCCAATCTCCACACCCCCGAGGAGAACAGTGTCCCCCGCTTTCAGCCCGGACACGTTGTTCAGATAGGTACGGGCATGGAAAGTCTCCTGGAATAGCCCGACTGTGGATCCGATCCGGAAAATCGCGAAACCGAGGATCGCGGTGCCGACGATGACAAAGATACCGACGCGGAGTTCGGTCAGGCTGAATCGTTTCTTCTCTTCCATAACTCTACCTAAGCTAGAAACTCTTCTAGATACGGATCTTTGGAGGCAAACATCTCCTCGTCACTTCCTTCGAAGATTATAGAGCCGTGCTTGAGCATCACAAAACGGGTGTTGACGAGACAAAAACGCCCCTCCTCTTCAACAAAGGTGACCTCTCCAGTGGGGCCCACCTGTGCCATCTCACTGGCAAGAGTGATGGCTGACATCAGATCGTGAGTGACGAGAATCGAAGCGACTCCTTCCAGATCTCTCAGCTTGATGATCAGATCACAAATGGTCCGGCTGGTGATCGGATCAAGACCCGCGGTGGGTTCATCGTAGAGCAGAATCCGGGGATTCCCCACTAGAGCCCTGGCAATGGCCACCCTGCGTTTCATACCTCCGGAAAGTTCGGAGGGCATCGTATCGATGGACTCTTCCAGTCCCACAAACCCGAGGATCTTGTGCACCGTTTGTTCGATTTCAGGAAACGGGAGTACCGCGTCCTCCAGCATTCGAAAAGCTACATTCTCGCCCACGGTCAATGCATCGAAAAGGGCGCTCTCCTGGAACACGACACCGATGTGGGCTCGGATTTTCATCAGTTCATCTTCACCCATAGGTGCGATGTCGCGATCGTCCACGAAAACCCGGCCTGAGTCTGGTTTGACAAGCCCGGGCACCATCTTGAGCAAGGTGGTCTTGCCCGAACCACTGCCTCCCATGACAATCTTGGTTTCCGCTTCTCGCACGTCCATGGAAATCTGCCGCAGGACGACCTCCCCGGAGTATGATTTGGAAACATTTTCGAAGCGAATCACAGTGACTGCCCGTCTTTTCTAAATATCAATGATCAGTTTGCTCACGAAGAAGTCTGCGATGATCACGAAAATTGAGGCCGTGACCACGGCCTGAGTCGTACTCTGTCCTACGCCCGTCGTCCCTCCCCGGGTTCGCAGCCCGAAATAGCAGCCGACCATTCCAATGATAAAGCCGAAAACGATCGGCTTGAGCAGTCCCTCCAGGGCATTGGTGTAGTTGAGAGAGCGAAAGGCGGTGCTCCAATAAAGGGAAGTGTTCAGCTTGAGAATGTTGAAGGAGACGAGCCATCCACCGATCAGCCCAAAGAAGTCGGCCAGTACCGTCAGCAGGGGCAGCATCGTCGTACAGGCCACTACCCGGGGTGTTACCAGTTTCTTGGTCGGGTCTGTTCCCAGCGCTCGCATCGCATCAATCTGCTCTGTTACCACCATGGAGCCCAGCTGAGAAGCGATTCCGGACCCGACTCTCCCGGCCACCATCAGAGCGGTTAGAACCGGGCCCAGTTCTTTGACCAGGGAGACCGCTACCAGCTGACCCGTCAGATTCACAGCCCCAAACGACTTCAAGGCGCCCGCCGACTGAAGGGCGAGGACTCCACCCGTGAAGAAGCCGGTGAGCATGACGATGGCCACCGACTTGACGCCGATTTCGTCCATTTGCTGGAACGTGTCCTTAATGTACCGAGGTCGACGGAAGAGGTTCGAGATGGTCCTGCCGGAGAGCAGTGTGAACGCCTGGACTTCCTCAATCAGTGTAATGATCAGGTTCATTGGCGACGCTTCAATTCTAACCCCATCGGGCAGGCAGGCGGGAACCCTTCTAGTGTTACACTAATCGTTCCAACTTTGGCAACCGCTTCGAACCTTGCCTGTCTCGGAAATCGGCTCGGACTGGACACGGGTGCAGACCGGGAACCAGGAACGCCGAACGCAACCATGATCCGACCTGTTCTCAAATACGGCGCACCTGAACTCGAGAAGGCCAGTTCTCCGGTTCAGGAGTTCGGCATCGATCTCGAGAAACTGGTCGACGATCTGAACCAGACGATGTACGCGGAAGGAGGCGTGGGTCTGGCGGCCCCCCAGGTTGCAGTCAACCTGCGCGTGATTGTGGTTGGCGTTATGAGCCCCGAAGGAGAAGAGGAGCGGCTTTCTCTGGTCAACCCCGAGATCGTCGAGAGCCAGGGCAAGGAAAAGGGAGAGGAGGGCTGCCTCAGCATCCCCGGTTTCACCGCGATGGTCGAGCGCCCCAGCCACATAAGGATCCGTGCCCAGAACCTGGAGGGCGGGCCCGTGGAGCGAGACGCCGAGGGTCTCCTGGCGCGAGTCATCTGCCATGAGATTGACCATCTGGACGGCATTCTGTACCTGAACAGGATTTCCCGGCTGAAGAGAGACCTGATCAGGCGAAAGATCAGGAAGCTGATTCGCGAGGGTGAGTGGTGATGACCCGGGTGGTCTTTCTGGGAACCCCCCGTTTCGCTGTGCCCGCACTGGAATCTCTCCTTGCAGCCGAGACCACCGAGGTGGTGGGCCTCCTGACCCAGCCCGACCGACCGGCCGGTCGCGGGCAGAGATCCCAGTCCCCTCCGGTGAAGGCAATTGCCGTTGATCACGGGATTCCCACCCTCCAGGCCCACCGCGTCAAGGACGATCCCAGAGTCATGGAGTTCTTTCGGGCAACCTCTCCCGATGTGGCTGTCGCCGTGGCGTTTGGCCAGCTGCTTCCAGGCCGCGTCTTCGATTTTCCTCGACACGGAACTCTCAACATCCATGCTTCCCTGTTGCCGAAGTATCGCGGCGCAGCACCCATTGTTCGCGCTCTACTCAACGGGGAGGGAGTCACCGGAGTGACGCTCATGAAGATTGAGGAACGACTTGACTCGGGGCCGATCCTGGGATCGGAAGAGCTCCCCATTGGACTTGACGCTACGACAGGGGAGATGGAAGACCTTCTCGCTGTGAGGGGAGCGTCTTTGCTGATGCGGCTTCTCTCGCCCTATGTGGATGGCCAGCTTGCCCCCCGCCGCCAGGACGAGAGTGGCGTTTGCCATGCTCCCATGATTCATAAAGCTGAGGCGGGCCTGGACTGGAGCTGGCCCGCACCCCGGATTCACAATCTGGTTCGAGCCTTCAACCCGAGGCCCGGGGCGTACAGTAAGCTGCGTGGGCAAACTGTCAAGGTGTGGAGAACGCGGCTGACATCATCGACACCTCCGCAGCTGGACGGAAGTGTGGGAAGTGTGTTCCGATTGCCTCGCAAGCGGATCGGAGTCCTGTGCGGCGATCTGAGTGTGATTGAGCTGGTTCAGGTTCAGCCGGCGAATCGCAGGAGGATGGGCGCCCTCGAGTTTGCCAACGGGATTCGCCTTGGCGAGCACGAAGTTTTTGGTGAAGCCTCCCTTCCGTAGCTCCAGTAGCGATGAACATCAGAGAAACTGCCGTTCGGGTTCTGCTTCCCGTCCTGGCCACACCTTTTCACCTGCGAGCGGTCTGGAATGATCTGCTGCCCTCCTCCATAGATCCTCGGGACCGAGCCTTCGTCCGTCGTCTGGTTCAGGGTGTTCTCAGGAGGCTTGCCGAGATCGACTACCTGATCGCAAAGGTCTCCCGGAAACCTCTGCAACGCCTCGACCCTGAGATTCTCTGGGTTCTGCGTTGCGCTGTCTATGAACTGCTTGACTCCAACACTCCCCCGCATGCGGTTGTTTACGAATGGGCAAAGCTCTGTCGTACCTTTCGAAAGTCGTCCGCAACTGGCTTTGTCAACGGGGTTCTGCGGGAGTTCCTGAGAAGCCCGGCCTCGCCTCCCTCCGGAAACGACCCGGCCAGCCTGGCGATTCGATTCAGCCATCCGGAATGGTTGGTGCGCAGGTATCTGGACCGCCACGGGTTGGCAACTGCCCGGAAGCTGATGAGTCACCACAATTCGGAACCCGATCATTTTCTGTGGGTGAATCCCTTCCGTACGAGCGTGGAAGATCTGTCTCGTCTTCTCCGTGAAAGCGATTTCCCCTGCGACCCGATCGATGAAATGCCCGATTGCGTGAGAACTTCCGCCGCGGTGGCAGCCCATCCTCTCTATAAGGAGGGCCTGGGTGTGTTTATCGATGTCTCCAGCCAGTGGATCGCCCGCCTGCCTGATCTGAAAGGATGCAAGCGTGTCGCCGACCTGTGTGCGGCACCTGGTGGAAAAACCTTCCTGCTGGCCTCACGCTTGCCTGCGAAGGCACACTTGATCGCATCCGATGTCAGCGCCAAACGGCTTCGGTCTATGAAAGAACGTATCAATCGGCTTCGGATTCCCAACATCTCGCTGGCGATCTGCGACCAGACCGTCTCCTGCTTTCGGCCAGGAGTCTGTGATTTCGTTCTGCTCGATGTGCCCTGCAGCGGACTGGGGACACTGGCCGCGAATCCGGATATCAAGTGGCGGTTTCAGCCTCAGCAGTTCGCGCGCCTCCAGGCGCGCCAACTGGACCTCCTGCGCTGTGCCTTCAGCCTGCTCGAGCCGGGTCGGGAGCTGCTCTATTCGACTTGTTCGACCGAACCGGAAGAGAACGAGGAAGTGATCCAAGAGTTTCAGCGGATGCAAGAAGGCGTCGCCGTGCTGGAACCCTTCTGCCGCACCTCTCCTCTAAGCCATGGAGGCCAAGCTTTTTTCGCCGCACGGCTGCGACGTGAGTAGAATGGTTCCGATATGGAGAACAGGAAGAGCGGACCCGTTCGACCCGCGACCAGCGACCCGGAATCGAATCCCGGGATCCAGCGCAGGGTCCTGAATGCAGGGGTAGTGGTTCTGCTGGGGGCCGTTCTGGTGGTAGCGGGGCTGTTCGGGATCATTGCCGGCATGAAACTGACCGTGAGCCGCTCGGATGTAGAAGTTCCCAGCTTGCTGGGATTGACCCTGGAGGCAGCCAGGAGCGAATTGCAGCCCTTCGAACTGGCTCTGCGAGTTGCAGGTGAGCGCTACGACGCCGGCGTACCGGGCGGCGCTGTTCTCTCCCAGTACCCGCCGGCGGGTACCCGCAGTAAGCCTGGAAGAACGGTTCAGGCCATCCTCAGCAAGGGCACCAGAACTCATCCAGTCCCTGACCTGATCGGCTCGACCGCAGGTGTGGCCAAGATGACTTCAGAGCAAAACAACTATGTGGTTGGTAGAATCAGTACGATTACGGTTCCCGGGGTGGCCAAGGACACTGTACTGGCTCAGTCTCCTCTCCCGGGATCCACGCTGGCGGTGACGCCTCGAATCGATGTGCTGATGGTTTCCGGCGAGGCGCCGGGATATGTTATGCCCGACTTTGTCGGAATGAATCTGAATCGCGTAAAACCTTTTCTCGAGAGACACGAACTGGAACTCGAGGAGGTTCATTATCGCTTTCATCAGAGTATGACCAAAGGAACCGTGATCGGTCAGTCCCCCCGTCCGGGACACATGTTGAAGGCTGACGAAGGAATCACTCTAGAGGTTGCCCGTTGAAACCATTGATTGCTCCCTCCCTGTTGTCGGCAGATTTAGTGAACCTCCAGCGTGATATCCGCATCCTGGAAGAAGCGGGAGCAGAGATTCTTCATCTGGATGTGATGGACGGCCATTATGTGCCGAATCTCACTTTCGGACCCCCCGTGATCCAGGCAATTCGAGACACTACGGAACTCGAACTGGATGTTCATCTGATGATCGAAAACGCGGAGCAGACCTTCCTCGACTACATTGGAAAGGAAGGAGAGAGAATCAATTATCTGACCGTACATTATGAGGCGGTCACTCACCTGGATCGGCTTTTGTCAGAGATCGAGAGCAAGGGAGTGAAGCCTGGTGTAGCGCTGAATCCGCACACTCCGGTGGGGGTAGTCGAGAGCATCCTGTCCAAATGTCATCATGTTCTCATCATGACGGTGAATCCGGGCTTCGGCGGTCAGCAGTTTATCGAAGAGAGTTGCCGGAAGATCCGGCAACTGAAGTCCCTGATAGGAACTCAGGAGAGAGAGGTTATAATTGAGGTCGACGGCGGGATTGGTTTGGATAATGTCGGCCGTGTTGTCGAGGCGGGCGCACGCCTGCTCGTTTCCGGTTCCTCTGTCTTTGGGGAAGGGCAGACCCCTGCTCGTTTTCGAGCTTTGCAGGAAAGGGCTCAAGAGGCTGGAGCAATGCCATGATGCGATCTAGGGCAGCAATATGTTTTGTTCTCTTGCTGGTTTTGGTTGTGGCCGCCGGGTGCGGCCAAAAAAGTGCCGATCTCCAGGAGGCAGCCGTACCGCCTGATACCACGCTCTTCGAGAATGGGATGAAGTACCTGGGAAAGAATCAGTACATCAAGTCTCGCCTTGCCTTTCAGACTCTCATCAACACCTATCCGGACAGTGAGTTTACTCCGATCTCCTTTCTTTCCATCGCCGACTCCTACTACCGAGAGGGAGGGACCTCCAACCTCCTTCAGGCAGAAGCCCAATACAAGGACTTCATCATCTTCTATCCGACTCACGACATGGCGGATGACTCTCAGATGAAAGTGGCGGCGATTAACTTCCGGCTGATGCGGGCTCCCGACCGGGATCCGACGAATTCCAGGAAGGCGATGATCGAGCTGAGAAAGTTTCTGCGGGACTATCCGGACAGTCGTCTCGCCCCTACAGCCAGGGAAGTTTTGTGGGAAGTGGAAGAGAACCTGGCCCTCGGTGTGCGCATGAAAGGGGACTTCTACTACAAGAAAGAGCGCTTCGAGGCTTCTTCAAAAAGATATGAAGAAGTTGTTCGAGATTACAAAACCTTCAGCGAGACCGATGTTACTTTGTACTTTTGGGCCGATTCACTGGAGAAGAAGGGGAGCGTTGATCAGGCTTCGACTATCTATGAGAGAATCGCTCGAGAGTTTCCCTTCAGCAGGTATCACGAAAAGGCAATAGAGAAATTGACTGTCCTGGAAAAAAACGTCCCTCAAGTTGATCAAGCCGCCGCTGAGCGGCATCTGGCCAATCAGCGCCCTGCGGGAGACTTTTCTTTGTTCGATCCGATTCTTAATGTCTGGAAGACCTTCACTGGAGGGAAAGACATCTACGAAGTTGCGCGGCAAAGAGCCGAGGCGAGAGAAGACCGGGAGCTTTCCAGCGATACTAACGAAGGAAACAATTAATAGCCATGCCCCGTTTAGTGCTTGCCGATGACAATCTGACGACTCAAAGAATGGTGGAACTCTCTCTCGAAACCGAGGGCTACGAGGTCCTGCCGTTCACGGATGGAAACGAGGCGCTCGAGTACATTCTCCACCACGAAGTGGATGTAGTGCTGGCCAATGTGTCTTTTCCCGGCCTGGATGGATACTCGTTGTGTGCGCAGCTTGCCCAGGAGCCTGACAAAGCCGATGTTCCAGTGATCTTGCTGGTGGGTGCCCTGGATGAGATCGAGGACAAGAAGGCCCGGAAGGCTGGTTGTGTAGCTGTTCTCAACAAGCCGTTCTCAACCGGCGGACTGCTCGAGGTGGTCACGAAAGCCAGGGAAGCCGTTTCGGAGGAGCCCGCTACAGTCTCGAATCTGTTCGAAATCCCAATCGAGGGCTCCGACGAAGAAGCGCTTTTCCAACTCTCGCTGCGCCAGGCGCGAAGCTCGGACAGAACCCTGCCGCATGAAGAACTGCGTCCTTCGGTCAGCGATCTTGCAGCTCTCGAGGCAGAGCAAAAGGTAGACCATATTGCCAAAGAGCTCAGCCGGCGACTGCCCAAAGAACTGTCTCAGATCATCCCGAAGCTCACAGATAAGATCTACCGCGACCTGAGTCGGGAGTAGGCCCGGCCCTCTGCTATAATCCCTCCTTCGCTGCCCAGGCGGATTGCGGGTGTTGCATGAGTCCAGAGAGCCAGATCTCAAAAAGCTATAACGGTCCCGAGGTGGAGCGTAAGTGGTCCGAGTATTGGCTGGAGAACCGGTTTTTCGAGGCGGATCCCTCGTCTGAGGCTCAGCCCTATTCCATCGTCATCCCTCCCCCCAACGTCACGGGCGTGCTCCACATGGGTCATGCTCTGAACATCACGATTCAGGACATCCTGGTTCGGTGGCAACGCATGAAGGGGCGAAATGTGCTCTGGCTTCCGGGAACCGATCATGCCGGCATCGCGACTCAGAACGTTGTCGAACGACATCTTGCCGCCGAGGGGCTCGACCGTGAGCAGCTGGGACGAAAGAAATTTGAGGAAGTTGTCTGGAAGTGGAAAGAGGAATACGAGCCCCGCATCCTGGGACAGATTCAACGGTTGGGTGGTTCCTGTGACTGGTCCAGAACTCGCTTCACAATGGACGATGGTCTCTCTCGGGCCGTTCGCGAGGTGTTCGTCCAACTCTACGAAGAGGGGCTGATCTACCGGGGCGAGTATCTCGTGAACTGGTGTCCCCGCTGCTCCACCGCCATCTCTGATCTCGAAGTCATCCATCAACCCGTCGCTGGGAAGCTCTGGCATATCCGCTATCCGCTGTCTTCAGGAGACGGGTTCCTGGAGGTGGCGACCACACGCCCCGAGACTATGCTGGGGGACACGGCAGTGGCCGTCCACCCGAAAGACGAGCGTTACCGGCAGCTCATCGGGAAGAGTGTGATTCTTCCTCTGATGGAGCGAGAGATCCCACTGATCGCTGACTTGTTCGTGGACCGGGACTTCGGAACGGGAGCCGTGAAGGTGACGCCCGGACACGATCCTAACGACTTTGAAGCCGGACGCCGGCACCAGCTTTCCGTCATCAGCGTCATCGGAGAAGACGGGACGATGACGAAAGAAGCCGGACCCTACGTGGGTCTGGACAGGTTCGAGGCTCGGCGGCGGGTGGTAGAGGATCTCACGGAGAAAGAACTCTTGGTCCGGGTTGAGGATCATGAACACCAGGTGGGGCATTGTCAGCGTTGTGACACCATTGTTGAGCCACTCGTGTCCACTCAATGGTTTGTCAAAGTCCAGTCGCTGGCCGGCCCTGTGGTGGAGGCAGTCAAGAAGAGCGACACTCAGTTTGTCCCGAAGCGCTTCGAGAAGATCTTTCTGAATTGGATGGACAACATTCACGACTGGTGCGTCAGTCGCCAGCTCTGGTGGGGGCACCGGATCCCAGCCTGGTACTGTCTCGAGTGCGAGGCCATCATGGTTGCCCGAGAGGCACCCTCTTCCTGCGATCAGTGCGGGTCATCCAGCCTGCGCCAGGAGGAGGACGTCCTCGACACCTGGTTCAGCTCGGGGCTGTGGCCGTTTTCAACCCTGGGTTGGCCGGAGGAAACCCTCGAGCAGGAGGTGTACTACCCCACCACAACGCTGGTGACGGGTCCGGACATCATCTTCTTCTGGGTTGCGCGAATGATGATGCTGGGCCTCCGATTCAAGGACACCGTGCCTTTCCGACGGGTCCACATCACGGGTCTGGTCCAGGACGAGAAGGGCCGCAAGATGTCCAAGTCCAAGGGCAACGTCATCGATCCTCTGGAGATCATTGAAGAGTACGGCGCCGATGCGGTGCGTTTTACTCTGAGCATCACAGCGGCGCCCGGAACGGATATCCCTTTTTCGATCTCCCGAATGGCCGGTTACCGCGCCTTCTGCAACAAGATCTGGAACGCCGGGCGCTTTCTCCTCCTGAAACTGGAGAGAACCCGACCCGTCTCGAGGGCCGAGATCAGCAACTTGCTGGAACAGAACAGCCTGCAACTGGAAGATCGCTGGATTGTGAGCCGTCTTCACCAGGTGATCGGAGGTATCGAAACCAATCTCGGCAAGTTCCGCTTTCATGCCGCCAGCGATGAGCTTTACCACTTCTTCTGGGATGAGTTTTGCGACTGGTACATCGAATTCATCAAAGTGAGGCTGGGAAGTGATGATGCCGGGGATCGAGAAAACGCCAATACGACGGCTCTCTATGTGCTGGAGACCTCCCTTCGACTTCTGCATCCCTTCATGCCTTTCGTGACCGAAGAACTGTGGCAAAGGCTTCCTCACGAAGGTCCCACCATTGCTCTGGCGTCCTACCCGATCGCGGAAAGAACCTGGATCGACCCGCAGGCGGTGGAGCGAGTGGTGAAACTGCAGGAGCTCATCTCGTCGATTCGAACGGTCAGGACACAGAACAAAGTGGATCCCCGTCACCGACTCCCCTGCCGACTCAAGGCGGGTCCCGACTCTCGTCAACTGGTGGAAGATCACAGTCAAAAGGTCGCGGCCCTTGCCGGGCTGCAGCAGATTACATTGACGGATGAACTGGCAGCCGGTGCCGTTCAAATCCGAGGGCTTTCTTCCTCCGGTGAGTTCGCCTTGCAACTCGATGAAGTGATTGATGTGGCAGCCGAGCGCGATCGACTCGAGCGGCAGATCGAGAAGGTGAACGGGGAAGTCAAGAGCCTGGAGGGGAGGCTGCAGAATCCATCTTTCGTCGAGAAAGCCCCGGCCCCGGTCGTAGAGGGCGCCAGAGAGAAATTCGATCATGCCCGGAACCAGCTGGCCAGGCTTCAGGAGCAGCTCAATGGACTACCTCAGTCTTGATCCGCTACTCGAGAGTGCACTCCGAGAGGATGTAGGCCGCGGAGATATCACCAGCGAAGCCCTGCGCCGTTCGTTTCCGGGACGGGGTAAGGACGAAGCAGTCGCGACCGTCATGGCCAGAGAACCACTGGTGGTTGCGGGATGGCCCGTGTTTGTTCGAGTCTTCGAGCTTCTGGGCTCCGTCGAGACTATTTCCGGGCCGGCTGAGGGAAGTCATGTCGGGCCAGGAGAGATTGGAAGGCTGAGGGCAGATCCCTTCCTGCTGCTGAAAGGAGAACGCGTAGCGCTGAACCTCTTTCAGAAGACCTGCGGTATAGCCACCCTGACAGCCAGCGTGGTCAGCCTTGTTTCACACACCGGAGTCGGGATTCTGGATACACGCAAGACGACACCGCTGTGGAGAGACCTGGAGAAGTATGCGGTTCGTATTGGCGGCGGAATGAACCATCGCTGGCGTCTAGACGACGCCATTCTGATTAAGGACAACCACATTGAAATCGCCGGTGGAGTGGCAGCCGCGGTCAGCGCCTGCCGCCAGGGAACTCCTCATCTGGCCCGGGTCGAGGTCGAGGTGACTACTTGCGAACAGCTCGAAGAGGCTATCGAGGCAGGAGCGGAAGTCGTGATGCTTGACAACATGAGTCCGGCTGAAGTGCGGCAGGCCGTCGAAGCGGCTGCCGGGCGATGTCGGCTGGAGGCTTCTGGCGGAGTCACTGCTGCAAACGTGGTCGATTATGCGGAGGCTGGAGTCGATTTCATCTCCATGGGGGCCCTGACCCATTCCGTCAGGGCGGCAGACATCAGTGTGGAGCTAGTGTGCTGTCCCGGAAGTTCGCGGTGTTAATTCGGGATGGATTTTCGTCGTCAGTGAGGCGCGCGAGGCAGGAATGCCGGGAGTCTTTCAAGGAGCGCAACAAAGCTGGCGGCGACAAGACGCCCGAAGTAGCGGCGTGAACTTCTGGGACAGTACACTAGGTACGCCTTTCCATACTCGGGAGGGGGCCTCAGGGCTACGGCCGGGAATTTAAACGTTCTCCGCCCTGAGGCCCCCTCCCGAGTATGGAAGGGAGCCCAAGGTGTGGTCTAGCCACCAGGACTGCCGGACTATATGTTGATACGAGAACTGACGCGGGGCGCGTTTGAAGAATTTGACCTGCTGGATGTTGTCGACTCCACCAACGACTATCTCAAGCAGTATGCGGATCAAGGCCGAGCCCGCATTGTTCAAGCCCGGAGTCAGACAGCGGGCCGGGGGAGAGGTAGCCGCCGCTGGCTTTCGAGTCAGGACGAGGGCCTCTATATCTCGTTCCTGGTCTATCCGAACTGGTCCGCCCGGCTCGGCCGACTCTTGAATGTGGTCGGTGTTCTGGCCGTCATCGAGAGCCTCCGCTCCCTGTTGCCTCCGGAGTTACTTGTGGAGGCGAAATTGCCCAATGACGTTCTTCTCGACAAGAAGAAGGTGGCCGGGATTCTGGTGGAGTTGAGTACTCTGGGCCCGGAGATCAGGTGGGCTATCGTGGGAATCGGCATGAACGTTTTCCAGACCGAGTTTCCCGGTCTCGAACCTTTTCGGGTGCCGCCCACATCGGTCCGGCTTGCGGGGGTTCAAGTGGACAGCATGGAGGCCGTTAGCCAACAGGTTGTCGGTTCGTTTTCTGATTGCTTTCGGCGCGCTCAAGAGGGGAGACTGACCGAGTTGGAGCAGCGCTTTGCCCGAGAACTCACTGCTGCTGAAGCCGGGGTGAAATGAGTATCTTCCGATACCAGGAAAGGAAGGGCTATTTCATCAGGCTCAAAGAGGCCCTCCAGGCCACCAAGGAGGATCTGGGCTACAAAATAAGCCAGGTGACGGGAACCGGATCGAGTCCCATCACCGATGCGCAGTTGGATGATTTCGAGGAGATCCTGATGGGCTGTGATATTGGTGTGAAGACGACCCTGGAGATCCTGGAGAGGACCCGTCGGGAAACCGGGAACGACCGTTTTTTAACTTCTTTTCAACTCCGTCGGACCCTTCGCGACTGTCTGCTGGAGATACTCTCCAATGTGGACAAGTCTGAAGTGAAGAGGGGGCATCCACACGTCGTCCTCGTGGTGGGAGTCAACGGAGTTGGGAAAACGACGACGATCGGCAAGCTGGCCCACTACCTGAGGGCTCAAGGCCAGGAAGTCCTGATCTGCGCTGCTGACACCTTTCGTGCCGCCGCAGTGGACCAGTTGGACATCTGGGCGCAGCGATCCGGGGTGGATATCGTCAAGCAGCCCCAGGGAGCCGATCCGACAGCCGTGCTCTACGATGCGATGGCTGCTGCCCGGGCGAGATCCAAGGATGTCGTCATCACAGATACCGCGGGCCGACTGCACAGCAAGATCAATCTGATGAAGGAACTCGAGAAGATGATCCGCGTGGCATCCAGAGAGGTTGAGGGAGCTCCCCACGAGACGCTGTTGATCCTGGACGCCACAACCGGCCAGAACGGCCTCGTTCAAGCCCGGCAGTTCCTGGAAGTGGCCGGCGTCAACGGGATCATCATTACCAAGCTGGACGGCACGGCCAGGGGAGGGATCGTAGTGGCCGTAGCCCGGGAGCTGGGCATCCCCATCCGTTTTGTTGGTGTAGGGGAAGGGCTGGAGGACATGCTTCCGTTTTCTCCTGAAGAGTTCGTCGACTCGCTGATCGGGGTGGAGTGATTAAATGGGGCCTCTTTCCGCATCTGTGCTCTATGATCCGCATTTCGGTTGAACTCTACGGGGCCTGCAATCATCATTAGTTGTAGATGGGTTACAGAACACTGTACGTTGGCTGGGCACTCCTGATCGTTTCGTGTGCCAGTTCCTTCGCCCAGACCATTGACGATGCGGTGGTCCCGCGAAAGACGGAGATTTTCGTCAAGATTCAGCGCTCCCTGAACTCCAAGACAGCCAGGACCGGAGATCGGTTCCATGGCGAGGTCGAAGTCCCGGTGACGGTGGATGACAAGATCATTATCCCCAAGGGGAGTTTCATCATCGGACACGTGGATGTTTCCAAGACCGGTGGGCGGGTCAAGGGGAAGCCTGAGATGAAGCTTCTGTTCGACACAGTGATCCTGCCCGGGGGTACCACCAGAGACATTCGGGCGGTTCTTTCATCGGCCGAAGGTCAGAAGCTGGATCCCACCCGTGAAGACGGCACGATGCAAGGCCAGGGAGGCCAGGCAGGCGAGGTCGCGGGCACGGCCACCAAAGGAGCGATTCCGGGAGCCGGGATTGGAGCGATTGCGGGCGGCTGGAAGGGAGCCGGGATCGGTGGAGTGGCCGGTGCGGCCACCGGTGCTCTGATCGGGCTTCTGAAGAAGGGGAAACAAGTGCAGCTCCCTAAGGGATCATCCATCACGATTCAGCTGGAAGACGACATTCAATTCGTAAAGCCGGGCTCGCGAACCGCCGCCAATTGATTCCAGATTCCAGATTCCAAATATCCGGACCCTCCCCCTTCCTGTCTTGGAATCTGGAATCTGGAATCCCTAAGAACTAATACGCCTCCCACTCCCATAGCAACTCACCCTTGAGCGAGTAAATCCTGACGATGCCGGGGCGGTTCGGACCGGTGCCCTCCCCCAGTATGATTTCGTCGATTCCGTCACCGTCCACATCCACTGATCCCACGTGGCTGCCGTAGGTATCAGGGTCCTGTCGGGGCGGAATTTCGTGCTGCACTCTTCCTTCCAGGTCGAAGATACGGGCGAGTCCGGGGTATCCGTGCAGTGGGCCGGGGGCGGCAGCTATGCCGGTGCTGGCCCGGGAAAGCCGAATTCGACTGACCTGCAGCCCAAAAGTCGTTCCCAGCGTCTGGAAGGAACGCTGACTCCCGCTTTCCAGTGAATGGACGGTAACAGTTGAAGGGTTCACGGCGATGTCTGTCGCCCACAGCAGCAGACTGTGAGGCTCTTCGCGAGTCTGACCCCCGGGGAGAGTCACCAGGGTGCACAGCGGAGTTCCCCTGAGTCCGTTGAAAAAGGGCAGATCGGGGAAGGAGAGCTCCTGCAGCAGATTCCCGGTGCCGTCATACTGGGCAAGTTTCTGATCTGTACGCGGAGCCGGGCCGGGGAAGGCCCAGATCGTCCCACAACCGGTCGACACCCAGGCTCCCAATCCTCCCACCTCCGGGGCTGCAAAGTCGCTCAAGAGGCTCCCTTCCGGGCTGAAAACACGGATCAGAGGCGGATTTCCTCCGCCTGGTCCGGGAGACACGACGATTTCGTCACCGGGGCCGAAGCCAACATCCCCCACGGCAATCTCAGCCGAGAAGCGCAACTGCGGGAAAGCAGTCCAGGAAGTTCTCTCTTTCCCATCGGTGCTGAAGACTTTGACCTGAGATCGTGTCCCCCAGTCGGGGGACGGCACCGTTGCCACGAAAGGTTGCCCTTTCCCGTCATATCCGCCGCTGACCTTGACTCCACCTCCATAGTAGTGAAAGCGATAACCCCCGGGACCGATCTCGAACTGGTTGAAAACGTCGAATTTGAAGAACAGAAGGAGTGTCGTCGTTATCAGAATCTGTGAAACCGTGGAGCACAAGAGATTTGGGGATCTTGTAAAGAGTGCGCACCAGAGCAGACCGGTCAGAAACGCGCCGATCATGAGCGGGCGGTTGGGCAGGTGGAACACGGAGAAAAGGGCTGCTGCACAGAGCATGGGCAGCCACAGACCTCTCGCGGAGTCGGGGCTTCCGAGGGCGTCGAAACTCCGGAGCCGCAGGAAATTTTGCAGGAAATGCTGCTGCAGGGCAGCCCAGATCAGGTAATCCTCCAGACCATGCAAGTTGCTGAGACTGCTGCTTCCTGCCACCAGTCCGGTGACGGAGATGATGAGACAGGCCAGCAGAGTGGGACCACCGAACAAGGTGGCGGCTTCCTTCAGGTTGTCCAGTCTCAAACCCAGCCTGCGACGGTCATCCTTGAAGTAAATGTGATTCGCCAGCACGATCAGAATTCCAGCCGAGTAGGTCCCCAGCCTCAGCCACTGGTAAAAGTAGTGAAAACGCCCCCACCACAAGTAGAGAAGGATGAGCGACGTGAACACGAGCAGTGAGGTGAGAGCCAGCAGGCGGGGGCGGGAAATCATTGAACGCTTCCAGGGTCGATTTCTTCCAGAGGTCCAGACTTCGCGGGGCCATCCAGGTCGAAGCTCAGACTCGCACTTCCATCCGGTCTTCGATGGAACCGAACATCGGCTTCAAAGACATCTCTCAAGGTCTGGCTGGTGATGACGTCGCGGGGCGTGCCCCATTGGACGAGTTGACCTTCCTTCAAGAGTGCCACTTCCTCGCAGAAAGCATCGGCCAGCGCCAGATCGTGCAGAACCACCAGAATGGTTGCCCCCTGTTCTCGATGAAAACCCTTCAGCATCCTGAACATGGCCACCTGATGGTTGATGTCCATATGGGTGCTGGGCTCATCGAGTAAGAGAAGAGCAGGGTTCTGAGCCAGGGCCCGGGCGAGGAGGACACGCTGCCGCTCGCCGCTGGATAGTTCCGAAATGGATCTGTGCCAGAAGGGTCCGATCTCTGTGAGCCGGCGGGATCTCCCGATCCAGCGCTGATCCTCGCTGTCGGGTCCCCGCAGTCGACCCAGGTAGGGGTACCGTCCCATTTCCACCACTTCGGCCACCGTGAAGGGAAACTCGAAAAAATTGTCTGAAGGAATGACCGAGACCCGCTGCGCAAACTCCCTGGCCGAAAAGGAAGACAGGTCTCTCCCCTCCAGCCGGAGCGTTCCGCTGCTGGGACGGAGAAAGCGACTGATCAATTGAAGAAGCGTGCTTTTCCCGCTTCCGTTGGGACCCAGGATCCCCACGATCGAGCCTCGCTTTACTTTCAAGTTGAGGTCCTTCAGCCCAAATCCGGATGGATAGGAGAAGGCAACTTGATCCAATTCAAGCTGGATCATAAGACGTGCTTTTCCGGTTAGAGTACTTCCTCAAAATTCTCCCGCCCGCTGGCGGCTGCGAAGGAGATAGACAAAGTATGGTGATCCAATCAATGCGGTGATCGCTCCCACCGGAATCTCAAGAGGGGCGTAAACGGTTCGGGCCAGGGCGTCGGCAAGAACCAGAAATGTGGCGCCCCCCAGTGCGGAAGCGGGAATCAGTGTCTTGTGGTTCGGTCCGGTCATCATTCTCATCATGTGCGGAATGATCAAGCCCACGAAACCGATCATTCCGGCCACCGCCACGGCCGCGGCCACCATCATGGAAGCGGTCGCGAAGAGGATCTTCTTGGACAACTCGACTCGCAGCCCCAGGTGAAAGGCGGCCTCCTCTCCCTGGGTGAGAAGGTTCAGGTCCCGCGACAAGATCCAGGAAACTGCGACTCCAAACAGAATCATCAGGGAGGAGACAGTGATTTTGAGTGTCTCTCCCTCGGTCAACGTGCCAAGGAGAAAGAAGAGGACATTGTGCTGTTCGCGGTGAAAGAGAGAGAAGAAAACGAAGACCCAGGCATTGAAGAAGAGACTGACGATGACTCCGGCAAGAATCAGAGTCTGCACCGGTGTCTTGCCTTGAGTTTGAGCGATCTTGTACACCAGCAGGATCGAAAGCAGGGCAAAGGCCAAGGCAAACAGATAGATGGAATACGGCCCTGAGCGCAGCCCAACAAGTCCCGCCACCATCACACCGGCCGTCGCAGCGCTTGATGTGCCCAGAATAAAAGGATCGGCCAGGGGATTTCTCAGGACGCCCTGGAGGACGACTCCCGCCGTGGCCAGCCCGAAGCCGACGATGACAGCCAGCAGCACACGGGGCAGACGCAACTGTCTGATAATGTTCCAATCGACATCACCTACCGGGCCAATCGACATCACCTACCGGGCCAATGAAGATGCTGGCGCCAGCACACACGACCAGCAACACGGCCAGGCTGGTCAGCGTGACTGCGGCGCTTTGAGGAGACTTCATGAGCTTTTGAGTTCAGCATCATAGCAGCCGCTCACTGGCTTTCGGAAATTCCGATCTCCTGGAAGAGGATCTGCTGGAAGGCAAGCATCCCGTCCGCCAGCCGGTGATTCCCCCGCACCAGCAGCCGGTGTTCGAACTGGTCAATAATCCGCGCCTGCTTGACAGCCTCGATATTCTCCCAACCCGGTCTGGACAGAATCTGCCCAGCACTGGCCACGAACGAGAGAATGAAGTCCGGATTGCGCTGGATGATGGTCTCCTCGGAAACACGGGGGGCCCGATGGGCCAGGTCTCCAAAGATGTTGTCGGCGCCGCACACGGCGATGGCTTCGCTGGTGAAGGTTGGGCCCCCGATGGTCCAGGTGGGCACATCGTTCTCGATGTAGACGGTTGGCCTGCCAGGCAGTTTCCTGGCTCTTTCTCTCACAGTCGCCACTTTCTCCGTCATCGATTTCACTAGAATGGCGGTCTTCTCGGGCTTCCCCAGAGTCCGACCCACGGACTCGATGAGCTGGTAGATGTCTTGAATCGAAAAAGGATTCTGAAACTCGATCACCGTCAGACCCAGGTCTCGAATCCTCCCGGCTGCGCGAGAGGATGGCCAGTCTTCGGCCAGTATCAGGTCCGGTTTCAAGGACATGATCATTTCCAGGTTGGGACCAATGAAATCGCCAACTCGGACTTTGAGCTGGGCCTCGGGAGGATCGTCACAGTAGGAGGTGACCCCAACCAGTTGCTCCCCCAGGCCGAGTGAAAAGACGATAGTAGTGATGTTTGGAGCCAGCGAGACGATTCTCAAGTCGGTGTTGTCCGGATCGAGTTCGACTTGCCGGGACCAGAACACCTGGATCAGGGCCAGGACCAGGAGCATCAGGACAATGGCACCGGCGTATTTCCAAAGTCCAGACATCAAAGGTCTTCCTGGCGTCGTCTCATTGCCCGGGACGCTTCGATTCCAGGTCATCCAGAAAACGATCCGCTACTCCCGGGTCCGGGACCACACAGGAATCGAGCCTGCCAAACCACTGATAACGGTGACCTGCTACCCAGTCATACGCCCAATCCCGGAGCGGAGTCGGGATCAGAATCAACGGGTACAAGAAAGACCACGGCGCTCCCAGAAGTTTGAGGATCCGGAGGGCAGCACGACTTCGAAGGTGGGCTTCCTCTCCTTCCAGCAGGGCCATAGTGGACAAGTCCATCTCTCCCAGTCCATGCCGCTCAAAGAGCTTCTGACCTGTGGCGGACTGCAGAGTAGCCAGCCGAAAGATTCCCTCTCGATCGTGTTTTAAAAGCCACTGAACCGAGCGGTTGCAGAGTCCGCAGACGCCGTCAAAAAGGACAATGGGAGTGCTCTTATCCATGATCGCCATCCATGATCGCCATCCATGCCATCCAGTATCGCCATCCAGTATCGCCATGATATCTCAATCCCTGGGCAAGGCGGGGGCCGTGGTATTCTGTTCGCTCAGGAGGGTGAGACCAACCCATGCCAGATGAAACTTCTCGCCGCGACCGGGCTCTCGGAAAGACGGCCTGCATCTTCCTGGGCGGAATCCTGCTTTTTGCCTCCTATGCCAAGCTGCTCGAGCCCGGGGGATTTGTAGGGCAGATCCACCTGGAGGGACTCGACTTCTGGTTGTCCGCCACCTCCGTTGCTGTGGTGGCGATCTTTCTGGAAACAGTCCTGGGAATCCTTCTGCTGCTGGGAGTCGGCAATCGTGTCGTGCTGGCCGGGACGGCTGTGCTGACCCTGTTTTTCCTGTACCTGACGGGGCAGAATTACTGGCTTGTTTCCCAGGGGCTCCGTGACCCCGAGGCAGCCTGTGGTTGTTTTGGCGATCTGATTCAGCGCACCGCCGCTCAGGCCTTCTGGCAGGATCTTCTCATGCTGGGGCTTCCTCTCATTGTGGCGTTTCGCATGCTGCCGCGGAGTCTCCATTTCCCACCGTATCGATCGATGATCGCGGCGGTCGCATCGATCCTGGTTGCCTTGTTTATGGCGAGATCCCCTTCTCTGGTGGCCGAGGGTGACGCTCTCCACTTTGCCGCTGAGGGAGCCCGAGAGACGGTTCTTGTTCCCATGTCTGCAAGTGTTTTCGTAGACGACGAACAAGATTTCAAAGCCGAGGTCTTTCTTTCTGAAGGTAGCGCCAGTTTCGTGCTGGTCTCGACCAGCCTCTCATACCTTGTCGTTCTTGATCCTCGGCAGCAGAGTTTCAAGGCAGTTGGTCGCGAGAACCTCCAGTCGAACCCCATCGGTGAGCGGAAGCTTGCGGAGGGTTTCCAACCGGTGGCCGAAGGGAACTTCGAAATGGCTCCCGACGGCATTCGCTTTTCTGTGGATGGGAAGGCGGTTCGCTTGATCCCGGACTAGGTTGCCTCCGGACCCTTGCCTCTCCCGCTTTCCCGCTCTGAGGGGCCTCGAGCCGCGACTGGCGGGATTGACATGGCCGTCTGCCAGCTTCCAGGTTGGAGGAGCTCTGGGGGTGGATTCCGAGAGTGGGAGGCGGCCTGGGGCCGCGCTCGGGAATTTAAACGTCGCGCTGCCCCAGGCCCCCTCCCACTCTCTTAGCGTTGTGGTGCCAGGGCTACGGCCGAGAATTCAAACGTTGTGCCGTCCCAGGCCCCTTCCCACTCTTGACGTTGTGGCGCCTCTCCCACATTGCGTTCGGGTTTGTGCGTTCCACGCGTGCTAAAATGCTCCCTGGGCAAGTAGAGAGGGTGATCGCCGCCCGGCTTGGTTCCGGGGGGAGGAAAGTCCGAACACTACAGGACAGCGTGCTTCCTAACGGGAAGGGGGGGCAACCCTACGGAAAGTGCCACAGAAAACAGACCGCCATCTTCGGATGGTAAGGGTGAAACGGTGAGGTAAGAGCTCACCGCTCCGGTGGTGACACACGGAGGCAGGGTAAACCCCACGCAGTGCAAGGCCAAATAGGCTCCGTTTGAGCTTGTCCGGCTCATTCGTTTTACGCGAAGGCGGAGCGGGTAGGCCGCTTGAGGGCTGGGGTGACCCGGCTCCTAGATGAATGATCACCGCGCCTCCGGGCGTGACAAGATTCGGCTTACATCTCCACTTGCCCGTTTTCATCAAAGGGGGAAACTGATGTCATCCAAGAAGGCTCATTCCAGGCTGGGGCGGCGCGACTTCGCCAGGCTGGGTCTGGTGGCGCCGTTTCTGTCCCTGGGTCCGACCTGTGAGGGTCTCGTCTACGCAGGCGGGTTGACCAGTATCAACGGAATCCGAGTTGGCCATGACACTCTGGAAGGCACCGGCTGTACGGTGGTTCTCACAGAAGCCGGAGCCACTGCCGCGGTCGACGTCAGGGGATCTGCTCCTGGAACGCGCGAAACGGATTTGCTCAATCCGGTGAACTCTGTTGATCGAGTCCAGGCCATCCTCCTGTCAGGGGGCAGTGCCTTCGGGCTGGACGCCGCAACCGGTGTGGTTCGGTACCTGGAAGAAAAGGGCCTCGGCTACAAGACCCGGTATGCTCCGATACCGATCGTGCCGGCCGCCATTCTGTACGACCTCGGGATTGGGGATCCCAAGATCCGACCCGACCAGGCTTCGGGCCGTCGTGCCTGCTCGCAGGCATCATCGGGCCCGGTCAGGGAAGGCAATGTCGGGGCAGGAACCGGTGCCACAGTAGGAAAGACCTTCGGGATGGGCCGGGCTATGAAGGCGGGAATCGGTTCCAGTTCCGTGAAGGTGGGGGATCTGACGGTGGCTGCGCTGGTCGCTGTCAACGCGGTCGGAGACATCGTAGATCCAGGCTCGGGTAAACTCGTGGCGGGAGCCAGAACGCCCGACGGCCGTTGCCTGATCAATACGATGGCCCAGATACTGGACGGGAAAGTCGGTGCGCCACCCGTCCGGATGCAGAATACGACCCTGGCCGTTGTTGCCACCAATGCCCGACTCAGCAAGACAGAGCTGACCAAAGTGGCCCAAATGAGCCATGACGGATTCGCTCGGGCCATCAATCCGGTGCACACGCCGAGCGACGGTGACACCGTGTTCGCTCTGTCCACGGGAGAATCCGTGGACGCTCGCCTCGGGCTGGTCGGAATCCTGGCCGCCGAGGTGGTGTCACGCGCCATCCTGCGAGCCGCTCTCACAGCCACAGGGGTCGAGGGCTTTCCGGCCGCCTGCGACCTTTAGGAACGTTCCTGAGTGAGAGGCCCCTCCCACTCTCTGATCTTGAAACCGAGAGGCCAACAGGAAGGGGGAGGCGGACTCAGGGCGGCTCTCGGCCGCTCCTTAACGTTCGCCGCCCCGAGTCCGCCTCCCCCTTCCTGTTTCGGATCTGAAATGTGGAATTCCAAATCTCCAGATCACGAAACCCGAATTCTGACCTTGGAAAAACGAGGTGTCTCAATCAAAACCAACCGGCCGAATACCCGGCCCAACTTTGCGGAGGCTTCGAAGCGAACCGGGAGTCGAAGATCATCGCGACTGTACCAAACCAAGAAATGGCCCCCCCCTCGGAAGATCCCATCATCACTTCGCAGCCGCACGCTGTCGTGCGAGTCCAGCCCTGATCGAACCCGTTCTATGGCCTCGACCCGAACTCGCATCTGCTTGATCCGGCCGTTGTCGTGAAGATAGACCAAGTACGCTTGCTCGGGAAGAAGCTCCCGCAGGCGGCCGGCGTAGAAGACAGATACGATGTCCGAGACCGCGCCGGGAATCATCTCGATTCTCTGGTTGCGAATCGTCCGTGCCGGGTTGTGGGAAAGATCGGTCTCTCGGACAACCCCGTGGCCGGCCTGATAGTTGATTCGCACCTCCAGATCCCGCTTTTTCTGGTTGTGACGTTTGTGATGAGTGAACTGGAGAGAGCGAAAATCACGTGCATCGACGATCGACTCAAAATCATCTTCGATCTTCATCCCCAGGGCGGCCAGAAATCCTCTCGATCTGGCCTGGGCCGTGATCCGGAAAGCTGGAACTCCTTCGAAGTTCTCTCGCCGGATCTGGAAAGTGATTTCACCGGCTTTCATGGCAGGCATGAAGGGAAGGGGTCTCCAGTGCACCTCGTAGCGAACTTTCTCCCCGTCCTGGAACGGGATCATGGCCGGACGAAGCGCAGCCTCAAGCAGTAGAGTTGGAGGCACCTCCGCCGGGGCTCCCAGGCTTAGATGGAGGAGCCACCACCCCAGGAAAGCCGGGCTCCAGAATCTCCGTGCAGGGCTCAGAGCGGCCACGGCAATTTCGAGCACAGGAAAAGGCTGACGATGAAATACCCCACCATGGCATTGTACTCACGATTCTCCCAGACCCGGTTCCAACTGAAGCGAGCTGCCTCAGGGCCGGAGACGGGCAGGGGTCTGCCCGGTAGAAACAGTGAGACGCGTTCCCTGTAAAGCAGGTAGTCCTCTCCGTACTCGTCACTCAGTTCCTTTTCCTCTCGTCTCATCACCGGTCTGTAGAGAAGGACGAAGAGAAGTAGAAAAAGTATCAGGAGGAAGAACCTGGCCGAGGCGAGCGAAAACCCCAGTCCCACCAGGAAAGATCCGAAATAAAGCGGGTTGCGAGTGAAGCGATAAGGTCCGTGCACTGCCAGCCGGCGCCACTTTTCGAGATGTCCGCTGGACCAGATTCTAACCGCCAGGCCGCCGGCGGCCACCGCCAAACCGGCTCCCAGAAGATAAGGTGTGGGCCTGCAAAAATACAGGAAAACCAGGCCGTAGAGAAAACCGACAGGAACACGGATTCGCTGCACGTTCACAATTCTCTCCCGCGCTCAACCAGGGGCTGCAAGTTCGAGGCGCCGCCGCACGGCCTGGAAGACGGTCTCTCCCGGAATGTCCATGCAGATGAACTGGTTACAGACTCGCTTGTAGGAGTTGGAGCAGGGAAGGTCCCTCTTCACTACAACATCCGCCTTCGGGTAGGGTCCATTGCGACCGGCTGCCGTCGGTCCCAGAATGGCTACGACAGGAGTCCCTGTGGAAACAGCCAGGTGCAAGGGTCCCGAGTCTCCCGCCACCATCAGTCGCGAAGCGCGGCACAGGGCCGCGAGTTGCGTAATTGTAGTTGGGAAAGCCGCCACGTTGATCTCGGCCCCCTGTCTCAGTTCCTCTACCAGTCCTTCCTCTCCCGGACCGTAGGTAACCGCCACCGAGAGCCCCAGGCGCTCCACAATCTTTCTTGCCAGCCAGCCGTATTCACTGGCAGGCCAGCGCTTGGTGACCCATCCTGCTCCCGGATTCAGCAAGACCGGGTTGCGGATTCCGAAGTCCGACAATCGCTGCCTCACATATTCCTGATCTTCTCTGGGAATGTCGAAGGGCACGAGTGGAGTCGCGTTGTTCCCACCAAAAAACCGTTCGATCAGACCCAGGTTGCTATCGATCACGTGCTGACTGAGGTCGGACTCTCCTTGCTCACGGTGTGTGTAAAGCCATCCGGTGCCTTTTTCTTTGAACCGCTCCGCCTTGAATCCAACGACTTGTCCCGGGCCGGCGATCCGAGCCAGAACTGCTGACTTGAGAAGACCCTGAAAGTCGACAACCATGTCAAACCGTTCCTTCCGCAGCGACCTGATGAGGCGGACAAAGTTGGGGGCATCGGGAGAATCCGATTTCCAGCGTCTGAGATCTAGCGCCCAGGCCTTTCGAATCCCGGGCGCGCAGCGGAGCAAGGGAAGGTAACGGGGCTCCGCCAACCAGTCAATAGTGGCACCGGGAAGACGGGTGTGGAGTAGTTGCTGGGCGGGCAGGGCATGAAGGATATCCCCCAGAGCTCCGAGTCGAACAATCAGAACTTTGTCCATTTGCATCATGGCGGATCATCTCCTGCGCAGTCGCTCGAGAAGGCCGGCACTTGAATGATCTTTCGGGTCTCCTACAATGGCGATTCGGCCTCCATAGGAGCTTACTGTTTCACGCTCGGGCACCGTCTCTACAGTGTAGTCGGTTCCCTTGGCGTGTACATCCGGATGCAGTTTCCGGAGCAGTCGATCAGCGGTCGGGTCATCAAAGATAAGAACCGCGTCAACACACCCCAGAGCTGCAATCATCTCCGCCCGCTCCCCGGCCGGGAACAGAGGGCGACCCTTTCCCTTCAGAGTCCGTACCGAGCGGTCGCTGTTCAATGCCACGAACAGCAGGTCTCCTTGGCCAGCGGCTCCCACCAGGTAGCGGACGTGACCTACATGGAGCAGGTCGAAGCACCCGTTGGTGAAGACCACGGACCGGCCCTGCTTCTGTGCCTCTTCCCGCAGTTCCAGCGCTCCCTCCAGGGTCACCAGTTTCTGCCGGCCCAGGGGGCTCTCAGCCACTCCGGATTGCCTCCACTAGTTCACTGGCTGTGATCGTCGCAGTTCCTTTCTTGTTGACGACCAGGCCGGCAGCGACGTTGGCCATTCGTGCCGCCCCTTCGAAATCGGATCCGGCCGCCAGGCTGGCGGTGTAAGTGGCAGTGACGGTGTCGCCTGCCCCCGTAACATCTGCGACTTCATCACTCCCAAAGGCCGGTATGTGGACGACACGGTCGGCCTCGAAGAGACTCATCCCGAGTCGGCCGCGAGTGATCAGTAACGCCTCCAAGTCCCACTCCTCCAAGAGACGCTGTCCGATATCGACCAGCCGTTCATGATCCTGGCCGATGCTCACGGAGGCGGCCTGCTCGACCTCGCTGATATTGGGTGTTATCGAAGTGGCTCCGCTGAAACGTTCCGGGTGGAAGCGGGAGTCGATCACGATCGGGATGGCTGCTGAGCGAGCCAGCTCAATCGCTCTGGAAGCCACCCTCGGGCTGATCGTACCGAGGCTGTAGTCCGAGATGATGATGGCGTCTGCCTGGGAATGGAATCTCTCCAAATTCTCGAGCAGACGTGATTCCAATGCTTCGCTCAGTTCGTGGCTGTGCTCATAGTCAAGACGAACCACCTGCTGCCGGAAAGAATGAAATGACCCTGCCAGTAAGCGGCTCTTGCAGGTGGTCTGGAATTCGGGCGACACCACGACTCCTTCTGTCGACACCGAATCGGGCCAGGCCGCAAGAAGTCCCTGTCCCCATGGATCGTCGCCCAGAATGCCAACCGGGGTGACCCGGGCACCCAGGGCAGCCACTCCGGCAACCGTGTTCGCTCCACCTCCCGGGCGCCATTCCTTTTCTCGATATCTCAGGATCAGAACAGGAGCCTCGCGGGAGGTTCGAGTGATCTCACCGAAGATAAATTCGTCCAGCAGAAAGTCACCGACTACCAGAAGATGAGTGTTCTGGATGGCGGGAATCAGTGTCTCTAGATCTCTCAAATGGTTCCTCCCAGAATCCAGCGCACGGCCTGAAGAACATCCCTGGCTACGAAGTCCGGGGCGAAAAATCTCTCCGAAGACGAATCATCTCCGCCTCCTTCGGTCTCGGCGATCAGGACGGTTCTGCAGCCGGCTCGCCGACCGGCTTCCACGTCACTGTGAGAATCGCCCACCATGAAGCTCAGCTGGGGGGAAAGCCCCAGTTCGTCCGCGGCACGAAGAATCAGTCCAGGACGGGGCTTGCGGCACGTACAGCTTCGCCGATAGGGCAGCTCTCCTTCCTCAGGGTGGTGAGGGCAGTAATAGAAAGCATCCAGAAAGGCGCCGCGATGCCGCAGTTGGGCCTGCATCTCTGAGTGGATCGCTAACAGCTCTTCTTCGCCCAGGAGCCCGCGCGCGATCGCCGATTGGTTGGTGATCACCACCGCCGGGATTCGGTTTCGGTTCAAAAGCCGCACGGCCTCACAGGTTTCTTCGAAGAGTTCCAGGTCGGAGATGTCAGCGAGATACTCGCAGTGCCGAATCAACGTCCCGTCCCGGTCAAGGAAGACCCCCTTCTTGCGGAGCAGAGCCGCCGCGTTCGGATGCTGAGAAGACGAGAGATTGACGATCTCACCCGTTCCTGCCATCTCTCAGAATTCTCGCAGGTTTGGCTGCCAGGTTCCACCACTCAGAACCCGGTCGCCGACCCGAGCACGCCTCCCACATTCAGGTTTCAACGCTTTGATCAGGTTTCAACCCTTTGATCTGGAGTTGGCAACCTCGAATTCAGCAGCCCCTGAGCCGCTTCGAACACCTCGTCCACGGCGATCCGGTCGAAACAGCGCAGGTCAATCGGGCACTCTCTGAGCAGGCAGGGGCTGCACTCGGCGTGCTTGTGAATGACGATGGCGCGACGACTGAGGGGGCCCGTGGCGATCTCGTCGGTGGAACCGAAAAGTGCCACCTGGGGGACTTGCAGGGCTGCAGCCAGGTGCATCGGGCCGGAGTCGTTGGTCAATAACAGATCACACTGGCGGAGCAGACCCATCAAGGTTGTCAGACTGGTTCTTCCGCTCAAGCAGTGTGGGCTGGCCCGCATCTGCTCCTCGATCTGCCGGGCAATCGAGATTTCCGATCGGGAGCCAATCAGCAGGATCTCCGCTCCTTCTTCCTCCACAAGGAGATCCGCCACTGCTGCATAGCGTTCCAGAAACCAGCGCTTGGCGGACCCAAAAGCAGCTCCTGGGTTCAGGGCCACCAGGGGCCGCCCGGGGTCGACCCGCACCGCCTCCAGCAGTTTCTTCGCTTTTTCCATGGACGACTTGTCGGCCTCGAGAGTGATGTCCGGAGCGTAGTCTCTGTCCGCAAGATAGTCGACCTCGGAGAGCCCCAGTTGATGGATCAGATCCAGGTAGTAGAACGCCTGGTGATAGCCGAGGCGCTTGCTCCTGGGGCGGACTCCGCGAGTCAGCAACAGGGAGCGGCCGTCGGTTCTGTAGCCGAATCGATCCGGAACTCGAGCCAGAAAAGCAGGCAGAGCTGATGCAAAAGAGTTCGGGAACAGGAGAACTCGATCCGAGCCCCGTAGCGCCCGGCTCTCCTGTCGAACCCGGGCCCAAGCTCCGGCAGGTTCCAGAGTCACTACCCGGTCGACGAAAGCCTGCCCCTCGAAAACACCTGTGACTCGACCATATCCTGCAACCGTCAGCCGTTCTTGAGGGTAGAGGCGCCGTAATTCTTTGACGGCGGCTACCGACATGACGCAGTCCCCGATCCAGTTACTGGCCCGAATCAGCATATGGCACTCTCAATGGGCATCATTGTGGCGGCATCAGGCTCTCGAGTTCTTCCTTCCAGATCTTTAGGAACTCGTCGGGGTCTTCGGGTCGAGCCTCGATCTGGAAGACCATCAATTCTCCTTCCCCAAATTGAAGGTGGTGCAGCCGAACGGCATCTTTCTCGGTAGTGATTACGCAACGGGCTCCCAGTTCTCTAGACCGATCCAGGGCTCTATCCAGTTCGGTTTGCCGGAAGACATGATGGTCGCGGAAGAGAATCTGGTCGATTGCCCGAATCTGGTAGTGAGCCAGGTCTCTGAGAAACACACCCGGATTGCCGATTGCCGCGAGGACGACCACTTGCTCGTTCATCAGATCACGAAGCAGGAAGGGCTTTCCAGTTCGAAGGTCCTTCAGTCCCACGGCGTCGTGATAAAAGTAGGCGATCGGAACTGTGGGGTGGCGATGACGGATTGCCAATTCGATGCTTTCGGTATCGGTGGCCAGGTGGGAGCGAGTGACGATGATCATGTCCGCCCGTGAGATCGCCCGCAGAGGTTCCCGCAGCCGCCCTCTGGGGATCAGATGCCTTCCGCCAAAAGGATCCGTCCCGTCAATGAGAAGAAGATTCAGGTTCCTTTTCAGCGCTAGATGCTGAAAGCCATCATCCAGAAGATGGATCGCTCGTTCATAGCGATCTTCGATCGAGCGGCCGGCCCGATAACGATTCTTGCCGATCACGACCGGGACCCCGTCTAGAGCTCTGGCCAGCATGTAGGGCTCGTCACCGCAGTCGTCCGGACCGAGCAGAGGTTCGGAACCCTCTGAGACAATCGCCCCTGTTTTCTCGCGGTTTCCGCGGTATCCGCGGCTCAGTATGATCGGCTGGTAGCCAAGTTTCTGGAGAACTCCTGCCAGATAAGCCACAAAAGGAGTCTTGCCCGTGCCTCCTACGGTCAGGTTGCCCACGCTGATCACCGGTGAACGGAGCGTGTTTGAACTCAAGATTCCCCATGCGAAGAGGCATCGGCGGATCTCAACTCCAGTGCCGTAAAGCAGCGAAAGCAGATAGGTCATGCCTGTCCGACGCCCCCTGGTCCGGAAACATTCGGAGCACAGTGCTCGATCAGTTCGAGGGTACGACGAACCGCTCCCTGGTTGTCCCGGATGACCCTGCGGGCATTGCCTCCCAGCCACCGTCGTGTGGCGGCGTCCCGCAGGAGTTCTCTCATCTTACTCTGCAGCTCTTGAGCCGTCTGGACCTGCAGGGCCCCGTAGGAACCGAGGAAAACCTCAGATATTTCTCTGAAGTTTTCCATGTAAGGGCCGAACAGGATCGGCTTCTTGAAGTGGGCTGCCTCGATCAGGTTGTGCCCGCCCACTGGAGTGAGGCTGCCTCCCACGAAGACCAGATCGGCTATCTCATAGAGATGGGCCAGTTCCCCAATCGTATCCACAACGACGACTGTGGGATCGATGCTCGCGGAGCCCTCCAGTTGCGATCGTCGAATGACCCGCAGCGAACCTGCCTTGAGCAATCTCGTGACGGAGTCTGACCGGTGGGGATGCCGGGGAGCCACCACCCATCGAAGCTGCTCGAACTCCTCTTGAAGAGAGAGGAACACTTCCAGCAGAAGTGCCTCCTCTCCCTCATGAGTGCTGCCACAGACCCAGATCAATCGGCCCTCTTTCTGACCCAGAGCAAGACCCACCTGGCGGACGGCGGCGCTGGCCTCGGGATTCTCGGGGAGCGAATAGTCGAACTTCAGATTTCCGATCCAGTGGATTCGGTCGGGAGGACCTCCCAGCCGGATGACTCTATCTTTGTCTTCGCGACTCTGCATCCCCATCTTGCAGAAGGACTTCAACATCCAGGTGGTCAGGAAGCCGATTTTCTGATAGCGCGTGAAGGACCGGTCCGAGATTCGGCCGTTGACGAGCAACAGCGGAATGTGGGCAGCCCGGACACAATGGATGAAGGATGGCCACAGTTCTGTCTCGGTCAGGATCACCAGATCCGGAGCCACAGCCCGAAGATACCGGCGGCAGCTGGGTTTCCAGTCCAAAGGAAAGAAAAAAACCGTGGCCTCTTCGGAATAGAGATGTCGGGCTACGGCCTGGCCTGTCTCAGTGGTCGTGGAAATGAACAGCCGATCCCTGGGAATACCCAGTTGCTGGACCAGCGGGCGAAGCGAATTGGCCTCGCCGACCGACACGGCATGAATCCATACACGGGGACCGTTCCCGGGCCCGAGTTCGCGCAGGGAACCAGGCAGCAGGCCCGCTCGCTGCCACAGCGACTTCCAGCTCTGCCCGCCCTTCAACAACCGGAGCAGGAAAACCGGGAAGTAGAGGAGCAGCGCAACGGTATAGAGTAGTGGATAGAGGCAATTCAGGACAAAGTACATGGTTTCTTTGAAACACTAGCACTTCCTTGCAGGAATACGATGACGTTTGTTGGGAGCGCGACGGAGACCAGATTGAGGCGCGACGACGAGTCGATGCGAAGCCATCGGCGAGGAGGAGCAACAAAGAGATGGGCCCGTCCCGCCCCAACCCTGCGGGCGGATGGGGGTTGCGGTCGATCTCTTTTTCGTTCGTCGTCAACGATGCGGCCGCATCGCCTCCTCCTCTCTTCGCGACCTCACCTCGCAAGACCCATCCGCAAACGTTATCGTATTCCTGCAAGTAAGTGCTATAACCGGTCCTCGCTCATCGTAATACGTGGGACTGGGAAGCACTAGCTCCGACCACAAAGCACAAAGGACCTTCCAAGCTCATCCGGAGGGTGTTAGAATGCCGTCTTTATTGCTGACTGGGCCCTTGACAGGGAATCGCCTGCAAGCTTAAGATCTACAGCTCGTTATTTGACAAGGAAGTGCCTCCGTTCGATGATGCTGCGGCATCTTTTTTTGTTTCTAGGAGAACGCGACAGTGCCCACGTTTAATCAATTAGTCAGAAAGGGTCGAAAGCGTGCGAAGAGCAAGACGAAGAGTCCTGCTCTTCAGGCTTGCCCCCAGAAAAGGGGAGTGTGCGTGCGAGTTTACACGCAGACGCCCAAGAAACCGAACTCGGCCCTTCGCAAGGTGGCCCGGGTCCGGCTGACGAACGGGATTGAGGTGACAACCTATATTCCGGGCGTGGGTCACAACCTGCAGGAGCACTCGATTGTGTTGATCAGGGGAGGTCGTGTGAAAGATCTTCCTGGCGTCAGGTATCACGTCATTCGGGGGACTCTGGATGCCGTTGGAGTGGAGGGTCGAAGTCAGCGCCGCTCCAAGTACGGCACCAAGAGGCCCAAAGAATAGTCGCAAGATTTTCGTTTTCATCCAAGCTGCATTGAACCTCTTGCGGCTTGTTTTGTTTTTGGAGCAGCAAGCATGTCCAGGCGGAGAGAAGTCCCCAAACGTTCGATTCCTCCAGATACTGTGTTTGGAAGCGAACTGGTTTCACGCTTTATTAATCAGTTGATGCGAGACGGCAAAAAGGCAATTTCGGAGCAGGCGTTCTATGCTGCGATGGATCTGATCCGGGAACGCACCGAGGACGATCCGGTCAAGATTTTTCAGCGGGCGCTCGACAACGTGAAGCCGATGGTGGAGACCAAGGCTCGCAGAGTTGGCGGTTCCACTTATCAGGTTCCGATTGAGGTGAGTACCCGGCGCCGCAGTTCTCTGGGGATTCGCTGGTTGATCGGGTATGCGCGGGGTCGGCAAGAACGTACTATGGCGCAACGCCTGGCCAACGAAATCATGGATGCCGCTAGTGGCCGAGGTGGAGCGGTGAAGAAGAAGGAGGACGTGCACCGCATGGCCGAGGCCAACAAGGCCTTTGCGCACTACCGCTGGTAGTCTGACACACCGCGCTCGACCTGGTATCACGTCGAAAAGAAAACGGACTCCGTTGCTGAGAGCACGGAGAATTGAGTAATCAAAGTGCCTAGAAAAGTTCCGCTGAATAGAACCCGAAACATCGGCATCATGGCCCACATTGATGCCGGGAAGACAACCTGTACAGAGCGGGTTCTCTTTTACACCGGCATGACCTACAAGTTGGGAGAGGTGCATGACGGGACGGCCACGATGGACTGGATGGTGCAGGAGCAGGAGCGGGGCATCACGATTACCTCGGCTGCTACCACCTGCATGTGGGGTGACAGCCGAATCAACATCATCGACACCCCGGGCCACGTTGATTTCACTGCGGAAGTGGAGCGATCTCTGCGGGTTCTGGACGGAGCGGTGGCGCTGTTTGATTCTGTGGCCGGTGTTGAGCCTCAATCTGAAACCGTTTGGAGGCAGGCAGACAAGTACAAAGTGCCCCGCATCGCCTTCATGAACAAGATGGATCGAGCGGGAGCCGATTTCTTTGCTTCTATGGAATCCATCCGCCGGAAACTGGGAGCCAATCCGGTTCCGGTTCAGATTCCACTGGGCCGGGAGGACGGCTTTGAGGGAGTCATCGATCTCGTCAACATGCAGGCCATTGCCTACAAGACGGATGCTCTGGGAGCTGAGTTCGAGACCCACGAGATTCCCGAGGAGTATCGCGAGCAGGCTGACGAGTGGCGAGAGAAGATGGTGGAACTTGTCGTTGAAAGTGACGATGTTCTGTTGGAGAAATATATTGCCGGTGAGGACATTACTTCCGAAGAGCTGGTCGCCGCTATCCGGCTAGGTACCTGTCGGCGCGACTTCACGCCCTGCCTTTGTGGAAGTGCTTTCAAGAACAAGGGGGTCCAGCCCCTGCTGGATGCCATTGTCAGCTACCTTCCCAGCCCGCTCGATGTACCTGCCATGCAGGGAATTCATCCTGATACAGGGGAGGAGCTGGAGCGCCACGCGGACGACGAAGCTCCGTTCTCGGGGCTGATCTTCAAGATCATGACGGATCCGTTTGTAGGCCAGTTGGCGTTTGTGCGGATCTATTCCGGCACCCTCAACGCTGGAACTCGAGTGCTGAACAGCCGGCATGGAAAGAAGGAGCGGGTTGGCCGCATTCTGCGTATGCACGCTAATAAGCGGGAGGAGATGAAAGAGGTCCACTCCGGCGATATTATGGCTCTCGTCGGATTGAAACGCGTTGCTACCGGGGACACCATTTGTGACGCTGAGTCGCCGATCATTCTGGAAGCGATGGATTTTCCGGAACCAGTCATCTCGGTTGCAATCGAGCCAAAGACCCGGGCAGACCAGGACAAACTCGGGTTTTCGCTGCAGAAGCTGATGCACGAGGATCCGACGTTCAAGGTCCACACGGATGAGGAAACCGGGCAGACCATCATCTCCGGCATGGGCGAACTCCATCTGGAGATCATTGTGGATCGACTGGTTCGGGAGTTTGACGCCAATGCCAGCGTAGGAAAACCGCAGGTGGCCTATCGAGAGACGATTCGATCGGCCGTAGAGGCAGAGGGTCGCTTCGTGCGCCAGACCGGCGGCCGGGGTCAATACGGACACGCCAAGATCCGGATTGAGCCGGTACCTGGGGAAGGCTTCGTATTTGAGAATAAGATCATCAGGGGCGCCATTCCCAAGGAATTCATACGCCCGGTGGAGCAAGGGATTCGGGAGGCGATGGAGGGCGGCATCCTGGCCGGTTACGAAATGCAGGATGTGAAGGTGACTCTTCTGGATGGCTCTTTCCACGCGGTCGATTCTTCCGAGGTGGCTTTTAAGATCGCCGGCTCCATGGCTTTCAAAAACGCGGCGCAGGCGGCTACACCGGTTCTCCTGGAGCCAGTGATGAGTGTCGAGGTCGTGATCCCGGAGGACGAGGACTATACGGGTGACGTCATCGGAGACCTGAATTCTCGGCGGGGTCGGATCGGGCAGTTGGAATCACGGGGGCACAGCAAGGTTGTGACTGCCACGGTTCCGTTGTCGGAGATGTTTGGATATGCGACAACGCTTCGTTCCCTGACTCAGGGGCGGGCCAACCACTCGATGCATTTTGACCATTATCACGAAGTTCCGCGGAAGGTTGCGGATGAAATTGTGGCGCGGACTCGGGGGCGTCTGGTGGGATCAGGGAAAGGGAGTGCATTGTAGTCATGGCGAAGCAGAAGTTTGAGAGAACCAAGCCGCACGTGAATGTGGGGACAATCGGCCACGTGGATCATGGGAAGACGACGTTGACGGCAGCGATCACGCAGGTGCTGGCGGAGAATGATCCGACGACCGAGGTGCGAACGTTTGACTCGATCGACAATGCGCCGGAGGAGAGAGAGAGAGGGATCACGATTGCGACGGCGCATGTGGAGTATCAGACGGAGAACCGGCACTATGCGCACGTGGACTGTCCAGGGCATGCGGATTATGTGAAGAACATGATCACGGGAGCGGCGCAGATGGACGGGGCGATTCTGGTGGTGAGTGCGGCGGATGGGCCGATGCCGCAGACGCGAGAGCATATATTGCTGGCGCGGCAGGTCGGAGTGCCGTACATTGTGGTGTTTCTGAACAAAGTGGACATGGTCGACGACGAGGAGTTGGTGGAGCTGGTAGAGCTGGAGGTGAGAGAGCTGCTGTCGATGTACGAGTTTCCAGGAGACGACATCCCGGTGGTGAAGGGGAGTGCGTTGAAGGCGATGGAAGGCGAGGAGGAAGGGAAGGCCCAGATCCGGGAGTTGATGGCGGCGGTCGACGAATATATACCCGTACCGGAGCGAGCGGTGGACAAGCCGTTTTTGATGCCGATCGAGGACATCTTTTCGATCAGTGGACGAGGGACGGTGGTGACGGGACGGATCGAGCGAGGGATAGTGAAGGTCGGGGAAGAGATGGAGATCGTGGGGATCCGGGACACGATGAAGCGAGTGGTCACGGGCGTGGAGATGTTCAAGAAGCTGCTGGACGAGGGGCAGGCAGGGGACAACGTAGGGTTGCTGTTGAGAGGGACGGACAAGGAAGACGTGGAGCGAGGCCAGGTGGTGGCGAAGGCGGGGACGATCACGCCGCACACGAAGTTCAGGGCGGAAGCCTACGTATTGACGAAGGAAGAAGGAGGGCGTCACACGCCGTTCTTCAAGGGATACCGGCCGCAGTTTTACTTTCGGACGACGGATGTCACCGGAGTGGTGGAACTGCCGGAAGGGGCAGAGATGGTGATGCCGGGTGACAACATATCGGCAGGGGTGGAATTGATCACGCCGATCGCGATGGAGAAGGGTCTGCGATTTGCCATCCGAGAAGGTGGACGAACGGTCGGGGCCGGTACCATCACCGACATCGTGGAATGACGACGGAAACGACTCTGGCGGGAACGAATTGAAGAAGGGATATTGAATCTCGATGCTTGATGAAAAAATCAGGATTCGACTGAAGGCTTTCGATCATCGCGCTCTGGATAAGTCGACGCGTGAGATCGTGGAAATTGCTAAGAGAACGGGGGCACGCGTCGCGGGCCCTGTTCCGCTGCCGACTAAGATCAGCAAATACACGGTGCTGAGATCGCCTCACGTCGACAAGAAATCAAGGGAGCAGTTCGAGATCAGAACCCACAAGAGACTGGTGGATATTCTCGAACCCACTCCCCAGACAGTAGATGCCCTCATGAAACTGGATCTGCCGGCAGCGATTGATGTCGAAATCAAAGCCTTTGGCACGGAGAAGGAATAGGACATGGTGGAGGGTTTGATCGGCAAAAAAATAGGTATGACTCAGATCTTTGACGACCAGGGCCGGGTGGTTCCGGTGACTGTTCTTCGGGTCGGACTCTGTGTTGTGGTGCAAAAGAAAACTGACGCCAGCGATGGTTACCAGGCAGTCCAGTTGGGTCTGGTTGAAGACCGCCAGGCGAAAGTCAACAGGCCTATGGGCGGACATTTTGAGAAGGCCGGGGTCGCGGCCACCCGCAGGCTTCGTGAGTTCGGGTTCACAGAGGAAAAAGACGAAGAGATTTCGGTGGGCGACCAGGTGTTGGTGCAGGACGTGTTTACCGTCGACGACAAGGTCGACATTCTGGGCAGGACCATCGGTCGGGGCTTTCAGGGTGTCATCAAGCGGCATGGATTCTCCGGCGGTAAAGCCACGCACGGGTCGATGTTTCACCGCGCCCCGGGTTCCATTGGCCAAAGCGCGTCTCCGAGTCGGGTCTTGAAAGGCATGAAGGGCCCCGGGCACATGGGGAACCGAAAAAGGACCGTGAAGAGCCTGAGGGTCGTCAAGGTGGATACGGACCGGAACCTGTTGCTTGTGAAGGGCTCGGTACCGGGAAGTCGCGGGAACTACGTCCAGATTCGCAAGTCGAGCAGATAGAACAATGGCTAAGGTCGAAGTTAGGAATTTGAAGAACAAGCGAGTTGGTGAGCTGGAGCTCAACGACGCGGTCTTTGATTACAGCGCCAGTGAGACGCTGGTCTGGGAAGCAGTTCGGGCTTTCCTGGCAGGTCGGAGAAAAGGGACTCACAAGGTCAAGAACCGGGTTGAGGTTCGGGGTGGTGGAACCAAGCCGTGGCGCCAGAAAGGGACCGGGCGTGCTCGCGTTGGTGGCCTGCGAAGTCCTCTGTGGCGAAGTGGTGGGACTGTGTTCGGTCCTCAGCCTCGTGACTATTCGCAGCGCTTTCCCCGCAAGAAGAAGCGGGGAGCGGTTCGCATGGTGCTCTCTGACAAACTGCGCAATGAGCGGCTGATTGTGGTGGAAGACTTGAAGGTGGAGAGTCATAAGACTCGGAATTTTGTGGGCCTCCTGGAGGTGTTTGATCTGACTGGCAAGGTTCTGATCGTTGACGAACGCGAGAACCGTAACCTCTTCCTGAGTGCTCGCAACCTTCCCAACGTAAAGATGGTTGCAGTCACCGGGGTCAACGTGTACGACTTGCTCGACTGTGAGCATCTGATCCTCTCTAAGGAAGCCGTCGAGAAGCTTGAGGAGACACTAAAGCCATGAAGATCGCGAAGTTCGACGTCCTCAAGTACCCCCATATCACTGAGAAAACCACCATTCTCAAGGAGAACAATGAAGGCCGGGTTGTGGTTTTCAAGGTTAGACGGGAAGCGACCAAGCATCAGATTCGAGAGGCAATCGAAGGAATCTTCGAGGTGGGAGTTGAGAAGGTCCGGACTGCTAACTTCCAGGGGAAGCTGAAGCGCCAGGGCCGGAACGTAGGACGGCGCCCCTCCTGGAAGAAAGCGTACGTGACCCTTAAGCCAGGTGAAAAGGAGATCGAATTCTTCGAGGGCGTTTAGATCCCATGGCTATTAAAAGTTACAGACCGACATCTCCGGGGCGACGTTTTCGCACTGTGGACACCAGGGAAGATCTGGCCGATGTGAAGCCACTGAGGCAGCTCACGAGAGGGAAGAAGCGCATCAGTGGACGCAGCGGTACGGGGCGAATCGCAGTTCGCCGCCGGGGCGGAGGCCACAAGAGGCGATATCGAATCGTTGACTTCCGTCGTGACAAAGATGGCATCCCGGGGAAGGTTGCATTCATCGAGTACGATCCAAATCGCAGTGCTTGGATCGCACGTCTCCACTATGTCGACGGAGAGAAGCGGTACATTCTCGCAACCCCTGGCATGGAGCCGGGCGACACCGTAGTTTCGGGGCCCGATGCAGATATTGTTCCCGGGAATAATCTTCCTCTGGTCAACATTCCGCTGGGAACCGCGATCCATAATCTGGAACTGACACCCGGTCGAGGGGGCCAACTGGTTCGAAGCGCTGGAGGCTCAGCCCAGTTGGTGGCCAAGGAGGGCCGCTATGCTCAGGTCCGCATGCCTTCGGGTGAGGTTCGAAAGATTTTTATTCTGTGTCGTGCCACCGTGGGCCAGGTTGGGAACACCAACCATGAGAACGTCTCGTTCGGGAAAGCGGGTGCATCTCGATGGCGTGGTCGCCGCCCCAAGGTCCGGGGAGTCGCCATGAATCCGGTCGACCACCCGATGGGTGGTGGGGAAGGCCGAACCTCGGGCGGCAGGCACCCCTGCTCTCCCTGGGGGTGGCCCACCAAGGGTTACAAGACCCGAAACAACAAGAGAACTGACCGTTTCATCGTGCGAAGAAAGAGATAGGAAGAAGGAGTATCCAATGCCCAGATCGGTCAAGAAGGGGCCTTTTGTTGACGACCACTTGATGAAGAAAATTCGTCACGCAGTGGCCACCAAGGACAGTAGCGTGATCAAGACTTGGTCCCGACGCTCTACGATCGTTCCCGAAATGGTCAGCTTGACGATTGCTGTGCACAACGGAAGACGTTTTATACCGATTTTTGTCACCGAAAACATGGTGGGGCACAAGCTCGGAGAGTTCTCCCCGACCAGGACCTTTAAAGGGCATATCAGGAGGTCTGAAAAGACAGCTCGAATGCGCTAGTAAGCACGAGTCAGGCTGGGAGCAGAGATGGAAGCTAAAGCGAAAAGTAAATACATTAAGGGGTCACCCCACAAGGCTCGACTTGTGATCGATCTGATCCGGGGCAAGAAGGTCGAGGAAGCCCTGGCGATTCTGAGATTCTCACAGAAGAGATTTGCCCGACCCATCGAGAAGGCGCTGCGATCCGCTATTGCAAACGCAGAGCAGAAGAACTCTGCCATGGACGTTGAGGATCTCTACGTCAAGGAGGCGTTTGTCGACATTGGACCGACAAAGGGCCGAAAACGAATACGGCCGGCTCCCATGGGTCGCGCCCATCATCAAATGAGAAGACTGAGTCACATTACCGTTCGAGTCTCGGACGGTCAGGGTTCATAGGAGGAGCAGTTGGGTCAAAAAGTACACCCCTATGGTTTTCGATTGGGCTACACCAAGACCTGGCGTTCGCGCTGGTTTGCGACGAAGAATTACGGTGAGCTTCTGCAGGAGGATCTGCGCATCAAGCGGAAGCTCAAAGCCCGGTTTTTTCATGCCGGCATCTCCTCGATTGAGATCGAGCGAGCGGCCAACAACCTGACCCTTGTGATTCGGACTTCCAGACCGGGGATCGTGATTGGCCGAAAGGGCAGCGAGATCGATCGGTTGAAACTCGACCTGCAGGCCGCAACGGGCCGGGATGTCTTCATCAACATTCAAGAGATCCACAAGCCTGAACTCGATGCTCAGTTGGTGGCGGAATCCATTGCCCAGCAGTTGATCAAGCGGGTGGCCTTTCGGCGTGCCATGCGCCGCGCAGTAGATACAGCTCTGCGTTTTGGGGCCAAGGGCATCAAAGTGCGATGTGGCGGGCGCTTGAATGGAGCCGAGATCTCCCGGGCCGAATGGTACCTGCACGGACGGCTGCCTCTTCACACTTTGCGGGCAGACATTGAATACGGGCTGGCTGAAGCCTTTACCACTTACGGTGTGATCGGGGTCAAGGTGTGGATTTACAAGGGCGACATTTTTGATCCGGAAACGATTCACAACAATTAGGCGCAGAGAAGTAGGACCAGGCGCAGAGAAGTAGGACCATGCTACAGCCCAAGAAAACCAAGTACCGGAAACAGATGAAAGGACGCCTCAGGGGAAAGGCCTATCGAGGCAGCACGGTTGAGTTCGGTGAGTTCGGCCTCAAGGCGATGGAGCCGGGTCGTGTCAGCAACCGACAGATCGAGGCAGCCAGAATTGCCATCACTCGCTATATCAAGAGGGGCGGTAAGGTGTGGATCCGTATCTTCCCTGACACTCCCTTTACGAAGAAACCGGCGGAGACCCGCATGGGAAAAGGAAAGGGAGCTCTTGAAGGCTGGGTTGCCCGGGTGAAGCCGGGTCGGATTCTCTATGAAATGGAGGGGGTGTCCGAGGAGATCGCCCGTGAAGCCATGCGGCTGGCCTCCCATAAGCTCTCGATTCGAACTAAATTTGTGACTCGGCTGGGTGGATAAATGAAAGCCAAACAGTTTTGGGAGATGTCAGTTGAGGATCTTGCAGCGGAGGCCGAGAGCCTCTCGGAACAGTTGTTCAAGTTACGCTTTCAGCTGGCCACAGGTCAGTTGGAAAACGTAATGAGGGTTCGTGGAGTCCGCAAGGACCTTGCCAGGGTCAAGACGGTACTCAGTGAAAAGCGTCGGGCCTCGGCTGAGTCCTGATCGTTGAAGTTCTAATGAGGTCCTAGGTGATTATGGAGCAGCAGACGAAGAGAATCCGAAAACAGGCAACCCGCACCGGGCGAGTTGTTTCCAATTCCATGGAGAAGTCAATCGTGGTGGCTGTCGACCGCCTGGTGCGACACCCGCTCTATCGGAAGACGTTGAGACGGACCTCCAGGTTTATGGCGCACGACAACGAGAATCAGTGTCAGGTAGGAGATAAGGTCCTGATCGAAGAAACTCGTCCCCTCAGCAAGAGGAAGCGCTGGCGTCTCAAGGAAGTCCTGGAAAAGGCGAAGGCGTAAGAGGAATCATCATGATCCAGATGCAGACCATGTTGAACGTGGCGGACAACTCGGGTGCGAAGCGTATCTGTTGCATCGTTCCGCTGGGCGGCGACACCGGTCGGGGGGCTGGCCTGGGTGACGTCATCACCGCTTCAGTGAAGGAGGCAACTCCGGATGGGACGGTCAAGAAGGGAGAAGTCGTCCAGGCGGTCGTGGTGCGCACCCGAAGGGGTAATCGGCGTCGCGACGGTTCCTACATCAAGTTCGATGAGAATGCGGCGGTATTGATCAATCCCCAGAAAGAGCCAATTGGAACGCGTGTCTTCGGCCCGGTGGCCCGTGAGTTGCGGGAGAAGCGCTTCATGAAGATTGTTTCCTTGGCGCCAGAGGTATTGTAGGCGGCGCGAGGTTCAAGGATGTTACACATTAGACGAAATGACGAAGTTCTCGTCATCGCTGGAAAAGACAGAGGAGCCCGGGGCAAGGTGCTGAGGGTGTTTCCCAAGAGAAATCGGGCGATTGTCGAGAACGTGAACTTTATCAAACGACACACTCGCGCGAATCCTCAGAAGAACATTCAGGGCGGCGTGGTGGAAAGGGAAGCTCCCATCCACCTGTCCAACCTGATGCTGGTCTGTCCGGAATGTTCGGAGCCGAGCCGAGTCGGCTTCGTCCTGCTTTCGGAGGGCGACAAGGTGCGAGTTTGCAAGAAATGTAGCGCTACTATCGAGAAACGGTAGCAGGTTTTCAAAAAATGAAGAGCACCAAGCAAAAATACCTGGAAGACGCGGTTCCGGCCCTGACCAAAGAGTTTGAGATCAAGAATCCCATGGCCGTACCGAGGCTCGTCAAAGTCGTGGTCAACATCGGCCTCGGAGAGGCGATACAGAATGTCAAGCTGCTCGACGAAGCAGCCAAGGAACTCTCTCTTATTACGGGACAGAAGGCGGTGATTCGCCGCGCCCGCAAGTCGATTGCGGGGTTTAAGTTGCGGGAAGACATGCCCATCGGCGTGAAGGTGACGCTGCGAAGCAAACGGATGTACGAGTTTCTTGATCGCCTCCTCAATGTTGCTCTCCCGCGCGTGAAAGATTTTCGAGGCGTGTCCAACAAGGCCTTCGATGGCAGAGGGAACTACACCATCGGATTGAAGGACCAGTTCATTTTTCCGGAGATCGATCTTGTCAGTACCGAGCGTCAGGTCGGGATGAACGTCACGATCGTGACCTCTGCCCCTGACGATCAGCAGGGCACTGTGCTGCTGGAGAACATCGGTGTCCCTCTTGGCGAAGTCGAACGACGCATACTGGTTTTTTGAGCATGGATGAAATCGGGAAAAAAGGAGAAGGATAACTATGATGACGGATCCTATTGCGGACCTGCTTACGCGGCTTCGTAATGCGCTCATGGCCGGTCACGAGATCACTGAGATGCCCTATTCGAAAATCCGAGAAGAGATCGTCCGGATCATGAAAGAAGAAGGGTATCTGGTTGGTTACACGCTGATCGAGGACAAGCCCGTAGGTCGCATCAAGGTCCTCCTCAAGTACCAGCGCGACCGCTCACCGGCCATTACCAAGATCAGTCGGGTCAGCAAGCCGGGAAGACGAGTCTATGCAGGGAAGGACGAGATTCCTTCAGTGTTGGGAGGACTGGGTATCACAATCCTCTCGACTTCCCGCGGCTTGATGACAGGAAAAGCTGCCCGGGGCAAGGGTGTTGGAGGCGAGATCCTGTGCGAGGTGTACTGATGATTTGTCGGGTCCGGCTGGACCGGTTGAGGGTTTGATCAATGTCACGTGTGGGTAGGCGGCCAATTGTAATTCCAGCCGGTGTTCAACTCGACATCGAAGCTGCCAGGGTGGTTGTGCAGGGGCCCAAGGGCACCCTGGAAACTGCGATCCCGGCAGGGATTCAACTTGAACTCAATGACGGCGTGGCAGAAGCAAAGACGATCGACGAAAGCAAGAAAACCAGGGCTCTTCACGGTTTGTTTCGCTCCCTGGTAGCTAACGCTGTGTGGGGAGTTGCCAAGGGGTTCAGCAAGGAACTGGATCTGGTCGGGATTGGGTATCGGGCTGAGATTCAAGGCAAGGCCCTCAACCTCAGTGTCGGCTTTTCGCACCAGGTTTTGTTCGAGTTCCCCGAAGGCATCGAAATCACGGTAGACAAGACAAGAAAGAACATTTCGAATCACGTGGCCACGATGGTGGTGAGTGGAATCGACAAGGGGCAGGTGGGCCAGGCGGCGGCAGATATTCGAAAGATCCGCCCTCCTGATGCTTACAAGGGCAAGGGGATACGTTACGCCGACGAAGTCGTCCGTACAAAAGTTGGAAAGAAAGGCGCCTAGTCGGGCCAGAACGGACTAGCGATCTACGCAATATGGCTAAGAAGCTTAGTAAGAATCAACGGCGTGTGAAGGTTCATGCTCGAATCCGGCGAAAAATCTCTGGTCGGCTCGAGCGACCCCGTCTGATGGTGTTCCGAAGCCTCAGACATTTCTATGCCCAGCTGGTGGATGATGAAGGCGGAGTCACTCTGGCATCCGCTTCAACGCTCGGGAGCAAGGAAAAGAAGAAGGCTGGATCCAACATCGAAGCGGCCAAGGAGGTCGGAAAGAGGATTGCGGCCGAGGCGAAGAAGAAGAACATTGAGACGGTTGTCTTCGATCGAGGGGGCTACATCTACCACGGACGGGTTAAGGCCTTCGCGGAGTCCGCACGGAAACAGGGCCTGAAGTTCTAGGAGTGACTAATGGCGTTCAATAAGGCGTTCAGCAATAGAGGTGACAGCGACCTCAAGGATCAGGTCATAACGATCAACCGAGTCACCAAGGTTGTCAAAGGTGGAAAGAATCTCAGCTTCAATGCCCTGGTCGTAGTCGGTGATCAGAGCGGGCGAGTCGGCTTTGGAATGGGGAAGGCGAAAGAGGTTCCTGCGGCGATTCGGAAGGGTCTGGACAGAGCACGCAAGGACATGGTCGGCGTCCCCATGAGCGGTTCCACGATCCCTCACAAGATCGAGGGTGTTTTCGGGGCCGGCAGGGTGCTTCTGCGACCCGCTCCCGAAGGAACTGGAGTGATTGCCGGGAGTGTCGTTCGCGCGGTCATGGAAGCCGCTGGGATTCGTGACGTGGTGACCAAGGTCCTGGGGAGTCAGAATCCGCACAACGTGATCAAAGCGACTTTTCAAGGGCTCGGCCGCCTTCGCACCCCGGACGAGGTGGCCCGGGTTCGGGGCATTTCAGTAAAGGACCTGTGATGGCCAAGAAGGCACCAAAAACGATCAAGATCAAGTACTTCCGGAGCATGATCGGGAGACCTGAGAAGCATCGAAAGATCGTGCGTGGCCTGGGGTTTCGCAGGCTGAATCAAGTAGTGGAACGTCAGGATACGCCCGGAGTCCGGGGCATGGTGGCCAAAGTGCCCCACCTGGTTCGAATCGTCGAAGGGGAATGAACATGTCTCTAAAACTGCATTCTCTCAAGCCGGCTGCAGGGGCCAATCAGAAGCGAAAGCGAGTGGGGCGGGGGCCCGGCTCGGGGCACGGTGTCACCGCTGGACGTGGTAACAAAGGTCAGAAGTCCCGTTCTGGATACTCTCGGCGCGCTGGTTTCGAAGGGGGACAGATGCCCCTTTATCGGCGGCTGCCCAAAAGAGGCTTTACCAACATCTTCGCCAAGCGTTATGTCGTCCTCAATGTTCGTGACCTGAATCAGTTCGAAGAAGGAGTGGATGTCTCCGCCGAAATGCTCAAGGAGACCGGCTATGTCAAGAAGACTCATGACGGTCTTCGCATTCTCGGAGAGGGAGAGTTGAAGAAGAAGCTCACGGTCAAGGCGCGTCATTTCAGTGAGTCGGCTCGCAGCAAGATTGAAGCTGCGGGTGGGACTGCAGAGGAAGTCAGCTAGTATGGCCGATTTCAACAGTCTTGCAGCCACGCTGCGAAACATCGTCGCCATCCCTGAGCTTCGCAAGAGAATTCTCTTCATGCTCGGCCTGTTGGCGCTTTACCGTGTCGGCAGTTGGATTCCGACTCCCGGGGTCAATGCCGAAGCTCTTGCCGGGTTCTTCGAGGCGCAGTCCGGTACGATGTTTGGTTTCCTGGACGTTTTCTCGGGCGGGAACCTGTCCCGTCTTTCTATTTTTGCTCTGGGAATCACCCCCTATATCACCGCCTCCATTATTTTTCAGCTTCTGACCGTTGTCTGGCCCTATCTGGAACGTCTTTCCAAAGAAGGGGATCTCGGTCGCCGCAAGATCAACCAGTACACCCGATACGCGACGGTCGGGCTGAGTCTCTTCCAGGGGATGGCGACTGCCGCGGCCCTGGAGCAAACCGCCGGCGTACCCGCGATCGTTCCCAACCCCGGATGGGGTTTTCGGCTCATGACCATGCTCACGCTCTCCACCGGTACCGTCTTTGTGATGTGGATAGGAGAGCAGATCTCAGAGCGGGGAATCGGCAACGGTATCTCCTTGATCATTTTCGCCGGGATCGTGGTGGGTTTGCCTGGAGCTGCGGTGTCTCTGTTTCAGGATCTGCAGAGCGACCAGAAGTCCATTTTTCTGATTGCGATGCTGCTGGTCATGATGGTGGCGGTCATCGCGGCGATCGTCTTCGTGGAGAGAGGTCAGCGTCGCATCCCGATACAGTATGCAAAACGGGTCGTCGGGCGCCGCATGTACGGTGGCCAGGCGACTCATCTGCCGCTCAAAGTCAACTCTGGCGGTGTGATCCCGGTGATCTTTGCGGCCTCCATCGTAGCCTTCCCCTCAACTCTCCAGCTGGTGCTGCCCTGGGCCTGGTTGCAGAGTATGGCGGGCCAGTTGCAACAGGGCTATCCGCTCTACAATGTTGCCTACATCGCCGCCATCATGTTCTTCTGTTTTTTCTACGTCAGCATTATCTTCAATCCTGATGAAGTGGCGGACAATATCCGAAAGTACGGGGGATTCATTCCGGGAATCCGGCCCGGGCGGAAAACCTCGGAATTCATCGACAAGGTTTTGACCCGTCTGACCTTCGCCGGTGCGGTCTATCTCGTCCTGGTCTGTCTGCTGCCCGAGTTTCTGATCACCGGCTTCAAGGTGCAGCCCATACCCTTGATCGGTCCCGGCCTGGACAATTTCCTGACTGAGAATGGACTCTCCCGAATCACCACAGGGTTCGATATCGCCTTTTATTTTGGAGGGACGTCTCTGCTCATCGTGGTTGGAGTTGCCATGGACACGGTGCAGCAGATCGAGTCCCAGTTGGTGATGCGGCACTACGAGGGCTTTCTCAAGAAGGGACGGGTGCGAGGAAGGCGATGATAAATCTCTCGGGAGTGGCGGAGTTTTGATAAGATTACTGGTTTCGCCCCGATCCAGATGGATGCTGTGGAATGATCGTCTGTAAGGGCAGGGATCAACTTGACAAGATGAGGCAGGCGAACTTGATCGTGGCTCGGATTCTACGGCATCTGGGTCGGCTGATTCAGCCGGGTGTGACAACCGCGTACCTGGATCGGGTGGCCGAGGAAATGATCCTTGATGCCGGCGCGCAACCTGCCTTTAAAGGATATCAAGGGTTCCCGGCGAGTTTGTGCGCTTCCATCAATGAGGAGATTGTGCATGGGATTCCCGGTGACCGGCGGCTCGAGGCCGGAGATATTGTGAGCCTGGATGTGGGAGTTCGCTGGGAGGGCTTCTACGGCGATTCTGCATGGACTTTCCCGGTGGCGAAAATATCCGGTCAGCTGAAGGAACTTCTGAGAGTGACCAGAGAATCTCTCTTCAAAGGGATTGAGCAAATGGTGGTTGGGAATCGGGTTTCTGATATCTCGGCCAGTGTGCAGAAACATGTCGAGACGAGCGGATTTTCGGTGGTCAAGGAATTTGTGGGACATGGAATTGGAGATCGTCTTCACGAAGACCCTCAGGTACCCAACTATGGAACACCGGGTCGCGGTCCCAGGCTGCGAGAAGGAATGGTTCTGGCCATCGAACCCATGGTGAACAGCAAGGGGCCCGGCGCCAGAATCCTCAAGGATCGATGGACTGCGGTGACAACTGATGGAGGGTACAGCGCTCATTTTGAGCATTCAGTGGCCCTGACCAAGGATGGTCCCTGGATCTTGAGCCAGCTTGACGATCCGGAAGCGGATTCGTCATGAATAGTGTTCCAGGACTGGTGATGAGTCGATTGCCAAAAGAGTTGTTCAGAGTGAGAACCGAAGACGGTCATGAGGTTGTCGCTCATGTCTGGATAGAGAAAAAGGTACAGGTCTCTCGCTTGCTGGAAGGCGATCAGGTTCGTCTGGAAATCTCCCCGACCGACCGGTCGCGGGGGAGAATCGTTGGGCGAGGACTTCATGTTTCAGCGGAAACGAATGGAGGTCGAAAGTGAAAGTTCGAGCCTCGGTAAAGAAAATTTGTATGAACTGTAGGATCGTCCGTCGCCGCGGTGTGGTGCGCGTGATCTGTCCCAACCCCAAGCACAAACAACGGCAAGGATAGAGCCGGGGAAAGCAAGAGAGTACTAAGGTATGGCACGCATTGCTGGAGTCAACATTCCGGATCGCAAGAGAATCGATATAGGTCTCACCTATATCTATGGAATCGGCCATACTCGTGCGGCCAGAATTCTGGAGAAAGCAGAGGTCGAAGGTGCTTTGAAGGTGGGTGAACTCTCTGAGGAGCAGGGCACCGCGATCCGCCAGATCATCCAGGACGAGGGGAGGATCGAAGGAGATCTTCGCAAGGAAATACAGCTGAATATCAAGCGCCTCATGGACATCGGATGCTACCGAGGCCTTCGACATCGCCGCGGACTACCGGTCCGGGGCCAGCGCACGCATACCAACGCTCGCACCAGAAAGGGACCCAAGAAAACAGGAATCCGCAGACGCAGGAAGTAACAGGAAGCTTGAGTTATGGCTAAAGATCAAAAGGGCGGAAAGAAAACTAAGAGAGCGAAGAAGAAGGAGCGTCGAACCGTGGTCCACGGTATCGCTCACATCAAAGCGACTTTCAATAACACCCTCATCTGCATCAGCGATCTGGACGGCAACGTTCTCACCCATGCCAGCGCAGGTGGACAGGGGTTTCGTGGGAGTCGTAAGAGCACGCCCTTTGCTGCATCGCAGGCGGCTCATCGTGCCGCGGCCGCTGCCCGGGATCAGTTCGGCATGAGGTATTGTGACGTGCGTGTCAAGGGCCCTGGTTCCGGCCGTGAGGCCGCCATCCGTTCGATTAAGGCGTCCGGTATTGAAATCCGGAACCTCAAGGACGTCACACCCATTCCCCACAACGGGTGCCGACCTCCGAAGAAGAGAAGAGTCTGAGCGAGCATCGAATTGAATTCAAACCTGGAGGGTCTAAGGATGATCATGGATCCTCTCGACCACAACGATCGATTGGGAGTCACGACATGAGCCGTTTTCAACGTCCGAAAAGACTTGCGTGTGATCTTGAAACACGCTCTCCTGGTTTTGGGCACTTCTTTGCCCAGCCTTTCGAGCGGGGGTTCGGAAGCACCATCGGTAACGCCTTGAGAAGGACCCTTCTTTCCTCGATTGAGGGTGCGGCGATTACGGCCGTCAAGATCGATGGGGTTCTCCACGAGTTCTCGTCGATCACCGGAGTCCATGAAGACGTCACCGACATCATCATGAATCTCAAGCGAATTCCCGTGAAACTGCACACCGACCATCCCAAAACGATCTACCTTGAGTCGAGCGGGTCTGGTCCGCTGACTTCAGGCGATATCAAGCCCGATCCTGAGGTTGAGATTCTGGACACCGGGGTTGAGATCGCCAACGTGAACGAGACCGGAGAGATCAAGATGGAGATGCGGGTTCGGAAGGCTCGCGGGTACCAGCCGGCAGACGAGAATTTTGAAGAGGAATTGGGAGTGGGGTACATCCCCATGGATTCCGTTCATTCGCCGGTCAAGAAGGTCAACTTCTATGTTGAGGCTGCTCGGCTGGGACGAGCCACCGACTACGACTGTCTCAATCTTGACGTCTGGACCGACGGCTCGGCCAGCCCCGAGGACGCGATTGCGGAGGCCGCCAAGATTCTCAAGGACCACCTGTTCATTTTCATCAATTTTGAAGAAGAGGCGGAGGTCCAGGAAAAACGTCGGGACCAGCACCTCGAGGCCATCAACGACAATCTCAGCAAGTCAGTGGAAGAGCTGGAACTCTCCGTCCGTTCCTACAACTGCCTGAAGAACGCCAACATCCAGAGCATCGGACAGTTGGTCATGAAGAGCGAGTCTGAGATGCTGAAGACCAAGAACTTTGGCCGCAAGTCATTGAACGAAATCAAGGAAATCCTGGCCGACATGGGCCTCAGCTTCGGTATGAAACTGGATGACGGCGGCAATCCGGTGGCGGAAGTTGAGGGAGCCTGAAACGAGAAAGTTGAAGAGGAGAGGCTGCCATGCGACATCGGAAATCCGGTCGGAAGCTAAATCGAACTTCCAGTCACCGCAGAGCCATGCTGCGCAACATGGTTACACAACTGCTTGATCATGAGCAGATGATCACCACCGTTGCCAAAGCCAAGGAACTGCGCCCCTACGCCGAGAAGATGATCACGCTGGGAAAGAGAGAGACGCTCCATGCCCGGAGACAAGCCCTGGCCGTAATCCGGCGCAAGGCGGTTGTTGCCAAACTGTTTGACACACTGGCAGCGCGGTACTCAAAACGCCCGGGGGGGTATACGAGGATCATCCGCCTGGGCAACCGTAAGGGTGACGCAGCACCACTTGCGCTGATCGAATTGGTCGACAGAGACACCTCTACGGAAACAACGAAGAAGAAATAGCTTTCTTCGCTCCGCTCCAGTTCCCGCTTCCAAACTTCACGAAGCCCGGTTCAGGGGAGCGGGATGCGTTGTCCCCCGGCTGATTAGAATACCAGCCAGTAGAGCAGCCAGCCGCCAAAAAGCACAGCGATGAAAATCCACAACCACATCGGAAGAGGTTTGCTTTCACTCATAGGAGCCGATTGTTGCCCGAACGGGTGACGTTTTGCAAGCAAGGATTGTGTTCGCCACACTGGATTGTTCACTTCGCTCACTGCGCTTCCAGGACTAGACCCACACCGCCTTGACGCTGGGTCTCGCCGAGATGCACATCGAGCCGCCGATAGATGGGCGTGTCCAACGGCTCATACTCAACCGTCTCGGCTCTGGAACTGCCAGTCCGAAATTTGCCATAATCCGTTTTTCATGGCACAGAAGGCAACCAGGAACGCGATCACTCCAACCCGCGCAGAAGACTATCCCAAGTGGTACCAGCAGGTAGTCCGCGCTGCTGATCTGGCGGAAGCCTCACCGGTTCGTGGATGCATGGTGATCAAGCCGTGGGGATACGCAATCTGGGAGAACATGCAGCGTATCCTGGACGGAATGTTCAAGGACACCGGGCACAAGAATGCCTATTTTCCGCTTTTGATCCCCAAGAGCTTTCTCGAGAAGGAAGCGCAACACGTCAAGGGGTTTGCCAAGGAATGTGCCGTCGTCACCCATCATCGCCTCGAAGAAAGAGATGGCGAACTGGTCCCGGCCGGGAAGTTGGAAGAACCACTGATTATCCGTCCCACCAGCGAGACGATCATCGGGGCCAGCTTTGCCAAGTGGATCAACAGCTATCGGGATCTTCCTTTGCTCATCAACCAGTGGTGCAACGTGGTCCGCTGGGAGTTGCGAACCCGTCTCTTCCTTAGAACTACCGAGTTCCTGTGGCAGGAAGGCCATACCGCCCACGCCAGCAGGGAGGACGCCCTGGCCGAAACCCGAACGATGCATGAGGTCTACGCCCGTTTCGTCCAGGAGTTCATGGCCATACCCGTCATCAGAGGAGAGAAGACCCCCGGGGAGACCTTTCCCGGCGCTGAAAAAACGCTCACGATTGAAGCCATGATGCAGGATCGAAAAGCCCTGCAGGCTGGAACGTCGCACTTCCTGGGGCAGAGCTTCGCCAGGGTTCAGGACATTACGTTTCTGGATGAGAATGGCCAGGAGCAGCATGTGTGGACCACGTCCTGGGGTGTCTCGACCAGGTTGGTGGGTGGTCTGGTGATGGCTCACGCTGACGATGATGGCCTGGTGCTTCCACCTCGCCTGGCGCCGGCTCATGTTGTGATCATGCCGATTCTATTCAAGGCGGAGAACCCGGAGCAGGTACTCGAGTACTGCAGGAACCTGCGGGATGAGCTCCAGTCGCGGACCTACGATGGTCGCAGAATTGAAGTGGAGTTGGATGAGCGGGATGTCCGAGGAGGGGAAAAGGTCTGGAGCTGGATCAAGAGAGGAGTGCCGGTTCGCCTGGAGATCGGCCCGCGTGACCTTGCATCAGACAGTGTCTTTATGGGGAAACGTGATCGATCGGGCCGGGAGAAAGAGTCGGTTCCGCGCGCCCAATTCCTGGCGGAGATCCCAGGTCTGCTAGAGGAAATTCAGGATCATCTTCTTGAACGTGCCCGGAAATTCCGAGCCCGTAACACTCGGATCGTGAATACCCGCGAGGAGTTCTTCGAGTTCTTTGGTCCCAAGGGCTCCGCATCCAGGACATCCGGCGGTTTTGCCCTGGCGCACTGGAACGGAGACGAAGCGATCTCTGATCAAATGCAGAAGGAACTGGGTGTTACCATCCGTTGTATCCCTGTCGATGACGCCGACGGGGGCGGCGAAGGACCCGGCACCTGTATTTTCAGTGGAGAACCGAGCTCGCAGCGCGTGGTCTGGGCCAGGGCTTACTAGCCCAAGGATTGCAAGCTCAAGCTTGGAAGTTGTCCGGATCTGAAGAAATGCGAACCTCACGGCTAGGAAAACTCAAGGCCCTATGCGGTCAAGCTTCGAGGCCTGGCCGTCGACGTCAAACTTTCAATTTTCAATTTTCAACTTCCAACTTCACGCTCCTCGGCCTGCTGTTCCTCATCATCGGAACTGCCCTCGGTCAGGGAAAGCTTCTGACCCTGGACGACCTCTACCACCCGGAGAACAAGATCGACTTCACTCCTTCCCCTCCTTCCATTCTCCGCTGGTTGAAGGATGGAGAGCATTACATTCAAACCACAAAGCCTGGCGACTCCGGGGTACCCCGGGTGGTCCGCGTCCACGCACGCACGGGCGAGGAGTCTCCTCTCTATGACTCGGGGAGAGTGATCTCGGCCCTGGCCCGGCTCGAGGGCTTCGATGAGGAAAAGGCTCGTCGCTTGAGAAGGAAGGGTCGCCCCATCTTCAGTCCCGACGAGTCCGCAATCCTGTGGCTCTATAAAGACGATCTCTTCTACCACGACTTTGGCAGCGACCGCGCCCTCCGACTGACGAGTACGCGCCAGGAGGAACGTGAGGCCTGCTTCAGCCCGGACGGACGGAAAGTGGCTTACGTAAGAGATTACGATCTCTATGTCTTCGACTTGCGGCGCGGCCGCGAACACCGTCTAACCCGGGGGGGCCACGAAAACCTTCTCAACGGGATCCTCGACTGGGTCTACCAGGAAGAGATCTACGGACGCGGCGATTTCAAGGGCTACTGGTGGAGCCCCGACTCGAGCCGCATCGCCTACCTGCAGCTGGATGAATCCCCGGTTCCGAGTTTCACGGTGGTTGACCACATTCCCCAGCACCCGGAACGGGAAGTGACGCGCTATCCAAAGGCGGGAGATCCCAACCCCCTTCCCAGGCTGGGCGTAGTGTCGAGTTCGGGAGATCGGACTCGCTGGATCGATCTTCACCAGTACACACCTGAGGACCTGTTGGTCGTGAGAGCAGGGTGGAACGGGGATGGCAGTCGGGTCGTGTTCCAGGCCCAGAACAAGGATCAGACCTGGCTTGATCTCAACCTGGCCGATCCCCGAACAGGCCGCGTGTACCGGCTCTTGCGCGAAACCACCCAAGCCTGGGTGAATGTACTGGACCAGCCCACCTGGATTCAGGACGGATCTTTTCTCTGGCAAAGCGAGCGTAGCGGCTGGCGCCATTTCTATCACTACAAGGCCACCGGGGAGTTGATCCGCACCGTGACTTCGGGGGAGTGGGAAGTTCGCTCTCTTTACGGTGTCGATGATGCGGGAGGGTGGGTGTATTTTTCCGGGACTGCACGCTCTCCCATCGGGGAAGACGTTTATCGGGTTCGATTCAGAGGCGGACGTCCGCAAAGACTGTCTCAGCGCGAGGGTACACACCAGGCCACGTTCAACCGCCAGTTCAGTCTCTATTTCGACCGATGGAGCGATCTCACCACGCCCACTCAGGTGCGCTTACATGACCCGCAAGGTGGAGAGGTCCGAACCATCTTTGACAAGCCGGCGAAGAAGCTGGCCAGATACAGGTTGAGTGTCCCCGAGGTGCATCAGGTGCAGACAAGGGATGGTTTTGTAATGGAAGCCATCATGATCAAGCCACCCGACTTTGATCCTTCCCGCAAGTATCCAGTCGTGTCTCACACCTACGGCGGCCCTCATTCACCCCGAGTTGAGAATTCCTGGGGCGGAACGCTGTACCTCTGGCACCAGTTCCTGGCCCGGCAGGGTTACATCATCTGGATCTGTGACAACCGGACGGCCAGCGGCAAGGGCGCCGAGTCAACCTGGCCGTTGTATCGCAACTTTGGTGAGCTGGAACTGCGCGACCTGGAGGACGGTCTGAACTGGCTCAAGGCCCATCCCTGGATTGACGGCGATAGGATCGGTCTTTGGGGATGGAGCTTCGGGGGTTACTTGACCTCCTATGCCTTAACTCACAGCAACAGTTTCAAGCTGGGAATCGCGGGAGCTCCGGTAACAGACTGGAGCCTCTACGACAGCGTCTACACTGAGCGCTACATGAGTACCCCGCAGAAGAATCCGGAGGGGTACAAGACGACTTCCGTTCAGGCCGCCGCCGCCGATCTCCATGGCAAACTGATGATCATTCACGGCTCCATGGACGACAACGTCCACTTGCAGAACACGATTCAGCTCGTCTACGAGCTCCAGGAAGCGGGCAAGCAATTCGAGCTGATGATCTACCCAAAATCCCGCCACGGAGTCCGCGACCCTGAGCAGGTCTATCATCTGCGCCGGATGATGACGGATTTCATCCTGGAAAATCTGTAGCACGATCGGCCCGTGGACAGGCCCATCTTGCCAAGCTCGACCCCGCTCAGTTATATTGGCAAGTCTCGCCAAAATGCTCCTCAGTAGCTCAATTTGGCAGAGCATCCGGCTGTTAACCGGAGGGTTGTTGGTTCGAGTCCAACCTGAGGAGCCACTTCGAAGTTCGAACTGCGAAGGTGGAGGCCCTTCGTCATTCCCACTTCCCCATTCGCACTTTGCACATCAAACTTCCCCCACCCGTTTCATACTTTCGTGCCTTGGTCCCGTTGCCCCAGATCGAGCCTCCACCAGGGCGGCTGGGGCAGCCGGCCGTCCAGGCCCATTCATCCTCTAGCCCGGATTATGCAAGAACCGTAGTCCGGTGATTGGCGACAGTTAGAATTTCCCACGTATTGCCTCATTAGAGAATCGAACCAAAGCTAGAAACTTGCCTCACTAAGAATCGAACCCAGTTCCGAACAGCTTATTGGTTCCTTACATCAGAAACAACGGGGCGACCGGAGCCGGACCCGCTTCGCGATCTTCTGCCGGAGCAACTGGGCGAGATTGGAACCCGATTTCGGAGGCTGTCGGCTCCACGCGAGCGATCTCGGCCTTGTAGAGCTGCTCCCTACGCCAGTCCCTCACCCGTCGCTGCAGCGTCCGCAGTTGCCCATCGAAGAACCGACCGGGATAGCGTTGCTGAAGGCGAACGAAAAGCGCTTTGGCGGTTTGAGCGGGATTAACTTCCAGTTGGACACGAACCTCTGGCCAGACTTCAGCAAAGGGATCCTTTCGAGTCCTCCATGTCCGGGGCTTTTTCGTCCGCCGATATCTTCTGATCTCTTTGGGTTCTTGTGAAGCGGTGATCTCGACAAGATACTTCCTGACGATTGCATCCATCTCTCTGGGGGAGTCGTTCCCTTCCAGTTCCCTTTGTCCGTTAGCAAAGGTCCAAAAATAGTCTTGGCGTCGCTCGAGCTCTTTGAGTAAGATCACCGGATCGAGCTTCCGGTAAAAACGCTCGATTCGCTCCCTCTTTCGCTTGGTGAGATAACCAGAAGCAATGATGCGCTGGTAAGGAGTTTGAGCTCGATCGTAGCGCTTCTTGACGCGTGCGCCGACGCGCTGCTTTTCGATCAGCTTCATCGAGGGCTGAAAGAAGTTCACATAGAGGCGTAGAATCTCATAAAGCTGAATCAGGGCCCGCCAGGCCCCCAGTCCCTCGTAGCGATCGTACCCGATCAGCCTTCTCACGACAGAGCCGTTCTTCTCTTCCACAAAGGCCTGATCGTTCTTTCGATTGACCCGGGAACGAGTGAAAGTGATCTGCTCTCTTTGGCAGTAGCGAAGCATCTCATAGTTGATGAACTCGCTGCCGTTATCCGTATTCAATCCCAGCAAAGGAACCGGGAGCCGGCCACGCAGGGAGTTCAGGGCGCCGATCACGTCGGCTTCGCTGCGCCGCAGCAGGGCCACGCACTCGGTCCAGCCCGTTGCGACGTCCACCAGGACCAGCGTGTGCAGAAAACTACCGGCAGCACTGACGCCGCAGTGAGCGACCAGGTCCGCTTCCAGAAACCCGGGTTGAAGATCGTCCCAGTCGGCGAAGGTCCGTACCTTGATCTGCTTTTTGAGTAAGCTTCCCGGCCGGGTTGTACTCACACCACGCTGATTGATTCTCTCGGTGGCCAGCAATCGATCAGCGGTGGCGGGGCTGATCGTCAGAAGCTTTCCCCGGACATCAGCGGGTAAGGACAAATGACCGTTCCTCTCCATCACCTCGATCAACTCGGGAAGAAAGGGAACCAGTCGCTTGGCGCAGATCCGGTTGGCCGTGGTCCAAAGGGTAACCAGTACCTGCTTGACTCGCTCATCGTATCGGGCGCGGCGGGGTCGCGAAGAACTAACGCTACCCGGCGGATTGTTCAACAGAGTAATGGCGTGTTTGCGACCGTAGCCGGTTGCCGCAACCAACTGATCCACGATCTGGCTCTTGATTCCTTTGCGGGCCGATGCGTAATCCTCCGCAGTGCGTGTCAACAACTCTCGGCGCAACTCCAAACTCAACTTTTTCCTCAATTCGTCGCCTCCTCATCAAGTGTTCGGTTCGATTCTTGATGAGGCAACGGTCTCACATTAGTTCGATTTTGGATGAGTCAATGCGTGGGAATTTTATTTGTCGTTGATCAATCCGGAGTTGAAAAACGACTCGAGAAGTGGCTCAACTCGAAAGCGGACAGGTGTGACAGGCGGATTTGCGAAGAATATCGGTTGGCGAGGCGTTTGAAGTGGTTGGGGAGTGAATTTCAGACAGATCTGGGCCTGGGTGAGTATCGGAAGCGGTTTTTCGGGGAGCTGGGAGAGGCTAGCTGGAGTTGAGACGACTCAAGACGAGGTGGAAGAGGGGTTGTTCGGGAAAGGCTGAGGAAAGATGGACCCAGATGCGTCGAGTGGTTTGTCGGATCCGGGCCCCGATCTTGAGGACACGACGACGTAAGGTTTCGATTTCGAGCTTGTGCCAGGGGGTCCCGTGCAGATAGTCGCGCAGGCGCACGAACATCTGGTAAGCCAGGGCATGCAGAAGGAGTCGAAACTGATTGGCCAGGAATCGATGACAGCTGAGTCGGTCCATGCTCAGATGATTCTTGAAGGCCTTGATGAAGTTTTCGGTCTGTCCTCGGTTTGTGTAGTGGTCATAAAGTGATTGGGAGCAGAGATCGTCCCGGTTGGTGACCACAAAGCGACGATTGATCCCGCGCTGATCGACCTCCACTTTGACGATGACGCGACGAGATCGATCCCAGCTGTTGGCTCGATAAAGAAACTCGTCAAACTGACGCTGTTTTTCCTCCAGCTCAAGGAACCTTTCCCGAGTCGAATCCAGCAGGGGCTCGACCACTCGCTGCAGGCGAGGGTTTCGACTTAACCCAATGACATACTGGAGTTGATTCTCTTCAGCCTCACAGAACTCGTAGAGCCGCGGCGTGGCAAAGCCGCTGTCGGCCCGAATCTCAATCTCGACATCCGTCCCCACTCCTTGTCGGATAGCCTCCACGACTCGCTTCAGAATGGGCACGATGTGAGAGGCAGCTCCCTTGTTGCCAGGTCTCAACACGGCACACACCAGGTCTCCCGTGTCGGCATCGAAGATCAGCAAAGGATGCAGAATGTGGCTTCGGTAATACCCGTGGTAGAAGGAGAACTCCTGCTGGCCGTGGGTGTGGTCGTCGGTACTGTCCAGATCCAGGATGATCTTACCGGGACGTCTTTTCTTCAGGGAGCGCACATAACGGCCTAGCAGCCACTGGCTCAAACGCATCAGATCCTTCCTGGTGACGGAGTTCTCCAAGCGGGAGAAAGTCGGCTGCGTGGCCAAATCCGGATCGCTCTCCGGCAACTGATCACAGACGGTTTTGAGCATCGGATCCGAGCGCAGCGTATCGGCGTCATTACAGTCTTCGTAGCCGGCCACGATCTGCAAGACTCGTTGTCGGATCAACTTCAACAGATCATGACGAATGTAGCGTTGGTCTCGACTCTCCGAAATACACGAACTGAAGCCCTCGCAGAGCCGATGTTGCCGATCCACCGATCCAAACAACAACCATCCTGCGTCGGAAGTGAGGCTCCCCCCATCAAAACGCGCCGTGATCTTTCTGTGGCTGTGAAATGGCAGGGTATTCTGGCAGACTGCTCTTAACATTGCCGTAGCTCCTGGTTAGGGCCTTGTTTGTGTAAACCCTTTTATATCAGAGAGCTACGGCTCTTTTTATGGGCCCAAATCTCACTCGGATTCAGATCTCATGCATAATCCGGGCTAGGGTGCTGGAGAGGAAGGACAAACATGCATCCGCTGCTCTTCAAGACTGTGAGACTGGTTGTCACCAGCCTGGCCCTCCTGGGAGTCACTACCTGCCGGGAACAGGCCGAGCAGAGGCCCAACATTGTCATTATCCTGGCCGATGACATGGGCTTCTCGGACCTGGGCTGTTACGGGGGGGAGATCCAAACCCCCAACCTGGATCGGCTCGCTGCCAACGGACTGCGCTACACCCAGTTCTACAATACGTCCCGTTGCTGCCCCACGCGAGCTTCTCTGCTCACGGGACTCTACGCCCACCAGACGGGGATGGGTTGGATGACGGCTGCCGACCTCGGTCGTCCGGGCTACGCCGGAGACCTGAATCATCCGAATGTGACCATCGCCGAGGTCCTCCAACAGGCGGGATACGCCACCTACATGAGTGGGAAATGACATTTGACTCTGGACAGAGACATGGATCCTGAAGGGCCGACGGACAACTGGCCGCGACAGCGAGGTTTTGACCGATACTTCGGGATCCTGAGTGGGGGTGGGAGCTACTTCACACCCACAACATTGACGCTGGACAATACCCGGATCGAGGTTTCCGGCGACTTCTACCTGACGGATGCCATCAGCGATCATGCTGTCGACTTTCTGCAGGAGCACCCGCGGAAAAAGCCGGGCTCTCCCTTCTTCCTTTACGTTGCCTATACGGCTCCCCATTTCCCCATACACGCCAGGCCGGCGGACATCGAGAAGTACCGGGGGTCCTACCGGGCGGGCTGGGAGCATCTGCGGGCTGAGCGGTACGCCCGCCTCCTGGAGCTGGGTCTGATCTCAGATTCATGGACCCTGTCACCACCGGACAGCCACGTTGCGGACTGGGACAGTCTGGCTCCCGGCAAGAAGAGGGAAATGGATCTGCGAATGGCCATCTATGCGGCTCAAGTCGATTCCATGGACCAGGGGATTGGCCGCATCCTGGCGGCTCTGGATCAAATGGGGGCTACTGACAGCACGCTGATTCTGTTCCTGTCCGACAACGGCGGAACCCACGAGCCCGCCTCCAGTAAAGACCCTGATCTCGAAATCCTGGGGTCTGACCAGTCGTTCCACACTTACCGAAGGCCTTGGGCCAACGCCAGCAATGTCCCCTTTCGACTCTACAAACACTGGGTGCACGAAGGGGGAATTGCCACTCCCTTGATCGTCCACTGGCCGGCCCGAATTCGCGAGCCGGGGGCACTCCGCTCTCAGGTTGGACACGTCATCGACCTGATGCCCACGGCTCTGGATGTGGCCGGCGTTGTATACCCTTCGAGATTCAGAGATCGCTCCATCCTCCCTCCCGAAGGAACGAGCCTGGCGCCTTCGTTTCTGGATTCTCCGATCCACCGCGATGCTCTTTTCTGGGAGCATGAAAGTAATCGGGCCGTTCGGGCAGGAGACTGGAAACTCGTCAGCAAGGGCCGGGAGGGTCCCTGGGAGTTGTACGACCTGTCCTCGGACCGAACCGAGTTGACCGATCTGTCCCAAACCCACCCCGAACGCGTGGAGAAACTGGCCAGAATGTGGCAGGAATGGGCGGAGCGAGCCAATGTTCTGCCGCTCGATAACCGTCGCTGGATGGAGCGGGTTCGGGGCCAGAAGCCCTAGAGGATTCAAGCCGGAGTCGATCTGATGCTCATTCGCCGAGGCTGCTGCGCTGTGGCGGCTCTGTCCGTCTTGGCGGGACTGGGTCTGTCCGGCTCTTTCTGCATTGCCCACAATCTGGACTATGCCGTGGTGACAGCTACCTTCCGGGTGGATGGGACTTACCAGATCGAAGCGGCATTTCACATTGCGGCCTTCGTCCTGGAAACCGAGCCGGGGCACCTCCCTCTGGAAGCCTGGGCACAGCTTCGCGACATGAGTGACGAAGAGCTGATCGACCGGATCGACTTCGCAAGAGACCAGTTCAAAGAGCGGCTGCGCCTGCGCTTCGGCGATGAGGTCGTGGAACCGGAGTCGATTCTTTTTCCGGGGCCGGAGCTGGTGCGGCAAGACGGTCTTACGCTCGCGCCCAGGCGGGCTCCACCCGTTCAGATCCAAGGGACGCTGCCGGCGGGGGCTGAAGATTTCACGGTCACTTTTCCTTACCAGGCCGGGATCGTCTGGCTGGAGGTGAACGCCCCGGACGGCCCTCCGGCGGGACAGTTTATTAGTGCTGGTCGCGAAAGTATGCCGCTTCCCATCATCGTCAATGAGTCAGGCATCGAGGTCCTCGCTCTGGGCTGGCCGGCTCTCTTCTGGATCTACTTCCGGCTCGGATTTGAACACATCCTGCCCCTCGGTCTGGACCACGTCCTCTTCGTCCTGGGACTGTTCCTCCTCTGCGCACGGTGGGGGCCCCTGCTCACGCAGGTCACGGCCTTTACCGTCGCTCATTCAGTGACTCTGGCCCTCTCCTTCTATCAGATCCTGTCACTACCGCTGTCCGTGGTGGAACCGCTGATCGCGCTGTCCATCACAGTCGTGGCGGTTGAGAATGTCCTCACCAGCCGGTTGCATCCCTGGCGCACGGGACTCGTGTTTGTCTTCGGTCTACTGCACGGATTGGGTTTTGCCAGTGTGCTGGGCAACCTGCTGGCACCCGGACCGGAAGCGGTAATCGCACTGGCCTCCTTCAACCTGGGTGTCGAGGGCGGCCAACTGGCGGTGATTCTGCTGGCTTTCCTGGCAGTGGGTCACTTCCGATCCAGAGACTGGTACCGATCTCGCGTTTCCATACCCGCTTCCTGCTGTATTGCCGCGGTTGGCCTGTTCTGGACGATCGAGCGTATCTTCTGGGGCTACGTCGCGCGCTGTCTTGCGCCAGGGATTGCCCAGGAGCGTGTCGGCGCTGATCAGTTCTCTTCGGACTGGATGTGGCCTTCTTTCTCCCATTGGGCCAGATGGTCTTTGATCTGATCCGCTTCCGCCGCATCCGCCTTGATCTCGAGAAAATGTCGGAGTTCGCCGGCGGCCGACTCAAACTCGCCCTGATTCGCCAGGATGTACCCAAGCATATAACTGGCATAGGGGTAGTCATCGCCCTTGTAGTTCTCTCGAACCTTCTGGAACGATTGCCTTGCCGGCTCGGTCCGATCCAGAGTGATACTGGCGACCCCGTGAAAGTACTGGGCTTTGAGAATGTACGGGTTCAGCTCCGTGACCCTGGAGCTCCACTTGCTGACCTCATCCCAGTTCTCCTTTCGAATCTCGAGTTCCATCATCGCCAGGTTGGGCTGGATGTACTTCGGGTCGCTGGCTGCCGCTAATTCGAATGCCTCTCTGGCCCCCGCCTCGTCGCCCTCGGCAAGTCGGATCTGACCCAGCAACTCCCAGGCAGCCGCATACTCCGGATAGAGCTCGGCCGCCTTTTCTAGTTCAACGGCCGCTTTCTCGTGGTTCGGGTTCTCCTTCTGGACCTCCTTGACAGCTCTCCGATAGGACTTCTTGGCCTTCTTGGGTGCCGCCAGGGAGACGACGCTCGTGGTTGTCCCGGTAATGGTGCCGACCCGATGCAGGACAATCACACCCACATCTGGATTGTCCAGGGGACGAACGATGGCGAGAGGCACGATGTCAGACTGAAACCCCGCCTGAGTAGCCCTCAACTCGCACCCCATCAGGTTCGTATATCCGGGATTGGTCGATCTCAAACCGGCGGAACTTTCTCCCCCGGCCTCCATCATTCTCGCCAGCACCTCTTCTGGCTCGGAGTTGATGCCGCCGAACAAATCCCGACTGGAAGTGGAGGCATCCATTACTGTGAGCCGCTGATTCGTGTTCGTGACCTCGAGAGTAAACACGCCGGAAAATGTGTAGATCTGGCGGCGAACTCTCCCGCTGCAGACCATTTCCACCTGCACCGAAGTATCCGCCGGGCGGCCATCGTCGTAGATGACCTTCCCGGTGAGATAGATGGGTCGTTCCATTTCCGGCATCTGTTGCTGCGTCTCCGGCAGCTGCCCCGGGTCGTTCCCGGGATCGGCCGGCGGATTCCCCTGGTCGGGCGGCTCCTGGGCCAGGACCAGGCCGGAAACGGCAAGGAAATAGAGGAAAACAAGGAAAGATCGAGTCTTGGCCATGGGAGACACCTCGATGCAGCTGGTAAAGTAAGATCTTGGATCTTTGTTTACCACAAAACGGGAAGAGGGTCTATCGGTTGGGTAACGAGCGGCGAAGAAGAATTGGGATGGAAGCCCGCCATCAGGACCGCGGGCGCAGGTCGCTGCTGCAAGGGCTCGCCTGCTGCAGGATCAAGCTAGATTCGCCTTAAAAGGAAAGACACATGAAGAATCTGTTGCGCTTCTGGATGGTCTTGTTCTGGTGCACGAGTCTTGCCACTGCTGGGGCGGCCAGTGAGAAGCTGCAGCCGCTCAAACAGGAAGCGGTCGATCAGTTGGAAGGCATGCGTACCCTGACGCAGCAAATGGTCGACATGATCTTCAGCTTCAGCGAACTGGGATTCCAGGAGCTGGAAACGTCGGCTTACATCACCTCCATCCTGCGCCGAAACGGGTTTGAAGTAACGGAAGGCGTCTCCGCCATGCCCACTGCCTGGGTAGCCCGCTGGGGAAACGGTCATCCCGTCATTGCCTTTGGGAGCGATATCGACTGCATTCCCAAAGCTTCCCAGAAGCCGGGAGTCGCCTATCACGATCCCATCGTGGAAGGGGCGCCCGGTCACGGTGAAGGTCACAATTCCGGGCAGGCGGTCAATGTGTCAGCGGCACTGGTCCTCAAGAGACTCATGGAACGGGAACAGATTCCCGGGACTCTGATGCTCTGGCCCGGGGTGGCGGAAGAGCAACTCGGATCCAAGGCCTATTTTGTTCGCGACGGGCTCTTCAAGGACGTGGATGCCGTCTTGTTCACCCACGTCGGCAACAACCTCGATGTTTCCTATGGTCTCGGAAGGGGTAGCGGCCTCATATCCGTGGAATATACCTTTCAGGGAGACTCTGCCCACTCTGCCGGCGCCCCCTGGCGCGGGCGCAGCGCTCTGGATGCGGTCGAATTGATGAATATCGGCTGGAACTTCCGACGCGAGCACCTGCGCCTGTCGCAGCGGACCCACTACGTCATCCCCAACGGGGGCGACCAGCCCAACGTGGTTCCGTCGGTTGCCTCGGTCTGGTACTTCTTCCGGGAGATTGACTACGCCCACATCAAGAGTATGTTCGAGATTGGAAACCGGATGGCCGCCGGCGCAGCTCAGATGACGGATACCGAAGTGGACTGGCGCATCCTGGGTTCGGCCTGGCCCCGTCATTTCAACAAGCCCATCGCCCTGGCCATGTATGAAAACATCAAGACGGTTGGCTTGCCCGAATGGAGCGAAGAGGACCAGACGCTGGCCAAAGCGCTGCAGCGGGAACTCGGCAACCCCAAGGTTCGAGGGATGCCCACCGAGTTGTCTCCGGAGCCTTCCCCCCCACAGGGCCCCAACCTGGGGGGTGGATCGGACGACATTGGCGACATTTCCTGGACGGTCCCAACCATCAACTTTCGCTTCCCTTCTAACATTCCCGGCCTTCCGGGCCATCACTGGTCAAACGCCGTGGCGATGGCCACACCGATCGCTCACAAGGGCGCCACAGCCGGTGCCAAGGTTATGGCCCTGACCACACTGGATCTCTTGCTGAATCCAGAGATCCTGAAAGAAGCCAGGAAGTACTTTGACGAAGAGCAGGGCGAGAGCGATACCTACGAGCCCTTTATCTCTGCCCAGGACAAGCCCGCTGTCCATCTGAATCGGGAGATCATGGAAAAGTACCGGCCGGAGTTGGAGAAGCACTACTTCGATCCAACCCGCTACAGCACTTACCTGGAACAGCTGGGGATCGAGTATCCCACGGTTCGTGAAGAGCCTTGACTCCAGGATTCTCCCGGTTCACTGAGCAGTGATCAGAACCCCAGAGTGGGAACCGTTTCCATGCGGCGATCTGATCGGCCCGTAGGGGCGACCCTTGTGGTCGCCCGCCAAACAGGCCGGCACAAGACCGGCCTCTACGAGAAGATCTTGATCGGACCGGAGGATCCTCCTACTTCGGAACTGCCTTCATCAGACGCTTCCAGAGCTCGTTACTGAAGGCTTCTTCGTGAGGCTCGTCGCCCAGCCGCGTGAACACAATCCCCAGGCTGGGAACAACGTAAACCTTGCGGCCGAGCGCACCCAGTCCCGCGAAGAGATCGTCAGGAGCCGGCGGGACGAGCGATCCCTCCCTGGCTTCGGTGTTCTGTCGCCCCATGACCCACCGGGCTCCTCCGTTCAGCCACCAGAAGAACCCGTAGGAAGGGTTGACCACAGTGGAGGGAGAGAGCATTCGCTCAAAGCAGTCGGGGTTCTGAAGGAGATCCTGGCCGGCCCAGTTTCCCCGTGCCTGCATGAGCAGCCCGAAACGAGCCAGATCCCGGGCCGTGGTCACGAAACCGATCACATTGGCCCAGGGGGACATGACTTCCCCCGGACGTGTCCACCAGCGGCTGTCCTCCATACCGGTCAGAGAGGTCAGCCACTGAGATGTGTACTCGTTCACGTCCATGCCGGTGGCCCTCTCCAGAACCGTAACGGTACGGCTGTAGGCCGGAGTGTTGTACATGTAGAGTTCGCCGGGTGTGCCCATGTAGGCCAGATCTTCATCCAGGCCACTGGCCATCGACATGAGATTACGGACTTCGATCTGCGCCTCCTGCTCCGGCGTCGCCTGGGACCATCCCTGGCCGAGGTATTTCGAGGCCGGCTGCTCGATATCGAGAAGACCCTTTCTCTCGGCCACACCAGCCAGAAAGGCGATCACGCTCTTCTGGATCGACATCACATCTTCAATGACCTGGCCGCTCTCATCTCTTCCCGCAATCAGTGCGCTGTAGTCGACGACATCCGGGGGCGTCTCCACCTCCCAGTAGCGTTCGGCCAGAATGCGTCCCTGGAGCAGGATGACGACACCACTGGAGCGCTGCTTCTCTGCGTAGTCGAGCAGAGCCTCAAGAGCCTCCGGATCCCAGCCGGCCGAGACGGGGTCAATCCGCTCCCATTCTCCGGAATCTGGAGGAAAGTACAATTGGGTGGCGGGCTCCACCGAGGTCGCTTCTTCAACCTTCGGAGCACCATTACAACCAACCAGCAGAAACACGCCTGCCAGCAAACTCAACAGAAAAAGTCTTGTTGGGGATTTCACGGGACGGCAGTCTACCACAACCCACTCTCCCCTACCCCGCAGCCCTCGAAGTTGGTAAAGTCAGGAGGATGCTTGGCTTTCCTCGAGCGGTCCTGAGCATGCCCAAACCCTGGGTTGCCTGGGTGATGCTCTTGTTCGGAATCAACTTTGTCCCCGGCCTGCTTTACTGGTCGAGCCCGGAGGGGAAGGTGGTCCTGGCCGCCCTGATGCTCGGTGGCCTCTTCCAGACAGCCATTTTTTCGAGCCGGGGATTCGTCCGCCTCCTGGGAATCGGACACCTGCTCTGGCTTCCCATGGTGTGGTGGCTGTGGACCCGTATGGAGGCGGCTCCTCAGGGCAGCGTCTTCCGCTACTGGCTGCTGGCGGTAATCATCATTAACTCACTTTCCCTGATCATCGACACCGTCGATGTGATCCGCTATATCCGAGGAGAACGGGAGCCTCTCCAGACCACTTCCTGAGGCCTCTCCGTTTCAGTTTCAACCGTCCTTGAAGACTTGGAACGCGCCTAGTGCACTGTCCGGAAAGTTCACGCCGCTACTTCGGGCGTCTTTTCGCCGACAGCTTTGTTGCGCTACCTCGAAAGACTCCCGGCATTCCTGCGTCGCGCGCCTCACTGACGACGAAAATCCATCCCGAATTAACGCCGCGAACTTCCCGGACAGTACACTAGTTGAGGTACTGCGCCTCAAACTCTTCCAAACTTCCCCTGAACAGAATCAATCTGCCCTCAACCGTCACAGAAGCTCCGGGAGCCAGGTCTCCATAAGTCGGATCGCTGTGGATGCACATGTTGCTGTCATCGCAGTTGTGAAAGAGCTCTGCGGCGGGATCAAACCAGAGGGCGGCCAGGTAATCGCCTTCCGCCGAGCGTGTCAGGATCAGTCCACTGTCAGCAATCTCCGGTGACAGTGAACCCCAGAATCGGTTCGTGGTGTTATCGAAAATCTTGATTGCCTGATGGTCTTTGATCCGGTAGTGGGTCCGGATCGGATTACTTCCGCGGTCGGTTTCTCCCAGGTTCAGAAAATCGCCTTCCTGCCGTATGTAGCTCCTCTGGTACTCAGGATCGCGAAAGGGTGCAGAGCGATGGCCCAGGCAGACATGCCCGGTCAGGTTGTGAAGAGTCTTCTCGCCCAGGTTCTTAAACACAAGTCTCAAAGAGGCGCCGAAGCTGGCCGGTGTAATTCGAAGCTCATACTCAATTTCGTGGGCCTGCTTTCCGCTGGCAGTGTCGTCGCGATTGCTGCGCCGGTAGACGAGTACACCGTTTTCTTCCCGAGTCCACTGGACCGGAGTGTGCACGGCTCGAATGTCGTGCCCGACCAGTACTCCCTCGTCACAGAAGACCCGTTCCGGTATCCGCAGCCGCCAGCGGAAATCATGGTCCACCGCTTCGATGAACACCTGGCGACGGCCTTCAGCTTCCGGAATGAATCTGAAGGGACTGTCCTCGGATCTCGACTTCTGACACACTCCTGAAACCGTGCACAGAGTCAGAAGAACAACGAAGAGGGCGAAGGTAATCCTATTTGTCCCCATTTGGGCAGCTTAGCATTACGGTGCCCTGTTCGGCACGCCGATCTGGCGTGCCGAACGAAGCCGGATGGCACAATCTCCCTCGCAACGGCAAAGCCCTGCCAGCTGGAAAACCACACCTTGACGCGTGGTCGAAGGTCAGGATACTTTGCCTTATCGATGTTCTCAACGATTGGAATGACGGCGAACAAGATGCTCCGCCCGGCGGCAGTGCTGGCTCTACTTTCTCTGGGCTGCTCACCTGCAGAGCCACCGGCCCAACCCCAGCCACCACCCAACATCCTTCTCTGCATCTCGGACGATCAATCCTGGCTGCATACGGGAGCCGGTGGGGACCCCGTGGTCGAAACTCCAACTTTTGACCGGATGGCTCGAGAAGGGGTTCTCTTCACTCATGCCTTCGCTGATTCTCCCTCCTGCATGCCTTCTCGCAGCGCCATACTGACCGGCCAGCACGTGTGGCGATTGAAAGAGGGCGGGAACCTCCACAGCACGCTGCCCGGCGAGTTCCAGGTCTACCCCGAACTGCTGGAAAAGAGCGGCTATGCGATCGGGCATACGAGCAAGGGCTGGGCACCGGGCAAGCTGGAACCGGGAGGGCGAACCGTCAACCCGGCCGGGCCCAGGTTCAAAGATTTTGAAACCTTTCTGGAAACCCTTCCTCCAGGCAAACCCTTTGCTTTCTGGCTGGGTAGCTCCGATCCTCACCGCCCATTTGCGAAGGACGCCGGAGTCGCCTCGGGGAAGCGGCTGCAGGACGTGCACGTACCTCCCCATCTCCCCGACAATGACGTCGTTCGCGGCGATATCCTGGATTACTACATGGAGATTGAGAGGTTCGACCGGAAGGTGGGATCGGCGCTCGAACTGCTGCAAGAGGAGGGGCGGCTCCAGAACACCCTCGTGGTTGTGACCAGCGACCACGGCATGCCGTTTCCCCGTGCCAAGGCCAGCCTTTACGATTATGGTTCGCGTGCTCCGCTGGCCCTGCGCTGGCCGGGCAAGATCTCCCCCAACCGGGTCGTAGACGACCTGGTGAGTTTGAGTGATCTGGCGCCTACCTTTCTGGAAGCTGCAGGCCTGGTGCCCCCGTCCGACATGACCGGCCGCAGCCTCATGCAAACGCTGCTGGCCACGGAATCAGGACAACTCGACCCTGGCCGTGACCAAGCCTTTTTCGCCATGGAACGTCACGACGGCGCTCGCAAGGGCGGGAAGGGATACCCCTCTCGCGCTTTGCGAACTCAGGACTGCTTGTACGTCCGCAACTTCACCCCGGAACGCTGGCCGTCGGGCGATCCGGATGCCCGAAACTGTGCACGGGCTCTTCCCTACGGCGAGGTTGACCCTTCACCGACCAAGACCTTCCTGATGGAGAATGCCGGGCAGGATTCAGTTCGGGAGTTCTTCCAACTCGCGTTTGCAAAACGACCCTCCGAAGAACTGTACGATCTCAGGGTCGACCCCGGTCAACTGAAGAATGTGGCTGCGCAAGCCGGCTATCTGGAAGACAAAGAGGCGTTACGCCAGCGCTTGATGCAATACCTGGCCAGTACCGGAGACCCTCGAGTCCTGGGCAAGCCCGCGCCCTGGGACTACTATCCCTACTACGGTCGCATCCAGACCCCGGGCTGGAAGGTCGACGAGCCGCCGGACTCCGCGAGGCGACCTGCACGCAAGCCGTAGATATCGACTCCTGCGTTCATAGTCCACCACTCTAAAGGTTCAACAATCCACAGCCCGCACTACCTCCTGGGCTTTCTTTCATTCCCCCACAGAGTGCTCCCTCCACCCTGGCTCTTGCGCCATTCCTGTCTCCATATGTGGATGTCCCGGGGACTGATGAATCGCTTGGGCTGCCGTTGTGCTCTACTGACCAAGGGGGGAAACACCTTGTGAGGCTCCCTCTGATACCAATAGGCGACCGAGGCCAGGTCCAGGGTCAGGCTGTTGTTGTGCCCGTGTTCAATACTGAAGAGCAGAGACTCATCAAAGTAGACGGGATCGGTGATGTGGAACCGATAGACGTGGGTCCGGCCCAGGAAACCGACGTCATCATTCACCCGCGCCGCTCCATAGTAAGGGTGTGAGAAGAGGGTCTTGGGAGCATAGGCCGTGTTGAAGTAAGAGGTGGACCCCATTAACTGGACCACTCGGCGGCATTTCTAAGGTGGACTCCGTAGTTCTTGTTGCCGCCAGTCAGGGGAATTCTGAGAGGGGATAAGCCCGAGGGCGAGGCCCCACTCAGATTTCTTGTCCAAGCCAGTGTACACCTCTTCGGGCGTCGCTCCGTTGTGTGCCGAGTGAGGTCTCTCGCTGTTGTATAGATTGATCCAGTGGCCGATCCCTTGACGGGCCTCCGACCCGGTTTCGAAAGCGTTCAGATAGACGCATTCGTATTTGAGTGAACGCCACAGACGCTCGATGAAGATGTTGTCCATCCAGCGGCCCCTGCCGTCCATCGAGATACGCACCCCGGCCTCCTTGAGTAGTCCCGTGAACTCCGCGCTGGTGAACTGACTCCCCTGGTCCGTATTGAAGATCTCCGGGTGATCGTACCTGTTGAGCGCCTCCTCGAGTGCCTCGCAACAAGAGAACGGCTCCAGCGTGTTCGACAGCCTCCAGGACAGAACCCGGCGGCTGTACCAGTCCATGATCGCCACCAGGTACAAAAAACCTCGACGCATCGGGATGTAGGTGACATCCGCACACCACACTTGATCGGGCCGGCTGACCGCCAAGTCTCGAAGAAGATACGGATACACTCGATTCTCCGGGTGCGGCTGTGAGGTCCGCGGCTTTGGATAGATGACCGTCAGGCCCATTTTGGCCATCAGGCGACGAACCCGTTTGCGGCCCACCTGGTAGCCTTGCCGTTTCAAGTGATAGACCATCTGCCGGGATCCGTAGTAGGGAGTCTCTAAGAACTGCTCGTCCAGTCGTCTCATTCCGGCAGATTGGTCTCCATCCAATCGGCCAGCTCCGGGTTGCGGTCGTGGTAGTTGCAGGTTTTCTTCGCTCTCACCCTTGGGCTCATAGTACAAAGTCGAACGGTTCAGACTCATCAGCCTGCATTGTCTGCGTATGCTCAGCCTCGGGTGCTTCGGCTCGATCGCGGCCCTTCTGGCCTTGATGCTCAGCGATCGAGCACTTTGGACAAAAAATCCTTTTCCACCGTCAACTCTCCGATCTTGGCGTAAAGCTCTTTGGTCTTTGCCTCGCTTCCTCTCTGACGCTTCTCAACTTTGCCCGCGAACACATCGACCAGGCCCTCTCGGGCCCGCTTTTTCCAATTTGTGATCACATTCGGGTGGACCTCGTAGCGAGCCGCCAGCTCGCTCAGCGTGTGTTCGCCTCGCAGCGCTTCCAGCGCCACCTTCGCTTTAAACTGAGCTGAAAAATTCCTTCGTTTTGCCATGACTCCTCATCCTTTCTGATTCAGGTCGGAGCCACCTTAGCAAATGGTCCAGTTTTCCGGGTCCACTTCTCTACCCTGTGTGGTGATGTAAAAGGAATGGCGGATGATGTTGCCTTTTCCTGATTGTCCCTTGAAGGAGCAATCGGGGTTGGGACAGCAGCGAGATGAGCTCTTGCTCCGTTTCATACATGTTTGTTGCCAGAAAACGAGTAGGAAATCCAGTTGGAATCATGTGTTGAGAGGCTGTTGCAGAAATCCAACAACACTTGCCTGAAGAAGCACCCGGCAGCTTTTCAAGGGTTGGGTCTAGCCCACACTCTGCATCTTGTTGGCATAGTCTCGGCCTGAAGTCGGGGGCGGTAGCTCTCTGCCGTCTCGGTGGTAGAGCTGAATGACTTCCTCTACTATCCGGCGCAGCTCCTCAAACACTTTTGCTTCATCGCTGCCGTGGCAGCCTCCGTAGATCAAACCCGGAGCACTGCCGACATAGCATTGATCTTCTTCCGACCACTCAACAATCTTGGCGTAGTTGGCGCTCTCGTTCATTTCTTCAGTTCCTTGAGTGCGAGATTCACAGCACGAATCTGATACCGCTTCGCGTCATCACCTGGTTTTCCCGACAGAGTCACCGGCCGCGACACGTGGGGATGAACAAAGTTGCGATGACTCCCCTTCCCTCCGCGGTCTACAAATCCTGCCTTCTTCAACTCCGAAATGAGCTCGCGCAGTTTGGGTGGCAAATCCTCTTCTTGCTTTCTGAGACCTTGGGCCAGTCTAAATCACGTCGGCTGAATACGCTCACAATGACTGACAGCCATCCGTCTTGATGATACCTCAATATGGCCGATTTCGGCTTGAACTATCCATGCGGGTCTGCTCAGGAGTGTGCAGTCAATCTTGTAGCTGCTCAAAGCCTCCAGGATCAACAGATCTCAACTTAGATCCACACAGATCGACACAAGCCCTTGAAAAGAAAGTACTTATAAATCAGTAATTTACGGACAATCCGTTGTGCCTACCAAAAACCTCATAGCCCTTGAAATCATTGATGCTCAGCTCAGCCGCTGGTAACCTTCCGAGCCGATGCTCAACTTGTTGTTCTCACTCCTCACTCTACTCCGCTCCAGCTTCAAAACACGCCTGGCACTGCAACTGGAGATCGTGGCTCTTCGCCATCAGCTCGAAATCCTGCAGAGCAGTTCCGAGAGAAAGCGCCCTCGGTTTCAGAACAGCGACCGCCTTCTCTGGGTGTGGCTTTCTCGGTTCTGGTCGGGGTGGCGGCAAGCCCTGGTCATTATTCGACCGAAAACGGTCGTTGCTTGGCATCGGATGGGCTTTCGACTGTATTGGAGATGGAAGAGTCGAACTGGGCGGCCCGGGAGGCCCGCCATTCAGAAGGAAGTTCGGGACCTCATTCGGCAGATGAGTCAAGCCAATCCTCTTTGGGGAGCTCCCAGAATTCACGGCGAACTGCTCAAGCTGGGCATCGACGTCTGTGAAACCACGATTGCCAGGTACATGGTTCGTGCTACGAAACCGCCCTCCCAGACCTGGCGCACCTCCTCACCAATCATCTCACTCAAATGGTTTCCGTGGATTTCTTCGTCGTTCCCACCGCAACTTTCCAGCTTCTGTTTGTCTTTGTGGTGCTGGCCCATGAGCGGCGTCGAGTGGTGCATTTCAATGTGACTGCTCATCCCACGGCTGGATGGACGGCACAACAACTCACAGAGGCTTTTCCTTGGGATGCAGCTCCTCGCTTCCTCCTCCGGGATCGTGACCGAATCTACGGCAAAACCTTCCGCCAACGCGTCGCTGAAATGGGGACGACAGAAGTCCTCATCGCTCCGAGAAGTCCATGGCAATCGCTTTACGTTGAGCGCTTGATCGGGTCCATTCGGCGCGAGTGCTTGAATCATTTCATCGTGTTCAACGAGTCTGGTCTGCGCCAAATTCTTAGAAGTTATTTTGACTATTATCAGTGCTCGCGCACTCATCTTGCGCTGGCAAAGGATGCCCCGCAACCGCGGACTACTCAGCCGCCTGGATCGGGAAAAGTAGTGGCGTTGCCGATTCTTAGCGGGCTCCACAACCGCTACGAACGTCGGGCGGCTTGACTGAACGCTCATCCACCGAAACCTCCGATCAGGAAGCGAAGGCTGGCAACGTTGTGTCCGTTTCACCTAGTTTCGCTTCAGCCGTTGGTTTTCCTTCCCCTGAACAGGTCCGAAGAGCGACTGGCTGAAACGCTCCCGGATCGATTCGGCTTCGATTCCGAGTGGCGCGGCATGAAGGCTATGAAGTTTCTGGTAGGCACAGGCGAGCACGAGGAACCTGTCGGCAGATTCACCGGAGTTTCGTTCGAAGTAGGTTCAATCGATCAAGCACATCGCGATCTCAGCGAGAGCGGCCTAACGTGCTTGCTCGGCGCTTCTCTGCAGAAAGCGCGCGTCTTCAGCTGAAAGGCCCGATGTGTAGGTGTTGCTCAGAGGGGACTGCTCGTAGATAGTGGCAAACAGAACGCACGCGGCCAGATACGACCCTGCCCGCTGCGCATGGCTTCCATCGTGCATCCACAGTGGCAGCGAGGGGCGCTCGTGGTATGCCGATTGCCAAGCCAGGCCAACGGTCGCCACGGTCGCGTCGATTTCCTGGGCGAGCGTGGTGTACGCGTCTCGGACCCGTGCCTGCATCTTGTCGTAGGTGTCGCCCTCAATACTGCCGGGGTCGCCAGGCTGTCGAGCCCAGGTCATGAATAGGATCGTCTTCGCACCGGCGGTGCGAATCATAACATCCAAGGTTCTTGCAGGGATGTAGAACCACTTGTCGACCCTTTCGCGGTTGAAAGTGAACGATGGTCGCTGCTGCTGGTCCTGCAGCACCACGTAGTCCCACCGATCCCGGCTCAGGTGTGCCTGGACGCGACCGTTCGCGAGGTGTTCGGCGAAGCCGGCGCCGCCGGGAGCTTCCATGACAGGGTGCAGCGGGCGCTCCATACCTGCGGCGGCCGCCAGCTCGGCAACCATCTTGGGCATGTCGTTGTAGTAGGTATGACTGTTTCCCACGAACAAGACCTTCATGGCGTTCGCAGGTATGGGGGTTTGCTCGGGCTGCCACAGCCTCCACAAGAGCGCAAAGCACCCAGCAACCACGATAACGCAAATGACTTTGCGTATCACCTAAGAACTCCGCCTAGCAGCCCGTGGTGCAAATAGGTTTTCAGACTTCAGACCGAGCGGACCGGTGGCAGAAGCGACGGGAGCGTTGACCTAGACTTTTGAGTCTGGGCGGTCGGAATCAAGCCAAACAGGCCCTTCAGACGCTTCCACAGCGACAAAATGAGGAGCAAGACGAGGCAAATCCGCCCCTGCAGCCCCCGCGGCGTGCCCACACCCAACTGCTGGCGCATCAGCAGCCCCAGATTGAATCCGCTCACCTGAATCAGCAGCCGCTTCAAGACATTCTCATGGCCCCGAACGTGAACCCGTCTCATCCCGCCGGTCTCGTAAAGGTGAGCACACGGTCTCTCCAGTAGCTCACCTCGTTGTCGTAAAAGTTGCCGTCCTCGCCGACCCCGGATTCGTCGCCGGTTCCCATAGACCGCATCACGGGCCTGAGTGTCTCCTCTCCAGCGTCTTTTCCCTCGTTTCGGTTCGCTCACATAGCTGCGCAGTCCCAGCGCTTCTAAATCCACCATCCGCTCGCTGCTGTGATATCCCTTGTCGGCCACCACCTCTTCGATGCCCGATCCCTTCGGCAGCGCTTGTTCCACCTGCTCGGCCGCCTGTATCAGTGTCTTGACCATCGTTTGCGTATCGCCTCGATCCGCTCCTTGCACCGTGACCGAGACGATGGCTCCCGTCTCCAGATCCACTGCATGCTCTGCCTTGTGCGCCAGATGCGTCCGCCCATCCTTCATCCTGGCGATGCGCGCATCCCCATCCTGCGGGTGCTTCCACTGCTGGTTCGATCCCTTGCCTGTTCGCTTGCGGTCCAGTAGGGCCAGATCTTCTCGAGTAGGCGTCTGGATGCCGGAGGCTACTGCCAGCTCCGTTAAGAACTCTTCGTAGCCCTGCTCGGAGTCTCGTCTCACGATGCTGCGCAGCGCCGCATTGGCTTCCAGCGTGGTGGCATCAATGCCGATCGTCTTGCCATTCAATAACCCGCTCTCGGCTACCCGCTTCAGCACCCAGGAGAAAACCGCCTCATGCGTGGCCACATCGATCAGTCGCCTGGTCCTGGAGATGGTCGAATGATCCGGAGGTGACTCACTCAGATTCAGTCCCAGAAAACCGCGCAGCGCCAGCGAATCAGCGGCTCGCCAGGCAATGCCTCGCTCCGAGCTCAACCCTTCGAAGTAACCCACCAGCAGCAGCCGGAAATAGATGCCCGGTGCCAGGCCGGGCCGCCCTCGGCTGGGGGCATAGAAAGAGGTGCATTCCGCCTCCACAAAATCATCGAAACCGTGCTTGCCCAGCACTCGGTTCAGGCGTTGGTAAAAAGGGTGTCCCGGCGCTTTGGCCAGCTCTGTTGCCGGCTGTCCCCCCGAAAAACTCCATCTAACCGGTGAGGAACCCCGTTGGACGCAGCCGCGGGTGGCAGACTTGAATGATCTTCCTCGGCGAGCACTTCGAACCACAATGAGAATTAGTGGACAGGCGTTTGCTTTGCGGCTGAAGAAGCCGCCCAGACAGACCTTGCCGTGTCGGACAGATGTTGAGGGAATGAGTCGGTTGTGACCTGAGTCCTACGCTGCCACCCGTTCATAGCGGTGGTGAAGCCCACCGCAGATCGGAAACGAGAGCAGCTTGACTTGACCATCAGCCACTGCCGGTTTCTGGATTGCAATGGGAGTGTCACCGTCCAGTCCCTGATGTGGCCGGGCACAATGGTAGTACTGCTCGATGTATTCGGCGAGCAACCGGTTCAGGTGCCTTTCCCTGAGCACGATCACGTGATCGAGCAGTTCCCGGCGGAGAGTGCCGAAAAACCTTTCTATATAAGGATTCTGCCAAGGGCTTCGGTAGGCCGTTCGCACCTCTTCAATGTTGCTGCTGTCCAGGAACTTCCGGACTCCGTGGCCGTAGACGCCGTCATTGTCACGGAACAAGAATCTGGGCTGACGACCGAAGGGCGTGGCTTCTCGAAGCTGTTGAATGACCCATTCCATGGAGGGATGGTACGTCGTTGCGAGATGAATCACCCTCCTTCGACCATGTTCAAAGACGACAAAGACGTAGAGAAATGAGAAGCCGACCGTGATCACGGTAAAGAAGTCCATTGCCCAGGAGACTTCCAGGTGGTTGCGCAGGAAGGGCAGCCAGTTCGTTGGCTTGTCAGGCTCCTTGGGGCGAGACATGTACTTGCGGATGGTGTCACTGCAAGGGGGATCGCAGCCGAAAAGCCGCAGGGTGTCCCCGATTCGTTCAGCACTCCATAGGGGATTCTCTCGGCTCAGCTTGCGAATCAGATCGCGCATCTCCTTTGGCACGGGAGGCCGGCCGGGGCGGCCCCTCGACTTCCGGCGCCAGTAGAGACGGAAGCCTGTGGTGTGCCAGCGCTTGACCGTCGCCGGCTGCATCAGATGTGCCACCTGATGCCATTTATCCCAGATCCTGGACAGCAACACCCAAAGAAGTCTGAAAGCACGGGTGAATCTGGGCCTCGGCCGATGCTCCTCCACGATCCGATGCTTGCACGCGGCCAGCTGACTCTCTGCCGCCAAGACTCGCGCCGCCAAAGTCACCCGTGGGCTGAAGAACGCCGATAGAAATGTGCGGACGAATCCGGCAGCTTGCCCGAGGTCAGAAATTGTCCTGAGGATGATCTGGAACAGGCAACGAATCTCTCTCATGGCCCGCAGGATACGAGGCCTTGAGCTCCACCTCAAGACTTGCGTAAATCATTGCCTTACAAGGTGGACGGGATTTTTCGGGGGGACAGGCACTTGCCACGGCCCGGGGCTCACTGGTAAGGGGTTGTCTCAACAAGCCTATGCAATCCTGCCAAAGATAGCTGAGGTGGATGAACTGATGCGGTCCGAAAGGGTCCGGTCCATCATCACGGATGGCGGTATTATAGCGAATATCCAACTGCCCCTGGGGAGCTCGACGATGGAAACGAACGGTCGGCCCGGTTCAAATCAGCCCAGGCCATTCTCCCGCACTAGTATGCGCCTTTCTTCGAAGCCTTTTCCTTTCTACCGACACCTGCCGGGAGTGACTCCTCACCCTCGTCGCCATCCTGCGGGGCACTCGTACGGTGAATCCGAAGTTCCAGCTCAAAAGTTTGACCCGTCCAATTGGCCGCAGACCCCCGATTATCTTCAAGGAGTGGATTTGTACAATTTTGCCTACTATTGGGAAGCCCATGAAGCCTGGGAAGGGATTTGGAAGACCACTGAAAGAAATGACGTCCCCGGCGCTTTCCTGCAGGGCCTGATCCAGATTTCCGCAGCACTCCTAAAGCGAGAAATGCAGGTTTGGGGTGGAATGAACAGGCTATCGCGTGCCGGAACGGAAAAGTTGAGACGTGTGCATTCCCGTCACAACTGTTATTGTGGCATCAATCTAGGGGACTTTCTGCTTCGACTCGAAACCATTTTCAGTGCCCCAATCCATTCTGGCTGGACCGCGGACCCGCGCATTCGCTTGGATATACCTCAGCTGCCCTTTTGTCATAAGTGATTGGCGGTGCTATTGCTAAAACTTATCTGTGGGATCTGCTGTGGAGTGTGCTGTTTGCTCGGGGTGATCGCCTTAATCTGGTGGCTGTTTCTTTAGCACGGAGCTGTCTTCCGTGGCCATGCAGTTCACCTCCGGCTTGGTCTATGGAAGCATGCCCATATCCTTCCCAAAGAGAAGGACCAGTATAAAACGATGAACATCTACCCGACGTACACGGTCGGCACCATTTTTGTGGTTGGAATCGTGCAGTCTATTCTCGTCTGGCTGGCGCTCTCATCCGCTGTAGGCAAGTTGGGTTTGACACCCGTGTTCAAAAACCTCACGCGCATCGGGCTCGCGGTGTTCTTTGCAACCTGGTTCGGTCTCATCTTCTCGCTCAGCGAGAGCGACACGTTCTTCGCGCTGACACAGTCGGGCGGTCGTGAGCGAGCGCTGCTCGCGCTCTTCATGCCTTCAGTCGTCGGCCTACTTCTGCTCGGCTCACCCACCGTCCGCAATATCCTAGACCAGATTCCTCAGCATCAGCTCATCGCGTTCCAAGGGCTGCGTATCCTGGGCTTCATCTTCTTGGTGTTCACCGACATGGGCTTCGTCTCACCTACCTTCGGCGTCGCCGCCGGCATTGGCGACGTGAGCGTCGGAGTATTTGCACTCTACGCCGCCTACTCGCTGTTGCGGGGCAGGCCGAGCGGACGATCAATCGCGATCGCTGCAAACGCCCTCGGCCTGCTGGACGCTTCGATGGCGCTCGTGTTGGGTCTGTTTGTCGTGCCGGCCGACTCGTTCGCGCCGCATATCGCAACGGTCTTCATGTTCGTCCCGTCATATGTCGTGTCCATGTTCTTGGTCGCCCACATCTATTCGCTCCGGGGTCTCGTTCTCGCCATCGGGGAAGCGCAACCCGCACGGATGAGAGGCGCCGCTGCGCACACGCCGCAAGAGAGTCCCGAATCGGAGTAGAGCCCTTAGGAGACGGGCATTTCGTGACCTGCGCGGCAACGTGAGCAACCGGATCTACCACGACCCAGGGTGCCGGTACAAGAACTGCACCAGGGAGTTCAGGAGTAAGGAAGAGGCGCACAGTGCTGGGTACCGGGGGTGCAAGATCTGCAAGCCCTGACCTCGTCCCACTCAGCGACCGATCGCAACGGGTTGGTGTCCAGTCCCTCCGTGCGAGATAATCGTTTCCACAGAATCCCCTTCAAGTGGAGGACCCAACAATGAACAGAGGAGAACTGTTTCCTGTCAGTGGTGACCTTGCTGTTTTCAGGCCCACCCACGAAGGCAAGATGGTTCTATTCCTAAGCCTGCCTGCCCATTCCAAACTGTCGGATAACGTCAACGCCGGGCAACAACGTGCTGCCGCTCAAAGCCTTTGCGTATGCGATAACGTCCTGTCCTCAGGTGTCCTGGTCTGCTCCTTCTTCCTGTGGGGGCTTCGCTGGTTGACCTAGCCCGGATTATGCATGAGATCTGAATCCGAGTGAGATTTGGGCCCATAAAAAGAGCCGTAGCTCTCTGATATAAAAGGGTTTACACAAACAAGACCCTAACCAGGAGCTACGGCAATGTTAAGAGCAGTCTGCCAGAATACCCTGCCATTTCACAGCCACAGAAAGATCACGGCGCGTTTTGATGGGGGGAGCCTCACTTCCGACGCAGGATGGTTGTTGTTTGGATCGGTGGATCGGCAACATCGGCTCTGCGAGGGCTTCAGTTCGTGTATTTCGGAGAGTCGAGACCAACGCTACATTCGTCATGATCTGTTGAAGTTGATCCGACAACGAGTCTTGCAGATCGTGGCCGGCTACGAAGACTGTAATGACGCCGATACGCTGCGCTCGGATCCGATGCTCAAAACCGTCTGTGATCAGTTGCCGGAGAGCGATCCGGATTTGGCCACGCAGCCGACTTTCTCCCGCTTGGAGAACTCCGTCACCAGGAAGGATCTGATGCGTTTGAGCCAGTGGCTGCTAGGCCGTTATGTGCGCTCCCTGAAGAAAAGACGTCCCGGTAAGATCATCCTGGATCTGGACAGTACCGACGACCACACCCACGGCCAGCAGGAGTTCTCCTTCTACCACGGGTATTACCGAAGCCACATTCTGCATCCTTTGCTGATCTTCGATGCCGACACGGGAGACCTGGTGTGTGCCGTGTTGAGACCTGGCAACAAGGGAGCTGCCTCTCACATCGTGCCCATTCTGAAGCGAGTCGTGGAGGCTATCCGACAAGGAGTGGGGACGGATGTCGAGATTGAGATTCGGGCCGACAGCGGCTTTGCCACGCCGCGGCTCTACGAGTTCTGTGAGGCTGAAGAGAATCAACTCCAGTATGTCATTGGGTTAAGTCGAAACCCTCGCCTGCAGCGAGTGGTCGAGCCCCTGCTGGATTCGACCGGGAAAGGTTCCTTGAGCTGGAGGAAAAACAGCGTCAGTTTGACGAGTTTCTTTATCGAGCCAACAGCTGGGATCGATCTCGTCGCGTCATCGTCAAAGTGGAGGTCGATCAGCGCGGGATCAATCGTCGCTTTGTGGTCACCAACCGGGACGATCTCTGCTCCCAATCACTTTATGACCACTACACAAACCGAGGACAGACCGAAAACTTCATCAAGGCCTTCAAGAATCATCTGAGCATGGACCGACTCAGCTGTCATCGATTCCTGGCCAATCAGTTTCGACTCCTTCTGCATGCCCTGGCTTACCAGATGTTCGTGCGCCTGCGCGACTATCTGCACGGGACCCCCTGCTCGAAATCGAAACCTTACGTCGTCGTGTCCTCAAGATCGGGGCCCGGATCCGACAAACCACTCGACGCATCTGGGTCCATCTTTCCTCAGCCTTTCCCGAACAACCCCTCTTCCACCTCGTCTTGAGTCGTCTCAACTCCAGCTAGCCTCTCCCAGCTCCCCGAAAAACCGCTTCCGATACTCACCCAGGCCCAGATCTGTCTGAAATTCACTCCCCAACCACTTCAAACGCCTCGCCAACCGATATTCTTCGCAAATCCGCCTGTCACACCTGTCCGCTTTCGAGTTGAGCCACTTCTCGAGTCGTTTTTCAACTCCGGACTACGGTTCTTGCATAATCCGGGCTAGGTGTTTGAAGACTTGCCCGGATAAGTCGACCTGGGTCTCATCAGGCCAGGGGAACAGCCCACCCTTGGCCTGCAGTGTGCCGTCCTTGCGCTCCCAGCCCAGCATTCCCAGGGCGGTGAGTCCGTCTCGAAGGGCTTGGTGCAGGTCAGGGCGGAACTCGGGGCCGTCTAAGACCTCGAAGGAGTACAGGACTACGGGCTCCCACCGCCACCCCTGTTTCTTGGGTTATTCTATTTGTGACAGGGGAGTAGTAAGCTGGTGGCTATGAACGGGATCATACTGACGAGTTTCGAGCTCTATGAAGATCAAAAAGAGTGGCTGACCAAGATGCAAGAAGAATTCAGTCTGCCCGATGAAAACAAGACGCTCCGAGTCTTGATCGAGTTTGCACGGGCCGAGGCCGATCCGGATGTGATTTTCAATGATATCCGTTGTGCCAAGTGTTAGGGAATTCCTTCCACACCATCTTGAAGGCGGCCACGGTGGTCCAGACCCGGCCGGGGCAGTTTGCCACGATGCCGGTGGCGGCGCTGTAGGTTGGGCCTTCGTTTTGAAACGGCCATCTGTCAGTTCATGAACAGCGGGAAGATATTGCAGCTCCGACTGCTATTCCGATACTTATTCCGACGGCCAACCACATCCCCATGTTGCCCGTGGCTGCACCCATGGCAGCTCCCATCCCTGTGCCTACTGTGATTCCCACGCCAATCGCAGTTGCCCCACTTATACCTGGCCGTTTGGGTCCATTGGTCCTCCCGGTCATTTGCTTCTAACCTCCTAATTCAAAACAAGATTACCAACACCAATTCACCGGCACATATATCTCATGCTCCCTGATTGTGACATCGACAGCCCCCCCCTGACATAGCTATTGGCAACGAGAAAGTCAACGTAACGTCTGCAGGGGTGATGAGGAGCCAGGTTTGCGTATTCCGGGCCAAACCGGCCACCTGTTCCGGGCCAATCCGGCCGGGTATTCCGGGCCAAAGTAGGCCACTTTTCGGGACTTTTCCGGAATGGGTGGCCGGTTTGCTCCGGAATGGGTGGCCAGGTTAGCGGAAAGTTCCTGCCCTCAGGAGTTTGCGACGCTGGGCAACGCGGACTATCGTTGCTCCTTTTTCACTTAGAGAGGAAGAGGAGAACAGATGGCCAATCGGAGGCTGCCCATGCGCAAGATCAAGGAGATTCTCAGACTACATTTTCAGGCCCACTTGTCAGCTCGCCAGATCGCTCGCAGCTGCTCGGTGTCTCGGGCTACCGTGGGTGATTACCTGAGCCGGACCCGGGTCGCCCAGCTCGACTGGAAACAGGTGGCCCAGATGAGCGAGGTCGAGTTGGAAGGACAGCTTTTTCCTCCTCCGGCTCCTCGGGGCCGCCACCGCTCTCCACCGGACTTTGCCTACGTTCACCGAGAGCTGCGGGCCAAGTCAGTCACGCTGCAGTTGCTCTGGCAGGAGTACAAACAGGGTCATCCGGACGGCTACCAGTACTCGCAGTTTTGCGATCTGTACAACCGCTGGAGAGGAAAGCTCGACGTGGTGCTGCGGCAAAACCACCGGGCCGGCGAGAAGATGTTCGTCGACTATGCCGGCCAGACGGTCGAGATTGTCGATCCCAAGACCGGTGAGATGCGTCAAGCCAACATCTTCGTGGCCGTCTTGGCGGCCAGTAACTACACCTATGCCGAAGCTACCGAAAGCCAGGATCTTGAATCCTGGATCGGAGCTCACGTGCGGGCCGTGGAGTTTTACGGTGGCACTACCCGGGTGGTGATCCCGGATAACACCCGCACGGCTGTCTCTCAGGCTTGCTTTTACGAGCCACAGATCAACCCCAGCTACGCCGAGTGGGCAGCCCATTATTCAGTGGCAGTCATCCCGGCCCGGGTGCGGGCTCCTCGGGACAAGGAAAAAGTCGAATCGGCCGTTTTGATCGTTGAGCGCTGGATCCTGGCCGCCCTGCGCAAGCGACGCTTCTTCAGCCTGGGTGAGCTCAATGCAGCCATCCACGAACTGCTCAGAGAACTCAACCGCCGGCCTTTCCGCAAACTCGAAGGCAATCGCCTCGAGCTCTACCGCCGTCTGGATCAGCCTGCTCTCAGACCCTTACCCAGGATCCGTTATCAGCTGGCTCGCTGGAAAAAAGCCCGCGTGAACATCGACTACCACGTCGAGTTCGAGCGGCATTACTACAGCGTTCCCTATGCTCTGGTCCGCCAGCAGGTCGAGATCCGTTACACGGAACACATCGTGGAGATCCTGCACCGGGGCCAGCGGGTGGCCTCGCATCGTCGCAACCGCGTGTCGGGAACTGCCTCTACCTGCTCCGAGCACCGTCCACAGTGTCACCGCCGCTATCTGGAGTGGTCTCCTTCGCGGCTGATCTCCTGGGCTGCCAAGATCGGACCCCACTGTGGTGATCTGGTCGAGAAGATGCTCGCCTCTGGCCGCTATCCGGAACAGGCCTACCGTAGCTGCCTGGGACTGTTGCGGCTGGGCAAGACCTTCGGCGAGGATCGCCTGGAGGCCGCCTGCCGGCGGGCCTTGTCCTTCTCCACCTTCTCCTACCAGAGCGTCAAGTCCATTCTCAAGACAGGTCTGGACTCCCAACCATTACCCGAGACCCAACCACCACAACCGGCTCTGGAACACTCGAACCTGCGCGGAGCCGACTACTTCACTTGTGAGGAAAACTTCCATGCTCATTAACCAGACTCTCGAAAAACTTCACTCCATGCGCCTGACCGGCCTGGCCGAGGCTCTCACCCAGCAACTCGAAGATCCCGACTCCTCCGTTCTCAGCTTCGAGGAGCGTATCGGCTGGCTGATTGATCGACACTGGCTCTGGAGAGAGAACCAGGTCCAGGCCCGGCGCCTGAAAAACGCCCATCTCAAGGACAGCCAGGCTTGCCTCGAGGATATCGACTACCGTCCTGCCCGAGGACTGGATCGATCCCTCGTCCGTTCCCTGGCCACCTGCGACTGGATCACCAGACATCAGAATCTCATCCTGCTTGGCCCCTGCGGTGTGGGTAAGACCTTTCTGGCCTGTGCCTTCGCCCAGCTGGCTATCCGCCAGGGCCACACAGCCTTCTATACCCGCCAGCCTGTACTCTTTCGAGAACTCTCCATAGCTCGCGCCGACGGGACTCTGCACAAACGCCTGGCAAAACTGGCCCGTGTCGATATCCTCATCGTCGATGACTTCGCCATGACGGCCTTGGCTGAGAGCGAACGTCGTGACTTCCTCGAGATCTGCGAGGATCGTTACAACACTCGCTCCACCATCTTGACCAGCCAGATCCCCATTGCCGATTGGCACCAACAGATCGGTGATCCGACTCTGGCCGACAGCATCTTAGACCGGCTCGTTCACAACGCCCATCGCCTGGAACTCGCAGGAGGTTCCATGCGAAAGCGTCTGGCGGCTTCTCAGGACTAAAGGCAAAAAGGCTATGGAAACTGCCGCCCTGTGCAAACCCATTCAGCGCTTTGCAGATCTGCTCAGGATTCCCGGCACGTGGGTTCTCACAGGGCTTGGACAACTCCTCGCTGCGCTCGGCAGTTTCCCACACTTCCCACAGCCTCTACGACTGCTTCACACACATCTTTATTGGAGGTTTCTAGAGTGCCAATCGATCGAAGTTACTTTGACTCAAAACGGCCACCTGACACATCATGAAATCCCCAGCGTCGCTTCGCTCCGACCGGGTGGCCACCTTCCCCGGATTGGGTGGCCGGTTTCACCGGAATACGCAAGGTTCAAATCGAGACCCCGTTTCTGTGCATTCTCCTCGAACCAGTCCAGCTCCAAGTGGAGCGCGCTCAGTCCTGAAATCAGAACCTTCTGGGCCGGCCGCGGCGTTTTCGCGATTGTAACTGCCAGAAACGTGGTTGCTCCCCGGGCGAAGAGGTAATCCTGCCCCAGCCATCGCCGAAAGGCTTCCTGGGGCAAGTTGCCATCACGAATTGCCGACAGAAACTGTGCCTTTGTCGCTTGAGACCAAAGGTCTCCCGCACCAACAACCAAGCTTGATTGTTCGAACTCGCGCATGGTGTTTCGCTTCTCTAAACTCGGCGGGCATATCCATCTGGAGGAGGAAGGCGCCGCTGTCTCTTGAGGTCTTGAGCGAAAAAGGTCTATCCCACCGCAACCCGAAACGCCGTGGCCTGCCAGGACTTCTCGAAGGGGGTCTCAAGACTGCCGCTCTTCAGCTGACCCAGCTTCTGCAGGGTGGTGTCGAAGACCGTGCTGGAAGGCCTGATCTCTGCAGAATCGACTTTGCGCTGGAAGGAGGGCCGGTCCAGGCACTGCACCTGTCCTTCCCGGTCGCGGTAAAAACCAGGCTCCGGTCCAAGGCGTCCAGGCCACAGCGCGCTTTCAACTGCTTGAAATTGGAGACGCAACTATCCATCGAGCATCCCGACAAACCCTCCGGGCAATGCCCGGCCACGAGGACGAAACGATCATACAAGACGGTGTAGGCGCCGCGCACCGGGATCTGGTGAGAGGTCCAGCGGGGTAGGAATGCGTCCAGATGCTTCTTGATGTTTTCCCTGTCCCTTTTGCTGAGAGGTCGGGCGAAGCCGAAGACCCAGAGTTGAGCGTCGTCGGGCAGATCGCCAAAACTTGAGAGATCCATTGGACATTCTCCGGCAAGGGGTTTTTGAGCCTAAGTCCCCTAAAGCTTACACTTCAAGGCCCTACAGCCCTTTCGCCTGAATCTTTGAGCCTCACGAGGAGGCTGTCCAGGCGGCGTAGCCACCAGCCAGGCTCTTGATGTTCTCAAGACCGCGGCTCTGGAAGAACCGGGCCGCCTGCAGGCTGCTCTCCCCGTGCTGGCAGTAGACGATAATCTCGCGGTCGCGCGGCCAGGTCTGGATGATTTCCTGGGACTTGGCCTGATCTACTTCGATAGCGCCTTCGATCTTGCCCGCGCTGATTTCCTGGGGCGCCCGTACATCCAGCACCGCGATATCCCCGTTGGCGCTGAGACGCTCCCGAGCCTCTTGCTGGGTAATCTGCAAAGCAGCCACCGGATCGAAGATCTCCACCGACTCATCAATTTCGGCGCCGCAGTACTTGTCGTAGGCGCTCTGCAGGATCTGAGCCACGTTCTCGGCGCTCTGTCCCTCAATGTGATGCCGTTCCACCATATGCATCACCCTGCCGTCACGGACGATGGCGGCGCATGGGGAGGAGGGCGGATAGCCGGCAAAGAGCTGGCGAGCCCGGTTGACTGCTTCCACGTCATTACCAGCGAAGGCGGTGACCAGATTGTTCGGTAGGATCGATTGGTTCAAGGAGGCAAGAACTCCGGGACGCGCGACTCCGGCGGCGCATCCGCAGACCGAGTTGATGAAAAAGAGCATGGGCCCTTCTTCGGCGAACACCCGGTCGACATCCTCGGCAGAGCGAGCCTCTCGAAACCCGGCCCCGGTCATTTCCTCGCGCATCGGACTGATCATGTTTTCGTCATACGGCATGGCTTCACTCCTCTGATTGGTGACCTATCGCTGAACCCTGAGACGAAGAAATGACACAACTACCGGCGGTCGTCGATCAGGACGTTTTTCCATCCCCAATCGGTTGCAGCGTCAGTCGGTATTATAGCGAATATCTAACCCGACAGCAGAAGCATTTCAAAAGTCCTCAAAGTCCTGCAAACGTCCGCCGACTACTTCTGAGAGGGAACCACCTTCTCTAATCCCCAGTCTTAAACTGGACGGCCTCATCCGATCCGCCAGTGGCGTCTCCCTCACTGTATGAATGTGCGCCCGCGCCAGCTAGTTTTCCGCCTTGAACGATCAGATATTCATCCCTTATCGGTTTACCATCAAACCAGCACTCCAGAATCTCCCTTACACCTGCAGCGTATCGTGCCTGAGCCGAAAGCGACGTTCCAGACGTGTGTGGTGTCATCGCGTGGTGGGGCATACGCCTCCACGGATGGTCCTGGGGCGCTGGCTGCGGGAACCAGACATCGCCAGCATAGCCCGCCAGCTGACCCCTCTCCAGCGCTCTTGCAACGGCGTCCCGATCACAGATCTTTCCTCGGGCCGTATTTACGAGATAGGAACCACGCCTCATCCTGCTTATCAATTTCTCGTCAAAAAGGTGTTCTGTCTCTGGATGAAGTGGGCAGTGAATGCTCACAACGTCGCAAGCCTGCACCAACGACTCCACATCCTTGTGATACGTGAGCTCGAGCTCTTTCTCGACCTCGGCCGCTAGCCTGTGTCGATCAGTGTAGTGAAGTTCCACGTCAAATGGCTTCATGCGCTTGAGCACTGCCAAGCCAATGCGCCCGGCACCGAGGATGCCGATACTCATTCCTTCGACATCGTACGACCTGGCAACTGCGTCGGCTATGTTCCATCCACCCTTTATTACCCAGTTGTACTGGGGGATGTAGTCACGCACAAGCGCCAGAATCATCATGACGGCATGCTCCGAAACACTGATGCTATTGCAAAAGGTGACCTCGCACACCGTTATGTTTTTGTCGATCGCTGCCTGCAGATCAACATGGTCCGAGCCGATCCCGGCCGTGATCGCCAACTTGAGGTTGGTAGCCTTCGCAATCCGTTCGGCCGTAAGGTACGCGGGCCAGAATGGCTGAGAAATCACGGCGTCAGCGTCAACCAGTTCCTTCTCGAACACTGAATCCGGGCCGTCCTTGTCAGACATCACCACGAACGTGTGACCACGATCTTCCAGAAAGCTTCGCAACCCAAGTTCCCCTGAGACACAACCGAGGAGGTCGCCAGGGGAAAAATCGATAGCACTTGGCGAAGGCAACGACTGTCCGTCTGGATACGCCGTCAGCGTTGGAATGCTATCGCGCGCATATTTCGGCGGGTAACCTTCTACAGGGTCATCATAGAGTACGCATACGATCTTGCGTTTCTCGTTAAGCCCGTTCATTTTTCCGACCTAAGTATAGCAGCTGGAGGGCAGATCGGTAGCCGGTCACCAGTGTCCGCTTTGGGGCGAAAGCAGAGGTCTTAGTTGCATCCCCGTTCGTGGTTACTTTCAAGGGCGTAAACTCGGCATTCCCAAAAAAGGTTGCACCCTCCAGGTGGATCGTGAAATCGTGCCCCAGATCTTCCCCATTGGTCAGGATCGGGAACCCTGACTTCGTCCCTCCACCCAGATGATAAGAAACCCGGACTTCGCAAGTGTCTCCAACGAGTGGATTGCTGAGGATTAAAGTGGTCTCGATGTCTGAGGTTGCCACGACCTGGGGGGAGACCACCCTGTAGGCGTTGTCTTCGAACTCTCCCGCCTTCAGGGTGCCGGTGACGGCTCCAGCGATGCACACACTCGTCAGGGCCAACAGGGTTCTAAGAGAAGTTGAAAAAGTCGGAATTCGATGTTGCATGAACCACCTCCAGTGGATCTTGAGTATGGTTTCCATGGTAGACATGCCCAGCCCCTTCCCGCAACAGCATTGTGTGCCGATAACCGACAGTCACAGCTGAGACTGACAGGGTCCTTCCCTTTCAGGCCTCCATGTTTCCTGATTCCAGAGGTGGACCCGGAAAACTGGACCATTTGCTAAGGTGGCTTCGACCTGAATCAGAAAGGATGAGGAGTCATGGCAAAACGAAGGGTGCTTCTTCAGGCAAGTGTTGTTGAGCCGGTCCCCCTCCAGTACCCAAACTGAACAGAGCTGAGATCCAATCTGGCGTACCGTGCGACAAGCACAATCAAGAAAAATAAAAAGAACGCCACCTGGCTGGTGAATACGTCCCGGAAGGAGAGCCTCTTTTTAGCCAGTCCAGCTTGCATGGCGGGAGTCCTTAGCGTCTCACCGAACTTCAAAGCCCTGTGCGGTCGCAGAAAGTGTAATAGGCCATGAGCAGAGCCACCTGGCCTTCCAAGAATTCCGTACGTCGGACGTGGCAAGGTGTACGACGGCCAAGATAGGAACAGCCCTGGCGGATGGTTAGATTGTGGCGTTCGATGAAGTTGGTGTTGAGAGTGCTGGAATCCTCCGAATAGAAGAGTGCCTCTTCCAGTTCTGCCTGTGTTCCGAGCAGCAGTCTACGATCGACCCGGACCACTCGATTCTCGCGGCGCTTCTTGATCACTTGACCGTATATGCAGACTCCTCGGAGCAACCTTTTCGCCGCCCACTCGTACATCTCGAAACCGTCGGTTGTGAACAGGAAGCGGTGTTCAACACGGCCTCGCTGCAAAGTGTTGAGAATCACTCGCTTGATGTTCCGGAAGTTGCGGCGGCCAACCACTGCAGAGATCCAAAGTCTGGACCACACTTCCAGGGTCGTAAGAACCCAGATCACCCGCTTCTTTGATCCAGTAAATGTCCTGATCTCATCGGCCTGAAGCTCACAGATCACAAAGCCTTTCAGCATCCGATCGTTGAACCGTTCAGCGTATGCGGCCGCCGATTCGAGCCAGCGGGCCACTGTGCCCCAGGCCATGCGCTTGATACGAGCCATGGAAGAAATCGCAAGCCCGTGGACACACATGTGGACGACTTCATCGAACAAAGACCTGGGTTTGTGCAGCCGATAATAGGGTGTTCCGTGGGTGGAAGAGAAGGTTCTGCCGCACCGATTGCAACGGAAGCGCCGCCGTCTAAGAGGTGGACCCCATTAACTGGACCACTCGGCGGCATTTCTAAGGTGGACTCCGTAGTTCTTGTTGCCGCCAGTCAGGGGAATTCTGAGAGGGGATAAGCCCGAGGGCGAGGCCCCACTCAGATTTCTTGTCCAAGCCAGTGTACACCTCTTCGGGCGTCGCTCCGTTGTGTGCCGAGTGAGGTCTCTCGCTGTTGTATAGATTGATCCAGTGGCCGATCCCTTGACGGGCCTCCGACCCGGTTTTGAAAGCGTTCAGATAGACGCATTCGTATTTGAGTGAACGCCACAGACGCTCGATGAAGATGTTGTCCATCCAGCGGCCCCTGCCGTCCATCGAGATACGCACCCCGGCCTCCTTGAGTAGTCCCGTGAACTCCGCGCTGGTGAACTGACTCCCCTGGTCCGTATTGAAGATCTCCGGGTGATCGTACCTGTTGAGCGCCTCCTCGAGTGCCTCGCAACAAGAGAACGGCTCCAGCGCGTTCGACAGCCTCCAGGACAGAACCCGGCGGCTGTACCAGTCCATGATCGCCACCAGGTACAAAAAACCTCGACGCATCGGGATGTAGGTGACATCCGCACACCACACTTGATCGGGCCGGCTGACCGCCAAGTCTCGAAGAAGATACGGATACACTCGATTCTCCGGGTGCGGCTGTGAGGTCCGCGGCTTTGGATAGATGACCGTCAGGCCCATTTTGGCCATCAGGCGACGAACCCGTTTGCGGCCCACCTGGTAGCCTTGCCGTTTCAAGTGATAGACCATCTGCCGGGATCCGTAGTAGGGAGTCTCTAAGAACTGCTCGTCCAGTCGTCTCATCAGTTGCAGGTTTTCTTCGCTCTCACCCTTGGGCTCATAGTACAAAGTCGAACGGTTCAGACTCATCAGCCTGCATTGTCTGCGCATGCTCAGCCTCGGGTGCTTCGGCTCGATCGCGGCCCTTCTGGCCTTGATGCTCAGCGATCGAGCACTTTGGACAAAAAATCCTTTTCCACCGTCAACTCTCCGATCTTGGCGTAAAGCTCTTTGGTCTTTGCCTCGCTTCCTCTCTGACGCTTCTCAACTTTGCCCGCGAACACATCGACCAGGCCCTCTCGGGCCCGCTTTTTCCAATTTGTGATCACATTCGGGTGGACCTCGTAGCGAGCCGCCAGCTCGCTCAGCGTGTGTTCGCCTCGCAGCGCTTCCAGCGCCACCTTCGCTTTAAACTGAGCTGAAAAATTCCTTCGTTTTGCCATGACTCCTCATCCTTTCTGATTCAGGTCGGAGCCACCTTAGCAAATGGTCCAGTTTTCCGGGTCCACTTCTCTCCTTCTTCCATCAGCGCGGTGTTCAACCGCTCTCCATCCTCACCGACAATGGATCTTGTTACCGCGCTCATGCCTTCAACAACTGCTGCCACCGCCACGGCCTGCGCCATCTGTACACCAGACCCTACCGCCCTCAGACCAACGGCAAAGCAGAGCGCTTCATCCAGACCATGCTCAGAGAGTGGGCCTACCGCATCCCTTACCGCAGCTCACGAGAACGCTCCCGCTGGCTTCCTCGCTGGCTCCACTTCTATAATCACCACCGTATGCACCAGAGCCTGGCCAATCTCCCTCCCATCAGCAGACTACCTCTTTTGAACAACGTCATGAGAATGCACACCTAGTGCACTGTCCGGAAAGTTCACGCTGCTACTTCGGGCGTCTTTTCGCCGACAGCTTTGTTGCGCTCCTCGAAAGACTCTCGGCCTGCCTGCGTCGTGCGCCTCACTGACGACGAAAATCCATCCCGAATTAACACCGCGAACTTCCCGGTCAGTACACTAGCTAGTTCCCATCCGATCGCCTGTAAGTGGTTGGAAACAAAGAGGAAAGGTCACATTTTCGAGCTCCGAGTTTGTCAGAGTCTTTTGTTAGAGTAAGAGTTCCAAACCACTGAAACAAAAAGACTTATGGCAATCAAGGAGCTCCGAAAATGCGAAAGAACAGAGAAAATCAGATGCCACTCACGCCGCTTTGGCCCGATCACCGACTCGGTGACGAGTTGCAGATGATCTCCCGGATCCTGGACGCTAACCCACAAATCCTGCCCTTGGTTTTACAAGATCTGTCTGACAAGGTCGATCCCTGCAATGGCTCTCCAGGTTTGAGCGCTGAGCAAGTTGTGCGTTGTGCTGTGATTAAGAATTGGCACGGATTGTCCTATGCAAAGCTGGCCTTTCATGTGCACGACTCGGCCAGCTTCCGGGCCTTCTGCCGCTTACCTCTAGGATGGTCTCCCGGTAAGAGCTGTCTGCAGGAGAACATCTCCAGGATTCAAGCTTCGACCTGGGAGAGCATCACTCGTGCGCTGGTGGGTTGGGCCGATGATGAGGGTTTGGAAAAGGCCCGCAAGGTGCGGGTGGATGCCACGTCGGTCAAGAGCAGCATCCGCCACCCTTTGGACTCGCAGCTTTTGTACGATTCGGTGCGTAAGGTGACAGCCCTGTTGAGGAAGTTGGCTGAGCACTACCCGGTGGTCTACCACAATCATTGTCGGCGGGCCAAGCGCCGAGTGACGAACATCCGCAACAGCCGGGGCCAGAATCGGCGCCAATTCTACCAAGATCTGGTCAAGGTGTCGGGCCAGACCTATGGCTATGGCTGTCAGGCTCTCGAGAGCGCTGCTGGTTGGCAGGGGATCGAATCTGAGGTGATTCTCCAGCAGCTGCGTCACTATCTGGATCTAATGGGACGAGTCATCGATCAGACCGACCGGCGCGTCTTGCAGGGCCAGAAGGTTCCGGCCGCTGAGAAGGTGGTCTCGATCTTTGAGGAGCATAGCGACATTATCCAGACCGGGGGCCGCGAGACGATTTTCGGTCACAAGATCTTTTTGACTTGCGGCAAGACCTCACTGATCGTCGATTGTCTGGTCACGCAAGGCAATCCCGCTGACCAGGCGCAAATGCAGCCGATGCTGGAGCGTCAGCATCAGATCTACGGGCGCTATCCTCGCCAAGCCAGCTTCGACGGGGGATTCGCCACTCAGAACAATCTGAGGTGGGCCAAGAAGCAAGGAATCCAGGATGTGGCCTTTGCCAAAAAGGCAGGGCTGAAGGTCATCGATATGGTGCGCTCCAGCTGGGTTTACAAGCAGTTGAGGCGCTTTCGGGCTGGAATCGAAGGCTGTATCTCGATGCTCAAACGGGTCTTCGGAGCGGATCGTTGCACCTGGAAGGGATGGGAGCACTTCCAGCAGTATGTGCATCTCTCGGTGCTCAGTTTCAATCTGTTGGTGTTGGCCCGGCTACGGTTGTAAACGAGTCGCTGGACGCCATAATGGAGGGGGATCTTGAGGGTAAGGTGTTGGTCGGAAACTGCATCTGGCTCACTCGACCGCCCCATCCCTGCTGTCGGCTAATACCGACCCCTGGAACCGTAGCATCTGGTATAAGAAACAACCACTTAGGAAGCTCAAATGGTGGGTTTCCGGATGGGAACTAGCTAGCCCGGATTATGCATGAGATCTGAATCCGAGTGAGATTTGGGCCCATAAAAAGAGCCGTAGCTCTCTGATATAAAAGGGTTTACACAAACAAGACCCTAACCAGGAGCTACGGCAATGTTAAGAGCAGTCTGCCAGAATACCCTGCCATTTCACAGCCACAGAAAGATCACGGCGCGTTTTGATGGGGGGAGCCTCACTTCCGACGCAGGATGGTTGTTGTTTGGATCGGTGGATCGGCAACATCGGCTCTGCGAGGGCTTCAGTTCGTGTATTTCGGAGAGTCGAGACCAACGCTACATTCGTCATGATCTGTTGAAGTTGATCCGACAACGAGTCTTGCAGATCGTGGCCGGCTACGAAGACTGTAATGACGCCGATACGCTGCGCTCGGATCCGATGCTCAAAACCGTCTGTGATCAGTTGCCGGAGAGCGATCCGGATTTGGCCACGCAGCCGACTTTCTCCCGCTTGGAGAACTCCGTCACCAGGAAGGATCTGATGCGTTTGAGCCAGTGGCTGCTAGGCCGTTATGTGCGCTCCCTGAAGAAAAGACGTCCCGGTAAGATCATCCTGGATCTGGACAGTACCGACGACCATACCCACGGCCAGCAGGAGTTCTCCTTCTACCACGGGTATTACCGAAGCCACATTCTGCATCCTTTGCTGATCTTCGATGCCGACACGGGAGACCTGGTGTGTGCCGTGTTGAGACCTGGCAACAAGGGAGCTGCCTCTCACATCGTGCCCATTCTGAAGCGAGTCGTGGAGGCTATCCGACAAGGAGTGGGGACGGATGTCGAGATTGAGATTCGGGCCGACAGCGGCTTTGCCACGCCGCGGCTCTACGAGTTCTGTGAGGCTGAAGAGAATCAACTCCAGTATGTCATTGGGTTAAGTCGAAACCCTCGCCTGCAGCGAGTGGTCGAGCCCCTGCTGGATTCGACTCGGGAAAGGTTCCTTGAGCTGGAGGAAAAACAGCGTCAGTTTGACGAGTTTCTTTATCGAGCCAACAGCTGGGATCGATCTCGTCGCGTCATCGTCAAAGTGGAGGTCGATCAGCGCGGGATCAATCGTCGCTTTGTGGTCACCAACCGGGACGATCTCTGCTCCCAATCACTTTATGACCACTACACAAACCGAGGACAGACCGAAAACTTCATCAAGGCCTTCAAGAATCATCTGAGCATGGACCGACTCAGCTGTCATCGATTCCTGGCCAATCAGTTTCGACTCCTTCTGCATGCCCTGGCTTACCAGATGTTCGTGCGCCTGCGCGACTATCTGCACGGGACCCCCTGGCACAAGCTCGAAATCGAAACCTTACGTCGTCGTGTCCTCAAGATCGGGGCCCGGATCCGACAAACCACTCGACGCATCTGGGTCCATCTTTCCTCAGCCTTTCCCGAACAACCCCTCTTCCACCTCGTCTTGAGTCGTCTCAACTCCAGCTAGCCTCTCCCAGCTCCCCGAAAAACCGCTTCCGATACTCACCCAGGCCCAGATCTGTCTGAAATTCACTCCCCAACCACTTCAAACGCCTCGCCAACCGATATTCTTCGCAAATCCGCCTGTCACACCTGTCCGCTTTCGAGTTGAGCCACTTCTCGAGTCGTTTTTCAACTCCGGATTACGGTTCTTGCATAATCCGGGCTAGGCTGGTTCGAAGTGCGGCTGGCCCCGTAGCACTCTGCCGGCGATTAGCAACGCCCCGATCTCGGCCCCGGCAAAGGGATCCCGGAGGGATGCCAGCCCACCCGTCGCGAGTGCCCGGTCCAGGCATTTCCGCAGGAACGGACTTCCCACCAGAGCGCCGCCCGCAACCGTAATCAGAGCCTCCCCGGGCACGAGAGCAAGCTCTTTGACAACTGCCCGGGCGGCATCCGCCAGATGGCCGGCCGCATCTTCAAAGAGTTGGAGTGCGACAGAGTCACCCTCTTGAGCCGCCTGATCAATCAGAGGATAGAGAGAGGCAATCTTGCCCTCCGTCAACTGACCCCGGTAGAGCTCGTGAACCACCCGCTCACTGGAACTGACAAAGAGCTCGGCAGCAATTTTCTGACTGATCGACGTGGCGGGCCCCCTTCCATCCATTTCTTGGAGAACTGCCTGAAGACCGCGTCGCGCGATATCGTATCCACTCCCCTCATCACCCAGCAGGTGCCCCCACCCCCCCACCAGAGCCGTGCGGCCCTCGGGGTTCACACCGAAAGCCACCGACCCGGTTCCCGAAATCACGATGATTCCGGGGCGACAGTTGGTGGCCCCCGCCAGAGCAATGTGAGCATCCGTTTCTACCAGCACGGTCCGGGCCGGGGTCATTCCTCTCAGCATGCCTTCCACCAGATCCCGACTCTCGCTGCGGACAACGCCCGCAATTCCGGCACAGACAACCTCAATGTCTCCCCTCGGCAGCGATGCATTGGAGCAGGCCCCTTCCAGAGCCTCCGACAGGGCATTCTTGACCGCCAGCGCACCGTCTTTGAGAATGTTCGAAGGGCCCGTGACAAAGCTCCCCAGGACAGTCCCCTCTTCGTCCCCTACGCCCCCGGCCGTCTTGGAGCCTCCACCATCAATCCCGGCAAGAACTTTCATTGGCCCATCCTGAAACCGCGTGTCTCGAAGATCGTTTGACTATTCCCGGTGCAGGCGTCAACCATAATGGGAAATGCAGCTGAGTCCCATCGACTATATTGTTCTGTTTGGTTACCTCATTGCAACGGCGATCCTGGGAGTCTGGCTGGGGCGGGGGCAACGAAGTACCAGCGACTATTTCCTGGGAGGCCGACAGCTCCCCTGGTGGGCCCTGTCTTTGTCGATAGTGGCTACCGAGACCAGCACTCTCACCTTCATCGGGATCCCAGCCTTTGCCTATGACCGCAATTTGACTTTCCTCCAGCTTGCGGTCGGATATGTCATCGGCAAGGTTCTGGTCAGCTTTGTTTTGATCCCATCTTACTTTAAGGGAGATATTCAAAGTGCCTATGAAATATTGACCTTTCGCTTTGGAACCAAAGTCAAGAACTTGTCCGCGGGCCTCTTTCAGGTGAATCGAACCCTGGCGGACGGTGTCCGCCTGTTTGCCACGGCTCTGGTGCTTTCCGTGGTGACTCGTATCTCGGATGTGTGGACGGTGGTCATCATCGGCGTGATCACGATCGTCTACACCTTCTATGGAGGAATAACAGCCGTTGTCTGGAACGATGTCATCCAGCTGGTGGTTTACATCGCGGGTGCGGTCATCGCCTTCTTCCTTCTGATCGATCACCTGGCGGGCGGATGGCAGGAGATCACCCGCCTTGCTGCTGAATCCGACAAGTTTCAGATTTTCGATTTCAGCTTTTCGCTGGAGAATCCCTACACCTTTGTCGGCGCCATTGTGGGAGGAGCGTTTCTTGCATTCGCCACTCACGGCACCGATCAGATGATGGTCCAGCGTTATCTCTCCTGCTCGAGTCGGGCCAAGAGTCAACAGGGCCTTATCTTGAGCGGCATCATCGTGCTGGGACAGTTCTTGCTCTTCCTGGTGATTGGAGTTCTGCTATTCAGCTTTTACGAGCATTCTTCCAGCGCCCCCCCGGCGGACAGCCAGCGAATCTTCCCGGTTTTCATTGTTGAAGAAATGCCTCCCGGCATCTCGGGACTGGTGATAGCCGCTGTCTTTGCAGCGGCCATGTCAACACTGAGCAGTTCCCTGAATTCCCTGTCCTCTTCCACACTGAACGACTTCTACCGACCCTACCTGGCCCCCAGCGCCCCGGAAGAACACTACATCCGAATGTCCCGCCTCTTCACGGCCGGCTGGGGAGTGGTCTTGATCGCGGTCTCTTTGCTGGCACGGAACTGGGGCAGTGTGCTCGAAGTCGGCCTGGGCATCACCAGTGTCGTCATGGGTTCTGTGCTGGGTGCTTTTCTGTTGGGACAATGGACTCAGGTCAGAAGTGAGACCGCCGGACTCATCGCCATGATCAGCGGGTTGGGAGTGGTAATCCTTGTCCACTTGAATGGAGTTTACGGCTGGGGTCTCTTTCCGGTTGTTGCCTGGACCTGGTATGTCCTGATCGGAGCCTCCACCACCCTGCTGACCGGGATGGCAGTAGAACGAATCGTGAAACCCACCTGATGGGGAACCCCGGGGAATTGAGGAAGAACCCTCTGCGGTCCGAGCCCTGCCTCCCACGCTTCAGATCCTCAACCAGAAACGAGGAACGCGGAACGTGGAACGCCCGGCCCCTCAAGGCTGCGCCGCCATCCCCTGAGAAGAAGAAGTCGGGGGCACCGCTGACAGGTAGTCCAGGGTGTTGTTCCCGAACAGTTCCTGTCCGATCAGCGGCAGGCTCGATTGCACCAGAACGTATCCTCCCACCTGACCCGCACTTTCCGGGACCAGTTCCAGGAGAGTTCTAGAGAGGCGTTCACCCGCCTTCAGGACAAATTCCAGCCCGCCGGTGGGCTGGCCTCCCGAGCCGGTGACGACCATCGCTACCTGGGCATCGGCTAGATTCGGATTGAAGAGAGCGATACCGGTAAACGTCTGATCTCGCAGGTCCTCGGCTGTGGAGTTTGCGACATGGCCGAAAAGAGCCCGATCAAAACCCTGATGCTGGAGCAGAAGCTGCGCCCCAAAGCGAAACGTACCGGACTCACCGAAAACGACGTCCCCGACCACGCCGGACCCGTCGGAATTGACAATCAGCGAACCGACACGAGCCGAGGCGACTCCGGTCAGCCCCGGAGCCTGAGCACCTTCGATCTTGAGGGCCTGACTGCCCAGGCCCAGCACCTCTGCACCTTCGATCTCAACAGCCTCACCAGGCTGCAGTTGCACAGGATCCAGGGTCTGGATCAATGCCCCATTTTCAGCGACTGAGGTCAATTCCACACTTCTCGGCTGGTCGGAAAGATTGATCACCCGGACCAGCGTCATCAGATCGATTCCTCCCAGGGAACCGTGGGCCAGCTGCGCTGAATAAGCTGAATCACTTTCCGAGACTCGGGTCGGCGGGTTTCCAAGTAGCGTGTCTCCCACCTGAATCAGTGAGAAGGCAATTCCTCCGGGCTCGTCAAACTGAACCACTGCATATCCCTGATCAATCCGCTCGATCCCGAAGAGTAGATCGGACTCCCTTTCAGCGAACCCGCGGGCCGGAAGATTGATCGGCGCCTGGGCCCTCACGATCCCATCGAAGCCGACCAGCCGCACAATCGCCCCCAGTGGCGCGTCGTTCGGGTTGGCGAGATAAAAGTGAGTCGTGGCTGTGAGGGTGCCATTCCCCACCGGAAAAGCACCTTCTCCCTGATGAACGCGGCTGAAGACAAGCTGGGTGGCCGGACTTGACTGTGCGATTCCTCCATCCAGCAGGGTGGGGCGACTTCCCACGCCGTTACCGATCTGAAAGAAGCTCGAGAGTTCTCGAGAGCTGGTGCGGAGGCGCAGCCATCCTTTCCAGGGAGCCGTGACCGGATCCCTGAACAGATCGCGCAGGAGAGTCGCCAGTTGACCGAAGGGCAGGATCCCTTCCAGGACCGGATTGATGGCCAGAGGCAGGTGCTGGCCTCCCGCTCCCAGGGCTTCCGCAGAGAAAACGGCCGTTTTGTGGGAGTCGTTCCCAAAGGCGACGCCGGTAAACCTGGAGTCGGACACATCAATCACCGGAAAAAACAGGTCGTGGGTGGACTCAGAACTCAGGAGGATGATCTGACTCCCCTCCAGATCAAAGCTCTGACCCGGAAATACTTCATAAACGGATTCAAGACCGGCCTGAAAAGGCTGCATCTGCTGGGACCAGTTAACCTGCCCGCCCCCAGAGCTGCCACCCGGTGTGATTCCGACGATCGCCTGCAGCCCATCAACCGGAGTGACCCGAATCTGATCGTATTCGAAGCGGACACTCCCGTCGGGAAAGAGTTCCACAGCAAAAGTATTCCCGGGTCCAACGCCGCCGAAGGGCAGAAACTCCGAAACCTCGTTCCACTGGAAGGTCATGGAGAGTCCATCAAAAACGGCCTGAACCTCTCCCGCCCCAACCTCCGGATTCAGGTCGGTGAAGAGGCGGGCAATCCGAGGCGGACCCGACACAAAGCGTCCTTCGTCGCGAGGCGTGCTCTCACTGTCGCCCCCGCCAAAGGTGAGGTTGCCATCGGAGTTCACAGTGACCAGTTCATAGATTTTTCCAAAAAAGGGAAAAGTGAATTCCTGAGGAAAAGTGAACAGCTCCTGATCGTCATCGGTCAGGGAGGCCAGGTTATTGCTCCCTTCGTTGGCACGAAGGATTACTTCCTCAAGCGGCTGGCCTGCCAGGGCCAGCAGCAGAGTCTTCTCGGCTGGATCATCCAACTGAGGAATGCCCGACTCGTTATCCCCGTTGTAGTAGTCCTTGGGGAACTGATCGAAGCGGATCTGGAAGGGGCCGACGCCACTTCCCCCGGTGAATGAAGAGGAGATCGGCTCCACGAAAACGACGTAGGAACCGGGATCGAGACCTGGGAGTTCGAACTGGCCGATTCCTTCCAGCAGGAAGTCCGAGACCACCGAGACCAGCCCGTCGGGTCGTTCCGTCCACTGCCCTTCGCCATCCACTTCGATGGGCATGGCCACGACATTGGCCCCCGAGAGCCCTCCTCCGCTGCGGCGCAAGACCTGGCCGCGAATGGTTCCGGTCTGGTCCCGAAATCCCTCCACCGGATACATGTAAGACAACCACGCTCGATCATCCGACCTGAGTCCGATCGGCCCGGAGCCGGCAAGAGGGAACATCACCGGGACAAAGACAGGGTCAAAACGTCGAGAAAAATCTCCCTGACTGTGATCCAGGCCCAGCAGATGGCCCAGCTCGTGGATCACGACTCGGCGAAACAGACCGAGAGTCGCCAGGCTGGCCCTGCGCCCATTCAGAACCGCAAAGCCAAACCCGAAGTTCACCCCTGCAGGAATGGCGCTGGCAAAGCCGAGAATGTTGTTGCTGGAACCCTCACCCAGAAGATCTTCAATAATCGACCCGTCGTGATCGAAAATCACGGGATTTCCCTGCGCCTGGGGCTGGGTGAGAAAAGGAAAGTAGTTGGACACGCCCACATCCACCGGCAACTGCGGTCCATCGGCAAAACGGATCGTGGCCGTTTCGATTTCCCATTCGGCCAGCGTCGAGCGGACGAAATCAACCCCCTGCGCGTTGCTGATGGAGCCGCCGACCCCCATCGGGCCCTGATCGATGGCAATGATGACCGGCTGGAGAGGGTTCCAGCGTGCGAAGACACCGGGGCCCAGGGGAGCCAGGGGCCCTCCTGCAAACAGAGCCGCCTGTCCGAGAAGGAGACTGAACTGGATGGAAAACGCCACCAGACCTGGCCCTAGGCGGCACTCCGCTTGAATGCTCATCGGATCGACCTGGGGGCCTTGCCCCGCTGATAGACGTCAATGGCGCGAACCGCTTCAGAGAGCGTCTCGAGCGAAATCGGGCCCTGATTCCCCAGCAACTCAGCCTGGGAACGCTTAAGACCCATCTTGTGGAGCCGGCCTGGCTGCAACTCGTGGGTAAGGTTCAAGTTCTTAAAGCCGTTTACGATCGTCAGCCTCCCTCTTGGGTCTTCGAACACCGAAAACGCTCCCTGCGAGAGACCGATCGGACTTGTCAATCCGATCCTGCTGTCGGCGGCCAGGAAGAGAACCAGCTCCTGGTCTTTAGTAAAAACGGGGAGCCCGGCGATCCTGAACCCTCTGGCGCCAAACCCCTGAACCTGCCGAAAAACAACTTTCTCTCCAGCCACAGTCCCCTTGAGACCCTCTGTGACCAGGAACGTGTATTCCACAATGGGCAGACCATTGTTGTGGGTGATCTCCCGGGCCGACAAACAGCGACCGTGAAAAACACGGTTTGAGCCCTGCACCATCTCAGAGATGTTTACAATCTTGACACTGGTCGCTCTCAGACTGGTCGTTGCTGCCAGAAGTGACAGTGTGGCAGCAAGCCAGGTCGCTCTCATTCTCATTCGTCCCCCTTTACCTGGGCTGCCCGAATCTCATATTCTACCGCGGCACATGGCAGCCTGTCGCAGTCTGCATCACCACATCAGAGATGCCTTTTCCGGGCCTCAGGGTTCATCCGAGGGTGGTGTGCGATGATTGCCAGGCTTCTCATCTGGCTCGTCCTGCTTCCTGTCCAGCTCCTGCTGCTCGTCGCGGCTGCGCTGGCTGAGCTCGTTTCTCTCCTCCTGAGAACCGTCCGGGGTTCCTTTTCTCTGACTGACACACCTCGTGATCGTTGCTCGATCGTGATCCTGAATTGGAATGGCCGTGAACTCCTCGAAGAATGCTTGCCTGCCGTGGTCCAGGCCATCAAAACCGACGGTAGAGATCACGAGGTTCTCGTGGTCGACAACGGAAGCACGGACGGCAGCGTGCCATGGATTCGCCAGCATTTTTCGTGCGTGAGAATTCTGGAGCTGGACCGTAACCTCGGGTTCGGAGAAGGCAACAATCGCGGAGTGGCGGCGGCCCGACACAACATAGTGGTTCTTCTGAACAACGACATGGTCGTGGATCCTTCTTTTCTGGCCCCCCTCCTGGAGCCATTTGTGGATCCCGATGTCTTTGCTGTCAGCGCCCAGATTCTTTTTCCAGCCGGGCAACGGCGCCAGGAGACAGGCAATACGAGTGGCCACTTTGAGAACGGCCGTCTTCACCTCAGTCACGAACCCGTCCGGAAGGCTCACAAGAAACGTCGTGTCCTGCCGGTTCTGTGGGCGGGTGGAGGATCTTCCGCATTCCGCCGGGACTATTTTCTCAGGCTGAAGGGCTTCGCTCCCATTTTCTCCCCCTGCTATGTGGAGGACACCGACTTGAGCTACCGGGCCTGGAGACGGGGCCTCCGGGTATTGTTTGCGGCTGCGAGTCAAGTTGTCCACAAACATCGAAGCAGCTCCCTGAGGCTCTTCAACGAAGACCAGATTCAAGAGATGATCGAGCAACGGAAACTGTGGTACCTGTGGAGGAACTTCCAGTTGTCCTCGCTCCTCTCCCACTTCCTGCTCTATCCGCTCCGAGTCCGCCGGGAGATCACACCGGCCGGTTATCTCCGAGCTCTGACCCGGGCACCTGGAGCTCTTTTCGGGAGAGCCTGTGAACCGCCTCGCCGTTACACAGAACGGCAGTTTCTGGAGTGGGCAAGACGCCCGCTGTCTTATTTGAACTTTTTTCATCCCGACCGGCACAGTCAGATCGAGGGAGTCCCCTCCCGGATTCTCATCGCCAGTGCCTACCTCCCCCACCTGGGCCGGCACGGAGGGGCGGGCAGGGTCTTCCAGCTCCTGAGCCGCCTCTCTGGCAGACACCGTCTGACGCTGGTCAGCTTTGTCGAGAGCCGTGATGAACTCGAGCAGGCGGGGCAGGCAGCTCCTTATTGCGAGCGCCTCGAAACGGTCCTGCGCCGCCACTTCGAGCCGGTCTCGCCCTACCTCTACGAGCCCTTTGAAGAGTTCAACTGTGCCAACTTCCGGGAATCACTGGAAAGCGTTCTAGCCGAAGAGGATTTCGACCTGGTTCATTTTGAGTGGACCCAAATGGTTCAGTATGCCGATCTATTTCCGGGTATTCCCAAGCTGGTGACTGAAATCGAGGTAAACTACGCAGCTCACCACAGCCTGGAGGCTTTGGAAACGAAGCCGTGGAAGCGCCTGCGGCGCTACTACAACACCCTCCAAACGCTCCACCGGGAGCTCCAGATGTGCCGCAGAACGGACGGCGTTGTCTGCGTGACCGACACCGATGCGGCATTTCTGGCGGGGTACATCCCCGATGCCAGGCTTCACGTTGTGAATACCGGAGTGGATACTGGTTACTTTACTCCGGGAAGTCCGGACCAGATCGAGCCAGACTCCCTGGTTTACGTTGGAGCCTTCCGTCATGAACCCAATGTGGATGCCATGCTTTACTTTCAGCGGGAGATTTTTCCTCTGCTCCTGGAGTCCAGACCCGAAACTCATCTCTACATTGTGGGCTCCTCTCCTCCGCTGGAGATCCGGCGTCTGGCGAACCATCCCAATGTCACGGTGACCGGTTTTGTCGAAGATATCCGGGAGTACTACCATCGGGCACAGGTCGTCATCGTACCGCTTCGAACCGGCGTCGGAATCCGGGGCAAGATACTGGAAGGCTGGGCGGCTGAAAAGGCCATGGTGGCTACCTCGCTTGCCTGCCTGGGAATCCGGGCCGGTCATGGGGAAAACATCTTGATCGCAGACGACCCGGCCGAGTTTGCTTTGTGGACCCTGGCCCTGCTGCGCAACCCCGAACATTGCCGGCGACTGGGGGCGGCCGGGCGGGAAACAGCCGTTCAACACTACGAATGGGATCGCCTGGCGGGACAACTCTCGAATCTCTATCAGGGCATCGCCCGTGGAAACTCTCAGCCGGCGAGAGAGCAAAACTCGTGACGACTTCCGCTTCTCATCCACAAGAGCAGGACAAGAACCGACGGCTCCTGCTCGTTCAGTGCTGCCACCTCCCCCAGTTTTTCTACATGGCGGCTGCGCTGCGCCGGCAGTTTCCGAACACCCCACTGGATGCCCTCGTCATCCGGTCCGATGACCTTGACTTCTATCTCTCCAGACAGAACCCGTTCTCGTCGGTCCTGACTCCTTCTTCGCCATCTTTTCAGGGAACAGACTACTCTCGGATCTTCTTCCCGCTGTTCAATCGCGGATATCGATCGATCAAGAGCGCAGCCCGGCGACTCTCGGGATCTGCCTTCGAAGTTGACTACCAGGGCCGGGCACGCCCCCTCAGCGGTGGTCGTCTGGCCCTTTCCATTCTCTATCCGCTACATCAACCGGATCAGGCCTTCAGAGAGTACTTGCTCAGCTTTCCACACCGGCCCCTGGGAGAAAAGGTTCTATTCGTGGAGAGCTGCCATCCCTCTCTGCTGAAAGCAACGGAGTCGGTCTGGCGTGCAGCCCTGCCCAATTCCTGTGAACTGACCCGCCTGGCCCCGCGGTCGTTGCTAAAGGCCCTTCGACAATTAAGGGGTCGCAGCTTCGATTCGAGCATCGTCTTCTCTTCCGGAGAACAGGGTTATTGGGGAATCAAGCTGGTACCTTTCCTGCTGAGAGTGCCCAAGACTCTGGTCATTAACGAGAGTGGCGACTTCTTCTACGCCACCCTGCCGGGCCTCCTTCGGTTTCTTTATCAGAGAGTGCGATTCGGTTCTGCGCTCCCCCGCCCAATTCCCAGGATTCTGTTCCTGCAGACAGAGGATTTCGCGAGCTGCCACCGTGCACTGACCAGCCTCAAGTCAGGTCAGCTCTTCCCGGACAGTGAAATCGTGGTCCTCTGTCGCGAGGAGAACAGCTCTGGGTACAGAAGCGTAGCCGGTGTGGACCGGGTTCTCGAGCTGAGAAAAGGTGCCTGGCTGCACAACTGGCGTACCTTTTGGCGGCTCCGCCTCCTGGATCCTGATATCGTCTCTGCCGTCTTCTCGGGAAGGCCCGTTTTCCTTAAAGCCAAACTCTTTTTTCTCTTCTTCTGCGACCGGCCCGGCCTGGTCTTCAACGCTGCCGTGGAGTGTTATTTCCTGAGCCTTCGCACCTTTCCCCGGTTGCTCGCCCGGGAACCACTTCGCTTTGGCACCAGTGCGAATTTGGCACGTGCCAGACCCATCCTGGTAGTACAGACCGAACACTCGGGAATGACGCGTGAATCCATCCGGCGGCTGGCGTCCCCGAAACTCTATCCTGGCGCTCGTTTGATGATTGTGTGCCGAGCCGAGAGTTCCTCGCCTCTCGAAGATTTTCCAGGAGTCGAGAGGATTGTGCACTATCCCCGCCGCCTCAGTGACTGGTTTCGCCTGGCACGCCAACTTCGAAGCGCAAGACCTTGCCTGGTAAGCCTCATACTCTCCGGCAGGCGTGTCTTTTCACTTCACAAGTTCTTCGTCCTGGCACTCTTCCCATTTCGCCCCAAGCTTGCCTTCAACGCCCAACTGGACGCCTACTGGCTGCGTCCCACCACCCTGCTCCGTATCTTTCGCAGAGAGCCACTGCTCCTGGAAGAACCCGGCGGCGAGATCCGGAATGAGATCCTGCTCATCCAGACAGACTCCACCGACGCCACCCTGAGAGCACTCGAGCACCTGCAGAGCGGCCAGGCCGTCGGACGAGGAAAAGTCCGGTTGCTTTGCCGGGAAGAGGACCGGCAGCACTTTCTTCCCCGGCTGGAAGAGTCTGATATCAGCACCTGGACCCCGGGCATCTCCGCCCACAACCTCAAGCAGATGATCAAGGTGGGCAGGATCGACCGAGACGTGGTCACTGCCATTTTTTCCGGCCGAGCTATATTCCGACTTCAAAAGCTGGCCTTCTTTCTGCTACCCGCTCGTAACCGTCTGGTCTTCAATGAGAATATGGATTGCTTCTACCTCACCCGCAGTCGCTTCGGCAGCGTGCTCCGGCTGCCCAGTCTCCCGGTGTCCCTTCAGGAATCCTCGGAGGGGTGGAAATACCTGCTCAGGCAGGCAGCCAAGATTGTGCTCTTCCTGCCCCGCTTTGGCTACCTTCTGGGCTGGCTAAGCGTGGAAAAACTGAAGCGCGCAAGGCGTCTGCAAGAGACGGGACCCACCCGTCTCAACCGGCAGCCATAGAACTCTGAACCGGATCGGGTGAGGAATGAAGATGGGTCAACTGCCAGTTCCCATTCTCTTTCTGATAGATCTCGGTCCAGCGCCCATTTTCACGAAAGAGCTGACCGTTTGTCTGGTGCGCCAGCAGATACTGGGAAGTAATCCACGCAACCTCTTCCTTCACCTCGATCTGGATGTTGGAAGTGAAGAAAGTCAGCTCGGCCAGCTTCCCGAAGTACTGCTGCAGCGTGTTCTCGAAAGTCTTGAAGTCAGAAAACCGAGGCGGGGGCACTGTATTGAAGACAACAGCGTGTTCAGCGTAAATATTACGCAGGCCCGACAGATCCTTCTGCTCCCAGGCTTTAACATGTCTTCGGTGCAGATCGAGCAGGTGATCTCTTGGGTTGTTCCGCATAAGTTATTAAGGACCTTGATCTTAGCAGAATCGGGCCCTCCATTTCAAATCCGCCGCCTAAGCTTCGCAAGCCGACAACCTTCGACAGTTCACGCCGATCCTCATGAAAGCTCCGACAAGCAAACCAGGAACGCGGAACCTCTGATAACATACACTGAGCAGTTCAAAGGAGTTGGCAATGCCTTCTTTATGGTCTGGCTCCCTCACTTTTGGCCTGGTTTCGATCCCGGTTCGACTCGAGGTCTCACGACGCAGCCAGAGATTGAGTTTCAACCTCTTGTGTCCCGACTGTCTGGGGCGCATCAACCAGGTCCCGTACTGCCCTGCCTGTGATCAAGATCGAGAACGCTCTGAGCTGAAGAAGGGCTACCAGTATCAGAAAGATGAATACGTCGTGATGGAGCCGGAGGATTTCACGAAGGCGGAAAGCAATGCCTCACGCAACATTGAGGTGATCGCCTTTGTGGAGGCCAAGACGTTGAAGCCCGTGTTTCTGGCCCGCACCTACTACCTGGTGCCGGAGGCGGAGGCCGAAAAAGGCTACGCTCTGCTTCACCGCGGTATGCAGGCAACCAACAAGGTGGCGATCACACGCTTCGTCATGCGCGGAAAGGAATACATTGGGGCCGTCAACTTTGCCGATGATTGCCTGATGATGCACATCCTCTTCCACCAGGGAGAGTTCAAGCATGCCAGGGACGTCGTTCCGGAGCTGGATGTCGAAGTTTCCGGCAAGGAACTGGATCTCGCTGAGCAGATTATCGAGAACATGTCCGAGGACTTTTCCGAGGACATGCTTAACGACGAGTACCGGGAGCGGCTTCTCGACGTGATCCAGCAGAGAATCAATGGAAAGAGCGTGATTGTCGCTGAAACAAAGAAGCCGGCCAAAGTGTTGGACCTGATGGAGGCGCTCAAGAAGAGCCTCGATGCCACCTCCCGAGAGAAGTCCGAGAAAGCCGTGCAAACCAGCCAAGAGAAGCCAACAAGACGACGCAAACAGGCCTAACTCTTTTTTGATGCTCAAACACTTCAGCCGTGAGCAGGCTGCCAAAATCCTCGAAATCCGACTGGGCCGCCTCCGCTACTGGGACCGCATCGAGTTGGTGAAGCCAAGCGTCAGAAGAGGCGGAGGAATGTTCTACGACTTCCAGGATCTGATTTGTCTCAGAACAGCAAAAAAGATTATTGAAAAGGGAGTTGCGGCTACTCACTTGGCCCGTAGTATTAAGTCTTTGATGAAACGTTTCCCGGATGGCGAACGGCAACTCAGCAGTCTTCGCGTCTTCGCCCTTGGGGATCGGGTCATTGCCGGGCGTGGTCACCGACTGGTGGACAGTCTCTCGGGACAGTACCTGCTCGACCTTGACTGGAACAAGGTTCGGGGTGAAGTTCAAGAGCGGGTGGACAGCTTTGCAGCAACGAGGGGAGCGGAGGAGTGGTACCAGGAAGGTCTCCGCTACCATTCTGAGCGATCTACTCACGAGCAGGCCATGCATGCTTTTCGACAGGTCATCAAACTGAAGGCCGACCATCGAGAGGCTCTCGGCCATCTGGGTGCGCTTTATTACGAGCGGCGGCGATTCGGAGACGCAGAGCGATGTTTTGAACGCGCCCTGGAAATTGAGCCTGGCGATTCGAGTGCACTCTACCGGCTGGGTCTCATTTTCGAGGAGAACGGGAAGCTCAAGAAGGCTCTTTCTTGTTATGAGCGGGCCCTGGAGGCGGAGACTGAACTTCCGGAGGCCCACTACCAGCTGGCTGGAGTTACGGAGAGGCTGGGAGACCTCCAGAGAGCGATTGGCCACTGGGAGTCTTACCTTCGATTCGATCGGATCAGCCTGCACGGACGAATCGCCCAGCGACGAATTCAACTTCTCAGGGGAGAATTAGGGAAGAGGTAAGCGTCGCGCTTGAGATTTCCTCTCAAGCACGTATGCTGGTACTTCCGGAGCGCCAAATGATCAGCCACGCCATGGAGGACTATCTCAAAGCGATCTACCTGCTAAGCCGGGATGACAGGAGAGTGTCCACCTCCAGGCTGGCCGAGAACCTGGAGTGCTCCGCCGCCAGCGTAACCAACATGCTTCAGAAACTCGCCTCCTTGAAGCTCGTACAGTACCGGCCTTATCAAGGCGTAGATCTGACCGAGGCCGGTGCACGCGTTGCGCTCGAGGTCATCCGCCATCACCGGCTGATGGAACTCTATTTGAAGGAAGTGCTTGGCTACAGCTGGGACAAGGTGCACGCGGAAGCCGAGGAACTCGAACATGTGATGTCCGAAGAGCTCGAGGAACGGATCGACAAGGCTCTTGGGTATCCCACCCGGGACCCCCACGGCCACCCGATCCCCGGGAAGGACGGCACCATGACCGACGAACGGCTCCCTTCGTTGTGGGAGGTCCAGGAACGAACTGATGTCATCGTGGCCCGGGTGGATGATCGCGATGCTTCCGTCTTGCGCCATCTTGACTCGCTGGGGATTCACCCTGAGGTAGAGATCCAGGTGCTGCAGAAAGCTCCCTTCAACGGCCCCGTACTGATCAACCTAGAGAGTGCAGAGCACAGTCTCAGTGAAGAACTGGCCCGCCAGATCTTTGTCAGAGTGCAATGAAGATTCCACTCACCCATCTTCGCTTTCTGGACCGCGCCGAGGCTCAGTTCGGTCGCAAAACAGGCGTCATTGATGGTGAGTCAAGCTGGACCTACGATGAGTACGCGAGTCGTTGCCGCCGACTGGCCAGTTTGCTGAAGGGGATGAATCTGTCCGCAGGCGCCAGGGTGGCCTATCTCGCCTACAACACACATCATCTGCTGGAAGCCTATTATGGTGTCAACCTGGCCGGATGCACCCTGGTCCCGCTCAACATTCGCCTTTCTTCTCCCGAATTCGAGTTCATACTGAAAGACTGCGAGGCAGAGGCGGTCTTCTTCAATCAGGGACTCGGTCATTTGCTGGAGGGGATTTCAGATCGAGTGGAGACGGTCCGCCACTTTGTCCTTCTGGACTCGGAGACTCCACCGGACTGGGCCCACCAGCGGAGTCTGGAGGATCTGCTGGCCGAAGAGCCGCCCGACCGGGCTGTGGAGTTCACGGATGTGGATGAAGACTCGGTGGCGGAGATCTTCTACACCTCAGGAACCACAGGACACCCCAAAGGCGTCATGCTCACCCATCGAAACCTCTACCTTCACGGTCTGGAAGCGGCCCTGGCCACAGGTGCCACCGATGCAGATGTAGTTCTTCACGCCATTCCTCTATTCCACGTCAACGGCTGGGGAACGCCCCAGTACCTGACCTGTCTTGGAGGAACTCACATCATGGTGCACCGTTTTGATGAGGAAGAGATATTTGAGCTCATTCAGGAGCACAGCGTGACGGCGTTCTCTCTGGTCCCGACTATGGCCAGCGCCCTCCTCAACCACGAGGCAGTGAGGCGTTATGACTTCTCTTCCCTCCGCATGGTGAACATCGGCGGCGCACCTTCGAACCCACGCCTGATTCGCGAAATGATCGAGACCTTCGGCTGCGAATGTTGTGCCGGCTATGGCCTCACCGAGACCAGTCCCGTACTCACGGTTGCAAGGCTGAAAGACCATCTACGGATTCTGGACGAAGATGAACAGCTCGAGCTCATGTCGAAGGCCGGCTACCCGGTGCCCGGAGTGCAACTAAGGCTGGTTGATGACGCCGGTAACTCTCTCGCATGGGACGGAGAGCAGGTGGGCGAAGTGGTTGTCCGATCCGATACCGTGCTGGAAGGCTATCTGAATCGACCCGGAGCCACCCGCGAAGCCTTCGAGGGAGGCTGGTTCCACACGGGAGACCTGGCCACCATTGACTCCAATGGCTATGTACAGATCGTGGATCGGAAGAAGGACATCATCATCAGTGGAGGAGAGAACATCTCTTCGGTCGAAGTCGAGAAGGCGATCCTGGCCCATCCGGGTGTCCTCGAATGTGCCGTGATTCCGGTACCTGACCCGCAATGGGGTGAAGTCCCCAGGGCACTGGTGGTTCTCAAATCCGGAGCCGCTGTGGGAGAAAGCGACCTTCTCGAGTACAGTCGGAAAAGGCTGGCCGGCTTCAAGGTTCCCAAGCGTGTGGACTTCTACAAGGAGTTTCCAAAGGGTGGCACCGGGAAGATTCTGAAACGGACGCTGCGGGAGAGGTACTGGCAGGGCGAAGAGCGGAGGGTGCATTGAATGGGTTCTGGGTTCTAGGTTCTGGGTTCTAGGTTCTGGGTTGTGGGTACTGGAATCGGGAGCAGCAAGCAGCCGGCAACAGGCACTTTTCACCTTCAACTTTCAACCTGTAACCTTCAGCTTGTAACCTACAGGCATGGGAAGGGTGCTCTTTCTTGATCCGGGTTCCCGGAATCCGGACGCGGTCAAAGCCGCTGCAATCGTGGTCCGAGAAGGAGGCGTCGTTCTCTCGCCAACCGACACAGTCTACGGTCTGGCCTGTGACCCCGGCCGAAAGGAAGCAGTCGGGAGAATCCAGACCGTCAAGGGAAGAAGAGCGGAGAAGGGCTTTCTACTGCTGATTCCAGGGCCGGAGTGGGTTAATTCCCTGGCCGCGATGGTTCCCAAAGACTTTCAGCACCTGAAGAAATTCTGGCCGGGACCTGTAACCTTCCTGTTCTCGGCCGGCCCGGATGCACCCCGAGCAGTGGTTTCCTCCGAAGAGAAAATAGGGTTGAGATGCCCGTCGAGTCCTCTTCTGCAGTCCTGGCTCAAGAGCCTGGGACACCCTCTCCTCTCGACGAGTGCCAACCGATCCGGGGTGGAAGCTCCGGGGCCGATAGTCGCACTGAGGGAGATGTTCGAGGACAGGGTAGATCTGCTCCTGCTGGCTCACGAAGAGATCGAAGCAAAAGCTTCGACCGTTGTCGACATGACGGCCGATCCTCCGCTGATGGTCCGCCGCGGAGAATGGGCCGATCGAGTCGAGAACCGGCTGTCGGGCCTATCGTAAGATCGGAGTCCACAACCCAGAACCCAGAACCTAGAACCTACTCCCGTTCCCCCGCGATCTCAAATCTCTGCGTGGTTTCAACCTTCTCGCCGGACAAGCGATCCTCGATTTCGACATGAAGCTCATACTGTGCCGGCGGCAGGTTGGCCAGCGAAAGGGCCTTGGCCAGAACCAGCCGCTGCTCGGAGAAAAACTGAATCGACTCGCCGCCATCTTCGCTCCAGTACTTGACTTGCCTTCCGCCCCGCTCGATCCGAAACAAAGCTGAGATCTCTGGGTTCTGAGTGCTTTGATCGAGAGCAGCGTTATAGATCTGCAAATAGGCTCCAAAAGGCCTCGCAGAATAGAACCGATTCCGTAGGTTGGGCAGCACCTTAAGATCGCCAATGACGAACATTTCTTCGGGCGCCGAAGCGTCCTTCAACTGAGCAATGAAGTCGGTCAGGATCAGGGAACTCAGGCCCAGATCATCCGTGGCCTGAGGTGAAGCAATGGGAGTGCGCAGCAGACCGATGTTGTCGCTGTTCAAGTCCTTGATAACAACATCGGCACGGTAGCGCATGCGGTTCTCCAGAATGAGCACCTTCTGGTAAAGAGAGCGTGACAGGAGCCCCTTTTCCAGACCCTCCGGACGGTAAGAGACTTTCAGATCGTGCTCAAATTCGGCCACCACCCGGTGGGTCAGGCTGGTGACGATCCCGTAGATGGCAACCCGCGCCACCATAGCTTCCCCTTCCTGCCTGAAGGTGAGGTTCTTGTTATCGATTTCGACATTGAGGGGAACCAGGACAGAAGTTTCGTTGAGGCGGAAGTAGTCCTGGCGCATTCGGAACGGCAGGCTGTCGTAGCTGACATTCACTTCCACAAGCTGCTGCAGGTCCTTGAACTGAATCTCTGGAGGCCGCAAAACCCGGCCCAGAGATTCATATCTGGTAACCGGATTGTTCTGTGCCCGGGTGTGCATCCCCGGAGAGCGATCCAAGTTCCAGGGTGATAAGTAGGATCTATCGGCCCGGCCGGCCAGACCCAGTGCATCGCCGATCGTCCCAGCACCGTCCACAATCAGTAATGCGTCTTTCTCCCACGGGGCCGTAGCCAGTCTGTATTCTCCGCTGCCGCCGGGATCCACGAATTCGATCTCGACATCGGGTCCGATTCCCTCAATGTGTCGATAGCGCCAGATTTCAAACCCGAACTTCGCCTTGGATCCTCCCCCCGCAGGGGACGATCGCTGGTATTGTTCGCCGGGCTGGTGCTTTTCAATTTCGGCCGGCTCGCCGTGGATGATGTAGATTCGTCCACGGTCCGTTTTCCACCCGGGAACGCCGCTCCGAAAGCGTTCATTGGCATAGGCCAGCCGGCGGTAATGCTCCTCTTTGAATTGGTTTGACGCCGTCATGGGATCCTCGTCGCGCCGATACCAGAACTGCTCGATGAACTGCTCTTTCTCCTCGGTCGTCTGGAGCCTTCGAAAAACGTCCTTCTCCTCCGGACTGATGATGTAGGTGACATCCTGCTCCAGCCATTGCCTGAAGTAGTCCTGGCCCTCTTCCTGCAGACGTAGTTCTCGAGCGCCCCTCTCTTTCTCAGTCTCCTGGGCGAGTACAACAGTGGCGCCGGGTAGAGTGAGCAGCACCGACAGTGCGAGCAGACGGACCGATGTGAACCTCTGTGGATCTCTCACGGGACCTGACAAGTTATCACAGAGCTTTCGTGGAACGTGAAACGTGGAACGTGGAATAATCCCTCCATGGCGGACTTGCGGGCCGATCTGGCGAAGATCTATCAGGCTGCGCTGGCGGCCGCTGACCCTTACACCTCGGTACTGGACAAGGTCGCAGTCCAGGGAGACGTCCTGCGCGTGGGGGGACAAGTCTACTGGCTGAACCGGTATCGTCGTGTCCACCTGCTGGGTGCAGGCAAGGCCTGTGCCGCTATGGCCAGGGCTGTCGCCGACCTGCTGGGCCCGCGTCTTCAGGGAGGCATTCTCGTGGTGCGAGACCTGCCCGACGTAACGGTCTCAGGTCTGAAGATCTTTCAGGCCGGCCATCCCGAACCCGACGAAAGGGGCCTGGAAGCCTCCCGACAGTGGATCCGCTACCTGGAAGATGAACTCTGTGCGGAGGATCTCCTGCTGGTGTTGCTCTCGGGCGGCGCTTCGGCCTTGCTTCCGGCACCTGTCGATCCAGTTTCTCTGGCTGAAAAGCAGGAGACGACACGAACGCTTCTCGCCTGCGGCGCCACGATCCGGGAAATCAACATCATTCGCAAACACCTGAGCCGGCTCAAGGGAGGGCGCCTTCTGGACCACACCAGCGGGGCTACCGTCGTCACCTTGTTGGTCTCCGACGTGGTTGGAGACGACCCCTCCACGATTGGCTCAGGGCCGACCTCTCCTGACCCTTCCACCTTTGCCGATTGCCTGGAAGTGATTGGGCGCTACCAGATTACTTCACGGATTCCTGAGAAGGTACTTGATTACCTCCAGACCGGCCTCAGATCAGGAGAGTCGCTCGAGACTCTGAAAGAGGCAGATCTTCTCCCACGGCGGGTTCAGAACTGCCTCGTGTCGAGCAACCGCAAGAGCCTGCAGGCTGGCGCCGCGGAGGCCGCGGCCGTGGGCTACCAGCCCCTGATCCTCTCGTCTTCGATGCAGGGGAATGCCTCCGATCTGGCTCGATTCTACGTGGCCATGGTCACCGAGATCCTGGCCACCGGGCACCCCCTTTCGGCCCCCTGCTGCCTGCTTTCGGGAGGAGAAGTGACGGTTCGAGTGACGGGTCCGGGAAAAGGAGGGCGCAATCAGGAGTTCGCCCTCTGGTGTCTCCATGAAACACGGTCCTGGAAGAACCCTCCAGTACTCTTCGCCAGCATCGGTTCAGATGGCTCGGACGGACCCACAAATGCAGCCGGAGCCGTGGTGTCTCCAGCCACGAGGGCCAGGGCCAGGGAGCTGCAACTCGACTCCGGGGAATACCTGCAAAGGAACGACTCGTACCACTTCTTCCAACCGCTCCAAGACCTGATCATCACAGGGCCCACTGGCACGAATGTGATGGATTTTCATTTTGCCCTGGTGGGGGACAGTTGAGGGGCTCCCGGGTCCGAACCACCTGGGGACACGACCTGAATCAAGACCGCAGGCGCCAGGCCGCGGCTTGAAACAGATGTAGGAAGACCCTCCATGGTCCGATCAGATCTTCTCGTAGGGGCCGGTCTTGTGCCGGCCTGCTTGGCGGGCGCCCACAAGGGTCGCCCCTACGGTCCGATCCCGAACGTGGGAGGAAGGGGCTCCTACAATTCGCTTTCGATCAACTCCAGTAACTTGCTCAGGTACTCACCCAGTGGAGCGATGTTCCGATCTAGTTGATTCCAGAAGGCTGTGAGGCCCGAACCCACCGTGTGGCTGACAATCTTGGGCGCCAGGAACGGAACTCCTTCCGTGTGGGCGGCTCGCAGAACGGCAGCGCTAGCCGAGTCGTAGACCACACCACCGGTCGTTTCAAACAGGCTCTGTCGCTGGGCGGCCTTCAATACCGGCCGGTCCAGGGAAATGCCGCATGCAACGGTTGGCCATCCTCTGGACTGCACCCTCTTCAAGAGCCCGGCATCGCAAGCTGCACATCGCCCATTCTCGAAACACCACTCCCGAGGCATCACAATGTCGCTCATGTGGAGGGTCATGTCGAGCTGGCTGGCACTGCCGGTAAAAATCAGCAGCGAGGGCCTGGCCTCGCGGAAGACCCGAAGCAGAGAAGGGACAGAACGTCGAACACCGACTCCCGCCGCCATCACTTCAACGGAGCTCCCTACGCACCTTTGCAGAGCCTCGGCCTCTTTGTTCATGGGGCAGGCGATCAGTACTCTCGCAGCCCCTGCTGAATCTCCCCCGGAGCCGCTCATTCGAGAACCGGATTCACGAACCATTTCGTTCTGTGACCGGCCTTGACTTCACTGTCTGACTACCCACGAGTTCCAGGAAAGCCTGCCCGGCCCGGCTCAGCGATCGTTTCTTTGGATACACCAGCCGTATCGGACGCTCGACCTCAATCTCCCTGACCCGAACTTCGCATAGTGTTCCCTGTCGGATCTCGTGTCCTACGCACATGCGCGGCAGAAAGGCAACGCCTTCATCTGCCTGGACTAGCTTTCGAATGCTCTCAATCGTCGGCATTTCCACCCGCATGTGCAGAGGTACCCGATGCTCATGGAACCGCCCAATGACGATCCGCCGGTAGGGAGAAACCACATTGTGCGCGATGAACGTCTCTTCACCAAGATCCTTGATGGACACGCTGTCCTTCGAGGCCAGCCGGTGCTTTGGTGACACCACGAAGGCGAGGTGGTCGGTGTAGATCACCGTGGTTCCCAGCAGCACGTCCATCGGATCGTAACTGATCACAGCCAGTTCCAGGTGCCCCTGCAGAATTTCATTGGGCATCTGGCTGGAGCGGGAGCGCCGGACCTGGATCCGAATCCTTGGATAAAGCCACCGGTATCTCCTCAGGTGGCGAAGCAGGTAAAGGATGGACGATTCATTGGCTCCGATACTCAGGCGACCTGCCGATAGGTTGCGCAGTTCCTCGAGCTCGTCGACCAGCTTTCGCTTCTGAGCATCGAATCCCTTGGCGTATCCCAGAACCACCTGGCCTGCGTCTGTCAGTACCAGCTTCCGGCTCGTGCGGTCAATCAGCTTGTAGCCAATCTGATCCTCCAGCCTTCGAACCGCCAGTGACACGGCAGGCTGCGTGCGCAGGATTTTCCTGGCAGCCCGCGAAAAGCCCCCCTCTTCGATCACCGTTCTAAAAACTGACAGGGCTGAAATGTCAAGATCTTGAGGTTTTAGTTCGCTCATGAACTCAATATACAATAAAAAAAATTTATACATAAGCAGATAATTATAAATTTGATTGGAGAAGAGACTTGTTCCATACTGGGGCTTATTGTTTCCTGAAAGGAATGGTCTGATGAGTCATACAGGTGCTCATGTTCTGTGGGAGGCGCTGATCCAAGAGGGGGTCGACCTGGTGTTCGGCTACCCGGGAGGAGCGATTCTGCCTGCTTACGACACGATTCTGGACTACCCCATCCGCCATGTACTGGTTCGCCATGAGCAGGGGGCTGCACACATGGCAGACGGATACGCTCGGGCTTCCGGTAGAGTAGGTGTGGCTGTAGCGACGTCGGGACCTGGGGCCACCAATCTGGTCACAGGGATTGCGACAGCCATGCTGGATTCGTCCCCGATTGTCTGCATCACGGGCCAGGTGCCCTCCGCCATGATCGGGAGAGACGCTTTTCAGGAAGTCGATGTCACCGGCATCACGCTACCCATTACCAAGCACAACTACCTGGTCCACGAAGCCGATGAGATCGGCCACGTGCTCAAGGAAGCCTTTCACATTGCCCGCTCGGGAAGGCCCGGTCCGGTGCTGGTGGACATCACCAAAGATGCCCTGCAGGCGGAGACCGACTGGGAGTGGGACGATTCGGAGGTCACGCTCCCGGGCTATCGGCCTCGACACGAAACGCTTCCCGAAGAATTCGAGCATGCCATCGGCCTGATGAACGATGCCAAACGACCTGTCATTCTGGCGGGTCAGGGCGTAATCAAGTCAGGTGCAACAGAACTCTTGATCCAGTTCGCGGAGAAGACTCAGATCCCAGTCACCCCGACTCTACTCGGTCTGGGAGGGTTTCCGGCATCTCATCCACTGAACCTGGGGATGATGGGGATGCACGGTGAAGCCTGGGTGAACACCGCCATCCAGGAATCCGATCTGTTGCTGGGTTTTGGCATGAGATTCGATGATCGGGTAACCGGCAACCTCGCCACATACGCCCCTAATGCACGCAAGATTCATGTTGACATTGACCCGTCCGAGATCCACAAGAATGTGCGGGTGGACGTGGGAATTGTCGGGGATCTTCGAGAGACGCTTGAATATCTACTGCCTCTTGTTCGGGATGGGCATCGAGCCGCCTGGATCGATCATATCCAGGAACTTAAGGGAGATGCGGCAGTCAGGGACATTCAGTTTCTGCCCGACAGCGGCAATCTCTGGGCAGCTCACGTGATTAACGATCTATGGAATCTGACCAGCGGAGAGGCTCTCATCGTCACGGACGTCGGCCAGCACCAGATGTGGGAGGCGCAGTATTACAAGCACGAGAAGCCCCGTTCACTAATCACTTCGGGTGGACTGGGGACGATGGGCTTCGCTCTCCCCGCAGCCATGGGCGCAAAACTGGCCTGTCCGGAAAAAGAAGTCTGGGTCATCGTCGGCGATGGCGGGTTTCAAATGACCGCGGCGGAGCTTTCCACAATTGCCCAGGAAGAGATCAAGCTGCACGTGGCCATCATCAACAATGGCTACCTGGGTATGGTCCGTCAGTGGCAGGAGTTCTTCTATGAACGACGCTACGCGGCGACCCCCCTGCTCAATCCCGACTTTGTGAAGTTGGCGGAGGCCCATGGATTAAAGGGACTTCGGGTTGAAAAGCGCAGCGAGGTGGAGGAAGCCGTCCGCGAAGCCGAAGCCCACGACGGAACCGTAGTCATCGACTTCCGGGTGGAGCAGGAAGACAGTGTCTATCCAATGGTTCCAGCGGGAGCCGACCTGGATGCCATGATCAGGAGGCCTCGAGAAACCGTGCTGGCCGACCGGGGAGACTCAGAATGGTAGCAGAACCGCAATCCTCTGCTGCGGAGACACCGCAGCATACGCTGGTCGCTTATGTTGAGGACAAACCGGGTGTCCTGAACCGGATTTCATCGTTGTTCAGGCGCCGGGACTTCAACATCGAGTCCCTCAATGTGGGAAAGAGCCACCAGTCTGGTGTTTCTCGGCTGACGATTGTGATGCTGGGTGACGATGCCACTGCCCGGCGGGTTGAGGCAAACCTGTATAAACTGGTCAATGTTTTGCGGGTAGTCAATCTCACCGGCAAGTCAACAGTAGAGAGAGAACTGGCATTGATCAAGGTTGCCTCCAATACCGAAACACGAAAAGAGATCCTTCAAATCGCTGAGGTTTTTCGTGCCCGTGTAGTGGATATGGGGACGGAAGCCATTGTCCTCGAGATCACCGGCACGCCCAGCAAGATAAGTGGTTTGATTGAAGTCCTGGACCCCTTCGGGATCATCGAGACCGGCCGTACCGGGAGACTTGCGATGACCAGAGGAGCTGAGCCACCGCCTCTGGATCCTCAGTTCGTGCCCGCTCAAGTACCGGCCTCAAAGCGTGCTCAGAACCTTCCTTCAAAGTCAACCTAAAGGAGTCAAAACCAATGGCGAAAACGTACTATGACGCTGATGCGGACCTGAGTCTGATTCGTGCCCGAAAAGTGGCTATTGTCGGCTACGGATCTCAAGGCCACGCCCACGCCCTCAATTTGAAGGACAGCGGCGTACAGGTCCAAGTGGGACTCAAGGCCCAGAGTCAGACCCGGGCGCAGGTTGCCAGAGATGGTCTCCAGGCTCGGTCAGTTTCAGAAATTGCCGAATGGGGTGATGTCATCGTCCTGCTCGCTCCGGACACGATTCAGCCTCAGATTTACACCGAGCAGGTAGCCCCTCATCTGGGCCCCGGCAAGACCCTCATGTTCAGTCACGGCTTCAACATCCGGTATGGGACGATCTCCCCTCCTCCGCAGGTCGATGTCTCCATGATCGCTCCCAAGAGTCCGGGACACGGCGTGCGAGAGACTTACCTGTCCGGAGAGGGAACGCCTGCCCTGCTGGCGATTCACCAGGATCCCAGCAGCCAGGCCAGGGCCGTGGCGCTCTCCTACGCCAGCGCTCTCGGCTGTGCGCGGGCCGGGGTCATCGAGACGACCTTCACCGAGGAAACCGAAACCGATCTGTTCGGGGAACAGGCGGTGCTCTGCGGGGGTGTGAGCGAACTTGTCAAGGCGGCCTTCGAAATCCTCGTTGAAGCGGGATATCAGCCCGAAATTGCCTATTTTGAGTGCCTCCACGAGCTCAAGCTCATCGTTGATCTCATGTACCGCGGGGGCTTGAACTATATGCGCTACTCCGTGAGTGACACGGCTGAGTACGGCGACTATGAGAGCGGTCCTCGAGTCATTGACAAGCATGTCCGAGAAACCATGGGGCAGCTTCTTGCCGAGGTGCAGGACGGGTCTTTTGCCAAGCGCTGGATCCGCGAGAACGAGGAAGGACAGCCCAAATTTCGATCTCAACGTCAAAAAGCTCGCTCCCACCAGATTGAGAGCGTAGGACGTGAGCTTCGAAGTCGCATGACTTTTCTGGATCCAGTGGAGATTCTGCCCGAGAAGGAACCCGTCTCGGACTGAATACTGCGTCTAAGTGAGCACTACGCGGCATGAACCTGAGACTCTGGCTTTTGCTGTCGGTCTTCTCGCTTCCCCTGTTCGTTTCCCTCGACACGTCTTCCATCTGGGACGCGAACGAGGCTTTCTACGTCCAGACCCCCAGAGAGATGGTGGAGAGCTCGAACTGGCTGGTGCCCTACTTCAACGGGGAGCCGCGGCTCAACAAGCCGCCCCTCTCCTACTGGCTGGTAGCCAGCCTGTACTCTCTCTTCGGCGTATCGGTTTTCTGGGTACGCCTCCTCACAGCCCTTTGTGGGGTCGCTGCGATTGTGGCTGTGTTTCGACTTGGAGTGCAGTTGTTTTCCGCCCCGGTCGCGCTGCTGGGCGCCGGGATTTTTGCTACCACCTTCCGCTTCCTGATTCTGTCGCGCCGGGCTCTCATTGAAATCCTCCTGCTGGCCCTGCTGCTGTGGACTCTGGTCTCTCTCTTTTCCTGGCTTCGGTCGGAAAGATCCGCCTATCTGTACGTGGCTTCCGCCCTGCTGGGACTCGCTTTCCTGACAAAAGGTCCCCTGGTACTGCTGCTGCCCCTCGTTTTTGGTGTGTTCCTGGGAATCTCCGGACGAGCTCACCTGCTCAGGAAGCCGGCCCTGCTGCCGGCTATTCTGCTCTTTCTGGGAGTCGGCGGCTCCTGGTTTGTCGCCCTGGGACTCATCCACGGATGGCAGCCCGTCGCCATGTTCTTTCTCGAGGAGAACCTGGGTCGCTATGCCTTTCTCAGCTATGGCCCAGAGCGGGGGTTCGAGTACTACCCGCTGGTGTTTCTGGGTGACTTCTTTCCCTGGTCGATCCTCTTTCTGGTCTCCCTGCCCTGGTGGCTCGAGAAAGGACAGCCACAGGACACCCGGTTGTCGATGTTATTCCTGGGCCTCTGGATCGCGGCCTGGATGGTGGTTTTCTCCCTCTCCCACAACAAACAGGAGTACTACATCCTTCCCGTTTACCCGGCAGCCGCTTTATGGCTGGCGCGCTATCTCCAGAAACCCCGCTACGACCGCCTTGCTTCCGTCCCAGCCGGCCTGATTCTGTTCTTTGTCAGCCTGGCTCTTCCCGCCGCAATGAGCGTGCTGGTGCGCCCGAGTCCCCTGTGGTGGCTGCTTGCACTCCCCGGATTCGGCTTTGCCGCGTCTCTGGTACGTCGTCACTTTGGAGCGTCCGCCGTTTCCTTGAGCCTGTTCTTCTTCCTGGCGTTCTACTTATTTTCCGATCCGCTCGAAAAATACCGGCCGGTTCGGAGGCTGGCTCGACAGATCGAGAGTCTGGAAGAGAACCGGGAAGGGATATTTCGGGTAGGCTACCTGAAAATAGCCAGCCCCAGTCTGGCCTTCTACCTGAACCAGCCCATGCTTGAGCTGTTCGAAATCGACGAGGCTGCAGCCTGCCTTTCCTCGACGACCAGAACCTATCTACTGCTTGACGAATCCGACCTGGAGGCTCTCCAGGCCCAACCCGGGCCCGATATCTACGTGACTGCGACATCTCCCCGGCTGAGCACCAACCTCCGTTCCTTCCTGCAGGCACTGCGATCAGATCGGTGGAGAACCAGGGAAGCCTGGCTGAAGCAGGTTGTCCTGGTCTCCAATCAGCCGACGTCCTGACGGAATTTCGCGTTTCACGCTTCACGTGAACCCGTCTTGGCAGCGATCGATTTCCGGGCAGGGCACCGGCGGGAGACGGTAGGCGGGAGACGCCCCACAACTTCAAGAGAGTGGGAGGGGCGTTGGGGCGGCGCGACGTTTAAATTCCCGAGCGCAGCTCCAAGGCTCCTCTCACTCTCGCTCTCCACCGCCAGGGACGGGAGACGGGGGGCGAGATCCCTCACTCGTTGAGTTCAAATCGTGGAACATGAAACGTGGAACTTGGAACGTGGAACGTGGAACCTGGAAGTGCTAGTCTGAGACAAAATGAAGGACAACCTCAGCGAACCAGCGGCCAGAACGGCCGTGGAACCGGTTCACGCCACACCGGATCTCTCCATTCTCATTCCGGTCTTCAACGAAGAGGCCAACCTCGGGCCTCTCTATGAGAGCCTGATCCGCGTCCTCGAGACTCTGGATGAATCCTGGGAGATTCTCATCATTGACGACGGCAGCACGGACGGAAGTCTCCAGGTGATGAGAGAACTGGAGGCTTCCGACCAGCGCGTTCGCGTTCTCGAATTCGTTCGAAACTTCGGTCAGACAGCAGCCCTGGCTGCCGGCTTTGAACACGCTCGAGGCAAGACTTTGATCCCCCTGGATGGAGATCTTCAGAATGACCCGGGAGACATTCCCCGAATCCTGTCCAAACTCGAGGAAGGCTACGATGTGGTCAGCTGCTGGCGCTATCCGCGCCGGGACTCTATGGGGCGGACTCTTCTCTCCCGCCTTGCCAACTGGGTGATCAGCCGCTGCACCGGGGTCAAACTTCACGACTACGGATGCACACTAAAAGGCTATCGGCGCGACATTACACAGCACATTCGCCTCTACGGGGAAATGCATCGTTTTATCCCTGCGTATGCGAGCCTTGCAGGCGCCAGAGTGACCGAACTTCAGGTTTCGCACAACCCGCGAACTCACGGCGAGTCGAAGTACGGAGTGCTTCGTACGCTCAAAGTGCCTCTCGACTTGATGACCGTCATTTTTCTTGCCAGGTACTCGACCAAACCCATGTATTTGTTTGGCGGCCTGGGTGGGCTTTCCTTCCTGGGAGGACTCTTGCTCTCGGGCGTGACCCTCTACCAGAAGTTCTTCGAAGCGGTGAAGGCTCACCGCAACCCCCTTCTTTTGCTGGCCGTTTTTCTTTTCCTGGTTGGTGTTCAACTGATATTGTCAGGGCTTATGTGCGAATTGATAGCTCGCACGTACCACGAGTCCCAGGACAAAGCGACTTACATCCTTCGAAGCAAGAATCGCTAATCAACACTCTGAGACCCTATGGACCCTCTGATTGAGACACTCGTTGAGCTGACGCAAAGCATTTCGAATTGGATATGGGGAGCACCGATGGTGATTCTCCTTTTCGGGACCGGTATTCTCCTGACCGTTCTCACCGGCTTCGTCCAAGTGCGAAACTTTGGAAAAGCTACCCGGATGGTGCTCGCTGGAGCCATCGGAAAGGCCGAGCGGGAGAGTGAGGAAGAGGGCGACATCAGCCCCTTCCAAGCCCTGATGACTGCGCTTTCAGCGACCGTCGGTAATGGCAACATCGCCGGAGTTGCCACGGCGATTGCTGCGGGCGGGCCGGGGGCGGCCTTCTGGATGTGGATCACCGCTGTGTTCGGGATGGCCACCAAGTACGCCGAAGCCGTGCTGGCCATTCAATTCAGAGCCCGTATGGCAGACGGCACCATGGCCGGCGGTCCCATGTATTACTGCCGATATGGGATCGGGGGACGCCTGGGGTTGTTTCTGGGAGGTTTTTTTGCGGTTTGCGGGGGGATCGCAACCCTGTTCGGCACCGGAAACATGTTCCAGTCGCAGCAGATCGCACTGGCTGCCCAGCAGCAGTGGGGAGTTCCGCCGTGGATCATGGGCCTCTTGATCAGCGTTGTGGTAGGTCTAGTGATTCTGGGGGGAATCAAGAGAATCGGCGCCGTGGCCGAACGCCTGGTGCCCTTGATGATCCTCTTCTATTTCGGTGGGGCGATGCTTGTGATCCTCAACCATCTTCCCCAGGTGCCCGCAGCGATCGTGATGATCTTCAAGTCTGCCTTCAACCCCCAGGCAGTGTTCGGTGGAGCCATTGGAATCTCCATTCAACAGGCCATTCGTTTTGGAGTGGCTCGCGGCATCCTGTCCAACGAATCCGGCCTGGGAAGCGCGGCTATTGCACACGGAGCGGCCAGGACCAGATTTCCCGCGGTTCAGGGCAGCATCGCGATGATGGGAACCTTCATTGACACCATCATCGTCTGTTCGATGACGGCCATCACGATCACCGTCTCAGGTGCCTATGAGAAGGCGACTTTTCTGGCCGGGGAACAGGGACTGGGCGACTCCAATCTGACGGTTGAAGCCTTCAATCGGGGAATGCCGGACCTGATTTCGGGCTGGGGAGGCAACATCGTTGTTTTCGCTTCGCTGATCTTTGGATTCACAACTCTCATTGGCTGGAGTTATTACGGCCAGATCTGCTTCGAATACCTGTTTGGGATCAAAGTCGTCAAACCCTACCGGGCAGTCTTCGTAGTTCTTCTCTTTGCCGGAGCTCTCTTCACCGGCCCCAGCGCTCCTATCGTTAAGAACGTCGGTGATATCTGTAACGCTGCCATGGCCTTTCCCAATCTGATCGCCCTGATTCTGCTGAGCGGCGTCGTGGCTCGCGTGACGCGTCAGACGTATGCGGCAGGTGATCTTCGAGCCGTTGAGGTTGAGCCTCTAGAAGTGACGGACTAATTGATCCCGGCGCCCTGCGGAGCCGGAGCAGAGAGCGGTAAATATGTCGGAGAAGAAGACTGACCTTTACGAAGAAGTGGTTCGCCTCCGGAGCCTGGGAGAAGCGGCGGCCCTGGCGACCATTATCAGACGGACAGGAAGTACGCCCCGCAAGGATGCCGCCAAGATGCTCATCCGTCAGGACGGCACTTCGCTCGGATCGATCGGGGGGGGATGCGTCGAGGCACAGGTCTGGCAAACTGCTTCCGAGGTGATGAAAACGAGCCGCCCCCAGATCCTCGACTACCAGATGACCGATGACGATCTGGAGGAAGATGGACTGGTTTGCGGCGGTCACGTGGAAATTTTCGTGGAGCCCATTCTGACAAGACCTCAACTGGTTGTCCTGGGGGCCGGACATGTCGGCCAGGCCATCGCCCGGATTGCCGCCAGAATCGACTTTCGCGTCACGGTCATTGATGACCGCGATAGCTTTGTGTCTGAAGAGCGATTTCCGACAGCCGAGAGACGAATGGTGCAACCCTACGATCAGAGCCTGGATCATCTCAGTCTTCCCGCTGACAGTTTCATTCTGATTGTCACCAGGGGACATCGTCATGATCAGCAGGCTCTGGAGACAGCTCTGAACCAGCAAGTGGCTTATACGGGACTGATTGGAAGTCGGCGAAAAATCAAGCTGCTCGTGGATCATCTGCTCGAGCAGGGCTATCCTCCCGAGCACTTTCGCAACCTCTACGCGCCAATTGGCCTCGAAATCGGCTCAGAGACTCCTCGCGAGATCGCCGTCAGCGTTGCTGCCGAGCTGATTGCCTTGCGAAAGGGAGAACACCGGCGCAGTCCCAAACAGCAGTTCATCCACGACTACCTCTCCCGCTCTGAACCGAAGGCCTCAGAGAAGGCCTAGCGGTCCGTCGTGGAACTCGCGCTCGTCGCCTTCCGGGTGCCGCGCCCGAGAAAAGCTTCCTGACCTCTTCTGGAGAGAGGTGGCGGGATTCGCCCGGCTTGAGATTCCCCAATTTCAGGGAGCCAATGGAGACTCGCCGCAGGCGCATCACCGGGTGCCGGACCGTTTCGAACATTCGCCGAATCTGCCGATACCTGCCCTGCCTCAGGGTCACAATCAACCAGGAGTTGTTGCCAGGCTTCACCATCTTGATCTGGCAGGGTGCCAGCCTTTCTCCAGAGAGACGAATGCCGCCGCGCAAGCGGCCGAGAAGTCTCTCGGAGGGTTGACCTCGGACTTTCACTCGGTAGTGTTTAGGGACGTGACCGGCTTCGGTCAGGCGGCGGCTCAGGTCGCCGTCGTTGGTCAGTATGATCAACCCCTCACTCTCGTAGTCAAGCCTTCCAACCGGATAGAGTCGAACGCTGGTTTTCACAAGATCGGTCACTGTCCTCCGGTCCTTCTCGTCCCGTACCGAACTGACCACAGCTCGCGGCTTATAGAGAGCATGGTACTCCAGGGCTTGAGGCTGGATGCGTCTTCCGTTGACCCGGATGTGGTCGCGTGCAGGGTCTGCGCGAACTCCCAGTTGGAGCACGACACGGCCATTCAGCTCGACCGCTCCGGCCACGATCAGTTCTTCCGCTTTTCGGCGAGATGCAATGCCGGCACGGGCAATGATCTTCTGCAACCGCTCCATTCTAGAGAGAGTATAACCGTGATGGTGAACGGTATGTTAGCCCGGATCATTCATGCGTTTTCTGCTGCAGCGTGAGAATCTCCCGCCTTAAGAGTTGTCTTCCAGAAGTTCCTGGAACTCTTCAAGTGTAGGAAGATCTTTCAGATCGGAGAGACCGAAATGGAGCAGAAATTCTCTGGTCGTTCCGTACATGATGGGTCTCCCGACCACCTTTCGGCGGCCTCTGATTTCGATCAGTCGCTTCTCCAGCAGGGTCTGGATCGTGGAGGTGTTCTTGATCCCACGAATCTCCATGATCTCGGGGAGAGTGATGGGCTGTTTGTACGCAATCACTGCCAGGGTCTCGAGCGCTGCCAGGGACAACTTGGCGGCTGGCCTGGTTTTCAAATAGGAACGGACGATCTGGTGGTACTCCGGTTTTGTAGTAATCCGGTATCCTCCGGCGACCTTCCGGACTTCCATGGATGGAATCAACTCCTGAAAGCCCTCGCAAAGATGGTTCAAAGTACCCGCCAATTCTGCCTCAGGCAGATCCGTGAAGACTTCACCTAGCTGCGCCGTCGTTACAGGCCCCTCAGCGGCAAAGAGGATTGCCAGAAGCTGATTCCCGAGCTCTTCTCTCAACATGCCACGATCCGAATGTCTTCATACGCATCTTTCTGGAACAATCTCACCTCCTTGACCCGGACCAGTTCGAGCAGCGCCACGAACGTCACGATCAGGTGGCGCCGAGACAGCTTCCGCTGGAAGAAAAAAGAGAAGTACAACTCTTTTTGAACTCGGAGAAGTCCTCGCAGTTCTTTGATCTTGTCCTGCAAAGTGACGGTTTCTCTCTCCACTTCAAGTGTAATCTGGTCCTTGTAGCGCTCCACCATTCCGTGGAAGGCCTTGACCAGATCAAACACGGTGGCCGAGACCGCTTCTTTCTCGTCCTCGGTAAACTCGAACCCGCCTCTCGGCCAGACCGCGAGCTCGACGGTTTCCCTGGAATAGAGCATCTGGGCCGCATTCATGAACTTTTCGTGCTCCAACAGCCTTTCCACCAGCTCCGCGCGTGGATCCTCCGCCTCTCCTTCTTCGGCAACATACGGGTCCGAGGGCAGAAGCATTCGGGACTTGATCAGGATCAGGGTCGCCGACATGACCAGATACTCCCCGGCCAGATTGATGTTTAGATCCTTCATCATCTCAAGGTACCCAAGATACTGGTCGGTAATCGAGGAGATCGGAATGTCGTAGATATCGACTTCCTGAACTCGAATCAAATGTAGCAGAAGGTCGAGGGGGCCCTCGAAGACCTCGAGCTGAACCTCATAGTCAAAGGAGCCCTGCCGAGGTTTCAATGCTGCTTCGATTTGGGCCATGATCGGAAATACCGGGGCGATTTTCTTGCCAGTGACAGGTACGCGAGCCCCTTTGCGGTCAATACTTTATCTTCATGGCCTGACGCACTTCGTCCATGGTCTGTCGGGCTATTCTGCGCGCCTGGATACTGCCTTCCTGAAGGACCTCCTTGACTCGGCCAGAGTCTTGTTCGAGCTCCTTCCGACGGATCGAAACCGGCTCGATTCGGGGCAGCATTCTCTCCAGCAGGTGGTTCTTGCAGTCCGCGCATCCGATTCCAGCGGTGGTACATCCTTCAACCACCCATTCCCTTCCCTCTTCGCCGGTAAACACTTTGTGCAGATCGAAAACGGGACAAACTTCAGGGTTCCCGGGATCCGTCCTCCGGGCTCGTGCCGGGTCCGTCACCATGGGCATGATCTTCTTTCTGATGGCCTCCGGCTCGTCCGAGAGTCGTATCTCGTTCCGATAGCTCTTGCTCATCTTCCGTCCATCCGTTCCGGGAAGCCGGGGCGCCTTCGTTAGACGGGCCTGAGGCTCTGGAAAAACCCTCCCGTAGAGATGATTGAAACGCCGGGCGACCTCACGGGTCAGCTCGATGTGGGAGACCTGATCTTCCCCCACCGGCACGACTTCTCCCTTGTAGATGAGGATGTCCGCAGCCTGTAGAAGAGGGTAGCCCAGAAACCCAAGCGTGGAGAGGTCTCTACCTTTGAGTTGCTGCCTCTGTTCCTTGTAGGTGGGGACCCGTTCCAGCCAGGGAATCGGGCAGATCATCCCAAACAGCAACTGCAGCTCGGCGTGCTCAGGGACCTGGGACTGGACCATCAGAATCGATTTTTCAGGGTCTAATCCGGCTGCCAGCCAGTCCAGACCAATTTCGAGTACGCTCTGCGATATGTCGCCAACGTTCTGGTATTCGGTGGTCAGAGCATGCCAGTCGACAATTCCATAGACACAATCGAATTCGTCCTGCATATCGACCCAGTTATCCAGAGCCCCGACCAGATGGCCCAGGTGCAGTGGCCCGGTGGGCCGCATCCCGCTGAAAACTCTCTTCTTCATGAGTGGTGCTTTATATGGGGAATGCGGTCTCGAAGGCAAGTCCTGGGGATTCCAGATTCCACATTCCAGATTGAATGTGGGGCGACCCTCCGTGGCCCGAACAGGATCGCGGCACAGGGGCCGCTCGCGCTCTTTACCGGGAGCGTGGCCTGACGCCCGCGGGGCTACTGGAATCTGGCACCCGGAATCCGGAATCCCTAAAACGCCAACCGCTGGACAAACCCAAGGATGGGATCCATCACAGATCTAAAGACACCGCTGAAGAGGAGAAGCAACAGGAGCATGAACCCGTAGGGTCTGATCAAGTCTACCTTGCGTGCCAGATCTTCCGGCAGCAGTCCTTGTAGGATCCAGCCTCCGTCCAGCGGGGGAATTGGGAACAGATTGAAGACCGCCAGGATCACATTCAACATCAGGCCCACATAAAGCATGCGGAAGAGCGGCGACACGACAGAGTGAGCGGCGATAACGGAACTCTCAAACAGCCCCTGGAACACATAGAGCCCCACCAGACAAAACGCCGCCTGAGCCAGATTACTCAGGGGGCCGGCCGCAGCGATCAGCAAGTGATCTTGACGGGGCCTCTTCAAGTTCAAAGTGTTGACCGGCACGGGCTTGGCCCAGCCAAACACAATACCGCCGGAAACAAATCCGATCAGGGGAAATAGAATGGTCCCAATCGGGTCGATGTGGACCAGGGGGTTCAGAGAAACGCGACCCAGCGCCCGGGCCGTCGAATCCCCCAGCGCGCTCGCCGACCAGGCATGGGCGGCCTCGTGAATGCTGAGGGAAATGAGTAGTACAGCCAGCATGATGAAGGCTTGACCAAGATCGATGTCTTGCACCGGGTCATGGTAGCACGGGGGGGACATTCCAAGGCTCGAACAGTGGCGCCACTGTTGGAACTGGAAACATGGAACTCGGCTAACGTTCGAACTCGACCCGCACCACCAGCTCGGCTCCGGCGGGTTTCCCCTCTGAGATCGCGGGCAGGATGATCCAGGAGTTGCGTACGACCTCCAGGGCAATTGAGTCCAGTTCAGGCTCTACACTTTCCTCCACAGAGTGGTTGATCAGACCCCCGAGAGCAGTCACTTCAAGACGAATTCGGACACCCACTGGATCGGGCAGGTGACTGAATCTCGAAAGCAGCCGGGGAGTTGGATTCTTAAGGACTATGGGTGGGTACAGTTCACTCTCTGTAAGAAGTGCATCGAACGGATTCTCTTCCGGCCCACCCGCCCGAAGCAGTTTCCCCACTCCCTCCAGGAAACCGGCATCGTATAGAGCCAGGGTCGCGCTCTCGGCCCCGAGGTCCAGGTTCCCCACCTTGTCGGCTGCCTTCTCGAACTCCTCGGGTGTCAGCGGCGTGAGCTCCAGGATTCGGGCGCCGAGCCGCAAAAAGACCGCAACGGGAGGCGCTTTAAATCTGAAATTTCCCAGAATCGAGTAACCCTTGAACTGTCGCGGCTCGACCAGATCAGTGACCTGAAAAGCCTGGCCCTCCTCGTCGGCTCGGTCACGTTTGAACAGATGCCCACGGTAGCCTCCGCCAGTCGAGTCCAGGATCAGCAGATGGGTGGACTGGAGGACCTCAAAATTCTTTCCCAGGTTGATGAAGTTCAGGATGGTTTCGCCCTGGTCGACGATCTCCAGCGTCACCACACGTTGATTCGAGACATAGAGGAAGTGGAGAAAACCAGGCTGGGCCGCCTGACCGGCTGGCGACCAGACGTGGATCGCGAGCCACAACCCCAGGTAAGCCGTCAGCATCTTCATACATAATCTCCTGACCGAGACAGAGCGCCCGTTTATTCTATCTCGCCGGCTTGATGCCGGTCACCCCGCCGGAGAGCATCCTGTTCTGCCAATCGCTCCCTAGTATCCGGAAAGTTCACGCCGCTACTTCGGGCGTCTTTTCACCGACAGCTTTGTTGCGCTACCTCGAAAGACTCCCGGCCTGCCTGCGTCGCGCGCCTCACTGACGACGAAAATCCATCCCGAATTAACGCCACGAACTTCCCGGACAGTACACTAGGCTGCTGCAGGAAGCAGCAACAAAGGGCGCACTTTCGTAATATGATGAATACTCGGTTGGTCTGTTTCGTCTTAAACCTCAAAGGAGTGGTGTTGTGAGTCGCAGCCTGATCCCCCTGCTATCCGGTTTTCTGGTTTGCTCGCTTCTGAGTGCGAGCCAGGCGGGACAGGACCGAGAGGAAAGACTGTTTTCTGCGGTGCCCGGGGACACCATGGTGATCCAGAATGACTACGGTCGAATTCGGATCTCTCCCGCCAGCGGGGAGCAGGTGAAAGTCACCATCAGGAAGATTGCAGTCAGCGATGACCGACTGGAGAACGTGGTTGTGCTGGCCCAGAAAGCATCACAGAAGATCTTCCTGAGCACTTTTTACTATGACTATCAAGCCGAATCGGTCTACCTCGACATTGAGACTCCGCCCTTCGTCAACGTGGTTATCTGGGGTGCCAATCCGGCAGTGGAGATCTCAGGGATCCAGGGGTATGTGCACGTTTTCACCCAAACCGGTCTGATCACAGCCACCGATCTCACCTCCTCGGTTTCATTGACGACGGAGTCGGGCAGCATCGTGTTCAGATCCCGCCGGCAACCCGAAAAGGATATTCGGCTGGAGTCGATTCATGGTGAGGTCAGGTGTGAACTGGCGGAAGGACTCAATCTGCGGGGCTGGGTGCGTGCCGGCGGCCAGCTTGACTGGAATTCCGAAGTCGAGTTCAGCAATGGCCAACTGGAACGTCAGATCGGAGTTGGCGGACCTCTGCTGCTGGCTGCCAGCCAGGAGGGATCGGTCAAAGTCAGGCTCAACCTGAAGTCCTCCGAAAGCGTCGCCTCTCTTCCCGAGATGCCGTCCCCGCCAAGGCGGACAAGTTCTGCCGAACTAGAACCGCAAGGCCGGAGTCCGGGACCCGTTCTGGATGCGCCGAGGTATACGCCCCCTCCGGTTGGCGCTGACCGTTCCGGCCGGGTGGATGTGCCCTCGGACCATTCCGCACCTCCCGACCCTGCGATGGGAGAATTTTCGATCAAAGTGGACGTCAACTGGATCTACTTGAATGTGTCGGTCCGGGATCGCTTGACCAACCGGAGCATTCCCGACCTCGAGCGAGATGACTTCCTGGTTTATGAGGATTCCCAGTTGCAGCAGATCGAGCAGTTCCAGACCACCGATTCGCCTTTCAGTGTCCTCCTCCTTCTTGATGTCAGCGGCAGCACCGAGGAGTATGTGGCCGACGTCAAGTCCGCTGCTACCCAGTTCCTCAGACAAATGCGCAGTGATGACCGCATCGCCATTGCCATCTTCAACTCGAGTACTTACATGGTCCATGCCTTCACCAGTAATCGAGGCCGACTCGAGAGACAGATCCGGCGGATTCGCGCCGGAGGAGGAACGGCCTTTTACGATGCCCTGGATGTCTGCGTGAACGATTATCTGTACGGAGAAGAAGGACGAAAGGCGATTGTGGTCTTCACGGATGGAGTCGATGGGCAGCTCATGGGTCAACGCAGCAGCGGCTCCCGTATCACCTTCGGAGAGCTCTACCGATCCATTGAGGAATCCGAATCGATCATCTACACCATCTTTCTGGATACCCAGGATCGCGGCGGCCAGGGAAACAACCGCGCCTACCAGACGGCTTACGGACAGATGCAAAAAATCGCGGATCAGACCGGCGGGCGCTTCTACGGTCCCAACAGCATTTATGACATCCAGCGAATGTTCGAAGAAATTGCCGACGACCTGCGCGTCCAATACATGCTCGCCTACAATTCCACCAACACGGACAACGATGGCGCATGGCGAAAACTAAGGATCAGGATTCGGGACAATCAAAACTGGGTTCCCCGCACCCGCAGGGGCTACTACGCGCCGAGAGGATAGACGTTCCACGTTCCTCGTTTCTCGTTCCTCGTTGCGCGCTCGTCACAAGACTCGCGCCTCTGCACGCTCGGCGAAGCGGAGAGTCGCCTCTGGATTCCCCGCCCAAAGGCGGCAAGGAAAACTAACCGTCATGGAACCTACAGAGGCGGAGCGATAGCGAATGCGTGGCGGCCGTAGGTCGACCTCTTGCAGAGCGGCAACGAATGTAGCGCCCGAGGCCCAACGAGGAACGAGAAACGAGGAACGTGGAACGTTTATCCCAACAAAACCCAGAAATAACTGACCGCCAGACCCAGGTAAACGAGTGCGCTGAATAGGAGAGTGCCGGTAGCCAGACGGGAGGGTCCCAAGTCTCCCAGCCAGTTACGCATTTTCAGGTTCAGGGCCAGCAGCCCGAAGGAATAGGCCACGGTGGCTACGACTCCGATGACTCCGGTCAGAAGAATCAAAGTTCCGGGCTGGGCCAGCGGCATCGTCACCGAAGTCAACACCGTCAGGATCACGAAGTAGATCCCATAGAGACGGCGCGTCGAGATGGAGCTGAGGGAGCGGCTGAGCAGGCGACTGCAATCGGTGTGGGTGCGAGCCACGCTATCCGCTGTCGCGATCCAGCTGTCGGCCAGAAAGGCAGCTGCAACCACGAGGAAGACTGCCCTGCCCCAGGCGCCCCAGCTGCGCGCAAAAAATTCGGACTGGACGACTGCCAGTTGTTCACCCTCCGGCCAAAGCCCCTGAGGATGGAGCAAGGCAAAGGCCAGCAGACAAGTCATGAGAGTCGTCAAGATATTTCCGATGACACCCACCAGGCCATCGAACAACAGAAACTTCCTCCACTTCCCCATCCGGTCCGCAGATTCCTCTGTCGGGATGGGGCGGAAAGCTCTGTCGGAAATCTCTTCTTTCTTCCCGGATAGACCTGTGACCCGGCCCACGTATCGGGCCATGCCACAGCCCTTTTCACGGACCCAGTAACTGTAGAAGAGCAGCCAGAATCCACCCAGTCCGGCGAAGGTCACGGCGGTGAGCAGCCGGGTCAGGTCTTCGCCAGTGTCGAAGGGCTGACTCAGACCCGCAGGCATCACGAGGGCTTTTGCAAACGGACCTATCTGGGAGGAGACTTCGGGGTGGAAGCAGGCCGCCAGCAAACCAACCATGGTCACAGTAGCGACCAGCCACATGATCCGCTCGATGAGCGTGTAAACGACTTTGCTCAGCAGGACCGCGCCGGCGAAGCCAGCAATCATGAAGTAGGCCCAGGCCAGTCTCTGGTAAGGTCTCGGATCCACGTCAGTTGGAAACCATTCCTGTGGCGGCAGCCCTGTCAATTCGACCAGAGCCGTGGCGCCGGCCGAGGCGAAGGCACCGAACCATAGGAAATGGACGATAAACAGCACCCACAGGAAGAGGAGATAGTGGCGATGGACTCTGAAAAACCCTTGAAAGATAGACTCGCCCGTGAGCACCGTATACTGCCCTACATTGTATAAGAGGGGTACCTGGACCAGGCAGGCCGGAATCAGTATAAAGACGAAGCCGAGTCCATACTTGGCTACCAGATAGGGCCACCAGATCAATTCTCCGCTGCCCTGGGCCAGTGCCATCCACACGATCCCAGGGCCGAGCATTTTGAAATAACCGGGAAAGCGCGGGACCTTCCTGGGCTCAAGCGGATTCTCCCCCTGCAGAGAACTCCCGTCCACTCTCATGAATCGATCAACCCTGATTAGGAGTAGACTCCGGGGCCAGAGTCTTCAACACTCGGGCCAGTACCTGAGTCCCGTCGGCTCCGCTTCCCATCGACTGTGCAGCCGACATCAGCTGTCGAACCAAGGATGTCCCCAGCAACGAAACACGCGCCTGGTAGCCAGCGTCCAGAACGAGACCCAGGTCTTTCTGGAGCAGATTCACCATGAAACCGGGAGCGTAGTCGTCACGGGCGATCCTGGGCCCCAGATTCGAGAGCTGCCAGCTTCCTGCGGCCCCTGCCTGAACCGCTTCAATCATGACCTCTGGCTTTAGACCGTTCTTCTCGGCAAAAAGAACGGCCTCGCATACTCCCAGCAAGGTCAGAGATACCAGAATCTGATTGGAAAGTTTGGTGAGTTGTCCATGACCCACCGGTCCACAGTGCGTGAGCGTCGACCCCATCGCCTCAAATACTGGCTTCACTCGCTCGAAATCCGTCCTCCGGCCTCCCGCCATGATGGCCAGTGTTCCCTTTTGAGCACCGATGTCCCCTCCGGAAACCGGGGCATCGACGAGAGTGCATCCGACTGCTTGCAACTGCGCGTCGAGGTGTTTCTCCATGGCTGGAGCAATTGTGCTCATGTCGACGACCACAGACCCCGGTCTGATCCCTTGAATGATGCCGGAGGGACCGGCAACCACAGCTTCAACATCCGGCGTATCCGAAACGATTGTGATGATGATGTCGGTCTGGCTGGCGAGCTCGGCCGGGCTGGCGGCCTCTCTTGCACCGGATTCCACCAGAGAGGCTGCTTTAGAGGCGGTTCGATTGTAAACCGTCAGATCGTAACCCTTCCGGAGAATGTGGCCTGCCATGGGCTCTCCCATGATTCCCAAACCTATGAATCCAATTCTTGACTGCATAAGCCTCCTTCGATCTCCGTAGGTCCTCCCGTGTCGCGCGCCCCACTGACGACGAAAATCCATCCCGAATGAACCCGACGGACTTCCCGGACAGTACGCTAGTGCAGCCCACCACAAGTCTTGACCCAGGTTCAGGCGCCCCTCCTCGCGCTGACCCTGGGCCAATACTTATGACGAGCTACACTCTAGTCTGGCCGGGGATAGACCCGAGCGGCTAGAATACAAGGTAGATGCCAGGTTTGTAAGTACAAAGGGCATACTAAGGAGACATGTGAATGAGCACAATTCGACCATGGATTGCTGTCATCCTGATTCTCGTCGTCATCGTGGGGCTGGCCCTGGCGGTGACCTTTTGGACCTACTGGACGCTGAGTCGTCCGCCTTCGGTGGCACAGCATACGATCGTGGAGATCTCGTTAGGAGGAGTGGTTCACGAGGTTCCTCCAGACAACCTGCTGTTGGAACTCTTCGAGCCAGACAAGCTCACTCTCTATGATCTCTGGGAGCTCTTTGAACTGGCTTCCGGTGACGACCGCGTCTCCTCGATTTATCTCGAAGTACGCCCTCTGGCACTAAGTTGGGCACAGATCGAAGAACTCCGTGATGGTATGCACAAGTTCAGAGCCTCGGGCAAGAAGATCCACGCCTTTCTTGCTCTCGATATGGCCGGAGAGAATGAGCTCTACCTGGCATCCGCGGCAGATACAATTTCCATCAACCCCGATGCCGGTCTCCTGCTTAACGGTCTGGCTGCCGAGGTCCAATTCTACAAACGATCCCTGCAGAAACTCGGAATCAAGCCAGAGTTCATCCAGTTCAAGGAGTTCAAGAGCCCTGAGATCTATGATCGGGAGAGCATGAGTGCTTCCATCCGATCGATGCTGGAATCCATTCTCGTCGAGATGGAGGCCCGCTTTGTGCAGTCGGTGGCCGCGGACCGGAAGATCGAGGAGTCGGTACTCGAAGCCATCATGGATGTGGGCATCATCACCGCCAGGCTGGCTCTAGAAAGCGGGCTGGTGGATCGGGCCGGGTATCGTCACGAAGTACTGGATCAACTGGCCGAGGAGGCGGGACAGGACAAGTACAAAGGTATGGGCGGCTCCGACTACCTCTCGTCCGCACGTTCCCGCCAGCCATCTGGAGGCACGCAGGTTGCCCTCATTGGTGGAATCGGGGTCATCACTTCCGGCCCGAGTGACTCTTTCTCCCAGACTCTGGGAGGCAGCTCGCTGGCAGCTCTTCTCCGGGATGTCAGGGAATCAGGGAAGTACGAGGCCGTTCTTTTCCGGGTTGACAGCCCCGGGGGATCGGCAGTCGGTTCAGACATGGTGTGGCGAGAAGTTGGGCTGCTGAAAGAGGCTGGTATTCCGGTGATCGTCTCGATGTCAGGGGTAGCGGGCTCAGGAGGCTACTACATCGCGATGGGAGCCAGCAAGATCATCAGCCAGCCCAGCACGATCACCGGGTCGATTGGGGTTATCTTCGGAAAATTCGACCTCGGGGGACTCTATGACTGGCTGGGGATCAGCATTGACCAGGTGAAGACTTCTCCCAACGCCGACCTCTTCTCGCTCTCTCGTTCCCTGACCCCGGAACAGCGCGACAAGGTCGTTGACTGGATGCAGGAGATCTATGACCTATTTGTCTCCAAGGCTGCCGAGGGCAGAAACATGGAGTTTGACGAACTGGAGAAGTTGGCGCGAGGGCGTATCTACACCGGTGAGCAGGCCCGTGAGATTGGATTGATCGATGACATTGGTGGTTTTCCGAAGGCCCTGGAGTATGTTCGTAAGGGTCTGGAACTCAAGGACGACGCGCAGATCAACCTGGTCCGGCTGCCCAAGCCTAAGGGCTTCTGGGAAACCCTTTCCGAGCTGGGGACTGTCCGCATGCGAGACACCGATCTGATCGAAGAATGGCTCCGTACTGAGTTGCCCGGGTTGGAGACCACCGGACCCCGTCTATTCATGCCTGAGATACGCATCCAGTAAGTATCCCCCGGCAAAGCCGGGGGCTTTAATCTTGTGAGCCGCTCAAAGCGGACTTGACGTTGCCGCTACCGCGGCCACTTGTGCCACCTAAAGGTGGCCTGACTACAGGAGCCTGAGCTGATCCTGGCGACGATCTTCTGCTTCTTGCCGCCGAATATACTCACGGATCACTCTCTCATCTCGGCCCACGGTCGATACGAAGTATCCGCGTGCCCAGAAGTGCTGTCCAACAAAGTTTCGCCGACTCTCTGAAAAGTTCCGGGCAATGTGGATAGCGCTTTTCCCTTTGATGTACCCGATCACCTGCGCCACAGAGAACTTTGGTGGAATCGAGATCATCACGTGCACGTGATCCGGCAGCAGGTGGCCCTCCTCAATCAAGCTTTCCTTCTGCCCAGCCAACCGTCGCAGCACCTGACCGAGATGTCTGCGCAGCTCCCCGTAAATCAACTTTTTGCGGTACTTCGGGATGAACACCACATGGTACTTACACTCCCATTTCGTATGCTGTAAGCTCTTATAGTTACTCATAAAACTCCTTTTCGTGATGCTTTGCTCGGCTCACGGAAGGGAGTTTTTTCACCTCTTCCCGGAACTGTCAAACTCTGGCTGCCTCCCCGGCAGAGCCGGGGGGACTCCTTACGGGTCTAGAGAACAGGCTCGGTTAGGGCCTGTTCCCCTGCCTTTGCCCGTGCCACACACACCCATGACCTGAACCGCTACCCTTCGCGTGCGGGAGCGATTATCGAAGTTGATCAGGACGACGCGACGACTTGGACATTGGAACCTCCTCCTGCCTAAGCCATCTGCCGGTCCCAACTGGCCTCGTAGCTCCCGGTTCTGGCGGCTCCGTTGCACCGGGCTCGGTGGTAGAAGGCCTTCTGAGCCGCCCCCTGGTTGGTTGGACTGCCACCCCAGGACGTGAGTGCGGACGCCTGAAGGGCCCGGCCGAAGGAAAAGCTCAGTTCCCAGGGAAAAGAGCCCAGAGCGTTCATTGCATTCAGATTCCGTGTCGCTTCAATTTCGCTTTGCCCACCCGACAGGAAGACAATGCCCGGAACCGCCGCCGGGACATGACGCAAGAAACAGCGCGTCGTGGCTTCCGCAATGTCTTGTTCTCCCACCTGTTTGGGGCAGTCCTTTCCTGCCAAAACCATGTTCGGTTTGAGACAGATCCCCTCCAGTTCGACACCGTGAAGATGAAGGGCGGAAAAAACTGCTTCCAGAGTCCGGCCGGTGACTTCCTCACATCGGCCAATCGAATGCGAGCCGTCCATGAGCACTTCCGGTTCAACAATTGGAACCAGGCCGGCTTCCTGGCTGAGCGCCGCAAAACGCGCAAGCGCGTGGGCATTGGCATCAATGCAGCGAGTGGAGGGGATGTTCTCTCCGATCGTAATCACAGCTCTCCACTTGGTGAAGGCAGCCCCTAGTTCCCGGTATTCCTCGAGAGCCGGTCGCAAACCATCAAGACCTTCAGTGACTTTCTCGTCGGCCGCGCCTGCCAGGATCTTCGCACCTTTGTCCACCTTGATTCCAGGCAGGATTCCCTGCTCTCTCAGCAGCCGTGGAAAAGGGACCCCCTGGTCTGTACTCTGCCGAAGTGTCTCATCGAAGAGAATCACTCCGCTGATGAATTCGCTGGCCTTTTCTGTTGTGAAGAGAAGCTGTCGATAGACGCGACGGCTGTCTTCGGTGGACTTAAGGTTGATGCTGTCAAATCTCTTCTGGATCGTAGGGCCGCTTTCGTCAGCAGCCAGAATGCCCTTCCCGGCCGTTACCATCTGCCCTGCAACGGCAGCCAGATTTTTCGAACTCATGTGGTTATTTCTCCTTTACAATCTATCCGGTACAACTACTCGATCCCCGATCGGACCACGAAGGGTCCTCCTACGCCAGAATTCCACACCCCGCAACCCAGAATTCCAGAGCTCAGAGCCCACCGCACGAGCACCAGCGAACGCCACGATTCTATCAGCCTTCTGGAAAAGTTGTGGCTGCTCAGCTAGTATTTTGAGCACAGGGTTCGGTCGGCTGACTGGGATCCCGTGAGCCGGTAGGGAGAACCCCACAAGAGGTCAGGTTCTTTGGATTTCTCAGCTCTCACAATTGGCGTCGAAGAAGAATACCAGATCATTGACCCAGACACGCGGGAACTGACTTCCTATGTCGGAGACGTTCTCGAGCAGGGAGCGGTCATCTTCAGGGACCAGGTGAAGCCCGAGCTGCTGCAGTCACAGGTTGAGATCGGTAGTCATGTCTGTCGCAATGTGCGCGAAGCCCGTCAGGAAGTGACGCGCCTGCGGAGCATCGTTTCGGAGATTGCTGAGAGAAACGGATGCCGGATTGTTTCTGCCGCAACTCATCCGTTTTCTCGCTGGCAGGACCAGATCATCACCGAAAAAGATCGGTACAAGGCACTCCTGAGCAGCATGAAGGTGATCGCACAGCGCCTTCTGTGTTTTGGTATGCACGTACACATTGGAATTCCCGACCGCCAACTGCGAATTGACGTGATGAACCAGCTCACCTATTTCATGCCCCATGTCCTCAGTCTTTCCACTTCGTTTCCGTTCTGGCTGGGGCAGTACACCGGTCTCAAGTCTTACCGCAGCGTGATCTTTGAAGACCTTCCTCGAACCGAGCTTCCCGAACACTTCGAGACGGCGGCGGAGTATGACCAGTTTGTGGATATTCTAGTCAAGACGAAGTGCATAGATGAGCCCACCAAGATCTGGTGGGACATCCGTCCCCACCCCACGTTTCCCACCCTGGAAATTCGTGTTTGTGACGCGCATTGACTCATCCAAAATCGAACTAATGTGAGACCGTTGCCTCATCAAGAATCGAACCGAACACTTGATGAGGAGGCGACGAATTGAGGAAAAAGTTGAGTTTGGAGTTGCGCCGAGAGTTGTTGACACGCACTGCGGAGGATTACGCATCGGCCCGCAAAGGAATCAAGAGCCAGATCGTGGATCAGTTGGTTGCGGCAACCGGCTACGGTCGCAAACACGCCATTACTCTGTTGAACAATCCGCCGGGTAGCGTTAGTTCTTCGCGACCCCGCCGCGCCCGATACGATGAGCGAGTCAAGCAGGTACTGGTTACCCTTTGGACCACGGCCAACCGGATCTGCGCCAAGCGACTGGTTCCCTTTCTTCCCGAGTTGATCGAGGTGATGGAGAGGAACGGTCATTTGTCCTTACCCGCTGATGTCCGGGGAAAGCTTCTGACGATCAGCCCCGCCACCGCTGATCGATTGCTGGCCACCGAGAGAATCAATCAGCGTGGTGTGAGTACAACCCGGCCGGGAAGCTTACTCAAAAAGCAGATCAAGGTACGGACCTTCGCCGACTGGGACGATCTTCAACCCGGGTTTCTGGAAGCGGACCTGGTCGCTCACTGCGGCGTCAGTGCTGCCGGTAGTTTTCTGCACACGCTGGTCCTGGTGGACGTCGCAACGGGCTGGACCGAGTGCGTGGCCCTGCTGCGGCGCAGCGAAGCCGACGTGATCGGCGCCCTGAACTCCCTGCGTGGCCGGCTCCCGGTTCCTTTGCTGGGATTGGATACGGATAACGGCAGCGAGTTCATCAACTATGAGATGCTTCGCTACTGCCAAAGAGAGCAGATCACTTTCACTCGTTCCCGGGTCAATCGAAAGAACGATCAGGCCTTTGTGGAAGAGAAGAACGGCTCTGTCGTGAGAAGGCTGATCGGGTACGATCGCTACGAGGGACTGGGGGCCTGGCGGGCCCTGATTCAGCTTTATGAGATTCTACGCCTCTATGTGAACTTCTTTCAGCCCTCGATGAAGCTGATCGAAAAGCAGCGCGTCGGCGCACGCGTCAAGAAGCGCTACGATCGAGCTCAAACTCCTTACCAGCGCATCATTGCTTCTGGTTATCTCACCAAGCGAAAGAGGGAGCGAATCGAGCGTTTTTACCGGAAGCTCGATCCGGTGATCTTACTCAAAGAGCTCGAGCGACGCCAAGACTATTTTTGGACCTTTGCTAACGGACAAAGGGAACTGGAAGGGAACGACTCCCCCAGAGAGATGGATGCAATCGTCAGGAAGTATCTTGTCGAGATCACCGCTTCACAAGAACCCAAAGAGATCAGAAGATATCGGCGGACGAAAAAGCCCCGGACATGGAGGACTCGAAAGGATCCCTTTGCTGAAGTCTGGCCAGAGGTTCGTGTCCAACTGGAAGTTAATCCCGCTCAAACCGCCAAAGCGCTTTTCGTTCGCCTTCAGCAACGCTATCCCGGTCGGTTCTTCGATGGGCAACTGCGGACGCTGCAGCGACGGGTGAGGGACTGGCGTAGGGAGCAGCTCTACAAGGCCGAGATCGCTCGCGTGGAGCCGACAGCCTCCGAAATCGGGTTCCAATCTCGCCCAGTTGCTCCGGCAGAAGATCGCGAAGCGGGTCCGGCTCCGGTCGCCCCGTTGTTTCTGATGTAAGGAACCAATAAGCTGTTCGGAACTGGGTTCGATTCTTAGTGAGGCAAGTTTCTAGCTTTGGTTCGATTCTCTAATGAGGCAATACGCTAGGGAATTTTCAGTGTCGCCGATCAGTAGTGGACCCCCTGGAGTCTCGCGAGGAAGTCGAGCGGGTACGCGACATCCTCAGAGAAGGCACCAGCGCGGACCTCCAGATCCAGACCTTCGAAAAGACCGGCAGTCTGGAAGCTGTTGTCGATATGCTCGCCGACGAAACGATGAGAGGCTGCTAGTGTACTGGCGTACGACCCTAACGCAATTCGACAACAGGGTGGGGCGGCTGTACCGGAATGCTCTGCACATCGATCGCGATTCCGTCCCCCGGATGCAGAAAAACAACCGTCGGGAGAGGAACATGTGAATCGGCTATGGCCAGTCTCAAGGCCAGTTTTCGACTATCAGGAGCATAGCGGAGGGCGTTCGTGAGCGCTTCTTGAGCTTCTTCCCAGCGCTCTGCGGCCATCAACTCTTGGCCGAGTCGGGCATAGGCTTCGCCCTCTTCAAAAAGGTGTCTCAGTTCGGCAAAGGCGCTCTCCACCTCACCGAGCCTGACCAGGGCGGCAGCCAGGCCCTCCCTGGCCGAGATCGACCGGGGCTCCAGGTTCAGTGTTCTCTCAAAACAGGTCCGCGCTGCCTCCCAATCGTTGACGCCCGCCGAGGCTCGCGCCAGAGCCAGCACAAGGCTTTGGCTGTCCGGATACGAAGCATAAGCCTCCTTCAGGACCTCCAATGCCTTCCCGTAATCAGCTCGCTGCAGATGGATCTTGCCCAGAAGGGCCAGATGGATCGGTGATCTGTCCAGGAGCAATGCCTGTTGCGCATGATAAAGGGCAGAGGAAGTGGATCCCAGCTTCTGCCAGATCAGGGCGAGCCCCGCCTCGATCTCAGGGTCTGTGGCCGGAAGGGAGCGTATTCGATCCAGCGCTTCGAAGGCCTTGACCAGATGGCCTTCTCGAATCAGAACACGGGCCAACTGTTTTGGCAGTTCCAGATTGTCGGGCTCCTGTTCAACCCGAGCCGCGATCTTCCGGACCTCGAGACTCATTTCGGCTGCGGGTTCTCCGCCAATCACCCTGATTCGGTTCGCCTGCGATGAACCGTAAAGCGTATCCAGATACTTGGAAATCTCCGCTGGCTTGACCCTCTTGTAAGGATTCTTGGGCGCCTTCGACGAAGACTTCAGATCTGCTGTCCGGGGATGATGGGGCTGGATTGACTTGGGTCCGCAACCCTGCCCAAACACACAAAGAAAGCCGATTGCAGTCACTACTTTCCGGACGCGACCTGGTTGGATCAAGATATCCCTCTCCGGGGCACTCCGCTACTGGGTTCCTGCCATGAGCGGAAGAAGTTCTCGGATCAGCCCGATGATGGCCGGGCCTGCCACAACAGCAAAGATGGCCGGAAAAATAAAGATGACTAGGGGCACTACGATCTTTACGCTCATTTTCGCCGCCTTTTCCTCGGCCCTCTGCCGTCTTTTCACTCTCAAGGAGTCTGAGAAAATACGAAGAGAATCGGCGATGCTGGTTCCAAAACGATCCGTCTGGATCAGGGCCGCGACCAGCGACCTGACGTCATCCACTGCTGTTCGTGCGGCCAGGTTCCGCAGTGCATCGGGTCGTTTCCAACCCGCGTTGACCTCCAGATTATACAGATGAAGTTCATCAGACAGGTCTGGATGTGGGCCTCGAAGTTCCCACCCGATTCGCTGCAGGGCCTGGTCCAGGCCCATTCCCGCCTCAACACAAACGACCGCAAGGTCCATCATGTCGGGGAGCGCCAGTTGAATGCGTTCCTTGCGCTTCTTGATGCGGCTGCGAAGCCAAAGGTCGGGAAGGACCATTCCCAGAATCACAGGCAGCATGATTCCAAGTAAGGGGTTGGAAAAGGGCAGTCCAAGTGCCGTCAGGACCAAAAAGGAAATGACCCCGGTGGCGATCATGGAACCGTACCAGATCCAGATTGCGTTGCTGGTTCGGAAACCCGCCGTCACCAGGCGACTCTGCTCCTTGGCTCGTTTGCCCTCCGACATCGGGAGAGCCTTGCCAAGGGGGATAAGAACTTCCGAAACACGGTCACCCAGCGCTTCGGTCTCTTGCTGGCCCTGATGTTCCTGCAAAACGCGTTGGCGGAGGCCGATGCCACGTTTCAAGATTCCGGAAAGAAGAAAGAAGATACCGATGAAAAAAAGAGCACCGGCTACCAGTAGCAGAATTGTAATATCCATTTCTTATACTCGAATGCTGACGATCTTTCGGATAATCAGGAAACCAAGGAACTGCATCACTAGAGCCACTGCGATGAAGACATGGCCTATGGGATCCTCGAACAACCGCACCATGTAAGAGGGGTGAATGAGGTAAAACAACAGACCGGAAACAGGCGGCATAGCGGTCAGAATGACGAGAGAGAGTCTTCCCTCGGCGGTGTAGATTCGAATCTGCCGATAAATTTTGAAACGTTCTCGCACGACATTGGCCAGATTGTCCAGAATCTCCGCCAGGTTCCCGCCGGACTGGGTCTGAATCTGCATCGTGGTTACAAAAATCCGCACATCGGGCAGCGGGACACGAACAGCCATATTGTCGAGGGCCTCTTTCAATGGAAGCCCGAGATTCTGCTGCTCGTACAGAACCCGAAACTCCTGGTTCACAGGGTCCGGCATCTCGTCTGAGATCAGCTCAAAGGCTGAGGAAACGGCATAACCAGTCCGCACGGCTCTCGCCAGCATGTCCATGGCATCCGGGAAAAGCTCCTCGAACCTGTGAAAGCGGCGGCTGCGGCGGAAGCTAACATAGAAGAACGGCCCGGTTCCCACGAGAATGGCCACGATGGCGCAGACCGGAAACGACATCCCCAGCAGAAACATCAAAAAATACCCTGCCACTGCAAAGACGATCGAGAGTACACCCAGAACTGGCGGCCGCAAACCAACCCCCGCCTGCTGCATGTACAGTTCCATCTCATTGACAAGCGGTAGCTGGAGGAAAACCTTGTCCAGAAAAGACAGTTGGGCACCCACCTCATCACGCAACAAGGAGAGACCGTCTTCTGCAGGAGCATGGAACGAGCTCTGCTGAATGGCTTCCAGCCTGGTACGCATGCGCTTTCGATCTCCTGGCGCCTGGACCAGGAAATAGAAGAGCACCGTCGTCAGAGCAAAAACTCCGAGAAAGGCAAGAGAGAGCAGCACCCAAACTGGCATCGGGATTCTCCTTAGATGGCCTTGCGGTGACCCTTCTTCACTTCAAAAACGTCGGCTGGCAACCGAACACCATACGCATAGAGCCGATCCGTGAATTTCGGGCGGAGACCGGTTGACGAAAACTCACCCAGAACTTTGCCGTTTTCGTCGTAACCTCTTCGCTCGTACATGAAGAGATCCTGCATCGTGATCACATCCCCTTCCAGTCCAGTGATTTCAGTGATGCTGGTAAGCTTTCGCGTGCCATCCGGCATTCGGTTGATCTGAATGACCATGTTGATAGCTGAGGCAATCTGGTAGCGCACGGCTTTGTCAGGAAGGTTCAAGTTGGCCATGGAACCCATAGTCTCGAGCCGACTCAATGCGTCGCGCGGACTGTTCGCGTGAATCGTGGTGAGCGACCCTTCGTGACCCGTGTTCATGGCCTGGAGCATGTCAATCGCCTCTTCTCCGCGCACCTCACCGACGATAATCCGGTCGGGTCTCATCCGCAGGGCGTTGATGACGAGTTGCCTTTGTAGAATCGCACCTTTTCCCTCGATGTTGGGAGGACGAGTTTCGAGCCTCACGCAGTGCTCCTGCCGGAGCTGCAGTTCGGCGGCATCCTCTATCGTGATGATTCTCTCGGTAGCGGGAATGTGAGCCGAGAGGACATTGAGCAGGGTCGTTTTCCCCGCACCGGTGCCGCCCGAAACCAAGATATTCAGTTTTCCGCGTACGGTCGCGGTCATCAGAGCCAGCATCTGACTGGTCATGCTGCCGTTCGCCACCAGCTGATCTTCCGTCAGCGGATCCGTCCCAAAGCGCCGGATGGAGACCACAGGACCAATCAAAGAGAGCGGCGGTATGATGGCATTGACTCGGGACCCGTCCGCCAGGCGAGCATCGACCATGGGAGAGGATTCGTCGACCCGGCGACCCACTCTGGAAACGATGCTGTCGAGGATACGGCTCAGGTGAGCGTCGTCGTCGAACTCGACATCGGTTAATTCGAGAAGACCACGCCTCTCAATGTAAATCTGATGGGGGCCATTAATCAGGATGTCCGAAATCGATTCATCCGCCAAGAGAATCTCAAGCGGTCCCAGTCCAAAGATTTCATTGAGCAGTTCCTTGGTGAGACGTTCACGCTCGGCGTAAGTGAGTGGCGTACGTTCGCGAGTGAGTCGTCCCGCTATGAAATCGCCCAGCTGGCGCCGAGCTCGCTCGTCATCCAGTCGGGAAATACTCTCGAGATCAATCTCCCGAAGGATCTGAGAGTGCAGAGCGGATTTGATCTTCTTGTATTCCTTCGCAATCCTGTTTCCAATATCTTGAGGCATCTAAAGTTCTCTCAATTGGGGAAAAGACCCAGAAAACCTCTCTTCTTGGCCTGAGACACGCCGGTTAGACCCTGGGCCAGCTTCACGTAGTCGGATGCCAGCCCAGAGTGGTTCAGAGAAACGAGCGGTCTTCCAGAATTGATGGCATCGATGGCTGCCCTGAAGTCATCACTCAGCTTCCACTTGATGCGCCGCTCCAGCGTCTTCTCAATGTCGGAATGCGTAAGCTCTGTGCGACTGTCCGCACGATTGAGCACCAGATGCGTCTTTGGATTCAGTTCTTCCGGGTGCAAAATCGTCTCGAGATAAGAAAGCAGGCGGTGAGTTCTCCATACCGCCGGGAGTTCCGGAGTCAGTACAATGAGTATGTCCTGAGAAATATGGGCCATTGAATCCAGGATCTCCTCGCTGTGGACTCCGGGCAGGTCGACAATCACATGGGCATAGGCCTGTTGAGCCACCTCAAGCAGTGTCTCGATGGCATCCTTCGTCAGGTCTTGTCCGGACCGGAAATCTCGAGCCCCCGGGAGCACAGTCAATCCCTTTTCAGTCGTGACATAGCTCTCGAGAAGAACCGGATCGAGCCGGTCGACGTTGGCCAGCACATCCGTCACCGTGAACTCGTTTCGCAGATTGAGATAGGGAGTCGAATCCCCTACGGGCCGGCTCAAGTCAACCATCACAACCCGGGCGCTCACCAGTTTTGTCATCAAGGCGGCCAGATTGATGGCCACCGTGGTTGCCCCGACACCCCCTTTTCCAGACGTGACCCAGTAAATCCGACCACTCTCTTTGACTTCTTTGTCGCGGAACTTGTGAGCCTTGAACCGTTCAATCGCCTGGCTCAGCGCCTGTTCAGAGATCGGCTTGGGCAGGAATTCCCGAGCTCCCGCTCTGACCGCCTCAATGATCACCATGGGATCCTTGGCTTCGGAGAGCGCCAGCAACCAGGCGTCCTGCACCCTGGAGCGCAACACTGACAAGGCATCCGTAGTCTTCACGAGTCCCTGGGCCTCGAGAATGATGATGTTTGGATTGGTCCGAACGAACCGGTTAAAGGGAGTTGGATTCGATTTCGAGGCGTATTCCGTGGTCTCGGCAACGACTTCAACACCCGACAGCGTGGCGAGCTTCTCCTTCAGTTCTTGAAGTCCTTTTGCGCCTGCAACCAGTCCGATGCTTACTTTCAAATCTGCCATAGTTCCTTCATTCTCTCATAAGGCTGGAAAGGAGAGACTGACGGATTCTAGAGAAAAACCGCACGAATCCGGAATTCCCAGATCTTCACCCTCAGGATCCTCCGGATATCGGTTCGACTTTCTTCTTTAGGAGCTGCTGATCCCACTTGTCCGTGTCCATGAATGGGAGTGGAAAATCCGGGCCTTCGGGCAACTGATCTGTATCCAGAGCATTCACCAGGCGAGGAGTCACAGTGACCAGGAGCTCCGAATTGGCCCGGTCGACTGCCCAGCTCTTGAACAGGTGCCCAAGAACCGGAATATCCCCCAGAAAGGGAACTTTATTGGCCACCTTGATCACGCGATTGTCTATCAGCCCCGCTATGGCAAAGCTTTGCCCGTCTCGCAGCTCTACCATCGTCTTGGCACGGCGCGTAGACAGAGCCGGGACCAGGAATCCCGAAATGTTCACGGCATTGGCGAAATCGAGGGCACTCACCTCTGGCTCCACCGTGAGACGAATCAGCCCGTCCAACTGGATTTCCGGAGTGAAGGTCAAGCGAACCCCAAACTCTCGAAACTGGATTGTGACGTTAAAGTTGGCTCCGCCTTGAACCACAGGAAAAGGAAACTCTCCACCGGCCAGGAAACTCGCCTCCTGGCCGTTCAACGCCAGAACGTTGGGCTCGGCCAGAATCTGGAGCACATTCTGGGCCTCGAGAGCTCTGATCGTCATGCCCAGATTGATGTCCGTCCGGAATACAAAGAGGTTTAGAATATCAGTTAAACGAAATGATCCCTCCGCCCCCTCGAGAGGAGCTCCAATCACTCCTTCTACATTTCCGCTACTAGCAGGCGGTCCGAACTGCTGGGTCGACACCGCACCGAACGTGTTCGTCGCTCCGGTACTGAAAATGTTGATCCCAAACTCACTGGACTTGGACCGGTCCACTTCTGCAAAACGGACCTGCAGCAGCACCATGTCGCGGATTTCTGCTACGGTCAGCAGGTTGACAACGTTGTTGCTTTGCGTGGCGGCCACGGCCGCAGCCCGAGATACGGCGGCTGCGCTGGACAGGGTTCCTGTCAAAATCAGCGCACCCTGAGTCTGACTCACCTCAATCGGCTCGTCCGGGACAACGCTCTTGACGACTTCCCGGGCTCTTCCCAGATCGAGGAGCACTTCGAGGTCAAAGGTTCGGGGCTGTTCTTTCTGAGTCCACAGGATCAGGCTGATAATTCCCGCCCGCAGACCGTGAATCAGAACCTGTCTTTCCGTAATGACTATAGCCGAGGCAACCGCGGGATCCGACACCGACACCCTTCGCAAGGGTTGGCGGAACGTGTCAATAACTTTGAGACACTTTGGTGAATAAATTACTGTAGCGTCATCTCAAGAGTTCTCCTTTTCGGGAGGGTTGATCCAGACCGCCTCGGGAAGAGGAGGAGGAACGGGTTTGCCGTTGGGAAATCTCTCCGGGAAGAGTGCATGGGCGGCCTCCAATGTTTGGGATCGATCGCGACGGGTGGTGATGGCGGTGAGGTAGTGCACATCCTCGGGAGTGTGCAGGCCGATACCCGAATGGCGATGGTCGCGGTTATACCAATCGAAGAAATCCCGACAGAAGTCTCTGGCTTGCTGAATGGTGCCGAAACGAGCCGGGAATTCGGGACGGTACTTGAGGGTCTTGAATTGGGATTCCGAGTAGGGATTGTCGTCACAGACATGAGGCCGAGAGTGAGACTTGGTGACTCCCAGATCGGCCAGTAGCAAGGCCAGTGCTTTGGAACTCATCGACGAGCCACGATCGGCATGCAGGGTGAGACCACCCGCTACGATCTCCTGCTTGGAGTAGCTCTGGGCGATCAAGACCTTGGCCAGGCGTGAGCTTTCCTGGGTGGCCACCATCCAGCCCACCACATAGCGGCTGAAAATGTCCAGGATCACGTAGAGGTAGAAATAGCTCCATTTGACGGGACCCTTCAGCTTGGTGATGTCCCAGGACCAGCATTGGTTCGGGCCGGTGGCCAGAAGTTCCGGCTTGGAGTATTGGGGATGGCGGCGCTGGCGGCGGCGTTCTCTAACTTCCAGACGTTCGGCCAGAATGCGGTACATGGTTCGAATCGAGCACAAGTATCGCCCTTCGTCCAGCAGCTCCGCCCATACGGCGGCAGGAGCTTTATCGATAAACTGTCGGCTGTGCAGGACCTCCACAACGGCTTCCCTTTCGGGTGGGCTCAAGGCGCGTGGGGATGCGGCCCGAGGCCGAGGATCCAGCGCCGGCCGTTCGCGCCGAAGTTTCTCCCGATACAGACTCGATGGCGGCAGATCCAGGGCCTGACAACCGGCACGGACTCCGTGGGATTGTGAGAATCGCAAAGCTTCGTCCATCAGCTCTCGTCTCCGTTCTCTTCGCTGCTCGCCAGAGAGATTCCCAACAGTTGCGAGACTTTTTTTTGGAGATCCAGCATGGCTTCAAACTTCTCGAGCTTGCGTTTCAGCTTCCGATTCTCAGCCTCCACTTGCCTCAGTTGACGATCCAGAGGATTGACCGGCTTTGCCTTGCGTCCCCGCTTGCGAGGGGTCAAGGCCTGCAGCGTTCCCTGCTCGCGTTGGCGGCGCCAGGTCTGCAGATTCGACCAGTAAAGCCCTTCTCGGCGCAGCAAGGCTCCCACTCCGCCCGACTCTTCACATCCATCGGCCTGCTCCAGGATCCGGAGCTTATGGCGGGCTGAAAATCGGCGACGCGTGGCCTTGCTGGGAACTTCCGGATCGGGTCGCGAAAGAACCTTGTCGGGCTCCGTCCGTCCCGCAGCGATTTTGGAGACCTCTCCGCTTCGCTCCGAGGTCTCCAAAATCCTCAGTTTCTTACGTCGCTTCTGTTTCAGACTATCATCCTGTAATCCAGCTTCTCGCCCTCTACTCTAATTTAGTGGGGAAGAAGTGTCTCACCATTATTGGCACAGAGGGTCACCCCCGAAGTTAAGCAGCTGCAGCGCGAGAACCGACGTTTGAAGCGCAAGCTGGAACAGGCCGAGATCATGCTGGAGATCCAAAAAAAAGCCTCCGAGATGATGGGTATCTCGCTGGGGACGAGCCGGGAGGAAGACGAGAGTTGAGGAATCGGGCTATTGAGCTGAGCCAATTCGCATCCGACGGCTGTGGCCTGCCGGGCCCTGGGGGTTCCCCGGGCCAGTCTCTATCGAGAGAGACGCCGCCGGGAGTTTCCGCGGGAGGTCCGCCCGCGGCCCTCTCCGCCGCGCACCTTGAGTGGGCCGGAAAGAGAGGAGGTCGCGCAGCTGCTTCACAGCAGACGTTTTGTCGACAAAGCTCCGGCTGCCGTGTGGGCCGAATTACTGGACGAAAGCCGCTATCTGTGTTCGATTCGAACCATGTACCGCATCTTGAAGCAACGCAACGAAGTCAGAGAACGGCGGCTGCAACGCCGCCACCCTCAATACGAAAAGCCCGAGCTTTTGGCCACGGCTCCCAACCAATGCTGGTCCTGGGACATCACCAAGCTGAAGGGGCCGGTCAAATGGAGCTATTTCTACCTGTACGTGGTGCTGGACATCTTCAGCCGCTACGTGGTGGGCTGGATGGTGGTCACTCAAGAAAGTTCTTCGCTGGCCAGGACGCTGATCGGACAAAGCTGCGCCCAGCAGCGAATCGACTCGGGACGACTGACTTTGCACGCCGACCGGGGACCGTCGATGAAATCCAAGGCACTGGCTTTGCTGCTAGCCGATCTGGGCGTCACTCTCGAAATCCCACTCCCGGCCCCACGTGCGAGACGACAATTCCTACTCGGAGTCCCAGTTCAAGACCCTGAAATACCGTCCGGAATACCCCCGGCGGTTCGGCTCCATTCAAGACGCACGGGAGTTTTGCCGGAAGTTCTTTCGCTGGTACAACACAGAGCATCGCCATTCGGGAATCGGACTGCACACGCCCGAAGACGTTCATTACCTGAGGGCGGAGTCCAGACGCCAGGTGCGGGCTCAGGCCCTACAATCCGCCTTTGCTCGATCCCCAGAGCGGTTCCCCAAGGGACGGCCTGTCCCGCCGTCTTTGCCCGAGGCAGCCTGGATCAATCGCCCCAACCAGGAGGACTCGTGAACTGACGCTACACTAATTTTCCAAAGAAAGTGTCTCAATATCATTGACACGTTCCGTATTCGACCGTGGTCACACCGCGTTCGTCGTTGCGGAAGTTCACTAATAGTTGGCGTAAAGCCTCAATCATGTACATGTTAGACCCTCCTTCTTGGGTTGTGTTAAATGAGACCTTGCTACTATTGCTCTTTCGAGCTATTCCATGTGTGATCTGGCGCACAGTCAACATTTTTTCAAGGGAGGGAGTGGAACTGAAGAGTTCACATGCAGGCGAGAATACGAAACGCCCGCTTATCAGCCTCTGCTTCCCCCAACCCATGTCGTCGACTAAGCGTACGACAAGAACACTATAGATCGGTCATCTTACCAGAATAATCGCCAAGAACTCAATTGAAAACTCCTGGCAGGCTTGGGACCCTCTCCGTGCCGACACCAGCGCGGGAAACGCCTTGGGGGGGGCGACGGGAAACTACTCGATCTTCTCGAAGACCGCAGCGACGTCGTCGATATAGAGCAGATTCCAATTTTGGCTGGCGATCGCTCGCCCGTAGAGGCGGTCGTCTGCAGGGTTCCTTCGATTCAGAAAGAGATAGCGTATCCCGTAAGGCTTGAGGTGCCTTTCCCATTCGGGATCTTCAAAGACCGCAAAATAGTCCTGCACCATGTCGGACTCAAAAAGGTGAACCCGACCATCAATGAAGGAACGGTGTCGAGGCCAAAGTCTCCAGATCAAGAAGTCGCCAAAATCCTGTGGATGGAAGACGTTTCCTTCCAGAGAAGCAGACTCGATAAAATCAACAGCCCCGGCTGGGGTGGATGGCTCCCAGAGAGGCCTACCCTTCAGCGTTGGATAGATCCAGGGGGAGGCTCCGACGACGACGACGGCCATCAAGACCAGGAAAACCAGATTGAAGCGCGGGTCGCCCGCTGCCGGTGCCCCTTGATGGACCCTGGATCGACCGAATCTGGAGAGTGAACCCAGTTGCCTGGCAATGAGCGGGGGGGAAACAATCGCGAACCAGATGCCGTTACGGAGTGCGGAGAATCCAAAGATCGAAAACACCAGAAAGAGAATCAGATCCACCCGGCCCGGGCGCCGGTTCACGAGAAGAACCAGAGTGGTCGTCGCCAGGGGCACGTAGAAACCCAGAAGACCCGCCCAGTCCAGAATCCTCGGAGCCAGCCACTCCGTGACAAACTGCTGTGAAGAAGGGTCGCTCAAGACCCCCAGAATGTCCTTGTAGAGTCGAAACCCGACAGGGTTCACCAGAGTAGCCGCTGCTGCTGCCGCCCCGATGAGGGTCAGCTTTCGCAGACGCCTCGAGGGCTCCAGCCCCTCCCCCCGAATCGTCGCGATCAGCGCGTCCATCCAGAAGATTCCGATCAACCCCAGGCCCAGAGGAAATCCGCCGTGCAGATTGACCCAGAGCACCGTCACTATGGGCAGCAGCCATAGTCGATCGCGATCCCTCCACCGAAATTCGCACAGCAACTGATAGAAGAATGCAAAAAGCAGAATCGAGAAAACCTGTGGACGTACGTTACCGTAGATCACCAGGGGAACGATCAGGATCAGGGAGATCAGGGCACAGATGCGGGGACTGTGGAGTTCCTCAGAACAGAGGGAATAGACGGAAAGAAGGGCCAGCGCCAGGAGCACGGTGTTGCCTGACACGATGAGCTGAAAACCGCCGATCAGGTAAAGGAAATAGAAGAAGATTTCGGCCAGCCAGCTCTGCAGGAGAAACGGTTTGCCACCGGAAGTGAAGGAAAAAATATCGGTCTGGGGCAGCGACCCGGTCGTCACGATCATTTCTCCCATCTTGAGGTGCCACCAGAAATCGAGCAGGCGGAGCGGAGTACCAAAGGTCACCACGATCAATAAGACGAAAGGCAGAAGAATCCAGAGATGCTGGATCTTCAGCCCGCCCTTCGAGTCGAGTAGCACACCCTTACGGTTTAATAGTACTGGCATGGTTCTCATCGGAACAGTCAGCCCGCCAGGTAGAGAGCAAACGACCCGACCGGGGGCGTCTGCGTGAACCGACGGAGGCTTCTCATGGAAAGCCTGGTTCTACCCGTGGCGGGCGTTGGGGTGATTCTCTCTCTCCTTTACCTGTCACTCTGGAAATCGGGGCAGGATGACCTGCTTCTCGACTTCCTGCCACTCTATGCAGCCGGCCAGCTCATCCGGACCGACCCCGGCAGCCTCTATGATCGGACCAGCCAGCTGGAAACTCAACAGTCTGCCGCAGGCATTCGCCCGGAACATTTCCTTCCCTTTGCCTATCCTCCAGTCACCGCAGCACTATTCGCTCCCCTGACGCTTCTCTCCTACAGGGGCGCATATTCTGTCTGGGTCCTCATCAGCCTCCTCATGCTAGGTCTGAGTATCTATCTTTGCTCAGACAATTTCCAACTCGGCTCCGAGGGCCGACGGTTCCTGTCGGTGGGAACAATCGCCCTTTTTCCTGTCTACATCGCTCTGGTCCATGGCCAGACGGCCACCCTCATCCTGCTCCTTTTTACACTCGCCTTTCTGGCATTTCGAAACTGCAATGAATGGCGGTTGGGCATCTGGGTCGGGCTTCTCTTTCTAAAACCTCAGTGGCTGCTACTTCCAGGGCTGGTTCTTCTCGGCCGGAAGTCCTGGAAAGCCTTCCTGAGTTTGTTCATTTGTCTCTTTCTTCTGATTCTTACCGGTATCAGCCTGGTCGGCTGGGAAGGGTCTGGTCAGCTTCTGTCTCTCATGCTTCATATGGCTTCCGGCCGGGAGGCTACGGCCCCACCCCTGTATCAGTACAATCTTCGAGCACTAGCGTCCTTCCTGAACATGAGCCCTGCCTTTTGGATCACCGGTTCTACCCTGGTCGCCCTCGCCGTGACCACCACCTGGTGGCGAAGGGTGAACACCCCGTGGCACCTCCCAACGCTCACACTGGGGATGATCCTGGCCTCGCCACACGCGAACCCTCACGATCTGGTCCTGATCATCCCGGCCCTGGCAGTTCTGATCGCTGAGTATGAGAGCTCCCTGAGCCTGCGCCATCTGCTGGCTCTCGTTCTGTTTGGTTTGCTTCCCCTGCTGACCGTGATGCTGGGGGGCTGGACAGGCCACAAGATTCCTGTCATGGCACTGGTCAGCCTGATTCTGTTCGGCTTCGCTCTTCGGGAAGCGTGGCGGCCCTCTCATGCAAGATAGCACCCTGATCTTCTCGCTCAGTATTTGCTCTCTTGTCGCCTGGATCGTTGTGAGCCTCTGGCTGAAGAGACGCAACCGCACTATCGATCTACCGCTCCGGGCCTGTTTCCAGACGGCACTGCAGGTGTCCCTGGTACCGGGAGTGTTGCGATCAGCCTTGAGCGCTTGTCCGTCCGCACCCAGACGGAGCCCCTTCTAGACTTTACGCCCTCTACGCGGGGGGCCGGCTGATTCTGGAGAGCCCGGAGAAGCTCTACGATCCGAGCGAACAGCTCCGAGTGGAAAAGGAATCGACGCAGATGCCTCTTCAGGAAAACGATCTTCTTCCTTTTCCATACCCTCCCTTCGTGGCCGTAGCGCTTTCCCCGCCGGCTCGACTCGATTTCACTCCAGCCTATCGTCTCTTTCTGTTACTTAACTTCTCCAGTCTCTTGTTGATCGTCTACGTGCTCGTCCGTCAACTCGAACTTGACCAGTCCCGAAGTCAGGCTCTGGTGCTCTTGATTACGGCCTTCTTCCCTGTCTACCTGACGCTGAAACAGGGACAGCTGTCATTAATATTCGGGTCGCTTCACACGCTCTTCTGGCTGCGATTATCCCGGGCAAACTCGTCTCATTCATTCTGGTGGGACGGGTTGTTGACGGGCAAGCCTCCGCTTCTTCCGGTCCCGGTCTGGACTCTTGCCGCTCGTCAGCAATGGAGTCCACTTGTCGGGCTGACCGGTGCTTCGCTGCTGCTGTGGGGACTTCCGCTGCTCTGGACCGGGCCCGCGGTCCTGTCTGACTACTTCCGCCTCCTGGCCGACATAAGTTCCGGTCGATATGAAAGCATCTCCCTCTCCGGCATGTGTGGAGTGAGGGGTTTAGACTCCTGGCTCGGGGCCGGCAACCTGCTCTGGATCCCGGGCACCCTCCTGATTCTCACGGCCCTGTGGATCACACGAGGATGGGCTCTGAATCGATGGGGCGGCTGCACTTTGTTGGCGCTCGCTAGAAAGTGCGGGTTTCTGAACTGGCGCCGGGGTGGAGTCAGGGATCTGCCGATGGGGAGTCTTGGCGGCAATCCGTCGAGAAGGCAGCGATTTTTCTTTGCAAGTAACGAGAGTACCCCTTGGGAAGAGGAGTCTCGAGCAGCTCCTCAATGACGGGGACAAAGTAGTAGAGAGAACGAACCGAGGCGAGGGGATGGGCGTCTTGGGAACGCAGCACACGACGTGCAGATGCCAGTAGAAGGGCATCTTTTACGGTGGAGAGCGGGATATTGCGATCGTGGAACTGCCCGGCCAGGCGGCGGTCGGGTGGTCGAGATCGAGGCGGTGTATCGGGCAGTCCCAGATAGGCAGCCAGCACGGCCTGGACGTAAGCTCGCCGCTGCAAGGAGGCGCTCAATCTTGTTTGCGGCGAGCGGCCGCCTCCTGCTCGCTTTCGCGGCGGCGATAGCTTTCGCCTTCAATGACGGTGATGTCGGCGTGGTGGGTGAGACGATCGAGGAGACTGACGATGCAGGTGGCGTTGGGAAACACGACGTTCCAGTCTTTGAAGGCGCGGTTGGTAGTGACGATGATCGAGCGGTGCTCGTAGCGCCGGTTGATGACCTCGTAGAGCAGATCGGCTGCATGGCAGTCGTAAGAGAGATAACCAACCTCGTCGATACAGAGCAGAGACGGGCGGGCGTACTTTTTGAGGCGGCGGCGCAGTAACTCGGAAGAGTCCAACTGCAAGTCGTCGAGCAGTTCGGAGGCGGTACGAAAGAGCACCGAGTGACCGGCCAGGACCGCCGCATGGGCGATGTTCTTGGTGATCATGGTCTTGCCCAGGCCGTTGGCACCCAGCAGGATCAGATTACGACCCTCGGGGACAAAGTCCAGGGTGAGGGCGCGCTCGATCAGGGGACGGTCGATCTTTTTGGGCCAGTCCCAGTCAAAGTCCACCAGCGGCTTGAAGCGTCCGATGCGGGCGTTGCCCAGCCGGCGCTCCAGCGAACGGCGGGACCGCTCGATCTCCTCCAGACGAGCCATCTCGGCCAGAGCGGAGCGGGTGGACCAGCGGCCTTTCTTGGCGCGGCCCAAGAAGTCTTCCAGTTGATCGGGGCGGACTCGGAAGCCGAGTTTTTTCAGCTGTGCCGCCAGTTCACTCGGGCTCGGAGAGGTCATCGTATCCTTCCGGAGAATGGGGTTGTACGTGAAGATCGGCCAGTTCGGGTCGGCGCCTCAGATCGACGGGCAAAGGGGCAGCAGAGGTGCGCCGGCTTCTGTGCAACAGGAAAGCTACCGAGGAGGCGCGCGGAGTGCCGCGCTGCAGTGCTTCTGCGAGGGCTGCTTGCAACGCCTCGTCGCCGTAGTCCTGCAGCAGGTCCAAAGAGCTGACGGGTCTGGCGAGTGACCGATTCACCGCGCAGCAGGGCGGCCTGCAAAAAGGCCTCGCTTTCGGGGACAGCCACCGAGAGCCGGTCGGAAGGGGCAGAGGAGGCTTTTCTTTTTTGCTCCAGCAGAGCTTGCTGATGAGCGGGGTCGGCGACCACCTGGTGTCGGTCGTAGCTACGGCGGTGGCGAGCGACCTCGGTAGTCTGGTCGAGAATGCGCACCAGGGTGTCAGAAGCGACCAGCGTCAACTGCCGGCCCACTGCAGCGGGCGGAATCGAGTAGTCATTGAGATCGAAGCGTACATAAATGGTCTTGTGCGATTTAGCGGGCGTCACCAGGTCGGTTTCCAGAGGGTGGGCAGGAAGGGGCAGCAGTTGCGCTTTTTCCTCTTCGAACACAGCCGCAACGGTGCGCGAGCGATCGCCGGGCCAGGGCCGACGGTGAGCGATCTCATCCCGCCAGCGGCGGGCCTGGTGATTGAAGTCGGCCAGGGTAGTAAAGGGGCGGGCGGCAAAGAACGAGGAGCGAACGTACTGGATCGCTCTTTCCACGCGTCCTTTTTCATTCCCCCGTCCCACATGGCAGGGCCTGGGGGCGAAGTGGTAGTGAGCGGCCAGCTCCAGCAGCCGGGGATGAAAGCGAATGGCATCGCCGCGGCGCTCCAACACTACGCTTTTGAGGTTGTCGTAAAGGAGAACTCTGGGGCATCCACCCCACTGAGAAAAGGCCCGCACGTGGCCGCGCAGGAAGTTCTCCAGCGACTGGTCAAAGAAAAACTCCAGGGCCAGCGCACGCGAATACGACAGCGTCAGCAGCAGACAGGAGAGCCTCCGGGTGGCGCCTCCGATCTGTACTGTGCCAAACGAAGCCCAGTCCACCTGCCCCTGTTCGCCGACAAAGGTGCGCAGCCGCAGGAAAGCTTCCCGCGGCCGGGGACGCAAGGTGGCCACCAGGCGGCGCAGCGTCACTACGCTGCCCGTGTAACCGCGGGCGCAGATCATCTGGTAAATGCGGGTAGCGCGAAGGCGTGGGTATTGCTCGAGAGTTTGGCGGATGAACTCGACATAGGGATCAGTTACCCGGGGCCGCACGATCTTGCATCGGTTGAAGCGTTCGGTTTCGAGTGCCCGTTGCACCGTCTGGTGGTGCAGACCCAGTTGATCGGCTATGGTTGTGATCTTCCAGTGCTCGGCCAAGAAGAGTCGGCGGATGTGGCCCCGCAGTTGGGCGTCGATCATGCTTTACCCCCAGTGAAAGGGGTCGACAAAGCGCCCGGCGCGACCGCAACGCATACAAGTCGGTCGGAAACCAGGTCGGGAACCCCAAAAAGTACCTGCATGTCTGTTCTCCTGACGCCTCCGGGCGAAACTTCTCGGCTTTGAGTAGGCTGCCAGAGGCTCCCACAGCCTGAAAGAAGAGCGATCTCGCTGTCTACGTTGATCCGTCACGCGGGCTTGCTGCTGCCGCTGACGGTAGGCTCTTTGGCGGTCGCAATGATCAGCTCGGCCCTCGGGAGATAGCTGGTGTCGGCGGTTGGCCGCACGGCATTGCTGGCGGCGCTGCAGACGACGGCAGGGCTGGCTGCAGTAGCTCTGACCCCGGTCACAGGAGCGGCAGATGAAAAACAGCGCGCCGCAGCCTTCGGCCGGCAAGCACGTTGTCGGAGAACGACGATCGAATCGACCATGTATCCAGTCCCGGCGGGGACTGGACAACAGCCCAGGATCGTGGCAGGTTACAATCTGTTCGTGGTGGGTCTCGGTTTTGTACAGAGCTGCCACAACCGGACCTCGACCGGTTACAGGTCGAGGTCCTCCCTCTTTCCTGAACTGCAAACAATACACTCTCGAAGGGAAAAATCCACCTCGTCAGAAATCGCGAGATGAAGGCTCGGACGCACCTGCGGTGCGGATGATGTTGAAAACCTGTGCTAACGGCGAGTGTCCAAAAACACGCACATCCTGGTGATCGTTAACATGGACTTTGATCCTGTCAACCCTGCTGCGTGTCTCCCCACCTCTTTCTGCACGATCTGGTCCTGGTACTGCCGGCCTTTGCCATGGTCCTGAAGGAACTGCCTGTGGTCAGGGCTCTGACTTTTTACCTGCTTTTCCTGCTCAGTCTTCTCCCTATCCTGACTCTGTCACTGGGAGCGAATCTGGGGCTACCGGTGTCCTGGATTGCCCTGCCGCTGAGTCTCTGCTGTGCGTACTCTCTGAAGAGATGGCGGCGCACGGTTTAGCAGCCTGTGATCTCAATTCGCGTTCTCAACGGCCGGGCCTAGAACAGAGAGACTCAGCTCAAGAGCTCTTTCTTGGACACCTCTGGCCGGGGCGCGGAGCAGTATAACCCGGTGTCCGTCCGGCTCCACCAGGGTCGGGTAGTAAGAAAAACCGACCGTGTAAACCCGGCCATTGAAGCGTGCCAGTCCCACCTCCAGGAGAGCAGCGGTTCTGACTTCCCAGGGCCTGAAGGCCGAAATCAAAGAACCCAGAGAGTACGCAATCAGTCTCCCCCGATAGACTTCCGGCCGCTGCAGCACATGCCCGTGAGAGCCGATGACCAGATCAACTCCGCCGTCGATCAAGTCGTGAGCGGCCGCTATCTGATGTTCACTCGGAGAGAAATCCCACTCCTCTCCCCAGTGACAGTAGGCCACTAGAAACTCCGCTCCGGCATCTCGGGCCCGGGTGACATGCTGATTGATCATGCGCAGTCCCCTGTCCCGCCAGATTCCCGACCACTCGAGAAAATTGAGCCGGTGGATGGGCAGGTCTCGAGGAGCATGCTCTAGATCCTTCGGGCCCCCGATGATCGGGTTCACACCGTAGGTATAGGCCAGGATTCCGACCTGGATACCCTGCACATCCTTCACGTATGGCTGTGCCAGTTTGTCCATAGATTCAGCCGTTCCCACAGGTGCTATCCCCGCCGCCAGGATGGTCTTGACGGTCTGCCGAAGACCTTCAGTTCCCTGATCGAAGGCATGATTGTTGGCGGTCACCAGAACATCCACCCCGAGCTTCTCCAGGGCTTTCACGTGCTCGACTGATCCGTTGAATCGAACCGAGCCCGGACCGACTCCCACCGGTTGGGGGTGGACCGGGAATTCGAGGTTGAAGACTGTCAGATCAGCACTCTTGATCAATTCCTCCAGCCCCGCATAGCTAAGGCGGAAATCGTCGTGCCGTTGTTCCCAGTGTTGCATGATGTCGCCAGCGAACAGCAGGCGCACTTCGGGATCCCCCCGGCGCTCCAGTTGGCCTGGAGAATCCGGCGTACCCGCTTCCATGAGCAGCTCGATTGGATTGCTGGCTGGTCCCAACTCGGAAAACACGACCCCAATCCAGACACCCAGGGCGGCCAGCACCAGGTAGCCACTAACGATGTTGGTGATCGTCAAGACGCCGTCGGATCGTTCTTTCAAGACGAACTCCTCAATCTGTAGACCCGGTACCGTGAGTTTTCAAAAGCGAGTTCCAGACGCGCATCTGATTCGTTGTGCAGCGGAAGGTAGGGAGGAATCTCTTCACCGTGGCTGTCGAAAACAAAGTAATCAGCGTCGGTCTGTGCCAGGAGCTGCGTGATCCGCTGGGGCCGGTTCGCCTGGGCATAGGTGCGCTCGAGCTGGTAGACCGCAGGCCATCCCCGATCTCGCAGGGCGATCTCATCCGGTGCTGACACCAGTTCCAGCCGGCGCCGCCATTCGGGTACCAGGAAAGGAGTCGAGGCCGGAAACACCTTGAAATCCACAAAAACTCCCCGGTTTGTGTACGTCCTGAACTCTTGAAAACCCGGGGGCACAATAAACAGGTCTTCCAGCACGGTGTTCGCAGCCACCCAATCGTACAACTGCTGGTCGGCCGGAAGCACTGTCAGTTCCTCACCCGCCTGATCCCGGAGGGTGCCAAGTCCGAGCCCAGCCGGCAGCAGCAGAGCCCCAACCATGAAAACAGCGGCACGGTCGACACGCCTGAAGAAGACCATCAGGACGGAAACGACCAGCAGCGCAAGCAGAAGACCGGTCCACTGGACATACACCGCGAGTAGAAACCCCAGGCCGACCAGAAAGATACTGCGCAGGCTCGTCAGGAACGGAGTGCGGGGGTTGATGGTCTCGAACATGGCCTCCAGAGCTGCCACACTCAAAACCGAGGCCAGGACCACCAGCACAGGGGTCGTCCGACTCAAGTGGAACAGATAGGGCAGAATCGAAACGTGGCGCCAGGCTTCAGGGAGCAGATCTCCGTGGAAAACCACGAAAGTCCCTGCCAGCAAGGCGTGACCCGAAAGCAGGCCCGCAATCTCGGGTGTGCATCGGACCGACCTCAACTGGGTCAACAGAATCGAACCGACCAGCCCCAGAACGAAGAGGAGAACCAGGGTCATGGCGGCTCCCGAAGAAGTCAACTCAAGGGTAAACTCGTGTGACGTGCGGAAGAGATAACCTTTCTCGATGAGTTCAGAGGCAGGCCAGGATGCTCCCCCGGAGGAGCGTACCAGAACCGCCAGGATCGGCACGATGACAGGAGCCGAAATGGCACCGGCCGTAAAAAGAATGATCAGCAGAGAGCGAATTTCGACCAGGGCTATTAAGGTGGCGATGCCAAGCACGACGACAGCATGAGACCCCACAACAGGATGAGCCGCAATGCACAATCCCAGCAGAACTCCGGTGCGCAGCGGCTTCGCCTCGAGCCAGGCTATGTACACCCAGAGCATGAAGCACAGCGCCAGCCACTGAGTGTGAAATCCATCTCCAAAAGCTCCGTCGTGCAAGCCTCGACCCAGGCCGGGAGCTCGGTTCGAAAAAGCCAGTACCGCAGCGGCTGGAAGCAGCATTCCACTTCCCCCTAGAATCCGCAGGAGTCTCCACGCAGCCAGCACGGTGAAGAAGGAAAGCAGCAACACGATCACGTAGAATCCCAGGGCCAGGCCGATGGTCTGTTCCGAGAGCCACATGACAACGGCCCACGCCGGTGCATGGAGGATCGAGGAAGTGATGAACACGTCGTCCGGAAACAGCCCGTGGTCCAGGAATCTGCGAGCCAGGGGCAAGTACGCAAAATCGTTCACTGAGGGGAAGGCTCGAATGCCATTGTTGGCCCGAATGACCAGCGTGGTCGTCGTAACCAGCAGGGCGCTCAGCAGGTAGGGGAGACCCCTCTTCAGATCTTCGATGGTCAGACTGCTGGCTTTGTTGATCAAGGCACGCATAGAGTTGCTTGAGGAAATGTCGGATTTCTGGGGTTTGAGAGCTCCTGCCATTCCTTATGCTACGGCTGCCTGCTGCTAAGTATATGCACCTGAAGGTCGGCAACTCTTGTGATCGTACTTGCTTTCACTGGCGGACCATGATTGGGACTGTTGGACAATCCATGAGCTACCTGCCACCGTGGTATTTTAGCGAACGGCACGTACATGGTACTGACTCGTTTCTCCCGGGCAAGACGGATCTGCATCGCATGCCTTATTCTCGGCCCCTCCTTTCCAGTCTCATGGGCGCGCGTCAGTCCCCTTCTTTTCACAGTCGATTTTAGCTCCTTCCGTGGAGCTGGCTTCGTGAGGCCCCTTTCGACCTGAACCTCGTCGATGAAGAAACAGGCAAAGCCTCTTCTCCGCTACCGCGTTCTGCTGCTGATCATCCTGCTTGGGGCCCTTGGGCTGATTGGGATCCGGGTTGTAACCGAATCCCAATACGGCACCCTGGGCACAACGGATTTCATCCAATACTGGAGTGCAGCCTCTCTCCTCATGGATGGAAAAGACCCGTACGATCCTATGCTGCTGCAGGCAGTGCAGCAGCACCTGGGTCGAACCCACTCAGAACCGCTGAGGATGTGGAACCCCCCCTGGCTGCTGGTGATTCTCTTACCCGTTTTGTCGTTCGATTTCGGCCTTTCTACCGTGTTGTGGCTGACCCTCAATCTAGCCATCATCCTTCTTTCCGGCAGCTTCATCTGGCGCTTCTTTGGGGGTTCGGCCGGGGCAGGCATGCTGGTTTCCTGGATTACCAGCGTCTCGTTCTTCCCTTTTCTTCTGTGCTGGGGAGTGGGCCAGACCAGCTGCCTGGTCCTGCTCGGAGTTGTTCTTTTCCTGCAGTCTGACAGGATCGGAAATCCCTGGCTGGGTGCCGCCGGAATGGTTCTGATTTCCTGTAAGCCCCAGAATGCCTACCTTTTTTGTCTGGTCCTCGCGGTGTGGGTCCTGCTCGAGAAGAACTGGAAGCTACCGGCCGCCTCGGCCGCTCTGCTGGGCGCGACAGCGGGCATTCTGACTCTGCTCCGTCCTACCTGGGTAGCCGATTACCTGCGGGCACTCGAGCAGCCTCCCCTGTACTGGGCCACCCCGACCGTGGGCGGAATCCTGAGGGAGTACTTCTCGATTCAGTCCTCGGCGGTTCAATACCTACCCCCTCTGCTGATCGGCGGCGCAACGCTGCTCTTGATCTCCAGACGCCCGAAGATTGTGTGGCGATCGAGCATCAGCCTGATCCTGCTGGCATCGTCACTCAGCTCTCCCTTTGGATGGAGCTACGATCAGGTCCTTCTCTTGTTTCCCTGCCTGGAGAGTATCCTCCGGGTTCTTGTCCCGGGACAGCGAACCCCGGGTCGCCGAGTATTGACGGTTCTCGTTGTCTTTGGATATTCGGGCTCACTGCTCGTTTTCAACTTGTTCGGAATCAACGAGGTTCATCGTTTTTGGCTGAACCTCCTTCCCCTGCTTGCCCTTTTTCTGTCTGGTCACTTCGAAAGAAATTCTCTGCCCAGAGACCACCAGGAAAGTTTCTAGGAGATCACTTATGAGATTGCGCACACAGGTCCATGCTTTCCTCCTGTTCCTGGTGTTCACCTTCCTCGGATCAAGCCGGGAGGCGGGTGGTGTGAACGATTTGTTTTCCAGGTACAGGAAAGATCAGAATGTAAGCCGAGTCGTCGTGGGCCAGACTCGCCTGGAAGGAGAACTGCGAGGCAGAGAACTCCTGCTTTCTGAGCGAGACGCTATTGAGATGGCTCTCCGGAACAATCTTGGTGTCAACGTTCGGAGACTCGACCCGGTGTTCTCGACCTGGAAGATCGAGAAGCTGAGAAGTGAATACGACCCCACCACCTCTCTTGGTTTCAACTGGGACCGAACCAACGCGCCGACAGCCAGCATTCTGGCTGGCGGGGACACCATCACAGACATCTTCACCAACTACGATTTCTCTTTCCAGAAGCCCTTCTCAAAGGGAAGCAGCGTGGAGGCGAGTTTCTCGGGAGCGCGTAACCGCTCTACAAACTTTTTCACCAGCCTGGTCCCGGCGATTGACACTGACCTGAAGATCGAGTTCCGACAGAACCTGTTGAGGGGACGCGGGAAGATCGACACGGAATATCGGCTGGAAGTGGCGCGGAACAATGTCGACATCAGTGAGATGGAGTTTGCCCGGCAGGTGCTCGACACGGTCACAGAAGTGCAGATCGCCTATTGGGATCTTCTCTTCTCGCGGCGAGACATCGATGTCAAGAAAAAATCCATGGAACTCGCCCAGGAGATTCTCTCCCAGAATCAGGCTCGTTTTGAAGTCGGCTCGGCGGCCCGCCTGGAAGTAGTGGAAGCAGAGGTCGAAGTCGCCTCCCGCAAAGAACGACTGGTTCGTTCACAGTTCCGCAGCAAGCAGATTCAGAATCGACTCGTCATCCTGATTACCTCCTTCGAGGATCCTCGTGAGTTGAACGCAGACATCCTGCCCACTCAGAGACCTTTGGTTCCCGACCCGATCCTGGACACCTTTGACCTCCTCATGTCCAGAGCCAGGGAAAGACGGCCGGAGTTGCTGCAGGCCGATGCCCAGATCGTCAACAACCGAGTGGAACTGGACCGCACCCGGAATCAACTGAAGCCAGAGCTGGACATGGTTCTGGCCTTTCGGCTGATTGGCCTGGGCGGCAATCGGGTGATTCGCGATTTCTCCGGTGGATTTGAAAATCCTCCAATTGTGGGCATCGAACCGGGCGGGATCGGCGACTCCTTCAACCAGCTGTTCAGTGGTGACTTCTACGGCTACACGGTCGGTCTTGATCTGCGTCTGCCTTTCGGAAATGTGGACGCGAGAGCGGACAATGCAAGGGCACAAATCAACCTGCAGCGCACTGAATTGCAGCGCCGGGCTACTTCCCAGCGGGTCGCCCAGCAGATTCGGGAGGCGTTAACGGAAATCGACATGAACCAGGCCAGCCTGGAAGCCGCCTCCGCTACCGTTCGACTGGGCCAGGAACGCCTCGAGGGTGAACAGGCACGGTTCGAAGCTGGACGGGGTACGACACGAATCGTCATCGAGGCCCAGCGGGATCTGGTTCTGGCGGCAGTCACAGAGCTTCAAGCCCAGGTCAACCTGATCAAGAGCCATGTTCAGCTGGACCGTGCGACGGGGACAACTCTTGAAAAACACCAGATCAAAGTTAGAGAGCAACTGAAGCGGAATCTCAAATAGTCCCGGGTTCCGAGTCTGAGGCGTCCGGGAAAACCCGAGGAACGAGAAACGCGGAACTAATCGTAGTAGTCCAGACCGAGGTGGGTGATCTGTTCCTCGCCCTGGAGATACCTGAGTGTGTTCTTGAGCTTCATCAGCTGGATAAAGATGTCGTGCTCCGGATACAACGAGGGCAAGGTCATAGGACTCTTGAAGTAGAAGGAGAGCCACTCCTGTATCCCTGACATTCCCGCACGTTGAGCCAGGTCGAGAAAAAGCGCCAGATCGAGCACCAGAGGGGCCGCCAGGATGCTGTCGCGACACAGGAAATTGATCTTGATCTGCATGTCATAGCCAAGCCAGCCAAAGATGTCCAGATTGTCCCAGCCCTCCTTGTTGTCACCCCGAGGGGGGTAGTAGTTGATCCGTACCTTGTGACAAAAACCCTTATACAGATCCGGATACACATCGGGCTGGAGAATGTGCTCCAGGGCACCCAGCTTACTCTCTTCCTTCGTCTTGAAGGACTCGGGATCATCCAAGACCTCTCCATCCCGATTGCCCAGAATATTGGTTGAGAACCAACCCGAAAGACCCAGAGTTCGGGCCTTGAGACCAGGCGCGATAATGGTCTTCATCAGAGTTTGACCGGTCTTGAAATCCTTGCCGACCAGAGGCACCTGGTTCTGCTGGGCCAGTTCCTGCATGGCGGCTATGTCCACGGTGAGGTTGGGAGCTCCATTCGCGAAGGGAATCCCCATTTTGAGGGCGGCGTACGCGTAAACCATGCTGGAAGGGATGTGCTTGTGGTTGGAACGAAGCCCCGCTTCCAGCCGGGAGAGGCTCGAATGCACTTCAGTGGGTGAGAGGTAGATCTCGGTACTTCCACACCAGATCATGACAGAACGTCCAATCCCATGCCTCTCCTGGAACTCTCGGATGTCGTCCATGACTTGTTCCGCCATTTCCAGCTTATTCGAGGCCTTCTTGACGAACGAGCCATCCAGCTTCTTGACATAGTGACGGTCAAACACAGCCTTCATCGGACGGATCGCCCGCAATTCGGTCTCCAGGTCGGCGAGGAGATCCTTGCGGAGCACGCCGGCCTTGGTTGCCGCTTCGAAACAGTCGTCTTCGAAGATGTCCCAGCATCCGAAGACCAGATCCTCCATTCCGGCCAGAGGGACAAAATCGTGGATCCTGGGGATACGCCCCTCGGTTCTCTTGCCGAGGCGGATCGTGCCGTACTGAGTCAAGGAGCCAATCGGCTTGCCCAGCCCTCTCTTGATCGCTTCGACGCCGGCGATAATTGTTGTACTGACGGCTCCCAGCCCAACCAGGAGCACTCCCAGTTTTCCTTCCGGTTCTTTCACTTCCACAGCTCTCTTTGTCATTGCACTCCCATTATCTCGGGTTGATCACCCTTTTTTCACGATTTGCGAGATGTCTGCTACCTGCAGGAACGTCTCCGAAATCTGGTGAAGCAAGCCCAGCCGATTACGCCTGAGTTGCTGATCCTCAGCCAGGACCATAACCTCATCAAAAAAACGCTCCACGGGTCCGCTCAGGGTGGCCATCAGGGCCAACACATCTCGATACTCTCCTGACGCCAGGGGCCCCGGCAACCGTGATTGCAGATCCGAAAAGCTCCTGAACAAGTTCTGTTCCGCATCCTCAACCAGCAAAGACCGGTCGACTCCTGCGTCTATCACCTCCTGGCCACCCAGGATGTTTCGGATGCGTTTGAAGGCAACCGCCAGGGTCCTGAACTCACTCTCTTCCCGGACTTCCTGAAGGGCACTGGCCCGACGGCGGGCCTCCAGGGCACTGCCTGTCCCCGATGCCATAACGGCATTGATCACGTCATATTGAATACCCTGCCCCTCCAGGATCCGACGCAGGCGCCTCTCCAGGAAAACCTTGATCTCACTTCGTAGTTCGACCGAGTCCGTTTCCAGTCCCACGCATCCAAAATCAATTAGATCGTCTGTCTTCCACTCCAAACCGTGGTCCAGGAGTATCTTGATCAATCCCTGGGCCTGCCGTCTCAGACCGAAGGGATCGCTCGAACCCCGGGGCCGAATCCCAATACCAAAGCATCCGGTGATCGTGTCGAGCCTGTCAGCGATCGAAAGGAGGGCGCCATTGCGGGTAGTCGGCGAAGAGTCATCTAGAGAAATGGGCAGGTAGTGCTCATAGATCGCCTTCCAGATGTCCTCAGAATACCCTTCCTCTCGAGCGTAGAGCCCCCCCATCACTCCCTGCAGCTCACTGATTTCAAACACTGTTTCCGTGATCAGATCCGTCTTGCACAGCAGCGCCGCCTGATCGAGAGTCTGGTTGTCTGGACTGAGCCGCCGACAGATCTTCTGAAGACGCCGGGTCTTGTCCAGATAACTCCCCAGTTCTCGCTGAAAAGTGACCCTGGCGAGGCTCTCCACACGCTTCTCCAATTTCGTTCGGCGATCCGATTCCCAGAAAAAGGCAGCGTCCTCCAGCCGGGCACGGAGTACGCGCTCGTGCCCGGTCCGGATCCGCCCTTCCGGATCCCCTGCTGTGTTGGTAACCGTCATAAAGAAGGGCTGGAGTTTTTCCGAGTCTCCAATCATGGCGAAGTACTTCTGGTGATGTCTCATGACCGTTACCAGGATTTCTCTGGGAAGTTTGAGAAAGGAACTCTCAAACCGCCCCAGCACAACCGTTGGATGCTCGTTTAGAAAGCAGGTCAACTCCAGCAGCTCGGGATCATCTACAACTGTGCAACCGCCGGGTGTCACCTCGGCCAGCTCTTTCACGATCTTGCGGCGGCGCTGCCCGGCGTCCACCAGCACAAAATTCTCTCGCAGCAACTCTACATAGTGGTCCGGAGAGGGGATTTCAACTTCCTGTGCTCCCAGGAACCGGTGTCCACGGGAACGGCGGCTGGACCGGATCCCCTCAAACTCGAAGTCAACGATTTCTTCATTCCAGAGAGCAACCAGCCATCGGATGGGGCGGACAAAGCGAAACCGGCTCTCGCGCCAGTACATGTTCCTGGACCAGGCCATCCGGGCAATCACCCCCCCCAGCCCGGAAGCCAGCACTGTGGACAACGGAGACCCGGATTTGACCTGCTGAAAACCTAGATACCTCCCCTTCTCGGTCTCCATCGTCTCAAGCTGATCGAGGGGGATCCCGTGCTGGCTCGCGAAACCCTCACCAGCCCTGGTCAAATCGCCATTGCCATCACGGGCCACGCTCTCAGGAGGACCGATGATGGTTGACCGCTGGTCGGGCTGGGTATCCGGAAGATCTTCGGCCAGCAGGGACAGTCTGCGAGGGGAGCTATAAAGGCGGATCCCGCCGACCTGCACCGAGGCCTTGTTCAGAAGCCCCCGGAATCCATCTTCAAGCTGATTCAGGGCCGGCTCAATCATCTTAGCCGGAATTTCCTCGGTCCCCAGTTCAAACAGAAACTTGTTCATCGATCTTCACGTATCGCTCGGCTACGCCCACTGCCAGTCGTCGGACTCTGGCAATGAGTTCTACCCGTTGAGTCACACTGATCGCCCCGCGACTGTCAAGCAGGTTAAACGTGTGCGAGCACTTCAGGCAATAGTCATAGGCGGGAAGGACGCAGTCCTGGCCGAGTGCCCTTTGAGACTCCTGCTCGTAAAGGTCAAAGAGCTGAAAAAGGGTCTTGCTGTCCGCAACCTCAAAGCTGTACTTGGAGAACTCGAATTCCTCTCTCCTTCTCAGGCTTCCGTAAGTGTGGTCCCGATTCCATTCCAGATCGAACAAACTGTCCTGATCATTCAGAAAAGCCGCAATCCGTTCCAGGCCGTAGGTGATTTCAGCGGAAATCGGCATTAGGTCCTGTCCGCCGGCCTGTTGAAAGTAGGTGAACTGGGTGATTTCCAATCCGTCCAAGAGCACCTGCCACCCGATTCCCCAGGCGCCCAGCGTCGGGCTTTCCCAGTTGTCCTCTTCAAACCGAAAATCATGCTTCTCCAGTTCAACTCCAAGGTGCCTCAGACTCTCCAGGTAGAGTTCTTGCACATCTACTGGTGACGGTTTGAGGATGACCTGGAGCTGATGGTGCTTGTAAACGCGATTGGGATTCTCAGCATATCGGCCATCGGCCGGCCTCCGGGAAGGCTGCACATAGGCCACCTTATAGGGCTCCGGCCCAAGTACCCTCAGAAAGGTCTCCGGATGCATCGTCCCGGCACCCACTTCCATATCGTAGGGCTGTTGGATCACACATCCATGGTCCATCCAGAATTCCAGAAGTCGATGAATGAGGCGTTGAAATGTCATTGTTCTCTCATCGGGTTTGCAGGAGTTTGGAAGTGGTTTGAAGAGCCGGGAAACGAACCTTGCAGGGAGTAACTGGTGTACTAGAGAAGCTCCTTTAGCATTCTTAAACTCTTCAGCTTCTTTTCCAGGTGAGATTCTATCAGGTCCTCGGAAAGCCTTCCTAGCCTTTTCAATTCTCCTTCGGCCAACGGCTCTCTCGGCAGCTCACGGGGGTGTCTTCCCATGAACCGAATGCTTCTCGAGGCCAGCTCTTCGGGTAGCCTGGAAGCCAGATCAGGCAAAACTCCCTCGAATCTCAGCAACCACAGTTCAAAGTAGCGGGCCAACTGGACTACGGGAACCGATGTCAGCGAGCCGAGAACGGCCAGGGTCAGGCGAAACACCTCCTCGACGGCTTCTCCCTCGTGAGTAAACTCCAGCAGCAACTCTGCGAAATAAGAGAAGTGGAGTTTCGCCTCCCAGTCCAGCTCATAGGCGGGAAAGGCCTTGACGATCTCGAGATCACGAAGCACCGCCAGTTCCTGTCCTTCCTTATGAGAGTACTTGAGTCGGGCGTGAGTCAGCGGCTCGAGACCGCTCCCGAATTTACTCTTCTTCCCACTCCGGGCTCCATAGGCAATGCTCCTCAGCTGACCGGACTCGCGGGTCAGGAACACGGCAATCAAATGCGCCTCCGAATAGGGATAGCTTCGGAGAGTCAGCGCTTCGCACCGCTGATGGTTCATCAGTTTTCCAGCACACTCATGAGAAGAGTCGCCAGACTCAGAAATGAGAAGAAGCTGATGACATCGGTCAGCGTGTGCAAGAAGATGCCGGAAGCTACGGCCGGGTCAATGTTCAGACGGTTCAGAAGCAGCGGGATCAGGGTGCCCAGGATCCCGGCCAGGAGAATCGTACAGACCATGGCACAGGCCAGAGCGAGGCCAACTGCGAGATTTCGGTCTGCCCACAAGTAGCCGACACCTCCGGCCAGTACACCGAGGGCAATGCCATTGCAGACGCCCACCAGCAGCTCCTTGGTGAACACATCTCTCATGTTCTTCCAGCCCACTTCACCCAGAGCCAGGCTTCGGACCATCAAGGTCAGCGCCTGTGTTCCGGAGTTGCCACCCATCCCGGCCACGACCGGCAGGAAAACGGCCAGCGTGGGCAAATCTGCAATCGTGTCTTCGTAAATGTAAACCACCGTCGCAGCCATCAAGGCAAGAACCAGATTGAGCCCCAACCAGGGGAGCCTCTTCTGAATAGAGCTCCGGGCCGTACTGCGCACAGAATCGTCGGCTTCGACGCCAGCCAGGTGAAGGATGTCCTCGGTGGCCTCCTCCTTAATGACGTCGATGACGTCGTCAACCGTAATCACTCCTACCAGTTTGTTCTCGCGATCGACCACCGGAACGGCAAGCAGATCGTAGAGTGCCACCTGATTGGCCACTTCTTCCTGATCCGTGTCCGTGGCTACGGAAATCACGTCACTCGACATGATCTTCTTGAGTGGAGTACTGGGTGCAACTGTCAGCAACTGGCGAAGAGAAATAACCCCCACCAGGTGACTCCGGCTATCCACAACGTACAGGTAGAAGACCATCTCAAACTCGTCCGCCTTCTGGAGAGTATGGATAGCCTCACTTACGGCAACATTTTCCTGGAGTGCGAAGACGTTGGGGGTCATGATCCGACCGGCCGTCTCCTTCTCGTAGCGAAGAAGACCCTGGACCTGAACTGACTCCTCCAGCCGCATGGTGTCCAGCACCTGATGGGCGAGTTCTTCCGGCAAAGCCGAAATAAAGGCAGCCCGGTCGTCCGTTTCCAGTTCCTGAAGCAGACGTGAGGTTTCGGTGCCGGAAAGGGCAGTCAGCAGAGCAATGCCACGATCCAGACCAAGGTCGGTCAGGGCCTCTGCAGCCAGTTCGAGATTCTCCTTCACCAGCAGTGAAAAAATCCGGAGTTGATCGCGATCATTCAACTCCTGGATGATCTGCGAAACGTCGCCGGGATGGAGCTTTTGAATGAGGCGGGCTGCATGGCCCTGAGCGCCACGCCGAAGCAGCTTCCTGACGGAGTTGGCCATGACCATCATCTTCTCGACGTGCATCTCAAACTCCGTGGAAAGCTGTTTACTTTAACAGAAACGGCAGCGGGCTGACCAATAGCGCCCGTGCTGGAAATCTCACGGACTTCGTATGCACCGTCCGGAAAGAACCCCAAGGACTTCGCCGACAGCCCCGTGAACTTCCCGGACAGGACACTAGCCGATCGGCCGGTCTCGAGACCTAACTCCACGCCTGTGGCTAAACCGGTATTTCGAGAACTGGTACATGCGTGCCAGAGGTCCGCTCAAGAGATACGAGTAAGCGAGGATCAGCAGTGCATAGCGAGAATAGAAGTAGATGCCCGCCACCAGTGTCGCCAGTGTGAGGATAACGAGATGCGATTTCCCCTGCCCCAGATTCAGTTGCTTCAGAGAGGGATAGCGAATTGTACTGATCATCAACAGGGCTGTCAGATAAGTCGCACCGACCAGGACGGGCTTGAACAGAGGAGTGTCAGGAGGTCCCGGGAAAAAGTGAACCGTGGCAGCAATGAATCCGGCTGCAGCCGGTATCGGGAGGCCGGCAAAATGCTTCAGTTCACCGATCTGCATGTTGAAGCGTGCCAGGCGCATCACCCCACAGATCAGGAAAACAAAAGCTGAAAAACGGGCAAAGCTTCCAAAATCTTCTAAACCCCAGGAATAGACGAGAACCGCCGGGGCAATTCCAAAGCTGATGACATCCGCCAGGGAATCGAGCTGAACTCCAAAATCGCTGGTGACGTTGACCAACCGGGCAATGCGACCGTCCAGCCCGTCCAGAATCACGGCGATCCCGATCGCGATGGCGGCTTTCTCATATTCGCCGCTCAGGGTCGAAATGAGTGCGAGAAAGCCCGCGAAGATGTTCCCGACCGTGAATATCGAAGGAATGATGTAGATCGTCCGCCGCAGCTTGCGCCTCGGTCTCGGCGGGCGGGCCCCACTAATCCTCAACTCCTTCACCCTGAGTACTCCCTTCTGGCCAGAATACCGGAACCGCCGCGAACCCTGTCTCCCTTCTCGACGACCACCGCAAAATTTGCCGGAATGGTAATGTCGACGCGGCTTCCAAACTTGATGAGACCTATTCTATCACCCCGCTTGACAGTGTCTCCTTCCTTCTTCCAGGCAACGATACGCCTGGCCACCCAACCTGCGATGACGCAGAAGGTCACCGAAGCCTCGCCCTCGATCTTCCAGATCATCTGTTCGTTCTCGACCGAGGCTCGATCGTCAAAGGCCATCAGAAACTTCCCCGATTGGTACTTCTGACTCCGGATGGATCCACCGATGGGCGCACGATTGACATGCACGTTGAACACCGACAGGAAGATACTGATCACTGTTCCATGGGCCGAGTCCGCGAGCTTCACGACCCTGCCGTCGGCGGGGCTGACAATGAGACCCGGTTGCTGCGGAATCGTGCGCTTTGGGTCCCGGAAAAAGGAACCAAGAGCGAATGCGACCAGGACCAGAACCCCCCCCCAGCCCCACCACCCCAGTGCCAGGCAAATCAGGGCCATGATCAATGGAGGCAGAAGGAAGGGGATTCCCTCTCTGGCCACAAATCCTCTCATGAGATCAATATCGAGCCCCAACAAAAAAGCCCACTGAAGAGTCTCATCTCCAGTGGGCCGACGTTAAGCCCGAAACAAATCAGTTGGCGACTGCCTGGGAGAGGTAGTCATTGATCATCAACTGCATCTGGTCTTTTAACGCAAGCTTCTTTTTCTTCAACTCGGTTTGTTTGAACTGTTCCTGCGCATTCAGATAGGGCCGATGCGTGAAGTGGTTCAGCTCCGACTCATACATCTGGTGCTGCTCAAAGAGCTCTCGGAAATCTTCTCTATTATCCCGCAGGTACTCCTTGACGACATGTTCATCCATAAAGCGGATTCTCCGTTGTGATTTTTTCTTGGCGAGCTTGAGGCAGGAAAAGGCTTGCATTCGCACCCCCGAATCTATCAGATGAAAAACCCGGGATCAACCCCTGGCAGCAGAGACAGGAAGAGGACTCAAACCACCCTCCACCGGCGTTCCGACACCTGGAGCGACGGGAATCACTAATCGACCTCACTCTTTCGAAGTTTGACCTCGCTCCTGGGAAAGGTTGGAACTCTCATAGGCGGCTATGATGAGCCGAATCAGGCGATGTCGAACCACATCTCTCTCGTCGAAGTAGGCGAACTCGATGCCCTCGGTTCCGCTCAGAACACGTTCAGCATCTTTGAGACCCGAGATCTGATCGGTCGGGAGATCGATTTGAGTTACATCTCCGGTCACTACCATCTTGGAATGAAGGCCCATGCGAGTCACGAACATCTTCATCTGCTCCACGGAACTGTTCTGGGCTTCATCCAGTATGACGAAGCTGTTGTTCAGCGTGCGTCCCCGCATGAAAGCCAGAGGAGCAATTTCGATGAGGTTCTGTTCCAGCAGCTTCTCAACCCGGGCGGAATCGAGCATGAAAAAAAGGGCATCGTAGAGCGGACGAAGGTAGGGATCCACCTTATCCTGCAGGTCCCCGGGCAGGAACCCCAGTTTTTCGCCGGCCTCGACCGCCGGCCTGGACAGGACGATTCGATCTACCTTGCGCTCCAGCAGAAAGGCGAGTGCCTTGGCGACAGCGAGGAAAGTCTTACCTGTGCCGGCCGGACCGATTGCGAAGACCAGGTCAGCCGCTTCCATCTTGGCCACGTAGCGGTTCTGGTTGATACTGCGGGGAACGATCGTCCGCGATGAGGTCTTGAGCACCACCGGCTTGGGGAAAAAATCCTGCAGCGTCGCTGCTGAGTCCTGGGCGATCTGCTCGAACGCCTCTCGCAGTTCGCCATTCGAGAATTGTTCGCCGCGGCTGACCATTGCCGCGAAATCACGAAGGATCTTCTCCACCGCGTCCACGTTGGTCTGGCTTCCCCGAATCGAGAGCTCCGAACCCCGGGCGTGGATCTCGACGTCGAACAGGTTTTCCAGGAGACGGATGTTCTGATCCTGGAGGTCGAAGAGTACTTCGGCCCCCCGATCAGGAAGCGTGATTCTGGTACTAGTCAAGAAATGGCGTTCGTCTCAGAGATTGCGATCGTCACGAATCTTTGCTGTTCGAGTTCAGCAGCCGACTCAGGCGAGATTTGTACCGGGCCCCGGTGTTGCGATGAATACTTCCCTTCTGGGCCGTTTTGTCGATCACTGAGCACACTCTGGTGAGCTGCGACCGGGCATCGTCCAGTTTCTCTTCGGCAACCAACATCCTGAGTCGCTTGACTTCCGTACGCATCTGACTTCTGGCCACCCTGTTTCGGAGGCGTCGCACGGTGTTCTGTCGCATTCGTTTCTTGGCCGATTTGATATTTGGCATAAGACTTTTTCTTGCTTGCTGTTGCTGGAAGCGCTCAGTGGAGAAAAACAGCCATTATAGGAACGATCAGCGGCAGGCGTCAACAACGAGTTGCTCCAGGATCAACTGCTCGTCGACACCTGTCGACTTGCACATTCGATCCGCCTGCCGCACTCTCAAGACGATCCCGGCCAGTCGCCGGCGGGGTGTGGCGTCCAGTTCAGACTGGCGACCCCGATAGCTCCATATCTTGAGATCCCTGAGGAGACCCGAAAACTGGTGCCCCGCGTCCAGGCGTTCTTTGGCAACCAGCAGCCGCCGAAAATTCCAATAGAGCAGGCTCAGAATCTGAGGCGCCGTCATGCCCTGATCGAAGAGTCTGTTCAGAACCCTCAGAGCCTTCTTGGCGTCGCTCCTTGCCAGACAGCCGATGAGCGCAAAGACGTCATACTCCTGGGATTGACGAGTCAAGGCCAGCACTGCTGATCGGTCAACGCATCTGGTCTCGGCACAGTGCAACAGCAGCTTGTCCAACTCCATACTCAACCGATGACGGTCCTCTCCAACCAGCTCGATAAGCGTCCGTGTCGCCCGGCTGTCAATCTCAAAACCCCGAACTCGAAGATGCTTTTCGACCCAGGCGCCCAGGTTGGCACTCTCAGTGCTCTTGATAACAGGAATCTTGCGAGGCCATCCGGAGGGCTTTCTGGCCAGTTCCAGGATCAGCACACTACGCCGGGCGGGACTCTTCAAGTAAGATTTCATCTCTTTCCCAGCGAGATTGGCATTGCGAATGTACATCCATCGCCTCGGACTCATCCAGGGCAGAGTTCGAGCTTCGGCCACGGCGTCTGACTCAGAGCCCTGTTCGAGGTCATAGGTCCCCCAGTCAAAACTCTGAGCTTCCTGGGAGATCTGGCTGCGTGCCAGCTGGAAGACAGAGTCCCTCAGGAATACATCCCGGCCGGAGAGTTGATAGACGTTTCCAGGGTCCTTGAGCTGTTTCTGGAACTCTTCAAAATTCATGCTTCCCGCCTGGAAAGTACACTAGAACCCTTCCAGGATCGAGGTGACCAGGCTGGCAGCGAAGTCCTCGGCGATTCGATCCAGGGCTGGGTTCTGCTCTGTGAAAAACCTCTCAATGTCGATGTTCAATTGATATTGTTCTCGGAAAATGTAGCGATCATTCTTAAAGAGAACTCGACCCGTACTGCTTTCGCGAAATTCGACCCGCGCATCCAGGGTCACCAGAAAGGTGGTTCCGAAGGAGCTCTGACCGAAGGTTACGGGGCTGACGGAGAGCCTGGAGACCACCCCGCTGAGCACCGCATCGGCGTCCGAGGTCCCGCTCCTGACCGCCCAGCTTGTCTTTTCGACAAACTTGCGCACCATGGCCTCCGCAAGTTTCTGTTCAACCCGGTAGGTAGTTGTTGTGTTTTCGAAGGGTTCAATGGCTACCGAGCTGATCCCCAGATCGAGCCGGTTGCGCTCCGCAACACGGTATCCGCAGGAACCGACTGAGCTGGTAGCCAGCAAAACCCACAGGGCGGAATGAACCCACCTGAATCCGGAAACAAAGCCGGGATCAACCATCTCGCTCCTTTTCGTTGGCGCTCACCTTAGCACGGACAATCTCCTCTTGAGCCTGGTATTTGCCCTTGCGATCGGCATAGGATGTTCGGCACGGATCATCTGCTCCCAGAAAGACGACCTGAGCGATTCCTTCGCCGGCGTAAACCTTCACGGGAGACGGGCTCGTATTGGAGATGGAGATGGTGACAAAGCCCTCCCACTCGGGTTCGAAGGGAGTTACATTCACGATGAGACCGCAGCGGGCATAGGTTGACTTTCCGGTGCAGAGAGTCAGAACGGATCGTGGGATTCGAAAATACTCGAGGCTTCTGGCCAGCACGAAGCTGCCCGCCGGAATGATGCAGTCATCACCTTCCGTCTCATGGAAAGGCATCTCGTCTGTGTGCTTGGGGTCCACCAGGTCCGCGCCTCCTCGATAGACCAGAAACTTCCGGTCCAGACGCATATCGTATCCGTATGAGGAAACACCGTAGGAAATAGTGCCTTGACCCACCTGAGACTCCTCGAAGGGGTCGATCATTCGGTGCTCGTGCGCCATTCGCACAATCCAGTGATCCGGTTTTACACCCACAAGATGGTTTCTCCTTTCCAGCCAGGGCCCCGTTAGTATCGCCGGTTGGGCAAGCACTTACAATCGGCAACAGTTCCGAGTCCATGCTGGGCGCGCTCGATGGCAGGCGCCGCCGTTGGCTTAGGTCCCGTCCCGGGTTGCAGCCTTCGGTGGAGCCCACGATAGTAAACGCGTCCGGCACCGGTCACGGCGCTTGGCTTATTCGATCGGCGATTCCCCCTTCCCTTGACAGGACAAATCTAGCCAAGTATTTTTAGAATCAACACTTAAGGGAGGTCCCAGCAGCGGTGATCAAGGCGGATATTGTCAGTCGTGTGGCTGAGAAAATGGGGATTACCAAAGTCCAGGCAGAAGCGGCTTTCGACTCGTTCCTTGATGCTCTGCGCCAGGCGATGAAGCGCGGAGAGCGGATCGAATTACGCGGATTCGGTGTTTTTGTAGTGAAGCCCAGAAAGAGCGGAATCGGCAGAAACCCACGCACCGGGGCCGAAGTTCCGATTCCTCCGGGCAAGACCGTCCGTTTCAAGCCCGGCAAAAAAATCCGCTTCAGCCAGTAACCTCCTCTCCGTGAATACTCCTCCCTCTCCTTTCTCCGCGATCGATCCAGGAACACCCCTTCATGAGCCCGAGGAGCCGGATCGGCCCGGATCGGTTCGACTGGCAGCTCTCCTCCTCGCGGCCACCGGGTTGACGACTCTAGTTGCCGGGTTTCTCTTTCATGCGGGCTTTCTGGCTGGATCAGGAGACGGCAATTTCGCTCTACCCGATCCCGTGCAGAATCCACTGGCTCTCCTCCACGGCTTGTCCTTCTCAGTGGCGCTGCTGGCAATCCTGCTGGCCCATGAGATGGGTCACTACCTGGCCTGCCGCTTCTACCGAATCCGCTGCACCTTGCCCTATGTCATCCCGGCCCCGCCCGTGATTCCCATCCCCGGGTTGGGAGTGCTGCCCTTGAATCCATTTGGCACCTTTGGTGCAGTGATTCGGATTCGTTCGCCTTTCCTTTCCAGCCGGCAGATTTTCGATGTGGGAATCGCCGGACCTCTCGCCGGATTTCTCGTCATTGTGCCCGTGCTGGCCCTGGGGGTATCACTCTCGACCGATTTCCACTGGCCCGACCAAGAGACCGGCTTTCTCCAGTTCGGAGAGCCGCTCCTCTTCAAACTGGCTGTGTGGAGTTTCTTTGACGGAGATGCTTCGGCCATCAATCTCCATCCGATCGGCTGGGCGGCCTGGTTCGGCCTTCTGGCCACGAGTCTGAATCTGCTCCCGTTTGGACAGCTGGACGGCGGTCACATTCTCTATGCTCTGCTTGGAGAACGCCGCCACCATCGTGCCTCCGTTGCACTCCTGGCTGTACTGGTAGGCATTAGCCTGTTGTCACTTCCGACACCCGGCTATCTCTTTTTTGCCCTCATCCTGATGTTCCTGGGACCCCGTCATCCCCCCCCGCTTCAGCAAGAAGCGTTGGATCGTACGCGCTGGTGGATAGGATTTCTGGGACTGATCGTTTTTATCCTCTGTTTCATTCCCGTCCCGGTCACGCTGGTGGAATAGCGTTCCTCGTTTCTCGTTTCTTCCTCGTAGCGCGCTCGTCAAGACTCGCGCCTGTGTGGGCTCGGCGGGCGGTTGCGTTACCTCAGAGACCCCGCCCAACGAGAAACGAGGGACGAGAAACGAGGAACGAGCCCCCCTTACCCCCCAATATGGGACATTTCCACCTTGGATCCGGCGAAGGGACCGGTGGATCTCAACTCGGAGTATCGGTCCTGGCGCTGCTGCCAGATGCCGGACACCAGTTCCAGCAGTTCCTGGTCTGTGGCTCCCTGGCGCAGTGGTGTTCTGAGGTCATGACCGACGGAAGCAAACAGGCAAGTGTACAGTTCTCCTTCCGGCGACAGGCGGGCTCGTGAGCAGTCCCCGCAAAACGGCTCCGATATCGACGAGACGAACCCAATCTCCCCCTCGCCGTCGCGGTATGCCCATCGCCGGGCAACTTCTCCGGTGTAGTTAGGGTTCAGTGGTTTGAGCGGATAGTGAGAGTCAATCAGTTCCAGCACTTCCCTGCCCGGAACGACTTCCGAGGACCGCCAGTCGTTGGTGTTTCCTACATCCATGTATTCAACAAAGCGGAGAACACAACCACCACCGCGAAAAAAACGAGCTAGCTCGAGGATGGCTTTTTCGTTCGTCCCTCGGCGAATGACGGCATTGACCTTGACCGGTGTAAGCCCTACTCGCCGGGCTTCGCGAATCCCGCTGAGGATCTCCTCGACCGGAGCTTCCACGCTCGCGATGGAAGAAAATTTCAAACGCATGGCCTGGGGTACCGTCGCCCGCTGGCTTGAATCGGCCGCCGTATACGCAAAGCGTTTCAACGCTCAGATGCTGAAAGGCCTTGTGATCTGTGAACTTCAGGCCGACGAGATCAGGACCTTTGTTGGTGGAAAGAAGCGGGTGATCTGGGTGCTCACGACACTGGAAGTCTGGTCCAGACTTTGGGTCTCCGTAGTGGTCGGCCGTCGCAACTTCCGGAACATCAAGAGAGTGATTCTCAACACCCTGGAACGCGGCCGTCCGAAACACCGTTTCCTGTTTAGCACAGACGGTTTCGAAATGTATGAGTGGGCAGCCAAGAGGTTACTCTTGGGAGTCTGCACTTACGGTCAGGTCATCAAGAAGCGCCGAGACAATAGGGTGGTCCGAGTCGATCGTAAACTGATTCTCGGAACACAAGCGGCACTGGAGGAAGCACTCTTTCACTCGGAGGATTCCAGCACCCTGAACACCAGTTTCATCGAGCGCCACAATCTAACCATCCGCCAGGGCTGTTCCTATCTTGGCCGTCGTACACCTTGTCACGCCCGCCGTACGAAATTCTTGGAAGGTCAGGTGGCCCTCCTCATGGCGTATTACAACTTCGTGCGTCCGCACTCGGCTCTGAGATTCGGTGAAACGGTGAGGACTCCAGCTATGCAAGCTGGGTTGGTGCGGAGGAGGCTCTCCTTACGGGACGTGTTCACCAGCCAGGTGGCGTTCTTTTTATTTTTCTTGATGGTGGTTGTCGCACGGTACGCTAAATCGGATCTCAGGTCTGTCCAGTTTGGGTACTGAAGGGGGCATGGCTCAACAACACTTGCCTGAAGAAGCACCGATGCTACAAGGGTTGTACTGTTGAGGCATACTTCAACTCCACACCTCCAGCGGCGGCGAATCTCTTTAGCGTACGATTTTTCCGTTTCGTGAGGTGACCCCATATAAGCGCCATTTCGTTTAAGATTCACGAGACGCTGAAAGCGACCCCGGCCATGGCTGCCGGTGTGACGAATCAGCTGTGGGAGATTGAAGACTTGCTTGCGTTACTTGACGGGTGAAGCGAAACCGTCAGTCTGACTTGCCTTCTGGCATGTTCTCATCGTCGTCTTCTTCACTTTCTATGTCAGACCGTAGCTTCCCCATGAAGGCATGATGATCCGCGCTGCATTCCTCCTAATGGATTCGAGCTCAGCAGTTCGATAACGGATGTTCTTGTCTTTCGTAGAGTGCAACCTAACCCATCCGTCCAACAAGCGCGAGCCAATCTTCATCCCTGCCGAACGAAGCCTGTCTACGATGATGTGCTTTCCAAGGTTACGATCGGGGGACGCGAGAATGTGTTGAAGCGACTAGACTGGAAGAGCCGATATCGCGTTTCGCTCTCCCGGAAGACCAGGCCTCACAGGGTCTTGAGGAACGCGATTAAGGCTGCTCTGTCGCTGGAGGAGAGATTGAGCCCGAACTTATGCCCTTTGACGGCACGGACCTCGACTCCGGAGCCCTTGAAACCGGTGGGTACGTAGTCGTCGCGAAGGCGGCCTGAATCAAACCAATCTTCCAGGATCGCGACCGAGCCGTTGTGTTCGAACGGTCCCCGATACCACACTCCTTTCAGCGACGGGACCTTGTAGTACCCCGTGCCCTTGTGGGTTTCCAGGGTATAGCGTGGGTCAGTGCCAACACGTTCTTCCATGACATCGAAACGCTGCTTGTGGCCCGGCGGCGGCTCGAAGCCATCGGCGGCGACCAGCTGGTTGTTGGTGTAGAGGGGCGGCTCGTGGCACCTGGCGCAACGCTCGCGCTCAAAAATCTCCTTCCCTCGCGCCGCGCAGAGCGCCAAACCGGTTCGGGTTTGGCGGCGGCTGGAGCGAATAAAGGTATAGCGCCAGCGCGTACAACTGTTCGTCGCTGTAGCGCCTGCGGCGGCTGGCCACGGTCCGCGGCGGCTGAGAGTCACCGTAGCGGCTGAGTCCACCCAGATCCTGCACGAGTGACGAATAGCGCATTAGATCACCGATGCTTTCGTGACGTACCAGGCCGGTGTTGTCAAGATAGCGACGCTCCCTGACTCCGATCAAGTCGGGAATCCGGGGCGGCACGAACATGCTGGTATTGCTGCGCGCGGTCACGCCCGGCGGAATCGCCTGGCCGACGGCGATCAGCTCGTCGAGCGACATTGTCCGCGCCCGCTGGTTGGGGTCATCCGACAACCATGGCATTTCAAACTGGCGAGCGAAACCGCGGACCCGTTCAAGCACTTGGGCCGCGCCGCCGGCTTGCGCGGCGCGGCGGAGCATCCAGGCTCCCTGGCGATCGCCCGGATTGTTTCCCTGCGCTCCGGGAATGATCGTGCCGTCCGTCATGACGCGCGTGTGGCAGGTATTGCAGCCCATCGAGCCCAGCTCGACCTCCCCTTCCCGGCGGATCACCCAGCCCGCGAACGGAATTGTGCCGTCCTTTGCGACCGGCATGCCAGTTCGTCGTAGAACGAGGGATCCCGAAGATTGGCAGCGCCGAAGAAAACGGGGCTGTGGGAGGTTGGCGTGTTGAAGACGACTTCGCCCGCTTTGATCCAGTCCTCGCGCGTTTTCAGCTCCGAGGGGTCGAAGGCGATCTCGGGTTGCTGTTTCTTGAGCCACTCCATGTAGCCGGCAGGCTCGCGGCTTGGTGGTAAACCGGATAGCTTTTGTAAATGACGCGCTCGGAAATTCGATAATAAGTCTGTTCGGAAATGTGGACGGGGGAATACTTGGGGTTCGCGAGCGGCAGTTCGAGCGCCGCAACGGCCGCCTCGGTCCACGTCTTCGGAATCTGCGGCTGAAACGCGCTTGCCGCAAGCAAGATTGCCAGTGCTTTCATGAGAGACCTCCCGAGACAATGAAATTAACCGACATTTCTCCCGCCTGACCAGGACGAGCCGCAACCTCAAAATCGGAACGTGGCCGTCATAGGACGCAGAGCGGCGAACCCGTCCCTCGCGGTATGGGCTCTGAACGTAAGCGGGCACGCTAGCATCGGCGGAGGGTTCCGGTCCATCATGGAGATCAAGGGGGCAACGTCATGGCCGCAGGGAAGTCGAGCCGAATCAACCGCCAGTACAAGACGAAGTACAGAATCCGGAACTGGAGGGAGTACGAGCGTGGCCTCAGGAGCCGCGGGGACGTCACGATCTGGCTGAGCGAGGATGCGATTGCCGCGTGGATACCACCGAAGAACGGTCTCCGCGGAGGGCAGCGTCGATACTCGAACCTCGCGATCCGGACCGCGTTGACGCTGCGGGTCGTCTTCGGCCTACCGCTTCGCCAGACGGAGGGGTTTCTGGACTCGCTGCTCAGCTTGATGAGCCGCGACCTCAAGGCCCCGGACCACACCACCCTCTCGCGCCGGAACCAAATTGTTGTGGTGCCGCCCCTGACCCGAGCCCACGACGGCCCGATCGACCTGATCGTTGATTCCACAGGGCTCAAGATTCTGGGTCGCGGCGAATGGAACGCGCACAAGCACAAGGCATCAAAGAAACGCCGGGATTGGCGGAAGCTGCACATCGGAGTGGATGCGGAGGGGTTCATTGTGGCGGCCGAACTCACAGCGAGCAGCCGGGACGACGCCTCCACACTCCCTGATCTTCTCGACACAATCGAAGTTCCCATCCGGCGTTTCACGGCGGACGGGGCCTACGACCACAGATCGGTCTACGATCGGGCCAGCGCGGCCGGTACAGAGAACGTCGTGATTGTGATCCCCCCTCGTCGCTCTGCGCTGTCGGCGGGGCCCACCGACGGCCCCTGGGCGCAGCGTGAAGCGTCTCTTCAGAGGATTCGCAAGGTCGGGCGACGGGAGTGGCAGAAGGAGTCGGGCTACCGACAGCAGGCGCGCGTTGAGAACAGCTTCTTCCGATACAAGTCCGTGTTCGGAGGCGACCTGAAGGCGAGGCACAGCAAGGCGCAACGCAGAGAAGCCGCGATCGGGTGTCACATCCTCAACCGGATGGCCGAGCTCGGTAGGCCATCGTCGTACGCTCTTGGTAGGTGATGGACCTGTGAGTCGGGTTCGTTGCGGGCCAGTTCCGATTCATGCACCAACGCCGCGACGAGAGGCTATCTTTGTCGGCCAGGCTGCCATGTTGCCATCGCGGATCATGATCAGGCACCTTGTAGATGGTCAGATTCCAAAATCGAACGACAGTGACTTTGACAAAAGATGGCAGAGTGAACTGAAGTCTTCCGAACAATTGAAAGAGGTCGCCAATCGTTGGCGCTACCAGAACCGAAACAAAACCGACAGCAGGGGAGAGGGGCTATAGCCCCTCTGAAAGGGTCAAGCCCCCCAACCCCAAAGAAGGGGTCTTTCCTAAAGAAGAAGGATCTCCTTTGGTGTTATCACGTTTGAGACTTAAACTTCCCCCATATGACCCTCATCACAGCGACCACACGCCTGTCCCGCGAACTCCAGCGCGAATACGACCGGGAGCAGGTGGCGGCTGGTCTTTCGACGTGGCCAACAGCGCACATCCTTCCGTTTCAGGCGTGGCTTGCCGAACTCTGGAATACGTCGGTGTATTCTGGGGAAGTTGGCGGGACCCTACGGTTGCTTCGGCCGTCTGAAGAGCGTGCGATCTGGGAGGACATCATCCGTGCCGATGGGGAGAATCTCCTGCTGGAAGTTCCGGCAACGGCCGAGGCCGCGCTGAAATCGTGGGAGTTGCTCTGTGAATGGAACCTTCCATTGGATGCGCCGGAATGGAACGACTCCACCGACTCGGAAGTGTTTTACCGGTGGGCGCAGGAGTTCCGGCGACGGTCGAGGGAGAACGGGTGGTTGTCGAACGCGGAGTTGCCGGTCTTCATCGCGGACCGTATCAGAGAGGGGGCACTTCCGGTTCCCGAGAAGATTGAGATCGTCGGTTTCCTGGAACTAACGCCGGTCCAGAAGCAACTGTTCGATGCGTTGACCTCTCGAGGGACCGAGGTCAAAGAGCGGGTGGGTTCGCTCGCTCCGGGCGATGCTGTCCGCATCGGTCGGGTAGACACAGACCGGGAAATCCGTGCCGCAGCCGAATGGGCGCGGCGGATTCTGGAGACCGACACGGAGGCAGACTCACCGGAGTTCCGAATAGGGATTGTGGTGGCCAATCTTGAACAGTGCCGAGGCCGCGTGGAGCGCATCTTTTCTGAAGCGTTTCATCCCACAAGCCATCTTCGGCCGGATCGGGATACTCACCGCCTGTTCAATATTTCCCTGGGGTTGCCGCTCAGTGAGTACCCGATTATCGCCGCGGCGTTTTTGGTCCTCGAAAGCCAGCCTCAAGGCATTCCGATGGAAACGCTGGGCCGGTTTCTTCGATCTCCGTTCCTTCGGGGTACGGAGTCTGAGTGGACGAGTCGCGCTCTTCTGGATGTCGCGCTTCGTTCGTTGAGAGAGCCGGAAGTTTCACTAGAGGACGTACTTGCTTTGGCCGGGCGAGCCGACGCCCCGTACCACTGTCCGGAGCTTCAGTCGCAACTCATTGCCTGGCGCGAATTCTGGCAGGAGGTACAGATTCACCAGATGCCCAGCGATTGGGCGGCATCGCTCTCAGGTCTGCTCGAAGCCATGGGATGGCCGGGTGCCGGGCCTCTCGATAGTGTCCAGTTCCAGACGATCAAAAAGTGGAACGAACTCCTTTCGGACTTTGCCGGACTGGACAGTGTCCTCGGCCGCATAGGGCTGGAGGCGGCCGTCGGGAGGTTGTATCGCCTGGCCTCAACTGGTCAGTTTCAGCCCGAGTCCGACCCGGCACCGGTTCAGATCCTCGGCGTGTTCGAGACTTCCGGTCTGGTTTTTGACCGCCTCTGGATCATGGGGATGCACGATGGGGCGTGGCCGCCTCCGTCCAGCCCCGACGCGTTCCTACCGTTTCGGCTGCAGCGCAAGTTCGATTTGCCGCGGTCCTCGCCGGACAGGGAACTGGAATTTGCACATACGCTGACCGCGCGGCTCGTGGCCAGCGCACCTACCGTCGTTGTCAGCTATCCCCAACGTGAAGACGATTCCGCTCTGAGAGTCAGTCCGCTCTTCCAGACGCTGCCGGAAGTGGAGGCGGAAGAGCTGGGGCTCCGGGGTTCCGATCGTTACATCCATGCTCTCCGGGAGTCTCGCCGTGGCGAGGTTGTGGAGGATCACAACGGGCCCGGGTTGGCGGATGCGTCTGCCGGCGGCGGGACGTCGCTGTTCAAGCTTCAGGCGATGTGCCCGTTCAAAGCGTTTGCCGAACTGCGTCTGGGGGCGACGGAGTTGGATGAGGCCGAAACCGGATTGAGCGCGCTGGACCGCGGGCTTCTGATTCACCGGGTGCTCCAGAGGATCTGGGATGTGCTGGGTTCGCATGCCGGTTTGCTTTCGACGGGCGACGAACAGCTGGCCGATATCGTGCGGATGACGGTAAGCGCCGAGCTGCATGGTTTGGGAAAGCGTCGGCGGGCGCTGCGGCGGGAGCGGTTCAGGGAGATCGAACAGGAGCGGCTCGAACGCGTGATTGCGGAGTGGTTACAGCTTGAGCGGGAGCGTCGGCCGTTTACCGTGATCCAGCAGGAAGCCCGGCGGCGGGTGACGGTGGGAGGGATTGATCTCAGCATCCGGGCCGATCGTATGGACCGTCTCGAAAACGGGGACTCTGTCGTTCTTGACTACAAGACCGGCGAGTGCAGTGCTTCGGACTGGTTCGGAGCCCGGCCCAATGATCCTCAGCTTCCCATCTATGCCGTCACGGCCGAAGCTCCTGTCGCCGGCGTGTTCTACGGACGGCTCAAGACCGGGAAGGTGGCATTCCGCGGGGTGACGGATGCTGAAGGCTTGGTTCCGGGCGTCAAACCTTCCCGAGACGCGGTTTCCATCGGCGAGAAGATTGACGACTGGCACGACGTGCTCGATCAGTTAGGGGAGGATTTCCGGGAAGGCCGGGCCGCAGTGGACCCGAAGGACCGTCGCAAGACCTGCCGGTACTGCGCGCTACCGACGCTTTGCCGGATCAACGAGGCTCAGCGTTCCGAGGCGGAGCGTTCCTCGGATGCTGCCGGGAGGGACACGGATGCCTGACCGCATTCAGGATCAAGAGCAACGGAGGCAGGCGCTCGATCATTCGCAGTCGTTTATCGTGCAGGCGCCGGCAGGTTCGGGAAAGACCGAGCTCCTGATCCAGCGTTGCCTCACGTTGCTGGGCCTGGTGGATCAGCCCGAGTCGATTGTGGCGATCACGTTCACGCGGAAGGCGGCGGCCCAGATGCGCCACCGGGTGATTGGCGCCCTTCAGAACGCTTCGGAGCCGGCACCCGAAACCGCACACGAGAATTTCACCTGGAAGCTGGCGCAGGCGGCGCTGGCGCGGAACGACACGTTCAACTGGTGCCTGATCGAACACCCGGGGCGCCTTCGCATCCAGACGATCGATTCATTGTGCGCCACCTTCGTCCGGCAGATGCCCTGGGTCTCGCGCATGGGTGCACCCCCGCAACCCGAAGACAATGTTGCCCACCTGTACCGGCAGGCGGCGACCGAAACGCTCCAGATGCTGGACTCTCCCCAGACGCGGGATGTGGTTGCCGCGGCGCTCTCAAAACTCCTGTCGCATCTGGACAACAACTTCGGGACCGTCGAAAAGCTCCTCACGACGATGCTGGCAAGCCGCGACCAGTGGTTGCGCCACGTCGTGGGGAACCCCGAGGTTGAACGTCTGCGCGACGATCTCGAGGATTCTCTTCGGGAAGTCATCGAAGCCGCACTCGGAGAGCTGGCAGCCGTCTTTCCCGAACGCTTCAAGAACGAAACGGTAGAACTGGCGCAGTTTGCCGCCGGGAACCTCTCCCGCGAGGGTAAGTCCGGTGACGTCCTGGCATGCGCGGGCCTTCAGGGGTTTCCCGCGGCGTCGGTAAATGCGCTCGAGCAATGGCGGGGACTGGCCGGACTGTTTCTGACGGGGCAGGGCACGCGGCGCCAGCGTCTGACCAAGAACGAAGGGTTTCCGGCCACCGACAGAGGCCGGACCGCCAAAGAGCGTCTCAATGCCATCGAGCTCGACGACTCGGTCGTAGAGCGGTTGCACGCGGTGCGCTCGCTCCCGCCCCCCCGGTTCGAAGCCGCGCAGTGGGACATGCTGGGCGCGCTGCTGGTGCTTCTTCCCATCGCGGTCGGTCAGCTCCGGCTGGTCTTTCAGCACGAGGGCCGCGTGGACTTTATCGAGATCGCGATCGGCGCACGGACCTCGCTAGGCACAGATGCGGAGCCCACGGACTTGGCGTTTGCCATCGACTGCCGGATCCAGCATTTGCTCGTCGATGAGTTTCAGGACACGTCCCAGAGCCAGTACGAGCTTTTGACCCGGCTCGTAGGGGAGTGGCAGCCCGGTGATGGACGGACACTGTTTCTCGTGGGCGACCCGATGCAGTCGATTTACGGTTTTCGTGAGGCGGACGTGGGGCTCTTTCTGCGGGCCCGGACCGAAGGCGTCGGGCCGGTCGCGCTGACCCCGCTCACGCTTTCGGTGAACTTCCGTTCCACTGCGGGGGTCGTGGACTGGGTCAACCGCGTGCTCGGCACAGCGTTTCCATCGGTCGAGAATCGGTTCACCGGCGCGGTGACCTACGAGCCGTCTGTTCCGTTCAAGACGGAGTCCGATGAGGACGCCGTGCGTGTGCACGCATTCCTCGCGAGCGATCTGGATCTAGAAGCGGAGCGGGTTCTGGAGATCATCGGGGAGACCCGGACCCAGCATCCGGACGGCACGATTGCCGTGCTGGTCCGATCCCGTTCCCACCTCTTCGGAATTGTTTCGGCCCTGCGGAGAGCCGGGGAGCGGTTTAGCGCCGTCGAGATCGACGCGCTCAGCGAGCGCCCCGTCGTCGGGGATCTCGTCGCGCTCACCCGAGCCCTGTTGCATCCGGCGGACCGGATCGCCTGGCTCTCCCTCCTGCGCGCGCCGTGGTGCGGCCTGACACTGGCGGATCTCCACGCTCTCGTCGACGGCGATTTCAACCGGGCGATCTGGGATATTTTGAAGACCGGGGAGTGGCAGACTCGTTTGTCGCCCGATGGCATCAGACGGCTCGAACGTTTGATTCCCGTTCTCTCTGACGCAATTGACCGGCGAGGCACGCTCGCAGTGCCGCGGTGGGTGGAAGGCGTGTGGATCGCGATGGCGGGACCGGCGTGCCTGGAAACCCGGGCCGACCTGGAAGCCGCCGCTGCTTATCTCGATCTGCTCGAACGATCCATGGTCGGTCTCGACATCCGCGATGAACGGAAGTTTGCCGACGACATCGCGCGCCTGTTCGCTCCGTCCGACGTGGAAGCCGGGGACGGGTTGCAGTTGCTGACGGTTCACAAGGCTAAGGGCCTGGAGTTCGACACGGTGATCCTCCCTGGACTCGGTCGCCGGACCCGATCGGACGACCAGCGCCTGCTGATGTGGCTGGAATACATCAGGGATGGGGAACTGCGGCTTCTACTTGCGCCAATCCACAAAGTGGGGGGCGACAAGGATCCCGTCTACGACTACCTGCGTAAGGTCCATGCCACCAAGAGCGGCCAGGAGAGCACGCGCCTCCTGTATGTGGCCGCGACGCGGGCCCGGCGGCGGCTGCATCTTCTGGGGCACACCCGACTCAATCAACACGGGACAGCGTTCAAAGCGCCGGATCCACGGGCGCTGTTGAGTAAAATTTGGGGGGTGGTGGAGGCGGATTTTGTCGAGGCGCTCCGGGGGGTGGACGGGGAAGACGCGCGGCTTCCAAAGGATGCGGAACTTGCGGGCATTCCCTTCAGGCGGCTGAGCCTGGCCTGGACGGCGCCCGCCCCACCCGAAGATATCGCTTGGAATGCCGCAAGCCCCGCGGATTCGGAGCAGGTTGGAGTCCACCGGCCCGTCTTTGAATGGGTCAGCGAACTCCATCGGCGGGTCGGTATTGTGGTGCATCGCATGTTGCAGGAGATGCACGCGCGGGAGAGGTTGACTGTGCGCGAAGACACTCTCCGTGTCGCTCTCCGGTCGGAAGGCCTGGACGGCGAGAAGCTGGATGAAGCTCTCGCCCGCACCATCGTTGCGCTCGGAAACGCTGCGGCCGACGAGCAGGGACGCTGGATTCTTTCCGGGCATGAAGAGGACCAGCGCGAATATGCCTTGTCGACCGTCGTTGAACGGAAGGTCCGGCGTTTCGTCCTGGACCGAACCTTCGTGGATGACGGCGTGCGCTGGATCATAGACTACAAGACCAGTACGCATGAGGGCAGCGGGCGCGATGCGTTTCTCGACAACGAGCAGATGCGGTACCGCGAGCAGATGGAGGGCTACGCGCGCGTCATGCGGTCGCTCGACCCGCGGCCAATTCGTCTGGGTTTGTATTTTCCTCTGATCCAGGGATGGAGGGAATGGGCGTTCGAGGAAGACGCAGCGTCAAGTATATAAGCCGCGTTGTTGCACAATTCCGGTCGGGTCACGGACCGATCCCAGTCCTGTTTGAATGCTATCGAATTCGCACTGACTCAGGTGACGTTCCCCCCGTTTGGAGACGAGCAATCTTTTGGAAAAGGGCCGCCCTAGTTGGAGGAGTACCGGGCTCTGGGGAGAAGTTGGCTCGACAGAATTGCGCCGAAGACGATCCCGAGCATGATAGGGTCAAGAAGCTGGCGCTGACACATGGAAACCAAACGTAGACGCCCCGCCGTTGGGTTCCGTTTACCCGATATCACGGGCCGCTGGCACCAGCTCGCAGACTACTCCGGACACTGGCTGCTGCTGGTGTTTCACCGGCACTTAGCCTGACTGCCGTGCCGGGAACACCTGTCGCAGTTGCGACGGCACAAGAGGGATTTGAAGAAACTCGACGTCCAGGTCGTCGTCGTCACCTTCCAGAGCGGCCCGATCGTCGAGGCCTATGCACGGGAAACCCGCCTGGCGTGGCCAATACTGATCGACAGCGCGCTGGAGATGTATCAGGCCTATGGCATGAACCGGGGACACTGGTGGAGCATTTTCGGACCGTCGGCTTGGTGGGTCTATGTGAAGCTGCTGTTACGGGGACGGCGTCTCCGGATGCCGAGTGGCGATGTCAGCCAACTGGGAGGTGACGTGATCGTCGACCCGGAGGGGATCATTCGGTTGCACCATGTCGGCGACCGGCCAGGGGACCGGCCGGCAATCCACGCATTGCTCGATACTGTGCGACGGGGCCGGCAACGTTAGTCGCCCCCTCAGCCCCGGCGTCGTTCCGAATCGAGGCAGGGGCAACCCCGACGCAAGGAAGGTTACCCCTGGGTGGAGGCATTGGTGCATGAATCGGCGTAAGCGGGCACGCTAGTATCGGCGGAGGGTTCCGGTCCATCATGGAGATCAAGGGGGCAACGTCATGGCCGCAGGGAAGTCGAACCGAATCAACCGCCAGCACAAGACGAAGTACAGAATCCGGAACTGGAGGGAGTACGAGCGTGGCCTCAGGAGCCGCGGAGACGTCACGATCTGGCTGAGCGAGGATGCGATTGCCGCGTGGATACCACCGAAGAACGGTCTCCGCGGAGGGCAGCGTCGATACTCGAACCTCGCGATCCGGACCGCGTTGACGCTGCGGGTCGTCTTCGGCCTACCGCTTCGCCAGACGGAGGGGTTTCTGGACTCGCTGCTCAGCTTGATGAGCCGCGACCTCAAGGCCCCGGACCACACCACCCTCTCGCGCCGGAACCAAATTGTTGTGGTGCCGCCCCTGACCCGAGCCCACGACGGCCCGATCGACCTGATCGTTGATTCCACAGGGCTCAAGATTCTGGGTCGCGGCGAATGGAACGCGCACAAGCACAAGACATCAAAGAAACGCCGGGATTGGCGGAAGCTGCACATCGGAGTGGATGCGGAGGGGTTCATTGTGGCGGCCGAACTCACAGCGAGCAGCCGGGACGACGCCTCCACACTCCCTGATCTTCTCGCCCCGCTCGAAGTTCCCATCCGGCGTTTCACGGCGGACGGGGCCTACGACCACAGATCGGTCTACGATCGGGCCAGCGCGGCCGGTACAGAGAACGTCGTGATTGTGATCCCCCCTCGTCGCTCTGCGCTGTCGGCGGGACCCACCGACGGCCCCTGGGCGCAGTGTGAAGCGTCTCTTCAGAGGATTCGCAAGGTCGGGCGACGGGAGTGGCAGAAGGAGTCGGGCTACCGACAGCAGGCGCGCGTTGAGAACAGCTTCTTCCGATACAAGTCCGTGTTCGGAGGCGACCTGAAGGCGAGGCACAGCAAGGCGCAACGCAGAGAAGCCGCGATCGGGTGTCACATCCTCAACCGGATGGCCGAGCTCGGTAGGCCATCGTCGTACGCTCTTGGTAGGTGATGGACCTGTGAGTCGGGTTCGTTGCGGGCCAGTTCCGATTCATGCACCAACGCCATAGCTTTGTGCAATGTTGATCGGCTACGTATGGTAGCTTTCAGCCCATCGGGACAGACGAATCACTGATATGAGAGTTCACTACTTAAAACATGTTCCCTTCGAGGGTCTGGGGGCCATTCTTCCTTGGCTCAAGGAGCGTGAATGGCAAGTTAGCCTCACCGAGCTTTATCGAGATGAACCGCTTCCCTCCATCAACGATATTGACTGGCTGATTGTGATGGGAGGTCCAATGAGTGCCCATGACGAGTCGAAGTATTCATGGCTCAAGGCGGAAAAGGACCTCATCGGTCAGGCCATCGCAACCGGGAAGCCCATCCTGGGGGTTTGTCTCGGAAGCCAGCTCATCGCAGACGTTCTGGGCTCCAAGGTTTACAAGAACTCCGAGCCAGAGATCGGCTGGTTTCCAATCGATCTTTCTGAAAAGGCGACGAGTCATGAACTGGGGAGACTCATTCCTCCGCAAGTCGAGGTTTTTCATTGGCATGAGGAAACCTTCGACCTGCCCCAAGGAGCTCTTCATTTGGCAAGCAGTCAAGCCTGTGAGAACCAAGCCTTTGTCTATGGCGACCGAGTCCTGGGGCTTCAATTTCATCTTGAGACCACCCAAGAGACTCTTGAGGCCCTCGTTCACGGATGTGCTAATGAACTCACGGACAGACCATTCATTCAGAGTCCCGGCCTGATGTTGTCTGATCTTCATCGCTTTACTCGGATCAATCAAATTCTCAATCCGATTCTCAAGGAACTGTCGGCAAGGGTGACCTGACCGGAGGGCATTGTCACGTTAAGTGCTCTAATCTCGATCTGGTGATTTCGGTGTAGCCTTTTGGGATGGACACCATCTCCTTCAAACGTCACCGCTTTCCACCGGAAATCATTCGACGCGCCGTTTGGCTCTATGCCAGGTTCACTCTGAGCTATCGGGATGTGGAGGATCTTCTTGCGGAGCGAGGTCTGGATATTTCCTACGAGAGCGTACGGCGCTGGTTCCTCAAGTTTGGTGCGCCGATTGCCCGAAACCTGTGCCACACGCGACCCATTCCCAACGGCTATTGGCATCTTGATGAGATGGTCCTCGTGATTCGCGGACAGCGTTATTGGTTATGGCGCGCGGTCGACAATAAGCGTGCGAATAATCGTGCCGAGAATTCGCATCAGCCCGTCCGGCGTCGAGAACGAAAACAGCAGCGTTTCAAATCACCGGGTTCGGCCCAACGCTTCCTGAACATTCAATCCGCCGTTTACAATACCTTTTACCTCCAACGCCATTTATGCAATAGACTCACATTCAAACGATTTCGAGTGCTTCATCAGGGAACTGTTGTTAATCGTCTCCCAGTGTCTCCTCAACTCATGATCCTACCTGGACTTCCTGGCGGTTGTCTGTCATCAAGACATGTATGAAGCGGAGCAAGTAGTCCAATCGCACTTGTCCCAACCCCAACTGCTGCCTGAAAGGACGGCTCGGCAAGGGCAACATCATCCGACACTCCTTCTACATCACCAGGCAGGGCAGACGCCGGCGCTATCGCTGCAAAGAATGCGGTCGAACCTTCTCCTCGACCCGTGGCACGCCTTATTATCGTCATCCATGCTGCACAAGCCCAGGTCTCTGTTCGATGAAGTCGTCCGCATGTGTGTCCACGGAATTGCGATCTCAGCCATGGCTCGAATCAAGCGGATGGCGTGGGGCACCATCGCACGCTGGCTTGAATCGGCGGCCACATACGCTGTCCGGTTCAATGATCGGATGCTCCGGGGTTTCGTCATCCATGAACTTCAGGCCGACTAGATCAGGACCTTTGTTGGAGCGAAGAAACGGGTGATCTGGGTGCTGACCACCCTGGAAGTGTGGTCCAGACTTTGGGTCTCGACAAACGTTGGCCGCCGCAGTCTCCAGCAAATCAAGAACGCAATTCTGAACACACTGCAGCGAGGCCTCCTTAAACACCGCTTCCTGTTCACCACCGACGAGTTCGAGATGTACGAGTGGGCTGCGAAAAGGCTGCTCTTGGGAGTCTGCATCTACGGCCAAGTCATCAAGAAGCGTCGGGAGAATCGGGTGGTTCGTGTCGATCGTAGACTGCTTCTCGGAACACAGGGCGAACTGGAAGAAGCACTGTTTCATTCCGAGGATTCCAGCACACTGAACACCAGTTTCGTGGAGCGCCACAATTTAACCATCCGGCAGGGAGCGTTGTTGCATGGATCGAGGCGGAGATGGAATTCGCCCTTTCCCAAGCGGTAGCGTCAGGCGATACTTTCGAACACAGGCCGTCCGAGTGCGGTCATTGTGTTCAGGACTTTCTGGCCGACCTGGATCTCCGTGATCTGCCTGGAGAAGCTGCGGGATCTGAGTCTGGGGCCGATGACGCTCTTCCACCGGCCGATCTGCGTTTCTATCCGGCTGCGCTGGTTGTACCCTGTGGCCGCCTGCCAGGCCATGCGGCCGTTGCTGCGGATCTGGGCAATATGGCGATCCCGAACGGTTGGATCCCGCGCCGATTGCGGTCGGATCACTGCGTTCTTCGGCGGCGGTATAACCACATCCAGAGTCTCCCCATACCGTTCCCTCAGCAGATCCCGTGTGGACGCTCCATCATAGGCGCCGTCCGCCAGAAAGCCCGTGACCGGGGCATCGAGTTGATCCAGGAGCCCGGGTAAGGCGGTGCTGTCTCCAACGTCATCGTGAGTCAGATTGGCGCAAACAATCGCACCGCTATGGAGGTCCAGTCCGAGGTGGAGTTTGCGCCAGCGGCGGCGTATTCCCCTGGTTTTATGCTTCTGCGCGAGCCATTCTCCCTCGCCGAAGATCTTGAGGCCGGTACTGTCCACCACCAGATGGACAGGCACAGACCCGGCTTGCCTCATCACCTGCGCGATGCTCAAGCCGTTTGCGCGACGCGACAGTGTGGAGAAGTCCGGCACCCGTATATCCAGCCCCATGAGCGTGCCAATGGAACCCATCAGCCCCTGCGTTTGTCGCAACCCAAGCCGATACGCCGTGCGCAGCGTCAGGCATGTCTCGATCGCCAGATCCGAGTATCTCCGCTGGCCACCCCGTGACGTGCGGCGCGGCGCGCTCCACACACTTTGAGCTTCCTCACTGACCCAAATCGTCAGATCACCCCGCTGGCGCAGGCTCTCGTTATATTCTGCCCAGTTGATCACCCGGTACTGCGCCTTATCAAACTTGTGCCGTCGCGCTGCGTTGAACTTATGTGGCATCTAGGTTATCCCCTGTGTTGAAAAACACGATGATAAGGCATCCTTCGGGATGATCCATGCAACAAGGTCTAAGACAAGTAGTTAAAGAACAAGTAGTAGGAACGGCTACTCCTGTGAATAAATCAACCAAAACCCAAAACAGACCCAAACCAACCACAGAGGGCAAGAGGCTAGACCCGTAAGGAGTCCCCCCGGCTCTGCCGGGGAGGCAGCCAGAGTTTGACAGTTCCGGGAATAGGTGAAAAAACTCCCTTCCGTGAGCCGAGCAAAGCATCACGAAAAGGAGTTTTATGAGTAACTATAAGAGCTTACAGCATACGAAATGGGAGTGTAAGTACCATGTGGTGTTCATCCCGAAGTACCGCAAAAAGTTGATTTACGGGGAGTTGCGCAGACATCTCGGTCAGGTGCTGCGACGGTTGGCTGGGCAGACGGTTGGCTGGGCAGAAGGAAAGCTTGATTGAGGAGGGCCACCTGCTGCCGGATCACGTGCACGTGATGATCTCGATTCCACCAAAGTTCTCTGTGGCGCAGGTGATCGGGTACATCAAAGGGAAAAGCGCTATCCACATTGCCCGGAACTTTTCAGAGAGTCGGCGAAACTTTGTTGGACAGCACTTCTGGGCACGCGGATACTTCGTATCGACCGTGGGCCGAGATGAGAGAGTGATCCGTGAGTATATTCGGCGGCAAGAAGCAGAAGATCGTCGCCAGGATCAGCTCAGGCTCCTGTAGTCAGGCCACCTTTAGGTGGCACAAGTGGCCGCGGTAGCGGCAACGTCAAGTCCGCTTTGAGCGGCTCACAAGATTAAAGCCCCCGGCTTTGCCGGGGGATACTTACTCCCTTCTTGAGAGTAAAACCCGAAAAACAGAACCCGGAAATAGCCTCCGCAGCGGGTTCGACACAGCGCTGCACGCCTCCTTCGTCCCTGCGGATGACCCCGCCCTCTCTGCTACGGCTCAGACCCTGGACTACCGGGTCACTCCCCTTATCTATTCTCGATCCATCCTCTCTTGCACCGGCACCACCGGCAGCGTGGTGAGGATCCGGTTGATTTCATCGATCTCCACAGCCACACCGGTAAACATTCCCTCCCCGGGCGGCACCGTGCAGTGCACCGATCCCACGAAGTCCGACACATCGGCACCGGTGAAGGCGAACATCTCTTCGAGGTACTGGGACTCCTGTCCGTTGGCCGCCAGAGGGATCTCTGTTTCTTCGAGCACGGCGCCCTCTTTCATCAATCGGCAGGTCACCACCAGATCGGACTCGCTCAGGTTGCGGATGGCCGCCGCCGTGTCGAGCCCTCCCTCCTGGCGAACTGGGAAGAGGGCGTCCTGGACGGGCGGGCTGGCCCCCACCCCGGTGACCCCGATGCCGGGCAGGGCATAGCGCAAGACTCCGCCAAGGGGACCTTCGGAGACCACCTTCACCGATCCGCTCACGAGCTCCCCCCGGCCATGGGTTGAAATCGTGAGTTCTCCCAGCGGTTCCATTTCCGTCTGGATGCTCAGGGCTCCGTCCTCCGTGACCACCAGATCGCCCGTGAGATCCACCACCGATTCCGGGTCAATGAGATTGCCCCCCTGGTCGTAAAAGTAGAGGGTGGGTCGGATCGGATGGGTGGCCACGTTCACGAACACCAGATCGGAGATGATGCCCGCCCCATTGGCGAAATGCGCAAAGTCCAGGGCGCCCACTCCCGGCGTGGCCTCGGCCCGGTTGGAATAGGGACTACTGCCTGCCGCGTTCACCGCCCGCACCTGGAAGACGTAGGCCGTGCCGTTGGTGAGGCCGGTCACCGTATGGGTCGTGTGGATGGAACCGGTGGATATCCAGCTTCCTCTCCCGTTGATCCGGACCTCGTAATCCGTGATGGCAAAGCCCCCGTCGTTTTCCGGAGCCTCCCAGGACAGCGCCACCTGCTCATTGCCGCCATCCGCCAGGAGATTCGTGGGCGCGTCCGGCACCGTTTTGCGCGGACCCTTGCCGAGCGCGTTGACCGCACGCACCTCAAAGACGTACTCCAAGCCGTTGACCAGGTTCCCCACAGTGACGCCAACCGCTCCCGCTCCCACGTTTTCCCAGTCGTTCCACACCTCCCCCACGGGCGCATACCGGTACTCATAGCGGATGATCGGCGAGCCTCCGTCATTCGCCGGCCGGTTCCAGTTCAGCCTCCCTGCCCGGTCTAGTCCACTGGCCGTCAGACCGATCTCCGAGATCGGCACTGTCACTCCCGGAGGCGCGACACGACCTCCGAGCATTGCCTCTTCATTCAGCTTGTTCCCCACCGACGACCTCACTGCGCCTCCGCTTACCGTCAGCGTCAGCGTGTAGTTGTGCGCCACCCGATCGGTCTGCGGCGTCACCGTAGTGTTGAACACCCGGTCGTCGACCGTCTCCAGTCGACCGATGTCCGGTTCGCAGAAGACCGGGTTGTTCTGCTCGTCCGTGCAGGCCGGATCCTGAGCCGTCTCGATGGCGGCCTGGGTGAAACCCCTCACCGGCTCGGAGAAGCTGAACCTCACCGTGAACGGGCCCTCCACCGGCGGCTCGGTCCCGCCCATCATCTCAACCGTCAGCGGCGGGGGAGTTGTCTGCGAGGCGGCGCTGAAGACCCAGGGGCGGGCCTGCTTGATCGCCAGGATATCCTCGCTGGTGATCTTGAACTCGATTTCCATCGCGAACGGTTCGCCGGGGCCGGGGTTGTACAGCCCTGCGAAGTGGTCATGGATCACCTCAAGATGCGCTCTTAACTGGCGCAGTTGGTTGTTGCTCATGAGAAGTTGCCCCGGCGGCACCTGGTTCGAGGTGGCAAGGACAGAATAACGGCCATTTCGCTCCAACAGGATTTCCTCCGGTACCGAGTGCGCCTCGGGATTGGTGACCAAATCCTCACCGAGCTGGGTGTTGACGTAGTAGTTCCCGTCCTGCTCGCTGATGGGATCAAAACTCACGGCGACTCCGTTGGCCAACTCGTCGGAGTAGTTGGGATGTACCAGCACCCCCATCTTCGCCGCCAGGTGATCGATGCGGTGGAACTCCCGTTCGTTGAAGGCGCGGAAGGTCCACAGGCTGGCGAACACCTGTTTGAGGGATTTGGAGATGCCATCCTCCTCGGTCTCCTCGGGATGCTGGGTCTTGGAGTCGTACAGCCCCGCCCCGTTGAACCCCGGCAGATCTTCGTTGTTGGTGCTCGACCGGTACCGCAGCGAGGTGTCCTCGGGAAACTGCGCGTGCATGGCGGTCAACGCTTCGATGATCCACTGGGGTGTCTCCGCATCCTTGATGTCGTCGCGCAGATCATCGAGCCTGTCGTCCTGGACCTCGCAGTCCGTCTGGAACTCTTCGTTTGCCAGCATGGTTCCAACGCGGGTATAGAAGTCGTGGGCCTTCATGAACTCGTCGTAGAAATAGAACGGGATCGCAAACCCGTCGGGCACCGTTCCCGCTGGAAACCCCAGCGTCCCCAGCACAGCCAGGTTGGCCGCCTTGACGCCGAACGCCTTCCAGTCCTCAAAGCCGATCCGGCTGAGGGGCTTGATCCCGGTGACCGAGAGGTTGAATTCCGGCGTCTGGGTATGGTCGGGCCGGGAAGATTCGTAGTGGGCATCGATTTCCGCGCGGGTGGCCGGGCGTAGATCCCAGTCCTCTTCGGTCACCGTGTAGTGGACGTAGCTGTCGATAAGAGTGGTGATGCTGGGCTTGTCGAGGGCATCGCGGATGAAGGTGTTGGGGATGCCATCCTGGATGGCCCGCAGGTTGACATGCGACAGCGGGCTTTGGGGCACGGTGGAGATGATGCCAGCGACACGGGGCAGGTTGTTGGGCAGAGTTTCGTAGATCACCACGTCACGGGGGGTAGGCCGCTCGTCCGGGTCCAGTGCGCGCAGTAAGCCGAATCCTTCTCCCGGATTCAACGCCTGAAAGTCGGTTTCGGAAAAGAGGTCTTCGTCGAACACAAGGTGCATCCGAGACGCCCTGAAGAACTGCAGGTCGGACTGGAGATACGGAAGCCAACGGTTTGGGATATAGACCGCCAGGTTGTTCAGCGAGAAGTAGTAGAGGCCCTGGCTTCCATCGGGGGCAACGAGTTCCGGGTGATAGGTTAGCGCCCCGCTAGTGTGCCTACCCAACTCAGGGCCTACGGCATCTATGAAGGACTGATGGCCGAGGTGCTTCGAGGTGTTCATGAAGGGGATTATAACTAAAAGTTGACACCGATGGTAGAAGCAGGTAAATTGGCCTTCCTTATACACGGGAGGTCTGCATCATGGATTTTATTGACGAAGTTCGGACTCGTTCCAGTCGTTTCACAAAGCGTGTGAAACATTTAAGCGATAAGGAAGTCACAGAGGAAGCAACCAAAACCTCATTCATTTTACCCTTTATTCAGATGTTGGGTTACGACATCTTCAACCCCTCCGAAGTAATTCCCGAATTCACAGCGGATATCGGGACTAAGAAAGGCGAGAAGGTGGATTACGCACTTATGCAGGATGGAAACCCCGTGGTGCTGATCGAGTGCAAGAAATTGGGAACCAAACTCTCCAGTCAATCCGTGTCTCAGTTGCTTCGGTATTATCGGTGTTACGGAAGCGCGTGTCGATATATTGACGGACGGAATCTTTTATCGGTTCTTTTCTGATCTCGACCAGTCAAATGTCATGGACCCGCGTCCATTTTTCGAATTCAATATGCTTGAGTTCACAGATCCGGAAGTGGAGGAGTTAAAGCGTTTTACCAAGGACGAGTTTGAAAAATCGCAAATCGAGGATGCGGCAAGGGATTTACGCTATACAGCCGAGATCAAACGCCTGCTCGCCCGGGAATTAGCCAAACCTTCGGACGACTTTGTGAGATATGTCATTAAGCAAGTTTATGAAGGGAGAGTTTCGGTTTCGGTACGTAAAATGTTCAAGGACCTGGCTTTTTCTGCGTTTAACCAGTTCATCACGGACAAGATACAAGACCGCCTCGTTAGTGCGCTAAAACAAGAGGGCGATGCAGTAGAGGAAAAGCGCAAGGAAGAAGAAGAGGAAAAAGTCCAGCCGGAATTCACACAACACGAGACCCATGCACTAAACACCCTAAAAGCGATCCTCGGCGGAGTTGTGAATGCACGAAGGCTGCAATTGCGACAAACAAAACGCTACAGTTCGGTTGTGCTGCATAGCACTCCCGAAAAGGAATATTATGGAGTTGTGATCTTCCGGTTGTGGGCCAAGCGGGCGAATTCCCTTGTTTTGGTGGGCAGGGACATCACGAAACTGGAGCTGGACACGATTGAAAGCCTATTCGTCCATACGGACGCATTGCGCCGCGCCGTCAAAGACAATTACCTAACTCCTCCGCCTGGCGCTGCACGAGACATGCCGTCCACTGAAAATGACTAACTTCTCTGTAGACTCTGTGACGTGTCGGCTTGTCGAAAGGATATTGCTTATGAAACCCATGCTCGACCCAAAACGCGACCTCGCGGGCGCAACTCCTGAAACTTTGGCCAGGGCGCTGTTTCGGCGCAACACTCCCTTACGAACGCGCCATATTCGCAAGTCCGTTGTCCGCGATCAGGTCGCGGTAGAGAAGATCGCGTCCAACAAGGCGGGCGACCGTATCCCGCATCTGGACAAGGGTATCTGACTCTCTCATGTTGTGCTTGGCGGCGAATTCTTGAACATAGCGATTTAAGTGCTTTGGACTGATCTTATGGAAGGTTCCCTTGTGCGCTCGCTTCAACATACTCCAGAACGACTCTACCCCATTCGTATGCGCCATCCCTCGAACATATTGCTGAACACTATGCTGGACGGTTTCATGACGAAAGGGGAGGCCACGATAAGCGGTCGCGTCATCGGTATAGACCTGCGTAAATGCGTCCGCATGCTCAACAATGAACCCTTGCAGCGTCTCCGCGTCCGTTTGCTCCACACGGCGGGCGCGAACCTGATTGCTAGCACGATCCTTCATCCCCACGACCGCCGTCTTTCCCGAAATGCCTCTTCCGCGAACCGATGCACGTCGCGCCAGGGACATGTTGCCTTTTTTGCCTCCAAAATAGGTTTCGTCCACCTCAACCGGTCCACGCATGCGGGGTTCGTCATCTTTCCCCGCCCACGCCTCACGAATACGGTGGAGCATGAACCAAGCCGTTTTTTGCGAAACGCCCAGGTCACGGTGCAGCTTCATGCTGGAAATAGACTTTAAACTGGTGAGGCACAGGTAAATTGCAATCGCCCACTTGCGAAGAGGGATTTTAGAGTTTGTCATGGGCGTGCCCGTGCGCACGGAGAAATAAGAGCGGCAATCGGAACACCAATATGGCATTGTTTTGTGCAAGCATTTTTTTGTACGATTACTTCCACACTTCCCGCATATGCGGGCATCGCCCCAGAAAATAGACTCAAACCACGTTGTGGCTGCATCTTCACTCGGGAACATGTCCATAAGTTGAACAAGGGTCATTCCTTGCCGGTGAGCCTTGCCAGGAGCCTTATATTTAGTAGTCATAACAACCTCCTTACTTGAGTATTATTATGACAGAAAACAAGATGTTTTGTCAACTTTTAGTTATAATCCCCATTGAGAAAGTAACAAGGCAAACATTGATCGATTATTTTCTTGACATCGGGAGTTATTCGGGGGTTCAATGGCTCACACATATCTTAATCCCAGCCGAAGGTCCTGTTGAGGTCGTGTAAAGGAGAGACATAATGAGAGCAAAGGGTCTTCTCAGAGTGAGCATTTACGGTTGCCTGTTTTTGGTGGCCACGCCGAACTCGGTTCTTGGCCAGGGAGGCAAAGGCGGGATTCGGGGTGTGGCTTCCGATCCATCTGGCCTACCCATACCCGGTGTCGCCGTCAGCGTGACTCATATCTCGAGGAACCAGGAGTTTTCTACGATAACCGGGGAGGTGGGACGTTATCGGATTGACGCGCTTCCCATCGGAAGGTACCGTCTGTCGGCCTCAGTGCCGGGTTTCAAGACCCTGGTTCGAGAAACGGTCATCGTGCAGACCGCTACGTTGACCACGGCTGATGTGGCGCTCGAGGTAGGAGAAGTAAGTCAAGAAGTCACCGTGATGGGCAGCGAGATAACCCTGAACACAGTCGATGCCGAAGTGGGCACGGTGATGGAAGAAAAGGTGTTAGGAGAACTCCCTCTTGCTCTCAACGGTGCTCGACGACAGGCGGAGAGTTTTGTCCTACTCACCCCGGGCGTAACAGGGAACGTCAACCGGAAATCCATCAATGGAGGCCAGGGGTGGAGTGATGAGGTGACCTTTGACGGAAGCACTTCAACAACCCTCTGGATACCTGGCTACTCCACGAACCTGAGTCCTCCCTACGATGCCGTCGGGGAGTTCAAGGTGCACAATACGCTCATGCCGGTCGAATACGGGCGCGGTTTTGGAAATGTGGAGTTAGCGCTCAAATCAGGGACCAACAGGTTCCATGGAAGTGTTTTCGACTTTCTGCGCAATGACAAACTTGATGCGCGATCCTTTTTTGCCCGGGAGAGACCGATTGTCCGGCAAAACGAGTTTGGCGGTTCAATTGCAGGTCCCATAAAGGCCGATCGGACTTTCTTTTTCTTCGCCTATAGTGGTTTCGAACGGCGCGGTGGCGCAGCATCGGCGAGGCTTGTGACATTGCCGACACAAAAAATGAGAGACGGGGACTTTTCCGACTGGCCCTTTCCGGTGTTTGATCCTATGACCACGCGGGACGATGGCGCAGGGGGGTTGGTGCGCGACCAATTTGAGGGCAACGTGATCCCCGAAAATCGCTTCGATCCAAATGCCAGGATACTGAGTTCCATGTTGCCTGCACTCGATAGTCCCGGCGAGAATTTCAACAATTTCGTCAGTCGTTCTTCACGCCCGGCTTCGGAATACACCTGGAGCATCAAGATCGATCACAAAATCTCAGACACAAATCAGCTCTCGTTTTCCTTGTGGGATGTCAACCGGGACGAAAATCGGTTGGGTCCCGTCCCCGGGGAACTCGACACCCTGGTCGTCTTCCGCACCGACTCAACGCCGCTTCGCTTGAACTGGGACTATACGGTCTCCAGCACTCTGCTGAACCACGTCACGGTTGGTTACACCTATGTGAAACCCAACGAGCAACAGCGCGACCAGCGGCAGAGGGCCAATACCTTTCAGATTCCAAACCTGCCGGCTGACGCTCCCGGGATTCCAACCTTCCGTATTTCCGGCCAGCCGGCATACGGGAACGCTTCCGGCATGCCGGTCGAGAAAACTACCAGTAACTTCAACGTTGTGGAGAGCATTAACTGGATCAAAGGCAATCACCAGTTGAAGTTTGGATTTGAATTTTTGCGCAAGAGCATACATTGGGTTCAGGGGAGAAATCAGCTGGGGACCTATGGCTTCAGAAATCTTTCTACTTCGCAACCCAACGAGTCATTCAGTACCTGGGGGAGCTCCTGGGGGAGCTTCCTGCTGGGAGAGGTGTTTAATACGGAGCGGAGGATTGCGGCCTCGGACCGAACATTCCATGAACACATCCTCACCTTTTACGGGGAGGATGTGTTCCAAGTAAGCCCGAAGCTGTCAGTGACTCTGGGGCTTCGCTACGACATGCCCTGGTACCTGCGTGAGGAGCAGGATCAAGTCTCGGGGCTGGACGTGAACATGCCCAATCCCGGTGCAGGGGGGATACCCGGAGCGCTCAAACTTTATGGCAATGGACCTGGCCTGGCCGGCGATATCGACGCCATCGTGGGTTCCGATTACCGAAGCGCATTTTCGCCTCGCTTAGGTCTAGCCTATCGTCTCGGCGAAAAGACTGTTGTGCGGGCCGGCTACGGGCTCTTTCATTTCTTTACCAACTCCCAGCGAATTGGGCATGGAGTGGTTCATGAACAAGGGTTCTCCCCGCTGCCGTCTTTTGCCTCGACCGACCTGGGGATCACGGCCGCGTTCATTCTGTCGGATGGATTTCCTGTCAACGAGGCCGATATCCCTGTCCCAAACACCGACCCCGCCCAGGCAAATAATGGTCCTATCGATTATGCGAATACCTCCGGCGACAAGTCATCGATTAATCAAAGCTGGTCCCTCAGCCTCCAGCGAGGGTTGACGTCGAGCATGTTCTTGGACGTCGCTTACGTCGGGTCCAAGAATGATCGCATCACAGCGGGGCTGGAGGACATCAACCAGCTGCACCCGCAGTTTCTCGCATTGGGGTCCTTACTATTAGCTAACATCAATTCTGAGCAGGCCGTTGAGGCGGGAATCCCGTCTCCCTATGCGGGATTCAATGGGTCCGTAGCGCAGGCCCTGAGGCCCTTTCCCCAGTACACTAGTATCCGCAACAACTCCCAACCCACCGGATACAATCAGTACCACGCCTTACAGGTGCGTCTACAAAAGCGATTCGCACAGGGCACTTCATTTCTAGTTGGTTACACCTTGTCGAAGAGCCTGGGGGCGGCTGGTGGCAACAGCTTTAGTGACGCTTTCGCCGGTAGCGGCGGAGCACGTTTTCAAGCTCTGGATACCTTCAGACGAGAGCTCGAGAAAGCACACACCGAATTGGATCAAGCACACGTCTTCGTCACCTCCTTCATTTATGAACTGCCGTTTGGCCATCACAGGCGCTTTGGAAGCAGTTGGGGAGGCACCTTGAACAACATCCTGGGAGGCTGGCAGGTGCAGGGAATTCTGCGCTATCAGAGCACTCCTACAATCAGGGTTACTGGAGGTCCGGTGCTCCCTGGTTTTGCGGGCGGCAACCGGCCGATCTGGGTGTCTTCGGATGTGCGTTCCTCTACTGACATTGGAGATTTCGATCCTGCCGTAGACAGGTATCTGAATTTCAATGCTTTTGTCCGCCCTGATTCTTTCACGCTGGGCGACACGCCGCGCCGGATCCCCCACGTAAGGGGTCCGTCCTTTCTCAACGAAGACTTTTCGGTTATAAAAAAGATCTTCATCGGGGAACAAGTCCAGGTTCAGTTACGCGGCGAGTTCTTCAATATTTTCAATCGCCACATCTTTCGTGCGCCCTCTGCTAATTTCAACAATCCCAACACGTTTGGAAGAATCAATCGCGTTGAGTCTGGCCGGTCTATCCAACTCGGTTTGAAGGTAGTTTTTTGATCGTAGGGAAGGTCTTCCGGGAGAGACGATGGTCTGATGCATGAGAACGGCTGCTGGTGTTGCGGTAGCGTTCTCTTGCATTGTGTCCCTCTTCGGCTCTCCGTTGGCGCCCTGTCCTTCCGGCCACCAGCCGGGCGGACCGGACAGACTATCCTTTTTCCCTTTTGGATTAACTCCACATAGACCACGGCCGGTTTGAGGCAGCCACGGAAGCGCCACGGGCCAAGAGGGAATTCGAGGGGGATCAGGAGGAGGTCGGCCTTGACGGCTGTTCGAACTTCCAGGCGATTCAGCGGGTTCCCCACTGACGTTCAGAGCGATACTTAGGTGACGAGTGCTTAGGGAGACAAATGGCAGAAGCAAGTCAAGGGCTTGAACGATCCATTCTTCGATTTCTGATTGTGGCAGCGCTACTGCTGGGAGTTGTGGCAGGCATCGATGCCGGATCTGGGGGGCGGTCCAGCAGGGGAAATCCTGCAGGAGCTTTGGAAGTTCCGCGTGAAAGGGAATCTGCAGTTGATATAGCCTGGTTTGGGCAGGTGATGACGTGGGATCCCGGCCAGGAGAAGCTGTTTCCCGGAAGGACGGAAGAGTTTCCCGCCGAGCTCATCTTCCCGGGACGTGCGCTGGCGAAAGATAACGGCGCCTACCGGGTGGCGAGTTGGGGAGAGAACGGTTCTTCGATCGGTCTGCGATGGGAAGTCAATCGCTTTGTGCGCTTCTTGAGTCTGACATTCGAGAAGGCCGACAGTTGTCCCGCAGCGAAAGAGGTCAAGGTACAGTTCTGGCACGGAGAGGAAGCCAGGGAGTCCTTGTGGCAAGGGGAATGGATCACTCTGGACTCCCCCATTGAAAGCGACGGGAAACGATTGAGTTGTAGTGTCGATGCTGCTACTGAACAGGGAGCCATTCTAGCCGACAAAGGAACCCTGAAGGTGCGTTGGTTACTTCCTGAGCAGAACGGAGTAGCCCGGGTTGAGTCGCTTTCGGCACTGACAGTTTCCCAATGGCAAACCGTCGAACTGCGTCTGGAAGCTGCAGAAGCGGCGAACGATGTAACGAAGCTAGAGATATTCAATGGTCTGTTCATGCCTTCGGGAGAGAAGGAGCAGATCTGGGATACGCGTAAGCCGTCGCTGGTACGAGTGCGCTACAGTGTACCGCCGGCCGATCCAGCCGGAGCGCGCTATGCGGACCGGACGCTTCTGTTCATTGCTTTCGGCGAGACGCCTTTCACGATAGCGGTTGAAGATGTGCGTGCGGAAGGCCCTGTTTATGTTCGACAGGCGGGCGTGTACGTTACGTCGAATGAAAATGACGAGAGTTTGACAAGCTATCGGACGAAGGTTGAGAAAGAAGAGACGATTCGCGAACGGGTCGCGAAACGGCCCGATCAGAGTCTGTCGGCTGCGATGAAAATGCATGATCTTGCCGGGAGTCGGAGTCCCACCCTGCTCTCCTTAGCCGGAAGCAACGAGAAGTATGTGCTGCAGCGGGCGGGTGCGCTATCGGTTGCCCACCGGCTCCACATAACGCCGGAATTCGGACGCGACCGTTTCGAGCAGGTGGACTGGAGGGTGGTATACGGCTCTGGGGGAGAACCCAAGCGCAGTCCGAGCGCCGAGAAAATATCGCGCCGTTTGCACAGAGAGTGGATGCCGATTCCGATCAATTCTTTCGAGGAAGACGGTGTGGTCTACAGTCAACGGACGTTTGTGGCGCCGCTGCAAGAGAGCCGAAAGCCGCATTCGGAGAAGTGGTTGGGAGACAGTCCGGGGGTTTGTGTTTCCGAGTTTACGATCGTCAACGAGAAGGATGTTCCGGCCGAGGCCCGCCTCGGACTCAGTCTGGAGCTGAGCAAGCAACGGCGCGGGAACGGGAAACAGCCTTACAGAGAGGCTGCTGAACTGGGTCGAACCGACTCCGGTCTGGTGGCGATCGACGGTGAGCTATGGGTGCTGGTGAATACGGAAGATGCCGATCCTTTGAAAGTGGAAGTGGTCGAAGGAGAGGTGGTCTTATCCGGCACGATGCCGGCAAACAGCGAGGCCTCCTGTGTATTGTATCTCTCTCAGCAGGGTCCAGTGGAGGATGCTGTGACCGGGGGCAAGGAGCAGCGTGAAGCTCTTCTCCAGACCACCGAAGAGTACTGGGAAAGCGCTCTGGCGCCGGCCACCCAGATTGAAGTACCCGATCCGTTTCTGATGAATGTCTTGCGCTCTTCCCTGGTTCGGGTGCTGGTGGATGCTCGTAACGAGGGTGACGGGGAACGAGTCGCGCCCTGGATTGCGGCAAACACGTACGGGCCTCTGGAGAATGAAGCCCAGACGCTCATTCGGGCTATGTCCGAATTTGGCCTGTTCGATTTCGGGCGGCGCTCGCTGGCCTACTTCCTCAGCAAATACAACCATTCGGGAGCGCTGACGACCGGCTATACGTTGATGGGAACGGGTTGGCATCTTTTTGCCATGGCGGAGTATTTCGACCTGACCGGGGACCGGGAATGGCTGGAGTCGGTAGCCGGGCCGATGATGCGCGCATGCCGCTGGATCACTCGACAGCGGGAGAAGACCAAGGCGCTGGACGTGCGGGGGAAGAGGGTGCGGGAATATGGGCTCGTCCCACCCGGAGTAACTGGTGACTGGTCGCGTTTCGCGTACCGATTCTACTCCCAGGCGATCCATTATGCGGGCCTGTCGAACGCGGCCCGGGTGCTTTCCGAGAACGGCTATCCCGGGACGGAGGACCTGGTGCAAGAGGCGGCTGCTTTTCGGGCAGACATCGCCCGGGCTTATCACTGGATTCAGGCTCGCAGCCCCGTCTTGCCGCTTTCCAACGGCGAGTGGGTTTTGCCCTACCCCTGTTCAGTCTATGGCCGAGGCCGCACCGGCTTGCTTTTCCCGAGCGGCAACCGGAGTAATACTTACACTTACGATCTTGACCATGGGGCTCATCACTTGTTCGCTCTGGGTGTGCTGGATCCCAACTCAGCGGCCGCCAAAGACATGCTGGACCAGTTCGAAGACGTGGTCTTTCTGATCGATGCACACTTGACTCCAGCCTACACTTCCGAACAAAATCGTGAGCAGTGGTTCGACCGGGGCGGTTTTTCCAAGTACTACATCGGGCACAATCGCACGGCAACGATCTACGCTCACAGAAAAGACGCCAAGGCGTTGATCCGCGCCGCGTTCAACTGGGTACCCTCCTATCTTGATACCGAAAACATGACCATCTGGGAGCACAATTACAGTGCTGCCTGGGACAAGACTCACTGTACCGCGCGAGGTCTCCTCCAGTTCCGGCGGATGTTCGTCGCCGAGCAAGGCGACAGTCTTTGGCTGGGCCTGGCCGTCCCCGAGCATTACCTTGAGGACGGCAAGACGGTCCGTGTTGAAAAAGCTGCGACTCGATTTGGCACCGTTTCGTATCGTCTCGAGTCGTCAGTGGACGAGGGGTACATCGAGGCGACTGTCGAGTCTCCAACGCGCAGGCCTCCCCGGAAAATCGTCTTGTGTGTTCGCCATCCGCAGGCCAGGCGTCTAAGCGCCGTCTATATGAATGGAACACCGTATGCCGACTTCGATGCCGCAGTCGGGATCGTGCGGCTCGAGGCCCAGGATGCACAAGTCAAGTTGCGTCTTGAATACTGAGAGAAGCTTATTGGTAACCGCAAAGCTACTCCCTACTTCGGTGGCGGAGAAGCTCTGCTCGATTGGGGCTAACCATCGCTTTCTGAAGTCGAGTTTCCAATGAAGATTGAGGCGGTCGATTTTTTCTACCTGGCAATGTCGGAAGTCCTGAATATAGGAGACGGAAGTCAGGATGCTCTTTTGGTGCGCATCTGCTTGGGAGATTCAGTCGGCTGGGAAGAGTGTGAAGCTTCCCCCCTCGTTTCAATCGCCGGTTTGGTTGCACCCATGTCACACAGTGCCTGCCTGGGCGTGCAGGACTCGCTACTCGGTCAGAGGCTGGAGAGCGTCGACGATATTCACCGGATTGGCCAGCGTGTGCGTGAGAGGAGTCGTGATTTGCTGCAATGTGATCACATCCTGTCAGGAGTCGACATCGCTATGTGGGATCTCTTGGGGCGGAGGAGAAATGAACCCATATACCGTCTATTGGGTTATCCACGCTCTTTTTCTAAACTGCCCTATGCCTCTCTACTCTTTGGGGACGAGCCGGAAGATACACGAAGACGGGCAGCCGAAGTTGTAAGAGCAGGCCTGCGTGCTGCCAAGTTTGGATGGGGGGCTTGACTCCCAATACGGAGAAGCTAGCGGATTATTTGGTTGATGTTGAGATCAGGGTAGGCGGAAGAGTGATCTATCAGACACCATCGCTTGACTAATGCTCCACGTCGGACTGTCTTACAGGTATGAACAACCGTCTCTTTCAATCACAGAGGGAGAGCTTCCTTAGATGTCGGGACTAAACCTTTGGACGTTTGCTATTTACTTTCTCGTTTGTGTGGTGGTCGGTGTTGTTGTCGGCTCACGGAAGCAGAAAACCGCGGAGGACTATTTTCTAGCTGGACGATCCTTGCCCTGGTACGTGGTCGGTTGCTCCTATATCGGCAGCAATCTCAGCACCGAGCACTTCATTGGGATGATTGGGATGGCTTATCTCTACGGGATCGCTCTAGCAGCATGGGAATGGAACGGGATTGTCACTTTTTCCATATTGGCCTGGCTGATCCTGCCTCTTTATTACAGAAACGGCTTCTACACCATGCCGGAATTCCTGGAGAGGAGGTTTAGCGCGGGTTGCCGGTATGCTTTTGGCATTCTGACGGTGCTCATCAATATCTCGGCCTTCCTGGCTGCGGTGCTCTTCGCTGGAGGCGTGGCTCTGAAAGCTCTCTTTGGATGGGAGTTGGAAGTAGGAATCATTGTCATTGCAGTGGTCGCCGGCAGCTACACCATTTATGGAGGACTCGTGTCGGTGGCCTGGACCGATTTCATCCAGGTGATCGTTATGATGGCGAGCGGAGTTCTGGTTCTGGTGTTCGGGCTCGAGGAAGTTGGAGGTTGGAGCACTCTAGTCGAGCAGGCACCGGAACATTTCCAGCTCTTTCTGCCTGCCGACCACGAGGTGTTTCCTTGGCCGGGTGTTTTCGCCGTAATAGTTTCCGTGAATGTCTGGTACACGTCCACGAATCAAAACCTGATTCAGAGGATACTGGGAGCTCGAAGCGAATGGGATGCAAGGATGGGAATCGTTACAGCAGGCTTCATTAAGATTACTACGCCTTTCGTAATTGTTGTCCCTGGAATCATCGCCTTCGTCTTGTATCCCAATCTTTCCGACAGTAATACTGCCTATCCTGTGCTTGCCCGAGAGGTTCTACCAGCGGGGTTGTTTGGCTTACTGATGGCGGCCTTTACTGCAGCCATCATGTCGACAGTCGACTCTGTGGTCAACGCTACTTCTACCATCATTACTCTCGATTTCTACAAAAGGCTTTTCAAGAAAGGCGCTTCTGATCGCGAGATAGTATTCACGGGAAAAGTGTCATCTGCCCTGGTTCTTCTGGTCGCTACGGTGGGGGCTTGTCTTATCGACGAGGCCAGTCGGGTTTTCATTCTGATCCAAAACCTTTTTGCCTACATTGGTCCGCCCGCTGCAGCAGTCTTCATTCTGGGTATCTTCTGGAAAAGAGCGAATCATATAGCCGCCTTGGCTACTCTCCTGGGTGGCATTCCGGTGGCCGTTTTCATCGAAACCTTTGTATTTCCCGACATCGTTTTTCTGTATCGAATGTTTTTGACCTGGGTAGCCTGTCTGGTCATGATGGTGGTAATCAGCCTCCTATCCAGGACACCCGATCCTGATAGGATCCGTGACGTAGTGTGGTCGTCATCCTATCTCTCGGTCCCGCTGAGGCCTGGGACGGAGAAGTTCTCAGTTCTCACCGATTTTCGAGTCTGGTGGCTGATCTACGCGACACTTACGCTCAGTGTCTACTATTGGTTCTTCTCGTATTGATAACCCCCATAGGTAATCACATTTCTGGAGGTAGGATAATGTTGAGAGCTGTGCGGCTCATGGGTTTGTTCTTGGTGCTCTGTTCCCCTTCGGAGTTGATGGGAGCTAAGCAGATCACACTCAAGAATTCCGATGTTGAGGTGGTGTTCGAGGAAACAGAAAAGGGCCCACGCCTGGCAGCCCTAACCGCGATGAAGTCGGGAAAGACCTATCTCTTTGAGGAATCGGGGACGCTGGGACTGGCGCTGGTAGACCCCGCGGATCTCAACGACCCGGGACTCGTACCTTCCTATAGGAAGCAAGAGGGCTTTCGATTCTTGGAAGCTCGGGAAAATAACAGTGGGGAGGAGGTCGTCTTCCGTTTTGAAGATGATGGACTGGAGGTCTCTGTCAAGTATGAACTCCGGGGACCTCTGCTAAGAAAGACAATCTCGTGTTCCGCCCTTAAGGCCGACGTCTATGTAGCCGGAATCTTGCACTGGAATCTCGGGCCTTCGAATCTGGCGGTGCTCTGGCCACTGGACGAACAGATTCTGGGACAACCGATCGTCTTCAAAGGGGCGGAGGATGGATTCTGGGTCACCCTCGAGTGGCCTAGAGCTCTTCACACGATTGCGGAAGACGGACGGGCGCAGCTGAGCTGCCGGCCCGGATTCAATTTAGCCGCAGGGGAGTCGAAGGAACTGACCGCCGGAGCAATCGGTCTATTCGAACACGCGAATGATGATTCGATCCTCGAGGCCGCCCGTCAATCATTCTTCTCCTATATAACCGATCGGTTAAAACCCAAGTTTCCATTCCCGGTCAAGTTCACGACGTGGGGTCCCTGGCTTGGACAGGCCCGAGAGGATCGTATCCTGGAAATCCTGGATGATCTTGCTTACGTGGGGGCAGATCTTTTTCATTTTGACGCCGGATGGCAGTGGCCCGATTATCCCTACAGCGAACGGATGCCTCGGGTGTTTGATGCAGACAACAAGACCTGGGATTTGAATATGACCCTTCCCGAGAGACTCCCGAATGGTCTCCTACCGATAGCCCGAGAACTCAGAAAGCGTGGTCTGAAACTGTCACTGTGGAATGACGCAAACGGATCTGTTTTCATTCGTGAAACTGAAGATTGGGCGGTTCGGGACGGGCGGGGAGATGTTGTGACTATCGCTACTTGGGAGGGGCGTTGGCCCGAAGCCGCCATTCAGTCACTTGCTTATTCTCCGTACGCCGATCACCTCTTCCGTTTCTCTATGGATCAGTTGGAGCGATACGACCTCGGAGGGATCATGTTTGACAATAATCGGCCACAGGTCAGGGATTATGGTCTGGGTCGGGGGAGTCTGGCGAGCGGCTGGAACAGTCCCGATGTCAGCATGCGAACAATCTGGGGCATTTTGGAGGAAGCTGAACGACGCAGACCTGGCATTTATCGTTTTCTCTGCATGGCACGGCCCTGGCCCTGGAACTTGAAATACACCACCCATATCCATGCAGGTGACCCGGGGACGTCCAACACAATGAAAGAGGCCGCGGCGACTGACTTTCCGGCCCGTGCTCTTGTCTATGAGAGGTACTTGGCCTGGAGGGATCTCTATCAGAAATTTGTGCCTCCCTGGGGCATTAAGGGAGATGTCGCAGGCTGGTCGGTTCAGCAGGCATCGGCCATTCCCATCAACCTAGATCACACTGAGCAGGTGATTGGGTCTGGTGAAGGTTGGACTTACAACATGATGCTGTGTTTCGCCATTACGGCTGTCCGCGACATTCGTTTCGCCTTTCGGCAGATGCCGGCATTTGATAAGAAGGTTCTGAAAGAGTGGCTGGCTTGGGACCGTCAGCGCTCTCAACTGATCCGCAATTTTCGAATCATCTCCGATCCGGCAGACCATCCCAATGAGGGGATCGTTGGGATTTCCCATGTGGGCAGCGGCCAGGGTGTAGTCTATTTGTTCAATCGCTCGTTTGACCTGGAGCAGTTCACGCTCTCAGTCGACGAGAGTGCCGGATTCATGCCTGGCGACACGAGTCTTGCAGCGAATATCGTCTATCCCATGAATGCCCGTCTCGCTTCCGGTACAGTTTCCTACGGCCAACGACTTCAGATTCCAATCATGGGGAAGGATTGCGTTGTGATCGAGTTTGGCTTGCACGAACCGGAGGACGTAAAGCCTTTCGAAAACTATCGCCGTGAAGCGGAGAGGGTCACGAGATCCTATGACACTCTTTTTCAGGCATCTATGAAGGATTTCCTCTCGGCGGTTGTTGATGGCAAGGTTAGACTCGAAGTGGGAGATCATTCCCACGATCAGATCCTGGCAAAACATATTGTAGACGCTGTTGGTGGGGCGATCGGGTACCGTATCAAGATGAAGGAATGGAAATCTACTTCAACCCAAAATGCAGACGTTCGGGTGATCATCGGAACTCATGAGGGACTCAAGAACCATCCAGATCTAGCAGGCCGTTTTCAAGAAAGACTCTACAGTCGATACGTCGAGTGGGATGGGGATCTAATCTCAGCCCCTCTCTTCGCCCGGCTTGAATCGAATATTCCCACTTATTGCCTCATTGCGCCGAGATCGGATCAACTCGCCCGACTGGCAATCGATCTGGTAGCGGAAATCACGGCAGACGCGGAGCAGATTGAAGCCCTTGAGCTGCAGGGGCAATACCGACCTGAATCAACTTACCGCCTCCAGATGCCTTCCGGGAAGCTTGTACTCAAGTTCAAACCGGTTGTTGCATCTCCTCTGTGGAGTGCGGCCGGGAAGCGGGATCGTCACACGATGATTCCAGGTGATCTTGGTATGATTCGCTTTGAAATCGAAGTGGAAAAAGCAGGCCAAAAAAGGCTTCTCTGGGCAGAAGATGTCGCTCCTTTTTATGGTCCGCCGTGGTGGGATCACCGCATTGTGCCTCTCGCCGATCTGACTGAGGAAGAGATCACGCTCGTTTTCAGGTCTCACCACATCAATGGGATTGGCGATCATCGAATTCAGTTAGGCTATGAAGACATTTCCATCGTGCGCCTGCCCTCATCCATTCGTTAGAGCAAAGGGCTCAAGAGGTCAGGCGAGGCCGGGGTCTGCCATTGCTTGTAATCGACCAGAGTAGGAATACCCCGGTATTCTGTGAAAGCTGGTCGGGGCTGAGTCGTAGAACGGAAGCCCTAAGGACAACATGCAACTTGAAGTGATCGCTGATTATGGTTGTGTTCTTGGAGAAGGACCCTTATGGAATCCTTTCGATGACTGCTTCTATTGGACTGATATTCGTGCAGGTCGAATGTTTAGATTTCACCCTTCAACCGGAGAACATCGGGAGTCTTACAATGGAGATCCTGTGGGTGGATTTACGATACAAGGTGACGGTTCTTTTCTTCTCTTTATGGAGGATGGTGCAATCAGATTGTGGAATTCCGGCCTTCTCAGCACAGTGATCGATGAGATTCCAGAAGAGCGGGGCGGCCGATTCAATGATGTTATTGCAGACGGTCAAGGTCGAGTTCTATGCGGGACTGTGCATGCCAGTAATGGTTATGGAAGTCTCTACCGGCTGGACACGAGTGGAGAATACACGCTCTTGCTGGAGAACATTCAGTGCTCCAATGGGATGGGATTTAGCAAAGATAAGCGGACTTTGTATCACACGGATTCCTTGAAGAAAACAATTTACTGCTTCGACTACTCAGAAGAGACTGGAGAGATTCACAATCAGAGGGTTTTTACAAGGGTTCGAGATAAGGTAGGTGAAGGAATTCCTGACGGACTGACAGTGGATTCAGAGGACTGCATCTGGTCGGCTCGCTGGGGTGGCAGTTGTGTCGTCCGGTACTCTCCGAAGGGGAATGAGTTGAGTCGGATTCAGTTTCCTGCGGGCCGAGTGAGTAGTCTGACCTTCGGCGGAAAGGATTATGGTGATCTCTATGTGACAACAGCCGGCGGTGACAACAAGGAGCAACATGGAGAAGGAGCGGGAGCAGTCTTTCGGGTACGGCCGGGTGTAAGAGGAAAGCCAGAATTCTTGTCAAGGATCTTCTTTTGACATGGATATCGAATCGTCATGAAGAGACGCTTCGCCTCGGTTATTCCGTGAAAAAACCTGGGCGAAACGGCACTGAAGTGTTTTTCGGGATCAGAAATCCTCAGCGCGGTCCCGCGGACAGTACCCGATCACCTGGGTGGCACGCTCGATGTCCACCCAGCGGAATCGGTTGTTGGAGATCCCGTAGAAGACATCGAAGGGAATCTCGTCGGGGGCATTGACGCAGCGCTCTACGAGTTGAGTGATGTCCCTTTGACTGCACCAGACGGCTGCGAGTTCCGGCTTGTAAGGCCGATCCTCGCCATTCACCCAGCCGATTCGCAAGCAGATGCAGGAAAGTCCGTGCACTTCTGAGTACGTCCGCGCCAGGGCCTCTCCCCACACCTTACTGGCCGAGTAGAGGTCGGTAGGGCGGGGCGGATCCAGGTGGGTCACCAGGGGCACCTCGCGCGGCACCTCATCGAACCTGCATTCCCGAATCGCCCGGTAGGGCTCATCGGACTGGTATCCCCAGGAGACCATGATCGAACTGGCCAGCAGGATGCGTCGAACGCCCGCCTGCCGGCACGCCTCGAAAACATGGTAAGCGCCGATGATATTGCTCTGGTGGATGCTCTCCCAGGGAGCATCATCCCGGGCATCCGCGGCCATGTGCACCACGATGTCCATTCCCTGCGCCGCATCCCGAACCGAATCCCACTCCCCCAGGTCGGCCAGATGAAATCTCGACTCCGGGATGTGAACCTGGCGGCCTTCGGCAACCCGATCGGAGGGCTGGCGTCGTCGCGCCATCCCGTAAACATCATAGTTTGTCGGCTGTGCCGCAAAGTGTCGATAAATCGACCCTGCAATGAGACCGTGGACGCCCGTGATCAGAATCTTCGCGGGACTCATGAACCTACGCCTCCATGGATCCAGGCACACCAGGGTCTCCTACCTGTCTTTGCCGTGCTGAATTGCTCCCAGCATCGCACTCTTCCGCAGTGACTTCCAAGGTCGACAATAACGAAAACGACCGGGCTATTTCAAGCCAGTTAAATGAACTGAACTCAGTGGGTTAGAGGGCTTTGTCAGGCTTTGTCAACTAGCGGCGCGCTTAACGGCTCCCACCCCCCCGTTTGCTGGGTTATAATCCTTTAACCCTCCCGAAACAAAGGACCGGATCATGCGCCACCTGTTCTTGCTATTCCTTCTTCTCTTGGCTCCTCTCGCCCCTCTCCATTCTGCACAGGAACCACCCGACGCCGGTGACATAGCCGAACTTCGCCGGGACGCCGAGCAAGGTGACGCAGAGGCCCAATACACCCTTGGCGGTCTCTATGATGCCGGCCACGGCGTGGTGCAGGATTACGTCGAAGCGAGGGAATGGTGGCTTAAAGCCGCCCAGCACGGCTACGCCAAGGCCCAAGTCAACCTCGGCTTTCTCTACGCCAATGGCCAAGGTGTTGCGCAGGATTACGTCGAGGCGATGAAATGGTATTTGAGAGCTGCCGACCAAGGCAACACAGTGGCCCAAGTCAGCCTTGGCGAAAGCTACTATACCGGCCGCGGCGTCGCGCAGGATTACGTCGAGGCGAGGAAATGGTACTTGAAAGCTGCCCAGCTGTTACGTTGCGCGGCCAGTGGCCGGGAAATCGGGTTCTCGTTGCATGGAACTTGGCACAAAACCAAGTGGGATGAGAGCGATTGGGCGAGTGCCAAAAAGAGCAACCAGTACAGCTTTGCTGTGAGTTGTAGATCAAAGCGGCTACCCGATGGAGAGATGCTTTCCTCGGGGTAAAAACTCCAAACTTGGACTGCTAATATTACGGGGAGAAAAGGCCCAAGCGATAAGGTGAATTGCGGGCCCGAGGCCGGATAAAAGCCGCGGGCCTGTAATCCAGAATGCCGAACCCTTTTTTTGCTGAAGTGCGTTCGGCAGACCGAAGAATAGAATAGTAGATTGCCACAAAACTCCCGCCCATGCACGTCGCCGGTACTCTTTTGTGATCTCGGCCTATCATCCAGATGGCGATGGAAGACTGGTGCCGGAGCTCCCCAGCCGGGGACCCTGTAGCAGCTGGGACGGGCAGCCTTGCCGCCTGGCGAGCGACCATGACCGAGAGCGCAAGACGGGTCCCTGTTTTCCGATTCGGGTGATGCGCTGCCGGGTTCACGGCCACGGTTTCACCCTCTACCCTCCGGGCCACGTCCCCTATGGGCGCAAGCGCCTGGCGGCGGTGGCCTGGGACGGGAGTTGGGAGCAAAGCAATCAGGAGAGTGGTGGCGAGGGGTGCGGCCAAGCCCTGGCCGAGGAACGCTTCCGGGGGACATACTTCGAGGCGGTGCTGGGGGTGGCGCCGGAACTGGGCAGCCGGCAGCGGGAGCGCATCGCCGCCATCCTGGGCGTCCCCGGCCAGAAGCTGGAGGATGCAGCCCGGGGACTGGAACCGGGAGCTGGCTACCGATGCCTGGGCCAAGCGGCGGTCGCGGTTCTTCAAGTGCTGCCCTCGGATTCAAGCCTCTTTGAACGGCTGGCCGAAAGTGGTTTCTGGCTGGGCTGGTGGCCAGCGCCGCGGAGGTGCCTGGGATCGGGGCGCCCTTTGCGCCGGACACCGTTCCGTGTATTGGGAACACGAGCTCCGCCCTCACCCCAGTAGGCTCGGATTCCCACCACGACTTTGTTGGTGGCGTCCACAGGTAGGATGTTTCTACTCTTGGGGCGTTGGCCGAGACCCCCATGAGTCGAAAAAAACCGTCCTTTCAGCCCTCGCCCCAGGCTCTGTTCCGCTACCAGGCCATCTCGCAGGTCCTGCTGCGGGAAAGCTGGGGAGAGGATCGTGCCGAAGCAGTCCGCAAAGGGGCTGGCCAGCCCCTGGTGGGAGCGATGGAGAGTTGCGCCGAGTCAGTCACCGCAGCCTCTACCGCTGGCTGGCCGCTTACCAGAAGGGAGGCTTTGAGGCTTTGGCTCCGGCTGGGCGCTCCGGCGCCGGCTCGAGAGTGGTCTGTGACGAGTTGCTGGACTTCTTCCGAGAGCAGAAGCTGGCCGATCCGCCAGTCTCCATCCCCGAGATGATCCGGCGGGCCCAAGAACTGGGAAAGATCGACCCCGAACAATCCCTCGACCGTTCGACCGTGTGGCGGCGGCTGCGCCAGGCTGGAGTCCCGACTCACCGCCGCAAGGCTTTTCCCGATTCCCCCGCCCGCCGCTTTGCCTATCCCCACCGCATGGACCTGACCCTTTGCGACGGCAAGCACTTTCGGGCGGGGGCTACCCGCAGCAAACGAGTGGCTCTTTTTTTCCTCGATGACGCCACCCGTTTCGCACTCAACGTGGTGGTCGGCCCCTCGGAAAGCGCCGCCCTGTTCTTGCGTGGCCTCTACCAGTGTGTTCTCCAGTACGGCTTGATGAGAGCCCTTTACTTCGCTCACGGATCGGGCTTTATCGCTCACGACTCGGTCGAAGTGCTCAGACGCCTGGGGGTGCTCTTCATCTATGGCCGTGTGGCCTATCCCGAAGGGAGGGGGAAAGTGGAACGACTCAACCGAACCGCCTCCGAACAGCTGCTGCGGCTGCTCGACGGCCGGGTCGAAGTCGATCCCGACTGCTCGGCTCTGGAGCTGCGCCTGAGCCATTATCTGGAGCAGCGCTACAACCGTACTCCTCATGAGTCGCTGCAGACAAAGACGCCTCTGCAGCGCTTCCACGCCGATCCCGTCCCCTTGCGTTTCGCTCCCAGCCAGGCCGATCTGCAGCGGGCCTTCGTTGTGCATCTCCGCCGCCGGGTCTCCCGCGACCACGTCATCTCTATCGGTGGTGTCCGCTACGAAACCCCCGCCGGTAGTGCCGGCACCCGGCCCACTGTGCGCCGCAATCTGCTCGATCAAACGGTCCGGATGCTTCACCAGGGACGGCTGGTGCGTCTTTCTCCGCTCGATCTCCAGGCCAACGCTCGGCGACCGCGCCCCAGGTCCCAGCCCCGATCTGGCCAATCATCGGCCGCTGCCTCCAATCCGCCCCTCAGCAGTGCCGAGATGGCTTTCCGGCGCGATCTCGGTCCCATCGTCGACGCCGAGGGCGGTTTCGCTGAGCCGCATCGAAAACCTCAAGAAAAAGAAAACCCAGAAAAAGAAGAGGAACAACCATGAACCAGATTGCCGATTACCGCAGCCGCTTTGGCCTGAACACCACTCCCTTTACCCGCGAAATCCGGGTCCAGGATCGCTTTGTGATCGAGGACAACGAGAAGGTTCTCCAGCGGCTGCTGGGCGCTGTCGAAGAACGCATGTCGGCCGCTCTGATCGCCCCTCCCGGAACCGGTAAGACCACTCTGCTGCGGGCCTTGATGGAGCAGCTGCCCGAAACCCGCTACCGTCTGCACTACGTCAAGGTCACCGATCTCTCCAAGCGCGATCTATGCCGGGAAGTGGCCGCTGCCATGGGGTGCGACTTCTCCGGCACCTATCCCTCCCTGGTCCGCCGCCTGCAGGAACGCTTTGCCTCCACCCTGGACGGTGATGGCCTGAGGCCCGTGATCGTCATCGATGAAGGTCATGATATCCGCCCCGAGGTGCTGAGGATCCTGCGCCTGGTGACCAATTATGAAATGGACAGCCGGCTGGTGGTCAGCATCGTCCTGGCCGGCCAGTCTCCGCTGGGCAAGCTGCTGGCTCATGAAAAGCTGCGCGATGTGGCTCAGCGACTGGCTCACTACGCCACGCTGAAGCCGCTGTCCCGAGCCGACACCAAACGCTATATCGAGCACCGCTGCCGCATCGCCGGAGCTAGCTGCTGTCCCTTTGACCGCCGGGCCATTGAGTCCATCTACGAGCTTGGCCGCGGCAACTTGCGAGCCACCGGCCACCTGGCCCTCAAAGCCCTCGAGCTGGCCCACGAAGCCGGCTCCGATAGCGTCGACAACAATCATGTCATCGAGGCCCGGGGGATGCTCGTGTGCCCTTGAACCCCGAGGGGCTGCCCGTCCTCAAAGCCCATCAGTTGGAAGTCGAGTCACCCCACCAGCGCTGGCTGATCGAATCGCTGTGGGCGCGCCGGGCCGTGGGTCTGCTCGGTGGGCCGCCCAAGTCCTGCAAATCCTGGCTGGGTCTGGACATGGCTCTTTCGGTGGCTTCTGACACTCCCTGTCTGGGCCGCTTCCCGGTCCGGGAGCCGGGAGCGGCTCTGGTCTACTTGGCCGAAGACCACCTGGTGGCCGTGCGTTCCCGCATCGAGTCGCTCTGCCGCCACCGGGGCCTGAGGATCTCCAAACTCGATCTCTCGGTCATTACAGCTTCGGTCCTGCGTCTGGATCTGGAGCGGGATCAGCGACGCCTGGACGTCACTTTATCCGATCTGCGTCCCAGGCTGCTGGTGCTCGATCCCCTGGTCCGGATGCATCGTCTGGACGAAAACAGTGCCGGCGACGTGGCCCGTCTGCTGGGCTTTTTACGACACATGCAGCGCCGCCACCAGAGCGCTATCGTCTTGGTCCACCATGCCGGCAAAAAGCAGCGACGCTTGGCTGGACAGAACCTGAGGGGAAGCTCTGATCTGCATGCTTTCGGTGACTCCAATCTCTATCTGGCCCGGCGCCGGCAGGGTCTGACCCTGACCCTCGAACACCGCGCCGCTGCGGCTCCCCAACCCTTCGCCGTGGAGCTCGTCTGCCGCCCCGGTGGCTCGGACGCTCATCTGCAAGTTTGCTCCCCACCACCAGGCGCCGACTCCAAGCCGCTGATAGAGCGCGCCTGGAAGGTGCTCCGGACCTCGGAAAGGCCCCTGACTCGCACCGCTTTGCGAAGCCTGCTGCGGGTCAACAACCAGCGTCTGGGGACCACTTTGGATCGGCTCCAGCGTCAAGGCCGGATCTTGCGCACCCCCAAGGGCTGGCTGGCCGCACCTGGTGCGGAGCCCGAAAACTCGTGATCCCGCAGCATCTGGACTTCCGCCATCTCAAACGCCCCCTCACCATCGAGAGACTGCTGGCCGCCCACGGTCTTCTCGAAACCTTCCAAAGACGCGGCGACCGCTCTCATCGAACCCTGCCCCCTGCACAGCGGGGACAGTCCCCGCGCCTTCGTCGTCACCCCCTCCAAAAACCTCTGGTACTGCTTTACCCGCTGCCGGGCCGGAGGCGATGTCGTCGAGCTGACCCGCCGGCTGCTCGACCCTTCCTACATCGAAACGGCCCTCTACCTGGCCTCGCTGGCCCAAAACGTTCCCCAACACCGACCATGATCGTCCTTCAAAAGCTCACTTGCGACCGTTCCGTTCCGGTCCACCCCAGGGGGGCGCTGGGAACGGAACACTCAAATCCCTGCTTCTGTGCCAGGGACGCTGCAACCAACCACGCCACTGGGCGCGCAACGTAACACCAGCAGGGTGACGCCAACGCCCAATACAACCTTGGCGGTCTCTACGATGAAGGCCAAGGCGTTGCACAGGACTACGTTGAGGCCCTGAAATGGTATCTGAAAGCCGCCGAGCAGGGTAACGCCGGCACCCAATTCTTCCTTGGCATGCGCTACTTTAGCGGCCAGGGTGTTAAGCGGGATAATGTCGAGGCACAGAAGTGGTTTCTCAAAGCCGCCGACCAAGGCAACGTCTTGGCCCAGGTCAGCCTTGGCGAAAGCTACTATAATGGCCGCGGTGTCGCGCAGAATTATGTCGAGGCGAGGAACTGGTATCTGAAAGCCGCCGTGCAGGGCAACGCCGAAGCTCAAGCCACCCTTAGCTTTTTCTACGCCAATGGCCGCGGTGTCGCACAGGATTATGTCGAGGCGAGGAACTGGTATCTGAAAGCCGCCGAGCAGGGTGTCGCCATGGCCCAATACGGCCTTGGCTCACTCTACGCTAATGGTCGAGGCGTCGCGCAGGATTACACCATGGCCTATGTCTGGTTCAACCCCCTCTGTGCCAATAATGGTGAGACACTTCTTCCCTGCTAAATTAGAGTAGAGGGCGAGAAGCTGGATTACAGGATGATAGGAAACAGAAGCGACAAGAAACTGAGGATTTTGGAGACCTCGGAACGAAGCGGAGAGGTCTCCAAAATCGCTGCCGGACGGACGGAGCCCGACAAGGTTCTTTCGCGACCCAATCCGGAAGTTCCCAGCCAAGGCCACCCGCCGCCGGTTTTCAGCCCGCTATAAGCTCCGGGTCCTTGAGCAGACCGATGGCTGTGAGTCGGGTGAAGTGGGAGCATTACTGCGCCGAGAAGGGCTTTACTGGTCAAATCTGCAGACCTGGCGCCGCCAACGCGAGCAGGGAACGCTGCAGGCCTTGACCCCTCGCAAGCGGGGACGCAAGGCAAAGCCGGTCAATCCTCTGGATCGTCAACTGAGGCAAGTGGAGGCTGAGAATCGGAAGCTGAAACGCAAGCTCGAGAAGTTTGAAGCCATGCTGGATCTCCAAAAAAAAGTCTCGCAACTGTTGGGAATCTCTCTGGCGAGCAGCGAAGAGAACGGAGACGAGAGCTGATGGACGAAGCTTTGCGATTCTCACAATCCCACGGAGTCCGTGCCGGTTGTCAGGCCCTGGATCTGCCGCCATCGAGTCTGTATCGGGAGAAACTTCGGCGCGAACGGCCGGCGCTGGATCCTCGGCCTCGGGCCGCATCCCCACGCGCCTTGAGCCCGCCCGAAAGGGAAGCCGTTGTGGAGGTCCTGCACAGCCGACAGTTTATCGATAAAGCTCCTGCCGCCGTATGGGCGGAGCTGCTGGACGAAGGGCGATACTTGTGCTCGATTCGAACCATGTACCGCATTCTGGCCGAACGTCTGGAAGTTAGAGAACGCCGCCGCCAGCGCCGCCATCCCCAATACTCCAAGCCGGAACTTCTGGCCACCGGCCCGAACCAATGCTGGTCCTGGGACATCACCAAGCTGAAGGGTCCCGTCAAATGGAGCTATTTCTACCTCTACGTGATCCTGGACATTTTCAGCCGCTATGTGGTGGGCTGGATGGTGGCCACCCAGGAAAGCTCACGCCTGGCCAAGGTCTTGATCGCCCAGAGCTACTCCAAGCAGGAGATCGTAGCGGGTGGTCTCACCCTGCATGCCGATCGTGGCTCGTCGATGAGTTCCAAAGCACTGGCCTTGCTACTGGCCGATCTGGGAGTCACCAAGTCTCACTCTCGGCCTCATGTCTGTGACGACAATCCCTACTCGGAATCCCAATTCAAGACCCTCAAGTACCGTCCCGAATTCCCGGCTCGTTTCGGCACCATTCAGCAAGCCAGAGACTTCTGTCGGGATTTCTTCGATTGGTATAACCGCGACCATCGCCATTCGGGTATCGGCCTGCACACTCCCGAGGATGTGCACTACCTCACCGCCATCACCACCCGTCGCGATCGATCCCAAACATTGGAGGCCGCCCATGCACTCTTCCCGGAGAGATTTCCCAACGGCAAACCCGTTCCTCCTCCTCTTCCCGAGGCGGTCTGGATCAACCCTCCCGAAAAGGAGAACTTTTGAGATGAAACTACAGTAATTTATTCACCAAAGTGTCCCAAAGTTATTGACACGTTCCGACCTCGCCGCCGTACAGGACCTCGCCGGCGCAAAGAAAACACGCGAGGCTCTTGCTGCAAAGCTCGACGCTGCTTCCCTTGCCGAAGCTAAGAAACTCTCAAAGGAGTACTTCAAACGTTACGTCGAGCCGTTCCAGTAGGCTCGTGGTTCGGTCCTTACGCCGGAGGTCTGTTCTTCAGCCATGGACGTTTATCGAACTTATCCGGCAAGTAACCGGAGTCCTACCGAAACGAAGATGAGCTGTTAAGCTATCAGCCGGTAGGCAGGCGGCTTTGGATCCAGCCATTCAACAATGCTGTCCTTCGCGGCATAAGCGAAAAAGCGGTTGCCAAGAGGCGAGTAATGACCAATGTAGTATCGCTTGACATACTCTTCAGGAGTAATCTGAAAGCTCCGGAATTCCTCGATGTGCTTTTGCAAGGAATCAAAGTACGGGAGATTTGTCTGGGCCAGGAAATCCACGAGGACCTGGTCAAGACGAAGTGCCTTCTGGCAGGCGCTCGCCACGGCCAGGCCGCTGTAGCTCAGCATCACCATCAGCTTCTTTTTTTTGCTTGATGCGAACTGCATTGCTTGTTCTATTGTGTAGATTGTGACTAGAAAACCACACGCTCGATACAATGCATCAGCCATCTGACGACACTGGCCTGGATCGTTTGGATCACCTTCCACCCCCATCAGCCGGCACAATCGGGTCATCTTTTCAGGGTGTGAGAACTTCCCGTTGCTTATGGCTAGAATGATCTCAAGCGCAAGATCATCTTTGAACGATTCATATACGTGTTCTTTGTCGCACAGCTTGTAGAGAGATTCCGGCGTGGGGTAGGGATTGTCGTTTTCCACTATATTGCCCGTCTCCGGATCGATATGGACGTACGGCCACGGGTTCGCATGAAACCAAGGCGACTCATGGAAGTCCTTGGGCCAGCCGACGCGTGAATCGCCATTGGATTTCTTCGAATAGGCATCCCGGTATTGCCCCAAGGTAAACCACCTACATTTATGCAGACTTCTAATGTGATCTCCATCAAAGATGTTCAAAATCAGGTAATCCGCCGATGAGGACGATTCCTCAACTTTCTGCATGCGGCGATAAGCCTGATAGACGCCGAATCCGCCAACGCCGAAGTTGCGTATCGGCTCCCCAATGTGTGCAGCCATGTATTCCTGCCATGTTTCGCCGTCACTGACTTGCGCACAATTGGTGAAACTGTCTCCGTAAGTATTGATGCGGCACGCCTTGTCAGCCCAGTGGATCATTTTGCGTTCGCCACCGGATTCGTAGCGGCTGAAGCACAACGCCCCGTCCATGCCGGTTTGGTGGGTACTGTTATTGTGCCTGTATCCAAGATCGGAATCGAACACTGCCCAGCCGCGACCGCTCAGAAATTGATCCACTGTTTCCCGTCGCAAAACACAGGTATCCAGAAATTCTCGCTTTGAAATGGGGTTTGAAGGGAAGTCCCCCTTACCCATAATCGCTTCCTCGAGGTTAGTTTCCTGACCACCCAACGCCAACCCGGGCAGTACTGCGCCCCATCCCCCGAGACTCCAATGGACCATACCCATTGCCTTGCAGAATTCTCTACGTTCCATAAGCATTTCCTCTTGTTCACGGTGGATCCTGAATTGAGGTACCCCGTCATCCCCACTGCTGGATGATTGAGACAAGTCTTCCGCCCATAGTACCCCTCAAAAGCGATTTTTGTGACTTTTTGTGAGAGAATCAGGGCACTAAGTCCATAATCTGGGTGAAGAAGTCTCCCGCACTCAAGAAAGGGTCGTCATGTCCAAGCTCTCGCCACCCAGGTCAGCAGGTTTTACGTTAGTTGTCCTGCTGCTCGTTCTCGGAGCAACCAATCTTTCGGCAGGCAAATTGGGTCCGGTCCAGAAATTCTCAGGGACTTCCAACGCGAGGGCTTCGAATAGTTTGCCGGCCCAGGGTCGTCAGCGCAGGCCGAATATCATCCTGATTGTCGCCGATAATCTTGGCTATGGCGTCCTGGGTAGTTACGGGCAGAAACGGATCCTCACACCGGATCTGGACCGGATGGCGGGCCAAGGGATTCGGTTCACACACGCCTATTGTGGAGGCACCGTATGTACTCCTTCGCGCTGCGCCTTGATGACAGGCATGCACACGGGACACAATCGCCTCCGCGGAAACAAGGCTTTATGGACCAACCGTTTTCGCGGGAAAGAGGTATCGCTGGAGCCAGAGGACATTACGATCGCTGAGATCCTTCAGCAAACTGGTTACAAGACAGGTGGCTTTGGGAAGTGGGGTCTCGGTGGCACAGGGACGACAGGTCACCCCAACGATCAGGGATTTGATGTGTGGTTTGGCTATCTTGATCAGCTGCACGCCCACAGTTTTTACCCGCATCATGTCTGGGACAATCGTCAAGAAATCTTCTTACTCCGTAACCTCGGGGGCAGAAAGGAAGAATTTTCCCATGACCTATTCACGGAGCGTGGGTTGAGCTTCATTGAAAGGAACCGTGATGGGCCGTTTTTCTTGTGGATGGCTTACGTCCTCCCAGCCTTGGACAACGAATTATGGCGTCATACTGGAATAGGTGTGGAAGTGCCGGAATATGGGACCTATCAGGATAAGCCATGGCCGGGTTTCGCCAGGGGTTTTGCCGCGATGGTCACACGCCTGGACCGGGATGTCGGAAGGATCATGGCTCTCCTCAAAGAGCTCGGCATTGACGAAGACACCATCGTTTTCTTCTGTAGCGACAATGGACCACTCCGGGAAGCGGGCCACGATCCCGATTTTTTTGACGATAATGGCCCGTTCAGGGGAGTCATTCGCGACATGTACGAAGGCGGCCTTCGCATACCGATGCTGGTGCGGTGGCCTGGCAGAATCAAACCGGGTCAGGTGAGTGATTATGCCTGGGCACTGTGGGACTTCTTGCCTACAGCTGCGGAAATCGCCGGTGTTTCGCCTCCCTCCGGACTGGATGGTGTCTCAATCTTGCCTCTTCTTTTAGGAAAACCACAGCAAGACCGTGAGTTCCTGTACTGGGAATCCCACGAGCGGGGCAGCTTTGCACAGGCGGTCCGAATGGGTGTTTGGAAAGGGATTCGTTTAGGTGGGTTTGGTCAACCTATTGAACTTTATAACCTAAAGGAAGATGAGGGCGAGCAGGTCGATGTTTCTTCTCAATATCCAGCTATTGTGAAGAAAATTGCCGACATTATGAAGAACGCCCGTACAGACTCTGCTTTGTTCCCAATCTAAGAAATGCGGCCATGCCTCTCACCTCACGCCTATGCCGGCACCTAAAACGTCACTTGCGCCGGTTTATCGGGTCATGAGCAGGCCCCCTATCCCCCTTGTGAGATGTGAGGTGCCAGGGGGAGCATGCCGGACCTCATATCCGAAGTTAAATATGAGAAATGTCAAATAGATACGCTTCCGCTTTACCAAAGGTTTCGCACGCTAGGTTATAATCTGGCCATGTCCTTTCGCTCTCTTTCGCCCCGGCAGATCCTCCACCGGCTGCTCGTTTGCCTCCTGTTCGCCAGCCTGCTTCCGACTGAAACAGAAGCAACCCTTCAGGAAAAGAAGTTAAAACAACGTCAGACTGCAACCCGAGAGGACGTCGAAGACTACTTCACGAAGTGGCTGAACCAAGACGTCGTTTACGTTATCAGCGAGGAAGAGAGAAAGGTCTTCGAGAGGCTTACCACACCGGAAGAGAAGGAGCAGTTCATCGAGCAGTTCTGGTTGCGGCGAGATCCCGATCCCCGCAGCGCTGCCAACGAGTTCAAGGAAGAACACTATCGCCGGATCGCCTACGCCAATGAGAGGTTCTCCAGTGGGCTTCCTGGATGGATGGCTGATCGCGGTCGTATCTATATTGTTCACGGTCCCCCGGCGGAGATCGAATCACATCCTACCGGGGGGGCCTACAACCGGCCCCACTACGAAGGGGGTGGTACGACTTCCACTTATCCCTTTGAGGTCTGGAGGTACCGATACATTGAGGGGATGGGGACCGATATCGTCATTGAGTTTGTCGATCCCACGCTGAGCGGAGAATACCGTCTGGCGCTCAATGCGGAGGAAAAGGATGCCCTCCTCTACGTGCCGGGGGCGGGTCTCACGACCCTGGAATCGATGGGGCTCGCCTCCAAAGCTGATCGGCCCTTCTTCTCCGGAGGGAGCTCCGACTCCAACTATGGAAGAATTCAAGATCGGCCCTTCGCTCGCTACGAAAGGTATGTTCAGGTTCAGCGTGCGCCACCCGTCAAGTACCGGGACCTGAAGAGCTTTGTCGAGATTGATGTCAGCTTTGAGACCCTGCCGTTTTCTCACCGCATCGATTACTTCAATCTGAACAAGGACCGTGGCCTGGTGGTCCTCAGTGTCGAAATCGAGAACCGGGAACTCACTTTTGTGACGGATGAGACTGGCCGCAGAGCCAAGGTAGCCGTATACGGCATTGTAACCAGTCTGTCGAACCGGATCTCCGATGAGTTCGAAGCGGATCTGGTTGCGGGGGGTGGGGCGCCGGCAACCCGATCGGCCTACCAAAAAATCCTTTTGCTGGAAAGGAAGGGCAGATACAAGTTGGATCTGGTGATCAAGGACCTCAATAGCGGGAAGGCAGGGGTTCGCCGTCTGGCGCTGATTCCGCCACCCCCAAGGACTGAACTGGGAGCCAGTTCCGTTTTGCTATCCAGGGACGTCAGGCTGCTGGCCAACGTTGCGCAACAGGACGAAATGTTCGTGCTGGGAAATGTGCACATTCGACCCAGCCTGGACAAGGTCTTCGATCCCTCGGATCAGTTTCGCCATTACCTGCAGGTCTACAACGCCGCTTTCGATCAGACGACCATGCGCCCTTCACTAAAGCTGGTCTACGAAATTCGTCGCGATGGCCGTCCGGTCCTCGAGGCGGTGGACGATCAGGGGGAGTCAGTACAGTTTCTGTCTTCCCAGCGTATTGTTCTAATCCGACCATTCTCTTTGAACGAGTTCGAGCCCGGACCCTATGACATCATCTTGACGGTTGCTGATTTGATCCAGAAGAGCGAGGTTCGAGTCACCGACCACTTTAAAGTGGCCCCAAGACCCCGGCACTAAGTACTCCGGCCTCCCTCCTGTGGGAAAGCCGGCATGCGTTGTCGTGGAAGAGTTCCCTGACTCCAACAAGGATCACCCTTTCTTACTGCTTGGGGGCCTCCACTAAAGCTGGACCACTTGGGGGCGATTGCCAGCTCAGCGGGTTCTCCTGGCGCGGGTTCACGTTTCGTCTCCACCCTCGAATCAGATCGAATACGCTAATCTCGCCATCAAAAAACTGAAACCAATTCATAGGCAGTGAGTTCCAGGAGGGTATAAGCCAGTAACAGCCGGACTCCCACGCAAGCTGGACAGCCAGCTTGTCCGCATGCGGAACGACGTCGTAGCTCCGGGGCTCGGAGAACAGGATCGTGTTCAAGCACCGGGCTGCCTGAAAGGTGAGTCTCGGGTTGGAGAGTCGATCCAAGAGGCCGAGCTGCACATCGTTGGTACGATCGAGATCAACAAGGGTGTCCACAAAAAGACGGGAGCCTGGGAGCGCAGCTACGCCACACAGAGCCCGGCTTAAACGCTGCACCTGTTTCCGTTCATCGACGCCGGACAGGCGCAGCACGAAATCCAGCGCCGCAACTCTCTGCAAGGAACTCTTGTGCCCGAATTCTTGCACTTGTGCCAGAGGATCCACATCATCATCCAGATGGCAAACCACACGGTCGACGGTCACGGAGAAGCTTTCTAGATAGCTGTCGAGTCTAGATAACTCCTCTGGCCGATACCCCACACGCATACGAGGGTGATATTTCTTGCTGGTAACCTCTCGGGTCAGCAGGGGCGCCAGGACCACTCCTTGAAGAGACGGGCAGCTGGATTGCTGCAGGAAGTTCAGGTGCCCCTCCTTGGGCCAGACGCATCCCGGAATCTGCAACTCGATCCAGTCCACTCCTGCCAGTTTGGCGGCATCCAGCTCGAGGTGTTCTGACCAGAGACAGAAGGCTGTCAGCTCCACACCTTCATCCCGAAGGTACGACAGTCGTTCTTGTTGCAGGGGGGTTTGCAAATCCGAAATTGGAACACGGATGTGGCGGGCACCTACCTCCAGGCAGGCAAGAAAAGGGTGGTCATCGCGAACCCCCTGCCGCAACGCACTGGGCCAGGCCAGAGCCCCCTCGCTCTCCACTGCTAGAGGAGTCCGCAAAAACAGTCCCAGTGGAGAACTAGAAAGATCATGACTCGTTCGCGTGAGTAAACGCGACCACCCGATTTCCGATGTGTCCGTTTCGGTTTGCCCACCGGTCGGAATGAAATGGACCCGCGTTCCATTTTCCAGCACCCTGACCAGGAGCATCCCCAGCTTGGCTGGATCATTTCGGCCTTGTTCTGGCGGGGGAGCGACGCTGAAGGCTTCATAGAACCCCGCTCGTGAAGTCGTTGGGGACGGCGCCACGAAGAGCCGGGTGCCTCCAACTCGATTGAACATGCGAAAATGCGTATGCCCGCACATCAGAAGTTCGACGGCATAGCGGCGGCAAAGCCCCGTGAGCCAACCGCGAGCCGGCTCGTTCAGGCTGTTATAAAACCCCAGAGCAGGTTCCGTTTCGGCCACGAAAAAAGGTGGCATATGTAGAAAGACAAATATGCGCTCCTTCCGGTTCTTGGCCAGATCATCCTCCACCCAGTCTTTCTGCTCTCTTGCCTGTGGCAGTGCACTGCCCATGATCTGAGAATTGAGTACTACGATGTGGACATTTTCGTGGTCGAAGCTGTAATAGGAACGGCCAAAGCGGCTTTCATAAGTTGTCAGGGTCTCTGATGTGACCCAGTCGGCAAACATGGTGGGGTCCGGTTTGTCGCCTATATCCACATTGCCGGCTACTTGGCATGGTTTCAAGCCCGTTTCTTCATAGGCCAGGCAAGCCTTTTCACGGGATACGAGTTGATCGGCTTTCGACGCATTTTCCTCTGTCAAGTCCCCAAGATGAACTAGAAAATCGCCACCTACTGCTGCTGCCACCTTGGCTGCCCACGTGGCTCGCTTCGGCCAGCTCCGAACCGAAGCAAACTCCACCGCATAAGGTTCAGGATCCAGGATGTTGTGCGTATCACTTACGACAGCAAATTCGAAGCGGGCCTTCGGAAGAAAAGAACGGTCGAACCGAAGAGGATGCATGCTCGGCAGTATAAGTGGCTTCACGGATGTTTCAAAGGGCTGGTCTCCTTGGGATCTGAACTGCTCGAGACCAGCGGCTCCCTATCTAACGCGGAGCCGAAGGAGCCCCCTCGATCAAGGCAAGATTCTGTTTGAAGCGGGGCGCCAAGAAGTATGGCGGCCGGGTTATTTTGTTCCAAACAGGAAAACACGAATTGATCGAATGGCTACAAGGTGGGCAAGACGCGACTGAAGAACACGAGGACGGCCAGGCCGAGATAAAACACGCCACAACCCAAGAGCCCCAACTGCATGAACCAATGCGGGCGCAGAGGCTCCGGCAGCAACTTGTGGTTGATCCAAAGCAAGTGGAATGAGCTGGCACCGATGGCCAGGTTGTTCAGATTTGCTGCGATCACGAACATCAGCTTGGGGTTCCCGGCCACTCCGAAGTAATACAGACTGACAAAACTCCAGAAGACGAAGATGGCCAGAATCGTGTAGTAGACAGCCTTGACCTGATGGGGTTGCATCCGCTCGCGCACCCTCTGGTTGGCGGACCAGAGCACATCCGTCCAACGTCGGCAAAAGTAGTCGACCAGCATCATCTGGCTCGGCAACAGTACCACAAGACCTACTAGCAGCATGGAGACCCAAGCCACTTGCGACGCGGGGCCTTGAAATGCCTGGCGCATTCCATCGGCCACAATGCACGCGTATGCCCAGCGATCACCACCTTGCTCGTAGAGCCCGGAATAGTGTGCGAACCTGATCGACAGCAGTGCCGGCAACGCCATCCCGACAAAGCAACCAGGTAACCAGACGAACGCTTGGTCCGTCAGGATGTATCGCCACCAGATCTTCCACCGACGCAGGTTTTCGGGGTTGACGGGGAACACCTTGCCTAGATGGCTGAGCCGAATGGTCTTGGTACCAATCAGGCTGGGAATGGCCCCCACCAGGCTTCCCATCCCCCACCCCTTGTCGCGGACGTAGTTGCTGTAGAGCGAATTGTTCAATCCGCCTCCGCCAGCGACTGCTGCAAACGCGGCCAGGACCGACACATGTGTTAGATCGAGATCCGGCCAATGACCCTTCTCACCATAGAACGCCACGGCATTGACCACGGCTTGACCTTCCGCAGCATCGGAAGAGGGAACCGTTCCAAACCTGAGAAATCCCCCGAACACTTCCATCCAATGCTGCGGGCTCACATAGAAAAGCCCTATCAGTAAGGTAAACCCCAGCACGATCGCAACTTTTACCGTCATGACGGCCTGCAGCGAGTTGTACACCTTGCCCCCGAAGGCAACCGGCAACACGGATATCACCAGGCAAGCAAAACCCAGCAACAACACGACCATCGCATCGTCGGGCGTGGGAGGACGGTCAAGGTACAGAGCGGCACAGATAGTGGCGGCGTTAAAAGCCAGGACCGGCAAGAAGTGACTGAGCGTGAGGATCAGATAAACTACGATCCAAAATCGAGGCCCAGGCCAAGTGCGCATGAAGCCCGTGAATGTCGGTTCTCCGCAGTACAGTGCATATCGGCCGGTTTCGATGTTGTAGAAGACCTGCGAGACAATGGCGATCGTGGCCAGCCAGAAAAGGCCGCCACCGTAACGCGCGGCCACTTCGGGGCCGAACAACCATTCTCCTCCACCGATATTGGCCCCCATCATCACGAGCCCCGGACCAACAAAGAGCTTCCAATTCCGCCAGCGGATGGGTTGCGGATCGGGTAACTCCGCCACGCCCCACCTCGGCAACCGAGTCACCGGGAAGTAAGCCTTCGATCCTGATTCAGCCTGGGGCGTTTCTTTGTGAGAATCCACCACACACCTCTTTATTTGCACCCTGCGGCGTAATCACCCCGCTGATGATGACCTAAAGGGGAACGAAAAGCACGACCATAGACTCGTAAACTTGCCTGAATAATGCTCAGAATGGGAAGAGCAACTATTATTCGAGGATTCTCCAACAGTTGTCAATGGTTTGGTGATAGGCAATGTTTCGCCATGAACGAACTCCTGTTGTTTGCGAGCCGGCGAATGGAGGTATGCTCGATTCGGCACCCGTGGCGGGCTCAGTCTGGCGGCCGATTTTCTCGACGGCCGCGACGATGTTAAGATGCATATTACCTTCCAGGGATGTAGTCTTGAACCAGATTCGCCGGGCACGCTCTCAGTGACGGACGACCCTACTAGGCGAGGAGGCATGTACGACATGGTTGGCTTCAGGCGATCGAGTAAGGCTTTACGTGGTAACTTTTTCGAGCATTTCGCGTCGCTCTGTGCCGCCGCACTTTTACTTTTCGCAAACTGCTCATCGCCCGTAGAGAACCGGCAACGGCCGAACATTATCTGGATCATTGCCGAGGATATGTCGCCAGATTTGGGCTGCTACGGCGATCCTCTCGTGCAGTCTCCCGCACTGGACCGAATGGCCTCAGAGGGAATACGGTACACGAGTGCATTTACACCGGCACCGGTCTGTTCGTCTTCACGCTCGGCGCTGATCACGGGGATGTACCAGACCACAATCGGAGCTCACCACCACCGCAGCCACCACCGCGACGGCTACCGCTTGCCCGAAGGCGTGGAGGCCGTGACGAATCATTTCCGCCGAGCTGGGTACTTTACCGCCAACGTGACAACCCCTGCCCCGGGCCTGAAGGGTACCGGAAAGAATGACTTCAATTTCCAGCTTGATAATCCGTACGATGGGACGGACTGGAGCCAGCGCGCGCCCGGTCAACCGTTCTTTGCTCAGATCAATTTTTCTGAGGTCCATCGGCCTTACCGCAAGGCACTCGAGAACCCGGTCGATCCTGACCGGGTCGTACTACCGCCTTACTATCCGAATGAGCCAATCATTCGAAACGACTGGGCTCTTTATCTCGATACAATCGGATCACTGGACAAGAAGGTGGACGCGGTTCTCAAGAGGCTGGATGGGGAAGGCCTCCGCCAGACCACCGTCGTATTCTTCTTCAGCGATCACGGGGCCGGCCAAATGCGCGGAAAACACTCCCTTTACGACGGTGGAATCAGCATACCCCTGATTGTCCGCTGGCCCCACCAGATCAAGCCGGGAACCGTCTCAGACCAGTTGATCAGCATAATCGACATCACCGCAACGTCGCTTGTTCTGGCCGGGATCGAGCTGCCGCTGAAGATGCAGGGTCGTCCCTTCCTGGGTGCCAATGTTGAACCCCGCGAATTCATCTTTGCGGCCCGGGACCGCATCGACGAGGCGGAGGCCCGCATCCGCGCCGTGCGCACCCGGCGCTTCAAGTACATTCGCGACTTCTTTCCTGATCGACCGTATCCCACTCAATGGTTGTCGTACAAGGATGAAAGTTGGCCTGTGTTGGGGCTGATGAGGCAACTTTACGAGGAGGGAAAGCTGACGCCGGAACAGGCACAGTTTATGGCGCCGCAGTGGCCACCTGAAGGGTTTTACGATCTGGAGCAGGATCCATACGAACTGGAGAACCTGGTCGACTCTTCAGAACATCGCCAAATTCTCGAGGACCTGCGCGCTCAGTTGGACACATGGATAGAAGAGACCGGCGATTTGGGCGTAATACCGGAAGACCCGCAAGTCGTCGCCTATTGGCGGCAGTGGATGGTTGATCGGTATGAGAAAGCGCAACAACCTGGCGGTCATGGGTCTCCCATTCCCTGGTCTTCAATTCGATGAACTCATCGGCGCCTCCGTGAGCCAGCAGGAACTCAATGCCGTCCTGGCTCATCCGACTCCGTATCTCTTCGCGGTCAGACATGCTGTTTGTTCTCCTTTTCGTCAGCTACTGGACAATCCTGCCAACTGAGCGGCCCGACCGCAAGCGGGCGGGACTTGTGCAGCACGCCTAATGCTCAGAAAATACGCTTGCTTCTCTCACAGCATCGCGATAGAAACACCTACAGGTAGCTTTTCTTGAGGGTACAACCTTTGTCGACCAAGAATCATAGCGCGAGGGAAGCTCGCAAGTTCATGGGAAAGACCTGGTCCGTCTCATTGGGTCTACTGCTGGCTGTTCTCAGCCTTTCTGAGCCGTTGTCGGCACAAGGACCGAACCTGGTAGAAATCCGCCAGGCGGCTTGCGGAGCCTTGCTCCGTGATGATTTCAATAGCGGTCGGATCGATCGATCGGTGTGGAACATCTGGTTGTCGGATGAGGGCCTTCGGGTCTCGATCGAGGACGGGGAACTGAGTATCCAAGGTACCAGTGCTCGTGTCCACGAAGAAGAATTGCTCCGGGACGAGGTCAAACTCTGGCGCTTTGCCGGACTCACTTCGCGTCCTTTCCCACAGACCGATGTCGCCCTGGCGGTGCGGCTCAAGCTGCCATCGGGAATCTCAAAGGAGCCCGGCGCCCATGCCGTCAGCGCCCACCTTTGCAGCGCTCATCCCGATACTACAGCGGAAATACTGTTCGGCAAGCTCGAAGGAAAGGCAATGGAAGCTATCATCCAGCAGTATGCCAAGGGGAATCCGGACGATGTTCCCTACCCGGATGCCCGGGGCTGGTGGCTGGGTGTTGTCATGCCAATCAGGGTATCAACCATTGGCTGGTATCGGGTCCGCCCCTTCCTGAGCAAGGGGACGAGCATACTTTTCATGACGTGCTCGTCGATTACGACGCCGTGGAGGGGTTGTCCCGAGGATTCGTAAGAGTGGGAGAGCGTTGGGTTCAGTTGGGAAAAGCGTTACCCCTCTTTCGCTCGCTGACAGCTGTCGAGTTGAAAACCATCAATGTCACTCCCCTTCATGGAGCCTATCGAGAAGCCCGTTTTGATGACTGCCGTCTCTATCCCAATCCCAAACGGAATCCGATCCGATTGGTTCTGACGAGTGCGAACCCGAAACTTCACCAGGGTCCTCAAAACTATGATTTGCCGTACCTCGGGCCAAAGCTTCGGGTGGCACTTTACAGCTACGATGGTTCCCAGAGAATCAGTGAGGGTCACACCGACCAGAACGGCATGGTTCTTCTGTCTGTGGATACTCTGGTCTGGGTAGCCTTTCCGGTTTCTGCCATGTTCCGGATTTTTCGAGGCGACGAGGAGCTGGCCAGAAGCAGGATAGAGGCCTCCGGGGTTGACGGAGTGTACCCAGGTGACGTCTGGGTTCTGGACACAAGACAGATAGGTGAATAGCAGAAGGACCCCTCATGGGTCCATCGAAGAAAGCATCGAGTGAGGGTAGCCATGATATTCGGGATCAATACGTTTCTCTTCACATCGCCTTTCACCAATGACAGCACCTCTCTCTTTCCTCAGTTTAAGGCCTGGGGATTCGACTCGGTTGAGATTGCTGTGGAGCATGCGTCGGACATCGATCCGGTTTACATCAAGTCCGAGCTGGACAGACATGGTCTGGTCTGTGGCACCCTGTGCGGCGCTTTCGGCCCCGGGCGTGATCTACGAGGGTCGCGAGAAGAACAAGAGGCAAGCCTCGCCTATATTCAGCAACTAGTCGACATCATGGTAACGCTGGGGGCCTCTACCCTGGTTGGTCCGGTATATTCTGCAGTCGGGCGGGCCGAGTTTGTCCCGGAGCCAGAGCGTGCAGGTCAATGGCGACTGGTGGTGGAGCATCTTAAGCAGGCTTGCCGATATGCAGAAGGGCAAGGAAGAGAGATTGCCATTGAGCCCCTCAATCGGTTTGAGACCGACTTCATCAATACTTGTGGGCAGGCGCTACGAATGGTTGAAGAGGTTGGGAGTCCAGCCCTCAGCGTCCTCCTCGATACGTTCCACATGAATATTGAGGAAAAGGATCCGGCCAGGGCCATCCTGCAGGCCGGCAAGAAGCTCGGGCATTTCCACGCCTGCGGAAGTGACCGGGGCACACCGGGCAACGATCACATCGACTGGGCGAGTATCACCGCTGCCTTGAAGAAAATCGGTTACCAGAAGCATGTGGTCATTGAGTCATTTACCCCAGACGTGCTCGTGATTGCCAGGGCAGCCTCAATATGGCGTGAGATGGAACCTCATAAGAACGACATTGCAACTGACGGAATCAAGTTTCTCAAGAAGGCCTTGTCTTGAGAGAATCTGGTTTAGGTGTGAGATCAAGAGGCAAGTGTCCATAGAATGACCTTGTTGCATGGATCATCCCGAAGGATGCCTTATCATCGTGTTTTTCAACACCGGGGATAACCTAGATGCCACATAAGTTCAACGCAGCCCGACGGCACAAGTTTGATAAGGCGCAGTATCGGGTGATCAACTGGGCGGAATATAACGAGAGCCTGCGCCAGCGGGGTGATCTGACGATTTGGGTCAGTGATGAGGCTCAAAGTGTGTGGCGCGCGCCGCGCCGCACGTCACGGGGTGGCCAGCGGAGATACTCGGATCTGGCGATCGAGACATGCCTGACGCTGCGCACGGCGTATCGGCTTGGGTTGCGACAAACGCAGGGGCTGATGGGTTCCATTGGCACGCTCATGGGGCTGGATATACGGGTGCCGGACTTCTCCACACTGTCGCGTCGCGCAAACGGCTTGAGCATCGCGCAGGTGATGAGGCAAGCCGGGTCTGTGCCTGTCCATCTGGTGGTGGACAGTACCGGCCTCAAGATCTTCGGCGAGGGAGAATGGCTCGCGCAGAAGCATAAAACCAGGGGAATACGCCGCCGCTGGCGCAAACTCAACCTCGGACTGGACCTCCATAGCGGTGCGATTGTTTGCGCCAATCTGACTCACGATGACGTTGGAGACAGCACCGCCTTACCCGGGCTCCTGGATCAACTCGATGCCCCGGTCACGGGCTTTCTGGCGGACGGCGCCTATGATGGAGCGTCCACACGGGATCTGCTGAGGGAACGGTATGGGGAGACTCTGGATGTGGTTATACCGCCGCCGAAGAACGCAGTGATCCGACCGCAATCGGCGCGGGATCCAACCGTTCGGGATCGCCATATTGCCCAGATCCGCAGCAACGGCCGCATGGCCTGGCAGGCGGCCACAGGGTACAACCAGCGCAGCCGGATAGAAACGCAGATCGGCCGGTGGAAGAGCGTCATCGGCCCCAGACTCAGATCCCGCAGCTTCTCCAGGCAGATCACGGAGATCCAGGTCGGCCAGAAAGTCCTGAACACAATGACCGCACTCGGACGGCCTGTGTTCGAACGTATCGCCTGACGCTACCGCTTGGGAAAGGGCGCATTCCATCTCCGCCCCGATCCATGCAACAACGCTGCACCACCACTTGGCGTTCCGCGTTCTGGTCGAAGCTGCTCACCCGGACATAGCCGATGCGTTGACCGTTCATCCAATCTGTCAGGAAGAACTCTATAACCCTGGACGGGATGTGTCCATCAATCCAAATAAGAACTCTATTCTGACGCCTTAGCGCCCCGTCCCTGACGCCAGGATAGGGTATACTTTAACCTGACACCGTTCTGGGTCCGCAAATTTCCTTAACGTACGATTTTTCCGTTTCATGAGGTACCCCCTTCATAGCCAAGACAGCGGGCGGATTTCTCGCGCTGGTGGTGTAGTCCGCGGGCCGTTGGCGGAGGAATAGTAAAATAGACCCATGGGGAAGAAGATGACAGAGACAACAACGATCCGGGAGGCGCTGATCATGCCCTATCCATCCGCGCTTGGACCGGCAGACGAGCCACTAACGATTGAGTGGCCGGAGGGCCACACCTACGCCGTGGTAGCGACGGCATCCCACGGTGGGGCAGTGCTCGGCACGATGGCCACCGAGGACGAGGCATGGGAGATCTACGATCAGTGGCCCAAAACTGATTGCAGGTGCGGTTGCCGGGGCATCATCACCCGCGATGGGTTTAGCCTCAGGCGCGGTGGGAGTCCGCAAAAGATAATAGACGACTGACCATATTAATTTGATCGGCAATACCTTCGTGCAGGTCCGGGGGGGGGGAAGCGATGCAGATCTCATGCTGCAACGGCCACGTGTTCGTTGACCTAGGGCTCGAGAATAGATGGCGTGAACGACGGACCCGGCGCCGCATCTGGATGTGCCTTCTCGTCGCCGGGATGATTGTAGGGGGATCAGTGGCGTCGGGTGCCGGACCGAGCGGTTCTCAAGCTACGTTGGGACCAACACCCATGGTTACGGTGAACGTATTATCCAGAGTCTTTCACATCGCGTACGGAGATTCTACCGGCGCTGCCTTTGCAATCGATCATGCCTCCAAGCAATACCTAGTCACAGCTCGCCATGTTGTGAAGGGGATTAATTCCGGAGATAGCCTCCGTGTGTTTCATGAAGAGCAATGGAAAAACTTGGCTATAGATGTTGTCGGAATCGGCGACGGTGACGTAGACGTCGCGGTACTTTCGTGCCCGATCCGTATATCGCCACCTCTTGATTTGGCTGCATCACAAGCAAACCTGACCTACGGACAGCAAGTTTTCTTCCTTGGATATCCATATGGAATGGATTCTGGTGGCGAAAAGATCAATCGGGGCCTTCCACTCCCTTTTGTTAAGTCCGGCATAGTGAGCGCTTTTGAATTCGGGGATGTATCTAAAATTTACCTGGACGCGCACGTGAATCCGGGATTCAGCGGTGGTCCGGTGGTGTTTGTTCCAATGGGTAGCTCACCAACCGAATTACGCGTGGCTGGGGTTGTTGCACATTATCCTGTGTCACTGCAACCCGTTGTTGACCGGAATCGGAACCCGATCACTGATCCAGAAGGTAAACCAGCAGGGCTATATGTCCAGGAAAACCCTGGGATCGTCGTCGCAATTGGTATTCGTCATGTTATCCAGTTGATCGAGGCGAATCCTATCGGGTTTCCGTTAGGTGACTGACCGGGTCGAAGGGCGGCTTCGGTAGAGTCGGATTTCCTTAGCCGAGGAGCCGTATGTTCCCGTGTTCGACCGATAGGATGCGCAGGACCGTTCCCACCTTGAGTTGCAGAGAAAAGAAGATGTCGTTGTAGTCGCAGAGGACCCACCACAGGTCCGCCTGTCCGAGATAGCAGGCGGCGAGCAGGTCCACGCGATTGTCGTTCCGGGACTGGGCGGCCGAGGAGACGGATCACCCCCGAGAAATGATCGAGGCAGCTCTGGCGCACATGGTCCGGAACAAGGTCGAGGCGGGCCTATGCGCGCTCGGACCTGTTCGAGCGTCGGCCCGCTTCGTACTTGAAGCTCTGGATTCACTCTCTGTTGAGACTGTCAAGATGCCTTTATGAGGGTCGCGGCCACCTCATCCATCAGTTTCGGCTTGTCCTGAGGAGAGGAATCTCTGGGTGATTCAAGGATTCCAGATTTTCTCTGTCTGGATGGGCACGATAAGCGGAGGCATGCATTTGTCAGGGAGAGCCGCCCCTTGCGCCGTAATGGCCAAAATTGCGGTCGCGGGGCAGCGGCTTGTACTGATGATCGCGGTCTCGGACCCGGTCCTCGGAGCGTTACCCGCGGCTCTGATGATCAGGCCATGGCCAGCGAGCAGGCGCAACTGGCGGCTTGGAAGGTGCGCAAGACCGGCTACTCTGTAAACATCTCCCGCAGTACGTCGAGATCCTTCACCAGTGTCGCAGGGGACAGGTGCCCCAGGCGCCTGACAAGCCTCCCCCGGTCTACGGCTCGAATCTGGTCGAGCACGATAAAGCCGACCTTTTTTTGAAAACGACAAGGAATCCTGAAGGGGTAGGCATGCCCGCCGGTCGTCATGGGAGCGACCATAAAGGTACTCAGAGGGTCGTTCAGTTCATTCGGCGAAACTATCGCACAAGGCCGCACTTTCTTTATTTCCTGGCCTTGTGTTGGATCCAGAGAAACGAGGTAAACGTCCCCACGCCGGGGATTAATCATTCCCAAACCCATTCGGATGCGTCGAATGCGGACAGATGCGGCGCATCGAGCAGTCCGTCTTCTCCTCTTCCCTGAAGCCTCTTGGCGGCATCTCCCCAGCCTGCTCGCCGGGCTCCTATGCCTTCAATAAGAAGGCCCGATTCGACGATTCGGAGACTCACCTCATCCCGAAGACCTGCATCCTCAATAAGAGTCTTGGGAATGCGAACACCGCGAGAATTTCCGATCTGTATTATCTTGGTTTTCATGCGTCCAGTACCCCAGCCTAAAGTAATTACAATGTATATACTATAAGATCGAGCATAAGACCAAGCTTCAATGGAACCATGCATCCTGCGCACGCCGTCAGGGGTGTACCGTTCTTTCTGTAATTTGAGGAAGGTGAGCTAAAAGGATCAGAGGTCTGGGGCAGGATTTCTCCAAAAACTCAAGACAAGAGCAAGGAGGATCCGAATGACCCCAGACCCAGAACAGAGGCTACCACGAGAATTGTTGAAAGAACTGATCGAAGAAGGCAGCGACGCGTTTCGAGGAGTGTTGGAGAAACTGCTCAACACCGCCATGCAGATGGAACGCGAAGAGTTTCTGGGAGCTCGACGCTGGGAGCGGAGCGAGCAGCGTCGAGACCACGCCAACGGGTACAAGGCCAAGACGCTGTCAACTCGAGTGGGACAGCTTCAAATCCGGATTCCACAAGTACGTCACCTGGACTTCTATCCCCGATCCCTGGAGCGAGGGTGCCGCTCGGAGAAAGCCCTGAAGCTGGCCATCGCCGAGATGTACGTGATGGGCGTGTCGACGCGCAAGGTCACTGAGATTACCGAGCAGCTGTGCGGCACCGAGATCTCCGCCAGCCAGGTCTCAAGAATCTCCAAGCTGCTGGACGACGAACTCGAGCAGTTTCGCAACCGCCCTTTGGGCAGCTATCCAGTTGTGTACCTGGATGCCCACTACGAGAAGGTCCGTCGCCAGGGCAGCATTCAGGATGTGGCCGTCTTGAAAGCGACCGGAGTCAACTGCTGGGGCAAGCGGGAGGTGATTGGGGTCAGCTGCCGACTCAGCGAGGCGGAGGTCCACTGGCGAGAGTTTCTGCAGCAGCTTCAAAAGCGTGGTCTGGAGGGTGTGCAGCTGATTGTCAGCGATGACCACTCAGGACTACGAGCTGCCAGAAGAGCTGTCTTTCCTTCAGTGCCCTGGCAACGCTGTCAGTTTCACCTGAGCCAGAATGCTCAGCGATACGCCCGCCGATCCGACCAACGTGCCGCCATCGCCACTGACATTCGAGACATCTTCAATGCCCCGTCTGGAGGCGAAGCTGAGGCGATGCTTCGGGCCAGAGTCGAGCAATACTACGACCGCAACCCGGAGCTGGCCGATTGGATGGAGACCAATCTGCCGGAAGGCTTTACGGTCTTTCGTTTTGCACGTTCTACCTGGCGGCGCATTCGCACCAACAACGGGCTGGAGAACCTAAACCGTCAGATTCGCCGGCGTACCCGGGTCGTCGGTATCTTTCCAAACACCGAGTCCGCACTACGACTCATCACCGCTGTCGTCGAGGAGATTCACGAAGACTGGCTGATCGGGAAACAGTACCTCAGCCTGGTCGATTTCAAACCACAGGAGAATCCGATCTCAGATCACTCTCAGTCAAATTACAGAAAAACAGTTGCTTAGCCTCCTCGAGATCTGCGAGGATCGTTACAACACTCGCTCCACCATCTTGACCAGCCAGATCCCCATTGCCGATTGGCACCAACAGATCGGTGATCCGACTCTGGCCGACAGCATCTTAGACCGGCTCGTTCACAACGCCCATCGCCTGCAACTCGCAGGAGGTTCCATGCGAAAGCGTCTGGCGGCTTCTCAGGACTAAAGGCAAAAAGGCTATGGAAACTGCCGCCCTGTGCAAACCCATTCAGCGCTTTGCAGATCTGCTCAGGATTCCCGACACGTGGGTTCTCACAGGGCTTGGGAAACTCCTCGCTGCGCTCGGCGTTTTCCACACTTCCCACAGCCTCTACGACTGCTTCACACACATCTTTATCGGAGGTTTCTAGAGTGCCAATCGATCGAAGTTACATTGACTCAAAACGGCCACCTGACACATCATGAAATCCCCAGCGGCGCTTCGCTCCGACCGGGTGGCCACTTTCCCCGGATTGGGTGGCCGGTTTCACCGGAATATGCATTCCCGAGCGGAACTTACCGATTTCGGGACCAGCGGCCTCGCTTAGAGTAATTTTTCACACCGTTGCGGCTCATGCCCCTAAACGCAACATCCTGTTCAAATGCTCCCGTTGGTCCAGTTCGACGGCCACGACTCTTCCATGTCCAGGCAGAGCCGGAAGCCTTTTGCGGTGCCAGCCCACCACGGTTTTGGCTGGACGATCTGCCGGGCAGAACGCCATTCTGCCCAGAGTCGATATAGCAGGACGAAGCTACCAGATTCATAACGTTGAGCCTTCCCTGCGGCGAGAAACTACTCGCGAAATGTGGTATGAACTATCGGATGTCAAAACTTGGAGAATCGACTGGAGAAGTCCTTGGACACCATCTGATCGCCGACATGACGGGGTTGTCCCCCGGCCTCCTGCGTGATGGAGATCGGATCATGCGGGTACTGAAAGAAACGTTGGCCGAGGCAGGCTTTCACTCCATCAGAAGCGTGGAGCATCATTTCGTCAAGCGTGGCGCGGGATTTACGGGGATGGTCCTTTTGGAGGAATCCCATGCCGCCGTTCATACCTATCCCGAACACGAATACCTTGCACTAGACATCTTCGCTTGCGGCAGCATTGACCCATCTACGGTCATGGACGCGTTGGTTTCAGAACTAGATCCTACAGCAGTCTACGTGCGGACGCTGGCACGCACTCCTCGCGCCAGCATTCCCGCAGACAGAAATCCCCAATAGCACGTCGAAGGAGTCCGACCAAGCTCAATGTCGCAATGGTGGATGGATCCGGCTCTGCAGCAGACCTTAGGTGAAAAATGGGGGCTGCTAAAGGGTCCAAACGATCAGGATCGAAGCCCCTATGTAGCCGAATGCTTCGAGAAGGCCGGCACCGATATTTGGATGTTCCTGCGTCTGCTCGTTGGCAAGTTTGACGCCGGGCGCCAGCAAGATGTCGGTGAATTTGTGAACGAAAAACAACATTATGAAGCCAAATGTCACATCGACGGCGAACCGCATGAGGCTATCGGTCCACCCGGTGAAATCGCCGCCAACCGCCAGACCGATGATATTGCCGATACCAATGAGCGCCCCTCCGAACGCCAGGCCCACCGCAGCGTTATCTCGCTCCAGCTCCTCAAGAAACCTGTACGGGGTCACGAACTCGTACAGCCGTCCGGCGATCACCAGCACCACCTGGGCGAGTAGCCAGAAAACCACCAGGACAAGCATGCCGAAAACCAGGACGCCGAATGTGCTCACCACTGGAGAAGTTCCCGCTACATCGCCCTCGGAGGCGCCGAGAATAATCAGGCCGTTGGCGATGTATACGCCGGCCTCGACAAACCCGACGCCGAGATTGCGATCCTGGACAACCTCTTTGGTATTGTTGAATGTCGGTAGAAGGATCTTCTCGCACATGACGCTGGCCAGAAGCATGAGCGCGATGGCGGAAAGACCGTAGACGCCGATCATAACCGCGTCCGTTCTCAGGCCCTGTGATCCGCCCGAAATCGCCCCGCCGAAAGCGATCAGAATTCCGAAGTAAAAGCCAACCGTGGAGATTGCGAGTGCCTGGTTGTCCCGACTGAAGAGTTCGGCATTCAACTCCACACGCCGATACAGCCTGGAATAAGCGAACTTCGCGATCCACAAGAGAACAAACGCTTCGAGGATATAAACGAAGGATTCGCCAAGCAGGTAGAGACTATCTGCGAGAGAAACCTGGACCTGCGGTGGAGTAGGAGTTTGCGCAGAGAGGGTAAATTCCAGGCCGGCGAATACCGGGGCGGCTAACAAAAGTACGACAGCGGGTAAGACCGGCTGTTTACTCATAATGAAATCCTTATTGTGCCGTCGGGTCGAAGATTATTTTCCCAGGCTGCTCCATCCAGAGGCCGCCCGACGGGTTGCTCTGGCCTGGAAACGCGCCTGTTTGGCCTGATACCTCTGAGAGAAAGATGGCCGCGTTGTGGCCGTCGCAGTACCGTTCGCGCCGAAAGTGGACCGCCCACCGGTCTGAGGGCCGTAATACGACTGTCCGCGGTTCCTCGTGCCCGTGTAGGCGCCGTAGTCCCCCCGATTGATCCGGTGGCCACCTAGCGCGGCGCTCATGAACGCGTACTGCCCGTAAAAGATCCAGAATCCGCCGTGCCCAAAGTACCCGTATTGGCTACGGCCCACATGCTGATAGTAGGGAGGGTGGCTCTGGTCATAGCCGGTCAAGGTGCCATCTGCCGTCTTTGCCGCCACTACCATACCGATGGATCGTTCATAGCGGTCTACCAGCCTGTTGGAAATCGAATACGTGTCCAGCCGTTCATCAAACTGAGCGGCTGTTCCCACGTCGGGGTTGTCTCCGATTGGCTCGGTGACCTGGAAGCTGCTCTTGAGCGTCAGGCTGTTTCGCAGAAACCCGTCCTCGACATCGTCCACGATGATCGAATACTCGGGATACTGAGCAAGCTGCTGCACCAAATTCGGAAGCGGGTCGCCCCTCGACAGCAAGCCGAAGACGAGCCAGACGCCGAGCAGTATCCCGACCACAACCACGCCCACCAGGACCCAGCGTTCCTCGTTTGTCTGCCTGGGCATTCTAAACTCCTTGGATCATCTTTGACCCTGGTAGTGCCCGCGCATTCCCACTGGGCAGGATGTTCATGAATTGATACTCTTGCACATATTCACCCGCGACGAACTTGAAATCCCTCTCTCCGTACTGCGTTACGAACAGCACATTCTTCCCTGAACTATCACAGTAGGTCCAACTAATAAAGCTTTTTCCCGGGCCCGCGGCGCTTTCATGGAACAGGCCCGCGTCGCTCTCCATCAGTCGATAGCTCCGCCCATTGCGGGTCAGGGTTTTGGGTGGATCTTCATGTCGGATGGTGTGTTCAATGACCTCCTCGGCGATCTGGCTTATAGCAATGCTTTCTGTCAGCGTCCAGGAAATCTCGCCGTCACTATCAGCCCGCTCCAGGTAGCTGACCTTGTCGGAGGTTTCGATTACCCATTCCTTAGTCTCGAATCCGGAGTAGTCGTAGGTGTTGTACCCTGTGACCTCCCATGTCTTCATATCGTAGTCGACGAGGTATCCCACCTTCATGGCGCCCAGTTTATAGTCCACGAGCGAGTCGGATTCCTCGTCGTCGGATGCTCCTCCAAACCATTTTTTCCATACCATCATTCATTTTCCATCAAAAGGCATCGGACTACCATCGAGCGAGATCCTCGCGGTAATACCCCGCCAGACGCGGTCGTGCCAAGGTGTTGGGCTCGACGTCAACGCGGGACATGTCCGCATCAAAGTTCAGCTTGGACAAGAAGAGCTCCTTGTGCAGGTAACGCAGCCCGGGCAAAAACTCGATGTCACTGGGATCGATCGGTTGATCGGACCCGAGATGAAAGCCCCATTCTCCGAAGGAAGGCACGTAGGCGTGAAAAGAGAGCACCTCGAGTCCCGCTTCCTTGATTGTTTCGCCGATCGACCAGTAGGCCCGGCGCGTGTAGTAGGGGCTCGTCGCCTGGGCAACCACCACTCCTCCAGGAGCCAGATGCCGCCGAATCAACCTGTACGCTCCGACCGAAAACAGTTTTGAGATCTCCTCTTCTCGTGGATCCGGCAGATCAATTATTATGACAGAATAGGGTTCGTGTTCCCTCTGCAGGAAAGTAAACCCATCCTCGTTCGTCACACTCACCCGCGAGTGGCTCAAGGCGTTCTGGTTCAGGTCCGTGAAATAAAGATTGCGCCTGGCAAGGGTCGTCATCGCCGAATCGAGGTCCACGAGTTCGATCTCTTCCACTTCGGCATATCGGAGGATCTCACGAACCGCGAGACCGTCGCCGCCGCCGATGACGAGAACCCGAGCTCGGTTATGCGATAACGCCATCGCGGGGTGAACCAGCGCTTCGTGATACCGGTATTCGTCGACTGACGAGAACTGCAGATGCTCGTTCAAATAGAGTTGGGTTTCGCTCTTCCAGCGCGTAACCACAATCTTCTGATACTCGGTCTGCGTACTGAAAACCACTTGGCCTTCGTAGAGAAAATCTTCCCACCGCTTCATCAGGGGTTGGGCCTCAATTGCGAACCCAGCCAATACCATGGAAATTAGGACGCCCTGAGCGACGAGTTGTCCCCGGTCCCTGACCGACAGCTGAGCCCACACGGCCATAAGAATTGCCAAACCGGAAAGAACGTTGAGGGCGCCGGCGACCAGTGATGTATGAAGAGCTCCGAGAACCGGCAAGCAAAAAAATGGAAATAGAACAGCAGCGGCTAGAGCGCCGACGTAATCGACCGAAAGCACATTCGACAGGATCGTCCGTAACGATCCGTGTCTTCGCAGGATTCGTGTCAGGAGGGGGATCTCCAGCCCGATGAGCGTGCCGATGATCAGGATGATGACGAGCATCAGGTACTTGTAGACGCTTGTGTAGGCATGGGCTAGGTACAGAGCTGGAACTGTCAGGCCTCCGAACAACCCGAGCCAGAGTTCCACCGCCACCAGCCGCCGGATCAATTTTCCATGAACGGCCCGCGAGATCCACGAGCCCAGGCCCATCGCGAAAAGAAAGAATCCAATTGTCAACGAGTATTGTTCGACGCTGTTCCCCAGGAAATACGAAGAAACACTTCCAACCAGTAGCTCGTAAACGATTCCGCACGCCGCGGCGACAAAAATCGATGCGAGTATCAGGAATAGCCCCACCCTCGACATCTTTTCCTCGCCGGACCCGACATCGTCGAACCCTAGATCTCCGTCAGGTGCCTTGCTGCAGCTCATTGAACTGGTGCCGCCTCTCCAGATAGACCCTTGATGGATGATTCGAATGTTCTGCCGAGGCGCTCCAGGATCTGTTCGGTCGCCCGGATGCCGGAAAAACAAGCTTCTTCGAACAGTGGCAGTCCCGTCGTGTCACAAGAGGCAAAATACACGTTTCCGAAAGGCTCCCTCCGAATGAAGCTTTCACGTCCCCATATGACTCCCGGGCTCGGTCGGATCATGGCATGACCCCACCGGTAAACGTCGATGTGGCTGACGACACGCTCCAGCTCTGGATGGGCCACCAACAAGTCCTGCATGATCACGCTGACCCAATAAGGATGTTCTTCTTCCAGGAGCTTCTGACGAGCTAGATCGATGTCCTCGACGAACGGGAGATAATAAACTAGAACCGATTTGTCTCTGTAGTCGCTTCGGGTCTGGTGATCAGCGACAACGTAGCCTAAGGATTGGCTATTGTAGAGTACATTGTCCCATGCGATCGAAACTTCGGCGTTTGTGGGCAACTCGCTCACGTGGATACTGGCGGTCAGCCATGGGCTGTAATCGCAGGATTCGATCGCTGCTACCTGGGGACCTGGCAATCCATCGACCATGAAGGGCGCGGTATGAAGCTTGGAGGCATGGATCACGGTTTGGGCCAAAATACTGCGATATGTCTCACTGAGTGTGTCGAAGTATCCGACCCGGACGCCACCATCATCGTTGTCGATCCGGAGCACCGCGCATTGCAGTCGGTATTGCGAGTCTGCCAGGTCTTGGGCTAGGCGTTGTACGAGAAATCCGTTTCCCGCAGGCCATGTCAAGGTATTCGAAGGGTACTCGTTCCGCAGCCGCTGGTCGTAGTATCGGCAGGCGAAGTAGTGAATGCCGGCCCAGGCCGACACCGTTGCCATCGTTCCCCCGTAATCGTCCCGGCAAGCGTAATTGATCATCCAATCCAACCGCGGCGAATTCCATCCTTTGGCGCGGACATAGGTTTCCATCGAAATGTCATCTAGTTGACGAACACAGGAGTCGGTGGTGCTGTAGCTGAGAGGGAGGGCGAATGCGCGGCGGCCGTCGAAACCGCGGTAAAGGGTCCAGGAAAGCATGTCGTCCTCGAAGGCGAGGATGGTTTCCTGTTCTCCTGCTGATGCTCCGTCGAGCAGATCCCATTCAATCCATCTTCCGTCCGTGAAGAGACGTTCGGTCGGCCATCGCAGGATATGCTCTTCGGGAATTCTCGGCCGGCCGGCCTCGTCGTAGCCTTCGATTATCCCGAGGTCAGCCAGGACTTCTTTGACACAATCCGCTTCCGCTGGCGGAACATTAATATAGTGTGCGGCCCAGGCGAATTCGGTGCCCTCTGCGCTTCCGGAGGCGGAGGTGCCTCCAAGCCAGGGCTCCATTTCCAGCAGGATAAAGTTGTCCAATCCGGCTTTCTTCAGCTTCCAAGCCGCGCACAGCCCCGAAACGCCTCCCCCGACGATGGCGACATCGAAGGTATGAGCTTCAGGTTCGGGAAACCGATCGCGGGGGCGAGATTCGCGAAGAAGATGCCCCGCCCGCTGGTTTCCTCCCACGATTCTCCCCGGGATGTCGAAGGTCCTGGCAGGCACGGTGCCTGCGTTCCAGCACGAAGGGACGACCATCAAAAGGCTGCTGGTCGAGGCGAGGTGGAGGAACTGGCGGCGTGTGAAGGACGACATTCTAGATGATACCCTCTTAGATGATTATCCTACCTTTTGAAGACTTTCTTCAAGCGATAGCGGGTTCGACGTCGGCAGCCGGGAATCGATAGTGAAGCGAGCTTCGCCGAGCAATATTCGATGGGAATGTTCAGGGCAACAACGGTATCGATCAGCTGATCTCGGTGCCGGTGCTCGGTGAGTCCGCTCTCCGACGGGGATTGCTGTAAAACTCAGATGCCCATTTTCTTCTTGAGCTCAGCCAGCGAGTCGCTGGTCTCCGTCGCGCTAGTCTCCGCAAGGGTTCTGTTGATCTCTTCGTCAAGGGTTGTGCTCGCGTCGGTCATTTCCCCGTAGGCCTCGGCAAGCGACTCCTCCTCGATCACTTTGTCTTTCATCTTTTCCAGTAGCGCAATCGTACTGGAGGAATCGACGTTCGACATCTGCTGGTTTATTTTCCGCATGGACGTGGCGGTCTTGGCACGTGCTTTCAAGGTCACTAACTCGGTCTCGTAGCGGGTGATCGTTTCCTTCAGCGTCTGCACCTTTGCCTGAAGCTGATCCCCCATGGCTTTCTGTTGCTCATGATCCTTCTTAAGGGTGTCTGCGCGTTGTAACGCCTCTTCCTTCTTGGTCAAAGCTTCGGTTGCCAGACGTTCTGCTTCAGCTTCTTGCAGATTCCCGCTCTTCATTTTCTGGAGAAGAAGCATGGCTTTTCTCTCGTAATCATTCGCAAGCTTTTTTTGGTCATCCGAGTCCTTTTTAAGACGAATTGCGATCGCTTTAACTTGAGCCAAACTCCGCATGGAACCTTGCAGGTCTTTCTTCAGGTTCGCGAATTCCTTGCTCGCTCAGCTTGATCGGGTCCTCAAGCTGATCCACCACAGAATGTGCCTGGGACTGTACGTTTTTGAAAATTCTTTGGAAAAAACTCATTGGTCAGCTCCCATCCGGCTGTCGGTGGCATATTCCAGTAACTCTGCGCCGTTTTCGGCCAGGGCAAGCTCCAGCGACCGAATGGAGCCTTCCAACTCGTTACAATCCAGGTTCTCAAGTTGCAACGTATCACGAAAAATCACACGGCGGCCGTCCTCGTCGTCAAGCACAAACGCTCCATGTACCATCGTTCGATTCATTCTGGAGAAGGCGCTTAAAGAATTCTCCAGGAACCTCGGGGGCATCCATGATGAGCTGTTCGAGGATGATGATCGGTGGCTCGCAGTCGATGATCAGGTTTCGAATTCCATTTCTCCACTCCTGCACGACGACCAACTCCTTGGCCTCATCTTCGCTGACGATGTTCAGATTGATGTCGAGCAGATAGCCCGTGACCAAGTTTAGGTTCTCGGACATGTTTACTTCTCCTGTCTGTCTGTCGCCCTCTTCAGCCGCTTTCGCAGCTGTTCGTAAGCACCGTTCAACCGTTTCGCCAGTTCATCAGCGTTCGTTCCTCGGGATCCTTTGAATGCAGATCCGGGTGGTATTCCCGCAACAGTCGCTTCCATGCCTTTCGAACCGTGGCAAGGTTGGAGCCGGAGGGCACCGCCAGGTTGGAATATAGATCGGTCAGCTGCGGATCGACGCCCCCGCAGGTAGTCGTGGATTGCTGGCCCACCTCGTCGCCCGGTCCGTGGGCACGAGTCTGCTTCTGGCGTCCACGGTGCTTGGTCGAGGCAAACCCGTCCGCTCAAGTCCCGTGAATCTGGGATCCGATGAGGTGGATCACGCGGGTCACTAGTTCCAACGAATCAACTCCTTAGAAAACAGGTTCTCAACGACGACCTTGCGTACTCATCACAATCATAACTCAAACTAGGTTATATTTGGCAGTATTGGCAAGTTCGGCGTTCGTCAGTGAAGGAATGACTCGATAACCATGCTCAGGCTACTCATGGAGTGGTTCCGGCGTTTCAGGCCGGAAAGACACGGCGAAATCCTTAAGGTGATCCTCTTGTTTTTCGCCCTGATCACCCTGGGCGCTATCGGTTATAAACTTTTTGAAGGTGCTGTCAACCCCGAGCTTTCTTGGGGCGATGCCATTTGGTGGTCGATCGTTACGATGACTACTGTGGGATACGGAGACTATTTTCCAACGACCGCCTACGGTCGCTACTTGGTAGCCATTCCAGTGATGTTTGTCGGTATTGGCATCCTTGGCTACCTGCTGTCGGTGATGGCAACTGCGTTGATTGAATCGAAGTCAAAGGAGTTGAAAGGCATGACAGATCTCCGCGTTGAATCACATGTACTCGTAGTGAATTTTCAGAGCCCAGGCCGGAATCGAGAAATTGTCAAGGAGCTGCGGGAGGACTCCAAGACCAAGGACCTTGTAATAGTGTTGGTCGACGACCACCTCGACGAACT
>CBDCBX010000018.1:0-552324 GCA_965214465.1 Acidobacteriota bacterium | reverse complement strand
ACTCCCGTTATCCGGGTCAGTTCTTGGGCGTTGAGTGGGGAAATCAGCAGGATCAGGCCCAGCCCGACCAGAAATCTGCATCCGCTAAAGACAACTCTTTGCATCTCTCTCTCCTAAGCTTCGATTCGACTGGGTGGTTCCGTTCGATCCCTATTGTGCACAAGAATCCGGGGCGATACAAAGAGAGTTTTTCTTTTGTTTCCCCACCTCGTGGGATTGAGCTATTCTGGACCCGGAGCATGGAGGAGAAAACATGAAGCGCACTCTGGTCAGCAACGCAACACTCATTGACGGAAACGGGGGGCCACCCCCGAGAGAATGCCTCTCTTCTGATCGAAGGCAATCGCATCGTGCAGGTGGGGGACGCAGATTCAATGACGCAGACCAGCGGAGAGGCTCAGGTCATCGATGCCCAGGGCGGCTACCTTCTGCCCGGCTTCATTGACTGTCACGTTCATCTGGTGCTGGAAAACCTGACCATCGAGCGAGTGCTGGCAACACCCCTTTCCTTCACTCTGTTCCAGTCCATAGATCACATGCGCAGGACCCTCGACGCGGGTGTCACCAGCGTGCGGGATGCCGGAGGCGCCGACCTGGGACTCAAGCAGGCTGTGGAGGAGGGGCTGGTGGAAGGTCCCCGAATGCAGATCAGCATTACGATCCTCTCCATCACCGGAGGCCATCTCGATTATTTGATGCCCTCCGGGAACGAATACACGCTGTTTACCCCATACCCGGGCCGGCCGGCTGGAATCTGTGACGGAGTGGAAGAGGTTCGCAAGAAGGTCCGGGAACTGCTCAGAGCCGGCGCCGAAATCATCAAAGTGTGTACCACGGGGGGAACGATGAGCCCTCGTGACCATCCCACCTTTACTCAGTTCTCTCCGGCGGAGCTTGCCGTGATGGTGGAAGAGGCGGCCTTTCACGGAGGGAAGAAGGTCATGGCTCATGCTCAGGGGTGTGAGGGGATCAAGAACGCAGTCCGGGCCGGCGCTCATTCCATCGAGCACGGTGTCTACCTGGACGACGAGGCCATCGAGTTGATGCTCGAGCACAATACCTTTCTGGTACCGACCCTGTCGGCACCGATCTTCGTTCTGGAGCGTTGCCAAGAGTCAAATGACTATCCGGAATGGGGGGTTCGCAAGGTTCGCGAAGTGTTGGACGTGAATCTGGAGAGCATCTCCCGGGCCTACCAGGCAGGCGTACGCATCGCTATGGGCACCGATGCCTGCGTGGGGCCTCATGGAGCCAACCTCCGGGAGTTGAGCCTGATGTGCCAGATCGGCATGAGCCCGATGGAGTCGATTGTGGCTTCAACCAAGACGGCGGCGGAGTGTCTGGGGTGGGAGGATCAGGTCGGGACCCTGGAGCCAGGGAAGCTGGCCGATATCGTGGTGACGAAGGTGGATCCCCTGGCCGACATCGATTCGCTGACCGACAACGACAACATTCAGGTTGTCATCAAGGACGGGGTCGTGATCAAAGACCTCCGACCCGTGAAAGTGCGCGAGCTGGCACCGACGGAATAAAAAAAGGGACAGAGTAGACTGTCTCTTTTTTTGCCCTTTTTCAGAGGCGCGAATGCCAATGAGCGCGCAACGAGGAACGTGGAACGAGGAACCCGAAACGCCGGCCTACGGCCGGCTTCCCCAGAGGCGAATTGTGCGGCCGAAGTAGTAGATCACTGCTCCATAGAGACCAATGCTGACGGCCAGATCCAGGAGATAGGAAAAGCTGAAGGCCGGTGCAGGGAGGTCGCGTAGACCCAGTTGAAAACCTACCAGGTCAAACTCGTAGAGGGCCACGAATCCGACCAGGACAATTCCCATCATGGCCCAGCCCGCAATCAGGCCCGAGGAGAGCAAGATGCCGTCGCGCAGCAACACCTCCTGGTCATCCGAATCGGCGTGCTTCTTGTCGAAGGCGCCCCGGACCAGTCCTCCCACAATCCAGGCTGAGGAAAGGGGGGTGGGCAGATAGAGCCCGACAGCAAAAAGAATGGAGGAAACTCCCATCCACTCAACGACCAGGGCGATCAGGACTCCGATGCCGACCAGAACCCAGGGAAAGCCCTCCCCCACCACACCTTCGACAATGGCTGCCATCAGCCGCGACTGTGGAGCCGGCAGTCGGTCCAGTTCCCCCGACTTGTGAAAGAGCATGATGACGGAGCCGGCCGCCAGGGAGGTGATGAGAACTCCAATGGTCTCGCCCAGTTGCTGGCGGTAGGGAGTGGCGCCCAGCAGGGCCCCGGTCTTCAGATCCTGGCTGATGTCTGCACTCATGGCGATGGCCATGCAGACAATGGCTCCCACAATGATGGCCGCTGACATCCCCACCGGTCCGGAGAGGCCCAGCAGCCTGAGTACTGAGACCGTGACCAACAGGGCGCCGATGGTCATTCCGGAGAGAGGGTAGCTGGAGGTCCCCACGAATCCGACCAGCCGGGCGCATAGAGTCACGAAGAGAAAACCAAGCAACAGAATCAGGATCAGAGAAACAACCAGCCCGAGCATTCCCGGGCCCTTCCCGGAGGGAGATCCGTGGATCAGGACGAAGGCCGAAATGGCGAGCACTCCCACCAGGACCGTCACGACCAGGGGCATGGGAAGATCACGACTCAAGCGTCCCCCACCTGCAGACTTCCCGGCCCTTCCCAGTCCGCTCAATCCACCTTTCAAAGAGCGGCGCATCTCGGCGGCCATCTTGATAAGGCTCAAGAATCCTCCCGCACCCACGGCCCCTGCGCCGATCATACGCACGTAGAAGTCCAGTTGTCCGGCGCTGAGACTCTCGTTGTAAAGGCGAAAGTAGCCGTAGTTAAGCCCGGGAATGACAGCGATTCCTTTTATCAGGGATCCGGCCAGCATGGTCAAGCCAACGGCCGGCCCGACCAGGAAACCGATTCCCAGCATGAGGGGTGCGACAAACATCTCCGCCGTGAGTCCCCAGAAGCGCTGAAAAGAAAATTCAATGTTGGCCGAGAACAACCGCAGCCCGTCGGCGCTGCAGAAGTTATAGATCCCTCCAACCGCCATCCCTTCGAAAACCCGGCGTGCCCGGGCGGCTGATTTCTCGCCCAGTTTGAGGATGTTGGCGCAGGCCTGACCTTCCGGGAAGGGCAGCGTCCCGTGCTGGTCCACCACGAAATAATGGCGCAGCGGGATGAGCAGGAACGTTCCCAGCAGACCCCCCGCCAGGGTCATCAGTGTAATCTGAATCAGCGACGGGTTCAGGTCCAGAAAGATCATGGCGGGAATCATGAAGACAACCCCGCCCATCAGAGCTTCGCCCGCGCTGGCCTGGGTCTGAACCATGTTCGATTCCAGAATGTTGGAGTCTCTGAAGAGGCCGCGCAGAATGGCCAGTGACATCACGGCCGCCGGAATGGAAGCAGCAAAAGTCATGCCGATCTTGAGGCCCAGGTAGCCGCTCGAGGTACCCAGAACCAGAGTCAGAAGGGCCGCCAGGATCAGAGATCTAAGAGTGAACTCAGGAGGACCGTCCTCCGCGGAGATGTAAGGTTTCAAGCCTTGATCGTCAGCCATAAAGTCTCGGTCGGATAGTCTTCAACTGGTTGCCAGCCAGCCATTGTCGACAACGACAATGGACCCGTTCATAAAAGAGGAAGCGTCAGTGGCCAGGAAGAGGGCCACCTGAGCAATTTCCTCCGGCTCGCAGAAGCGCCCCTGGAGCGTGGCAATGTCCGCGTCCGTAAAGGGAACGCCCGCCGCCACACACTCCTTCATTTCGCGCAAACCGTGAGGCGTGCGGATGAATCCCGGAGCGATCGCGTTGCAGCGAATCCCCCGGTCTCGGTACTCTACCGCGATGGAGCGCGTCAACTGATGCACAGCTCCTTTGCTGATACAGTACGTGCTCTCCATCGCCGAGGCCGTCATTCCCGAAATCGATCCCGTGTTGACGATGACACCGCTGCCGGCCTCGATCATGTGGGGAAGCACGGTCTTGGACATCAGAAACATGCTCTTTACATTCACGCCCATCAGCCAGTCCCACTGCTCTTCGGTAGTCTCGTGAAAGGCACTCACAATGAAAGTGCCCGCGTGGTTGAACAGAACGTCAATCTTCGACCACTCCGAAAGGACTTGATTCACGGCCGATTCGACTGCGCTGGCCTGAGACACGTCCGCTTCCAGAAAAAGGGCCTGGCCGCCCGCAGATTGAATCTCCGCGACGCGCTGACTCCCCGCCTCGACATTTCTGTCCACGATCGCCACCTGAGCCCCTTCAGCCGCGAACAGGGTGGAGGAAGCGCCGCCGGCTCCCGTGGAGCCTCCGCTGATGAGTACTGTTTTTCCAGCTAGTCTTGCTTGTGCGATGACACACCTCCCGTCTCGGAATCGTCCCCATTCAAGAAAAAGGTCGGGCGTGGATTGAAGACGGGTACATCAAAGATCGACTTGCGCCCACTCGCCAATCAGGTTCAGCGCTTCCGTGAAATCGGTCTTGCCCCGCCCGCTGGCTCGCAGCATCTGGTAGACCTGGACAGCGATGCTGTTCAGGGGCAGAGGTACCTTGAGTTGAAGTGCCAGATCCCCGGCAAGGCGATGGTCCTTGTACATGAGATCGGTGCTGAATCCGGCCTCAAAATCCTTCCGGATCAGGCGCGGTTCCAGGTAGTCGGTCATATGAAAGCTCTTGGCGTCCGTGTGGCGGAAGACTTCCATCAGCTTCTGCCAGGGAATTCCCGCCGCCGCGCCCAGTACGAAGCCTTCGGCCGCTACCAGGTTGTTCAGCCCGGACATCAGATTGCTGATCAGCTTCACTGTGGAGCCGGCCCCGGCCGGGCCCAAAAGGAACCAGTGGCTGCCCAGGATGTTCAGGATGGGCCGGGCTCGCTCAAAAGCCTCCTCTTCCCCTCCACACATGAAAGTGATATTTGCCTTACGAGCTCCATCAGTTCCGGCGCTCATCGGTTCTCCACCGCTGACGGGTGCCTCCAGATAGCTGATTCCATTCTCCCTGGCGGCCTGCTCCACTTGCTGACTGGTGAGAGGATCAATCGTGCTGATGTCGATGATCAAGGATCCGGGTTGCCCGCCCTTGAGAATGCCGTCTTCTCCGAAGACCACGCTTTTGACCGCTTCCGGGGAAGGGAGGGAGAGAATAATGATCTCGCTTGCCTCGGCAACCTGGCTGGGCGCGTCAGCCAGTTTCGCTCCTTCCGGAGCCAGCTGCTGTAGCCTTTCCCGGTCGATATCGTAGAGGATCAACTGGCCGTTTGCTTTCATCAGGTGGCCGGTATAGATTGATCCTATGGTGCCAAACCCAACCTGGCCCAGTTTGTAATTGGTTGTCTCTGTCATTATTTGTTCTTTCGCTCTCAATGTAACTGGGTTCAAGACCCAGAGGATTGACTGGTGGAATGTACGTGATCGGCCGCTCATTCTATTGGAGAGATTGGATCCAATCAAGCCGAATGGCGTGGGGTTACAGGCCCTCGGGTGCTTGGAATCAAAAAGGTGGGAGGGGCCGAAAGCGTCGGGATAAACCGACATGGAGTAGCGGATGAAAGAGCCGTACGGGGAAAGGTGTAGCCAACCACCCCGACCCCGAGTCATGCATCGATACCTCGCAAGAGGCTGGTGAAGCGTTGACAGGGGAAGCGTGAGCCGGGCTATTGAGCTTCGAAAGAAACGAGTTCCAGGTGCTGCTTTTATGGCCCCAAGGGGGTGGCGAAACCGGCTGCGGCGTAAAAGGCGAGTCGCAGCAGGGCCTGGCGGAGTCAGAGACCCCGTGCAAGCGTGGACGCTCCATGGACGAGAACCGAGAGACCCCAGGGTAGTCCGTCTGGATGGCAGGCGGACAGGCCGGCGAAGGTAAGCCGTAATGCCGGACATATACGGCCCTGGGGAGTCGGACGGACTCATAGTACTGATGAAGCGAGCGAACAAAGACGAAGAGTCGGCGGAGTTTGTGGAGGGAAGGAGTCCGGCCAAGGGAAGCACCAGTGAAGGCGGCCACGCCCCGGACACGGAGCCGGAAAGGTGTGACGATCGACTGGCTGGTGTAGGGCAGGCCGCACGCCGGGATAGGAAGATGCGGTTCACCGCGTTGCTGCACCACGTGACACCGGAACTGCTGAAGCAGAGCTATTTCGCCTTGAAGCGGAAGGCTGCTGCAGGGGTGGACGGAATGACGTGGCAAGCATATGGAGAAGGGTTGCGGGAGCGACTGCTCGTTCTGCATACCCGAATCCATGACGGGACCTATCGAGCCCACCCCTCGAGGCGGGTCTACCTCCGAAAGGAGGATGGCAGGCTGCGTCCACTGGGCATATCGGCCCTGGAGGACAAGATCGCGCAACAGGCCGTAGTTACGGTACTGGAGCAGATCTACGAGGAGGAGTTTATGGGCTTCAGTTACGGGTTCCGCCCCGGACGCAGTCAGCATCGAGCATTGGATGCGCTGTGGATGGGGATTACCAATCGGCCGGTGAATTGGGTGCTGGACGCTGACATTAGTGGGTTTTTCGACGCCATCGACCACGAATGGATGCTGAAGTTTCTCCAGCACCGGATCGGGGACCGGAGGGTTCTGCGACTGATCCGCAAGTGGCTCAGAGCGGGAGTCTCCGAAGCGGGTCAATGGTCCAGGAGCACGGTGGGAACGCCACAGGGGGCGGTAATTTCGCCCCTGCTGGCAAACATCTACCTGCACTATGTACTGGATCTGCGGACCCACCAGTGGCGAGGACGTAAGGCGAAAGGGGCGGTCATCATCGTCCGCTACGCCGACGACTTCGTGCTGGGATTCCAGCATCGCGAGGAGGCCGAACAGTACCGCCGGGAGCTGGCGGTACGGCTGTCGCAGTTCGGCCTGCAACTGCACCCGGAAAAGACGCGGTTGATTGAGTTCGGCCGTTGGGCGAGCAAGAATCGTCGCCGCCGGGGGCAGACCAGACCGGATACCTTTACCTTCCTGGGCTTTCGCCATATCTGTGCGCAAGGTCGAAAAGGCGGGTTTACGATCCGGCGGAAGACCGAAGGGAAACGTCTGAGACGCAAGTTGAAGCAGATCCGCGCACAACAGCTGCGCCGACGGCACGATTCGCTCCCCGAACAGGGGAAGTGGCACCGGTCCGTCGTCCAGGGTTATTTCAACTACCATGCGGTCCCGGGCAACAGTGACGCCCTGAACGCCTTCCGCAGCGCGGTGTGTCGCGGCTGGTGCCACGCCTTGCGGCGTCGGAGCCAGAAAGCGAACATGCCGTGGCCGCGGTTCAACCGGTATGTCAAGCGGTGGATCCCCAGTGTCCGTATCCTACATCCTCCACCCTTCGTGCGTTTTGGCGTTCGACCCGAGGTAGGAGCCGTATGAAGTTATGTCTTCACGTACGGATCTGTCCGGGGGGTGCCAGGCAACTGGCATCCCTACCGGAACTCAGGCCGGGCATGATGCTCAAGAACCTCGGTCGCCGCCCCAGGCGCCTCCCACATTCTGCCCGGAACACTACCCATCGAGGAAACGGCAGGGCCAGCAACGACGGTGAGCGCAGCGGTCCGCGAAGCGCCGGAGACGGCCACACGGCGTACAATGGAACGACGCGGCAGGGGTCTGCGTCCAATGTTGAGACGGCAGAATCCCCGTAATGAAAAACCGAAGGTATGAGTAGGATCGGCCTTGCACTTCTGACATTTCTTTGCTTTGTTTCCCGGCCTCTGGCGGGCTCGGACGAATCCCTCGAGTCCCGGGTCCAGAGGCAGGAGTTTATCGGCTACCTGGATCTGACCGGGGATCTGAATGCCCTCGAGACCGTTCAGGTGACCAGCCCCCACCTGGGGAGCAAATGGAGTTTTGTGGTTTCCTACCTGATTCCCGAGGGCAGCATCGCGCAGCCCGGAGATCTTCTGGCCCAGTTCGACACAGCCGACTTGATCGGCCAGCGGCTCGAGCTGGAACAAAGAAGAGAGGATGCACGGATCCAGATCGCCCAGAAGCAGGCAGAGCAGGAAATCGAGGAACTCGATCTTCTCTTGAACCTGGCCCGGGCAGACAAGTCGCACCGGGTTGCCAGGCTCTACTCAGATATTGACCCTCAGTTGCTGGCCCGGTCTGAAGCCGAGAAGTACCGCTTTGAAGCCGATCAGTCGCAGTTGGAGATAGAAAAGGCGAAGGACGTCTGCACAATCGAGAGGCCTCGGCGCGAGCTGACCTGAACGTAGTGAAGCTCGAGTTCGACCAGGCCGAACTGGACCTGCGGCGAATCCGGGGGGACATCGCGAGAATGAGCATTCGAGCCAGCTCACCCGGGATCGTGCTGTACGGGGACAACACCGAAGGCGAGAAGGTGCAGGTAGGAGATGGTGTCTTCAGGGGCTGGCCGGTGCTCGTGCTGCCCAATATGGAAAGCCTGGTCGTCTCGGCACGGGTCTTCGATGTCGACTTCAGTCTCTTGCGGGAAGGAATGGAAGCAGAAATCACCTTCGATGCTGTTCCTTCGAGAAGCTTCAAAGCCAGAGTGTTCAGGCTGCCCGAATTCGCCAAGCCTGTTCATCGGAGCTCCGAGTTGAATGTCTTCCTAGTGGATTTTCTTCTCCTGGAAAAGGATCTGAGTCTCATGAAGCCGGGAATGACAGCCCGCATTCGGGTATCGGTCAACTACGGAAGTGGACTTGTGGTTGACCGGGCGGCAGTCCGCGTCGACCCGCTGGGCGAAAGTTACCTGGTCAGTGACTCCGGCCAATCCATCCCTTGCCGGGTGGTTCAGAGCAATGATCGCCAGGCACTCGTGGAAGGAGATGTTCAGGAAGGAGACGTCGTGCTCCTGAACCGGACTCGCCGGGAAGAAACAGTCAGGGGGGGAGTCTGGATAGAAGTAGAGCGGCAGGACATTCGCTTCACCGTGTCGGGGACCGGGGAGTTGAAGGCAGCCCAGTCGGTGCATTTCCGCCCGCCCCCGATTCCACACACCTGGGAGTTCAAGATCATACAAATGGCTCCGGAGGGTGAAAGAGTCGAGCCCGGTGACACGGTTTTGGTGTTCGACCCTACCAAGGTGCTGCAGACGATCCGGGATGAACAGGCCGAGCTGGAGAAAGTGCAGCGGAAGCTGGAGAAGACACAGGCTAAGCTCGAGCTCCAGCATCAGGACCTGCAGCTGGAGTTGGAGGAGGCGGAAGTTGCGGACGAGAAGGCCACCAACAAACTGACTCAGGCCCGTGAGTTTGAGTCGAGTCTGAAAATCAGGGAAGCGGAGTTCGAAGCAGTGTTGTCCCATCGTCAGGTTGAGTTGTTGGGCCGGAAGCTGGCCGTCACGAAGCAGGCGTCAGGATTGCAGCTGCAGATCCTGGAGGAGACGCGCGGGCTTCACGACTACCGTATCAAGGCGGCCCGCGAGGCTCTGGATGATTTGCAACTGAAGGCCCCGATTCCCGGGTTCGTTATCTACCTTGCCAACTGGAATCATGAGAAGAAGAGGGTGGGCTCGGAGGTGCACTTCCATGAGACCGTCCTCTCTCTGCCCACTTTGTCCACCCTCATGGTGAAGGGACAGATTGGGGAGAGCGACGCAGGTAGAGTCCGGGTTGGACAAGAGGTGAACATCAATCTCGACGCCATTCCGGAGAAGACGCTCAAAGGCAATGTCAGTCAGGTCAGCACCATTTTCCGCCAGCCATCCCGCTCCCGACCGATCAAAATCCTGGACATCGAAGTCAGTTTTGAAGACATCGACCTGCAGCGGATGAGACCGGAAATGGTGGCTCGTCTCAAGATCAATGTGGACGAGTTTCAGGATGTTCTTGCAGTTCCGCTGGCCGCCGTAGAAATCGAACAGGATGAGTCCTTTGTCTGGGTTCGGGGAGAAGCCGGTGCCTCTGTGCGGAGACTGGTGCAACTTGGAAAGGACAATGGGATTCTTGTCGTAGTTGAGTCCGGTCTGAAGGAAGGGGAAAGCATTTTGGGCCGGCACCCCGAGGAGACGGAATGAAGCTCTGGGCGGTTGGTTTGATCCTGGGACTCCTGACTGTGGGATTGGCCTGGACGTATCACCAGACAGCTTCCTCCTCGCTTCGGGAATACCTGAACCCGGATCCCGAGGATCCGATCCCCACCCTGGAACTCATAGAGCGTAACTATCGCTTGCTGGTGCAAGCCGAAGGAGAGCTGGCGGGGCTCAAGATGACCCCGGTGATCACCCCGGAGGTGCGCCGGGGAGGATTAAGGGTCGCCTGGATGCGTGAGGAAGGAAGCCTTGTCGAACCCGGCGAGGTGCTGGTCCGGTTCGACAGCTCAGAAGCACAGATCGCCCTGGAGGAGAATCAGAATCAGGTCTCGACCCTGAGACAGCGGATGGACAAGACCGCCACCGACTCGAGCACCGAAATGCGGATTCTGGAGGTCGACCGCGAGTCGGCGGATCTGGAGTTCGAATTCGCGCGTTCCCAGGTCAGGCGGGAGGAAGATATTTTCTCGCGCTGGGAGATTCAGGAATCGCTCATGAGTGCCGCCCTGGCCGAGTACAAGCAGATGAGTGTTGGGGAGCGAACCTCACTGAGAGGCCAGCTCACTGAGGCTGACCTGAAAATCCTCGAAATCGAGAAAAAGCAGGCCAGCACCGAGGTCGAGCTGGCAGAGGAGGCCCTCTCCTCGCTCGAGCTGGTGGGGCCGGTGGGAGGAGTGCTTTTCTACAAACGTCACGGATGGAGCGAGGTGGAGGTCGGAAACGATGTGTGGCCCGGCCAGGTGCTCATGGAGGTTGCCGATCTGGATCAGTTTCGGGCCCGGCTCGAGGTCCCGAAATCGGACATCTCCGGAATCAGTGTCGGCTCTCCCGTTCAGGTCAGGGTGAATGCCATGCCTGAAGAACCGTTCTCCGGCCGGGTGGCCACGCTGGCTGCCACCTCCAGGCAGATCAGCCGAAAGGATCCGCGAAAGTACTTCGAGTGTAAGGTCGACCTCCAGGTCTCCCTCGAAATTTTGCATTCTCTCAAGCCGGGAATGCGTGTGCAGGGTCAGATCGAGACCAGAGTCAACTAGCGGGCCCTGGTCCTTCCTAGAAGTGCTGTTTTCAAGGAGGAGGAACAGTTTGTCGTCTTCACGAAAGAGGATGGGAGCTATCAGAGAAACGAGGTTGAAATCCTGGGCGGCGACCACGGGTTTTACGTGGTGGACGGGCTGGAAGCTGGACAACTGGCCTGTCTGAGGCATCCGTTCGACAGGAATCGACTACATCTTCCGGATTTCAATGCTCCCTCCACGGCGAGTCGTGGAAGACGCTTTACAATCATGATGAACTGATCGAATGGTTCTCTTAGAGCTCACAAAGGACGCTGCCAGCAACCTGGGTCGCCACAAGCTCCGCACCTCTCTGACGATGCTGGGAATGATCTTCGGCGTGGCGGCGGTGCTGGCAATGCTCTCGATCGCTGCCGGGGCGGAGGAGGAAGCCCTGGACATGATTACGCGGATGGGCCTTCGCAACATCGTCGTCCGGACCAAGTCCTTCGAAGAGTCTGAGATGCGGGTCATCCGACAGGACTCCCCCGGACTCTCCCGAAAAGACATCGATTCCCTGCGCCAGGCTCTCCCGGACGGGACTGTCCTGGGGGGGAAGAAAATCCTCAAGACCTACCACGTGGGATCCGAGTTCGTACGATCGGATTCCCGAGTGCTTGGCGTCACCGCGATCTATCCCGAACTGGCCAGCTTGAACGTCTTGGAGGGCTCCTTTTTCCTTCCCTTCGATGAGTTGAGGGCCAAGCAGGTCTGCGTCCTGGGAACGACCTCCAGGAGCCGTCTCTTCGGGCTCAGCGACCCGCTGGGGAAAGGGGTAAAGATCAATGATGTCTGGTTTACCGTCATCGGTGTTCTGGCCGACCAGTTCAGCCGGCAACAGGAGTTCGAGGGAATCAAGATCGAGAATCCAAATAACGACATCTTCATTCCGCTGGGGACTCTGTTGACCAAGTTCGAACGGGACCCCGTGGCCAATCAACTGGATGACATCATCATTCGTGTGCCGGAGAGCCAGGACATTGCCGAGCAGGCGGCTTTCATCTCGGCTATGGTCGGGAGCATGCACCGCCAGATTGACGACTTCACCCTGGTGGTGCCGGAGCGCCTGCTCACGCAGAGTCGGCAGACCCAGCGGATCTTCAACATCGTCATGGGGGCTATTGCTTCGATCTCCCTGCTGGTTGGCGGGATCGGAATCATGAACATCATGCTGGCCTCGGTGCTGGAACGCACCGGAGAGATCGGTCTGCGCCGGGCCCTGGGTGCGCGCCGCCGGGACATCAGTCGGCAGTTTCTGCTGGAAGCACTTGTCATCAGTGTGAGCGGTGCCACCCTGGGCATCGGACTGGGCTACGGCATCTCAGGGCTGGTCTCAACCTACTCCGGATGGCCCACCATCGTGACCCCGCTGTCCCTTCTGCTGGGTGTCGGCGTTTCCATGACCGTGGGAATTGTGTTCGGTATCTATCCCGCCCGCCAGGCTTCCTATGTCTCCCCCATCGAGGCCCTGCGGTATGAGTAGGGGTTCTGGGTTCTGGTATACTCTTCCCTTGAACGAACGATCGGGTTTCCGAGCCGTAGTTTCTTAGAGCTGCGGTGTTCCAATCTATTTGGCGTATGACAGGTACCTGGTAACCAGGTTCACGCCCCAAACTCCCCTTGCCTACCTCTGTTGTGTTGGCTTTGCCACGGGTCTTCTAGTAAGAGGAACCCGAGAAAGTAGTGTGTCCCATGCTGACCTCCCAGGTCGATTCTGTGCGCGGCTTCAGCCGCTTCGAATTAAACCCCGCGCTTGAGCGGAACCTCCGGAGCGCGGGCTATGATGAGCCGCGACCCATTCAACTAGAAACCATTCCCGCCGTCCTCCAAGGTCGAGACGTACTGGGACTTGCCCAGACCGGGACCGGCAAGACCGCAGCCTTTGCGCTGCCGATCCTGAACAACTTGCTCGAGAGCCGGAGCCGACGCGGTCCACGTGTGCTTATTGTCGCGCCGACGCGAGAACTCGCAATCCAGATCGATGGCGAATTCCGGAAGCTGGCCAACTCGACGCCGATTCGCACGGTAGTCATCTACGGAGGGATCTCGGAACGACCACAGATCCAGAAACTCCGCCGTGGGCCGGAGGTCATCGTGGCTTGCCCGGGTCGCTTGTTGGACCTGTTCGGCAAGGGCGAGGTGGATCTGGACCGCGTCGACACTTTGGTGCTCGACGAAGCGGATCACATGTTCGACATGGGCTTCTTGCCCGACATTCGACGCATCATTGCCGCACTTCCCGAGAAACGCCAGAACCTGCTCTTCGGGGCCACTATGCCCCGTGAGATTCGCCGCCTGGCCGAACGCATCCTTCATCGTCCCTTCAGGGCCGAACTGAATCACTCGGGGCCGGCGAAGACGATCGATCACGCGTTGTACCCGGTTCGCGAAGAACGAAAAGTGGCAATGCTGCGGCATTTTGTTTCCCAGGAAGACTTTGTGTCCGCCATCGTTTTCGCCAGAACCAAGTACCGAGCGAAGCGCCTGGCCGAGAAACTTGACCGCTTCGGCCACCGAGCGGTGGCTCTGCAGGGCAACATGTCGCAGGGCCAGCGGGATCGGGCCATGAAGGGCTTTCGGAACGGATATTTCGACATCCTCGTGGCCACCGACATCGTGGCGCGCGGGATCGACGTGGAGCAGGTCTCTCATGTTATCAACTTCGATGTTCCCAATACACCGGAGGCGTACACCCATAGGATTGGGCGGACCGGGCGCTCCGAGAGATCGGGTCAGGCTTTTACCTTCGTAACCGAGGGCGACCAGGTCATGGTTCGCGCCATCGGGAAGAGAATTGGTCGGCCGATTCGAATCGGCAGGGTGCCGGGCTTTGAAGACGTCGAGCCACGCCGATCCCAGAAGAAACGCCCAACCCGCGGTAGCCAGCCTCAGATACGTGCAGCCGAGAGTGGCCAACGACCGCAGGGATACCGCAGCAGCGAGCGCCGAAGCAGCGGCGGTCCGCCGAAAGGGAAGCGTCGTCGTCCCAGCCGGCGACGAAGTGACCGTCGTCGTACGCGCTGATCATCGCAGTAACGTTCTGCACCGCGCCTGACCGGAACCTTCCAGCCTTGGTGCCGTGGCTCCTTCCTCGGGGATGCGTGCTATATTCACGCCATGGCATTTCAAGGCGTCGATTTCCTGCGGTTGGACGACCTGCTGACCGATGAGGAACTGCTGGTTCGCGACACCGTACGCTCCTTCGTCGAGGATCAGGTGATCCCGATCATTGCCGGCCATTTCATGGCGGGAACCTTCCCCCATCATCTCATTCAGACCATGGGTGAACTGGGCTTCCTGGGGGCCAACCTGGACGGATACGGATGCGCTGGACTGAACAACATTGCCTATGGTCTCATCATGCAGGAACTGGAGCGCGGAGACAGCGGTTTGCGCAGCTTTGTGTCGGTTCAGGGGGCACTGGTCATGTACCCGATCCACGCCTTCGGCAGCCAAGAGCAGAAAGAAAAATGGCTTCCTCTCCTGCAGTCCGGTGAGGCCATTGGCTGCTTCGGCTTGACCGAACCCGATTCGGGCTCCAATCCGGCAGGAATGAGAACTCGGGCCCGCAGGGACGGATCAGAATATGTCCTGGACGGCAGCAAGGCCTGGATCACTAACGGAAGCGTGGCTGACGTGGCAGTCGTGTGGGCAAAATGTGAAGACGAAACCATTCGGGGTTTCTTAGTGGAAAAGGGAACTCCCGGCTTTGAAGCAAAAGACTACCACAACAAGCATTCACTGCGGGCTTCCTGGACGTCTGAGCTGGTTCTGGACGGTTGTCGCATACCGCAGTCCCATCTGCTGCCGGGCACAGACGGGCTGAAACACGCACTGATGTGTCTGACTCAGGCCCGTTATGGGATTCGCCTGGGGGTCAGTCGGAGCCGCCATGGCCTGCTATGAGGCAGCGCGCAACTGGGCCCTGGAAAGGCGACAGTGGGCGAACAAACCCATTGCTTCGCACCAGTTGGTCCAAAGAAAACTTGTGCACATGCTGACCGACATCACCGTGGGGCAATTGCTGGCACACCGACTCGGGCAGCTCAAAGATCAGGGCAAGGTCAGATTCGACCAGGTTTCGATGGGCAAGCGGAACAACGTAGCCATGGCGCTGAAGACGGCCCGGGTGGCCCGTGACCTGCTGGGAGCCAACGGCATCCTCTCTGAGTATCCGGTCTTCCGTCATATGGCCAACCTTGAATCCGTCTACACCTACGAAGGCACCCACGATATTCACACCCTGATCCTGGGCCAGTCCATCACCGGGATTGCGGCGTTCGAATAGGTTCTGGGTGCCAGGTTCTGGGTTCTGGATTCTCACAACGAGAGCTCTCGCAGATTTGGGCAGCTGTGGCGTTTATACGGCTACCTGACGGAAACAATTCCTCTGGACCTGCTAGTGTACTGTCCGGGAAGTTCGCGGCGTTAATTCGGGATGGATTTTCGTCGTCAGTGAGGCGCGCGACGCAGGAAGGCCGGGAGTCTTTCGAGGTAGCGCAACAAAGCTGTCGGCGAAAAGACGCCCGAAGTAGCGGCGTGAACTTTCCGGACAGTGCACTAGAGCTTGTGGCCGCTCTCGGTAAGCAAATGCGGACACTCCAACCTGCGTTGAAGCGTCTCAAGACCAAGACCCAGAACCCAACACCCAGAACCCAGCCTAGCCCGGACCATGAGATCTGAATCCGACCTAGAGCCGTAGCTCCATTACCGACCCTGGAGCTATAAGAGAAGCCCTGCCATGCCACAGAAAGATCATTTTGATGGGGGGAGCTTGACCAGGAAATCGGTGGATCGGCATGCTTCGTGTATTTCGGGTCGAACCAACGCTACATGAAGTGAAGCCGACAACGGTTGGCCGGCTGAAGACTGTAATGACGCCGATACGCTGCGCTCGGATCCGATGCTCAAAACCGTCTGTGATCAGTTGCCGGAGAGCGATCCGGATTTGGCCACGCAGCCGACTTTCTCCCGCTTGGAGAACTCCGTCACCAGGAAGGATCTGATGCGTTTGAGCCAGTGGCTGCCGTTATGTGCGCTCCCTGAAGAAAAGACGTCCCGGTAAGATCATCCTGGATCTGGAAGTAGACGACCACACCCACGGCCAGCAGGAGTTCTCCTTCTACCACGGATTACCGAAGCCACATTCTGCATCCTTTGCTGATCTTCGATGCCGACACGGGAGACCTGGTGTGTGCCGTGTTGAGACCTGGCAACAAGGGAGCTGACTCTCACATCGTGCCCATTCTGAAGCGAGTCGTGGAGGCTATCCGACAAGGAGTGGGGACGGATGTCGAGATTGAGATTCGGGCCGACAGCGGCTTTGCCACGCCGCGGCTCTACGAGTTCTGTGAGGCTGAAGAGAATCAACTCCAGTATGTCATTGGGTTAAGTCGAAACCCTCGCCTGCAGCGAGTGGTCGAGCCCCTGCTGGATTCGACTCGGGAAAGGTTCCTTGAGCTGGAGGAAAAACAGCGTCAGTTTGACGAGTTTCTTTATCGAGCCAACAGCTGGGATCGATCTCGTCGCGTCATCGTCAAAGTGGAGGTCGATCAGCGCGGGATCAATCGTCGCTTTGTGGTCACCAGCCGGGACGATCTCTGCTCCCAATCACTTTATGACCACTACACAAACCGAGGACAGACCGAAAACTTCATCAAGGCCTTCAAGAATCATCTGAGCATGGACCGACTCAGCTGTCATCGATTCCTGGCCAATCAGTTTCGACTCCTTCTGCATGCCCTGGCTTACCAGATGTTCGTGCGCCTGCGCGACTATCTGCACGGGACCCCCTGGCACAAGCTCGAAATCGAAACCTTACGTCGTCGTGTCCTCAAGATCGGGGCCCGGATCCGACAAACCACTCGACGCATCTGGGTCCATCTTTCCTCAGCCTTTCCCGAACAACCCCTCTTCCACCTCGTCTTGAGTCGTCTCAACTCCAGCTAGCCTCTCCCAGCTCCCCGAAAAACCGCTTCCGATACTCACCCAGGCCCAGATCTGTCTGAAATTCACTCCCCAACCACTTCAAACGCCTCGCCAACCGATATTCTTCGCAAATCCGCCTGTCACACCTGTCCGCTTTCGAGTTGAGCCACTTCTCGAGTCGTTTTTCAACTCCGGACTACGGTTCTTGCATAATCCGGGCTAGAACCTAGAACCCATTACCGTATGCTATAAAGAAGCCATGATCATCGGCTTGACCGGAAAGAATGCTTCCGGGAAAGGTGAAGTGGCCAGGTTCCTGCAGGACAAGGGCTTTTACTACTATTCGCTGTCGGATGTTCTGCGCGAGGAGCTGCAGAAAAGGGACCAGGAGTCAACCCGAGACAACCTGATCCGGATCGGAAGAGAGCTGCGCAGCAAGGACGGGGATGGATGTCTCGCCGAACGGATCCTGACCAGGACCGAGAGGGATAAGAACTACGTAGTCGATTCTTTTCGCCACCCCTCCGAGATTGCCGTCTTTCGAAGAAATCCCCGATACCGTTTGCTGCTGGTGGAGGCTGATCCTGCGGTCCGATTTGAACGGATTCGGAGCCGGGGACGAGAATCGGACCCGACCACACTCGAAGAGTTCGTCCGCCTGGAAGACCAAGAATTGGCCAGTCCTGCAGCAGGAGGACAACAGCTCGGGCTCAGTGCCGAAGAGGCCGACGCGACGGTACTGAACAACTCATCGATTGAAGACCTGCGGGAAACCGCCGGCAAGATCGTCAGCCGCTGGGTCCACCAACTATCTCGCCCCGGCTGGGATGAGTATTTCATGGGAATCGCCAAGGTTGCTTCTCTGCGCAGCAACTGTATCAAGCGGAAAGTTGCAGCGGTGATTGTCAAAGACAAGCGGGTGATTTCCACCGGCTACAACGGGACGCCCCGGGGCACGACAAACTGCTTCGAGGGCGGGTGTCCTCGTTGCAATAATTTGGCCGACAGCGGCACGCGCCTGGACGAGTGTTTGTGCTCGCACGCCGAGGAAAATGCCATCACCCAGGCGGCTTACCACGGCGTCAGCGTGAAAGGGGGAAACCTCTACACGACCTTTGCACCTTGTCTGATGTGCACCAAAATGATTATCAATGCTGGGATCGAAGAGGTGATCTACAACCTGGATTACCCGCTCAACGAGGTCTCGTTTCGACTTCTGGAGCAGGCCGCCGTCCGGGTTCGCCAGTACCGCGTCGAGTAAAGGGCCACGGCGCCGCGTGGAACTTGTCGGGGCCACGGGTGTCAAAAACAGGGAAGCCATGGATCTGGATCTTGAGTTGATCGCCCTCTTCTACTTCACGATGGCCTCTGCGGGCTTCATTTTCGTTCTGTTCAGGTACAGGCACGGATCCGAGATTCGTCGCTGGGGGATCAGGGCCTGCCATGTCCTGGGCTTCCTGGGAGTCGCCTGCCTGCGTCTTTCCGACGGCTTCTTTACGGAGCCGGCCCTGCTCATCATCTCCTCGCTGATCGTCTCGATCCTGGCCTTCGAAGTCTCGTCCCGTTTTCTCAAGATCGACTAGGCTGAGTGTTCACCGAGCAGTCTTCAGAACCCGAGCGCCAGCGAGGGCTGAGTGGTAGCCGCGGCCTGGCGCCCGCGGTTCTGATATAAGCAGCTTCCAGCCTTTCAGTCATGGCCGTTCAGGCACCTGCGGTTGACCAACTCTCTAAGATCTACCCCACATTCACTATATAGGACCCCAAGATTGCTTGTCGGAATCTATGTAAACTACTATAATTAAAGGAGATATAGTGCATAAAGGGGGCAAGAAATGGCTGCCCCCAAGGGTGAGGGTTTGAAGCTCGGTTTTGATGGCAGTTTGAGGCTTGAATTTCATGGTGCTAAGGTCACATCGGATGCCGGGCTTCTCGCCTATCGTGACCTGGACGAGGCGTTGGGTTTATTCGATGGTGTACCCTTCGTGTTTCACGATTCGCGGACAGGGCGCAACATCCAGCACGACCTAACGGCGTTGCTACGTCAATCGGTATACAGCCGACTGGCTGGCTATGAAGATGTCAACGATGCCCATCGCTTATCGGTTGATCCGACGATGCGGAGGATCACCGGAAAGAAGATCGACAACAAGAATGCCGCCAGCGCCAACACGATGGGGCGATTTGAGACCCAGATGCTGTCTGTCGAGGACAACCTCCAAGCCCTTTCGGAAGTCAATGGCCGATGGGTGGAAAGAGCGCTGCAGAAAACAACTCATCGACGCATCATTCTGGATATGGACAGTTCAGCAAGTCCGGTCCACGGCCAGCAAGAAGCCTCTGGGTACAACGGCCATTTCGGATGCACCTGCTACCATCCCCTGTTTTGTTTCAACCAGTTCGGAGATTGCGAAGGTTCCATGCTTCGGCCCGGCAACGTACACAGTGCGGATCGCTGGAAGGAGATGCTGGAACCAATCGTGGCTCGCTACGAGAAGAAGACAGTCCGCAAATACTTTCGGGGTGATGCCGCCTTCGCCAAGCCAGAGATTTATGAATACCTGGAGGAGAAGGGCTTTTTGTATGCCATCCGGCTTCCCGCCAACCAGGTGCTTTAGGCCAAGATTCGACACCTGCTGACCCGACCTGTGGGCCGTCCGCCGAGAAAGCCCGTCGTTTGGTTTGCCGATTTCAAATATCAAGCCGCCAGTTGGGACCGTCCTCGTCGGGTCATTGCCAAGGTCGAGTGGCATCGCGGCGAACTCTTTCCGAGAGTCGGTTTCATCCTGACCAATAGGAGCGCACGAGCCCAAGGGGTGGTTCACTTTTACAACGGCCGCGGCAGGGCCGAGCAGTGGATCAAGGAAGGCAAGTATGCCTTGAACTGGACGCGGCTGTCCTGCCAGCACTTTGTCCCGAATCAGGTGAGGTTGGCTCTGTTTGTTTTGGCCTACAACCTGGGCAATTTTCTGCGACGTCTGGTCCTTCCCAGAAGAATCAAACACTGGTCCCTGTGCACCCTATTGGCCAAGTTGATCAAGATCGGAGCGAAGGTGGTTCACCATAGTCGAATCGTGACGTTTCAGATGGCGGAAGTTGCGGTCAGCAAGGAGGTATGGGCCGAGATGTTGTCTCGGATTGACCGCTTGAGATGGATGACGGCTTAGCGTCCAGTGTTTCTGATCAAGCGGCTGGAGAGGTGTCTCTGCCGATCAGATTTCGGCAAAGGCGCCTGGATACCCCAAGGCTTAAAGGCCCTTTCCAGCCGCAATATGAGGAACAACACTTGTTTCTTGGTTGGAGGGCTGATAAGTTTTGATTATTCGCCACAGGGAGGTTGGCGAACCTCATATCCGAAGTTGATATGGGGAATGTCGTTAATACGATAATTCAAAGCAAAAAATAACCTTCGTTTTTTCCGATCATGAAACGACTAATTATCTCCATTTGTCTGCTACTATCCCCAATTAGGTGCTTCTTCAGGTAAGTGTTGTTGAGGGCGGAGTACTCCCCACCGGAGAATCTTTTCGGTCCGGCCACCAGAAGCGTCCCCTGCCCAGGGATCAATACCGAAGTGCCGTCCGGGCTCTGGAGGCCCTGACGGGCAAGTTGAAAAGGAGTACGAGGTGTACCCCGAGTCCAGTTCGGGCCTGCTGGCCACGGCCGGACACGCCGTATTCACTTTCGAGGGGGAGAAGCCATGAGCCAGTCGGAATCGTCAGGCTATCTGCGCCGGCTGGGGCTGTTCGATGCCACCATGGCGGTCGTGGGAGGCATCATCGGGGCCGGCATCTTCGTGAGCCCGGCGATCGTGGCCGAACGCGTTGGTACCTCGTCCGGAATCCTGTTGGTTTGGGTGCTGGGAAGTGCCATTGCCATGGGCGGTGCTCTCTGTTTTGGGGAACTCGGAGCCTCCAATCCCAAAGTTGGTGGAGGATATGCCTATCTGCGCGATGCCTTTGGCCCGCTTCCCGCCTTTCTGTATGGATGGACCCTGTTGCTGGTCATCCACACTGGTGGGATTGCGGCTGTGAGCATGGTGTTTGCCCGTTATGCTATTGCTTTGCTGCGTCTTTCTTCCGAGTTGACCCTGCCCCTGGCGGTGGGGGCCATCGTTTCGCTCTCGGTGATCAATTACCTGGGCACGAAACCAGGCGCCACGACTCAAAACATCTTCACACTGCTCAAGCTGGCAGCACTGGCGGTGCTCATTGTTGCGGGTTTGATCCAGTTTGGACGGGTGGATCCGGTGGCGCCTCCGAGCGCCCTGACGACCCCCGGCCCCGGTCTCACGTGGAGTGCCCTGAGCGCAGCCCTGGTCCCGGTTCTGTTTGCCTATAGCGGCTGGCAATGTACGAATTTCATGGCCGGAGAGATTCGCCGACCGGAACACAACCTTCCAAGAGCACTGCTGATGGGAGTCTCCATAGTGGTAACGACCTACCTGCTCGTGAATGTGGTCTACCTGAATATCCTTGGCGTGGAGGGGTTGGCCGGGTCGCAGGCTCCAGCTACGGAGGCCATGCTGCGGCTCATGGGTGAAGTTGGGGCCAGCCTGATCAGCGCTGGTATTGTTGTGTCTACGTTCGGGGTCCTCAGCCTGGTCATCCTGGCCACGCCGCGCGTCTACCAGGCGATGGGTGAAGACGGCGTGTTTTTCGGCTGGGCCTCGCGCCTCCACCCCCGCTACCGGACACCGGCCAATGCCATCTGGCTGCAGGCCGGATGGGCCGTGGTCCTGACCTGCAGCGGCACCTATGGCCAGCTCATGGACTATGTGGTTTTCGGAGATTGGATCTTTTTTGCAGCGATTGCCTCGACTCTGTTTGTCTACCGAAGGAGAGGGTCCCGTGGCGGAGACTCTTCCACTTTCCGTGTCCCCGCTTACCCGTGGGTGCCCGGGGCCTTCGTTCTGGCATCCACTTATGTAGTGCTCGGCTCCGTCGCCTCGAACCCCGGGAACGCGGTGCTGGGTGCCAGCCTTATCCTGACCGGGATCCCCGTGTACTATTGGTGGAGAAGATGAGCCGATTGAAAGCAAGCCCTTACATCGAGTGGGCCAAGTCCCGGGCTGGCGTTCGCTATAACCTGGCCGACAGCAGTGTGCGAAAGTGCCCTCCCCAGTTGCTGGCCGCGCGCTCCGAAGACTTCGCCTACTCGGGAGACAACCTGGACGGCTGGCCGCCGCTTCTGGCTCAAATCGGAGAGCGCTACCGGGTGGATCCGCAACAGGTCGTGTTCGCACACGGCACGTCGATGGCCAACCATCTGGTCTGTGCCACCCTGCTCGAGCCGGGGGATCAGGTGCTCATTGAAAGCCCCGTGTACGAGCCTCTGCACAAGTTACCCGCCTTCTTTCGGGCACAGATTCAGTATTTCGAGCGCCGGGCGGAAGACGGCTATCGGATCGATCCGGATCGGATCGAACGGCTTCTGGGCGCTGATACTCGCCTGCTCATCCTTTCCAATCTCCATAACCCCACCGGAACGCTCACCGACACTGCCTGCCTGGAAAGTCTGGCCGATCTGGCGGAGAGTTACGATTTCCACATTCTGGTGGACGAGATTTACCTGGAGTTTCTCTTTCCTCAGGGGCAGGGCAGCGCTCATGGTCTTTCTCCGCGATTCATCACCACCAGCGGATTGACGAAAGCCTATGGACTGCACGGCCTCAGGGCCGGATGGATTTTGGCCGAGGCCTCCCTGGCCGAGAAGATCCGGCGCCTCAACGATCTGTTTACGGTCGTCAATTCCCACCCCTGCGAAAGGCTGACCCTGCGGGCTCTGGAGCGGGCTGATGTGATCCTGGAGGAGACCCGGAAAGTGACCGCCGGCAACTTCGCCCGGGTGTCTGATTGGATCGATGCTCACCAGTGCCTCACCTGGTCTCCTCCTCCCGCGGGCCCGATTGCCTGGGTTCGACTGGCAGGGCGATCAGTGGAAGCAATGATGGACCGGCTGGAGGGGGAATTCGAAACCATCGTGGCCCCGGGTTTGTTCTTTGGCCAGCCCGATCACTTTCGGATCGGCTTTGGCGGGGAGCCCGAGATGGTCCAGGAAGGACTACGGCGAATCAGTCAGGTTCTCTCGTAGGGCACGGTTATCCATCGTGCCGAACTGAACCAGCTGCCGGCGGGTTACGTGCGGCACGCCAGATTGGCGTGCCCGTCCTATCCGAAAACTCAGCCGCGTCGTAACTTACTGTGGGAGTGTGACTTGTGAGCACGTACAATGGCCACATGAAGGCCGACACCTACCTGCTCCAAGTGCTACCCTGGACTCCCTGGGGCGGTGCTGGAGTCCTTCGAGATGTGTGCCCGTAAGTGTGCCCGCGGGAAACTCACTCCAGCTCACTCCAACTCAGTCCAGCCAAAGTTCCGATTCTGGAGAGATGGGAGTTATGCTTATTGCACGGGTACTTACAGAACCGGCTCCCAGGACCTAAAACCCCGTGGGTCGCCGGGTGGGTCGAAGACTCACCGTGAGTGCCCGTCAGTGCTGAGAAAGTCGTCCCACCTTTCCTTGAAATCACGGAATAGCCGACGAGGGTATTTCCGTTGCCTCCCTTTGTGTCCAGGGAAGCCGCTAGACGTTCCCCAAGTTTGTCGAGTTCCAGGGCGTTCTGAGAAATTGGACGGGGATGTGCATCCAATTCTAGACCCGTAAGGAGTCCCCCCGGCTCTGCCGGGGAGGCAGCCAGAGTTTGACAGTTCCGGGAATAGGTGAAAAAACTCCCTTCCGTGAGCCGAGCAAAGCATCACGAAAAGGAGTTTTATGAGTAACTATAAGAGCTTACAGCATACGAAATGGGAGTGTAAGTACCATGTGGTGTTCATCCCGAAGTACCGCAAAAAGTTGATTTACGGGGAGTTGCGCAGACATCTCGGTCAGGTGCTGCGACGGTTGTCTGGGCAGAAGGAAAGCTTGATTGAGGAGGGCCACCTGCTGCCGGATCACGTGCACGTGATGATCTCGATTCCACCAAAGTTCTCTGTGGCGCAGGTGATCGGGTACATCAAAGGGAAAAGCGCTATCCACATTGCCCGGAACTTTTCAGAGAGTCGGCGAAACTTTGTTGGACAGCACTTCTGGGCACGCGGATACTTCGTATCGACCGTGGGCCGAGATGAGAGAGTGATCCGTGAGTATATTCGGCGGCAAGAAGCAGAAGATCGTCGCCAGGATCAGCTCAGGCTCCTGTAGTCAGGCCACCTTTAGGTGGCACAAGTGGCCGCGGTAGCGGCAACGTCAAGTCCGCTTTGAGCGGCTCACAAGATTAAAGCCCCCGGCTTTGCCGGGGGATACTTACTAGTAGTGGTGAAACCCTACACATCTCTATGAATGGGAGGGTGCCATGCGCGGGACTCAGGGCTAAGCAACTGTTTTTCTGTAATTTGACTGAGAGTGATCTGAGATCGGATTCTCCTGTGGTTTGAAATCGACCAGGCTGAGGTACTGTTTCCCGATCAGCCAGTCTTCGTGAATCTCCTCGACGACAGCGGTGATGAGTCGTAGTGCGGACTCGGTGTTTGGAAAGATACCGACGACCCGGGTACGCCGGCGAATCTGACGGTTTAGGTTTTCCAGCCCGTTGTTGGTGCGAATGCGCCGCCAGGTAGAACGTGCAAAACGAAAGACCGTAAAGCCTTCCGGCAGATTGGTCTCCATCCAATCGGCCAGCTCCGGGTTGCGGTCGTGGTATTGCTCGACTCTGGCCCGAAGCATCGCCTCAGCTTCGCCTCCAGACGGGGCATTGAAGATGTCTCGAATGTCAGTGGCGATGGCGGCACGTTGGTCGGATCGGCGGGCGTATCGCTGAGCATTCTGGCTCAGGTGAAACTGACAGCGTTGCCAGGGCACTGAAGGAAAGACAGCTCTTCTGGCAGCTCGTAGTCCTGAGTGGTCATCGCTGACAATCAGCTGCACACCCTCCAGACCACGCTTTTGAAGCTGCTGCAGAAACTCTCGCCAGTGGACCTCCGCCTCGCTGAGTCGGCAGCTGACCCCAATCACCTCCCGCTTGCCCCAGCAGTTGACTCCGGTCGCTTTCCGACGGCCACATCCTGAATGCTGCCCTGGCGACGGACCTTCTCGTAGTGGGCATCTTACACAACTGGATAGCTGCCCAAAGGGCGGTTGCGAAACTGCTCGATGTTCGTCGTCCAGCAGCTTGGAGATTCTTGAGACCTGGCTGGCGGAGATCTCGGTGCCGCACAGCTGCTCGGTAATCTCAGTGACCTTGCGCGTCGACACGCCCATCACGTACATCTCGGCGATGGCCAGCTTCAGGGCTTTCTCCGGCGGCACCCTCGCTCCAGGGATCGGGGATAGAAGTCCAGGTGACGTACTTGTGGAATCCGGATTTGAAGCTGTCCCACTCGATTGACAGCGTCTTGGCCTTGTACCCGTTGGCGTGGTCTCGACGCTGCTCGCTCCGCTCCCAGCGTCGAGCTCCCAGAAACTCTTCGCGTTCCATCTGCATGGCGGTGTTGAGCAGTTTCTCCAACACTCCTCGAAACGCGTCGCTGCCTTCTTCGATCAGTTCTTTCAACAATTCTCGTGGTAGCCTCTGTTCTGGGTCTGGGGTCATTCGGATCCTCCTTGCTCTTGTCTTGAGTTTTTGGAGAAATCCTGCCCCAGACCTCTGATCCTTTTAGCTCACCTTCCTCAAATTACAGAAAGAACGGTACACCCCTGGACTCAGGTTCTACTCCTCATTTCGGCTGCACTAAGTCTGACGGTAGCCGGGAGCAAAAGCCCGGTTACCGGTGGAGTGCGGGTCCACAAAGAGGGAACAAAGCTCTATTTGATGGAAGATCCGCCTCTACATATTCTCTGGTCCTGAAGCAGCAGGAGGCAGGAGCATGAGCCGATTCTTGATTACAATTCTTGGAGCCATCGTCTTGACCCAATGCAGTGGCAGTGAGCCCACGGCGAAACAGGAGACTATTCCCTTTTTGGGGAGATGGAATGTTGTGGCCTCTCATGGAGAGGAAGCCTATCCTCTCTGGTTTGAACTGGAGCAGGTCGAAGGCAGTTTGAAGGGACGATTCCAGCCTCGCGGAGGACATTCGCGACCGCTGGAGAGCCTCTCGGTGGATGGCGACCGGATTCAGTTCAGCTGTTGTGGTTTCGAACTGGAGGGGCGTCGCGCAAGAGAAGGTCTGGAGGGTACCGGCGAAGCCCGGGGGGAGCCGTTCTCGTGGCGGGCCCAGGCGGCTCCCGAACTCCCCCCCAGATCTGATCTGGAATGGGGAGAACCGGTCGATCTCCTGGCCGCGGGAATGGACGGATGGAAGGCGCACAGCGGAGACGCGACGACCTGGGAGCTGACCGATGGCGTTCTGGTCAACTCGGGCCGCGGAGCCAATATTTTCACGACTGGCAACTTCAAAGACTTCAAACTCCACATCGAAGTGAACTGTCCGGAAGGAAGCAACAGCGGGATCTATCTCCGGGGCCGTTACGAAATTCAGGTGCAGGACGATTACGGCAAGCCTCCCCACAGCCGTCATATGGGCGGGATTTACGGGTATGTCACGCCTTCGGAGAATACTGCCAGGCCAGCCGGGGAGTGGCAGGAAATCGACGTGACTCTGAATGGTCGCTGGGTGACACTGGTTCTCAATGGAGAGACCGTGATTGACCAGCAGGAGATCCCCGGAATCACGGGGGGAGCCCTCGATTCCAGGGAGGCCGAGCCTGGTCCCATTTATCTGCAGGGAGACCACGGTGCTGTCTCCTACCGGAACCTTGTCCTGACCCCGGCTGCGGAGATGTGATCGGACCACGAGGGTCTTCCTACAGAATCAGCATGGCGTCGCCGTAGCTATAGAAACGATACTCTTGCTCGACAGCCAGCCGGTAGGCCTCCTGCATGAGTTCGGCCCCGGCAAAGGCGCAGACCAGGAGATAGAGGGTTGACCTGGGCAGATGAAAGTTGGTGAGAAGGACGTCCACCACCTGGAAGGGGAAGCCGGGGAAAATGAAGAGGCTGGTCCAGGCTTCCGACCCGCAGATTTGCCCATCCGAGAGAAAAACCTGTTCCAGCACCCGGGTGGAAGTACTGCCTACGGATACGATCCGTCGACCGCTCCTCTTTTGTTCGCGGATACGCGCCGCGCTTTCCATTCCGAGTCGGTAGTACTCGGCGTCCATCTCGTGCTCCTCCACGGATTCCTTTGACAAGGGCTGGAAGGTTCCATAGCCCACGTGCAAGGTGAGGAAGACATGCTCGAGACGCTCCAATAGATCCGGGGTGAAATGGAGCCCGGCGGTCGGGGCCGCCACCGAGCCACTGTGTCGGGCAAACACGGTCTGGTAGCGTTCGCGATCGAGTTGAGAGTCGGCTTCCAGAGATCTTTTCATATAGGGCGGGAGCGGCATTCGGCCAATTCGTTCCAGGGTCTGGCGGAAGCCCCGAACCTCTTGAAAGCGGATCAGCCGGATGGAAGGTCCAGTGGTGCCAATCACCTCCGCTCTCAGATCAGATTCGTCGAACTGCAGGGAGGTCGGCACAGGGGCCTTGCGTCCCGGCTTGATGAGAGCCTCCCAGACGCCACTCTCCACTTCCCGCAGCAGGACGACTTCCAGCGCGCGTTTTCCCGCTCGAGCTCGAAGGCGCGCAGGCAGCACGCGGGTGTCGTTCAACACCAGCAGGTCCGTGTCCTCGAGGAGCCGGGGCAGCCGGCGAAAGCGATGGTGCTCGATCTGACCCGAAGTCCGATCCACCAGCATGAGTCGTGATCCTTCGCGATCAGGGGCTGGTTTACGGGCAATCAATTCCTGGGGAAGGGAGTAGTCAAATTCGGAAAGTTTCAAGGGCATATTTCGGCAGGCAGGTTAGCATGATTGCCGATTCCGGAACTGGGAAAGTGGGAGGCGCCTTGGGGCGTCAAGAGATGGGCAGAGAACTCACGGCTGCGGCCGGGAATCTAAACGTTCTCCGCCCTGAGCCCCCTGCCCATCTCTTGAGGTCCCCACGATCGCGGCCCGGGGGCCTCTCCCATGCTTCAAAACCCAGCACCAGAACCTAGAACCCGGAACTCAGAACCCTTTAAACTGTCCCACCATGCGGCCGACCCGGATCGTTTTGAGATTGTCAGCAGGGCATTTCTGGATCGATGCCTATTCCTCGATGCTGGGGGCGCTGATTCCGTTCCTGTATCGGGCTCACGACCTCTCCTTCACGCAGATGGGGGTCCTGGCCGGCATGCTGATTTTCTCGGCTTCCTTTTTGCAGCCGCTCTATGGATATCTCTCTGATCGCTGGAACAGCAGGATCTTTACGGCTCTCGGGCCCGCGATTGCCGGGATTTTCATCTGCACCCTGGGAGTGATCAGCAGCTACCCGCTCATGCTGGCAGTTGTGTTTGCAGCCGGGGTCGGGATCGCTGCCTTCCACCCCCAGGGTACGTCCCTGGCATCACGTTCCAGCCGCACGAATCCCGGGTTCCAGCTCAGTTTTTTCATTACGTCCGGAATGATGGGGTATGCGGCCGGTCCGGTCCTGATGGGATCTCTTATTGCGTTCGCCGGGCTGAGCTGGAGTATCCTGGCTGCTCTTCCCGGCCTGGTTGTCACGTTCTATCTACTGAGCAGCGGCCCCCTGCCGGCTGCCGAGGAACGGGTGCTTAAGAACCGGGAAGTTCGCAGTCGCCTCAAGGATCAATCTCGCCCCTTGCTGCTGCTCTACAGCATACGAAATGGGAGTTGTACCATGTCGTGTTCCGTCCGCCTGCAGACATCTCGGTCCGCCCTGCAATCTGTCGCCTCCCTGCCCTTGTTTCTGCTGCTCTTTGCCCTGGTTGTCATTCTGGTCCGCCCTGCAGATGGCGTTTGTCGCCTTCCTGCCCTTGTTTCTAGTTCTGCGGGGATACTCCGCCGTGGGGGCCAGCCAGATCCTGACCCTGTTTCTAGTGGTGGGGGCTTCATCTGGGTTTCTGGGCGGAATCCTCGCGGATCGTGTCGGAGGAAAGAAAATTCTGATCGTTTCCATGGCCGGTCTTGTGCCCTGCTTTCTCGGGTTCCTGGCGACGGAGGGGGCGATTTCCATCTTGTTGTGTGTTGTGGGTTCGGGCTTTCTGCTGCTGAACACGCCGGTCAACGTCGCAATGGCTCAACGCCTGGTCCCACATGGCGTGGGCACGGTCTCCGCCCTGATGATGGGATTCGCCTGGGGATTCGGTGGAATCTCGGTCCCGGTGGTGGGCTGGGCGAGCGATAGTGTCGGTTTGAGTTGGTCGTTTCTGGTCCTGGTTCTGCTGGGCCTTCCCGGGCTAGTCCTGGCGCTGGCGTTGCCCGGAGAGCGGCGACGCGAGGTTCCAGGCGCGCAGGATCCAGGTTCGATCAGCGAAGTAGGGAACGGTTACTAACCGTGCCGAGCTGAACTCACCGGCGATTCCTGCCATCTCTGGAAGTTCGGCACGCCAGATTGGCGTGTCCAACAACTCTCCGGCCAACTCCCGAATTGGCGTCAGTGGCTCTCTCGAAGGAGCGGAGTCCCGCTGCCGCCGCGCAGAAAGTCCAGGTCCACACCTTCATCCGCCTGCAGAACATGTTCGACGTAGAGCCGGCACCACCCTCGGTCCATGGGAGGGTGGGGCGGTTTCCAATGCTCTTTCCTGAGGGCCAGTTCTTCGTCGCTAACGTGCAGGTGGAGGCTGCGTCCCTCGACGTCCAGTTCAATCTCATCGCCGGTTTCAACCAGGGCCAGGGGGCCTCCCACGGCCGCCTCGGGAGCTGTGTGCAGAACCACCGTTCCGTAAGCGGTTCCGGACATCCGCGAATCGGAGATCCGAACCATGTCGTCCACTCCCTGCTCGAGAATCTTCCGGGGCAGAGCCATGTTGCCCGTCTCGGGGAATCCCGGGTAGCCCTTCGGACCGCAGTTTTTCAGGACCAGGATATCTTCGGGCTCAACCTCCAGATCGGGGTCATCGATACGGGCTTTGTAGTCGTCTATATCTTCGAAAACAACTGCCTTCCCCCGGTGCTGCATCAGCTCCGGGGAGGCGGCGGAGGGTTTCAGAACAGCCCCCCGAGGGGCCAGGTTTCCCGTCAGGACGGCAATTCCTCCCTGCTCCTTGAAAGGTTTGCGGCTGGAGAAGATAACGTCACGGTCGAAACACTCCGCAGACTCCAGGTTCTCACGGACGGTGCGTCCGCTTACGGTTGGAATGTCGAGATGGAGCAGGTGCGAAATCTCCTTCATCAGCGCCGGCAAGCCGCCTGCATAATAAAAGTCTTCCATCAGATGATCTCCCGAGGGCATCAGGTTGAGGAGACAGGGAACATCTCTCCCCAGTCGGTCCCAATCGTCCAGTTTGTGATCGATGTTGAGTCGACCTGCGATTGCCAGCAGGTGAACAACGGCGTTGGTGGAGCCGCCAATAGCCCCGTTCACCCGGACCGCATTTTCGAAGGCCTCACGGGTCAGAATGGTCGACATCCGAAGGTCTTCCGAGACCATTGCGACGATGCGGCGACCCGCCTGGTGGGCCAGCACGTAGCGGCGACTGTCAACCGCCGGGATCGCTGCATTGGTGGGGAGTGCAATGCCCAGTGCCTCCATCATTGAGGCCATGGTTGAGGCTGTGCCCATGGTCATGCAGTGACCCGCCGACCGGGACATTCCAGCTTCCGCGTCGCAGAACTCCTGCATCGTGATCCGTCCGCGCTTGACGTCGTCGCAGAAGGAAAAAACACTCGTGCCGGAACCAAGCTTCTTACCCCGGTGGCGGCCGCTCAACATGGGGCCTCCCGAAACGACAAGAGCTGGAACGTCACAGCTCGCCGCTCCCATCACCAGAGCAGGAGTCGTCTTGTCACAACCGGTCAGGAGGATCACTCCATCCAGGGGATTGGCGCGTATCGTCTCTTCCACATCCATGGATGCCAGGTTTCGAAAGAGCATCGTCGTCGGGCGCATGACCGTTTCGCCCAGGCTCATCACCGGGAATTCCAGTGGGAACCCTCCGGCCTCCCAGACACCTCGTTTTACATGCTCCGCTATCTTCCGAAAGTGATGGTTGCAAGGTGTCAGCTCGGACCAGGTATTGCAGATTCCGATGACCGGACGATGTCGAAACATGTCCTCGGGGAATCCCTGGTTCTTCATCCAGCTACGGTGAATGAAACCGTCTTTGTCTGTGAGGCCGAACCACTCCTGGCTGCGGAGTTTCTTTCCATTCTTGGGCATTTGATCTCGTTCCTCAAGTTGTTGACTGGAGGTCATACTAGCCCACCAGGGAAACGTTGGCAAAGCCGATTCGCTGTCGAGATCAGACACATGGAAACGGCTTCAAGATATAATCTGAAGGGATTTGGCAAGCGCGGTGGTTTGCCGCTCTATAAGACGACTTGAGAGGTCAGCAATGAGTGAAGCGCATCTGGGTATCCTGACGGGGGGGGGAGATGTTCCCGGTTTGAACTCGGTCATCAAGTCCGTAGTCTATCGCTCTCTGGAAATGGGGCGATCGGTGATCGGCATCCGGAGGGGCTGGGAAGGCTTGACCCATCTTGAGCCTGACGGCAAGAACGACGCCGATTATGTTGTGCCGCTCACGCGCGAGAACACTCGCGCCATTGATCGGACCGGCGGAACCATTCTGCACACTTCGCGCACCAACCCATCGCGCATGACCGGCTCCAGACTTCCAGCCCACCTTTCTCTCCGGGAGTTGGAGAAGTTCCGGAAGGGTGACGATACTTACGACTTCACGCCTCTTGTCCTGCAGAACCTGGAGAGGTTGAACATCGACACACTGGTTGCGATCGGAGGGGACGATACGCTCAGCTACGCGGCCCGCCTGGATCGAGAAGGATTCCCGCTGGTGGCCATCCCCAAAACGATGGATAATGACGTGCGCAATACCGAGTATTGCATCGGGTTCTCGACCGCCATCACCCGGGCCAAAGACTTGATCACCCGTCAGCGCACGACCCTGGGCTCTCACGAGCGAGTGGGCGTTTTTCGAATTTTCGGCCGAGATGCCGGATTTACGGCGCTCTATACCGGCTATGTCACCTCCTCCCGGTGTCTGATTCCGGAACACCCCTTTGATCTGGATCATTTGATTCATCTGATGGTGAGGGACAGGGAGCACAACCCGAGTCGGTACGCGCTGGTCGTGGTCTCGGAAGGCGCCACCTGGAGCGGGCGCGAGGTTGTGGAACACGGGGAGGCAGACGCCTTCGGCCATCGGAAAAAGGTAGACGTGGGAGAGGCTCTGGCGGCTGAGATCAAGGCCAAGACGGGCTTCGGCACCATGTCCAGTGACCTGACTTACGACCTGCGAAGTGGAGATCCCGATTCAATTGACCGCTTCGTTGCGATTACATTTGCAAACATCGCCCTGGATCTTCTGAGCGACGGCGTGACCGGAAAGATGGTCGGCATCCGAAGGGGTCGATATGCGGCGCTGGAGATTCCGGAGCAAATGGCCGGGCCGCGCCAGGTAGACGTTGACGTCCTCTATAACAAGAAAAGGTATCGGCCCAACTACTACGGCAAGCTGGGAGCCCCAATGCTACTGGATTGACCCCCTGAGCCCTTCAGCCCCCTAAGCCCCCTCACCCCTGATTTCCCTGGCCCGAGCCCGAAGTTGGCTCGATTCTTCGTCCCGCTCGAGACGGCGCAGCACGGCCGCGTAGTTTTCGAGACAGATCGCCATCTCAGCAGAGCCGGCCGCATGCTCTTCGAGGATCTTTCTCAAGCGCTCGAAGCTGTTCTCGGCTTCCTGGTATCGACCCTGTGCGTAGTACAGGAGAGCCACGTCGTTCAAAACGAGAGCCACCTGGTGGTCCTCCATTCCAAAGCGCTCCTGGATAATCTTCATGGCCTCCAGAAGGGGTTGTTCGGCGGAGGAGTAGTTTCCGGTTGAATGGTAAAAATCACCCAGCTTTCTCAAGTAGTCGATCAGTTCACTGCTTTCTTCTCCGAATGACCTGGCCAGTTCCGCGTTCTTCTCGAAGCGTTGCTCTGATTCGACGTACTTCCCATCGGCGTACAGGTCGACACCTGCACGATGGCCAACCTCAAGACGCTTCAAGGTTCTCCCGGGGGAGTTGAGGAGGAATCTCTGGGCTATTGCGGTCGTGATGTCTCGCCACTTCATCAGTTGTTGTTACTACTCCTCTCCGGGTACATAAGGAATTGTTTCCTCAACTCCAGGAATCTTCTCAGGCCGGGCTGCCATCTGGCCCGGATCTCCCGTGGTCGGGTTCCCTTGCCCAACTCGAGTTGAATCCAGGAGTTACCGGCCAGGCGATCGAAACCGTCTTGAAATTGAAACTCAGATGGATGCATCCGGATGACCTCACTCAGGAAGTGAAACACGCTCTGGATCGGTTGGAATGCAGACCGATTCGTTATGTGAATCTGGATCCCATGGCAGGTCTCCCCCTGGTACTTCGAGAACCAGGGTTCGAAATCCTGAGCGCGGAATCGGACACCGGGGAGGTCGAGCCGGTTGAGTCGTTCCACCAGTTCATGGCTCTTCAGCCAGGGAGCGCCCACGAGTTCGAAAGGATGTGTGGTTCCGCGGCCTTCCGACAGATTCGTGCCCTCGATCAAACAGAATCCCGGGTAGATCGAAGCCGTTTCCAGGGTGGCCATGTTCGGTGAGGGTGAGATCCAGGTCAGTCCGGTCTCATCGAACCAGCGGGTCCGTTGCCAACCCTTGAGCGGGGCTACATCGAGCTGCACCTGGAGCTTCAGTTCCGAGTTCAGCAGCAGAGCGAGTTCGCCTGGCGTCATCGCGTATCGAACAGGCAACTGGAAAGCGCCGACAAAGGACTCATGTCCCTTTTCCAGAACCGGTCCTTCCACGCGTGATCCGTCGATGGGAACCGGGCGGTCCAGGACGAGAAAGGGGATTCCCTCGCGAGCAGCAGCTTTCATGCTCTCCAGCAGGGTAGAGATGTAGGTATAGAAACGGGTCCCGACGTCCTGGATGTCAAAGACCATGATCTCAACTTGATCGAGCATCTCCGGAGAAGGAGCCCGTTCCTCTCCATAGAGACTGTGCACGATTCCCAGAGAGTCGATGTTGCGGTGAGCCTGAGCGCTTCCCCGGATTCCGTGTTCCGGGGCAAAGAGTGCCGTCAGCCGGGCACCGGGGATTCGCGAGATGATCACCTGCGTTGCCTCGAGACGGCAGTTGACTCCGGTGTGGTTGGTCACCAATCCGACCTTCTTTCCTTCCAGCAACTCCCGGTAGGGAGGTTCTTGCAGCCGGTCGACGCCGGTCAGGATCCCGCTGCAGGGCGGATTGCTTAGAGAGATCAGAAGAGCCAGGATCGGTATCATGGTTGCAACTAGTGTACTGTCCGGGCAGTTCGCGGTGTTAATTCGGGATGGATTTTCGTCGTCAGTGAGGCGCGCGACGCAGGCAGGCCGGGAGTCTTTCGAGATCGCGCAACAAAGCTGTCGGCGAAAATCCATCCCGAAGTAGCGGCGTGAACTTTCCGGACAGTGCACTAGATATCGTATAGACTTTCGTATTTCCGGGTCAGGTAATCGGTAAACCTGCCGTCATTCATGGGTTCGCCTGTGACCTGGGTTACCAGCTCTTCGGCCTGGTAGAGTTTTCCCTGCCGATGAATTCCGTCCCGCAGCCATTCCCTGAGATCCGAAAGATTCCCTTGTCCAATGGAGGCTTCCAGGTCCGGAATCTCTTGCAGCGCCTGCTGGTAGAATTGAGTTGCGTAGATGGTTCCGATCAGGTAGGTCGGGAAATACCCGAACAGGCCGCTTGACCAGTGCACATCCTGCAGCACACCGGAAGCAGCATCCGGCGGTCGCACTCCCAGAAACGCTTCCATCAGCTGATTCCAGCGTTCTTCCAGTTCCGCCACCTCCAGGTTGCCGGTCAGCAGTTCCCGTTCCAGCTCAAAACGAAGAATCACGTGCAGACCGTAGCTGACTTCGTCTGCCTCCACGCGGATCAAGCCGGCATCGACACGGTTGATTCCCCTCAGGAATGTGTCGAGGCCGAGTCCGTCGAGCTGTCCCGGGAAGTTACTCTGGAGGATCGGGTACCAATGCCGCCAGAAGCTCGGGCTTCGACCTACCTGGTTTTCCCAGAGCCTGGACTGGGACTCATGGATCCCCAGTGAGATGGTCGTGGTTGCGGGCAACCCGAACCTTTCCCTGTCGAGCCCCTGCTCGTAAAGAGCATGCCCGCCCTCATGAATGATCCCGAAAATGGCCACCGCGAAGTCCTCTTCCCTGTAGCGCGTTGTGATGCGAACATCTCCGGGCGAAAGACCGGCGCAAAACGGATGGGGAGACTGGTCCAGCCGCCCGGAGTCCCAATCGAATCCCATGGCCGTGAGGATCCGTCGGCCGAACTGCTTTTGTTGTTCAACGGGATACTGTCCCTCGAGCAGGTCGGAAGGGGGTTGCTTTCCGGATTGCAGGATTCTCTCCAGGAGATTCGTCAAGCGGGGACGTAAGCGCGAGAACACTTGCTGCAGATGCGCTTCAGTTGCGCCCTCTTCGTATTCGTCCAGTAATGCGTCGTAGAGAGTTCCACCAGTTCTCAGACACTCTGCTTCTCGGCGTTTGAGTTCCAGGACTCGGGTCAGCCAGGGCGAAAAAGCCGGGAAGTCAGAGTCGGAGCGAGCCGCCACCCAGGCGTCATAGGCCAGGCTGGTCGTCCTGGCCAATTCACTGACCAGACTGGGAGGCAGCTTTCTGGCCTTCTCATGCAGCCGCCGGGCTTCGCGGACATCGGCTTGCTCCCAGGAATCTGAAGCGCTGTTTCCCGCTTCCTCAATCAAGTCCCCGTATCGGTCGGAGACCAGCCATTTGTGGTGCAAACCTGCCAGTGTCGCCACCTGACCAGCCCGGAAGGTCCCGCCCCCGGTGGGCATGATCGTCTCCTGATCTCAGGTGAGAATCCCCAGGACGCTCCTGAGATCGCTTAGTTGTCGTGACAGCGCTCGAAACTCCTCGAGCACGGAGTTTTCGTTGGTCATGGGTGTGAAGATCTCTCCTTCGTCGAAAAAAGCAGAACGCTTATTATAAGCGGGTTCTGGGGGAGCTCGGTGACCCGGTTCACCGAGGGTTATCAGAACCCGAACGACAGCGATGGCTGAGTGGTAGCCGCGACCTGGCGCACGCGGTTCTGTTGGGGCTCAACAGTGAATGGGAATCGGCTCGGACCAGTACTAGAATACATGGGGACGAAGTTATGAGAAAAAAGATCTTTCTCGGCTGGTTGGCAATTTTTCTTTTTCTTCCTTCGTATCTGGTGGCCAAGAAGTACAATCTGGAGGACTTTCGGATTCGGGCCGAAGTTCAGCCGGATGGATGGCTCAAGGTATCTGAGGCCATCACCTACGATTTTGATGGTCGGTTCCGCTATGCCTTTCGCACCATCCCGCTGAAGCCCGGAGAATCGATTTCCGAGTTCAGGGTCGTCGATGACGGTCACTCTTTGATCGAGTCTTCCAGTAAAGAACCGGGCACCTACCAGGTGGAGCGATCCGGCCGTGGCGTCAAGATTCGATGGAATTTCCAGGCCCGCAATGAGCAGCGCACCTTCCGTTTGGACTACACCGTAAATGGAGCCATTCGAAAACACCTGGACGTAGCGGAACTCTGGTGGGCTTTTGTGGGACCGGACTGGAGCCGTCCCTTTCGGCACATTGAGGCCAGGATCGAGTTTTCCTCTCCGATCTCTCCCCTGGACCTGGAGACCCGAGCCTGGTGGCGGGGTTCGCGCCTCACTCGTTCTCTCCATCCCGGAGACGGATCGGTTGGAGGAGTGGTTGAGAACCATCCCCGCAGATCGAGCTGGGAGGTCCGAATGGTCTTTTCGACTCTGCTCGTACCCGACCTGGTTGAGACAAGCGGCGTAGCTGCCCTGGAACAGATCGTGGCCGTGACGAGCGGCTGGGAGCGGGAACTCCAGGTGCGCCTTCGGCTCCAACGCGAGGCACGCCAGGAACGAGCCCGGATGGCTTCCCTGCTTTTTCCCTGGATGGCGGCGCTGGGATTTCTCGGGATGGGAATCTGGTTCCTTTTTTATGTTCAGTACGGCCGGGCGCCTGAGGTCAGCTTCTCGCCCGTACCCGGAGAGATTCCCGGTGATCACTCTCCGGTGTTCGCTGAGTACATTCTTGACGGGAGAGTCGGTCCCCGAAGCATCGTGACGGTTCTGGTAGATCTTGCCAGTCGTGGCCACCTGACCATTCACGAGGAGAAGATTCGAAAGGAAGGCTGGTTCGGAAGTAAGGAGAAGCTGGACTTCCGTTTTGTGGTGAAGGCGGGTGAGATCGATGATCTCAAGGGTTTTGAGAGAGATCTACTGCGGTTTTGTCTGCAAGAGACTGGCCAGGCCGGCGAGTTCAAGATGTCCCACCTGGTCAAAACGGCAAAAAAAATCGGTCTGCCTTCCACAAGTGGTTTCGCGACTGGGTCAAGGAGGTCAAGCGCCGTGGCAAAGAGCTGGGTATCTATGAGGACTGGCCCAGTGGGGTGATCGCCATGAATCTGATATCAGGGCTTCTGCTCGCTGCCGCGGGCGGGATCGTTTGTGTGATCAGTGGGAGCCCGGCAGGGGTTCCGGCGATCGTCGGGGGAGGCCTGCAGGCAGCCTTGACTGCAACGCTGAGAAGACGAACCGCCACCGGACAAAAGTGGTATCTCGCCTGGAAAAACCTGAAGAGTTTCATCCGGAGTCGAGCTCTGGCGACCCGCGTTGACTCCTTCGACTGGGGCAACGTGGATCGGGTAGTGGTTGCAGCAACGGCTCTGGGCCTTAACAAGGAACTTGACCGTCTTTCGCTCTTGCAGGGAGGCCAAACAACCGTAGTCCCCTGGTTTGTGGCGGTCCACGGATCCGGATCGGGAACCCCCACCGGTCTGGGAAGTATGGTGAAATCGATCAGCACTTCCATGAGTTCCAGCTCCGGTGTTTCCTCGGGCGGCGGAGCGGGCGGCGGTGCCAGCGGGGGCGGTGGCGGCGGAGCCGGGTGACCTGCGTTTCTCGTTTCTCGTTTTTTGTTCCTCGTTTTTTCGGGTAGCCCCAGGAGTGGAAAACGAGGAACGAGGAACGAGGGACGCCCAGAAATCGAGTGCCTGTGCTTTGACACCAGGAGACCCTCGCCGGTATAATTCTGTCTTTTTTGGAGCTTGCTACCCGAGGTCGGGTGGACTCTTCAAATCAGGAGGACGAGCCGTGTACGCAGTCATTCAAAGTGGCGGCAAGCAATATCGGGTATCTCCCGGGGATCTGCTGCGCGTGGAGAAACTGAACGGCGAAGTCGGTGACCAGATCACCTTTGAAGATGTTCTTCTGGTGGGCGGCGATGACGAATCCCGAGTTGGGCAGCCTGTAGTGCCGGGGGCCAGCGTCGTGGGAACGATTGTAGACCAGACCCGCGGCGACAAGATTGTGGTCTTCAAGTTCAAACGCAGAAAAATGTACCGCCGCAAGACCGGGCACCGGCAGTACCTCACTGCGGTCCGGATCGAGGAAATCAAGACTGCCGAGCCCCCCAAGAAGAAAGCTCGATCCAAGGAAGCCCCGGACGTGGTGAGCCAGGAAGAAGCCAAGCCTGAGAAGAAAGTCCGACCCAAGAAAGCCTCAGATGCGGGCACCCAGAAAGAGGCCGCGCCCGAGAAGAAAGTCCGATCCAAGAAAGCCTCAGATGCGGGCGCCCAGAAAGAGGCCGCGCCCAAGAAGAAAGCTCGACCCAGGAAAGCCCCGGATGCGGACAGTCAGAAAGAGGTCGTGTCTGAGGATGACCAGGCAACGGAGAACGAGGAGTAGCTTATGGCCCACAAGAAAGGACAAGGCAGTGTCAAGAACGGACGCGACAGTCAGTCCAAGCGCCTCGGGATCAAGCGCTTCGACGGCCAGGTCGTGACTAGTGGCTCCATTCTGGTCCGTCAGCGTGGGACTCCGTTCAAGCCGGGACGCAATGTGGGGCGTGGCAAAGACGACACGCTGTTTGCGACGGCTCACGGGACCGTGAAGTTCCAGAAACGGGGACGTTACGGCAAGTTCGTCCACGTCATCTCGGCCTAGCAGTCCCTGCCAGTTAGCCACCATCTTCAGCCCGGCTTCCCCGCGCCGCCCGTGTCGGTATGTTCGTTGACTACACCAGAATCGAAGTGAAAGCGGGAGACGGCGGTGACGGATCCCGGGCCTTTCGAAGAGAAAAATTCGTACCCAGAGGGGGGCCCAGCGGAGGTAACGGTGGAGCGGGTGGCAATGTCTACGTCAAGAGTTCCAACCATCTGACCACGCTTCTTGCTTTTCGCTATAGGAAAAACTTCCTGGCTGAGCGCGGGGGGCACGGTTCGGGAAAAAATCAGACCGGGAAGACCGGCGAAGCTCTGACCATAGAAGTACCGGTAGGGACTCTGGCGATTGACGCGGACACCAAGGAGCTCATTTGCGACCTGAACGCCCCCGATCAGGTGAAGCTGCTTGCTCTCGGGGGGCGAGGTGGACGAGGGAACGCTTCATTCAAGAGTTCCACAAACCAGACTCCCGAGTATTCGGAACCGGGTAGCACGGGTCAGCAAAGAAACCTGATTCTCGAACTTAAGGTGCTTGCCGATGTGGGACTGATCGGGTATCCAAACGCTGGAAAATCAACTCTGATTTCAGTGATTTCAGCAGCTCGCCCGTCCATTGCGGAGTACCCTTTCACCACCCTGACTCCAAATCTCGGGGTCGTCCCCTATGGCGAATACAATAGTTTTGTGGTTGCCGATATCCCGGGGTTGATTGAAGGGGCTCACAGCGGCACTGGCCTGGGCGACCGCTTTCTTCGACATGTTGAGCGCACTCGTGTGCTTGTCCAACTGGTGGATGTGAGTGAGCTCGGGCCTGAGGATCCGGCAGCGGCAGTCGATGTGATCGATCGGGAACTGGAAGCCTACAGGACGGAACTGGCCGAGAAACCGCAGATTCTGGTGGCATCAAAGATGGACATCGCGGATGAGAAAAGAGTGAAGGCTCTCGAATCCTGTGCGAGTTCGAGAGAGCGGCCTCTGGTGGAGATTTCGAGTGTTTCGAATCGGGGACTCAAGGAACTGAAAGACGTCATCTCATCCATGTTGGGAGTGGAATTGAGTTGAGGACAGGAATCCTGGGAGGCACTTTCGATCCGATTCACAAAGGCCACATGGCGATTGCTCACCGAGCACTCGAGTTCTTCGAGTTGGATTCGGTTGTCCTGATGGTGGCCCATGTCTCCCCCCACAAACAGGACCATGGGATCACCAGCCCGTGCCATCGTTTTGCGATGGCAGTGCTGGAGACAGAAAGGGATCCGAGGTTCGGGGTTTCGGATTGGGAGCTTGGGCGTTCGGGCCTCTCGTATACGTCTCAAACGCTGGCGAACTGGAGCTCAACCCATCCTGAGACTGACCTGTGCTTCATCGCCGGGGTCGACTCTCTCTTGGAGATCCATCTGTGGAGAGACTGTGCTAGACTTCTGAGCGACTACTGTTTCGTTTTTGTGCAAAGACCCGGGATAGAGGCCGATCTGGAGCGCCTAGCTCTCCCCGCGAACTTGAGAAAGAGACTGACTCTATTTCAAAAAGACGACCCGCGACCGGATATCGAGCCCGGAAGGTCCTTTGTCGTTTCCTCCCACCACCAGCCAGTCAGCTCCACCCAGATTCGGCACGCTCTTCTGCAGGGGAGGCCTGTGGGGGCTGATCTCCTCTCTCCGAGAGTGCTGGAACACATCAGGAAACATCGTCTGTATGAGCGAAGTAACGCAGAAGCTAGCTAGAGTCTGCCAGGCGATTGAAGAAAAAAAGGGAGAGGATGTACTGGTTCTGGACATCAGCCAGGTTTCCACCTTCACGGATTTCTTCATCCTCTGTCAGGGCAATAATGGGAAGCAGATTCAGGCCATTTCCGACGCTATCCGAGAGGTTCTGGCAAAAGAAAAGACCCGTCCTGTCCATGTGGAGGGCTATCGAAACGCGGAATGGGTGCTCCTGGACTACGTCGACTTCGTGGTCCACATTTTTTCAGAATCAACAAGGCGCTTTTACAACCTCGAGAAGCTCTGGAGCGATGGAACCGAGGTGAATCACCAGGCCTTGTCCGCCTGACTACGAACGTCGGAGTACCAGGTGTCCATGGTGAAGATCTCATGGATTGCCAGGGTCTCGCTCATCCGACCGGGAAGATGGGGCAGAGTGCAACTGAAGTTCGTCTGGATCGGAGCTACCAGGGATCCTCACTACCGTCATCTGGAGACTGATTACCTCACGAGGATCGGGAGATTTTCTCCCGCCGAGATCGTAGCTGTCCGCGAGGGCAAGAAAACGGACCGACACCAGACCGGGCGCCAGCTCGAACGCGAAGCCTGCCGAGTCAAGAAGGCCCTGGGCAAGAGTGCGTTTGTGGTGTGTCTTGACGAGAGGGGAAAAGAAAGATCGAGCCTCCAGCTTTCCGGCTGGCTGAGTGGCTTACATCAATCGGGGAATAAGCAAGTGGCTTTTGTGATTGGAGGCCACTACGGGTTGTCGGGCCCACTCCGCACGGCTGCCGACAAAGTCATTTCGCTGGGCAAAATGACACTACCTCACGAACTGGCCAGGGTCCTTTTGCTGGAGCAGATTTACCGAGCTTTCTGTATCCAGAACCGGATTCCCTACCACCGGACTTGAAACGGAGCCCCGACCGCGAGATAGGGGAGATCCCGATTCTTCTCTGGTCGCTAGCGCTCCCGGCTCCGTTTCAGCTTTCCTTGTCCCGTCGCCCGTTCAGCGGGGCGGCACGAGACCGGCCCCTACGACCTCCAACCTTCACACTTTCGCCGGGCGCCGACGTTATAGAAACAGATGGCAGTCCTCCGTTCTCTCCGGCTGGGTCTCAACGCGCTGTTTGCACCGCAGACCTGTGGGCTCTGCGATCACTGGGTGCTGAATCCCCGGCTGATTCCGCTTTGCGAGGTCTGCCGGGCCGGGCTGAGCCCTATCAGCGGGACGGTTTGTCACTATTGTGGTACTCCTCTGCCTGGCTGCCTGATCGATAGCCTCGCCAGGTGCTCCAACTGCCGGGACCATCCTCCTGTTCCCGTCAACCTCAGATCGTGGGGACTCTATGAGGGAGATCTTCGAGAGCTGATTCAACTCTATAAGTTTGGATTGCTCAGACATCTGTCCTGGCCACTTTCTAAGCTCCTCTGCCAGGGTCTGGAAACTGGCTTCAGTGACCTCGAGTTTGACTGGCTCGTCCCGGTGCCTTCCCATCCTTCCCGGGCCCGGGATCGAGGGTTTGATGCCGTCGGTTTACTGGCCCAACGGTTGTCGGATCAAACCGGCATCCCGGTTTTTTCGGGTGCTTCACGATCTAAAATGACCGCCCCTCAATTCGGCTTGGGTCGGGAAGAGCGCATTCTCAACCTGAAGGGGGCGTTTCAAATAGATGGGCAGACCCGCCTCCAGCGCAGAATCTTGATCGTCGACGACATTCTCACCACCGGGACCACAATTCTTGAACTGGCCTCAGCTATCGAAACCAGTGGCCGAACTGAGACGATCGCAGCTCTGACCATTGCCCGGACTCCGCTCTCAATGGGTTCTAGGTTCTAGGTTCTGGGTTCTGGTTCTGGGTTCTGGGTTCTGGATTCTGGGTTCTGGATTGGCGCGCTCATTGCCATTCGCGCCTGTGTACGCTCGAAGGACCGGCAGGTTGCCTCAGGGATCCCGGCCCGAAGGCCGTAAGGAAACCCCGCCGCCCAAGGAAACGAAAGAGGCAGGAGCGGAAGCGACTGCGTGGCGGCCGCAGCCCGCAGGGGCCTTGGAACCCTAGCACCTAGAACCTATTCAATCCCCGAAGGGATGACCAGTTCAACGCTGGGCAAGGGAGGCGGGAGCTCCGGAAGGTGCCCAGAGTAAAAGTCGCGCATGCGGTTGTGAAGTCCTTCGGGTTCGCTCCGTCGGTGCTGGCACTGCTCCCGGATGGTGTGGTAGAGCAGCCCCATATAGATCATGAAATTCTGCCCAAAGTCCGTCTCGTCGAACTGTGCGAAGGGGTATTGGAACTCCAGAAAACTCTCTGGGTCCCGCACTGCAAAATAGTTGTCCAGCATTTCTTCCAGTGATCCGGCAAAATCCATCGCCGGAAAAGGGATGCGCTTCCCCACCATGGGCTTGGCTTTTCTCAGGATGTTCAGCACCAGGCTCCGGTGTCCCTTCCAGAGCTTCTTGAAAGCGAGTCGCTCCGGTCGTCCCCAGATTTGAAAGCTGACCGAAAACAGACAGCTCATCTGGGGCTGAATGGTGAATCTCAGGTGAATGCCCGCGGCGTCACCGCCGTCTCGGTAAGGGTTCGACTCGAGGCGCCGTTCGAAATAGGCGGAGTCCGGGAAAAACTCCATGGTGACGGAGTTTCCAATGCTGTAACGGAACTGGTTGTGGTTTCCGAAATCGGGATCGTAAACCTCGGAAGGCTCGATCACAACGGTTTCGAACAGATCCCAGAGAATGTCGTAGAGTTCATGCTCCGGGCTGTTGATGGCCTCGTAGAACTCCTCTTGAGAAGCGTTCCTTAGCTGATCGTAGTAGTGCCGATCCATTCTTAATCCGGGTTCCCGGCTATTCTACACCCGAAGGTCTGCAGAATACCATGCTGCAGGGACTCGTTGTATATTCCTCAAATGGAACTGATTTATCAACTGATTTTCATCGGCGCTGCCTTGCTCCTGGTTGTTCTCAACGGGTTCTTCGTGAACGCCGAGTTCTCGATCGTGAAAGTCCGGGAAACCAGGATTCAGGAGCTGATACAAGGGGGAAACAGGCGCGCTCGCACAGTTCTGAAGCTCATCGACAACATGGATGAGTATCTTTCGGCGACACAGCTTGGAATTACCCTGGCCAGCCTGGGACTCGGCTGGCTTGGCGAACCTGCTTTTGCGAAGCTCTTCGAACCGGTTCTCCGCACCATAGGCCTCGACAATCCGGCCCTGATTCACACTATGGCCGCGGCTTCCGCCTTCATCTTGATTACCTTCCTCCACATTGTGCTCGGAGAACTGGCCCCGAAATCTCTTGCCATTCAGTTGCCGGAGCGTTCATCGCTCTGGACTGCGGGTCCTCTGGTCCTCTTCTATCGGGTGTCCTATCCGCTGATCTGGGCCCTGAATGGGACGGCCAATTGGTTCCTGCGCCTGGTGGGTATCCCGCCAACGTCAGAGGTGGACCTCACGCACTCAGAAGAGGAGCTTCGGATTCTCTTGTCACGATCCAGCGATCAGGGCATCATCGATCGGAACAAGAAGCGCTTGCTCATGAGAGTCTTCTCTTTCGCCCAGCGTACGGTCAGGCAGGTGATGGTACCTTCGGTTGAAGTCAAGTACCTCGACGTCCGGAAGAGTCTGGAAGACAACCTGGCGTTGGCTCGTCACCAGAAACATACTCGGTTCCCGCTGTGCGAGGGCTCCCTGGACAAGGTCCTGGGCCTGATTCACGTCAAGGACCTGTTTTGGAATTATGAAATGCTGGGTCCGGAGCTCGATCTGAAGATGCTCAGACGTCAGACTCTCTTCGTTCCCGAGAACAAGGGAATTGATTCGCTTCTGGCCGAATTCCGGAAGTCTCGGATACACATGGCCATCGTTGTCGACGAGTTTGGGTCGGCTGTGGGCATGGTCACCCTGGAGGATGTGCTGGAAGAGCTGGTTGGAGAAATTCAGGACGAATTTGACCTGGAAACACCTCCGATCATGATTCGAGAATCCGGGGAAGGCACCTATCTTGTCAACGGCCGGGCCCTGCTCGAGGAAATTGAAGAGACTCTGGAGCTGCCGCTCGAGGATGCGGAAAATGACACCGTGGCGGGCCATGTCATGATGGTTCTCGGCAGCACTGCGCAAGTCGGAGACGAACTGATCCTGGGAGCCAAGTTTCATGTGCGAGTGGTGGGCATCAAGGGGCATCAGATTACCGACCTGCTCTTCACCCTCCTCCCCGACTCATCGGATTAAGTTCTAGTGCACTAAGAGTAAGTATCCCCCGGCAAAGCCGGGGGCTTTAATCTTGTGAGCCGCTCAAAGCGGACTTGACGTTGCCGCTACCGCGGCCACTTGTGCCACCTAAAGGTGGCCTGACTACAGGAGCCTGAGCTGATCCTGGCGACGATCTTCTGCTTCTTGCCGCCGAATATACTCACGGATCACTCTCTCATCTCGGCCCACGGTCGATACGAAGTATCCGCGTGCCCAGAAGTGCTGTCCAACAAAGTTTCGCCGACTCTCTGAAAAGTTCCGGGCAATGTGGATAGCGCTTTTCCCTTTGATGTACCCGATCACCTGCGCCACAGAGAACTTTGGTGGAATCGAGATCATCACGTGCACGTGATCCGGCAGCAGGTGGCCCTCCTCAATCAAGCTTTCCTTCTGCCCAGCCAACCGTCGCAGCACCTGACCGAGATGTCTGCGCAGCTCCCCGTAAATCAACTTTTTGCGGTACTTCGGGATGAACACCACATGGTACTTACACTCCCATTTCGTATGCTGTAAGCTCTTATAGTTACTCATAAAACTCCTTTTCGTGATGCTTTGCTCGGCTCACGGAAGGGAGTTTTTTCACCTATTCCCGGAACTGTCAAACTCTGGCTGCCTCCCCGGCAGAGCCGGGGGGACTCCTTACGGGTCTAGGGTCGTGAATCCAGAGTGCCAAGGCGCTCTGCGACCCTTCCGGCAGCAGCACGCATCTCCTTACAGAGATCTCCAATTCTGGGAGCCTGTAGCTCTTGGACCGTTACCGTGGTGCGCCTTGGGCCTCGTTCCGGTTCGCCGGGGGGGGCTCCTGAGGACTGCCTGTCCAACCCTTCCACCTGCTTCCTGACCATCCTGGCCTTTTGAGCGATCTGGTTGAGGGTAGAGGGAATCTCTTCCAGGCTCAGCTCCGAAGAGGACGCTGAGGCGTTTCCGGACTCCGATTTTTGAGCTGGCTTCTTGACTCGGTCCATACGAGCCACCAAGGGATTCTCGGACAAGTGCCGGGAAGACTTCCTGATCAGTTCGAGTCGGTGTCTTGCCAGGCGATCGAACTCCTCAGGCGCCAGCTTTGCCTCGGACCAGGATTCAAAGAGATTAGTGAGACTCTCGCTGGCCCCCACAATCGTTGCAGTGTCGCGCAGCGCCTCGTCTTTGAGCTGTTCCATGTAGAGCCGTCGGATCTGGGCCGGCGGGGCTACCAGTGTCAGCAATAGGGTCAGTACCACGAGCATCGTGCTTGAGTTCTTCCCGGGTCAGCGAGTAGTAATCTTAGCAGGATGTGCTGGGAGTCGAAGGAACCGGGAAGAGTGAAGGGCGAAGGAAGAGGGCAGAATGAAAGGATTTCAAGTCGTGCTGGTGGAGCCGAAAATCCCTCCCAACACGGGTAGTATTGCGCGCCTTTGTGCGGCCACCAGGATCCCCTTGCACCTGGTCGAACCCCTGGGCTTTGAGATGACCAACAGCCGACTCAAACGCGCCGGACTCGATTATTGGGAGTTTGCCCAGGTGAAAACGCACAGTTCTCTGGAGGGTTTGCTGGTCGGGGTTGACCCGCGCGATCTGTGCCTCTTTTCCAAAAAAGCTAGTCGCTCTTACCTGGAGGCCGGTTTTCAGGGTAACGAGCTTCTTGTGTTCGGGAGCGAGACGGTGGGGCTGGCGGAGGACCTTCTCGGACGTTTCCCGGAGCGCTGCTTTCGGATCCCCATCATCCAGCCGGCAGTGCGCAGCCTGAATCTCGCCAATGCAGTGTCGATTGTTGTCTACGAGGCCTTGAGACAGACGGGGCGCATCTAAACTCCGCGGGTCTCTGGGCCCCACAACAGCTTGTGAAGTTGAATCTGAACCCGGACGTTTAAGCCGTCCGCCAGGACCCACTCGGCGAGCTGCCGGGGTTCGAGATCGCCCCACACCGGTGCCAAGAGCACATGATGGCGCTCGGCGAGCCGGTACTTCGCGATCTTCCCCTTGCTCCACTGATAGTCGCCCTCGGAGGCAATCACAAACTTGACTTCATCAACCGGCTTGAGAAGAGCAATGTTCTCCCAGCGATTCTTGCCCGCCATGCCGCTGTCCGGGCACTTGATGTCGTAAATCAGAATGGCACGTGGATCGACAGCGCTGACATCCATGGAGCCACCCGTTTCGATCAGGACCGTTTTTCGCAGCTCCAGTAATTCCCGAATCAGATCGTGAACCTGCCTCTGCAGCAGAGGCTCACCACCGGTGATCTCCACCAGGTCACAAGGGAAGGCAACGACCTCGGCCACGATCTCGTCAATGGTGCGCTCTGTCCCCTCGAAAAAGGCATACTCGGTGTCACAGTAGCTGCACCTCAAGTTACACGCGGTCAGACGGACGAATGCGCAGGGGCGCCCCGCATGGGTGGATTCCCCTTGGATGCTGAAAAAAATCTCGTTTACATCGAGAATCTGATCGCTCATCCGGTTCTTTCCTGGTCCTGAAGTATACGACCCCGAAGAGTTCCGTGGCGCACAATTGGGCACCAGGGTCGTCTTTCCCTGCTAGAATCAATCCTGCCACCCAACCAGGAGACCCCGTGATGGCAAGAAACCCTTTGTCCGTGTGTCGAGTGAGCTTTCTCCTTCCGGCCGTTTTCATCACCCTGGCCCTCCAGGCCGGCATAGATAAACGGCTTCAAAATGATTATCAGGAACGGTACCTGAACCGGACCATTTTCCTGAGAATCCCGATCCACGGTCTTGGGCAAGCGGTCGATGTCAGGGCGTCAGGGAGCCGTCTCGAGGCTTCGAGCCAGGGAGAGACCCTCTTTTTCAAGGTTGGAGAGCAGGTCCGCGTGGTCGGGCTGGAGTTCAAGGATCGGAGTATTCGGTTCAGGGTGAGCGCTCTGGATACGAGCAGGGAATCCACGGTCTTTTTTCAGTTTGAGGAGCCTCTGGAGCAGTACTTCGGGCAGCAGACAGCCTTTGAGGACTCCCTCCGGTTTGCTTTTACAGAGGGAGTGTCTTATCGCGAAATCGCTGCGGCCAAAACCGCCTTCATCGAGAGTCAATATGAAGAACTGATCCGGACGTTTGCGACCACGACCGGCACAACGACGGAGTTTGTTGTCCAAAAGATCGCCGAGCAGAACCCGGAGTATAGAAGAGCTCTCGAAGAAGTGGCTCAGTTGGCGACAAAGGCCTCGAGCCTGGAGACGAAGCTGGTGGCGGCCGCTCAGAAGCTGGCTGCGGCAGAATCCAGATCCACTAATCTCCGTGAGCAACTGGAAGAGGTGACTGTCGAAGTTGACGAGGAGAAAGAGGAGCGATTGCGCACCCTGGATCAGCGCGACGAAGCACGGGGAGAAATCACGAAACTACAGGGTGAAATCGCTCAGCTCAAGAGTTCACAGGCGACCTATGAGAAGCAGGTCAACGATCTCATGACCAGCTTCCAGCCGGAACCTGGTGACCCGAGTGCCGCGGACTCGAAGGCTGAGTCTCTCAGTTTATTTGTGGATAAGCTGCAGACGGCGCGCTCGGATCTTTCCACTCAGCTGGCCAACGTGCAGGGCCAGGTTTCGGCCCTGCAGAGTGAAGCGGAAGAGCTTCGCAAGGAACTGGCCTCGGCTCAAAGTAACGGCAAGCGGCTTTCGTCCCGCCTCAGGGCGTTGACCTCCGACAAGAAGAGCATCAACGCACGGTATCTTCAAATGCGTGAGCAAAAGGAGGTACTGGAGACGGCCGATGCTCTCTCCAAGGCACTGCGAGTTGAGTCCTCCCCTGATCAGAAAGCCGACGAGGGGTGGCTGGAGAGCCGTTTTTTTCTAGACTCCCAGCTGTTGGGGACCATTCGAATCGCACCCCCGGAACAGGTCGGGGCTCCTGCCCGAGTGGAGATGTCTCTGTTGTCTCCCGACACCGTCAAGCTCACGGAGCGCGAACGAGAGCTCCATTCCGCCCTTGGCGACGACATCCGAGCCGAGATGGGTTGGGTCACGCCGGAAAAACTTGTGATCGAACTGGCCGGGGACGACCCTCGGCGCGAGGTGAAGGTCAGGGAGAGCACTTTCTGGGATTGGAGTGTGGACGGAGAACTGATTCGCTCGGAGCCGGCTACCCTCAAGATCGATCTGATTGATCGAAACGATCAGAGGATTCTCCTGCACACCCGCCAGTTCGTGGTTCATCCCGCCGGTCTGAGAAGCTGGCTCTCCAGGAGTTTCTCGCTTCCCTCGCTGCTTGCCGGGCTGATCCTGGGGGCTGGATCCATAGGCACATTGCTGTTCTTGCGGCGGCCTCAGGGAAGAAGAGTTCGATCGCGGCACCCCGTTGAGTATCTGGCAGAGAAAGAGCTCTAGCCTCGGTGTTATGATCGGCCTGGATGTCGAGCCGACGCAGCAAGGAACAGCAGCGAGTCGCCAGGATCCTGGAGATTCTTTCCCAGGAATACAAGGGAGCTGAGTGTGCTCTGCATTATTCAAATCCTTTCCAACTCCTGATGGCGACCATACTCTCGGCTCAGTGCACGGATGTGCGAGTCAATATGGTCACACCCCACCTTTTCGCCATCCATCCATCCCCCTACTCCCTGGCCGAAGCCGACCTCCACGAAGTTGAGGAGATCATTCGAAGCACTGGTTTTTTTCGCAACAAGACTAAGAGCCTGATCGGGGCGGCCCGGGGAATTGTTGAGAACTTCGATGGTGAGGTCCCGTCCAGCATGAAGGAGCTTCTGACTCTCCCGGGAGTCGCCCGCAAGACGGCCAACGTAGTTCTCGGAACCGGTTTTGGTATTGCCGCCGGCGTGGTTGTCGATACACACGTTTCAAGGATCAGCGGGAGACTCGGCCTGACCAGGGCTGAAACCCCTGTGGCCATCGAGAAGGATCTGATGCTTACGGTTGAGGAGCGGGACTGGATCGACTTTTCGCACTGGGTGATTCACCATGGCAGACAAGTCTGCCAGGCCAGGAAGCCGCGTTGCGATCGGTGCGTTCTGGTAGACCTGTGCCCTTACTACGCAGAGGTGGTTTCACAAGACTGAAATGAAGCGCTCTCCAGTCCCGTCCCAGACCTTCCTGCTTCTTTCCCTGGCCCTGGTCCTTTATCTCTTCTACGCGATCCTTCGCCCCTTTCTTGTTTCTCTGATTGTTGCAATGACACTGGTGTCTCTTTTTTTTCCGAACTTCCTGGCGATGAAGCGGGTGGTCGGAGATCGAGCCGGCCTGGCGTCGGTCATCATGTGTTCGATCATCACGATTCTGATCATCATCCCACTGGTACTGCTTTTCGTCTTTCTGGCCAACGAACTCAATGAAGCGTACGCGGCGTTTGTCGCCAACCAGGATCAGATCCTGGAACTGATGGAGCGGCCCTACCCGAAGATCCTGGAGCCTCTGGTTGAGCGAGTTACCTCCCTCCTCCGCCAGGACAGTTTCAACTTCCGAGAGTTCTTGACGTCGCGGCTGGAGGACCTTGCCGGCTTCCTGATCAGCCGGTCCTCGACGGTTCTGGGTGGCGTCGGCTGGCTCCTGATCAATTTTGCGGTCATGGTGTTCAGCATGTTTTTCCTTTTTCGGGATGGCCATCTTCTGCTCGCCAGGCTGCAGGGGCTGCTTCCACTTGCACCGCGTTATCAGGATGTCCTCTTTGGAAAGCTTCAGAACATGGTCCATGCCACGTTTCTGGGGATTTTTGTAACTGGTTTGTGCCAGGGAGTGCTGGCGGCTGTGATTTTCACGATCCTGCGGATCGACACGCCGGTTTTCTGGGCTGCCGCAGTGGCCTGCGTATCCGTCGTTCCCTTCTTCGGGACTGGAATCATCTGGATACCGATGTCGATTTACCTGATGCTCAGCGGCTCGCTGGGGCGGGGGATTGCCCTCTTCCTGCTAGCCCGGATTATGCATGAGATCTGAATCCGAGTGAGATTTGGGCCCATAAAAAGAGCCGTAGCTCTCTGATATAAAAGGGTTTACACAAACAAGACCCTAACCAGGAGCTACGGCAATGTTAAGAGCAGTCTGCCAGAATACCCTGCCATTTCACAGCCACAGAAAGATCACGGCGCGTTTTGATGGGGGGAGCCTCACTTCCGACGCAGGATGGTTGTTGTTTGGATCGGTGGATCGGCAACATCGGCTCTGCGAGGGCTTCAGTTCGTGTATTTCGGAGAGTCGAGACCAACGCTACATTCGTCATGATCTGTTGAAGTTGATCCGACAACGAGTCTTGCAGATCGTGGCCGGCTACGAAGACTGTAATGACGCCGATACGCTGCGCTCGGATCCGATGCTCAAAACCGTCTGTGATCAGTTGCCGGAGAGCGATCCGGATTTGGCCACGCAGCCGACTTTCTCCCGCTTGGAGAACTCCGTCACCAGGAAGGATCTGATGCGTTTGAGCCAGTGGCTGCTAGGCCGTTATGTGCGCTCCCTGAAGAAAAGACGTCCCGGTAAGATCATCCTGGATCTGGACAGTACCGACGACCACACCCACGGCCAGCAGGAGTTCTCCTTCTACCACGGGTATTACCGAAGCCACATTCTGCATCCTTTGCTGATCTTCGATGCCGACACGGGAGACCTGGTGTGTGCCGTGTTGAGACCTGGCAACAAGGGAGCTGCCTCTCACATCGTGCCCATTCTGAAGCGAGTCGTGGAGGCTATCCGACAAGGAGTGGGGACGGATGTCGAGATTGAGATTCGGGCCGACAGCGGCTTTGCCACGCCGCGGCTCTACGAGTTCTGTGAGGCTGAAGAGAATCAACTCCAGTATGTCATTGGGTTAAGTCGAAACCCTCGCCTGCAGCGAGTGGTCGAGCCCCTGCTGGATTCGACTCGGGAAAGGTTCCTTGAGCTGGAGGAAAAACAGCGTCAGTTTGACGAGTTTCTTTATCGAGCCAACAGCTGGGATCGATCTCGTCGCGTCATCGTCAAAGTGGAGGTCGATCAGCGCGGGATCAATCGTCGCTTTGTGGTCACCAACCGGGACGATCTCTGCTCCCAATCACTTTATGACCACTACACAAACCGAGGACAGACCGAAAACTTCATCAAGGCCTTCAAGAATCATCTGAGCATGGACCGACTCAGCTGTCATCGATTCCTGGCCAATCAGTTTCGACTCCTTCTGCATGCCCTGGCTTACCAGATGTTCGTGCGCCTGCGCGACTATCTGCACGGGACCCCCTGGCACAAGCTCGAAATCGAAACCTTACGTCGTCGTGTCCTCAAGATCGGGGCCCGGATCCGACAAACCACTCGACGCATCTGGGTCCATCTTTCCTCAGCCTTTCCCGAACAACCCCTCTTCCACCTCGTCTTGAGTCGTCTCAACTCCAGCTAGCCTCTCCCAGCTCCCCGAAAAACCGCTTCCGATACTCACCCAGGCCCAGATCTGTCTGAAATTCACTCCCCAACCACTTCAAACGCCTCGCCAACCGATATTCTTCGCAAATCCGCCTGTCACACCTGTCCGCTTTCGAGTTGAGCCACTTCTCGAGTCGTTTTTCAACTCCGGACTACGGTTCTTGCATAATCCGGGCTAGGCTCACTTGTCATTGCCCTGGTCGACAATATTGTGCGCCCCTTGATCATTGGAGGACGTTCGGAGGGAATGCATGTCTTGTTGGTTTTCTTTGCCTTCGCTGGAGGGCTCCTTTTCTTCGGGCCACCGGGCGTGCTGCTCGGCCCTCTGGTGACAGCCCTGCTGATGGCCCTTCTGGAGATCTATCGTCTCGAAACGGCAGCCTCAAAAGAAGAGCCTGAATCCTGATCAGAAACCCTGGCGGAGCATCTGTTTCACCGTCTTGGCCGTGCCCTTGCCTTTACCCGTCAATCGTCTCGCGTTTTTCTGCAACGTTTTTAGTCATTGAAGGCAAGGTCAAACAGCTCACAGTCTTGATGCAACCAAAGGATAAGGTCAGGGCACGGCATGGGCAATGGCAGGGCGATAGCATGTATCTGGCGGAAGGCAGGGGACTAGTCCAGCCGTCTGGAAACGGGCCCGATGTGAATGTGGGCGCCGGTGGCGGAGCCGCTCTGGGCAGTCGAGAAGGCCTGGAAGGGCAGTTGCCATTGTCTCAGATACTCGACAACAGCTGCGCCTTCCGGTGTGCCCGGGTGAAGAGCAAGATCGACTCGATCTCGATGGTCAAAGCCGAGTCGGTCGTGGGTAAGGGTCTGGCCAAAGGCACTGATGGGCAATTCCCGCCCGAACCTGTGCCAGAAGAAGTTGGCCAGATCCGGAACCAGGCCGACATCCCAGATCTGCAAGTGGTCCTCAGGGTCCCCGGAAAGAGATGCAACGGGTTTCCCCGTCCAGGCTTGAGCCAGTTCGACGAGCAGGACTCGAGTGGAGGCGCACACCTCCCCTTGCCTGGCCACCCGGGCCTCCAGCGCCCCGGCTCGAGCCGCGCTTTGGTCTCGTTCCCGGCGCGAGACGAGGCCTTGCCCATACAGCTCCTCAAACTGGAGGCTACGGATCTGAGCCTTCGCCAGGTCAGACTCCAGAATAGCCAGAAGATCCCGGGCCGCCGCCAGGTGATCCCGCACTTTTTCCTCGAGTTCCCTGGTGCCTTCCTCTCCCGCCCTCAGGCTCCCACTGGCGGCGATCTGGACTGGGTCCTGTTGGGCTTCACCTCGATTCATGGGAGTTGGACTTCCTCCAGCAAGAAAGGCCAGGATCAGAAGCAGATGACAACTCACGATTCAGGTCCCCGGTCCTGTGGTGTCATTTTGTGCCGGCTTCGGATTCCTTTAGGAAACGAGTACTCAGAGTTGTGTTAATCTAGTACTCCCTTGCATCAATACGGTAGCGTTTCCTGGAGGCGAATCCCCTTTTCCTCAGGGAGAATTGGAGAAACGAAATGGCTTCACAAGGAGATAAGATAACCTATTTTCTCGTCGGTGGTTTTGTGGGTGCGGCAATCGCTCTGCTTTTCGCGCCCCGGACCGGGCAGGAAACCCGTTATCTCATCGAGAGCAAGTATCGTGAGGGGTCGGACAAGCTGGGCCAAAAAGCACGCGAGGGCAAGCAGTACCTTGGCGAAAAGGGCGAGTGGGTTGCTGAGAAGGCCCGCGAGGGCAAGGAAAAAATCGGCGACAAGTCCCGTCAGGCCGCGGGGGCGGTGAGCGAGGGCATCGAGAAGGGCAAGGATGCCATAGCCAAGAAGAAAGACAGCATTGCGAAGGCTGTCGAGGCCGGCAAGAAGGCGTACGAAGAGGGGAAAGAGCGGCTCTCGGACGAGGTCGGAGAAGAAGAGGCCTGATGCTTCCTGGAGGCAATAGGTGAGCACTGTAGAGATCTGGGTGCTGGCGATCGCCCTGCTGGCGATTTTCGGCTTTCTTTTTCAAATCGTGGCGGTGATTCTGACTGCCCGGTCTGTCCGCCAGGTAACTGCTCAGATCGAAAGACAGTCCAAAGATCTGGAGGGAACTCTTTCCCAGGTTCAATCCCGGCTGCTGGAGGTCTCTGAGAGCCTGGAGCCGGTCAGCTCGGTTGCCCAGGATTTTGCCACCAATCTGGGAAATATGTCCGAGACCCTGCACGACCGGGCAGAACAGGCCGACGCAGTGATCAAAGAGCTGATGTCGGTGGGGCAGGATCAGGCGGCGAAAATTGACTTTCTGGTCAGCGACACAGTGGAGAAGTTCCAGCAGACCACAGAAACGATTCAGAAGGACCTGCTCAAGCCGGCCATAGAGGTCTCTTCCTTCATCCGAGGCATCAGGAGCGGAATTGACGCTCTCTTTTCCCGTAAGCAGTCGGCCGAAGAAAAGTCGGGTGAAGAGGAACTCTTCATCTAGTGCACTAGTCGAGGTAGGCATCCTCTGGGGGCTGGACCTTGCCCCGCTGGAACCCTATCCAGTATCCCCCGGAGAAGATCGCCACGACTGCAACCACGTGAAAGATGAAGAGTCCAGTTGACATGTCAGTCAGCCCCATTCAAGAGATGCACGGTTTCCCGCCTGTTCTGTTTGGTTGAGTGGTTTTTCCCAGGTGCTCCTCGAGTGCCCGAAGGCTGGCTCGATCATTGATGTTCAAGAAGGTATGGGAGTTGACGTCCAGTTCTTGAGCCGCCACGACCTTCACTTTCAGGCGCTCCGATTTCAAAACATCGAGAATGCTCAAGACGCCTCTCTCGAGTTGGTCTTCGAGGACCCCCAGACAATGTTTGGAGTAGATGCCGCAAAGTGGCTGGATCCGACCCTTCTGATCAGTCGGCACGACAACATGAAACCCTCTTTTCCGGCTCCACAACTTGGAGAGCAGTTTGGATGGGAGAAACGGCATGTCGCAACAAAGGAAACAGTTATTCTGATGGTCCGAGTGGTGGAGGGCGCTCCAGATCCCCATCACTGGCCCCTGTCCGGGCGTCCTGTCGAGGATGGCAGGAGATTGGACCCGCCTGGCCTGATCCTCGGATCCACAAACGACCCGGACCTCCAGACCGAGAGCCTCCAGCGTTCGCACAGCCCTCTCCACCAGAGTCATTCCTCCGACTTCGAGGAGGGCTTTGTCTCGTCCCAGGCGCCGGCTCGAACCTCCAGCCAGCACATATCCAGATCCCACCATCTGAGTACTCCCGTCCATGAGTACGGTAACGTTTGCGAGTACTTACTGAAAGAGATTATCTCATGGGCCGCTAATGAGTGATCTTTTCGCTGAGTGATGTCTTAGAATTGAAGGATGCGGGCTGCACTAGAGGGCATCCTTCGATTCAGCGCATTTTCGCTTCTGCTAACCGCCCCGCTCCAGGGAGCTGTGTCCGAAGTTCTCTATCCGGCGCGCCCGGAAGAAGTCGGGATGTCTTCCCTGCATTTGAGCAGAATCGACGTGGTGGTGGAAGAGGCAATCCAGAAGGGGGATGTGCCGGGCGCCGTTGTACTGGCGGCCAGGCAGGGTCGCATCGTCTACAGAAAGGCCTTTGGTCATCGCGCGCTGCGTCCCCGAAGAGAGCCCATGACGACCGACACGGTTTTCGATCTTGCCTCTCTGACCAAAACGGTAGCGACGGCTCCCTCGGTCATGATTCTGGTTGAAGAGGGCAGACTGACGTTGTCCGATCCGGCGGGCCTCTTTCTGCCCGACTTCAGCCGACATGGAAAGGAAAACATCACGATTTTGAGCCTCCTGACTCATTTCTCGGGCCTGCGGCCGGGTCTGGATCAAGACGAGATCTGGAATGGCTTCGAAGAAGCGGTGAGACGGGCGGGAGACGAGCAGTTAGTGGCGGTTCCTGAAAGCCGCTTCATCTACAGCGATATCAACTACATTGTCCTGAGCGCCGTCGTGGCGGAGGCAGCCGGAACGCCGCTGGACGAGTTCAGCGCCGCGCGCGTCTTTTCCCCCCTGGGCATGAAACAGACGACCTTCAGGCCCCCCAGTTCATGGAAGGCTCGAATCGCACCGACCGAGCCCCGAAACGGACGGATGCTCAGAGGACAGGTTCACGATCCAACTTCGGAGCGGATGGGAGGGATGTCGGGCAACGCAGGGTTGTTCTCAACAGCAGGTGATCTGGCGATCTATGCCCAGATGCTTCTGAATCGCGGCATCTACAACGGTGCTCGCATCCTCTCTCCGATGTCGGTCGAGAGAATGACGACGAACCAGTCTCCGCCAGGGCAGGATGCCTGGCGAGGCCTGGGTTTCGACATCCGTACAGGCTTCAGTTCCAGCCGCGGCGACCTTTTCTCGATGGGGTCGTTCGGCCATACGGGATTCACCGGGACCTCGCTCTGGATCGATCCCTCTACGCAGGCTTTTCTGATCATTCTGACCAGCCGGCTTCATCCTGAAAGTGAAGGCGATGCCGGACGTCTGCGCAAGCAACTGGCAAACATCGTGGCCGCTTCGATTGAAGACCGGTGAAGGGCTAAAGAAAAAAGTACTCATGTCCCAGAAGTGTCCGATTTGCAAGACGCGCCTCTGGTCTGATCCGATGCTGGTCAGATCCAAGCTGAGGTGTCCCCGCTGCGGAGCGGAGTTCAAGCCAACCGTACCCTGGCACTATGTTCGAATTCTGCTGATTCTCCTCATCGTTCTGGCCCTGGTGCTGACCTTTATTGTCAGTCAGGGCAACCTTCCTCTACTCGTGCTCTTTGCGATTGTCGGACTGCTCTTGTGGTTTGCGCCGCGGCTGATTCACTTCGAGCCCGTGGGGCCTGAACTCAACCCTTCAGAAGGAGTTCTCGATCCCCAGGATTGGCGGCTGCGAGTCGAAGATCGGAATCTGGAAGACAGGCTTACCGAGGCGGTGGAGAAGTGGAGGTTCAGGTGGGCTCTTTCGGTTGTTGTGATTCTGGGTCTTCTTCTGGCGTTCGCCGCCTGGTTCTATCAAATCTCTTGAGAAGGTCGATGACCTGACGATTGGCGGCTGGAAAAACCTTCCCATCCAGATCCTCTTCAGGTACCCACGGCCCGCTTCCAGCCGGGGGCATGCCAGGAACATCGAAAAGCAGGAAGTGGATGTGAACCCGGCGGTCGGGATACTGGTAACTTTGTTGCCAGATCTCACGGCCGCTTCTGGGATCCAGATCGAGGCCACACTCCTCCTGTGTCTCCCGGATGGCTGCCTGCAGAGGCGATTCTCCAACTTCGATCTTCCCACCCGGGAATTCTAGGAGACCTTCCAGAAGCGAGTCGCCTTCACGTTCTTGAACGAGGATACCTGGCTGCGAGCGGATGACGGCGACAGCGATCTGCTGCTCGGGTTCGGTGTGGATCCCCCCTCGAGATACCAGCAGGACTCCGACGCCGACTGCACCTGCTCCCAGGAGAGAGAGAGGCGCCAGGCTCTCACTCAGGAAGACGTAGGCCAGCACCGACGCGCCCACCGGCTCTCCCAACACAAGCAGGGAAACCAGCGTAGGGGACAGGTACTGCAGGACCCGGTTATAGGAAGTGTGTCCCAGGCACTGCGGAACCAGGCCGAGAAGAAACATCAGTGCATGGGTTCGAATCCCGAATCCGCCAACCGGGCTCTCCGTGACCCATACCAGGAGGCCCAGCAGCAAGGCTGAAATCAGGTAGGTCGGATAGACGTAGAGCCACAGGCTGGTGGTTCGCAGGCTGGCGTGGCCGGCCATCAGGTAGACACTCAGAAACAAGGCTCCCAGCAGCGCGTAGAGAGTTCCCGCAAGTGTGCCGGAGGACTGAAACTGTGCGAGGCTCAGGCAGGCGGTACCGGACATCGCGATCACGATCCCGGCAACACCAGTGAAAGTGAGTCTCTCCCGCCACAGGAGGAACGCGAAGAGAGCCACCAGCAGAGGGGCCGTGTTCACGAGGAAGACCGACACGGCGACCGAGGTATGGCGCAGAGAAGTGATCCAGAAGGCGAAATGGAGAGCCAGGCTCAATCCGGCGAGCAGGATGGAAGGGAAGGGGAGATCCGTCCGGCCTCTTCTGGCTGAGGCGGCTCGTTCCCGCAAATAGAAGGGGAGCAGCAGGAGGGATGCCCAGAGCATCCGAAAAAAGGCGATGGTTAGAGGAGGGGCCTCTGTGTTCCACTTCACCAGGATCGATCCGAAGGACACAGAGACCACAGCTATGGAAATGCTCAGCAAGAGGTGACTGGGGTGAGGTCGAGAGGCCATCTCTACCCGCAATCAGCGGGCGATCTGGCCGCGGCGCAGCGGGCTCTGGGGTGAGCGCGGTTCGTCCGGATAGAGCCCGGCCACGTACTTCTCGTAGCCGTTGAAAATGGGAGTTGGAAACCAGGACTGGGAATCCAGCCAGTAGGATCTTTCCTGGCTCCAGCGAGGGTGCGGGATCCGGGGATTCACATTGGATAAGAAGCCGTACTCGTGAGGCAGAATCTGCCAGAAGATCCCCGGCTGCTTGCGAACAAACTCGATCTTCACAATCGACTTCGGGTTCTTGTAGCCGTATTTCCAGGGCACGATGATGCGAATCGGCGCTCCATGCTGTTTGAGCAGCGGTTTGCCGTACACTCCCGTCACCACCATCGCCAGTTGGTTCATCGCTTCATCGATTCGAAGAGCTTCATTGTACGGCCAGGGATAATTGGGCGCCTGCCTGATTCCCGGCATCTGCGAGGGGCGATAGGCGGTGACGAACCGCACAAACCTGGCCTCCGGCTCGGGATCGGAATCCTCGATCAGCTTGCGCAGGGGGAAGCCGCTCCAGGGAATATTCATGGCCCAGCGCTCCACGCATCGAAAATGGTACAGACGTTCCTCATGAGGAATCCTAAAGAGGTCGTCCAGGTCCAGAGTCCTGGGGTTTCGGCAGGCACCGGAAATCTTCACCTTCCAGGGTTCTACCTGGAACTTCTCGACGTGTTCCCACACCGGACCTCCCCGGCCGGGCAGGAATTCGTAGAAATTGTTGTGGCTCGCGGCCACCTGGCGTGGAGTCAGACGGGTCTCCAGGGCTCTGGGAAGGGTGTAGTCGGTGTTGACCGGCGGAGGAAAGATCTCGGGACGGCTCAGTGGCTCCTCCAGGAGTTCCTGTTTTTCCCCTGCAGCCCAGGAGCAAGCTGACGCGCCGGAGATCGATCCCAGGGTCAGTGATTGGATGAAACGACGGCGGTTGAGGAAGGTGTTCTCGTCGGTGGGATGGAGTGAGGGTATCTCAGGTCGGTACCTCATTCGCTCCCGAGGATACCACGATGCGGTGTGCCAGGGCGGGGGGGGGGGGCTGGTGGTGGAATCCGAGAGTGGGAGAAGCCCTGGGGCGGCGCTCGGGAATTTAAACGTCGCGCCGCCCCAGGGCTCCTCCCACTCTCTTGACGTTTCTAAGCCCCCTCCCACTCACTTGAGATTCCGGAACGAGGAACGTTTCAGGAGGCGGTCAGTGCTTTGTAGAGGAAGGGCAGAGAGGTGTCCAGCCGATAGTCCACTCCCGAGTGGCTGCCGTCGAATTCGTCGTAGCGGTGTTCGATCCCGTAGGTCTCGAGTTTGCGGACCAGTCTTCGGGCCCCGAACTGGAGGTTGTACTGATCTTGTTTTCCGCAGTCCAGATACAGCCCGCGTAGCCTCGAGAGGCTCTGGCGACAGGCGGGTTCCTCGATCAGTTGCAATGGATCATGGGCCAGCCAGCGCGACCATCGTTCCGGAATGAGTTCGCAGGTGTGGGGATCAATCGGAAGACGGACTCCGAAGTCCTGGTCCGGGTCTGGATCGTAACTGGCTCCCATGGCAAGCAGGGTCACGGCCTCGAGCTGATGGCCATCGAGGCGGGGCCGAGCCCAGAAGTCTGCGAGGAAGGGTCCGGGCTGAAAGCCGTGTGGCTCAAGTTGCCGCGCTGCCCGGGGGAAACCAGGCTGAAAGAGAAGATCGAAACCCATGTCTCCCGAGTGACAGGCGACGGCACCCCACTGCTCTCCGTGTCGAAGTCCCTGGACCAGCGCTCCATAGCCCCCGCTGGAAAAGCCCAGAACTCCCCGCATCTGCGCTGAGGTCTCGATCGGAAACTCGGAGATCAGCCGGGGAAGCAGCTCAGCGACCAGGAAGTCCTCCCAGCTCCCCACCGCCTCCGAATTGACATACTGATTTCCTCCCAGAGAAGTGAAACAATCGGGGAAGGCCACGACCACCGGGCCCATCTTCCCGGTCTCAATGAGACGCTCCACTCTCTGGGGAAGATTCTCGCCAAACGCCCTCCAGGAGGTCATCTTCAGACTGCTGTTGGTGAAACTGGCCAGATAAACCAGGAGCGGGAAGCGGGTTGGCGAGCCCTTTTCAGAGGGCGGAACATAGACTTGAACACAGCGCCGGGAAGGATCTCCCAGTCGATTCCCCTGCAGGGCCTGCGAATCGATCCAGGTCTCGACAACTTTTCCCTGGAGAGGAGAGAAACTATGGACTGGCATCTATTTGCGTTGCTTGTGGTAGACATGCGAAGAGTGGCCGAAGAGAACCTCGGCTGCTTCCATGATGGTTTCAGACAGGGTTGGGTGAGGATGGATTGTGCCCACCAGGTCCTCCGCCACCGCGGCCATCTCCACCGCCAGGCAGGCTTCTGCAATTAACTCTCCTGCCCCTGGACCGGTAATTCCGACACCCAGGACGGATCGTGTCTGGGCATCAAAGATGATCTTGGTCAGTCCATCGGTCCTGTCCAGGGTCAAGGCTCTACCTGAAGCCCCCCACGGAAACTTGGCCACTTTGATCTCGCGGCCTTCCTGTCTGGCCTCGGTTTCGGTGACGCCACACCAGGCGATCTCGGGATCAGTGAACACGACGGCTGGAATGGCAACGTTATCAAAGGCGGCCATCTGACCGGCGGCCACCTCTGCAGCCACCTTGCCCTCCCGGAAAGCTTTGTGGGCCAGCATCGGCTGGCCTGCGATATCGCCGATGGCAAAGATCGCCGGGTCGTCGGTGCGGCACTGCTCGTCGGTGACAACAAAGCCGTCCTCCAAACGGGCGGCGGTGTTTTCCAGGCCCAGGTCATTTGTGTTGGGAGTTCTCCCGACTGCAACAAGTACGGCGTCGAAGAGCTCAGAGGAACTGACTGCTCCTTCCAGAGTCACCTCGACTCCCCCGGGTTGTACTTCCAGGCGAGTGACCCTCGTTTCCAGGTGGATCGCAGCGAACGATTTCCGAAGAGTCTTTTCCAGAGGCCGCAGCAGGTCTCGATCCACTCCGGGGAGCAGTCCGTCTGTCAACTCCACCACAGTCACCTCGGAGCCGAGAGCTGCATACACGGTTCCCATCTCGAGGCCGATGTAACCCCCACCCACGATCAGGAGCCGGTCGTAGACTTCGCGAATCTCAAGGCCGCTGGTGGAATCAAGGATCCGGTCACTCTCTGTTTCGAAGGGAGCAAAGAGCGTGGGCCGCGAACCGGTGGCAAGGATTGCATGCTTGAACCGGATCGTGGCGGGCTGTTTGCCCTCCACTCGCAACTGCCCGGAGTTTTCGAATACGGCTCGCCCCTGAACGAATTGGACTCCCCGCATTTTCGCAATCTGACCCAGGCCTCCGGTCAGTTGGTCCACGATCTCGTTCTTCCATTCCCGAACCCGGTCGATGTCCACGCGAGGCTTCCCAAACTCGACTCCCAGGGTAGAAGCATGAGCCGCCTGTCGGATAACACTGGAGACATGCAGCAAAGCCTTCGAAGGGATGCACCCGACGTTCAGGCAGACTCCTCCCGGTCGTTCGTGCAAGTCGATCAGCAGGGTCTGAAGCCCGAGGTCAGCGGCGTGGAAGGCCGCCGTATATCCGCCCGGCCCAGCGCCTATCACAACAACATCGGTATCAAAAACAGCTTGGGAGGCAGGCATTTTTGTTCCTCCAGTCGGCCGCTCCCCGCGGTGAGTTCGTCATCAGGCGTTCCGATTCGTCTCGCGGTGATGTGCCAACCATGAAAGTGTGGATTTTAGCACGAAAGCCGGTGGCCCTCTCGGGTGTGAGGAACCGGGGGGGCGAAGCTGATTTGCCTTGCTTCCGTGGTCCAAGTATCTTGGTACCAAGGAGATTGGGATGACGATCAGTCGAGACAGCTTTGGGGTCCTGTCAAGTTTGGAAATTGAAGGAGAGCAGTATCGCTACTACAGCCTTCCAGCGCTGCAAAGGAAGGGACTCAGAGAAGTCAACCGGCTTCCGTTCTCTCTCCGGATTCTGCTCGAAAACCTGCTGCGCCACGAAGATGGCGAGTCGGTCACCGCCCAGGACATCGAGGCGCTGGTGAAGTGGGATCCACAGGCAGAGCCATCCCAGGAGATCGCCTTCTCGCCGGCACGAGTGGTGCTCCAGGACTTCACAGGCGTTCCTTCTGTCGTCGACCTGGCGGCCATGAGAGAAGCCATGTCGAGGCTGGGAGGAGATTCCCGGAAGATCAATCCCCTGGTCCCGTCTGAGCTGGTTATCGACCATTCCGTGCAGGTGGACTCGTTTGCCACTGCCACGTCCCTGCAGATCAACGTCCAAAGGGAGTTTGAGCGCAACCGTGAGCGCTATGAGTTCCTGAAGTGGGGCCAGACCGCCTTCGACAATTTCAAGGTGGTTCCGCCGGCCACCGGGATCGTTCATCAGGTCAACCTCGAGTATCTGGCCCGGGTTGTCTTTGCCGCGGAATCCGAGGTGGGCCTTCTGGCCTTTCCGGACACGCTGGTGGGTACCGACAGCCATACGACTATGATCAACGGTCTGGGGGTCCTGGGCTGGGGTGTGGGCGGAATCGAAGCCGAAGCCGCCATGCTGGGTCAGCCGATCAGCCTCTTGATCCCCCAGGTCGTCGGCTTCCGTCTGGAAGGTGAGTTGAAGGAAGGAGCCACCGCCACGGACCTGGTTTTGACGATCACTGAAATGCTTCGAGGGCGGGGAGTGGTTGGCAAATTCGTGGAGTTTTTCGGGCCCGGGATGGCCGGCCTCTCTCTGGCTGACCGGGCCACCCTTGGGAACATGTCACCGGAGTACGGGGCCACTTGTGCCATCTTCCCGATCGACGGGCAGACCATTGACTATCTCCGCTTCACGGCCCGTGACGAAGGGCGCGTCCGGCTGGTGGAAGCCTACGCCCGGGCTCAGGACCTCTTCCACACTCCCGCAAGTCCTCAGGCCGAGTATTCCGATACGCTGGGGCTGGATCTGTCCACAGTCGAGCCCAGCCTGGCCGGCCCCAGGCGGCCACAGGACCGGATCGCTTTGCGGTCCAGCAAGCGGGCCTTTGAAGCCATGGTGGATCAGGTCCGCGGTGCGGCGGAGGGGGACTCGCAGGGCAGCGTTGCCACAGCGGCGAGTACAAGACGGCGAGTCCAGGTGAGCCTTGAGGGCCCGAGTAGTCAGGATCTGGAGGAGTTCGAACTGCGGGATGGTGCCGTTGTCATCGCGGCCATTACCAGCTGCACAAACACTTCCAATCCGGTAGTGATGGTAGCTGCCGGGCTGCTGGCACGAAATGCCGTAAAAAAGGGCCTGAAGAGACATCCCTGGGTTAAGACCAGCCTGGCGCCCGGGTCCAAAGTTGTCACCGAGTATCTCGACCAGGCGGGACTCACCCGCTATCTGGACGAGTTGGGGTTCAACCTGGTTGGCTACGGGTGTACGACCTGCATTGGAAACAGTGGCCCCCTGCCTGAACCCATTTCTAAAGCCATCAATGAGAACGATTTGATCGCCTGTTCAGTACTTTCGGGGAACCGAAATTTCGAGGGCCGGATCAGTCTCGACGTGCGAGCCAACTACCTGGCCTCACCACCTCTGGTTGTGGCCTACGCCCTGGCAGGACGAATGGACATCGATCTCTACCAGGAACCACTGGGGAGAGACCGGGCAGGAGAGGATGTCTTCCTGAGACACATCTGGCCCTCCCAGGAGGAGATCGAAGAGACGATCCGAAAATCAGTTCGGCGCGAAATGTTTGCCGAAAAGTATGCGGATGTCTACACCGGTGACCTGACCTGGCAGGAAATAGCCGTTCCACCCGAAGAACGCTACCAGTGGGTTCCATCCTCGACCTATATCAAAGACCCCCCGTTTTTTGAGGGAATGACCTCCGAGGTGGAGCCGTTGAGCGACATCGGAGGGATGAGAGTTCTGGCGCTACTGGGAGACTCCGTGACCACCGACCATATTTCTCCGGCGGGCGCCATTCCCAGGGAGGGGCCTGCGGGGCAGTATTTGATGAGCCATGGAGTCGAACCATGGGAGTTCAACTCCTTCGGTTCCAGGCGCGGCAACCACGAAGTCATGATGCGGGGTACCTTTGCCAATATTCGGCTCCGCAACAACCTGGTCCCGGGCGTCGAGGGCGGCTACACCCGAATGGAGGAAGGCTCTGAGGTGCTCCCTATCTACGATGCGGCCATGCGTCATGTAGAAGGCGGCACGCCCCTGATCGTGATCGCAGGGAAGGAGTACGGTTCGGGTTCGTCACGGGACTGGGCGGCCAAGGGAACCCGCTTGCTGGGCGTGAGGGTGGTGCTGGCGGAAAGCTTTGAGCGCATCCACCGCAGCAATCTCATCGGGATGGGGGTCTTGCCCCTCCAGTTCGAAGCGGGCATGTCGGCCAGCAGTCTCGAGTTGACGGGCTTTGAGACTTTTGACGTGATGGGCCTGGAGCAAGGCCTGGTCCCGGGACGGAGGCTGCAGGTAAGGGTCCGATCAATCACCGAGGGCGAGAAGACCTTTGCCGCGATTGTGCGGATTGACACTCCCAACGAAGTTCTTTACTACCAGCACGGCGGCATTCTGCACTACGTCCTGCGCAGTCTCTTGTAACGGGTTCTGGGTTCTAGGGTTCGGACCAGGGAGGGCCCCGAAACGTTAAGAGAGTCCCACTTTCGGAATCCACCACCAGAGAATCTTCAAGCTGGAACCGTGGAACCTGTAACCCTCCTCAGACCCGTTCAAAGACGATGCAGCTACCGGTCCCTCCGAAGCCCCACGAGTTGGAGAGAACATAGCGAAAGTCCGCTGCCGTCCTGGACGTGATGCATTCGATCGGGCACTCCGGATCCTGGTCCTCAAGATTGATGGTGGGTGGGATTTGCTGGTCGCGCAGGGACATGGCCGAGAAGGCCGCCTCGGCAGCCCCGCTTCCTCCCAGGAGGTGGCCGGTCATGGACTTTGGGGCGGACACACGCACGCCCGTTTCACCGACAAGCTCGCCAATGGCCTGCGCCTCCTGAACATCACCGTGCACCGTCGAGGTGGCGTGAGCGTTAATCCAGCCCAGTTCGTCGACTCTCACTTTGCTGTTCTCCAGCACCTGCTCCATGACCATTCGACAGAAAGGGATCGACATTCGAGTCGGGTGCTCACTGAAAGAGCGGTCGATTATGCCCTTGATACGGGCATACGGCCTGACCCCTCGGGCCAGGGCGTGTTCCTCACTCTCCAGAATCAGCAGGCAGGCCCCTTCCGCGGGGACATATCCCTCTCGCCTCTTGTCGAAAGGACGGGAAGCCGCATTGGGATCGTTGCTGAAAGACTTGGGGATGATACTGAGGGCGTGAACCATCTTGACACTGGAGGCGATGATCGAAGCTTCCGCCCCACCCGCCAGGCACCAGGGAGTCGAGCCGCTTCCGATCAGGCGCGTGGCCAGGGTAACCGCCGCTGCGCCGCTGGCACAGGCTGCTTCCATTCCGAAGGTCGGTCCAGAGAGATCGAAGGCTCGGGTCACATCCTGCATCGCAATCCCGGGACGTTTCCCGATGTTGTCCGAAACTCTTGGCTTCTTGCCCAACTCTGTCATGATGGCGATTCTCTCGGCCTCTTCCGAACCGGCGGTCATGGTCCCCAGTATGACCATGCCCTCAGCTCGGTCCTGAGGCGAGCCCAGGTCAAGAGCCGCATCGTCGAAGGCCTCAATCGCGGCAGACAGGACCATCCAGCGAAACCGTCCCTTGCGCGGAGGAACGAAGCCACGGGCTTTGATCTCCTCAACTCTGGATTCCAGAACCCCCGGTGGCAACTCGGCGACAACACAGTCATCAATGCGGTGACGAGTCGCGTCGAAGAGCGTTACGGGACCCATGTTCGGGGTGCCTTGTAGCAGGTGACTCCACACATCGACGCGGTTCCCGCCTAGCGAGCAAATGAGCCCAATTCCGGTAATCACAACTGGTTGACCGTAGTGCATATCTCTTGATTCCCTTCTTGACCGTGCCACCTGTTATCATCTCGCAAGTTTGTGACAGGGTCTAGCAGTTCCCGGGACTTTCACGATGGGCTGCCGGCACTCCCTTTCACAGAATACGCTGGACCAAGAGATGCTCTTTCATTCCCTCGATTATGCTGCCCTGCTGATTGTGGTCTGGATCCTGGCCTGGGGGTTGCTGCGGACTCGGCTGAGGCTGCGCCATCTGATGATGCTGGCCGCGAGCTACCTCTTCTACTGTGCTTGGGACTGGCGCTTTGCCAGCTTGCTTGTTTTCTCGACGCTACTCGATTTTCTGGTTGGGAGGGCCATCCATGAGGCGAAAGCGCTGCGTCGTAAGCGGCAGTTTCTGTTGGTCAGTCTGGTCGGTAACCTCGGGGTTCTGGGCTTTTTTAAGTACTACAACTTCTTTCTCGACAATCTGAACCAGCTGCTCCTGAGTTTCGGATTCTCGCTCCCGGGCTATGTCGAAGTCATTCTGCCCCTGGGAATCTCTTTCTATACCTTCCAGACACTCAGCTACTCTCTCGACTCTATTTCGGGAAGCCCTCTGTGCCAATAATGGTGAGACTCGACGAGAAGCTGGATTACTGATAGAAAACAGATTTTTGGAGACCTCGGAGCGAAGCGGAGAGGTTGGCCGACGGACGGAGCCACAAGGTTCCACCCGATCCGGAGTTCCCAGCAAGGCCACGCGTCGCCGATTTTCAGCCCGCCATGCGTCCTGTGGATGTGAAGCGGGCGGAGTTTGCTGCGCCGAGAAGGGCTTTACTGGTCGAATTGGCGCCGCCAACGCGAGCAGGGAACGCTGCAGGCCTTGACAAGCGGGGACGCAAGGCAAAGCCGGTCAATGGATCGTCAACTGAGGCAAGTGGAGGCTGACGGAAGCTGAAACGCAAGCTCGAGTTTGAAGCCATGCTGGATCTTCTCGCAACTGTTGGGAATCTCTCTGGCGAGCAGCGAAGAGAACGGAGACGAGAGCTGATGGACGAAGCTTTGCGATTCTCACAATCCCACGGAGTCCGTGCTTGTCAGGCCCTCGACGAATCGGGAGAAACTTCGAACGGCCGGCGCTGGATCCTCGGCCTCGGGCTCCCCACGCGCCTTGAGCCCGCCCGAAAGGGAAGCCGTTGTGGAGGTCCTGGATTGCTGGACGAAGGGCGATCTTGTGCTCGATTCGAACCATGTACCGCATTCTGGCCGAACGTCTGGAAGTCGCCGCCGCTCCCCAATACTGGGAACTTCTGGCCATCTGGTCCTGGGACATCACCAAGCTTTCAAATGGAGCTATTTCCCTCTACGTGATCCTGGACATTTTCAGCCGCTATGTGGTGGGCTGGATGGTGGCCTCACGCCTGGCCAAGGTCTTGATCGCCCAGAGCTCTCCAAGCAGGAGATCGTAGCGGGTGGTCTCACCCTGCGATCGTGGCTCTTCCAAAGCACTTTCGGGGCCTCATGTTGGAACCCACCAGGAGACCCTCAAGTACCGTCCCGAATTCCCGGCTCGTTTCGGCACCATTCAGCAAGCCAGAGACTTCTGTCGGGATTTCTTCGATTGGTATAACCGCGACCATCGCCATTCGGGTATCGGCCTGCACACTCCCGAGGATGTGCACTACCTCACCGCCATCACCACCCGTCTCGATCCCACAGTTGATTGCCGGCCCCAGAAGCGGTTGTGAGGGCACGCCAGTTTCTTCCCCAGTTGGAGAGCCTTCGCCTGAGTTCGACGAAGAGCGGATGATCTCCGGAATCTACCGGATCCTGAAGGGTCTGGTGAAGAAAGTTTTCATCGCCGATCTGATCGGGCTCCACCTGGTGGATCCGGTTTTCAAAGATCCGGGGGCCTTCGGGGCCTTTGATTCTGCCCTTGCGATGCTGGGTTTTTACATGCAGCTCGGGTTTGATTTCAGTGCCTACGCTGACATTGCCATCGGCTCGGCCAGGACTCTCGGGTTTGAATTGCCTGAGAACTTCCGGGCCGCCGCCAGAGCGGTGAGCCTGGCGGAGTTCTGGCGGAGATGGCACATCACCCTGTTCACGTGGGTGAGAGATTACTTTTTTATGCCTATGACCGTGGGGAGGGGGGGCAGCCGCTCCTTGCGTCCCTACGTCAGTATCTTCTTGACCATGACTCTGATCGGACTCTGGCACGGGGCGGCCTGGACGTTCATAGCATTTGGAGTCTTTCACGGCGCGGGGCTGGTACTTACCCGCTGGTGGAGCCGGCGGAAGCGGGGACAACGCCGGCCAGCCCGGCCCGCCCCTGTCGAATTCGCGTTGCCCTGGTGCAAACGAGCGGGAACGATTTTCCTTGTGTCCCTCAGTATCGTGGTATTCCGGGCCGAAAGCATGAGTGATGCCTTTCAGATTTATGGGATCCTATTCTCCCCGGGGCAGTGGGGTGTTCCCAGTCAACTGGCTCGCCTGGGAGTCGCGATCCTCGGTCTCGCCACCATCTTGCACCTGACCACTTACGATTTCCGGCAACAAGTGGAGAAGGCCTTCTTGAACCTGCCTTCCCCGCTGCAGGGAGCGGTCCTGGTTTTGGGCTTGGCTCTGGTGAAAATGTCGCTTACTGTGCAGAGGCCGTTCGTATATTTCCAGTTTTGATCGAGTGAAGTGAAGGCTTTGAAAGGACGAAGTGCAGGTTCACAAGAAGGTAGGCTCTGGAGGCTCCTGGTCTGGAGTCTGGTCTGGGTCTTCCTCACGAATGCGGCTGCAGAAGTGTTCGCTGTTTACTGCTGGCAGCCCTTTACGCATCTCCAGCAAACGGCCAGACTGACCGCGGCCTGGACTGACTTTCGGGATTGTCAGGTCCTCTTCTTGGGGTCTTCCCTGGCCGAGTTCGGTTTTTCACCCTCTGTCATTCAGGAGGAGGTGGAACGGGATCTGGGACTGAAGATCTGTGTCTTGAATCTGGGGCAAAGGGGGCTTTCCAGCGAATCTGCAGTTTCCTATCTGCGTGCCGTTCTTGCCCGCTCACAGCCACAGATTCTGGTCTGGGGGACCAGTCCCCAGGAATGCATGATGCGGAACCAGGGGCACTACTTACAGGCCTATGCCTCGCCATCCGACGTAGTTCGGGCCTCCTGGGAAGTGCCGGCCTCCTTTCGGGACGCCAAGCGAGTGGCCGCCGCCTTCTTCAGGCCGCCGGCTCTCATTCTTCAAGCGGGAACGCTGGCGGCCTCCTACCTGACGGGACAGTTTCTGGGCCTTGCCCCAGAACCAGAAAGTATGGAGGCTGATCCGCGAGCGCCCGGTTCCAAGGCAAAATGGGAGTCAAAGGTCCATTGGAGTAGCGAGCTCGAGATGTCCAGAACCAGAAAGTATGGAGATTCTCGGCTGGTTCCCGGGCCAAGGTCATCCGCGAGCGCCCGGTTCCAAGCAGCAAAATGGGAGTCAAAGGTCCATTGGAGTAGCGTGAGGGACACTTTCTTTGGAAAATTAGTGTAGCGTCAGTTCACGAGTCCTCCTGGTTGGGGCGATTGATCCAGGCTGCCTCGGGCAAAGACGGCGGGACAGGCCGTCCCTTGGGGAACCGCTCTGGGGATCGAGTAAAGGCGGATTGTAGGGCCTGAGCCCGCACCTGGCGTCTGGACTCCGCCCTCAGGTTGAACGTCTTCTGATGCCGATTCACGAGAAAACGGTGAAGAAGGAGGCCAGGATACGGCGGAGATTCGTGACGCCCAGATCGGCTAGCAGCAAAGCCAGTGCCTTGGATTTCATCGACGGTCCCCGGTCGGCGTGCAAAGTCAGTCGTCCCGAGTCGATTCGCTGCTGGGCGCAGCTTTGTCCGATCAGCGTTCTGGCCAGCGAAGAACTTTCTTGAGTGGCCACCATCCAGCCCACCACGTAGCGGCTGAAGATGTCCAGCACCACGTACAGGTAGAAATAGCTCCATTTGACCGGCCCCTTCAGCTTGGTGATGTCCCAGGACCAGCATTGGTTGGGAGCCGTGGCCAAAAGCTCGGGCTTTTCGTATTGAGGGTGGCGGCGTTGCAGCCGCCGTGACTTCGTTGCGTTGCTTCAAGGCCATGGTTCGAGAACACAGATAGATGGCTTTCGTCCAGTAATTCGCCCACACGGCAGCCGGAGCTTTGTCGACAAAACGTCTGCTGTGAAGCAGCTGCGCGACCTCCTCTCTTTCCGGCCCACTCAAGGTGCGCGGCGGAGAGGGCCGCGGGCGGACCTCCCGCGGAAACTCCCGGCGGCGTCTCTCTCGATAGAGACTGGCCCGGGGAACCCCCAGGGCCCGGCAGGCCACAGCCGTCGGATGCGATTGGCTCAGCTCAATAGCCCGATTCCTCAACTCTCGTCTTCCTCCCGGCTCGTCCCCAGCGAGATACCCATCATCTCGGAGGCTTTTTTTTGGATCTCCAGCATGATCTCGGCCTGTTCCAGCTTGCGCTTCAAACGTCGGTTCTCGCGCTGCAGCTGCTTAACTTCGGGGGTGAGCGGATTGACCGGCTTCGCTTTGCGACCTCGTTTCCTGGGAGCCAGGGCCTGCAAGGTCCCCTCTTGTTGGATTGTGATCCCCTTCGCTTCGCATGCCGGCATGAGAGAATTGTTGGCGGCGAAAGAGAACCCTGAGAAATGAAGGAGGACGAAAGAGATGTCAGACCTTGTATACACATCAAGAGTCAGGATTGAGCGGCTGCAAGGCCCTCTTCGACTTGCCTATCTTCCAGCGGAAGAGGAGGCTGTCACGTTCGGGGTGCATGGAGATGTGGCCCGGCACTACGGGGTGGGACCGGAAGACTTCGAGCCACGGGCGACTACCCTGGATTATGTGATTGCGGCCGCGGGCGGTTGACTGACGGGCACACTGGGAGGCGCGCTGGAAGCGCGTCAGATTGACGCCGGTAGCGGCAGGCTCACGGCCGAAGTTAGGGGAGAAGTCGAGTCCGAAGACAGGGTTCTCGTGATCCGGCGGATCCACGTCAGCTACAGGATTCAGGCGGATCCCGGCCAGCAGGAAACGATCGAGAGAGTACACTCGGTGCACGCCCGGTATTGCCCGGTGTATCGATCCCTGGAGGCCGCCATTCAGATCACCACGGACTATACTCTGGTGCCCGACGCCAGTTGAGAATGGACCATCGGCTACGGGACCGGGGCCAGGACTGGTCAGGTTGCAGGTCCCTGCGGCTCTGATCTGACCTTATCCGCTGCTGCCCCCGATTTCTTGTCGCTGGCGGGGTGCGCCGATCCCTCCAGGCGCCGTCGCCACAGGACCGGAGTCAAGAGCCCGAGGAGATAACCTACGATCAGGCTTCCTCCCATGAGGAGGGTCAGTGGGACAGAGATCGCCAGAAAGAGGATTTTCGCTTCGACGGGGGACGTGTTCTGGATGATCACAGCCAGGCTGAGGCTGATCAGAAGCACGATCACGACCATCTTGATTTTGACTGCCATGGTCACCTTGGGTTCACCTCTTTAGTCCTCTCTACTGTTGTTTGTCACTCTTAGCGGCCAGCTTTTGAAACTCCCTGCCGGCAAACCGGGCCGCCTGAATCCAGATTACAAGGATGATGATGGTGGCGACCGAAAGCCAGCGGATGTTGGTAAATCCAGCAAACAATGTCGTGATCAGGAGGCTGATGCCAACCGCTATCGCCTTAGCAAAGCGCTGGATGAACATGTCGATGAAAGCTTTGGCCTTGTACTTTTCTTCTCGGGTGGTGGGAACGTAGAGAGCTTCGCGACCTGACTGGTTAATCGAGTAGTTCAGTGCATTGTCTGAGATGCTCATGGCGCTGCCAAACAGAAGTAAGGGGGTGAAGAGAAAGCCGACGGAGCTGAGCAGGGCGGCAACGGGCAGAAACAGCAGAGCCGCCCCCACGCCGAAGCGGGTCATGATGAAGCCGGTCAAGAAGAGTTGAACCAGAAACCCGATCCAGTTCGTCAGGGCGTACACCGTCGAGAATTGATGGCCGATCGCCGGTCCGTCCAGGTAGTGGCCGACCGCAGATGTGAACTGGAAGTCGATGATCGTAGAGACCATTTCGTAGAGACCCAGGATCATCACGATGGAGAACAGGTATCTCGAGCTGAAAACCAGCCGCGCCCCTTCAGTGAACGGGTTTCGGGTGCTGGTCTGATCCTGCGGTCCAACTTCCTGTTCGTGCTTGAACCCGAAGCTTCGTGCCGCCAGGAAAGCAATGATGATAATCCCGCCCGCAATGAGCAGGCAGATCCACATCCACTGGCTCTGGCTGTATGCCTCCAGACGTGTCCTCACGAAAGTGGAACCGACAGCCCCTCCCAGAACACCCCCGAGTATGATCAGGCCATAGAGTCTCTTGGCCTGCCGCGGAGTCACGCTGTCGTTGAGGAAGGCGAAGAAGGTGGGGACCATCAGGGTATTGAACAGATCCCCGTATAAGTAGAAGCCCCAAACGGTGGGCCCGTGTGGATCCCTCAGCAGGAATCCGAAGAGAAGGTAGCAAAGGATCGAAAAAGCAGCAAAAACGTAGGTCAGTTGTTGTCGTCGCAGCCAGCGCGCCAGAAAGGCAAAGACGGTTGCCGCCACCAGGGCGACCAGCATGTTGCCTGTCTTGGCCAGCAGTTCCGCCTGGGCCGCAGTCATCTGCCAGCCCAGAAAATTGAACCCGCTCTGGTCATAGAATTCGATAAAGAGACTCTTCTTCAGGGGCTTGAGGATCCAGAAGCTGGTGATGACCAGAAAGAAGTAGATGGCCATCAGGAGGGCCTGGGGCCATTCCTCCCGGCGGATGTCCACGACCTGTCGCAGTACGTTTTTCTGGCTCAAGCGTTCACCTTCTCGAATCAGTGCCCTGAAACTCTGGCCAGCGCCCCAAGTCCGTTGAGCATAGCACCCGGCCGCCGTAACGTTCCAACCCTCCAGGAAACCGTCCTGGTCAGGTCAACAGCCCCCGGGGCGGTGAAGGAGTCGCTTCCATGCGGCGATCTGATCGGACCACGGAGGGTCCCCTACGCTCCTGGCTCCGTCAGGTCCCGATAGAGCTTCAGATACTGCCCGACCCTTAGCTGCCAGGAGAAATCCTGGCTCATTCCGTTCTGGACCAGCTGTCTCCAGGCTTCGCGGTCCCCGAAGACATCCAGGGCCTGGTCCAGCGCCCACCGAAGACCCTCGGACGTGAAGTGGTCGAAGACGAAACCGGTTCCCGCCCGACTCCCCGGGTCAAAGTGGCTGACGCTATCGGCGAGTCCGCCGGTCCTTCGGACGATGGGCACCGTCCCGTATTTCAGGCTGTACATCTGGTTCAGGCCGCAGGGTTCATGCCTGGACGGCATCAAGAAGAGATCACAGCCGGCTTCGATTCGATGGGCCAGGACCGGGTCGTAGCGATTCACAAAACAGGCCGCACGGGGGAAGTCCCGGGCCAGGTTGGAGAAGAGTGTCTCGTAGCGAGACTCCCCGCTTCCCAGGACGACCAGTTGCAGCCTTTCGTCCTGCAGGTATTGCGGGAGAGCCTCTTCGAGAAGTTCAAATCCTTTTTGCCAGACCAGGCGAGAGATGATTCCGGCAGTGGCGATTTCGGGATTGTAGGGAAGTCCGAGTTGGCGGAGAAGCTGTTCCAAATTGCCCTGCTTGCCCCGGATCGGATTCTGGCGGGAGTAGTTCTCAGAGATATGAGGGTCGAGTTGCGGGGACCAGTCATCGTAGTCTACACCGTTCAGAATTCCTGTCAGCCTGGAGGACCGTTCCCTGAGAAGAGGGTCCAGCCCGGCACCGTATTCGGGAGTCAGGATCTCGCGGGAATAGGTGGGGCTTACGGTGGTCAGCCAATCAGCGTGGAGGATTCCGGTCTTGAGGAGATTGATGCGACCCTGGTTCAGGTCTTCCCGGTCCAGATGGGAATTGAACTCAGGGGGCAGGATCAACCGGGCGCAGTCGGAACTGAAGATGCCCTGGTAGCCGAGGTTGTGGATAGTCAGGAGGGTCTTCGTCCTCTTGAAGAACTCATTGCGGGAGTAGATGGTTTTCAGATAGAGGGGAATCAGACTCGTTTGCCAATCGTGGCAGTGAATCAGATCAGGAGCCCACTCCATCGCCTCGCATGCCAGCAGCGCGGAATGGCAAAGGGCGGCAAAGCGCACAGGTTCGTCGCTGTCTTCGGTGTAGATGGGGCGATTGAGAAAGAACCCGGGAGAATCGGCGAAGTACCGTTGGACCCCGGAATCGGGGTCCCCAAGCTGCCACAGCGAGACGCTGGCCTTGGAGGAACCCAGGGGAAGAGGCAGTCCCTGCCCGGAGTCTAGTGGGGTCAGAGAGGACGCATCTACGGAGGAGTAGAGCGGCGTAAAGACCCGCACCTCGATCCCGTTGCCGGCCAGCGCCCGGCTCAAAGCCCCGACCACATCGGCCAGGCCTCCTGCCTTGGAAAAGGGAAAGATTTCAGAGGCGACGAAACAAATTTTCACTGTCTTATCGAATCCATAGCCAGAAGAACAGGTTGAAGGTTCCAGGTTAAGGTGAAAAGCTAAAAGTTCAAAGTGATGGACACGAAAAGGAATCGTCTCAACAGTCTGGGTCCCGGCTTGCTCGTCCTGGGCGGGTCCGTCGCAATGACTCTTCTGTCCTGCTCCTTCCACTACGGACGGGGCCACGCCGAGCGGCCTATTCTCTGGTTCCTGCTGGCTTATCTCGTGATCTGGATGGGACTCTTTCAGGCAGTACGTCGAATCAGGATGAGAACCGGCGCCTCGGTGACCTTGATTCTCCTGATCGGCTTCTTGAGCCGAATCGTCCTGCTGCCATCCAACCTGATTCAGGAAAATGATGTCTACCGCTATGTTCTTGACGGTCAGAATCTGCTCCGTGGCGAGAATCCCTATCGCCTGTCCCCGACCGAGATCCGACTCGATCCGAACCACCCGCTGAGTGACGAGCTGAGAAGCCCTGAAGCGGCTCTGGTTCTGGAGCGCATCGGTTTCCCAGAGGTCCCAACCGTTTACCCTCCGGCGGCCCAGGCGACGTTCGCACTGGGTGTCCTGATCCGGGGGTGGGACTGGAGAGGACTGAGACTTCTTTTTCTGGGGATCGATCTGCTCGTCATTCTCGTTCTCTTGCAGGCTCAACGGTCGCTGGGTGTGGCTCGTGAATGGATTGTCCTGTACGCCTGGAACCCTCTGGTCCTGAAGGAGGTAGCCAATTCAGTCCATCTGGATGTGCTGCTCTGCCTGCTCCTGGCACTGTTGATTCTGGTGCTCGCGGCTTCGAGGAGAAGCCTGCTCACCCCGGTCCTGGCCGGAACTCTTCTCGGTCTTCTCACGCTGACCAAGCTGTATCCGCTTCTGCTGCTGCCGATTCTTGGCCTGTGGCTCTATCGCCGTTTTCGATCGGTGACTTCGGCTCTGGTCTGTGTGGGAGTAACCGGGATGGTCGTGGCTGCAGGCTATCTCCCTTTTCTGGGAGACGGAGTTCGGCACCTTCTCCGGGGTCTCTCCATTTACGGTCAGTACTGGGTCATGAACGAAGGTGCATTTTCCCTCCTGAGTCTGGTGACCGACCAGGCCAGGGTTGCCACGTTCGCGATCGTTGCCCTTCTCTCCCTCCTGATTGCCTGGAGGTGGGCTCTTCCGGAAGGCCGGCACCTGGTCATGGCTGCCCAGTTGGTTCTGCTTTTGTGGCTGCTGCTGATCCCAACCCCTTATCCGTGGTATGCACTCCCCCTGCTGGTGCTGGCCTGCCTCGCTCCCGACTCTGCTGCTGGACGGACCACGCTGGGACTGTCACTCCTGCTGTCACTCTATTACCTGAACTTCTTCTTTGTGTATCGTGAATCGCCGGAATGGCTCTGGGTTCTGACCCGCAGCATCGAACACGCCGCAATCTGGGGAACTTTCGTCTGGAGTGGGGGGTTCAGCCTGGTGTACTGTCCGGACAGTGCACTAACTACTGAATCTCGAAAACAAACAACCGGTTCGCCTTCTCGGCGGTGACGAAGACGTAGCGGCCATCCGGAGTGACGTCTACGTCAACGGCCCCCTTCCCAACCGGGAGACTGCCGATTTTCTCCAGGTCCGGGCTGAATACGGAAACCCTGTTATCGCCCGATTCGACCACATACACCCGTCCGCTCGAGTCAACATCGAGGGAAAAAGGACGGCTTCCGACGCGCACCCGGCGAACTTCTTCCAGGTCGAGGAGATCGATCACCGAGAGATCATTGGTCTTTGAGTTCGTCACGTACAGGGTATTGCCGTCGGTCGACGTGCCCACGCCGGCGGGTCGCACACCCACCGGTATCTGCTTGATGACCTCTGTCGCGTTGACATCGATGACCCACACGTCGTTGGTACCTGCGCAAGCCAGAAACAAGTAGTCGCCCAGCAGCGAGACCACCCCTGTGATAGGTGTGACTCCGACCGGTATCTCCTCGATGATTCGATGAGTTGAAGCATCGATGACGTCCACTTTGCCATACTTGCCGGTGCCCCAGTTGGCGACAAACAAGAGCAGACCCGAGGGGGAGGCCACTACATTTGCAGGTCTGCCTCCGACTTTGATGTCATCGATGACCTGATGCGACTTCGAATCGATAACCTTGACCAATCCGTTTTTCCTGTTGGTGACGAAGATCTTGTCTCCCGCAGGAGAAACCGCGATGCCCAGAGGCTCGTAGCCGGCGTAGAAACTCCCCGAGGGACTGAGGGTGTTTACGTCAATGATGGTAACTTCGTTGGAGGCAAAGGCGGTCACGAACAGAGACTGGCCGTTCACGCTGAGAGCCGAAAAATGGGGTGCCTTACCCACTTTCAGCTTCCCAACCAGTTTGGCTGAGAAGTCGTTGCCCGCAGGCAGGGCCGTCCCGCAGAGCAGAACGAGGGTCATTCCAGCAAGGCAACATCGGATTCCTGGAATTTTCACAGTGAGCTCCGTTTTGACTGACCCCGGCGCCATTCACAGGCTAGTACCGTATTCCTCATGAGCTGGGCAATCGTGAGAGGCCCCACTCCACCCGGAACGGGCGTGAGGGTTCCCGCCACGCCCAGGGCTTGCATCGGATGGACATCTCCAACCAGGCAGGAGCCTTTTTTGCGGAAAGTCTCCAGACGTTCCGGGTCCTCTCCAAATAGATGTCGAACCTGACTCAGAGTTTCAGCGCGGTTCATTCCAACGTCGATCACGGTAGCGCCCGGCTTGATGAAGTCCCCTGTCACCAGTCCGGCCCGGCCCACTGCTGCAATCAGGATGTCGGCCTGAGCACTTACTTTCGACAGATCACGAGTCCTGGAATGACAGAGAGTCACCGTGCAGTGCTCTCGAAGAAGGAGGAGCGCCACCGGTTTGCCCACGATGTTGCTGCGGCCGATCACCACGGCCCTTTCCCCGGCCATGGGTATCTCTTCGCGCCTCAGCATCTCCAGAATTCCGGCCGGCGTGCAGGGCACGAAGGAGGGGTTTCCGGTACACAACTTCCCCACGTTAACCGGGTGAAACCCGTCAACATCCTTGACCGGATGGACGGCATGGAGGACCCGGTCTGTGTCAATGTGGTCCGGCAGAGGCAGCTGGACAAGGATTCCGTCGACGTGATCGGACTGGTTCAACTGCCCGATAGCGGAAAGGAGTTCCCGCGTCGACACACTCTCCGCAAGGTTGACCTGCTCGGAGTGAATTCCCAGTTCCTCACAATCCCTGGTCTTGTTTCGAACATAGACTTGAGAGGCAGGGTTGTCGCCCACGAGGATCACTGCGAGTCCAGGTTGAAATCCTCGCGCCGAGAGCCTTGAGACCTGTTGGCTGACTTCCTCTTTGATGTCCCGGGCGATCTTGTTCCCGTCGATGAGACGAGTCTGAACTTGGGTCGGCATGGCGTGTGATCTTATCAGAAACGGGTGCCTCCGGTCCGGACTTCAAAACCTCGTAGGGGTCGGTCTTGTGCCGGCCCGTTTGACGGGCGACCACAAGGGTCGCCCCTACAGAACCCGGAACTACTCAGTCCCACCGGTTTCTTCCGATGTCGAGCCGTAAAGATTCTGGTAGGTCAGGTAGTTACCCAGGACTTTCAGAACATACAGCTTGGTTTCACGGAAGCCGATGTTGGCAATAAAGTGTGCCGGTTCCGACTGGCTGCCTTTCGCCGCCCAGCGTTTCGCGTTGGAACTCCCTCCGTTGTATGCGGCTAGGGCTCGTTCTTTTGAATCGCCGTGCTGCTTCAGCAGCTTTTTCAGGTGGTAGGCACCCAGGCGGATGGACACGTCGGGTCGATAGAGATCGGCCGCAGTCGGAGGAGCCATCGAGAGCTCCTCGGCCAGGCGCCGGGCCGGGCTTTCCAGAAACTGCATGAGACCCCGGGCTGATGCCCCCGACTTGGCTCTGGGGTCGAAGCGGCTCTCCTGGTAGATGACTGCCAGCAGCAGGTAGGGATCGACCTGACTCTTCACGCCTTCTTTTTGAATCAGTGCCCAGTAGTGCCGGGGGTAGACCAGCTCCTGAACGGATTCGGGAAGCTGGTCGGGCCAGGTTCCTCGAAAGCGGGAGTTCAGAAGTCGTTCTGCTGCCAGCAATGACTCGCGGGGCAATCCACCCTGGTCGGAATAGAAAGCCAGATTAAACAGGTAAGCGCCCACATTTGGAAAGGCTCTGGAGCCGGTTCGTTTGATGGCTAGCGCCGCCTCGCTCGTCAATCCCAGAAAGAGCAGTTCCCGCACCTGCGCCAGCGCCTGAGGACCGTCTGTCGGAACCTCTTCGGCACTCCCATAGAAGGGCCTTGGTGCGATCAACTGCTGCAGCCATTCGTCACTTGCTTGGGGCTCAACCGCTTCCTCTTCGTCCACCTGGGCCCGGCACTGGTATCCAAAATAGTTGGGACGCCCTGTGCCTCCCTTGCGAAATGCATCCTGCGCCCCCTCCTTTTGCCCGCTCCGGATCAGGCACAATCCTTTGAAGTATTGGATCTCTTCCATGGTAACGCCGGAAGGAAGCCTGCGAGAGCTCAGCTTGTCGAGATGGGACAAGTGCGGAAGAGCCTCCTGATAGCGCTGCTGTTCAACATAGAGTCGCGTCAAGTAGTAGTGGAACTGGTTGCGCTCTGAGGCTTTGACTGTCTGTAGAGCCTGAAGGGCCGTTTCCTCAGCTTTCACGTCATCCTCAAGCCAGCGATAGCTGTCGGCCAGGTTGTAGTAAACGCGGGCAGCTCGGCGATTGGACGGGTGGGCCGCCAGGAATTCCCGGTATTCCCGGACAGCGGCTGGGTAGCTGAGTTTTCGAAGTGCCGTGTTGCCGGTCTGGTACTTGCAGAAGATACCCCAGTCTGAAGCTGGGAACTGAGAGTAGCACTGGAGATAATTCTCAAAGGTTTTCTCCAACTGGCCGTCGAACACATAACTTCTCGCCGTCAGGTATCGATACTGCGGAGCAGAGAGACTCTTCGGGTACTTGCCCAGCAGGTATTGGAAGTAGGTGCGGGCCAGGCGAGTGCGCCGATTGTTCATGAGAACCCTGCCCCGCTGGCGAAGTTCCGACTCGGATGACCTGGAAGGGGGCTGGAGTTCATGCAGCTCAAGAGCAGCCTGCAGAGCTGCATCATCATCCTCATTTTTCTTGATCAGATTCCGAAGATCCTTGATGGCTTCCCCCGGCTGGTTCCTGGGCAGGTGCAGTCGTGCGTGCTCCAGCGCGGCCCTGCGGGCGTGAGAACCGGCTCCCGCCCTCCAGACACGGTTGTACCAGTCAAGGGCCTGATCGAGTTCCTTCTCCTCCTTTAAAGCGTCTGCATAGGTTAGGGCCCAGCGGGACCACGAAGGATGCCCGGAATAGTGTTCCAGGAAGTCCTTGAGGTCGGATCTCCATTCACCGAAAGGTCTCCCTTGCCTCGCTTCAACTCGTGCCTGCAGAATCGAATCACCCAGCAGGGACTGCCTCCAGTCGAGTTCCGAGAGCAGGGCTTGGCCTTCCGGGCTACGGCCCGACTCAATCAGCAAGCGGGCCTTCAGGTAGTCCAGACCATTCAGGTCAAAGAGTTCTGGATCGTCTTTCTCATGCCGTGCCAGCAGTTCCAGGGCGATTTCCCGATCACCTGCAGCCCGGGCCGCGTGAACACGCGGCATCGGATTCTCGGCGGCGACCGGGACAAGAAACAAGAGCAGGAGACCGATGATGTGGAGCCCCGAAGTGAGAGGATTCATATCTTGAAGTACCTCAGCGAGCCTGTGTGTTGCAAAAGGGAAGCCGGTCAAGGATAAATCCGGTGGAGCATTCTCGGAAAGGGGATTGTCTCCCGGATGTGCTTCAGCCCGCAGATCCAGGCGACGACTCTCTCGATCCCCATTCCGAAACCCGAGTGAGGGACGCTGCCATAACGGCGCAGATCGAGGTACCAGCGAAATGCATCTTCGGGAAGTTCGTGTTCCCTGATCCTCTTCTCGAGCAGTTCCAGTTCATGAACCCTCTGGCTGCCTCCCACGATTTCTCCGTAGCCTTCGGGCGCCAACATGTCCATGCACAGGGCGAGGCTCGGATCCCTGGGGTCCGGCTGCATGTAAAAAGCTTTGATTTCAGCCGGAAACCGATGCACGATTACAGGCTTCTCAAACTCATCTGAAATGACGGTCTCATCACCGCCGCCAAAGTCCGCACCGCGAGGTGTTTCCGTCCCCTCTCGTTCCAGGATGTCAAATGCCTCGGCATAGCTGATGCGGGGGAAGGGAGGGCGCACTCGTCCCAAGGTCTCGGTGTCTCTCTCCAGGGTTTCCAGCTCCGGGCCGCGCTTCTCCAGTACCTGCTGCACAATGTAGGAGACGTATTCTTCGGTCAGTACCATCAGGTCATTCAGGTTGGCGAATGCAACCTCCGGTTCGACCATCCAGAACTCCATCAGGTGACGACGGGTCTTCGACTTTTCAGCGCGAAAAGTGGGTCCAAAACAGTAGGTCTTGCCCAGTGAGGCACAGGTAGCTTCGTTGTAGAGCTGACCGCTCTGCGAGAGGTAGGCCAACTGGCCGAAATAGTCGAGTTCGAACAGAGTCGTCGTCCCTTCACAGGCCGCCGGCGTCAATATCGGGGTATCGACCAGAGTGAATCCGTTGTTGTCCAGATAGTCTCGTGCAGCCTTGATGATCTCGCTTCGAATCCTCAGGACGGCATGTTGACGGGTGGACCGAATCCAGAGGTGGCGATGTTCCATGAGGAAGGACGTGCCGTGTTCTTTGGGAGTGATCGGGTAGGACTCGGCCTGGTGGACGATGCTCAGGTGTGTGACATCCAATTCAAAACCACCGGGCGCCCGGGCATCTTCCCGGACCTCCCCCGTCACTTCAACCGATGACTCCTGGGTGACCGAATCAGCCGCTGAAAAGACTTCTTCAGAAACATTGCCCGCGAAGACTACAGCCTGAACGGTCCCGGTCCCGTCCCGGATCAGGAGAAAGCGAAGCTTGCCCTTGTCGGTTCGGTTGTAGACCCACCCTTTGACGGTGACACTATTCCCAACCTGTGTTCCGAGATCTCCAACGTATACCTGCATCCTGGTGCCTTCAACGATTGGACAGTTCCGACTCAACAAGCCGCTGAATGACCGGGAAATCGCCTAAGAAATCAAGCGAAAGAAGAGTCCGGTGGAGCGAGCCGGGCATGTACTGCTCGTAAATGAAATTCTCGCGTACGACAACCTGATAGCCAAAGGTGCCCAGGGCCTTGAACAGTCTCTGAACGACCATCAGGTGAAACTGTCTTTGGAACTGGTCCCGGGTTGCCTCCAGTCCTGCATTCTTCAGAAAGTAGTCCAGGTACTCATCGACTTCCCGGGCCGGTAGCTCACACGAGTCCTTGAGCAGGGAGGCCAGATCGTAGGAAGCCGGGCCCCAGCGGGCATCCTGGAAATCGATCACGTGCAAGCGATCCCTGAACAACATCAGATTCCTGACATGATAATCGCGGTGACAAAGGACCCGGGGAAGCGCGGACAATTCCAGGGCAATGCGGTCACATTCTTCCTGGAGCCCGGAGAAGTTCCGTTTCTCGAATTGACGGTAATTTCCCAGGTAATGTCTGCGAAAGAAAGCAAACTCATAGTCCAGCTTTTTCCGGTCAAAGGCCAGGCTGGCTGCTGCATAGGCGGGCAGGACACGACGGCTCCCTCGACTCTGGATCCGGACAATGTGGTCAATGGCTTCCCGGATGCGTTCTTGTCTCTGCGGCGGAGTGGCTGCCATCAAGTACTCCTGCAGCGTCAGGTTGCCCAGGTCCTCCTGCAGGACGATTCCCAGTTCCCCTTCCAGATCCAGAATTTTGGGAACCGGCACTTCGATCAAAGTCAGCAGGTCGTAAATCTGCTTGTAATTGAAATTCTCAGGGTCAAAGGGTTCCGGGTAGGCTGCCAGGACGAAAGAGTCACGTGAATCGGAAGTGTAGCGGAAGTACTGCCGCATGGAGGCATCGCCAATTAGCTTGGCCACACGGAAATGGTTGAAACCAGGCTGGAACCGGCGGCGGACGTAGGCCATGAGCCGCTGTTGAATAGGCGGGAACTCTTTTGAGGTCATTCCGGGTGTAAAGGCCAAACCAGGTAACCCTTCTTTTCAACCGGCAGCGTTACGGAGGAAATGGACGGATCGATTCTTGGCGTGGCAATAACATCGCTCAACTGGGAGTGGTCCGGGATCCTCACGCCGGAGCAGATTATAGCATTGCTCACCATACAGTTTTCGCCGATCTCTGCCTCTTCCCAGAGTATGGAGTCCTGTACCTTCGACCCGGTCCCAATCAAGCATCCGCTTCCCGCTATCAGACCGGATTCGGCAGGTTGCTCTTTCTGCAGCGCTGGCTCTGTGGCTCTTTTCCGGTGGAGCAGGAGAGAAGCCTGCAGGTATCGCCAGGGCGTACTGCACTCATACCAGAGGCTCCCGCTGACATAGGCGAGAACCCGGGCTCCCCGGGCGATCAGCGACGGGTAGACATCTTTGACCAGGTCGCACCTGGCGCTGGAGATTTGGCCCACAACCTCGTGCTTCAGGATCTGAATTCCGGTGAAGATGTAGGGCCTTCCCGGGCCTTGAGGACCGAAACCCAGCACTCGACCGTCCCCATCCAGGCGGACTGGATTGAAGGGAGATCCAGCCTCAAAGGGAACGACTACCAGCGTGGCCAGGGCCTCTTCCCGGCAGTGGAAGCCCACAGCGGTCGACAGTTCCAGGTCGGAATAAATCTTCCCGTTGATGACCACAACATGATCAGCTTCGAGCCACTTCCCTGCCTGGCGCACTCCACCGGCTGTACCCTGGATCGTCGCTTCCTCAGAAAACAGAACCTCCAGCGGTTTCCCATCACCGGGTCTCTTGTATTGCTGCACTGCGGAGAGCACAGTCTCGGGAAGGTGGTGCAGATTCACAACGATCGCTGTGGGATTCAGTTCCGAGATCAGATCCAACGAGTAATGGATCAGGGGGCGTCCTAGAAAAGGCACCGCCGGCTTCGCTCGCAATCTGGTGAGGGGCTGCAGTCGCGTTCCCAGACCGGCTGCCAGTACCATCGCGCTGATCCGGCTCGTCTCAGGATCCATGCGGTACCCGCCCCAGGCCGGCTTTGGCGTACAGGCTCACGTAAGACTCTTTGACGGCGTCCTCGAGATCGAGGTCGAGCCGTCGGGCCGCCTCCCGGATCTCCAACGCTCTTCCCTCGATTTCCAGAAAGAACCCGACGGGTGTCTGGTCCAGGCAGATTTCCACCTCTCCATTCTCCAGGGTCCAGGTTCGAATCTCTCGCTCCTTGGAGTAGAGGAACTGTGGGCGCAGGCCCAGTTGAGCCAGAATCTCTCTGGTTTCCTCCGGGTGCGTCACTTCGGTCTGGATCTCGAGGCGGCTTTTCAGAAGAGGGTCTTCTTCGACCCGACCCTTGAAAGTGAGGAGGCTTCCGCCGGCATAGGAGCGCAGACGCAGCGCGCAACCTGTCTCTCGCAGCCTGTGGTCGGCGTAATCAAAAAGGACGTTGAGTTCGGTCTGGCTCTCCGTCTTCAGGAGGCTGCCCAGTTGCTCCAGCCGGCCTCGAACAGATCGAAAACTCTCGAGGGTCAATCGCACTTTCAGTTCGGTCTCGGTTGCCATCGACTACTTTTACTCGTAAATCAGGTAAGCATTCCTGATTCGCTTGAACTGGTCCAGACCCGGCTTCCAACTCGACTCGATGCTCTCCAGGTCGCCTCCCGCTTCGATCTGCAGACGGATGGAATCGGTTCCGCACAAGATGTCAAAGGGAAGTTTCCCGAACTCGTACTCATAGGGTGGTGCCCGCCACTCGAACCGATCCGGGTCGACCGATCGATACGCGAGCAATAGCCCCAGGCCAGTGCGGAAGGGTCTGTAAGTTCGAGGATCAGTCACGTGAATCTGGACGCCACCCACCAGGCATCCCTCCCATTTGTGAAAGGTCGGCACGGTGAAAACCGGACGAAATGTGGCTGAGTCCCGGGCCAGATCCTGCAGGAGAGGCAGTAGACGCTCTGGCCGCACCCAGGGGGCACCGCTGATTTCGAAGGGACGAGTGCTCCCTCTTCCTTCGGAAAGATTGGTCCCTTCAAAGAGCACCATTCCCGGGTAGACCAGGGCGGTGTCCTGAGTCGGAAGGTTGGGAGAGGGAATTACCCAGGGCAGGCCGGTGTCTGGAAAGAACATGTGGCGCTGCCAACCAGACATGGGAACCACCTGCAGGCGGCAGCCGATTCCCATCTCTTGATTGAAATAGCGAGCCAGTTCACCGATGGTCAGTCCGTGTCGGATAGGTAGAGGATAGAGTCCAATGAAAGAAGAGAACGCGGGCTCCAGCACGGGCCCTTCAACATCAACCCCGTTGATGGGGTTGGGCCGGTCCAGGACGATGACCTCGACATCGGCTGCCCGACAGGCCTCCATCGCCAACACCATGGTGTACACGTAGGTATAGATTCGCGCACCCACATCCTGCAGGTCAATCACCAGAGCATCGATCTCGTCGAGCATCTCGGCCGTCGGTTTCCTGGTGTCTGAGTAGAGGCTGTAGACAGGAAGATCTGTGACAGGGTCCCGGTAGTCCTGCGACTCGATCATGTTGTCCTGAGTCTCACCCCTGGCCCCGTGCTGGGGTCCCATCAGAGTCGTGACGGTGATCTCGGGATGTTCCCCCAGCAGATCCACGATATGGTGGAGTCTGCGGTCAACCGAAGTTGGATTGCAGAGGATGCCGATCCGCTTTCCACGCAGCAGATCGAGCCGATCCCCAAGCAGAATCTCGAGTCCCGGAATGACGTTCATGTCGCTCTTACCACATCGTAAAACCGGATCGGCTCAACTCTGGAGATGACTCCCAGTTCCTGTGCATGCCGGAAGAAAAGTTCAAGGCCTCGCAGATGGACCTCATCGAGTGAATAGTCCAGGTTGTCGAGCAGGTAACTGGAAATGACGTCCCGGGAGACCCCCAGTTTCTGTGAATAGATCTCCGCGATGGTCGCGACTGAGCGGAGGCCTGCCTCCCTGGAGAGCAGGAAAAGACCGACCTTGTCTCCCAGTTCAACCCCCTCCCGCACAGCCCACAGCGCAAAGACGAAGGGCAGCCCGGTGAAGCGGTACCACTCCTGGGCCAGATCATGCAGAAGGAACCGATCACGGCGAACCTGAAAGGCGGGATTTCCGATGATGAGAGCCCCGTCGAAACGGGACAACATGCGCTCTGGATCGGGTTCATGAGGATGATACGTGATGTTCTGACGACCCAGGAATTTCTCCAGGATGATGCGCAGCAGAACCACCGAAGTGCGGCTGGAAGTGTCCAGAGCGATGCTCTCGACCTGCTCCAGCGGAACCCGGCTGGCGAACAGGACTGTTCGCGCCTCCCGACGCGAAGAGATGGAGAGGTCCGGCAGCACTCGCAGGCCCTGGATGCGCTGGTACTCAATGGCGGGGATGAGCCCGACGTCAGCTTTGCCGGCGGCCAGGTGGTCCGCGCACTCGGAAGGAACCGCCAGGCTCAGGTCGAACTCCCCCTGATGAGGGCCCTGCAGGAAGGTCCATCCCAGCGGAACAGAATTGAGGAACTCGATAAAGGAAACGCGGATCTTTTGGTTGCGCGGCACAGCGTTCACTGTATCAGGGCTCCGGCGATCTCAGGAACCCAAAAAATGAGGGCAGCGCACCGGGGTTCGCACTCCAGGAGGGCATTGGCGTTATAGGCAGTGTGAACCAGGAAACCTTCGCCTGTCTGGCGCTCTCACTGATTCCGGGCCTGGGACGAAAGAAGATCCGCTGGTTGATCGAAGCTTTCGGTACTGTCGGACGCGTCCTGGAAGCTCCCCGAGAATCGCTGCGGAAATGCGGCCTGGAACGTCCTGCCGTGGCTTCCATTCTCGCCGGTGATGCTCTCAGGGAGGCAGAAGCGGAGGCGGTACGTGCCGGAAAAGCAGGTGTCGAAGTCATCTCGGCTTACGATGAGCGATTCCCTCCGCTGCTGGAGGAAATCCAGGACCAGCCGATCACTCTCTACTGCCTTGGCGATGTGACCTCTCTGGCAGGACCGAATGTGGCAGTGGTCGGATCCCGGAAATGCTCAATCTACGGCCGCCAAATCAGCAGAACCTTCTCGCGGGAACTGGCCCGTAGCGGCTTGACGATCGTAAGCGGACTGGCCCGGGGCATCGATTCGGCAGCACACCTCGGAGCTGTAGAAGTGAACGGTCGGACGATCGGAGTGCTCGGGTGTGGAGTCGATGTCGTCTATCCCAGGGAGAATCGAAAGCTTTTTTCCCGGGTTCGCGAGTCGGGATGTCTGATCAGTGAATTCCCGATGGGAGCCTATCCTGCGCCTCGGAACTTCCCGGTTCGGAACCGCCTGATCAGCGGGCTGAGCTATGGCACCGTCATCGGTGAGGCCACCGAGTTCTCCGGATCGCTGATCACGGCGCGCCTGTCCCTGGATCAGAACCGTGAGGTCTGGGCCATTCCGGGGAACATTACCTCTCCAGGGAGCTACGGACCCAACTCTCTGATCCAGCAGGGGGCGCGTCCGGCCCTGTCCCCCCAGGATGTGCTGGACGATCTTCCGCCCCAGGTACTGATGGGTCTGAAAGAACCAGCCCAGCCGGATCAACTGATGCACGAAAGCGACCCCGGGAATCGGAGTCTGCCCCTGCAACTCGATGACTCCGAGAAACAAATTTTGAAACTTCTCGCCCTGGATCGGGCTCTTCACATAGATTGGATCGTCGATCAGATCGAGATGAAGCCGGAGCGTCTAACCGCGATTCTTCTGGACCTGGAGCTCAAGGGCTTGATCCGGCAGTTGCCGGGCAAACGCTTCGCCCGGATGCTCCATACGCCACCGGTCTTCGGGACGTGAGCATAAGTCGAATCTTTTGGCTTTCGCTGGCTGAGAGGCAGCCGTGTGCTATAGATTGAATTAAGGAGCTGTGAGAACAGCCGGTTGACATGGGTGATTGAGAAGTTGAAGAAACTGAGGAAGTTGAGAACGAATGCTCGAAGGAATGAACACTGATGGCTAAGTCGATGGTGGTGGTCGAATCACCGGCCAAGGCCAAGACCATTGAACGTTTCCTGGGTGCAGATTACGTCGTGAAGGCGTGTTCGGGGCACATCAAAGATCTCCCCAGTCAGGGTTTGAACGTAGATGTGGACCAGGACTTCCAGGCCACTTACAAAGTGGTGCCGGGCAGGGAGAAGATTGTCCGCGATTTGAAGAAGCTTGCTCGAAAATCAGACATAATTTATCTGGCGGCGGATCCGGATCGGGAAGGTGAGGCGATCTGCCAGCACCTGGCGGAGGAACTCGTAAAGTCCGGGGATCAGGAAGTCCGGCGGGTGCTCTTCAACGAAATCACCAAGACAGCGATCCTGGATGCCTTTGAACGGGCCGGGGAGATTGACTCCAATAAAGTCGCGGCCCAGCAGGCCCGTCGAATTCTGGATCGTCTGGTCGGCTACAAGGTGAGTCCCCTTCTCTGGAAGAACGTTCGGCGGGGCCTGTCGGCGGGTCGTGTTCAGTCCCCGGCGCTGCGCATGATCGTGGACCGAGAGAATGAGCGCAAAGCTTTCGTCACAGAAGAGTACTGGAACTTTTCAGCCCGGCTGCAGGCCGGCACACCTCCCGTCTTTGCAGCCAAAGCGGTCAAGCTGGACGGGAAGAAGTTCAAGATTCCGAATCAGGAGGAGGCAGAGCGGCTGCTGACCGATCTGAAGGGCGGTGATTTTGTGGTCTCTTCGGTTCAGACGAAGGAAAAGAGACGCCGTCCGGCGGCTCCTTTCATCACCACCACCCTGCAGCAGGAAGCGTCCCGCAGACTGGGCTTCTCGGTGAGCAGGACTATGAAGGCGGCACAGAGTCTCTACGAGAGCGGTTTGATTACCTACATGCGAACCGACTCGACTCGACTCTCGCAGCAGGCTCTGGGCGAGGTCCGGCAGTTCATCGAAGAGTCTTACGGAAAGCCCTACCTGCCTCCCAGCGCGGTCGTATTTCAAAAGAAGAAAGGTGCCCAGGATGCCCACGAGGCCATCAGGCCGACCGCTGCCTTCAAGACCCCGGATACCGTGAAAGACCTGGGGCAAAGCTCCGAGTTCCGGCTCTACAAGTTGATCTGGAAGCGCTTTGTGGCTTGTCAGATGAGGCCGGCGCTATTTGACCGGACAGAGATTGAGATCGAAGCTCCAAGAACGCAGTTCAAGGTCGCTGGCGACGTGCTCAAGTTTGACGGTTTTCTCAAGGTCTACCAGGCGGTTGAGACGAAGAAGCCGGAGGGCGATGGCGAGGCGGCCGGGGATGGACTTCTTCCCATGGTAAAGGCGGACGAGCTCCTTTCCGTGCTCGAGATCCTTCACGAACAGAAGTTCACGCAGCCTCCCCCTCGCTATTCCGAGGCCACACTGGTGAAAGCCCTTGAAGAAAAGGGAATTGGCCGCCCCTCGACTTACCAGGACATACTGCGGAAAATTGAGCGCGAATATGTAGAGAAGAAGGAACGCAAGCTGGTTCCCACGGAAATCGGGATGGTTGTGTCCGAGTTGCTGGTCAATCATTTCGAGAATCTCTTCGACTACGACTACACAGCGCGACTGGAGGAGGAACTCGACAACATCGAGAAGGGAGACCGGGACTGGGTGGACGCCTTGCGCGCCTTCTACCAGGGCTTCTCGACAGAGCTGGCAAAAGCTTCTGAGAGCATGAAGAACCTCAAGAAAGAGGAAACTCCGGCGGGGTTCGATTGTGAAAAATGCAGCTCTCCCATGGTTGTGAAATGGGGTCGTTTCGGCCGTTTCATCGCCTGCAGTAACTACCCGGAGTGTAAGAACACGAGAGAGGTTCCAGGAGAAGAGAAGGACAGTGATTCCGCCTTGGATGACCAGGCCTGCGACAAGTGCGGCAAACCCATGGTCAAGAAGCGCGGGCGCTTCGGAGAGTTCCTGGCCTGTTCCGGGTATCCCGAGTGCAAGAATACGCGGCGTATTGTAAAGGTCGGCGATCGTGTCGAGGTCAAGGCCGACAAAGAGCTGGACGAGAAGTGCCCCAAATGCGGCAAACATCTGGTCGCAAAGCAGGGGCGCTTTGGGGAGTTCATTGCCTGCAGCGGTTATCCCGAGTGCCGCTACATCGTGCGGGAGACCACCGGCGTGACCTGTTCGAAGTGCGGCAAAGGGGAGATGATCCAGCGAAAGTCTAAGCGAGGTCGAGTCTTTTACAGCTGCGATCAATATCCGAAATGCAAGAATCTCCTGTGGCAGAAGCCCGTGCCGGAACCCTGCCCTCAATGCGGGATCCCTTTTCTTGTCGAGCGCGAGACCAAGCGAGAGGGTCTGGTTCGGGTCTGCAGTGATAAGGAATGTGACTACAAACGGGTTCTTGATCAACCCGAACCCAGCCTCCAGCAGTCCACGTGAGTGCTCCTTTGCCGGAGTAGTTTTCTCGCCTGTGAAGTGAGTGACAGGCCTTTTGTCTTTGAAAAGTAGTGCATGTTAAACTTGCTGCGGTCTTTAGTTGGGCGGAACCGGGGGCACGTAACCCGGGAGGCGGGCACGGCGAGTGTCGGTGCTACTTGGCTATGCAAGTTGGAAGACGTAGATTCCTAGCCGCGGCTCTGTGAGGCTGAAGAGAATCGGGACTCCTTTTCGCTTCACTGTGCTCCCTCCAGGCAGCCAGTGTCCTCGACTTCCCCAGGCTCTCCAATCAGCCAGGAAGCATTGTGGGTGTGGTCATCGTGAACCCGGGTGGCGTCGACGCAGCGGTGGTGATAACCGCCTATGGGACCGGGGGGGGATTCTGAGCAGCGGTCAGGCGGTGGTCCCGGCGGGGCAGCGTCTGGGGTTTCTGACTTCGGCTCTCTTGCCCAACCTGGACCCCGGGGTTGAGGGCTGGTTCCAGGCTGTCAGTGATGTATCCGGGCTTACCGGTTTCTTTCTGTTCTTGAACAGTGACCCCAGCGAACTTGATGGCGCCGACCTGCCCATAAGGGACCGCGACATTGTCTTCAACAAGATCCAGATCGAAGGAGATTTGAGCACAGAGCTCAACATTGTCAACCCGGGTAGCACTTCCATTCAGGTGAACCTGACGTTGATCGGGGCTGCCAATCCGGTGGAGAAGGTGCTCAATCTGGCTGCCCTGGGGTCAGCCCGGTTCGATGTAGCGACATTCTTTGGCGTCAACGAGGTTGCTCCAGGAGCCTACGTTGTTGTGAATGCACCCACTGATGTCTTCGGGTTCGAATTCATTCAGCGCCAGGGGGCCGACCTGCAGGGTCTCAATGCTCGCAGCGCTGAGGAGTTTCTGAATACGCTCTATTTCGCTCAGATGGCCGTTCTGGGTCCGTTCGAGGCAGAACTCGGATTGGTGAATTATTCCAGCCAGTCAGTCATCGTCGTAGCAACAGCCCATCGGCCCGACGGGAGTCTCTTTATCGAGGAGACGCAGCGGAATCCAGTCACGATCGCCCTGGGGCCGGGAGGCAGCGACAACCGAGATCTCGAGTCGTTGTTTGGTTTCCAGGGAGATGAGGTTCTGGAAGGCTGGCTCGAGGTTACGGCCAACACAGAGGCTATCAACGGGCAGCTGACCTATCGGGTGGTTGACTCGGGCGCAGCGGCAGCCGTCGCTGTGGTTCCTCAGGGTAGCAAGGCCTCGATCTTTGCTCACGTGGCCACCACCCTGGGATTCTTTACGGGCTTGGCGGTGCTCAATGCCGCCGCGCTCCCAGCCACCGTCGAGATTGCGGTTCTGGATTCCGAAGGAGTCTTTGTGGGAGGCTTCACAACGGTGCTCAATCCCGGGGTGCGAATCAGTCAGCTGATTACGGAGCTGGTCCCCGAGTCAGCGGATCTGGCGGGCGGGTTCATCTGGCTCAGAAGCAATGTACCATTGTTTCTCAGCGCTCTATTTGGATCGGTCCGGGGTGACGTTCTTGCCAATGTTCCTGCCCAGGATGTGTCTCAGGTTTTTGACCCGACCGGAGGCGCGCTCGAAATCAAGATCAATCCCCCTCTGGCCGTCCTTTCCCCCACCAATGCCCAGGGCTTTTCGGTCCAGGGCGGTTCGGGTGCGGTTGCCTGGGCGGTGAACGACATTCCCGGGGGGTCAGCTCAGTTCGGCACCATCTCGGGCACGGGTGTCTACACCGCTCCCGCCATTGTTGTTCCTGACCTTCCCATCACGGTGTCGGCAAGAACCGGCAACCAGAGCGCAGCAGCGGGTGTGGACTTGATTTCGGAACAGGAACTGGTCGGGGACCTGGGCATTGTGCAGTCAGTTGCCTATTTGGGCGGTCTGGACCGGCTCTATGCAGCAGAACTGACCTTTCTTGCGGAGCCGGCCCGGAGAAGGCGTCCACTCGGGTTTCTGGAGAGCTCCGTCATAGATATTACGCCTCCTGAGACACGTATCCAGATCGCCGGCCTGGACGATACCATCACGCAGATGATTGCCTTTCTGGCTCGGGATGGCCGGGAGTATCTGCTTTTTTGCGCCAGCGAATCCGGCACGGTACACCGACTGGATCCCATCTCGGGCGAAACCACTATTGTGGCCAGCGGTTTGAATTCTCCTGAGGCGATTGCTTTTGACGAATTCAGCGAGAACCTGCTGGTAGCGGAACTGGATCAGATCTCGACGATTTCGCGCTCGACGCTCAAGCAGGGACTCTCGCAGGCCCCGGTGGCGACCGAGGATGATGCCTCCAGGGTTTCCACGTCCGAGTTGATACCCAGCGAAGGTGTCGGAGGCGTCCAGGTGGATCGCTGCAATGGGAACATCTACTTCTCGGTGACGGAGTCGGGGGAGGTCTTGAGCTATAACCGGGCCAACGGTTCCATCTCGCCGCTTGCCTCGGGCCTGGAGCAGCCGGAACAACTGCTGCTGCTCTACCGGCGCGGGATGACCTGCCCGGATTCTTCCCATCTGTTCGTGGTTGAGGCGGATCAAGTTTCACTGATCGTTCCGGGTACGGGACAGTTGATTCGTCCCTGGCTGGAAACGGACGGAAATCCGGTGGCCCTGGTTTTCATCCCGGCGGAGAGTTCTTTTTCCGATCAGGATGGCTTGCTGGTTACTGTCCAGGATGCCGATACCTCCACAGCGGAGGGAGTCATTCTGTTTCTTCCCGATCTGTACGGGCCCGGCCCGGTGAATCCCCCCGTGACTCAAACCAGCAGCGAGGAAGGGGGGACCGAAGAGCCGGGGCCAGACCTGGCGATTGCGGCCGCGACCGGTCAGCTGGAGGGCAACGCGACGGTGAACGTGTTTTTCCGGCCGGGTCCTCCCAGCGGCGCCCCTGAAGGGGGGTCGGATAAGATTGACGCGGTAGTCTTTTCGATTGACTACGATGAGACCAGGCTGGGCTTTGACCCCAGCGACGGCAACGGCGATGGAATCCCCGACGCAATCATCCCCAGTGTTCCGGCTGCTTTTGAAATGACTGTCTTCTTCGATCCCGGCGATACTACCGGAGAACTCGACTTCGTGATCGTGGATCTGGATGGAGCCACGGCGATTCTGCCGGAAGGCAACCTGGTCAGTATCACTTTTGTCAGCCAGGCGGATATTCAGGGTACGGCGACCGTTGCTTTTGCGTCTGCGCCCGCGGTGAGCCTTGCCGACAACGAGGGCGCTGGCCATCTTCCGAATGAAGTCCTGTCGGGCAAGGTTTCCGTATTTCCCCAGCCGGGACTGGCTGCCGTCGAACCGACTCGTCCCGAATAGGTCCCCACGCTGACGGTGCTGCGTCCCGCACTCAGCCGTGATTGAATGATCAGTCCAGACGATCTTTCAGAACTGAAAGCAGCCAGGGAGCTCCTTGAGAACCCGGGGCTGGCAGCTCGTGTCACCAGCATGCTGGGTGCTCCGATCGAGCGGGGTTTCCAGTTGCTGCCGGACAAATGGTCATCGGCCGTGCAGCATGCGGTTGAGATCTCTCTGAACCGGGCTTTGAGTGTCGCGGTAGCGAGTCTGGGGAGTCGACCGGCGGGGAAGATGCGGCGGAGCGGCCTCCATCGAGCTGCCGTGATTGGAACGGGTGGACTGGGAGGGGCTTTCGGGCTGGCCGCGTTGCCACTGGAGTTGCCGATTTCGACTATGATTATGCTCCGCTCCATCGCCGATGTGGCCAGATCGGAGGGAGAAGATCTAGGTCAGCCGGAAACCAAGCTCGCCTGCCTGGAAGTTTTCGCGCTGGGAGGGAGTTCACCTGCTGATGACTCTGTCGAGACGGGCTATTATGCGATCCGAAGTGCCCTGGCGACCACTCTTGCCGATGCAGCCCAGCACATCTCTCAAAGCGGGCTTTCCGCCGAGGGTGGGCCCGCCCTGGTTCGGTTTCTGGCGGCGATTTCCTCCCGCTTCGGAATCGTCGTGTCTGAGAAGACCGCCGCCATGGCGATCCCTGCCATTGGAGCGGTGGGAGGGGGAGTCGTGAACGCCCTGTTCATCGACCACTTCAACAACATGGCGCGAGGGCATTTCAAGGTACGGAGCCTGGAGCGTAAGTATGGCAAGCAACTGATCCAGGAAGCTTACCTGAGCCTGTGACCGGGAGAGACAGGGGGATCAAGAGTGTCCCCACCCACCCTTGGTCAGCCGCCGTCAGTATCTTGTTTGCAATTCCTACGGTAGTTGACCGTAGGAAGTAAACTTTTTTCCCTGGTTGATCGTCTTATGTGTAAACACAGCGAGGGGAATAAGGAGAAGCAACGAACTGAAAGGCGCCATGGTCCATCCAGTAGTCAGATTGGAAAGCTCGCTGAGAGATCAACTCTTCGGCCGAATTCTGGGTAGTTTGGGAAAGCTCCCCGAACCTTTGCGGCAGGTCTTCACCCGCACCCATTACCAGGGCCAGGATGCCGGGCGGATTGCCCGCGACCTGGGTCTGCATGAAGAGAATGTTGCGGTGATGCTAAGCGATGCGGAGCATCTCTTCTACCGGAACCTGGCCCCATCCTCTTGACTGATGAGGATTGTCCTGGCGTCTGCCTCGCCCCGGCGGCTGGAACTGCTTGAAAGACTGGGAAAGCCTTTCGACATCGTCCCTGCGGGCACGGAAGAGTTTGTGAACCCGGGCACAGCGCCAGCACAAGCCATAAGGCAGATTGCGCGACAGAAAGCGGCAACCGTGGCCGCTGCCGACAGGTCTGAAGGGCTGGTGATCGGGGCTGACACTGCGGTCGTCCTTGGAAGCGAGGTTCTGGGAAAGCCTTCTGACCGTGAGGCTGCCCTGCGAATGCTGTGGCGGCTCCGCGGCCAGACCCATCAGGTTGTCACCGGTCTGGCTATCGTCGAAAACCCCTCCGGCAACTGTGCAGTTTCACATGTCACAACCGCCGTCACGATGCACGCCTTTACGGATCGAGAGATGGAAAAGTATGTCTCTTCGGGAGAGTCCGACGACAAGGCCGGAGCCTACGCAATTCAGGGATCCGGCGGAGAGCTCGTGGAGTCCATCCAGGGCTGCTATTTGAATGTGGTGGGGCTGCCTCTCTGTGAGTTGAGCCGGATGCTCTCAGCGGTCGGATGCGAGGTCCCTGCCAGGTGCTGTTTTCCTGGGGGCGGGCTGTGTCCCAGATCCTAGGTTTGAGCAAGAAATCGTTCCCAGCGTCACCGTATTTCTGCAAGCAAGAACTATTGTCCTCCCAGAGATTCGCATCATTTTGTTGGGAGCGCGACGGAGACCAGATTGAGGTGCGACGACGAGTCGATGAGGGCCATCGGCGAGGAGCCGTGAACTTTCAGAACAGTGCACTAGCATCTGCTGTCCCTGTCTGCTAGGTTTGGAGCAATCGTTATGGCAGAGCTCACACTCGAATCCACCGTGGAACTGCCGCCCAAGGTCACGTTTGGGCGTATGGACGATGAAGTGGCCATCCTTGACGAGGAAACCGGGCAGTATTATGGGCTCGATGATGTGGGAAGCCGGGTATGGGAAGTCTTTCATGAAACCAGTTCTCTCCGGGAAGCTCACACCGTCTTGATGGGGGAATTTGAGATCGAGGAAAGCGATCTGGAGGAAGCCATCATTGAGTTCGTGAAAGAAATGGTTGAGCTGGAACTCCTCGCCGTCAAACCGTGAAACCCCGGGAGAGGGGCGACCTGACGACTCTCCCTGAGAGTCGTCCGCTGAGCTGGCGATGCGGCACCTCCGGCCGGATCAACTGGCAGGTCCGATCCCCATCAGAAGATACCAGCGCATCGTCTTTTCCTGTCCAATTCCTGTTCACCCGTGGACATGTATTGAATGAGGACATCCATTCGTCTGCCTCAGATCCTGGTTCGGAGGTTGACAGGCTGGAGACTCTATATCTCCGGTACGGTTTCCGCCAAATGGCGACGCTTCTCGAAGGGGATCTTTCGTTTTCGCTTTGGGATCGCGAGGCGAAGCGGCTGATTCTCCTGGCCGATCGACTCGGCCTCCATCCCATCTACTATGGCCACAGCGGCAGCGACCTGTTCGTTTCCTGGGACCTTGAGGATCTGGTCCAGCCGCTTCGCGCTTCCCGCCTGGATATGACGAGCCTTTCGGCCCGATTGGCAGGCTTCCTGTTGCCTGAGGGTCGGACCTGCTACGCCGGGATCCGGAGAGTTCCGGCCGGCATGATTGCAACGGTTGACGAGGGCGGGTTTCGGTTGAGGAAGTATTGGAGTCTGGAAGAGGTGCCCGAGTTGCAGCTGCCCGATGAGGGTGCCTATGTCGAGGCACTTGGTGAGTGTCTCTCTCGTGTACACCGTGACTGGCTGCGGGTCTTGCCGCTTCCCATCGGGATCGCGCTCAGTGGAGGCCTGGACTCGACCAGTGTCGCAGCCGCTATTCGCAGGATCGACTCCACTGGATCGATTCGGGCGTTCTCGTGGGTTCATCCCGGCTTGCCCGAGGCCGACGAATCCGAAGGGATTGTGGACGCGTGCAGGACACTTGATCTGGAGCTGACCCGGATTGAGGCGGATCGTTACTGGACACTGTGCGACGCGCGCGGGTTGCGAACTTCCCGGCAGGGCCCTGAGCTTCACTATTACAGGGAGAGTTGGGAAGCAACCTTTCAGGAGGCGGCATCTCAGGATTACGGTTGTCTCCTTTCCGGTGTGGGAGGGGATGAACTGTTCGGAGGCATCAGTTGCTATCCCGATTTGCTCTTGAGCGGCCGCTGGTTGGCACTGGTGACCCAGCTCAATCTGGAAAGAAAGGAGCCCGGGTTTGGTCTGCGTTACATTTTTCGCTCCATGCTCGATCCCTGGCTGAGGAATCGGTTTCCGGCCTGGGAAAGGAAGCGGATGCGGCTCCCTGGCTGGCTCACGGAGGCGACCCGGCAGGAGGTTCGCCAGCTTCTGCGCTCCCCCTTGCCGTCGGGCGGTGGTGACTTTGGCCGCCAGGTTCGCATCCGTTTTCTCCAAAATCTGGCACGCAATACGCAGATCCTGGAGGTTTCCAGAATGGCCGGCTGCTTCGGGCTCGAAATGATACACCCCCTGCTCGATCGACGACTTGTGGAGTTCGCGGCCAGCTTGCCCTCCTCCCAGAATTCCTATGCGGGAAAAGACAAGATGATCTTGAGGAGAACGTTCCGGGAGACACTGCCGGCAGCCATCATCCAGCGAAGGCGGAAAATCACGGTCGAGTCCCTGTTTCACAGAGGATTCCGGGATCGGGAGACGGAGAAGGTCTGGCCACTGTTGCGGGAAATGCGCTGCGCGGAGCTAGGGCTTGTGGATGAACCTTGCTTGCAGGACCAGTACCGGCGATACCTGGAGGGTGGTGGGTCAGGGCACGGAATCTGGAGTGCCGTCGTCGTAGAAGACTGGCTGCGCCGCTACTTCTGAGCCGGGCGATTGTGACATCTTGATGGAGACCCGACCATGAGGGAGGGGAGAAGCACTCTTCGCTGGTCACAAAGTTGCCACGGTTTACTCAATCTGTTATCTGTACTCTCAGATGTTGCAGGAACCATTTTTTTGACAGGTCGGTCAGCCTTGCCCCTCGAAAGCACCTCTTGGCCCGCCTACTACCTTTTCGGATGCACCGTTCGAAGCAATTTCCCCTTTCAGATCGAACTGCCTTCTTCTGAGGGCGAACCAGCCCTGACCCTCAGCTTTCATCCGGGGATCCCAAGCGGCCTTCCGAAGGGGATGGAACCCGTGTATGAGAGTGAGCTTGTGAACAAGGACGGTGTCCCTCTGGCCATCCTCCACAAGCTCCCTGATGGGTATCTTCTCAGGATGGCTGAAATTGCTGATTTTGCGATTCAAGAGAACTCTCTCCAATGCTTTCCCTGTACCGAGGACATCAGGATGGTGGAGGCTTTCCTCTTCCAGGCGGCGATGAGTTTCTGGCTCGAGACCACCGGCCGTCCAGTGTTGCACGCATCCTGTATTGCAGCGGCTGACCTTGCCGTTGCCTTCCTGGCTTTCAGCGGCAGAGGGAAGAGCACACTGGCGGCTGCCTTCCTGCAGGACGGGTATCGTCTGATATCAGATGATTCACTCCCGGTCGAGATTTCTGAGGAAAAGATTCTTGCCTGGCCCTGCCATCCCCGAATCAAAATGATGCCGGAGCAGGCGAAACTGTTCCTCGGCGAAGTGGATCATCTTCCACCTGTAAATGGTTTCTCCACTAAGATCGGGGTTCCGGTCAGGGAGACCTGGTCGGGCAGCTTCGGGACGACGCCCAAGAAATTGGTGTGCTGCTATCTTCCGGAGCACCGCCCCGAGCAACCTGATGTCGTCATCGAGCGAGTCCGGGGAGCTGCTGCGGTGATCGAGCTGGTTCGCCATTCCCTGGTTCCCCGACTGACCGCGGGAGCGGGGATGCAGAGAGAGCGATTTCATCTGCTGCATCAGATGGCGACGCGGCTGGAAGTGTGCCGCTTGATCTATCCGTCGGGCATCGATTCTCTCCGAGCGGTTCGGGAGGCTGTGGTGCTCCACGTGGAGAGCCTCTCTTAAGGAGTCCCCAGTCTGTCTTGTCAGTCCCTGCCGCGAAGACCCTCAAGGGCGAGACGAAGGGGCCTCACCAGGCGGTAGAGAGGGAAGAGAGGTGGAGGCAGGGGGATCCACCGGCAGTCCCGGCTCGAAGGAGTGAGCAGAGATCTGTGCAGGTACCGGATCTGATCCAGTCGGCGCTCCCGGAGACGGAGTTTACGGCCGAGGGTTTCCGGGAAGGGGCTGTCTTGTTCGATCGATTTCAGCAGGGACCATTCGATTTCACGGGCCAGTCGGTCAACTGCTGGATCGGTTTGGAGGCAGGCGAGCCACTCCGGTTGAGGTGAAGCGGCAAACAAGCGAGCGGCCAGCAGGGCGCCCACCCTCAGCATCCGAAGCCCTCCTCGCTGCCGGGCCTGAGCCTCCACTTGTTCCCACTCCACCTCCGAGAACTCGTGAATGGCCCAGGCCAGGTCACAGATTCATTTGGGTGAAGACCAGAGATGCTTTGCGCCGTGGACGGCGATCAGCAGAAGCAGATCTTCGGCAGAAAGGGTACTGAACTCGTGGCCCGAGATGGAGACTGGCCGTCTGTCCCTCCAGAGTTTTTCGAAGGGCAACTCGAACGAGAAGTAGCGAGGCAGGGCAGCCCAGTGAATCTCTACCGTCATGCGGGGATCATCGCGGGCCAGCATGGTCTGATCCCACCACAGAAAACGCAGGAAGTCGGATCGCGAGAAAAACTCCTTCAAGTGTCCGCGATCCCACCCCGGCAACCAGTGGTCATATCCACTGTCGAGGAGAAGGGAGAGTGCTCTGGGACGTCTTTCGGATGAACCAGAAGATCCAGATCATCGAAGCTTCTGGATCCAAGGTTGTGGTAGCAGAGGGTGGCCAGAACAGGACCCTTGACAGCCAGGGCGCGGATTTTGTTTCTCTCGAGCTCCCGGCAGACTCGGATCAATTCACGGACTCGAACCAGATTCCGAAGATTGTTACGGTGGAAGATCTCCGACAGCCTGTCTTGATTCTGACGGGAGATACCAGATCGTCCGTGGAGTCGCCAGGCCACAAGCGGAAGCAACCGTGCCCGCTCGGCCCGATGCAGGAGATTGTCCCAGCCTGGAGTGAGCTTCGATTGCCGCTCCACTTCGGCAAAGGACTCCTCTGCCGGTCGTGGAGAAGCGAGATTGAACAGAACACGGGTCGAACCCGAATCAATCACTTTTGAAAAATCTGCTCCTTCTCCGTGCCATGTCCCCGATCAGGCCGGCGGGCTGAAAACGGTCTCCGTGCGCCTGGTAGAGTGGCTCAAGACACAGGCCAGCAGGCCGGTGACTGCGTGAGTCAACTCATCTGCACGGTCTCCGGCTCGACCTTTCCCTGTTCCATCTGCGGATGCCGTTTCGCTTTCTCGACCATTTCCTCCAGTTCGAACACTCCACGTTCCATCCATGACTGCTCGGTTGCGAGCAGCCGGCGAGCTGACTTGTAGAGAAGAACATCGTCGTTAGACCAGAGGTCCTGAAAAAGTCTCCTTATCTTCCGTCTGGACTGGCGACAGAAGATGTCGGCCAGGTGTACCGCCTCGCCGCAATCCTCTCGCTGCTCCTGGCGCAGGGCATGGGCGCGGGAAAGGGATGACGCCATCACGAACAGTTCGTTGGTGATGTCGACCAGGCGAAACAGGAAAGCCTGCTTGTTCTGGAGTCGCGGACCGTGGACCACCATACCGTGGAACACCTGGCGCGCCAGTTTGCGACTCATCCGTTCCACAAAGCGAAGGTGGGGTGCGAGATCGCCGAAGTCCCGGTTGCGGGGCCAGCGACCCCAGCCCAGCCAGCGAGTTGGATACCAGAGGGCATAGAAGGCGAGGATGCCCGGCACAGCCTTCAACTTCTCACCGAGGGAACTCTTTGGATCTACCAGTACACCGGCGACCTGAAGGTGCTTGTCCACAGCTTCTCGAGCCATGAAGAGGTGCATGATTTCGCTGGAACCCTCAAAGATCTTATTGATGCGACAATCGCGCATCATTCGTTCGACTCCAATGGGATCTTCTCCCCGGGCGGCCAGAGAAGATTCAGTCTCGTATCCGCGGCCGGCGCGAATCTGCATCGTGTCGTCACTAATTTCCCAGCCGGCACAGGTGTTCCACTCCTTGGCGGCCGCCGCCTCCAATCGAATGTCATAGCCTCCCCGATCGGACATTTCAGTGGCCAGCCTGGCAACGGACTCCATGGCAAACGTCTTGGCTGCCATGCGCGAGATCATGTGGGCTACGGCCTCATGCTGCCCGATCGGTTTCCCCCACTGGACTCGCTGATTACCCCAACTGCGACAAATCTGGAGACAGATTTTCGCTCCGCCTACGGCCCCGTTGGGAAGGGAAAGCCGGCCGTCATTGAGAGTCGTCAGGGCGATCTTGAGTCCTTTTCCAGCCTGGCCGATCAGATTCTCACGAGGGAGCCGCACGTTGTGAAAAGAGATCACGGCATTGGCCAGTGCTCTGAGACCCATAAAGTGACAGCGGTGGTCGACGGTGACTCCTTCCCAATCGGTTTCGACCACAAAAGCACTGATTTTTTCAGTCTCCGAATCTATCGCCATGACAACCAGGAGCCTGGCAAGGGTGCCGTTAGTGCACCAGAGCTTGGTTCCGTTCAGAATGTAGGCGTCACCTTCCGGAGTCAGTTCTGCGCGGGTCGCCAGCCGGGCAGGATCGGAACCCACATTGGTCTCGGTCAATGCAAAGGCGGAGATTTCCCCGGCGGCACAGCGGGGGAGATACTTCTTCTTCAGCTCCTCCGACCCGAAGAGCTTCAAGGGCTGGGGAACTCCAATGGACTGGTGGGCGGAGAGCAGAGCGCTCAGATTCGCATCACGGCTTCCGAGTAGCTCCATAATGCGCGCATACTCGACCTGGGAGAATCCGAGACCACCATATTCCTTGGAGATCTTCATACCAAAAGCACCCAGGCGCCGGAGCCCTTCCACAACCTCTTCCGGATAATCTCCCTCCACATCGATTCGAACCGGGTCCACGTCATCCAGCAGAAAGCGGCGGAATTTCCGATAGAACTCGGTGAATTCCGGCCGCTCCTCCCCGGACAGCGGATAAGGATGGATGAGATCGAGTCGGAAACTTCCCAGGAAAAGTTCTCGCAGAAAGCTGGGGGCTTTCCAGGTCTTCTGGCGGGCGGCTTCCGCGACTTCTAGGGATTTCTGTTCTGAGGTGGGGACGGCGGCTGTTTTCATGTTAGACCCTTCCCTTTTCTTGGTTGTCGTGACCCCCATTCTAACAGCCCGTAGTGAAAGCCGCCCCTGGTTCCCTCACCCTCAGGACCTGCCCCCAGCCCGTAAGGAAAGCCAGTCGCCAAAGGTACAGCCGTTGCATCACCCCATCACCCCAGCCCCCCCTCACCCGGCACTCAGCGCCCAGAACCCAGCCCCTAGCCCCCAGAACCCATCTCTGCCAGCACTCCTTTATCATCAAAGGTGAGGGGGCGGAGGTCCTCGATCCGCGTGACATTGGGTCGGTCGCGAAGTTCTTCCAGCATCGACTCCGAGGCCTCCAGTGTGTTCAGGCTGAGGGTGTCGTGGATTCGAAGCACACGCTTGTCTGCAGGCCCGCTGCGGCCACCTACCGAAAGCAAGGCCCGGTGAATGGTCTCTCGATCTGTCGAGAAGTGGATGGGGATTCGGCCCGGAACGGTGAATTGGGCCGTGAGGACGTTGAGGTAGGTCACATCCCGGTCCATCTTGTCCACCACGCGTTGGGTGCAAAAGTCGGCCAGACCGATCCCCACTGCATTCCCGTGAGTTTCTCTGCTGAGATCGAGCACTGCAATGCGATGGACATCGGGTGTGTCCTGCCACAGCGAGTTGGAGCCGAACCAGCGTCCCGTGACATTCGGATCCAGACCGGTTCCGCTGATGTTCTTGCCAATACGGTCAATGATGAGCAGGTCGATCTGGGAGGCCGGCAGCGAGGGCATCAGATCCTTGGCGCGAAGCAGCAGTTGCTGCTCCCTCTCGACAATCTCCCCGGACGGAATCAGTTCGAGGTGAGCCGGCTGGTGGTAGGCATTCTCAACAATGGCGAGTCCCATGAGCACCTTGCCGGTTTCGATGAGGCTGCGGGCCTTGGTGATGATCAGTCGTTCGTAGCCCAGCGAGTGCGTAAAACGGTGGAGGTGCGTTGCTCCGTCGATGTTACCCAGGCCGACTGCGGCCAGTTTCATCAAGCCGCTCTCCGCCTTCCCTTTGAAGTCCGTATGCGGTTTGACTCTGTTGACGAGAATGATCCCGTCGGATTCAAATGCGGCTCGGTCCACGTGTACCGGAACGCCATCGACGGTGGGGCTGATCTCCACGACGTCCATTGAGGCAACCAGGGGGGCTCCGATGTTCGATTCCGTAATCCCGTAGTCGGACAGAATCCGAGTCTGCCCCTGGGCCGTCCCTCCGCCGTGGCTCCCCATGGCCGGAACGATAAAGGGATCGGCTCCGGCTTTCCTGAGCTCCTTAACGAGAATCCGAATGATCCCGGAGAGTTGGGAAATACCTCGGCTCCCCACGCAGACTGCAACTCTCCGACCGGAGGCTGCTTCCAGAAGCTCCCTTTTCTGCTCGAATTCCGAGAGCAGGGTGGACTCGATATTCTCAACCTGTTGCGGGTCGAACTGCTGTGTGACGGTTGCTATTTGGGGGAATGGGAAAGTCGCCATGGGATGAAATTTACCTTTGCTCCCGCGGGTTGTCAAAGTTGTTGGGGGCTTTACGGGCAGTACTCATATGGGAGAGACTGACTCGCACGGACACCCTGGTTGGGAACTCATGAAGGAAAGCAACCCTACTGTTTCTCCTGGCGTTGACTCTGCGCCGAAGTCCGAGCCCCGCGAATGGTCGGAGAAGCGCTTCGCCCTTCTTTATGCGGCTGTCTTGATTCACACGGTGGGAACGATCTGTGCCCTCTGGTTGTTCTCCAGAATGTTTGACTGATGCACCTGCTGGATTGGCTCATCGTTGTGGCGTACCTGGTCTACATTGTGGTGGACGGGATTCGGCGGAGTCAGGCCACACACGAACTCAAGGGCTATTTCCTGGCCAACCGAAGCCTGCCCTGGTGGGCGGTCGGGCTCTCCATCATGGCCACTCAGATGAGCGCCATCACCCTGGTCGGGACGACCGGTCAGGGCTACCAGGACGGCATGCGCTTCATCCAGTTCTATTTTGGCCTGCCCCTGGCTATGGTCATCCTGTGCCTGACGGTGGTCCCTTTCTTTCACCGCTCCGGCATATTCACGGCCTACGAGTACCTGGAGCAGCGTTTTGACGCTCGAACCCGAACCTTGACGAGCCTGCTTTTCCTGGCCTCACGCGGTCTGCAGTGCGGCGTGATCATCTCGGCCCCGGCCGTTATTCTATCCATGGTACTGGGGTGGAATCTGATTCTCACGGTACTGGCGATCGGTCTTCCTACCGTTATCTACACGATGATTGGAGGCGTCCAGGCCGTCACCTGGGCCGACGTGAAGCAAATGGTCCTGATCGTAACCGGAATGGGCGTGGTGCTGATTGTCATCGTCGGCCAGTTTCCCGAGGAAGTCTCTTTTTCCAATGCACTCCAGATCGCTGGAGCGGCGGGTCGACTGGAAACAGTCGATTTCTCGTTTGATCCCTCTCGCACTTATACGTTCTGGACGGGGTTGCTGGGAGGGACCTTTCTGATGCTGTCTTACTTTGGTTGTGACCAGAGCCAGGTGCAGCGTTACCTGACTGCACGTTCCGTTACCGAAGGGCGAGTCTCTCTCTTGATGAGTGCCTTCCTGAAGATCCCGTTGCAGTTCGCCATTCTTCTGATCGGGGTGCTGGTCTTCGTGTTTTTTAACTTTTCAGGAACGCCGATCGTGTTCAGCCCCGCGGAGTTGGAGAAGGCTGAGGCCCAGAGCGGGTTTGCCGAGTTGGCCAGGCAGCATGATGAAGCCCAGGGGCAACTCAGGGAGAAAGCTATCCAGTTCGTATCCACCGCGAGCGGGAGCGTCGAGGGGCGCCAGGAGTATCTCCGGGCGCTGGGGCAGAGGGACGCGATCAGAGAGGACTTGGGCGAAATGCTCGGGGCGGAAGTCAATGATGTCAACTACGTTTTCCCGTATTTCATAACCCACCATCTTCCCATCGGAATCGTGGGAATCATGATTGCCGCGATCTTTGCGGCTGCCATGTCCAGCGTCTCCGCAGAACTGAACGCGCTCTCGGCAGCAACCGTCATGGATATTTACCGGCGACTGATTCGCAAAGAAGCCAGTGACGCACACTATCTTCGGGTGTCCAAGCTCGCCACTGCCGGCTGGGGGCTGATAGCCTGTTCGATAGCGGTGTATGCCAGCCGGCTGGGCTCTCTGATTGAGGTCGTGAACCTCTTCGGGTCCTTTTTCTATGGTTCTCTTTTGGGCGTGTTCGTGCTCGCGATTGGAACCCGATGGGCCACCGCGCGTTCCGCATTTGTAGGACTGCTGGCAGGGATGGGCGCGGTTGCGTTCTTCGGCATGACGACAGAGTTTTCTTTTCTCTGGTACAACCTGGTGGGAGTGGCCACCGTGGTTGTCGTGGCATTTCTGGTCTCGCTCGGGGAGAAGATCTATCGGGTGGAGTGAATTGAATATGCTGCTACGCACGACCCTGCTCCTGGCGCTCTTCGCCTCTTCGGCTCTAGCTCAGAGTCCTCGCCTGGATCAGGGCGCTACTGGGCTGGCCCTGGCCCTGAGACGACTCCCTGTTACCGGATCGCTGCTGCACATTACCGCCCATCCTGATGACGAGGACAATCCTCTCCTGGTGATGATGCGCCGTGGACAGGGCTTTCGAACCGGGCTCCTCACTCTGACCCGGGGAGATGGCGGCCAAAATGAGATCGGACCCGAGTTGTTCCAGGCCCTGGGCATCATTCGCAGCGGGGAGCTCATGTCGATGCACCGTTACGACGACGCCCGGCAGTTCTTCACCCGGGCCTACGAGTTCGGCTATTCCTTCAGCGTCGAAGAGACCCTGGAGCGCTGGGGAGAAGAAGAGATTCTGGAGGACATGGTTCGCGTGATCCGCAGCTTCCGACCTCAGGTGATCCTGGCGCTCCCCAGAGGGGGCGAGGGCGGGGGACAGCATCATCAGGCCTCGGCACTGCTGGCTGAGAAGGCGTTCCATGCCGCCGCCGATCCCACCCGCTTCCCCCATCAGGTGCGGGAAGGGCTGCGCCCCTGGGAGGTGCCCAAGCTCTACGAGAGATTCCGATGGCAGGGTGGAAGAGAGGCATCGGCTGAGCGACCGCCACGAGTTGTCGAGGTGTCCACCGGTGCTTACGATCCCATTCTGGGCCGGACCTTTGCCCAGCTCGGGGCCGAGTCGCGATCGATGCACAGGTGCCAGGGAATGGCGCAGCTTCTGGTCGGACCCGGCCAGAACTCGTCGCTGTGGAGTCCGGTCGCTTTTCACGAGGTGGCCGGAAGGGAAGGCGAAGCCGATCTGTTCGAGGGGGTCGACACGAGCCTGATGGCACTCACACACGTGGCCGAGACCCCTCTGGCTGATCTCCCTTTTCTGGTCCCTTCGATCCGTCAGATTCAACTGGCCATCCGCGACGCCGAGGCAGCTTTCGATCCCCGCGATCCGGGCTTGACGACGCCCTTTGTGGCTGAAGGTCTGCGCCGGGTTCGCCGGTTGCGACAGCAGTTCTACGCTGCCGGTTTGGCGGAAGAGGACGAGTACGAGATCTTCTTTCTTCTCCAGAAGAAGGAAGAGGACTTTGTCCACGCCCTCAACCTGGCGAATCAACTGATCCTGGAGGCTGTGGTCGGAGACGGTCGGGTTACGCCCGGGCAGGATCTGGAGCTGACCCTGGTTCTTTTCAATGGCGGCTCTCATCCGGTAGTCGTCGAGTCCTGGGAAATGATGACGAACGGGCGCTGGCAGATTGAGTATCCGGGCAACTCCGACTTCGACCATTTCCAACTGGGGGCAGGCCAGGTCCGGACAGTCAAGGTTGCCGTGCGGGTGAGTTCCGATGCCGAAGTGACTGAGCCCTACTGGAGCGGTCCCATGGAAGAGGCCGATCGATTCCGGATCCAGGGGGGAGATGCTTCCTCGCCGTGGGGTCGTCCGGAACTGGCCGTTCGGGTCGGGTACAAGAGCTTTGGCGTGGAGAGCCATCTGGGCGCCGCGGCAGAATATCGGTACACCGGTCCCTGGGTGGGGGGAGAGCAGCGCCACGACCTGATGGTGGTGCCCCGGATCACTCTCTCTGTGGAACCGGAGGTCAGCGTGCTTCCCCTCGCGGCTGCTCGAAAGGGTCGGGAGGTGAGGGTGCAGGTCACCCACAACGGGAAGCAGGCCGTTACCGGAGAAGTTGCCCTGGAGGCTCCGAGAGGCTGGAGAGTTGTTCCTCCAGTCCAGCCTTTGAAGTTTGAGCGAGAGGAAGAATCAATCGTGACGGCCTTTACCGTCTTTCCACCGGAAGATCTCAGGGAGGGCACCTTCCAGATCCAGGCCGTGGCGGGTCTTGGAGGACAGAGTTTTCGCCGGGGATTTCAAGTCATCGACTACCATCATATTCAGCGGAGACACTTGTATCGTTCTGCCCAGATTCGCCTCCAGGCTCTAGACGTTGAGATCGAGCCCGGAGTTAAGGTTGGCTATATCGTGGGCGTTGGGGACTATGTTCCGGAGGCTCTGGGCCAACTGGGGGCTGACTTCGAACTGCTGGGGCCCGAGCACCTGGCTTCTTCCGATCTGGATCGATTCGACACCATCGTCACCGGGGTTCGCGCCTATCTCAAGCGGGAGGATCTGAAGGCCTACAACAATCGGCTGCTCGGGTGGGTCGAGCGGGGCGGGACTCTGATCGTCCAGTACAACAAGTTCGAATTCAACGGTCCGAGATCAAACGGGGAGGTCCCAGGGTTTTCTGACAGTCCCTTCGCCCCCTTTCCAGTCGTAGTGGGCCGGGGTCGGGTCACCGACGAAAATGCGCCGATTCGAGTCTTGGTTCCCGATCATCCACTGTTTCGGACGCCTAACTCGATCGGGGAGCAGGACTGGCGGGGATGGGTCCAGGAACGGGGACTCTACTTTCTGGGCCGGAAAGATCCCCGCTATCGCGATCTGGTCACGACCGAGGATCCGTTTCCCATGAACGCGGGTGAGAAGCTGGGGTCCCTGGTCGAAGCTCGTTACGGAAAGGGCCGCTGGATCTACGTGGGCCTGGGCCTGTGGCGCCAGCTTCCGGCCGGGGTTCCAGGAAGCTACCGCCTGCTGGCCAACCTCGTCTCCCTGGGGCGGGCCGAATAACGTTCCGAGAGTTCGCTCAGCCAGTCTACGAGCCGGGGCCCCTGAGGTAACCTACCCGATCGGCGATCGCGCAACGAGGAACGAGGAACTTCTCTAAAGCTCCAACAGCCGGTGAGAAAAGCAATGGGGTTGGGTCAGCTCAGTGATCTCGTTCAGGAAGCCGGGCCCCCGATCCATCAGGAAGTGGTTGAAGTTGATGACTCGCTCCTGCAACTTGTTCATGGGTCTGAGATGGGTGAGAAGATGGTCAAGGTGCTGCCTCAACGAGGGGGCGGTACGACGGTAGTTGACGATGAAACGGGATTTCACCTTGTCCAGCTGATAGAGCATCTTCTCCTGGGTGTTTTCGAGCATCGCCGACACCGTTGGGTCAGAAGCATGGATCAACTGATGAAGCTCCTGAAGGTGCTGCCGCAATTCTGCCGACACCAAATCCATCTGCTCGAGAGCGTCACCCTGCCGGCTCTCTCTGAGAATGATCTCGGTGAGGTCGTCTGCTGATCTCTGGAGCACATCCAGGGTAGTGATGTGGTGGCGTTTTAAATGCCGCTGGTCCCGGTGATTCACGATGGTGAACCCGGCTCTGGGCAGAATGACCGGCTCCAGGTCCCAGTGGTTGGCAACGGAATTCAATTGCGCGAAATAGGCAACCTCCGAAGGGCCTCCCACGTAGAAAGCCGTGGGGAAGAGGTAGTCTTGAAGGATGGGGCGGAGCAGGACATTGACACTCAATCGCCCCGGGTCGTTCCGGGCCAGTTGCAGCAGCTCCCGGCTCGAAAAGGAAAGCTCTCTCTTTTCCTTGGCTCGATACCTGCCCTTTTCCCAAAGCAGTTTGTGGCGTCGCGACCCGTCGACCAGAAAAAGGAGGCTTTCGTGATCGTCTACCCAGACCTGAGGGTCATAGCCCGCCTTCACAATTTCCTGATTGCGTTCTTTCAAAGCTTCCATGATGGGCTGGTGCCGGGTCACGGCGATTTCGTAGAAGCGCGAAAGCGACTTCTGGTAGCCTTCCATGAGAGGATCGAAGACAATCAAGCCGTAGTCGCTGAAAAGACGGCTGATCCAGGAGGCGAATGCCTCTCGAAAGCTGCGGTCCTTGCTGTAATCCCTCTCCAGATCCTCCAGAATTGTTTCGGAAAAGGGGTGAAAATCCATCCTTGATCGTAATTCCTTGAGGCAGGTACTGATCGAAGATAAGGGCACGGTGCCAGCCATCTGGCACGAATGCTCGGGACCGCCCGGAAACGCCACAGAGACGAGTTTCGCATCGGAGCCGACAAAATGAGTGTGTCGGATCTCCTCGAAATCCGAATCATTGGAGGCCAGCCAGAACACCGGTACGGCGTTGACTCCCTGCTTGCGCAGGTCCTCCGCCAGCCGGATGGCAGTCGCTGCCTTGAAAACCGTGTAAGACGGGCCACCAAACAGGGTGACCTGCTGCCCGGTCACCACCGCCACGCAGTCGTCCGACTCAAAGGCCTTGAGATTGCGGGCTAGAGGTTCACCAGGGTGAAGTGTGCTGTTGTATTTGGCCAGAGCCGCGGCAAAAGGCTTCCTGGGGACACCGCAGGAGCGGCGGGCCCGGTCGAGGCGTTGACCCAGTTCCGGCTCTGACAGAGGCGGCGGATGATAGAAATTTCGGACGGTTTCGAAGTGGTGCGCGAAATCGACGAACAGCGGATTCTGTCCCGGAAGGCTTCCGAAAGGCAGGCACACACTATCCATTGCGAGAGCTACTGGGTTCAGGGGTCAGGGTTCTGGATTCTGGGTTGCTCGTAAGCAGTTCGCCTTTCATGTTGAGTCAAGTTCAGAACCGGTCCAGTACTGTTTCGATGCCGTGTCTATTGTGCATAAAGGACGCGGCAACTGGCTGTTTTGTTTCAATTATTGTCCAGGTCGGAGGCGAGTTTGCGCTCCAGGAACTCGGCTGCCGTCTGAAAGGTGCGCATCCAGGAGCGGTGGGTCAGGAATCCGTGGACCTCATCGGGAAAAACCAGCTGCTCGAAGTCAATCCCCTGCTTTCTCAAGGCCGCCGCTAGATCGACCGTCTCGCTGAAAGGCACATTGCGGTCATCGTCTCCGTGGATCAGAAGAACCGGCGATCTCCAGGTACTGACCGCGGCCATGGGTGACGAATCAAAGGCCAGCCTGGCCACTTCGGCCCGCTCCAGTGGGTCATAGGAAGGCCTGAAATTCCTGATCACCTGGTTCCAGTCGTGGACTCCATGGAGATCGACTCCGGCTGCGAACAGGTCGGAGGCTCTGGCCAGCCCCAGAGCGGTCAGATAGCCGCCGTAGGATCCACCCCAGAGGCCAATCCGATCAGGGTCTACATCGGATCGGCCGCGCAGATAGACTCCGGCACCCAGAACATCGTTGAACTCGCTGGCTCCGGTAGCTCCGTAGTTGGGCGACTCACGGAACTCCATTCCGTAACCGGTCCCGCTGCGGTAGTTCACCGAGAGAACCACAAACCCCCGATTGGCTAGATACTGATTGAAGGCATAGCACTTGTGGTAGTAGTCCAGGTAGTGGAATCCCAGCAGCATCTGTCGTCTCGAGCCGCCGTGAAAAAAGAGCATGGCGGGATGCTTCTGACTGGCCGTCTGGTCGCGGGGTAGAAAAAGCTGCCCGTGAATTTCGAGGCCGTCTGCCGAACTGAAAACGACCTGCTGTGGCTCCACCAGAAGGGTCTTCGGGAAGTCGGCGTCGACTGTTTCGCGGGCCAGCAGTCGCATTGAGCCTGGCGAAACAGAGATAACCGGCTGAGCGGGACTTCTACCCGTGGATCGGATGAAGGCCAGTGCCTCCCCGCTGCTGAGAGGAGTGGGGCTCCATTCGTTGCTGTGCCCTCGGGTGACTTGTAGGGGAGGATCTCCGGATGCCGTGACCTTCCACAGGTGGCGACGGTCCATGTCGTTCTGATTGGAGCTGAAGTACAACCATCCCGGGTCACGGCCGGGTGAGACCTCCTCGACCTCAAAGGGGCCAGGGGTCAGCAAGCGAGGAGTCCCACCCTCAACGGGAATCGAATAGAGATGAGTCCAGCCGTCTTTTTCCCAGGGAAACACGATGAGACCGTGGCTCCAGTGGAGTTGATTGGAACTCTCGATTCTTCGGTAGGCACTGCCCGGACCCGGATCGGAGCGCCACAGAGTTCGGGCTCTCCTGTGCTCGAGATCATAGATTTGAATCGACCAGGGGAGGGCCTCTCGGAGCGGACCGAAGATCAGTTTTCGGCGATCAAACGGGGTTCGAAGAAAGGCGATCTGCTTCCCTCCGGGTGACCAGGCGGGGTCACTATCGCGATCAACAGAGGGAGCTGCGTATTGGATCTCTTTCGACTCCCGGTCGTAGATCCCGATAAAACTGTGGTCGGAGCGGCGGCTGACAAAGGCCAGATACCTGCCGTCTGGTGACCATCGCAGAGACTGGGCCTGACCACGGGCGTGGATCAACTGTTTCGCTCCGTCTTCGTCTGCCATTGGAGCCGTCCAGATCTTATCTCCCCTGAGAAAAATCAGGCTCTCCCCTTCAGGATCAAGCAGCGGGCTTGCCCCATGGGCCAGCTTCTCGACCTTCCCGGACTCTGTGTCCAGCTTCAAGATGACTTGCTCTGTTCCCGCCGCGAGGTTGAGAGGATTGGGCAATTCTCCGCCACGATTGGGGCCGTCTCCACGAACAAAAACGATCGCCAACGCGTCTGGAGTCCAGACCAGTTGCGAAATCGTTTGCCCGTCATCGCCGCTGTAGGAGGTGACTTGACGGCCTCGATAGTCGGGTGGGAGAGCCATCCAGATGTTCCGCACGCCCCGTTCATTGACGACCCAGGCCACTCCTCCGCCGACCGGGGCAGGAGTCATTTCAGAGGGAAAGCCGGCGCTCATGACCTGCTCCAGCGAAAACTCGCCACGCTGACCCGGCAGAGGATGGAACGACAGTAGGAAGAGCACGAAGCTGCAGATGGAAATAAAGAAATACTTCATGGTTCTGGCCTTTCCTGTTGTTGCGGACGAGGTTAACAGACTGATATCATCCCATTCCGCTGTCCGGGGAGGAAATTCTCCCCGATGGAGTCTGGAAGATGAAGATCGAAGTTAGGCGAACCCAAGACGTCGTGGTTATGGATATTGACGGCCGTCTTGTAGCAGGGGTTGGTGCCGAGCAACTGCGGGATTCAATCGACGAGTTGATCGGTAAGAGGGAGGGGAAGGTCCTTCTGAATCTCGAGAAGGTCTCTCGCATTGACAGCACCGGAGTCGGCGAACTAGTGGCTTCCATCAAGCGGGCGGAGAGGGCCGGTTGCCAGGTCAAGCTCCTCAGTATTGCTCCTCAGGTTCGACACATTCTGGATCTGGGACGAATCCTGCCGCTCCTCGATTTTGCGGAAGACGAAGCCGAAGCCCTGGAAGACTTCCACGGGGGACCGTACGTTAGTCCTCCGGAGTGAGGCGTTTCTCGTTCCCAGGAATCAAGAAAACCGGGCGGCGTGCCACGAGTTTTGGAAAGGCTTTTCCAGACCACCGGATCGAAGTTCTCCCAGCGTCGTGATGGTCGTGTCAAACACGGGAGTGTCCGGAAGGATACGGCCGGAGGAAGCCAGTTTCTGGAAATTGAAGAAGTGTTCCGCCAGGATCTGACCTTCGGTGTCCCGAAAGAAGACCAGCGACCGATCCAGGCCGTTCAGGCCGTGTTGATCCCGAAGCGCCTTGAAATTCTCCACGCTGCTGTCGATCGAGCACCCCGACATCCCGGTCGGACAGTAACCGGCCAGTAACAGGAATCGGTCCTCGTAAATCAGGAATCGTCCTCTGACCGGCGCTCCATGAGAAGCCCAGGTGGGCAGAAACCCGTTCAGAGTCTGCTCGACCAGCCGCCTGGTCGGCTCGGTCAAAGGTTCCCGAAAGGGATATACCCAGAGCCGCGAATCGTCTCCAAGAACTGAGAAAGTCTGAAAGTCCATAACGCCGGCTATCATAACATTTCCGTGGGTTCTCGGTTCTGGGGAAGAACAAAAGGTAGAGCTGGAATCCGTAACGCCCGGGACAGTTACGGTGCTCTGATGGCACGTCCGGGGCGGGTATCGGGGACGAGTTCGCCGGCTTCTACCACCAGCACGCCGTTGACGAGCACGTAGGCAATCCCGTCGGATGGAACGGCCGGATTGGTGTAGGTGGATCGGTCCATCACGGTTGCGGCGTCAAAGATCGTGATGTCGGCGTCTGCTCCGACGCTCAGGCGGCCCTTCTTCTGCATCGTCGGCACATACCCTGCCAGTCGTTGTGCGGGCTCGATCGTCATTTTTCGTAGCGCCTCCATGAGAGTCAGAGCAGCTTGGTCGCGCACGTACTTTCCAAGCACTTTCGAATACGTGCCGGAGATACGAGGATGGCCTATGATCCCGTCACTAGCGATGATCGTCAGGGGATTCTCGATCGCAGTGCGTGTCATCTCCTCTGTGCGACTGTGGATAATGACTCCTCCGCCCTCTTTCCGGTTTTGGATGAAAGTCTCGCGAGTGAGGCGTTCACCCGTGGCAACCCACTGAAGGCTCGAAAAACGGTCCTCTTTCCAGGACTCCCAGTCATCGAAGAGCGCCGATTCGAGCATCGTCATTCCGGCTTCATAGGGATACGCTTCGGTGGTCACGTCTTGACCCCTACCACGGGCCTGCTCGATGGTCGTGAGAAACTCTGCAATGGCGGCACCCCCACTGGAATTTACATGAACGACGTGCAGCGAAGCGCCCGTAGCTGCCGCGCCGGCAATGGCCTCGTTCACACCCTCTAGAGTTGGAATACGAGAAAGACTGGATACCCCTCTCACATGGATGTGCGCCGACGTGCCGTGCTCGGCAACAATTCGGAGCATGGTCTCAAACTCGGCCGCTGTGGCTGCGGGGGTGTAAGCGAGACCGAAACCGACCGCGACCGCCCCCTGCCCAAGTCCTTCTTGGATCAGGCGCTCCATCTCGGCAATCTGTTCTTCAGTGGCCGACTTGCTGCCGCCGGGCCCGCTCGGCACCAGGCCGCCCCTATCCCCCATGACCTTCATGCGTACGGGAATGTGCCCGATGCTGACGCCGTAATTGAGAATTTGTCCTTCCTCGCGCTCGCGATACCAGGTAGAGACGTCCCCCGTCCCCACCTCGAGTTCAAACGCGGAGGTGACACCATCTTGGACCATCAGACGAAAGGCTTCCTCGGACTGGCCGTGTGCGTGTAGATCGATGAAACCAGGCACCACGACGAGACCCCTTGCGGCGATGATGCGTTCGCCCTCGAGTGGGTTCGTGCTGATCTCTTCAACCCGACCGCCTTGGATACCCAGGTTGCAAACTGCATCCAGACCGGATTCCGGGTCCATAACGCGACCACCCTCCACAACCAGGTCGTAGCGCTGCACTACGGTCTCGGGTGGGGAGCATCTGAAGGCGGTGATGAGCACAAAGCCGACCGCTAGGAAGGAAAACGTCTTGGCCATGGCATGCCTTTTCGAGGTCATTGGCGTCGAACCGTAGCAGTGAGCGTCGTGGCCAGCCCTATTTGACGGGCACGACTGATCACGAAAGCAGCACATCTTCATTATGCGGCAGCCGTCTCTCGAAGAGAAATCAGGGCAGATCTCGAAGGCGGGGGCCGCTTCTTTCTATCGGAGCAAGAGTTCGATCGGACCCAGGGTAATGATCGGGACGAAGGTGATCAGAAGGACCACCGCCAGCAGGATGAGAACATAGGGCAGGGTGGACCGGTAGACCTCTGTGAGTGGTTTGTCAAAGCGATAAGAGGAAAGGAACAGGTTCTCACCCATCGGCGGCATCAGGTAGCCGAGTTCCATATTGGCCAGGAAGATGATGCCCAGGTGAACAGGGTCGATGCCATAGGCTGCCGCCATGGGAATGATGAGCGGAACCACGACCACGATCGCCGAGTAGATGTCCATCAGGGCCCCAACCACGATCAGCAACAGGTTCAGGGCCAGCAGGAAGACCAGAGGAGACTCGATGTGAGCCTGCACCCAATCGAGAGCCATGGTCGGGATCTCGGCCAGGGTCAGATAGTAGACAAATCCCAGGGCCACGCAGAGGATGATCATGAAGCCCCCGACCAGGGTGGAGCATTCCACGAAGACCCGGGGCAAATGCTTTCGAGGGCTCAGGTTCCGATACACGACACACTCGATCAGGAAGGCCACGCCCACCATCAATGCTGCCGCCTCCACCAGCGTTGCATAGCCTCCGATAATGCTCCCCAGAATGACCACTGGAAGCATCAGGTCCCATTTCGCTTCCCAGGCAGCCGTTCCCGCCTCGCGGAGTCGGAAGGGGTGCCGCTGGGCCCCCCGCAGCCATCCCCTGGACGCCGCCCAGCCAGCCACACAGGTGACCAGGAGGAGACCGGGTAGGAATCCACCCACAAACAGCTCTTTGTAGTGCTGCTTTGCGTAGAACGCATAAAGGAATACCGGAAGGCTGGGGAAAAAGAGCAGGCCAATGGATCCCGAGACTGTCACCAATCCCAGGGAGGTTCGCCGGGGATAGCCGGCTTTTACAAGAACCGGGAGAAACAGGCCTCCCATGGAAACAATGGTGATACCCGAGGCGCCGGTCAGGGGAGTGAAGAAAGCCAGCACCAGGGCAGTGACGATCGCCAGCCCGCCCGGCATCCACCCCACCCAGGCGGTAGACAACCGCATCAGGCGGCGGCTGGCTCCTCCTTCGGCCAGTATGTAACCCCCCAGGGCAAACAGGGGGATCGCCGGCAGCATGGCGTTGACCGTCAACCGATAGGTTTCTCCCGGCATCGAGTTGATGGGAGTGCCGTCGCTCCACAGGCCCAGAAGTGCGATTCCGCCAATGGCGGTGAAGATGGGCATCTCGAGCATGGTGGCGATCACAATCAGCAGAAAGCAGGGAAGTACGACTTCGCGACCCTGGGGCAGGGGAAAGGTTCCGAAAATGACCGGAATTGCCAATCCGGAGGCCGCCAGCAGTCTTCCGCGCTGAGTCTCGGAGGCATGCCAGATCAACCGCAGCGTGATCACACCAAAACCCACCGGTAGGATGGTCAGAGCCAGCCAGGCTGGAATGCTCCAGGCCAGCTCGGTGCCGGCGTCGCGCTCGATCCTGACAAAATCCAGGCTGGCGACAAAGAGAGTGCCGGTAATGCCTGTGGCCACCAGAGAAGTGGCGACCCGGACAGGCGGACGAAACTTCTCGGGAAGAAAAGTCAAACTGGAGAGAGCCAGGAGGCGGCCACTACGCGCTGCCAGCGCGGCTCCCAGAAGCGTGATCCAGAGAGTCATGTGCTGGACCAGCACGATGGAGCCGGGAATTCCCCTTCCCAGCAGCGCCCGCCCCATGACCTCGATGATGGGCAGAATTGCCATCAGGCTCAGAATGAGCAGCGAAAGGGAATCTTCAAACCAGCTGAGAAGGGGCCGAGGGGCTGCTTGCCGCATTTCCTTAATTGTGAGATCGGAATTCATCGCGCAGCCGCCGGATCTGGTCGAAAAGATCGGCCGGGCAATAGCGTCCCCGGAGTTGAGGATAAGCCTCCTCGGCTTCTTTCTTCCAAACCTCCAGTTCAGCTTGATTTAGCTCCGTCACCTGCAGTCCTCGTTTTTTCATCTCAGCCACGGCATCGTGGTCCATCCGGCGTATCTTGTCGCGCAGAAGGTCGCCGGCCTGGGTGGCCGCTTTCAGCATTCTGGGGCGGAGTTCTTGCGGAATTTTCTCCCAGGTCTTCAGGCTGATCACGGTCCCACCCACCAGCGGAGTCCATCGGAGACTGGCCATGTTGGGAGCCAGGCGGTAGGACTCGTTGAGGAGAGCGAAGATTGGGGGCAGGCTCACGGCTTCGATCATTCCGGTCTGAAGAGAGGTGATGATATCGGTGAGCGAAAGTGGGACAACCCGGAAGCCAAAACTCTTGTAGAGGCTCTCCATCTCCGGATCTCCAGCGTGGGTAAAGAGTTTGAGCTTGCGAAGGTCATCGGGTGTGCGTGCCGGTTGAGTCGTAAAGGAGTGGACCCAGCCGACATCTCCCCAGTGCAGGAGCTTGAATCCCCGCTCCCCGAGCCGTTTCTCGAGTTGACCCGAGATGCGTGCTCTGACGTAGTCAAGTTCCTCAAAGGAATCAAACATCAGGGGAATCTGGAGACAGGAGACCGCCTTATCGATCTGGTGTAATCCCGCGAAGGTGAGGGTCACCGCCTGGATCCGCCCGGAGCGCACTTGTCGGACCATCTCCGGCCCATCGCCGAGAGCACCCCCAGGATAGATCTGAACCTTAACAGCTCCTTGCGAGATTCGCTGCCACTCCTGACGAAGCTGTTTGAGAGTGTCGTGCCAGGGAGAGTCCTTGGGAGCTACGGTTCCAATCCGGATCCGGATCTCCTGAGCCTGGAGAACCGCCGGGAAAAGCAGCAGACCCCCGAGTAAAATCAACCAGCTGCGAACGGTTGGAATCTTCATCGTTGTCCCTCCTGATCCTGGGTCGGCTCGTCGCTCAGAATGAGGTCATCCATTCGATCCAGGATGAACTCGGCTCGGCGCTGCGCCAGCAAGTTGATGAGCCGGATCTCCGGTTCGGCATCGGGATCCACGGCCAGGGCCCGCTTGATCAATGAAAGAAACAGGTCCCGGTCCTGGTTGGGAATGGCCAGGGCCTCGGCGTAGGTCACAAACAGACCGGCGTGGCGCCCGCTCGAGAGGGCAAGGGCCCTCTCATAGTTGCGAGTGATCTCGGGTTCGTCGAATTCCCCTACGTTGGATCCGGCAAGCTGGACCTTGAACTCGTAGAGAGATCCGTTGTTCCAGTCTTCATCCAGATCCAGAGCCCGATCCAGCAGGGCCTCCACCTCCGGCAGTCGCGCCAGCATCGCCGCATCGTCTCGGGAGGCGGAGATAGCGAGGCCCAGAGCAGCGGCTGTCCAGTAGAGAAAAGGCAGATCTCGTTTCCCTTTTTTCTTTACGGTCTTGCCGACGGCGCCGCGAGGATCGGTCAGCATGGCGCTCTCCAGGCCTGGATACCATCGCTCCAGCCCGCGCATGCAGTAACTGTGCGCGCGCAGATAAAACCTTCTGGCCCGGGACTGCAGGGCCCGGGCTCGATCCAGATCCTCCTCCTCGGCCAGCTCTGCCGGGTAGTCGACAAAAGCGTAGGAGTAAAGAACATACCCCTGGCAAGCCGTGATCAACAACCCGGGGTGCCGGGGCGATTCGCCCAGCAGGGTCTCGGTAAGTTTCAGCCCGAAGGGAAGGGCTTCGCCTACGATTTCAATGTCCTCCTCGCTCTCATACACCGAGTTGCCGGAGGCCAGGGCGTCTCCCACCATATTGACCGCGTAGCGGCGCACCGAGCAGGCGGGAGAAAGTGTCAGCAAAAGAGTCAAGGAGATGAGAGACAGGCGGCGTACAGGCTTGATTCTTGTGCTCATAAAGTGCTCCTGTTCGTTGATGAAGAAAAAGTGCTGAAGAGTTACACTAATCCATTCGGGAAAGGAATTCCCGGCACTCCCTCAGGACAGCAGAGTCGTCCTCGAACCTGGGTGTCAGGGTCAGAGCCAGACGGAGGTGCTCGGAGGCTTCGCGTTTCAGTCCGGAGCGTTTGAGAGCCCGCGCTAACTCATACCGATAGAGTATGAAATCGGGCCGGACCTCTACTGCTTTCCGATAGGCTTCAATTGCGTTTTCGAGGGAAAGCTCCTTTGGAACTCCCCCTAACAAGGTCCTGGCCAGGCTCTTCTGGAGAAAGCCGGCCGTCCCCACCTGGTAGTTGAGATTGGCCAGTATGTACCAGGCCCTGTGATCGTCGGGCTTGCTCTCGAGAGTCCGTTCAACGTGCTCTTTGACCTTCCAACCGGCCGCTACCTTTTCCCGCAAGCCGGAAATCAAGGCGATGCCGCCAAGCGACCAGGCCATTACCAGATTGGCTTCCGGATCGTCGGATCTAGCGGCAAATGCCTGCCGGGCCAGAGTCTGGGATCTCTGGTAGTACTCTCTCTGGCGCCGCCTGTCACGCAAGCGCTTGCCCACTTGACCATACAGATAGCTGGCCCCGCAGACCGCCTCAAACTGATCAGGATCGACTTCGAGAGCCTGCAAGTAGAGGTCCAGGGCCTCACGCTCCCGGTACTGCCCCTGGAGCGCCCGAGCCCGCTCCAAAAGTTCGGTGGGAGACGGAGCAGGCTGGGGTTCAGGGGTCAAACCTGTCCCCCCCAAGGCCATCCAGCCACTCACACAGAGCGCAATTGCCGGGAGCAGTCGGTTTCGAGAATGAAACACTTCAGTCGACAGAACTGACCTTAGTCGGGGGAGCCAGCCCGATCCTCTCCAGTAGCTGCTGGAATGCCGGTTCGGCTCGCAATTTGTCGAAAACCGGATCAACTCCGAGAAAAACAAGATACTCAGAACGCTCCTCAAAAGCTCGTTCGAGCCATTCCAGGGCCTGGGGGGGAGAGCCGAGGATGGTGTAAGCCATGGCAAAGAAAAAGGGCGGAAACTGATCTCTCCACCTCTCTTCGCCCGGCGTGGACGAGGTCAGTGAGTTCACAAAAGCAAGGACATCGATCGGAGGTCCGACACCTTTTTGAAATTCGGAGATGGAACTCACAAAGAGGGACATCTGCTCGATTCTGGAGTCCGAGTTCTCATGTTGTTTCACGTAGGCCAGGGCCAATCCCAGATGAGCCGGCCCAAAATCCGGATCCAGTTCGAGAGCCCGTTTGTACAAGGGGATGGCCTCATCATACTCTCGCCGGTAGTAGAGACAGCGGGCCAGCGCGGCGTTGGCCGCCGGGGAGAGAGGATCCAGCCTTCGAGCCACACCGATTTCGCTCAGCGCAGCGTCCAGGTCCCCCCTGGCGGCCAGGTAGAGTCCGTACCAGTGGTGGGCGGTCGAGTAACCTGGATTGAGTTCGAGCGCTATCTTGAAATGCTTTCCTGACTCTTCCCAATCCCAGTGGTAGGACATCAGGGTACTGGCCAGGGAAGTGTGGGCCTCAGAGGAGTTCGGGTCCAGGGACAGGGCCATGCGGGCTGCCTTTTCCGCCCTGGGAATGACCTCTACAGGGGGCAGCCCGCCATAACCGGTTGCGCCCAGAAGGGCCTGTGCGTCCGCCATTCCTGAGTAGGCCAGTGCCGACTCAGGATCGAGGTCAATCGCCTGCTGGAAGTACGAAGTGGCCGTTTCCAGGGCGGGCCGGGAGCGCTGGGCCAGGAAGAACCGACCCTGCAGATACAGTTCATAGGCACCGACATTCTTCACAGGGGATCCACGCAGCGCTTCCGCCTCTCCCGGGGCCAGGACCAGGTTGATATTCTCGACCACCTGCTCCGAGATGTCAGACTGGATCCTCAAGACGTCCGTCCAGGACTGTCGGTACTCCCTGGCCCACACGGTCGTGTCGTCGGCAGCGCGGACCAGTTGAACTGCCACCACCAACTCGGTTCCGGGTCGCCGGAACGTTCCGTTCAGTATGTAGTCTGCCTGCAGTTTCTCAGCGATCTCGGGAAGAGCCATGCCTCTTCCCTTGAAGTACATGACTGAAGGCTGTGCGATCACGGAGAGTCCCCTCACATTGGCCAATCGGGTGATCAAGGAGTCTGTCAGGCCTTCGCCCAGGATCTCGTCCTTCTGGTTGAGACCGACGTGGACGAGCGGAAGAACCGCGACTCGGGGATTTGGATCCACGGGCATCCTGGCAATATCCAGGGTTTGATCCCTTCGTGCTTCGTCGCGCACACTCCGGTCCAGGGAGAGGAAGGAGATGAAGAGGATCGCGAGGACCAGGACTGCAGCGACAGTCAAGACGACGCCCGGACTCACGAGGTCGCGGAAAAAGATCTTGAGGCCAGTGGCTTTGACATCTTCAAGAAGGCGACTCAGGTTTTCTCGGACCTCCTCGAATGTACCGAAGCGGCGATTCGCTTTCTTCGCCATCATCTTTCCCAGAGTTCGCTGCAGGGAAGGGGGGGCGTCGCGCAAGTGTTCGGACGGCGCTGGAAATGGTGTCGAAACGATCGCATTGATGGTCTCTAGTTTGGAGTCCTTCAAGAAAGGGTGAACCCCGGTGGCCATCTCGTAGAGGACGACCCCCAGCGAGAAGATATCTGATCGATGGTCGAGCTCTTTCCCCTGGAGCTGCTCAGGAGACATGTAGGCGGGTGTTCCCAGGATGGAACCGGTCTCCGTGAGGTCGGAGAACCATGTGTCCTCCGTTCCTTCTTGCTGCGCGGGAATGATCCTCTTGGCTAAACCGAAATCGAGAATCTTGACATGTCCATCCGGACTGAACATGACATTGGAGGGTTTCAGGTCGCGGTGGACTATTCCTTGCTGGGCGGCGCTCCCCAGAGCTTCCGCCAGTTCCTCAGCCGCCTTCAAGGCCTCGTGTAGAGAGAGGCGTCCTTCACCCAGCCTCTGTCTCAGGTTGCTGCCCGGCACGTACTCCATGGAGAGGAAGCTGCGGCCCTCAAATTCGTCAATTTCGTGAATCTTGCAGATGTAGGGGTGGTCCAGGGCGGCTGCAGCCTTGGCTTCCCTGAGAAACCGCTGTCTGGCGCTGGGGTTGTGCTGCAACTTGCCGGGCAGGAACTTGAGGGCCACTTTTCGGTTCAGCGTGGTGTCCTGGGCCAGGAACACCTCGCCCATGCCCCCCTGGCCAATCTTCTCGAGGATGAGGTAACGAGAGACGGAGGTCCCGATCATGTTCTGAGAGGATTGAGGGTCGCTCCCAGTCTCCAGATCTGAGAGACTCAGTCCGAGCGAGAGGAGGCATCCCGGGCACAGACCTCGCGACAACTCCTGGCTGGATAACTCCGTTCCACACTCAGAACACAGTGCGTCGCCCGGCAAAGACACTACTCCTTGAGAGAAAGGTGACGCGAGTATACCAGTCCTCGGTTTTGGGAACCCAAAGCGGTGTAGGAGTCGCCTCCGCGCGGCGATCTGATCGGACCACAGAGGGTCCTCCTTGTATCTTCAGCAATATCTTTCCGGCTTCTCTAAGATATGCAGTGGGATCTGTTATTCTCACAATCATCGGAACCTTCCCATGGACGATCGGAAGCAATCCCGCCGTCAAGACTGGTTCACAACCACAAGGTGGACGCTTGTTTTGGAGGCGGCGGACACCAAGAGCCCACATGCCCGAGAGGCTCTCGAGGACCTTTGTGAGCGTTACTGGCACCCCCTGTATGTCTATGTTCGGCGGCGGGGTTTCGGTTCCGAAGAGGCTCAGGATCTCACCCAGGGGTTCTTTGTCCAGCTTCTCGGTAAGGAATACATCAAGGTGGCCGACCCGAAGCGGGGGAAGTTCCGCTCTTTCCTCTTGACCTCTTTGAAGAACTTCCTCGCCAACGAGTGGGATCGGGCCAGCGCCCAAAAGCGGGGGGGAGGAAGGGCTCCGATCTCTCTTGATTTTGAACATGGAGAGACCCTCTACCAGGTAGAAGCGGCTGACAATACAGCTCCAGACAAGGTTTTCGAGCAGCGATGGGCTCTCACGCTGATCGATCAGACTCTGGCGAAACTGGCGACGGAAATGGAAGAAGCGGGCCAGGCCAGGCGTTTCAACGATCTCAAGCCGTTCCTGACGGGCGAGGCATCGGGCACCCGGTACCGTCCGGTGGCAGAAGGGCTGGGAATGACGGAAGGGGCAGTCAAGGTAGCCGTCCATCGACTGCGCCGGCGTTTTGGCGGTCTGCTCCGGGAGGAAGTGGGTCAGACCGTTTCGGATGCCGCACAGGTCGATGAAGAAATCCGCTATCTACTTTCCGTCCTGGGGGCTGGCACCTAGCGTACTGTCCCAGAAGTTCACGCCGCTACTTCGGGCGTCTTTTCGCCGCCAGCTTTGTTGCGCTCCTCGAAAGACTCCCGGCATTCCTGCGTCGCGCGCCTCACTGACGACGAAAATCCATCCCGAATTAACACCGCGAACTTCCGGGACAGCACACTAGCCCGGATTATGCAAGAACCGTAGTCCGGAGTTGAAAAACGACTCGAGAAGTGGCTCAACTCGAAAGCGGACAGGTGTGACAGGCGGATTTGCGAAGAATATCGGTTGGCGAGGCGTTTGAAGTGGTTGGGGAGTGAATTTCAGACAGATCTGGGCCTGGGTGAGTATCGGAAGCGGTTTTTCGGGGAGCTGGGAGAGGCTAGCTGGAGTTGAGACGACTCAAGACGAGGTGGAAGAGGGGTTGTTCGGGAAAGGCTGAGGAAAGATGGACCCAGATGCGTCGAGTGGTTTGTCGGATCCGGGCCCCGATCTTGAGGACACGACGACGTAAGGTTTCGATTTCGAGCTTGTGCCAGGGGGTCCCGTGCAGATAGTCGCGCAGGCGCACGAACATCTGGTAAGCCAGGGCATGCAGAAGGAGTCGAAACTGATTGGCCAGGAATCGATGACAGCTGAGTCGGTCCATGCTCAGATGATTCTTGAAGGCCTTGATGAAGTTTTCGGTCTGTCCTCGGTTTGTGTAGTGGTCATAAAGTGATTGGGAGCAGAGATCGTCCCGGTTGGTGACCACAAAGCGACGATTGATCCCGCGCTGATCGACCTCCACTTTGACGATGACGCGACGAGATCGATCCCAGCTGTTGGCTCGATAAAGAAACTCGTCAAACTGACGCTGTTTTTCCTCCAGCTCAAGGAACCTTTCCCGAGTCGAATCCAGCAGGGGCTCGACCACTCGCTGCAGGCGAGGGTTTCGACTTAACCCAATGACATACTGGAGTTGATTCTCTTCAGCCTCACAGAACTCGTAGAGCCGCGGCGTGGCAAAGCCGCTGTCGGCCCGAATCTCAATCTCGACATCCGTCCCCACTCCTTGTCGGATAGCCTCCACGACTCGCTTCAGAATGGGCACGATGTGAGAGGCAGCTCCCTTGTTGCCAGGTCTCAACACGGCACACACCAGGTCTCCCGTGTCGGCATCGAAGATCAGCAAAGGATGCAGAATGTGGCTTCGGTAATACCCGTGGTAGAAGGAGAACTCCTGCTGGCCGTGGGTGTGGTCGTCGGTACTGTCCAGATCCAGGATGATCTTACCGGGACGTCTTTTCTTCAGGGAGCGCACATAACGGCCTAGCAGCCACTGGCTCAAACGCATCAGATCCTTCCTGGTGACGGAGTTCTCCAAGCGGGAGAAAGTCGGCTGCGTGGCCAAATCCGGATCGCTCTCCGGCAACTGATCACAGACGGTTTTGAGCATCGGATCCGAGCGCAGCGTATCGGCGTCATTACAGTCTTCGTAGCCGGCCACGATCTGCAAGACTCGTTGTCGGATCAACTTCAACAGATCATGACGAATGTAGCGTTGGTCTCGACTCTCCGAAATACACGAACTGAAGCCCTCGCAGAGCCGATGTTGCCGATCCACCGATCCAAACAACAACCATCCTGCGTCGGAAGTGAGGCTCCCCCCATCAAAACGCGCCGTGATCTTTCTGTGGCTGTGAAATGGCAGGGTATTCTGGCAGACTGCTCTTAACATTGCCGTAGCTCCTGGTTAGGGTCTTGTTTGTGTAAACCCTTTTATATCAGAGAGCTACGGCTCTTTTTATGGGCCCAAATCTCACTCGGATTCAGATCTCATGCATAATCCGGGCTAGTGCAGCCCGCCACAAGTCTTGACCCTGGGCCAAGACTTATGACGAGCTACACCAGCGCCGCTGGACGCGTGTCCCGATCCCGGTGAGAATCTCATAGGGAATCGTGTCACTAAGATCTGCCAGGGCCGCGCAGGAAAGAGGAGAGTTTGGATCACTGCTGAGGAGTTCAACTTCGGTTCCAGGCCGCACTCCTTCGATATCGGTCACGTCGATGCAGATCAGGTCCATGGTGACACTCCCGACCACTCTGGCCAGCCGACCATGAACCAGAACATCGGACCGGTTCGAGAGACTCTTCGGATAGCCATCAGCGTATCCCACGGGCACAACCCCGATCACCGACTCCCGTTGGCTCTGAAAAGACATCCCGTAGCCCACCCACTGTCCCTCTGGGACTCGGCGAACGGCTAAGAGTCGACTCTTCCATGCAAGCGCGGGTCGCAAATCTTCAAATCCGGGGCAGGGGGCCACACCGTACAGAGCCAGCCCGACTCTGACCTGATCGAGGTGCGCTTCGGGAAACCTCAACCCCGCACTGTTGGCGATGTGTCGACGTTGCGAGATGTCGCCGGTCGCCTTCAGGAAGCGGTCCACTTGCAGCCGGGAAAAATCGGCGTCGGTGTCGGCTCGGGCAAAGTGGGAGTAGACACCTTGAAGACGGGCAGGAGGGGACTTGAGAAAAGTCGCCGCTTTCTTCCAGGGGATCCCGATTCGGGTCATACCGGTGTCAATATTGACTTCGACGGCCAGCTCGGGGGGGACCGGGCGAGTGTCGTGGACGGTCGCCGTCAAGCGATGCTCAATGAACGCTGAGACTTCGTTCTCCTGCCACCCGCCGAAGACCAGAATCTCGCTCTCAGCAAAGGCTTGCCTCAACTCCACGCCTTCTGCAGGCTGAGCGACGGCGAATCTGGAGATCCCCTCCTGACGGAGAATCCTGGACATCTGGAGAAGGCCATGTCCATAGGCATTGGCCTTGACGACGGGCAGAATGGCCGTGTCCCTCTGGAGGCGCGACCGGATCACTCTCAGATTGTTCTTGAGGTTGGGGATCGAAGTTTCGACCCACGACCTGGACTTCATTCTCGATCGAAGGCCAGATTCTCGAATCTCGTCCACTTGTCAATAAAGGCGAGTTTGACTGCTCCAGTGGGTCCGTTTCGCTGTTTTGCAATGATGATCTCAGCCACTCCCTCCTCGTTTTCGAGATCCTCTGCCCGCTTGTACATATCTTCTCGATAGATGAAAAGGACGACATCGGCATCCTGCTCGATCGATCCCGATTCACGCAGGTCGGAGAGCTGTGGCCTGCCCATCTGGCGGCCTTTTCTCTGCTCGGGTGCGCGACTTAGCTGGGAGAGAGCTACAACCGGGATGTTGAGCTCTTTGGCGAGGCCCTTCAGTGACCGACTGATGGTCGAGATCTCACGTTCCCTGTTATCGGATCTCTTGCCTCTGGCGGACGGAGACATGAGTTGGAGATAGTCTACGATCAGCAGATCAAGGCCGTGCTCCGCTTTGAGGCGGCGGGCTCTGGACCTCATTTCCATGATGGAAGTCCCGGCCGAGTCATCGATAAAGATCTTGGCCTGATCGAGATGGCCCATGGTGGCGGTCAGTTCCGTCCAGTCTCCCTTGGAAAGACGTCCCGAGCGGAGCTTGTGACTGTCAATTCGGGCGTGGGAACAAAGCAAACGGGTGACGAGTTGGAAAGAGCTCATCTCCAGACTGAAGATCCCGACCGAATGGTGGCCAAGCGCAGCGTATTGCCCGATATTCAGGGCCAGGCTGGTTTTTCCAAGCCCCGGTCGCGCCGCGATGATGATCAAATCCGTCCTCTGAAACCCCGAAGTCAAGGCATCCAGATCGGTGTAACCGGTGCCGATTCCCGTGATCAGCGATTTCTGATCGTAGTAGGATTGGATTTGCTTGTAGGCATCGGGAAGAATGTGCCCGAGCTTCACGAAGCCACTTTCGATTCGTTCCTGGCTGATTTCGAAAATGGATCGCTCGGCTTCTTCCAGCAGATCAGTGGCTTCGAGGTCGTCGTTGTAGCTCTGCTCCAGGATCTTATAGGCGGCATGAATGAGCTTCCGCTGGACCGACTTCTCCTTGACGATCCTGGCGTAGTGTTCAATGTTGGCCAGCCTGGGGACGCCGTCGAGAAGGGAAGAAATGTACGATGCTCCCCCGATCTCCTGAAGGTGGCTCCCTTTTTCCAGCTCGGAACGCAGAGTTACCGCGTCGATCGCCGTTTGCGCGGCCGACAACGATGACATGCTGGCAAAGACGGTCTGGTGGGCGCGGACATGAAAGTCTTCGATGTGGAGGACGCCTGCGGCCTGGTCGAAGAGCTGGTTATCCAGCAGAACGGCTCCCAGAACCGCCCGTTCCGCTTCGGCGCTGTGAGGAAGAACTTTCTCGAGAGTTATGTCCGGAGCTGCCATGCTGACCGCAGTGAAAAAAGACCAGTCTGAGCAGGGTAACGTGGAAGCCGCGAGACTGATGGTCTCATACTAACCAGCCCGTAAACCTGGAATCAAGATACCGGCACGTGAAACGTGGACCGTGAGGCGTTTTCGGTGTCAGCCGTCGGTCTTGTCTTCTTCTGCGGAGCCTTCCGCTGGAGCCGTTTCGACTTCTTCGGTTGCCACTTTGGCAGCAGACTCGTCCGTCTCTTCCAGCACCTCCGCCGGCAGAGCTTCCTGCTGGGCTTCCAGCTCTTCTGCGGCTTCCTTGAGGAGGGTTTCCACCCCGCTGACGATTCCGGCACTCTCATCAGTTTCCTGCTTGAGAATGTTGGAAAAGGGCTCGTCCTTTTCTTGAACCACGGAAACGAGCAACTCCACCTTGACTTCAGGGTGGGGGTGAGTCTCGACCTGGAAGTTTCCGATCGACTTCAGAGGGTGCTCCAAATCGATCTTCCGTCGGTCCAGGTTGAAGCCTTTCTCTTCCAGTAGATCAGCCAGATCTTTGGCGGTTACGGAACCGAACAGAGCTCCTGTTTCGCCCGCCTTACGGCTGAGGACAAGGTGAAGCTGCTTCAATTCCTGAGCCACAATCTCGGCATCTTCTTTGACTCTGGATTCCTTCCTTGCCAGAGCTGCCCGCTGCTGCTCTACCATTTTCAGATTCACAGGGTTCGCCGCAACGGCAAGGCCCTTCGGCATCAAATAGTTCCGCCCGTAGCCGGCTGCCACGGTGACAACGTCACCTCGTCTTCCCAGGTGAAGTACATCATTGATCAGCACCAGTTGCATGGCAACTTCCTCCAGACGGCAGGACACAAACTGCCGCGACTCTCGGGCAGTGTTTGGAAACGGTTTGAGTGACTAGCTCAGGCCTCTTGCTCTTTTCCCTCTTGAGCGGCCACGGTGGTTGCTTCGGGAGTCGGCTGGGCTGTTGTGCCGGGGTCGGCCAGGCTCTTCTCGCTTGCCGCGTCCTTTCGCTCGTCTCTTTTCTTTCTGCGCTCTTTCTCGTGAGCAATCTTCTTCTGGATACGCTTATCGGTGCCGTCCACCCTGATGGTCAGGAAACGGATCACCGAATCGGTCACCCTGAACCGGCGTTCCAGTTCCGCGACAGCCTTGGCCTGTTCCTCCTCGACGAGCAGAAAAACGTAGGTTGCCTCGGTGTACTTCTTGACCGGGAAGGCGAGCCGCCTTCTGACCCATTTGTCAACGCCGAGAACTTTGGCTCCCATTTCTTCTGCCGCGACTTTGTAACCGTCGATAGTATCTTCCAGATCGGTGTCGGGCAGGTCGGGAGCGAGAACGAAAACGATTTCGTATCGCCTCATGGACAAGTTCCTCCTAAGCACTCACTTCCATAAATGCAATGACAGTCAGTACTGAACTCCAAAAAAACGCTCATTTTAGCACATGGTGGGGGGCCCGGTACTGCCTTTCAGGCCACGTCATCCAGTTTATGAAAGTGAGTGCTCACCTCAGCAGCGGTGCGATCACCAGCGAGACGACGGACATCAACTTGATCAGGATGTTCATCGAGGGCCCGCTTGTGTCCTTGAAGGGATCTCCCACAGTGTCGCCGACGACTGCAGCCTTGTGTGGCTCGGAGCCTTTGCCGCCCAGCATTCCCCCCTCAATGAGCTTCTTGGCATTGTCCCAGGCTCCGCCTGCGTTGGCCATAAAAAGAGCCATCAGCACCCCCGTGAGCGTGGCACCGGCAAGCATGCCTCCCAGGGCCTGAGGACCCAGCAGCATCCCCATCAGCACTGGCGCGGAAATGGCAATCAGCCCGGGAAGGACCATTTCTCCCAGGGCAGCCCTGGTCGAGATGTCAATGCAGCGAGCCGTATCCGGCTTTGCCGTTCCCTCCATCAACCCCTTGATCTCCCGAAACTGTCGTCGGACCTCCTCCACCATCTTAAAGGCTGCCCGTCCCACTGCTGACATGGTCAGGTCGGCAATCAGGAAGGGCAGAGTTCCGCCCACGAAGAAGCCCACCACCACCGTAGGATCGAGCAGATTCAGAACTTCCAGTTGGACTGCCTGGCTGTACGCCGAAAAAAGCGCCAGTGCGGTAAGGGCCGCCGACCCGATCGCAAATCCCTTCCCAATGGCGGCAGTGGTGTTGCCAATCGAATCCAGATTGTCGGTGATGGCGCGTGTATCCGGTCCCAGCCCGGACATTTCAGAGATGCCGCCAGCATTGTCGGCGATCGGGCCATAGGCATCAACCGACATCGTAACTCCCACCGTTGCCAGCATTCCGACGGCTGCGATTCCAATCCCGTACAGCCCGGCATAATGGTGGGCGATCAGGATGCTGGCGCAGATGGTCAGAACGGGCAGCACGGTGGATTGCATGCCCACAGCGAGCCCGGCAATGATGTTGGTCGCCGCCCCGGTCTTTGAGGCGTGGGCAATACGTTGAATGGGACTGGCCGATGTGTACCATTCCGTCAACAGTCCGATCACGATTCCACTGATCGTGCCCGTGAGGATGGCCAGGAAGATCCCGACTTCCAGCCCCATACCCTCCACGGTTAGATAGGTTCCGATGAGCAGGAGAATGGCGCTCACAACGGGCGAGTAACGAAGCGCCTGGGCCGGGCCCAGTCCTCTCAACAGGCGCATGGAAGCCACGCCGACCAGGGAGGCTGCCAGCCCAATGGCGATGATGTAGAGGGGCAGCGCCATGTAGAGAAGCCGGTTCGCCTCCGTAATGTGCAGAACCTCCGAAGCTCCAGTGGCGGCCAGGGCGATGGTGGCGATCACGGAACCAACGTAGCTTTCAAAAATGTCGGCTCCCATGCCGGCGGTGTCCCCTACGCAGTCGCCAACGTTGTCTGCGATGGTGGCCGGGTTTCTGGGATCGTCCTCGGGAATTCCTGCCTCGACCTTTCCGACCAGATCGGCTCCGACATCTGCTGTCTTCGTGAAGATCCCTCCCCCGACGCGAGCAAAGAGGGCGATCGAACTGGCTCCCATGGCAAAACCGCTGATATCGCTGAACTCAATGGATCCGCGGAGTCCGAGCATGAAGGCGATGGAGACCCCGATCAGGCCCAGGCTGGCGACTGAGAGGCCCATGACGGCTCCTCCCGAGAAAGCAATATTCAGCGCCTCGGCGATTCCCTGGTCGTTGGCAGCCTGGGTCGTTCTCACGTTCGCTCGAGTGGCCGCCTTCAGCCCGAAAAAGCCAGCCGTCATGGAACTCACAGCACCCAGCACGAAGGCTGCTGCTGTCCACACGGTCACCGCCCAGCTCAGGAGCCCGAAGACGAGAACGATGAACAGCAGAAGGATGCTATATTCCCTCCGCAAGAAGACCATCGCACCATCATGGATGGCGTCGGAGATCTCCACCATCGTCTGGTTTGAGACCTTCACCTTCTTGATGGAGGCGTAAATCAAACCCGCAAATAACAGACCGACAAGTCCGAGAACGGGAAGGGTCCACTGGTAGTCACTCATCAGCACTTTCCTTCGAGCCATTAGGAGCATGGGGGGGACGCCGCTGGTTGAAGCGTGCCATGCTCTTTTCTATTCCGTGAATAAGGATCGAGTCCACGGCTTGCAGCGTGAAGTCGAGTACATCATCAAGCGATTTCGTCTCTTCCTGATCGAACACGTCCAGGACAAACGAGCTGAGATCCGATTCTCTCGTTTCCCTTCCGATTCCGATTCTCAGTCGCGCGAAGTCCTGCGAAGCAAGCTCAGCAATAATCGAGTTCATTCCGTTGTGTCCACCCGAGCCTCCTCCGGCTCTGAGCCGGATTCGTCCAAAGGGGAGGTCAACATCGTCGTACACGACCAGCAGGTCCTTCAGTTCCAGTTGTTGCCACTTCATTAATCTGCGAACCGCAGTCCCGCTGCGGTTCATGTATGTCTGGGGTTTCGCCACCACCACCCGGTGCTTACATCGGCGGATCATCGAAACCAGCGAATGATGCTGCTCTATGAAGCTTGCCCCGGCTGTGGCGGCCAGCCTCTCTGCTGCCATGAATCCTATGTTGTGGCGCGTGCCTTCGAACCGTCTGTCTGGATTCCCCAGTCCGGCGATCAAATACAATTGAAGTCGCCCTACTCTTTCTCCTCGGATCCCTCTTCTGCGGGCTCCGGAGCCTCCTCGCCTTCCTCCAGTTCCGCCTCTTCACCCTCCACTTCTTCGGGCTCCGGCTCGACCTCAACCTTGGGCGGAACCACGGTCAAGAGCACCAGATCGGAGTCGGACAAGATCTCGACGTCTTCGAATGTGATTTCCAGTTCCCCCACTCGGATGGCATCGCCAACTTCGAGATGAGAAACGTCGACTGTGATGTGGTCGGGCACGTCCTTGGGAAGGCACTCCACTTCAATCTCCCGGACGACGATATCGAGGATGCCCCCGCCCTTGACTCCTTCGGATTCACCGACTGGATGAATGGGTACGTTGAATGCCCGCGTTTCGTCCATGGAGATGGTCTGGAAGTCGGCGTGCACCAGGTGGCCTCGAATCGGGTCTAACTGCAGTTCGCGGATCAGCACGTCCAGCTGTTTCTTATCAACGTTCAGCTTGAAGACGGTGTTGCGGCCGGACTCGGAATGCAATATCGAGAAGACATCTTTAGGGTCCACAGCCAGAGAGATGGGATCCATGGCCCTTCCGTAGACAATCGCCGGGATCTTCCCGGTGGCACGGAGTCGACGGTTGGCATTCTTTCCCAACTCTTTTCTGGGCAGTGCCGTCAAAACAAAATCAGGCATGGTCTGATTCTCCAGAACAGGTCAAATGAACAGTTTACTGACCGAGGTTTCCTCGTGAATGGATCGGATCGCCTCACCCAGCAGGGAGGCAACACTCAGAACCGTCAGCTTGTCGATTCGTTTTCCCTCGGTCACTTTGATGGAATTGGTCACGATCACTTTTTCCACGGAAGACTCGCGAAGTCTCTGTATGGCCGGTCCCGACAAGACCCCGTGGGTGGCCGCTGCATAAACGTGTGTAGCCCCCTGATCCCTGAGAGCTTCTGCCGCCTTGACCAGGGTGCCGGCGGTGTCGATCATGTCGTCTACCACAACCACTTCCTGGCCTCGAACATCGCCGATGATGTTCATGATCTCGGCTTCATTGGCGGCAACGCGACGCTTGTCAATGATGGCAAGATTGGCCTTCAGTTTTCTTGCGTAAAAGCGTGCCCGCTCAACGCCACCCGCGTCAGGCGACACGATGGCCGGGTTGTCCAGTTCCATGGTTGCCAGATGTTCCAGAATCACCGGGGCGGCAAAAAGATGATCCACCGGGATATTCAGGAAGCCCTGAATCTGGCCCGCGTGCAGGTCCATCGTCAAGAGGCGGCCGGCTCCGACGGCAGTCAGCAGATCTCCCACAATCTTGGCCGAGATGGGGACACGGGGCTTGTCCTTTCTGTCCTGTCGGGCATATCCGTAATAGGGCAGGACAGCCGTTATCCGTCGAGCCGAAGCACGCTTGAAGGCGTCGATCATGATCAGCATCTCCATGATGCTTTCATTGACCGGCGGGCAACTGGGCTGGACTACAAAAACATCTGCTCCTCGGACATTTTCTAGAATCTGGTACGCGACCTCACCGTCGCTGAAGCGTCGCAGAGATTGTTCCCCGGGCGGGACACCCAGGTATTGACAGATCTCCTCCGCTAATTCCAGATTCGAACTTCCAGCAAAAACTTTCAACATGTGAAAACTTCCGAGAATCTAAAATCCGACCTCGCTTTTCTGAAGAGCTGTCTGGTACTGCTTCCGGGCAAGGGTTGAAATCTGAAATACTTGTCCTACTCCGGCGCGACCGAGTCTTTCCGTCACGAGTTTCTCCTGGCTTTGCGCAGGGACTCCCACAACCGTTGACCCGCTTCCACAGAGTGCGACACGTTCGCACCCAGCTTTCTCCAGTGCCCGATGCGTTTCTGAGAGTTTGGGCAAGCGTTTCAGCAGTGGGGCGTCGAAGTCGTTCTCAATCAGCTCATGAACCCGTCGACCGTGCTCCACATAGTCACAGAAACGTCGGATTTTAGTATCCGTCCTGGTCTTTGTCAACAGATTCGAGGCCGCGGTCACAGGTGCCCACTGCCCCAGGGCATAGGCCTCTGCCGTCGACATCGAGAACCCCGGGTAGCAAAGGACTAGCTCTTCGTGCGGAGGATCCGGCAGGGGAGTGAGCTGTTCGCCCCGAGATCGGCCCCAGGCCGTACCCCCCAGCAGGAAGAAGGGGACATCCGAGCCGAGCTGCTGGCCCAGCCCTTGTAGACGTTCGGCATCCGCCCCGCAATCCCAGAGTCGATTCAATCCGAGCAGGACCATCGCGGCATTGGAAGAGCCTCCACCCAGACCGGCCCCAACGGGAATCCGTTTCTCGAGAAAGATCCTGGTCCCGGTCCGAATCGAGAACTCTCGCTTCAGCAGGCAGGCTGCACGGTGGGCCAGATTGGTCTCACCCAGAGCGACCTCGTAGCCCGCTGTTGTCAGTTCGATCCTGTCCGACGGGATCAGCTCGAACGAGATCCGGTCAGCCAGGTCCACGGTCTGCAGCACGGTGCTCACTTCGTGGAAGGCATCAGGGCGGCGGCCCAGGACTTTCAGGATCCAGTTGATCTTCGCGAACGACTTGACTTGCATTCCCTTCAACTCAATTCCGCATGGGAGATTCGGAGGTGCAACTCTGAAACGTTGATATCTTCGACGTCGAGCCGGCGCACCGAGATGTGACCGAACAGAAACAGGGCGAGGGAGCGGTCTGCCAGTGCACGGTCCGGAAAGTTCACGCCGCTACTTCGGGCGTCTTTTCGCCGGCAGCATTGTTGCGCTCCTCGAAAGACTCTCGGCATTCCTGCTTCGCGCGCCTCACTGACGACGAAAATCTATCCCGAATTAACACCGCGAACTTCCCGGACAGTACACTAGTGGTTCTCTTTTCGATACCGGCTTGTTTCCGCGAACTGTTTCTCCAGGGCCGCTAGCTTCGCCTCTATCTTCTCGAGTTCCTCGGGATCCTCCGCCAGGGCCACTGATCTGCGGTAGTAGCTCAAAGCACGAGGCTGATCCCCTAATCTGAGGTAGAGGTCACCAAGATGTTCCAGGATCGTCGGATCGCCATCGTTGATCTGGATCGCCTGCTTGAGGTTCTTTTCGGCCAACTCGAACCTGTTGAGTTTGAAGTATACCCAGCCCAGGCTGTCCAGATAGGCACCGTTGTGCGGGTCCTGAGCCAGGGCCCGCTCAATATACCCAAGTGCCTCTTCGAGTCGCAATTCGCGATCGGCCAGCATGTAGCCAAGGTAGTTCAAGGCGGCCGCATGCTCCGGATTTTCCGCCAGTACTCTCTTGAACTGCTCCTCGGCTGCTGCCGTCTGATTCAGACGCTCAAACACTGAGGCCAGATTAAAAATCAAGGCTTGACTTCCAGGTTGCTCAGCAAGACCTTCTTCCAGGATTTTCTTGGCCCTGTCGTAGTGTCCGCGCTCACTGTACAGTTGGCTGAAAGACAGGTAACACTCTTCCACCTCATTGTCGGGGCTGCTCTCCCGTTTCTTTCTGAGCTCTTCCTGGAGCAATTGAGCGGCCGCATCGAGATCCCCATCGCTGGAGAGAATCCGAGCATGAGTGATCAGGATGTCCAGATCTTCAGGGTCTTGTGCCAGTAGCTCGGAGCTGAGTTTTCGAGCTTCGCCGAGCTTGCCGCCTTCTTTCAGGGCGTAAACGAGACCGAGCTTTGCCTGGACATCGTCGGGCTGGTCCGCACACAGCTCCCGGAACAGCTCGATGGCCATCTCGTGTTGACTCGTTTCCTGGTACAAGACGCCCAGAAACTGTCGGAAGCGAGTCCGGTAGTCTGCAGGCAGCGCGGACGCGGAACTCGACTCGGTAAGACGCAGGAGATGGTGGAGTCGCTCGATGGCTTCGTCTCGGCGACCCAGGTATCTCAGGGAAGAGGCCAGGTAGTAGTTGCCTTCCAGGTTGTCCGGTTCCAGCTTCAACACCTTCCGAAAACTTTCCACGGCCGCAGAGTAGTGACGCGACCCTTCCTGAGCCTTTCCCAACGCGACCCGGGCCTGCGGATCGGTTGATCCTCCTTCCACCACTTTCTCCAGAATTTCCTCGGCCTCTGCGAAGCGAGACTGGCGGATCAGCAGGCCCCCCAGGGTGAACTGCAGATTCCAGCGATTCGGGCCCTCCGGGGTCAGCTCGACGGCCTTTTGATAGCTGTCGATGGCGTCATCGAATCTCTTTACGCTGATGTACAACTGAGCCAGCAGCACCATCCGATCGAGCTGGATGGCTGGATCCTCAGGAGCATCCTGAAGCACAGCGATCGCCTCTTCTTTCCGGTCCAGGTTGGCCAGAGCCTGGGCCTGAAACAGATCGAGCCCGCGGAGGTCGGGACCGAGCGCCCTCAGTTCCTGGTAGGTGCGGGCTGCCTCCTCCCAGCGCTGGGTCCCAATATAGAGCTGGCCCAGGGCGGCGAGGGCTTCCACGTTGCGGGGGTCCAGTTCGACTGCCCGGGCGAGTTCCTCTACGGCCGGCTCCAAGAGCTGAGACCGGCCCCTCTGAAAGAGATTCTTGTAGATCAAGCCCAGAAGAAAGTGAGGATCGGCACTTTCGGAATCCAGTTCGATGGCCTTCTTGCACTCAGCTATGGATTCTTCCAGATGACCGGCGTCGGCCAGGGACTGGGCCAGAGAAACGTGCAGACTGGAACTCTCGGGATCGTACTCGAGGGCCTTGCGAAGCTCTTCGATAGCTCTTTCCTGTTCGCCTTCGAGCCGGAGAAACTGGGCGAGGCTGAAGTGATAGTAGGCCTGTGCCTGCTCAGATTGGAATCCGGAGTCCGCGGGGCCCTGGACGGTGGGAAGAGCAATCAGGAGGGCCGCGAGTATGAGAGACGTCACTTTTTCTCAATGGCGCCGCAAAGCAAGGTTGCGCCGAGCACCATTTGCTTGACCATAAGAACTCCGATTATATGTCCTCGCCCCCTCTGGAAACAACTCGGCCGGTCTTTCCCCGTGGGGCTACCAGGAGCTCACCGCGTCACTGACCTGGGCGTGTGCGGAACTCGATTCGATCAACCAGCCTGTCGTCCCAGACGCGATTGATTCTCTCCACCAGCATCTGCTCGAGCCCAGCCAGTTCCCTGGCCCATCTCCCCGAAGCCACTTCCACGGTGAGAGTGGTGCCATGAATGGCTGTAGGCTGGCTGTGGGCGGAGATCTCTTCTCCTGCCAGGTGAGGCCAGAGTCCCTGCAGGGCCCCTACCAGGGTCTCGGGATCTCGGGCCAGGTGAAGGACAGTCGAGAAGAAAGATCGAAATGAGCGCACGTGTCCGACATTATGCTAGAGTTTCTTACCCAGATCTAGTGAGGGAATCCCCCTTCGAGGGGCAATGCAGGGAGATGGATTCGACACTCGTCCTGAATGCAACTTACGAGCCGCTTCAGATTGTTTCCTGGCGTCGCGCTGTCCGAATGCTGTTTCAGGACAAAGTCGAAGTAGTCGCCGAGTACGATCGAGAAATCCGAAGTGTTTCGCTGACCGTCCTCATGCCCTCGGTCCTGCGCCTTCGACACTATGTGAGAGTGAGACCGTACCACAGCCGAGTTCGGTTCTCCCGAGCCAATATCTATGCCCGCGACCACTACACCTGCCAGTATTGCAGCCGACGCTTCATAGTCGCTCAATTGACCTATGATCATGTGATCCCGATAGCTCGGGGCGGACCGAAGACCTGGGAGAACATTGTGACGTGTTGCGCAGGCTGCAATCGGAGGAAGGGAAACCGAACGCCCGAGGAGGCAGGGCTGGGCCTGTTGAAGAAGCCGAAGGCGCCGAACGGATTTCATCACAAGATTCGGCTTCAGTTGCAGCAGCGCAGACCGCCCGATAGCTGGAGAGACTTTATCTTCTGGAACCTGGAAGTCCGAATTGAGTGAAGCTCTGGCCCTTTTTGCTCGCTTCCCGCGATTCGGAAAAGTGAAAACCAGACTTGCGGCCACGATTGGTGACGGGCCAGCCCTGCAGCTTTACGAGGCCTTCCTGCTCGACATCATCGATCAACTGTCTCTGCTTCCGGTACGCCTGTTTCTTTTTCTGGCCGACTCGAGCGACGAAGAGAACCGGGGCCTTGCCCGAAAGCATCATTTTCCGGACCCTCTCTGCATCCGGCCCCAGGTGGGCGATGACCTGGGACAGCGTCTATGGAATGCCTACCTGGAACTGGCTGAGACGAATCAAAGGGTCGTGTTCCTTGGAGTTGATGCTCCGACACTCCCGGTGTCGCATATAGAAGAAGCCTATCGAGAGCTGCACAGCCACCCGGTGGTTCTGGGACCGGTTTCCGATGGAGGGTACTATCTTCTCGGCCTCTCCGAACCGGCTCCAGAAATCTTTCAGGACATTGCCTGGGGGACCTCGCGGGTTCTGGCGCAGACGCGCGCGCGTCTCGGGGACCGGCGATGGTTTGAACTGCCGCCCTGGTACGACGTGGACAGGGCGGAAGATTTGAAGACGGTCAGGCTTGACCTGCCGACTTGCAGTTCTCCTCTGCAGCGAACCCGGCGTCTGCTTGTGAAGTTGGAATTGCCAGGCTGATCACGATTCTGTGAATAGGATGACGCTACGGTACCCTGGGAAGGGAGTAGCATGGGATAGAGCTGTTGCGGAACCCCCGGGCCCTGGTTTGCGTCATAGTTAACAGCTCGTGGTGAAGCTGCCGCGGGTCTCGGCATGGGCGAGGCCTTCCAGGCAGAGTGGGGAGTTGACCGAGTGAGACTTTTAGCGAGCGCCGGCATCGGATTGTAGAGAGGGTGTTGAAGGCCGGCCTTTGCGCTCATTACAATACTGACCTTTGCGGAGACCATGGTGGACGGACGGAGAAGCGGATTTCGGGATTTCATTGATTGGCTGTTTGCTCTAAGAATCGTCGAAAGTGAACGGCTGGCCTTTGTTGACGATCCCTACAACATCTTCAGTGAGGACGTCTCAAGACGGCGACCCCTGGTAGTTGCCGCGATTCTCGGACTCCTGTTCCATCTTTTCCTGATACTCATCATCTGGCCGCATCTGGGCGCAACTCAACTTCCCCTGACGCCCGACAAATTCGTCATCAAGCAACTGGCCCGGCCAGCCAAACTTGAGGGTGCGGCAGGGAAACCCGCCGCACCTCGTCCAAAGCCCAAATCTGTGGTGCCCGAGCCCAAACCCAAATTCGTCCCAATTCCAGATCCCACCCCCAACGCTCCCGAACCGATCCTCCTGGTCGCCGTTGAACTTCCGAGGGTTCTGGAAGAGCTCTCCATCGACCTCAGCATTGGCGAAATAGAGGCTCCCCCGGGCCCTCCGTCCCGCGGGGGCAGAGGCCTGGGAGACCAGGGCGGCCGTGGCGTGGGGCGACAGGGTCTGGGTGATGGAGCCGGCGGCGGTGACGGCATCTTTCAGGTGGGAGGGGACGTCAGCATGCCTGTTCTGCTGGTCAAGACCACCCCTTCCTATACGGACGATGCGATCAAGGCCAAGGTGCAGGGGGTTGTGTTGCTGCGGGGTATCGTGAGGAGAAACGGCCAGGTCGACACTCTGAGCGTGGTTCGGGGTCTGGGATACGGTCTCGAGGAAAACGCCATCCGAGAAATTGCTACCAAGTGGAAATTTCGGCCTGGAATGCGCAATGGTCAGTCGGTCGATGTCTGGGCGACCATCGAAGTTACCTTCAACCTCCGTTGATCGCACTGGGGACGCACTCCTGGCCCCCGTGCGACTTCTATCACGGGCTGCAATATAATGCCGTGTTGCGCTGAGGGATGTCAGCGCAGCACCGCATTTGAGATCATGCGCAAGCTATCCATTTCACTGGCTTTCATTGTGTTCGCGACCGACCTCTTGACGAAGTGGTGGGTCAAGACCAGCCTGTGGCTCCAGTACTACCCGATCGTCGAAGGGTACGTTACCGTTCACTACGCTGAGAACACCGGAATTGCATTTGGAATGTTCGACGAGTCTCAGTCCCAGTGGAAAGGCCCTCTTCTGAGTCTGCTGGCTGTCGTTGCCCTGGGCATGGTTCTCTATTACATCTGGACCACTCCTGCCCGGGAGGGAGTCGTCCTGGTGGCCCTGGGGCTCGTACTGGGCGGGATTTTCGGCAATTTCGTGGACCGTCTGGTTCGCGGGTACGTGGTCGACTTCATCAAACTGCACTGGCTTGATGTGTTCGCCTGGCCAACTTTCAACCTGGCTGATTCGGCGATCACGACGGGGGTCCTGCTGATTCTGGCGATGAGTCTGCTTGCAAGCCGTGACCAGGAAGTCGCCGAGGGGAGCCCGGTCAGCGAATGAGATATGTGAGAGTTCTGGTTCTTGCCCTTCTGCTGGTCGTGCTGATGGAAGCGAACCGGGGTGCGGAAACTGCCGAGGGGGAGGTCTCTGCCCTTGAGGTCGTGCAGCGAAGTCAGAAGCATTATCGTGGGATCCGCACATTACAGGCAGACTTCAGCCAAGTCTACAGCGCTCACATGGCGAGAGACGAAGAACACGGCATTCTGATGCTCAAGAAGCCACGGAAGATGTACTGGGAATACCGGGACCCGGTTGAGAAGTACCTGATCTCGAATGGCAAGCGGGCCTATTTCTATGTTCCTCGAGACCGCCAGGTTTTCATATACGAACTGGAGGATGATCGACTCTTTCTATTCTTGATGGGAGAGGGGCAGGTGGCTCGAGACTTTGAGGTTGCCTTTGAAACAGAGGAGCTACCCCTCCAGGATGGTAACTTCCTGATCCGACTGACACCACGTGAGGAAGAGGCGTCCTTTTCACAGATATTGCTGGAAATTGCCCCTGCTTCCTACCAGATTGAGAGGCTTGTAGCCATTGAGCCGATTGGGGCGAGAAATGACTACATCTTGAAGAACGTGCGGGAGGATGTCAGTATTCCCGACCGGAGATTCAAGTTCAAACCTCCCAAAGGGGTAGAAGTTGTCCGAGCCTATTGACCATACAATCGAAGGAAGGCGGAGCGGTTGGGTAATCTGAGGGCCAAGATCACAGCATTGGGCACGTGCTTTCCGGAGAGAATCGTCACGAACCAGGAGCTGTCGGAGCGGGTCGACACGTCGGATGAGTGGATTCGCGAAAGAACCGGCATCCGCGAGCGGAGAATGGTATCCGACGGCCAGGCGAATAGCGATCTTTCGGCTCAGGCTATCCTGGACACTCTCGAGGGGACTCCATACGGGCCCGAGGATCTTGATCTGATCATCGTTGCCACCATCACTCCCGACATGATGTTTCCTTCGACCGCCTGTGTAGTGCAGGACAAGATAGGGGCGGTGAACGCCTGGGGATTCGATTTGTCAGGTGCCTGCTCTGGATTTGTTTATGCCCTTGTCACTGGGGCTCAGTACATCCAGACCGGAGTCCATAAGAGGGTGCTGGTGGTGGGTACCGATGTGATGAGCAGCATTCTCAACTTTGAGGACCGGTCGACCTGCGTGCTTTTTGGCGACGGATCCGGAGCTGTGCTGCTGGAACCCTCCGATGACGATCTGGGAATCCTCGACTTTCTTCTCCACAGTGACGGTGCGGGTGGCAAGTACCTGTCCATGCCGGCCGGTGGAAGTCGGCACCCGGCCAGTCAGGAGACAGTAGAGAAGCGAATGCATTCGGTCCACCAGGATGGTCGAAATGTGTACAAGTTTGCCGTCAAGCTGATGACGGAAGTCTGCCAGGAACTGTTGGCGAAGAACGGGCTGAGGCCGGAAGACATCCAATTGTTCGTTCCCCACCAGGCGAACCTGCGAATCATCAACTCGGCGGTCGAGCGGCTGGGTCTCCGCAAGGAGCAGGTTCTGATCAATATTGACCGCTACGCCAACACCACCGCGGCTACCATTCCGGTGGGGCTGGCTGAGGCGCAGCGAGAAGGTCGCATCCAGGATGGAGATCTGGTACTCCTGGCCTCATTCGGGGCTGGTTTCACCTGGGGAAGCGTGCTCCTGCGCTGGGCGGGTTGAAGCGGGAGGTTCCAGCGTTCCAGGGTTCCTTTAGAACTTGGGAAAGTGACGCCCGTGATGGCCCCTTTCTAGAGGGAACCATACGAGATGCAGACCGACGGCCGACCACCAGTCTCATGTGACGACGCGGTCCGTTACGCTCGTGAGTTCTATGGACTGGTAACTTCGGCCGCCCCGCTGGCGTCCGAAACCGATCGCAATTTCAAGCTGCGTGCGGATGACGGTCGCCTTTTTGTTCTCAAGATCAGCGACGCTGCCTCGGGGGCCGAGTTGATTGAAGCCCAGAACCAGGTGCTCGACCTTTTGAGCCGACAACTTTCCGTTGCGGGCATTTCTCGCGTCATCGCGGACTCCGCAGGGGCGAAGTGCCTTTCCATCTCTCGCGGAGCGTCTACCTACGTGCTGAGGCTGCTCTCCTACGTGGAGGGGATTCCATTGGCAGAATACCGTCCTCATTCAGAGGCTTTGCTGGAGGCGATCGGCGGGTTGCTGGGGAGACTCGACAAGGCCCTTGGCGACTTTGACCATCCAGCCCTGCACCGGACCTCTGTGTGGGATCTGAGAGCCGCAGAAAGCACCGTTCAGGATCGCCTTGAAGAGGTGACGGAAGCGGGTAGACGCCGGCTCGCTGAGTCACTCTTTGAGAAAAGCTGGAGCCGTGTGAGCCCCAACGCCGACCGCTTGCCGGGGAGTGTGATCCACGGGGACGCTAATGACTACAACCTGCTGATTCTCGATAACGGAGTCGACTCCCGCCAGGGCTGGTCTGATCGGTTGGGGCTGATCGACTTCGGAGATCTGACCCACTCCTGGAGGATTGCAGAACTGGCGATTTCCTGCGCCTATTTGCTGATGGACAAGGCCGACCTCGGGGCCGCCCTGGGCGGCGCTGTTCGCGGCTATCACAGGGCACTACCCCTTTCAGAACTGGAGATGAGTCTTCTCTATGACCTGATTGTGTTGAGGCTACTGGTCAGCGTGGCTATTGGATCAAGGAATGCACGCCTCCATCCCGAAGATGAGTACCTTCAGATCAGCCAGGGATCGGCCTGGGAACTGCTGGCAAAACTGGAGGAGACCGAAGCGAGCCTCTTTCACTACTGGGTGCGGGCCAGTTGTGGCCTGCTCTCCTGACGCCCAAAGGCCCCTTCCGCTTTCCTATCTGGAACCGTGGATCAGCGAAGATAACCCTCCAGCTGCCCGGCGATCTCCTCCCCCAGTATCCTGTGTCCCCGGGGCGTGTAGTGGGCGAAGTCGGTGAAAAGGGCGGTGCCTCCGTTTCCGGCCAGGGCAGCCCGGGGGTCGATGTACTCGATGGATTGCTGCCGGGCCCAGTCAATCATCCGATCCACCAGCAGATTCCCAAAGCGATTCAGTGTTTGGTTTTCATGGAAGGCATAGAGGGTGGGGGTCAGCAGCAAGACGAACCGGGATCCCTGGCGGCTGGCAATCTCCCTGATCTGGGAAAGAGACGTCTGAGACCGGCTCCACCCGGATTCGAGCCGCGCCGAAGTCAAGAGAAAGCGGTCAAATCCCATGTGATAGTAGAGGTTGCCCGGAGTCGAGAGTGCCGAGTGTCGGGGAAAGAGCTGCCCCAGCGTTTCCAGGAACCGACGGGTGAGCAGAGTGTATAAATACGTCCGTTCGTAAAAATAGGGGCCCAGCGTGAAAGACCCCAGCAGGTTGCCGTCCCAGGTTACACAATACCTCCCGCCTCGCACTGCCACACCCTCACCGCCTCGATCCACAACTCGGAGCAGAGCTTCATCCGTGACGTCGTTAGAAGGCTCCACCTGAACCAGTATGAGGTTGGGCGTCAGGTCGATCCCTTCCGCTTGCAGGTAGGCAAGATAGGTTGAGGGGCTGTAGCCCTGTCCGGCTGCATTCATGAACCGAATTCGCCCGGGTCCGCCCCTCAAGAGCGCTTCTGCCTGTCGGGAATAGGTCTCTTCCGGCTGTACGCCGAAGCCAAAACCAATGGAGTCACCCAGAGCCAGGATGCGGTACTCATCGTCAGGTTTCTGGCGGGGGAAATCGGGCTCTCCGCGAAAGCCGTAGCGATTGGTGGTGACCTCCTGCATGTCCCCGACCGGGCCCCTGAAGTTGGGGCGAAGTCGGGTCGGCATGTAGCGGCTCGGAATCGTGTCCTGGCGGGCGGGTCCCGGGGTCCTGATGTACTTGACAAGCAGTTCTCCAGGAAAAAGAAAAAAAGGCAGGAGCAGCAGGGCCAGAAAAATCCGAAAACCGGTACTCTTGCTACTCGTGGTGACCTCCACCGATCTCTGAAAGACGATTCAGCCGGGGCTCCAGTTTTCCTGCCGGGTCGAAAACGGGAAAGGACCACAGTCCCGTACGCTGGATCCGGTACTGGAGACTGCAGCCCATCACTCCAAGCCCGTACACAATCGATCTCCTGAAGTTGATGGTTGAGGCGTCCGAGTTGTATCGGGTTGGACAACTGATTTCTCCCACTCGAAATCCGAAGTGGAGGGCCTGGATCAGGATTTGATTGTCGAAGACAAAATCATTCGAATTGGACTCCAGCGGAAGCTCCTCCAGCACCTTGCGAGAGAAGGCGCGAAAGCCGGTGTGGTATTCGGAGAGTTTGGCACCCGTGCACAAGTTCTCAAACCAGGTCAGAAATCGATTGGCGCCGTACTTGTGAACCGGCATTCCTCCCTTCAGGGCAGTGCCTCCCAGGATTCTCGAGCCCAGAACAAGGTCGAATTCGCCGCTCACAATCATGGCGGCCATCGCAGGAATCAGCCGTGGCGAATACTGATAGTCCGGATGGAGCATGACAAAGACATCAGCCGAAAGGGCGAGAGCATGACGATAGCAGGTCTTCTGATTGGCCCCGTAACCCAGATTGTGAGCGTGGCGGATCGTCTCGATACCGAGATCCCTCGAGATTCGAGCCGTTGCGTCCGAGCTTCCATCATCGACCAGGACCACTTCATCAACCACGTTCCTGGGGATCTCGCGGTAGGTCTTCTCCAGAGTCGCCTCGGCATTGTAGGCGGGAAGGAGAACGGCGATTCTCTGGTCTTCAAGCATCGCGACCCGAGTTGAGAATCTCTCGCACTTTTCGTAACAGTGTATCGGGGGTGAACGGTTTCGCCAGGAAAGCTACGCCCTGGGAGCCCCCTTTCAGCAGGTCCGGGTGGATCGTGTCCGGGTAGCCGGAGATGTAGAGAACGCGAAGGGCTTCCTGATCTCTCGTTTTCCTGAGTTCTCGAGCCAGTTCCCAGCCACCCATGACCGGCATGACCAGGTCGGTGATCAGCAGGTCGAAAGCCCCGAGTCTCTTGGCCAGGGGGAGAGCTTTTTCTCCGTCGGCAGCTTCAAAGACGGTGTACCCCTTGCGCCGCAGGATCTCGCTGATCAGTGCGCGAATCCGCTCCTCGTCCTCGACCAGAAGGATGGTCTCGTCCCCGCCCCTGCGCGCTGGAGCAGCCTCCTCCGGCAGGGCCACCGGATCCGCTGCCGGGACGTCTTGCCCTGCCGGAAGCCAGATCTCGAAGACGGTTCCTTTTTCCTTACTCTTGCGGATCTGAATCTGACCACCACCCTGGGTGATGATCCCATAGACGATGGAAAGACCCAGACCCGTTCCCTGGCCCGTGGCCTTGGTCGTAAAGAAGGGTTCAAAGACCCGCTCCCGGACGTGGTCAGGGATCCCTTCTCCCTCATCAACTACGCTGATCACAACGTATTCGCCGGCTTTCAGGTTGGCCGGCACTTCCTCCTGGTCTTCTTCGATAGAACGCTTCTCGGTTCGGATCGTCAGGGTCCCGCCCTCCGGCATGGCGTCCTGCGCATTGACCGACAGATTCATGAGCACTTGTTCCATCTGGCCAGGGTCCATTCGCACCGAGCTGATTTTGGGATCCAGTTGGGTCTCAATTCTGATGTTGGCTCGAATGACTCGACTGAGCAGGAGCTGCGAGAAATTCCGAACGACCTCATTCATATTGAGTGTCTCGGGCTGCAGAACCTGGTGCCGGCTGAAGGTCAGGAGCTTGTGGGTCAGGCCCTGGGCCCGATCGACCGAGTCCAGAATCGCCTGGGCATCGCCGCGCGCCTCGGACGAGTCCCACAGGGAGTCTTTGAGGAACTCGGCGTAGCCCATGATGACGGTCAATATGTTGTTGAGGTCGTGGGCGATTCCTCCGGCAAGCTGGCCGACGGCCTCCATTTTCTGCGCCTGCCGAAGCTCATTTTCCAGTGCTTTTCGGGCGGTGTCATCGAACAAGTATCCGCTGACGCGTGAAAGGACATCCCCTTCGTCGAAGGTGCCGGCCACGTTCGCTACGACGTGGACCGGATCGCCGGTGATTCGCCGAAGTTCAATCTCATGGTATTCAAGCTTTTGCCTGGAGCGAAGCAGTTCCAGGAATTCAATCGTCTGCTCTTCGCCCGGAAATAATGAGAACAGGTTGGCGGTTTCTGCGTGCTCAACAGACTCGAAGCCGAATATCTTCGCGAAGGCCGGGTTACAGGTGAGGATGTCACCGCTGAGCGTGGCCGTGAAATCACCCGTCAGGTCGTCTTCGAAAAAGCGTCGATATCTCTCTTCGCTTATCCTCAAGCCGTGTTCGGCCCGCCGCCGCTCGGTGATGTCTTCATGCGCGACCACAACCCGAATCGGATGCGGATTCTTGAAGCGGGTGATGCGCACTACCAGCCAGGAAGTGGAAGTGGTGGCCTCCGTAGAGTAGGTGCAAGAAAACTCCGACTCCTCAAGAGCGATGACCTGGCGGATACCGTGGGTAATGCGGGTGGTGTCGTCCGAGAGTTTCGACAGGTTCGAGTCCAGCTCGTCCAGGTAATTCATCCCTTCCGCCAAGTCTTTGCCAAAAAGGTGTCCGGGTACATTGAAGGACTTCCAGGACTGACTGGCGGCGATGATGAAGCCCGACTCATCCAGGACCGCGATGTACGACTCTATGGTATCCAGTGAATCCTGAAGCAGGCTGCGGGAGGCCAATAGCCCTTCCACACGCTCGTTCGCCATACGGTAGGAGATGTAGAGGACCAGAACCAGCGGGAGCGAGATGGCCACGCCGAAGAGTGACTCTCGCTCAAATGTAAAGAAAATTGAGGCGGCAGTCAGCGCCCCGGCCAGGGTCGAGAAAGCGGAGGGCACAATGCTGGCGCGCCAAACTTCGGTGCCCGCCTCGGGACTCGACAGACCCATGGCTGCGGCCACGGCAGCGCCATTCAGAACCACGTAGAGAACGCCGCAGACTCCCACGCTGATGAAGGTCTGGAGCCCCGAGTCCTGGCTGGTCAGGGGAGGCAGGTGCCCCTGCATCAGGTAGAACAGATTGCCGACCAGGAAAATGGAGGTGGACACCTGAGCCACATTGAACAGCAACCGATACGTCCGCGACCGGTGCAGGAACTGGAGACTGACAAGGGTGGCATCGATGACTCCGATCGCCACCGCCACTTCCGGGGAGAAAAAGAGAAGCCCACTGAATATGAAGACGTCGCTGATCGTGAAACTGACAGAGAGAATCTGATCTCCGGAGAAACGGAGCCGAACCGGAAGAAAGGCGGCTACCGCGGTCAGGAGAGCGAGATAAAGCCACTGTCCTTGCCCTCCCAGAATCACGCGGGTGTAAGAGGCGGGTGTAAGAGAAAACCGCTATGAGTATGCCCACGACGGTAATCGAGGTGAGATATTTTCGTGCGGGCTGAGGCAGATCGTCGGTAAAAAAACGCACTGCTCTGCTACGAAGACGGCGCGGTAGCCGGCCTTCTTTGCCGGCTCCCTAGTCGATCCAGTAGATGGTTTTCATGTCGCACGCCCTTCTTTTCAGGAGCCTGCCATCGTCCGAGCTCTGCTGCCAGGACGAACCCCCGAAACGCTCGTGTGAGCATCAGTTTAGTAAGTATCCCCCGGCAAAGCCGGGGGCTTTAATCTTGTGAGCCGCTCAAAGCGGACTTGACGTTGCCGCTACCGCGGCCACTTGTGCCACCTAAAGGTGGCCTGACTACAGGAGCCTGAGCTGATCCTGGCGACGATCTTCTGCTTCTTGCCGCCGAATATACTCACGGATCACTCTCTCATCTCGGCCCACGGTCGATACGAAGTATCCGCGTGCCCAGAAGTGCTGTCCAACAAAGTTTCGCCGACTCTCTGAAAAGTTCCGGGCAATGTGGATAGCGCTTTTCCCTTTGATGTACCCGATCACCTGCGCCACAGAGAACTTTGGTGGAATCGAGATCATCACGTGCACGTGATCCGGCAGCAGGTGGCCCTCCTCAATCAAGCTTTCCTTCTGCCCAGACAACCGTCGCAGCACCTGACCGAGATGTCTGCGCAACTCCCCGTAAATCAACTTTTTGCGGTACTTCGGGATGAACACCACATGGTACTTACACTCCCATTTCGTATGCTGTAAGCTCTTATAGTTACTCATAAAACTCCTTTTCGTGATGCTTTGCTCGGCTCACGGAAGGGAGTTTTTTCACCTATTCCCGGAACTGTCAAACTCTGGCTGCCTCCCCGGCAGAGCCGGGGGGACTCCTTACGGGTCTAGAGAATTGTCCAAAACTACCAATACTAGTGGACTGTAACGATTCAAGCATTACAGTCCACTAGTGCTTTCGCGCGATATGAACTTCAGCGATACCCGCCGATAGTCTAAGCAAGTCCGGTGTCGAAAAGCCGGCGTCCACGAAGAGCCTCTCCAGTTCGACCCCCCGGGGGAAACCCTTGACCGATTCAGGGAGGTAGCGATACGAGTGGATCCGACCCGAGATCAGCCCCCCGACCAGGGGCAGGAGGTGCTCGAAATAGACCCGGTAGAAGGCTCCAAAGATCTTCGAGTCGGGCACTGCGAATTCCAGCACGGCCAGGTAGCCTCCTGCCTGGAGAACTCGCGCTACTTCCTGGAGTCCTTGTCCATAATTCTCCAGGTTGCGAAGACCGAAGGCAATCGTCGCAACCTGAAAAGCGTGAGAAGGAAACGGAAGTGCGAGGGCATCACCCTGCAGGAAGAGAATTGGATTTGCAGGTGCCCGCCGCTGCACCTTGCGCATTCCCCTGAGCAGCATCGGGTGTGAAAAATCACAGGCGGTGACGGACCCCAGGTTCGCCATCTCCAGGGCCAGGTCTCCCGTTCCAGTGCAAAGATCAAGGATTCGAGGGCAGGGCCCGAGGCGGGATTCCAATTGTTCTCGAGTTACCCTGCGCCAGTGACGATCAATCGAAAAAGAGAGGAGATGATTCAGGAAGTCGTAGGTTGGAGCGATGGCGCCGAACATGGCCCGAATCTTGCGGCCGTCTCTCTCAACCATGCGACAGCAGCCGTTCAGCTGCCCGCACAGTGCTCCACGCCTGTGCCACAAGAGCCTTTTCCACGTCCCCCCGAATCTCGGTGTGGCCGATCCGGTCCAGGAGAACAAAGTGGACGACGTCCTCCTGGCGCTTCTTGTCATGTTCCATGGCTTCGAGAAGCTCTGGATACCCGATATTCTCTGTGGGGGGCAGAGGCCCCACACGCCGAATGAGGCTGGCAGCCTGATCCGCTGCCACAGAGTCCAGCAGGCCCAACTCGCGAGAAAGCTCGGTCGCGGTCAGCATCCCGAGAGCGACTGCCTCCCCGTGGGTCAGCCTGACGTAGGAAGTGGCAACCTCGAGAGCATGTCCGAAGGTGTGTCCGAAATTCAGGATTCTGCGCAGGTCCGACTCCCGTTCATCCTGGGATGTCACCTCGGCCTTGATCTCACAACAGCGGGCAATCACCTGCTCCAGAGTCTCCTCTCTTCTGGCCAGTAGATCGTCGAGGTTGGTTTCAAGAAACGAGAAGAAGCTGGAGTCATAAATGAGGCCGTACTTGATGATTTCGTAGAGACCGGACTGGAACTCACGATTGGGTAAGGTGGAGAGTGTCGCCGTATCGATCAGGACCAGGCGGGGCTGATGGAAGGCCCCTACCAGGTTTTTCCCTTTCTGGTGGTTGACTCCCGTTTTCCCACCCACCGAGCTGTCCACCTGGGAGAGCAGAGTCGTCGGCATCTGAACACAGTCGATGCCGCGCAAGAAGGTAGCTGCGACAAACCCGCTGATGTCTCCCGTAACCCCTCCCCCCAGAGCCAGGATGGTGGATTGGCGGTCAGCCCGCTGAGCGGCCAGATAGGTATAAATATTCTCTACCGTGTGGAGATTCTTGTGCGCCTCGCCATCAGGGATAAAGATCTCCGTGACTTCGAAGCCGGCGTCCTGGAGGCTCTGGCAAATCTGAGCTCCATGCAGCGAGAAGACTCTGGTGTTCGAAACCAGGAAGACTCTCTTTCCAATGGAATGCTCGAGGAATAGCCGACCCGCCTCCCTGCCCAGGTCGGGAGCGATGAGGATGTTGTAACTTCTGGCCCCGAGTTCAACTCCGACTTTTCTCATGAACTGACATGGCCTCCGCTGGGAACTGCTTCGGAGAGAGTCTTCCTGTGGATGAGGTTCAGATCGCGAAGCTAGATATTATCCCGAGGCAGATCGGACTTCAATACGGGGTCTGGATTCTAGGTTCCAGGTTCTGGGTGCCGCGGCCTGCGCCCGAGGGAATACTAATCAATTTTCTCGGTCACCTGCCATCTTCAGAACCTGAAGCGCAGCGAGCGCTGAGTGGTCGCCGCGGCCAGACGGCCGCGGTTCTGTTGGAGGCGTACCGGGCACTTCGGTTCCGATCAACACCCGAGCACCAACGAGGTCTGAGTTACAGCCGAGGCCTGTCTTGACAGCGTCTGGGAGTGAACATAAGATTCCATTTTCTGTCCCTCCGGACAGCGATCTTGAGGGGTCCGTGTGGAGCTGCTAGTCTTCTACCTGTTCGCAACCATCTCGGTTGTCACGGCACTCGGTGTTGTGGTGCTGCGTCGGGCCATTTACGGAGTTCTTTCTCTGATCCTCTGCCTGGCTTCCCTGGCCGTTCTCTTCTTTCAACTCGGGGCTCCTTTTATCGCTGCGATCCAGGTCATCGTCTACGCGGGCGCCATCATGGTGTTGTTCATTTTTGTCGTGATGCTGCTGGATCCGGAATCGGAATTATTTCCGCCCGCCCGCGTGAAGTGGATGGTGGTCCTGTCCATTCCTTCCGTTCTCGTCCTGGGGCTCTTTCTGATCCGGATTCTGCCCGGTCTGGCAGCAAGTGCAGACGATTCCAGCAGACCCGTAGATCCGATGGACAACACGGTTCTGGTGGCCAGGCATCTCTTTCAAAACTACCTCCTGCCCTTCGAAGTCACCTCCCTCTTGATCCTGGCGGCAGTGGTGGGAGCGGTTGTGCTGATCAAGAGGAGATCTTAGTGAGACGGGGTATTTAGTCACATGGTTCCGGTGTCACATTACCTGATCCTGGGAGCGATCCTCTTCGTGATCGGTGTTTGTGGTGTTGTCATGCGCCGCAACCTCCTCATCATGTTCATGGGCGTCGAGTTGATGCTGAACGCCGTGAACCTGACTTTCCTGGCTTTCGCTCGAATGCTGGACCAGGTCGACGGCCAGGTGATTGTCTTTTTTGTCATGACCGTAGCCGCTGCGGAGGCGGCGGTGGGTCTGGCCCTGATCGTAGTGCTGAATCGAACTCATCACTCCCTGGATGCGGACCAGGCTGATCGGATGAAGTGGTAGCCATGTTCGAGAACCTGTGGCTCATATTGCTGTTCCCCCTGCTGGGTGCCCTCGTCTGCGGACTTCTGGGCCGCCGTCTTTCAGAGCGCACCGTGGGGGCGATCGGATGCACGGCCATCCTGTTGAGCTTTGCCGTGAGTCTGGGAGCGTGGTTGGAACTCCTGCAGCTCGCCCCGGAGGATTATCCCGGCACTCAGGTACTTTTCACCTGGATCGAGGCCGGAAGGTTCAGTGCCGAATTCAGCCTTCTTTTTGATCCGTTGTCCGCCCTCATGATTCTCATCGTGACCGGCGTGAGTTTCCTGATCCATCTTTATTCGATGGGTTATATGAAGGGTGAATACGGCTACTCCCGCTACTTCTGCTACCTGAACCTCTTTGTGCTGATGATGAGCCTGCTGGTCCTGGCCGGGAATTACCTGCTCATGTTTGTCGGCTGGGAGGGCGTGGGGCTTTGCTCCTATCTCTTGATTGGATACTACATCTCCCGAAGGAGCGCGGGAGATGCGGCCAAGAAGGCGTTCATCGTCAATCGGATCGGTGATGTCGGATTTCTGCTGGGAGTGTTTCTCATTTTCGCGACCTTTGAGAGCGTGGATTTTGAGGACGTCTTTGCTCAGGCCGGGAATGGCACGGGAGCTGTTCTCACGGCAATTACCCTTCTCCTGTTCGTGGGGGCGATTGGGAAAAGTGCCCAGATCCCCCTCTATGTCTGGCTTCCCGATGCCATGGAGGGTCCGACTCCGGTGAGCGCCCTGATTCACGCCGCCACGATGGTCACGGCCGGCGTGTACATGATTGCCCGATCGGCTCCACTCTATGTACAGGCTCCCCTGACTCTGGGGGTCATTGCGGTCGTGGGTCTGTTCACGGCCGTGCTGGCCGCTTTGATCGCGTTGGTGCAAAAGGACATCAAGAAAGTACTGGCCTATTCCACGGTCAGCCAGCTCGGCTACATGTTCCTGGCGCTGGGTGTCGGAGCTTTTGGAGCTGCTGTTTTTCACCTTCTCACACACGCGTTCTTCAAGGCCCTTCTGTTCCTCGGTGCCGGCAGCGTGATTCATGCCATGCACCACGAACAGGACATGTTCAAGATGGGAGGACTGCGACGTCACCTGCCCGTTACCTACTGGACCATGCTGATCGGGGCTATGGCCATTTCCGGGGTTCCTCTGCTCTCCGGTTTTTTTTCGAAGGACGAGATCCTGTGGCGCTCCTACTCCTCAGGGAGTTGGATGCTGTGGCTGCCGGGGGTGCTGGTGGCGGGTTTGACCGCCTTCTACATCTTTCGTCTGATCTTTCTGACCTTCCACGGCACCGAAAACTGGCAGGACCACGCCCCCGAAAAGGAAAGAACTCCTCCCCGCGAATCCCCCTGGGTCATGACCTTGCCCTTAGTCGTGCTGATGATCCTTTCCATCGGCGCCGGCTGGCTGGGGCTTCCAGCCTGGCTGCCTTTTCCCAACTTCCTGGAGCATTTCCTGGCGCCTTCCCTGGTAACCCATGGAGTAGCCGCGGGAACGGGACATGGTCATGGGTTGGAGATCGCGCTGACCCTGGTGACTTCGATCCTGGCACTGGGTGCGATCGGCTTGGCCGTGTGGTTCTACCTGCGGAATCCGGGCGTTCCGGTGCTGCTGTCGCGGAGGTTTCCCGGTATTTACCGCCTGCTGGAGGGAAGATTTTTTGTCGATGAACTTTATGATGCGCTGGTAGTTCACCCGGTTCGACGAGTTTCCCAGCGCCTGCTGTGGCGATGGATGGATCTCGAAGTTATCGACGGTGCCGTCAACGGGATTGCGCAGATGATGCTGTCAGGGAGCGGCCTGGTTCGGCTCTGGCAGAATGGTCTGGTGCGCTCTTATGCGGCCTGGATTGTGACGGGGGTTTCCCTGGCCCTCCTGTTCTTCCTGGTGAGTTTTTGAGGTCGGAGCCAAATGTTGCTTAGCCTGCTGCTTCTCCTCCCGGTACTTGGATCACTACTTCTGCTGTTGATCCCGGCCGGCTCACTGCGGCTTCTTCGTGGGACAACTCTGAGCTGCTCCGTCCTCAGCTTCCTGGTGTCCCTGTTGCTTTGGACCGAGTTTGATTCCGACAGTGCGGACATGCAGTTTGTGGAACAGGCGCCCTGGATCGAGGCGGGCGGATTGAATTTCAGCTATCACGTTGGGATCGACGGTCTGAGTCTTTTTCTGGTGATCCTCACTACCTTTCTGGTGCCGATCGTGGTGCTGAGCAGTTGGCCGGTGACGAAGCGAGTCAAGCCCTTTATGATCTGCCTTCTGGCTCTGGAGCTCGGGATGGTGGGAGTCTTCGTCTCTCTCGACCTGTTGCTCTTTTACGTCTTCTGGGAGGTCATGCTGATCCCCATGTATTTCCTGATCGGTGTGTGGGGAGCTGCTCGACGTGTCTACGCTGCCGTCAAGTTTTTCATCTACACCATGGCCGGTTCGATGATGATGCTGGCTGCGATCATCACACTGTATTTCTACAATCAGGGGGCGAGTCTGAGCATCGTCGAGATCACTCAGAAGCTGGCCAGCAGTGAGATCATTTTGCCGGCGGCTACCGAGCGGCTGCTCTTCCTGGCCTTTTTTCTGGCCTTTGCCATCAAGATCCCCCTCTTCCCCTTCCACACCTGGCTGCCCGATGCCCATACGGAAGCCCCCACGGCGGGGTCCGTCATACTGGCGGGTGTTCTTCTCAAGATGGGGACCTACGGACTGCTGCGCTTCTGCCTGCCGATGTTCCCTAACGCCTCTGTTTTCTTCGCGTCCCCAATCAGCGTGCTGGCCATCATCGGGATTCTTTACGGTGCCCTGGTGGCGATGGTTCAGGTGGATGTCAAGCGACTGGTCGCCTACTCGTCTGTGAGTCACCTGGGCCTGGTGGTTCTGGGTATTTTTGCCTTCAATCTGGAAGGCATTGAAGGGGCGACACTGCAGATGTTGAATCACGGAATCTCCACGGGAGCCCTCTTCCTGCTCGTGGGCATGATTTATGAGCGGCGCCACACGAGGATGATTGCAGACTTCGGGGGTCTGGCCCACTCCATGCCCGTCTTTGCCGTGTTTTTCATGCTGATTACCCTCAGCAGTATCGGACTGCCGGGTCTGAACGGTTTTGTAGGTGAGTTTTTGATCCTCCAGGGAACCTTCCTGGAGAGTCCTTGGCGAGCCGGGTTCGCTGCGCTGACCATGATTCTGGCGGCAGTCTATATGTTGTGGATGTATCAGAGAGTGTTTCTGGGCGATCTGCAGCATGAAGAAAACAGAGGGTTGTCGGATCTGGGGAAGAGAGAGGTTGTAGTTCTTGTCCCGCTGGTGTTGCTGGTTTTCTGGATCGGGCTCGGATCGAGTACTTTTCTGAGGCCCATGGACGCAACGCTGGAGCGTATCGTCGAACGTGTGAAAGAGGCCCGGGATGCACAAGTGATTCGGGTGGACTTACGTGGACAGTAATTACGGGATACTCCTTCCGGAGATGATCCTTTCGTTGACAGCGATCGGACTGATGCTGGCTGCCCCCTCGCAGCGCCCCAAGGTCCAGTCCTCACTCTTCTGGGTGGCGCTGCTGGGGCTCTCAGCGGCGTTGCTGGTGGCTGTTTCGCGCTGGGGTAGCGAGAGCGAAGGCTATTTTGGGATGGCGGTCGAGGACAATCTGGCAAATTTCGGCCGGGTGCTTTTCCTGCTGGCAGCCGCAACCGTGGTCTTGATCTCGCGCAGCTATTTACGCGACGAGAAACTGCTCTCAGCAGAATTCCTGATCCTGATTCTGCTGGCGACGGTGGGAATGGGTCTGATGGCGACCAGCTCCGACCTGATTATGACCTTCTTGGGAATCGAAGTCCTTTCCATTGCCAGTTATGTTCTGGCCGGGTATCGCGCCGACGCCAAGTCCGCAGAGGCGGCCTGGAAGTACTTCATTCTGGGAGCTTTCTCGACGGCATTTTTGCTCTATGGAATCGCAATTCTGTATGGAATTACAGGCTCGACCAGATACGTCGGGATTGCCGGGGAACTCTCCGGAATAAACTTCAGCTTCCCGCTGGGTGTGGCTGTTGTGCTGATCCTCGTGGGCTTTGCGTTCAAGGCGGCCCTGGCACCATTTCACGTCTGGACCCCCGATGTATATGAGGGAGCACCCATTCCCATCACAGCCTACCTGGCCGTAGCCTCCAAGGCGGCTGCTTTCGTCGCGGGCCTTCGAATCCTGCTGGAGGTGATCCCGGGCTTGGATGTCCAGTGGCAGGCGCTGCTATCGTGTTCGGCGGTTCTGATCATGCTGGTTGGAAATATCGCGGCCCTGACTCAGACGAACATCAAGCGAATGCTGGCCTACTCTTCCATTGCGCATGCGGGCTATCTGCTGGTCGGCGTCACTGCCAACAACTCCCTTGGGGTCTCCGCTGTGCTCTTTTATCTGGCCTCCTACGCTCTGATGACGCTGGGGGCGTTTACGGTGGTTCAACTGATCGCCGGCAAGGGAGAACACCGCCAGAGTGTTCTCGACTATAGTGGAATGGCGTATCGGAACCCCTTCCTTTCTCTGGCGCTGGCTGCTTTCTTGATTTCCATGGCCGGCATTCCCGCCACTGCGGGTTTCATGGGCAAGCTGTTCTTGTTTTCTGCAGCCGTGAAGAGCCAGTTCTACGGGCTGGTTGTGATTGCCCTGATCGCCTCGGCGATCGGGATTTACTACTATTTGAGAGTGGTGGTGCTGATGTTTTTCAGAGAAGTGGAGTCATCCCAAACAGATGTCAGAGTGCCCACGGGGGCCGGATTGGTGATTCTGGTCATGGTCGTAGGCACCTTCGTGCTGGGCCTGTTTCCCGGGGCTTTGATGCAAATAGCGAGTGAGGTGAGAGTCTTTTGAAAGAGGCCAAGAGAAAACTAGAGGAGAGGATTAGAGCGTTGGATCGAGAGCTTGGCGAGGAGCTGCCTGCCGCCCTCAAGAAAGCCATCGCGATGGGGGACCTCCGAGAGAATGCGGAGTATCAGACGGCCAAGGAGCGCCAGTCATTCGTTCAGGCCCAGCTGGCTCAGCTGCGAAAAAGGCTCTCGGAGCTCTCCATGATCGATCTTCGGAAACTCCCAAGGGACCGCGTCTCGTACGGGTCCACAGTCGTCGTGCTCAATCTGGAGACAGAAAAAGAAGCGACCTACCGCCTGGTGACCAGCGAAGAGGCGGACGCGAGGGCGGGACTCATCTCAACCGCTTCCCCAATTGGTCGCAGCCTGATGGGGAAGAAGGAAGGCGATGAGGTCGAGGCGGTGACGCCGCGGGGAAAGTCCAGCTACGAGATTGTCGGGCTCACCACCATTCACGAGCAAGAAGACTAGTGTCTCCCCCCTTTCGGGCCGGGGGCCTTTGTCGGGGAAGCCGAGAGTGAGAGGAACCCTGGGGCTGCGCTCGGGAATTTAAACGTCGCGCCGCCCCAGGGTTCCTCCCACTCTCTCCTCGGGGCCGGCGAATCAAATCTGGGAGGGGCTCAGGGCTGCGTCCGGGGATCGAAACGTGCTCCGCCCCGAGCCCCCTCCCACTCTCTTGACGTTGCCGGGTCCCAGGGTCGCGACCGGGACCCTGAACCACCGCATGAGTTAACATTGGAACCGGCAGGACGAAGCCGGTTCTAAGTTATGCAGCTTTGGGGAAAGATGTTGGCTAACGCCTGGAGAAGGTTCAGAACCGCTGTCGCCGTGCGCGGCCCCCTCTTCTGGCTGAGCTACGGGCTTCTGCTTCTGATCACCGTGCTGTCTGGGGGACTGATTGGCGTCGTGCTGGGCTACACGATCGATCTGCCTCAAATTGAAGAACTTCAGGACGTTCGTCCCAATGTCGTGTCCTACGTGTACTCCTCGGGCGGTCAGGTCATCGGCGAGTTCGCCCTGGAGCGACGGATTCTGGTCACCTATGACCAGATTCCGGAGCGACTCAAGCAGGCCATTCTGTCCGCTGAAGACTCCGATTTCTTCGAACACTCGGGCATCGATTTCTCGAGGCTGGGGATCGAAATGGTCCGCAACGTCCGGGATCACGGGCTCCATTACACGCGCTGGAAAGCGGCCTCGACCCTGACCATGCAGCTCTGCAAGCTGCGCTTTACCGGTTCGGAGAAAAGACTGGAGCGCAAGATCAAGGACTGGCTCTTTGCTCTGGAAACCGAGCGGAACTACTCGAAAGAGCAGATTCTCACGCTCTACGTCAACCAGATCTACATGGGCCACGGCAGATACGGGATGGCGGCTGCGGCCCGCTTTTATTTCAACAAGTCCCTGAACCAGATCTCCATTGCAGAATGTGCTCTGTTGGCTGGAGTCCTGCAGGTTCCCGGGCGCTTCTCGCCCATTCGCAATCCTGAGGCGGCTCTGGATCGGCGGACCTATGCTCTCCGCCGCATGTTCGATGAGGGCTATATCTCACAAGAGCAACGAGAAGAGGCCCTCCAGGAGCCACTTCTCCCCCGGGGAAGCCTCCAGCGAGAGGTGGCTCCCTACTTTGTCGAGTGGGTTCGCCAGGCACTGGAGAAGGGCTATTCAACGGCAACCATCTGGAAGGGTGGACTCAAGATCTATACGACTCTGAATGAGGAACTGCAGCAGATCGCCCGGCGGGCGCTTCGAAAAGGGCTGAAGGACTTCGACAAGACTCATCGGCCCTGGGAAGGAGCCCCCCGGAATCTCCTCGATGAGGGGAAGGATCTTGCGGAATATAACGATCCCGAATGGGGCCAGGTCTTCGACCCGAGCCAGACGGTCCGGGGACTGGTCGTGCAGGTCGAAGAGAAGGGCGCCGAGATCCGCTTCGGAAGGTACGCGGCGAGAGTGGGCCCTGCGGAGGTGGAGTGGACAGGCGAAGAGGATCTAACCAAGGTCTTCCGCCCGGGGGATCTGGCTCATTTTCTGATTCAGAAAGTCGACATCGAAGCCCAGAATCTGGAAGTCGTACTGGATCGGATTCCTGACGTCCAGGGCGGAATGGTGGTTCTGGATAACAAGACCGGGGCCATCCGGGCCATGGTCGGAGGATTCGACTTCGAGCTGAGCCAATTCAATCGAGTCACGCAGGCGCTGCGACAGCCGGGATCCGTTTTTAAGCCGTTCACTTATCTGGTCGCGCTCGAGGAGGATCGCTCGCCCTACGAAAGAATCCTGGATGCGCCGGTCAGCTATCTGGATGCAGTGGGAAACCTGTATGAGCCCAAGAACTCCGACGAGAACTTCAAGGGTCTCATCCCCATGTATCAGGCCCTGGCAGAGTCTCGCAACGTACCGGCGATTCGACTGGCCAGGGCGCTGGGCGTTGAAAAGATTATTGCTGCGGTGAAGCGTTTCGGGATTGACCATGAATTTCTGCCGGTTCTGTCGATTGCCCTGGGATCCGGTGAAACGACCCTCCTCGAAATGGCCTCTGCCTTCAGTGCCTTTCCCAACAGCGGCGTTCGAGCCGAGCCCCATTTCCTGGTACGGGTGGAAGATTACGAGGGGGGCATTCTGGAAGAGCATCGAATGCGTTTCGAGCAGGCCACCTCTCCGGACATCGCGGCCAAGATGGTTTACCTGCTTCGACAGGTAGTGCTGCGGGGCACGGGGGGGCGAGCCAATGTACTGGGAAGACCGGTGGCGGGAAAGACGGGTACGACCAATGATTCTACTGATGTCTGGTTCGTAGGTTTCACTCCCGATATTACGGTGGGGGTGTGGGTAGGCCACGACCAGAAAATCTCCCTGGGAGAGAAGGTCTACGGCAACAACCTGGCTCTGCCCATCTGGATCGAGTTCTTGGAGGTCGCGCTCAAGGGGGTTCCGCCTGCCGACTTCGAGAACATCTATCGTCCCACCCCACTCGAAATCTCGCTGGCTGAGCGGCAGGCCGCCCAGCACGTCGCAGCCCTCCCGATTCAGGTGGAAGAGATCCCTCCTCCTCCGCCGCCCGAGGAAGAAGAGGGGGAAGAGAAAGGGGAGACCGGACTCAAGAACCAGCAGAACCCGCGCCGGCCGGCCCGGCCGCCGGCCGGGAATTGAAAACGGCTGGTGTCGGGAAAGTGGGAGGCGCCCGCTTTCCCTGAGCTCAGCACCCATCACCCGCGGCACCCAGCACCCCCTGCCCGGTGAGACCCCTCGTGCGCTTCCGGTTTCGGTTCCGAGATACAGACTTTGTATCGGTCTCACGGGCAGCCCGCTATAATGTTTTGAATGAAAAGTGACCTCTCTCTGAGCGGAGTTCTGACCAAGGAAGAGCTCTTGAGTCCGGTTGTGGAAGAACTTTTGCAGGTTGAAGTCGAGCTCCAGGGCTATACAGAATCGGCGTTTCCTCTGATTGGCGAGATCAATCAGTACATTCACGCGAGCGGGGGAAAGCGTCTCCGCCCGGCGCTTCTGTTGCTTGTCTCCAAGCTCTGCGAGACCAGGGGGCGCGAGATCATCAAGCTGGGCACCGTGGTCGAGCTGATCCATGCGGCCACCCTGGTCCACGATGACATCATTGACAAAGCGGATCTCCGACGTGGCCGTCCATCCGTCAACGCCAGGTGGGGAAACGAGACTACGGTGCTGATGGGCGACTGGATGTACATGACCGCTTTCCAGATTGCGCTGGAACTGCGGAATTTCAGGGTGCTCGATGTCCTTATTCAGTTGACTCGAACCATGGTCACGGGAGAGATGATGCAACTTGCTCTAGACCGGAGGGTCTCCATTTCGATTGAGGAGCAAACGGAGATCTCGTTGCGGAAGACTGCCCATCTTTTCTCTGCCTGTGCCTCTCTTCCGGCCATCCTGGCCGGCGCCTCCCCGGTTGCTGAAGAGAGCCTGGCAGCCTATGGAAGGGCTCTGGGCATGGCTTTTCAGCTCACTGATGACATCTTGGACTATACGGCCGAGGAAGAAGGTCTGGGGAAACCTGTTTTGAAGGATCTCGAGGAAGGAAAGGTCACCTTGCCGATCATCCTGGTGTTCAAGAAGGCGAATCGAGCTGAGAGGGACCTCTTGTCCGGGTTTGTTCTCAAGGGGGAACTGAGCGACCAGGACAAGCAAGAGATTCTCTCGCTCATCCAGCGTTACCGGGCCCTTCCCGAAGCCAGGCAAGTGGTCCGGGCTTACGCATCGGAGGCCGTGGATTGCCTGAGCACCTTTTCTGACTCGGCGGCCCGCGAATCCCTGATGTGCCTTCCCGCCTATATTCTGAATCGCGTGGAGTGATTGAAACGGCTCCCTGAGCTCAGCACCAGCACCCAGCAGCCCTTGGCGGGTGAGACCCCTCCTGCGCTTCCCAAATGGTGGCAGGCAAGCACCCGAACTCGCAACCCGGAACTATCCCAGCCCGAACAACCGCTCGAAGTTCTGCGTCGACTCCCTGGCGATGGTCTCGAGGTCCAGATTCCGGAGCTCGGCCAGTTTCTCGGCGACCTTGACGACGTAGGCGGGCTGGTTCGTCTTGCCTCGGAAGGGAACCGGTGCCAGGTACGGTGAATCAGTCTCAAGCAGGTACCGATCGGAGGGTGTTTGCCGCGCGATCGATTGAAGATCCTCTGCCTTGGGGAAAGTGATGATGCCGCCGAAGGACAGGTAAAAACCGAAGTCCAGGCAACGGTCTGCGGTCGCTTGATCGTAAGTGAAGCAGTGCAGGACACCTCGGAGGCCGTCCTGGACGTACTCCTCCAGGATCGAACAGGTGGGTTCGGCCGCGGCTCGAGAGTGGATGATGACGGGCTTTTGAGCCTGCAAAGCCAGCTCCAACTGGCTGCGAAAGCAGGTGAACTGACTCTCCACGTCGGAGTTCTGGTAGTAATAGTCGAGGCCGATTTCGCCCCAGCCGATGACTTTCGGATGGCTCATGGCCTGCAGAATCTCCCCACCGGTCTCCGCCGTGTACCCCCGGGCGTCATGGGGATGGATTCCCAGGGCCACAAAGATGTGTGGATATTCCTCGGCAAGGGAAAGACCCCGGGCAATCGCCTCCAGATCCTGGCTGACACAACCAATCGTCAGCAGCTGCGTAACACCGGCCTTCCCGGCATGATCGAGCACTCTATCGAGTTCATCTGAGAGCTCGGGGGAATCGAGATGGGCATGCGAGTCGACGAGCATCAGCGAAGTCGGGTGCCGACCTCAACCGGCTCTGTGAAGGTGGCCAGGACGGCGCGACCCTCGACGTTGGCTGCTACGATCATCCCGTTCGACTCTACTCCCATCAGGCGAGCCGGCTTGAGATTCGTCACAACAACAACCAGGCGGCCGGGGAGTTGCGAGGGGTCGTATTCTTTGCCAATCCCGGCCACGACCTGTCGTTGTTCTGAGCCGATGTCGACCACCAGCTTCAAGAGTTTGTCCGATTTCTTGACCCGCTCCGCTTCAATGACCTTGCCCACGCGCATCTCGACCCGCGCAAAGTCATCAATCGAGATCTGGGCCGGGACCTCACCGCCGGGCGCTGTGGTGGGAACCTCTACGTCATCCTTTGACTTGGGCCGCACTTTCTCGAGTGCAGTCTGGACCGTTGGCAGGTCCAGGCGAGGGTAGACGGATTTGAGTTTTCCTATCGGTGTCCCGGGACGCAGCCCGCCCCAGTTGAGCTTGTCGATGCGGAGGCTTTCCGACGGCTCGTCCAGCCCCAGTTGCGAAAAGATGGCACTTGTCCCTTCGATGAGAACCGGCGCCAGGAGAACACAGATGACTCTGAGCGTTTCGGCCGAGTTATAGAGGACCGTCTCAAGCCGTTCCTTCTTGGATGGGTCCTTGGCGAGCACCCAGGGCTCGTGGGCCACAATGTACTTGTTGACGACGGAGATCAGCTCCCAGACATTTTTGAGTGCCCGGTTGATCTGAAACTGATCAAAGTTCTCAGTGTAGAGACCGATGGTCTCTTTGCTGAACCGAACCAGTTGCTCGTCACGGGCCTCCAGACCCGCTCCTTCAGGAATGATTCCATCGCAGTAACTGTCGATCATCTTGAGGATGCGACTGGCCAGGTTCCCCAGGTCATTAGCGAGATCGCTGTTGATCCGCGTGACCAGAGCCCCCAACGAGAAGTTGCCGTCCGAGCCAAGACTGATCTCCCGAACCAGGAAATATCGGATGGCATCCAGCGGAAGGCACTGACCGAGTTGTTCGGCAGTGATGAAGTTGCCCAGCGATTTCGACATCTTCTGGCCGTCAATCGTCCACCATCCGTGAACCAGCAACTGCCGGGGTGGTTCCAGATCGGCCGCCATCAGAAAGGCCGGCCAGTAGACACCGTGGAAGCGGAGGATATCCTTGCCCATGAGCTGGACCGCGGCCGGCCAGTTCTTGTCGAAACGATTCTGATCGGTACCGAAACCGACACCCGACAGGTAGCCCAGAAGGGCGTCGAACCAGACGTAGAATATGTGCTTGTCATCTTCCGGGACCGGGATCCCCCAGGAGAAAGAGGTACGGCTGATGCTGATGTCCTTGAGTCCGCTCACGACAAAGCTCAGGATCTCGTTCATGCGAGTTTTGGGAATCACAAAATCGGGATTGTCACGATAAAAAGCTATCAGCCGATCCTGGAAGGCGGAGAGCTTGAAAAAGTAGCTTTCCTCTTTGATGAACTCAGTCTTCCCGCCGCAGGTGGGACAGATCTTTGCATTGTCGGCTACATAGGCTTCGTCGCGAATACAATACTGCCCGGAGTATTCGCCCATATAGATATAGCCATTGTCCTTGATCCTGGTGAAGATGCTCTGCACCGCTTTTCTGTGCTCGGGATCGGTCGTGCGGATCACGGCATCGAATTGCAGTTTCATGTTCTCCCAGACCTGCTGAAAAGCGGCCGCGTTCAGATCAGTGAGCTGCTGCGGATCGACGCCCCGCGCCCGGGCTGCCCTTTCGATCTTCAGTCCGTGCTCATCCGTTCCAGTCAGATAGCAGACCTGCTGTCCAAGCATTTTCTGGTAACGGGACAGGATGTCCCCGATGATCGTCGTGTAGCTGTGCCCCACGTGAGGCACGTCATTCACATAGTAAAGAGGTGTCGTCAGGTAGTAGTTTCTAGTCATAGAGCTTCAGCTGATGAGCGACCGCCAGGCGCAGGGCCTTCAATGGTACTCCCTTTTCCAGAGACAGGGCTTTGAGATCTTCGTACTCTGGCCACATATTAACGATTCTGTCACCCATTTTCCCGACCTTGACCCGAACCGTCCCGTAGGGCGTGTCGACGCTTCGGTGCTCGCGATCGAGAGTAAGCCTTTCCCGGCTGCTTCGCCTCAGACCCAGGGTCGTCGTTTCCCGGAAGATCAAGCGAGAGAACCGATCCTGATCGGGTTCCCGGCAGACCAGGGTCAGCAACACACCGGGCCGGTTCTTTTTCATTTGCAGCGTGGAATAGTAGACATCAAGGGCCCCTGCACTCAAGGCCTGTTCCATGAAGTGGCCGAGCATTTCCCCGTCCATGTTGTCCAGGGTAGCCTCCAGCAGCACCACCGTCTCGACAGGAGGGTCTTGAGTCTGGCTGTCTGGCCCTCGAACACTTTCTCCCAGGGTCAGCCTGAGCAAGTTCGGAATCGAATCAAATTTCTTCTTCCCCGAACCGAAACCCCAGGCGCAGGGCCGGAAGTCGGGAGGCGGGCTGGTTTGGGCCAGGCTGGTGATGATGGCGGCCCCGGTGGGAGTCAGGAGCTCTGATTCAACCGGTCCCGGCCGGGTTGGCATTCCGCGCACCAGTTCGAGGGTGGCCGGAGCCGGGACGGGCCAGTTTCCATGGGAAAAATGGGTGGTCCCTCCGCCCAGGGCCATGCTGGCTGTAAAAAATTCCTGGATTCCGAAGAAGGCAAAGCCCACGCCGGCACCCACGATGTCTACGATCGAATCTACCGCACCTACTTCATGAAAGTGAACATCGTCCAGGGCGGTTCCATGTACCCTCGCTTCCGCTTCCCCGAGTTTTCGAAAGATCTGGAGGGAAGTCTCCTTGATTTCCGGAGCCAGAGAACTTGACTCAATCAAATGATTGATCTGCTGAAGGTTACGGCTGCTGTGGTCCTCCTCCCGGTCGGGCTCGGACGGTTTGGTTCGAGAGGCCCCCGGAGTCCCTTCGGGCCGACAAAGCACCTGGAAATCTGTCGCTTTGAGGCCCTGGCGCTGGACAACTTCGGCCTGGAGCTCAAATTCATCAGAGATTCCAAGCCTGGAGAGTTCCGCGCTCAGGTGGTCCAGCGGCATTCCGAGGTCCAACAAAGCTCCCACGATCATATCGCCACTGGCGCCGTTGAACGGTTCAAAAAAAAGAGTTTTCCCCATTGCTGAATTCCTCGAGATCCCGAATCTCCCTGATTATCATACTTGGCCGCGTAAATCGTATCCATGCCACCCCTCACCCTCTCCCCCCTTCAGCCCTTCAGCCCCTCAGCCTTCCCGCCGCCCGGATCCGGTGGTGGAGACCGAGAGTGGGACGGGCCCTGGGGCGGCGCTCGGGAATTTAAACGTCGCGCCGCCCCAGGGCCCCTCCCACTCTCTTGAAGTTGTGGGGCCTCTCCCGCCTCCCACCTCCCGCCTCCTGAGTTATCATAGGCCAATGTTTGTCGATCGGATCGACCGGGTGCGAAGCCATCTCCGCGAGTTTGTGCAGGGGCACTTTCAGATCTCTCTTGACTCTCTTGTCGCCGAGTCCCCGCCCACAGTTGATCTGGGCGATCTGGCCTTTCCATTTCCCTTTGAGCTGGCCAGGAGCCTGCGGCGTTCCCCCCGCCAGATCGCAGAGGAAATTGTTGAGAAGATCCCCGGGCTGGAGGAAGTGGAACGCTTTGAAGCGGCCGGCGCCGGATATGTGAACGTTTTCCTGGACCGTGTTGCCTTTGTGGAGGATCTGGGTGCCTGGCTGGCGCATCCGCAGGCCGCATCCCGGCCCGGAAAAGTGATCGTGGAGCACACCAACATCAATCCCAACAAGGCAGCCCACATCGGACACTTGCGAAACGCTGCCCTGGGTGACTCGTTTGTTCGCCTGGCGCGGTCGGTGGGGCATGAGGTAGAGGTTCAGAACTACATTGACAACACCGGTGTTCAGGTGGCTGACGTCGTGGTCGGCTTTAGAGAACTTCGGAACCTGGGGTTGGAGGAGGTTCGGCACATCGAGGAACCCTTTGATTCCTTCTGCTGGGACCTTTACGCGAGAGTCTCGGAATGGCTTCGAGAGGATGAGTCACGGGCCCGCTATCGACACGAGGCTCTGGAAGCCATTGAGTCGGGAGAGGGCGAAGTGGCGGAGCTTGCGGAGCATATTTCCACCCGGATCGTGGCCGCCCACTTGAAGACCATGCTCCGCCTCGGAGTTCAATATGACGTGCTGCCCCGGGAGAGCGAGATACTGGCGCTCAAGTTCTGGGATCAGGCATTCCGACAGCTACGCGACAACAACGCGATTGTTTTCCGCGGCTCGGGAGCGCACGAAGGTTGCTGGGTCATGGAACTGCCCGAAGAAGACGGGCACCCCGCCGACGAGAAGATCATTGTCCGCAGTAACGGGACGGTCACCTACGTGGGCAAGGATATTGCCTACCAGCTCTGGAAGTTTGGTCTGCTGGGAAAGACCTTCCGCTACAAACCGTTCTTCACCTACGACGATGGACATCAGACCTGGGTCACCACCGGCGAGGAGACGAATGGAACCTCGCCGGACTTCGGCACCGGGACTTCCGTCTACAACGTGATTGATGTTCGCCAGTCCTATCTTCAGCGGGTCGTGGTCCAGGGATTGCGTCGGCTCGGATACGCTTCCGAAGCGGATCGCTCGACTCACTTCTCCTACGAAATGGTAGCTCTCTCCCCGGCCTGTTGTGAAGAACTGGGCATCAACCTGTCCGCTGAGGACAGGGAGAAACCGTACGTTGAGGTTTCAGGAAGAAAAGGGCTGGGGGTCAAGGCCGACGATCTGATCGACAAGCTGATCGAGAAATCCCTGCTCGAAGTCGAGCAGCGACAGCCTGAACTCGGTCCCGCCGCGAGACAGGAAGTCGCCCGCCAGATCGCTATCGGCGCCCTGCGTTACTTTCTCCTCAAGTACACGCGAACTTCCGTCATTGCCTTCGACTTCGCCGAAGCGCTCAGCTTCGAGGGTGAAACCGGTCCCTACCTGCAGTATGCCGTGGTCCGATCCAACAATATCTTCCGTAAGCTTGCCCAGCGCGGGGAGAGCTGGAGTCATCGAGAATGGGTCCGGAGGGGAGGCCTGAATTCGGAGCTGGTGAAAGTGGTCCTGCAGGACAATCGAGTCTGGCAGCTTCTGTTGACACTGGGACGGATGGAAGAGGTGATCTGCAAGTCGGTCCAGAGTCTAGAAATTTCTCATCTGGCCAAGCATGCTTTCGTGGTCGCTCAGCAGTTCAATTTCTTCTATCACAGTTGCCACATTCTGTCCGAGGAGCCCGCCCGGAGGGACGTACTCCTGATGGTTGCGGACAACGCCCGACGGGGACTGACCCAGGCTTTGAACCTACTGGGAATTGAGGTGCCGGAGAGAATGTGATGAGGCTGGCGCTGTTCATTCTTGTTCTGACCTCGACGCTGGCGTTGTCCGGGGACGATCAGCTGCCCACGCTGGAATCCATTCTCACGGCTTCTGAGCAACAGAAGTACCGGCGAGCATCGAATTACCAGGAGACCATGAAGGTTCTGCGCAGGGTCCTGGACCGTTACGCCCACACCGCCAGCCGCATGCTGGAGGCGCAGAAGTTGGACGACGTGACGGCTTCCGTGCGAGCCATCCGCAGAGTGGTCCGAGAAGGCTCTCTGCTGACCGAGCAGATGGCCGACAGTAAGGCTCTGCGCTCGAGAGCAGTCCGCAGGATGGAAATACGCCTGCGCAAGATGGCCGAAGAGCTGGGCCATCTGAGGAAGGCGTCCCCTTTTGAGTTGTGGGGAGATTTCGACGCCGCGCTGGAAGATGTCAAGGTTTTTCGGAGTGATCTGCTGGAAGGGTTATTTGCATCCGCGCCTCCCCCATCAGACCCTCTGGGATCCGCTTCTACATCTCCGGTCAGCAGCTTTCTCCCGACCGGGACAGAGACTGCTGCTCAGCGCAGGATGAGAAGTTCCATTACGGGAGATCAGTTTACGAGTGTCGAACATGAGCTGGTGCAGGACGCCCAGGAACTGAAGCCCCGGGTGAAGGTGTTTCTGAAGATTGCCGAAGCGCGTCTGGATGAGATCGAGCGAAGGATGGCCGGGACCGAGTGGGAAAAGGAGGACGCGAATCCCCTCGAATTTTTCACCTATGCTCAACTGGTCAGAGCCTATCAACGGTCGCTGCGATCGACCATGATCAACATTGACGAGAAGGCTCGCTACAAGAGCGCCCCTGAGAAAGACATCCAGAAATCACTGGAGCTGCTCAACTCCGGAATCCAGACCTTCATCCCCCGCATCGAGCCGGTCAAGAAGCTGGCGGAGGATCGAGAGGATGAGGATCTCCACCTGGAATGGAGGGAAGCCTGGAAGCTTTCTCAGAAGGCCCTGCAGGGTTCCCAGTTTGGTCTGGGTGCTCCTGCCAAACAGAAGAATCCCTAGCTCGAACGCGTTTGATTTTCAGGACGGACTACAAGTGCGGTATTCTGGCTGGAGAAACGGTCGGTACTGGAGCGAGATGCCAGGAAGGCAGGCCGAAGGGAGATAGCGAAATGCGTCGTATCCTGGTTGTAGTCGTTATGGGTCTGATCATGTCGACCGCTGCCGCGGACAAGCAGGAACAAGAGCGGCGCCTGGGGAACGCTGCCACCGTGCTGGGGGAGGTGGCAGTTCCTGATGCGGGCGCGCCGCTGGTCGAGCTTCTCCAGAAAGAGTCTCCCAAGAACCTGTCGAAGTGACTGCATGCGGCCCGGTCAAGTGGTTTTGTCGATCCTGGTTCTGGCCGCCGTACCGTGCCGGTGGGCAACGACTCATGCCGTGGCTGGTTCGTTTCAAGAGTCCGAGGACAGCAATCTCCGTTTTGCGGTGATTGGGGATAGTGGAACGGGGAAAGATCCTCAGTATCGAATCGCTCGCCAGATGTTTGCTCGTTACCAGGAGCCTGGACTCGGTTTTGTCCTCATGCTGGGCGACAATATCTACGAGCACGGGAAAGCCGCTGACTACCTCAAGAAATTCGAGCAGCCGTACGGGCCGCTGCTCTCGGCCGGAGTCAAGTTCTATGCGGCTCTGGGCAACCACGACGTGCGGCGCGGCAACTGGCAGTATGCCGTCGGATATGCCGGGTTCAATATGGGGGGCAGGCGCTACTACACGTTCCGGTACGGGGACGACCTGGTTCAGTTTTTTGCACTGGATACGACGACGCTGACGAAAAAGCATCGAGGAGGCTCTGCCGATCCGGAACAGCAGGGCTGGCTCAGAGCCGAATTGGAGGCTTCGAAGGCGCGCTGGGGCGCGCTGGAAAATCGCTTTTTTCCATCACCCGCTGTATTCTCCCGGGCGTCGCCATGGGGGGAACAAGAAAGTGAGAGAAGCCCTGGAAGAGATCCTGACCGAGGGCCGGGTCAACATCGTATTCGCGGGCCATGAACATTTTTACGCGCGTCTGCAACCGCAGCAGGGCATTGTGCACTTCGTCAACGGAGCAGGCGCCAAGTTGCGTAAAGGCAACATTTCCAGGAAGTCTTCGCTGACGGGTTGCGGAAACGATCAAGAGCGCAGTTTTCTCTACATGGAACTGAATCTCGAGGAATTGCGCTTTGAGGCGATCAGTGACTCCGGCGGCGTCTTTGATCGAGGAACCATCACCTACGATGCAGAGGCGGGTTTGAAACTGCAGGCTCGCTGTCGAAGCCGCTAGTGCACTGTCCGGAAAGTTCACGCCGCTACTTCGGGCGTCTTTTCGCCGACAGCTTTGTTGCGCTACCTCGAAAGACTCCCGGCATTCCTGCGTCGCGCGCCTCACTGACGACGAAAATCCATCCCGAATGAACACCGCGAACTTCCCGGACAGTACACTAGGGTGGCCGTCTTCGGATTGGGGAGCGCGCCTACTCCGAGTCCTTCTCAACCGTAGAACCTGATGGAGAGAGCTCGACCATCGTTTTTCCCGTGGTTTCCTCGCTGTCCCGAACCAGGCGAACCTGCATGGGAGCTGTGGCGTCGAGATGGACATCGCGCTGGGGAAAGGCGATCTCCAGGCCGTTTTCACGGAAAACCTTGTCAATGGCTGTGTGGAGGCTGTGGAGCGCAGCCCGGTACCGGTTTCTATGAGGGATATAGACGAACAGGATAAACTCGAGGGCGTTGTCCCCAAAGCTGCAGAACCTTGCCTTGGGCGGAGGGTCGGGGAGAACGTTGGGGTCCTCTTCGGCCACCTGGAGAAGCAGCTCATGGACCCGGGGCGTGTCGGAACCATAGGCCAGGCCGACGGGAATCCTGATCCGAATGACCGGGTCCTTCAGAGTCCAGTTCACCAGGTTTCCGGTGATGAACTCCCGGTTGGGAACGATCAGCAGCCTGCTGTCGCGGTCGGTAATGGTAGTGGCACGCAGCTTCATCTCGGTGACCGTCCCGGTCGTGTCGGCCACCGTGATGATGTCGCCGACCCGGATGGGTCGCTCGAAAAGCAGAATCAGTCCACTCACAAAGTTTGCGAAGACGTCCTGCAAGCCAAAACCCAGCCCAACCGAAACGGCTGCCAGCATCCACTGAACACTTGACCAGCTGATTTCCAGCGCGGCCGAGACGCCCACCAGCCCCAAGACCACCAGACCATAACGGACAATGGCTGTGATCGCGACGCGAGCCCCCCGATCTGAAGGAACGAAAGGTCGAAGCATGAGTTCGGTCAGGCCACGGGCATTTCTGACGGCCACAAAGATCAAGAATACGATCGCGAGAGACAGCAGAAGCGCCGCCACAGAAATCGACTCAACACCGGTTCCGGTCGAAACCTCCCAGAGCTGGATGCTACGCAAGTAGCCAAGCGCAGGCAAGACGTCCGTCCAGGCAAACCAGAGTGGTATCACGGCGCCCAACACGAAGAAGCCACGAACCAGCTTGAGCGCGTCGTCCTGGAGTCTTTCCAGATCGACTTCTTCCGCCGGATCCCCCAGCCCGGGCCAGGCCGGCGTGACCCAGGACTCTCCCGGAGGGCTGCTCGAAGCCCGGCGAACCATTACCAGTACAAGACGTCGAACCAGATGGTATAGAAGGGAAGCCGCCACAACCACCCAGAGGCTTCGGAATACCAGAGAGAGGAGCTCAAGGCTGGTCAGGCTGTAACCAAAGAAGGCAGTGACGCCAGAAAGACAGGAATCCCAAGCGCCAGCGGGTACCAGAAGTAACGAAGGTAACTCAGAGTGCTCGCTTTCCTTTTCCTGAGGCTTTCCGCCAGCACACCCGTGGTGGGATTCAGGAGGCGATTCAATGCCCAGGCCAGAGCCAGCATGGCAACGATGTAAGCCAGGCGCCCTGGCCCATCCAGCGAAGCGTTCTCTGGGTGTTCGTTGAACACGGGTAGAAAGAAGAGAAGAGGTAAGACGACCAGGAGGAGAGTTCGAACGCAGGATCGGATGCCTTTTCGAACCGCTTCAGAAAGCCCAAAATGAACTTGCACCAGACCTGATGGAATGCAGGTCCAACGGAGCAACTCGGCCAGAAACAAGATGGGCAGAAGCCTGTCAATGGCCTGGCCACTTGCCGCAGCGACATCAGAGACTTCCGGCGGAGATTGCAACAGGAAGGAGATCACCCAGAAAAAAGAAGGCCAGGCCAGAGCCAGAGAGAGGGTCAGGAGAGTCGCTCGCACGGTCGATGTGAGCGTAGGAGTTGACTCTTCAGACCCGAGTTTTCCTGTCTCGACGAGTCGAGCGCGGAAGCGACGGCGCACCGCGAAGAAAAAGATGAGAGCCAGCAACCCGCCGAGGGATAAAAGGGATCTCCAGGGCCCGGAGCTTGCCACGGCTTCGAGAGTCCGCTGCCATGCGTCTACCGGAGCCACTCCGACGCAGCGCCGACTTGAGCGATCTCCTCCAGGCTCAGCATTCCCGCGCTGGGAGTCCAGAGTACCATCGCAGAGATGTAGCTTGAGTACTTGCCCGTGGTCTCAATCAGCTGTCGCTCGGCGAGATCGAGTTCGACCAGCAACGAGAAATAGTCGTCGTAGTCGCTGGTGAGGATCTCCAGATAACGCAGCCTGGCCTGAAAGAGGTCCCGAATTGCAAGGGTCATCTGCGGGAGTCTGTCTGCTGATACCGAGTCAGAAAGGCGTGTGCCTACCGCTGCCACTCTTTCATCAAAGCGATCCAGCAGGTCCTCACCTCGCTCCCCGAACTGGATTTGCTGGAGCTGAACTTCCCGGATCATCTCGCCCAGGCGACTACGATTGAGGACGTGAGGTTTGATTTCAGGAAGCTGTGCCTTCTTTTGACGCAGCAAGTAGCCAATCGCGTTAGTCCGGCCAACGGCGGCCACCTTGGAGCGGACGCTCCTGAAGTCGCTTGCCAGTCTTTCCAGCTGTGCCGAGACGGCTTCCAATCGGGTGCTGACCTGGGTCATCTCCGAGACCACCCCGTCGGGCCCTGCCGGCAACTCCGCCAGCCGCTCATTCTCCTCTGCGATCGCCGCCAGCAAGGGTTCCGTCTCGACTCGAACCGCCCGGGCTTCATCCGCTCGTCGACGGGTCTCGACGAGCCTCCGTTCGTCGACGATTTCCTGGAGCCTGGAAACCAGGTTGCGGCTCTCGTCTACTCGACGTCTGGCATCGCCTCTCTGGGCGATCAGCGGCTCGCGGCGCAGTTCGTAGCTGACCACAGCCTTCTGGTACAGATCGATCTGCTGCACGATGGCCCTGCGGTCAGCCTCCAGGGCCAGTCTCAGAGCCATGCCCAGCTCGGTCGTGTCGGTGGCGAGGTCGGACTCCTGGAGCTGTTGACCCAGCTCTGCCAGTTGTCGGCGAGCCCGGGCCACCACTTCCGGCGCCTCGCGGCGGCGGGTCGACTGCTTCTCTCTCTCCGCGACCACCTCGTTGAGGCGATGTTGCGCCGAAGACAGGACGGTCAGTTCTTCCGCGAAACGCTGTTCCAGATCCTGGAGATCGAGCTGATCCGCCTGGATGTCGGGATCCGCAAGAGGCCGAGACAGTCGCTCTCGGATGTCGGTCAACAACTGGGGGGCCACCTCCCAGTTGGTCTGAATCGTTTTCGCCTCCGAAGCCCAATGCTGAGCCTGCTGCAGCCGGCTGATGGCACGGTCCAGCACTTCCAGGATGGGTTCTGTCTCAGCCTCGTCTGAGCTGGATCGAGTGGTAACTCGAGAGCGAAAATCTCGCAGTTGTGAGAGTGAAGCGGTCTCGGCTCCGAGTTCCGGGGCCGGTTCCGGCTGAGCCCACAGGGTTGAGGTGGCGAAGGCTGCAAGTAGGGCTGTCTGGGAGGCTAGGCGGCTCAAACTGAAACCGACTTGCCTGGTCATGATACAAATGTTCAAGACTCGCACTTCGTTCACTCTTTCAGTATCCATAGCGCCAAATCTCTCATGACCGCAACAAGACTTGGGACCGGAACACACGGTCGGAATGACGCGGGAGCAACGACCCAACGTGATCACACGATAGTGTCCCACCCTGGCATACGTTGTTCTAATTGACCCTGGAGATCCATATCCGTGAGTCCTGAAGACCGATGGAGAAGGGACGTAGTGGGGGCAAGCCCGACCTAGCTGAAGTCATTCGCCGGTACCGTTGACCTGCCTGCAGCGTGTGAGAACTGCTCTTGGAGAGCAAGCAACGGAGCGATTGACGCGCGAAGTGGGCTAAGTAGAATTCGACATTCGACACTCGAGACTCGACAATGTAGCTGTGTCCAAGATTCTCAGCGTTGGCGTGTCGGTCCCCCCTCACGAGATTCCTCAGCTATCCCTGCGGGATCTGGCCAGAGGTCATTTCCAGAAGGGCATTGGGGAGATTGGCCGGCTGATTTCTGTCTTTGACAATGTGCAGGTGAAGCACAGACACTTCTGTGTGCCAGTAGATTGGTTTGGGGAGCCTCACACCTTCGAAGAGAGAAACGATCTGTACAATCGCTGGGCAGAGGACCTGAGCAGCCAGGCCATTCAGAACTGCCTGGAGTCAGTGGGCGTGGATCCGTCTCAAGTGGACCACCTGTTTTTTGTGTCGACCAGCGGTCTGTCCACTCCCAGTGTCGATGCTCGTCTCATCAACCGTCTCGGGTTTGATCGCCATGTCTGCCGGACTCCCGTCTTCGGTCTGGGCTGTGCCGGTGGAGCCGCCGGCCTGTCCCGCTGCCATCAACTGTCCAAGGCGGATCCACAGGCCTTGGTCCTGCTGGTGGCCGTGGAAATCTCTTCGCTCACGTTCCAGGCCGATGATTTCAGCAAGAGTAATCTGGTGGCTGCAGCCCTGTTTGCGGATGGTGCCGCCGCCGTCCTGGTGGGAGGCAAGGGCACAGACCTCCCGGGCCCCGAGATCATGGACACCCAGAGCACGCTCTGGCCGGACACTCTGGACGTGATGGGATGGGATTTCAGCAGCCGTGGACTGAGTGTCATCTTCTCCAGGAGCATTCCCTTTCTGCTCCGCAAGTTTGTTCGCGAGAATGTCGACGGATTCTTGAGTCGAAGCAGCCAGACCGTGGCTGAGTTGAGCCACTTTGTCATTCACCCCGGAGGAGCCAGAATTCTGGAGTCCATGTCTGAATCGCTTCAGATCAGCGAGGCTCACCTGGCCTTGAGTCGGAGTGTGCTGGAGGAATACGGGAACATGTCGAGCCCGACCGTCCTGTTCATCCTGAAACGCCTTCTCGAGAACGGGGGACCTTCTGCGGGTGACTATGGCCTGGCGGCTGCCTTTGGCCCGGGGTTCAGCTCAGAGTTGCTGTTACTGAAATGGTGAGGTGACGGGACTTACCCGGTGCTCCCGCACCGGGCTCTGATTTCAGCCAGTCGAAACCCATCAGAGCCCCGGGCGGGAGCCAGGGGTAGATTCGCCCTGAACCAGCGATTTTCCTTTCTCGCCAGCCTCATCAGCCACGGGTGACAGGTCCAGCAGCCGCTTCATGTCGTACACCATGCCTTCCCGGGTGTACGAGGAGAACTCCAGGATTCCCGTGTCCATGCGGATGGCATCCTCGGGGCAGGCCTCAACGCAATAGCCGCAGAAAATACAGAGGCCCAGGTCGATGTCAAAGCGGGACGGATATTTTTCGATGAGGGGATTCGGGTGCTCGCCCGCCACAATGTAGATGCAGCGGGCTGGGCAAACAGTTTCACACATCATGCAGGCGACGCAACGGGGAGAATCGTCTTCTCTGCGAGTCAACCGGTGCAGAGTTCTCAATCTGGGGGAGAGGGGCCGGCGTTCTTCCGGGTACTGGTAAGTCTCGGCACCTCTCAGGTGGCGGGCCAGTCCCACCTGATGGAGGATGTGGATCAGAATATTGCGGAAGAAATGGCCTGCTGTGATTCGAAGTCCGCGGGCAATTTCCGGGACGTAGGTTCGATCCCAGAAACTGAGTTTTCGCTCGATGACCTTAATTCCCATGGTTCGTCTTCACACCGGTTAGCCGGCAGCCTTCAAGAGCTGGATGATCAGTGCCGTGATCAGAATGTTGAGAATGGAAAGAGGAAGCATGATCGTCCAGCCCAGCCGCATCAACTGATCCCACCGAAAACGGGGCAGCGTCCAGCGAATCAGCAGCATAACAAAGCAGAAAAAGAATACTTTTCCCATAAAGGACCCCACCTGGAGCAGCATGATCAACCCGGTCGGCAGCTGCCAGGCCGAGCCTCCCGGAAAGAGGAATCCAGAGTCGTCCAGGAAAGGGACCTGCCAGCCACCGAAGAAGAGAGTTGTTATGAGTGAGGCGGCCAGAATCGTCCCCACGAAATCCGTAGTCAGGAACATCCCGAATTTCATGCCGCTGTATTCGACAAAGTAACCGACGATTTCCGATTCGCCCTCGGGGATATCGAAGGGAACCCGCTTGGTCTCGGCCATGGCGGCGGTCGCAAACAGAAGAAAGCCCAGAGGCTGCAACAGCACTCCCCACAGAGGGATGACTCCCCACAGCAGTGCGCCCTGCTGCTGAACCATGTCCTGCAAGTCGAGTGTCTGGTAGCACATGAGCAGCCCCACCAGGGTGGCCCCCATAGTGATCTCGTAGGAGATCATTTGGCTGGAGGCCCGCAGGCCCCCGAGCAGAGCGTAGTTGTTGGCCGAAGCCCATCCCGCCAGAACAAAGCCGTAGATCCCCATGCTCATGACAGCGAAGACGTAGAGCAGACCTATATTGAGATTCCAGACCTGCAAAGAAAGGCTAAGCAACTGTTTTTCTGTAATTTGACTGAGAGTGATCTGAGATCGGATTCTCCTGTGGTTTGAAATCGACCAGGCTGAGGTACTGTTTCCCGATCAGCCAGTCTTCGTGAATCTCCTCGACGACAGCGGTGATGAGTCGTAGTGCGGACTCGGTGTTTGGAAAGATACCGACGACCCGGGTACGCCGGCGAATCTGACGGTTTAGGTTTTCCAGCCCGTTGTTGGTGCGAATGCGCCGCCAGGTAGAACGTGCAAAACGAAAGACCGTAAAGCCTTCCGGCAGATTGGTCTCCATCCAATCGGCCAGCTCCGGGTTGCGGTCGTGGTATTGCTCGACTCTGGCCCGAAGCATCGCCTCAGCTTCGCCTCCAGACGGGGCATTGAAGATGTCTCGAATGTCAGTGGCGATGGCGGCACGTTGGTCGGATCGGCGGGCGTATCGCTGAGCATTCTGGCTCAGGTGAAACTGACAGCGTTGCCAGGGCACTGAAGGAAAGACAGCTCTTCTGGCAGCTCGTAGTCCTGAGTGGTCATCGCTGACAATCAGCTGCACACCCTCCAGACCACGCTTTTGAAGCTGCTGCAGAAACTCTCGCCAGTGGACCTCCGCCTCGCTGAGTCGGCAGCTGACCCCAATCACCTCCCGCTTGCCCCAGCAGTTGACTCCGGTCGCTTTCAAGACGGCCACATCCTGAATGCTGCCCTGGCGACGGACCTTCTCGTAGTGGGCATCCAGGTACACAACTGGATAGCTGCCCAAAGGGCGGTTGCGAAACTGCTCGAGTTCGTCGTCCAGCAGCTTGGAGATTCTTGAGACCTGGCTGGCGGAGATCTCGGTGCCGCACAGCTGCTCGGTAATCTCAGTGACCTTGCGCGTCGACACGCCCATCACGTACATCTCGGCGATGGCCAGCTTCAGGGCTTTCTCCGAGCGGCACCCTCGCTCCAGGGATCGGGGATAGAAGTCCAGGTGACGTACTTGTGGAATCCGGATTTGAAGCTGTCCCACTCGAGTTGACAGCGTCTTGGCCTTGTACCCGTTGGCGTGGTCTCGACGCTGCTCGCTCCGCTCCCAGCGTCGAGCTCCCAGAAACTCTTCGCGTTCCATCTGCATGGCGGTGTTGAGCAGTTTCTCCAACACTCCTCGAAACGCGTCGCTGCCTTCTTCGATCAGTTCTTTCAACAATTCTCGTGGTAGCCTCTGTTCTGGGTCTGGGGTCATTCGGATCCTCCTTGCTCTTGTCTTGAGTTTTTGGAGAAATCCTGCCCCAGACCTCTGATCCTTTTAGCTCACCTTCCTCAAATTACAGAAAGAACGGTACACCCCTCAAAGAAATGGTGTGGCCCCCGAACTCATAGACGCCACCAAACGGAATCGCTGCAAAGCTGATCAGGGCAAGAAAGAGGGCAATCGTGGGGGCCGCCGTGTGCAGGAATCGATTCCCCCGGGGGGGTACAAACTCCTCCTTGGTGATCATCTTGATCGCGTCAGCCATGGGTTGAAACAGTCCCAGAGCAGTGAACCCGAATATGTCAGCCCGGTTGGCTCCGATTCGATCCTGCATGACGGCGCTTTGTTTTCGCTCCATCCAGGTGAGGATGTAGACAAAGCCCATCACAACCGAGAACAGAAAGCCGGCTTTGGCGGAGGCGATTACATATTCCATGACAAGCGGCTTCAGCCGGAGGTCTCCAGCACTACTTCCCCCATCGGTGGAATCGCCGAGTAGTTTGTTCCTCTCCAGGCTTCAAAGATCTCCTCGGGAGTTTCCCATTCCAGGGCAATGCCGAGTGCTTCGCCCAGTTGCAGCAGAATCTCAACGTCCTCCCGAGATTCTTCGACGGGTTCTACGGCCGCCTCGAACTTCTGGATCCGGCCCTGCCAGTTCGTGAAGGTGCCCTGCTTTTCGACAAACGTGGCACCTGCGAGAACGGCACTGGCTGACGAAGCGGTGGATGACCAGTTGGTTCCGTGAAAAATGACATAGCCGGAGTGTGCCAGAAGAGGGTCCAACCGAGGGTTCAGATCGTGTCGGAACACATAGAGAATCTTGATCTGTCCCGCCTCGGCGCTTTTTAACAGAGCCTCCAGGTCACCGTTGAATCCAAGCAATTCAGCCCCGCGGCTGTTCGGGTTCTTGTCACCGCGGATCAGAAAATCGTCTTCAGATCCGGGACTTTCCTCGGGATCCTGGAAGGCAATCTGTTCGATGCCCAGTTGATCCCGGAAGAGTTCGCGAGCCAGATAGAGTTCCTCATTGGTCATCTGGGGCGATGCCACCACTCCGATGCTCTCCGGGCCAAACTTCTCCAGAGTGGATCGCAGGGCATTAGCGACTTCTTCAATCGCCTCACTCCAGTCACAGGGCTCCAGGGTTCCGGATCGTCTCAGGTGGGGGAACTCAATTCGGTCCTGGTCCACGAACTCAAATCCGAAGCGGCCCTCATCGCACATCCACCACTGGTTGACCTCAGGATTGAAGCGAGGTTTCAGCCTCTGGATACGGCGGCCTCCGGCCTTGTAGCTTCGGCGGGTGCCGTTGAATTGGACCGTGATATTGCAGCCTTGCGAGCACCCCGGACAGATGGAGTCCTGGGTGGACAAATACCAGACTCTGCATTTGAAGCGAAACTCTCTTTCGGTCAAAGCCCCGACCGGACAGATATCGATGACATTCCCTGAATAGGGGTTGTCCAGGGTTGTGGAGGGGTAAAGGTCAATCACCGAGCGGCTTCCCCGGTTCAGAACACCCAGTTCATGGGTCTTGGAGATCTCCTCGGTGAAGCGGACGCAGCGACTGCACAGAATGCAGCGCTCCTGATCAAGCACGACATGGGGGCCGAGAGGGTGGGCTTTCTTGCGCTTGATCTTATCTTCATAGAAACGGCTCTGGTGGCGTCCGTAATCCATGTAGAAATCCTGCAGATCACATTCCCCTGACTGGTCGCAAACCGGGCAGTCGAGCGGGTGGTTGGTCAACAGGAACTCGAGCATGTTCCGTCGAGCCTTGACGACTGGTTTCGTTGCGGTGTGCACGACCATCCCATCAGCGGCAAGCGTGTAACAGGAGATCTGAGGCCTGGGCATCTTCTCGATCTCCACGATACACATCCGGCAGCTCCCGGCGATGCTCAGACCGGGGTGGTAGCAGTAACGAGGGATAAAAACCCCGACCTTCTCTGCTGCCTGGATGACGGTCGTCCCCTGGGTAACCTCTACTTCTCGACCGTCCACTGTCAGATTGGGCATCGTGTTACACGTGAGCTGCGTTGCGAGGCCGAACGTAGGCCTCAAACTCCGAGCGAAACTTGGTGACAAAGCTGGCTACGGGGAGGGCGGCGGCATCACTCAAAGCACAGATACTTGTCCCCTGCATATTCTCGGCGATACTCAGCAGCGTATCCAGATCTTCAGGGTGTCCCTCGCCGTCCAGCATCCTCCCCAGAATCCGGTCGAGCCAGTCGGTTCCTTCTCTGCAGGGAGTGCATTGGCCGCACGACTCGTGGGCGTAAAAGTGAGAGATGACCTTGAGGGCTTTCACCATGCAGACCTCGTCACTGAGCACCATCATCCCCCCGGAACCCATCATGGATCCAGCCTGCGCCAGGCTGTCAAAGTCGAGGGGGAGGTCGAGGGCCTCTGCTGCGGTCAGAACGGGAGCTGAGCTGCCGCCCGGAATGATGGCCTTGCATTCCCGGTTGTCCAGGATTCCTCCGCCGTGTTCATAGACCAGCTCTCGAATCGGGGTTCCCATTTGAACCTCATACACACCGGGTTTGGCGACGCAGCCCGAAAGACACATCAGACGGGTTCCCCCGCTACGCTCGACGCCCAGACCCGCGAACCAGTCGGCTCCGTTTTCGATGATGGATCTGAGATGGGAGATCGTCTCAACATTATTGATCACCGTCGGACAACCGAACAGGCCGACCAGGGCAGGGAAGGGAGGCTTGAGACGAGGCCACCCCTTCTTCCCTTCCAGTGACTCCAGCAGTCCCGTCTCCTCACCACAGATGTAAGCGCCGGCTCCACGATGAATGAAGACATCCAGTTTGAAGTCCTGCCCGAGAACGCGTTCACCCAGAATGCCGGCCGCATAGGCCCGGTCCACGGTCTCCCGTAGGATCTCGAAGGGTCGCGCATACTCACCGCGAATATAGATGTAGGCGGTGTTGATCCCGACGGCCCGGCAGCAGATGACAATGCCTTCGATGAGCCGAAAGGGATCCCAGGTAAGGATGTACTTGTCCTTGAACGTTCCCGGTTCTGCCTCGTCGGCATTGACGGCAAGATACTTGGGCTTGTCTGTATCCGCGGGGACGAACTGCCACTTGCGGCCGGTCGGAAACCCGGCTCCTCCCAGCCCTCTCAGGTTCGACCGGGTGACCTCGCTCGTTACCTCGGCGGGAGTCATGTCGAAGAGCGCCTTGCGGGCTGCCTGGAAGCCCCCGTCTGCCCGGTACCATTCCAGGTCACGTGCTCTTTCGTTTCCGAAATTCTGAGACAGGTTCTTCAGCAGGGCCATTCAGCTTTTCCCCATCCGCAGGATTGCTTCGATTCTTTCCGGAGTCAGATCCCCGTAGTAGTCCTTGTCCAACTGGATCATCGGAGCGATTTCGCAGGCACCCATGCAATCGGGAACCGCCTCCCAACTGTAGGCTCCATCCCTGGTGACTTCTCCTGAGGAAGCCTCAAGAGTCTGTTCCAGGTGTTTCTTGATCCGCTCGCTTCCGCGAAGCCAGCAACTCAGGCTCATACAGACGCGAATATGGTGCCGGCCCGGGGCGCGGCGGCGGAAAAGGCTGTAGAAGGTAAGTACCTCCCGGACGTCAATCAGCGGTACTTCCAGGATCTCAGAGACATACTTTTCGACCGCCTCGGAGATGTATCCGTTCTGTTCCTGAGCCAGGTGGAGGGTGGGCAGGAATGCTGCTCTCTTGATCGGATAGCGCTTGAGAATGTCCTGAAACTCCTTCTGGTTTTCAGGTGAGAACTCGAAGCTGTGCTTCAACGGTCCAGTTCTCCGGCAATCATGTTGACGGAGCCAAAAGTGGGAACAAGATCAGCCAGCTGATCCCCGACGATGATTTTGTCAAGGGCGGCCATAATCGGGAAGCAGGGGGGATGGCAGCGGACTCGCCAGGGCTGGTCGGTACCGTCGCTCACTACGTAGAAGCCCAGTTCGCCGTTGGCCCCCTCAACGAAGTGGTACACCTCGCCCGGGGGCGGCCTCACCCCGTGACCCTGCATGATGATCTTGAAGTGGTTCATCAGAGATTCGATGCTTGCGTAGACCTGCTCCTTGGGGGGTAACCAGGCATCCGGACCGTCAGAATGGATCTCGAGGTGGTACCGTCTCTCCGACCCGGCCAGAGTCGGCGGGATCAGCACCTCGTTGGCCAGGAGTCCTCTGGTTTTTCCGAACTTGCCCAGATCGGCCATTACGGCGGGATCGATTAGATTTCCCTCGGTGTCCACATTGGTGGGACCTTCCGGAATCGCTGCAATCGCCTGCTCGATGATTCTGATGGACTGTTCAATCTCCTCCATCCGGACCAGGTAGCGGTCGAAGTTGTCACCGCTTTGTCCGATCGGAATGTCGAAGTCGAATCGGTCATAGATCGAGTAGGGGAAGTCTTTCCTGACGTCGTAGGCGACGCCGCTGCCGCGCAGGAAGGGCCCGGTGATTCCATAGGCCAGGGCGTCTTCGGCTGAGAAAAGGCCGAGTCCCTTCATGCGATCGAAGAAGATCCGGTTTCGGGTTAAGAGCGAATCCACCTCCTTGACCACCTCCCGCACCTTCTTCACGGTCGAACTGCAACCCTCCAGGAATTCTGGTGGAAGGTCGGCTTTGACCCCCCCCATCCGCGCATAGGAAATGGTCAAGCGGGCTCCAGTGACACTTTCCACCAGCTCCCAGAGCCATTCACGGGCCTTGATCATGTACAGAAAGACGGAGAAAGCGCCCAGTTCCATCGCGGTGGCTCCGACACACGTGAGGTGATCGCAGACCCGAGACATTTCACTGAGAATCACTCGAATGTATTCGCAACGCTCCGGCACCTTCAGTCCCATCAGCTTCTCGATTGCCCCGGCGAAGGCGAAGTTGTTGATCAGTGGGGAGACATAGTTGAGCCGGTCCGTATAGGGAAAACACTGGGTGAAGGTTGCAGACTCGCATTCCTTCTCAAATCCCCGGTGCAGGTACCCGATTTCGATATCCGCCTTGCGGATGATCTCGCCATCGAGCTCAACCACAATTCCCACAACTCCGTGCATCGCCGGATGGGCGGGCCCGACGTTCAGGAGCATGGTTCTGGTTTCCGTCTGCTTGGTCTCGGGCATGAGGGGTCAGTCCTTAGGCCCTACCAGTGGCTGCCTCTTGTCGATGGGATAATCCTTGCGAAGCGGGTGCCCCTCGAACTCCGGATAGAGCAGAATCCTCCTCAAGTCGGGATGGTCCCGGAACTCGATCCCGAACATGTCGTAGACCTCCCTCTCGTACCAGTTGGCATTGGGCCAGAGATGGGAGAGGGTGTCCACACAAGCTTGGCTGAACTCTACGGGGATCTTGATCCGGAGGCGATATTTGTGGCGCATGGAAAGAAAGTGATAGACGACTTCGAAACGGGGTTTTCCGGGGTGATGGTCTACCGCGGTCAGGTCCATCAGGACTGAGTAGTCCAGATCGGGATCATCCTTGAGGAAGCCGGCCAACTCCACCAGGATACTCGCAGCCACGATGGCGGTATCCTCGCCCAGGGTCGAGTGAACTTCGACGAGGGAGTCCCCGAATCGGTCCTGAATCTTGCGCAGGCTAATACTATCGGTCATGCGGGGAAGACACCTGGTGGAATCGCAAATCGCCGTTCAGATCTGTTGTTTCTGAGCCTGTATCTTCTCCTGCAACATCATCAGGCCCTGCAGGACGGTTTCGGGACGCGGGGGGCAGCCCGGGATGTAGACGTCTACCGGAACTATGTGGTCAATCCCCCGGATCACCGCATAATTGTCGTAGAACCCCCCCGTGCAGGTGCAGACCCCAAAGGCCACTACCCACTTGGGAGCGCACATCTGTTCGTAGATTCTTACCAGCACGGGACCCATCTTCTGGCTGATCGTGCCGACCACGAACAGAACATCCGCCTGTCTCGGCGAAAAGCGGGGTAGACCCGCTCCAAAGCGATCAATGTCGTAGTGAGCACAGGCCGTCGCCATGTACTCCATACCGCAGCAGGCGGTCACAAAAGGATACTGAAAGATGGAATACTTTCTGGCCCAGCCGATCACATTGTCCAATCGGCTTGTAAAGAAGCCGGTGCCCTCGGACCCCGAGAACTCTTTCAGCTCCATTCCAGAACTCCTTTTTTTACGGAGTAGTACAAGCCTGCCAGCACCACCGTTAGAAAAATCAACATCTCGACGAATCCGAACCATCCGGGGAGACTGCGGTACACAATGGCCCAGGGAATCAGAAAGATCAATTCAATGTCAAAGAGAATGAAGAGAAGCGCCACCAGAAAGAACTTGACGGGAAAGCGCCCCCGGACGATTTCGAAGGGTTCCTTCCCACACTCGAAGGGTGCGTCGTGAACTTTTTCCGAGAGGCGAGGTCCCAGCCACAGATGCAGGGCCACCATTCCGCCGACCGTTCCACCGGCCATTATGATCAGGGCCACAAGCCCGAAATAGGGTTCCAAAAGAGTTCCTCAATCTACCCTGCAGAATCCATCTCATGGTGGACTCTCCGAGCATTCGGATTATATCAAACGGGCGGGGTGGGTGATGGGTTCTAGGTTCTAGGTTCTAGGTTTTAGGTTCTGGGTTTTGGGTGCCGGGCTTTGGAATCTAGGAAACCTTCAAACTGCCGGTCCGCCAGGTAGCTCGACCGGACCAGGGGGCCAGACTCGACATGGGCAAAGCCCAGCTTCTCACCGGTTACCTTCCAGGCCTTGAACTCGCCGGGATGGTAGTAGCGACCCACCGGGAGATGCCAGCCGGAAGGTCTCAAGTACTGCCCGATGGTGACGATGGAGACGCCGCGAGCGGCAAGATCCCGCAGCACAGCCAGAATCTCCTCGTCGTTCTCTCCCAGACCCAGCATCATTCCGGTCTTGGTGACGATGTCGGGAGCGAGTTCCCGGGAGCGATCGAGAAGCTGGAGTGAGATCTGGTAGTCTCCCCCGCCACGGGCTAGCGGATACAGTCGCGGCACGGTTTCAATGTTGTGATTGAGAATCTGGGGCCCTGCCTGAAGCACGACTTCGAGGGCACTCTTCGAACCCTGAAAATCGGGGATGAGCACTTCGATCGTGCACCCTGGGCTCTGCCTTCGCACGGCACGAATTGTGGCTGCGAAGATAGAGGCGCCACCATCTTCCAGGTCGTCTCGATCGACCGAGGTGATCACAACATGTTTGAGGGCCATCTGGGCCACCGCTTCGGCTACGTGTTGGGGCTCCTCCTGATTCAACTCGACAGGCCTTCCTTTGTTGACCGCACAGTAACGACAGCCCCGAGTACAGGTATCCCCCAGGATCATGAATGTTGCCACGCCGTGGGACCAGCATTCACCCATGTTGGGGCACTGTGCCTCCTGGCAGACCGTGTTCAGATCCAGTTCCGCCATGAGTTTTCTGAGGTCGTGTACTCTTTCCCCGAAAGGAGCTCGGACTTTGAGCCAGGTCGGATGGCGCCGGGTGGGCCCGGGAACTGCAGAGTCAGTCATGAGGTATCAAGGTACCAGAATCCCTTCTCGGTTCCGAGTGTTGAATTCCAGAACCCATCACCGCAGGTAGCCGGTTTCCAGCCGCGGGTAGTCCCAGTTCGGTTCCTGACGGGGGTAAGTCCGGGGGGTTGTCCTGGCCGTGGCCAGAAACTTCCTGATCTCTTCCATCACTTCTGGATGCTGCTCCGCCACGTTTTTCTGCTCGCCGATATCGGCTTCCAGATCGTAGAGCTCGATGGGGCGGTCTGCTCGAGGCTGGATGGCTTTCCATTTTCCGTGGCGCACAGCCAGGCTGCGCGGCTGGACATCGCCTCCCAGCAGGCCCGGGAGGGTCTCCCAGTAGAGAAAGCGATCCGGCTCTTCCTGGTCCTGGCCCAGGACGCGCTGGGCCACCGAGATACCGTCAATTCCCGCCGGGGCTTCAGTGCCTCCCAGTGAAGCCAGCGTGGGCAGGACGTCCCAGAAGGCCCACATGAAATCATCCACGGCCCCGGGCGCGACCCGGCCGGGCCAGCGAACGATCAGCGGAACACGAATTCCACCTTCATAGAAGTTCCCCTTGGATCCGAGCAAGGGTCCATTAGCCCGAAAGTAGTTCTCCTTGTCGAGCAGGTAACCGCCGTTGTCGCTGGTGAAAAAGACGATCGTATTCTCATCCAGGCCAAGTTCTTTGAGAAGATCCAGAACCCGTCCCACATCCCGATCCAGGCGTGTGATCATGGCTGCCAGAGTCGCTCGGGGCTGCGGCTGGGAAGCGTAGTGGTCGGCCACATAGGGGTAGGGCTCCGGGAATTTGCCTTCGTACTGCTTCCGGGAATCTTCCGGGACGAGCAGTTCAAAATGGGGGATGGTCCAGGGGAGATAGAGAAAAAAGGGCCGATCCCGATGCTCGCGTATGAACTCGAGAGACTCCTGAACAATCAAGTCGTGGGAGTACCTTTCGTGTGCCTCCCCATGGTTCTCGGGCAGCCGGTGCTTTTCTTCATTTCTCCACAGGAACGCCGGGTAGTAGAAGTGGGCGTGAACCTGGTGAAAGTAGCCGTAGAACTGATCGAATCCCTGCTTCGTGGGCACGCCCTCGGTCCCGGCATCTCCCAGGCCCCATTTTCCAAAGATGCCGGTGGCATAACCGGCCTGCTTGAGTACCTCGCCCACTGTGACATCTTCGGGCAGCAGGGCGGACCCGCCGCCATTGATGCGCACCGAGGTGTGTTCGGTGTGGTAGCCCGTCATCAGGACACTGCGCGAGGGGGCGCACACATTGTGTCCCGAGTAGAACTGGGTGAAGCGAGTCCCTTCCTTCGCCATTCGATCCAGTCTGGGCGTTTGAATCCGAGTCTGGCCGTAGCTGCCCAGGTGGCCGTACCCGAGATCATCCGCCATGATGAAAACGATGTTGGGTTTCCCCGGGTCTGGAGCCGGTTCAGATGAACTGGATGTACAGGCTGCAAGCAGCAGCAGGGCTGCTTCGAGAATGGCTGGGATCATTACTGTTCTCCTTGTATTCCAGAGTTTGAAGGAGAGCTGGAGCGAACGCAAGTGCAGGACACTTTGGGGTGGAGACCGAGAGTGGGAGGAACCCTGGGGCTGCGCTCGGGAATTTAAACGTCGCGCAGCCCCAGGGTTCCTCCCACTCTCTTGACATCCCGGCGCTGGGAATTACTTCCACTCCACTATGATTTTTTCACGGTTGAAGACCCGGACTCCCAGCCTCATCACTATCAGGTCGAGAACAACGAGCACGAGAGCGGCAACCAGCGTGGCACCGGGTCCCAGCACAAACAGCCCCGCCATTTGTCCGACGATGAGCATGATGATCGGCAGCACCAGCAGACCGCCGATCTGCTGGGCCGACCGGGAGTCGTTGACTCGGCTCGAGATCACTACGCCGGCGCCCAGACCCAGGAGGGCAATCAGGGGTGTCAGCAGAAAGACCATCATCAGGCTGGTCAGATCCAGCGCCGCATACAAAACGGTCGGCCCGCTGACCCATAGAACCAGGACTGTGTAGAGGAGAAAACCGAACCAGGTTCCAGAGACAGCCAGGCTCACCGTGGCCAGGCTCTTTCCCACCAGGAGTTCCAGTGTCGTGACTGGTGTGGCCAAAACCGGCTCCATACTCCGGCTTTGCTTCTCGCCGACAATCGAAGACGTCGAGGAACCCAGGGCGCCGATCACCGGAAGGACCAGGAAGATCAATATGAAATGGCGGATCACCACGATGGCGGCCTGGTCTGCCGCCGGCATCTCCTCCAACCCCGGCACCAGCCGGGCCAGTTGCGCCACGGCCCGGCTCGTCTCGGCAGGCTGGACCTCTTCGGGAGAGAACTTGCCGATGACAAACAGGAAAACGACGGGGGTCATGACGAAAAACAGGACGAGAGCCAGAAAGGAGTAAACCAGAGGACGATTGGTCCAGAGTTCCCGACTCTCTTTCCGAAGAACCGCTTCGGTTCGAGACATGGGGCCTTTCATGCCACAGCCTCCTGGTTGCTCTGCTCATCCACCAGTTCGAGGTAGATATCCTCCAGAGACGCGCCATCGTCGGTCACCCAGCGAATTCCAACTCCGGCTTCGGTCAGGGCCGCAACAATCTGCGGATTGTGTAGTTCCGGGTCATCCACTCCCAGCCAGAGGCTGCCGTCGCGGTGAGAGACGTCGCGAACGAAAGGGAAGCTCTCGATCCTGGTTACTACGGCCTTCGGGATTCGATCGGTGGCGATCCGAACCCGATGACCGAAGAGCCGCTCGCGCAGAGCCGCCGGAGTGTCGATGGCGATCGATCTGGTTTTCATCACGACAATGCGATCAGCCAGTCGTTCGGCTTCGGCCAGATTGTGGGTGGTTACAAGGATGGTCCGGCCTTCCTTCTTAAGCAACAGTAGAAAATCTCTCAGTTTTCGGGCGGCTGCCGGATCCAGACCACTGGTGGGCTCGTCCAGGAAAATGATCTCGGGTTCGTGGATTAAAGAACGCGCAATGGCGAGTCTCTGTTTCAGCCCTTTGGAGAGCGAGGCGGCCGGGGCATCGCGGTACTCCCACAATTCGAGCTGCCGGAGATAACGCTCGACCGACTGCTCGGGGTCGTCCAATCCGTAGAGCCGTGCAAAGTAAAGCAGATTGTAACGGGTAGTGGCCCGATCGTAGAGACCGGGCGACTCGGTCAAGAGGCCGACCCTGGAGCGGATGAACCGCCTGCCCTCGGAGCTGTCGACGTTTCGACCGATGACTCGGACTGTCCCCCGGGTGGGGCGAAGCAGACAGGTCAGAATCCGAACGGTGGTGGTTTTCCCGGCTCCGTTGGGACCGAGCAGCGTGACAACCTCACCCCTGTGAACATCCAGACTCAGGTCCTCAACTGCAATCCGAGTGCCGAAGCTCTTGGTCAGTCCGCGCACCTGTATGATGGGCTCTGGCATGGGTTTGCAGCTTAAACGAAGACCCTGCTCTTCGCGTTCCTCGTTCCTCGTTGCGCGCTCGTCAAGACTCGCGCCTCTGAACCCTCGGTGGTCTGACAGGCCACCTCAAGGACCCGCCCATGGGCATGAGGAACGGCACCGTCAAGGAAACTCGAGCCTCGCACTCCAAGATCCCAAGAACAAGAAACGAGGAACGTGGAACGAGGAACGAGGAACGTGTTATATTCCCGATCTGCGAGAGGAGATCATGCCAAGATACCTTCCGGTTCAAGAGGACGCCGCCTACGACGAGATCAAAGAGGTCTACTCAACCGTCGAGCGGGAGTTGGGGATCGTCCCTAACTATCTGAAAACACTGGCCCACAGTCCTCACTATTTGAAGCCCGTCGCGGAGCTCTACCTGAAAGTGAACGGGGAGTGCGGGCTGAGCGAGAAGCTGAAGCAGCTCGTCATTCTAAAGACCTGCAAGCTGGATCGCTGCCAGGCGACGGTCCAGTGGCACAAAGACCTGGCCGCCCGGGCAGGTTGGTCTGATGAGCAGACTGAGGCCATGGACAGCTTCCACGACAGCGATCTTTTCAATCACTACGAGAAGGACGCTCTGACTCTGGCGGAATACGTGCTCAAGCGTCCCGATGACATTCCTGAAGCGGCCTTCTGGACCACCCTGGATAATCATTTCACTTCTGATCAGGTGGTGGAGATGATCACCTTGATCGGGTTCTACAACATGGTCAATCGATTCCTGCTGGCCATCGAAGTCATGCCCGACCCGATTCCTGTGGAGAGCGCTTAATTCCCGACTCTGATTCGACCGGCCCACTTTTTCAACTGTCTGCTGGAACGGGTGAAGCTGGGCGGGGCCGGAAGCGGGACTTTCTCGAGCGGCGACTTTCCGGTGTGGGTAGCGTTGTTGCATGGATCGAGGCGGAGATGGAATTCGCCCTTTCCCAAGCGGTAGCGTCAGGCGATACTTTCGAACACAGGCCGTCCGAGTGCGGTCATTGTGTTCAGGACTTTCTGGCCGACCTGGATCTCCGTGATCTGCCTGGAGAAGCTGCGGGATCTGAGTCTGGGGCCGATGACGCTCTTCCACCGGCCGATCTGCGTTTCTATCCGGCTGCGCTGGTTGTACCCTGTGGCCGCCTGCCCGGCCATGCAGCCGTTGCTGCGGATCTGGGCAATATGGCGATCCCGAACGGTTGGATCCCGCGCCGATTGCGGTCGGATCACTGCGTTCTTCGGCGGCGGTATAACCACATCCAGAGTCTCCCCATACCGTTCCCTCAGCAGATCCCGTGTGGACGCTCCATCATAGGCGCCGTCCGCCAGAAAGCCCGTGACCGGGGCATCGAGTTGATCCAGGAGCCCGGGTAAGGCGGTGCTGTCTCCAACGTCATCGTGAGTCAGATTGGCGCAAACAATCGCACCGCTATGGAGGTCCAGTCCGAGGTGGAGTTTGCGCCAGCGGCGGCGTATTCCCCTGGTTTTATGCTTCTGCGCGAGCCATTCTCCCTCGCCGAAGATCTTGAGGCCGGTACTGTCCACCACCAGATGGACAGGCACAGACCCGGCTTGCCTCATCACCTGCGCGATGCTCGCGATGCTCAAGCCGTTTGCGCGACGCGACAGTGTGGAGAAGTCCGGCACCCGTATATCCAGCCCCATGAGCGTGCCAATGGAACCCATCAGCCCCTGCGTTTGTCGCAACCCAAGCCGATACGCCGTGCGCAGCGTCAGGCATGTCTCGATCGCCAGATCCGAGTATCTCCGCTGGCCACCCCGTGACGTGCGGCGCGGCGCGCTCCACACACTTTGAGCTTCCTCACTGACCCAAATCGTCAGATCACCCCGCTGGCGCAGGCTCTCGTTATATTCTGCCCAGTTGATCACCCGGTACTGCGCCTTATCAAACTTGTGCCGTCGCGCTGCGTTGAACTTATGTGGCATCTAGGTTATCCCCTGTGTTGAAAAACACGATGATAAGGCATCCTTCGGGATGATCCATGCAACAAGGTCGTCTGGAAGCACCTCTTTCAAACAGGAGTCGGTGAAGAGAAGCGCTGCCTGGATGTGGGTTGCGGCACCGGTGTTCTGTCCATCCAGCTCGCTCTCAACGAAGCTGCACGGGTCGACGCGATTGATGTTCAGCGCGAAGCCGTGGCCAACACTCTGGCCAACGCCGTCTGCAATGAAGTCTCCGATCAGGTTCGTGGCCTACTGGACCAGTACTGGAATCTTGGCCAGGACTCCCAGGTTGGGACCCGCCGTAACGCCGATGGGCACGTGGGCTGCGCAATCGGGGATGAAAAACATAGTGGTCCCCAGTTCTGACTCCGAAAAGTCGTTGACGCTGATACCTGCGTAGTTGACCAGGTTGAAGTGATTGACAAAATTCTGCCATCAGGCCCGAAACTGGGCAGCATTGAGATCCTTAGGAGCCCCGCCCCCGGTGATGGCTATCGGGCACGCCCAGTCGGAAAATCCGTACCCCCCCGTCATGGCCAGGGGAACCCAATCGAACTTGGGGTCTGTCTGACGGATCATCCAGATCAGGTTGACGTTGGCGGCGCCCACCAGCTTGGAGCACGGAGCCACGTTGTTGGAAGGACAATTGATCACCGGCAGGTTCAGATTCACTGCCTGATCGGGGCGGCCATCCGCGTCCGTGTCGGCGCTGGTCAGCCAGCAGTTGTAAAAGGAATCCCAGGTGGTCTGCAGCTCGCCTCCGGTCGTACCCATTCCCACCTGAAGCGTGAGCTCCGGGGAAGGGCTGGCGCTGCACCCGACGTAGGGGCCGACGCTGGGAGGACTTGCAGTAGCGCACGGTTGCTGGGTGAAATTCGTCCACCCCGCCGTATTGTGCGTGTCTCCTCCGCCGCTGTTGATCATGCGTCCCGTACTGCAGGAATACTCTCCCTGCGCGTTGAGGAGGCTTTCCCGGCAAAGAGCGATCGGGTCGGTGGCTTCTCCGGGTAGAAAGGTCCCGGCGAAACCGATGTAGGCGATCGCCTCCGCCTGCATAGAGAAGTCGCTGAAGCCAATGGCCTTGGAGAGAAAGGAACGGGCCGGGATCGTCTCTCTTCGCACCCTGACCCGCACGGCGTTGATGAAACTGTTGTCGGCGTCGAGCTCCGCGTTCGTCACCTCACTCAGCGTGGTGGCGAGCAGGCTGGCGTTGGGAGTGAACGACTGATCGGACCATTTCCAGTGGCCCCTTTCCACGTCTCCGGTGTTGGCACTGGGGTCGCCCGTGACTTCCACTACCACATTCTGAGCGGTATTGGCCTTCGCGGCGTTGACGCCAACGAGATTGGAGCCCGGGTTCACAGCTTCCCCGCTGGCTAGGTACAACCTTCGGGCGCCCGCCAACGCTCCCGCATCAGCCGCATTCTGCAGCTCGTTGCGGACCATGAGCAGAGAGCCGATGTCCACGGCCAGGGCGCCGAAGCTGAGGAGCCCGACCAGCAGGATGGCCACGGTGACTGCCGCGGCCCCACGGTCATTCCGAGCGGGGACCCAGTTCTTGCGCAGGTTTCTCGAGTGCTTCATCTCAGGGCCCTAGTCTTCCATCTGCATCTTGGTCTCGGCGCCCAGCGGCAGGGGGCCGGTGTAGCCGGAGATCAGTTCGGGGAGAACCAGGAACTGGTAGGGGTAGACCACCTTGACTCTCAACTGGCCGGGTGTCGACTTGCCTCCACGGCCCACCGTGGTGGTTTCCGTGCCTTTCGGGAAGCCGACCATGCGGTCTTTCAGGTAGTTAGTGACCTTCTGTTTGATGGCAGTATCGGACTTGAACCCCCCGACCGCGGCAATCCCGTAACGGGCTCCTTCCCGGCTGGCGTTGGTGATGACGCTCTTGTTGTGAACGACAACACTGATCTCCATGACTCCGAGCAGGAGAATCGCCAGAAAAGGCAGCATGACCGCCAGTTCAACCATCACGGTGCCCTGTGTCTTGTCTCTTTCCTGATTTCGTTTTTGAGCTGTAAAATACATCAGTGAACCCCCTGGATTGATCCGGTCGGGTTTGAGTTTCTGGACCCGACCAGAAGTTCTACTCCATGCGCATAAGTGTTTCTGCCGTCAATGTGGTTCCATCGACCACTTCCGAGGCAAGATTTGGCAGCAGCAGGAAACTGAACTGGTAGCTGACCTTGACTCGCAGCGGTCCGCCGTTGCCATTGGCCTGACGTGTAGCCCAGGCTGGGTTCACCTCCACGGTGGGGATCCCGGAGGAAGGCGAGAAACTGATCAAGTGACCGGTCGAGTAGTCCTTCACCTTCTGAATGATCTCGGCGTCGGTCTTGGATGCTCCCACATAGCCGTTGGCCGTGTCCAGATCGACCATGGAGATTTGGCAGCAGCAGGAAACTGAACTGGTAGCTGACCTTGACTCGCAGCGGTCCGCCGTTGCCATTGGCCTGACGTGTAGCCCAGGCTGGGTTCACCTCCACGGTGGGGATCCCGGAGGAAGGCGAGAAACTGATCAAGTGACCGGTCGAGTAGTCCTTCACCTTCTGAATGATCTCGGCGTCGGTCTTGGATGCTCCCACATAGCCGTTGGCCGTGTCCAGATCGACCATGGAGCCGAATCTGGCCCCTTCTCGGCTGGCATTGATGATCACTCCTCGGTTGTAGAACAGAGTCGCAAACTCCATAGCTCCGAAGAGCATGAAAAAAAGAGAGACAGGACGAGGGCTGTTTCCAGTACCGCTACACCCCCCTCAGCTTTCCGTTTTCGTCTCATCGTTGTCCTTTCCTCCGCGCCGGCCAGTTGACCAACCTCATCACATCACTTCTTTTGACTGGGGGAGTCTAGTCATTCTGGCTCAGGAGGCCTCGGGGATTCTGTGAGCCAAAACACGTGAATGTGTGTTTTGGAGGGGTGTGACAGGGAACTTGTGCCGGCTGTCACCAACCGCAAGCCCCGAGTGTGCAGGAGCCGCCTCCGCGCGGCGATCTGATCTATGGAAGAGAGCGGGAGGACCCCCGAGAGTCCTCCCGCTCAAAGCGCGGCCTGCAATGATTCACCTGACGGTTGCTGCCGGCTCGGGGGGCTTGATCTTGATCCCGCCCCGGGTCCTGTAGAGTTCTCTCAGCATTTGCAGATTGCGCAGATTGTCTGCATAGGCGGGACCGGGGATCATCTCGCTCTTTTCCTTCTCGAGAAGACTCTTCAATGCCTCAACTCGCCTCGGGAAGGCTGCGGCGAGATTGAACTTCTCGGAGGGATCGACTTCCAGGTCAAAGAGCTCTTCGGCGATCGATCCATCCGAAGCACTGGAGCGTCCAATTCTGAGCTTCCATTTTCCGTCTCGAACCGCCTCCAGCAGGTGTCCGGAGTAGTAGAAAAAGGCCTTGTGTGGAGACGGCTCCTCACCGGTTAGAAGAGGAAGAATGTCTTCACCGTCGACGATCCGATCGGAAGGGATTTCCGCCCCGGCCAGACGCAGACAGGTGGTGTAGATGTCCATGGTAGAGGCGATGCCGCTGTTGACCAGTCCGGCCGGCACACGCCGGGGCCAGCGGGCGATGAAAGGCACCCGAATTCCCCCCTCGTAGGTCCAGCCTTTTCCCTCCCGAAGGAGCCCGGCGCTTCCACCGTACTGATTCAGGGTCAGCCAGGGTCCGTTGTCGCTGGTGAAGATCACCAGGGTATTCTCGTCGATCCCTGCTTCCTGGAGTGTCTCCAGAATCCGGCCGACGCCGGCGTCGATGGTCCTCAGCACGTCACCATAGAGGCCGCGGGCGGAGGTTTTCAAGAACCTTTCCGAGGTAGAGATGGGTTGATGGGGCATGGTGTGAGCCAGGTAGATGAAGAATGGAGAGTCCTTCCACTCCCGGATCCACTTGACGGCCTCCTCGGTGTAGCGTTCCGACAGGGTGGTCTGATCCACCGGGTGCTCAATCGGGTCGGCGTTGCGATAGAGCTGGAGCGGTACTTCGGTCGGAACCCAGGGCGGAATCATGTCGTTGCTGTACAACAGACCGTAGTACTCATCGAAGCCGTGGGAGATCGGATAGTCTTCAACGTCGCTGTGTCCAAGGTGCCACTTGCCGATCGCGGCTGTCCTGTAGCCCCGGCCCTGTAAGGCTTCAGCCAGGGTCAGTTCAGAAGCCGGAAGACTGACGTCCTCTTCGGGAAAGATGACCCGGTACATCCCTGATCTCATAGGCAGTCGCCCGGTCAGCAGGGCTGCTCGTGAGGGTGTGCAACTGGGCTGGGCATAGAACGAAGTGAGCCGAACTCCCTCCCTTGCCATACGGTCCAGATGGGGCGTGAATAAGGTCGGATGCCCGAAGGAGCTCAAATCGCCGTAGCCCAGATCATCGGCAAAGATGATGATGATGTTGGGAGGGCCGGAGTCCTCGGAGGTCCGGCACCCGATCAGAGGGAGAGAGAAGAGCCAGAGAAAGATGTAGCCGAGCGTTCTTTTCATGAGTGGATTCCTGTTGCAGGATTCTAATACGGCTACTCGGTTCGCGGTACCTCAATCTCGCTCAACTTTCCCTGTCTCCATTCGAATTCGTGCACGGTCGCAGCCCGGGCCGCGGCCTTCTGAAAGGCTTCTTGCTGTTGCGGGAGCTGATAGATCCGAAGAGTTTGCGTGGGGTCGTAGTGCAGCCACACCAGGAAGTGGAGGCTCCATCGATCGGCCGTTTCAAAGTTAAATGGAGGGTTTCTGAACCCGAGTACGCTGGTGGCGGCAAGAGATTCGTGCTGCCGGTAGAGCTGTGAGGAGAACTCTCTCCACTTTTGGGTCCGAGAGAAGAAGTGGACGTCGCGGGCATAGCGAATCTCCGGAGCTGACCAGACCAGAGCGGCCCTCAAGAGGACCAGTAGCGCCAGCGCAGTCAGCAGATGAGCTGTCCTCCCGGTGGGGAGAGGGATCGTTGCCCTGGCCAGGCGGACGCTACCGAGAATCAGAAGACTCGCCAGCCTGCCCAGGAAAATGCCGACTCCGCCCAGGGGAATGTACAGGAACAGGGCCCAGACACGGGGCAGGAAGATGATCGGCAGCAGGGTCAACAAGAAATAGCCAAGACCGAATAGTAGATGGCGATCTCTCAGACCCAGGGAGATTCCCAGGAGGGTGGCCAGGACCAGGCCCAGCACCACAGGGCTGAGAGTCAGGTTCTTGTAGAGGAACTCTGAGAAGTACTCGGCCAGGTTGGAGTAAAAGGTCATGTCGAAGTGGAGGATGTAAAGCGGGTTAGTGCGCCAGAACGCCTCTGCTCCCAGAGTCTTCGCCAGTGTATAGAGGATGGCCACAGCAAAAAGCGGTGCGAGCGTAAGGGCCGTCCTCTTCCAGGCAAAAGTGCGGACATACAAGAATTCGTAGAGCAACAAGAGAGCCGGCAGCACCACGGCCGTTTCCTTGGCATTCAACCCGACCAGATAGATTCCCAGAGTGAGCCAGTAGAGTCGCCGGTCGCCGGTCGCTCGGTAATACCCGTAGGTCAGAACACCGAGGAGCAGGGAAGCGCAGGCCAGCAACTCGTAGACTGCCCCGAAATTGAAGAGAACATTGTAGATGTGAGGGTGAAAGGCGCAGGCCACCAGGGCCAGAGCCGCCGTCAGTCGACGGCCGGTGAGGCGCACAGCCAGCCAGTAGAAAAGCCCCAGGTTCAGGTAAAAAAGCGAGAATCCGGTCGCGTACAGGGGCAGGGGATTGAGGCCGAAGAGCCAGTAGGACGGTAAGTAGAAGAGGGCTCCGGCGGGTCGCCGGAAGGAAGTGAAAACGACCAGATTAGACCACAGAGCCTGACCTGGTCGCTTCGTGTAATAGGACAAGTTCTCCAGGTCATCGAAGGTAAAGAAGGACTGCAGTACCGGTAACGTGATCGGAAGCGTGAAGATCAGGAAAGCTCCCAGGATCCCGAGATCCAGCCTCGACCAACGTGGACCTACTGGCAATGTGCGAATCCTCGGTAGGGCACGGTGATCCACCGTGCCGAGCTGAAACCTTCAAAATAGGTCATCTGCTTTAGGGCAATCATTGCCAACTCGATTCGTTCGGCACGCCAGATTGGTGTGCCCTACGACCCGGTTGTGTTCAATCGTACCGCTGAGCCAGAATCTCGGTGTTCAGTCGATCGAAATGAGCCTTGAGGCTCAGCACCACTTGCGGGTGCTGGCTGGCCACATTCTCCTGCTCTGCCGGGTCGGTGGCCAGGTCAAACAGCATCATCTTCGATGGAGTCGCCCCTGTGGTCACTCCCGGATGACTTTCGGTGAGGGGCTGCTCGCAGGGAGCGATCACGGTCACGCCGTCGGGGGCCCACGGGTCTCGATAGTCGGATCCCCGTTGGATGACCCGCGGCGGGTTCACATGCAGTTTCCACTTGCCAAGTCGAACCGTCATCAGTTTCGGGGGGCCCTGGCGGGTGCCACGCATGGAAAAGAGGGGACGCTCCGGGATCGGCCCGGCTCCCGTCATCAGGGGAAGGATATTTTCCCCATCCATCTCGTGTCCCGGGTCGAGTTGCACGCCGCCGGCCTTGAGGATCGTCGGCATCAGGTCGATCAGCGAAGCCGGTACGCTGGAGGTCAGTCCTGGAGGGATCCGACCTGGCCAGCGGGCGATCATGGGAACCCGAACTCCCCCTTCCCAGTGCTGAGCTTTCATCCCGCGCAGGCCACCGGTGCTGCCGCCGTACCAGGGTCCGTTGTCGGAAGTGAAGATCACCAGAGTGTTCTCATCCAGGTTCAATTTCTTGAGCTTCTCCAGAATCTTCCCTACCGACCAATCCAGCTCGGCGATCACATCTCCATAGAGCCCGGTCCCGCTCTTCTTGTAGAAGTCCTCGGAGGCGGCCAGAGGTTTGTGGGGCATGGCATGGGCCAGGTAAAGAAGGAAGGGGCGGTCTTGATTGCGCTCGATGAATTCCAGCGACCGGTTGGTGTAGCGCTGAGTCAGGGTCGCCTGAAGAACGGGATACTCGACGATCTCTTCCCCGTCCATGACTTGTACGGGACGCATGTCATTGGAGTAGAGAATCCCGTAGTACTCGTCGAATCCATTGCGGGTCGGATAGAACTCCGGCTTGTGTCCGAGGTGCCATTTGCCGATGTGCATGGTCCGGTAGCCGGCCTCCTGGAGGGCTTCTCCCACAGTCACTTCGGAGGAGGGAATCCCGACGTCGTCGATCCCGAGGGTCGGGAAGGGATTCATCAGCAGCCGGTGGTGATGGGGATAGCGTCCAGTCAGAAGCGAGGCCCGGGAGGGGGCACAGAAGGGAACCGGTGCGTAGAAATCAGTGAAGCGCGTGCCCTGCGAAGCCATCTGGTCGAGATGGGGAGTTAAGAAGGTGGGATGACCGTAGTTCCCCAGATCTCCATAGCCCAGATCGTCCGTAAGGATGATCACGAAATTGGGCCGATCTCCCTGGCCGGGAGAGGGCGTGGGAAGAGCCAGAATCAGTAGCAACCCCAGCCCTGCAACTCGCCAGTAGCTCCAGCGTTTCGAGCCGTATTTCATGCCGCCGATCATAACAGACCGGTGGTCCAGGGACTTGCACCGTAGGGGCGACCCTGGTGGTCGCCCGCTGAGCGGGCCGGCACAAGACCGGCCCCTACGATGCCATTGCGGGGTACGAATGTAGGGGCGACCCTGGTGGTCGCCGGTTCAGCAGGTCACTCGAAAGGCTGAGGCGGTACCGCTGAGAGCACGCGCATATCGTCACCGTAGAAGAGCTCGACTCCCGTTACAGGGGCATCTGCGATGACCTTTACCGTTCCGCCCGAGAGCTCTCCGGAGCCCGGAAAGAGCTCGGAAATCAGACCCACCAGTCGATGGCCCGGTTCGAGAACCCGCGGTCCGAGGGTCCCCAGCAACTCGGCAGCCGGATTGCGGAGTTCCAGCACTACCGTGACCGGTTCAGATCCGGAATTGACAACCGCCAGCCCGGTTGAGAAGCCAAATCCCGTGGCGACGTGGGAGAAGACGAACTTGGGGTTCTGCACCGGCTGCAGGGCGGTCGCGGTCAGGGCCTCTCCGTTGAAAGCCTGAATCTCAGCCGACCCGACGAGCCCCGGAATATCAGTGCTGATCTGGATCCATCCGGATTGAATGGTCCCCGTGTCCTCCAGTCCGAAAAGGTCACTCACGCTGGCCCGGAGAGAGATCCCCTCCTGCAACTCCAGCGCAATGGGGCCAGCCATCACGGTTCCCTGGTCATCCCGCAGAGTCGCCGACACCTGTATCGGGTCCGGTTCTTCGGGTTCCACCGGTTCTTCTCCTTCTTCTGGCTCCTCCTCCGGTGGGCTGATACCGGCAAAGGGCGCAGTGGATGGATGGATCAGCTTAAGAATCGTGTCCGACCCGCCAAACACGGCGAAATGGGGAATCGTAAACTCGGTGTGCTCTGAGTCAACCCGTTGGGCACCCAGGACGGCCATTCTCTTCACGTCGATCATGGTCTCGAAGATGACCGTGCCGCGCGAAGCCACTCGAATGTACCCATCCTCGAAATTAAGAAAGGGGCAGGTTTCGTCGGTGACACTGACCGTTACGGTGTCGAGCTGATTTCCATTGGTCTCATCCAGAAGGTAAAACGTCATCCCGTCCGTGGCCAACCGACCCGTCTCGATGGATCCTGTGGCCTCTCCGCTGCCAAGCACCGCTCCATCGACGGCGCCCACACGAATCTGGACCTTGTCGGTGACGTCAGTGGCATCCCAGGAGAGAGTGGTCTCGCCGAGTCCCATATCGCAGACACGGATGGGATTTGGACTGGCCACCAACACCGGAGGAGGGCAACCGAATTCGGTGAAGCGTACGGTGACGAGATCGAGCAGGTCTCCAGTAGCGCGGTCCAGGAGGTAGAAGACCATCCCATCGGTCACCCACTCGCCGGTCTCAGCATTCCCCGTTATATCGCCGGCCGCCAATAGATTCCCCGTTTCCGAGCCGACTCGCACCTCGACCTCGGCTACTTCTTCGTCTTCGTCTTCTTCCAGGATGCCGGTGACATTCCAGAAAATCGTGGTTTGACCAAGCCCTCCATCGCACACCTGAATGGGATTGGGGGACGCATTAATCCGATTCAAACCGCTCAGGTTGTCGAACAAGTCAAAGGCTGAAAACCGTCCGCGGCCTTCCGGCACGACATTCTGGATCGACGTCGTCACGAAATTTCCAGTTGAATCGAAGAGATCAAAGATAATTTCAAGGCCCTCGTTGTTGGGATTGACAACGTCGATGTAAGTCGTAAAACCGTCGTCGATGCGCACTTCAGGGAGAACAACCACATCGAGAGTTTCGGGCGAGATCGGTCCACCGTCAATTCTATTGAGCTCTCCATCGAAGGTTAGAAAGACCCCCGAGATGGCAGGGCTGTCGCTGTCGAGATCGACCCAGCCGTTGAAGTCGACGGAAGCGGGGTCGAGGGAGCTGTTGGTAGCCAGGAAATCGTCCGCCAGGAGGGTGATCTGCCCACCAGGCTTCAGGATCTCGGTCAGCGTAAAGGGGCAGAAGTCGTCGGTGAGAGTCACGCCTGCCCGGGCCAGCTCCTCTCCCGTGCCGGCATCCAGGAGGATGAAAACCATTCCTTCCGCGACCCACTCACCTGTCCGCTGGGACCCGACGGGTCCCCCTTTGAGAAACAGGGTGCCGTCCACGGATCCCACTCGAATCTCCACCTCTTCACTGACATCAGTGGCGTCCCATCCCACTGTCGTGAACCCGACCCCTTCAGCATTGCAAACCTGAACCGGATTTGGACCGATGACGATGATGGGAGGAGGACAGCCAATCTCAGTAAAAGTGACGGTGACGGTGTCCAGCAATTCCCCGCTGCTTATTTCGAGCAGATAGAACGTCATCCCGTCCGAGACCCACTCGCCGGTCTCAGCGCTCCCCCGCACACCCCCGGCAGCGAATAGATCACCCGTTTCCGAACCGATTCGCACTTCGACTTGGTCTACTTCTTCGTCTTCGTCTGCTACCACGACAAAGGCGACATCCCAGCTGATCGTCGTCTGGCCGAATGCCCCCTCTTCGCACACCGTCACTGGATTGGGGATCGCAGAGATCAGAAGAGAGGTACCCCCCCCCCCCGAAGCGCTCAGGAAACCCAGGGCACTCATGATCACTTCCGCATCCTGGTCGCCATTATTGGTGACCGCTATGCCGCTGAAGAATCGCTCCGAGGGGGGGATCGGAACTGGCTCCCCGGTCTCGTCGTCGGGAACTGAGTCGATGTTGTCCGCGATCATCTGCGGAGCCGTCAGACGGAAAGTGTTGAGCAGTAATTCAACGTCGTTCCCGTTGAAGTTGATTACTGAAAGGAGTTCCCCATCAGGAGTGAAGGCCAGATCCATGGGGCCGGCTGGAACGTCAAAACGGGGTCGCTGAAAGTCCTGACCCACCCGGATGCCGGCCGTTGCGACAACGTTTCTTACGTCGTAGACATTGATGAGATCCAGGATCGGAGAGGCAACATAGAGATTCCGACCGTCAGGAGAAAAGGTGGGACGGCTGCTTTCCAGAAACTGGGAGGTTCCGGTTGAAATGAATTCCCTTCCTTCCCCATTGGGATCGATCAGCGAAACCTCAACCGCGGTGACCAGTGCAAACAGATCTTCTGTGGGAGAAACCGAGGTTGCGCTGGCTCCACCGCCCACGGTGATGGTCTGGGCCAGTTCGCGCTTCTCCAGATCGATAATCAGCGCGTGGTCTGTCGACAGCACGGGAATACCGGAAGAGCTACTGAATTCTCGATCTCCGATGATGGCCCACTTGTTGTCCCGGGTGATGGACACGTTATTGAGTCCGAAGAAGTTGTGAGCAATCTGCAGCGTGTTCCCGTTTGTATTCTCGATCTCCAGAGGGGCGGGGACGATACTTGCCACGATTGAGAAAGAGTCAGGGTCGACGATCTTAATGGAGTCGGGCTCTTCCGCAACGGGTAGTGCGTTTGACCCCGGGAGCACAACGGTGAAAAAGCTACCGTCATGAGCCATGGTGATCGAGGCCGGGCGACTGGCACCCACCAATTCGATTCGGGGACCTCTCTCCGTCATCGAATCGACGTCGAACCGAATGATCTCGTCGCTCCCTGCCGACGCCAGGAATCCAGTTGAGCCGTCCGCTGAAAAGACCAGGTTGTTGAAAAACGAAAAGAGCACCTTGTCAAACTCGAGAGTTCGCACTTCGAAAGTCCTGACATCGATCATGGAGACCGAACCGATCCCCAGAAGCTCGAAGTTGTTCTCCGCGCTGGGAGTGTTCTCGGTCAGGAACATGGAAACGACCCCCAACTTAGTCCCGTCCGGCGAGAGTGTCAGAGAGAGCGGGTTCGGGTCCACTTCAATCAACGCCAGGACCTCAGCAGTGACCGCGTCAAAGGCCATCACCTTGTTGCTGGATACAGTCAGGTTCTGGCCCTCCTCGTCCTCCTCCTCGCGGGCTGGATAGGCAACAAAGCCGCGCAGGGAATCCGGAGTAAAGACAACGTTGGGTGCGAAGCTGAAGTCGCCCAGACCGATCCCCAGCGTCGTCAGCACAACCGAGTTGGAGTCAAACTTGAGAGGCTCTTCGGCTGGAGCGACGCTGGCGACGACCCGCTGGCCCCAGGCATTTGGCACCGTCAGAATCGTCAGAAGGAGGCACAAAACCAAGTAACGCATAAGCTTCAAAACCCGGGCTGAGAACGGAGTCTCCCCCTTATACCACAGCCCGCTTTCTGCTGTTAGATGGTATCACTGAGCGACTGGTTCAACCAGAATAGCGGCGGGAATGAAGGGAACGACAACCTGGTTTGAAAAAGTACAGTCATCCACTCGGAAAAGGCCCGCCTGGTAGAGATGGTGCTGATCGTCCAAGATCTTGGACCGAGGGAGAATTGATCCCTACGATGCCGGTTCTTCCAGGTTAAGAATCTGGTCCGCTTCCATGTCTCTGAGGACCTGGGCCCTACCGGACGGCCACCGGATGTCGATAGTCCTGACAGCCTGTTCCTTTCCCAGGCCAAAATGAACCCGTAGATCGCTGGCGCTGGCATAACTCCCGTCACTCTGAACGTGTCTCCTGAGCTGTCTGCCGTCTTCCAGCGTCACGACCACGCGGGCGCCCACTCCATGGCGGTTTTGCCTCCCCGAGAGGGCGAGCTGAACCCAGTGTCCGGAGGCAGCGGTCTGATTGAGCAGGAGCTGGGCCGGTCCGCTGTTGTTGTTGAGAAGAATGTCGATGTCTCCGTCATTGTCCACGTCTCCGAAGGCGGCACTTCGAGTCGTCTCGATCAGGCGTCCGACGCCGGACTCGGGACCCAGCACGCGAAAACCCGACTCCTCCCTCCGGACCAACTGATTGGGCTGGGGGTAGGGGAATGGTCGCCCGAGGAGTGCCTCGACAGCGGTAACTGCTCCATTTCCGGCAAAGAGATCCAGATCGCCATCCTGGTCGAAGTCGAGCCACCGGGTGCCAAAGCCGGTCATGCGCAGGCTCATACCTCCCAGGCCGTAGTCCGTGGTGGCATCCACAAAGTTGCCTTCGCCATCGTTTTCATACAGGGTGTTTGTCTCCTGGGCGAGGTGGGTCAGAAACAAATCGTCATCTCCGTCCTGGTCAAAGTCACCGGCTGCGATTCCCATGCCTGCTTCCATCTGTCCCATGGCGTTGTATGCCGTACCCGAGATCAAGCCACGATCAAGGAACGATTCGCCTCGTTGATTCATCCAGAGTTGATTGGGGGTCCCGTCGTTGGCCACGAAGACATCGGTCCAGCCGTCCCCATTGAAGTCGCTGCAGGCGACGCCCAGACCAGCTCCAAAAGCCCCTCCCACCCCGGACGATTGGGTTATGTCCTGGAAAACCCCGCCCTGGTTTTCAAAGAGTCGATCCACGATGGGCCGGTACACCTTGGGGCTGCAGTAATCGCGTGGCCCCGAGGGATGGAAGCAGTCCAGCGCTCCAAGTGTGAAATCGACATAACCCGTAACAAACAGGTCCAGATCCTGATCATGATCGTAATCAAAGAAGGAGGCGCTGACATTCCAGCGAGGATCATCGGTTCCCGACGATCGAGTGATGTCGGAGAAGGTTCCGTCTCCGTTGTTTCGAAAAAGAACGTTCGATCCTAGGTTGGTCACATACAGGTCAAGATCTCCGTCGCCTTCGATATCCCCAACTGCCACGCCCATACCGTAGCCCGTATCGCCCAGACCTGACCCATCTGTCACATCTTCAAACTCCAGCTCTCCCTCTTCGACCAGCAGGTTTCGGAACATCCGGTTGGCAGGGGGATCACCGGTTTGTCCCGCTGCTTCGAGCAGGCCGTCCCCCGAGCCCAGAACTCCACTCTGGATCAGATAGGCGTCCAGGTCGCCGTCCCCATCGTAGTCGAATAGAGCCGCCCCGGAGCCCATGATCTCGGGCAGGTGAAAATCTCCTCGGGCTCCCCGGTCATGACGAAAGAGGATGCCCACTGACTCGGCTGCTTCGCGGTAGAGGGCTGGTTTCTCCAGTTCAGATTCGGCTACAGTCACCTCACGGATCTCGGAATCAATGCAACTCAATGCTGTCAGCGCCAATATCGCCAGCGCACCTCGCCACAAGTTGTGAGCCAGGGACGGTGACAGACGTCGCCAACTTTCTGGAGTGCCCAGGCCAGAGGCTCCGCTCTGCCGGGGAGGTACTCGAAGTGCCGCACTCCAGATTCTACCTGTCGTCCCGCCGCCTGGTGCTCGAACAGGATTCACCTGGAAACAGTGAAAGGAAGGTCTGGTCATTGCCCGCCACCGGCCTCGCCGAGTGCCCGTTCAATGCGGGCCACCAGTTCACCCTGGCCATAGCGCCTGGCCAGAGTCAGGGCTCTGGCAGCATGCTGAGAAGCCAGTTCCTGATTGCCGACCCGCGAGTAACTGCTGGCCAGGAGAAGCAGCAGTGCCGGGGTGCTTTCATCCTCGGAGTCGGCCCCGGGAGCAAGTAGATCGATAGCTTCGCCATAGCTACCGGACTGGAAGAGAATCCTGCCCAGATCGTATCGGGCTGTCCGGGCCAGATCGACCTGCCCGTATTTCTGGGATAACTCCAGGGCGCGGCGACCGTGCCCCTTCGCTTTCTCCCACTGCCCGGCCATGGCGGAGGCGGTGGTCAGCAACGCCTCGATCTGTGCGGTCTCGGAATCTTCTTCGCTCAAGGCTCCGGACAACAACAGAATCGACTCGCTGGTTTCGCCCTTCTGCAGCAACATCCTGGCCAGGTTGTATCGCGCCAGGCGGTGGTTCTGGTCAATCTCCAGTGCTTTCCTGAGATGGACCACGGCTCCTGAGTTCTGCTCCAGGCCGGCCAGCAATACTGCCAGATTGGCATGGGCGTCGGCATAAGACGGATTCAATTCGAGAGCCCTCTCAAAGGCTGCAACGGCCTCTTCCGGTTGTCCTCTGTCAAGCAGCAGGAATCCGTAGTTGTAGTGCACTTCGGGAATGTCGGGATTCACTTCGAGAACGGTCTGATATTGCGCCTCGCCCTCGTCCAGACGGCCCAGGTGCCGGTACAGCCCCATCAGACTGGCGTGGGCCATTCCATGTTCGGGCCGGACGAGGAGCACCTTCCTGTATTCGGCAATGGCTTCCTCGTCCCTGCCCAAATCCTGCAACTGTCGTCCTTTTTCGAGGAGAACGCTGACTCCTTCTCTGAGCCGCCAGACCTCTCTCTGCAGGGGATCGTCGTCGGAGGGGCGGCTGTCTTTGTGCTTCTCAAACAGAGCAACGTGATGCTCGTATCGCTGCTGGTCTCCCCGGCCCCGGTGGGCCAAGGCCAGAGCATACTGAGCCGCTCCAAAGTCGGGAGCCAGTTGGCAGGCCCTGGACAGGCTCTTCAGCGCATCGTCATCTCTGGCCAGTCTTGTGAAAGCGCGACCCAGATTATAGTGAGCCAGTGGATTGGCTGGTTGCCTTTTCACAATCTCTTGAAGATGAGGAACGCTTTCCTGTGCGAGGTTCAGATCGATCAGGGTGGTGGCCAGTTGGAGCTTTGCGGAAGGGTTGTCGGGTTGAAGACTGAGAGCCAGGCGAAAGCTCTCCGCTGCCGACTCCCTCTGGCCGGCGGCCTGCTCGGCGAGCCCCAGGTAGTAGATCCATCGGAACTCCGACGGGGATTGCGAGATTGCGTAGAGGTAGAAGTCGGCGGCCGACTCAACATGTCCGTAGGCGTGAAGCAGCATACCGACCCGTCCGTTGCGCTGCGAGTCAGAAGGGCTCTCCCTGGCTGCCTGATAGGCCTGTATGATCTGGCGGTGAACATCCGCTTCCATGCCGGAGAGGAGGGCCTCAGACAAGGTCGGCTGTTGCAGCGGTGGCGGCGGGGGCGAGGAGCAGCCGCTGAGGGCCAGCGCCAGCATGGGGACGATAGCCAGCGCCAAGTCTCGCATCGTCTCGAGTCTTCCGAGCATGGGTAGCCTCGATATTACCAAACCGAGGATTGATCCATGGGGAAAGCGCAGGCTGACCCTTCGCCGTGCTGCCTTGTTGGGAGTTCCTGAAAGTGGGAGGGGCCGAAAGCGTCGGGATAAACCGACATGGAGTAGCGGATGAAAGAGCCGTACGGGGAAAGGTGTAGCCAACCACCCCGACCCCGAGTCATGCATCGATACCTCGCAAGAGGCTGGTGAAGCGTTGACAGGGGAAGCGTGAGCCGGGCTATTGAGCTTCGAAAGAAACGAGTTCCAGGTGCTGCTTTTATGGCCCCAAGGGGGTGGCGAAACCGGCTGCGGCGTAAAAGGCGAGTCGCAGCAGGGCCTGGCGGAGTCAGAGACCCCGTGCAAGCGTGGACGCTCCATGGACGAGAACCGAGAGACCCCAGGGTAGTCCGTCTGGATGGCAGGCGGACAGGCCGGCGAAGGTAAGCCGTAATGCCGGACATATACGGCCCTGGGGAGTCGGACGGACTCATAGTACTGATGAAGCGAGCGAACAAAGACGAAGAGTCGGCGGAGTTTGTGGAGGGAAGGAGTCCGGCCAAGGGAAGCACCAGTGAAGGCGGCCACGCCCCGGACACGGAGCCGGAAAGGTGTGACGATCGACTGGCTGGTGTAGGGCAGGCCGCACGCCGGGATAGGAAGATGCGGTTCACCGCGTTGCTGCACCACGTGACACCGGAACTGCTGAAGCAGAGCTATTTCGCCTTGAAGCGGAAGGCTGCTGCAGGGGTGGACGGAATGACGTGGCAAGCATATGGAGAAGGGTTGCGGGAGCGACTGCTCGTTCTGCATACCCGAATCCATGACGGGACCTATCGAGCCCACCCCTCGAGGCGGGTCTACCTCCGAAAGGAGGATGGCAGGCTGCGTCCACTGGGCATATCGGCCCTGGAGGACAAGATCGCGCAACAGGCCGTAGTTACGGTACTGGAGCAGATCTACGAGGAGGAGTTTATGGGCTTCAGTTACGGGTTCCGCCCCGGACGCAGTCAGCATCGAGCATTGGATGCGCTGTGGATGGGGATTACCAATCGGCCGGTGAATTGGGTGCTGGACGCTGACATTAGTGGGTTTTTCGACGCCATCGACCACGAATGGATGCTGAAGTTTCTCCAGCACCGGATCGGGGACCGGAGGGTTCTGCGACTGATCCGCAAGTGGCTCAGAGCGGGAGTCTCCGAAGCGGGTCAATGGTCCAGGAGCACGGTGGGAACGCCACAGGGGGCGGTAATTTCGCCCCTGCTGGCAAACATCTACCTGCACTATGTACTGGATCTGTGGACCCACCAGTGGCGAGGACGTAAGGCGAAAGGGGCGGTCATCATCGTCCGCTACGCCGACGACTTCGTGCTGGGATTCCAGCATCGCGAGGAGGCCGAACAGTACCGCCGGGAGCTGGCGGTACGGCTGTCGCAGTTCGGCCTGCAACTGCACCCGGAAAAGACGCGGTTGATTGAGTTCGGCCGTTGGGCGAGCAAGAATCGTCGCCGCCGGGGGCAGACCAGACCGGATACCTTTACCTTCCTGGGCTTTCGCCATATCTGTGCGCAAGGTCGAAAAGGCGGGTTTACGATCCGGCGGAAGACCGAAGGGAAACGTCTGAGACGCAAGTTGAAGCAGATCCGCGCACAACAGCTGCGCCGACGGCACGATTCGCTCCCCGAACAGGGGAAGTGGCACCGGTCCGTCGTCCAGGGTTATTTCAACTACCATGCGGTCCCGGGCAACAGTGACGCCCTGAACGCCTTCCGCAGCGCGGTGTGTCGCGGCTGGTGCCACGCCTTGCGGCGTCGGAGCCAGAAAGCGAACATGCCGTGGCCGCGGTTCAACCGGTATGTCAAGCGGTGGATCCCCAGTGTCCGTATCCTACATCCTCCACCCTTCGTGCGTTTTGGCGTTCGACCCGAGGTAGGAGCCGTATGAAGTTATGTCTTCACGTACGGATCTGTCCGGGGGGTGCCAGGCAACTGGCATCCCTACCGGAACTCAGGGCCGCGACGGTCGGGTATGACGTTCAACCACCTTGGTCGCCGCCCAAGGCGCCTCCCACTTTCACGTCGGTCTGAGCCGCCCTCCGGATACAGAACCGCGGGCGTTCTCAGTGAATCTTGAACTGGCCCGGCTCGATTTCAGCATTGGGGAGCATGGAAGTGTACTGCGTGGTGAAGCGCAGCACACTGCCCCTCTGTCCAATCTCCTTGGAATACTCGAGGGTCCAGGTGGTGGGGAGGTTGACACCCCGGATGTCGCGGAAGTTGGCAAAGGATTCGCGGAGGGTATACCAGGTTTCCGCCTGGCCGGCGGAGGCCGCCGAATTGTTGGCGACAATCCCAGAGCTGATCCTCACTTTGTAAATCGTGTGAGTGTGCTGGAAGGTCTCGGGCTCGAAATAAAGTCTTGCCTGCACGTCCCCGCCCTTGCGTCGCGTGTACTTAATCGTGTGGTAGGGGTTCCCGTCGATTTTCTTCAAGCCCTCGTACTTCAACCTGGACTGCAGACTCTGCAGGTTCAGAAGGGACCATCCGGTTGACAGTGTGCCCCCGAAAAGACCCTCCGTAACGACCTCATTGAACTGATAAAAGAAGGTGCCCAGGGCAGAGCGTACACCGGGTTGAATCCAACCGACTTCAACGCGTCCCTCGCCATTGTAGGCAACGTCTTCTCCGGGGTACTCGTTGATGTCAAAGACCATCGACATGCGCAGCTTTTTCCCGTCGCAAATCAACGTGGACGGTCCCTGCAGCCGGCCCGAGCCTCCGGCAATCATCTCGAACAAGACCTGACCTTCCGCCTTGAAACTCGTCCTCAAGGCCAGGCTCGAAGCCGGGGCCACCGATTCCAGATGACGCTGGATCACCTCCTCGGGCGTGAGTTTGTCCTTCTTGGCAGCGGACGGAATCCCAAAAGAGAGAACCATCACCATAAGAGATAGACAGAGCCTGTTCACCTGCGCTCCCATGCCTTCCTCCTTACCTGGCTCAAGGCCAGCCGTAAGCGTCAATCTGCGGTTGCTTTCAGAGTATCCTACCGTTTTTTATGGTAAATCAGGTGGGGGTTCGATTCAACAGAGCAACCTGGAGTATCTGGAGTGCGGAAGTTCGACTTCCGCTTTGTAAAGCGGGGCTGTGAGTGCCGTACTCCCAAGGCCAGCCGTCATGCTAGGATGTCTTTCATGCTTCACCTGAGGGCACTTCGGGTTCTTAGTTGCCTGCTTCTGGTGCAGCTCGTCGCTGGATGGGCCTGGTCACAAGAGGAATTGGTCACTCCGGACCAGATCCTCCGCCGCGCCGTGGAACTGCAGCAGGCCGGTGACCTGGAAGGTGCCATGGAGCAGTATGAAGCCTTCCTGGTCCGCTTTCCCGAGGCAGCCGCAGTTCGCTTCAACCTGGGGAATGCCTACGGGCAAGTCGGTAAGTTTGAAGAGGCAATCGCCCATTTCGAACGGGCTCTCCAGAGTGTGGATCTTGCGGATCCAACGGCGGCTCGACTCGTTCTGGCCTGGACCTACTTCCAGGCTGAAGAATTCTCAGAAGCCAGAGATCTCCTGACCGGGGTCGTCAAAGAACGTCCGGAAGACCGGGAAGCGCTTCAGTTGCTGGCATCCAGTTATCTCAGGCTGGGCCAATGGGAAGGGGCGATTGAACTGCTCTCACCTCTGGAGTCGGAACTGACCGAGTCTCCTGAGCTGGTCTATCTGCTGGGTGTTGCGCTGGTCGAGAATGGTCAGGTCGAGAAGGGGGCACGACTCCTGGAGTCTGGCCTGGAGCACACAGACTCGGCGGAAGTCCGGTTCACGCTCGGTCAAGTCTTGAAGGGGAACGGGGATTACTTTGGAGCTCTCAAGCACCTGGAAAGAGCCATCCAGCTCGATCCCACCATCCCTTCTCTGAATTCCACCTACGGCACCCTGCTCAGAACCCTGACCAGGTTCGACGAAGCAGACCAGGCCTTTTTTCGGGAAATCGCAATCAATTCGGGCGACTACGAGGCCAACCTCTTCCACGGCTTGTATCTCTATGAAAACGAGCAGAAATACGAGGAAGCGCTGGCCTGTTTTCAACGTGCCCTGCGCACCCGGCCGGGTGACGTGGCCGCCCGCTTCCAGATGGGCCTGGTTTACAGCTACTCCAATCGGATCGAAGAAGCCCTTCAGATGGTCAAGGGAGTCGTCGAAGAAAATCCTGGTTTCCTGGAGGGTCAGGTCACCCTCACCGGGCTGTACTACCGTCTGGGACGAGAAGAGGATGCCCGGCGTCACCGGATTGCCACTGAGCGTCTACGCGCCACTCAGGACGGACAACACCTGATCCGGCAAGGTCAGTTCTCCCAGGCCGTCGAGCTCTACGAGCGACAGAAGAAGGCCGATCCGTCCGATCCCCAGCCTTACTTCTATCAGGGTATGGCTCTCTCTCAGGCCCAGGATTGGAAGGGCGCCGTGGGCGAGTTCAAGGAGGCGGCCCGACTTGATCCCGAGGAGCCCAAGTACGCCATTTCCCACGCAAATGCGCTGGCCCGGACAGGTGAACGCGAACTGGCACTCACCACTTTGAACTCGCTTGGGAAGGCCCCGTGGCAAGAGCTGGACCCCAGGCTGGCCTGGTTGCTGAGTGATACCTATTACCAGATCGGGGAGCACGACCGGGCTCTTGAGGTGTTCGATTTTCTGGCTGAGCACGACCCGGAGAATGCGAATGTCGATCTCATGAGTGGCCAGATCCATCTCCTCAATGGAGATCATGTCCGGGCCCGGATGTCCGCCCAGAGGGGCATTCAGAAACAGCCGAACAACAACGGTGCCGCCTACTCCCTGCTGGGAACCGCCCACTATCAATTGGAAGACAAGCCGGGGGCGAAAGAAGCTTTTCTCAAGGCTGTCGACCAGGACCCCACCAACCCGGATCACCTGCGCCGACTCGGCGCGCTCTGTCTGGAGCTGGGCGAGCACGAGCAGGCGATCGGGTATCTGGAGCGAGCCCTCCCGGCCGCCACCGAGTTTCCTGACATACGGCCGCTCCTGGAGAGGGCCTATCAGGCAGCCGGAAAGGCAACCTCTTCCCCTCTCGACCCCGAGCAGCGACCTGAGCCAGCAATTCCTGCGCCTCAGGATCCCTCTCAGGGGCCGGCAGAAGCGCTGGTGGTGCAAGCGGAAGCAGCGATAGGCCGGGGAGAAGGCTCGGAAGCCGTGAAACTGCTTGAGCAGGCCGTGGAGTTGGAGCCACGGCACTGGGTGGCCCGCAGCTATCTGGCTGACATTTATCTTTCCCAGAACCGGCAGGGCCTCGCCTTCATGCACCTCTCAGAAATGGAGAAAATTGATCCGCAGTCCCCCCTAGGACTCATCCTGATGGCCCAGTACTGGTACCAGCGCAGGAATTATGTGCAGGCGCTCGATTACGGAGTTCGGGCGAAAGCTGCAGATCCCTCCAACGCGGATCTCCGGAATCTGCTGGGCAATCTCCATTTCAGTCAGGGACAGACCCGGGAAGCGGTGGGAGAGTACCAGGCGGCGGTCGAGCTGGAGCCGGACCGGCCGGAGTTCAGGATGAACCTGGAAGTGGCCCGCAAGAAGCTACCGTAGGGGCCGGTCTTGTGCCGGCCCGGGGAATGGGAAGCCCTGGTCGTGTGGAGCCAGGCCCACCAGACTTCTCAGTCTGGGCATTCAGACTGCAGCCCAGTAAGAACAGGGAAATGAGTGAACACCCCAAAGACACTACTCGTGATTCGTCTTCCTGTCCGCTCTGACAGCGATCAGTTCACGGAAAAGGTCTTGTTCTCTTTTGGCTTCTTCAAGCGCTCCAATCTTTGCAAAAGCCGAGGAGAGATTCAAATGAAAGAGCGGATCATCCGGGTCGATTGCCACCGCATTCCGGTAAGCCTTCACGGCCTTGTGATGAAGGCCGCGAGAAAAGAGGAGATTTCCCAGGAGATTGTGGAAACCTGCTTCAGCAGAATCTAGATCGAGGGCCTGCTGAACGGCCTCCGTGGCCCCTGAAACGTTGGTTAGCTCCAGACTCTGGGCCAGCACAAAGTGGTATTCGGCCTTTTCCGGTTTGACTTGAATAGCCGTTCGAATCCATTCCGACGCACGCTGCCGGTTGCCCCAGTTGAGATCGATCAGAGCCAGACGGTGGAGAGCCCGGTCCATATACCATAAGCTTTCGATGGTTTTGGAAAAGGAAGCGTAGGCCTTTCCCAGGTCGTCCTTAAAGAAGTGCTTCATCCCGGTGTTATAGTGTGCGAGGGCGGTTGAGTTGGCATCCCTTCTCTCCCTCTCCTCTGCGGAGAGGGCCTGGTACTTCTCCAGAGCAGACGCTGCTTGCGCGGTCATTCCCAGCCGTCGGTAGGCGGTTGACAGGAAATAGTAAAGCTCTGAGTCCGCAGGACTGTCCTTCACTACCCGGTCCAGTACCAGGACGGCTTCTTCGTACTCTTCCAGCTTGACGAGCACAGATCCCAGGCTCTTCCTGACGTCGCTACGGTCCAATCCCAGAGAAAGGGCTTTTTTGAAGTTCTCGGAGGCCAGACGAAATGTCGCTTGCTCCCGGCTGTAAAGTGAGCCCAGTAAGAAGTAAGCGGCTGCAAAGGACGGATCCAGGGCAATCGTGTGCTCATACGAGTCTCTAGCCTCCTCGATCTGGTGGAGCCTCTCATGACTCAATCCCAGGAGGTAATAGGCCTCGGCGCTCTTCGGATCCAGAAGCAGGGCTTTCTGAGCTACGCTCAGCGCGTCACGGTTCCTCTCTGCCTGGATATGGATCAAGGCCAGCAGGCAGTGGTATTCAACTTTCTGTGGTTGCAGCTGAATCGCTTTGCCAATCCAATCGGCCGCTCGGTCATACTTCCCCCGCCGGAGATCAATCTCAGCCAAACCATGGAAGGCTGGATCCATGGCAGCGAAGGCCTGAATGGCCTTGGTAAAGGAAGCGGAGGCTTTTCCCAGTTCGTTCCGTGAGAGGTGGTCCATCCCGGATTGATAATGGGCCTGGGCCCTCTGCCGAAGATCTCCAGAGGGCTCTGAGTCCTGGCCGTTGGCAGTGATCAGCACGAAAACTAGAACAACAAGACAGACCAGTGAGCGGTGGAATGTCCGGAAGGCTCGGGTTTTCTCTATCATCTTCCAAACCACATGATAAGACTGCGGCCCTCTCTACCTGACCCCGTCACCCTCAACAATGGTCAGGTAGCGATCAATCTCGGGTGTTTCAAAGCGGTCGACCTGTCGGCTGGGTGCCGGCCATGCGATCTCCATCCAGTCGACCCCTTCCGCTTTACCCAGACCGATTACGACTCGGGGATCATGCGAGGCCAGATAACTCCCGCCATTGTTTTTGATTAGGGAATGAGATTTCCCATCAATCGACCACCGGATCCGGGCACCTACTGCATCCCGGTTGCAGGATCGACCTTCCAGTTTCAGGCCGAGCCAGTGGTTGCCCTCGGCGCCGTTGTTTTGGAGCAGTATGGCCTGCTGCCCGTTGTTGGCGATCAGAATGTCCACCTGGCCGTCATTCTGGTAATCGCCGACGGCCAGGCCACGGGCAGGAAACTGCTTGTCGAACACAGGGCCCGACTCCGAGCTGACGTTCTGCAGGCGATTCCCGTCGTTGCTAAATAAGAGCAGGGGCATCTTGTAGGTCACCCGATTCGAATACAAGTCAATCATGTCGTCAGGGTGTCCATGGGCCATAAACAGGTCGATGGTTCCGCTATTGTCGAAATCCAGAAGCTTGAGGCCCCAGCCACTCAATTGAAAAGTGGCCTGGGCGACTCCATGGGCCTGTGAGACATCGCGAAAGGTTCCATCCTGATAGTTCTGGTAAAGACCGGACATCTCCTGGTCAAGGTTGGCGACGAAGAGATCCTGCCAGCCGTCCCCGTTGAAATCGGCGGCGTCCACTCCCATTCCTGATTGCGGTTTGCCGGCTGAACTGAAGGCGACTTCGGCCAGGAGTCCGACCTCGTCCCAACGGTTCTCACCCCGGTTGATGAAAAGAAAGTCTTGGACCATGTCATTGGCAACAAAAAGATCCATGAGCCGATCGTTATTGACATCCGTCGCCACGACTCCCAGGGCGTTTCCGAAGACCCGACCGATCGCGGTTCCCTGGCTCACCTCGGTGAAACTGCCGTCACCGTTGTTGCGGAAAAGCAGGCTCGAGGTCGGTCGAAAGACGTTGGGAGGGCAGTAATGGGTCTTGCCCGATGCGTTGAGGCCGCAGGACACGGGGTTGTCCAGCCCGTACTCCACGTAGCTGCAGACGAACAAATCCAGGTCTGCGTCATTGTCGAAGTCGAACCACACTGCGCTCGTAGTCCAACCCGGGGCTGCCACACCGGCTGCTGCCGTCACGTCCTGGAAGGTGTCGTCGCCTTGATTCCGGTAAAGGATGGCCTTGCCATAGGCAGAGACGTAGATATCCGGGTCTCCATCGTTGTCATAGTCGCCAACCGCCGCTCCCATTCCGAAGTTTCCACCCGAGACACCGGCCTCGGCTGTCACGTCGGTAAAGGTGCCATCTCTGTTGTTTCGATACAGGGCGTTGCTCGGAGGCCGGGCGGGATGGTAGAAATCGCAGGCCCCGTAATTGACGAGGTAGATGTCCATCCACCCGTCGTTGTTGTAGTCCAGAAAAGCACAACCGGGCCCGGTCGTCTCAGGAAGGTGCCGATCTTTCGACATGGCGTTTTCGTGGACCCAGCGAAGGCCGCTCTGAGAGGCGGGGATCTCCTCAAAGAGAGGACGGTTCAGGTGATGGCTACCCGGGATCCATTGAGCTGAACTGAACAAAAGCAGCAGGACTACCGATGGGAGACGGGGAGGGGTGGGCATTCTCATCTTTGCTCGGTCTTTGGCTGCCGTCATCGTACCATCAGGTGAACGCGGAACGTGGAACTCAATTCGCTCGGCTGCCCAGGTTGGCCTGAACCCGGGCGGCAGCCAAGTCCACCACTGGAGCGCTTTTGGGCTTTGGCGATGAACGCGCCGTAGTTAGCACTGAGGCGGTTTTTGCTCAACAGGAGGTTGCGCAGCTTGAGACTTGGGTTGGGACCGCTATAGAGCGTAACGATAGAAGGTCGCAGCAGCCCCGAAGTATCCGAAGGGAGCATCCAGTGAGGTCGAATACAAGATTTGTGGCGAGCTGCACCAGTGTGTGCGCTACTGACTCTGGTGCTGAAGAGTACCCCACAAAAAAGGGGCGCCCGCAAGGGGCGCCCCGTGAGGATTCAGGTGATTCCGCCGCGTCTAGAAGGTGTACTTCAAGGCGAACTGGATAATTCGGGGAGCGTCGGCCCTAAAAATCCGATCCCCATTCCCAACGTCGGCCCGAACCTGTCCGACCCCGTTGGAGTTTCCGGGATTTCCCAGGTGGGTTGTGTTGGTCAGGTTGTAGGCTTCAAAGCGGAATTGAATGCGGTGGCCTTCCCAGGGCATGGCAAAGTACTTCGACAGGAGAAGATCGAAGTTCTTCCAGCCCGGCAGCTCCATGGTGGCCCTTCCGTTAGTGCCCCGTCGACCCAGGTCTCCGATCCCGATGGCAGCCTGGTTCCACCAGGCCGTGGAATCACGTTGGGATTCTGGGAAATTGATATCTCCGATCAGATCGCCGCGATAGAACCGATCCACATTCGCCTGATTAGGAAGTGTCAACACGGTTGAATAGGGCCCGGACTGCAACTGCATAATGCCTCCAAACTGCCACCCGCCCAGCACCCAGCTGGCAGGTCCCGACTCGAAACGCCCCTTGCCCGGCCCGGCCGGCAGTTCGTAGAGAACGCTCAGGTTGTAGGCGAAATCCCGGCTCAGTCCGGCGGTTGCGTAATTGTGATGTAGATCCCTTTGATAAGGACTGTGGGGCGCGCCTCCACCTACAAGATTCTCGGTTCGCTCGTTAATGCTGGACAGGCCGTAGTCCATGCCCTTGGACCAGGTAAAGGAGTTGGTGAAACTCAGCCCTTCGCTGAAACGCTTCTCCGTCTTGAAGGTGAACGCGTTGTAGTTGGAGTTGAGGACGTTATCGCCCGTGATGATAAAATTGTTCAATCGCCTGATCGTGTTCGTGACCGCGGGATCCTGGCTAGTGCGCCTCCTGGGGATGTCACCAAAACCTATTTCACCTGGCAAACCGTCATTGGCGAAGTTCCGCTGCCACCAGGGTATGTTGTGGGCGGAGACGCCGTTGTAGCCGACCGTCATCAGGATGTCCCAGGGCAGCTGATGCTGAACGTCCAAAAACCACTGGTAGGTGTTGATGGTCTTCTTGAAAATGGGAACAGTAGGATTTGCAGCGCAAGTGCCGCCACAAGTGGTAAAGATATCCAACGGCGGGTTCTCGTCAATGTCGTAGAGAGCAAACCCTTGTTGTACGGTCGTGACGGCGACCGTGTAGATGTCATTTTGTACAGGAAAGTTGTTCGCACTTACATTGTTACTTAGCTGAATCGGTCCCCCGGCCTGGAACCGGTTCGATTCGATCCCGGCCGTTGCGTTCTCAGAATAATAGAGTCCGGCGCCAGTTCGAATCACCGTGTTGTCGGCGATCCGATAGGCAATCCCGAAGCGGGGCGCCCAGTCATTCTTGTCCAGTTCGCAGGCGCAATCGCTGCTGCTGGTGGGAAAGCGCCACTCGCTGAAGCTGACGTCGAGGGGCCCTTCTTCCGGCAGGACGAGCCCCGCTGACGTATTAAAGCCGTTCCAGATCGCTTGGGCCTGCTCAAGCCCTCCCCCGCCCAGGTTTACCCTGGGCTGCATGTAGAGTTCATAGCGCAGGCCGATGTTCACGGTCAGCTTGGGTGTCACTCGCCAGTCGTCCTGGACATAAAAACCCCAGTAGGGAATGTTCATGTCTTCCCCTCCCGGCAACTGATTCGGCGCATTGTATACCAAGCCCAGCATGGCATCGCCAACTGCGTTGCCGGTGTTTCTTCGATTGGTGGTGTCATTGGGGAACTGACTCGTGTAGCGGCCGTCGAAGTGAAACTGCCCCTTATTCCCAATAAATAACTGGCTGCGACTGTTGTCCCACCTGCGGTACTCGGCGCCAAACTTGAGACTGTGTTTTCCAACGTCCCAGAGGAGGTTGTCGGCATACGTCAGGGTATCCAGTACGCCGGAAAGGGTACCCCCGCCGGAAGCTCCACCCAGATTCTCATAACCCGTTAATATGAACCAGCTAAGACCAGTCTGGCTGAATGCATCAGCGGCCCGCTCCGGGTGCTGGTCGGATGCCGAACCCAAAATGCCGAACTCCTCGTTCTTGTCTATGCCCATTACGCCCCAGTCGTCGGTGCGGGCGGCATTAAACTTGGAAAAACCGGCCCGAAACTCATTGTGGATCGTGGCAGAGAGCGTGGCATTGTAATTGAGGGCGAACTGCTTGGTTCGAAACGCGTTAATGTTGCTGACCCTGGCCGGAAAAGGAAGAGGGCCGGCTACAGCGGCGTCCTCGGTGCGGTAGGAGTAGCGGCCAAAGATGCGGTGTCGATCGTTGAAGTTATGGTCGATCCGGAAGTCGTACACCTCATTCTGATTCGTTGTCTGTCCAACATGAAAGTAGTTGGTCTGACCCGCCGTATTCGGCAACGGGGCAAGGTCGAGCAACTGGATGGCAACGGGATCCACACGGTTTTGAGGAATCACGTTGTTAGGGAACGGCGAGCGTTCGATGATATCCAGCCCCGTTACCGGATCCACACCACCTGTGAACACATTGGTGATCGGGTCATAGACGTTGCAGCGACCCTGGTCAAGGCAATCTGACTCCGAGAAGTCTCCCTGTCTTTCCAGGGCGGTGGGAACGGAGCGTAGAAAGGACTGGCTGCCCGATTTTTGGCGTGTCCCCTGGAAGCTGAAGAAGAAAAAGGTCTTGTCTTTTATAATCGGCCCGCCAATGGTGCCGCCATACTGGTTGCGGAGGAAAGGCGGTGGGTCTTGCGTTAACTCACCGTTGGAATCGCGCGGCCCGTCCCGGTTGAACATGAAATTGTTGGCGGCGACAGCGGCATTACGATGGAAGTCATAAGCGGTGCCGTGCAACTGGTTGGTTCCGCCCCTGGTGGAGATGAGAATGGTAGCTCCCGCCTTGGCCCCATACTCGGCCGAGGTGTTGTTCGTGATCACTTTGAATTCCGCAATCGCTTCCGGTGGGGGCTTGGCGCTCTGGGACTGCGTAGCCAGCGGGCCGAAGACGACCCGGGTCGCGTTGTCGATCCCGTCCAGTAAAATGTTCACATGCTCCATGGCCATTCCGCCCGCTCGAACACCGTCCTCCGCCTGGTTCCCTCTGGCACCCTGCCGGCCCTTCAGGACTCCCGGAGCCAGGTTGGCCAGCTGCAGGACATTGCGCCCGAGGAGGGGCAGTTGCTCGAGCTGCTTTTCTTCGATGACCGTGGACACATCGTAGGGATTGAAATTGATTCGATCAGCACTGGAGAGCACAGTGACTACGTTAGTCGGAGCCCCTACCGAGAGCCGGAAGTCTTGCTCGCTGGCTTGCCCGGCATCCAGCAGCAGCTCTAGCTCCTGAGTGTAGAAGCCGGTCATACTGGCGCTCACCCGGTAGTTCCCGGTAAAGAGTCTCGGCACCGAATAGTAACCCGCATCATCCGTTACCGTCGTCCTGGCGACTCCAGTGGCCAGATTGGTCACGGTGACTTCCACCCCGGGGATGATTCCTCCGGTCGAGTCGGACACCGTACCCACGATCTTGGCTCGCTGGGCCAAGCCGGTGGCTGTAGCCAGGCAAAGAATCGCCACCAGGAGAAATATGGACTTGAGGGAAATGAAATTCTTCATAATGTTCTTGGACCTCGTCTACCTAAAACTACCTACACCCTTTTTTCATCGAGCACGAAAGAAGAAGTGGACGCATCCTCTCTTGCAAGAGACATGCCACATTTTGAGATGAAGTGACTAACCATAGTCATTTCTTTACTTAGCCAAATCAGCAACCGCAAAGCGGGAGTCCCGCATCCAGTAAATTGGTCCAGTTCTTCAGAAAAATCCAGTGTTATGGATTTTTACCGTCTGTCCCAAGCCGGAAATTGGGGGCTCCTCTCAATTAAACTCGTTGGATTATCGAGAACGATACATCACGGGTGTGAAAGAATCAAGGAGTCTGCGTACGCCCTGCCTTCCGTTGCCCCTCAGCGCCCAAGGCGGATCGGGGCCAGCGGCAGAATCTGGAATTCGTCTTCTGTCTCGGTGATCTGGATCAGACGGCCCAAAGGGATATCCACAAACGCCTGTCGTCTTCCCGAGGTCGGCCACCAGACTTCGAGTTTCAGGATTCTCTGTGCCTTCCCCAGGCCGATTTCCTGGCGCAGGGTTGATCCTCCGAAGCTGCTCACAGCCCCCACGGCGCGATGAATCTTTCGAACACCGTCGGGAGTCTCCAGGACCAGTTTGATCCGTGCCCCAAAGGCCGCCCTGTTGCTTTTCGTTCCCACCAGCTTCAGATAGAGAAACCGATTGTCGTGGCCTGGATTCTGAAAGAAGGCATTGCTGTACTTGTCGCCCGGGTAGTGACCTCCCAACTGGTGGTAGATGTCCTGGTCGCCGTCGTTGTCGATGTCGGCGAAGCTGATTCCATGTCCTTTCTGCAGGTGCCCGAAGCCTCCCGATGTGGTCACGTCCTGGAATCTCTTTCCGCTATCGTTTCGAAGCATCACGTTGGGCGTCAGGGTCTCGAAGCCGGGATCTCCTGTCCCCAGATAAATATCCAGATAACCGTCATGATCGAGGTCCCCGAAGTTGGCTCCCATCGGGAGGTAGGCATGGTCGAGCCCGAGTTCTCTTCCCACCTCTTTAAACTCCCCACCATCATTCCGGTACAGTCGGGGCCGGATGGCCCCGTGGGGAAGTCCGACGTAGTCTCTGGCCACATTCTCTATGGCGGCGTCGTAGGCAGAGACAAACAGGTCCAGCCAGCCATCGTTGTTGTAGTCGAAAAACCAGGAGGCAAAGCTTCGCCCGACCGGCTCGGTGACTCCCAGTTCCTCGGCCATATCGACGAAGGTTCCGTTCCCCTGGTTCCGATAGAGTCGATTCGGCCCAATGTTGGATACGTACAGGTCCAGGTCGCCGTCGTTGTCGAAATCCCCCGCAGCGACCCCCTTGGCGTAGCGATAGTTGGCCACTCCTGCGGCGCTGGCGATGTCGGTGAACGTGCCATCTCCGTTGTTACGAAACAGTTGAGAAGGATACGCTTCTGCTGAAGTGGGATCCTCCGAACGATCCTCATTGGCAACGTACAGGTCGAGATCTCCATCGTTGTCGAAATCGCCCCAGGCCGCAGCCTGAGTGGGCAGAGCCGGTTCTAGCAGACCAGCAGTCCGGGTGACGTCGGTAAACGTACGGTCGCCGTTGTTCCGGAGCAGCGAGTTCCTGACTCTTCCCTGAGCGAGCCACCAGGCGCCCCGCAAGACCAGCACATCCAGGTCCCCGTCATTGTCATAATCAGCAGCAATGCAGTTCAGTCCCCCCAGCTGCTGGTCCACAGCCGAGTACGAAGAGGCGTCCTCAAAACGCCCGTTGCCGAGGTTTTGGTACAACTTGAGAGGACCTTCCGGATCGGAGGTCGAGGTCATGATGTCGAGAAACCCGTCATTGTCAAAATCGTCGACGATGGAACCACCAGAAAGGTTGAAGGTGTCGAGTCCCAGTTCAGGAGCTATGTCTGGAAATCGGCCGATGGAATAGTCGGACTCAAAAGCTCCGGGAGGAATCAGGTATTTCTCTGGAACTCCATCCGGGTAGTCGCCCAGGGCCATGCTCGTCAGATTGAGAAGCCAGCGACCAGCCAGTGAATCCGGCTCGAGCTCCAGATATCTTTCAAAGCTCTTCCGAGCGTGCTCGGCAGGTCGGCGTATCCCGTGCAGGCCGCCTCCCTTCAGGGGTAAGAGACAGCTGTCCGCGTTATGCCTCCCAATGCAGTTGCTGACCTCCGACTGGCGAAGAAAAGCCACTCCACGCCTGAAATACACCTCCGCAGTTCGAGACTGGGCAAGGGCGAGGTCGAGGTGGTCAATCGCTCCTTCAATGTCGCCCAGCTTGAGCAGCTCTTGACTGAGCATTCCATGAAGATCTGTGCTCTGTTCGCGGCTCAAGCCGGTGAACGCCAGGAAGTTCTGCAAGAGGGGGATTTGCAGAGATCCATAGTACGCATTCAGACTATTGCGCAACTCATAGGCCTGGTGCCGAAAGCTCGAGAGGATAGAAGTTTCGGAGCCAGGCTGGGTCGGAAAGGGAATCTGGGATTCCTTCACTTCGGCGATTCGCCTTCCCAGGGGTGAATCTCCTATCGGTGCCCCCCGCAATTCGGCCTGAGCGGCATGTCTTACCGAGTCCGTGTAGAAGCCCCCCTCATACAGAAGATTTGCCAGCCGACGGCGCGATTCCGGGTGCTCTTCATCGATTTGTAGGGCCTCGTGATAGAGGCGTATTGCATCTGCCCGCGCGTCCAAAGCCTCGTAGCTAAGCCCTGCCTGGAATGACATCTCCTGCAGCCACTTCCTCAAGGTGGAGTCCCGTACAGAACCTGTGGGCAGGGTGATTAGAAAGGGCTTCAGCCGGTGGAGTTCATGCAGAGTTTCCTGGGCCTTGCCTATAAGCCGGTAAGCTCTGGCCAGCGAGAGCCTTGTTTCTGCGTAGGGCGGATCCAGTCTGAAAGCTTCCGGCCCGGAAACCTGGCCGCCCCCTTGCAGAGACACCCCGGCCGTCTTTGAATGGAGGTCGGACCGGCCGGAAGCATCCTGGAGCGCAGCTTCGATTTCTCGCACGGCCTCCTCGAGCCGGTTCGAATCCAGGTAGACAAGTCCCAGATAGGCACGTGCTGCCGCCAGTTCAGGGGCCAGCCGGAGGGCTTGATCCAGGACTCTCTCGGCCTCCTCTAAACGCCCGATCCGTCGAGCGACTTCTCCTCTGAGTGCCAGCACAAGGGGGCTTTCTGAAATGGTTTGGGTCGGTGCTTTCAGGACCGCTGAAGCTTCTTCGATCCGGCCGGACTCGATATGGAGCAGAGCCAGGTGGAGTCTGGCCCAGATAGACGCGGGGGCGAGTCGCAAGGCCTCCTGAAACGAGGCCTGCGATTGATGAATCTGGTACGGGGATCCGTTCAGCCGCTGCACCCAGCCCAGCAGCAGGTGAGCCTGAGCAGAGGCGGGATCGAGTGAAACGGCCTGATTCAATTCCAGCAGAGCTTGATCGATCGATCCCTCTCGGAGCAGCCCGATTGCGCGGCCCAGGGATTGCTGGGCGGCCGCGGATCGGGCCTGTTCCGGATTCAACTCCAGGATGATTGCATATCCCAGGCCAGGGTCGTCCAGTCGAGCCAACGATCCCTCCTCCATCGCTTCCACCAGATCTCTCAATGGTTGCGAGAGATGATTGAGTTGGATCTCTCCGAGGTACCCTCCTGATGGTCCCGTAGGGTGGATTGAGTGCCGCCTGGCCATTTCGGGAAAGCTGGCTCCAGCTTCCAGCCTGGAGAAAACTTCATTCTGTTCCTGGCGGGTGCGCAGCGTAATAATCTGTAAATGTACCTTCTCTTCTTGAATCCGGGCTGGTCCTGTCAGGATCGGCGATAAAGGCAGCAAGAGCGGCATCAGGAAGACAAACGATCTCATGAGTGCGGCTCTTCGATCCTGAGTATCTGGTCTGCCTCAACACTCTCCAGCACCTGAACCTTCCCTGACGGCCACCTGATCTCGATGGAGCTGATCTCTTTCTCCTGCCCCAGTCCAAAATGGAGTCGCTTGTCCGGAGAGGACATGAGGCCCACCGTGGAGGAGACGTGGTTATGAAGAGTCCGGCCGGAGCCGGTCGTCACCTTGACCTGAGCCCCGACCGCATCTCGATTGCTGAACCACCCTTGCAGGTCGAGCAGCAGCCAGTGGTTCCCGTTCTCTCCAGAATTGAGCAGAATCCGCGGCTTCTCGTTCAGCGAGGTCACGACGATGTCCAGAAATCCGTCATTGTTCAGGTCGCCGAAAGCAGACCCACGCTGATAAGCGACACGCAGAAAATCGGGGCCCAGGTTCTCCGAAACATCCACGAAGGTCCTTCCATCCAGGTTTCTGAGCATGGTGTCGTGCTGAGCGGAATTCGTCCCCAGGTACTCGACGTCGCCGTTGGCCGAATAGATGTCCTTCCAGCCGTCGTTGTCGTAATCGATGAAGCCGCTGCCCCAGCCCGAAAACTTCCTGCTCAACTTCGCAACCTGGGTGCGGGGGCTGGCGTATTCGAAGTAGCGTCCCGCCACGTTCTGGAAGAGCCCGTGGATCTGATTCTTGAGGTCGTTGTAGAAGATGTCCGGATAGCCGTCGTTATTGAAATCTTTGGCATCGGCGCCCATGCCGGAAACCTCTGCGGCCGAGGCGTTGAAGGCAACACCGAACATCAGAGAGGCCTCCTTGAAAGTCCCACCTCCCTGATTCAGGTAGAGGAAGTTCTGCACCGTGTCGTTGGCTACAAACACATCCGGACGACCGTTCTGGTTGAAGTCGGCAATGCCGAGCCCCATGCCTTTCCCCAGGGCGGAAGTGAAACCGGCTTTACGGGACACATCGGCGAATCTGCCGTCCCCCAGATTGCGGTAGAGGCTGTTGGCGACGCTGACAACCCCCCGCGGGTTGCAGTAAAACTCGGTTCCATCTCCCATGTAGCAGGGCTTGTCGGAGTGGGGATTCCAGTAGGTGTAGTGCGTGACCACCAGGTCCAGCAGGGAATCCTGGTCATAATCGAACCAGGCGGCGTCGACACTCAGCAGGTCCTTCGGTTTGGTGTCGAGACCCGACCCGGTTGTCACGTTGCTGAAGGTGCCGTCGCCGTTGTTTCGATACAACGCGTTCGGCCCGGCATTGGCGATGAACAGGTCGGTGTGACCGTCGTTGTCGAAGTCCGCCGCTGTGACACCGAAGGAATACCCGAGGCCGACTCCGGTCAGCCCGACCCGTTCGGTGACATCCTCGAATCGGTCGCCTCCCAGGTTGCGCAGGAGACAGCTGTGAAAGGAACGGTCCACTTTCTTCAGCTCCGGGAGCCTGGCACCGTTAGTGAAGAAGATGTCCTGGCGGCCGTCGCTGTCAAAATCGAAGATGGCCACGCCCCCGCACATGGGCTGGGGGAAGTACTTGCGGCCGGTGTAGTTGTTGTTGGTTTGATAACTGAAGTCCGATAGCGGGGAAATGTCGGTGAACTGAATGGAGGCGGGGGAGCCGGCGGGCTCGGGGGACTTCGACTGGGTCTGCAGGGTGACACAGATAACGAACAGGGAAAGCAGGGTCGGTGAACGGTGCCAGTGATGGGCTGCGGGCATGGGTGTATTTTATGACGTCCCGCGTTTCAGGTTCCACGTTACGCCCTCCACGTCTTACACTGGGCCCGTGCGAAAAGCAGGGATCTTACTCTTCTCCTCTCTCTCGGCCCTGTGTCTGGCCGTTCTTTTGCTCCAGGTGGTTCGCCCGGCCGCCGGCCTGCTCCTGGGGGCGCATTTCCCGTCCAGCCTCCAGCCGGAGGACCAGGAAGCGAAGATCCGGGAGGCCTGTAGCGGGTGCCACGAGTGGACACCTCCAGAGGTTCTACCCGCCAGAGAATGGCCTCCCCTGGTGCAGAGAATGTTCCGACTCGCTAATCTCTCCCTTCTCCAGTCTCGCGACAAGCCGATCTGGGAGATCGACACACTGCGGGTGGCCACCTACTTTCGGTCGAGGGCGCCTGCGAAGTTGGAAACCCCGCCCTGGACGGCCCAGGCCGGCGGACCTGACCTTCAGTTCAGTCGCCGGCTGCTGGGGGGAGGCGTGAAGGTTCGCGGTTCCCAGCCCGGTGCAGCCAACGTGCGCCTGCTGGAGTTGTTTTCCGACCTGGAGGGGCCCGAGTTGGTGGTGTGCGATATTCACTCCGGGTGGGTGAGCTGGACCGATCCGGACGACCCTGAGATGGATCTTCAGCCTCTTGCCCGGCTCCGCAATCCGTGCCATTCGGAGGCCGTCGACCTGGACCGGGACGGTCGGATCGACCTCCTGGTCGCGGAACTCGGATCGCCGGTGCCTACGGACGAGCGGACGGGCTCTGTGGCCTGGCTCCGGCGCACCGGAAAGCGCGAGTTCGAAGTTCACCGTCTGCTGGGGGGAATCGGCCGGGTCGCCGATGTTCAGGCAGCTGATTTCGACGGAGATCAGGACCTGGACATCATCGTGGCTGAGTTCGGTTGGTTGACGGTGGGGGGTATCCATTATCTGGAAAACACTTCTACGGGCTCGGAGCTCGGAGCGAGTGCCTTCAGCTCCCTGCAACTGGACGACCGGGCCGGGACGATCCATGTTCCCATAGCCGACCTGAATCAGGACGGAAGACCCGACTTCATTGCTCTCATTTCCCAGGAGCATGAAAAGGTGGTTGCTTTCCTGAATCGGGGGCCGGGAGTCTTTGATCAGAAAGAACTCTTCACAGCCCCTCATCCTAACCTGGGGTCAAGCGGAATCGAGGTTATTGATCTTGACCAGGACCGGGATCTGGATGTGATCTTCACCCACGGCGACACGCTTGACGACATGCAAAAGATCCGGCCGTATCACGGAGTGTCGTGGCTGGAGAATCTCGGCAAAGATCTTTCTTTTGCCCATCGTCCTGTGGGTGTCTACTACGGTGCCTACCGTGCCGAAGCAGGGGACCTCGACGGAGACGGGGATCTGGACATCGTTGCCTCTTCCTTCCTTCCCGGCCAGAGCGAGGAGCAGCGCCGTGAGTTCAACCTTTCGGGGGTGGTCTGGTACGAACAGACCGAACCCGGATCATTCCAGGCCCGCTCCTTTCTAGAGCTTCCCTGCAATTACGCCACCCTGGAACTGGGTGACGTTGACAGCGATGGCCGCCTCGACATCATCCTGGGGAACATGGGCCTGCCCCTGGAAGGGACCGAGTGGGAAGAGATCCAGATCTGGCGACAGCTGCCCTGACGCTACCGGGCCAGGTCGGCCCACACATCCTGGGCCTTTCGGAACAGCTGGATGACCGAATCGCGCCGCTCATCGGTGGCAAAGGAGCCGCGATCCTTGAGATCCTCGATCAAATCATCAATCCAGGTGATCCAGAGACGGGCATCCTGGGGGGATCGAATCGGCTGGTTGTCCAGATAGAGGAAGACCGCACCGGTGTGGGCAAAGGCCTGCGGATCGTTCATGATCAGGCGATGGCCCGGCCCCAGCGCCCGGACGGCCACCCAGGAACTCTTCTCCAGCAGGAGCGCGTGTTCGATCCGTGCCGAGGTCCCTCCCTGCACAGCTTGAGACGCCACAACCGCTCCATTGACCACGATCTCCAGCAGCTCGACGGGAACAATCGAAGAGACCTCCGCCTTGACCGTGACCTTCTCCCTCCGCCCCGGAAACCGCAGCTCCTCGCCGGGTCCCTTCCCATTGACGTCGAGTGTGACCAAGGGACCATTCGTGACAAAGCTTCTCCCGGCACGGTAGTTGTCGATCCAGCCCTGGTAAGAAAACTCTCCCGGGACCTGAACATAGACACGGCCTCCCCCCGGCACCCAGTGCATCATCAGATTGGTAAAGGAATCTGAACCCGCTGAAAGAGCGCAGCGCAGCCCCGTGTTCAACACCCGGTACCAGAGTTCTGTGGCTGGCATCTCAGCCGTATTGCTGAGCACGTCCAGGGAATCCACTTCGCCCAGGGCCAGATCCACGGGGAACTCCCGGGCCCCCCCGAATCCGACCCCGCTCAGAGTGGTTCCGATGGCCGGATGCACGTAGGCGACGGCTCCATTCTGGGCCCGGGCCTTCTCAGCCTGATTGAAATTGGGGGGGTAGTCCTCCCAGTGGGGAGTCCCCGGAAACCCGGTGTAGAGAGGGTAGACGAGTTCCTTGAGATTGAAGAAAGACATGTGTCCGTAGAGCCTGCGATTGCGCATCTCCTCGTTCCAGTAGAGGATGCGGGAGCCGCGGCTCACGGAGTGGGGCTTTCCCTCAAAGAACCGTTCATCGTGGATGATGGCCCCGCCCGAATTGGCCACCATCAGATTGGCCACGTCCAGCCCCTCGGCCGAGACCTGCAGGCGAATGTCTTCGACGCCGACCAGTTCATTGTTCAGGTAGTTAGCGTGGATGTGGGCGTCCCCGGAGTACCAGTTCTGCCGGCTGAGTCGGAACCGGTGGTCCAACTCCACCTCCAGTTCTTGGGTTTCATGGGCCTGGATCATGACCGTTTTCCGAACCGGGGCGTATTCCAGACCGCGCACGGCTTCAATCGTCGCCTGTCCTGCGGGCAGAGTGACCTGGAAACGGTCTTCGGCATAGAAGAAATACTCACCGGTTTGGCGGGCAATCCGCTGGACGCTGCCCCCGGGCATGTGGGAATGACCATCCGCCCCGCTCAGGTAGAAGCGGGCCGCTGCAGGTTCATCGGTGTCATCCCGCAAGCGGACGAGCAGAGTGCCGGTGGGCCGTACATCTACCTCGAAATCAGCGGTTCCCGTGGCTTGTCCGGCGGAAACCAAAACCCTGGACTGGTGCTTTTCGATGCCATAGAAACGGGGCAGATTCAGGCAGAAGCCACGGATTGACTGGGCCGGGACCAGAAACTCAAAGCTTCTCCAGGGAGTTGTGAGGCTCAACGTCTCCATGGATGAACCGCTGTTGGAGACCAGCAGAGGTAGGATGTACCCGTAACCTTCCATCACAACGATGCGGGCCGGGGCCTGGAGGACCCTCAAACCAGAGTCGGCCACTTCCACCTTGATCAGATCAGGAGCGTTCAGATTCTGGAAGTGCTGGCTCGTGTAGTCTCCCAGTCCGCCCATTGCGATCGACTGTAGTTGTTGTCTGGCCGACGCGGTCAGCTTTCGGCGCAGCAGAAGCCGGGCCAGGTCACGTGGCGCGATGACCCCTTGCAGTTCCCACTGAGAGGGAGGAGTATGGGTGATGTAGAGGAGCTGGCGGGTCGGCATTTCGTGGGCGGGAGGCGGCTGGATCTGGGGTTGGTGCGTCTCGTGGGCCGGCACCGAATGGTCAGAGCCAATAAAAGTCAGGCAAACCAGGACAGCAACAAACAAGCTGGGGATTCGCAATTTTTCGTGCACGATGACCCCAATTATTACCGTTCTGTGCCGTCCCTTGCCAGGGCGAGCAACCCTGGGTGGTGGATTCCGAGAGTGGGAGGAGCCTTAGGGCTGCGCTCGGGAATTTAAACGTCGCGCCGCCCCAAGGCTCCCCCCACTCTCTTGAGGTTTTTGCGCCTGAAGTCAAATGTGGTAGGGGTCTCAGGGCCGCGACCGCCGGGTGTGACCGTCTACGATTGTCCTCTCAAATTCAAAGTGAAGACCTCAATCCCCCGATCCGGTGCGGCGCTTGCCGATACAGTACAGGTATCGCTCGGTTCGGACGAAGATCTGCCCGTCCGAGATGGCCGGTGAGGACAGGGTGTAGCCTTCCAGCTCATTCTCGGCCAGCAATTTGAACTGGGAGCCTGCCTCGACCACGCTGGTCACGCCATCCTCGCTGGTGACGTAGATCCGGCCGTCGGCCAGGACTGGTGAGGCGCTGTAGGTTCCCGGCCGAACTCTCTCTGGTCCCCACACCACTTCTCCACTCCGGGCCTTGAGGCAGAACATGACGCCATTGTCCCGAAGCAAATACAGGTAAGTCCCGTCCGTCACCGGAGTGGGGACATCGGGGCCGTCGGCGGTCTGCCAGAGCTGGTTCGGCTCTCCGCCGACCAGTTGAAAGGCCAGGAAGGGATTCTTTCGCGTGGAAACATAGACCATGTCGCCTGCCACCAGCGGAGAGGCAATGATTCGATAGTTGCGAGCCTTGTTGGGATTGAGACCGCCTCCGCGCCAGAGCTCCTTTCCGTTGGTCGGGTCATGGCCGGTAACGTAGTCACCCCCGGTGATCACAATCTCGGTCCTGCCCTGGTAGCGGAGAACCGCGGGCGTCGTGTAGGAGTCGGGAGACTCGGCAATCGCGTCGGTCGGCCTCTCAACTCGCCAGGTCGTGGAGCCCGTGGCCGGATCGATGCCCAGCAGGTAGGAGGGGGCGTCCGTTTTCATCCCGTGGAGCACCTGGATGTAGAGAGTACCGTTGTAGAGCAGTGGCGAGGAAGCGTAGCCCCACATCAGACCGAACTCCCCGTAGTCGGTCTGGATGTCGCGGCTCCAGATTTCGTTGCCCTCGAAGTCGAAGCACTTGAGAATGCCCGTCCCGGTCATGACCCAGACATGCTCGCTGTCCGTTACCGGAGAAGGAGAGGACATGTTCTGCTTCATTGATTGACGGTTGCCGGCGCCCAGGCTGCGCTTCCAGCGGACCTCTCCCGAGTTTCGATTCAGACACCAGAGAGCCAGGTCGCCTGCCCGGGGATCCGGCTCTTCCTCTTCAGCCGGAGGCGGTGGAGGCTGGCTTCTCTGTCCGCGACGCCTTCGTCCGTATCCCGGCGGCGTCCGCTTCCCGCCTTCGGCCGCGTTCAGGAAGATGTAGTCGCCCCAGATGATTGGTGTGGCCCCGCTCCAGGCCGTCATGGGGACCTGCCAGGTGATGTTCTCGGTCGCGCTCCACTCCAGCGGCAGGTTCTTCTCCGTGCTGACACCATCGCCACCGGGCCCGCGCCAGTGAGGCCAGTTCTCCGCCTGAGCACAGGTCGTCACCACAAAAAGAATGGTTAGAAGCTTCAGCCCTGCCCGCATCGTTTTCCTCCGGATCGAGTCTAGCCGCAGGCCCGCGCGGGATCAAATCACCGATGCACCGATCACGCCACGCCCGGCGGTCGCGGCGTTTCAAGTTCCACGTTCCATCTCGTTGTAGAGCGTGGGAGCGTGGACTCAATCTAACTGGTCATATAGACTGGTCATTATGAAAACTATTTCTGCGACCGAATTCAAAGCCAAGTGTCTGGCCCTGCTCGACGAGGTGAAGGGCACTGGTGAAATCATAACCATTACCAAGCATGGGAGGCCTGTGGCGCAGCTCGTCCCTCCGCTTCCAGCTGCTTCTGAGTTTCCTCAGACGGATTTAGTGGGTTCTGTGGAGATCCTGGCGGATGTGGTGGAGCCGGTTCTGCCTCCAACGTCATGGGAGGCGGAGCGTGGCGAGCAGTCGTGAAGGCCCTTCTTGATACCCACATTCTCCTGTGGTGGTTCGAGGGAGGGTCGCGGCTGAGCGCTCCCCAGAGAAAAGTGATCGAGGAGGCGCACAGGCAATCGCCGCTTTGGGTCTCCGAGATCAGTCTTTGGGAGATTGCAACTCTATTTCAACTCGGGAGAATTCAGCTTCATCTGCCTCTCCGGGATTGGCTCGACCAGGCCACGGCCCCGCCCCTGGTTCGCCGATTCGGAATCACGCCTGCGGTGGCAGCCGAAGTTGCCGGGCTACCTGGAAGCTTTCATCGCGATCCAGCCGATCGCATTCTGGTGGCAACAGCCCGAGTACTGGGGGCAACTCTCTTGACGCACGACGAAAGAATCATCCAATCCAACCTGATTCCCACGCTGGTCTAGATGCACTAGTTTAGGGTCGCGGGCCCTGAACACCACGCCCATCCCGTCCCGGCCGAGTTCTTCCAGGATCTCGTAATGGGAGATGGTCTGTTTCATGAGTTTGGTGTTCCGGAGAACGTAAGGTCATAAGCTAATGCGTTCGTCCAGAAAAAGGCAAGCCGAGGTGGGATTGTATCAGAACCGCGGGCGCAGGCCGCGGCTGCGAGCGCCGAGCGAGCGCGCACCCTACAGGCCAAAGACAATCCCCGCGACAACAGCTACCCCGCCCAGGCCCAGCAGGGCCGCCACACGGGGAGCCGCAAACCTGAACCACTCCTCGTAACGAACTCCCCCGGCAGCCAGAATCGCCATCAAGGCCCCGCTGGTTGGAGTGACAAGATCGCACAGCCCTGCCCCGTACTGATAGGCCAGAACGGTCACCTGCCTGGAGAGACCCAGCAGGTGGGAGAGCGGGACCAGCAGGGGCATGGTGAGAACGGCGTGCCCGCTGACACTGGGGACCAGGAAATGGAGAGCAAAGTGGGAGAATTGCATGCCCAGCGCCGACAGGGCCAGAGGAAGACCGGCCAGCGGCGTGAAGAGTCCACGAACCACGGTGTCCACGATCCGTCCGTCCTCCAGAACCACGTAGATGGTTCGGGCAAACCCGATCAGCATGGCGGCATAGGCCATAGATCGAAACCCGGTGACATAAGCCCGGGCCGTACCGTCCACTCCCAGCCGGCCCAGGAGACCGACGGCAATTCCCATCAAAAAAAAGAGACCCGAGAGATGGTTGAATTCCCACGATCAGTTCAGGAGTCCATAGACAAGCACCCCGAAGGTCGAGAGGACAATGCCGATGATGACCGGGCCTCGCCAGCCTCCGGCCTCAGTTTCAAACGCAGCCGTCTCCTTGGGAGCGGTTCGAGTCCGGGCCGCCAGACGGGCGGTCCAGTAGATCCAGAGCAGCAGCGCCACCCCCAGGAAGAGGAGCCGGAACAGGCCTCCCGAAAGGGCGGGAGTTGGGCCAGCTTCTGGGCAATGCCCACCTGAAAGGGATTGATTGGACTGAAAGAGGACCCCACCATGGCCGCCCCGGCACTCATGGAGACGGCGGTCAGGGGACTGAAACCGAAGCGCCGGGTCAGGATGAGGAGAACGGGGATGATGGCGATGATCTCCTCAAGCATATTCTCCAGGGCGCCGGCGAACTGGACACCTCGATCCGGATCCGGTGGCCGGGCAGGAAGGTGTGGGCCAGGTCCCAGAGCGGGATTTCGTACTTCTCCACTTTGCCGGCTTCCAGAAACTGCGGTTCTCCGTAGCCATTTCGATAGCGGGCCCTCAGGACCCCGCAGGGAAGGGTTCCCAGGCGCACGGCCCGCTGATTCGGATAGACGTCAATCAGCTTAGCTGTGAAGTCCGTGTCTCTGGCGTCGCTGGCGGCATAGAGCACCAGTTTCGGGTTGCCGATGAATTCCACTCGTTCCGTCAGCACTTCACTGGTGTAGACCAGGACGTCATCCCTGCGCTCGATGGGCCGTTGGTCCAGGGGCAAGTCTTCCGGTCCCAGATACCCGGGGACTGGATGCCGCGGATCGTAAGTGAACCCGTCGGTGGGTTCGTCTCCCGGCGGCGTCCAGTCCAAGCTGCCGTCTCCCAGCAGCGAATTGGCCCGGCCACCGCTGTGCAGGAATACTTTACGGAACTGTGCCTGGGGGGGTGGATATTCGTCAAAATCACGCCAGCGGTTGTCCCCCATGACATAGATACGGGCCCTGGGAAAGTCAAAACGGTCCGCATTCCCCCTCAGGTAATAGTCAACTCGAGGTGGAGTGCCTTGTTGTCCACGATCGAGTCAGGCGAAAACTCCATTTCTCCCAGGCTGGTTCCTCCCCCCAGGAAACTCTGCCGGTGAGTCCACGGGCCAAGCAGAAGATACTGTTTGTCCCGTGCCGGCGAGTGCTTTCTCATGCCCCGCCAGTAGTACATACCGGAGGGTTGATCACCGTCAAACCAACCGGCCACGTGCAGAACCGGAATGTCGATCTGCTCGAGGGTCTCGGGACCGAAATGAATGTCCTTCCAGTAGGGATCATGGTCGGGATACTGGACAAAGTCGCGGTACAGCCACATCTTTCTGCCCATCGCCTCATCCATGGTCAGGAGGGGGCGGTGAGCATAGACGCGATCCCAGTCGATCCCGGCTGCATTGGGCCCCTGCAGGATCCGTCCCATCACGGTGTTCGTCCAGGTCAGCGCCCACTCCATCAGGAGGGCCCCGTTTTGCCAGTTGTGATTCGCATTGAATCCACCGGGAGCGGTGGACACCATGCAGCGCAGATGGGGAGGCCGCTCGCGAGCCGCCAGCCACTGCACTGCGCCCAGGTAAGAGACGCCCATCATTCCCAAGTCGCCATTGGACCAGGGCTGCCGGGCCAGCCACTCGATCGTGTCGTAACCGTCCGGTCGATCCGCCGGGTAGAACCCGAATTTTCCGTCCGAATCCCCCCGACCCCGGACATCCTGCACTGCCCACACGTAGCCCCGGCTGGCGAAATAGCGACCGAATTGGGGATTCTCGAGAAGGGCGCGAGTCTTCAGATAGGGGGTTCGCATCAGGATCACCGGATATCTGCCTTCTTCTAGAGGAAGCCAGATGTCTGCCGAGGTCTCGACTCCGTCCCGCATCGGAATGCGGACATCGAAGAGCTGCCGTACTTTGCCCTGGGGATAGGCGGGCAGGCTCCCGAGGATCAGAATGAGTGTGAGAATCAGTGACCGGAGGCCCAGTGGACGCCCATATTGAGGTGGGCCGGATCTGTCTAACAGGTCCGTTCTCGAGATCGTGGCGTTGTTCTTCTGCATCAGGCTTCTCCCGTTGACCCTTCCCAGGGGCTTTCCTGTAGTGGCGACTTTCGATTATCTTGCAGAGGTTGATCCTGTAGCGCAAGCCTATTTGAAACCTTTCTCGAGTGAGAGTTCGAGGTGAATTATCATGTATCGACACCTGAAAGTTGATCCCAGAGCCATTCGGGCGGTGGAAGGATTCCGCTTGCCCGAGGAGTTGGGGTTCGGAATCACAGTGCTGCCCGCTCTGATCCGGGGCGACTACGAGCAAGGCGAGTGGGGGCCGCTGCGGCTGGTTCCGTATGAGCCTTTTCAGATCGACCCGGCGGCCAAGGTTTTTTTCTACTCCCAGGAAATTTTCGAAGGGATGAAAGCCTACCGCCACCCGGAACTGGGAGCGGCCATCTTCAGGCCTGACTTCCTGCAGGAGAGGATGAACCGCTCCGCTCGCAGAATGCTCATGCCGGAACTGCCAGGGAAGTATTTCCTGGAAGGAGTCCACGGAATTGCTGCCCTGGCTGAGCCTTTCATTCCTATGGGGCCGGGTGAGTCTCTTTATCTGCGGCCATACATGATCTCGACGGAGCCTGGCCTGGGGCTGGCACCGTCCAGCACTTATCGATTCGCGGTGTTGGCCTTGCCCTCGTCCAGTTACTTTTCGACGGACTTTCTTGACGTTCTCATCGAACGTGAGTATTGCCGGGCGGCTCGTGGTGGCACGGGCTTCGCCAAGACCGGAGGGAACTACTCCGCCGCCATGCAGGCCGATCGGAAAGCGCACGGGTTGGGCTTCCAGCAGACCCTGTGGCTGGACCCGCTGGAGCGAAGCTATGTAGAAGAATTATCGGGGATGAACGTCTTCGCCCTGGTTGACGGCGTCCTCGAGACCCCCGAGTTAACTGACAGTATCCTGGGGGGAAGCACGCGGGATTCCCTGATGCAACTGGCTGCTCGAGAAGGGATTCCGGTTCGGGAGGTCCGCATCGAGATCGACCAACTGAAGGCACAGATCGAATCGGGACGCTGCACTGAGGCCTTCGTGTGCGGCACCGCTGCTATCGTCATGTCGTTGCGCTGCCTGGGTGAAGAGGATGGCTCCCGGGTCTGTTTCGAGGAAGCGCCGGGTCCGGTGGCGTCTCTGCTGCGAGACCAACTGATGGGTATTCAGCAGCGGACCGAACCCGATGAATTTGGCTGGATGGTGCAGGTGGAGCCCTTATGAGCGGGACCAGACCACCGGGAAGGTCTCACAGGCCATCGGATCTCCCGGTTCCAGCCCCCCGCTGATGCGGGGAGATGTGTCCCAGGGTCGTTGGGCGAAGCGAGCATCATCCCCTACCCAGCGTGTCGACAGAACTCTGCGGGAGGTGGTCAGAGAGACGTTTCCGGCTGCCCCGTGCAGGGCCATCCCGTGGAAGACGACGCAGTCCCCGGGTTCCAGGGGCCAGCCCAAAATCTCATAGCGATCCGGTTCGCCATCGATGTCGGGAACAGTTTCAAAAGACGAACTCTCGCCCTCTCGGCTCGGATCCTTCAACTGATAGTCGATAGCGGTCGCAAACTTGCGCGGAAAGAACGTGCGACCCCAGGCATGAGAACCCTTGACGATTTTGAGACTGGTCTCCACCGGCACTGGATCAAGCGGCATCCAGATGGAACAGATCTGGCGGCCATCAATGGGATAATAGGGCTGATCGTGGTGCCAGGGTGACGGTTTCGCGGTGCCGGGCTCTTTGATGAGAACGTGCTCATGGTAGAAGATGGCCTGCTCGGATTGCATGAGTCGGGCGGCCACCTCACCCGCCGGGGATTTATAGACATAGCGGCGGTATTCGCCGATCTGCTGCCAGTTGCAGTAATCATTGAAGAAGCGGCCGGGGCTCCGGGCTCCTTTCAGGAACTCGGAATGTGGCCCCGGAGTCTCCAGATTCCGATCGATCCCATGGGCAACCTCTTCCAGCCACTGCTGGTTAAAAAACTACCGTAGACAGATGGCTCCATCGATTTGAAACGTCCGGATGTGATCGTCTGTGACCAGCGGGCTTTCCATCGCGATTCCTCCTCGAACCCCTAGCAGCCCGTGGTGCAAATAGGTTTTCAGACTTCAGACCGAGCGGACCGGTGGCAGAAGCGACGGGAGCGTTGACCGGGACTTTTGAGTCTGGGCGGTCGGAATCAAGCCAAACAGGCCCTTCAGACGCTTCCACAGCGACAAAATGAGGAGCAAGACGAGGCAAATCCGCCCCTGCAGCCCCCGCGGCGTGCCCACACCCAACTGCTGGCGCATCAGCAGCCCCAGATTGAATCCGCTCACCTGAATCAGCAGCCGCTTCAAGACATTCTCATGGCCCCGAACGTGAACCCGTCTCATCCCGCCGGTCTCGTAAAGGTGAGCACACGGTCTCTCCAGTAGCTCACCTCGTTGTCGTAAAAGTTGCCGTCCTCGCCGACCCCGGATTCGTCGCCGGTTCCCATAGACCGCATCACGGGCCTGAGTGTCTCCTCTCCAGCGTCTTTTCCCTCGTTTCGGTTCGCTCACATAGCTGCGCAGTCCCAGCGCTTCTAAATCCACCATCCGCTCGCTGCTGTGATATCCCTTGTCGGCCACCACCTCTTCGATGCCCGATCCCTTCGGCAGCGCTTGTTCCACCTGCTCGGCCGCCTGTATCAGTGTCTTGACCATCGTTTGCGTATCGCCTCGATCCGCTCCTTGCACCGTGACCGAGACGATGGCTCCCGTCTCCAGATCCACTGCATGCTCTGCCTTGTGCGCCAGATGCGTCCGCCCATCCTTCATCCTGGCGATGCGCGCATCCCCATCCTGCGGGTGCTTCCACTGCTGGTTCGATCCCTTGCCGGTTCGCTTGCGGTCCAGTAGGGCCAGATCTTCTCGAGTAGGCGTCTGGATGCCGGAGGCTACTGCCAGCTCCGTTAAGAACTCTTCGTAGCCCTGCTCGGAGTCTCGTCTCACGATGCTGCGCAGCGCCGCATTGGCTTCCAGCGTGGTGGCATCGATGCCGATCGTCTTGCCATTCAATAACCCGCTCTCGGCTACCCGCTTCAGCACCCAGGAGAAAACCGCCTCATGCGTGGCCACATCGATCAGTCGCCTGGTCCTGGAGATGGTCGAATGATCCGGAGGTGACTCACTCAGATTCAGTCCCAGAAAACCGCGCAGCGCCAGCGAATCAGCGGCTCGCCAGGCAATGCCTCGCTCCGAGCTCAACCCTTCGAAGTAACCCACCAGCAGCAGCCGGAAATAGATGCCCGGTGCCAGGCCGGGCCGCCCTCGGCTGGGGGCATAGAAAGCGGCGCATTCCGCTTCCACAAAATCATCGAAACCGTGCTTGCCCAGCACTCTGTTCAGGCGTTGGTAAAAAGGGTGTCCCGGCGCTTTGGCCAGCTCTGTTGCCGGCACCCACATCTCGCTCTGCCTCTGTCCCTTACGCTTGCCCATCGACATGGCACAAGTCTATTGGCCATGGCTGACCGAGAGGCGACTTTCACCACGGGCTGCTAGCGGCGAAGGGCGCGGTTATTAACCGTGCCGAACTGAACTCATCTGTACCCTGTTTCTGGGCCAATCATTGCCATCTCCCTTGGTTCGGCACGCCAGATTGGCGTGCCCTACAACCTCGGCAACGTGCACTAGAACCTCGGCACGCCAGGTTGGCGTGTCCTAAGGTTGCCAGTCAATGATTTCGTCCAGCGGGAAAATGGGCCGCCGCAACTTGTGAAACTCGGTGTGCTCGAGAGTGAAGTCGTGAACGCAGGGTTCGTAGACTACTTCGATGACTACCACCATAGTCTCTTGCCTGCAGGGCCGGTTGGCGCAGGTGGATTGGGATCGTTCTTTGCTGATGGCTTTCTGTTGTGGCGTGGACTCTTCTTCATGTGTGCAGCGAAGGGGGAGATTCAACCACAGTCTACCCGAGAAAGATCAATTCTGAGGCGGCAGAGGCTGCACTTGTGCCGCGGTGTAGGGCACGCCAACCTGGCGTGCCGAACTGCTCTGAGAGAGAAACGGTACAGATTGGGTACAGCGCGGCACGGTTGATAACCGTACCCTACGAGATGTCCGTTACCGCGCCCCCCCTAAAAAAAAGAGCCGCTCGCGGGGAGCGGCTCTTTTGGATCCAGCGCCTTGTGGGAGGATTCTGAGTTCGCCTGATCTCAGAAGACGTATTTCAAAGCAAACTGGATAGTCCTTGCATCCGCCGCATTGGTAATGACTCCTGCAGTCAGGCTGGCCGGTCCCGAGGTGACATTCGGCTTGCCAAAGTGCGGGGTGTTGGTGAAATTGAACGACTCGAAGCGGAACTGCACATACTGGTCTTCCCAGGGCAGATAGAAGTTCTTGGAGGCGGTAAAATCCAAGTTCTTCCAGCCCGGAGCGTCGATTATGGAGCGGCCGGCGGGCTGACTCAAACCAAAATAAATGAATCCGTGCATCCAACTCTTAGGGGTGACCTGTCCGGCTGTCAAGAAAATATTCCTGTCTCCCGGCTCCGCCAAGCGAAGCCGTGGATGGAGGGCACGCCCACCTGGCTGGCGTACCGACGGCTCGGACCGTGGTAAGGTCCATGCGTCAGAGGTCAAGCTTGATATACATGTGGTACAACCTGCCTGGTTCGGGCTCCCCGGGCCACCAGAGTGTCCAATTTGAGTTCACCAAAAAAGAAGCAACCGAGCCAGGAGGGTGGACTGTCGGAGAGCACTCGACAAAGCGATTGGATTTGGATACATTGATCGCGTTCTGAATACATGAAAGTTTCTTAGAAGAAGTCTGGAATGTCTAGCAAGCTACCTTCCGAACCCCAGACGGAAATCACGGACCGTCAGGTCGAACAGTATGACCAGGATGGTTACACTTGCCTCCGCGGTGTTTTCCACCAGGATTGGATCGATTATATGCGGGAAGCTGTGGCAAAGGCGGCGGCCCAGCCCGGCCCCCTGGCCCAGGTGTACACCAAGCCGGAGGACCCCGGACGCTCCTGGGGCGACCACGCCATGTGGGAGAGGATTCCCGAGTTCAAGAACTTCATCCTCCACTCCCCGGCGGCGGCGATTGCTGCCAGATTGACCGGGTCACCGAGTGTAAACCTTTTCTACGACCATCTGATTGTCAAGGAGCCGGAGACGCAGCAGCGGACCCCCTGGCACCAGGACCAGCCCTACTGGGCGGTGCAGGCCTGGCAGATCATCACGCTGTGGACTCCCTTTGATCCGGTTCCGGCCCGCAACTCACTGGAAGTCGTCCGGGGCACTCACCGGGGCGAGACCTACAACCCGTTTCACTTCACGACCCGGCAGCCCTTCGCGGGCACGGGGCTTCCCCTGATACCGGACATCGAAGCGAATCGCCAGGACTACGAGATCGTGGCCTACGACATGGAACCGGGAGACTGTCTGATCCTGCATGCCATGATGATCCACGGAGCCCCGGGGAACAATCGCAGTGAGGCGCGGCGCCGGGTTTTGATTACCCACTGGGCCGGAGAGGATGCCCGCTACAAGAAGATGGAGGGCGAGCTGGCCATCAACGCCAAAGACCCGGGTCTCCAGGACGGTGATCCCCTGGACGGGTGTCCACACTATCCCAGGGCCTGGCCGCCCGGGAGCACGGCTGAGGCGTAGGGGCCGGTCTTGTGCCGGCCCGTTCAACGGGCGACCACAAGGGTCGCCCCTACGATTGCAGGTCCGGTCGGGCCCGCAGGCTCCCATACCAAGAGATTCCAAAACCCAAAACCTAGAACCCAGAACCTATAGAAGAGGTAAGACCATGGCAATTCCTAAAGCGGAGTGGATTTGGATGAACGGCAAGCTGGTAGCCTGGGACGAAGCACAAGTTCATGTGCTCTCCCATGCCATCCACTTTGGCACCAGCGCCTATGAAGGTGTGCGAGCCTACGCGACCCCGCGCGGCCCCGCCATTTTTCGCCTGCAGGCTCACGTCGATCGATTGTACGACTCCTGCAAGGTCCTCTACATCGAGGTGCCTTTCTCCAAATCGGAGTTCAGAGAAGCCGTTCGAGAAACCGTGAGAACCAATCAACACAAGTCGTGCTATATCCGGCCGATTGTCTTTGGCGGATATGGGGAAATGGACTTGTTCCTGACCGAAGAAAACCGAATCGAGGTCGTGATCGCCAGCTGGGAGCGTGACGCTTACTACGGATCGGAGGCGCACGAGCAGGGTGTGGACGTAGCGGTGAGTAGCTGGCGGAGACCGGCCCCGGGTACGCTTCCCCTGATGGCCAAACTCGGTGGGCACTATATCAGCTCTCAACTGGCGGCCCGCGAAGCTCAAACCGGCGGCTTCGCCGAAGGGATCATGCTCGATGTCTTCGGTCATGTCAGTGAAGGCCCAGGGGAGAATTTGTTCCTGGTCCGAGAGGGTGTGATCTACACGGCCCCGCTGGGAGCCTCCATACTGCCCGGAATCACCCGTGCCAGTGTGATGACTCTGGCGCGTGAACTGGGTTACCAGGTTCGCGAAGAAAGCATGGCTCGTGAGATGCTCTATTTGTCCGACGAGGTGTTCATGATGGGTACTGCGGCAGAAATCACCCCGATTCGCTCCGTGGACCGACATCCAGTGGGTGAGGGTGCACGAGGTCCCATCACTGAAGCTTTGCAGACTGCTTTTTTTGGTATCGTGCGGGGTGAGGTCGAAGATCGTCACGGCTGGCTGAGTTTCGTGAAAGAGTAGGTTCCCAGAGAGAGTAGGAAGGAATAGCCATGGAGCGGAAAAAGATAACGGTTCTGGACCTGCAGCGAAAAAGAGATGCAGGCGAGAAGATCACCATGCTGACCGCCTTTGACTATGCCACGGGCAAGATTGCAGATGAGGCAGGCATTGATGTCCTGCTGGTAGGCGACTCGCTGGGCATGGTCATCCTGGGTCGTGAGCATACGGTGTCGGTCACTATGGAAGAGGTTCTGCACCACTGCGAAGGTGTGGCCCGTGGAGCCAGGCATCCACTGCTGGTGGGCGACATGCCGTTCATGTCCTACCAGGTAGATGTCAAAGAAGCCATCCGCAATGCCGGGCGCTTCCTCAAAGAGGGCGGCATGGATGTGGTCAAGCTCGAGGGCGGCCGGGAAATCGCCGCTACGACGAAGGCCATTGTGGACGCCGGCGTACCGGTGATGGGTCACATCGGTTTGACCCCGCAACATGTCTCCAAGTATGGCGGCTATCGGGTACAAGGCAAGGACGTTGCCAGCGCCCGCGCCCTGATTGATGATGCGCTGGCACTGGAAGACGCCGGGCTCTTCTGTTTGAGCCTGGAGGCGGTTCCGGCTCCGGTTGCCAGGCTCATTACCGAGCGAGTTCAGATCCCCACCATCGGGATCGGTTCCGGGCCTCACTGCGACGGACAGACTCTGCTGATTTACGACCTGGTCGGTATGTTCGACCGTTTCGTGCCCAAGTACGTCAAGCAATACGCCCGGATCTATCCCCAGATGCTGGAAGCCGTCGAGACCTATCGCCAGGAGGTCATCGAGGGTGCTTTTCCGGACGCCGATCATAGCTACGGTATGCCCGAAGAGGCTTTGCAGGAGTTGCTGAAGGAACTGGGGGAGGAACCCGCCCTAGTCCACTGGATCGCCGGGGAGGTCCCATGCGCGAAAACAGGTTGCGCCGTATCTGGAGCGAGGGACAGACTGCGACCGGTCTCCTGCTTCTGACCCCGAGTGCCTACTCTGCCGAAGTGCTGGCCCACCAGGGCTGGGACTTTCTGTTTGTCGACATGCAGCACGGTGCCATCGACGAGCGGGCGGCCACCGACATGCTGACGGCCATCTCCACCACCGATACGACTCCCCTGGTTCGAGTTCCCGGGCTGAACTCGGGGATGATCGGCAAGATGCTGGATGCGGGGGCCTACGGCATCATCTGTCCCATGATCGACACCGCTGAGGAAGCCCGGAGATTGGTGGCAGCCTGCCGCTATCCGCCCCTGGGAAATCGCAGCTGCGGTCCTTTTCGGGCCAGTCTCTACGGAGGAGCGGACTATGTCGAGCACGCCAATGAGACGGTTCTCGCGCTGGCCATGATCGAGACTCGTGAAGCCCTGGAGAATCTGGAAGAGATCGTGGCCGTACCCGGTCTGGATGCCGTCTATGTGGGGCCTTCCGATCTTTCTTTTGCTTTGGGCCTGACACCCGGATTTGACCAGGAAGAGAAGGTGTTTCTGGAGGCCATCGATCGAATCGTCCGGGCCGCCAACGCACAGGGTGTCGTGGCCGGGATCCACAATGGTTCCGCCGCCTATGCCCGCCGCATGATCCAACTCGGGTTCCGACTGGTTTCGATCTCGACCGATGTGGGTCTTCTGACGGCCGGCAGCCGGCATATCCTCGACGCCGTGCCCCCTTCGGATTGTGGGAAATGAGCCCGTACCTGGCGATCGGAGTTCTTCTGATCTCTCTGCTCTCGCCGGCGCTTCAATCCGAACCTCGACCGCTTCAGGCTCTCATGATCGAGTTCGGGATTCGGGATCACGAATCGACTCTCTGGGATGGTTCCGTGACGCTCTCAGGAGGGGAGCTCGTGGAACTTCGCGGCCATCACTTTACTTCCGAGCACCGGATTGACGGGCATACCTGGACGGCGGGCAGCACTTCCTGGCCTGCCTCCTACCAGGTGATGCATCCCCGCGAGGTGCCGTTTCCCCACGCCACGCGTGCCATGGCTGTGGGTATCACCGTCTACTATCGGGCTCCTGCGGCGGGCAGGCTCAGTGTGAGCACAAAAGAAGGCGACTTTGCCTTCCGCCTCGGCGACCTCCCGGGGACGGAGCCACTCTATTTCCTGGAATCGCGGCTGAAAGTTTACCGGGTTCCCGCGGTCACCCAGATCACGACGGCGGACTACGAGGACGATTACCCTTCCATCAGCGCAGGCCAGGACGGGACTCTTTCGGTCACCTGGATCGCCTATCGAGAAGGGGCCGACGAAGTCTGGTTGCGTCAGCGCCAGGGCGGTGTCTGGGAGTCGCCGCGACGAGTCACGGAAGAGCCGGGCGATTTGTACGGAACAGACTCGGCCGTTGACGCCCAGGGGAGGCTCTGGGTGGTCTGGTCCCAGCGCGACGGAGCTCAGTGGCACTTGAAGGCACGCTGGTTCGACGGACCTTCACGGGGTCCAATCGAGCCCATCACATGGGGCGCCGGGACCCATCTGTTTCACCGCCTGGTCGCGAATTCCCAGGGCAAGCTCCACCTGACCTGGCAGGGCGCCACCGACGGGCGCTTTCAGATCTACTACCGGTCCCGGTCAGATAGATCCTGGTCCCCGCAAGTTCAGATAAGTGATCCAGCCAGCCAGAAAAGCGCTAATGACTGGCACCCCGACGTGGCGGTGGACAGCAGCGGAGCGGCGTGGGTCGCCTGGGACACATACGACGGTGGCAGCTACAACGTTCGTCTTCGCCGGGTCCGCGAGGGCAGGGCGGGAGAAGTGCTTCGGGTCACGGACACCCCCCGGTTTCATGCCAGGCCTTCGGTTGCGGTGGATGCCCGGGACCGGGTCTGGGTGGCCTACGAACTGGCTGGCGAGAACTGGGGCAAGGACACGGGTTTTCTCTTCAAGGGGGGCACGGGTCTCTACGAATCGCGCGACATCCGTGTGCTGGTCTACGACGGCTCAGGCTGGCTGGCTCCCCGCCAGCAGGTGAGCCACTCCGTCCTGCCTGGAGTCCGGCGATATCTCCAGACCCCGCGCCTGCTTTCCGATGCAGCGGGACGCATGTGGATGATTTTCCGCCCCCGTACACTGGCCAACCGATCCGAATCGGACTGGGCGGCGGCCGGGAAGTGGGAAGTGATGGCCTCCTTCTATGCCGGCGACCACTGGTCTGAAGCCACTGTGCTGCCCGAAAGTGTGGGGCGTAATGGCGGCCCCTTTGACGTGGCTGCCACAGGGCCCGGGGAAGTGCAGGTGGCCTGGGTGACCGACCAGCGAGTCTGGGGAGGAGGAGATTATGGCCCCAAACCCGGCGACCATCAGGTGGTGGTGGCTGAGATGGCGAACCGGTTGAGTGAGAGGGCGCCCGCCGCCGCCTCGCTGGGGGCGGCAGGGAGTGAGCCTCCGGCCCGCCTTCCTGCCGAACCGCGGGAAGAAGAGCAGGTGGCGGAGATTCGAGATTACCAGCTTGTACTGGGTGGTCGAACCTACCGCATTTACCGGGGAGATCTTCATCGGCACACGGACATCTCCCGGGACGGAGGAGGAGACGGAAGTCTCTTCGATTCCTACCGCTACATGCTGGACGCGGCCGCCATGGATTTCTATCTGGTCACGGACCACAATTCTGGGGACAACCATGAGTACAGCTGGTGGCGGATTGAAAAGTCGGAAGACATGTTCTATCTGCCGCAGCGCTTCGTGACGCTCTTCGGGTATGAACGGAGTCTCAACTATCCCAACGGTCATCGCAACATTGTTTTCGCTGAGCGGGGCCACCGGCCGCTGCCAGCGACGCGGGAAGAGTGGGAGAACAGCACGGGTCCGGTTCTGTACCCATACCTGCGCGAGACGGGAGGAATCGCCATCTCCCACACCTCGCATACCCGGATGGGGACCGACTGGAGAGACAACGATCCGGAACTGGAGCCCATCGTGGAGATCTTTCAGGGGGCCCGAACTTCGGCGGAACACGAGGGAGCTCCGCTGGCTCCTTCTGAAGACAGGGAAGATCTGGTGGCAGGGAGCTACCGCCCCCTGGGTTTTGTCTGGAAAGCCTGGGAGAAGGGTTACAAGCTGGGTGTACAGGCCAGCTCCGACCATGTTTCCACCCACATCGCTGGGCACGAACCGGATATGCCATGGTGCTGGCCGAAGACTTCACTCGAGAGGGTCTGCTCGATGCCATGAAGCAGCGTCACACCTATGGGGCGACCAGTAACATTCTGCTCGATTTTCGCCTGCGCGACGGTTCTGACGAGTACATCCACGGCGATGCGTTCGCCACCTCCAATATTCCTCTCCTGTGGGTCCACGTAGTGGGCACGAACCGGATCAAGGAGGTGGCGGTGGTCCGGGACAATCTGTATGTGTACCGGCGAGACGGGGAAGGGGAGAGAATGGAGTTCACCTTCATGGATGCCGACCTCTCAGCCGGAGAACATTATTACTATGTTCGGGTCGAGCAGGTGGACGGGCATGTGGCCTGGGCCAGCCCCATCTGGGTGGATTACCGATAGTTCTAAATTCCACAGTTCCAGAGTTCCACTCTCTGGAAAGAGTGGTCAGAGGGGCCTCGACCAGCGCGGACGGCGAACGTTAAGGAGCGGCCGAGAGCGGCCGCGCTGGTCGAGGCCCCTCCCCCTTCCCGACTCCTCCCTCTTCCTGTCTTGGAATCTGGAATTTGGAATCTTGACTTAAAGAACGGACAGTCTACTTTGGCGCCTTTTTCTTACTCTCGTCAGAGGCCGGAAAAAAAGCTCCATGCAAGACGGCTCCAAACAACTGCGGGAAATAGGTGCCAAAGTAGACTGTCCCTTTTTAGCGGTTCGGCTGGACTGTTGCCCCACTGTCGACATTCTTCTCCCATGCGACCAGGGCCTGGCGCAGGGCTGCGACTCGCTGCGGATTCTCGGCAGCCAGATTGACCTCTTCTCCCAGGTCCTGGCTGAGGTCGAAGAGGGCCGGGCCGGTTTGATCGTCTTCCCCCTGAACCAGCTTCCAGCGACCCTGGCGAACTGCGGTTCGACCGCGGAACCTCCAGAACAGGGTGCGCTCCTCTCCCTCGCCGCCGCTGCGCAGATACCTGCGCAGGTCCACGCCATCAAGCGGCCGGTCTCTCGGAGTTTCAACACCGGCCAGTTCCAGCATCGTGGGCATCAGGTCGAGGCTGCTGACCAGCCTGTCGGAGACTCCGGTTTGGATGCGACCCGGCCACCAGGCCATGGCCGGTACCCGGTGGCCGCCTTCCCAGACATGGGTCTTGGTCCCCCGTAGCGGAGCACACGAGCCATTGCGATTGGCTCCATTGTCCGAAAAGAAAAAGACCAGCGTGTTCTCAGCCAGGTTCAGCTCCTGAAGGGTGTCCAGGATGCTCCCGACTCCCTGGTCCATGGCCTCCACCATCTCACTGTATGTGCCGGGAGAAGTCTGGAAGTCGAGGTCGCTCTGAACCATCTCTCCCGTGACTCGGAAGGCAGGGTCCCCGGGTGCCTGGTAGGGAAAGTGAGGAGCCGCGTGGGCCACCAGCAGGAAGAAGGGACGATGCCGATTCTCTTGAATGAACTGGAGAGCATGGTCCGTGATCAAATGCGTGGCGTAGCCGTCCTCCACGATGGTTTCCTGACCGTTCCACCAGTCGTAGACTCCTGCCCGGTCGATGTGAGCCTGGTAGTCAATATTGCCGCCTACAAAGCCTCGGAAAAAGTCGAAACCTCGAAGCAGCGGGTTGTACTGCTCGCGGTAGCCCAGATGCCATTTCCCGGCAATGCCGGTAGAGTATCCGGAACTCCTGAGCAGTTCGGGCAAAGTCGTCTCCCCTTCCTGCAGGCCCCAGTGACGATTCTGATCGAAGCCGACCAGGATCACCTCTTCCAACCCGGCCCGCTGCTGGTAGCGGCCGGTCAGAAGCCCGGCCCGGGTGGGTGTGCAGACGGTCCCGCTGGAGTGAAAGTCCGTAAAACGAATCCCTTCGGCCGCCATCCGGTCCAGCCCGGGGGTTGGGATCCTCCCTCCATAGCAAGCCACGTCTCCATACCCCAGGTCATCGGCCAGAATGACGACAAAATTGGGGCTTTGCGCCCGAGCGCCGGCCTCGGGGGAGGGGCTCGAGTCTTTGGAAGTGCAGGAGATCGGCAGTGCGAGGAGAAGACAGGCGGCAAAAAAGAAGGTGGGCCGGATTGAGTTTTTCACCGTACAGGTACCCTCGAAAGGAGCCCGGATCAGGCAGAGGTCACTTGAGGCGTTGGTTCAGAAAAGTAATCGTCCGGGTGATAAAGGTGTCCGTTTCCGCCTGTCGATAGATCTCGTTTCCGCCGGGCTGAGCGCTAATGCCCCAGTAAAAGCCATGGGGCCCGTTGTCCGGGAAGTAGGTCTCAAATGGTTTCCCGAGAGACCGAAGCTCTGCCACTACTTCCTCGCTGAATTCGAAAGGACACAGAGCGTCCTGTCTGCCGTGGACCAGGAACAGGGGGGTGTTCACGTTCCCGAGCCTGGGAATCAGGTCCTGCTCGGCCCAGGCTTCGGGTTTCTGCTCTGGAGTCCCCCCCAGTTGTTCGGTGATCTCGGCAATGGCCTGCCGGCCCGGCCGCTGGCGTCCACTGGGAGTTGGGGTGCTGAAGACCTTTGCCCCTTTTCCTTGAACATGCTCCAGGATGTCGGAGAGGCTGTGGAAGCCGGCGCAGTAAATCGCGGCTTGCAGATCGATCCGGGTCACGATCTCGAGGGTGAGCTTGGTTCCGTGGCTGCCCCCGATCATGGCGACGGCATCGTCCTTGATGTAAGGAAGTTTTCGGAAATACTCGTATCCGGCGATCACGTCGTCTGCCTCAGTCAACCAGTCACCGCCTCGGTAGTCCATACCCAGGACGACATATCCTTCTCGGATCAAGGTGTCAGCTACCAGGCTCTTCGTGGCCAGTCCTCGGGCTCCCTTCCAGGTTCCCCCCAGGCCCCCGTGCACGAGGATGACCCCGGGAAAGGGACCGTTGCCGGCCAGTTTTCTGACATAGCCGTAGACGAAAAGGCCGTCCCGGGTCGGGATGAACAGATCGCGTCCGACGGAGCCGTCCGGGAGGGGGCGAAAGGTCAGATCGAATTCCTCGGCCGGCGCCAGGCAGGGCAGGAAGAACAGAATCAAGATCAAGGTAAGGGCGGTTCTCAGGATGGCGGTCATGATTCCGAGCTTGGGGGCAGAGATCCAGTATGAAGGGCTCGGCCGCGTGACAGCTCTTGGACATCGTTGCCGCTGGGATCCTGGTAGACGCGCAGGTCGAATTCCCGGGCAATCGCCAGGATGTGGTCGAAGATGTCGGCCTGGATGTCTTCGTAGATAGCCCAACGCGTGTCGCTGGTAAAACAGTAGATCTCGATGGGAAGACCATTCTTCGTGGGGGCTAGTTGGCGCACCAGCAGGGTCATGTCCTGAGTGATTTCGGGGTGATGCCTCAAATACGCCAGAACATAAGCACGAAAGGTACCCACGTTCGTCAAGTGGCGGGCGTTGATGCGATCACCCTTCTCGACTTGTCGCTCTCGGTTCCAGGAGACGACCTCGTCCTGTTTCTTCTGGATGTGCTCAGCGATGTACGTGATCCTGGAGAAGCGCTCAAGCATCGCCGGAGTGCACAGCTTGATCGTTTGCATATCGATGTGAACCGCTCGTTTGATCCGACGGCCACCCGACTCGGACATCCCGCGCCAGTTCTTGAAGGAATGAGAGATCAGCGCATAGGTCGGAATCGAGGTGATTGTCTTGTCCCAGTTCTGAACTTTGACGGTGGTCAATGCAATGTCAATGACATCACCGTCCGCCCCGTGGCTGGGCATCTCAATCCAGTCGCCTCTGGAGAGCATCTGGTTGGCGGAGAGCTGGATTCCCGCCACCAGGCCCAGGATGGAATCCTTGAAGATCAGCATGAGCACTGAGGCGAGAACTCCCATGCCGCCGAGCAGATAGGCAGGGGACTTCCCCAGGACGGTTGCCAGAATCACGACCAGAGCCACGACATAGAGCAGGATCTTCGCCACCTGAATGAAACTCTTGAGGTGCACCTCAAGAGAGATGGAGTAGCTGTTGTAGATATCCAACGCCGCGTTGAGGAGGGAATCCACGGCCAGCAGAGCGACCACGATCATGTAGATTTGACAGGATCCCTGGACCACTGCAATGAGTCTCTGAGCAGCCTCGAGGGCCATTGGAGTCAGCAGGTAGATCACAATCCCCGGCGCGAGGTGAGCAATCCAGAAGAAGAAGCGGTGGTCCAGCAGGTGGTCGTCCCAGGCCGTCCTGGTCCTCTTGACAAGGGAAGAGACGATCCGAAGAAGCACCCTCTTTGCGATGAAGAAGGCGATCACTGCCAGAATGACGACCAGGAAAAAGGCGGCGGCTGGAGCGGCGATGGACGCGGCTTGAGGGTTGACACCCAGGCTTTCGATGATCTGCACAATTTGTTTGAGCATAGGATCTCGCCGAGGATCATCTCGGGAGCAAGGTCATGCTATCGGCATTCTCGGCGCAGTTCAACGCGATGGCTGGAAGTTCGCGCTCTGTCGATGAGAGCGATATCCAACTTCGACGGATCGCGAATCAGGGGAGTTCGCATGAAGGTGGCGATTTCTGAAAACCGCGAAGACGAGATGACCTGGTTAACCGGGAGTGTTGCCCTGAAGAATGGTCACCAGGACGTCGGTGTCGATGTTGCCGCCCGAGACGACACAGACCACCTTGCCGGACCCCGCCTTGCCGGTAAGGGCCGCGGCTACGGGGGCGGCGCCAGCGCCTTCGGCGACGATCCGGGTTCGTTCTACCAAAAGCCGCAGAGCAGCGGCAACCTCGTCGAGTTCCAGGACCAGGGAGCCGTCCAGCAGGTCACTGGCCAGGGGCCACATTTCCGCCAGCACGCCCTTGGCTCCGATTCCATCGACGAAGGAAGGGACATACTTCACTTCCCGGGGGATGCCGGCGGCCATGGAGGCGGCGAAGGGTGCGGCTGTCGTCACCTCGCAGGCGTAAAGGTGAGTGTCGGGCTTGAGGCCCCGGATGGCCGACGCGATACCGCAGCTCAATCCCCCACTGCCCCAGGGAATGACGATCGAGTCCACGTCGGGAAGATCCTCCAGGATTTCCAGGCCGATGGTTCCGTTTCCTGCCATGACGGCCGGGTCGCTGGCCGGATCGACATAGAGAGCTCCGGCCAGGGGCTCGTAGCCGTGATCGACGCGGACCTGCCACCAGTCGTCGTAGCTCACTTCGATAATGGAGGCTCCCATCCGGCGAATCGCCTCCAGTTTTGTTTCCGGGGCCCCTCTGGGGACTACGATCGAACACTCAACGCCCAGCCGTGCTGCATTCCAGGCCACTCCCTGGGCAGCATTGCCCGCACTGGCTGTGTAGACTCCGTGGGCCAGTTGCTCCGGCTGGGCCAGGGCGATGGCATTACTGGCGCCCCTCAGCTTAAAGGAGTTGATCGGCTGCAGGTTCTCAAGTTTGAGAAAGATATCAGCCGGAAGGTTGTCACCCTCGAGCTGCACCAGGGGAGTGCGGAGAATCAGATCTTTGATTCGTTCCCGGGCAGCGAAGATGTCGTCAACAGGGATCCTTGTGTGTGGCTGCAATACGGGATGAGAAACCAAGCCCCCTCCGGGCCGGTAAATAACCGGGTTTTTTCCTCTGGATTGAATCCGTGGATCCAATGTTTATAGTCCATGTCGATCGAGGCTGTCAAGATCAACCAGAATTCGGGCGAGGCTTTGCCGGAGACCTGATCGGACCATGGAGGGTCCTCTCTGAGATTTGTTGCGCGTCAGGCCCTTCATCCTTACACTGGCCCTGATGGAACCTCGTTTCCCAGGATGCACCAGCACTTTCTGCCCGGTACGGAGTCGCACCGGCCCTGAATGGATCTTAATGATCGGGCTCCTGCTGTTTGCCTTGACTGGCTTTTCCAAGGCTTCCGTCCAGAGCCCAAAGGTTTCCACTCCTGATCGTCCCAATGTTGTTCTGATCCTGAGCGACTATATGGGATACGGGGATATTGGACCTTACGGTGTCCCCGACATCCGTACCCCCCATCTCGACCGAATGGCCCGGGAGGGAGTCAAGCTGACTCAGTTCTATGCTGCAGCGCCTTTCTGCACCCCAGCGCGGATTGCGCTTCTCACGGGTCGATATCAGCATCGGGCCGGGCGGGAGATGAATGCTCTTCGCAATGATGTATCCACAGCTCTGCCCACTTCCGAAGCCACCCTTGCAAGCCTCCTGAAAGGCGCCGGCTATGCCACTGGCATGTTTGGGAAATGGCATCTCGGATACGAGCCCCGCTTCGGGCCGAATGCCCACGGCTTTGACGAGTTTTTCGGTTTTCACGATTGGACGATCGACTATTTCTCCCATCGGACATACACAGGAGAGCCAGGTCTGTACGAAAACACGACCCCGGTCGAACGCGAGGGATACATTACCGAGTTGCTGACGGATCGAGCCGTTTCGTTTATCGACAAACAGGCGGCGAACCCGTTCTTTCTGTACGTGTCCTACAATGCCGCTCTTCCGCCTGCTCAGCCCCCGGATCGTCCTTGGGACATCCGTGACAAAGAGACCTGGGACTCCAGTACTCGCCAGGACTATGCCAAGGTGGTCGAGGCTCTGGATGCGGGAATCGGCAGGATTCTCGATCAACTCGACCACAGCCAACTGGCTGAGAAGACTCTGGTGATTTTCAGTTATGACCACGGCGGGCGGGAGTTGTCCAGAACCTACCCTTTCTTCCATGGCTTTGCCACGCTTTGGGAGGGAGGTCTGCGTGTTCCCTGCCTGCTGCGCTGGCCGGTGGAGTTGCCCGCGGGGAGCGTGTCCGATCAGCTGGCCATCCAGATGGATCTGACAGCTTCCATCCTGGGAGCGACCGGAGTCGAGCCTGCGGCAGGGAGAACCCTGGACGGCATCGACTTGTTTCCCATTTTCAAGGGGAAGAAGCTCCCGGTGGAACGAGAGTTTTTCTGGCGTGTGAATCTTCGCATTCGTCAGCAGAAGGCGGTGCGCCGCGGCCGCTGGAAGTACGTCCGCGATGGTGCCGACCTGCTCTTCGATGTGGTTGCCGATCCGGGAGAACGAAATAACCTGGTGTATAAGAATCCAGCAGTCGTGAAGGACCTGAAGGAGAGACTGGCCGCCTGGGAATTGGAAGTGGGTGGATCCAGTCAAGAGCGATAGAAAGGGAAATTCAGGAATGTTGAGTGGATCAAGACGGCAGAAGCGGGTTGTGACACATCTGGTGACCTTTGGCGTGGCTGCATCAACTGGTGGCCCTCTTGTACTTCCTGATACCGGTGGTCTACCCGTCCCTGACCACACGCCCCGGAGTGGCCCGGCAGGGAGGGGCGCCGATCTTCAGAATCAGTATCAGCACCGGGTATGTCTCGGTGCTGCTGCTGGTGTATTCACTCGCGATTGGCCCCTGGAACCTGCTTCGCAAGCGGCGTCGGACGCCGGCTCATCTGGACCTGCGGCGCGACGTGGGGATCTGGGTCGGGGTGCTGGCCCTGATTCACGTGGGATTTGGATCTTTCATCCACGTCCGGCGCGATGCCCTCTCCAACATCATCTACAACTTCATCTCGCCCCCCACCTCGAAAATGCGCCCTTTTTCCGGCTTGGCCCCTTCGGCTGGGCCAATCATGTCGGCCTGATTGCCACTCTGCTGATTATTCTGCTACTGGCCATCTCCAATGATTACTCGGTGCGTAAGCTGGGGACCCGACGCTGGAAGTCACTGCAGCGCTGGACGTACTACTTCGTTGGGCTGCTGGCTATCCATTCCGTCCTGTACCAGTTGGTGGAACATCGGCCCGTCCCCTTCGTCGTCCTGTTTTCCGCCTTGATGGTGCTGGGGCTGGCGATTCAGTTGTACGGCGTGAGGCTGTTCCGACGTCTACGGCCGTAGATTCATTCTCGTAGGGGCCGGTCTTGTGCCGGCCCGTTGCGGCGGGCGACCACCAGGGTCGCCCCTACGAATCCTTTCTTTGCCGGCCACGCCTGCCCCCGGGGTGAGAGTCTGTCGAGAGTGAGAGGGGCCACCTCAGAGCCGAAAGGGTCGCAGGGCCACCAGAAGGCCGCAGACTGGAATGAAAGCAAGGGCCAGGCCAAGGTAAAACCGCCGGGGGCGATAGGCGAAAGTCACCCGACGATCCCCTGCCCGCAGATGCACTCCCTGAAACAGTCCCGTCGCGAGCAGTTCCCGCTGCTGCCCGTCCACAGACACGACCCAGCCCGGGTAGTGGGGTTGCGCAAAAGTGAGAATCCCGGCGAAATCTCCGGCCAGTACCAGAGTGACTGAGTTCTCACTCCAGCGCACCCGCTGAATCGGGGCCGGGCTCAGCTTTGAGCCCGCTTCCTCGGAGTAGAAGATGGGAGAGGCACCGGGGCGCTCGTAAAGAAAGAGATTCTCCTCCTGCAGAATGAGAGGGAGGGGGAGCGGTTCCGGAGAGACGACATAGCGTACGCCCAGTAAGTCATGTTTTGAACTCATTGGGTCGGCCAGTGCTGCCGTGACGAAATCGTAATAGGGTGCGTGAATGGTGGCCCGATGACCCCGTACGGTCAACAATCCGTAAGCGTTGCCCGCATTGCGGGCGATGCACTGCCGGAAATTGAAGACGCGGTAAAAGGGTTCTGCCTTGTGACGGGAGACCAATTCCTGGACGATCCGCGTCCTGGCAAACTGCCTGTCCGGTGACAGTTCGAGACTGTCCGGCTGAGGGCTCAAGAGCCCCTGAGAGTGGTGGAGGACCCAGACTGCCAGTACCACGAAAGCTCCTCTCCCAACCCACAGCCGGAGGGTCGTGCGCCTGAAAAGCAACCAGTCGGAGAGGAGAGCCAGCAGGATGGCGGCCGCGAAGAAAACCAGGAAGATGTAGCGCTCTGCTCCCCGCACGATGGTGAAGAGGGGGATGTACCAGGTCAGCTTGGAGAGGAAGCCGGCATCTCCCAGCGAGGCCAGAAAGGCAAAGGGTCCCAGTGTCAGCCCCAGGGCGACCAGGCGCTTGTTCTGGATTCTGCCCAAGAGGATGAGGAGTAGCGCGGCGGCCGTCACCACGGGCATCCAGCTCCGTAAAATGTAACTGAAGAGCTCCGGGCTCAAGGTGTCGGCGTGTCCGAAGGCCGCATAGGGCACACGCTGGAGGCCCAGGATCCGGTCGGGAGCCCAGCGATAGGCCTGGCGGACATACTCCAGGGTGAGCAGCCACTGAGGTGCGGTGGCCAGGACGGACACCAGGACCATGCCGATCACGCGGGCGGCAGTTTCCACTAACCCGGGGCGTTCACTCCGTCGCCAAAGAATGGCGGCGCACAAGACCATGGCCATCACCCCGTGGGCCCATGGCTGCTGGTGGCCGGCCAGCATCATTGTGGCCAGCACAAATCCACCCCCATAGAGGTAGGGGTCGCGCCCCAGGGTGGATTTGCAACGGATGCTCCTGGTTACACAGAGCAGCAGGAGAGGGAGGAAGACCATTCCGAGGAAACGGTTGGGCTGCGACCAGTCCAGGTAGGCGGCGAAGGCGAAGCTGCCCAGCAATCTGGGAGCGACACCAATTCCAAAGCCTCGCAGGAAGAGGTTCATGCAGGCAAAGGCCAGGATGTAGTGAACTGCGATGTAGGTGTTGAAGGTCTGTTGAGTGACTTCCCCGGCGAGCCAGGAGAAGACCAGATGACCCGGGTAGAGCACACCCGGCTGCAGCTCGCCGACAAAGGTGGTCCCGCCGAAACTCGAAAAGTCCCAGAGAGGCACAGAGAAACTCCGCCAGCCCTGGACCAGCTTCACCAGCCAGGGATAGGACTGAACCGAGCCGTCGAACCCCCGGGCCAGCGTCCCCTGGCCCAGAAAAACAGGCCGGAAGTAGTAGCCGAAGAAGACAACGACACCAATTCCCAGATCGGTGAGGAACGGTTTCAATCTCCGCAATTCCATCCCTCGGGAGCGGCCTCAGGTCATGGATGCCGGGCGTTGCACCAGTCTCAGAGGATGCCGCCCCCCAGTACCAGTCGGATCAGCCCGAAAAACAGAGCGATCGCGCAGCAAATGAGAGCGGCCATGCCCATCCGTTTGGAGCCCCGGCTGACGCCGACAGCGATGGCGCTGAAGATGATCCCAACTCCGGAAAAGGGAATGTTCAGCCAGTTGAGAGCGCCCAGAAGAGGAACAAATCCGATCAGCATCCCGATGATTGCCAGGATTCCCCAGATCAGGCTAATGACTTGCATGTGCAGCCCTCCGATAGAAAGTTTGCGAGGTCGGCTCCATCGTTTGGGCGGGGCCGCGATTTGTCAAACTCGATCTGGCCGGAGAGACTCCTCCGGTGAGTGGCTGAGCCCGAAGCTTTCGGGCGGAAACTGTTTTCGGTATGCTCCAGGGGCCTGCCATGAAGATGCATTCCCAGATCATCAAGAGTTTGCGCTCCCGCATGGTGTGGGCCGGTCTGCAGCGCAGAGCTCGGTCTCAGGGAGTCGGATCCGCGGAATTGCAGCGGGTGCGATCGTTTCTGGGGGTTGGGGAGAAGGTCTCAGCGCCGCATCCCGTTCAGCGTCCGACCCACTATTTCCCAGAATTGGAATCAAAGCCCTGGTACGAGGCCGATGAATTTGACTGGACCCGACGCCTGAGTGACGGTTCTGAGGATATCCGGCGCGAGCTGGACAGCCTCCTGGAGGAAGAATTTCAGAGCCACTACACCTATATGGGTGAGGCTGGACAGTGGAAGGTGTTTTACTTGTACTGCGTGGGACGCAAGGTCGAGCCTAGTTGCCGCCGCTGTCCCCGGACAACCGAGTTGATTGAGTCGATCCCCGGATACAAAGCCGGGCTGGCCTACTTCTCAAGACTGGCCCCGGGAGGTCACATTACGCCGCACTCAGGACCTGCCAACACGGTACTGCGCTGTCACCTGGGGTTGGAAATCCCGGCAAGCTGCCGGATCCGAGTCAGCGACGAAATCCGGCCCTGGGAAGAAGGGAAGTGTCTGGTTTTCGATGATTCCTTCGAACACGAGGCCTGGAATCGGTCCTCCGAATCCCGCTACGTCCTCATCATCGATTTTTTTCATCCTGATCTCAGCCCGGCCGAGCAGTGGGCCCTCCGCGAAATCATGCACAGGTCGTGGCTGGCCAGGTGGCGGTTCAAGAAGCTGGCAACGGTTCGCGGTTAGCGAGAGGCCATTCTTGCCCGGCGGTCGCGCGGCTGTTACAACGTCGGGCGGCGTCCTACCAGAGCTTCCAGGAGATCTGATCATGAGACAACTCGTCGCTGCGACTGCCGCCGTCTTCTTGATGGGCGGCCTGTTCGCGCAGACTCTCAGCAGAGACTATGATCACAGCGTGGATTTCTCCAGTTTGAAAAAGTTCGGGTGGATCCAGCGTGACGCCCTGCCCATTGTTCGAGCCGACCCGAGCTTACACGACCCGGCTGCGGATGCCGCCCTGAATCGATTGGTTCTGGATTCGTTGAAGTCGCACCTGGAGAAGAAGGGATTTATTCTGGATGAGGAGTCTCCCGACTTTCTGGTGGGGTACATCGGCGTGTCCAAGTACTCTCTTCAGACTGCCGAAATTAGTGTCGGTGCGCAGGGAGGCCCCGATCCGGGTTACCAGTCCTACGGCCATTGGAGACCCTTTTACAAGACCGGATCCGATTCCAACCTGACCAAGGAAGGAACCCTGATGATTGACTTCGTGGATCCCGACACCAACAAGTTGATGTGGCGGGGAACGGCCAGAGATACGGTCAGCAGCAACAAGAAGAAGGGAAACAAGAAGGTCACCAACGCCATCAAGAAGTTGATCAGCAAGTTTCCCCCCAAATAGTGAATCATCACTTGAAAACTCAAACAACCGCCAGGGAGTGAGAATCATGCTCAAGCGAAGCGACTTTCGCGGGCTTCCAGTTCTGGTCTCGATGTCTGTCATCGCGCTGCTTTGCGCAGCCTCAGCCGGAGCTGAGAAGAAGGACAAGAAGAAAACCGAGCACTTTGCCGCCACCGTCATGGGTACGGGGGGCACAGTCGGTGGACGGTCCATGGGAGTTGATATTCGAATCAAGGAATACACCAGCGATGAGGAAGTTCGCAGACTGGCGACGATTCTCAAGGAGAGCGGTCTGGAAGCGCTTCGGCGGGAAATGGAGAAACTGGATGTGGGACAGATCTCGCCGACCGGTCGGATCGGGACTCCGATCGCCGTGGCTCGTTCTCATGAGACGGAAAACGGCCGGATCGTCAACATTGTCACCGCCAGGTATTTGAGTTTCATGGAGCTTTACGTTTCGGGCCGATCCCGGGATTATCCTTTCGGCATTGTCTCTATGCAACTGAATGAGAAGGAGAAGGGACTCGGCAATGTCATCGTGGCCGCCAAGATCAAGTTTGACGACGAAGACCAGTTGATCATTGAGAGCCTGGGCAATCAGTATGTCCAGCTCAGCAACGTCCGCAAGTTCAAGTAGAGATCTCCTTGCAAACACTCCGACTCGCGCTCACAGTTCTGGTGTTGACTGCTCTTGGTTTCGGCCAGGACCCTGTCCGTTTCGGGATTGTCCTGGACGGCCCTTCGGAACTGAATACTCGAGTCGTCGAAGTGTTTCAGGAAGAGATAAAGACCGTCCTGGAGGGGGAGTTCGAGAGCCGCTTCTCCCCTGCCAAGATTGTGACCTCGGATTGGACGGCGGCCGGTGTTCGGACGGTTGTGGATCGTCTCTTGTCGGATCCGGAGGTCGATCAGTTGCTGGCCCTGGGAGCCCTTGGTTCTCTCGAGGTGGCTCGCCGAGGCCCGCTGCCCAAGCCGGCTTTCGCCCCCATGGTGTTTCAGCCCGAACTGCAGGGAGTGCCCATCGAGACCCGGCAGTTGGCGCTGCTCGATCCAGGTGACTTCGAGACGATTCAGGTCAGTGGAGTCCAAAATCTCAACTACCTGGCGGTCGGTACCGATCTGCTCCGGGACATCGAGTCTTTCCGCCAGATCGTCTCCTTTAGACGCCTCACTATTATCGTCCTGGGTGCCTGGCGGGAACTGGGTGTTGACCCCGAGAGTTTGTTCAGGCAAGCGCTGGCCGCGACCAACCTGTCTGAGATCCGGATAGTCCCCGTTGGCTCTTCGATTGAGCAGGCTCTATCCGAGATCTCCGACGACGCGGAAGCAGTCTATGTGACGCCGTTGCCGCGCCTGAACCGGGCTGCCTTCGACCAACTGGTGCAGGGGTTGATAGCGCGTCGACTCCCCAGTTTTTCTTCGAGCGGGAAGATCGAAGTGGTGGCGGGGATACTGGCCACCGTGGGACCGGCGGACGAAACCAGACGAAGGGCCCGCAGGGTGGCTCTGAATATCCAGAGGGTGATGCTGGGAGAGAAGCCTGAAGAGCTGCCCGTTAGCTACACTCGGGTGGAGCGGATGGTGATCAATATGGCCACAGCCAGGGCCATCGGAGTCTCTCCCCGCTTCCGGATTCTTCTGGACGCGGAGCTTTTGAACCAGGAAGTCAACCTGGGTGTTCGGACTCTCTCTCTGCCTGCCGTGGTTCGTGAGTCCAGCCTCGTCAACCTCGACCTGGCAGCCGCGGACCGGACCGTGGCGGCCGGGAAGCAGACCGTCCGGGAAGCCAAATCGGCCCTGCTTCCGCGTTTTGATCTGTTCGGGTCTGCCCGGCAGGTGGACGGCGACCGAGCCTCCTTTATCATCCCGGAGAACCAGCTGGGCGTAGGACTCTCGGGGTCCCAGCTCATCTATTCCGATCAGGCCTGGGCCGGCTTCGGCATCGAGAAAAACCTGCAGACGCGGCGCATAGAAGAGCGAGCAGAGTTGCGCCTGGATGTGATTCTGCAGGGTGGTCAGGCCTACCTCAATGTGCTTGGGGCCAAAACCGTGGAACGCATCCAGCGTGCCAACCTGGAGTTGACCCGGACGAATCTGAATCTGGCCCGCTCGCGAGTCGATATCGGCGTGGCCGGCAGGGAAGAGGTGTTTCGCTGGGAGAGTCAGATCGCTGCCAACCAGAAATCCGTTCTGGATGCACAGGCGGCTCAGAATCAGGCCGTGATTGAAGTGAACCGGGTTTTGAATCGACCCCTGGAAGAAGTGTTCGTGACGGTGGAAGCGACGCTGGACGATCCGGAGATCGTCTCCGGCTTTGACGACCTGCGGCGCTATCTGGATAATCCTCTGGGGTTTGGCGTCTTCCGCGACTTTATGGCGGTTCAGGCCGAGCTGGCTTCCCCGGAGTTGCGCCAGTTGGACGCGGGCATCCGAGCCAAGCAGCGTGAGCTCACTGCGGCCAAGCGCCGTTTCTTTCTTCCGGATCTCACTTTTGGTGCAAACGTGTTCGGTCATCGTGATCATGGGATAGGAACCGGGTTTCCGTTCCCCGGCCTCAACAACTGGGATTGGACCGTTCAGGTTGAGGCCACCTATTCACTCTTTGAGGGAACCGCCCGCTATGCCCGCCAGACCAGGGCCCAGGAGGAACTCCAGGAACTGACTCTGCGCAGAGAGGCAACCGGCCAGAGGGTGGAGCAGCGGATTCGCTCCATTCTGGAGTCCACCAATGCTTCCTTCGTGGGTATCGAGCTGGCCCAGAGTGCCGCCGAAGCGGGCCGCCGCAATCTGGATCTGGTGAGCGACTCCTACGCGGCCGGTGTGGTGGACATCTTGCTCTTGCTGGATGCCCAGAACTTCGCCCTGGAAGCTGAGCTGGCGGCGGCCAACGCCATCTACGGCTACCTGCTTGATCTGATGGCGGTACAGCGGGCCGTAGGACGATTTGACTATTACCGTTCTCCCCAGGAGAGACAGGACTTCCTGGACGAGCTGGCGGCATTCTTTGCCCGGACCGGACAGCCGGTGCGGCCCTAGCAGCCCGTGGTGCAAATAGGTTTTCAGACTTCAGGCGGAGCGGACCGGTGGCAGAAGCGACGGGAGCGTTGACCGGGACTTTTGAGTCTGGGCGGTCGGAATCAAGCCAAACAGGCCCTTCAGACGCTTCCACAGCGACAAAATGAGGAGCAAAACGAGGCAAATCCGCCCCTGCAGCCCCCGCGGCGTGCCCACACCCAACTGCTGGCGCATCAGCAGCCCCAGATTGAATCCGCTCACCTGAATCAGCAGCCGCTTCAAGACATTCTCATGGCCCCGAACGTGAACCCGTCTCATCCCGCCGGTCTCGTAAAGGTGAGCACACGGTCTTTCCAGTAGCTCACCTCGTTGTCGTAAAAGTTGCCGTCCTCGCCGACCCCGGATTCGTCGCCGGTTCCCATAGACCGCATCACGGGCCTGAGTGTCTCCTCTCCAGCGTCTTTTCCCTCGTTTCGGTTCGCTCACATAGCTGCGCAGTCCCAGCGCTTCTAAATCCACCATCCGCTCGCTGCTGTGATATCCCTTGTCGGCCACCACCTCTTCGATGCCCGATCCCTTCGGCAGCGCTTGTTCCACCTGCTCGGCCGCCTGTATCAGTGTCTTGACCATCGTTTGCGTATCGCCTCGATCCGCTCCTTGCACCGTGACCGAGACGATGGCTCCCGTCTCCAGATCCACTGCATGCTCTGCCTTGTGCGCCAGATGCGTCCGCCCATCCTTCATCCTGGCGATGCGCGCATCCCCATCCTGCGGGTGCTTCCACTGCTGGTTCGATCCCTTGCCTGTTCGCTTGCGGTCCAGTAGGGCCAGATCTTCTCGAGTAGGCGTCTGGATGCCGGAGGCTACTGCCAGCTCCGTTAAGAACTCTTCGTAGCCCTGCTCGGAGTCTCGTCTCACGATGCTGCGCAGCGCCGCATTGGCTTCCAGCGTGGTGGCATCGATGCCGATCGTCTTGCCATTCAATAACCCGCTCTCGGCTACCCGCTTCAGCACCCAGGAGAAAACCGCCTCATGCGTGGCCACATCGATCAGTCGCCTGGTCCTGGAGATGGTCGAATGATCCGGAGGTGACTCACTCAGATTCAGTCCCAGAAAACCGCGCAGCGCCAGCGAATCAGCGGCTCGCCAGGCAATGCCTCGCTCCGAGCTCAACCCTTCGAAGTAACCCACCAGCAGCAGCCGGAAATAGATGCCCGGTGCCAGGCCGGGCCGCCCTCGGCTGGGGGCATAGAAAGCGGCGCATTCCGCTTCCACAAAATCATCGAAACCGTGCTTGCCCAGCACTCTGTTCAGGCGTTGGTAAAAAGGGTGTCCCGGCGCTTTGGCCAGCTCTGTTGCCGGCACCCACATCTCGCTCTGCCTCTGTCTCTTACGCTTGCCCATCGACATGGCACAAGTCTATTGGCCATGGCTGACCGAGAGGCGACTTTCACCACGGGCTGCTAGGCCAGAATTTGATTAGGAGAGGCGAGATGAACAGGCGACTCGATGACGAGAAGAAGTGGACGGGTTTCCGGAGAGATCCCCGATCTGGTTCGGGGGGTGGGTGGATCACCCTGCTGGCGCTGTTGGTGCTCTCACCCTCGTGCGCCGAGGAGCTGACCCAGGCGAACTATGTGAAACCGGTTAAGACCACTGTATTCGGGGGATCCGGAGTGTCCACAACCCGCAGTTTTCCCGGCACGCCCAGGCTGCTCAGCAGGCCCGGCTTTCTTTCCGCGTGTCCGGCCCGCTGATCGAGCTACCCATCTTCGAGGGGCAGGAAGTTCGTCGGGGGAGCGTTCTGGCCAGGATCGACCCCAGGGACTATCAGACCGCCGTACGCAACCTGGAGGCCCGGGTAGCTGACTTGAAGGCGCAGTACGAGGCTATGCAGTCGGCCCGCCCCGAGGACATCCGGGCTCTGGAGGCGGGGCTGACCGGTGCCCAGGCCAGACTCCTGGAGGCAGCAGCGACCCTGCGCAGATATCGCCACCTTTATGAAAATGACAATGTTGCCAAGGCCGAGTATGATCAGCGCCGGGCTGCCCGCGACGTGGCTGAAGCCGATGTCCGAGCCGCCGAGGAGACTCTGGCGATTGCCCGCGAAGGAGCTCGTCCTGAAGACCTGCAGGCCATGGAAGCCCGCATCCGAGCTCTGGAAGCCGAGCTTCGAAGAGCTCAAGATCAACTTGAGGACACGACCCTCCGGGCTCCCTATGACGGATTGGTCGCGGAAGTCTTCGCCGACAATTTTGAGTTCATTCCGGCCCAGCAGCAGGTACTCAGTCTTCAGGACATCTCCGTTATTGAGGTCGTGGCCCAGATCCCCGAGGCTCTCGTGGCCCGGGCCAAGCGAACCGGAGCGGCAGAGCCGGACCTGATTGCCCATTTTGAAGGCCTTCCCGGTCAGGAGTTTCCCGCTCGCCTGACCGAGGTCGCGGGCCAGGCCGATCCCGTGACCCGCACCTTCGCCGTGACTCTGCAGGTGCGGCAGCCAGAAGAGGGAACCATTCTGGCCGGGATGACGGCGGAGATCTCCTCCCGAATGCCCTTGCAGGAACAGACAGCCTCCACTCTACCTGTGTCCGCCGTGGTGCCTGGAAACCAGGGCGACTACTACGTCTGGGTTGTTGACGAAGACTCGATGGAAACCCGCCGGGTCACCGTCGAGGTCGGTGACCTGACCCGCGACCGGGCCATCGTTCTCGGAGGCCTCGAAGTCGGAGCCCGCGTCATCACGGCGGGTGCCAGCGCCATCAGTGCCGGCCAGCAGGTGCGGTTGATTACCGACGAGCTGAGGGAGCGAAGATGAATCTGGCCGAATTCTCGATTGCCAGAAAAACCACCACCTACGTAGTGTCCGCGGTCGTTTTCGTAGGAGGACTGGTGGCCTTTCAGGGACTGGGCCGCCTGGAAGACCCCGAGTTCACGATCAAGGAAGCCGTGGTGACGACGCTCTATCCAGGCGCGTCTCCCCTGGAGGTCTCCCAAGAGGTCACCGAGGTCATCGAAGAAGCGGTCCAGTCCATGGGCCAGCTCAAAGAAGTCCGATCTCTTTCCAAGCCCGGCCTCTCGATTATTTACGCTGAGGTGCAGGAAAAGTACGACGGGAGCACGCTGCCCCAGGTGTGGGACGAGTTGCGACGCAGGATCGGAGACGTGCAGGGACAATTGCCTCCGGGCGCAGGTCCGTCGGTGGTGAACGATGATTTCGGTGACGTATTTGGCGTCTTCCTGGCCATTTACGGGGAAGGTTATTCGCTGGCCGAGCTGCTGGATGTCGGGAAAATGCTCAAGCGAGAGCTTCTGCTGGTGCAGGACGTCGCCAAGGTCTCCTTCTGGGGAGACCAGCAGGAAGCGATCTTCGTAGAGATATCACGAGCCCGCATGTCCCAGCTCGGGATCTCTCCGAATCAGCTCTACGGAACCCTGGGTCAGCAGAACATGGTCTCCAATGTCGGCCGGGTCCACGTGGGGAGAGAGTATGTGCGCTTTCAACCCACGGGCATGTTCGAGTCGGTCGCAGAAATCGGAGATCTTCTGATCCGGGGAAGCGATTCCGACAGCCTGATTTATCTGCGCGATGTGGCAGACATCAGTCGTGGCTACAAGGAACCGCCCACTGAGATCATGTACTACAACGGCCAACCGGCCGTGGGGATCGGCATTTCCGTAGCGCAGGGCGGCAATGTGGTGGTCATGGGGGAGGGAATCGAAGCCCGGCTGGAAGAACTCCAGTCTCAGATCCCGGCCGGGATCGAGCTGGGAGTGATCTCGTTTCAGTCCCAGGATGTGATCGCTTCCATCAGTGCTTTCACCATCAATCTTCTGGAGGCGGTGGCCATCGTCCTGGTCGTGCTGTGGATCTTCATGGGCTGGCGCAGCGCCGTCCTGATTGGAGGGATTCTTGTCCTCACCATCGTGGCTACCTTCGTCTTCATGGGGTTCTATGAGGTGACGCTGCAGCGAATTTCGCTGGGGGCGCTAATCATTGCCCTGGGAATGCTGGTGGACAACGCTATTGTGGTCGTCGAGGGGATTGTGATCGGAGCTCAGACGGGAAAGACGCGTCTGCAGGCTGCCATCGAGACGGTGCAGGCCACCTCCACGCCCCTGCTGGGGGCCACTGTTGTGGCCATTCTGGCCTTTGCAGCGATCGGGGTTTCTCAGGACAGTACCGGGGAATACTGCCGATCCCTGTTTCAGGTCATTCTCTTTTCTCTGGGGTTGAGCTGGGTCTTTGCCGTCACTGTGACACCCCTGGTCGGCATCTCCTTTCTGAAGGCCCCTGAGCTGTCCGAGGGCGAAGATCCTTATGGGGCTGCCCCCTACCGAATCTATCGGGGGTTTCTGGAAGGCTGCCTGCGGCGTCGCGGGGTGACCATCCTGGTCCTGCTGGGCTGCTTCGTTCTGGCCCTTTACGCGTTTGGATATGTGGACCGGAGCTTCTTTCCCGACTCGACCCGTAACCAGTTCTATGTGGACTACTGGCTTCCGGAAGGGACTCACATCCGCGATACGGCGGCGGACGTGACCGAGATCGAAGAATGGGTTCGGGGTCTCGACAGCGTGACTTCGACCGCCTCGTTTGTGGGTCGGGGCGCCTTACGTTTTCAGCTCACCTACATGGCAGAAGACGTCAACAGTGCCTTCGGCCACATCATTATGTCGGTAGAGGATTACCGGCAGATCGATGGACTGGGAGAGCAGATTGTCGACCATATTCGAAAGAAATACCCCGATTCTCAGTCCTGGTACAAGAAGTTCGTGGTGGGTCCCGGAGGTGGAGCCAAGATTGAAGCGCAGTTCCGGGGTCCCGACGGAGCCGTCCTGCGCCGGCTCTCGGAGGAGGCCAAGGCGATCATGCGAGAGGATCCAGCGTCCACCAATATCCGGGACGACTGGCGGCAGCGGGTCAAGCTGATCCAGCCCGTCTATGCAGAAACGCCTGCCCGCATCGCCGGCGTCACCCGACCCGACCTGACTGAGGCACTGCAGATCGCTTTTGACGGCCTGACGATTGGCCAGTATCGAGAGGAAGACGACCTCTTTCCCATCATTGCCAGAGCCCCCGCGGCCGAACGAGAAAGTGTCGACGCTGTGAAGAGTCTCCAGATTTGGAGCTCGGGCGCCAATCGGGCCGTTCCCTTTGCCCAGGTGGTTTCCTCCATGGCAACCGGGTCCGAGGACCAGTTGATGCGCCGCATCAATCGGGTGCCCACCATCCGGGCTCAGTGTGACATGGGATTCGGGACCGCAGATGCTCTTCGGCACCGCCTCAAGGACCGAATCGAGGCGATTGAAGTGCCCACGGGTTACGAGTTTGAGTGGAAAAGAGAGTTTGGTAACTCACAAGATGCCCAGGCGGCTCTTTTTTCCAAGATTCCGTTTACCATCGTCATGATGATCCTGGTCGTTATCATGCTCTTCGATCGCATCAAGCAGCCGATCATCATCTATCTGACGCTGCCTCTGGCGTTGATCGGCGTCACTGTCGGACTGTTGGTGGTCAACCAGCCCTTTGGCTTCATGGCTCTGCTCGGCTTCTTGAGTCTTTCCGGCATGCTCATCAAGAATGCCATTGTCCTGATCGATCAGACGGATATCTTTATCCGGGAAGGGATTGCCCGCTACGAGGCCGTGGTCCTGGCCGGCGTCAGCCGTTCCCGGCCTGTCGCCATGGCAGCCCTGACCACCATGCTGGGAATGATCCCTCTGTTTCAGGATGCCTTTTTCAAGGCCATGGCTGTGACGATCGTTTTCGGACTGGGTTTCGCCACGGTTCTAACCCTGATTGTCGTCCCGACACTCTACGCCATCTTCTTCCGCATCCCCGCCCCGGCCAGGTAGGGCACGGTTATCAACCGTGTCGAACGGAACCGGATGGGGAGCCGGCCTACTTGGCGGCCAGTCCAGCCTTGCGGACCTGTTTTCCCACCGCGTTGACCAGCTGGTTGATGAACTTTTCAACGTTCTTCGGATTCGTGGTCTTGCTGGTCCCAGACCACAGCATCTGGTTTTTTGTCACGGAATAAAGGCGGGTTTCGATGAAGACGACCTGATTCGCGCTCATATGGCCGGGCGTGTACAGGGTAGCCACGCCGTAGCCCCAGTAGCCATAGAAAGTGGGATAGAAGCCTGACACATAGTGGGCGCTACCCGGCGAGTAGCTGACCTCCTGATCACTGCTCACCACGCGCATCACCACGGCTCCCGTGATCCCCTCCGATTCCAGCTTCTTCCTGGCGCCATCCGGGTCCTTCCGGAACATTTCCAGGGGCACCAGGGTGTGACCGGCCACCCCCACGGCTCCGCGCTCCGTCAACTCGCGAGCCAGGTTGATCTCGGCATCCTGGCGCACGGCGCGCTCGAAAGTGATTACGAAGGCCGCGATCCTCTGGCCCTGCCAGCTGGTGGGCTGGGCCTCGGGATTTTTCCAGGTTTTCTTAAACTTGACGCCTCCCCAAACGGCCAGGTCTGCGAGGAGCAAGCCTGTGACGAGAGTGATGAGAATGGAAACTCGTGTCAGTCGAATCATATGTTATTCCGTTTCTGTTCCAGTCCGAAGGAGTGGAATGAATGGCTCCCGATGGGAGGCCCAAAGAACCCTGAAGATACCAGGAACACCTCAGCGGCAACAACTCGCGCCTTCCTTCAGAAACGGCAACTACCGGTAGACATCGCGGCGATGACCTATCCGAACCACCAGGATAGTGAGCTTCCTCTCGAACACCTCGTAGATGATCCGATAGCGGCCCACTCGAAGTCTGCGCAGGCCGGCAAACTCCCCTTTCAGAACCCCGCCCGCGTGTGGGGTGATGCACAGTCGGTCTATGGCTTCGATCAGGCGCAGGCGGTCGGGTCGAGGGATCCTCCTGAGTGATTTGGCAGCGCTGCCCTTAATCTTGCACGAGTAGTTCACGCTTCACGTCTTCCCATTCCAGGATGGCATCGGCGGGGTCCTGCAAGGCTTCCAGCCCCAGCTTCAAATCCTCGAGATCCTCCAGGTAGTACTCGATAGCCTGCCTGACCAGATCTGCGCGCGTACGCTTTAACCTGTTGGCTGCGTGGTCCATGCGGCTCACGAGTTCGTCGGGAAGGCGAGCGCTCACTTGAATCATACGGTCTCCTTGGTTCCTATGAAATTCAATAATACCATTCAATGTCAAACTGACCCAAGAGCAGCGAGCCTGGAGTGCGTTACAATTGGCGGCCGATGGTTGTTTGCCGAAGTGGAGGTGGAATGCGCAGTCTGTTTCTCACTATTCTTGCTCTTCTGCTTCTGGCCGCCCACGCCACGGCCCAGCCCAGAGCGAAGCTGAGCCCCGAGACGGTGGCGGCCTTCGATTCCTATGTGGAAGACTCTGAGCTGGTCCTCAGGAAACGACTCGACGGTGAGCTTTCTTTTCTGTGGATGGACGAAGATCCGGAGTTGCGGCCGAAGGTCCGGGATGGAGAGATTCTGATCGAGAATCTCGACAAGAACGCCGAGATCAAGGACGGGCTGCTTCACGTCTGGCTGGGGGCGGCCTTCTTTCCAGATGCCACCGGACCCCAGATCCTGGCGGTCCTCCAGGACTACGACCACCACCAGGACTGGTATCCCGAGGTGGTGGAGTCCAAGCTGCTGGGCGGCGACGCAGACACCATCCGTGGCTACCAGCGACTCTTAAAGAAGAAAGTGCTGACGGCAGTTCTCAATACAGAGCATGAGGCTCGCTACCGGCAGATTTCCGAGCAGCGATGGACCGGCAGGTCTTTCAGTACCAAGATTGCCGAAGTCAAGAATGCAGGCGAGCCTGGGGAAAAGGAACTGCCGGTGGGACACGACAGTGGATTTCTGTGGCGGCTGAACGTGTACTGGAGCATCGAGGAGGCTGAGGGGGGGGGGCCTTTGTCGAGTGCCTGACCATCTCCCTTTCGCGCCAGATCCCCTTTGGTCTGGGCTGGGTGGTCAAACCCTTTGTCATGTCCCTTCCCAGGGAGTCGCTGGAGGGAACGCTCGAGGCGACACGTCTGGCTGTGAAAGGCGCTTCAGACTAGGGCGTGGCCACGTCGTAGGCCACAATCCACCAGCGGTCGTCTTCTTTTCCCCACAGGAGGACCAGTACCGCTGGATCTTCTCCAGCCAGCCTGAGCTGGAAGAGTGTGCCGTAGTAGTGGCCGTACACCTTGCTGCCCGGCGCCGGGGGAGGTTCGCGACCAGCCAGCCGAAGCTGGCAGTCGAGCCCTTCTGCGATGTACTCCGGGCTGTTCACCAGAGTGAAAGCGTCTTCCCGGTCGTGGGTCACGATCCTGACGTCGGGATGGGAGATTTCCACGGGCTTGAGCACACCCGACAGATCCTCCATCGCCCGGAGGCGTTCGGAGACCCGTCCCAGGCCCGCTTTCAAACGGTTTCTCAATTCGTCGTCCCCGTAAGATGAATCCCCAAGCAGGCCTATCAAAAGGCGACCTTAAGGCTTATGGAAGTGGCACCAAAGGCCTATTTACAGGTCTGCAACGGTTTGGTGTAATCAGCCGAGCAGTGGAGAAACCCCACCCGATCAGAAGCAATCTAACCCAGAAAGGGATCGACGATGACGAAGAACAGGTTGACTTTCCGCGTGAGCTGCCGGCTCACCATCACCGCAGTATTCTGGTTGTGCAGCCAGGCCGCCTTCGCCGACAAGGTGGTCATGAAGAACGGGGATGAACTCAGCGGGGACATTAAGAAGATAGTGAACGGAGATCTCCATCTGGATGCGGCTTACGGCGAAAACATTTTCATTATCAACTGGGAGGAGATTGAACGCGTCGAGGCGGCCGACCGCTTTCTGATCGAAACCTATCGGGGGGAACGCGTGATCGGCAGTTTCGAAACCGACCCGCAGGCTACCGACCAGATTATCGTCCGGGATGCGACGATAGAGGAGCGGGTTCCGGCCGCCGAAGTGGTTTCCGCGAGCCCGGTCGAAGAGAACTTCTGGGAGGGCATCGGAGTAAATCTGGAAGTCGGCTACAACTATACCAAGGCCAACAAGGCTCAGCAGCTGACCGCCGGACTCGGCCTTGACTATCTGGCTGAGAGGTGGCGTGCGGATTCGTTCACGGATATGATCCGGTCTCTTCAAACGGGGGCTCCCCGAACCCGCCGCATCAGTATCGACAACAACTTTACTTATTTTCTGGGCGATAAGTGGCTGGTCGGGGGAGCGGCGGACTATCTGAGCAGTGATGAGCTTGATCTGTCACTTCGCAGCACTTACTCGGGCTTCGGGGGCCGTTACCTGATGCGCAGCAGCCGATCCCATTTGGCAGTCAAGGGTGGGATGGCCCTGAACAATGAGAGCTTTCTCGACCCCACTGTGCCCACAGCCAACAGTACTGAAGGACTGGTCAGCTTTGAGTACAATGCCTTTGACCTCGGCGACCTGACTTTCCTGACCCGTCTGAATTTCTTTCCCAGCCTCTCGGAACAGGGTCGCTATCGAGCCGACTTCACGCAGGAACTGCGCTGGGAGTTCTACACCGACTTCTATTTCTCGATTCGCTTTCTGGACAACTACGATAGTGCCCCCAGGACGGACGCTCCCAAGAATGACTTCAATCTGGTGACGGGGATCGGGTGGGAGTATTGAGACTCGCACCTCTCGCAACCTCTGTGCTCCTGCTGTGGCCGACGCCGATATCGAGATCCCCTTCCCGCAGCGGGATCTTCATCTTCGATCGGTGGACCGGGAAATCGTGAAGGCTCTAGCAGATAAGGACACAACGTAGGAGGAGCCTCTGTGGTCCGATAAGGTTATGTGTATCGTAGGGGCCGGTCTTGTGCCGGCCCGCTTCCCGGGCGACCACAAGGGTCGCCCCTACGAATCCGATCGGATCGCCGCATGGAAGCATTGCCATCCCTGCGAATGCCGACGAGGATCGCTTCTCAATTTGAGAGATTCCCCATTCGAATGATAATCTGTCCCAACAGGGGAGCAACAGGAGGATTCCATGAGTACCCCGAAAAAGAGTACCCCGAAAAAGTTTTTGCCGTTGATGGTGCTGTGCGTATTGGTCTGGGGTTGTCCCGGCGAACCGGACCAGATTACCGAGGAGGCTCAAGCGGAGGCCGAGGAACCAGCCAGCACAGACACCGGTGCTGCTGCAGACACAGAGCCCAAGATGGACGCTGCTGTGGCTACGGCTGCCGAGGGAACTAAAGAAGGCCTGGAAACAGCCGGGGATGGTCTCAAGACCGCTGGAGAAGCTACCCAGAAGGCTGTGACCACGGCCGGCGAAGCCACCATGAAGGGCGTTGCCACGGCCGGCGAAGCTACCAAGAAGGGCGTGACCGCCGTCGCTAAGACCACGGCCGGGGCTCTGACGAAGGCGGCTGAGGCGACCAAGAAGGCCGTGACCCCGGGCGAGAAGGACAAGACGCCGGATCCGGACCAGGATCGCTGAACGCCGCGTCCCTTCCGGGGGCGCACCTTATATTGAGGAGAACGACGTAGTCCGGGCCGTTTCGGGCTTGCGTCCACTATCTCTGAGTCCAAAATGGGAGGATTTCCATGAACAAGAGCTATTTGATCATTCTGATACTGGGTTTAATCGTCACACCCGTTTTCGGTCAGAAGATCTACATCGACTACGACCCGGACGCCATCAACAACGACTACAACACCTTCCAGTGGGTCACGAGCGAAGAGACATCGATCAAGGACTCGAGTCCCCTGATGCATTCTCGAATCGTGAACGCCATCGAGTACCACCTTACTCAGGGAGACATGACCGAGGTTCGGGAAACCCCCGATGTCTACGTGACCTACCACACCAACGAGAAAGAGGAAATGGTGCTGCACACCGACACCTTCGGCTACGGCGCCGGCGCGGGTATGCGCTGGCACGGTGGCTATGGGGGTGCCATGGGGGCCAGCTCGACCACCCGGACCTCCAGCTACACCAAGGGCACCCTGTTGATTGACGTCTGGGACGCCAAGACCGAGCAGCTGGTGTGGCGTGGCTCGGCGACGGCGGTCATCAAGGAAAAACCCGAGGCGCAAGCCAAGCAGATCGACAACTTTGTGAACAAGATGGTCAAGAAGTGGACCAACATGAAGAAGAAGATGAAGTAAACAGCCGGGTGCGGCTACTTCTCGCCCTGCTGAGGGGGCATCTGGATGGCCAGTTTTGGAACGGCGAACTCAATGCCCTCTTCCCGGAAAGCCTTGTCAATGGCGACCAGCAGCTGGTCTTTGGCCACGACGCCCCGGCCGAAATCAACGAAGGCCCGCAGCTCGAAGCGCAAGGCAGACTCACCGAACTCCTGGAGCAGGGCCTGAGGAGGCGGATCTTCCAGGACATCCTGGTGGCCGCGCGCGACCTCCAGCAGCACCCTCTTGACCTGCTCCACACTGGTGCCGTAAGAGACTCGAAGGGGAATCTCCAGGCGCCGTCTCGAGTCGGAGAGCGTCCAGTTGATCAGACTCTTGGTGATGAACTCCTTGTTGGGGACGATCATTTCGCTGCGATCAAAGAGGGCGATGGTGGTAGCGCGAATCCGTGTATTCGTTACCCGGCCCTGCAACTCTCCGATGCGGACTGCATCGCCTACCCGCACGGGTCGCTCCAGCAGCAGGATCAATCCTGAGACAAAGTTGGCCACGATTTCCTGGAGCCCGAAGCCAAGGCCAAAGGTGAAGGCCGCGACCAGCCACTGAGCCCGGTTCCAGGTGATTCCCAGAAGCCCCGTGATGACCATTGCCCCCACAATCATGATCGTGTAGCGGATCAGTGTGCTGAAAGCGATTCGGGCTCCCCTGTCCACGCCGGGCCGGTGCAGCAGTACCAGTTCAAGCAGGCCGGGAATATTCTTCACCAGGGCGGCCGTGACGAAAAAGGCCAGAAGGGCCTCGAGAAGATGCCAGATCGTGATGCCCGAGGAGTCGCCTTCTGCGGCCGCGGCAGCCGGAGCGGCCGGCAGTAAAGAGCTGGGTGTCGGGGCAGACTGACCGGATTCTCCCTCGCCGTTATCCTCAGCTTTCCCCGACCGGGTGGCCCCCACCTGCGATGCCGGGCTCCCTGCCTCTTCCAGGAGCGCTATGCTGGGCCAGATCTGGATCCGTTTCAGAATCTGTAGAGTCGGCGCGGCCTCGTACCAAATGCTGAACAGGCCGAATCCCATCAGCAACACAAGTACAAAACGCAGCAGGCGGCGAGTCTGTTCCTCGGCCGTGAGGACATCCTTCTGGCTGACGCCGAGTGAGGGATGGAAGGCGGGTTTGGACTCTTCGGCAGCACCCAGGGACGCAAATCTCGCAGCGGAGCGCTGGCGGCTTACAACCAGCCCCCGGTACAGGAGTCCTCCCAGCGCCAGGATCGCGGCTCCCAGCCAGGCCGTACGCAGCATCTGGTAGGCCAGCAGCATTCCCGTCACGTAGAACCCGAAAGCCGCCAGAACGGCCGGGGCCAGCAGGCTGAAGCTGATCAGGGGCACTGCGTTAAGGGCGATGCGCCGGTGGATGGCCATTTTCCAGTGGCGTGGTCGAAAGACCCCGCACAGAGAAAGTCCCAGACCCCCGGTGGCAAGAACAAACGCAATGCGTCCCAGCGAGTTGTTGAAAGCCTGCAACTGCTCCGAGGTGTCGAGGTGCATACCGGCACTCAGATGGAGAGCGACGAAGAGCAGCGGCAGAAACAGGATCTGGGGCCCGAGCAGGCCCCAGCGAATGGGCCGGATCACTTCCGAGGCCCATCCCAGGTGGGCCTCGGCAAACCCGTCCTCCCGGAGCCACTGTCTGATCAGTTCAAAGAGGCCGCTTACCGCAGCGACCCACCCCAGAGCCTCACCGGCATCGACCAGAAAGGGGGTCACTGGATGACTGCAGGACTCGTCCGGCCACGTGCAGGACGAGGGGCACAGGCAGGGCCAGAAGGACAGTGTGGCCCAGGGTCTCCAGACTGGCGAGAAACGAATCCGTGGCGGGGTCCCTGACCCGGCCGCCCAGCACTTCGATACGCCTCGCTATTCGTGGCCGACTCCAGACCAGGAGTCCCAACGTCAAAACGAAGAGGATGGCTCCCAGAGGAGCGCCAAGTAAAGCCCGGCCTACCTGCGAGAGTCCGGCAAACCAGCTTGCAGGCGAGGCGACCCACAGCAGGGCATCCAGTGAGTCGGCTACGTTCGGAAAGATCGAGCCCGGGACACTTCGCGCCCACAAGACCTTTTCGTAGGTAAAGCTCCGCAGCTCCTCTCCCTCGGCCAGGAAGTTCCGGGAGATCGTCACCAGCTCCACCAGGCGCCCGGCGTGGCGCCCGTACTGCTCGACCAGGCTGTCCAGAAGCTCTCGGCCGGTGTGGACGAGGTCCCACACGCTGGATCTGACTTCGGGCGGGACGCCGCCCTCGGCGGCCTCTCCTGCTTCATCTAACAGTTTGTCGACCTTGGACTCGTACTCGCGAAAGTCGGCCCGCTGTTGCTCGAACTCGATGAGCTGGTGCTGGATCTCTGGTATCAGGGCTTCCTGCTGCTGAATCTCACTTCGCACTTCTGCCAGCCGCGGGAAACCGACAGGGGTAGTGGGCCACCATTGAGTGATGTCTCCGGTGTGGCCAACGGCTTCGAAACGGCGTTCGGTCAGAGCTGTGATGCTCTTGAGCTGCGTGATGTTCTTGCGAGTCTCGGTGAGTGCGGAATCGGTCAGCAGGGATTTGGCCATTACGCCATCCGGAGCCCACAGCGTCTCGGCCAGTTGTGTCACTTCCTCGGTCATGGTCGCAAGCCCGGGCAGCCTCTCCGCAATCTCCTGGGCCTGGGCTCGGACGTCCTGCAGGGAGCTTTCCGCTTCACGCCAGCGCAGATCTCGCAGAACGACCTCGTGCAGGGCCGTCACGCGCTCGCTGCGAGCGACTTTCAGCTCAGCCACATCTCTCTGCCAGGGCAGCAGGACCGCCCGCCCTTCGACGAGTCGCAGTTCCGCCCGTAGTTCATCACTGGCCGCCAGCAGCGCCTTCCGTCGTGCCAGAGCACGGGTGCGAGCCGCCTGGCGGAGCTTATCGGACCCAACCAACTCGGAGGCTTCCCGAAGTTCGGCGTTGACCGACTCGATCTGCTGGTCCAGCCTTCCCAGCCGCTGGGCAACTTCATTGCGGCGGCGCAGCCGTTCTGCCGCCAGTTCCTGAATGTCTCTGAGCGCCACCCGGAGAGAGGCGAGCAGCGACTGCTCCCGAGCCAGGGCAGTTTCTAACCGCTCAGCGTTCAAGTTGTCAGGAAGTGACAGCTTTGTCCGGTCCTGGAACCGGCCCAGTTCGATCCGCAGAGCGGCCACTCTGGATTCAATTCTGGTCCGCTCGCGTTCATGCCCTCGGACCTGCATCTGAGCCTGGCTCGCTGACTCCAGATCAGCTATGGCCTGGTCATAGAGTTTGAGCAGTTGCTTCTGCTCCCCCTCCTCCGATGCTGTACTCGACTCAACCTGGCGCCTCAGGCTCAGCACCTCGGCCAGGCTCAACTCCCGGTCGGAGGTCTCTTCTACCTGGGCCGCCAGGGGCGGTCCGCTGTAGAGAATGAACGCGAGAGCCACGAGCAGGCCTGGGCCAGCCGGGCCACGAAGCTTCAGATGAGCCTTGAGAGTTACGATCCTTCTTCCTCCTGCCGGCGCAAGAATACCTCAAATCCGGGCAATCGAAACGGTTTGGGACTGAAGTCTCTGGGAATCGCCGGTTGGTTCCCATCTCGCAGTGCACTGACCGAAGGCGTCATGATTTCGATGCCATCCGCGTTGAACAGATCGAGTGCGTTGCGCCGCACTGCTGCTCGTGTGAGCCGGGCCTTTTCGGGTTCCTCGGTGAACGCGATCAACGTGTAGGAGACGGCGTAGTCACCCAGTTCGATTTCCACGACAAAGGGTTCCGGGTCAGAGAGAATGTGCGGAGTCTGCAGGGCCGCCTTCTTCAGCAGTTCATGGACTTTTCGCCAGTCCACATCGTAGCCAATCCCGACAGAAATACGCAGTGCCAGCCCACCGCTCTTGGCGGCTGCAGTCAAATTGCTGATACTGCCGCCCAGTACCATGCCGTTGGGCAGGGTGACCTCATCGTTGTCCAGCGTTCTGACTCGGGTGACGAAGATCTTCTTCTCCACGACGTCTCCCAGCGTATTCCCGATTTGCACTCGATCTCCCACCCGAAAGGCGCGGGTATAGGTCAGGACCACCCCGCTGATGATGTTGTTAATGGCCGCGCTGGAACCCAGAGTTACGATGGCTCCCACAAAAATGGAAAAGCCCTTGAAAATCTCTGATCCTGCCCCGGGAAGGTAGGGGTAGCTGATCATGACTCCCATCAGGATCACCACTACTCGGATCAGATTATAGGTCGGTTCTCCCCAGTCTGGATCAAATCCCACCAACTGGATCTCTCCCTTGGTCAGGGCCGACATGGTGAAGCGGGTGAACTTCAGGAAATACCGGATCACCAGGATGATCAAACCCAGCGTGAACAGCTTGGGGATGTATCCGACCACTGCCCCACCCACCTGGAAGATGGGGCCTGTCACGTAGGGCATGATGATGTCGGCAAAGGGAGCGGTCAGGGGGAAAAAGCTGAGCAGAAGGGGGACGTAGACATAGGAAAGTCCGAGAAGGATGGCCATCCGCAGGATCCGGAGAGTGAGGTCCGCCCACTGCTGGATGCGTTTCGGCTTCAGAAAAACGGTCTCTTGGAAACGCAGTCCTTTGGCCGCCTCGGCCCAGGCACGTAATCTTGAAAGCGCCAGCCGAAAGATCCCCTGCATCAGGTACAGGAGGAGACCCAGAATCAGGGTAGCCAGAAGGGCATAGATGAAGCCGGTAAGGTATTCCTTGAGGCCGCTTCCACGGGGCGGGCCCAGACTCTCGGCGACCCAGTTCACCCGAAGTCGCCACACTGCGCCAACCGCGAGAATGCCCAGCAGCGTGGTGGAATGGAAGGAGATCCGGCGCCACAGCGTCCTGTGTTTTCTGGGCCCTTCAAAGAGAAAGAGGGCTGCCAGACCCAGCTCTCGCAGGAGGAACAGCAGCAGCAGCGTCACGATCGGGGTCACGACAGCAAAAATGAGCCATGGAGGAAGACCCAGCTGAGTCTCCAACCATCGTGAGAACAATCCCGGTTCCGTGATCCAGTCCTGGTTTGGTGTCACTAGAGCCTCCTTGACGAGTCGGGTTCGCTAGAGCAGCAGCTGGCGGCTGGCCGGCAGCTGCTTTCTGATCTGCTGTCAACCATAGCGCAGGAGGGAACAGCCGACAACGCCCCGGGTCAGACCCTGACGCCATCCCCAGGCTGAGCAGGCCCGGCCTACTGTCGCTCTACGGTCCACGAGACGATCATCCAGCGACCGCCTTCCTTCGCCCAGATGAGCGCCAGAGTACCGCCGTCCTTCCCAAAGCGGAACTGAAACATGGTCGCGTGGTAGGTGCCCGCTTCAGTCCGGCTGCGAGCCTGCTTTACCGCCTCGGCCAGCGCGGGCACGGGTTTACACAGGTAGCGCTCGGCGTGATCATCGGGAGCTGAAAAGGCGGAGAAAAACTGTCGGTAGGGATGGTCGATGATGGTGTAGACGTCCTTCCGCCAGGGCTCTTTCCCCTGGATCGCTTCATTCGGGTTCTCCACACCCTGGAGGTGACCGTAGACTCCTTTGAAGATCTTCCTCAGAGCTTTTTGGGCGTCGGATCGTTTCTTGACCCCGATGTCGACGTCACCGTCTTTTCGCACGCAGGCCAGAGCCTGATCAGACATGAAGTCCAGCGCCTGGTCGTACTGGCCTCGTCCCAGCCAGTCACTGAGGAATTCCTGGGCTGCGTCGGTTACTTTCTCCGGCGAGAATCCGAGGGGGCGATCCGGCGGTATTTCTACTGGATCGTGCGGGGCTTTGTAGCTGAGCAGGTCCAGAATCGTGCCCTGGTCCATTGCCAGATTCCCGAAGAGGCCTTGCCACCAGGCCGCCAGGCCCGCCCAGCGCCTGGTGTGAAGGTTGTAGTTTTGATCGGCTCGGACGTCCGAGTTGGCTGAAGTGATGTGCCCGTTCCACATTGATTTGGGCATTTTGCTGGAACGGTAGTCCACGTCGACATCGGCTTGCGTGTTGTCTTCCGACATCGAGAACTGCATGGTGGGCGGTTTTCCGACCTGGCGGTAGCTTACAGGGAAACCTGCGTGATAGACCGTGTTGTCCTTGTCGCGAAAGAACTCCCTGGACTTCTCCAGGACTTCCTGTGTGTCCGGATGAATCTCGAAATAGACTCGAAACTGCTCGTCGCCGCCCCGTCCGTAGTACTGACCGGCAATTCGTTCCACTTTGACCACGCGATCCAGAGCCGTTCCCAGGGAGTTGCCCTGTTGGTCGGTCAGATCCGTGTTTTCGAGGGCGTTGGTGACAGCGGTAAAGGTGGTCCTTTCCGAGATGCTCCGGGAGATCCAGAAATTACCGGGCGTGACCTGCAAGCCGGTCTCCTGATTGTATTCCTCGGCGTAGGCGTCAAAAAGGGTTTTCTGCTTTGCAGTGAGCTTGGGATAGTGGGATTCGCGAGGGTCCTGGCGCCGGCTGGCGGGGCTGGCGATCGTCTTGCCGGGCCATTCCCGCTCGACGCCTACGACCCTGACGCCGTCGGTTCCTGTGCGGACGTAGACGAGCGTCCGATTCGATCCTCCCTCTTCCACGATTTCAGCCCTGAAGTAGGAGCCTGGCTGACCGTTCCGTGCCGGATCCGGGAGGGCCGCGCCACTGGCCCCCTGAATCTGAAGGCTGGACTCGCGGATGTTGTTAAAGGTGGACCAGAAGATCTGGAACTGGTGGGGATCCTCAAAACCATACTTGAGGGTCAGGTCTGTGAACTTCAGCTCATGGTTCTCGATTCTGAAATCGTCCACCGGCAGAAGCTTCGTCAAGTAGTGGCGTCCGATTCTGTCCCGTCTCTCGATGAGAGAGTCGGCAATCCATTGTTCGGCTCGTGGGTCGCTGTACTGTCCGGTCTTGACGACTGTACGAATGTCCTCATCGGTCAAAGACATGAGGATCTTGGCCGCCCAGAAATCGTCGTCCGGAAGGCGGTTCCGAAAGGGCATGGGCTCGTAGTTTCCTTGCCACCCGGCAGGCTCAAAGGTCTGGGCTTCGAATCTCCCGACTGCCGGCAGATCGGGGAAGGTGGCTTTCATCCACTTGGGGGTGTAAATCCCGAACTGAGCAAAATTTCGAGCCGTGCTATCCATCGAGAAAATGAGTTCATTGCCCTCCCGGACCTCCTTCTGCCGTCCCGTTGCGGCCCCCAGAGAGCTGAAGAAGTCGATCAGGTAGTGACGTATGTACCTGACCCCACCGGAGCCGAAGTCTTCTTCGATCAGCATGTCCAGGGTGGTCGGGGCACTGGCGTAGATGTGATTGATCCAGGAAGCAAACACGAAGAATCCGCGGAGCACCCTGAGGTGTTCATGGGAAAAGAGGTCGTTGGGATCATCCGCCCGTGTGGTGAAAAACTGGAAAGGGCCCAGCGGAACTCCGGTGGGGACTCGGGTTGCCACGGCCCGGTATCCATGTGCCGGGTCGACGGGCACGCCCTTCAAAAACTCGTCGATGTCTTCCTCCAGCAGGTTGCGAGTTTCACCCATGCTGGTGATGTCCGCTCCTTCTGGGGCCGCCCGGAGCTGACTGCGATCGAAGTAGAGGAGGTAATTCTCGGTCGTCCAGTACCCGAGTGCATACATGAGCTTCGAGGAAACGACTTCGGCGCCCGTGGACAACTCCAGCTTGCCCGGTGGATCGAAGCGGAAAAAATACTGCCTTTCCCGGTCATCTTCGATCAGCATCCCGGGACGGTGCCCAAACCGCTTCACAGCCAGCACATCCCACTGCAGGCTGCGGGAGGGAGGATTGTCGTTTCCGTGGCCGCCCTGCAATTCTTCCGCTGTCAGGCGCTTTCTCGAATGCCGGTTGACGAACCAGGGCCCGTCCATCACCTCATCCATGGTGTTGATTCCCAGGGCTGGAATCACGCCGTTCTCGGGGTGTTCCTCACCCGGAGTGGAAAAGGTATGAGAAAAGTACTCGAGGACGGTGCTGAGCGAGCGGAACTGGGGATCAGGCGTGTCGAGGGGTGTAAGTTCCTTCTGCAGTGGGTCGTCCGGAAAGAACTTCTGGGCCATCGTCTGGCCGCCGGCCAGCAAGAGTAGCGACAGGAGTACCGGCAGGTGTCTGGGCTGTGCTGCTACCATCGATCTTGCCGTCCAAAGAGTTCGCTGAAGGTCCAGATGAAGCGCCAGCCCTCAGTGCTGAAAGCGTTGTCCACGCGCATGAAAAACGAGTCGAAAATCTTAAAACGCAGGCTCAACCCTCCGTCCCATTTCAAATTGCTCAGGTTCAGGACTCCATTTCGCGGCGCGACTTTACCAGTTTCGGCGAAGACGCCGGCCTCCAGTCCCGAGAAGACGTACCAGCGGTGCTCGGCTACCGCGAAAAAGGCCGTCTGATCGGTGAACCGGTAGGGTTGAAAACCTCGCAAGCGGTTGTTTCCGCCCAGATAGGGTTGAAGATAGAAGGGTATCGACTGGTCGGTGCGGGAAAACGCCATCATCCCTTCGACGCGCAGCGCCACCACCCGTGACTTGTTGTGGTAAGGAAAATACTGCTCCGCAAAAGCGTGGATTCGATTGAAGCTGTGCGCTTTTCTGGTTCCGTCCCGGTACTGACTGAACCGCAGGTAGTAGTTGCCTCCAGAACGTGGAGCGCCGGGATTGTCGCGGTAATCCGCCTGGGCAGCCCAGTCCCAACGGAAATAGTCGACGTTTTGTCGCAGACCTGGGAATATCGTATCGATGGAGGGTTCCCGCGTGCCTTCGCCCGTGTGGACGAAATACCCGCCGGCCCGGCCGGAGACACTGAACCAGTCCGTCAATCGGACTCCGGCGGTGACACCCAGGTCGGTGTCTTCCAGGCGGTAGCTGGTCTTGTTCTCCTCCAAAGAGTCTTGCCCCTGTCCGTAGTAGCTCATGGTGGGCGAGTTTTCGTATTTGGCATAAAAATCAACGAAGGCCCGTCCGCGGTTCAGTTTGGGGGAGTCCATGTAGAAGTCAAACAGAGTGGACTTCGAAAGCGTGCCGCGCGCGGTCACCCGAAACCCGAGCCGATCCCGAAACAGATCGGAGCGGCGATAGCCGATGCCATAGGTAAAACCGTTGTCTGATCTCATTCCACCCAGCACCATCGGCTGAAAGCCGTTGGAGCCCTGGGACGGGTCGTTCAGGAGCCCCTGTTCGGTGTACTTGTTGACGAGGAGGGCGATCTGGGACTGACGTTCCGGCCAGAGACGGGCCACCTTGTCCCGCCTGAGAATTTCCAGTTGCTGCTTGCGGGTCTGGATCTGGCCCTGGGCGTGGAGAAGATCAGGGAAGAGCAGCAGCCCGGCCAGCAATACCAGGCTCAGTTTGGGGATAGATGGCGCCATCGAACTCGAATTAGAGCAGGTCTCCCGGGGCTTGTAAACAGGTCTTTAGGCTTACCCGTGGTGTACCTAAGGGCAGCGGAGAAGTGTTGTGAACTCTCTTCTTTCCTGATAGAAATGCCCAGCTGATGAACAAGTGGAAACGCTCTGGGGCTATCAATCGGAGACGGTGTTCCCGAAGGTCCGTGTTTGCCCGGGCGGGGCTGGCAGCGATTGCCTGCGTCTGCATGGCGTCCGGGGCCGTACGTGCTCAGGAGCTGGAGCCTCGGGCCTATGCCAGCTCTCCTACCGGTATGTCCGCATTCCTCTGGGTGTACGGGCGCTCGAGCGGGGGTGTGGTTTTTGATCCGACCCTTCCCCTGGAAGATGTGACCGCCACCATCAAATCAACTGGAGCGGGGTATTTTAAGAGCTTTGGCCTGCTGGGCCGGATGGCGAATGCTTCTGTCTTCGTGCCCTACACCTGGGGCTCCATCCAGGGCCTCCTGGAAGGGGAGTTCGCCCGGGGTACTCGGTCGGGTCTGGCGGATTCCCGCTTTCGATTCACCATGAACCTGGCCGGGGCCCCGGCTTTGCGCCTTCGTGAGTTTGCGAAGTACCGCCAGAAGACCAATTTCGGCGTGGGCTTCACGCTGGCGGCACCGACAGGCCAATACGATTCGAACAGGCTGATCAACCTGGGAACCAACCGCTTCGCCTTCAAACCCGAATTCGGGCTCTCCCATGCCAGGGGGAAGTGGCTGCTGGAACTGGCGGGTGGAATCTGGCTGTTCTCCTCCAACGACAACTTCCAGGGCTCCGTCCGCACCCAGGATCCGATCGGGTCACTGCAGGGCCACGTCAGCTACCGGCTTCCCAGGCGCATGTGGGTGGGTTTCGACGCCAACTTTTTCTCGGGTGGCCAGGCGCAGCTGGACGGTGTGGATTCCGGGCTGGTTCTCAACAACTCACGATTCGGCGCCACCTTCTCCATTCCTCTGCGGAGAAGGCACTCCATCAAGTTCAACTACAGCGAGGGCGTCCTCACTCGGGCCGGAGGCGATTTCTCGACCCTGGGAGTGGCCTACCAGTTCGTTTGGCTGGGGTTGGGGAAGTAAACGTTCCTCGTTCCTCGTTAGGGGTCGGTGGGCCGGTCGAACCTCCTGGCGGCTTTCGCGCCGCCACGCAGTCAAGATGTCAGCCTTACGGCTGCCACGCAGTCGCTTCCGCTCCTGCCTCTGTGGTTTCTTTGGCGGTAGCGGTTCCTTATGGCCTACGGGCCGGGATCCCTGAGACAACCTACCGGTTCGTCGAGCCCACAGAGGCGCGAATGGTAATGAGCGCGCAACCAGGAACCTGGACCTGGAATATGGTACTGACCGGATCTGCGCGAGTCTTGACGAGCGCACAACGAGGAACGAGGAACGAGAAACGAGGAACGTTCACTTTTCGTGCGTAATCTGCAGGGCCACCAGCCGGGCCACCAGGACGGTCAGGTAGAGCTGCCCGAGCAGGGCCTGCACCGAGGCCAAGACGCGCGCGCGGGTAGAGTAGGCCGAAATGTCCCCGTAGCCCAGCGTGGTCATGGTGACAAAGCTGAAGTACAGCATCTGGGTCATGGGCCGGGCTGACTCCAGTGGAACACTCAGCGCGGACGGGTTGTGGGCAGCCAGCGCGGCAAAGAGGATGGCACACTGGATTCCCAGAATCAGGTAGACACACACGGCACCGTATATTTTTTCCGCCGTTACCTTCTCAGCCCGCAGTACGTCCTTGAGAATGACCACCTCAACCAGGCCCAAAAGCACCACGCTCAAGAACGCCCGGATGAGAGCTTCGGCGGGCAGCTCCACGACGTTTCCGGCCCAGTCCACGATCAGGGTCAGCAGAGTCAAACCAATGACCAGGTAAAAAACCTTGCCCCGGCTGGACACTGTGTAGACCACGTTCAGCAGCACCACGGTAAAGAAGATGGAAAAAAGGAACTGGCCTCGGCCGGCGGTCTCCACAAAAGGGTAGACCGTGATCATCAGGAGGAGAGACACGAGCAGGGAAGAGAACCTGGCGGGAATCAGCGAAGTTGCTTTCTGGCCTAGTCGCACTGCGCTCATTCTTGCCCCCGGCTCTGACATCCGCAATGCACGGCTGAATTGCCACTTGCGACCGGATCCGGGTCCCATTATTCTTGTCCCGCGACATGAAGCGCTTACTTGCCGGGTCCTGCACACTGCTCCTTTTCTCTGTTTGCTGTGCGCCTCCGGCGCTTGAGGAGCCGGCTCCTGAGACCGCGCCGGCGGTCATAGAGGGTGTCGCAACAGCGCCCGATGGGGTCTCTATCTCCTTCGACTCCCGTGGAAAGGGAGAGGTGTCGCTGGTCTTCGTCCACTGCTGGGCCTGTGACCGGTCCTTCTGGAAGGAGCAGTTGGACGTTTTCTCTGGTTCCTTCCGGGTTGTCTCCCTGGACCTGGCAGGGCACGGCGCCTCCGGAGCGGACCGCGAGCAGTGGTCCATTGCGGGTCTGGCCGGCGATGTCAAAACGGTCATCGAAGAACTGGGGCTGGAACGATGTATCCTGATCGGTCACTCTCTGGGGGGACCCGTATCGCTGCTGGCCGCGGCCCGGATGCCCAGGCGTGTGGTGGGAGTGATCGGAGTCGATACGATCCACAGCGTGGATTTCCAGTTTCCCAGAGAAGCGGTGGAGAACCTGGTCCGTGGATTCGAATCCGATTTCATGGGGATGATGGAAACCGCAGTAGCTGCCAGTTTTCCCGAGAACGCGAACGACTCGGTGCTCGAGTGGGTCACTACCAGGGCAAAAGAAGCCAATCCGGAGCCGGTCCTGGCCATCGCCGGCGATTTCCCCAACTTTGATCCCAGGGAGGCTCTTTCCGGAGTCAAGGTTCCAGTCCGCTGCATCAACGCCAGACCCTATTCACCCGGCAGTTTTGACACCGCCATCGAGGCCAATCAGAAGTATGCCGATTTCGACGCCGTCCTGATGGAGGGAGTCGGGCACTACCTGATGCTGGAAAAACCGGAAGAGTTCAACCAGCTCCTGGGCGGAACCATCGAGAAAATCATGAAAGGAGTTAACGATGGATGGTAAAGATGTAGCTCGATCAGGAGTCGGCTTTGGTACCGCTCTGGCGATTGCGATCTCCTGGTCGCTTCACCAGTCCGTGTTCTGGGCCATGTTGCACGGGGTCTTCTCCTGGGTGTATGTGATCTACTACCTGCTGACAAGACGGTGAAAAGGTTCCCGCTTTGGGTGTGGGGGGCTGCCTTCCTGGGATTGCTGATCTGCGGCTGGGGCCTTTACCTGGAACCCTCGTCGCTCGTCGTCCGCCAGTATGTGATTCAGGTCCCGGAATGGAGTGCCGCCAACCCGCCACTTCGAATTGCAGTGCTGGGAGATCTTCATGTCGGCTCACCTTTCAACGATCTGGTGAAGCTGCGGGAGATTGTTGAATTGACGAATCACCAGCGGCCGGACCTGGTCCTGCTGGCTGGAGATTACGTGATCCACGGGGTGCTGGGAGGAACTCCGACCGGTCCTCAAGAAATCGCCTCTGTTCTGGAGCGGCTGCAGGCCCCGGGGGGCGTCTACGCCGTCCTGGGGAACCATGACTACTGGTGGGACGCAGAGGCCGTTACAGAGAGTCTCAGGCAGGCGGGGATTCCTGTGCTGGAGGATGAGGCGGTGCATATTCGGAAGGAAGGATTCGATTTCTGGCTGGCAGGGATTAGCGACTGGTGGGAGGGAGAACACGACGTCGGCCGGGCGCTCGCCCGAGTACCGGCAGGGGCGGCAACCCTTGCTTTCACCCACAACCCGGACATCTTTCCCGAGATTCCGGACAGGATCGCTCTCACCCTGGCCGCACATACGCATGGCGGTCAGGTGTCCCTTCCTCTCATCGGACCCCCGATTGTACCCTCCGTTTATGGACAGCGCTATGCTGCCGGGGTGGTCGAAGAAGGCGGGCGACACTTCTTCGTGAGTCCGGGATTGGGAACCAGTATTTTCCCGGTGCGTTTCCGGGTGCCTCCCGAGATTTCGATGGTAGAGATTCGGTAGTTTGCATCGTAGGGGCGACCCTGGTGGTCGCCCGCTGACCGGGCCGGCACCAGACCGGCCCCTACGAAAGGTCAAAACGGGCATCAGCGGTCATTGGCTTGATCCCAGGCCTTCCGAAGGGCCTGCGCACGAGCTTGGATTTCGGTCATCTCCTGCCCGGGTCCCGAAATCAAGGAACTTCCAACTCCAACAGCACGGGCACCGGCCCGCACATAGTCGGACAGGTTTTCGGGCCCGATGCCGCCCGTGGGGACGAAGCCGATATTGTCGAGGGGGGCTCTGAGCGCTTTCAGGTAACCAGCTCCCAGCAAATCGGCTGGGAACAACTTCACCAGTCGACTGCCCAGACGGGAAGCCTCTTCCGCCTCGGTGGGGCTCAACACACCGGGAAGATGAACCACCTCAAGACGATCTGCTTGCTCCACACAGCGTTGGTCGAGGTTGGGCGCCACCGTAAAAGAGGCCCCGGCTTCCAGGGCTCGGTCGAAGTGCTCGAGCGTCCGAACCGTCCCGGCTCCGACGAGCAGTTCCTCAGGCCGGAAGTCACGACGAAGACGCCTGATCGCGTGCAGTGCGGCGGTGCTGTTCATCGTGATTTCCAGGATCGATATGCCGTTGACAACCAGCGTTTCAGCAATTCGCAGAATGCGGTCCATGCTGAAATCGCCGCGCAGAATGGCGATCACGCCGAACTGCTCGATTCTCCGAATCGTCTCGTCAATGCCGCGCGTTGTCTTGTCGGTCATCTGGCTTGAACTACCGGATAGTCTAATGTTTTTCCAGTTCCAGGTGCCAGGACACGATGCGCCGGGCCCGGGCTTGTGCCGGCTTGGTCAGCGCGCGACCACCAGGCTCGCTCTTACTCTTGACCTTGCTCGTTCAACCACCCGTCAAACTCGCCCATGCCAGTGCGTTCGACGTTGAGGTGATCCAGTTGCCATCGCCTTGGATTTGAATCAATGTACTCCCAAATCCTCTTATACTCGATGTCACTTCGGATAATGCGGTCGTGAAACCCTCGCTGCCAAAATGACTTTTCAAATGGGTGCCACCCGGCCGTGCGAACACCCTCGCAGTATTTGACTGTGACCTGGGACTTGAACGTACCTATCACTTTTCCAAGATTGACTCTGGAGCAATCAGGTGACCGTCGTATCCCAAGAATCCCGTGGAAATGATTCGGCATCGTCTGGAACTTGTCGAGTTCAAGCTGAGGAAAACGAATCGGTAGGGATTCCCAGACAAGATTCACGGTGTCTCCAGCCTTGCTGTTGTACATTTGGTCTTCCAGAATCTTGCCGAGAAAGAGACGCTGTCGGCAGGTGCAGACCGTGACGAAATAGGGCCCGGGCCCGGAATAGTCGTAGCTCGTGAGTCTCAAACGCTTTCTTCGGGTTGACCGTGACGACGGTGGTCTCATACTTCATATAACGAAGATGAGGCTGCAAGGTACGACGCCAAGACATCGTAGGGGCCGGTCTTGTGCCGGCTTGGTCAGCGGGCGACCACCAGGGTCGCCCCTACGGATTCGTTCCCGGCTGCCCCCACGGCTATCGTAGGGGCCGGTCTGGTGCCGGCCTGGTCAGCGGGCGACCACCAGGGTCGCCCCTACGGATTCGTTCCGTCTAAGATCAATTCTCAGGGGGGACCATTCCTCCGTATGGGATCCCCGTCAGGCGGGCCATCTCGGTTTTCCAGGTCGTGATGTCTTTCGGTGAAAATTCGCTGAGGTGGCGGTGGCCGCAGGCCCGGGCCAGGACTTGCATCAACTCCACTGAGGCCCGAAAGAATCGATTCAGGCGGGCTGCCGATTCGTCGATGATCAGTCTGGACCTCAAGTGTTTCCGCTGAGTGGCGATTCCTACCGGACAATTGTTGGTGTGACAGGCCCGCATGCCCAGGCAGCCGATGGCCTGAATGGCGGCATTCGAGACGGCTATTGCGTCGGCTCCCAGGGCCAGAGCCTTGGCGAAGTCGGCCGGAGTTCGTAGCCCTCCGGTGATGACCAGCGTGACATCAGTGCAGCCGCTCTGATCCAGATGGCGTCTTGCCCTGGCCAGAGCGGGAATGGTGGGCACGGAAATGTTGTCTCGGAATATCAGCGGGGCTGCGCCCGTTCCGCCACCGCGACCATCTAAGATAATGTAGTCCACTCCCACCTCGAGCGCTGCATCGATGTCGCGCTCAATGTGTTGGGCCGAGAGCTTGAACCCGATCGGAATCCCTCCCGTTCGCTCTCTGACTCGGGCAGCAAAGTCTCGGAAGTCACTCAACTTTTCCCACTCCGGGAAACGGGCCGGCGAGATGGCGGGCTGGCCCTCCTGCAGTCCCCTGACCTGGGCGATTTTCCCAGTCACCTTGGCTCCGGGAAGGTGTCCGCCGGTCCCCGTCTTGGCACCCTGTCCCCCCTTGAAATGAAAGGATTGGACTCTGTCCAGCTTGTCCCACTCGAAGCCAAAGCGGGCCGAAGCCAGTTCGTAGAAATAGCGACTGCTTTCGGCCTGCTCTTCGGGGAGCATTCCGCCCTCCCCGGAACAAATTCCGGTGCCCGCCATCTCGGCACCACGTGACAGAGCCACCTTGGCCTCCTGGGAAAGGGCGCCGAAACTCATGTCCGAGACCAGCAAGGGGATCTCCAGGGCGAGTGGTTTGCCGGAAGCCGGCCCGATAACTACCTCCGTCCCGACAGGCTCTTCGTCAAGGAGGGGAAGTCTGGCCAGTTGAGCGACCACAAACTGAATGTCTTCCCACTGGGGCAGTTGTTGTTTGGGAACCCCCATGGCCGCCGCCGGACCATGGTGGCCCGTCTTGCTGAGACCGTCTCTGGCCAGTTGCTGGATGTAGCCCGCGTAGGGTTCCTCCTGGGATCCGTGGGGATCGGCATAGAGGCCCTGATATTCGTCTCGCCGGTAGGGCTGAGGGTTTTTCTTCTCCCAGGCCTCGATCTCCTCGCCGTCCACCCAGACCTGCCCGTCATCTACCCAGGCCTGAAACTTGTGCAGCCCTTCTTCGTTGTTGTAGGCACTGACTCCGGTGTCATACCGATAATCCCACTGATGCACTCCGCAAATGAGATCCGGGCCTTGGATATGACCGTCGGCCAGCAACGCCCCCGATGCAGGCAGCGACCGTACAGGACCGAGATGTCCTGGTCGTAGCGGATCACGACCAGGTCCACATTTGAGAGCAGAGCATAGGCCGGTTTGCGATCTTGAAGCTCATTCCAATTGGCGACGGATTCTTTTCTCATCTTCTGATCATCTCCATCTAGTGTACTGTCCCAGAAGTTCACGCCGCTACTTCGGGCGTCTTTTCGCCGCCAGCCTGGTTGCGCTCCTCGAAAGACTCCCGGCATTCCTGCGTCGCGCGCCTTACTGACGACGAAAATCCATCCCGAACTAACACCGCGAACTTCCGGGACAGCACACTAGGCAGGTCCGACGTGATTGTATGTGATGATTCCTTGCAAGAACTGACAGAAGGGGCGTATCGGGCCGACCTGTGCCATTTGCAGCAGAGATTCGCTAGAATGAGGCCCCGGACTGAAAGATCGATTTTATGCCAGCAAACACGTTTCCTGCCTTCATCCTGCTGCTTTCCCTGGCCGCCTGTGTGCCTGGAGGCGCCGACCCGGACCCCGCCGCAGCAGTGGTCTTCGAACCTGATGTCAAAGGGCCTTCCAGCGAAGCCGGACAGAATCTCCGGCATTTCCGCACTGCTGATCATCTCATGATTGATCTGGTGGTGGCCGAGCCCTTCCTGGCCAACCCGGTTTCCTTCGATATCGACGTGCAGGGAGATATCTACGTCACCGAAGTGTTTCGACTCCACCAGGGTGTGACCGACATGCGAAGGAACATGTCCTGGCTGGAGGAGGATCTGGCCAACCGGACTGTGCAGGACCGCCTGGAGACGATGCGTCGCAATCTGGGTGAGGACTTCGAGTCTTACCGGGGCGCCACCGATCGCATCAAACTCATCCGGGACAGCAACGGCGACGGTGTGCATGACACCCATACCGTGTTCGCAGACGGGTTCGACGACTATCTCTCGGGACTCGGTTCGGGCGTACTGGTGGATGGCAAAGACGTCTATTACGCGAACATACCCGATCTCTGGAAGCTCAGAGATTCTGACGGGGACGGTCAGGCGGATTCCCGTGAGTCGCTGAGCACGGGCTACGGCGTCCGGTTCGCGTTTTACGGGCACGACCTCCACGGCCTGATTCGAGGCCCGGACGGTAAGATCTATTTTTCAATTGGGGATCGAGGTCTGCATGTTGAGACCCCCCAGGGGCCAGTTTCTTATCCCGATGAGGGCGTTGTTCTGCGCTGCAACCGGGACGGCAGTGACCTGGAGGTAGTGCACCGTGGCTTACGGAATCCCCAGGAATTGGCGTTCGATGATTACGGGAATCTGTTTACGGGGGATAACAACTCGGATGGTGGGGACCTGGCTCGCTGGGTGCAGGTCGTGGAGGGAGGAGACAGCGGCTGGCGGGTGGGGTATCAATACCTCAACAAACCGATCCCCCGGGGACCCTGGAACCTGGAGCGATTGTGGCTGCCTCACTTTGAAGGGCAGGCGTCCTACATCGTTCCGCCTGTTGCCAATATCGGTGCCGGGCCTTCCGGACTCGCCTATTATCCCGGCACCGGCTTGCCCGAGAAGTACCAGGGACACTTCTTCCTGTGCGATTTCAGGGGGAATCAAGCCAGTGTCATTCACTCCTTTCGGGTTCGCCCCAGGGGTGCCACCTTCGAACTGGTGGATCGGCAGGATTTTGCTACCGGGGCGCTCTTCACCGACGTCGACTTCGGGCCAACGCCGGGTCTTTTCTTCAGCGACTGGGTCCGAGGCTGGGGGGCCACCGGGAAGGGGAGAATCTATCGGGCTTATGACCCCGTCTCAGCAAGAGGCCCGTTAGTAAAGGAAACGGCTCGTCTTCTGATTCAGGATTTCGGCCGACTCTAAGACACGCGTCTGGCGGATCTGCTCGGTCACCGGGACCAGAGAATCCGACTGCGTGCCCAGTTCGCGCTGGCTGAGAAGGGAGCGCGGGCCCGGCAAACGCTGCGCTCAGTAGTCGAAACCGGTGACAGCCGGCCGGCTCGAATCCACGCGATCTGGGCGCTTGGTCAGTTGGGCCGAGCAGGGGTTTCTGTGGACGGCGACCTGATTCACTTGACCCAGGACCCCGATGCTGAGGTGCGTGCCCAGACGGCTCGGCTGCTGGGGGATCTCTCCCTCCAGGCCGGCCCGGCCCTGATCGAGTTGCTGCAGGACGAGAGCTTGAGGATCAAGTCTGTGGCGGCTCTCAGCCTGGGGAAGATTGGTTCTGTGGAGGCAGTGAGCCCGCTCCTGCAGATGATCCGGGAGGCGGGAATCCAGGATCCCTATCTGCGCCATGGGGCGGTCATGGGCCTGTCCGGCTGTGCTCAGGCAGGTGACTTGGCTCAACTGGCGACGGATCCCTCAGCCGCCGTTCGCATGAGTGCCGTTCTGGCCCTGCGCCGACTTGCCGACCCGGGCGTATCCCGCTTTCTGAGGGATGCGCGGCTGGAAATCGTGACGGCCGCGGCCCGGGCCATCTATGATGTTCCCATTGAGTCGGCTCTCCCCAAACTGGCCGCTCTGCTCGGAGACGAACGGATTCTGAACCTGGCCCCCGCTGGTGGACTCGGAGAGGAGATGCTGAGAGCCTACCGTGACCAGGCGTTGCTGCAGAGCGACGATGGGTCTCTCCGCTACACGATCCCCTTGATCTTGCGTGTAGTCAATGCCAACTGGAGAGTCGGGAAGCCCCAACATGCCGAGGCCTTGGCCGGACTGGCCCGGAGCCGGGAAGTTCACTGGCTCTTTCGAGGAGAATCGCTGCGGCGCCTGGCACAGTGGGATGGAGACGCCGTACTGGACCCGCTGCTGGGAGTCTACCGGCCGTTTGCAGCCCATCCGCGGGCACCGGGCAGACGGGCTGCCCTGACGGTCTATGAAGGACTCCTGAAGAGTGATCGGGACGACCTGCTGCAGGCTACGATGGCCCTGGTGGGCCACTATGAAATCAAGGAGGCGGCTGCGGCTCTGGCCCGGCTGGCCGGGCTGGAGACAAGAAGCGAGCCGATTCGCTCTGCGGCACTCGAGTCACTAACCGACATCGGGGGAACAGCGGCTCTGGAGGCGGTGCGGGAGTCTCTTGATTCTCCTTCTCCGCGGCTCCGGGGAGTCGCTCTGAGAATGTTGGCCCGGCTGGACCCGCCGGCGGTAACGTCCCGGATTGAGAGGACCTTGCGTGAAGGGGAGACGCTGGAGAAGCAAGCCGCCCTGGAGCTTGTTTCGAAACTGGGAACCCCTGAGACGAATGCCCTGCTTCTGGAACTGATGGAGGAATTGCAGGAGAAGACCCTCGACCCGGCGATCCAACTGGATGTTCTGGAGGCTTGTGAGGCTTCGGAAGTTCCGGAGCTTCAAGCCAGAGTTGCCCGTTTCGAAGAGCAGGCTGACGAGTGGGATGACTTCGGGCTGTATCGAACTGCGATTGCGGGCGGAGATGAACGCATCGGACGGGGTATCTTTTTCTTCAATTCGGGTGCCGACTGCAAACGCTGCCATGTGATCAACGAAGTCGGCGGAGGGATGGTGGGTCCCGACTTGACTGATGTGAACGAGCGGTTGACTGGAGAGGACATCCTGGAAAGCGTTGTTGCATGGATCGAGGCGGAGATGGAATTCGCCCTTTCCCAAGCGGTAGCGTCAGGCGATACGTTCGAACACAGGCCGTCCGAGTGCGGTCATTGTGTTCAGGACTTTCTGGCCGACCTGGATCTCCGTGATCTGCCTGGAGAAGCTGCGGGATCTGAGTCTGGGGCCGATGACGCTCTTCCACCGGCCGATCTGCGTTTCTATCCGGCTGCGCTGGTTGTACCCTGTGGCCGCCTGCCAGGCCATGCGGCCGTTGCTGCGGATCTGGGCAATATGGCGATCCCGAACGGTTGGATCCCGCGCCGATTGCGGTCGGATCACTGCGTTCTTCGGCGGCGGTATAATCACATCCAGAGTCTCCCCATACCGTTCCCTCAGCAGATCCCGTGTGGACGCTCCATCATAGGCGCCGTCCGCCAGAAAGCCCGTGACCGGGGCATCGAGTTGATCCAGGAGCCCGGGTAAGGCGGTGCTGTCTCCAACGTCATCGTGAGTCAGATTGGCGCAAACAATCGCACCGCTATGGAGGTCCAGTCCGAGGTGGAGTTTGCGCCAGCGGCGGCGTATTCCCCTGGTTTTATGCTTCTGCGCGAGCCATTCTCCCTCGCCGAAGATCTTGAGGCCGGTACTGTCCACCACCAGATGGACAGGCACAGACCCGGCTTGCCTCATCACCTGCGCGATGCTCAAGCCGTTTGCGCGACGCGACAGTGTGGAGAAGTCCGGCACCCGTATATCCAGCCCCATGAGCGTGCCAATGGAACCCATCAGCCCCTGCGTTTGTCGCAACCCAAGCCGATACGCCGTGCGCAGCGTCAGGCATGTCTCGATCGCCAGATCCGAGTATCTCCGCTGGCCACCCCGTGACGTGCGGCGCGGCGCGCGCCACACACTTTGAGCCTCATCACTGACCCAAATCGTCAGATCACCCCGCTGGCGCAGGCTCTCGTTATATTCCGCCCAGTTGATCACCCGATACTGCGCCTTATCAAACTTGTGCCGTCGGGCTGCGTTGAACTTATGTGGCATCTAGGTTATCCCCGGTGTTGAAAAACACGATGATAAGGCATCCTTCGGGATGATCCATGCAACAAGGTCAACCAGTACCTGCTTGACTCGCTCATCGTATCGGGCGCGGCGGGGTCGCGAAGAACTAACGCTACCCGGCGGATTGTTCAACAGAGTAATGGCGTGTTTGCGACCGTAGCCGGTTGCCGCAACCAACTGATCCACGATCTGGCTCTTGATTCCTTTGCGGGCCGATGCGTAATCCTCCGCAGTGCGTGTCAACAACTCTCGGCGCAACTCCAAACTCAACTTTTTCCTCAATTCGTCGCCTCCTCATCAAGTGTTCGGTTCGATTCTTGATGAGGCAACGGTCTCACATTAGTTCGATTTTGGATGAGTCAATGCGCCCCCGGCTACCGTCGAGCGTACCGCAGTGGCCCGATTGACACTGCCGCCGCCGATCATCGACCCGATCCCGGTGGCTTCGTTGGCCGAACCCCCTCCGATCGTGGAGCTGACTCCTAGCCCGGATTATGCAAGAACCGTAGTCCGGAGTTGAAAAACGACTCGAGAAGTGGCTCAACTCGAAAGCGGACAGGTGTGACAGGCGGATTTGCGAAGAATATCGGTTGGCGAGGCGTTTGAAGTGGTTGGGGAGTGAATTTCAGACAGATCTGGGCCTGGGTGAGTATCGGAAGCGGTTTTTCGGGGAGCTGGGAGAGGCTAGCTGGAGTTGAGACGACTCAAGACGAGGTGGAAGAGGGGTTGTTCGGGAAAGGCTGAGGAAAGATGGACCCAGATGCGTCGAGTGGTTTGTCGGATCCGGGCCCCGATCTTGAGGACACGACGACGTAAGGTTTCGATTTCGAGCTTGTGCCAGGGGGTCCCGTGCAGATAGTCGCGCAGGCGCACGAACATCTGGTAAGCCAGGGCATGCAGAAGGAGTCGAAACTGATTGGCCAGGAATCGATGACAGCTGAGTCGGTCCATGCTCAGATGATTCTTGAAGGCCTTGATGAAGTTTTCGGTCTGTCCTCGGTTTGTGTAGTGGTCATAAAGTGATTGGGAGCAGAGATCGTCCCGGTTGGTGACCACAAAGCGACGATTGATCCCGCGCTGATCGACCTCCACTTTGACGATGACGCGACGAGATCGATCCCAGCTGTTGGCTCGATAAAGAAACTCGTCAAACTGACGCTGTTTTTCCTCCAGCTCAAGGAACCTTTCCCGAGTCGAATCCAGCAGGGGCTCGACCACTCGCTGCAGGCGAGGGTTTCGACTTAACCCAATGACATACTGGAGTTGATTCTCTTCAGCCTCACAGAACTCGTAGAGCCGCGGCGTGGCAAAGCCGCTGTCGGCCCGAATCTCAATCTCGACATCCGTCCCCACTCCTTGTCGGATAGCCTCCACGACTCGCTTCAGAATGGGCACGATGTGAGAGGCAGCTCCCTTGTTGCCAGGTCTCAACACGGCACACACCAGGTCTCCCGTGTCGGCATCGAAGATCAGCAAAGGATGCAGAATGTGGCTTCGGTAATACCCGTGGTAGAAGGAGAACTCCTGCTGGCCGTGGGTGTGGTCGTCGGTACTGTCCAGATCCAGGATGATCTTACCGGGACGTCTTTTCTTCAGGGAGCGCACATAACGGCCTAGCAGCCACTGGCTCAAACGCATCAGATCCTTCCTGGTGACGGAGTTCTCCAAGCGGGAGAAAGTCGGCTGCGTGGCCAAATCCGGATCGCTCTCCGGCAACTGATCACAGACGGTTTTGAGCATCGGATCCGAGCGCAGCGTATCGGCGTCATTACAGTCTTCGTAGCCGGCCACGATCTGCAAGACTCGTTGTCGGATCAACTTCAACAGATCATGACGAATGTAGCGTTGGTCTCGACTCTCCGAAATACACGAACTGAAGCCCTCGCAGAGCCGATGTTGCCGATCCACCGATCCAAACAACAACCATCCTGCGTCGGAAGTGAGGCTCCCCCCATCAAAACGCGCCGTGATCTTTCTGTGGCTGTGAAATGGCAGGGTATTCTGGCAGACTGCTCTTAACATTGCCGTAGCTCCTGGTTAGAGTCTTGTTTGTGTAAACCCTTTTATATCAGAGAGCTACGGCTCTTTTTATGGGCCCAAATCTCACTCGGATTCAGATCTCATGCATAATCCGGGGTAGAGGTCCATCAGAGCCTGCTCCAGACCCATCATTTCGTACCAAGTAAGGGAGTGTTTCCAGACGATGAGAGGGGTCAGATGAGATTTGCCAGGGGTCCGGATGGGTGATAGTTATCACCAGAATATTCGTTGTTTTCTGAGATAGTATGTTGTTAATCGATGTAAATCAGTTTAGGGATTGGAGGATTCTGCATCAAGATGAAGAGCTGGATGAGGGCGTCCGTCATTGCCAACTGTCCCGCTGTGGAATGCGAGGCGCAATTCCCTCCGCAGCAGATCTCGGAGAAAGAGTTCCCTGATCTCCATTCTGAGCTGGAGAGGTTCAGCGCCGGCAAACCCTACGATTATTATCACTGCCGCGTGCGCTGTCACAGGATCTGGAGGATTATGAGAGTCGATCCTCTACGCGACAATTATCAACCTCCGGAGTGCATAGGCTCTATTGGTGAGGGCATACCAAGAATCTTTGCACCGAGCGAAAGCGATATCCGGGGCTCCCAAGACCTCAAGTGGACATATTGCGGAAGCAAGAGCAACTCACACGAGAGCGCCAAAAACAGAACAGACGCCCGGCGCTAGATTCTGTTCTTTGGCGTGTACTTGAGGTCGGGTTCACCGCCTCTCCAGGGGATTCGCCGGCCAACTGGTTTCGTGACGGTACGAGCCCTGTAGGCATAACGGCGCAGGTGACGGGCGCGGGTCACCGCGTGCCGGTCGTCTGCTGGTTCGTCGGTCTCATGTCTTTGACTCAGTTTGGAGCATCTCGCAGTAGAACAACTCTGCCGTCGTAGTTCACGCGGTAGATGAGGCCGTCATCACCGAAGAACCAGTTCATGACAGATGTGGCATCGCCGCCAATTTCGTCTGGTGGGCCAAAGTAATCACCGTGCCAGGACTGTACGATCCTGAATCTGTTCGTCAGTCTCGTGGGGTCTGCACCGGTGCTCATTATCTCGCGAAGTTCAGCGACATCACCCGACAGCCGCTTTTGCAGGGGCGCAGGCGTTGGCTGGGATGACAATGAAACCGAAGTGTGATCCCGTGAGCACCCGGCACATGCCAGTAACGACAGCATGAGGAAGGCAATCGACCGCATCATCATGTGTTCGTCTCTTTCGTCTGTCCCGGCGGACTATTGATTATCTGGTTTCCAGACAAGTCCGTTATCTGTGCTGTCTTCCAGATGATAAGCCCGGCAGATTGTGGGGTCTAGACCAGGATTCGCAACCCCAGGGTGCCGGGCAGCTGGCGGAGATGCTTCACTCAGGAAAGGACCGGCCTGGCAGTTGTGGAAACAGCCGTGGCAGCTCCTCTATCTCTGCCCATCCCTCGCCCCTCTCCACAACCGTGACCTCCAGGTCATCAAAGAACTCATCCAGTACCGCTGGCCGTTCCTGAGCCAGGGGTGGCGAACAGTAGTCCTCTTCCTCCCAGACAGCGCACCCGTCCTCCCGAACCCTGGCGTTTTCCAGGGAGTAGGTCAGGGACTTCCCGAAAGGCTGCATGTTGACATAGGTTCCCTGCCGGAGATTCTTCTGGAGGTCAGGTAACCGGCCAGGTTTAGGCTTTGCAGTGACGAGATAGTAGGCCATGGAGTGTCCGTCTTTGGACGTGCGAGTCAGTGTAGCAGCATCCGCCAGCCCGCTCACCCTCGGTCAAGGGGGGCATGGATCCACACGTGGGGTGGGTTACCGGCACCGGTATGGTCTGAGCCCGGACGCACACTTGCCTAGTGCCCCGCTTTCTCCACCAGCTCAGCCACCACCTGCTGGACATCCCTTAGCTGTACTTCCAGGGTCTTGTTCTGGTTGTGCAGCAGCTCGATGTAGATGTGGGCCTTCTCCAGCTCCTCCAGAATGCCCCGCATACGGGAATCGTACTCCACGTACTCCCGGCCCCGGTCGTCCTTCTCTCCTGCCCCCACGGCCGGGAGATGCTTCTCCTTCCACATGGACTTGGAATGCTCCTCAATGGACTCCAGCTGGTAGTAGTCGTCGAAGACGTAGTCGGCATCCTTGACGCCCACCCTTAGCGCCTCATGGGTCGCCTTTAGCTGCTCCAGCTCACGAGTCAGTTGCAGAACTTGCTCGCTCCCGCTGGAATGCAGTAGACCGACTGCGATGTTGATCAGCTTGACTCCTGGCTGGGAGGAAGACTCCCAGGATTGACCAACAGCCAGAGAATGCTGACTGGCTGCCATCTCCTCCCGTGAGACGGCTACGCTGGTTCCGTCGTGCAAGCCTGAAGCAATGATGTAGTCTCCAGCCTTGACAGGTCCTAGTACCCTAACCGGAGCCTGGCCCACGAAGGCTACCTTCTCATACAGGTGCTCTTCGGACTCTGGGGGTGAATTGCCCAGCACGATGGGAGCTGTAGAGATCACCATTATCTGGTTGGCACCGGCTGTTTTTCTGGAGATCCGGCCCTCAAAGACACCTACAATATCGCCTGCCTCGATCCGCTCCTCGCCGTCGAGACGGGGAAGCCACTCGGCGAAGTCTGAGCCGGTGCTCTTGTAGTTCACTCCCCCGGCCCCATTCCCATCGATCTGCCCCGCAACCCCGAGCCCCCCCAGGAGTCCGCTCCGAAAGGTGAGGTAGTTATTGCCACTACCCGGCGTAGTCGCGCCAACTCTAAGGTCCAGGACATCTGAATTGCTGCCGGCGACTGGGTTCTGGATGGTCGCCGCGTGGCTAGATCCGGTGCCGCCGTGCACATGCAGGTCCGTTGCAGGGGAAATGGTGCCAATACCCACTCTTCCGGAAAAATGCGCGGCGTCCCCCCCAGCAAAATTGCGCGCGTCAAATGCCGGCTGAGTGGCGCTTGATCCGATCGCTAATAGCGCATTGGCAGGTCCTATGCCCACAACTTCTAGTGTTGAGCTAGATCCTCCGCTAACAAACAAACCAGCGTTGCTCGTCCCGTTGTTCCTGACTAAAAGTGCAGGAGTTGTCTCACCGGTCGATACTGTCCCGGAAAACGGCAAAGCGAAGTCTTGTCCATCTTGGCCTGGAGGACCCTGTGGCCCTTGAGGCCCGGGATCTCCCTGCGGCCCCTCCAGTCCGTCGGCAGCAATCGTCAGTGTCTGACCAGTGGGTGTGATGGTGACATTGTCACCGGCAGCGAGAGTCACAGCATCCGCCAACCCATTCAGACTCCTCACTACTGCGCCATCGGCAATCTTGGGTCCCGTCACCGCTCCGTCAGCCAAGTGCTCGGTCGTGATAGACCCCGGCTCCAGACCGTCTCCCTGCGCTCCGATCACCGGTACCCCGGCCAGCAGACTGTCATCGGTCCTCAGGCTGACCGCGATGATGGGCCGATCAGCCCAGATCTCCACAGCTCCATTGGAGTCCGCCAGATAGGGATCCTCGGTCAGGAAAAAGGCATCATGCCCCAGGGCATCCAGCGTGGTCTCGACCTCACGTTGCAGCTGGCCTTCACCGTTGAGCACCCGCACCATCAGTGCACTCGGGTTGGCAGGGTCCGGATTGGCCCAGGCCAGTCCCGTATCTGTGCCTTCCACAAAGCTGAACAGCTGCAGGTGCTTGGCAGGGGTACTGGGCAGCACTCCCACATTGCCCACACCCTCGATCCGATAAAACAGCGAGGCCGTGAACTGCCCGCTGCTGCTCAGCCGCGCCCAGCCACTTTTCACCTCGCCCTCCGGGTCGGAGTAGATGACGGTCACGGTCGTTCCAGCGGGAACCTCAACACTGTCCTCCAGGAAGATGCTCCCGTCCGAGAGACGCAGCTCAATGTCGACCGTGATGGCCGCTTCGCCGGTACTGCGAACCGTGAAGTGACTCTCGGCGATCCCGCCGATCCCGAACTGGGAAAAGAGCTGTTCCGTGGAACCGAACTCGCCCGCCTGCAGATAGACGGCGGTGGTAAGTACAACAGAAGAGAAGAGGACTACACGTGACAGTCTCATCATGAACTCCTTGGGCGTGAACCCGAGAGCAGGAGTACTCCGGGCCTGGCCCTGCGTGGTTTGACACCCTGAAAAAGGTTCTGTTCTCTCTTGTAGGGAACACCCGGCGAAGTGTCAAGAAGCCAGGGCACCCTGGCAGGTCCATTCGCCAGGCTCACCGACGTCATGGCTATACCCAGGACCGAAGGTGACACAGCAAGCCCCCCACTGTGGCAACTCGCGTCAGGTGAGAAGTGAGTGTAGTGAGTCTGGTGAGTCTCCCTGGCCCCACCCGCAGCACTTTCTGGAGTCCGGTGATTCTTGTGCTATCCTCCAGCCCATGCACCCCCGCAAGCCGTATGAGCCCCCGAAGCTGAAGAAGTTCGGGGATCTGAACCAGATGATTCGAACAAACCCTGGGTCAGCGGGTCAACAACCTCAGAGCTTAGTTTCTCCTGGGACCGATCTCTTCTAGGTCGATCCCGTACAGGCCGAGGGAGGCGATTCGGTCAACACGTAGCGGCCAAATCTTGGATCAGACCGAACCCATCCCGTATATTGGGGGAAGAGTTAAGCATCAGGAGCAAATGCGATGAAGAAAACCATTGTCTTTCTTGTGCTTGCGCTCGTCTTCGGACCTTTGCTGGCGCAATCGAAACGTCTCATCCCGGCTGGAACGGCGAAACTCACAGGTGAAGATCCACATGTACCCCCTCCGTTTAAAGCGGTCGCCGGAACGTGTCAATGATATTGAGACACTTTCTTTGGAAAATTAGTGTAGCGTCAGTTCACGAGTCCTCCTGGTTGGGGCGATTGATCCAGGCTGCCTCGGGCAAAGACGGCGGGACAGGCCGTCCCTTGGGGAACCGCTCTGGGGATCGAGCAAAGGCGGATTGTAGGGCCTGAGCCCGCACCTGGCGTCTGGACTCCGCCCTCAGGTAATGAACGTCTTCGGGCGTGTGCAGTCCGATTCCCGAATGGCGATGCTCTGTGTTGTACCAGCGAAAGAACTTCCGGCAAAACTCCCGTGCGTCTTGAATGGAGCCGAACCGCCGGGGGTATTCCGGACGGTATTTCAGGGTCTTGAACTGGGACTCCGAGTAGGAATTGTCGTCTCGCACGTGGGGCCGGGAGTGGGATTTCGTGACGCCCAGATCGGCTAGCAGCAAAGCCAGTGCCTTGGATTTCATCGACGGTCCCCGGTCGGCGTGCAAAGTCAGTCGTCCCGAGTCGATTCGCTGCTGGGCGCAGCTTTGTCCGATCAGCGTTCTGGCCAGCGAAGAACTTTCTTGAGTGGCCACCATCCAGCCCACCACGTAGCGGCTGAAGATGTCCAGCACCACGTACAGGTAGAAATAGCTCCATTTGACCGGCCCCTTCAGCTTGGTGATGTCCCAGGACCAGCATTGGTTGGGAGCCGTGGCCAAAAGCTCGGGCTTTTCGTATTGAGGGTGGCGGCGTTGCAGCCGCCGTTCTCTGACTTCGTTGCGTTGCTTCAAGATGCGGTACATGGTTCGAATCGAACACAGATAGCGGCTTTCGTCCAGTAATTCGGCCCACACGGCAGCCGGAGCTTTGTCGACAAAACGTCTGCTGTGAAGCAGCTGCGCGACCTCCTCTCTTTCCGGCCCACTCAAGGTGCGCGGCGGAGAGGGCCGCGGGCGGACCTCCCGCGGAAACTCCCGGCGGCGTCTCTCTCGATAGAGACTGGCCCGGGGAACCCCCAGGGCCCGGCAGGCCACAGCCGTCGGATGCGATTGGCTCAGCTCAATAGCCCGATTCCTCAACTCTCGTCTTCCTCCCGGCTCGTCCCCAGCGAGATACCCATCATCTCGGAGGCTTTTTTTTGGATCTCCAGCATGATCTCGGCCTGTTCCAGCTTGCGCTTCAAACGTCGGTTCTCGCGCTGCAGCTGCTTAACTTCGGGGGTGAGCGGATTGACCGGCTTCGCTTTGCGACCTCGTTTCCTGGGAGCCAGGGCCTGCAAGGTCCCCTCTTGGCGTTGACGGCGCCAGGTCTGCAGATTGGACCAGTACAGCCCTTCGCTTCGCAGCAGAGCACCCAGCTCTCCGGGCCGGCATCGATCGGCCTGGCCGAGTATCTTCAGCTTGTATCGGGCCGAGAAACGTCGGCGGGTGGCCCTGGCCGGCACCTCCGGGTCGGGCACAGAATCCGGCTGTGCAACCTCCCCGGCGCCGGCGCCGATTTTGGCAGCCTCTGCGCTTCGCTCCGAGGCCTCCAAAATCCTCAACTTCCTGTCTGAACTTTGATCCGGCATCTTCGATGATCCACCTTCTCGCCCTCTACTCTAAATTAGAAGACTAACGGTGTCTCACCATCATTGGCACAAAGGGCGCCCGCTTTCTGGATCTTTCCCCAGATCAATTACAGGCTTTGCTGCAACTCAGACAAGAAGCAGAACCAAGCCTCGCTGAAGCCCGTCGCCAGGTCGGAGACCTACAGGCCAGGCTTGAAAGAAGCTTGCACGATGAAGAGGCTGGCGCGGAAGAATTGGGCAACCTGATGCTGGGGTTGCACGAAGCCCGCCAACGCGTGGGTCACGTTCACCGGTCTTTTGTCGAGAGCTTCAGCAAGACACTCGGTGAGGAGCAGCGGCACAGACTTCATTCCGTGTTCCAAGCCGCGAAGATGCAAAAGATCCTCCCGGTCTTCAAGCAAGTTGGCCTGCTCCCCTAGATTCCCAATACCGAGCCCCTGCTGAGGGCGAGAAAGCAGCCCTCTGTGCTTACGTCTCACGGGTTCGGCCCTTGGCTCTGTTAAACCAGTCGAGCTGAGTACAAAACACAAGATGATGCCCATCGGGATCTTTGAAGGCAAAGTCCCGCACTCCGTAGTCACGATCTGTCGGGGGACTCTCGCTTTCGAGGAATTCGAATGAGCTAAACTCCGATGGAGGTAAAGCTCTTGAAGCAAGAATTCAACCGCAAAGGATTTCGATCATGAAAGGTCGCTTTTACGAGTTTATTCGAGACCTTCATCTTTATTTTGGATTGTTTCTGAGCCCTTTCCTGCTGGTTTTTGCCCTGAGTACGATAGTTCTGAACCACCGTCTCGAGCCCGACCCAGAGGTCTCACGATCTACAAGCAGCGTGGAATTCGACCGAGAGGCCGAGCCCCTGGAGCAGGCCCAACAGGTCATTGCGCAGCTGGGAATGACGGGTGAAGTCAAGGGGGCCAGGCATATCGCTGCCGAAAACGCTCTTGTCTTTCGGGTGTCCAAGCCGGGACAGGAAACCCGTGTGCGAGTCGACCTGGGTTCACAGGAGGCTGCAGTCGAGCTCCGGGAAGGTGGTCTCTGGGACGCCATGATTTACCTTCACATCACACCGGGTGCGCATAGTTCTCAAACCAGAATCAACTGGATCTACAGCAAGATCTGGAGCCGCCTGACCGACACGATTGTCTACCTACTCTTGTTTCTCACCTTCAGCGGAATCTACATGTGGGCTGTTCTGAAGGCGGAGCGAAAGGTTGGGCTTGTCCTTCTAGGCCTGGGGGCGGTGAGCCTGGTTCTGGTTCTGGTGGGCTTTCTTTCAGGTGGCTCGAGTGCTTGAGGCCGGCTGGAAGGTGGCCAGGGGAGAATAGGATGGAGAATCTCAAGGTTCCGGCGTCGGTGAAGAAATGGAACCGGAAAATCCACATCTACCTGGGCCTCTACATGCTCTTTTTCCTGTGGTTTTTTTCCGTCTCCGGGCTCCTCTTGAACCATGTCCAGGACTGGTTCAGTCACCAGAGGCCGCCTGTGGAAGAGTTCACCAGACCGATTGAGCCCCCGACGGCCGACGAGAATGTAGGGAAAGCCGTGGAGCTGATGAAACAGCTCGGATGGTCGGGTGAAATCGTCATCGGACCTTCGCTCCCCAGGGATGGCCACTTCTATTTCCGAATCCTGGAGCTGGATCATCTGATTTTCGTGGATGCCGACCTCAACAACTACCAGGCCAAACTCCGCGTGATTCCCAGGCGCTGGACACAGTTTATGGTGGACATGCACGCCTTTACAGGAGTCAGAAGAGCCTGGGTCGAACCGGTACCTTCCACCCGGGACTGGTGGATGACGAAGGTCTGGAGCTTCTGTATCGACGCCATCGCCGCCGGACTGATGGTCATCGTCCTCACCGCCATCTACATGTGGTATCAGCTCAAGAAGAAACGCCGGCTCGGTCTGGTTGTCCTGTCCTCAGGTGTCCTGGCCTGCTCCTTCTTCCTGTGGGGGCTTCGCTGGTTGACCTAGGTGTTTGAAGACTTGCCCGGATAAGTCGACCTGGGTCCCCCGGATCATTCTCACCTGTAGCATTGGTTGTATCCTCTTCGCCTTTGTTTCGGCCCAGGATCCACCCGACCCGGAGCCGGCTGACGCAGGGGATCCAGGATTCAGGGGGTCGTTCCAACACCATGAAAAGCCCGTTTTCCTTCACGGCCGGGTCATCTACGACGACGGGAGTCCGGCAGACACGATGGCCAATGTCGAGATAGTCTGCAATGGAAAGGTGCGTCGCCAGACGCACACTTTTAGCGGCTCTTTCAGTATGGAGTTGGCCAACACGGCCCTAAGTAGCCGACCACCCACCACCGTTATGAACGCCGGTGTCGCCGATCAGGAGGTGTACGGAACGTTGGGGGGCCCGGCTGGACCGTTCGCGTTTGCGTGGTGGGGGGGTTCTACGGATTCGTATATGAACAGTCCGTCGAATGAGGGAGGAGGGCTGAATCAACTGAGCCTGATCGGTTGCGAGTTGCGAGCGACCCAACCGGGTTTTCAGTCCGACACGATTCAACTGTCTCTTCACCGGCCGTTGGACGATCCGGATGTTGGCGTCATCACCCTTCATCGGGCGGGAAGCATAACGGGAACGGACACAAGCCTTGTTTCCAGGGAGGCTCCCAAGAAGGCCCAGAAGGCTTATCAGAGTGCAGTTAAAGAGATCAGAAAGGAAACGGGCAATCGTGCAAAAATAGTAGCCGAGCTCGAGAAGGCCGTTCAGATCTATCCGGAGCATGCCGCTGCCTGGGAACTCTTGGGCCAAATTCGGGAGGAGCAACAGGACAGCGCTGGAGCAAGGCAGGCATTTGAAGCGGCTGTAGCCGCGGATCCCAAGTACATCCGGCCGAATGTGGCGCTGATGGAACTGTCGGTCCGGGAGAAGAATTGGGAAGAGGTCAGCAAGTGGAGCTCGCGAGTGACGGAACTGAACCCTTATCTTCTATCTGCTCACTACAATCAGGGGGTCGCCAACCTGAATCTGAACCGGATGGAGCTCGCCCAGGAGTCCTTCCAGGGCGTCCGAGACGCCTACAAGGGCGATGATTTTCCCTTCGCCAGCTACGCGCTGGGGTACCTTCATTCCAACAAGGGAGAATTCGATTCGGCCGCCCTCCACCTGCGACATTTCCTCGAGATTACTGATGAACCTCCGGAGGCAGCTAACGTTAGGGCCCATCTGGCAGAGTGGGAAGGGGAAGGCCGCATCGAGGCGGTCGAGAAGCACTGATTCGCGTATTGACGGCCCTCCCACGCTAGTCGCGGCCGCTTTGGGTACTGGAAACCGGTTCCGCCCCCCGTTTCTCGACTAAACCGCGGAGGGGTGGCCGCCGCCTTCAAGAAGACTTCCTCTTAGCGAGAGCATCTCTCCCTGGCCCCCATTTGGTTTCTTGCTACTTTCCGTTTCGCTGGCGTTCTTGGGCTTTCACGACTTCAATGCCTGCTTGCCGCACACCCAGGCCCTTTGTTTCCAACCAGAAACCTTCTCACCCGGTTGCGACTGAGTGGTTAGAAAGCCCGCTCGGTTGAACGCTGCGAGATCGTGAGCAAGTGTCTGGACCCCAAGAAATTGAACTCACGAGACACCCGCGTTGACTACTCTTGTCTTCTCTCATAGTCTCTACTGAACCCGAAATGATTCTCAATTTCTTCGACTGCCTGAGCTTCGTATTCAGGAAAGTCGGCTGCTGCGAATCGATCATGCAGACTTACGACATCTACGAAGTTGGAGGGAACCCAAATGTCCAGTACTGAACGTTTCTCAAGAGCACTTTCAAAGAGCATGTTGCGAGCTGGGTACATCCTGGCCATTGTCTTAGTCTTGCAGTCGAGTCTTTCTCCCGTGATGAGCCAGTTCGGAAGCAATCTCCAGTACTTTTCCCAAGTGGGCGTCAACGGGGGCTCCACTACGTCCTTTACCATCAACAATCCCAGCACCACGGAGACGATTACCGTGGATGCACAACTGTATCTTCCCGATGGAACGCCGCTGGCCGATGGTCAAGTGGAGTTAGGACCGGGAGCCACCGAGACCCTCTCTTTCGGAGATCCGAAACAAGCTTTGACCTCAGGATGGGCTGAGCTGAAGTCGGACGGCGCGTTTATCGCCACCGAGTTTTTTCAGTTGTTCATTGGGGGCCAGCTCAAACCTCGGGTCGGGGTACTGCCCAGTGTGGCGAGCGATGAGATTCGATTCCTGGGATTCGTCAACCCGCAGTTCACGTCCGGTCTGGCGGTCACCAACCCGAGCTCTACGGAGGAAACGGAAATCACTATTCGGGCCAAGGACAACGCCGGTCAGGCCCCTGTCCCTGAAAAGACACTCACGCTGCTGCCACTTCACTCCGTATCGGGTTTCTTGAATGAGGAGAAATTTCTTGGAGCGGGACTGAGCAACTATGAGGGAGTAGTAGAAATCAGTGTCAATTCGCCGGCCGTGGCAGCCCTGTCTTTGACACAGGACGCCGGCACCGGAGATGTAGCCACCGTCTCCGTTCTCACCCAGAACCACATCATCACCGAGGGCGATCCTACAGACAACACCGCCCTTGGGGTCGGGGCACTCATTTCCAATACCATCGGCTCCGGGAACACCGCCACGGGAGCCTCTGCGCTTTCCTCCAATACCGCAGGCAGCTTTAACACGGCCAGTGGGTTCGAAGCGCTCTTCTCCAACACCACCGGTGAACGGAACATGGCCAGTGGAACACGGCCAGTGGGGTGGCTCGCCTTCAGTACCACCGGGGTCGGTGCGCTCTTCTCCAATACCACCGGCAGCCGTAACACGGTCAATGGGGACACTGCGCTCTTCTCCAACACCACCGGCAGCCTTAACACGGCCAGTGGGTTCTTTGCGCTCGGAGACAACACCACCGGTGAACGGAACACGGCCAGTGGGGTCGGTGCGCTCCTTCGAAACACCACCGGTTCCTCGAACATAGCCCTTGGGTTTGAGGCCGGAGAGAACCTAACAGCTGGAGACAGCAACATCTATGTCGGCAACCTTGGCGTGGTGGCGGAATCGAACACCATCAGAATCGGTGACAGCAGTATCCACACCAGTGCCTTCATCGCCGGTATCGAGGTTGTTGCTCCTTCTTCGCGGCGATTCAAACAGGACATCCACGACATGGACCGGGCCAGTGACAATCTGATGCAGCTGCGGCCTGTGACCTTCCATTACAAGGAAGAGTACGACTCCGGAGAGGGTCGTTTGCAATATGGCCTCATTGCAGAGGAAGCGGCTGAGGTGTATCCAGAGTTGGTCGTTTATGACGACACGGGCAAAGTCAAGACGGTTGAGTATCAGAAGTTGCCCGCGATGCTGCTGAACGAACTCCAGAAACAACACGGAAAAATCAAGGAGCAGGAAGCGGTCATTACCGAGCTGACTGAACGGTTGTCCCGACTAGAGCAAGTTCTGTCCGCCCCGCGATCCTGAAGACTTACGAAGGTTGCCTGGGTATACTGGTGTTCCTTGGGGTCATGCGCATTGTTATTGACACGAATGCACTAGTGGCTGCACGGTGGTCTCCGAGAGGATCAGCCAGCCAACTCCTCGACCTCTGTATCGGAGGGCACGTGACAGTTCTCCTCACCCCCGAGATCGAGCGCGAGAACCGAGCCATTCTCAGGAAAGTGAAACCCTCCGAGCAGTTTTGGAAGCGCCTGGAGCAGCTGTATAGCAACGCGCTTCCGATAGAGCCTGGATCTCGAATCACGGTTTCCGAGGATCCTGCTGATAACAAGTTCCTCGAATGCGCCGTTGCCGGCCAGGCAGACTACATCATTTCAAGTGATCGACATCTCCTCGATCATGACGGGTACACGGGGATCCGCATCTGTAAAGCCTGGAAGTTTCTGGAGGAGAATCCCTCGTTGAGGGGATGAGACTCTACCGGCTGTCCCAGGGGCTTAACTCAACCCGTCAGCTTCAGAAACCCACAAGCTGGTTGGATTCCACTACTCTTCGGCAATGCAGTAGAGATTTCGCTGCCCCCGCAGGAACAGTTCCCGGCCCACCAGCGCGGCCGAGGCGCTGAAGCTGTCGTCGAGGTGGTTTCGGGCCAGTACGCGCGGGGTGGACTCGTGACTGATGACCAGTGTTGTGCCGTTGCGGTCGGTGATGTACACGCGGTCGGCGGCGCCCACCGGAGATGCGTATACATTGCGGATGCCGGGAAGGCGGAAGGCGCCGGGCTGGTCCTGGCCGCTCTTGGCGTGAACGCGTGAAAGAACCCCCTGGTAGTGGGCGAGAAAGTACAGCGAGCTTCCAAAAAGCAGCGGCGAAGGCACATACGGCGTGCTGCGCGTGCGGGTCCACACGACCTGATCCGTTCCAGTGATGTCACCCCTGGCACCCTCTAGGCGGATGGCTATCAGTGCCCGCGAGTCGTAACTGCTTCCCGCGTACACCATCCCTTCAGCCGCCACCGGCGAGGCCACGACGTTGGCCGACAGCCCGCCGCACTCCCAGATCACCTTGCCGGTCGTAACATCGTAGGCACGCACGCGCCTGGTACCGCTAATGATGACCTGCGTCTTGCCCTGGTGTTCGACGATGATGGGGGTTGCCCACGAAGTGACCTCGTCACGCTCCACCGCCCACCGCTGTTCGCCGGTGTTCTTGTCAAACGCCACCACGGACGATTCGCCTTCGTGATCCCAAGTGACGATTAGCGTGTCGTCGTAGAGCGCCGGTGAACTCCCCTCTCCGTGTGCGTGTTTGGTGCGCTTCTTGCCGAGATCGGTTTTCCACTTTACTTTGCCGTCCAGGTCCAGCGCATAGAGACCGCGTGAGCCGAAGAATGCAAAGAGATGCTCGCCGTCGGTGGCCGGTGAGTTGGAAGCAAAGCTTCCGGTGTAATGGCCACCCTCGTGCGGGAGTTCTGTGGTCAGCACGCGCTGCCAGATGATCTTCCCGTCCAGGCGGTTGACGGCGAGTGCCACGAACCGGTGCTGCTGGGTCACGGGGACGCTGTCATGCACGCCGGGGGCAGTGTCGTGCCTGGGTTCCCTGGGGTCACCATAGGGTACGGCTGCGGTCAGGAAGATCCGGTCCCCCCAGACGATCGGTGTTGAGTGCCCGGCGCCCGGCAACGAGATTTTCCAGCGTATGTTGCGGGTCTCGCTCCACTCCACGGGTGGGTCGGCGCCCGTAGCGACGCCCGTGGCCATGGGGCCTCGCCACTGCGGCCAGTAGCGGTCGCCGGGCTGCGAGCTAGCGTCTTGCCGGGGGCCTTTGCCGGACTCGGCCAGGACTTGAGCTCCGGTGAGGAGACCGACCAGTGTCAGACCGGCACAGATTCCAGTTGTCCACATCACAGCCTGCTGGAAACGAATCGGAAACGCGAAATCGACGGCGGGAGTGACGACGTCATATCTATAGACCTTAACTGCCCGCAGTGTACCAGACGGCAGAATTGGGGTCCCTGGTCCTGTGGCTCATGGATAGCTCGGCAACCGGAACCCTTCCCGTCTCGCCGTATCGTGACCGAGAATTAGGGCCACAGGCTTTGTGGCCCACACGGCTGGCCTTGCGCATCACGCTTGCTCCACCGGCCCGTGGCAAAAAGGGGCCCGGCAGAGTACGCTTGACGCAAGATGGCACACCACACATACGGAAAATCACACAGAGATCGTCCAACCAGGCGGCAGATCTGCAAGCGGGCTCTTTTCGGTTCGCTCCTGTGCAGTCTGGCGGGACCCTGGCGTGGCTTGCTGGGGGCGGCGAGCCAGACCGAGTCACGCTATGATTTGTTGATCAGGAGAGGCAGGGTTGTCGACCCGTCACAAGGCCTCTCCGCGGCCAGAGACATCGGGATCGCCAGGGGCCGCGTAGCCCGGGTGGCACCGGAAATTCCGGCGTCGGAGGCCCGACAGGTACTCGACGCCCGTGGAAAGATTGTGACGCCGGGCCTGATTGATGTCCACGTGCACGTATACGAGGGAGTGGCGCCGCTGGGTATCCCTGCCGACCCGAACTGTATTGCCAAAGGCGTGACTACAGTACTCGATGCCGGCTCCTCCGGGGCCCACACATTTCCCGGCTTTCGCAAGTACGTAGTGAATGTTGTCGATACGCGCGTCTTTGCGCTGCTGAATCTGTCTGTGGTCGGGCAGTCCACCCTTTCGAAGGACAATCCCTTTGGCGAATTGCTGAACCTGGGCTACGCGAATCCAAAGCTGGCCATCCGTACCATCGAGCAAAATCGCGACGGTATTCTGGGTTTGAAGGTCCGACTCTCGAAGCACATCACCGGTGAGAACGACCTGAAGATCCTGGGTATGGCCAGGGAGGCCGCTGCTGCGGTCGGGCTGCCGGTGATGGTGCATATCGGCGACTCTCACTCACCGCTGCCCGACATCCTTGACGGGATGGCAAGAGGCGACGTTCTGACCCACACCTTTCACGGGCGCGAACGGGGCATTCTGGATGCCAGGGGCCGGGTACTACCCGAGGTGCGCAGCGCCCTCGATCGTGGAGTCCACCTGGATGTGGGACACGGGGCTGGAAGTTTCTCTTTCGAGGTGTGTGAAAGAGCGCTCGGACAAGGCGTCGTCCCCGCACGATTTCGACTGATCTGCATCAGTACAACGTGCACGGTCCGGTTTTCGACCTGGCCACCACTTTGTCGAAATTCCTGCATCTCGGTCTGACGCTGGAAGAGGTGATCGCCCGTGCCACCACCAACCCGGCCAAGGCTTTCGGATTTCCCGGAGGGTTGGGAACGCTCCGGGAGGGAGCAGAGGCAGATGTCGCGCTGTTCTCGCTCATGGAAGGGGACTTCGAGTTCCTCGATACTCTCGGCCAGAGGCGCATCGGGCATCGCAAACTGGTGCCGGTAGCGACGGTGAAAGCGGGCAGGATTTATGGTTCTGCTTCCATCCCGGTCCCGCAGTCGAGCGGATAGCCGCAGCGAGAGTCTCATGACTCCGGCCTCTCAACTGGGTGAGCAGCTTTAGCCGCCGCCGATAGCAACACGCTTACGCTCAAGTGCCGGGATGAGACCACAGAGCCACTCAGTCAATCTCAATAGACGATTGAGTCTCGAGGCAGGACCACCTGATAGGATTCTGGAAACAGTCACACAAACTATGGCTCCGTCATCTCTCGGACAAGAGGTCATTCCTATGAAGAACACGCCTTCCCGTCTATGCCTGGTGGGACTGCTGGTTCTGGGCGGGCTTCTGCCGGGACATGCCCAGACCGCCGAACTGGTGTTCTCAATCGTCCAGCGTGAGACTGTCGAGCAGAGACTCGCTTCACCTCCCAGTCGTAACCAGAAACGCCGCGACCGCGTGACCGCCCTCTTTGAGGAAGTGGGGTGTGCTGACCTGGCCCAGCAGAAGGTGCGGGGTTCCAAGCTGACCAATGTGGTCTGCACTCTACCCGGCGAGACGCCCAGGACCATCCTGATCGGAGCCCACTATGATCACACGGGGCAGGGTCACGGAATTGTCGACAACTGGTCGGGAGCCTCTCTGCTCAGCAGCCTCTACGAGAGTCTCAGCACAACACCCAGAAAGCACACGTTCATCTTCGTGGGCTTCGCGGATGAAGAACGCGGCCTGCGCGGTTCCCGCCACTATGCAAAAACCCTCAGTGCTGAGGAACACGAGCTCCTCGAGGCTGTCGTCAATCTCGACACTCTGGGTCTCGACCTCCCGAAGATCTGGGTATCCCGATCCGATGACCTCAAACGCTACGTCGAGCCGTTCCAGTAGCAGCATGCACTCATGCAGTATCACGAGCTTCATCCGCCCCCACTGCTGGCTCCTTACGTGAAACTGATCTGGGTCCTTGAGCTGGACCACCCGGGTCAGTTCGGTGTGCCGGAAACCATTCTTCCAGATGGGATTGTGGAAGCCATTTTCCATTTCGGCAAGCCTCTACTGACCACCTATCCGAATGCTCCAGAAGAGCCGCAGCCTTTCACTTTTGCTATCTCTCAAACTCGCCGGCCCATCCAGATTCGCCCCCAGGGGAAAACCGGCCTCGTTTCCGTTCGCTTCTATCCCTGGGGGGCGTACCACTTTTTCGATCTGCCCGTGAAGGAGTTCTCCGACCAGCAGATCCCGGGTGAGTTCTTGTGGGGGCGAGCCGCATTTAGGCTCGAGGAAGAACTCTTCCAGGCCCGGAACAACCTCCAGAGAGTTCGTCTGGTGGAGCGTTTTCTGATCGAGAGGCTTCGGAACCACCACAAGGAGGAAGTGGAGCCTCTTGGACGCTTGCTGTGGCGAAGGCGAGGTCGAGTCACGATTCGAGAAATGACTCATGAGTTGGGTGTCAGCGAGCGGCAACTGGAGAGGAAGTTCGCTCGCGCGTTCGGAGTGTCACCCAAGCGTATGGCGCGGATCACACGATTCCTGAACGCCTGTCACCTTCTCCGGCGAGGGGCTGGCGCAGGGCTGGCGCAGGTGGCTTGCCTCAGTGGCTACTACGATCAGGCTCACTTCACGCATGACTTCCGGAGCCTGGCAGGAATGACACCGGGAGAGTTTCTGATCAGGCCAGCAGTGTCATTCCTCGATCTCGACTAAGCACCAAGAAAGTCGGGTTCTTACAATACCAGGCTGGTTTTGAGCAGTATGATTCATCTGGTTGAAGCCAAGAAAACCTCCAAAAGGAAGTTGTGATGATGAGATACCGGGTGCTCCTCTTGTTCACGATGGTTCTTTTCCTCGGCAGTGTCGGAGCACAGCAAGGCCCGAAACCCGACGTCTGGGACCAATTCCAGTACTTTGTCGGGACCTGGGAAGGTCACGAAACCGGAAAGGCGGGAATCGGAAAAGGCGAAAGGACCTACCGATTCGTTCTGGGCCGGCAGTTCTTGTTCTGCCAGAACCAGTCGCGCTTCGAGCCGCAGGAAGGAAATCCGAAAGGCGAGGTTCATGAAGACTGGCTGGTGATCAGCTACGACCGTGAGAAGAAGAACTTTATGGCCCGGGCGTTCTTCATCGAGACCTACGTCATCCGGTACGCCCTTGATCTTGGAGCCAGCACTAAAGAGCGGCTGGTCTTTCTCTCGGAAGCAGTCGAGAACGGCCCTCAGCTTCGAGCCCGTCTGACCTATCAGATCCAGAACAGGGACGAGTTCGAGGAAGTGTTTGAGGTTGCCGCAGGTGAAAAAGACTTCGAAGTCTTCATCCGAAATTTCTGGACCAGAACCAATCGATGAAGAGTCGCAGGGACATTGCGGTGCCGGGTTTTCCTCGCTCATAATTCACGAACGCTGATACAGGAACAGAAACTGGCAACGGGGGATCACTTCCGGCTAAGATCTTCCGGTGGATTCGATGAACGAAACAACTCGCAACCAGACGACGGCGGTCAAGTGGAACCTCCTGCTGGTCAGTTCCACTCTGGGACTGCTGCTCGTATGCTGTCTGCTGGTCTGGCAACTGCTGGACAGTGAGACCATTGTGCAGGAGCTTCCCGCGGACAATCTGAGCGCCCCAGAAGTTTCTTCGCTGGCTCAGGGGCTGAATGACCTGTTTACTCCCGTGCCTGACCCAGGGGTGGACATGACTTTCCTTCCGGGACTGGTTGATCGACCGGCCTGGAGAACCAAGGTACCCCTCACCACCAACTCGAGCGGTTTCCGCTACCCGCAGGAGTTCGAGCCCAAGCAATCCGGGACGTACCGGATCGTTCTGCTGGGAGACAGTTTCATGGCGGCTTCGCATGCCCTCTATGAGGATGGAGTGGCTCCTCAGCTGGAAGGCATCCTGCAGCGAAGTCTGGAAACACCAGGGAACGGCTCTCCCCCCACGATTCAGGTGTACCCGGTGGCTGTTTCCGGGTGGAACATATTCTCCCAGCTCAGCTACCTGATCCACAACCTCCATCAGATTCAACCCGACTTGGTGATCCATACGATCAACGCCAACGACTTCGACAGCGGTTACGGTTTTGTCCTGGGCAACATCCGCAGCGCCACCTACGACACCCAGAATTTCTTTGGACCCACGTATATGGGCATCTCCAGTCCGTTGATCGCATCCCGGCGGGCAACTCCAGCTCGGAGCCTGATCGCCTCCTACCTGATTCCCGAGTCGAGGAACCGTTTTCGAACCGGGGCCTCCGAGGCGAAGCGCCTGAAGGGCCTTCTCGACGCCTCAAATGCCGACTATCTTCTCTATCTGTTCATGTACGGATTCATTGCCCACGGAATCCAGGAATCTTTCGGATCGTTTGTCTCCCCGGATGAAACTCTGCTGGCCGCAACCGCCCTTACCACGCACAACCTCCGGCCCATTGATGCTCATCCGAATCGAATCGGATACCGCTATATGGCGTTGGGTCTGGCCCGCTACCTGCACGATCATGACTATTTGCAGCTTGATCTGGAAAAGCTCGCGGAGGAGGGAGACTATGAGGCCTATGCCACGCTGAAGACGAAACCGATGGGCAAGTCGACTGCTGAATCGTGGTTCAAGGTGAACCAGATTCCCTCAAGCTTCAGAATCGTCGACGGTGAGTTCGAGTCGGGAGACACTCTTCGCTGCATCGTGGGGGGGATTTACAAAGGGGGTGTCATTGCTCGCAGAGCTGTCCTGGTCCTGCGCAGACAGGGGCAGCAGAATCAGCTCAAGCTCGCACTCTCGTTCCCGAAGGTACCCGCTCTTCAGGGAGGCATCCTTGGGATCACTGTTGACAGCCGGAAGCTCACCGAGATTCCGATGGACCAGGGCGAAGGAAAGACTCAGGAGATCCTCATTCCACTCGGGGAAGGGCCTGCAGGTTCACTGGTGGAGGTGGTCCTGGAGGCGGACCGGTACTACACGGAAATTTACCAGCGGTACACCAACGGCATCTTCGGTCCCATGCCTCGGGCCGGCAAGATTCTGCTGGCCGAACTGGTGGAATAGATCCCCAGGTTCCAGATCGTCAAACGGGAAACGGGGAATTCAAAAGAGCGTGTAGATGAACGGTGCCGCCCCAGAACCCATGAACACCATTAGTAATCCGTAAGCCAGGAAGATGAGGATCAGGGGTAGCATCCACCATTTCTTGTTGGTCTTGAGCAGGAAATAATAGTCGCCCCAGGCCGATGATCTCCTGGTCCGGGCCAGGTTCGCGAATTCCTCTTCCGGCGAAGGCTTCTTGTCCTCTGCAATGGCCATGTGTATCACCTCTCAACTCTGCCTGTAGTACGTGGCCGGGGCTCTTTCGACTTTCCTGTCCAGCCAGTAAGACGAGGCCTGCCTGCGCTTTATCTGCAAAGGGTCACGACCCGCTATTCTAGCCCGGATTATGCAAGAACCGTAGTCCGGAGTTGAAAAACGACTCGAGAAGTGGCTCAACTCGAAAGCGGACAGGTGTGACAGGCGGATTTGCGAAGAATATCGGTTGGCGAGGCGTTTGAAGTGGTTGGGGAGTGAATTTCAGACAGATCTGGGCCTGGGTGAGTATCGGAAGCGGTTTTTCGGGGAGCTGGGAGAGGCTAGCTGGAGTTGAGACGACTCAAGACGAGGTGGAAGAGGGGTTGTTCGGGAAAGGCTGAGGAAAGATGGACCCAGATGCGTCGAGTGGTTTGTCGGATCCGGGCCCCGATCTTGAGGACACGACGACGTAAGGTTTCGATTTCGAGCTTGTGCCAGGGGGTCCCGTGCAGATAGTCGCGCAGGCGCACGAACATCTGGTAAGCCAGGGCATGCAGAAGGAGTCGAAACTGATTGGCCAGGAATCGATGACAGCTGAGTCGGTCCATGCTCAGATGATTCTTGAAGGCCTTGATGAAGTTTTCGGTCTGTCCTCGGTTTGTGTAGTGGTCATAAAGTGATTGGGAGCAGAGATCGTCCCGGTTGGTGACCACAAAGCGACGATTGATCCCGCGCTGATCGACCTCCACTTTGACGATGACGCGACGAGATCGATCCCAGCTGTTGGCTCGATAAAGAAACTCGTCAAACTGACGCTGTTTTTCCTCCAGCTCAAGGAACCTTTCCCGAGTCGAATCCAGCAGGGGCTCGACCACTCGCTGCAGGCGAGGGTTTCGACTTAACCCAATGACATACTGGAGTTGATTCTCTTCAGCCTCACAGAACTCGTAGAGCCGCGGCGTGGCAAAGCCGCTGTCGGCCCGAATCTCAATCTCGACATCCGTCCCCACTCCTTGTCGGATAGCCTCCACGACTCGCTTCAGAATGGGCACGATGTGAGAGGCAGCTCCCTTGTTGCCAGGTCTCAACACGGCACACACCAGGTCTCCCGTGTCGGCATCGAAGATCAGCAAAGGATGCAGAATGTGGCTTCGGTAATACCCGTGGTAGAAGGAGAACTCCTGCTGGCCGTGGGTGTGGTCGTCGGTACTGTCCAGATCCAGGATGATCTTACCGGGACGTCTTTTCTTCAGGGAGCGCACATAACGGCCTAGCAGCCACTGGCTCAAACGCATCAGATCCTTCCTGGTGACGGAGTTCTCCAAGCGGGAGAAAGTCGGCTGCGTGGCCAAATCCGGATCGCTCTCCGGCAACTGATCACAGACGGTTTTGAGCATCGGATCCGAGCGCAGCGTATCGGCGTCATTACAGTCTTCGTAGCCGGCCACGATCTGCAAGACTCGTTGTCGGATCAACTTCAACAGATCATGACGAATGTAGCGTTGGTCTCGACTCTCCGAAATACACGAACTGAAGCCCTCGCAGAGCCGATGTTGCCGATCCACCGATCCAAACAACAACCATCCTGCGTCGGAAGTGAGGCTCCCCCCATCAAAACGCGCCGTGATCTTTCTGTGGCTGTGAAATGGCAGGGTATTCTGGCAGACTGCTCTTAACATTGCCGTAGCTCCTGGTTAGGGTCTTGTTTGTGTAAACCCTTTTATATCAGAGAGCTACGGCTCTTTTTATGGGCCCAAATCTCACTCGGATTCAGATCTCATGCATAATCCGGGCTAGACACCCAACCAACCGGTGTCAGAATTAAGTAATAAAGAACTCCCAGCAGGAGAGTCGAGATCAACCATCCAAGAGGGAGAAAGACCACCATCAGCGCCGTGTAGAGTGGTCGCACCAGAGTAGGCCTGAATAAACCGAGCAGACAAACCAGTATCCCCGCCGCCCACAGCCCGACCGACAATGTCTCGGCTCCAAAACGGATGCGCGCCACCAGTCCGATGAGCCCGAATCCAGGCAGGGAGGCGGTCGCAAACTGGCGCAGCTGGCGTTGATTCGGGTACCAGGTGGGTTGGATCATTTTTCTACCCGCGGCTTTCGAGCGATCACGACATAAAATCCGCCTTCTCGCGAACCGGTAACCATCAGCTTGCCCTGAGACAATGCCCGGTCAAGGGCATTCCCCGGATCAGAGGGGCGAAAGATCTGCTCGCTGGTCGTGAATGGCTCCCAGGGACGAAACCTGGGGATGGCATTGATGAAATCCAGCCCGTTGCTCCGGCACCATGCCAGCACCTCACCCATGGTGTGTTTGGACTCGTGAGGATTCTTGTACTGGTCAGCGAACCAGGTGTCCTCTCTGGTCTTGCTGAGACTAGTCGTGCGGATGTAGGGATCGACCCATCGCGCACGACCTCCGGTAAGGCGGAATACGAGTCTTCTCGCATCCAGCAGCAGTCTTCCATACCGGTTGTATAGTCCCACGATCAGGTACCCTCCGGGCCGAACCAACCGACTGATGCTCTCAAAGCCGCTCCGAGGGTCGCTGGTATGGTGAAGAACTCCGTTGCATATCACCACATCGAACTGTTCACTGCGGAAGGCGGGGCGGAAGAGGTTCATGTGCAGAAATCTGACCCGCGACAACTGCTGCCGGGAACGGAAGCCTTCCGCGAGTTTCAGGGAGTTCATGCACAGATCGGTCCCAAAGACGCTTCGGCAGCCAATACCCAGGAAGTTGCTGAGCTGACCCGTGCCGCAGCCCACCTCCAGAATCCTCGAGTTGTAGGGAAGCTGCTCACTGAGCAGCCGTGCAAAGATTCCTCTGCGGGCTTTCTCAATCAGCGTCCTCAGAGACTCATCCGGTTCGTAATTGGGGAATGGATACTCCTCGTAGAATTCCTTGACCTTGCGGGTAACATCGGTCCCGGCCGTGTCGTGGGGGCTGTAAAGCCGCCAGATCCCATCTTTACAGGTGAAGCCTTCCCCGCACTGAGAGCAGGTAGCGCTCTCCTCGCCGATCTGAAGACGCCCCCGACAGGCCGGGCAGCAGCACACCTCAGCAAACGCAGGATCCTGCCCGGCGTTCGAGCTCACCCGTCGGCGTTCCCGATTGGAGCGCTGGTTCTCCTTGAGAACGAGCACATTCTCCAGCACCAGCGCATCGATGTTCGTGGCCATGAACGTGCTATAGGCTTCCTGCGGACTGTTCACGATGGGTTCCCAGCTCAGGTTGAAGCTGGTATTGACGATGACTGGACAACCCGTCATCTCGCGAAAACGAGAGAGAAGCTTCCAGTATCTGGGATAGCGGGCGGCATCAACGGTCTGGACGCGGGCCGAGTAGTCGACGTGGGTGACCACCGGGATTTCGGAGCGAGCCAACTTGAGAAGATCAATCCCGGTCAGACTCTTCTCTTTCTCGATCAGAGTTCGCCGCCTTTTGCCGCGCACACCTGTGACCAGCAGCATGTAGGGGCTGTCCGGGTGGCGTTCCATCTCAAAGTGCTCTCCTGCGTGTTCACTCATTGCGCTCGGTGCGAAGGGACGGAAAGACTCGCGGAACTTGACTTTCAGATTCATGGCCGTCTGAATGTCGGGATTGCGGGCGTCCCCGATGATGCTCCGGCAACCAAGAGCCCGGGGACCGTATTCCATGCGTCCCTGGAACCATCCGATCACCTTCCCCTGGGCGATTTTCTGAGAAACCCGGTCCATGAGAACGGGATCCTCCAGGACTTCAAATTCGGCTCCGACATCGCGCAGAAAGGACTGGATGGAACCGGATTCATATTCTGGACCCAGGAGCGACCCCGCCTGGCCGTCAGGTCGAACTGCCTCCCGTCCGTTTCCCAGAAGCTGGTGCCAGATCAGCAGAGCAACCCCCAGGGCACCGCCACCGTCACCCGCAGCCGGCTGGATCCAGACTTCTTCAAAGGGTCCTTCTCGGGCGATGCGGCCGTTGGCCACGCAGTTCAGGGCCACGCCGCCCGCCAGGCACAGATTCTTGGAGCCGGTGATTTCGTGAGCATGACGGACGGTCTTCAACATCACTTCTTCCACAATCTTCTGGGCTGACGACGCCAGATCCATGTGGTGCTGTTCCAGCGGCTCCTTCTCTTTTCGGGGAGGACGACCAAAGAGCCGGTGAAACTTCTCCGAGGTCATGGTCAGCCCGTGGGCATAGTTGAAGAAGGACATGTCCATCCAGAAGGAACCGTCGTCCCGGATGTCGATCAGGTGGTCACGAATCAGATCGACGTAAACCGGCTTGCCGTAGGGGGCCAGTCCCATCATCTTGTACTCACCGCTGTTGACCCGAAATCCCGTGTAGTAGGTGAAGGCCGAGTACAGGAGTCCCAACGAGTGGGGAAACCGAATCTCTCTGCTGACCGACACCTTGTTTTCCCGGCCGTGCCCCACGGTAGCCGTGGCCCACTCTCCCACTCCATCCATCGTGACAATGGCGGCCTCTTCAAAAGGAGAAGGGAAGAAGGCGCTGGCAGCGTGGGATTCGTGATGCTCACAAAATACATAGCGATGCTTCTTCAACCCCAGTTCCCGATCCATTTCCCGGCCCAGATGAAGCTTCTGTCCCACCCACAATGGAAGTGCTTTGCGGAAAGATCGAAAGCCTCTTGGTGCGAAGTGCAGGTAGGTCTCCAAGAGTCGATCAAACTTGATCAGCGGCTTTTCGTAGAAGCCGATGTAGTCCAGCCGGTCGGTCGTGATGCAGGCCTGCTCGAGGCAGAACTGGATGGCCCGGGAAGGAAAGCTGGAGTCGTGCTTCTCCCGCGAGAAGCGCTCCTCCTGTGCGGCGGCAATGATTTCACCGTCCCGTATCAAGGCGGCTGCGCTGTCGTGATAGAAGGCTGAAATGCCCAGAATGTTGGTTGACATCAGACCGTTCTTACAGATCCCTCAAGGATCTCGCGCGCCTCTCCTCTGACTCGTTATTCCCTCATTCGATTATGGCCTGTCCCTTCTCATTTTGGAACCTCGAAGCGGAGTTACCCGCCTGTGCGGACCTTTCAATAAGTGGGTAATTCTTGCAATAGAAAATCTCCTCCACCTCCGCAAGCACGGCATGCACCGCGGCGCGCGGTACATAAAGTACTCGCCTTTCGAGTTGAAGCGGCCTCGGATGTCCTGAACAACATAGGCGTGCCATCAAGGCTTCATCTTCCACTCGTTTATTCCACTCGTTTAACCCAGAAGCGATCCTTGCGATTTCGGGTAGACAACCCTTCCACCTTCAATCCTTGCAAATCGGGTCAGGCAGTGCTCTTTCAGGCCCTCCGTCAGGATGTGAACGACCGGAATCTCTCTCAGGCCCACCAGGGCGTCTGAGATCAATTGCCGGTGACATCTCTGGGGTACCGCTTCCGCACACATGATGCTGGTTTTAGCTTCGGAAGCAATCCCTGTCATGGTCTCCAGAGCCTGCTGAAACTGATCCGTAAGCATGTAGTCGGCGTAAGCCCGCAAGCCGGGGCTCTCCCAGCCCTGATTGGGTGAGTCTTTCAGATCCGATCTGCGATAGCCTCCCAGGGCCTTCAGGTGGTAGTAGTCAATACCCATTCCCTGCAACGCGCTGATGAGGCTACACTGGCTGAAGTGTGGGAACTTCTTGGAAGTGGGGAAGGATCGAACATCTACGAGTCGCTCAATCCGATGTTCCTGAAGCAACTGAGCAAACGCTTCGAAACTGTGGGAGGAATGGCCAATGGTAAAAATCTGCACTGGCTTCGATTATAGCCCTCAGTACCGGTTCAGATGGGCCAGGAGAACACCGTGAGACATGATCTTCTTGTTCCGGCATGCCTTCTTCTCGTCTTCACCGGAACAACGCCGCTGGGCGCACAGCAAGAGGAGAAGCAAGCGGGTAGAACGCTCACCATTGCGGTCCAGGATCGTGTCCTTCACTCCATTGACCCTCGCCTGTTTGGCCAGTTCATGGAGCGCCCCAGCTGGGGTGGCGAAATCGGAGTGGAAGCGGCTCTCACCCCGGGGACCAGCCAGCTTCAGCCACAGGCGGAACGGTCAATCCGCGAGATGCAGATTCCCCTCCTGCGTTTTCCCGGCGGTACCGACGTGGACCACCTGGACTGACGGACATGATTGACAACGTTCCCGGACGAGAAGGCGGACGACGTCCGGTCAGTACACCCCGCGGCAACCGGGTCACGAATCGCTTCGGCTATGATGAGTTTCTTCGCCTCTGTGAGCGCAATGGTTCAGATGCCATTCTTGTACTGAACTTCCGTGATGGGCTCCTGAGAATACGCACTCTCGCGGATGCAGCGGCCCGTGCGGCCGCCCTGGTGGCCTACTGCAACGCCACGCTTGAGCAGGAACTTCCACCTTCGCTTGCCGTCTGGCCGAAGCTGCGGGCGCGCAATGGACATCCCGAACCCTACCGGGTCAAGTACTTCCAGATCGGCAATGAAACCTGGTTTTTCACGGGTGACGTCGGGAAGGTAGCTCCTGAGGATTCTCACGGGCACTGGATCAACAGCCTGCGCAGCTACATCAAGGCGATCCAGGCAGTGAATCCTGCGACCAGGCTGATCGTTGACACCTCCCCGCTGCCGGTGGCGGCAGCCATCCACAAAGAGTTTGGAGCAGCGATCGCCGCCTTCGCGGTTCACCGCTATCGTCCCTGGGGCATCAGCCAGGTGCAGAAGGATGGCCGAGACGTGGAGGTTTCAGAGTTGACGGCCAGGGAAATCTGGAATGCCTGGGTGGCTGTGCCGGCCGTGGATGATGCCGGACAAGCGGTGTTTCACGACAAGCACTTTGCGCAAGCACGCGAAATGGGTTACGAAATGGCACTCACCGAATGGAACTGGAACGGCTGGTGGTTGATCGAAGGAGTCAAACCTGCTCTCGATTCACAGTTCGCCAAAGGCATTGGCGCTGCTTCTTTTTTGCATTCCATTATTCGCCAGGGTGATCTCATCAAGATGGCCACGCAGTCGATGCTTATCGGGTCCAGGTGGGACATAACGGCTATTCGGGTTGACCGGGAGGCCAGGACGCCCGCCTTTATGATGCCCAGCGGCATGTTGACAATGCTCTACTCACAGCACCATGGCAAAGACATGCTCGCTCTTGAAATGTCCGGCATGGAATACTACGAGCAGCCTTACAAGATGGGGTCGCTGGGACCGTCCAGGAAGGTTGCCTTCGTGGATGTGATTGCAACCAGGGACCAGACCACGCTCACCGTACATATGATCAATCGAAGTTTCGATAGAACCCAGTCGACCACGATTGACTGTGCTGACTTCCGGCTGAAATCCCAGCAGGCCAAACTGTTGATCTTGCAAGGCCGGTTGAACAATCAGCCGGGCGGCCGCGAACCGCTGGCGCCGGCGCACCTCCAGCAGAGAACGAAGCCATTCACCGGACGGAAGTTGCAGCTTGAACTTGCTCCACGTTCAGTTACCTTTGCGGAGTTCTTAGTGGAGAAGGAGAATTGAACAAGACGCTCGGCGGTAGCGGAGACGTACCGGGCCTGTTGCCTTCGAACGCAGATCGCAATAGAGAATCTCCAATTCAGCGAACAACGGCCCAGGGAGATGGAACTGTGAGCATGAGCCATGGCCACGGGAGACCCACCGCCTCTTCGCAGTGTGCCACTTAGGAACACTGACGAGCTTGATTGAGGGAGGGAGCGCCGCCCCCACCCCAGCGGCGACGCCCCCGGTTCCCTCAAGGAAGCAAGACCCGGGAGGTGGGTCTACTATGAAATACAACCCATCAATTGAAATGTTGCAAGCAGCCGCGTAGTTCTGTGCTTCCGCCTGCAGGGTGTAACATGAACACACACACGATAGCTTGAAGGCCGTGAGCTGACGAAATTCAACAACGGGGTGTTCGTTGCAGCGGACGCCATGAAGGCTGTCGCGATCGGGGTACCCGGACTGCGCCGAGCGTAGAGACTTCTGCACGACATGAATGGATCGAGGAGACGGCCTCCGTCGGTAACCGTGATTGCCTGGGCCTGCGTACTGTGGGCTCTCCTATCGACGGTCCCGAAGGCATTTCTTCTCATGGACCCTGCAACGCGGGTTCTCGCTCTGGATTTCAGCCAGGCGATTTCCGAAGCGGGTTGGCTGCATGTTCCACTCTGGCTTCAGCTCGGGCACGCATTGCTCGGCGTCCCGGTGATGATTCTGTCCGGGCTGTTCATGCTGAGAGGGCACCCTTGGGCTCTGGTGACGCTGCTGCTATGGATGCTGGGCGTACTGGCGCTGAATCTGGTAGTTGCAGGACTGTCGATTTCGCTGTACCTCAAACTCACCACTGCCGCCCTTGTCGTGTTTATTCTGACCAGGCGGAAGTCTCTGGCGTTCTTTCTCGCTCACGGGATCCCCAGGAAGGAAAACTTGCGTTGATCCAGGGGCCGCAGGAGAGCGGACTCTGACTGGGGCTCAAAGCTGAGGTATGAGGGAAGCCATGAAATCCACCAGCAGGGACACCGTGACGGCTCGAAAGAAGCAACCCCCAGCCCTTTCTGTCGAGACTCTCGAAAGTGGCGAACAGCAAAACGACTGCTGTTCTGCCGACTGCAACGGAAGGCCTACCATGGACCGCCGCCTTCTGTTGAAGGGGGCGGCTGCTGCGTCGGCGTCGTTTCTGGTGAATCCGGTGCCGTTTGGGGCCGGGGCGGGGAAGCCGGCGACTGAACACTTCGTGCCCGCCGACAAGAATCTCGATCCGGAATGGGTGAAGGCGTTATTCGCCAGGGGAAATCGAAAGATTTACCAGGGCGAAGAGCTGGAGACCATTGCCATGCCGTGCGGCGGCATCTGTGCAGGACAGCTCTATGTTCGGGGCGACGGGACCCTGGCCAGATGGTGGATCGCCAACAATGCATACAAGACCAGCGTACCTCGGCCTGAACACGTCATCAGCACACCTCTGGGTGAACACAAGGCGGGGTACCGGACCTATCGGGCGGCCAGCCATATTGATCAGGGTTTCGCCATAAGGATCAAGCTCGATGAGGCAGAGCCAGTGGTTCGAACGCTCAATCGCGAAGGCTTCGATGACATCCGCTTTTTGGGTGAATATCCGATCGCAACCATCGACTATCGAAACAGAGAAGAATCGCCTTTACCGGTGGATGTAGCGTTGGAGGTGTTCTCTCCGTTTATTCCCCTCAATGCCCGGGACTCCGCCCATCCGGCTACGGTGTTGCGCTGCACGGTTAAGAGCAGGGCGAGCGAAGCGATGGATGTCTCAGTTGCAGGCTGGTTGCAGAATGCCGTTTGCCTGGACTGGGAAGACCGAAGCGGTGCAGATAGCCGAAACCTCACAGCGCGACACGCCGGGTTGACTTCAGTTGAGATGGATCTTGCTACCAGATCACCTGAGAGCTCGCCCCGGCCCCGGGACCATCCACAGTTTGGCAACATGGCTCTTTCGGTTCTGGATTCTCAGGCAAGCGCAACCGCAAACTGGGAATCGAAAGCCGCCTTCCTGGCTGACCTGGCCGAGGACGGAAAGCTCAACACTCGACCTGGCGCGCAATTGCCGCTGGGCGAAAAGCTGTGCGGGGCCATCGCCTCCCGTTTTCGACTGGAAGCAGGAGAAGAGCGGGATGTGACCTTCCTGCTGACCTGGTATTTCCCAAACCGGAAACAGGACAATCGGTTTGTCCCTGCTGGCTCACCCAGCGGAAACGGTCGGCGGGTCGGTAATATGTACGCCAACTGGCACCACTCCTCGCTCGAAGTGGCTCGCTATTTGGAGGAGAATTTCGAGCGCCTGGATCGACACACCCACCTCTTCCGTGACACCTATTTCGACACCACATTGCCCTATTGGTTTGCCCAGCGCATCGCCATGCAGGCCTCAACCCTGGCCACCGAGACTTGCCAGTGGTGGGCCAACGGGCGCTTTTGGGGTTTTGAAGGCGTAGGCTGTTGCCCGGGCACCTGCAGCCATGTCTGGCACTACGAGCAGACCGTGGCCCGGCTGTTCCCTGAGTTGCAGCGTTCGGTGCTTGCGATGCAGACCTTTGATCCGGAGGAGGGTTTCGTGGCCGAATCGGGCATGATCCGCTTCCGGGGTAAGGGGTGGAATTATCGGGAGCTGTGGCAAGGAGGGGAGGGTCCGGAGTGGGCTGCCGATGGCCAGGCTGGCAACGTCCTGATGGCCCTGCGCGAGCATCAACTCTCGGTGGATGACAGCTTCTTGCACGACCACTGGCCCCAGATCCGCGGCGCCCTCGAGTTCCTGATCAGGCAGGACGTCAATGCAGACGGCCTGATCGAGGGTCGGCAACCGAGCACCTACGACCGCTTTCTTTTCAGTGCCAACACCATGGTCGGTTCTCTCTATCTGGCGGCCCTGCGGGCCGGGCAAGTCATGGCCCGGGTCGTGGGTGAGGCGGCGTTTGCCAGAGAGTGTCAGCGTCTCTTCGAATCCGGCCGCCAGTTGACTATCGAGCGGCTGTTCAACGGCGAGTACTTCATCCAGCAAGTGGATCTGGAGAAACACCCGAACTGGCAATACGCTGAGGGATGTCTCTCTGATCAACTGATCGGCCAGACCTGGGCGCACCATCTGAACCTGGGCTACCTGTATCCCAGGCAGCAGGTTCGGATGGCGCTGGAGGCGATCTGGAAGTACAACTGGGCCCCCGATGTCGGGCCACCGGTTCGTGAGTCTCGTCCGGGGATGCAATTTGCCGATCCCGGGGAGGCCGGCCTGCTCCTCTGCACCTGGCCGAAGCGGCAGTACGCAGGCACTCAAGCGCTGCGCTACCGCGACCGCGTCTGGACCGGCATTGAGTTTCAGGTTGCGTCCCAGATGATCTACGAAGGCAAACTCACGGAAGGTCTGGCGATTGTGCGGGCCGTTCACGACCGCTACGACGGCATTAAACACAACCCCTGGAATCTGGTCGAGTGCGGTGATCACTATTCGCGAGCGATGGCTTCCTGGGGCTGCCTGCTGGCAGTCACCGGCTTCGCATGTGACGCTTCAGAAGGCAAGATCGGCTTTGCCCCGAGACTGACTCCCGATGACTTCAAAGCCTTCTTCACGGCTGCCCAAGGCTGGGGCAGTCTGGTTCAGAAACGCACTGCCGGGAGACAGACCAATCGCATCGAGGTGAAATGGGGAAAACTGGACTTGAAGGTATTGAGGCTGGAGCTTCCAATCGGCGCGAGACTCCGGGACGCCACCGTCACTGTGGCCAACCGCCGGATCGCTGTTACGACAAAACAGGCCGATCAGCGCCTTACTATCGTCCTGGATGAGCCCCTCGAAATCGCCCAGGATCAGGCGGTCGAAGTGGGCATGACCTTCCTTGGCGGCTCGTAGCTATCTCGAAGGACTTCAGAGGACCGGGGATCGAAACACCACCATGCGCTCCAGAGCCATCTCCCGCATCGTGTACCCGATACCACCCAGCCGCAGACCCGATTGGCGGTGTCCGCCGAAAGGCATCCAGTCCACGCGGAAGGCGGTGTGATCGTTGACCATGACCGCCGTGCCGTTTAAGCGCCGGGCGGTGTCGAGAGCGACATTGATGTCGCGGGTGAAGACCGACGCCTGGAAGAAGACATCCGGCTCGTTGGCTCGACGGATTGCTTCTTCTAGGGACTGGCAAGTGTACAAGACAACCACCGGACCAAAGACCTCCTCGCAGGAGAGGCGCACGTCGTCGGGAGGATCCAGAATCACTGTCGGGGCATAGCAGGTGTTAGAAATCTTATGGCCACCGCAGAGCAGTTTTCCACCTCGCTCGACTGCTTCCTGCACCCATTGATGCACGCGCTGAACTTCTCTGGGCAGGATAAGCGGCCCTACCTCTGTCGACTCATCGAGAGGATCCCCGACCTCCAGACCCTCAACCCGGGTTACGAACGCCTGTTTGAACTCCGCGGCGATGGCTGCATCCAGGTAGATCCGCTGCACCGAAACACAGATCTGGCCTGCATGGTAAAAACCGCCCTTGACCAGCAAGGGGATGCTTTGATCGATATCGGCCGTGCCCTCCATGATGACCGGAGCCAGACCACCATGTTCCAGTGCGCATGAGGCCCCTGGAGCCAGCCTTGATCGCAGATACCATCCCACGTGAGCCGAGCCAATGAAGGTCAGAAACGAAACACGGGGGTCCGAAACAAGTTTTTCCGCCACATCATTCTCGCACAGGACCATTTGGCACCACTCTTGTGGCAGACCCGCTTCGTAGAGAATGCCGACAAGGCTCTCACAGGATACGGGCGTAGTCAGTGCCGGTTTGACGATCACCGGGCAGCCGGTGGCTATGGCTGGGATCACCTGGTGAATGATGAGATTGAAAGGATGGTTGAAGGCACTGATGGCAAAAACCACCCCGCGCGGCTCCCGGTAGGTATAGGCTAAGCGGTTGGCCGACGAGCGCGTGACACCCATGGGTATCTCGGTTCCGCCGAGTTGCCAGATCTGCCTGATGGCGGCTTTGATGCCCTCGACTCCGCGTTCTATCTCCACCTGCGAGTCACGGAGCGGCTTGCCCCCCTCCCAGGCTGCCGCCCGTGCAAGCTCCTCGGATCTCGACGTGATGATTGCTGCTGTACGTTCAAGTACTTCGATGCGTTCGCGCGGCGTCAGCCACCGTTTCCGATCGCGGTAGCACTCATAGCTTTGCGCCAGGATCTCGAGGGCTTCAGATTTGCTCGCAAGGTCGAAGGTCTTGATCGGGGATTCGTCGAACGCGCTGACTACCTCTAACCTGGACATGGTGGTCCTCACAGGAGGCACGTCTTGCTCTCGAGTTCTTCCAGGAACACTTTCTCATTCTCGGAGTAGTCGATCGGAACCTCGATCAAATGGACTCCCCCGGAGTCAAGGCGTTCCTTGAGCACGTCGCAAAGCTGGCCGCTCCGGGTAATGCGAGTCGCCTGGGCACCGTAGCTTTCGGCATAACGAACAAAGTCCGGGTTCTGAAAATCAAGACCGAAACTGGGAAAACCTCCTCCTGTCTGCTTCCACTTGATCATGCCGTAGGCATCGTCTCGCAAGACCACCACGACCAGGTCAAGTTGGAGGCGCACGGCTGTTTCAAGCTCTTGTGAGTTCATCATGAAACCACCATCACCGCAGACAGCCACCACCTTACGATCGGGGTGCACGATCTTGGCGCCAATCGCAGCCGGCAACCCGGCACCCATCGTGGCCAGGGCATTGTCGAGCAAGACGGTGTTGGGTTCGTGCGCGAGGTAGTTCCTGGCGAACCAGATCTTGTACATGCCATTGTCAAGTGAAAGGATGCCGTCGCTGGGGATTGCCTTACGCACGTCGCTGACGATGCGCTGGGGGATATTGGGGAAGTTTTCGGCATCAGCCTTGCTGTTGAACACGTGGGTCTCGATTTCTGCTCGCATGCGCCGGTAGTAGTCGAAATCCCAGGTGCCAGTCGACTCGATCAGATCAGCCAGCGAGCGCATGTTGGCAGCCGTACAGCCAACCACCTCATGTTGAGGAAAGTACACGGCATCGATCTGTGCCGGAAAGTACGCGACATGAATCACCGTGGGGCCATCCTCGTGCATGAAAAAGGGCGGCTTTTCGCTGACGTCGTGGCCGACGTTAATGATCAGGTCGGCACGATCAATAGCGCAGTGAAGGTAGTCGTGCTCCGAGAGCGCTGCGGTGCCAAGGCAGTGAGAATGGCGCTCGTCAACCGCACCTTTACCCATTTGGGTGGCAAAAAAATACAGCCCCGTCCTGTCAACGAAGTCTCTGAGTGCACTAAACGTTTGATTGCGATTTGCGCCGGAAGCAATCAGCAAAAGCGGGTGCTTGGCGGCCACAATCAGTTGAGCTGCCTTCTTCAGCGAGGATTCACTCGCAGCCGGTGGACTGACGCTGGTGGTTGGGAAGGGAGTTCGGTCGACGAGTTCGGATGCGACGTCTTCAGGGAGTTCAAGGTGCACCGAACCGGGCTTTTCCGACTCGGCGATGCGAAAGCACTCACGCACCAGGTAGGGGACGTTGTTTCCATCGACAATCTGCTTGGAGAGCTTCGTTACCGGCTCCATCAATCTCACGACGTCAATGATCTGAAAGCGGCCTTGTTTTCTTTTCTTGATCGGTTTTTGGCCAGTGATCAGAAGGAGCGGCATTCCGGCAAGCAGGGCGTAGGAAGCACTGGTAACAAAGTTAGTGGCTCCGGGACCAAGCGTCGCCAGGCACACGCCTGTTTTTCCGGTCAGCCTCCCGTAGGTAGCTGCCATGAAGCCGGCTGCCTGTTCATGCCGAGTCAGAATCAGCTTGATCCGAGAATCCCGTAGTGATTCGAGGAAATCCAGATTCTCTTCTCCAGGAATCCCGAACACATACTCGACGCCTTCGTTCTCCAGGGCTTTCGCCAGTAAATCGCTTGTCTTCATAACTTTATGGTGTGAGAGCTTCAATCCTTCCAGTCTAATGAGATGTGCCGGGTCACGAAACCCACGGCCTGTTCGTGGGGAGATCTCCTTGGGCTGGTCCCTCGGATCCGCGCCTGGCAGTTCCTACTCCATTCGCAAGACGACATAGTGAAGTGCTCCCTGTCGCTGAACCTGAATCACAACGGCATCTCCGGACGTCATGTGGTCGATCCTCTTTCGGAGACCACCGAGTCCGCTGAAACTCTGGCCATTGATCTCGTAAATCACATCTCCCGGAAGCAGGCCGTCTGGCCTGAGACCACCATCTGCGGCTAACGCAGCGACAACGACTCCACCCAGCTTGCTGGGAGGGGGAAGCAACTTCGCGACATCCCCTTTTACAGCAACTCCCAGGATTCCCAGTTGTGGGACCAGATTTCGATCTCGGGTCACCATCGCAACGAACTTCTCCATCCTGTCCTCTCGTTCAATGACCGTAGACCGAACCATCACCTTCTCGGATCCTCTCTGCAGGTTCATCCAGACCGTGTCTCCGGGAGAACGAGCGTAGACATTGACCTCCAGTTGTCTCGCGTTTTCCATCACTTTCCCGTCCAAAGTAAGAATCAAGTCTCCGACCTTGAATCCAGACAGGGAGGCGGGACCGGTAGGGCTGACGTCGGAGATCACCACGCCCCAGGACTGGGGCAGTCCCAGACCCTCGGCAAGAGCCGGACTCACGGACTGGACACTGATACCCAACCAGCCGCGGCGGACTCGACCGCTTTCTCTGATCTGCTGATAGACGTTCTGGACAATGTTGCTGGGCGCCGAGAAGCCGAGCCCCTCGTTTCCACCGGATTGGGAAAGGATCAAAGTGTTTACACCCACAAGCTTTCCGGTCATATCCACCAGTGGCCCGCCGCTGTTGCCGGGGTTAATGGCAGCATCGGTCTGGATGAAGATCATGCGATCGTCCGGGCGAAGCTGGCGCGCGACTGAGCTGACGACTCCCAGGGACACCGAGTTCTGAAGGCCTAAAGGGCTACCGAAGGCCATGACAAGCTGTCCCTGGCGAAGTTCATCGGAGTTGCCAAACTCTAGAAAAGGGAGACTCTCCTCAGCGATCTTCAGTACGGCCAGATCCGTTTCGGCGTCGGTCCCGAGAAGCTCCGCCGTGAGGCGTGCCCGTGTGGGTTTCAGAATAGAGCGAGAATCTTCGGGGTCTTCTAACGGTGTCGCCAGAACGACCTGAATGAATCGAGCATTCGAGACCAGGTGAGCATTGGTGACGATGTAGCCGTCCGAGGAGACCAGAGTTCCAGACCCGGTGGCGCGCTCCTCAGAAAGCACCCCCGATCCAAGGCTGACCTGCTCAGATGGCGGAGAATACTTGAGCGAGAAGATCTGCACGGTTGCCTGACCGACGCGCTCAGCCAGCGATTCCAGAGACTCGCTCAGCCCGGTCAGTTCTCCCGCTTCCTGGGAGAGGCCTCCGGTGGTGCTTGTGAGCATCACCAGGAGGAGCAGGAGGGCATTTCGATGCAGTCTTAACTTCAGCATGATGGGCCAACCCTATCACTTTCAAGATCCTTTCCGGTCCCCCGTTTTCGGGTGGTGATGCAGATCCAAGTTATACTGACTGGCAAATCGCAGTTGTTGCGGCAACTTCAAGGAGAACCGGGCAGTGTAGCTATTGTCGAATTCGACAATCCTGATCGTCATTCCCACCGTTGTCCTTACTCTGATGCTGGGCGCCTTGCCGGCGGCGGCCCGGCAGGCGAAGCCCATCGTTGAATCGGCCGACCGCGGGGAGTGGCTCTTCGCCAGGCGGGTCTTGCCGCTCTTGAAGCAGAAGTGCCTGGCCTGCCACGGTGAGGACCCGAGAGGAAACATCAAGAGCGGTCTGGATATGCGCACCAGGGCGGGCCTGCTGCAGGGAGGCGATTCCGGCCAGCCTGCAGTGTCCCCCGGCCAGCCGCTGGCAAGCCGTTTGTTCATTGCCGTGACGCGGCAAGACCCCTACCTGCAGATGCCGCCCAAAGAGAATGATCGTCTGACCGGCGAGCAGGTTGAAACCATCCGCCAGTGGATCGCGGCCGGCGCACCGTGGCCGGATGAGATGGCCCGCCAAGAGCTGAGAAGAGATCAATGGACGCAAGGTGAGAGTGTAGAGGGCGTGCTGGTGCGGACCAGCGGTGGGCAGTCTGACGAATGGACGTATCGCCGCTACCTTCCTGAGAACCTCTGGGCCTATCGGCCACTTGAGAAGCCGGCCGTACCTGGGTCCCGGTACCCCGACGCCAGGAATCCAATTGACGTGTTTATCGAGCGCGGACTGGAGAAGCGGTCGCTCCAGCCGGCACCGATGGCCGACCGGCAAACGCTCATTCGCCGGATCACTTACGACCTCACCGGTCTGCCCCCGACGCCGCAGGAGGTCGAGTCTTTTGTGAGGGACCCTGTGCCCGACAGGGAAGCAGTTCGAAGAGTCGCCGATCGTCTGCTGGACAGCCCTCACTATGGCCAGCACTGGGCTCGTCACTGGCTGGATGTTGTTCGCTACGCCGACTCCTCCGGGTTTTCGAACGACTACGGGCGGGGCAACGCCTGGCGCTACCGGGACTACGTGATCCGCTCCTTCAATCAGGACAAACCCTACGATCAGTTCGTCCGTGAGCAGATCGCCGGCGACGAGATCGATCCGGAAGCCCCGGAGATGCTGATGGCGGCCGGATTCCTGCGCATGGGCCCCTGGGAACTGACGAGTATGGAAGTTCCGAAGATTGCCCGTCAGCGATTCCTGGATGACGTGACCAACCTGGTGGGCGAGGTGTTCCTTTCCCATTCACTGCGCTGCGCCCGCTGCCATGACCACAAGTTCGATCCGATCCCCACCCGCGATTTTTATCGACTGCAGGCTGCTTTCGCCACCACCCAGTTTGCGGAGCGCAAGGCTGCCTTTCTGCCAGAGGAAAACAGGGAGGGCTTCGAGGAGCGGAATTACTGGGGAATGCTGTCGCGGAGCCACAAGGACACCCTGAACCGTCTGGACGAGAAATCCTCCAGCCTGGCAGGGCAATGGTCTCAAGACAACGAGCTGGATCCCACCGCCTACGAACACGCCTACGCGCTGGCTGAACTGGCGGCCGGCGGGAGCAAGGCTCAGGCCCTACGCGGGTATTACCAGAAGGCGCGCAAGCTGATGCGCGACGCGGGCGTCTCGGAAGACCAGATTCCTCCCCGTCATCTGGGATTAACACCGCAGGACCATGTCCTGAATCGTATTGCAGGGAAAGGGCTGCAACTGATCGCCTGGGAACTGGAGAGGTATGAACCCTTCGCCCATTCGGTATACAGCGGGATCACGCCTGAGATGACGAAGTATGAGGTGCCGCGGCGGATGCCGGCCGATGGGCAGGGGAAGGGAACTCTCGAGCAGACGGCGATTCTGGCCGGAGGAGATCCCTATTCGCCTACGGAAGAGGTGACACCCGGTGTCCCCAGCGTCCTGGCAGCCTTCAACGATCATCTCAACGCAGTGGTTCCCACTACCATCAAGGGACGCCGGACTTCCGTGGCCAACTGGATTTCGAATCCCGAGAACGGCCTCGCCATCCGCTCCATCGTGAACCGGATCTGGCAGTGGCATTTTGGGCAGCCTCTGGCCGGCAACCCGAATAACTTTGGGGCCAGCGGGAAGAAGCCGACCCATCCTGAATTGTTGGATTGGCTGGGGGCCACGTTGGTCGAGAAAGAGTGGTCGCTGAAGGCCTTGCATCGGATCATTCTTGTTTCGGAGGCTTACCTGCGCTCCAGCCATCACCCGGGTCCTTCCGAACTGGCCGAGAAAGATCCGGACGGTACCAGCTACGCTGCGTTTCGACCGCGGAGATTGTCGGCGGAGGAATTGAGAGACAGCCTGCTTCATATTTCCGGCGAGTTGAATCCCGCATCGGGAGGGATTCCAATTCGCCCTGAGATTCATCTGGAGGTTGCCCTGCAACCCCGCCTGATTATGGGGGCGACTGCGCCGGCCTGGCAGCCGTCTCCCCTTCCCGAGCAACGGCACCGACGCTCCATTTACGCTCTGAAGTTACGCGGTCTCCGAGATCCGTTCATGGAAGTTTTCGGCGAGCCGGCATCAGACACATCCTGTGAGGCCCGCCCGGCGGCGGTGACCGCGCCCCAGGCGCTGACCCTGCTCAACAGTCAGTACATCAACGATCGAGCCCTGGCGTTTGCGGCCCGCCTGATGGAAGAAACCAACACTCGGGAGCTGGCAGTGCAACGTGCCTTTCAACTGGCCTACGGCCGTCATCCGGAGAGAGAGGAACTGGAGAAGATTCTCGATCATTGGCATTCCATGACCCGCAGGCATGAGTCACTTCATTTCGATCCGCCGGTCTATCCGAAGGAAGTCCGGCGGGAAACGGGGGAAGAGAACACCGGTGAGACTATCGAGTACGTTGAGCGGCTGCACCTGTACGATGACTTCGTGCCCGACTTGAAGCCGGCTGACGTGAGTGCGGAAGTTCGCGGCCTGTCCGAAGTCTGCCTGGTCCTGTTCAACTCCAATGAATTCGCTTACGTGTACTGACGAAAGCGAAGGGTGTCCAATGAATTCGCTTACGTATAACTACGAAGCGAAGGGTGAAAATTATGGCGAAGCGATTTCCAAATTCGCATTGCGGCCGCTTCCAACGACTGGGCCGGCGAGAATTTCTGTACGGGCTGGGCGCCACTATCGGGTCCGTCGCCCTGACGGATCAGATGGCCGGAGAGGCCCCGGCCGCCGCGCACCTTCCTTCCAAGGCAAAGAACTGTATCTTTCTGATGATGGAGGGTGGCCCCAGCCACATCGATACGTTCGATCCCAAGCCCAGACTCAAGGAACTTCATCTCAAAGAGTTTCAGCGCCGGGGAGAGATGAACTCGGCCATGGAGTCCGGGAAACGGTACTACGTCCAGAGCCCCTTTGATTTTCAGCAGGTGGGGGAGAGTGGCGCCGACATGTCAACCCAATGGGAGCACCTGGCAAAGGTGGCCGATGATCTCTGTTTCTATCGGGGGTGCCAGGTCGATTCGGTGAACCACCCCACGGCCCTGTACCAGTTGAACACGGGCAATCGTTTTGGCGGCGATCCTGCCCTGGGGTCGTGGGTGACTTACGGCCTGGGTACACTCAATCAAAATCTGCCCGGGTTTGTGGTGCTGCCCGAAGTCTTCTACCCGCAGGGGGGTGCCCCCAACTGGGGTAGCGGATTTCTTCCCGCCCAGTACCAGGGCACCGCCCTGCGCGCCAAAGGTTCTCCTCTGCTCAATCTGCGCCCGATTGACGGTGTCACTCCCGAGCACCAGCGAGAAAACCTGGACCTGCTGGCCGAGCTCAACGCCGGCCATCGAACCCGCCATCCCTGGCACCAGGAGTTGTCAGCACGAATGGTGAACTACGAACTGGCCTTTCGCATGCAGATGGAGGTACCGGAGATTCTGGACATCGAGTCGGAGAGTGCCCACACCAGAGGCATGTACGGAGTCGACGAAGAGGGTACCGACGCATTTGGACGAAAATGCCTCCTGGCCCGGCGCCTGGTAGAGCAGGGAGTGCGTTTCGTGCAACTCTACGCCGGCACCTGGGATTCGCACGACTACATCGAGAAAGCCCACGGAACCTTGATTCATTCTGTTGACAAGCCGATGGCGGCGCTCATTACTGATCTCAAGCAGCGGGGCCTTCTGGACGAGACTCTAATCGTGTGGTGTGGCGAGTTTGGCAGGAGCCCGGACAACGGTATTCGCGGTGGTATCGCCTACGGCCGCGATCACAACGCAAGGGCCATGACCATCTGGTTGGCGGGAGGCGGAGTCAAGGCCGGTCACACGGTTGGCGCCACCGACGAGCTGGGCGCCCAGGCGGTTGAGAATGTCCACCATATCCGTGACCTCCACGTGACGATTCTGAGACTCCTGGGACTGGACGACAACCAGCTGACCTATTTCCACGGGGGCCGCTTCAAGCAGCTTTCTCAATTCGGCGGCCAGGTTATTGAAGAGCTGCTGGCTTAGGTCCACTCACTTGGTCTGCCAGCGATCCTTTTTCTCCAACACGGAGCGCGGACCGTCGCCGTCCAGCCAGGCTCTTGCGCCGGCATCCTGGCGCAGCCAGGCATCCCAAAAGGCCGTACTCAAGGCGAGTATGACCCGGTGGTGATTGGGGTTTCGAGTCTCGGTGTCTCCGGGAAGCACGCGTTCCGTGAAGGCGGAGTGTTTGGCCCGGTCCAGGACCAGCTCGTACTTCCCCCCGGGCGGTAAGGCGGGATACACGGCCAGGCGCGACTCCAGGTCGGCCTTCCCGATCACGGCCAGATCCCTGGTGCCGGTCATCAGCATCCAGGGAATGAGCACAGCGCCAAAGGCCCGGTTGGCGCTTCCCAGTCGGGGAGTGCTGGGGCTAAAGGCGATGGCCGCCTGAATTCGAGAGTCGGTGTAGGTGGGCCGGCCCAGTAGAATGCCCTGGCCGCTGACCGCCTGCGTAGTCACCGCCCCGAAGGAATGTCCCGACATCCCGACCTGCTTCAGATCGATCCGCCCCGCCAGTCCATGACCTTCGATCTGGTTCCAGTCAACGAGTTGATCGAGCACGCTGGCTACGTCTTGCACCCGGAGCAGGAAATTCCGCAGGCTGGCCGCCTGCTTCAGAGCAGCCATGCGCTCGCTCAAAGGGACGTTCTGCCAGACCGAGGTATCGCTCCCCGGATGCTGGAGGAACACGACTACGTAGCCACGCCCGGCCCAGTGCCGACCCATGTAGGCATTCCCCTCGCGCGAGCCTCCCAGGCCATGGCTGAAGAGGACGACAGGTGCGGGTGTTCGGTCTGCCGGGAAATAGATGCGAAGGGGAATCTCGCGTTCTCGTTCTTTGTCATCGACTGCAAAGTCCAGTGTCTCGGGGGGGCTCAGACTGGAAAGCGCTAGCGGATCATAGCCCGGTTCGGCCGCAAGGGTCCGTCCGGCCCACGAAACCAGGGTGACAACCAGCAGGAATGGGAGAGTTCGTCTCATCGGGTGATTCCTCGGACAGTTTCCATGGCCAACCAACACTCTGCTGATCAGTATTGTATTCGAGTTGTGTGTGTGACACACCAGGAGAAGGTGGCGAAAACCCGGCCGCGATGAGCCTCTTCGATATACTTGACCTGGATGGCCGACATGAAGAGCTTTGCCCCTGTCTTGCTTCCCGTAGCGATCCTGCTGTTGGGGGGTTGCCGACAGACAGCCCGTCCGCAAGCCGATCCTCCCAACATCGTGCTCATCATGACCGACGATCAAGGTTATGGGGATCTGGGCGTCACCGGAAATCCCCTCATTCGGACTCCTCATCTGGACCGACTGGCGAGCGGCAGCGCCAGAATGGAGTCCTTCTACGTGAGTCCGGTGTGCGCTCCGACCAGGGCCAGCCTGATGACCGGACGTTACAACTACCGCACCCGGGTGGTTGACACCTGGTTAGGGCGGGCCATGCTGGAGCCAGAGGAAGAAACACTGGCGGAAATCCTGAAAAAAGCCGGATACGCGACCGGGATATTTGGCAAGTGGCATCTGGGGGACAACTATCCGATGCGACCTCAGGACCAGGGATTCGAGGAGGTATTAGTCCACCGCGGCGGTGGGATCGGTCAACCGTCGGACCCGCCGGGGGGAGAAAACAGGTATACGGACGCCGTGCTCTTCCACAACGGCCAGGCGATCCAAACCAAGGGTTACTGTACGGACGTCTACTTCGAGTCGGCTCTGGAATGGATCGCCCAAAACCAGAGTGAGGGCAAGCCCTTTCTGGCCTACCTTCCCACCAACGCACCCCACTTTCCCTTTCATGACGTCCCTGCCGAACACCTCGAGTACTACCAGGCACAGGATCTGAGTCCATCACAGTTTCCACAGCTCAAAGGACACCCCTTGCCCGGGGAATGGGACAGCAGAGACCGGCTCAATCGCATCTTCGCCATGATCACCAACATTGATGAAAACGTGGGACGTCTGGTCGACAAGCTGCAGGAACTCGGTCTGACCGACAACACGATCATCGTCTTTATGGTGGACAACGGCCCCAACACTCGTCGCTATGTGGCCGGGATGCGGGGGATGAAGAGCGAGGTCTACGAGGGCGGGATCCGCTCCCCTTTCTGGGTGCGCTGGCCGGCCCGTCTTACCCCCATTTCCTCGGATCGGATCGCCGCCCACATCGACGTTCTTCCCACCTTGCTGGAGGCAGCCGGGGTGGGGTTGCCCCCGGGGCTGCAAATCGATGGCAGGAGCCTCCTGCCGCTTCTGCAGGGAGAGACGCCCGACTGGCCCGACCGTACGATTGTGCTTCAGGGCCACCGCGGGAATCTCCCCCAGCGCTACCACAACTTCGCGGCCCGCACTCAGCCCTGGAAGTTGCTCAATCCCAGTGGATTTCACAGTGAAACGCTGTCCTCCAGCCCAGAATTCGAGCTCTATGACATGCAGGAGGATCCCCTTGAAGAGCACAATCTGGCCGGGCGTCGCCCCGAGATTCTGCTCCAGATGAAGGCCGCCTATGACTCCTGGTTCGATTCCGTCAGCAGTTCCCGGCCCGACAATTATGCGCCGCCACGAATCCACATCGGCTCCGCCGCAGAGAACCCGACCGTCCTGACTCGCCAGGACTGGCGCTCCAACCCCGACTTTACAGCTGGATGGCAGCGCGGCTCTTCCGGGCACTGGGAGGTGTACGTCACCCGGGCGGCAGCCTACGACCTCTTCTTGCGCTTCGATCCCGAGTCAGAGCCGGGGAGCGTCCGGCTCAAGATCGGGGACACGGAACTCATGCAGGAGATTGGAGCCGAAGCCGCAACCTGCACTTTCAACGGAGTGGATCTTCCCCGGGGCGATACGGAGATCGAAGCGGTGCTGCAGCACGGCACCAGGCTACGGGGAATTCATCAACTGGAAGTGCATCAGAAGTAACGCGGACAACCCGGCTTTGGTGCGGCGTTCGCCGCCGGACGGTCGGTCAGCGATGGGTTTCGGATGGCCCCCAGATCTCCTCTCGGGATCGCTTGTCGAGTTCGGCCAGGAAATCGGCGAAAGCCCGTGCGGTTCGCTCCAGACCCGGCACCGAGACAGCGGCCGGGATGTCGGCGGTTGTGTGGTACCACTTCCCCACTTCGATCAATTGGACAACCGGATAACCCGCCCGATGATAGGTGGATGCATCGCCGGGCGCAGCCGTCCAGACTTCAGAAAGAGTGGTCACCCCGTATCGATGAACGGCGTCGCGAAAAAGATCCAGGAGAATGGGGTTCTCAGGCAGGAGGCTCATAAACTTCGGGGTTTCCGTATTCGCAACCAGGACGCCGCCCTCCGATCCCCAGGCGGCCTTGAGCCTGGGATACTCGATTTCGAGGAGCGATGCGGTGTGCTCAGCGTTCAGCACGATCAGGCACCGGTCCAGGATTTCCTGGTTGTTTTCGATGAAATACGTGGCGCCGGCATGACCGTTGTGGTGCGACCCGGTGGCGACGAAGATGTAATTGTGCCGGGGCGGGGTTTGGCGAGATGCCAGGTGCCGGGCCAGCGCCAGCAGGGTGCCGACGCCGCTGGCATTGTCGTTGGCCCCGTAGAAGTAAGCGTCATGATGGGCATTGACGATGACGTACTCGTTGTCACTGCCGCGCACCATCCCGACGACATTGTGGGTGCGCAAGTCAGTGCTCATTTCACTCTCCAACTCAATTCTGACTCTCGGCTGCGCGACCCCCTCGGTCGCCGTCAACACGTTCTCGAGGAACCTCCCCTCGGCGTCTGAGACGGCGAAGACGGTCATCTGCTCGGTTCCCAACAAGAGAAGGTCGAGGTAGAGCTGCAGATCCACCGCCCAATCCATGATGGCGATCAGGCCGACGGCACCTCGGGCGGCCAGCTTCTGGGCAACGCCGTCCCCGCTCGAAAACGCACCCGGCAGGGGACGTGCGCGGATGACCGCCACCTTGTTCTTGAGATCCTTGCCGATGAGATCGGCATCGCGGCCATAACCGGCGTAGATCAGCTCGGCATCCGCGCCGCCCGAACGGGTCGATCGACTCGGTGGCTGGGGCATCGCGGTCTGGAACACGTAATCCCGGGTGGCGGCACCGTAGGCAGGATTGCCGAGTAGCGTCACCTGCCAGGTCGAGGGCCACCACACGGGCGGCATGGGCACTTCATCGATGCGCACCTCGTGGAGCCCGAATTTGTCGAATCTGGACTGGATGTAACGGGTCGCCAGCCGGTCGCCGAGACGGCCGGGGATGCGTCCCCAGAGCGGCTCTCCTGCCTTGCGCGTTTGCTCTGAGATGGCGGCCAGATCGCGGACATATCCAAAGATCTCTGCTCCCTTGATATCCGCGCTGGCCTTGCGCCCCTGGGAAGGCTGAACCGGCATGGGGGGAAATGCTCCCGTCCGGTAGATGCTTTCCGGCCTGTTCATATCGGGCGAGGGCAGCGCAACGCCGAGCCAGGCAGGCTCTTCTGCTTGCAGGCCGCCAGTGCCCAGCCCACTCGAGAGCAGGGAGACCAGAAGCGAGCTCAAAAGTCGGCAGTTCATAGCAGTAATCCTACGCCCTGGAAGAGAATAGGACCCGATGGGAAACAGGTCAATTGCTCTCCAGAAGCAGCGACTCTCGGTCGGATCCAAGACCGTACTGGTTTCCCGACGGCCTCGAGGCGCGATAGAGTACTGGCATGAGGGAGGTAGAAGAACACCATGGACATGTCTGAAGAGTGGCAGATACTGGGAAATACCGGCCCCGAGCATCTAGCCGAGGCTCGGCTCCAACTGCACTGGGCCGTTCAGTTGGTCGCCTCAGTGGGCAAGACCTATCTCGACCCCCGACCTGATGACAGTCATCCCAATCTGGGATGGGATCGGGCGAGCCAGAGCCTGGCCGGCCATGTCGTGACCGCGCAAAAGAGCTTTCAGGCCGCCCTTCACCCTGCAGACCTCACCTTATTCTTGAAGGACGGGCAGGGAAACGAAGTCAGCCGCTTGGCCCTGGATGGGGCCAGTCTGAAACAGGGATCCGCCTGGTTGTCGGCTACGATCGATTCCCGCATCGGGGAGGCGGCCAGGCCGCTGGTGGCGACCGGCTATGAAATCCCCGCCCACTCCGTCGGCGAGGGCGGAAACTTCTCCCTGAACGACGGCGCCGCCTTTGAGGAGCTCTCCCGATGGTTCGCAAATGCCGATCTGGTACTCACCGCAATGGCCGACCCGTACGGTGCTCCGGTTCGATGCTGGCCGCATCACTTCGACATTGGGCCGTGGATTCCCCTGGGAACCGATTCGGATCCTGCGAATGCACCTTCCATAGGTATGGGGATGACGCCGGGAGATGACAGCTATCCCGTTCCTTACTGGTACTTGAGTCCATACTCTCTGCCCGACGAGCGTCCTCCACTCCCGGCGCTGCCCGACGGCGCGCACTGGCACACCGAGGGATGGATGGGTGCGGTCCTGACGGCTCCGGTCATCACCGCCCAGGCCACTTCTGAGGGCCAGCTTCGCGTTGTTTCGCAGTATCTGGACTCGGCCTGGAATGCAGCCCGCTCCATGCTGGGCCAAGAGAAAATGGGAGAGTAGGTGCCACCTTGATAGGATGCACATCCACGACAGGCAACCTCTTATGACCGAAACGACGACCTCTGAACCTGCCGCGCCTTCAACCGAAAGTGAAGACGCGCTGCTCAAGTACCTCCGGGTCCGGTCCCTTTCTGAAGAGTTGGCGGTCCGCCTCAGCCCAGAGGACATGCAGCTCCAGTCCATGGCGGATGCCAGTCCGACCAAGTGGCATCTGGCCCACACCACCTGGTTTTTCGAGACGTTTCTCTTGAAGCCGTTCTTCCCGGGCTGGAAGCCGATTCAAGACCAGTTCAGCTTTCTCTACAATTCCTACTACAATGCTGTGGGCCAGCAATATGCGCGTCCTGATCGGGGAAAGATTAGTCGCCCCTCCGCCGCCGAGATTCTTCACTACAGAAGCTGTGTCGATGAGAACATGGAAAGGTTGCTGGCCAATCACGACCATTCTGAGGAGGTTGTTGCTCTTGTCGAACTGGGGCTCAACCACGAACAGCAACATCAGGAACTTCTGCTCACCGATATCAAGCATGCCTTTTCCTTGAACCCGTTGTGTCCGGCCTATGTCGAATCCTCACCAGAACCGCGGTATTCTGACGCTCTGCCCATGAAATGGATCGATTTTCCCGAACAGATCGTGGAAATCGGGTCGGCCGAACCTGGATTCTGCTTTGATAACGAGCTGCCTTCTCACCGCGTACTCCTGCACCCCTTCCAATTCGCCTCCCGCCTGGTCAACTGCGGAGAATTTCTGGAGTTCATCGGAGACGGAGGTTACGAGCGCCCCGAGCTGTGGCTTTCCGAGGGGTGGGACCTTTGCCGGGAAGAGTCCTGGGAAGCACCGCTGTATTGGCTGGGGCAGGACTGTGAATGCGACATTTTCACGCTGACCGGGAGAAGGGAACTGGATCTGGAAGAACCGGTGACTCATGTCAGCTTCTTTGAAGCCGACGCCTACTCGCGGTGGGCAAAGAGTCGACTGGCTACCGAATTCGAATGGGAGAGGGCCTCCAGGGCAGCCGGTCTGCGGGGCAACTTTGTAGACTCCAAGAGATTTCATCCTGTCGCCCCGAACGCCCATCAGGAAATCCCTCAACAGCTCTTTGGAGACGTGTGGGAGTGGACCCTGAGTTCCTATGCTCCCTATCCCGGGTACAATCCGGCCGAGGGGGCAGTGGGCGAGTACAACGGCAAGTTCATGTGCAACCAATACGTCTTGAGAGGGGGATCCTGCGCCACCTCTTCTGACCATATTCGTCCCGGCTACAGGAACTTTTTTCCTTCCGCTGCCCGCTGGCAGTTCTCAGGGATTCGCCTGGCACGGAGCAACTAACCCAACGAGTCAGCAGTCCGGGTGAAAGTCATGCAGCAAGTGGAGACCGCAGCCTGTGCTGATCGATTCCTGCAAGACGTCGTGGATGGACTCCGCTCGACTCCCAGGCGACTTCACTGCAAGTATTTTTACGACGCCACCGGTTCGCGGCTGTTCGAGCAGATTTGTGAACTTCCCGAGTACTACCTGACCCGGGCTGAGCTGGAGATCATGAATCAGAGTGCCGGGGAGATGTCCGGTTGGATGGGTCCCGAAATCAGGCTCATCGAGTTCGGCAGCGGGAGCAGCGTGAAGACCAGAATCCTCCTGGACGCCTTAGAAGATCCCTCCGTCTATATCCCTGTCGACATCTCCCGCCGTCACTTGCTGGCCGCGTCTTCTCAGTTGGCCGCGGACTACCCTGGGGTTCAGGTGCTCCCCCTGGTGGCAGATTACTCCGAGCCCCTGGTTTTGCCGGAGTCGCCTACCTCTTATCGACGTACTATTGCTTATTTCCCAGGTTCCACAATCGGAAACATGAACGATACCGAGGCGAGGGGTTTTCTGAAAGCAGTTCGAGCGCTGGTCGGTGAAGAGGGGGCGCTCTTGATAGGAATGGATCTGGTCAAGGATCCTGCGATTCTGAAAGCCGCCTACGATGACGCCGCCGGACTGACGGCAGCCTTCAACCTGAACCTGCTGGAGCGGATGCGTCGCGAGCTTGGGGCGGATCTGGAGCCGGCCCGTTTCGCCCATGAGGTTCGCTACAACGCGGACCGACAGAGAATTGAACTCTATCTACGATCGAAACAGACTCACAAAATTTCCGTGGGAGGGGAAACTGTCGAACTCGCGGAAGGTGAGCTGATCCACACCGAGAACTGCCACAAATACACGATCCGGAAAGCTCGACACCTGGCCGCTCAGAGTGGCTTCCTCTGTCGCGCCACCTGGCTGGACGCGGAGGACTACTTCAGCGTTCAGTACTGGCAGGCTCGACCCGGAAGCGGGAAAAGTGATGATTTCGACCCCAGCTAGATCCTCTTTTGAGCGCATCGTCTCGATCGATGCTCTGAGGGGATTTGACATGTTCTGGATCATCGGCGGGGACTCGCTGTTTCGGGCCCTGCCTGCGCTATTTGGTGTTCCCATTCTCCGGGAGATGGCACACCAGGTCGAGCACTCCGAATGGAATGGTTTTACTTTCTATGATCTGATTTTTCCTCTGTTCTTGTTCATTGTCGGGCTAACGATGCCGTTGGCAATCACGCGGCGTCTAGAGCGTGGAACCAGCCATGGCGATCTTTACGGGCACATTGTCAAGCGGACCCTCACGCTGTTGGTTCTGGGTCTCGTTTACAACCAGGTTCTCGATTTCGACTTTTCCAATCTCCGTTATGTGGGCGTGCTGCAACGCATCGCCATCTGCTATTTCGTCGGGGCCCTGATCGTTGTGAATACGAGAATCCAGACCCAGGCGATCCTGGTGGGCGGAATCCTGGTCGTCTACTTCACCATCATGAAGCTGATCCCGGTTCCCGGTTTTGGCGCGGGAGTACTGACGCCCGAGGGCAATCTCTCTGCTTTCATCGACCAGGCGCTGCTGCCGGGCAGGTTCTGCTGCTTCGAGTACGGCGACAACGAGGGAATTCTGAGCACGATTCCAGCGCTGGCCACGACCTTGATCGGGGTTCTGGCGGGTCACTGGCTGTGCACCCCCCACTCACAGTTGAGAAAAGTACAGGGACTTCTGGCAGGTGGCGTTGCGGGTCTGCTTGGCGGCCTGCTCTGGAGTTTGATTTTCCCCATCAACAAGGTGCTCTGGACCAGCTCCTACGTGCTCTACGCTGCTGGATGGAGTCTGCTGTTGCTGGCGGCTTTCTACTGGGTCATCGATGTCAGGGGATTCAAGCGATGGGCGTTTCCTCTGGTCGTGATCGGCATGAACCCGATCACTGTTTATGTTCTGCAGAGTGTCTTTGATTTCGGTACCATTGCCAATATCTTCGTGCACGGATTCATCATGTATCTGGGAGCCTTCCAGCCCCTCTTCATGATCCTTTGCGTCCTGGCGGTCAAGTGGCTTTTTCTCTATTTCCTCTACAGACAAAAGATTTTTCTGAAGGCATGAAGCGGAGAGAGTTCCTCGGCACCATTGGGGCGATCCTGGCGGTCAACGGTGCGGTTCGCCCCCTGGTCGCCGCATCCGACAAGCTGCACATCATCAGTTTGAGTTTCGATGACGGCTTCAAGAGGTCTTTCCTTCGCACTGCGGAGATCTACGAGAAATTCAGCCTCTCAGCCTGCTTCAACATCGTCGCATCCGCTCACTTGCCCGGTAATCTGGTACGTGACAAGTACATGCCACAAAGTTCCTTCGGGGACTTCGGAGTCTGGAACGAGCTGCAGGACCGCGGTCATGAGATCATGATCCATGGCTACCAGCACGCTCTACTCTCTCGCCTTCCGCTGGAAGAGGCGAAGGGCCTGATCCTCAAGAGCCTGGATTTGTTCTCGAGGGAGCTGCGGGGGTTCGACCCGGCGAAAGCCGTCTTTAATTTCCCTTACAACTCGTCCTCTCCGGAACTGGAGGAGTGGCTGCCGTCGGTGGTCATGGCCTTCCGCACACGTGGAGACAGCATCAATCCCGTTCCGGGACCGAATACGCGGAAGATAACTACAGGAAGTTTTGGCCCCGGCAACGCGGAGAAGGATGTCGACGAGACCATCGAGAAGCTGCTGGCGCAGCCGAAAGGCTGGATGGTTTACAACCTCCACGGTCTGGACGATGAAGGTTGGGGACCTGTGCGACCTGCCTATCTGGAGAATCTCCTGGGGAGGCTCACCAGGATGGAATCCGTGCGGATTCTGCCCACAGGCAGGGCATTGATGCAGGCGAAAGCTGGAAGTCTGACCAGCCTGAATGGCTAAACCGGAATGGAAGCAGCCGCGAGGCGCTTCATCTCAAGTGCTTCTGCGTTTCTTCTGATCTGATCCTCGATCATGGGGTCAGCGGGTCCGCTGAACACCCATCTGAGAATCCTGCTGATTTTTCTCTTCATCCCTCATCCCCCCTTGGCTCCGCGCCAAAATGACGAAGGCCGTCAAGCTAGAAGATGTCTGGATCGCCAAGAAGTGGCATTTTGTGCCTCCGAATACGCCGGGATATTTAGCCAGGTACGAGGATTCCGGGACAATCCTTTATGATACTGACCACAAGCCACAACGAATGGAGGTCCGTTTGAAGAGGAAGAACCGGCGAGAATTTCTAGGGACAACCGCTGCTGCCGTCTGGGCCGGACGCAAGAGTGTGAAAGGTGCGTCCGCTCGAAGACCGGGTCCCAACGACACGATCCAGATCGGCTTGATCGGATGCGGGGGCCGCGGACGCCGGGTCATGGCCCTCCACCAGAAGGTCGAGGGAGTCCGAGTCGCCGCAGTTTGCGACCTGAATGAAGAGCGGCTGGCTCTGGGGGTCGAAGCCACGGGGAACCCCGGGGTGGCGACCTACCGTGATTACCGGAAGTTGCTGGAGAATCCGGATGTCGATGCCGTGATCGTGGCGACCAATGACCACTGGCATGTTCTCCCCACGGTACACGCCTGCCAGGCGGGGAAGGATGTCTATCTGGAGAAGCCCGTCGGGACCTCCATCGCAGAAGGCCGTGCTGCGGTCGTGGCAGCCCGGAAATACGACCGGATCGTGCAGTTTGGAAGCCAGCAACGTAGCTGGAAACACTACCGCGAGGCGGCTGAAATCGTTCAGTCGGGGGAGTTGGGTGAGATTTCCGAGGTGAAAGCCTGGGACTACAACAACTTCTACCCGGGTTTTGGGGCCCCGCCGGATGTCGATCCACCTTCCGAATTTGGTGAAAAGTACTGGGATTTCTGGGTGGGACCGTCCCCCCAGGTCGCCTACAACCCCAACCGCTTTCTGCGCCATTACTGGTTTTTCGATTACGGCGGAGGCTGGCCGCTGGACTGGGGCGTGCACCACTACGACATCGTCCACTGGTTCATGCAGGTTATCGCTCCTTCCACGGTGACAGCGATCGGTGGCTTCCGCAGTTTTGAAGAAACCAATACGGAATGGCCCGATACTCTCTCAGCCATTTGCGAGTATGAACCCGGCCCAATGGCCCGAAAGGGTTTCATCCTTCAGTACACGTTTCGGGGGGGCTGTGCACAGGCCCCCACTATGGCGGCAGCCCATGGAAAAATGTTCTGCGGAGCCAATGCATCGCTGGCCATCGACCGCAGCGGCTACACTCTCACCGAGGAGTTTCCGGGGACCCTGAAATCACCCAAGGTGATCAAGAAGGTCAAAGGCGAAGGAGTCGGGACGCCGGAACATGCTGCCGGGTTCATTCGGGCTGTTCGCGAGCGCAAGAGGCCTTTTGCTGACATCGAAAACGGGCACTACTCGTCCAATCCGGGACACCTGATGAACATCGCCTGGAAGGTGGGGCGCCAGATCCGCTGGGATGCGAAGCGGGAGCAAGTGATCGACGATGCCGAGGCCAACGCCCTGGTGACGAAGACCTATCGGGCTCCCTGGAAACTGGAGGTATGAGTTCCGGTGTGAAGAACCCGCCCACAGAACCCTCTCTCTCCTCCGCCTGGACGCGCCCAGGCGTGGCTGCAGCTCTGGGCGTCGTTGTGGTGACGGCACTGTCCCTGTACTCCATGGGCCGCGGACTCTGGTGTCCGGATGGCGACCTGAGTCTCTGGTCGTGGGACATCTGGAGCATTCACAACTCGCAGCACCTGCTCGACCCCTACAGTTTTACCCACATGCAGCACGGGGTGCTGGCCTACGCGCTGCTGTGGTTGGTCTTTCGATCCCGCTGGCCGGCGGCCCGCCTGGTGGTAGCGATTCTCTTCGAGGCAATCTGGGAGCTCTTTGAGAACACGAACTTCGTGATTGAGTCCTATCGGGAGTCGACGATTGCCCTGAACTATTTTGGCGACAGCGTCTTGAACTCGATCGCCGACATCGGCGCTTTTGCCCTGGGCTACAGCGCGGCCCTGTGGCTGTCGGCGTGGATCTCAGCGGCGGCTTTCTTGGGGGTTGAAGCCGTGCTATTGCTGGCCATTCGTGACAGCCTGACCCTGAACATCGTCATGCTGCTCCACCCCATCGATGCCATCAAGACGTGGCAAATGGGGGGATAGCCCGCTAGTCGATACCGAAAATCGCCGAGCGCTGGACCGTGCGGTCGGCTTCCGGGTCTTTGACCGAGACCAGCAGCTCGTAGATGCCCGGTTGCGTGCCGGAGAGTTCGATCTCGCCTCCCACGATGGTCCCCTTCTGATTCTGGCCCAGCAATCGGGCGGTCAGCGGCCGGTAGGGGGCGGGTGCGATCGGCTCGCCGTCGAGGAGAAACTCGGTCTTGATCTGGAGTTTTGATTCGAGGCCTGCCTTCCAGACCGTGCGGTCGGCTTCCGGGTCTTTGACCGAGACCAGCAGCTCGTAGATGCCCGGTTGCGTGCCGGAGAGTTCGATCTCGCCTCCCACGATGGTCCCCTTCTGATTCTGGCCCAGCAATCGGGCGGTCAGCGGCCGGTAGGGGGCGGGTGCGATCGGCTCGCCGTCGAGGAGAAACTCGGTCTTGATCTGGAGTTTTGATTCGAGGCCTGCCTTCCAGAGGGGATAGACGACCAGGAAGTAGGTGAAGGCATCTCCGCGGCGGTAGAACCGTAGACCCTCCCTGAAGTGAGCACCGGGCGGCTTCCCCCCCAGGAGTGTTTCCGCCAGGGCGTCCGGCTGAGTAGACCGGTCAGCCAGCACGATACTGCTGAGAACCACCTTCTTCTTGGGCAGTTTGGGGACATCGATCCAGGCCACCGAGGTCCCTAGCTGCTCGGTTCCTTTTTCGCGAACTCCGACTCGAAGTTGATAGAGGCCTGGTTTGAGGGTGAGTCGCTTGGAGACATAGAGCCCATTGTTTCTGATCTCCTCTACGGCTTTGGACTGTAACTTTCCCTGGATCACGTGGACCTTGCTGTCCTTGCTCTTGCCTCTCTTATTGAAGACGTAGGCCATCAGCTCCAGTTCCATTCGATAGGCGTCGCCCTCCTTCTTCATAGTGATCTTGTCGCCGGCGATATGAACGTGAAGGGAAACCTGGGCATCATCCGCATCCGTTTCGATGAAGTCGGCCCAGGCGAACACTCTGATATTCGAGACGGGAACAGGGTTCAAAACGGCTTTGTGAAAGCGCTTCTCCGGCGTCGCGTTCCAGTCCTCATCCTCCGATTCGATTGTTTCTGTGGGAGCGTAACCCTTTTGCGTGCGAACTCGATACTTGGGATGATCCTTGATGCGGACAGTGAACTTCTTAAAACCCTTGCCTTGTTCCGTCTCGGGGGGATAGAAGCCGAGAACGTAGTAGAAGCGATTGCTGTCCAGTGCCTCGGTGAGAGCCCCTCCCAGATCATTGGTGTTGAAAAAAGTCACTCCCCCCGTGTCCCTGGCCAGCCGGTTGATCCCGTCTTCCATGTCCTTTTCCGAGCTGCTGAGATAGCTCAGCATGCTCTGGTCGTAGCTGCCGGCGTAGGCGGCACTGAAGAGTGGGGGTGGCTGCAGGCCCTTTGCGTCGATGGAGTAGATGACCATCCCCGAGCGTACAGCTTTGCTGATTGCCGCTTGCAGATCGACGCTGTCCAGGGTTCCGAAACGGTCCATCAAGGTAAAGCCATCGGAGTAGAGAACCATCAGGCGCTGCCCCGGTAAGCCGGCCATCTGCTCAGCCGCGGCCTTGAGAGTGCTCAACGTAGCCTTGCGGCGATAGGAGGCTTCGGAGAGAACCTGAATGGCTCTGCTTTGGGCCATGGCCACAAGAAACGCAGGATCCCCGTCCATCCCCTCTTCCATTTGCAGAATCTGCACGGCCAATGCCAGGGACTGGCGCTCGCCGCGCTCCACTCCGGCCGCAATGTAGGGTGTAAAGAAACTGTCCTGGACATTCAGCCCCTGGCTGAGTTTATCGATGGCGTAGCGGAGGACGTGGCGATTGCGTGTAAACTGCCCCGTCACTCCGAGCCTCTTCGCCGTGCTCACGACCGCAACCAGGTCCTGATCAGACAACTGCTCGTCCAGGAACTTCCGGAGGCTTTTCTTTATCCTGAAAAGACTCGAGATGGACATGTGCAGAGTGTCGACGAAGAGCATCACGGTTCTCTCGGGACTTTCCGCGATCAAGGGACCTGGTGACTCGAGGCTTCCTCGCCGATCGGTTACGACACGGCTTCCGGAAGGCCTCGTGGCAGGCAGCCGGGTCTCGGAGAAAAAGCCAATCTCACGGGCCTCTTTTCCGACCTGAAGTGTGAAGTCGTCCTCTTCCAGACCGAGAATTGGCTGCCCTTTCTTGTCCGTCACCACGACCCGCAATTCAATCAGCTCGGTGGTGACGCGGATGATCGGTTCCTTCTGTTGGGCCGTTTGGCGGGCAGCAGAAGCAGGCTGGGCGAGAGCCACAGCCGAAAAGAGCAACAGGACGGTCAGAGACACGAGGTTGTCCTCGGAAAAATCTGGAAAAGAACGAACTCTCTTCGACGACTTCATCAGCAGTACTGAACATCTTACGTCGCTGTGGCAAGTTGGTTTCAAGTGGAATATGGGCTCGGGAGGAGTGAGGACCCGAAGCCGGGAGGCCCCGGGTCTCACCAATGAGTTGGTTGAACGTGACTCAGGAGGCGTCTTGACCAACTCTACAGGACCGTTCGCTGGTGCCAGTCCTGTACCCTCTTATACGCTCGAATCATCAAGTCAACTGTGCCCTGGGTCACAACCGTCCACATTATTGTCCACGTTATTATCGGCGGTGGGTCTCAGGACTTCCCCTCTTCTCACCCGGAGGCGACCACGCTACACTCCCCGCAACATGCACAGGACAGAGCTGATACAACGTCTCAGGCTTTTGGACACGGCCTGCGTCTGTGACGCCGAAAAGGGGTTGCAGGCGGGTTTGCAGGTGATGGATTCGGGAATCCGGCCCATCCGTTCCGGCTTGAAACTGGTCGGGACCAACTTTAAAGATCCAATATACTTTTCAGAAGGCTCGGTGCGGCTAGGACCTTCCCAGAACTCATGTGTATTCGGAAGGATCGTCCCGACTATCCTTCCGTTTTCACTATAAGGGGTGAAGCAAGTTCTGGATCGGCGTAAGTTGCTCTATTTGAAAAGCTTAGAAGGGACTCGGCTCTCCGAGATTAGGTTTTTCTTGGACTCTGTTTCCTGTTGTTTCGGAGGGATTTCGGTTCCAGACCGCCCGGGTAGAGTTTCGAGACAAGGCCTCATGGAGGCGTCCCTTGCCGCCGCGGCCCGCTATCAGGATCGTGATATCAACGAAACCGGGAGGCAGTGTTTGGGGACGGGTTGACGAGTTTATTGCCACCTATCAGCTGAAGTTTCCGAAGGCCACATCCTGTCTGGTCGTAAACGACCTTTCCATTGAACACAGTCTTGAGCACCTCGCTCTCGCTAATGTCGTCAACGGGAATCTCCAGCAGGTTACGATCCAGCACGATGAAGTCTGCGTATTTTCCTGTTTCCAGAGACCCGATGCGATCTTCCTTAAGAAGCGCGTGCGCGCCGCCCAATGTGTAAGCATGGGGAGACCGACAGTCTTGTCGCCCCAGAGCTGAATCGTGTACATAGCGGCATCACCGTTATTCCACTTCTCCTGCAGGCTCAGATAGGCATCGTAGTAGTTGTGCCTACCAGAAACTTCATAGCACCGAGAAAGAACGCGATCCCAAAGCCGGCAAGAACGCCGACGGAGAGGCTGACGACGACGCATGTGAATCTGGAGGGCGTCATCACCTGGTGTCGAGATGCGCTAAGATGATGACCCAACCCCACAACCGAGTCCACTCTCTATGTTAGGGTCGCGGGCCCATTTCCGGTAGCCTGCAGCCGTGAAATCAACGGTGGCGGAACCCAGTGAGCCTCCGGTGCTGGCGGTCGGTAACCGAGGGAACTATGGGGTCGAATCTGGTTGTACTCCCTTCTCCAGCGTTCAATCAAAACCTTCGCCTCCAGCAAAGTGTCGAAGATCTCGAGGTTCAGCAGTTCGTCTCTGAGCTTTCCATTGAAACTCTCGATATATCCATTCTCCCAGGGGCTTCCCGGTTCGATGTAAAGCGTCCCGACTCCCACCCGAGCCAGCCACTCTCTGACAACCTTGGCCGTAAACTCGCTCCCGTTGTCGGATCGAAGATGCTCGGGTGTTCCTCTCTGGACAAAGAGCTCTCCCAGTTTCTCGAGGACCGACGAGCTGTTGAGTTTTCTCTGGACCTCAATCGCCAGACACTCTCTGGAGTACTCATCCATCAAAGTCAACATCCGGAAAGCCCGGCCGTTGTGAGTTCTCGATTGCACAAAGTCGTAACTCCAAACATGGTCTCGATAGGCCGGCCGCAGTCGAATGCAGGATCCGTCGTGCAACCACAAACGTCGCCGCTTGGGCTGTTTGGCCGGTACTTTCAAGCCTTCTCGCCTCCACAGTCGTTCGATCCTCTTGTGATTCACCTGCCAGCCTTCCCGTCTCAGTAGAGCCGTGATCCGAAGGTACCCATAACGGCCGTATTCGCTGGCCAGCTGAGTCATCCGTGCCACCAACTCATCTTCGTCCTCTGCAATCTTCGGCTCACGGCGCTGGGTGGAACGAGGCTGACCCAAGACCCGGCAAGCCCGACGCTCCGACACCACTTCCGGTTCCAGCTTCGAGCGAACATGCTCGATAGCTCGTCGTCGTTTCGCCGGGCTTAGAAGTTTCCCTCCGTCACCTCTTTGAGAATCTGGTTATCCAGGGACAGATCGGCCACCAGTCGCTTCAGCCTGAGGTTCTCCTTCTCCAGCTCTTTGAGCCGTCTGGCCTGGTCTACCCGCATACCGCCGTATTCTTTGCGCCAGCGGTAGAAAGTCTGTTCCGTCACGCCAATCTGTTTCACGGCCTGAGCAATCATCTTCCCCTGAGCCTGGGCCACCTCGACCTCCCTCAGCTTGCGGATGATCTGTTCCGGGGTGTGTTTTTTCTGTGCCATTGTTACCTCCTTACTACGTCCAGTTACTAAAACTCAACCTGGACTCGTTTCAGGGGGTAAGGTCACGACTGGGACGGGCTTTCACCTGCCTCGGAATTCTGACGGACCGGGTTAGCAGTCGATTCTTCCCGGGTTGAGGCCCAGGATGACTCGGTTGTGCGGCATCGTCTGGTGTTTTTAAACCCAGCATAACTCGAACCCAGAGAACCGGACTACAGATCATGGATGGGGACGGGAGCAACCGAAGAGAACTGACCGGAGATCACTCAGACAGGCTTGCTGTCTGTTCACCCGACGGCTCCTACGTCGCGTTTCGGCCCGGGCCTAGGAGAAGACGGGACGATGGGGCCCGGCAGCAACAGGAGATGGACCTCAGGGTTTGCAGCGCCGCCACCGGCAGCGCCGCAAACTGGCCCGGGCGGGTCTGCACCACCGTGGCGGCGATCTTGCCCGAGGGCTTGACCCGGATCAGGCTCCCAGTCGATCATCCGGGTCCCGAGGCCGGTTTGGCAGTGGTGCCGTTTGAAAAGGGCTGTCGATGTCACCATCAACCCAAATAGATATGGACATGAGATTTATGTGCCAGTGAATTTCTGAGGACGTCGTTACGGAACCTCTTTGAGATTGAAGCCGAACGGGCACACAGGAGTCCAAATCAAGTCCCTCTCCATTGGCCGCAACCCGAAATAAGAATCTTCCTTCCGTCAGGGGAAAAGGCCACTGATCTTGCAGGACAAGTTCGATTTGGAAAAGTCTTGAGGAGAGCCCCCGTCTCTGAATTCCATAACCTGACGGTGCCGCCCCGGACTCCAGTGATTACACGGGTGGCATCGGGAGAAAACGCAACCGATATGACTCGGCCATTGTGTCCCGAAAAGGCCTGCTGCAGTTTTCCGCTCTTGCAGTTCCATATTTGGGCCCCGCTCTCGTAACCAATCAACAGCCAAGAGCTGTCCGACGAAAAAGTTGCCGCTGAATACGAACCGGTGGGGATTTCTCTGATCTCGCGGGTGTTAGTGTTCCATAGCGTTCCGTCTACAAACACGAGGCTTCCGTCTGCCGAAGGGATGACTGGGCCATGGGTGTGGAGTACAGGAACATTCCAAACCACTTCCCAACTCCTGGTGTCGTAGACGGTGAAGCCCTGACCATCTCGCCGGATACAGCGGGAGCCATCAGCTGAGAAAGTAATGTGTGAAATGGTCTCTGCCAGGACTGTTTCCTCCTGCTCTCCCGTGACAGGATTCCAGGTCCACACGACTTTGCCATCGACCGCAATCAGAATTCTTGAGCCATCGGCAGAGAAAGCGGCCCGTGCCATATTTCGCGCGTGATAAAAGCCGGGGATCCACAAGCTGTGGATCGGATTTGCATTAGAGATGTCCCATACTTTGAGAAAATTCGCATGGCCCACAGTGAGAATCCTGTTGCCACCGGGTGAGAACGCGACCAGAAGTACGGGGCGACTGTGGTTTTGTGGGCCAGAAAAGATTTTTTCAGGAGATCCAGTCGTGGCCAGATCCCAGAGCTGAGCCGACACGTCCGATCCTGGGCCGCATGAAATGAGAGAGGTCGCAAGTACGACGAGGGCCGCAGCACATTCCGATTTTGCTCCGATTCTGAAGAGATGCCACCCTGAAATCTCCATTACGTGCTCCGTGGCTTTGCTCCTTCGTCCACAGCTTGCGACGTTGGGGTGTTCTCTCTCTTTTCTTGGCCAGTACGCGCTAACAAGATAGCCCTCCAGTTTGTTTCAAAAGGACCGCGCCCGCTTTCAACGGGTGACCAGGCTGTAACGTTTCGGAAAAAAGCTCGGACTCGCGACACTTGTGCGCCGGTTCTGGAAACGATCGCTATTCCTAGACTATTGAACAAAACACCTCCTGGCGCTTGAGTTCTCCAAACCAGTTGAGCACCACGTGAACTGGGCGTTCCGGTTCTATCTCCTTCCTGAGCATCAGGAAACGCTGCCCGTCCGGGGAGCCAAGATAGTAGTTTCAGCGGCGAACAACGGCACTACCCGCAATGTAGTCTGCCCATCCTCGGTTGGGATGTAGGACGGTCCACAAGGCTCCGCCCAACAGCACGGCCACAAGACAGTACCCCAGGACGCCGGCGACCCAATCGGCAGCGCGATAAAGGTAAAACAGGACAGGAAAACACAGCGCTGGAAACCAATTTAGGCCGGTTCTAGCCAGGATCCGCCAGCGACTGGCCCTGCGTTTGTTTTCGTCCACAAGAGTCAAGGAGAGTGCCGGAAACGACAAGCCGCCACCCAGAAATGGAGCTGCAAGTGTCGAGATCAGGGCCACGGGAAAGAATTGTCCCAGAACAAGCACCGGAATCGCGAGCTGCAACTTGATGTCACCCATGGCGGGCCAGGTGCCCCCGATTGAAAAAAAGAAAAATTCGAAAATGGTAAACATGATCCCCCACAGTACGCAGGGGAGGATCTGAATCAGCCGAAGACGCTGCGTAACATAGGCTGGAAACTGGCTTAGATCGCTCAATTTCGCCAACAGCTGCTCCGTGGCCTCAAAGCTGCCGTTCTTGATTGTCAGCAGGAATTCGTTGGCGTGAAGCGGCCACGGGCTCGCACCGGTTGGCCTGTCCAGCGTTCCAGACTTGGCCCGATGGGCAACCTCGTAGAGCAGGCGCTGTACCTCTCTCACCTGCCCGGTTTCATAACCATCCTCTTCGGATGGAAGATCTAAATCTAATGGAAAGTCGAGAATGCGAAGCCGACTGTCTTCTGTTACCCAGAGATGGTTAAACCCTAGCCGCACCGGTAGTGTGGGTGCTTCAGAATCGCTTCCCAGCTCAGCCACAATCTGCAGCAACCACCTACGAACGGTTGACCAACTCCGAGGTTGGGTGGTCGCCTGTATGAAAGTCTCTCCGTTTGGCCTTTCGAATGCGTCCCAAGAGTTAGGTTCCGCCCGCCTTCCTTCAAGCCAGCGCAGACGAGTTGGGCTCGACAGATCTCGCCGAGCTGACGATACAATTGGGGTCTCCGCAGTTACGATTCTTAGCCAAACCATTCGCTGAAGTTTCGAGTCAAGACCCTCAACGACCTGGCCTGGATGTCGGTCCCGGGTTCGCCTGATCTTAAAGGGCCCAAGATTGTCCCAGTTGGTTGTGTCAGCCGGTGCAGCCGCCGTCACTATCGCAACTCGATGACGGACGCTGGCGCTCCTTACAACTCGAGTGCCGGTGATCAGCTCATGCAGTCCCGCCCAGCCATTCCGTGATCGAGCCACTGAGAAAGCGATGCCAAGTCCCAGGAAAAAGCGAAAAAAACTGCCTGGCAGGATGACCAACAAGCCAAACCAAGCACAGGCGCGCCCGATCCCCACCACGAGGCCAGGCCTCCCGCCATCGGCCCCGATGACTCTCAATCCAAAGAGGCGCTTCCCCACGGTCGAACCCCAAAGAGACTCGCACAGGGCGAAATAAGAGATGGGTAGGACGAATAGCCACAAGGATATAATTATTCTGCCCGCAGGGGGGATTCGAATTGCAAAGACGCGCTGGAAAACCCACACGAAAACGACTATCAAGAAGGGCAACCCCCAGACAAGCAGAAGATCGATGAGGCCCGCAAGGAAGCGAACGCCCAGCCGACCTGGCTGCAAGCCCGACGAACTGTGGGGTTGGAGAAGCCGATTCAGCTCTGCATAATCCTGCGGGCGATCAGCCGGCTCCTTCGACAAACACTTGAGAACAACGGCTGCCAACGACTTGGACAACTCCGGTCTGTGTTTCCGCGGAGTCTCAGGCTCTTGTGTCACGATCTTCTTGAGCAGCTCATTGAGACCGGTCACATCAAAAGGAGTCTTGCCAGTCAAGAGGTAGAAGAGGGTGACTCCCAGTGAGTAGATGTCGCTTCGAATGTTGAGTTCTCTGCCTTGCACCTGTTCGGGAGAAGCAAAGGCCGGTGTGCCCTTGAAACGATCGCTTTGCTGCCTCTCGAGGGTAGAAATAGAAAGGCCAAAATTACCGATTTTTAACCTGCCGTCAGCGTCTATGAAACAGTTTGCCGGCTTGATGTCGCGGTGCAGAACTCCCACTGAAGAGGCGGCTTCAAGACCCGCGATGAGTTGAAGGACGGCATCCACGCCCTCGGTCACCGGCAGCGGTCCCCGTTCCTCGAGTGTCCCTCCGGGAGCGAACTCCATCGAGATGACCTGCTGCCCATCGATTTCTTCGGTGCCAAAGACGAAGACCACGTTGGGGTGACTGACCTGGGCGGCCAGGCGCCCTTCCCGCAGGAAACGCTGGTGGTCATTTTCTGAGTCCATGCGCTCACGGAGGACCTTGAGCGCAACGACGCGGCCGCTGTCCAGGTCTTCCGCCTCATAGACCTCTCCCATGCCACCTTTCCCCAGCAGGCGATTGATCTGGTAGTGGCCGAACTGACGACCAAGGGGGAGCATGGTCTTGATCGGCTCTCCAGAGACAGGCTCGTCTGGTGGAAGAGGCGTGGTGAGTGTGGGTACATCGGACTGGTCCGGAAGGCTCTCTTCGAGTGTCGCCCGGCACCTCGGACAGAGTCTTGCCGGGCTGCCTTCTGGAAGTCCAGCTCCACATTCCGGACAGCGTACTTGAGCCATTGGTCCTATCTGCTACTAAAGAAACTAGATGAGATCGTTACCGCGTATGTTATGCGCCAGCCCCTTGCGAGACAAGGCTTTGATCCTATGGGACCAACTGGAAACCTGATACGTATACGTCGGGGGCTAAGAAACCGCTGCACGCGGTGTCCCACTCCGGCTCGACTTCCGAGTTGGAGATACTCGCCAACGGCTATTCTGAGTTCACAAAAGGCGTCCGAGCCGAGGCTCCGGCGGGCGTTGTTGCACAATTCCAATCACCTCGCGGATTTCGGGCTTTGTATGTGACTGCTATTGAATTCGCACTGACTCAGGCATGCCCCGATTTGTCATACGATTCAGCACCTCACATTTGATGATGGCCTCGACCCGTTGATTGTCGAATCCTCGGGCCGACAGCTTAGGCCCAAACAACGTCTTGAACCTCGACATCGCATTCTCTGCGAGGCTTTGCCGGGTGCAACCACTGGAGATGCGCCATTCATATCGACCGAGCCTCCTTATTTCTCGTAGATGGGCATCGCGCATCGCACGCCAGGCAGGCGGGTCCACATTTTCACTCAGCCGTGCACTGCGTCGCGGAGGGATCGCGGCGACAGCCTCCCGGTCGAGTATCGATTGATAACAGGTGTCCATCCGAAAAACTCCATCCAACCTAGCACACTCAGGCGCGCTTCAGGCCTGTCTCGTATCAAATAAGCGGATGAGAGACGGGGCAAGACTCTGGGATCGATGAACTGTTGCGTCTTGATCCGGCGTTGGATTTCGGGCAAGCTCGTTCTGGAGAGCGGATGATGAAGAAAATCGGTCGGAACGATCCTTGTCCTTGCGGGAGTGGCAGCAAATACAAGAGATGTTGTCTCGGGCACGATGAAGGGGCGGCGAGAGAGCGCTCGGTGGCAGAAGGAGCGGAGTCGAAAGCGCTCGATTGGCTGATGGAGCACCATGGTGAAGAGGTCGGAGACGCGATTGAGTTCCAGTACGGCGCAGGACTGGGGCCCGAACAGCTGGGCGAGTTGGAAGCTCTTCCTGATGATCTTCTCCAGATGTTCCAGTTGAACGCGTTCGAGTGGGTCCTGTGCGAGGGACGACAATCGCCGGAAGACGATCAAGAGCGGCACCCTCGCTTTGCCGACCTTGTGCTCGGTCACGGCGGTCCTTTGATGGAAGTCGACGAGCGCCGCTACCTGGAAACCTTGACCGCCTCACCCCTTGGTCTGTACGAAGTGGTCGAAGTCCAGCCGAATCGGGGGTTCTGGCTCGTATCGGCTCTGGCAGAGGAGCGGGAAAAGTTCTGGGTCCAGGAGCGGTCAGCCTCGCGGACCCTGAAAGAGGGTGACATCTTTGCAGCCCGTGTTTTGCCGAACGAGCCCAGGATTCTCAGCGGATGTCTGTATCCTTTCGGAAGGCTCCAATATCTGGAGCTTCGTGGCAGGATACTCGAGGGACCGCGGGACTCCGCGGGAAACATCGAACCCGCCTGGATCAGCCGCTGCGTCACCGAAAAGTGGCTGTCGGTTCTGATCGGACCGGCTCCACGGATCGTGGATGCCGCATCCGGCGACCCGATCCTGCTGACCACCGTGCACTATCGGGTCAAAGATTGGGCAAGTCTCGAAGAGGCTCTAAAAGGTCAGTCCGACGTGAGGAAAGACGGCGACGACTCCTGGGTGCGCCTGGACGATCCAGAGGCCAGCTCGTCTCGAGTCCTCCATTCGCTCCGCCGCAGGAAAGAGGATCGCCTCGAGATCTTTAGCCGAACGGCGGCACGTGCCGAAACGGGAGATAAGTGGGTGGCTGAAATCGCTGGCGATTCCGTCGAGAAAATCACCCGAGAGATTAGTGACCCGCGCCACATATGGAAAACCCGGCACCAGCCCGAGACGGCCCCCAGCCGCTCTGAGGACCCCTTGGAGGGCCTTTCCAAGACGGAACGGAGTGAGTTCCAGCAAAGGCTCTACCGCCGGATCTACGAAAACTGGGCAGATGAGCCGATTCCTGCTTTGAGAGGAAAGACACCACGGCAGGCGATCCGGTCCCCACAAAGTCGCCGCGAAGTCGCGGAACTTCTCCGCAGCTACGAGGTCGAGGAGCGCCGGGAATCCGCTGGTGCGGGCCGGGATCCGGTGGATTTCAGTTTTCTCTGGGAGGAAGTGGGACTTCCCCCCGACGAGTTTGCCCCCTGAGCAGAGAGCCAGCGGCATCCGATCCGCGACTCGCGACCTTCGGCGTGACAGGTGTGCTGGACCGATTTTTGCCTGCTCTCTACCGGCCAGGGGAGTTGGTTTGTTGCTTCCTCAGAATCGGCGCGATCCGAAGAATTCTTGGGGCTCAACCCGTCTTTAGCGGAGCGGTATCCCCCTGGCAGATGAAGGCGCCCCTGTAGTGGTCCAGGTGTGCCGTGCAAAGGCACGTTGTTCCCGCGATCAAAGGCTTGGCCAGGCGCGAGCTTTCCTGGGTTGTCCCCCCGAAAAATTCCGTCCACCTTGTACAGCAATGATTTACGCAAGTCTTGAGGTGGAGCTCAAGGCCTCGTATCCTTCGGGCCATGAGAGAGATTCGTTGCCTGTTCCAGATCATCTTCAGGACAATTTCTGACCTCGGGCAAGCTGCCGGATTCGTCCGCACATTTCTATCGGCGTTCTTCAGCTCACGGGCGACTTTGGCGGCACGAGTCTTGGCGGCAGAGAGTCAGCTGGCCGCGTGCAAGCATCGGATCGTGGAGCAAGATCGTCCGAGACCCAGATTCACCCGTGCTTTCAGGCTTCTTTGGGTATTGCTGTCCAGGATCTGGGATCAATGGCATCAGGTGGCACATCTAATGCAGCCCGCCACCGTGAAGCGCTGGCACACCACAGGCTTCCGTCTCTACTGGCGCCGGAAGTCGAAGGGCCGGCCCGGCCGGCCTCCCGTGCCAAAGGAGACGCGGGATCTGATTCGCAAGTTGAGCCGAGAGAATCCTCTATGGAGTGCCGAACGAATCGAGGATACGTTGCGGCTGCTCGGCTATGATCCCCCTTGCAGCGACACGATCCGCAAGTACATGTCCCGCCCCAAGAAGCCTGACAATCCAACGAACTGGCTGCCCTTCCTGCACAACCACCTAGACGTCTCATGGGCGATCGACTTCTTTACGGTGATCACGGTCGGCTTCTCATTTCTCTATGTATTTGTTGTCTTTGAACATGGCCGCAGGAAGGTGATCCACTTCTCGACGACGTACCATCCCTCCATGGAATGGGTGATTCAGCAGCTTCGAGAAGCCACACCCTTCGGTCGGAAGCCTAGCCCGGATTATGCATGAGATCTGAATCCGAGTGAGATTTGGGCCCATAAAAAGAGCCGTAGCTCTCTGATATAAAAGGGTTTACACAAACAAGACCCTAACCAGGAGCTACGGCAATGTTAAGAGCAGTCTGCCAGAATACCCTGCATTTCACAGCCACAGAAAGATCACGGCGCGTTTTGATGGGGGGAGCCTCACTTCCGACGCAGGATGGTTGTTGTTTGGATCGGTGGATCGGCAACATCGGCTCTGCGAGGGCTTCAGTTCGTGTATTTCGGAGAGTCGAGACCAACGCTACATTCGTCATGATCTGTTGAAGTTGATCCGACAACGAGTCTTGCAGATCGTGGCCGGCTACGAAGACTGTAATGACGCCGATACGCTGCGCTCGGATCCGATGCTCAAAACCGTCTGTGATCAGTTGCCGGAGAGCGATCCGGATTTGGCCACGCAGCCGACTTTCTCCCGCTTGGAGAACTCCGTCACCAGGAAGGATCTGATGCGTTTGAGCCAGTGGCTGCTAGGCCGTTATGTGCGCTCCCTGAAGAAAAGACGTCCCGGTAAGATCATCCTGGATCTGGACAGTACCGACGACCACACCCACGGCCAGCAGGAGTTCTCCTTCTACCACGGGTATTACCGAAGCCACATTCTGCATCCTTTGCTGATCTTCGATGCCGACACGGGAGACCTGGTGTGTGCCGTGTTGAGACCTGGCAACAAGGGAGCTGCCTCTCACATCGTGCCCATTCTGAAGCGAGTCGTGGAGGCTATCCGACAAGGAGTGGGGACGGATGTCGAGATTGAGATTCGGGCCGACAGCGGCTTTGCCACGCCGCGGCTCTACGAGTTCTGTGAGGCTGAAGAGAATCAACTCCAGTATGTCATTGGGTTAAGTCGAAACCCTCGCCTGCAGCGAGTGGTCGAGCCCCTGCTGGATTCGACTCGGGAAAGGTTCCTTGAGCTGGAGGAAAAACAGCGTCAGTTTGACGAGTTTCTTTATCGAGCCAACAGCTGGGATCGATCTCGTCGCGTCATCGTCAAAGTGGAGGTCGATCAGCGCGGGATCAATCGTCGCTTTGTGGTCACCAACCGGGACGATCTCTGCTCCCAATCACTTTATGACCACTACACAAACCGAGGACAGACCGAAAACTTCATCAAGGCCTTCAAGAATCATCTGAGCATGGACCGACTCAGCTGTCATCGATTCCTGGCCAATCAGTTTCGACTCCTTCTGCATGCCCTGGCTTACCAGATGTTCGTGCGCCTGCGCGACTATCTGCACGGGACCCCCTGCTCGAAATCGAAACCTTACGTCGTCGTGTCCTCAAGATCGGGGCCCGGATCCGACAAACCACTCGACGCATCTGGGTCCATCTTTCCTCAGCCTTTCCCGAACAACCCCTCTTCCACCTCGTCTTGAGTCGTCTCAACTCCAGCTAGCCTCTCCCAGCTCCCCGAAAAACCGCTTCCGATACTCACCCAGGCCCAGATCTGTCTGAAATTCACTCCCCAACCACTTCAAACGCCTCGCCAACCGATATTCTTCGCAAATCCGCCTGTCACACCTGTCCGCTTTCGAGTTGAGCCACTTCTCGAGTCGTTTTTCAACTCCGGACTACGGTTCTTGCATAATCCGGGCTAGATACTTGTTGCGTGACAATGACGGCATCTACGGCCACGGAGTGCGGAAGTTCCTGGACAGCTGCAATATCGAAGAAGTGCGAACGGCTTACCGAAGTCCTTGGCAGAATCCTTATATAGAAAGGCTTTTCGGCACTCTCCGCCGGGAACTACTCGATCACGTCATTGTGCTCAGTGAAAGGCACCTGAACAGGTTGCTCAGCGAGTACATTGAGCAGTACTACCATTGCAGCCGGCCACATCAGGGACTGGACCGTGACACACCCATTCCAATACAGAAACCGGCAGTGGTAAATGCGCCAACCAAGCTGATCTCGTTTCCGATCTGCGGTGGGCTTCACCATCGCTACGAACGGGTGGCAGCGTAGGACTCAGGTTCCACAACCAACTCATTCCCTCAACATCTGTCCGACACAGGCAAGGTCTGTCTGGGCGGCTTCTTCAGACCCAAAGCCAAACGCCTGTCCACTAATTCTCATTGTGGTTCGAAGTGCTCGCCGAAGAGGATCATTCAAATCTGCCGCCTGCGGTGCGTCCACGGGCTTCCTCACCGGTTGGATGGAGTTTTTCGGGTGGACACGGGGCTTCCGGGGCCATCACGTGGGTCTTTAGATTTCCGCAGGCCCGGGCCAGAAGGGCGATGGAGTGGAGTAGACCGGGGACCTGTTCCTTGTGCCTGCCGTCGAAAAACACGACGGCTCCACCCATGTCGAGTCGGTTCTTCTCGCCCAGGACCCGGGCCGGCTGTAGACGAATGCAGGCCTGCGTATCCTCGCTGCAAGCTTCGAGAAGCTCGAGCTTACTCAGATCCACTTCCACCGAGCGAAATCTCGACACCCGGTCGAAAAGGGACACTTCCCGCTCTACGATGAAATAGCAGTCCTCCGATATGAGCTGCTGAACCAGCGTGCTGCTGGTGAAAACCCGATAGGTCTGAAGCCGCTTGCGGAGATCTTTGATGACGGGCTCAAGTTGAGGATTGTCTCTGTGAAGGAAGAGAAACAGAAAGCCGTCCTCCACAATTCGCTCCCCGCGCAGATTCCGGGCTCTCATTCTCTTGATCTGCTCCGAGGTTTCGATCTCCAGTTCGAAATAGCCGTCTCCATCGGCCCGCATCTTGAAGCTTCGATCCTGCAGCTCAATGGTGAGCCAGCAAAAAGCACAGGGACTGCCGTCCCGGTAGGTGACGCGGCCGGGAACTTCAGCCCAGAGTGATGGCGTCAATAAGGAGATGATCAGAACGATGAAGGCGAGGACGGGAGGTTGACCGTTGACGGCTGACCGTTGCTGCTCTGAGAACTCAACTCTGTAATCGATAGATTCGCAGCGCGTTGTCATGAAACAATTTCCGTTTGAACTCGGGCGATCGGTCCCTGACAATCCATTCTAGAGCATCGACCCACTGGCTGTAGGAAGCCCGGAGTGTACAGACCGGCCAGTCTCCTCCGAAGCAGACCCGATCCTCGCCGAAGCTGTCCAAACAGAATGAAACGACATCGGCCAAATCCGCCGGCTGCCAGTCGGAACGAGCTGAGGCAACGATTCCTGAGATCTTGCAGGTCACGTTGTCGCGGTGGGCCAGTTCCTGGATTCCCTGCTCCCACTGCCGCCGCAACTCCCCATCTTCAGACATTGCCGAAATATTGCCACAGTGGTCGAGGATGAAGCGGGTTTGTGGGCAGCGATCGACCAGTCGAGCGGCATCCTGCAACTCTCCGGGACGCATGCACAGGTCGAAACTCAGATTCAGTTCTCCCAGCAACCGGCAGCCCCGGATGAACTCCTTCCTCAGACACATCCCCTGCGGCCGATCGGGATCGTGCAAAACCGTCCGGACCCCCTTGACGAATTCTTCTCGTGCCAGCGCTTCGATGTAGCTTTGGAAGCCAGGATCGTGCGGGTAGCCGCCTATCACTACCGCTCGCATGGGGTTCTCATCGCTTCGGCAGAGGTCAAGAACATACTCGGCTTCCTTTTTCTGATCCTCTGGGATGACATTGACTTCCATGTAGACACTGCCAACGACAGCCTCGTGCTCAACCGCGTGAAGGAACTCCTCCATAAGAAAGCTTCGATCCAGTCCTTCGGCGTCAGTCTTGCCTTCCAGGTTCAACCAGGGCAGCCGCACCTTCTCCAGGTCCCAGAGATGCTGGTGGGTGTCGATGATGGGGATGGAATTGGTTGTCATGTCTTCCGTCCGCAGATTCTATCAAGCAGGGGGTGCTTCTTCAGGGAAGTGTTGTTGACTTTCTCCAACAGGGGTATTGCCGTATCGCTGCCACAGTGGAACATAGGCAAGACAACCGGGTATCGGAATGACAAGGAAAAAGTGACCCACCTGGTTATAGGTTGTTCTATCTGATCCTGGGAAACGATCTCCTCGAGTTCTTGAAGACTGAGAGAGGGGACGCAGTGGGGGCGAGCCCGAACGGAGTGCCCCTCTCGGCGACCGACTCGACCGGTCCCCTGAGCGGTCTATTTCCCCTTGAAACCTTAGCTGGTGACGATGTACGACCGACTGGTCAAGGCGACATTGCTGTGAGGAAGAAATTCCTCGATCGGAGTGAGTTCAAAAACAATGGCCCGGCGTGCGTTCCCCAGCGTGTTGACACTATCCGAATCGTAGTGATCGCTGCACTTTTGTTATCATGCTTTTCGAATGGAGACCACGTTCTCTTGGTCGATTTCCCGATCTTTTTGGAACCACCGGCGATGTTAAAGACCCTGTTGCCCGGCTTGTTCCTTTTGTCCCTCACTGTCAGCGCATGCAAGGTAGCTGAGAAGTCGGAACCAGCTGCAGACCCTGCACCAGCGATTCAACCCGATGTGGACAACTCTTTGGGTGGCTTGGCCGTCCTATCCGAAAACTCAGCCGAGACGGTTCCGGAGCCAACTCCATTGTCGCTTTTGGGTCAAATCAGCTCCAGAGGCGTGTAGCCGTCGAGATCCTGAACCATCGAACTCATTTGGATTTCGAACCACTTCTGGAACATTCCTAGCGTTCGGTTCTTAGGCCACAACGCCTCGTCCGTCACCCAGCCTGCCAACATGGCCTCAAATATGGCTGGCCAAAATTCCTTCAGCACCTCTTGCTGCGACGTGGGGTCTTCGTATTCAGGAAGGAGATACACATGCGGCTCACGTCGTAGATTCTCAAAGACTAATTCAGCAAGCCCCTCGGCGTCGTCTCCCTTGGCCCATTCGAGATAGGGTCGAAGTGGCTTTACGATCACCGCAGAGCGATTGAGTAGTTCCATCCTCATGCGGCCCGGTAGTAGTGCTTGAGAATTCCTCCAAGTCGTTCCCGACACCGAATCTCACCCTCGGGTGTGACTTCATGCTTCTCAATGAGATCGTTTCCCAGGCCCTGGTGCGCTCGCTCGGTATGATAATGATCCAGGTATTCTGTAATTGCCCGACGCAGCGAGGCTTCTCCGAAGAAGATCATCCTCCGCAGGCACTCAGATTTGATCGACAGCACGAACCGCTCCGCATGCGCGTTGCAGTTGGGGGCCTGAATGGGTGTCCGGATCACATCGACACCCGCGCCTTTGAGAATCCGTCTGAACTGTTCAGAAAACTTCGAGTCACGGTCGCAGATCAGAAAACGGTGCCCCGTTAGAAAGCCGTCAAAGGCATCGCTCAGGTTACGAGCGACTTGGGCCATGAAGGATTCGTTTGGATTCGGCGTCGCTCCCGCGAAGTGGACCTTCCGACTCTTCAAATCGATCGCGAAGAGGATGTAGTAGGTCTTCAGGCCGCGTGGCGTCCACACCTCGGTCGTAAAGAAGTCCATTCCGGCGATCTCGCCCCAATGGGCCTGCAGAAAAGTCTTCCAAGAAGATGGCCGGTCAGGCGCGGGTTTGATCCCATTGTCCTTGAGCACCTTGGCTATCGTGCTGGTCGCGACCCGATGTCCGAGCTTCCGGAGTTCCCCCTGGATCCGGCAATACCCCCAGCCCGAGTTCTCCCAGGCCATCCGCACGATCAAGCCGGCAATCCTCTTCATGAGCCCAGGCCGGCCGACCCTCTTGGATTCGCAGGTCCACTTGAGAGCTATCAATTGCCGATGCCATCGCATTATCGTATCCGGAGTCACGATCGTTGCGACCCGATTGAGCGTCTTCCGACCAAGGCGCTTGCCCTTCGCGGCGAGTCGCCGTCGCTGCTCGTTGGTCAGGCGAAGCCGACGACCCTTCATCTGCTCCTTCAGGACCCGGTTCTCCTCAACCAAGTACGCGATGACGTCCTGCTGGTGTCGGTTCACCCAGCCTGAAAGGGCCCAGAGTAGCACCTGCAGCGGGTAGGTATCGGCTTTCATGCCGCCATTGTACGCGCCTACAAGTCGAACTCCCACAGTGGGTTACAAATCGGCTGAGTTTTCGGATAGGACGGGCTGGAGCGGAAGGAGAGCAGACTTCTTGATCTCTACGCGGCGGACGCCGATTTCTCGATGGAAATGGTCTTGAAGAAGATCTTGGAAGTAAGGCAACGAAAAGACTCCGAGCAATCAAAGCTAGACCGCTTGGAGGCCAAGTTGAAGACGCTTGAAGGTCAGAAGACCCATCACAAGGCGATTCGAAAGCAAATCCTTCATCTCAACAACACCTTGGGCGAGGTCGTTTCCGCCCGGATTGATAAATCGGACTTCGCGGACAAACGACAACTGCTGAAACTGTTTTTCGAGACCCTCGGCGAACGGATCAAAGTCTACGGTCTCGATCCCCGTCGGGAGCCGCTAGTCAGCTGGAAGTCTATGATGGATTTTCGCGCCATGGAAGAAGCTGCGCGTCGAATCGGCATTGGAGAGACCTTCGCGGACGCTTTTCAGCCTGAAGGTATAGTGAAAACCGAAGGATCGTCCCGACCATCCCGCCCCCCCTACAAAAACTCCATACAGACCGAGTCCGCCGCCATCAGCCCCTCACGGGTCAACTGCAGGTGATGGTCGTGCCACGAAATCAGGTCGAGTGCGATCAACCTTTCAATCCTCTCAGCGTAGGGGCCGGGCGAGTCCAACCCGAACTTGGCGGAAACCCGATCCAGGTGGACTCCCTCATCAGTACGAAGTCGGAGCATAATTTCTTCACCCAGAGCCTCTGGAGGACTCAGTGCCTCTACAAAATCCAGAGGGGGTGGGTTGGAATCGGCTTCTGAGTAAGTGGCGATCTGCCGGGCGTTGGCCCAGCGGACTCCCTCGATGTAGGACGCAGCACTCACACCCAGGCCCAGCGTGGGCCGGTTCTGCCAGTAGCGCTGGTTGTGAAGACACTCATGCCCCGGTTTGGCGAAGTTGGAAATCTCATACTGTCGGTACCCGCAGGATTCCAGCCGGCGGATGGCGCTCTCGAACATCTCGGCGGCGACGTGGTCGTCGGGGGGAATCAGCTCTCCGCTCCGCATCCTCGCAAAGAACTCCGTCCCCTTCTCGAAAGTCAGATGGTAAAGGGAGATGTGCCCCGGGTCGAAGTCAAGGGCTTCGGCTACGTCCGACTCCCACTCGGGAAGTGCTTGAGCGGGGAGAGCGAAGATCAGATCGAGGCTGAGACGCCTGAACCCGCTGTCCTGGATGAAGGAGAGGGCTCGTCTTGCCTCGACCGCGGTGTGAGCCCGCCCCAGCCGCTTCAGATGGCGATCCTGGAAGGATTGGACTCCCAGGCTGATCCGATTGAAACCGAGTTGCAACCAGGCGTCAGCCTGGCTGGCGGTCAGGGTGCCGGGATTGCACTCGAGCGTCGCCTCATTGAGTTTGGACAGGTCGAAACTGGATCGGATGGCTGCGAACAGCCGGCCCAGTTCCGCCAGGGTCAGTTCGGAAGGTGTGCCTCCTCCCAGGAACAAGGTCGAAACGCGGCTCCCCGCCCAGGGAGAGGAACGGATTTCGCGTTCCAGGGCCTCCAGATAGCGTTGCTTTGGAGCCGGCTGCAGAGGGTCGGTTACAAAATCACAGTAAGGGCATTTCTGGACACAGAAAGGGATATGCACATAGACGCCCAGGTCTTCCAGAGGACCGGTCCCGACGGGAAGGCCTGCTGCCCTGGCGACGACCTTGATCTGCCCGGCGGTCTGCGGCGTTTTCAATGTCGCTTACTCACTGCCTACCTTCAGAACGCTCAAGAAAGCCTCCTGAGGGATCTCCACCCGGCCCACGGATTTCATCCGCTTTTTTCCCTCCTTCTGGCGGGCCAGCAGTTTTCGTTTGCGGGTGACGTCTCCGCCGTAGCATTTGGCGATCACGTTCTTGCGCAGGGCGCTGATCTTCTCGGCCGCAATCACCTTGCTTCCGAGAGACGCCTGCAGTCGGATTTCGAAGAGCTGTCGCGGGAGGATTTCCCGGAGACGCTTCACCAGTGCCTTGCCACGGCTGAAGGCCCTCTCTGTGTGAGTAATGAAACTGAGCGCATCCACAACCTCGTTGTTAATACGAATGTCCAGCTTGACCAGCTTGCCTGGCCGATAACCCATCCACTCATAGTCGAAAGAGGCATAGCCCCGACTTCGGCTCTTCAGCGTATCGAAGAAATCGAGAAGGATCTCCCCCAGCGGGAGTTCATAAGTGAGCACTACCCTTTCCGGCCCCGTGTACTCCATGTGCTTGAAGTTTCCGCGCCGGTCTTCGCACAGCTCCATGCACGAGCCCACGTAGTCGTTGGGGGTGAGAATCGTGGCCAGCACATAGGGTTCTTCGACAAAGTCAATGTCACCACGGTCGGGCCAGGCACTGGGATTGTCGAGCACCTGAACCTCGCCGGCCTTCAGGTTGAGTTGGTAAACAACCGAAGGGGAAGTGGCCACTAGTTCGATTCCGAATTCCCGTTCCAACCGTTCCTGGATGATCTCACTGTGAAGCAGGCCCAGGAATCCGCAGCGAAATCCAAAGCCCAGGGCCGCCGAAGTCTCGGGCTCGAATGAGAGGGCCGCGTCGTTGAGTTGAAGCCGTGAGAGCGCTTCTCGAAGCTCGGGAAACTCGTCCGTCTCGACCGGGTAGAGACCGCAGAAAACCACCGGCTTGGCAGACCGATACCCGGGCAGGGCTTCGGCGGCGGGTCGATTCGCCAGGGTCATGGTATCGCCCACCTGGCACTGCCCGATCAACTTGATGGCGGCATGCACAAAACCCACCTGTCCGCTTCTCAACTCCTGCGCCGAACGCATCTCGGGAGCAAAGACCCCGACCCCGCTGACCTCGGCCTCATGGCCGGACGCCATCATTCGAATGCCGGTCCCCTTGCGGATCTTCCCGTCGAAAACACGAACATGAGCGATAGTTCCAAGATAGGGATCGAAATGACTGTCGAAGACCAGCGCTCGCAAAGGGCCCTCATCCGTTCCTGCCGGCGCGGGCACCCGCTGAATCACCGCTTCCAGGACTTCGATGATCCCTGTCCCTTCTTTGGCGCTGGCCAGCAGTTCGGATGAGCAGTCGATGCTCAGCGTCTCCTCGATCTCTTGTCTGACCCGTTCCGGATCGGCTGCGGGAAGATCGATCTTGTTGATCACCGGAACGATTTCGAGGCCGCTATCGATAGCCAGATTGACATTGGCCAGGGTCTGAGCTTCGACGCCCTGGGCAGCATCCACTACCAGAATGGCGCCCTCACAGGCGGCCAGACTTCGAGACACTTCATAGGTGAAATCGACATGCCCGGGCGTATCAATGAGGTTCAGCTCGTAGTCCTGTCCATCAGCGGCAGAGTAGGAAAGTCGCACGGCTGCCATCTTGATCGTGATCCCTCGCTCTCGCTCCAGATCCATCTTGTCCAGCACTTGCTCGCGCATCTGACGCACTCCGACGGTCCCGGTCAATTCCAGGATGCGATCGGCCAGAGTGCTTTTCCCATGGTCGATGTGGGCGATAATGCAGAAGTTCCGAATGTGAGCTCTGTCCATGCTAGTTTCTGCTGCGCACTCGCCGGTGGCGAGCAAGACGTATCATTATGACTGGTTGGCAGTGACGGTGTACTGGAGATGTCTCCCGGGGTCGGGCCGGGCCAGGTTTGCAGTCCGTGGGACTTCCAGCGCGGGCTGCTAGGAATGTCGCACGACAGCGAGGCGTAGGAGCCGCTTCCATGCGGCGATCTGCTCGGACCACGGAGGGTCCTCCTACTGGAGAGGAAGCTGAATGTTCTATTTGATAACGGGGGTTGTGGCAGGGGTCCTGATTGTGCTTCTGAGCGGCCTCACCTGGATCGTTTCGCGGTTGCTCAAGAGGCGCTGGGGAAGGCGCATTGTGCGATTCTCGCTCTACTCGTTTCTGGGGGTCTGGCCCACGGTCACCTTTGTGCTCATCCCCGTTCTCTTTGCCCTTCTGATCTCAGGGGCGGGTACCAGGCCCCAGGATGTCCGGCTGAATCTGGACCCGGGAGAATTCGGTTGCCGTTTTGAGGAGGTAGTCTTCAAGAGCCGCGACGGAATTGATCTGGCCGGCTGGTGGATGGAGGGCGATCCGGAGAAAACTGTGCTCGTGATTGCGCATGGCCTGTTTCGGGATCGAAAGGAAGTGACCGAACGCGGCTGCCAGTTTCGCCAACTGGGTCACAGCGTACTGGTCTATGACCTGAGGGGGCACGGGAAAAGCGGACCCGGGCCCATCACCATGGGATATCAAGAAAGGCTCGACGTGCTGGGAGCCGTACGGTTTGTGCGGCAGAATCAGTCCTCAGGTCTCGCAGTGATGGGGATTTCGATGGGTGCTGCCGCCAGTCTGATGGCGGTTTCCGAAATGAAGGAAGCTCCGATGGCCATCATCGCGGACAGCAGTTTTGCCAGCCTGAGGGACACGGTCCGTCGGCATGCCCGGTTGTTTGTAGGGATGCCCGGTTTCCCCTTCGCAGATGTCTTCGTCTGGCAGTTGACGAGGTTAGGAGGCTTTTCCGCCGAGGCCTTCGACTTGCCCCGCGTCTTCAAGAAGTTGCAAAACTGGCCTCCGACTCTGCTGATCTATGGCAGCGAGGACGAGAGAATGCCGGCGCAGACTGCTAGGTCACTGTTCCAGGCTTTGCCGACCACCCACAAGAAACTGGTTTTCTTTGATCAGGCGAATCATGGAGACGCCTGGGAAGCCGACTCGGACCGCTACCTGGCGACGATCACGAGCTTCTTGCGGGAGCAGTGTGGGACGGCTGCGGATGATCCCACCGTGCTAGACTCGGAACCCAGGATGGAAAGAAATCAATGAACAAGAAGCCGCTGTTGATCTTACTGGCCTGGACTTTTCTGACCGCTCCTGGCGCAGCCCAGCAGGTCCAGGTTGAAGAGTACCTTCTGGACAACGGGATGAGCTTCCTTTTGGTGCCCCGGCGCGGAGATCCGAATGTCGCTGCCGGCTGGGTAGCCCGGGTTGGATCCGTCAACGAAAGGCCCGGGATTACAGGCCTTTCGCATCTCTTCGAGCACATGATGTTCAAGGGTACCCACACCATCGGCACCCGGGATATCGAAGAGGATCTGAAGATCATCGCCGCACTGGATGAGACCAAGGCCCGGCTGGCGATTCAAGAGCAAGACATGATCGATCGGCTGAGATTGGGTGAAATCGATGACCTGGTGAATCCCGAGAGCAGAACTGAGGAACACCAGCGGCTTCTGGACGAGTTCGAAGGTCTTCTGGCGTCGCAGAAGGAGCTTCTGGTCAAAAGCGACTTCGACCGAATCTATAAGAGCGCCGGTGCCAGTAGCATGAATGCGGGAACCAGCCAGGATTTCACCATCTATTTCATCAATCTCCCGGCCAACAAGTTAGAACTGTGGTTCTGGATGGAGACTGACCGACTCTCCAACCCGGTGTTTCGAGAGTTTTACGCGGAGCGAGACGTAGTTCGCGAGGAGCGGCGACTCTCTGTGGAGAGCACCCCCACGGGCCGGTTTCGGGAAGAGTTCGACTCCCTGTTCTGGACCTCCCATCCTTATGCGTGGCCGGTAGTGGGCTGGCCCAGCGACCTGGACGGAATCACGCGCAAGGAAGCGATGGACTACTTTGCGCTCAATTACGCTCCCAACAATCTGGTTGCCTGTCTGGTGGGTGAGTTCGATCCGGCCCAGGTGAAACGGTTCATCGACCAGTATTTTGGTCGTCTTCAGCGTAGTCCGATTGAGCAACCTGCCGTACGGACCCGCGAGATCGAGCAAATGGCGGAAAAACGGATGGTTGCCTATGCCGAGACCAACCCAGAGGTTGAAATCCGCTATCACACGGTTGCCGACGGCCACCAGGATGATGCTGCACTGACCGTACTCGGGACTCTACTGAGCGGCAGAACGGGTCGCTTCCACAAGGCTCTGGTGGAAGGCCAGCAGGTTGCCAATCAGGTTTCGGCAGGCCAGAGCTCCCGCAAGTGGGCGGGCTTTTTCTCCATCTCGGGAATCGCCAAGCCGGGAAAGACACCCGAAGACGTCGAGCTCGCTATTTACGCAGAGCTGGACAGGCTCAAAGAGGAACCGGTCGGTGAGCGTGAACTCCAGAAGGTCAAGAATCGCTACGCGGCCAGCGCTTTTCGGCGGATGGAAAACAACTTTTCCTTGATGTTTCAACTTCTGATCGCCGAATCCAACCGAGGCTGGGAGTCCTTCAACACGGATCCTGCCCTGATCCAGGCCGTGACAGCGGAGGACATTCAGCACCTGATTGGAAAGTACTTCAGCCCTGAGAACCGCGCTGTGGCCATCTATTACACCAAGGAGTCGGAGGCCGGTGAGGCCGAGCCGGATCCGCTCCTGTCTTCCCTGTCCCCTCAGGAGCGGGCGGCGATACAGCCCATGCTGGCCGGCCTCTCACAGGCTCCCGCTGAGCAGATCGAGCAGCAACTGGCCCAGATGGCGCGCTCAGAGGGGCAGGTTCCGGAGGATCAAAGGAAAATGTTCGACGTTTTCAGGCAACTGCTGGAGAGACGGTTGGAAGAACTGAAAGGGGAAGGTCAGTGAGAAGCAACCCCACAGTGCTTGCAGGGATTGTCGTTTTCCTCTTTTCCCCGTTTCTGGCGGGTCAGGGTGAAATAGCTTCCCATCCGGACCAGCTTCTCTTTCCCCCGCTCGAGTACGAACCCCCGCACGCCAGCCAGCATCGACACGTCTTGAGCAACGGCGTAGTCGGCTTCTTTGTTGAGAATCACGATCTCCCTCTGGTGAACGTCAGCCTCGTCATTCGGGCCGGTTCCCACCTGGATCCCGACGACAAGCGGGGGCTGACCCAGGCTGTTCTCTCCCTGCTCAGGAGCGGGGGAACTCAACGCTGGACAGCCGAAGAATTTGACGAAGAAACCGATTTTCTGGCGGCTTCCATCTCTACCACCGCAGAATTGAACTCCTGCGATGCCGACCTGAACGTTCTGACCAAAGATCTGGATAAGGGGCTGGATCTCTTCTTTGAAATGCTGAAGAACCCGGTTTTCCAGCAGGATCGACTCGATCTCTACAAGAGTCAGGTACTGCAGAACCTGGAACGAAGGAATGACAGGACTTCCTCTATCGAACGGAGAGAATGGGCTCGGTTGATGCGGGGCTCGAATCATCCCAGCAGTGCGCAGACGACGACCGCTACCATCGAGTCGATCAGTGTTGCAAATCTGAAGTCATTTCATGAGAAGTACTTCCGTCCGGCCAACTTCATCTTCGCAGTTTCCGGGGACTTCGACACGGCAGAAATGAAGGCCCGCCTGGAGAGTCGCATGCAGGGGTGGCAGGGTGGTGAGAGAGCCCCTCGAATCGAGCCGCCTGACCACACTCCGGTCCCGGGCGTGTACCTGGTGAACAAGGAAGACGTGAACCAGGGCCGTGTATCGATCGGCCACTTGGGAATTGAACTGGGCAACCCCGACCAGTTTGCCATTGACCTGATGAATGACATCCTGGGCGGTTCAGGGTTCACTTCCAGGATCCTGGGCCGGGTCCGGTCGGATGAAGGGCTGGCTTACAACGCCGGCTCCAGCTTCTCAGCCGGAGCTTATTATCCGGGTACCTTCCGCGCCGGGTTCGAGTCCAAGTCTCGAACCTGTGCGCAGGCCGCCCAGATCATACTGGATGAAATCCAGAAGATTCGAACCGAAAAGGTGAGCCAGGAGGAGCTCAAGACGATCAAGAACCAGGCCGTCGAAGTCTTCCCCCGGTTTTTCTCCTCAGCCCTGGCCGTGGCCGGAACCTTCGCGACTGACGAGTTGGTGGGACGAGCCCCCGACTACTGGACCCGCTACCGCGACTGGCTCAAAGCGGTTACCGTCGAGGATGTCCTTCGAGTAGCCCGCCAGTACCTGCATCCAGACCGTATGGTGATACTGGCAGTGGGCCAGGTCGAGGACATGCTGAAAGGAAATCCGGACCGGCCTGAGTACTCGTTTCAGAAACTGGCGGCGGACGGAAAGATCACCATGATTCCGCTTCCTGACCCGGCCACGATGGTCTATCCGGATCAGTAGTTCCTCGTTCCTCGTTTCTGGTTGCGCAGTGTCAGCCCGTCAGCCTCAGCCATACCAGGCTGTGCTATTCTGGCCAGCGCTGTGACGTTGCAGGACTTCCAGGCCTCCACTGCGGAAACAAATCCTCCCGAAGATCTCTCGCCGGAACTCCTGGCCCTCTGGTACGACCACAGGGGAGACTGGCACAGCGCCCACGACACGGCCCAGGACATCCACTCTGCAATCGGCTCCCGCATTCATGCCTATCTGCACCGCAAAGAAGGCGATCTGGGGAATGCTCGCTACTGGTACCGGAGCGCCTCTGAGCCGGAGTTTTTGGGCACCCTGGAAGATGAATGGGCCCAGATTGCCGGGAGTATACTGGAAGAATCGTAAGGCCGGTCTTGGGCTGGCCCGCGTGACCCACATGACCACTACTGATCGTGTGCTTGAGAAAGCCGAACAAGGGGAGAGGATAACCGCCGCCGAGGCTCTGCAGTTGCTCGAGTCGTCACAGCTTACCCGGATCGGACTGGCGGCCGACTTGGTCCGCAGCCGAGAGCATCCGGAGGATGTGGTCTCCTTTCTGATCGACCGCAACATCAACTACACGAATATCTGTGTAGCACGATGCACGTTCTGCAACTTCTACGCCAAACCGAAGGCAGCCGACGGGTATCTCCTGGACAAGGAAGAGATCTTTCGAAAGATCGAAGAGACGATCGAACTGGGTGGGACGGGTATTCTCATGCAGGGGGGGATGCACCCGGATCTGAAGATCGACTACTACGAAGACTTATTGAGTTCGATTCGAAGTCGCTACAAGATCCACCTTCACTGTTTCTCCCCACCCGAGATTGTTGTTCTCGCCAGGCTCAGCAAGCTGTCGCTTGGGGAAGCGATTCGCCGGCTCAAAGCGGCCGGCCTGGACTCGATTCCGGGAGGCGGAGCCGAAATCCTCACCCAACGGATGCGCCGGGAGATCAGTCCCGGCAAGTGCAGCACCGAGGAGTGGCTGGACGTGATGAGGTCGGCTCATCAGGAGGACCTGGTGACGACAGCCACGATGATGATCGGGGGAGGAGAGACCCTGCAGGAGAGGGTGGAGCATCTGGAGAGGATTCGTTCGCTGCAGGACGAGACCGGCGGTTTCGTTGCTTTCATTCCCTGGAGTGTTCAGCTCGAAAACACTCCGATGGGCGAGACCATCACCGAGCCGGTGGCGGCTGTTGAATACCTGAGGCTTCTGGCAGTCAGTCGACTTTTTCTCGACAACGTTCAAAACATTCAGGTCTCGTGGCTGACGCAGGGCCTGCGGGTGGGTCAGATTGCTCTCCATTTCGGAGCCAACGACGTTGGCAGTATCATGATCGAAGAGAATGTCATCAGTACCGCAGGTGCGCACTACCAGGCCGGCCGCTCCGATCTTACGGCGCTGATTGAGCGGGCCGGTTTCATTCCCGCTCAACGCGACACTCTGTACCGGACCTTCAAGAAGATTGCCTAGTGTCCTGTCCCAGAGATTCGCATCATTTTGTTGGGCCCGTCCCGCCCCAACCCTGCGGGCGGACGGGGATTGCGGGCGATCTCTTTGTCGTTCGTCGTCAACGATGCTACTGCATCGCCTCCTCCTCTCTTCGCGACCTCACTTCGCAAGACCCATCCGCAAAATGGTGCGAATCTCTGGGACAGGACACTAGCGGCTCGTGATGGAAGTCGCGCACTGGATCGAATGGGCTTGTCCCCAATGCCGGAAGCCGCTTCAGGGCCGGCACGACCTGCACTGCCTCGACTGCCGGCTGAGCTTTGAGGAAGTCGATGGAATCCGCGGTTTTCTGCCCCCGTCCCAACGACACCGGTTGGATCAGTTCATTCGCGAATATGAGACCATCCGAAAAGCGGAAGGAAGGGAGCTGTCCCCCGAGGCGTACAAGGCCCTGCCTTTCCCTGGCCCATCTTCAAGAGGGAGGGGAGAGTGGGTCATCCGGGCCGCCACTTTCGCCACACTCCAGTCGACTCTGCAGGCCTGGAAGAAGGAGCGATCCGAGCCCCTGCGAGCCTGTGATCTGGGGGCGGGAAATTGCTGGTTGTCTAACCGGCTGGCACTGGAAGGACTGCAGGTGGCGGCAGTCGATCTGGTCAAGAACAGCTTCGACGGCCTGAGGTGCCAGCGCTATTTCAGTTCCGTTTTCGCTTGCGTGGAAGCTGAGTTCGACCGCCTTCCTTTCCAGAGTGAGCAGTTTGACCTGGCCGTCTTCAACGCCTCTCTCCATTACTCGACGGATTACCGGATCACGCTGGAGGAGGCACTGCGCGTCCTCCGCCCGGCCGGGAGAATTGTGGTGCTGGATTCGCCCATCTATCACAGCGCTCAAAGCGGCGAGCAGATGGTGAAGCAGCGGGAGCGCCATTTTGAGAGTTCCTACGGGTGCCCTTCCAACTCGCTGCAGAGTGAGCACTTTCTTACTTTCGAGCGACTGGACGAGCTGGGCGCTGATCTGGGCCTGACCTGGCAATCGCTTCGCCCCGCTTACGGGTTCAAGTGGCGGCTGCGACAGTTGAGAGAGTCCCTCTTCGGTAGCCGCGAGCCGGCCAGGTTTCTGATGCTGGTCGGAACCAGAAGAGAATAGTTCCTCGTTTCTCGTTCCGGGTTTCCTCGGGGTCTTGAAGAATCGTCTGGAACCGCGGCGGTGCTCGGGCTTTCCTGTTTCCCCAGCGGCCACCAATCTAGTGACTGAATTAGGGCTTTGGGGGCAACGAGGAACGAGGAACGGGGAACGCTATCCATGCTACTCTAGCCCCGATGGATATCCTCCTCAGTCACGGGTATTTCCTCATGGAGGACGCCGTGGAAAAGGAGGTGATGAAGCCGTATCCTCCCCTCGGTCTCCTCTACCTCAGCGCCTATCTCAAGCGCAGTGGCTTTTCGGTTGAAGTGTTCGATTCCACGTTTTCTTCGCTGCCGGCATTTGAGGCCCATGTTGAGAAGATCAGGCCCCCTGTGGTTGGCCTTTCAGCCAACCTGATGACCAGGGTGAGAGTCGTCGAGATGATCCGTCTCTGCCGTTCCCTGGGAAGCTGGGTCGTGGTGGGGGGACCCGAGCCTGCCAACTACGCCCGTCAGTATCTGGAGCAGGGGGCGGATGTGGTTGTGGTAGGAGAAGGAGAGGAGACACTCGAGGAGTTGCTCCGGTACCGCTGCCAGGGCAGCCCGGGGAGCCTGGCAGAGATCGAGGGTATTTTTTTCAGAGATAAGAACGGCGGAGTCGTGCGCACTCCGTCAAGGTCGATGATCCGCGAACTGGACAGGCTGCCTTTTCCCGACCGGGAAGCCATCGACCAGAAACGATATGTGGAGGTCTGGCGACGCCATCATGGACGAGGTCCGGTCTCCATCATTACGTCCAGGGGCTGTCCCTATACCTGCAGCTGGTGCAGTCATGGAGTGTACGGCTTCAGTTACCGCTCCAGGTCGCCGCAGGATGTGGCGGATGAAGTAGAGGAGTTGGTGCGTACCTGCCGGCCGGACATGCTGTGGTATGCGGACGATGTCTTCACCATGAACCGAAAGTGGCTATTTTCCTTCTCCAGGGAGTTGCAACAGAGAAACCTGAGGATTCCTTTCGAGACCATTTCTCGCGAAGACCGGCTGGACGCCGAGGTGATTCGGGAACTCGGCGCTATGGGGTGCTTCCGCCTTTGGATTGGGGCCGAAAGTGGTTCACAGCCGGTTCTGGATGCGATGCAGCGGCGCACCAGTGCCAGTCGTGTGGTAGAGATGGTCAGGCTTCTTCAAGACAATGGCATTGAAGCCGGACTTTTCATCATGCTGGGTTATCCGGGAGAGCAAAGGAAGGATGTCGAAGCGACGCTCACGTTCTTGAAGAGTGCCTCCCCGGACCGGTTTCTGACAACGGTTGCTTATCCGATTAAGGGAACATCCTATTTTGACCAGCTCGGGGATCGAATTGTGAGCAGCGGTGACTGGGAGACCGGGACGGATAAGGATTTGGGTATTCGGGGACGCTATCCGGATCGCTTCTACCATCATGCCGGCCGCTGGATTCATCATCAGATGAGACTGCATCGGGAATTGAAAAACGACCGCCCCAACTCCCTGAAGATGATCAGGGCCTTGGGCGGAGCCGGAATCGGGCGGTTGGGCATGCTGGCTCCCTGGAACCAGCGACAGGACTGAATGCGCAAACCTGGGGAAAGTTGTGAACGATGATCGGCTGCGGCCGAGACGCATTGACGCGGGGCGCCTCATGAGCGAAATCGGCATAGGACATTCTCACTCCAACTCCACGGCCGTGGACCAGACTCTCAAAGAACTGATCCTTGAAGCCGAGCAATCCAACCAGCAGCTCCTGACCATCGTGGCCCGCCTGCAGTCCCATCGAAGGGCTCGGCTTCCGCGGGCAACACGGCTCCGTTTTTTCAAGCAGATGATGCTCCGCGTGATCATGGTCTACAGCCGCTACCAGGACCTCTACAACAGTTCGAACATCGCAGCCGTTCAGGCTCTGAGTGAGCGACTGGACCTGCTTCAGACACAAATCGAGGTGCTGGGAGAGAGACTGTCAAAAGGGGCGGACTCCGATCCGTGAGTCAGTAATGTCTCTCGACGTTGCATTTGTCACTGCCCGCTTCGGTTCCGAGATTTTTGCCGGTTCGGAAATCGCTGTTCTGCGGGTATCTCAGGCCCTTCCGGATGCCAGCACCACTGTCTACTCGACGACTCTGAAAGATTTTGACGCCCAGTCCCCACGGTACCCGGAAGGGGAAGAGCAAATCGGAAATCTGACGGTTCGCCGATACTCTCCCGATGCCATCGATCATGCACTTTTCACCCGCCTCACGGAAAAGATGCAGCATGAGCGTCTGAGCCTCGCCGAGGAGGAGCAATGGATGCGAAACTGCTACAACAGCAGCAGCCTTCTCGAGGATCTCGGCAAGAGCAGTCACGACGCCTATTTCTTTACGCCCTACCTGAGAGCAACCACCTATTACGGAGCGCAGATGTTTCCGCATCTGAGCCTCTTGCTGCCGGGATTGCACGATGAGCCGCCTGCACACTTTCAGCTCTTTAAGGACTGGTTTCCCAGACTGGGAGGTCTGGCTTTCAATTCGGCGGCCGAACAGCGCTTTGCCAATCACATCTACGATCTGGCAAGAGTTCCCCAGAGAGTTCTGGGGCTGCCGGTCCCGGCGCGGTCCTCACCGGCCGGGGAAGATCCGGCACCTCTGGCCCTTCCCGAACGTCCCTTCCTGCTCTACGTGGGTCGCCTGGAACCGGGCAAGGGCGTTCTGCAATTGTTGGACTGGATGGAAGGTACGCCGGAGGTGGATCTGGTGGTCGTGGGGGAGGGAGAAGTGGCTCTTCCGGGCAAGACACTTCATCTTCAGGGCCTCACTGAGCCGGAGTTGGACTACTGTTATGGGAAAGCTCTCGCGACCTGTCAGCTTTCCGCCATGGAGAGCTTCTCGTTGGTCCTGTTCGAGTCCTGGCAGCAGCAGACCCCGGTGATCGTCAGCGCCCTGTCGAAAGTGACCGAAGAGTTCTGTCTGCGTGCCGACGGGGGACTCTCGGCCGGCTCCTCCGACGAGTTTCGCAAGGCCGTCGAATTCCTGAGGACCCATCCGACCGAGAGAGCGATTCTGGGCAGGCAGGGTCAGGAGTTCACCCGGCGGCGCTTCGCTCCATCGGTCATGGGACCCCGCTTCCAGGCCTTCTTTGAGTTTCTGGGGAGAGCCAGGGTCCTGAGAGAGACGAGAGTCTACCTTTATGCCCCCAATTTCCTGCAGAGGGATGCCGTGGGCAACTACCTGGCTCAGATCGCCCGCATTCTGGACGATCATGGAATCCAGTTTTCGATTCATGTGGAGGGCCCGGTCGAGAATGTAGAGTATGCCAGCCGGATCACCGAGGTGCTGCCCGACCCCGATGCCGAGGGGATCCACTGGTTTCAGTACCCGGGTACCTATCCGTTCTTGAAGCAGATTGAAAGCTGTCGCGGCCCCCGGATCTTTGATTTCCACGGCGTCACGCCCGCCGCTTTGTGGGCAGACAACGATCTCGATGCCAGCCACCGTGACGTCTCGCTGGCCGCACGAGCCGACCGGATCCTGGTGCACAGCGACTACATGGGTGGTGAGATCCGCGCCACGCAGGACCTCCCCAGCGAAAGTGTCCAGACCCTTTACCTGGGTGTCGACACGGACCAGTTTCGACCCGGGCCCAGGGACCAGACGCTTCTGAAGTTGCTGGGGATGGAGGGTCGGATTGTCTTGCTCTACGTGGGCCGGCTCGCCACCAGCAAGAGAATCGATCTTCTGATCAGGGCGCTGGGGCGACTACCCGGGGAATACTCTCTGGTGGTGGCGGGAGATAATGAGCGTCCCGAGTATGCTGAGGTCATGGAGACCTGCCTCGCCCTGGCCGCCGAGTTGCAAGTCGAAGCCAGGGTGACCTTTGCCGGCAGGGTTTCAGACACGCGGCTCTCTGCTCTCTACCGAAGTGCCGACGTATTCGTGTCGGCTAGCCTGCATGAGGGCTTCGGAATGCCCTTTCTGGAGGCCATGGCGTCCGGTCTGCCCTGCGTGGGCGCCGACATCGCAGCCGTTCCTGAGGTGCTGGCCGGTGCCGGACTTCTCTTCGAGCCCGAGAGTGCGGAAGACCTGGCTCGGCAAGTGATTGCGCTGTGCGGGGATGTCACGCTGTACAGGAACCACGTCCAGGCAGGGCTGGACCGAGCCCGAGAGTTGTCCAGGGAAGCGTTTGAGGAACGCCTCTCGCAGATTCTGGCTTCCGTTACCGCGAGTTGAAGGCCGTATTACTCGCAGGCTTTCGCAGGTGGGCTCGAGGTCGTGTCTGCGGTTGAGTTTGCGCTTGTCGCTGCAGAAAGTGGCTCGGTGGCTAGTAGCGATCTGTAGATTTCGACGGTGCTTCGAACCGTGGTGTCCCAGGAGAACCCGGTCGCTCTCCTGACCGCATTCCGACTCAGTTCGCTGCGCAGTTCGGAATCCTGGATCAGGGCGGCAAAGTGGCCGCTGATCTCGTCCACATCTTCAGGTTCTGCGGCCAGACCGGCATCGCCGACCACTTCGGGTAAGGAGCCCCGATTTCCGTACACGACTGGAACCCCACAGGCCATGGCTTCCAGAGCAGGGAGTCCAAATCCTTCATAGTAGGAGGCAAAGGAGAAGGCTAGAGCCCCGGAGTAGAGAGCAGCCAGATCTTCTTCAGGTACAAAGTCCGTGAAGCTGACTCTCTGCCGCTGGTTCTTCAGCTCGGCTAGAAACTGATCGTATTTCCACCCCAGGCGCCCGGCGATGACCAGGTGGATCCTGGAATCGGGCAGGGCCACCAGAAGCTGACCGAACGCCTTCAGCGTGTTACTCAAGTTCTTGCGCGGTTCGAGTGTAGAAAGGGTCAGAAGGTAGGGGGCACCCTCCGGAATTCCGTATCTCACTCTCACCTGATCGATGGACTGTTGATCGGTCACCGGATAGAAGGTCGCCGGGTCGGCAGCCTCGTAAACCGTAGTGACTCGGGAGGACTCAATGTCATAGAGCTTGATCAGGTCCGCCCGGGCCGAATCGGAGACGCTGATAAAGGAGGCATTCTTTTTGACGGCGAACCGAAAGCCCTGTTCCGAAGTGTCGACATTCTCCCAGGTATGGAATTCCGGGAACAACTTGTGCGTGGTGTCATGAACAGTCACCAGATAGCGGGACGCTTCCTGCTCTTCGATCAGCTTGAAGGTCTGGGGGAGTGTCAGGTGGATCAAGTCGTATCGGTTGGATTCGGCCAGAGCCCCGACATGGGCATGCTCAAGAGATTTCGTCAGCTTGAGGCGCTCGTCGAGCTTTCTGAGCGGTTGGCTCAGGAAGGGAGTCCGGGACGTGATGGCGTCAGCCAGCTTCTGGCGCATCTTGGCCACTTCGTCAATTCTGGCTCTTTTCCGCTCGTAACTCCCGAAAGATCCCTCCAGGACACGAGCAACATCCGGGAGGGCCAGGGCTTTTCCGCCCACCAGGGCCTCCAGGCTGAACTCGAATGGCTGCTCCTGGTTCAGGCGGACCAGGCCTTTCAGAAGTTCCAGGGTGTACCGGAAACACCCGTCCCTCTTTCCTTCGGTCAACTTGAATGCTTCGATAAGAACTCGCTTTTGCATAGGCTGGACAACGCCGCGGCTCAGCTCTTCAGGCTGAACATCCTCTGAAACCACTTCTGTTTGGGGGGGGGACGTTCCCAGCGACCCTCGACATACCCGAGCCTCTCCATGGTCTCACCGTGCAAGGCCCAAAAAAGCTGCTGCATGGCTTCCGGCATCTCATCTCTCCAGGCACCCACCTTGCCGCGACGGAAAAACTTCTCCCGCCATTCGCCGTCGGCGCGTCTCCCGTAGGGCATGGGCTTGCTCTTGAGATCCTCGAAGGTGGGCAGGTTGGAGACCTTCGGCTCCGGCAGGTCCAGAATGTCGCGCAGCTTCTCTACATTTCCGATGGGATCCTCGATCAGTTCTTCGAATTGGATGACCACACTGGCACGCTTCAGCCAGGCTTCAACATTTCGACTCCAGCCACCGAAGAAACTGCCGTTCTCGGCCCGAATCGCCTCGTCCATATTGCGCAGGTAGTCCGAACCCGGAACCACGATGTCGCTGCGATGATGAGAAATGGAGACCATGGCGTCGCGTCCGTCTCTGACGATGTAGACCGCCGGAATCGCGGTGTCGGCAGGGTCCAGATCGCTCGGCTCAACGTGGGTCTTGACCACCGGAAAATCCAGGTCCTTCTTCCAGTCTCCCTCGCGCATTTCTGCCGGGCGAAGATGACCCGAAGAGATTCCGTAGACCTCATGCAGCACGATCCGGAAGAAGGTGTTTCCGGATCTGGGAAATGAGGCAAGCCAGATCATTTCGAACTCTCCTGTCCTGAGAGAAGCTTCAGCATTTAACCGACTCTCGAAAGTCTTTCAGACCGCAGGGCAAGGGCTCGCTGGTACAATTTCTCGTCCTCCTCGTTCAACAGCCTGATCTTACGGCGTGTGTCTTCTGGAACCTGTCTCCGCGTGTAATCACTTGCATTCTCCCAGATGTGAGGGACGTCGGCCCAATTCAACCGGCGACCCAGATCCTTACAGTCCTCCCAGAACTCCTCGAGGATGCCCACCAGAAAAAAGTCTTGCAGGTCGGAGCCCTTCAGGAACCTGCTCATCCGGTTGCGAGCGGATTTTCTGGCCGCGTATTCCAACAGATCAGACTCTTCCATCTCGCCGCGTTCAACCAGATAGTGAAAGTTGGAGATGACTCGATCGGTGGGATCGCGAAGCCACGTCACCAGCTTCGCATCGGTGGGCAGGTCGAAAAAGGTGGCCAGATCCATGTATCGAATGTGGCCATGCAACGCTCTGGTGCCGCGCTTGATCGGAAATGCCTCCTGTCCCTCATAGTCGCCGGGAAACACGCGCTGTACTGCCTCGGGTGCGTAGACGTGCTCCAGCACCCGCCAGAAACTGGTGCCTCCGGTTTTAGGAATGTGGATCGACACCATTTCCGGTCCACGATTCGAAAGCCATCTGAGCACGGGGTAACTCCTCAGTGAATCTCTTCGTTGATACCGAGGCGGGAATGGTAGAACTCAATACCCCCCTTCACGTCGTCGGTGGAATAGATGATGCGTCCCTTTTCCATCACCTTCATGGAGTGGCACAAGCGGCTGATTCGCTGCGCGGAATGGGAGGCGATGATCACTGTCGCCGATTCCGCAATTCTCTCCAGTTCGCGGAAGCACTTCAGCTTGAACCGCTGGTCTCCCACCGCCAGTGCCTCGTCGATCAGAAAGATGTCGGGATTGGTATGGACCGCGATCGAGAAACCGAGGCGTACGCGCATGCCGCTCGAATAGGTGGCAACCGGGGAATCGATAAACTCTTCCAACTCCGAGAAAGCGATGATTCTGGGAATGTGATCCTGGATCATACCCGGCCCCATCCCCAGCAGCGTCGCATTCAGGAGGATATTCTCTCTCCCCGTCATATGGGGGTGGAACCCGGCACCCAGAGCAATCAGGGATGCCAGCCTCCCTCGTACTCGGATTTCGCCGCGATCGGGAGGAAGAATACCGGAAATCATGCGCAGCAGAGTGGTCTTACCCGATCCATTCTGACCCATGAGTCCCAGAATGTCGCCTCTCGTGAGATCAAAAGTGACGTCGTCGATCGCCCAGAACTCATGTTGCCGGATTCTATCCGTGGGAGGACTCAAACCGGCCATCACACGCAGGATGTCGCTGAGTCCGTACATCATGGACCGCTTCAGGTTCCGGCAAAACTTCTTGGACACACCACTCAGAGCAAGAACGTTGTCCGTGGCAGGACCCCCTGTTTCCCGTGCCAGCGTGCTGCCGGGTGCGGGAGTTGGCTCGTTCATCAGACCAGCATCCTCTCCACCAGTCTGGTCTCCGCTACGTAGAAGACCCGGCATGCATAAAGAAACAGGACCAGCGCCAGGAGTGAACTCAATAAATAACCTCCCGTGTCGTAGAGCCGGCCGTAGAGGACAATGTCTCGAGCCGAGCAGACCAGGTACGTCAGGGGATTGTATCCAGAAATCGTGATCAGGGTCGAACTCTGAATCTTGGATGAGTAGATAATCGGCGAAAGCCAGATCATCATGCCCAGAGTCAAGTCCAGGCCACGCCTTACATCCACGGTAACGGCTCCGAAAACGGAAGCAATCAAGCCGATCGCAGCACCCGCCAGAAAGAGGGGTAAGAGCACCAGTGGCAACAGGATCAGCTTCCAGCTGGGGGTAACTCCAAAGATGATCATTGCCAGCAGGTTCAAAACCAGCAGAATCGAGAAATTGACCAACTGCAGGGCGTTCTGCTCAAACAGGTAGACTTCGTGAGGGAAGTTGATCTGCATGAGCAGGCTTCCGGCTGCCCGCAGGGTGCTGGCGGAGGCCGAGTAAAACCCCATGAACAGACCCCACATGGTGGTGCCCACCAGTACGTAGATCGGATAGGGTATGTCCAGTTCCCCGGTGTTGAGCATTCCGGCGCGGCGCAGAAAGACCCAGGCGACAACGCCCACGATGGGGGAAAGGAACACCCAGGTGGGGCCCAGAAGCGACTTCTTGTAGCTTCCCACGAAGTCGCGCCGAAACAGCTGGGTGATCAGCTCTCGATTCTTCCGGAAGGCTCCCGCCATCCGCTTCCAGGTTTCGAAATAACTCAACCGGGAACGCTGGTTGGGGCGGTAAGTGACTTCAGTCAAGCGGGTCGTCCTCTGGCTGGGCGGATCCAGTCAACTCCCGAACTTTTCTTTCCAGGAACCTAACGGTGCGCACCAGGTCCGGGAGGCGGTGCAGGAGAATGTAGTTTCTGCGCCACAAGCCGGAATCCATTTCCGGACTTCCGGAGATCTTGCTTCCTGCCTTGACCGAGCGCCCGATTCCTGTCTGGCCAGTCGCAATCACGTCATCTTCAATCGTCAGGTGACCGGCGACGCCAACCTGGCCTGCCAGCATCACCCGGTCGCCGACCCGCGTGCTCCCGGCCAGCCCGACCTGAGCGGCCAGAACTGCATCCGCTCCTACCTTCGAGCCGTGCCCGATCTGGACCAGATTATCAATCTTGGTGGAGGACCCAATGCGGGTTTCTCCCACCGTGGCGCGATCGATGCAGGTGTGAGCTCCAATCTCGACGTTGTCTTCCAGGACCACGATTCCCGCCTGCAGGATCTTGTAGTAGCTTCCATCGCTGCGGGGCGCAAACCCGAAGCCGTCAGCTCCGATCACCACCCCGTTCTGCAAGATGACCTGGTCGCCGATTCGGCAGTATTCCCGAACCACAGCATGGCTGTGGGCCACAAAATCATCTCCAATCTCAGCATAAGGGTAGATGATGACGTTGGGATGAAGGACGGCCCGATCGCCCAGGGCTGCCCCCTCACCAATGACCACATTGGCCCCGATCGAGGAGTCCTCTCCGAGGCGGGCCGTTTCTGCCACAGTGGCGGTGGGGTGGATCCCTGGGATAACAACCGGAGGACGATAAAACAGCTCAATCGCCTGGGCAAAGGACAGGTAAGGATTCTCCGAGATCAAACGCGGGATTGGGGTGGTGGGTGAATCCGAACCGACAATGAGGGCGCCCGCTTTGCAGGCCGCGACACTGGACACGTACTTCGGGTTGGAAAGAAACGTGAGGTCTTCAGGTCCGGCCTCCTCGATACCGGCGGCGCCAAGAATCTCGACCTCGCCGTCACCCTCAAGTTGACAATCCAGGTGCTGGGCGATTGCTGCAAGTTTCATTTCCTTCCGGAGACTCCTGCCCTGTTCAGATGGGAATGATAACGTAACCTTCTCCCGAGTTATAGCGCCTGCCGGGAAGCTACCGGGGAAAGACACGTCCAGCAGCGTGGCCTACCCTGGTGCACTGGTTCTCTGGGAAGGACTGGTTTCACCCCAACGGGTACTAAGGAGATCATGGCCAGAAAGCAGAAGGCGGCGAGAGCAGCAGGCAGGGTCAGCCTTGCGGTGCTGATCAGCCGGCTGCTGGGCCTGGTTCGCGAACTTACGATAGCAGCCGTATTCGGAGCCGGGGCCGTGACGGACGCCTGGGTGGTTGCCTTCAGGATACCCGGGATGCTGCGAGATCTCGTGGCCGAGGGTGCGCTCAGTTCGGCCTTCATACCCACCTTCAATCGAGTTCTCGCGCGGCAGGGTAAAGAAGCAGCGTGGCAACTGGCCAGCCTGGTGATGAGCGCGTTGCTGCTGATCCTGGGCGCAGTTGCCATCCTTCTCTATCTCTTCTCCGACTCTTTTGTCTATCTGTTCGCCTTCGGCTTTGGCCAGGTTGAAGGAAAATTCGAACTGACCTCGACACTGATCCGAATTATCTCGCCCTTCTTGCTGCTGGTGGCGCTCTCTTCAGTGGCGATGGGGATGTTGAACAGCTTTGATCGTTTCTTCCTTCCTGCCGTAACCACAGCCTTCTTCAACCTGGCCATCATCGGAGCGGCAGTTCTGGCGGTCCCCTGGTTCGAGAGCCAGGGAATTCCGGGAATCTACGCTGTCGGGTTTGGGGCTGTCGCCGGGGGTGCTCTCCAAATACTGGTTCAGGCCCCTACTCTGGCCAGACTTGGATTCCGGTTCCGTTTTCGGATTCAACTGAAGCATCCGGATCTGCTCCGCATCGGACGCCTGGTCGGTCCCGCTTTCCTGGGGGTGGGCGTTACGCAATTGACGGTCTTGATCAATACGATTCTGGCTTCGACTCTGGAAGATGGTGCCATCTCGTGGCTGAATTTTGCCTTCCGTATTATCTACCTGCCGATTGGTCTGTTCGGGGTGGCGATTGGGATCGTCAACCTGAGAGAGGTGTCAGCCTACGCCGCCGAGGAGAACTGGAAGGAACTCAAGCAGACGGTGGCCAACTCCCTGAGGATGGTATTATGCCTGGCCATCCCTTCCACGCTGGGGTTGATGGTACTCGCGACTCCCATCGTGGGGACGATCTTTGAGCGGGGGCGTTTCGGCTCCTTTGACACCGGGCAGACGGCCGCTGCTCTGACCCTGTATGCGATTGGCCTGACCAGTTACAGCTGTGTCAAGATCTACGTTCCCACCTTCTATGCGCTCAATGACTCGAGATCCCCGGTTCGTGTCAGCATCATCACCGCTCTGTTTCACATAGCGACGAATCTGCTCATGATCTTCTGGCTGTGTCCTCCGGGTTACGAGTTTCTGGGCCTCGCCTTCGTCACGTCTCTGTCTCTGATCTTGAATCAGACCCTTCTCATGAAGAAACTTTCGTCGAAGCTGGGCTCTTTCCGCGGCCTGGGCGTGGGTGGGGTCGCCGGGAAGGCACTCCTTTCGTCGCTGTTCATGGCGGGTGCGGTGTTTGCGTTGTCGTGGTGGCTGGCTCCTTATGAACTGCAGGGAGTGGTACGGGTTCTGGCCCTGGGGGCCTGCATCGCGGTGGGTGCCGTGGTCTACCTGGCGGCCGCGCTGGTGCTCAAGCTGGAGGAAGTCAAGCTCCTGATCAGGCGGGGAGGGGAGGAGAGTTGAATCTCGCTCAACTGGCTTTTCACAACTTCCTGAACTACCTCCGGGTCGAGAAGGGCTTGGCCACCAACACGATCACCGCTTACCGATCCGATATCGAGGAGTTCCTGGCCTTCCTCGAAGACGAAGAGAAGAAGCTCAAAGCTGTCCAACATCTTGATCTGAGCCGGTTTCTCCAGAGACTGTATGAGCGGCTTTCTCCCCGCTCCGTGATGAGGAAGATCGTGAGCTTGCGAGGCTTTTTCAAATTTCTGGTTCTGGATGGATATCTCGAACTGAATCCCGCCCAGAACCTGGAGACGCCCAGGGTCTGGCACACCCTTCCGGAGTACTTCACAAGGGAGGAAGTCGAGGGTCTCCTGGCCGCACCCGATCTGGAGTCGCCCCACGGGGTGCGCGATCGAGCCATGCTCGAGGTGCTGTATGCAACTGGTCTCCGAGTCAGTGAACTGGTGGGGCTCAAGCCGGGGGAAGTGAACCTGGAAATGGGCATCCTGCAGCCGGTGGGGAAGGGTAACAAACAAAGGACGGTGCCAATCGGGGAATCGGCTCTGGGCTGCCTTCGAACCTATCTGAAGGAAGCCCGTCCACGCTTCCTGAAAGGAGGAACCTCCAAGTACGTGTTCCTGACCCAGCAGGGAGGTCCCATGAGCCGGCAGTATTTCTGGATGCTTCTGAACCGTTATGGAAGGGCCCTGGGCAGGGAAGGCAAGCTGAGTCCTCACATGCTCCGCCACAGTTTTGCCACCCACCTTCTGGAAAACGATGTCGACCTGCGCGCCCTGCAGATGATGCTCGGTCACGCCGACATCTCAACCACCCAGATCTACACCCATGTCGCGAAGCACCGGCTGCGGGAGGTCTACAACCGTACTCATCCAAGGGCCAAATAGGTTAGCGGGTTCCGGCCTACTCGGGTGGTGTGGTACCCCGTAGGGGCCGGTCTTGTGCCGGCCCGTCTGGACGGGCGACCACCAGGGTCGCCCCTACGGTTCGAGATCTAAGGTCAGTAAATCCCGATTAGTTTCCACCATGGCAAGCCCACCCCCAGCCACACGACAAGGTGCAGGACGGATTCGGGCCGAAGCAGGAAGCCAATCCTCCACCAGTCCTTCACTTCAATATAGCCCGATCCGAAGAAGATGGGAGCCGCGCCGTCTCCGTAGTGCGTCAGGCAGGCATACAGATTGGAGAAGAAAGCCAGTACCAGAGCTGAAAGGAGTGGCGGGGCTCCGGCCGCGACGGCCAGGGTCAGGAAGGCCGCATACAAGGCGATGATCTGGGCCGTCATTCCGGCGAAGAGGTAGTGCAGATAGGTATAGGCGATGACCAGCACGACCAGAGCCAGGATGGGATTCCAGGATTGAAACCAGACTCCCAGACCGGAGACCAGGAATTGAATGAGACCACTGTCCGAGACTGTCCCGGCTATGGAGAGAAACCCCCCGAACCAGAGAAAGGTTTCCCAGGCAGAGGACTCGCCGGAGAGATCCTTGGGTTCCAGGACTTCAGCCACGAGGAGGACGCAAACGGCAAGAAATGCCGCCGCTACCGTGCTGGTGCCATGCCAGCCAGATGTTGCCCAGGTCAGGGCCAGCAGTAGAAACGTCAGACCCAGGATCCTTTCATCGCGACTCACAGGGCCCAGGGCGGAGAGCTCTCGGCGGGCAAATCGACCTGCCTCCGGTGTCTTTTTGATTTCCGGAGGGTAGGCCACGTAGATGAGCAGAGGAACCAGAAGAAAGGAGCAGAAGCCGGGAACCGAGGCGGCTTTGAACCAGGTGCCCCAGTCGATGACCACGCCGGTGCTGTCCATGGCCAGTTGTGTCGAAAGCCCGTTGGCTGCCATTGCCGTCAGAAACAGGGCACTGGTTACGATGTTGGACTGATAGGCGGTGAAGAGCACATACGCTCCGATGCGGCGCGCAGTCGGGCCCGGATGGGAGTCGAATTCGCGCACCAGACTCCGGGCGATTGGATAAATGATGCCGCCCGCCCGGGCCGTGTTGGAAGGGGTCACCGGAGCCAGCACCAGATCAGACAGGGCAAAGGAATAGCCCAGGCGCAGGGAACTCGAACCCAGTTGCCGGATCAGTAGCAGCGCGATCCGCCTTCCCAGGCCCGTCTTGATGAAGGTCCGGGCGAAAATGAACGCCATCAAGATGATCCAGGTGACGCTCGAAGAATAGCCCCGCAGCGCTTGCTCCAGAGACATTGTCTTCAAGACCATTCCCAGGGCCAGTGAGATCAGGACCACCACCATGATTGGATATCGGTTCCAGAGAATGACCGTGATGGTTCCAATGAAGAGGCAGAAGGTGTCCCACTGAAGAGCCGTCACCCCGAAAGGAGGAGGAACCGTCAGAGCCAGCAGAATGAAAAAAAGGATGAATGCTGCGAGCTGAGTCGAACTCCGGAGTGGCATCAGGAAGAAGTGTAGCAGGGGCAACGCGCTGCAACGATGGGGTAGACAAATAGTAGGCCCAATAGTTTAGAATAAATAACAACCTGGCTGATCATAGCCCGTGCAAGAAAAGCCGTGACAATGTATAATTGCTAAAAAAATAGCATTTTGCATGAAACATCAGAAACCGGCGTTCGTAATGAACTTTCAATGCGGTTTGAACGGTCTTTACTAATGGTGCGAATTACTTTCATCCTGACCTTTTTTCTGTTCTGCTCCCAGCTTGCGGCCCAGGTAGGGCGCGGTGGTGGTAGCTGGCGCTACCCAGGGCGTGATACAGGTGGCGAGAGAATTCAAGCTCTCACCTGGGGCACAGGGGCTGCCGCTCACCTGATGAGGCGAGGCGGCTTCAGCGCTCCTCCAGAGGAGATCGGGCGCCTGGTCGGACAAGGCTTCGAGGTCACCTTGAGCGAGCTTCTCGACTACGAAGCCATCGATGATTCAGAAATGGAAGCCGGGCTGGAAGCCGCTGGCCTATCGCTGATTCGACAGAACAACAATGGGCAGTACAGGACCAACATCGGGAACCTGCAGAGATGGTGGCTGTACCGCATGATCCACAGCCGGCGCCAGCTTCTCGAGAAAATGGCCATGTTCTGGCACGACCACTTCGCGACCTCCGTCCTGCAGGTCAACTACGTTCTGGGAGCGCCGAGGGGTGACAACGCGATACTGGACGGCACCGAAAGGCCGCTGAGTCTGGTGCAGAACGAGATGCTGCGCCAGTACGCCCTGGGCAACTTCAAGGAAATGGTTCACGCCATTGCTCGCGATCCGGCCATGATCCTGTGGCTCAACAACCGCGAGAACCGGGTCGGAAATGCGAATGAGAACTGGGCCCGCGAACTGCTGGAGCTGTTCACCGTGGGGGAGAGCAGTGAGAGTGCCGCCTATACCGAGTTTGACATCCAGGAAGCCGCACGGGCTTTCACAGGTTGGACCTCCAATGGCCGACTCCAGATCCCGGGCGTAAGAAAAGCATGGGACTTCTATTTCTTCCCTCCGTGGCACGACTTCCAGCCCAAGACCGTTCTGGGCCAGGTGATTGTCTCTCCTGATCCCGATGATCCCGAGGCGCCGTCTTCGATCATCGACGGAGAACGGGTCATCGACATCATTTTCGAGCAACCGCAGACGGCCATCTTTATCACCCGCAAGCTGTGGGAATATTTCGTCTACAACGACCCCAGCGACCAGATTATCCAGGAGCTGGCCGAGGTCTTCCGCTCTAGCAATTACGAGCTCAAGCCTCTCATGCGGGCCATCTTCACTCATCCTCATTTCATGTCCAGCAAGGCCTATCGAGCCAAGATCAAGAGCCCGATTGAGTTCATGGTAGGAGCCTATCGTGAGCTGGGGGTCGTGGACCCGTTCTGGGTCTCGCCCTACTCGGAAATCTTTGGCCTGGGGCAGCAGTTGTTCCTTCCGCCCGATGTGGGCGGCTGGCCGCATGACGAAGGATGGATCAATACAGGGACCGTGATTGCGCGTTTCAATTTCATGTACTATGTGAGCTGCAACCGCGGGCGCAATCCCGGGGATCCCCCCTTCACAGACCGGGAATCCTTTTTTGAGCAGATTTGTCGCCGCAGCCAGTCACAGGATCAAGTCGACATCGCGATTTGGGATCATTGAAAGCAACAACCTGCGTTTTGCGCCTGACATCGTGAGTTACTTTGCCAACGCCCTGCTGTAGGAAGATCAGACCATTGATGACGCTTACATCCTGGAAGAGTACATGAACAGGGGCCCGGATGGGCTCCCGGAGCTGTTCGACATCAACGACCCGGTGATGGTGGACGCCAAGGTGCGCGGCGTGATCTTTTTGCTTTCATTACTACCGACATACCAGCTCAACTAGTGTACTGTCCGGGAAGTTCGCGGGGTTAGTTCGGGATGGATTTTCGTCGTCAGTGAGGTGCGCGACGCAGGAATGCCGGGAGTATTTCGAGGTAGAGCAGCAAAGCTGTCGGTGAAAAGACGCCCGAAGTAGCGGCGTGAACTTTCCGGACAGTGCACTAGGAGCGAGTACGAAGATGGAAAGACGAGATTTCATCAAGAAGTTCACACTGTTATCTACAGTTACCGTGGCGCCCACGTTTCTGGTCAAGAGTATCCAGGGAGCTAAAGCGAGCGGGATGCTCAATGCCGATCTGGGAAACCCGAATCGCATCCTGGTAGTTGTTGAACTGGCCGGTGGCAACGACGGGCTCAACACGGTCATCCCCTATACAAATGATTTCTACCAGCAAGCCCGGCAAAGTCTGGGGCTGGCTGGGGCTCCCAACCTCTTGACCCTCGATTCCGAGTACGCGCTGCATCCGGCCATGACCGGTTTCAAGGAGCTGTGGGACGACGATCTGCTGACCATTGTTCAGGGAGTGGGTTACCCGAATCCGAACCGGTCCCACTTCCGGTCTCGCGATATCTGGCACACGGCTGAGCCCGAAAGTGTAGCCTCTGGAGGCTGGCTGGCCAACTATTTCAACAGCCTGGAGGATCCGGAGGATCTGGTGGGAGTGAACATCGGAGGATCGGTGCCACGCTCGATGGTCTCCTCGGAGGGTTCGGCACCTTCCATCCTCAATGTCGACACCTATCAGATTCAGACGGATCCCTTTCATCCCGAGGACGCCTCCAACAAGAATGCGGCCTTCCAGGAGCTGCTGTCGCAACCGCAGAAAGAGTTTGGATTCCAGGACTACGTGAGTGAGACCATCCTGGACGCAGCCGCCAGTTCGATCGCCTTGCTGGAGGGCCGTGACAATTACTCGAGTACGGTTCAGTATCCCGGGGGGGCGTTCTCCGGAAACATGAGAACCATCGCTCAAATCATTGCGGCTGATCTGGGCGTGACCGTCTTCTATGCCAAAACCGGAGGCTTCGACACACACGCCAATCAGGTGGTGGGAGGGAATCCTCAGCAGGGTAACCACAGCAATCTTCTGGGCGGCGTCTCCCAGACCCTGAAGGCGTTTCATGACGACATGGTGGAGATGGGTCGGGAGCAGGACGTCGTTATCTTCACCTGGTCGGAGTTTGGCCGTCGTCTGCGCGACAATGGCAGCAACGGGAGTGACCACGGTACAGCCAACCAGATGTTCGTGATCGGAGATCCTGCCAACGTGCGAAGTGGCTATGACGGGGCACATCCTTCGCTGGCTCCTGGAGATCTCGACAACGTTGGGGACATGAAGTACTCGGTTGACTTCCGGTCGGTGTATGCCCACCTTCTCTCAGGCTGGCTGGGGGCCGATTCCACCGAGGTTCTGGGCGCCAACTTCACAGATCCCTCTCTCGATTTCATCAAGACCGCGTGAACGCTTCGGGCGATCACCAGGGTCGCCCCTACGAATCTGCCGGCTGCTGCACCCCGTAGGGTCCGGTCTTGTGCCGGCCCGGAATGTGGGAGGACCCTCCGCGGTCCGAACTCCGGTAGCCTGTTTCGTCAATGTCCGCGGCACGGAGGCCGCTCCCACTCTCTTCCGGCCCCACAAGGAACCTTTCAGGGCCTTCTCATACTATGGACTGGATGAGTCAGCCCATCCGAGTTGGACTCCTGTTCGGGGGGCAATCCGCCGAGCATGAAGTCTCTCTACAGTCGGTTCAGAACATTATCGAGGCCATGGATCCGTCCCGGCTGCTGCCGGTTCTGATTGCGATCGACAAGGCGGGACGGTGGTACCACTGTGAGAATCGAGATTTTCTGGAGCACCCGGAAGACCCCGAGAAAATCGCCCTGAGTCTGAAGGATTTCCATCAAGTAACCCTCTTGCCCTGGGCATCGGGCAATGACCTGCGACGCGTCCGGGACGGCAAGTCCAGCGGGACGCTGGACGTGATCTTCCCGGTGCTGCATGGACCTTACGGAGAGGATGGAACGATTCAGGGCCATTTGAAGCTGGCACAGGTTCCGATGGTCGGATGCGGGGTCCTGGCCTCCTCTCTCACAATGGACAAGGAAATGGCCAAACGTGTGCTGGCTCAGGCCGGAGTCCCCCACGCCAGGGGGCGGACTCTTGATCGGACCGGGCGCAGCGAGGAACGGGTGAGTCGAATCGTGGCCGAACTCGGTTTGCCTCTCTTCGTCAAGCCGGCCAATCTGGGATCGTCCGTGGGGATTTCCAGAGTCGACTCAGCCGGGCAGATGGATGAAGCCCTGGATGAGGCCTTCCAATTCGACCACCGGGTCGTTGTGGAAGAGGCCATCCAGGGGCAGGAAGTCGAATGTGCCGTCCTGGGAAACGATCATCCAGAGGCTTCTATTGTGGGTGAGATCCTGCCCAGGAATGGATTCTATTCCTACCAGGCGAAGTATCTGGACCCGGATGGTGCTGAGCTCCGAATTCCAGCCCGGATCTCTGAGGAGCAAGCGGCCCGGGTGCGCCAGCTGGCAGTGGATACCTTTCGGCTCTTCGGATGTCGAGGAATGGCACGGGTTGACTTCTTCGTGACCAAGGATGAGGTGGTTGTCAACGAGTTGAACGCGATCCCCGGATTTACGACAATCAGCATGTATCCGATGCTCTGGAAGGCAAGCGGTGTCGGTTACGCCGAGCTGGTCGAACGGCTCGTGAGCCTGGCCATGGAAGCTGCAGTTGCAGACCGGCAGCTTAGAACCGTGCTCTAGCGGCGGGTCCGTAAGGAAGTACTGGATGCCCCTGAATCTTAAGCCGGTATATGAATCGATTGAGGCTGCAGCCGCAGACCAGGACAGGGAGTTCTCCCTCGACTTTGCCCATTGGCTCTTCGAGAAGGCCGGCGTCGGGTTTCTGAGCCTTTTTGACACCGAGGATCTGGCCGCGATCGCGCGCTCGTCACTGCGCTTTGTCGATCGGCGGCGCAAAGAGGAGATCAAGGTACGAGTCTACAATCCCACGCCGGGCCGGCATGGCTGGAAGGCCGACTTTACGGTGGTCGAGATCCTGTTGCAGGACCGCCCCTTCCTGGTCGACTCGGTGCCGGGCTGCCTGGCATCTCTGGGGTTGGAGCTGGTGGATTTCCTGCACCCCGTCATCCGCATCAGGCGGGATGGGACCGGGAAACTGCAGAGAGTCAAGCCTCAGCCAGACGAGAGCACTCTCGAGGCATACGAACTGTTTCTGGTGCGCCAGGTGGAGCGGTCGCACCACAAGCAGATCAAGAACCGCGTCATGAGCGTCCTCGGAGATGTCGTTCCCACTTCCATCGACTACCCGGCCATGAAACACAAGGCGCTCGACTTGAGTGACTACCTGAAAGGACTGGCGGCGGAAGCCGGGGCTGGCTTGCCCTTCCAGGAAGGAGCGGTTGACCTGCGGGAATACGCCAGTTTTGTCGAGTGGCTCCTGGCGGACAACTTCGTGTTCCTTGGCTACAGGGAGTATCGGATCTCCGATCACAAGGGCCGCCGTTGCATGCAGACCCGGCCCGGATCGGGGCTGGGTATCCTCCGAAGAATCGAGAACAGCGCCTACTTCAAGGCCACTCCTCTTGAGAAGATTCCGAAGAAACTGAGAAAGAGGATGACCTCGGGACCGGTCCTGATGGTGACCAAGACAAACGCCGAATCTACGGTGCATCGTCCCGTCCGCATGGACTACATCGGAGTCAAGGTCTACGACGAGTCGGGGCGCCCCGCCGGAGAACGCCGCTTTCTGGGACTGTTTACATCCAGAGCGCTTTCCACTTCGGTTGAACTCATCCCGTTGCTGCGGCGCAAACTGAAGCAGGTTCTGGCCCTTGACGGGGGGGTGGAAGGTTCTCACGATTTCAAGCAGGTTACAGCCATTTTCAATTCCATCCCTCGCGATGAGTTGTTCTGGTCTCCTTCCGATCAGCTGCACCGGGACATTCGGACGATCATGGGAATCGAGCGGCAAAGACGGGTCCGCCTGACGGCGCGCCCGGATCCACTCGGTCGCGGCCTGGCCCTGATGGTCATCATACCGCGCGATCGATTCAGCACTAAGGTCCGACAGCGAATCCAGGGTTTTCTGGCTGAACGGCTGCAGGCGGACCACGTCGATTACCACCTGGCAATGGGTGAGGGCGACGCCAAGGCGCGGCTCCATTTCTTCTTTACCACCGAGCTGACCATCGATGCAGTCGACCTGCCGGGCCTGGACCGGCAAATTGCTGAATTCACTCGATCCTGGGAAGAGGATGTCCTAGACGAGATGCTGAAGCGGCACGATCGATCCGAGGCGCGACGGCTGGTCGACGGCTATGCGAAGGCCTTCGAGGAGGGCTACCGGGTGGAAATGTCCACTCAGCTCGCGGCGCGCGACATTGAGAATTTGGAGGCTCTGGGCGACGACCCTTACCTGGTGGACCTGGTGGCCCGGGCCCGGGGAAGCGATCAGGTGGTCTCCACACAGGTCCGGATTTATCATCAGCAGTCAACTCTGGTCTTGAGTGAGGTATTTCCAATCCTGGAGAACCTCGGACTCCGAATTATCGAGCAGATTTCGTACAGTCCGGATGGCGGCAGAGTCCTTCCGGAGGGTTCCAGAAACCCGAGCCTGGGCATCGACATCTTCCGTGTTCTGGATCATTCCGGCTCCCCGATCGATGTCGATCGGCTGGGCAAGGTATTGACCGAAGCACTGTTGGAACTCCTCTACGGGCGTGCCGCCAATGATCGTCTCAACCGGCTCGTTCTGAGAGCCGGGATGAGTGTTCGACAGGTGGCCGTTCTGCGCACCTATCGGGCCTATCTTTCGCAGGTGCAGGCGGCGACCAGCCTGAGTTTCGTGGCGGACGCTCTCGTCAAACACCCGGGTTGCGCCAGGGCCATTTACGAATTCTTCGAAGCCAGGTTCGGTGCTTCCGGAAATGGGTCTAGAAAAACAGCAGTGGCAAAAGCCAGGTTGGCGTTCGACGAGCAACTGGCGCCGGTTTCGTCCCTTTCCGAGGACGAGACTCTGGGCACTCTCCTTCGGATCGTCGCGGCCACCGTGCGGACCAACTTTTTCCTGGGCCACCCTCGCATCGCCCTCAAGATCGATTCCAGCAAGGTTCCTGTGATGCCGGATCCGCGACCCCTCTTCGAGATCTTCGTGGGTTCTCCCGGGATGGAAGGAATCCATCTGAGGGGAGGCCGGGTGGCCCGGGGGGGCATCCGCTGGAGTGACAGGCCGGACGACTTCCGGACGGAAGTGCTGGGCCTGATGAAGACTCAGATGACCAAGAACGCCGTGATTGTGCCGGTGGGCTCCAAAGGAGGATTTGTTCTCAAGAACCCACCTGCTGAGCGCACAGAGCTCCGAGAGCATGTTCGGGAACAGTACCAGACCTTCGTTCGAGGTCTCCTGGACCTCACCGATAACCTGGTCGAGGGAGAGATCGTACCTCCGAGAGGTCTGGTCATTTACGACGAAGCCGATCCCTACCTGGTTGTTGCAGCCGACAAGGGGACTGCGCGGTTTAGCGATCTGGCAAACCAGATCAGTCAGGAGTACCGGTTCTGGCTGGGTGACGCCTTCGCCTCGGGAGGTTCACAGGGCTACGACCACAAGAGGGAAGCCATCACCGCACGGGGATCGTGGGAGTGCGTGCGCCGGCATTTTAGAGAAATTGGGATTCGTTTCGGAGAGGAGGTGGTGACGGTCGCGGGGATTGGAGACATGTCTGGTGATGTTTTTGGAAATGGCATGCTCTATTCCGAACGGATCCGGCTGCTGGCCGCGTTCAACCACCTGCATATCTTCCTGGACCCCAGCCCAGACCCTGAGACCAGTTTTGGGGAGCGCCGGCGGCTCTTCGAGACGCCCGGGTCGACCTGGGAGGACTACGATCCAAAGCTGATCAGCCGCGGGGGGGGAGTGTATTTCCGTCACGCCAAGTTGATCAAACTCTCAGCGGCGGTCAGGAAAATGCTGGACCTCAAGGATGAGACCAGCCTCAGTGGCCGAGCCCTGATACGGGCCATTCTCAAGATGGAGGTCGATCTTCTCTGGAATGGCGGAATCGGGACCTACGTCAAGTCGTCGAGTGAGCGCCACGGCGACGTCGGCGATCAGTCCAACGACAACGTGCGTGTCAACGCTTCCCAGATTCGTGCCCGGGTGGTGGGAGAAGGAGGAAATCTGGGGTTCACGCAACTGGGACGTATAGAGTACGGGCTCAGGGGCGGGCAGATCAATACGGACGCCATTGACAACTCGGCCGGCGTGGACATGAGCGATCATGAGGTGAACATCAAGATCCTGCTGCAACTTCCAGTCCAGGCCGGCGGCCTTTCCCTCGAGGACCGAAATCGGCTCCTCAAAGAAATGACCGATGAGGTCAGCAGGCTGGTTCTAGAGGACAACTACAGCCAGTCGCTCTGTCTCTCTCTGGCCGAGGAGAGAAGTCGGGCAGACCTTTCCCTGTTCGAATCATTGCAGGAGCACCTGAGTGATCGGGGCGATCTGGATCGGGTGGTGGAAGAGCTTCCCGATGGCCGCACCTACCGCGAGCGCGCGGGGCAGCACCTCGGATTGACAAGACCTGAACTGGCAGTGCTGCTGGCCTACACGAAAATGGCCCTCACCCGGCACCTGCTGCTCTCGAACCTTCCCGACCAGGAGTTCGTCCAGGACTACCTGAGAGACTACTTTCCCACCCTGCTCATGGAGCGCTACTCGGAGTGGGCTCGGGCGCACCGTCTACGCCGCGAGATCATTGCCTGCCAACTCACCAATCTAGTCGTCGATAAGGTTGGAATTGCCTTCATACACGGTATGATACGAGACACTGGTGCGACTCCACCCGAAGTAGTTCAGGCAGCCGTTGCGGCGCTGGTCATCCTGGATCTGGGGAGCTTCCTGCAACAGATCTTCGCCCTCGACGACAAGGTTGCCGCCGAGAGTCAGTATCGTGCTCTTCGCGACGTAGACCGTGCTGTGCGCGGAATTGTCCAGTGGATCCTGCTGGGCGATGTCGACCTGGACCGACTCTCTGAGTTCGTCGAGCACCACCGCCCACCCATGACGAAACTGAGAAAGAGAATGGCGCGTTTTCTTCCCCGCGCCGAGAAGACGCTCTATTCGGAGAAGGCTCAGAAGTTTGTCGAAGATGGCTTCCCCAAGCGGCTGAGCGGACAGGTGGCGAGCCTGGACTACCTTCCCAGCAGTATGGGACTGATCCACGCTGCCGACTCGACGTCGGCCACTCTGGAAGAAGCGGTCCGGGCCTTCTACGCCCTGGGGGACAAACTGCATCTGGGTGTGCAGAGGGACGCCATTCGCAGTCTGCCCAGGAAGAGCAAATGGGAAAAGATCGCAGCTACGAGTCTGATCATGGACCTCCGTAGCGTACAGCGTCAGATCACGATTGAGTTTCTGAAAGCACGGAGCCGGCGGGAAGGTCTGACGCTGGATGCCTTTCTGGAGCGGGATCAGAGGACCTACGACCGCTTTGAACAGGCCATCTGGGACCCTGAATCGAATCCAGAAATGGCGCTCGCAAAGGCCGGAGTCGTTACTCGTATGCTGATCCGAATGACCGAGAAGGCCCAGCGACTGAACGAGGCAATGTGAGGACCCTCCGTGGTCCGATGCCCTGAGCCCTCTCCCGCTCTGAGGATCTCTTCGCCACCGTGTGGCGTTTCTGGCGTGCGAGGACCGTGGTCCGATAGATGACCGTGATAGATGACCGTATTGTAGAGGCCGGTCTTGTGCCGGCCCGGTCAACGGGCGACCACCAGGGTCGCCCCTACGAACCCAGAACCTATTCAGAAAATCCTCTTGACCATGAACAGATCTCCATTCCGGCCGGAGGAAGCTTTCCAGGTTCCCATAAAGCGTCGCCGGTCGAGTTTGAGCTGCGCCTCAATCAGTTCGCTTCCAAGCTGGACCTTGAACGAGAGATTCCCATCCTGCACCTGGAGTCCCTGGACCGGTACTGGTTCTTTCCCGGTGACGTCGGCGTTCTCGTCCGTCAGCACAATCCCATCGGGAAAGACGGCCTCTCCGAACAGACGTCCCTCAGTCAGAAAGATCTGGACCCGCGGAATCGTCAGAAAAGGCTTCAGTTTGGCGGCGTCCTTGTAGGAGGCGTGGTTCCCGTATCTCTGGGGTACATAGCCCACTTGCCCCGTACCGCCAGAAGCTCCAGCTCCCGGTCGGTCAGGGGTTTGTTCTGCTGCGGGAGCTGCTGAGAGAACAGGGTGCCCGTCAGCAGCAGGACCAGAATTGAGAGAACGAACGAAGCGACTCGAGTATTGTTGTTCATTGCAGACATGAGATTAGTCTTCAGAGACCCAACCTTTCAAGCTTTTAGAATCTGGAATTTGGAATCTGGAATCGAGTTCAGACATCTGTAACACAACCCTCTGAGGCAGAGCGAACCGATCGAGCGTATTTGAAAAGAGCCCCGGCCGTCGCCTTGAGCGGAGGCGCGGTCCAGCGTGACGCACGCTCCTGTAGTTCTTCTGCACTCAACTCCACCTCAATGGCCCTTCGCGAGGCATCCAGTGTGATGCGATCGCCGTCTTCGAGCAAGGCGAGGGGGCCTCCCACCTGAGCCTCGGGTGTAATGTGACCAATGATGAACCCGTGGGAGCCACCTGAAAAGCGCCCGTCGGTGAGCAAGGCCACGTCGGCACCCAGTCCGGCGCCCATGAGGGCGGACGTGGGAGTCAGCATTTCAGGCATGCCCGGACCCCCTTTGGGACCTTCGTAGCGAATCACAACCACGTCGCCCTTTTGAATCTGCTCCTCTTCCAGCGCCGCCAGCATGTCTTCTTCCGAATCAAAGACCCGCGCCGGGCCCGAAAACTGGAGACCCTCCTTCCCCGTGATCTTGGCCACAGCTCCCTCAGGGGCCAGGTTACCCTTCAAAATCTGAAGGTGTCCGGTCGGCTTGAGAGGCTGTTCAATCCGGTGGATTACATCCTGATCGTCTGCCAGGTCCGGCACATCGGCAAGGTTCTCGGAAATCGTCTGCCCGGTCACCGTCAGGCAGGATCCGTCCAGAAAGCCCTCCTGCAACAGGTATTTCATGACCGCCGGGATGCCACCGATCTCATGAAGGTCCTGCATCACATAACGCCCGCTCGGCTTGAGATCGGCGATGTAAGGTACGGTGTCACTCACTTGCTGGAAAGAGTCGATGGTCAGGTCTACACCCGCGGTACGGGCCATGGCGATCAGGTGGAGGACGGCGTTGGTCGACCCTCCCAGTGCCATGACAACCACCATGGCGTTTCGAAACGCCTGCGGGGTCATGATATCGCGAGGCTTGATGTCTTCTTCCATTAAGCGGTAGATGGCCCGGCCCGCCTCCCTGCATTCCTGCAGTTTCTGCTCGTCCTCGGCAGGGGTCGAGGAGCTGTAGGGAAGCGACATTCCCAGAGCCTCGATGGCCGAAGACATGGTGTTGGCGGTGTACATGCCACCGCAGGCTCCGGCGCCAGGGCAGCTGTGCTGCACAATCTCCTTCCTCGTTTCGTCACTGATGGTGCCGGCCAGATACTCCCCGTAGCTTTGAAAAGCGGAGATGATATCCAGTTTCTGATCGCCCAGAAAACCGGGGCGAATGGTTCCTCCGTAAACCATCAAGGCAGGCCGATTGACTCGAGCCATAGCCATCACACATCCGGGCATGTTCTTGTCACAGCCCGGGATCGAGATATTGGCGTCGTACCACTGGGCGCACATGACGGTTTCGATCGAATCGGCGATGATCTCACGCGACTGGAGGGAGTAGCTCATGCCCTCGGTTCCCATGCAGATTCCGTCGCTCACCCCGATGGTGTTGAATCGCAGCCCGATCAGTCCGGCCTCAGTCACGCCTTTCTTGACTTCCGCGGCCAGGCGATTCAGGTGCATGTTGCAGGTGTTGCCCTCGTACCACATGCTGGCGATTCCGACTTGAGGCTTGGCCAGGTCGGCCTCGCTGAGTCCCGTGCCGTGAAGCATCGCCTGGGAACCACCCTGAGATCTGGGCTGGGTCACTCGAGAGCTGAAGCGGTTCAGTTTGTCAGTCATCCTTCTCCTTTAGGGTCAAAAACACTAGAGTAGCCCGCATGAGCATTACACCCTGGCACAAGAAGCTGCACTGGAGGATCTTAGCCGGTCTGGCCCTCGGAATCATCTATGGTGTCGCCGCGGCGGTAGCCGGTTGGGTGGACTTCACCGCCGCCTGGGTTTCTCCTTTTGGAACGATTTTTGTCAATCTGCTCAAACTGATTGCCGTTCCTCTGGTGCTCTCTTCGCTGGTGTGCGGGGTGGCTTCGCTTTCCGATCTAAGAAAGCTTTCCCGCATTGGCGGAAAAACGATTGCCATCTACATCACGACCACTGCCATCGCGGTCTCGATTGGTCTGATCATTGTCAATGTCGTAAAGCCCGGGGCCTGGGTCCCTCAAGATATGAGAGATCGCCTCCAGCAAGTCTATCAGGAAGATGTCACGGCGCGCTCGCGGCAGGCTGAAGTCGCTCAACAAAGAGGGCCTCTGCAACCCATCGTCGACATGGTGCCCCAGAACTTTTTCGGCGCGGCTTCAGACAACCGGAACATGCTACAGGTCGTGTTCTTCGCGATTCTTCTGGGCGTGGGGCTGATTCAGGTGAGCCCAGACAAGGCCCGGCCACTACTCGGCTTTTTCGAAGGCTTGAACCTGGTCGTCATCCGTCTTGTGGATCTGATCATGCTGCTGGCTCCCTTCGGGGTCTTTGCTTTGATCGCGGGAACCATCACCGAGGTCACGGGAGACAATCCAGCCGGTATTCTGGAACTGCTGGCGGCGTTGGGGATGTACTGCGCCACGGTCGCCTTCGGGCTGGGAGTCCACATGATGGTGACCTACGGGTTGATCCTGAGATTTCTGACTCCCGTCTCAATCGGAACCTTCTACCGGGCCATGGCGCCGGCGCAGTTGCTGGCATTCTCCACCAGTTCGAGTGCGGCCACGCTTCCCGTGACCATGGAACGTGCCGAAGAGAAACTGGGCGTGTCGGAAGAAGTCTCCTCCTTTGTGCTTCCCCTCGGCGCCACCGTGAATATGGATGGGACGGCTCTCTATCTGGCTGTAGCGGCTGTTTTCATTGGCGATGCCCTGGGCATGGACCTGAACTTCACGGCCCAGTTGACCATCGTCATGACGGCTGTTCTTGCTTCGATTGGTGCGGCGGCCGTTCCCAGCGCCGGAATCATTATGCTGGTCATCGTTCTGGAGGCGATTGGTGTTCCCGCAGCGGGTATCGCCCTGATTCTGGGTGTGGATCGTATTCTTGACATGTGCCGAACCGTCACCAACATCACCGGCGACGCCACGGTGGCCGCCGTCGTAGCCGCCTCGGAGGGAGAGCTTCGCGGCGTCGATTTGTCGGAGAAATCGGATCGGATTCGGGGGATGGGGCGGGATAGGCTGTAGGTCGCGACCGGCTGGAATGAAATCGTAGGGGCGACTCTTGTGGTCGCCCGCGCAACGGGCCGGCACAAGACCGGCTCCTACAGCGCCGCCAATCCTGAAGTCTAGTCAGAACCCCTCCAGGTTCGCTCTTTTTCAGCGGCCTGGCGTTTAAGTCCATGTGAAGTCCCCTCTCGCCTGGGAGCGCCTGGGCCGTTTTCTAGTCCTTCACCCCTGTCTGGTTCTGACCGGGGTTGTGTGGGCGACTCTGGCACTTTTTTTCCCCACCCAAAGACCGCGGGTCGGGATGGACCTGGACCGGGTCTGTGAGGTGTCTGGCTGGATCCGTTCCAGCCTCCACCGTGTGGACGACCGAATCCGCTTCGACTTGCAGCCGGAGCAGATTCTCCAGGGTGATCGGCAGATCCCTGCGCAGGGCCGAATCCAGGTGCGCTTTCCCATGCCGGAGGAGGGAATTCCGGAGCTCTACTACGGTCAGCGCCTGGAGATTCGGACGTTTCTGCGAGAGCCGTCCTATTATGCGGTTCCGGGTGTTTCGGACTGGCGTGAACAACTGTGGCGCCGCGGGATCCTGTTGCAGGCCGATCTGAAATCGCTGCGCCAGTTGTCCCTGGTCGGTGGTACGGGCGGATGTCCTCTCCGCCGCTGGCTCGACTTCTACCGCGGGAAGTTCGTGCGGTACTGTGAAAAACGCTTCTCCGCCCGGACTCTTCCCCTGATTCTCGGTTCTTTTCTGGGCGAGTCGAGCGCCCTTGACAACGAAACAAGAAATCAGGTGCGCCGCCTCGGCGTGTTGCACCTGTTTGTTGTCTCGGGTCTGCACGTGGGCTTGCTCCTGATCGCCCTGCTGGGGCTGCTTCGACCTCTGGGCAGGGCGGGGCAGTTGTTCGCGCTGGCCGGCGTGTGGGCCTATGTTGGAGTGGCGGGTTTCTCGACTTCGGCGGTTCGCGCCGGCCTCATGACGAGCTATGCCTGCCTGCTCAACTGTACGGGCACCCGGGGGCGTCTTCTGAACCACCTGGGAATTGCCGGCCTCTTCCTGCTGGCAGCCAACCCTTCGACTCATGCTTCACCCGGTCTCCAGTTTTCCTTTCTTTCGCTGCTGTCGCTGGGACTCGGCTCGCAGGCGGTTCGGAAGATCCAATACGCGTGCAAGTGGGGTACCCGGATCTGGGACGATTCTATCGAGCCGGGAGAGAGCCCTGGCCAGAGGCTGGCCCGTCGCTGGCGCTTCCTGCTGGAATCCTGGCTCGAGCCTCTTCGTGGTGACCGCACAGGCGCCCTTTTCCGATTCCTGGGGCGCCCCCTGAGCCTCTTTGCCGGGCTGATTCTGGCATCCCTCCTGGTCCAGATTGGAACCCTGCCGGTCTCACTCTATTACTCCAACCTCTGGAGCTGGTCACAAGGGTGTGCCAATCTGGGCCTGATCCCTCTCTTCGGTCTCCTGGTGCCGTCCACCTTTCTGTTGCTGGCCTGTTTCTGGACTCCCCTGGCTCCGCTGGCTGCCGCGCCCGTAGAGGCGCTGTCGTGGCTGATTGACTTGACCCTCTGGACCCAGGGTTATGTGGCCTTGGTTACCTTCTTGCGCCAGCCTTCCGGCCTGGAGATTCTTGCCTACTTCCTGGCTCTCCTGGCCGTCTTGCTGTTCACAGGATTTCGCTCCTGGATGGTCCTGATCCCTGCCTGTCTGCTCTACGCTGTCCTGACCGCCGCTTCCACCGCTGCCAGTGAGAAGCTGACTGTGACCCTGCTCGACGTGGGGCAGGGAGAGAGCCTGCACTTGAGCTATCCCAATGGCCGGGATGCACTGGTCGACGCCGGTGGCTTTGCGCTCCCAGGGAAGGAGTGGAGCGATTTCGTGGGAGAACGGATTGTCTCCAGATATCTCTGGTCGCGACGGATCCAGGAACTAGGATTCGTCCTCCTCTCCCATCCCCACCTCGATCACATCCAGGGCCTGCCTTTTCTGGGTAGAGCGTTTTCGGTCGACGCACTCTATTACCACGAAACTCACGAGATCTATGAAGGATGGGGCGGGCTTCAACTGTTCGAGGGAGACCAGTTCACTGTGGGGGGAGTCCATCACAAAATTCTGCACCCGGTCCTGGAGACGGATGGATCACGATGGGGGACAAATGACGCTTCTCTGGTCTTGCTGCTGCGCTACGGCCGATTTTCACTGCTCCTGACGGGCGACATGGAAAGACGGGCTGAGCGGGAGCTGATCGGGCGCACGGGTGAAGTGACGGTCCTCAAAGTGGCCCATCACGGCAGCCAGACCAGCACCTCCAGGGAATTGCTGGAGTCGATTCGCCCCGCAATCGCTCTCATCTCGTCCGGACGCAGGAACCGATTTGGCCACCCCTCGCCAAGGACTCTGGAGAGATTGGCAGAGCAGGGAAGTCGAGTCTTGCTGACTTCCGAACTGGGTACGGTCCGAATTGAAACCGACGGCCTCTGTTGGACGGCCAGCCACTACTCAATGGAGACGAAGAAGTTTGTGGAGCTCTTTACGGAGTGCGCGGACTGATGACAGTTATCGTGAATTGATCGAACCACGCAGCGTCCTCCTACTGGTGCAGATCCAGCCAGGCGTATTGCTTGCGGGAGTACACCCTCCCGGCGGGGAGATTGCAGGTGACCTGAATCGAGCGGAACTTCTTGGCCGAAGACTCTGGCGGCAGGAAGGTGAGAAGATACTGATGCTTCAACTCACTGGCCACCTGGGCATAGGTGTTGGCCAGTTCCGCCAGGATCTCGGGGAAAAGGGCTCGACCCCCGGTGGATTCCGCCAGATTCACCATGTCTGCTTCCTTTTTCCTGAAGTAGTCATCCACGAAATCACCGTCGTCCTGAAGAACATTGCGCATCACCTGGTTCAGGAAATGCACTCTTTCACTGTCGAGCACCTTGTCGTCCACCAGCCGGGTGCGGCTCACGATGTAGAGGGTGATCTGTGATTCGATCAAACGGGTCAGTATCTGGTCATAGGGAGTGACGCTCTCATTGTCCAGTCCGTCGGTGAGAAGGATGATGACCCTTCTTCCCTTGACCTCGTTAAAATGACTCTCAATCGTCTCTCCCAGAGCGTCATAAATGGCCGTTCTATAGCCTTTCTTTAACTTGTTGAGACCCTTGCGGATTCTCTTGAGGCGGTTGGTCCAGGGGGTGAGAAGCACGGTTTCGTCAGAAAAACTGATGATCGAGATTCGATCCTCTCGCGTGAACGACTGGGCGAAGAGCAGAGCAGCCTGCTTGATCTCCTCCTGTTCTTCTTTGAGACTTCCGCTGGAATCGAGCAGCAACAACACATGGATGGGAGCCTGGTCGTGGACGAAGTTGATGATAGGCGTGGGCTCACCGTTGTCCAGGACCTCGAAGTCTTTTCGATCCAGGTCATCCAGCAGCTTCCCCTTCTCGTCGAACACCGTCACCGGGACCTTGACATAGTTGGCAGCGACTCGAAACGAGGCCGCTTGCGGGGTGGGTGCCTGAAGCAACAGAAGTGTCAGGAGAAGAGGGGGCATCATCTGCAATTATAACGTCGGCGTGCGGCGATCTGATTAGATCGGACCACGGAGGTTCCTCCTACGCGTCTAGTGCACTGTCCGGAAAGTTCACGCCGCTACTTCGGGCGTCTTTTCGCCGACAGCTTTGTTGCGCTACCTCGAAAGACTCCCGGCATTCCTGCGTCGCGCGCCTCACTGACGACGAAAATCCATCCCGAATTAACACCGCGAACTTCCCGGACAGTACACTTAGGCCCTGTCGGCCGGGCTCGCTCACATTCAATCTGCAATTTTCAATCCTCGATTATGCTAGTCTGGCCGGATGGGGCATCGTCTGAGCCGCATTTATACAAGAACGGGCGACGGAGGGGAGACCGGCCTGGGAGACGGCTCCAGAGTCGCGAAGAACCATCCCCGTGTCGAAGCCTTTGGGACTGTCGACGAGTTGAACAGCGTGATCGGCTTGCTGCTGACGAATCGGTTGCCAACCCCCATCCACGACTGCCTGGAAGAAGTCCAGCACAGGCTATTCGATCTGGGTGGGCAACTCTGCATACCCGGGCACTCCGTCCTCCACTCCGAGCAGGTCACGGAACTGGAAGCTTTTCTGGACCGTCTGAATCAGGACCTTGAGCCTCTGGAGGAGTTCATCCTGCCCGGCGGATCCCAGACTTCCGCCGTCTGTCACCTGGCCAGGACGGTTTGCAGGAGGGCTGAGCGACGAACCGTGGAGCTTCAAGGCAGCGAGGATGATCCGGGGCTGCCGCTGGCGGTCCAGTACCTGAACAGACTTTCCGATCTGCTTTTCGTCATGGCCCGCAGCTTGAACCGCGCCGAGGGCCGTCCCGATGTGCTCTGGAAACGGGAATAGGTTCTAGGTTCTAGGTTCTAGGTTCTGGGTTCTGGGTTCTGGGTTGGCCGCGGCCCTGAGGCCTCCCACTGGCAGGATCTAGAACTGGAAGTACACGAAGGGGATTTCCTCGCCCGTGACCGAGAACAGCTCCAGCACAATGAGCAGGAAAGCGTAGGTCGACACCCGAGCCCAGACCGGGGCCAGGTGGAGGTTGGCCAGAAGAGCCCGACGCTCCTCGGCCAGGGCTACAATCAGAGTCAGAGCCGTGGCCAGGATCAGTCCTGAGGGAAGCAGCATGGCGCCGGTAGACTCCCACAGAAACATGGATTTCAAGACGGCGAAAGAATCCTGAAAGCTGGAGGCCCGGAAAAAGACCCATCCCACCATGACCAGCAAGAACGCTGCAGCCGTTCGCAACGGAAGCAAGACCAGCCGCAGCCACTGCGGGATGGACAGGTTTTGAAAACGGTCTCTCACCCATCTCTCACCTGCCAGCAGCAGTCCGTGATAGCCCCCCCAGAGAACGAAATTCCAGCTGGCCCCATGCCAGAGCCCGCCCAGCAGCATGGTCACCATCAAGTTCTCGTACGTTCTCCAATTTCCCCTGCGGTTCCCGCCCAGCGGAATGTAGAGATAGTCCCGCAGCCAGGAGGAGAGGGAGATGTGCCAGCGGCGCCAGAACTCGGTGATGCTCGCGGCCAGATAGGGACGACGGAAATTGACCGGGAACTCATAGCCGAGCAGCCGCCCGCAACCCCGGGCGATGTCCGTGTAGCCGGAGAAGTCGAAAAAGATCTGCATGGCGAAGGCAAAGGTGGCACTCCAGGCTGCCCAGGCTCCCGGGTGAGCGGCCACGTCCCCGAAATAGAGATCGGAAATCCTGGCGAAATGGTCGGCCAGTACCATTTTCTTGATCAGGCCAATGAGAATCAGGCTGATACCCTTCTCGGTGCGCTCGTGTGAAGGAGGTTGCCGCTGAAAGAGCTGAGGAAAGAATTCCCGGGCCCGGACGATCGGGCCTGCCACCAGTTGCGGAAAAAAGGCAACGTAGAGGGCAAAGTCGGTCAGCCGTTTCACGGGTTCCAGCTTTCCCCTGTAGATGTCGATCGTGTACGACATACTCTGGAAGGTGTAAAAGCTGATGCCGACCGGGAGAACGATGTTCAGGTGAAGTGTTCGCGTTGAGACCCCAAGCAAGCTCGCCACCGACCCGGCCAGAAAATTGTAGTACGTGAAGAATCCCAGCAGACCCAGGTTGGCAGCCAGGCTGGCGACCAGCAGCCACGACCTGGATCGCCCCCGGGCCTCGTGCAGCGACCGGCCCACCAGGAAGTCGACCAGCGTGGAGGCCACGATCAGGACAATGAACCGGGCATCCCACCACATGTAGAAGAGATAGCTGGCGACCAGTAGAAACAGGTTTCGCGGTCGCCTGGGAAGAAGGCGGGAAAAGAGCAGAACCAGAGGGAGAAAGATCCAGAATTCCAGCGAGTTAAAGAGCATCGTGAAGGGCTTCGACCAGAGATCGAGTGAAGAGTTCTCTCCCTTCACGGTTCAGGTGCACGGGATCGAAGAACAGTTCCTGGCGGTCGAGACGGGCAGACCCGATCTCAGGAAGTACCTCGACTCCTGAGCTCAGTTTCAGCTGCGAGGCAGCGCTGGGGGCCCGCAGGTGTGTCTCGGGTTGTGGAAAGGCGGGATGACGAGGCAACCGTGCGAAGACCACGCGAATCGAATGCTCGCCCAGTAAGTCGACCAGCCGGCCCAACCAGAGAGTTCGATACTGATGTTGCTGTCCGGTCTGAGAAGCGAAAACTCGAGCCAGATGTGCCCGGGCCAGGCCCTCTTGAGCCGGAGTCAGCTCCTCGGCGAACAGAAAATCTCTAGATTCTTCGTCGTATTTCAGCCCGCTCAATCGACCTTCCCGTCCCGGGTAGTTGAATCGCCACCTGGAAAAGTTCTGACCATGCAGTTCCACTGCCACGAGACGCTCGGAAGGGGATGTCAGAAAGTCCAGAACATCCTCCTTGTAGCCGTGTCCCTTCAGGATCAGGGGCCAGGTTACGGACAAGGCCTCACGCCAGTTGGAGTAGGAGGTGGCAAAGTCCACCACATCGAAGACACCCAGAGCAGGTGCCAGGCCTCGGAGATCAAGCCGGCGGCTGGCCGGATCCCCTCCGCTATCGATGTCCCTCAGGGTGTCGAGAGTCACTACCACCGCAGAGTATCCCTTCCCCCGGGCCAGCAGCTCCCGCATCAGGTAGTACCAGAGACGCGGCGTGGACCCGCCCAGAGCTCCGTTATAGAGGCGCAGTTGAGTAGGTTCGAGTAATTCCAGAGCTAGTTTCTCGGAAAACCCTTCTGCACATCGAGAATCACCCAGGACAAGCACTTCCTGGAACGAAGAATTTCCACGCTCGACCTCCTGGTTGACGAGTAGCTGGAAACGCTCGGCGTAAGAGTTGGGTTTGAGGATGCGCGTGTAGAGCCGGGAACGGAACACCGCGGCGTCGAGCACCAGCACCAGTCCGATCGCTGCCAGCAGCAGCAGCCATGCCGAACGCCTTGCTGCAGCTACAGAAGGTCCCTTCTTCAGAAGGCTGTTCATGGGGGGGCGCCTGTCTTCTGCCCACCCGGATACACTCACCCTGAACCCGGTTGTTGTCCTCATTCTTTTCAGTGACCTCGTCCTTATAGTCGACCTGAATTTGAAAAGAGCAGGCAGACCAGAGGCACTCGTCGGGAAGCTGAGCCGTCAGGGTTTCGCTTTGCTGCGGCGCAATGGGACGGGTGGGAACATGGATCGGTGGGCGATTCTCGTAGTGCAGGACTGTGGTCGTCGCTATGGCGCGGTGCTTGCCTTGATTCGACACCGTGACGAGGAGACGCTGATCTGTGTCGGTGAGGCAATCGACCGGTGTCGGCCCGGGTCCGGGCACCAGGTCTGCACGGCCCGCGCAGGAGAGGTGCGAGATCACGAGCAGGAGCAGCCCGAGTCGGGTCCAGAACGGGGCGTGGTCTTCAGACGTTGACGAAGTCACTGAAACTACCTTCTTGCGGAGCAGAATCACAACAGCTACCAGCATCACCTATCCCCACAAGAGGGTCAAGTGATGCTATGGTACAGCCGCCTGCCGGGGCCGGAAGAGTACCTTCAGAAACCGGTAAAAGAGAACGATAGCGAAGCCACACAAGAAAAGCAGCAGCAGCGTGAGTACGATCGCAATGTACGGGTGGGTGACCACCAGGTAGAGAATCGCCAGTGACAGCCCGTCCTCGAGCAGACTCAGGAACCAGTTGCTGAAGGGCTCAGGCGTGGCATTCACGGCCAGCCGCGTAGAGGCCTTGGCCCCGTGAGCCGTCAAACTGATGACCCCCCCGATCAGCCCCGCCACCCACAGCAGCGGCTCATCCACATCACCCACGGCGCCGGCCGCCAGAAGAGCTCCAGCCGGAACGCGAATGAAGCTGTGAATCGCGTCCCAGGTGTTGTCGATGTACGGAATCTTGTCGGCGAAGAACTCGATGATCAGCAGCACCGACGCGGCGCCCAGGACCCAGGGGTGAGAGAGCACTTCCAGCCGTTGGGGCAGGTCCAGTATCTCGTATCGGTTCAAGAGCCCGAGGGTCAGGACCGTAACGTAGAGCCTGAAGCCCGCCGTCAGGCTGGAGCCGAAGGCCAGAGCCAGATTCGTGAGATCCATGATTCCATTCCGTCAGTAGAGGTCTTTTCGGTCTTACGATTGCATCTCACAAACTATTCAACCGTTTGCTGAACAAAAAACCCCCCCGTCGAGGACGGGAGGGTTTATTTTCCTTCAACTCGACTCGTGGCGCTCTAGTGGGCAGCGCTGGACGGATCTTCGATGACAAAGCCGAGGGTCTCTTGTTCCTTCTGTTTCACCTCTTCGATGGTGAGGGCCGCATCGAGCGCATCCGAAGTATCGGTGATGCGATTGTCGTCTGTACAGAGCTCCGCATCGTTCTTGTCGATCCACTCTTCGAACTCGTCGGGAACTTCCGCTTCGGGATAAATCGCGTTGACGGGGCAGAGAGCCACACAGGCATCACAATCGATGCACTCATCAGGATTGATGATCAGCATGTGTGGGTTCGTGATTTCGTAAAAGCAGTCAACCGGGCAGTCCGCGACACATTCGGTATAGCGGGAGTTGACGCAACGTTCAGTGACTATGTAGGTCATCAGCTACCTTCCTCCAGAGAGACTACCCAGTGCACTAGCCAAGTGCGCTTCTATGCGCCTCTTCTTTTACACCAAATCAGTGACAAGATAAACCTTTTTTGGGTTCGGGCTGCCGGCTGCTCAGCGGCATTTGCCGGGGCCCCAAGGTGATTGTGCTACCATTTCTGCCAATCCAAGCGGAAAAGGTGACTTCGGTGGCTTCACTCAGAGGATTCAGCACGACGTAACCCACGTCCACGCTGCGGCCCTGGATCAGATCGGGAAAGATAATGGAAGGGTTCGGACGGGGTGGGAGTGGAAGGGCTCCTTCTCTATCCGATCGACTACCAGCCGGGCCAGCGTTATCCGCTGGTGGTCCAGACCCACGGAGGCCCGCAATCGGCAGACAAGTTTGGTCTCGGAGCCAGCACCAGCCGCTACAACCCGGTTCTGGCCGCCCACGGCTATGCGGTTCTCAGGCCGAACTATCGGGGCAGTACCGGCTACGGCAATGCTTTCCTGCGAGACATGGTTGGGCATTACTTCAACCAGTCTCACCTGGACGTAGTGGCAGGGGTGGATCATGTCATTGAACTGGGCATCGCCGATCCGGACCGCCTGATCAAGATGGGGTGGAGTGCCGGAGGGCACATGACCAACAAGATCATCACCTTCACGGATCGTTTCAAGGCCGCCTCCTCCGGGGCTGGGGCCGTGAACTGGATTTCCATGTACGGCCAGAGCGACGTTCGCATTTATCGGACTCCCTGGTTTCTGGGAAGCCCCTGGCAGCAGGACGCTCCCATCGAGACATACTGGGAGAACTCACCCTTGAAAGACATCTGGAAGGTAAAGACACCCACCTTGATCCTGGTGGGGGAAAAGGACGTCAGGGTCCCCCCTCCCCAGTCGGTTGAGTTGTATCGCGCGCTCAAGTCCAACGGGGTCCCCACGCGTCTCTACGTGGCCCCTCGGCAGCCCCATGGCTGGCGAGAACTGCGACATCGCCTGTTCAAGATCAACGTGGAACTGGACTGGTTCGCCCACCATGCACTGGGCCAGGAGTACGAGTGGGAAAAGGCGCCTCAGGACTGAGCCACGCGTGGCCGGGTCTTTTTCCCATTGTGATTGAACGCCTTGACAGTTTTTTTGGCAAACCCGTAGAGTGGGTCGCAGGGGTTGATCTGATCATTCGATCGAGAAAAGGGGAAAACGTGTACAAGAAAAGAAGAAGAGTGCTTTCAGTTGTTTCACTGTCCTTGGGGCTGTCGGTCGCACCGGCCCTGGCGCAAGGCTCGCCCGACCAGGCCGTGATGGCGGTCGTGGACGGGCTCAAAGATGCCCGGCCCCAGGTGATATGGGAGGCACTTCCGACCAGTTATCAGAACGATGTCTCCGGAGTCGTTCGAGAGTTCGCAGGGCAAATGGAGGACAGTCTCTGGGATCAGACTTTTGGAACTCTGGGCAAGCTGACACGCGTGCTGGACGAGAAGCGACAGTTTGTTCTCGAACATCCGGTGGTAGCCCAGCAGCTCAGTGAGTCGCCCAACGCAGAGGCGACCTACGATGCTGTCGTGACCCTGCTCAAGACGCTCCTGAGTTCCGACATATCGAGCCTCGAGAGGCTGAGTCATTTCGATGGGGAGAGGTTTCTGGCGACCACGGGGAGTCAGGTCATGGCCCAGATGGGTGACCTGGCAGCTCTGGCACCTGACCCCAAGGAGACTCTCGATGAGATTAGTTCTCTCAGCGTGACTCTGAGCCGAACGGAAGGAGAACGAGCCTGGGTCTTGATCGAGAAAGCGGATGAGACAACAGAAGAGGTCGAGTTTGTCCTGGTAGAAGAGAAGTGGATCCCGGTCAGGATGGCCGAAGGTTGGGATTCCGGAATTGCTGATGCTCGTGAGCAATTGGTCAAGGTCGATTTTGATCCGGCTCAGACTGCCCAGGCAGGAGCCATGCTGGCCATGGTCGATGGAGCCATGGAAGGATTGCTGGCCGCCCAGACATCCGAGCAGTTTCAGGCCAGTGTTCAGGGGATGGTTGGTCTGGCCATGATGGGGATGATGGGCTCCGCCGCCCAGGGTTCCAACAACTAGGGTCCTCCTATTCTGGGGTTGCCCGTTGATCGGACCCGGGAGAGTCCTTCTACGCCAGGGAATATCGCATCATGGCGAAGTCAACGAGCCGCTTCCATGCGGCCGCCCTGATCCGACCGTAGGGGCGACCCTTGTGGTCGCCCGCCAAACAGGCCGGCACAAGACTGGCCCCTGCGAGAAGATCTGATCGGACCCGGGCGAGTCCTTCTACGCATTTCGCGTTTGTGAGGATCTGAAGACCCGGCCCCAGAGCAGAAAAGCAAGTGTCAGCAGCCCCCACCCTAACAAGAGCCGACTGGTCCAGGTCCAGGTCGTGACGCGACCTGTGACCTGTGCGGCGGCAGGCTGCGGGCTGGCAAGCGGTTGCTCCAGCTCGCTTGCCTCGAAGGTGAGCAGACCGAGCGGGGTGCCGGCAACCCGCAGCGGGCTGTTTCCCTGTGTAAACCGATAGCCATCCAGGCCCTCGATGCGAAAGAAGCTCTCCGGGGATGACTGCCCGGGGAGGTAGTTCTGCAGCGTCAGACGACTCCCTTGCTCCAGCCAGTCCGGGGTCCGCGCAAAGAAGGTCAATCTCAGGAAATGGGGTCGTTGAGATTCTTCCGGGCCGGTAAGCTCGAGCTCGGGACGATGGAGTCGGTAGAGGGGCACCGTTTTGCCGTCCACCTGCAGCTTCAGGTTCCCTGCGCTGGACTCAGCCAGGAGCTCTGGATCGGTCCGGGTCTCGAAAGTGATGTTGCTTTTCTGTTCGCCAGGGAGACTTTCGGCCAGCTCACGTCTTGCAAAAAAGGTCGTGGTGACCTCGATGTTGATGTTGCGGGCGTCCACGCTGACCCCGTAATCCTGGCGAGCTGTGCGCTCCGGAGATTCATGAGCGTAGAGCCCGGCTGTCGCCCCAGCGAGCATCAGGAAACAGCACCAGAGTACCGCTCGTCTTCGTCTTACCGCTCTGTTCACTGCCGCAGTTCCTGTTCCTTCACCGCTTCCTCTTGAAGTCCTCGATAGAGTTGGCGGGCTTCTTCGACTCTTTGCAGAAGGGGCTCGCCCTGTTTGATCAGCTCCTTCTGGTTGTAACCGGCTTTCCCGTCCTTCTCTCGCTGCCGGGCATCGGTCACCAGCTTCTCGATTTCCGCCAGGCTCTCGAGCCGGCTGGCGATCAACTCCTGGGCCGCCTCATGTTTCCAGAATCTCAAGGGCTCCTGGACGACGTAGACCGGAGTCGTATGTGCCTGCGAGCCGTCGCTGCCCTTGGCCCGGGCCGCGATCCAATAACCGAACTCGGCATCGACTTCGAAATCCAGGACGAGTTCGGACTGAGAATCGGTGTCAGGCGTTGCCTTGCGAATCACCTCTCCATGGCGGATGATCTCCAGTTCCGTGGGCAGCATGCGACCGACGTTTCCCCAGGCCCGGGCTTTCACCCGAAGTTGTCGTCCTCGTTCGTTCCAGGGCAACTTCACCTCGTCCCCGGGCAGAGCACCTTCTACCGAGAACTCGATCATGGGGCCGTTGGTCACAAAAGTCCGGCCCCCGCGGACAGCCTCAAACCAGGCATCTGCCGAGAAAGCATTCTCTCCCACGTAGGCGTAAAGTCGGACTTCGCCGATGGTTCCGCCCCAGGGCACGTCTGAACCGGCAGACGCGGTCAGCTTGAAACCGGTGTTCAGGAAGTCGTAGTACAGATCGGTCCCGAGGCGCCCAAACTGAAGTATTTCCACAAAATCGACTTTGCCCTTGAGCACATTCATGCTCATGTCCCGGTAGACGTGGAAGCCCTTGTTGGAAACGTGGCAGTAGCCCGCCAGGCCTCCCTGGGCATGCACATTGTCGAAGAGCCAGTCATAGAGGAAGTAGTTGTCCGTGTTTCTGACCATCGATGTCAGATTCATGGAAATGGTGTGTCCGAGTTCGCCGGTGCGGGGACATTCCTGACCGGGGGAGAGGATGTAGTCTTCGTGAATGGTGCGAAAATCTGGACCAAAGCCTCGCTGAGGGAAGAAGGTTCGGTGAAGGTCTCCCATCTTGACGATGTTGGAAAGATGGAGATCCTCGGCCCGAGCCCAGTTTATGATGTTCTCGGCATCCCGGTCACTCATGATGCGGGTGTGGACATGATCGTCGCCCGAATACCAGCCCTCTTCCCGCATATCCACCCAGCGCCGGGGACGGATCGTCTTTTCAACCGTGGCTCCGGACTCGATGACAAAAGTACTGGACTCCGCCACATGCTCCAGGCCCCGCCGAACGTTCATCTCCCAGTCTCCCGGAGGTAACTGGATGTCAAAGGGCCCGGCTACGCACCACCACATCTGGCCGGCCAGCTTGCCCTTCAGAGAGGCGTGCCGGCGAGCGGTGGAATTGCCCATCCTGTCAAACTGGGGACTCATGTCCACCACGTTGCCGGGGGCCCTGGGTCGGTGGTTCTTCTTCCAGATCAGGTTGACCATGGCCGGAGTCGGCTCTCCGTCATCGTCCGAGAGAATTCGGACCTTGAGCCGTCCCGGGGGAGGAGATTCGACCCACACCTGGAGGTCCAGGGGGGTGTCCCCCTCAGGTCGCAGCTGCAGGCGCACGGAGGTCGGGTCCACCGGGACGTTTTTCAGATTGACCAGAACCCAGTTCTCGGCCCCGGGCTGAATGGCCTGATTGGCGCGGCTTTGACGGGATAGATCGTACTCGACGGTCGAGTAACTGGTGGAGTCTCCTCCCAGGTCAACGTGAAAAAGAAGGACTCCGATGTCGCCGGAGAGGGAGATGGGACCGAGATTTTCGAAAACCAGGGACTTGCCGCCGCGAGGCAGCGTAAGTGGCTCGCCGTCCTCGGGAGAGATGGAGATGATCCAGGGGCCTTGCAGCTCGTGCAGGAGTGTCCCGGTCAGGGGTGTGACGGCGGCTTGCAACTTCGGGTTCATGCCCGCCATGTCGCCGCGTCGATCCGCCATTTCCCGCACCACTCGCAGAGTCTCGTCGTACTCTTCTCGCTGGGCCTCGCTCAGGACATAGGGATGTTCAGTCAAGAGGGTGGAGAGCATGATCGCTCCCGCGGGATCGGCTCTCCGCTGGGCGGCCAGCCACCCTTGCCCGGTTTGAGTTCCAAGCAGAACGAGACCGATGAGTAGCCAGAAGCCCAGGGTGATTCGTTTCATTTCTCCAACCTTTTCAAAAGTGGTTTACATTGCGGGCACCAGGACAGCAGTATGGGAAGGCTTACCTGAAGCGGGCACGAATTTAGTCATTTGGTCATGGATAAGCCTCCACGATGGAATAGAGAGTTGTGCTGAGTCAACTTCTGGTCCAAATATTTACAAGTAGGAGAAGGTCGAATTCGATCTTCACGGGCAGCGAGCCGCTGCAGGGGAAGCAGGACGTCTCGGCACGAATCCTGACGGGAGCGGTTCTGGCCTGTGGGGCAGCACTGGCGTGCGGTTGTGCCGGACCGGGGGAACTTGGGGGCAGCGAACGCCCCAACCTGGTCCTGATTCTGACCGACGATCAGCGCTGGGATCAGCTCGGCGTAGAAGGGCATCCGTTCCTGGACACGCCCCATCTGGACCGGCTGGCCCGAGAGGGTGCTCGGTTCGCCAACATGTTTGTCACCACCTCGCTGTGCTCTCGCAGCCGCGCTTCGTTTCTCTCCGGCCTCTACGCCAGCACCCACGGAGTGGTGAACAACTTCACCGACTACCCGGCCGGTCTGCCCGGCTTTCCGAGCCGGCTCCAGGATGCCGGTTACCACACGGCTTACGTCGGCAAGTGGCACATGGGCGAAGAGGACGACTCCAGGAGGCCGGGTTTTGACCACTGGGTCAGCCACCGAGGCCAGGGTGACTATTTCGACAACGAGTTCAACATCAACGGGCAGCGCCGGGTGGTTCCCGGGTATTACACCAGGGTGGTTACCGAGATGGCCAGGGAATGGCTCCTGGGAGATCACGGGGGGCGGCCCTTTCTGCTCATCCTGGGCCACAAGGCTCCCCACACTCCGTTTACCCCCGAAGAAAAGTATCGGCGGCTCTACGGCGACATCGAGATTGGCTATCCCGACAGTGCCTTTGCCCTAGAAGGGAAGCCGGACTGGGTCGAAGAGCGCCTGGATACCTGGCACGGCATCTACGGTCCGATTTATGGCTTTCGCGAGAAGTTCCCGGACCGAAGCGCTGCTTCCGTCCTGGACTGGGACCGTTTCGTCACGAGTTACACCGCCACCATCAAGTCCATCGACGACAGCGTAGGTGTCATCTATCAGACCCTGGAAGAGTTGGAGCTGCTCGACAACACGGTCTTGCTGTTTGCCGGTGACAACGGGATGTTTCTGGGAGAGCACGGCATGATCGACAAGCGGGCCATGCACGAACCCAGCATCCGGGTCCCGCTGCTGGCGCGCTATCCGGAACGGATCCAACCGGGAACCGTCATTCGGGAGCAGGTCCTCAATGTCGATGTCGCCCCGAGTATCGTCGAGCTGGCTGGCGCCGACCCCCTGGTCGACATCCACGGCCGTTCCTGGGTGAGCCTGCTGGGGGGTGGAGACCCGGGCTGGAGAAGCAGCTGGTACTACGAATACAACTACGAGAAGCAGTTTCCCTACACCCCCAACGTCCGCGGCATCCGAACCGATCGTTGGAAGTACATCCGCTACCCTCACGGTGATGGTGGTCCCGACCGCCATCGGGACGAGTTGTATGACCTGGAGGTGGACCCCGGAGAGCTGCACAATCTGGCGGCTGACCCGGCCTTCGCCGAGCGAACGGGGCAGCTGCGGTCCGATTTGGACCGTTTGATGGCGGAGCATCAGAACCGTTCCCTGGATAGCATGCCCCTGGATGAGGGGATCAAGAGCGAACTCCCAGCCGCCGAGATTCGCTGAACCTGAACCACGTTCCTCGTTCCCACCCTGGGCGTTCGGTCTGGGTGCCACTCGGCTGCTAACCTGGGGTAGAATCCCCGTCGGCACTTCTTGAAAGGTAGCAATGAAGACTCTGGATGAGAATACATTTCCCCCGGCCGGCGATCACGGCTGGCTGGTTCTGAAGTTCGGAGGCACGAGTGTGTCTTCGGCGGACAGCTGGGGGACGATCCGGGACTTGATCCAGGAGCGAGTGGCGGCGGGGTACCGCCTGCTGGTCGTCCATTCAGCCCTGGCCGGGGTCTCCGACCGGCTGCAGGAACTGCTGGAAAAGGCGGCTTCGGGCGACTACGGCAGGGGGCTGGAAACTGCCCTGGAGATTCACTTCACCCTGGCCCGCCAGCTGGGACTCGACGGTGCTGCACTGCTTCACGACGATGTGGAGGAACTTCGCCGGCTCCTGGCCCAGATCCACCAGGTCGGCCAGGTCCCGCCCTCCCTCCACGCCGGGGTTCTAGCCCTGGGAGAGTTGATGGCCACTCGGCTGGGAGCGGCCTGGCTGCAGGCCCAGGGCCTGGCCGTGACCTGGGTGGATGCGAGGGAGATTCTGACCAGCCAGGAGCACGGGAAGCGGAGTGCCCGGGCCGGAATTCTGTCCGCCAGTTGTGACTTTGATCCTGACCCGGACTGCCAGGCCCGTCTGCAGGCTCTCACCGGAACCGTCCTGACCCAGGGCTTCATCGCCGCCAATGACAAAGGCGAGACCGTTTTGCTGGGACGCGGGGGGTCGGATACCTCGGCCTCCTATCTGGCCGCCAAACTGCAGGCAGTGGGCATGGAGGTCTGGACGGATGTAGCGGGAGTCTTCAGCGCAGATCCCCGCATCGTGGCCGGAGCCCGTCAGCTCAGAGCCTTGAGCTACCAGGAGGCCCAGGAGATCGCCTCCACCGGTGGATCGGTCCTGCACCCGCGCAGCATCTCGCCGCTGCGCCGCGATTGCATTCCCCTGCGCATTCGCTGCACAGCCCAGCCTGAACTGGCCGGAACCCTGGTCGCCCGCGACTTGCCTGGAGAGGCACCTGGGGTCAAGGCCATCTCCGGTCGCACCGGGATTACTCTCATCTCTATGGAAACGCTGGGGATGTGGCACGAAGTGGGTTTTCTGGCGGATGCATTTCGCTGCTTCAGCGATCTCGGTTTGTCGATCGACCTGGTGTCCACTTCTGAAAGCAGCGTCACGGTTACTCTGGACACGCGCGCCGAGGCGATCGAAGCCGAGGCGCTGGACGAGCTCAAGCAAAGACTGGAGAGCCTGTGTCGGGTCCGCATTGTCGAGCAGGCGGAGGTGGTCAGCCTGGTAGGTCAGAGAATTCGCTCTACTCTCCATGAGATTGGCCCGGCCATGGAGGTGTTTGAGGAACATCGGATTCATCTGGTGAGCCAGGCTGCCAACGATCTGAACCTCAGTTTTGTGGTGGGGGAGGATCAAGCCCATCGCCTGATTCAAAAGCTCCATGCCATGCTGGTCCGGCCAGCTCAGAATGACGCAGTATTCGGTCGCACCTGGGAAGAACTGGAACAGGGAGACCTCACCGCTCGCCCGGGCCCGGAGCCCTGGTGGGTGCGGAAGCGCAACCGCCTGCTGGCGATTGCCACGGTCCAGGACGCCGCCTATGTCTACGACCTGGAGACAGTCCAGGACGCTGCTGGACGGCTGCAGGGTCTGGATGGAGTCCGCAGGGTCTTCTACGCTCTAAAAGCGAACTCCCATCCGGACATCGTGCGGGTTGTGCATGATGCCGGTTTGAGTCTCGAATGCGTGTCGGCGGGAGAGCTCCGCCTGGTGCTGGAGCTGTTTCCGGGAATCGAACGGCAGCGAATCCTCTTTACACCCAACTTTGCACCCCGCGAGGAGTATGAGTACGCTTTTCGTGAGAAGGTGTGGGTCACTCTGGACAACCTCTATCCGCTGGGTCACTGGGCCGAAATGTTCTCCGGTCGTGAGATCCTGTTGCGCCTGGACACGGGACAGGGACGGGGACATCACCGGCACGTTCGGACCGAGGGAAGCCATGCGAAATTTGGGATCCCGCTGTTCGAGCTGGCGGAGGTTCGCCGGCGGGTTGAGTCCTGCGGCGCCACAGTGGTTGGCCTGCATGCCCACAGCGGCAGCGGTATTCTCAAGGAAGATCACTGGAGCGACGTGGCTGCCGCGCTTTTGGAGGCCGCACGGGAGTTTCCCGCCACCCGTTATATCAATCTTGGTGGAGGGCTGGGGGTGCCCGAAAAGCCGGGCCAGCCTGTTCTCGACCTGGGTGCCCTGAATGAGGGCTTGAAAGCGCTCCGTCAGCACCGTGACCTGGAACTGTGGCTGGAGCCGGGTCGCTATCTGGTGGCGGAGGCCGGGGTCCTGGTCACTCGCGTGACCCAGATGAAAGGGAAAGGCCACGCCCGCTATGTGGGCGTGGCGACGGGCATGAACTCTCTGATTCGTCCCGCTCTGTACGGTTCTCACCACGAGATCGTCAATCTCAGCCGACTGGACGAGCCCGGGAAGTACGTCGTCAGTGTGGTGGGGCCCATCTGCGAGAGCGCCGACCTGCTGGGCAGCGAACGACTGTTGCCTGAGTGCCGGGAAGGTGACGTCCTGCTGGTGGCCAACGCCGGAGCCTACGGTTTCGTGATGAGCTCCCGCTACAACCTGCGCGAACCGGCCCGCGAATTCACCATTTGAGCTGCAGGGAACGTTTATCGGAGGCTCCTCCCACTCTGGGTTCTGACCCCAAACAGGCACCCGCTCGAGTAAGTATCCCCCGGCAAAGCCGGGGGCTTTAATCTTGTGAGCCGCTCAAAGCGGACTTGACGTTGCCGCTACCGCGGCCACTTGTGCCACCTAAAGGTGGCCTGACTACAGGAGCCTGAGCTGATCCTGGCGACGATCTTCTGCTTCTTGCCGCCGAATATACTCACGGATCACTCTCTCATCTCGGCCCACGGTCGATACGAAGTATCCGCGTGCCCAGAAGTGCTGTCCAACAAAGTTTCGCCGACTCTCTGAAAAGTTCCGGGCAATGTGGATAGCGCTTTTCCCTTTGATGTACCCGATCACCTGCGCCACAGAGAACTTTGGTGGAATCGAGATCATCACGTGCACGTGATCCGGCAGCAGGTGGCCCTCCTCAATCAAGCTTTCCTTCTGCCCAGCCAACCGTCGCAGCACCTGACCGAGATGTCTGCGCAACTCCCCGTAAATCAACTTTTTGCGGTACTTCGGGATGAACACCACATGGTACTTACACTCCCATTTCGTATGCTGTAAGCTCTTATAGTTACTCATAAAACTCCTTTTCGTGATGCTTTGCTCGGCTCACGGAAGGGAGTTTTTTCACCTATTCCCGGAACTGTCAAACTCTGGCTGCCTCCCCGGCAGAGCCGGGGGGACTCCTTACGGGTCTAGGCAGGGGATCGGCTGTCGTGGTACAAGAGACTCTTCTCTGGCAGGAACGCAAATACGATCCGTGAACACCCGAAAATGCGGGTGAAATCAGGTAAGGTACAGTCGTTGCAGACGACTTTGCGAAGAGGATAAGGAGAGTGGTGTCATGAAGATGTTTGTCGGCGGAGAGTGGAAAGAAACACCCAACGTAATCGAAGTCATCAACCCCTTCGATAAGTCGGTATTGGACACGGTCCCGGCGGCCGAACCGAGTGACGTGGATGCGGCACTGGCGGGTGCCGTGGAAGGGGCAAAGATCATGGCCAAGATTCCGGCCTATGACCGGTCCCAGATGCTGCGCAAAGCCGCTGACCTGATGCTGGAGCGCTCCGAGGAACTTGCCCGGATCGTCAGCAGCGAGGAAGGGAAGATCTTGGCCGAGGCCCGTTTCGAGGCCACGCGTGCGGCCGAGATCATTTACCTTTCAGCCGAAGAGGCCAAACGACTTACCGGGGAAGTCCTGCCCCTGGACGCGGCGCCGGGAGGAGCAGGTCGGCTGGGCTTCACGCTGCGGGTGCCCTGTGGAGTCGTGGCCGGCATTACGCCTTTCAATTTTCCTCTCCACCTGGTCTGCCACAAGGTGGGGCCGGCGTTGGCAGCGGGGAACGCCGTGGTCATCAAACCGGCCAGCGACACGCCTCTTTCTGCTCTCAAGCTGGTGGAGCTGTTGTTGGAGGCCGGAGTACCGCCTCTGGCCGTGACCTGTCTGACTGGCTCCGGAGCAAAGGTGGGCGACACGCTGTGCGGGGACAAGCGGGTTCGCAAGATCACCTTCACGGGAAGCTACGAAGTGGGGGACCACATCTGTCGCGTGGCCGGGATGAAAAAGGTCACTATGGAGCTGGGCTCCAACGCTCCGCTGATCATCATGCACGACGCCGACCTGGACAAGGTGGCTGCGGCCACGGCCATGACCGGCTTTGCCAACGCCGGGCAGGTCTGCATTTCGGCTCAAAGGATACTGGCTGAGGACCGGGTGTACGACGAGTTCCTGGATCTTCTCAAGTCTCGAGTCGAAGCAATCTCCACCGGCGACCAACTTCAGGAGGGCACGGGAATGGGGCCCATGGTGCGTGAATCCGATGCGGTTCGGGTCAGTGGCGTGATTCAGGAGGCCGTCTCAGGCGGCGCCCGCCTGATCACCGGCGGCGAACGAGCCGGTGCCGTGCTCGAACCGGCGATCCTGGCCGATGTACATCCCGACATGAAGATCAGTCGCGACGAGTTGTTTGGTCCGGCCGTCGCCGTGAGTTCCTTCGACAACATCGATAAGGCCATCGAATTGGCCAACGACACGCGCTATGGTCTTTCTGCAGGAATCTTCACGCAGGATATTGACCGGGCCCTGCGCTTTGCCAACGAGGTGGAAAGTGGCAATGTCCACATCAACTGGGGTCCCCAGTGGCGTGCCGATCTGATGCCCTATGGTGGCTTCAAGGACAGTGGCATGGGCAAGGAAGGCCCTAAGTATGCCGTCGAGGAGATGACCGAACTGAAGATGGTGGTGGTTCACCTGGGAGGCTAGGTCAGGGTACCTGGTAGAGGAGTGTTCCGTAGGGGCCGGTCTGGTGCCGGCCCGTCTATGCGGGCGACCACCAGGGTCGCCCCTACTGGGGCTGTTTCCAGAGGCGGGTGCTGAACTCTCCGCCGTAGCCATCCCGTAGCTCGTCGGTGCGATTACGCAGTTTCTGGAGGGTCTGGCTGTGCTTTGGGCTGTTCACGAGGTTCACCGTTTCCAGCGGATCCTCCTCGAGATCGAACAGTTGCTCCAGGATCGGATTCGCCTCGAAGAACCGGATGTACTTGAAGCGCCCGGTTCGAACTCCTTCATGCTTTCGGATGGTGGCAATCATGGTGAGATGTTCGAACCAGATGTCGTCTCTCCAGAGGCGCGGCGTTTTTCCCCGGGCCAGAGGTACCAGGCTGCTTCCCTGCATCTCCCCGGGGATGGGGACCGAAGCCATTTCCAGGATGGTGGGCGCGACGTCAATGTTGAGAACGAGTGGAGTGGGCCGATGCCCGGCCTGGCTGAAGCGCCCCCGGGGATCAAAGATGAGCAGAGGAACTCTGAGGCTCTCCTCATAGGGCATCCACTTTCCGGCGTAGCCTCGCTCGCCCAGGAAGTAACCGTTGTCGCCCATCAGGATGATCACTGTGTTGGAGGCCAGATCGAGCTCCTCCAGCTTGCGGCGAACTCTCCCCAGGACCAGATCAATCCCACTGATCAGGCGCCAGTGCCCCTTCGTCATTTCGCGGCGCTTCTGTTCGTAGTTGAAGCGCCACCACCAGCGGTCCCGATTCATGGTTCCGTCTCGCAGGTAGGGGTGCAGGTTGTTGTAAAACTCGGGATTGGAGAGGGGCGGGCGGGGAATCTTCAGGTCCTTGCACAAATGCTCCACTTCCTTCTGAGCAAGATACTGAAGAGGATTCAGGTCTTCGGCGTGGGGGGCACTGAAACCGATCGTCAGGCAGAACGGCTTTCCGTTTCCCGAGCGGGAGTGCTCCTCCAGAAACGTCATGGCAGCTTCACCCTCCAGGTCCGTCAGGTGCCGAAAAGAACCATCGGGTTGCTCTTTCCAGTAGGGGTGAGTCAACTCCCTCAGGAAGTCGTAAAGCCGCTCGGTGGCGCCCTCGTTTGGAAACACACCGAATTTGCCCACATATCCAGTTCGATAGCCGGCGTCCCGCAGCAGCTTCGGAAAACTCATGTCTACGTACTTGTCCGCAAGAGGGGGTGTCACGAAGGAAAAGCGATGGGTTCGTTCGACCAGTCCGGTCAGGATGCTGGCCCGGCTGGCCGCGCAGATCGAAGTGGTCACGAAGGCGTTTTCGAAGCGGACGCCTTCCTCGGCCAGTCTGTCCATCTCCGGGGTGTGCAGTGCCGGAGTCATATTGCCCATCATGTCCCAACGCTGATCGTCGGTCAGAATGAAGAGAATGTTGGGCCGGGTGTCCTGGTGTGTGGTTCCTACCGTCTCTACAGCTTGCAAATGAAGATTGGCGAAAAATAGACTGAGGAGTATCCAATGAAAGCGCATGCGGATCATTGTAGTGAGGCCGTGTCTCAAAAAGGAAGAGAAGGCGTGTCCAGCGCGGGGCGGTTCAACTCTTGAGTCTGAATCCGGTTGTCATCCTGGTTCTGCTTCTTGCCTGGCTCCCAGGTTGTTCACCCGGGGGCCAGCAGGCCAGTGTCGCGTCCCCCGATGGAAAGCTGCAGGCCCGGATCGAGTGGAGCGAGGGTCGGCTTTTCTATGCGCTGGCCCTGGGAGAGAGGGTTCTGGTCGAGCCATCGGAGATCTCGATTCTGGACGACGTCCCCTATCGTGTTGTCGACATACACAGAGACTCGGTTCGGCGCAGCTGGAAACCGGTGTGGGGACATTTCAGCACGATCCAGGACCACTTCAATGAACTCACGCTGGGACTCGAAGCTGGAGACTTGCAGTTCTCTCTTGTTTGTCGAGTCTTCGACGACGGTGTCGGCTTTCGATTCTCGTTCCCAACCCAGAAATCCCTGCCGGGGAAGACGGTCTACTACCGCATCGAGTACAAACTGGACGCCGATTACCCCTTGTACCACCCGAGAGGTCCGATTGCGCCGGTAGGACCGTTTCCCGTCAGCGAATTCAATCCGGACGACCGGGGCCCGTCCATCCCGGCACTGGCTCGTGTGGGCAAGGATCTTCCGTCCGCGTTGATCCCGGCCGTCGTTGAACTGGACCGTGATCTGTATCTCACGATGCTGGAATCCGATCTCTACAGTGCCCTTCAGCAGGCGGAAACCGGCGTCATGGAACTGGTTCGGGGGCGACGCCAGGCCGGGCTTCTGTCGGTAAATCCGGCCAAGCTCAAGGGAACCGAGTATTCCACTCCCTGGCGGGTCTTTCTCATCGGAGAGCAGGCTGGAGACATGATCCTTAACCCGGTGCCGTTGAATCTGGCCGCCGAGTCAAGGCTGGAAGATGCGTCGTGGGTCAAACCGGGAAAAGCAATGTGGGACTGGATGTCCCGGGAGTATCAAACGGAAGACGGGTTTACGTATGGAATCGACACCGCTTCCTACAAGCGCCTGATCGACTTCGGATCCCGCAACAACATTCGATATCTCCTCCTGGACTGGTATTGGTACACCATCCAGGAGGGAGAGTTCGAAGTCGCGCCCGAGGTCGATATTGAAGAGGTCATCTCCTATGGGCGGGAGCGGGGTGTGCAACTGCTGCTCTACTGGGACGAGTGGAGAGGCGGAACCCTCCCCATGGAGCAGGTGTTTCGTCTCTACTCCGATCTGGGGGCGGCCGGGGTCAAGTACGGTTTTAAGGGTAACGATGCAGCCTTCACGGCTGAGGCCATCACGCGGGCGGCCGAACACAGACTGCTGATCGATTTTCACGATAAGGTGACTCCCATGATCGGCGTCCATCGAACCCTGCCCAATGCCATCACCCGTGAGTACGGCCACGCGCAGCAGGACGCCGGCCGGGTTTCTTCACCTGGAGACTTCGTACAGACAGCCTTGATCAACATGATCACCGGACCGGTGGACTTGAACTATGGGTTCTACGCATTGAACACTCACCCGGAAACGAGCACCCGGAAAGCCTGGATCCTGGTCGTGGATTCGACGGTGGCCGCGGAGAATGCCAAGGTGCTGATCTGCTTTAACGGCCTTGTGGTTCTGCCGGAGCCCCCCGAAGAGTTCGAGAAGAAAATCGACTTCTTCGAGTTCATCGCTCGGATGCCGCAGGAGGGCTGGGACGAAACTCGGATTCTGAAGAGCGAAATGAGCAGGTATCTGAGCATGGCCCGGCGCGCAGGAGAGGAGTGGTTTGTGGGCAGCGTGGTTGACGAAGAGGGAGAGACTCTGGAACTCACGCTCGACTTTCTCGAGCCGGACCGCGAGTATGACGTGACCTATTACGAAGACGCAGAAGACGCCCACTACGTGCGTAACAAGGAGGCTTACCGGGTTCGCACCGGGATGGTGGAAAAGGGGGAAGTGGTGCACGCCAGAATGGCTCCTGGAGGCGGGCACTCGATGTGGCTTCGGCCTCGCTAGTGCACCTACACAGATCATTGAATTGGAGATTCTTGCCGTGAAACCGTTGTCATTTCCAGTTTCCATCCCTGTTAGCTCAAGAAGGTTGAGCTTTGCGATCCTGTGCGCCGTCATGGCGGCTGGTGTTCAGGCCGTGTGGGCTCAATCGCCGCCACCGGTCGAGCCTGATCGGCCGGATCAGGAGCTCCTCCTCAAGGACTTCAAACCTGAATCCATGCTCCAGGTGCCTGAGCATCCCGCCAAAGGGCCCGCTTTCCGGTGATCGACTTCCACGGCCATCTGCGGCGCATGGACCCGCAGGATGCCCTGCGCGTCATGGAGGCCACCAACGTTCAAACCATCATCGACTTCGACGGAGGTTCCGGCGCCGCTCTAGAGGAACAGAAGGCCAGATACGCCGGCCTGCCGGGAAGAGTGGTCCACTTTGCGCGGCTCAACTGGCGCTGGATCAACAATGCAGATTTTTCTTCCAGGTCGGCAAGACAGCTCGAGGAAGATGTGAAGGCCGGGGCCCGGGGGCTCAAGATCTCCAAAATGCTCGGGTTATACTTGCGCGACGATGAGGGGAAACTGGTGGCCGTGAACGACCCCCGATTCGATCCGATCTGGGCGAAGTGTGGAGAACTGGGCATCCCGGTGGCCATTCACATCGCCGATCCCGATGCTTTCTTTCTCCCCCTGGATACCGCATCCTCTTTGGACTGGACCGAAGTAGCCTGTCGCCTTACCACTACCGGGTCTATTTCCGTTTCCTGGAAACCAGCGACGAGTACTTTCCCTACAACCATCGACCCGGCCTGGGGCGCTGGCAAATCTACGGGATTCACTTGCCCGATGATATCCTCAGGAAAATCTATTACCAGAATGCCCAAAGACTTCTGGGTCTGAAATGAGACGAGTCAAGAGATTCACGAATTGAAAGGCGATCAGACAAGAGCGAAATGGCTCAGGGCTGCTGAGTTGGGTTTGCTTCTCACCGGAGTCGTATTGCTGGGGTTCTGGGGGGCAATGCGCCTGCACGGAACCGTCGGTGCCCGGGTGGAAATGGAGCGTTTCGCGGCCTTGCACCCGGACGTTGTTGCCCAAGCGGAAGAGGAGAGTGGACTCTTCGGGCTTGTCTTCGACCTGGACTTCGGCCTGTGGTCCAAAAGCAGAATCCGGGCCTACGAGAAGGTCACCGGGCAGTCCCCACCCCCGGAGGCTATCTTGAGCATCCCCAGGATTGACCTCAGAGTGCCCGTTCTGGAGGGCACCGATGAACTCACCTTGAACCGTGGGGTCGGGCGGATTGAGGGTACGGCGAGGATCGGGGAGCCAGGCAACATCGGAATCGCGGGTCACCGGGATGGATTCTTCCGGGGCCTCAAAGAGCTGGCAGAGGGAGATGTCCTGGATCTCACGACGGCCGAAGGCAATGCAAGTTATCTGGTGGATCGAATCCTCATTGTGAATCCCGAGGATGTTCAGGTGTTGGAAACCCGCTCAGCTCATTCCCTCACGCTGGTTACCTGTTACCCGTTTTATTTTGTCGGGAGTGCCCCGCAACGCTATATCGTTCAGGCATCCCGCGCCACGCAGTTCCCGCGACCTGCCCTTTAGGATTACGGGTATAGGCCTTTTGGCCAATATACAGATTCCCGGAAAGCTGCTCTGATCCCACCTGAGGATGTCTGATCAGGCATCACAGGAGGCGACGAGGATCTTGTGACGTGCCGAAGCGAGGTATTGAGCCGGCGCTGACCGCTCGCGCCGATGGTGGACCTGACCTGGTTGCCCCCGGTTGGCCAAAGGGGAGGTCCGAATCAATCGGGGGGATAGACCCGTTTCCCCGCCAGGAAGGTCTGCTCGACCTGGATGTCTTTCAGTTTCTGAGTGGGGCAATTCAAGAAGTCATCTGAGATAACGATGAAATCGGCCCACTTGCCGGGCTCCAGGGACCCTCTTTCGTTCTCGGCCTGCAGGAGCCTGGCATTGTTGATCGTGTAGAACTGAAGGACTTGTTGCCGAGACAGCGCCTGTTCCGGGGCGATCGGGTCCTCCAGCCATCTGGCCTTTCGGGTCGACGCCACCCACATCGCCAGCCAGGGGTCGTAAAAGTTGATCGAGCGTCTGGATCCGATTTTCTGCATGTGGTCCGATCCACCACCCGCCAGAGCACCGGCCTCGAACAGTGAACGCAGAGGTTGAAACCAGCGCAGCCGTTCGTCACCAAACTGCTGGCGTAAGGTTCTTCCATCCAGGTGAAGCCAGGCGGGCTGGACGTCCACTCCGATTCCCAGTCTGGCAACATCGGACACCGCCTCTTCGCTCATGAAATTAGAGTGACAGATGACGGGTCTCCTGGCCGAAATATCGAACCGGTCGCTCAGGTCTCGACAGGCTTTGATGAAAGTGTGGACAGCCCCGTCTCCCACACCGTGGGCGGTAAACTGAATCCCCGTTTCGAAGCAGGCAGTGAGAATCTGCCGCAGCTTTTCGGGAGCGATGAAGAGTAACCCCCGATACTTGGGGTCGCTGATTCCGTAGAACCGGCTCACGCCCCAGGGTTGGCGTATGTAGGCGCTGCCGGTCAGCATTCCGCCATCCAGGAATGTCTTCACCGCTGCGACCCGTACCAGTCCTTCCCTGTCAAAAAGCGGGGAGGCTGCCATGGCCTCGAGTTGAGCTCGGATCGCGGAAATCGGTTTCAGAGCATCGAGTCTCTGCGAGATGTAGACGCGCGTGGTCAACTCTCCTCGTCGCTCCAGCTCCCCGTAGAGCTCAATCTCCTCACTCGAAGCCCAGCGTTCAGCAATGCTCGTAATGCCGATTCGGTTGTAGTCCCGCAGGAGCTTCCTGAGGAGCTGGGAATGCTCGTCGGGAGGGGGGGCAGGGAAGGGAGACTGGTATTTCAAATAGCGGGCACAGCTTCGCAGAATTCCAGTCAGTCTGCCGCTTTCGGGATCCTTCTCGGCAAAACCGGGTCCTCCGTCGTCGACTTCCCATGTTTCGTCAATACCGCTCATCTCGAGAGCCAGACTGTTGACGGAAGCGTCCGGTCCCGTCTCGAATATGGATGGATTCAGTGGTGCCGCCGCATCGAGTTCTTCTCTCGTGGGATAGCGTTGCTCCTCCAGTCGGGTCAGGAACACCTGGCTCACCTTGATCCATTCTCCGTTCTTCAAGGCGGCTGCCCTGGAGCGGACGTATCCCAGGACGTCCGGGATCGTCTGCATGTGGGGTACGGGATGGTTGAACTCGATGATGGAGGCGCTGGCGGCATGACTGTGAGAATCAATCAAACCGGGCAGGACGGTCTTTCCCTCCAGCTGGATGACTTGTGTACGGGGACCCCGGTGAACCTGGATCTCTTCCAGGGGGCCTGTCGCCACGATTTTGCCGTCCTTGACGGCCATGGCCGACGTGACTTTGAAGTCCCGATTCACGGTGACGATCTTTCCACCTTGCACAATCAGGTCGGCAGGATCGGGGGCAGATCCACAGGCAAAGGAAGCGACCAGAAGCAGCGGCCAGACTGTCCGCTGCTTCTCTGTCGCTTCCCCTTGAGGATCTGTCCGGGCCTGGTCCCAAGATGGCGACCCTTCTCCAGCACCGGCACTCCATTGACGATCACGTGTTCGATACCCTCGGCATACTGGTGGGGATCTTCGAAGGTGGCCTTGTCGATGACGGTCTGGGGGTTAAAGACCGTTATATCCGCTTTCATTCCCTCTTTCAGGGTCCCCCGATCCGAGATGCCCAGCTTGGAGGCGTTCAGGGAGGTCATTTTCCGAATGGCCTCTTCCAGAGGCAGTACACCCTCCTGGCGGACATACTTGCCCAGGATACGAGGGAAGGTTCCATACCAGCGCGGGTGCGGTTTGCCTTCCCCGAGCACTCCGTCGGGGCGAACTGCGGTTCCGTCCGAGCCGAAGGACACCCAGGGTATCTGCATTGCGTCCAGATCGTTCTGTCCGGCGATGTAGGGGTATTGATTGGCCGTGACCTGTAGGCCCCGTCTTCGGGCCTCGTTGATCAGGTCTCGGACTTTCCACATCTCTCCCCACAGTCTTCTGTCCGCGATCTTGAGGTGAATGATGTCGACGGGTACTCCTGCTTGCTCGCCGATCTCGATAGCTTCACGGATGGCTTCCAGGATCTCTTCGCCTTCCGATCGAATGTGAGTGGAGTAAATGCCCCCGTAGGGCTTCACCACCGCGGCCATTTCGGCGAGTTGGTAGGTGGTGTGGTACGTATTGGGTGGGACCAGCAGGGATGTGGAGAGACCCAGGGCGCCGTCTTGCATGGCCTGATCCACGAGTTGCTTCATTTGCTCCAACTCGTCCGATGTCGGGTCGCGGCTCCCATTCCCCAGCACACAGAGGCGAACCTGGGTAGCCCCTACGTAAGAGCCCACGTTCAGGGAAATACCGCCGGCTTCCAGTCGATCGAAGTACCCGCCGAGGGTCGTCCAGTCGATCTCCAGGCCAAAGGGCCGACCTGCTGCGGCCTTACCCTGGATTGGGCCTGCTGACCCGGATTCGCCCAGGATCTCAGTGGTGACTCCCTGCCGGATCTTGCTCTGGGCTGTTCCGTCGACGAGAAGTGTGAAGTCGGAGTGGGAATGAATGTCGATGAATCCAGGGGCGACGATCAGGCCTCGAGCATCGATCACCCGGATGGCCCGAGCTCTTTCGGCTCCAGTGAGCTTGCCGATTCTGGCGATCGTATCCTTGTGGATGGCGATGTCGGCGGCGAAAGCGGGAGTCCCGGAGCCATCAACCACTTCTCCATTGACAATGACCAGGTCGAATTCGCTGGCCGGGGGCTGGCAGGCAGAGCCGGCGCACAGGACAAGCAGGAGAATGATTCTGGACATGCCTGGATCGTACCTACTGAGGGTGTCGCCAGCAAACCGTGAGAGCTCTGGCCGGGACCGCTGCGATCGGCTGCGTCAAGGAAAACAATGGGCTGGCTGTACTTATCCGCCCTTGAACGGCAAAATGGCGAACACAATGACAACGACAACATCGCGATTGATTCTGACTGTTCTTGGCGTGGTCCTGCTCGGCGGAACGGCTGCAGGAAGTGATCCGGTTGGGTTGACTCACGGACCCATTCTAGGGCGAATCAGCGATGGCGGAGTGGGAGTCTGGGCTCGGACCGAACGACCCGGATCTTTTGCGGTGCGCTATGGCCCTGCAGCGGGTGGCCCGCAGATCACCACCGAGCCGGTGGACACACAGCTCGAGCACGACAATGCCACCTGGATACACATTCAGGGGCTGAAGCCGGACACTCGCTACAACTACGAACTGGTTCTGGCCGGGACGATCTCTCCTCCGGGACGGGGCGGATCCTTCCGTACTCTGCCGGCGACCGAAGATCACCGCGACCGAGAGCTGAATCCTAAGGGTCTGTTCAATTTCAGCTTCGAATTTGGATGCGGCAACAACCAGAACCTGGATGACAGTGGCGGCCCCGGATTTCCCGCCATGAAGACGATGCTCGATCAGCTTCGTGACCAGATCCACTTTACCATCCTCAACGGCGACTGGCTCTATGAGTCCCACCGCAGTTTTCGACCGTCTCAGTGGGCGGCTCAGGTCGACATAGGGCCGGATGATCTGCCGAGTGTGGTTCAGGTAGCTCCGACTCTGGTGGGTGTCTGGGAGAACTACAAACAGTTCTTGAGCCAGTCCGAGAATCTGGCTCGCTGGCACCGGGAGATTCCGTCCTTCTTTGTGTACGACGATCACGAGATGCTGAATGATATCTGGGGAGCAGGCTCTCCGGGTCTGCGTGACCGGCGGGCGGTTTTTCGCGATATTGGAGCTCGCGCGTGGTACGACTACCTGGGCTGGAGCAATCCGACCCGGTTCACCCAGCCGATCCATTTCGGGGCGGCCCGGCTGGCGGCGGGAAGCGACATCCTCACCGATCCAAAGGCCGATTTCAGCAGTCTGGATCTGAGTCAGACGATCAATCTACACGTTCACTGGGGTACCGACACTGCCGGTGTCAACGACAATGCCCTGGACGGCGTGGGGGGAGATCCAAATGCCGGCGTCTACAGGATCGTGGAAGTCCTGGGCAGGAATCGGCTGCGGATTGATCCACCCGCTGACGTGGACGGCACGGCCTCCTACTCGATCGGTCGACGATCCTACTATCACATGCGGATTGCCAACTCTGACTTCTTCGTCACCGACACTCGCGGGCATCGAGAGATGCACGACATTCGACGTCCCAACCAGCCCGGATTGTCCATGCTGGGGACAATCCAGCGAGAATGGCTCATGGAGGGTATCCGTAAGAGTGATGCCGATTTTATCTTTGTGATCTCCTCGGTGAACTTCATGGTCCCCCACGTGGGCGGAGGAGGCATTGTGCGGATGAGCAACAAGGACGATGCCTGGACGGTCTTTCTGCACGAGCGGGAAAAACTCATCAATTTCTTCGATTCCCAGGACAAGCCGGTTTTTGTTCTCACCGGCGACCTTCACAACAGCTTCGTGATCAAGATTACCGACAATGTGTGGGAAATGGCCTCCGGTCCCCACAATTCGACCAACCACTGGGTGACCGATGAAGGAGATCGGCCGGCCAACGGGTCCTTCAAGTACGGCCCCCGTGAAGTCGACATTCGCTGGTCCACTTCTTTTCGCAGCGATATTCCCCGGGAGTACCTGCTGCAGCCGACCTTCTGCGTCGTGCAGGTGAATAATGTCTTCGACAACCCGCAAAGCCCGGGGGAAGAGCGCTGGGTCGCCTATCCTCGACCCCAGGTTATTTTTCGCTACTACGATGGACGTACCGGTGCTTTCAGCTATGCCGAATCCATCCTGGCCACGGCCAGGTAACGGTTGGTCGGCATCTTCCCAAACCGCTCTTATCGATCCATCAGACAGCCTCTTGACCTTCCAAGGTCAAGGTGCAGGTGATCACGATGTTCCTCGTTTCCATCCGGCGTGATGACCATCTGGAAAGTGCCACAGGCCGCCAGAGAAGCTTCCCGCAGGAAATGTTCTTTCCCAGCGCCTTCGTGCCAGTGCTTGGCAACTTCGATCAGTTCACCGCTGGCGAGTTCAAAAGCAGCAATATCAATCGCGTTTGAGTAGGCGTGCTCACTCAGAAGGAAGCGATGGCCGCTCATGGTGCGGCAGCTTCGCACTCCCATGTCGTGCAGTTTTCGAACTCTCTGTCCGAGGTGCTTCAGGGCAATGTCTTGCAGGCTTTCCTCAAAAAATGTCTGGACAGCAAGGGCAAGTCTGCAAGTCACAAAGCGATTTTCATGCAACGGATATCGAATGGCTACCGGACTGACAATGGGGCACTCCGGGGGGAATCTGGAGGCGTCAATTTCCTTGAATGGCAAGCCGCTGCCTCGAAGCAAAGACAGGCACCGGATGCCGTCTTCTCGCTCCAGGTAGGGGCGCAGACGATTGCGCAGCATGACAAATGGAGCCCCTACGTAGGCGTTTTCCAGGAGACGCCGTCCTTCACTCGTGGCGACGATCGTCCCAAGAGTGATGATCCCGATTGCGGTCAAGCGTTCCCAGCGTCGGTTCAAGAACTTGGGCATATGGCAGTGAAGTCTCAGACATTATGTTGGAGGTCAAGCGTATATTACACAACGTACGGTAGTAAAACGGCAGCAGCAGGACACCCGAGTCCGGCAATGGGAGTGAGGTTGTGCACCTGAGAAAGTGGTTCTTTCGAGCCGGGCTTACTTGGCTGGGCCTCGGCGTGGCGCTGCTGGTCTTCGGCTTCGGTCTGTATCGAACGGCCCCCGTCTCCGCCTTGAAAGGTCGGTTTGCCTATTTACCTATGAGATCCAGTCTGGAGCGAATGACCGGACTGAAAGAGGAGTCTGTTGTGCGGCTGGGCGACATTTCGCCCTATTTGGTGATTGCCGTTCTCACAAACGAAGATGGCAACTTCCTCATCCACTCCGGTCTCGATTCTGGTGAGATACGACGCGCAGTTTCCGATCGGCTGTTTCGGGGCAGGCGCCTCAGGGGCGCAAGTACGATCAGTCAGCAACTCGTCAAGAATGTGTTTCTCTCGGCGGAAAGAAGTTTCTCGAGGAAGTTCCTCGAAGCGATTTATTCGATCAAGCTGGAGCGTGAGTTTACGAAGGAGGAGATTCTCAGCCTCTATTTGCATGTTGCGCAATTTGGATCTTCCACTTACGGAGTCGGCGAGGCGGCAGGCAAGTACTTCAATAGGAAGCCCCGCGATCTGGACATCGAAGAAGCGGTGCTTCTGGTGATGGTGCTGCCGGAGCCGGAAGGGCGAGGACGCCGACTTGAGGCAGAGGAATTGAATGATCGGGACAGGGGATTCTTGCGCAGACTTCTTCTCAGGACGCATGCGGTTCTGGATCACTTTCGGGGCTACGAACTGGACAAAGCTCCGCTTCTGGACGTACTCGGGAAGGAGTCAATTTCCGGGCTCGTAGACTGGGCCCAATCCCGTTCTTATTCGAAAGAGGTTCGGGCGGCGGCCGCCCGGAGTCTGCTCAAGATTGGCGGGCAGGATCGTTTCCTGGAAGGGGAGGAGAAGCCAAGGTGAGAAAGCTGAAAACCCGGGCACAACCTGTGGTCTGGCCGGCGCTATTCCTGCTGGGGTGGGGTGTGTCGTTTTGTGCGGGGGAACCTGGGATTCGTGTGCCGGAGATGATCGGTGGCAAGGCTGTCTTTTCGAAACACTGCAATGCCATCGTCTATTCGTCGAACAAACTGAATACCTACCGACCCTTTACTCTGGTGTTCTCCGAGGATGGGACTCCGTCAGTTACCGCTTCGCAGATTGATGTCGAACAGGATTTTCTGGCCCGCTCGATCTCTCACGATTGTGCGTGGGTGGCACTCGTTGCCGATGTGGACGGAAAGGGCGTCTTCGATGTCTATCTCTACCATCGCATGCAGCAGAAGCTGACGAACCTGACCAACACACCGGGGCAGGATGACGGGGATCCGTCATTCTCTCCGACCGATCCGATCCTGGCCTATCTGACGGAGCAGGACCTTCAACTCTACGATTACGCTCGAGAGACCATCCTGGCGACGCCAGGTTCTCTCGCCGGGTTCGAGTCCCTGCGCTGGTCCCCGACCGGAGAGTTTCTGCTCCTCGAAGCGTCGAACAAGAGTATCTGGCGGTACGATCTTCTTTCGTCCCGTTTTCAAGAGCTCTGGAAGGCAGAGAAGCCTGTCTTTGTGCGTCCGTCACCGTGGACTGATGGGGAAAACCTGTACTTTGTCTCGGACCACGAGTCAGACTTCAGCCAGATTTTCCATATGAGCCTGGAAGGCGGGGAGGTCAGGCGCGTGTTTGCCCAGGAGAACGATCAGTTTTCACCTCGTCTGAGCTCTTCGGGTGACCTTTGCTTTCGAGTGAACCTGGATGGGAGCTATCGAGCAGTGGTTGTCAAAACGAGAGAGCCCATACTCCTGTCGCCGCCTGCGGGCGTTGTGTACGACTACGCGCTTGATTTCGACCCTCCGGTGTTTCTCTACGCCGGGGACGGGTATCCGCGCTCTCTATACCGGAGGGACACTCTTGATCAGGACCGGCTGGAAAACCTCATTTCGAATGACTTTCCGGTCACTCAGAGTGTTGCTGAACTGGTGCGAAACAAGGATGGGATGAACAACCTGCTGTACCGCCCGGTCGGAAAGCCAAGGGGCCACGTCCTGTGGCTGCACGGGGGACCGCACGAGGAAGTGTCACCCCGGTTCAATGTCTACATCGATTTCCTGGTGAAACGAGGCTTCGTGGTATTGGCGTTGAATTATCCCGGCTCCACAGGACTGGGAAACAAGTATGAACTCCGGGGCCGTGGCCCCAAGGCCCAATTGCGGCGGCAGATTGCCGCTGTGGTGCGCGATGTTCGCGAGTTTAAAGAAAATGAGGGGGAAATCGAGCGATTCATTGTGATCGGAGTCAGCTATGGATCGAACCTCGCACACCTGTTCGCCTGGAACGAATCCAGCCAGGTCCAGAAAATAGTCGATTTCTCCGGTGTGGCGGGCCGCCATGTCCTGGGCAGGCTCACGCCTGCGGCGAGGACGCAGTTGCCTCGGACACTCTTCATCTTTGGAAGCAACGACTACGCCTTGCGAGATGGCCGCCGAAAAGAACTGCTGCGGGTCTACGAGAAGAGTGCAGAGGTCACCAGGCTGGAGATTCCCCGGGCCGGCCACTACATACAACGGCGAGATCACATGGGCGCTATCCTGAAGGCACTCGATCGCTTTCTGGCGGCCGAGTAGTCAGGGAGCCGGAGCTACTTGAACTCGATGAGCGGCTTGAGGATACCGTCCTCTTTGCCCGACATCATTCGAAACGCGGTCTCGATCTCGTCAAAGGGAAGCCGATGGGTGGTGAGTGGGGTGGGGTCCACGCGCTTCGTTTCAATCAGCCGAAGCAGGCGCAGCATTCGCTCGGCTCCTCCCGGGCACAAGCCGGTTCGAATGGTCTTATCGCCCATCCCCACGCCCCATCCCTCACGCGGAATACGGACGAACTCCCCATGCCCGTGGTAGCCCACATTGGAAATCGTCCCGCCTGGTCGGGTGACCTTGAGGCAGGATTCTATGGTGGCACTGGAGCCCAGGGCTTCGATGGCCGAGTCCACTCCCCGGCCTCCGGTCAAGTCGGCAATGGCCTCCACCGGATCCTGCTCCTGGAAGTCCACCACCACGTCCGCCCCAAAATGGCTGGCCAGTTGTTTTCGTCCGGGAATGGTCTCTACAGCGATCACCAGCCCCGCCCCCAGCAGGCGGGCTCCAACCGTCGCCATGAGCCCAACAGGACCCTGAGCAAAAACAGCCACACTGCCAATCGGAATATTGGCATGCTCGGCGCTCATGAAACCGGTGGACATCATATCGGTGGTGTAGAGGGCCTGCTCGTCTGACAGGCTGTCGGGGATCGGCGCCAGATTGGCCATGGCATTGTTGACGTGAAAGTACTCGGCCAGGTTGCCATCCTTGAGATTCGCAAACTTCCATCCGCCCAGCATTTCCGTGCACTGGGAGGAATAGCCGCGCAGGCAATCCTCACACTGGTAGCAGGGCGTGATGGCATTGACTGCCACCCGGTCTCCCTCCTTGAAGCCCTGCACAGCCGCTCCCAGGCTATCGATGACGCCGACGGCCTCATGACCCAGGGTCAGGTCGCACCGCTCACCGATGGCACCTCTCACAGTGTGCACATCGGAAGTGCAGATCAGGGCAGAGGTGGTCCGAACAATAGCATCGTTGGGACCAGGTTCCGGGATCGGCTTCTCCATGATCCCGACCTTGTCGATCCCGCGCATGACAAAGACTTTCATGACTCTTGACATTTCCTGACTTCCTCCTTGGCCTGTAACGCCACTAACGGAATGGTTATTTCAATTGAATATCTTTTCCGGCGACTCTCAGGTTGATCCGCGAGTCTTCCACCAGGCTGATCTCAATCTGGAGCTTTGGCACCGGGGTGAAAGAGCCTTCCAGGGGGCTGTCGAAGGCAATCAGGTAACTGTCGTCGTGGCCTCGTAAGAACACTCCCGCGGGCCCGACCAGGGACAGGTATCCCCCCCCTCTTGATGAGGGGTCTTGCCCGGGTCCATTTCCAGCGATCTACCTTCTTCTTGAGATACACCGGGGAATGAACCACCTCGAGATCGACGCTGCAAAAAAGAAAGCCGGTCAGAACAGAGTCGGTGTGGCGGCTCTGGAGCGCTCGCACGAACAACTCGCCTGAATCTTGAATCTCGGTCGGGGCAACAACTTCCGACAGATCTGCATAGTCCCCAGAGACGACCCTGGCAACGGCGGGTGTGTAGAGGAGAGAGTCCCGGTCGAGAATCGTGATTCTGATGGTGCGGGAGGCATCCGACGGCAACTCCCACTTGTCCATAGCCAGCGCATAGGGAGGAGGCGGAATGGTGCTGTTCTCGACCAGAGTCTCCATCCAGCTCAGTACTTCCTGAGGCGTCATTCGAGGAGAACCCAGCGGAGGGTGGCGTGTCGGTTCCACGGCCTTACGCCGACCGCTGGAGCTCGGAACCGGCCCCGGGGCTCCCGGAGCATTCACCTGGGGCAGCCACTTCGCAAGCTCTTTCTTCACGCCGACGTGTTCAGGAGCGCCGGCCAGATTCGTCCATTCCATGGGATCGGCCACGTGATCGTACAGTTCTTCCGTCCCGTCCGAATAGCGAATGTAGCGCCAACGTTCGGAGCGGACGGCGTGATTGTTGGGACCATGCGTGGTGAGAGCCGGTCGTTCCCACTCGGCCTCAGGATTCTCCAAGAGTGGCCGCAGGCTGATCCCTTCCAGAGAACTGTGGATGGGCAAGCCACTCAATTCTGCCAGAGTCGGATAGATGTCCATCAGCGAAACCGTCCGGTCGCATCGTGTTCCCGGTTCGGTCAGCCCCGGCACGACCATGATCAGGGGAGTTCGAGCGCCTTCCTCCCAGAGTGTGAATTTTCTCCAGTGGAGTTTTTCGCCCAGATGCCAGCCGTGGTCTCCCCACAGGACGATAATGGTGTTCTCTGCCAGGGGACTCCGGTCCAGGGCGTCGATGAGCCGGCCAATCTGAGCGTCGGCAAAGGCAATGCTGGCCAGGTAGCCCTGAACCGCCTTGCGGTAATTGTCTGAATCGATGACTTTGCGGTGCGTCTCGGGCGCCGCGATCCGATGCCCGATGGGCGGCACGTCAGCCAGATCCTGGTCCAGGATCTCAGGCAGCGTGATCTCGTCGAGAGGAAACATTTCGAAATATTTCTGCGGGGCATACCAGGGCAAATGCGGACGGTAGAGACCGCAGGCCAGAAACAAGGGCTTCTTGTGTGGCCTGTTCAGTTGCTGGATCGCCCAGCTGACGACGCGGTGGTCGTCCATGGCATCGTCGGCAATGTCCAGCGGCCCCCAGTCAAAGAACATCATGTTGCGTATTCCGGAGACCGGATAGTTCGCGGGCACAATATCGGGGCCCTTCGGTAAAGACTCGTGCCAGAAATCGGAAGGGTCAAGATAGGCCGCGGTCATCTGCCCGGAGCTCATGAAGCGATCGTGGAAGATCTTCCCGGCCCCGGCCGCGTGGTAACCGTTCTGCTTGAAGAATTGGGGCAGGGTGACTGCGTCGCGCATCACCGGCTTCCAGGGCTGGTGGTTGTTGTAGACCCCGGAAGAGGAGGGGCGAATACCGCTGAGAAGGGCCGCTCGCGAAGGGTTACAGGCCGGCGCAGCCGTGTAGGCGCGCGTGAACAAAGGTCCCTCTGGCTGCGAGTCGATCCATGTTGGGGGTCCGAGTGTCCGGATGCCCGCCGAGGGCGCCAATCCAGTCATTCAGATCGTCGACAGCGATGAACAGGATATTCGGTCTTTCCTGCGGAGCCGCGTTCAATCCCAAGGAGGCGATCCAGAATATCCCCCACAGGAGGATGACGCGTCGGACGGTGTTCATGATGAATCCTGTCTAATCAATCTTAACTCATGACGGCGCAGGTGCATGCCGCGAACGGGCAGCCTATTCAGTGGTCGAAGGCTGGAGTTCCTTGATGCGAAGATTGCGGTACCACACCTCAGTGGGAGGCCCGGAATGGACCTGCAGTCCGATCAGACCCGTGGCTTCAATTCCGTCCTCCGATTCCTCGTAGTCCACTGTCTGGTAGTCATTCACCCAGATTCGAATGCGCTTTCCCTGGCAGCGGATCCTGTAGTCGTTCCATTCGTTCGGCTTGTATACCCCGTTCACCTGCTCCTGATTCCCCACGTCCAGCATTCGATTGCGGCGGGATTCGTTCTGGGTTGCCCACCGATGCCGGCTTCTTGAACGATGGTCTGACTGACGAACCTCTCATTTCCCAGCATGGTACTGGTGGCGATCATGCCGACGTCGGCCTGGTAACCGCTGACTTCGTTGTGATCCGGGACCCGGCGCGACCGAATCTGTATCCCCCCGTTGGCCTGGTCGCTGGAAACTCGAATCTGCAGACGCAACTCAAAGTCACTGTAGTCTTTTCTGGTGCACAGAAATTCATTTCGGGGAATTCTTTCATTCAGCCTGCCCGCCACGATGGCCCCGTCCTGTATCCGGAAGAACTCGAGGTTCCCTTCCCAACCCGTGAAGTCTTTCCCATTGAAAAGAGAGGTAAATCCCTCGGAGTCTCCCGCTGCCGGGGATCGGGGCGCGGCGGTATCTCTGCACCCGGAGGCCAAGGCAAACGAGACCAGCAAGGCTGGAATCAGAGATCTGTTGTTGAAGCTCATTGGTTAACCCTTTTCCTGCTTAGCTGGGAGTCGGGAAACTGTAACCCACCTCAGGTTCACTAATCCACTCTCTGGGGCGAAAGTCGCTTCATCGCGGTCTGCTAGAATCCGGAGTGCCCACAGTACCAGGCAGATCCGTATGACCGACAGAAACCTGCGCACTCCCGAGGACCGTTTCGAGAATCTGCCGGACTTCCCTCATGTCCCCCACTACCTCGATGACCTTCCAGGTTATGAAGGCATGCGGATGCACTACCTGGACGAGGGATCACACCGATCCGGAGTCACTTTTCTGTGTCTGCACGGCGAGCCCACCTGGGCGTATCTCTATCGCAAAATGATTCCCGTTTTTGCCGCTGCCGGTCACCGCGTGATCTGCCCTGATTTCTTCGGTTTCGGCCGCTCCGACAAGCCCGCTGAAGACCACAGATATACCTACGATTTCCATCGCAACTCACTGCTGAGATTTTTCGAACGGATGGAGCTGAGCCATGCCTGTCTGGTGGTGCAGGACTGGGGAGGCATTCTGGGGCTCACCCTGCCGATGGAATATCCCGAGCAGATCGATCGGCTGATTCTGATGAATACGGCGCTTCCGATGGGCAGGAGTCCGGGCCGTTCCGGAAAGCTCCGCACACCAGCCATGTAGCTGGGATCCGGAAAAGGAGCGGCGTAAGCGGCGGCCTCGGCCTCGCTCAGGAAAGGGATCGCCCGCTGCATCAATTGGGCCACACATTCGGATCTTCCAAAACCAGGAGGATGTGATTCAACATCACATCGGACCCGCAAAGCTGGCGGCTCAACAGGATGGAATGGTTTGAGTAAGCTTCCGGCGTCAGGGCCACAGCGTCAGCGCCTCGAAGGATCACATATGCAAGAGGTAATGTGTGTTCTACAATGGGAGCATGGAAGCCGCTGTAACGCAGCCTCGAGAGATCCAGCTGCAGGACAACGCCAAATCCGAGCCACCCGATCTCATGGCCTACCGTGGCGCTCGCTACTCCGGATACGTACACCCCGGGCTCCGAGTGCCAGAACTGTTGCTGAACGAGCCCGAGCGAGCGTCTTGTCTTCCCGATACAAGGCTTCTTATGGATTGCGAAGGGCGCCAGATTGTGCGCCTCCCTCTGATCCTGGAAAACCGGCAGGTCTACTGCTTCAGCTACTACTTTCGCAATCGCTCTCTGCAGAGATCCCTGCGGCGTTGCTATGCCCTCCGGGTTCTGGAGGCCTCTCGCCGGCTGGGGAGTGAAGGGCTAAGGACTCTCAGCGTTCTCGCCGCCGTGAGAAGAAACGGACAGTTCCTCAACCGGCACAGCCTCATTATTGCTCGCGAGATTCCGGATGTTGCTGAGCTCTCTTCGATCGGGAATCACCGGTATCATGTTCACCCTCAGCGGGAAATCGATGAGAGCCTGAGTCCGGAGCTGGCACGGACGGTGGCGGAATGGCATTCTCGCGGGTTTTTTCATGGCGATTTGAAGACCCGTCACATACTCGTGAGTGGAGCCGGCCCCCGCCATTTCTCTTTTGTCGACCTGGAGAAAACTCTTCACCTGCCCCGCCTACCGCGTGCCCTCCAGGATGTCTTGGCTGCGCGAGATCTGATTCAACTCTTCTCATCTTCTCCCATTACCCAGTCGAACCCCCCACTCCGGGCTCGCCTTCTGAAGAGCTACATGGCCCACCGTAGGCTCTCTCCGCAGCGGGTTGAGAAGCTCGAGCGTGTCATCCATCTGTACGGAGCCGATGGCCCCTTCGAACAGGGAAAGACCCTGGCCGGGAACCTGATCGGATTGCTGCGCCGGAGCCTGGGAGTCTGATCGGGTCCTCACCTTGGTTCGCGTAGTCCTGCAGGGTCTGTTCGACGTTTCCGAGATAGTCCAGAGAGTAATGCGGGCCGCGCGGAAACGAGCTGCTGGCCCGCTGCATCCTGGACGGACTGGACGACTCGATTGCTCCCGGGGCCGAGAACGACTAGGCTTGTCGGAACTGAAAACTCCGTCACGAGGAGGCAGGAATCCGGCACGAAACTTGGTCTGAGAAGAGAGGGAACCCAAGAGGCATGGCAGCCGCTTCCAACATGCGCAGCGTGATTCTCCTGGCGGCGTTTCTCTCGGGCTTTCTCACAGTGGTGGGGCAGCAGGCAGGAAGCCGCCTCGGCTCAACCGCAGTCTCATCGCAAGAGCGTCTTGCCAACTGGCGGGAGCAGATTCCGGTTGCGCAAGAAAAGAGCTCAAGCCTTCCCGTCGGTGATCCTGCTGAGCATGGTCTCGACGAGGAGGAGATCGAGAGGCTCCGAGGGTTTCTCCGGGGGGCCGTAGAGTCCGGATCGATGCCGACCGGAGCCGCCCTGCTGATCGCCCATCGGGGCGAGTTGATCTTCAAGGAGACGGCGGGGAGACTCGAGCCGAACTCCATTCTCTTTCTGGCCTCGAGCACCAAACCGATTACGGCAACCGTCGTGGCGATTCTGGCTGAGCGGGGACTTCTCTCGCTTGACGATCCCCTGAAAAAGCACATTCCAGAGTTCAATTGGGTCCAGCTCGAAAACGGGAAACGGCCGGCCCATCCTCCTACCGTCGGACAGGCGATCTCGAATTCCTCCGGGATCTCCGGTGTCTACACGTCTGAGATGCGAAAACCGGCCCGGACGCTGGCCAGTTCGGCTCGGCTCACGGCCCGGCGCCCTCTTGTCAGTGAGCCCGGGAGGACATTTACGTACAGTGGCGTGGCCTTCGGAATCGCTGCGCGGGTGGCCGAAGTGGTCACGCGGAAACCGTTCGAGCAGGTCATGAGAGAGGTTCTGCTGGAGCCTCTCGGGACCCTCTGTGCCAATAATGGTGAGATACTTCTTCCCCACTAAATTAGAGTAGAGGGCGAGAAGCTGGATTACAGGATGATAGAAAACAGAAGCGACAAGAAACTGAGGATTTTGGAGACCTCGGAGCGAAGCGGAGAGGTCTCCAAAATCGCTGCGGGACGGACGGAGCCCGACAAGGTTCTTTCGCGACCCGATCCGGAAGTTCCCAGCAAGGCCACGCGTCGCCGATTTTCAGCCCGCCATAAGCTCCGGATCCTGGAGCAGGCCGATGGATGTGAAGAGTCGGGCGGAGTGGGAGCCTTGCTGCGCCGAGAAGGGCTTTACTGGTCGAATCTGCGACCTGGCGCCGCCAACGCGAGCAGGGAACGCTGCAGGCCTTGACCCCTCGCAAGCGGGGACGCAAGGCAAAGCCGGTCAATCCTCTGGATCATCAACTGAGGCAAGTGGAGGCTGAGAATCGGAAGCTGAAACGCAAGCTCGAGAAGTTTGAAGCCATGCTGGATCTCCAAAAAAAAGTCTCGCAACTGTTGGGAATCTCTCTGGCGAGCAGCGAAGAGAACGGAGACGAGAGCTGATGGACGAAGCTTTGCGATTCTCACAATCCCACGGAGTCCGTGCCGGTTGTCAGGCCCTGGATCTGCCGCCATCGAGTCTGTATCGGGAGAAACTTCGGCGCGAACGGCCGGCGCTGGATCCTCGGCCTCGGGCCGCATCCCCACGCGCCTTGAGCCCGCCCGAAAGGGAAGCCGTTGTGGAGGTCCTGCACAGCCGACAGTTTATCGATAAAGCTCCTGCCGCCGTATGGGCGGAGCTGCTGGACGAAGGGCGATACTTGTGCTCGATTCGAACCATGTACCGCATTCTGGCCGAACGTCTGGAAGTTAGAGAACGCCGCCGCCAGCGCCGCCATCCCCAATACTCCAAGCCGGAACTTCTGGCCACCGGCCCGAACCAATGCTGGTCCTGGGACATCACCAAGCTGAAGGGTCCCGTCAAATGGAGCTATTTCTACCTCTACGTGATCCTGGACATTTTCAGCCGCTATGTGGTGGGCTGGATGGTGGCCACCCAGGAAAGCTCACGCCTGGCCAAGGTCTTGATCGCCCAGAGCTACTCCAAGCAGGAGATCGTAGCGGGTGGTCTCACCCTGCATGCCGATCGTGGCTCGTCGATGAGTTCCAAAGCACTGGCCTTGCTACTGGCCGATCTGGGAGTCACCAAGTCTCACTCTCGGCCTCATGTCTGTGACGACAATCCCTACTCGGAATCCCAATTCAAGACCCTCAAGTACCGTCCCGAATTCCCGGCTCGTTTCGGCACCATTCAGCAAGCCAGAGACTTCTGTCGGGATTTCTTCGATTGGTATAACCGCGACCATCGCCATTCGGGTATCGGCCTGCACACTCCCGAGGATGTGCACTACCTCACCGCCATCACCACCCGTCGCGATCGATCCCAAACATTGGAGGCCGCCCATGCACTCTTCCCGGAGAGATTTCCCAACGGCAAACCCGTTCCTCCTCCTCTTCCCGAGGCGGTCTGGATCAACCCTCCCGAAAAGGAGAACTCTTGAGATGACGCTACAGTAATTTATTCACCAAAGTGTCTCAAAGTTATTGACACGTTCCGGGATGAAGAATACGCGTTTTGGTTTCCCCCAGACTCCAGACGATTTTCAGCCTGAGAACCCTCAGGAAGGCCCCTTCATCATGGGTGGCGGCGGCCTGGTCTCAACCCTGGACGATATGGCGATTTTCTACCAGGCTCATTTGAACGGCGGCGTTTACAACGGCCAGCGAGTATTCAGTCAAAGCACCGCCACACTCTGTCGGACTTCACGGGTGAAAGTCGTCGGAAGAAACCGTCCTGTCGCAGGCGGGCGCCGGGGGAGTGACTACTCTCTGGGCTTTTTTCTCTTGCGCCAAAACGAGCAAGGTGAGTTCCAGGAGTTTAACCACGGCGGCGCCTCGGGTACTCTTCCATGGGCTGAGGCAGATCGTGACCTGGTGGTGATTGTGGCCGGCCAGGATCGTCTGGTCAAATCTGCGCCGCTGCAACGCAGGATCTACGAGTTCTTGAAAAGGGCCCTGCCGTAAATGGAGCTGATTCTTTATGAAAAAACTAGTCTGCATTCTCTGCGCAGCCTTGCTGGTTGCAAACTCCTCTGCTGCGCTGTTCGCAGCACCGCCGGTCCCGCTCGCACAGCCCGCCGGATCGCAGCTTCCCTGGGGAGCTGTCGATTTCGACAACGATCTGGGTTGGGCCCAGTTTGCGGTGGGGCCACTTGGGGACGGAACCCGCTTCGAGGTGGAGCTGACGATTTCGAACACGCATCCCACGCAAGCCTACGGAGGAGAGTTGCGTCTGGCCGATACGAACTTCCTCCCGATTGAGGGAATCGAACTGGTTTCGATCGATCCAGATACGAGCGAGGTCTTGGAAATCCGCCCCTTGTTTGCCACTTTTCCCTTCATTATTGGTGCCCTGGCAACGGTAAAGTGGCGCTTTGTGGCCGAATCGGGTGTCGTTAACCCTATCCTTGGTTTTCTGCTACTCCACGCGTTTCTGGGTTCTAATGACCAGTTGGTGACAACTTTTGCCTACGTTCTTCTGGCAGCGAGCGGGGCCGTCATCGACCGGATTCCGATCCTTCCGGTCCTGGCCGCGGCGGTGTTTCAATTCACCTATTGCAGGTTGGCCGGTTTGACTACGGGAATTGCAGTTGTGGCCCTGGGCGCCCTGTTGCTGCGCCTGAGAGTTTATTACGGACCACCGGGTGAAGAGCCGCAAGGAGAGGTTTTCGAAGTCCTGATCCAGGTCCCTCCGGGCCAGCGAACGTTCTTCCCGGAAGGGGTCATCCCAGGTCTTCCCGAAGAGATCGGAGGTGCCCTGGTGACGGTCGAGTTTCTTGCTTCGGGGGGGATCGCCGGTACTGCCGCTCCATTGGGCTGGGTGGCAGCTCTTGATGTCACGACTCCGCCCCTGTCCGAGGCGATTCAGATTGCTTCCAAGCAAGTCCGAAGCGAGCGAAGCGGATCGGCTTCTCAGTAGCAGCGCGGCACCAGTGCGAATGAAGCAAGATCGGTTGACACTGCTGATGCTGGCCGGGGCGAAGCAGAGGAGCAGAAACCACCGTGGTCACCAGAGTCATCAACTAGATTCGCAGGAGGACACGCCCGAAGTTTTCCGCCGATGGGCATTCATCGTGTCGGTGGTGGTGCTGTTGGTATTCCTGGTCCGGGCACAGGCACAGCCAAGGCCGGCCCCAACACATGCTGAGGTTCCGTATGCCGATGTCCACGAGCGGAACGTGCTGGATTTCTGGCAGGTGGAATCATCGGAACCGACGCCCCTCGTCGTATTTATTCATGGTGGCGGATTCCAGTCGTTCAGCAAGGACCGGGTCAATGCGGATTTTCTGCGCGAGTTTCTGGGCGCGGGCATTGCAGTCGCCGCCATCAACTACCGGCTGGTGCAGCAGGAAATATTTCCTGCCGCGTTCCACGATGCGCGGCGGGCTTTGCAGTTCCTGCCTTCCAAAGCGGTGGACTGGAATATCGACAAGACCCGCATCGGCGCATACGGAGGTTCCGCCGGTGCGATGATCTCCATGTGGCTGGCATTTCACAGCGAGATGGCCGATCCCGGCAGCGATGATCCGGTAGAGCGCGAATCGACTCGACTGGCATTGGTTGCAACGCAGGGAGGACAACTTACCTTCGATCGTCGCTGGATGGAACAGTCGGTTCCGGGGAATATCATCCACAAGAATCCGGCTTTTTTGCGATTGTTTGGAGTGAGTCCTTGCAGGACCTCGACCGGCCCGACATCCGCCGCTGGGTACGGGAACTATTCCCCATCACACATCTGACGGCGGATGATCCTCCCATTTACATGACCTACGGCATGGCACCTGATGCGCTGGTGCCGACGGACCGAAAGGAAATAAAATCTTGGGCGCTGCACCACGTCATCTTCGGCCTCACACTCTTGATTCAACGAAAAAGCTCTCTAACGGCGGGCAGATTGTCAACCATTACCGCACCAGTGCGACGGAGCTCAGCAGTCGTTGCTTTACGGAACTTTCTCAGCGTTGCAGCATGCTTGCGCTCAAGCGCCAGGTTCGTCAGCTCTTCCGGATCGTTCTCAAGATCGTAGAGTTCCTCGATTTCTCCCTCCATCAGCGTCCGGATGTATTTGTAGCGGTCCTGCCTGAGGGATACCCACCACGGAACGCCGCCCAGGTAGAGACTTCGCGGATCGGTCGGTACCCGGTCCGTTTCGGAACCGTATTTCGCTCCCGTGAAGGTCAGCAGCAACGGATGCGGCCACTTGCTCATCGGATCTCGAAGGAGTGGCGTCAAATCGCGGCCGTGCATTTTCCAGGGCAGCTCAATGCCGGCAAAACGAAAGAACGTCGGTACCAGATCGGCGCCGCCGACGGGAGTCGGGCAGACGACCCCCGAGGGCAGCGTTCCCGGCATGCTGACGATCAGCGGCGAGCGGATCGTCGCGTCATACGGGGCCATCTTGGTGCTAAAACCGTGTTGCCCCCTGGCAAGGCCCTGATCGGACGTGAACACAACCAGCGTGTTTTCGAGCTGACCGGTCTCCTCCAGCATCTTCATGATGCGGCCGACTCCCTCGTCAATGGCCAGGACGCCCTGATGATACTGCCGGACGGTTGACACCAGCGTTTGCCCTGGATTGCTCGAAACTCGGATTTTCCTTTGGACCGGCTGACCGTCCTGCCCTTTGATCCAGTGCTCGATCCTCTGCATATACGCCGGCTTGCCGGGCCGGGGCGGATAGATGTCGACCGGAATCGGGACTTTCGCATCCGGATAGGCCTGCAAATGACGATCCGCCGGGGTGAAGGGCGTGTGGACGGCACCGTAACAAAGCCAGAGATACCACGGTTTGTCGGGATCACGGTGATCTCCGCGGATGAAATCGAGCGCCCAGCGGGTGTAGTTGTCCGTCGAGTATCCCTTCACGAGCCTGGGTTCGCCGCCGTTGGTCGTAATCAGCTGGTCATAATAGTAATTGGGGGAGTTTTCCGGATGTGCGGGACGATTCCAGACGATCTGGTGATCCCAGTCTCGTCCGGCGCCAGTATCGGTTCCAGTGTGCCATTTCCCAATCTGGGCGGTCACGTAGCCGTTCTCGCGAAACACCCTGGGCCAGAACGGACACTGATCGGGATCGTAGGCGCTGCCCGGATATTGCCCCACCATTCGCATCGATTGCACCCCATACGGATGATGCCCGGTGAGCAGGGTCGCCCGCGAAGGCATGCACCAGGTGCCGATGTAAGCATAGGCAAACCGCACGCCCTGTTTGGCCAGGCGGTCGATGTTCGGAGTGCGGACCCACTGATAGGCTTCAGGATAAGCACCCACCGTTCGATGCGAATGATCGTCGGTGTAGATAAAGAGGATGTTGGGACGGCCTGGTTTCGCTTTCGCGACCGAAGCTCCCGACGCAGCCGACGACACCATGGCGGTTAAGCAAATCGCCGCTACGATTCGGGAGTTGTTGAACAACACGGGTCTGGTTCTCATCGGTGATCTTCCGTTTCGAGGACAAACTGCAAAAGGCCCTTGTGGTGTATCCCGTCAGCAGCAATGAGACACATTGAGCCTGAGTTCTTAGAGACAGTTTGAGCGGAACCTTGACAGGTTCCGTAAGGGTGCCGATGCTGGCCGTGGCGCAACACAAGAGGAGAAACCACCATGGCCACAGACGTTGTGAAACAGATTCGTAGAAGGACCCGCCGGAAGTTTTCCGCCGATGAGAAGATCCGGATTGTTCTGGAGGGACTTCGGGGCGAAGTCCCGATCACCGAGCTGTGTCGACAAGAAGGCATTCAGCCGTCGATCTATTACAAATGGTCGAAGGCCTTTCTGGATGCCGGCAAGAACGGACTGACTCGAGACACGCGGCGGGATGCCACATCCCAGGAAGTTCGACGGCTCAAGGAAGAAAACGATGCGCTCAAGAGGGCAGTGGCTGAGACGGTACTGGACAATCAGCGGCTGAAAAAAAGTTTGGGCCTATAAGGCGGAGACGGTATCAGCGAATGGCTGCCGAATACAAACTAGAAGTTCTACGAGCCGTTGAGGGATCCGGGCTACCGGTGATACAAGTGCTGGCTCAGCTTCAGATACCACGCTCGACTTACTACCGGTGGCGAGCGAACTTCCGTCGACGGGGTGTCTTGGGCCTGCGGGATCGTCCATCTTCCCACAGCCGGGTCTGGAACCAGGTACTGCCATCAGAGCGAGACAAAACGTTGGAGATTGCCTTGCTGTATCCGGAGTGGTCGGCGCGGGAAGTCAGCTGCCATATTACGGATTACTGCGGGTTTACGATCTCCGAGTCCTCGGTCTATCGGATCTTGAAAGCCGAGGGTCTGATCCAGGAAGTCGAGCAGAAGACCTTTCCGGCAAGCTCCGAATATCGGGTCAAGACCGCCTGGCCAAACCAGCAATGGCAGACCGACGCGACGTATCTACTGATCAAGAACTGGGGCTGGTATTACCTGATCTCGGTACTGGACGACTTCAGCCGTAAGATCCTGGCCTGGCGCCTGCAACCAGCCATGACAGCAGGCGACTTCAGTGAGGTGGTCGAGGCAGCTTGTCAGGCAGCGGGTATCGACCAGATGGAAAGTCAGAAGAGGCCGCGGCTGGTAACCGATCGTGGCGCGGCTCTGATCTCCAGGGACTTCGGCTACTACCTGGAAGCCAAGGGACTGGGCCACATTCTGGCCTCGCCCTATCACCCGCAGACCAACGGAAAGATCGAACGCTACCATCGCTCCTGCAAGGAGCGCGTCAATCTGCTGGTGTGGGAAAGCCCGGAAGAGCTCGAGCGGGAGATCGAAGCGTTCATCGAATACTACAACAGCCGGCGCTATCACGAAGCCCTCGGCAACGTGACGCCCGATGACGTTTACTTTGGTAGAAGAGATTCGATCCAAACCAGAAGGAGGAGATTGAAGGGAGTAACGCTCGCCCGTCGGCGAGTGATTAATGCTAATCTAGCCAGACCAGCAGCGGCCCCGAGTGTCTCTTAAACTTCGGGCCATTTTGTCCCATTTCCGCTGAAAACATACACCAGCAAGGACTTCGGCTCCCAGGGCAGTCCTCCCAGTCACCCGCTGCTGCTCGACTGGCTGGCTCGAGAGTTTGTGGAGAGCGGCTGGGACGTCAAGGCCATGCACAAGCTCGTCGTGACCTCGGCTACCTATCGCCAGTCCTCGAAGATGAACGCCTGGTCGGCAGAACATGATCCGGAGAACCGATGGCTGTCTCGCGCCAGTCGATTGAGATTACCGGCCGAGATGATTCGGGATGGAGCCCTGGCCCTGGGAGGGTTGCTGAACCTCGACGTCGGAGGGCCCAGCGTTTTCCCCTATCAGCCTGCCGGTCTCTGGAAAGAAATGGCTTATGGGGAATTCGAGGGAGATCAAGTTTACTACACGGCCCAGGTTTACCATCAGAGCACGGGTGCGGATCTCTACAGACGCAGCCTCTACACCTTCTGGAAGCGCACAGTGCCACCTCCCTCGCTGGGCATGTTCGATGCTCCGGACCGCGAATTCTGTACGGTTCGACGGTCCAGGACCAACACACCTCTGCAGCCACTGGTGCTCTTGAATGACACCACCTTCGTCGAAGCGGCCCGCGCTCTGGCTTCCAGGGCATTGACCCAGGTAGACGGGAGTTCTGAGTCACCTTTACAGCTGGTCTACCGGCTGGCAACCTCGCGCCTTCCCACTGGCGAGGAAACCCGGGTTCTGGCCGCGGCGCTGCAGCAGCAGCAGGATTTCTACACTCACAACCCGGAAGCGGCGACAAGGCTGGTGGGTCTGGGCGCAAGCCTCGCGCCGGACACCATCGATCGGAAGCAACTGGCCGCGTGGACTGCCCTGGCCAGTATCATTCTGAACCTGGACGAAACCATTACTCGAGAGTAAGAAAATGTCCTTAGAAGACGACTTTTCCCTTTTCATGACCCGCCGGCAGTTCTTTTCCCGCGGCAGCGCGAGAATCGGGTTGGCTGCCCTGGGATCCCTTTTGAAGCCCTCCCTGCTGGCCGGTACCGGAGGTGATAGCCCTGGCCTCCCGGGATTGCCCCATTTCGCTCCCCGGGCCAGGCGTGCGATCTTCCTGTTTCAAGCGGGAGCCCCCTCCCAGATTGATCTGTTCGATTACAAGCTCGGGCTTTCGGGCCTCCAGGGAACGGAACTTCCTGAATCGGTTCGAATGGGGAAGCGCCCGCCCGGGATCAGTACCAACCAAGAGTCTTTCCCACTGGCCCCTTCCATCTTCAAATTCGCACGGCACGGCGAAAGCGGAACCTACCTGAGTGAATTGCTTCCCGGCACGGCCGGGATTGTGGACGACATCGCCATTGTCAAGACGGTTTACACGCCGGCCACGAATCACGAGCCTGCCATCACCTTTTTTCAGACCGGAAGCCAGCAGTCGGGAAGACCCAGTTTCGGGGCCTGGATGAGCTACGGTCTGGGAAGTGAGAATCAGGATCTGCCGGCCTTTATTGTTCTGGTTTCGCAGGGCAGCGCCCAGCGCCCGAAGCAGCCTCTTTTCTCGCGACTCTGGGGAAGCGGGTTTCTACCTTCTGAGCACCAGGGAGTGAAGTTCCGTCACAGCGGTGATCCGGTTCTTTACCTCTCCAACCCTCCTGGGATTGAGCGCTCCAATCGTCGCCACATGCTGGATGCGATTCGAGAATTGAACCAGATTCGGGCTCGTGAGTTCGGAGATCCTGAAATTGAGACTCGAATTTCCCAGTACGAGATGGCCTTCCGGATGCAGGCCTCGGTTCCCGAGCTGACGGATTTATCCAGCGAGCCGGACAGTACCTTTGAAATGTATGGCCCCGACTCCAGGAGACCGGGGACCTACGCAGCCAACTGTCTTCTGGCCCGGCGACTGCTGGAAAAAGACGTCCGCTTCATCCAGCTCTATCACCGGGGCTGGGACCAGCACTGGGAACTGCCCCGCGACATCCGGCTCCAGTGTCGGGATGTGGATCAGGCTTCGGCGGCCTTGGTGATGGACCTGAAACAACGCGGACTGCTCGACGACACGCTGGTGGTCTGGGGTGGCGAGTTTGGCCGTACCGTCTACTGTCAGGGAACTCTGAAGGAGGACAATTACGGCCGCGACCACCACCCGAGCTGCTTTACCATGTGGATGGCGGGAGGCGGGATTAAGCCCGGGATCTCGCTGGGGAAGACGGACGACTTCTCCTACAATATCCTGGAAGATCCAGTGCACGTGCACGATCTGCAGGCCACCATCCTGCACTGTCTGGGGATCGATCACAAGAAACTGACCTTCAAGTACCAGGGGTCGCCACCATCGCCTGACGGACGTCCACGGGAATCTTGTGAACAAGCTCCTGGCCTAGCCCGGATTATGCAAGAACCGTAGTCCGGAGTTGAAAAACGACTCGAGAAGTGGCTCAACTCGAAAGCGGACAGGTGTGACAGGCGGATTTGCGAAGAATATCGGTTGGCGAGGCGTTTGAAGTGGTTGGGGAGTGAATTTCAGACAGATCTGGGCCTGGGTGAGTATCGGAAGCGGTTTTTCGGGGAGCTGGGAGAGGCTAGCTGGAGTTGAGACGACTCAAGACGAGGTGGAAGAGGGGTTGTTCGGGAAAGGCTGAGGAAAGATGGACCCAGATGCGTCGAGTGGTTTGTCGGATCCGGGCCCCGATCTTGAGGACACGACGACGTAAGGTTTCGATTTCGAGCTTGTGCCAGGGGGTCCCGTGCAGATAGTCGCGCAGGCGCACGAACATCTGGTAAGCCAGGGCATGCAGAAGGAGTCGAAACTGATTGGCCAGGAATCGATGACAGCTGAGTCGGTCCATGCTCAGATGATTCTTGAAGGCCTTGATGAAGTTTTCGGTCTGTCCTCGGTTTGTGTAGTGGTCATAAAGTGATTGGGAGCAGAGATCGTCCCGGTTGGTGACCACAAAGCGACGATTGATCCCGCGCTGATCGACCTCCACTTTGACGATGACGCGACGAGATCGATCCCAGCTGTTGGCTCGATAAAGAAACTCGTCAAACTGACGCTGTTTTTCCTCCAGCTCAAGGAACCTTTCCCGAGTCGAATCCAGCAGGGGCTCGACCACTCGCTGCAGGCGAGGGTTTCGACTTAACCCAATGACATACTGGAGTTGATTCTCTTCAGCCTCACAGAACTCGTAGAGCCGCGGCGTGGCAAAGCCGCTGTCGGCCCGAATCTCAATCTCGACATCCGTCCCCACTCCTTGTCGGATAGCCTCCACGACTCGCTTCAGAATGGGCACGATGTGAGAGGCAGCTCCCTTGTTGCCAGGTCTCAACACGGCACACACCAGGTCTCCCGTGTCGGCATCGAAGATCAGCAAAGGATGCAGAATGTGGCTTCGGTAATACCCGTGGTAGAAGGAGAACTCCTGCTGGCCGTGGGTGTGGTCGTCGGTACTGTCCAGATCCAGGATGATCTTACCGGGACGTCTTTTCTTCAGGGAGCGCACATAACGGCCTAGCAGCCACTGGCTCAAACGCATCAGATCCTTCCTGGTGACGGAGTTCTCCAAGCGGGAGAAAGTCGGCTGCGTGGCCAAATCCGGATCGCTCTCCGGCAACTGATCACAGACGGTTTTGAGCATCGGATCCGAGCGCAGCGTATCGGCGTCATTACAGTCTTCGTAGCCGGCCACGATCTGCAAGACTCGTTGTCGGATCAACTTCAACAGATCATGACGAATGTAGCGTTGGTCTCGACTCTCCGAAATACACGAACTGAAGCCCTCGCAGAGCCGATGTTGCCGATCCACCGATCCAAACAACAACCATCCTGCGTCGGAAGTGAGGCTCCCCCCATCAAAACGCGCCGTGATCTTTCTGTGGCTGTGAAATGGCAGGGTATTCTGGCAGACTGCTCTTAACATTGCCGTAGCTCCTGGTTAGGGTCTTGTTTGTGTAAACCCTTTTATATCAGAGAGCTACGGCTCTTTTTATGGGCCCAAATCTCACTCGGATTCAGATCTCATGCATAATCCGGGCTAGCACGGCCCGGACAGTACACTAGTCGGCCGACTGGAGTCGTGCCGACTTTTCTTCCCAGCTCCGGTAGAGGGTCTCCAGTCTGGCGGCGGTCTGCTGGTGGCGGCGGGCCAGATCATGGGCCTGACTGAATTCGGGTTGCTCAGAGAGGGCCTTCACCCGCTCCTGCTGACGGACCTCCAGGGTGGCGATCTCAGCCTCCAGGGATTCGACTTCGTCGGCAAGCCGTCGCAGCTCGTTCTTGGAGATTGATCGGCTGTGGGTGATTTGGGACGCTCTCCGTCCAGGTTTGCGGCTTGCTTTCCCCGGCCGGGACCTCTTGTCGCCGCCCCACAGGGCATCCAGGCCGGGTAACTCTCGAAGCCCCTTGTCCACCACCAGGAAGTACCGTGCCGCCACTGAGCGAATCAGGTGGATATCGTGGGAGATGAGAATCATCGCTCCTGGAAACCCTGCCAACGCCGACACCAGTGCATCCCGAGTGTAGATATCGAGATGGTTGGTCGGTTCGTCCAGGATCAGGAGATCTACCGGATGATAGAACAGTCGAGCCAGGGCCAACCGATTGCGCTCCCCACCGCTCAGACCTTCAAGATTCTTGAATACATCGTCTCCACGAAACTGAAAGCCCGCCAGGTAAGAGCGGAGTTCTCCGTCTCGACGGCTGCCATCCAGGCTTCTGAGCACGTCGAGAACGGTGCAATCGTCCTCGTCGAAGCGTGGATCCTGGTGAAGAAACCGGCTCACCACACCGGGTCCCAGCCGAACCTGGCCGCCCAGGGGCTGGAGATCTCCGGCAATCACGCGAGCCAGGGTAGTTTTCCCGCTTCCATTGGATCCAAGGATCGCAATTCTCTCCCCTTTGAGGACCGTCAGATCAAGGCTCTCGAGCAGCGTTGTTGCCGGGAATCCCACCGATATCTTCTCCATTTCCAGGTAGACTCGGCAGGGAGCCCTCGCTGCGGACACCGAGATGACGGGTTGCCCGGTTGAGGTAGCGGGAGGCTGAATCCATTTCGTTTTTTCCAGCTTTTTTCTTCGGTCCTGCGCCTGTCGAGTCTTCTGGCCGTAAAGATTACGCCGGATGAACTCTTCGTTTCGTTTCTTCCACTCCTGCTGTTTCCGGTACTGCTTCTTCTGCTCCACGAGCCGCTGGCTTCGCAGTTGACCGGCTTTACTGAAATTCCCCGGATAGATGGTCAGCCTTCGATTCAGAATCTCGAAGGTTCTGTGGGTCACCTCATCCAGCAGATAGCGATCATGGCTCACAACCATGAAGGCTACCGACAGGGACATGAGGTAGTCGACCAGCCACAGGGTTCCCTGCAGATCGAGATGATTGGTCGGTTCGTCGAGAAGAATGAGCTGGGCCGGTTTCAGGAGAGCCTGGGCCAGGACAAGCCTGCGAACCTGGCCGCCGCTGAGGGTGCCGCAGGGCTGGTCCAGTTGCTGTCGGGAGAAGCCGATTCCCATCAGCACAGCTTCCGTCCGGGCGGGATAACTGTAGCCATCCACGTGCTCGAAATGTGTCTGCAGGTCGGCGTACTGCTCAGACAACCTGTGATTCTCGCCCTCCTTCGCCTCACTCAGTTGCTGGCGAAGTGTTTCCAGTTCCCGTTCCGCCTCGCGCAGCGATCGGAAAACGCTCAGAGCCTCTTTCAACACAGTGGTATCAGCGGACAGATCAGGGATCTGCGGAATACTGGCCAGCGTCAGACCCGAACGAGTGGTGACGTGGCCGTGATCGGCTTCCAGTCGCCTCTCAATCAACTTGACCAGCGTCGTCTTGCCGCAACCGTTGGGCCCCACCAGTCCCACTCGGTCTCGAGGCTCGATCTGAAGCGAAACGCCCTCTAGAACCGTCTCGCCTCCATAGCTCTTGGAAACCTCCTGCAGGTGCACCAGCATCACGGGCTACGTTTTCTCATCTCGAGGCGACGGGATCGTCGTGAGCAATCAGATATCGGTGGGAAAAAGGGGATAAAGTAGACTATCCCCTTTTTCCCATTCTTAGATTGCCAGGTGTATGATCCTGGAAACCGGAGAACAGGTGGCGGCAACGCAGCCGTCTCCCCAAACAGGAGATATGCCAGATGCCTCGCGATTTTTCAACCAGATTTATCGGGTGGTCCTTTGTCCCCGCCGCCATCCTCTTCTGGGGGGGTGGATGCTGATGCCGACCCACATCGGAACTTTCTTCGAGACGGGTGATTTTGCGCGAGTCCATGAGAACCTCCTCTGGTGGATCTGGGCCTTTCGTCTCCATCTGTTTGGAATGAGTGTCGCGGCCATCGCTCTGGTGGCTCTGGCCTCGCTCCTGACTCGTTCGGAAGCAAGAGTCGTGATCTGGCCTGGGGCCGCTGTCGCAACGGCGGGAATCTTCGTAGGCGCCCTGGCCGCAGCTTTCTATTATCACTATCACCACGGGGCCTGGGGAGCCGTGGAGATGAACGGAAAGTCCAGCGTCGAGATTCGCGGTTTCGTGGAGGCCCTGAGAATGGACACGGAGTACGTCACCTACCTGGTCAGATTTGGTCGCGTGTTTTCCGGCCTGGGCCTGCTGGTGCTCGGTTTCGGACTCATCAAATGGAAGATCCTGCCGGTCTGGAGCGGAAGCGTCGCCATCGCAATCGGTCTGGCGGCGATGGCTCTGACGATGCTTCTCCCGGATCACATGTCGCTCTACCTGCCCGTGTTTCATCTGAAGTCGCTGTGGTTGCTGGCCACGGGGGGTGTCATTCTCCGCAGGGGGCTCGGTGCCGAGGCAGCAAGCGGAATTTGAGGAGTGTGTGCTTCAGCGCAGCACGGTCGGCGGCACGGCCGAGAAGTACTGAATTCCGTTTCCGCCCAGCTGGCCAAAGAGCATCTGCCCGATGATCGGGTTGTCAGAGAAAACCAGGACATAGCCCCCGGCCAGTTCCAGTCCCGCCACGTCCTCCACGAGTTGTTCCACAAGCTGTGAGACTCGTTCTCCCGCGGCCAGAGTCAACTCACCTTCACCCAGCAGCTGTCCGCCCGGTGAATACACCTGTATGGCGAGTCGCCGCCGGCGTAAAGCCAACCGACGCTGGGCGGGGGAAGCACGAAGGCGCCGTGGCCAAAATTTCCGGCATAGACTCTCTGCTTTACCGGGTCTATAGCCAGGGCCCGGACATCGAAACTTCCCGTGAAGCCGTCTCTCAGAGCCTCCCAGGTGGCGCCTCCGTCTTTGCTCCGGACGCCGCCTACTGCGGCATAGACAGTCATCGGATCGCCTCTAATCTAACTCGCCAGAACCAGAACAGCAATACTCTCTCCCCTTGCCGTGCCCTGCAAGGGCCACTGAATTCTGCTTGATCGTGTGGACTTTTGAGGTATAAGTTGTTGGTTCACCTGAACTCTAGTTCAAGGAGGGCTCTCTTATGGGCGACCGAGACGGCGCACTTCTGACAGGGGTCGTTGCCCTGTCCATCTCGGTTGGGCTGGTGTCCACCGCCTGTGCCCCGGCTCCGAACCCCGCGACTTCACAGATTGCCGCACAAGGCCTCGTGAAACGGCTGCTTCCTGAACAGGCGGATCGCTTCGTATTCGAGATGATCCCAGCAGAGAACGGCGCAGATGTCTTCGAAGTGGACGGCCGCCAGAATCAGGTGGTCATCCGTGGCAACAGCGGCGTTTCCATGGCGGTGGGGCTTCAGTGGTACATGAAGAATCACGGCTACGGCCTTCCCTCCTGGTTCGGCAGTGGCGTCATCGCACCCTCGTCCCCCCAGCCGGTGGAGTCGAAGATCCGTCTGGGCATCCTGGCATCCGACTCTTTCCGCCATGCTTGGAGCAACTCGCGCAGCTCTTCGGTCTTTTCCGGCAGGCGCTTGGCCAGGTCGTTGACCTCACCCAGATCTTCGGCCAGGTGATACAACTCGACGCGATCGTCCTCGAACCACTCAATCAACTTGTAGTCGCCGGCGCGCACGGCGCCCGAGGGTGTGTTTCCCGCCAGGTAGTGCGGATAGTGCCAAAACAGGGCGCTGCGGCCCAGGCCACCACTTTCAGTCAGAAGCGGAACCATGCTGATGCCGTCCTGGTGCTGGTCCGGGATCAGCTTCAGGCCGGCCATCTCCAGCAGGGTGGGGAAGAGATCCATGCTGATGACCGGTTCGTCATTCTCACTCCCACCACGGATCACACCGGGCCAACTGACCATCAGCGGAGCGCGAATGCCACCTTCGTAGAGCCATCCCTTGCCGGCCCGCAAAGGCAGGTTCGATGTGGGAGGTGTGGGAATCGCGGTGCTGTCGTTGGCCAGGGTACTCAGCCCTCCGTTATCGGAAACCAGGATCAGGGCCGTGTTCCCGGCTAAGTCCAGCTCTTTCAAAGCCGACCTGATGCGGCCCACGCTCTCGTCCAGGCTTTCGATCATCCCCGCGTAGACGGTGTTGTCCTGCAATTGCTTGGTGGTCGCCTGGCCGCCCTCGGGTAAGAACCCGGGACCATCCGCTGCCGGCAACCGAGAGGCTTTTAAATCGTACTTCTGCACAAGTTCCGGCTTCGACTCCAGAGGAACGTGAACGGCGTAATGAGACAGGATCAGCAAGAAGGGACGATTTCGGTTCTCCCCCAGGAAGTGGATGGCCTCGTCCGTCAGTCGAGCGGTCAGGTATTCCCCGTCTTGCCCGGACTCGAGATCAGGTACATCCTGATTCGAGGGATGGGGGTTTCGATAGGGATAGAAATAAGTCGCCGGGTAGCCCCCTCCTGCAACCGCCCGGGTGAAGCCAAAACCCTCTTGATCCGGAAAGTAGGGTTCGCCACCCAGGTGCCATTTTCCGATGTAGGCGGTGAGATAGCCTTGTGCCTGGAAGGCTTCGCCCAGAGTCAGCTCTCTCAGGGGCAGGTGGTCATCATAGGTTGCCGGCAACAAGCGACCTCTCTGGCGACCGCTGATCCAGTCGGTAATGTTCAAACGGGCCGGGTGTTTGCCGGTCATGATACTGGCCCGGGTGGGAGAGCAAACGCAGCCTGCGGTGTAAAATTGCGTGAATCGCATGCTGTTTCGGGCCAGTTGGTCGATGTTCGGCGTCTCGTAAAAAGTGGTTCCATACACCCCGGCGTCCTTCCAGCCCAGATCGTCCACCAGGATCAGAATAAAGTTGAGGGGGCGATCGTCGGTTTCTGGCCGAAGGGGCTCAGTTGCACACCCCGGAAGGGAATCCACAGCCAGCCCAACGAGCAGGAAAAAGGAGCATCTCAACATGGGCTGCAGTATGACAGACCCGACTCTTCCTGATAGTGTTCCTCCATGAAATCGCCTTCTCAACTTGGTCGCCTGGGGGGAGTCGTAGTCCTGGGATTGGCGGCCAGCGAGGTGCTGATGATGATCAGTCCTTTTGCGGGTTTCTTCTACGCCAGTTTTCGATTCGAACCGCTGCTCGGGTTCCTCTCAGCGACCCCGGCAACGGCCTGGCTGGACGGGTTCTTTCTGAACCACTCGGTGGTGACCCACTCCTACCTGCTGGAAATCCAAAGGGAAGTCGGGAGCTTTATCTTTGCATTGGGCCTGTGGGGTTTTCTGATCTCAGCCTTTCAGGTCTACTACAACAAGATCAGAGGAAGGGGCGTCGCCAGTGGGCTGCTGGGTGACCATGCTCTTTCTCTATGCGGCTCTGGCCCGCTTCGAAGAGCAACGGATGGAGGAGCGCTTCGGCGCTTCCTATCGAGCGTTTGCCGGCACCCGGGGAGCCTTCCTGCCGGGGAGTCCGGTGCGCCGTCTCTTCGAAGCTACCTTCGGCCGTATGCGTCCGCGAGCCCTCTCCTGGGCTGCTGCCTATGGGTTTGCTCTTGGCCTGTCGTTTTCTCTGGCTTTCGTGGTGCGAGGCTACACTCGCGCCCAGACGGCATGCATCGTTCAAGCCGAGCATCAGACCGTCGTGATCAGTGCCTGGCCTCAGCCGGCCGAGTGGATTCGGGAAGTCATGGGCGCGACCCGTGCGCACGCCGATGTGCAACGTGAGATGGCCGAGCACCCGGGGGGGCCGGTGGTCGCGACCATCCTCAATCCCGGATACAAAATGAAGGGTATGTTCTACCTGATGCCCGACGCCAAGCGGCCGAGCCCCTCTGTCGGGAAGGTACTTGCCAGTATCGGTGGTATTGCTCTCAACTTCCTGGTGCCCACCAGTGGCTGGCTGTGGGGAGACGCGCTCATGGGTGCCAACCCGGACGCGCGAGATGAACCGGTGCAGGTCGTGCTTTCGAAGGCCGCCAAGCCGTTCAAGGAGGCCATCACCCTGGACGAAGTGCTGGACCCCAGTGTCCGCCTGACGCCGTTTCTAGTGGTAGATTTCCGACCTTCGACCGGAGAGGTAGAAGGCGTCCGCGTTCCCCTGCCCCAGAACCGGTGGGGTCCCCGGGTCGTGATGCCCATCTTCTGAAAAAGAGACAGTCTACCCTGCCACCTTTTTTTCAGGGTCGTTGTTCGCGGACGCTTTCGATGAATTGGCGAACCCCCTCTGCGTAGGAGGAATCGGGATGCAGCGAGAGGAACTCCTCGTACTCCTTGACAGAAGCCTCCAGCCAGCCCTGTTTCAGGAGCAGCCGGGCAAGGGATAACTGGGGATTGCTGAAGTGGGCCGGCTCCAGCCGTTTGGCCTGCCGAAGACTTGTGATGGCCTTGTCCCACTCTCCCAGGCCCTCATAGCTCAGACCCAGCTGGGACTGGGCCAGAGGATCCGAAGGGCGCTGCTCACGTGCCCTCAGATTGACCTGGAGTGCCTCCTCGAACTGACCCAGGGAGAGCAAGGCTCCCCCCAGATTGACCAGGGGCGGGTATAAGTCGGGGTCCAGATCGAGTGCCTGCCTGAAGTACGCTTCCGCCTCCTTGAACTTCCCGATCTGGTAGCAAATGGTTCCCAGTGTGTTGAGCGCCGTTGGGAACTCCGGCGCTGCCTTCAAGGCCCGCTTCAAGTGAGTGACGGCCGCATCGGTGTGGCTTTTGGAGAGTTCAGCCTGTGCCTTCTGGTACTCCTTCCAGGCCTTTTCGGGTACTGCCAGTTCGGCAACCGAGATGCGAGAATCCAGACGAGTCTGATTCAGGTTCATCTGGATCGAAGTGTGCACCTGCCCCTTGGAATCAGCAAAGCTGGTCGTGACCGCGATCGTCCTGGAGGAAGAACCGTGGCGGGGTGTCATCACGGTCAGCACGTAGGTTCCCGCCGGGATCTGCTTGAACTTGAAACGACCTCCCAGGTTGGTGACGGTCTTCAAGGAAAATGGGTGGTAGGCTCCTCTCAATACAACGTTTGAGAAGAATCCCTTGAGTCGGACTCCAGGCTCGGTCTCGATCTGACCCAGGAGCTCTAATGTGGGTGCCTCCTGTTCCTGTGAGGGGGCAGGGGCGAGGCTGTTTCCCGGCTTCGCACAAAGCAGGCCCGGCAGTCCGAGCAGCCCAGCAAGAGCCAGTGTGAGGCTCGGGACGGTCACGGGAATTCGAGGGTACGTCATCGGCCCAGTAGTGTTAGATAGTGTGCCTGTTCATTTCTGGGCTGCCTCGTCAGGCAGCAGCTCCCCGGCTCTTTGGACCGCCTTGACAACGGCCTTGATCAGGGTCACGCGGAGTTTCCCCTCTTCCAGCTCCAGGAGGCCGTCGATCGTGCAACCCGCCGGAGTGGTGACAATGTCTTTGAGAAGGGCCGGATGGCTGCCCGTTTCCAGGACTACGCGGGCAGCTCCCAGGGTGGTCTGCGCGGCCAACAGAGTTGCGGTAGTGCGGGGTAATCCAACCTTCACGCCGGCGTCCGCCAGAGATTCCAGGATCACATAGAGGAAGGCGGGGCCGCTGGCCGACAAGCCGGTGGCAGCATCCATGTGTTTCTCGTCCAGGATGACCGTGCGACCCACGGTGTCAAAGAGCTTCCGGGTGAGATTCAGGTGGTCAGAATCAGCGAACCGGCCCGAGCAGATGGCCGTCATGCCCTCGCCCACCTGACAGGGAGTGTTAGGCATGGCACGGACCACGGGAACCTGGCGAGTCAAGTGGTCTTCGATGTACCGCGTCGGGACCGAGGCAGCTACCGAGATGAGTAGGTGAGAAGGGGAAAGAGAGCCGTCGATCTCCCGGCACACATGACCCACATTCTGGGGCTTGACGCAGAGGAGCACAATCTCAGCGTTCTGCACCAGGGCGGAGTTGTCAGTCGTCACCGGAAACCGAAACTCCCCGGCCAGGGTCTCGGCGCGGGTTCCGTGAGCCACCGTGGCGGCAGTCTGGTTCTCACCGATGAGACCCTTTTCCAGGAAGGCTCGAGCCAGAATGCCCCCCAGCTTGCCCAGGCCGATAATTGCTATTCTCTGAGCCAATAGATCTTTCATGGCGTAGTGCTCCCTTCCATAGAATACGATACTCTTGCGATCGCACTTGTGAAAGCGTTTCGCCCGCTACTCCCCTCCGTGGATACGACAGAGAATAATGCAACTCGAGCCGGGAGAGAATAGAACTGTTGCGTTTTGGCTCTATTGGGAGGCTCCTGTTACAATGCGACGAGGTCTCCGCGAGGTTCATGCGAGTATAGGAATCGATGAAACCGGACGTAACCATTGGTGAAGTCATTGGCCGAAAAGAGGCCACCGTCTGGTCGGTGGAGCCCGAACTGTCGGTGTATGAAGCCGTCGAGATTCTTTCCACCCATGAACACAGGCGCTCTTCCGGTCATCTCCGAGGGTCAGCTCCTGGGGATGTTCTGCAGAACGACTATACCTGCAAGATCGTGCTGGAGGGCAAGTCTTCCCGATGACGGACAAGAAAATTCGCCATCTTTCCGTGCTCGAGAGGAAGAAAGTGGTCGGAATCGTCTCGATTGGGGATTTGGTGATGTGGATCATATCTGCTCAGGAGGAAGAAATTGGTAGGCTAGAGACCTGCATCGCAGGGACTTACCCCGGTTGAGCCTGCGATGAGCAATCTAGCGGCGGTCGGAAAGATCGTTCCTCTCCTGGGAGCGGGCCAACCACGCCGGTTGTGCGCTGACCCGATTGGGGTCGGAGCTGGGTTCGAAACGTTGTTTTCAAGTGGTGGGGAGTCATCATGGATCAAGACACTCTCCTTGAGAGAATTGAAACTGTAAACCAGAGCCTGGGTGAGGTGTCCCAGAGGCTCGGGCGGCTGGAGCGATCGGCTCTGCCTTTCGATCTTGGCGCCGACTCCTCCGAGGAGTCGGCTCGAATCACCAGTCTCCTGAACGTGGCCAATGATGCCATTCGCCGCCTTGTAGGCAGACAGACCCAGCCCGAGATTCTGGAAGAGTACCTGGAATTGGTCTCAACCTGGGTTCCTCGTTCCGTCTTGTTCCTGAACCGCAGCGGCACACTGGTCCCGTGGAGGGCATCCGGTCTGGATCTGGATGATCTGGCCAGAGTCAAAATCGAAGATGAAAACTCGCTGATGGCTCGCTGTGTGCGTGAACAATCGATCATCTACGCGGAAGACCAGAAAGTGAAAGACTTTGGCTGGGGCGACGACGACAGCCTTCCCAAAGCAGCAGTTGGAATTCCGCTCTGCTTTGACGAACTGGTGCCGGTCGTTCTCTATGCCGATTCCGAAGAGAACTTTTCGCCAGCGGGACTCGAGTTTCTATCCCTTCTGGCCGCTCTCGTTCTCAAGAACCACGCCCTCCAGCAGGGCCATGTCCAGGGAGGAGGGGAAACGTCAACACTTGCCCCCCCTCCAATAGCACCCCCGGATAAGAGCGACGCGGAGAAAGAATCCGCGGAGGCCGAGGGTGCAGAAGCTGTGGCGGTCGAAGCAGCGGACGAAGGCGGGACTGAGGAATCGGCCGAGCTGAACGAGAAGGACGAGGCCTCCGCCGAGAGCCTCGATGTGGAAGAGGCGACGGCGGAAGAAAATGAAGACGACGAGGTCGCAGACGAGCCCGAGGAAGTAGCAGCGATCGACGAGGAAGTCGAGGAAGAGGAATTGGCGGAAGCGGCTGCGGACGAAACCGCCGAGGAAGCTGACGAGGGAGAAGAGGAAGCAGAAGAGGAAGAAGAGAAGGACTTTGAGGTTCTTCGAGAGGAAGCTCTCCGATTCGCCCGCCTTCTCGTCTCCGAAATCAAGCTCTACAACTCGGAAGCGGTCGACGAGGGCCACGAAACATCGGACATCTATGATCGCCTCAGACACGATATTGACCGTAGCTGGGAAATGTACGAGAGGCGCGCCCACCCTTCGGTGCGTTCCGAGGAAGACTGCTTTGACTCCGAGGTGGTTCGCATTCTTGCTTCCGGGGAAAGAAAGCGCCTGGGAAAGCAGTATCCCGGACCTCGCGTCAGCTGATCCGGTGCAGTCCACTAGTTCCGGATTGGTCCGCATGCTGGTACCCTTACCCACCTGAGAACCTTCCCGATGGGTCCGATCCACCATGGCAGCTAAGCAGGGCTCCGGCAGCCGAGTCAGTCACAAAGCCGGGCAATTCACGGAATCGGTCATCCGGGAGATGACCCGTCTGGCCAACCAGCACGGGGCCATCAACCTGTCCCAGGGATTCCCTGATTTCCCGGCTCCCGAGTTCATCAAGGAAGCAGCCTGCGAGGCGATTCGCTCCGAGATCAACCAGTACGCTATCACCTGGGGATCACTCTCGTTGCGCCAGTCACTGGCGCGCTACTACCAGAGATTCTACGGCTTTAGGGTGGATCCCGAGCGGGAGATGACAGTCTGTTGTGGGGCTACCGAGAGCATGATTTCCGCCATGCTGGCTACGGTCAATCCAGGACAAAATGTCATCATCTTCGAACCGTTTTACGAGAACTACGGTCCGGATGCCATCATTTCGGGGGCCACGCCACACTTTGTCAGCCTGGATCCCGAGAATGATTTCTCGTTTGACCTGGATGAGCTGAGAGCCCTGGCCACAAGTCTGCAGGGGAGCGGGGGAGTCCGGGCCTTGATCCTGAATACCCCCAACAACCCCACCGGCAAGGTCTTTTCGCTTCAGGAACTCGAGCAACTGGCCCGCCTGGCCATTGAATTTGACTTCTACATCCTGACCGACGAAATCTACGAGCATATTATCTATGAAGGGGATCATCACCTGATGGCCGCCCTGCCTGAAATGAGGGAGAGGACGATCACCATCAGCGGACTCTCCAAGACTTTTTCCGTAACCGGCTGGCGAATCGGCTATGTCCTGGCCCCACCGGATGTGACCTCTGCGATTCGCAAGATGCACGACTTCTTGACGGTAGGAGCGCCCGCGCCCCTGCAAGAGGCGGGAGCCAGGGCCCTGGAGGCCCCCGACTCTTACTTTGAGAAGCTTCGTGCGGACTATACCGAGAGGCGTGACTTTCTGGTGGGTGTGCTGAGAGACAGCGGATTCCGAGTGTGGGAGCCCAGGGGAGCGTATTACATCATGGCCGAGATTACCGGCCTCACCGACCTGGACGATGTTCAGTTCGTAGACTGGATGATCAGAAACATCGGTGTAGCCGCGGTTCCGGGCAGCAGCTTCTATCATCGTCCCGAGATGGGCCGACACCTGATCCGTTTTGCATTCTGCAAGACCATGGACTTGCTCCAAGAGGCGGCTCATCGACTGCAGAGACTGACATCCGCATGAGCAACTCTGAAGAGCCCAATTCTGATCTGGTGGCCCTTCGTGCCGAGCTGGCCGAGCTGGACCGGAGGCTCCTCGAGCTGGTAGCCGAGCGACAGAAAACCGGCACCCGAATTGGCCGACTCAAGCAGGAACTTGGCGAGGACACCAGAAATTATGAGCAGGAAAAGGAAGTCATCGAAAGAGCGCGCCGCCACTCACGCGATCTGAGGCTCCCAGAGTCTCTGGCCGACGACCTGCTCTCGCTGCTGATTCGACAGTCGCTGACCACACAGGAACAGCAACGTGTCGAGTTCCACGGCGGCGGTGACGGCCGGCGAGTCCTGGTGATCGGCGGAGCAGGGCAGATGGGAGGCTGGTTTGTCCGGTTTCTGGATTCTCAGGGCTTCGAGGTGCAGATTGCCGATCCGGCTGGACCCGTCGAGGGGTTTCCTCATCTTTCCGACTGGAGAGACGCGTCCCTGGATCATGATCTGATTGTGGTCGCCTGCCCGATCCGCACGGCCTCCGGAATCCTGCAGGAGCTTCTGCAGCGGCGGCCTCCAGGAGTCATTCTGGATATTGCCTCTATCAAGAGTCCTCTCCGCACCAAGCTCTTTGCGCTGGCGGATGCGGGTCTTCAGGTGTGTTCCATTCATCCTATGTTCGGCCCCGATACTGAGCTCTTGTCGGGCCGGCACGTCATTTTCATCAGGCTGGGCGGACCCGAGGCAAGTCTCGAGGTTCGGCGGCTCTTCGAGCAGACTATGGCTGAGCTGGTGGAGATGGACCTGGAAGATCATGATCGGCTGATCGCTTATGTGCTGGGCCTTTCTCATGCTCTGAACATCGTCTTTTTCAGTGCTCTGGCAGAAAGCGGGGAGGCTGCTCCTCGACTGGCCCGCCTCTCCAGCCCTACGTTCGATGCCCAGTTGGCGGTGGCTACGAGCGTGGCCGGGGACAACCCTCACTTGTACTTCGAGATCCAATCGCTCAACGATTACGGGAGCGAGTCGCTAAGTGCCCTTGTGGATGCCGTCGAACGGTTGCGCTCCGTAGTGGGAGCCGGAGACGAAGAGGGGTTTGCTGCCCTGATGAAGAAAGGTCTCGAGTACCTGGCCACCCGGGGGAGTTGAGTCATAGCCGAGTACCAGGACCGTTATTGTGAAGAACGCGGACATCGCTCAGATCTTCGAGCAGATTGCCGCCCTGCTGGAGCTTGAGGACGGGAATCCCTTCCGAATTCGCTCTTTTCGCCGGGCAGCCCAGGTACTGGAGACTCTGACCTTCAGCGTCGATCAGGTGATGAAGAAAAACCCCGCCCGTCTGCACAAAGTGCCCGGGATCGGGGCCGGGACCATGACCCGGATTCAGGAGATCCTCCAGACAGGGAGCTGCCGGGAACTGCAGGATATGGGAGCGAGAGTTCCACTTTCCCTGCTCGATTTGCTGAGAGTGTCTTCCCTGGGTCCCAAGAAGGTGAAGCGCCTGTGGCAGGAGACTGGAATCCAGACCCTCGAACAGCTGCGGGAGGCCGCTGCGGACGGGCGACTCCGGAAGCTGCAGGGAATGGGGCTCAAGAGCGAGGAACGAATCCTGAGTTCGATCGAGCTGCTGCTGAGTACCCGGGGGCGGCATCGTCTGGACCGGGCGAGGGAAGCTGCGGATTCACTGGTGGAGTATCTGAAGCAGTTTGCCGAGCCCGAGAGAATCGCTGTTGCCGGCAGCCTGCGGCGAGGGAAAGAGACCATTCGCGACATTGACATTCTGGTGGCGGGCTCGCGAGCCGATCGGACAGTGCCGTCTCTCCTCGAGTATCCGGAGGTGACGGAGGTCCTGGCCAACGGCCCCACCAAAGCATCCGTTCGACTGGGAAGAGGCCCCGGCTGCGACTTGAGAATTGTGGAGGGTGAGGAATTTGGGTCCGCTCTGCAGTATTTTACGGGGTCGAAGGAACACAACGTCGTCTTGCGGGAGCAGGCCAAGCGGCGGGGCTTCAAGATCAACGAGTACGGGCTGTTCCGGACCGAGAGCGAAGAGAGGGTGGCCGGCAGCCAGGAGCAGGAGCTTTATTGCAGCCTCGGTCTTTCTTTCATTCCACCCGAGCTTCGCGAGAATCGGGGAGAACTGGAGAAAGCACGAGACGGCGGGCTCCCCGACCTGGTCACAGCGGAACAGTTTCGGGGAGAGCTGCACACCCATACTACCGATTCGGATGGAAAGGATGGCCTTGAAGACATGGTCTCGGCAGGTCTCACGCTGGGCTACGAGTACCTGGCCATCACCGACCACTCCAAAACCCTGGCTATGGTGGGAGGTCTGGACGAGGAGAGAGTTCTGGCTCAGTGCCGACAGACCGATCGCCTTAACCTCTCGAATCCGGGCCTCAGGGTTCTGACCGGCATCGAGGTAGACATCCTGGCCGATGGAGGTCTGGACATGAGCGACGAGGTGCTGGCGCGTCTCGACGTCGTCATCGCGTCCATTCACAGCCGATTCGACTTGAGCCGGAACGAGATGACGAGTCGGATCTGCCGTGCCCTTCAGAACCCGCATGTGAACATTCTCGCCCATCCGACGGGGCGAATCCTGTTCCGGCGCCGGCCCTACGAAGTCGATCTGGAGCAGGCCATTTCCTGTGCCCGCCAACAGCGTGTCTGCCTGGAGATCAATGCCCATCCCAAGAGACTCGATTTGAATGACGTCGCGGCTCGCATGGCGTATGATCAGGGCGCTCTGATTGCCGTCAACTCGGACGCCCACAGCCGCAAGGCTCTGCCTATGATTCAGTACGGGGTGGCCACGGCCAGACGGGCCTGGCTGACGGCGGAGAGTGTGGTGAATTGTTACCCGCTTGAGCGCCTGATGAAAGTCTTGAGCAAGGAAGAATACCGCGACTAGAGTGTAGCTCTTGTGGCGGGCTGCACCAGGGTACTGTCCGGACCGTGCACTAAAGAGAAGGGAGACCGGAGTGATCAAGGATCTGATACCGCGCCAGGTGGTGTGCAGCGCCAAGAGCGACAAGGGGAAACCCTGCCACGGCTCGCTCAAGAGATATTATCCCTTTGCCGGCTACTACAACGAAACGGAGGAAGACCTCCTCGGCGAGATCGAGGCGGAGTTTGGCCGTAGTCCGAAGCTGGTGCTTCTCAAGTGTGAGGAGTGTTTGACCGTTTATCGCCTTCCGGAGGTTCTGAAAGAGGCCTTCCCGGCCTGAAGGGGTGGCAACTCATAGAAGTCACAAAGAAGGCCACCAGGTGTGGAGACGGGTCACCGCCTGATCGCGGTAGCTGTGGTAAAAGTCTGAGCTGTCAAGATCGGGACTGTCGCTTCCCGGAGAGAGAGTTTCCCGAATGGTGGCGCGAACGCTTCCGGCCAGAGCTTCCAGGTTGTACCCACCTTCCAGGAAGTAGACGATTTTTCCCTGACAGGCCCGGTCGGCCGCCCGGTTGAGCTGTCTTGTCATCTGTCCAAATCCCTCTGCGCTGACATTCATGCTGGCCAGGGGATCCTGAGCATGAGCGTCATAGCCGGCAGAGACCAGGATCAGTTGCGGCCCGAAGGCTTCGACCAAAGGGCAGATCAGATCCAAGAAGAGACTGTTGTAGGTGGGATTTCCCAGTCCCGCCGGCAGAGGGAGATTTACGGTGAACCCCAGCCCCTGGCCCTGACCGTTCTCCTGGACAGCACCCGTTCCAGGATAGAGGGGATACTGGTGGGCGGAGATGTAGAGCACGTCGCTGCGCGAGTAGAAGATCTGCTGCGTCCCGTTTCCATGATGAACGTCGAAATCGACGATCGCGACGCGATCGACACCGGTTTCCTGCAGGGCAGCCTGGGCGGCGACGGCTACATTGTTGAGCAGGCAAAAGCCCATGGCTCGATCGCTTTCGGCATGGTGCCCGGGAGGCCGGATCAGGGCCAGGCCGGCGCCCAGCGACCCGGCCAAAACCCTGCGGGTCAACTCCACCCCGTGTCCCGTGGCCAGCCGGGCCACCTCAAACGAGTCAGAACCTGCGTAAGTGTCGGCGTCGAAGCGAGTGTACGGCTGCCTCATCGAGTCACGAAGCGCCTGCACAAGTTCCAGGCTGTGAACTTGAGTGACAAGGTCCAGCGGCACCATTTCTGCGGAGACCTGCTCCATTTGATCTTTTCTCCCGAGTTCGTCCAGCATCGCCATCACCGATTCCAGACGCCCGGGGCACTCCGGGTGACTGGAGGGGTTCTGGTGATCCAGAAAGCGGGCATCGAGGGCGTAGCCGAGGCTTGACGTTTCATCCATTCTCAATCACCGATAACCGGCCAGAGTCACACTCCGGGCACACTCGGGAGCGGTGGACCTGTTCTCCCATGCCATCCCAGCCACAAGCTTCGCATTGGACTCTCGACCGGCGAAGCCGTTCCTGCTGTATAATTTCGATCAGCTTTTGGGCAACCAGCAGAACGATCCCGGCGCCCAGAAGGACATACGCAAGAATGGCCAGTGAAGGCAGCGCGATTTCAGGGGTGAAAACGAGCAGCAGCAGGACGACCAGCGCGGTGGCGATAAGTGAATAGCTCAATTCCCTGATGAATGACCGATTCTTCATGAAGAGATCCTTGCCGGCGGTAGCTCTCGTCCTGGCCATCTTAGCCCAGGCTCCCAGGGCCTACCAGACCTCCCAGGGCAGTTCCCGGGAATCAATCTACATTGTGGTGCTCCAGGAGCCGTCGGTGGCCCAACGGGTGCTCCGCATCCGTCCGACAGCTCCCGCGCTGCCTGCCCGCCACTTTCTGAAGAATGCCGGGGCCGTCGATCACGAGCGGGCCGTGGAATCGAGTCAGCGCCGCTTTCTGTCCTCCATCGGACAAAACCCCGGTACTGATGGTGTCCAGGTGCTTCACCGGGAGACTCTTCTGATCAACAGCCTGGTGGTGAAAGCCACTGCGCAAGAGCTGCAGGAACTTGAGAACCACCCTTCCGTACAGGGAGTCTATCCGAATCGGGAACGCTATCTGCTGATGGACGCCGCTCCCGCCCTGGTGGGGGCACCTGCGGCCTGGCAGGAGGTTGGGGGCAGTGAAGAGGCGGGCCTGGGAATCAAGATCGGACTCATCGATTCGGGCATCAACCAGGATCACGTGATGTTTCAGGATCCCGATCTGGTCCCGCCCGAAGGATTCCCTATTTCCGAGACCGAGGGGTTTGCTACCAACAAGGTGATTGTCGCCCGCACCTTTGTAAAGACCGAATTCGGGTTGAATTTCCAGAGGGACCAGACTCCACGAAACGAGTTCGGACACGGATCCAGGGTGGCGGGTGCTGCGGCCGGGATGGCGGTGGACTCGCCCCTGGCCCGGGTGAGCGGGATCGCACCCCGCGCCTTCCTGGGCAACTACAAGGTGTTTGGAGCCCCCGGAACGAACGGCACGACCACCGCTGCGGCAATCATCGCTGCGGCAATCATCGCTGCCATCAATGCTGCGGTGGCCGACGGGATGGACGTGATCAACCTGAGTCTGGGGGGACCCGCCATCCATCCCGACAACGATCCGGAACAGATGGTCATTGCCGCCGCCACTGCCCTGGGATTTGTCTTCGTGATTGCAGCGGGCAATACGGGGCCGGGCGCGGGCAGTATGCTCTCGCCTGGAACCAGTCCGGCAGCGATCACGGTAGGTGCGTCGACGAATGCAAGGACATTTGGAGGGGCGATCGAGCTGACATCGAATTCCCCGGAGTTTCCGGCCGCACTGGGCACGATTCTGGCTGTGGTTGGGAATGGCAATCCAATCGAGGGCGAGATCGGACCCCTTCCAGTCACCACCATTACGCCTGTGGATCCCACTGGGGAAGCCTGCACGCCCCTACCGGCGGGAAGCCTGACGGGAGTCGTCGCGCTGGTCAGGCGGGGCCCGTGCACGTTCGCCTCGAAGGCCCAGAATGTGTTCGGTGCAGGTGGCGCTGCCGGAATGATCGTCTACAACAATGTAGGGGGCAGTCCCATCTCGATGGACTTTGGCGCCTCCGTGCCTGTCCAACCGGCTGTCATGATCACCAAATCCGATGGAGAAGCGCTACTGGAGTTTCTGGATGGCCCCCACCCGTCAGGCCCTCCGCAGGTTGTAGTCGAGGTGACCTTTCTGACGCAGCAGGATTTGAGGCCTTTCCCCACCTCCCCGGACATTCTGGCCGGTTTCAGCGGAAGGGGCCCCAACATCGATCTCTCCATCAAGCCCGACCTGACCGCCCCCGGCGTGGCCATTCACACGGCCTGTGGAGGAACCGGCTCGAACAACGAACGACTCTGCCCAACTCCGAACAGCTTCGCCCTGTCGGCCAACGGCACCAGCTTCGCCACTCCCATTGTCGCGGGAGGGGCCGCCTTGCTGTTGCAGCGCTTTCCCGAGTGGAGCGCCACCCAGGTCAAATCGGCCCTGGTGAACTCAGCGGTGCAGGTGGTGACGGTGAACGGAGCCCAGGGTCTTGCCAACCAAGTCGGTAACGGGCGCCTGGATCTGGGCCGGGCCATGGAGGTGGCGGCCTTTCTGAATCCGATCAGTACCAGTTTCGGGAATATGCCGGCGACCAGTAGTACTCGAAGGACCATTCTTGTCAGCAACGCAGTGAGCGAGACGCATACCTACCAGCTTTCTGCTGAGATTCTGGTGGGAAAGGGACAAGTGACCGTGGCGGTCACGCCCCAGACACTGGAGTTGGGCCCACTCCAGACCGTTGAAGTGCACCTGGAAGCCGCCCCGGTCGGGCCGGCCTCAAACACGGCCTTTGAGGGTGCTCTGACCCTGATCCCTTCCGGTCACGACGGCACCGGCTTGCGGACAGCCTTCTGGGGGACCCTGGTCGCCAACTCAGTGGACCATCTGCAGGTATCACAGACCCCCAAGCAGAGTGAATTTGCCTCTCTGGAAGGCGCTCTGGCCGAGGCCGGCCCTGGCGACACGATTGAGATCATCGACAGTGGGGTGTATCAGAGTCCACTGCTGATTGAGTTCAATGGCCACGGCACCCGCCTGGAAGGGATCACCCTGCAGGCTGCCGAGGGACAATCTCCGGTGATCCAGGTGTCGGAGGGCGATGCGGCTGTTGAGGTTCGCAATCTTCGAGGTGTTACCTTTCAGGGTCTGCTGATCCGAGGTGCCCGGACCGGCATCAAGGCTCAGAATTCGAGTGTGAAAATCATCGGCTGCCGCGTGGAGACGAGCGGCCAACCCTCTGACCAGATTGGATCCGTCCACCTGACGGACAGCTACGCCCATATTTATGAGTCGGAGCTGGAGTCGGCTTCCGGGAACGGTCTCACTGCATTTTCTTCGGAGGTGCTGATGGAGCACAGTCGAATCGGGGGGGAAGAGCAGGGGAGTGCCGTGCATGGAGTTTTTGCCTCGCTCGGAAGCACTCTGGCAATTTTTGACACCGAGATCATTGGCTCGGGAGAGTCCTCGACCGGCCAGGGTGTTCGAGTTTCCAGCAGCCGGGTTCTGGTGAAGGGAAGCCGCATTGTGAACAGCCGGGGCAGCCTCGGGGATGGCGTTCTGGCTGTGGGCGAGAGTCAGGTCGATCTCTCCGACAGTTCGATCATGAACAACCGGAGGGCAGGGGTTTTCTCATGCAATGGTGCAGTGGCCACGATCTACGGGAGTGAGATCTCAGGCAACCAGACGGCCGGATTGATCGCTCAAGCAGCCTCCGTTCGGGTCCGCTCCAGCCTGCTTGCCGCCAACAGCAAGGGGGCGGTTGCCCTTCAGACCGGCCAGCTAGACATTAGAGACTCGGTACTTGCCGCATCCCAGGACCAGGGAGTGGAGGTGACCGACAGCCAGTTAACGCTGATCAACGCGACGGTACACGGCAGCGGGGGAACAGGTGTTCAGATTGTCTCGACTCCGGCAGTGATTGCCAATTCCATTCTTTTTCAGAATCTGGCGGGAGATCTACAGGATGACGGATCCAGCAGTTCCGTGGCGTTCAACTTGCTGGGAGATTTATCCCCGGCAGGAGAGGGTCCTAATTTTTCGGGTGACCCGGGCTTTGTGGATCCCCAGAACCTGGATTTTGCTTTGACTGCAGGGTCGGATGCCGTGGATCGAGGTACACATACGGTTTCACTGGCGACGGTTGATCTGGATTTCCACCGCCGTGTCGTGGACGGCGATGGTGACGGCGAGGCCCGGGTCGACGTAGGTGCCCTGGAGTTCGGCTCCCAGACCACCGAGCCCCTGATCCTGCCGGTGCTGACCGGTGAAGCGGACCATTTCATTGGTTTGGCTCTGGCCAATGCTGCCTCTGCGGCCACCTCTTCCCCCGGGCTCAATGAGATCAGGATCCAGGCCTACCGGCCCGACGGAACCCAGGCGGGAAGCGTCCAGGTCGAAGTGGCCAATCTGACCCAGGACGCTTTTCTAATACACGAAAAGTTTCCTGATCTCAGCGAAGGCTGGCTGGAGATTCTTCCTTCTCGGAAGGACTTGATGAGTTTCACGCTGACGGGAGATTCGGGATTGACCCGCATGGATGGCAGCCAGTTGGAGCCCGCCCGGGGATCCAGGCTCTTTTTTCCCGAGATCCGTAACTCTGAGGGTGAGACGACGACATTTTTCGTGGTCAACCCGCATGAGTCCGCTATGAACGTCGCCTTCTACGGGCACCCGGCGGGACTGGAGCGGGAGCTGCTCGACATTCGAGTGATTCCGGCCAGAGGATCACTACAAACCAGCCTGAGCGACCTGGGGTCCAGCGCGTCCCCGGGCTACATCAGCGCCGAAGGGGAAGACTCGATCTTTGGCATGGAGCTTTTCGGAGACGATCGGGCGACCGGCGGGTTGCTGGCCCTGGATGAGGGCTCGGTGGACTCGACTCTGTATGGGGCCCAGCTGGCATCCGGGCCGGAAGTCGAGACTTTTCTCAGCCTCATTCACACGGGGGAGGGCCAGGTTCTCGTGAACCTGGTTGTGAGAAGCGAGAAGGGCGATGTCCTGGCCTCGCAGATCAAGGAACTGGGTCCGCATGGGCAACTGACTGGTTCTGTTCGGGATCTTGTCGGCCTAGAAGGCGAGTTCGTAGAGGGCTGGCTGGCAGTGCATTCGCTGAATGGCCGGCTTCTGGGTTCGATCTCGTTCCAGGATTCTGCTGGACGCTTTCTAGCTTCGCTGCCCTTGCAGGCACGAGGCGCCCGCGAGTTCTTGCTCAGCCATGTTGCGCAGACTCCGGAGATTTTCACGGGCGTCACGCTGCTGAACGTTTCCACAGGGCTGGCACTAGTCAGCGTCGAGGTCTTCAGCGCCGAAGGTGGGCTGAGAGACACCTTGATGCTCGAACTGGAGCCGAACCAGAAAATCGCTTTTGTTCTTCCCGAAGTCTTCGCAGGGTTCGGCAACCAGGAGAGAGGGTTCATTCGAGTCCGTTCCAGTCGAGCGATCCTGGGTTTTGAGCTCTTCGGCAGGCAGGATCTGGAGTTCTTGAGCGCGGTTCCTCAGCAGACGGTGACCCACTGATGACGAAAATGGACCGCCTGGGCAAGCTGAAGGGCCTTCTGGAGAAAAACCCGGATAATGCCTTCGCCCTCTACGGAATCGCGATGGAGTATCGAAGCCGCGGGCAGTTGGAACGAGCCTCGGAGTACTTTGAGGAGTTGCTGAACCGGTCTCCCGGGTACCGTGCGGCTTTCATGCAGTACGGCCTTACCCTGGCAGGTCTGGGACAAGTTGAGGGCGCCCGGCAGGTCTATGAGAAAGGGATTGGGATCTGCCAGCAGGCCGGTGACGCTCATGCGGTCTCCGAATTGAGGGAAGCCCTGGAACTGCTTACCTGAGTCGGGTCAAAGGCGCTCAGCCCACTTCAGCTTCTGGCGAAGCACGTCGAAGAAGTTCCGTGAGCGGGGCTTGATCAGCTCAATAAACTCTTCTGAAAGCCGGCAGCGGATCTCGTCACCCGGATGAACGGCTGTTCCCACCTGACCGTCCACGGTGAGCATGACCTCTTCCCCCGCCTTCAAACGGATGCGCACCTCACTCTGGCGCGGAATGATCAGAGGCCTGTGCGTCAGGGTGTGTGGGCAGATGGGAGTCAGCACGATGAGATCCTGAGTGGGGTGGACGATCGGCCCCCCGGCCGAGAGTGAATAGGCGGTGGACCCGGTTGAAGTCGCCACGATGATACCGTCCGCGAGAAAGTTGGCGATGAAGTCCCCATCACAGTACGCCTCCATGCTGATGATGCGGGCCAGGGCTCCCTTGTTGATGACGGCATCGTTGAGAGCCCTGTACTTTGCAGTGGTGCCATCCTGCCGCAGGAGGTTGATCTCCAGCAGGGAACGGCGGCTGGTTTGGAAGTCACCGCTGACCAGCTTTCTGGCGGAGGCATCGAATTCCTCCAGCGTCACCTCGGTCAGGAACCCCAGGGATCCCAGGTTCACCCCCAGGATTGGGCAACTTTGCCCGCCGACCAGACGAGCGACCGAGAGCAGGGTTCCATCGCCCCCAAAAACAATGAGTGCATCCGAAATCGCGGGCAGAGCTTCCCGGGGGTGACCTTTCACATTCTCGAGTGCGAGGTCATCGACGACTTTCTGGTCCACGAACACCTGGCAGCCGTAGGAGCGCAGATGCTCCAGGATCTTGACCAACTGAGGGCCAAACTCCTGAATGCGCGTCTTGGCGACGATTCCAACCTTCACGGGGTTAGTATTTCCTTCAAGGAAGTACTCAATCTTTTCGTTTTTCAAGCTTGATAAAACTGTCACGACAGCTCTCCGAGCAGAAGAGCAGCGTCTCTCCCAGGTGGGACCCGGGGACGGCAAGCTCGGGAGCGAAATAGGTCCCGCAGTGCGGATCCTGGATCATCTTGCCTCGGGTTGATCGAGGAGGAGTCTTCCTGGGAGCCGCCGGGCGTTGCTGGACACCTCTGAGCCTGGACATCATCCAGCGGGCCGTACCGACGAAGAGAAAGAAGAGGAGGACCTTGAGGAGATTCGGCATCCTGGTACCTAGGAGTGGTCTCCCTTGAGATGCTGCTTGAGGGTGTCGAGTTGCTGCTTGACCGCCTCGATCTGTTCGTAGTCCGGGTGAACCCGAATCAGTCTCTCCCAGGCTTCGGCAGCGGCTTGGAGATTCTCCGATTGAAACTGTACCCAGCCGAGATTCTGAAGGGTCTGGGGATGATCTACCTCCAGTTCGAGGGAGTGGCGAAACAGTTCGATCGCCTTCTCAGGATTTCCCGAATAGAAGTGGGCAGTGCCGAGGTCCGTCACCATATCCGGATTCTGATCGTCCAGGGTCATCGCCTCTTCGTACCAGCGGATGGCCAGATCGAAGCGACTCATATCGTAGTAAGCATTTCCCAGCGCTACCCTGGCTTCGACATCGCTCTTGTTTTCTCCCGCGTGCACTTCCAGACTCTGCAGTTGCTCAATGAACTCGGGTGAAGGATGGTTCTCGGGAAGAGCGGACTGGCTCTGAGCGGACTGGCTCTGAGCAGGCGGGCTCTGAGCGGAGAGGCCTCCCGGGACGGGCTCAACCACGCCCTGGCCCAGGAAGAAGCCACCCACGAAACCGATCAGAATCCCTACGATGAGGAAGGGGACCTGCTTGTTCTTCATTTTCGACCGTATGTTAACATAGCTCGGCATCGGCAACTGGCGGGTTTTCGCACTTTGATATACGGCGTGAAGCATGTACCGTGGCAAGGATATCGGAACCAAGGAAGAGTTGACCGAGACCTGCCATGGACTCTTGCGCAGGGGCGATTCTGAGAGTCTCTTTTCGATCCTCCCTCACATCAGCCTGCTGCGGTGCCGATCCTTCCTGAAGCCTCTCTCGCAGCTTCTTGCTTCCCGGGTTCGCAACAAGCAGATCTTTGCGGCCATGGCGCTGGGTGCAGTAGCCCGGCCCGAGGGGCTCATCCCTCTGACCGACCGCTTCGACGAGCCGTCTACTCAGTCCGGTCGCGGGAGTCGTTCCCTGCAGACGGCGATCATTGTTGCTATTGGCGAGACTGGAAGTGATCAGGGCGTACTGGCCTTGCAGAAAATCTTTGCCCATCAGGAGGACGGTGGCGGGTTTACCCGCAGGCGGCGACGTGTGGTTGTTTCCGCCATGGGAAAGCTGCTCCAGCAGGATGTGCCCGCAGCCCGGCAACCCCTCCAGGAAATGCTCAAGGACAAAGACCCGGGAGTTCGCGCGCAAGCTGCCCTGGAGTTGGGAACCGGCTACTGGCACACCCCGGACAAGGTTCCGGAGGAGGTGCTCGAAGCTCTGATCCACTCCAGCCAGGACAACTCGCTGGAGGTGAGGATGGCAGCGTTCTCCGCGCTCTACGGCCTGGCTGAAGTGGGCAGTAGCCGGGCTCTGGAGCTACTCGACGATTAGTTGCCCAGACCTTTCACCAGCAGCCGGGCCATTTCGGAATTGGGACCCTCAGGAGCCAGCTCCAGATACTTCTTCAAGTGCTCCACCGCCTGCGGAATGGCATTCATGTCGTTGGTCAGAATGATGCCAAGCTGATAATAGGCCTCTGCGTAGGTGGGATCGATCTCGATGGCTTTGCTCAGCGCTTCCTTGGCCTTCTCGGTATCCAGCTTATTGACATGGCCCACAGCCATGTTGTAGTAAGTGGCGGCTGCGACGGCAGGATCACCTCCGGCACTCATTTCGACGGCTTTGTAGTAAAACTCCTGCGCCTTCTCGCTGTTCTCCAGCTCGGCATAGAGGTTGCCCATGTTCTGATAGAGGCCAGGGCTTGGCTGCAGCATGGCAGCCTTCTCGTAGGCAGAAAGCGCCTCTTCGTGGTTGGCCAGTCCCTGCTGGGCCTGGGCCAGGCTGATCCAGATTCCAGCCTGGGTGGCATCCAGGTCGGCTGCCTCGGTCAAGAGCTGGACAGCCTGTTCATAGTTGCCCGCCTCGATGTCTTTCTGAGCCTGATCAAATTTCTTGCCCATTTTGGTCGAGGAGGCAACTTGCTTTTCCTGGTCGGCCCGAAGCTTGGCCAGCTTGGCCTGCTCTTCGTCGCTCAGCTCAAACGAGAGACTCCGCTCCGTCTGACCCTGTAGAAGCGGCTGAAGCACAAAGTCATAGATGCCCAGCTCGTTGCTCATGTGGTCTGAAGTGCACCTTGCACCTTCCACGAAGGCCCGTTGATATCCCTCGAGTGTGACCACAATTCGATAAATGCCCCCCAGCGCAATCCCAACGTGGAGATACCTCCCCTTCTTGTTGGTCTTGAGCTTGTAGTTCCGCTTCATATCCATGCCCTCGATTTTGATCAGGGCAGCCTTGAGCGGGTTTCCTTCGGGGTCGGTCACAGTACCCTTGAGGCGCCCGACCTGGGCCAATCCGGTGGCTGGGACGATCAGGAAAAGAAGTAGAAAAAAGGAGAAATATTTTGTCTTCATCGCGGTTCACCCCCACTTACTTGGGACGAGGTTTGCAGGAAGAAGTTTCTCAGAGAATCCATGTTATCTGTGACTCGGTACTTTGGCAAGCTTTGCATGAACAGCTCGCCGTATGGCCGAGTGCTGATCCGGGAGTCGAGGATGGCCAGGAGGCCTGAATCGGTTCGGGATCGGATCAGGCGCCCCAGTCCCTGCTTGAGTGAGATGATGGCTTCAGGGACCGTATAGTCGAGGAACGGGTTGCCGCCCATTTCTCTAATCCGGTTCAGGCGAGCGGCCACCACCGGCTCGGTCGGAACCTGAAAAGGCAGCTTATCGACGATCACCGCCCGCAGGGCCTCTCCCTTCACGTCGACTCCCTCCCAGAAACTGGATGTGGCGCAGAGGACCGCATTCGGAGTCCTCTTGAATTCCTGGAGAAGCCGGTGTCTGGGTATGTCCCCCTGTCTGAAGACGGGGTAGGGAATCGTCTCCGAGAGAGTTGCATAGAACTGGTTCATGTTGCGGATACTGGTGCAGAGGATAAATGCGTGGCCCTGCGTGATCTTTAAGAGTTCCTCGATGACAGGCAGGGCCCTGGCAAGAAACTGCGGGTTTCCGGGTTCGGGTAGGTTTCTGGCGATGTAGAGGATGGACTGCTGCGGATAGTCGAACTCGCTTTCCACACTCAATTCCACGGGTTCGGGGATTCCCAGTCTCTCCCGGAAGTATTGAAAACTCCCGCCGGTGGTCAACGTCGCAGAGGTGAGAATCACAGTGTCGGTTCTGTCGAAGAGCTTCTCGTAGAGCAGGTCAGCGACATGGATGGGAGTCACGTGAACGAAAACGCCACCCTGGCGTTTCTCAAACCAGTACACGTTGTCGTAGCTGTCGCGGGCGAAGATGCGATCCAGATCCTCCGTCAAGTGCTCCAACCTGCGGACCAGCGCCTCCCACTCATCTGGACGCGGTCGGACCAGTTGTAACTCCGAATTGAGCACCTGCAGCGTACTTCTCAATCGGGCGTAATCCGTTCCCAGCTCGTCCCGCAGGTCGATGACGCCGTCGGCGGAAGGAAAGAAGTTGAGTGAGTATCGATCATCCTCTCCGGGGAAGGCTGCGAAAAATCGACGAGCCTCTCTCTGAAGCCGGTCGAAGACGGGCAGCGGGGCCTCCAGTCGCGAAAAGGCCCGGTGCATATCACCTGCCAGATCTTCGAAGCGGTAGTTGCTCAGGTGGCTGCCGAAGTGCTGGGCCACGATGTTCTCCACCTGATGGGCTTCATCGAGAATGAGTACGCCGTGGTCGGGAAGGATCTTCCCGATTTCGTCACTCTCCATAGCCAGGTTGGAAAAAAACAGGGCGTGATTCACGACCACAAGATCGGCCTCGAAAGCTTCCTGCCTCATGCGGGTGATGAAGCAGTGTGCGAAGTCGTCGCAGGCCTGCCCCGTGCAGATATCGCTGCGTGCGTCCAGCGAATGCCAGAGAGGATCACCATCTGCCAACCAGTCAATTTCACTACGCTCTCCGGTGGGCGTGGAATGAGACCAATCGGCCAGCCGGGCCAGCTTCTCGCGTTCCTCGGCAAGGAGGTGGCCCTTGCCCAGTTCTTGTCGCAGGCGCCTCAGGCACAGGTAGTTGTTACGACCCTTCATGCAGGCAATGGTCAGGTTCGGCGCCAGATGCTCTTTCAGAAAAGGAAGATCGTTGTGGATCAACTGATCCTGGAGGCTTCTGGTGGCAGTAGAGACAATGACCCGCTTCGTCGAAAAGAGACTGGGGATCAAGTACGCCAGTGTCTTCCCCGTACCGGTTCCGCCCTCTACAGCCAGATGATGCCGGTTGGAAATGGCATCCTCGACCGCCTGGGCCATCTGGAGCTGGGACGGACGGTGTTCATAGCCGGCCAGTCGGGTACCCAGGAGCCCTCCCGGTCTGAAGACGTCCTCGAGACTCGGGTACCGGTCAGGCACTGACACCATCGGGGTGAAGGCGCCACTCATAAAGAGGAAACCGGGCAGTGAGCTCTAGTACCTGAGACTTGATCCGGGAGCGCAGTGGTTCATTCTGGGGATCATTGAGGATCTGCCCAATCCACTCTCCGATCACCTGCATCTCCGACTCCATCATTCCGCGCGTGGTCAGTGCTGGAGATCCGATCCGGATCCCGCTCGTCACCCTGGGCGGATGCTCGTCAAACGGAATCGTGTTCTTGTTGACAGTGATCCCTGCGGATTCGAGGCAGTCCTGCGCTGCTTTTCCAGTGATCCCCTGGGAAATGACATCTACCAGAAACATGTGAGTGTCGGTTCCTCCGGAAACAATACGCAGCCCCTGGCCGGCTATGCTGGATGCCAGAGCTCTGGCGTTTTCCAGAACCTGCTGCTGATAGGCGCCGAAGCTCGCGGTCAAAGCGTCTTTGAAAGCGACTGCCTTGGCCGCGATCACGTGAATCAGGGGACCGCCCTGGAGCCCCGGGAAAACCAGGCGGTCAATGGACTTTGCATGCTCTTCACGGCACAGAATGAGACCGCCGCGGGGGCCCCGCAGAGTCTTGTGTGTCGTCGAGGTAATCAGATCCGCCACCGGGACCGGGCTGGGATGCAGGCCAGTCGCCACCAGGCCCGCAATATGGGCAATATCCGCCATCAGGAAAGCCCCTGACTTTCGGCAGATGTCCGCCATACGATCAAAGTGAATGGTGCGGCTGTAGGCGCTGGCCCCGGCCACAATCATCCTGGGTTTTTCTTGCAGCGCCAGACGTTCCAGCTGGTCGTAGTCGATCCGCTCCTCTTTAGGATCTACACCGTAGGGGACGACTTCGAAGAATCGTCCCGAGAAGTTCAGGGGGTGGCCATGAGACAAGTGCCCCCCATGAGAAAGATTCATTCCCAGAATCTTGTCTCCCGGCTCGAGCACCGCCAGATAAGCAGCCGAGTTCGCCTGGGTGCCCGAATGAGGCTGCACGTTGGCGTGTTCGCCGCCGAAAAGTTCCAGGGCCCGCTGGCGGGCGAGTCGTTCCACCCGGTCCACATGCTCGCAGCCGGCGTAATAGCGTTGACCCGGGTAGCCTTCGGCGTACTTGTTCGTAAAGACCGAACCACAGGTCTCGAGGATGGCCTCACTCACGAAGTTCTCGGACGCAATCAGCTCCAGCGTGTCAGACTGGCGCGCGGTCTCGTCCTGAAGGATCCGGGCGACTTCGGGGTCCACATCACTCAAGGGCCTTCTCATCAATTCGCTCTCGAGTTCGTCATCAGTATTTCGATGCATCTGTGGCGCACATTTCTCATTTCAAACGTGGCGATCGCGGGACATGCTAGCCCAGTCTTGACGAGACCGTCAATCCAGCGGAAGCATGCCCCGGAGGCAGGAAAAGTCTCTTTTCCGCTTGACTTTGGACTTTTCTGGAGCAAAATAGATGAAAGAGGTCGGAATAGGAATATTGGTTCCAGCACAGCGAGTCGAACATGTTTCGCGGCAACTTTCCAGCCAAGATTGACGGACAGGGTCGAATCAAGATTCCGTCCGCGCACCGGAAGATATTAGCTGCTGACTATGGCGCTGAAGTGTTCGTCACCAGTCTCACCGGTCAAAACGTACTCATCTATCCGCTGCATGAATGGGAAGAGCTGGAGGCGAAACTGATGGAGCCTCCCAAGATGCTTCCGGGTAAACTAAGATTTCTCAGAAACACCAGCTACTATGGCCAGCTGGCTCGAGTCGACCGTCAGGGACGGGTACTGATCCAGCCCCATCTTCGAGAAGCTTCCGGCGTCGAACGAGAAGAAGTCGACGTGATGGGACAGCTGAACTATCTGGAAGTGTGGAACCGGTCCCGCTTCGAGAAGATTCTCGACACGGACCCCTACACGGACGAGGATTCCATTTCACTCGCTGATATCGGAATTTAGAATGCCCATGGTTGCCATCCGCCACATGCCGGTCCTGCTCGACGAGGCGATCGGCCTGTTAAAGGTTCGCAAAGGTGGGACTTACGTGGACGGAACCGTGGGCCTGGGAGGGCACGCGGAGCGCATCCTGGAATCCCTGGCCGGCGAGGGCAGAGTCATTGCCATTGATCGGGATGAGGAGGCGTTGCAGGAGGCGAAGAATCGTCTTCTGTCACACGGCAGTATCGTTTCCTTCCACCACGAGAATTTCCGCAATCTGCCGCTGCTGTTGAACGGCCTGGGTCTGGGCGGAATTGACGGCTGCTTTCTGGACCTGGGAGTTTCCTCCTTCCAACTCGAGAGCGCGGAGCGCGGATTCAGCTTCAGGCTGGAAGGGCCTCTTGACATGAGGCAGGACCGAAGATCCAGAACCACCGCGGCTGACCTTGTGAACGGGCTTCCCGAAGAGGAGCTGGCCCAGATCTTCTGGCGCAATGGAGAAGAGAAGCGCTCCCGGGTCATCGCCCGTGAGATTGTGCGTCAGCGCGAAGAGGGTCCTCTGCAAACCACCCTGCAACTGGCCGAACTGGTGGAGCGAGTCAAACCGTCCAGGACCGGGAGAAAGATTCATCCGGCAACCAGGGTGTTCCAGGCACTTCGCATTCGAGTCAACCAGGAACTGGAGGGATTGGGCGGGTTTCTGGAAGAAGTGGTTCACCTGATTCATCCCGGCGGAAGGCTGGTCGTGATCTCCTTTCACAGTCTCGAGGATCGAATTGTCAAGAACGCCTTTCGCCGATCCGCCGGACGTTGTGTTTGCTTTCGACCCGCCCAGTTGTGTACCTGCCCGCGCAAGTTGAGGGGCCGCATTCTGACGGCTCGGCCCCTGGCCCCGGGGCAGAGAGAGCTCAATGAGAATCCACGCTCGCGGAGCGCCAGGCTGCGAGCTTTTGAAACGTCTGAAGAAGAGGGAGAGTGATGAATGGTTGACATGTCCACGCTGGTACTCAGGAATGAGAAGCTGAACCACAGGAAGGGGACCTCGAGCTGGGAGGTAGCCGGCTGGCTTGCTACCGGTACACTGCTGGTCTCCCTGGCCCTGATCTACGGCTGGAATCAGCAACAGATGATTGGATTCGGGTACCAGATTGAGACGCTGCGCGAAGAAAATCGGAAACTGTCTGAAAGGCAGCAGGCCCTGCGAGCTGAATACCAGACTCAGACGAGCGCCGATCGGCTGGACCGCAAAGCCGTCGAGCTGGGGCTGGTCAGCGCCAACCGGCCCGAAGTCACCATCATTGAAGCCGGCACGCCGCTCGGAATGGCCAGACATCTCCGAGCTTCGGCGGAGACGACAAGCTTGATCGATCAACCATGAAAAAGGGCACCGGGACCTGGCTGACCCAGGGCATCTTTGAACACAGGCTGCTGGTCGTGTATGTGATGGTTCTGGGCTGGTCCGTGCTCATTCTTGTCAGGCTTCTCGACCTTCAAGTCTTCAAGGCCGAGGCGTATCGAGACGTGGCGGCCCAGCAGGGCTCCGGCTTCCGCAAATTAATCGGGCGGCGAGGGGAGGTGTTCGATCGGCAGCTCCGAGAGTTGGCTGTCAGCCTTCCCGTGAAATCGCTCTCGGTAAATCCTCGCCACATCGAGAACCCGTCCGAAGTCACACGCCGGCTGGCGCCTCTGCTCGGGATGGAAGAGGAGCAGATTTTCGATCGGCTGAAAGCCGACCGAGTTCATGTCTATCTGAAGCGTCGGCTCGACCCCGAGGTGAGTGAAGCAATTCGGGAGATGGATCTCAAAGGAATCTACCTGGAAAGCGAATCGAAGCGGTTCTATCCCGCCAAGGAACTAGCGGGCCAGATTCTGGGGTTTGTAGGCACGGACGGGCACGCCTGGAATGGCCTGGAGCTCGAGTACAACGCCAACTTGAGGGGTACCCCGGATCAGATCGAGCTCAGCCTGGACGCCAGACGCCGCAGTTTCGGCAGTCAAAGAAGCCCTCGCTCAACCGCCGGGGATTCCCTGATCCTGAGCCTGGACAGCACGATTCAGTTCGCTGCCGAGCAGGCGCTCAGGAACGCTATCGAGTCGAGTCAGGCGCTAAACGGCAGTGCGATCGTGATGAATCCCCAGAACGGGGAGATACTGGCTATGGCATCCTATCCGTCGTTCGATCCCAATCTCTCCAACACCGATCAGGCCAGGAATCAGAGGAATCTTGCCATTCAGGATGAGTATGAACCCGGGTCAACCTTCAAGGTGGTCACCATCGCCGCCGTCTTGAACGAGGGACTGGCCGAGCTGAACGAGAAAGTGAACTGCCAGGTGGGAACGCTGCGTCTGGCCGGCAAAGTCTACCGGGAGGCGACTCACAGCTACGGCCAGTTGGAGGTGAGGGAGGTTCTCGCCAAGTCCAGCAATGTCGGAACGATCAAACTGGCGTTGAGACTAGGCAACCAGCGCCTCCACGACTACATCAAGCGATTTGGCTTCGGAGAACCGACCGGGATTGACCTGCCCTTCGAAGCGGATGGCCGTGTACGCCCCACATCCGAATGGTCGAAGATTTCGATCGGGGCCCTGGCAATCGGTCAGGAGCTGAGCGTGACAGCTCTGCAGATGCTTCGCGCCGTTTCGGTGATCGCCAACGGAGGGTACCTGGTGGAGCCGCGCGTTGTGCGGCGGATCCTGAGCCCGGATGGCCAGCTGATCGCCGCCCCGGAAACGGTTCGACGCAGGGTCATCTCAGAGGAGACGGCGCGGCAGATACGAGAGGCGATGAGCCACACGGTCGAACATGGGACGGGCAGCCGTGCCCGCTTGTCCGGCTTTTCGGGCGGCGGCAAGACCGGGACCGCTCAGAAGTTTGTGGGTGGAGGATACTCCAAGACGAAGTACGTGGCCTCCTACATTGGATTTGCCCCTCTCGAGAAGCCTGTTCTCGCCTCGATCGTGGTCGTCAACGAGCCGGTTGGAGACTACTATGGTGGCCTGGTGGCGGCACCGGTCTTCAAGGAGGTCATGGAGCGGGCACTGATCAAGCTGGGAGTTCCCCGTGATCGCCCGGACTCCGTTCAGAAGGCCTCCTCACGCAGACAATTGGAACCTGGAAGAGCTCGCGGGGTCTCACAGAAGAGGGACCTTTCGATGGAAGGGCTTCGCGAAACGGTGGAGGTTCTGGTGGGCAAGGGTCCCGGCGGGGTGTCTGAAGATGCGGTGGTGACCCGAGTCACGGGCGGTTTTGACTTACCCGATTTTGAGGGTTTGAGCCTTCGTGAAGTCGCAACTGTAACCGCCCGCCATGGTCTCAACTTGAGCTACACGGGTGAAGGCAGGGTTGTGTGGCAGAGACCGGCACCGCGGACCCTGGTCAGCTCCGGAACTGTTTGTGAAGTGGTACTTTCAGGTAAGGAAGGGAGAGAAGTTGCAACTCGAAGAACTGGTCGCGGCGCTTCCACCCAGGTCATTTCAGGCGGGCGAGGAGCGAGACTTGAGAATTGACGTGTCCTCTCTCGAGTACGACTCCAGAAGAGTTGGCTCCGACTCGGTGTTTTTTGCCATCGACGGCCATCAGTTGGACGGCCATCAGTTCATCCCTCAAGCCCTCTTCAACGGAGCCGCGGCGATTGTCTCGGAACGTCCGGTACCGGCCGATTTTCCGGGCGTCTGGCTGGAAGTCCCAAAAGTTCGTCGCTACATGGCCCAGATGGCGAATCACTACTACGGCTACCCGTCCCATGATCTGCAACTGGCGGGTGTAACGGGCACCAATGGCAAAACCACAACAGCCTATCTGATTCATTCTGTTCTGCAGACAAGAGGGCCCTCCCTGCTGGTTGGTACGATTCGGACCATGGTGGGTGAGCGGGTTGAGGAGTCCATTCGAACCACGCCCGAGGCCACCGAGATACAGAAGATTCTTGCCTCGGCTGTGGAACAGAAGTGCGGCAGCGGAGTCATCGAGGTCTCTTCTCATGCTCTGGCCTTGGACCGTGCTTTTCAGTGCAGCTTCGACGTGGGAGTGTTTACGAATCTCACGCAGGATCACCTCGATTTTCACGAATCGTTGGATCAGTACTTTGCTGCCAAGCGACAACTCTTCGACTTGTCCTACAATCCCGGACTTCGGGTTGCCGTGTTGAATGGAGACGATCCCATGGTCGCGAAGTGCCCCCTCCCCGAGTCCGTTCCCCGAGTCAGTTTCGGGATGTCGAAGCAGCATGAGGTCCATCCCCTTGCGGTCAAGACCGGCGTCGAAGGAACCGAGTTGGACCTGAACGTCGAAGGCAGGCGCCTTGAGATCTCCAGTGCCCTGGCGGGTGAGCATAACGTTTACAACTTGATGGCGGCTGTGGGTGCCTGCGCACATCTGGGATTTCAGGATCAGGAAATCATCTCCGGAATTGCCCGTCTCGAGCGGGTGCCGGGGCGTTTCGAAAGAGTATCCATTGATGCTCCGTTCTCGGTGTTTGTTGACTATGCTCACACCCCCGACGCCCTGGCCAATGCCTTGAGTCTGGCCCGGGATCTGTGCCGGCGCCGGCTGATCTGCGTGTTCGGCTGTGGGGGGGACCGGGACCGTACGAAGCGGCCGCGTATGGGACGGGTGGCCTCCGAACAGGCAGACCTGGTGGTGTTGACCTCTGACAACCCGAGGTCGGAGGATCCGGAGGAGATCATCAGGCAGATCGAACTGGGCGTTGATCAGACCAGTTGGTGTGAATCGATCACGGACCGCCGCCGCGCGATGGAGCGGGCTTTCGCGTTGGCGCGGCCCGGAGACCTCATCTTAATAGCGGGAAAGGGACACGAGACTTGCCAGGAAAACGGAGACGAGAAAATCGACTTCGACGATGTCCGTGTGGCTGGAGAAATCTATGATCACGGTCTCCACCAGTGAGGTAGCGGATGTCCTGGAGACGACGCTTCCCGAGAATCCGGCCTTCTCAAGTGCGGCACCCTTTCCTCCGGTTTCCATAGACACCCGCAGGCTGGAAGAAGGGGATTGTTTTCTGGCCATTCAGGGATCACGCTTCGACGGCCATGATTTCATCGACGAGGCTGTCGACAAGGGTGCCCGCATGGTGGTTCACTCGCGACCTTATCCCACCAGGGGGCGAGATTCAGGCGTTGCTTTCCTGAGGGTAGGGGACACTACTGCAGCCTTGCAGAAACTGGCTCGTTGCGCTCGAGAAAAGTGGTCGGGGTCAGTGGTGACCGTGACCGGAAGCATGGGGAAGACCACAACACGGCGCTTTTCCTCGACCCTCCTGGGGCAACGGTTCCAGGTCTGCGAGTCTCCCGGCAACCTGAACAACCACTTCGGAGTTCCTCTCAGCCTCCTGCGCCTCCAGGATGACGACGAAGTTGCTGTCCTGGAACTGGGCATGAACCATCCGGGGGAGATCCGGACTCTTTCCCTGATCTGTCAGCCCGATGTAGTCGTAGTGACGAATGTGGCCCCGGTACATCTCGAGTTTTTTCGCTCGCTGGACCACATTGCCAAGGCCAAGGCTGAGATTCTGGAGGGACTGCGAGACGGGGGCACGCTGCTCTTCAACGGCGACGATGAAAGGCTCTGTTCCATGGCCCGGCGTTTCGCTGGACGTTCCCTGGACTTTGGCACCCAGGGGGACCATCGGTTCAAGGTAACGGCCCAGACCCGGGCGGATCTCCAGGGAATGGAAATCGCCATCCAGACTCCCACCGGCAGCGTTGAGGCGAAGGTTCCGCTTTTCGGAAAGCATCATCTCTACAACATCGCTGCGGCCGTGGCCGTGGCCGTCACCCTGGGCCTGTCCAATGCACAGATCCGAAAGGGTGTCGGTGGCCTGGAGGCCCCGGATCAAAGAGGACAAGTCAGGCTAATGAGCCCGGCCAGAGGTGTCAAGCTGACCTTGATCGACGAGTCATACAACTCCAACCCGCAAGCCCTGCTCTCGGTTCTGGAGGATTTCGCCGGGTGGACCTGGGAGGGCCGCAAGCTGGTCGTGCTGGGTGACATGCTGGAACTGGGCGAGAGTGCACCCGAATTCCATCGTGAGGCGGGACGACATCTGGCCGCCCTCGATATTGATCTCGTGTTGACCGTCGGGAAACTGGCCCTGCACATCCTGGATGGGGCGGTAGAAGCGGGGATGTCCTCCCGCCGGTTGTTTTCGGCTCAGGACGCTCTGAAGGCAGCCACACAGCTCTGCAAGCTCGCCCAGGATGGAGATCTGGTTCTCGTGAAGGCGTCCCGGGGAGTAGGCCTGGACCGGATGATTCGAATGCTCGAAGGAGTCTCTTGATCTACTATCTTCTTTCCAATCTGCAGGATTACTTTTCTCCTCTCAACGTGGTTCGCTACATTACCTTTCGGACCGCCTACGCGTCTATGACCGCCCTGCTCATCAGCCTTCTTCTGGGCCCCTGGGTCATCCGAAAGCTGCGCGATTTTCAGATCGGCCAGTTCATCCGGGCGGAGGGACCTGCCAGCCACCAGGCCAAGGCTGGTACCCCCACCATGGGAGGGCTGCTGATCATCATCAGCATTGTCCTGCCAACTCTTCTCTGGGCTGACCTGACGAACCTTTACATCTGGATCGCTCTGTCTTCGCTGGTGGTGTACGGGGCGATCGGATTCATCGATGACTACCTGAAGGTTTCGAAGCAGCGTAGCCTCGGGTTGCGAGCTCGAGACAAGCTGCTGCTGCAGTCCCTGGTGGCTCTTGGGATTGCCCTGATACTGGTTGGTTTGCATTCTCGGCAGCTCTACAGTACTGAACTCTCCGTGCCTTTCTTTAAGCAGTTTACTCCCCAGCTCGATCTTGTGGTTCTGGGAGTCTCGACTTTTCTTCCGCTGATTGTGTTCACGGCCCTGGTGCTGGTGGGGAGCAGTAACGCCGTCAACATCACGGACGGCCTTGACGGCCTTGCAACCGGTTTGGTCATTGTCGCGGCATCGGCCTTGACCGTGCTGACCTACGTGACCGGACACTCCGAGTTTGCGACCTATCTGGACTTGATCAAGAACACTTATGCCAGCGAATTGACCATCTTTTGCGGGTCGATGGTGGGTGCCATGCTTGGATTCCTCTGGCACAATGCGCATCCTGCCCAGGTCTTCATGGGAGACGTCGGGTCCGTGTCGCTGGGCGGGGCCATCGGGACCGTAGCCGTCTTGATCAAGCAGGAGCTTCTGCTCTTTTCGATCGGCGGCATCTTTGTGGTAGAGATTTTGTCGGTGATTCTCCAGGTCGGATCCTTCAAGCTGTTCGGGAAGCGCCCCTTCCTGATGGCCCCCATTCACCATCACTTTGAACTCAAGGGGTGGACCGAAACTCAAATCGTCGTGCGCTTCTGGATCCTGGGACTGATTTTTGCTTTGTTCAGCCTCACCACCCTCAAGTTGAGATAGTCCCATGCTCCAGCTTCGCAACAAACAGGTTCTGGTCGTAGGCCTGGCGCGTAGCGGGGTTGCGGCGGCCAACCTGCTGTTGTCTCAGGGGGCTCGAGTACGGGTTACGGACCACCGGAAGCCGGGAGACAGCTTTCGAGATGAGCTCAAGAAGAAACTCCAGGGGAAAGTCGAGAAGACACTGGGCTGCCACCGGGTCGCCGACTTTCTCCAGGCCGATCTGATTATTCTGAGCCCGGGAGTCCCAGCAGACATTGCACCGCTTCGAAAAGCGCGATCCGCAGGGGTTCCGGTGCTGGCGGAAGTGGAACTGGCTTTTCACTTTCTCTCCGGACCCATCATCGGTGTCACGGGTACCAATGGAAAAACAACCACGACATCTCTCATCGGGCAGATGTTTCGAGATGCGCAGGCAGCTGTGGCGGTGGCCGGCAATATTGGGACTCCACTCACAGAGATCGCCCTCCTCGGCTCCAACCCTGGAACCACCTCGGTGGTTGAGTTGTCTTCTTTTCAGCTGGAAGGGATTCAAGACTTTCGCGCTCACACCGCCCTGATCCTCAACGTGACGCCAGATCATCTGGATCGTCATGGCAGCCTGGAATCCTATGCGCGGGCCAAGCGACGCATTCTGCTGAATCAGAGCCGCCAGGACTGGGCGGTTCTCAATGCGGATGATGAACTCTCTTCCGGCATGCGATCTGAGGTCGCAGGAAGTGTCTGCCTATTTAGTCGGCACCCCCTGGCGGAGGGCGTCGGTGTTGAGGCGGGGCAGATTGTGATCAGGCAGAAAGGGGAGACGACCAGCGTGATGCCGGCTTCCGAGATTCTCATGAAAGGAGAACACAATCTGGAGAACGTGCTGGCGGCTACCTGTGCGGCCTATCTGTCGGGGCTTTCTGTTCGGGCCGTGCGGCGCACGATTCAGAACTTCAAAGGTGTCGAGCATCGGCTGGAGCAGGTTGCCGTTTACGACGGTGTGACTTACTACAATGACTCCAAGGCGACGAATGTGGAGTCGGCGAAGAGGGCCCTGCAGGCTTTTTCGAACCCGGTTGTCCTGATCATGGGTGGGCAGGACAAGGGAGGAGATTTCGAGCCGCTTGCCGATCTGATAGACGAACGTGTCCGGCGGCTCATCCTGATCGGCGAGGCAGCCGGCAAGATAGGCAGGGCGGTAGGTTCGTCAACAGCTGTTTCGGAAGCTGCGGATCTGCAGGAAGCAGTGGTTGCAGCGAGTCGAGCCGCAAGTCAGGGAGACACGGTCTTACTGGCTCCCGGCTGCGCCAGCTTTGACATGTTCGATAACTACGAGCATCGGGGGCGGGAGTTCAGGGAGAGTGTTGCCCGCCTGATTCACCATCGGGAGTCAGGGAATTGAGAAATCGTGTTGGTGTCGACAAAACACTCCTGCTCTTGATTTTCGGGCTTCTGAGCTTTGGCCTGGTGATGGTCTTCAGCTCTTCAGCAGTGGCAACGGGAAGCAGCAGTACGTTCTTTCGCCAGGTCATTGTCATGGCTCTCGGCCTCGCGGTCATGCTTGTGACCATGCGGGTGGACTACCGCTATTTCGGCAGCAAGCCCATTATTCTGGTGCTGCTGGCTGTGATCTACATTCTGCTGCTGGGAGCGCTGGCCTCTCCGCCTATCAACAACGCCAATCGCTGGCTGGTGATTGGGCCGTTCAGGGCTCAGCCGTCAGAGCTCGCGAAGCTGGTCGCCATTCTCTTTACCTCCTATTTTTTCGCTCGTTACCAGGACAGCGAGCCGAACCGGCGCGAAGCCTTCACCTACTGTGCGATCCTGGGATCCATTCTGGGGCTCATCCTGGTCCAGCCCGACTTTGGAACCGCGGCCTGCATCGTCTTCATTGCCGCTGTCCTGCTTTTCCTTTCCGGCCTTCGGCTTCACTATTTTGGGGCGGCCTTGCTGGCTTCGGTTCCATTGTTCTACCTGCTCGTCTACCGGGTGCCCTACCGAAGAGAACGGATCCTCGCCTTCCTGAACCCGGAGGCTGATCCCCTGGGAACGGGCTATCAGGTTCGCCAGAGCCTGATAGCCATTGGCTCGGGCGGTGCGGGCGGACGGGGATTCGCTCAGGGCAATCAGAAGTTGTCCTTCCTGCCAGAGGCCCACAACGACTTTATTTTTTCGATTATCGGCGAGGAGCTCGGTCTTCTCGGCGCCACGGTTCTGGTTGGGCTCGTCCTACTCTTTTTTTGGAAAGGAGTGAAGATCTCATTGCGCTCGGACAGCCACTTTGGGTCCCTGGTGGGGCTGGGCATTGTGGTCATGATTGTGACGCAGGCACTGGTCAACATCAGCGTGGCGCTGGGTCTTCTCCCCACCAAGGGAATCCCTCTGCCCTTTATTTCTGCCGGAGGATCGTCGTTGCTGGTAACGCTGGCTTCGGCCGGAATCCTTCTCAACATCTCGGCGAACTCCCGAAATCCGACCGATCCTCCCTGGTATGAGGGAGGATGATGAGTCGGGTTCTCTTTGCAGGAGGCGGAACGGGAGGCCACGTTTACATGGCAGTGGCGCTAAGGCAGGAGTTGGAGAAGCGAGACCCCGCATGCAGTGTCCTTTTCGTGGGTACCGAGAAAGGCCTGGAGAGCCGGATTCTGCCGCTCTACGATTTTCCGCTCAAGACGATACGGATTGGAGGCCTGAACCGCGTGGATCCGGTGAGAATGGTTCGAAGCCTGGCTCAGCTTCCCGGCAGTCTGCTGGGGTCCCTGCGGATCATCCGCAGCTTTCGTCCCTGCCTGGTTGTGGGACTGGGAGGCTACTCGTCGGGCCCGGTGATGGTGGCCGCCCGGCTGACTGGACGCCCGGCTCTTCTCATCGAGCCCAACATTTTTCCCGGTTTCACGAATCGTGTCCTGGCGCGATGGGTCAGCAGAGCAGCGGTAGCCTTCCAGGAGACGACTCGCTTTTTCGGCTCCAGGGCTGTGCTCACCGGAATTCCAATCCGCACAGAGTTTCACCAGGTACCACCCTGGAGACCGTCGGCCGAACCCCTGCGGGTGCTTGTCTTCGGCGGCAGCCGGGGCAGCCGCCCCATCAACCAGATCGTGTGCGAGGCTCTGCCCTCCCTACCTCAGGGTCTGCGAATGACGCATCAGACCGGTCGAGAGGATGTGGAATGGGTGCGGCAGCGGTATCAGGCAGCAGGTGTTCAGGGCAGGGTCTTGGAGTATCTGGAGGACATGCCGGTCGAGTTGGCTGGCGCTGACCTGGTGATTTCCAGGGCCGGGGCCTCTACCGTGGCTGAGATTACGGCAGCCGGGCGGGCCTCAATCTTGATTCCCCTTCCAACCGCTGCCGATGACCATCAACGAAAGAACGCCCACTCCCTGGAGCAGCGAGGAGCCGCCCTGGTCAAGGAACAGGCCGAGCTGGAAGGCGAGGAGCTGGCCCTTCTTCTCGCTCGGCTCAACTCGGATCGAACCAGGCTTCAAAGCATGGCCGCGGCCTCCCGGAAGCTGGCCAGGCCCGACAGCGCTGGGCGCATCACCGACCTGATGGAGGATCTTTGTCAATGAGCGAATCCAGTTTCTTTGCAGGTCATCGTGTGGGCCCGGTTCACTTCGTGGGTATCGGTGGGATCGGCATGAGTGGACTGGCCCGAATCCTGGCCCAGAGCCATGTTCAGGTCTCCGGTTCCGATCAGCAGGAGGGAGAGGGGCTCGATGCCCTTCGGGGTCTTGGAGTCCGAGTCGAGATCGGCCACCGGGAAGAGAACCTCCCAAACGCAGGCCTGCTGGTCGTCTCGAGTGCGATTTCAGTGGACAACGTCGAAGTCGAAGCCGCACGGAGCAGAGGGCTTCAGGTTCTTCACCGCTCTGAAATGCTGGCCGAGCTCCTGCGTTACCGGGTTGGAATTGCAGTTTCGGGGACCCATGGGAAGACAACCACCTCTGCCATGATTGCGGTCCTTCTGAAGGAGGCCGGCCTCGACCCCACTGCCATCGTGGGGGCGCGTCTGACCAATCTCGGGACCAACGCAGTGCTGGGCCGCGGGCCCCATCTGGTGTGCGAGGCCGACGAGAGCGATCGAAGCTTTCTGCGAGTGCCGGCTGTTCTCAAGATTGTGACCAACATTGACGCGGACCATATGGACGTTTATCGAGATCTGGAAGATCTGGAGGATGCCTTTCTGCAGTTCATGAACTCGGTTCCGTTCTACGGCCTTGTCATCGCCTGCCGTGACGATCCTGGCCTCCAGGATCTACTCAAAAAAGTTCACCGTCGAGTGTTAACTTACGGCCTGGATGAAGACGCCGACGTGTCGGCGAAACACTTGGAAACTAAGGCTTTCGGCACTGCATTCACCTGTTCTTACGAAGGAAGGGAACTGGGCAGAGCGGAACTTCATGTGCCCGGTCGACACAACGTCCAGAATGCTCTGGCGGCGGTTGCCGTCGGCTTACGGTTGGATGTCCCTTTCGAGAAGGTGGGCGAGGCTCTGGCCAGTTTTCAGGGAACCGAAAGGCGCCAGCAGTTCAAGGGTGAACGAGATGGAGTCGCCGTGATCGATGACTATGGGCACCACCCGACTGAGATCCGGGCTACGTTGGACAGCCTGGGAGAATTTGGTCGAAGGACCATCGTCGTCTACCAGCCCCATCGATATAGCCGGACGGAATACCTGATGGATCGAATGGGGAATTGCTTCGAAGCCGCCGACCGACTATTCGTCCTGGGAATCTATGCTGCCGGAGAGGAGCCGATTCCCGGAGTCGATTCCAGGGAGCTGGTGGATCGGATTGGCAGGAGCCGAGAAGCCACATTTGTCGAGGAACGGACCGCCATGGTCCGCATCCTGGAGGAGGAGACGAGGCCGGGCGATCTCGTCCTGACCATGGGTGCAGGGGACGTATGGAAAGTGGGGGAGGAGTTTCTTGGCTAAGACGACGACCCGGCTTCATAATCGTGAAAACCTGAAGAAGGTGGCTCGCCTGACTGCCCGCGTAACTCTGGTGGTCGCGCTGGTCTCGACCATCCTCTACGGAGTCCTTCTATTTAACAATCTGACCACGTCGGCCCGGACCTTTTACTTGCAGAAGGTGACCTTCCAGGGGATCGAACATGCCGACGAAGATCGCCTGCAACAACTTGTGCGACATGTTGTCTCCACCAATGTCCTGACCGTGAGGCTCTCAGAAGTGCGCGAACGGGTTGAAGCGGAGGCCTGGGTACGGTCAGCCGTGGTTCGAAGAAGACTGCCGAATCAGCTCGAGGTGTATGTTCAGGAGCGGACTCCTGAAGCCGTGGCCGCCATCGACGGGGAACTGACAGTCGTCGATCCGGAAGGTGTTGCCCTGGGGCCCTTCGAGCCCAGGTTTCAGTACCTGGACCGTCCCATCGTAAGAGGCCTTCTGAGTTCGGCCGTTGAGGGGGCCCGGGCCTCGAACAGCAGTCGCATGCAAGTCTATCTTCGCGTCCTCGATGAATTGGATGCGGGGGATGAGGACTACACCGGAGGTATTTCCGAGGTAGACGTCGGCGATGTCAGCCGGGTCAAGGTGATCCCCTCTCGGGAGCCAGTCCGGGTGCTCCTGGGTGAGGGTGATTTCTTGCAGCGGTACGAGACCTTCATCTCCCAAATGGACCTGGTCCAGGAACAGAAAGGGAGAATCGACTGGATCGATGTGACGTTCGATAATCGAATCATCATCCACCCTCGGAGAGGGAAGGAGTCACCACCGCTGGAGATTCAGGATTCGGATTAGGTCACCTTTCGCTATGAGAAGAAAGAACCGGCTGATTGCGGGGATTGATATCGGGACGACCAAGGTCTGTGCAGTGGTCGCTGCAGCCGACGGGCCGAGGCTGGGAGTACTGGGTGCAGGAAGCGTACCCTCAGCAGGTCTCCGCAAGGGCATTGTCATCAATCTGTCAGAGACCATTGACAGCATTCGAGCAGCCCTCGAGTTGGCCGAAGAGCGATCCAAGACGGTCGTGGAATCCGCCTATGTCAGTCTTGGAAGCGCTTATCAACGGGGAGTGAATCGCTCCGGGACGACTGAGGTGCGGGGGCGCAACCATGAGATCACCTCCGAGGATATCCAGAGGGCCATAGCCGCCGCACGGGACATGGAAGTTGCCGATGGATACGAAGTGATTCATGTTCTGACCCAGCAATTCAAAGTCGACGATGAGCCCGGGATTGAGGATCCCAAGGGAATGTACGGCCGCGAGCTCTCTGTCAATCTTCACCTGGTGGTGACGGCGTCGTCGGTACTTCAAAATATCGTCAGCGCTGTTAACAAGGCGGGTGTGGCGGCCGATGGTGTGGTCATGCAACAGCTTGCCTCTGCCGAGTCGATCCTGAGCAACGATGAGAAGGAACTGGGGACCTTTTTGATCGACATCGGGGGCGGCACAACGGATCTGGCTGTCTACAGCCAGGGCGCCATCTGGCACTCGGAGGTCATTCCCCTGGGTGGAAACCTGATCACCAAGGACATAGCTATTGGAACGAAGGCCCCGATTTCCGAAGCGGAACTGGTGAAGAAGGCAGTGGGAAGTGTCTTCCCTGAAAGCGTTCCCGTCGAGGAAGTTGTGGAGATCACAGAGGTTGGATCAGGTCGCGAAAAGACGATCCAGCGGCAGTTGATTTGCCGGATCATTCAGGCACGCTGTGACGAGCTCCTGAATCGGGTTGCCCGGATCACCCAGGCTATAGGGGTGAACAACGAGCTTGCAACCGGGGTGGTTCTGACGGGTGGCGGAGCCTTGCTGGACGGCTTTCGGGACCGGGCCGAAAAGATCCTCAGAATGCCGGTGCGAATCGGATATCCAGTGAATCTGGTGGGGCCGGATCACGAGACCTACCACCCGGCCTTCTGCACAGCTCTCGGTCTTCTTCGATACGCACACGAGCTGAGAAAAGAGGTCCCCTTGGCCCGGGCGAAACCGGTCTACGGTCGATCCAGGGCGAGAACGGATCGAATGAAGAGATGGCTCCTGGAGACCATCTCATGAACTGGTCGCAACTGAAAGAAATGACTTGGCAACCTGCCTAAGGAGAGACCTGTGAGTCGACTGAGTTTCGATGAAAAGACGATTAAGCTGGCCTTTGAAGAAGGTCCCCTCAACGGTGCGCGCATCAAGGTGATCGGAATCGGCGGAGGGGGATGCAATGCCGTGAATCGCATGATTGAGGCCGGCATTGAAGGTGTCGAGTTTATCGCCGCAAATACCGACATGCAGGCTCTTCGTCTGTGTCACGCCCCGATGAAAGTTCAGCTCGGCGCCAAGTTGACCAAGGGCCTGGGGGCGGGGGCCAATCCCGATGTCGGTCGACAAGCCGCCCTCGAGGACACGGAAAAGATCATCGAGCTCCTGGAAGGCGCGGACATGGTTTTCGTGACCGTAGGACTTGGCGGCGGCACTGGAGGAGGAGGAGCTCCCATCGCGGCGAGTCTGGCTACCGAGCTTGGCGCGCTGACCGTGGCGGTCGTCACCAGGCCCTTTGACTTCGAAGGCAAGAAAAGGCGTGAGCATGCCGATCGTGCCCTCGAAGAGCTGAAAGAAAGTGCGGACACCGTGATCACCATTCCGAATCAACGCCTTCTGGACACAGTACCGGAAGGTACCTCGCTGGTCGATGCCTTCAAGTTTGCAGACGACGTTCTCCGCCAGGCTGTACAGGGGATCAGTGATCTCATCACGGTTCCCGGTGTGATCAATCTGGACTTCGCAGATGTCAGGACCATCATGACCGACATGGGGATGGCGCTAATGGGAACCGGGGTCGGTTCGGGCGAAGACCGGGCTGTGCAGGCAGCCAAGAATGCCATTTCCAGTCCCCTTCTGGAAGACACGACCATCCAGGGTGCTCAGGGCGTTCTGATCAACGTGACCGGGAGTCAGTCTCTCACGCTGCACGAAGTGAGTGAGGCCAGCCGCATCATCCAGCAGTCGGCTCATCCGGATGCCAACATCATATTCGGATCCGTTTTTGACGAGGGGATTGAAGACAAAATCAAAATCACAGTGATCGCGACCGGTTTTGATCAGTTCGGGTTTGAGAAATCCCAACCGGAGGAGAGCTTCGACCAGGTTGAACCTGTTCCTGGAAATTTCGGATCGCTTCCCGAATCACCAGTCCGGCGTTTTGAAGTTGCCGAGCATGGGGGCCCTGATCAGGAAAGAGACCTGGAGGTTCCGACCTACTACCGCAATAGACTCAATTCCTAGCGCACTGTCCGGAAAGTTCACTAGCAGCAGCTCTGGCCGGGGACGCAGAGTCGAGCTTCCACTTCGCCGGCGGGTTCGAAGACCGTGAAGTAGGTGGCAAAGGGTGCAGACTTCAGTATCGAAGCCGTCTTTTCGCACACTTCTTTCGTTTCTCCAGCCGGGAAAACGTGATCCGGATCATCATCGAGATGGAACGCCGCGCCGGGGCCGTGGAACATGGCTTGCTGCCCTGTGAAATAGCATTCTCCACCGAGATCGACGACCGGTTTGAAGGCCTCCACCATGGCCGAATAGAGTTTCACTTGTTCCAGTGATCTGCGGTGAACGTCTGACAGCAGCTTTCCTGAGAAATAGCGTTCGCTGATCTGGGGACCATCCTGCCAGAGGTAGTCTGTGACGAGCTGGATTCCGTGAAACCCGGTTTCCTTGAGAAGCGAGTGGAGCTCCTGGAAAGAGAGGACTCCAGCTACGCAGTCAGCCCAGGCCTGTTCGCTCTTGCGCAGGATTTCTGGAATCGGAGCGGAGGAAACGACGTCCGAAAAGGAGAGCTTCTTGCCGGGCTTGAGTACACGGTACATCTCGCGATAGGCCGTTGACTTGTCGATGGCCAGATTGTTCACGCAATTCGAGAAGATGACATCCACTGTTTCTGCTGGAAGCGGAATCTTGACGTCAAATTGGCCATTCATGAATTGGATGTTGTCATAGCCCAGGCGGGCCGAAATGGCGGCTTGAAAGGCACGGGCTTTTCTGAGCATTTCGGAGTTCATGTCCAGCCCGTATACCCGGCCGGTGGGTCCGACCTTCTTGGCGGCGATGAAGCAGTCGCGTCCCAGACCGGGGCCCAGATCGAGAACTGTCAGCCCTTCCGCCAGAGATCGCAGCTCAGCCGGAACACCGCACCCGTAGTTTCGCTCGAGTACTTCCTCGGGCAGGTGGGCCAGATCTGAATCGCTGAAGAATTCTCGGTAATCCACAGCACAGCACAGTGCCGGGTCAGTCGCCCCGGCAGCCCTGGAGTATGTATTTCGGATGGTTTCTCTTGCCATTCCCGGTCCTGTCTCCCTTCTTATGACGCGGCGGGTTTCAATTGGTCCCGGAAATCTTAGCATCAAACCCGGATTCCGGTTGTCACGCGCTTGTTGTCACGCGCGCCACTGTGGTTTCTTCAGCACCGAGCCACCAGCCGCCGCAACCACAGTGGCGCGCACGATAGTAAGCGCGTTCCGGCTTCACCACCAGCCGCCGCAACCACATGGCGTGCACGACAGTAGGCGCGTTCTTCTGCGCGTTGCGGCTTCTGCGCGTTCCGGCGTTCTCCATTTCCCGTTCAACCGGCAACCGTTAAGCTGTAGGAAGCATGAGCACACCTGAATTCGACTGGAAGCTGAAAGGTGGATACGGAGAACTGGTTCGGGGAGGGGAGATCGAGGCTCGACTTGATGGAAGAACGGCGAAGCTGATTGCCGGTCTTTCGCCTGGAGGTGCCCTGGGACGGACTCGACCGGTCGATCTGAACTTTGTACTGAGACGACCATGGAAGGCGGAGTTGCCCGGACGGGGTGTCCTGCGGCTTGATCCGCAGGCCAGTCTGACGGCCCGAATTCTGTTCTCGCACAATGCCTTTCTAGGAAACTTTCGCGTACCCGAGAGGAATTTTGCGATTCAGTGGACAGTGCAAGGGACCGTAGAAGCGGAGGCAGCAGTTCGCGGCCTGGCAAGGGTCACAGCCGGCACCAGGCTGGTCAGCACCTGGGTCAGGGAGTTTTCCGCAGAAGCCGGCTCCCCCTCCAGAGCCTTGCTGGAAAGCTGGCGAAGCTGGTTGAACCTCCTGGATTCGAGGCAGGCCTCACGAATTGGGGAAGGGCAGATTCATCGTCTGGTGTGGTCCGGAGATCTCCAGGCCGGCATCGAGTTGAACTGGTCCCTCCTCAAGGGCTGGTCTGTTCCCTCTGAACTTCCCTTCCTGAAACTGACAGCCGCCGCTTCAGTCCTGGGTGGAGCCACTCTGGATCTCTCAGTCAGGCGCCGGGGTCGCTTTCAGCTACAATTGAGCCGGCGCCGGCGAAAGACGGTTCTTTCCCTGCGCCAGATCCGTGAGCTGAAAGCTGAGGGTACAGTCGGGGCAAGGATCGGTGCCGCTACCGCGGTTCGCCTCACCCGGATCTCGTCGCGACGCCCACAGCTTGATCGATACGCAATCCGTCCCCTCAGCCAGCCCTTGATTCGGAAGGTAAACCGAAGCCTGGCGAAAGCTGTTGTGCGGCGTCTCCAGACCAGCCTGTCGATCGAATTGTCCCGTAGGCGAGGGCAGACTCGACTTCTGAGGGTTGAGTGGCGGTCTCACCAGAAGGAGTCGGTCCGTTATGCCTATAAGCATCTGCTTGGAGGGAGATTCCCTTCGCCATTGCCCGGGGCCCGGGTCAGTGGTGTCTTCGAGAGGGTTAGACAGAAGAGCATCCGCGTTACCCTGAATGTCTTCGACTGGATCATTCTGCGGGGAGAGAAGACCACTCGCCGGATCGAGCGCGTAAGCCTGACGCCTGAGGGTCATCTTCTCATCGAGCGTGCCGATTCCGTGGAAAGGCTGCGGGAGACGAGACAGAGCCGGCAGTTGGCCACCGTTCTGCTCAGGGACAGCGAGCGGGAAGAGAACGACTCAACAGGGCTGAGATGGAGTCTCACTCGAGAGGGTCGTTTCGATCGGGATCGGCTGCTCAAGTGGATGCGCCTGGGACTTCACTCGAGCATTCTCGACTCGGCCACCCTCCCGGGCCGGAAGCGTTTTCCTCTCCGACTTCGTTTCCTGCTCGTCAACGAGTACTCGAAGGCCGGCTTGCTACGGATTCGCCTGGCCAGCCGGGAAGATTGGTGGATGACCCTGATCCGGGTGCTGGAAATCCAGGATCCAGAGCGCTACGGGGTCGGCGGTCACTGGCGCGACTGGATGGACTTTCCCGAAGTCCGACAGGCCATCGATCGCGATCCGGTACAGAGCCATCTGGCTACCCGTTACCCGATTCCCGGTCGCCGATCCGTCCAGCGCCGCCAGGTAGTTTCGGAATATCTGCGCGCCCGACGCTTTCTTGACCTGTTAGATGGTTGGAAACAGGGAGATCGAGAGCGGCTGCTCCGCTTGCTGTTCGCACGACTCGACCCCCCTGCTTTTCTTTTTTTTAGCCTGCTTTGCCCGGATGACATGCAGCGAGGGGCCGCTTCTCTGCAAGGAGACCTGGACTATGTTTGGGGGGACGAGAGTCTGTTGCTGGAGTGAGCAGGTTCCCGAGTCCCCTGCGCGGATGCGTTCGTAGGGGCGACCCTTGTGGTCGCCCGCCGCAACGGGCCGGCACGAGACCGGCCCCTACTTTACCCCGTAGGCGCTGAAGAGTTCGTAGTTCTTCAGAATACGCCCCAGGAAGAAAGAGCAGCCGACCAGGAACCTGTCTTTGAGTTGCGACTGGGATCGCTGGTGGGCCGCAGCACAGGTTTTTACCAGGAGCAGATCGTAGCCCTGGCCTATGCTCGCATCGTTCTTGGCGGCCAGCGTGGCCAGAGTCTGGACCAGTTCCTGGCGGCCTTGGTCCCCCATTCCCAGGATCGCCTGAACTGCATTGGCTGAGGCGAACGGATCACTATGACTCACCAGGCTGCGGAGAGTCTCGAAGGGATCCCTTGGGCAGACACTTTCCACCAGGTCGATCACCGGCCGAGCGCGCCGGGCCTCGCGGCTTTTCCGAGAAGCCTCCTGGATGAGAAGCGAAGCGACGGCCAGGTCGTGGCCTCGGTTCCCAGTCTCGGCTCTGCCTGTCCAGTCCTGACAGGCGTCGGTGTAGAGCAAGGCCCTGACCGGGAGCAGCCAGCGGCCGATCTGGGCGTTGTTGAGCGCCTGGACTGCAATCAGCAGGAGAGCCTCGTGAAGGGAGTCGAACGAGTTTCCCCGACGGGCCAGTCGGCTCAATGCGGCGAGAGCGGCGGACGGGTCGTCAGAGTAGAGAACGGCCTCTTCGAGAACTCCCAGCTCTTCCTCGACCACGGCCCTGTCTCCCTCTTCCGAGATCTCCAAGGGTCCCGCCTGGACGGCTAAGTCGGCCAGCCGATCCTGGCGCGGGCCTAGAACCAGAAAATGGAACGCCGGAAAGAGGATGAGATCGGAGTGGTCCCAGTCCAGTGACGCGGCCATCTCCCAGGCCTGGGCCAGCTGAATGAACTTCAATCCGCCGTGAGCGGTGTCGCTGAGTGCAAAGGCCAAGCTGTGCGTTCGGAAGAAGTCGCGTTCCTCTGGATTGCCCAGGAATCGCCTGACCAGGGCGTAGCCTGTCTCGAACTGGTGGTTCGAGGCCGCCTTCTCGAACTGATTCCAACCATCTTCCGGGGACTGGTCCTCTACGGCCTCCGCCGAGACACCACTCCAGGGTCTCTGCTTTCGTGAATTGGCGATCAGCCAGGCCTGCTGAACACAGGGCCACCAGAGACGTTCCTCGGGGAAGAGACTCAGCGTAGTTGCTGCACAGGAGAGACCGAAGAAACTGTGTGGAACCAGATCTCCATAGTATTTCTCGTACAATGTCACGGGCATCTCGGCGGCTACCCGGCGAATGAACTCGCGTGGTTCTCCCCACTCCTCCTGGCCCTTCTTGAACAGCCTGGCGAACGCTTTCGGGTCTGAGATCTGAAAGAGCTCTCCGAGCAGTGTTTCGTTCCTCGTTCCTGGTTCCTCGTTTCTTGTTGCTTGTTTCTCGTTCATCTGCGGGTTCCAGCCTTCCAGGATTCCAGTCTTCCAATGTGCGAAGGCTGCAAGGTTATCAAACAATCGGGAATCTGGAATTGAAAAGTGGGCAGTGCCTCGGGGCAGCTGTTCATCGCCCAATCATTTGTAGGGCACGGTTATCAACCGTGCCGAGCTGAACCAGTTGCCGGTGTGTACGGTTCGGCACGCCAGGTTGGCGTGCCCTACTACCGGTTGCCGGTGTGAACGGTTCGGCAGTGCTTGCTCGGAAAAGAGCTCCCACGCTCGAATCTGGAATCAAGATACAATGTCGGCATGATCGCGAGGCGGAAGAGTGTCACGGTGAGGGTTGGTGGGATCCCCGTGGGATCCGAACACCCGGTGGTTGTCCAGAGCATGACCAACACCGACACCGTGGACGTGGAGTCAACGGTCGGCCAAATCCGCGAACTTGCCGAGGCGGGTTCGGAACTGGTTCGGATCACCGTGAACAACGAGGCTGCCGCAAGGGCGGTCCCCGAGATCATCGCGCGCCTCTCGGACACAGGCTGTCCGGCTCCCGTGGTTGGGGACTTTCACTACAACGGCCACCTGCTGCTGGCGAAATTCCCGGATTGTGCTGGAAAGCTGGCCAAATACCGGATCAACCCTGGCAATGTGGGCATGGGAAAGCACCGCGATGCCAATTTCCGGCAAATGATCGAGATTGCGCTCGACCATGACAAGCCGGTTCGTATTGGAGTGAATTGGGGATCTCTCGACCAGGCTCTTCTGGATCGGTGCATGGACGAGAACGCCCGGCGCCCGGAGCCTGCGGATGCCAATGACGTGTTGATGAAGGCAATTGTGGAGAGTGCGCTGCAATCGGCCGAAATGGCTCAAGAGTACGGGCTGGCTCAGGATCGTATCCTCATCAGTACCAAGGTCTCCAAAGTTCCCGATCTGATCCAGGTATACCGGGATCTGGGTGAGCGCTGCGACTATCCTCTCCATCTGGGCCTGACTGAAGCCGGAATGGGAACGCCGGGGATTGTGGCCAGCGCCTCGGGGCTGGCGGTGCTCTTGACTGAGGGCCTGGGGGATACGATTCGTGTGAGTCTGACCCCGCGGCCCGGCGGCGATCGGTGCGAAGAGGTTCGCGTAGCTCAGCAGATTCTTCAGGCTGTGGGAGTTCGGAGCTTTTCTCCTCAGGTCAGCGCCTGTCCGGGGTGTGGTCGCACTACCAGTACTCTCTTCCAGGAGCTGGCTGAAGAGATCCAGACTCACCTCGCAACGAGAATATGCGACTGGAGAAAGGTCTATCCGGGTGTCGTGGACCTCAAGGTTGCGGTCATGGGTTGCGTAGTGAACGGCCCGGGGGAGTCGAAACATGCAGATATTGGGATCTCACTTCCCGGCACGGGAGAGAGTCCCAAGGCTCCGGTCTACGTAGACGGGAGCCACTTTACCACCTTGAAAGGATCCACCATTGCCGCGGATTTCCTTGCCATCCTGGAGGAGTATGTAGAGGAGAGGTTTGGTACGGCGTAGGGGCCGGTCTTGTGCCGGCCCGTTTCACGGGCGACCACAAGGGTCGCCCCTACGAATCCGTTCACCAGCCAGTCGGAAACAAGTCACGGGTGACAGATAACCCCGTTTGCCCCTCAATAAAGGCGCAGGGAAATCCCGGTGGCAAAGGTCCAGTCGGAGGTTTCATGGGTTAGCCCCCGCGCCAGCGACACGTCGAGCTGAAGGTCGTCGTTGACCAGGTAGGCCAGACCTCCGTTGACCAGGTTTTGCCACTGTCCCTCCTTCTCGTGAGGATAGGTGCCAAAGGTCTCGATAAAGACTGAGGCTTCCGAAGACAAGGATCGCCACAACGCCACCGTGTAGAAAGGCTGTGCAAAGCGGGTCTGGGTGTCCGGGTCCGACGCCGAGATCACCCCGAGATTCGTGTTCAGGGAGTAGGAATCACCCAGGCTGAAATCCGATGCGAAATTGATCCCAGGCTGGTTCTTGTGGGGGCGGAAGGCTTTTGTACCGGCTTCCAGGTCTGCTGAGAAGAGGAGCGCCAGCCGAGTTTCCTCCAGATCGAGGAACTTCCATTTCACTTCCACCACGGGACTCGAGAATCCAGATTCCGTCTGGCTGAGGTCTCCGATCGCTGCCCTGGCATGCCCCGGCCCGGCCGTCTTGAGGCGAAGTTCCAGGTCTGGAATGAGGCCAACTCGAAACACCATGGGAAAGAACCAGCCTTCCAGCCTCACAGAGGCTTCGGCTGTCCGATCGTAGCTGAATCCCGTCTCGATGTGAAAGACGCCTTTTCCAACTGTCTGGGCACCGCAGTAGGCACCGGGCCGGTCACTGACCATTGGGGACCGAAGCTGTGACGGCTGGGCCAGTATCGAGCCGTTGCTGAGAAGCAGAACTATCTGGATCAGGCGGGTCGATCGGAAGATGCGGAAACAGTAGTAGGACATCAGCAAGTCTCGGTACTCCGTCCCGACTCGACCGTACTCATGGAACTGTTTTAACGGAAAGACCGGACAGAATCGAGCAGTTTCTGCACTCTTTCCAGATTGAATACTGGACGCGGGGGTACTGCGGACAGGGTTTGTGAATCGACCAGAGGCGCTGGTATAGTTCGCCGAAGTGAGTACTCAACAGCCCTCCCGTCCCGGGCTCTACCAGTCCCTTCTGCCGATCCTCTTTCTGATCGTCCTGCTGTCGTTCGCGGTCTACTTCTTCGGAGAAGGTGCCTCCTACGGGCCCAACCAGATCGCGCTCATCCTTGCTGCCGCGGTTGGGGTTCTACTGGGAATTCGCAACGGGCATACCTGGAAGGAACTGGAAGAGGGGATGGTCAAGGGAATTTCTCTAGCCTCGGGAGCCATCCTGATCCTGTTGGTGGTTGGTTCTCTGATCGGAACCTGGATCCTCGCCGGCATCGTGCCGGCTTTCATCTACTGGGGTCTGCAGATACTGAGCCCGACCTTCTTTTTTGTCTCCGCCTGCGCGATCTGCGCCCTGATTTCGTTTGCCACCGGCAGCTCCTGGACCACCGTCAGCACCATCGGAATCGCACTTGTCGGAGTCGCTGGTGCCCTGGGCTTGAGCTTGCCGGTTGTGGCCGGGGCCATCATTTCCGGAGCTTACTTTGGAGATAAGCTCTCCCCTCTTTCCGACACCACGAACCTGGCACCGGCAATGGCGGGAACCGATCTGTTTACCCACATACGCCACATGCTGTGGACGACGGTGCCGACCTTCTCTATCTCTCTGGTCCTCTTCACAATTCTGGGTTTGCGTGCCGAGACAAGCCCGGCCGGTGAGGGCCTCGAGGAGTTCATGGCTACGCTCTCCTCCTCCTTCGACATGGGCCCGCACCTGTTGATCCCACCGGGGATCGTGCTGCTGCTGGTGATGCGGAAGACGCCTGCCTTTCCGGCCCTTCTGATCGGTGCCCTTCTGGGAGGTCTTTTCGCCTGCCTGTTTCAACAACGCGTCGTGCTTCAGTTTGTGGACCAGCCGGAACTGGGGAACTTTCTGGGGCTCTTGAAAGGCTCCTGGACGGCTCTGTTTGCCGGCTACACGTCAAGTACAGGAAGTGCCCGGGTTGACGAGCTGTTGACGCGCGGCGGGATGCAAAGCATGCTGGACACCGTCTGGCTGATCATTTCGGCCATGGTCTTTGGAGGGGTGATGGAAAAGACGGGAATGCTTCAGGTGATTGCCGAGAGCATTCTGTCACGGGCGCACAGTACCGGCGCTCTCATTTTCTCGACACTGGCCACCAGCATCGGAATGAACATCATCGCTTCCGATCAGTACGTTTCGATTGTGGTTCCAGGTCGAATGTACCGCGCCGAGTTTCGGAAACGGGGCTTGAAAGCCAGAAACCTGTCTCGTTGTCTCGAGGACGCAGGAACCCTGACCTCGCCACTGGTGCCCTGGAACACCTGTGGAGCCTTCATGGCGCAGACTCTGTCTGTGGCAACCTTTGCTTATTTGCCGTTCTGTTTCTTCAACCTGATGAGTCCAGTGGTCTCAGCAATCTATGGATTCACCGGTTTCACGATCGAGCCCATTCACGATCGAGCCCATTGAAGATACCAGTGACCCTGGGTCGGCATGACAAACGGTTCCGCTAGTGCACTGTCCGGAAAGTTCGCGCCGCTACTTCGGGCATCTTTTCGCCGACAGGTTTGTTGCGCTACCTCGAAAGACTCGCGGCCTTCCTGCGTCGCGCGCCTCACTGACGACGAAAATCCATCCCGAATTAACCCCGCGAACTTCCCGGACGGTACACTATTCCAGATACTGCGATATCGTCGGGGCGGCAAGGACGAGATCCTGGGAGGCCAGGCCCGGGATCTCAACCATCCGAAACAGCATAACGCCGGCAACCAGCGCCAGACCCATGGCAAACAAGAGTATGTATCCTGTCAGCAAGCGCCTCAACTGGAAGCCAGCCTGGTGGTTGATGGCGGGCCGGGGCACTGCCGCGGTTTGTTTTCGGGTCGGGGACGAGAAGTCTAACCTTTCCGGCGGCTCCATTCCCAGAGCCTTTTGGGCGTAGGACCTATCCTCATCGCCCAATTTCTGCCAGAGATGCCACTGCTTTCTCTTGGTAGCCTGATGAAACTCGTCGGCGAAGTTCTTCCATCCAGTCGCGACGGCGAAGTATCCGGGCACAGGTTCTTGACAGAAACGACACAGGGTCGCAGCGTCGTGAATCAACTGAGTGCACTGTGGACAGACTCTCATAGTCCAAAGATCGTACGACAGGTCGCCGCCTCTGTTTGTGATTCGGATCGCAGAAGCAACAAGACCCGGAGCGGTCTCTTTTTCTGGAGCCTTGTTATCCTCTTTATTGTCTAACTAGTTCCCATCCGCTCGCCTGTAAGTGGTTGGAAACAAAGAGGAGAGGTCACATTTTCGAGCTCCGAGTTTGTCAGAGTCTTTTGTTAGAGTAAGAGTTCCAAACCACTGAAACAAAAAGACTTATGGCAATCAAGGAGCTCCGAAAATGCGAAAGAACAGAGAAAATCAGATGCCACTCACGCCGCTTTGGCCCGATCACCGACTCGGTGACGAGTTGCAGATGATCTCCCGGATCCTGGACGCTAACCCACAAATCCTGCCCTTGGTTTTACAAGATCTGTCTGACAAGGTCGATCCCTGCAATGGCTCTCCAGGTTTGAGCGCTGAGCAAGTTGTGCGTTGTGCTGTGATTAAGAATTGGCACGGATTGTCCTATGCAAAGCTGGCCTTTCATGTGCACGACTCGGCCAGCTTCCGGGCCTTCTGCCGCTTACCTCTAGGATGGTCTCCCGGTAAGAGCTGTCTGCAGGAGAACATCTCCAGGATTCAAGCTTCGACCTGGGAGAGCATCACTCGTGCGCTGGTGGGTTGGGCCGATGATGAGGGTTTGGAAAAGGCCCGCAAGGTGCGGGTGGATGCCACGTCGGTCAAGAGCAGCATCCGCCACCCTTTGGACTCGCAGCTTTTGTACGATTCGGTGCGTAAGGTGACAGCCCTGTTGAGGAAGTTGGCTGAGCACTACCCGGTGGTCTACCACAATCATTGTCGGCGGGCCAAGCGCCGAGTGACGAACATCCGCAACAGCCGGGGCCAGAATCGGCGCCAATTCTACCAAGATCTGGTCAAGGTGTCGGGCCAGACCTATGGCTATGGCTGTCAGGCTCTCGAGAGCGCTGCTGGTTGGCAGGGGATCGAATCTGAGGTGATTCTCCAGCAGCTGCGTCACTATCTGGATCTAATGGGACGAGTCATCGATCAGACCGACCGGCGCGTCTTGCAGGGCCAGAAGGTTCCGGCCGCTGAGAAGGTGGTCTCGATCTTTGAGGAGCATAGCGACATTATCCAGACCGGGGGCCGCGAGACGATTTTCGGTCACAAGATCTTTTTGACTTGCGGCAAGACCTCACTGATCGTCGATTGTCTGGTCACGCAAGGCAATCCCGCTGACCAGGCGCAAATGCAGCCGATGCTGGAGCGTCAGCATCAGATCTACGGGCGCTATCCTCGCCAAGCCAGCTTCGACGGGGGATTCGCCACTCAGAACAATCTGAGGTGGGCCAAGAAGCAAGGAATCCAGGATGTGGCCTTTGCCAAAAAGGCAGGGCTGAAGGTCATCGATATGGTGCGCTCCAGCTGGGTTTACAAGCAGTTGAGGCGCTTTCGGGCTGGAATCGAAGGCTGTATCTCGATGCTCAAACGGGTCTTCGGAGCGGATCGTTGCACCTGGAAGGGATGGGAGCACTTCCAGCAGTATGTGCATCTCTCGGTGCTCAGTTTCAATCTGTTGGTGTTGGCCCGGCTACGGTTGTAAACGAGTCGCTGGACGCCATAATGGAGGGGGATCTTGAGGGTAAGGTGTTGGTCGGAAACTGCATCTGGCTCACTCGACCGCCCCATCCCTGCTGTCGGCTAATACCGACCCCTGGAACCGTAGCATCTGGTATAAGAAACAACCACTTAGGAAGCTCAAATGGTGGGTTTCCGGATGGGAACTAACTAAAGATGAGCAGCCTGTGGGGCCATGAGTTCATACGGCCGGGAAGAAGAGGCCCGGCAAGAGGAGTTGCCATGTCTGAGTTCCAGCCTTTTGTGATGGAGAGAATGATGTCCAGGCACGAGCAGGAGGTGGAGGTCAACCTATCGGAGAGCGGCGTTCATCCAGTCCGTCTTGAGGAACTGGTAGCCGCCCGCCCGGGCAGTCTGGAACAGCTCCTGAGCACCGAGCTGAATTACCCCCATGTGAACGGAATTCCTTCCCTGCGAGAGAACATTGCTGCCATCTACCAGGGAGCCTCGCCGGCCGACGTGCTGGTCACTGTAGGTGCGATCGAGGCCAACTATATCAGCACCAGGACCATTCTCTCGGCCGGTGACGAAATCGTTGTTATGCTGCCCAATTACATGCAGGTGTGGGGCATCGCACGAAACCATGCTTACTCCATCAAGACGTGCCGGCTGCGAGAGGACTGGGGCTGGGCTCCAGACCTGGACCAGCTGAAGGACGAGGTCTCCTCGAACACCAGGCTCATTGCGATCTGTAATCCCAACAACCCGACGGGGTACATCTTCACTGCGGATGAGATGGAAGAGATCGTCGCCGTGGCGGATCGCTGCGGTGCCTGGATTCTGGCGGATGAAGTCTATGCCGGTGCCGAGAGGCTCCAGGAAATGCAGACTCCCTCTTTTTTCGGCAGTTACGAACGGGTCATCGCCACCGGAAGCGTGAGTAAAGCGTACGGCCTGCCGGGCCTGCGGTTGGGCTGGGTTGTTGCGCCGGATTCGCTGGTCGATGAGATCTGGGCCCGACACGAGTACACGACCCTGTCTGCCTCCATGCTCTCCAATCAACTGGCTTCCATCGCCCTTTCCCCCGAAGTGCGGCCTCTTCTGATTGCACGCACGCGCCGGTACATTCGCAAGGGCTACGCGATCCTGGAGGAGTGGATGGAGGGCCAGGATGGGCTTTTCTCCGTAGTGCCTCCCCAGGCAGCCGCCATTGCCTTCGTTCGGTATCAGACCCGCATCAACTCGACAGAGTTCGTGGAACGGCTCATCCGGGACAAGAAGGTGCTCATCGTGCCGGGTGATCATTTCGGCCTGGACCGTTTTCTACGAATCTCTTTCGGTCTCCCACGCGACTATCTGCTGTCAGGGCTGGACCGGATTCGAGAGATGATGCAGGGAGTGCCTTCGTAAGGCAAGCCAAATCACCGTGTTCTACGGGTTCGGGGGCGCGTCCACGGGGAGCTGGGAGCCTGCCGGTTGGGCGTCGGAGGCAACCTCCAGGGCCGTGCTCGAGACGGCGCCGGTGGCCACCCCGCCAAAGTCTGCCAGCAGCGCGGTCACAGTTTCAACCGCCCCGTTGATTGCCTCGTCAATTCTCTCCCTGGTTGACAGAAACCCGGCTGGGCCATCCCCTGAAGAACTGACACGAGATTCAATGACAGGGAGCAGGAAATAGGCGCTTACGATGATCAGCAGGCAGAAACCGGCGAACACAACAAAGCCCGACAAGCTATGCGATTTCCGTGCCTTCTTGCCTTCTTTCAGATCGGTCAGGGCTTCCCGGATTCCCGGCAGGCTGGGAGGAACAATCCCCAGAGCCTTCTGAACATAGGCCTGGTCAACGGGTGCGAGCTTGTCCCAGGCTGCTTGCTGCCTGGGAGCCGAAAGTCGATGAAAAGCTTTTCCAAACTGGGTCCATTTCTCAGAGCTGGCAATGGTTGGAGCGACATCCTGCCGGCAGAACCTGCAGTGGACTGCGGCATCCTGGATCAGCTCGCTGCAGTGGGGACATTGACGCATACCCCCTAATTTTAAGCCACTCTGCTGACAAGATCCAGTGACGACGGTCGCAAGATTGTTGGATAAAGGCAGATCGATCACTGTTACGAGACCATTCCCGGTGACGGGTCTCACCCCTACCCGCGGTGGTCATCCCTTACCGGCTGCACAGAACGAGAGTCTTGAAGATCCAGGTGGCAACCAGTTCGTCATTCTGATTCATGACTCGAATCTTCCAGTCCACCACCCCCACCGGCTGGTTTTGAAGCGGTTTTGCCCGGGTTTGCTTGTGGACGCATTCCAGGCGGGCGTGGATCGTGTCTCCCAGGAAAACAGGGCGAACAAAACGAAGCTTGTCCGAGCCGTAGTTTGCCACCACCGGACCCGGACGACTGGATATCATCAGCCCCGTGGCTACCGAGAGGACAAGGAGACCGTGTGCGATTCTCCGGCCGTAGATTGACTTCCGGGCGGCTTCCAGGTCGACGTGAAGATAGTAGAAATCACCTGTCAGGCACGCGAAGTTTACAACGTCGGCCTCGGTGATCGTCCGCGCAGGAGTTGTGTAGTCGTCTCCGATTGCGACTTCGTCGAAGTACTTCCTTAACGGGCTGACCGGATCCGGGGTCCGGGCCGCCGATGGCCTCTGCTCATCTCGGGCTTTCAATTCAGGTCTCCTTCCTGGAAGCTTCAAGAGCGCGGGACGCCCCGGCGCTTTCTCTTTTTCAGGATCTCGTTGAGCCGGGCTGACTGCGACACCAGACCTCGGGCTTCATCTGCCGTACACTTCAGTGCGATCATGACGATCGCCGATCTCACATCGCCCGTCTCTTTGAGAGCCTTCTCGGCTTCTTCCGGTGAGGTCTTGGCCGCTTCTGCAACGATCCGGATGCCGCGCTTGATCAGCTTGCGGTTGGACAGGTTCAGATTGACCATCAGATTCGAGTAGACATTTCCGAGGCGGATCATGGTTGCCGTGCTGATCATATTCAGAACCATTTTCTGAGCCGTGCCCGCTTTGAGGCGGGTGGAACCGGCCACCACTTCCGGTCCGCAGACCACTTCAACCGCCTCGTCGACCAGGCCGGAGATCTCCGAGCCCTTGTTGCATGAGATGGACGCCGTGAAAGCGCCGAGCTGAGCCGCTTCCCGAATAGCCCCCACCGTGTATGCAGTGCCCCCGCTGGCCGTGATTCCGACCACAGCATCTCGGGATGTCACACCGGCCCGGACCAGATCCCGTGCACCGCGCGGCTGGTCGTCCTCCGCCCCTTCAACTGACCGGAGAGCAGCCCCGGGGCCTCCGGCCAGGATGGCCTGTACCAGACTGGGATGGGTTCCGAAGGTAGGAGGACACTCGACGGCATCGAGCAGGCCCAGGCGACCGCTGGTCCCGGTGCCGACATAGAACAGCCGTCCATCGCCTTCCAGCCGCAAGACTACGGCATCAATGACGCGGGCGATGGACTCTAATTGCTGCTCGACTGCGACAGCGACACGGACGTCCTCCTGGTTGATCAGCTTGAGAATTCCGAGCGTAGATTCCTGATCAATTCCCCGGGTGTCGGGGTTGGATTGTTCAGTCAGCAGCATAGGGCCACATGGTGTTTCGAAAAAGGGCTGGAACCAGGGAGATTCTAGCAGTTTCCTGGTTCCCGGTTGGGTCCTCGCCGAGCACTTAACAGAACCCGAGCGTGAGCGAGGGCTGAGTATTAGCCGCGGCCTGGGAAAGAGTGGGAGTGGCCTCTGCGCCGCGAACCTGTTCGGACCACAGAGGGTCCTCCCACCTTCAAGTTGAACCCAGAACCCAGAACCCAGAACCTAGAACCTAGAACCCATTCATCACCTCCCTCGACTACGGTCCAGGTACTTGAAGAAATCGCTGTCCGTGGAAAGGATCAGCCAGGTATCCTTGTCCAGAGCATCCTCGTAGGATTCCATGGTCTTCAGAAACTGGTAAAAGTCCGGATCTTTGTTGTAGGCCGCCGCGTAAATCGAGGTAGCCTCTCCATCCGCCTGACCGATCAGTTCCTGGGACTTGCGGTACGCTTCAGATTCAATCTGCTTCAGCTCACGCTCTTTTTCTCCACGGATCCGTGCGCTTTCCCCATGCCCCTCGGAGAGGTACCTTTCGGCAATTCGTTGCCGTTCAGCAATCATGCGCTGGTAAGCGTTGGCGCGAACCTCGTCCACGTAGTCGATGCTCTTGAAGCGAACGTCAACCACTTCGATCCCGAGATCTTTTGCATCCGCGGCCGCGTTCTTCAGGATTTCGGCCATGATCTCTTTCCGCCCCATCTCGATCCTGACCAGTTCCGTCTTCTCCGATTCCGGCAGACTGGGGTCCGGGGTAACCTCTCGGTTGGTGGAACGGACGAGCTGCACGAGTGCATGCCTGGCTACAGCCCGTTTGGTGGCTCCGTCAATAATGTCGTCGAGTCGGGTCTGGGCTGCCCGCTCATTGCCCAGGCGCTCCAGAAAGAGTTTGGGGTCGGAGATTCTCCAGCGCGCATAGGTGTCGACCTTTATAAATCTCTTGTCTGAGGTCGTTGCCTGGTCGCTGTCCCCGTCCCATTCCAGGAATCGTTTGTCGAAAAAGTGAGCCTTGTCCACGATGGGCCACTTGAAGTTAACGCCGGGTTCCAGGATTGCGTTTCCGATCGGCTTTCCGAAGCGGGTGACGATGACTTGTTGAGTTTCGTTAACGATGAATAGACCATTCCACAGAATGATGGCGGCGATGATGAAGATAATAAGTACTAAGTAACTGGCTTTCATTGTCCTGTCCCCTCGTTGCCGAGTTGCAGCAGCGGCACGATGTTCTGAGCGTCCTTGTTCATGATCAGCTTTCTCCCCACTTTGGGCAGAACCCGATTCAGGGTTTCGATGTAGATGCGCCGCCTGGTCACTTCGGGAGCTTTTCGATATTCCGCATAGAGCTGGTTGAATCGGGAGGCTTCACCCTTGGCGCGGTTAATCCGGCCGATAGCATGGCCTTCTGCCTGGCTGATCTGCTGCTCGGCCTGCCCCCGGGCCCGGGGGACCTCACGGTTGTACTCACCCCTGGCCTGATTGATCAGCTTTTCGCGCTCCTGCTGGGCCTGGTTGACCTCGTTGAAGGAGGGTTTGACCTGGTCCGGTGGAGATACATCCTGGAGGATGACCTGGGCCACTCGAAGGCCGGTCTCGTACTGGTCACACAACTCCTGAAGCTTGTCTTCGACGGCCTGGGCCAGCTCGGTCCGACCCACGGTCAGGACCTCGTTCACTGTTCTGTCTCCCACGATTTCTCGCATGACGGCTTCGGTCATGTCGCGAAACGTCTTGGGAACGTTTCTAACCTTGAAGAGATAGTTAACAGGGCTGGAGATGCGATATTGAACGCTCCATTCCAGATCGGCGATGTTGAGATCGCCGGTCAGCATCAGGGATTCTTCCGGGAAATCGCGACCCGAATACTGGGTTCTTACTCCCGCCCTGGCTGTCCTGAAGCCATACTCCTCCTTGAGCTGGCGTTGCGACGGGACGAGGTAGAGTGTTTCGATACCAAAAGGGATTTTTAAGTGCAGCCCGGGACCCACTGTGCGGTTGTACTTTCCGAGCCTGAGAATCACTCCTTCACTGTCCGCTTCCACTTGAAACCAGGCGGTGAACAGGAGAATCGCAACCAGGAACACCGCCACCAGCGGAAGAATCTTCAGCTGGCTCAGATTTGGGATCTTAATCTTCTTCAAGTCAATGTAGTATTTAGGATCCATGGACTACCTCCATTCTTGTTTTGGAAAAATGAACCGCACTCTCCCCCCAGCGGGTGTGCGCTACTTCACAGGGGATGCTGTTTTCGATTAGGATAGATACCTCAAAGCCATTCTGCCTTGTTGGAGAGAGAAATTAAATGGGTAGTGTCCTCAAGAAGAAAAGAAAAAGACGGGGTAAGCTCCGCCGCAAGCGACGGCACCAGATGAGAAAGAACTCACATTCCAAGTGATTTCTCCCTCCGCCTGGTCGTCCTGACCCTGCCTACCGGCAACCTCCTCCTTCCCGATTTGTGGTTCTTTGCTTCACCAAGTATAGTTGGGAGAAGACCGCTAAATTGACTTTCAGCGGAGGAGGATCGATGTCGGAAAAGAACAGGGACGGGAAGGAAAAACCCGGTTACTCCCGCCGCGATTTTTTCAGAACCGGCGCGGCCGGAGCCCTCACCGGGAGCCTGGTCGCAGGAGCTGCTTCCACGGTCGCGGCGGCGGCTGCGGATAAGCTCGCCGGACCTGCCCCAGTTGCCATTACTCTCCAAGTAGACGGAAGGAACCGTTCCCTGGAAGTAGAGCCCAGGATCACTCTGCTCGACGCCCTGAGGAATGACCTGGACGTAACCGGCGCGAAGCGAGTTTGCGATCGTGGCACCTGCGGGGCCTGCACGGTTCTGATGGACGGCAGGGTGGTGTACGCCTGCTCAGTCCTGGCCATCGACGCCCAGCAAAGCAGCATCGAGACCGTGGCCTCGGTCGGATCCTCAACCAGCCTGCATCCCGTCCAGCAAGCCTTTGTGGATCACGATGCTTCCCAGTGCGGATTCTGCACACCCGGCTTCATCATGGCCACCAAGGCGGTACTGGACAAGCATCCGCAACCATCCAGGCATGATCTGAAAAAGGGTCTGGGCGGCAATCTGTGCCGCTGCGGTACCTATGCGGGAATCCATGAAGCGCTGGCGGATCTTCTCGAGGAGGAGGTGACCAGTGGCTGAGTACTCGTGGCCCGAATTCTCGAAAAGATCACTGATTGGCAGGCATATATCGCGCCTGGACGGACCCGAGAAAGTATCGGGAGAAGCCAGGTACACCTATGATGTGAACCGTCCCGGAATGCTGTTTGGCGGCATTCTTCGATCGCCCCATGCTCATGCCCGAATCACCCGGCTGGATGTTTCCAGGGCGAGGTCCATGCCCGAGGTGAAAGCGGTCCGCGTGATTCAGGACGCTGGGACCGAGATCAAGTGGGAGATGGACGAGATCGTGGGCGTGGCCGCTACCAGTGAAGCTGCCCTTTACGATGCTCTTGAAGCGATTGAGATCGATTTCGAGATCCTGTCCCACTTTGTCAGCGAGGAGCAAAAGGAGAACGCGCCTGAGACCAGTCCCGGGGAGGCTCAAACGACGGGGGATCCGGATCAGGCCCTGGCCGATGCGGATGTGGTTATGGAGGGCTACTACGGGTTGGCAAAGATTGCACATTGCTGCCTCGAGCCTCATGGCCAGGTTTGCGAATGGGACGACGATGAGCATCTGACCGCCTGGTGCTCGACTCAAAATGTCTCGGGCCTGCCGCCTCAGTTTGCCGAAGGGCTTGGAATCCCCGCCGCCAATGTCCGAGTCATCACCCAGCACATGGGGGGGGGCTTCGGCAGTAAATTCGGCGTCGACCGCTGGGGTGTGGAATGCGCACAACTGGCGCGTGAAGCCAAAGCGCCCGTTAAGATGATGCTTCTGCGCGACGCAGAAATCGCGGTCGCCGGTGACCGGCCTTCCGCCTTTGCAAGAGTCAAGGTGGGATGCACAAGAGAAGGAACGCTGACCGCCTGGGAGTCCGAATCCTGGGGAACGGGAGGAGTGTCCAGAGCTGGGAATCCACCTCTCCCCTACGTTGTCGAAATCCCCAATATCAAGAAGCTGCACATCGCAGTGCCCACCAACACAGCCTCTTCCCGCGCCTGGCGGGCTCCGAATCACCCCCAGGGTTGCCTGATCACGATGGCGGCCCTCGAAGACACGGCTGCCAAGATCGAAATGGACCCGCTCGAACTGATGATGCGCAACATTCATCTGACGGGTCGGCTGGCGGGAGTCTACAAGCAGGAGCTGAGTATCGGCGCCAAGATGATGGGGTGGAGCGAGAAGTGGCATGCCCGGGGAGAAGCTGGCTCGGGCCCGATCAAGCGAGGGCTGGGCCTGGGAATTCACACCTGGGGCGGCCGTGGCCACGCCAGTAACTGTGAGGTCATTGTCTATCCCGACGGTGGCGTCGAAGCCCGGATCGGCAGTCAGGACCTGGGTACGGGAACCCGGACGATCATCGCCATGGTTCTGGCCGAGACCTTTGGGTTGGGCATCCATGACGTGAAAGTCAGCATCGGCGACAGCCGCTATCCTCAGTCGGGGCCGTCGGGTGGAAGCACGACCGTCGGAGGAGTCAGCGGCTCCACCCGAAGAGCCGCTCAGGATGCCCTGAACAAGATACTGGAGGCCGCTGCTCCCGAGTTGGGTGCCGAATCGGCGGATGAACTGGAGGCATGGCGGGGTTCGATTCGGGTCAAGGAGGATCCCTCCCGCAGCCTGGAGTGGAAGCGCGCAGTTGCCCGGATGGGTCCCAATCCACTCACCACAACCGGCCGCAACCCTGGTGCTGGGAACTTGAACAACAGCGGGGTCGGTGGAATTCAGATGGCAGAGGTGGCGGTGGACACAGACACCGGGATCGTCAGGATCAGGAAGATGGTCGCGGTTCAGGATTGCGGTCTCATTCTGGACATGAAGACGGCCCGCACTCAGGTTTTCGGTGCCTTGATCCAGGGAATCTCCTATGCGCTGATGGAAGAGAAGATCACAGATCCCGTCAGCGGAAGGTTGTTGAATCCAGATATGGAATTCTACAAGCTGCCCGGGGTATTCGACGTGGGACGCCTGTGGGTCCACATGATGACGGGGCCCGGCTACGACGAGCGTGGGGTGATTGGGCTGGGTGAGCCTCCTGTGATCTCTCCAGGAGCTGCCATCTCGAATGCGGTTGCCAATGCCATTGGTGTTCGAGTCCCGACTCTGCCTCTAACTCCTGACAGAGTCCTCAATGCATTAGGGAAAGGAGCCTGAAGATGAGAGCTTTCTCGTATGCGAAGCCCGGGACCACAGGTGAGGCCCTCAAGATTCTGGATCAACACAGAGGTCGGGCCGCTGTTCTGGCCGGCGGGACCGATTTATTGAGCCTGATGAAAGACGCGGTGGTTTCTCCGGCCGTGGTCGTGAATGTGAAGTCGATCTCGGAGCTCTCCGGGATCAGCCGCCAGGGCGACCACCTGCGAGTGGGCGCCACAACGACTCTCACGGACCTCATTGAGGATTCGACTGTCAGCAGCCGGTATCCGTCTCTAGTGCAGGCTGCCGAAGAGATCTCGAGCCCTCAGATACGCAATATGGGAACGGTCGGTGGAGATCTTTGTCAGAGACCTCGCTGCTGGTATTTTCGCCGCGGTTTCGGCCTCCTGGCCACACAGGATGGACGTTCCATGGTCGAGGATGGGGACAACCGCTACCACGCGATCCTGGGAAATGCCGGACCCGCGCGGTTCGTGAATCCGTCCAGTCTGGCACCCGCCTTGATTGCGCTGGGTGCTGAGGCAAGAGTCTCCGGGCCTTCGGGCTCGCGGAATATTCCTCTGGCCGAGTTCCATCGAACTCCCCAGAGTGACGGCGAGAAAGAGTACGTTCTCGGCGAGGACGAGTTGCTGGTGGAAGTTCGCATCCCTCTCCGCGAAAGTTTCAACGCAACTTACGAGGTGCGCCAGAGGGAGGCCTTGGACTGGCCTCTGGCGGCGGCTGCCGTGTCGCTCAACATGGACGGGGCGACGGTGCGTTCAGCCTCGATCGTTCTGGGTCACGTGGCGCCGGTACCGTGGGTGGCGACGGGGGCGGCCGAGGTTTTGAGAGGCCGGACGGTGAGTCCGGATCTTGTCCGGAGGGCTGGGGAAGCGGCCACCAGCGGAGCCAGGGCGCTGAGCAGGAATGGCTACAAAATACAGCTCGCACGTGTGGCTGCCACCCGGGCAATCCTGCGAGCATCGGACACGGAGAGTTAGGCTATGGATCGTTCCCGGGACACCATGGAAGTTTGCCGCCGGCTTCGATTCAAGGGCATGTACATTGAGGTCGAACCGGATCCCCTGGTCCCCAACACCAGTGACGGATTCTGCTGGTGCAGCCACACTCAGAACTGCCTCGGCCCCGACAGCGAACCGGTGGATGAAGACCACTGCCTCACCGGCCGCGAGTGCTACGAAGCCATCTAGCCCTCACCTGCATGAAATACGGGGAGCCGGCAGTCTCGCATGAAACCTTTCGGACGGATCGACGTCTGAATCTGCAAGTCCGAACCATGGCCTGGTAGTCCGCCGCGAACCGTCACGCGCCATCGCGCGGGTGACGGCTTTGTTAGAATGAGCGGAACCAGCGGTCAGGTCTATTTTTGGAGTACTTTGAAATGAAAAAAATCACTGTTTTCCTGGTGTCCATCCTGCTGGCAGCCAGTGTCGCCGTCGGCGCTGATGCCCAGATCAGTGGAGACTACCTGGAGGTCCGGACCTCCAACGTCTTTGTGGGTCCCTGCATTGCCAATGGAGAGGTCAACTTGACCGGCAAGGAGGCGATTCTGGCCTGGCGGGTAAACGAAGGCAGTTGGGACGGCACCTCTATCGAAGGCTTGAGTGTGGTCGCCATTGTGAGAGCTGACGCAACCCTTGGAGATCCTTTTGCCGGAGAAACCGAGCCCGCTCGTTCGGTCATCGTGGTGGACCGAGCCGCCAGTCAGCTTCAGAAGCAAGCTCTTGTGAGCCTGGCTCGTTCTATGGCTCCCGAGTTGCTCGATCGCGTCGTGAGCGTCGAGTCCGCTCCCATTGAGCTGACCGTGGACAGCCAGCAGCAAGCCTCTGTGCAGGCGGGCGATATTGCGAGTTTCTCGACTCGAGCGTTCCGCAAGGAGGATCATCTCTGCGGCAACGAGACGGTTCTCTATCCGCCTCTTGTCTCAGTCGATGCCGAGCCGGCATTCACGATTGAACACGAGTTTCAAGGAGAGGGTCTGGGAAGCCGCTGGAGCAGCCCTCGGCGGGCCAGTGCCTTTGTCGGCCAGTTCATCCGGTAGTCGAATAAGATGCTACGGCTGCTGCTAGTTGCCTTCACCGTAAGTGTTCTTTCGGCTGCGCCTGACACGGTGCAGATTCTGGAAGGCCCACCCCCCGAGGAGGTTGCCGGTCAGATCCGCCCGGCGCTCTCCAACCGTCTCTACAAGGTGGAACTGAATGGAAGCTCCACTGCCGAGTTCTGGTTCAGAGACGAGATGCCTGTCAGAGAAGGTTCCCAGGGTGATCTGGGTGTCAATTTCGGGCTTTTCGATCGGGGAGCGCTGCTGGGCGTTGTTCGTTTTTCCGCTGCGTGGAAAGACTATAAAGACTTGCCGGTGAAAGCAGGTACTTACGCCCTTCGATACGCCGCCCAGCCCGCGGACGGAGATCACACCGGCGTATCGCTTTACCGAGACTTTCTGCTTCTGGTGCCCGCCGATCTGGAGCAAGAAGTGGATGGGCACTATTCGGAACAGGAACTGGTGGCCATGAGCAAAGGAGCTTCCGGTTCAACTCACCCCGTCGTCATGGGAATGTTCCCTGTGTGGGACGAGCCCGAGACCGAAAGCGTGGTCAACAATGAGCTGGATCAGTCGACCCTGGTGGTTAAGGCCACCGGAGTCACCTTCGGACTCGTGCTGACCGGACACGGGGAGCACTGAGGGGTATTAGGATGGGTTCTGGGTTCTGGGTTCTGGGTTCTAGCAGGTGTGTCAACTCGGCCTAGAACCCAGCACCCAGCACCCAGCACCCAGCACCCAGCACCCAGCACCCATCCCCAGAGTCAGAGGCCTCTGTTAAAAATCGTCTCGAGTGAGGCAGATCAACAAGCTCGCAGACGACGTGATTTCGTTTGCTCATGGAAGTGAAGAAGATTTTTCTCACTTCCTCGATTTCTATAACATCGAGTGGCACTACGAGCCAACGTGTTTCCCCCTGCAGTGGGATGGAACGGGGCGGGTCACCGAGAGCGTAGCTCCGGACTTCTATCTTCCCCAGTTCGATCTCTATGTCGAGCTCACCACCATGAAGCAGAGCCTCGTAACCCGCAAGAACCGCAAGCTGAGGCGACTTCGCGAGCTCTATCCGGAGATCAATGTCAAAATCTTCTACGGGAAGGACTACAAGAGACTGGCCTTCAAGTTTGGTGTTTTCGCATGAAGCCAGCCTCTTGCGGCGCGGAGCCCCGGGTGAATCGGATCGTTCTAAGCGAAGAGGACATTGCGGGTGCAGTCCGGAGGCTGGGGAGCGAGATCACGCGGGACTACCGCGATCGGAATCCGCTAGTGGTGGCAGTTCTCAACGGCGCCTTCTTTTTTGCCTGCGATCTGATCCGCCGGATTGAGACTCCGGCCACGCTCGATTTCCTGTCTCTTCGACGCTTTTGCCCGGAGAGCTCGGCGAACAGGCAGGTGGAGATTACCCGCGACCTGGAAGAAAACATCGAGGGGCGCGAAGTACTCATTGTGGAGGACCTGGTGGACACCGGTTTGAGCCTCAATTACCTCTGTCAGGAACTGAAGGATCGCAAACCCGCCTCTCTCGCCATCTGTTCTCTGCTGGACCGCCCTCAGCTCAGGCTGGTTGAACTCCCGCTCAAGTACCGGGGTTTCGAGGTGGATGATCAGTTCCTGGTCGGCTATGGACTCGACTTTCGGGGTCACTTCCGCAGCCTGCCTTGTATCGCCGCTCTCGAAGAGGTCCCGGCTGCCTCGCAGGTGGCGTGAACCTTGCAGGTTCCTGGTGCACTTTGCCCATCGCCGGACGTGACAGTGGCGCGCGTGACAACAAGCGCGTCCTTGCCCACCCGACGACGCGCTTACTATCGTGCGCGCCACTGAACTTTTGCAGGCAGCCAGGCCATCTTAGAAAATCACCCAGTTTACGACCGCTCCGGCACTTATCAGGGCGGCCAGCAGGAGCCAGATGCCCTTGATCACCGTGGGCTTCTTGACTCGTTTTCCAGGACCGGTCCACTGCAGAGAAGCTTTCTGCGCGTAACGGTAGTAGTTGTCACGGATGCCCAGGATCGTGGAGTAGGCCACGGCGAAAAAAACCAGGAAGATCACGGTGAGAAAAAAGAACAGGATGGAGGGTTCCGCCCACCAGGGCATTGCTTAGCGCCTCCGCAGCCGGCTCAGACTCCGCCGTTCCTTCTTGGTGGGTTTGCCTGATCTCCCGGGGGGGGGATTCTTCATGATCTGCTCAATCGGGTCCAGTTTCGGTCTTTCGGGTGTCAGATCCTCGTAGAGAGACCTGGCCTCAGTCCTGGGAATATTCCTTCCCGCCAGATCCCGCACCTGCAGGATGCGGGACCAGCCGGACTGTCGGATCGAGATCTCGTCGCCGACTCTCACCGGTTGTCTCGGCTTGCAGGCACGGCCGTTAATGGATACTCGCCCCTTCAGGCAGGCTCCCCGTGCCTGGTTACGAGTCTTGAAAATGCAGGCGATATCCAGCCATCTATCCACCCGTATTTGCTCCGCTTCCACCGATGGCTGTTTCATGGGCTAACATCAGAGAGTGCCGCCAGCAAGCTCTTCAGAATTCGGTAGAACCTGCCTACCGAGGGAATCATCACCCGTTCATCAGGAGAATGGGGGAACTCAATCTGTGGCCCCAGAGAGACCATGTCCATGCCCGGGTACCTTTCCCCGATGAGTCCACATTCGAGTCCTGCGTGGATGGCTTTCACGTCCGGATCTTTTCCTGTCTGGTGCCGGTGCACTTCACGGGTTTTGGCAAGCAGGGGAGAGGAGAGATCGGGCTGCCATCCGGGGTAGCTTTCCAGTTCCCGGGTCCGGCAGCCGGCCAGGTCCCCGATCGCTTTCAAACGCAGTTGGAGCGCCTGTAGCGCCGACTTGACCGAACTGCGGGTGCTGACGTGGATGTCCGCTTCCCCATCAGCGGCGTAAGCTGAGGCCAGGCTGGCGCTGGTCTCAACCAGATCAGGGATGGCATAACTATTGGAGATGACCCCGTGGGGGAGGGAGTTGAGAAGGTCCAGAAATCGTCTGGTTGAGTGCTCGCTCCACGACTCTTCGGGCAATTGGACTGAGTCGATCTTCCAACTCACCTGGGGCTCGATTGCACGGAACTCTATTTCAATAACAGCCAGACCATTCTCGATGGCCGTGCAGAGAGTCTGCCGATCGCTCTGGGAGCAGACCACGACAGCCCGAGCTTCGCGGGGGATCGCATTGTGGGCGCTCCCACCCCGAAATTCGCTCAAGTGAAAAGGGGTGGCCTGCAGAGTTGACTCCAGGGCGCGGGCGAGCAACTGCACCGCATTGCCCCTCTGAAGATGAATGTCCACACCGGAGTGTCCACCCTGCAGGCCCCTGAGCTCCACACTGAGAGCGGATTGGTCGGGACCCGTGACAGCAGGGTCCAGCTGCAGGTTGAAGTCGAGGCCGGCTCCCCCGGCGCAGCCGATATAGAGGGCGTCCTCTTCTTCGCAGTCGAGGTTCAGAAGTAGACGTCCCTCTAGAAGATCTCCCTCCAGCTGTGCGGCTCCGGTCAGGCCGGTCTCTTCATCGACTGTGAACAGAAACTCCAGCGGACCGTGTGGACTCTCGCTGTCTTCCATGAGGGCCAGGCAGGCTGCCACTCCGATCCCGTTGTCCGATCCCAGCGTCGTGCCGGTTGCCTTCAGGTAATCCCCGTCTCTGAGGGGACGAATGGGGTCGGTAGAGAAGTCATGATCCACGTCCGAATTCTTCTCATTCACCATGTCGAGATGGCACTGCAGGACCGTGATCGGGGCACCTGAGCCTGCGCCCTGCGCGGGTTTTCGGACGACCACATTTCCGGTCCCGTCCTGACGGGTTTCCAGCCCCAGGTGACCTGCCAGATCCAGGACATACGCTGCCATTTGCTGCTCTTGGCCCGATCCACGGGGGATCGCCAGGATCCTGTCAAAATGATTCCACAAGTCTCTCGGTTCAAGTTCGGATACGAAGGTGGTCAATGTCTTCTGGCTCCTCGTTCCTGGTTGCGGGTTCCGCCCTGCCTTTCACAATCTTGTCAGAACTGGCCACTGAGCTTCAAATGAACGGCCCCTCGAGCATCAGAATCCGAACGGTGTAAGAGCGCTTCCATGCGGCGATCTGATCAGATCGGACCACGGAGGGTACTCCTACGCTCGTCCCGGGCCGCGGCCTGAGCCCGCGGTCCTGCTTGTCTTGTCTTGGTCAGACCCTCCGAGCGTGATCACCACCCAGAACCCGGAGTGAGAAGAGTCTGCTAAAATGCATCGGATCTAGCTGCTTGCCTATGAATTCCCTGCACAACTCACTCCAGTCCTCGGTTCCCCTGCCTGAAAACGGTCTCTCAGGTTTTTCCGCAGATCTCGGCCAGCAGCTCGTGTTTGGATCGGGATCCCTGTCGAAGATCGGTCCCTTTGCCCGCGAGATGGGAGCCGGCAGAGTACTTCTGGTGGCCGATCCCGCCATCCGGGAGGCCGGGCATCTGGAGCGGGCCCTGGCTTCGCTGGGTGAGTCGAAGACGAAATCTCTGATCTTTGATCAGGTTCAGGAGAATCCCACCGCTCGCTCGGTGGAAGAAGCTGCCTCGCGGATGGAAGGAGAGAAGTTTGACTTGATTGTCGCAGTGGGCGGAGGCAGTGCCATGGATACTGCCAAAGCGATGAATTTCCTGCTCAGCGGCGGCGGGCGAATGGAAGACTACCGGGGCTACGCCCGGGCCGGCAAGAACATGTACCCTTCCATCGGCGTCCCGACTACTGCGGGGACCGGAAGCGAGGCCCAGTCCTACGCCCTCATCGCCTCTTCGCGGGACCATCTGAAAATGGCCTGTGGCGACCCCGGGGTGAAGTTTCAGAGAGTGATTCTGGACCCGGATCTGCTGGAAACGGCACCCCGGCCAGTGCTCGCTGCCGCCGCAGTCGACGCGCTCTCCCATGCCGTCGAGAGCCTGGTCTCGGCCGCCAGCCATCCCATCTCACGAATGTTCTCCTGCTGGTCCTGGAAGTTCCTGGAACCGAACTGCGAGAATGCTGTCAAGGAGGGGAATCCGGAGGCCCTGGGACAGATGTTGATTGGGGCCTACCTGGCCGGAATGGCGGTCGAGTTGTCCATGCTGGGCGCCGCCCATGCCTGCGCCAACCCGCTGACGGCTCGTTACAACGTCAGGCATGGCGCAGCGGTCGCATTGCTGCTTCCCGGCGTGATTCGTCTGAACGGACCTGCAGTGAATGCGGGTTATGCACAGTTGGAGGGGATCGATCCGGTGCACGCGGCTGAATCCGTGGCGGTGCGCCTGGAGGCCCTCCGCATCCGATTCGATTTGCCGACCTCTCTGGTTGAACTGGGTGTCGGTCAGTCCTCCATCGAGGAGCTGGCCAGGGAGGCCGCACAGCAATGGACTGGTCAATTCAACCCCGTCCCCTTGACCGTCGAGACAGCCACACACATCTATGAGTCACTTTTTTGACATGAAGATCAGGATAGTTGCACAGCTGATTCTAACGCTGGGTGTCGGGGGACTGACGGGGGTCGAGCTGTCGGGAGAGTCCTGGCCAATGTTTCGAGGAAATCCTCAGCAGACGGGAGTCTACCTGGGCGAGTTGCCGATTCGCCTGGAGCCTCTCTGGACCCTTAGAATCGAAGAGGGGGTTGAATCCACCGCCGCACTGGTCGCTGGGAGCGGCTATGTCGGAGGGCTCAACGGATTCTTCTACGCATTCGATCTCGAGAGTGGAGCCGTCCGCTGGACTTTCAAGGCCACAGATGAGATCCGATCCTCTCCCCTGGTCCGGGACGGAAGGGTTTTCTTCGGTGATGAGATGGGTTCCTTCTTCGCCTTGCGTGCGTCAGATGGAAAGCAGTTGTGGACTTTCCAGGCCGGGGCAGGAATCACATCCCCCGCGAACTTCTTCGGGGAATCCGTCCTTTTCGGATCGTACGACAATTTTCTCTACTGTCTGTCAGGGGAGACCGGTCAACTCCGCTGGAAACAGGAGACAGGAGGCTATATTCACGGCAGTCCTGTGATTGTGGACGAGACGGTGGTGGTCACCGGGTGCGACGGGTTTCTTCGCCTGATTCGGATCTCCGATGGTGTCGAGGTGGAACGGATCGATCTGGGATCCTACATCGGTTCGAGCCCGGCCTACAGTCAGAAAAGGCTCTATGTCGGCACTTTTGAGAATCAGGTCCTGGCCTTCAACCTGAAGGAAAAAGAGGTGGAGTGGGTGTATGAGCACGCCCGCCGCCACTTTCCCTTCTACTCCTCCCCCGCCGTCACGGGTGACCTGGTGGTCATCGGGGGCCGAGACAAGATGGTACACGGGATTGACCGCAGCACAGGTGAGGTCCGCTGGACCTTCCTCACCCGGTCGCGATTGGATTCGTCGCCGGTTGTGGTCGGCCAGACGGTTTTGATCGCGGACACTAGAGGAGTACTCTTTAGACTGTCTTTGGAAACCGGCAAAGCTTTGTGGCAGTTCGACACGGCGGGTGGCATTCAAGCGTCGCCTGCCATCTCGGATGGAAGGCTTGTGATCGGCACGCTGGACGGAGATCTGTATTGTCTGGGAGGGGTAGAAAAGCAGTGAGATTCGTTCTATTCCTCCTGGTTCTGGCTGGTTTGGTGCCCACGGGGCTGGCTCAGGAGATCCAGGAGGAGAAGCCGGGTGAGACGCAGGAAGCCAACCAGAGGAGCATTGATCGTCCCTTCGTGGTGACGGTGGAAGAGAGCCTGCCCCCGGTGGCCAGCGAGACCACCATTGCCACTAAGATGGCCGTGCCGATTCACGAAATTCCGGCCAGCGTCACAGTCATTCCGCAGTCCCTTTTCAAAAGCCAGGACGCGGTCATTCTCAGCGATGCTCTCACCAACGCTGCGGGTGTGAACATTCAGACCAATTTTGGTGTGCACGACCTTTTCCTGATTCGTGGATTTGACTCTCTTTCGAGTGGTCTCGTGCTGACCGATGCGGCCTCGGAACCGGAAGCAACTTACTACCATCTCTACAACGTAGACCAGATTGAAGTTCTGCGTGGACCCTCGACGTTTCTCTATGGAGGGAGCCCGTTGTCCGGTGCGGTGAACCTGTCCCGAAAGCAGCCACGCCTCGGAGAACGCTTCTTCCAGGGCGCCGCCACCTTTGGATCGTTTGGGACGGTGCGCGGGCAGTTCGACGTGAACTGGGGAGACAGGGACTCTCCGGTTGCTTTTCGACTCAACGGAATGGGGCAGAGAGCGGACGGGTACCGCGACAACCGGGAGAATTACCAGGTCGCTGTCAATCCTGCCATCCGATGGAAAGCGGGAGAGCGCAACACGTTCACGTTCAATTTTGAATACGTCAGCAACGAGTACACTCCCGATGCGGGGATACCCCTGGTCGGCAACTCCGTGGCGCCGGTTTCCCGACGGACATCCTACGGTTCTCCCTACGATGATTCGGATCAGGACATCTTTCGCTTTCGCTTCGACTGGGAGTCGTATCTGAGTGATCGGATCCGCTGGCGTACCAAGATCTACTACACCGATCTGGAATGGCTCAGCGACGGAACCCTGATCAATGGAGTCGTCCCGGATTTCCAGACAAGGTCACTGCAGGTCGTGCGTCTCCTGAATCAACTGGATGACCGACAGAGGCTGTTGGGGGCCCAGTTCGAGACCGTCTTCAGCCTCGACACGGGCAGCATCCGGCACGAATTGCTGGTCGGCTTTGAGGTCAACCGTCTGACGGACGAGTTTTCGCTCCAGCTCTTTCTTCTTCCGCCGGTTGACTTGAGTGGACCCCGTCAGGAAGGTGAGGTGGCTCGCTTTCCTCTCCCCGACCAGGGCCAGCTCGGTGACGCCAAAAGCCGAATACTGGCGCCTTACGTAGTCGACCGCATCCTGCTGACCGAGCGGATCCATCTTTTCCTGGGCGGGCGTATTGACTTCCTTAACTACCGCGAAGAATTTTCCGGGACCCGGCGCGAAGAAGCCCAGTTCAATCCCCTGGCGGGGATTCTCTTGCAGCCGCGAAGAGACCTCTCTTTCTATGTCAACGGAGGGAGCGCCTTCTCTCCACCCTCGTCACTGGTGGTCGGCGAGCGGAAACCTGAGGAGAGCCGGCAGGTTGAAGGAGGAGTCAAGAAGAAGCTTCTGGGCGACAGACTGCAGGCTCAGTTTGCCGTCTATCACCTGGAGAAGACCAACATTGCGATTCCCGACCAGAACGGGTTCTTGCGCGAAACCGGATCTCAGCGCTCCCGGGGCTTTGAATTCTCACTGAACTCGCAGCACGCTCCCCTCTGGCACACCTTTGCCAGCTACTCGTACAACCGCTCAGAGTTGACCGAGTTTACCGAGACTTCGATCGTCAGCCTGAATCCGTTCACTTTCGGAACCGTTGACCGGGCAGGCAACAGGGCCCCTTTTGCTCCGCGCCACATCTTCAGTGTGTGGACCAGCCGCCAGTTTTCCAGGGGCTTCGGGATCGGTGTGGGATCGCGCTATGTCAGCGGTCAGTTCATCGCACCCAACAATGTCTTTGAACTGGACGACTACCTGGTGTTTGACGCTGTTGCCTCCTATGGGGTGCGCAACTGGAAGATCAGCCTGAACTTCAAGAATCTCTCGAATCGGGACTACGCGATGCGAGGATTCGGGGCGAATTCCGTGATTCCCGCTGACGGTTTTGGGGTCTTCGCCACCCTTACTTTTACCCGGTAAGAGAGCCTTTGGCCTACGGTTCCATCACGAACACTCCCAGCGCCACCGCTCCTACCACCCAGAATTGAAACAGGGTACCCGAGATGACCAGCGACAGAATCGCGGCCGGCGGCGCAAGCAGGGCCACGACGCTGTAGCTGATCAAGGCCAGGATGAAACCTGAGCTCAGGATCGTTCTCCAGTAGAGGAAACCCAATGGGTTCAAAGGCCGCGACCGGCGGGGGACGAGATCTGGAATTTGAGATCTCTCCCGGTTAAGATACGAACTTCGTTGGAGAGGACTGCATGAGAACTCGCGGGTACATCCTGTTCGGCTTGCTACTGCTGTTGGTCCTGCACCACGACTTCTGGAACTGGAACAAGACGACTCTCTACCTGGGTATTCCCGTGGGATTGATGTTCCACCTGCTGTTGTGCGTGGCAGCCTCCGTCCTGTTCACCCTTCTGGTGCTGGTCGGGGATCGTTCCAACCCTCAGCCTCGCCGCCGTCTGCACAAGAGTGATTCCTCGTGATCCTCTTGATCATCGCCCTCTATTTCTCCATTCTCGTCGCCATTGGATTGACCGGCCGGAAATTCCTCCATCGAACCGGCGAAGACTACTTTCTGGCCAACCGCTCGATCGGTCCGTTTGTCCTCCTGATGACCCTGTTCGGGACACAAATGACTGCCTTTGCTTTACTCGGGGCCTCCGGTGAGGCCTACCATCGAGGTATCGGAGTCTTCGCCCTGATGGCTTCCTCTTCAGCCCTGGTGGTGCCGATGGTCTTTCATTTTCTGGGGACTCGAGTCTGGGAAATCGGACAGCGTCTCGGCTGTCTCACTCAAGCTCAGTTTTTTCGCGCTCGCTGGCAGTCGGATCTGGTCGCGTCCACCCTCTTTGTTTTTCTGCTGGTCCTGTTGATCCCCTATCTGCTGATCGGGATCATGGGGGCGGGCATCACGCTCCATCAAATCACTCAGGGAGTTCTTGCAGAATGGCTCGGGAGTCTGATCGTCTGCTCCGTTGTGTTCGTGTACGTTGTCACCAGCGGATTGAGGGGGACCTCCTGGGCCAATTGCTTCCAGACTCTGGTGTTCCTGAGCCTGGGTTTGATCACGTTCTTCTACATTTCGAGTCGCCTGGGAGGGCTGAGCACGGCCATGCAGCAGGTGCAGCAGACTCATCCGCAACTTCTGATGATTGCAGGAGGCGTCAGTGGGCTGGAGCTCTTCTCCTACCTTTTTATTCCACTCTCGGCGGCCATGTTTCCGCACCTCTTCATGCACTGGCTGTCGGCTCGGGATGCGGCTGCCTTTCGGCTGCCGGTTGCGGCTTATCCTGTGTGTATTGCCATTCTCTGGGTGCCCATTGTGCTGTTGGGGATCATGGCCCGTATCCCGTTTCCCGACCTGAAGGGTCCAGCTGTCAACTCGATTCTGGTGCGCATGATTCAGTACTACTCACCCGAAGTTCTGGCGGGGTTACTGGCGGCGGGTGTGCTGGCCGCGATCATGTCTTCTCTCGATTCCCAGGTGCTTTCGGTGGGAACCATTTTCACTCAGGACGTGGTCAGGCATTTCGGGTTTCATGATGAGATGGACGAGAGACGCCAGGTCCTTACAGGGAGGCTGTTCGTGACTCTGATCCTGGCCGGTTGCTTTCTGCTGTCGCTGGTCACGAATCGGACCATATTCAGCCTGGGGATCTGGTCCTTTACCGGCTACAGCTCCCTGCTGCCAGTCCTGATAGCAGCACTGTTCTGGAGAAGAAGCACCAAGTGGGGAGCCCTGGCTTCGATCCTCGTGACAGCGCTTCTGTGGGTCGGTTTCTTCTGGCAGGGATGGCAGTTGCCTGGCTACTCGATTGGGGGGACCGGCCTCTTGCCCCTGGTCGTCATGGTCGTGGCCTCTTCATGTGCGATGATAGTGGGGTCCTTACTCACTTCACCGCCGGAGGAAGCCGCCTTGAGGTTGTTTTTTCCGGAGCATCGGGAAGCAAGAGGTTGAGGCTTGGAGGAGATCCGTGAGGGAATCAACCTGTGCTCTTAAAGTCCTCGACTTGCACAAGGAATTTGATCTCCAGAACGACACGGTGAGAGTCCTCGATGGCGTCAGTTTCGATGCCGAACCCGGTGAGACGATCGTGGTCACCGGGCCCTCTGGCTCGGGAAAGAGCACCCTCCTGCACATTCTGGGGACGCTGGAACCGCCCACTTCCGGAAGCGTTCAGATCGACTCCCGGTCTCCCTTCGATTTGCCGGAGCGGGAACTGGCCCGATTTCGCAACCAGACCATTGGCTTCGTGTTTCAGGAACATCACCTGCTTCCCCAGTATTCGGTCATGGAGAACGTCCTGCTGCCCACGATGGCCGCATCCGCCGCTTCGGCCGGAAAAGCCGAACGGGCTCGAGAACTGCTGGATCGTGTGGGCCTTTCCCATCGGGTCGAGCACCGGCCCGGTCAACTCTCCGGAGGCGAACGACAGCGGGTCGCCATCGCGCGAGCGCTGATCAACCAGCCTCGTGTTTTGCTCTGTGACGAGCCCACCGGGAGCCTGGATACGGTGACTGCAGGGCAGATATCCGATGTCCTATTTGATCTGCATGAGCGGGAAAGGATGCTGATGGTGGTCGTGACCCACAACCTTGAACTGGCCGCCCGTTTTCCCAGGCATCTCCGTTTGAAGGAAGGGAGATGCTGCGAAGCCTGACCCACTACTGGCGGGTGAACCTGGCTCTTCTAGCGGCTGTGGTCGTGACCAGCGCCGTGCTGACCGGAGCACTCATCGTGGGTGATTCCGTGCGCCAGAGTTTGCGTGGCCTGGTGCTTGATCGGCTCGGGCAGGTGGAGTCCGTCCTGGTGATGGAGCGCTTCGCTGACGAGTCACTGGCCCTTCGGCTGGGCGCAAGTCTGACGTTCCAGGAGCATTCAGTCTCGGCAGTTCCGGTCATTTTTCTTCCGGGGAGTGCTCGCCACCCGGGCACTGAGAGACGAGCTTCGGAAGTCAAGGTCTACGGAGTAGACAGGCGTTTTGAGCGACTGTTCAGCTCCCGCTTGGATCTGGAAAGGGGAGAGAGGCAGATCTTTCCCACTGCTGTGATCAACTCCTCGCTGGCTCGAGCCATCGACGCCCGCGTCGGCGATCAGATCGTTTTCCACCTGATGGGCGCGTCCGACGCAGCCACTGAATCGCTGGTGGGAGACCGGGATGTGTCGAGCGTTCTCAAGACGATTCGGGCCGTCGTCCGCCAGGTTGTGGAGAACCAGGGGGTTGGCCAGTTCGAAATTCAGCCCTCCCAGACGCTGGGTCTGAATGCCTATCTACCGCTGGAGGTCGTGCAGGAGGCTCTGGGGGTCGAGACCCGGGTCAACCTGATTCTCTTCAGCCGCGCCAGCCAGGATCTACCGGTGGAACAGGTGTCGGCTGCCGTGGAAGAAGCGCTGACTGCGGAGGACTACGGATTTCGCTTTCGGGCCGGCAGCGACTATTTTGTGATCGAGAGTTCCAGGTTTGTTCTCAAGCCCTTTGAAGTAGCAGCCGTTGAACGGGTGGCCCGGAACTTGAACATGAAGAGCCAGTCCGCTCTGACTCACCTTGCCAACCGGCTCAGCATCGGGGAGAGAAGCGTCCCTTACTCAACCGTCACAGCGATTGCCCCGGTCAACCAGCAACTTCTGCCCGAGTTGCAACTCGCCGACGGCCGGCCGGTGCCTCCCATAGAAGCGGACCAGATCTACCTCAATGAGTGGGCGGCCCGGGAACTGGCTGCGGAGGCGGGCGACCTTGTCACGGTGACCTATTACGAAGTCGGGCCCAGAGATGAGTTGCTGACGAGAACCGTGGAACTGCGAGCTTCCGAACCGGTGGCGATGCGCGGGATGGGGGCCGACTCACTGCTCACGCCCGAGTATCCGGGGATCCACGAGGCCGAGGACATGGCCCGATGGGATCCTCCTTTTCCTGTCGATCTGGATCAGATTCGGCCTCAGGATGAAGACTACTGGGATCGGTTTCGGGCCACTCCCAAGGCCTTCCTGTCACTGGATCGAGGGCGGCAGCTCTGGTCAAGCCGCTTCGGGGACACCACGAGTGTCCGGCTGTCCGCCGCTGGGGAGGATGCACCTGCCCTGCTCATGGCCAGGTTTCAAGCGGCGCTGGGAAAGGAGATGACCCTGGAGTCCGGTGGCTTTCAGGTGCGTCCCCTGCGCCGGGAAGGGCTGGAGGCAGCCCGCGGCCCAACCGACTTCTCTGGACTCTTCGGAGGCTTCAGTTTCTTCCTGATCGTGGCGGCCCTTCTGCTGGTTGGTCTCCTCTTCCGTCTGAGTGTAGAGCGCCGTGCGGCGGAGATTGGAATCCTCTCGGCGGTGGGCTACACACGAGCCGGGATCCTGAGCCGGTTGCTAGGGGAGACGAGTCCTGTTCTGGTGGTGGGGGCATTGCTGGGGCTGGGACTGGCGCTGGCCTATTCCTGGGCGATGCTGGCCGGTCTGAGAACGTTCTGGAACGAAGCTGTGGGGACCACCCTGCTGACCGTCTCCGTCAGCGGTCTGTCTCTTCTCATCGGCTTTGTGGGCACGTTGGCGAGCGCTCTGCTGGCGCTCTGGCTGGCGGTTCGAAAACTTGTCAGGCGGTCTCCGGCGGGGCTCCTGAGTGGCCACGTAGAGCCAGGGTCCGACCCTTCGGGTCGATGGAGCCTTCTGATCGGCAGAGTTTCCTTCGGGCTCGTACTTTTACTGCTGGCCGTACTGTTTCTTTTCAGTTCCCGGCTCGAGAAACTGGCTCCACTGCTTTTCTTTGTGCTGGGGTTTCTGGTCCTTTCCGCCACGCTTTCCTACTTTTCGGCCCGATGCCGGGGACTGGGGCAGCGTCCCCTGGCTCCTGGCGGACGGTTCTCCTGGGTGAGCCTGGCGCTTCGGAACGTGGGACGTAATCCTGCGCGCAGCCTGGTCAGCGTTCTGCTGATCGCTCTGGCCTCTTTCACCATCCTGGCCGTAGAGGCGAGTCGAACGGGTCTCCAGGGCGACCTGGAGAAGCAGAATTCGGCGACCGGAGGCTTCCAGCTTCTGGGCCGGACCAGCGTCCTCATCCTGCAAGACCTGAACAGCGAGGGTGGGCGATTCGATCTGGGCATCGACGATGGGGACGGGGTTCTGGGTCGTGCTCACTTCTACCCCTTTCGCCTCTTGCCCGGAGACGACACCAGTTGCCTGAATCTTTATCAGCCGCAGCGGCCCAGGATACTGGGGGTTCCAGGGGATTTTAGGTCGCGGGGAGGATTCGAGTTCCAGCAGCTCCGGAACGATCTTTCACCTCGCGAGAAGGACAACCCCTGGTTGACTCTGGAGCGGGATCTCGGGCCCGACGTGGTGCCCGCTTTTGGTGACTACGAGTCGGCCCGTTGGATTCTGAAGCTGGGCCTGGGCAAGGACCTGGTCATCGCTGATGAGACAGGCCGCCCTGTCAGGCTTCGATTGGTGGGATTGCTTCACGCCAGCATCTTCCAGAGCGAGATCCTGATCTCAGAATCTGCTTTCAACCGGCTTTTCCCCAGTCGCGCCGGATACTCATATTTTCTGGTGGATACCGGTACTGCTTCCGCGGATCAGATCTCCCAGCGGCTGGAAAGCTCGCTGGGAGATCACGGTCTCGACGTGGTGACGACTCGAGATCACCTGGCTGGTTACCTGGCAGTCCGCAACACGTATATCTCGACCTTTCAGTCGCTGGGAGGGTTGGGATTGATCCTGGGAACCCTGGGCCTGGGGGTCGTGCTGCTGCGAAATGTCCTTGAAAGACGGCGGGAGCTGGCCGTCATGAGGGCTTTCGGGTTCTCTCGGCGCCGTCTTTCCCAAATGGTTGTGGCAGAGAATCTGTGGCTGCTGATCGTGGGACTCCTGTGCGGAACTCTGGCGGCCACGATCGCCCTGTTGCCCAGCCTCTGGAGCCGCCCTGACCAGCCCCCCTGGATGTCTCTCCTGTTCACACTGGTCCTGGTGCTGATCGTGGGGACGGCCGCCTGTGTGGCCGCAGTCAGCGCCTCTCTCAAGACGCCCTTACTTCCGTCGCTGAAGGGGGAATAGGTTCCCCGTGCCTGGTTCCTCGTTGAAGAAACCACGGAGGCTTCTCCTGCGTTGGGAACAACACATGATGGCGAAGGCGCCTCCCTCATTCAATCTGGAATCTGGGTTCTGGAAGCCGCAGTCTGGGACGACGAAGAAGGGCCCGGAGTCGGCTTGTAGCTCGTCACCAGGAATCCTCCCAGGGCCGCCAGCAGGATTCCCACTATGAACTGCCAGCGCAGACTTGCCCAGCCTCCGGCCGGGGGATGGAGGCTCAAGGCGACGATGGCGTTGATGATAGGTGCTCCCGCAAATACGATGGCCATCACAACGCTGGGGGAACCACCCGCCCCGAAAGCGAGAAGGACGAAGAACGCACCTGCTGCGCCGACGATTCCGGCCAGGAAGGACCACAGGATGCCCTGGGCCGGAAAGTTCCAGGAGGCTCCGTTTCGAATGAGCACGAAGAGGGGGGCCAGTACCGCCGTCAGGACGTAAGCGGCTCCGACCAGCAGGAAAGCCTTGTAGCGACCCTGGGCGGGGTCGCTCATCGCAATCTGACCGCTGTGCAGCAGCACGCCGTAGAATCCCCAGCACAGTACCGTGCTCAGCGCGAAAACCAACCATGACAATCCGGCGCCCTGCGTTGCAGCCATGCAATCAGACGCGGAAGGACTCCCCGCAGCCACAGGATCCCGTCACGTTCGGGTTATTGAAGGCGAAACCGGAGCCGGTGGACGATTCCACGAAGTCGATCTGGGTGCCGTCCAGATAGAGCATACTCTGCTCGTCGACATAGACTCGAAAGCCGTCCTGCTCCAGCACCTGGTCCCCGTCCCTGGCCTCCTGGGCGAGAATCAACTTGTACTCGAAACCCGAACAGCCGCCGGCGACGACCGCCACGCGTACTCCCGCAAAGGAGCCTTCCTGGGACTGGATGAACTCCTTGACCTTGCCTTCCGCTCTATCCGTCAAACTGATCATGATATTGCCACCTCAGATGTAAAGACTCTTTCATTGTAGTTTGGTTTCAAGCTGGATTCCAGATTGAAGACGCTGGCACCCTCCATTACTACCTCTTGCCGCTGACAACGCAGCGGTGGGTCCGGATTTCCCCGGACCAGGCAAGGAGCCGCGCCCGTCAGGGCTTTCGTAGGGGCGACCCTGGTGGTCGTCCGCTGGGCGGGCCGGCACGAGACCGGCCCCTACGGGCGTTCCCGGCTTCGTTTTTTCATCAGTCTCCCCAGGACCCCCAGGACCAGAGTCATCTCTTCCTGGACGATGCGTCGGACCCAGGGCGGTCCGGTGAACCAGTTTCCCAGCAGGTACACTGCAGTCGTGACCCCGGTGGTCAACAGGCCCCTGAGCAGCATCGAGGTCTCGACTCCCGCCGTGAGAGTGCCGGCACCCAATGCCAGGCCCAGGGGTAAGAGCAGACGCGTCAGGGGACGCAGCAGCAGAGCCGGAGTGACTCCGGGAATGGCCCATACCAGGAAGGGAATGGTGATCGCAAAGGCGACCAGTTCACCCAGCGGAGCCCCCGGGATGCCGAGTTTCGGGACGAGAAAGACCACCAGCAGCAGTGTAAGTCCTGCTTGCAGGAAGGCCATGATCATGGCGAAGCGGGGCCGTCCAACACCTTGAAGTGCCGAGACGCTGAAGCGGCCGATGGCGACCAGCACGGCTCCCAGGGCAAAGACACAGGTGGCTCCCCAGGCAGGCAGCCACTTGTCCGTGTAGATCGCCTGAATCAAGTCTTTCCCGGCAACGCTGAGCACGCAAAACCAGAGACCGAGAAGAACCACTGAAATGTAGATGTAGCGTTTCAGAACGCTCTCGAGCCGGGACGGATCGTCCTGGAGTCTTGAGAAGTGACTCAGTGCAACACGGGTGGCGCTCTGAACCAGTAGCATGGATCTGCCTCCCGTGTCCTGGGCCCATTTCATGTAACCCGCCGCATCCAGTCCCAGCATCCTTGTTACCAGAGTGAGCGTGGCCAGACGGCGCAGGCGACCTCCAACCAGATGAAGGCGAAAGGCCAGGCCGTGCCGAATCAGCTCCATGGTCAAGTGCTTGTCGAAGGCAAGTCACAGCGGCGCTCCGGAAATTTGCCTGATGGCGACCGTGGCAACAAAGAAAGCGACAACGTTGCCCCAGATGAAGCTCCAGGCTCCGGCACCCGTCAGAGCCAGTATCAGTATGAGACCTCGGCGCAACAGGGTCTCCAGCATGCCCACAATCGCCAGGGGCTGGTAGGTCAGATTGCGTTCCAGGCTGATCTCGGAGTTGTTGCGGACGGCACTGAAGAACAGGACCAGGGAATAGACTCTGATCATCCAGGAAAGTTGTTGAGGTTCTTCTGCATAAATACCTGCAATATTTGACGAAAATATCCACAACAACGGAACAACGACAGCACACAGCATGAGCCGGGACGTCAGTGCGATCTTGAGCATTGTGACATCGGGCTCGTGTCTGGATTGAATCAGTCCCTGCTTGGCCCCCCAGTCAGTGAAGAGGCCGGCCAGGCCAAAGACCGTGATGGTGATGCCATAGAGCCCGAAGTCGCTGGGGTCCAGAATGCGAGCCAGGACAATTCCGGACAGGAACTGGACGAATACCATGAAGCCCAGCTCGACACTGATCAGTCGAACACTTCTTCGAGCCTGGCGGTTAGGAGAAGTCATTGGTTGCAGAAAAGTGACAGCATCATTGCAGGATCTGAACGGCAGAAGCCTTGAAGCTCAGGAAAACGGATTGCTCAACTCGTAGCCCGAGTTGGCCCAGGCTTTGAGGTGTGATGACGACTTTGAAGAGGGTTTTCCCGGCCTCAACCTCAAGATGGCAAACAGGCCCGTGGGGGAGGATCTCCAGGACACGGCCCTCCAGCACGTTGAGAGCGGAGGTCGACCGGGGTGCGACGGTCGCCAGAATAATGTCCTGCGGCTGAATCAGAGCGTAGGCTTTCCCTCTTGATTCGGCGACCACGTGAATGTCCAGCTCTCCAGTCTGGAAAAGGGTACCGAACGACTGCTTGTCAGTCAGGCCCTGACTCTCCTCTTCCGTCAGCGTTCCAGAGAAGATGTTGTCAAGGCCCAGAAAACGAGCAATCTCGGGGCTGGACGGCCTTTGGAAGACAAGCTCGGGCTTTCCGCTCTGCACCAGCTTGCCCTCGAGCATGACTCCGACCCGGTCACCGACCTTCAGGCAGTCCTCGAAACTGTGTGTCACCATCAGACATGTGATTTGGAGAGTCGCCTGGACCCGCTTGAAACCCTCGATGACTTGCGTGCGACCCTCAGGGTCGATGGCACTAAACGGCTCATCCAGCAGCAGCACTCGAGGACGAACCATGAGAGCCCGAGCCAGAGCGACCAGCTGCCGCTGCCCCCCGCTCAACCGGGAGACATCCGAGTTCACTACCTGCTGGAGCCCCAGCAGTTCTACCAATTGCTCCTGAAATTCACCGTCTTTCCGGCCAAAGCCAATGTTCTGGGTAGTGCTCAGGTGGGGGAACAGGTGAGGTGACTGGAAGAGGATTGAAATGCCCCGTCCTTCGGGCGGGACCTGGGCGATGTCCACACCATTGACCCGGACCTCTCCATCCTGTACAGGAAAGAAGCCAGCCAGGGTCTGAAGAAGCTGACTTTTTCCAGCTCCCGTGGGACCCAGCAGGACGAACACCTCACCCTGGTCTACGGTCATTTCCGCCACGCTCAGGGAAAAATGTCTCAGCCTGCGCCTAAAGCCACGAACTTCCAGCAATCCACCTGCTCCTGCGTTGAATAGCTCTCAGGCACACAAAGACAACAATACTTACGGCGACGAGGATCACAGCCACGGGCAAGGCCGCCGCCAGCCCGTGGGAGGTAAACCGATCGTAGATCAACACTGAGATCACCTTGGGGTTGTAGACGAGGATCACAATCGCACCGAATTCCGAGATGCTCCGGGCCCACATCATAAGAGCACCGGCCAGGAGGTTGTTCCGTACCAAGGGAAGGCTGACCCGAAAAAAGGTGCGGGTGGGTCCCAGGCCCAGCGTCCGGGCCGTCCATTCCATTTCTACAGGGATGCTCCTGAATCCTTCCTGGAGCGGATTGATGAGCAGCGGGCAGGCCACGAAGAACATGGCGATCACGATTCCCGTCCAGTGCCCGACGGGGGTGCCTTGGGATCCCAGTGCTGAGAAAGTCAAGAGCAAAGCGATTCCTGCCACGGGGTGAGGGATCACCAGCGGGAGATCCACAAGTCCTTGAATGAAGTGTCTTCTCGGGAACTCATGGCGGCCCAGGAGATAGGCGAGGGGAGTTCCCAGCAGAACCCCCAGCAGGGTTGCTGCCAGGGCGCAAGAAAAGGTGAGGATGAGGGCACTCACAACCTCTCCGTCCAGAAGAGTTCTCCAAACGGCGGTCGGAGAGGTTCCCAGGAAGAGGCTCAGAAGCGGCACCACAATGATCAGCAGACAGAGGGCGCTGCAGACAAGGAGAACGGTCTTGGCCCATGAGTTCATAGGACTACCTCGCGGAGATGATTTCTCGAATCGGAATCCCGGTATAGCCCAGTCCCCGGAACAATCCCTGCGCTTCGCTGCTGATCAGGAACGTCAGCAGGCTTGCGGCGGCTTCTCGGTCTGGCCGCAGCAGCGCCACACCGGCTCGGATGGGAGCCCCCTGGATCTCGATCTGGAGCTGTGGATTGTCAGGGGAGGGAATGAGGGTGAAGACACGCGCATAGACTCCAGCGTAAGACGGATCCCCCAGCGAGACCTGGGGAGGGAATCTGAGGTAAGGCAGGTTGTTCTGCACAGCTGTAGAAAGGTAGAGAAAGGCAAAGTCGAGCACTCCGACTTCCAGCAGGGCCACCAGTTCAGAGGACTTGGGGCGCATCCAGCGGGAATCCAGGCGGCTCGACAGGGATCGGTAGAGGCCGGGTCGATTGTAGTGGATCTCGGCCAGTTTCCACACCAGATGGGCAAAGTAGCCGGCTGGATCACGGGCCGGGTCGGAGATACCGAAAGTGTGACCTTGCAGCTTGGAATACCAGTCGTCGCCCCACTCACTTTCGTCCCAGGCCGCTTTGCGGCCTCCAACCAGCACCATCTCGTTCCCGACCAGTTCGTGATATCGGAGGGCCCGCCCGGGCACGACAAACCGATCCAAAAGCCGATGATCGGCCGTCAACAAGAGGTCGCAGGCGCGGCCCAGGTCCGTTACTTTTCGAATGGCATCCAGGCTTCCGGAGGATTCCGAGTCGATGCGGACGGAAGGATGACCTTCCTCGAAGCGCCGAGCGATCTCCTCGACAAGGCGAGACAGGCTGCCGGCGTGAAACACCAGCACGCGCTGGTCAGCTTTTCCGCAGGAAGCTGCAGCAACGGCCAGCGGAGCGATCTGCAGGAAGCTCCGTCTCGTTAGCTCTCGCATCTCGATATTCTAGTCTCGGCCCACCGGAAAGCGAAGTGCGCGGCTGTATAATCGGATCCGAGAAGAGCAGAGAAGTTGGATCTCAATGTCCGATCCGAATCACGAGTCATGGATGGAAGTGGCGCTGGCCGAGGCCTCCAAAGCCGCTGCCGCTGAAGAGGTGCCCGTCGGAGCCGTGGCCGTACTGGAGAATCGTCTGATTGCGGCTGACCATAACCGGAGTCGCGAACTCGACGATCCCACCGCCCACGCAGAGATTCTGGTGCTCCGGCGGGCCGGCCGGATGCTTGGCAACTATCGACTGAATGACCTCGCCCTGTATGTAACGCTGGAGCCATGCTCCATGTGCGCTGGGGCAATGATCTGGGCGCGTATCGAGAATCTGGTTTTTGGCGCCTGGGACCCGAAAGCAGGGGCCGTGGTGTCGAAAGCTTCGCTTCTCGAGAAGGGCCGCTTCAATCACACAGTGCGGTGGCGGGGAGGGGTGCTGGAAGAGCGCTGCCAATCTCTACTCCAGGATTTCTTTCAGCAGCTTCGAAGCTGACAATATCCCCCGCTTTCGGAAAAGTATCGAATTCGCCCCGATATTCTCGTTTTGTGATCTTACGCATAAGAGATACGCTCCTAATCTGTTCCCATTTCAAGTGCATATCGCAGGCTAGAGGCTGGAGAGGCTGTCTGGAATTTCCCGGGCTCGGAGATTGCCAGGGCTGCAAGACAGGGGCGACATGAAGGGCACAGATCTTCAATTTCTGAGCGAGATCCCACTCTTCGAAGACTTGTCTCCGGACGAGATGGCGCACGTCACGACCCTGTTCAGCGAGAAGCGGTACAAGCGTGGCGCCATCCTCTTCTTTGAAGAAGACACCGGAAACTACATGTACGTAGTGAAGTCGGGCCGTGTGAAGGTTTCCCGAGTTCTTCCCAGTGGCAAGGAGATGATTCTGACCTTCCACGATTCGGGCGACCATTTCGGCGAACTCTCGCTGATTGACGGCGGCACCGCCCCGGCTACCGTCACAGCGGTGGTTCCTACTGCGATTCTGGCCATCAACCATCATCGTTTTGCCATGCTGATCCAGAACCCGAAGATCAAGGAAGCCATCTTGCGGAACCTGTGTAGCCGGCTTCGGGAAGCCTGGGCACAGGTCGAAGTACTCAGCTTTCACAATGCCAGTGCCCGGGTCCGGGCCGTGCTCTATCACCTTTGTGAGACCAAGGGGATCCCCACCATCGACGGCACCATGATCAGCCTGCGTCTCACCCACAAACAGATCGCAGATCTGATCGGGATTTCTCGCGAGACGGCGACACGAGTATTGAGCCAGCTACAGGCGGACGGACTCGTTCGGGTGCGGGCTCGACGCTTCGTGGTCTCCGACCCCGAAGAACTCCTTGATCTGATGCTGGTGAGATAGCCCGCCGGAACGACGAGAAGTTGCGCTCTCCTGACTGATTCGCAATCCGCCTGTCCATAGTCTGTTGCATAGGAACTACTTCGTCTGTCGATCCATACCCCATGACCCGGCGAGAGGCTGAGTTCACTCTGCCCGGCTCACGGGCGGTGTAGGCTCCGGGTGACTTTCAGAGTCCAACGGAGCCGGATTGGGCCTTGGAAAGGAAGTCAGAGAAGCTTGAATGAACGGCTGAATCGCGCGTAGTGGTAGATGCAGGCCAAGGACAGTAACCGATGGGCAGGAAGGAGTTACAGGCCGATGCTAGATACGTCTGGAACCTTGGAGGTCACATGAAGAACAAGCTCAGAACCGTCTTGCTGGCAACTACTGTAGCGACAGCCTCCGCGGGGGGTCTGGCCGGGTGGCAGAATGATGAAGAGGCAGCCGTTGAAGCCGCCCGGCAGTGGCTTGTTCTAGTGGACAAGGGGCAGTACTCCACGAGTTGGGAGTCGGCAGCCGGGTACTTTCGTGGCAATGTAACCAGGGACGAGTGGGGCCGGCTTTTGACTGGGGCGCGGATGCCGCTCGGGAAGGTCACATCCAGGAAAGTCAAGGCCAAGCACTGGTCGACTTCCTTGCCAGGGGCACCAGATGGTGAGTACGTCGTTATCCAGTTCGAGACAGCCTTTGAGAACAAGCGCTCTGCCATAGAGACGGTCACGCCGATGAAGGAGAAGAACGGGGCGTGGCGGGTATCCGGATACTTCATCAAGTAGGCGGATCCCATGCTTTCGCTGGTTTCGCAAGGCTTTGAGGCAACCCTGAACGAGCCTCTCGATTACGAATCCATCGATGATTCGGAAATGGAGGCCGGGCTGGAAGCCGCCAGCCTGTCGCTCTTTCGACAGCCCAACGGTGGGGTGTTCGTCACCAACATCGGGCCCCTGCAGAGATGGTGGCTGTACCGCATGATCAACAGCCGGCGCCAGCTTCTGGAGAAGATGGGTATCGACCATCAACTTGATGCTGCTGTGGCCTATCTGGTCCTTCACGCAGGCTAAACGGCCTGGCCTCTGAGGAGCACAAAATCTTGTATAGGAGGGCGATAGGCAATTGCCTTCCTTGACCATCCACGGACCGCTGTCTCCAGACTGATTGACTCTCCTCGGTCCCTCCCCTACTCTCGACTGACCCGAATCTCGATGTGCAAAAGGCCCCCCTGGGCAGGACAGTGCCCCTGATTGAAGGAGGATCCCGCATGAGTCTTCGAGCTTACCTTTCCAACGTCATCCTCACCGCCCTGATTCTGCTGACCCCCTGTCTTGCAGGTCAGTTCGGCCAGACCCAGCAGCTCTTTGCCCAGTACGGGATTGGAGGCCCGGCCGAGACCGCCTTTACGATCCACCAGCAGGGGGCAGTCGCGATTGTGGTCAAGATCGAGCTGATCAGTCCCGACGGGATGCTCTTTCAGACCCAGGACGTTATGCTCGGGCCGGGCGCAACCGAGACCATCGTCTTCAGTGACCCGCAAGGGGCAGTGAAAAACGGGTGGGCCCGCTTGACCTCTAATGACCCCTTCAACGCCACCGTGTTTTTGGTGCTTCTTCAGGGAAGTGTTGTTGAGGGCGGAGGACTTCCGACCAAAGGCCGCTTGAGATCCAGTGTACAGTTACATCAGAGAGCTTCTGTCAGGTATGTAGCTTGCCTCATACATGTTTGATGACAGAAAAGCCACGGGAAACCCAGGCAGAATCACATGTTGTGGAGCTCAAGGAGAAAGTCAACAACAGTTCCCTGATGAAGCACCAGAATTCGCATCAGCCCGTCCGGCGTCGAGAACGAAAACAGCAGCGTTTCAAATCACCGGGTTCGGCCCAACGCTTCCTGAACATCCAGGCCGCCGTTTACAATACCTTTTACCTCCAACGTCATTTATGCAATAGACTCACATTCAAACGATTTCGAAAAGACGCATTCAATCTATGGGAAACTGCGAGTGCGGCCGCCTGAAAGGGAATCCATGCGGGCCTTTGCGGCCCAACACGATTAACGTGACAATGCCCACCAAAGCTAGTCTGACCCGCCTGAACGCACCCGACGCAGACGTGCCGACATTTCGTTCTCACGCACGTTTTGCCATCGATGCCTTAACCGCACTGACCGCCCGTGCCGATCAGGTCAAGCATCTGCGCCAGACCATTCTCAGCCTCGCCGTGCGGGGTAAGCTCGTGGAGCAGGATCCGGAGGACGAACCGGCGTCGGAGCTGCTGAAGCGGACGGAGGAACTCCCTCTTCCAGCGCGCTACGCCAAGCGGAGCGCCGAGCTAATCCCTGGCGATTGCGGTTTGTCGATCAACAGACCGGAGCTTCCAACGCCTTCTGGATGGAGTTGGGTGCCGCTGGTTCAAGTAGCCCGTCTAGAGAGCGGTCACACCCCGAGCCGTAGCTGGGCCGATTGGTGGGATGGGGATGTTCCGTGGATAGGGCTGGTCGATGCCCGAACGCACAACAACGGGCGCATCTTCGATACGATTCAACACACAAATGAGGCAGGACTGGCGAATTCCGCAGCACGCCTGTTACCGGAAGGAACCGTCTGTTTCAGCAGAACAGTATCTGTCGGATATGTGATCATAATGGGGCGATCGATGGCCACAAGTCAGGACTTCGTAAACTGGGTTCCGACCAAAGCCCTATCGTCAGAATGGCTTCAACTCGTCATGATGGCTGAGCGTCCTGCAATGCCTCGATTCAGCAAGGGAGCCGTTCACCAGACCATATACTATCCCGCTTGGCTAGCGATGCATGTCGCGCTTCCACCCCTCGCCGAGCAGCACCGCATCGTCGCCAAGGTCGATGAACTCATGGCGCTCTGCGATCATATGGAGGCCGGTCTCGGTGCTGCAGATGGCACCCGCACTCGCCTTCTCGAATCCCTTCTTCATGACACGCTGGCATCCGCTGCGTACGAAGCCGCGGCCGCCAAGAGGCTTGAAGCATGAAATACTTGGTCCGCGAGGGCACGGAGGGGAGACGTCCCAACCAGGAGCTAGACTACCGAGGTACTCCCGATGTCCCGCCCAGCCGGGATGGTGTCGCGAGGATAAGGCCATGACCCGTGTCCCAGTGCCCCCCGAGATGCTTCGCTGGGCCTGCGAACGTGCCGGCTACGACGTGGACCACCTTGCGGAGCGTATGCCACAGCTCCCGGCCTGGATCCGACGCGAGAGACAGCCGACGATGAAGCAGCTGGAGAAGCTGGCCAAAGTTACGCATACGCCGCTCGGCTACCTGTTTCTCCCCGAGCCTCCAGACGAACCTCTTCCGGTTCCTGACTATCGCACCGTGGCGGGCGCTGCGCGAGGCAGGCAGAGCCCAAACTTGCTCGACACGCTCTACACGATGCAACGCCGACAGGAGTGGCTGCGGGAGTCCCTCGTCGAGAACGACGTGGGACAATTACCTTTCGTGGCAAGCGTCCGTCTTGCCGATGATCCGGCCGCTGTGGGTCGCGAGATGCGACGGACACTCGGCCTCGATGGTGGATGGGCGGCGGGAGTTCGCACCTGGCAGGACGCGGTGAGCGAGCTCCGTCGGATAATCGAGCAGCTCGGCGTGATGGCAGTAATCAACGGTGTGGTGGGAAATAACACGCATCGCCGGCTGAGCGTGGAGGAGTTTCGCGGCTTCGCGCTCACCGATCCCTATGCGCCGCTGATCTTCGTGAACGGTGCGGATGCCAAGTCGGCGCAGATGTTCACGCTTGCTCACGAGCTGGCGCACATCTGGCTCGGCACAGAGGGGATCTCGGGCTTCGAAGTCCTATTCCCCGGGGGTTCGGACGTGGAAGAGTGGTGCAACCGAGCCGCGGCGGAACTCCTCGCGCCAGCACGGGAGCTCAGAGCGCGTTGGCGGGAAGTCAGGCGGGAGGTGAGTTCTTTCGAGGAGCTCGCCCGGACATTCAAGGTGAGCCCCGTAGTCGCCGCCCGCCGAGCCCTCGATCTGAATCTCGTCGACCGCAGCATCTTCTTCGATTTCTACAAAAGCTACGTCAATCGAGAACACAAGGGCGGCATGAAGTCGAGTGGGGGCGATTTCTACAACAACCAAAACACTCGTGTCGGTGAGCTCTTTGGGATCCAGGTGCTGCGCGCAGCGATGGAGGGCCGCATCGGATTCAAGCAAGCCTATGACCTGACCGGGCTGCGTGGAGGAACTTTCCAGAAGTATGCCAAGCGGCTGGGCGTGGATCTCCCATGATGGTGGATCGGACCTATCTCGTCGATTCGGATGTCTTCATCACGGCGAAGAACCTGTATTACTCGTTCGACATCTGCCCCGGCTTCTGGAAGTGCGTGGTTCATCACTACCGGGAGGGCCGAGTCTTCAGCGTCGACAGGGTTCGTAGCGAACTCCTCGCCGGTCACAAGAAGGAGGATCTCGTCCGGTGGGTGAGGGACGAAGTCCCGGAAGGATTCTTCCTTCCAGTGGACACCGACGTGGTGGTGCGTGCTTATATGGACATCATGATGTGGGTTCAACGCCATCCGAGGTATTTCGACCATGCAAAGGCGAAGTTTGCGACGGGCGCGGATGGCTGGCTGGTCGCCTACGCACAGGTTCACGGCGCCATCGTCATCACGAACGAGCAGAGTGCGCCGGAGTCCAGGAAGGAGATCAAGCTGCCCGATGTATGCGATCAGTTCAAAGTGCGGCGCGACAACGCGTTCGCCATGCTTCGGGCGCTGAACGTCCACTTCGATTGGGCGGGAGACGGCTGAGTGACCCGTGTCATCCTCAAGCTACCTTCGATTCGAGGCCCGCTCCGTTGGAGCACGGCTTCGTCCGAGTTCCGCGTGAGGGTTTCGACCGCGTTGCGTGCGCTATCGCCTCTCGAAATCGTCTTTGCCCTCCATCCTCGAGATGCAGCCCATGGAATGGTCGGAACCTCAAGGCACCCCACTGGGAATGGTCAAGGCCCGGGAACCGCACACAGGCGCGAAGCCCACATTGAGTAGGATAAGTGTCACTGGCCGAGTTACACGGCATTCGTGGGCCGCATGCCCGCACGGGAACGTGAATAAGACGTGATGGGACGATTCACGATTCGGCCCTCCGGCGATTCACACACACGAGCGACGCGACGTAAACCACACTACACCAGAACCTTACACTTTATCAGCCCCTGCGCTCGTTGCCGGTCGGAGCGACGCGGCCGGATCGCCTCACAGAGTGCTGCTGCGGAGGCTGCTCTCTCTGGACTACGTACTGGAGCACCACCCGGAGTTGTCGTGGCCGTAAGGTCAAAATATTTAGCCGACCCACAAGTCTCTATTGTGCAACAAGTTGCAACCGTCACGGCAAACAGAAGTCAGCCTTGGTTGAGCCCCAATGTTTTCCCCCTTTGCGTCTGAGCACTTGACGTGAGCATCTAATCAACCATGAACTTCGTGCTCAGGCCCTGGCAGCTGCTGCTCCTGATCTTGGCCGGTTGGATCAACAGAGACCAGCAGGACGCGATCGAGTATCTTTTGACTGAGAATCAGGTACTCAGAGAAAAGCTCGGCAAGGGCCGCATTCTGCTCAACGACGACCAGCGTCGACGCTTGGCCGTCAAGGGCAAGATGCTGGGCCGAAAAGCCTCGGCAAACTGGCCAAGATCGTCAGGCCCGACACGCTTCTGCGCTGGCATCGAGAGCTTATCGCTCGCAAGTGGGATCACTCAGACAAGAGGCAATCCGTTGGCCGACCAGGCATTCGACAACAGATTGTGGACTTGGCTCTGCGCATGGCTCAGGAGAATCCTAGCTGGGGCTATGACCGTATCCAGGGTGCTTTAGCCAACCTGGGCTTCCACATCTCTGACCCCACGGTTGGCAACATTCTCAAAGCCCACGGCATCGAGCCAGCTCCAGAGCGCGAGAGCCGCACGGCCTGGCGTACCTTCCTTGCTGCTCACTGGGATTGGATCGCAGCCGCCGACTTTACGACCGTTGAGGTCTGGACTCGGTCAGGACTGGTCACGTTCTACGTCCTTGTGGTGATGCATCTAAAGACGCGGCGCATTGAAATCGCGGGTGCGACGCCTCACCCCAACTCCGAATGGATGCAGCAAGTCGGAAGGAACCTGACCGACTGTGTCGACGGCTTTTTCCGCAGCTCGACCCACGTCATCCTTGACCGTGACACGAAGCACTTGCCGTTGCGTCAGATCTTGAAGTCCAGCGACATCGAGGCGGTAGTCTTACCTCCCAAGAGTCCTAATCTCAATGCTCATCTGGAACGCTTCATGCGCTCCCTGAAATCTGAATGTCTCAATCGTATGATCTTCTTTGGTGAAGCGTCATTGCGTCGGGCCTTGAGAGAGTTCGGAGAGCACTTTCACCACGAACGGAATCATCAGGGACTCGCGAACCGAATCATTGATGCGGGAGATGAAGTTGGTCGCAAGGACGGCGAATTAAGTTGCCCTCCCAGGCTCGGTGGCTTGCTTCGATACTACTATCGAGACGCTGCTTGAATTCGGATACACTCCATAAGACTGGGGAGAAGGTCGAGTCAGTACCGCTGTGCCGGAGCGACGACCTCACACCGGGAGCCCGTTTCCAAAAGCTGGTTTCTCAACCGAAATCGCCTGAGATTCCGATGCTCGCACGCCCATGAGCCCTTCTATCCTAAGGATCCGCTGCCCGACCGAATATTTTTACCTTACGGTGCGCCGGCGCAAACCGGTGAGTAGCAGAGAGCGAGAGTCTCTCACAGGAAAGGAGTAGCGAACCATGCTGACCCCGAGTCATGCGTGTGTACTCGTAAGAGTGCAGGCGAAGCATTGACAGGGGCACGTGCGGGCCAGGTATTGAGCCGCGGAAGGAAAATGACTTCGGGGGGCCGACGTAGTCGTAGGATCGGAAGGCAACATGGAACCGTTCGCTAATCGCGAGAACGATTCCGCCCCCGCGTGGTCCCGAGACCCTGTGCACGTACGGAAGTTGCTTACACGGGAGCCGGGAGATCCCGCCTCTGACCCCAGGGGGATGGCCCCAAGGTCCGCGCTGTGAATCCGAAAGGAGCACGACAGCGATGCACGGAGGCGGGAAGTCGGACAGGCTGATAGTAGCTGAGAAGCGCTCGAACAAAGACGGCGGTGCGCCGCGGTCGGCGGAGAGGGTGGAGCCAAGCGGCCTGGCCAAAGGGAATTCGTCCTAGCAAAACAAGTGCCGGACACAGAGCCGGGAGAGGAATCGATATGGAGGACTCTAAACGGGCACCAAGCGGGAAATCGCGGACACAGCCAAGAGACCGCACCTACGTCGAAACCGAGGACTTGCAAAGTGCGCTGGAACGGATACGGCAGGTAGCCTGCCGGGATAAGGAGCTACGGTTCACGTCGCTCTGGCACCACGTCACTAACATCGATCGACTCCGGCAGGCTTACTTCGGCCTCAAGCGCAATGCCGCACCGGGCGTGGATGGATTGACGTGGCAGCAATATGGAGAGAGCCTCGAGGAGAACCTCCAGGATCTATCCGCAAGACTCAAACGCGGAGCGTACCGAGCCAAGCCGGTTCGGAGGGCCTATATACCGAAGGCCGATGGGCGGCAGCGTCCGCTCGGAGTGACTGCATTGGAGGATAAGATCGTCCAGCGGTCTACGGTCCAGGTATTGAACGCCATCTACGAAACCGACTTTCTCGGCTTCTCGTATGGTTTCCGCCCGGGGCGCAGTCCACACCATGCGTTGGACGCGCTCTATGTCGGAATCATGCGCAAGCGAGTGAACTGGGTGCTGGATGCGGACGTTTGTGGGTTTTTCGATGCCATCGACCACAAATGGCTGTTGAAGTTCATCGAGCACAGAATCGCCGATCCACGTGTTATCCGCCACCTTAAAAAGTGGCTCAAGGCGGGGATCGTGGAGGATGGGAAGCGAACCGAGATCGAATCCGGTACGCCTCAAGGCGGGAGTGTTTCACCCGTGTTGGCTAATGTGTACCTTCATTATGTGTTCGATCTATGGGCCGACCAATGGAGACGCAGGCACGCTCGTGGCGATGTAATCATCGTCCGGTTTGCCGACGACTTCACAGTGGGTTTCGAGTTTCGTGAAGATGCCGAGCGTTTTCTGGCAGACTTGCGGGACCGGTTCCACACGTTTCACCTGGAACTGCACCCCGACAAAACGCGCTTGATCGAGTTCGGGCGGTACGCCGCTCGGGATCGCAAGCGCCGTGGAGAAGGGAAGCCCGAGTCTTTCGACTTCCTGGGTTTTACGCACACGTGCGACAGAACCCGGAACGGGAGATTCATCGTGCTGCGGCAGACCATGCGGAAGCGCATGCAAGCGAAACTGCGCGAGATCGCTCGCGAGCTTCGGTATCGCCTGCATGAACCCGTCCCGGTAGTGGGTCAGTGGTTGCGCAGTGTAGTACAGGGACATTTCCAGTACTATGCCGTACCGCGTAACCATCGCAAGCCGGCCGCTTTCAAGTATCAGGTCTATCGACTCTGGCTGCGTGCGCTAAGGCGTCGTAGCCAGCGTCATCGGATCACTGGAGAGCGGATGAACCGCCTAGCGACAAGATGGCTTCCTGCACTGCGAGTTGTACACCCTTATCCCGAACAGCGACTGCGCGTTATTACCTGAGGTAAGAGCCCAGTGCGGTAGTTCCGCTCGCTGGGATCTGTGCGGGGGGCGATCCGAAAGGATCGTCCCTACCGCGACGGCCTGAAGGCGAGGCACAGCAAGGCGCAACGCAGAGAAGCCGCGATCGGGTGTCACATCCTCAACCGGATGGCCGAGCTCGGTAGGCCATCGTCGTACGCTCTTGGTAGGTGATGGACCTGTGAGTCGGGTTCGTTGCGGGCCAGTTCCGATTCATGCACCAACGCCGTTTCACAGACGACCTTGTTCCGGTTGGCAAAGTCCTGCCTGGCGTCAAGCGCCCACAACTACATTGTCAGCAAGTTTGATGCGAAAGGGAGGGCAGATCGCAACGCTTTGATCCACGGATTTAGCTGGAGAGGATAAATTTGGGATTAGATACTTGACGCCAAGGCGTCAAGTATCTAATCCCCGTCTTTTGGTATAGGCGGGCACATCGCCTCGCGGCGTTACTTCCCTCTCAAGGCGGTCCTCCAGGAGATCTTCAGCCACTTCGATCTCGTAAAGGGCCTGTAGATTCATCCAGTAGGTGGCAGAGAGACCGAAGTGCCGACCCAGCCGTAGCGCAGTGTCCGCCGTAATCCCCGCTTACCGCGTACGATTTCACTGATTCGCAAGCGCTTCACCGAGAGGTCCTTGGCGAGCCGATACTGAGTAATGCCCATCCGCTTCATAAACTCCTCGCGCAAAATTTTCCCGGGGTGGATGGGCTTCGAGCTCTTGTCTCTCTCTTTCATCGTTCTCTCCTTCCTTTAGTGGTAATCCACTGTCGGATGTGTTGCAACTTTCAAAGAGCGGCAAGAGAGCGATTAGCCGTGTCGGGAGAAAACTGACTCATCGCCTATGTCCAGGTTGCCGGACCGGAGCCGGTCGAGCTTTTCTACGATGAAGTATTGGACCTCTACCGCGAGACGGACGGAAGCAGCCATGCATGATGACATCCCGATCGTGTCAAGGCCAAGATTTGGTATAAAGATATATTTTCTATACTATAATAGCTCATGCCATTTGAGTATGATCCCGCCAAAAGCACCACAAACAAGGCCAAGCATGGCATCAACTTCGACGAAGCCCAGGTGCTTTGGAAAGATGCTCGGATGCTGGAAGCTCCGGCAAAAACCGATGATGAGCCGCGTTTTTTGGTGATCGGAAAGATTGGCAAAGACCACTGGGCCGCCATCTGCGCTCATCGTGGGGACAATGTGCGGATTATCTCGGTGCGGCGCGCCCGGAAACAGGAGATCGAGCACTATGAAAGCAAGTGAGTTCGACCGGACATTTGATGCAGGAGAGGATGTTAGCGGCCATGCCGACTGGTCGAAAGCAAAGCGCCCGAACGAGCAGAAAAAGCGGGTGAATGTGGATTTCCCGGTATGGGTTGTTGACGGGCTAGACCGTCAGGCGCGGCACCTTGGCGTGACCCGGCAAGCGCTCATCAAGTTATGGATCGCTGAACGGCTACAGTGAGGCGACAACCGAAGGAACACGGTTGCGCGGGATGGTGACAAGTCAAGATCACACCGCTTTAGCTGCGGAGTGGCTCCCTCCAGGGAGCGCATCGAGTCCCTGAATATGAACGGGGCACAGAAGCAGCACATGAAGCTGGAAGATCTTCAGGCCAACGCCGCGGTGCGCGGCATCCTCTCCGACGGCCTTGTCACGGTGGTCAGCGTGCAGTGGTTCGGTTCCGAAGCGCTTGCGCGTTGTTGCACAATTCCGGTCGGGTCACGGACCGATCCCAGTCCTGTTTGAATGCTATCGAATTCGCACTGACTCAGGCATGCCCCGGCTTGACATACGATTCAGTACCTCACATTTGATGATGGACTCGACCCGTTGATTGTCGAATCGTCGGGCCGACAGCTTAGGCCCAAACAACGTCTTGAACCTCGACATCGCATTCTCTGCAAGGCTTTGCCTGGTGCAACCACTGGAGATGCGCCATTCATATCGACCGAGTCTCCGTATTTCTCGTAGATGGGCATCCCGCATTGCCCGCCAGGCAGACGGGTCCACACTTTCACTCAGCCGTGCACTGCGTCGCGGAGGGATGGTGGCGACAGCCTCCCGCTCGAGTATCGATTGATAACAGGCCCTCGTGTCATAGGCCCCGTCGCCCGAGACTTGAACGATGCGACCCGGAATCTGATCCAGCAGGGCCGGCAACAGACGACAGTCGTGGACCCGGCTCGGTGTAACCTCCACCGCCACAATCTCTTTCGTCCTCTCATCGACACCCAGGTGCAGTTTACGCCAGGCTCTGCGCCGACCATGTCGATGCTTTCGGACGTGCCATTCACCCGAGCCGTACACGCTCAGGCCCGTCGCATCCACAACCACGTGCCGAGGCCGACTGCTTGGGCTAACAGTCAAGAACGTCGCCAAGGAACTCTGTCGTCTACTGAGAGTGCTGTAGTCTGGAACTGGCAGATCGAGTCTGAGCAACTCCAGGAGCGAAGAAACGAAGCCCTGCGTCGACCGAAGGCTAAGCTGAAACACCGACTTCAATATCAGCGCACACTGAAATGGCCGTGTCGGAGTAAACCTTCGGAGCGCCGGGGCCCTTGGGCGGGTCGGCGTTCCGCCAGGCGGAAACGGCGTCCTCATCGAACCAAAAGGTCAGACGCCCCCTGGCGATCAGCGCCCGATTGTAGTCTGACCAGTTGCGTACTCGGTACCGGAACGTGTATTGATTCGGCGTCATTCCTCATGCTGGCACCCTGGCCCATCGGAGACAAGCGGACGTGCCGAAGCGATTTATGCAACAATGCGCGCCGTCTGGTGTGGATTGCCATTGACGCCCGTTTCCAGCTGCCGTCATGCGCGAGTGGATGGGGGGTGGTGAGCAGCGACGAGCAGAGCCTCGACATGGGTCAACAAGAGATGCAGAATGGGAGATAATAAAAAGGGACAGAAACTTATGGATATACTCAGGCGAATCATCGGCGTAGCTCTCATCGTCATGGGGGCTGTGGTCGC
>CBDCBX010000017.1:0-338215 GCA_965214465.1 Acidobacteriota bacterium | reverse complement strand
AAATCGCTTGCACGAGAATAGCAGGATACTAACACGACAGCTAGAACTCAGCTAGAACCCCTTCGAGTAGTGAATCTTCCAAACCAACAAGGGACCCTTTTCCCCTTGAACCAGCCCGTCCCAATCCGTATTCAGGTAGAGCGTATGACCATCGTGGCCAAGCCAGGGGCAGGTGTCGGTACCTGGCGTGTTGATGCGGGGTCCCAGGTTTTCAACAGGCGACCAGGCGCCGTTTACGCGTCTGGTAACGTACAGGTCCGTGCTGCCGGCAATGGAATCCGCGCGTTTGGAGGGGAAAATGATGGTTTGGCCGTCTCTGCTCAAAGCCATGTCCGCTTCGGTCTCGCTGGTGTTGATCACCGGCCCGAGATTCACGGGCTGCGACCAACTATCACCCGTCCGATCACTGAAGTAGAGGTCCATACCTCCGTAACCTCCTTCGCGGTTACTGGCGAAATACAGGCGATTCCCATCGCGGGAAAAAAGGGCGCCGTATTCGATGGTGTCAGGTGGGCTCACCGGTGGACCGATCGGCTCGGCTTCGGCCCATTTACCGTTTTGTAGACGCGAGATGTAGATCTGGGTCGACTTCTTGAAATCCGCGCTGCGAAGCACAACCATCGTGTCCCCGTCGGGGCTGAACTTGGCATCCGCTTCATGTAAGTCTGTGTTGATGCCCGGACCGGCATTGTAGGGCTCCATCCAGCGCCCGTTTTCCAGGCGTGACAGCCAAATGTCCAACCGGCCATATCCTCCTGCCCTCTCCGACTGGAACCCGATCAATTTGCCGTCCTCGGGAAGGCTGACGCAAAAGGGCCTGTCCGCGGGATCGACCGGCAGATCGACTTTCGATACCGTGAGAGATTCTGAGCTCGCCGGTGACCCCGCCACCAACACCCCGAACACAACAATTGCTAACGCATTCCGCATGGTATACCTACTTCCTTACTGCGCAGTTTTCAGGTACTCCAACAAGTCGCTCATCTGCTGAACGTCAACTAGATTCTCGAGGTCTTCCGGCATCGCCGACAGGTTGGCAGCATAGAACCTCCTGATGTCCTGGCGCCGTATCACGCGCTCCTTCCCCTCTTCCTGTCGAAGAGTGATGGTGGTTGACGTTTGGGGGCCTATGACTCCCTCGATGATTCCACTGGTCGCAGTCTGCACGACGTAAGCCTCATAACCCTGAGAAATCGTCTGGTTGGGCATCAAAATGTCCGCCAGCAGCACGTCACGGGGACGGTTGCGAACTTCTCCCAGGTCGGGTCCGACCTCTTGACCGACACCGTTGAACTTGTGGCATTTTGCACACACATTCTCGAACACCTCCTGACCACGCACCGCATCTCCTGTCATGACCAGTGCCTGTTCGTATTGTGCAATGACCTTTTCGCGCTGTTCGGGTTGCTGCATCAAGAGCTTGCGGGATTTTTCGCGAACCTCCTCGTCTGCGTGCTGGAACAATACCAGACGCTGGCGAAATCCAAGCGTCCACGGCTGCACCTGGCCGTTTTCGATCGCCTTGACCAACATTCGCGTCCAATCGGGCGCTTGCAGCAAGGCGTCCCTGGCTTCATTGCGTACCGTGGGGGTCATCGCCCGGAATCGTTCAAGCAGAAAAGTCCCGATCTCATCCCGTTGGATCTTCCCCAGCGCGCGAACCGCCGCCGCTTGAACCGGCTCGGGTTCCCGGGCATCCACCAGGTTTTTCAGCATGGATACGTGAGTGGCCGGATCGGCAAGTGCCAGCAGGCCGATGGCATCCGTCCTCCGATCTGGTTCGGCTTCCCGATTCTGTGCAGTCGCAGCCGCCCTCTCTAATGCAGTGGTGACCGACGGCCCGGCGGGCAACCCCACAATTTCAAGCAACGCCAGGGAGCCCCGGCGGACACGAGTCTCGGTGGTTTCGAAAAGCCTCAGCAGGAGATCCTGTCCGTTCGCCAGTTTGATCGAGTCACTGCCTCTACCCTCGATCCCTTCGGCAAGACCTTCCAGGCTGGCGGCCCGCCACCAGCTCGAATCCGAGCCTGACTGTTTCGCGACCGTTTGGATGACCTGTTGGATTTCGGCTCTTTTCTGCCGCGCTCCAATGACCGAGGCGACCAGGCGGAAGAAGTCCAGTCGACCCTCCGTGGACTGGTCTACCAGGCGCGACACCGCCATCCGGAACAGACTGGGCCCTTCGTCCGAAGACGCGCTGAGAGCGGCTATCTGAAACCATGGATCTTCGAGGTCATGAGCTAATAATCTCTCTCTTGCCGCACGAGCCGAGGAGGATTCCAAACCTCCCAATGTGCAAAGGAGTTGAAATCGTACTCGGGGATCGAGGTCATCGGTCATCGTGGCGAGTTTTTCCACCAGCTCGGGAAGGCTGGAGAGCCGTGACTCAGCCAGCCGCAGACCATTCTCTCTGACTCCTGCCACGGGATCGTCAAGCGCTTTCTCAATCAAACCCACGTCGAGTTTTCCCAGATCCTCCAGCGTCCACAGGGCGTGAACGCGAGCCGGGCCGGACTCGGTATTATGAAAAAGCTGAATCAGCATCTGCCTGGCGCCGGCGTTGCGTCGGTCAATCAGGAGCCGCTGGGCCGTCATCCGCCACCAGATATTGGGATTCTCCAAGTGCTTGACCAGTTCTTCATCCGACGATTGACCCAGCCGTACGTCTCCTACTGGAGCGCGGGAATTGGAATCCGGCACGATGCGGTAAATCCGGCCTTGCTCGTTTCCCTGGTAGGCGGCTTCTGACTCGTACACCTCTCGCGGGATCCACTCCGCATGCTCCAGGACTCGCCGGTAGTAGTCGACCACATAGAGCGCACCGTCCGGACCAACATAGAAGTTGACCGGCCGAAACCAGGCGTCCGTAGAAACCAGGAAATCCCTTCCCTTTTGAAGACGCTCCGCTTTGAAGCTGGCCCCGGAAGGTCTTATGACATTGGTCAACACGAGATTATGCTGGGGCTCTGCGACAAAAGTCACATTGCTATAAGGCGCCGGGAAGGCTCCGCCCAGGTAACGTGTGATGCCGCAAGCCGAGGTGATGCTGCCGGGATAAGTGAGCATCTGGTGCTCCGGGCGTTCGGTGATCGGAAAAACTTCTGTGTCGGGACTCAACAACTGCCTTGTCGAGGACAAGAGCAGGTCTGGATTGCGCTCTAGATAATGAGCCGCTATGACCTCATGGTAGCCGTTCCCGCCACTGCGAATGGTGAAGTAACGCCCCCAGTCGTCAAAGGTGTGACCGAACTGTGAATTGCTTGACAGGGCTTCCAACTGGTACCTATCAGGTCGCAAACGAATGCTGCGTCCGCGGGGCGCCAGCGCAGAAACGTCAGTGCGGTCGGGAAACCGGATATCGCTCCCCTTGTCTCCGAATGTTTCGGGGAATATATGCGTCTCAACCGGCCTTTCGTTGGCCAGATAGACCCAGTTGTCGGGCCCAAGGATTGGGTTACTGACCGTATGTTGCGGGTTGGAGAAGGCAAAACCGGTCAGGACTACCCGCCGCACGTCCGCCCTGTTATCCCCGTCCGAATCTTCGAAATACCAGAGGTTCGGGGCGTCGGTGACCAATATCCCTTTTTTCCACCTCATCACCCCCGTGGGCATGGTGAGGCCATCCGCGAATACAGTCGAGTGATCCGGACGCCCATCGCCATCGGTGTCCTCGAGCAGTTTTACACGACCCAGTTTGCCTTCGACTTCAAGGGGATAGGCGGGGTTTTCGACGACATAAATACGGCCGAATTCGTCGATTGCCATATCCACGGGATCAACGATGTCAGGCTCTGCTGCGAATAACTCGATTCGAAACCCGGGCTCCAGCTGGAATGTCTGCAGGGCTTCCGTTGCACTGTACGGTGGCCCCGCTTGTTTGCAGCTGCTCAAAATGCCTGCCATCGCAACTATGGCAAGAAACCGCACCTCCATCATCAGCCGTTGTTCTGTCACTGGACTGTATTTTTCGAGTCCTTGAGCGACCGCGCGCCGGATTTCTTCAAATGGGCGGGTCCGAATGATGTTTTTGTCGCTTCAGAAAGGATCAAATCGTAAGTTTCTCGTGCCTTATCGTAAGCGGCTGCCGCTGCGTCCAAATCGTCCTCTCTGATTTTTCCTCGCTTCATTTCCCAGCACTGGTCTACAGCGGCACGACACCACCTGGCGCTCTCCACCGAAGCGCGGACAGGCTGGTTCCCCAGCAGTACAAAGATAGGATTCGTATGGGAACTGGGTAATATCCTGAGTGCCAGCCAACTGGAGCGAGTCACAAACCAGTCAAACGCTAGGTCGTTCCAGTTCCCGTCCGCAATGATTTCTCTGCGCGCAACCGCTTCCCCATTTACCAGCAGTTCCACGGGAACCATCCTGCTTTGGCCGATTCGGGCACGCTCGATATGCCAATAGGGAAGTTTGGTTCCAGAAAACCAATTTCTGAGATTCTCCCAGCCAGGACTCAACTCCTTCTTCTGCAGACCAAGAGCAAGCCAGACCGGCAAACGAGGTAGAGTGAAACTTTCGACCTGCTGGGGCAAATAAGCGCAAACCCTGGCAGTCACACTTATCTTCTCAGGACGATCCAAAAGCACTTCACTATTGTCGGTACCCAGTTCATGCTCGTTTACGAAGAAATCGATGATGTGTGACTTTCCATCCGAGACATAACTGCGTCCCTTCCGGATCTCCTCGAGGTATTGGTCGTAGTTTAACCCTCCCTCAAGCCTGGTATAGCTGCGGCCCATTCCCACTCGTTCATCGTAGATACACGGGAAATCGCTCTCTCCAATAATGCGAGTGCGAAACCCACAGTTCAGCGTGTGGTACCAAATATTAAGTTCCCATAACGGCGGGGTATCTCCAATAGAAAGAAAATCGACTGCATCATGGGCAACGGTGACGATGTACTCGTTCGCTCCAACACTGTCGAACTTTGCTTTTTCATAGTTTGGCAGTTCTTGGGTTGGCTGTAGAGGTTCGAGTCCCCAGCCAGAGTGGGCGTATCCGGCAACACCTCCTTGTGACCTGGCCCAACGCAGAATGGGCAAAGTCCAGCTGGGCCACTCCTCAATGCTGCTTGTCCCCGGATAGTCATCTTCTTTCAATCCTAAGAGGCTGAGGTGACCCGCGTGCGAGGAGGGAAAACCCGAAACCTCGACGTCATATCGCATCAGGTTCCTGGCAGTGGAAAGAGCGTGGGCTCTCCCTTCAAAAAACTGCTTCTGATGATACCAACCAGGTCCCCACGTGAGTATAGAAGCGATGTTCAGGTCCTCCCCCTGGATTTGTCGCCAGATATGTTCCGGGTTGACTCCCTGCTCAGGGTTTTCATAATGACTACAGCCCGCAGCGTGAACATGATGATCAGCGCTGTACCATCCAAGTTTAGCCAGGTGGGCCCACCGCCTGAGCTGGAAACTCACTTCGTAGGATTTCACATTTCGGGGAACCGTAATCGGGCGGGTCTCTTGCAGATACTCGGGACCTCGCGTGAAGGTTACTTCATAGTCTCCCGGTGGGATGTGGACATGCTCTCCATCTTGCCGATAAATCTGCGGCTGGAAAAAAAAGTCGGGGAACTCGTCATCTCGCGCCAGCCGACGAGACGGCAAGGGGTAGATTGCGCCCAGACTTCGACTCAGCAGGGGCAATACATCATTCGGCAGTGCTTGCTGGTTTGGATCCTCCCCAAACCTTTCAATCCTGTCGCGGATGACAAAAGAAGCCATCGTCGGCAAACCGTCGTGATCCTGGACCCTGAAGACCACTTTGACCGAGGGTTCACACCGAAACAGGATGTCGAGGCTATTACGAAAACCTAGATCCTGGGTACCCTCGCCCACGTGGAATTCAATTCGGGCCTCTCGCTTCCCCACTGCTCGCGTATAAATCTGCAGGATCACATATTCGAGTCGCAGACCGGAGAGATGATCCAAAAGCGGGCGGCGTCGATACAAAGTAAGGTCTAGAAAACGATGCGTGAGCTCCCCGTCGGAAATAAAGTCTTGAATCTGGACTCGTGAGGCACCCCTACTGACCTGAAAGAGGGACGCAGCATTCGGGCTTTCCACTTCCAGGCGAGATGTAATTCCGGCCTGATTATTGACCTTCACCAGGAAACTCCTCCATCCACCCTGGACCAACTCTGCGCCGGCCGGCCCCGGCAGCACTTTGACACGTGTTTCCGGATTAATTTCTACCAGAGCCAGGCAATACGGATCTAAAAGTCCCTGGATCGCGAGTCCGGTGTCAGCAGAGGGAAGTGCATCTTTCAAGGCCTGGAGTCGCTTTACATCTTGCGGAGCCAGTATGTTCCCCATAAAGGATAGCGCTTCGCCCAGGCGCATCGCATGCGCGACCAGAGGTTGCACTTCGACTCCCTCCACAAGAGGCAGCTTTTCTCCGCACAGCGTGGCCCCAGAGAAAAAACCTAAAGCCAGCATCTTGAGCAATGCCTTCGCCATGCTTCTTTCCTCCCAACTCATTTTTAAAGATCGGCTTTAGCATTCGCACATTGAGCTATGTATGAGAGGCGGCGTCACCGTGAGTGCGCCTGAAAGGGAAAGGGGCGTGTCTACGAAGTTTCCCCCGGCGACACGCCCAGTGAAACACCATTCCCAGGATCGAAAACTAGAAGTTAATCTTCAATGTGAATTGGATGTGTCGGGGCACGTTGACTTGCCCAGAAACCCTGCCGTAAGAGGCTGGGCTATTAATGTTCGCAGCCGGGCTGCTAAACACGGTGTGATTGAAGAGGTTAAAGAACTCCGCACGAAATTCAACATTGAACTCTTCGGTGATGGAGGGTACGAAAGTTCGTTTCACAACCGAAAGGTTTTCACCAAAGCTCGAAAATCCATGGAGATCGCCCTCCACGCGCCCCACGTCGCCGAAGGTAAATGGTGCGGATCCTTCAAAGGCACCGATGTTCAGGTACAGGTCGCTGGCAGGGTCGAAGTCGGAATTGCTAACACCACTGCGTTTGTCCACACCTTCTACGCGAAGGGGCCGGTTCCCTCCCCCGAACAACGGCAAGGGGGGACCACCCCCAATTGCCAATGGCGGACCAGACACGTAGCTGGTCGTCAAGCCAATTTGCCAGCCGTGCGCAAGCTTGTTTGCAGCGCCACCTGACCCATCACCAAAGGGCAGCTCATAGATCCAATTGGTCACCAGATTGTGGGTACGGTCGAGGGGCGATATCGATTTCTCCAGATATCGGCGCCCTGTATCGATACTCGCAGGTTCTAAGCCTGACCAGGCGTTTCCATTCGTATCGCTAATGTTCTTGGAGAGCGTGTAGCTAACCAGAACACCAAGACCCTGCGCAAAACGCCTTTGCACTTTCATGAGGAGGGCATTGTAGGTGTGATTTCCGTTCGGATTGTAATGAGGAACAAAAGACGTATATTGAGGATAGGGCCTTAACGCTTGAGCGACGCTTCCCTGAAAACCGTCGAAAGGCGGACTGATACCTGCGTCCTGGGCGGCCTGGGAGTTGATGTCCGCCTGAAGCGTTGAGCCCAGGCTTAGAAACCCGGCAGGGACTTGACTGAGGCTTTCGGAATTCGAGGGTAGACGCGACCCTTTGACCCCGACGTAGGTGAGATCCACAAAGAAACCCAAGGGCACCTCTCGCTGGAGAGTGAGGCTCCAGTTGGTGGTGTAGGCGGAACGCGCCGCCCCAGGGTTTATCCAGTCTCCAACTCCACCCACCTCAATTCCCGGATCGGTGTCGGGCAGCGTTCCCTCAAAAGCCGGAAAGCCGTCGTCCAGTTCAAACGCAGGCGTGACACCATTGTCGAGCGTCACAGGCGTGCTAAAAGCGCTAAACCCCGATTGGTGCTTGTTGCCAAAAATCTCGGGCGCGTTGGTCTGAGCATTGGACTGGGCGTAAATAAGACCGTAGCCAACACGCAGCACAGTTTTGTCATTGATCGCATAACCCAAGGCCACGCGGGGGGCCCATTCGTTTTTACTCTGCAGGAGTCCGTCGGCCTCCCTGCCGAAACGATAAGCTCCCGGAATCCCTCCCGCCGCAGGATTGGCCAGATTCAGATCGATAGCTGAAAAAGTGTCCTGCCTGATTGCGATCGGGGTTGGGTAGTCGTAGCGCACTCCGAGAGTCAGGGTCAATTTCGGAGTCACCTGAACCTTGTCTTCGATGAAAAATGCCAAGTAGTCGGTGTCCCAGGTGTGAATAGGAACGTTGCTGTTCAGGAGCTGACCCGAAGCTACTTGACCCAAAAGCATGCTGGCCAGGGGATCACCCCACTGGAAGTTATTAGGAGAATTGGGTTGGCTGGTTGAAAGTTGATCGAAACGCAATATGCCACCCTCCCCAATCGTGTTCTCGCGACTGAAATTCGAATTCCAGTAGTCCCCCCCAAACTTAAACTGGTGCCGGCCACGGATCCAGCTCACCGTGTCAGTGAAGACGAAAGTCTCATCCAACGTGTTGTCCGGAATAACGTCTGCGTTCCCCATGCGTAAATATCCGGTCCCTGCCACTCCGCGGGCGACACTGCCCTGAATTCCCGCCTGCATACTTGCAAGGGTCGGGACCGTGGCAGGAGGAATTCCCTTAATCCCCGAGTCTGCATTGGTTAGGGTGGACCCCTCGAAGGGCGACCTTACTTTGTCATACCATAGATATCCCACACCGAAATGATTCAATAGAGTGGGACTGATCACCCAGTCCCAGTTAACCCGAGCTGTAACATTCTGAAAAACGGTCTGGTAGGTACGACCAATAGGCTCAAGGCCGAATGCCTGGACGCGAGTTTCGTTGTAATAGGCCCGCCAGAAAGTCCCGCTAAGACGGTGACTGTCGTTGATGGTATGGTTTATTTTCACGGAGTAGACATCGTCATCTGCTGGCTTCGCAGTTTTATTGACCCAGTTTTCAACTATGCCTGGAAAGTCTGGTTGAGGTAATTGATCCATGTAGAATTTGGCGACGGGGTCGATCCGATTGGCTGGGATGATGTTATTGGGGAAGGCGTCCCTTACAAACCCGCCCTGACCATCCGATCGGGTGGTCGCCGGGTCGAAGATCGGGATGAGCTCCCCTGTGTCGGTCCTCTTCAATTCGGAAAAGTCTCCCTGGCGAAAAGCCAGAGAGGGGATGGTCACCAAACCCCGTTCGGAAGAACCGCCACGGCGTTTGAAACCGTCCCAGGCTCCAAAGAAAAAGGTCTTGTCCTTGACGATCGGTCCGCCCAAAGTAAAACCGTATTCGTTTTGGCGAATGATGGGTTTGTCAGCAGCGAAAAATCCTCTCGCATCCGTCGCATCATTTCGGTGAATCCAGAAAACATTGCCATGGAAAGCATTGGTTCCCGATCTGGTTGAATAGTGGATGATTCCAAATCCGCGCCCTATGTTAGCCGGGTAGTTGGTGGTGGTTACCGTGAATTCTTCCACCGCTTCGTAAGGGGGGGGAAGCACCTCAGTCAGACCCGGTGATTCCTGCACCACAAAGGGTATTCCATCGACGATGGCCTGAGTCGTATGCTGAGGAGAACCCAGAAAGTGCTTATTCCAGCCGGTACCAGTGACGCCCGGCGTGTTGTAAATGAAATTTTCAATCGAACGACGACCTGAGCCGGCTATTTGCGACGCAGCGCCAATTTCGAGTGGAAGGTCGATGACGAGCCTTCTCTCCATCGTCGTGGTCAAATCAGAACCGTCGGGCTGTAGCAGTGGTGTTACGCTCCCCTCCACCGTCACCTGCTCGGCCACTTCGCCGATCTGTAAAGTAAAATTCAATGTCGTCGTCGTTGCTGTCACGACGTACACTGGTTGTCGAAGAATCCGCGTGAAACCTGGCAACTCCGCCTCAACCCGATATTCCCCAATGGGCACAAATTCCAAAACGTAGTTTCCCGCGTCGCTCGTCAGCGCGAAAACTTCTGCGTTTGTCTGCAAGTTGGTAGCCTGAATCTGGACGCCTGGAATGATGGCACCAGTCGGATCAAAGACCACCCCGCGGATTGCCCCGGCCGCAACCTGAGCTAAACTAATGTTTGTAGACAGAATGAAGACTGCAACTATCGTTGCTGTACGAACCAATTTTGTTCGAAAGCTCAAAATGTGCGCCATCTTGCACCAACCTCTCCTGAAAGAACGGATACGGTATAAGATACGGAATGAGAAGGCATTATACTGAAACTCTCCTGAAATACTACACAATTTTGTCAAGGACAACCAGAAATTATCAGGAGTTTCCCCAAAAGTTGAGGAGCAATTCGCTCAACTGATTGATTCCACTACCTCATTCCAATAATTCTCTATTGCGCGGTTTTCAGGTACTCCAACAAATCACTCATCTGTTGAACGTCAACCTGGTCTTCGAGATTTTCGGGCATGGCCGAGAGGTTGGCCGCGTAGAAAGTCCTGATGTCTTGGCGCCGGATCACCTGCTCTTTTCCGTCTTCCTGACGAAGGGTGATGGTGGTCGAGGTTTGTGGGCCCATGACTCCCTCGATCGTGCCGGCACTCGCAGTTTCCACCACATAAACCGCATAGCCTGGAGAAATGGTTTTGCTGGGCATCAAAATATCGGCCAGAAGCACCTCTCGGGGACGGTTTCGGACTTCCCCGAGATCAGGTCCAACCTCTTTTCCTACTCCCTTGAACGTATGACAGTTTGCGCAGACGTTGTCGAAGACCTTGCGACCGCGGGTCGCGTCTCCGGCTCTGGCCAACGCCTCCTGGTATTGTGCGACGACTTTCTCGCGCTCTTGAGGTTGCTGGATCAGAAGTTTACGCGAGCTCTCACGAACCTGCTCGTCTTCGTTCATGAGCAATCCCCACCTCTGCCGAAACTGAAGCGTCCAGGCTTGCACCTGGTCGCTTTCGATCGCTCCCACCAGCATTCGCATCCTGCTGACATCCCGCAGCAAGGCGTCCCCAGCCTCGTTCCTCACCGAGGGGGTCATTGCACGCCATCGCTCAAGCAGATAGGTTCCAATCCGATCGCCTGGGATCTTCCCGATCGCCCGGATCGCCGCGGCCTGCACCGGCTCGGGCTCCTGGAGACCCACCAGGCCCTTCAGTAAAGCTTCGTGGGCGGCGGGGTCCGCGAGCGCCAACAGACCAACCGCATCGGCCCGACGATCGGGGTCGGCTTCCCGGTTCTGTGCGGTCGCGATTGCCCTGGCCAGTGCAGCAGTGTTCGAAGCCCTGGCCGGCAGCCCGGTGATTTCAAGCAGCGATAAAGCTGCGCGCCGGACGGATGTCTCGTCTTCTTCGGACAACTTCAACAGGAGAGTCCTGACGGCCTCTCCCTGGATTGACTCACCGCCTCTCAGCTCAATGCCTTGGGCCAGCCCTTCCAGAGCGGCCGCCCGCCACCAGGCCGCTTCGGGTCCCGACGCTTTCGAGGCGGTCTGTATCACCTGCTGAATCTCGCCACTTCGCTGGCGTGCACCAATAACCGAACTGACCTGGCGGAAGAAGTCCGATCGGCCGTCCGTCCTGAAGTCGGCCAGGCGCGACACGGCCATCTTGAACATCCCGGGGCCATCATCGGAAGCCGAACTCAGAGCTGCTATCTGGAACCATCGGTCTTCGATGTCGCGTACCAATAATCTCTCTCGTGCGGTCCGGGCCGAGGAGGATTCCGAAAACCCCAGGGTGCAAAGGAGTTGAAAGCGCACCCGAGGGTCGGGGTCGTCGCCCAGTTTGAGAAGTGTTTCCGCGAGCCCAGGAGAACTGGAGAGCCGTGACTCGACCAGTCGCACTGCGTTTTCTCTCACTCCAGGTTCGGGGTCGTCCAGGGCCTTCTCAACCAAGCCGGCGTCGAGTTTGCCGAGCCCGTCCAGCGTCCAGAGTGCGTGAATGCGAGCCGCACCCGAGTCGCTATTTTGAAAAAGCTGAATCAGTGGCCCCACAGCCTCTGCGCTCTGCCGGTCAACCAGCAGCCGCTGGGCGGTCTGCCTCCACCAGATGTTCGGGTTCTCGAACTGCGCCACCAACTCCTGGTCGGAGGCGTCTCCCAGCCGAATGTCCACTGCCAAAGGAGGTGGGTCAGACTCCGGAACGATACGATAGATCCGCCCCATATCGTTCCCCTGGTAGGCCGCTTCCGACTCGTACACCTCTCGAACGGTCCACTCCGCATGCTCTATGACTCGCCGATGGTAATCCAGGACATACAGCGCTCCATCCGGGCCAACGTAAAAGTTGACGGGCCGAAACCAGCCGTCCGACGCCAGGAAGTCCCTTTCCTTTCGGAGACGTTGCGCCTGAAACGTTGCTCCAGAAGGCGATAGGAGGTTTGCCAATACAAGGTTATGTTCGGGCTCGGCTACAAAAACCAGGTTGCCAAACGACGCCGGAAGGGCTCCGCCACGATAGAGCGTAATGCCGCACGCCGAGGTGATTTGTCCGACAACGGTCAGCATCTGGTGCTCGGGACGCTCCGTGATGGGAAAAACTTCTGCAGATGGAGATAAAAGCTGCCTCGTCGACTGCAACAGCAGGTCTGGATTGCGCTCTAAGTACCGAGCTGCAATGACTTCATGGTAACCATTACCACCGCTGCCGATCGTGAAATAATGTCCCCAGTCGTCGAAGGTGTGGCCAAATTGTGAGGTGCTTGACAGGGTTTCCAGCTGATAGGAGTCCGGTCGAAAGCGAACGCTGCGGCCTCGCTGTTCCACCGCCGAAACGTCAGTGCGGTCAGGGAACCGGATATCGCTCCCTTGGTCTCCGAATTGCTCGACGAAAGTGTGTGTTATGTGCAGAACCGACCTTTCACCGGCTAAGTAGATCCAATTGTCCGGCCCATAAATCGGGCTGCTGACAGTATGTTGCGGGTTAGTGAAAGGAAAACCCGTCAGGACCACTCGCCGCACATCCGCTATGTCGTCCCCGTCCGAATCCTCGAAGTACCAGACATCCGGGGCGTCGGTGACCAATATGCCCTTCTTCCAGCACATCACGCCAGTGGGCAACGTGAGATGGTCCGCGAATACAGTCGTGCGATCGGGACGCCCATCGCCGTCGGTATCCTGAAGCAGTTTCACACGACCCAGTTTGCGATCGACTTCAAGGGGATAGCCCGGGTTTTCGACGACGTAAATACGCCCGTATTCGTCGATGTCCATATCCAGGGGATCGACGATGTCGGGCTCCGCGGCAAACAGCTCGATTCGAAAGCCTGGCTCCAGTTGGAACGTCTCAAGAGCCGCCTCGGGACTGTGCGGTGGTGGGGAACTCTGACATCCGCACAGAACAGCCATTAGCAGGAAGGCAGGCCACAAGCGCTGGACGCAGACAGGTGGGAGCCAGGTCATGGTTTGTCTTCCACTCATGGCTTGGTCACATTCAAGGGCTTGGCGCCGCGGGGAGCACTTGTAGACAGCTCCGTCAGTTCCCTGTCCTGCTCACGAAACAAGGCGGAGTGACACGCTGCCTTTTCCGCTTGCCCGAGCCGCGCGTAGGCAATACTAGCCCACGTTTCTCACATTAGCAAGGAGAAATCATAAAAGAATTCGAAGACGATCTTGTCCAGGCGTATCAGCCTGAGTTTTTCGAGCAAGGCGGTGAAGATGAGCGTGGGATCACATTCTCGGCTGCGGACTCCGCATCCCGCCTCCAGCCGGAAGTGCTTCGGGTGTGATCCCCAATCCGGTAGGCTATAACCGCGTATACGTCCATGTCGGCAAAGCATTTTGTCAGTTCTTTAGACGTCCCGTATCGCACAAAAAAGGGTTCAAAATGAATCGATGCGGATGCTTGACATTCCTGACGGCGGGGCTCAACATATTAAGAGGCCACATTCCTTAAACTGGTGGAGGTCCCACCAAAATTCATCTATAACTTTCGGTGGTTCTAGGACTATTCGGGAGGTCGATTCTGAGGCCAACGAGCTATTGCCCCACATTCACCATATAGGACACTAAGATTGCTTGCCTGAATCGGTCTAAACTACTATAATTAAAGGAGATATAGCGCATAAAGTGGGCAAGGAATGGCTGACCCCAAGGGTGAGGGTTTCCGGCGAACTCTTTCCGAGAGTCGGTTTCAACCAATAGGAGCGCACGAGCCCCAGGGGTGGTTCACTTTTACAACGGTCGCGGCACGGCCGAGCAGTGGATCAAGGAAGGCAAGTATGCCTTGAACTGCGGTTGTCCTGCCAACATTTTGTCTCGAATCAGGTGAGGTTGGCTCTGTTTGTTTTGGCCTACAACCTGGGCACTTTTCTGCGACGTCTGGTCCTTCCCGGAAGAATCAAACACTGGTCCCTTCGCACCCTATTGGCCAAGTTGATCAAGATCGGAGCGAAGGTGGTTCACCATAGTCGGATCGTGACGTTTCAGATGGCGGAAGTCGCGGTCAGCAAGGAGGTATGGGCCGAGATGTTGTCTGCGGATTGACCGCTTGAGATGGATGACGGCTTAGCGTCCAGTGTTTCTGATCAAGATGGTTGGAGAGGTGTCTCAACTGATCAGATCTTGACCAAAGCACCTGGACAACCCAAGCATCAGAGGCGCTTTTCGGTGCTTCATCAGGGAACTGTTGTTGATTGTCGCCAGCAACCTGGCAATGCCAGATTATACGTGGATTCGCTCGGCCTTTTCTGACATCACACATGTATGAGGCAAGGAACCTTCCTGGCGAACGCTCTCTGAGGTAACCCTACACTGGATCTCCAGCAGTCTTGGTTGGGAGTTCTCCGCCCTCAACAACAGTTGCCTGAAGAAGCACCGGGTGTTGAGTGAGAACCTCGATCGAAACAGATGATATCATTCTCTCACGCAGCCAACCCTGGTCTGCGCGCGAATGTTTTTGAGAAGATGGTCTCCAATGTAATCGTCACGGGACCAGAAAGAAGGCTCGAGCACTCTAGGGAGACCAAACAGATGGCTGGTAATGGGAGTTCAGTTCAAGTCGACTACCTGCCGAGATTGCCGATCAACAAAGATACAGGAATCGGCTGTATCGGTTCGGGATTCATCATGGCGGATTGCCACCTGGAGGCCTATGCACAGGCCGGATTCAATCCCGTTGCGATTGCCTCCCGAAATCCGCAGCATGCCCGGACAGTGGCCACACGCCACGGGATTCCCAAAGTCTACGACACCTACCAGCAGATGCTCTCCGACTCCGAGGTGGAGGTCGTCGACATAGCGGTTCCGCCGGACATCCAGCTGGAGGTCGTCCAGGAAGTGGTTCGTCATCCCCACATTCGGGGGATCCTGGCCCAGAAGCCTCTCAGCAACGACTACGATGGAGCGAGGAGAATCTGTGGCTTGTGCGGCGAGGCTGGAATCACCCTGGCGGTGAACCAGAACATGCGCTACGACCAATCGGTTCGCGCCTGCAAGAGTCTGCTGGACACGAAGGAACTGGGAGATCCGGTTCTGGCTACCATCGACATGCGGGCCATCCCTCACTGGATGCCCTGGCATGAGAGGTTGGGTTCGGTCACGCTCAGAAACATGTCCATCCATCATCTCGATACGTTCCGTTTCTGGTTCGGGGATCCGCTGCGCGTTTTTGCCAGCGTCCGCCCCGACCCGCGCACCTCTGAAAAGTTTGATCACGAGGACGGGATTTGTCTCTATATCCTGGAATATTCTAGCGGGCTGCGGGCCGCCTCCTGGGACGACGTCTGGGCCGGTCCTTCAGCGGAAGGATCGGCGTCAGATATCTACATCCGATGGAGGGTCGAGGGTACCGACGGTATGGCTCGGGGCACCATCGGCTGGCCTTCTTACCCGGCGCGCACACCGAGCACCCTGGACTTCACGACCAGAGAGAGTGGACAGTGGCATCAGCCTCGCTGGGAAGAGGTCTGGTTCCCCGACGCCTTTGCGGGTCCCATGGCCGACCTGCTGTGCTCACTGGAGGAGAATCGCGAACCGCACATCAGCGGAGAAGACAACCTCAAGACCATGGCACTGGTGGAAGCCTGTTACCTGTCGGCTCGAGAGCATCGGGCCGTGGAGATGGAAGAAATCATCCGTTCTGTTATGTAGTGTCCCTCGGAAAACGAGGTGAGTGGTAAGCTGGAGTTAGCTTCTCATGGACCACGACCTGCTGCGATGGCCTGATCTGATCGTGATCGGTCTGAACTTCGCCGCCATGATTGCGATCGGTGTCTACACCGCTCGCAAAAGCAAATCCTCGGATGCCTATTTCCTGGCCGGTCGGCGCATGCCGGGCTGGGTAGTCGGGTTTTCTCTGCTGGCCACTCTCGTCAGTTCCATGACCTTCCTGGCGATGCCCGGCTTTACCTACCTCGAAGACTGGCGGTACATGCTCCCCCATCTGACCTATCCGCTGGCCGGCCTGGCTGGTCTTTATCTGTTCATGCCCTTCTTCCGCCGAGGGAACATTCGCTCCGCCTACGAGTATCTGGAGCTGCGTTTCGGAATCTGGGCCCGCCTCTATGCAGCAGCCGGGTTTCTGTTGTTTCAGATGTTTCGCCTGGGGGTCATCTTGTATGCGGTATGTTTGCCCTTCGAGGCTATGACCGGACTCCCATTGGCCTGGGTTATTGTCATTTTCGGGGTACTGGTGGCTACCTACACAGTGGCAGGTGGGCTGGAAGCGGTGATTTGGACCGATTTCATTCAGTCGCTTGCTCTGATCGGGGGAGGGTTGATTTGCCTGCCCATTGTGGCTGGTCTACTCCCGGGTGGCTTGACGCAGATCTTCACCGAGGCCCAGGCCGATGGAAAGTTCGCCGTGGGAAATACTGCCTTCAACTGGAGCGAGCAAACCCTTTGGGTTCTCATGCTGCTTTACTTTTGCGTGTTTCTCGGGTTTATGTGCACCGATCAGATGACGGTTCAGCGCTACCTTTCGGTGAGGAGTGACCGCGAAGCCCGCAAGGGACTGATGATCGGCGTTCTTCTGGCAGTGCCGGTCTGGATCTATTTTTCTTTCATCGGCACGGCCATGTACGTGCTCTACAAAAACTTTCCCAGAGCCGAACTGGATCAGATTGTGCCCGAACAGGTTTTCCCCTTCTTCATTTTGACCGAAGTTCCCGCCGGGGCTGCCGGCTTCGTCCTGTCCGGACTGCTGGCAGCCGCCATGTCCACACTGGATTCCAGCATCAACGCATCAGCCGCCACGGTAACGACCGATTTCTATCGCCGATTGATGGCCCCAGACCGCGATGAGCGACACTACGTCAAGATCGGCCGCTGGCTTTCGGTGCTTTTCGGCGCCATCATGATCGGACTCGCTCTGCTGATCCACTACAGCCGCAGCCAGACACTCATGGATTTGCAGACGCTGCTCTTTTCCATCTTGAGCGGGGGCATTCTGAGTCTGTTCCTGGTAGGCTTCCTGACTCGGCGGGTGAACAATCGGGCTGCCTTGAGCGCCACGCTCTGCACCTTCTCCGGGATTTGCCTGTGGTTGTTCCTGGACAGCGCGGCGGGAGAGACACTGCTTCCGAGTGCCTCAGGTTGGCTTCCGGAGAAGTCGTGGATTATGGTCCTGTCCAACCTCTTTCTGTTCGTTGTCGCCTACACCTTGAGCCTGCTCTTCGGGCGCCGATCTCAAAAAGACCTCCGGAACCTGACTCTCTGGACGACTTAGCGCATGCAGATCCTTTATTTAAATCCAGAGTTGGTCGTCGTTTATGACGACACGGGCAAAGCCAAGACCGAACTCCTTCACCCCGTGCACGATAACCTTTGACTCGCCGAAGAACAGCCCAATGAATGCCCGTTTGTCCTCGAATTCCATTGTCTCGGCCGGTGCTCCGGCCCCAGCAGTCGCTCGTACCGCCGCTCGCTCACGGTTGGCCTGGAAGCGGTTCGTCCCTTGCGAATGTGCTCAGCACATTGTCCGTGATTCTGGAAACATTGTTGTCGTAGTCGTTATAGGAGAGGCTTCCGAACCAGCTGATGGAGCCCACCGAGAAGACCGCTCCCCCGTTCGGATACTCGAAGAAGACCATATCCGCCCTGACCAGAGGGTTAGGGGTCTGAGTCAACGATGAGTCGATCGCGGGGGCTTCCTCCACCACCGGCAGGTAATCCTCGGAGAAACCTGTTGCGCTGGCCAGGAGGAGAGTGTGGGCGGGTGTTCCCAGGTCAAAATCCATCCGGTCGATTTCATCGCCGGCCGCACCGGGTCCCAGACCCAGCGATGGGAAGCCGGAGATCGTTTCCTCCTCACCGATCCCCTCGAAGATGAACGCGGCCCTCGGGTCGAAGCTTCCCGGTTGGCGACGATAAGGCCGGTTGAGGCCGCAACGGGCCTCGGGCGTCCATCCCTGAGCAGTGAACCCGACGCCGACCAGCTTCTGGGGTGGCCGGCCGCGAGCCCGCCACAGTCCTCCCAGTTCCCCCGTAGTGCTGTGATAATATTCACCGGGGGAGGCGCTCCAGGTTCGTGTCCCTCCCCAGCGGCGCACCTCAATGATGTGGGGCTCCTCCGGACTCTGAGACGTGACCCAGTAGAAGCCGTTTCCACCCAGATACATCAACCGTCCACCTTCATGCAGATAGCGCTGCAGTGCATCCAGCATCTGCTGGGACCAGTACTCAGGATGGGAGCCCGTCACCACTACGTTATAGGGATCCAGCAACGCTGCTCCTTCCAGGTGAAGGTCCTCATCGGTAATGACGTCGTAATCGTGACCGCGCGCTTCCATCCAGTCCACCAAGTAAAGGTCGGCACTGAAATGGCGGGGGAAGGGTTCTCCGGCGGTCGAGGACTGGATTGCGATCTTGGGACGGATGTCGACCAGCGGTCTCAGACGCGATGCATAAGCGACGCCGCTTCCATCTGAATGATGATCGTAAAGGCTCAACAGTCCCGGAAACCCCAAGTTGAAACTGGAATAGGCCAGGTAGTTGAAAGTCGGGAAAAGATAGGCGATCCGGGCCCCGGCTGTTCCCTTTTGTGGTCTGACGAAAAAAGGAAGGTAGTCCTCATGCTCGCCTGCCCGCAGGCGGGCCGCATAAACTCCGCTGTCCAGGCTGGTGGGGACTTGAAACGCAAAATCCACATCCCACTCGGCGTCGTCCAGGTCATCGTCGTGAAAATGGATGGCTCCGTATTCCTCGGGGACAGTATTGAAGTTGCTCTTTTTCCCAGTCCAGCGGTAACCTGTAACGCCGCGCATCGGCATGTTGATGCTGTGCCCGTGTAACCCGCTGCCAGAGGTGTCTATCACCCCTCGAGACGGGATGTCGACGGAGAAGTCCCAGGCAGCGACCAGAGGTAACCAATGCATCGACTCGGTTTCACTTCCGGTCGACGCCAATTGCTCAGGACCGAGAGCAGCCGCGAAGATCCTCGGACTGTCGATCTTCCCATTGAAGTGAGCACCGGCGTTCTCTTTCGCCTCGCCATGCGACTCCCAGACGGCACCCATAACCAGAGGTACCGTATTCGTGCCCGGTTTTCCGGCCTGGATTGACTCAGACACAACTACCCGAGTGTTCCCCAGAGGCCAGTCTCGCAGGGGTTCCTGATAGAGGGCGATGCGGCGTCCCGGCGCCTCGAAAACAGCTGTTACCCGGGTCCAGCTTCTGGGCTGAAGCGGGTGTGCTGTCGCCACCCGGTCGATCTTCTCCGCACCGTCACCGACCCACAGGGCCAGATGTCCCTCGCCGTCGATGAACAATCCGTAACCGGTGTTGGAGTCGGGCGACCACTTGGTGATGATTCCCTGGAGTCCCTTCCGCGGAGTGGTGGGATAGATCCATGCCTGCAGTGTGAAGCTACCGGAGGGCTGAAGCAGAGGGCTGTGTGGAACAACCACGTAGGAGCCCGGGTGGAGTTCTTGTTTGCGGCCGGGATAACGGGCATTGACAGCTGTTTGGACGTGCTCCTCTTTGAAGCCTGGTCCGTTGGGATTCGTGTCTCCGTGAATCAGACGGACTATGTCCATCTGGTAGTGGGGCTCTCCGGTACTGACCATGAAGCGGATTGTTTCGCCCGCCGCAACGCTCACGAGGTCCGAATATCCCGTCAATCCTTTCAGTTCCCAGATCGTGCTCTGTCCAGCTCCAGATGCCAAGAGAAACAGGAAGGGGAGAATGAAAAGGAGTTGTCTTGCGCAGAATGTGGTTTTTCCAGTTGCCTTGCTTCTCCGGGCCTTCGATGTGGGCATACAAAATCTCCTCTTTCGTGCGTGGCGCAGCAGCCGGAGTCTCTCCGTGGATACCGCAGGTCTTGATCAACCCTGAGAGATGGTCAAGGGTCAATCCTCTCCCAGTCCGGCTCTACACGCGCTCGTAGATCCAATCCAACGAAACCACTTTGATCTTCGTTGCATGCCCCTTCTCCAGAGGACCGGGCTCGCCGCAAAAAGCCATAGTCGTAGGTAATCGCCACCTCGTCTTCCCAGAAGGTAGCGGTCGGGTAACAGACGCGCAGGCAGCCTGGTGCATGAGGATACTTCTGGTGCTTCTTCGCGGCTCTATTTGACCGGAAAGTGGAAACCTGCAACCTGCGACCGATTATATTATAAGACCTCCTCGATTGATTCGGTCATGATCTCCACGGTCTGGTCCAGCTGCTCTCTACTGATTACGATTGGAGGGGCCAGCAGAAAAACGTCGCCCCGCAGGCGGCTGAAGAGTCCACGTTTCTGGGTGGCAGCGTGGACCTTGAGTCCGATCTGATCTTGGGCCGGAAACTCAGCTTTGGTTTCCTTGTTCTCCACCAGCTCCACGGCGAGCATGAGACCCAGCCCTCTCACCTCACCCACGTGGGGGTGGTCGCCTAGAGCCGACTGCAGCCGCTCCAAGAGATAGGTTCCTTTGTCCGCTGCCTGATCCGGGAAGTTCTCCCTTTCGATGATGTCCAGGTTGCGTAAAGCCACGGCGCAGCCAACCGGATGTGCACTGTAGGTGAAGGCATGCATCCAGACCATCTCTCCGGTGTCCAGCACCTGGGCAATTTCTTCGTTGACTCCAGTCCCGCCGAGCGGGAAGTAACCGGACGTAATCGCCTTGGCAAACTGGATCATGTCGGGCTCGACGCCCCAGTGGTCTAGTCCGAACATCCTACCGGTGCGTCCAAACCCCGTAATCACCTCGTCCGAGACGAGGAGCACGTCGTACTTGTCGCAGATTTCTCGGATGCGAGGAAAATAGTCCGGTTGGGGGACGATCACTCCGCCGGCTCCCTGAACCGGCTCCGCCAAGAACATGGCAACTGTCTCGGGCCCCTCGCGCAGAATCGCCTGTTCCAGCTCGTTGGCCGCCGCTACCCCCTGAGTCTGATCCCCCGCAGATTCATAGCGATAGGGGTAGGGGGAGGGGATGTGTACAAAGCCGGGCACGCGAGGCTCGAACATGGGCCAATACGCCGTGATTCCGGTGGCACTCATGGCAGCAAGCGTGACTCCGTGGTATCCCCACTGCCGTGAGATCACTTTCGTCTTGTCCGGCTGGCCCTTGAGTTTCCAGTAATAACGTGCCGTCTTGATGTTAGTTTCCGTCGACTCTCCTCCCCCGGAGGTAAAGAAGAAGCGAGTGATCGATGGATAGGTCAGCCCTGCCAACCTCTCCGCCAATTCGATCGCGGCAGGGTTCGAGCTGCCGGCGTATCCAGAGCAGTAGCCCAGGGTGTCCATCTGGCGTGCAGCTGCCTCGGCCAGCTCGGTGCGGCCGTGACCGGCAACCACGTTCCAGAGTCCGGAGAGGCCATCGATGTATTGACTTCCCTCGGCGTCGGTGAGAACCGCTCCCTCTCCCCGAGTCCAGATATGTGCCTGCTGGTGAAGGCCGGGATTGTGAAGGGGGTGGATCAGGTGGGCCAGATCTCGTGATAGGAGTCCTTGATGGGTGGTCGTAGTCATTGACTAATCCTCAGAGTTGTGGTTTTGATTCAAGGGAAGACGCATCCAGAAGATCCTTCAGGCGCACCAATGACGAATCAACTTGGCGTAGAGTTGTGTCCCTTTCTCGAGCTGATCCAAGAGAATCCATTCATCTTGAGTGTGCGCCTGAGCGATGTCTCCGGGGCCCAATACCACCAACTTTTTCATCTCCGTCAGCACGGCCCCGTCGGTTCCGTAGGAGACGGTTTGAGCCTTTTCATTTCCAGACAACGCCAGGACCTCACGGACGAAGTCCGATTCAGGATCCATATACAAGGGTTGTCCCGCCCAGAGCACTTCGAAATCGATGCCGCACTGCGCGGCGGCCTTCCGGGACCGCTCGATCAAGGCTTCCGCATCGTGACCGGGTGCCGGACGGAAGTATACCGTACAGATGCTCTGGACCGCCGTCATGTTCAAGACCTTGGTGTGATCGTTGATCCCGATATTCCAGCTGATCCCCGGTGGATCGAAGGCCGGATGCTGCCACGCAGGATCCTCCAGGGTCTCGTCGTGAATTCTCTTCATCTCGCTGAGAAAAGGGATCATTGTGAGGTTAGCGTTGATTCCCTCGTTGGTGCTGGAATGTGCCGCTTTGCCGTGTGAGGTCGCCTTGAATCCATAGGTGCCCTTGTGAGCGTGAACGACGTTGAGCATAGTCGGCTCTCCGACGATCCCGTTCGACTCCCCCTGGACAATCTCCTGGAAGAACTTGGATCGCCGAGCCACCTGTTCCGCTCCGCGGTAGCCGATCTCCTCGTCCGCAGTGAGCGCTATATAAAGTGGTTCTCTCAGCTCGGTTCCAGCGGCCTGCTCGGTGGCTGCCACCATCGAGGCGATCGATCCTCTCATGTCACAACTCCCGCGGCCATACAGTTTGGCACCTCTGACGGTGGGCTCGAAGGGTCCATGTTCGCTGCTGAACCAGGGATCGGCAGGAACGACGTCGGTGTGGGCGAAATAGGCCATTCCCCCGCTTCCACTGCCTTTCTTACCGATGATGTTGACTTTGTTGACGCCTGCGGAGTCGGTGTATTCGATCCGTTCGGTGGTGAAACCGAGCCTTTTCAGGATGTCCTCCAGATAGTCGCAAATGGAGGCATTCGATACGTTGCTGACAGTGGGGAACTTTACCAGCTCTTGTGTGTACTGAAGCGCGTTCATATTTTCGCTTATACGACAACCTCGTACTCTTCTTGAAGAGGGCCTAACTATTGGATTGTCTGGTTTCCAGTATAAGCTAGACAACACCCTCCGTACCCACAAAGGCCCGGTCAGTCGAGACTGAAGGTCACCTGATCTCTCTCACCTTTCGTTCCAGTTGGCAGGGTCGATGTGCACCCTGCTCAAGCGGGCCAGATTGTAACCATTTTGTAACCGTGCCAACCCAAATCCACCCCATTTCACCCCACTCCAGCCAAGATAGTGGATGCTTAAGTGATTGATAAATATAGTGTGTACAGTAAATCAGGAGTGAGACGCACAGGACTTAAAATCCTGGGGGCCATAGGCCCGTGTGGGTTCGAGTCCCACCCTGGGCACTTTGTTTGCAACAAGTTACGGTGATTGAGCCACGAGGCCACCGGAGCTGCGCTGCTTGATGTCTCCCATTTGTCTCCCACTGCTTTCTCGTTCCTGGATCCTCCGAACCCTCTCGAAAGCATCGGGTGCAAAGTGAGCGTAGCGCATAGTCGTCTGAATGGAACTGTGTCCTAACAGCTCTTTGACCGTGCGCAGGTCCACACCACTTTTCACCCACTGAGTCGCCCGAAAGTGCCTCAGCGAGTGGAAAGTCACCCAGTCGAGTCCAACGTCACGTTTTCCCTTGTCGAACGCGCTGCGCGGATCCTTCAGCCGAGTGCCAGTGGTGAGACTGACGAAGACATAGGGGCAGCCCACGATCCGAACCAACTTCCCGAGCCACTTCATTGCGTACTCGGAAAGCGGGATGTATCGAGGCTTCCTGCTCTTCGTCTTTTCAACCGCCAACATTCGTTGCCGAGAATCGATCTGCTTCCATTGCAGCTTGAGACCTTCTTGCTTGCGCAGTCCGGTTTCTCCGAGCAGAGCGACATAGGCTCCGACGGTCAGGTCGTGTGCAGCCACCGCTTCGACTAGCTCACGCTCGTCATCGAGAGACATTACGCGAAGTGCTGTCCGCTCCTCTGGGAGAAGACGAAACCGTGACAGTGGATGGACATCGATACATTCACGCTCGAGAGCAAAAGTGAGCATGCTCTTGAGCACCGCCAGATTGCGATTGACCGTGGCTGGGGAAACTTCCTGGCCACGAACCGCCACAAACTTGTGAGCGTGGCTTCGACAAAGAGCCTTGAGAGGTATGTCTCCCAAGACCTTACAGATCTCCTTCAGTGCACGCTGCTTGAATGCAACGTCGCTGTTGCGGATTCTGCAATAGTCCTGCAAGTAGATCTCTGCAAAGTTGCTCACCATCAGCTCCCCTGATTTGGGTCCTGCCGACAGCTCCTTTTTCAAAGCACTCCATCTATTAGTCACTGGGCACCTGTGCCTCTGAGAACTTCCAATAGACATGGTACCCACCACCGGAACAGACAAGAATCGACGGTTCAAACGGGAACTGTCTCAGTCTTTCCTCCGCTTCCATCTTGCCGTCTTCATATCGTCTGAAATCCAGATCGCACCAGGCGGCGGAATCGTCTAGCAGCCCGTGGTGAAAGTCGCCTCTCGGTCAGCCATGGCCAATAGACTTGTGCCATGTCGATGGGCAAGCGTAAGAGACAGAGGCAGAGCGAGATGTGGGTGCCGGCAACAGAGCTGGCCAAAGCGCCGGGACACCCTTTTTACCAACGCCTGAACAGAGTGCTGGGCAAGCACGGTTTCGATGATTTTGTGGAAGCGGAATGCGCCGCTTTCTATGCCCCCAGCCGAGGGCGGCCCGGCCTGGCACCGGGCATCTATTTCCGGCTGCTGCTGGTGGGTTACTTCGAAGGGTTGAGCTCGGAGCGAGGCATTGCCTGGCGAGCCGCTGATTCGCTGGCGCTGCGCGGTTTTCTGGGACTGAATCTGAGTGAGTCACCTCCGGATCATTCGACCATCTCCAGGACCAGGCGACTGATCGATGTGGCCACGCATGAGGCGGTTTTCTCCTGGGTGCTGAAGCGGGTAGCCGAGAGCGGGTTATTGAATGGCAAGACGATCGGCATCGATGCCACCACGCTGGAAGCCAATGCGGCGCTGCGCAGCATCGTGAGACGAGACTCCGAGCAGGGCTACGAAGAGTTCTTAACGGAGCTGGCAGTAGCCTCCGGCATCCAGACGCCTACTCGAGAAGATCTGGCCCTACTGGACCGCAAGCGAACCGGCAAGGGATCGAACCAGCAGTGGAAGCACCCGCAGGATGGGGATGCGCGCATCGCCAGGATGAAGGATGGGCGGACGCATCTGGCGCACAAGGCAGAGCATGCAGTGGATCTGGAGACGGGAGCCATCGTCTCGGTCACGGTGCAAGGAGCGGATCGAGGCGATACGCAAACGATGGTCAAGACACTGATACAGGCGGCCGAGCAGGTGGAACAAGCGCTGCCGAAGGGATCGGGCATCGAAGAGGTGGTGGCCGACAAGGGATATCACAGCAGCGAGCGGATGGTGGATTTAGAAGCGCTGGGACTGCGCAGCTATGTGAGCGAACCGAAACGAGGGAAAAGACGCTGGAGAGGAGACACTCAGGCCCGTGATGCGGTCTATGGGAACCGGCGACGAATCCGGGGTCGGCGAGGACGGCAACTTTTACGACAACGAGGTGAGCTACTGGAGAGACCGTGTGCTCACCTTTACGAGACCGGCGGGATGAGACGGGTTCACGTTCGGGGCCATGAGAATGTCTTGAAGCGGCTGCTGATTCAGGTGAGCGGATTCAATCTGGGGCTGCTGATGCGCCAGCAGTTGGGTGTGGGCACGCCGCGGGGGCTGCAGGGGCGGATTTGCCTCGTCTTGCTCCTCATTTTGTCGCTGTGGAAGCGTCTGAAGGGCCTGTTTGGCTTGATTCCGACCGCCCAGACTCAAAAGTCTAGGTCAACGCTCCCGTCGCTTCTGCCACCGGTCCGCTCCGCCTGAAGTCTGAAAACCTATTTGCACCACGGGCTGCTAGGGTGCTCTGACTGCGGCCTCTCCTGGAAACCACAGTCGCGGTAGTTAATAGGGACAGGATCTGGAATGAGTCCCCGGTGGCACTAAAGGAGATGCGATCCCTGACAGTATCGTAAGAATCGCACCGAGGACACTCTTGACCATTTCAGCCTCCTATTCTGTCTGCCAATTCTCGAACAGCTCCTGTACCTGGTCCACACCCGCCTCACTCACCTGGTCAAACAGCTCCCTGAGGCTCTCGTCATGCCATGGGAACATCCCCCCCTTCGCCTGCAGTGTGCCGTCCTTGCGCTCCCAGCCCAGCAGTCCCAGCGCCGTAAGGCCGTCTCGCAGGGCCTGCTGCAGGAGTGTGGGGAACTCGGGGGTGTCTGAGACCTCGATGAACTCGGCGTCTAGTTGGGTGTGGTCCTGTAAGTAGTCCGGGGTTGTGGCAAGTACTATCCGGACGAAGTCGTAGTCGTGGGCCAGGGTGCGGGTGATCTGGATGAGTTGGTCAAGAGAGGATTGCATTGTGTTTGAGGATACCCGCGCAACTAGACGTAAACCAGCGGGCGACAGTAGATCGCTTGGACCCAGGATCGAATCAGTTTGATCATGGGCCCGCATCGGGTACACTTGGCGGCAGTTTTGCTTTGACCTCCAGAATTGGGGGTCGGCAATTCACTAGGAGGAGGTTCCTTGAACAATGAATAGTGCCCGGTGGGTTCTCTGTTCGGTAGTGATCGGTTCAGCCGTGGCCTGGTCTTTGGCCCATCCTCTACATCACACCCATGGCAGGAGCGAGACTTCGCCGCCTGCCAAAGTTGCGGAGGTCCTCACTACTGCGGCTGGGGTGAGCGGTCAGGGAGATTTGCGGTTCCGGGTGCTCTATACGGGCTCTCACCTTCCGGAGGCAGCTCTCACGGTACTGGAGTCGGCTCATGGCGGCTTCGCCGTCGATCGGCGGCCAAGTCGAGGGGAAACCTATTTCGCTTTGCCCGGGGCCGGGATCATTGAGATAAGCGGGGATCTGAAATCCACGCGACTCCTCGACACGGACGAGAGCATGAAGGGGAAGAATCTGCACAATACAACCATCTGGTTCGATCCAGACGGAACACCCTTCCTGACCTTCCCGGCCAACAACGCCGGCCTTGTCTTTACGATCACTCTCCAGGGGGAGCTGGTTCATACGCTGGGAATCCCTGGTGAACGGGACCTTTTTGACCAGCCTGCGGTCGATGACTATTTCTTTGGCAGAGGGAACTTTGCACCGACGGACGTAGAGCATCTGGAGGGACTCTTCTATATCACGACCGGTTATTCCAGCCTCGATTATGTGTTGACGGCAAAGATCATCAGCACAGATCCCTTTCGAGCGGTGTGGAACGATCTGGCCTTTGGGGGCAAAGGTGATGGTCCGGGGGAGTTCGGCACCGGCCACGGAATCACGGTTTCACCGGATAAGAAACGAGTCGATGTGGCCGACCGGTCTCAATCGGAAATCGATCGCTTTACGCGCTACGGCCACTACCGGTCAACCTGGAAGATGCCGATTGGCTCGTTTCCATGCGACATCGACTACTCGGGAGACCTGGCCGTGGCAGGTTGTCTGCACGGCCCGGATCGGAGTAAGGGCGCACCCATCTATCTTCTAGACAACGGCAAGGTGGTTTCCACCGTCATGGTGAAAGAGGAGCTGGGTCTGGAGAAGTTCCAGCACATCCACAATGCGGTTCTGCGCAAGATCGGGGAGCGCTATTACATCATCGTGCAAGCCTGGAATCCGGGTGATTTTGCAATCCTGGAGCAGGTAGGGTGAGGGTGTGAAAGAACCGCGTGGAAAGCACCGGCCAACCGAGCGGTCCTTGCCAAAAATTCGGGCCTTTCGTTACTGCCTATGGGAGTCCCCACCGCTACTACCTAGCTCACCGCCGCATCAGCCCCTGCCGTCGCCACAGCGTGATCATTCTCGACCGTGTGCCCGGACACACCGATCGCGCCGATGATCTCGCCCGCGCTGTTCTTGATCGGCACCCCGCCTGGAAAAGTAATCAGACCGTCGTTCGAATGCTCGATGTTGTACAGCGAACCGCCGGGCTGCGACAGCTTGCCGATCTCGCCGGTGTTCATGTCAAACAGCCGCGCTGTGCAGGCCTTCTTGATTGCGATGTCGATCGATCCCAGCCACGCGCCATCCATTCGCGCGAACGCCTTTAGATTGGTCCCGGCATCGACAATCGCAATATTCATCTTGACACCGAGTTCCTCGGATTTTTTGCGGGCCGCATCGACGGCCGCCCGTGCCCGTTGCATCGTGATGTCACTCATAAGCGTTAAAGCCCTTTTCCAACAATGGCCCCCTCCTAATCAATCCTAATCGGAGCCCGGAAGCGAGGGCAGGATCGTCCGGACCCACGGATTGTATACTAGAGGAAAAAAGAGCGTCAAGGAGCGGTTGGACCGAGGTGGAGTCAGGCGATATCCTCTCGCTTCCAAGACCTGCTGTGCCGATGAATTTGGGGCCATAGTTGGCACAATCGTGCCCTCATCCTACCTGCCATAAGCGTTAGAACTCCTTTAATCGGTGACCTTTAGAGTGTAACGAACAATCACCAGTGACCTAGCAGGTCATTCTGGGAACATACCTCATTACGCAGCGATCATCCCGTGAGGATCGATGACGAATTTCTTGGCTGCGCCGCGGTCAAAATCCTTGTACCCCTGTGGAGCTTCATCCAGGGAAATGATCGTCACGTTGACGGCGTCGGCGATTCTGATCTTGTCCCATAAGATGGCCTGCATGAGCTGCCGGTGATACATCATGACCGGACACTGTCCTGTGGTGAAGCTGTGACTCTTGGCCCAGCCTAGCCCGATGCGGATGTTTAGCACACCGATCTTAGCGGCCTCCGTGGCGGCACCCGGGTCGCCTGTGACATAGAGCCCCGGAATGCCGATGGCACCGCCCGCGCGCGTCACTTCCATGGTGGCATTGAGCACCGTGGCGGGGTGCTCGGTGGCAGCGTTGGCCCCATGACCCCGGGCCTCGAACCCGACACAGTCAACGGCCGCATCTACCTCAGGTTCACCCGTGATCTGCTCGATTTGTTCCGCTAGAGTCGCGTCTTCTCGGAGATTGACGGTTTCGCAGCCGAAGGACTTAGCTTGCTCCAACCGCTCCGGAATCATGTCGCCGACGATTACGCAGGCTGCCCCCAGAAGTTGACAGGAAGCGGCGCTGGCCAGTCCCACGGGACCAGCTCCCGCGATGTAGACGATCGTGCCGGGACCAACGCCCGCAGTAACCGCCCCGTGATAACCGGTCGGAAAGATGTCGGAGAGCAGAGTCAGGTCTCGAATCTTGTCCATAGCCTGATCTTTGTCGGGGAACTTCAATAGGTTGAAGTCGGCATAAGGCACCATGACGTATTCGGTCTGCCCGCCTACCCAGCCACCCATGTCCACATATCCGTAAGCGGAGCCTGGACGGGCAGGATTAACTTCGAGACAGACGCCTGTTTTCCGCTCTTTGCAGCTCCGGCACCGGCCGCAGGCGATATTGAAAGGGACCGAAACTATATCGCCCACTTTGAGGAATTCCACATCGCGACCGCACTCGATGATCTCGCCGGTTATTTCGTGGCCCAGGACCATTCCGGCAGGAGCGGTTGTACGGCCCCGAACCATGTGCTGGTCACTGCCGCAGATGTTCGTGGAAATGACCTTTAGAATCACGCCATGATCACACTTGCGATCACCTAAAGCTAATTGGGGAAAATCAATGGTCTGAACCTCTACCACTCCCGGCTTGATGTACGCCACCCCTTTATTACTTGGCATGGTAGTTTCTCCTTTCAAAAAAACTTACCCGAGACAAATCCTCTGCACGAATAAGCAATTCTGCTCTCCTCTTAGGAAGGAAGTCAAATGGAAATGTCAGGGTTTGCAAAACATCGCCTTAGCGAGCGTCTGCCTGAGGCTAATACGGGTCAGCGGGGGCATTTGAACGAGAACACCTACGGTCTCGAAGGCGAGCGGCCGGCTCGAACCAGCTCCACCATCTGCTGGCGAAACTCGGGTGGATAAGCTCGTCTTGTTCTTGGCATCGTGTCCTCCATTCTCCCAAAGGATTAGGTGTCCACGAAAGCGGGGTAACTCCAGTCTCCCATTTGTCTCCCACTCCCATTCCCAATCTTTCCTAACCTTTCGGCTTTTCATTCGGCGGAAAACCCGATTAAGTGATTGATTTTCCTAATGTTTCCTAACGTTTCGGCTTTTTCTCCCCAGGACTTAAAATCCTGGGAGCCTTTGGCTCGTGTGGGTTCGAGTCCCACCCTGGGCACCACACCTGAAATGCCCGTCCGACGGGGCTTTGCGCCCCTTGAGGGTATTCGACCTTCGACCCTTGAAACTTGCCGTTGAGAGGGGGGTTGTGCCCGTGATTGTGCCCGCGGGAAACTCACTCCAGCTCACTCCAGCCAACTCAAGGTGTCGGGGGCCACTTCAAAAGCGGCCAGGCAGCGCTTGGGAAAGTCCGACTACCTGGCTCTGGGCACGTACGTTGGAACCGCCTTTTATGCAATTCGCCCCGCCCGGGGGTCATTATGAGGAAAAAGGCACTCAGGCCATGTGCCTACCAGAAACTTCATAGCCCATGCCATGCCGCTCGGAATCGAAGCGGAATTGATTCGTGAGCGTTTCTGCCATCGCGAATGGGCTTCCAGTCCATAGGAGCCAGTTTCGCTTATACTGGATGCATCCTGAGTCTGAAAAGGCCTAAACCGACAATGGAGTAGACGATGCAAATAGCGATCATGGGTGCCGGGGGACTGGGAGGATATTATGGAGGCATGCTGGCCCGGGCCGAGCAAGATGTCACCCTGATCGCCCGAGGTCCACACCTGGAAGCGATACTGTCCAAGGGGCTGACGGTGAAACTACCCACCGCCGAGGAATTCAACGTAAAGGTCAAGGCTACTAACGATCCTGGCGCAATCGGGACGGTGGACCTGATCCTGTTCTCGGTGAAGACCTACGACACCGACGCGGCAGCGGAACTGATCCGTCCCATGGTCGACCCTCACACCGTCGTAAGCTCCGTTCAAAATGGGGTGGACAATGGGGACAGGATCGAACGGGCTGTGGGGCCCGGGCATTTCGTTCTTGGGGCAACCTATATCAACGCACTGGTGGAGCAGCCGGGGGTAATTTTTTTAAGAGCGAATAATATGACCTCTTTCGGGGAAACGGATGGCAGCGTTACTCCCCGGGTTCAGCAAATAGTCACGGTCTTCCAGAATGCCGGCATCGATGTGAAGCTGCGCAAGGATATGCGGAGCTTCTTGTGGGAGAAGTTTGTGGCAATTTGTTGTCTTGGCGGCGCCGAGATGCTTGCCCGGCAGCCCCTGGGACCGGTGCTGGCCACGCCGGAGTGCCGGGCACTGCTGGAGGGCCTGCTACAGGAAGTGATCCATGTGGCTCAAGCCACGGGGGTGTCCCTTTCCCCCGAGCTGTCAGATCAACTGATGGACTTGATTAGCAACCGGTTGCCGCCCACCCACCGTACGTCGACCTTCACCGACTTAATTGACGGCAAGCACATGGAACTTGAGGCCCTCAACGGCACCGTGGTCCGCCTGGGCCGGGAACACGGCGTAGACACGCCTCTGAATTTCGCGGTTTACGCCGCGTTGAAGCCCTACGTTGATGGTCCGCCCGCATCGCACTGAGACCTGCAAAATGCGGTGTCCACCCGAAAAACTCCATCCAACCGGTGAGGGAGCCCATTCGCGCAGCCACAGGTGGCAGATTTGAAGTGATCCCTCGGCGAGCACTGCGAACCACGATGAGAATTAACGGACAGGCGTTGCTTTGCGGCTGAAGAAGCCTCCCAGACAGACCTTGCCCGTATCGGACAGATGTTGAATTCCATCGAGGGGTGGTACGTCGTCGCGAGATGAATCACCCTCCGACGACCATGTTCGAAGACAACAAACACGTACAGAAATGAGAAGCCGACCGTGATCACCGTAAAGAAGTCCATCGCCCAGGAGACCTCCAGGTGGTTGCGCAGAAAGGGCAGCCAGGTTGTTGGCTTGTCAGGGTGAGTTTTGGGGCGGGACATGTACTTGCGGATCGTGTCGTTGCAAGGAGGATCGCAGCCGAGAAGCCGCAAGGTGTCCGCGATTCGTTCGGCACTCCATAAGGGATTCTCTCGGCTGAGCTTGTGAATCAGATCGCGCATCTCCTTTGGCAGGGGAGGCCGGCCAGGGCGGCCTCTCGATTTTCGGCGCCAGTAGAGACGGAATGCCGTGGTGTGCCAGCGCTTGACCGTAGCAGGCTGCATCAGATGTGCCACCTGACGCCATTGGTCCCAGATCCTTGACAGCAACGCCCAAAGAAGTCTGAAAGCACGGGTGAATCAGGGTCTCGCAAGATTCTGCTCCATCATCCGATGCTTGCACGCGGCCAGCTGACTCTCTGCCGCCAAGACTCGCGCCGCCAAAGTTGCCCGTGAGCTGAAGAACGCCGATAGAAAAGTAAAGATGTATCCGGCAACTTGCCTGATGTCAGAAATCGTCCTGCAGATGATCTGGAACAGGCAACGAATTCCCCTCATGACCTGTAGAATACGAGGCCTTGAGCTCCACCTCAAGATTTGCGTAAGTCATTGCTATACAAGGTGGACGGGATTTTTCGGGGGGAGTGTGTCCAGCGAAGGCTGGTATGTTCAGTGGGAGTCAGTCCCACCGGGGCAAGAGTCAGAAGCCCCGTAGCTTGGATCGCATTAGTGGAGGAACCGAAACTGATGAAGCCGATCGACAAAGCCATGCGCCTAGCAGCCCGTGGTGAAAGTCGCCTCTCGGTCAGCCATGGCCAATAGACTTGTGCCATGTCGATGGGCAAGCGTAAGGGACAGAGGCAGAGCGAGATGTGGGTGCCGGCAACAGAGCTGGCCAAAGCGCCGGGACACCCTTTTTACCAACGCCTGAACAGAGTGCTGGGCAAGCACGGTTTCGATGATTTTGTGGAAGCGGAATGCGCCGCTTTCTATGCCCCCAGCCGAGGGCGGCCCGGCCTGGCACCGGGCATCTATTTCCGGCTGCTGGTGGTGGGTTACTTCGAAGGGTTGAGCTCGGAGCGAGGCATTGCCTGGCGAGCCGCTGATTCGCTGGCGCTGCGCGGTTTTCTGGGACTGAATCTGAGTGAGTCACCTCCGGATCATTCGACCATCTCCAGGACCAGGCGACTGATCGATGTGGCCACGCATGAGGCGGTTTTCTCCTGGGTGCTGAAGCGGGTAGCCGAGAGCGGGTTATTGAATGGCAAGACGATCGGCATCGATGCCACCACGCTGGAAGCCAATGCGGCGCTGCGCAGCATCGTGAGACGAGACTCCGAGCAGGGCTACGAAGAGTTCTTAACGGAGCTGGCAGTAGCCTCCGGCATCCAGACGCCTACTCGAGAAGATCTGGCCCTACTGGACCGCAAGCGAACAGGCAAGGGATCGAACCAGCAGTGGAAGCACCCGCAGGATGGGGATGCGCGCATCGCCAGGATGAAGGATGGGCGGACGCATCTGGCGCACAAGGCAGAGCATGCAGTGGATCTGGAGACGGGAGCCATCGTCTCGGTCACGGTGCAAGGAGCGGATCGAGGCGATACGCAAACGATGGTCAAGACACTGATACAGGCGGCCGAGCAGGTGGAACAAGCGCTGCCGAAGGGATCGGGCATCGAAGAGGTGGTGGCCGACAAGGGATATCACAGCAGCGAGCGGATGGTGGATTTAGAAGCGCTGGGACTGCGCAGCTATGTGAGCGAACCGAAACGAGGGAAAAGACGCTGGAGAGGAGACACTCAGGCCCGTGATGCGGTCTATGGGAACCGGCGACGAATCCGGGGTCGGCGAGGACGGCAACTTTTACGACAACGAGGTGAGCTACTGGAGAGACCGTGTGCTCACCTTTACGAGACCGGCGGGATGAGACGGGTTCACGTTCGGGGCCATGAGAATGTCTTGAAGCGGCTGCTGATTCAGGTGAGCGGATTCAATCTGGGGCTGCTGATGCGCCAGCAGTTGGGTGTGGGCACGCCGCGGGGGCTGCAGGGGCGGATTTGCCTCGTCTTGCTCCTCATTTTGTCGCTGTGGAAGCGTCTGAAGGGCCTGTTTGGCTTGATTCCGACCGCCCAGACTCAAAAGTCTAGCCCGGATTATGCATGAGATCTGAATCCGAGTGAGATTTGGGCCCATAAAAAGAGCCGTAGCTCTCTGATATAAAAGGGTTTACACAAACAAGACCCTAACCAGGAGCTACGGCAATGTTAAGAGCAGTCTGCCAGAATACCCTGCCATTTCACAGCCACAGAAAGATCACGGCGCGTTTTGATGGGGGGAGCCTCACTTCCGACGCAGGATGGTTGTTGTTTGGATCGGTGGATCGGCAACATCGGCTCTGCGAGGGCTTCAGTTCGTGTATTTCGGAGAGTCGAGACCAACGCTACATTCGTCATGATCTGTTGAAGTTGATCCGACAACGAGTCTTGCAGATCGTGGCCGGCTACGAAGACTGTAATGACGCCGATACGCTGCGCTCGGATCCGATGCTCAAAACCGTCTGTGATCAGTTGCCGGAGAGCGATCCGGATTTGGCCACGCAGCCGACTTTCTCCCGCTTGGAGAACTCCGTCACCAGGAAGGATCTGATGCGTTTGAGCCAGTGGCTGCTAGGCCGTTATGTGCGCTCCCTGAAGAAAAGACGTCCCGGTAAGATCATCCTGGATCTGGACAGTACCGACGACCATACCCACGGCCAGCAGGAGTTCTCCTTCTACCACGGGTATTACCGAAGCCACATTCTGCATCCTTTGCTGATCTTCGATGCCGACACGGGAGACCTGGTGTGTGCCGTGTTGAGACCTGGCAACAAGGGAGCTGCCTCTCACATCGTGCCCATTCTGAAGCGAGTCGTGGAGGCTATCCGACAAGGAGTGGGGACGGATGTCGAGATTGAGATTCGGGCCGACAGCGGCTTTGCCACGCCGCGGCTCTACGAGTTCTGTGAGGCTGAAGAGAATCAACTCCAGTATGTCATTGGGTTAAGTCGAAACCCTCGCCTGCAGCGAGTGGTCGAGCCCCTGCTGGATTCGACTCGGGAAAGGTTCCTTGAGCTGGAGGAAAAACAGCGTCAGTTTGACGAGTTTCTTTATCGAGCCAACAGCTGGGATCGATCTCGTCGCGTCATCGTCAAAGTGGAGGTCGATCAGCGCGGGATCAATCGTCGCTTTGTGGTCACCAACCGGGACGATCTCTGCTCCCAATCACTTTATGACCACTACACAAACCGAGGACAGACCGAAAACTTCATCAAGGCCTTCAAGAATCATCTGAGCATGGACCGACTCAGCTGTCATCGATTCCTGGCCAATCAGTTTCGACTCCTTCTGCATGCCCTGGCTTACCAGATGTTCGTGCGCCTGCGCGACTATCTGCACGGGACCCCCTGGCACAAGCTCGAAATCGAAACCTTACGTCGTCGTGTCCTCAAGATCGGGGCCCGGATCCGACAAACCACTCGACGCATCTGGGTCCATCTTTCCTCAGCCTTTCCCGAACAACCCCTCTTCCACCTCGTCTTGAGTCGTCTCAACTCCAGCTAGCCTCTCCCAGCTCCCCGAAAAACCGCTTCCGATACTCACCCAGGCCCAGATCTGTCTGAAATTCACTCCCCAACCACTTCAAACGCCTCGCCAACCGATATTCTTCGCAAATCCGCCTGTCACACCTGTCCGCTTTCGAGTTGAGCCACTTCTCGAGTCGTTTTTCAACTCCGGACTACGGTTCTTGCATAATCCGGGCTAGGTCAACGCTCCCGTCGCTTCTGCCACCGGTCCGCTCGGTCTGAAGTCTGAAAACCTATTTGCACCACGGGCTGCTAGGGATGGTGAGCGAGTCACCGGGCCGCAACGCAAGTGAACCCAGAGGTGGCCTCGAAAAAAATGTGAATAAGGGAAATGGAGGGGGTTGTAAAAAGGGGCAAGAAGGACTTTTTACACCTTTTTACCCTCTCTCTATAAGAAAAAAAGAATTCTGACGGAGACTGAACACGTGCCATCCGCTTCACGGTATAATGGTCATGCTGGCCTCTACCGCTTCCAAGAAGCTTTCCACGGGCCTAAACCTTATATCGAAACCGGAAGAATAGTCGGGACGATTCTTCCGGTTGTGAGATGAACTCACGAGGACCTGATCGTCGTCCAGCTGTCGTCCAGTTATCGTCCAGTTAGAAACCTACCGGATATCGTCAGATATCACTCGGAACAACGGCGAAAACCCATGGGTAGGTTCCAAAAAGCACGGGGTAAAAAGAATTCTTGCGACGATACTGCTTGGCCGTCGGTGAAGGAATTCACGGGATGCACTCATGTTGCCTCCTCCCGGCTTCGGAATTGGGTGGTATGAAGTCAGTGTACTCCTGGTGCCGGTACGGAGGCCAGGGGTGTTGCTCAGGGTGCTCCCCCCGTGGTCCAAGAGAGAGGGGGGGGTTTCCAGGGGTCAAAACGGCGCTTTATCCGCACCCTGGAGTTGCACAACCGGGGATCTGAACCCGGGGGATGATGTCAATCTGGAGTTCAGGAATCCACTTTATTTCACCCATGATGGCACCAGGATTAGAAACTGAAAAATCGAATGCAATTATTTCACCGTCTTAACACTACTTTTTTGAAACGATGATATTTGACGAAGCGACACGTCGTGACCTGATCCAACGGGTTGCCCAAACAATAATCGATAACGCGGATCAACTTACCAGTTTGGACCAGGCTATTGGTGACGGCGACCACGGTATCAATATGAGAAGGGGCTTCGAGGCAGTACTTTCTGATATCGATGTTATTGCAAATAAACCCTTACCACAGGCTCTGAAAGACGTCGGAATGCAACTGGTGATGAAAGTCGGTGGGGCTTCCGGTCCGCTGTATGGAACATTGATTATGGCACTGGGCAAGAACTTATCCAGCGATGTACCTTCACTGGCGGAAGCCCGGCAGGCGCTGGCGGCGGCGGTCGATGCGGTGAAGGCGCGCGGCAAGTCCGAGGCGGGACAGAAGACCATGCTGGACGTGTTGGTGCCACTCAGCGAGGCACTGAACAGCGGCGAAGAAGATTTGCCGCAGTCACTGCGCTTGGTTGCCCGGGAGTCGGCGGACGCAACTATCCCGATGCAGGCAATCAAAGGTAGGGCTTCTTTTCTGGGCGAACGCAGTATCGGGCATATGGATCCGGGAGCCTGTTCGACCACTCTTATTGCGTGCACCGTTTGTGACCTGTTGGAGGAGTCGATATGAGTTCGAATGTCGGTATTGTGATTGTTTCCCATTCCCCCGAAGTAGCGATGGGCGCCGCCGACATGGTCAAGCAAATGGTGGGCGATGAAGTGCCGTTGGCTTGGTGCGGCGGTGATGTGGACGGCGGTCTGGGCAGCAGCGTGGAGGCGATACTGCATGCTATCGATGAAGCGTGGTCCGACAAAGGGGTGGCGATCCTGGTAGACCTTGGCGGCGCCGAAACCAATAGTGAGATGGCCATTGAAATGCTGCCGCCCGAGCGTGCCGCCAAAGTTGTGGTTTGCGATGCGCCTATTGTCGAGGGTGCGGTCATGGCAGGGACGGAGGCATCGGGAGGCGCGAACCTCGACGAGGTGCGCAATACCGCGGAAGAGTATTCGGCCTAACGTCATGTCACCGGAAGATTTACTAAAACAAGAACAGGCCCTTGACTGCTCCACTGGTTCGGTGCTTTTGACCCATGACGTTGGACTGCACGCGCGGCCGTCAGTAACCATGACCAAGCTTGCCAAGAAGTTTGCTTGTCGCGTCGAACTCGGACTCTCCGCCGACGGGCCCTGGGTGGACGCGAAAAGCATCGCCAAAGTTATGAAAATGAAAGTCCCAAAAAATACGGTGCTTCACTTTCAAGCATCCGGTCCGGACGCGCCTGAAGCCATTAACGCGCTTACCGTTTTGGTGGAAAATGATTTTGAATTGGATTAGTTTGCATGGCTGAAGCCCTTCATCGGAAAGCACGCCTATTACAGGGTACCCCGGCTTCCGCCGGTATCGCGGTCGGCAAACTGTATCTGGTTGAGGAAACCGCACCGGTTGATACGACGCACACCGACGACGAAGAAAGCCGGTTGGTCGAAGCCCTGGACGTCTCGACGACGCAATTGACTGACCTGCTGAATCGGCTGGATGATCAGAGCGAAGCTGTCCAGTTGCTGGAATTCCAATTAGCCATGATTGAGGACGACACGCTGTGCGCGCCGGCTCTCTCTATGACAAAGGCGGGGCGCGGCGCATACGACGCTTGGAGTACTGTACTCGATGCGGAGATAGCCGACTATGCGGCGGCGGATGACGAGTATTTTCGAGCGCGTGTCTCGGATCTCAAGGACATTCGCGACCGGGTCCGTCGTGTGCTTACCGGCGTGGAGGACATATCCATTCCGGCCAACTGCGTAGTCGTGGCCGACGACATCAGCCCTTCTCAATTTCTGTCCACTTACTGGGGCCGCGGCGGCATCGCGTTAACGGGCGGCAGCCCGGCCGGCCACGTCGCCATGCTGGCCCGGGCAAGCATGGTGCCCATGATAGTTAACCTGAGTTCGGCTCCCGCTCCAGGTACGGGGGAGATATTTCTCGACGCCGACGCCGGTGAGTTGGTCTTCGACGCAACCGCGCGCGAGCGAGAAGTTTTTGTTAAGCGAATTCAACAGGACGAACTCCAGCGTCAAGAGGAATCAGAATACTTGTATTCGGAAGTACGCACGTCCGATGGGGATAGGGTTCTGGTGCAAATCAATGTAGCCGACCCGGGAGAACTGGGCCAAATCGATGTCGATAGCTGCGATGGTGTGGGACTGGTTCGAACCGAATTCCTGTTCCATCAGAACAACGTCCTACCGAGTGAAACCGAACAGTTCGATGTGTACCGGCGTTTTATCGAATGGGCGCGTGGCAAACCCGTGACCGTGCGTACCTTGGACGCCGGCGGGGACAAACCCATAACGGGTGTCACCATCGATAGCCAGAAAAATCCCTTTTTGGGGGTACGTGGCATCCGTCTTTCTTTGCTACATCCGGAGTTGTTTCGCACACAATTGCGCGCTCTACTTCGGGCCTCCGCGCACGGTCCGTTAAAAATCATGCTGCCGATGGTAACGGTTCCAGACGAGGTAGAGCAGGCGAGGACGATCCTGTGCGCCGAACGCGACGCGCTCATTGACCAGGAAATCGCGGTGGGCGATCCCGAGCTTGGAATCATGGTTGAAGTGCCGTCGGCCGCGATTTCCGTCGAAGATTTCGATGCCGATTTTTTTTCGATCGGTAGTAACGATCTCGTGCAATACGTCACCGCCTGCGGGCGCGATGCGGCCCGTCTCCAGCAGTTGGCGCAGCCTGACAATCCGGCCGTTGTAAAGCTGATCGCGGGCGTAGTCCGGCATGGTAGGCGTACAGGCCGCGAAGTAAGCGTTTGCGGCGAGATGGCGGGCGATCCGCGTTTCATCGGCCTGCTTCTGGATCATGGGTTGCGCTGTCTCTCGGTAGCCCCCGCGGCGCTGGCAAGAGCGAAACACGCAGTCGTGTGCCCGCGATGACGACGCAGCTCAAACGCGTACGCCACGGGCATCGACAGGACTCGGTAAGAGTCTACAAGCAACTGCTGCGATCGATTCTGGATCAGCGGCCGTCAGGTACACGATTAAGGCTCGCTGAAAAGTTGGGCAAGAATCGCAGCTTTGTCAGCCAGTTTTCGAATCCCTGTTATAAGACGCCCATCCCCTCCTGGCATCTGGACACGATATTTGAGGTATGTCACTTTTCGACCAATCAAAAGCGCGACTTCATGCAGGTCTATCGGGCAGCCCATCCACGACGGGTTACCGAACGGCACCCCGACCCGGGCAAACGGCAGCTTACTATCGAGGTGCTGGATCTCGGCGAAGAAACCAAGAATCGGGAGCTGGATCGTTTGATCATGGAATTTGCACATAGCGCGACAAAGCTACTTAGACCGGTTTCATGATGCGTGTGATCAACGAAACAAAAACTCGGCCTAAACCGTCACAGAAAGAGTTTCCAATTAATTTAATGAGTTGAACTTTCGGAGGTTTTTCGATGAAGAAACTGATCAATTCAACGGACACCATTTTAGCGGAAGCGTTGCACGGGTTTTGCGCGGCCCACGCCGATATCGTGACCGGCGGCGATGACAACAAGTTCGTCAAACGCCGTGATTTGAAGCAGGGTAAGGTCGCTTTGATATCCGGCGGCGGCAGCGGTCACGAACCGTTGCATGCCGGTTTTGTTGGACGCGGAATGTTGGACGCGGCTTGTCCCGGCGAGATATTCACCGCACCGACGCCGGATCAGATGCTGGCCGCCGCGGAGGCCGTGGAGACCGGCGCGGGTGTTCTGTTTATCATCAAGAACTACGAAGGCGACGTCATGAATTTCGACATGGCCGCCGAAATGTTCGATAGAGCTTTCGCAACGGTGACCACCGACGACGACGTGGCCGTGGAGAAGTCTACATTCTCGTCGGGCCGCCGGGGGGTTGCGGGCACCATGATCTTGGAGAAGATTGTGGGAGCTGCGGCCGAACGAGGTGACGGGATCGAGGCGCTCAAGACCTTGGGCGAAAAGGTCAACGACTGCACCCGGTCCATGGGTGTGGCCCTCACCAGTTGTACGGTACCGACCGCCGGCAAGCCTACTTTCGAGATTGCCGACGATGAAATCGAGATGGGAGTGGGTATCCACGGCGAACCCGGGCGCAAGCGAGTTCCGCTGGCAACCGCGGACGAGATCGCGGGGGAAATGACAGCGGCGATTACCAAAGATCTCGGCGATGCCGCCACAGGTGACGCCATATTGCTGGTGAACGGCTTCGGTGGAACGCCGTCCATGGAATTGTATTTAATGTACGGCGTTGCGCGGCGGTTGCTGGAAGCGAAAGGTTTGACGATGGCCCGTTCCCTAGTCGGCAGTTACGTCACCTCCCTGGACATGGCTGGGTGTTCCGTAACCGTTACGATGGCCGACAGCGAAATGCTTGACCTTTGGGACGCCCCGGTGAATACGGCCGCGTTGAACTGGTGAATCAACTTTTAGTGATGATGGTGAAGTTTCAAGGATGATTTAGCACAAGTGATTGTTTTCGTAAAAGGTAAATGAGATGTTAGTGGCTATGGGTGGACTTGAATCACCGACGCCGGCATTATGAATCCGCCCGGCCTCGGTTAGATCGGCATAAACAATCGCACATTCCGATACTTTCTCCGCTCCTTAATCGCTTTGATCGCCGTCGTCCGGAATCTGAAGCCTGCGCCCCCTGACGAATCTCCACTTGTCACTCGCTCTGTCATTCCTACCTCACAAACCGCGCCCTTGAATATCTCGAGCTTTCACGCTGACCTAGCAGCCCGTGGTGAAAGTCGCCTCTCGGTCAGCCATGGCCAATAGACTTGTGCCATGTCGATGGGCAAGCGTAAGAGACAGAGGCAGAGCGAGATGTGGGTGCCGGCAACAGAGCTGGCCAAAGCGCCGGGACACCCTTTTTACCAACGCCTGAACAGAGTGCTGGGCAAGCACGGTTTCGATGATTTTGTGGAAGCGGAATGCGCCGCTTTCTATGCCCCCAGCCGAGGGCGGCCCGGCCTGGCACCGGGCATCTATTTCCGGCTGCTGCTGGTGGGTTACTTCGAAGGGTTGAGCTCGGAGCGAGGCATTGCCTGGCGAGCCGCTGATTCGCTGGCGCTGCGCGGTTTTCTGGGACTGAATCTGAGTGAGTCACCTCCGGATCATTCGACCATCTCCAGGACCAGGCGACTGATCGATGTGGCCACGCATGAGGCGGTTTTCTCCTGGGTGCTGAAGCGGGTAGCCGAGAGCGGGTTATTGAATGGCAAGACGATCGGCATCGATGCCACCACGCTGGAAGCCAATGCGGCGCTGCGCAGCATCGTGAGACGAGACTCCGAGCAGGGCTACGAAGAGTTCTTAACGGAGCTGGCAGTAGCCTCCGGCATCCAGACGCCTACTCGAGAAGATCTGGCCCTACTGGACCGCAAGCGAACCGGCAAGGGATCGAACCAGCAGTGGAAGCACCCGCAGGATGGGGATGCGCGCATCGCCAGGATGAAGGATGGGCGGACGCATCTGGCGCACAAGGCAGAGCATGCAGTGGATCTGGAGACGGGAGCCATCGTCTCGGTCACGGTGCAAGGAGCGGATCGAGGCGATACGCAAACGATGGTCAAGACACTGATACAGGCGGCCGAGCAGGTGGAACAAGCGCTGCCGAAGGGATCGGGCATCGAAGAGGTGGTGGCCGACAAGGGATATCACAGCAGCGAGCGGATGGTGGATTTAGAAGCGCTGGGACTGCGCAGCTATGTGAGCGAACCGAAACGAGGGAAAAGACGCTGGAGAGGAGACACTCAGGCCCGTGATGCGGTCTATGGGAACCGGCGACGAATCCGGGGTCGGCGAGGACGGCAACTTTTACGACAACGAGGTGAGCTACTGGAGAGACCGTGTGCTCACCTTTACGAGACCGGCGGGATGAGACGGGTTCACGTTCGGGGCCATGAGAATGTCTTGAAGCGGCTGCTGATTCAGGTGAGCGGATTCAATCTGGGGCTGCTGATGCGCCAGCAGTTGGGTGTGGGCACGCCGCGGGGGCTGCAGGGGCGGATTTGCCTCGTCTTGCTCCTCATTTTGTCGCTGTGGAAGCGTCTGAAGGGCCTGTTTGGCTTGATTCCGACCGCCCAGACTCAAAAGTCCCGGTCAACGCTCCCGTCGCTTCTGCCACCGGTCCGCTCGGTCTGAAGTCTGAAAACCTATTTGCACCACGGGCTGCTAGCCATCTCACCGGACGGAAGGCAGATAGTTTACGTCGCTGGTAACGGATCCGAGCGACAGCTTTACCTGCGCCCGGTGGATCAGTTGGAGGCCACCCCCATCCGTGGCACCGAAGCCCAATCCATTCTTCAGCCGTTTTTCTCTCCTGACGGCAGGGAGATCGGCTTTGGGGTGCCTGGCGAACTGAGGAAGGTATCCCTTCGAGGTGGCCCATCGAAGACGATCTGTGTCGTCGATGGTATCGGTTTTCATACCGGCGCAAGCTGGGGAGAGGAGGGTGCACGAACCTCGGAGCCAATATTCCTCCAGGCTAATGTGTCACATCGATGAATATGTGGCCTGGGACTCTCTGGGTCCGGATTCTGACCTGGCGGGTCTCATCTTGATTTGAATCAGATTGGTACAGCATGACGTAACGACTTCGCATTTCGCGGACAATATCGCCATAAACTCCATGTAAGTCAGCAAAGGACTTCGAGAAAATGGTTCTCCCTCCATAACGAATGACTTGCTCCACAAACTGATTCTGAGAGATGACGAATCTGTGGAAGTCATGACTGACCGAGCCACTACGGGAAGAGCGCCGGAGGCGGATCTTCTCCCGGTAGGTCTGGATGTGCTCATTCGTATAAATGATTGCGTAAAGGGTCACCCCGGTCTGGCGAGTCACCTTCATCATCTCTTTGAAGGTTGCCCGACTGAGAGTGTCGATTCCGTCCGTTACCAGGATGATCACTTTCTTGCCCGATCGATCTTCGAAGAGCTTTTCAGCTATCCAGATGATCGAATCGTAGAGCGCAGTTTTTCCGTCTGTTTCGACCGAATTCAGTTCCTGCTCGAGATCGTCTCGCTTCTCGCCCCAGTCCAAGAGAACCCGAGGTTTTTCCGAAAACAGGACGACGGCTGGATCCTCAGCTTCCAACCCGTTGAAAAAGTCGACAGCTGTTGTCACTGCGTTTGTCAAAAACGATCCGATACTCCAGCTGGTGTCGACAGCAATCACTGCGTTTATCGGAACTTCCTCTTCTCTCAAGGCCGAGATGCTTTGTGGTTTATCGTTTTCGAACAGCACAAAGTCAGCAACCGAGAGATTCCCGACAAAGTTACCCTTCGAGTCCCGGACCACAAAGCTCAGCTGAACCTGCTCTAGCTGAACGACGATAGTGATATCCTCAAAGTGAATCTTTCGGAGATCCTGCTCCTGGGAGAAGGAGGCGAAAAGGCATGAGACACATTGAACAACACAGAAGCAGACTAAGTTTGCGATCGTTTTCATTAGACTCTCTCCCGCCGGATCGCGGACGCCGACCGTGCCCTCAGGGCTGGGACCCTTGGTGATCGCAGCCACCTCGTGGGAATTGAACTGGCCGGCAGCGCCCTGGGGGTCGTCGGTCTGGAAGCTAGCCACGGGTTTCCCAGAGGCGGGTTTTTATTGCCCCGGTGTGCCCAGCATAGTAGATTAGGAAGCAATGATGATCAGGTTGTGGGTGGCGCTGTTGCTGCCATTCGTAAGTTGGGAGTTGGCGGCTGCGGATAATGGAGCAGTCTTCCGCCAACAACTCTTGCCGATTCTCCAGGCTCAATGTGCATCCTGCCATGATGGGCCAACCCCGCAAAACAACTTTTCTGTCTCGAGCCTGGAAAGCCTCCTTCGAGGAGGGAAAAACGGCCCCGGCGTTGTTCCGGGTTCTGCCCGCGACAGTCTTTTGATGCAATACGTCCGGGGCGAGCGGATGCCCCAAATGCCGTTGGGAGGAGCCCTTACGGCGCCCCTAATCCTGCAGTTGGCCGAAGCGCTTGATTCGATGGCTCCCTTAGCGGAGCCCGACCGAGTTGCTGACGGGCATTGGGGATGGTTATTGCGCAAGCCAGAGTCCCCGCCGATTCCCAAAGTGAAGAGCTACGACCGGGTAGAAAATCCGATCGATTCTTTCATTCTTGCCAAACTGGAAGCGAAGGGCCTCAGGCCCGCGCCGCAGGCCGACCGACGCGCGCTGATCCGGCGATTATACTTCGACTTGATCGGACTGCCGCCCCCTCCCGAGGAGGTCCGCAGCTTTCTGCATGACTCCGACCCAGAAAGTTACGAGAAACTGATCGATCGACTCCTCGACGATCCCGGCTATGGAGAACGTTGGGCGCGCCACTGGTTGGATCTGGTGCGCTATGCAGAGTCGAACGGCTTTGCCACCGACATCGAACGGCCTACGGCCTGGCGATACCGGGATTATGTCATCCGCTCGTTCAACCGGGACACGCCCTTTGACGTTTTCATTAAAGAACAACTGGCCGGTGATGAACTGGTCGAGAACCTGAAATCGGACGAGGACATGAAGCCGGAACGGTTGGTGGCTCTGGGCTTTCTGCGAATGGGGCCCTGGGAAGCTGATGCGAACTCCAAAAAAAAACTGCGGCAGGATTTCTTGAACGAGATCACCAAGACCACCGGTTCGGTCTTTCTGGGAGTGACAGTAGGATGCGCGCAGTGCCACGACCATAAGTACGATCCCATCTCCCAGAAGGATTTCTACCGGATGCAGGCCTTCTTCGCCGCCACCCGCCGGGATGAGAGACGTGCTCCCTTCTTCGAGGCGGAGAGCCCGCGGAAGATGAGGGAACGATACCGCTTCTACGAGGATGAGGTGGAGCGGGCAACCGAGGAATTCCACAGCCGGCAGGAGAAGCTGGTCGCACGGTTCCGGGAGATGAAGAACATTCCGGAAGACGACCCGGCGGTGAAGGAGTTCTTGACGGAGCTGGACGTTCCAAATGCCTTTTTCCAGGAGCGGGGCGACCCCATCTTCAGCGAAGAGGTCTGGACCGCTTATCTGAAAGCGAAGGACGAAAAGGCTCGTCTTACAGAGCTGTTGAAACGGCATCAGCCGTTGGCTTGTGCCGTGTCGGACATGGTCCCTCCAGAAGTGCCCGATGTCGTAGACACATACGTGTTGGCGGGAGGCGAACTGGATAGCAAAAGTGAAAAGGTCAATCCGGGCTTTCCGGAGGGTCTCACCGGGAAGCTGGAAGATGCCAAGATTCCTTACCGCGGCGGGGTTGCACGTTACAAGGGGAGTACAGGCCGCCGACTGGCATTGGCCGAATGGATTGCAAGCCCCGAGAATCCACTTACGGCGCGGGTCATGGTCAACCGCCTCTGGCAGCACCATTTCGGCCAGGGACTGGTTCGCACTCCCAGCGATTTCGGAATCAACGGGGAGCGGCCGACTCATCCGGAACTGCTCGACTGGCTTGCCGTTCGGTTCGTCGAGGAAGAGTGGAGCCTCAAGGCGATGCACAAATTGATGCTCACCTCTCAAACTTACCGCCAGTCCACTGAGCATCCAAAGTGGCAGGTCTGTTCCCAGACAGACCCCGAGAACCGTTATTTGTGGCGGATGAACTGGACTCGGCTGGAGGCGGAGGTGCTGCGGGACTCGATCCTGGCGCTCAGCGGGCGGCTGAATCAAGCCCGGAGCGGGCCCAGCGTGTTATTGGATGTTCCCGAGGATGTAGCCGAAGGATTCGTGATGTTCAAATGGTTTGCTTCGGAGGAAGAGGAACAGCGGCGGCGAAGTGTCTACGCCTTCCAGAGGCGCTCGGTAGGCTCCTCTTTTATGCAGACCTTCGATGTAGCCAATATGGGTGCGTCCTGCTCCCGTCGAAGCGTGACGACGGTTGCCCCCCAGGCCCTCACTCTTTTGAACGGCAAATTGACGAATACCGAAGCTCGCTACTTCGCAAAGCGCATCCTGAGAGAGGTCGAAATGGATCAGGATGAGCCTGTCGAACGCGCTTTCTGGTCTGTTTTGGGTCGTCCTCCGTCCGAGCAGGAAAAGCGAGATGCGCTTAAGCTGCTGGCCCGAACCACATCGGTCGAGGGGCTCACGCGCTTGGGCGTAGTTCTGTTCAACCTGAACGAGTTTCTCTATCTGGAGTAAGCCATGGATTTTCTTGACAACCGAAGGAGATTTCTCTACCAGAGCCTGACCGGATTGGGGGGATTAGCGCTGCTGGAACTGCTCAATCAGGATCTCTCCGCGGGTTCCGCTGATAGAGCCGGCCCTCTGGCTCCGCGAGTCCCGCACCACCCGGCCAAGGCAAAATCCTGTATTTTTCTCACTATGTTGGGCGGCGTAAGCCAGGTGGATACGTTTGACCCGAAGCCGGCCCTCACGAAATTCGACGGCACGCTGATGGACTGGACCAAGGAAAAGCTGACCGACGACCAGAAGCTGTTTGCCAAGCCCCGGTTAATTACCCGCAGCCCCTTCGAGTTTCGGAAGTACGGGAAGTGCGGCATGGAGGTCTCGGAGCTGTTTCCCCATCTGGCCACCTGCGTCGATGAGATGGCCTTTGTCCGTTCCGTTCAGGCCGAAAACGGCAACCACCCGGCAGCCGTCTTCCAGATGAATACTGGATTTGCGATGCCGGGCAACGCCTCGCTTGGAGGATGGGTTACCTACGGACTGGGAACGGAGAACCAGAACCTCCCCGCCTTTGTTGTCCTGCCCGATTTTCGTGCGCTTGCCTTTGGCGGCAGTCAGCAGTGGGGCAGCGGATTCCTCCCCGCCGGGTATCAGGGCACCGTTCTCCGTTGGAAAGGAGAGGTGATTCGTGACCTCGAAGCCCCTGCCGGGTTAACTCCCGAGGGGCAAGAGCCGGAAAGAGCATTGCTGCGGAGCTACAACCGGAAATATCTGGAGAACCACTTCACCAACCCGGACCTCCAGGCCCGCATCGACGCCTACGAACTGGCCTATCGGATGCAGGCCGAAGTCCCGGAGGTTTTGGATCTCTCGAAGGAAACTGAAGCCACAAAAGAGATGTACGGATTGAACCATCCCGTAACCGAGTCCTTCGGAAAGAGGTGTTTGATGGCCCGGCAGCTGGTGGAAAGCGGAGTCCGGTTTGTCCAGCTCTATACGCCCAGCCAGTCCTGGGATGGGCACGTCGATATAAAGAAAAATCATTCCAAGAACGCTCGGGAGACGGACCAACCGGTGGCCGCTCTGCTGAAGGACCTGAAGAACCGCGGCATGCTGGATAGCACCCTGGTTGTCTGGATGGGCGAGTTCGGGCGTACGCCCGACACACCCGCGGACCGGAAGAACAAAGGAAGGGATCACAACATCGGGGCCATGACCATCTGGTTCGCCGGTGGTGGTGTAAAAGGGGGAACCTGCGTGGGTGCTACCAATGAGCTGGGCTATAAGGCCGTGGAGAACGTCTATCGGATTCGAGATGTCCATACGACGGCCCTCCATCTGCTGGGCCTGAACGATATGCGGTTGTCCTACTATCACGCCGGGAGAAACCGGCGACTCACCGACACCGGGGGAAACACCATCAAGGAAATCCTGTCCTAGTGCCTGCCCAAATCGTGAAACCGACTGTTTTTATTCCCGAATCGATCGCCCCGGCCGGACTGGATCTCCTCCGTTCCGAGTGCCGATGCGTGAAGGGGTGGGAAGAAACCGATGGTCTGGCTAAGGATGATCTGGCTAAGGACGCCCGGCTCCAGCAGGAGCTTTACCGGGCCGATGCGATCATTGTGCGCCGGTTCAGGGTGGCCGAACAGGATATGGTCCGAATGCAACGATTGAAGGTCATCTCCAAACACGGGGCGGGTGTCGACAACATTGATTGCCGGGCGGCCACGGCTCGAGGCATCGCGGTTGTGAACACTCCCGAGGCCGTGACCACCTCCGTGGCTGAGCACACCCTGGCACTGATGCTGGCCCTCTCCCGCCGGATCGCGGACGCCGACCGTGCCCTCAGGGCTGGGACCCTTGGTGATCGCAGCCACCTCGTGGGAATTGAACTGGCCGGCAGCGCCCTGGGGGTCGTCGGTCTGGGCAAGATTGGCTCACGCGTGGCGGAGATGGCTTCGCTGGCTTTCGGAATGAAAGTCTATGCCTACGACCCTTATCTAGCGAAGGCTCAATATTCGGGCTGTGCCAGTATTGAGGATTCGCTCGAGTCACTCCTGGGCAAGGTGGATTTACTGACCCTTCATGTGCCCCTGACCGGGGACACGGAGCACCTGATCAATTCGCGAACCCTGAAACTGGTCAAGCCTGGCTGCAGGATCATCAACACATCCAGGGGTGGAGTCATCGACGAGTCTGCCCTGGCAAGTGCTCTGAAGGATCGAAGGCTGGGCGGCGCGGCGCTGGATGTTTTTGAGGAGGAGCCACTACGACCCGACCACCCTCTGTGCCAGGCGCCCAACACGCTCTTTACGCCTCACATCTCCGGCTTCACGCCGGAATGCCTGGACCGCATGTCCCGGCAGGCCGCGCAGGGAGTCCTGGACGTGTTACAGGGAAGAAGACCCGATCACATCGTCAACCCCGAGGTGTTGGGCGAAGAGTCGTAGGCGTGACTCCAAAAAAAGACCCGCTTTGAGCGGAAAGAGCCCTACTTCTTCCCCGAGGGAGACGCGTCCCCCTCTTTCAGCCCCAGCGCCCAGAGGATGCCCCCCAGGAGGTGCTGCTGATAGACCGGATTCTCCCAGACGTCGTCACGATGCCCGAGCGCCGTATAGAAGGAGCGGCCCTCGCCGAAGTTCTGGCACCAGGCGAGTGCGTAGTCGCTCCCCTTCTCCATGCTCTGCCGCGAGAGGTCGCTCCGCTCGGTGTCGACGCTCATCAGGACATGGAGCCGATCTCGGGAATACGGCACCGGTAGCTTCTCATCGTCCGCAGCCTTGCCGTGTCGGTAGAACTCATCGGCGATCTCCCATGAATTCCCGAGCATCTCGGTCGCCGGGTGGTGCTTATCCTCGATCTTCAGGATCAGCTTCAGATGGTTCGGCCCATGCCCGGTGAAATAGGCCCCGCTCAGTTCGCCGTAGCCCTTCCATGTATAAAACGTGTCGGTGGCGCTATGTGTGCCGATGTAAGCCTTGCCCCCCTTGACGAAATCGATCAGCGCCTTCTTCTGTGAATCCTCGAGCGGCAATTCCCCCGTCGTGTAGAACATCACGGCATCATATTGCGCGAGGTACTCCGCGGAGATCATCGACAAGTCGATCGCTTCCCTCTCCTGACGATATCCCTCAAGGCTGACCACCTCAAAAGCCCCCGACTCCTCCGCCATCTTCTTCATGACCCGTTCGGCCACGGGCAATGAGTCATGTTTGAACCCCTGCGAATGTGTAAGCAGAAGGATCTTGGGCTTCTCGTCCTGGACCTCGCCGGCCGTTGAAACCGACGCTCCAAGAACGAAGCAGGTTGACGCGATCAAAATTGTCAGAAATCGAAAAATCTTCACTCGTTTCACCCTCCTCGGAACCTATTTCTCTTGCTGATATCGAATTCTTGCCCATCGGGGCGCATTGTTGCACAATTCCAGTCGATTTATGCAACAACGCGCTTGCCCTTGCCTTTGCCCTGACCCCATCTCTTGTCCATCAAGGCTCACGAGCACCTTCGGCAATATTCAGACAGACTGATCGAGCACGACGTGGTTGATCTGATAGGGCTAACAACGTTCCAAGATAGAACAAACGGCCGACGATTGACGGGCAAGGGCAAAGGCAAGGGCACGGGCAGGCCGCTAAACACCTACCCCTCGGGGAGGGGGAGCGCAGTGTGCTGAAGACATACACTTCAGAATATGGTACAAGTCGACCGGATTGAGGATTTCTGCAGGGAGCATCGGTGAGTTCAGGGGCGACGGAGAGCGAGACAGTATGTTGAGAGCACTGGAAAAGGCAGGCAGCCTGGCGGTCCTGTCTGTTTTTTTGCTTGGTTTCCGGGTTGTGTCGAATCCGTTGATTTGTACTTTCGTTGATCAGGAGGGAGAACCCCTGGAGAGCGTCGAGACTCGGCTTATATTTCTGGATGCCGAGGATAAAAATGAGGGAGAGCCCAATTACCAAAAGTCGGACACAGGGGGGCGAGTCGAATTCACGGGTCTACAGCCAGGCAGTTACATGGTTCAGGCTCAGCTCGAGGGCTACCTGCCGTTTAAGGTCATGATCAAAATACACGCAGCCGAGCATCTCCGCAGAGTTTTGCTCAAGAAAAAGGAGTTTGAAGATCTAGAGAAGGAAGCGCTTGAGTCACTTGGTAATCACGACTTTGAAACCGCCATCCAAGGGCTTGAAAGATTATCGAATCATTATCCTGAGGATGCTACCTTGCACGACAACCTGGCCCGCGCCTATGCGGGAGTGCTGGACGAGAAAAAGGCCTTGGCCGAAGCAGAAAGAGCAGCCGAATTGGATCCAGGCTTTAGCTCAACGAAGAACGAGGTTCAGCAACTCATGCTGCACACTTCAGGCGAAAAAGCTTTGCGAGAGAGAGACTTCAAAACTGCTGTAGAGCTCTTCGATGCTTTGAAAGAACTAGATCCTCAAAATCCGGCAGCCTATGAGGGACTTGCCCTTGGTTATGGACACCAGGGGAAATTTGAGGAAGCGCTGCAGGCTATTGGACGTGCGCTCGAATTAGACCCGGAGAATCCTTCTTTCGAGAAAATAAAGGAAATATTGGAAATTAACGCTGCTACTCACTAGTGCGGCTCCCCGTAAATTCTGAGCCACTGCCCAGGTGTCAGATATTGGGGACTTTCTGGAGTGCGAAAGTACGACTTCCGCTCTCTAAAGCGGCACTGTCAGTGCCGCACTCCAGGAAGCCCTGCCCACCGGTCCACCATCTGCAGGGCTGGGTCAAAACTTTTGGCGAGCCGCACTAGCTAAGCTAGCTAAGCTAGTGTTCCGGGACAGTTTCAGATGCCACTCACGCCGCTTTGGCCCGATCACCGACTCGGTGACGAGTTGCAGATGATCTCCCGGATCCTGGACGCTAACCCACAAATCCTGCCCTTGGTTTTACAAGATCTGTCTGACAAGGTGATCCCTGCAATGGCTCTCCAGGTTTGAGCGCTGAGCAAGTATTAAGAATTGGCACGGATTGTCCTATGCAAAGCTGGCCTTTCATTCTCCCGGTAAGAGCTGTCTGCAGGAGAACATCTCCAGGATTCAAGCTTCGACCTGGGAACATCACTCGTGCGCTGGTGGGTTGGGCCGATGATGAGGGTTTGGAAAAGGCCCGCAAGGTGCGGGTGGATGCCACGTCGGTCAAGAGCAGCATCCGCCACCCTTTGGACTCGCAGCTTTTGTACGATTCGGTGCGTAAGGTGACAGCCCTGTTGAGGAAGTTGGCTGAGCACTACCCGGTGGTCTACCACAATCATTGTCGGCGGGCCAAGCGCCGAGTGACGAACATCCGCAACAGCCGGGGCCAGAATCGGCGCCAATTCTACCAAGATCTGGTCAAGGTGTCGGGCCAGACCTATGGCTATGGCTGTCAGGCTCTCGAGAGCGCTGCTGCTGGCGATGTCCAGCCTTCTTTTGGTGGGCCTTTGTCCAAGGTTCGTTCTTTCGGAACATCAAAAGGTCAATGCTGCGAACGGCAAGGACCGTTCTAGCGTCTGCTGATTTCTACGATGTGGCGCGGGAGGCTGGGCTCCTGGCACGAAATGTCTACGGGCACCCAAACCGGGAGGCAAGAAGTACATCCTTGAAACCACAGGAAACGGTGTAGCGATATTTGATTTTAATAATGATGGCTGGTTGGACATTTTTCTGGTCAACGGGTGGAGGTTGGAAGGATTTTCGAACAGCCGCGAGAAACCAGCCAGTCAACTGTATCGCAACAATGGCGAAGGCACTTTCACTGATGTGACCATGCCGGCGGGCCTCAGCCGGACCGGTTGGGGGCAAGGTGTTTGTGTCGGAGATTGGGACAATGATGGGTTCAACGACCTGTTTGTCACTTTTTTCGGAACCAATGTTCTGTATCGCAACCGCGGTGACGGGACCTTTGAGGATGTTACGCAAGTAGCGGGGTTAGGTGCAAGCGTAGAGCGTTGGAGCACAGGTTGCGCTTTTCTGGACTTCGACAGGGATGGGGACCTCGATCTCTTCGTAGCGAATTATCTCAAATTCGACATTAAAATGATTCCCGAGCCGGGAGAAAACCGCTTCTGCCAATGGAAAGGCATGCCAGTAATGTGTGGACCCGGCGGCTTGCCCGGAGAAACCAACCTTCTTTATCGCAACAATGGCAATGCTACTTTTACCGATGTTTCGGTCTCTGCTGGGATCTCAGAACCGACCGAGAACTATGCGTTCTCTCCATTGGTGGCAGACTTTAACAATGATCAGTGGCCAGACATTTATGTAGCATGTGATTCTACAGCCAACCTTCTTTATATCAATCAAAAGAATGGAACTTTTGCTGAAGAAGGTGTTTATGCTGGAGCTGCCTTCAATGAGGAGGGAAGAGCACAGGCAGGCATGGGGGCTACGGCAGCCGATTTTGATAACGATGGATTACTGGATATTTTCGTCACGAATTTCTCTGAAGACTACTTCACTCTTTATCGAAATGATGGAGAGTCGTCCTTCACGGACGTGACGCACAGGGTGCGACTAGGGGTAAACACTCGCTTTCTAGGCTGGGGCACGGGTTTCATAGATTTTGACAACGATGGTTGGAAAGATATTTTCGCGGCCAACGGGCACGTTTATCCGGAAGTGGAGACACTTGGTCAGCACTATAAACAATCGAAATTGCTTTATCAAAACCTTGGCGATGGAACATTCAACGACATTTCTCAGCAATCCGGTCCAGGGATGCGCAAGCGCCATGTGAGCCGCGGAGTCGCCTTCGGTGATCTCGATAATGATGGACGCGTGGAGATCGTAGTCAGCAACATGAACGAGATTCCCAGTCTATTCTTCAATCGTGGAACCTCTCAGAATTCGGTACTCATTCGCCTGGTCGGCAGCAAGTCGAATCGGAATGGGATCGGAGCCCGTGTGCTGGTGATCGCAGGCCAGGCCGCACAGATCGATGAAGTTCGGAGTGGCGGCAGCTACATATCCCATAATGACTTTCGGCTCCACTTTGGAGTTGGCGACGCTGAGCAGGTTGAGCGACTGGAGGTTCGCTGGCCCAGCGGTGAGATTGACACGATTACGGGGATATCCACGAACGCCCTGATTACGATTGTCGAAGGAAAAGGACTTACGAAAAGGAAACCTTACAATAAGCCTTTTCTTCTCTGGCAAGGGAGATCCAGATCATAGGCGAGCCGTCATTATTCTTGGGGCGGGTCCTTAAGAAACACCCGTTGCCTTTCGCTTGCGCTTCGTAATTTCTGAGAAATGCGTAGAGCGCTTTCGGCTTTTTCTTTTTGTCCAAGCTGTCGATAAAGATTGAACAGCTGGTAGTGAATGCTACCGTCCGTATCGGTGTCGGCGCCCAGTTCCAGGTGCTCAATCGCCTCTTCGGTTCGATCCAACATGACCAGAGCCCTCCCCAGTGGAACGTGGGCGCCGATGAGTTCGGGGTGCAATTCCAGGGCCCGGCGAAGCAGTGGAATGGCCCCTTGTGGACGGCCAAGGCGTAACAGGCAGGACCCCTGCATCAAGTGGGCTTCGGCATGGAAAGGATCGAGCTCAAGGACGCGTTGGTAAACCTCGGCGGTACGTTCAAACTCCAACTGCTCGAAATAGGCGTTACCCAGGGAAAAGAGAAGTGCCGCATTCCGTGGTTCGATTTTTGCCGCCGTTTCATACTCGGCGGCGGCCTCTTGAAACAACTCTTGAGCAAATAGAGCGTCACCCAGCAGCTGGTGAGCTCTTACCGATTCAGGATCGAGTTCAACGATTTTCTCCAGTGTGTGCAAGGCCAGCTTCTTATAACTGGAACCCAAAACATAAAATGCTTCGGGGTCGTCATTCAGCTTCACGCCTTGCAGCAAAGTGATCAGGTTTTCAAAGCGCCCCAACCGGAACAGTGTTCGCGCCAGGGCGGTCCTGATTTCGCGATTGGTCATGACGCCAGCTCCCTGGGGAAGAAGCAGACGAAGTCCATCCTCGTAGCGCTTCTCTCGAATGAACCGCAAACCTAAGGAACGCCTGTTGTCCTCAGTGAACTCTCCGGGCGCTTTTGTTGACGAATGGTAATCATGAATCAATTGATCTCGTCGCTTCTCGGCTAGTGAGCTCCACGGCACGGTCGGATCTCGGCGGCCCAGACGCGCGGATAGCTCGGTCAACAAATAGGCCGCCCCGAAGCTTCCCTGTTTTGCTTCCTGTTCTAAACTCAGGTAGTCACCTGGCGGCTGCTGAGATGCAAAGTTAACCGGCAAGAGCGGCAGCGGATCAAAAAACTGGGGCCGGATATGAACGGCTGCGTTCAGTTCGCGCAACGCCGCTCGGAACTCTCCTTTGAACAGGTGGAAAACAGACATTCCGAAACGGGCTTCGTAGCTAAAGGGATCCAGCTGTAACTCTTCCTCAAAAGCCTGTTTTGCAGCAGCCCAATCTTCAGCTTTCAACAAAAACATACCAAGATGAATTCTCAGCCCTGGAACCTCGGGTGAAGCGATCACGGCCTCGCGATAGTTTCTAATGGTCACGGTTTGCCAGTCTGGTCTGTCGGCATAGAATTCGGCAGTCACCAGTGGGACGAAACCCGAATCTTTGAAGTTGGCAAGCTGGTCGAACGCCTTCTGTCCGAGGTCGAGGTAAACAAGTCCAAGGCTGTAAAGTGATTCTACGTCTTCTTGATTCTCCTTGAGGAGTCCCTTGTACTGGGCAATCGCTTCATCAAAGCGGTCGAGCCCCACCAGGACCGCGGCTAGAAACCGGCGTACAGTTTCTTGCTGTGGTTGGAGCTCTAAGGCATTTTCCAGCAGAGGTAAGGCCCTTTGGTACCGCCCGGTCTCGAAATAGAGGCGACCGAGGAAGAAATTAGGGACGAACAAGTCGGAGTTCCGACGAAGCGCTTCCTCAAAGGCTTTTTCCGCCGGCTCGATCTTTTTCTGAAAGTAACGCGCCAGGCCTAAATTGCTGTGTATCTCGGCGGTGTTCGGTGCCAGCTGGAGCAACTTTTCGTAGTACTCCGCTGCTTTTTGATAATCCTGGTCCTTCATGGCCGTCGCGGCTGCCGCGGACAGCTCTTGTGGCGATTGCGCTCGCACGAAGCCGAGCGAGACAATCCCAAGGACCAATATCATCACATGCCCCTTACTATGACTTCTCATCCTATGGCTCTTCTCTCAGTGCTTTCCCCTCCTCGAGTTTCCTTAGTTCCTGCAGGGCTCTTTGCCGAATCAAGTCGGGACCCAACTCGGCAGCCCGCCGCAGTGCTCTCTCGGCACGATCCTTCATCCCTGCCCATGCACAGGCTACCCCCAGGCGAAAAAACTGCTTGCCTTGAGGCTCGGGACTGTAATGAGTTGCCTTTTCAAATTCGGAGACAGCAACGTTTACCTGCCCCCGTTTGACCGCTACATGCCCCAGGGCTTCATGGGCCTGGGCTTCCATCTCCCTTCGGAACCTTTCCCAGTCTTCCATAGAAATCTCGCGTGGAATGCGTATCTGCTTCAGTAAACGTAAGGCTCGGCGAGCATACTCCTCTGCTTGTGTCACGAGCTCAGCAGCGTCCGGTCTCTCTGCAGTCGCGTTCGGGATGGCTGAGGCCAGCGTTAACAATGCATTCAAATTGTCCGGGAGGAGTTGAAGATACTTCTCGCCAGCCTGCAGCATTCCTTCGAATTCATTCAGCTCCCGGTAGGACAACATCTGGTGCTGGTAGGCTGTCGCCAATAACTCCGATTCGGGGTACTTGAAGATGAATTGTTGTACTTTCGCAATCGTCTCCTGCGCATCTGGTGCGACGAGAATCTCCAGGTAGGCATCGAACTCTTCCTGGGATTTTGCCTGAGGCGCATGGGAGGGGTCGCCTAAAGGCCCAAATTGACCTCGAATACGAAAATTCGTAACCGTCAGCGCAAGCACAAGCAGGACTGCAAGAAAATCGACGGTTCGTCTACTGTTCCCCATAAACCGCTTTGAGCTTCTCAAATAGGCTCAGTTCCGCCTGGGCCTGCTCCGGCTGGCCAAGTCTCTTGTAAAGCCTGAAGAGCCTATAGTGGGCGGCAGTGTGTCTTGGATTCAGGCGGACGATCTCCTGCAGCTCCTCGATAGCTTCGGTTTCCTTCCCCAACCGCCCATAGATCTTAGCTAGAACAAGATGATTCGCATCAAGCTCCGGCTGGAGCTCAACAGCTTTCCTGGCCCAGCCGAGAGCCTGTTCAATATTCTTATCTAGAAGGAGCCGAGCCATTCCTTGATATGGCCAACTGAAGCGCTCTCGGTTGTTTTCCGATAAGTGAACGGCAGCTTCGTAGCTCCGAAGAGCCTCTCCCTTTCTTTCCAGTATCTCTAGACAATAGCCTTTGTAGTAAACACTCTCGGTGTGATCCGGATTCAGCTCGGTGGCTTTTTCGAAAAACTCGAGAGCACGTTGAAAGTCATTCCGGACAGACTCGAAATAGCGGCCCAGATGATAGTGCGGCTGGTGATCCTCAGGGTCGAGTGCAGTCGCCTGTTCCATTTGGCGCTTGAACAGAATGAATTGATGCATGCGATAGTAAACCATTCCTAGAGTCTTGTGCAGCACAGCGGTGTCCAAACCGAGCTGTTCCGCCAGACGAAGAGCCTGGACCGCTGCAATCCTGTCTCCTTGCTGCCAGCGCACGACTCCGACCCAGTAATGGAGCACGGGGTTATCCGAGTTTTCTTGAACTAGTTCTTCCGTCAGCCGGGCAGCTTGTTCCCACTGTTGTTGTTGGACGAACTCCTCAAGGCGCTTCATCGGATCGGTGTCCGGACTCGCTTGAAGAGATAGTTGGAAGCTCTGCCGGTGTACCCCGGCCCCTCCCATCGTGGCAACAAACAGAAAAGAAGCCAAAATGACACCCATATGCCGGTCCACTTTAACATCTTTTCGACGCGCCCAGTATGAGGTCCGAAAGGGACTCAGCTCCTTTCAGACGGACCTGATCTGGTGCGGGTGGCTCATGTATAATTACCTAAGTACTCACGGGAGTACTAAGCCAGCGATGTTCAGTTTGTGGCGACGCGCCCTGTGTGTTCTGTGTCTAGTGATGCTCTGTGTTGCCGCTGTGAGTGTCGCACAGAGCAGGCACCCCACGGTTGAGATCACCGTTGTAGACGATAAGTCTCGTCTCCTTCCGTGTCGAATCCATGTGAAGGATTCGGCCGGCAAGCCCAGGCGTGCCGAGGATATGCCGTTCTGGCGCGACCATTTCGTTTGTCCCGGCACAGTCACATTGAAACTGCCGCCCGGGAAGTACACCTACGAAGTCGAGCGCGGCCCTGAGTATGAGCAGCGGAGCGGTTCGTTTATCACCAGGAAAGGTGAGAACACGAAAGTGTCGATCCGTCTGAAGCGGATAGCCAACCTTTCGGCTGATGGCTGGTGGTCGGGGGATCTGCATGTTCACCGATCGCTCGAGGACATCGAACTCCTGATGCGGGCGGAAGATCTGCATGTGGCACCGGTGATTACGTGGTGGAACGACAGGAATCTGTGGAACGACCGCGAGATACCTGAAAAGCCCTTGCTCAGGTTCGACGGCAACCGGTATGCCCATGCCATGGCCGGTGAAGATGAACGTGGGGGCGGGGCTTTGATATATCTCAATCTTGGCCGGCCGCTGAAGATTGCCGGATCAAGCCGAGAGTATCCCTCCTCGATGAATTTCTTCCATGAGGCCAGCCAACACCCCGGTGCTTGGATCGACATCGAGAAGCCCTTCTGGTGGGATGTACCCATCTGGCTGGCCAGTGGGCGAATCGACTCGATCGGCCTGGCCAACAATCACATGTGCCGAAGCATGATGTATGAAAGCGAAGCCTCGGGTAAGCCCCGCGATTCAAAGCATTTTCCACCTCCGAGGGGCAACGGTTACTATTCACAGGAGATCTACTATCACATTCTCGACTGCGGACTCCGTATCCCCCCTTCAGCCGGGAGCGCTTCGGGTGTGATCCCCAATCCGCTGGGCTACAACCGCGTATATGTCCATGTCGGCAAAGAGTTTGACTACGTGCGATGGTGGAGCGGTTTGAAGGCGGGGCGATCGTTCGTCACGAACGGGCCGCTGCTGCTCTGTCGCGCAAACGGTCAGTTGCCCGGTCACGTTTTCGCGGCAGATGAGGGCAAAGAGGTAGGTGTCACTCTTGACGTCTCGGTGACAACGAGAGACCCGCTTTCGAGTCTTGAAATCATCAAGAATGGCACGCTCGAGTCGGTGCACGAGCTACGAGCAGGTACGTTCTCACGAGCTCTCGGGCCGCTGAAGTTTCAAGAGAGTGGCTGGTTCCTTGTTCGAGTCATCACAGATAACGAGCGAACCTTTCGCTTCGCCTCAACCGCGCCGTTCTACGTTGAGATCGGTTCTTCGAAACACCGAATCAGCAGACGCTCCGCTCAGTTCTTTCTCGATTGGGTCGAGGAACGCATCCAACGCATCAAACTGGAGAACGCGGATCAACGCCGGGAAGTCCTCTCCTATCACGAAGGGGCTCGAGATTTTTGGAAGAAGACTCTGACGTCCGCAAACGTGGAGGGACGACCCGTCTCGGTAACCGTTAGGGATGATGGAGATGGGAGCGCCACCGATGCCGGTTCTTACCCCTTCAGCGAGCGGTTCGTCATTCAAATCAACGGAATGCAGCCAGATGACCGGGCCAGAGCCAGGCTGGATTATGTTGCGCTCAGGATGCAGCAAATCCCCCCACTAAACGCTGTAATTACAGGACACACGGACGACCGGGGAGATGAGGAGCTGAATCTGCAGGTAGGCCGGCTCAGGGCCGCGGCCGTGCGGGACTATCTGGTTCGGCGGCACAACATCGAGGCCGGACGAATTGAAACGAGAAGTGCCGGGGAGGGCCGGCCGACGGCTGACAACGAGACCCCTGAAGGTCGGCGACAGAATCGGCGTGTGGAAATCGAAGTCTCAGTTCTTTAGAGTGGGCGCGTCCTTAGCGGAAACATGCTAGACTGTCCCCGATTTTCCAACTTTCAGAAAACACAAATCCTACGAGAAGAGGAACCAAAGCCATGAAAGTGAACAGGAGAACTTTTGTTTCCAGCAGTATGGCGGGCGTGGGCGTCGGCACGACCTGGGCGGCAAATCAACAGCCCGCGGGCGCGAATGACCGAATTCGAGTAGCCTTCATCGGCGTCGGCGGAATGGGTAGGTACAATTTACGCGACTTCCTGCAAATGCCCGAGGTGGATGTGGTGGCGGTCTGCGACGTCTGGGAGCACAACCGGGATCGGGCAGTGAAGACGACCGACGGCAAGGCCGATTCCTACGCAGATTTCAGGCGGGTTCTGGATCGAAAAGACGTCGATGCCGTGGTGGTGTCCACTCCGGATCACTGGCATGCCCCAATCGTGATTGCCGCCTGTGAAGCCGGTATGGACGTATACGCTGAGAAACCGCTTTCTCACACCCTGCGCGAAGGCAGGAAAATGGTGGAGGCTGCCCGGCGTGCCGACCGTGTGGTGCAAGTAGGGACGCAACAGCGTTCCGGTGTGCATTACCAGGAAGCCGTAGACCTTATCCGTAGCGGGAAAATCGGACAGGTCGCCCGAGTCCATGCCTGGAACTTCGTCAATGAGTCTCCCCGGGGGATCGGAACCCACCCGATCTCGACAGCGCCGGAGGGACTGGATTGGGACATGTATCTGGGCCCTGCTCCCGAGGTCCCATTTCACTCCAGCAGATTCATTTATTATTTTCGCTGGTTCTGGGATTACTCCGGAGGCAAAATGACCGACTGGGGCACGCACCACTTCGACACGATCCACTGGGCCATGGGCGTCAAGGCTCCCAGGAGTGTCTTCGCGACGAGCTCGAAAAGGGTCGTTCAAGACGACAAGGAAACACCCGACACGATGGAAGTGGTGTTTGAGTATCCAGATTTCATCGCCACTTACTCCCACCGGGATACCAACGCGCGCGCTCCCTACGATAGCCACTACGGCATTGAGTTCTTCGGAACGGATGCCACCCTCTTCCTCAACCGCGCCGGTTTTCAGGTCTTCCCTGAGGTCACGGGCATTACCGAGAACATCGAGCCGCCCTATGTACAGGAAGTGGCAAGTATTCGGAATCCGCCTAAACCCTGGGAGGATCAGGATCGAGATCGCAAGACCAGGGCCGAGTACAGGGTCGGCGCTGCGTCTGAAATGCACGTTGCGCATGTCCGCAACTTCATTGACTGCCTCAAGACCCGGAGCAGACCCATCTCCGACATCGAGATCGGTCACCGTTCAACCTCAGCTCCACACCTGGCCAACATTGCCTTGAAAGTAGGCCGTAAGATCGAATGGGACTGGAAGAAAGAAGAGATTCTAGGAGATCAGGAGGCCAGCAAGTTTCTGACCAAGGAATACCGGCAACCCTGGGAGGTGTAGGGCCGCGCCATGAATTGGCGTTGAAGGTCATGAACCAGTCTGTTTGCGGCTGAACCGCGGTTCCGCCTGGGACCGTTGCACCCTGTTGGAGACGTGCAATGCAGCTCATTCGTGTTTCAACATTCGACGCACCCGGCAGGCGAGCTCAGATCCGCAGTGTGCCGCGGCCTGACGTGCCGGATCGAGCGGCTTTGATTCGGATCGATGCTTGCGGAGTTTGCGGCACCGACCTGCATATTCTCCGTGGACACTGGCCCAAACCGCTGCCGTGGCCGCTGACTCTAGGACATGAGTTGGCGGGCGTGATTGAAGAAAAGGGACCGGGTCTGCAGTGTGACTTTATGGAACAACCGCTGGCTGTCGGCGACAAGGTCATGCTGCCGCCGTTGATGCAGTGCGACCAGTGCTATTACTGTGTGCATTACCCGACCCACTCGAACAAATGTCTGAACCCCACCTACTACGGCCGCTATATCCCGTTTGAGAAGCCGCCTCACCTGTGGGGCGGATGGGCCGAGATGGTCTACGTCGATCTCGACATGTTCCCGGCAACGAAGATCTATCGCCTGCCCGATGACATGTCATCATTGCACGGATCGCTGACCGAGCCCCTGGCATGCTGTATCCGCGCCCTCAACCGCGCTGTCGCTGCCGATGGTTTTCACGTCGGTGACACGGTCGTCATTCAGGGATCGGGACCGATCGGTCTTTTCGCTCTGGTGGCTGCTCAGGAGATGGGCGCCGGCAGTGTCGTCGTCGTCGGCGCTCCAGAACAACCGCGACTGGCCGTTTGCCGCGCTTTTGGCGCCGCGGCCACGGTTTCGATCGACGAATATCCGACTCCCCAGTCGCGAATCGACGCCGTCCGTGCCATCGTCGGCGGTTTCGGAGCAGATCTCGTCGTCGAGTGTAGCGGCCATCCGTCGTCGGGTCCCGAGGGCATTGAGATGCTCCGCGACGGAGGTGCCTACGTCGAGATGGGCCAATTCACCGACGCCGGCTCAATCGAGACGAACTGGCACCGCATCTGCACAAAAGACATCACCATCCTGGCAAGCTGGGCCTTCAGGGCCAACGACATTCCCCTGGGGATTCAAATGATCTCCCGCGTTGCCGAGCGCTATCCGTGGCACTTGATGCAAACGCAGTTTTCCTTCAGCGAGGAAGGCATTGCGGAAGCGGCAGAGGAGGCCATGGCCATGCGGTGCGTGAAGGCGACGATTGTCCCCGACTGAATTGACGACATCAGCTTTGTTGGCGCTGTGCATGCAGTTCCCGAAGACCGTCTCCATGTTTACGCCAATAAGCATGCAGAATACTGACTGTCGTGCCCAGCGAGAACATACGGATCCCCATATCGAGCCATCGCGCCGCCCCGTCGAACGCGTTGATCTCGACGATGGGTTCAACACCCACCCGCAGAGCCTCGCGGTATACCTCCGTCTGTATCTCTAGATCGGCTTCCGTGCCTCTTTTTTCAGTTTCCCCCTTACTCTGCCAAAAATCTGCAGGCCCCCAGATGATCCCATCAACGCCTTCAACAGTGAGGATTGATTCCAGATTCGTAACGGCCTCAGCCTTCTCAATCATGAGGATCACCACGATTTCTCTCAGTGCCTCGATAGACTTTCGTGTACCTCCATAGCCGGGATAAAAAGCCCGGACTGATCGAATCGGATTCAGTCCACCTTCCTCAGGCGTCGTGGCGCGAATGATGCGCACACACTCCTGTGCCTCGGAGCGGTTATGCACATCGGCGAAGACGACGGCTTCAAAGCCGGCGCCAATTGCCCTTTGCGCCCGGAGTTGTTGCCCAGCACTGTCGATCTTAATAATCTTACCCAGGCCGTTCGCTTCTGCTGCACGGCACAGGTTTTCAAAATCTAACGTTTCAAGGGCCCCATACTCGGCAACAACCTGCACCGTATTGAGAGCGCTGCAACCGATCATATCAATTTCGTTGGCCCATGGACTGTGCATTCGGGTATCCAGCAAAAGCTCATCTGAGTCAAAAATTTCCCGCACTCGATTACGTCTCATTGTCGTCTCCTCAAATCAAATCCCGACCCCGGACACAACGGGTCGCGTCATGATCAAAGTACGAATACCCAATCCGTTGAAACCCGGCTCAGTTCTCCGCATCTTCCTGGTAGACCCAGGGTCCCTGTGACCACAGACCACCGTCTACAAACAGGGTCTGGCCGGTGATGAACTCGGCTTCGTCTGAAACCAGGAAGGCCACGGCCGCCGCCACATCTTCCACCTGTCCCACCCGCCGGGTGGGAGTAATGCGACCCCAACTTTCAGCGTAGTCCTCAATTTCGGCTCGGGTCCTCTCGATCTCAATGGCCCCGGGGGCCACACAATTGACGGTAATCCCAAACACACCCAGTTCTACGGCCGCTACTTTGGTCATCATCTCGATGCCGCCCTTGCTGCAGGTGTAATCGATCAGTTTAGGGAAAGGAGTGCGGTTGCTGCCCGATCCGATGTTGATGATTCTCCCAGGCTGTTTTGCCGCCACCATTTCTCGAGCCGCACGCTGGGTGCACAGGAACGTTCCCTTGAGATTCGTGCGAAGAGTCCGATCCCAGTCGCGCTCTTCCAATTCGAGCAAAGGCTGCCAGGTCTGGACGGCTGCGTTATTGACAACGATGTGGGGGACTCCGAAACGATCCAGGGTCTGGTCAAAAACGCGGTCAACGTCTTCCTTGAGCCCAACGTTTCCCTGAACCACCAGGGCCCGTCGTCCCCGTTCGCCGACGACCCGGGCAGTCTCCTGGGCCCCGGACTCGTCGCTGTGGTAGTTCACCACAATGTCATAGCCGTCTTCGGCCAGCCGATACGCAATCCCCCGCCCGATGCCCTTGCTGGACCCGGTGACAACGGCGCTTCTGGTTTCAGCCATGTTCACTGGTCTACCCTCTGTACGCTGGCCCTTTCCTGATCCATCTCCCGGGCCAGACGAATCGCGTCGCCTAACTCATTCGATCGCGGCGCTTCGCCCAGGCGGGACAAGCCCCGGGTCAGGTGCGGGTGATCCTTCCAGAAGGCTTTGGCGAGAGCGGAAACTCTCTTCGGCATGACTATACACTAGCATGTTCGAGGCGCTTCCCGCGGGGGAACATCGTTGATCCTCTCAAGCGCCCCTATAGCAGGGCGGCGGCGCACACCACTTCTCTCCTCCTCAACTACCTCATCCGCAATACGACGCAAGCGGGCAGCCTTCTCACTGTCAAGCCTTGCCGACACCCAGTTTCGCTTCACTGACGGAGACATCGAACAGGAATCCGACAATCGCAAATGCTGTCAAATAGGTACCTGCGACACTGGGGTGACTGTCATCCACATAGAGCTGGCGGAACAAAGATAATTCGGATTTAGGATCCACACCGCGAGCCGGTTCCTCCTGGTATGCGCCGCGAAACACAGGGCTGGCCGGCGCCATTAAGGTCGACTTTCCATTGGAGGCGGTAAACTGCCGAGCCAGGTAGCGGTACCCTTGTTCGAGCCGCTGACTCATGGTCATGAAATCCGGGCATATATCCTTGTTCAGAGGGGGAGTGATCTCCGTCCCAAAAGCCCCAAGTCATCATCAACACACTTGTTTCTGTCAGCTCTCCTTCCGTTGCGTTGAAGGCCAAATCGGTCTAGAATTCAGAGCAAATCCATCACTTCACGCATTTGAGGAAGTCACGGTGTCGATGGTCGGGCAAACCATCTCCCATTACCGCATTTCCGAAAAGATCGGACAGGGTGCCATGGGTGAAGTCTACCGGGCCACCGACACCAGGCTGAACCGGGAAGTGGCCTGAAGGTGCTGCCGGAGGCCTTTGCCGTTGACTCCCGGAGAATGGGTCGATTCAGCCGCGAGGCGCGGATCCTGGCCTCTTTCAGTCACCCCGGTATTGCCGCCTCCAGCCCGTGGATATGAGGAAACTCAGGTTATGACACATCGACCGGCCCGTCGCTTTCGCGAACTGTTGGACTCGCCCGGGATCATCCGCCGCCTGGGGGCCCACGATGTTCTCACGGCGCTGATTGTGGAAGAGGCCGGCTTTGAAACGGTTTTCATCGGCGGCTTCGGAACCAGCGCTTCATTGCTGGGGCTACCTGACCTCGATTTTCTGGGCGCCAGTCAGATGGCCGATGCGGTACGGCGCATGGCAGCCAGAGTGTCCATTCCGGTCATCGCCGATGGCGACACCGGGCATGGGGATCTTCACAACGTCCGTCACACCGTCGAGATGTTCGAAGCGGCGGGTGCAGCAGGCATACTGATTGAAGATCAGGTTTTCCCCAAGCGGTGCGGCCACTTCGAGGAAAAGCGGGTGATCCCGATCTCTGAGATGGTTCTCAAGGTCAGGATGGCGGTGCGCTCTCGTTCCGACCCGGACTTCGTCATCATCGCTCGCACGGACGCCCGGCAAGTGAACGGCCTGGACGATTCCATCGATCGAGTCATTCGTTGCTGTGAAGCCGGCGCCGACATTGCTTTCATCGAGGCACCCCAGGCCTTTGCTGAACTGGAAGAAATCCCGAGGCGGGTCACCTACCCTCTGTTCGTCAACATGCTCTCGGGTGGAGTCACACCCATACGATCGGTCGGAGAACTTGAGCGACTTGGCTACAAGGTCGCTGTGTGCCCGGTCGAGTCTCTTATGGTCATCGCCCGGGCTGTCCGAGAAATGTGCCAGACGTTTTTGAGCGAGGGTCGTCTGGATAACCATGTCGGGGACTTGCTCAGCTTCCAGGAACTCAAGGATCTCCTCGGGGTCGAGGAGTATCTGCCTTCACAACGAGAATCGTAACCGGGCCTCAACGAGGGGACCGACGTCTACCAGGCTGAAGCTCAAATTGACGGGACTTCAATCCCTCTGGAGGCGGCCAGTTCCTGATCAAAGGTGGCGACCCGGCTGGGCCGCCGCGTAGGTGCCGACTCTATATTAACTCCGGACGTTAGTTAACCTCCCGCCACCTGATCAGAAACACCTGGCGCTAGGCTGTCATCCATCTCAAGCGGCCAGTAGTCTAGACGATTTAAGGCAGGGTGGGTCTTCGCCGTTCCGGGCCCTCCTCTACATTACGCATTGCGCAGATAGTCGTCAGTTCTGTTTAGCCAGTCCTCGCGGCGCGGCGCCCACATATCGATTTCTTCGACATCGCCTATACAAAGGGCCTCGTGGGGCACATTGGACGGGATTACGACGACATCGCCCGGCCCCACGTCGATAACTTCGCCCCGATTCTCGCCGAAGCGGAAACGCATCGTGCCCGAAACAACTTGAGTGATCTGTTCGTTCTCATGGTGGTGCTGTGGAACTAGAAATCCATCGGTGAAGTAGATGCGCGCGATGGTCATGCGTTCGCCGGTCACAATGCGACGCTTCATTTTCGGGTTGACCGTTTCCAGTTCAACGTCTTGCCAGTTGATGGACTGTAATCCAGAAAGATAATTCATGTAGCTCCTTATTAAGGATTGAGCTGGAACCTCACATTTACGCTAAGTACCGACTCAGAGAAATTCTGACAAGGCTTGACGAAAGTGAGTCCGCTGGCATACAGGATTGACAGCTCCGGTAATCTCACCAGTTCCGAATTTCGCGGGGCAGGTTAGCTTCGAGAATGTCATTCCATTTCCCCGGCGACGGTGCAGTTGATGATACGGCGGATACAACCTGGGACGCAATGCTGAAGTCAACAATGTGTCTCATTGCTGCTGACGGTAAACATACTCGACCCAGGATACGAGTCATAGAGTGGAGGTAAGTGGGAAAGCGATGGGTGCTTTTTCAGGGAAGTGTTGTTGATTCTCGCCAGCGTTCCCGCAACCTGTGATCCTACCTTTATTTCCACTCTCCTTTCTGTCATCAGACATGTATGAAGCGGAGCAAGAAGTCATCTCGTGCTTGTCCGAACGCCGAATGCAGCTTGCACGGACAGGTCGGCAAAGGCAACGTTATCCGACACTCGTTCTACATCACGACACAGGGCAGACGGCGGCGCTACCGCTGCAAACAGTGCGGTCGGACCTTTTCCTCCACCCACCCACGGCACGCCATATTATCGACTGCACAAACCCAGATCTTTGTTCGATGAAGTCGTCCACATGTGTGTCCACGGTCTTGCTATTTCGACCATGGCTCGGATCAAGCGGGTGGCCTGGGGCACCGTTGCTCGGTGGCTTAAGTTGGCTGCGCCATACGCCGAACGGTTCAACAATCGGATGCTGAAAGGCTTCGTTATCCGTGAACTTCAGGCCGACGAGATCAGGACCTTTGTTGGGGCAAAGAAGCGGGTGATCTGGGTCCTCACAACGCTCGAAGTCTGGTCCAGGCTGTGGATCTCTGTCGAGATCGGTCGCCGTAACTTCGGAAACATCAAGAGAGTGGTGCTCGATACCCTACAGCAAGGCCGTGTTGAATACCGCTTGCTGTTCACGACCGATGGTTTCGAGATGTACGAATGGGCGGCGAAGAGGCTGCTCCTGGGAGTCTGCATATACGGTCAAGTGATCAAGAAGCGGCGTGAGAATCGGGTGATCCGGGTCGATCGTAGGCTGCTTATCGGAACACAAGCGGAACTGGAGGAAGCACTGTTTCACTCCGAGGACTCCAGCACTCTGAATACCAGCTTCATCGAGCGCCACAATCTGACCATTCGCCAGGGCTGTTCCTATCTTGGCCGTCGCACACCTTGGCACGCCCGACGTACGGAATTCTTAGAAGGCCAGGTCGCGTTGGCCATGGCCTATTACAATTTCGTCCGTCCGCACACGGCCCTGAGGTTTGGCACGACCCTCAGAACTCCAGCCATGCAGGCTGGATTAACCAAGAAAAGGCTCTCGTTCCGCGACGTATTCACTAACCGGGCGGTGGCCCTCTTGTTTGTTCTGATCGCGATTCGCCTCCAAGCCACTGTGGAATGTCATCAGAACTCAACAACAGTTGCCTGAAGAAGCACCGGCATTTTGCCCTTTGCCCTCTCGCTTGCACCCTCTACCGCATCCGGCGCCGGCAATGTCTGCCCGCTGGCCAGTCCCGGCTGCAGTGCAGTCTGTCTGAACTACGCGGGTCGTGGTCGGATGTCATCTATCCAGCGGGCCCGGATTCAGAAGACACGGTTCTGGTTCTCAGACCGGAAGGGCTTCCTGGAACTGCTGACCCGGGACCTGGAGAAGGTCCAGAGGTTGGCCCGCAAACATGGAAAGCTGGCCGCAGTCCGGCTGAATGTCTTCAGTGACATCCCATGGGAACGGTTCCTGGACCTGGACCGGTTCCCGGACATTCAGTTCTATGACTACACCAAGATTGTGGCCCGGCTGGGCCGGACACCCGCGAACTATCACCTGACCTTTTCACTGTCAGAACAGAATGAAAAGGAGGCCCGCCAGGCCCTGATCAAGCGCTTTAACGTGGCCGCGGTCTTTCGAGATCCGCCAAGATACTTTCAACTCTGGCCCGTAATTGACGGCGACAGTCACGACTTCCGCTTTTTGGATCCCCGGCCCGTGGTGGTGGCCCTGAAGCCGAAGGGGCTGGCCCGGCACGATACAACCGGGTTTGTAAGGGAAGACTGCCCACTCTATGCTCCCGGTCCGGGCCGTCCGCATACCCAACAACCTGCCCATTCTGGGCCCACTTTTTACTTATGAGAATGCACATTCTCAAAAGGAATCCGTGATCATGAGCATACACCCGGAGACCATCCCCAAAGGTGCACTTATGTGCCTGTCCACCCGGCCCGCGGACGAAAACCCGGCCCTTGTTTATGTGGCGTCACTTACGACCGTGGACGGCCGCAGGTCCATGCTCCAGGCGCTGGACACGATCGCAAGAATCCTATCTGTTGAGTGGGCCTCGGCCAGGGAAATCGACTGGTCCGCTTTGCGCTTTCAGCACACTCAGGCGATCCGGACCGCATTGGTGGAAATGGGTTACAAGCCGGCGACCATTAACAAAGCTTTGTCGGCACTTCGAGGGACTCTGCGGGCTGCCTGGCTGCTGGGCCAGATCGGGGCCGAAGACTTCCACAGGGCGGCCTCAATCGACAATGTAAGGGGCGAGACTCTTCCGGCCGGCCGGGACCTCTCGGCGGGTGAAATCAGGGCACTTATGGCTTGCTGCAGCGAAGACATGCGGCCGGCCGGGTTCCGGGATGCGGCCCTGATCGCCGTCTTATGCCTTGGTCTCCGAAGGGCCGAGGTCGTGGCCCTGGACTTCGGCACTTATGAGCCTGAATCCGGAGCCCTGAAGGTAACCGGGAAGGGCCGAAAAGAGCACATGGTTTACGCGTTCGGGGGTGCGGCCGATGCCCTGACCGACTGGCTGAAGACGCGTGGGGACGCTCCTGGACCCCTCTTTTACCCCATCAGGAAGTGCGGCAAGATTCTTCGGAGACGGCTGACCACGCAGGCCGTTTACGCCATTCTGAAGTCGAGGGCGGGCAAAGCTGGAGTCAAAGCCTTCTCCCCCCACGACCTGCGACGAACCTTTGTGGGCAGTCTGCTGGATGCCGGGGCCGACGTGGCTGTGGTGGCTAGGCTGGTCGGGCATGCCTCAGTGACCACCACGGCCCGATATGACCGCCGGGGCGAGAAGGCGAAGAAGAAGGCCGCCAGGATGCTGCATGTGCCGTATCAGGCACGTCTGGGGTGAACTGTTCTTTTTCTGCATAGCCAACCAGAGGAGACACGGTGAGAATTCGCGCATGGTGAAAGCCTTCTCAAGCCCGGTTCTGAGAGTGGATCTTAGGCGCCCCGCCCCATTTTTCTTGAGTCATCTTGATGTTGGCCCGGCTGGGTTTTGCGGTGGGGGGAAATGTCCGACGATCCGAGAACACACCAATTATCAAGAGCCACTGGACTCTCTTTCGAATTGGCCATCCATGTCATCGTCTCTTTCTTGCCTTTTCTTTGGCTTCTTTTTGAGCTTTGTGTGCAGCTCGATTATTTCTCGCATTTTTTGTCCAGTATTCCGGATCCTTCTTCTTCTTTCTTTCACGCCATGAATCATGCCGGCATGTTCCAGAGCAATAGCGCTGATCCGACCTTCGCTTAAAATAGACTGCTTCACAAGACTCACATAGTGCGATCGGGTTGCGCTTCAAGAGTCGTGGATCATCGCGAAAACAGTTGAGATAGATTAGTAGCTGTTCCGCTGCAAATTTGGCGATAGACATGCTCCTCACAAGCCACTGAGTGTCGAACCGGTACTTTTCTTTGAGCCAAACTTCTTCCAACTCCGAGTCTGTCATCGCCAGGTACCTCTCTCGCTGGCTCGGTTCGGCAGTTCGATGGATTTCCTCCACGGGCTCACTCAGGACTTGTCGCAGAACCTCCAGATCATCGTCCTCAAAAGACTCGGCCTCCACGTGATTTCTGATTAGGCGCAGGATCACTGCAAGCTTAGGCGGTGTCTTCGGGGTCAGTTGGATAGGTTCGATTGAATGGATGCGGTGTTGGGCGCGGTGGGGCCAGGACCAGGAGGCGGAATCGTCTCTCTGGCTGATACCCTCCTGAATGTGGGCAAGCAGCTCTTGCGCGATGGAGTTCAGCTCAGCTTGTCTCCTCTTAAGATAGTTCACAATCACACCTCAACGTTTCGAGCGAATAAGAGTACAAAAAAAGTTTCTGCGCTCCAGGGCTCCAGGTTCGTTGACATTGTACCTGTAGTCGGAGGAAACTCAAGTATGCGTATTTCAGCGAAAACGCTCTTACGAATTCGTTACGAACGCAAAAAGAGGGGGTGGTGGATCGAGGATCTGGCTCACTTTGCCAGGGTCTCGGCCGCTGACATCTCTCGAATCGAGACCGGCAGGATGCGACCCTACCCTGGTCATGCCAAGAGGCTGGCTTCGGCACTTGGACTCAGGCCGGAAGAACTTCAAGAGGTCGTGGAGTGAACCCCGTCAGATACTCTTGGTCGCGGGATGGTCCCGTGGGGAAAGGAAAGGTGGAGGCCGGGTTGGTAGACCACAGCCTCCGGTAGATGTGGAACTTGGCTAAGTTCCGATCCTGTAAGAGTTTACATCTCCTTTCCACTTCTGATCAATCACAGCGTCGAATCGGCAGACAGAGCCCTGCCCTAACGAGCGAGTGCCGCTACCGTGCGGACCGCCGACCTCAGAAAGGAATGGAATGCTATGACTTTGGGACAACGAATCAAAATGATCTGCCTATCGGATCTGTCAGTGGCAGAGTACTGCTTGCAACTCATCGAGGACGGAATCGACGTCGACTATCTGCGACTGAGGGTCCGCTGCTATCGGTACCAACGCAGTCGCAACGGCCTTCCTGAGTTTCCGGCGCTCTACTTCGACATTTTCCATCCTAGCGACAAGTGCTGGATGTGTTTCGCACCGGATTGTCGAAGCGCCGAGGAAGTCGAGTATTGGTTGAAGCAGCGAAGGTCAAACAGCTCAGAGTTTCTCTGGTTCGATAACGAATTGGACAAGCTGGCTCTGTGGGGAATACCGCTACTTTCGGACCCCAAATCAAAGACCACCTCGGGCGGCAAATACACCTACGAGCGCCTCATAAGTGTTTCGCGTCTCCGGGCATCTGCCGAGTGATCCGAGTTATGGAGCCCGGTCACGCGGAAACATCTGCTTGGGAGTCGTGGAGCGGATCTGAGCTCGAGAAAAAGCATGCCGGTCCTCTCGAGGGTCACGTCGAACCCCAAATCGTCGGCTTTTTGCGTGGCCAGCCTGAGGTCAAAACGTGATAAAGACTGCCGGCTCCAAGAAGTTCGAATCTCCAAAGGATTGGCGACTGCTGGATGCAGCAGATGTCGAAAATTGGAAGTGTTCCCCTCTCATCGTCCAGGTCGAAGGAATCATTGCCCTCGGAAATCTGGTTCTGCTGGCCGCCGCCACACAGACAGGAAAGACGCTGCTGGCACTTTACATAGCCCTGTTTCTGGCCTGCGGGGGAAAGCTCTTCGGCAAGTTTAGCGTCACTCCAGTCAAGAAGATTCTGTACTTGGTCTTGGAGGATCCTGACCGGCGAATCCAGAGCCGGATCCTGGACATTCAGTCGGCTGAGCCGGCACTGAAACTCAAAAAGGGAGCCTTCCAGGTCTATGTCGCGTCGGGACTGACGCTCACCGGGGAATGGTGTTTCGCCTATCTGGAACACCTGATCCAGAAGAAGAAATTCGCTGTGGTTTTTCTGGACACCTACCAGAAGGCGACACCGGGGCTTTCTTCCTTCGACGACGCCCAGCAGTCTCTCATTCTGCACCGGCTGGCGGAGCTGACTCGTAAGCACTCGGTCACAATCATAGTATTGGATCACCTGCGAAAAGCGCAGGGTCCCCGTAGGCGTTACACGGTGACTATTGATGACATCAAGGGGACAGGTGGCAAGGCTCAGAACGCCGACTGCGTCATCCTGCTCCAACGGCTGGGCCGCCGCCAGCTCTCCTTCGAATCCCAGTCCAAGGATTGGGATGAGCCGGTCGAACTAACCTTGGATGTCAGTCCGCAGGGAAGCGGTGAGCCCAAGTTCCAAGTATCTGGATCATCTGGGTCGAAGGGTTCCACAAAAACGCCCCTTCAGAAGATCCTGAGCACCATTAAGCCGGGTGAGGAGTTGTCTTCAACCGAAGTAGCGAAGAGGGCGAAGGTGTCTCCCGCCACGGCGCTGAGGTATCTGAAGAAGCTCGTCGCAAAGGGGGACGTTGTCGCCACCGGTAAAGGCAGATGGACAAAGTACTCACTTGCGAAAGAGGAAACTGACTAGGCGGTTCTGCTTCACATCACTGAAAAGTCTCATGAACGATAGAAGTGAAAGTTACATGAAATCAATACTTTGTATCGATCAATCAGGAGTGACACTTAGTGATGTCGACCAAGAGATGAGGCAGGGCGGCGATTCTTGGGGAGCCGCCCCTGCCGAATGGTGTTTCTATCAATCATTCACATCATCCCCCTATAGGGTGAGCGATAGAAATGTGAAGTTTAGAAAACCCGAAGACAGGGAGGTGGAAACCTGTCGAGATGGGGGCTGTGACGGCAACGTAGGAAGCGTCCATTCCACCTGCCGGCACGGAGGCAATGCCAGGCTGCGGCATTTCGACGTCCAGGTGACAGCCGCACATGATTTCCGCCCCATGTCCCCGAGGGGACAGTTTTACGGGTCTAGGAGCCAGCCTGGGCAGGGAACGTGGTGAATGATGACTGACCGCGAGCTCTCACCACCCACATTCGATTCGCTGTTCGCGTTTTGGTTCGACCGCTGCCGTGGATTCGTCCATATCTGCAGTGCCAAGAACTGGCCTGGACTCTTTCTTGAGATTCCTGCTCATGCCTCAGATGACCCTCTAGAGCCTCACTTCTTAGGCGTGTCAGGCGTGTCAAACGGCTATTTTTCCACTTGCACTTTCGAGTCGGAATTGCGTCGTAGAGACAACGTAATGGATATCCCCGGAATCTGGGCCGATCTCGATTTCAAGCGGTTTGAAGGTGGCAGGAAAGAAGCGGCAGAGAGGCTCAGAAGCTTTCCTTTCGAACCTTCAATCCTCGTAAATTCGGGAGGCGGATGGCACGCCTACTGGAGATTTTATCGACCGCAGAAGCCCGGTGAGGGTTCAATCCGTCTACTAAAGTTTTTCACCGAAGCTCTTGCCGGTGATCCTGCGGCGACACACCATGCGCAGCTTCTCAGAGTGCCCGGAACTCTCAACTCGAAATACGAGCAGACCAGGGTCGAGATAGACCCGGGGTCAAGCTGGAAAACCTACTCCTTTGAAGAGCTTCTCTGCTTCGTACCGAAGGGTGCTTACCCAGTTGGAACAAGCAATAACCGGAACAGAGACAAGACCGCTCCGCACCCTGAGCCTCTGCTCACGATCCCGGAAGAGTTCCACAAACTCCTGAAGGAGGACCGGAAAGTCCGGAATACCTGGGAAGGCGACCGTCCAGACCTGTGGGATCGATCACGGTCCGGTTTCGATATGTCCATGACGGCGATGCTCGTGAACCGAGGCTATAGCGACGACGAGACCCTGACTATTTTGGGGGAGATGCCCAGTGGCAAAGGAACGGAGGGGTCGATTGGTTACCTCATGCACGGGATCAACAAGGTCCGGCGAGAGAGGCAATCCAACCGGCAATTCCTCAAGAGTTTGAGGCTCCCGGATCAAGCCAATGATCGGTAAGCCCATCGCACTAATCCAGGTCCCGAACCAGCGCCTCTTCTCCACCCGCGCAGCTGCTCAATACCTCGGAATCTGCGAAGACACACTTCGCACATATGCCGACCTCGGGGATATCCCAGCTCGGAGACTCGGCCGACGCCGTGTCTTCACCCTGGAAGACCTAGACACCTTCATCGAGGCCTTGCCGGCGTACCGCTCAGTCGATACACTCGACGTGGCGGAAAACCCGGTTGACAAGAGGAGGTAGGTATGGGAATCAACCGGGTCAAGAAGCGGGGTAAGACCCGCATAGAAGTCCGAAAAAGGTGGCCGGATAGGACCACGTACAGGAGGTACTTTCCAAACATGACTGCGGCCCGACACATTCACGCCCGGATCGAAGAATCCATTGTGACTAACAGATGGAGTGCTTTGAAGAAGGAGCTGTCGGCAGGACCCAAATCAGGGGAGCTGCCGGTGAGCGACTTCGCAGAGATCTACTTGGAGGATTACTGCAGAATTCGCAACAGCGACGTTGCATTCAAGCAGCGTGCGCTGAAGGAAATCTGTAAGGTCTTGGGAGACATACCTCTCAAAGCTCTTTGCCGAAGCCACGCTCACAGGTTTGTGGCGGTTCGTGGCCGAGAGGTTTCCCCAGCCACGGTCAATCGCAATCTGGCGGTGCTCAAGAGCATGCTCACTTTTGCTCTCGAGCGTGAATGTATCGATGTCCATCCACTGTCACGGTTTCGTCTTCTCCCAGAGGAGCGGACAGCACTTCGCGTAATGTCTCTCGATGACGAGCGTGAGCTAGTCGAAGCGGTGGCTGCACACGACCTGACCGTCGGAGCCTATGTCGCTCTGCTCGGAGAAACCGGACTGCGCAAGCAAGAAGGTCTCAAGCTGCAATGGAAGCAGATCGATTCTCGGCAACGAATGTTGGCGGTTGAAAAGACGAAGAGCAGGAAGCCTCGATACATCCCGCTTTCCGAGTACGCAATGAAGTGGCTCGGGAAGTTGGTTCGGATCGTGGGCTGCCCCTATGTCTTCGTCAGTCTCACCACTGGCACTCGGCTGAAGGATCCGCGCAGCGCGTTCGACAAGGGAAAACGTGACGTTGGACTCGACTGGGTGACTTTCCACTCGCTGAGGCACTTTCGGGCGACTCAGTGGGTGAAAAGTGGTGTGGACCTGCGCACGGTCAAAGAGCTGTTAGGACACAGTTCCATTCAGACGACTATGCGCTACGCTCACTTTGCACCCGATGCTTTCGAGAGGGTTCGGAGGATCCAGGAACGAGAAAGCAGTGGGAGACAAATGGGAGACATCAAGCAGCGCAGCTCCGGTGGCCTCGTGGCTCAATCACCGTAACTTGTTGCAAACAAAGTGCCCAGGGTGGGACTCGAACCCACACGGGCCTATGGCCCCCAGGATTTTAAGTCCTGTGCGTCTACCAATTTCGCCACCCGGGCACATGTTGCTCGGAACCGAGCACCGTACGAAAGATAAAACACCTGCATGGACAGGGCAAGGCTGGTCAAAGTGTCAACGGTTCAGAGTGACCTTAAACCAGGGCCTTCCGGATCTTTCTCTTGAGCCCTCGAATCTCACGACGGATCTGCTTGAGGCCCTTGCGGTCCTTGGCCTCCAGAGCCGTCTGGCGATCCACCTTAAGCTTGCGGATCTCGGCTTTGATTTTGGACTTGTCGATCCCCACCGCCTCGTGGTGCTCATGAGGATCAATGCTCAAAGCCTGGCAAACCGCCAGCAGCAGGTGCTCCTTGTTCAACTGGGTGTGGCCCTTCACCGCCTCGTGCTCGAGCCCGGAAGCCACCTCACGCAATTGAGCAACAGTCATTTCCTTCAGATCGTGATAAGTGTGTGCCATAGGAAGAGAATTATAGCCAAGTACCCCCTTACACGGATACGCCAACGATTGTGGATGGGGGAAGCGAAACCGGTCGACGGCTAGAATTCCTGGCACCTCGTTTCCCGTGGCATACTTGCAGAGTGAGTGGTCGTGGTCCTTCACAGCTTCGGATGGGCCGGTTCACGGCGATCTTCTTGGCTCTTCTCCTGGGGCTGGGTGCCGGATGCCGGCTGGAAACCGCTCCTGCGAACAGAGACTGGCCCGTCTACAAGGGGGACCCGGCCTCGAGCAGCTACTCCCCCCTCGAGCAGGTCAATCGCTCCAATGTCAGCCGGCTGGAGGTCGCCTGGACTTTCCAGTCGGGGGATGAAGAGCTCTACACCATCGAGTGCAATCCCATCGTGGTCAATGGGGTCATGTATCTCACTTCACCCATGCTTCGAGTCTTTGCCCTGGATGCCGCGACTGGAGAGGTCGTGTGGAGATTCGATCCCTACGCCCACGGGGCTCCCCGGGACGTGGCCCGGTGGGCCCGAGTCAACCGGGGCGTTGTCTACTGGAGCGGCGACTCTGAAGCCAGAATTTTTTTTACCCTGGAGAACCACCTTTACGCCCTCAATGCCGGCGACGGCTCGCTGATCGAATCTTTCGGACAGGGTGGGATGGTCGACCTGCGCCGGGGACTGGATCGTGAAATCGGAGATCTCACCGTGCGAGCCACTTCTCCCGGCATCGTGTTCAAGCACCTGCTCATCCTCGGATCCACCGTTGGAGAGGGTCCCGGGCCGGCAGCACCGGGACACATCCGGGCCTACGATGTGAGAAGCGGAGAGCGGGTCTGGATTTTCCATACCATTCCCCATCCGGAGGAGACCGGCTACGACACATGGCCGGCGGATGCCTGGCAAAGGGCCGGAGGCGCCAACGGCTGGGGAGGGCTGAGCCTGGACCCGGAGCGGGGCCTCGTATTTGCCGCTACCGGGTCACCCACTTACGACCACTACGGAGGCGATCGGGAAGGCCAGAACCTCTTCTCTGACTCGATCCTGGCTCTCCATGCCTCCACGGGAGAGCGACTCTGGCATTTCCAGACGGTCCATCACGATCTGTGGGATTTCGATCTGCCCTGCCCTCCCAACCTGGTGACGGTGACCCACGAGGGCCAGCGGATCGATGCCGTGGCCCAGGTCACCAAGATGGGTCATCTGTTTCTGCTGGATCGGGAGACCGGAAAGCCGCTCTTTCCGGTGGAGGAACGCGCGGTTGGTCAGAGCACCCTGGAGGGCGAGAAGACCTGGCCGACGCAACCCATCCCCACTCGACCTCCACCCTATGCAGTGCAGGGCTTTGACGAAGACGACATTACCGATCTGAACCCGGAAGCAGCTGCTTATGTACGCCAGAACTACCTGCAGCAATACGGTCCGTCCAGGCTTTTCGACCCGCCCTCCCTGGAGGGCGCCATCCAATCGCCCCCAGTTCAATGGAGGCACGGACTGGGGTGGTGCGGCGGTTGATCCGCGAAGCGGCAGCCTCTACGTCAATGCCAGCAATGAGCCCGAGATGATCCGCATGCGACCTGCCCGCGAGGAGACATCACATTCCGCGCCTTTTGTGGCCACCGGCCATCTCGAGGTCTTCGACCCGGAGGGGTTTCCGATTTCACGGCGCCCCTGGGGCACCCTGAACGCAATCGACCTGAATCGTGGAGAGATCCTCTGGCAGGTTCCGCTCGGGACCTATCCTGAACTGGAAAAGCGGGGATACCCGGACACCGGCACTTTTAACATCGGAGGCCCACTGGTCACCGCCGGAGAGATCGTCTTCATCGGAGCCACGCGGGATCTCCGCTTTCGGGCTTTTGATCAGCGAACCGGCGAGAAACTGTGGGAGCACCAACTGCAAGCCGGTGCCAATGCCACCCCTGCCACATACATGGTGAACGACCGGCAGTTCATCGTTGTGGCGGCGGGGGGTGGAGGGAAGTCAGGCACGGCACCCTCGGATCTCTACGTGGCGTTTGCGTTGCCGGACGATGTTCGCGAAGAGTAGGAGACGATTCCACGCGGCGATTTGATCGGACCACGGAGGGTTTTCCTGCGTTTCAGGCCCACGACGTCTTGACTTGAATGTCGCGTTTCTCCAGTTCGCGGACCATCCTGGTCGGTGTGACCGCCAGTTCTGGAGGAACCGCGCCCGGTGGAACCTCTCCCTGCTCCAGCGCTTGAGCCACGATGGCCATGTGAAAACCGGTCGTTCGTTCCATGGCTGCGAACCCGGTGGTTGAATCGAATCGGTCCAGGACGTCAACCTGGACTTCCCTGCGGGAGCCATCTTGGAGGCCTGCCGCCCGCACATGAATCACCATAAGATCCTGTTCCCCGGGATCGGGCAGAATATGATCTGAGAGAAGTTTGTGCAGCAGGTCTCTTGGAGCCACTTTCCCGGAGATCAGATTCAGTGGTTCCAGACCCAGCATTCCAAGATCCCTCAGCCCCTTGAAAAGAGCGTAGTGCCCCGGGGAGCCACTCTCGGCTGGCCAAGAAGGCCATTGATGCGGTCGGCTGCCAGCCGAGCAGCTTCCAGATCGAAATCGGCCAGTTCGACGCGACTATCCGGAGAAAAGCGGGCGATGTCGTAAGCGGTCGCGGTCCCCTGCCGGCCGGCGCCGCCGACTCCGTAGGTGGTCATGAACTTGTTACGATTTCAAACCTCAAGAGCACTAGTGTCTACTGCTTCCCCCTTGGAACCTTGGAACGTTGGAACCTTGCAACGTTGGAACCTTGGAACGTTGGGACGTCCCCTAGCAGCCCGTGGTGAAAGTCGCCTCTCGGTCAGCCATGGCCAATAGACTTGTGCCATCGATCAGTCGCCTGGTCCTGGAGATGGTCGAATGATCCGGAGGTGACTCACTCAGATTCAGTCCCAGAAAACCGCGCAGCGCCAGCGAATCAGCGGCTCGCCAGGCAATGCCTCGCTCCGAGCTCAACCCTTCGAAGTAGCCCACCAGCAGCAGCCGGAAATAGATGCCCGGTGCCAGGCCGGGCCGCCCTCGGCTGGGGGCATAGAAAGCGGCGCATTCCGCTTCCACAAAATCATCGAAACCGTGCTTGCCCAGCACTCTGTTCAGGCGTTGGTAAAAAGGGTGTCCCGGCGCTTTGGCCAGCTCTGTTGCCGGCACCCACATCTCGCTCTGCCTCTGTCCCTTACGCTTGCCCATCGACATGGCACAAGTCTATTGGCCATGGCTGACCGAGAGGCGACTTTCACCACGGGCTGCTAGGCCCAGGCTCGAACCGTGCGGATGGTGCCGAGCTGACCCGAACGCACAAACTCCACTGCTTCCCGAAAGTGCTCTGAACTGCGCTGCTGGGTCCCAACCTGGACCACGCGGTCATACTTCCGGGCCGCGTTGACCATGGCCCGACCTTCTTCTATAGAGGTGGCAAGCGGCTTCTCGCAGTAGACGTCTTTGCCCGACTGACAGGCCATGATGGTGGGTAGAGCATGCCAGTGATCCGGCGTTGCCACGATCACAATATCGAGGTCATCCCTGTCCAGAAGGTGACGAAAGTCCTGGTAGGTATCGGGGCGGTTCTGTCGCTGCTCCTGGACGAACTCGAGAGCTTCCTGGCTGTGCTCGGTATCCACATCGGCCAGGGCCAGGCACTCCACTTCGTCGACTCTCAGGAAGTCTCTCAAATCGTAACGGCCCATGCCCCCACAGCCGATCAGGCCCACATGGATCTTGCTGTTGGCTGAGACTCCCCGGCTTCCACTCCGAATCGAGGCGGCTTTAGCGCCACCCGCTGTGCCGGGCACCACGCCGGAGGCGACGGTTGCGGAGCTCATGAAACTACGACGGTTGACCCTGGTCATTGCCTGCTCCCATTCATTTATCGTTGCTCTTCACTGCGGTTGCAGACTATACCAGAAGCCGAAAGTGGATCAATTTTGCTCGCACTCAACTCGAAAGCCCAGCGCCCGGCAGGGACCTTCCAGAGGGCTCTGGACCGGAAGCTCCACCGAGAATGTCGACAACTCGTGCCTTCGGTAGCTGCGCCTGAGCCGATGGAACTGTTCGACTCGCTCCCCGGGATGGACGTGCAGGAGTTCGCGGAGCATTCGATCGTCCGCTTCGATGTCGTAGGCTTCTCGAACCAGACTGTGGAGTTTTTGTTCTCGACGTCCCTGGCTCTCCGGCAGCGCCAGTCTTCGGGACTGGGACCGGGAAAACGACCAGCCCGGATCGACTCCCAGGTGCCGGCAGCAAGCCTGGAAAATGACTTCCGTTCCCCGCTCCCTCGCCTCGAGCGCCTGACCGGCAACATGCGGAGTTCCAATCTGAACCAGCTCCAGCAACTCGTAATCGATGCCCGGCTCGTTTTCCCACACGTCGAGGACCGCCTTCAGGCGGCCTTCCCGCAACTCCACCTTGAGAGCTGCACCGTCGACCACAGCCCCCCGGGATGCATTGATCAGGACCGTGCCATTCCTGATCTTGTTGAGCCGCTCTCGATCAAACAGGTGGTGAGTCGGGTCCTCACCCTGGAGGATCAGTGGAACGTGCAGGCTGAGGAAATCGGCCTCCATTAGCTCGTCCAGCGGTAGCGAATGAAAGTCGGGCTCCTGCCGGGCCCTGGGGGGGTCACTGAGCAGAACCTTCAGACCCAGGGCGGACGCAGCGTCAGCCACCTTCCCGCCGATCATTCCCACCCCGACGACTCCCAGAGTCAGCTCGCTCAGGCTCCGCCTTTCCCGGGTGGCCAGCCACAGCAGGGCAGCCATCACGTAGTCCCGAACCGAGTCAGAATTGCAGCCGGGGGCATGAGCGAACGCAATGCCCCGCTCCCGCAGGTATTCGAAATCCACATGGTCGGTGCCCACGGCCGGGCAGCCGACAAAGGTGGGGCTGCAGAGACGCAGCAAATCTGCGTCAAGTCTGAGATCGGTGCGAAGCACCAGAATGTCTACATCCCGGGTCAGTTCGAGATCCAGCGGCAGCGCGAAAAGGCTGACCTCCCCGAACTGAGAGAAGGCTTCGGTCGCATGTGTGATTCTGGAGTCCGCCAGGATTTTCATTGGATCACTATTCTAGCTCCCTGCCGGTATGCGGTGCGTTCCAGGCCGGGTGTCCACAATTCACTTGACCGGGCGGTGAGAAAGACTTTAATCTCTTTGATCATATGTTGACTCGAGAAAGCGGCGCATTTTCGTGTTTTTTTAGCCTCGACAAGAGGGCTGTGTGCGCTGCATCCGAGTCGCCTTAGAGTGAACAGCAGCGAACTTCACGAGCCCACCGGGACGCTTGATCCGGTGGGCTTTTTTTTGCTGCCTTTGGTTTAGAGCGATTGTCATGTCGGAACAGTTGGATTCTCTTCGCAAGCGGATTGATGAAGCCGACCGCGGGCTGCTGGAAGCACTGGCCCAGCGGATGAAGGTGGTGGATGAGATTCTTCAGGAGAAGGCGTCTCGAGGGCTTCCCCTCTTCGACTCAGCTCGGGAGACCGAACTCCTGATCAAAGTGGCCCGGCTGGCCGGTCAGAAGGACCTGGATCCAATCCTGGCCGAACGCGTTCTCAAGGAAGTCATCAACCACTCCAGAGAGGTGCAGACTCGAAGAGTTCACCAGGATCTGAATCCGGATCTGAAGAGGGTTCGAAGCGTAGCCTTTCAGGGAACCAAAGGGGCCTACTCCTGGCTGGCCTGTCGAAAACACTTCGGCCGCGAGATCGAGGCGATCGGGTACGGAAGCTTCTCGGAGGCAGTTGACGCGCTGGAGGAAGGGCATGTCGATCTGGCCATGCTCCCCATAGAGAATGTTCTGGCTGGAAGCATCCATGAGGTCTACGATCTCCTGACCGAGAGCAGGCTGCATGTGGTTGGAGAGGAGTACCTCAGAATCGAGCACTGCCTGATCGGTCTTGCGGAGACGCCCCTGGAACAGATCGTGGCCATCTTCTCCCACCCGGTAGCCCTGCAGCAGTGCCGTGGGTTCATCAAAGGACTTCCCAACGCCCGCTACGAAAGCTATATCGACTCGGCCGAAGCGGTTCGAAAAGTGAAACAGGATGGAGATTCGAAGCATGCAGCCATCGCCAGCGCCGAGGCTGCCGAACTGTACGAATTGTCCGTGTTGCGCGAGGGAATCTCGGACCACCCTGAGAACTACACGCGCTTCTGGGTGATCTCCCGTGAACCCGTTGACGTGGATCTCCGAATCCCGGCCAAGACTTCTGTGCAACTGGTGACGGATCACACCGAGGGCGCCCTGGTAGGGGCCCTGGCGGCACTGGCCGCCCAGGGAGTCAACCTGGCCAAGCTGGAGTCGAGGCCGCAAAAAGGTACACCGTGGCAGTACCAGTTCCATCTAGAGCTGGAAGGCAACATCAAAGAAGAGCGCGTGATCAGGGCTCTGGACGACGTCCGCTCCAGGGCCAGACTGCTGCGAGTACTGGGGTGCTTCCCGGGCGGAGATCTGGCGACAACCTCTCGGGCCGAAATCTCCGATCACGAGCCGTCGCCAGCCGAATCACCAGGTCCCGCATTTGTTCATCGGGTCGAGGCGCCCAGCACCGATGCACCACCTGTCAGCCCCCGCGAAACCAAGCAGATTTCCCTGGGTTCGGTGTTTCTGGGCGGTGAGGAGTTTGTCCTGGCCTTAGGTCTGGGACTGACGACGGCACCAGAGAAGATTGATCAGGTGGCCCGACTGGCTAGAACTCGAGGGAATGCTCTCCTGCTGGCCATTCAGCAACCCGGTTCGGGGCGATTCGACCTGGAACAGTTCCGCCAGTTCAAGAATGTGGCGAGCGAACATCAACTGCCCATAGCCTGTCTGGCCCAGGCTCCGGAGCAGGTAGGGCCCCTCTCTTTACTCGTAGATCTGTTCGTCATCTCTTCTCAGAACATGCAAAACACCAGTCTGCTGGAAGAAGTGGGGCGGGTCTCCGTACCCGTTGTTTTGAAGCGCGGTATCAGTGCCACGTTGAGAGAGTTGCTCGCTTCCGCTGAGATCATCCTGGGACAGGGAAACCAGGATATTGTTCTTTGCGAACGCGGGATTCGGACCTTTGAAAGCATCTCGCGGACCACCCTCGATCTGGGAGCTATCATGGCTCTCAGGGACCGAACTCATCTTCCGGTCATGGTCGATCCCACCCGGTGCGTCACGCGGGCTCACCGAATTCGCCCCCTGGTTGAGGCCTGTCGTAAGATCGGAGCCCATGGAGCGATCCTGCAGTTGGACTTCAACCAGAATGAATCGAAGCGCTATGCTCTGGGCATGGACCACCTGGTCGACATCATGAACGGGTCCTCCTCGGAGGAGTGACCGCCGGGTGACCCGCAGGAGTTCGGGCCAGGGCGGCCCCGCATTCCAGCGTTGACACCAGGGGCCCAGGATCGGGACAATACGGGTTTCATCGTCCCGGAGAAGAATGAATGATTCTCAAGATACTGGCTCACCCTATCTTCATGAACTTGAACTTCCACATGCCCATGGTGATCGATCTGTCGCACCCGCTGATCATGCTCACGGGAGAGAACGGGTCTGGGAAATCGACCCTTCTCCACTCGCTCTACTATTCTCTGAGCGAAGAGGAAGTCGACAATTTCTCATACCGGGTGCTGCAGAAACCAGACAACCTGGGCCAGATCTTTCTCTTTGATGCCGAGCAGCACAACCCGCGCAAGCAGGTCGAGTTTTTCGCTGACAATCCTGAAATGCGCGAGTTTATGGAAACCGCCAGCCATGGCCAGATCATGCTGAGTCTCTTCCAGCAGTCCTTCCCCAGCCTGCCCGATGGAACCGTATTACTGTTGGACGAGCCCGAAATGGCGCTCTCCGTCTCAAATCAGCGACGCATCCTGAAGATGCTGATGGAACTGGTGGATGAAAAGAAGTTCCGAATCATCGCAGCGACTCATTCACCGGTGCTCCTCGATCATCCGGACACTTACGTGATCAATCTCGACAACTATATCAACCGCAACATCATCACTGGCGACATGCCCGCTCCCGGACAAAGCACGATTCACTAGAATGCATGTAGATTGAGCCCTTACCCTCGGAGTTACACGATGTCCAGGATGTTCAGTTTCTTCCTGTGCCTGTCCTTCTCCGCTACCCTGGTATCCGCCGATGTCTTCAGGGTGGGTCCAGCCGGTGCCCATGCCACCGTGCAATCCGCTTTTGATGCGGCGGCCACTCTGGGAGGCAACCACGAGATTCGAATCCAGCAGGGTGTGTTCGACAACGGAACCACCAGTGTCTTTGTCACTGACGACCTGTCGGTGAACATGTCCGGAGGATGGAACGCTGCTTTCAGTGAGATGGCAACGGACCCTTCGCTCACTTCCCTCTCCGGAGGGACGGACTCTAGAGTCCTCTCGATCAACGCCGGGATCGGCAGCGGTGGGACGCTGCGCCTGGAGAATCTGACCATCACAGCCGGATTCTCGGAACAGTCGGGAGCCGGAATCAATCTGGTCACCACCGGGACCGCGATCGTCGAAATTGTCAATTGCCACTTTCTCGAGAATAGAGGTGGATTCGACGACGGATCCTCGCTAAGCCCTTTCGGAACCGCAATCAACGCCGACTTGAACAATGAGTCCAGCCTCTTGATTAATGGGTGTCTCTTCCAGGCCAATATCAGTCGGGGAAGCAGTGTGGCCGGTGCAGCCCTCGAGCTCTCGGCGAGTCAGGATACCAGCCTCGTGGTCACGAATTGTCACTTCGTGGCAAATGAAGCCCGCGCGGCGAATGACAGCGCCGGTGGCGGGGGACTGCACCTTTTCGCCAGGAATAACTCCTCCGCCGAGATCAGCAACAACACGTTTCGGGACAATGTGGTGGAGTGTCAGAACGGCAGCGCCACCGGAGGAGGGCTCTCCGCAGGAGCCAGCGGGGCGGTCACCCTCGAGATCACAAGAAACGTTTTTTTCAAGAACACCGTGATCTCCGACGGCCACAGGACCGGAGGGGGCCTGGACGTGACTACATCCGCCGACGCCCAGGGGCGTTTCGAGGATAACCGGATCCAAGGGAATCGTTTTCAGGGAGAGGGGAGTAGCAGAGGGGCCGGGACCCTGTTGGGAACCGCCGGTGAGAGCCAGCTCGTAGCCAGGCGAAACATCTGGCTGGACAATTCGGGGCCTGAGAACAGCAACGCGGCACAGGTCTACATCAGCCACTCCAGTGCTTCCTTTATACTGACCGACTCGCTGATCGCCGATTCGAACCAGAGCGGGCTCAGGGGAGACGGGGTCGGGATGCAACTCACGAACCTGACGATTACCAACAACGCGGAAAACGGTATCGGCGTCCTCATCGCAGAGTTGGACAACTCCATCGTTTTCGGGAACGGAACCGACCTGCTTGACCCCACCAGAATCACCGGCAACAACAATCTGATCGGGGCCGATCCATTCTTTGTCGATCCCGGCAATAGTGACTACCGGCTCCTGGCCGGCTCTCCGGCCATCAACGCCGGGAATAACGACCCTCCCGGCGGCCTGGGGGCTTTCGACCTGGACGGTGAGGATCGGATTTTTGGACCAGCGGTGGACATCGGAGCCTACGAATTCCTGGGCTCCGAAAAGATACAATACCTGACCCAGATCGGAAACGGTCAGACCGGCAATATCGCCCTCACTACTGAGATCGGCGTCGCCGGCATCCCCGGCGCTGGAGCGACCGCTTTCACGATCGATTTCTTTGATCCCGCGGGAGGACGCTGGGAACTGGACCTGGATGGGCAGATTCCAGCCGGAGAGAATCTGGTCTCGTCGGTCTCGGCACGCCTGGATCCCGGAGAGACGTGGCATCTGAGTACTTCCGGCAAAGGCGAGATCGAAGCCGGCTACGCTCGGATCCGGGGAGGGGAAGACCTCGGTGTGACCGGCATCTTCACGCGCCAGGATGTCCCCACTGGAACCATTCTTTATCAGGCCGGCGTGCCCGCCTCCGAGTGGCTGACCGAAGCCACCCTGTTCGTGGACTCACTCGGAGATCTGGAGACCGGATTGGCTATCGTCAACGTCAGCAATCGGCAGGACTTTCCTCTGGGGTTATCCGTCCGGTCCGGGACAGAATCGGCTCCGGCGGGTCGTCCCGGTGCGATGTTGCTCCAGCTTTTCGATCAGGAGTTCACCCTGCTGGGAGAGACCACCCTGGAACTGGAAGCGGGTCAGCATCGCGCCACTTTTGTCTCCCAGCTTTTTCCCGAGGTCGAACAGGCCGCTGAAATGCAGGGCGTCCTCACGGTCGGAAGCCTGGATCCGATCGCGCTGGTCACACTGCGGCAAAATGACGTACCCGGAGTCGAATTTCCCAGGGAAGTGCCGACCCTGGCCGCCTTCCCCGTACTTGAGGGCAGGGCACCGGAACTGGTGGGTCCGGAACCGCAGGGAGCCATCCCGATTCAGTTCTTTTTCGCCCAGATCGGGAACGGGCAGGCCGGGACGATCGGACTCCAGACCGCCATGAACCTGGCCAACGTGGGCGCCGGCCAGGCCCCGGTCCAACTCGACTTTTTTGACAGTAATGGGGTCCCGATGGTGCTCCGGATCGACGGATTGGGGACCGACTCCACATTCAATTTCCAGCTGGGGTCCGGCGAATCCAGGGTATTGGAGACCACGGGCGAGGGTGCCATCCAGGCAGGCTATGCCCGGGTGACCTCCGTGGAAGGTGTGGGGGGCTCAGCCGTTTTTTCCCGCATTGACCTCCCTTCGGGGCTCTTGGAGACGGAGTCGGGAGTTCCGGCCTCGCAGAAAGCCGGCAGCTTTTCCCTATTTGTCGACACCACCGGGAACGCCGAAACCGGCCTGACTCTGGCCAATCCGTTCCCGGGTCCCACCGGCGGAACGACTGCCACGTTGGATCTGCAACTACTGGACATGGCGGGGCAAGAGGTGGCCAGGCGCGAACTGGAACTGGCTACCGGCCAACACAAAGCTCAGTTCGTGACCCAGTTGTTTCCGGACGTGGAAGAGGTTGCCTCGATGAGGGGACTTCTGGCGATTTCAAGTTCGGTCCCGATTGTGGCCGTGACCCTGCTTCAGAACGACGATCCGGACACTCCCTTTCCCCAGGACGTGGGAACGCTAACGGCCTTCCCGGTCTTGACCAGTGTCCCCTGAGGCGGAAGTATTTCTCGCACAGTCAACTGCTGGCCCAGAAGCTCCCTCTGGAGGCAGTGAATAATTCCCAGCCCGGGGCGCCCTAAAGGACTACTCCGATAGCACCATAGGCCAATTTACAAACCGGCGGGAACATGGTTGAATCCTTCCATTGGAAGTTGGCGAAAGCCAACTCCCGGGAGGACTCATGCCAAACACGACCACGCTACGTCTAGTGCAGCTCGCCATAAGCTCTGAGCCAGGGTCAGCGCGTCAATCGTCGTTGCTGGCTAGGCGTCGCGAGCGAGTCATAGCAAGCCATATGGCGAGCGAGCGCAACAACGCCAGCAACGGGGAGGGGCGTCTGAACGTGGCTCAGAGCTTATGGCGGGCTGCACTAGTTGCCGCTGCGATAGCCGCAGCAATCGTCACTGTCCTAAGTTCGACCACTCTTGCTCAGGAGCCTCCCCCGGAGGCGGCTAGTCTGGAGAAGGCATACCAGGAGGATTCGTTTTCACCCTACGCCAATCGAAACTTCCCTTCCCGGGCGCTCTGGGGTGATACCCATCTTCATACTTCGATCTCGATGGACGCCGGAGCCATCGGAAACCGATTAGGGCCCGAAGATGCGTATCGTTTCGCCCGCGGAGAGGAGGTCACGTCCTCCACCGGAGTCAAGGCGAAGTTGTCGCGCCCCCTGGACTTCCTGGTGATCTCGGATCACTCCGACAACATGGGCTTGTTCACGCTTCTCTACGAGGCCGATCCCGTCCTGGTCGGCAAGTCGAAAATAGCCCGGGAACTCTCCGACAAGATCCGCAGGGGTGGGAAGGACGGCATGGAAGCGGCAATGTACATTATTGATCAGTTTGCCAACGGCACGTTGGATAAGTCGCTGGACGTCCTGCCGGGAACTAAGCCTTTTAAGACCACCTGGGACATGATCATCGATGCCGCAGAGGATTACAACGAGCCCGGCCGTTTTACCGCCTTCATCGGCTTCGAGTGGACCTCCCTGGTCAAGGGAAACAACATGCATCGCAACGTCATCTACAGGGAATGGGGAGCGACTGGCGCGACAGATGGACCCTTACACACAAACCCCGCCTCTGGGAAGCCCCAATCCTCGTGATCTGTGGAAATGGATGGCTACTTATAAGGAGAAGACCGGGGGGGATGTTCTGGCCATCGCCCACAACGGTAACCTGGCCAACGGGATCATGTTTCCGGAGGTGGCCCAGTACGACGGCAAAGCAATCGATCGAGAATACGTGGAACAGCGAATCAAGTGGGAAATCCTGTACGAAGCGACCCAGATCAAGGGGGACGGGGAGACGCATCCTTTTCTCTCCCCCAACGACGAGTTCGCTGACTACGAAACCTGGGATCGCGCCAATCTCAATATGAGCGAGTTGAAGGAGGACAGCATGCTCTCGGGAGAGTATGCCCGGGAAGCGCTGAAGGTCGGGTTGCGGTTGGAAGAGAAGTTCGGCACGAATCCCTACAAGTTCGGTCTGGTCGGGTCCACCGACAGCCATACCTCGCTGGCGACCGCGCAGGAGGACAACTTCTTCGGAAAACACTCTGGATCTGAGCCTGGCCCGAAGCGAACTGAGCACGTCGTCCTTGAGATGGGAGACCAGAGGATTATGGGTTGGGAGCAGGCTGCTTCCGGATTAGCCGCGGTGTGGGCCAGGGAAAACACCCGGAAATCGATCTACGACGCCATGGAAAGGAAAGAGACCTACGCCACCACAGGGTCGCGGATGCTGGTCCGTTTTTTTGGGGGATGGGAGTTCACCGAAGAAGACGCACTGGGTCGAACCCCGGCCTTTGCCGGGTACCAAAAGGGCGTGCCCATGGGTGGAGATCTATCAGACGCACCGCATGGTGCAGCCCCCTCCTTTCTGGTGGCCGCTCTGAAGGATCCTTTGAGCGGGAACCTCGACCGGATCCAGGTCATCAAGGGCTGGATGGACTCGCAGGGAGAGCTTCATGAGCGAGTCTATGACGTCGCGGTTGCGGATGGCCGCAAGATCGGCACGGACGGACGTTGCAGGACACCGGTCGGAAATACGGTGGACATTGAACGCGCTACCTGGAGCAACACGATTGGCGATTCTGAGCTGATTACAGTCTGGGAGGATCCTGACTTCAAAGCCGGAGAACGGGCTTTCTACTACGCACGCGTCATCGAGATTCCCACACCGCGCTGGACCGCTTACGAGGCAGTTCGCTACGGCATTGAGATGCCGGAAGAGGTGCCCATGACCACGCAGGAGCGCGCTTACACTTCACCGATCTGGTACACACCTTAGACCGTGCAACTCGGAGCCCACTTCATCCGTTCCACAGGCAGACTGGCCGCCATCGCGTGTGGCTGGCTGGTGATTGGTGCCGGCCTCCCCGCATGCGGCCCCAACCATACGATCGACTACACAACGGACTACGCCACCTGGAGCGACTACGGCGGGAGCGCGGATGCGGCGCAGTATTCCTCTCTCCGGCACATCAATCGTGCCAACGTACACCGGCTCGAAGTCGCCTGGTCGTACTCGACCAGTGACAACAACGTCTATTTCTTCGCCCCCCTCGTCGTCGACAACGTCGCCTATGTCCTGGCTCGGAACAACTCCATCGTGGCGCTGGACGCTGTCACCGGTTCAGAGATCTGGGTTCACGCGGCCGAAGAGGGCATGATCGCCATCACCAACCGGGGGATCAACTACTGGGAGAGTGAAGACCGCTCAGACAGACGGCTTCTTTATGCGGCCGACCACTTTCTGCGGGCACTGGATGCGAAAACAGGCCGTCTCATTGAGTCATTTGGAGAAAGCGGTCGTGTCAACCTCAAAGAAGGTCTGGGCCGCGATCCGGACAGCTTGTCTCTCGTCCAGTCTCATTCTCCGGGCCGGATTTTCGAAGACCTGCTCATCCTCGGTTCCGCGACCAACGAGGGATATGGCTCGGCCCCCGGAGACATCCGTGCCTTCGACGTCCGCACGGGAGCTATAGTATGGACCTTCCATACCATTCCGCATCCCGGTGAGTTCGGACACGACACCTGGCCCAAGGACGCCTGGAAGACCGTAGGCGGAGCCAACGTGTGGACGGAGTTTTCCGTGGATGTGAAGCGCGGCATCGCCTACATGCCGGTGGCCAGCGCCAAGTACAACTTTTATGGAGCCGACCGGGAGGGTGCGAACCTCTACAGCAACTCCCTGGTCGCGTTGGACGCACGCAGCGGAAAGCGTCTCTGGCACTTTCAGTTCGTCCACCACGATATCTGGGACTACGATCCCGCAACCGCCCCCAAGCTGCTGACGGTCGAGCACCAGGGTGAGAAGATCGACGTGGTGGCGCAAGCCACCAAGCAAGGATTCGTCTACGTCTTCGATCGGGTCACCGGCGAACCGCTCTGGCCCATCGAAGAACGACCCGTGCCGACTGGAACTGAGATGCCGCGGGAGACCCTATGGCCGACCCAGCCTTTCCCCACCAAACCGCCGCCTTTTGCGCGCCAGAAGTTCACGGTGGACGATCTGAACCCCTACCTGGATGAGGAAGAACGGGCCCGCTATCGAGACTATGTCGCCGGCGCTCGCAATCAAGGCCTTTTCACCCCGCCGGGTCCGGGGAACACGGTCCAGATGCCGGGCAACAACGGGGGATCCAACTGGGGCGGGGCCGCCATCGATCCAGGCCGGGGCCGGCTCTATGTCGTGTCGAAGGACCATCCCGCCATCCTGAAACTGGAGGCAGATCCGGAACAGCAAATCCCGCCGCCGGACGAGCCCGGGCTGCGCGGACGATATCTCTACGATGTCCACTGTCACCGCTGTCACTCCATCGTTGACCAGGACAACGAACTGGCCACTTCCTCACTTGTGGGCGTGTATCAGAAGCTGGGCCGGCGGAAGATCGCAAACATCATCCGGGCGGGACTCGGACCCATGCCGGGTTTTCCGTCCCTCTCGAAGGCAGACGTGAGTCTAGTGACTGCCTTCCTCGAAAAACCGTCACCTGCCCCGTTCACGCGGCGAGAGCAGGAAGGACAGCTTTCGGACAGCGCCCGTTTCGTCAGCGGCTTCGGCCTGATGCGGACCAGCCACGGCACTTCGCCGATCGGCCCTCCCTGGACGACCCTGACCGCTTATGACCTGAACCAGGGGACGATTGATTGGCAGATTCCTCTGGGTGACGTGCCGGAGCTGGCGGCCAGAGGAATCAAGAATACCGGCTCGGCTTACCAGAAAACAGGGCCGGTCGTTACAGCTGCCGGGTTGCTCTTTGTGGGAACAAGGGACAAGAAAGTGCGCGCCTTCGACGCGGATACGAGCCAGGTTCTGTGGGAGCGGGAAGTCGGGGCTGCCGTCCAGAGCATTCCGGCCGTGTACGAGGTCGGCGGACGCCAGTATGTCCTCTTTTGCGCCGCCGGCCAGGTCGGGCTCACTCCGGACACCGAAGTCAAGATCGATGGTGCCTACGTGGCCTTCGCGTTGCCGTAGGTACGCTTCCAATCTCCGAGGGCCTCGGCCGGCGAGCGATTCAGGTCCGCTGGTAGATGTCCCCACGGTGACCGATTTTGAGGATGATGACAATCAACCGGCGTTGTTCGACGCTGTAGAGAATACGGTAGGCACCTACCCTGATCCGAAAGACATCCGCATAGCCCTGGAGTTTTCTGGATCCCCTGGGCCGGGGATCCCTGGAAAGCGCCAGCATGGCATCCACGATTCTGGTTTGCTCCTGGCGCGGGAGAGTCTTGAGCCGTTTTTCGGCCGTGCGAGTGATCTCAATCTCATAGCCTGCCATTGCGCTTCAGTTCCGAAAGAACTTCGGCCAGAGGACGCGTGGGCTCATGGCGAATGCTCTTGAGGTCCTCAACATCTTCAAGCTCTTCCAGTCGATCAAGCAGGGCTTCCTGGACAAAGTGGTTGATCACAATGCCACGCGAGCGGCAATAGTTCTCAATCGCCTGCTTGAGAGTCTTGTCGATGCGGGCATTGATCTGCACGGTTTTCATGAGAAGTTTCTCCGCCAGCAGTCTCAGACAAACTGCTAGCAAATACTAGCACATCTCATATGGGCTGTGCAGAAACCAGGTTCCTGCAACCGTGACCCCGATTCCATGTTAAATTCTAGTTTCCTCTTGGGTGCGCCCGTAGCTCAGCTGGATAGAGCAACGGACTTCTAATCCGTAGGTCGCAGGTTCAAATCCTGCCGGGCGTGCCAGTCTTTTCAATGGTTTACGGGGATTGGCTCCTGTTGTCCGTGGCAGGAATCAATTAGATTGTGCCCAGAATGTGCCCAGGACAAGTTGAGAATCGAGATTCCTTCTCTGAACTGGACCGAGAATAGCTGGAAGCTCCCTTCTCAGGGACAGATTGAAACTAATTCGACCAGAACTGATGAGCTTCCTCGTCTGCTTCTCTTGCCAAACTCAAGTGGTCTTCGATGGCCGTGCAAACCCCACCAAGTCCGTTGGAAAGAGAGTCGAAATAAATACGGACGTCCTGGAGGCGGAAGGAGAACCAGGAAGGGAGGTCAGGATCGACGTCACGATTGCTCCTTGGTGGCAACGAAGGATCACCTCTCTTGCCAAGCGGGTAGCGGAAAGCAAAGGAGCCAGGATCAACTTCATCTATTTCGTCAATGAGTTGACGAAAATCAGCCTCGGTTCTCAGTCCATCAACACCAAAGTCGAAATTCAAATCCAGCGCTTCAATGATTTCTACAACGCCTGGAACCAGTCTCTTCAAACCGTGGTTCTTCAGAATCTCATTCGGCTTGGAAATACTAACCAGTTCCACTTCGGTGGCACGTAGAATAATGGCTTTCAGATAAAGCTCCAGTCCATGCCGGTAAAGGAATATGATTGGGAGTGCCTCAAAATCTCGTATTGCTCCTGTGGAACCATAGAGTTCCACCAATTTTCTTCCCGCCTGGATATAGGCATCAGCATAGAACTTGAAGTGATCCTTCGGATGGTCTCCTGTCCAGTTAAGAACAACAGATTTGCCGTCTCCTGGTTTCTTTCGTCTCCGGAAGATCTTCTTGGACTGGGTTTTCTTCATAGGGCAGCTACTTGATTTCACTCACCTTTTGATTCAGCTGTTCGCCAGACTTCGCCAAATACCCCTCTAGAGCAGCAGCAGCGTTCTTGATGTCTTCCTCGTCGACAATGTCGTAACGATCGAACACAGAGCGGGTCTTGTGTCCACTGATGGCCATGGCCACGTTCTCCGGCACTCCTGCCCTGACCAGATTACGAACTCCTGTTCTGCGGAGGTCGTGAAAGAGGGAGTCTGGCCGGCCGATCTTAGCGCAGGCTGTTTTCCAGGCCTTCACGAAAGACCGGATGCGCTGGCCAGTCTTGTGATTGAAGAACACCCACTCACAACCAGGGAATTCCCCATCTCGAAGTTGCCGCTGCTCGCGCAGCTCCGCGAATAGTTCATCGCTCATTGGAACCGTTCGAGCGTGGCGGTTCTTCGTGGTTCCAGGCTCTAGCCGGATCAATCTGTGAGTGAAGTCCACCTGGCCCCATCCCAGCTTGAGGATCTCTCCTTGGCGCATACCAGTGAAAAAGGCGAGTGTCACGGCCGGACGCAGATACGCAGGCAGAACTTTCTTCAGTCGTAAGTAATCCCGGTGGTTGAAAAATCCCCTACGTACATTGTTCTCGCGGAGCATGGGTACGTGAGGAACTCGGACCACCTTACCAGCCTGCTTCCCAAGGTTGAGCGCTCGACGTAGTGCCGACAACTCCCGGTTGATCGTGGCTGGTGCCGGAGTTCGCTTTGTCTGCTCACTGACCTCCTCCTGGCGCTGAGCCACATAGGCCCTGATCATGTCTGTTGTGATGCCCTGGACTCTGGTTCCAGTACCAAAGTAGCTTTTCAGGAGCTTCACGTAGTGTTTCACCAGATCCAGATTCTTCTTCCGGTTGATCTTGTAATCATTGACTAGGTCTTTGAGAAGGTCTCCAAGAGTGGTCTTCTCCGGCTGGATACCTGTGAAACTGCCTGTGGCAATCGCTCCCTGACGTTTTGCCAGCAGGCGCTCAGCATCCCGTTTTCTTGTGGACTCGGAACTTTCCCGGTACGGCTTGCCCTCCTGGTAGTACTTGACCCACCAGATATTTCCACGTTTATATAAACTTCCCATCTCTTACTCCTCGTTGTCCTTCTTGTAGTCCTCCAGAATTCCCTGGAGACCCCGTAACACTAAGCGTGACGGTTCAACAGCGCCTCGTTCCCACCGAGACAGGCTAAATACGGAAACCCTTGCCATCCTCGCTAGTTCCTCCTGGCTTAGACGGGCTGCTTTCCGCCACTCCTTGATATCTCTTGCAGATCCGATCTCGTCTTTCACACTCATGAGTATATACTGCAATAGTCAATATATCCAGTCAGTGTGACTAGGAGCATCGGATTTCGAATCCGTTGTTCTGGATGTAAAGAGAATTTTTGCTTATACTTATACATGGACTGTGCCCACACTGTGCCCATACCTTGCGCTGACCATCTGCCATCAGCCTCGGGTCTTGCCCTTTCTTCACGCCACAGTCAGATCTCATAGTGAACTTTGTTGTCCTCGATCAGCTTCTCCAAGTCTTTGATGTCCAGCTGCACACGCCGGTCGATCTTGACGGGTGTTAATTTTCCAGAGTAGACCATTTCCCGCACAGCCCCCACAGTTCTACCCAGATACTCAGCACCTTCTTCCAGCGTCAGTAGACGTTTCAAAGTAGTCATCCCGGAGTGCCTCCGGTATCGCTGGTCCGTTCATAGAGCCAGCTCTTGGAAACTCCAAGAAAACCTGCAATTGAGGTGATATGTAGCCGCCTCATTTAGAGGTCTCATGTATTTTGCCGGTCCTAGCGGTCGTAGCGTTCTGATCGGATGACTCGGGAACGCTATTCCCACTATTTCTCACAACAGTTCTTATGATGACCTGTCTCTTCGGGCCTCGGTCGATCTCTATTCCGGCAGCGCGAAGGAATGTGCTCAGGCGTTTTAGCTTCCGTGTTAGCCAGTTTGCGGAGCCCGGCCAGGCTCGTGACTTCCGTGTGCGATCCCCGACAATTTCACCAAGGTCGTTAAAGAGTTCACTTGGTTGTCCCTGCCAGCTGGAGCGGTCCTCCATGAACTCCATCAGGGCAGCCGCGACGGGATCCTGATCGAGAGTCTGAGCGACTGCTTCATTCCGGTTTTGGTCGTAGGCGTCAAGGAAAGCACCTTCCGGGCAATCAAAGCCGGGCGCGCAAGCGATTGCCCACTTTGCAAAATCGGCCATCCTGGGCAGTCCTTTGAGTACTAAGGTTGGCATCCTTTTCAAGCCGCTCGAAATTGCATCGAACAAGGCACCCAGCAACTCTGGCAGAATCTGTTCAAACTCCAAGATGATTTCAGCTTCTTCTCGATGCTCTTTGATTCTCGGTAGCTCTAGGAGGATTGCTCGGTCTACGAGATCAGGTCGAGTCGCTATGGTGTTTATTCCGTTCAGAATGACCGGCCTTTGCGCGGAAAAGATTGCCTCCTCAGCATCCGTATACAAGCGCCTGGTTGTGAACCCTCCTCCGGTAGCAACCCGACACAAGGCATCGCTGAGCCAGTCAGGCAGTGCTGAGAGATTGTCGAGGGCGATCAGCCAGTTGTTTTGACATGCAATCATCAGATCTCGCTCGTTTCTTGGCATCGCTCTCAGTGGTGCTGCGGACGGATCAACCAGTCTTCGTGCCAACCTCACCGCTGTGCTTTTCGCGGAGCCTTGCTCTCCTGAAACCACTAAAACCGGGTATGGTCCGGTGGGTTTTAGAGCTTGTACGATCCAGCCGAGGAAAAGATACCAGTCGGCGTCGCTCGCGATATTGAGTAGAGATCGTGCAGTTTCCAGGGAAGCACCTTCTAGAGGAACTGGAAGTGCCAGCATCCCTGCAGGCCTGCGAAACTTGACGGGGGGATTAGTGACGACCTCCCACCCTGCCTGGGTGATTACAACGGCTCTCCATTCCTCGTCTCCGAGGTCCACACAGATACCGTCTTCAAATTCGGCCACGCGGATGGATACGGGAAGCGTTGGCCCGTCAAAAACAGCCCTGGCCGTTAGCTCCTCGATAACATCCTTTCGGGCTTGAGCACTAACAGGCTTCGAGAACTTCTTATAGAAGAGCCTGCCCAGCCAGAGTCCAAATCCTTTCGATCGTAGTTGGTGTGTTTCAAAGTGGTGTCCGACAGGAAAGGTCACAAATGGCTCCGAATCTGGGGTCTTGAAGAGCTTTATCCCCTTTTCGAGAGCGAGTTCGACGAGTGCCTGGGCTTGAGTCTGCTTTTCCTTGCCCTTAGACGTGCTTGGTGATTCATTAGGCTTGTAGCGCGTTGCTATACTCCGAGCGATATTTTTAACCTCAGCTTCTTCCAGAGGGGGCACACAACTCTCACTGTTCTGCGCGAGCAAGGCAGCAAGGACGGAACGTGTCAATAACTTTGAGACACTTTGGTGAATAAATTACTGTAGCGTCATCTCAAGAGTTCTCCTTTTCGGGAGGGTTGATCCAGACCGCCTCGGGAAGAGCGGGAGGAACGGGTTTGCCGTTGGGAAATCTCTCCGGGAAGAGTGCATGGGCGGCCTCCAATGTTTGGGATCGATCGCGACGGGTGGTGATGGCGGTGAGGTAGTGCACATCCTCGGGAGTGTGCAGGCCGATACCCGAATGGCGATGGTCGCGGTTATACCAATCGAAGAAATCCCGACAGAAGTCTCTGGCTTGCTGAATGGTGCCGAAACGAGCCGGGAATTCGGGACGGTACTTGAGGGTCTTGAATTGGGATTCCGAGTAGGGATTGTCGTCACAGACATGAGGCCGAGAGTGAGACTTGGTGACTCCCAGATCGGCCAGTAGCAAGGCCAGTGCTTTGGAACTCATCGACGAGCCACGATCGGCATGCAGGGTGAGACCACCCGCTACGATCTCCTGCTTGGAGTAGCTCTGGGCGATCAAGACCTTGGCCAGGCGTGAGCTTTCCTGGGTGGCCACCATCCAGCCCACCACATAGCGGCTGAAAATGTCCAGGATCACGTAGAGGTAGAAATAGCTCCATTTGACGGGACCCTTCAGCTTGGTGATGTCCCAGGACCAGCATTGGTTCGGGCCGGTGGCCAGAAGTTCCGGCTTGGAGTATTGGGGATGGCGGCGCTGGCGGCGGCGTTCTCTAACTTCCAGACGTTCGGCCAGAATGCGGTACATGGTTCGAATCGAGCACAAGTATCGCCCTTCGTCCAGCAGCTCCGCCCATACGGCGGCAGGAGCTTTATCGATAAACTGTCGGCTGTGCAGGACCTCCACAACGGCTTCCCTTTCGGGCGGGCTCAAGGCGCGTGGGGATGCGGCCCGAGGCCGAGGATCCAGCGCCGGCCGTTCGCGCCGAAGTTTCTCCCGATACAGACTCGATGGCGGCAGATCCAGGGCCTGACAACCGGCACGGACTCCGTGGGATTGTGAGAATCGCAAAGCTTCGTCCATCAGCTCTCGTCTCCGTTCTCTTCGCTGCTCGCCAGAGAGATTCCCAACAGTTGCGAGACTTTTTTTTGGAGATCCAGCATGGCTTCAAACTTCTCGAGCTTGCGTTTCAGCTTCCGATTCTCAGCCTCCACTTGCCTCAGTTGACGATCCAGAGGATTGACCGGCTTTGCCTTGCGTCCCCGCTTGCGAGGGGTCAAGGCCTGCAGCGTTCCCTGCTCGCGTTGGCGGCGCCAGGTCTGCAGATTCGACCAGTAAAGCCCTTCTCGGCGCAGCAAGGCTCCCACTCCGCCCGACTCTTCACATCCATCGGCCTGCTCCAGGATCCGGAGCTTATGGCGGGCTGAAAATCGGCGACGCGTGGCCTTGCTGGGAACTTCCGGATCGGGTCGCGAAAGAACCTTGTCGGGCTCCGTCCGTCCGGCAGCGATTTTGGAGACCTCTCCGCTTCGCTCCGAGGTCTCCAAAATCCTCAGTTTCTTGTCGCTTCTGTTTTCTATCATCCTGTAATCCAGCTTCTCGCCCTCTACTCTAATTTAGTGGGGAAGAAGTGTCTCACCATTATTGGCACAGAGGGGGATCGCTTCCTCTGACATCCCACGGCGTCGCATGCTTCCGGCAAGGCTAGCAGCCCGTGGTGAAAGTCGCCTCTCGGTCAGCCATGGCCAATAGACTTGTGCCATGTCGATGGGCAAGCGTAAGAGACAGAGGCAGAGCGAGATGTGGGTGCCGGCAACAGAGCTGGCCAAAGCGCCGGGACACCCTTTTTACCAACGCCTGAACAGAGTGCTGGGCAAGCACGGTTTCGATGATTTTGTGGAAGCGGAATGCGCCGCTTTCTATGCCCCCAGCCGAGGGCGGCCCGGCCTGGCACCGGGCATCTATTTCCGGCTGCTGGTGGTGGGTTACTTCGAAGGGTTGAGCTCGGAGCGAGGCATTGCCTGGCGAGCCGCTGATTCGCTGGCGCTGCGCGGTTTTCTGGGACTGAATCTGAGTGAGTCACCTCCGGATCATTCGACCATCTCCAGGACCAGGCGACTGATCGATGTGGCCACGCATGAGGCGGTTTTCTCCTGGGTGCTGAAGCGGGTAGCCGAGAGCGGGTTATTGAATGGCAAGACGATCGGCATCGATGCCACCACGCTGGAAGCCAATGCGGCGCTGCGCAGCATCGTGAGACGAGACTCCGAGCAGGGCTACGAAGAGTTCTTAACGGAGCTGGCAGTAGCCTCCGGCATCCAGACGCCTACTCGAGAAGATCTGGCCCTACTGGACCGCAAGCGAACCGGCAAGGGATCGAACCAGCAGTGGAAGCACCCGCAGGATGGGGATGCGCGCATCGCCAGGATGAAGGATGGGCGGACGCATCTGGCGCACAAGGCAGAGCATGCAGTGGATCTGGAGACGGGAGCCATCGTCTCGGTCACGGTGCAAGGAGCGGATCGAGGCGATACGCAAACGATGGTCAAGACACTGATACAGGCGGCCGAGCAGGTGGAACAAGCGCTGCCGAAGGGATCGGGCATCGAAGAGGTGGTGGCCGACAAGGGATATCACAGCAGCGAGCGGATGGTGGATTTAGAAGCGCTGGGACTGCGCAGCTATGTGAGCGAACCGAAACGAGGGAAAAGACGCTGGAGAGGAGACACTCAGGCCCGTGATGCGGTCTATGGGAACCGGCGACGAATCCGGGGTCGGCGAGGACGGCAACTTTTACGACAACGAGGTGAGCTACTGGAGAGACCGTGTGCTCACCTTTACGAGACCGGCGGGATGAGACGGGTTCACGTTCGGGGCCATGAGAATGTCTTGAAGCGGCTGCTGATTCAGGTGAGCGGATTCAATCTGGGGCTGCTGATGCGCCAGCAGTTGGGTGTGGGCACGCCGCGGGGGCTGCAGGGGCGGATTTGCCTCGTCTTGCTCCTCATTTTGTCGCTGTGGAAGCGTCTGAAGGGCCTGTTTGGCTTGATTCCGACCGCCCAGACTCAAAAGTCTAGGTCAACGCTCCCGTCGCTTCTGCCACCGGTCCGCTCGGTCTGAAGTCTGAAAACCTATTTGCACCACGGGCTGCTAGCAAGCGTGGCATTCCGACGCCCTTCTTGGACGGAATCTGGCATGGGTTCGGCTGTCGCTTGCTCGGCGCTGGTCGTGGTAACCTCAGGTGGCAGCCACTCTGGTAGTACCGCGCACTCGCTCAGAGGCGTACACCACTGATACTCTCCACCACTAATGTGCATTGAAGGGGGCACCACCACGTAGCCACCGGTGCCCTTGAAATCAAGCCCGGGCAGGAATCCGGTCCGGTTCCTGGTCTCTCCAGTGGAAGGAGCGCAAAAGAAGTGCTGGGATCCCCCGCTTCCTGTCGTTTGGGTCAAGGTTTTTGGTATCACCTTCCCGTCCTCTGCCAGTTCCCTGATGCTCTTCGGACCATCGGGAAGATCCACATCGAGGACCACTAAGGTGTCTCCGGTCGCGACTCCAATGTTGGCCTGTGGCCACTTTCCCCACAATTCTCTGACCATCTCAACATTCTCTGTGGCATCCTTTACCCCGTGCGAGGTAAGGGGATGTTTGCCGGGGCTTGTGCACTTCTTGTCACCGCATGTACACTCGCCTCCTTCGACAGAGTGCAATGGAAGCACTCGGAAGCCGTTGCTTACATAAAATAGGGCATGGTCAATCATTTCTCTTCTTAACATATTCGTACCTTTCTCTCGTAATAAGGGGCACACCTCTCAGCTTGCCCACAATCTGATTCATTGGTGGAACTAGTCTATTCCGCTTTCTGCGGATTGGTTCTCGGTTCCAATTCCACCAGCTCCTGTAACTGCTCAGGTTCAACTTCCAACACTACTGCGATTCTCCTTGCCTGGTCTGGATGCGGGCGTAGTACCAAACTCTCGATTCCGCTGATATGGGATGCCTCAACCCCGGCCAGGAAACCCAGCTCCCGTTGCGACATTCCCTGTCTTACTCGTTCGGCGTTCAACTTAGTAGTTTTGTTTCTGTGCATAGTTTCGTACCTATTCTTCTCTTTCTCTACTCGCGTCCTATCCGAAAATTCGGCCGAGTTGTAACCCACTGTGGGGGTTTGACTTGCGGGCGCTTACAATGGCGGCATGAAGGCCGATACCTACCCGCTTCAAGTGCTACTCTGGGCCCTCTCAGGCTGGGTGAACCGCCACCAGCAGGACGTCATCGCGTACTTGGTCGAGGAGAACCGGGTCCTCAAGGAGCAGATGAAGGGTCGTCGGCTTCGCCTGACCAACGGCCAGAGGCGGCGACTCGCCGCGAAGGGCAAGCGCCTTGGTCGGAAGACGCTCAATCGGGTCGCAACGATCGTGACTCCGGATACGATAATGCGATGGCACCGGCAATTGATAGCTCTCAAGTGGACTTGCGAAGCCAAGAGAGTCGGCCGGCCTGGGCTCATGAAGAGGATTGCCGCCTTGATCGTGCGGATGGCCCGGGAGAACTCGGGCTGGGGGTATTGCCGGATCCAGGGGGAACTCCGGAAGCTCGGACATCGGGTCGCGACCAGCACGATAGCCAAGGTGCTGAAGGACAATGGGATCAAACCCGCGCCTGACCGACCATCTTCTTGGAAGACTTTTCTGCAGGCCCATTGGGGCGAGATCGCCGGAATGGACTTCTTCACGACCGAAGTGTGGACGCCACTCGGCTTGAAGACCTACTACGTCCTTTTCGCGATCGATCTGAAGAGTCGCAAGGTACATTTCGCGGGAGCGACGCAGAATCCCAGCGAATCCTTCATGGCCCAAGTCGCTCGTAACCTGACCGATGCCGTCGATGGCTTTCTAACAGGGTATCGGTTTCTGATCTGCGACCGTGACTCGAAGTTTTCCGAACAGTTCAGACAGATTCTCGGAGGCGCAGGTGTCGAGGTGATCAGGACACCCATTCAGGCCCCCAACTGCAACGCGCATGCGGAGCGGTTCGTGCTGTCGATCAAGTCTGAGTGCCTGCGGAGGATGATCTTCTTCGGAGAAGCCTCACTCCGAAGAGCAATATTCGAATACCTGGATCATTATCATGCCGAGCGAGCGCACCAGGGCTTGGGAAACGATCTCATTGAGAAGCATGAAGTCACACCCGAGGGTGAGATTCGGTGTCGGGAACGACTCGGAGGAATTCTCAAGCACTATTACCGGGCCGCATGAGGATGGAACTACTCAATCGCTCTGCGGTGATCGTAAAGCCACTTCGACCCTATCTCGAATGGGCCAAGGGAGACGACGCCGAGGGGCTTGCTGAATTAGTCTTTGAGAATCTACGACGTGAGCCGCATGTGTATCTCCTTCCTGAATACGAAGACCCCACGTCGCAGCAAGAGGTGCTGAAGGAATTTTGGCCAGCCATATTTGAGGCCATGTTGGCAGGCTGGGTGACGGACGAGGCGTTGTGGCCTAAGAACCGAACGCTAGGGATGTTCCAGAAGTGGTTCGAAATCCAAATGAGTTCGATGGTTCAGGATCTCGACGGCTACACGCCTCTGGAGCTGATTTGACCCGAGAGCCATGACGGAGTCAGCCCCGGAACGATATCGGCCGAGTTTTCGGATAGGACGGGCTGAATTAGGCTGCTGGACAGACCTTGCCTGTGTCCGACAGATGTTGAGGGAATAAGTCGGTTATGACCTGAGTCCTACGCTGCCACCCGTTCATAGCGGTGGTGAAGCCCACCGCAGATCGGAAACGAGAGCAGCTTGGCTGGTCCATCAACCACTGCCGGTTGCTGGATTGGAATGGGTGTGTCACCGTCCAGTCCCTGATGGGGCCGGGCACAATGGTAGTACTGCTCAATGTATTCCCTGAGTAGCCTGTTCAGGTGCTTTTCACTGAGAACGATCACGTGATCGAGCAGCTCTCGGCGTAGCGTGCCGAAAAATCTTTCGACATAAGGATTCTGCCAAGGACTTCTGTAAGCCGTTCGCACCTCTTCAATGTTGCTGCTGTCCAGGAACTTCCGGACCCCGTGGCCGTAGATGCCGTCATTGTCACGGAACAAGAATCTGGGCTGACGACCGAAGGGCGTGGCTTCTCGAAGCTGTTGAATGACCCATTCCATGGAGGGATGGTACGTCGTCGCGAGATGAATCACCCTCCTTCGACCATGCCCGAAAACAACAAACACGTACAGAAATGAGAAGCCGACCGTGATCACCGTAAAGAAGTCCATCGCCCAAGAGACTTCCAGATGGTTACGCAGGAAAGGCAGCCAGTTCGAAGGCTTGTCAGGGTGATTCTTCGGATGATCCATGTACTTGCGGATGGTGTCGTCACAAGGAGGATCGCCACCGAGAAGCCGCAGTGTGTCCCCGATTCGTTCGGCACTCCATAAAGGATTCTCTTGGCTCAGCTTGCGAATCAGATCTCGCATCTCCTTTGGCACGGGAGGCCGGCCAGAGCAGCCTCTTGACTTCCGGCGCCAGTAGAAACGGAATGCCGTTGTGTGCCAGCGCTTGACCGTCGCAGGCTGCATCAGATGTACCACCTGATGCCATTGATCCCAGATCCTGGACAGCAACACCCAAAGAAGTCTGAAAGCACAGGTGAATCTAGGTCTCGGACGATCTTGCTCCACGATCCGATGCCTGCACGCGGCCAGCTGACTCTCTGCCGCCAAGACTCGCGCCGCCAAAGTTGCCCGTGAGCTGAAGAGAGCCGATAGAAATGTATAGACGAATCCGGCAGCTTGCCTAAGATCAGAAATTGTCCTGAGGATGATCTGGAACAGGCAACAAATCTCTCTCATAGACCGCAGGATACGAGGCATTGAACTCTCACCTCAAGATTTACGTAAGTCACTGCTGTATAAGGTGGACGGGGTTTTTCGGGGGGACAGCCTGCTGACCAGGAACGCTTTCGGGCATCTTGCCGGCTCAGATTCGCGGTGACCTCGACAACTTGACAACGCCGTGGCGGCTCCTGAGGAGAGCCGCTGCCTGGACGATGGCTTCCAGTTTTCGAGAGGCGACTCCAGGCTCATTCATCGGTCTGTTGGAAAAAGTGCCGAACCCGCAGTCGGGATTGAGAAACAATCGGTCGGCTGGGACAAATTGGAGGGCACGCTCCGCCATGTCGACGATTTCATCCACCGTTTCGACAGCATCTGTTCGTGGGTTGACCACCCCGAGTCCGAGTTCCTTGTCGCCGAAACCCATCACATCTCCGGCTCGCCCCGTAGCGTATTCCAGGACCAACTGGCGAACATGGAGGCGTTTCAGATAGTCGGCCAGCGGGTGGTAGCTCCCGCTCAACAACGTTGATTCGTTTCGACTCCAGTTTCCACGGCAGATGTGAAGACCGATGCGAACCCCGCTGAATCCTTCAACGACCCGGTTCAGAAGCGAAACGGCAAACTCGAGTTCCTCTGCGGGGTCCTTCTTCGCGGCCAGGGAGGCGCACATGAACGTTCGGGTCTCGCCCTGGGTAAAGACGACTTCCGTGAGAACCGGCTCATCGAACTGGATGAAGTCTACGCCCGCATCCACGAGTTCCCGAACTTCTTCCCGCAGAACACGCACGACGTCTTCCCCAAGGGCTTCCTTGCTGGGGTAGAACTCACGGCTGACCTCCCGAACATACATGGACCGCGTCAAGAGGTAGGGTCCCGGGAGAGGGATCTTGACGGGCTTTTCAGTATGTTTCCGGAGAAATACAAATTCATCGACCGCCAGTGCCTTACGCCGTTCGATGCGTCCGGTACAGGTCGGGTTCGAAATGGAGTAGGCGGGAACGTCGAGTGTCTGCAGGATCCGTTCGAAACCGGCTTTGTCCTCGACGAGGTCGAGCATCTCGGCGAGGGTCATGAGCGTGACCCCCTCCAGTTTCTCCGCCACGAAAGAATAGAAATTATCGCGCCGAAGTTCTCCATCGGTGACGATGTCGAGGCCGATGGACTCCTCCAGCTTGAGGAATTGGAGGACTGCCTGGTCTGAGACTCGCTCGAACTCGCCGTCGTCCGAGCCCCCTTTTCGCTTCCGTTTCTGGGCGCGCAGGACTGCAGTCGGTCGGGGCCAACTCCCGACAGTCGCCACGGGAAAGAGAGGAACCGCCTTCATCCGAAAAATCTCTGGCGCGCGACCGCATCGCTGAGGGGCCCGAACCCGCTCGTTCGGCCGGGCTTCCATTGTTTCAGACCTTCGAGGTCCATCATTTCCCGATGTTCCGGGTTGTCGTAGGTCATGGAAAACAACACGTCGAGCCAACACCTCTCGGACTCCTCAGGAAAATCCCCACGAACCGAGAACACGCAATGGTCGAAAGTGTCCGTGGTGGTGAGAAGCTCGAAATCGCTTGCGTTGATGGTCCCGTCTGCCGTCCAGGCATCCCAGTTCAGGTCCAGGAGAGTGCTGGCTTCGGCCTCCCCTTTCTTCAAACACTGGAACGCTTCCAGCTCTCCGCCGATGTGGTCGCCGTGTTTTCCGACGAGGATGTCGAAGCGACGGAACTTGAAGTCTTTTTCCGGATCGAATCCCTGCCGCTGCAAGTGTCCGATGGGAATCAGGGTCGCCTGTGGCGAGTCCTTCGCACCCAGGGCGACATGCTTGCCGCGCAGGTCATCCAGCGACTCGACACCGCTGCCTTTGCGAACGATGAAATGGGAGACCCGGTCACGATCTGTGTCGCGCATGGCGATGGCCCGGCAGGTTCCCTTGGAGCGCCGTTGGGAATCGACCCAGGCCAACGGCGAATTCCAGGCGATGTCGATGTGGCCTGCGAGATGGCTTGTCACCTGAAGCTCGTAATTGGTATAGAAAACAACATCGATGGGGCATCCATTTTCTTCGAAAAATTCGCGAATGATGTCCCAGATCACGGAAACTTTCGGGTCATAGAGGACGGCTCCCACCAGGATTGGGTCAGGCATTGTGAAAAACCTCCGAGTTCAAATCGTAACAATGAATTCGAGATGCAGGTCGACGGCCGAGGCAAACGTTCGGTACAGGGGTGACCTTTCCAACATTTCCTCCCAGACGGCTCGGACCGATTCTTCGGGTTCCGGCGAACTCACATAGACCCTTATCGTCACACTGCGAATCCCGGGGTGACCTTCTTCCCCGACGACACCAAGATAGATGAGCGGATTTTGAAGGTGCCCCTGAACGACCGCTTCAAGGTCGTCGAGGTCCAGTCGACGCTTGTCAGCGAGTACGGCAAATCCCGTGACGAGGTCGGCCCCCAGGGCGCCCAAAACGTATTCCAGGGACGCGATCTGGTCATATTCCTCATCGAAATGCAGGGGTTGACCCACTTCGAATTTGTGCTTCCGACAAAAGGCCGTCGCCCCTTTCCGTCCGTTTCCAGTGATTCGCAGGGTCCAGGCAAAATTCTGCATGCGACCTGGTCAGAAGACCTCCATCCCGCACACCGCCCTGCCGATCAAGTCGTAGAGCTGGTCGGTCGTCGGCGCCATGATCGCTGAGGCTCGGCTGTCTCGGAAAAACCGTTCGACCGAGACATCTTTCCGGAACGCCGAACCGCCACACACCCGCATGGCAGTATCCGTCACGTCGAGAGCGGCTTCGGCGGCGGCAGCTTTTATCTCCAGGAGTCGCAACAGGGTATCCTCGCGCCTATTTTCCACTGCATCGAGCGTATCGAGCAGGAGTGCCCGAGCGGAATCGGTACGGATGCGCATACGAGCAATGTAGGCCCGGATGGTCGGAAGATCGCAAAGCGCCTCCCCCGAATGTTCGTAGGTGCGACCGACGTGTTCTGCGGTGCGCTGTACAGTGGTCTCCATGATCCCAATGGAGCCCGCCGCAATCTGAACGGCGAAATAGGGAATGACGGTTTCCATCATGATTCCAAAGCCCGCCCCGTCGTCACCGAGCCGGTTTGCGGACGGAATTTTGGCATCTTCTGCCGTAATCGGCTTGGACTCGTTGCCCCGGAGGCCCAACCCATCAAATCCGCTTGAGACCGAGATGCCCGGCGTTTCTCTGGGGACGAACCACAGGGTGCTGAGTTCTTGAGCCTGGGTCGGTCGGCTCGACCAAACATAGGAATCGACATGGGATGCACCAGTTGTCAGCATCTTCCGGGCATTGAGGAGGACGCTTTCCCCGTTCGCGGTAGCCGTGCTTGTCGGGATCCAGAAGTAGCTGCGCGAGCCGGCCTCGGACAACGACAGGGTAGTCAGGTGGTCTCCGGCGGCAATACTTTTCCGGATGTCATCGGAACCATATTTGTCGATGACGACCGAGCCGGAGAAATGCATCGTCGTCACCATGGCGGTCGAGGGGCATTCCTTCGCAAGCCGTTCGACGATCAGGGCCGCAGCGCGTGGCCCTTCACCCAGGCCCCCCATTTCCCTGGAGATCAGCAGGCCTGCCAGTCCCCCATTTTTCAGAGCGGAAATGGCCTCCTGGGGATACCGGCCCTTCTTGTCCACGTCCACTGCGTGTTGGGCGGCGACCGCCGCCACCTTGTCAGCCTCTTCTAAATAGCTCGGCATTTGTCTCCCCAAAATCAGTGGCAGATGACATCCTCCGTGTCCGTGTGCCGTTCGAGGTCTCGATCACGTTTGAAGAATCAGCACCGGGCCCAGGAAGGATAGGGACACGCAACCTAGCAGAGGTGAACTCATCTCAAAGGAAGGATGAAATCGTCCGGCCTAGTCCCATGCCGCGTTTAACGATAGTCAGTCTCAAACGAAAAAACAAGCAGGGTCTGTGTGGACCCCCTTTCATCGGTCTGCATTGAGAACATTTAAGCTTGCCTGCTGTCTCAATCTTCGGACACGGCGGCCTCGGCGAAAGCGTCTCTCATCGCCTCCGCCAGACACTCGATATCCTCTGGCGTATGAGCCAATCCGAGAAATCCCCGTGGTCCGCAATAATTCGATCGAGGTGAGTTTCAGAGCTACAGTCAGTCGAGTCTTGGCACTATACGACGGCCAGAACCGCGTACGGTTCGCCAATTTTCTGCCAACTTAGATGTTATCGGGTGCAACACAAGCCGAATTCCGCTTGTACGCGTTTGTACCCGATTCATGCGGCAAACCCCAAGCGGCACAAAGGATACCAGCCAAAAACCAAGAGCCTACACAGGTTGACCACTGGACACCCGTTGACCTTAAAATCCTGTGTGTCCATTTAGCCCTGTGTCACCCGTTTGTCACCCGCTGCAAAGCTAAACGATTCGTCACGATTCACCTTTTGGTTCGACGGAGAACCCAGTCTAACCCGTTTGTTTATAAACGTTTCGTAACGAATCACGCCCTTGCCCTTGGGACTTCTAATCCGTAGGTCGCAGGTTCAAATCCTGCCGGGCGTACCAGTTAAACCTTGGTCCATTCCGGAGACATGGGTTACAGATTATATCGAAGACATAGGTAACACTCTTGGGCTGAACGGGTTTTGGATGGGCTCGAGCCTGCAGGTCTCGAGATCAAAGTATCCGAGGTCGTACTGCATGAAGCTGACGAGCCAGATTTTGTCGCTAACCTGTTTGACGCCGACCTTCTGGCCGGCGAACACAGTGCTTAAGTTGATCTTCCGGCGTTTGTAACAGATGCGGCCGCAAGTGGTAACGGTGGCCGTCCAGTCATGGAACGGATAGTCGAGATCGCCAAGTCCGTCCTATCCGAAAACTCAGCCGCGTCGTAACTTACTGTGGGAGTGTGACTTGTGAGCACGTACAATGGCCACATGAAGGCCGACACCTACCTGCTCCAAGTGCTACTCTGGACTCCCTGGAGTCTGTGCTGAAACCCATCGAGGTGTTGTGCCCACGCGGTGCCCGCGGGAAACTCACTCCAGCTCACTCCAACTCACTCCAGCCAAGATAGCTCGTCAAGCCCGACGGAATTTTTGCTTATTTGGCAGGCCTTACAGAACCGGCTTCCAGGACTTAAAATCCGGTGTGTCGCCAGGTGGGTCGGAGACACTTCCTGAGGGCTGCCAGCGCTGAGAAAGCCCCCTCACCTCCCCGCCCGGGCCTAAACTGGGAGAACCATCCAGTCCGGCGGGCCTCGGTCAGGCACCAGATCTTTGAACACCAGTCGTCCCCCTAGAGAGATGACGAATCCGTAGATAGCCACGGCGGCAAAGAGCAGCATAGTCACCACCGCGTACGGAAAGTACCAGGATGTTGGGTCCACCGTGAGGGGGAGCCGATCCCACTCCGAGAATAGGGATGAGATCAGCATGGCAAAAAGGCCAAGTCGCATCAAGACAAGGACATTCAATGCTTGGATGAGGATGATCGCCAGCTTGATGGGCAAAGGGGCCCCGCTGAGGGACACCAAGACGACGAGAATGCCGAGGAACACCAGGTATGCCAGCCACGGCCTCCTGAGGATCACTCGAAGGAGCAGGACGACCAGCACGATCGAGACTGGACCGGTGAGGGATTGCCTCGCGATACCGAAGTAGACCGCGACGGTGTGGCCGAACCCGCCCAGGGCGACGAACTCGCCGCCGCCCCCGCCGAATGGCTCCGGCCGCGGTAGCCCAAACCATGGGGCCGCACTCGGTAGAAACTGAAATGCCGAGATCACCATGCCAACGAGGGCGCCGAACAAGAGGTGTCGGCCCACCATTGGGTCGCGTAGCCTGCCCTCCAGCATCCGGCTCCAGGCGATGAGGCTGTCAGGCCACAGCCGGCGGACGTACGGCTCGATGGCCATGTAGAAGAGCCACACGCCGGCGGCGCCGAGAATCCTCAGCGCCAGGTTGTTGAAGAACACACCAAGGAAGGCGCTCGTAGAACTCGACGTGGTCAGGATGTCAGACGCCGTGCCCAGGCCGGCTACGAGGAGCGCCCGACGCGTCGCTCCACGTGGGTCGCCGCGACCCAGTCGGATGTTGCGGCGGGCGAGCAGGCCAGCACCAAGGAGGATACAGAGCGCCAAGCCGAATGGGATGATCCGCGTGACGGATTGACCGATGGTCGGCCGCGCGGGCGTGCCGTCGTCGACCGACCTCCACGCTGGTATAACCTCAAACCAGACGGGCCGTCCTCTGAAGGACGCTGCCTCAATTCGAACCTCTCCCACGTCATCGTTGAGCCACGCCCGCTGTGTGTCGCTCGCCGCCGGAGCCCACAGAGGGTCGGTTGACTCGAACTCGGCGATGTCGAGGTTGGCCAGCCTAAACAGCTGGCTCCAATCCGGCTCCGGCCAGGGGCCGGGGGCAGAGGCGTGATCGGGCGGCTGGGAGCGAAACAGCCAGACGGCTCCGGACGGAGCGAGGCGCAGGAACGTCATTCCCGCCCGCGTCATAGGCGGATCGAACGATGCGGTGCGGCCGATTGCGGTTCAAGGGCACCAGGGGCATCGGGCTCTCGCGGTACCAGAAGTAGGCGGGTGGCGGCACGGCTCCAGCGATCTCATCCCGCCACGATTGGCCAAGGCTAGTGATATGTTTGACGTACTCCGAGGTCCATCCGAACCCGGAGGCGGTGTCGACGGGCGGCTCGGAGTAGCCGATCTCGGCGAGAGCAGAGCGCGCGGCCACCCTCAATTCGACCGGTGACAGCGGTAAGGGGACGTGTCGTAATCTGGATGTTTGCGCCTGCAAGAACCTGGCTCCAGCCAAGCCCGCCAGAATCGCCACCAGGCAGGCCGAGGCGACAGCCGGACGGAGGGTGCCGCTGCCCCCGGCACCAGCTACCATCTCGGGTGACGGGGTTTTGCCCGCTGCCACCGCCATCGCCAGCGGGTCACCGCCCGGCAGCGTAGCGGCGAGCGCCGCGGCGGACGAGGGACGGTTGGCCGGAGCCGGCTCCAGACAGCGAAGGATGGCGCGCTCGACTGCAGGGTCGAGCCCGCTGACATGCGTCGAAGGACTGGTGGGCGTTGACTGCTGCAGGCGGGCCAGCTCGTCGACACTGGTGAACTCGAGCGCACGCTTGCCCGTGAAGAGCTCGTAGAGTACCAGCCCCAGCGAGTAGATGTCGGTCTGTTTCGAAAGTGTCTCGCCCGAGGCTTGCTCTGGCGCCATGTATTGAGGTGTTCCGGCGCGCGCTTCAGCTCCGGTGATCCCCTCAGTCGCACCCGCCAGGCCGAAGTCCGTGATCTTCGCACGACCGCGGCCGTCGAGCATGACGTTGGCCGGCTTCAGGTCGCGATGCAGCACGCCTTCGTCATGCGCCGCCTGCAACCCCGCACAGAGTTGGCGCGCGATTTCGACCGCTTTGTCTTCGGGTAACCGTCCGATCCGTCGGAGCAATGAGGCGAGGTCTTCGCCGTCGACGTATTCCATAGACAGGAAGTGGCGGCCGTCAGCCTCAGCAATGTCATGCACGCGGCAGACGTGGGGGTGTGTGACCTTGAGCGACAGGCGCACTTCGGTCAGGAAACGCTCCAGTCGCTCCGGGTCGCGTTCTACGTCGCGCGGCAGGAACTTCAGGGCAACCGGCTGACCGAGCTTGAGGTCGTCAGACCTGTACACCTCACCCATGCCGCCACGGCCCAGCAGGCCGACTATGCGGTAGCGGCCTGCCAAAACAGTCCCGGGCAAGAAGCGACTGCCGTCGCTGGGTTGGCGATCAGACGGCGGTACGCGGGCGGTGGGCGTCTCGTCATCGTCGCGGCGGACGAGTCCATGAGCGCACCGCAATGTCCACAGAATCGCTGCGACGCGTCCTGTTTCGCGCCGCATGAAGGACAGCGCGTCATGAGTGGTAGGATCCTGGTTCCACGATCAAATCAGCACTAGCGTACGACCTTCCGTGTGATGCCATCCTGCCTGTTACGTGTGAGATAAGAGTACTTGCTTTTCGAACTGAGCGTAGCAAGTACTGAAATGAGGTTCAAGATGGGCCGACAAGGGGCCAGGAGGACATGAGGAAAAGGCAAAGCAGGCATCATCTTGCCCACGGCGCTGCCGGGATTCCTGAAAGGCCTTTTCCGGCTCAACCCGGACGAAGGAGTGCGCTTCGGTGCGGATCCGGTGTGCCGGAAGCCGGCTTGTCATTGTGCCCAAAGTGTGCCCGCGGGAAACTCACTCCAGCTCACACCAACTCACTCAAGCCAAGATTGCGAGTCAAGCCCTACAAATTTTCTGGTTATTTGGTAGGCACTTACAGAACCGGTTTCCAGGACTTAAAACCCCGTGGGTCGCCGGGTGGGTCGTAGACTCCCGCTAAGTGCCCAGCAGTGTTCAGAAAGCGTTGCAGTTGGGGGCCTGAATCGGCGTCCTGATTGCATCGACACCCGCGCCTCTGAGAATCTGCCTGAACTGTTCAGAAAACTTTGAGTCGCGGTCGCAGATCAGAAAACGATGCCCCTTTAGAAAACCGTCAACGGTATCTGTCAGGTTACGGGCGACCTGGGCCATGAAGAGTTCGCTGGGATTCGGCGTCACGCCTGCAACGTGAACCCTCCGACTCTTCAGATCCATCGCGAAGAGGACGTAGTAAGTCTTCAAGCCATGTGGTGTCCACACCTCGGTGGTAAAGAAATCCATTCCGGCAATCTCTCCCCAGTGGGCCTGTAGAAAAGTCTTCCAAGACGACGGACGGTCAGGTGCGGGCTTGATCCCGTTATCCTTGAGCACCCTGGCAATCGTGCTAGGCGCTACCCGATGCCCGAGCTTCCGGAGTTCCCCCTGGATCCGGCAGTATCCCCAGGCTGAGTTCTCCTGGGCCATCCGCACGATCAAACCAGCGATTGTCCTCATGAGTCCAGGGCGGCCGACCCTCTTGGCCTCAAAGGTCCACTTGAGTGCGATCAACCGCCTGTGCCAGCGCATGATCGTATCCGGAGTGACGATGGTTGACACTCGATTAAGAGCCTTCCTCCCAAGACGTTTGCCCTTCGCGGCGAGCCGTCGCCGTTGCTCATCTGTCAGTCGGAGCCGACGATCCTTCATTTGCTCCTTCAGGACACGGTTCTCCTCGACCAGGTAGGCGATGATGTCTTGTTGGTGGCGGTTCAGCCACCCTGAGAAGGTCCAGAGCGCCACTCGAAGCGGGTAGGTGTCGGCCTTCATGTGGCCATTCTACCTGCTCACAAGTCACACTCCCACAATGGGTTACGAAGCGGCTGAATTTTCGGATAGGACGGGTCACTCTTGCAACTGCAAGCAGGACAGCCCCGTTATAATTCCCTGAAAGCAACGATCGAATAGCTTCAGTGGATCTGTTGCAGGGAGAGTAGTACTTGGAAATTAAATGGCGAAAATATTACTAGTCGGTGTTGGTGATGTAGGCTCACATATTTTGGAATTCGCTGTTCGGGATGAGAGTGACTTTGAATGGATCATTGGCGATGTAGATGAAGAAAGAGCAAGATTAGTATCTAACAATGCAGAGATTGGTGCTGCACACCATGGAAAGCATCCAACTTTTCGACCCATGCACATCGATATTTTTGACGTCGGAAGGACAGCTGCTCTGATCCAAAAGGAAAACCCTGCTGCAGTAATCAATTGTACTGTCTTACATACATGGCATCTGATTCGTCAACTACCTGAAGACCTTTATGTAAAGATCAGTTCAGCGGGACTAGCAGCCCGTGGTGCAAATAGGTTTTCAGACTTCAGACCGAGCGGACCGGTGGCAGAAGCGACGGGAGCGTTGACCTAGACTTTTGAGTCTGGGCGGTCGGAATCAATCCAAACAGGCCCTTCAGACGCTTCCACAGCGACAAAATGAGGAGCAAGACGAGGCAAATCCGCCCCTGCAGCCCCCGCGGCGTGCCCACACCCAACTGCTGGCGCATCAGCAGCCCCAGATTGAATCCGCTCACCTGAATCAGCAGCCGCTTCAAGACATTCTCATGGCCCCGAACGTGAACCCGTCTCATCCCGCCGGTCTCGTAAAGGTGAGCACACGGTCTCTCCAGTAGCTCACCTCGTTGTCGTAAAAGTTGCCGTCCTCGCCGACCCCGGATTCGTCGCCGGTTCCCATAGACCGCATCACGGGCCTGAGTGTCTCCTCTCCAGCGTCTTTTCCCTCGTTTCGGTTCGCTCACATAGCTGCGCAGTCCCAGCGCTTCTAAATCCACCATCCGCTCGCTGCTGTGATATCCCTTGTCGGCCACCACCTCTTCGATGCCCGATCCCTTCGGCAGCGCTTGTTCCACCTGCTCGGCCGCCTGTATCAGTGTCTTGACCATCGTTTGCGTATCGCCTCGATCCGCTCCTTGCACCGTGACCGAGACGATGGCTCCCGTCTCCAGATCCACTGCATGCTCTGCCTTGTGCGCCAGATGCGTCCGCCCATCCTTCATCCTGGCGATGCGCGCATCCCCATCCTGCGGGTGCTTCCACTGCTGGTTCGATCCCTTGCCGGTTCGCTTGCGGTCCAGTAGGGCCAGATCTTCTCGAGTAGGCGTCTGGATGCCGGAGGCTACTGCCAGCTCCGTTAAGAACTCTTCGTAGCCCTGCTCGGAGTCTCGTCTCACGATGCTGCGCAGCGCCGCATTGGCTTCCAGCGTGGTGGCATCGATGCCGATCGTCTTGCCATTCAATAACCCGCTCTCGGCTACCCGCTTCAGCACCCAGGAGAAAACCGCCTCATGCGTGGCCACATCGATCAGTCGCCTGGTCCTGGAGATGGTCGAATGATCCGGAGGTGACTCACTCAGATTCAGTCCCAGAAAACCGCGCAGCGCCAGCGAATCAGCGGCTCGCCAGGCAATGCCTCGCTCCGAGCTCAACCCTTCGAAGTAACCCACCAGCAGCAGCCGGAAATAGATGCCCGGTGCCAGGCCGGGCCGCCCTCGGCTGGGGGCATAGAAAGCGGCGCATTCCGCCTCCACAAAATCATCGAAACCGTGCTTGCCCAGCACTCGGTTCAGGCGTTGGTAAAAAGGGTGTCCCGGCGCTTTGGCCAGCTCTGTTGCCGGCACCCACATCTCGCTCTGCCTCTGTCTCTTACGCTTGCCCATCGACATGGCACAAGTCTATTGGCCATGGCTGACCGAGAGGCGACTTTCACCACGGGCTGCTAGGCGCATGGCTTCCTTGTCAATTGACATTAGGGATGAACCTTGCCCAGGCAATTAGAGATTCTGGATTGTCTCCTTACTATATCAATACTTCATTGTCATGTTTGACAAGCCCGGTCATGGGTAAGCTCGGGTTGGCCCCAACCATTGGTATTGGGAATATTGACCTGATTGCCCCCGCGGTATTAACTTATTTAAGTCGACAGACGGGAATTCATCGTTCAAATATCGAGATCTATTTGGTGTGCCATCACCAGCATTGGGTTTATCCCCGCGAAGCAGGGTATAAACCTGGAGCACCATATTACTTAAAGATCTTGATTGACGATAAAGATGTTGCAAACCACTTTGATACGGATGAAGTCATGTATAACGCAGTAAAACTTTATCCGCCAGGGCTCGCGTTTACGACTGTATCAGCATCATCTACCTTAAAGAACCTTAAGGCCATGGTGAATGATCAAGGATTGAGAACCCATTCACCTGGACCCAATGGATTACCGGGCGGTTATCCAGTGTTACTGAATGGCACCGGGGCGGAGATTATTCTTCCAAATGACATTGCGCTAGGTGAAGCTATACATATGAATGAAGAATCTGGGAAACTTGATTCAATCGAGGAGATACAAGATGATGGAACGGTCGTGTTTACGGATTATGCGTATGAAACCATGAAGGGAATATTGGGGTTTGACTGTAGGTCGTTCAAGCCATCCGAGTCGAAAGACTTGGCCTTTGAACAAATGGCGTGTTTCAAGAACCTCGCAGACAAGCACATAAATAATTAGACGACCAGGGGGCTACTATGATTCGTTCATACACAGGAGGATCGTGCCTTCGGCGATATCTCGGTAGGACTTCTGGTAAGATCAAAATGTTAGTTGAGGAATTCAGCCTAAGGAGGAACGACTGATGCCCATAAACAGAAGACGACTACTAGAACTTGCGGCAGAAAGACTCGAAGCAGAGAAACAGCGCATCGATGAGGAGATTGCGGAGATCAGAGCGGAATTAGAAGGCAAGAAATCCACGCCCAAGACCAGGTCCAAGACCGAAACAAAGCCCCCCACACGTAAGCGCAGAAGTCGCAAACTATCAGCCAAAGAGCGCAGAGTTATATCAGCCAGGATGAAGAAATACTGGGCTGAGAGAAAAAAGAAAGAGAAGCAGCAGGCGAATCCGAAGAAGAAATAGCCTGGACACATGACGTGAAAAACTCGATCCGACCCATTTCACTCAGCGTGGCTTTGCTCATGCCATTTCTCATCGCTCGACTGAGCGGCGGGGAAACGGCCTTCGAGAAGACCTCCTACACCTACAAACAGGTCGATGAAATCCGGATTCAAGCCGATGTGTACCGGGCCGATGACGAAGTGATTCGGTCGACCCTCGTGTATATACATGGCGGCGCTTTGATCAACGGGAGCCGCGCCCCTGTCCCGCGGCGGCTGCTGAATTTGGCGCAACAGGAGGGATACGTGCTGGTGTCGATCGATTATCGCCTGGCCCCTGAGGTGAAGTTGCCGGCGATCATCGAGGACCTCAAGGACGCGTTTACGTGGATCCGTGCGAAAGGGCCGACGCTGTTTCACGCCAATCCGGAGAAACTGGTCGTCAGCGGCGGGTCGGCTGGTGGCTACTTGGCCCTGATGAGCGGCATCTGCGTCGAGCCGCGGCCCACGGCGCTGGTGGCTTATTGGGGGTACGGCGACGTGGACGGGGACTGGTACACGCAGCCGTCAGCACATTACCGCCAAGCCGTGCCGCTGATTGCAAAGGAGGAGGCATACGGCGGGGTGGGCGGCAAGGTCCTCTCGGGCGTGGATTTCTCGGCGTCGGCTGATCGGCCGGGCGCGAATTCCTCGGTGTCGGGGAAGATCCGCCGTGACCGTGCCCGTTACTATCGCTATCTTCGCCAGAACGGCCTCTGGACCAGGGAAGTGACCGGCTTTGATCCGGCCACACAGCCCCAGGAACTGGACCCGTACTGTCCGGTGCGAAATGTCACTTCGGAGTACCCACCTACCATCCTCATCCACGGCACTGAGGATACGGACGTTCCCTACGCCCTCGCGGTCAATATGGCGGCGGCGCTGGCGGAGAACAAGATCTCGCACGAGTTGGTCGCCGTGCAGGGCGCCGGACATGGTCTTTCCGGCGGCGACCCGAAAGAAAGGGAGAAGGCCCACGAACAGGCGTTGGATTTTGTCAAACGGTATCTGCAATAGGTCTGAGATGAGTCTTCTTCGCCGATTCGTGATTCGCGCCGCCCAGGAACTGCGCCAGAACCCGGAGGCCCGCGCCAAGGCCTCGCAGGTGCTGGAAGAACAAGTCAAGCCCCGCGCCGAGCAGGCTTGGCGGGAGGCTCAACCCAGAATCGAAGACGCTAAGCTTGGACTCAAGCGTTTCGCGCAAAAGGTGCGCGAGGAATACCGCAAGGGACGCGACGGCGAATAGGCCCCTGGTTACAGGATCTAAACCCATTGCTCCGCACTCCAGGGCTTCCTTGATAGTCCTGATGCAGCCCATCCTTCTCGGCAGCGAGTCGGAGCCTGGCACTGACGCTCTTGGCAGCCCGACCCCGGACATGCGTGATCGAGAAGTGCCCTCAATGCATCTTCTTGATGGCCCGCCCCAACTCCTCGACCTGTGCCTTCAGCTCGACGTTGCGTTCTTCCAGCCTCTGGACGGCAATCATCAGTATACCGGCCAGGTCACCGCTGTTGATCGTGGTCGCAGTGCCGACAGTCCCCACACCATCCTGGCCGAAGGCGGCGAAGAAATCCTGCGCCATCGGGCCGTAGTGGCGGAACTTTTCGGGGTCCTGCCCAATCAGGTTCCAGCTCGGAATCTCCAGGGAGCGGAGTTTACTTAACACCTCTTCCCCGTCCACCGGCTGGAAGTTCTCCTTTTTGGTTTTGTCCGAGGTGAAGGTGTACGCCACCTCGCCTTCGTAATGACGCCGGCATGACGCTGACATTGGAATCACCCAAACGAATCTTGTTGCTGGCATCGACCTTGGCGTTGTGCCCGATCGCGGTGGCGTTTGTCAAATTGTCCAAAGTGACATCGGCTGTGCGTCCCACCGCCGTGTTGTTGTTACCGGAGACGTTGGTTCTGAGCGCAGCGAGCCCACTGGCGGTGTTGCCGGTACCGGTGGTGTTGAAGAAGAGAGAGCGGGCCCCACTGGCCATGTTGGCCTGACCGGTGGTGTTGAATCTGAGCGAATCGGCCCCAGTGGCCGTGTTGTCGGCACCGGTGGTGTTGTCGAAGAGAGCGCGGACCCCACTGGCCGTGCTGCCCTGACCGGTGTTATTTTTTAGCGCATCGACCCCAATGGACGTGGCCCTTGGACTGGTGAAGACGGCCGCGTCCGTCCCAGCGCCCCCTTCTGGACGAGTTATGGTCGGAAGTTGTGTATGAGAGGCGGCGTATCCTGAATCCGTGGATATCAATCATGGATTCACCCGGAGACCGGGAAGGAGGATACGCCTTGAAGAAAGATACTGTAGTTTCCATCGACGAACCAAGCACAACCAAGGATGCCTTGACGGAAATGCTTCGAGAGGGAGCACAGAAGCTTCTGGCTGAGGCGGTTCAAGCCGAGCTGGGGGAGCTTCTGGAAAAATACGAGGGTCAGCGTGATGGCCAAGGCCGCAAACGTCTGGTTCGCAACGGCTACCTGCCGATGCGTGAGATTCAGACGGGGATCGGAGGAATTCCGGTGCGGATTCCGCGGGTTCGGGACCGTGGAAGCGGGGAGGAGTCGGAGGAGATCATCCGCTTTCGTTCCAGCCTGGTGCCTCCCTATTTGAGACGCAGCAAGAGCATGGAGGAGCTGCTGCCGCTGCTGTACCTGAAGGGGATCTCCACAGGGGACTTCTCGGATGCGTTGAGTGCACTGTTGGGGACGGATGCACCGGGACTGTCGGCCAAGACGATCAGCCGGCTCAAAGGTAAGTGGGTCAAGGATTATGAGAAGTGGAGGCTGCGTGATCTCTCCAAGAAGCGCTACGTTTATATTTGGGCAGATGGCCTCCACGTCAACGTTCGCTTTGACGACGCCAGGCTGTGCCTTCTGGTGCTGATCGGAGCCCGTGCGGACGGCAAAAAAGAGCTGATTGCCGTGGAAGATGGCTACCGGGAAAGTGAGCAATCCTGGTGGGAGTTGCTGCGGAATCTGCGCTCCAGAGGCCTGCGCATGGGACCGAAACTGGCGATTGGCGACGGAGCGCTCGGATTCTGGAAAGCCCTGGCCAAGATCTACGGCAATACGCAACAACAACGGTGCTGGGTGCACAAGACCGGCAATGTGCTCAACAATCTGCCCAAGGCCGCTCAGCCAAAAGCCAAGACGGCGCTGCAGCAGATCTGGATGGCTGAAACTCGAGAGAATGCCTATAGGGCCTTTGACGAGTTCATTGCCACTTACCAGCTGAAGTTCCCCAAGGCCACGTCCTGCCTGGCCAAGGATCGGACAGAGTTGCTGGCCTTCTACGATTATCCAGCTGAGCACTGGCCACATCTGAGAACCACCAACCCGATCGAGTCGACCTTCGCAACCGTGAAACTGCGAACGGCCAAGACTCGAGGATGCTTGTCCAGGCAAACCATGCTGACGATGGTCTTCAAGTTGTGCCTGAGTGCGGAGAAACGATGGCGCCGACTACAAGGTTACCGGCGCCTGGGAGAGGTCATAGAAAACATCACATTTGTAAACGGAATCCGGGGAAAAAGGGTCGCCGCCTGATGGGTCCATACACAACTTTTGACAATAACTCCTTCTGGACGAATCACAGGCGTGGAGGCCAGCAGCAGGCCGCCGGCCACCAGCTCGTCCAATCTCAGACTCTCGACGATCACCGGCTCGGTGGCGGTGAACTCAACCAGACCGTCCTCTTCCACTAACAGCGGTTCTTGGTTGACGAACACGACCTCGTGCTCTCCGGGCCCATAGGTCTTCTCCTTCTCCCTTTGGAATTCCCCATTCGCGTTGAAGTAGCGCATCATCACCGTACTCGACTGGGTTTCACTGGTATTGGCCACGGCATATGCCGTGGTCGTCCCACCTTCCACCAAGGCGAAGAGCCTGAACTTGACTCCCTGCTCACTGGGCAGGACTCCCACGTTGCCCACTCCCGCGATCCTGAAAAAGACGGTGGCGTTGAAGGGGTCATCCGAGGTGAGTCGGGCCCAGCCACTGCGGACTTCCCCTTCCGGGTCGTTGAAGACCAGGGAGGCTGTTCCACCGGCAGGTACGGCCAGCATGTCGCTCAGGTCGGCAGTCCCGTCGGAGTTGAAGAGTTCCACCTCCACTACGATGGCAGCCTCACCGGGGTTGTAGGCATCGAAGGCGGTTTCGGCCTCGCCTCCGATCCCGTACTGGGCAAAGTGCTGACGGGTCTGGCCGAACTCACCTGCAAGACAGGGCGCCAGCAGAATCAAAGTGGTGAGGGTGACGTGGGGAAAACAAGCTCGAAGATTCATGTGAGAAGCCTCCTTAAATCTGCTGCACAGGTTCGCTCTGTGCCACGGGGTTCAGTAGAGACTAAGGGAGAAGCGGACAGTAGTCAATTGATCGACACCACCGGGTTCTGGGTGGCCACCAGTAAACATGTGCCCACCGGCTACACGGATCGGCTTTGATCGGTCGGCTCGATGGACAGAGGTTGATCGGACAGGGGGTCGGTAATCCGAATTGCGAGTTTGCCGGCCAATAACTGCTCGATTTGTTTGCCGACGATTTCCGCGCGCCAGCCGCAGGCCAACGCCGGCGCCTGGTTGTCATCGCCGGGTTCCAGACGCAAATGGTAGGCCACGAGTTCGCGCACATCCTGGACGGAGCCCACGAGACCGGGCGCGATGTTCCGGGACCGGCAAATGCTGGCCAGCGCGGCCACCAGGAATTGGGCCATAGCCTGGACCTGACTGGGCGGGCCACCACGAAACATTTCCGGACACTCGGCGTCGGGAACTTGCAGCCCGGAGGCGATCGCCCGTGACATCTGCGGAATCTTATTCTTCAGGTCACCACGCTGCAGTCCGCGCACCGCGTGGATGCGTTCGCGGTCCGCCGTACCGCGACGGGCCAGTTCCACGATTAGATCGTCCCTTAGCACTCGGCGCACCGGACAGTTACGCCGCATGGCCTCATCCTCTCGCCACGACCAAAGTTCCCGCACAATCGCCAGCGACCTGCGGGACAAACGCGACGCACCCGAGATTCGGCGCCATCGTTGGGCCCCTCTGCTGCGCTCGACATTGTCTTGCCAGGCGGTCATCTCGCGTTCGAACCAATCGAGACGCCCCAGCCTGTCCAGCCGCCGGCGCAGTTCGTGACGCATGGGCACGAGATGGACAACGTCGTACATGGCATATTCCAGTTGACGACGCGAAAGCGGACGCCGCCGCCAGTCGGTTCGGGTTTCTCCCTTGGGAAGCGACTGCCCGAGCAGCCCCGCGACGAGTTTCGCATAAGACGACGGGTAGCCCATGCCCACCATGCCCGCCGCGATCTGGACGTCCCACCAAAGGCGAGGCCGTTGTCCGATCGCCTGGTGACAAAACCAGAACTCTTCGCGCCCGGCGTGAACGACGGTCTCGGTCCCCTCGGCCGCGAGCTGGGCCCACAAGGGCGTAAGGTCGCCCACCATGCGAGGATCGATCGCCGCCAGCTTTCCGTCGACAGCAACCTGGATCAGACAGAGTTCAGGACGGTACGAGTATTCCGAGACAAACTCGGTGTCGAAGGCAACGATACTGGCGTCGGCCAGCCGCCGACACAATTCATGAAGCTGGCCGTCGGTGGTGAGCAGTTCGTATTCCACGTCGGGTCAGGTTAACGGATCTTCCCCGCTAAGAAAAGACGGTTCGTGCACTGTCGCGGTCGCGCACTTCTCACGCTCTGGTAATGGTGTCGATCACAGATCAGTCTGGAAGCGATATGCCTGGAGTTATCCGAGCCTCCTTTGGAGGGGAGGGGAGACCAGGCTGATTCCCCGCGCCCTCCCATTCTGGTAGATTGAGGGCAAGCGAAGGGCAAGCGCCCTGCGATTACAAGACTCTGAATAAGGAGCGAAGCCATTGACCGCAACCCCTGATTCCCTGATTCGACTGCTTCGGTGCGCCTGCCTGGGCGTGATTCTCATGGGCCAAACGCTCGAAGGCATGGCCCAGGCGCCCATCATTAAGCCGGGCCCGCCGGGTGACCCGGCGCGGGAGCTCAGCGCCGAAGAGGCGATCAAGATTGCCAATACAAGCCACTCGCCGGCGGACAGCCAGTTCATGCAGGACATGATTCCGCATCATCATCAGGCCCTCGAGATGTCCGTACTGGTTGCTGATCGCACGAACCGACCGGAGCTGATCGATGTGGCCGGGCGCATCAACGTCTCGCAAGACGACGAGATCGAGTTCATGCAGCAGTGGTTGCGCGAGCGCGGCGAACAGGTGCCGGATCCGGCCGTCCACGAGGCGATGCGTACTGACCACACCATGGCCGGCATGGCCACACCCGAACAGATGGCCGAGCTCGCTCAGTCGGAGGGCACGGCTTTCGACCGGCTATTCCTGACATTGATGATCACCCACCACGAGGGCGCAGTGACGATGGTCCGGGAACTACTCAAACAGCCGGGTTCAGCGTACGAGCCGGTGCTGTTCGAGTTCACGACGAACATCACTAATGACCAGACCTCCGAGATCGAACGGATGAACGCACTCCTGGTCCGACTCTCTTCCGATCCCCGCGCAGGACTTGCGGCCGGGTTCAATGACGCCGGTCAGGCGTTGTCCAACCTGAAACTCCTGGCCTCGCTGCCCAAGCCGGCCGGGTTCTTCGACCCGCGCAACCCGGCCGGGCTGCCACCGGAGCGCACGGACACCGACGAGCTCAGTGAGGAGGGACAGACCGACGCGCCGGCCGAGGAAGAGAAGGATCGCGAGGCGGAGAAAAATGCCCGCTCGCCGCTTCTGAGCTTCTCCAACACCGACATGGCCTTTTCAGGCGACGTGCTGGTGGCCGGCAACTACCACGGCTTCAACATCTACCGGCTGCAGGAAGGCGGAATCCCGAAACTCATCAGCTCAGTGGTCTGTCCAGGCGGTCAAGGCGATGTCTCCATCGTCGGCGACCTGTTGATCATGTCGGTGGAGCAGACCCGGGGACGGGTCGACTGCGGGCTCGAAGGTGTGAGCGATGACGTCAGCGCCGAGCGGTTCCGCGGGCTTCGCATCCTGGATATCAGCGACCTGACACGGCCGGTGCAGGTGGGCGCAGTCCAAACCTGTCGCGGGTCGCACACGCATTCGGTCATCGCAGGGCCGGGCAAGGACGGCAAGATCATCGTCTATAACTCCGGCGTCTCCAGCGTGCGCGAGCAGGAGGAGATGGAAAGCTGCTTCGACGAATCGCCCGGCGACGACCGAACCGCGCTGTTTCGCATCGACGTGATCGAGATTCCGATCGACAATCCGAGCCAGGCCCGCATCGTCGCCAGCCCCGCGGTGTTTGCCGATCCCGAGACGGGCGCCCTGGCCGGTCTGTGGCGAGGTGGCGACCACGGCGATGACACGCAGGAGACCAGGCAGACCGATCAATGCCACGACATCACCGCCTTTCCTGAACTGGGGATTGCCGCCGGTGCCTGCTCGGGCAACGGCATCATCTTCGACATCTCCGATCCATTGAACCCGCAGCGTATCGACGAGGTGGTCGATAAGGGCTTTGCCTACTGGCACTCGGCCACGTTCAACAACGACGGGACCAAGGTCCTGTTCACCGACGAGTGGGGCGGGGGCGCCCGACCGCGCTGCCGCGCCCACGACCCGCTGACCTGGGGCGCGGACTCCATCTACGACATCGTGGACGGCCAGCTCGAGTTCCGCAGCCACTTCAAGATGCCGGCTCCACAGGTCGAGCAGGAGAACTGCGTAGCGCACAACGGTTCCATCGTGCCGGTGCCGGGCCGCGACATCTTCGTTCAGGCCTGGTATCAGGACGGCATCTCGGTGATCGATTTCACCGATTCCGCCAACCCTGTGGAAATTGCCTACTTCGACCGCGGTCCCATTCATGCCGAGAAGTTGGTCCTGGGCGGATTCTGGTCGACCTATTGGTACCAGGGCCGGATCTACGGCACCGAGATCGTGCGCGGGCTGGACGTGCTGGCGCTGGTACCCAGCGAACACCTGTCCGAGAATGAAATTGAGGCGGCGGCAATCGCCGATCAGGGAAGCTCGTTCAACCCGCAGCAGCAGTTCCGCGTGACCTGGCCGGCCGAGCCGGTCGTGGCTCGAGCGTACATCGATCAGCTCGAGCGCAGCGAGGCGCTATCGAAGTCCTTCGCCGCAGACCTGAACCAGGCGCTGGACGGTTCAGCATCGCAGCTCGCGGACGGCGGGCGCCACGAAGATTTGGCCGCCAGACTGAACTCACTGGCGACGGACCTGGAACAGGACAGCGGCGACCTCGTCACGAAGAAGCGGCGGGCCGCGCTGGCCGAGACGTTGAACGGGATTGCGGCGAGGCTGCGCTGAAGCATTACGTGCTCGAATTTCTGGCGGAAAGATGCCCGAGGATCGGGTCATTGATGGCGCCGACCAGACAGATTTCTTCCTGGGTAAGCAGACGAAGTCCAACCGCGAGAGCGTGAAGAGCCGCCGTCAGCCCGTTGGCGTGTCGGCGGAGGGCCCGTAAATCGACGGCACTGCGCCACCCATCGGACGCAAATAGATCGCCAACTGCCCGCGGTGATGCACCGAGTGCCGGACGGCCATGCCGATCATGGCGACCGCCGGTATGGGGGTCCCCATCAGATCGAGGGTCGTGACAAGAGCGTCGCCGGAGAGGTTGCGCACGCGCTCAACGGCGGCGGGCAGCTTGCTGTTGTAGTATTCGACGCACTGCGCTGGGGTCATCAGGCCGGTGGCGTCGGACTGATCGGGCGGCTGCGGGATGACGCCGTCGGAGACTCCATTCAGCAGCCACTCATCTTCGAGCACGATATGGCGGCAGAGTTCGAGGGCGGTGCGGGATTTCTTGTCGGGCTTGTAGCCGGGGTTGGCGCCGGGGACCGCGCCGATCACGTTTGCGGTCGTCTTCATCTCGATCTCAAAGTCGCCGAGGTAGAACTGGGCGGCGATTTTCGCGGCTTCCGGGGTCATACGAGTTGCTCCTGTCTGTTCAAATTTAGATTCACCAAGTGTACGCCGACTGCGGCGGCGTCCACAATAGCGGATGATGCCAAGACCTCTGGTCCGTGCTTGAGCGAGCGAGGCCAGTATCCTGCTCGCCGCCAGGGTCCGAACTTAGTTGCTTCTTCAAGGAAGTTAGCGAGAAGGGTCGGTGCAGCTTCCACGCCGTCACTCCTTTGCGACCCCCGCTCGCGCTGAGGCGATCAATCGCCCCGTCGGCAGATAGTGGACGATGTCGTGCTCTCGCACGAGACGGCCCGCGACCAGCACATAGAGGATGCCCCTGGAGTACTGTCGCGGGTTCACCACTGTCGCAGCGTCGTGCACCGTGGCCAGATCAAACACCACGAGGTCCGCGTCAGCCCCCACCTGCACCCGCCCCTTTTTCTTGAGCGCAGGTGCCACGGCTTCGAACGTTTGCGCCGGTGTCAGGGTCATGCGCCTGATCGCTTCGTCCAGGGTGAGCACTTTTTCGTCACGAACGTACTTACCCAGCACCCGGGCGTAGCAACCGGCGCCGCGTGGGTGATTGTTGCCAGACTTGGTGATCGCCGTGTCCGATCCGAGCATGATCCAGTCGGTCTCAAGCCCGGCGACCACGTCCTCCTCCGGAATTGCGTACGCCACCACGACCATGTCTGTCTTGCGATATTGGGAGAAGCTCTTCTCGGTCAGCCTCTCGGTGCTTCCGGCAAGTTGCAGATCACCGTAATCGATTCTGAACCGCTCACGCCAACCCGGATCAAAACGCGCCGAGTTCAGATACGTCGCCCAGAAGTCGTACGGGTAGAGATTCGCTGTGATCTGCAGGCCGGTGGCTCGGGCCTTTTCGATCTGGGCCAACGTTTGCTGCATCGTGAAGGTGCCGCCGGTGCTGGTGATGTGATGGATGTGCACCGCGCCGCCGGTTTCCCGCGCTACCTCGATCGCCTCCGCCACGGCCTCCTGGTTGGTTCCCGGAGGATCGGGATCGGAGTAGCGCAGATGAAAAAACAGGGGCACCCTCATCTCGGCCGCGATCTCGCCCAGGGCGTGCACCTCGTCGGTGGATGTCCCAGGCAGGTACTCCAGACTGAACGCGATCCCGATCGCACCCTGCTTGATCCCCTGACGAGCGCGCTTCTCCATCCATCTGATCTGATCCGGCTCGGCCGCCGCGTATCGATCCGTTGGGCCGATGATGCCTCGCATCAAGCTGTGGCTCATGGTGGCACCGTAGTTCACCATCGGTCGCCTCATCTCTTGCAGCTTCTTCCAGCGTCCGAAACGAGACGCCCCGCCGTGCAGGCTCAAGGCCGTGGTCACGCCATCGGCGACCTTGTACAGGCTGGCCGTGCCTATCGGCCCGTAGGAGGCCACATCGATGAATCCGGGGACGACGTACTTTCCGGTGGCGTCGAGGGTCCGCTTGCCGCGCAAAGGTTGGCCGGAGACGGCCATGATCGTACCGCCCTCGATGCCAACGTGCATCGGCGCGTGCAAGCCGCTTTGCGGATCGATCACCGTGCCACCGGCGATGACGATGTCGTAGATTGTCGGGCTCTCAGCAGCCGCCGGAGGCGCGAGCAGCAGCGCTGCAAAAACCAGGAATGACACCGCCGCAGGTTATCACAAGATCATATCTCGGCCCTCAACCGACCGGACCGCCCTGGAGAAACTCGATCAAGGGTAGGATTGTGCAGCGAGGAGAAGAATCATTTACTACCTGGTCAATGCAGAAAAGTCTTTTGATCCGGCTATGAACGACTCTTACAAGTTGATCGCTCTCATGCTCACTGCAGTATTCCTTGGCTGTACTTCCCCGGTTGCAGTTTCGGAGCAACAGTGGTTCCTGATGGCTCGACATGGAGATTGCATAGAAGTTGAAGAACTAAAAAGGAAAGTCCCCGATCTCGCCGATATCAAAGACCCTTATTCGTTCATCACATTCATGCGCCAAAAAGAACACACGGTAACTTCCAGCGAAATGACCGAAGTCAAAGGAACGGCGATCGAGGTGAACGTTCCCGAAAAAGACTTATTCCTGATTTTCGTGACCGCTAAACTCTGTCAGGAATTGTGAGGAACCGGCCCAAGACGGGCCCCTTCGAACAGCGGCCAAGTCCAAACCTGCTCAGATTCTCAGGGTGAGTCGGAAGGAATGGAGCCGGTAAGGATGAGCGATGAAGCGGGAGGCGCGGGGGACCATAAAGGCATCCCCAGCAGAGCTTTCACCGCAATCGGGGCACCATTGAGCTGACCCGGCAGGAAGACCCATTCTCGCAATGCGTCGAGGACGGCCTGGTTCAAGAGAGGATCAGGACTCTCCATGACCAGCATTTGTTCCATCTTGCCTTCTACGTTGATCACGGCATAGACAATGATCATCTTCCCGACATGCCTTTGATCCAGTTCGAATGGCAGAGTCGGTCGCTCTTTGACGATTGGAACCGGCAGCACGAACTCGGGCTGAGGCTTGTCATCTTCTTGACTCTCCTGCCTCTCCTCGCTCTCGCCCTCTTGCCTGTTTTCATCGCCCTGGCGACCTGGCTCCCCCGGTTGACTCTCGTCTGCTGGTTGACTCCCGTCCTCTTGTCGACCTTCTTCGCTCTCTTGTTCTTCGTCAGGTTCCGGAGTCGAATCCTTCTGAACGGAGGAGTTTCCAGGTACGCCAAATTCGAGAGTCCAGAGAGGAGCCTCTTCATTCTCCTCCTGCCTCAGGTCTAAATAGACGGTACGAATCTGCTCATCTGAAAACACACCGAAATAGGGCAGCCCACCGCCACTGCTCTCGGTTGAGACAACGGACAGCACTCCGTAGCGTTGCGGCAGTGGATTCGGAACTCGGGTGATCGTGACGGAATTCGGAGGAGTCTGGGTCCCATCGACTCCACCGACGACGGTAATCCCCGCCAGAGACGCTTGATCGGAGTCTGCGCCGGTACCCGGACCGAAACTCCCGGTCCCAATTCCACCGAGAATCGTAATCCCCCCAAGCGACCTGATACCGGAGCCTGAACCGATCCCTGAACCGGCAGTGGCGGTGCCTCCAACTCCCCCCAGGATGGTAATCCCCCCAAAAGGCCCCATGCCGGGGCCGGAGCCTGCGCCCGACCCGGAGCCGGAGCCAATCCCTGGGCCAGGCCCTGATCCCGGGCCGGACTCGGATCCGTTATCCCCGTCTCCACTGCTCGAAGAGCCGCCGATCTTCAGGCCCTCTCCGCCTCCAAAACTGAGGTTGACCACCGCAGTGGAAATAGTCTCGACCGTCAACCCCGCCATTACGTCTTCGGTCTCGACCCCGGAAAGCGAGCCGGGTTCGGTTTCGGAAGTGTCAAGATTCGGTTCCGGCGAGATCGCAAAGCCTCCCCGGGCCTCAGCGGCCGGAATCTCTTCCGGCAGCTCAGCCGAGGTAGGGTTGGGAGTCAGGGCCAGAATCATGGGCAGGTCTGTTCTGGGGACATCCAAACGCAGTTTGACCACCGGCAGGTTGGGCCGCTCCTCGAACTCGACGGGGTCCGGCAGCTTCGACGCCGCGAGAAGATTCGGGGAGTCCAAACGTGGTTTCAGAATCGGTAGATCCTCGAGAGGTCGCTGCACCGGTTCGGTTTCCACCTCCTGGACGTCCACGGGCAGCTCTTCCTCGGGCTCGACAATGTCCGGCGGTTTCGATGCCGCCAGAAGATCCGGGGCATCCAAACGGCGTTTCAAGAGGGGCAGTTCTTCGAGCTCCTTCTGAACCAGTTCGGTTACCTCGCCCTCGGCCAATTCCACCGGCTCCGGTTCCTCGGGTTTGACCGTGTCCGGCAGCGCAACGGCCTGCTCGACAGGCACCGTCGGTAGAACGAAATCGATGGCCGGAGTCGAGAGGAGAACCGGGGCGTCCAAGCGCGGTTTCAGAATCGGTAAAACCTCAAGGGACCGCTGGAGGACCTCGGTGGCCACACGGGGTGGCTCCACAAACTGCTGCTCCACAACTTTGACGGGTTCCGGCACGTCCAGACGCGGTTCCAGAATCGGTAAATCCTCGAGAGCGGGCCGGGCCGGTTCCACTGCCACTTCCTCAGCTGGCTCGGGAGCGACGTCCGGCACCTCCGGCATCGAGATAAAGTTCGGGAGGTCCACACTCTCTTCCAGAAGCGGCAAGTCCTCGAGTTCAGGCTGCAGAAGAGTCTGCAGGCCACCATCCGGCAGCGGAGATTCCGAACGCATCACCTGAGGTCCGGGATAGACCAGACCCTCTGGACCGGTACTCGGGGTCGCTGCCGGTTCCTCTTCGGCGAATTCCAATCCACCCCCCTGGCCCTCGTCTCCTCCTCCCATGGAGGGGAGGTACATCACCATCCTGACCCCGTTGCCAGGGCTCAGGGCGCCTGGGTCGGGCGGGAGTTTTTCTGCCGAGTTGTCCAGCATCGCGAGGACCTGTAAGACCAACAGCACGCCTGCATGAATCAGGAGCGAAGAGCTGATCCCCCGGCCCGGAGAGTACAAACGACTCAGATTCATCGAGGTCAAGACAAGCTTCGGCGCTTGCCTTGAAGGAACCACAGAAGGGGGAAGTGCAGGCATTGTTTTCGCTCCCCCGGGGGGCACACAGATCACCTGTGCAGCTGGTGTTTATCCCCACCGAGAGATCCACTATATCCTTTTGGATCTCAAAAAAGTGTGTTTTTCGCGACATGATTCGATCAAATTGGAGGGGGACTCCAAGTGGCTCCAAACCCGGAAATCAGCCAGCTTCAGTCCCTGAAACTACTTTGTCTGGACCCGCGCACTGGAACTGGCCCCGGCAGGAGTTACCTTTTTCACACTGCAAAATGTTGGACTCGGTATGATATCTTTTCACGTCTGCCCAAGAATATTGTGGTCTTGAACCCGTTTGTAGAAAATTGAAGAAACATGGCTGAAGTCAAAGCAGAATCGTCCGTCCCTAAGATTACTTTTCGCCCGGGTGTGGGCTTTCGCAGCATCCTCACGAAACGCGTCGATCGATATTTTCAGGACTCGGGTGTGCCCAAGACCGGTGACTGGCGCATGTTTCTGAAGACTGCAATTATCCTGGCCTGGCTGGCTGTGTCCTATGTACTCCTGGTTTTCTTTTCCACCTCGCTGATCGCGGCAGTGATCAGCGCCCTGGCTCTGGCGCAGGGTCTGGCCCTGCTGGGCTTCAACGTCATGCACGATGGGGCACATGACAGTTACTCAAGCAGTAAGAAGGTCAACTGGTGGATGGGGTTCACACTCGATCTGGCCGGTGGCAGCCACATGATGTGGCGCCAGAAGCACAATTTCCTGCACCATACCTATACCAATATCGAAGAATTGGACGATGATCTGTACACCTCGGGCCTGTTGCGCTTGAGCCCAGAGCAGAAATGGCGCCCCTGGCATCGCTTCCAGCATCTCTACGCCTTTCCGGTGTACAGCCTCTTGACGCTCTCATGGCTCAATTTCAACGATTTCCAGAAGTTGTTCTCAGGTCGGATCGGACACTACAAACTGCGTAAGCCAAGAGCCTCGGACGTGTCTCTGTTTTTTCTCACCAAGATCTTCTACATCGGGTACGCTCTGGTGCTGCCGCTATTTTTCCATCCCGTCCTGAAAGTACTGATCGCCTTCCTGGCGATCCACCTGATCCTGGGCTTCACCCTCTCGATCGTTTTTCAACTGGCGCACACCGTAGAAGGCAACACCTTCCCGGCGCCGTCTGCCGACACCGCCACAATCGAAAACGAGTGGGCCATTCACGAAGTGGAGACGACGGCGAATTTTGCCCCTGCGAACAGGCTGGCGACCTGGTATCTGGGTGGTTTGAACTTTCAGATAGAACATCATCTTTTTACCAGGGTCTGCCACGTTCACTACTCTGCCATCAGCGGGATTGTGGAAAAGACCTGTAAGGAATTCGGGGTTCCCTACGTTACCTACCCCACGCTTCGATCGGCCTTTGTGGCCCACTACAGATTCTTAAGACTGATGGGCAGCCGGGCGTAGCACAAAAGCCCGGATTGGGCCCGGCTCGATCCCGGGAGACTGGTCGCAGCCCGAGTTCTCGGGAATCAGGACCGTGATGAAACGGATCCGCTTGACGACGCGGTAGACGCATCCTGTGACGGCGTCGATCTGATCGGAAACAGGACGCAGGACAACCACTACGTCAGGTGACCGATAATCCTCTTGGAATCGTCGCGACCCATTGGCGACGTTGAAGGCCTCGAAACGAGGGAACTCTGTTCCGTCCTTCAAGAGACGCATCATGGGGTACTCATAATTCCATGCATCCCGGCCGTCCAACCCAACGGTTGAGGGTTGCAGAGAGCGAACGAAGGCCGCCGCTCTCTTAAAGGGCGTCTCATAATCCGGCTCGAAGGCGAACAACAGCTTCGATTCAGCCCTGAACAGCAGGGAAGGGGTGACCACAGATCTCGGGTTCCGGCGGATGGTCGTCACCAGGCCCAGCAGGAGCAGCAGGATGACCCCGGGGATGAAGCGGACCAACCGGCTGGAACTGAACAGACGTCCCAGCAAAGGTGCCATCAGAAGGAGGAGGGCGAGGTGAGAGCGGCTTCCATAAGTCGGTATCCATTTCAGGAGGGCACAAAGCAACAGGAAACATGCCGGCGGGATCGACAGGAGCAGCCAGAAGCCGTTCCCGCTGACGACTCTTCTCAAGGGGTAGAGGAGACCGAGAAACGCCGCAATGAGAAAAAGGTGCACCGGAGCCCCTGCCTGGTACTCATCGTAGGGCCTGTACCTGACGCCAAAACGGGCGTTGGGCCAGGTCGTTCTGGGGTCATTCAAATCCAGGCCCAAAGCCTGGTGAATCCGGGAAACCGAGTTCTCGAAGAACTGATTCAAGCCCTGAAAAGGGGTGCCGAGATGATGGCTGGTTTCCCGAACAACACGAGACAGCAACAGCCCCGGTGACAGGGCCTGGTTTTGGAAATCCTTTCGACCTGAGGTCGGTATGAGCGGGGTGCCGAAAGCATCGTAGTTTCTACGGATATGGCCCGCATTGAGTGCCACCACACAGAAACAGATGATCAAGGCCGGCTTCCAGAAGCCTCGTCCGCAGCTACGGACCAGGGTGAACCCCGTGAAGACACACAAGGGAAGTCCAAGAATCAGAGCCGTCCCCTTGGTCAGCAGCAGGAGGCCGAAACCGCATCCGATCAGCACTGCCATGACGTTTCCGCATCGTGTCCCCTGGTGCAGCCTTAGCGCCAGCCAGGCCAGGACCAGAAACCAGAGACTGAAGAGGAGATCGTTCTTGGTGCTCGAGGCCTGCATGAAGGCGATGGGCACAGAAAGACACAGCAGTCCCGTCAGGAGCTGCCCCCTGCGGGAGGTGCCCAACTGCTTTGCAATCAGAGAGCTGGCGCAGAGACTTAGAACCATGGCCACCCACTGCACCCAACCGAGCAGGTGATCCGAGGAAGTGAGGATCAGCAGTTGAGCACTGATGATCTCGGCCAGTGGTGGTTGATACAACTGGTAGAGGTGATGCGTCCCGAAATGGGCCAGGCTTCCCTGCTGAATCCAGCGGACCTGCCGAGGCAGGTGATAGACCATGGAGTCCCAGCTATTGGGTGGGAAAAGCACTGCTGAGACAAGAGCGATGGCGAGCAGAACGCCAATCGTCAAGAAGAGGGTCAGATCGAGATAGGTCCATCCCCGAAAGCCAGCGGTGAGGCTCCCCTTCTCGAGCCGCCGATAGAGAACGATCGCCACTCCGGCACCCGCCAGTATCCACAAGAAAAGCACCGGCCAGAACTCGAAGAGGGTCAAGAGACTCAGCAGTTCGGCGCCCAGGGCAAGAAAAGTCCCGATGACAATAGCGCAGACTAAAAGGCCGGCGCGCCATCCACGAAACTCCTCCATCACGGTGCATTGTATATGAGCGCTGCCGCTTTCCACTCGCGCACGCAGCCGATCCTGGAGGTGGGCAGACATCCAACGTGCCTACCCTACTCAACTCCACTGGAGGAGGAGTGGTCTCGGTACTCCCAGTACGTTGGAGCGTTTTCGGGCGGATAAGGAAGCATATTGGTCCTCACCAGCGTCTGCATCGCTGGAGCTGTCACCGGAACCCTGAAGGCCGGAGAGTTCGAAGACAACGCTTACAGAGTGGTCTCCCCTCAATGCGTGGGTACCCTACGGATTCCGTTGTCTCCCAACAGCCTGGAGGCAGGTCCGGCCAGGGACAGCCACAACCAGGGATGTGAATCAGAGATGTGAGATGCTTCAGGACAGGATAGACTCTTGGGTCAACGACCTGTGTAAGGCTCACGCACAACCACTCACAAGGAGAAACCAAATGAAACCCTACTCAGTGATTTCTACCCTGCTCTGCATGGGCGTCCTGCTCGCTTCCGGCATGGTTCTGGCCGCGGCTGCGCAAACGCCCCCGGACCAGGTGTCCGCCGAAGACTTCGTGGGGGTGTGGAAAGTCCTTCACATGGAGACCCCGCAGGGCGAGGCCTCCCGGCAGCACGGCCTGATGATGGTGTACGCAAATTATGTTTGCCACCTCCAGGTGAACAAGGAACGAGAAGGGCCCACGCGAGAGGACTCTGAGGAAGTCAGGCTGGAGAAACGGGCCAAGCTGTGGGGACAGACCACGGCCTCCTGCGGCACCTTTGAGCTGAAGGAGAACACGTTCACCGTCAACTGGACCACCTCGAACAATCCAGGAACCGAAGGGCATGTCACCGATTTTGTCCTTTCCCGCGAAGGGAATCGGATCAAGGTGGCCCCTGCCGCCAATCCGGAGTTCAAGGTCGTCTACGAGAAACTCAAGTAGACTCGGTTTCTCTCAAATTCTGAAGAAATAGACCCTCTTGAGGAGGGAAGAACGGTGTGCGACCGAAAACCACAATGAAGAAACGGAAACTGGGCAGTCTGGATTTCCAGGTTTCCCCGGTCTCTTTCGGGGGAGCCGGCATCAGCAGCGAAGGCAAAGGGTACAGCTTCGGGTACATTTCCGAAGCAGATGCCATCACCTTGCTGAGAAAGGCCTGCGATCGGGGAATCAATCTCTTTGACACGGCCCCCATCTACGGGCATGGAGTCTCAGAGACGCGCATCGGCAAGGCTTTCAAGAACATTCGAGAGAAGGTCTTCATCGTCAACAAGAGCGGCGTTACCTGGGATGAAGCAGGGCAGATTACTGGCACCAACGACCCGGCCGTGACGCAGCGCATGCTGGAGCAGTCCCTGCGGGATTTACAAACCGATTACATCGATCTCTTCATGCTCCACTGGCCGGACGAGAAGGTGGACATTCGGCTCCCCATGGAGGTGTTGCGAAAGGCCAGGGAGCAGGGAAAAATCCTCCACATCGGTCTCTGCAACACTCACGTTGAGGATCTGGAGAAGGCACAGGAAGTCGCTCCCACCGTGGCCGTTCAGTGCCAGCTCAGTCTCTTCGAAACAGGCCCGACCGAAACTCTGTTTCCATACCTGAGAGGGAGCCAGATCGGTTTTATGAGTTGGGGGACACTCGACCGGGGAATCATTACCGGCCACGTCACCCGTGCCAGAACCTATGACAAGTATGATGCGCGTGGCGGGGCTCCCTGGTGGAAAGAAGATGTGGTCCGGCGCAAGCTTGAAGCCATGGAGGAGATAGAGCCCCTTCTGGAGGGGCATTCAGGATTGGAACTGGCACTGGGATTTGTGTTGCGGAATCCGGAAGTGAGCACGGCGCTGTGCGGCATCCGGAGTGAAGAGCAACTGGATTCGGTAATCGCTGCCAGCCGCAACCTGCCCGCGGACAGCCTGCTGGACAGGGCCGGCGCTATCGCCCTGCGACACGTACCGCCCGAGCCCTACTGGTGAGTCTGTCGCCCCGCGGCGAAGACTATCCCCGCGGATGATCAGATCTCGGGATACTTCTTGACGGTCAACTCTGTCTCCTCACCGCCGGTATTGACGGTGCCCTCTCGATCAATGACCAGAACGTGACATTCCTCCCGGCAAAAGGGCCTGTGCTCCACGCCTCTGGGAACGACAAACATTTCGCCTGGTTCGAGATGAACCTCTCCGTCCCTGAACTCTATGGTCATCTCCCCTTCGACTACCAGAAAGACCTCGTCCGTGTCCTCATGGGCATGCCAGACGAACTCGCCTTTGGTCTTGGCCAGCGTAATCTGGCAGTCATTGAGCATGCCCACCTTCCTCGGGGACCAGTGCTCCGAGAACTGAGAGAATTTCTCTTTGAGGTTGATGGCCCGCGGTTCCAGACCCCTGGCCTGTGTGTTGTCTCGTGAACTCATGATTCCGCTATCCTCGCAATCACCCGGACCGGCCCCCCCGCACATTGAAATTTCACAGGCAGGGCGATCACTTCGAATTCCTTCGCTCCGACCAAGGCTTCCAGGTTGACCAGGTTCTCAATGATGAGGATCTCTCTGGCAAGCAGAGTCTTGTGCACCACAAAAGGCGCCTCCCGCTCAGGGCTGGCGGTATCCATGCCCAGGATCCTGATTCCGGCCTGCACCAGCGCCACGGCGAAGTCTTCGGTCATCTCGGGATAACTTCCAAAGTAGCGCTTCGGGTCGCTGAAATGCCCTTCGAAACCCGTGTAGACAAATACGATGTCGCCCTGCTTGAGATCCACTTCATGCAAAAGCTCCGATGTGATCCTGGTCTGGCCCCGGGCGTCGAGGAGGCGACCCTTCCCCATGAAGCGTTCGACGGGGAGATCCGAGAGAAATTTTCCACCCTCGATCATGTGCAGGGGAGCATCGATGTGAGTTCCAACATGCATTCCGGTCTTGACCTGGAAGGTGGTGTAGCCGTCCCTGGTGAGATCGGTCTTTTTCACGACTTGCGGCGGGTCATCTCCAGGAAACGCTGACATTCCATGGGACAAGGTGCGGGTCAAATCGATCCATTTCGACATACCTTCAACTCTCCAATCGAGGGACTCAGCTTCGCTTCTGGAATCCACTCGAACAGCGGAGTCGGGGTCGGGGCGCGCCAAAACAAGCCGCGCAGCCGCTCGCTGCTGATTCCAGAAAGGGGCAATATAGCACCGGTACTCGGTCTCTTCCATGTCTGGAGAAGATGGATTAGGGTAGAAGCCTCCGGCCCGTTACCGGACACTACACTAGTGGATCGAAATGAGCCCTGGAAAGGCAGGTATCATCCACTCTAATATACCCACGGACCGGGCCCTCGAAATCATGGCTTCCATGCAGACAGAGTATGACGCCGGTTATCCTGAACCCGAAGCTGTACATCTGTGGTGGATCGGTGACACCTACGCGGGAAACCCTGGCACCAACAACGAGCGGAAGAATGGAGGAATGACTTTGCCAAACAGAATTTCGAAGATCATGGTGCTACTGGTAGTCCTGGGGTACAGCGTGGTGTGGGGACAGCAACTCCCGACCACCGCACACCCGAACATCGGTTCCTGGCAGGACCTGTTCGAGCCGGATCTTTCCAATGCAGTCATCTCTCCGGGCGGATGGGTGATGGAGGATGGTGTCCTCAGCGCCAGAGGCCACCAGATGATCTGGACCCGGGAGACCTACGGTGACTTTGTAGTCGATCTCGAATTCAAGGTGGCCAAAGGTGCCAACAGTGGGGTCTTCTTGCGACCCGGGGATGTGGGCAGGCCTGTGACCGGCATCGAGGTACAGATCCACGAGACCACGGATGGAAGGAACTACGGAATGGCAGGCGCCATCTACGGTGCCAGGGCCCCCAGCAAGAGCATGGCCAAACCTGCCGGCCAATGGAACCGCTATACCATTGCCTGTGTGGACAGCCGGATTTACGTGGTCTTTAACGGGGAGCAGGTGATCGACATCGACCTGGACGACTGGACCGAGGTCCACCAGAACCCGGATGGGACCTGGAACAAGTTCGAAACCGCACTGAAGGATTATCCACGGGTCGGACCGGTTGGTCTCCAGGGCATCCACGGGAAGGGGGGGCAGCTCGTCTGGTTTCGCAACCTCAAGATCCGGGTGTTGGATTAGCCAGCAAGATGTCCAGGCTGGGATAGGGCGGCCCGCTGGGGAACCGGGCTGACGCTCCCTCGTCACTGGAAGCTTCGTCTTCCAGCGTAAAGCCGGCCTGCTGGATGAGCGTGACGGCCGCTTCGGACTTCTGGCCGGGCGTCGTCAGATAGCCTTCCACAAAAATCGAATTGGCCGGATAGAGGGCCAGCGAAGCCGCCCCGCCCAGGTGAATTTCTCGCCCGGCCGCCATGCGGATCTCGCTGCCGGGATTCAGGAAACGCATCAGACACAGTGCCTTGAGGCCTCGCCGGGGATCGAAGCCGTCGCGATCCTGCAGCGGGGTCCCTTCGACGGGGTGCAGGAAATTCACAGGAATGGAATCGATCTCCAGCTCCCGAAGGGCCAGGGCCAGTTCCACTGTGTCGTCATCTTCTTCTCCCATCCCCATGATGCCTCCGCTGCAGGTCGACAGGCCCGCGCTCTGCACGTTACGGAGGGTCTCCACCCGATCATCATAGGTATGCGTCGAACAGATCTCCGGATAGAACCTGCGACTGGAGTTCAGGTTGTGGTTAATCCAGCCGACCCCGGCTTCTCCCAATTGCCTGGCCTGTGGCTCGGTCATGAGTCCGAGGGACAGACAGATTTCCAGTGCCGGAAACTCCGCTTTGATCTCACGTACCGTTGCCGCAAGGTGGTCGAGATCTTTCTGCCCCGGCCCTCGGCCACTGGTCACCATGCAGTACCGCTGGGCGCCGGCTGAGACCGCACTGCGGGCACCCTCCAGGAGCTGTTGACTCGAAAGCAGGCCGTACTTGTCGATCCCGGCAGTCGAAACAACCGACTGGGAGCAGTAGGAGCAGTCCTCGGGGCAGAGACCGCTGCGAGCATTTTGAAGCACGCACACCTTGACCTTTTTTCCCCAGAACTCCCGGCGCACCTCAAAGGCTGCCCACAGCAGGTCCGGAAGGTCCTGGTCAGGGGTCTGCATGATCTGCAGCGCCGCTTCAGAAGACCAGTCGGACCCGCTCAGCGAGTGGCGGGTCAGATTTTCGAATTGAGATCTCTTTTTCATCCTCAAGTTCTCCTATCCCAGGATCTGGTCCAGATCGACATGCCGGCTGAACGCGTCCAGCAGGCGCTGCCGGCCCTCTTCGTTGTCTGTGCTGAAGCCGAGGTGCGGAATGGAACCCAGACAGGCCACATCGGTGAGACGGGCCAGTGCTTCAGAATTGCTTGTGGTAGCTGGATCTTGAGATGCCATCGGGTGGTTCATTATATAGCCCTGGAGGGGCAGTGCATGCGCCCGCGCATAGCCCAGAGTCAGCAGGGTGTGGTTGAGGGCTCCCAGCTTGGACCCCACCACGACCAGCAGTGGAATGTCCAGGTCGCGAGCCAGATCAGCGAAGGTGTAGCGATCGACCAGGGGAACCAGCAGTCCGCCGGCGCCTTCCACCAGTACCGTGTCGTGGCGCTGCGTGATCCGCTGGAAGAGAGAGACAATCCTTTCGGGCTGAATCGTGACGCCGGCCTGATCGGCTGCAACACTTGGTGCCACAGGCGGTGCAAAGCGATAGGGACACAGCTCGTCCAGAGGTGCCTGCGAGCCGGCGAAGCTGGCCAGCAGCGCCGCATCTTCTGCAAAGAGCTCCCCGTTGCGCATCTCGCAGCCGGTCTCGACAGGTTTCATGACACCGACGCTCCTGCCGGCCGCAGTCAGGCAACCCGCCAGACCGCACGCCACCAGCGTCTTTCCCACCCCGGTATCCGTACCCGTGATCAGGAGTCCGGACATGTGACTCTCGTGATGGAAGTGCGGACCACGCCGATGAGCTCCTCGAGTTCGTCGAGAGTGATCGACAGTGGCGGCATCAGAACAATGACGTTGCCCAGAGGACGGATCAGTACGCCCTGTTGCCTGGCCTCCAGAATGACTCGAACGCCGACTTTTTCAGCAGCGTCATAGGGGATCCTCCGGTCCGGATCGCGCATCAACTCGATTCCGACCATGAAACCCCACTGCCGGATATCCGCAACCTGGGGGAGCGGGGCGATGCGGGCTTCTAATTGATGTTCCAGGAAGGTGATCCCGGGCTGCAGACCCGCCACAATATTTTCGTCCTCCAGCACTGCGAGGGTCGCCAGGGCCGCGGCACAGCCCAGCGGGTTTCCGGTATAGGTGTGGCCATGAAAGAACGTTTTGAACTCGTCGTAGGGCGCAAGAAAAGTCGAAAACACCGCCTCCGTCGTCAAGGTCGCCGCCAGCGGCAGATAGCCTCCTGTCATGCCCTTGGCCAGACAAAGCAGGTCGGGAGCGATCTCTGCATGCTGGCAGGCAAACATCTTTCCGGTGCGACCGAATCCAGTGGCCACTTCATCGCAAATCAGCAGAATCCCCAGTTCCCGGGTCAAGCGCCGCAGAGCCTGAACATATTCGACGGGTTGAGACCACATTCCCGCCGCCCCCTGCATCAAGGGCTCCACGATCAAGGCAGCCAGTTCTTCGCGGTTGTGCGACAGCTTTTGGCGGGCATCCTCAACTGCAGCCTGCAGAGCTGCGGCGGCGGACAGGCCATCTCGAAATCGAAACAGGTGGGGCGGGATCAGACGAACGGTCTCAGTGAGAAGCGGGCGATAGAAGTGGTGGAACAGCTCGGAGTACCCCACGCTGACAGCACCCAGTGTGTCCCCGTGGTAGGCCTCGACCAGGGAAGCAAACTTGACTCTCCGCGTCTCTCCTCGGAGCTGCCAGTACTGGAAGGCTATCTTCAAAGCGATCTCAGTAGAGGTGGAACCAGAATCTGAGTAAAAGACCCGGGTCAGTCCTTCCGGGGTGATTTCCGCCAGCTTTCGTGCCAGCAGTGTGGAGGGGACATTGGACAAACCGAGCAGTGTGGAGTGGGCAACCTGATCCAGCTGGGACTTGATGGCGGCGTTTATCCGGGGGTGATTGTGGCCCAGCAGGTTGCACCAGAGGGACGAGACTCCGTCCAGGTACCGGTTACCCTGAAGGTCGATCAGATAGTTCCCTTCACCGCTTGAAATGACGAGTGGATCCTCATTCATCCAGTCCAGCATTTGCGTGAACGGGTGCCAGACATGGGCGCGATCCCAGGCCTTTAAGTCTGCATAAGAAGTCATCATGGGAGAACTCCAGTTTCCTTTCCGGCTTCTGCAAATGCTTCCAGTGCCTGGACCAGTTGACCACGGCTGTGCGTCGCCATGGGAGCCAGGCGCAGGCGCGAAGTTCCTTCCGGGACGGTGGGAGGACGCACCCCGTAGGCAAGAACCCCTCTGCGAAACAGAGCCGCACTCAGGTCTACGGTTGGACCGGCATCACCGACGATCACGGCAACAACCGGCGATTCAGCACTTCGCAGAGCATATCCAAGAGCCTTCAATCCCTCCGACAAAAAGCGGGCATTCTCCCAGAGTCGGGCACGGCGTTCCGGTTCGCACTCAACAATCTCGAGAGCTGCCAGGGCTGCGGCTACCGCAGAGGGTGGGACGCCGGTTGTATAGACAAAACTGCGAGCCCGGTTCACAAGCCATTCGATCAACTCCCGAGAGCCGGCCACATAGGCACCGGATCCCCCCAGTGCCTTGCTGAGCGTCCCCATCTGAATCTCGACTCGATCTGTGAGGTTCAGTTCCTGGACCAGGCCAGCTCCCGTCGGCCCGAAAACTCCGATTGCATGGGCCTCGTCAACCATCACCCAGGCATCGTACATGGCGCCCAGATCGACGATCTCTTTCAGGGGCGCAACATCTCCATCCATGCTGAAAACCGAATCCGTCACGATCAGCCGACGACCTGACCCCGGAGAATCCGCCAGCAGCCCTTCCAGGTGGTTCAGGTCACGATGGCGAAACACCTTGACGCTGGCCCGGGAGAGCCGGCATCCGTCGATGATACTGGCGTGGTTCAACTCGTCACTCAGGATCGTGTCACCGGTCCCCATCAATGCAGAAAGGGTACCAACGTTGGCATGGTAACCGGATGGAAACACCAGGGCCGATTCCGCCTGCTTGAAGGCTGCAAGCCGGGCCTCCAGCGCCCGATGCAGCTCCATATTTCCTGAAATCAGGCGCGAGGCTCCGGCTCCGCAGCCGAACTTCTCGACCGCCTCTCGGGCAGCCGTCTTGAGCGCCGGATGGTTGGCGAGCCCCAGATAATTGTTGGAGGAAAGCAACAGGACCTCCCGGCCGTCGTACCGCACAACCGGCTCTTGCGCTCCTTCCACAATGCGCAGCCGACGAAAAAGCCCCTCCTCCTCGAGATCGTCAAGTCGGGTCTTGAGAATCCTTTTCAGCATCGTTCCCTTGAGCAGAGAGGCTCGCCTACTTTATCTGCTCCAGGACTGCGAAATCACCCGGATTCCAGGATTGCACGAGGAGGTAATGGCGCTCCTCGATCTTACGCACAGCCGCATTGTGGATATACTGGAACCCGTCCAGACCCAGCTCCTCTTTGATCAGGACGGTGGAAACAACCTTACCGCGATCGAGGAGATAGATGGGCGCGCCCTGGCTCCGATCCGGGCCGTGCAGACAACCCACCACGGCCAGGTCTCCCGAGTAGTCGATGTCGCAAGGCGAGGAGCCCATCGGTAGCTTCCAGGTGGAACGGTAGTGGCCGTAACGCGTAAAGCGATCGATTTCCGATTTCGCCCGGTCGGCCACATCGATTCGTTTCCGGTCCGGTGAAAGCGTGATCCCATGACCGGTGCCGAACTCCCCCGGGCTGTCGCCTCTGCCCCCGAAAGCCAGATCGTTCCAGACCACTCGAAACGGATTTGTGCTGAGAATCCTTGCGGTCAGCACGTAGTCCAGGGGGGAATAGCCGGTCGTTATATAGAACATTCCTTCCAGATGCTCGACGTCCGTCGGAGCAAACTTTCCCCCGCCCAGAAAGTAGTCATCGACTGTCGGCTGGTCAAAACTGTCGCTACCACCAGGCCTTTCCAGTGTGTGAACCAGCTTCCCCTGGAGAGTGGTCGTAAAGATGAGACCGGCATTGTTGGCCGGGAAGGTCAGGAAGGGCGTTCCTTCGGGATCGAACCAGATGGTCGTATTGTGCAGATTCTCTCCCTTCATGCGCTCGTCCGTGTCAAGGAGTCGCGTGGATTTCAGATCGCCGCTGATCTCAATGATCCCGGCCCCGGGCAAGAAGAAATAAGTCTCACCCCGATCCGGTCTTCGATCGACGGCGAAGCCTCCATGTGCCGACTCCAGAACTGCAACAGCCGCCTCCGGAAGGTGAGAGGATGTGTAGAGCACCCTGAAGCGCAAGTCTCCCTGACCGCTCACCCCTGCCGCAGTAGCGAGGGTCACGGTCGCACTGATCACTACTGAACCAAGAACCCACTTGCTGCTGTTCATTGCTTAAGAGACCTCCTGATCAACAAGTGCCTTATGGATTCTGCTACTGAAGCCTTACTCGTGTGTAGGGGCTCGAGAGATAGAATTTGTGGCCGTAGGCCGGTTGGCTGTGATTACTGAAAAAATCGATCCGGGAGGCGTCCGGGCGCAGTGGGATTACAGCAGTCCAGGCGCCGGTCTGCGGGTCTCGCGTCATATCCATCCACTGATCATCCGGGATCCGATCGCGCAGATAGGCCGCTGATCCACCCGGCGCGCGGTCGTACATCCACCAGATCCGACCGTTCTCAGGCTGCGGACCGGTGTCGAAGGCCACCTTCACCTCCAGCTTGCCGTCGACCAGGCTGTGGCTGGATCTGGGAGGCTCCAGTAATGATTCGCCCCCAAAGAAGTGATGCAGGAGGAAGGCATTCAGGTTCTCTTCCCCGAAATATTCGGTTTCCCCTTCGTGACGCTCCGCAACCGAGTATCGAGCCGCGGGATGCAGTCGCATCCCGTGTCCGCCGTTCGGTTTGTAGTAGACGGGAATGTGCGGGTGGTGCTGCGCGCCCCACAGTACGTCATGAGCCACCCAGTCGTGGGTGCCTGGCTGAAAGTGGACGTCCACTCCCCGAGCCATCAACTGATCCCAGTTCTCGGAGACCAGAATCCGGGCACCACTCTCTCTGGAGATCTGACGAATGTCCTCCCAGGACCAGCCTCCCTGGAGCGCCACCTTGTGCATGTGCCGATCGGAGACGCCCCAGGCCATCTGCCGGTACCAGTCCACAGTGTGCTCTCCGGGATCTGCACCTTCTTCAACCGCTTTGAAAAACCAATCATTGGCTGCGTTCACTTCATCTACAGCCGCCTGATTCAGGGTTCGGAGCGGAGAGATGTAGGCAGGGGCCACATTCGAAAAAGTGGCTGTGAATCGGCTGTCATGGATCAGCGCAATAGCCGGGGAGAAGCCGTTCTTGGAACTGCCCGATCCGGCCACCTTACCCGGCTCGAAATAGTCTCTTTCCGCCCGGGCCGCGGTGACCGCCCGCATCAGGGTCATGGGCCAGATCCAGGTTACATTGTAACGGGGATTGTGGGTCTTCAAGAGTCGCGGAATCATCTCGCGCTGAAGCTCGCGACCTCCAGGGATCGCGGCCAGTCTCTGCACTACCGTGTAGACCAGGCCGACACCACCGTCAGTTAGAGCCTGCTGGGTCTTGTTGAGTGCTGCATCCTGCTCGAGGCGCTTGTGCCGGTGCTGACTGGTGATGTGAATGGCTGAGGCTTTCCGGTTCAGCGGGACAATGAGGCGCACCGGAATCCGGTAATCCTGGCCCGGCCACCACTCTGCCACCTTGATTTCGATCAGTTTCTGCCGGGTGGTCTTGTTCCTGGAGTCCAGGTGCCAGTCCTGCAGCACTTTGATATCGAGGGTCGTCTCGTCCAGGATCTCGGCCGGATCGAAGAGCGGGCCAGTTTCGGCAAAAGTGGGGGGTGCCAGCAGGATCAGGGGCACCAGCAGGGCAATCATCTGGCTGGCCAGTTTCGTCTTCGTGTTCATGATTTCTTCAAGACTCGCAACACCTGGCAGGGAGTCAACAGAGTTCCCACGAGTTGCTCCCATGGACACTTGCCTCCTTCTCAATGACTGTGCTGGGTATTCATACTACAGGAGATCCACACTTGGACAGCTTGTTTCTCCTGCAATCAAAGGGGAGTGTCCAAAGGGGGCACTTCTCCTACTCGATCCGGGAGATGGACTGGGCCGAGATGAAGAACCCATCCTTCGTGATCAGTCCCGTGAGCACAATCTCGGCTTCGCCCTCCACGGCCACGATCAATGTACCTTCGTCGATGGGCAGGTCACCCGGGAAGTGCTCCGACAGAAAGAACGCCTCCATTCCCAGTGGTTCGATCAGCCGGGTCACAACCTCTAACGGGACATCCGGAGCGTCGTTGGCAAACAGCAACAGGTCAACCAGAGCCGCCGAGTCACCCGGGTTGGAGATGGCAATCGCAAACTCATCCTTGCGGCGGAACGGCGTCTGGAACACTCGGCCTCTGTTGCCCGCGAAGATGCCCACGTCCTGTACCAGAGCACCGGCTGGAGCGACGATCTGGAAACGAACGGATCCGCGCAGGCGACCGGAAGATCGAACCCGGGCCCATCCACTGGAAATCTCCTGGCCCGTCGCGCTGACGAACTCCATGATCGTGGAAGTGTGACCCAGGATGCTGAAGGGAGTCTGGGGGTCCCAGATGTCGACGCTCTGTGGGGAGGCGCCGGCGACCCTGTAGCCAACCTCAAAGGGGACTCCCCGGGTGTCAAAGAACTCGATCGTCACATCATCCAGATCCTGGGGACCCACATCTTCAATGACAAGGGTCGTCTCCAGAGAGGTTCCATCGCCGATGGGTCCAAACCCGGTGATGGGGAAGAAGACCTCACTGGCTCCCCTGTCTGGCCCATCTCTGAATTCAGGTTGAACCGGCACCTGGACTACGTCAGAGTCCAGTGATGATCCATTTCGCACCAGTACCTGAAAGGCGAGCGTCTCTTCCTGCATGATGTCGGTGACCTGGACGTCCACGACTTTCTGGTCGAGACCCTGGGTGAAAACAGCGGTCCCGGCAATCTGAGTCCACTCGAAAATCAGGTTGTCGATCTCTTCCTGACTGCCGCCGGGTACGGTACTGTCGCTGGCATCCAGGTAGAACTCTTCGCCATTTCCAAGCGGTCTGCTGACGGAAAATCCGCCTTGGCCGGCCGCGGCCACAGCCAGTGGCGGAGAGTCAACGGACTCGAAGAACAGAAAGGTCAGGTCCCGCGAGGCCTGACTGCCACGGTGATCGGAGACGGTCGCTGTGACGGTTACCGAACCGCTCGTGTCCTGCAAGGCCATCAGGGTGGCGGTCGCGCTGTTGGGGCTGAGCACCGCCGCTCCACCCGTCAGATTCTCATCGCTGTGCCAGGAAAAGGTGATCGGGTCGCCATCCGGATCGCTGCTGCCACCGGCATCGAGGTGGATGGTGGCCGGCGATGTCACGAGGATATCGCCGGGAGATGCGTTTCCAGAGAGGTTCTGATCCTCTACTTCGTAGGTCAGCACGATGTCGGGATCGTCATTCAGGAAATTCAGAACGCCCAGATCGATCGCGTATCGCGTACCGCAGCCCACAGCATCTGAAACCAGGACTTCCAGTCCGATGGTCTCGTCGGAGTCCACCTGGGGGGCCGTGAAGATGACCGCCGGTGTTGTCCGCCCCAAGAGGTCTTCGGTGGCCATCAGACCCAGGCCGTTGGTAACCGACCACTGGAAGAAAACTCCGGGCGGTGCCGGTTGGCCGTCGATCGGGACTCCCGGGGTACTGTCGGGATCGGTGGCGTTGAGGATCTGAATCTCGCCCTGTAGACCTTGCAGGATCGTGTACGTGGCAGGTGCCGCCGCGATGGCGGGCTGATTCCCAGCGGACTCGCATCCGAACGGGGTCCCCACCGACATTCCACCCGACAATCCACCCTCGGTACAGCCATTCTGAGCGGCGGCGAAACCCAGAACGCTGTCCTCCAGCAAATACATCCCATCGATCACTCTGTACACCAGGTTGACGCTCATCGGATCCTGGGGGCGGGCTGTGACCAACGGCAGGGGCAAGCTGGGCTTGTCGGTCTCCTTCCCAAACACGACGAACACTCTCCCCGGGCAGGTCTGGCCCCCGATGACCACGCCCAGCCTCCAGGCAAACCGGAGGGGTTCGCCCTCCGGATCAAAACTCTGGCTAGCGGTCAGACTGAGGGCCTGAGGACTGACCCTGGGGTTGACCCTGGTACCCATGCCTTCCGTGGCCAGGGTAATGATGGGCTTCTGATTTAAGCCGCTGACCGTGACCTGTCTGGTGCTGACCACAGTGCCTGACTCATCGGAAACCGACACCTTCACCGTAAACTGCCGGCCTTCAAGAGAGGGACTGGGTGGGTTCGGACCCGGATTCCCGACCCCAAAGACCACGGATGTTCCGGAGATTGTCTTCGTGTAAGCGGCAGTCACAGAATCGAAAAAAAACGCCTGACCCGTCGGCTCCGGTTCAAAACTCCAGGCGTAGGTCAGCGGGCTCTGACCGGAGGCGCTCACCGTGGCCAACACCACTCCCATCTCCGCCACCGAATCCGGGACCGAAAAAGAATTGATGCTGGGCTGAGCCAGAATTGAAGCGCCCGCCAGGCTCAGGAGCAGGCCCGAAACCGTTAGAAAGCGCGCCAGCAGGGCAATCGTTCGGCTGGTCAGTTTCATCGTCTTCTTCTTGAATTCTCCAAGACTAGAACCCAGGGTCGGGATTCAGCAGAGTTCCCTGGTACTACCTTATTCGGGCAAAGGCGGAGCGTATTTTGACGCCCCACTGACCCTCTTCCCTGGTGAGGATGCACAGTAACTCATGAGACGCGATCGCGGACCCATCTTTACGGTAGCGGGTGAACTTCGTATCGACGTGAACCTTGGCGTCCGACATGTGGACGATTCGCCGTCGGTCCCACGAGCTGTGATGCCATCCGATGGTTTCGAGGTACCTCTTCAACTCTTCCTGGTTCATTTCACCAGGTCGGTTCAGAATCTCCATCTCGCCACGGGCGAGACGATAATGTGGAAAGTGAAAGGTGCGCTCCAAGGCCTCGAAGTCCAACCGGTTGAATGCCTCCATCCACCGGTCGAACAGGCCCATTACCTCCCTCTCAACCTGGCTTCGATCAAGGGACGGCGAAGGCTGAGCACCACTCGGTAAGGCAGATGAGGCCAGTAAGAACACCAGACCGAGTTGCACCGCTCCGGACACGAGACGACTATGCATTGCTTCATTCCTCAAAAGGCGCAGTCTGCTCCGGCACCAATTCTCATTCCACACGTTCGTAGGTGATCATCTCGACTCCGGGGGTGTCAGGAATCAGGATCTCGGTCGCTTCTGTCAGTGCCTGGCCCTGCTTGATCTCATCGCTGCCGGCGCGCCGAAACCGGACTCGATACTGTGCGTCCGGTTCCAGGCCACGCAGGGAAACAGTCAGGCTCTCTCCAACCGGGATCAGCGGCTCGACGATGCCACGTCGAAAAATCAAGGCAACCCCCCGGTCGAGATCCCGGCGGTGGAACTGGTAACCCATCCAGGGCTGGTCCAACGAGGGTGGAGTCAGGGGATAAAAGTCGCCGCTGAGCAGGGGGCGAATCTCTTTGTAGAGCTCTACCTGCTGACGAGCCTGTTCCATGGGAAATGCTTCATCCAGCGGGTCCCATCCCAGGGAGAACTGTCCCGCAAAACCGGACCAGGCACCGTAATCGTCCGTCGCCTGGGTCGGGATGTTGAGAATTCCTCCCGGCAAGGACAGGCTGGCCCCGTAGAGACCCAGTTGATCGCTTTCCGAGTCGAACCAGCGATCGGACTTCTGGTGCCAATGGAACCGTGCGATCGTTTCCAGATCGATCCGCCGCCCCCCGGCGCAACAACCCTCCATGATCATGTCCGGGTGTCGCTCCTTGAGAGTGTCCCACAGTTGGTACAGTCCGGCGACGTGGTGGCTCTCGGAGATCCCCTTTCGATGGCCGGGCTCGGCACCAAAGGTGCCGGAAAGATCCTGCCGATAGCAGGTCAGACCTTCTTCCTCCACGAGTTCGTCCATCTGTCGCAGAAACCACTCGCGTGACTCAGGCAGTTCCATCCGCACCGTGTAACGGTTGGTCCCATCTCGGCGCCGCAGGAGATCTGGATGGCGGTTCACCACGGGGGCCTGGCTGGTGGCCAGTTCCGGGCCAAACCAGAGGCCGAACTCCACACCCGCCTCGGCCAGCCTGCGGGAAATCGGAGTGAACCCGCGAGGGTACTTATCGCGGGCGAAGACCCAGTTGCCCAGCCATTGATGCCAGGGCGCCCCTTCGAACCAGCCGGCATCGATAATGAAGAGCTCCGCTCCCAGTTGGATGAAGGGGTCAACCAGGGCCAGGACTTTCTCCTCCGTGGCCTTGTGCAGGTAGGCTCCAAACCCCTTGTAGGTGAAGCAGACGTTCACCGACACGAGTGGCTCCTGCAGCTTGCCGCGCAAATGAGGGACGTAGTGCTCGTAGAGCAGCCGGCGGAAGACATTCTGCCCGTGCAGGCGCTTGCCTTCCCACAGCGCCACCAGAATCCTGGGTGTGCGCACGGTCTCGCCGGGCTTGAGTACAAAATGCGTCTCCCTCAATCCGCTGAGGACGTGGCATTCATTTTGCGTGACACTCAGTTGGGCCCGCCAGGTTCCCGACCATCCGACCCCGACTACCAGGCCGCGGCTGTCCGGCGTCTCCACATTGAAAAAAGGAAGGTGGCTGTTACTCGATTCCGAGCGTTCCCGGATACCGGGCCCCACGGCCCCCAGTTCCATCCTCCGGGTAGCCCCGGACCCGTAAGGCAGCAGGGCCTGGGAAAACGGCGCCATGTCATCGGGCTTGCTGCGACCTCCCAGTGCTCCATGGACCACGTAGGCCTGGCCCGCCTGAGAGCTGTGCAAACGTAAATCGAGAGCCTGGATATCCTCCAGGATGGCCGTGTTCTCAGAGCCGGTGTTTTCGAACTTCAACACCCACTCGAGGGCTGGAAAATCGACAAACCTGGTCACTTCCCAGATCACACGCAAGCCAGTCGCCGGGTCGCTCCAGACCAGCTCCTGAAAGACCCGATCGGAGTCGACCTTCGACTCTCCCTGGGCCAACTGCCACCCGCCCAGAAGCGTGGACGAGCTCGCGTCTCCATACCGGAAACTGAACGGAGTCGCAGTGCCCAGCCAGCCCTCCAGCCACCCGGAGCCGGCGCTGCCACCCGCCAGGAGCCGAGTAGTCCATTCCTCCGTGACACGCAGTTCGTTGGCGGTCACCAGACCACTCTCTGACTGGTGGGCGGGGAGTACATCGAAGACAAGCCCCCCTGGTTCGATCGGTTCAGGCTCATACCGAATGCAACCAGCGATCATCGCGGCGCACAGAACTCCCATGCCCAGCACAAAGAGCCGGGTCCGGGCCGACAGAACCTCATCCGCCTGAGTCGCAATCATTAAGAAAATCCTCATTCGCCCTCACTGGTTGCGCAACCAGGTGTCATAGGCATTCCATCGGGGGCCGGTGTACTGGTAGGTATCAAAGACGGCCGCGTTACCCAGCATACGGGGATCCTGCTCTTCGCGCAGTCTCTGCTCCATCTCGCGGCGAAGTTCTTCCCGGGTCTGGTCGAACTCGGGTCGCCCGGCCAGATTCGTGACGCAATCGGGATCATCCGAGATTCGATAAAGCTCTTCGGCAGGACGCTTTCCAAACGAAAGTTTGTAAAAGGCGTCGAATTTTCTGAGGAGCAGGGATCTTGTCGGGCCGACGTCGGAGTTGGGATAGCCGGTCTCGGGATTCCCGGCGGGCCAGCGATCCGGCTCGTAGTTGTGAATGTACAGATAGTTGGGAGTGCGCAGAGCCCGGATGGGATAGCCCCAGTCGTGAGGCCTTCCCACGTCGTGGCGCTCTTTTCCGATCAGCATGCGGTTGCGCGTGGCGTCAATCGTGCCCGACTTGCCCGACTCGAGGAGATCCAGGAAGCTCTTCCCGGTCATCTGTGGATGCGCTTTCAAGCCCGCCAGTTCCAGGAAAGTGGGAGCGAAATCACTGGCGTTAACAAAATCATCGATTTGCCTTCCGCCCTGGATCCCCTTGCCCCAGCGAACGGCCAGTGGCAAATGAAACCCGTCGTCATAGATCTGGCCCTTGGCACGAGGGAAGGGCATTCCCTGATCTGAAGTCACCAGGACAAACGTGTTCTCGAGCTCTCCCCTTTTCTCAAGAGCCTCGATCATCTTCCCCAGTTGCCCATCGAACCACTCGACCTCGAGAGAGTAATCGAGCAAATCACTGCGAACAAAATAAGAATCGGGATAGTAGGATGGCACTTCGACCTCATCCAGCCTCTTTCCGCTTTGCACCCCGGACCTGTCGGCAAAGGGGCGATGGGGTTCATGTCCCCCATACCAGAAGCAGAAGGGCTGATCCGGATCCCTGGCCTCCAGAAAAGCCTCGAAGTTGGCTGCGTAATCCAAGCCACTGGTACCGAACAACGGACGATCGAGCCGGTGCTCTTGAAACGCCGGACCCGCCGGGTTGCGTTTGAATCCGCCTGCCTTATGGTCACCCGGACCCCATCCCTTGCCGGTGTAGCCCACGAAGTACCCCGCTTCTTCCAGGAGATCCGTATACACCCGGTATTTCGCAGAAAACAGTCCGAAGTGATTGGCAGCCTCTTCCAACTGCCAGGTGTTGCGTCCGGTCAGCATGGTGGCCCGGGAAGGCCCGCACTTCGGATTCGAGGTAAAGGCGTTGTGAAAGAGAACCCCCTCCCGTGCAATCCGATCGAACACCGGGGTCCTCACCCAGTCCGAGCCGTAGGCTCCCGCATGGTCGTGAGACCAGTCGTCGGCAATTGCCACCAGAATGTTGGGACGGCCCTGGACTCCCTCGCTCCGCGCCGAGATCGGATACAGGAACGAAGTCAGCAGCACGGTCAGGATGCCCGGGCGTAGAGTCCAACTCATTACAGACAAGACAAACCGAGGAGCGGGATGAGACGAAATTTCATGAGAGCTCCAATCGTAGACACAAAACGCAGGACCTATTTTGCAACATTGCGTCCACCCTTGAGGGAGAAAAGCGTTCTGGCGGCCCGTGGGCAAGGTCCCACCAGGCTGATCTGCACTCGCTGGCAAGGACGAGGAGAAAGCTGATGCTGCTAGAATCGTTCCCAAAAGATGACGGAACTCTTCAGAGATCTGGGTGGGTCCAAAGCGGCTGTAGTCTGGCTGCTCCTGGCTCTCCTGCTTCAGAGTTGCGCGCCGGACACGAGCTTTGCCGCCCACTGCGTGGGCGTCACCGACGGCGATACCATAAGCGTGCTCACCGGGACTGAGACGACGAAGATCCGTCTGGAGGGCATTGACACTCCGGAGAGAGGACAGGACTTCTCCAGGAGGGCCACGCAGTTCACCTCCAGTCTTGTCTTCGACAGACAGGTCCGCGTCTTTCCCAAAGAAAAGGACAGGTACGGCCGGCTGGTCGCCCGGGTGGAAGTGGAGGCCACAGACGTCTCCCTGGAACTCGTGAGGGCGGGTCTGGCCTGGCACTACAAGAGGTACTCGAGTGATCTCGGACTGGCGGCTGCAGAAGAGCAGGCCAGGGCTGAGAGTCTGGGAATCTGGTCGCTGCCAGACCCGACTCCACCGTGGGAGCTGAAGAAACGAAACCGGGCCCGCTGATCGGACTCACTCCGGCGAGTCGCTGCTGCTGGTATCGTCCGCAGTCAGGATGGGCGGCTGAGGATCGAGTGGGTGCAACTCTCGCCCCGCCAGGGCCGGATGATCGGGTGGGATCTTGGTGGCCCGGAACACCGCATAAGTGTTGTCGTCCACCGGGTGGGGCATGGAGCCGTCGGCCATGCGTACCTGGCCCGAACGAGGGTCCCAGTACTCCCAGACGATCTTGCCCTCCGGGGTCACTTCGAAAAAGCGTCCCTGGGCACCCGAGGTGATCAAAGTATGCCCGTTGGCCAGACGATGTGCACCCGAGATGAAGGCGCTGTAAAAAGGGGTCTGTTCTGAACCCGCATAGGTCCAGACCGCCTCATCCGGGCCAAACGGACCCTCCTCCAGAACATAGCGACCCCCGGCATCCATCGGTGCCAGGATTTCGACGACCAGAGAGTAATCACCATCGGCGCCAGTCAGGCCGTTGTTAAAGACCATCAAGTGTCCTCCACCCGGCTTGTCATCGGAGACCCAGCGCGAGTCGTGCTGGGCGAAGAGGCGCTGCTGTTGCACGTCTCCCCGGCCATAAGCAGCAGCGTTGCCCCAGCGGAAGAGAAGATCTCCTCCTCGTCCCCCGCGACCGCCAGTACTTCCAGCGGCCTCCTCGGTGGTGGTGCTGTGATCGATCACCCAGATCTCGTTGTAGCGGGGCACACTGAGGACGATCTGGTCCAGCATGGCGTTGTAGTCCACAGCATTTGTGTGCAGGAAATCGGAGAGCAGGTCGTCCGGCTTGGCGTCCGTGGGTACATATCCCAAGGCCTGTAGACGCTTGAGTTCTTCAGGGTCTATCTCAGGCGGCTCCTCGCCGCCGTTGATGTCGACCCTCTCCGGATGAGCGGAAGGCTCGCCATAGTTCTCGAGGTTCGAGTCGTTGTTCTGGACCAGGTGGTCCCACATGTGCCACTCCCACACGATGCGGCCGCCGTTGGGAGGGAGCGGCTCGATCTCGATCACCATGTCGGGCCACAATCCGGCCTCCGGCGTCCGTTCCAGCCGGCGCCCCTTTGCCCGTACCTCCTCTGCTGTCTTGACCTCCCAGGCAATGGCCAGAATGTTCCCGTTGGAAAGGCGTTCGATATCATGGTGGAGCAGGTGCTTCTCGGAAACGAATCGCCAGTCCCAGACCAGCTCTCCGTCCCAGGTGAACTCCTGGATTCGACCGCCCTGTCCCCCCCCTTTGAAGACGGCGACGTCGGGTTCACGGGCCGCGCGGAGAAGATTGCCGTCGTCGAGCAGGTACATACTGCCGGAAGGTGCGAAATCGCTCTTCCAGACGTGGACGACCTGCCCGTCCGAGTCGATCAGATAGGTCGTGTCCGAGAGGAGGGGAGAGAAATAGACATAGCCCGGTGTCACTTCCGCGGTCTTGAGCCGAAGGCCTCGCTGGACCTCTTCCTTTTCGACCGCTGCGCTTTCAGGAGGACTGTCGTTCTCGGCTGGCTCCGGCCCGCCACAGCCCGAAAGAAGAACCAGGATCACCACAGAGGCCGGGACTGGAAAGGGTGTTCCACGAATCGTGTGAGCATTTCTGGTCATCAGGACACCGGGTTGTGTTCTTCAACCGTCGGAAAGCCGCTTTTCGATTCAAGACCCTGGAGGCAGGAGCGCTGTCGGCACGGGCATGATATTCCAGGTAAAGCGGGCCAGACCGTCCGTGTACTTCACAAGCGTCTCTCGCTGCCAGCCGGTCTCGGTCAACGTGTATCGTCGCACTTCTTTCTGGTCATCGCTGGCCACATACAACTCATCTCGTCCGTCCCCATCCAGGTCGAGAAGAATCGAGGCGTGCTCGAAGCCCGAAGAGTCCGCAGTGATGCGCTTTTTCCGCCAGCCGTCCGATCCAGGGCGGAGCAGCCACAGACCTGACTTGTGGGTGGCGGCCACCATTTCCTTCTCCCCGTCGCCGTCGACGTCTCCAACGGTTAAGAAACGGCACAGCCTGTCGTCCAGTCTGGCGACGATGTCCCCGGATCCGGGATCGGTACCGGCCAGATGGCGGCGAATCTCCACCTTCCCGCCCGCCACAGCCTCCACGGAAACATACAACTCGTCACGCCCGTCACCGTCCATGTCGACGACCAGGATCTCCTTGGCATGGCGTGTTCCCAGATCGACGACTTCCACTGGACCCTCGCCTCTGGACGGTATGTAGCGGACTACCTTGCCCGGTTGCTGCGAACCGTCCAGGAGGTTGGGAGCCGAAGGTGTGGCATAGATCTCCAGGGTGCCGTCACCGTCCAGATCTCCAAGTTCGATCTCGTGCACAATCGTGTCCGGGCTCTCGCCCAGCTTCTCGACCGAAAATCCCCCGGAGTCATCCGGTCGTAACACGGCCACAACTCCCTGATCGTGCGTCGCCACGGCAATGGACTGCCTTCCGTCCCCGTAGATGTCACCGATCTCGGCGTCGCGCATGCGGCTGAACCTGCCACCAAAGTCGGCTTCCCAGAGGGTCTTCGACCCGTCAGCCTGCCACAGTTTGACAGCGGCCTTCGTACCGCCCAGAGTCAGGACTCCTCCGCTTCCTTCCGGCCCCGGGTAAGCCATGACCTTATGGAAGACATTGCTGTCGGGATCCTCGATGTAAAGATGCTCCCAGTGATCACCGCGGCGGGTCAGGATTCCCATGCGGGCGGGCAGTGGCTGCGGGGCGCCGGCTTCGTTTTTCCCGAGCGCCGCTATGGCCAGGACCAGGGAAAGTTGGTCTTGCGCGCTCGTCGTCGGAGGGGCAATCCAGGAAGGAGGCAGGCTGCACGAACCACAAAGCAATGCAACCAATAGCCACGAAATCGGGCTGCAGCCATTTTTCCCGTTCGCTATGGGCGATTCTGACGACAAACTGTACCGTTGCCTGGTTACCCGTTACTGATTCGACTGTCCAGATTGACAGTACACAGTCAACGGTCCACGGTCAACCGGCTGCTTGTTACTCCCCTCCCTCGCGGTCAGGGCCCCGTCTCAGTTGGCGAGGGCAACCTGAGCCGTGAGCGTGAGCGACCAGAGATTACGTTTCAGAACCCCAGATGATAAAAAAGCATGGCGCCGACGATTCCACCCAGGATCGGTCCGACAATGGGAATCCAGCTGTACGCCCAGTCGGACATCCCCTTGCCGGCGATCGGTAGCAGACTGTGAGCCAGCCGGGGACCGAGATCTCGAGCAGGGTTAATCGCATAGCCTGTCGACCCGCCCAGCGAGAGCCCGATGGACCAGACCAGGAGACCTACCAGGAAGGGTTGCAAGCCGTGGCTGAAAGCCACCGACAGATCCAGATCCCCTGGTTTTGTCAGCATCTGGGCATTGGCTCCAATGGCCAGGACTCCAAACACCAGGACTGCCGTCCCGATACCTTCCGCAAGAAGGTTGGGACCGGCCCGCCGCACGGCCGGAGTGGTTGAGAAGACAGACAGTTTCCTGGCGGGATCCTCTGTGATCTCCCAGTGTGGCAAATAGGTCAGCCAGACCAGACAGCCCCCCAGGAATCCGCCGGTGATCTGGGCGACTACGTAGCCGGGAACCTGGCTCCAGGGAAAGGCGCCGATCGAGGCCAGCCCGATCGTCACTGCGGGATTGATGTGAGCGCCACTGATCCTTCCCACCGCATAGACACTCACGGCTACCGCCAATCCCCAGCCAGTGGCGATGACCATCCAACCGGAATCCTGCCCCTTTGATTTTCTGAGCAGGACATTGGCCACGACCCCATCCCCAAGCAGGACCAGGAGCATGGTGCCGACCACTTCACTTCCGTAAGCGCCCATCAAACTTCCTTCTCGACGGTTCTACGAGATCCCCTCACACTGCTTCCACCCAGATGGGCGACGACCAGGCGCGCTGACCGTTGCGCTGGATCAAGCGGGCGTAGTAGAAGTCGGTCCCGCCGGGCGTTTGGTTTCCGTCCTTGTCTTCGCAGCTCAGATCAACCGTCAACTGAGAGGTCTGGCGGGCCTGATGAACTTTGAATTTCGAGCAGAAGTCGATGTTTCGCCAGAAGTTCCCATCGTTGGTGGGAGGAATGTTCTCCATGTACTGGACGGTTGATTTGCTGGACACGTCTCCGGGGGTCATCTTGAGTTCTTGTCTGAGAGCATCACAGGTCACGACCAGGTTGATCTCCTCGCGATCGGGGCACTCGACTTCAAAGGCCATCACATCTGAATAGCGACGGGCCTGATTATCGTAGCGCGCTTTCTCGGTTCTGGATGTCCATTCACAGCGGGAGCTGGAACGGCTCTGAATGCCGGTCCCTTTCCTGCCCTCCATGCTTCCGCGAAAACAGGGGATGGCCTGGAGAATCGTGCCTTTGCCAAGGGCCAGCGTGGCCTTCCAATCGTGTTCCTTGCGGGCATCCCAGCCCCACTCGACCAGGAAGCGGTGCCGCTTCTTTTCCTGACTTGAGGGAGGTCCCTGCGGATTGGTAAAGGCCTGGAAAATCTCATTGTTCTTCAGGATCTCCACCCGCTCAATCTGATCCCAGGCTACCGCTGAGACCCGTAGCAACCGAGGGCCGGCAGTCTTTACCGTGCTTCCCATGGGGCTTCCGTTAATGGAGAAATCGAGCTGAATTCGGTCGCCCGTCACCCCGTAGACCCGCCGTTGATGGAAGGACTTCCAGAGGGACTTACGGCTGAGCTCTTCGGCGTAGACGGCCATCAGGCCGAGGTCGTACGCTCCCGGGTGATTCAGATGAGAATCCGTGGAAGCGACAATCCCCAGCTTGTGTCCGCGGGCCAGGCCGGCCTGGACACTGCCCTCTCCCGCACCCGGTCCCATCCAGCTCCCCAGGGTCAGGATGGGCCGAACTCCCTCGGACGTTTCCGAGGAACCGTGAGTCGAATAGACTTCCACGTAGGGCGAAAGCCGCTCGTCATGGTAATCCCAGTTCTTACCGCAAATATTGAGCGGGTAGCCGGTGTGATGGGGAATGACCATGGCATCGACATTCTTGAGTGCCGCATAGAGTTTTGGCAGCGTCGCGGGCATCCGGATGGGCTGGTCATAGTCGAGGTAGTAGACGTTATGGTGCCCGTACTGAAAGTTCGTCCACTCGTAGGCCAGGAAGGGAATGAAGCGGCCATCTTTCTCATGGGAACGACACAGTTTCTGCAGCGTGGGCCACTCTTCGTCCACGCGCTTGCCGTCTCCATACTTGCGATAGTCGAGGCTGAAAACGATGTCGTCAAAGGCATGATCCGTCAGCGCCCAGAAGTCGAGATGGCTCCGGGCCGTATCAAAAAGGTCCTCCGGAGCGCCATTGCCGTCACTCCAGTTGCTGTGGCAATGGGTGTCACCAAAAAAGAGCTTCAGATCGCTATCCGCCTCCCGGTTCGAGGCATGACCGGCGCGCGTACGCAGCGTCGTAGAAATCGCTGCCGCCGCCGTACCGCCCTTCAAGAATTGGCGACGGCTGCAGGTCCCTGTTTCTTGCGTCTCGGTTGATTTTTCTGAATCTCGCTTATCACTCATCGCTTCTCTCCAGGTGTCGAAATGGCCCTCAGGTTTCACTTTTCGGATCTTAGCCCAAGGGGCGGGAGCAGTTTCAATCGCAGACCGGTTGATTGAGAGGTGGCGGTTGCCTGCGCTAGTGCACTGTCTGGAAAGTTCACGCCGCTACTTCGGGCGTCTTTCGCCGCCAGCTTTGTTGCGCTACCTCGAAAGACTCCCGGCCTTCCTGCGTCGCGCGCCTCACTGACGACGAATATCCATCCCGAATTAACACCGCGAACTTCCCGGACAGTACACTAGTAGGGTACGCCAATCTGGCGAGCCAAGCGAAACACGCCTGCGACTGGTTCAGCTCGGCACGGTTGACAACCGTGCCCTACAAATCAGTGGGGACACACCTGCCCGCCCAGCACCAGCCGACGCTACGAACAGCTACTCGATCCGCGGGTAGAGGCCCGAGTGCTCCAGGCCAGGATGGCGGTCTCCGTACAGAGCAGGAATGTCACGCGTCGCATCGCTGGGAATGACCAGGGCGACCGCAAAAAAGGCGGCAAAGGCCAGGCAGCGCCACCGAAGTCCCGATCCTGTCTGAGGCTCTTCCGCAGGGGCGGTCGTGTCGTCACTCGCCACCGGCTCACGCATCCTGTTGAGCACCAGCAGGATGACTCCCAGGAGCGACATCAGAATATTGAAGGTCTGCCCGGTGGGAAGCCCCAGCAGGGTGATCGGATACTCGCGCAGCAAGTCGATGGGAATCCGCAGTGACGCGTACAGAAATACAAACAGGGCGGCCACAAATCCGGGACGCACTCCTCGACTTCGAACCCACAGAAGGATCGGGACCAGCAGGAAGTTCTTGAGTCCATCATAGAGCACGACCGGATGACGGAATCCATCCACCTCGGGGAACTGCACCGCCCAGGGCACGTCGGTCAGACTGCCCACGATCTGTCCGTCGATAAAATTGCCGATGCGGCCACAACCCAGAATCAGGGCAGCCACAATGGCCAGGGCATCGACCAGGGGGCGAAAGGGTCTTCGATAGAGGATGCAGAAGAGAATCACCCCCAGGCATCCGCCTGTGATGACTCCGTGAGAGGCCAGGCCACCCACCCAGATGGCTGGAATCAGGGAGCGATGCTGACCGTAGAAGGCCCACTCATTGTTGAAGACGACCAGCGATCGTCCCCCAACCAGCACTCCGGCCGCAATCAGCAGAGTCAGATCGTAAACCGCTTTCAGGGAGAGCCCGAGTTGTGTGCGGTTGCGCCTGAGGAACAGGTGGGCGTTGAGAAACCCCAATGAGTAGCTCAGGCCGTACCACCAGAGGTGGATCCCGAACACAGAGAGGATAATGGGGTCAATATTGTGGACGTAAGGGCCGAGCATTTTGTGTCTCCGTAAAGACACTAAATGAGTCAGCCGGAGAGGTTACATGAGAGAGCTTGCTCATGGATTGATCTCGCTGTCAGGCCCAGAGGATTCGTTGCGAATAATCTCAAGAAAGGAATCGCCGTAGTTGTCGAGCTTCGATTGGCCCACACCACTGACGGTGATCAGGGCTTCACGGGTGTGGGGGCGCCGCATCACCATCTCGGTGAGAGTCGCGTCGTGGAAAATGACGTATGGGGGGACTCCCCGCTGCTGGGCGATCTCCAGGCGAAGGGCCCGCAGGGCGTCCCAGAGGTGCTGGTTTTGGGGAGAGGGCTCGAAGGCAGGAACCACACTTCCGGTGCGCTTGCCGCGGCTTCGCCTGGGAGTTCCGCTGGGGTCGCGGCGCAGCTGCACTTTCTCTTGCCCTTTGAGAACAGGGGTGCTCTTCTGGGTCAATTTCAGGGCACCATACCCCTCCAGATCCACCCATGCCAGCCCGCCGGAGACCAACTGTCGGAAGATCGATGCCCACTGCGTTTTCTTGAGATCCTCTCCGGCTCCGTAGGTCGAGAGGCGATCATGGCCGAAGTTTGAAATGCGCTCGTTCTCGGAACCCGTCAGTACATCGGTCAGGTAGGCGACTCCGAAGCGTTGTCCGGTCCGGTAGATGCAGGAGAGCGCTTTTTGGGCTTCTTCGGTGCCGTCGTAGGTCTCGACGGGTACCAGGCACGTGTCGCAGTTGTTACAGGGTCCCGGCAGCTCCTCGTCAAAGTACTGGAGCAGAACCTGACGCCGGCAATGGCTGGTTTCGCAAAAAGCCAGCAGGGCATTGAGGCGCTGGTAGCCGCGCCGCTTGTGGTCCTCGCCCGCCTCGGAACCTTCCACAAGTCGGCGGATGCGCACGGCGTCGGCCATCCCGTAAGCCATCCAGGCATTGGCGGGCAGCCCGTCACGCCCGGCCCGGCCGGTTTCCTGATAATACGCCTCCAGACTCTTGGGAAAGTCGAGGTGGGCCACAAAGCGGACGTTGGATTTGTCGATTCCCATGCCGAAAGCGATGGTAGCCACGATAATGACCCCGTCCTGGTTCTGGAAAATCTCCTGGTGTCGCTGACGGTCATGCTGACTCATGCCGGCGTGGTAAGGAAGTGCCTGCACGCCCTTCTCGCAAAGCCAGCTGGACGTCTGGTCGACTGACTTGCGCGAAAGGCAGTAAACGATTCCTGCATCGCCCGGATGCTCGCGCTTCAGGAAATCGAGTAATTGCTGACGGGGACTTCGCTTGAGCACCACGCTGTATCGGATGTTTGGCCGGTCAAATCCGGCTGTGAAAATACGGGCTCCCTCCAGCTTCAGACGAGTCAGGATTTCCTGCCGGGTGGGGCCGTCCGCAGTAGCGGTGGTGGCGATGCGCGGAATACCGGGAAAGCGTTCTTTCAAGACGTCCAAACGCAGGTACTCGGGACGGAAGTCGTGGCCCCAGTGAGAGACGCAGTGGGCCTCATCAATAGCGAAAAGGGCCAGCGGAATCTGGTCCAGCAATTCCAGGAAGCGCTCGGTGAGCAATCGCTCCGGAGCCACATACACCAGGTCTACGTCGCCCTGCAGGAGTCCCTGCTCGACATTCCAGGCCATCTGTGGGCTGAGGCTGGAATTCAGGTAGGTAGCCCGCACTCCCATGGCCCGCAGCGCAGCCACCTGATCCTTCATCAATGAGATCAGTGGCGAAATGATGACCCCGGTGCCGGGGCGAAGCAGGGCAGGGAGCTGGTAGCAAAGGGACTTGCCGCCCCCGGTGGGCATCAAGACCAGGGCATCCTGACCTGAAGTGATCCGCTCGACGATTTCTTGCTGGCTGCCCCGGAACGATTGGAAGCCGAAAACAGACTCGAGAATCTCTCGGGTGCGTCGGGCCAACTCGGCGTCAGGCTGATTCGTGGTCTGGGACATGTCGCGGGGAAATTATAACGGGGCTCAAGGCTTCAGTTTTCAAATTGTTTGGAGCCGCTTGGACTTTCTCATGTTTGATCCCCTGCTGCAAAGTTCATGCCAGGCTTCCCCATCTACTATTACGGCGATGGCCTCCGGAAGCGCGAGACCTGGTGCAGCCAGGAGTAATTGCGAGGCTGCGGCGGCGGTGAGTCTTCTCACTACCCGCCTGCGCTCAAGCAGGTAGAATTCCTCAGGTTTCCTGAATGGACAAGGGGCGTTTTCTCCAGGGGACATTTTCAAGCTGAACTCAAGAAATCGTCTTCCCATCGTGACTGAGATCCTCGAACTGCCGGGCCGGTACTCGTGGACAGTGGTGAATGGAGCGAACCCATGACCCGACCGGATGGTGGTACTCGTTACAGACCGGCCTTTTTCCGGATAGTTTCGATTCTCTTTTTCCTGTCCGGGTTTGCCGGGCTTGGATACCAGATTATCTGGTTCAAGCGGTTCTCTTATCTGTGGGGGAACTCTACGCTGGCGATGGCAGCCGTGGTGGCCTCTTTTCTGACCGGCCTCGGGCTGGGCGCCTATCTACTCGGAAAGCTGGCCGACCGGGTTCGGGCCCCGCTCTGGTGGTACGGGATCCTGGAAGCCGGCGTGGCAATACTTGCCCTGCTGCTGCCTCTCGAGATTCGGTTGCTGACCCCGCTCTACGAGTACCTCTACCCGTACCTGGCTGGACAGGTATTGAGCCTCTCAGCCGTCAAGCTGGGCCTGACCTTCTTGTTACTGGGGCCGCCATGCCTTCTCATGGGTGGAACCCTGCCCCTGATGCTCCGCTACTTCACTCCCGCGGGAGTCGCCCTGAAAGAATTCTCGGGCTGGCTTTACGGTCTCAACACACTTGGAGCAGCCACCGGATGTTACCTGACAGGGTTTCATCTCCTTCCGGCGCTGGGGCTTCACCAGCTGAACATCTTGCTGGCAGCCCTCAACCTGGCTATTGCGGCCGCCGCCGTTGTTGTAGTCAGGAGACCTGCCCGGTCGGAGCGGCCTCCTGCCCACACTTCCTCAGGCCAGATTGTCCACGGGGAAGAGCTTCACAGCGCAGAGCTGTGGTCTCTGTACCTGGTCACCGCCATGACGGGTTGCGCCGCCCTGATTCTGGAAGTCGTCTGGACCCGGCAACTGGCCCTCATCCTGGGAGGTTCCGTCTACGCCTTTACGGCCATGTTGTTTCCCGTCCTGGTGGGCATCGGACTGGGTAGTCTCGTGTTTCACTGCGTCCTGGCGCCCCTGCGGCGGCTGGAGCGGCTCGCGCCCCTGGTCATCCTGGGACTGATTCTCTCGGTTGCAGTGGGAAAGTGGATGATCCCGTCCCTGACAGCCGCGGTCGGACTGCTGAAACCTCTGCGGGCCTTCGAAGCCTACAACGGTCTCATCTGTGTGGGGGCGAGTGGAGTCCTGGAGTTTCTTCCAAGCGTGGGCATGGGCATCCTCTTTCCCTTGTTCATTTCATCTCACGCGCAAGCGCGCCCGCGATGCGGGCCAGGCCGTCGGAGTCGTCTACGGCCTGAACATTGTGGGGTCCGTCCTCGGTTCGGCAGGAGCCTCCCTGCTGCTGATCCCCAGGCTCGGACTCTCCCTGTCGGTGGTGGTTGGACTTCTCCTCTACTCCGGAGCTCTGGTGTTGCTCTTCCCTGCCGGCCGGGGGTGGCGCCGATGGCTGGCCCTGTTCGCCTGCTTCCTTCTGGTCTTTTCCGCCTGTCTTTTCTCTGCCGCTGACGTGGATCCCCGTGTGACGAACCTGGGAATGTACCTCTACGGTTACTATTCGGAGCAAGAACGGGCCCACGTAGAGATCGGGTACTTTCAGGAAGGAGCCGCCGCGAATGTCCTGGTCACGCGCCGGGAAGACACGGTTTCCCTTCGCATCAACGGCAAGGTGGAGGCCAGCAACACCATCGACATGACCATGCAGCTGGCTCTGGCCTATGTCCCGCTGATGCTGCGCCCCGAGTCCGAGAGGGTACTCATCATCGGTCTGGGCAGCGGGACGACTCCAGGGGCGGCGCTGCAGTTTCCCCGGACCCGGGTGACGTGCTGTGAAATTGAACCCGCCGTGCTCACGGCCTCCACTTTCTTCTCGGAGGTGAACCATGAGCCGCACTTGAATCCACGCTTTTCATTTGTGGCGGATGATGGACGGAGTTTTCTACAGGGTACCGATGAGACCTTCGATCTGATTCTCTCCGAACCCTCCAACCCCTGGCTTGCCGGGGTCTCCAATCTATTTACCCAGGAGTTCTACCGCCTGGCCAAAAAGAAACTGAACCCGGACGGCATTCTGGCCCAGTGGATTCAAGCCTACTCTTTCTCCCCGGCTGATTACCGCCTGATTGTGCGGACCGTCCTGAGCGTGTTTCCGGATGCCCGGCTGGTTCGGGTCACTGATGGCGATTCGATCCTGCTGGCCTACTCATCCCGCCAGGCCCGGACCGTCCAGAATGTGGGTGAGATTCAGGCGCTGGTGGATTCCTTGCCCGTAGTTCAGTCCGATCTCGAGGCCCATTTTGGCAGCAGCGATGTGAAGAACATTTTCCAGTCTATGATCCTCGTCGGCAACGCCGGACTCAACCGCATGGCCGGAATGGATACCGCAGGAGATGTCAACACCGACATCAACATGAGACTGGAGTTTGGAACTCCCGTCAGCCTCTTCCGGGGGGACCAGGCCCCTGAGGCCGTTCACGACGAGATCCTGTCAGCGGTCGATGCCGGGTGGATTCGGAAACTCTCCCTGGAACTGGAGTTGACGTCCCGGCATGCGGGGGTCTTACACCGGCTGGCCGGCTTGCTGGATGGTGAGAAGAGACCCGTTGTGGTTCGCCAGATCGTGCAGCTCGGGCTGGAGTTGGATCCAGAGTATCCACCCCTTCTGGTGGATCGACTGATCTACTCTTCGGATCTGGACAGCGCCGAGTTCGACGACACCGTCACCTTGCTACTGGACCGGTCCGAAACCCAGACCAGTCGGCTGGCCAGAGCTCTATTCGAATCTGAGGACCTGGAGCAGTCAGCGGCAGTGCTGCACCGGCTGACTCGCGCACAGCCGGGCTCCGCTACTGCCTGGGCCTACCTGGGCCTGACCTATCAGGAAATCGGGAGCCAGGACCTGGCTCGGGAGGCCTTTGAGAAAGCCCTCTCTCTGGATCCGCTCAACAGCTTCGCGGTCAGCGGCTACGAATCGTTGCAATCGAAAAGCAAGGCCGATCAAGATCCCAAATAGCGGCCGGCGAAAGCCCAGACTGCCTAACCCAGGAGTGGGCGCACAACTTTACAACAGTTGAAGAACTCTACTGAAATGGCTACTCTGAGTCGGCTTTCATCCAAACGAGTCTGGTGTCATTGAGAAGGGAATATGGTTGCTGAGCAGCCCTGGTTCGGGAAAGCTACTCTGGCTTTTCAGGAGCGGACGTTACACCGAGTCAAAGACTTTTCGCCGGAAGATTTCTCGAAAGAAGCGCTGCGGCTGGACAGGGAACAGCGGACGTTCCTGGAAGAGGAGTGCATCAATCTCTATCCGGGGACCAGCATCCTGACTCCCGCGGTGTCCAGCCTGCTGGGTTCAACAGTGGCTTCTCGAGCGGCAGAGGGGCATCCCGGGGCCAAGTATCAGACCGGGCTTGGCTGGGTCGAAGAGGCCGAAGTCATTGCCACTGAACTCATCCGTCGAGTCTTCGATGCCAGGTACGCCGAGGTGCGCGGTCTCAGCGGCAGCATGGCCAACACGGCCGTTCTGAACAGCCTGACCGAACCGGGGGACACGATCTTCAGCTTTACAGCCCCGGAGGGAGGCCATATCAGTCACAATCGGATCGGTGTGGCCGGGTATCGGCGGCTCGACATCCACCCGATCCCGTACGACGTCGAGAACTGGACCATCGACATGGAGGCCTTCCAAAAAGACGTCAGAGAGCATCCTCCCCGGCTCATCATCCTGGGCGGCAGCCTCATCCTCTTTGAATATCCGGTCAGGGAAGTGCGGGATCTCGCCGACGAAGTCGGGGCTTACGTGATGTACGCCGCCGCCCACGTGGCCGGCATGATTGCGGGCGGGGTCTGGCAGCATCCGCTGAAGGAAGGCGCTCATGTGATGACGGCCAGCACCTATAAGTGAAGAGGAGATGCCGGTGATTGCCGAATTCTTTCGGCAGGTCCTGCTGGATGGAAGGTCTCCCGAAAAGGTCCGACCGGTGGTCAAGGGGTTCAAAGGGCGATTCGATCAGCTCCGCTACTGTTTCGCCTGAGGGGCAGCCCGACCTTCACAACACTCCGTCCATTTTCAACATGCGGATCGCTTCACGAAACGCCTCAGCCGTCTCTTCCAGATCTTCCTCCGAGTGGACTGCTGAACAGGTTCCACCGGGCCACCCGGCAATGTCTACGCCCTGAATCAACAGTGCCAGCCTGAGTCTTGCGGCCACCCCCGGCGGGTTGGTGATGAGTTCCTCAAAGTCCACCTGGAAGGGATCAAATTCCGAGGGGGTCACCCCCCGGTTCTTCGGATTGGTGAAGATGTGGAAAGCTGAAAAGTCACCGTAGACCGCCCAGGAAACCTCTTCTGCCTCCAGAACCACATTCAGCAGCTCCCGGAGGCGCGTCCCGGCCGCGTTGGCACTGGCACAGGCTTCCGTAGTCGCGATCAGCTCCAGGGCAGCGACGCCGGCGGCGGCCGAAACCGGGTTGGCGTTGAAAGTCCCCGCATGCTGAATCTTTTCATGACCCTCGCGTTGGGCCACTTCGAAGTCCAGTCGGTCCAGAATCCCCTTGCGGCCCACCACCGCTCCCCCGGGCAGTCCCCCGGCCAGGACTTTCGCCAGGGTGGTCAGATCCGGAGTGACTCCGTAGAGAGCCTGGGCACCCCCGGGAGACACCCGGAACCCGGTCACGACTTCATCCAGGATGAGCAGCACGCCATGCTTCTCGGTGATCTCCCGAATCGCCATCAACGATTCGGGCAGAAGCGGAACCCTTCCGAACAGCGAGCCGGTAGGCTCGAGAAGGATGGCGGCCACGTCTTGATCCCGAACCAGTACGGCTTCCAGTTCCTCCACTCGGCGCGGAGACAGCAGCAGCACGTTTTCGGCCACCTGGCTCAGAACGCCGGCTGTGGCTGATCCGTCAAAATGGGAAGTGAACCCGGAACTCATGTGATCGTTCCAGCCATGAAAATGGCTTTTGATGCGGATGATCTTGTTGCTGCCCGTGAAGGCCCGGACCAGCCGAACCGCCATCAGGGTGGCCTCCGTCCCGGAGGAGGTGAACCGGACTCTCTCGGCGCTGGGGATGAGCCTTCGAATCGAATCCGCCCAGCGGACTTCGAGGGCGTGATTGGCTCCGAAATGGGTCCCCTTGTCCAGAGACTCGTGGATGGCCTTGATCACACGCGGATGGTTATGCCCGAGGAGAAGGGCGCCGTGACCTCCGAAGTAATCGATGTACCGATTGCCGTCAACGTCCCACTTGTGGGAACCGCTGGCTCGCTCTACATAGATTCCATACGGATCCAGGTACCTGGAATCGTGCGTTATGCCGCTCGGAAAGAGATTTTGCGCTTCCAGAAACAACCGCTCAGACCCGGGTGTTTTCTGCCGATAGGCGGAAACAATCGTGGACTTGGAATCGATAGTGGTCTGCATTCGCAACCTTCTGCTCCAGCGTACTATAATTTCATGCCATGCACGGAATATCCGACGCGAAGACCCCCGAAGAGTACATTGGCGGAGTCGAGGAACGACGTCGCGGGGACATCCAGAGCCTGCACGACCTGGTTCGCGAGGTCGCACCCGAACTCGAGCCCACGATGGAGTTTGGAATGCTGGGATACGGTAAGTACCACTACAAGTATGCCAGCGGCCGACAGGGAGACTGGATGAAGATCGGCATTGCCAACAACAAGCGCTACATTTCCCTCTATTGCTGCAGTGCCGACGAACGGGGTTATGTGGCGGAACGCTACCGCAAGCGACTTCCGAAAGCCGATATCGGAAAGAGCTGCGTGCGCTTCAAGCGGCTTTCCGACCTGGACGAAGGGATCTTGAGAGAGCTGATCCGCGAAGCTGCTGTGGTCGGTTTCGGAATGTAGGCGTGCCGTTACGCTGAGCAGGAACTTCTCACACGGGTTTCGATAGTTTCATCTGGGAGCACGAAGTCAGCCCTCGAGTTCGGCAATCAGTGAGGCGATCTCTTCCCGGGTGAACTTGTTGAGCTGCACGATCCTGGCCTCCGAGCGGAGCTCGGGAGGCACCAGCCGCACCGCCTCCTCACGACTGTCGAGGTCGACGACCAGCCAGCCGCAATGACAGCCGTCGCGACAGCCCCAGTCGGCGTGTGTCAAAAGGTGGGCCCCGTACTGCTCGATCGCCCGCAGGGCCTGGATACAACCTTCATGGTCATCCTCGTGAGTCAACTCGATCAGGTATCGAGGCATAATCTCAAACTCCTTTTTCTCCTATCCTGGCAAGCATAGCATCCGTTTGGCCTGGCCGAAGCCCCGACCCACCGGCTTCTCCCCCTGGCTCCCGCCCGGGCTCTGATTGGCTACCTGGTTTTGAGCGGTTGCGGTGCCAGTGGCCGTTCCAGCCGACCGTCACTGTACCTGAAAGTCATACACCTGGACTTTTTCCCAGACGCCTCTGTGTTTCTCGATGAATTCGAGGTGGCGGGGCGCTTTCGAATAGTGCTTGAGTCCAGCTTCATCGTCAAAGTGGACCACCAGGCCGACGCCGAAGCTGCCGTCGACAACGTCGTCGCCGGTCGCGGTCCGAGGGCCTGCAGCCACATGGCGCACCGAGGAAACCGTTCGCAGCAGAGTATTGCAGTCCTGGATCAGCTCCTGCTTCTGCTCTTCTGACGTGCCTTCCTTGAGCCAAAAGAAAACCGTGTGAACAATTTCCGAGCCGCCGGCTGGCAGAGGCTCCTGGCCGGGGACCGCTGCGCGGGCAACAGACGCTTCAGAATCGGCAACCCGCCCGCCTCCAAAGAACACGGTCAGGAAGACAAATACTACGACAAAAGAATACACTTTCTGCATAAGACCTCCGGCAAAGTAAGCTACCTACGGTTACGGGCTCGGGTCAACAAAGGATATTCATTGCCCGTAAGATTCATCTTCTCAGTGAAAGCCGGCGGCGTCCTGTCGATCGCCACATTCCCCCTGCTCTGGGCGGCTCTGCAGGAGCCGATTCTGGCTCAGAAGATCTCGAGTGGATATGTTGAGGACTACCCGCTTTCCACCTTAAAGAGCTACGCGTTCGCCATCCAGGAGAGGGAGAAGCAGGATGGCCTGGCCGACAAGCCCACCAACGAAGCGCTCATCAAAGAGGTGCTGGGAGAAGAAATGGAAGCGGCGGGTTTCACCCGGGTCGCGAGCAACCCGGACTTTCTGGTGGCTTTCTACACCCATCGCCAGCTCAAGACCAGCTACCAGGCACTGGGGCGGGCGGCACCCCGGGACTTCGGCACTGATCACTACGAAGTCGGCCACCTTTACGTTGACTTCGTAGTCTTCCAGAGCAAGAAGGCGGCCTGGAGTGGTATCGCCAGTAAGGCACTTCGCAACAGCCAACCCGAGAAGCTGGTGCGCAAAGCCTGTCGCAAACTGGTCGACCAGTTTCGGAAAGACGTTCGCAAGCAAGACAAACAGAGAAACAGGCGAGAGTAAGACCGGCCAATGAAGTCCCGGAAAGCCGCATCCACTCGATCTATTGTTGACGCCGTTGGGAACGACCTGCGGTGGAACTGGAAGCAACTGGCTGTCACAGCCGCTCTCTACAAGTTGACCGCTCTGGTGCTCCTGACGCCCCTGGTTTCAATTCTCTTTCAGGGATTTCTCTCGATTTCCGGGCGCGCCGTGCTGGCAGACGAGGACATCCTGGGCTTTTTCTTGACGCCTCTGGGGTGGATCTCTCTGATCGTAGTGGGGGCGGTAGCGACCGGCATTCTCGGACTGGAACAGACCGCCTTGATGGTGATTCTGGTCGGGTCCAGGCGGGAGCAGCCCCTCAGCTTGATCCGAGGACTTCGCTTTACAGTGTCGAAGGCTCTTCCGGTGCTGTCGCTCACCGGCAGGATCACGGCCCGGGCCCTGTTGATTCTCTCTCCCTTCCTGGCGGCGACCGGGGGTATCTATCTACTGCTTCTCGGGCAGCACGACATCAATTACTACCTGACTCGCCAGCCGTCCGAGTTCTGGGCAGCGCTCGGTCTGTTGGGAGTTCTGGGTCTCGGGCTGATTGCAGTAGCAGTTCAAGCTACTGCGGTCTGGCTCTTCACACTGCCGCTGCTCATATTCGAAGCGGTCCCTGCCCGAGAAGTGTTGCGGGCCAGCCGCCAACGCACCCGAGGGATCCGCTGGAGCATAGCGATGTGGGTCTGTGCCTGGGGATTGGCCGGGTGTCTCCTCTTTGGAGCGGCAGGAGCGATCGTGAACTGGATCGGCCGGACAGCCCTGTCCGGTGCAGGTGGATCACTTCCTTTTCTGCTCTTCAAGGTGGGCTCGGTACTGGCCCTGTGGGGCGCCTTGAATCTGGGCATCGTACTCGTCTCCGCGGTGGCGTTTGCTGCCCTGCTGTTGAATCTCTACCGAGGTCTGGGAACCGAAGAGTTTGATCTCTCGGCGGTCGCAAGAACCGACTCGGCCGATGCCGGGCTTCCCTTCCGACTCAGTAGGAGAAACGTCCTCGCCACAATCATGATTTCCACGGTCCTGGCCGCTACGGTTGGGATCGTGGTCTTCAGTGGAGTCCGGGTGGAGGATCGCACCGAGATCACGGCCCACCGGGGAGCCTCAAAGGATGCGCCCGAGAACACCATGGCTGCTGTTCTGCGCGCCATCGAAGACGGCGCCGACTGGGTCGAGATCGATGTGCAGGAAACCGCTGACGGCGAGGTTGTGCTGATGCATGACAGCGACTTCAAGAGGGTGGCGGAGAGTCCCCTGAAGATCTGGGACGCCGCCATGGAAGCTCTCGAGAACCTGGACGTGGGTAGCTGGTTCGGGTCCGAGTTTAAGAATGAACGGGTGGCGACTCTCGATCAGGTGCTGGAGGCATGCAAGAACAGAATCGGAGTCAACATCGAATTAAAGCACTATGGACACGCCCAGAGCCTGGAAGAGCGCACCATAGAACGGGTGGAGCGAAACGGCATGCAAGATCAGATCGTAATCATGTCTCTTCTGCCAGGCTCAGTGAAGAAAGTGAAGACTCTTCGCCCCGACTGGAAGGTAGGACTGCTGACCGGAATTGCCTTTGGCAACCTGATGCGGGCCGAGGCTGATTTCCTGGCCGTGCATTTCCGCCTGGCCACGCGGAACTTCATCCGTAGAGCCGGCGCCAGCGGCAAGGAAGTCCACGCCTGGACGGTGAACGATCCCATCGTTATGTCGACGATGATGGGACGCGGCGTGGACAATCTGATTACCGACAAACCGGCCCTGGCCAGAGCTGTCCTGAATCAGCGGGCAGAGTTGAACCCGATCGAGAGATTGATCATCGAAGTCGCTCTTTTCTTCAAGGCGACACCAGAAGATCACCTGACCGTCAAAGATTCCTGACGCGCGGCACCCCTGTCAGGGCCACAGCCATCCGAAAGTTCCTGCGGTCAGCAGATGTTCACCTCCTGCCCAGGCATTGTGCCTCCTCCGCTCGGCCACGGCAACGAGGATTTCCGGGCAGCGGTCAGGAAGCCTCATAGTAAAATGTGCCTCATGCCTTACGACCCCGGGTTGGCGGAGCGATTGAAGGAAGTCCTGGACCACTCCGTCCTGGATGAGATCAGTATGTTCGGGGGGCTGGGCTACCTCCTGAACGGGAACCTGTGCGTCGGCATCTATAAGGAGTTCCTGATCCTGCGCGTAGGGGTGGAAACCGCGCAGAAGATCCTGCAGGAGCCCCATGTACTGCCTATGGATATCACTGGCACCGCCATGGTCGGCTGGGCCAAAATTGCACCGCAAGGAATCGTCGAGGACGAAGACCTGGAGCGCTACTGCAATCTTGCCGTCGATTTCGTCAGCACCCTGCCGGCGAAATGATCACCCCCCCACTTCGAAGATCAGGGCTTTCTTACCCTCCGGGTCGAGCCCGAGCAGAGCGGCGCTCCTCGCCATCTTCCCATCTCCTCGACTAGTCAGCCTGACTTGTTGTACCGAATCCTGAAGCGATTTCCAGGCCACTTCGTCTTGCTTTCTCCACCAGTCGGCTGATCTCAAGCCAGTGAATGGGCGCCTCCGGAAGAGCGGGTCTGTCCCTGGTCCTCGAGGTATTCGAAGTGCGCATCCACTTCACCCAGGCCCAGGAGAACGTGGATGCCCTGCAGCTCGCCAAAGAGCCGAGAGGCGACATCCCAGTTACTCTGGCCGTCTTTGTCCGAGAGGATTCCCAGAATTGCCTGGCTGCGGAGACGGTGGTGCTCGACCATGAAATCCACTCGGGCAGCCAGATCAGAAATGGGTGGCCCGTGACCGGGAAGAACCTCCAGCCCCTCGCTGCTCACGGAGCGAACGCGCTCCAGCGAATCCAGGAACTGCTGTAAAATGCCAATTTCGCCGTGGTCGCTTCCGCCGATATTGGGAGTATACTGAGGCAGCACGTGGTCACCTGTCAAGAGGGCGCTGCCATAACGCAGGCAGATCGAGCCAAGCGTGTGGCCCGGAGTGTGAAGAACCTCAAGGTCGACTCCACTGACCGGCAAACGCTGTCCCTCCACCAGAGATTCCGCCTCCACCGACTCGGCCATGTCCTCAGTCGCCTGCAAAGCCGGCCGGGTTTCTTGGATGACCTCCTGAGGAGCGCCCCAGCCCCGCAGCCGGTCCACGATTGTGGAAACCCAGTGGTCATAGTCTTCAACAAAACGAAGGATAAAGTCCCGCTCGGATGCATGAATGAACACGCGGGCTCCGGAAACCCTCTGGATGCGGCGGGCCAGACCGAAGTGATCCGGATGTCTGTGGGTCAGAACGACCTGTTGAATCTCCTCTATCCGCAAGCCGACGTCCTCCAGGCCCCGGCCCAGGGCGGTCCAGGCCTCTTCCGTCCCAATACCCGTATCGATCAGGGTAAGAGGCTCGCCACGGATCACGTAGGAGTTGACCTCCTCCTCAAAATAGGGACTGGGAGTGTTGATACACTCGATCGGTGATGCCTTCATGAGCTGAAAGGCGCCAGTATACGCGCCCTCGGCTTCCAGCGCGAAGCACGAAAAAAAGGGGGGGGAAAGGGACAGTCTACTCTGTCCCTTTTTTAGTCCTCCTCGAGAACGTAGCGGAAGTCGCAGTGAGAGGCACCCCCGAGAATGGTCTGGGTGCGGGTCAGCTTGAGTTTCGGATTGAAGCCCTCGCTCAGGGAAAAATCGCGGTCACAAGAGAGAATCTCTCCCAGATCGGGAATCCCCAGGGCTTCATAAAGCTCAGCGTAGCGGCAACGGTTCACGTTGAAGGACAGCTTCTCGTCCGAGAGCTCCAGCACTTCAAGTTCAAGAGCGTTGTCCTTTTTCCAGTCCTTTAAAGAATCCGCCAGATGGGAAGGGGAACCGCCCCCCATGCGGGCTGCCAGGCCTCCGCCCTGCTCAGCTGCGATCCGGATGATCACCTTTCTCACCACCTCCAGAACTCTCTCTCGGCCGAACTCTTTGGACATTTCCTCCACGAGGGGTGCGATCACTCGAGCCTCGATTTCGCGACGCTTCAGAACGCCGATTTCATTGAGGTCATCCACAGGGGCTTGCTTTCGCTTCATCTACCTTCACCTCCTCGCCTGGGGACAGGGGTCATACACTCATTCTAATGTCGAGCTTCTTCTTTAAGAAAAGTTCTCCGACAGCCCGTCGTGAAAGTCGCACGCGGTGAGATCGAATCCAGGGTGTTTCGCGCCGTCGCTTGCTGCCCGGATCGTTTCGCGGTAGCTTCCCCGTGTGGAGCCAGAAGAAACAGGCCGCGACCGGGATGAGTCTGCGGGCGGAAGTGCGCGGCTCGAATTCCATGGCGGTGTCTTCGGGGACGCGATCCTGGGGCCAATCCTGGGTAGTGGTAGTTTCCCGGTGGCGAAAGACCTTTCCGTGCCGGTGGCAGAGTACGCCCGACCGCAAGCTCTGGTCATGCTCCTGGCTCCTGCCTTGACGATTTCCCTGTGTATTCGCGGTCGATCGCTCATCCACGCCATCTGGTACGGAATTCTGAGTGGAATTGCGATCGGTCTCTTCAGCGGCAGCCTGACCATCGCCGACCTCTACTACCTGCGCGCTCCCGGGGAGGTTGGAGGCGCCATTACCGAGGGGCTGGTGAGCATGGGAGACGTGGTCTTTCTGGCGATTCTCATCATGGCGGTGCTGGGGCCACTCCGAGCAGCAGGTGCCCTGGAGGCCCTCAGCACTAAAGTCAGAGGGTTTGCGACCACCCAGAAAAGAGCTGAGCTGGCCATCTTTGGGCTGGTGACCTTGATGTGTCCGCTCACAGCCGGTAATACGCCTGCCCTGCTCTTTTGTGGCCCGGTAGTGAAAGACATTGGGAGGAGGTTTCAAATTCACCGCACTCGACGAGCCAACCTGATGGATCTCGCCGGCAATGGCGTCACAGAGAATCTCCCGCACATCGGTACCATCCTGGCCCTGGCCGGAGCCATGATGGCCTCCAGCGAGGCGACGGGGGCTCCACTGGTTCCGATCTTCCTGGTAGGAGCCCTGGCTTTCCATCCCATGGCTCTGACCGTGGTGGGCCTGATCGCCATCGCCACCGGGTGGGGGTCCCGGCGAGGATGAAGAAAGACCGCTTCGGGAACTCGATCGATCCGTCCGTGGGGTATGCCAGAGGGAAGATCCTGCGTGGTCCCGATGAAGAGATGCTGCGAGAGGCTCAGGGAGCACGGCTGATTCGGCGACGTGCCTCCAGGACAGGGCCCGAGAGCATCTACGCGTTCACCGGCAGCACAGTGGAGTTTCCGCTGCAGCCGGAAGATCTGGCGCTACGGGCTCAAGAATCCGTAGGCCCGGCCTTGTTCCAGCCCTCACTGCGCAAGCTTATCCTGACTCACCTGGGAGGCAGGGACAGCGACGAAGTTGGAGTCTTCAACCGCACATCCGCCGGCATCATCGCCGTGGAAACGGCCCTGGCGTCAAGAGGAGAGCCCATCCTCTCTCTGGTTCCCGGGGCCACTTCCCATCCCTCCGTGAAGCTGGGGGCGAGCCTGGCCGGGGCTCGGCTGATAGAGATGTCTTCCTTGCAGCAATTCGAACGGGAGCTGTCAGAGTCGGAGGGTTCTCTGGTCGTGATCACCGGCGTCACCAGCGAACTGCAGATCATGCCGGAAGAAGTCTTTTCCGAATCGATCCGTATGACCAGGGAGAGCGGTCGGATCGCACTGGTGGACGAAGCCTACGGAGCCAGGGTTCGAACCGTTCTTTGCGGGCAGCAGCCAGCCCTGCAACTGGGAGCCGACCTGGCCATCACCAGCAACCACAAAGCCGGTCTCAACGGTCCCAGAGCTGGAGTGCTGGCCGGCAGAGCCGCTGTCGTACAGCGGGTTGTGGCTCGAGCCATGGAAATGGGGCTGGAGGCACGCGCCCCGCTGGCTCTTGGAGTCCTGCGCTCACTGGAGCTTTATCGCCCCAGCCACCTGGAAAGTGAGGTGGCGATTGGGAAAGAGCTGTACTCGGCGCTGGCAGATCGACTCGGCACCGCTCGCGTCCTGGAAACAACGATCGGACCCTTGATCGAAGCCGATGACATTCTGTCCATCGCACAGGAAAGGGACCAGGCAGATTCTCCCGTAACCGGAGTAGTTCCTGCCGAGGCGGCCGCCGCTCTCGGTATGCTGCTGCTGGAGTTCCACGGAATCCTCACCGTAAATGCACAGGCCATGCCGGGCGCCCGAGTGTCGCTCAGACTCAAGCCCTCTGAATCAGAGTTGGAACGAGTCGGGGGCGTGGACAAGGTCGTGAAGGCAGTCGACGACTCCCTGGATCGGCTGGCAACAGTGATTCACAGCCCGGAGAGAATCCAGAGCCTCATCCTGGGCCAGCCGTCCCTGGACTGATAGCAACCTGCGACGTCCGGACAGTGCGCCAGGGGAAGTACCCCGTGAGATTGACGTCGATGTGCCTCTGCCACTGTTGCCCGCCTGGGACAAACTTCACTGGCAAGATCCGGCCCCAGGCGGTAGCGTACTGGTGAAAGGAAGGGCTGATCCATGAATGCAATGACACGCTTAATTCTGTGGTGGACCGGATCCCTGCTGTTTCTGACCTGCTTGGTGAACGGCCAGGAATCAAACGCCGTCCCATTCGAGCGATACCTGCGCGAAAGTGCGGTGTCCAGCAAGGTCCTGGACACATTTCTTGACCCGCAGCAACTTTCCTGGGCTCAGTTCGACCCGGAAGTCGGCTATATCCTGGGAAACTACCTGCCCCGAGATGGAATCGACGGAAGTTCCACGATTTCCACTGTCCAGCCGGATGGAACCCGAACCCAGCACCTGTATGTGGGCAGAAAGGGGAGGATCAACACCTACGGCAACAGCTTCACTCAGTGTCACCAGGTGAACGACGGCGAGACCTGGCAGGAGTATCTGGCAGCCCACCTGGGAGAGCCCATTCGCAATTTTGGGATGGGTGGTTTTGGCGTGTACCAGGCCTACCGGCGCATGGTTCGGGCCGAGCAGACAGACCTGGGAGGAGAATATGTCATCCTCTACATCTGGGGGGGCGATCACATACGCAGCCTGCTGCGCTGTCGCCACGCGGCCATCTTCAAATGGTGGGACCACGCCGGTGGAGTCATGTTCCACAACAACTTCTGGGCCAACCTGGAAATGGATTTCGAAGGCGGCAGGATCGTAGAGCAGCCCAATCGACTGCCCACCCGGGAGTCTCTCTACCAGATGACCGATCCCGACTGGATGTACGCCAACCTGAAAGACGATCTGGCCCTGCAGATGCGCCTGTTTACAAGGGGGCTGATCAGCGACATGGACTGGCCGAGGGTGCAGCGTCTGGCGGCGTTGCTGCATCGGCAGGCCGTTGATCGCAGCAACCCGAGACCAGGCATCAGCGAACTACTGGACAGCTACAGCTTCGCGGGAACGAAGTACATTCTGATGAAAGCTCGAGAATTTACGAAGCAGGCTGGGAAGAAACTGCTCGTGGTTCTTTTCGATCCTTCTCGCGTGATGCCGGCCTTGATCAGATCAGAGGCCCGCTATGATCAGGAGATCGTGGATTTCCTGGAAGAACAGGACTTCAAATACTTCGACATGAACCGGGTGCATGCGGAAGACTTCAAGAGTTTCAATCTTTCCCTGGCTGAATATCGAAGGCGCTACTTTATCGGCCACTACAGCCCGGCCGGCAATCATTTCTTCGCCTTTTCCATCAAGGACACGATCATTGACTGGCTGGACCCGAAACCAATCACATATCGGGACCGAACCCGGGCCCTGGAGAGCTTCCTCGACTACGTACCCTAGCAGCCCGTGGTGAAAGTCGCCTCTCGGTCAGCCATGGCCAATAGACTTGTTCCATGTCGATGGGCAAGCGTAAGAGACAGAGGCAGAGCGAGATGTGGGTGCCGGCAACAGAGCTGGCCAAAGCGCCGGGACACCCTTTTTACCAACGCCTTAACAGAGTGCTGGGCAAGGACGGTTTCGATGATTTTGTGGAAGCGGAATGCGCCGCTTTCTATGCCCCCAGCCGAGGGCGGCCCGGCCTGGCACCGGGCATCTATTTCCGGCTGCTGCTGGTGGGTTACTTCGAAGGGTTGAGCTCGGAGCGAGGCATTGCCTGGCGAGCCGCTGATTCGCTGGCGCTGCGCGGTTTTCTGGGACTGAATCTGAGTGAGTCACCTCCGGATCATTCGACCATCTCCAGGACCAGGCGACTGATCGATGTGGCCACGCATGAGGCGGTTTTCTCCTGGGTGCTGAAGCGGGTAGCCGAGAGCGGGTTGTTGAATGGCAAGACGATCGGCATCGATGCCACCACGCTGGAGGCCAATGCGGCGCTGCGCAGCATTGTGAGACGAGACACCGAGCAGGGCTACGAAGAGTTCTTAACGGAGCTGGCAGTAGCCTCCGGCATCCAGACGCCTACCCGAGAAGATCTGGCCAAACTGGACCGCAAGCGAACCGGCAAGGGATCGAACCAGCAGTGGAAGCACCCGCAGGATGGGGATGCGCGCATCGCCAGGATGAAGGATGGGCGGACGCATCTGGCGCACAAGGCAGAGCATGCAGTGGATCTGGAGACGGGAGCCATCGTCTCGGTCACGGTGCAAGGAGCGGATCGAGGCGATACGCAAACGATGGTCAAGACACTGATACAGGCGGCCGAGCAGGTGGAACAAGCGCTGCCGAAGGGATCGGGCATCGAAGAGGTGGTGGCCGACAAGGGATATCACAGCAGCGAGCGGATGGTGGATTTAGAAGCGCTGGGACTGCGCAGCTATGTGAGCGAACCGAAACGAGGGAAAAGACGCTGGAGAGGAGACACTCAGGCCCGTGATGCGGTCTATGGGAACCGGCGACGAATCCGGGGTCGGCGAGGACGGCAACTTTTACGACAACGAGGTGAGCTACTGGAGAGACCGTGTGCTCACCTTTACGAGACCGGCGGGATGAGACGGGTTCACGTTCGGGGCCATGAGAATGTCTTGAAGCGGCTGCTGATTCAGGTGAGCGGATTCAATCTGGGGCTGCTGATGCGCCAGCAGTTGGGTGTGGGCACGCCGCGGGGGCTGCAGGGGCGGATTTGCCTCGTCTTGCTCCTCATTTTGTCGCTGTGGAAGCGTCTGAAGGGCCTGTTTGGCTTGATTCCGACCGCCCAGACTCAAAAGTCCCGGTCAACGCTCCCGTCGCTTCTGCCACCGGTCCGCTCCGCCTGAACTCAGAAACCCTATTTGCACCACGGGCTGCTAGCCCGGATTATGCAAGAACCGTAGTCCGGAGTTGAAAAACGACTCCGGAGTTGAAAAACGACTCGAGAAGTGGCTCAACTCGAAAGCGGACAGGTGTGACAGGCGGATTTGCGAAGAATATCGGTTGGCGAGGCGTTTGAAGTGGTTGGGGAGTGAATTTCAGACAGATCTGGGCCTGGGTGAGTATCGGAAGCGGTTTTTCGGGGAGCTGGGAGAGGCTAGCTGGAGTTGAGACGACTCAAGACGAGGTGGAAGAGGGGTTGTTCGGGAAAGGCTGAGGAAAGATGGACCCAGATGCGTCGAGTGGTTTGTCGGATCCGGGCCCCGATCTTGAGGACACGACGACGTAAGGTTTCGATTTCGAGCAGGGGGTCCCGTGCAGATAGTCGCGCAGGCGCACGAACATCTGGTAAGCCAGGGCATGCAGAAGGAGTCGAAACTGATTGGCCAGGAATCGATGACAGCTGAGTCGGTCCATGCTCAGATGATTCTTGAAGGCCTTGATGAAGTTTTCGGTCTGTCCTCGGTTTGTGTAGTGGTCATAAAGTGATTGGGAGCAGAGATCGTCCCGGTTGGTGACCACAAAGCGACGATTGATCCCGCGCTGATCGACCTCCACTTTGACGATGACGCGACGAGATCGATCCCAGCTGTTGGCTCGATAAAGAAACTCGTCAAACTGACGCTGTTTTTCCTCCAGCTCAAGGAACCTTTCCCGAGTCGAATCCAGCAGGGGCTCGACCACTCGCTGCAGGCGAGGGTTTCGACTTAACCCAATGACATACTGGAGTTGATTCTCTTCAGCCTCACAGAACTCGTAGAGCCGCGGCGTGGCAAAGCCGCTGTCGGCCCGAATCTCAATCTCGACATCCGTCCCCACTCCTTGTCGGATAGCCTCCACGACTCGCTTCAGAATGGGCACGATGTGAGAGGCAGCTCCCTTGTTGCCAGGTCTCAACACGGCACACACCAGGTCTCCCGTGTCGGCATCGAAGATCAGCAAAGGATGCAGAATGTGGCTTCGGTAATACCCGTGGTAGAAGGAGAACTCCTGCTGGCCGTGGGTATGGTCGTCGGTACTGTCCAGATCCAGGATGATCTTACCGGGACGTCTTTTCTTCAGGGAGCGCACATAACGGCCTAGCAGCCACTGGCTCAAACGCATCAGATCCTTCCTGGTGACGGAGTTCTCCAAGCGGGAGAAAGTCGGCTGCGTGGCCAAATCCGGATCGCTCTCCGGCAACTGATCACAGACGGTTTTGAGCATCGGATCCGAGCGCAGCGTATCGGCGTCATTACAGTCTTCGTAGCCGGCCACGATCTGCAAGACTCGTTGTCGGATCAACTTCAACAGATCATGACGAATGTAGCGTTGGTCTCGACTCTCCGAAATACACGAACTGAAGCCCTCGCAGAGCCGATGTTGCCGATCCACCGATCCAAACAACAACCATCCTGCGTCGGAAGTGAGGCTCCCCCCATCAAAACGCGCCGTGATCTTTCTGTGGCTGTGAAATGGCAGGGTATTCTGGCAGACTGCTCTTAACATTGCCGTAGCTCCTGGTTAGGGTCTTGTTTGTGTAAACCCTTTTATATCAGAGAGCTACGGCTCTTTTTATGGGCCCAAATCTCACTCGGATTCAGATCTCATGCATAATCCGGGCTAGGGCTGAGTGGTCCCTTGACTTCATTCCTGGCCGCGGCCTGGCGCCCGCGGTTCCTCGCTCTTTCACGGTCGGGGCTCCGTTTCCTTTCCCAGAAACTTCGCCAGCAGGCGATGAAAGTGGTGAACTCCCTGTTCGCGGGTTGGAGAGTAGCGCCCTCGATCATAGACTCTCGAGCGGATCCCCCTCTGCACCGAGCGGACGATTGACTGATCCTCCTGCTCCACCTGATCCAGATCGCCGCCGGCCCCCTGGCCGAGCCGTGTCTGGTCCCAGATGTAGGTGAGATAGGAGACCCTGGTTTGATCCACGGAAAGTGGCCGCACCACGTTGACGGAGACGCTCCACGGATAGAAGTTGAACATGGTATTCGGGAACAGCCAGAAGTAATACCCCCCGATGTTTCTGCCGTAGTCGGGCGAAGACTCAGCCAGCTCCAGTGTGTGTTCGCCATCTCTGGTGGCTGCCGCTTGCAGGCTCGAACAGGAAAAGACCTCAGTCGTATAGGCCCCGTAATCGAGCTCCTGGTTGAGTCCGGAATACGTCGACTCATCGCGCCGATCCAATCCTCAAAAGGGAGTTGGGGTTCCAGGGCTACGAACAGGAAGGGCCCCCATTTCCTGAGTGGGAGCTCTCTCAGGTCGTCTGACGGCGCCGGGAAATCGCAAGTCTCCTCGAACTCCGGCATGTGGGCCATTTTCCCGTTCAGATGGAAGCGCCTTCCGTGGTAGCGACAACGCATCTGGCTCAGCTTTTCCGGTTGCTCCACAACCAGAGCGCCACGGTGAGTACAGACATTGGACAGGCAACGAATCTGGTTCTGGTCATCTCGTGCCAGCAGCAGGGGTTCTTCCACACTTCCCTCCAGGAAGGTGAAGGGGTGGACCTGACCCGGTTCCGGGACCAGATCTTCGCTTCCAACCAGCTGCCAGCTCTTGGCAAAGATTCTATCCAGGCCAGATTGGTAGAACCGTGGGGAACGATAGAACTCTGCAGAAGGAGTGAAGGCTGTTCGGATATCAGGGTCAATTTCGAGTTTCATGGCTGCTCCCGGGGGCCTCGCGCACGAGCGGCCTGGTCAGGCAGGTGGGTCCCCCCAGTCCCCTGTCGCTGATCTCCTGGCCCGCGTATTCGTAGACTTCGACTCCCTGCTCCGCCAGCCAGACTCGCATTGAGGTTAGTACTCCCTTTGTTGAATACGTTACGAAACCCGGCCCCTAAAGTATAGGAGTTGATCTACGGAAGCGTAACCTTCAACGTTGAACGAGAAACCAGGAACCAGGAACGATCCAGATGCACACTCCGGCCCACACTGTCTTCAACCTGCTGGTCCTGGGAAGGCGCAGCCAGCCTCAGCTGATTCTTCCCATCACCATTGGGTCGGTGCTTCCGGATGCCCCGATGTTTCTGTTCTACTTCTGGGAGAAGCACTTGATGGGGCGGACCGAGAGGTGGATCTGGTCGACCGGCTATCATGATCCGTTCTGGCAGGCCTTCTTCGATCTCTTCAATTCAATTCCTCTGCTGGGGTTGGTGGCGCTGCTCAGCCTCTGGCGCGGCCGCCGCCGGCTGCTGGCGATGTTTGGGAGCATGATCCTCCACGGTTTTGTTGATCTCTTGCTCCACCATCACGACTCCCACCGTCATTTCTTTCCTTTTTCGGAATGGCGTTTTGAGAGCCCGGTATCCTACTGGGACCCGCGCTACTATGGCCACATCTTCGCCCCCCTTGAATTCCTGCTTGTCCTGTCCGGGTGCCTGGTGCTGATCATGACCTGGAAGCTTCGAGCCGTTCGCCTCATTGCAGGGGGAATCCTGCTCGTCTACGCACTCTTCATTGCCTTCGCGATTTCTGTTTGGGGTGCAGTGTTCTAGGTTCTAGGTTCTAGGTGCTGGGTTCTGGGGGTTCCGAGAGAGCGGGAGGGGCCTGAGGCGTCAAGTGCGAAAACATGGTTACAACTTGTGCCAACACATCCCTTACACATTTGATGGGTTGGTCACCTGGAACCCCAGAACCTAGAACCCAGAACCCAGAACCTGAATAATAGAGGTCCCATGCCCTTTGAAGTCTCCAGTCCTGAAATCGAGTTTGCCCTCGAGGTTGCCGAGCGGTCTGGCCGGCTGGCCCGGATCATTCAGCAGCGGCTAGCCCAGCCGGCCCTGACGAAAGAGGATCGATCGCCCGTCACGGTGGCCGATTTTGCGGTGCAGGGTCTGGTGGGGTGGCTGCTGGAACATCAACTGGGTTTCGACACCCTGGTGGCCGAGGAGGACACGCGACCGCTGAGAGGTGAAGATGGCCGGAAAACTCTGGAGCAGGTAGTCGGGTTCCTTTCTGAAGAGGGTCTGCCCGCAGATCGAGAATCGGTCTTGCAGTGGATCGATCGAGGCTCCGGCACTGCCCGGGGGAGATTCTGGACGCTTGACCCGATCGATGGGACCAAGGGGTTCTTGAGGCAGGCGCAATTTGCCACGGCCCTGGCTCTTATTGAAGAGGGAAAGGTCCAGGTTGGGGTTCTGGCCTGTCCCAATCTTTCCGTTCCCGGCAACTCACCCGCTCAACGCGGCGCACTCTTTGTGGCTGTTCGGGGTGAAGGAACCTGGATGCGCCCTCTGCAGGGGGAAGCTGAATTCCAGCCTCTTCGCGTTTCTTCTGTTTCTGATCCCGGTCAGGCCCGACTGCTTCGGTCCGTCGAGACTGGACACACGAACACCAGTCTCTTTGAGCGGATTCTTGATCATCTGGGTTCCACTGTGAAGCCGGTGTTGATGGACAGCCAGGCCAAGTATGGCCTGCTGGCGTCCGGCGGAGGAGAGTTGCTGCTGCGCCTGATTTCCCCTGCGCGGGTCGACTACAAGGAGAAAATCTGGGATCAGGCGGCCGGTTCACTGGTCGTCGAGGAAGCCGGCGGGCAGGTTACCGACCTGGACGGAAGAGCCCTCGATTTCTCACAGGGAGCCACGCTGGCCCGAAATCGCGGCGTCGTTGCTTCCAACGGACAGCTGCAGGAGCTGGCGTTGTCTTCAATCCGAGACCTGGAGGCGGAAGCTCAGGCAGGAAGTACTGATGTACTAGGACGAGCCTGATGGATCCTTCCCTGCTCCCAGCACCCACTTCAACCGCTTGAGTTCAGTTTCCAACTGCTCAGACAGTTCCAGCCAATTGCGACTGTAGAACCCGTCATGGTCTTCGAGGCTCCGGTACTTTTCAGCCAGGCGATCAAACGCCTCCGCTTTTAGTTTCCACTCGAGACGATCTTGTTCACGCATCCCGCCGTGAATATAATCCACAAGTTTTTGCCACGCAAACTGTTACGAAACATCTAATGTAAGGAGCGCAGTTGCGTTAACAGACTGGTGAATATGGAGATTCAATCCGTTCTCGAGGACGTCAGCAACGTTAAGAAGAAACTCTCGGTGGAGATTTCCGCACAGGTTACTTCCGAGGAGTTCAACCGGGTTGCCGGTGAGTTCAAGGCGCACGCCGATCTGCCCGGTTTCCGGAAGGGTCGCGCCCCTTTCAGCCTTGTGAAACGCCGGTTTCAAAGAGACATCCGGGAGGAAGTGATCAAGCGCCTGGTGCCGGAATCCTATCACCAGGCCATCCATGACAAAGCCGTAAGCCCCGTCCGGTCTCCGAATGTAGGAGAGTTGGACTTTGAGGAAGGGAAAGTGCTCAAGTATGTAGCCGAATTCGAAGTCAAGCCGACTTTCGAACTCCCTGACTATGAAGGGCTTAAGGTGAGGCTGGATCCCCCGCCGGATCCGCAAGAAGTGTTGGAAAAACGACTGGATGCCCTCCAGGAAAAGCACTCCAGCATGATTACGATCGAGGACCGGGGCGTGGATCTGGGCGACTACGCCGTGATTGACCTGACTGGTCGATTTATTTCGGAAGAAGGGTTGCCTCTGGTGGGTCTCGATCCTATAGCTGATGAGAACGTGGTACTGGAAGTCGGAGGTGAACAGACGCACGAAGCCTTTACAAAGGCCCTGCTGGGACTGAACCTGGCGGAGGAGAGAGTCTTCCCGGTCTTGTATCCGCCTGATTATCCCGATCGCAAGCTGGCGGGTGAGCGCGTTGAGTTCACCATCCAGGTGAACGATATCAAGAACAAGCAGGTACCGCCGCTGGATGATGATTTTGCCAGAGATATTGGGGACTTTGAGAATCTGGAGAAACTCAAGGAAAGCTTGCTGGAGGAAGTTGCGCAGCAGGCCGACGCTGGCCGAGAAGAGGAAATCCGTAACAAGACCGTGGAAGCACTGGTGGAACTCACGACTTTTGAGGTTCCCGAGGTTCTGGTCGAGGAAGTGGTCGACAACAAGCTGCGCGAGTTTGCCTTCAGCCTGGCCTCGAGAGGTGTCGATCCTGCCAAGGCGGGACTCGACTGGCAGAAGATGAGAGACGAATTCCAGGCCCCGGCCAGGAAGGAAGTTCGCGCTCATTTTGGGCTCGAAGCAATAGCCGGTAAGGAAAAATTGGAAGTCGCCGACGAAGAAGTGGACTCCGAGATCGAGAGACTGTCCGAATCCAATCAGGAGTCCAGTGCGAAGGTCAGGCAGTATTTTGCCGAGGATGAGCACCGCGAAGAACTTCTCGGCCGCTTGAAACGGAAAAAAGTGATTGACCTCCTCGTTGACAAGGCAGCGATCGACGGATGATGATTCAGTTGGGGTCGGAAAGGGTAAAAGCATGACGTTGATTCCGATGGTTGTCGAACAGACCAGTCGAGGGGAACGTGCGTACGACATTTATTCGCGGCTGCTCAAGGACAACATCATCTTTCTGGGCACCCCGATCGATGACAATGTGGCCAATCTGGTGACGGCCCAAATGTTGTTCCTGGAGGCAGAGGACCCGGATCGTGACATTTCCCTCTACATTAATTCACCCGGAGGATCCATTACTGCCGGCCTGGGCATCTACGACACAATGCAGTTTGTGAAGAACGACGTGACCACCATTTGCATCGGGCAGGCTGCTTCGATGGGGGCTCTTCTCCTGGCCGCCGGTACGTCTGGAAAGCGTTTCGCTTTGCCCAACAGCAGAATTCTGATTCATCAGCCCGCCATAGCCGGTCTTTCCGGTCAGGCGACTGACATCGACATCCACGCCCGAGAGATTCTTCGCATGCGTGAAATGACCAACAAAATCCTCTCGAAACACACGGGAAGCGACCTGAAAAAGATTGAGAAAGACGTCGATCGTGACTACATCATGAATGCCGAACAGGCAAAGGAGTATGGTATTATTGACCTGATCATCGAGAAGCACACGTAGGCAGCCGTTCGGTTCCATCTGTCCTGTCTTTTTGAGGTTGTCGCCGGGTCATTCGTGTCGCTCTGGTTGGTCGTGGGTTGAGCAAGCAGGGGTGGTTCCAAGTGAAGAAAGAAAGTGAAGAGGTCCTTCGTTGTTCCTTCTGCAACAAGAGCCAGAACGACGTTAAGAAGCTCATAGCCGGACCCACTGTTTTCATCTGTGATGAGTGCGTTGACGTTTGCAACGAGATCATTTCAGATGATCTCGCGTCGGAAGCATCCGGGTTACAGGACAAACTACCGAAACCAGCCGAAATCCGAGAGTTTCTCGACCAGTACGTCATCGGCCAGGTAATCGCCAAGAAGAAACTGGCGGTGGCTGTTTACAACCACTACAAGAGACTCAAGATGGCAACTCGCCGCCATCAGGATGTAGAGCTCGCCAAGAGCAACGTGCTGCTGATTGGCCCAACCGGGACCGGAAAGACGCTCCTGGCCCAGACACTTGCCCGAATGCTCTCGGTACCCTTTGCCATCGTGGACGCGACGACTCTCACGGAAGCCGGCTATGTAGGAGAAGATGTGGAAAACATCATCCTCAAGTTGCTGCAGGCGGCCGGGGGCGACAGAGAGCGCTGCATGCAGGGGATTATCTACATCGATGAGATTGACAAGATTTCGCGTAAGAACGAGAACCCGTCCATAACCCGTGACGTTTCCGGGGAGGGGGTGCAACAGGCCCTGCTCAAGATCCTGGAGGGCACGGTTGCCAACGTCCCACCTCAGGGAGGCCGCAAGCATCCCCACCAGGAGTTCGTTCAGATCGACACGACGAACATCCTCTTTGTTTGCGGTGGTGCTTTTGTAGGCTTGGACAAGAGCATTCGAAAACGACTCGGAAAGTCGACTCTCGGGTTCCGCTCGGGCGCAACGGAAAGCCGCTGGCAAGAGGCGATCGAAGCAGATGTGTTGTCTCACGCCCGCCCCGAAGATCTCATCAAGTACGGGCTGATACCGGAGTTTGTGGGACGTCTGCCTGTCATATGCACCCTCCATCATCTCGATAAAGCAGCATTGGTGGAGATTCTGACCAAGCCGGCGAACGCCTTGACGAAACAGTACCAGCGCATGTTCGAGTTTGAGAATGTGGCCCTCCGGTTCACCGAAGATGCCCTGGAAGCGATCGCAGAGTTGGCGATGGAGCGGAAAATCGGAGCCCGCGGCTTGCGCTTGATCACTGAAGATCTTATGTTAGATTTGATGTACGAACTCCCCAGTTCCAAGAATGTAAAGGAGTTCGTTGTGACCCGAGAGATGGTCGAGAACAAGGAGGTTGTTTTCAAACTCCTTGAAAAGGCCGGGTAATCCCGACCTTCATCTGTTGCCAGTTTGCTCTTTCCGAGTTCCAGCCTTCCATCACAGAAACCCAGCACTATGGGGTTTTTGAAACGGTTGGGCTCGAAGGAAGTCTAAGGTAGTAGGAAACTCGTAGAAGGAACTAGAGCCAGAATGGAAAAAACAGAGCTTGAAGAGACTCGATTCATTTGCCCGATGGTGCCGATTCGGGACGTAGTCGTCTTTCCTCACATGATGGTGCCCTTCGTGATTGGTCGGACCTCATCTGTTCTGGCCCTCGAGAAGGCTCTTCAGGGTGACAAGAGAATCTATCTTGCCACTCAGATGGATGCCACCGAAGATGACCCCGCGCCGGAAGGCATATTCCAGGTGGGAACCGTGGCGGCCATCGTGCAGAGCCTGAAGCTTCCCGACGGAAACATTCGTGTGCTGGTCGAGGGGATGAGGCGGGCTCGGACCATTCGCGTGGCCAGCCGGAAAGGGTACTTTGTGGCCGAAGTCAAGGCTCTTCCGACGGTTGAGGTCTCGGAAGCAAAACTGAGTGTCCTGACCAAGCGACTGCACAATCTCTTCGAGCAGTTCTCAAAGCTCGATCCCAATGTCAACTATGAAGCTGTCATTCAGGCGGTGCAGAGCGCTGAAGACGAGCGCCTGGCCGACAGTGTGGCCGCTAATCTACCGGTTTCAGTGGCAGAAAAACAGTCGCTGCTCGAAATCACGGATCCGATTGAGCGGATGGAAAAAATCTGCGATCTGATCGAGGTCGAGATCGAGAAGATCAAGATGGACAAATCCATTCAGGGAAGAGTCCGGAAGCAGATGGAAAAGGCCCAGCGTGAGTACTATCTGAACGAGAAGATCAAGGCGATTCAAAAAGAGCTGGGGAGAAGCGACAAGGACGAGATCGAGGAGCTCAAGGAGAAGATCGAAGAGGCACAGCTTCCGCCGGATGCCAGGCAGAAGGCCGATGCTGAGATTCGAAGACTCGAGCAAATGCCTCCCATGAGCGCCGAGACGACCGTAAGCCGGACCTACCTGGACTGGCTGATTTCAGTTCCGTGGACTAAGAAAAGTCGGGAGATCCGAGACATTAAGAAGGCCGAGAAAATTCTGGACGAGGATCATTATGGGCTGGAAGATGTGAAGGAGCGGGTTCTAGAGTTCCTGGCCGTCCGCCAGCTCTCCAGGAAGACAAATCAGGGCTCTATTCTCTGCTTTTCGGGACCGCCGGGAGTTGGGAAGACCTCTCTGGGTCGGTCCATTGCCAGGGCGACGGGACGGAAGTTTGTCAGGTTGTCTCTCGGCGGTGTGCGTGATGAGGCGGAGATTCGAGGACATCGAAGAACCTATATTGGAGCTTTGCCGGGCCAGATCGTCCAGATGATGAAAAGGGCCGGCACCAAGAATCCGGTGATGCTGCTCGACGAGATTGACAAGATGAGTATGGACTTCCGGGGGGATCCCTCTGCGGCCCTGATGGAGGTTCTTGATCCGGAACACAATGCTACCTTTGTGGATCACTATCTCGACACCGAGTTGGATCTGTCACAGGTACTGTTTATCTGCACGGCGAACGTTCTCCATACGGTTCCGCGGCCGCTGCAGGATCGGATGGAGGTGATCACCCTGTCCGGATACACGGAGTACGACAAGTCCAAGATCGCCGAGCTCTTTCTGATCCCGAAACAAAAGGAACTGAAGGGGCTCAAGAACTCCAAAGTGGTCTTTCTGCCCGAGTCTATTCAGAAGATCATCCGGGGCTACACTAGGGAATCGGGTGTACGCAACGTGGAGAGGGAGATTGGACGCATCTTGCGGAAACTGGCCCGCAAAGTGGTCCAAAGCGGCCGGCGTAAGACCGCCAATTTCAAATTCGAAGTCGACGAGGCGGCTGTGATCGATCTCCTGGGCCCGGCCAAGTACCGCAATCAGATGGTCTCTGAGACCAATGAGGTCGGTCTAGCGACGGGGCTGGCCTGGACCGAAATGGGTGGCGAAGTCCTGCTGACCGAGTGCAGCACCATGGAAGGCAAGGGGGACTTGCTGCTCACTGGAAAGCTGGGAGAAGTGATGCAGGAATCGGCCAAGGCCGCTCTCTCTTTTGTTCGCTCCCGCGCCAAGCGATACGGGTTGAGCAAGGACTTTTACAAGCTCTTGGACATCCATGTACACGTGCCAGAGGGTGCCATTCCAAAGGATGGCCCGTCCGCGGGAATCACGCTGGCGACTGCTATGACGTCTTCGCTTACGGGGATCCCGGTGAACCGAGAGATCGCGATGACGGGCGAGATTACGCTTCGCGGTCGCATCATGCCCGTAGGTGGAGTGAAAGAAAAGGTATTGGCCGCGCATCGGGCCGGGATCAAAACGATTCTGCTCCCGGAGGAGAATCGGAAGGATTTGAGAGATATCCCCGAGTTGGTTCGAGAAGAACTTGAGTTCACGTTTGTCGAGCAAATGGACGATGTTCTCGAGCTGGCCCTCGTCAGCTCACCGCTTTCGTCGGCTGCCGGGGATGAATATGCAAGCAAGCCACTGCCCCCCGCGATGGAAGGTGGCGAGCGGACGGGAGTGCATCAGTAAAGTAAAAGAACGCATTCCCATGTAGAGCCTTCAAGGCTCTCGCGGATCCAGATATCACGTGACGCCCCAGAGGCGGCGCAGACACTGAGTACTCACTTTCATCAATACTAAGCACTAGATACAAGGTACTCCCTACCGCAAATTTCGGTGAGGAACTGTGGAGTGCACTTTTGTGACTTCGCTCGCAGGAGCGAATGGAAAGGAAGCCGGTCGCCTACCCGACCTCCCCAGGGTCGTGTTTGCCGGTCGGTCAAACGTAGGCAAGTCGAGCCTGATCAATAGTCTCGTCGGGCGGAAGAAACTGGCTCATACAAGTTCGACCCCTGGTCGGACAAGGGCCATCAATCTCTTCAACATCAGCAATCGATGGATTTTCGCCGATCTGCCCGGTTATGGATACGCCCGGGCCTCCAAATCGATGCGTGCAGGCTGGCAGAGGTTGATCGGAAATTTCCTGGAATCAGATGGGCGCATCAAGCTCGCAATTCTGATCGTGGATTCGCGTCGTGAGCCGGCTGGTCTGGACATGATGATGAGGGAATATCTGGATGACTACGAGATCCCTGTGCAGGTCGTCGCAACCAAGATCGACAAGGTCAGATCGAGTCATCGTACGCGTTTTCTTCAGCAGATAGAGACATCCATGGAAAGTAACAGCTTGATTGGCTATTCCTCTCGGACCGGAGAGGGCAGCAAGGAACTCTGGCGAATCATCAAAGAGGTTTGAATCATGAGTGACACCAAGACAGCGGAATCACTGAATATTAAGGAACTCAAGGATCTGAACATACAGGCCCTGAATCAGATTGCTCAGGACCTCGAGATTGAAGGGGCTAGCGGGATGCGCAAGCAGGAGTTGATCTTTCAGATCCTCAAGGCCCAGACCGAGCGAAGTGGCCTGATCTTTTCGGAGGGGGTTCTGGAGACTCTTCCCGACGGTTTTGGCTTCCTGAGAGCCCCTGAATACAACTATCTTCCCGGGCCCGATGACATCTATGTCTCTCCATCCCAGATCAGGAAGTTTGATCTGCATACGGGGGACACGGTGTCCGGTCAGGTTCGCCCGCCCAAGGAGGGTGAGCGTTACTTTGCTCTGATCAAGGTCGAAGCCATCAATTTCGAACACCCTGATGTGGCCCGCGAACGCACCTTCTTCGAGAACCTGACTCCGATCTATCCCGATCAGCGCATTGGTCTCGAGACCAGCAAGGAGAATCTCAGCGGGCGTGTTATGGATCTTCTGACTCCCATTGGGATGGGGCAAAGGGGGCTGATCGTTTCGCCACCCCGAGCCGGAAAAACGATGATCCTTCAGAGCCTTGCCAATTCGGTCACTACCAATCATCCCGATATGGTCCTGATCGTCTTGTTGATCGATGAACGCCCGGAAGAGGTGACCGACATGGAACGATCGGTCAAGGGAGAGGTCATCAGTTCTACCTTTGACGAGCCCGCAACCCGGCATGTTCAGGTCGCCGAGATGGTTCTCGAGAAAGCCAAACGGCTGGTCGAACACAAAAAGGATGTCGTGATTCTTCTCGACTCGGTTACACGCCTGGCTCGAGCCTACAACACGATTGTTCCGCCCTCCGGAAAGGTCCTTTCCGGAGGTGTCGATTCCAATGCTCTGCAACGCCCGAAACGATTCTTTGGTGCCGCTCGCAACATCGAAGAGGGAGGCAGTCTGACCATCATGGCGACGGCCCTGGTCGACACCGGAAGCCGCATGGACGACGTCATCTTCGAGGAGTTCAAGGGCACTGGGAACATGGAGTTGCACCTGGATCGAAAACTCGTTGACAAGAGAGTCTTCCCCGCTATCGATATCAATAAATCCGGAACTCGGAAGGAAGATCTGCTTCTCAGCAAAGACGAACTCAACCGGGTCTGGGTCCTGCGCAAGGTGCTCAATCCGCTCTCCGTCACCGAATCCATGGAGCTCCTTATCGATAAGCTGGACAAGACCAAGAGCAACGCCGATTTCCTGAACGCCATGTCTGGAGGCCAGTAGGGCTGGGTACTCAGGTTCCGGGCGTGAGCGCCAAAAGGGACTTGACTTTCTTTCCGCCCGGTCTCTATGCTCTTCAGTGGGAAGTCACAGCATGAGACACCGAACCCTCTGGCGAATCTGAAACAAGACAGAAACCGCAAGGGAGGGTTTGTTTTCAAGGGCTGAGATAGATTTAGATCGAAAAGACAAGCCGTGGAGTTTCCTCCACGGCTTTTTTTTTGCAACCAGGATTTGAGATTATGGTGGAAGGAATCAAGACGAGCGCACAGGGTAAGGTGTTCTATCGTAGCCTTCTGGCCGATTGGTTAACCCCGGTTTCGGCCTTCCGGAAGATCGCCGGGAACGAGGAGCGGGCTTTTTTGCTCGAATCGGTGGAAGGAGGAGAGAGGATTGGTCGTTACTCCTTTCTGGGAGTCAATCCGGAGAGAACCTTCCAGGGCACCTGGCGCGAGTTCAGGGCCGAGTTTCCACCTCTGCTGCCCACTCATCCCGAGTTGCCCCCGTTTACCGGAGGTGCAGTAGGCGTCCTCTCCTACGACGTGATCAGGGAACTCGAACGCCTGCCCTCGGCAAACCCCTCGGATTGGAGCGCTGCTCCGGTGCTCATGGACTTCTACTCAACAGTCCTGGCCTTCGACCACGCGAAACACCAGATTGTCATTCTCTCGCACCAGGGAAAAGCGCAGCTGGATGAAGTAGAAGGTCGCCTCCTGGCCGACCACGGCATGGAACGGCAGGGCTTTCTTCCGACCATCCCGCCAGATGAGACCCGATCGACCCTGGACCTGCAGTCCAACTTCACGAAAGAGGATTTCTGTGCCGCCGTAGAAACCGCCAAGCAGTACATCCGGGCGGGAGACATCTTTCAAGTGGTCTTGTCCCAGTGCTTCACCACCGACTTCCAGGGAGATCCTTTCAACGTGTATCGCGCTCTTCGCTATATCAACCCTTCTCCCTATCTCTTGTTCTTGAAGATGGGGGATGTATCCGTGGCCGGGTCCTCCCCCGAGATGCTGGTGCGGGTGAACGGATCCGATCTGGAATACCGGCCCATAGCCGGGACCCGTCCGCGAGGTCATACGGCGGAAGAGGAACTGGCGTTGGAGAAGGAACTGCGCGCTGACGAAAAAGAAAAGGCGGAACATGTGATGCTGGTTGATCTGGGACGCAATGATCTGGGCAGAGTCAGCGAGTACGGATCAGTGGAAGTCAAGGACCTGCTGTCGGTCGAAAAATATTCTCACGTGATGCATCTGGTGAGCTCGTTGACGGGCCGGCTGCGCAGTGATTGTAACCGGTTCGATGCGCTGGCTGCATGTTTCCCGGCCGGCACGGTAACGGGAGCCCCCAAGGTTCGGGCCATGGAGATCATCGACGAGCTTGAGCCCTCGCCTCGTGGTGTTTACGCCGGGGCGGCAGGTTATATAGACTTTTGTGGCAACCTGGACGCCTGTATCGCCATTCGAACCCTGGTCTTTGAAAAGGGCAAGGTCTCGGCGCAGGCCGGGGCCGGAATCGTGGCAGACTCGGTTCCCCTCCGGGAGTACCAGGAGTGCCGCAGTAAGGCGGCTGCCCTGGTGCGTGCACTCGAGCTGTCCGAATGCCTGGGAGGTGGTCGATGAAGGTGATTGTTGTGGACAACTACGACAGCTTCACCTACAACCTGGTCCAGTATCTGGGGGAGCTCGGATGCCACCTGGAGGTGTTTCGGAACGACCAGATCTCACCGGCTCAAATCCTGGATCTCGAGCCGGAGCGTATCGTTATCTCTCCCGGCCCCGGTACCCCCGATGATGCCGGCATCTCCCTGAAGGTAGCAGGAGAACTTGCCGACCGTGTACCGATTCTCGGAGTCTGTCTCGGGCACCAGGTCATCGGGCAGGCCTTCGGAGGAAGGGTGGTTCCCGCCCCGGAGCTGAGGCACGGCAAGACTTCCCCCATCCTGCACGACGGGGGGGATCTTTTCGCAGAAATTCCCAGTCCTTTTGAAGCGACCCGCTACCACTCTCTGGTCGTTGAGAAGGGGAGTCTGCCTTCCTGCCTGACAGTTACCGCCTGGACATCAGACGGGACGATCATGGGATTGGAGCACGAGAGCCTGCCCGTTTACGGAGTGCAGTTCCATCCTGAATCCATTCTTACTTCTGCGGGTAAGAGGCTGCTCGAGAACTTCCTATGCTTGAAGAACTGACACGCAAGGTTGCATCAGGGGCCGCTCTTTCCAGAGAAGAGGCCCAGGGAGCCCTGGGGGCCCTGTTTGAGGAGGCAACCAGCGATATCGCGATCGCCTGTTTTCTGACCGCACTTTCGGTGAAAGGGGAAACCGCCCAGGAAATCGCCGGGTTTGCCCAGACTATGCGGGAATTCTCAGTAAAGCTCGATGCTCCTCGCGCCGACCTCGTGGACACGGCAGGTACCGGCGGGGGAGTTCCTTCTTTTAACGTATCGACGACGGCGGCCTTCGTGATCGCCGGCGCAGGAATCGCGGTCGCGAAACACGGTAACCGTGCCGCTACCTCGCGTTCCGGGAGCGCCGATCTGCTGGAAGCGCTGGGGGTGCGTATTGATGCCTCGCTGGAGACGGTACAGCGTTGTTTTGATCGCAACGGCCTCGCCTTTCTCTTTGCCCCGGCGTTTCATCCCGCGATGAAAAGAGTTGCGGGCATTCGAAAACAGATTCCCCATCGCACTATCTTCAATTTGCTGGGGCCGTTGACGAATCCGGCGGGAGCTCCCTTTCAGGTGATCGGTGTTTTTGATCCCCAACTGGCCGACAGCATAGCCAGGGCTCTTTACCTGCTGGGAACGAAGCGATCCTGGGTGGTCCACAGCCTGGATGGTCTTGATGAGATCTCGGTGCGAGCGCCAACCCGCATCGCCGAGGTCACCCAGGATGCCGTCCGCGAGTTTGAACTCGATCCGACTGACTACGGTTTCCATTATCAGGGTGAGGCGTCGCCGGAAAGCAAGGGAGGGGATCCCGAGACCAATGCCCGCCTCTGTCTTGAGATTCTCAAGGGCAAGCGCCGCGATGATCTAAGCGATCTGGTCGTAATGAACGCGGCGGCGGCCATTCATCTGGCCGCGGATATCTCCCTGATCGAAGCCCTCGAGCAAGCCGAGGTGTCGATTTCGAGTGGTTCGGCCTACCGAAAACTCCAGGAATTGGTTGAGACAAGCACTCTATGACGCGAAGTAACAGCATTCTGGACCAGATTGTTGCTGCCAAAGAGCGGGAACTGGAAGCTGTTCGGCAGCAGTTTCCACAGGAGACTCTCCTGCGTGCGATTCCAGAGGGCACCCCTCCGGCCTTCGATACTGCTTTGCGGGGCGATGGACTCAACATCATCGCGGAGGTGAAGTACCGCAGCCCAAGCCGGGGTCCTTTTCCGTGTCAACTGGAGCCCGTCGAAGTCGCCAGGCAATACCGCGACGGCGGGGCGGTGGCTCTCTCCGTTCTGACGGAGAAGACATATTTTGCGGGCGAACCCTCCTATTTGAAAGACATTCGGAGGGAGTTTCCAGACCTGCCCCTGCTGCGCAAGGACTTTCTGTTCGAAGCTTACCAGGTCATTGAGTCCAGGGCCTGGGGAGCCTCCGCCATTCTGGCCATTGTGGCTTGTCTGGAACGGTCGCAACTGGCCAGCCTGCTCTCCTCCGCCGAAGAGTTCCAACTGGGGGTGCTGGTGGAAGTGCACGATCCCTGGGAGCTGGAGATTGCCATCGGCGCGGGAGCCAGCATTATCGGTGTCAACAATCGCAACCTGAACGATTTCGAGATTGATCTAGCCACCTCGTTCGGCATCGCCAGGCGACTGGAGGGTGAAGATGGATACTTACTGATCTCGGAATCGGGACTCTCGGAACGAGCGCAGCTTCTGGAGCTCCGCCAGGCAGGCTTCTCCGGCTTTCTCATCGGGTCTCACTTCATGAACAGCCAGAAGCCGGGTCAGGTCCTTCGAGAGTTGCTTGGCGGAGAGATCAGGGAAAACTGAAGTGAACCCGGAGCCGAACACCCAGAACCCAATCATCAAGATCTGCGGGATCACTTGTGTGGAGGATGCCCGGTGGGCTGTGACATGCGGAGCCAATGCACTGGGCTTCGTGTTCTACCCCCGGAGCCCCCGCTGTGTCACCCCTTCCCTGGCTGCCAGAATCATGAGCTCGCTGCCTCCCTCCTGCTTGAAAGTGGGTGTGTTCGTTGGTTCTCCCGAGACGGCCCCGGTCACCGAACTCGATGTCCTTCAACTGCATGGTCTGGAGAGCGAGGAGCAGATCCGCGACTTTGGAAAGAGAGTGTGGGTAGCGGTAGAGCCGGCTGAGATGGAATCCTTCCCCAACCGCGATCTCCTTATCGACAGCTCTCGGGGGCGGGGGATTCAAGCCGATTGGCAGAGCTTGAATTCGGTACAGCGACCCTTCATCCTCTCGGGAGGACTGACACCGGACAATGTCGGTGAGGCGATTCAGATGCTGAATCCGCTCGGAGTGGATGTCAGTTCCGGCGTCGAAGAGTCCCCGGGGCGCAAAGATCCGAGCAAGATCCAACTCTTTTTACGCAACGCCCGGGAGAAGTACTTCGGAGGAGAGAAACAACCATGAGCGAAACGAATCAGGGCCGCTCATCGAAACAGAGTTCGGAGTTCCTCTCGCAACCGGACCTCGATGGCCACTTCGGAAAGTACGGGGGCAAGTTCGTGCCTGAGACATTGATGTCTCCGCTGGAGGAACTGGAAGAGGCGTATCGGAAGGCTTGCTCTGATCCCTCTTTTCAGGAAGAGCTGGGGCACCTGCTCAAGCACTTCGTCGGTCGACCGACTCCCCTGTATCGGGCGGATCGGCTATCCCTCAGGGTGGGCGCCACGGTCTACCTGAAAAGGGAGGATCTGGCCCATACCGGCGCCCACAAGATCAACAACGCGATGGGACAGGGTCTGCTGGCCAAGCGTATGGAGAAGCGCCGGATCATTGCGGAGACCGGCGCCGGACAGCACGGAGTTGCTACTGCTACCGTGTGCGCGCTCCTGGGTCTGGAGTGTGAGATCTACATGGGGACGGAGGACATGCGCCGCCAGGCTTTGAATGTCTTTCGAATGGAGCTGCTGGGAGCGCAGGTGACTCCGGTTGAAGCAGGCTCCTGCACGCTCAAGGACGCGATTAATGAAGCCATGCGCGACTGGGTGACCCATGTCGAGACGACTCATTACCTGCTGGGTTCGGTCCTGGGAGCCCACCCTTACCCAATGATGGTTCGGGACTTCCAATCCGTCATCGGGCGTGAGGCCGAGAGGCAGATTCTCGACCAGCAAGGTCGGCTCCCGGACCTGTTGATTGCCTGCGTGGGGGGAGGCAGCAACTCGATTGGTCTGTTCTACGAGTTTCTGAAGCATCCTCAGATTGAAATGATCGGGGTGGAAGCGGGAGGTTGTGGACTGGAGCTGGGTGAACATGCCGCCCGTTTTCAAGGAGGGAAACAGGGTGTTCTCCACGGGACTTTCAGCTATGTTCTGCAGGACGAGGGAGGGCAGATCGCGAAGACACACAGTGTCTCGGCCGGGCTGGACTATCCGTCGATTGGGCCCGAGCACGCCCTCCTTCACGATTTGGGACGGGTAGAGTACACGGCTGTGTCGGATCAGGAGGCATTGGAAGCTTTTGACAAGCTGAATCTGCTGGAAGGCATCATGCCGGCCCTGGAATCCGCCCATGCCGTGGCTCAGCTTCTCAGGATGGGGGAAGAGGGGACGCTGCGCAAACTCGGAGAGAACCCGGTAGTGATCGTAAACCTTTCTGGACGAGGAGACAAAGATGTCGAGACTGTCAGAGATCTTCGGCGCCAGGAATAAGTGTTTCCTGCCCTTCGTCACTGCCGGCCACCCGGATCTGGAGACGACCCTGGCGATAATGCTGGAACTGGCCGGGGCCGGATCCGACATCATCGAGTTGGGGATTCCGTTTTCGGATCCCATCGCTGACGGCCCCGTGATCCAGCGCTCTTCTTTTTCGGCCCTGGAACACGGCTACTCGATCGACGACATGCTTGATGTGATCCGCCAGTTCCGATCGCAATGGGACACGGGCATCATCCTCATGACCTATCTGAATCCTGTCTACCAGTATGGACTGGAAAGGCTGGAGGCCCGGGCCCGGGAAGTCGGGCTGGATGGCATTCTCATCTCTGACCTGACTCCTGAGGAGTACCTGAGACTGAATCCGTTCAAGGAGCTCGAAACGATCTTCCTGGCAGCTCCCACGTCTTCGGATCAAAGGCTCGAAGTCATCTCCCGGAGCAGCCGGGGTTTTCTCTACCTGGTGGCCCGTACAGGGGTTACGGGTCGGCAGACGGATGTCTCCGAATCCGTGCCCGTCATGGTGGAACGTGTTCGCAGGCATACGGATCTGCCCATTGCAGTGGGATTCGGAATCACCACGCGGGAAGATGTGGAGCGAGTCTGGCAGTGGGCAGAGGGAGCGGTTGTGGGATCGGCAATTGTTCAGTTCATTGAGGAAAATCGAGAGGTCCCGGACCTCCCGGCTCGGGTTGGAAAGCTCGTCCGGAGTCTCATCCCTGATCGGTGACTGAAGGTTCGGTCGGATCCGCTCGTAGGGCACGGTTATCAACCGTGCCGAACTGAACTCGGTGGCAGTTGTGTGGCTCGGCACGCCAGGTTGGCATGCCCTACAATGATCGCATGATGGCATTTGCAGTTCTTCTGACAGGCATTATTTTCGTCATCCTGGCCGTTACGGTCTTCAAGCTCCATCCTTTTCTGGCTCTCATTCTGGCCGCTTTCCTGGTCGGGCTGCTCTCTCCTGTTCCGCTCGGTCTCAGGGAAGAGGTGGAGTTGGAAATGGTCAGACTCGACTTCAGGCTGGAGAACGGAGAGATAACGGCGATTGAGCACCAGCAGCAGCGGCGGACACTTCGCGAAGAAGTGAGGGCACGCCTGGAGACGAGGCCTCGGAAGCCTGGTGCTGATGCGGTTCAGGCTCTGGAGCTGACCACGCGTGAATTTGGCGCCACAGCGGCCAGCATAGGATTGGTGATCGTCCTGGCCGCCATCATTGGACAGTGCCTCCTGGAGAGTGGTGCCGCCGACAAGATCACTCGGCGTTTACTCGCCTTACTGGGAGAAAAACGGGCACCTCTGGCTCTGCTGGGCAGCGGCTACTTCCTGTCCATCCCTGTGTTTTTTGACACCGTATTCTTCCTGCTGATCCCGCTCGCCCGCGCCCTGCGGCTTCGCACCGGGAAGAACTTTCTTCTCTATGTTCTTGCCATTTGTTGCGGGGGGGTGATCACGCATTCCCTGGTTCCTCCGACACCAGGTCCCCTCCTGATGGTCGATAACCTTTCCGACCAGGGTCTGACCCTGGGCGCAGCGATCGGATTCGGCTTCCTGCTGGGACTGTTTCCTGCTGCGGTGGGACTGTGGCTGGCCATGTTTATCAGTCGCCGCATGAACATCTCGCCGGGACCGGCACTGGGGGTCGACGATGAGCAGCTGCAGGAGATTTTGCGCAGACCAGAAGTCCGGTTACCACGATTCCTGCCTTCGATCTTGCCGGTCCTCCTTCCCGTTGTACTCATATCGGGCAACACGGTACTTGAGACGCTGGTGGAGGGAAGCGTTCTTTCGTTTCCGGACTGGCTGCTGGCCACCGCGGCTTTCCTCGGGAACAAGAACATGGCCCTGCTGATCGGCACCGGGTTTGCGGCTGCTCTTCTGATTCGGCATCAGCGACTCTCGCTGCGCGCCTTTAGCGAGAAGCTGGAGCCGGCCATTCTCAGTGCCGGTGTGATCATCCTCATTACTTCCGCGGGAGGAGCGTTTGGAAACATGCTCGCGCGCAGTGGCATCAGTGACGCCCTGCAGGGATGGATGGGGGACGCTCAATACGCCGCGGCCGGGTATATCCTGCTGGCCTGGATGCTGGCCTCGATTATGAAGATTGCTCAGGGCTCGGGGACGGTTGCGATGATCACCGCCTCCGGAATGATGGCGGCCATCCTGGGAAGTGAGCCCGTCCTGCCCTGCCACCCCGTCTATCTGTTCGCGGCGATCGGCTTTGGAGGCTTGGTGATTTCCTGGATGAATGACAGTGGATTCTGGGTGGTGTGTAAGATGAGCGGCTTTACGGAGGAGCAGACCCTGAAGACCTGGACACCGCTGCTGGCTGTGATTGGGGTTGCGGGCCTGGTTGAGGTGCTGGTTTTGAGTTTTTTCTTTCCCATGAAATAGGTGCTGGGTTCCAGGTTCTGGAATGGTTGGCCAACTGCAAGTGTTTCCAGAACCCAGAACCCAGAACCTACAACCTACAATCCCGGTAGGATATAACTCCTCCTATGGAAACAACGATTTCAGGCCGACTGGAAAATCATGTTGCTGTTGTCACGGGAGCTGGTCAGGGTCTCGGCCAGGCGATCGCACGGAGACTGGGCCGGGAAGGCGCCCGGGTTGTTCTGGTAGACATCGATGGTGAAGCTGCTGGGCGGGTGGCCAGTGACATCGGGGGTGGAGCCATTGTGCATGAGGCAGACGTGTCCGACTGGGAGGCGCTGCAGAAGCTCGCCCGGACCGTTCTGGATGCTTATGGAAAAGTGGAGATCCTGGTCAACAACGTCGGCTGGCCCTGTCCGGGTGCTCCCATCCATGAGCAGTCCAATGATGTGTGGGAAAGGTCACTCCTCCTCAATCTGACTACGCAGTTCTACGGCTGCAAGCTGTTTTCCCCTCACATGGTGGAACAGGGCTACGGTCGCATTGTGAATATCTCCTCGATGACCGGAAAAGAGGGCAATCCTGATCTGACCCCTTATTCAACGGCCAAGGCAGGAGTGATCGGGTTGACCAAAGCTCTGGGCAAGGAACTGGCGCTGACCGGCGTTTCCGTGAACTGCATTTGCCCGGCTGTGATTGAGACCGAGGGTGCCAAGCTGGTGGGCCAGGAGGTGCACGAGGCGCTGATAGCCAAGATCCCCATGGGGAGAATGGGCCAGCCCGAAGAGGTAGCCTCCCTGGTGGCTTATCTTTCCAGTCCGGAGTGCTCATTTTCAACCGGGGCCGTTTACGATCTCTCGGGCGGGCGGGCTACCTACTAGTGCACTGTCCCGAAAGTTCACGCCGCTACTTCGGGCGTCTTTTCGCCGACAGCTTTGTTGCGCTACCTCGAGATACTCCCGGCATTCCTGCGTCGCGCGCCTCACTGGCGACGAAAATCCATCCCGAATGAACACCGCGAACTCCCGGGACAGTACACTAGACGATCACTGACTCTCTATTTCCAGAGGTTGCTCCAGGTGGAGCACCTCATCGGGGAAGAAGACCACTACACGGCGAAATCGGTCCTCCCTCCATTGATCCTCACGCAGCAGCCAGTTCTTGATGAACTTGCTAATGGTGAGGCGAGACTTGTCTTTGACCAGGTTGAGGTGTCTGGGATCTTCTGCATAGCTACGCAGAATGGGCGTGATGCTCTGCTCGAGCTTTTCCAACTGGTCTTCACCATTCATGAGCGTCCAGTCACTTTGGCTGCGCTTCTCCATCCGGTCCGTGTGAATAGCCGGAGGCTGGCTGGGCCTGATGGGCGGGGCAAAGACCAGGCAGGTCGGCCCCGATACTTCGATCCTCCAGGGATCCGCCAGCTCGACATGGTAGCGATAGGTCACCGGAACATGAATCTGACTGACAGTGGACCCCAGAGACAGCAGACCCCACAGGACCCACTGCTCATCACTTCTCTCAAAGCTCTCCGTAACCGTGGCGGTCGCCACTTCCAGTCGCCCTGAGCCGGCAGACTCGATTTCGGGAATCGCACCTCGAAACGTCTCCGTGATGCTCTCAGAGCGAAATCGATCAGCCAGCCCTCTCACCAGCCCGATGGATTTCTCCAGGGAGCCACTTATCTCAGCCCCGGCGTCTCGTGCAAGTCGGTCCGCCGTCTTCACCGAATAGCAGTATCCGTAGAGTGCCATCAGTGCCAGCGCAACGATGAGCAGAGGCCACAACAGTTTTCGATCCATAATCATCTATTATTTCACGGGAGAAGAAATGTGGGAGTCGGAGGGGGCTCATGGGAGCCTACGCTCGCCTGCCCTACGCGGTGGCTCCCGGAATGGGGCTCAATGCGTTCGTCGCCTACACATTGATCGCGGGCCTCTCTACATCCGGGCCAGTGCTTCCACGATCGCCGCCAGCCCTTCCCGCAGGCTCGGCACCGGGTTTTCGACGTGGGATTCGTATTCGAGGGAGAGCGGGCCTTTGAAACCCACATCAAGCAGCGCCTGGAAGGTCTCCACCAGGTTGAGGCGACCCTGGCCGACAATCTGCTCCTCGGAGCTGGCGTCGAAGTCCTTCAGATGGACACCCCAGACACGGGAACCGAGCATCCGAATGGCTTTGACTGGATCGACGCCGGCTCTCAGGTAGTGTCCCGTGTCGATGCAAGCTCCAATCCTGGGATCCAGATCTTTGACCGCCTCCAGAATCCACTCAGGGCGGCGCCAGTGTTCATCCTCCGGACCATGATTGTGGATGGCAATTCGGATGTCGTAGGCAGCCACCAGCCGCTGCAGGCTCTCGAAGGCATCTTTGGACGGATAGGCACTCAAGTTTTCAACCCCCAGTTTCCGGCCAAACTGAAAGAGCCGTTGGTTGGCTTCGTGATCGGCACTAAAGTTCTCGACACCGAAGGCGTTGATTTCAACTCCGATCCCGTTCAGAGCCTGCTTGAACCCGCTGATCTCCTCGTCAGTGGCGTCGGTAGGCAGGTGACCGTCATAGACTTCCACAAAAGGGAGGCCGAGGTGTTCAGCTTCCCCGGTCAGCTCCTTTGTTTCGGAAAAATGGCGCAGGGAGTAGCTTTGGAACCCGAATCGAAAGGGCGAGTGCTCGAGCACCGAGGCCAGCGACTCTGTCACGGCCGGGGCCCGCTGGACTTCGTCTAACTGCGAGCCTCCACAAGCCCACAACGTGGCTGCCGCAAATCCGCTGCTACTTTGCTTCAAGAACCTGCGTCGATCCATTTGATTACCCCTTTTCTTGATTCAATTTCTACCACATCCACTACCTGAACAGGAAAGACCATCTGAATGGAAAGGTAGGGGCTAGTCTTGTGCCGGCCCGCTGAACGGGCGACCACAAGAGTCTCCCCTGAGAGGCAGCAGGACCGGGTTTGGACAATGACGCCTCGCGGTCCCATAATTGGCCCATCAACCGTTACTTTGAATTCAAGGAGAGGGATCCATGAAATCGTTGCCCGCATCCGGTCTCAGTCAGCTCGAACTACAGAATACGCTGGACAAGCTGCGTGAGAGGGATCTCGTCCAGCAGTCCAGCGAATGGGCCGGGCGCTGCTTCATGTTCAACATGCAGGCTGGCGACGCTGTCCAGAGCTGGCCGAGGTAGCGGAAGCTGCCTATATGCAGTATCTCAAGACAGATGCCATAAGCAGTGTTGCCTATCCAAGTGTCAAGGGTTTTCAGGACGATCTTCTGGCTTTTTCCACTGCCCTTTTCAGAGGTGGAGATCCCACACTTGGAACCATCACTACCGGAGGGACTGAGAGCATCATCCTGGCCATGAAGTGTGCCCGCGACTGGGCGCGTGAAGCCCGTCCGAGTGTGAAGGATCCCGAAGTTCTGTGCCCGAGGACCGCGCACCCCGCTTTCAACAAGGGAGCGGAGCTTCTGGGGCTGCGTGTGATTCGAGTTCCAGAGGGAGCAGACTACCGGGCTGACCTGGTGGCCATGAAAGCGGCAATCAGTGGGGATACCGTGATGCTGGTCGGGTCTATGCCCACCTACTGGCATGGCGCCTGTGATCAGATCCCTGAACTTGGGCAGCTGGCGCTAGATAATCACTTGTGGCTCCACGTCGACGCCTGCATGGGTGGTTTTTTTGCGCCCTTTGTCCGCAAGACCGGCCGACACGTGGCCCCCTTCGACTTTTCGGTGCCCGGTGTCCGCTCCATCTCGGCCGATCTTCACAAGTACGGGTTTACACCCAAGGGAACTTCGGTGGTGCTTTTTAGCGATGAGGAAGGAGCGCGCCATCGAATATTCGACTGGAAGGATCCATACATTCATTACGCCACTCCGGGTCTTTCGGGAACCCGGTCGGGTGCGGCCATCGCCGCCGCCTGGGCCGTGATGCGCTTCCTGGGTGAAGAAGGCTATGTGGACATTGCCCGCAAGATTATGCAGGCTCGAGATGTGATCGTCGATGGGATCCGTTCTATTGACGCGCTGGAGATCCGGGGGGAAGCCCCCCTCAGCATCATCAGCTTCGGGGCCAAAGAGCTGGACACAGGAGCGCTGGGAGGTGCCCTGCAGGCCCGTGGGTGGAGGCCCAACGCCTGGCAAGGGCCACCTTCTCTCCATCTGCGGCTCCTGCCCGTCCATGCGGCTCACGCAGAGGAATTCCTGGAAGCCGTGCGAGGGGCAGTTGAAGACGTGCGCAGTGGTGAGGTGAAGGCCGGCGATCGGACCGGAATGTATGCGGATTGAGCTGGACGTTCCAAGGTTCCAGGCGTGGACAGAACGGTAGGGCGTCAGTTCTCCGTTAGTTGAAATCTGAAATAGAGAATGACTACTACTCGGGTCGACGCGATCATCATCGGGACGGGACAGGCAGGACCCTCTCTGGCGGCCCGACTCTCGGGAGCCGGCCTGAAGGTAGCCATCGTCGAGAGGAAGCTGTTTGGAGGCACCTGTGTGAACACCGGCTGTATCCCCACAAAGGCCCTGGTCGCCAGCGCCCGCGCGGCCCAGGTGGCCAGGAGAGGAGCCGACTGGGGTGTACTGACCGGGCCTGTGTCGGTAGACATGAAGAGTGTCAAGGAGCGCAAGGACGCCATTGTTCGCAAGTCGAATCAAGGCGTCGAGAAGTGGCTCAAGGGGTTGGAGAACTGCACCGTGTACGGAGGCCACGCCCGTTTCACCGACTCCCACGTCGTGCAGGTGAACGGGCATTCGCTGCAGGCAGACAAGATTTTCATCAATGTAGGCGCACGGGCCTTCATCCCTCCTCTGTCAGGGGTGGACACGGTCGATGTCTTGACGAACTCGGGCATGATGGAGATTGATTTCCTGCCCGAGCACCTGGTCATCATCGGGGGGAGCTACATCGGCCTCGAGTTCGGCCAGATGTTCCGGCGCTTTGGCAGCCGCGTCACGATCGTGGAGATGGGGCCGCGCCTGATCAGGCGCGAGGACGAGGATATATCCGAGGCCATCCTCGGAATTCTCCAGAACGAGGGTGTTGATGTCCGTCTGAACTCCGAGTGCATTGCTGTTGAGAAGAGCGACGGCAGGATAGCTATTCGCCTGGATTGCGAGGATGAGGACGACAGTGTGGAAGCTTCACATCTGCTGCTGGCGACGGGGCGCCAGCCCAACACCGATGATCTCGGTCTCGAGCTGGCTGGTATTGAGGTCACCAGGCGGGGCTACATCCCGGTGAATGACCAGCTGGCAACCAGTGTTCCAGGGATCTGGGCCCTGGGAGACTGCAACGGTCAAGGGGCCTTCACTCACACTTCCTACAACGACTATGAAATCGTTGCTGCCAACCTTCTGGAGGATGACGCCCGCCGGGTCAGCGATCGGATCCTGGTCTACGGACTTTACATCGATCCCCCGCTGGGCCGGGCCGGCTTGACCGAGGCCCAGGTTCGGGCATCGGGCCGGAAGGCTCTAATCGGAAAGCGTCCCATGAGCCGGGTTGGCAGAGCCGTTGAAATGGGGGAAACTCAGGGCTTCATGAAGGTACTCGTGGACGCCGTAACTGAAGAGATCCTGGGAGCGGCTGTACTTGGCGTAGGCGGGGACGAAGTGATCCACTCCATCCTGGACATCATGTACGCGAAGGCGCCCTACACAGTGGTCCGGCGGGCTGTTCACGCTCATCCCACTGTGAGTGAACTGATCCCGACCATGCTCGGCGACCTGAAGCCACTGGAATAGGAACGTTCCTCGCGCGCAGGTTTGAGGCTGAAACGGGTCACAACGCGGTGAGGAAAGCCGACAGTCAATGGACTTCGGGATTCAGCAACGGTAGCGATGTAGAGTAGCGCGGAAGCTGCCCTAAAACCGGGAAACCAGTTTTCTGTTCAGACAGTGCTCTAGCTACCCAGGCCCAGGGAAACGGTCATTCTCGTAAAGACACTGGTGACCGAACCATTGACCCCGGCTCCAAAGGCTGCGACTGCAATCGCAATCAGGACCAGCATCATGCAGTACTCGACCGAACTCACTCCTTGCTCGGAAGAACGACTTCTAACCAATAGATTGCCAAGCATAGTTTTCAACATGTGGTTCACCCCTGAACGTTTGATCCAGGTGCTATTTTATGACAGAGGATGGGCTCATGGCCAGCAAATTGCCCGGATCGCTATCTCCCTGTTTCAATTCGTTCGTTATTGTTTGAGCCCGTCTCCAAGGGCTGGCGAAGACCCTTATATTGCCCTGGAATTCAGCTCGAAAGAGCCCGGACCGGGCCTGCCGTCACATTCTAGCGAGCGGTTGTGACGGCTCTTGGGTCACGGGAAGAGTGACCCTCAAGGAAGAAAGGGGCAGGGCGTCCTGGTGGTTGATTCAAGGGAAGGAGGAGAAGAGGCGTGGCTCAGCTCGACGCGGCGAGGATGGAAACTAATCGCGAGAAGGCGGACGTGACGGCCCCGTGTATTCCGGTGCCAAAGCCGGCCACCCCAAGGGCAATCAGACCCATCATGATCGTATACTCGACCGCCGTCACACCAGCATCCTTATCTCTCCGGCGAGGCGCACAAGGATCCTTCGGTTGTTTTCTTATCGGATTCATCACGTTCGCTGCTTCTGACTCCTGAAGAAGCCAAAAGCATCCTCTCTTAGAATGAAACACCAGCGTTGCCTGCAACTATAATTCTTTTGGGACCGACAAGAAAGCCATTTTTGTGATTCTAATCACTTTTTTATCAAAATTCAGGGCCCGTCACGAGGATCCTCGCCCTGGACGAACCTAAGCCATGGCGTATCCTACAAACACCGTAGTAGAATCTGCAGGATGACCACCCAACAAGACCACTATCTCCAGGGGATGGAGTTGTTCGGAGAGGATGATCTGGACGGCGCCATCTCGGAGTTTCAGAAGTCCCTGGTAATCGACGAGAGCTTTGGAGATGCTCTGCACGCTATCGCCTTGTGTCATTACCACCTGGGGCAGCTCAAGGAGGCAGTCGAGTACGGGGAGCGTCTGAAGGCTGTCGAACCGGACAATCCTCTGGCCTATACCGCTCTCTCGATGTTCTACAACGCCAGGGGAATGATTGCAAAGGCCGAGGAGATGGGGGCAAAGGCCGGCGCCACACCACCTCCTGAAGATCAGTCCTGAACACTGTGTGAGGGGGCTACTGACCCCGTAATCGTCCCTCGAATTGTTCGCGGGCTGACTGAATTTCGCTCAACAACTCCTCCCGATGTTTGCGCAGGAGGTCTTCGGAAATCCCGTCTCCAGGATGATCGGCCTGCGCCAGCTTCACGATCAGATCGTCGGATGTCAAATGACGTTCCAGGGTGTCGAGGCGTTTGATCCAGCCGCGCACCAGGTCGGCCGCGCGCGGGTGATCCGCCAGCGAGGGGGCATCCTTGACCACCACATAGATTGCCGCGCTGTGGGCCAGCGCAGGAATCGGCGGCAGGGTCGTGGGAAGCTGGGGCCGGCCGCGCAGCAGAGCATCTTTCGTGCCCGGCTTGACTCCGGATACCCGCAGTGCCAGCCAGGCCCCCTCCGTAATCTCGCGTTCGAACTGGAACCGGGTCTGGGCTGTACCCTTTTGCTGCTGGATGGTCTTGATCACCTCTCCATTCTGTACCACTTCCAGCAACCTCACCTCGGTCCCTCTCGGGATCGAAGCGGACGGACCCTTCGATCAATACAGGGCCCGGTCTTTCGAGACGGACCTCATCGCCAATCCCTTGCCCGGCGACAGAAAAAGTAATGAGGGGACCGTTTGTCGCCATCGTTCGTCCCTGCCGGATCCCTTCCAGCCATGCCTGCGATGTAAGCGGTCCCTCCACGTAGGTGTAGAAGCGCTCGCGGCCGGGGTAATTCTGGGGCTTCCCCCAGGAATAATCGGACCCTGCTGTAGGGGTCATTCGGAACCCCGTGTTCAAGATGTCGTACCAGACCTGATAGTGGGCACCGTGAAACTGCAGGACTTCGACGAAGGAGAGGAGATCCCGGGTGAGAACCATGCTGATTCCATTGGCCGCTCCGCGATTCCTGCCAAAATGAGCGACACCACTCAGCCCCCCTTGCCGCCGGGCCTCCTCGAAGAACTCCCGGAAGAGCAAGTAGTTCTCGCCGCCTGGAATCGAGGTATCGCTTCCCCAGATGAGCATGTGACCCAGGAAGTGTGATCGTGGATTCTCCTGTCCCGAGACAACGAGGAAGTCCCGATCTCGAAACACGTTGTCCGGTCCAAATTGCTGCAGGGCTCCCCTGAAATGGCGATAGTTACCAAACTGCAACATGTTCGCAATGTGAAGGTCCTCCGCCTGCATCCACCGGGAAAGGTCCTCGTCTCGCTCTTTGAATTGGCGGGCAATGTGAAGGTGCCCGTCCGCGCTGTACCAACCTTTCGCCGCCATGTTGATCCATCGCTTCAGGGCTATCGTTACCTCCTGGGTGCCTTTGGAAACCGTCACTTCCTGTCTGGCCACGAGATATTCGATCCCTTTGAGCACACGGATCTGGTAGCTGCCCGGCTTCACCTTGAGGGTACTCGACCCGGAACTATAGAACTGCTTGGCATACTCTCCGGCCCGCCCGGCGGTCCGGTAGAGCCCGTCCTCCCACTCCTCGAGCGTGCCCGTGAACTCTGTTTTCCCCGTTTCCCGGTTGTACAGCTCCCGGGGCCAGGAGCCGACCAGAAGGGCGTCTGCAGCGATGTACCCCTTTCCCTGGCCGTCCAGGACCTCCAGGCGGGCTGGAACAGGCAGCCCCGATTCATCATCCACAATGGAGATGTTGAGAACCTGCCTGGCTTCTTCCTGACCGCGACCCCACAAGAATCCCGTGATGGCGAGAGCGAGTGTGACCCGGAGTCCACTGTAGGACCAATAGCGATAGCGATGGTGTGCAGTCATAGCCTTGCGTCCCAGCTGGAAAGTAAGAGACTTCCGGTAGGTCTTTCAGAACAGTGTCTGGGCAGGACAGGCGCGGGCACAGTTTAAGTACAATCTTGGTAGGTTCACACGTCAATAGGAGCTGCCCCGAACCTTTGGTCGAGGAGTTTCGGCTTCGGGCAGCGTTCCAGATTGTCTGAGGCCCCCATCTAATCGTTGCCAGAATCGTTCTCGCGCCGATTGAATCGTCTCCAGCAACGCTTCTTGGTTCTTCCAAAGAAGCTCCTCTGAGATTCCATCTCCTGGAGGCCCGACAAGCACAAGTTGCTTGATTTGATCAGGTGCCAGGCTCCGCTCCAGCTTGTTCAGCCGATCGATCCAGCTTCTAACCAGCTTTTTCGCACGGGGGTGTTCTGCCAGCGACGGTGCGTTTTCCAAGACCACGTAGATCGCTGCGGAATGGGCCAGAGAGGGAATCGGTTTTAGAGGTTTGGTGAGCTTGGAGCGACCGTAGAGAAGCTCATTCTTCGTCCCAGGTTTTTCTCCGGAAACACGTAAGGCCAGCCAGGCGGATTCAGAAACTTCGTGCTCTAATTCAAACTGTGTTTTCGATTTTCCCAGCTCAATCTTGACTGTTCTAATAACCTCGCCATTTTGGACTACTTCCAGTTTCTGGACAACGTCTCTATCAGGGTCAAACTGAACCGATCCCCTGATAACGACCATTCCGGGCTTCTCGAGTCGAACCTCATCACCGATCTCTCGCCCAGCGACTGAAAAGGTTACCATTGGCCCGTTCGTCACAAAAGTCCGTCCCTGCCGAAGACTTTCCATCCACGCATCAAACGTAAAGCGTCCCTCGACGTGTGTGTAGAACCGCTCCCGACCTGGGTAGTTCTTTTCACGTTGCCCCCAGGAATAATCCGATCCAGCGGTTGGCGTGATCCGAAAACCCGTGTTCAAGATGTCGTACCAGATTTGGTACCAGACGTTGTAGAATCCGCCGTGAACCTGCAGAATTTCGATAAAGTCTAAGTGATCCTGATTCAGCACCATGCTAATTCCATTCGCAGCCCCGCGACTGGCTCCAAAATGGGCAGCGCCGCTCAGTCCTCCCCGCCGCTTAGCTTCTTCAAAGAAGTCGCCTAACATTAGATAATTCCCTCTGCCCGGAATGAAAGCATTGCTACCCAGAATGATCCAATGTCCCAGAAAATGTGATCGGGGATACTCCTGACCGGGCGCAATAATATAGTCTGCGTCGCGGAATACTCCCTCCTGCCCAAACGTGTGTTGCGGTGTCCCCCCGGAACGCCGATAATTTCCCCCCTGAAGCATATTGGCAACGTGAAGATCTTCGGCTTGCATCCAGTGTGATATCGCGCCATCCAGTTCCTTGAACTGACGGCCAATATGGATATGGTCGTCGGCACTGTACCAACCGCTGTCAGACATTTTGGTCCATCGCTTCAGCTGAATCCTTGTTTCTGTGGTCTCCCCAGCGCGTACCGTCACTTCTTGTCTTGCCACGGAGTACTCGAATCCCTTGAAGACGCGAATCCAATAGGTGCCGGGTCTGACAGAAAGCGTACTCGTCCCCGGACTATAGAACTGCTTCGCGTACTCTCCGATCGGGCCCGCCCTCCGGTGGAGTCCCTGCTTCCACTCTTCGAGTGTGCCGATGAACTCGATATTCCAGCCCTCTTGCTGTTTGAAAAGCCCTTTGTCTTCACTACCTCTGGAAGACTGTGTGAACAATCCTGGATGCCGGGACCCAACCAGGAGGGCATCCTCAGCGATGTACCCCTTCCCCTGTTCATCCAGGACCTCCAGGCGGGCTGGAACAGGCAACCCCGATGCTTCATCCACAATGGAGATGTTGAGAACATGCTTAGCTTCTTCCTGACCGCGACCCCACAAGAATCCCGTGATTGCGAGAGCGAGTGTGACCCGGAGCCCACTGTAGGCCCAATAGCGATAGTGATGGTGTGCAGTCATAGGGTTACTTCCCATGCTAAACGGCCAGTCAGTGAGAGGCAATAGTATCAGTGGCGCGCACGACAGTAAGCGCGTTCTTGCTCGGAAGGGCCGCGTTTGGGCTGGGGCTGGACGCGCTTGTTGCACGCGCGCCACTGTCGGTTGCTGAAGTGAGCAAAGTGAACAAGCGCACGGTATAATTCCCGGATCATGGAACGTGAACAACTCGAAGTCGATGTTCTTTTTGTGGGGGCCGGACCGGCTTGCCTGGCCAGTGCTCTTCACCTGTCGACGTTGATTGAACAACACAACGAGGACATTTCAGGCGGGCGGAAACCGGGGCAGAAAATGGAGGAACCCACCATCCTCGTCATCGAGAAGGGGCGGGACATCGGATCCCACATTCTCAGCGGCGCTGTGGTTGATCCCCGCGGCTTTGACGAACTTCTGGCTCCCTTTCCCGACCGGGAGCCTCCTTATGACTGTCCTGTCTCTGACGACGCCTTTTTCCTGCTGACCCAATCCCACGCGCTCCGATCTCCGGTGACGCCGCCACCCTTCAACAACCACGGCTACTATGTGGCTTCACTGGGGAAGCTCGTCAAATGGCTGGCAGGCTTGTGCGAAGAACAGGGCGTGGAGGTCTATCCGGAATTCCCGGCTGTGGAGCTTCTGTTTGACGGTGACCGGGTGATTGGAGTTCGAACCGGCGACCGGGGGAGAGACGGCGGGGGGGAGCCGAAAGCCAACTTTGAACCGGGCATCGATGTCCTCGCCCGGGTCACGGTTCTGGGAGAAGGTGCTCGCGGTACCCTGGCGCGGCAGGCCTTTGAGCGCCTGGGCTTGAAGCAGAGCAGCCAGCCTCAGATCTATGCAGTTGGAGTGAAAGAGATCTGGGAGGTTCCGGGTCCCCTTGAGCCCGGGAACGTGTACCACACCTTTGGCTATCCGCTCGGCTTCTCTGAGTTCGGAGGAGCCTTCATCTACACCATGAAGGACAATCTGGTTGACCTTGGATTCGTCACCGGACTGGATTACACAGATCCTCGCATTGACCCGCACGGCCTGTTCCAGGAGTTCAAGACCCACCCCTTTGTTCGCGGTCTTCTAAAAGGGGGAAAAGCTGTGTCCTATGGGGCCAAAGCGATTCCCGAAGGAGGGTATTATTCGCTTCCCCGGCTCTTTGCGGATGGCCTGCTCATCGTCGGGGACTCGGCCGGATTCTTGAACTCGCAGCGCCTCAAGGGGATTCACTTGGCGGTCAAGTCGGGGATGCTGGCTGCCGAGACACTTCTTCAGGCTTTGGTCAGCCAGGATAGCAGTAGCGCTGTCTTGGGCCGGTATGCGGATGCCTTCGAAGCCAGTTGGGCCCGCGAAGAGCTCTGGAAAGTCAGGAACTTCCGGCAGGCCTTTCAGAAGAGTGTCTGGTCAGGGATGGTCCATGCCGCTTTGCAGTACGTGACAAACGGCCGCGGGCTGCGTGACCCCTTCCCGACCATTGCCGGCCACGCACTCATGCAAAGGCTGGGGGAGCTTCCCGCCGAAAGCGAAGGACCGCAGCGAGTGGGATTTGACGGCCGTCTGACGCTGGACAAGTTAAGCGATGTTTTCCTGTCGGACACTGCCCATGAAGAGGATCAGCCCTGTCACCTGAAGGTTCAGGATCTCGACATCTGTCACAATCGGTGCACGATTGAGTACGGCAATCCCTGTCAGCACTTCTGTCCGGCCAGTGTTTATGAAATGGTGCCGGAGAAGGAAGGGAGTCGTTTGCAGATCAACTTCACCAATTGTGTTCACTGCAAGACCTGCGACATTATGGACCCGTATCAGATCATTCTGTGGACGCCGCCGGAAGGCGGGGGCGGACCTGACTACAAGAACATGTAGAGGCGCTTGCCGATGAAGATGAACGGGGGTGTGAAATGGCAGGTGAGCTTGCAAGGTGTGCTGGCAGCCCGCCGCCTGATATCCCGCCACCTGAATCCAACCCCCTTGAGTCACTACCCCCTCGTTTCACGGTGGCTGGGCTGCGAAGCCTATATCAAGCACGAGAATCACAATCCAACCGGGTCCTTCAAGATTCGGGGCGGTTTGAACCTGATAGGGAATTTGACCCGGGAGGAACGCGAGCGGGGAGTCATCACCGCCACCCGGGGCAATCATGGTCAGTCGATTGCCCTGGCTTCCCGCATCCACGGCGTGCGGTGTCTGATCGCGGTTCCCGAAGGGAACAACCCGGAAAAGAATGAGGCGATAAAATCGTTTGGCGCCGAGCTTCTCGTCCACGGCCGGGACTTTGACGAAGCCCGGGAAAAGGTGGAGGAGATCTGCCTGAGCGAACGACTTCGCTACATTCATTCGGCCAACGAACCGCTGCTGATCGAGGGAGTGGGGACTTATGCTCTGGAGATCGTCGAAGAGCTGCCCGATCTTGACTATGTCTTCGTCCCCATTGGAGGAGGCAGCGGAGTCTGCGGACTCCTGACGGTCATTCGCAAACTGCTCCCGAGCGTTCGCATCGTTGGAGTGCAGGCTGAGAACGCTTCGGCCCTATATCAATCCTGGAAGGCTGGTCGTCCGGTGACTACGGAGAGTGCTGACACCTTTGCCGACGGTCTGGCCACTCGCACGACGTTCGAACTCACCTTCCAACTGATCCAGGAACAGATCGATCAGGTCATTACGGTTTCCGAAGGAGAACTGGAAGAAACCGTCTATGAGCTTCTGAAGCGGACTCACAACATTGCGGAAGGAGCCGGAGCTGCGGCCACGGCGGGGGCTTACAAGATGCGAGCTGAGATCGCCGGTAAGAAGGTCGTGACCATCTTGAGCGGCTCGAACCTGGAAACTGCCCGGCTCCTGGGGATTCTTGAGCGGCGATCATAGGTGCCCCCTGCCAGGCCGGCGGGAATGCGGGACTCTTCTTGGTTCGAAGCCGAGAGTGGGAGGACCCTCCGCGGTCCGAACAGTTCGCGGCATGGAAGCGGCTCCAACATTGGCCGGCGGCGGTCAGGGTCGCGGCTGCCCTCTGGTCACCCTCAATACCGATTCCACAGCCAGCCACAGACTGAGGGCCAGCACGATGCCTCCCACACCCAGTAGCAGGTAGCTCTCAAGGTTCCAGAAATCGCGCATCTTGATGGCCATGGCGATCAGGGTCGTGACCATCATGAAAAGCATGGGTAGCGCCGTAAACCAGTAATTGCGGCCTCTTTGCGCCAGGTAGAGGCTGACAGTCAGCAGAGTGAGTGCCCCCACCACCTGATTGGTAGTGCCGAAGAGTTGCCACAGGGCCAGGCCGGCTGCCTGACCGTCGACCTTGAAAAAGGCGAAGAATCCTATCGTCACGGTGGCCAGTCCCGACGAAAGGTAGCGATTCCGAAGGACTCCCAGCCCCAGAGTCTCGCCCATCTCGGTGATATTGAAACGCAGCAAGCGGGTGGCGGAGTCCAGAGATGTCAGCGCGAAGGAAATGGCAATCAGGGCCACGAAGGCCTTGGAGAGTTCCGGCGAGAGTCCAAGCTGGCTCAGAAAGTGACCGGCTCCATCAATGAAGGCCTTCATGTTCGGTCCCAGACCCTGGGCCAGGCCCCAGGATTGGTAGTGATTACGCCACAGCGAAGCACTCTGAAAGCCTGCCGTACAGGCCAGAACCGCGAGCAGGCCCAGGACGGACTCACCGATCATACCCCCGTAACCAATGAAGGGGGCGTCGGTTTCCCGGTTGATCTGTTTGGCGGTCGTTCCTGAGGAGACAAGTCCATGAAAGCCCGAGATCGCACCGCAGGCAATCACGATGAAGACGAAAGGAAACAAGGGGGGGGCGCCCGGGGGATGCATCTCGACGGCCGGTGCTGCAAACTCGGGCCTGAGAACGAAGAAGCCGGCAAAGATGGAGAACAGTCCCAGGTAGAGAAGCAGTGAGTTGAGGTAATCGCGAGGCTGCAGAAGCAACCACACGGGGAGTACTGAAGCCAGAAAGCTGTACATCAGAAGAATGACGCTCCACTGGCCCAGACTGAGATCGAGGGGAGGCAGCTTCAGGCCCAGCCAGACACTGAGCAGGGTGATCGCAAAAGCGACAATCGTCACTTTCTTCAGCGAAACTCCTCGTTTGTAGACCAGCCATCCTACGCCCACGGCAAGCACCATCAGCGTCCCGCTCGGATAGATGGACTCAGGGTGGTAGTCCGTACTCAGGAGTGTAGCGATGACGTGTACGAAGACGCCCATGGCCAGGGCGATCAGGAAGAAAATGAGCACGTGAAAAAGGATCTTGGCTCGTTTCCCGATGATCTCTTCGGCGACCTGACCGACCGAGACTCCCCGGTTTCGCATGGAAACCACAAGCGCACTGAAATCGTGAACAGCCCCGATGAACAGGCTCCCCAGAACCACCCAGAGGAGAGCGGGGAGCCAGCCCCAGATCACAGCAATCGCAGGCCCCAGCATCGGAGCCAGACCGGCGATCGAGGCATAGTGATGGCCGAAGAGAACGAATCGGTTGGCCGGGACATAGTCGATTCCGTCGGGCATGACATGGGCCGGCGTTTTCCTGCTTGGATCCAGACGGAATACCTTGTAAGCCAGGTGCTTTGCATAGAACTGGTAAGCAAGCAAGTAGAGGACAAAACAGCCCAAAGCGGCCACAGCGGGACTCATGGGTGGGATTATACGGGAATCAGGATCAAGACGGGCCGGGGAAATCACCCGGTGTCGGATGGAAGCCGTAGGGCACGCCAATCTGGCGTGCCGAGCCTTACAGGGTAAGGCTATTGCTGAGCCTTCTCCACCATTTCCTCGAACATTCCCCGCTGCTTGATCATCGCCTGGACCCTGTCTTCCCGGACGTCATGCGCCTCGAGCAAGGCCCAGCCCTGGTAGTGGGTCCCGAGCAGGAGTTCAAAGAGGCGTTGATACGGGTAGTCATCCAGGTCGAGGGCGCGGACGTGAGTTGTCATGCCGAGGCGATCTCGGACCAGATGGAAATTGTGTTCGAGCCCCTCTCCTTCCAGATCCGTCGGGTTGGAGTTCCAGCACAAGACCACGCTCGGATGCCTGGCGACGTCGACGATGCGGCGAATGACAGGCAGCGGAGAGCACTGTCCGTGGATTTCCAGACGAACCTCCTGGCCGTAGTCGGCAGCAAAGTGCCCGAGGGTATTCAGCGAGTCTCCGATCTGGTGGATGGTACGCTCGTGTGGGACTCCTTCGTGGAAGCGGTCGGGCTTCACCTTGACTCCGGTTCCGCCAATGTCATGGCTGAGCCGAATAAAACTCTTGGTTCGTTCCAGGGCCCTGGCCAATACAGTGGGATGGGGATTGTCAAAGCGCTCATCGCTCCCGGGGCCAAGCAGGGTGACCGGAGAGTCGGCGAACCGCTCCTTCACTTCGCGTCGCTGAGAGGCTGTCAGTTCAGGCTCTACCCCGTGGGCGTGGGTAGTTCTCAACTCGACCCCCAGCAGTCCGGACTGTTCACAATTGTGAATCAGGGTGGGTAGATCCCAGTCCTTCCCCCACAGATAGGTGACCAGCCCGAGACGGATGGGACTGGAGGAGGCTGGAACGCCGCCCTCACCGGAGGAGGTTGCTGCCAGTACTGCGGCTCCACCAAGAGAGCTTTCCAGAAAGCTGCGGCGGTTTATTCTCATCGTTCCAGGTTAAAGGTTCTGGGGAGGAGGTGAAAGGGGAAAGAGAGTCATTTCCCTGCAGGCGGATTGAGCCGGTTGAACACCTGTTGCTGGACCCACTTGGGGTCCCACCACTCTCGCGGATTCACAGGAACGCCCTGCACCAGAGTCGTGAAATGGAGATGATCACCGCCGGCCAGCCCCGTCTCCCCTGTTCGGCCGAGAGACTGACCCTTTTTCACGACCTCTCCGGCCCGGGTGTCCAGCGAACTCAGGTGACCATAGAGGGACACCAGGCCGAGTCCGTGATCGACGAGCACGCAGTGCCCATAGATGCCGAGGTACCCGGCCCAGACAACTTTTCCGTCATTGGCACAGTCGACCGGACTGCGAGCCAGGGAAGCCAGATCAAATCCCAGATGTGTCTGGTGATCAATCACTTCTCCCCCGTAGATGTAGTCCCGTTCGTCTGCAAAGGCTGCCTCGACCTGTGTATTGGCCATCTGCATGAAGGGCGTGTCGAACAGGAGATGATCCTGAGAGTTGCTCGTGAGCTTCTCAATCTGCTGGTGGTTGATCTCTCTCAGATGGCGGTTGATCTGGACAAAAGTCTCGGCCGCAGTCGCCGCCGCCGAGACCTCGCTGACTCTCGAGAATATTTCGGCGGCGACTTTGCTGATGAACTGGTCGGAGATGTTCAGACTTCGCTGGCGAAACCGGGCACTCAAGATCTGGTGGGGCACACTCAACTCGGATCGATTTCCCGCCACGTCTTCCGCCCAGGCTAGAATCGGGGTCTCTGGGGAATGTCGATAATGCAACCCGATCAGTGCCGCATAGCGGTTCTGTTCCGGCGGCTGAACAAGAAATCCCCGAAAGCTCCGATCACCGACTCTTACACCGCTGGCGTGCGGTGTCTCGTTGCCCGTGGAATAGAGAATGATCTGCGCACCTCCCTGCCTGATGTAGTGGTTTCCGGAACGCACTTGAAGAGCCGGAGGCAGCGAATCCAGCGTGAACACTCTTTCGCCGCCGGTTGTGTGACCGAAGAATTTGAGGTTGGGCTGGTCGGTGACCTGCACTCGGATCCTGAACTCTCCATCCTGAAGTCCGAACTGTTGCTTGAGGGTCGAGAGTTCGATCTCAGCCGCTTGACTGGCTGGCGCCTGCTGAACCTCGAACGTCTTCTCCACAATCACAGCTTCCAAGGCTTGTTGTGACAGAACCACGGACCAGGACTGCAAGCCCCGACCCGAGTCGAGAACTCCTACCTGCAGGATCGCTTTTTCTCCTACGACACTCCCGTTCTCGAGGCTCCACTCGATGGCAGGGGGAGTCCGGTCCCAGGAATAGAGCATGTAGCCGAGACCAAGAAGCAGGATGGCACTTATTAACTTTTTCATCATGAACGCTCAAAGTATAGCTGGGTTCTAGGTTCGAGAGCGCTGGATCGAGATCGTAGGGGCGACCCTTGTGGTCGCCCGCGCCACGGGCCGGCACAAGACCGGCCCCTACGGGCGTCGGCCCATGTACCTCACGCCTTCCAATCTGGAATTTGGAATCCGCCATCCTTTCCAAGTACACTTCGCAGACATGGAAGAACGACGATTCATGCGGATTTTCTTGATTGCTCCATCTTTGCTGGTCCTGTATTTCGTTTTCCGTATTTTCCAGCCGTTTTTCATGCCTATTTTCATGGCCGTGATTCTGGCAGGTCTTTGTTTTCCGGCCTATCATTGGGTGAACGGCCGCTTGAAAGGCCGTGCTAATCTGGCGGCCCTGGTGACCTGCCTGGGAATTACCCTTTTGATTATTGTTCCTTTTGTGGCCCTGGCCATCATGCTGGCCACGCAGGCTGGTCAGGCTTATCAGGAAATCGTTGCCGCTCTAAACGACGGGACGGTCCAGCAAATGATGACCCTGAGGGACCAGCCCTACGTGGGGTGGGTTCTCGAGACCCTTGACGAGTATGTCGACCTGGACAAGTTCGATCTGATGGGATCGCTGGGTTCCATGCTGCAGAGTGTGAGCCTGGGGGCTTTGCGGCACAGTACGGCTGTGGTGTCGGGGATTGCCCACACGATGGCCAGCTTTTTGATCATGCTGGTGACAATGTTCTTTCTCTTCCGCGATGGACCCGCGCTGGTGGATCAGGTCAGCGATTGGACTCCCCTGTCCGACAACTATGAAGGGCAGATTATCCAGAAATTCCAGGAGGTCTCGAGTGCCACGGTGATAGGCAGCCTGGTGACCGCCATCGCCCAGGGCACCGCGGGTGGAATCACCTTTTGGATTGTCGGTATTCCAAATCTCCTTTTCTGGGGAACCCTGATCGCTCTGTTTTCACTTGTGCCTCTGGTGGGAACCGCAGTGATCTGGCTGCCCTGGGCCCTGTTTCTGCTGGCCACCGGTTCTACGACGAAAGCCATCATTCTGGTGGTCCTTTCGGTGGTCTTTGTTGGCGGCATTGACAATGTGCTGCGGCCTGTACTGATTGAGGGAAAGACCCGGATGCACACCATGCTGGTGTTCTTCTCGATCATGGGAGGGATCTCCTATTTCGGGATCGTCGGCATGATCGTCGGTCCCATCATTATGGCTCTGGGCCTCACCTTCCTGGAGCTTTACAAGATCGAGTTCCAGAAAGAACTGGCCAAGCCGGGAAGCAGATGAGTCTCTACGGCCGGCTCATCTACGCCCGGGAGAGAAAGCTGACCCTGCGAGACACTAACCGTCGCGTGTTCCCTTTTGAATGGGGCGTAAAGTGGCTGGGGCACGATGTCACTCGATCTCCTCTCCAGGAACTCAAGGACTACGCCGCGAGATCGGTAGCTAACAGCCGGCAGTTCTTTGACCCCGGTCCTATGAAGGATGCCAGGCTGGAGAACGGGTGCCTCACTTTTTCTACTCCGCAGCCGACACCTTACGATTTCAACAATCGAGTCAGTTGCAGGCTTTTTCCGGCCGAGGGGAAGGGTGCTGCTGTTGTCGTTGTCCCTCAGTGGAATGCTGACCCCAATGGCCATGTGGGCCTTTGCAAAGTGCTCCAGAAGCTGGGGATGACTGCGGCGCGACTGTCCATGCCCTACCATGATGACCGTCGTCCGCCGGGAATGGAGAGAGCCGACTACATGGTAAGTCCGAACGTCGGCCGAACTCTCCACGCGACGCGCCAGGCCGTTCTGGAGACCATCCAGGTGGCCGGCTGGCTCCGGGGCCAGGGCTATCAACAGGTCGCCGTTATGGGGACCAGCATCGGCTCTTGCATCAGCTACCTGGCTTTCATTCACGATCCCCTGATTTCATGTGGAGCCTTCAACCACGTTTCTTCCTACTACGCAGATGTGGTGTGGAGAGGACTGTCCACCCGCTATGTTCGCTGGGGTATGGAGCAGGAGATCAGCCTGGAAGATCTGCGAGACTGCTGGGCTCCGATCAGTCCGGTACATTACATTCACCTGCTCAGCGGCGATCGTCGGCCCCATCGGCTGATTACGGCGAAGTACGACTTGAGCTTTCCACCCGATCTTACCGAGTTTGTGTTTCAGGAGTACGATCGGCTCGGGATGGACTATGATCGAATCAATCTCCCCTGCGGCCATTACACGACAGCCACTTTCCCCTTCAGCTGGCTCGACGGCTGGCACATCTGTTCCTACCTGTACAGGAAGCTGAAGAGGTGAATGGTCGGGCGGCGGGAGAGGCTCCACAACTTCAGTCTCCCCCCATCATTCGACCCGGCTACTCCTGGTCTCCGGCCAGCCTCCGGTAGTACTCTTCGACCTTGGACCGATACTCCGGAGGGATTTCCTCTTCGAAGGCCAGCCGAAGTTGATCCGGTTTGGATCGGCCCAGCTCCCGATACAGATCCAGTTCGAGCTCCTTGAGTCCGTCGATGATCTGAGAACGCAGCAGCAGAATCTCTTCGGGATCATTGAAGATCCGGCTGGCATCCATTTTCCGCATCTCTCTCGCCAGCTTGGCAATGTCCCGCGCCCGGCGAGGATCGATCTCACGGAGAAGCTCGCTGATCTTCTCAGCATCCTGAGTTCTCTCCCTCCATTCTCGGCCGATCTGCCAGGGGTCGATCCCCGTCGAGTTCGCCCGGCTGGCGGCCTGGCCAGACGGTCGCCGGGCCCCGAGGATGCCGCGCTGGCCGTCCTGTTGCCCCTGGGCGTTTTGAGCTTGACTTTCTTGGGGCTGGGACTGCTGTGACTCGGAACTCTGCCCCTGATTGGAGGGTTGCCCCTGCTGGGCCTGGCCCTGCTGACCCGGCTGGCCGTCCGGGCTCGGCTGCTGCTGGTCTTCCTGGGACTGTTCTCCGTCGCCCTGTCGAGTCTGGCCGTCTCCCTGCTCGGGAGAGCCCTTTTCTGAGGACGACTCCTGGCCCTCTTGCTGCTCCTGTGGTTGCCCCCGGGAAGCTCTCTGGCGCAGGGATTCCAGGTTCTCAACCAGATCTCCCAGCCGCTTGAGCGCTTCTTCAGATCGCTCCTGCCCTGAGGCCGGAGCTTCGGCACCCAGAGCCTCCTGGGCCTTCCCGATCTCTTCGGCGAGTTCACTCAGGTGTTCTTCGACTCCTTCTTCCCGGCGCCGAGCCATCATGGTCCACTGACGGAGCAGCAAGTCGGTTCCTTCCTGCATTTTCTCGGCAACCCGGTTGTCCCGAACCGACAGTCCCGCTCCCTTCAGTTGTTTGGCCGCCTGCGGTTCCTCGGACTCAATGCGTCTGGCCATCTGGTGCAGGCCACCCTCGAGCCGCAGCACTTCCTCCTGCAGACCTCCTTTTTCCCGGGCAAGTTGCCCGGCGTCCTGGTACCACTCCTGGTCTTTCTGGCCGGCCTTCTCACGTCTTTCCAGATCCTGGAGTTCTTCGATCACTTCCTGCTGTTCCTCCCGCAACCGGTTTGCCTGCTCCGCCAGTCGTTCGATTCCTGAACGCACATCTGACTGGCGCTGGCGCTCCAGGGCCTCCTGGGCCCGCTGCATGCGATCCAACGCCTGCTGGAGCTTCATCTGGTTGTTCTGAGCCTTGCCGTCCTGCCCCTGGCGCAGATCGCGCGCGGCCTGCTTCAGCGCGCGGCTGATGTCATTCAACTGCTGATCTCGCTGCTGCCTGGACAGCCTCTCCAGCCGTCGGGCCATTTCCTCCAGCTCTTCCATGAACTCCTGCTGAGAGGCTCCTCCACCGTGGCCCGAACTCTGCATTCCCCGCCGCCGCTGCCGTTCCATTTCCTGCTGTTGACGCCGGGCCAGTTCCTTCAGTCTTTCTGCCAGGTCGTCCAGTTCCTGCTGGCGCTGGGCGGCGCGGTCCTGTTGGAGCGTTTCGTACTGATTCTTGGTCCGATCCAGTTCCAGATCTACCAGGTCAGCCAGATCCTCCGCTGATGAACTCCCGGACGAGGATCCTCCATCGGACATGGAGATCTGGATCTCTTTGAACAGAGCCTCGGAGCGAAGTAGCCTCTGGTAGGCCTTCTGCTCATGCGACAAGGCTGCGGCCGGGTTCAAGTGCTTGAGCTGCTCATGGGCATCACTCATGTGTGCGACAGCTTCCGTGAGATAGATGACCATCTGTTTGAACTCGGGGGTATCGGTCGCCCCACCTCGGCGTTCGATCCTCTCCTTGATGGTGACCGCCTGCTGGCGCAACTGTTCCTGCATCTGCGCCACCGTCTGAATGTCCTCTTTCAGCTCTCCTGGAGTCAGTTTCCGGCGATCCCGAACGATATTGAAGGTAGCCGCGATGATCTCTTTCTGGAACTTGGCCAGTCGCAGATCTTCCCCTTGCGGGCCATTTGCGGCCTGCTGGGACTGGGTGTATTCACGGTCGTAAGGCAGGACTTCGAGAAAGTAGATGTCAGTGAGAGCCTCGGATCGGGCATCCCGGGCTTTGGCGTAGTAGGAAATGAAGTCTCCCGGCAGGAGATTGAAGTCTTCCAGGTAAAAGGTTGTCGACGTGGTGGTGTTTCTCGGATAGCGTCCAATCTCGAGGTCTACGCTCTCCTCCGGCTCTCCATTGACCGAGAAGAGAAGTCTGACATCTCTGATCCCATAATCGTCTTCCGCCTCGGCCTCCACGAACACTTCTTCCAGGTTGGTGACCTTCATGTCCCGCCCCGGCCTGGACAGCGTCACGGAGGGGGGTTGGTCCACCAGGGAGACCACAATGTATTCGTCACTGGCAGCGTTCCAGACGCCCTCCAGGTTCTGCAGGTGAATGCGGTAGAAATCGTCCTCCTCGACCCGAAAAGTGCCCTCCAGTAGGTGTCCCTCGGAAAGCTGGAGCGGGATGTCTTCGGATTCCTCAAACTTGAGTGTCCCGGCCTGAACCGGCTGGTCACTTCGGATCTGCAACCTGACCTCGGTTCCTGAGAGCGCGCGAATGTCCCCTTCATCCTTCTGGACGGCATCGCTCAGTCCCGTGTGTCTGGGAAACCGGAGATGGACTTCCAGTTCCTGGATGCCGGGAGCTTCTGAGACGTCGACTGCGAAGGCCTCGGAGCGGATTCCGTCGGCTTCAACGAAATAGTCGATTCTCTCTCTCACATCAAACAGCAGAAAGTGGTGTTCCGGGCCTTCGGAGTCAGGACGCATTCGAGCGCGTTCCCAACTCGGCTGACTCTCGTACTTGGCCACCAGCAGCACTTCGTCACTCGTGAAGCCTTCCAGAATAGCCGTGATTTCCAGATCGGCATGACGAACCACCCGGGTATTTCCCGGCTCAACTGAAATCGAATAGAGGCCGGCCTGATCAAGTTCGGCCCCGCCCAGGAGTTTGTCGAGGCTGTATAGATAGGCCGCGGGTCCCGAAAGTAGCAGAAAGAGAAAAAGAGCTCCGGTCACGCCAAACCCGAGGAGAGAAATCAGGCTGCTTTGAGGATAATAAAGAATCGGCTTGTCCGTGCTGACCAGTTCACGGCTGGCGTCGCGCAGCAATAGAGACTGTACGGCCGGGTGGATCGAACTGGGTCCCTGCAGACTTTCGACGGCTGTAGCCAGGCGGTCTTTCAGATGCGGATTTCGCTCCTCCAGGAAGCGGGCTACGGCGCTGGCTGAGGGAATCCGGACCAGCGGCCAGAGGACGAACTTGAAGAGAGCCGACAGACAGACAAGTCCTCCCAGGACTCGGCTCCACAGAATAGTCGTGTCCGAGAAGTTGTTCTGCGACAGAACATAACTTGCCACCAGGGAAACCGCCAGAACCACGCCGCCCGTCAGGGCCACACCTTTCAGTAACCGCTCAATCTGGATTCTGCGGCGTGTTTTGCGGACCTCATACCAGAGTCGGTCTCGAATTGTCATGTTGCCTCACCTTGCTTCGACTGAAATGCCTTTCCCCGACTCAGCCATCTTCCGGTTGGCTACCCATGCCTCGACCAGAAAGACCAGGGCGGCAGCCAGAAGGAGTATCCACCAGATCGCTTGTTTCCGTTCTCGAACCGTTGCCCGGAGTTCATCTGTTCTTCCCTCCAGCGCTGACTCACCGGGTATGAAGAGGGCTCGGAAGTCGTCCGCAGGTACCCGATTCAGCAGTGACTCGGAAGGGTTCGTGTTCACCGCAATCCAGTCAGTCCGCTTGTGATCATGTATTTCATAGTGCCCCGGGAATTTCAGACGCAGGGATTCAGGTTGTGTTCCATCCAGTCCCACCACTCGTTTTCCAGTCGGATCAATGACATTCCAGGCTCCACTGGTTGCCGCTTCTTTCCTTTGGACCACGCCCACCGCCTGCCCGACACGGTAAGCGGAAGGAGAGGACTGAAAACCGGAGGCATAGTGGACTGCCTCCTCCCAGAAGGGGAGGTAAGAGGATCGCACCGGAAAGTCCGACCAGCTGGAATCGAGCGAGGAGGTGAAGAGGAGCACGCGGCCTTCTGCGACTTCCTGCTCCAGAAGGGCCGGGGCTCCATCATCAAACCGCGCAACAACATTCGACTGCCCGGAAGGGGTAACATTCCAGTACCCGAAGAACTGACTGGCCGAAACAGAAGAGCGCTGGGCATCCTTGAAAGATGAGAAAATCGGATGTTCCCAACTGGCCTGCGTGATCGCCGCGAAGGACTTCTCTCGGGAGCGCACAAAGTGCTTCGAAGTAAGCTTCGCCGGAAGGAGATACTCCCACTGGTCGGCATATGAGTTCTCCTGAGTCTGAGAGGCTGTCGCCACGATCAACCCTCCGCCGGCTTCGAGGAAAGGCAGGACGAGTTCGGTTGCGGGCGGCTGGCGGAGGTCATTGAGGATGAGAACTTGGACTCGAGACACATCGAGTGAAGTCAGAGGGGGTTGCAACAGCTCTACGCGAAAGGGATCGTTCTCTCCGGTGGAGAGGGCCGTCTGCAGGTGAAGCGATCTTGAGTCACGGTTGGAGAGAATCTGAACCAGAGACGGCTCCTTTCGTTCCAGCACGAAATGATAGGTGTTGTCTGCAGCCAGACCATCGGTAGGATTGACGACCACCTTACCTCTGGCGATTCCCTCACTCAGTTCGAAAGCTGGCAGGATGACCTGCCCGCGTCCTTCCTCTCCCAGGTTGAAATGCTCCCGGGCAACGATCTGACCTTCGATGAAGAGCTGAACTTCACCTTGCGAGGGTGAGGGTGGGTCTGTGGCCAACTGAATCAGTACCGGGTAAGGGTAGCGTTTGGAAAAGACCTGGTGGCTGAGCCTGGACTCTTCTATAAAAAGGTTCCCATCCGATTGTCCTACGTCTTCGATGTCGACCTGAATCTCAGGAGGGACTTTCCAGCCCTGGGTCGGACCCAGGCCGGAGCGCTGCAGATCGGTAATCAAGTAGATCTCCCTGGTGGGGTAACGGTCGCCTTTGAACTGCTGGGTCGCCAGCTTTAACCCTTCCAGATAGGAGGTTGCTGAAAACGACGGTTGCACGGACGTATTGAGAATCTGAAGGAGTCCTGCGGGGTTCTCCGTCCACTGGGAGAGCACTTCACCCGAGTCGGAAAAGAGCATCAGTAATGCCTCGTCCGGCTCACCCATGGAAGCAATCCTATTCCGTGCGGCCTGGACGGCTCTGGACCAGACCGCCTCTCGACTCATGCTCATTGAGGTGTCCAGAAGGATGACGGTGGACGTGGGTGAAAAAGAGCTGAAGCGATCAAACCAGCCCGCTCTCAATACCGGACGGCTAAAAGCACCGATCAGAAGCAGCAGGCCCAGACAGCGCAGCAGCAGCAGAAACCACCGTTCCACCTTTCGACGCTTCAACTGTCGGACAGTTCGACGTGGGACGAACATCAGAGAGGCAAAGGGGATTCTGTTGCGCGTCTGGCGCTGGACCAGGTGCACCAGAATGGGGATCGTCAGCGCCAGGCCCGCGATCCAGAAGAGTGGAGTCAAGAACTGCATGGGGTCAAGTCCTCACAGACGCTTTCCCCGGATGGAGAGGTAGCGGTACAGGGCCCGATCCAGTGGTTCAGAAGTGTCCAGAACCTGGTAGTCCGCAGACAGTTCGGCGCACAACGTCTTCAGTTTCCCCCGGTGTTCACCCAGCTGTTCCAGGTACTCGCCGTGAGCCTCGGGTGAGAAGGGCAAGACCTCTCCTGTTTCCATATCCTCGAGTGTTGAGACTTCTGTGAAAGGTGGTTCGAGCTCGCTTGGATCCAGCAAGTGGAACAGCATCAGATCGGTACCACGATGGTGGAAGAAACGAAGGGCATCGGCCACCTTTTGTGGGGATTCATAGAAGTCACTGATGAGGACCACCAGGCTTCTTCGTCTGGACAGCTCCGCAAGTCGATTCATGGCGGCGGCTATGTCGGTCTGCTGGCCCGTCTCGGCGTCCTGGAGCTCGAGGAGAACTGTTTGGTAGTGGCCGAATCTTGTCCTGGGGGGTATGTACTTGATGATCCCGGAGTTGAACATGAGCAGACCCACCGCGTCTTTCTGTTTCTGAGCCAGATAAGCCAGCGATGCGGCCAGGTAGCGTCCGTAGTCGAACTTGTTCACTTTTTGGCTGGAGAAAGCCATGCTCCGGCTGGAATCGAGGAGCAGATAAAGGCTGGTGTTGGTATCTCCTTCGTACTTCTTGACAAACGACTTGTTGGTCCGAGCAAAGACCTTCCAGTCGAATTGCCTGAGGTCATCTCCCGGCGTATAGGCGCGGTACTCGGCGAAATCCAGACTGAAGCCGAAATAGGGTGATCGGTGCAGACCCGCAATGAACCCTTCCACCACACTCTTGGCGATAAGAGGCAGATTGCGAATGGAGAACAGCACGTCGGGGTCGATGAAGCGGTGAGGAGACCGGAATCTCGCGGCTGAGTTGTGCATAGTGCGACATTCTCGAGTTCTTACTGCAGACCTGATTGAGGCAGTGGAACGGTCTCAAGCAAACGATCGACGATATCGTCGGTAGTGACCTTCTCCGATTCCGCATGGAAATTTGTGATAATTCGGTGTCGCAGCACCGGTTTGGCCAAAGCCTGTATATCTTCCAGAGAGACGTTGTAGCGACCTGCCAGGATCGCTCGAGCCTTGCCTCCCAGAACCATATACTGGGAAGCTCTCAGACTCGATCCGTAGGCGACCCACTTGCTGACGAAGTCCGGAGCAGCATGGCCGGGGCGTGTGGCCCGGCTCAAGTTGACAGCGTAGCGGGTAACCTCCTCTCCCAGGGCAATGGTCCGCACAGCGCTCTGAAAATTCAACAGCTCTTCAGCGGAGACGACCTTGTCGAGCTCTTCCAGCGGTAATCCCGTGGTCCGATTCACCACGGATACTTCATCCTCTTCGTCAAGATAGTCAATCACAATGTTGAACATGAACCGATCCAGCTGGGCCTCCGGCAGAGGATAAGTTCCTTCCAGTTCGATCGGGTTCTGGGTAGCAAGAACAAAGAATGGAGGGGAGAGGATGTGAGTCTGACCGGCCACCGTAACCTGTCTCTCCTGCATGGCCTCGAGCAGGGCCGCCTGTGTCTTGGGAGGAGTCCGGTTGATTTCGTCGGCCAGGATCAGGTTGGCGAAGACCGGGCCTTTGACGAACCTGAGCTGGCGCCGGCCCGTGGATCGGTCTTCCTCAATGATCTCTGTTCCAGTGATGTCGGCCGGCATCAAGTCGGGAGTGAATTGAATCCGGCTGAAGGACAGGCCCAGAGTCCGGGAAAGACTACGAACCAGAAGGGTCTTGGCCAGTCCCGGCAACCCGGTGATCAGTGAATGTCCTCCCACGAACAGGCAGATGAGCAGCTGATTGACAACTTCCTCTTGCCCGACAATCAGCTTGCCCAGTTGTTCCAGGATCTTCTCTCGGGCCCCGCCCATTTGCTTGAGTGTGTCGGCAACCTGGCTTTCGTCGACCACGTTCAAATCAGACATAGTGTGTTCTTTCAATGTGTTAACGAGTAAATGACGTAGTTGATTCCAAATTTGTAGGCTTCGTTCGAGTTTAGAGGGTTGATGGCTTCGTCTGACCACTCCCAGTAATCTCCGATGTCGTTGTTGAAGTTGGCGACGGCCTGAACTCTCCCTTCTGCATCGCTCCAGCCGAAAAAGCGGGGTAGGCCCGCCCCTCGGATCCGGTAAGGAGGAATCATGTCAAGACTGTCAATGTCATAGAAACAGTGAAACATGGGATGGACAGAGGTCAGCAACTCAAAGCTCCTCTCCGGGTCTACCTGCTTCATGGCCCGCACCAGGTTACTCCACTCCTCGGGCCCCCGGAAATCGTCGAAGACGACAAATCCGCCCCGGTCGAAATACTGGCGCAGATTCTGGATCTCTTTGGGTGTGGCCGCCCAGTAGCCAGGTTCCGAGATGTAAAGAAACGGGTACTCCATGATGGCCGGGTCGTCCAGGTCCAGAATCAGATAGGATTCCGGGGTGGTTGGAACCGTCGTCACTTCCTCCAGGATCTTCAGGAAGTTCTTCTCTGCGCGAGGGTAATCGTGCATCCAGGGAGGAGGGCCCCAGCGGCTCGAGCCAAAGCCTCCGCCGAATCCGTTGTAGCGAATGCGAACGAATTGAAAAAGGTTCGGATCGCTCGGTTCTTGATCCAGGTCGACATCGAGACTCAGGAGCGGTCCCCAGGCGAGCAGCATCAGAATGAGTCCAACCAGGCGTCTTTTTCTCATGGTTTCACCAGCTGCAGAAGCAGGCGCTGGGCCGGTTGGTAGGTTGGAGCAATCTCCAGGGCCAGCAGAACCTGCTCTTTGGCTTCGTGTTTGTGGCCCAACCTGTCCAGGGCCCGACCCAGCGAGAAATGCGCGTCCGCCAGATCACTGGGCCGCTGGGCCAGAAGAACCTGGAACTCGGTCAGGGCCGCCCCCACATCATCTCTCTCCAGATATAGATCGCCAAGTGCCTTGTGAAGTTCAGGCTCAAAAGGAGTCACGTACATCAGCTCCTGGAGAATCCTAATGGCCTCGACCGACTCAGATTCATCAATCAGTTGAAAGGCCAGGCGTTTCCCAATCTTGCCCTGCTCCGGAGCCGCCCTCCACCAGCGGCGAAGAGTTGCCAGGATTCCTTCAGAATCGTCCAACTTCTCGTAGGCCTGAAGGAGCAAGGGATACGGAGACTGTGGCCCCGCGGGGTAAGGAAAGATCCGGATCGCCGTTTCAAAATGAGGGATCGCCTCTTTGACGGCTTCTTTGGACAACAACAGTTCACCCAGCGCGAGGTGCAGCCAGTAGTTGTCGGGATGATTCTCAAGCTCCTGCTTCAGCGCGGCAAGCCCCAGTTTCGAGCTCTTGGGCCCAGGCAGGCGAACTTGTCGCACACGCCCCACCAGGGGCTTGACCCGAGTCTCCATGACTTCCTGGAAAGCTCCGTCAAGATCCCCCAGGGAGGATCCCAGCACCTTCGTGAACACTTCATCGCTGGTTTGATCCTGAGCATAGGCGATCAGGATCTCACGGATCGTGGCGGGCCCGAATCGGTCCAGGAGAAACTCAGCGGCCAGCCCGGCCTGCAGGTAGCTGAGCTGAAGCTGGCCCGGGAACTCGGGGCGCTCGAAGCCTTTGTTGAGCTCTTCCAGGCTCAGAAGCTTGCCCTCCTCGTAAGCTTGTATGAAGGATGGCGTCAGGTAATCACCCCAGCCGTTTCCGGCGGCTCTTTCCTCCACCATCGAAATCCCCTCCGTCAGCCAGCGGGGCACTTTCTGATCGCTCAGAGCCAGCGTCACAACGTGGGCTACTTCGTGCCACAGAGTCGAACCCCAGTGGAAGGTCCCGGCTTCCCTGGCCGTTGGCGAATCCATGGCCACCACCCGCCCGAAGGTGGCGCCCAGGGCGCCCAGACCGGGAAGTCCCAGCGTTCGAACTGCAAAATCGTCATGGTTCGGATAGATTTCGAACGTGTACTTCCCTTCGATCTCATAGCCATACTTGGCGCTCAACTCTTTCAGGCTGCGTTCCAGCAGTTCGACCACGTAAGGCCTTAGAGTCTCTGCCTCGGTTTTCGAGATCTTGAGGGCGAAGTTGGTAGTTTCCGAGCGTTCGAAGGTGCTGAAGCTGTCAAGAAGACGCAGCGTGTTGACCGTCCAGATATTGAAAGGATCGTTGGCGTAGGCCTGCTCGAGGATCTCCTTTCCCTCTTCCTCATCTCCCTGCCTGAGAAGGTTGATCCCCAGGGAGGAGAGTGCCTGCCAGTGCTGAGGATCTCTGCGGGTGGCTTCCCGGAAGAACCCGATGGCCTCCTCTAGCCGCCTCCGGGGTACACACAGGCTTCCCAGCAGATGGAACAGTTCGGAGTCTTTCGGGTTGATTTCGAAAATCTTTTCCCGGGTTTTCTCGAACTGTTGAGTCTGCCCCCGGAAATAGTGGGCCGCCGCTTTTAATTCCAGCAGCTCCACAGAGCTTCGATTCACGTCGAGGCCTTTCTGAACCCACTGCTCGGCGTCTTCCCAGTTGTCTTCTCGGATCGCGATCAGTGCCCGAAAAGCGATTGCCTCCAGCGGAGGGACATCCATCTCCAGGACCTTGTTCAGCGACTCCATCCAGCCCGACTTTCCCCGGGCCTGCAGGCTGAGAGCCAGCCCCAGTTCGGCTGCGCCGGGCCCCCAGCGGGCCGGTGTCAAGGGTGCCGTCGGGCTGTTGATCGCATCTTGAAAAATGGCTTCGGCCTCGGCCGGGTTGTACTGTTCGAGATACAGGTGTCCCCACGCTATGTAGAGGGGGGCGTAAACAGGAGGTGTTTCGGTGGCCTGAATGAACAGATCATTGGCCTCGTGCCAACGGTCCAGTTGCCAGGCTCCCATCGCGGCCTGAACCAGGTCGGTCGAGGTGACCAGGGAACCGGAGGCGGCCAGTCCCAGCAGGACTCGACCCAGTCGATTGGCTTCGGCTCGGTCACCTCGCCTCTCGGCCAGCTCCATTCTCAGGCGCAGTGCCATAGGCGTAGCCTGGGGCTGGAGGCGCTTTTCAGCTTCCCGATAGCGGCCTTTGTAGAGCAGCTCATGGATTTCTGTCTGTGTTCCCGCCTCCCACACCACCGGTTGCCCAAATCCAACCGTCGAGGCGGAGTGAAGAGTCCACAGAAGTAACAGGGAACTCCGTTTCACTGGAGGTTCTCCAGCTCTGCTATCCGTTCACTGAGCCGGGCCAGTCCAACCAGGAGTCTCTCGAGCTCCTGGTAGTAGTCCTGGGCAGGCATTTTCTGCTTGCGAAACTTCAACGCTTCAATCTCTCTTTCGACTCCCTGGCGCTTCTTGCTGAGCTCGCGGGCTTCCGCACTGCGGTAAGCTTGCGCTGGAGGCGAAGAAAAGAAGGCGGCGGCGGCAAGCATGCCTTCTCCCGTATGCACCAGCTCCGAACTCGCATCCTGTTCTGATCCGAGCTGGATCTCTCCTTGATCATCCAGCAAGGCGTGTTCAGTTTGGAGTAGGCCTTTGGCCAAGAACCATTTTTGTACTTCGGTCCGACTGTAGAGGAACCCTTCGAGCAGTGACACGCGACCGTTCTTGTCCCGATCTGCATCCGGGGAGGTCGCTGCTTCCAGAAAAAACGAAAGGAAGAGAGGGGGCTGCCTCTCAGTTTCATTCCTGGTGGCAGTCACGATCACCCGGTTTTCGCCGGCAAGTTTTGAAATCAGTGCCCCGCTGGCACTCGTTCCGGCCACCACGAAAACCTTGCGGGAGCCCAGCAGACCGAGGAACGATTCGATTTCCTGGCTCGTCAGGTCGGGGCCCTTCATGTGGAACTTGAAGCTCTTTCCATCATAGTTGCCGTGGCCAATCAGAAGCAGCCAGATCTCACCACTACCTTCCGAGGCGACCTGATCGAAAGTCTTCAGGATCTCCTCTTTGCGTTGTGTCCGCCCGTCAATGTAGTAGACGGCCTCGCCAAACTTGTCGCTGAAAACCAGACTGAGTCTTGTTGCCCAGTCAACAAAGTTCTCCTCGAACTCGGGCAATCCACCCAGTCCGCTGATGATGATCGCGGCACCTTGTCCGTGGCCCAGGCCGGAAGCCGGGACCATAGCGGACCAGAGAATCAAGAGAGCTATCGCTCGGGGGGCGCGTCGTCCTATTCTAGATAACTCCATACTTCTTTCTCAGGGACCATTCTCCGACCAGCAGCCCAACCAGCAACAGGAAGTTCCCGGACATGTCCCACAAATCGAGAATCTCGACGACTGAGGAGTTCTTCTGTGTGTAAACGATTTCTTCCGGAAGTCTCCCTGCTTGCTCCAGGCTGTAGTAACGGCCACCCGTCTGGACCGCCAGACGCTCCAGGAAGTCTTTTTTCTGGGAGGCATCAAAGAATTCGCGATTTCCCTGCTGGACGAGGAAAGATGCGGATGCACTCCCATACCCTTCCCCTTTACCGGAGCGCCTGTGAGCCTGCACTCGAACTCGATGCTGTCCTCCTTCCGAAGCTGGGAACTCGCCGACATAGACGCCGTCTTCTTCTGCGCTCCAAGCCAGTTGTATCTCTTCCTCGCCCCGGTCTGGTGAGGTCACTAACGCGCTGACCACCGCGTCGTTCACGTTGTTGAAGGACGAATCCCGGACCTCCGCCCGAATCTTCACGGATTCATGCCTGGAATAGTTCTGACGCTCTATCTGCACCTCGACCTGATCCTGTGAGAGGCTCACCAGCCACCGGAGAAGCTGCCGCCAGAAGGTCTGGTGGCGGTTGTCTCCCGAATCCTGCAGCATCTGCCAGCGCCAGCTACTTCCGCTCATAAAAGCGATGGAGTGGCCTCGACCGAAGCGCTGGAAGGCAAGCAGGGGAGGATTGGACCCGGCCCTCTCGGAACCCGGGATCGCCACGCGAGCCAGAACAGTCGTACCGGGCTTGATTCCCGCGCTCACATTCCAGTCCTTGAGAGGCTCCATGGATTCCCACCCACCGAACTCTCCGTTGGAATCCGAGATCTGCAGGGCCGGGTGGATACTTCCCGGAGCTGTTGCGACCAGGCGCCCCAGGCCCCGAAAGAAGGAATGGCTCCGGTCCTCCGGAAGCTGGACCGGTAGCAGGCTTTCGATGGGCGTGCTCCGGTAGGCTCCGCCGGCAAACGAAGCGGGGCCCCCCAGCATCATGAAGCCACCTCCACGCTTGGCCACAAACTCCCTGACCAATTCCATTTGGGCGTAGCTCAAGAAGGAACTCTCCATGTTTCCCAGCACAATGCCCTTGTATTCGAAGAGAGCTTCCCGGTTCGTGGGAAAGCCGGCGGCGAGTGTGGTCTCCTCTTCGATGCCCTGTCGGTAAAACTTATTGAGTGCAGTTCGAAGCAACGTTTCGAGCCGAAGGTTCTCGTCTCCGTTCACAGCCCGGCGTATGAACTTGTATTCCCAGCGTGGGCGGCCTTCCAGATACAGAATGCGCGGTTTCTCGTCCCTGATTTCCAGAACGATGGTTCGGCTGTTGTTACGTTCATTACGCTCCCCTTCCAGCGGCAGCAGAGTAAACTCATACTCATGGATGCCGGCCGTCTTGGGGAGCAGCGCTACCTCCGTGATGAGCGTTTCCGAATCGGGAGGGAAGTGCACCTCGCTGGTAGCCACGAGAAGGTGGTTTTCCCGGACTTCCAGCCGGCCCCGGCTGCCGCCAAAGCCCCTATGTTTAAGGGAGATTCGGGCAGCCGTGGTCGAGCCCTTCAGAATTCGGCGGGCTGCACTCACCTGCATCAACTCCGCGTCGCGCTCCATGGTCAGAGCCCCGACCCCGACTGGATAGACAGGCACGTTGTTTGCTTTTAACTCTGCCAGGACTGGAGCCAGGTCAGCATAGCTGGTGTCGGCTCCGTCAGTGATCAAAACCACGCCGGCCAGAGGAAGGTTGCGGGTTTCGGACAAGACGGAACCCAGAGCTGCTGCGATGTTGGTCTGTTCCCCTTGCCAGGTCATTTGCAGCGGGAAATCGGCAGAGCTGGCCTGTGCCTCGAAGAGAAACGGCTTGACCACAAACTTCTCGTCCAGGGCCTTTACAAATTCCGACTCGGGATTCAATAGAGGCCGGATCGAGTTTCCCCGGGTACCCGAAGGATCTTCGATCGTCATGCTTTGTGAGTTGTCGACTACCAGGGCCAGCAGGTTCTCACGGGGGACCACGGTGGAAAGAGTCAGGCTCGGCCGCATCAACAAGAGAGCTAGAATCAGGAAGAAAGCCACCCGGAGTCCGAGAAGTGGCCAGCCTCCAGGGCTCCCCCTCCCGATCCATCCCTTCCAGTAGAGTGCCAGCAGCAGGGTCAGAAGAACTGGAATCGCCGTCGCAATCAGAAACGTCGGAGGGCTCCACTGAAAACTGAAGTCTCCGTTTTGGAAGTGAAAAAGACGATACTTGAAAAAAAATTGAAAGAAGTCCTGCATCAATGGAAGGCTATCTTGGAGGACTCCCGAATCAGCGGCAATCCACGGGGTTCTTAAATACTTCTGACCAGAATCATATCAGCTTTGACGCCTGTGAAGCTTCGAGCGTTCCTCATAAGGGAAGCGCGGACGGGAGGCCGCGGGAAGAAAATCCAGGAAGAGTCGGTCAAAACGTCTATTCGATTGATTAGGCTTGTAGTGATTTCTGGGTCCCCAGAGATCTTTACAAGGCTGTCTGTGTAAAATCTGTGAAAATATTGTGGTAGGAGAATTCTATCCAACCACAAAAAGCTGAAATTGTATTGGGACCGAGAATGCACTCTTCTTGTGCATGCCCCGGGGACCTGAAAACACCCTTGCCTGGCGGCCCGGGATTTGGCACTCTTCTAGATGTCCCGAAGGATTGCTCCCAAGGACAGCAAGCCCGGGAGGGCCTTTGAGAGGCGAGAAGAGCAATCCGATCATCGCTCAAAGCGCCAGCCGGAATCCCCGATTCGGGTTGGTTTGATCGGCGTAAAACCCGAAGCCGTTTCAGGTGCTGCCGGACTCAGCGGGGTCCGAACAGGTTTTCGAATCCGTTCGGGTTCAAGCGAGGCTGGCGGGAAACCGGCAGATCAGGTCGCTTCGGCGGTTTGAAATGTGAGTTTCGCACGGTTTCTGAGCGTAGCTTGCTACGCATCAGGAGCCGAGGCAAGTTGTCCCGAAGTGATTTCTCGGGCTTTTTTTTGTTCCCCCCTTGTGCCTGCTCTGTACCTCTTGCTGTTCCCTGCCCGCTGTCTTCCAAAACGTTTATCTGCAGATACTTGCGCACTTTGACAGATTCGTCCGACTGGCTTAGAATGGGGTGAACGTGAACAATGGCAGGGGAGGTGAATTTGCTCTTTAAAGTTGGTGACAAGGTTGTCTACCCGAATCAGGGCGTTGGGGAAATTCGCGAAGTTTGCTGCAAGACCATCATGGGGCGTGAGGAAGAATTCTACATGCTCCGGATCCAGTCTAACGATTCGACGGTCATGATCCCCGTTACGAATGTAGAGAACGTGGGGCTGAGACGCTTGTCTTCCGAAAAGGACCTGCAGTCACTGTTTCAAGTGCTTGAGTCTACTGACTATGAAACAGAACTGGATTGGAAGAACCGCTATAAGGAGAATGTCGAGAAGATGAAGACCGGCTCTATCGTCGAGGTGGGTCACGTCCTTCAGAACTTGTACTTCTTGAGCTTCGCCAAGCCTCTTTCCTTTCGTGAAAAGAAGATGTATGACCGAGCCAGGCAGCTCGTGATCTCGGAGATCAGCACCGTCCGTGGAGAGACGGAGACGGCCGTTGAGGAATCAGTAGAGGGCAAGCTCAGTCATGCTTACCAGCGCCACACAGAAGCGACCCAGGTCGCCGGGTGATTTCGGAGTTCCTGGCTCCGGCCTGACCGCCGCCACGCAGTCGCTGTCGTTCCCGCAAGATGTCGACCTTCGGTCGCCACGCAGTCGCTAACGCTCCTGTCTCAGTGTGTTCCTTGGCGGGTTCGTGTTCTTTGCGGCCTACGGGCCGGGGTTTCTGCGGTAACGTACCCGGTTGCCGAGCCCAGCAGAGGCAGGAGCTTTAGCGACTGCGTAGCAAGGAACCTGGCCCCGAATCCCGATACTACCGGTACCTGCGGGAGTCTTGACAAGCGAGAAACGAGGAAAGTATGAAAGAGCAAGAATGGCGGTGGAGGGATTCGAACCCCCGACACAGCGGATATGAGCCGCTTGCTCTAACCTCTGAGCTACACCGCCAGGTCGAGAAAGACGCTCATCATATCCGATGGATCCCGGCCTTTTCAATTTCGAACCAGAACTTGAAACGTTGGAACCTTGAAAACGTTGGAACGTAAACTGAGCGCGAACTGTCATGGATCCTTTTGAGAGGACAATGCTTCGGGTTCTCGAGAGAGAGCCCTGTCTCACTCATGCCCAAAACCTGATCGTGGCGATCTCCGGCGGCCCGGATTCAGTAGCTCTTCTGGCTGGCCTGTGCCAGATTTCCTCGCGGCTCCCGGTGGGGATCCGGGCAGCTCATGTGAATCACGGCCTGCGCGGAGAGGAATCCGAGAACGACCAGCGTTTTGTAGCCGGTCTTTGCGAGGAACTGGGTGTTCCTCTGACCATCCGTCGATTGACAGGGATGATGGCCGAGAGGGGCAACCTGGAAGAGCGGCTGCGCCGGCAACGCTACCGGCTGCTCAAGGAACTGGGCGTGGCCCAGGATGGGGTGGTCGTCACTGCCCACCATGCCAACGACCAGGCTGAAACTCTGCTGCTCAAGCTGGCCCGCGGAGCCGGGTTGACCGGTTTGTCCGGGATTTATCCCAGGCTCCGGGACCAAGCAGGCCGGGTGTGTGTGATCCGGCCGCTCCTGAGCTTTGGAAGACAAGAGATTCTCGACTACCTGGAGCGGCGCGGAATGACCTTTCGTACGGATACCAGCAACCTGTCGACCCAACTCGATCGCAACTGGGTTCGGCAGGAACTCCTGCCTCCTATGGTGGAGCGCCTGAATTCCCGGACGATTGAGCATTTGAGCCAGACTGCGACGCTGGCGCGCGAAGCAGAAGAGCTGATGAGGGAGCTTTCTACGGCTGCCCTCCAGGACGTGATTCGATCCCGTAGCAAAGAGTCCGTGGAACTTGACATCTCCAGACTGTCGAACCAGGCCTCGGCCCTGAGAAGGTATCTGGTAAGGGACGCGGTGCTGGATTTGAGCGGTGGTCTGAGGGGTCTTGACTTCGCGCAGGTCGAGTCAGTTCTCGCGCTCTGCGAGTTGCCCATCGGACATCAGGTAGCACTCCCCGGTGGCCTCGTGGCTTCCAGGCAGCACAGCAGTCTGGCGTTGAAGGTAAATCGTCCTGTCATCTCCTTCTGTTATCCGCTTTCAATCCCCGGGGAGCGCCCCATCGCGGCTTTGAAGAAGACGGTCTGCCTTGAGCCCTGGGAAAATCGGTTTGAGAACTCCGACGCTGTGAAGCTGGCCGGCATCTCCGGTGACCTGGTGGTTCGAAGCCGGCTCTCCGGCGACGTTTTCTGCAACCGTTCCGGGCGGCGCCGAAAGCTCAAGAAAGTGTTCCACGACGAGCACATCCCACGCCACCTCAGGGACCGGTTGATTGTTCTGACCACGGTCGACAGGATTGTCTGGGTGGAGAAGCTGTGGCCCCATCCCGATTACCGGGGCGAGCTGGAACCGAAGCTGGCTCTGTGGGTTCGGGATGAAACTTTTGACTCCTGAAGTTCTCTTTACAATGGGGAAACTCCGGAACCAGCAGGGGGTAAAACACAGTATTAGTAAGCAGATGTTCGGTTGCACGGCCATGGAAGTCGTTCTGGTTTATACTGAAGAGGTTGGAGTGCGCTCCAGTGGGAGGCCTGATTGAGTACCGCCAAGAACATTTTTCTGATGGTTGCCGTCTTTGTCGCGGTGATTCTTCTCTGGAATTTTCTCGATTCCGTGCAGAATGGAAGCCCGGACGAGAAGACCTACACTGAGTTCACCAAACTGATGGAGCTGGGAAGGATCCGCGAGGCGACGATTACCCAGTCGGGCCAGGTGACCGGGAGATACGTCCCAGACGGCGATGATTCGCCCCGGGAGTTCAAGGCCGTCATTCCCAAGGACGGAATGGAGAATATCGCCACCCATTTGAGCGACAGCGGTGTGGAGGTTGAGATCCAGAATGATGAGCAGAATAACTGGTTCTATGTCCTGCTGAGTTCGGGTCTCCCCATTCTCCTCTTCATCGGTTTCTGGATCTTCATCATGCGGCAGATGCAAGCGGGTGGAAACCGAGCCCTATCCTTCGGCAAGAGCCGCGCCAAGCTCTCGACCAATCAGCAGAAGAAGGTCACCTTCAAGGATGTTGCAGGGGTTGAGGAAGCGAAAGAAGAGCTTCAGGAGATCGTCGAGTTCCTTCGCGAGCCTCAGAAGTTCCAGAAGCTGGGTGGACGAATCCCTAAGGGCGTGCTCCTGATGGGACCTCCCGGTACTGGAAAGACTCTGCTGGCGCGGGCGATCGCAGGCGAGGCCAGTGTTCCGTTTTTCAATATTAGTGGATCCGACTTCGTGGAAATGTTCGTGGGAGTCGGGGCCAGCCGAGTGCGCGATCTTTTTGAGCAGGGGAAGAAGAATGCGCCCTGCATCGTCTTCATAGATGAGATCGATGCTGTCGGAAGGCACCGCGGAGCGGGCCTGGGCGGGGGGCACGACGAGCGGGAACAGACCCTCAATCAGTTGCTGGTAGAGATGGATGGATTCGAGTCCAACGAGGGGGTCATCCTGATTGCTGCTACCAACCGTCCGGATGTCCTGGACCCCGCACTCCTGAGGCCGGGGCGCTTTGATCGAGAGATCGTGGTTTCTTTACCTGACATTAAGGGCCGGGAGGGAATACTGAAGGTGCACACACGCCGGATTCCGCTGGCGGATGATGTGGACATTTCGGTCCTGGCAAGAGGAACCCCCGGAATGTCGGGGGCTCAGCTGGCCAACCTCGTCAACGAGGCGGCGCTGAATGCCGCTCGCTTCGACCGCCGGGCCGTCACTATGGATGACTTTGAAGAAGCCAAGGACAAGGTGCTCATGGGCAAAGAGCGGCGATCCATGGTGATGAGCGAGAAGGAAAAGCGGAACACGGCCTATCACGAGGCCGGGCACGCCCTGGTGGCTTTCTCTCTCCCCGACGCCGATCCACTTCACAAAGTGACGATCATTCCGCGAGGCCGGGCCCTGGGTGTCACGATGCAGTTGCCCGAGGAAGACAAGTACAACTATACAAAGGAGTACATGCTCGCCAACATCACGATCCTGCTGGCCGGGCGGGCAGCCGAGGAGATCTTTCTGGGAAGTACGACGACCGGCGCCTCCAATGACATGGAACGCACCACCAGCCTGGCCCGCAAGATGGTTTGTGAATGGGGAATGAGTGATCTGGGTCCGCTGACCTTCGGAAAGAACGAGGAGCAAATCTTTCTGGGTCGCGAGATCTCTCGCCATAAGGACTACAGCGAGAAGACTGCGATCAAGATCGATGATGAGATCAGAAGCATAGTCGCGAAGAGTAACCGGCAAAGCCGGGAGATTCTGGAGGCAAACCGCGAAGGCCTGGTTCGACTGGCCGAAGCTTTGCTCGAGTACGAGACGCTTGATTCCTCGGAGATCAAAGCGGTCATCCAGGGCGAGCCGATTCGCCAGGATGAAGAAGAGGCCGAGCCTCCGACCTCCTCACTTGACTCGGAGCAGGAAGAAGTCACGGAGAAAAAAAGATCTATTCCCCCACTGGTCAAGCCGAACGAGCGACCGGCTCCTGCCTGATACGTACTGAGCCCCCGGTCTGGACCCAGTCTCCGCTGTTTATGTTTCAAAGCTCGTGAAGACTGCTCACCGCCCCGTCTTTCGATTTCAACCTCGAAACAAGGCCCTGGAGCTGGGCACTCGAACTCTGGTGATGGGTGTTGTCAACGTGACACCCGACTCCTTCTCTGATGGGGGCTTGTTCGAGACACCAGAAGCGGCTCTCCAGCAGGCATTGAAGCAGATCGACGAAGGAGCAGATCTGCTCGACGTGGGGGGAGAGTCGTCAAGACCCGGAGCTGAGCCGGTGCCCGCTGCCACCGAACTCTCCCGCATCCTGCCGGTTGTCGAGGGGATACGAGCGCGGAGTGAAATCCCAATCTCAGTCGACACCTACAAGGCCCCGGTGGCTGTTGGGGCGATCGAAGCCGGTGCCGACATCATCAATGACATCAGCGCCTTCCGCTTTGATCCTGATCTGCCCGGAGTCATCAGCGAAACCGGCGCCGGCGTCGTTCTCATGCACATGAGAGGGACCCCTGCAACCATGCAGCGGATGCCCCCGAGTCCGGACATCCTGGCCGAGATTTTCGAAGACCTGGGGGAGGCTGCCGATCGGGCCACGGCAGCCGGGGTGCCAGGTGATAGAATCCTACTCGATCCGGGTATCGGCTTTGGAAAGACGGTGCATGACAATCTCAAGATCCTGAATCAGCTTTCTTTCCTGCACAGGCTCGGGTTCCCACTTCTTCTGGGTACCTCCCGCAAGAGCTTTCTGGGCAAGATCCTGGAAACTGAAGTTTCTCAACGCGTCTTTGGAACAGCTGCCTCGGTTGCGGCATCTGTAATAAGAGGGGCACACATCGTGCGGGTGCACGACGTACGAGAAATGCGCCAGGTAGTGGATATCGCAGATGCCATCATGAATGAGACAGTCTAGTGGAGAATCTGATCTCGACGCTCGCCAGCCTTCGTGAACCGCGAAACCTGATCGATATTGCTGTCATCGCCTTTATTGTCTACCAGGCGCTGCGGCTGATCCGGGGAACCCGGGCCTGGCAGATGACGTTCGGCGTCCTGGCGCTGGTGGTTTTTTACTACATGACCCGGTTTCTGGATCTTCGGGCGGCCCAGGTCTTTCTGGAAACCTCCTTTCCCTACTTCATTTTTTCGCTGGTTGTGGTCTTCCAGTCCGAAATTCGCCGGGCCCTGGCCGAGATTGGGAAGGGGAGCATCCTGTCCGATCTCAGGGGACGCAATCGCGAGTCGGGACTGGATGACATTGTGCTGGCCTGTACCACTCTGAGCGGTGAAAGGGTTGGAGCCCTGATCGTGCTCGAGCGGGACATCGGTTTGAAGAACTACATCGAATCGGGGACGCGACTTGATGCTCGGCTCAACTACGACCTGCTCCTGACCGTTTTCAATCCCAAAAGCCCGCTCCACGATGGCGCCGTTATTATTGGGGACAATCGAATCGTGGCGGCCGGGTGCGTACTGCCTCTGACCACGGATCCTTACCTGAGCCGGGAACTGGGTACAAGGCACAGGGCGGCTATCGGAATCACCGAGGAGACCGACGCTGTTGGAATTGTTGTTTCGGAGGAAACAGGCCGCATATCAGCGACTCGAGCAGGAGAGATCACGCTGAACCTGGACGGTTCCAGGTTGCTCAGATTCTTGAAGACAGCGCTCGAACTGGAAGAAGACGAGAAATCTGAACCCCGGATCTGACGATGGACGCAATGTCTTGGCTATGGAAGCCCTCTGTTAACAACTTGAGCCTCAAGATCCTGGCCGTTTTGCTGGCTTTTCTGCTCTGGATTCAGGTGGCCAGCCAGGAGACCGTACAGATGACGCTGGCGGCTCCTGTCGAATTCCTGGATATGCCGACCGACCTGGAGATCGCCAACGATTACCCGAGGGAGGTCGAGGTGGTTCTGAAGTCGGTTCGGCCCAGGTCGCTCGAGCCCGGGCGGATCAGGGTTATGATCGACATGCGGGACGCGGCCTCCGGAGCCACTGTGGTTCATCTGAACGAAAACAATATCCGGGGAGCCCGGGATGCGGAGATTGTGAACATTACTCCTGCTCGACTGCGCCTTCAACTCGAGGAAACCTGGAGCAAGGAAGTGGATGTTAAGGCCACCATTGTGGGATCTCCCGCTGAGGGTTACGAGGTGTCAGCAGTTCGCATCATTCCTCAACGGGTCCAGCTTTCGGGACCCCAGTCAAGGATCGAACAGGTCACCGAAGCCGAGACCGAGCCGATCTCTATCGCCGGGTTGAGCGACGTGCTGACGGTACAGGTGGCACTTGATCTCGAGGACACGCGGCTTCGTTTTGGAAGCACCGATCGTGTCACCACCGTCATTGTCATTGAAGAAGAACGCAAAGACGTGCGGATCCGGGGAGTGTTGATCGAAGTGCTGCCGGATGGAGTCTTGTCCGGGCTCGTGGACAGGCGGGTCAATCTGAAGGGGACTGTTCCCGTCTCCTACAAGGAATCTCTTGACGCCGCTCTTTTTAAGGTCACCGTAGACCTGACCGAGGTCGCGCCCGGGACGACGGTCCATGAACTGATTCCTCAGGTGCACATTCCCGACGAGTACCTGGATGTCTTCAGGCTGCTGGAGGTTGCCCCTGAAAAAGTCAGGGTGAGAAGGACCAGTTGAATCCCAGACGTTCCTCACAGAAGATCAAGCCTGTCTCGGAGATCCGCCGCGAGGTGCTGAAGCTCAAGCGCTCTTTGCAGAAAGTAGTCATGACCAATGGCTGCTTCGACCTGATCCACCCGGGACATGTGCGCTACCTGAATCAAGCCCGCAATCATGGAGACCTATTGCTGGTAGCCCTCAACAGCGACGCCACCGTTCGTCATCTGAAGGGAGCAGGACGGCCCATACTCAGCGAGGAGGATCGCTGCGAAATCGTGGCTGCCCTGGAATGTGTCGATCTCGTAACCGTCTTCCAAGAAGAAACCCCCGCGCGCCTGATCCAGGATCTGCTCCCCGACGTACTGGTGAAGGGAGGTGACTGGCCGCTGGATCAGATTGTGGGAAGAGCCGAAGTGGAAGCGGTCGGCGGAGAGGTGATTTCGATTCCCTTTGAAGAAGGTTACTCCACGACAAGTCTCATTGAACAAATCCGCCACTCCAGCTAGTGTACTGACGGAATTGAGCACTCAGACTGAAAACTCCCTGTTGGAGCGAATCCAGAGCAGAATCCGTGGGCGAGTTCTGTGTGACGGGCTGGAAGGATCCAGCGCGACGCTGGCGCTTTCTACACTGCCTTCTCTGGACCGACCGCTCTGTCTCTGGGTCTGTGAGACCAACCGTGAAGCCGAGACGGTTGTCGCCGATCTGGAATTTTTCTTGGGCGGACAACGCCCGGTCATCCTGATCCCCGGGTTTGAGGCCGACCCTTATCGCGGATTGTCTCCCCACCCTGCTCTCAGCGAAGCTCGGGCCGCAGCTCTGGCCCGGCTGCTCGACTTTGAGACAGGGTTCGTAGTGACTACTCTTCACTCACTGATTTCGCGACTCCCGAGCCCCACCCGCTTCAGGCAGTTTGGAAGGCATCTGGAAGTTGGAAAGCACGAGTCCATGGAGGGGATCATTGGGTATCTTCGCCAGGCTGGCTACGTTCGAGAAGAGCCTGTCAGCGAAGAGGGTGAATTTGCCAGACGTGGAGGCATCCTGGACGTTTTCTCGCCTCTCATGCCCCACCCTTTCCGAGTCGAATTCTTCGGAGATGAGATCGACTCCATCCGTCTCTTCGACCCGGCCACCCAGCGCTCTGAGGAGATTCTCACCGAGTGCGAACTCTGGCCGATGCGGGAACAACTTGTACTGGAAGAGGACGTTGCACTCTGGCACGAGCAGGCCCCAAAACACTGGAGTGAGGTCCGTTTCGCGGAAGAGCTGTCCGAAAAGCTCCAGTTCACCGGGAATGGAGAGACATTCAACGGCTACGAGTATGTCTTTCCTCTGGTCTGGCAAAACCAGTCGAGTCTGATTGATTTTGTGGCCGGTGATTCCTGTTCAGGTCTCTCTATCGTTGTGCCCGACCCGGATTCCTTCTTTGACCGGGCGAATCAGATGTCGGATTCGCTCGAGTCCAACTACCAGGAACGGGTCGACGCCGGTGACCTCGTCCTGGCTCCGCGTCGGCTCTTTCTCGACCTGCGAACACTCCTTTCGGAGGCTGAAGAACAGGGAGCGGCGGTGGTGCAGGTGTTTGGTTTTCGCGAGGATCATTCGGAGAGTCTTCATTTCGATTTCTCACCGGCCCGCAAGTATCGCGGGCGCTTCAAAGACCTGATAGAAGACGTGGAAGCCAGCCTGGAACAGAAACATCGTTGCGTCTTCGTGACCAGAACGAGTGGCACGACCCGTCGGCTGGTTGATATCTGCAGGGAGTACGACGTCGCCTTGCAGCAAACAGAAGACTTTGCTCAGGCGCTGGAGCGAAGCGTGAGCGTTTGCGAGGGGTTGCTCTCGGCCGGTTTTTCGAGTCGGGAGTTCCAACTCAAAGTTTTTGTCGAAGCAGACATTTTCGCCGATGTGCTGAAACGACAGAGAGCACCGGCTCCAAGCCGGGATCCTGCCTCAGTCTTTCGATCTGATTTTCAGGACCTGAAACCCGGCGACCTTGTCGTTCAAGTGGAACATGGAATTGGCCGATTCGAGGGTCTTAAGCAGATCAGTCTGGAGGGGCAGCATCGCGAGTTCGTGGAACTGATGTATCGTGACGAAGCGCGTTTGTTCGTGCCCACCGACCGCCTCGACCTGCTCCAGAAATACAGTGCAATTGGAGAGCAGCGGCCCAGGCTCGATCGGTTGGGCGGTACGACCTGGGAGCGAACCAAGCGGCGGATCAAGAAATCACTGCAAGACCTGGCCGAGGGTCTGCTCAAGCTGTACGCGAAAAGAGAGCTGGCTCAGGGTCATGCCTTCGCACCCGACGACTCCCTGATGCAAGAGTTCGAATCGGCTTTTGAATACCAGGAAACCCCTGACCAGTTGGCAGCCATCCAGGCGGTGAAGACAGACATGGAGTCGCAGCACCCGATGGATCGACTGATCTGTGGCGACGTGGGGTATGGGAAGACTGAAGTGGCTATGAGAGCGGCTCTCAAGGCAGTGAGCGATGGCTTTCAGGTCGCCTTGCTGGCTCCCACCACGGTCCTGGCTGCCCAGCATCTCAAAACCCTCCGGGCGCGTTTCTCTCCCTTTCCAGTCCGAGTCGACATGTTGAGCAGGTTCCGCTCGCGTCAGCAGCAGAGCAAGACGGTAGCCGATTGCTCGAATGGTCTGCTCGACATTGTGATTGGAACCCACCGGCTGCTTTCCAAGGACGTCAAATTCCACAAGCTCGGACTCCTGATCATCGACGAGGAGCAGCGCTTCGGGGTGGCTCAGAAAGAGAAGATCAAAAGCATGCGGGCGCAGGTGGACGTTCTGGCGCTCTCAGCCACACCGATTCCCAGGACACTGAACATGTCCATTCTGGGTCTCCGCGACCTTTCTATTATTGAGACTCCTCCCAAGGATCGCCTGGCGATTCAGACCGTCGTAGTGCGTTTCTCCGAGAAGATCATACGCAGCGCCATCGACTTGGAGCTGAAGCGAGACGGCCAGGTTTTTCTGGTGCACAACTCGGTCGAGACCATTTACTCGATTGCCGAGTTGGTGAGCCGCATTGTTCCAGAAGCTCGGGTGGCTGTTGCCCACGGACAGCTGCCGGAAAAGCAACTCGAGGGAGTGATGCTAAAGTTTGTTGACCGGGAGTATGATGTTCTGGTTTGCACGACGATCATTGAGAACGGATTGGACATCTCCCGGGCCAACACCTTGATCGTGAACCGGGCCGATCACTTCGGCTTGTCGCAGCTCTATCAGCTGAGGGGCCGGGTCGGGCGCTCGAACCGGCGTGCTTATGCCTATCTGCTTATCCCTTCCAGAGAAACCCTGACCGAGGTAGCCCGCAAGCGACTCGCTGCCATTAGAGAGTTCAGCGATCTGGGCGCCGGCTTCCGAATTGCGGCCCATGATCTCGAATTGAGAGGGACCGGCAATCTGCTGGGAGCCGAGCAGCACGGACACATCAATGCCGTCGGATTCGAGCTCTACACGAAACTGCTGAAACAGACCGTAGCCGAGCTGCGGGGGGAACCGTGGATCGAAGAGGTGCATACATCGATTGATCTCGGCCTCGATATTCAGATCCCCGACCACTATATCGATGATGCGACTCTCCGATTGTGGCTCTACAAACGAGTCGCCGGGATTACGGATAGGGAGTCCGAAGCCGCCCTGGAGGCCGAAGTATTGGATCGTTTCGGCAAATACCCTCGAGCGGTTGGCAATCTATTTGCGTATGGTCGCCTGCGCCGCAAGTCGAGGCCTCTGCATGTTACCTCGATCGAGCGGAAGGGTTCCCAGTTCTACGTGAGGCTTCAAGAGGATTCCCCTGTGGATCTGGGCGCTCTGGTGGAAATGCTGCAGGGGCGGCCGGAACTGCACCTCTTTCCCTCGGGCGTCCTGAGCGGGCCGATCACTTCTCAACGGCCAGCCGACGTTTTCAGCGAGTTGAGCGGGCTCCTCGAACAAATCCCTGTGTTAGAATAATGCCTCTTCTGTGGAACCAGGGAACGATTTGTTTCAGGGGCTATTCCTTGCCCGGAACATGAACGATTTTGCACTCATTCGACATCTTATGACGTTGGTGCTGGTTAGTGGAGCCATCTCCTGTCAGGAAGAGATCGTCAGTGAACCTGAGCTCCTGAAAGAGGAGCGGGAACTCATCGCCAGGGTCAATGGGCTTCCAGTTTTCCGATCCGATTTCGAGGAATACCTGGCTCTCTCCGACGAAGAATCCGACGGGGAAGTCGTGGGAAGTCGTTTTCAGCATTTCCTGGTACAACTTATTCTGTTCCAGGATGCTGAGCGTGAAGGGTTCCGGGTGCCTGAAGAGCTCGCCCGGGAACGGACTTCCGAGTGGGGCGTGATCAGCGAAGCCGACACCGTGCTGGCGCACAAATGGAATCAGAGATTCCTCACCGTCCAGGGCTACATCCGCTCCCGCCTGGATGAGGGTTCTCAGATCAGCCTGAACGAGCTCCGGGCGTACTACGTGGAGCATGAGCAAGAGTTCCTCGTTAACGAACGCCTTCGGGTTCTCGAGATCCTCGTGAAGGAGCGCCCGTTGGCCAATCACTTGCTCACTGAGCTAGAGCCTGGAGATTTCAGGACTTTTCGCGAGCTGGCGGAGAGACACTCTGTAGGAACCCATGACCACGGTGAACTGGGTGTGTTTGAGCCTGGACAGTTGCCTTCGGTCTTCGAGCAAGTGATTTTTTCCCTGAAGGTAGGGAAGATCGGTCCAGTCTTCTCATCTCAGTTTGGGTACCACATCTTTAGTCTCGAGGAGCGAACTCCCAAGCACTATCAGAAGTTCTATGAGGTCCAGGAGCAGATCTTCGAATTGCTGGTGGCTGAAAGAGAGCGTGGGGCTGTCGAGGCTTTCGTTCAGGCCCGGATCAGGGGAGCGGAAATTGAGATTCTGGACGAGGGATTAGAGAGTTCTTGGAGAAACCGCAATGCAGGCCTTGGTTAGGGGACTGGCTGGTTCAGTCGCCGTGCTGTCGATGACACTCTTTCTGTCAGCTCAGGATGCGCCGGACGAGGTGATCCTGGACGAAATTGTTGCGAGAATCAACCAGGATGTCGTGACCAAGACGGACCTGGATGAGGAGCTTCGAATACTGCAGGTCGATCTGCGAGGTGAACACCCGGACGAGGCAAAGTACCAGGAGGCGTTCGAGCAGGCCAGGAAGGGTCTTCTCCAGCAGCTGATTGAGACGAAGCTGATGCTGCAAAAGGCTGAAGAACTGGGCGTCGACGTTGAGGCCGACCAAGATGTGGACCGCTACATCCAGAACCTGATGGACGAGAACGGCATTCCGAATCTGCAGGTCCTCGATCAGGCCCTGCAACAAAGAGGAACCAATCTCCAGGAGTTTCGCAAGACCATCCGTGAGCGCATGATCACGGAGGCCCTCAAGACACAGCTTGTTTACGGAAGAATCACCCTCCTGACTCCAGAGATCGAAGCCTATTATCAGGCGCACCAGGAGGATTTCACCAAAACACCGGAGGTGACCCTCTCAGAGATCGCCATCCTCTTCGAGGACAAGTCGCAGGCGGAGGCTAAGACCAAGGCCCTGGAGGTCCTCGATCGTCTCAAGAGGGGAGACTCTTTCGAAGAACTTGCCGGGGAGTACTCAGAGGGGGCAACTGCCTCCAGAGGCGGCGACATCGGTACCTTCAAGAAGGGAGTCCTGGCGGCCAGTCTGGAGAGCGTCGTCTTCGATCTTGAGGCAGGCCAGACGACTGGACTTATTGAGAACGAGTGGGGGATTCAGATCATCAAAGTCACGGCCAAGGAGACCGCCAGTATCAAGCCGATGGAGGATGTTCGAACCGAGATTCAGCAAGCACTCTATCGGCAGAAAGCGCTTCCTCAGCTAAACGAGTTTATGGAAGATCTGATCGAGAAGAGCTATATCTACATCTCACCTAAGTACCGCAATCAGTTCGAACTCAAAGACGGAATTTGACTGGCTTCGCGGATTGATCAGAGAAGCTCTACGTCGAGGTCTGGATACCCGGTGGGAGAGCTCATGCGTAGCCGTCCACCGCCGCGGATACGCCTCTCCTGAACGAAAGGTTCCAGGACACGTCGACTCCCATGGCAATAGGAGTTGGCGAACTCCTGAACCATGAAGTTCAAGACTTCCTGGCGCTTGACCGTCGGAGAGTAGTAGTAGGCCTTTCCCCGTTTTCTCCGCTTGACGCTGCCCTTGCGGCGCATCTTGTCGAGCAGGGTCATCACCGTTGTGTAGGCCAGATTCCTTCGAGGGGCGAGCTCCTCCTTGACGGCACTCACGGGAAGGTCCCGGGCGTGGGCCCAGAGCACTTCAATAATTGCAAATTCGGCGGGGGTGACTTTCCGAGGGTCCTTCACAACTTATCAATATACCTTCGTCCTCCGACACGCGGATCGGGGCCACCACCAGCTGCAGGTATTGCATAGGGGCCGGTCTTGTGCCGGCCCGTTTGGCGGGCGACCACCAGGCTCGCCCCTGGAACCCAGAACCCGGTAGACAATGACAGCCTGGTTTGGGAACATGCGCACTCGATGGGGCGTCACGTGACGGAGCATAAATCTGGAGGCCTGGGTCAGCTTCCGGCTACGGCCATCTGTGGAAATGACATCACCTCTTCCTGTCTGTACGTCTCGGCCCTGGCCATCATCTGGGGCGGGAAATGGGCCTGGCTGGTCCTTGTCTTCGTAGCAGCGGTTCTTTATCTGTTCAGGAAAATCTACGGCGAGGTAGTGGGAGCCCTTCCCTTGAACGGGGGTGCTTATAACGCCCTGCTCAACACCACCAGCAAGCGCCTGGCCTCTCTGGCTGCCTGCCTGACTCTTCTGTCCTATATGGCCACGGCGGTCATATCGGCCAGCGAAGCCGTCCATTACGCCGAATCGTTGTGGCACGGTCTTCCGGTCACTCCGGCGACCATCGTTTTGCTGGCAGCTTTCATGGGTCTGACCATAGTGGGAATCGGAGAATCTTCCAAGGTGGCCATCGCCATCTTCATTACCCACCTGGTTACCCTGACCCTCTTAATCGTGGTCGGAGTTTCCTCTCTCGCCGTGAATGGAGTACAGGTTCTGGTCGACAACTTCATGCAACCCAGCCAGGTGGGGATCCTGCAGGCCCTCTTCTTCGGCTTCGCTGCAGCCATGCTGGGGATATCTGGTTTTGAAAGCTCAGCAAACTTTGTAGAAGAGCAGGCCGAAGGCGTCTTTCCGCTCACTCTTCGCAACATGTGGATAGCGGTGAGTGTGTTCAACCCCGCCATGGCGCTCCTGGCTCTGGCACTGGTGCCCATGGCTCTCGTCCCCGAGCACAAGGAAACCCTGCTGGCATACATGGGCGGTCAGGCAGGCGGTCCCTGGCTGTCCAAGCTGATCTCTGTCGATGCCCCGCTGGTCCTGAGCGGTGCGGTTCTAACTTCCTATGTCGGAGCCACCGGACTGGTTCGCAGGATGACCCTGGATCGCTGTCTTCCGCAGTTTCTTCTCAAGACCAATCGGCGGGGTTCATCCCATCGCATCATCATTGCTTTCTTCATCCTTGCTGTGTCGGTTCTCCTGGTCACGAAAGGTGAGCTGGGTGCTCTGGCAGGTGTCTACACGATCTCCTTCCTCTCGGTCATGGCATTGTTCGGAGTGGGAAACATCCTGCTCAAAGTACGGCGCGAGAAACTGCCCCGCGATACCAGGGCCTCCTGGCCCTCTCTGATCCTCGCCATTGCAGCCGTTCTGATTGGAATCGCCGGTCACCTGGTCATGAATCCCGAGCACTTCCGGGTGTTTCTGGGCTATTTCGTTCCGACGGTGATCATCGTTTTCATCATGCTGGGACGAATCGGCATTATGCGGGCCTGTCTCTTTTTGATTGGAGCCACCAGTGATGCCATTGCCGGGATGACCTCTCGGGTCTCGCAGAACATCGATGCAAAAATCGAGGAGATCCGAGGTCAGCAGATTGTCTTTTTTACCCGCGGAGACAATCGCGCCAACCTGAACAACGCCATGGCCTACGTGCGACGCAATGAACACACGAACCGTGTCAAGGTAGTCACAGTCGTTCAGGACGACCGAGAGATACCGAAAGAGCTGAAGACTGACCTCGAGTTTCTGGATGAACTCTATCCTGAGATCAAGATCGACTTTGTCGTGGTCAAGGACAGGTTTACGCCGGAGTTGATCCAGAGGTTATCCAGGGAATGGGACATTCCGGTCAATTTCATGTTCCTTGGATCCCCCGGTGACCACTTCATGTACGGCCTCGCCGAACTGGGCGGGGTCCGGGTGATTATTTAGACCCCCTCCCACATTCTTCCGGCGAGCTACAACCTTAGAGCTTGAGCCTGTAACCTAATGAGGATGTCCCTCATTGAAGATCTGGTCGCAATTGTAGGTGAGACGGATGTTCTGGTGGGTGAAGAGGTCTCTCAGCGCCCTGCCTTCTGGGGGTCAACTGCGCCCTCCCAGGCCATCTGCATCGCTCGTCCCCAGACCACAGGGCAGGTTTCGGAGATCCTCCAGCTTTGCTCCTCCCGCAGACAGCCAGTGGTTACCCAGGGGGGAATGACCGGACTGGTCCGGGGCGTGGTCTCAACTCGAGAAGAAGTGGTCGTCTCGCTGGAGAGGATGAATCAGATTGAAGACGTCGGTACGGACGATCGCACGATGGTGGTCCAGGCCGGCACCCTGTTGCAGGACGTGCAGGACGCCGCAGCCGCTGAGGGTCTTCTTTTTCCTCTCGATTTTGGTGCCCGCGGTTCGACCAACATCGGAGGTGTCATCGCGACCAATGCGGGAGGCAATCGGGTCATTCGCTACGGCATGACGCGAAATCTGGTTCTGGGCCTGGAGGCGGTTCTGGCCGACGGGACGGTTCTCTCTTCCCTCAACCGCATGCTCAAGAACAACGCCGGATATGATCTCAAGCAGCTCTTCATCGGGACCGAAGGAACTCTGGGGATCGTGACCCGGGCGGTGTTGCGGATGTTTCCCCGACCCGGAAGCGAGAACCTGGCCCTGGTCGCCGTGAGTGAGTTCGACCATCTCTCGGCTCTCTTGAACCGCATGGACAGCGAACTGGGTGGAACTCTGAGCGCTTTTGAGGTGATGTGGCAGGGATTCTACGATGTTGTCACCATTGAGGGTGGACATCCTGCTCCGCTGGCTCCCGGGCAACCCTTCTATGTCCTGATTGAGGCGCTTGGATCCGATCCGGAAACCGACTCCGACCGATTTGAAACCGTACTCCACGCAGCTCAGGCCGAGGGGCTGGTAGCCGATGGCGTCGTCGCCATGTCCGGCAAGCAGAGAGGCGAGATCTGGGCCATTCGAGACGGCGTCGGATTTTTGCGGCTGGAACCCGTTTTCGTTTTCGATGTGAGTCTTCGCATCAGCGACATGAAGGATTATGTCGATCAGGTCACGACGTCGGTGAAGAGTGCCTGGCCGGATGCCCGTGTGATTCCGTTCGGGCATCTTGGAGACGGCAACCTGCATTTTGCCATTGACGTGGGGAGCGGTACTCCGAAGACCCGGGCCGGAGTAGAAGAGATGGTGTATTCTCCGCTGGCGAAACTGGGCGGATCGGTATCGGCCGAACACGGAATCGGGATGGAAAAGAGGGAGCATCTTGGTATCAGCCGAAGCCAGGATGAGATCCGGACCATGCGCCTTCTGAAGCAGGCTCTAGACCCGAGAGGGATACTGAATCCGGGCCGCGTCTTTCCCCTGGAGGAAGCGGGTTGACCCCCCTCCCCGACTTCTCCCTGGACGACAAGTTTCTGAAGGAAGAGGGGCCCGGGCCCTGGAAGTCGAGGGTGTGGGCATTGTCTCCACCAGCCAGGTTCCTACAGGAGGAATGGTCAACTCAACTGAAGTGGAGTTCCCGCAGTGGAATTGCGTCAGGGACCGCATTGAATCGGTGACACTTCCGGAAGCAAATATCTCCCTGGATGCCCGGGGCCTGGCGGAGCGTTGGTTCGGCAACCACCTGCCGGCCAACCTGATCACGACGGGTGTGGCTTTTCAGGCCGGTGCCAATCCCCATCCGGGCCGCATCGACCGAGCGATCCATCGCATTGAACGGCATCGCCGTGGAGCCGAACAAACAGGCCTTCCGACCGGGACGCTGGTTCGAGCCCGGCCTGTGGCTGTTGGCACGGCTCAAAGGTCTGCGGGGAACCTGGCTGGACGTTTTTGGCCGTGGGCAGGTGCGTAGAACCGAGCGGCAACTCATCCAGGAGTACCGAGGCCTTGTCGAATCCGAACTCGAAGATCTCTCCGCCAGGACCATCGATAGAGCCATTGAGATTGCCCGCCTGCCCGATCTGATCCGCGGCTACGAACAGATCAAACTGGACAACGTATCCCGCTTTCGGGAAGAGGTGATTCGCCTCCGCGCCGTGCACTAGGTGTGAACTCTCAACAGGTTGTTCAGTAAAAGGGGTTTCGATTTCCTTTCCGCAGTCCTGCACAGGCTGGCACCACAATTGCAGCGTTGTAAGGCAGCTTTATTCACGTTCAAACAGGGGGTCGAAATGAGGAAGTCTCTTTTCATTCTTGCTGCCTTCTTTCTCTTATCGTCGGGTTCGCACCTGCTTGCTCAGTCGAGTCAGACGAAATACCCAAAGGGGTGGGTTCACGCCTTTGGGGGATTCGGAGGAACTTTTACCGGGAACACGACTGCTTTTCTCCATTTTGGAGGAGGAGGAGAGGCGCTGCTCAAAGGTGGTCTCGGTGTCGGGATCGAGCTGGGCGTTGCCGGGTTGTTCGATGACGGAGACTTTGGCGAAACGGCTATTGGTCTGTTCTCCCCGGGTTTGCTTTACGCTTTCAACCGGGAGCGAAAACTGGTTCCCCTGATCACCGGAGGATACACACTGTTTTTTCGCAACGGGATCGGGAACGGTGTTTTCGTGGGGGGCGGAGCGAACTACTGGTTGAAGGAGAGGATCGGTCTTCGCTTCGAGGTGCGCGACAACGTGATCGGGGGGAACGGTGCCTACCACCTGATCGAAGGCCGCGTCGCCATCCTCTTCCAGTGACGCGTGCTTTGAGAAGCTGGGGGGTGGTTCTCAAGACCCCGGCATCTGCGCCGGGCGGTTCCCTGCAGCCGACAAGAACTCGATCGTACCCTGGTAGGCCAGATAGAGAGTGCCGGCAGCGATCAGAGTCAGCACAATGTTGGTGATCCACCCATTGGCGTGGGCCCCCATGATCCTCTTGTCGGCGATCAGACGCAGTACCAGGAAAATGGCCACCGGGAGAGTTACCACACTGGACGCGGACTGAAGCAGGACCAGCCCCATGGGACTCCAGTCCCAGAACAAACTGTAGAGCGGCGAAAGAAAAGTATAGAGAATCAAGAAGCGGTAGGCTGGTAAACGGGCAGTTTCCTGGTCCGGTTCGTGGTCGGAAATGGAGGTGGGACGAAGATGACGGTGGTAGATGTCGGCAAACATCAACCCGTAGCCGGTTCCACCGCTAAGGTAACTTGTAAAAACTACGGCCCACAGGCTGACCGCCAGAACCACGTGCCCGATCCCCCCCAGGATCTCGGAGAAGATGGGGATGAGATCTTCCACATTTCCAACTGCAATGCCACGGGGCAGAAGCGCTCCCGCCGCCGCGACCTGGATCATGGCCAGCATGACGAACATGCTGAATACACTGACTGCCAGGTCCATCCGTTGCGTGCGCAGGAAGGAGAGGTCGCGCCAGCCCTTCTCATGGACATAGGCGGAGTACTTGAGGTTAGTGAGCGATCCTACCGCCGCCGAAATCACGGCCATCAGCACGAGGGTGGGACCGTAAACGCCGTACTCCGTCGGCCAGGCCGGAGTGAACAACCCTCTCAAGAGACTTCCGGGATCGGGCCTGGACAGGATGGCCGCTGCACCCAGGCAGAGGCCAAGCAGGAGGGCCAGCGCCTTGCTGAGTCACTCCACCAGGCGGTAGCGTCCCCAGTACATCAGGACAAATCCCAGAACCCACGAAGCAAAACCCCAGATGGCAACGCTGTGAGGAGTCGGGAGCGGAACCAGGGCGTCCGCCGCGGTCCCAAGAAGTGCGATTCTCACCAGCGTCGAAAGGTGCCGGCTCAAGAGAATCGTTCCGAAAATCAGCCACAGGGCCCACTTGCCGACGTGTGCGCATCCCGCGATGAACGTTTTCCCGGTGGCCATGACGTAGCGAGCTGACGCATCCAGGAACACAAAGCGGGCGACCAGGACTACGACCAGCAGCCACAGCAGACTGAAGCCGTGGGTCGCTCCAGCCATGGAGTTGGAGATAAGATCCCGCGGGCCCACAGCCCCCAGGATGAACACGAGGCCGGGGCCAAGGGTTAGCAGACGGCGGGTCAGCCCTCGGCTCGTCTGGACTGTTGCTCGCTCTGCTTCGCTGCTCAGACCTGTTCCTTACCGTAGTTCACTCTTAGAACTGGAGTTTCAATCCAAATTGGATTTCGCGGCCGGGAGCGGCACTGGTAATCCGGCCCACGTCCTCGCGTGTCCCTTCTTCATCGAAGATCTCCATGCGCCGCTGGTCGGGCCAGGTCCAAGTTGGTGTGGTTGAACAGGTTGAAGAACTCGACTCGAAAATCGAGTGTTGTGCCTTCACCGAGTCTTCGCACTCGGGTCCGCTTCACCAGGGAGAAGTCTACTATGGTCCGGTCGGGTCCCTGGATCGTCCCCCGGCCAATGTTGCCCAGGAATCCCGGTTCGGGGCGCTGGAAAGCACTCATGTCCAGCCAGCCCCGGGGGTCTCCCGTGACCGGATTGTTAGTGGCGCCGGAGACCAGGCCAGGACGCTGTCCGGAGCGCCAGGGTGAAGTGGTCGTCTGCGTACCCGCCGCATCGTAGGCGAGGCGGGGCGTAGTATGCAGACCCGAAGAATAGGTAGCGATCGTGCCCAGTTGCCATCCGCCCAGGATTCGCCGGGCTCCCGGACCCGACTGCCAGGGCAACTCCCAGAGTCCACTGGCCGCCAGGGAATGACGGATGTCATGACCCGACAGGCCGCGATTGAATCTGGGGCTGTCGTTGAGCGGAAGCTGCATGGCATTGGTGGCTTCTCTGGCTCCGAAGAAGTTGGAACTGTCGTCGATGCTCTTGGAATAGGTGTAGGACAACAGGGTCTGGAACCCGCGACTCATACGCCGGCGAAGCTGGGTGTTGAGGCCGTGATAGAACGAGTGAGCATTGAAGAGTCGGTTCTTAATCTGACCGAGATCGGGATTGATCACATCTCCGTCCGGAGGAAAAAAAGATCGTCCGTCCGGCAATGTGACGGGCTCGACCAGGTTGGCGTCCGCCACCATGGCAGACAGGTTCAAGCCATGAGATCCTACGTATCCGATGCGCAGAGAAGTATTGCGGTCCAGAGCCTGCTCGACGTTGAAGTTCCACTGCTGAACGTAGGGCTGGTGAGGGTCTTTCTCGATCCGTTCAATTCGGCTGTCCGGGTTGGGATCATTTAGCAGGGCCTCGTATCCCGCGCCTGGGAAGTCGCCCGGACTCAGGTTGCGGGTCTGTCCCCGCAGGAAGAAGGGCGGATTGCGTACACCGGAAATAATCAGAAACTGAGACAGCAGAAGGTCGGCAAAAATTCCGTATCCGGCTCGAACTACTGTCCTGTGGTTTCCAAACACGTCCCAGGCCAGTCCCAGCCTGGGAAAGACGTTGTCCAGTGAGGGGTTGTTAAAAAGGGGGTCGCCCAGCGTCATCTCGGAGTCGGTGATCTGATCCAGATTGGAGACCTTGCCGTTCACCTCGGTAGGAACCGTGGCGAACTCCCAGCGCAATCCCAGATCCAGAGTGATCTGACTGGCGATCTTCCAGGTGTCCTGTAAGTAAAGAGCGCCAATCCACTGGCGATGTCCGCGAACCGTATCCGAGCCCGGCAACTGGGCCCGGAAACGGTCAGGATCGTTGGTCAGAAACTGGGCAATGCTGCGAAATCGAAAATCTCCCGTTTTCCGGTTTTCGCTGTTGGTGTTGAACTGCGTTCTTTCAAGGCTGCCGCCCAGCTTCAGGAAGTGCCGCCCCCTCACCCAGGTCAGGTCGTCACTGAACTGATAGGAGTTGAACACGTGGTCGTCCTTGTCCCCGGCTCCGCTTCCGCCCGGGAACTCGGTCAGTCCGGACACATCAATCGGCCCCATGACTCCCACCCCGGGCACGAACTCCAGGGAAGGGTCGTCCGTGCCTGCAACCTGACTCTTCGTCTTACCAGTGATGGTCCGGGTGCGCGAGAACCCGAAGCGGGCGGTGTTGAGTAGACCCGGCGAGAAGATGTGAGTCTCTTCCAGAGCCGCCGACTGGTTGCGTGAACCATTCGAGAGGATACCCAGCGCGAAATCCGTCTCCGAGACTCTGGCACCGTCGTCCAGGGTGTAGCGAAAGAACAGTTTGTCTGTGTCTCTGAGTTCCTGATCGATCCGCATGGTCACAAACTGCTGGTCCGCCATTGTGTTGTTGGGAAAGATGAAAAGCCCGGTATCGCCCAATACTTCACCGTTAGGCAAGGGGTAGAGTGCAACTGCTGCGGCGACTGCCGGATCGACGGTCACCGGGCCACCCGCCAGGTTTCCTTCCCGGGCCTCGGCTGTCAGGGTCGTATTGATGGTGGTGTTTCCACGGGCCTGGCGCAGACCTTCGTAGTTGACAAAAAAGAAAGTCTTCTCCGCCACGATCGGCCCCCCTAGCGAGGCGCCGAACTGGTGGCGCCGAAACTCGGGTTTGTCGCCAACATCGAAAAAATTCCGGGCGTCCAGGTTGTCATTGCGGTGAAAGTAAAACACGCTGCCGTGATATTCATTTCCGCCGGCCCTGGTGACAGCGTTGATGATGCCGCCAGCGGCCCGGCCGTACTGGGCGCCGGCGGTACTACTGTGGACGCTAAACTCCTGTATCGCCTCGACTCCGAGATTGATGCCGTTGATGCTGCCTGGAGTGGAAGCGTTGAAGCTGGTCAGGCTGACGCCGTCCAGGCGGAAGTTATTCTGGATAGGACGTGACCCGGAGATGCTGATTTGCAGGCCAAAGCCGTTGTTGGCGTCGTTGGCCTGAGCCCGGGCGATGGAAACGCCGGCCTGCAGTGTCGCCAGTTGAATGTAGTCCCGGCCGTTGAGTGGCAGCTCTTCGATAGTGATCGAGTCCACCAGACCGGTCAATGCCGAAGAGACTGCTGCTATGTTTGAGGCTTCACCGGAGACCACGATACTTTCGGTGAGATCCCCGATCGGCAGGAGGTGATCCACCACCGCCTCGCGATCGAGTTCCAAAACAACGTCTTCGTGCCGGCTCGATTTGAATCCTTCTTTCTCCGCCGTGACTTCGTAGGCGCCAACCTCCAGCAGGGGGACGCGGTAGTGGCCGTTGCGGTCGCTGAGCGTGCTCCTGACTTGACTGGTTGAGACGCGGCGAACGTGAATTCGAGCATCCACAACCACGCTCCCCGAGGCGTCTTTCACGGTACCCGTGATGCTGCTGGTGCGGTTCTTTCCCCACCCCGTCGTTGCCAGCACGAGGAAGATCAGCAGTACACTGGTTCGAAATGTCCTAAGTCTACAAAGCATTCTCAGCAAGAGGTCTTTCAGCAGAGCTCAGCGCAGGTCAGGGACTCCTTTGTCTCTTGGTGGTTCCCAACAGGTGTAACGGGTGCACCTTGCGGTTCCCACTCATGTAGGGTTCTTCGAGCACTACCTGGATGCCGTTTGTCTGCAGCCAGGTCCGCCGACTGAGCGATCCTCCGTAGATCTTGACCAGTTCGGAGAGGAAGAAGCTCTTCACCTCCTCCTCGGAAAGCGCTCCCAGCCGCGGGTGCACACGAAGCTCGATCTCGGTCTGCTGGTTTTCCTCGTGTTCCACCAGTTGATAGTCGGTGGGAGTGCCGCCGAAGCGCTGGGGCAAGACCCTCTCCAGGAGTTCCAGCACATCTGAGCCCACCAGGCACATTCCCTGGCCCGTGAGTTTTCCGTAGCTGTAGATGTTCCTGACCTGCTGGGTAAAGCCGATCCGGACCAGGGAGCAGTCGCAGCGGGCCGGTTCCAGCACGCCGCTGTCATCCATTTCAACATTGACCAGGACGGTCGCCGCACAGGGCAGCAGGCTCGTGAACATCAGGGAATCAATCTCAACCTCCGTCAATGGAGCCAGCCGCCGGTAGCTGATGAGCGCAACCGAATCGAGGCAAACGTGGACGCAGTTGCCCTGGTCCATCTGCCGGCACGGTCCTCCCACCTTGCCCAGCTCGGAAATCGTATAGCCCGGATAGGGTTTCGCACCGGTGGCCTCGATGACCTCTCGCTTGGCATCGGTCAAGGCCTCACCATGCACCGAAAACAGGATCCCGCTGATATCCAGGCTCTCCTCGGCAGCGGCAGCGGCGACTCGAACGGCCAGGCTCACACTGGCCGAAAACAGGCAGTCCGCACCTTCCGATCGTCGCCGGGCCAGATGGCGGGCCACCAGGGAGAAGTCATTGCTGGGCAGGTAGCTCGGGAATTGCATCCTGATCCCCAGCGCCTTCGCCTCCAGGACCAGAAACTTCGTAAACGCCCGATAGTGCCAGGACTCTCGAAAGGATCCGGCCAGGGCAAACCACTTGTCCACGGGGTTGCCGCGGCGCGGATAGAGCAATCCCCTGCGCAGGCCGCCAGTGGAGGGGAGAATCGAAGAGAGACGTACCAGCGGTGCGCCTCGAGATGTCGAACTCGTCCACAAACACACGTTCCTGGGCCTCCCGGTAGAACTGGTACTCAAGGCTCCGGCGGGTGACGGTGCCACTGCTGCGACTGCCGCTGCTGGAGGTCTCCAGGGTGCCCTGCACCAGCGGGTTGGCCAGGTCGCCCGGATCCAGGGCCATCGTCTTGCCCGACCGCTCTACCAGCTCCTTTCCCTTGAACTCATCATGTCTCAGGTACACGCCCGCCTTGCGGAGTGATTCCAGCGTTGCCTCCAGGCCGTCCCTGTGCACCGCTTCCTCGAGGTCCTGGTAACTGCAACCGGCCCACTGAAAGAGTGTGTGATAGGGGTTGTGGGGACGGGCAAAGACGGCCGTCCGCATCAGCTCCAGAAAATGAGTTTCCCGGTTCTCCAGGTATTTCCGTACCAGCGCAGGCGGGTTGGACTCCAACGGCATCCTCGCTAGCTGGTACCAGCCCAGCGCCATTCTCGAGTAGTAACTCGCCTCACGCAACATGGATTTGTCTCAAGAGCCGGACCTGTCGGCGGCAGGTATGAAACCTCGGTACATAGCGTCTACAATACAGAGCAATAGCCTCTACCCCCACACAGTTCAGGAGTGTTGGTCGTTGAAAGTCCGAAATCAGTATCGTCCAGCCCGGAAGAAAGACATATGGGTAGCATTTTCTGGCTGGCTTGTTCAAGCTCGACGGGCGTGTTCCTGGTTCCTTCAACAGTTACCTTTCTCCAGGTTTCCTTCAGTAGTCACTGCCATGATTACGATCAGGGCTGACCACTCGAATCGAGATCTTACGGGTGCCCGGCGGTGAGCGAAAAGACGCTGCCTTCCCAGCCCTCCATTCAGAACCTGCTGGTGGCCCAGTTCTTTGGGGCTTTCAATGACAATGCCCTGAAGCTGATGGTTGCCTTTCTGGCCATCCGATCACTCGAGACTCGATACTTCGGAAACCCGGCCGAACTACAGCGCCTGGCCCAGTTTGAGACAACCCTGGCTTTCTGTGTCCTGACGCTGCCCCTGATCCTGGTTTCGCTCCCGGCCGGCGTTCTGGCGGATCGGGTCAGCAAGAGAACCATCATCGTCACCATGAAGGGCGCTGAAATCGGGCTGATGGCCATGGTCACCGCTTTTCTATGGCTGTTTCCCGACAACACCCGTCTGCCCCTGGTCGTGCTGGGTCTGATGGGGGCTCAGAGTGCGCTCTTCAGCCCGGCCAAGTTCGGAATCCTGCCCGAGATTCTTCCTCATGAGAAGCTCTCGAGAGGAAATGCGCACATTCAAATGTGGACCTTCCTGGCCATTATTCTGGGGACGACGACAGGTGGGCTGTTGCTCCATTACTCGGGTACCAATCTGTGGACGGTTGGAGGCGTCCTGACCCTGTGTGCGCTGGTCGGTTTCGTTTTCTCGCGGGGTATCCCGGCGGTTGCCCCCGCCCGTTCGGAGGGCAACCTGGTGGAAACCGTTCGTTCTTCGTGGAGGACCATCCGATCCCAACGAGTCCTGGGTCTGTCTGTTGCGGGCTCGGTCTTCTACTGGACAGTAGCCAGTCTGCTGGGCCAGGACATTCTTGTGTATTCCCGGACCGTTCTCGGTCTTTCGGAATCGATGGCGGGAGTCCCTCTGGCTGTTCTGGGTCTAGGAGTCGGAGTGGGCAGCCTGCTGGCCAGTCGGCTTTCCGGGCCGAGGGTCGAGTACGGGTTGATCCCCCTGGGGGCCGTCTTGATGGCGTTCGCCAGTCTCACTCTGGCCCTGTCTTCCCCGGGCTTTTCCCTTCTCCTGGTTTTTATGGTCATCCTGGGAGCGGCCAGCGGTCTGTTGGTAGTCCCTCTCAATTCCCTTATTCAATGGAAGTCTCCAGATGACCGACGGGGTGGAATCATCGCCCTCTCCAACATCTTCGTGTTCAGCGGCATTCTGGCCGGTTCTCTAGGGGCGACGCTCCTGGCTAATTTGGGGTTCTCGCCCCAGGCGATTCTGGGAGCCGGCTCGATCGTGATCTTGCTGGGCACCGGCTGGGCTCTGTGGTTACTTCCCGAGGCCCTGCTGCGACTGGCCCTGATTCTGGCCACCCACACCTTCTACCGCCTGCGCATCATGGATAGCCGCCACGTTCCCTCAGAGGGCGGCGCCCTGCTGGCGCCCAACCACGTCTCCTTTGTCGATGCCCTGATGCTGATCGCCAGCCTCGACCGGCCGATCCGCTTCATCGTCCACCAGGATTACTTCGACTACTGGCTCTACAAACCCTTCATGAAGTCCATGGGCTGCATTCCCATTTCGGCATCCGGAGGACCGCGCGTGATTCTAAAAGCGCTGCGCGAGGCGGGGCGTTATCTGGAAAAAGATGAACTGGTCTGCATCTTCCCTGAGGGCCAGATTACCCGGACTGGGACCCTTCTTCCTTTTCGCCGGGGTCTGGAGCGAATCACCGGAAATCGCGAGGCTCCCATCATTCCGGTTTATCTGGACCGCCTGTGGGGGAGCATCTTCAGCCGCGAGGGAGGCCGCTTCCTCTTCAAAGTCCCTCGCCGGATTCCTTATCCGGTGACTGTGGCCTTCGGAACCCCTCTTCCTCCCGGGACGAAGGCGGGAGATCTACGCCAGGGCGTTCAAGAACTGGCCTCTCGAGCCTGGGCGGCCAGGGAGGCAACCGCCCGGCCACTCCACGCCGACTTCTTCCGTAGTGCCCGGCACGGTCCCTTTGTATTGGCCCTGGCTGAGGCCAACGGGCGGAAACTGTCCAGGCTTCAGGCAGCAGCCGGGGCCGTGGTCCTGGCTCGGGCCCTCAAGGGTTTTTGGGCTGGGCAGGAGAAGGTCGGGATTCTGCTCCCGCCCACGGTGGCGGGAGTGCTGGTCAACATCGCCGCGTCCCTTTCCGGTCGTGTCAGCGTGAACCTGAACTATACCGCCGGAAAGGCGGGCCTGGAATCGGCCATCCGACAGGCCGGTCTCACCACCATCGTGAGCAGCAGTCTGTTCGTCCGGAAGGCTGAACTGGAGCTTCCCGAGAAGGTTGACATTCTGTGGGCGGAGGATCTTCGCAAGATCGTCGGGCCCGGACTTCGGCTCTCGAGTCTGGTGGCTGCGCTTCTCTTTCCGGTGTCCTGGCTGGAGAGACTGGGCGGAGCGCAGCGCCCCATTCGTGCCCAGGATCTGGCAACCGTTATTTTCAGCAGCGGCAGCACCGGTGAGCCCAAGGGGGTCATGCTCTCGCACTTCAATGTCGGCTCCAACGTGGAGGCGCTTACGCAGGTGCTGCGAGCTACGCCACGGGACCGGGTTCTGGGGATTCTTCCCCTCTTTCACTCCTTCGGGTACATGTCCTGCTGGTTTGCTCTCCAGAAAGGCCTGGGCATGCCCGTCCACGCCAATCCCCTGGACGCTCCTGCCATCGGCGATCTGGTGCAGCGCCACAGGGTCACGATCCTGCTGGCCACCCCCACCTTCCTGCAACTCTACATGCGTCGCTGTACTCCGGCTCAGTTCGGTTCTTTGAGGCTGGTGATCACAGGAGCGGAGAAGCTGTCCGTCGAAACCGCACTGGCCTTCGAGGATCACTTCGGAGTTCGCCCCATGGAGGGGTACGGAAGCACCGAGTGCTCGCCCACGATCGCGGCCAGTGTGCCGGACTTCCGGGCGCCCGGTTTCTTCCAACCTGGCTCACGGCGTGGGTATGTGGGCTCACCCCTCCCCGGAGTGGCCATCAGGACGGTCGACCCCGACACCTTCGAGTCACTTCCCCCGGGAGAGCCCGGGATGTTGTTGGTCAAGGGCCCCAACGTCATGAAGGGCTACCTGGGACGAGACGACCTCACCCGCAAAGCGTTTCGGGATGGCTGGTATGTGACGGGTGACATTGGCGTGGTGGACGATGACGGCTTTCTGAAGATTACCGATCGCCTTTCGAGATTCTCCAAGATTGCCGGGGAGATGGTGCCTCACGGCCGGGTTGAAGAGGCATTGCAGCAGGCGCTGGGCTCACCCGAGGAGCAGGTCTTCGCGGTTACATCGATTGCCGATCCCCGCAAGGGTGAGAGCCTGGCTGTGGTTCACACCTGCGATCCAGAAAGAATCCCGGAAGTGGTGGAGAAGCTTCAGAACCAGGGTCTTCCCAACCTCTTCATTCCTCGCAAGGACCGGTTTGTCAGGGTGGATCAACTGCCTATGCTGGGAACCGGGAAGCTGAACCTGCGCGAAGTCAAGCAGATTGCCAGGGCCGCGCTCGAGACCGACCCGTAGATCAGATCACCGCATTCGAAGCGACTCCCGCTCGTGAGGCCGCCCGCGGCCGTGTGGATGCCACCCAAGATTGTCTTTTGAGCCCGGGTCGTTAACATCCCTTCAACAAACTCCTATGTCCTTGATCGGCCGTACGATTTCCCATTACCGAGCTTACTGATAAGCTAAGCCCGCACAGTTGATAACCGTACCCTACGACTCCACGAGACCTGGAACTAACCGATGAGATCGAACGTCCTTCTGGCAATCGCCTGTTTGCTGACCCCCACCGTTCTGGCCCAGACTGCGTCTTTCCCAACCGACCACTGGAGACTCTCAACACCTGCACAACAGGAGATGGACGCTGCTCCGCTCCAGGCCCTGACTCGGGACATCGAATCCGGGAAACACGGCTACATCGACCAGGTCCTGATCGTGCGCAACGGATATCTGGTCCTGAATCAGTCCTACCGGCACGACTACGTGAAGATCAGCCGGGGTCGCGATCTGACGCGACACCACTACAACTACTACCATCCCGACTTCCATCCGTTCTGGGAGGGCAGCCGGCTCCACTCCCTGCAGTCGGTCACGAAGTCCGTCAACTCGATCCTGATCGGCATCGCGCTGGCCAGAGGCAGCCTTCCCGGGCTCGATGTGAAGGTGCTCCCTTACTTCAGCGACTACAAGATCCAGCGCATGGATGACCGGAAGCGTCGCATGACCCTGCTGAATCTTCTCACCATGCGGGCCGGGCTCTACTGGAACGTGGTCGACTATCCGCTGCCCGATCCCCGCAACACGACCATCCAGTTGGAGAGTTCCGACGACTGGATCCAGTTCTGTCTCGACCAGCCCATGACCTCCGATCCCGGTGAGGTTTTCCTCTACAGCAGCGGGGCCGCTCAGCTCTTGTCCGGCCTGATCAAGCAGGCGACGGGTCTCCAGGTTCCCGAATACGCCGAACAGCACCTGTTCAAGCCACTCGGCATCCGCAGCTATCACTGGAAAAGGGATCCAAAAGGTTTTGCCGACACCGAAGGGGGGCTCTATCTGAAAGCTGAAGATCTGGCCAGGATCGGCTACCTGTTTCTGCGTGGAGGACTCTGGGATGGAAGGCGGATCCTCCCGGCAGGCTGGGTGGCAGACTCAACCGCCCGGCAGACTGATGACGTCGCCCCGGAAGACCCTGAGCAGAACCGAGGCTATGGTTACCAGTGGTGGAGAGTGGAGGAGTCGGCAGGCACCCCGGTGATCGCGGCTCTGGGCTACGGCGAACAGTATCTGCTCATCATTCCGGATCGGGATCTGGTGGCGGTGATGACGGGCTGGAATATCTTCGAACCCTACCCACCCGCCTTGCCCCCTTTGTCGAGGCCCTGCTGTCTGCGACAGCCCAGGCCCCGCTGTCTTCGACAGCCCCTTGATTGATTCGTTCCTCGTTGCGCGATCCTCAAGACTCGCGCTTCTGTGGTTCGGCAACCGGGTACGTTACTTCAGACCCCGTGTAAATCATGTACCCGGCCAGCACCCAGCACCTGGACCCCACGACCTAGCCCGGATTATGCAAGAACCGTAGTCCGGAGTTGAAAAACGACTCGAGAAGTGGCTCAACTCGAAAGCGGACAGGTGTGACAGGCGGATTTGCGAAGAATATCGGTTGGCGAGGCGTTTGAAGTGGTTGGGGAGTGAATTTCAGACAGATCTGGGCCTGGGTGAGTATCGGAAGCGGTTTTTCGGGGAGCTGGGAGAGGCTAGCTGGAGTTGAGACGACTCAAGACGAGGTGGAAGAGGGGTTGTTCGGGAAAGGCTGAGGAAAGATGGACCCAGATGCGTCGAGTGGTTTGTCGGATCCGGGCCCCGATCTTGAGGACACGACGACGTAAGGTTTCGATTTCGAGCTTGTGCCAGGGGGTCCCGTGCAGATAGTCGCGCAGGCGCACGAACATCTGGTAAGCCAGGGCATGCAGAAGGAGTCGAAACTGATTGGCCAGGAATCGATGACAGCTGAGTCGGTCCATGCTCAGATGATTCTTGAAGGCCTTGATGAAGTTTTCGGTCTGTCCTCGGTTTGTGTAGTGGTCATAAAGTGATTGGGAGCAGAGATCGTCCCGGTTGGTGACCACAAAGCGACGATTGATCCCGCGCTGATCGACCTCCACTTTGACGATGACGCGACGAGATCGATCCCAGCTGTTGGCTCGATAAAGAAACTCGTCAAACTGACGCTGTTTTTCCTCCAGCTCAAGGAACCTTTCCCGAGTCGAATCCAGCAGGGGCTCGACCACTCGCTGCAGGCGAGGGTTTCGACTTAACCCAATGACATACTGGAGTTGATTCTCTTCAGCCTCACAGAACTCGTAGAGCCGCGGCGTGGCAAAGCCGCTGTCGGCCCGAATCTCAATCTCGACATCCGTCCCCACTCCTTGTCGGATAGCCTCCACGACTCGCTTCAGAATGGGCACGATGTGAGAGGCAGCTCCCTTGTTGCCAGGTCTCAACACGGCACACACCAGGTCTCCCGTGTCGGCATCGAAGATCAGCAAAGGATGCAGAATGTGGCTTCGGTAATACCCGTGGTAGAAGGAGAACTCCTGCTGGCCGTGGGTGTGGTCGTCGGTACTGTCCAGATCCAGGATGATCTTACCGGGACGTCTTTTCTTCAGGGAGCGCACATAACGGCCTAGCAGCCACTGGCTCAAACGCATCAGATCCTTCCTGGTGACGGAGTTCTCCAAGCGGGAGAAAGTCGGCTGCGTGGCCAAATCCGGATCGCTCTCCGGCAACTGATCACAGACGGTTTTGAGCATCGGATCCGAGCGCAGCGTATCGGCGTCATTACAGTCTTCGTAGCCGGCCACGATCTGCAAGACTCGTTGTCGGATCAATTTCAACAGATCATGACGAATGTAGCGTTGGTCTCGACTCTCCGAAATACACGAACTGAAGCCCTCGCAGAGCCGATGTTGCCGATCCACCGATCCAAACAACAACCATCCTGCGTCGGAAGTGAGGCTCCCCCCATCAAAACGCGCCGTGATCTTTCTGTGGCTGTGAAATGGCAGGGTATTCTGGCAGACTGCTCTTAACATTGCCGTAGCTCCTGGTTAGGGTCTTGTTTGTGTAAACCCTTTTATATCAGAGAGCTACGGCTCTTTTTATGGGCCCAAATCTCACTCGGATTCAGATCTCATGCATAATCCGGGCTAGACCACGGACCCTATCGGTTCAATTCGCACTGGACAGACCTTCAGTTCGGCCGTGTCGGTAATGGGGTCGTAACCTGAGCCGGTGAGAATGTTCACCGGAACATCGGCGAAGCTGAAGCTGGCAAAAACCGTCCCCCGGGGAGAGCGCCTGGTGGACTCGACCTTGATTTTGATCGACCCCCGCTGGCTGGACATGGAGCACCACTCGCCGTTCTTCAGCCCCCAGGCCTCGATGTCATCCGGATGTGCCTCCAGAGTCTCCTCGGACAGAAGATAATCAATCCCCTGGGCCCGCCCCGTCTGAGTTCGAGTATGGTACGACTCGAGCCGTCGCCCGGTGGTCAGCCATACCGGAAAGTCATCGTCGATTGTCTCAGCTGGATCCCGGTAACGGATCAGCTTGAAGATGCCGCGGCCGTTCTTAAACTCTCCTTCATGCAGAACGGGGGTCCCGGGATGTCCCTCGTAGGGAACCGGCCATTGGTACTCACCCTGGTCGATTCGATCCCAGTTGAGACCTGCATAGATGGGAGAGAGGCTGCACAGCTCGTTAAAGACCTCTTTGGCCGAGTCGAATTCGAAACCCGAAAAGCCCAGGCGCCGGGCAATCTGGGCAATGATCCACCAGTCGGGCCTGGAGTCGCCTGCCGCAGGGACGGCCTGACGCACGCGCTGGATACGGCGCTCCGTGTTGGTGAAGGTCCCGTCGGTCTCCGCCCAGCTGGTGGCCGGAAAAACAATGTCGGCCAACTCTGCCGTCTCGGTCAGAAAAATATCGATGACGACCAGGTGATCGAGGCTGCGAAGTGCGTGTTCACAGTGCGCCATGTCGGGGTCGGAAACCAGCGTGTTCTCACCGTCGATGAGCATGGCCCGAATCTGGTCACCGGCCAGATCCAGGGCCCGGACCTTGGTCATGATTCTTCCCAGGTCGACTTCGGTTCCGTAGGCTTTCCGGAATTTGGCCTGGTTTTCCGGGTCGGTCACGGGCTGAAAACCGGGATAGCTATTGGGAACCGCTCCGCTGTCTCCAGCACCCTGGATGTTGTTCTGGCCCCGCATGGGATTGATGCCTGTCCCTTCACGACCCAGGTTTCCGGTCATGAGCGCCAGGTTGCAGAGCCCTTGGACATTCTCGACGCCGCAGATGTGTTCCGTGATGCCGAGGGTGTAGTAGATCGCCGCCTTCTCGGCACTGCCGAACCAGAGCGCGGCGGTCTCGATATCGGCCGCGGGAACGCCGCTGATCGTCTCCGCCCACTCGGGTGTGAATTCCTTGACGTGCTCCAGGAAATCCTCGCCACCCGTGGTGCGGGCGGCCATGAACTCGGGGTCGACGAGTCCTTCGCGAGCGATGACGTGGGCCATCCCCAGCAAGAGCGCAGAATCCGAACCCACCCGGAGTTGGAGAAAAAGATCGGATAGGTCAGCCAGATCGATGCGGCGGGGATCGGCCACGATCAGTTTGGCTCCTCGGGCTATCGCCTTCTTGAGGCGGGTAGCTGCGACGGGGTGACACTCCGTCATATTGGTACCGATGCAGAAGATGACGTCTGGCTTTTCCATGTCCGCGAGGGGATTGGACATCGCCCCGCGTCCGATGGTGGCGGCCAGACCGGCCACCGTGGGAGCGTGTCAGGCACGGCTGCAGTTATCGATGTGATTGGTCCCGAAGCCGGCGCGGATGAAGCGCTGCATCATGTAATCGGCTTCACCAGGCGTGCGCCCCGAGGCGACTCCATAGATGGCGTGCCGACCGTATTTTTCGCGCGCCTGCCGGAATCCGGCAGCGGCTCGATCGAGAGCCTCGTCCCAGCCAGTCTCACGCAGCTCCCCGTCTGTGTCTCGGACCAGAGGGGTGGTGAGGCGCTCCGGGTGTTGGACAAAGTCGTAGGCGAACTGTCCCTTGATGCAGAGCGCACCTTCGTTGGCAGGCCCATCCATGGCCGGATGGATTCCTACCAGCCGGTCTCCCTTAGTGAGAAGGTCTACCGAACATCCGACACCGCAATAGGGGCAGATACTGCGGGTCTTTTCGATGGGCTCCGGCAGCTCGGTGTGCTGTAGCGCCTTTAAGTCGGCCAGAGCACCGGTTGGACAAGTCTGCACGCATTGACCGCAGAAGGTGCAGGCCGAATCCTTGAGCAGACCGTTGAACTCGGTCGCAATCTGGGTCTCAAAGCCACGGTTGAGAACCGTGATGGCGTAGTCACCCTCTTGCTCCGCGCAGACGCGGACACAACGATAGCAGGAGATGCACTGTTCGTAGTCCCGGAGGATGAAGGGATTGTCATCCTGGCTGGAGGTACCCGAGGTGCTGCCGGCAAAGCGACCGTTGTGCACCCCGTACCGCTCGGCCAGCGTCGCCAATTCCTGGGAGGCGAAGCCGCTGAGCGGATCGACCTGGATCTGGCGATTCTCGCTGGCCACCATTTCCAACAGTGTCTTGCGGTGTTTCTCGAGCTTCTCGGTGCGGGTCCGGACCACCATTCCGGAGCTCGCTTTCGTGGTGCAGGAGGCGACCGGTTTGGAGATGCCTTCCACTTCCACGACACACAGCCGGCACCCCCCAAAGGGCTCCAGTCGGGAGTCGTAGCAGAGGGTGGGAATCTCTGCCTGTTGGCGCTCAGCTACTTCATAGACGGTCTCACCGGGCGAAAAACGAGCTTCGGCGCCGTCAATCGTCATCGTCCCCTGGTCGTTCGCCTGGACGGTTCCCGAGTTCATGGTCCCTTTCCTCTATCGGATTCCTGGAGGTGTCGACGGATCTGGTCCGGAAAATACTTCAAGAGACTATCACTGATCAGGGGAGCGGCCACACCCAGTCCGCAGGCGCTCAACTCCTTCATGGTTTCGCCCAGGTCCCGCACCTCGCCGGTCCAGGCTTCGAGCTCCCCTGGCCCCGCTTCTCCGGACAGGCGCTCCGTCAGGCGCCGGGTGCCGATCCGGCAGGGAAAGCACTTTCCGCACGACTCCTCGGCAAAAAAGCTCATGGCGCTGTGGGCGATCTTGACCATGTTTCGGCTCGAATCGAAAACCATGATTCCGCCGGCACCCAGAAAGGAACCGCGGCTGCGAATACTGGTTTCGTCCAGCGTGACGTCCAGGTCCTCTCCGGCCAGAAAACCACCGGAGAGCCCTGCCATGGTCACGGCCTGGATGGTGCTTCCTGGCAGTGGACCTCCGGCCCACTCGTAGAGAAGGGTACTCAAAGGCATCCCCAGAGGGACTTCATAGTTACCCGGGTTGCGGATGTCCCCGGAAAGGCTGATCAGTTTGGTTCCGCTCTGATCGTTCCATCCCAGGCTCCGGTACCATTCCGGCCCCTTCCTCACAATCGGAGGGACCGAAGCCAGGGTTTCCACGTTGTTGACCACCGTCGGGAGGTCTTCGTAGCCATGGGTCACCGGGTAGGGTGGACGGTTGCGGGGAAAGGGATGCTTGCCCTCGAGGCTGTTCAGAAGGGAGGTCTCCTCGCCGCAGATATAAGCTCCTGCTCCCCTCCGCAGATACAGGTGAAAGGAGAAATCCTTTCCCAGAATTGTGTCGCCCAGGAATCCGCATTCTTGCGCTTCGCTGAGAGCTCGCGCCAGAGTCTTGAGAGTCTCCGGATACTCGTAGCGGAGATAGATGAAGCCGCGGGTGGCGCCAGTCGCGTAGGCCGCCAGGATCACCCCCTCAATGACAGCATGGGGATCGTGGTCCATCAAGACCCGGTCTTTGAAACAGCCAGGTTCTCCTTCGTCCGCGTTACAGACGATGCTTTTCGGATTTCCAGGCGCATCTTGAACAGCCTGCCATTTTCGTCCGGTTGGAAAACCGGCTCCACCACGCCCGGCCAGTTGACTCTCGCTGATGGTCCGGATGACGTCATCCGGCTCCATTTCCAGGAGAGCCCGGTTCAGGGCCTCATAGCCGCCGTTTTTCCGGTAGCCGGCCATCGTCGAGCGAGCGTCGTCGCGGATGCGGGCAAAGACGCACTCTTCAATGCCGGCCGGGTTGGAAGGAGGCAGCGGAGAGGACCGGGTGACCAGAGAGTCGGGTTCGCTGCCGACGAACAGGGTGTCTCCCTGGATGACGGGAATGGGATCGTCACAACGCCCGGCGCAGGGCATTTCTTCGGCGGTTTCTCCGAGTGCTTCCAGCAATTCCAGCCCGCCGCGAAGGCGACAGATGGGTCCGGTGCAGACTCGAAAGTGCCCGTTTCCGGCCTGCAGTGAGAAGTGGTGGTAGAACGTGACCGTCCCGTAGAGGTCGGCCAGTGGGATTCTCAGAGCAGTAGCGGTCTTCCGGATCGCGTCATCAGACAGGTATCCGTCGCGCTCCTGAAAAGCGTGCAGGAGGGGCAACAGGGGAGCCGGCTCGCCATGCCAGCGTTCGATCAGCTCATCATTCGTAGGATGTTTCACCAAACGTCGATTCTACCAGAGGACTGCCCCTGGTCCGAATCCCTGGAGTGCGGAAGTTTGACTTCTGCTTGGTCAAGCGGCTCTTCAGGTGCCTCACTCCAGAAATGTTGTATGCTTCCCGGCATGGCCAAGCAGAACTCCTTCGACATCGTTTCCAAAGTCAACATGGACGAGGTGAAGAACGCGGTCAACCAGGCCCTGAAAGAAGTCCGCCAGCGTTACGATCTCAAGAACAGCCAGTCTGACATCGAGCTGCAGGAGAAAGAGAACAAGATCGTCCTCGCCTCCAGTGAAGAATTCACCTGCACTGCGGTCGACCAGGTGCTCCGGCAGAGGTTGGTGCATCGTGGCGTCTCGCTAAAGGCTCTGAGCTACGGGGCGTTCGAGCCCGCCTCCAAGGACAGCGTGCGCCAGACTATTTCTCTGCAGCAGGGGATCCCCAGAGAGAAGGCCCGGGAGATCGTCAAGCTGATCAAGAAAAGGAAGCTCAAGGTTCAGGCCGCGATCCAGGAGGATTACGTGCGGGTCTCGGGCAAGGTCCGCGACGATCTGCAGGAAGTGATCGCGATGCTCAAGCAGGAAGATCTGGGCATTGATATGCAGTTCACCAACTACCGTTCCTAGGAAGAACGATCTCATCGTTGAGCGGCTAGTGCACTTTCCGGACAGTGCACTAGGTCGCATCCTTCGTGGTCGCATTCCTTAGATCGCGTGACTGTAGGTGAAGGGCACGAAGTATGAGAGAGCCCAGGAAAGAGAACGGAATCTACATCGACCCCACCGCAGTCGTTGACCAACCCTGTTTGATCGGTGAAGGAACCAGGATATGGCACTTTTGCCATGTCATGAAAGACGCTGTGATCGGTCGCAACTGCATCCTGGGCCAGCACACTCTTGTGGCCAGCGGAGTCAAGATAGGGGACAACTGCAAGATCCAGAACAACGTCTCGCTCTACACGGGTGTAGAGCTGGAAGACGACGTCTTCTGCGGGCCGTCCTGCGTTTTCACCAATGTCATCAATCCCCGCTCCCAGATCGTGCGCCGGGAGCAGTATCAGCCCTAAGTGATGGTTCCTTTTCTTGACTTGAAAACCCAGTATGCCGCCATCCGGGAGGAGGTGGAGGCTGCCGTCGCCCGGGTTCTGGAATCCCAGCGTTTCATCCTGGGGCCGGAAGTGGAGGGTCTGGAGGAAGAGCTGGGGGCCTACTGTGGCTGTGAGCATGCCGTCGGGGTCACCTCCGGTACCGATGCACTGCTAGTGGCCCTGATGGCGATCGGCATCGAGCCGGGCGACGAAGTGATCACGAGTTCTTACAGCTTTTTCGCCAGCGCGGGATCCATCTGGCGTCTGGGGGCCCGGCCTGTCTTTGTCGATATCGATCCCGTCAACTACAACCTGAATCCCGATCTCCTCGAGGGCGTCATCACGGAGAAGACCAGGGCGATCCTGCCCGTCCATCTGTACGGCCAGACGGCTGACATGGACCCAATCATGACTCTGGCCCAGAAGCATGACCTCTTCGTGGTCGAAGACGCCGCCCAGGCCATTGGCGCCGGATACCGGTCCCGACAGGCCGGATCGATTGGCCACCTGGGTTGTTTCAGTTTTTTCCCCTCTAAGAACCTGGGAGCGGCAGGCGATGGAGGCCTGGTCACAACCAGCGACCCCAAGCTGGCCGATCGCGTACGGTTGCTGCACAACCACGGCTTTCGTCCCAAGCACTATAACAAGGTGGTGGGGGGGAACTTCCGATTGGATGAACTCCAGGCCGCCATCCTCAGAGTGAAGCTCAAGTACCTGGCCGGGTGGACCGAGCAGCGCCGCGCCAATGCCTCGATCTACCGCGAACTGTTCCATTCGTCAACGGCCAGCGGGCCCACCGTCAACAGTCAAAGGGCAATCGTGAGCCTTCCTGTGGAGTCGGACGATTGCTATCACATCTACAACCAGTTCGTGATCCGGATCCAAGCTCAACCGCAGGCTGAGGAAAGCTGCAACGGAGCCCGGAGCGTGAGCGCCGGGAGATCTGACCACCCTCAAGGGTCCACGGTCCGCGACCGCTTGATCAAACACTTGAGACAAAACGATATCGGCTGCGAAGTGTACTATCCAGTGCCCCTGCCCCTGCAGGAATGTTTTGATTCCCTGGGTCATGAGGAGGGTGACTTTCCCGCAGCCGAGCGGGCAGGCGCAGAGACTCTGGCTCTGCCCGTCTACCCGGAACTGACTCGGAGTCAAATAGAACAGGTTGTCGAGACCGTCGAGGGATTTATCCGCTCAGACGTCCCGAGTCAGCGGCTCACAGGCTGAGAGCATTGTTTTCAAAGGGCTGGACGGCAGTCTGGTTGGTTCTCCTGCTCTTCCCAGGGACTGCTTCCGGTCGCGCTGGTTATCTGACCAAGCTGGTGGTCGACGACCTATTCGTTGAGAACTTCCAGCAGCCTGTCGATATCCTCGGGTGTGTTGTACAGGTGCGGAGAGATGCGCAGGGCACCCCGCCGCAGCGCGATGTCAATCCCGACCTCGCTGAGACGCTCAAAGACCTGCCTGCCGGAGCCACAGTCCAAAACTACAATTGGAGTCAGTGAAGGACCCGACTCTGGGCTCTGAAGCTGGTACCTGTCCGGGTCGACACCCCGGATCAGGCGCCGCGCCAGGGCCAGATCGTGACCGGCAATCTGCTGGAGGCCGACTCTCAGCAGATAGTCCAGAGAAGCTGTCCAGGGCAGGAAATTGAAAAAATTGGCGGGGCAGAAGATGTCGAAACGACGAGCTCCCAGATTTTCCTTGAGCCGGATCGGAATCTCTCCCTGCAGATCATCGGCCTTCAGGTTGGCCAGCCAGTAGCCCTGGGTGGATCGCAGCGATTCCCGCAACTCGGGCCGGATCCAGCAAAACCCCGTGCCATAAGGCCCCAGGAGCCACTTGAAGCCACAGGCAGTGAACACGTCCACGCCGCTCTCCAGAGCCTGGAAGGGCCGGTTTCCGATCCCCTGAGAGCCGTTCAGCACGAAGACAACTCCTCGCTCCCGGCAGACCCCTGACAAAGCCTTTTCATCCAGGGCGCAGCCGGTCAGGGAGTGAACCAGTGTGGTACAGAACAGGCGAGTCCGAGGGGAGAGGCCTGCGTCCAGTTCCGCCGCTGTCAGACAGGGCCCTTCGGGGTCGATCGATCGGAGCGAGATTCCCCGCTCGGCGAGAGGCAGCCAGGGATAGAGGGTGGCGGGGAAGTCGCCTTTGACGACCAGTACCTCGTCGCCTTCTTTCCAGTCCAGGGCGCTGGCCAGCAGGTTCATCCCGTAGGACGTACTGTTCCCCAGGATAATGTCGTCGGGAACCACTCCGATGAGTTGCCCGAGCCGCCCCCTCAAGTTTTCTGGAACTTCCTCAAACGGCTGGGAGGTTGTGAGACGAAAGGGGGATTGCTTCAGGGCAATGGCTGCCTGAGCCGCTTCCACTGCGCAGTTCGGTAAAGGTCCCTGGTGTGAGCAGTTCAGCCAGGTCCGCCCCTGGAACGAGTCAAAGTCTTGGCTCAGATCTAGAAACCTGGTCATTCCGGTTGACACCGACGGACGTCAGGACTCCCGTGGTGTTCCATCTCTGCGCAGAGCCTTCTTGAGTACGTAAAAGCCCATACTGAGGGCCACGATAATAGCCGCGGTGCCGAAAAGCATCCCAGGGGATGTGTCCTTGTAGTCGAGCACGATGACCTTTCGGGCCACGGCGATCATGGCTACCAGGAAGACGACTTCAACGTGCAGCCTGTCGTCGGTTATATAGGCCTTGACGACCTCGATCAGCTCGACTCCGATCAGAACCATCAGAAACAAGGAAAAGATCGGGAGAAGCTCCGACATGTCCAGGAGGAACGGGTAGGGAGGTTTCCTGAATTGCTCGATCAGGAGTCTTCCCAGTTCCACCGTCGATGACAGGACAGCCAGCATGAGCATGACCAGCAGGGAATGGACAACCACCCGTTCAAACTTGCTCAGGATCTCTAGCATTTTGAGAGTAAGACTATCAATTCCAGCTTCCACCTTCCAAATCCCAAGCGGGGAAGGTATCCTCGGCCGTGCCGCTCCGTTGTTTTTCTTTGATGCGGCGTGAAGTCTGGTGAGTCGAGGTGCTGCCGTTGATCGAAGTCGACGGGCTGACAAAACACTACGGGGATCTGGTTGCGGTTGACGACGTCAGCTTCACTGTCCAGGCGGGTCAGATCTTTGGACTTCTGGGTCCCAATGGGGCCGGAAAATCCACCACCATCGGCTGCATTTCCGGGTTACTCAAACCGACGTCCGGACAGGTAAGTTTGCTGGGCCACGATGTGGTGACCCAGGGTTCCGCGTCCCGGCGCAGGCTGGGCGTAGTTCCCCAGGAGCTGGTTCTCAAAGCGGTTCGCTATCAGGTCGAGCACGGTGCCCGGATCATCAAGGTGTGCGCCACTGCCGGCGTCTATTCGTTCGCGCCGGAGACCGAGGGTCCTTCGGCGGCGGTGGCGGCCAAAGAGGGAATCACTGGTAACTGCCGGCAAAACAAACATTTTTTGAAGGAGACGCGGGTTCTCCCGCGCCCCGTTCACTGCAATTGGCCAACCTCGAAACGGATTCTGGGTTAAACTGGATTCTTTCAAACCTCCAATCAGCCAGGTGCCGCCTGCGGGGAAGGGAGAACAGTTTGTCCGGATCCGACGAGTACGATGTCCTGGAAGAGCTAATCCTCCTTGGAAAAGAAAAGGGTTATCTTTCCAAGGACGAAGTAAAAGAAGCGCTTCCGGACAACTTTCTTAGCTCCAACACTCTTGAGCAGGTCGTCCTTTTTCTGGACGCGGCTGGAATCGACGTGGTCGAACCCGAACAGCCGCGCCAGCCCCCCCCGGGTAGGTCGCGCGCGAAGAAAGCCGACAAGAATTCTGGCGCGGAAGCTATTGACCCGGGGAAGACAGACGATCCCGTTCGACTTTACATGCGTGAGATGGGCACGGTCCCACTCCTGAATCGGGAAGCGGAGATCGAACTCGCCAAGCGGATCGAAAAAGCCCAGCTGAATGTTCTCAAGGCAGTTTCCCGCTGCCCTCTGGCGGTCACCGAGATTCTGAACTACGACCAGGATCTGTCTGATGGAAAGCTCCCAATCACCAAGTTGGTGAATTTCGCAAAAGACGAACTCACCGATGAGATTCTGGCGGTACGCTCTTTCAAGGTGCACGAGACCATCTCTCGCATTCGGGAATTGCAGTCGAAGGCAAGCGAAATTCGCCAACACCTCCACGAGGTCAGCCAGGATTTGCCGGAGTACAAGAAACGGCTTTCTCAGCTGGCCTGCCACAGGGTGACCATCGCTCGTGACATCCGCTCCTTGAGCCTGACTCCTGAGGTCCACGCCAGACTTGTCAGCGTCATTCGAATTGCCGTGGATGGCATCCGGGCGCTTGAACGAGAACAGAAACAGCTCTTGAAACTGCAGAAGTCTGCACTGCCGGTTGCGAAAGCTGACTATATTCGCGATCGGCTTGCGCAACTCAAGGGAGAGATACGGCAGGTTGACGAGAAGATTCAGACCAGCATAGGTGAGGCCAAGCGCACCCTGGCGACCATAAAACGCTTCGAGCTCGAAGAGGACATTGCCAAGAAAGAGCTGGTGGAAGCCAATCTTCGACTGGTGGTTTCGATTGCCAAGAAATATGCCCGGCGTGGAGTCCTGTTCCTGGATCTCATTCAGGAAGGCAACATCGGGTTGATGAGGGCCGTTGACAAGTTCGATTATCGACGGGGCTACAAGTTCTCGACCTATGCCCACTGGTGGATTCGCCAGGCCATCACGAGGGCGATTGCCGATCAATCTCGTACGATTCGACTGCCCGTCCATATGACGGAAAGGGTCAATAAGCTGATTCAGACCTCTCGTGCCCTGCTGCAGCAGGGAGGGCGTGAGCCGACTCTGGAAGAACTGGCTCATGAGACGGGGATCCCGGTAGCCCAAGTTCGACAAGCTCTCAAGGTAGCTCAGCAGACCATTTCGCTGGAAACGCCGATCGGAGAAGACCAGGACAGCCAACTGGGAAGCCTGGTGGAAGATCGGTTGGCCATATCACCGGCGGATTTGACGATCGGTATCGATCTCAAAGAGCAAACCTCTGCCATGCTGCAGACACTGACTTCCAGAGAAGAACAGATTCTTCGAATGCGCTACGGGATCGACGATGGCATCGAGTGCACACTCGAAGAGGTTGGTCAACGGTTTTCGGTGACCCGCGAACGTATTCGTCAGATCCAGGACAAGGCGCTGCGCAAACTGCGTTATCTGTCGCTCGGGAAGGAACGAACCCGATTCGCAAATCCCGCCGATGGTGACGCCCAATCCCCTTCCTGAGTACAATTTCAGAAATACGAGCATTCGGGGGCACCTTAGAAGATGAAAGCTCTCTCATTTCGCCGCCACCCCGCCCTTCTGTCTAGCATTACTCTGACCCTGGTCCTGCTGGGTCTGACTGCGTCTCTCTGGAAATGGGGGCAGGGAGGGGAAAAGGCTCAGGGAACGCTGCGCTTGAGTCTGGTGGATCCCCTGACCGGGCAGGTCACGCCGGCCCGGGTCGAAGTCCTGGATCAGGAAGACCAGGCTTTCGTGGCGGAAGACGCCCTGCTGTCGGGGGGCGACCCGAAGAATCAGGAGAGTCGCTGGGAGGGCACAATAGAAGACGCTCTGGCCCGCTTCAAGCCCAGCTGGCGGGACTTCGATAAGGGTACGACGCAGTTCTACAGCAGTGGTGAATCTCTTCTTCAGTTGCCTGCGGGCCGGTACCGGGTGACTGCCAGCAAGGGGATTGAGTACCTTGAAGTGTCGCGCCAGGTCGTCGTCACCGCCGGCTCGGATTCAAAATTCACCCTGGAGATCCCGAGATGGATCAACATGCCGGAGAAGGGGTGGTACAGTGCCGACCCCCACATCCACGTGGCGCGCACCCACAGGGAACTCGACCCCCTGATCTCGAAATGGATGCAGGCCGAGGATGTGCATGTGGCCACTCTGCTGCAGTGGGGAAATGTGGCCGGTTTCCACAATGCTCCCCAGTACGCCTTTGGTCCAGAGAGCGTGTACAACGAAGGCATTTATCTGCTCGCCTCCGGGCAGGAGAACCCGCGCACTCATGTGTTCGGACATACCATCACCCTGGGAACCTCGGAGCCCGTCAATTTCCCGGACCAGTACCTCCTCTACCAACTCTTCTGGGAAGAGGCACGGCGTCTGGGGGGGCTCAGCGGCTATGCCCACATGGGAATCCAGGCCGGTGCCCAGAACGGTCTGAGCATTGATTTGCCTCTCAAACTGATCAGTTTCCTGGAAGTGCTTCAGTTCAACGGGGCCGATTTCAGCGTCTGGTACAGCATCTTGAATACCGGATTCAAGATGAGCCCGACGGCTGGCTCGGATTATCCCTTCGGGGGCGCCCCCATTGGCCGCGAGCGATTCTATACTCGCGTGGAGGGACCACTCACCTACCAGAAGTGGCTGGACGGCATCGAGCAGGGCCGGACTTTCGTGAGCAACGGCCCATTACTCGAGTTCACCGTAAATGGTCGCGGACTTGGTGAAGAAGTGGTTCTGGCTGAGCCGGGAAACGTGAGAGTCAAAGCTCTGGTTCGTTTCAATCCGGACCGCGACGATGTGGAAAAGATGGAGCTTGTGGCCAATGGCCAGATCATTCGCACTTTTCGGGCTGCGGATGGAGCTTCCGAGATTCGCAGTGATTTCGAGCTGCCGGTCGGGGAGGCCGGATGGGTGGCTTTGCGAGCTTCCGGCACCAAACTGGGTCTGCTGCGTCCTGTTTCTTCGCTGGCCCACACGGCGCCCGTCTACCTTGCGGTGCACGGCCGTCCTTCGCGAGCCGAACATCCTCGCGCCAAGTCTCTCTGCCTGGCCTGGGCTGGCCGACTTGGTGAACTGGAGGGACGGCTGCGTTCCCAGTTTGATGCGATGGCTCTTTCCCGCTGGGATGAGAAGATCTCCGGTGAATACGTCCTGAAGCTGAGAAAGGAACTCCTCGAGAGGGTCTGGTCCGCCCGCCAGTACTTTCTCACCCGCGCCGGGTTGTAGTCTCTTGAGCAGCAGGGGGATTATGCAGCTCGTTACGCGTCACAATCTGACTATCCTCACCCTGTTCCTGCTGGTTCTTGTAGCCCTCCCGGCGGCAGCCCACGGTCAGAGTCGCCCCAACATTATCCTGGTGCTGAGTGATGATCACCGCTCCGACTTCATGGGCTTCGTGGAGGAAGGACCCGCCTTCCTGGAAACACCCAGCCTGGATCGGATGGCGAAGGAGGGAGCCCACCTTCGAAACGCCTTCGTCACGACTTCCCTCTGTTCCCCAAGCCGTGCTTCGGTTCTGACCGGGAGATACATGCACCATCATGGTGTGGTGGATAACCAGCGCCCGGTTCCTGCCGGCACCAGGTTCTTCCCGCAGTTTCTGCAGCAAGGGGGTTATGAGACGGCCTTTGTCGGGAAATGGCACATGGGTCACGAGAACGACGAGCCCCGGCCCGGCTTTGATCACTGGGTCAGTTTTCCGGGGCAGGGGACCTATTTCGATCCTGTGTTGAATATCAACGGGGAGAGAACGCCCTTCCAGGGTTACACGACGGACATCGTCACTGACCAGGCTCTCGGCTGGCTGAAGAACCGCCGCGGCAAGCCGTTCTTCCTCTACCTTTCCTACAAGGCCGTGCACTACCCCTTTCTACCGGCCCCGAGGCACAAAGGGCGCTACAGTGGAAAAGAGATCGATTATCCGGATACCATGGCCAACTCGGAGGAGAACTATCGCACCCAACCTCGCTGGGTGCGGGATCGTCGTTACGGCTATCACGGTATCGACCACATGGAGACAACTCCCTTCGATCAAGACCCGATCAGGGATTTTGATGATTTCTATCGTCAGTACTGTGAGACGGTGTACGGACTGGATGAAAACCTGGGAAGAGTTCTCACCTTTCTGGATGAGTCCGGTCTGGCCGGGTCGACGATCGTTTTCTACATGGGAGACAACGGGTTTGCTCTGGGCGAGCACGGGTTCTACGACAAGCGGGACGCCTTCGAAGAGTCGATCCGGGTTCCTATGCTGGTGTGGGCGCCAGGCCGCATCGCACCCGCGACCCGGGTCTCCAAAATGGTTTTGAACATCGATATAGCGCCCACCATCCTCGACTTGGCCGGTGTGAAGCCGCCGCCTCAGGCGAACATGGATGGCCGGTCCTTTCTGCCACTCCTTGAGGGCGGAAAGGTGCCCTGGCGCGATCACATCATTTACGAGTACTACTGGGAGTGGAACCATCCCGCTACCCCGACCACTTTTGCCCTTCGCACGGACCGCTACAAGTACATCTACTACCACGGGATCTGGGACCTTGACGGGCTTTACGATCTGGAGAGCGACCCCCACGAACGCCATAACCTCATAGATGTACCGGCCTTTCGAGAACAGGCCGCTCGCATGCGGGAGCAGTTGTTCGATGAGCTCGAGGCTTCAGGTGCTCTTCAGATGCCCATCCGCCGACCCTCTGGTGAACGGCTCGACGATCGCAAGCTGCCGTGAGGACCGGATTCCGGGCTCCTGCTAGACTGAGCTGGTGATATCCTCCAGGGCGCTCCCGATCCTCTCCATGGCGATGAAGCTGGTGACACTCGTCCTGGGGGCGGTGGTCCTTGCTGTTCTCACCATCTGGTTTGATGACAAGAGCATCGCCTCGGAGGGAGAACTGCTGACGGACATATCGGTGCTCTTGCTGGGGATGATTTCTCTGGCAGCCCTGTTTCGAGCTGCCGGGAGTCTGGGCTGGGAAAGAAGGTTCTGGCTGTTGATCAGCAGCGCTTTCATCTATCTGGCGTTGGATGATTACCTCTTGATTCACGAACGAATCGACAAGCGAATTCACAAGGTCTTTCAGATCCGGGAAACGGGGCTTACGGACGCGCTGGACAGTGTGATTGTGTTGTTGTACGGCGTAGCGCGATCGCTGTAGTGGCGGTGTTTCGTCGTTTCCTGCGGCAATACCCGGGCTCGTTCACGTATCTGGGCATTGCTTTTGTTCTTCTGATCTCGACGATTGTGTTGGATCTGATTCACATCGACGTTCCCGTGAACAATGCGTACCTTGAAGAATCCTGCAAAGTTCTTTCCGAGTATTTTTTCCTGCTCGCTTTTGTCATGCCCGGGAGGCGAAATCGCCCTCTGCTACACTAGTACCCCCTGCACAGATGCCACGATGTTTGTTGGACGAATCAGTTTCGATTGCAGCGATACTGCCTCTCCCGGGGCTCGACCACGAGAAGCTGACCTACCGGTATGCGGGGTTTGAAAAAGTGATGATAGAATCCTCTGATGCTACAAAGTTTCGGAAATGTGCATGAAGGTTATTAGGCTTGCCCAGGTGCCACCGCCCGTCGTTTCTCCCTCCGACACAGTGGTTGAGGCGGTGCGGATCATGCGGAAAGTGAGAGTGGGGGCGGCAGTGGTCCTGGACGGAGATCAACTGGCGGGGATCTTCTCGGAACGGGACATCATGCTCCGGGTGGTAGGCGCTGAAAAAGATCCCGCCACCACCACCGTCTTGGATGTGATGACCCGCGAGCCTGAGAGCGTGGAAGCCGACACGGAGGGTGGCGATGCCCTTGAACTCATGGTTCGGAAGCATATACGCCATTTGCCGATTGTCGACAAGGAAGGCAAACTGGTCGGGCTGTTGTCGATTCGAAACCTGCTCCACAACCATGTGGACGACCTGGTCGATCAACTGAATTCGATAGAGGCGTATTTCAGCGCTGACGGTCCCGGAGGTTAGCAGTCCGAGTACTGGTCGCGACTCACCACAGGGAGCATCGATGTCCACATTGACCTGGAAGCGGCTCGTGTTCGCTTCCTTCCTACTGTTCCTCTTACCGATCCATCCGACTGCCCCACAGGCACAGAGCAGGTCGCCGCAGGAATCTCAACTGACCCTGCCACGACTGGAGGGTACCAAACCCTGGACCGACAAAGCTCTCTACAACGACCCGAGGCACTTTCAATTCGTGATCGTGTCGGATCGCACCGGAGGTCACCGGGACGGGGTCTTCGAGACCGCGATTGCCAAGATCAACGACCTGAGACCCGAATTTGTCATCAGCGTGGGGGATTTTATTGAGGGCCTGACCGACGATGCCGAGCAGATTGACCGCGAATGGAAGGAATTCAACGGGTTCCTGGAACCCCTGGCCATGCGCTTTTTCTACGTCCCAGGGAACCACGACATCTGGAGCGCCCAGGCACGTCGGGAGTGGGAGCAGAGATTTGGAAAGAGCTACTACCACTTCGTCTACAAGGACGTTCTTTTTCTCTGCCTCAACAGTGAGGACGGTGGACCGACCCAACTGGCCGAAGACCAGGTTGCCTTTGTCGAGAAGACTCTCGGCGAGAACCAGGACGTCCGCTGGACGCTGATCTTTCTGCACAAGGCGCTGTGGGCTTACCAGCAAGAGGGACGGCCGACGCTCTGGAATCGCGTTGAAGAGGCACTGGGAGGACGGCCTCACACAATCTTTGCCGGCCATCGCCACCAGTATGTCGCTTACCAGCGAGAGAACTACAAGTACTACGAACTGGCGACCACCGGGGGAGGGAGCAGCCTGGCCGGCCCCGTACATGGACGATTTGATCATGTCGTCTGGGTGACCATGGACGAGAAGGGCCCGATTCTGGCCAATCTGCAACTGGATGGAATCCTGAATTCGGCGGTCCGAACCGAGGCCGGGGAGAAACTGATCAGGGACCTGAGCAACCGCTATAGCCTGGAACTGGCGCCGGTCACAGTGCCCCCTCGAAAAGCCTTCAAAGGGGGCCGCACTCATCTCAAGATTACCAACCGAGCCGATCTGCCGATGGAAGTCCAGGGTCAGTTCGCACACCATTCCGTACTGAGACCCTACCCTTATGCCTTCTCCCGAAGCGTGGGACCCGACTCGGTGGAGGAGGTTGAGTTCAGATTGGACTCATCGGTTGCCATCAAGTCACCAGACACCGCCATTGTTCCGCTTGATGTCACGATCACCTACCGTCCGAAGGAATTGCCCAAGCCGCTGGTTTGGGAAAGAACGATCTTTGCGGTGGTCGATCGCCCCATTCCAGTCCCCAGGGTGAGGTCCAACCGGCCGGTGGTTCTGGACGGAAAGCTGGACGAGTGGCCCGATCTTTCCCTGTCCGCCGATCGTCCAGTTCAACTGACAGGAGCAGTCTCTGTGTGGGCGGGTCCGGAAGACACCTCGTTTCGCTTTGGCCTGCAGCAGGACTCTGAGTCTCTCTACATCGCGATGAATGTCAAGGATGACGTGTGGACGACGCGACCGGAACCCGACTCGAGGGGCCGGGGACAGGATTATGGGGGTCTTCTGCTGGATGCCCGCTCTGCAGCGGCACGCAGCGCCCAGCAGGAGAGCCGGAATCACCAGAACCAGATCATCAACCTGGCCCTGGTTCCTGCGCAAGCCCCGGGGGAGGCCACCATCCTTTCACGAGGTGTCGAAACACCTGGCGTCCAAGTCTTTTCCTCACCATCCCCGGCAGGATACACGCTGGAATGTGCGATTCCACACCGGTTGCTCGACAGCATCCAGGGGCGCCCCTGGGAAAGCATTCGTCTCAACCTGTTCGCCTTTGATATCGATGGTCTGATCGGCTCGCGAGTGCTGGTGTGGTGGCGGCCTGGGTGGAATACCATGGAGTCATACCCCGGCTCAGGGACTTTCATCCGAAAATAGATGCGGAGGGCTCGGTTCGGTACGGTTGATAGCCGTGCCCTGCAGGGCACACTGCGGAATCGAGCGGTTGGAAACCGATGGAAGACTCCTCATGGCTACCAGACTCCGTGCACTGCTAAATGAGCCTCCCGAGTTCCTGCTGTTGCTGGCGTACATCGCAACAGTTCCGGTGATGTCGTTCCTTCACATCAGACTTGGCGGCCAGACGCTTCTTCTCTGCGATTTCGTATTCGTTCTGGTTGTCCTTTTCTGGCTTCCCACCATATTCCGGAGGAATCTGCACCCCTGCTACTTTGATCTGTTCCTGCTGCTTTACCTGGGTGCCACGCTGGTCTCGGCGCTGGTTTCCGGGGTCGGCTATGTGGGCGTGGTCAAGGTTCTCTATCTGGTTTGTGTGGCGGGTCTGACCCGCCGAATTGTGGAGAGGAGCCCGGAGGCGGCGACGACAGCTTGGCTGGCGGGGACGGGAGTGGTCGTGATCGGGTCTCTTCTGGGAGTCACGACCTTCTATCTGGGCTGGAGCAGTTACGTGGAGAACCCGCTCCTGGGCCATTACGGAAGCCTTCCGCCCGGACACTATCCCCGGGTCACGTCGCTGTTCTTCAACGCCAACATGCTCTGTAACTATCTAGTCGTGGCAGCGGCTCTGGCATGGTACCGGAGCTACAGGCTGCTTTTGGCGGGGATTGTGGATGCTTCCCTGTTCACTTTCTCCCCCGGTCTGGGGGGGATGGCACTGGTTCTTGGCCTATCCGCACGGCGGTTCAGGGGAGCGGCTGCGCTGGGTATCACCTTGGCCCTTCTAAGCCTGGCGGCAATCCTGGTTTCCCCGGTGGCTCTGTTGAAAAGCAACCTGGAGCCGTCGGGACGTGTCTTGACCTGGACAGGGGCACTCAAGGATTGGGCTGCTCATCCTCTCACAGGGACGGGACCGGGAGCCACCACCATCGATGTCCACCACCGGGCGCCCAGCGGAGCGACCCTGTACTTGAGCGATGCCCACAATGTCTGGCTCAGCGTGGCATCACAGACGGGGATCCTGGGCTTGGCTGCCCTGCTGGGGCTGATCCTCCGCAGCGTGCGAAAGGCACCCTCCCGCCTGCCCGGACTTCGAGACGCCTTGAAGGTGGCTCTTGTGGGCGCCTGGCTGATCCACGGCCTTAGCGGTTCCCTTGAAGACTCGCGCTACCTCTGGGTTCTTGTGGGAATGCTGGCAGCAACCGAGGACCGCTCCGGCCGGCGAAAGTGAGAAGTACAACCATGCAGTGGCGCGCACGCACTAAGCGCGTCTGGTATTCGCGTCTAATAAACGCCGTATTCCTGGGCCGCTCTGAAAAGCGCGATGATGTTCTCGGTGGGAACTCCATTCTGCACGTTGTGGATGGGGGCGAACACGAACCCGCCCCCCGGAGCCAGGTCATCCAGGCGACGCCTGACTTCGCCCCTGACATCCTGGGGAGTGCCGAACGGTAGAACGGATTGGGCCTCTCGCCCACGCGGCCCTGGCCCTATTTTCGAATTGGGAAGATCCACGCAGAACTCAACCAGTACGGGGAAGCTGAACGCTGGCTCAAGCAAGCTGTTTCAGTCGAGCCCGACTTCACCTGGGGCCACTGGGAACTGGGGAACATTTTCACTCGTCAGCGCCGCTACCAGCGCGCGGCTGCCCAGGCAGAACGCCTGCTGGCGGTGGGACCGGACTCTGTTCCCGGCCTGAGCCTGGCAGGCACAATTAGCTCCGGTTGGGAAACCTGGAGAAGGCTCGGGAGTTCCTCCAGGAGGCGATCCGGCTTTCCTCGGTGGCTGGAGATCCCGGGGCCCGACTCTCACTGGGCTACCTCCTGCTTCGAGCCGGCCAGGAAGAGCCGGGACAAGAGCTTTTGGACGAGGTGCTTGAGCAGGATCAGGGCTGGCTGGAGGGGACACTACTTCATATCCGATGATCCGCTCCTTGAGAATCTCCATCAAGAGAGTCGTTTTGCCGACTTCATGAGCGAGGTTCGGAGCAAAATTAGGGTGATGCGAGACCAGGTGGAAACAGGTCGTAACGGACGATCTCGCCCGGGCGCGTGGTGGTGTGAGGCCAGAGCTTGCGGCCCGGATAAATGCTGGTGTGAATTCCCGTGTGGACGCCGTCCCCGATCACGGCCCCAAGCTTGCGCCGGCCCGTATCGATCAGAGAGCCCTCGACCATGGAGAGATGGTTCTTCCCATCGTGACGAAAGTTGGCCACGATGGTACCCGCTCCAAAGTTGACATTTTCGCAGACAATCGAGTCTCCGCAGTAACTGAGGTGACCGATGCTGGTTCCCGACAGAATGATCGAGTTCTTGATTTCGACGCCCTGGCCGATTTTACAGCCGTCGCCGATCGAGGTGCGCCCGCGCAGGTAGCAGTTTGGGCCGATGATGCAGTTTTGCCCTACCAGGACGTCGCCTTGCACGTAGACCCCGGGCAGGAACCGGGTTCCTGTTCCCAGTCTGAGCCGACCATCAATCGATACACCGGGGAGTGGTCCCTGGGTCGGCCCTGCATCGAGCGTCTTCAAGACAGCCCTCTCGTTGACTTCGAGAAGATCCCAGGGAAAACGGATTCGAAAACTGCTCTCATCAGCCGCCACTTTGGCCGGGGTTTTGGGAAGTTCGACGGATTCGCTGACCCAGGCCAGCGCGTCGCCGCCGGAATCCCTGAGGACTCTGGAGCGGCCGGCCTCCGAAAGCCGGCCAAGACTCTCATCCGACACCCATGAGTCAGCTGGCAGGTAGAGCGACAGGGAGGCTCCAGGGGGCCTTGTGCTGACTTCAAAACCGGCATCTTCCAGCCGCAGAGCCAGGAACTCAACCAGCGGTACGTTGGCCACCGGGAAGGAGTCGATTGGGCGTGTGCTGGTGACCGGGTGACAACTCTCCAGGCTGCCGGCTTTGAGGATGATCCCTTTCACTTGCCCAACTCCTGGCCGACGATCCGGGTGAGCCGGTCGGACCATTTCACCACCTGCTCCTCTTCTCTGGCTTCTACCAGTAGACGGATCTTCTTTTCAGTCCCGGAGTATCGAATCAGTACGCGTCCCATGTCACCCAGAGCGGCCTGGCATTCACCGACAGCCTCCATGAGCCGAGGCACCTCCTCGAGAGGCCGTTTTTCCCTCACCTCCAGGCTGATCAGCTTCTGCGGGTGCGCCGTCATACAGGCGGCCAGCTCACTCAAGGACCTGCCGGATTCTTTCATGAGTTTCAGAACCTGCAGGGCACTGATGATTCCATCTCCCGTGGCCGCATGGTCCATGAAGATCAGGTGGCCGGACTTCTCGCCACCCAGGCTGTGTCCGTCTTTGCGCATTTTCTCGATGACATGTCGATCCCCCACCCGGGTGGTCACAACCCTGATGCCGGCGGCCTTCATGGCCTCGTGAAGCCCCAGATTACTGAGGCTGGTGACTACCAGGGTGTCATTGGCCAGGCAACCTCGCCGCTTTTGGTCGAGAGCACACATGGCCAGGATCCGATCCCCATCCACAACGCTTCCTTGTGAGTCGCAGAAGACGACCCGATCGGCGTCTCCGTCGAAGGCAATGCCTGCGTCGGCTCCATGTTGGCGCACCAGCCGGGAGACGGTTTCCGGATGGAGGGCACCGCAGCCGTTGTTGATATTGAGGCCATCCGGATCCGTTGCGGTCTTGATGACTTCGACTCCCAGTTCACGGAAGATCCAGGGGCCGATCAGATAAGCGGCTCCATTGGCGCAGTCCAGGACGATCTTGAGTCCGCCCAGGCTCTGATTGCCGATCGTACTTTTGGCATACTCGATATAACGGCCCCGGGCATCCTCGATACGCAGTGCCTTGCCCAGGCGGTCACTCCGAATGTGGTCGCTTTCCAGGGTTCCCCCCACCAGCAACTGTTCGATTCGGGCCTCTACCGTGTCGGGCAGCTTGAAGCCCTCACCGTCGAAGATCTTGATCCCGTTGTCGTCAAAGGGATTGTGCGAGGCGGTCAGCATGATTCCGACCGTTGCGTTCATAGATCGCGTGAGGTGGGCGACGGCGGGAGTCGGGACCGGGCCCGCCAGAAAAACGTTCATCCCGGCCGAGACGAGTCCGCTGGTCAGCGCCGTCTCCAGCATGTACCCGGACAGCCTGGTGTCCTTGCCGATCAAAGCGCGGTCTCTGGTGGCACCGCCCGTGTCAAACACTGCCGCAATGGTCTTGCCCAGCTGCAATGCCATTTCCGGCACAATCGGGTAGACGTTGGCCTGACCGCGAATCCCGTCGGTTCCAAATAACTCACCCACGATCTCTCTCCTTTTCAGGCGTGGTCTACCGCCTCCCTCATCCGCAAACGTTTCCGTATGTGTGGTTCCAGTATAGGAGTCGCCGGAGACGTGCTTGCCACTCTTTCTTGCCTCGCGGATTCTCCGGGACTACTATTTAGGAATTCTGACACCCAAAAAGGAATGTACTTGATCGGTCGGACCGTTTCCCACTATCGGGTATTGGACAAGCTCGGCCAAGGCGGGATGGGCGAAGTCTTTCTGGCTCTAGATACCAGCCTGGACCGCAAGGTAGCACTCAAGTTTCTCCCCCCGGGACTGCAGGGCGATGAGGTAGCCCGCCAGCGCTTCCTCAGAGAAGCCAAATCTGCGGCAGCCATTGACCATCCCTTTATCTGCAATATCCACGAAGTTGGAAAAACGGAGGGCAAGAATTTCATCGCCATGGAGTACATCGAGGGCGAGACCCTCAAGGACAGGATGATGAGGGCACCGCTGCCATTGCAGGAAGCTCTCTCGATCGCCGATGAGATCGCCCAGGCTCTGGGAAAGGCTCATCAGCAGAACATTGTCCACCGGGACCTGAAACCCTCCAACATCATGCTCACACCCGAAGGCCACGCGAAAGTGATGGATTTCGGGTTGGCCAAGAGAGTGATCGCGACGGAAGAGGTTGCGCAGGAGACACCGACCGATCTGACCGTTGCCGGTTCCACGGTGGGGACCATTCCTTACATGTCACCCGAACAGATCCTGAGCCAGGAGGTTGACCAGCGATCCGACCTCTTCTCCTTTGGCATCATTCTCTATGAGATGGTGGGAGGGAAGCATCCCTTTTGGAAAGGCACTTCCCTTGCCACCTCCCATTCTATCCTCAGCCACACTCCTCCAGCTATTCCTGGAGGCTCCGACCTTCTTTCCAGGCGACTGCGAGCCACTCTCCAGAAAGCCCTCCAGAAGAAGCCCGAACTGCGCTATTCCAGCAGCAGCGAACTCCGGAAGGATATCCACGACTGTCTGGTGGTCTCGATAGCGCCGGAGTCGGGATCCCGGTTTTTCCGGGATCGAAGAATTGTTGCTGCCTCGATTGCCCTGATTCTGGGGCTCACGGCAGTGGCCGCCTGGCTCTGGCAGCAGAATCACCGGGTTCACTGGGTCCACACCGTGGCTCTCCCCCAGATCAGTCAAATGATCGACCGGGACCGGCTCTACGCAGCCCTGCGCTTGATCAAGGAAGCCAGGCTGGTCTTGCCAGAGGATCCGGAGCTGGAGCGATTGTTTTCTCAAGTGTCGGTGCCCATGTCGATTGAAACGTCCCCACCCGGAGCAGATATTTATCTTCGGGACTACTCGTCGCAGACCCAGGAGTGGGAGTTTCTGGGCGTGTCGCCTGTTCCCAGGGTCTATCTGCCCTTTGCCGCCGTTCGATGGAGGATTGCCAGAGCCGGGTATGAACCCTTAGAGGCAGCTTCCTCCTCAGTCGCGAGCGGAGTGATCAGGTTCCGCCTCGAAGCTGAGGGTTTCCGGAAGCCCGGCATGGTCCCGGTCCCCGGGGGCTTCTTCACTCTTGGCGGGAAGCGAGTCGAACTGGAGGACTACCGGCTCGATCGTTTCGAAGTCAGTAACGAAGAGTACAAGAAATTCTTCGACTCTGGTGGCTATGAAACACCGGAATACTGGGAGCAGAGCTTTGTCGCCGAGGGGGGGCCTCTGAGTTGGGAGGAGGCCGTGCGGAAAATGGTGGACAGGACCGGCCGCACGGGTCCCGCCGGCTGGGAACTCGGAACCTATCTCGAGGGTCGCAGTCAGTACCCTGTGAGCGGTGTGAGCTGGTATGAAGCCGACGCCTATTGTCGCTTTGCAGGAAAACAGCTACCCACGGTCTACCACTGGTGGAAGGCGGCTGGTCTGGGCCGGGACATCCGCTCACCCATCGTCCGCTTGAGCAATTTCGAAGGGAAAGAACCGGCTCCAGTCGGCACCTTCCAGGGTTTGAGTCCCTTCGGAAGCTATGACATGGCGGGTAACGTCAAGGAGTGGTGCTGGAACGCCGCCGTGGCGGGCCGCTACGTCCTGGGGGGGGCCTGGAACGAAGCTCCTTATATGTTCAACGAGGATGAGTCGCGGGACCCCTGGCAGCGGGAGGAAAATCTTGGGTTCCGCTGTGCGGAATTCAAGGAGGCGGATCCACTGCTCGGACCCATCGAAGCGATCTTTCGGGATTACAGTCGTGAAGAACCGGTGAGTGATGAAGTCTTCGAAGTGTTTCGAAGCCTTTATTCCTACGATCGTGCAGAGCTGAATTCCGAAGTGGAGTCCAATACTGAGGAACTGCACTGGTGGCTCGAGAGAGTGACCATGGATGCAGCCTACGGTGGTGAGCGTCTCATCCTTCTGCTCTTTCTGCCCAAAGAGGTGCCGCCACCCTACCAGGGTGTTGTCTATGCCCCTGGGATTGATGCCTTGTGGATGGAATCCAGCCGAGACCTCGGGTTTGAAATGTCCATGCTCGACTTCATCGTCAAGAGCGGGCGTGCCGTAATCTTTCCGATCTACAAGGGGACCTATGAGAGACGCCTGAGGAACAGGGGATCCAATGCCTATCGGGACATGGTCATCCAATGGCCCAAGGATCTGGGACGCTCCCTGGACTACCTGGAAGAGCGTCCCGACATTGATTCTGAGAGGCTGGCCTACTACGGCCTTAGCTTTGGAGCCAGTCTGGGGCTGATTCTGACGGCACTGGAGGACCGCTTCAGGGCCAGTGTCTTGGTGGCCGGGGGACTCGATAGTTCAAGGCCTCCGCGCGAGGTCGAGAAGTTTCACTTTCTGCCCCGCATCCACACACCCACCTTGATGCTGGCCGGCCGGATCGATTTCATTTATCCGGTCGAGACGTCTCTCGAACCGATGAACCGCTTGCTGGGAACTCCGGAGAAGGACAAGAAACTGGTTCTCTTCGACTCGGGCCACATCGTACCCAGGCTTCCCATGATCAAAGAGATTCTCGACTGGTTGGATCAGTACCTGGGGTCGGTCCAACGGACTCGGGAAGTCCCCGGCCGGGAACTCGAGGAAGCTACCAGTCCCGTTCGAGAACCAGTGCCGGACTAGTTCCCGGCGGACTCGCCACTGGCGCACGCTCTGAGGTGGGCTTTCACTGACTCGAGGTCGACCTGGTACTTGCCTCCAATGCGAACCGCCCGGATGAACCCGATTTCGATCCAGAGCTGGATGGTTCTCTGTGACAAGCCGACGAAGTGCGCTACCCGGGCTGTGTCCGCGAACTTCCGCGCGCGCAACGGTTCATCGAGTCCAAGATAGTACTCCAGCAACTCCTCTTCCGTCATCCTCAGCCCTTCTGCCCTAAGCCCCTAGTGCACTGTCCGGAAAGTTCACGCCGCTACTTCGGGCGTCTTTTCGCCGACAGCTTTGTTGCGCTACCTCGAAAGACTCTCGGCCTTCCTGCGTCGCGCGCCTCACTGACGACGAAAATCCATCCCGAGTTAACGCCGCGAACTTTCCGGACAGTACACTAGTATCCGCCCCCAAGTCTCGATTCGGTCGTGACGAAAGTCACAGGAAATCCCTGCATTTGGCGAAGAGGGCGAAACTCGCGAATGCAATGTGAGTGTATTTGTTGTAATATAGTATTTCAAGTTGTGATTAAGGAGTTTATGCTGTTATTTGCTTCCCCGTCTTCAAGAGCAGAAGTTCTGAAGACATATACGGATTCTCGCGGGGAAGAGGAGAAGTTCTCATGATCGACGAGATCGTCGACGCCATGTTCAAAGTGGGCGGCCTGGGGTTGCTGCTGATAACCGCTGTGCTGTTAGTCGGTCGGATCATGGCAGGATAGAAAGCAGAGGGGCCGGCCGGTTCGCATCTGAGCGGAGAGAGTGAATGAGGCGTCGGGACCTTCTCGCACCCTTCTTTTTTCGGCGGAAAACCGATAGGCTTCAATCATCTTCACCGGCGGAAGCGGTGATGAAGAGGACTGCATGCCCCACGAACTCGAAAGAATCTCGGATCACCTCTATCGCTTTGCCGACACCTGCAACGTCTATCTGATCGTGGCTGATGGGCGGGGGCTGTTGATCGACTCGGGCTCCGGCCAGGTCTTGGACTGCTTGTCTCAACTGGGAGGCGTTCAGGTCGAGGCGGTACTGCATACCCACCACCACCGCGACCAGTGCATGGGAACTCCCCGATTACGCGATCAGGGAGTGAAAGTGGTCGTACCCGAGTACGAGCGGCACCTGTTCGACCGGGCCGAGCTGTTCTGGCAGTCGAAGCGGATATTCGATAATTACAACGATCGAAATACTTTTTTCTCGATCGGGGAAGACATTCCAGTCGACTCGGCACTCGAAGACTACGAGGTCTTTCAATGGCGGGGCTACGAGTTCTTCGTCCTTCCTGCTAAGGGACACACCTTCGGCTCGGTGGCTCTCATAGTGCAAATCGACGGGCAAACGGTTGCCTTCACAGGAGACCTGCTCACGGCCGGCGGCAGGTTGTACCAGCTGCATGCCATGGAGTACACCTACGCCGCGATGGAGGGCGTTGTCTTCACGCTGCAGTCGATTCAGGCCCTGCGGAAGCGCGACGTGGATGTTTGTCTTCCTTCCCACGGTGAGGCGATCACCCATGTCGCAGACGACATCGACAGGCTCGAAAACCGGCTGATGAAATGCGTCAACCTGGGCCGGGGAATGCGCGTTTGCGGTCGCACCAGTATCCCGGAAAACATCTTCCTTCCAGACCCGGGTTTGATGCCGCTTTCCAGGCACTTGTTGTGGGGGGGAGGCCTGGACCTGCTCAAACTTCTACGTGCTCCTGAGTGAGAGTAACAAAGCGATGCTCATTGACTACGGGCACGGCTACTGGCCCCATCTGCACATCGGCCCGGATCATGATGGATTTGAGACGATGCGTTTCGTGGAGCACCATCTCGATGAGCTCCACCAGGAGCACTCCGTTGAGCAGATCGACGTCGTTCTGGCCACCCACATTCATGACGACCACACTTGCGGCATCCCCTATTTGCAGCGCCATCATGGGACTCGCTGCTGGGCACTGGAGGAAGTTGCGCAGGTTCTCGAGAACCCCTCGGCCTGGTCAAGTACTCCCTGTGTGTTTCCGAAGCCGATCCGAATCGATCGACAACTCAAGGACGGCGAACGCTTCCAGTGGGAGGAGTATGAGCTGGAGATCTTCTTCGCTCCGGGACAAACCGAGTTTCACTCTGTCGTCTCAGTCACTGTGGACGGCCGAAAAGTGGCCTTTACAGGAGACAACTACTTCGTTGACGAAGTCTTTGAAGCAGGTAACACCGAACTCCGTCCGTTTCAGACTACCGTCCTTCGAAACAGCTTTCAGCTTCAGATGCACCGCCGTTGTGCCGAGGTCATGAGACAAATCAGTCCGGAACTCATCTGTCTCGGCCATCGTGACATTCTGCCCTGCACGAAAGCCGACATCGATACGTATTGCGATTTCATAAATCGAAAAGAGGAGGTTTTTCGTCAACTGGTCGGGGAACCTGCCGATCACTATATCGATCTTTTCTGGGCCAGGCTGCTGCCCTATCAGAGTGTTGTCGAGCCCGCAGAGGAACTGCAGTATCGTCTTCTCATTCGGAATAACTTTGGAAGACCGGTCCGCTATGCTGCCCGGCTCCTCACTCCCCCCGGATGGAGTGCCTCGCCTGAATTCTCGAGTTTGACGCTGGCGGCTGAGTCTCGAGGTGAGATAGAACTGAGGACGGTAGCCCCCTCCTCCGTTGACGATGTCCGCCGCTTGATGACCGCAGAGATTAGAATTGATGGAGAGTCTCAGGGGCCGGTGGCTGAAGCCCTGGTGCGGGTGAACCAGAGTCACGAAGCGACCGTTCCAGGTTAAGTAACGACCGCCTCATTTCCGAACTCCTTCCCGCGCCGGTCCAGTACGACCGCCGCCGCCAGAAACAGTTCGGGCATCACGGGAAGACGATATCGGGATCTCCCGAAACTGGCCGTCATCATCGCCATATAGATCACAACGAGGAAGACGAACACTCGTAACTCCATTTGCAGAGGTTGAAAAAGAAAGAGTACAAACGCGGCAGCGAGCAGCAGGTTGAACAGCCCGATCGCAATCAGATACTTCAACCATGGTCCGGTTCCCCGTGCAGTCTGCCAGAAGGTTTCCCACTCGTACATGCTTCGGGAGAATCCTCGACTGGAATAGGGTTGGAGAAGAACTGATAGAAGTCGAAGCGTCCGGGATCCAGGAAAAAGGTAACCATTCCCCTCACCTGGCGGCGAGCCAGATGCAGCGGATGCTCGATCACGACTCTGTAGAAGGGCTGCTCGGGACGTTGCGACCCGGCTGACCACTTCGCCCCGGAGCCTCCCTGCCGGGGATCGGCAAGGCCCTCCGTCTGTTCTGACTCAGCAATAATCCTTTTCGTGAGATAGCCCTGGATTTCAGTGGTCATTGAACTGAAATGAAAGGACCCGGTGTGCCGGTAATTTCGATAGCTCCAGAGGGACTGCACGAGCAACGGCAAGAAGGCGGCGAAGAGGACAGCCCGACCCAGGCATGAAAAGCGAGATTGGGGAGCCAGAAGAACACAAGGATCGGCTTTGTCAACAGAGCCAGACTCAGACTGGCATTCATGATCCACAGATACCTGGCATTCCCGGTCTTCAGAAAGAGGGCGAGACAATACACACACAGCAGCAGGAATGTCTGGAGGAAAATTCCGGGCATGATGGTCTGGGTGTAGATCATTTGTGCCGGATAGAAAAGAAAGGCTGCCACGGCTGCCGGCCGGGTGCGCCCGAAGACGTCCACAAGCCCGAGGAGACACCACAGCAGGTACCCGCTGATCAGGCTAAGACTCACCTGCACCAGGATGACGGCTCGAAGATCATCCCAGAAGAACTGAGTGAGTGCGATCAGGCATGGATACAAGGGTGGCCGGCGGGAATAGAGAGCGGGAATCCTGGGCTCCGAGAGATCACCTGCATATACAACCGTCCGATCCTGGAGATTGTGTGCTGCCCACAGGTATTCCCAGGAATCGAGCGTGAACCGGGCTCGTTGATACCGGCTCGAATAGTCCAGACAGATCAGGTGAAGAAAGCTCGACAAGAAGATGAGCAAAAGGAAGAAAATCCGGCCACGACTCCACATCTTGATCTTGAGCTTAACTCTGCGACGGGGGCTGCCGCAACGGGAGAATACAGCTCTGTTCGGGCAACCGGGAGCCGCCGCCAGGTGTGTCCAGCCGCCAGATTCTTGCTATAAATTCCATTATGCGGCCCGTCTGCCTTTCCTTCGACATCGAAGAGAAATTCCATTCCACGCTCATCGCCTCGGGCCACCCGCCGGAAGTGGAGGATCGAAGAACGAGTCCACCGGATTATCGACCATCTCCGGGAGCAACGTAAAAACGCGACGTTCTTTGTCGTGGGCGAAGTGGCCCGAAAGTATCCCGCTTTGGTCCGCCGCATCGCAGCTTCGGGGTTCGAAGTGGCCTCCCATTCGTTCAGCCACAGATTACTCGATCGGATCAGCCGCCGGGACTGCAAGGAAGACATTGCGCGGTCCAAACATATCCTGGAGGACCTGACGGGTGCGGCTGTCGCCGGTTTTCGAGCGCCTTCCTGGTCCGCCCGGCTAAGCGACCGATGGCTATGGGAGCACTTAGGCCCTGGAACTGCCGGTAGTAAAGGGCTGATCCACGGGCTCAGTAGCTCCTTCGAAGACTCGCGGCACCTCTGGGTTCTTCTGGGAATGCTGGCAGCAACCGAGGGTCCGATTGGGCAGGAGACTCGAAACTCGAAATCCTTAAACAAGCCCGAGAAGTTCGCGAGCTAACGCCCCTGCCCCGGAAGTTCCTCTGCCTGGATGATCACATTTGTGAGTTTCTCTAGCTCACGGACCTTCTCTGGAAATCTCTCCGCCAGGTTATTTTGTTCCCCGATGTCGGCATCCAGATCGTAAAGCTCCACGACTTCTTCGCGGGTTTCATCTTTTGCATAAGACAACTCGCCGTGTTTGGCCTTCAGGAATTTCCACTTTCCCTGTCTCACACCTGCGCGTCCGTAGACGAAGTTGTCCCGGCCCTCCCTGGTCTTACCCAGCAGCAGATCGGTCTGGTCAATGCCGTCGATGACACGGTCAGCCGGCACCTCGAAGCCAGTCAGCCTGGCGAAAGTTGGAAGGAAATCGATGGTTGCCACGATTGCGTCGGACACTCTGTCTGCCGGAACCTTTCCCGGCCAGCGAACGATGCCGGGTACACGCAGGCCGCCTTCATAGAACGACCCCTCGCCGTTTCGTAACGGTCCGGCTTCACCCCAGAAGATCGACCCTTCCGGGTGTCCCTCCTTGTTTTCGTAGTACGCGGACTGGTTCCAGGGACCATTGTCGGACGTGTAGATCACCAGCGTGTTCCTGGTTAGCCGACCTTCTGGATCAGTTCCGCAAAGGTGATTTCGTCGGCAGGCATGCCCCAGCCCTTGCTGCGAAACGGGTAGCGGCCTGTCAACAGGGCCGCCCGAGAAGGACCGCAGGCCGTTTGGGCATAGAAGCTGGTAAAGCGCGTGCCTTCCTTTGCCAGCCGATCCAGACGCGGTGTCCGGTGCTTCGTGTTCCCATAACAGGCGAGATCCGTCCAACCCTGATCATCTGTGAAAATAATCAGAACATTCGGTTGGAGTGGCGGCTCCTCAGCCACAACCCCGATCATAACAAACGAAAGAAAGAGTACTTGGGGCATCTTCATAGGGGTGAGTTCCTGCCAAGGGGAAAGCCCGATAGATATGAATCACGCTATGATTCTACCTTGCTCCTCCGGCCGGGAGGAGAATTGTGTGTCTGAGAGAAGAGAGTGAATGTGGAAAGTTGGAATGACTAGAATTTCGGCGGTGTTCTGGTGCTCGCTGATCCTGGTTTGTGGGCAGGGGGTGGCTCAGGAGAAGCCGAGGCCCAATATCTTGTTTATTGCGATTGACGACTTGAATGATTGGACAACTTTGTTTGACAGGGACTCACCTATCAAGACGCCTAATATAGAGCGGCTGGCTAAGCGCGGGATGTTCTTTAGCAGGGCGTACAGCGCCTCGGCGGCGTGCAGCCCGTCACGCGCGGCGATCATGACCGGGATTCGACCGCACAACAGTGGGGTGTACGACAACAACCACACATGGGCCAGGCTGCTGCCGGATGTTCAGACACTGCCGCGCTACTTCATGCACAACGGATATGAGACCTTTGGCGCGGGCAAGATCTTACATCATGGCAGTACCGGGGCAGATATTCCTGGCAAGCCGTCGTTCCAGAATTTCCAGCCGATGAGAGGGGCTCATCGATCGAAGAGCGGCAAGAATCACAATGGCTACACGGAAGGTCCTCTGGCGAAGATTGTTTACGACTGGGGCCAACATGATCAGCCCATTGTGGATATCGATACGGTGGAATGGTGCGAGAGGGCCATGGACATTCCGCAGCAGAAACCCCGCTTTCTCGCTGCCGGGATCTTCAAGCCACACCTGCCCTTCTATGCGGATGCGGAGACTTTCGAGCGGTATCCTTTTGAAGAAACGGTCATGCCCCAGATGCCGGAGCACGATCTGGACGATGTGCCTCCGATGGCTGTGGCGATGGCGCACCGCGAGTTCTTTGTCTATGAGAATACGGTGGCGGGTCCTGCGGATCGGCCGGGTAGTCTCAAGAAGATGGTCCAGTCGTATCAGGCGTCCGCGGATTTCGCGGATCAGATGGTCGGTCGGCTGCTGGATAAGCTGGATGCTACCGGGCAGACTGACCATACGATCATTGTTCTCTGGTCGGATCATGGTTATCACCTGGGCGACAAGGAATCCTGCGCGAAGTTCACGCTCTGGGAGAAGGCGACCCATGTGCCTTTCATCATTGTGGTGCCCGGTGTGACCAAACCCGGCAGCGTGTGTTCGAAGCCGGTGAGCTTGGTTGATATTTATCCGACCTTAGTCGAACTGGCAGGTCTTCCGGCAGCGGAGGTGGATGGAAAGAGCCTGGTGTCACTGTTGAAGGAGCCAAAGCAGGATTGGGATCCCGCTTTGATGACGATGGGCAAAGGCAATCATGCGATCCGCTCCGATAACTGGCGCTATATCCGCTATCGAGATGGATCGGAAGAGCTATATGATCATTCTAAAGACCCGTGGGAATGGGAGAACCTGGCGTCGAACCCGGAACATGCGGATGTGATTTCGGAGCACAGGAAGTGGATTCCGACGGTGGAGAAGTAAGGGGTAGTGCCCGGGAAGTCATGAGAAAAGAAAAATCGCTCCTGTTCACGAGTTCTGTGGCCGCACTCGCGCTCTTGAGCAGTCTCTTCGTGGAACAACGCGTTTCAGCTCAAGAAACCCAACCGGACTACACCTCCCGTGTTGAGAAGTTCAAATTTGCGAACACGCTGGAGGAGCAGGAATCGCAGTTGAAGACGAACCCGTTGCTGCTTCGGTTTGCCAGGTCGCGGAAGAAGATGGCCGGTGAACGGTATCGGCCGATCTACCACTACGTCAATCCGGAGGGGCTTCTCAACGATCCGAACGGCCTCTGTTTCTGGCAGGGTCGCTGGCACCTGTTCTATCAGGCCTACCCCCCGGAAGATCCCCGCCAGCACTGGGGACACGCGGTAAGCGACGACCTGATTCACTGGCGAGACCTGCCCCTGGCCATCTACCCGAATCCCGAGAAGCACTCCTTCTCCGGCGCCACCTTTGTGGAAGAAGATCGCGTGATCGCCATGTACCACGGGACCAGGGCGGGCACCATGGTGGCGGTATCGAGTGATCCTCTGCTCCTGAACTGGCACAAGGTCACGGGCAGGCCGGTGATCCCGTTGAGGAAGCCCGGTGAGCCTCCGTTGCCGTACAGCATCTTCGATGCGTGCATCTGGAAAAAAGACGGAATCTACTACGCGTTGACGGCAGGCACCCTTCCAGAAGGGCCTGGCGGAAAGCGCATAAGGGCGGAGTTCCTGCATCGCTCGGAGGACCTGAAAAACTGGCACTACCTGCACCCGTTCCTGGAGGACGATCAGTTTGGTCTGGTGGGAGACGATGGGGCGTGTCCCTACTTCTGGCCCATCGGAGACCGCCACATCCTGCTTCACTTCAGTCACATGAGCGGCGGAAAGTATCTGTTCGGAGACTACGACAAGCAGCGCGACAAGTTCGTTGTGACCGCAGGGGGTGATTTCAACTTTGGAGCGATGGGCCCGGGTGGAGTGCATGCACCTTCCGCCTACCCGGACGGCAAAGGCGGGGTCATAGCTATTTTCAATATGAACCCGGGAAAACCGACGATCGGCTGGGATCAGATCATGACGTTGCCACGGCGTCTGACGCTGCTCGGGAAGGATGAACTGGCGATCGAACCGGTGGGGGCCATCGAATCGCTGCGCCAGGATCATCGGCGCATTCAGGCCATGAAGCTACCGGCAAATCAAGAGATTGTGCTGGAGAACATTCGAGGGGCCGCGATGGAGATCATCGCTGAAATCGATCCCGGGGATGCCCCCATGGTCGAAATGAACGTCCTGCGCTCACCGAACGGCGAGGAAAGGACCCGCATTATGTTCTTTCGGAATCGGGGTTCCCGGGACGGGAGCCGTGGACCGGGAACTCCTCCGTCCAGCTTGATCACGATTGATTCCTCCTATTCTTCTCTGCTTCCGGACGTGCTCTCTCGACCCCCCGAAACAGCCCCGGTCTTCCTGGGACAAGAAGAAACGCTCAAGTTACGGGTGTTTGTCGACCGGAGTGTCGTGGAAGTCTTTGTCAACGGCAGACAGTGTGTCGCCATACGTGTCTATCCCGGCCGTGAGGACAGCATTGGTGTATCGCTGCGTTCCCAGGGGCAGGAGGCGGCCCTCAGGTCGCTGGACGCCTGGCAGATGAAGAACATCTACGAGTAGGAATCCGGTGAGAAAGAACTTTGTGCGCCTGCTTGAGGCGACTGGCATCATCGTTGTTACCGCATGTTTGATGGAGCTTGCTCTTCGGACATTTCCCAGCGTCATTCCTCCTTCCTTGTTGATTCAATTCCATCCCAAAGTCAGGACAGAGGCGGCGAAAGGGAGGTTTCTTACTCATGACGAAACTGTGAGGTTGGAGCGGGATGATGGAGGTCCGCCACTCATGATGGTGAAACCCTTTTCTACTCTCAGGTGGTTCAACACAGATGAAAGGGGGGATGTGTTTGTGGTGAAGGTTGATGAAATGGGGTTCTGTAATGGGCTAAGCAACTGTTTTTCTGTAATTTGACTGAGAGTGATCTGAGATCGGATTCTCCTGTGGTTTGAAATCGACCAGGCTGAGGTACTGTTTCCCGATCAGCCAGTCTTCGTGAATCTCCTCGACGACAGCGGTGATGAGTCGTAGTGCGGACTCGGTGTTTGGAAAGATACCGACGACCCGGGTACGCCGGCGAATCTGACGGTTTAGGTTCTCCAGCCCGTTGTTGGTGCGAATGCGCCGCCAGGTAGAACGTGCAAAACGAAAGACCGTAAAGCCTTCCGGCAGATTGGTCTCCATCCAATCGGCCAGCTCCGGGTTGCGGTCGTAGTATTGCTCGACTCTGGCCCGAAGCATCGCCTCAGCTTCGCCTCCAGACGGGGCATTGAAGATGTCTCGAATGTCAGTGGCGATGGCGGCACGTTGGTCGGATCGGCGGGCGTATCGCTGAGCATTCTGGCTCAGGTGAAACTGACAGCGTTGCCAGGGCACTGAAGGAAAGACAGCTCTTCTGGCAGCTCGTAGTCCTGAGTGGTCATCGCTGACAATCAGCTGCACACCCTCCAGACCACGCTTTTGAAGCTGCTGCAGAAACTCTCGCCAGTGGACCTCCGCCTCGCTGAGTCGGCAGCTGACCCCAATCACCTCCCGCTTGCCCCAGCAGTTGACTCCGGTCGCTTTCAAGACGGCCACATCCTGAATGCTGCCCTGGCGACGGACCTTCTCGTAGTGGGCATCCAGGTACACAACTGGATAGCTGCCCAAAGGGCGGTTGCGAAACTGCTCGAGTTCGTCGTCCAGCAGCTTGGAGATTCTTGAGACCTGGCTGGCGGAGATCTCGGTGCCGCACAGCTGCTCGGTAATCTCAGTGACCTTGCGCGTCGACACGCCCATCACGTACATCTCGGCGATGGCCAGCTTCAGGGCTTTCTCCGAGCGGCACCCTCGCTCCAGGGATCGGGGATAGAAGTCCAGGTGACGTACTTGTGGAATCCGGATTTGAAGCTGTCCCACTCGAGTTGACAGCGTCTTGGCCTTGTACCCGTTGGCGTGGTCTCGACGCTGCTCGCTCCGCTCCCAGCGTCGAGCTCCCAGAAACTCTTCGCGTTCCATCTGCATGGCGGTGTTGAGCAGTTTCTCCAACACTCCTCGAAACGCGTCGCTGCCTTCTTCGATCAGTTCTTTCAACAATTCTCGTGGTAGCCTCTGTTCTGGGTCTGGGGTCATTCGGATCCTCCTTGCTCTTGTCTTGAGTTTTTGGAGAAATCCTGCCCCAGACCTCTGATCCTTTTAGCTCACCTTCCTCAAATTACAGAAAGAACGGTACACCCCTCTGTAATGTGCCAGGTGTCTACGAGGCAAGCTCGAGAATAGATGTGATTACAGTTGGGGACTCCTTGACCTGGTGCAATTCTGTAAGTCCGGAAGAGACGTGGACTGCGCAGTTGTCTTCCCTTGCCGGTTGCTCCACCTACAACCTGGGCAGGGGAGGGGTAGGCGTATACGAGTACCTGCAGATTCTGAAGAGCTTCGGCGTCAGGCTACGGGGCCCCACGACCAGATGATAGAAGCTTCCGCGACAGGAAGCGGTAGCTGTACACTGGAACTGTGTTCCGCGGACCCACCACCTTCGTTACACTCTTTCTTCTTGTGCAGATGGTCCTTCCTCTGCATTACTACGCCGGTCCCCGGAACGGCAACGACGAACGCTTCTCCTGGCGCATGTTTTCCGCGGTCCGTATGCAAAAGTGTCGTTCCATCTTTCTGTTGGGGGAGGAACAAGAGACCGTGAATTTGTGGCCCGAGTTTCACGAGGCCTGGATCACCCTGGCCCGGCGCGGGCGCTTTCAGGTGGTGGACGCAATGGCAGCAAGACTGTGCGAGAAGCATCCGGAAAAGCTGCTGAGTCTAAGTCTTCGGTGCCGGGGTATCGACGGCACAATTGCGGAACACGGTGACGGGAGCAACCTGTGCCTCACGGGAAGTCTGCGGTGACCGACCCATCTCGTCTCTGGCGCCGGTTCTGGTTCGAGTTCTCCTTGCCCACTTCGAAAGTCGTGCTCTTTCGAGTCACGTTCTTCGCAATCGTGGCCCTGGACGCCTGGCTTCAGATCGAGCACGCCCCGCGTTACGGCGCAGGTGATTTCAACGTATCCCACTTTCCCTGGCTCGATGGGATACTCCCGCTCCCGAGCCGGTCCGGCATTCTGATCGTGTTTCTGGTCCAGGCGTTTCTGGCCCTGCGTGTCATGTTTGGCGTCGCGGTGCAAAGCTCCCTGGGACTGCTGACCATTCTTTACGGCTACACCTACTTCATCAGCCAGCTCGATTCCTACCAGCACCATTATCTGGTGTTTCTGATACTGCTGCTTTGCAACGTCGTACCCTGGCGGTCGTCCGCGTCCGGATCCACCGTCAGCTGGGCTCTCAGATTGATTCTCGTCCAGGTCGCTGTCGTTTATTTCTGGGCGGCGATGGCCAAGCTCGAGACACATTGGCTAAGCGGCCAGGTGCTCCAGGTCCAGATAGGGGAAGGATGGGTTCCAGGCATAATTCATCAACTGCCCGGCGGTCTGGCCACGGGCGCCAGGCTGGTCTTGGTTACCGAACTGTTTCTCGTCTTGGCGCTCTTGGTGCGCCGTTTGTGGCCCGCCGCGCTGGTGGTCGGAGTCACGTTCCATCTGGGGGTTGAATTGGCCGGTTTTCAGATCGGGCTTTTCAGCTACTTCATGTTTTCTATTTACCTGCTCGTCGTTCCCGACCGCTGGGTGGAACGCCTGGCGGCCTCTTTCCGCTACCGCTCGCAGGGTCGGGGTCGGTGCCTTGCACAGATCGGTGAGAGCCTGTCCTCGCTGCTTCTCGGAGACCGCCTGCGGGCAGGTGGCGCCGTCGTAGTGGGTTCCCTGCTCTTGTGGCTTCTTCCCTTTCAGGAAAAGGTGTTTGTCATCCTGGCCACACTCTCACTTGGTCTGGTTGCTCTGCTTCTGACGCGGAGCAGGAGGGCAACGCGTCGGGTGGCTATTACACACTTGATCGTCACCCTGATCATCGTCTGCCTTCACTTTGGAAGCGAGCAGACCTTCAACTACTACAGGTTCTGGGGCGGCACAGCTCGCCGCTTGGATAACCGCGAAGAGGCCTTCGCCGCCTACACGGCACTTGCCCGGCTGAAACCGGAGTATGGGTCGGCCCATTACCACCTGGGAAGGCTCTACCGTCTAGACGGCGAAGACGAGAAAGCGCTGACGAAATATGTGCGTGCCCAAAACCTGAATCCAGAGGACTACCGGGCCTTTCGCGGTGAGGCACTCATCCACCACCGGGCGGGGAGAGGAGCGCAAGCCCGCGAAGCCGTGGCCAGGGCACTCGAGCTCAAGCCCGACGATCCCCAAGCGCTGCAGATGGAACGATACTGGAGGAACCGACCATGACAAGCACGCTCGGATTTCCCAGGTGAACTATAGACCTTTCGGAGAAAGGCTCCGAGTAACCTGAGACACTTGCCGAGGCCTGTCCCTTCACGTCGCGGAACGTGTCAATAACTTTGAGACACTTTGGTGAATAAATTACTGTAGCGTCATCTCAGGAGTCCTCCTTTTCGGGAGGGTTGATCCAAACCGCTTCTGGAAGAGCGGGAGGAACGGGTTTGCCGTTGGGAAATCTCTCCGGGAAGAGTGCATGGGCGGCCTCCAATGTTTGGGATCGATCGCGACGGGTGGTGATGGCGGTGAGGTAGTGCACATCCTCGGGAGTGTGCAGGCCGATACCCGAATGGCGATGGTCGCGGTTATACCAATCGAAGAAATCCCGACAGAAGTCTCTGGCTTGCTGAATGGTGCCGAAACGAGCCGGGAATTCGGGACGGTACTTGAGGGTCTTGAATTGGGATTCCGAGTAGGGATTGTCGTCACAGACATGAGGCCGAGAGTGAGACTTGGTGACTCCCAGATCGGCCAGTAGCAAGGCCAGTGCTTTGGAACTCATCGACGAGCCACGATCGGCATGCAGGGTGAGACCACCCGCTACGATCTCCTGCTTGGAGTAGCTCTGGGCGATCAAGACCTTGGCCAGGCGTGAGCTTTCCTGGGTGGCCACCATCCAGCCCACCACATAGCGGCTGAAAATGTCCAGGATCACGTAGAGGTAGAAATAGCTCCATTTGACGGGACCCTTCAGCTTGGTGATGTCCCAGGACCAGCATTGGTTCGGGCCGGTGGCCAGAAGTTCCGGCTTGGAGTATTGGGGATGGCGGCGCTGGCGACGGCGTTCTCTAACTTCCAGACGTTCGGCCAGAATGCGGTACATGGTTCGAATCGAGCACAAGTATCGCCCTTCGTCCAGCAGCTCCGCCCATACGGCGGCAGGAGCTTTATCGATAAACTGTCGGCTGTGCAGGACCTCCACAACGGCTTCCCTTTCGAGCGGGCTCAAGGCGCGTGGGGATGCGGCCCGAGGCCGAGGATCCAGCGCCGGCCGTTCGCGCCGAAGTTTCTCCCGATACAGACTCGATGGCGGCAGATCCAGGGCCTGACAACCGGCACGGACTCCGTGGGATTGTGAGAATCGCAAAGCTTCGTCCATCAGCTCTCGTCTCCGTTCTCTTCGCTGCTCGCCAGAGAGATTCCCAACAGTTGCGAGACTTTTTTTTGGAGATCCAGCATGGCTTCAAACTTCTCGAGCTTGCGTTTCAGCTTCCGATTCTCAGCCTCCACTTGCCTCAGTTGACGATCCAGAGGATTGACCGGCTTTGCCTTGCGTCCCCGCTTGCGAGGGGTCAAGGCCTGCAGCGTTCCCTGCTCGCGTTGGCGGCGCCAGGTCTGCAGATTCGACCAGTAAAGCCCTTCTCGGCGCAGCAAGGCTCCCACTCCGCCCGACTCTTCACATCCATCGGCCTGCTCCAGGATCCGGAGCTTATGGCGGGCTGAAAATCGGCGACGCGTGGCCTTGCTGGGAACTTCCGGATCGGGTCGCGAAAGAACCTTGTCGGGCTCCGTCCGTCCCGCAGCGATTTTGGAGACCTCTCCGCTTCGCTCCGAGGTCTCCAAAATCCTCAGTTTCTTGTCGCTTCTGTTTTCTATCATCCTGTAATCCAGCTTCTCGCCCTCTACTCTAATTTAGTGGGGAAGAAGTGTCTCACCATTATTGGCACAGAGGGTCGGCCACCATAGGCCCCGGGCCTGCGAAGTCAGCGCACTCACATAGGCTTAAAGGGTCTTAAGTGTGCAGTCGGCGTTACATGTTTTGGATTTGCCGCCATCGTCGCACTGCTCCCCCGCGCTTACGTTGAGGGTTCCATCTCCGCACACGGCAGCTGTGCAGTTTATGTCGCACGCCGCCGATTCGCCGCCATCGTCGCACTGCTCGCCCGCGCTTGAGTTGAAGGTTCCATCTCCGCACGTGACAGCTGTGCAGTCTGTGTCGCACACTGCCGATTCGCCGCTGTCATCGCAGTCCTCGCCACCATCTATGATTCCGTCGCCACACTCCCCGGGGCTCGGACAGCCCTCATCCACGGTACCGTCGCAGTCGTTGTCGACGTTGCCGCAGACCTCGGTAGAGGCATTCTCGTCCACCAGGTCGTCGCAGTCGTTGCCGCAGACCTCGGTAGAGGCATTCTCGTCCACCAGGTCGTCGCAGTTTGTCGAGACCATCGCACACCTCTGTCGCGTCGGGGTTGACGTCAACGTTGGTATCATCACAGTCCCCGCCACAAGTCGTGAAGGTGTCACCGTCTGCGTCGAAGTCTTCGTCGACAGATCCGTCACAGTCGTTGTCCACCCCGTCGCATACTTCCTCAATGGCCGTTAGCTCGTCAACACAGGATCCAAAGGAGCCGGCTGAGCAGGTTTGCAGACCTTCCTGGCAGGCCCCGACGTCTGATCCACAGGCCTGAGTCACGCCTTCGTCCACGGCTACGTCACAGTCGTTGTCGAGATTGTCGCAGGTCTCTGCCGCGCCGGGGTTGATGGCGAAAACGGCATCATTACAGTCGCTCCCACCACAGACTTCATCTGGGAAGCCGTCAGCATCGAGGTCGGGACAGAAAGATCCTGTGTCCGTCACGGTGGGAGGTACGGCTGAAAAGAGCTGGAGACCCTTGTCGGTGACCACACCGAAGAGCATCTGGCCAATCACGGGCTGGGTGGAGAAGATCCGCACATAACCCCCACCCAGGTTCACCGCCTTGGCGACCAACTGACTGACAAGACGGGAGAACCTCTGGCCCACGGCCAGCGTCTGAACCGACTGGCCCACCATCTCACCACTGGGCAAAAAGACCTGGATCGTGATCTCGGCGTCGGGGACCCCCTGAGTCGCCACTTGAGTCGTTCCCGGGTAGAAAAAGGCCAGGCCGGTAAAGAATCCGGCGATGTTGGCCACCTGGTTGAAAAGCGCTTCCTGAAAGGTCTGTGTCTGGAGGGGCACGGAAGCCGCATACTGGAAGTTTTCCGGGTCTCCAAAGATGACGTCGCCCACCACGCCGTCTCCATCGGCTTCCACAACCAGAGATCCGACAAGATTGACATCACCGGATGGCGACTGACCGGCCATGCCGCCGCCAAAGAGAACACCTGCGTCTTCGGTGAAGGCCTCTCCCGGCTGCAAAACCTGGTCGACAGGATCGGCGAGGCTGCTGCCGTCTTCTCCGATGGCCCGCAGGGTGACATTTCGGGTTTCGTCCGCGGTGTTGACAACGTTGATACTGGTGAAGAGTCCGGGCTGGCTGGCCAGCTGGGCCGAGTAGGCGCGCGCACCGTCATTTCCAGTGGCTGCATTCAGGCCTAGAACGGTGGGCTGGTCCGTCAACTGGATCAGTTCGAAAGCCAGGACTCCATCTCCAGCGGTGACTTCTCCGCTGATGGTGCCTCCTGACAGGCTGGAGCCGAACATCTCTGAGGGGAGATCAGCAATCATGCTGCGGGCCGGAATCTCCCGGATCACCGGCTGAATGCCCTGAGTCGAGGCGACGCCGTTGGGAGGCAGGTAAGTCAAGGCGACCGTGACGGCATCGTCGTTCGGATTGAAGACAGAGATCTCAGTCACGGCCCCTTGGCCCCGGAAGGCCTCAGGGCCGTCAAAGACACGCGTCAGTGTGAAGTGCAGGCTGGTCTGAGTGATGGCCACTCCTCCGTCAAGCTGGGAGAGAGAACCGGTTCCAAACTGGAAGAAGGTTCCGATCTCAGCGGTATCGCCCGTCAGTTCGATCCAGGCGGGAGTGGAAGGATCTCCTCCGAAAAGGTCGGTGCGTAAGCGGGCGATCTGCTGGCCGGGAAGCAGGTCAAGCGAGTTCTGGTTGCCGGAACCCTGGGGGGAACTCTGGGTGATTGAGGAAGGTGGGGGCAAAGGCGCAAAAATCTCTAGATTGATGGTCGCAGAGTTGGTGGAGAAATTGGTCAGAGCGACGCCGTCAAATTGGGCCGCTTCCTCTCCCCCGGGCGTTCCGGCCGCGAAGAGCCAGAGCGGTTCGGGCCCTGCAGCCGTCTCCGGCTGGATAGTAGGGGCGTCTTGAGACTGTGTTTTCCCGGTTCTCGTTTCCGCTGGACTTGGGGAGGTGGTGAAGATCAAGGTGGCTGTCAGGATGACAAGGAAGACTTCGGTGAAACGCAATCGTGCTGTCAGACGAAATAGATCCACAGTGACTCCGGTGTCGATAACGCTCCCCTTCGCCGCAAGATCTCTAAGGGCGTGGTTCGCGAGTCTTCTGTTCTCTACGGGTAACCATCTTTTCAGATGTGGGAGAAGAAACGCTGTCCAGAGAAAGCATAGCATTCCGGGGGACTCGAAAAAACTCGAGACGGAATGAATCACTCTCGTCGTTGCCAAACCGAAGCCGGACCGGCTCCCGATCTGTTGAAGAATCTTCAAGATTTGAACAGCTCTACTCGATGCCCGACTCATCCGGCCGCTTGTACCGGTTTCTTGCTGTAGACAGCTGAAGAGAGAGCGGTCTGGCTGAATAGATCCACCGCACCTGTTACACCGTTGCTGAACTGGGCAGAGTCCATTTGAGAGGTGAAGAAGACATGGATTTTCGGAGCGAGGATCGATACTGTATAAAGGTTCAACATTCGTGTAGTTTTCCAATGCGGAGGAGTCGAATGATGTTCTCAAAACCCAGAATGGCTTTGATAGTAGTTACGGCTCTCCTGATGATTTCTCAACCTGTGCTGGCTCAGGTGGGCCCGCAGGGCGAAGGCCCCGGGTGTGCTACCGCCGCCGATTGCGACGACGGTCTTTTCTGCACCGGGGCAGAGTCCTGCGTGGAGGGCGGCTGTGTCGCTCTCAGCGCGTGTCCTCCCGGAATCAACGGCTGTGTGAGGGTCGGTGCCATCTGCGATGAAGAGAATGACATCTGCCTCGACGAGCCGGATGACAGTCTCTGTGACAACGGCTTGTTCTGTGACGGTGCGGAGTTTTGTGATCCCACCACTGGTCAGTGCCAGCCGGGTCTGACCTGTCCGGCAGCGATTGACGGATGCCAGATCTTCGGAGCCTGTGATGAAAACCAGGATCAGTGCATTTCCGAGCTGGACGACGAGCTGTGCGACGCTGGTGAATTCTGCAATCCCGGCGGCCAGTGCCAGGTCGCTGAAATCTTCCGTCCCCCCGACCTCCTTTTTGGCCAGGTCGCCATCGGGTCGCAGGGAGATCTGGAGATCCAGTCGGTCATCTCGGCCACCAATTCCGGCTCCGTCACTTACGAGGGTGACTTCTCCTTCTTTACCGGAAACGGCACGGTTTGGAACCCTATGGTGGACGGGGGTGAAATCAGCAACGGTCAGCACTCGATTTCGATACCACCCTTGGAGACCATATCCCTGACCTTGAGCGGAACGGGGATCGAGGCCGGTTCGGCGATCTTGCGCGGTACAGGGCCTCCGGATACAGCCATCGACGGCAACCTGACCTACTTTTTTGTAACTGGCGGGACACTGACGGACAGCATCGGAGTTGGCCCCTCCGCCGAAATCTACCGGTCCACGATTCCCTTCCAGAACTTCTCGGCCATCGCTTTGGCCCTGGCCAACCAGGATCCGACCGCGAAAGACGTTGTGCTCAGGCTCCGCAAGGCGGACGGAGCTGTGGAGGAAACAAAGAATGTTGCGCTGGCGGGAAACGCGCATGATCCTCGCTTTCTGGACTAGATCTTTGACGCAAAGACGGTGACCGCAGGGCGCGTCGAGATCGAATCTAACGAGCTGATCTTTGGAACGGCTGTGACGCTTATCGGCGGTCAGATTTCGACCCTGCCCCTGCTGCCCGCTCGAATCGAATACGACTTCCGGGCCGATCTCGGCGACGAGGTGACCACCGGCAAGATGACCCTGTGGGCTGAGGGGAGCTTTGTCAGAGGTTATCTGGAGCCCAGAGAAGATGACGGAGAGCCTTTGGAAAATCCTGAGTTGATCCCGATCTCGGGTGACTTGAACAAGGGGCTGCTTCGAGTGCAGTTTCCCCTTGGCGATTTCCTGGATGACCCAGAGGTGGTGTTCTTTGAGGCTGCCGGTTTCTCATTTGACCAGGAGATGGTGGAAACTGCTCTCGTGATCTTCACGCTGGACGCTGTGGATGGTCCGGAAGCGGAAGTCGGGACCATTCGACTCACCAGGGTGGCTGTCCCCTGAGGAAACCGGCCGGGGGAAATTGTGAAGTACGAGGTGGACAGGTATTCGGGAAGCGGCAGTGCTTATGCAAGGATTGTTTTGCTACTGGTTCTTGGGTCGTGCGGCGCCCCCGGGCCGGCCGATGACTACCTGTCCCCTGAATTGCGCGCTCGTGTGGTGCAACTTAAGCAGGAGGCTGCCACCTCTCCCACCACGGCTGAGAACCTGCAGGCCCGGACCGACATCGTTTGGGATTGGGCCAACGCCTATGCGTTCACGGGAGGGCCCCTTCCCGTCGAACTGCCTCTGGATGTGACCTCCATCCGCATGTCCCAGTCGGCCGTCAACGACGAGGTATGGGCGGCCAAGACCGATGGGTTTGAACCTGCTGCGCAGTGGCTACAGCAGGTTGACGACTACATTGAGGAGTTGACCCTCAAGGATGAGCACCCCGATGCCATCGGTGCGCTACGGGTTTCCTCTGCCCTTCCCCTGGTGGCAGGCAAATGGGCCACCGTGGAGCAAACCTACACGGTTGGCTCCAGGCCCATGCAGCCCGGCGGCGGATTCATGGTGGCCAAGCAGCTCTCGCTGGGTCCGGATCCTCTTCAGAATGAGGACCCGGTCGCCGACTGGTATGTCTCGATCCGCTCCTCGAATCCGCAGGCGCAATTTCAGCGCTTCACTCGCGCCCTGCCCGGCATGCACGGGGGCCGCTCCAAGAACGAAACTCCCACCTTTATTCTGGACGGCATTTCGCTGCAGCCGGGAGAGATCGTAACGGTCACATACGGAGACACCTCGGGTGGGTCTCCAGGCTTCCGAGTCCAGCCTGCAACCACCGACGAGCTTCTGTTTACCCTCTATATCGACCTGGGCGGGAACGGCAATTTCCTCACTCCTGTATGGCCGAGTTTCCCCGTGCTTGGAGCCGAAGTCTACTCCGTTCACGGCTTCGTCCCTTCCATTGTCGGAGTCGGAGAGCCTTTCGAGGTTTCCGTGCGCAGCGAGGATTTCTATCTGAACCGGGCCGGCGGTTCTATTCCCGCCTACAACATCTTTCTGAACGACAAGCCTTTCGGGGAGATTCCGGCCAGCCAAGAGGCCATCCATGTGCTGAAGGGAATTGCCCTCGATGAGCCGGGTGTGTACCGCTTCCGCTTTGAGTCGGTCGATGGGAGCATCCAGGGTTCGAGCGATCCGATCTGGGTCCGGGAGGAGATAGAAAACCGGGTGTACTGGGGCGAGACTCATGGTCACACCGGGTTTGCGGAAGGACAGGGCTCGGCTGAAGAGTTCTTTCGCTTCGGGCTGGAAGACTCGCGCCTGGACTTTGTCTGTCTATCCGAACATGACATCTGGCTGGATGACTTCGAGTGGCAGGCTCTCAAGGACCTGGTCGTCAAGTATCATCAACCGGGAAAGTTCATCCCTTATCTTGGATACGAATGGACTCTGGAGATCGACCGCGGCGGTCACCACAACGTGCTTTTTCGAACTCCGGAGGGCAGGCAGATGGTGGCTGCTCAGGACGCCAACCGGCTGCCGTTGGTCTACGCCGGCCTGCATCAGGCTAACGATCCCGAGGATGTGCTCGTTATTCCGCACGCCCACCAGTCCGGAAACTGGGCACAAAGCGATCCGGAGCTGGAGAAGCTGGTTGAGATCTATTCCCAGCACGGCAGTTTCGAATGGTTTGGAAACATGTATCTGCAGCGCGGCCATGAGGTTGGTTTCATTGCCGCTTCAGACACGCATCAGGCCAAACCGGGCTACAACAATGCCATGTTTCATCCCTCCCCGAATGGCCAGTTCTCCGGTCTGGCGGCCATTCTGGCTCCCAGCAAGACCAACGACGCGATTTTCGATGCCATGCGCAGTCTGTCCGCCTATGCCACTTCCGGCCAGCGGATCATTCTGGACGCAAATCTCAACGGTGCCCGGATGGGCACTCGGCAACCCTTTACCCGGGAACGAGTGCTGGCGTGTCGGGTGATGGGAACTTCACCCATCGATCAGATCGAACTCATCAGAAATGGAGAGGTCGTGTACGGTCAGGATTTCCTTTCCAGGCCCCTTGCGTCTCAGATGTGGGTTCAGGTGGCGTTCGAATCCTCCTCGGACGTTTTCGGGGAAGAACCGGACAACCCCAGACCCGTTCGTCAGTGGATCGGCACTCTGGACGTCAGCGGGGCCCGGATCCGCTCTGTCTCGACCCCCGGTTTCGACAATGGGCACTTTGAGTTTGCCACCATCGACGAGAATCAGCCCAATCGGATCCGCTTTCACAGCGAACCCCGGGGTCGGCGAGACGTGATGCTGGTCGAGCTGGACGGAGCCGGGAGAAGCACGGTGTTCCGGTTTCAGACCGAAGCGCGTATGGAGCTCAAGTACTCACGTCCCGTGAAGCGCCAGCCTGTTCTAATCCCGGCTGCCGATGTGAGCCTCCGGCTGGGGGATCTCCGCGGCAACCGGATCTTGCACGAGTTTCAGGTAGGTGAACACGTTGACGCCATCGGCCTCCAGGCTGTAGATCCCGCCGGGTCCCTGGACCAGTCGTTCCAGTTCACCGATCTGGAATCTCCCGGTCAGGGCGACTATTACTATGTTCGTGTCACCCAACTGGATGGCGGCCGGGCCTGGTCCAGCCCCTTCTGGGTAGGTAGGAAAGCGGACAACAGCCAGCTTACAGAGAGGTGAAAACGTGTTATCGCTTGGAATCACAAATCGCCGCAGGTTTCTGGTCAGCACTCTCGGAACCGCAGCGTTACTTTACCGCGAGGTTGGGGCGCACAAATCAACCACGGCTCACTGGGCGTTTCTCTCCGATACGCACATTGCCGAGGATCCTGCGGATGAGTATCGTGGCTTTCGACCGTCTGAGAATCTGCAGACGGTGGTCTCACAGATCGCGGCGGCCAGTCCCGCCGGTGCCGTCATTGTGGGTGATGTGGCTCGCCGGGAAGGGAAGTCCGGCGACTATCGACAGTTCGAGACTCTTCTGCAGCCGCTCCAGGCAGAGATTCCCGTAGCGCTGGCTCTGGGTAACACCGACCATCGCGGCAACTTCCTTCAGGAGTTTCCCGAAAGCCTCGGAGTTGCGGGCGATGTGACGGGCAAGCATATCCGGGTCATTGAAGCTGGGCCGATGCGCTACATACTCCTGGATTCTCTGATGCAGACGAAGTTCAGTGCCGGCTTGCTGGGAAAAGCTCAGCGTATCTGGCTGCAACAGTTTATGACCTCGGCGGAGGCAATGCCTACCCTTCTTTTCGTCCACCACACGCCGGGTGACGGGGATATCTCACTGCTTGATGTTGAGCGCATGTTCCGGATTATTGAGCCTCACAGGATGGTCAAAGCGATCGTCCACGGACATTCTCACCGCTACCGGTTCGATGTCTGGAAGGGTATTCAACTGATCAATCTTCCGGCGGTGGCCTACAGCTTCAGGGAATCGGAGCCGCTCGGCTGGGTCGAAGCCCAATTAACCGCGGAAGGGGCCGACTTCAGACTGCATGCGGTAAATGGGAACGTTTCGGACAGCGGTAAGGAGACCTCCTTAAGATGGCGCGGATGATACGCAGCGAACAACCGCCGTTTCCGACGGGTTATTGAGGCTATTTCTGGGAATCCAGCCAATCCAGGTATTCGACGATCGCCTTGAGTTCCTCGTCCTTGTAGTCCAGGGTTACTGACTTGTGAGACCAATCTTGGGTGTTTGCAAGCGAGACGATGGTGGATGCCTCAAAGGTTCGCAGAACGGGCGGGGCTGAGGTCAAGTCATACAGCTTGACCCAACCCTCTTTCTGCTCGAAGCGCAGCGCGGGAAAAACACATTGATCTTTCAAGGTCGCGGTGAGTACATGCTGGGAACGGGAAGCCCGAACCAGGGACAGAAAGTGGTCTTGATCTGCAACGGTCGGTCCGGCCAGTTCCGGACCCACGGCAATACCTCTTCCCCCAGCTGAGTGGCAGGTAGAGCATTGTGTCCCGCGGGTCGCGTCGAAGAACAAGTCACGCCCCCGCCTGACCTGCGCCGGGCCGGGAAAGTCCACGTAGGCGGCCGGGCCGATACCTGGGGGCATTGGAATCTCCGGCCAGCCTGCTTCGTCGGCATGCTCCAGGCTCATGACGTAGGCGATCACGGCTGAAAGGTCCCGTTCCGAGAGAAGATCCTTCCAGCCCGGCATGGCCGATTGCGGGATACCGTTGCGAACGGCCTCGGAGACGCGGTCGAGATCAAGACTCCGGCCTCGGAGCCCGGGTCCCCGCCCCGCTGCTCCGGCAGCCCCGTGACAATAGCCAGTGGCGCAGCTTTGAGCAAAAACAAGCGCTCCCCGTTGCACCACTTCCTGGGCGGCGACCGCTTGAAGCAAGAGCAGAGAAAGCCAGATCATTTCTCTTCCAGGAGCGCGAAAACAAACAGGGTTGAACCCGCCCGAAAGTCTTCCGATTCGGGCCAGAGTTGGGGAAAGAGTCCAGCTACGGCCGATCCCCAGCCCGAAGGCGTCGCGATGTACTGCCTTCCGTTGACCGCGTAAGTGATGGCCGAACCGCGGTGACCAGACCCGGTTTGAAAGCTCCAGACCTTGTCCCCCGTTTTCGCATCCAGGGCAAAGAAGTAGCCTTCGGCGTCTCCGGTAAAGACGACGTCACCGGCAGTCGCGAGCAACGAGGCCAAGAGAGGATACTTCGAACGGTAACTCCAGTGTTTTTCTCCGGTTACCGGGTTATAGGCGTCCAGATGCCCCCCCGACTCTCCCTTCGGCGGTGGCTTCACTTGAAAGGATCCGCCGAAGAAGTTGAGCCCTTCGACCGGTTCCTCCTTTCTGGCAACCACCTCCTGGCACCACTCAATACCGGTCGTGTAGTACCAACCGGTGCGGGGTGAATACGTCCCCTGATTCCACTGTCTGCCCCCGCCGATGCTGGGACAAATGAAGGTCGGCTTACCCACTATCGGCTCATTGCGGCCGACCAGCCGGCCTTCCTCATCGACACCGGTGATCCAGTTGATATTCTCTGCCACCGGCCAGGCCGATACGAAGCTCCCGTCGGTGCGGTCCAAAACGAAGGTGTAGCCTCCTTTGTTGGTATTGAGCAGAAGCTTGCGCTTCCTGCCCTCCACTACCAGATCCAACAACACCGACTCGTAGGCAGCATCCCAATCCCACACGTCATGGGGTACTTCCTGGAAGTACCACTTGAGCTCTCCGGTGTCCGGGTTCAAGGCCACCACACAGTCGGTGTACAGGTTGTCCCCCCCGCGTGCGCCTCCATAGAAGTCGGCTGCTGGATTGCCGACTCCCCAGTAGACCAGGTCGAGGTCGGGGTCATAGGAGCCCGTCATCCAGGTGGCTCCGCCCCCATACTTCCAACTGTTCCCCTCCCAGGTTTCGTGCCCCTTTTCACCGGGTCCGGGGATGGTGTAGAAACGCCAGACCATTCGTCCGGTTTTCACGTTGAAGGCACTCAAGTAGCCGCGATGAGCCGAATCTCCTCCGGTGACACCAACGATCACCTTGTCCCGTACTACCAGAGGCGCCCCGGTGATGTTGCAGCCACATTGACGCATGTCCTCGACGTTGACCTTCCACAGTTCACGACCTGTCTTCTGGTCAAGGGCGACTACATGGTTATCCAGGGTTCCCGTGAAAACACGGCCATCCGAGACCGCGACGCCACGGTTCATGGGGCTGTACATGATCCCAATCTGGCGCGGATTCTCGTAATAGTAGTGCCAGATTTCCTGGCCTGTCTCTGCGTTAATGGCGAAGACGCGATTCCAGGAAGACGAGAGGTACATGATCCCGTCCACCACGATCGGGGTCGCCTGCAGTCCTCCGTCTTCCACACCGGTTTGAAATGCCCAGACGGGAACCAGCTTCCTGATGTTGGCCCGGTTGATCTGGTCCAACCCGCTGTAGCGCCAAAACTGATAGGAGCCTCCGTGGTGGGGCCAGTTCTGACCGGTACTCCCATCCTGGCCCAGCAAGAGAGTTGTGCCCAGTAAGAGGAACAGGGTTAGAAGCACGAAGGATGTCTTTGCGTCTCTCGGAGCGGAGAATGGAGGCCTCACCGCGGCAAAGTCTAAGCGTCCTGCCGGAGACAAGTCAATCACTGACGTATCAGATCTGTTGCTCGTACTTCGGATTTCAGATCAGAATGGATGCTTACTTTTGCTGTGGAAAGGGGAGGCACGTGTACCATAAAATTAACGGACCCCTAGAAATTGCCCCGCATCGATGTCGGGATGCGGCAGGTGCCCAAGCGTGGTGATCAAGAGGGAGCATAGCGTCATGAGCAAGTTCCGAACCGAACCCCAACCATCCGCGACTGCCATGGAGTGTCCCCTCGCCTGTCTCCGGTTCCTGGCTCGTGCAAGAGCTGGGAGCCCTGGACGTCCCCTATGAGCTTTTCATGGTGCCGAATGATGGGAACACTCGACAACCGATAGCCGATTAAAGAAATCGCCCAATAGCGCGACTGAATCATATCTGTGGCGTGACAGAGCCGATTCACGAAAGAGGATCCAGATACCGATTAAGAGACCTGCTGTGAACGCTAGAAAACTAAGTGTAAGGATTAAATTCTTCTCTGGCCTCGGTTCATCTGCGGATACCATAAAAGACTGGGCATTCGCCAACCTCGTGCTTTTCTATTTTGAACGGATATGGGGTTTGCCCGGTTTCCTGGTTGGCCTTTCGCTATTTATCGCCATGTGCGTCGATGCGATAACCGATCCGATCGTCGGATCGATATCGGATAACTGGCGATCCCCCAAACTTGGCAGACGACACGCGTTGATGTACGCAGGACCGTTTCCGATGGTTGTCTGCCTTTATCTGTTGTTCAACCCCCCCCCCCCCAACACTGGGCCACATCGGCATGTTTCTGTGGTTGACGACGTTTTCCATACTGGTTCGAGTCTGTATGACGGTGTTTGTCATCCCCTGGACGGCACTTCAGGCGGAGCTATCTCAGGACTATGTGGAGCGATCCCTGATTGTCAGCTACCGGTTACTGATCGGCTGGTTTATGACGAGTGGTACCCACCTGCTCGCGAATCGGTTTGTCTTTCGTTCCTCTCCTGAATTTCCAAACGGTCTGTTCAATGTGGCGGGGTATCCAATATTTGCCATCTATGCAGGGTTGGCTATCCTGACGTTTACATTTCTCTCAACTCATTTCACACGTAGTGAGATTCCATATTTTCCTGTTCCTGTTAAGAAACCACGGTCATTTTCTTTCGGAAACGTGTTCAGGGAAACCAAGATTGTGTTCGCCAATCGGTCTTTCGTGATCCTGTTCCTGGGGATTTTCATCCCCAGCATTTTCGAGGGGGTAATGATTTCATTGGAAATATATATCAACGTATATTTCTGGGGATTGTTGCCTGAACAGCTCGCGTGGTTTGGTCCATTCCTTCTGATTTATCCGGTCCGTAAGAGGTTTGAGAAAAAGCCTGTCCTCTTCATGGCCTGGGGCGTGTGGATTATCGTCCCGTTTACGATCATCTCCCTGAGGTTAGTCGGTTGGATGCTCCCCAACGGTCATCCCTTGCTGCTGCCGTTGCTGGCCGCAAATGTCGTTGTCAAGACCTGCACCAGTATTGTAGCCCTGACGATGTGGAATTCCATGATTGCAGACGCTGTGGATGAACATGAGCTGCTGACAGGCGAGCGTCAGGAAGGGTTGTTCTTTTCCCTGATCGCATTTATGAAGAAAGCCATGACAGCGGTGGGTATTTTGGTCAGTGGTACCATCCTGAACATGTTAAACATACCCAGGACCGCGGCCGTTGAGAGCATCGATCCGGGGATTATCTGGAACTTCGGCCTGGTCGTCGGTTCCCTGATTCCATGTGGTGGGTTTCTCGGCATGTGGGTTCTTACCCGATACGATCTGAAGAAAGCGCGGCATGCGGAAATCAGAGCCCAGCTCGCAGCCAGGGCAAAGGAAGGACAGCCGTCAGGATGATCGTCAAGTCGTTTTGCAGGAGGGTGAAGTGAAAGCTGTCGATGCGATTGCCAGAGTGCTGAAGGCCGAGGGTGTTGAGATGCTCTTCGCCTATCCGTGGAACTCGATCATCGAAGCCGCCGCGGCAGAAGATATTCGCACCGTGATCGTGCGTCAAGAACGCGTTGGACTACATATGGCCGACGCCTTTTCGCGGATGTCCTCGGGAGAAAGAATTGGCGTTTTCTGTATGCAGCATGGACCAGGAGCCGAGAATGCCTTCGGGGGCGTTGCCCAGGCTTTCTCGGAATCCGTACCCATTCTTGTCCTCGCAGCCGGCTACCCACGTCGACTGGCTCATTACCGTCCCAACTACAATGCCACACTCAACATGAAGCACGTCACCAAGTGGTCCGAACCGGTCCCTATGGGAGAAGCTCTCCCCGATGTGATGCGCCGTGCATTCTTCCAACTGCGCAACGGTCGACCCGGTCCGGTCCTGGTGGAGGTGCCGATCGATGTGTTTGACGAGGATGTGCCGGACGGCTGGGAATACCTGCCCAGCTTCGCCGCGCGCAGCGGGCCGGATCCTGCTGCGGTGGAGGAAGCAGCCCGCATACTGGCGCAGGCCGAGCGCCCGGTGATCTACGCGGGCCAGGGCGTGCACTATGCGAAAGCCTGGAAGGAGCTGAGAACCCTCGCCGAAATCTGGAACATTCCGGTGACCACCAGCATTGAAGGCAAGAGTGCCTTTCCCGAGATCCACCCGCTGTCTCTAGGGTCGGGCGGGCTGGCCAATCCCAGAACCGTGAAAGACTTCTTGCTGGAGGCCGACGTGATTTTCGGTGTGGGCTGCAGTTTCTCGGAGACCGTCTATGGCCTCCAGATGCCGCCCGGCAAGACCATCATTCATGCCACGCTCGACCCGGTGGATCTCAACAAAGATGTACCAGCCCGGTATGCGCTCCTGGGGGATGCGCAGCTGACGCTTGATGCCTTGAATCAAGCCCTGGCCGAACAGCCGCGAGCTCGGGCCGATGCCCGCGCTCAAGTACCCGAACGCATTGCGGCGGTTAAACAGGAATGGCTGAGTGAGTGGATGCCGAAACTCACAAATGATAAGTCCCCCATCAGTCCGTATCGGGTAGTGTGGGAGCTGAACGACCTCGTGGACAAAGAAAACACGATCATTACCCACGATGCCGGCAGCCCCCGGGATCAGCTGACCCCTTTCTGGGAAAGCACCGCGCCGTTGAGCTACATCGGCTGGGGTAAGACCACCCAGCTGGGCTACGGTCTGGGGCTGGCCATGGGCGCCAAGCTGGCCCACCCGGAAAAACTGTGCATCAACCTTTGGGGTGACGCCGCCATCGGTTTCACAGGCATGGATTTCGAGACCGCCGTACGCGAGCGGATTCCCATTCTCTCAATCTTGCTGAATAATTTCTGCATGGCGATCGAACTTCCGGTCATGCCGATCTCCACTGAGAAATACCGTTCAACTGACATTTCCGGGGATTACGCGGCTATGGCCAGGGCGTTCGGCGGCTACGGAGAACGGGTGACCGATCCTGGCGAGATTCGCCTGGCATTGCAACGCGGAATTGAAGCCACCGAGAACGGCCAGCCAGCGCTGCTGGAATTCATTACGGATAAGGAAATCACGTTCTCGCACAGACTCTTGAAGTAGGACCCTCCGGGGGTTGCGTTAGCGTCCCTCGGTGGTTGTCGTCACCGCGAAGTGAACCTTAACCTTTGGACAAACCAGGGAGAGCTGAAGTGACTCAAGACAAGAACAGAGAATTTCATGAACGGGCGTTAAAGGTACTGCCCGGTCCGAACAGTAACCTGAGGCTACCCTCCGTCGTCGAACCGGTTTATATGGTGGAAGCTCACGGTGCGCGTTTTCGGGATGTAAATGGAAAGGAATACATCGATTACGGCCATGGCGGCCAGGGAGTTCTCGGGCACGGCAATAAGGAATACACCGCAACACTGCAAAGACAACTGGATAAGCTTTTTTACGTGCATACCGGTGAGTTCCGCACAACGCTGGAAGTTGAACTGGCCGAAAAAATGGCAGAATTAGTTCCCGGCGTTCAAAAGACCAGGTTCTGTGTCTCTGGGACAGAGGCTGTCCAGCTCGCTATCAGGCTCTGCAGGGCCTATACAAGAAGGACCGTTTTTGTCCACTTTGACGGCGCCTATCATGGATGGATGGATAACATTCTCGCGGGAAAGTTGGATGAGCATCCCACGGGTAAACCCTATGCCCTTAGATCCGATGACGAAATTTTCCCACCGAAGGGGTAGATCCGGCTTCTTTGCAGGAATCATTCAAGATTCAATATAACGATTTTGAGGCCATCGAAAACCTTTTTGAGCAGCATGGTGATGAGATCGCCATGGTATTAATCGAGCCGATTCTACTCAACGGCGGATGCTGCATGCCGCGGCCCGGCTATCTCGAGAAAGTGAAAGAGCTCTGTGCGGAGTATGGTGCTGTTCTCTGTTTCGATGAAGCCTATACAGGATTCCGGGTTGCTTTGGACTGCGCCCAGGGACTGCTTGGAGTAATACCTGACCTGACCATCTTCGGCAAAGCTCTGGGAGGCGGGCTTCCTCTTGCCGCGGTGGCCGGAAAAAAAGAGATCATGGATCTGTTTCTTGAATGGAAAGTTTTTCATGCCGGCACGTTCAACGCCTATCCTTTCGGCATGGCAGCGGGCTTTGCGAATCTGTCCATCCTGGAAAAAGATGACGGCGCGTACTATGAACACATGGCGCGTCTTCAGGCTAGACTGATGAAAGAACTGAAAGAGATCGGCAACCGCAATCATGTCCCCCTTTTCATTCAGGGACCCTCCGCAGGCGGTTTTTTCATGACCAGGCTTGATCTTGAGATCGCGCACAGTCCGGCAGATCTTAAGGGCATGGACAAGCAACTCCATCAAAAAATGGTAGACGCGTTTCTTGAAGAGGGGATCATGCTGATCAGAAGTGGCAGATGGTATCCCACCGGAGGTCTCACCGATGAAGATGTGGATGAGACACTGGACCGCTCGGAACGGGTTTTCAGAAAGGTATTTTAAGTGGCCGGGGGGTCATCCCGGTTCTTCCAGAGGAAACACCCGGCCTGGATTCAGTAGTCCTTTCGGGTCGAGCGCCTGCTTCAGGAGGCGCATGGTTCGGATCTCATCCTGGCTCCGACTGAGGCCCAGATGTTCTCTCTTTTCCATACCGATTCCGTGTTCGGCTGATACCGACCCGCCGATCTTCGTGAGCGGAGAGTAGACCATCTCTTCGACGCGAACCCGGGTCTCGGGAGCATCGTTCCCCACCTCGATGGTAAAGTGCAGATTCCCGTCTCCCAGGTGTCCGAAGGGGATGACACGTGCGTTTGGCCAGGCGCTCTTCGTGGACTTCACGACCTGATCGACATAATCTTTCATGTCGCTGATACGAAGACTCACGTCGAAAACGAAAACGGGTCCCAGCCGGACATAGGCGAGCCCGTCCCGAATGGCCCAGATCTCTTCCCTCTGCTTGGAGGACATTGCAATGACTCCGTCCGTAAGCAGGCCTTCAGCCTGGGCCGAGTGGAGTGTGGTTTCGAACCGGTCAGAGTCCGCCTCGGAATCGGATCCCAGCGCTTCGATCAGGAGGTAGAAGGGGTGGCCAGGTGCAAGGGGAGCAGCATGTCCTCCCTCGCGGGTCACCAGATCATAGAAGTCCTTCCACATCACCTCAAAAGCACTCAGACTCCCGCCCAGGTCGCGATCCATGCGGTTCAACAGAGCTGGGAGCTGGTCGAACTCCTGCACGGCAACCAGAGCCAGGTTCTCACTGCCAGGCCACGGGAAGATCCGCAGAACCGCCCGCGTCACGATCCCCAGAGTCCCCTCTGTCCCTATGAAAAGCTGTTTGAGATCATATCCCGCATTGTTCTTGAGCATGCGGTTGAGCGAAGTGAGAACCGTCCCGTCAGCCAGGACCGCCTCCAGGCCCAGCACCAGATTGCGCGTCATCCCGTAGCGAAGGACCCGATTTCCCCCCGCATTGGTCGAGTCGAGATGACGCCTCCGATGGTGGCCGAGCCACGGGCACCAAAGTCCAGCGGGAAAAGGAAATTTTCTGCTTTGGCTGCGTCCTGCACGGCCTGCAACGGCGCGCCGGCCTGAACCAGGACCGTGCGATCATCCGCACCGATGTTCTCAACCTGACTCATCCTCTCCAACGAGACGACCACTTCGTCTCGAGTTGAGACCGCGCCCCGGACCATTCCAGTCATTCCCCCCTGGGTGACCACCGGCTGACTGCGCGCATGGCAGAGCTGGAGGATCTCCGAAACCTGCGCTGTCGTCTGGGGACGAGCTATACAGATGGCCTGGGAGGGCGCACTGGAACCCCAGAAGGCGGGGCGTTGGGACACCTGTTCTCCCACCAGGACATCCGTCTCGCCCACAATTGCGGCTAGATTCTCGATCAGGGACATGCCTAATAGGTTACTGGCTGCAGGAAAACAACTCCATCTTCAGGCTCTTTGACGGAAGGCTACGTTCAAACTTTCTGAGTGGTTAGAAAATCTCTGAGAAGACCGCCGTTTCCGGCGAGTTATTGAGATGAGAGTATCTTGGTAAGTAGTGGATTTATGAAGAATGACTTCATTTCGGGGGTTTTCACAATGCGTATGAGCAAGAAACCATTCTGGATCACAATGGTAGTGGCCTGCCTGGCATCCGGCCAAACGGAAAGCCGCGCCGCGCAGTACGATCCGGTTGATTATGTCGACCCCAATATCGGCGGCATTGGACATCTGCTAAACACCACGGATCCGATTGTCACCCTGCCGCACAGCATGGTGCAGATTGCTCCCCTTGTGACCCCGTCCGTGAAAGATCGCTACCTGGCTGATCGAATCTACGGATTTCCAGTGGCGTCACCATTTCGTATGCATGGGCGGTTACCGGTCACCTGCTACGTGGTTCCAACCCGAGGTGATGTTGAAACCGATCCGGCGCGAGCCGCGGCGCTTTACGACCACACCATGGAGACAGCCAAACCACACTATTATTCGGTGGAACTGATGGAAAGCGGGATCCAGGTTGAATCCACCGTAACCGAACACGCCATTTACTACCGTTTTCGTCTCCCTGCAGAGTCGCGAATCAATCTGCAGATTGTTTGCCGAAATGGTGCGCTGGAACTGCTCGACCCAGCCCGTCTGACCGGACAAGGCACGGTCCCCCATGCCAACTATGGCAAGGCGGTTTTCTTCCACATGGAGCTCTCGCAGCCGGCGCGGCAAACCAGCAGTTGGGAAGCCGACCGGAGCCAATGGCAAGCACTTCGTGCTGGAGGCCCGCGGCACCTCGCGGGAGAACCAGTACATACAATCGGCAAGGTTAAACGGCCAATCGCTCAACCAGCCCTGGATTGAGCATAGCGCTGTGGCTAACGGTGGACACCTTGTGCTCGAGATGGGGCCGCGCCCCAATTACCTGTGGGGTACCGATTTCGTCAAGTCGCCGTCACGCATCGAGTGACCTCGTATGGTCAATCAGGCGAACAGCAAGTCAACGCCGCCGCTTGGCCCTGAAGCGCCAGGCGCTCGCCCGCAAGAGTTGCGACGGATTCTAGTACTTGCTACCCTCAGCTTGAAAAGCAAATTCCTGTCTTTCTCGACGGATGGCGCTAGACGGAAGAAATCCTCCAGACCTTGCGGAGTTTAGATGGATCCTCTCTCCACTCACCGAATACTCCGGAAGAAACTGATTGTCAGGGCTTGCGACTTGTTGAGTGCTCGCCAACTAGCGGGCTGCTAGTGAATCGTCTTACCGCGGTATTTGTGCGCCTGTTCGTTCGGTGGATGCCGGACTCATTCGCAGTCGCCCTGCTCCTCACGATCCTGACGTTTGGGCTGGCCATCACTGTCACAAACCAAGACCCTGCCGACGCGATCGAGTCCTGGGGCAACAGTTTCTGGAACCTGCTGAAATTCACAAATCAAATTACCCTCACACTGCTGCTTGGCTACGCCCTTGCGAACACGCCGCCAGTGCGGCGGGCGCTCGTACGCGTTGCGGGCCTGGTTCGCACCCCTGCAAGTGCGTACATCCTGGCGAGCTTTACGACTGGGCTTTGCGCCCTCTTCTCCTGGGGCCTGAGCCTGATTGTCGCCGGGACCATGGCTCGCGCGATTGGTCAATCGTGTCGCAGCCAAGGAATCAGGATCCACTACCCGTTGCTCGTCGCCGCATCTTCTTCGGGCTTCGTCATCTGGCATCAAGGTCTCTCTGGCTCCATCGGGCTGACGATGGCAACACCCGGGCACTTTCTTGAGAGCAGTATCGGCGTCATCCCGATCTCGGCAACACTCTTTACGCCATGGAACATCGCACTGGCGCTCTTCATCCTGATTACGATGCCACCGTTAATGGCAGCCCTCCGGCCGACCGGAGACGAAGACGTAGATGAAATGCCAATTGACCTCGTGACAGTCTCGGGGCCGGTCTCACGGAGTGAAGAGACAGAGCCGACGCCCGGAAGCTTCATGGAGGACTCGCGCTGGGTGACGCTGAGCATTGTCATCGCTGGCGGGGCGTTTCTCTGGATCCACTTCGTGCAGCGCGGCCTCGGCCTCAACCTCAACACTCTGAACTTTGTTTTCTTGCTCGCGGGCATGTTGCTCGCCGGGTCGCCCATTCGCTTTGTGCGGATCATCGTAGAGGGAGGGCGCGTTGCAGTCCCTTTCTTGCTGCAGTATCCATTTTATGCGGGAATAGCGGGAATCATGTCGGACTCTGGCCTGGCGCGATTGGTCGTCGAGTTCTTTATCTCGATTTCAAGCGCCGGCACGCTACCGCTCTTCGGTTTCCTGAGCGGCGGCCTCCTCAACTTGTTCATCCCGTCGGGCGGCGGTCAGTGGGCGGTGCAAGGTCCCATCATGATGGTTGCCGCGCAGGAGATCGGCGCCGACCTGCCTCGAGTGGCGATGGCGGTTGCCCTCGGTGATCAGTGGACAAATCTGGTTCAGCCACTCGCACTCGTACCGGTGCTGGCAATCGCCGGCATCAGCGTCCGCCACATCATGGGTTACACATTCATCGCGCTGCTCTGGAGCGGCCTGGTCTTTACGCTGGCGTTGGTTCTTTTCTAAACAAAGTCTGCATCAGCTCTCGACCAAGTGCTGGGTCAAGTGCCGAGCGATGGTTCTCACGGTGCTCATGTGTGTCAGGAGGAATCGTCCCGACTACCCTTCCGATTTCACCATACAGGTTGAAGCACGTTTCGGATCGGCGTAAGCATGGACTTGATCTGCAGAGGAGCGCTTTGCCACGAGGTGAAGGTGTCGCCACCACTGGTTTCCGGGGCAGGCTATCCAGAAAACGCCTGTGGTCCTAAGATAGAGAAAGAGGTCGATTGCGCAGGCGTACGCGGGAGAATCTATGAGAACCTTGTCAGAAAGTGTTAGAAAAATGACCCGTCGGGGGATACGATTTGTGGCGTCTTTGGAAATCCAATGGCTGAGGAGACCTGACGTGGGATGGGTGGATGAGCCAAGTGTTTCTGACCGAGCGGCTGGAGAGGTGTCTCTGCGATCAGATTCTGGCGAGAATGACCCACGGTGGGCGTCCCGGACACAGGTACAGGGAGAGCTGATGATCAGTGTTGTGATCGGTGTGCTGCGGGAGATGTGCCATCGGGAGTTCTTCGTCGGCGAGGCAGAGAAGATCACGTTTTCAGTGATTCCGCTTGAGGTGGATCCATGAGCCGGTTAAGGGCCGCCGTCAAGTTCCTGGTGCTGATGGGCAGCATGGCTACCCTCACGGCCCAGCCCCTGATTCCCTTCGAGTACACCGCCGGCCTGTTTGTCCTCGAGCATGGCTGTGGCTGCATTCTGGAGATCACACCGGAAGGAGATGTCAGCGTCGCGGTAAGTCGGGCGGAGATTCTGGCGGTCACGGGAGGGAGTGAAGTTAATTTCTCCGAGCAGGGCGCAGCTTTCACGCCAGACGGAGCGATGTACTTTGTCGAGGACCAAGCGGAAGTGCTCATGCGGCGGACGGTGGATGGTGCCCTTGGCGTCGTTGTCAGCGAGGCCGACATCATCCAGGCGCTGACGGCCCGGCAAGCTAACATTTCACCAACCGTGCACATGGTCAGCATCACCGTTGGGAGCGACGGAAACGTCTACATCGTTGACCAGGACGGTCAAGCCGTGATTCGGTTCGACCCGGAGACCGAGGAGGTCAGCGTGCTGGTGACGCCTGCCGGCCTCTCGGCGGCGCTGCAGGGCGGTGACACCCGCGACCTCGAGAAGGGAATTGCCGCTGGTCCCGACGGCCTGATCTACGCCTTCAACGAGGGCGGGCCACCAGCTGTCTATGCCATCTGCAGCGATGGGACCACCCTGCTTATTGCCCGAGAGGGCCTGATCCGTGACCCGGACAAGTTCAACACTCGTGCGCCCAGTGGTGACATCATCATAAGCGACGACTCTGGTTCGGACCCGCGGATTCTTCGGATGACTCCGGAGGGGCTCGTTTCGGTCTTTCTGTCGAACGTTCAGATCGCTGCCGCCGCAGGGACGGCGGTCAACCGTCTGGATGGTGGCTTAGCCTTCGACGACGCCGGCAGCTTCTATCTCGCTGAGAGAGACAGCGGCAGCATTCTCCGCTTCGATCAGGACGGAAACGGCGAAATCTGGGTCACAAGAGCCAGGATAGTGGCTGCAACCGGGATCGAACCCGCTCTCAGGGGCGCCATTGCCTTTGCGCCCCAGTACAAGCTCTTTTTTGCCCAGTTTGGAGATGGCCTGGGAGTCCTCGCCAGTGAGATCATCCTGGTCTCACTGGACGAAGAAGACGCTACCACGGCGGATGTCATCCTGAAACGGCAAGACGGATCGCCGCTCCCGGTTGATCTCAACGGGACCCTGGCAAACGGGCTTCTGCAGGATGTGGTGGTTCCGGCTCAAGGCAAAGTGACCTTGACCACGGATGGCGAAGGTGATCTGGTAGTCGGCTCGGTGACGATTTGTTCGAACAAACCGCTGACTGGGGTCATCGTCTTCAGCGGGACGGTAGGGCTGGCCGGGGTGCAGAGCAGTGAGGCCCAGTTGGGTTTCGTGGCGCCCATCAAAGCCCTGGGATTCGGATGTACAAACCGGCATCGCAGTCATGAATCTGGCAGAGATCCCGGTCAGGCTGACCCTGGAGCTGGTGGGCGATGACGGTGAGGTCGTAGCCACGGCTGAGGTCATTCTTACTGCGATGGGCCAGTTGTCGGCTTTCGTGGACGACCCGGTAAAGTTCCCCTGGGATCAACCCGTGGACTTTGCGGACTTCGAAGGGACGCTGAGGGCCTGGGCGGATGGAGGGGTAGCAGCCACCGTGGTCCAGACCCGTCCTGATCAGTTCGCCACCCAGCCGGTGGCTCCTAATGGACTTCAGATTCCAGGCCGGGAGCTGCTCCTGCCATTTCGTAATACCGGTGACCTGATGGCTCTCGACGAGGAGTGTGAGTGTGTGCTTCGGTTTACTAAGGAAGGGGAGGTTAGCATCGAAATCTCGAGGGCGGAAATCCTGGCAGTGACGAACCGCCAGGAGGTGGACTTTGACAATGAAGGTATTGTCTTTGATACCCAGGGCTCGCTGTATTTCATAGAATCGGACTCCGAATCCGTTCTGAAGCGTCCGCGCGGCGGCCAGCTCTTCACGCTCACCACAGAAGAGTCAATTCTCGGAGCGCTGGGCTTCCCGGCCACGGAGATTGATCTCGACGGCATGGTCTTTGGGTCCGATGGTTTTCTCTACGTTACCGATGACCAGGACGAGAACGAAGCGGTTCTGAAGATCGATCCGCTTACCGGCTTCGTCACTGTCGCGGCAAGAAAGGAGGACTTTGAGGCCCTGTTGCCTGGCGGATCAGAAGTCGACATCGAAAAGGGCATAGTGGCTGGCCCGAACCGGGACATCTGGGTCTTCTCCGATGGCACCCCGGAAGCGCTTTTCCGCATCTGTGCCAACGGCGAGATTGTCCTGGTCCGGTCCGGCTTTCCATTGGACGATCCCGATCAGTTCGCCACGCGAGCCCCAAATGGCGACGTGATGATCGTCGACGACGGGGGTGGCGATGGCGTCCGAATCTTGCGCATCCCTTCCACCGGTGCGATCGAGACTTTCTTAAGCGCAGCCCAGCTGCAGGCGGCGATAGGAGCTGATCCCGATGGGGGAGGTGGAATCGCCTTCGATTCGAAGGGCAACTTCTTCTATGCCGCACCCCTTTTTGGCGTATTCAGGTTCGATCAGGAGAAATCTCCCAGCACTTTTGTACCGGTGGCGGCGATCCGCAACCTGACGGGCGTGACCCCCGTCTTTGGAGGCATTGCCTTTGAGCCTGAGTACAAACTCTATTTTGCCCAGTTTGGAGACGGCCTGGGGGTTCTGGCCAGTGAGATCATCCTGGTCTCCCTGGACGAAGAAAACGCTACCACGGCGGACGTCATCCTGAAACGGCAAGACGGAGGGCCACTCTCGGTGGATCTCAACGGTACGCAGGTCAACGGACTCCTGGAAGATGTGGTGATTCCGGCCGGCGGCAAGGTGGCCCTGGAAACTGATGGCGAGGGCGATTTACTGGTTGGGTCAGTCACGGTTTGTTCTGATAGACCGCTGGCAGGAGTCATCGTCTTCAGCGGCACTGTGGGATTGGCGGGCGTGCAGAGCAGTGAGGCCCTGGCCGACTTCGTGGCCCCCATCAAGGCCCTGGGAAATAAGATCAGGACGGGCCTCGCGATTATGAACCTGGAAGAAGTCGAGGTGCGGCTCAGCCTGGAGCTGGTGGGAGCGGATGGCGAACTCGTAGCCACGGCCGAGATCGTTCTGGATGCGATGGGCCAGCTCTCAGCGTTCGTGGACGAGACTGAGAAGTTTCCCTGGAGTGCGGCCGTTGATTTCTCGAACTTCGAAGGTGAGCTCAGGGCCTGGGCGGATGGATGGGTCGGCGCTACCGTGGTCCAGACTCTCCCGGATCAGTTCGCCACCCAGCCGGTGGCGGGACTCAAGGACAAGAAGATGCCCTGATCTTCACGGTCGCGGGGTGCGGCCCTGGCTCTTACGAGCAATGGCAGGAGGCTTATTTTTGTCTTCATCCAGCGACCGATCGGACAGCTCAGACTTCTCTCTGAACCTGGAGTGTCCACTCGCCTATTGCCGGTCGCTTGCTTGTAAAATGAGCTGGAAGCCCTGGACGTTTCCTGGCAGCCACAGTCGGATCGGAAGGGCCCGTGACGGTGCGGCTAGCGCATGTTGCCGGTATGCCCCAGCGAGTAACGACCGGGCTGGGGCCACACGGTGAGTCCGTGCGGGTTCTTGCCCACGGGAATCGTGTGCAGCAGTACGCCGGTGGTCGTGTCGAAAACGTAGACCACGTGGTCGTAGCGCCCGGAAAGCCACAGGGTCTTGCCGTCGGCGCTGACATTGCCCATGTCCGGGCTGCCGCCGCCGGGGATGGTCCAGGTGGCCACCACCTTCCGCGTCTTGAAGTCGATCACCGAGACGCTGCCCCGGCCCTTGCCCCTGCCGGGGACCACGTTGGAACCCCGGTTCGCCACGTAGAGCATCGTGCCGTCGCGGCTGGGGTAGAGACCGTGGGTGCCCACGCCGGTGGCAATGAAGCCGACCCGGGCGAAGCGATCGCCGTTGACCAGGAAGACGCCGTTGGCCTTCATGTCAGCGATGTAGAAGATGCTCCCGTCCGGTGAGATCCGGATGTCCTGGGGCATGCCCCCTTTCTTAAGCTTCAGGTATCCCAGCACCTTGCGACCCACTAGATCGATCTTCACCAGGCTGCCACGGAACTCGCAGGTGAAGATGGCGTAGCGCCCGTCGATGGAGAAGTCGGCGTGGTTGATGCCCTTGCAGCGGGGCGTGGCGATCGAGAATTGCAGCGCCATGGTGTGCGGGTCGCGGAAGTCGAGCCGCCTCTTCGCCTCCGCGACGACAATGGCCGCATCGCCGTTGGGCGTGAAGTACATGTTGTAGGGATCGTCCACCTTCACCGTCGACGCGGGCTTGCCCGTCCAGGGATCGATCCGGGTGAGGGTGCCGGTTGGCATTCCGGAGGCGTTGTTAGTGACCCATAGCGACTTCAGGTCCCACGAGGGCACCACGTGCTGGGGGTTCATGCCCACCTTGAAACGGTCGACGACCTCGAACGTCTCCGGGTCGATCACCGAAACGTCGTTCGAGTGCAGATTGGGAACGTACACCCGCGGCAGGGCTCCAGACACCGCGGGGCTGAACCGATCGGCCGAGGCATCGCTGTACAGGTTGGCGGGGTCGGTCACGGGGGGCATGGCGGGCGCGGTCTGCACCGGGCCCGTGCCCCGGCACCCCGGAGCCACCATCATCATGATCAGGCAAGCCCATCCCAGCGCGGCCCCCACGCCCGCCCGGGCCCGCGGGTATCCACCATTGTGGGGTTGAGTCATCTCATCCTCTCCATCGATAGCCCTCCCACGACCCACTGCTGGGGAGCAGAGCATGCTGTGGAGTTGTATCACGATGGCCACAGTTGAGCTAAATTCATGGCTCTTGAGCGAGAGCTGTCGATGCCGTCAAACCCAAGGACTTACTGGGGGTCGACTTTTCATCTCAGTTTCTCTCATCTTCGTCACTTTGGCTGATCTTGTTAGAAAGTGTTAGGAAACTGAGCCGCTGATTCTCCTCTCTCAGATTTCGTTCTGTGTCCCGGCTTGCATATTTGAAGGGACGGTACTACTGAAAAGCCAAGAACGCACACGGGGAGGCTGAGCCCTGCAGCGATCTTGGGTCTGGCATCACTGTGACAGACTTCCTCTCTATCCTAGACTGCTGGTGCTCCGGTTACGTAAAGGGTTCGGCCACTTCACAATTCGTGAAGGCTTTCCCCGTATCGAGAAAAAGCATCCATGACATAGCCTGGGCCTCCCAGAGGCCGGGAGGTATTCTATGCGCATTCGTCGCTTCCTCAGCGTACTGGCTTTCCTGTTTCTCGTGGCACCCTCCCTCACCCGGGCGACCACTCTGGAAGTCGTCAATCTGGAGAACCTGGTCCAGCACTCGGAAACGATCTTTACCGGCCGGTGCCTGAGTGTTGTCAGTGGTCTGGACGCCAACGGACTCCCTTACACGCAATACTCGTTTCATGTCGGCGAAATGTTTCGCGGCGTCCCGGCCGAGCAGGTGACCGTAAAGCAGTTTGGGTATTCCTCCAGCCCGGTTCCGCGGGGCCGGACCGGCGCTGTCACCCGCATTGCCGGAATGCCGGAGTACCTGCCCGAGCAGACCTATCTGGTCTTCCTGGGTCCCACAAGCTATCTGGGTTTCTCAGCCCCCATCGGCCTGTTTCAGGGGGCCTTCTGGATCAACGATGCGAAACAGGCGGTCAACGCTCTCGGCAACCGAAATCTGACCTTTGACGGGTCCCGAGGGGCTGAGCCCTCCTCGGTGTCGGCAGGTGATTCCGAGCTGGTGCGTGGACCGGTGAGCTACGGACGGTTGAGAACTTTGGTCCAGCAGCTGTTGCGGGGCGAAAGGATTCCCCTGTCATCGATGGCTTCTCGCTTGCAGGAAGCCACCCGTTGAAACACAAGAGCGTGCTCAGACAGCTGTTTCTACTGGTCACGTTCGTAGCGATTGTGTTAGCGCGTGGCTTACAAGCGGGGAACCCCGGGCTCCTCAGGGGGCATTCTCCGGGCATCCCCTATCGGTGGGGCGGAGATCCTCCCACAGTTGTCATCCATCCTGATGCGGGATCTCTGGGGATACTGGATTCCGGAACCGCGTTGTCAAACCTGCTGGCTGCCGCCGAGAACTGGGAGGCCGTCCCTTCCTCCTCACTGAGGTTTCAGAACGGAGGCTTTGTTGAATCGATTCAGGGTCCCGAAGGTGCCGGCGACTTCGCTTTGTCCAATATCTTCGACTTCATCGGAGTCGATAACGGTGGCGTGACACCTATTGTCTTTGACAGCGAAGATGTGAACCGGAATGGAAGGGGAGACATTTTTGACGCTCTGGGACTTCCCTTCGGTGTGCTCGGCTTCGGCGCACCGGAGTTCGCCGACGGAACGCGAATCACGGAGGGCATAGTGGTTCTCAACGGAGCGGCGGTCAGAGCCGGCGATGTGGACGGCAGGGTCTTTCGGAGGGTCATCGTCCATGAGCTTGGACACCTGGTCAACCTGGCGCACTCAGTGGTCAACGGGCAGGCCTGGAATTTCGGGGGGACTGATGCCGTGACGCCCGACGGCATACCTTTCATCGTCGGTCCGGAAGACGTGGAAATTATGTACCCCACAAACCTCGGGGTGGAAGCCAGTACGCTCCATCTGGATGACATTGCCATCCTTTCGACCCTGTACCCGAATCCCGTAGAGCCTCTGCAGAACTTTGGCAGTATTCAGGGAAGGCTGCTCGACCAGCAAGGTGAGCCTCGCACCGGAGGGCAGATGATCGTTCGCAATCAGAGTGGTGATCCCATTCTGGACGCGGTCTCTGCCATCAGTGGCAATTTTGCAGGTTTCGGCAATCCCAACAACCCTTTCACCGGCAGCTTCTTCCTGAACCGACTGACGCCGGGAGGGCAGTACAGCCTGGAGGTGCGCGAGACAGGTGGAGGAGGATTCACGACGCCGGTTTTCCGCTCAGGGTCGCTGCCTGGACCCGAGGAATACTACAGCGGCCATGCCGAGTCCCACGAGGCCTCGGACGACCCGTTTTCCGCACCCTTCTTGATTCAGGTGGAATCCGGGGAAACCGTCGTTGCCGACTTGCTGCTGAACGACTTTCCAGTACCTTCCAACGATCTCTGCGGGGACGCCATCGAAGTCGGATTGCAAGAACTTCCCTTCGCCGATACTCAACTCACTCAGGCGGCGACCATGGACGGCGCCGAGATTCCACCTTCCTGCGGCTTCGAGGGGACCGAATCAGTGAGCGTCTGGTACAGCCTGAGGAACAGCTCGAAGGCGGACATTGACCTCGTCATGGACACAATTGGTAGTGATCACAGAACGGAAATTCAAGTGTTCCGAGGCAGCTGTGAGAGCCTGATTGTCGATCGGTGTTTCCTTTTCTCTGGAAACTCTAACCACCTGGCTTTCACCGCGGAGGCTGGTCAAGACTACCGGATTCGAGTCACGACCAGCTTTCGGGGAGGGGTTCTCGTCTTCAACGTGGCCGATGCTCCGCTCCCTCCCCATACCGACGATTGTGCCGGCGCCATGGCAGTGGCATTGGCAGATCTTCCTTTCTCCAACCAGATCAACACCACCGGCGCCACGACCGAATCCAGCGAGCCCCCGTCGACTTGTTGGTCCGACTCACCCAAATCCGTCTGGTACTCCTATACCAACACCTCCAGCTGGCCGCAGCATCTTTTTGCCGATACCGAGGGAAGTAACTATGAAACGGTTCTGCAGGCGTACCGGGGCAGCTGTGAAGAAGCGATCCCTGAAACCTGTGGTCGAGGGTTTCCGTTTTCTAACGCGACTGCCCGGCTGACCCTTTCTGCCCAGCCCGGAGAGACGCTTCTTTTCAAAGCCACCACCTGGTCCGCCTTCAACCAGGCCGGCGGCGAACTTCTCTTCAACATGGAAACCTTCCAGGCCCCCTCGAACGACGACTGTGCGGACGCGACCGCGATGAGGCGCTCGGACCTTCCCTTCATGGACATGGTGGATGCCCGCGGAGCCGGCAATGCACCCTCCGAGCCCGAAACGACCTGCGGTTCAACCTCCACACCAGAGCAGTCCCACAGTGTCTACTACAGCTTTCAGAACGATTCGACACTTCCCCTGGAAATGGAGCTTTCCACTGCCGGCAGCGGATACTGGACCGTTTTGCAGGTGTACACTGGATCCTGCCTGCTGACGCTTCCCGAAGCTTGCGACTCTAACTTCAGGGTTTCCGAGTTGACCTTTCTTGCCCAGCCCGCAGAAACCTATCTGATCAAGGTGAGTTCCTTTGGGACAGCCAATGCCGGCCTTCTGAACTTTTCGGCCCGGGCGGTGGGCGCCGTCAGGGGCGAGGATGTGGAGCTGCTTGTGTCCAGCCGGCAGCAGAGCGTTCCGGCTCGAAGCAATCTCGATTACATGGTGACAGTCACCAACTTTGGCCTCGACTCGGCCAGCGGGGTCTCGATTGCCACGACTCTCCCGGAGACGACTTTTCTCTTATCTGCGGGCGACGACGTGGTGACGTGCACCCAGACGACCCCGACCTTCACCTGCCAGGTCGGGTCTCTGGACCCGGGTCAAGAGATCCTCTTCCCGGTGTCGGTCTCGCCTCAAGTAGCCGGCCAGACCTCCCTTCACAGTGAGGCGCACTGGGATCAGCGGACCCTCGACTCTCCCAGCACCACGGTGGTCCGGCCAGTCGATTCTTTCCTTACGATCCCAACTTCCTTTCCGGGCCAGGCAGGACAGGGGATGACTGCTGCCCTTCAGGGAACAGATCTCCCTTTCGTAGGAGCCGCCCTGGTCAACCTGACAGACGAAGAGGATAACCTGATCGTAGAGGGATTCGACTCCCAGGGAGAGCTCACTTTCCTGCGTGAAGAGGCGACGCTTCTGCCGGCCGGGGGTCAGACCACCTTCCTCGTGGAAGACCTCCCCGGGCTGCCCCTCGCGACGAGAACGCTACTGGCCCGCGGCGATCAGGGAGAACTGGCTGGATCTTTCATGATCGGAAACAGTCCCATCGACCGACTCGACGGCATCGGTCGCTCTCTTCCCGAAGCTCGGAGACTGTACCTGCCTCTGGCGCGAAGCGGGGCGCACGGACAGGCCACTCAGCTCGACTTTTTCAACCCCTACCCTGAGGCGAACAACTCCATCTTCAGGCTCTTTGACGGAAGTGGCACCCAGATCGCTGAGGCTCTGCATTCCTTTGCAGCCTGGGGATCGTTGAATATCTCACTCAAAGAGCTCTTCGATTCTCCCGGTCCGGTCGATGGATACATCGAGGCGGATGCCCAGCAGATCTTGCGTGGATTTCAAGTCTTCTCCAACCAGGTAGCGCTTGCCACGGCCGTAGCCACACCTGGCGACTCGGTTAGCCCGGATTATGCATGAGATCTGAATCCGAGTGAGATTTGGGCCCATAAAAAGAGCCGTAGCTCTCTGATATAAAAGGGTTTACACAAACAAGACCCTAACCAGGAGCTACGGCAATGTTAAGAGCAGTCTGCCAGAATACCCTGCCATTTCACAGCCACAGAAAGATCACGGCGCGTTTTGATGGGGGGAGCCTCACTTCCGACGCAGGATGGTTGTTGTTTGGATCGGCGGATCGGCCACATCGGCTCTGCGAGGGCTTCAGTTCGTGTATTTCGGAGAGTCGAGACCAACGCTACATTCGTCATGATCTGTTGAAGTTGATCCGACAACGAGTCTTGCAGATCGTGGCCGGCTACGAAGACTGTAATGACGCCGATACGCTGCGCTCGGATCCGATGCTCAAAACCGTCTGTGATCAGTTGCCGGAGAGCGATCCGGATTTGGCCACGCAGCCGACTTTCTCCCGCTTGGAGAACTCCGTCACCAGGAAGGATCTGATGCGTTTGAGCCAGTGGCTGCTAGGCCGTTATGTGCGCTCCCTGAAGAAAAGACGTCCCGGTAAGATCATCCTGGATCTGGACAGTACCGACGACCACACCCACGGCCAGCAGGAGTTCTCCTTCTACCACGGGTATTACCGAAGCCACATTCTGCATCCTTTGCTGATCTTCGATGCCGACACGGGAGACCTGGTGTGTGCCGTGTTGAGACCTGGCAACAAGGGAGCTGCCTCTCACATCGTGCCCATTCTGAAGCGAGTCGTGGAGGCTATCCGACAAGGAGTGGGGACGGATGTCGAGATTGAGATTCGGGCCGACAGCGGCTTTGCCACGCCGCGGCTCTACGAGTTCTGTGAGGCTGAAGAGAATCAACTCCAGTATGTCATTGGGTTAAGTCGAAACCCTCGCCTGCAGCGAGTGGTCGAGCCAACAGCTGGGATCGATCTCGTCGCGTCATCGTCAAAGTGGAGGTCGATCAGCGCGGGATCAATCGTCGCTTTGTGGTCACCAACCGGGACGATCTCTGCTCCCAATCACTTTATGACCACTACACAAACCGAGGACAGACCGAAAACTTCATCAAGGCCTTCAAGAATCATCTGAGCATGGACCGACTCAGCTGTCATCGATTCCTGGCCAATCAGTTTCGACTCCTTCTGCATGCCCTGGCTTACCAGATGTTCGTGCGCCTGCGCGACTATCTGCACGGGACCCCCTGGCACAAGCTCGAAATCGAAACCTTACGTCGTCGTGTCCTCAAGATCGGGGCCCGGATCCGACAAACCACTCGACGCATCTGGGTCCATCTTTCCTCAGCCTTTCCCGAACAACCCCTCTTCCACCTCGTCTTGAGTCGTCTCAACTCCAGCTAGCCTCTCCCAGCTCCCCGAAAAACCGCTTCCGATACTCACCCAGGCCCAGATCTGTCTGAAATTCACTCCCCAACCACTTCAAACGCCTCGCCAACCGATATTCTTCGCAAATCCGCCTGTCACACCTGTCCGCTTTCGAGTTGAGCCACTTCTCGAGTCGTTTTTCAACTCCGGACTACGGTTCTTGCATAATCCGGGCTAGGTCAACGCTCCCGTCGCTTCTGCCACCGGTCCGCTCGGTCTGAAGTCTGAAAACCTATTTGCACCACGGGCTGCTAGGACCGGAGTCAACTCCCTCGAATGGTAACTTGTCGAGAAAATGAGGTCAGGCGCCAGGTGGAAAGTTCCAGCAGCGCAACATGTAGAGTGTAGGCCCCGGGAGGAGCGACCAGTCGATTGCTGTAAATGATTCCCCGCCCTTCCCGAACCTCTCTGGCGTCCATGGTGATGCGGATGATCTCTCTCAGGCGTACGATTTCTTTCCCGTCTTGATCGAGCAGAAGACCCAGTATCCCCAGTTGCGTCTGGATCCCGTCGCTCGAGGCTCCGCGGAATGAAAAAGGGTTCACCTTGAGCCTGAAGGGCAGGCCAATAAGAGTGCCCTCCGGGGTCTGCTGGAGAACGTCCATGTCTGCACCGATTTCACGGAACCTGGCCGTGGGAAAACCCTGCAGGGTGCTCTCGCCGGATATATCGAAGAACACCTGGAGCAGAGAGCGTTTGGCATCGAATTGTCGGGGAAGCTTCTTGAAAGCCGAGGCAATCCGAAAATCGGCCTGCCGCGTTCTGACCTGAATCCGGTCGAGAAGATTTTCTCTTCTCACGTGATCGGAATAGTATCCGATCCGGTAAAGGTTGCCGAAGAGATGGTCATTGATTTCGGCCAGCGTCTGGTCGAAATCGAGAATGGTCTCGAATCCGCTGAAACTCTTGCCGCCCGTGGCCAGTCCCAGGCGGTTGAAGGCGTCAACCTGCTCTTCGTTCCTGTGCTGCCGGGAGGCTCGCCGCGACGGGTCTTCCCGGGTGGGATTGGGGCCAATATAGACCTGGGCGGAGGAAGGCACCCGAATGCTGTAGATGTGAAAGCCCTCCCGCCTGGCCCGGGCTGCGCTGGCTTTGGCTCTGTCGTGAGCCGGGTCCAGCCCATCGGAGATCAGGATCACGGCCTTCTGACTTCCGGCGGGCGCACTGGAATTGACGAGGTCCATCAGTCGATCCAGTGACTTGTAGATAGCCGTCTGTCCGAGATGCTTGCGGGCCTGTCGGATGGCTTCGAGCACCAGTTTTCGGTCCACTGTGAAGGTCTGAAAAGGGAGAAGCTCATTGGTGAACCCGAACACGCCGATTCGGGTCGCGTGGGAGAGGTTGTCGAGAAAGGTCTGAGCGACAACGATTTCTTCGGTTCGCGTTGCGAAGGTACTTCCACTGACATCGATCAGAAAGGAAAGCCACAAGTCGCGACTCTCCCCAGACTGGTTCCTGGGCGGCTCAAACAGATCGATCTGAACCGGGACTCCGTTCTCTTCAACAATCAAATCCTCCTGCGACAGCGAATTGCTGAACCTTCCAGCCCCGTCGGTGACTGTGAATCGCAGGGTGATCAGGTTGACGTCGACACGAAAGGGCTGTGATTCATCGGATGTCTCCTGACTCTCCTGCCCGAGCACCCGCAACCCGCTCGCGAAAATACAGATCATCACCGTGAGAAGGACAAGATCTCGCTGCTTCAGAGTCACGTCAGCCTCAACTAGGAAGCCCCACCAGGTTGAAGAACTCGGATCGGGAGCGGGGGTCGTTTCGAAAACGACCGAGCATCGCCGAAGTAATCATCTTGGTTGTTTGCTTTTCTACTCCTCGCATCATCATGCACAGATGCTGCGCTTCGACCACGACGGCAACCCCCTTCGGGGCAGCAGCCTGGGTAATCGTTTCAGCGATCTGCTGGGTGAGACGCTCCTGAACCTGGAGCCGCCGTGAGAAGGCCTCAACAATGCGCGGGATCTTGCTCAACCCGATCACCTTTTTATCCGGCAGGTATCCAACATGGCAGTGGCCGAAAAAAGGAAGAAGGTGATGCTCACAAAGACTGTAAAGCTCAATATCCTTGACGATCACCATCTCGTCGTACCGGACCGTGAAGAGGGCATCGTTGAGGAGTACTTCGGGATCCACGTCATAGCCGCTGGTGAGGAATTTCATTACCCCCTCGACCCGCTTGGGAGTCTTGAGAAGTCCCTCGCGCTCAGGGTCCTCGCCCAGCTCAGCCAGAATTGTTCTAATCTCGTCTTGCACTAAAGTCTCCATTGTTAAAGACAGGTTGTCGATATTTGTTCCAAACCACTATTGTACAGAATACAAATGGGAGTAAGTTTCTACTTCTTCTTCTTCTCCCGCCCAAAAACCGCCACACGGCTCCGCCCCGCCAGGTCCTTGTGCACCGCCCGAGTCGCCCAGCCGTGATCCTGGCCCAGGCTCGTCACATCTTCCAGATAACCGTGTGCCAATTCGAGGAGGATGCTGCCTTCCGCACCCAGCAACCCACCCGCAGCTTCGAAGATCTCTCGGAAGACCGACCATCGTCCACTCTCGCCGAACAGGGCCTCGGACGGTTCATGGTCAAGCACCCCGCGGTCAATCTCTCCGCTTGATCCGGAGTCCAGGTAGGGAGGGTTGGAGACGATCATTTGGAACTTCCCAAGCTTCGGAAGGTTCCGAAGTTCGCAGCAGATCAAGCTCACTTGATCTCTACACCCATGCCGCCGGCAGTTGAGTTCCGCCACCTGGAGCGCAGCAGGGCTGGGCTCGATCGCCGTGACCAGAATTCTGGGGTCTTCACAGGCGAGAGAGACCGCGATGCACCCCGAACCGGTGCCGATATCCAGGACCGGAACGGCCTCTTCTTCGAGTCCGGCAGCGATCTTCAAGGCCTCCTCCACGATCACTTCAGTTTCCGCGCGTGGAATGAGGACCCCGGGTCGCACCCGAAAGCCTCTTCCGTAGAACTCCTGCTGGCCTGACATGTACTGGATTGGGAAGTGGCTTCGGCGCAGCGCGACCAATTGTCGAAAAAGAAGCTGCTGTGGATTCGCCAGCTCCGAATCGGAAGAGGTAACAAGCCGGATTCGGGGCCACCCGAGAACCAGTCCGAGGAGTGCAAGCGTATCTTCTCGAGGGTAGCGGAGCCGGGAAGCAGCCAGTTGCTCGCGCCCGAATTGAAGAGCTTCGAGTACGGTCAACTGCGAACAGCGCTCGTCATTGACTCAGCTCGCCGATTTTGAGCGCCTCTTCCTGCTCGTGTGTGGCCAGAGCATCGATGATCTGGTCAAGACCGCCCTCTAACACCTGCTCGAGCCGGTGAACAGTCAGACCAATTCGATGATCCGTCACTCGGTTCTGGGGAAAATTGTAGGTTCGGATTTTCTCGCTCCGATCGCCCGTTCCCACCATTGCTCGGCGGCTGTCCGCAATCTCCTGGTGCTGTTGTTCCATCGCCTTCTCATAGAGTCGGGAGCGCAAGACTTTCATGGCTTTCGCCTTGTTCTTGTGCCAGGATTTCTCATCCTGACAGGTCACGACTTCGCCGGTTGGAAGATGGGTGATTC
>CBDCBX010000016.1:0-294450 GCA_965214465.1 Acidobacteriota bacterium | reverse complement strand
CCGAACTTCCTGATCTGTGGCTTACGGAAGGGCTTGTGCTTCATGGCAGCGAAGGATAGCACACGGGGCAGCCTTTCCTGAGGGTGTGAGACAGGATCAGCCCGCCAGGGCTATTGGCACCGATTTCACTCGGAGAGGTGTCCCCAAGGTACCCTCATCACGACCCTTTGATTTTCAGGATCTTTGAGGGCCCCGAATGGGACGACATCTCCTGGCCGTTGCCGTGACCTCACTTGTTGTCTGGTCTCAGATGGCTGTGGCTTGGTGCGAGGAGGAGACCAAGTGGCCCGTCCATGCGTTCGTCTGTCAGCCCCCCAGCTTTGTTGCGCTACCTCGAAAGACTCCCGGCCTGCCTGCGTCGCGCGCCTCACTGACGACGAAAATCCATCCCGAATTAACACCGCGAACTTCCCGGACAGTACACTAGACCCCTCGATCTGCCGGGCATATTATCTGGCAGCGAAGCACGGACAACGGACTTATCTGGAAGCCGGATAGTCAATAGCTTAGACATCTACCTGATTCAATTTCCGGAGGTACAATGTACACAAGGTTCTCAAAAGTTGCCCTTGTCTGGGCAGTCGCATTTTTTGCTTCAGTAGTGGTGTTTAACAATCTTACGGATTATGACTCCAACTATAGGTTCGTTAACCATGTTCTTAAGATGGACACTACATTCCCTGATAACGGTGGTATGTGGCGGGCGATAGACTCCCCCTTCATTTATCACGCGATTTATGTGGTTCTTATCTTTGTTGAGGCGGCAATCGCAGTCTTGTGTTGGCTAGGAGGTTTTCGTCTATTCAGGTCGATAAAGAACCCAGACGGCTTTAGTGAAGCCAAAGGTATCGCAATACTCGGATTAACATTGGGGATTATCTTGTGGTTTTCAGGATTTATCACCATAGGTGGGGAATGGTTCTTGATGTGGCAATCGGATGTTTGGAATGGACAACAGGCAGCTTTTCGCTTGGTTGTGATCATTGGCATTACGCTCCTGTATCTTGCTCAACCTGATGGAGAGACACATGCCTGACCTCGCATTGAGCCGCGTCAGCGTCAGCGTCGCTGGCTCCAACGCGGGGCTTTTCGAAGGAGGAGGAGTTAGCTAGATATGGCGAAAAGAAGACGGAACTGCCTCTGGCAGGCGGACGCATGAAGACGGCCATGGCACTGTTTTTCAAGAACCTTTTCTTCACGGTGCTGGTGCCGGGCACGGTGGCCGTCTACCTCCCATTACTGATTGCCCGGAGCCGCTCTCCTACTTCGGGACCCGCATTCATCGGCCTCGCCATCCTGGTCGTTGGGGCTGCCATCTACTCTTGGGCTGTGTGGGACTTTGCCACCTTCGGGAGGGGTACGCCTGCGCCGATTGATGCCCCCCAGAAACTCGTTGTCCGAGGACTCTACCGGTACACGCGAAATCCGATGTATGTCGGGGTTCTCACAGTGATTCTGGGCTGGGCCGCCCTGTTCGGAGCCCTAAGGTTGGTTCTGTATGCTCTCCTGGTGGGGACATGCTTTCACCTGTTTATCGTCCTCTACGAAGAACGCCACCTCCGTGCCGAGTTTGGAGGTCAGTACGAAGCCTACTGCTCTCAGGTGTCTCGATGGCTGCCACGCCCTTGGCGCGGTCCGGCCGTCTAACCGGACTGAAACCAAACAGCGAGTTCCAATAGAGCCTGGATGGGATCAGCCACCGTGCTGCTCCACCGGCAGCAGGTCCACCACCCTTCTCACCCCGAACACTGAGGCCAGTGCACCACGCCCGGAGTGGGTCGAATGACAAAGGAAAAATGACCCGGTGTGATCATGCAAGACTGACTCACCTGCGGTGCGGATGATGTGGAAACCCTATCCTAACGGCGAGCGTCCAAAAACATCCACACTCTGCTGGTCGTTCACATCTCGGCGGCCGACTCGACCGGCCCCTAGAAGTGGACCCGGAAAACTGGACCATTTGCTAAGGTGGCTCCGACCTGAATCAGAAAGGATGAGGAGTCATGGCAAAACGAAGGAATTTCTCAGCTCAGTTTAAAGCGAAGGTGGCGCTGGAAGCGCTGCGAGGCGAACACACCCTGAGCGAGCTGGCGGCTCGCTACGAGATCCACCCGAATGTGATCACAAATTGGAAAAAGCGGGCCCGAGAGGGCCTGGTCGATGTGTTCGCGGGCAAAGTTGAGAAGCGTCAGAGAGGAAGCGAGGCAAAGACCAAAGAGCTCTACGCCAAGATTGGCGAACTGACGGTGGAAAAGGATTTTTTGTCCAAAGTGCTCGATCGCTGAGCATCAAGGCCAGAAAGGCCGCGATCGAGCCGAAGCACCCGAGGCTGAGCATACGCAGACAATGCAGGCTGATGAGTCTGAACCGTTCGACTTTGTACTATGAGCCCAAGGGTGAGAGCGAAGAAAACCTGCAACTGATGAGACGACTGGACGAGCAGTTCTTAGAGACTCCCTACTACGGATCCCGGCAGATGGTCTATCACTTGAAACGGCAAGGCTACCAGGTGGGCCGCAAACGGGTTCGTCGCCTGATGGCCAAAATGGGCCTGACGGTCATCTATCCAAAGCCGCGGACCTCACAGCCGCACCCGGAGAATCGAGTGTATCCGTATCTTCTTCGAGACTTGGCGGTCAGCCGGCCCGATCAAGTGTGGTGTGCGGATGTCACCTACATCCCGATGCGTCGAGGTTTTTTGTACCTGGTGGCGATCATGGACTGGTACAGCCGCCGGGTTCTGTCCTGGAGGCTGTCCAACACACTGGAGCCGTTCTCTTGTTGCGAGGCACTCGAGGAGGCGCTCAACAGGTACGATCACCCGGAGATCTTCAATACGGACCAGGGGAGTCAGTTCACCAGCGCGGAGTTCACGGGACTACTCAAGGAGGCCGGGGTGCGTATCTCGATGGACGGCAGGGGCCGCTGGATGGACAACATCTTCATCGAGCGTCTGTGGCGTTCACTCAAATACGAATGCGTCTATCTGAACGCTTTCGAAACCGGGTCGGAGGCCCGTCAAGGGATCGGCCACTGGATCAATCTATACAACAGCGAGAGACCTCACTCGGCACACAACGGAGCGACGCCCGAAGAGGTGTACACTGGCTTGGACAAGAAATCTGAGTGGGGCCTCGCCCTCGGGCTTATCCCCTCTCAGAATTCCCCTGACTGGCGGCAACAAGAACTACGGAGTCCACCTTAGAAATGCCGCCGAGTGGTCCAGTTAATGGGGTCCACCTCTCTCTGGCCTGATGTAACACGCTCTTCCAAATAAATAGTCATTGCAGGCGTTCCTGATGAACAAACAAGTGCAAGCACCTAAATCCACAATAATATCTTTAGGATTGTTGTTTTTTGTTTTCGGAACCGCGATATTATCCAGCCAGGTCCTTGTCTATATTCTGTGGGCGGGGAGCTCTGCAGTATCCTTTTATAGAGCCAACGGAAGCTTTCAGACACTTCGTTCGTTGGACCCGATCAACATCGCGATCCAGAAGGCAAACAATGTTATACCGAAAGGTGCGCAGGTGGAAATGTCCCCGAAAGAATGGGTTTTGGCAAGATGCAAGGCGCGCTATGCGCTATACCCACTCGAGCTTATTACAAACAAGGATTGGGGCTATTTTATTGATTTTGATCAGAGCGTAACGAGTCCCGATGATGATTGGACCCAGCTAAACATATTTCGGAACGTTATTATTTATGCCAAGCCGGGGTTTGAGTTCCTAACAGGAGAGCCTGGAAATTATTCACAACACTATCCGGAAATATTTATTGCCTTCACGTTTTTGTGGACGACACTGTTCTACATTTTAACAGGACTGGCAATACTATCCCTTTTTAACATCTCTTGTGAACCTAGGCAAAAGCTTTGGTATATAAGCACCTCGTATTTGGTAGGGTTTGTTGGACTGACGGGTGTTACGTGGATTTATTTACTTCTGGGGAGTCCTTTTGAGAGAGAGTATGTGTTTGCTTTATGGACTTTCACTCTACTTTGTATAATTACTTGCTCACACAGAGAGTTTATAAACAACCTGAAGGCACTACTTCGATTTAGAAGCAAAACGCCCCAGGGGAGCATGGAGCCAATTGACAAATGTTTTCTCGTTCTAACAGTAGTGCTGGTATCAGTCATTATTTTGGGGACGGTGTTAACTCCTGTATGGAGCTGGGATGCAATGTCCCACTGGGTTATGAAGGCGAAAGTTATTTTTCATCACAAAGCCCTGATTTTTGATTATACCCACCACAACGAGTATCCGATCCTTTGCCGTTAAGTGTCGCAATCCAATTTTTATTTGCAGGCGGGGCATATGACGAGCTTGCGAAGTTGGCCTCGGCATCCTTATTCTGCAGTTTTATTATTCAGCTCATTGGAGGGTTGCGTGTTTTACAATTAAGGAACAAATGGGTTTGGGTCGGAGCGAAGCGGAGAGGCTAACAGGAGCATTTTTCGCGAACATGTTTTTTAATAAACGATATGATTATGGCTTACGCAGAAAACGCGTTTTCCGCCTTCTGTTGCGCAAGCTCGAGAAGTTTGAAGCCATGCTGGATCTCCAAAAAAAAGTCTCGCAACTGTTGGGAATCTCTCTGGCGAGCAGCGAAGAGAACGGAGACGAGAGCTGATGGACGAAGCTTTGCGATTCTCACAATCCCACGGAGTCCGTGCCGGTTGTCAGGCCCTGGATCTGCCGCCATCGAGTCTGTATCGGGAGAAACTTCGGCGCGAACGGCCGGCGCTGGATCCTCGGCCTCGGGCCGCATCCCCACGCGCCTTGAGCCCGCCCGAAAGGGAAGCCGTTGTGGAGGTCCTGCACAGCCGACAGTTTATCGATAAAGCTCCTGCCGCCGTATGGGCGGAGCTGCTGGACGAAGGGCGATACTTGTGCTCGATTCGAACCATGTACCGCATTCTGGCCGAACGTCTGGAAGTTAGAGAACGCCGCCGCCAGCGCCGCCATCCCCAATACTCCAAGCCGGAACTTCTGGCCACCGGCCCGAACCAATGCTGGTCCTGGGACATCACCAAGCTGAAGGGTCCCGTCAAATGGAGCTATTTCTACCTCTACGTGATCCTGGACATTTTCAGCCGCTATGTGGTGGGCTGGATGGTGGCCACCCAGGAAAGCTCACGCCTGGCCAAGGTCTTGATCGCCCAGAGCTACTCCAAGCAGGAGATCGTAGCGGGTGGTCTCACCCTGCATGCCGATCGTGGCTCGTCGATGAGTTCCAAAGCACTGGCCTTGCTACTGGCCGATCTGGGAGTCACCAAGTCTCACTCTCGGCCTCATGTCTGTGACGACAATCCCTACTCGGAATCCCAATTCAAGACCCTCAAGTACCGTCCCGAATTCCCGGCTCGTTTCGGCACCATTCAGCAAGCCAGAGACTTCTGTCGGGATTTCTTCGATTGGTATAACCGCGACCATCGCCATTCGGGTATCGGCCTGCACACTCCCGAGGATGTGCACTACCTCACCGCCATCACCACCCGTCGCGATCGATCCCAAACATTGGAGGCCGCCCATGCACTCTTCCCGGAGAGATTTCCCAACGGCAAACCCGTTCCTCCTCCTCTTCCCGAGGCGGTCTGGATCAACCCTCCCGAAAAGGAGAACTCTTGAGATGACGCTACAGTAATTTATTCACCAAAGTGTCTCAAAGTTATTGACACGTTCCGTTTTACAATTAAGGAACAAATGGGTTTGGGTGCTAACAGGAGCATTTTTAACATGGTTTTTAATAAACGATATGATTATGGCTTACGCAGAAAACGCGTTTTCCGCCTTCTGTTGCGCGACGCTGGTCGCAATTGCGGTGTATTTCCAGCAGGGCCAGGATAAAAAATATTTAGTGCTGGCGGTTGTCATGGCGATAGGACTAAGCACAGTAAAGTTGGAGGGGGCCGTTGCAAGCGGAATTATTGCTTTTGCGTTTGCATCTTTAGGAAGCCCGCCGTTTTCCAGCAGAACATACTGGTTGAATGCGTTAAGCATTTCATCGACAGGGTTAATTACCGGAGCCTGGGCTCTTTGGCAATATAAACTGGGATACTTTAGTGAATCAATCCATGTTCAAGAACAAATAACTGTTGATAAGATCCAAGATATTGTGATGTTATTGCCGAAGAGTCTGGAGAGCGTGTTTGGATGGCAGGCGTTTGGATTTGTGGGGGTACTTGCGGTTCTTGTGGTTTTAAGAATAAAAGATAGAAAGACGGATTTAGAGATGCTGTTGTTGAGAACTGCGGGGCTGCTGATTCTCTTTACAGTTGTCGCGTTCACGACATGGAATGCTGCAGAGATTTCTCGTCAAGTGAAGACGCCAGCCCGGATATTTTTCCACGCACTACCAGCAATGGTATTGTATCTTGGTTGCCAGATAAAATATTTTACTGTAGACAATCGATTGAGTAGTCTATTGCCTAGAGTAACTAGTGTACTGTCCGGAAAGTTTTTGTAGTTAATAGTTAGGGAGAGGTGGACCCCATTAGTTGGACCACTTGGCGGTATTTCTAAGGTGGACCTCCGTAGTTCTTGTTGCCGCCAGTCAGGGAAATTCTGAGAGGGGATGAGCCTGAGGGCGAGGCCCCTCTCAGAATGTTTGTCCAAGATCTCTGCGGCTATGCCATACACAAGATTTGATAATAGCTCCTGGCTGGCGCTCGGGTTCTGTTGGTTGCTCGGCGCGAAAAAGGCACGCGGTTCAGCGGCTGGCAACCACCCACGGAGTGTTGGTATAAATGACGCCCCCGTCTTCGGTTTCAATCCGGTGAATCCGATGAGATGGGGTCCGACCTTGCCGCTGAGTCAGGCTGTAGAGGCGATTGATCTTGTCGAGGTAGTTTCGTGTTTCCCTGTAGGGCGGGACACCACCGTGTCTCGTAACGGCATTCTCTCCTGCATTATATGCTGCCACGGCTCGGGTGAGGTCCTTATCGAAATAGTCCAACAGCCACCGCAGGTAGGTCACTCCTCCGCGAATGTTTTCCTCCGGGTCCAACACCTCTGTGACACCAAAGCGCCTGGCTGTATCCGGGTGCAGTTGCATCAGTCCCTTGCAGTTTTTGACTGATACGGCCCGGGGATCGAAGTTGCTTTCGACCTGGATGATAGCCTCCACCAGATCCACGTCTACGCCCTTTTCGGCCGAGATTTCCTGGATGAGAGGCAGGAACTGTTCCCTTCGGGAGTTGAGCTTCAGCGGCTGGCTGCGATCAACCGGGGTACTCGGTCTCCAGGAGCGACCGGAGGGCAGGTTAGTGAGCACGCGGCTCCCGCTCTTGTCGACGTAGGAGCGGATGTCCCCAGCGTTCACGGAGCAAACACAGAGGATCCCAACCAGAAGAATTCCTCGCATAGTTATCCTATAGGATGCCACAGAGGGGTGGAAAGTCGGAAAAAAACTTCGCATGGCGCCAGTCTGTTTGGTCCCTCACTCTCTAGCAGCTCTGCTGCGTAGAGGCCATCGAGTCGTGGCCAAAGGCCTTTCCGACCGGCGGGCTGCTGGTGATTCGCACCCATCGAACCAAGCACCAGTAGCTACGAAAGTAGGGCTCTCGACTGAGAGCCCCTCGCGTGGCGGGGAATGGTCTGCCGGAGATGCTAGGATGGATAAAATGCATGCGGCGGAATTCACCGATCCGAGCAACGACCGGGTGTATCGGGCGGCTCTTCGGTCGTGGTCGACTACCTGTCGGCCGATGCAAGAATGATTCTCGCTAGGACCCGGCTGGGAAGTGCCGCTGCTCATATCTTGACGACGGCCCGCTCGCACTGGTTTGAGGCGGGTCTCTGTGGCTTTGCTGTCTTAACGATAGGCTCTTGCGCGCTGGCGTCGTTCGCGGCGGCTGTTCCGGGCAATCTAGACGACGTTTTTATCGTTCTCGTGTACGCCAGGCATCTGCTCAGCGATGGCCAGATCTACTGGAACATAGAGGACGGCCCCGTCGAGGGCTACACGAGCCCGCTCGACCTGCTGGTCAAAGTGCTCGGCACTGCTGCTGCGCCCGACGCCCCTTTCGAAGCGGTCATGTGGACATCTCTCGCCCTGCACTGTATCTGTGGAATGTTGTTTTTCTTCCTGGTCCTCCGCCTGACCCGCGATGCACGCTTCCGCTGGCGATACCTGGTTGCCTTGCTCTCTGGCCTGGTTGTCGCGAGCAGCGGAGCCCTGGCTTACGGATCTTCTATGTTGCTCGAGACGCCGCTTTTTGTGTTGTCAGCGATCGGTGCAATATGTGCACTCTGCTCTCCTGGAAAACATACTTCCAATGTTCGCCTTTGTACTTTGTTCTTGCTGTTGGTCGCCTTGGCGCTCGCCAGGCCAGAAGGTATTCCGGTGGCGCTGATCTGCCTCGCCTTCTTTTGCATCGATCATCACCGGCTATTGCCCAGGCGAAAGCTGGTTCTCTTGGTGGGCGGGTTCTGCGCAACTATGCTCATATTCTTTCTCTGGCGCCGCCTGTACTTCGGCTATTGGGCCCCGAACACCTACTACGCAAAGACATCCTCCTCTCGCTGGCACGAAATCGTAGATGGCGTGGGCTACCTGCGTGCCAGCTGGGGCTCACCGACGGGCAAGTTGATACTCGCTGCCGCCGCCGCCGGAATCCTCGCCCCGTTTTCGCGAAGCTGGGCGATACCGATGCTCAGGCGCTGTTCTCTCTTCGTCTGGACCTTGTTGCTGGTCTCGACCGCCATTGTTGTTGTGGCCGGAGGGGATCCTTACCAGGGGGAGCGGTTCCTAGCCCTTCCGTTCGCCTTGGCCACACTCGTACTCGCGATGGCAAGCGTGGCTCTCCGCCCTGCCTGGCGGTGGGTTGTGGTTGTGCCGCTGGCTGGATCTCTCATCGTTCAGGTGGGGGATATGCGAGGGGATAGCAAGCCAGTCGGGCGCCAAGTCGAAGCCCGATCAGAGCGAGCGGGGTTATCATTTGCCTGCCAGGAAGAGGCGATGCTTGAAATGGCGGCAGTTAATCCAGATCTCGCCGTGGCTCAGAGTGACTGTCAGCGCTTCAAGTTCTTCTCCGACCGCACCCGTGTGATTGATCTCCACGGTCTGAATGACGAGGCAATCGCTCACGAGCCGACAGACCGGCCGGTCCGGTGGGGTAAGTATAGCCATGAAGAAGCCGTACGGATCGGTGCTCCGATTTGGATCTGGGGCCATCGGTGGATCACTTCGAGCCCGCTCTCCGAGATCCCTTTGGAGCGACTTGTTTCGAACCCCGATCTGGTGCGTCGATTCACCGGGTACGGAGAAGCACCGAGAGGCGAGAGTCGCGAGAAGATGGTGCGGGACTACGTCCCGGTGAGTCTACGAACCTGCGGCGGTGGTTCCTACTTCAATTTCCTTGTGCGCAGAGAGTACGCCTCGCAATTCAGGGCGGCGGGAATGGAAGTGGGTAGGTGACTAATGAACCGAGCATCTCAATTTCTATGTTCCAAAATCGCTTCCACCTCAGCATAGGCCTGCTCAAGGGCCACGTCGAGTTGGGACGGATCGCTGCCCCCCGCCTCGGCCATGTCGGGACGTCCACCGCCGCCACCTCGGACCGTCCTGGCAAGGCGTGAAACCAGTTCGTTGGCCGGCACGCGCCCAGTCAGATCCGAGCTGACACTGGCGACCAGGCCGACTTTTCCGTCGATGGCAGCGCCCAGAACCACTACACCGGAGCTGAGCTTGTTCTTCAACTCGTCGGCCAGGGATCTCAGACCGGCCCTGTCCAGGTCTTCGACTCTCTTGACCAGTACCTTGATTCCGCCGATATCGCGCGCTTCAGCCACCACGTCTCCGGTCTGTTCGCGAGCCAGCCTGAACTGAAGCTGCTCCAGCTTCTTTTGTGTTTTTCGAAGCTGTTCAGAGAGACGGTGGACCGTTTCCTCGACACCGTCACGTCCCACCTTCAGGTCAGCCGAAAGCCGATTCAGAGCTCCTTCGGATTCGAGGAAACGCTCAATGGCGCCGTGTCCCGTGACCGCCTCGATTCGTCGAACGCCGGCCGAAATGCTGCTCTCATGAATCACTTTGAAGAGGGCGATTTCCCCGGTGGCTCCAACATGAGTGCCACCACACAGCTCCAGGCTGAAGCCGGGAATGGACACAGTGCGCACCTGGTCGCCATATTTCTCACCGAAGAGGGCCATCGCTCCGGCCTCCAGAGCCGCTTCCAGATCCTGGACCGAAATCTCGAGTTCGATGTTGTCCCGAATCTTCTCGTTCACCGTCTCCTCAATCATCCGGATCTCCCGGCTGCTGACTGCCTGGAAGTGGCTGAAGTCAAAGCGGAGACGATCGGGAGCCACCAGGGAACCTGACTGCTTCACGTGTTCGCCCAGAGTCTCCCGCAGGGCAGCCTGAAGAAGATGAGTGGCCGTGTGGTTGCGGGCTGTGTGGCGTCGGCGTTCCAGGTCCACGGTGGAGCGAACCTGGTCACCAACCGAGAAAGAGCCCTGCTGAACCTCGACACGGTGCACCTGCAGGCCCTGGAGGGGACGGTAAGTATCGGTTACCTGGAGACGGGCATCTTCGGTTTCCATGCCGCCCGTGTCACCGGTCTGGCCGCCCGACTCCGCGTAGAAGGGTGTTCGATCCAGCAGTACTTCTCCTGTTTCACCGGTCTCCAGTCGATCCCCGGGGTGTCCGTCCTGCAAAACCGCCGTGATCCTGCCTTCGACTCCATCCAGTTCGGTGTAGCCCGTGAACTCACTGGCCTGGATGTTTTGCGCCAGCTCCTGGTAGACAGGAGACACGGCTTTCTCGGCGCCTTTCCAGCTGGCGCGGGCCCGCTTCCGCTGCTTCTCCATTTCCTGGTGGAACCCCTCTTCATCGATCTGGAAGCCTCGCTCCTGAGCGATTTCCCTGACCAGATCCACCGGAAAACCAAGGGTGTCGTGGAGGCGGAAGAGGCCCTTCCCGGGAAGTTCCCGAGAGTCCTTCTTGCGGGAGGTCTCGAACATCTCATCCAGGATCTGCAGGCCGGAATTGAGAGTAGAGCCGAATTTTTCTTCTTCGGCTTTGACCAGGCGGGACGTGTACTCACGGCTCGACTGCAGGTCGGGATAAGCCTCTTTCATGAGGTCGGCGACCAGGGCCACGAGAGTGAACAAGAAGGGGTCGTCAGTTCCCAGCATCTTACCGTGGCGGATGGCCCGGCGCAGGATTTTGCGCAGGACATATCCCCGACCCTCGTTAGAAGGAACCACTCCGTCGTTGATCAGGAAAGCGCAGGCCCGGGTGTGATCGGCCAGGATGCGCAGGCTCACGTCCGAATCATTCTCTTCTCCGTAGGCTACTTGAGTCAGCCGGGAAGCTTCCTGGATGATGGGCACGAAGAGATCGGTGTCGTAGTTGCTCTTGACGCCCTGCAGGACGCAGGCGATCCTCTCCAGGCCCATTCCGGTGTCGATGGAAGGGGAGGGAAGTGGGGTCTGCCGGCCCTCGCTGTCCTTCTCAAACTGCATGAAGACCAGGTTCCAGACCTCCAGAAAACGTTCTGGATCCGGTTCATCCCTGTTCTCGGCACCGGGGCCATCGGTTCCCATGTCGTAATGGATCTCGGAGCAGGGTCCGCAAGGCCCGGTGTCTCCCATGGACCAGAAGTTCTCAGAGGCTCCCAACCGGTAAATGCGCGATTCCGGGAGACCGATCCGGTCTTTCCAGAGGTCGTAGGCCTCGCCATCGCTCTCGAAGACGCTGGCCACCAGCCTCTCGCCCGCCAGACCGTAAACGTCCGTGCAGAGTTCCCAGGCGAAATCGATGGCTCCTTGCTTGAAGTAATCGCCGAAGGAGAAGTTTCCCAGCATTTCAAAGAAGGTATGGTGGCGGGGAGTACGCCCAACTTCTTCCAGGTCGTTGTGCTTTCCGCTGACCCGCATGCATTTCTGGCTGGTGGCCGCCCGCGAGTAGTCGCGCTGCTCATTCCCGAGAAAGACGTCTTTGAACTGGTTCATGCCTGCGTTGGTGAAAAGCAGGGTGGGGTCGTCGTGAGGAACCAGAGAACCGCTCCCAAGCCGGCGATGGCCCTTAGCCTCAAAGAAACTCAGGAACTCTTCACGGATTTCGCTGGCACTCTTCATAAGACAGCCTCTGTCACTCCAGTGGAGTGTTTTTGGAATCTACCCGTCCAGGCGACCCCAGAAGGGCTCGAGCAAGTCTCGAACCATCTGAGACGGAAAACCGCGGCGCCGGCAGTGATCAAAAAGCTTCTTGAGTCGGGCGATCGAACCCGGTTCTCCGTTTTTTCCAGTCCAATTCTCAATCACTCGCGCCAGCGTCTCTTCGGACGGAAATGCCGACTCAGCCCGGTCTGTCGCACGAGAAACTATCTTAGCATCGAACCCCAACCTTCTTAAGTCACCCTTGATCCGCTGAGTCCCCCATTTCCGACGGCTGCGGAGCATCAGGGCCCGCTCCTCAGCCAGGCTGGTATCATCCAGGAAACGGCACTCGATCAGTTCCTTGAGCAGGGCCGTCACTTCGTTGCCAGGGTAGTGTCGAAGAAGCTTCTGCTCAAGCTGGAACTGACTGTAGCTGCGCCTGGAGAGCAGTCGCAGGGCGTGGCTCCGGATCTTCTTCAGATCCGGCTCTTCGGAACTCAAGATCCGACAGTCGTCTTGACCGACTGGCGGCTGTGGACGGGAGTCATCCAGCCGTACCGGTCATCCACTTCCCCCTTCATATAGGCAAAGAAGTCTTCCTGGAGCTGGGCGGTAACCGGGCCTCGCTGGCCATCTCCTACATCGATCTTGTCGATGGATCGAACCGGTGTCACCTCGACTGCGGTTCCCGTCATGAAAACCTCGTCGGCCAGGTAAAGCATCTCACGGGGAAGCTGCTGCTCGATCACTTCGTAGCCTCTTTCCTCCAGCAACTCAATCGCACTGCCTCGAGTGAAGCCGGGCAGAATAGCACTGGCGGCAGGCGGGGTCATGATCTTTCCCTGGTAGAGGAGAAAAAGGTTCTCCCCACTGCCTTCGCTCACATAGCCGTGGACATCGAGAGCCAGGCCCTCCGAGAATCCCTGTGCGGCCGCTTCCATCTTGATCAGCACGCTGTTCAAATAGTTGCCGCCGGCCTTGGCCATGGTAGGAAAGGTGTTGGGGGCGGCTCGTGACCAGCTCGAGGTCATGACATCGACGCCTTCCTCGAGTGCTTCGGCGCCCAGGTAGGCCCCCCATTCCCAGACCATGATGTAGAACTCAATCGCTGCCTCGGAAGGGTTCACGCCAATGGTCCCCATTCCCCGAAAGACAATGGGACGTATGTAGCAGGCCCCAAGCTGGTTGGCCTGAATCGTGTCCTTGATCGCGGTGATAACTTCTTCTTGTGAAAAAGGAATCTGGGTCCGGTAAATCTTGGCCGAGTTGAAAAGGCGCTCAACGTGTTCCGGGAGCCGAAAGATCTCGGACCCCCTTTGGGTCTGATAGCAGCGGATTCCTTCGAACCAGGAGGTGCCGTAGTGAAGAACGTGAGACATCACGTGAATGGTTGCGTCGTCCCAGTCGATCAGGTGTCCGTTATGCCAGATTTTGCTCGATCTTATTTCAGACATGATTTCGCATCATAGGTCTGGCCGGGCAGGTGAGTCAATGACCGTCGTCACTGCGTGTAATAGCCTTTGCGAGCTCGCACTCTCAGGCCTCTTTCTTTGGCATTGAGCAGGCGCACCTGAACCGCTCGCCACGCCCCTTCGCCTTCTTTCTGCGTGACGTTAGAAACGTAGGCAAGTCGGTACTGATTCCGGAGCTCGTAGGCAATCATTTTGAAGGCCTCTTCGATGTCCCCCTTTTTCTGGGGAAAGAGAACCTTGCCTCCTGTCGCATCAGCGATGCTGGCCATCGCTTGCGCGACTTTCTCCTTGGGGGACTTGAACATACCAAAGAACCCACCGTCATCGGCCAGCTCGTTGTCCAGGAAGGCCACCAGGAAGACCTGGACATCCGCCTCCTCTACTTTTTCAAGCACCTCTTCCAGGTCGTAGTAGCTGTCCTTATCCTCTCCATCGGTAAAGACAATGACGACCTTCTTCGGCTCGCTTCCCTTGGCGGCGTGTTCGACTGCCATGTAGACGGCGTCGTACAGAGCAGTGCCTCCGTTGACGATCTGATTGAAAAGAGAGTCGCGGATGTCCTCTACGTCCCGCGTGAAGTCTTCGTCGAGGTTGACCTCGGAGTTGAAGCCCAGCAGAAACAGTTCATTGGAGGGATGGGTCAGTTTCAGAAACAACTCGGCGGCCTGGTCCACGAGCTCTTTTTTCCCCCTCATGCTCCCGCTGGTGTCCATGACGATGCCAATCGTCGAGGGCACATCGTCCACTCCGAAGTGGGTGACCTCCTGAACAATCTTATTCTCATAGACCTCAAAGTCTTCTCTGGTCAGACTGGAGACGAGTTTTCCAGTCCCGTCGTAAACCGCCGCATACACGACTACCTGGTCCACATCCGCCTTGAATCTCGCCTTCTGAGCGAGGGCGGACGACAACCTGAGCCCCAGCAGGGCTATGCCAATCAGAAGTATGCTGAGTTCCACCCTTCGTGTCACAGTTTCACCACTATTCTAGACGCCAAAAAGACGCTGACGACTCACTTCCAAACGCGGTTCCTAATTTTGGGGAGCGTAGTAACCCTGCCGGGCCCGAACGGTAAGGGAGGGAAGGCCCTCGGGAGGCGCCAGGCGGACCTTGATCCTTCGCCATTTGCCATCGGGCTCTCGGTCGCTGGGTGAATACCCGATCACGTACTGGTTGCGAAGTTCCGTGTGGATCAGGTCGACAAAGTAGTCGAGCTGTTTGAAGTTGTTGGGGAAGAAAGGCCGGCCCCCGGTCAAGCGTGTGATCTCAGTGATGATACCGGTCCCGTAGCCCAGCTTGCCGCGTTCCCCGATCACATAGATCTGGACATCCGACTCTTTGGCAAACTGTTTGACCTCGTTAAAGGTGTAGCGGCTCCGGTTGTCCTCGCCGTCCGTGATGACGATCAGCGCCTTCTTGTCGCGCGTTCCCTCGCGAATCTTCTCCAGGCCCAGGTACACGCTGTCGTAGAGGGCGGTGCGACCTTTGGGATTGGCGATCGTAATCTGGTTCTGGATGTTCTCTCGCCGCGAGGTGAACTCGTAGGCCATCTTAGTTCGGTCGTTAAACGTGATCAGAAAGTACTCGTCGAGTTCGTGTCCCCTCTCGAGAAAACGCACCACCGAGTTTCTGGCGCTGACGATGTCGTCTTCCATCGATCCGCTGATGTCGAGAATGATTCCTACCGAAACGGGAGAACGATCATTCGAGAAATGAATGATCTCCTGCTCGACCTTGCCTTCGAAGACCTTGAAGTGGTCCTCTTCGAGGCCGATCACGTAGCGGTTGAGGGGATCTGTGACGGTGACGCGAACCACCACCATGTCCACATCGACACGAACGCGGGCGGGATCCTGCAGCGCCAGTCCGATTTGTCCGCTCAGGATCGCAATCAAACTCGTTGCTACCGCAGATACGCGCATTTCAAGGGCTCATTTTAGTTTAACGGGTCTGCAAAAGGAAAGTATCCACGAGACGTGAGTCAGGTGCCCAACAATGAAATGGGCGGTCTTACGTATTTAATTCCCCTCCACTTCCTCGAAGTAGTTCGAAGCCACCAGCACCTGGCGCGCCTTCGTTCCATCGGGAGGACTGATCAGACTCTCATGCTCCATCATGTCCAGTATTCGAGCCGCCCGTCCGTAGCCGATTCGCAAGCGCCTCTGGAGCATGGAAGTCGATGCCTTGCCTGTTTCTACCACAAAACGGGCTGCATCTGCGTAGAGGGGATCCTCGAGATCCCCCATATCCGGCAGGCTGATGTCGTCATCTGCCTCTCCTTGCAGGATTTCTTCCTGATAGGAAGGCACACCCTGGCTGCGCAGGAAAGTGGCTATGCTCTCCGTCTCTTTCTCGCTGATCAGGCCGCCGTGAATGCGAACCGGCCTGGCGGTGTGGGGAGACAGAAAGAGCATGTCTCCCTGGCCCAGAAGCTGTTCCGCGCCGTTCATGTCAAGCACGGTGCGGGAGTCGGTCTTGGAGGAGACCCGAAAGGAGATACGGCACGGGAAGTTGGCCTTGATCAGTCCGGTGATCACATCCACCGACGGCCTCTGGGTGGCCAGCATGAGATGGATGCCAATGGCTCGGGCCATCTGTGCGAGTCGAGTCAAGGAAGCCTCGACTTCTTTTCCGGCCGTCATCATCAAGTCGGCCAGCTCGTCGACGACGATCACAATCAGGGGCAGAGACTCGAATTCCTCTTCGTTTTCATCGGGACCCAGGGAAGAGACGTACCGATTGTACTGGACCAGGTTGCGTACCCCGGCACGGGCCAGGAGCTTGTAGCGCCGCTCCATCTCTCTAACCGCCCAGTTGAGAGCATTGGCGGCTTTCTTGGGGCTGGTGACGATGGGCGTGAGGAGATGGGGAATGTCTTCGTACAATCCCAGTTCCAGGCGCTTCGGATCGATCATAATGAACTTCACCTGCTGGGGCGAGGCCCGGTAGAGGATGGAAGTCACTATGCAATTGGCAGCCACACTCTTGCCGGTACCCGTGGCTCCGGCAATCAGCAAGTGCGGCATTCGAGCCAGGTCGGTGGTGAAAGTGTTTCCGTTGATCAGCTTGCCAAGCCCAACGGTGAGCAGTGATTCGCTCTGCTGAAAAGCCGTTGAAGAGAGGACCTCCCGCAGATAAATGGTCTGGCGCTGTCGATTTGGAACCTCAATGCCTACCGTGTTTTTTCCCGGTATGCGGTCGATGCGAATGGCTTCGGCCCGCAGGGCCAGGCACAGGTCATCGACCAGGTTGGTGATGCGATTGTACTTGATTCCCGGGTCCGGCTTGAACTCAAAGGTCGTCACGATCGGACCGGGATGGATCTGCAGGACTCTTCCTCTGACGTCAAATTCGGCACACTTGTCAATCAGCTTCTGTGCCCGGTCCATCAGTTCGGCTTCATCGATGGCAATGCTCTCAGAGGGTTCCCTCAGGATCTCCAGGGAGGGAGGTTCGTAACTCCGGGCGTCGGGTCCTGCGGGTTGCCTGGGCTCGGGCACTAGTTCCCCGGTCTGGATCGGCTGCACCACGGGACGATCAAGCTGGCGGCCAGGTTCTGGTTTGGGCGGTTTCCTCAGGCTCACTTTGCGAGGCGGAGGCTGATTGACAATAGCACGGGGATCTTCTCGGAGACGCTTCAGGCTCCGACGGTCCTGCCGTCTCTTTTGCCAGCCGGCATAGCTCTCCCGAAAACTGGCGAGGGGATTCCAGTTCTGCTCACTCAGCCAGCCGATCATGGCCTCGAAAGAAAAGCGAGTCGTGAGGACCAGTGCGAAGAGCAGTCCAAAGCAAACGACAATGAACGCCCCGGTCGGATTGAAGGCGGCTTCCAATACCGAGGCCACCAGGATTCCCACGATTCCACCCGGTTCAAAATGGGTCGCCAGAGCCAGGGTTGGTTGCAGAATGGCAAAACCCGCGGCCCCTGCGGCCAGCAAGCCCAGGGTTCCACAAGTCTTGACGATCGGGTACTCAACACTATGGCCGCGCAGTTGACGAAATCCAGCCGAAAGAAGGACGATCGGAATCACGAACGCAGCGAGCCCGAAGAGTTGAAGCAGGAAGTCGGAAAGCCAGGCTCCGGTGCGACCGATATAGTTGATGTGTTGAGCAGCGCCCGATGACACATTCAACGACCCGTCCTGAGGACTATAGCTGTAAAGGGCCAGAATCAGCAGCAGGGCGCACATCAGACAGGCAAGCCCGACCAATTCTGTTGTTTTCTGCTTCGGGTAGACTGACATGTCCGGATGTCCTTTCTCGTTAGTACCGGGAAGGGAGTACTTACATCTTCTGAAAGACAGGTACGATCAAAGGACGCTTTCCGGTTGTCTTCTTGAGGTACCTCTTAAGATGGCGGACGATGTGTTCCTCAAAGACGTCCTGATCCTCTTTTTCCGAAGGCCGCAGGTCCTTGATCGCCAGCAGCGCCTGACGGCTCAGATCTTCTGCCAGGCTGGCTGCAGGCTCGGCTGAAAGGATCCCCCGGAGAATCACTTCGGGAGGGCCGAGCATCTTGTTTTCAAATCGGTCCATGGGGAGGATCACGACGACAAAACCGTCTTCCGCCATGTAGCGGCGGTCTCGAATCACATCGATTGCAACCTCTTCACGGTTTCCGGAATCGATGTAACGATATCCGACGGGTACCTCGTCCTTGCGGTGGGCTCCCTCTTTGGAGACTTCCAACACGTGACCGCTCTCGATAATTCTAACCTGGTCCGCACCCAGTCCCTGCGCTCTGGCCAGCCGCGCGTGCTTGGCCAGTTGTCGGTATTCCCCGTGGATGGGAACGAAGTAGCTGGGCCGGGTCAGGTTCAGAAGGATCTTTAAGTCGTCCTGAAAGCCGTGTCCCGAAGAGTGGACCTGGGTGGTGCGGGAGTCGTAGACGAACGCCCCCCGGCGGTAAAAATGGTTGATCATGCCCGCCACACTGCGCTCGTTGCCGGGGATGATCCGGGCGGATAGGATGACCGTGTCCCCGTCCTGAATCATGATCTTCCGATACGCGTCATAGGCCAGCCGGTTCATCGCCGAGCGGGGTTCCCCCTGGCTTCCCGTCGCCAGAAAAACGATTTCGTCGGGCGCCAGTCTGGAGTGTTCCGAGAGCGGTTGCAGCACGCCGGGGGGCATCTCCAGATAACCCAGATCACGGGCAATCTCGAGGTTGCTCACCATACTTCGGCCTAACGCGATCACTTTTCTCCCGAATTCCTCGGCGAGATTCACCACCATCTGCATCCGGTGAATGCTGCTCGAGAAGCTGCTCACGAAGATGCGCCCCTCCGCTTTCCGGAAAATGGCCCGGATGGGTTCGCGGATGTACTGTTCGGACGGAGTCAGGCCCACCATGGCCACGTTGGTGCTGTCAGAGCAAAGCAGCAGGACTCCCTCGTCACCATACTCGGCAAGTCTCCCCATATCGCTCAGGCGGCCGTCGATCGGGCTCTGGTCAAACTTGAAGTCTCCCGACCAGATGACGACTCCGGCCGGAGTCCGGATTGCAAAGCAATAGGAATCGGGCATGGAGTGGGTCATGAGCAGTGGCTCGATTTGAAACGGTCCGATTTCGAATTGCTGCCGTGGTTCGATCGGGTTCAGGGGGACAGAACGGTCTAGCTTTCGCTCTTTGAGGCGTCTTCGGACCAGTCCCAGAGCCAGCGGACTCCCATAGATAGGCGCCGGAACCTCGTTGATAAGAAAGGGCAGCCCGCCGATGTGATCTTCGTGACCGTGGGTGAGGAGAATGGCGTGCAGGTGGTCCTTATTCTCCTTGAGAAAAGTGATATCGGGAACGATCAGGTCCAGTCCCAGTCCCCTCAGGGAACCGTTCGGGAACATGACTCCCGCATCGATCAGAATCATGTCGTCGCCGTAGCGGAGGACGGCACAATTCATGCCGAATTCGCCCAATCCTCCGAGCGGAATCATTTCTATAGAATGGCTCATAAATCACCTGAATTATAGCACTTGCGCCAGACAGCGGAACTCCTCAAGGCTCACCTGGTGAGGACGGCGAGAGCGCCCGATCCCACAGGCCGAGAGGGTCTCTTCGAGTTCCTCGGAAGCAATCTGAGACGATCGAAGATTGTTGAACAGGGTCTTACGAGGGTGGCGGAACGACCGGCTGACGATAGGCTCCAGCCGGGCCCAGTCGGCAGCCCCGGCGTGAGGCGCCCGGGGTGTCAGCCTGACCACGGTAGAGACCACTCTGGGGCGAGGAGAGAAAGCATCGGGCGGGACATCGAAGCCTCTTTCCACCTGGTAGTGGTACTGGACCAAGACCGAGAAGTACCCATAGTTGCGATTGTGGCAGGGGGCCAGGATGCGTTCAGCCACCTCCCGTTGCACCATTAGAGTAAGGCTCTGAAACCAATCGCTGATTTCGGTCATCTTCTTAATAATGAGAGTGGCAATATTGTAAGGAAGATTGGCCACCAGGTGGATTCCCTTACGGGGCAAGAGCTCCGGAAGTGAAACTTCCAGGATGTCCCCTTCCACGATTTGAAGCCGCTTGGCCGCAGGCCCGCTCCAGCGTTCGCGCAGGTGGGGCACGAGTTGTCGGTCGAACTCGACAACAATGACATGGCCTGCAGTCTTCAGCAGTTCATTAGTAAGGTGTCCGGTGCCGGGTCCGATCTCAAGCACAGAATCAGCCTTGGAGATCCCGGCAAAGTAGACAATGCGCCGGCAGTAGTTGCGGTCGACCAGAAAGTGTTGACCGAGTGCTTTCTTGGGTTCGATTTGTTCTGTCAACCGGGCAGCCATGTTAGCATACGAACGACTCGGGCAGACCGACTGCGGGCGTGGGTAGTTTAAGCAATGATGGAGGAGTCATGAGTCAGGTGAACGAAGTTACGGATGACAGTTTTCAGCGGGAAGTTCTGGATTCGGAGAAGCCGGTACTAGTCGATTTCTGGGCGAGTTGGTGTGCGCCCTGCCGCATGCTTGCCCCCACCATTGATGAAGTGGCCACCGACTTTGGCGATCGTGCCAAGGTGGTGAAGCTGAACGTGGACGAGAACGGCTCCACTTCGGCCAAATACAATATCAAGGGAATCCCCACGCTCCTTCTTTTCAAGGATGGGGTGATCAAGGATCAGATCGTGGGAGCCACCTCCAAGGACAATATCGCCCGTATGATCGAAGCTCAGATCTGATCTTTCCAAAACTCTGTATCTTTTTTCGAGGCCGGGCAACCGGCCTTTGTTTTGGGGTGCGAGTGGGGTGTTGACGCGCTAACTCGAAAGACTCCCGGCCTGCCTGCGTCGCGCGCCTCACTGACGACGAAAATCCATCCCGAATTAACGCCGCGAACTTCCCGGACAGTACACTAGCGCCGATCTGGTCGGACCGTCACGCGCGGCTGCCATCAGCCGTTCGAGTTACAATGAGCCGCCGGTAAAAGAGCCGGGCTGGCGTAACGCGCGCCGGCCTCTCGTGTCCAGACGGCCGGAACAAGAAGATGACATGCCAAACGTAGTCGTCGTGGGTACCCAGTGGGGAGACGAGGGAAAAGGAAAAATCGTCGACCTGATGACCGACCGCTTTGATGTGGTTGCCCGCTACCAGGGCGGCAACAACGCCGGGCACACCGTAATCATCGGAGACGAGAAGTTCGTGCTCCATCTCATTCCTTCCGGAATCCTCCGTCCCGAGAAAGCCTGCATTGTGGGAAACGGTGTCGTAGTCGATCCGGGGGCCATGCTTGAGGAGATCGGGGAACTGCAGACGCGGTTGGGGCTCGATTTGGAAGGACGTTTTTTCGTCAGCAATCGCGCCCACGTCATCATGGCCTGGCACAAAGCCCTCGAAGTGGCCGACGAGGGGGCTCGCGGAAAGGAAAAGATCGGCACGACCTTCCGTGGCATTGGACCCTGTTACGAAGATAAGGTAGCGCGCCGCGGCATTCGGATGGGAGATCTGCTGAATCCATCCCTGCTGGAGGACAAGATCCGTCTTCATCTCGAATTCAAGAACGCGGTCTTGGAAAAAGTATACGGTGCTTCGCGACTGGACCAGGCCGAGATTCTCTCCAGCTGCCTCGAGCACGGAGAGAGGCTGAAACCGTACATCACAGACACTGTAGAGCTTCTGAACGAAGCGGTCTCCGAAGGGAAGAGTGTCCTCCTGGAAGGGGCTCAGGGGACTCTGCTGGACCTCGATCACGGAACTTATCCCTTTGTGACTTCCTCCAATGCCAGCGCCGGCGGAGCCTGTAGCGGACTGGGTCTGGGACCCTCTGCGATTGACGGTGTGGTTGGCATCGCCAAGGCCTATACGACGCGTGTGGGCGCCGGCCCGTTTCCCACCGAGCTGGAAGATGAGGTGGGAGAACACCTGCGCAGCCGGGGGGCCGAGTTTGGAGCGACAACCGGTCGGCCTCGGCGTTGCGGCTGGTTCGACGCAGTGGTGGGCCGGTACTCGAGGCTCGTGAACGGTCTGACGACGCTGGTCGTGACCAAGCTGGATTGCCTCGACGAACTCGACGAGGTCAAGATCTGCACCGAGTACCGCTACCAGGGGAAAACTCTGCGCTATTTTCCAACCGAGATCCGTGTATTGGACGAAGTGGAGCCGGTTTACGAGACCTGGCCCGGGTGGCGGCAGAGTACGCGCGGGACGATCCGGCACGATGAACTCCCAGAACAGGCGCGGAACTATCTGGGTCGCCTCGCGGAGCTGGTTGGCACCGACATTTCCATGATTTCCCTGGGCCCCGAGCGCGACTCGACCATTGTCCTCGAAGGGGACACTAGTCTCGGGCGTCTATTGGTCTGAACCCCAGCCCCCAACCCCGAGCCTGGAACCCAACAAGTCCTCCACGCAGTCTGACTTCTTGTCTTGTCGCCAGTCGTACTTTGGCTGCCAACCGGGCTCCACATTTTCGTTCCGAGTCTTACTAACTATCCTGTTGTTATGTACTTACCGCAAGTTCATCGAGTTCTGGCGCGGCGCTTGCAGTAGTGGTAGGCGTGTCAGGTGAGGGAAATCCTTGAGAAAGGAGGACGGCCTAGCCCGGATTATGCAAGAACCGTAGTCCGGAGTTGAAAAACGACTCGAGAAGTGGCTCAACTCGAAAGCGGACAGGTGTGACAGGCGGATTTGCGAAGAATATCGGTTGGCGAGGCGTTTGAAGTGGTTGGGGAGTGAATTTCAGACAGATCTGGGCCTGGGTGAGTATCGGAAGCGGTTTTTCGGGGAGCTGGGAGAGGCTAGCTGGAGTTGAGACGACTCAAGACGAGGTGGAAGAGGGGTTGTTCGGGAAAGGCTGAGGAAAGATGGACCCAGATGCGTCGAGTGGTTTGTCGGATCCGGGCCCCGATCTTGAGGACACGACGACGTAAGGTTTCGATTTCGAGCTTGTGCCAGGGGGTCCCGTGCAGATAGTCGCGCAGGCGCACGAACATCTGGTAAGCCAGGGCATGCAGAAGGAGTCGAAACTGATTGGCCAGGAATCGATGACAGCTGAGTCGGTCCATGCTCAGATGATTCTTGAAGGCCTTGATGAAGTTTTCGGTCTGTCCTCGGTTTGTGTAGTGGTCATAAAGTGATTGGGAGCAGAGATCGTCCCGGTTGGTGACCACAAAGCGACGATTGATCCCGCGCTGATCGACCTCCACTTTGACGATGACGCGACGAGATCGATCCCAGCTGTTGGCTCGATAAAGAAACTCGTCAAACTGACGCTGTTTTTCCTCCAGCTCAAGGAACCTTTCCCGAGTCGAATCCAGCAGGGGCTCGACCACTCGCTGCAGGCGAGGGTTTCGACTTAACCCAATGACATACTGGAGTTGATTCTCTTCAGCCTCACAGAACTCGTAGAGCCGCGGCGTGGCAAAGCCGCTGTCGGCCCGAATCTCAATCTCGACATCCGTCCCCACTCCTTGTCGGATAGCCTCCACGACTCGCTTCAGAATGGGCACGATGTGAGAGGCAGCTCCCTTGTTGCCAGGTCTCAACACGGCACACACCAGGTCTCCCGTGTCGGCATCGAAGATCAGCAAAGGATGCAGAATGTGGCTTCGGTAATACCCGTGGTAGAAGGAGAACTCCTGCTGGCCGTGGGTGTGGTCGTCGGTACTGTCCAGATCCAGGATGATCTTACCGGGACGTCTTTTCTTCAGGGAGCGCACATAACGGCCTAGCAGCCACTGGCTCAAACGCATCAGATCCTTCCTGGTGACGGAGTTCTCCAAGCGGGAGAAAGTCGGCTGCGTGGCCAAATCCGGATCGCTCTCCGGCAACTGATCACAGACGGTTTTGAGCATCGGATCCGAGCGCAGCGTATCGGCGTCATTACAGTCTTCGTAGCCGGCCACGATCTGCAAGACTCGTTGTCGGATCAACTTCAACAGATCATGACGAATGTAGCGTTGGTCTCGACTCTCCGAAATACACGAACTGAAGCCCTCGCAGAGCCGATGTTGCCGATCCACCGATCCAAACAACAACCATCCTGCGTCGGAAGTGAGGCTCCCCCCATCAAAACGCGCCGTGATCTTTCTGTGGCTGTGAAATGGCAGGGTATTCTGGCAGACTGCTCTTAACATTGCCGTAGCTCCTGGTTAGGGTCTTGTTTGTGTAAACCCTTTTATATCAGAGAGCTACGGCTCTTTTTATGGGCCCAAATCTCACTCGGATTCAGATCTCATGCATAATCCGGGCTAACTGGATGGCAGGGAAGTGAAGGCCGTCCCCTCACCTGGCTTATTGCCCGACCTGCGACAGCAAGAACCGGGAGTTCGAGAACATGAGGTCAATATCTATGTTAGCAATGGTTTTGTCTGGTGTATTTCTGGGCGAGGCATCCTCTCCCCCTGAATCTGACGTGGCGGAGCAACTCCTTCGAGAGGCATTGACGGCTCACGGTGGACAGGCGCCTGCCAGAACTCTCCGTTTTGCCCTCATGCGGGGCACCTGGTCTTTCCTCTATCGAGGTCAGGTTGTCAAAACGGAATCATTTGAGCTTCACGCAGGCCCCTCCGGGAAACTTCGAGCACACTTCTCCGGGCCCAGGGGAGAGCGCACCCTGGTCACGAACGGTGAAGCGGGCTGGGTTCGTCGGGGATCGGAACTCAGGGCTCTGCCTCGCTGCGAGATCGAGAACCGGCTTTTTGAGCTGAATCCGATCCTGGGCATCTTCAACCGTTATCTGATGGGCCGGTTGAGATTCCCCTGGGCCCCTAAGGACGACGAGGAGAACGACGTAAGTCGAATTCGTCTTTATCTGGAACCATCTCCCGGTCAAGAGAGGTGCGGGAATCTCAGGCCACTCCGACGCATGTACGAAGTCCAACTCGACCGCTATTCGGGACGGGTGTCCAAGCTGGTAGCTTTTCACCCGGACGACTCTTTCTTCACCTCCCCAATGGAGACACTGTCCTATCGCTACGGCGACTTCAGGACCGTGGGGGAACTCCTGATCCCGTTTCAGATCGAAATCTATAACCGGGGAACCCCTTACGCCCTGGTGGAACTGGAGAGTTTTAATTCCTCCCTGAAGCCGCCTGACGTCAGCGCCCCCTGAAGAGGGGCAACCTCCTGTTAGAATGAAACTCAATGCGAATCCGAGGCACGGAAATCTCGATTTCGTTCGTTTTCCTTTTTTTCGCAGGGCTGCTGCCGGCCCAGTCCGACAGCCAAATCGACGAAGTTCTGTCCCTCTATGGAGTGGAGTCTCAGGTCGGTCAGATCCCTGCCCAGATTCAGGAGCAGCTCAAGAGTTACGACGACGGACGGGACGCCGAGACCCTGCGGATTCTCAAGGACATCCTTCCGCGGGCCTACGGGCAGGATTACCTCATGGCCTCTGTTCGCGAGACCTTTTATCGCGAGGCGCAGGGTCGAGACCTGGAGCCAAGCCTGAAGTGGCTTCGGAGCCCGTTGGGCGCGAGAATTTCACGGGCCGAGGCCGAGGCGGGGCGTCCCGAGGCCCTCGAGGAGATGATGGAGTTCTTTGAGGAGTACCAGGGAATAGACGCCGATTCTCCGAGAGTGAGGCTGCTCTCTGACCTTGATAAAGAAGCCGGCGTCACCGAGTCCGGTGTCCGGCTGGTGCTTGAGATGACTCGATCCACAGCCCGTGGCGTGAATCACCTGGCCCCCGGGGGACAGCCAGTTTCAGCGGAAGCCCTGGAGGATCAAATCAGTCAACTGAAGCAGCAGATCCGTCCCCTTCTTCGGGAGAGTACGAAGCTACTTCTGTACTTCAAGTTTCGCAGTCTAAGTGATGATGAGATCCGGCAGTACCTGGAGTTCGTGCGGTCCTCGGATGGCCAGTGGCTCCAGGAAGCTGTCCTGAACTCGGTGGTGCAGGCCCTGCGCGATGCCGGAGATCGAGCCGGCAGCCTCATCGATGAACAACTTCAGGAGTCTGGCTTCTAACCCCGCTTTTCTGCTCAACTTCGCTCTTTCCTCTGCCACCTCTGACCTGTAACCTTGGGCATCATGGCCGAACCAAGACATCTTCCCCAGGGTCGGATCGTCTCCCTGGACCTCTTTCGTGGCTTCGTAATGTTTCTTCTGGTCGGCGAAGGAACTGGTTTCTACCGGAGTTTCAACCGCATCACCGACCCCGATTCACTGCTGGGCATGATCGCGCTTCAGTTCCGCCACCACCCCTGGAACGGACTTCGATTCTGGGACCTGGTGCAACCCTACTTCATGTTCATCGTGGGCGTTTCCATGTGGTTTTCCGTACAAAAGCGAATGGCTCGGGGAGACTCGTGGTCACAGGTGTTCGGCCACATCGCACGGCGCTGCCTGATCCTGCTGGCTCTGGCGGTCATGATCCACAGCGGTTATGCGGGAAAACTGGTCTGGGAGCTGTGGAACGTGCTCGCTCAGCTCTCCTTCACCATCCTGGTCGCCTTTCTGATCATGCAACTGTCGGTGCGCACCCAGTTGGGTGTGTCCTTTGGTCTGATTCTTCTGACCGAGATTCTTTATCGCTTCGCCAACATGCCGGGTTACGACCAGCCCTTCGTAAAGGACCAGAATTTCGGTTCCTTCATGGACATGGTACTGATGGGCAAACTGAACAGCGGTGGAGGCTGGGTGGCCATCAACTGCCTGCCCACCGCGGCCCACACGATCTGGGGGGTTGTGGCCGGGAAGCTGCTCGCCTCGAGTCTGGGTGCCGGTGAGAAGATCAAGCGGCTGGCGGTTGTCGGAGTGTGTGCTCTGGTGGTGGGTTACGGTCTTGACTGGGTCGGACTGGTCCCCATCATTAAACGCATCTGCACCAGTTCGTTCATTGTCACCTCGGGCGGCTGGTGTCTGGTCACGCTGGCTTTCTTCTACTGGTTGATCGATTTCAAGGGAGTCAAGAACTGGACGCTTTTCTTTGCCATTGTCGGCATGAATTCAATCTTCATCTACACCTTCATGGAAACTGTCGGGAAGCACTGGTTTCGGGACTTCGTAGGGATTTTTGTGCTGGGTTTTCTGGGCTGGTTCTCGGTTCCGGAGCAGCCCGCGCTTTTGGTGAACGGGATCATCGTGCTGGGTCTGGCCTGGAGTCTGTGTTTCTGGCTCTACCGCAAGCGCATTTTCTTCAAGATCTAGTGCACTGTCCGGAAAGTTCACGCCGCTACTTGGGGCGTCTTTTCGCCGACAGCTTTGTTGCGCTACCTCGAAAGACTCCCGGCCTGCCTGCGTCGCGCGCCTCACTGACGACGAAAATCCATCCCGAATTAACGCCGTGAACTTCCCGGACAGTACACTAGCGGTTGGACTACACGCAGGGAATGCGGAAACCCGAATGATTTGGCCCAAACCCGACAAGCAGAGAAAATTCGTTTGATCAAACTCTCTACCACTTGAGTAACTCCCCCAGTGACTCGAGTGGTTTTGCCGGGCTGGGCCAGCGGATCCATTTTTGAGGGGTCAGGACCCGCCTTTCTCACAACTCCATCGAGTCATCTCCATACGGGGACGACTGTTGAAGTAGCGATGCCGAGGCCCCGACAGCTTCGTACCGATGCCCTGTCGGTACGAACTGTCGGGGACCGAAGTCAAGGAGATGGGTGAGCCCGGGTTTCCCGGATGCCCCCGACGCTCCTGGGACGGGCTCTCCTGCGCCTTCCATCCCTTCGGAGGATAGTCACGAATCCGTCCCCACATCGGCCACACAGGAGTTGGATCAAAGTCGCTCAGGTCAGCCTTTGACAGTGGAACAGAGTCGATGGAAAGGGCGTTCGCGCCAGGTCCCAAAAGATTCCCCCTAACCCTCATACTCTGGGAGCGTAGCACAGTGTTTTGCCTCTCAAAACGAAAATCAGCAAAACTGTGACACGGGTCACAATAGACTCCCTGGAATTCTGTCTGTGCACCCAAAACCCTCTGTTTCAAGGGGCTCTCAGAACGGACCCTATGCTAGAATTTGCTCGCGGAAGGCGGTAGCACGAGATCCATACTTGAGATTCCTGAGGAGTAGCTGTTGAGACGAATGCCACACGTGATCTGGGTGTTTCCCCTGATGATCATCGGGGCCGCCGTTCTCGTCTACCAGATTGGCGCCTCTCAGTTGACCCGCTCCTTTCTCAAGCAGAAGCTGGCCGAACAGTACGGCGTCTCCGGTGCCACGATCGAGTATTATGCGAGTATTATGCCGGCCGTCTTCCCCAGGGATGGCAGATCGGCGACCGGATCCAGCTCGAGCCGGACCCCCATGAACACGACTGGCGTGCCAGCATTGGAGTCGTCAAGGACGATGATACAGGGGTGATCTCGAACTTTGCCCACATGGGCGATGGAGACTTTCCAGGACAGGATGAGCCACTCCAGACCGGGTACGTGATGGTGAACAACAGTCGCCAGCCCGCCAGCGGGACGATCTATTTCTTTGCTGACAGCGGGGATCCTCTCGAGCTGACCGTTGACGGGGTGACAGACTCGAGCTTCTCCTTCGCCTTGAACCCCGGACAGATGAAGCGATTGACCACCGACGGAGTGGGTGAACTGAAGAGTGGCTGGGCCCGGGTCCGGTCCGATCAGCCCATTGTGGTCACTTCCAATTTCGGGGCCATTCGGGAAGACGGTACCGTCATCACCGACGTGGGCGTCGGTAAGTCGGACCTGGGCAAAGAGTTCACCATCTTTGCCGACACGATCGGCAGCAACGACACGGGCGTGGCCGTTTCCAATCCAGACGACGACCAGGCCATCGATATCCAGCTCACCTTGCGCTCAGCAGCCGGAGAGATTGTCGACCAGGAAGTGATTCCTCTGGCACCGCGCGGCCACCTGGCTCGTTTCTTGAACCAGCTTTTTCCAGGGGTCGAAGGTATTGATGAGTTTGAAGGTACGGTTGTCCTCAAGTCACAGACGGCAGCCGTCGCGGCGGGTGGTTCCGGAGTCGGGCAAGCGCCCGCCGGAGAGGCACCGTTGCTCCCCTTTGCCGGCCTCACATTACGAATATCGGGAACCGTCTTCACTTCGGTTCCCATGGTTCCTCCGCTGCCCCCCGGCGCTGACTTTACACGTCTGGCCTTTCCTCAGGCCGCCGACGGTCAGGCGGGCGAGTTGAAGGTCTCTACGACGCCGGTCCTGTTCAATCTCACCGCGCAGCCGGCTTCCGGGTTGATCGAGTTTTTCAAGGGCGACGGTTCCGTGAATCAAGTTGGCGTGGATGGCGTCGCTGTTTCTGCGATTCCTTTCCAAATCTCACCCGGAGGTATCTTCCGGGTTGATACCGACGGTGTGGGAGAGCTGGCTGTGGGCTGGGCCAGAGTCACTATGGATCAGCCTCTTTCTGGTCTGGCCATTTTTACGATTCGAGACTCCAGTGGCGTGGTAGCGGCTGTAGGTGTCGAAGCCACCCGGCTCTTCCAGAGCCTGGAAATGATTGCTGATACGACGGGAATCTTTGATACAGCTATGGCTCTGGTGAATCCCCTGACGGTGGAGGACGGCTCGGACGACCCGGTTAGCGTAACGATCAGGCTTCTCGAAGCCAACGGTTTTTTTGTTGCCAGCACGACCCTTGAGTTGGGTCCCTTGCAACATACAGCGCAGTTTTTGACCGACTTATTTCCCGAGGTTGACGGTATCGATGAATTCTTCGGAAGGGTGCAGATCAGTGTCAGCGGAAGCAATGACTATCTGGCGCCGTTGTCGTTGCGCTCCGCGGCAGAGAAGTTGACCTCGGTTCCGGTATTTGTGCAACAACACGGGTTTGCTCCAAGTGCTCTTTTGCAGTTTGCGCAGAACCTGGCAGGTACGGCTCCTGCTGTTCGGGTAACGCTCCACCAGAACAGCGACGACACGGCTCTGGAGTCCGTTCGAATCCGCCTCAGTGGAATTGACCTGGAGCTTGAGAGCTTTGCCGTAGGAAAAGAATTCGGATCAGGCTACCTGGCGTCGCCGGAGCGAATCGTCCTGTTTGTAGCTCGCGAGCTCGACTCGGATCCGCAGAGTTCGATCGGATTCGATATGCTCACTGCTTCCAGCGGCGACAGCGGATTCTTAGTCCAGGCCGAGGGGACCATCAGCCAAGAGTCAACGGGCGACGTTCTCTTGGATCTGCAGTATCTGAACAAACAACCCAACACGTTTGTGGGTGACGACGCCGACATCATCGTATTTCTGGATGAGAACCTCCTTGGCACTCCGGCCAGCGGGGGTGTCTCGGCGGTTTCCGAGTTCACCTCGGTCTCGCTCAGTTCGAACGAGGAAGTGAGGATCCTGAGGCGAACGCAGCAAGATCTGGCTTTCCAAGCCCCGGATCCTCAACTGGCCAATGTCGTGAGCCTTCAGCCTGGACAACTTGTGAGCGGGCAACTCGTCACCATCACGGGCACCAATTTCGGTGATGAACCAAGCACTCTGTTTCCGGTTGAAGGCGGGCAGCAGGTCTCCTTCGGATTCTTCGAAGAGGAAGCATTGATCGTGCGGGTTCCGGAGGGTCTGGTCGACGGCGCCATTCGAATCGACAACGGTCAGGGGCCCGGCAACGGATACCAGGTCAAGAGCCTTTTCTCGCCAACGCTAGAGCTGCAGTTAGGGGAGACAGAGGGCGACTTCACGCTCCACTTTAGCCAAACGGATAACTTGTACCCCATGCAGGCCTTCGACGTTTACCTGTGGATTGACGATGCCACTTTGCAGGATCTGTCGGTGGAAGGAATGGTTGGTACCTTTGATCAAAGAGGGTCGGCTGAGAACCTCTTCGTTGAGGAAGCGAATGCAACCAGTGCGGTGTTGCAGGTGGCTGTCGACACTGAGACCGATCCCTCTGGACACGTCCATCTAGAGGTGATCGATGAGGAGCCAAAACTGCTGCGAATACGGTACGAACCGTCGTTTTTCTCCACCACAATCGATCTCTTAAATGGGCCTGGCGTAGTTGACGTCGCACTTACCGGCCTTCCGGTCACCCTGCTTTCGGACAGTGGAATCGTGGTCAGCGGTTTCGCCGAGTCTGGTGCCACGAGCATCGACGGGCGAGATTCCGCTTTCACCAGCCCGGTTTTGGATGCGTTACCGGGGAACTGAGGCATGAACTTGAGAATCGCGAGAAAAGGCTCTTACTCGAAAGCTCGATTGGGTGGTCTTTTGGTTCTGGTGGCGTTGCTGGGTCTGGGAGCTGATGCTGGCGGCTTCGAGATTTTCGATGTTGCCGACTGTGAAAATTGTGAGACCGACTCGACGTTGCAGAGCATAGATCTCTCGCGATTTATACTCCGCCTGCAGCCGGGTGAAAGTGATGTTCTGCGGGCATTTACGACCGATGAAGGGCTCCTCGACTGGTTAGTAAGCCCTCCCCTGTCTGAAGGTTTCTTTTTCGGCGGTTTTATCAGTGCCCGAGCAGAACTGGAAGGCAGCACTAGGGGAGTGTCCGAGGTGGATGTCAAAGTCACACTCGAGGAAGAGAGTCGGCCTCTCACTTCGGTGAATCTGCATTTTTCGGTCGGAGAAAGACAACCCGACGAGACGAAACCCACCGTAGCCTCCCGGGATTTCCAGGTTGTGTTCCTCCCTCGGGTGAGAATTGGACAGGATAAGAAGAACACGTCAGTCACCGCCTTCAACGGTGCGAACATGATCGTACCAGTTGAAGGGACAGCAGCCACCGAGTGCACCTGGGCCCTACCCGTCGCTCCATCACTCCCGTACGGTGCAGTTGTCGGACTCAAAGTGGAACGGTTCGAGGTTCGACCTGATGCCCTCGCCTTTACCGTCACGGCGGATCCAGCTTATCTCGACCAGATGAAGCAGGAAAAGGCCCTGAAACTCGACTGGTACATTAAGCTGGAAGGAAACTGCCCCGGGTCGTCGAAGCCGGTTGTGGCATTTCAGCCGATCACCATCGTATCGTTCTAGCAACACGATTGAGCAGCGATAAAACTCTCTTCGTGGCTGCTTACCGGCATGCTAAACTGAGCAGCGTTACCCGCACGTTTTGAGGTACATTTTCGCCTAACAACTTGCCATTGCGGGGACAGATTTGAGGACGAATCAGGAACTGGAGGCTGGCGCAACATTGAGATGGTCGAACGCTACGCTCACCTGAGTGACGAGCACAGGACCGCAGCAATCGAGAGCCTCAGCCGGGAGAGAATGGACACAATTTTCCCCACCAGCGAAAACGCCGAAAATCTGAAATCTCTGCAAGTCGTTGAAAAATAAGACAGTGGGCCGCTAGCTCAGTTGGTTAGAGCATCTGCCTTTTAAGCAGAGGGTCGCTGGTTCGATTCCAGCGCGGCTCACCATTTATTCTTCTTATCCTCAGCATCTTACGGGACCAACAAGAAAGCACCCTGGGCCCTGAAAAGTGACAGGGTGCGGTCAGGGTGCGGTTTTCTTGTTCGAGGAGAGTGACAAATGACAATCCTTCGCTTCAGCGTTGGTTTACCCGGGAGCGGTAAAACATTTCTAGTTAAGCAACTTGAGGCCCAGGGCTTCAGGAAGTTCGACGATTTCAAGAGCAACGCACACGATGATTCACCGCTGTTTCACAAAGCTCAAACCTTCCAGGCCCTCATTGGGACTTTAAAGAGAGGCCAGAAATGCGTCGTAGCGGACATCGATTTTTGCCGGCAAGAAGCCAGGGAGGAAGCTGAGCACCTCCTGCCGAAGGTCGCACATGTTTCTATCGAATGGGTCTTTTTCGAGAAGAATGTGGAACAGTGCGAGGCCAACATCCGACACCGAAACAGCCTTCAGCCGGCCTTGCGGCTGCTTCATCCGGCTGCGTTGTCTTAAACCGGCGACCCCGAACCACGCCCTGCAGTCCCTTCTCGCGCATTAAACGCGCGACCGTGCAGCGAGCCACCTTGAAGCCCTCACGATTCAGCTGCTTCCAGACTTTGCGAACTCCGTAGACCTGGCGGTTGGCATGCCACACCCGATCGATTTCAACCCGGAGCCTGGCATCGCGTTTCGCTCTTGCCGGCAGTAACCCAGGATCCTTGTGCCTGGCTTCCCACTGGTAGAACGTCGAAGGGGCGATCGGCAGAACCTCGCAGATCGACTCGACCCCATAGCAGATCCGATTCTTTCGCATGAAATCCACCATCACTTCCGTCGGCGGCCGAGCTCCGCCTGTGCGAAAAAAGTCGAAGCCTTCCTTAAGATCTCGTTAATCCGCTTCAGCTCCCGATTCTCCCGCTCCAGTTCCTTCAGACGCTGCCTCTCGTCCGTTGTCAGCCCGGCTCGACGCCCCTGATCCCTTTCCGCCTGTCGGACCCACTTGCGCAGCGTCTCCGCTGTGCAGCCGATCTTGGCTGCTATCGATGTCATCGCACCCCATTGAGAGCTGTACTCCCGTTCATGCTCGAACACCATCCGTACTGCTCGTTCTCTGACCTCTGGTGAGTATCTGCTTCGTCTTCCCATGACCCCATCCTCTCAAGAAATGGAGTCTCCGGAAATCCCGGGGCGGTTCACTCCTCGTACGACGCCATGTCACGGAAGTTGGGAACCTGCCCGAGCGCAGACCCTCGGTTATACTTCAGCTACGATGTTCTGTCCGGAATGTGGAGCTGAGTACCGGCAAGGCTTCTATGAGTGTTCGGATTGTCAGGTGGCCCTTGTGTGGGAGCTGCCTTCAGAATCAGAGCCGGAATCAGAGCCGGAATCAGAGGAGAAGATCATCCCGATCCTGGAGGTCGGTCCAGTGGAATTCGGGAGGGTCCGGTCCATACTTGAAGAAGCTGGGATCGAATGCTTTGCCGCTCAGGACGACGGGTTGGGCACGGTTCTGGGCAGTCGCCTGGCAAGCGGAGTCTGGGTCCAGGTGCGCGGAAAAGATGCAGAATTGGCAAAACGGCTCTTGGGTGAGTTGCTGCAACCACCCTCGGGTTAAACTCCCGTTCGAGGCCGGAATCCGAATCCCACCCGGGCAGGTACCGGCTTGAGCCTCATAGACCGTCCAGAATCTCCGATACAATGCGTTCTGCCATGACGCCGTAGCCGAATGGGTTGAAGTGACAACATGGATCGACATAGACCGCTCGCTTTTCGTCCCTGAAAAGCATTGCCAGATCAGAAAAACGAACGCCCCGGTCAATCAAGTGCTCTCCTTCGCGAACCAAAAGCGGGTAGCCCGACTCTATTGGTTTTCTAGCACTGCTGCTTTCCAGGTAGGCCACCATCTTTTCCTCCCGGCTGAACGGCTTCGAGCCGGGAAGGTACTGGTTCGGCTGCAAGAAATGATAGTAGTCCATGTCATTGGCTTCACAGATCCTCGCCATCTGCAAAGAGCTGGCTTTCCAGACTTTGGCGACATGACGAAGGAGTTCCTCCTCGCTCTCGTATTCTGCTGTCGGTCCCAGCCGCCCAGATCCGGGTAACTTGCCTAATTCCTCCCTGAGTTCGGCATCCGCAATGCCGAGCCGTGAGAGGAGTCTGTTGTCTATCGTTTTCCATAGTAGGAGCGAGAAGTTGCTGTTTCGAAAGATCTGGCGTGACATGAGACGACTCCAGTCTTGCCGACGCCTCTTGATCTGGTGGATCTCTGCGATCTGAAGCGTCGCATCCAGCTCGAAGCCTCTGCGAGCGTAAAGATTCCAGGAACGGGGATAGAAAGGGTAAACACCTGCAGGGACGTTTTCCGCTGAGGTAAGCGCCAGCTCGTTGAAGCCGTCCAGATTGATCACGATGTCGAACTCTGCTCCCAGAGCCAGCAAATAGTTCAGGGCGATCAACTGCTGGGGTTGTTTGTAACCACCAGCTGCCAGGTTGATGATATCGAGCCTTCTCGTGGGAGCCCCTCGCGCCACTGCCTGGTCGTGAAAGGATTTCGTCAAGAAGCTGGGCATGTCCAACGCTACCGAGCCGCCAAGAAGGGCCACGATGATCCTGTCAGACGACCTCTCCAGGAATAACTTGGATGAATGGAATCCGAACTCATTGACCCAGGGGCTTTGAGGGTCGGCGGTGAAACCCAAATAAGGATGCAGGATCCCGCTGGCAACGTGATCGGGCACCGCGGCGATTTCCCTCACGGGGGCGGTCGAATCCTGGGACGCCCGCAGCAGCCTGTCCTGAATCTCGGTTCTGGGAAATGGACGCTGGTGCAAGACGAAATAGAGGAGTAGCGGGCTCGTCTCCAGGACCACAACGCATAAGAAAACTGCCCCCACCAACAGGGAGACCCTCCTGATCCACATCCGTTCGAAGAGTGATCGCAGAAATGTCCGGCTCATTTATTGGGACGGGACTCTCGCCTGTGATTTTTCATGAAATCCCAGGCTAGTCTTGCTCCATCGACATCGCGGCAAACTGGTCTCGTCGGGAAGTCGTCCGGGATTTCATGCTTAGTGGATGGCATGACGTGTCCACCCCCCTCAAGTGCGTAGAAAACGACCGGCGCCCCGTTCTCCCGCGCAGGATAAGTCGTTCGAAGGACTCGGCATGGATCGGTCGGGTCGGTATCAGGAAGGTACTCGATGCCGGGGTTTTCGGCGCGGGCGTGATTGGCGTCCACCCACCAGGCCACAGTGGCCTCGGCCGACCGCACAAATCCGTGGCCTTTCAGAATCTCGCCGCCGTCCCATTTGACGACCGGGTCTTTGGTGCCATTGGCGATCATTAAGGGTGTGGGTAGAGCCGGCTTTCGGATGGCGGGGCCAGCCTCGGGCAGGTTGGCGATGAAGGCCGCTCCTGCCGCAAAACGATCGGGAGCTTCCATGAGCAGACGAAAGGTCATCATCCCCCCGTTAGATGCTCCAGTAACGTAGGTTCGGGATCCATCAATCGAATAGGCCTGGTCGATCCGGTCCAGCAGGCTCTTGATGAACCCGACATCGTCCACTTCGGGCTCCACGGGGGAGTCCACAATGCGACCGTCGTTCCAGCTCTGGCGATCTCCCCGGGTGTCGCCTGTTGCACCCGTTCCGTTGGGCACCCCCAGCAGGAAGCGTTCCGCCTCGGCCAGATCGGCCCACTCCTTTGTGGCCACCGCCCCGGAGCTGAAGAGTCTACGCATACTCTGACGTCCCCCGTGAAGCAGCAGCACAACCGGTGCCTTTTCTGCTAAGGATGTGGGGAGGTAGACGCGAAACCAACGGGTCAACTGACCGAAGCGAAGACTGCTTTCCCGCCAGTTGGGTCGCTCCAGTATCTCCCCCCTCGGGCGATTCCGGTTATCTGCCACAATCTGACCGGCCCTTAGAACCAGCTCCGTGCTCCGCAAGGCCGAGATGTCGGCCAGCGGATCGCCATCCACCAGGATCAGATCGGCCGTCTTCCCGACCTCTACCGTGCCTGTCTGGTCCAGTATTCCAAGATGATCGGCGGCATCCCGGGTGGCGGCGCGAATGGCGGCCTGCGCAGACAGACCGGCCTCCACCAGCAACTCCATCTCCCGCAACGTTCTCCCGCCGGGACTCCAGTCATGGCTCTGACCTTGCCCACGGGCCACATAATCGGTGCCGGCGACAATGGGAACTCCGGCCTCGGCCAGGGCCTTGACGACGTCCTTCCTGCGCTGGCCGCGAGTTCCACCCAGCGTCAGCGTGGATACCACCGGAACCGGCCTTTCCCGGAGCACGGAAAGCAATCGATCGAACTCCTCCTCGCCGGCAACGGGTGGGTGAACCAGGCCGTCCAGTCCCAGCTCGAGTGCCTGTCTGGCAGTTGAGGCCTCCACAATGTGCCCAACTACTTGGATTCCGTGCCGGTGGGCCTCCTCGATGACTACCCGCACCAGCTCAAACGACAGCTGTGGAACCGACCGTGCGAAGCGTGCGAAGTCATCGACCACCAGCTTGATCACTTTGATATCGCCATCCGCCAGCTCTTGAACTGTCTGGCGAGCCTCTTCTTCACTGCTGATCTCCGCTGCCAGGTGAGCCCGACAGAATTCGTTGTCCCGGCACACAGTGGAGGCTGGATGTCCTCCCGGGGCGGTCAGGACCGGTCCGGCTATGAGCAGACGGGGACCCCGGATCTTTCCCTCGGCCAATCCCCGACGAACCTCCAGAATCTGAGGCCAGTGATCCCCCACCGACCGGATGGTCGTGACCCCGTGGGAGAGAAAACCATCCATCGTACCCGGCAGCTCTTCCCGGATCAGGTGCGCCAGGCTTTCCTCGTCGGTGACAGTACGACCGAGCAGGATATGGACGTGGGCGTCAATCAGGCCCGGCAGCAGTGTCTTCCCGCGCCCATCGATCTTCAACCTGGCCGGGGTCTCGCCCTGTTTTCTCCCCACCGAGACGATTCGACCCCGGGAAACAACCACTTCCGCATCACTCAGGACTTCACCCGTCCCCGTAATCACCCGGACATTGGAGATGGCCAGGTCGGCCTGGCCGGGAGTGGCCCCGGCGATCGGACAGATGAGAATGATCAACCAGGCCACGGAAGCTGGAAATGAACGTTTTGTGATTACCGCTGCCTTCACCGGTTACCCGGTTCCCACGACTCGGACTGCCGGAGCAATGTGATTGTCCACAAGGTCGAAAAAGCTCCCGTAGTGGGCGTAGCGCTCAGCCGACGACTCGGAAATGCGTGAAGTGGCTACGATGGCCAGTTCCAGATCGGGGATGACGAGGATGAACTGTCCCCCGTAGCCCAGAGCCACGAAGGTTTCGTGGCCTCGAGTATCCCTCCTCCACCACAGGTAGCCATAGCCGGTAAAATTGCCGTCCTTGAGAAACGCCCAGGTCCAGCTCTCGGGCACGTCTTCGTCGGCCGAGACACTGTAGTCTGCTTTCACATGCTCGGCCGTGGATTCCTTCACCCAGGCTTCGGGCAGAACCTCTTTCCCGTCCCAGCGGCCGCCGTTCAGGTAGAGCAGCGCAAATCTGGCCAGGTGCCTGGCCGTGAAGTGCATTTCGGCTCCACCAATGTAATTTCCTTCGGGGGATCTGTCCCAACGGCGGATTTCCATGCCGGTGGGCGCAAACAGGTAACGGTCAGCGAACTCCAGAGTCGTCATCCCACTGCCTCGGCCCAGCAGCGCGGAGAGCGCATGCGTCCCTGCCGTGTTGTAGATGAACTTCGTGTCCGGTTCATCCACAAAGGGCAGGTCCAGAAAGAAGCGCACATAGTCGCCGCTCCAGACCCAGGCCGAGAGAATGAGCTCGTTCTCCTTCCAGGCGTAACCGGAAGTGTGGTCCAGCAGGTGGCGGACGGTTACCCGGCGCTTGTAAGCGTCGGTGTCGGCTCGCGTCTTGGTCCACCCTTCATACTCAGGGGGCGCTTCGAAGTACTCCGGAAAAAACTCGGAAATGGGCTGCTCGAGATCCTTGACGAACCCCTCCCGAAGAGCAATTCCCGTCAGCGCCGAGAGGATGCTCTTGGAAACCGACTTGATGTTGTACGCCGTATCCGATTCGGCTCCATGAAGATAGGCCTCGCCCACCAGGACACTATTTCTGAGAACCAGCAGGCTCAAGAGCGGCTGCAGGGTCTCAGCGTGACGATAAGCGGCTTCCAGCTTTTCAGAATCCACCTCCTGTGCTTCCGGAGCCGAGCTCTGGAGCGGAGTGGAATTGCGCTCAACAGGCGGCCGGGGGCTCGGGTCGGGAGCGTCTCCCCGGCCGGTTTCGGAGGAAGATCCCCCACAAGTACTCATCACCACTGCCAGGGTTAGACTGGCGAGAACTCTGAAAGGGTTGCTCATTCCTTTCGCCTCCTTCTACCGCTTTGTTGAACCCAAGTGCGTTGTTGAAACCGTAGAGTGAATCTTACACTAGTCGCAGGTTCATCTCTTCCACCAGACTCTCTTCTGGCGGGACCTTCCGCCCTCTGTGCTACCATTACGTGCCATGCGACACAAACCGTTTCAGAAGCCACGCATCAGAAAATTTGGTGATGTGAGCCGGTTGACGCGCCAACAGCCACAGGGCGGCAGCACGAAATGCTCGGGAGTTGGTCAAGCGCTCCAGGGCGACCATTACGAGTGCTTCTAGCCGCTCCTCAATTCGTGAAGAAATCGAAGATATTCCCCAGCTTGGAACTCTTGGCCTGGTAGACGTCCGTATAGCGGCAGCGGGTGCAGATTACGGTCGTAAAGCGGCGTGACTGAACGTCGAAGATCTTGGTCAGAATCCCACCGGTGGCCCGGAACTCACCGGTTTCGTAGTCGCGATTCCCACACTTCAAACACTGGTAGTTCGGATGTCTCATCTTGTTTCCCTCCTACAGCCTACGATCCTGGGTGGAGGGCTATGCATAGGTTCTGTCGAGGGAGGGCGCCCCGCCTAGTGTGTTGTCCGGGAAGTTCGCGGCGTTAATTCGGGATGGATGTTTCGTCGTCAGTGAGGCGCGCGACGCAGGCAGACCGGGAGTCTTTTGAGGTAGCGCAACAAAGCTGTCGGCGAAAAGACGCCCGAAGTAGCGGCGTGAACTTTTCGGACAGTGCACTAGGTTGGACCCAGGGTAAACCCGGGCAGCCGAACCGTCTCGCCGCCCTTGACCGCCGATTCGTGAGCGCAAATGCCCACGCACGTCCAGTTCGCGCTGGTGACGGCATTCGGCCATGGATCGCGATCTTCCAGCAAGGCGTTGACAAACTCGTTGACCAGATGCGGATGAGAGCCCCCGTGGCCGCCCCCCTGGATGAAGGACAGATGATCCGCATCGTGAATTTCCTGGGGGAGTGTAAAGTGGCGGATGGCCTTAGGCAAAAGGTGGGCGTAGTCCGGCACCTCTATCTTTTCGGGGATTTCCGGTTCCGGTTTCTTCGCCCTGTGAATGACGTGCGGTTCCTTGTCAACTAACGTCCATTCAAAACTCTTTTTCGTGCCATAGACATCAAAACTCTCGCGGTATTGCCTGGCCACGTCATACAGACATCGCCAGATGTGTGCGGTCAAATCGGTGTTCTTAATCTTGATGTGGCATGTCTCCACGGCAAAGCGATTACCGGATTTCTCGGCGATATCGTCGCGGACGGTGCCCGACCCGAAGCAACTCACGTACTCGGCCAGTCCCTCCACCAGTTCCAGGCAGGGGCTGACCACGTGAGTGGCATAGTGCATGGGGATCATCCGTTCCCAGTATTCCGGCCAACCGTCCATGTCTTGGGGATGAGACGCCGCCAGATGCTGGATCTTGCCCAATTCCCCCTGGTCGTAAAGCTCTTTGATGAAGAGGAACTCGCGACTGTACACAACCGTTTCGGCCATTATGTATTTCAGGCCGGTTTCCTTGACCTTCTCCACGATCTGGCGGCACTCGTCGATGGTAGTCGCCATCGGCACCGTACACATGACGTGCTTGCCCGCGTCGAGGGCTCTGAGCGACATCCACGCATGATCCGGAATGGGGCTGTTGATGTGGACAAAGTCGATGTTCGGATCCGCCAGCACGTCGTCATAGCTGGTGAATCGTTTCTCGATTTCGAATCGATCTCCAACCTTGTGTAATTCGGCCTCATTACGGCGGCAGACGGCGTACACATTCGCCCGGGGATGTGCCTGATAGATGGGGATGAACTCGGCACCGAACCCGAGCCCGATCATGGCCACATTGGCCGTCTTACTCATCGCATTGTCCTTTCAAAACCGGTCTGTCTCGTCGATCCGATACTGGCTCCACATCTTGCCTTTGATGACTTGCACCCGTCAACATGCGGGGACCTGGCCCGACCCTTCCTGCTGGCTTTCACTCGCCTGGTCTCCTAGAATCTTAAGCAAAGGGAGAAGCCCATGGTTCGACCCATCGCTCCAACTCTTGGACTCGTGACGTTCTTGCTCCTATGCTCAGCTGAGTCACAGGCGGGTGTTCCTGCGACCGAGCGTCAAGCGCTGATCGCTCTTTACAACGCCACGGGAGGCGCGAACTGGACTGACAGCACGGGCTGGCTCGGTGCCGAAGGCACAGAATGCACCTGGTTTGGAATCACCTGCCGCGACGATGGCAACAACCTGCGGCACCTGGCTCTTCGCAACAATAACCTGGTAGGAACCATTCCACCCGAACTGGGCAATCTGGTCAGACCGCAAACTCTCGAGCTCAGCTTTAACCAGCTGACGGGTAAGATCCCCCCCGAGTTGGGAAATCTGGCTGGTCTCGGTCGCCTTTTGCTTTCCGTCAACCAGCTGAGCGGGGAGATTCCCTCAGAGCTGGGCAACCTGGCCGATCTGGACGAAATCTTTCTCGACAGGAACCAGTTGACGAGAATTCCGCCGGAGCTGGGCAATCTGGCCAGGCTGCGTCGACTCTTTCTGTCCGGAAATCAGCTGGCCGGAGAGATCCCTCCGGAATTGGGAAAGCTGGACAATCTGCGCACCCTTCACCTTGCCGTCAACCAGCTGAGCGGGGAGATTCCCGCAGAGCTGGGTAGTCTGGCCAACCTGGAGTTTCTCCTCCTCGCCGACAACCAACTGCAGGGAGCCATCCCAGATGAGCTGTCAAAACTGACGGAGCTGGACGACGCGGGCCTGGACCTCCGCTTCAACCACCTGTACACCGACAACAATGCACTGAGGGATTTTCTGAATTCCAAACAGTTCGGAGGCGATTGGGAGCGCTTTCAGACCCTTCACCTTTACTGTGCCCAGTTTGGCGACGGCCTGGGACTCTTCAGTCAGGTTGTTCTTTTCAGCCTTAATCAGGTCTCCGAAGCCACCGGTCAAATCGATATCCTGGGAGCGGTGGGGGAAGGTTTATCGGTTGATCTCAATGGAGAGACCATCGAGGGCACGAAGGATTTCAGCGTCCCCTCCTCCGGGCTGCTCACCTTTCGCACCGACGGACAGGGAGACCTGCTGGCAGGCTCGGCTCGCATCACTTCGGACCGCCACCTGGAAGGCGTCGTGCTCTTCGGCGGGGATAACGGGCTGGCCGGCGTGGGAAGCAGTCCCTCCTTTCCCTTTGGTTTTGCGGCCCCCATGCAGAGCTGCGAGGCCAGTCAGATCAACTCCGGGATCGCCGTGACCAGACTCAGCGAAGCTCAGGATCCCCTGGGTGAGGGCCAGGGGATTCTGGAGATGACGCTTCTGGACACCGCCGGCGCAGTGCTGGCCACGGCCTCTGATCAGTTGCCCCCCAACGGACACAAAGCCCTGTTCGTGACGGAAATCGACTGGGACAGGGCGGTTGACTTCTCGGATTTCATCGGCACTCTTCAGGTGACCAGCTCTGAGCCGGTCACGGCCACGGTCGTTCAAACTCGAGCGGACGAACTGGTCACAATGCCCGTGGCAGGGCTACAGCCTCCCCAGCCTCAGCCGGCAGGTGCTTCTTCCAAACAACCGGCTGGGGCGGCCCAGCACCATTACTACTTCGCCCAGTTCGCTGACGGGCTCGGTCTGCTGTCCAGCCAGATCCTGCTTCTGAACCTCAGTCAAGTCGCGATGGCCACGGCTGATATCACCCTGAAAGGAAACGACGGCAGTCTCCTGACAGTGGATCTGAATGGAGAGGAGGTAGCGGGCCAGACCCAGGTGCAAATCGCCCCGAACGGACTCCAGGTCCTGGCTACCGACGGGCAGGGAGAACTTTCGGCTGGTTCAGTATCGGTGAGCTCCGATCAACCGCTGGCCGGTGTCATTATCTTTTCCGGAGCCAGCCTGGGAGCGGCGGGTGTAGGCAGCAGCGCGGAACTGCCAGGAGGTTTCCTGGCCCCCATAGAGACCGATGCCGATCTGCTTACCAATACCGGCGTAGCCGTGATGAACCTGGAGATGGCCCAGGTGACGCTGGACGCCGAGTTGATCGCTGTGGACGGATCGGTGATCGCAACCGCCCAGCTCGAGCTTGTCGGGATGGGACACACTGCCGTCTTCATCGACGAGTTTGAGTGGAGTGTTCCGGTCGACTTCAGCCGTTTCGAGGGTCTGTTGAGAGTATCCAGCAGCGGGCGAATCGCCGCCACGGTCATCCAGACTCGGCCGGGTCAGTTTGCAACCATGCCGGTGGCGGCCCTGTAGAGCAACATCCGGTCAATCATCAGCAGACAGGCAGAAACCGCATCACCGGGCCAGGTCCGCCCACACCGCCTGCGCTTTGCGGAACAGTTCGATGACCGAGTCCCGTCTCTGGTCGGTGGCAAAGGTGCCGCGATCTTTCACGTCCTCGATCAACTCGTCGATCCATGTCACCCAGAACCGAGCATCCTCCGGAGAGCGGATGGGCTGGTTGCTCAGATAACAGAAAACCGAACCCGTGTGTGCAAAGGCACTCGGATCGTTCATGATCAGACGATGTCCAGGCCCCAGAGCGCGGGCAGCGATCCAGGAGCTCTTCTCCAGAACCACTTCCTGCGTTATTGTGGCCTGCCTCCTGCCACTCGGAAGGGCTTCCGATCTCACAGGATGGCCATTGACAATGATCTCCAGCCGGTCAACCGGGACGATCGAGGCCACCTCCACTTCAACCGTCACGCTAATCGGACCCTCCGAAAGCTGAAGCTCCTCACCGGGTTCCTTCCCATTGACGCGAAGCGTGAGAGAGGGACCATTGGTGACAAAGCTTCTGCCTTTCCGATAGTTGTCGATCCAGGCCTGATAGGAGAACTCTCCGGGTACTTTCACGTAGACCCGTCCTCCACCCGGGACCCAGTGCATCATGATGTTGGTGAAGGCATCCGATCCGGCCGAGAGAGCACAGCCAAGGCCCGTGTTCAGAACCCGGTACCAGAGCTCGGCCGCAGGTAGCTCGAAAGTGTTGCTGACCACATCCAGAGCATCCACCTGACCAAGCGCCAGATCCACCGGGAACTCTCGCGCCCCGGCAAAGCCCATCCCCTTGAAGGTGGCACCGATGGCGGGGTGAACATAGGTGACGGCTCCGTCCTGGGCACGGGCTTTCCTGGCCTGGGTGTAGTTGGGCGGGTAGTCCTCCCAATGGGGAGTGCCGGGGAATCCAGTGTAGAGGGGATGGACCAGCTGTTTCAGGTTGAAGAAGGACATGTGACCGTACAGACTGCGGTTACGCATCTCCTCGTTCCAGTAAAGAACCCGGGAGCCGTGACTTGCCGCATGAGGCTTGCCCTCAAAGAACCCGGCGTCGTGGATGATGGCCCCATTTGAATTGGAAACCACCAGGTTGGCCACATCCAGCCCTTCCCCCGACACCTGCAGGTGGATGTCCTCCAGTCCCACAATCTCCTGGTTGAAAAGATTAGCGTGAATGTGGGCATCTCCGGAATACCAGTGCTGCTGCTTGAGCAGGAGACGGTGATCCAGTCTCAAGTGCAGGGTCGAGTTTTGATTCGCGCGCACCTCAACCGTCTTCCCCACGGGGGCGTACTCCATCCCGCGAAGGGCCTCGACGAAGGCTTCACCTTCGGGGAGCACCACTTTGAATCCTCCTTCGGCGTAGAAGAAGTACTCACCACTGAGGCGGGAAATTCGTTGCAGGCCACCCAGAGGCATATGGGAGAGACCGTCCGAACCCGTCAGATAAACGCGCGCCGCCGCCGGTTCGCTTCCGGCATCCAGTAGCTTGACGGTCAACGTCCCGGTAGGCCTCACATCCACCGGCAAGCTGGTGGTCACGACAACCTCACCTGCGCTCAGTGTGATCTCGACTTGCCGCTTGCCGATTTCAAGAAAACGCGGGAGGTTCAGGCAGAACCCGCGAATCGACTGGGCCGGCAGCGGAAACTCGTATTTTCTCCAGGGAGTTGCGACGCTCAGCAACACCGGAGCCGAGCGATCGTTGGCGACGAGCAGAGGCAGAATATATCCATAGCCCTGCATGACAACAATGCCGGCGGGAGAGTGCAGCACTCTGAGGCCGGAGTCGGAGACTTCCAGCTTGATGAGATCGGGCGCGGCCAGATTCTGGAAGTGCTCGGCCGTGTAGTCGACGGACCCTCCAATCAAGACCGGATTCAGTGGCTCCCTGGTCTTACCGGGTACGGTGCGGCGCAGCAACAGCCTCTCCATGTCGCGGGCTTCAACAACTCCCTGCAGCTCCCATTGAGAGGGTGGAACGCGGGTGGCGTACTCCAACTGCCGGGCCGGCATTTCGTGCGTGGGAGCCGCCTGGTTGCGAGTCTGGAGAGTTTCATGAGCCCCTAGGACTCGACCCTGCAGGACCAGACAGACGCAAGCGCCAACCACAAGGTGCCTCTGAATTCGCAACTTCTTTCGGGTCAAGAGAGTACTAAGAATAGCAGTTCCCGCAAGGCAGAGTCTTTGCAAGGAATACGCTTCCAACCCTTCAGGAGAGTCGGTTACCGAATGGCTCGGTTCAGAACAAGAATCGAAAGGCTACCTCGAAAGACTCCCGGCCTGCCTGCGTCGCGCGCCTCACTGACGACGAAAATCCATCCCGAATTAACGCCGCAAACTTCCCGGACAGTACACTAGCTATGGTCATCGAGTTCGCGTTCCCGCTTGCCATCCCGATCCCGTTCGGAATCCTCAACCTCCAGACTCTGGACCATCCGGGAGAAAACCGAGGTGACAGACCCTCCGAGTCCGAGTCCGAAGGCGGAAACCGCCACCGAAACAAGGACCAGCATGATGGCGTACTCAAGCGTCGTCACGCCCGTCTCGACACCCCGTCTTCGAGAGAATGCAAGAGTCTTTTGTTAGAGTAAGAGTTCCAAACCACTGAAACAAAAAGACTTATGGCAATCAAGGAGCTAAAATGCGAAAGAACAGAGAAAATCAGGAAACTCGAGTTGCAGATGATCTCCTGGACGCTAACCCACAAATCCTGCCCTTGGTTTTACAAGATGTCTGACTCTGAGCAAGTCATGGCTGTCCTTTCATGGCCCCTGCCGACTCGACCTGGGAGAGCATCACTCGTGCGCTGGTGGGTTGGGCCGATGATGAGGGTTTGGAAAAGGCCCGCAAGGTGCGGGTGGATGCCAGGTCAAGATACAGACCCTTGTCGCCGAGTCTCATCCGCAACAGCCGGGGCCAGAATCGGCGCCAATTCGTCGGTATGGCCTGTCAGGCTCTCGAGAGCGCTGCTGGTTGACCCAGCAGCTCGTCACTATCTGCATCGAGAACCGGCGCGTCTTGGAAACCGCTCCCGCTCCAAGCGTCAGCATCAGATCTACGGGCGCTATCCTCGCCAAGCCAGCAAGGACCAGCTGGGTTTACAAGCAGTTGAGGCGCTTTCGGGCTGGAATCATGAACACTTCCACAGTGGTGCATCTCTCGGTGCTCAGTTTCAATCTGTTGGTGTTGGCCCGGCTACGGTTGTAAACGTACTCTGGACGCCATAAGCTCTTGAGGGTAAGGTGTTGGTCGGAAACTCATCTGGCTCACTCGACCGCCCCATCCCTGCTGTCGGCTAATACCGACCCCTGGAACCGTAGCATCTGGTATAAGAAACAACCACTTAGGAAGCTCAAATGGTGGGTTTCCGGATGGGAACTAACTATGGTCACCGCTTGCCATCCCGATCCCGCCCGTCTCGACACCCGCCACCGAAACAAGTCTTCGAGAGACGCCCGTCTCAACTAGGAAACTCTTTCTGCTCTTCATGGGTCCGGCCCCCCGACTGAAATGAAGATCCCTTCTCAAACGCTCCCAGGCTCCCGAGAATGGGAGCAAGACTCCAATCCAGCATGAACATACAGTAGTTTTGACCCATTGCCTGTGTGTCCTGTCACCAGTAGCCGGAACAGGCAGGAATTGAACCACACTCCCGAATACTGAATAATCGTCCGAAACCGGTAGCGCTCCGCTCGGAATGTCCATGAAAAAAGCCGTCGAGCCCCTCAGAACTGGATTCATCGGAGCCGGTGTGATGGCATCCTGGTCCGTCTACCCCGCCCTGCACTTTGCCCCGATTCACCTCCAGGCGGTCTGTGATCTGGACGAAGGACGAGCCCGAGCGGTTGCCGGGCAGTTCGGAACAGGCCGCTGGTACACCGATTACCGGGAGATGTGGGAAAAAGAGTCGCTGGAAGCCGTGATCGTGCACATGCATCCGAGACCCCGCCAGCAAGTCGTTCTGGATTCTCTCAAGGCCGGCTACCACGTTTTTGTGCCCAAGCCTCCGGCCCTGTCCCTGGCTGCAACCGAAGAGCTGTCGACTGTGGCGCGCAATACAGGCAGAACTCTGATGGTTAATTTTCAGCGGCGCTTCAGTTTGGGGGTGGCGAGAGCCAGGGAGATCATGAGCACCGCATCGTTTGGGAAGACGACCCAGATCCTCGGCTCCTTCTGCAGCGGAGCCTACGATGAGATCCGCGCGGCCGACTACGACGGCCCGGTGCACGCCTACATTCTCGATTTCGCCCTCCATCATCTGGACCTGACCCGGTTTCTGGCAGGGGAGGTGCGGAAGCTGTCTATCTTCCACAACCAGTCCGGCGATGGTGTGGCGATCACGGCAGGGTTGGAATTCAGCAGTGGTGCGATCGGCAGTCTCCAGCTCAACAGCCACCGAATCTGGTGGCGAAATTATGACCGCATCGAGATCACGGGGATGGGCGAGTACCTTGTCCTTGACGGGCTGTGGTCAATCAAGCATTACGCTGAGAAGCGAAACACCTTCACGGAGAACTACAGCGACCAGAGAAGCGGTGAGTTGACCGGCGATGGCCTGAGTCTCAATGAGTTTGTCCACGCCATAAGAGAGAGTCGGGAGCCCATCTCCAGTATTCACGATGCGGTCGAGAGCATGAGGCTTTACCAGGCCGTGTACGACGCCGTCCGGGGAGGCCGGGACGGCCTGGTCTTCGAGCGCACATGATCGCTTTCGAGCACGTTACCAAGAGGTTTGACTCCGTAGTGGCAGTCGACGATCTGTCCTGCCACTTCAAACAGGGTCAGACGAGCGTGCTGTTGGGATCAAGCGGCTGCGGCAAATCGACCATCCTGCGGCTGATTCTCGGACTGGAGACCCCCGACCGGGGCGTGGTGCAGGTGAATGGTCGCACTCTGAGCCCGACGACACGAGCCACACTTTTAGCCGGCATGGGTTATGTGGTCCAGGAAGGGGGTTTGTACCCGCACCTGACCGTCTACGGAAACGTAGCCCTGGCAGCAGAAGCCCGCCGCTGGTCCCCGGAAAGAATTTCCGACCGCGTTCGGGATCTGGTGCAGCTGGTCGGCTTCGACGATCGGATCATGCGAAAGCACCCAAACGAGTTAAGCGGGGGACAGAGACAACGGGTGGGTCTGATCCGGTCTCTAATGCTGGATCCACCGCTGCTGCTTCTTGACGAACCCCTGGGTTCACTGGATCCCCTGGTCCGGGACGGCCTGCAAAAGCAGCTCAAGGAGATCTTCAGAGACCTCAAGAAGACAGTCGTTCTGGTCACTCACGATATTCGCGAGGCCGCGATTCTGGGCGAGACCATCTTCTTGATGACCGAGGGCCGAATGGTGCAGCACGGCACCTTCCTGGATCTCGCGTCGCGGCCCTCCAATCAATTCGTGACCTCCTTTCTTGGAGCTCAGCAACTCCCGTCCGACATCCGGGACTACTTTTAGGCACATGACGTCTTCAATCCATCTGGCGAAGCAGAGAACAACAGGCGAAACCCCAGGGCGGGTCGGCCCAACGCGGCTTCTTCTCTGCCTGCCTCTGCTGTTTGCTTTCACGGTAGCCGGGCTGTCCTCTGACAAGCCGGTGGTTGGCGTTGGATCCAAGTCATTCACCGAGAGCTTCATTCTGGCTGAGATCATGGCCCGGATCATCGAAGAGAGTGGAGAAGCAAGCGTAGACAGGAAAATGGGCCTGGGGGGGACAGGCATCACCCACCGAGCCCTCTCCAGCGGAGACATCGACCTCTACCCGGAGTACACAGGTACCCTGAGTCAGGCCATACTCAAAGACCCGTCTCTGGAAAGCGTGGTTGACATTCGGGATCGACTCCAGGGAACCGGCCTGACGATCAGCGATTCCATCGGCTTCAACAATACGTATGCCCTGGCGGTGCGCGAGGAGTTGGCCGTCCGGTTGGGCCTGGACGCCATCAGCGACCTGGAGAAGCATCCCGAGATGAAAGCCGCTTTCAGTTCCGGGTTTACCGATCGAGCCGACGGATGGCCCGGGCTGAGAGAGCACTACCATCTGCGCCTTGCCGAGGTCATGGTGATCGAACATGCCCTGAGCTATCAGGCGCTTGCCCAGGGCAAGGTTGATCTCATCGATGTCTACTCAACTGATGGAAAGCTGGAAAAACTGGACTTGCGTATCCTCCGGGACGACGGCGATTTCTTCCCGGAGTACGAGGCTGTGATGTTCGTCCGGGAGGAGTTTCTCGAGCGTTTTCCCGAGACCTGGCGAAGACTCGAAGAGCTCCTCATCCATCAGATCGGCGACCGGCAGATGTCCCGTCTGAATGGACTGGCCGACCTGGAGGGCAAGAGCCTGGCTCACGTGAGCGCCGTCTTTTTGAAGAAAGAACCACCGCCCGCTGAACGAACCGACACGGTTTGGAAGGAAGTCTCTGCCCTGACGCTGGATCATCTCTACCTGGTGGCCATCTCACTGAGCCTGGCCGGGCTGGCAGGCATCCCACTCGGTCTGCTTGCCGCACGTTACAGAAAACTGGGGCAAATCGAACTGATGTCCGTCGGAGTGATCCAGACGATTCCCTCTCTGGCACTGCTCTGCTTCATGATTCCGCTGTTTGGAATTGGGAAGGCACCTTCCCTGGTGGCTCTCTTCCTCTACGCACTCTTACCGATTGTTCGCAACACCTATACAGGTGTCATCAGCCTGGATCGGCAGTTGCTGGAGATCGCCGGAGTGCTGGGGCTGAGCCGGTGGCAGAGATTGGTACGCATCGAACTCCCGCTGTCTTCCCTCCACATTCTGGCCGGCATCAAGACCTCGGCGGTTCTCACCGTTGGCACCGCGACGCTGGCAGCCTTCATCGGAGGCGGCGGCTACGGAACCCTGATTGTGCGCGGGTTGGCCCTGGACGATATGTCCATCATGCTGGCAGGCGCCATACCGGCGGCGATCATGGCCCTGGTGATTCACGCCCTCTTCGAGCTTCTGGATCGCGTGCTGATCCCTCGTGGCCTGCGCAAGGACTTCGCGTACTCGGGGTGAAGACTAGTTTGCTGTGCGGGAAGTTCACCAGGCGCTCACCGGGCAAAGCACCTCTCATGAAACAGCATGATTTCCTGGCCGATTTTCTCGTACACTCGGCCGGCACTGTGCGGTGCCTTCGGGACAACCTGCCGACTGAACGGGATGCCCAGGGACTCGAGATGACCCATCCACTCGAGATTGGCTTCGTAGTTAAAATCCAGAGTGCCTACCACCACCAGAATCTCCAGGGGCGGGGCATCTTGAAGGCGCGCGTAGGAACGGGCAAGATCCCAGGAGTTGTGTGAGAAGTCGACTACGACACTCTCCGTCCCGAGCCTCACTACGCCACCTTTCTCAGAATTGGCTTTTTCGTGCTGGTGACCGCCTCCCATGGGCGCGCCAGAGCAGAACACTTCCGGATACTTGAACATGATCCGGGCCGTCCCTCGCCCGCCCGCCGAGAACCCTTCCAGTGCTCGCCCCGAGCGTTTCGACACCGTGCGGTAGGTGCGATCAACATGTGGAATCAACTCCCTTACGAAGGCCGTCTCGCCCAGTGATCCGTCGTAGTCGTAATGGCCGAAGCGGCCGCCGTTGACCAGCACGTAGATCCGAGGTGGAACCCGGCCGGATCGAATCTGTCGATCCCAGTCTTCGGCCAGGAGGATGTTGCGGAGTTCACTTCCCAGGCGGCCTCCATGCAACCAGTAAACTACGGGGTAGCGGCGGGCAGCGTTGATCGCCTCTTCATAGCCGGGGGGAAGATAGATGACGTATCCAACATCAACACCCATGGCTTCACTGCGGAAAGTGCCATGGTTCAGCCTCTCGTGAGCGTGATCCGGCAGTGGATTCACCCATTTGAATTCAGTGTCCTGAGCGGCTGTGAAAGCCAACCCCATGCCCGTGGCCAGCACCCCGAGTCCAGCAATGGTAGCGAGCTTCACTTCAGTCCCTTCAGGTTTTCCTCGCAAGAGTTGTAGGCGCCGTCTCTCGACCGCGGGAAGTATTATAGGCGTGAAGCTTCCGATGCACCTTGAAACATTCCAGGGCGAGCCAAGTACCATAGAGCATGACCCCTGGGAGGGGGAACCGATGAATGCCACTTTGAGAGCTTTGAATCGATTCGGACTGGGTGCCCGGGTTGGAGAGGCGGAGCGGATCGGTGACCCGAGAAACTGGCTCAAGTCGCAACTGGATCCATCGCGAGCCGCAATCCACTCCACGAATCTGCCTTCCCTGGAAGAGATAGGATCAGCTCTCCGGCAATCCCGTCAGTCTCAGAATGCAAGTGACGAAGAGACCCGCAAGAAGGGACGTCAAGGACTGCAGCAGATCGCCGCAAAAGAGACCTCCGGGGCTCTTCAGCAGCGACTCGCCACTAAGACGCCCTTCCTGGAACGACTGGTGGCGTTTTGGTCGAACCATCTGTGCGTCTCGGCCCAGGCCAAGCCCCAGGTCTTGACCCTGGCCGGACATTATGAACGCGAGGTCATCCGGCCCCATGTACTGGGGCGTTTCAGTGACATGGTACTGGCTTCGGCGCGCCATCCCGCGATGCTCTTCTACCTGGACAACGCCCGCTCGATCGGTCCTTCTTCCAGGGGTAGCAAGAGGGCGGCCCGGCAGGGTCGTCAGCGAGGACTCAACGAGAACTACGCGCGTGAACTCATGGAACTCCACACCGTCGGGGTGGAGGGCGGATACACTCAGAAAGATGTCGAACAGTTGGCTCTGATCTTCACCGGCTGGACGGTGGCTGGGCTGGAACAGGGTAGGGGCATGGAGGCGTCGGCACAACCAGCCTTCCTGTTTCGGACAGATCTCCATGAACCCGGTGCCAAGAGTGTCCTGGGAGTCCGCTACCGGGAAGCGGGAGTTTCTGAGGGAGAGAGGGCGATTCGCGACCTTTGCAGGCGACCTCAGACAGCCCGCTTTGTGGCCGCCAAGCTGACGCGCCACTTCGTCTCCGATGACCCTGCGGATGCGGCGGTCCAGCGCATCGCCGCGGTCTTCGAGAAAACGGACGGCGACCTGCTCAAAGTGTCCACGGCTCTGGTCGATCTGGAAGACGCCTGGAAGACCGAGAATCGGAAGTTCCGCACCCCCCAGGACTGGTTGATCGCAGTCCTGCGCGGGACCGGTTTCACCACTGTCCCACCCCGGACGGGGGGACTGCTCCGGCAGCTTCGTCATCCTCTGTGGGCACCGGCAGCACCCAAGGGGTTCGGCGACTCGATGCAGGAGTGGGCCGACCCGGACAGCCTCATGAACCGGGCGGAATTGAGCCGCTCACTGGCACGGCGCCTCAATCGCAGCCGCTTCGAGCCCGAAAAGATACTTGAGGTTGTAGATCTTCCTGACTCCGACCCTCTTCGTTCGCTGCTTGAGGACCATTCGATCGGGAGAAACGAGCGCCTGGCTCTGGGCATAGCAGGCCCGGCGTTTCAGTGGAGATAAACATGGATCGACGAACTTTCATTAGCGGAATGTGTGCTGGCGGCGTGGCGACCTTCACGTCTGGGACCCTGAGCCTGGCGACGGTCCCGGGTAGCGAAAAGCTGGTTTTCGTTCTCCTCAGAGGAGGCCTGGACGGGCTCTCTGCAGTGGTCCCTTACGGGGACCGGGACTACCAGGACATACGCGGAGCCCTGGCCTTCAAGAAAGCCGATCTGGCAGTGCTCGACGATCAGTTCGACCTGGCCCCGGGATTTCGCCCGCTGAAGCAGCTCTGGGACCAGGGGGAACTGGCAGTGGTCCACGCCATGGCGATCCCCTACCGCACTCGAAGTCACTTTGATGGCCAGGCGATTCTAGAGACCGGACTGGATGCGCCGCGTGGATCCTCAGATGGCTGGCTGAACCGCCTCCTGCAGGTCATGGAGGGTAACCGATCTGGAATCGCGGTGGCTGCGGGCCTGCCTCTCTCCTTGTCCGGAGCGCACGCTGTGAAGACATGGTCGCCGGCCAAACTGGGAGTTGTGGACGACGGGTACGTGGATCGGCTGCACGTTCTGTACCGGCACGATCCCAGACTCCTTGACCGTTTCGAAGCTGCTCTGCAGATGCCCGAAGTGGGAATGATGGGCACGTCCAGAAGAGCCGGCCGCCAGCAGATAGAGCTCATTCTGGGAGCCACCGCCCGCTTTTTGCGAGAGCCCGATGGACCCAACGTGGCCGCTGTGGAGTTCAGCGGTTGGGATACCCACGCCAACCAGGGACAGCAGGGCGGCCAGTTGGATCGCCTTCTGGGCCAACTGGCCAGAGGAATCCTGAACTTCAAGTCACAGGTCGGATCCACCTGGAATCAAACAACCGTCGTCGTCATGACGGAGTTCGGTCGGACCGCCAGACCCAATGGAACCGGTGGGACCGATCACGGTACAGCGGGCGCGGGATTCGTCATCGGGCCCAGGCTGTCTCGCAGTAGAGTTCTCTCTGACTGGCCCGGCCTGGCCAACAAGGCCCTCTACGAAAACCGGGATCTACGGTCGACTCTGGACACTCGATCCGTGCTCAAAGCGGTTGTGGCCGGTTGCTTCGATCTCAATCAAAACCAGCTGAATCAAATCTTCCCCGGCGCCGATCATCTCAGGGAACTCCCCGATCTGATGAGCTGACCTGGGGGGGTTCTGGGTCCTAGCAGCCCGTGGTGCAAATAGGTTTTCAGACTTCAGACCGAGCGGACCGGTGGCAGAAGCGACGGGAGCGTTGACCGGGACTTTTGAGTCTGGGCGGTCGGAATCAAGCCAAACAGGCCCTTCAGACGCTTCCACAGCGACAAAATGAGGAGCAAAACGAGGCAAATCCGCCCCTGCAGCCCCCGCGGCGTGCCCACACCCAACTGCTGGCGCATCAGCAGCCCCAGATTGAATCCGCTCACCTGAATCAGCAGCCGCTTCAAGACATTCTCATGGCCCCGAACGTGAACCCGTCTCATCCCGCCGGTCTCGTAAAGGTGAGCACACGGTCTCTCCAGTAGCTCACCTCGTTGTCGTAAAAGTTGCCGTCCTCGCCGACCCCGGATTCGTCGCCGGTTCCCATAGACCGCATCACGGGCCTGAGTGTCTCCTCTCCAGCGTCTTTTCCCTCGTTTCGGTTCGCTCACATAGCTGCGCAGTCCCAGCGCTTCTAAATCCACCATCCGCTCGCTGCTGTGATATCCCTTGTCGGCCACCACCTCTTCGATGCCCGATCCCTTCGGCAGCGCTTGTTCCACCTGCTCGGCCGCCTGTATCAGTGTCTTGACCATCGTTTGCGTATCGCCTCGATCCGCTCCTTGCACCGTGACCGAGACGATGGCTCCCGTCTCCAGATCCACTGCATGCTCTGCCTTGTGCGCCAGATGCGTCCGCCCATCCTTCATCCTGGCGATGCGCGCATCCCCATCCTGCGGGTGCTTCCACTGCTGGTTCGATCCCTTGCCTGTTCGCTTGCGGTCCAGTAGGGCCAGATCTTCTCGAGTAGGCGTCTGGATGCCGGAGGCTACTGCCAGCTCCGTTAAGAACTCTTCGTAGCCCTGCTCGGAGTCTCGTCTCACGATGCTGCGCAGCGCCGCATTGGCTTCCAGCGTGGTGGCATCGATGCCGATCGTCTTGCCATTCAATAACCCGCTCTCGGCTACCCGCTTCAGCACCCAGGAGAAAACCGCCTCATGCGTGGCCACATCGATCAGTCGCCTGGTCCTGGAGATGGTCGAATGATCCGGAGGTGACTCACTCAGATTCAATCCCAGAAAACCGCGCAGCGCCAGCGAATCAGCGGCTCGCCAGGCAATGCCTCGCTCCGAGCTCAACCCTTCGAAGTAACCCACCAGCAGCAGCCGGAAATAGATGCCCGGTGCCAGGCCGGGCCGCCCTCGGCTGGGGGCATAGAAAGAGGTGCATTCCGCCTCCACAAAATCATCGAAACCGTGCTTGCCCAGCACTCGGTTCAGGCGTTGGTAAAAAGGGTGTCCCGGCGCTTTGGCCAGCTCTGTTGCCGGCACCCACATCTCGCTCTGCCTCTGTCCCTTACGCTTGCCCATCGACATGGCACAAGTCTATTGGCCATGGCTGACCGAGAGGCGACTTTCACCACGGGCTGCTAGTGCACTATGGGTTCTGGGGTACTGACCCGAGTCACCTCCCCTCCCTTCATTCACATGTCGTAAAATAGGAAAACAGGCTCGCGCGAGAGCCGGAGCGCTGGCCTGGAGGGAGTGCCGGTTGTTTCAATATTGAACTTCGAATTCTTCACCCGGACGAGATCTTGATCGGAAAAAATATTGCTCAATATCGAGTCCTTGAGAGGCTCGGCCAGAGTGACGCGGGAAGAGTCTATCTGGCAGAGGATACGACCCTCGATCGGAAGGTGGGACTCAAGGTGCTTTCCCCTGCCCGGCAGCAGGACGAGATCACTCACGCGCGCTTGCTGCGGGAAGCCAACTCAGCCGCGACCCTGCTTCATCCCTTCATCTGCACTATCTATGAAATTGGAGAAGACGATGGCCGCTTCTTCATTGCCATGGAATACGTGGAGGGTCAGTCTCTGGCGGAATTGCTCAGCACCGGCCGGCTGTCGGTGGATTATGCCCTCCGACTTGGCTCGGAGATCGCGGAAGCCCTGGAAGTGGCCCATGAGAGAGGGATCGTCCATCGCAATCTGAAACCCTCCAACATCATGCTGACATCGGAGTCCCATGCCAAGCTCATGGACTTCGGACTCGCCCGGACCGTAGCAGAGGAAGCTGGAGACAGTCAGGAGGAGACACTCGCCAACCTGACTCAGGAGGGCTCGACTCTGGAAAACCTCTCCTACATGTCGCCCGAACAGGTGCTGGGGCGAGAAGCGGATCCCCGCTCCGACATTTTTTCCTTTGGGGTGATACTTTACGAAATGGTCACAGGAGTCCATCCCTTTCGAAAAACCCTGCCTGTGGAGACGGTGGGGGCTGTTCTCAACGAGTCTCCTCCTCCGATGATCGAGTACAAGGATGACGTGCCGGGTCTGCTCCAGCACACCATCACCAAGATGTTGGTGAAGGATCCGGACCAGCGTTACCAATCCATTGGTGGCGTATCCGCCAACCTGCAACGTCTGTACGCGCCAGCGGAGGAACCCGATGAACCCGACGAACCCGCTCCAGCCCAAGAAAGTTGGCTTCCCCTGGCCGGAATCCTGGCTGTGACCTTGATTCTGCTTGCCGCACTGGCCTGGTGGGCGCTCAAGTAATCCACTCCCTGGGCCTGGCCGCTCACCTGTCGATCAGCACGACTCGACGAGTTCACCTGACCCGGGGTTGTCTGGTCCCAGGCAGATCAGTGCTTCTCGCTGTTGCCCAGATGCTCCACGAACCAGCCCACAAAGCGCTGGTGCACGTCGATCTGCTGTCGTGTGTCCCGGGGGAAATGAGGGGCGCCCGTGTAGACGGCCAGCTTCGCCTCCACTCCGTGACGCTGCAGTCCCCTGAGGAACTCCAGGCACTGGAAGAGAGGCGTGTTCTCATCTTTCTCACCCACCATGAGCAGGGCCGGAGTACGGACATTCTGGACGTGAGTGATGGGAGACATCTGAATGAAGCGGTCTCGGTTCTCATAGGGCGTCCCCAGATACCAGGTGTCGTAGTAATGCGACCACCGCTCCGACGAGCCATACATGCTGACCATGTCCGTCATGGGGGCCCCGATGACAGCAGCCTTGAATCGCGTGGTCTGCGTGATCGCCCAGGCACTCATGTAGCCTCCATAGGACCAGCCACCGATTCCCAGCCGGTCCGGATCGGCGACACCCAGACCGATGACATGATCCGCTGCCGCCATCACATCTTTGAAATCGGCTCCTCCCCAGTCATAGCGGTTGGACACCAGGAACTCGTAGCCATACCCGGTGGACCCGCGAATATTGGGACACAGCACGGCGATTCCGTGGTCCGGGAGCATCTGAGCCCAGGAGCGGAAACGATCACTGAACTTGGCGGAAGGCCCACCGTGGATGAGGATCACCAGGGGAATCCGTGTTCCCTCTTGATAGTCGGCCGGTTTCAGAAGCCCGGCCTCGATCTCCAGACCGTCAAAACTCGTATAACGAACGATTTCGATCGGCGCGAGCGCAACCTCGTCCCACTCCCGATTGAAATGCGAGATCCGCCGGGCCCGGCCCGAGGCACTCGAAACCCACAATTCGGGAGCTACCTCAGCCCGCTCCCCGACAAAGACCAGCGCGTCCTGTGTCGCCGCGAACGCCTTGGAGTATCCATAGTGCCCCGAGGCCGGGACATCGAGAACCTCGTATTCTTGTGCCTTCCCGTCCAGTGAGCAGACAAAGAACTTGGAGTGAAATCCCCACAGGGCCTGCACCATCACGCGCCCGTCCGGCAGCCACTCATACCCCCACAGCCTCCGGTTGATCGAAGTTCCCGTCAGATTTCGAGGGGAACCACCGGAAAGGGAGATGACAAAAAGGTCGTCGGCTTCAAAGGCGTCGCCGCGCGCACCCAGGTAGGAAAGCATCTTTCCATCCGGCGTCACCTTGAGTTTGCTGAAACCACCATGGGGTCGAGCAAATTCCCGCATGTCCCCATCGGAGACGCGGAGCTTGTAGATACGGTTGGTGAGCAGGTCCGGCAGAGGGTTGTCGGTGGCGGAAACGTAGAGGACATCCCCCCCCGGGACCCCAGACCAAATTGGGCTCCCAGTAGGAATGGGCAATCCGCCAGGGGCTGTGGGTGAGTTGACGGCTCTCTCCGCTTTCCACGTCCAAGACCCAGATCTGAGAAGGTCTGGTGGCCTGGTAAAAGTACATTCCCACAAAGCGGACAATTTCCTTTTCGCGACGCCGTTCCTCTTCTGTCCCGGGATCGGGCGCCACAAACGCAATCTGGCGACCGTCCGGAGACCAGACGAAGGACTCCACCGAGGTAGGACTCGAAGTGAGCCGCCTCGCCTCTCCTCCGTCGAGGAAGGCCAGATGGATCTGCATACTCCCGCTTCGATTGGAAAGGAAGGCCAGCTTTTTCCCATCAGGAGACCAGTGCGGGTGACCTTCGCGGCTGGACGAAAAAGTGAATTGGCGCAACTCACGGGTGCCGACTTCCAGAACCCAGATGTTCTTGGAGAAAGCTGGCCCCTCGATTGGAGTCGTCACCGAAAACACGACTCGCGAACCGTCGGGTGAGAACTCCAGGTCGTCGAGCCCCCAGAGCCGCTCTCCTCTTTTCGCAGTCAGAGGTTCCCCGTGGCCCGGGATCGCCGCCGCCGCGCCCTCTATGGACAGTTGTGCCTTGTGAATCCGAGAACCGGCAGATGACTCACCTGCTCCCTGGGCCGCTGCGGGCAGAATCGAAAACAGCGCGATCGTTCCGATGACTAAGAAAACCCTCTGAGCTTTCGACATTCTATTTTTCATTCACGCCTCCTCCAACCCCTGGCCGCCGCCGGGGGCTCTGATCTTGCCCCTCGGCACGGTGATCAAAGCCCGGCGCAGCAGCACCGGGAAGAACAAAACCCTAATCTTTTCGCTGAGGCCCAATCTTAGCAGAGGATCCGTCAATTCCGCTGGCCTCTGCTACCCACCCTGGCAGGATTGGCCTTGGCAGCTCCACGGGTCTCTTCTTTCACCCTCCCCTTGTGGGGGCTCCTGACATTGGGAATGACACGAAGGGACTCGAGATCCGACCCTGGAACTAAGCGGGATTCATCGGTTAAGCTGACCGAGTGCGTCTGATACACGTGATCCTGGGAGTTATTGTCTTGAGTGGGCTGGGCTGGGCGGGCTATGTCCAGTATCAGGATCCCCGAGTCCGGGAACTGTTCGGCGGCAAGCGCCAGCCCGAAGCGCTAGCTTCGCCCCAACCAGCACGGATCAGCCCACCGGCAACACCCCCTTCCCGCAAAAAACCGAAGAAAGTCTCGCAAACACCACCGGCGAAACCAGAAGCAGCTCGGGCCAAAAAGCCAGATCCTCAGTCAGTGGAGATGAATCGGCAACTGGCCTCCACGGTCCTGGGGATTCTGGCGGCCAGGCAACTCGCCTCGGGGATCAGCCTGACGGTGACCGACGACAAGCTGGCCGTGATTGGGAAAGCGGCGAACGAAGATAAGCAACGGGAGATTCTTAATGTGCTGGAAAACGCTCGGGGCCACAGGCGCTTGGATGCAACCCTGCTGACGGTGTCTACGGATGCCGGCAAGGGACCTTCAAGTTGACACTTTCTACCCCCAGAGGTAACGAGAGATTCTTGACAACAGGGTGTCCAAACCCGTAGATTGAGTGATAATGTTACTAGCTGACCCGAACTACCTGGATGGCCCGACCTTTGGTGGCATGGAGGCCGCGACCTGCATGTGTACGCGATTCAATACAGGTGTCCAGAGCCATCTTGGAGGCGGCTCTAACTGATTTGAACCATAGACAATTGATCAGTAAGCCTGCAGGAGTTGCTCCTGCGGGTTTTTTTTTGCCCCACGGATCCGTGAATGAAAACCTGGAAAGAACAACTAGCTGAACAGACCGATCCTGCCCTTGCCCGGGAAGTCGATGTTTTCGAAGTGCAAATGGATCTGCGCAGGCAGGGCAAACTTGACGAGAAGATTTTTGCCGAAACTCGCTTGCGGCGCGGCATCTATGGACAGCGTTACGACAATGGCGAACGTCACGATGGCGTTCAGGTGCAGACTCTGTCTTATCCAAGTGGGGACACGACCAAGGGGCCCGAGACCCTGTGGGACGCACCCGGCATGATGCGCATCAAGATTCCCTTCGGCGGTGTGACCCCGGATCAGATGGAGACACTGGCGGATGTCAGTGAGGAGTACTCCGACGCCATCCTCCACGTGACGACCCGGCAGGACTTCCAGCTTCACTTTGTGCACCTCGACGACACCCCTGATTTGATGCGACGGCTGGCGGCGGTTGGTATCACCACCCGGGAAGCCTGCGGTAACTCTGTCCGCAATGTCACGGCCTGCCCGCTGGCCGGCGTGTGCCGGGATGAGGTCTTCGACGTAACTCCTTATGCCAGGGCCTGTGCCCGCTTTCTGCTGGGGCATGCGGACGTACAGGACTTCGGGAGGAAATTCAAGATCGCTTTCTCGGGGTGCGAGGCCGATGCCTGTGGTCTGGTCATGATGCATGACATGGGTGCGATCGCGGCGACCACGATGGTTGATGGCAAGGTGAAACGGGGCTTTCAGCTTTACGTGGGTGGCGGCCTCGGGGCCGTGCCGCATCAGGCCCAGCTGTTTGACTCTTTCCTGCCCGCAGAGGAACTGCTTCCGATCGCCCAGGCGATGGCCCGGGTTTTCGCCCGCCATGGGGAAAAGAAGTTTCGTTCCCGGGCCCGCATCAAGTTTCTGGTGGCAAACCTGGGCATCGAGGAATTCCGGAGGCTGGTGCTGGAGGAGCGAGAGAAGCTGCCGCACGACCCCAGATGGACCTCCTACCTGGAGGAACCGTGGACCGAGCTGCATCAGTTGAGTGAGCTGAAGAACGGAAACAGCATGGCCTCGGACGATTTCCAAGAGTGGTGTGAGAGCAATGTCTACACCCAGAGACAGCCGGGCTTTGCCACGGTGACGGTGGTTTTCCCACTGGGTGACATCAGCGCCGTGCAGGCGCGCCGACTGGCCGATCTGGCACGAGAATTCGCCGGCGAGAACATGCGCTTGACGGTGGAGCAGAATATGGTGTTTCGCTGGATTTCGGAAATCGATCTGCCCCGACTCTACCAGGAGCTGGAAGCGGCTGGACTGGGTAGCGCAGGCGCCGGTCAGATCACGGACATCACGGCCTGCCCCGGCACGGATACCTGCAAACTGGGCATTGCCTCTTCCCGCGGCCTGGCCGCCGAGCTCACCCGTCGATTGACATCGAACACGGGCGAGCAGGACGAAGCTGTCAGAAAGCTTCGAATCAAGATCAGTGGCTGCTTTAACTCCTGCGGACAGCATCATGTGGCCGACATTGGCTTTTTTGGACTGAGCCGGAGTGTGAACCAGCGAAGAGTCCCTCATTTCCAGGTCGTCCTGGGAGGACGCTGGGATCGGAACGCAGGATCCTATGGTCTGGGCGTCGTCTCAGTTCCGGCCCGGGCGATTCCCCGGGCGCTGGAGAGGATCACCGCTCTCTTTGTCAGCGAGCGGCAGAGCGGCGAGAGCTTTCAGGATTTTGTAGGCCGAGTGGGCAAGAAAAGCCTGCGCGGCAACCTCGAAGACCTGACCAGGGTTCCGACCTACGAGCAAGATCCGGCCTATTACTCGGACTGGGGAGACCCGCGCGAGTTCTCAATCGGCGATCTGGGAACCGGGGAATGTGCCGGAGAGGTTGTTTCCTTCGGTGACTTCGAACTGGCCGCGGCTGAGCGCCTGGTCTTCGAGGCCCAGATCAAACTCGACGATCATGACCTTTTTGAAGCCGACCGTCTGGCCTACCTGGCTATGCTTGAGGCCGCCAAGGGCCTGATCAAGATCGACCAGGTGACGGTTCCCGAGAATCCTGACGGGATTGTCCGTGAATTCAAGACGCTCTTCCACGAGACCGGGCGTTTTCACGATAAGTATGCGGGTTCGAAATTCGCCGATTACCTGTTTCGCAGACATGGTCGCAACGGAGAACGGATCACAGCCGCTCGTGTGCACCGGATGGTGGGGGAATCTCAGCTCTTCATTGAAGCCGCCTATGCCTGCCGGGATCGCATCCAGAAAGACAACCTTGAAGAGCAGAAAACCAAGGTCTGAGATTGAGCCGATGACGCAGCTTCAGAAGCAGGAAAAGGAAGAAAGCGTGATCTACAGGCTTGGCGCCAAGGTCGGTCTGGTGGGCACCGAGGGAACCGGTTTCGGAGCCTTCATCGAAGTTTTCAACCGCTGGATTCAAGACCAGCCGATTGCCGGGCACCTTCTCATCGACGTCCACGATTACCGCCATGTTCAGCACGGGCCCGGAGTTCTTCTGGTGGGCCACCAGGGAAACTTCAGCCTCGATTTCGGGAAAGGGAGGCCCGGTCTGGTGTACTACCGGAAACAGCCTCTGACCAGCGATCTCAGCTCCAACCTGCGTGCCGTGCTGGCCACCCTTCTGAGGGCCTGCCGGCTGCTCCAGGATTCCAGCGGATTCGAACTGAAGTTTGCGACCGGCGAAGTGGAGGTGTTTACAAACGATCGGCTGCTGGCTCCCAACCAGGAGGCTGCGAACGCCTCCTTTCTGGAAGCTGTTTCCGGCCTTCTTCATTGGATCTCCAACGGGAATGGCGAGTACTCCGTCCCTGGAGGAGACCCGAGGGAACGCCTGGGGGTGACCCTGAAGTTTCCGGACACAGGGCTCGACTCTCTACTCAAGCGCTTCGAGGACTAGTGTACTGTCCGGGAAGTTCGCGGCGTTAATTCGGAATGGATTTTCGTCGTCAGTGAGGCGCGCGACGCAGGCAGGCCGGGAGTCTTTCGAGGTAGCGCAACAAAGCTGTCGGCGAAAAGACGCCCGAAGTAGCGGCGCGAACTTTCCGGACCGTGCACTAGCACTGCCCTCTCTCGAGTGGCGATCCGATGAGTATGGTGCCGAATGCTCCTGACTCAGATTCTTCGGTTCACACCACAACTGGGGGCCCTGGCGATGCTGTTGACTCCGCCCCTCACACACCGGCCGCTTCCTGCGGCCTGGCAGACGGCGGTATTGGTCCAGGGGTCGGTGGTAGGGGCCCAGAGCCAGGAACCAATCTCGGAGGGCACCGTGACCGTGATTCGCGGGGAAGAATCAAAACCCTGGAGTACCCGGATCCAGGATGGCCACTTTGCGATGGAGATCCCGGCTGGTGCAGGGTACCGAATCAGCCTCTGGGCACCTGGTTTTCAACGCTTCCGGTCAAGCGACCTGGCGATTTTCGACGGCATGCCGCCCCTGGAGTTCAGGCTGCGCAGGATACGCCAACTGGAGGGTCGGGTTGTGGATCCCGACGGGAACCCCCTGCAGGGGGCGAACATCTTCCTTCGTTCCGACGGTGTGGCGCAGGGCAGTACCGTGACAGCTTCCGATGGCAGATTTCGAATGGTCCCAACTCTCCCAGACGGGATTCACGAGATTCGAGTCACGCACCATCTCTTCGAAGACGCCGAACCTTTCGAGATCGGTTTTCCCCAGGAAGCTCCTGTCGAAATTGTTCTTCGTCCTGGGGGCAGGGATTCGGCGGGTTGGATTCTGGGCGCGGTGAAGAGCCCGGACGGTGGCAATCTCTCGGGCGTCGTGATTCGTCTCTCTGCTGGTGAGCCGGGACCCTTCCAGCGTACGGCCCGATCAGGCCGGAGTGGGCGATACCGCTTTGACAGCGTGGAGCCCGGGCCCTACGCCCTGGCTTTCTCTCATCCCTCCTATTCTGATTCGACCGGTCACTCGCGGAAAGTGGCCATCGACCCAGGTAAGGCTACAACGGTCAACTTTCAATTTCAGGGGAGTGCCTCTCTTAGCGGGGTGCTGATCGATGACCGCTCCGAAGCGCTGGCCGGCGCTCTGCTGATGCTGCAGACAGTGGCAGAATCGCCCCCCCGAGCAGGGGAACCAAGACTTGCCCACCGCTTTTACGAAAGCACTACAGACGAGCAGGGGAGGTTCGAGTTCCAGGGTATCGAACCAGGCCCCTACGAGCTTGTGATTCGTACTCTGGATCGGAAGTTCCAGGAGCGTCGAGTAGACGTCCGAATTCCCGAAGACGACGATCTCGTGCTGGATCTGGAGCCGGGTCGCACGCTCCAGGCACTGGTCTTTGGCACCGGCGGAGAGCCGGTCACACAGTTTATCCTCAGCCTCCGGTCCGCCTCCGGAGAAGGAGGTAGCTTTGCGCAGCACTTTGAACTTCTTGACGGCCCGGCGGCCATCAGCGGCCTGGGGAGCGTCGAGTACGTGGCGACCATTTCCCTTCCTGACGAAACCAGCTACTCCGGACGGGTCGATCTGGGCCGGGGTTCCAGCGTTGCCCTGCAAATTCCGGGATCCGGCGACCGCCTGATCGTGCACTATCTGGAACGCTAGTGTACTGTCCGGGAAGAGAAGGACTCTCCGTGGTCCGATCTGATCGCACACTCCGCAGATCGTCCTGTAACCTTTGATCCCGGTTCCTTTAATTCCTGAAGAAAACACGGGAAGCACTGCCACCTGGAGAACCCGAATCCAGGCGGTACCATGAAAATTGATATCCTCGAGCTAAGACCATGAAAGCACGCATCGGAAGAGACAATCTGTTGATCATAATCGGCGTCTCGCTGCCCTTACTGGTCATCCTCCTTTTTGTCCTCGCCACCATCGTCCCCAGACTCCTTGTGGCTCCGCCACAATACGATTTCCTTTTCACTTCCTACGTCTCCGCCTATCCCAATGTGACTCCGGTGCGGGTGAATATCGACGTTTACCAGGGCCGGGCCAGGGCCAGAATCTACCGGAATCAGGGCGCCCAGGTCACAAGACTCTTCCTTTTTGATCACGGCACCTCCAACCTCCGTGAGATCCCCATCTCCATTCCAGATCCTGCGGAAGCTCTTGAGAATGGAAACGAGATCAGGATCCCCGAACTGGAGACCATAAGGCTGGACCCGAGCCTGAAAGCTCCCGACGGATACGAGTTTCGGGGGCCCGATTATCGAGGAGGAGGGATCGTTCCGGCACTCCTGGGCATGCGCCGGAGCCGCCGAGCCACGATCGCCAGGGGCGGAGCCGTAATTCCCCTGCCCCTCGATCCGCCTCACTATTCTGTCCATTTTCTGGGTTGGGTCGTGCCCCGGAGTCAGAGCGGAGAAACTCCATGAAAGAGAAGGCCGTACAGGACATTCTCGATATCGCGCGCCGGCATGGCGTGACTCTGGAAGATCTGCGGTGTGCTCTGGAAGAAACAGAACCCGTTTCCTCCCCTCGCTTCCGCGGCATTCTGCCTCGCCTCTTCGCCTCCCTGGGCGGTACCTTCATTTTCGCCGGCTTGTGTGTCTTCATCGGTATCAACTGGGAGGAGATGAACGCAGCCGCCCGCATCATTGTCACTCTGGGCTCGGGGCTGGCGACTTTTGGCATGGGCCTGGCCGCTCTCAGTTGGAGGCGGTACGAGAAAGTGGTGACACCTCTCTTCCTGATCGCAGCCGTTCTGCAACCGACCGGGATTCTGGTAGCCCTCGATGAACTCTCCTCGGGAGGAGACTGGCATTATGCCGGCCTGCTCATGGCGGCGATCATGGCCTTCCAGCAGGGTGTCACATTTGCAGTCAAAGGCAGAACCACGCTGCTCTTCACCACAATCCTGTTCAGTGCCACCTTCCTCAGCGTGCTCTTTGATCTGCTGGATATCGATCCGCAGATCACCGGGGTCACGCTGGGACTCTCGTTGATCCTGGTCAACCTGGCCGTGGACAAAACCCGCCACACGACCATCACTCCCTTCTGGTACCTGACAGGATCGACAAGCTTTCTCTGGGGGGTTTTTGACATGCTCGAGGGAACCCCCATGGAGATTTTCTTCCTGGTCATTGCATGCGGCATGGTCTATCTGAGTGTTTACGTGCGGAGTCGCACTCTTCTGGCGTGCGGGACGGTTTCCATCCTCTCCTATATCGGGTACTTCACCAGCCAGCACTTCCTGGAGTCCTGGGGCTGGCCCCTGGCCTTGATCCTGCTCGGATTTGTGCTGATCGGACTGAGCGCCGCCGCCGTTCGCATCAACCAGAGGTACATGCGGGGGTAGAAGGGGCCGGGTTGCCGTGTCCCAGTTAGCAAACCATCGTCAGTGGCGCGCACGATAGTAAGCGCGTCTTGGCTCGGTCTACGCGCTTGTTGTCACGCGCGCCACTATTCGGTTCGGGCTACGCTACGCTCGGGCCTGTCCCTTTTCTTAACACGAAGATGTGCGAACGTCGGGGCTAGCCCGGATTATGCATGAGATCTGAATCCGAGTGAGATTTGGGCCCATAAAAAGAGCCGTAGCTCTCTGATATAAAAGGGTTTACACAAACAAGACCCTAACCAGGAGCTACGGCAATGTTAAGAGCAGTCTGCCAGAATACCCTGCCATTTCACAGCCACAGAAAGATCACGGCGCGTTTTGATGGGGGGAGCCTCACTTCCGACGCAGGATGGTTGTTGTTTGGATCGGTGGATCGGCAACATCGGCTCTGCGAGGGCTTCAGTTCGTGTATTTCGGAGAGTCGAGACCAACGCTACATTCGTCATGATCTGTTGAAGTTGATCCGACAACGAGTCTTGCAGATCGTGGCCGGCTACGAAGACTGTAATGACGCCGATACGCTGCGCTCGGATCCGATGCTCAAAACCGTCTGTGATCAGTTGCCGGAGAGCGATCCGGATTTGGCCACGCAGCCGACTTTCTCCCGCTTGGAGAACTCCGTCACCAGGAAGGATCTGATGCGTTTGAGCCAGTGGCTGCTAGGCCGTTATGTGCGCTCCCTGAAGAAAAGACGTCCCGGTAAGATCATCCTGGATCTGGACAGTACCGACGACCACACCCACGGCCAGCAGGAGTTCTCCTTCTACCACGGGTATTACCGAAGCCACATTCTGCATCCTTTGCTGATCTTCGATGCCGACACGGGAGACCTGGTGTGTGCCGTGTTGAGACCTGGCAACAAGGGAGCTGCCTCTCACATCGTGCCCATTCTGAAGCGAGTCGTGGAGGCTATCCGACAAGGAGTGGGGACGGATGTCGAGATTGAGATTCGGGCCGACAGCGGCTTTGCCGCGCCGCGGCTCTACGAGTTCTGTGAGGCTGAAGAGAATCAACTCCAGTATGTCATTGGGTTAAGTCGAAACCCTCGCCTGCAGCGAGTGGTCGAGCCCCTGCTGGATTCGACTCGGGAAAGGTTCCTTGAGCTGGAGGAAAAACAGCGTCAGTTTGACGAGTTTCTTTATCGAGCCAACAGCTGGGATCGATCTCGTCGCGTCATCGTCAAAGTGGAGGTCGATCAGCGCGGGATCAATCGTCGCTTTGTGGTCACCAACCGGGACGATCTCTGCTCCCAATCACTTTATGACCACTACACAAACCGAGGACAGACCGAAAACTTCATCAAGGCCTTCAAGAATCATCTGAGCATGGACCGACTCAGCTGTCATCGATTCCTGGCCAATCAGTTTCGACTCCTTCTGCATGCCCTGGCTTACCAGATGTTCGTGCGCCTGCGCGACTATCTGCACGGGACCCCCTGGCACAAGCTCGAAATCGAAACCTTACGTCGTCGTGTCCTCAAGATCGGGGCCCGGATCCGACAAACCACTCGACGCATCTGGGTCCATCTTTCCTCAGCCTTTCCCGAACAACCCCTCTTCCACCTCGTCTTGAGTCGTCTCAACTCCAGCTAGCCTCTCCCAGCTCCCCGAAAAACCGCTTCCGATACTCACCCAGGCCCAGATCTGTCTGAAATTCACTCCCCAACCACTTCAAACGCCTCGCCAACCGATATTCTTCGCAAATCCGCCTGTCACACCTGTCCGCTTTCGAGTTGAGCCACTTCTCGAGTCGTTTTTCAACTCCGGACTACGGTTCTTGCATAATCCGGGCTAGACCCCATGGTCTGTCGGGCGTATTATCTGAAAGCACTGGTAGCGGACTTAACCCGAAACCAGATAGTAATCGCTAGACGAAAGACCCGTTCTCAATCATTGCGAAGCATTGATCAGTGCTCACCTGCGTTTCGCAGAATCTGAACAATAAGGAAAATATGATGCGCTATGCCTTTAAACTAACGTCATCTCCCATTTTTTTGATGACGATTGCTTTGGTTGCCGGTCCCTGTAACGCTGCGGATACTCGGCCAAACATTTTGCTCATCGTGGTCGATGATATGGGCTACTCTGACATAGCCCCCTTCGGTGGAGAGATCGACACGCCGAACCTGGACGCCCTGGCCAAGTCCGGCATGCTATTTACCGACTTTCACACCTCGGCAGCGTGCTCGCCCACCCGCTCGATGCTGTTCAGCGGAACGGACAATCATCTCGCCGGGGTAGGTTCGATGGGTGAAACGATAACGCCTAACCAGAAGGGCAAACCGGGGTACGAGGGGTATTTGAATGACCGAGTTGTGGCTATCCCTACACTCTTGCGGGACGCCGGCTATTTCACAGCCATGGCCGGGAAATGGCATCTCGGTGAAGAACTCGAACAAGATCCTTCCAGACGCGGTTTCCAGAAAGCGTACACAATGTTGAGCGGCGGCACTAGCCATTTCGACGACGAGTGGATGATGTACGCCAACTACACACCGACCTATCGCGAGAACGGGGCTCGCGTGCATGTGCCAAAGGGCTTCTATTCATCAGAGTTCTATACCAGCAAGCTGATGGAGTATCTCGACGAACGCCCTGCAGATCAGCCCTTTTTCGGTTATCTCGCGTTTACCGCACCGCACGACCCTCTGCACGCCCCCGATGACTGGATTGACAGGTATAAGGGAGAGTACGACGCGGGATACGACGCACTCCGCCAAACCCGTCTCAAGCAGTTGGAGGACCTTGGCTTCATTGCGCCGGGTGCGAAACCGTTTCCAAGATTATCTACGATCCCATCCTGGGAGGAGCTGACAGACGAACAGAAGAAGGTCGAAGCCCGCAGAATGGAGGTCTATGCCGCCATGATCGCAAACATCGACCATCAGTTGGGGAGACTGTTCGGACATCTCAAGAAGACCGGCCAGTGGGAGAACACGCTGGTCATTTTCTTTTCGGACAATGGGGCTAACGGTCTCCAAATGCACCAGTACCCACATACCGACGAAGCTTGGATCGAGCGAAATTCCGACAACCGATTCGAGAACCTTGGTCGCCAGTATTCACGGATGGCGGCCGGTCCTGCCTGGGCTCAAGTCAGCATGACGCCATTTCGCCTGTTCAAATTAGTTGTCGCCGAGGGAGGAATTCGCTCGCCGTTAATCATGGCTGGGCCGGGCGTCGAGAAACCGAGCACGCGGAGTGGTGCTTTTTCGCACGTCATGGACATCGCTGCGACAATTCTAGAGGCGGCGCAGACACCACATCCCGGCACCTCCTACAAGGGCCGTCAAGTCGAGCGGCTTCGCGGTCGGTCCCTATTTCCTGTGCTCAGCGGAAAGGCAAGCGTTGTTTACAAAGACGATACCGCTGTGAGCTGGGAGTTGTTTGGAATGCGTGCCGTCCGGAAGGGCGATTACAAATTACTCTGGCTGGTCAAACCATTTGGCCCAGACGATTGGCAGCTCTATAACCTGGCAAAGGATCCGGGTGAAACAGTTGACTTGTCCGGGCGAAGGCCCGAACTCCGTAACGAAATGATTGAGATCTGGAATCGCTACTCGCAAGAGACCGGCGTCATTCTGCCGACAAAGAACCTTTTTGCACCTTGAGCCTAACGACTTCGCCGCTGAAGCGAACCGTTAGCTTGCTAGAGAAGGGTCATCACATGAACATGAACACCAACCCGATTGTGGTGGAACAGACTTTCAACGCCCCTGTTGCGGTGGTTTGGAAGGCCATTACTGACAAGGAACAAATGCGCCAGTGGTTCTTCGCGACGATGACGGACTTCAAACCCGAATCAGGTTTCGAAACACAGTTCAACGTGCGGTGCGAAGACCGAGACTACCTCCACCTGTGGAAAGTAACTGACGTGGTTGCGGAGAAAAGAATTGCTTACGGCTGGCGATACGGAGGATACCCTGGAAATTCAACTGTCGTATGGGAACTGTCGGAAACGCCCAACGGTACGAAGCTGTTGCTTACTCACGAGGGACATGAGACCTTTCCGCAGGATGATCCAGTATTCAGCCGGAAAAGCGGCCAAGCAGGATGGGACTATTTTGTCTGCGAGAGCCTGAAAGCCTTCTTGGAGGTGTGAACCCGGGGACCCTGTATTATGCGTCCTGGAGGAAGCTTTGTTCGAACTGGTGGTACTGGCCCTTCTGACAGTCCTGGGGCCTCAGAACCCGGATGCTTCAGATTCCGGTTCGCAGAAGGGCACCCAAGAGGTGGTGGCTCACCGGGAGACGATTGTTGTCACGGCTGCCCGACAGGAACAGGCGCTGGGTGAAGCGATCTCGCTGGTGAGCGTCCTGGATGCGGACGATCTGAGTCGATCTCCAGCCCTGGTATTGGACGACCATCTGCGCCAGATTCCAGGATTCAGCCTTTTCCGGCGATCCGGCAGCCTCTCCTCCCACCCCACAACGCAAGGAGTCTCCCTCAGAGGGATCGGACCCAGCGGCACCAGCCGCAGCCTGGTGCTCTTTGACGGTATTCCTCTCAACGACCCTTTTGGCGGCTGGGTCTACTGGAACCGAATTCCAACTCTGGCTCTAGAGCAGGTGGAGGTCTCCCGGGGCGCCGCCAGCCAGCTCTACGGCAGCTCGGCCCTGGGCGGGACCATTCAGCTTCGCCCCCGAAAACCCAGCCCGGGTCGACTGGAATTCAGGGCCGAAATGGGAAACCGTGAGACCTACGATGTGAGCGCTCTTGCTTCGGACCGAAAGGGAGACTGGGGTTATATTGTGTCGGGCCGAGCCTTTGACACAGACGGATTCTTCGTTGTCTCGGAGGAGGAACGGGGAGCTGTCGACACTCCGGCTCGTGTCGAATTCCAGAGCTTCCTGGGGAGAGTCCAATACAAGCGAGCCTATGCAGGCGTCAACCTGTTCAGAGAAGACAGGAACAACGGTACCCGGATTCAGGTAAACAACTCTTGGCTGACTCTGGTGGAGGGAGGCGTCGATGGTCCAACCTGGCGGCTTCGACTCTACAGCCAGTTCCAGGAACTCAACAGCACTTTTTCGCGCGTCCTTCCAGATCGCTCCCAGGAGTTCAAGACAGCCGAGCAGCACTTTCCTTCGTCTGGCTACGGAAGCTCTTTCACCTGGCAGCCCTCGGGAAAGATTCTCGTGGGTGCAGACTGGAGGCAGGCCCGCTGGGAAGAAGAAGTGCAGAATCTGAGCGGGGTTTTTGCCCAGTACCTGGAGTCCATCCATCCTCGACTCGAGCTCCTGGTGGGGGCTCGCTTCGACGTCTGGGAAAACCAGAGTACGGAGACCAGCTTCAATCCCCGGGCGGGGCTTCTCTTTCGGGCCGACCCCGCGGTGACGATTCGAGGCTCCGTTTATCGAGGATTCCGGGCTCCGACCTTGAATGAGCTTTACCGCCCGTTCCGGGCAGGCAACATTGTCACGCAGGCCAATCCGGGGCTTGCAGAAGAACACCTCTGGGGCTGGGAAGGGGGGCTGGACTTTCACCCCGACCCCGCTCTTCTGATCCGCCTGAACGGCTTTTGGAACCGGTTGCAGGATCCGGTCTCGAACGTCACCCTGTCCGTGTCCCCGCAGCTGATTCTTCGTCAACGCCAGAATCTCGGAAGTGGAACCATCCAGGGCTTCGAGGCCGAGGTGGTTCGCCGCCTGACCTCGCGCTGGGCCCTGCGGGCCTCCTATCTCTACTCTCAGGCCGTCGTCGACGAAACCGGGCGGCTATTCCCTCAGGTTCCACGCCACCAAGGCCTGGCGGGAATCGAGTACCTGGGCTCGATCCAGTTTCGCGCTGACGGTCGTTTCCTGAGCCGGCAATTTGAGGATGACCTGAATCAGCTCCCCCTGGCCGGCTACGGAGTTCTCGACTTGCATGTCCGCAAGCCCCTTGGCGAGCGACTCGAACTCTTCCTGAGTGTCGAGAACCTCTTGGACCGAGAATACGCGGTAGGACGGCTCCCCATCGAGCGCCTGGGAACCCCCCGGCTGATCCACGGGGGAGTGCGACTGAGCTTATGGCGCTGAATCGGAGATTCTAGATTCCAGAGCTCCAGGATAGAGTGGGAGGGGCCTGGACCTCGAGGCGGCTCTCGGCCGCTCCTTAACGTTCGCCGCCCCGAGTCCACCTCCCCTTCCTGTTTTGGAACTCTGGAATCTGGAATCACAACAGCGCCTCCAGGCTCTGTTGCACATCCCGGAAGGTATCAAACGGAACATACGGTACCTTGTTTGCTTCACAGTACTCGGCCAAATACCTCTTGGCGAAGAGATCGTCGACGTAGGGGATGGCGCACACATCCGACGTGCCGTCCCCTACGTAGATGAGACGTTCGGTGTGTCGGCGGGCCTCTTCCAGAACCGGGATTTTCATCACTGCGGTATCGGGCCGGTAATGCCAACCCTGCGGGGTAATCGTCACTGGGTGAGCGTAGATCTCGAGTCCCAGGTGGCCCACGAACAATTCGACTACCGGGCGCATTCCCGAACTGACCACCTGGATGCGCAACGAACGCTTGTGGCACCAGGCCACAAACTCTTCAAAAAACTCGTCGACTTTGATATTCGCTTTGAGAGCTTGAACCGCCTCCTCCCAGGAAATAGTCACCGTGGCGAGCTCATGCTCAATGGCCTCAAACACACTCCACTCACCGGATTTGATTCTGGAGAGCACCCCCGACCGAAACCCGTGACCAGCCCCGAAGCGCTCGGTCAGAAAGACAATGGTGTCGCGGGTGGTGATGGTTCCATCGAAGTCGCAGAAAACGGAAGTCATGTGCAGAGCCGCAAGGGGAGAATAACCAGATTCACTTGCGACACGTAAAGAACACAGCCGGGGGCACATTCGCCCAGACCGGCCTGCTCCGGCTCACGTGGGTGAAGTTCCTCTTGAGTTCCCGGAGAAAGCGGCGCCCTCCAGGCAGAGAGAGTCCCTGCACGTAGGTATAGGTGACGAAGACTCCCTCAGGGTCGAGACCAGCCCGGATGGCTTTCAGATATCGATCCTGGTCCTTGCGAGTGAAAATGGTCCAGGGAAGACCGCTGATGATGGCATCCGCAAAACTGAGATTGCGCTCTTCCAGAATCGATGCAAGATTCTCCACGCTGTCGTGAACCGCTTCGATCCCGGCAAAACGGGACTCCAGAAGTTCGACAAAGTCAGGATTGATCTCAACCGTAAAAAAACGGCATCCTTCCTGAACGCGCGGCAGAAATTCGGCTGTCAGGGCCCCGGATCCCGGTCCGACCTCAAGTACCGTGCGGGCTTTTTCCCAGTCCACGACATCCGCCATCTTCCGGGCAAGGGCACGGCCGCTGGGCATGAGTGCCCCGATAGCTCTTGGGTTTTGCAGGAATCTCAGCGCGAACTGCAGCGGTTCTTTTATCGTCATGACATCAGCCGAACGCAACCCACGAACTCAGCGGAAACCGCAAACTCCGTTTTCCGGTTACCCGGCTCTTGTTATTAATCGGGCAATTGTATTGGGGAGAGCGCGGAGGGTCAATCAAATTCCCGTAACCATTCGTCCCTGACTCGCGTATGGGTTTTAGGTACCGAAAAGAAAAGGAAGAAGTGCGCATGTTAACGCGTTTATTGCTCTTAATTCTCTGCTCTGTGACCGTGGCTTGCTCTGCGTTGGACAGCTCCGCCGACCCGAGCAGAAGGGGAGGCGGTCCCAGAGGCGGAATGCCCGGCCGCGGAGGGGGCGGTTCTGCTGACGGATCCTCCGAAGAGCCGGTCAGTGTCAAGGCGGCCAGGGTCACACGGCGGCCTATTTCTCGCTATTTGCTCTCCAACACCTCACTCGAGTCCATTCGCGAGGTCACCATTTACGCCAAGGTCAACGCGCTGATCGAAGAACTCGTGGTTGAAGAAGGCGACCGGGTCACCAAGACCCAGCTCCTCGCCAAACTGGATGACCGGGAAATTAGGAATGAGCACGATCAGGCCCGGATTGCGGTCCATCAGGCCAGGCTCACACTGGAGCAGGCCGACGTCAAGGCTCGACTCTCCGAGGCCAACTACAAGCGTTCTGAGGGCCTGGTGGAGCAAAGGCTGATCAGTCCACAGGAACACGACCAGGCAGCTCTGGCCAACGAGACGGATGCTCTGGGGCTGAGAGTTGCGGATCAGCAGCGAGACGCTGCAATATCTCGCCTGGAGGCAGCCCAGTTGCAGCTCGACTACACCGAGATTCGGTCCTCCATCGACGGCGTCGTCACGGAGCGCATGATCGACATTGGGGATCGGGTGAACGTGAATGAAGCTCTCTTCAACGTGGAAGACTTCACCCCTCTGTGGGCGCGCATCTATCTGCCCGAGCGGGAACTCTCTCAGATCCGCCTCGGCCAGCAGGCGGAGCTGCGAATGCAGGCTTTTCCGGACGAGACCTTCACCAGCTCGATCAAGATGATCAGCCCCACCGTCGATTCTGAATCCGGGACGATCAAAGTGACGCTGGAGATTAGCCGGCACCGGAACCTTCTCCGGCCCGGCATGTTTGGCACCGTCCACATCGCCACCGAGACACATCCATCGGCGCTGGTCATTCCCAAGCGGGCGATCGTCCGGGAGCGTGACGAGGATCGAGTCTTCGTCGTGGATTCGGAAAACCGGGTCCAGAAGCGGGCGGTCACGATCGGTTTTAGAGAAGACAAGGAGATCGAGATTTCCACGGGCCTGAGCGAAGGCGAAGTTGTTGTGACAGTGGGACAGGAAGGGCTCAATGATGGTTATCCCGTCTCCGTTCTGGAGTGGGAGGATGGGCAGGAGGGCCCCACGCTGCGAGCCTCTTCCCCGCAGCCTGCGGCCACCGGGTCCGCGGCCTCGCCTGCGGCCGCTCCGAATCGTGGTGCCCGACAGCAGGGTCAGCCAGGACCAGGCCAGCGCGGCGGCAGAGGGTCCGGAAGTGGCGGCTTCGACCCGGCACGCATGAAGGTCATGGTGGAACGCATGGTCGAAGGCAGTCCCCAGATCAAAGAGGCCTACCAGGCGAAGCTCGCCGCAGATCCCGATTTCATGAATGATCCCGAAAAGCTGGGAGCCTTCATCCGCTCCCAGTTCAGTCGCGGCCGTCAATGAAAATTGTCGATTTTTCCATTCGCCGACCGGTAACGGTGACGATGGTCTTCGTCGCTCTGGCGGTCTTCGGCACGGTCGCGTACGACCAGCTTGCCCTCAATCTGCTCCCTGATATCTCCTACCCCACGCTCACCATCCGTACCGAGTTTGAGGGAGCCGCCCCCGAGGAAATCGAAAACCTGATCAGCAAGCGGGTGGAAAATGCCGTCAGTGTTGTCGACAACGTGGCTCGGGTCAGTTCCATCTCCAAGCCGGAGGTCTCGGACGTAGTTGTCGAGTTCAGCTGGAAAACGGACATGGATTTTGCCTCCCTGGCCGTCCGCGAAAGACTCGACATGATTCAGCTTCCGCTGGCTGCCGAAAACCCGATCCTGCTGCGCTACGATCCCTCCACCGACCCCATTATGCGGGTGAGCGTTTCCGGCTCTCCCAACCTGTCGATGCTCCGGTATCACTCCGACGAGTTCGTGAAGCCGGATCTGGAGAGCATTGGAGGGGTAGCGGCAGTACGAGTCTCGGGAGGGCTGGAGCAGGAAATCCTGGTCGAGCTGGACGAACAGATGCTGGCCTCACTGGGGATTTCCATTCAAGAAGTGACGAGCCGACTGGGTCAGGAAAACATCAACCTGACGGGAGGAACCCTGCGCGACGGGGAAGCCAAGTATCTGGTCCGCACCCTCAACGAGTTCCAGGACATCAGCGAAATGAACGACGTGATTGTGGCTCAAAGGACCGGGGTCCCCATTCGCATCCGCGACATCGGGACGGTGTACTCCGGGTTCAAAGAGCGAGACATCATCACTCGCATCAATGGCCAGGAGAGTGTGGAACTGGCCATCTTCAAGGCTGCCGATGCAAATACGGTTTCGGTGGCCCAGATCGTCAGGGAACGCCTGGAGCAGCTCGAGATCGACTACAAAGGCACTCGCGATCCCCTCGAGTTCGATGTCGTCTTCGACCAGTCCACCTTCATCAAAAAGTCCATCGATGAAGTCTTGAGCACGGCCATCTGGGGCGGTGTTCTGGCCATTGCCGTTCTCTTCGCATTTCTGCGCAGCCTCAAGACCACTCTGATCATCGGACTCTCCATCCCCATCTCCATCGTAACCACCTTCTTTCTCATGTATAGCTACTCGATCTCCTTGAACATCATGTCTCTGAGCGGACTGGCCCTGGGGATCGGGATGCTGGTAGACAACTCGATCGTGGTACTGGAATCGATCTACCGCTATCGGGCGATGGGTCACGGGCCCAGGGAGTCAGCCAACCTGGGCGCCTCGGAAGTGGGAAGCGCCGTCGTGGCCAGCACCATCACGACGATTTGTGTGTTCGTCCCCATCGTTTTCGTGGAAGGAGTTGCAGGCCAGCTCTTCGCGGATCAGGCCCTGACCGTCACATTTTCCCTGGCTGCCTCTCTGGTGGTGGCCATTATGTTGATCCCGATGCTCTCCAGCCTGGGAAGACCGCCGCGACCGTCAGAGGGTGGAACCGCACAGGAAAAGGCAGAGCGGCAGTTTTTCCTGGTCCGTCCCTATGACTGGTTCCTGTCGAAAGCCCTCAACTACCGGCTGGTTGCGATTGTCACAGCCCTGGTCTTGTTTGTTTTCTCTGTCCAGCTTCTGGGGCGGCTCGGCTCGGAGTTGATCCCCGAAGTCAGCCAGGGCGAGTTCTTCGTCGACATTCGCCTGCCCAGCGGTGTTCCAGTCGAGCAGACCCTGACCCGGCTGATCGAATTCGAGGAAGTCCTGTCCGAGGTGCCCACAGCCGCCTCCTACTACACCATGGCCGGATCGGGCAATCAGACCGGGGTGCAAGCCGTGGAGGAGCAGGAACACATCGGCCAGATCCTGGTTAAACTCAAGCCCGGCGTTCTACACAAGAGGGAAGACCAGATCGTGGAGGACCTGAGGCAGAGCTTCGCTCGGATCCCCGGAGTGGAATACAAGTTTTCGAAACCCAACCTGTTCAGCTTCAAGACGCCGGTGGAAGTGATTCTTCAGGGCTACAATTTAAAGAGTCTCAAGGCCTACGCCCAGCGTCTGACCGCCGCCCTGGAGCCCATCGAAGGTCTCCGGGATCTCAAAGCAAGTACCGAGGAGGACAATCCGGAGATCCAGATCCGCTTCGATCGGCGCAAACTGGCCAACTATAATTTCACCATAAACCAGATCGCCGGCTTGATTCGGAACAAGGTGCAGGGAGAGATTCCCACCGAGTTCAGCGAAAGAGACCGGCGAATTGATGTGCGGGTCAGGTTGCGCGAGGAGGATCGATCCAGCCTGGCCGACCTGCGCAACCTGGTCATTAATCCGGGACAAGCCAACCCGATCATCCTGTCCACGGTTGCCGAAGTCAGCCTGGCCCAGGGACCGGCGGAAATTCGAAGAATCGGACCGGACCGGGTGGCTATAATCAGCGGCAACATCGTGGGCCGCGATCTACAGAGCATTGTGGGCGACATTGAATCCGTGATTGCCGGGATATCCCTCCCCAGTGATTTTTATGCCTATGTAGGCGGACAGAGCGAAGAGCGGACAGTCGCCTTCGAGAGCATGAGATTTGCTCTCCTGCTGGCCGTGTTTCTGGTCTATCTGGTGATGGCCTCTCAGTTTGAGTCCCTGGTCCAGCCTTTTATTATCATGTTCGCCATTCCCTTTGCCGCCATCGGCGTTGCCATCGCGCTCTTTGTCACCAACCAGGTGCTGAATGTGGTGGTCTTGATCGGCTTCATCGTCCTGGCCGGAATCGTCGTCAACAATGCCATTGTTCTGCTCGATCTCACGAATCAGTTCCGCATCCAGGGACGGAAGAAATTCGACGCCATCCGTCAGGCCTGCTCGATCCGGCTCCGTCCCATCCTGATGACCACGAGCACAACGGTCCTGGGCCTGCTTCCCATGGCTCTCAGCCTGGGGGAAGGGTCCGAGTTGCGCATTCCGCTGGCGATTACGATTATTGGGGGCCTGGTGACCTCCACTCTCCTGACTTTGGTCCTGGTCCCCGTGCTCTATACTGTTGTTGTCCGGGAGACGAACGCATGAGCTTTGCCGAGCACTCAATCAAGCGACCCGTAACCGTTCTAATGGTCTTGATCTCGATCGTGGTTCTGGGCTTCATCTCTCTTCAGCGCCTCCCTCTGGAACTATATCCCGAGTTTTCTTCAGACAGTCTCAGCATCAGAGCCAGCTATCCCTCCTCCTCACCGACCGAGACGGAAAGGGACATCACACGACCGCTGGAAGAGGCCCTCTCCACTCTGAATCATCTCGACACCATCGAGTCGACCTCGTCCGGTTCGAGTTCTGAAGTCCGGCTCGAGTTCAAAGAGGGCACGGACATGGACATGGCCGCGCTGGAGATCCGGGATCGGATCGACCAGGTGCGAGGACTCTTGCCCGAGGGCGTGGAGCGGGTCAGCATTCGGCGCTGGAGTTCCGGCAGCTGGCCGGTCTTTCGCTTTTCGGTTGGCTGGAGCGGTGATCGCAAGGATCTTTACAACTTCCTGGAGGAAGTTCTCAGACCTCGCCTGGAGAGAATCCAGGGTGTGGCCAATGTGGACACACGGGGAATCGAAGACAAACAGATTCTGATTGAGGTGGACCCGGGTCGACTGGAAAGCCATGGGATTGACATCTGGGCCCTGAGCCAGGCCTTGCGGGCGAACAATGTCAATGTCTCGGGGGGGTACGTCTTCGACGGGGAGAAAAAGTACACGCTCCGAACCATGGGTGAATTCCAGGAAGCCTGGGAAATTGAAGAGGTTCCGCTGGCAGGTGGCCTTCTGACCCTGGGAGATATCGCGGATGTCCGCTACGACTTCCCCGAGAAAACTTCCTTCTCGCGGCTGGACCGCAATGAGTCCATCAATATCTACGTATACAAAGCCTCCACCGCCAACGTCGTGGAAGTCTGCCAGGCGGCCAAGGCCGAATTGGAAAGAGTCGCCGCGATACCCCGTTACGCCGATCTGTTTTCGTTCCAGGTCATGAGCGACCAGTCGGAAGACATTCTCACCAGTATCCATGACCTGGCCCAGGCCGGCCTGATCGGTGGTCTGCTGGCCTGTGTGGTTCTCTTCGTGTTCTTGCGCAAGTTCCGCAGCACACTCATCATCGCGGCCGCGATTCCGGTGTCCGTGTTGTGCACGTTTGGTTTCATGTATCTGCTGCGGGTGGGTGCTGGTTCGGACATCAATATTAATCTGGTCACTCTGATGGGCCTGATGGTGGCCATCGGTATGCTCGTCGATGCCAGTGTCGTGGTCCTGGAGAACATTTTTCGACACAAGCAGGACAAGGGGCTGGGAGCTATGGAGGCTGCCGTCCAGGGCACCAAAGAAGTGGGTGTCGCGGTGGTGGCATCGGTGGCGACGACCATCTCCGTCTTTGCCAGCTTCTTTTTTCTGGATGGGGGCTCCATGTCGAGATACATGGGTGGCTTTGGTACCACCGTCAGTATCGCCCTGCTCTCCTCGTTGGTGGTGGGACTGACTCTGGTACCCCTGGCTTCCAGTCGCATTTTCACGGGTCATGAGAAGCAGAAACAGAAGTCTCTACTGCTTCTCACCGACGGCTACGCCGCCATCATGGGGTTTCTGCTCCGGTGGCGCTTCACAGCGCTGAGCGTGATGGCTCTCATCGGGTGGGCATCCTATGCCCTGCTCATGAATATCGATCGGGAGCAGATGCCTCGCGTTGCCGAGCGAGAGGTCAACATCGACATCCTCTTCGAGCGTTCCTACAGCCTGGACGAAGTCGAGTCGATTTTCGCCAGGCTGGTCGAACGGCTTCTCGAGCAGCAGGAAGAACTAGAGATTGCCTCGATAGGGTCGGAATTCGGCAGGCGCAGTGGCCGCAGCGGCCGCCAGCGAGGAAAACTGGAAATCTACCTCAAGACGTACGGAGACATCACTCCCACCCAGGTTCTTCAGGAGAAGATGCTGGCCTCCTTTCCCGTCATACCGGGGGTCGAATACAAGCAGAGCCGACTGCGCCACATGGGCGGCGGCGGGGAGATGGGGATCGATGTCAAGCTCAAAGGTGAAGATCCGACCCTGCTGGAAATGTACGGCGAAATTGTAAAGAAACGGATCTTTGAAGTTTCCGGTATCAAGGATGTTCAGACTACGCTGGAGACCGGGGAGGATGAAATCCATGTGCAGGTCGATCGGCGGCGCACCGAGCAGTTCGGCATTTCTCCCCAGATTGTGGCGCGAACCCTCTCCTCGGCCCTGAGCACTCGGGCCACCACCCGGGTGAAGGGAGACCAGGGAGAAATTGATGTCGTCGTGCAGATGCGGGGGGCCAACGAAATCAGTCTCCAGGAAATCGAGAACATCCACTTCGAAAACCGGCAGGGGGAGAGAATTCCCCTCTATTCAGTCGTCGATTATCAGTACCGGAAAGGTCCCCAGGCCATTCGTCGCGAGGATCGCAAGGCGACCCTCAGCGTGTACGCGTCCCTGGAGCAGGGTGCCCCGTTCCTGAGGACCAACATGGGGGTCAGACAGGCACTTTCCGATCTCCGGCTGCCCCCCGGTTATTCCTGGGCGTTCGGGAGAGGATGGAGTCGCTTTCAGCAGTCGGAGGAATCCTCCTATTTTGCCATCGGGTTGGCAATGGTCCTGATGTACATCATCATGGCGGCTCTGTTCGAGAGCTTTATCCACCCCTTTACGATTCTTTTTACGGTCCCGTTTTCCATGATCGGAGTGGCCGGGCTCTTCTACCTGACGGGGACCACCTTGAACTCCATGGCCTACCTGGGGATCCTGGTCCTGTTCGGACTGGTGGTCAACAACGGGATCATTCTCATCGACCACATCAATCGGCTCCGCAAGTCGGGCATGGACAAGCACAGGGCCATCATCCAGGGTGGAAGAGACCGCCTGCGCCCCATTCTGATGACGGCATTCACGTCGCTGTTCGGCCTGCTCCCTCTGACCGTGCTCTTCTTCCTTCCCGACCTGTTCCCCCAGTCGGAGGGACGGGGTCGCATGTGGGCTCCGGTCAGCCTGGCTGTTTTCGGGGGCCTCACCACCTCGACTTTCCTCACCCTCCTGATTCTCCCGACCGTTTACTCCTACATGGATGATGTAAGCGTCTACACTATTCGAGGAGTGCGCTTCTTGCTTTCCCTGCCCGAGCGCTCGCGCCGGGTGGTTACTTCGTAGCCCCGTTTCTCTTCGAGCCAGAACCGCGTGCTATGATCCGGACCGGAATGCCTGAAGTCCTCTCAGACGTGGAAGTCCTGATCGACGAAGGGGTTATCCAGCGACGCGTTGGAGAGCTGGGGGAGCAACTCACTCGGGATCTGAGCGGACGCTCGCCCATCTTTGTAGCCGTCCTCAGAGGGGCCGCCATATTCCACGCCGACCTGGTTCGACAGGTCGACCTGATGCTCAAGATCGACTACATCTCGGTGAAGAGCTACGGAAATGCCACCACGAGTTCCGGCCAGGTCCAACTGGTCAAGGATCTGGAAGCCAGTATTCGAGGACAGGATGTCGTCCTGGTAGAGGATATCGTCGACACCGGACTCACGATCAGCTATCTGGTGCGCAACTTGATGACCCGTCAGCCCCGCTCCTTGAGTGTTTGCGCCCTCCTCTCCAAACCCGCCAGAAGGCAGGTAGAAGTAGAAATCGACTACCTGGGGTTCGAGGTTCCAGACCGGTTCATCGTCGGCTACGGACTGGACTATTCAGAGGGCTATCGCAACCTGCCCTACGTGGGGGTGCTCCCGTGAGGGTTACTGCGTAGGGGCCGGTCTTGTGCCGGTCCGTTCTGGCGGACGGCCACAAGGGTCGCCCCCCTACGAATTCATTGCCAGGGTTGGCTCCCGTCATCAGGTGCTCTGCTCTTGCAGGCCGTAGGATGCCACCAATTCACCGAAGGCCCGGGTGCTGCGGAGAGCATCAAAAGCCGTGTCGTTCTGCAGTCGGTCCCGATCTCTGAAACCGGATTCCAGGGCTCTGCTCAGATAGTGCAGGCAGGCCCTTACATCGCCCACTTCTGCAAAAAGCTGGGCCATCCGATAGTAGGATTCAGGGTCATCTCTCTTGTTGGTCCCGCTGACCTCAATCGTGTCCTTGAGATCGAGAACATCCGGATTGAGCTGGAGTGCCTGCTTTAGTGCCGATCGGCTCTTCTTGTAGGCTCCCGCCTCCATGTGGGCCCGGCCCAGGTTTAAGAAAAAGACCGAGTTGCCAGGGTCGAGGTCGAGAGCCTTCTCAAAAGAGCCGACGGCGGCTCCAGGTTTACCCAGTGCCATCTGAATGATCCCGCGAGTGTTATAGCCATAGGAGTACTCCCCATCAAGCCGGATCGCCCGATCAACTGCACGCTTGGCCTGAGAAAACATCAGAATACGAGCATAGGCGACGGATAGCTTATTGAAACAGTACGGGCTGTAAGGATTCAGAGTCGACGATTCCAGGTACTTGAGGAGAGCCAGATGATCCTTCCCGCCTTTGAGAAGCATGTCGCCATCAAGCATCAACTGCCGGGCCTTCAGCGTGTCCTCTTGAGGGATTTCGACCCGGGTGATCCTGGATGTGCAGGCGCTGGAAGCGGCTGCAAACAGGACGAAAGCGGCGATGAACTTCAACCTCACCAGGAAGCCAGTCTAGCACAGTCTCCCCGGGCTTCCGGCGTCCCAGGCGGGCCTTGAGAGAGAGCTTTTGGACGCCCCGGCCGGCAATGGATCCGGTCTAGGGAGGGGCCTGAACTGCAGCTAAAGTGAAAAGTGTTTTGATCATCCCTTTGATCATCCGAAAGACGTGGTTTACAATTGCTTGCTCGACTACGCCATGACTACGAAATCAAGAGAGTTGATCGACCAGGTTCTAAGCAAGATTATCGACGACTGGTATCAGCGCGTTTCCCGATACTACTTGACGCGAGATGACCAGGAGGATCTGCCGGAGACAGCGATCGAACTCAAGCGCTTTCATGATGCCAGTGGCCACAGAATCAAGTTCGACAAGGGCGACCTCGATTTCACCTATGGGCTGAAAGCGACCTGGGAGCAGCAAACGCTCTGCCTCGAAGTCAGCGTCAACAATAAGGTTGAGAACTTTGACTACGGAGACTTTCGGGAGCTACTGTTTGCCCACTATCGGGAAGCCGGGTCTCTGCACATCACGAAACCTGCTGACTTGAAACGCCCACTGTATCGTCAGCTGTTTCGACTTCCAGACGGCCTGGACGAGGCCTTTCAAGTGGAACGTAGAGAAGGCAAAGCAGACATCATGCGCCTCAATTTTCAGGTCGGAGAGGAATACGTGGAGCGTCTCGCCCGCCGCCCGGGTGCCTCTGGAGAACTAATCGAACGGTACTGCGTAGCCCCCTTTCGCAATGCCTATGCCCAGGTCTATCGAGCCGCACCGGCCTCCTGATGCCAGGGGCGCCGAGTCGGGTCCGGGCTCAGCCATCCATGTGCGATCAGCTTAGACCAGGAATCGACCTCTTCAACCAGGGGGACTTCTACGAGTGTCACGACACGATTGAAGAGATCTGGCTGCAGGAGTCGAGCGACCGGCAGCCCTTTTTGCAGGGATTGATTCAAGCGGCCGTTTCCTTTCACCACTATGAGCACGGCAAATGGGGCGCGGCACGTTCCATGCTGCAAATGGCGATCGACAAGTTGTCAGCCTTTCCCGACACTTATGATGGCCTCGAGACGGGCCGCCTCGTGACCGCCTTGAGATCCTGGAAAGCTGCCCTGGACACGGCTCTCAAGCAGAAAGAACGTCCCCGGCGCATTGATCTCCCCTACCCGGTCATTCAGACCGTTGACCGTTGACGGTTGACTGAAGAATGAGGTTCGACACCACCAACGGAACCACAGGCGTCAGGCCGCGGCTACTACTCAGCCCCTCTAACGCTCGGGTTCTGACTGCTCGATGAACCGGGCTACACCTAGTGTACTGTCCGGGAAGTTCGCGGCGTTAATTCGGGATGGATTTTCGTCGTCAGTGAGGCGCGCGACGCAGGCAGGCCGGGAGTCTTTCAAGGTAGCGCAACAAAGCTGTCGGCGAAAAGACGCCCGAAGTAGCGGCGTGAACTTTCCGGACAGTGCACTAGAACCCGACCCCAGCTTGCCAAAGCGGCGAGGGCATCCTATGAATACAGGACGATCTGATAAAGTTGATGTTACTCATTAGAGGGCTACGCGAATCATGGGTCCAGAAGACAAGCTTAATCCAGACGATCTCAAGGAGTTCCTGAAGGGAAAGTATGGGCCTGGTGTCCACGTCGAGGTCTTTCCAAGACAGGAGGCTGAGCCTTCCGATCCAGGTGAAGAGCAGGCCAGGAAGAGAGTCAAGGCACTTGCATTTGACTACAAGCCCAGCGAAATCAAGAGCTACCTGGATCGATACGTCATCCAGCAGGATGAAGCCAAGAAGGTTCTTTCTACAGCCATCTGCGACCATTACCATCAGATCCAGAACTCCGGACCCGACGATCTGATCGATTACAAGAAACAGAACATTCTTCTGATTGGCCCAACCGGGGTGGGGAAAACCTATCTTGTGCAGAACATTGCCCGGCTGATCGGAGTCCCCTTTGTCAAGGCGGACGCGACCAAGTTCAGCGAGACCGGGTACGTGGGTGGAGACGTTGAAGACCTGGTGCGAGAGCTGGTGGCTCAAGCCGATGGTGACGTGCAACTGGCTCAGTACGGGATCGTGTATCTGGACGAAATCGATAAGATCGCCGGCGCCTCCAACCTCATGGGCCGCGATGTCTCAGGTCAGGGAGTCCAGAGAGGGCTGCTGAAGCTCATGGAAGACACCGAGGTGCCCTTGCGCTCCTCCACGGATGTGGCGGGGCAGATGCAGTCCCTGCTCGAGTTCCAGAGTAAGGGGAAGCTGGAAAAAAAGACGATCAGCACACGTCACATCCTCTTCATCGTGAGCGGTGCCTTCAACGGACTGACCGATATCATTGGGAAGCGAATCGGAGCGACACAGATTGGATTCAGAGGGGAGAAGAGTTCCCCTGCAGCCCCGGACGACAGCCACCTGCTCAATCTGGTTCGTTCCCGGGACTTCCTCGAGTTTGGTTTCGAGGCCGAGTTCGTGGGCCGTCTTCCGGTGGTTGTCCACTGCACGCCCCTCTATGAGCAGGATCTTTTCGAAATACTGAAGTACGCTGAGGGATCGCTTCTGAAGCAATACAAGAGAGATTTTCTCGCCTACGGCATCGATGTCTATTTCACCGACGACGGGATGCACGCCTTTGCTGAGCAAGCCGTCGTCGAGCGGACGGGAGCCCGGGGGCTCATGACCGTGTGTGAGAAAGCCTTTCGGGAATTCAAGTACCGGCTTCCCGATCATGAAGAGGTTCGCGAGTTCGTCGTGACCCGCGAGATGGTTGAGAGTCCCTCCGAGAAGCTGTCGGAACTGCTGGAGAATCCGGTCATGTACCGATTGCGCGTAGCTGAGTTCCAACTGCAGAAATTCCAGCATCAGTTTTTGGAACAACATGGGATCCAGCTCAACTTCAACCGGGAAGCGATCGAAAGGCTCGCCAACAAGACTGCTGAGAACAAACAGCCTGTTCTCGAGTTCTGCAACGCTCTGTTCAAGGATTACCAGCACGGGCTCAACCTGCTCCAGAAGGTGCCCAGACTTGGCCCCCTGGAAGTTGACGAGGAAGGAATTGACGATCCGGGAACGGCTATTGAACGGTGGATTCGGGAGAACTACCGGGAAGATTAGGATTCCCTTAGAGATAGAAGTTCTTTTCCCAGGCCTGTTGCTTCAATTCCGCCATGAGAGAGGGGCCGAGCAGCGGCAGATCGGAAACCCCAAGATTGGCACGAACGTGGGAAGTCGACCTCATTCCCGGGATGACGGTCGAAACCACCCGGAGCTGTAAGCAAAAGCGAAGTGCCAGTTCGGCGAGAGTCTGAACTTCCTCTCCCAGCAGGGTCGACAGACGCTCGACGCGATCCTGGATCTGAGTCTTGCGATCTCCGCGGAAGTACCGCCTTCGCCAGTCCTTCTTTGCGAACCGGCTGTCAGGGGTAATCGCTCCGGTCAACGCCCCTTCATCAAACGGAACGCGGGCAATCACACCCACGCCCATTTCCTCGCAGGCCCCGAACAGTTCCTGTTCGGCGCTCTGATCGAAGATGTTGTAGATCACCTGCACGGTGTCGATTCGTCCGGATCGAACCACTTCGACGGCCGTGCCGGGCTCATGCTCGCCGACCGAGACACCAAAGTGAGAGACTTTTCCGGCTGTTTTCAGATCGAGCAGGGTCTGGTGCCACTCATCCTGCTCGAGCCAGTCCGGTGACCAGACGTGCAACTGCATGAGATCCAGACACTCCACGCCAAGATTCTGCAGGCTCTGCTCCGTGCTCGAGACCAGGTAGTCGCGCGGGAAAACTTCCTCAAGAGGTCCTCCAGCCGGCCATCTCTGGTTCATAGGGGGAGCTTTTGTGGCCACATAAACACGTGCTTCAGTGTCGCGGAGAAATCGCCCGATCAGTCGCTCACTGTGACCCTCGCCATAGGCGAGCGCCGTGTCAATGAAGTTGAGACCATTCTCAACGGCCAGGTGGAGCGATCGAAGCGATTCGCCATCGTCCGCTCCTCTCCACATTCGCCTTCCAATCCCCCAGGAACCAAAGCCGACTTCGGAGATTTCCAGATCTGTGCGGCCCAGGGTTCGATACTTCACAGGCGCCAAATATAGCACGGCTGCTTGTGAGGGGGTCGTCCGTGCGGTAGAGTCTTGCCGCCGCACAGGCCGGCTCATGAAGAGCGAATCTGAACGCATCACTCGGAACGAAATGCAAGATAGCTACGCTGGTTTGAAACAACGCCTTCTTCAGCTCCTGCGAACGAACTCGCTCCAACTGGGACATTTCGTGCTGACTTCGGGAAAACGCAGCCTCTACTACTTCGACAGCAAGTTCACGACCTTGCACCCGGAAGGGGCCTATCTGACGGCAAGACTGATCCTGGAAACTATCAAGAGGGAAGAACTTAGCCTCGACGCAATCGGGGGGTTGACACTGGGTGCAGATCCGATCGTGGCGGCCGTAGCGGCTGTGAGCCACGCCGAGCGAGAACTCTATCCACCGCTGTCGGCTTTCATTGTTCGAAAGCAGCCGAAGGGCCATGGGACCAAGAGACAGTTGGAGGGATACAGTCCTCCCCCCGGAGCTCCAGTGGCCATCGTTGACGACGTGTGTACGACAGGCGGCTCAACGTTACAGGCGATCGAGCAAGCCGAGCAGGCGGGCTGTTGCGTAAAGGCGGTCCTGTGTCTGGTCGATCGTGAAGAAGGTGGATCAGAGGCTCTTCGAGACTATCGGTTTCTTCCTTTGATTCAAGCTTCTGAACTGCTGGACCAACCCGCCATTCAGGCACGCCTTCGCGAGTTGGAGGCGACTCTGGAAGCAGCCCCGGGGTCGAACACCGATCGCAGTTGAGCTCCTATTGAACCTTCCGGACAGTGCGCTACAATGGATGATTGCTATGGCCCAAGAGAAGAAGCGGGTGGAGGTGACCTGCCCGGACTGTCAGGCCACTCTGACGATCGAACCCTCGACCGGCTTGGTGATCCACAGCGAGACTCACAAAGTCGATTACTCCCTGGAAGAGGCAGTCCAGCAGGAACAGGCCAGAAAGGGTCAGGCCGACGAGATGTTTGCGCGCGCGTTCAAGGACGAAGAGGAGCGGCACCAGTCACTCAAGGAGAAGTTCAAGAAGGCTCTCGAAGCCAGGGATGAACTCGACGATCCAGCCCGTCCGTTTGACTACGACTAGTCGCGCCTCAAGCCGCCCTCTCACATGCAAGTTCATCTCCCCGTTGTCACCAGGTTGCCAGGACGCATCTCACGGATTCCCGAGCTTGCCCACAATCTGTGGTGGACCTGGAAAGCCAGCGCTAGCGAGTTATTTCGCCGCCTTGACCTCGACCTCTGGAAGCAGACTGCGCACAACCCGATTCGCTTGATCCGACAGGTCGACGCTGAGTCGCTCCGCGAGGCCGCCAGGAACCCACAGTTCCTAGCCCTTTACGACTCGGTCATGGATGACTTCGACAGCTACATGTCGGAGAACCACTCCTGGTTTTCGACCCACTATCCAGAGCGCAAGGACGAGGTCATCGCCTATTTCTGTGCAGAATTCGGGGTCCACAACTCACTGCCCATCTACTCCGGAGGGCTGGGAATTCTGGCCGGAGATACCTGCAAGGAAGCCAGTGATCTGGGGATTCCTCTGGTCGGGATCGGAAGCCTCTATCCGGAGGGTTACTTCAACCAGCGGATTGAACCAGGTGGTCGCCAGAGCGAGGTTTACACCCGCCTTGACATGGACACAGTCCCCCTCCTTCCGGTCCTGGACGACGACGGAAAGAGGCTGCTGATTTCTCTTCCCCTGGACGCCTCCCAGGTGAGCATCGCCCTCTGGAAAGTTCAAGTCGGCAGAGTCCCCATCTTCTTGATGGACACGGATATTGAAGAGAACGAGCCGTGGCAGCGTGATCTCATTGCCCGCCTGTATCACGGCGATCAGGTGGTGCGATTGCGGCAGGAAATCATTCTGGGCATGGGGGGAGTCAAGACCCTTCACACACTCGGATTTCGTCCCACCGTTTTCCACCTCAACGAGGGGCACGCCGCCTTCACCGGCCTCGAATTGATGAGGCAAAAAGCGGCTTCAGGCCTTTCTTTTTCGGAGAACCTGGCCCAGGTCCGAAACCAGGTCGTCTTCACCACTCACACTCCGGTGGGAGCGGGCCATGACGAGTTTCCATTTCCTCTGGTTGAGGAGTACTTCGAAAGCCTCTGGGAAGAGCTGGGGGCCAGCCGACAGGAGTTTCTCGAGTTGGGCCAGGTTGAGGACAGACAGTCCTTCAGCATGACCGTGCTGGCTTTGCGAACCTCTCGCGCAGCCAACGGAGTGAGTCAGAAGCACGGCCAGGTTACGCGCCGGATGTGGCAGTCCTTGTGGCCTGATCTTCCGGTCGGAGAGGTCCCGATTGGGTCCATCACCAATGGAGTTCATCTACCCACGTGGGTATCTTCAGAAATGGGAAATCACTTTCGCCGCCGTTTCGGACCTCACTGGCTGGAAGACCACGATGACCCCGCCCCGTGGGAAGGAATCGCTGCGATCCCGGACTCTGACCTCTGGGCAGCGCACGTGAGGCTCAAAGAAAAGCTCCTCAATTTTGCCAGGGAGCGGGCTAGGCAAAAATGGTTGGAGGGGGTTGCGTCCTCAGAACAACTTGTCGGACTGGGGTGCTTTCTCAACCCGGGCTACCTCACCCTCGGGTTTGCCCGTCGCTTCGCAACGTATAAGAGGGCCACGCTCATCCTGCGTGACCGCGCGAGACTCAGCAGAATTCTGGTCAACTCCAAGAGACCGATTCAGATCATCTTTGCCGGGAAGGCCCACCCCGTGGACGAAGAGGGAAAGTACTTCCTCCAGCAGATCTTCGAAGCGGGTTCCTCGAATGAGCTCCGCGGCCACATTGCGGTGATCGAAGACTACGACATGCATGTTGCCCACCATCTGCTGGCGGGTGTCGATGTCTGGATGAACACACCGATCCCGCCGCTCGAAGCCAGCGGCACGAGCGGCCAGAAAGCGGCCATGAACGGCGTGATCAACTTCAGTGTCCTGGATGGTTGGTGGGCGGAAGGATTCAACGGTCAGAACGGCTGGGATATCGGTGGAGATGATGATGACTCCACTGCGTCCGCTCTCTACGGCACACTCGAGGGAGAGATCGCGCCGCTGTTTTATGATCGTGATTCTTTGGGAATCCCGGTTCGCTGGGTCAGCCTGATGCGGGAGTCGATCCGTTCCATCGCGGCCCCTTTTTCCGCCCGTCGGATGATGAAGGAATACTGCCGGAAAATGTACCTCAAAGAACCGTCGCCTCAGGGCGAAACACTGCCGCTTGCCTCCACTGAGGGACACAGCCTCGGCCAGAAGCGGACCAAGCACATTCTGCAATAGGCTATTGCACCGGCGTCGGATTTATTGGGTTGATCTCCTTATCAATCACCGCCTGGCTGGCACCATAGTTACGCACAATGTAGTTAAATTCATTACCACCTGACGTGATGTTGTTTACTGCGCCCTCACAGTTGAAATGAATTGTCGTGGATCCATCCACGTCGGATTCCCACGTATAGCTGTTGATGTGGGAATCCCCCTCCATCAGGTAGCCATCGGTGTCGTAGATCGTGAAGGACGTGAAAAACGTATTGCCCGTGTCCGGAAAGGTCACAGCATGGCAAACATCACCGGGTAAATTTTCCGACGTCTCATAAACGTTCGACACGCCGATTTCGATCACCATGCCGCCCCAGCCTGCCGCATTCGACCAGGTGCGATGTTCTTCATTGACGGGCGTAAATCCGTCGCCATAGGTAAAGGGAATTTTCGCCGCCAGCATCTTCTGATTGTATTCGGCTGTCAACGCATGCAGCTGTTCCTGGTCGTAGGCAGGCATCACGTATTCGTCCGGACCGAAGCCTTCTACTTTGATCCCTTCCTGTGCAGCGTACGCATTTTCGAAGGACTCTCTGGAGTGTCGGTCCTCGACTCCCGTTCGCACCGCTATAAACAAGGTCTCTGAATCATGTTTGATCGGGTACTGCCCGGGCGCTGACAGGAAGAAAGGCGTATACCCGTCAGTATCGAGAATCATGATGGATTGATACAGGTCGGACTCAGGAATGGTGACCAGCAACTCACCATCGTTGTCGTAGACGCCTACGCTGTACAGAGTGTCCAGATTCATCCTGATGGTTGGCGCATCAGGGCCAACCGGAGCCAGCGCAGCAAGATGCAGCATCTGATTATTGCCGCCTAACTGCGCCCAGTTATTGAAGTTGCGCGCTGTCTCAGCCTGATTGTAGTTCTGAAGAGTTACTGCAATCTGGGCGTTAGCTTCTGCTGGAGTAGTGCGACTAGCTTACAGCTGTCAATGGGAGTGTAAGTAGCATGTGGTGTTCAAATCCCGAACGAAGTTGCGCAACATCTCGCAAGTGCTTGATTGAGGAGGGCCACCTGCTGCCGGATCACGTAGAGGTGATCGGGTACATCAAAGGGAAAAGCCCATATCGACATGGGACCGGCTCGGCGCACTTCTGGGCACGCGGATACTTCGTATTGAGAGAGTGATCCGTGAGGTTCGGCGGCACTCAGGCGTAGTTCTTAGGTGTTGCCGCCAGCGGCAACGGGAATTCTGCCGGGGGAGGGGGCGAGGTCCCTCTCAGAATCCGAAAAGCAAGTTGAGGTCCACATCGAGTGTACCACTTACAGGATTTCTCAGGCCGCCGGAGTTCTTGTTGCCGCCAGTCAGGGGAATTCTGAGAGGGGGCGAGGTCCCTCTCAGAATCCTTGTCCACATCAGTGTACACTTTGGGATCCTCAGGCCGCCGGAAAACGTGGCCTTTTGGGATCCTGGGTAGCGCTCTGGGTAACGAAAGACAGGTGCTTGAATAGACGGTGGGCTAACAAACGCATCCACACGGACCCTCCAAACCGCTCCGCGGCCGGTTATGCGCGGCGTTGGACGGCCCACAATCAACTAGAAAGAGAGGGAAGGGATGAATCACATTTACAGCCGAAGCCGGTGCCTGATGTTAGCTCTCTTGCTGCCCTTCTTGCTGGCCTCGTGCGCCGGTGAAGCCAAGACCGACGGTGACAAAGAACAGCCGAATTTCCTGCTCATCGTTGCCGATGACATGGCCTACACCGATGCAGGAAGCTTCGGCGGCGAAATTCAAACACCCAATCTCGACACCCTGGCGGCGCGCGGCGTGAAGTTCAGCAATTTTCACGTGTCCGTGAGCTGCTCACCGACGCGCTCGATGTTGCTTTCCGGCACGGACAACCATCTGGCCGGTATGGGCAACATGGACGAGCTGCTCACACCCGAGCAGCGTGGAAAGCCGGGCTACGAGGGGCACCTCAACCGGCGCGTCGTCTCCCTGCCGGAAGTGCTCCGCGATGCGGGATACCACACCTACATGGCCGGCAAGTGGCACTTGGGGCATGAACCCGAGTACTTCCCGCATGCGCGTGGGTTCGAACGATCCTTCAGCCTGCTTTTTGGCGGTGCCAGTCATTGGGACGACATGACCGGACTGATAGAAGCTCAAACACCCGCGATGTATACGATGAACGGCGAACAACTCCACGCGCTTTCGGCTGACTTCTACTCCACCCGGAGCTACTCCGACTTTCTCATGGACTCGATCCGGGAAAACCGGGGCGATGGTAGGCCCTTCCTGGCCTATCTGGCGTTCACTTCCCCGCACGATCCTCTCCACGTGCCCGAGCCGTGGCTCAGCAAGTACCGCGGACAATACGACGATGGGTACGAGGCTCTGCAGGAGAAACGTGCCGAAGGCGCGAAACGCAGGGGCCTCGTCCCTCCGAACGTAACAACACCGGATCGCCACGTGCTGACGAAGCCGTGGGACTCACTGTCCGATCGAGACAAGGTGCTGGAGTCACGAAAAATGGAGGTCTACGCCGGCATGGTGGACAACTTGGATCACCACCTGGGTCGCGTGATCCGCTTTCTCAAGGACATTGGGGAGTATGACAACACGGTGATCATCTTCATGTCCGACAACGGGCCGAATCCGTGGGTGACTGAGGACTACCCGGGCAACCGCGGCAGTAACTTCCTCCGGCAATTCGATGATCGCGTCCAGAACATCGGCAACCCCGGTTCTGCGGTGGCATACGGCATCGGCTGGGCGACCGCCGGTTCCGGCCCCTACCACTATTTCAAGATGACGGTTGGCGAGGGTGGGATTCGCAGCCCAATGATCGTCGCCGATCCCGGGGTCGATGGCCCTGGCCGTACGATCGAGAGCTTCGGCTACGTGACCGACATCATGCCGACGATGCTCGAACTCGCGGGAGTCGAGCATCCCGTGGAGTACGAAGGACGGAAGGTGTTGCCCATGCGAGGCCGTTCAATGGCCGGCCTGTTATCCGGCGCCGCGGACCACATTTACGAGCCTGATGAGTTCGTCGGGGGCGAAATGGGGGGCGGGCGCTGGATGCGCCAAGGTGACTACAAAGCCGTCATGCTAGCCCGGATTATGCATGAGATCTGAATCCGAGTGAGATTTGGGCCCATAAAAAGAGCCGTAGCTCTCTGATATAAAAGGGTTTACACAAACAAGACCCTAACCAGGAGCTACGGCAATGTTAAGAGCAGTCTGCCAGAATACCCTGCCATTTCACAGCCACAGAAAGATCACGGCGCGTTTTGATGGGGGGAGCCTCACTTCCGACGCAGGATGGTTGTTGTTTGGATCGGTGGATCGGCAACATCGGCTCTGCGAGGGCTTCAGTTCGTGTATTTCGGAGAGTCGAGACCAACGCTACATTCGTCATGATCTGTTGAAGTTGATCCGACAACGAGTCTTGCAGATCGTGGCCGGCTACGAAGACTGTAATGACGCCGATACGCTGCGCTCGGATCCGATGCTCAAAACCGTCTGTGATCAGTTGCCGGAGAGCGATCCGGATTTGGCCACGCAGCCGACTTTCTCCCGCTTGGAGAACTCCGTCACCAGGAAGGATCTGATGCGTTTGAGCCAGTGGCTGCTAGGCCGTTATGTGCGCTCCCTGAAGAAAAGACGTCCCGGTAAGATCATCCTGGATCTGGACAGTACCGACGACCATACCCACGGCCAGCAGGAGTTCTCCTTCTACCACGGGTATTACCGAAGCCACATTCTGCATCCTTTGCTGATCTTCGATGCCGACACGGGAGACCTGGTGTGTGCCGTGTTGAGACCTGGCAACAAGGGAGCTGCCTCTCACATCGTGCCCATTCTGAAGCGAGTCGTGGAGGCTATCCGACAAGGAGTGGGGACGGATGTCGAGATTGAGATTCGGGCCGACAGCGGCTTTGCCACGCCGCGGCTCTACGAGTTCTGTGAGGCTGAAGAGAATCAACTCCAGTATGTCATTGGGTTAAGTCGAAACCCTCGCCTGCAGCGAGTGGTCGAGCCCCTGCTGGATTCGACTCGGGAAAGGTTCCTTGAGCTGGAGGAAAAACAGCGTCAGTTTGACGAGTTTCTTTATCGAGCCAACAGCTGGGATCGATCTCGTCGCGTCATCGTCAAAGTGGAGGTCGATCAGCGCGGGATCAATCGTCGCTTTGTGGTCACCAACCGGGACGATCTCTGCTCCCAATCACTTTATGACCACTACACAAACCGAGGACAGACCGAAAACTTCATCAAGGCCTTCAAGAATCATCTGAGCATGGACCGACTCAGCTGTCATCGATTCCTGGCCAATCAGTTTCGACTCCTTCTGCATGCCCTGGCTTACCAGATGTTCGTGCGCCTGCGCGACTATCTGCACGGGACCCCCTGGCACAAGCTCGAAATCGAAACCTTACGTCGTCGTGTCCTCAAGATCGGGGCCCGGATCCGACAAACCACTCGACGCATCTGGGTCCATCTTTCCTCAGCCTTTCCCGAACAACCCCTCTTCCACCTCGTCTTGAGTCGTCTCAACTCCAGCTAGCCTCTCCCAGCTCCCCGAAAAACCGCTTCCGATACTCACCCAGGCCCAGATCTGTCTGAAATTCACTCCCCAACCACTTCAAACGCCTCGCCAACCGATATTCTTCGCAAATCCGCCTGTCACACCTGTCCGCTTTCGAGTTGAGCCACTTCTCGAGTCGTTTTTCAACTCCGGACTACGGTTCTTGCATAATCCGGGCTAGCCGAGCCTTACGGCCCGGCAGTTTGGCAGGTCTACAACCTGGCAGAAGACCCGGGTGAGACGCGTGACCTTGCCGACGAGAAGTCTGAACTGCTGCAGGATCTGAAGGCGGCGTGGGACCATTATGCGGAAGACGTCGGCGTAGTCTTGCCGAAGTGAACGGCAGCGAAGCCGGTCCCAGAAAGGGATCATCATGCCAGCATGGCTGTCACTCTCTGAGCCGAGGCCGGCGTGAGTCCGAACTCCTGGCAAAAGCAGCGGAACTGAGCGTACACCTCTTCCGGCGTCGCTCCGTTGTGCGCCGAGTGAGGTCTCTCGCTGTTGTATAGATTAATCCAATGGCCGAGTCCTTGACGGGCTTCGGACCCGGTTTCGAAAGCGTTCAGATAGACGCATTCGTATTTGAGTGAACGCCACAGACGCTCGATGAAGATGTTGTCCATCCAGCGGCCCCGGCCGTCCATCGAGATACGCACCCCGGCCTCTTTGAGTAGTCCCGTGAACTCCGCACTGGTGAACTGACTCCCCTGGTCCGTATTGAAGATCTCCGGGGGATCGTACCTGTTGAGCGCCTCCTCGAGTGCCTCGCAACAAGAGAACGGCTCCAGCGTGTTGGACAGCCTCCAGGCCAGAACCCGGCGGCGGTACCAGTCCATAATCGCCGCCCCTTCTCAAGAGAACCAAGCCAGAATCCCCGGGGGGAGCAATGGCACGGGCGTGCGGCGCTCGGGAGTCATTCCCCGCAGGGCCAGTAATAGAGCCGCCGGTAGCCAACGGATCTCTGGTCTGGTCTCTTGGCCGGCCGGGAACCTCCAAATTCCCAGTCACCCTTGCGACAAGAGGCATCCTCTTTCTGCCGGACCCGGGTCCAACCAGCCCGGATCCGCTCGAACCTGCCATGATCGGTCAGAAAAATGCCCAGGTACAGTGCCGGCAGGACGGGTGTTGAGGCCCTTGAGGTCACGAACAGACGCCTTCCACCTTCGTCCTTTTCAAGCCGAACATACTTGACCTTTCTGGACGGGAAATGGACCTCCGAGAAACCCAGATCGTGCAGTTCTCCGTACCTCTCACGAATGGATCGATAGTTGGCCCGAGCTCCCACCAGACTGGACAGGAGAAACGTCACTGCCACTGTGCCCAGAGCCCAGCCGGTGTACCTCGAAGCCCACCTCCATCTTCGAGAAAACCTCTCCCACAGCCAGCCACAGGATACCGAACCCGTGAAGGCCAGCGCCGGCAAGACCGAAGAGAGGTAGCGGGAGTGAAAGCTGGCCGGAAGCATCAAGATGATGAGGGATACCAGGTAGTAGACAGCTCCCAGCTGAAACAAGGGGTGCCTGCGAACGCTTCGAACCAGCAGACCCAGCAGAGTCAAGATCAAAAACACCCAGGCCAGCAGGGAATGCGACGTCAGCCAGCGGACCAGCGTGAGCCTGTTGACGGCAGCCAGGCCGGAAGAGGTTACATAGGCCTTGATGAAGGCCAGGAACCCCCACACCGGCGTTCCCCAGATGGGAGGGTACAAGAGCACGAAGACGAGCCACCCGGTCAGGCCAAAGAGCAGGAGCCGGAACCCTTCTTTCCGGATCCGCAGCCAGATGGACCCTTCTCCTCCAGGCTCAGTCCAGACTCGAATCCCTGAATAGACCAGAAGAGCCAGGGGAATCGCGGCCGCGTTGGCCCGATTCGCAAACGCCAGGCCGAAGACCACTCCGGCTGCCACCACCAGCCGGATCGAACCCCGGCGGCGGGCTCTTTCATAAAGCAGCAGAGAAAGAGGAGCCGCCAGTGTCAAGACGGCTTCCAGGTGAGCCATCCCCCCCCAGTAGTTGATGAGCGGCTCGAACATCAGGAAACCGGCTGCACACGCTGCCCCGGCTTCGGACACTCGCCGGCGGAGAAAGAGAAAAAGCAGCAGTGGCGTCAAGCTGCTCAAGAGGGCGTGAAACATACGCGCGCAAAAAATCCGCTTGAAGGGCTCGTCCTGCGAAGACAGTGTGGGCAACAAGCGATCCCCCAGTTGCACCCCGGTGCCGGTCAGGATCGCCGTCACGCTCCCGCTGGCAAGGCTGGCACTCAACTGGCTCATTTCGGGCGTGATCCGACCCGTCCAATGCTCGGTCTGGAGAGCTGCCAGGTCCCCTGACTGCAGGTTGTCGATCAAAAAGAGTCCCCGCACCATCCAGCGCGGTTCATCGACATGCAGGTGGTTGCTGACAAGGGTCGAGCCTCTCAGCAGAACCGAACCCAGCAGGATGAGAAGGAGAAAACCCCTGGAGTGCATGGCGGCTACTCTGGAAAAACGGGCAGGGTCGCGTACTGGCCCGGTCTCACTTGAATCGCCGTTGCAGCGGTGTTCCCATTACATTCTACTAGAACAATACCCTGGAAAACGTCAAAGTCGACCGGCGAGTCCCACCCCAGTTCTTCCGGAAACACCGCAAATTGTCCATCCCCGTCCAGCGGAGAAACGGCCTGTCCGCCGGTCACCAGGCCCCCGTCGGACGATGCGATCGACACCCCATCCGAGCCCACCAGTTCGAAGCCGCAGTCGACGGCGTCTCTCTCCAGGTTCATGACCGCCAACCCGGTTCTGATCCCGGCGGCACTGTTTGACACCACCGGGGCAGAGAATCCTGCTTCCAGCCTCACGCTGCTCCCAACTCCGGCAAGTCCCAGATCGGGTCCGGCAAAGACGATCACCCCGGATATGGTTCCGGTCGCCAGCACCGTGACGGAGCCCGCCTGAAGGTCTCCCGTTCCGTCCGTCTCGAAGAGACTCATCCCGCCGGGTGGGATGACTGCTGTGGTCGTAGGGTCGGTCGTACCGGAGACCAGGGCGCCTTTCCAATCGACGGACAAAGACTGGCCCTGGTCTCCCCGGGGGAAGAGAAACGCGGTTGCCTCTCGAAACAGGTCGAGATTAAACAGCAGGATCTGGCTGGTGAGTCCTTGTCCGTCGGCGAACTGGGCGAAAAACAGCTCACTCGAAGCGGTTTCGGGAGCCACGAATACCTCCGTAGTATCGCAGGCGCCGGCGCCGTCGTACTCGACCGCACCGATGTCATTGAAGCCGTCGTCTCGGGCGTTTGTACAGAAATCAACCAGTACGGACGGCAAGAAGGTTCCCTGATTCCGAAAAGAGGTCCCGTCCACGAGGCCAAAGTCAAAATTGTAGGGGTCCCTGAACCAGGAGGCAAAGTCGGCCTTCGATACCTGTGTCAGGTTGGTGGCGGTAACAGCCTTCCCCCCATCCCGCTCTCGAATCCTGCCCGACAAAATGTTGTTCTTGATCTCCGCCACCGCGGCCTCGGAGCGCAGGTCAATGCCAGTCGTGTTGTAAAGCGTATTATTGAAAACACCCACATCGTGGGCCTTGTTCAGCATGATCCCGACATCGGCTGGACAGTTGGCAATGATGTTGTTTCGCATGACACCGCCGACGTGTTCGAGGGAGCAGTCTCCCCCTTCACAAATGAACTCGGGTGAGGAGCCACCGCCCCCAAAAGAGAGGCCCAGGCGAATCTGACCGCTGTGCAAGAGCTCGCACACCACCAGGTTGCGCTCAAACAGCCCATCCCTTGAGTGTCCCTTCAAGAAAGCCGCGTAGGAGATGTTGTTGCCTCCGGCCTTGGCATGATCGTGAATGAAATTCCCCCGGATGATCCACCTGCGGCCACCCACCACATCAATTGGGGTGACGGGATTCGCGGTAGAGCGGGGCGAAGAGTTGTAGAGCTCGGAGTATTCAATCAGAACATCGTCTGGATAGAGACGCTCGCTGCCGACCGCTTCTTCGTTGCCCTTGATGGCCGCGTTGAACTCGTGCATCTTGACCCGGCGAATGATCGTGTGATCGCCACGTCCGCCGATGTGAAAGGCGTGCTCGCAAGCGCTATGGCTGGCGCAAACCCCTTCGATCTCCAGGTTCTCGAAGATCCAGTTGGGCCCGACCACCTGAAATCCAGCAACCGTATCCAGCTGGATCAACACATCCCCGAGATTCTCCGCGCGCACGATAATGGGTTGGTCTCTGGTGCCGGCGGCAGAGCAGGACGGTGACTGATTCAGAGGATAGGTGCCATCTGACAGAGTGATCACATCCCCTGCGGCCGCACTCTGGATTGCCGTCAGGAGGCCTGCTGAATCTGAGACCGAGACTTCACGTGCCTGCAGACCGATGGCCAGGAGATTCAGCGGGAGCAAAGCCTTAAACAGCCACGACATGATACCGAAGTATACAGGGGCCCTCGTTTACACTGGCTTTCGCTGCACGTATATTTAGAGCCAAGCTCCGACATTCGGCCGAGATCAATTCCGATGACGAGATGGAGAGGGAATCCAGATCGGAAATCCTCTCAGACCTGAAGTCCTGGTTGAGAAGAGAGTGTATGTCAGGCTACCGGACAGGCTGGATCTTTTGGTGCCTCGCGGGTTTGTTGGCGACCAACAACTCTATGTGGACGTTGGCGCAGCAACCAGCCACGGGTGGGCCGGCGCCGCGTCGCGCCCTGGTCAGCAAGTACTGCGTTTCCTGCCACAACGACAGCCTGAAAACGGCGGGACTCGCGCTCGATACCGTCAGCGCGCAGCGCCTCGAGGAAAACACGGAAGAGTGGGAAAAAGTCGTCCGCAAGCTGCGTCACCGTCTCATGCCGCCGCCCGGGGCCCCGCGGCCGGATGAAGCCGGCTACAACGCTGCTGTTTCATCCCTGGAGACGTCGCTCGACCGCGCGGCCGCGGCTGAACTGAATCCGGGCCGGACAGGTACGTTTCGGCGGCTCAACCGAGCCGAATACCAGAACGCCATTCGCGACCTCCTGGCGCTGGATGTCGATGTCGGGTTGCTACCGAAGGTCGTACAGTTCCTCGCCGACAAGGGTGCGGAGATCGAAATCTGGAATCGGAAAAACAAGCGCGGATGGACGCCGCTCTTGATTGCCGAAGGTCACAGACACGGGAACTTTAAGCCTTCACCCGAGACAGTGGTCGCCCTTCGCCGATTGCTGGTCGAGGCAGGTGTATTGCCTTGAGGCAAGCCAGATGAAACGTTCTTCGTCCAGGGACTATGTAGTGCTGCTGCATGGCCTGGGCAGAACCCGGCTCTCCATGGCAATACCCCAACTGCGACTGAAGTCCGCCGGATTCGACGTCATCAACCTCCAGTACCCGTCCCGCAGCAAGCCGATAGAGCAACTGGCTGAAGCCGTCCACTCTGAACTGAGCCGCCAAGTAGGGGATCCCTCGAGAAGGGTTCACTTTCTCACCCACTCCCTGGGGGGAATTGTGGTCAGAGCACTTCTCGCCCGCCAGGAATTCCACGCCAACCTCGGGTACGTGGTGATGCTGGCGCCGCCCAATCAGGGCAGCCAGCTCGCCAATCGGCTGGGAGACAGTCAGCTGTTCCGCGCTGCAACCGGGCCCGCTGGTCAACAGCTTCGGGCCGGGCCCGACAGCGTCACCGCCAGTCTCGGACCCGTCGACTACCTGGTAGGTGTGATCGCCGGGAACAAGGTCATCAACCCGCTTTTCAGACTGCTCAACAGTGAAGGCGACGGCAAGGTCACGCTTGAGGAAGCCCGGCTGGAAGGAATGGCCGATTTTCTCACCGTCCCGCGAGGCCACACTTTCATCATGAATGATCCGAGGGTCATCGACCAGGCCATTCACTTCTTCCGGAACGGAACATTCGTGCACCCCGAAAGTGAAGTGACCGGCTGATCCCTTCCAAACATTTCCCATATACTATATACTGTAGTTCCAGTCATTACAGAAATTACAATAGGAACGAGAATGGAACTTACAGTTGCCGCCCAACAGTTCGTGTTGCATTGGGGAGAGATGGGCGCCCGCTGGGGAATCAATCGTACGGTGGCGCAGACGCACGCCCTCCTTTTTCTGTCGCCGCAGGCTCTCAACGCCGAAGACATCATGAACACACTGTGCGTGGCCCGCTCCCACGTCAGCACCAGCTTGCGGGAATTACAGGCCTGGGGCATTGTGCGCGTCGTTCACATCCTGGGAGATCGACGGGACTACTTTGAGTCGGTTGGGGACGTATGGGAGATGTTCGGGATCATTCTGGAGGAGCGCAAGCGGCGGGAAATCGACCCCACGGTTGCCATGCTCCAGAATTGCTTCGAGGAGGCCAGAGCTGACGGGAAGACCCCCGCCTACACCCGGCAACGGATCGGTGAAATGCTCAGCTTCATGGAGACCATCGACGCCTGGTACAGCCAGGTTCGCAGGCTGCCCCGGCAGGCCCAGGTTCGTCTCCTCAAACTGGGGCGCAAACTGCCCGGGATACTGGGGGTGGCATGACACGCCTCCTCGACCCCGAAGCTGAACTCAGCCAGGCCGGCAAAGGCCGGCTGCTGGCCGGCGAGGCCCGGCCACTGTTTGTCTGCGACTGGTTGCGGACTCTGGTGATTCACTTTGCCGTGCCTGCCGGGGCCCTCCAGCCTGTGGTTCCCTTCCCTCTCTATCTCCACGGAGGCTCAGCCTTCGTCAGCCTGGTTTTCTTCACCATGCGAGGACTGCGTCCGGTTGTCGGGGGACGCCTGACCTCCTGGCTCTCGGCACCGCTGGCTACCCATGGTTTCTTGAATCTCCGTACCTACGTCCGCCACGAGTCGGAGCCCGGCATCTACTTCCTGGCCGAGTGGCTCCCCAATCGCCTGGCGGTCTGGCTCGGCCCCCGACTCTTCGGCCTTCCCTACCGCCTTGGCCGGGTCAATCTGGAGTACCGCGAAGACACCCGGACTGTCTCTGCCCAGGCGACCGACAGCCGGAAAACAAGACAGCTTCACTGCAACGCTAAGTTCGCCGGTAGCTGTATGTTCCGTCCCCCGCCGGTCGAGAGTCTCACGGCGTTTCTGATGGAACGCTACACGGCTTTCACCGAGCGCCAGGGTCGAGTAGGGCTGTTCCGGGTCTGGCATCACCCCTGGCCCCAGCAACCGGCGGCGAGTATTCAGCTTCCTGAGCTGTCGTTGCTGGAGGGTGCCGGATCGTGGTTTCAGAGGGCAGACATGACGGGCGCCAATTACAGCCCTGGACTGAGCGATGTCTGGATCGGTCGACCCCATAGATTGCCAGCCAGGCGACCAATGCCCTGCGTCGAAATGCTGGACCCGTCCACTGGCTACCGCTAGTGTACTGTCCGGGAAGTTCGCGGCGTTAATTCGGGATGGATTTTCGTCGTCAGTGAGGCGCGCGACGCAGGCAGGCCGGGAGTCTTTCGAGGTAGCGCAACAAAGCTGTCGGCGAAAAGACGCCCGAAGTAGCGGCGTGAACTTTCCGGACAGTGCACTAGATGTGAACTCTCAACAGGTTGTTCAGTAAAAGGGGTTGTCCATCCGAGCTTTGCCTTCGGGAATGCTGATTGGAAGTTAAACCTTCAGCAGCCAAAGGAGACAACGGATGGACATTCATCACAATGCACGAAGTTGCCCGCACAGTCGAGCCCTGATGGTGGATCGTGTGCAGAGGGGCGATCCGGTGGTCCGGGTAGCAGCTGATCTGGGAGTCAGCGAGCGGACCGTCTACAAGTGGTTGGCCCGCTATCGCCGGCAAGGTCTTGAGGGACTGAGGGATCGTTCCTCCCGGCCTCATTGCAGTCCCAGACAAGCAGCAGCCGCTGTGGTCGATCAGATTGTGCAACTCAGACACAGACGGATGGTCTCGGCTGAGATCGCCGCCCGTCTGGATCTGGCTCGCTCGACTGTGGCCCGGACCCTCTCCCGACGGGGTCTCGGTCGGCTCAAAGCTCTGGATCCTGCCCAGCCACCTCGACGCTACGAGAAAGAACATCCCGGAGAGCTCTTGCACCTGGACATCAAGAAACTGGGCCGTATCGACGGCATCGGCCACCGCATCACCGGAATCCGCCGCCGCCGCCGCCCTCGTCCGGGCTGGGAGTTTGTCCATGTCTGCGTCGATGACGCCTCCCGCCTGGCCTACCTGGAAGTTCTGCCCGATGAGCGAAAGGAATCCGCCATAGCCTTCTTCCAGCGCGCCCTCTCCTTCTTCCATCAGCGCGGTGTTCAACCGCTCTCCATCCTCACCGACAATGGATCTTGTTACCGCGCTCATGCCTTCAACAACTGCTGCCACCGCCACGGCCTGCGCCATCTGTACACCAGACCCTACCGCCCTCAGACCAACGGCAAAGCAGAGCGCTTCATCCAGACCATGCTCAGAGAGTGGGCCTACCGCATCCCTTACCGCAGCTCACGAGAACGCTCCCGCTGGCTTCCTCGCTGGCTCCACTTCTATAATCACCACCGTATGCACCAGAGCCTGGCCAATCTCCCTCCCATCAGCAGACTACCTCTTTTGAACAACGTCATGAGAATGCACAACTAGAGACCATCCCCTCTCTTCTTACCGATACCCCGGAAAATTTGGGACCCAAAGTCGTTACTCCTTGTCCGTGGCTTACGCTATCAAAGGCAAAGCAGCTTTTTGGGATGTCCGAAACTTGAACCTGCAAGGCTGCATCTAGGAGGACGAATACAGTGTCAGTAAAGAAGAAGAATCGCCACCAGACACGCAGGCACCAGAAAGGTCGCTACTTCTGGTTCAGCTACCCGGCCCCCGCGCGCGCCCGCCGCGGCCACAAGTACCTCCATCTGATTCGGGATGGAGCGGCCTTTGCTGAACTGGCCCCGGTTCTGATGTCAATGGACTACAGCTACGGGGGACTGCTGCTCAATTATCCCTCCAGCGAATCGCCTGGTATCGAGCACGACGACCTGGGGCTGACCCCGGTCGATCTGCTTGTGCTTCCGACCCGACCACCTATTAGCGATGAGCAAGAGGAGGAGAGACGAAGAGTCGAGCGAAGCCACAACCTGCTCGAGAACCGCGTGCTGGGTTCCCTGGATCCCTTTCTTGAAATCTGCTCCAGAGCCCATGTCAAGTTGTCACGAGCGCTCTCAGAAAAGCTGCCAAAACAGTTTGCCAACCGGGCCAACATTGAATTCACCCTCTACCGGAACGCCTTCTGCAAACATTATCAGGGCTATGCCGACACCGAGTGGGATGCTCCCGATGCTCCCACCACGACGATGACCTACCTCGCGTACACGCCCAGCCTGTGGCCGGGCGGCCCCGCTCTGCTTCTGTCCTTCGGCCTGGGCGGAATCGAGACCCTGATCTGGTGTCTGCTGCTCCGTGCCCAGTACTCTTCCCTCCTGAAGGAAATCGTGAGGGGTGGCCAAAAGCGATTCGTTATGGGTGAGATGATCGCGCCCAAGCGGACCTCAACGCCGTCCGTCTGGCTGGAGGCCGAGGCCTACCAGTTGGAACTGGTTGCGAATACTTCCCTGCCGTGATCGATGACGAGGGTCCAGCAGCCCCCTGGTGTGGGAGGCGCCCTGGGGCGGCAACCGGGGTGGTTGGATGTCAGGCCGGCGGTCGTTCGGTAAGAAAGTTCGGTCCCAAACTCTGAAACCCCTCACTGTGGCGTACGATTCCAATCGAATCGAACGGAATGGTCACAATGAGAGACTCAGAAATGGACAGCCGGACGTTATTGGAACTGCACCCGGCCGTCTTTGCCCCCGGCGCAGCGCCGGGCCCCACCGATCTTCCCTGGCACGAGACTCAACCCTCCCGGGAAGCCTCCTCGCCGCCTCTGGTCGTGGCAGCCGACAAGGGTCTGATCTGGGCCGCGGCCAACCAGGAAGCCGGTGGCCGCATCCAGGAAGTGGCCTCTCCCGAGGAAGCCGATGCCGGGTTTTGTTTCCTGGCACTGGGCCGGAAAAACTACCTGGGCCTGGTCGCACTACGACCCGGCATTCTAGTTAACGGCGCCCCATCGCTCTCCTTCACCGTGTTGACGACCAGGGACTCCGTTCTGTTGCGGTCGGGCCATCTGGCCTACCCGGATTATGCATGAGATCTGAATCCGAGTGAGATTTGGGCCCATAAAAAGAGCCGTAGCTCTCTGATATAAAAGGGTTTACACAAACAAGGCCCTAACCAGGAGCTACGGCAATGTTAAGAGCAGTCTGCCAGAATACCCTGCCATTTCACAGCCACAGAAAGATCACGGCGCGTTTTGATGGGGGGATCCTCACTTCCGACGCAGGATGGTTGTTGTTTGGATCGGTGGATCGGCAACATCGGCTCTGCGAGGGCTTCAGTTCGTGTATTTCGGAGAGTCGAGACCAACGCTACATTCGTCATGATCTGTTGAAGTTGATCCGACAACGAGTCTTGCAGATCGTGGCCGGCTACGAAGACTGTAATGACGCCGATACGCTGCGCTCGGATCCGATGCTCAAAACCGTCTGTGATCAGTTGCCGGAGAGCGATCCGGATTTGGCCACGCAGCCGACTTTCTCCCGCTTGGAGAACTCCGTCACCAGGAAGGATCTGATGCGTTTGAGCCAGTGGCTGCTAGGCCGTTATGTGCGCTCCCTGAAGAAAAGACGTCCCGGTAAGATCATCCTGGATCTGGACAGTACCGACGACCATACCCACGGCCAGCAGGAGTTCTCCTTCTACCACGGGTATTACCGAAGCCACATTCTGCATCCTTTGCTGATCTTCGATGCCGACACGGGAGACCTGGTGTGTGCCGTGTTGAGACCTGGCAACAAGGGAGCTGACTCTCACATCGTGCCCATTCTGAAGCGAGTCGTGGAGGCTATCCGACAAGGAGTGGGGACGGATGTCGAGATTGAGATTCGGGCCGACAGCGGCTTTGCCACGCCGCGGCTCTACGAGTTCTGTGAGGCTGAAGAGAATCAACTCCAGTATGTCATTGGGTTAAGTCGAAACCCTCGCCTGCAGCGAGTGGTCGAGCCCCTGCTGGATTCGACTCGGGAAAGGTTCCTTGAGCTGGAGGAAAAACAGCGTCAGTTTGACGAGTTTCTTTATCGAGCCAACAGCTGGGATCGATCTCGTCGCGTCATCGTCAAAGTGGAGGTCGATCAGCGCGGGATCAATCGTCGCTTTGTGGTCACCAACCGGGACGATCTCTGCTCCCAATCACTTTATGACCACTACACAAACCGAGGACAGACCGAAAACTTCATCAAGGCCTTCAAGAATCATCTGAGCATGGACCGACTCAGCTGTCATCGATTCCTGGCCAATCAGTTTCGACTCCTTCTGCATGCCCTGGCTTACCAGATGTTCGTGCGCCTGCGCGACTATCTGCACGGGACCCCCTGGCACAAGCTCGAAATCGAAACCTTACGTCGTCGTGTCCTCAAGATCGGGGCCCGGATCCGACAAACCACTCGACGCATCTGGGTCCATCTTTCCTCAGCCTTTCCCGAACAACCCCTCTTCCACCTCGTCTTGAGTCGTCTCAACTCCAGCTAGCCTCTCCCAGCTCCCCGAAAAACCGCTTCCGATACTCACCCAGGCCCAGATCTGTCTGAAATTCACTCCCCAACCACTTCAAACGCCTCGCCAACCGATATTCTTCGCAAATCCGCCTGTCACACCTGTCCGCTTTCGAGTTGAGCCACTTCTCGAGTCGTTTTTCAACTCCGGACTACGGTTCTTGCATAATCCGGGCTATGTCACGACACGGGTGAATCCCTTCGTGGGACCGCCCTGGGACGATCTGCTCGGGAAAAAGTGCCGCTTCTGCAGCATTCCGATTGACCAGAGTACTCAGGTCGTCGTCTGCGTCTGCGGCCAGCCCTTTCACCACGAGACCCCGAAAAGCCACCCGGATGTGTCCTCCGAAGAGGAGAGGCTGGACTGCTTCAGCAAGGTCAAAAAGTGTTTGACTTGCAGCAAGGGTCTGGCGCTCGAACCCTTCCTGCTGTGGGATCCAGGGAGCGCCCAATGAGGGAGACGACCGACTTCGTGAAGTGGTACCACTGGCCTCTCGCCTACGCGGGAGATCCAGCCTCAATGTCGGCTGACTTCAACCTGAGATTTCCCGACCGGTCCACCTCCCTGGCTGGCCTCGGGGAGCGCTCGGTGGCGGTCTTTGGACTGGGTGCCGTGGGAGGCGAGATTCTCAGCTCCCTGGCCAAACTGGGGGTGGGCCGCCTCCTCGCCGTCGATCCCGATCATTACGAAGAGGGATCCTGGCAGACCCAGCCTGCCCGGCCCCGGGATACAGGACAACCCAAGGCCTGGATCCAGGGTCGGCGGGCCCACGCCGGCAACCCCGGCGTGGAGGTGCAGGCCGGCATCGGTCGGGCCCAGGCCATCCCCCTCGGTCTGTTGCGCGATGTGGATCTGTTCGTCTCGGCGGGGGACAACCTGGACCTGCTGGTGTGGGCCGGAAACCTGGCCACAGCACTTGCCCGGCCGCTGATCCAGGGTGCGGTCCATGGGCCCACCTGGACGGCCATTGTTCGCTGCTTCAACCCCGCGGTTGCCTCCGCCCCGTGTCCCGGTTGTCTCCTGGGGTCCAGCGAGTGGCAAGAGCTTACGGTTCGCTACGGATGCGACCCGGCTTCTTCCCAGACGGCCCGGGCGGCGACAACTCAGTCCACCCGGACCCTACCGGCTCTGTGCGTTACCGCCGCACAACTGGCGGTCATAGAGTGTGTCAAGAAGCTCCTCGCCCTGGACGAGCAGAGTCTCGAGTCGGAGGAGATCAGCTACTGTATGCTCACACATCAACTCTTGCGCAGTGAGCTGCCGCGCCATCCGCAATGTCGCTGCCCCCATCAGTCGTGGGAGACGATTGACATCGACGAGTCCCTGTCCTGGGTATCTCTCTCGAGTCTCGCCTCCAGCATCGGATTGACGCAGAGCGAATGCCAGATAAGGGGAGAGGCTCACTGGTTCAGTGCCGTCTTGTGCCCGGCCTGCGGGGCCAGCATCCCGGTGCGCAGATTTGCTCGCGGTTTCGGGATGGAGCTGGGGACGTGTCTGTGCGGCGAGGCTCTCATCACTTCCCCGGAGGGGGCCTACTCGATCCTCCCTGCACAGGATCTTGCAACCTGCTGGGAGAGGCCGCTGCCGGAACTCGGCCTCGGAGCCGGGGAGGCGGTCGGGTTTTCGGGGGGCGAGGGCTGGACCTACTTTTTCTTAGGAGGGCAAGAGCATGATGCTTGATTCCCAAGCGCATCCACCACAAGTGAGCGGCGACCAGCCGAGCCAGGAGGTTCGGGCTGCAACTCAGCAGAACCGACTCGACGAGGCCCTGCGGCGCAATGGCGGAGGCAGAGCCTGGCGTGCCTGGAAGGCTGGTCAACTGGAAGAAGTGATGCAGGATCTGGCCTTCGCAAGCCCCCGGATTGAGTTGCTTCACATCGAGATCGCCGGGGATCTCGAGCTTGTCTACGGAGTGGAAATGCCGGTTCCTCTGGCTCCCTGCAGTGGCGTCCTCCAGCTCGCCAACGCCGCCGTCTTCCGCCTTGCCTTTCGGGAAAGCTGGACCTGGGAGAGCCCGCCGAGCTGGGGTCCGCTGGCGGTGTTGGCTCCTCAGCCAGTCTGGCATCCGAATGTGGCCCCCGACTTGAAAGGAGTCATGTGCCTGGGTGCGCTGCCACCGAATACGAATCTGAAAGAGATCATTTTGCTGGGCTATTACACCCTCACTCTGCAGGAGATGACCATTAACGAGATGGATCCCGCCGGAGTCCTCAACTCGGATGCCTGCGATTACTACCGGGGTCATCCCCAGTGCCTCCCGCTGTGGGGGGAGGGCCTGCTGGAACCGTGGGCAGGACTGGAAGAAACCAGGCAGAGGCTGGACCTGTGAGTGTTTGGAACCAGTCCATTCTGAAAGCGGCGCTGGCGCAGGCCGGCTTGGAGCAAGGCAAAGACGGGACCTGGCTCATTCCGGGGTCCGGCCACCACGGCTGGGCGCTGCGGACCCATCCGGCCGGCTTCATCAGCTTCTCCCGACCCTTTTCGGTGACTAAACGGTAGGAGCCACTGGCCCTCCACGGTGCCTGGGAAGGTCCCATCAGGCTGGCGCGCCACTACGACCAGGTAGAGCAGCGTTTTGACGTCTTCATTTCTCCTGATCTGGGCGATGACCCGATCCTGGACTCGGACGCGAGCCGGAGATTCGAGTCTCTGGCGGCTTCGGTTGTGAAACAACTGGCCCGAAAGGACTTCGAGCCCTCGAATCCAAAGTGGGAGCCTCCCGCTTCGGAGAAACTCTTGTCGTGGCTGTCTGAGAGTGGTCATTCCGCCGTCTCAGACGATCAGAATCATCTTCGCATGACCCTGAAACGACAGGGCTGTCCGCGTCAGGTTCGCATCATTCGCGAGAGCGGGTGCCTGCGTCTGGTGATGCCCCTCGGCCAGTGGGAAAAACTCGTGCCGGAAGCCCGCAAGAGCCTTCTCTGCCTGGCCCACCATGAGAACTCGATGAACCGCCTGGCCCGCATTACCTGGAAGGGAAAGGGGAGCCGGTGCGCCATCGAAGCGCAGGTCGACCTGACGGGCCTGCCTGCCGGGAACGACCTGGCCGAGTCGTTCTTCAAGAACATGCTGCAACTGGCAGTGGCCAGCCTGGATCTGGTGCTCAGGCAAATGGGCCTGGAAGTATCTGTCCTGGCCAACCCCGAGAATCGAAAGCTCGCCAATCAGGTATTGGCGCTCTATACCGAAGGCCAAGAACTCAAAACGAGGGCCACAAACTCAACCCTCTGAGCAGCCGGCGACACTGCGGCGACTCGGAAACAACAAGGAGCATGCAAACGATGAACCTCCAAACTACTTCAACCCAACTCAACCCGGTCGCGGACCCGCTGTACTTTTCAGCCAAGGACGTCACCGCCAGCCAGCAACTGCAACTCAGTGAAGTTGACGGCTACCGGCCGGCCGGGGAAGTCGCCGAAACGGTGGCCGCGGAGATGGAACTGCCGGAAGACGTTCCCTACTCGCTGCGCGACAACAGCAATGCTCGGATGCTGGTGGACGATGTGGCTCTGGGAAGCCAGATTCAGCCCGGCGCCGATCTGGTGCTGATTCCCCGCTCCCATCTGGGCTGAGACGTCCAGGAAGCAGCCGTGAGCCAGGATTCTCCCGCTATGGAAAAGACCCGAGTCAATACCGAGTGCCGTCTGGTCGTTGATCTGATGGCCAAAGCAGACGATCGTCTGCTGGCCCGAGAACCAGTGTCGGCGACCGATCTGGGTCCCATGCGGGATGAAGTCTGGCTCAACGGCCTGCGAGCCGGACATCTGGGATGGAACCGGCATGAACTCACCATGACAGTTCAACCGGGCAAGAGCTCACAAGACCGAAAAGGTCGGTTGCTGAATTTTGATCTGGAGTTGTTCCAGGGCGAGCGAGGATTCCTGCAGACATTTTCCATGCTCAGTCTGGCTTTCGTAGCCGAGCGAGCCAAGAATCGAGTGGAATCGCAAGGGGCTCTCGACGGGCAAGAGTGTCAGTTCGTGTTGAAAGCCCTGGAGACAGAAGCCGTCCCGGCCCGGCCCTACGGACGCCAGCCCCGCAACCCCGGCAGCAAGCAGGCTGTCGTCACCCGATGTGAAGAGACGGCCGAACCTCTGTGCGAGACGGCTTCTCTCTCTCGCTATCTCGAAAGCAGTGAGGTCCTGCACAGCCCCTCGCTGGAGTCGAAGGAGGGAGAGGAAGAACAATCGGGTCCCTATCTTTTCGTCCCCCCGGACGTGTGGACAGAGACCGATCAGTCGGCGCGGCGCGGGGGCGAGGTGGAGTCGGCCGCCCTGTGGACGGGGCGTTTGATGAAGGATGAGGACTCTCCCGAGATCTTTCTGGTCATCGATGCCTGTCTGCCGGCCGAACATGCTGAGGAGGAACAATACTCGGTCCGCTTCTCCGGTGACACCTGGTCCCACATCGAGGGCAGGCTGGCAGCCAGGCGAAAACGCCTGGGCCGACCGGCGGAGAGGATTCTGGGATCCGTGCACGGTCACAACTTTCCCGTTCCGGCTGACGAAAACGGGCAGAAACGATGTGCCCTGTGCTACCAGTCCAAGGTGTGCGGCCGCACCAATGCCCTCACCAGCGCCGATGACGAACGGTGGCACCGCAGCGTCTTCGTGGGCCAGCCCTGGGCCACCCTCCTCATCTTTGGCTGGAACGCTCGCGACGACAAAGACTGGAAACTGTACGGCCTCAAAGAGGGGCGCCTGCAACCGCGCACACTGCGACTGCTCACCCCGAGCTGACACATGGTAAGTACTCATGAGAGGGAGTACTAAGGAGAAACAGAACATGCTCAACTTGAACGTCACCGCATCCTCGGGAGTGGCCCGGGAGCGGCTCATCGAAATGTTACTTTCCGACAAGCATCCCCAGGCCATGCGCGCCCGCATGCTCTTCGAGGCGGTCACCGGCGGTCAGGGAGAACCCGACTCGGTTCTGGCCTTCCTGGGAGCCCTCTTGACGCGCATCGAAGCGATCCCGTCCAGCAGCGAGGGCGAAAAGCTAAAGGCCAAGTACCAGGCTCGCCTGGCCGAGTTGGAGTCAGGTCCTGCGCGGCCCGCCACCTTTATCGCCACGCTCAACGGCAAGACATCGACGCAGGTGGCGAAAGTTCATGTCGTGACCTGCGATGGACAGCAGCGCTTCCCCATACTGCACGAAGCAGTCGACCCCAAAAACCTGGAGCCGGGAGCCACTGTCTTACTGGACGCCCGGGGCGCGGTCGTCCTGGGATGCGGACCCAGCCTTCCCCAGGTGGGAGTGGAGGCCGAATTCCTGCGCCATCTTCCCGACTCCAACCATGTCGAGGTCAAGCTGCACGGCGATCCCCTGGTGCTGCACGCCTCCCGGGATGTGCTGGAAGCGGTTGAAGCAGGAGGCGTGGCCCGGGGCGACGCGATCCTGGTCAGCCCCACTCGCGAGTTCGCCTTCCAGTTCATCCCCGGGGATGTGGACCGGCAACACCGCTTTGTCGACAGCGAAAAGATTCCCGACATCGTGATCAGCCGAGATATCGGCAAGCCGCACTGGGTGCTGGGCCTGTTGATCCGGCGCATGCGCATTCTCATGTTTCGGACCGACATCCTGGAGCGCTTCGATCTCAGGCCTCGCTTCAGCGTCATCCTGACCGGCCCCACCGGCATGGGAAAGACGCTCCACCTGAAAGCCTTCTTGTCCGAATTCAAAGGCATGCTCGAGGAACGATCCGGGCGCACCGACCTGGGCAGCCGGGTGATCCGGGTCAAGACTTCAGAAATCCTGAGTGAGTTCCTGGGTCGCAGCGACAAACAAATCGAGGAGCTGTTCGATGACATTCATCACCTGGCTTCTCAAAAGCTGGAAACCAGCCAGGGCGAAAGCGTCCACCTGCCGGTGGTGATTGTGCTGGAGGAGGTAGAGGCGATCGGCCGGAGACGGGGCACCACCTTCGAGGGGGGCATTTTTGACCGCATCATCGGCACCTTTCTGCAGCGCCTGGACGATCCGACCGATGATCTGGGCAACCTTCCCATCCTGCTCATCTCGACCACCAATCGCCCCGACTTGCTGGATCCGGCATTTCTGCGGCGCCTCGGGGCCCGCCGGGCCGAATTCAACAAACTGGGACGAGAAGAGCTGGCCGCCATCCTCGACCAGAAGCTGAAACCCGGGTACCCGTACTGGGGAGACGACGGCTCCGATCCCGGACAGCTGCGCCGGAGTTTGATCGATCGGGTCGTGACCCTGTTCTTCAGCTACAGCGGAGAGGACCCGGGGATCGTCGAGATCGTTCTCCGGGATGGAACCAGAGTGGTCAAGCACCGCCGCGATTTCCTGAGCGGGGCTCTCATCGAGCAGGCCGTCAGCAACGCCATTGACGAAATGGCCTTTGCCCTGGAGGAACATGAAGAGGCCGAGACCGGCTTCACGGCTGGTTGCCTGATGGAGTCCTTCCGGCGTCAGATCGACGGTCTCGCCGCCAACCTCACCGCCGGAAACGCTCGGGACTATCTCCACCTGCCGGATGAAGAAAACGCCGTGGCGGCAGTGAATCGCTTGCCCGGTCTTGGCAGTCTCAATCCGGCGCTCCTGGTAGATGATCGGTACGCCGCCGGTGCAGGCAACCGAGTTTCAAACGAACCCAAATGAAGAAGGAGTCAACCGATGAGTAACGAGCGGGAAAGGACTGCGGCCCTGTCGACCGGCCCGGATCCGTCCTCGGATCCCTTTGAACCCTCCGACGCCGGGCAGGGACGTGTGGAGGTGATTCATGGAGTTTACAGCCACAGCATGCCCCTGGTGGGAATGAGCGTGGATCAGGTTCGCGGGGACCTTTCGGATCGGATGCATATCGACCCCCAGGCGGTGGCCGTGGTCGACGGTGACCCGGTCACCGAGGATTTTGTGCTGGCCGAAGGACAGGTCTTGACCTTCGTCAAGGCGGCCGGGGAAAAAGGCGTTGTTTCAGTGCAGGGGGGACCGGCGAGGTAAGCCGTCTTATGGCCGACAAGATCACCATTGAGAGCGGAACCATCCTTCTCGAAACCGAGGAGGGACAGCGGATCGAGCATCCCGAGAGCGTGCTCTCAGAAATGCTGCGACTGGAGAACACTCCCCCCCTGGGCAACCTCTTCCTGCCCGATGGCGTCAAGTTTACAGAGTGGCGCGATCCTTTCTTCCTGGTCATCCACCAGTACCCGGCTCACGTGCGCCGGCTGCTCTGGATCCGCGAGAACTCTCCTGCCAATTATGGACCACGCGCTCGCTATCGACCGGTTCGACTGAGCCTTCCCTACACCATCATCTTCGCCATGTATTACCGCCGTGGGGAAGCTCTCTATCTGACCAACGGCAACGAGCTCTATTTTTCCAACCGTCCTCTCACCAGCAGAACGGATCCGCTCCACTATCCGGCCTTGCTGAACGTTTCCGTGATCGAGACCCCGAAGCGAGTACGATCCTGGATTTGTACCCAGCACTTTACGCGGCCGGATGACTCCGACTGGGCCGTCCAATTGGACGCATTGCTGCAGCACATCTGGAACGGTGCCTTCAACCGGTCCAGCGAGTCCCACGAGGGCGCCAGCTGGTATGGACAGTCCGAAGGGATCCACCCCGATCTTCACCCGGTTCAAAAGTGGGAAGCAGCCACTAAGAAAGACTCTCGTTTTGCCTGCTCTGTCCCCTGGAAGCCGGTCCCTCTGACGGCGGAAAAACTCGTGGAGTGCCTGTTTGAGGAGAGCTTCAGCCAGCTCCAGGGAACTCTGGGGCGCGCCGAAAACAACGGCCGGAGCGTCAGCCTGACAACTCGTTTCATGAACTTTCAGTGGAAGCGCTGATGACGAAAATCCCACTCTATCTAAAAACCGAAGAGGACATGCCTCGGGCCAGCGATTCAGAATTTTATCTGCTGGCCCGAAACGGTTTGTTCTTTTGCCGGAATCACAGCTTTTTCCAGAGCGATGTCCTCTGTTCCAGGGGGCCGAACTGGCTGGCCCGGCACGATGTTGACTGCCGGCTCAATTTCCCGAAGATCAAGCAGACCATGCTGGAGCAAATCGTCGGTTTTTTCTCGAGAATCTATGACACCCACGGTTCTGAAGCCGTGGCTCTTCTGGCCTGGAATCAAAAGGAGCAACAGTATCGAGTCCTGGTACCCGACCAGGAGGCCACGGTGTGGGAGTCCTACGGTGGATACCGATCCGCCCTGGATGTGCACTACACAGTCCCCCTAGTTCTTCCACCCGATCACTTGTTGGTGGGCGATATCCACTGCCATGCGCGAGGCGATGCTTACTCTTCGTTCACAGATCGAGAAGACGAGTTCTACAAGACCGGGTTCCATGTCGTGGTAGGACGGATCCACCACGACCCGCCGGCCTTCCACCTCGAGTTTACGGTGGACGGAAAGCGCTTCCCGGCCCAATTTGACGACCTGTTTGAAGGGTACCGGCGGCAGCGCGGAGGCGTACCGCCCGGGTGGCTCGAGAAAGTGAGCATCAAGGTCAAGAAACCCTACTCGATCAGCTATGACCGGAACCGCGATCCCTATGCCAGAGACATCCACTAACCCATCGCCGGCAGGGCTGGTCTATCGACTTCCCGAGAACCAGACGATCAAGATTATCGGGCTGGGTGGAATCGGATCGATCGTAGTGCAGTTCCTGTCCCTGTTCCTGGACAGCAACCTGCGACAGCCGACCCGTCTGGTCTTGATTGACGGAGACGAATTCACCCCCTCGAATGCCCCCCGAACCGCCTTTCAGCAGCTTGGAAACAAAGCGGAAGTGAAAGCCGCCGAGACCCTCTCCGTGATCCGTTCGGATCGAATCGCGATGGTGCCGATCCCCAGATATGTCACCCAGGAAAACGTCGGCGAACTGATCCGAAACGGGGATCTCCTGATGCTGTGTTGCGACAACCACCCGACCCGCAAGCTGATTTCCGATCATTGCGAGAAGCTCTCCGAGGTGATTCTGATCAGCGGGGGCAATGAAGGCGTCGATCCTCCCCGGGAGCTGGGAACTTACGGAAATGTCCAAATCGCGGTGCGGCGGTCGGGAAAGAATCTGACTGCCCCCATTACCCGTTTCCATCCCGAAATCGCCGGGGCGCAGGGACGTCCTCCCTCCGAAATGGACTGCATCCAGCAGGCCGACTCGACTCCCCAGATCCTGATTACGAACCTGGCTGTCGCGACCGCCATGCTCTGTGCGTTCTTATCCTTTGTCTGCGATCCCGACAAGCCTGCCTACCAGGAGATCAAACTCGATGTCCTGGAGGCACGGATGCTCCCGCAACTGGTGGTGTGCCCGGAGGGTGGCGGAACAAAAAATGGAACTCCCGGACGACAGCGGAGACAGAGAACGACAAAGAAATGAAAAACCTGTTCCCTTTTTCCCTGGTGTTGGCGGGCGGACTGATCCTGTTCCTCCAGATTCCCATTTTTCTGATCTCGGCGCTGCGAGCCGACCGGGAACAAGCTTCCTGGGAGGCGTCTCAGGAAGTCGCCCAAAAGTGGGGTGGCCGGCAGTCGATCATTGGCCCGGCCCTGGTTGTACCCTTTGTCCAGCGAGGAGCTGAGAAACTCGACTCCGGAAAGATGAAGGAGCTGAGCCAAACCGTAATCGCAACCTTCCTCCCGTCCCGACTCTCCGTTGCGGTCAATCAGGCCACTGAGACGCGTTCCCGCGGAATCTTCGAGATCCCTGTCTACCGGATGGAGTTGGACTTTGAGGGAGCTTTCGATCGGCTCGATTTTCAGGAATGGGGAGTGGATCCGGGCGACATCCTGTGGGAGCGAGCTTACTTTTCAGTTCAGGTTGCTGACCCGAAGGCAATCCAGGAGCAGGCGCTCCTGGACTGGAACGGTGTACAACTCGACTTCGAGCCGAATCCAGGAGAATTCAGCCAGAGTTCCGGGATACATGTACGATTTCCACACCCGCTCGAAGAGGAGGGGAGGTTCCGATTCCGTTTGCTCGTCAATGGCTCAAGGGGAGCGTTCCTGGCTCCCGTAGCAGCACGAACCCGGGTTCAGCTGGATTCCGACTGGCCCCATCCCAGCTTTCAGGGCCACTGGCTACCCAGAGAGCGAACTGTGACCAATTCCGGCTTTCATGCAGAGTGGAGCATCCCGTCGATTGGAAGCAACTATCGTCAGCGCTGGACGTCCGATTCGCAGGTTGTCCCCCTGACCCAGTTTCCGACTTTTGGCGTCAATCTGATCTCCCCCGTCGACCCCTACCGCATGACACAACGAAGCCTGAAGTATGAACTCCTCTTCCTCTTTGTCCCTTTTCTGGTGATGTGGATGCTGGAGGTGATGGGGAGATCACGGATCCATGCCGTGCACTACTCACTGGTTGGAGCTGCCATCTGTATTTTCTATCTCCTACTTCTCTCTCTGTCTGAACATGTCAGCTTCGGCCTGGCCTACGGGCTGGCCAGTGCGGCGATTATCGCCCTGCTCACCGGGTACGGCCGCGCTATCCTGGGGGGAATAATGGGAGGGGCAACTCTGGGGGCAGTGACTGCGATCCTGTACGGTTTCCTGTTTGTCGTTCTGAACAATGAGGATTACGCACTGCTGATGGGATCGATCGGATTATTTTTCCTGCTGGCCGCCGTCATGTTCCTGACGCGACACGTGGACTGGCACGATTCCACGAAGTGGAGCCAGGAGCACCGCGAGTAGGCTGGGCCATTCCCCCTTCGTCCTATCTATCCCACCGCCTGGATTCAAGTCTTTCAGCTGTGTCCAGGAAAAAGTCTTGTAAAAAGCCTCACCCCAGGTTTTACCGAGAGGTGTCTTCTACTCCTGTCCCTTCACGACTATACCTGGAGGTCGGATCAAACGAGTGGAAGTTTTTCAGGAGGATAGCGATGAACACCATTAGAGTTACCTTAGCATTGGCTTTCGTTTCGGGCCTGGCGTCGTTTCAACTCAACGCCCAGAACCAGGATATCCCCAACCGGCTGATCGATTACCCGGGTTTTATGGCGGTGACCCAGGAGGTCTCGGAACTGCGCAAGGAGCGGAGACTGTCGGAAGAAGAATTCATCCACCTGTCCCAGCAGGAAGACACGATCATCCTCGACTCACGAAGTCTGGCGAAGTACCAGGCCATGCATATCGCCGGGGCAGTCCATTTGAACTTCTCGGACATTACGGAAGAGACCTTGAAGCAGGTCATCCCCTCTCGGCAGACCCGAGTTCTCATCTACTGCAACAACAACTTTGTCAACGCACCAGAGTCGTTCCCGACCAAGAGAGCACGAGCATCCCTGAACATTCCCACCTTCATCACGCTCTACGTCTACGGGTACCGGAACATCTACGAGCTGGGACCGATCCTGGACCCCGCATTTCGTATGCCTCGAAGCTCAGCTTCAGCCGTGGCAACTAGCTGACCCGTATCTTGCGCTGGCACGTCTGTAAAGATAGTTCAGTTATTCCGCGTGCCTATCACGAGTCAGCGATGTCTGGCCCGGCGATTCGATCAAAAGGGGATCTCATGACCAGATTCTTTGTGGCTGCCACGATAGTCCTGCTGTCGGGAGCCTTCACACTCGGGCAGTCGACGAATCAACAGAAGGGCCCGTTTCCAGGACGTCCGCAGAGTGGCCGGGAGTCTCCTCTCGGCGTATATCTGGGCCGCCTGAGTGCCAACAAGTATGGTGCTGACTCCACATCGAATCGCTACGGAGTCCATGGAAGCCCGTACTCAAGTCGGAGTATCCACAACCCTTACGGAACTCATGGCCGGGCAGTCCGAAATCCCTATGCCGGAAGTCAGAGTTCCCCGATCTTGATAGGAGAAGACGGGACCTATCTGGGCAGGCTGAACTCGAATCGATACGATCCAGATTCAACCTCGAACCCGTACGGAGTCTATGGCTCTCCCTACTCATCGAAGAGCATCAACAATCCATACGGTCGCTATGGCAGTCGGTACAGTTCGGAGAGCAGCAGGAATCCATATGCGACGAAGGCGCCAAGACTGTTCGCGCCGAGCTTCGAAAGTCGGGCCCTGGATCTGCTGGAGAAGCCATCTCCCTGAGCGGGGGTGCGGAGCGAAGCGATGAGAATACGACTCAAGCGTGTTTACCTCCCCCCCACCCGCAATGACGGAATCCGGATCCTGGTCGAGCGCTTGTGGCCCCGGGGGCTAACCAAAGCGGCGGCGAAAATTGACCTGTGGCTAAAGGATGCGGCTCCCTCCAGCGAGCTGCGACAGTGGTTTCATCACGACCCCGACCTGTGGTCCGAATTCAAGACGCGATACTTTGCAGAGCTGCGTACCAGGCCCGCTGCTCTCACTCCTCTCCTGAAGCTGGAATACGCGACCACCGTGACGTTTCTATTCGCAGCCAGGGAAGAACAGTTCAATAATGCCGTGGCTTTGAAAGAATATCTCGAGATCACGGTGGGAACCGGAGCTGACCAGGAGAGCGGCTGAAACGGTCCCGAGGACAGACGGTCGCACGCCTCACTGGCGACGAAAACCCATCCCGAATTGACCCCACGGACTTCCCGGGCCGAACACTAGCTGGCGCCCGGATCACTCAAACGGTCAAGGTCTCGCAGGATCGTCTGGTAGCCCGCGAGCGGCTGGGCCACCCCAATGCGGCCAGCAATCCGAGAACCAGCAACTCAGTCCTCCTTTTTTTCGCCTCACCAACCCTCGCGTCCGATGGTGGTGGTGATATGCGCAAGGTGGTGACGCCCGTGCCATGCGTAGCTTCCGACGTTCCAGGCCAGCTCCGTAGCCCCCGACGCCGGATGGACGAATCGGCGCGACAACTGCTCGCGCGACAAAGAGCGAAGCAAGGTCACCCACCTGGCATGGAGCAGCGCCAGAAAGTCCAGGCTCATCTCGACCGGCAGCACGCGGTAATCAGCCAGCTCGGCCCAACGCTGCTCATCATAGGGCTTGATGACCGGCTCCTCCTCGGTAAGCGCCCACTTGAAGCGGATATAGCAGTTCAGGTGGCTGTCGGGGACGTGGTGGGCGACTTGCCGAAGCGTCCAGCCTCCCGGGCGGTACGGCGTGTCGAGCTGCTCTTCGGTCAACCCGCTGAGAGCAGGACGCATCTGCTCCGGCAGCAACTCAATCTGGCCGATCCAAAGAGCGAGATCAGCGCCGCTAACCGGGCCGTCGTGCCCAAACTTGCCAATCGGGTAGCGGAGGTCTGTCATTTGCAGTCTGGTTGGGGTGTCTGCCTGATGATAGTGTGGAGGTGAGTATATCAATCGACAAGAACCCGGGCACTTGCCTGTACTCGAGCAACTTCTTGTGTTAGTTAACTTCAGTCGAGGGGTTTTCAAATACAAGTCCTCGAGCTAACCGGGAGAACTTGTTTACTTGCGCCTATCGAGCTGGCCGGGGAGATGACGGGTTGAGACTCTTGCGAATAGGAATGGGGTCGATCCTCACCTGTCTCTTCCTGGGACTCGCCTGTTCGGGTCAGACTGGGACGTACGAGCACCTGTTTGAGACAGCCGACAGAATTGCCCTGGGCGAGATTCTCTCGACGGATGAGACTCGGACGGTCGCTGACGGACCCATGTACGGAGAGGTCAGAATTCTCAAGATGGTCAAGGGAGCGCTGTCGCCGGCCCTTCGCTTTGGGGCCAGCGCCTGGGTGGGCCCAACCTATCAAGAGGGCGAGTTGAGAATTCTCTTCTTGCGGCGAATCCTGCCCGGCCAGGCCTACTATCAGGACGCCGCCTGGGCTAGCGTCGAAGCCGGCAAGCTGGATCTTTTTTCCACCGCGGGGGCTGCGGAGGGCTGTTCCAAAGACTCGCTTCTGAGCTTTCTCAGGGGCCTTCAGGAAGTGGCTTCTGCTCCGCCCAGGCTTCACCTGGGGCTGGTCCAAAGAATGGGTAGCCACCTCACTCTGTCGGTCAGCCTTTCGAACGGCACCGGAAAGGAAATCTGGCTGAACCCCTCGCGGTTGAGGTTTCGCTTTGAGGCCAACCGGGTGCAACGTTCGCTGGCGGTACGGTGGGAGGATTCGGATGACTCCCAGTGGGTCAGACTGCCCTCAGGTTCGGCCCTTTCAGGTGAAGCGTCCGTTAGGAACCAGGATGTCGAAGGGATGAGCGAGATCACGGTTATTCTCTACAATCGAAGTGCTCTCTTTCCGCATCCTTCCTGGCTAGGGGCCCAGGCTTTTGCGGTTGAGCTTGGTGGCTCATTTGAAGACGACTCCAAGGTTCCGTGAACAGACAGCTTTCAGGTAACCTGAGAATGGGAGCACGATCAGTGAAAGACAGAACAAACCCGGGCAATCGCTCACGATTTCATTTTCCAGGATGGCTGGGAATTGGGGTTGCGTTGTTCATCCTGCCAACCATGACCGGGTGCAACTCAGCACAAGAGAATCGGCCTAATTTTATTTTCATCCTGAGCGACGACCAGGGCTGGACCGGTTCATCCGTCCCGATGGATAGCGGCGGGACAGGGGCGCGAAGCGACTACTATGAGACGCCGAACCTGGACCGGCTGGCCAGACAGGGCATGCGCTTTTCCAACGGCTATTCGCCGGCCTCGATTTGCACCCCCAGTCGTCGCAGTATTCAATTCGGGCAGACACCGGCACGACAGCGCGGAACCATCTTTAAGAGCGACTTTGAACCGAAGGGCAAGTACTCCATACCCTGATGTTGAAATCGATCTCCCCGGACTACGTGGCCGCGCATTTCGGGAAGTGGGGCCACATGATGGGGGCCAGTCCGGAAGAGGTCGGATATGACGAAAGCGATGGTCTGACCACCAATCAAACTGGAGGAAACTCCCTGGCCAAAGATCGATGGGTAGCCTTCAAAGAGACGGAGGATCCAAAGCTCACTTTCAGCGTCACCCGCAGAGCCAATGACTTCATGGAAAAGCAAACGGAAGCGGGACGCCCCTTCTACCTGCAGATTTCCTATTACGCCGTTCACATGACCATGGAAGTCCGGCGGGCAACCAGAGAAAAGTATGAATTGAAGGAAAAGGGCAGATTCCACAATATTCCCGCTTTTGGAGGGATGACGGAAGACCTGGATACTGGATTGGGCCAGGTACTCGACCAGGTGGAACGCCTGGGGATTGAAAACAACACCTATATCTTTTACATGTCTGATAACGGAGGCGTTTCTCAAGGGCCACCCACCCGGGAAGCACTCTACGGCACTCCCACAAAAGCGGATGACTACGGAAGCAATTACCCTCTCCGAAGTGGAAAATGGACGACATTTGAAGGAGGGCTCCGAGTCCCATTCGTGGTCAAGGGCCCGGGGATTCAAGCCAACTCGGTCTGTAACGTGCCGGTGGTGGGATGGGATCTGCTCCCGACTTTCGCAGCTCTAGCCGGAGCAATCGGGCCGCTGGACAATCCCCTTGAAATCGACGGAGTCAGCTTCAGTCATTTGCTCAAGAATGAGGGAAACGGTGAGATCAAGCGGCCCTTTGAAGGACTGGTCTTCCATCAACCCTTTGCCCTAGGCGGAGGTCATAGACGCCATTCTGCGATTCGGGTCGGTGACTCCAAGCTGATCAAATTCTGGGAAACTAAGGAGCTTCTCTTGTTCGATCTGAAGGAAGATCGTGGCGAAATGAACAACCTCGCTCAATCCATGCCGGACAGGGCGGAAACACTGCATCAGCAATTGATGGCCTATCTTACACAGGTCAATGCCGAGATCCCTGACTAGGGCTCCTCGCCGACCTCATCCCACCTTTGATAGGTCATTTCCAACCAGCTTTCCCAGATCCTCTCGGCAAACCCCATGGGAACCTGTTTGGCGCCGAGTTTTAGTCTGCTCTCGGGGATGGCGTCCACGCCGTAGCCGCCATGGCTATAGGCCTCCCTGGGGGGAATGTACCCTACGGAACCGCCCGTCAACCCCAGGATCATATTATTGGCAAAGGGGGACCTTCGCTTGAATTCCATGGCGGCCTGGGCAAACATCTCGCCGGGAACCGTGACCAGAGTGGCATCGTCTAGAAACACCGCCGATAGAGTGATCGATTCTTTGCCTTCCGGAAGCTGGCGAGGCTGATAGTCCAGCCGACGGGATTGCACGGCCAATCGAGGCGACCGAGTGGTTTGGATCGATGGGTACACCCGCAGCACTTCTTCCCCCAGAGCCTGACCGACCTGAGCGACAACCTGGAAGTCCCTGTTTTCGGTTTCATAAGGATTCATTTCGCCTTCGGCGCCATTGAAATAGATGGCGGTGACCCCGGGCTCGAGATGCTCTTCAATGGTCTGGCGGGCCGGGGCGGGAAAATCGGCGGAAAGGAGAAGGTTGTCCCGATGCATGACGACTCCATGCAGAGCGTATTCAAAGAGCACGGCCAGAGGTCTTCCATCCTCATGATCCACACGCAGGACCACCACCTCCTTATCGGTCGGTCCGTAAGAGCGGCGGGTTGGATTCCTGCGGATGTATTTGGCGCGTCCATCTCGTCCGATGGAGAGGCGGTTGTAGTTGAGGTCAACCGTACCGTGGCCGAAACCGAGGGAGGCGGGTACCAGATTCCGATGCGCCTGGATGATGGTTTGGCTGATGGTATCGGTGACGTAGTCGACCCAGTCCTCTGATGCCGTGCTCAGGAACCCCCGTTCCAGAATGGGCCCATGATGCGTGTGGGTGGCACCGATCAGGATATTTCCTGCGGGGGTAGAGACGTCGGGGGCTACAGACTCTTGAATCCGTTGAACCATTGAACTGGAAAAGCCGGCAACATCCGCCGAGACCAAGGCCACGGAAACCTCTTTTTCCTGAAGCACGAGACAACGAACGGTAATGGGATCATGGGTCCCCTGATTGGCCCGGTCAGCAATGACTTTGCCTTCTTTCCGGATCGGGAAGGCCAACCGGCACTTTGAGTTCTTTCAACGCAACGCCGGCCAGCAGCGACCCTGGCTCTGCAAGAGAGTGGCTCTTCGTTTCTGATCGGGGAAAGACTGAGAGGTGCGCACCCGCAGAGAGAAAGCCCAGCAGGCACGCCGCAATTAGAAATGACTTTTTCATCGATCTCCTGACTGGGGCTTCTGGCCGACCGCATCCCATCTTTGATAGGTCATTTCCAGCCAGGTTTCCCAGACCTTCTCGGCAAACCCCATGGGGACTTGTATGGGGTTGATTTTTAATCTGATCGGGGTATAAGCGTCCACTCCGTAGCCACCATGGCTATAAGCCTCCCTGGGAGGAATGTACCCCACGAAACCGCCCGTCAAGCCAAGGATCATACTATTGGGAAAGGGGGATCTTCGCTTGAATTCCATACCGGCCTGGGCAAACATCTCGCCCGGAACAGTGACCAGCACGCCGTCTCCCAGAAAAACCGCCGATAGAGTGACTGATTCTTTGCTTTCTGGCAGGTTCCGAAGCCGATAGTCGAGCTGACGTGATTGAACGGCCAATTGAGGCGAGCTGCTGGTTTGAATCGATGGGTACACCCGCAGCACTTCTTCTCCCAGAGCCTGACCGACCTGAGCGACAACCTTAAAGTCTCTGCTTTCAGTTTCATAAGGATTCATTTCACCTTCAGCACCATTGAAATAGATCGCGGTGACCCCTGGTTTGAGATGCTCTTCAATGGTGTCACGCGCCGGTCCCGGAAAGTCGGCGGAGATGAGAAGGTTGTCCCGATGCATGACGACTCCATGCATGGCGTAACTAAACACCACCCCCAGGGGTCTCCCATCCCGATGATCCACACGCAGGACCACGACCTCTTTATCGGCTGGCCCGTAAAAGCGGCGGCTTAGATTCCTGCGGATAAACTGGGCGCGGCCATCTTGACCAATGAAGAGGCGGTTATAGTTGAGATCAACATGACCGTGGCCTAGACCGACGGAGGCGGGTACCAGATTCTGGTGTGCCTCAATGATGGTTTCACTGATGGTGTCCATGATGTACTGGACCCATTCCTCTGATGCCGTACTCATCCGCCCTCGTTCCAGAATGGGTCCCTGATGCGTATGGGTGGCGCCGATGAGGATATTTTGTGCAGGCGTAGAGACCTTGGAAGCTACAGATTCTTGCAGTCGATGAACCATTGAATTGAAAATGCCGGCAACATCGACAGAGACTAAGGCCACGGAAACCTGTTCTTCCCTGAGCACAAGACAACGAACCGTGAGGGGATCATGGGTCCCCTGATTGGCCCGGTCAGCAATTATTTTTCCTTCTTTCCAGATGGGGAAAGACAGCATCTTTTGGCCAACCGGCACTTTGATCTCTTTCAGCGCAATACCGGCGAGCAGCGACCCTGGCCCTGCCAGAGAGTTGCTCTTCGTTTCCGATCGAGGAAATGCGGAGAGGTACTCGCCCGGAGATAGAAGGCCCAGTATGCACGCCGCAATTAGAAATAACTTTTTCATCGGTCTTGCTCCTACCCCTACCGCGCCATGTTCTGGAAGAACTCTTTGGAACGCCGGATCTCTTTCAACAGTTCCTCCCGGTTGCGCAGGAGATAGCGCCGCTCCACCTCGTCAAAACCGTGTGAGCGTCCGATGAAATCAACCCGGTGAAACAGCTTAAATTCCATTTCCTGGAGCCGCGCGGCCCAGGTCAGGGCCAGGGCTTTGGCCCGGTCGTGCTCAAAAAGCGGAGGCGTACCCTGAACCATAACGTACACGGCCCCTGAGTGAGCCCAGCTGGCGGGATGGCCAGCAGGATCCAGCTTGTCGCCGGAGGTGCGCAGAGCCCACCATCCCGACTCCTTCACATTCGCTTCGAAGTCAGCACAAATACTGGATGACTCTCCCTCGCGACGAAAACTTTTCCTGACCTGTCCATTCTGGATGATCTCCATCTCCTGCAACTCGTCTCGGGAGGGATCAAAACGCACGCAGCCCTGGACACGCACGGTTCCGGGCTCTGTGAGGACCAGTTCGTCGCCTGACTGCCTGCCGTCCACGCGAAATTCAAGCAGCGGGCCATTGGTCACAAAAGTGCGGCCCTGGCGAATCCCCTCCAGCCAGGCCTCGTAAGTCAGCGTCCCTTCGATCCGGGTATAGAAACGCTCCATTCCGGGGAGACTGCGGCTGAAGGGATAGTCGGTGCCCGCCACCGCTGAGATGCGAAAGCCGGTGTTCAGGATGTTGTACCAGACATCGTAGTAGCCGGTGGCGATCTGGTGCACTTCGACAAACTTCAGGAGTTGGAGGGGAAGGTCGATGCTGAGACCGTTGATAGCCCCCAGAGCGAACCCCCCGTGAGCATAGCCGCTCAGCGCCCCCTGGCGGTGAGCTTCCTCGTGAAAGAGACGGTAGATCAGGTAGCGATCCGGAAAATCGACTGGGTCCCGGGCACCCAGCATAATGGTGTGGCCCAGGATGTGGGTCCTGGGATTCTCCTGTCCCGAGGCCAGCAGATACGGGCCCGAGCGATACACGCTGTCGGAGCCGAAGGCGTACTGGGGCGTGTTGTGGAAGCCCTGGGAATGACCCCAGCGCAAGAACGTGGCGATGTGAATGTCTTCCGCCTGCATCCACTGAGACAGGAGCGGGTCCAGATCCCTGTGGGAGCGGGCAATATGGAGGTGATGGTCGGCGCTGTACCAGCCCTGTTCTTTCATGTCGGCCCAGCGAGAGAGGCCGAAAGTCAACTCCTTCTGCAGGCCAGGCTGGACTTCCACCCGGCGCTCGAGTGTTTCGAATTCAAACCCCTTACGGATCTTCACATCGTAGGACCCGGGAGGCAGGACCAGTCTGGAACTCCCGCTACTGTAAAACTGAACCGTGCGGCTGAAGTGATTGGTGACTTCCGGATTGAGCCGGGCCAGGGCCTCCTCGACGGTTCCGGCCCAGGGTTCCTTTCGGTCCGTGCGAACCCCGTCGACCGGAATGGCATCTTCGGCCACATACCCCTTGCCCTCCTGATCCAGCACTTCGACGCGGGCCGGTGTCGGCTCACCGGTCTCGGCGTCGAGGATGGTCAATTGCAGGGTGCCGGCTTCTGTCTGCCGGGCCTGGGTAGCGGGTCTCCAGAGCAGGAGAAGGGTCACGCTCAGGAACAATGAAAGGTTCAGTGTCCGGATCACCGGGGTCCGCCAGCGGTGCTTCGCGATGGTCATGGTTGGCCTATTGTACTCCGGTCAGATTCCGGCTCCCATGGTGCCGGGCTCAAGGCGATCCTCATGATCGGACGGGTCGGCGATCGACGGGCACACTCCCGAAACCCGGCCCGCTGAAAGGCCCTCGGAATACCTGTCCATGCGAAGGCGGGTGGAACCTCCTTTTCCTTCTCTTTCGGTTCGACCGGATAGCCCTCCAGAATGGTCGCACCCTGGGAGCGGGCATAGCGAACTGCGGCAGTGAGCAGTTGCGTCGCCACTGACTGCTTGCGGTGATCTCTGCGAACAAACAGGCATGCGACGGACCAGCACGGCTGCTCATCGACGGGCTTCAGGACTCGCGATCGTGCCAGAGCCGGATAGTGGTCTCGTGGCGCCAGGGCACACCAACCCACAGGCTCGTCGCCATGGTAGGCAAGGAGTCCAGGCACCGTGCCGGAACGGACAAGTTCCAGCATGGAACGACGGTTTTGCTCGCCCTTCTGCGATTCGAACTGTCGCCGGGTCAGACGCCACAGCATGCACCAACACCCACCGCACGCCCCTCGCGGCCCAAACAGGCTCTCGAAATCCCTCCAACGATCAACGGTCAAGGGTTGGAACGTCAACGCAACTCGTGAATTCCTGCCAGTCATACACCATCGCCCGCGCGTGCATTGAACGGCTGCACCCGATCGATCTCGGATCTCATGAACTCGGAGAGGTCGAGTATAGCAATCGGCTAACCCCTTCCGAAGCCGAACTCAGCGGAGAACCATGAGTTCCGGGTCTTAGCGCCAAGCCCCGGCTTTTGCTTGCAGGTGATGATCAGCTACTCTGCGCGCTGGTATTTGGTTTCAACGGCCCTGGCTTCCGTTCCTTCGGGCTCGATATTGAATGCGGTGATCGTCAAACGATCGTCATCAATGAGTTCAAACTCAGTTCGCCAGCCCCATTTCGGTTGATCTTCGCCGACCTCATATTCGCCTCGAACCTTGAAACCGCGTTCAGTCGATTCGCCTTCTGAGAACATGATCGCGTCATTCATGTGAAAGTCGTCGACCCAGCATGATTGAAACGCTTTCGTGACTGAATTGAAGGCGATCAGTTCTTCGCCATGTCGTGGTTTTCCCTGGATCGTGCCTTGGTAGGTGTGCCGAACGAAACGGTCATCAAGCACCCCCACGAATTCCCCGGTAACTTGAGACTCATCAGCCAGCTTACCCGGTTCGAACCAGGTTCGGCTGTTCCCTTCCCATTTTCCAATCAGTTTCTTAAAGAGCTCTTCCTGTGACATTTCATACACCTGTCGTGAGTCGCGTTGAGTGTTTTTTTGGTTCTTGTTTCCAGACAAGCCGTGTTCTGAGCCTGGCCTCCAGATCATACGCCCGGCAGATTGTCGGGTCCAGCCGCTGAAGCCGGGCCGAGGACAGACCGCGAAGGGGGAGAGGTCCCGATTGTGAGCCCGGATCAAGGCGAGCCTCGACCTTGATCTCTGATCGAGAGGACTCCTGAGCCTGATAGGATAGTGAGCACATCACTCTGGCTGATTGTTTCTCCGCCCAGTGGGCCGACAGCAGGGACCGAATAGATGGCATTGAATAGAACTCCCGCGAGGATTCACGTTCGGTTCGCTCGCCACCAGGGGTAATGCTCTAAGTGACTGACTCATCAAGCTTTCTGGTTTCATCTAGGGCAGAGGCAGCCAGGGTGCTCGATCACTTCAATGGTTTTCACGATGGCTTCATGAAACGGATCCAAGTCCTCTCGAGTGATGAAATCGATGAAGATCGCGGTCAGAGCTGCACGGGGCTGTTTGAGGTCGAGATCGACTTCGCTCACTACAATTACCAGGCTGGGGACGCACCATTCCATCCGTACAACCAGATCGTCCACGCCAGATTCTGCAGGGTCCAGGATCTCTTCTGCGACTTTCGTGAAGGATTCCTCGGTAACACCATAATCAGCCTGTCGGTCGTGCCCGCAAACCGGTGGAAGGGTGGCAGCACAGCTACCGAACCGTGTCTGGGCCTGCACTTGGCGCGGCACTATTATCTGGAGGAGTTTCGGCGTTACGAACTCAGACAATCTCAATTGTTTACCTTTGCCGAAGCAACATTTCGCGAAAAGCCTCCGGAAGCAGCGTGCTGAACAGGGACAGCAAACCATGAAGATAGCCAGAAGAGAGTGGCTTTCCACAGCCTCTATGGGTGGCGCCGCCCTTCTAAGTAAACTCACTGCGGCAGCGAAACCAAACGCTCCGCGTGTCAAGATCAGTGCGGTAGAGCCGCTGGTCTTGCACGGGCGTTCCGATCCGGCACACCAGCCCTGGGTCTGGACGCGCGTGCGTACCGACCAGGGGGTCACCGGCTATGGCGAGTGCTATGCCTGGATGCTGGAGAAGAGCAAGCTCAAGATCCCCGACCTCGTCCGCGGGATCGGCGAGCAGCTTGAGGGCTCGGATGCACTTGCGATCGAAGCTTTGCGGCAGCGTTTCTGGCCGCAAGGCTCAGACCTCGAGTGGTTCGCCGCGCTGTCCACGATTGAGATCGCGATGTGGGACATTCTCGGGCAAGTCGCGGGTCTTCCGGTCCACGCCTTGCTGGGCGGCAAGGTGCGTGAGCGAATTCCGCTTTACGCCAACCACAGCACCTTTACCGGCCGCGATACTTCTTCCCGGGTTGAAAGCGCTGTCCAGGCCAGGGAGATGGGGTTCAAGACCTTCAAGTGGGACCCCTTCGTCGAGGTTGGCGCCCCGCCGACTTCAACCCTGGAGAGAGAAATCGAGCAGGTTCGCGCCATTCATGACGCGGTGGGTCCGGAGATGCGAATCGCAATCGACGCGCACGGACGTTACACCAGTGTCGAATCGGCGATCGCCGCCGCCCGGCTGCTCGAGCCCTTCGATCCGCTGTTTTTCGAGGAGCCGACCCAGCGCGGGCGCCCGGAGCTGCTGGCAAGAGTGGCCGCCGGGACCTCGATTCCCCTGGCGGTCGGCGAGATGCATCGCACCGTCGCAGAGGCCAAGCAATGGCTCGACACGGGAGTGCTGAAGGTCCTGCAGCCCGAGGTGGGCAACAATGGCGGAATTCTGGAAACCTATCAGATGGCGGTTCTGGCCAACAGCTACGGTGTCCAGATGGCGCCGCACGGATGGGTCGGTCCGGTTGCGGTCCGGGCGGCAACGCATGTCTGCGCCGTGATTCCCAACCTGCTGGTACAGGAGTTTCCCGGCTCAAGGCCCGACCACTCCTGGACCCACGAGTTGATTGATCCGCCCGCCGATGTACGCGATGGAGAGTTGCTTGTCCCCGAGGGTCCAGGTCTGGGGTTTCGCGTGGACGAAAAGAAGATCGAGAAGATCCGCATCGGCTGAGTGCGGTCCAACCGGCAAGATCTTGTCGCTCATGCTGTCCAGACGGCAAGTCGCTACGGTCGAGTGCCCGAAAAAGGGGACAGAGTAGACTGTCCCTTTTTTTCCTTTTTCTTGCTTAGGAGGTGATCATGAGTTTGGACGCGAACCAATGGAAGGTGCCTGCGGGGCCGATCCTTCGGGCCCCGGGGGTGTGGCTGCTTGTCTTGCTGGTGGGAACTCTGCCCGGTGTCGCCGTGGCAGCGATGCATGACCCGTTGCAGACGCAATTTGCTGGGAGTGTGGAGATCGTAACGGTGCACGCCGGCAGCGGGGAAGTGACTCCAGCCAGGGTTTATCTGTTCAAAGCGGGGAGGCCTTTTCGGCTCAGCCCGGTGGAGAGTCTCCTGCCGCTCAGGCCCGATCTTTTTTATCGAGAGCGGTTGTGGCGAAGAGAGGATCAGCCCAAGACTCTGGAGGTGACTGCCGGCGAGCTGTCCCACCTGATCCTGCTGACCGGGCTGGGCCGCTTTGACCTGCCTCGTTCGCGAACCGACATCGGCGAAACCTATCGCCTGGAAGCTTATCGGGGACCGTTCTTCAGACCGGCGATTCACGAATTCACGCTCGAGGCGGGCGAGGAGAGGCAGATCAAACTCGAACTCGAGCCGATCGCTCCCGGACATCAGGAGGAGTGGCTATCGGGTGACGACCACATCCACTTGATGCGTGCCCGAGAGGACAACGACATCTTCCTGGGCTGGCTGGCGGCCGAGGATCTTTCCGTCGCCAATTTCCTGGAGCTGCAGCGCCAGCAGCATGCGGCAGTTCAGTATGCATTTGGACGGGATGGAGAGGCTCGGTCGGCAGGGTATTCGATTCGCTCCGGCCATGAGTCCCGCAGTTTCTTCTACGGGCACACACTCTTCCTGAGCCCTGACCGCATAGTTGGCCCACTCAGTGTGGGCGAGGTCTACGCCAACTCACCAGAGGCCTATCCCTTTCCGACTCCCCTCTTCAACCAGGCCAGAGAGCTGAACGCGACCGTGGGCTTCGCCCACTTTTACGGCAGTCAGCCTCCCTCGACCCTGATTATGAATCTGGCCAGAAACACGATCGACTTTGTGGAACTCTTCCAGTTTGGCAAGCTTCATATCGAAGACTGGTATCAATTGTTGAACGCCGGCTTTCGGGTGGTAGGGAATGCAGGAAGCGATTTCCTGCCAACCTGGGCACATACGAATCCTGGCCTCGCATTTTTCCCCTGCTTGGGCCCGAGAGAGCACTGGTTCGGGGAAAGGCCGGGGATTCAGCTTACGATGTCTGGGCAGAAGGGGTGCGACGGGGAACAGCCGTCGTGAGTAACGGCCCGCTGCTTGAATTCTCCGCCAGTCACCAGACCTCCGGTGCGATCGTGCCGTGGGCCGGGCCGTCCCGGCGGATCGAAGGAGTGGCCAGGGTGTTTTTTCACAGGCCGATCGAGAAGATCGAGATCATTGCCAACGGAAAAACGGTTGCCGTCCAAGCCGGGGATCTGCGCTCCACCGACTTGTCTCTGTCTTTCAGTTTCCCCATTCACGAAAGTACCTGGGTGGCAGCGCGAGCCAGGGCTCGTCATCTGGAGGGGGAGAGTGAGATCTGGGCCCACGCCAATCCTCTCTATTTTCTAAAGGAGGGAAAACCGGTCCACTTCAAGGATGCTCGAGAGGCTGTCCGCGCAAAGTGGGCTGAAGAAGCACTCTATTATCGGAGCCCGTCCCTCATATTTTCCGACCCCGAGCAACGTCGAGAACTGCTCTCCCTGGTTGAGGAAACGGACAGGATCCTGGCGGCGCCACCTGCTCCCTGGCCTCTTGACCAGACCAGCCAGGGTCAATAGCACCCCGGGTCACAAAAAAAGAGTTGACCTGCCATTACAGAACGAGTATTCTGTAATTATGGCACGACCGCGTGAGTTCAATCCGGATGCAGCACTCGAGCAAGCCCTGGCCCTTTTTTGGGAAAAGGGATACGGGGACACCTCGTTCGACGACCTGGTCAAGACCACGGGTGTGAGCCGCTACGGACTCTACGAGGTCTTTGGCAGCAAACGGGATCTCTTCCGAAAGGCTCTCCAGAACTACATGGACCGGTTCGTGCAGCAGTATCAGGCTAAACTGCGCCGGCCCGATGCTTCTGTGGCCGAGATTCGAGGCTACTTCGAGAGCCTGATGGATCTGGCAGCAGCAGAGGCTTCCGATCGCGGCTGCCTGATTTGCAACACGGCGGTCGAGATGGCGTGCAGTGACAAAGAAATCGCGGCCGACATGCGCTCATTTTTCGAGGGCATGGTCGCCATGTTCGGCAACGTCCTCCGTAATGCCAGAGAGAAAGGAGAGCTCAACCCCGATATCGATATCGACGATTGGGCGGTCAGTTTGATGGCGCTCAATCAAAGCTCAGCCCACATGGTTCGACTCGGTCTGGACGCGACGATGGTCCGCCGGAATATCGAGGCATCCCTGTCGACCCTGGAGGCGAAATAGGATTTTTTTGGCCCGTTCCAGAACCATCGTTCTGGTTAGCATCTCAGCTTTCACAAGGAAACAACCCATGAAAAACGAAACCTCTTCATCCGATCGATTCGCCTTGCAGTTAGCCGACTTTGTCATCCGCCAGCGCTGGATCGTCATCGCTCTGACTCTGCTCGTTGTCGCAGCAGCCTCGAGTGGTGCTCGCTTCCTCGAGTTCTCCAGTAACTACCGCGTATTCTTCAGCCCTGAGAATCCCTATCTGATCGACTTTGAGAACTTCCAGGAGACATACACCAAAAGCGACAACATTCTCTTCATCGTTCAACCCGGCGAAGGGAGTGTCTTTACGCCTCGCATGACGGATGCCGTTGAACGTCTCACCCGGGAAGCCTGGCAGATTCCCTACACCATCCGGGTCGATTCGCTCACCAACTTTCAGCACAGCTCAGCGCAAGGCGACGAACTGACGGTCGACGACCTGATTCGCGACGGCCCCTCTCTGTCTCCCGAGGAGCTGGCCGAGCGCAGGGCGGTGGCACTGGCAGAACCGCTTCTCTCGGGAAGCCTGGTCTCCCTTGACGCGGATACCACCGGAGTCAACGTGACTCTCCAGTACCCGGAACAAAGCCTCACGGAGGTACCCGAGGCGGCGGCTCACGCCCGCACCCTGGCGGCCGAAATCCAAGGCCAGTTTCCCGAGGTCCATATAGCCATTTCCGGTATGTCGATGCTCAACAACGCCTTCGCCGAGGCGGCAGCCACAGACGCCATGACACTCGTGCCCTTCATGTACATCGTCCTGCTGGGGCTGATGATTGTTTCCCTGCGGAGCCTGAGCGGCACGCTTGCGACCGTGCTGGTGATCGGGATGTCCACGGCCACGGCATTGGGAATAGCCGGGTATCTGGGTATTACTCTGGATCCCATCGACGTCACGGCGCCAACCATCATCCTGACGCTGGCAATCGCTGACAGCATCCACATCCTGATTTCCATGTTCACGCTCATGCGGGAGGGGAAAGCCAAGATCGAAGCTCTGAAGGAGAGTATCCGGATCAACTTCCTGGCCGTCGCCGTGATCAGCGCCACCACTGTGGTAGGGTTCCTGGCGCTGAATGCTTCCGATGCGCCGCCTTTCTGGAATCTGGGAAATATCACTGCCATCGGTATCACCGCGGCGTTTGTCTATTCGGTGACCTTCCTGCCGGCCGTGCTGAGCCTGCTGCCGGTGCGGGTCAAGGTGGTGGAAACGCATCCGACTCATGCGAAACGGGACTGGCTCGACCGGCTGGGCGATTTTGTGGTGGCTCGTCACAAGCCCATCCTGGTGGCATCCGCGATTCTTGCTCTGGGCTTCACGGCCATGGTTCCGACGATTGATCTGAATGACGAGTGGGTCAAGTACTTCGACCACCGCATTCAATTCCGGAACGACGCGGAGTTTGGAATCGAACACCTCAACGGCATCTATTTCATCGAGTACTCGGTGGAATCCGGGGAATCCGGCGGCATCAGCAGTCCCGAGTATCTGCGAACGCTGGAGTCGTTCACGGCATGGCTTCGCGAACAGCCCGAAGTCACCCACGTGTACAGTTACACGGACATTATCAAGCGCCTCAACAAGAACATGCACGGCGACGATCCGGAGCGGTATGTCCTTCCCGGGGATCGCCAACTGGCTGCTCAATATCTGTTACTGTTCGAGCTGTCGCTGCCTTTCGGGTTGGATCTGAACGATCGCATCAACATTGACAAATCGGCCACCCGTGTTACCGCTACGGTTGGGCAACTGCCAACCAAACAGGTTCGTGGCTTTATGGACCGCTCGCAGGAGTGGCTGGACGGTAACGCCCCGGCTCATATGGGTGCTTTCCCCACCGGGGCGACGGTCATGTTCTCGCACATTTCTGAGCAGAACATCAACAGCATGCTGGGGGGCAACGTCCTGGCCGTGCTGCTGATCTCTGTGATCATGATGATCGCGCTGCGAAGCCTGGCACTGGGCGCCCTCAGCCTGGTACCCAACGTTCTGCCCATACTCATGACGTTCGGCGTCTGGGCGCTGGTCGTCCACGAGGCCGGCATGGCAGCGGCCATGGTGTCTGCGACTTCGCTGGGAATAGTGGTCGACAGCACTGTCCACTTTCTTTCCAAGTATCTGCGGGCGCGACGCGAAAAGAATCAGAGCCCCGCTGAGGCCATCCACTACACATTTCGCACGGTTGGAAAGGCGCTTCTGGTGAATACGCTGATTCTCACCTTCGGGTTTGGAGTCCTGGCCTTCTCGACCTTCCGCATCAACGCTGAAATGGGCCTGCTGACAGCACTGGCAATCGCCATCGCCCTGGCGGTGGACTTTCTTTTGCTGCCGTCGCTGTTGCTGATCGCCCGCAAATCCAAAAAAGGAGACACATACAATGAAGAAACAATTCCTCAAGCAGCTTAAAGCGCTGATTCTGATCGGGACCATTATCCTCGCCCCGGTGATCGCGAGCGATGTCGACCTCCAACAGAAAGGCTACGATCTGGCGGCTCGCAGCGATCGCAGCGACCGCGGGTTCGGGGACAGCCGGGTCGATCTGAAAATGATCCTCCGCAACAAGGCCGGCCGGGAGGCTGTCCGAACTCTCTCCATCTCGACGCTGGAGGTGCCCGACGAGAGCGTCGGTGACAAGACCCTCATCGTCTTTAACAATCCGGCCGACATCGACGGAACGGCCTTGCTCTCGCACGCGAAAATCCTCGATCCCGATGATCAGTGGCTGTTTCTCCCCGCGCTGAAACGGGTGAAACGGATCTCGTCCGTCAACAAGTCCGGGCCCTTCGTCGGCAGTGAGTTTGCCTTCGAGGACTTCACGGCACTCGAGCTCAACAAATACACCTACAAATACCTGCGCGAAGAACCCTGTGGAGACCTGGTCTGCGATGTTATCGAACGCACTCCTCGATATGAGCATTCCGGCTATACCAAACAGGTGTCCTGGGTCGATCAGCAAGACTTCCAAGTCCGCAAGGTAGAGTTTTATGACCGCAGGGGAGACCTTTTCAAAGAATTGACCTTCAGCGACTACCGCCTCTATGACGGGAACTTCTGGCGCGCCCACAAGCTGGCCATGGTGAACCACAAGACCGGCAAGGAGACCGACCTCAATTTCTCTGAATTCGAATTCGGTACCGACCGCAAGGACAGCAACTTCGACCGGTCCGTGCTGACACGGCTCCGCTGAGTGAGGTTCTGGCTGATGTACTGGACCAAGAGACTCTTTACCTTGATCACCCTGCTTGCGGCCTTTTCAGGAGCCGTGCGGGCCGGCGAGGGAACCATCTCGGGCTATGTGGCCGGGGAGGTAAGGCTGTTCCCCGACGAGCCTCTGCGGCCCGAGCAGTTCGGCACGGCCCAGCCCTCGCTGATTGTCGCTCCTGAGTTTCGCTTTCGACTGAAAAGTCGAAATGATCAGTTCAGCTTCGCACCGTTTGTCCGTTTGGAGGGCGTAGACAGCCATCGCTTCCACTTTGATATCCGCGAAGCCTACTGGCTTCACAGAGGCGATGGCTGGGATCTGACGGCGGGTGCCAACCGGGTGTTCTGGGGAGTGACCGAATCACGCCATCTGGTCGACGTGATCAATCAGACTGATTTCGTCGAAGACATCGATGAGGAAGACAAACTCGGTCAGCCGATGGTCAATTTCAATTTTCAGCAGGACTGGGGAGCTCTCAGCGTCTTTCTACTTCCGGGTTTTCGTGAGCGCACCTTTGCCAGTGCGGAGGGACGGCCAGGTTTCCCTCTGCCTGTGGACACCGACAACGCCGTCTATGAGTCTTCCGCCGGCCGCAAGCACGTCGACTTCGCCCTCCGCTACTCGCATTTTTTCGGTGATTGGGACCTTGGCCTTTCCTACTTTCGCGGGACCGGGCGCGAGCCCCGGCTGGTTGTCGCCCCCGGGGGGCAACGCCTGATTCCTCACTACGATCTGATCAGCCAGGGAGGACTCGAGCTGCAGTACACCAAGGATGCCTGGCTCTTTAAGGTCGAGAGCATCCTCCGCGAAGGCCAGGGAGAGACCTTCGGGGCCCTGGTCGGAGGCTTCGAGTACACCCTCTACCAGGTGGTGGCTGGAAGAGCCGATCTCGGACTCCTGTTCGAATACCAGTACGATGGCCGGGACGCCGAGGCTCCCTTCACCTTATCGAACGACGATCTGTTCCTGGGAGCGCGCCTCGCCTGGAACGACTCCCAGAACACGGCTGTTCTGGCCGGGGCCATCATCGACCGGCAAAACGGGTCCACTCTTATCTCGATCGAGGCCGAGCGACGGATTGGAAACCAATTCAGGGTCGAATTCGAAGGAAGGTTCTTTGTCAATGCAGCCGTGGCCGATCCACTCTACCTCTTCCGCAACGACAGTTTCCTGACAATGCGCTTCTCGCGTTTCTTCTAACCGACGTCAGCACCCAGGCGCCACGGGGCTCTCACCGATTATCGAACGATCCTTCAAACAGCTTTCCCAACTGAGAAGTGGCCTCTCGCATACCTTTCGCGAAGGGATCCCGGGAGCGACATGTAAACGTCCTGAAACTATTGAGGAAACACCAGTTGGTCGCATTCTTGTTGCTGGGATACAATCCTCGGAGTCGATGGTCGACTCTTCGCGAGCCCATGGGCGGTCGGGGATGTTTCGGTCAGCAAGGGAGTTCCTGTGCCTCGATTCCGGCCAGAAATGCTGCGCGAAATCGGCTACGAACTTTTCGTAGCGGCGGGGTGTACCCCCGACGCCAGCCGCACGGTAGTGGATCATCTGGTTGAATCCAATCTCTTTGGACACAATTCTCACGGCGTCCTTCGCTACTACGAGTACACCCAGGCGATTCGGGAGGGACGGTTCCAGGCCCAGGCGCAACCCGAGATAGTCCAGGAGCACGCCTGTACCGCTGTCGTGGATGGCCATGGAGCCATGGGCCAGGTGGGGGCGACTTTTGCCACCAATCTCGCCATCCAGAAGGCCAGGGAGCGGGGAGTCGCCACAGTGGCACTGCGCAATACCAGCCATATCGGCCGGGCGGGAGCCTACCCACTGCTGGCAGCTCGTAGTGGCATGATGGCTCAGATCCTGGTGAACGCCGGCCGTCTCGGCTACCAAATCGCCCCCTTCGGAGGCATCGACGGTCGTCTTTCCACCAGTCCTCTGGCGTTTGCTGCTCCACGGCGCCAGAAGCCTCCCATCCTTCTGGACATGACCACCTCGGTAGTCGCGGAAGGAAAGATCCGCCTGGCCATCAACCGGGGGGATAAGCTTCCGGAAGGGTGGATCATCGATGCCCACGGCAACCCCAGCACCGATCCAGACGACTTCAAAGAAGACCCCCCTGGAGCCATTCTTCCTCTCGGCGGAACCGCCGGCCACAAGGGATACGGTCTGAGTATCATGGTGGAACTTCTAGGCGGGGCCCTGAGCGGGCAGGGCTGTGCTGCAGGGGAACGCAGCCTGCTGAGCAACGGAGTGCTGCTCACCGTGTATTCGATCCCTCACTTTACCGATTTGGACACCTATTATGATGAAGTGGAAGCGCTGATCAGCCATGTAAAGTCGAGCCGTCTGGCTCCCGGTTTCAAAGAGATTCTCCTTCCCGGAGAGCCGGAGTTCCGAAGCGCCCAGAGTCGGGAACTCGAGGGCATCGCGATCGACGAAACCACCTGGTCCAGGATCAAAGAAGAGATGCTGCACTTCGGAGTCGATCCAGGACAGTGGGAAGTTGTCTAACCAACGGGTCGAACCTAGCGACTGGCGAGCGGCGCCTGAAGCCGGAGTCTTCAGACCTCCGGGAGGGGCTGAAGCGTGCCGAGGACAGACAGCAAAGGGCGGGGGAACCAGGCCGGGTTCATCCCGGGTCAGGGCAACTCAATGGTTCCCTCAACCTCACAAATGAAACGGTCGCCCAGCAGTGCGCAGTCGAATTTGCTCCCGCCTCTCATGCCTTCGAAACGTCCGGTCCCGTTAAAGTAGATTGCTGTCCCCACACCACGGCCATCGGCAACATTGCCCGTCCACTCCTCATAGTAGGAAGACCCATCCGAGAACGTGAACTTGCCGTAGCCGTGCTCTTTTCCCGTGTCGTCTTTCCGGTAGTCGCCCGTACCCCAGATTTCAATCTTGTAAGGCGGTTCGGCCGGACCTTCGCGTCTTACCCCGACGCCTTTTGCCTGAAACATAGCAAGGGTGTGGCCGGGCTCGTCTCCAATCTCAACCGCTTCCCTCCCGGTAGCCACGTTGATGTGCTGAGCCTTGAAATGAATCTTCTCGCCAGCCAGGGCTTGTCCTGTCAGGATCGGAATTCCGGCCAACGCAATCAGTTTGAACGACAATCTACCATTCATATCCTTACCTACCGGGGTTTTTCACCATAGTCGACTGAGACAATCCTGAATGGTACTACTTGCCTGGAGTTTCCACCATCGAGAATGTCTCTCGTAAATCGGGGACAAAGTAGACTGGCCCCTCTATTTCGTATTCTTGATGGCCTCGGCCTGACCGCTCACAGGAGAAAGTCCTCGGGCACCGGCAAGAGCTGATCAGTGCTCGCGCACTCATCTCCCGCTGGCAAAGGATGCCCCGGCACCGCGGACTATCCAGCCGTCTGAATCCGGGTTTGTCTTTCCCGTTACCACCACCGCCGTCGCGCCGGTTGCGGAAGGGCCGTGATCGTCATCAGAAGCGGGAGATGGTAGTCGCCTTCGTCGTTGGAGTTGTCGCTCACCACGCATTGACTCATCCAAAATCGAACTAATGTGAGACCGTTGCCTCATCAAGAATCGAACCGAACACTTGATGAGGAGGCGACGAATTGAGGAAAAAGTTGAGTTTGGAGTTGCGCCGAGAGTTGTTGACACGCACTGCGGAGGATTACGCATCGGCCCGCAAAGGAATCAAGAGCCAGATCGTGGATCAGTTGGTTGCGGCAACCGGCTACGGTCGCAAACACGCCATTACTCTGTTGAACAATCCGCCGGGTAGCGTTAGTTCTTCGCGACCCCGCCGCGCCCGATACGATGAGCGAGTCAAGCAGGTACTGGTTACCCTTTGGACCACGGCCAACCGGATCTGCGCCAAGCGACTGGTTCCCTTTCTTCCCGAGTTGATCGAGGTGATGGAGAGGAACGGTCATTTGTCCTTACCCGCTGATGTCCGGGGAAAGCTTCTGACGATCAGCCCCGCCACCGCTGATCGATTGCTGGCCACCGAGAGAATCAATCAGCGTGGTGTGAGTACAACCCGGCCGGGAAGCTTACTCAAAAAGCAGATCAAGGTACGGACCTTCGCCGACTGGGACGATCTTCAACCCGGGTTTCTGGAAGCGGACCTGGTCGCTCACTGCGGCGTCAGTGCTGCCGGTAGTTTTCTGCACACGCTGGTCCTGGTGGACGTCGCAACGGGCTGGACCGAGTGCGTGGCCCTGCTGCGGCGCAGCGAAGCCGACGTGATCGGCGCCCTGAACTCCCTGCGTGGCCGGCTCCCGGTTCCTTTGCTGGGATTGGATACGGATAACGGCAGCGAGTTCATCAACTATGAGATGCTTCGCTACTGCCAAAGAGAGCAGATCACTTTCACTCGTTCCCGGGTCAATCGAAAGAACGATCAGGCCTTTGTGGAAGAGAAGAACGGCTCTGTCGTGAGAAGGCTGATCGGGTACGATCGCTACGAGGGACTGGGGGCCTGGCGGGCCCTGATTCAGCTTTATGAGATTCTACGCCTCTATGTGAACTTCTTTCAGCCCTCGATGAAGCTGATCGAAAAGCAGCGCGTCGGCGCACGCGTCAAGAAGCGCTACGATCAAGCTCAAACTCCTTACCAGCGCATCATTGCTTCTGGTTATCTCACCAAGCGAAAGAGGGAGCGAATCGAGCGTTTTTACCGGAAGCTCGATCCGGTGATCTTACTCAAAGAGCTCGAGCGACGCCAAGACTATTTTTGGACCTTTGCTAACGGACAAAGGGAACTGGAAGGGAACGACTCCCCCAGAGAGATGGATGCAATCGTCAGGAAGTATCTTGTCGAGATCACCGCTTCACAAGAACCCAAAGAGATCAGAAGATATCGGCGGACGAAAAAGCCCCGGACATGGAGGACTCGAAAGGATCCCTTTGCTGAAGTCTGGCCAGAGGTTCGTGTCCAACTGGAAGTTAATCCCGCTCAAACCGCCAAAGCGCTTTTCGTTCGCCTTCAGCAACGCTATCCCGGTCGGTTCTTCGATGGGCAACTGCGGACGCTGCAGCGACGGGTGAGGGACTGGCGTAGGGAGCAGCTCTACAAGGCCGAGATCGCTCGCGTGGAGCCGACAGCCTCCGAAATCGGGTTCCAATCTCGCCCAGTTGCTCCGGCAGAAGATCGCGAAGCGGGTCCGGCTCCGGTCGCCCCGTTGTTTCTGATGTAAGGAACCAATAAGCTGTTCGGAACTGGGTTCGATTCTTAGTGAGGCAAGTTTCTAGCTTTGGTTCGATTCTCTAATGAGGCAATACGTGGGAAATTCTAACTGTCGCCAATCAGAGGAGTTAGTAATCCGCAAGGAGTACACTCAATACTTTGAGTCTTGTGCTCAGGGTTGGTCTCGGGCGCAAGCAGCTCTCTCGGTCCGGATCGACAGTCGGTTGCGACGACTGGGACACCCAGCGCCATGGCCTCCAAAAGCGACCCCGGAAGACCCTCTCGCAACGAAGAAAGTACGAAAAGATGCGCTTTCACCAACCAGGGCATCGGGTTCGGCTGAAAGCCTGGAAAGAAGACTTCGTCTTGCACTGCAAGGTCCCTGCACAGCCGACGCAGATCGGCTTCAAGCGGGCCCTGGCCGAGGATGACCAGCCTCAAATCGTGGTTCGTACGCCTGACCTCAGCAAAGGCACGGATCAGCTGCCAGTGCCCCTTATCTGCTATCAAGCGGCCGTGAGTCATGACAACCGGCCTCTCGAAAACTTCCAGATACTTTGCTGTCAAAGTTTCCCTGGCACGCGCCTCGAGCTCGCCAATATCACACATGTTGTAGACGACGGCTGGTTGGCCTGGCCGAGTGGGAAACATTTCCTGAAAGTTCTTGGCCGCCTCTTTGGAGACAAAGACAATTCGGTCAGCTCGGCCCAGCAGACAGGGATACAGACGTCTGATGAGGCCTCGCTTAAGAGGGTCCTTGGAAGACAACATCGATTCGGGGTAGCTCCGGACGGACAGGATCCGTTGGTGTCGAGCAAAGGTCAGCAGATTGGCAATATTGGATCTTTCCATCAGGCTGACCACAACATCGAGCCTCAATCGGCGGATAGTACGCTCCAACACAAGCCACTGCCATGGAAAGACAAGAACCTTGAATACCGTGTTCCAGTGATTGTCTGCCCGGCTCAGCGGAATAACTCGCTGTGACAGAGCCTGGTCCTCTTGTCCTGAGTCGGAAATCAGGAGATCCCGGTTGCCATCCAGGGTCAGAAGATAAGTTTCGATCCCAGCAGAATTCAGATGTTTGAGTAAACCCAGAGCGACACGCTCCGCCCCTCCTCTAGACAGTGAGCCTATGAGCAATCCGACCTTCACCGGCTCCGAAGTTTGTTTTCCCATTTGCGTAAAGTCTTCTGTTCAATCTCCAGCCACCCAGCGTTGAGCTGCTCTCGAACTTTGCGGATAGTTTAATCCACTGAAGCGATGGCCCTGATCTCAAATCTCGGATCTAAGCACGATACTGGTTGATATAAGGTATGATTTAGCCTGTGTGGCAGTGGACAGGGGTACTTCACTCCCACTATGTTCGATGTGCTCCAGGCGTCTCCAGGGAGGGCCTCATGAGAGATTGCATAAGTCGAACCATTGGATATAGCTGCTGAATCAACGGCGGTTCTGACCCTCAACGGGCACTCTTTGGAAGAGTGTGCGATGCAGCGCCCTGTACGCCCGCCGATCTTTCCAGACAGCGAGTCTCTAGGGTTCGCTCATGCAAAAGGAGGGTTGTGTGAACATAAAGCAGCAGTACAGTCTGATCCTCGGAGTAGCGCTGCTGGGTAGTGTCTCAGTTTGAATTCCGCTTCTTGTAAGGGCCGCGTGTTCTTGGCTTCGGAGTGTTCGCATCAACCAGTCCAACAATCCACTCTACATCGTGCAGCGTATCGGAGATTCCAGCAGCCATTGCCGGTGACATCCGAAGGCTTTTGTGAATCCGGCAGAAATTGTAGTGTACGAAGTAGAGAGACAGCATGTGAAGGTGGTTCTCGATCTTCTTTGAAAATGCATTTGTAAGGCGCGTGAAGCGACGCATTCCCATCCGCATTGTCAGGTTATGGCGCTCGACATGGGACGTGCTGACCGCCTTGGGGTCAGGCTGGCCCATAACAGGCTTCTTGTGTGTCCCTAGGCAGGCAGCCGGACTGTAACGCTTCCGACCCTCTTCGGGTTCCCCATACAGTTTAATCAACTGGGCGTAATCAACGTCGGACCCAAAGATACTCTCAACCGCTTCCAAGTAAACCCGATGGCCATCAGTAGTCAACTGAACTCGATGGGCCAGCCGGGTCCGCAGATCATCCATGAACTCAAAAGCGGTAGCGCCTGACCGATCACCCACCTCGTAGGAGAGGATCAACTTGGCATCGCTGTCAATGGCCGTCCAGGTCCAAATGTCACCGGCCCCAGGGGGAGCAGCCTTTGCCTTAAGGACGTTCTTTGCCTTGGCGTAGCAGAAGGACCAAATCTCATCGCACTGGACCCTGGCAGCCGGAACGTCACGGACAGCCTCATCGTGGTATTTGGCGCAGGCATGGCCGGCATCAACCAGAAGCTTTGTAACTGTGTTGATTGAAACGTCCTCGATTCGAGAGATGGCCCGCATCGACATTCCCTCGACCAGTAATGCTAGGATCTTGGCTCGCTTGGAAGTAGGTAACTTGTTCATTAACAGAAGGATACAAGAACACCCTTCCGTTGTCAAGCATTATTTCAGTTTCAATTGTTATTTGAAGATTACCCTTTCTTTTTTGGATCAAGAACCTTGTTCGGATGTGGCAGACGATATTCGTCATCTATTGGGAAATATTCGTAGCCGATTGAGCAAGATGGAGGAAAAACCCCACGAGTAGCCAATTCTCGTTCTGCCTCGATCCACTTAATTCTGTGCGGCTTCACGGTACGCTTCTTAAGCATTTTCTGTATCTCCGTTTTGGGTTGCTAGGTCCGCATCCCCGCTTGGAATGACCACTGTAGTTGTCTCTGTTCCAACTCCAGGGGCCACCTCGCTTCTCTTTTTCGCCTTCTTGACCAAATTAACCACTTCGTCCCTACTCATAGATGATCTATAGGAATGTTCAATAAGCGAATATAGTGCGTGTGGAGCGCCAGATCCGATAGCTCCGTGACCAATTGAACTGCTATCGTGGATAGTTCCTGGATTCAATATCGTGTGAACAGTGTGAGTTGATCCGTTAGACCCAGCAACCAGTATCTCAACACCTAGGTCGGCGCTAGTTAGGGCGTGGTCAATGATCTGCACAACCTGTGGTGATAGTTGCTGATGCCTACCGTAATAGCTGTCTAGGTTTAATCCGCGAGGCTCTAGCTCTCTATGGAGTACATTTGTGAGCCTGACTTGCTGGTAGGCAATTCTTACTATTTCAGCTCTCTCTGATGCTGCGGCCACCCCTTCCCTTTGCATCAGTTGCGCTCGTGCCACATTGAGAACTTCGTTGCCACGCAAGACATCCCCAGCAATGAGTGCATATACTGACTTGTCTCCACCTAACTCGACAATCTTGGTTTTTTCGCCGTGCTCAAACTCATATCCTATAGGAATGTGGGCCGTGACCATCCGGTCCGATGCTAGGACTATCCCCGCGCCTTTATCGTAGAGTGCTGCGATGCATACGGTCATGCGCCATCCCGTTTCGATGCCAATCGGTAGGAAAACATCAAGGGGTAGACCCTAGAAGTCAAATGAATGATTGTCAACGCCACCGTGCCTGAGCCGCAATCCGTGCAATCTCTGACCGCCGTTCCGCCGTCAGTTTCTTGGCACGATTACGACCACCCTTCCGCCCGCCAGCAGCTCGGGCTGGTACGGTGGGTTTGGTTTCTTCCTCGATTTCGCCGGTGGCTATTCGGGCCACGTGAACGGCGCAGCCAACCACGTTGGCAGGGCGCGATTCACCCTTTGGTCCTTTGGGCATGGGGGAGAACTCCGATTGTTCCTACAAACTTTCGTTACGCTTTTCTGCAAATTGCAAATTTTATTATTTACATTATTGTCCCTGGGAAACAACCAAAAACGTAAGTTTTTGATTCGGACACTCCCAAATTTTCAAATTGAGACACTACCCGCTGCTGGCAGGGGCAATCGGCGGACTCTTGTCTCAGTACCTGGTTACTCCATTGCCCGTTCTAGCTCAACGAGATTCATCTTCCCCCAGGAGAATCACAGCAGAAGAGTTTCGGGTAGTGGACTCGGAGGGTAGAACAAGGGCAACGCTGGGAATCTCCAGCAAAGGTAGCGTACACCTCTACTTGTATGGCAAGACCGGAAACCGGCGCATATCGCTCAAGGCCACGGAGCCAAAGGCCACCGTGACTGTGACCGGCGATCGCGATGAGGCGAAACTCGATTCGAGGTCTCTAAAATTCGATTCCCATGGTTCGCAGTGATTCGACTTGGATCGGACGGCTGAATCGCGACAGGCTTCGCGCTACTGCTTGGGATCCTTGCGTTCTTTGTGGCGGCTGTCGACATGCTCGACCGTATTGCCTCCGTCCTATTCCCCTACCCTGAAAGGGGTGCTCGGCACCGTAGAAGACGGCGGTGAAATGCTCGTCGTCAGCCTGAGGGTCGCCTTCACGCTAATTGTGTATCGCCGCCACGGTCCGAAATGCGAACCAACCCCAGATTTCTTGATCGGCGTCAACCGGTGAGGCGGTCGACTATGACTGGCGCAATTGATGCGCCAGCTCCTCAGATAGATTCGCTATCTGATCCAGAACGGCTTTGATTGTGGAAGCGGGTTTACGATACGGATCCGCGATTGCTCTACGATTGCCAAATTCACCTAGCAAAACCACGGGCTTGCTAATCTCACGAGAATCAAGCTGGCCCAGATTGTGATAATCCATCACGAGAATCAAGTCCGCCCACCTGACCATCTCTTCGCTTAAGAAGCGGGATTTGTGTCCAGCCAGATCCACGTTGTGATTCTCTCTGGCAACCTCCTGGAGATCTAAGGGAGACAATCGGTTCTCCTGGGGGAATGTTCCGGCAGATGTGACCCATTTATAGCCGTGCCTTTGCTGTAAATAGGCTTCAGCAAAGGGAGAACGGCAGATATTTCCAAAGCACATGATCAAAATATTAGGTTGCTCTCCTGCAAGAATACGTCTCACCGCGGCCATGCGAGATCTTCGCTGGGTCAGATAAATACAAGCAGCCCACAGCCTGCGCCAACGCTTATCAACTTTTCGCCAGATTTGGATGAGCAAATTGAACCAGTCGAAAAAAACGGTATCGGATCGCGTACGGAGAAAAAATCTATCTTTTCGGTACCCCGGAATACATTCTCCAAACTGCGTGTCCAGTTGATGGCATGAACCGCCCCGGGATTTCCGGAGACTCCATTTCTTGAGAGGATGGGGTCATGGGAAGACGAAGCAGATACTCACCAGAGGTCAGAGAACGAGCAGTACGGATGGTGTTCGAGCATGAACGGGAGTACAGCTCTCAATGGGGTGCGATGACATCGATAGCAGCCAAGATCGGCTGCACAGCGGAGACGCTGCGCAAGTGGGTCCGACAGGCGGAAAGGGATCAGGGGCGTCGAGCCGGGCTGACAACGGACGAGAGGCAGCGTCTGAAGGAACTGGAGCGGGAGAATCGGGAGCTGAAGCGGATTAACGAGATCTTAAGGAAGGCTTCGGCTAGGAAGGCTTCGGCTTTTTTCGCACAGGCGGAGCTCGGCCGCCGACGGAAGTGATGGTGGATTTCATGCGAAAGAATCGGATCTGCTATGGGGTCGAGTCGATCTGCGAGGTGCTGCCGATCGCCCCTTCGACGTTCTACCAGTGGGAAACCAGGCACAAGGATCCTGGGTTACTGCCGGCAAGAGCGAAACGCGATGCCAGGCTCCGGGTTGAAATCGATCGGGTGTGGCATGCCAACCGCCAGGTCTACGGAGTTCGCAAAGTCTGGAAGCAGCTGAATCGTGAGGGCTTCAAGGTGGCTCGCTGCACGGTCGCGCGTTTAATGCGCGAGACGGGACTGCAGGGCGTGGTTCGGGGTCGCCGGTTTAAGACGACGCAGCCGGATGAAGCAGCCGCAAGGCCGGCTGATCTGGTGGACCGCAACTTTACTGCAACCCGTCCGAATCAGCTGTGGGTAGCCGATCTGACCTACGTGGCCACCTGGAGAGGGCGCGTCTACGTGGCATTGGTCATCGATGCCTTCTCGAGAAGTATTGTCGGGTGGAGGGCATCGGCTTCCCTGAAGACCGACATTGCCCTGGACGCACTGGAGCAGGCCCTGTGGTCACGTTCAGACACGGAAGGCCTGATTCATCACAGCGACCGGGGAGTGCAGTACCTGTCGATTCGCTATACGGAGCGGTTGGCAGAGGCCGGCATCGAGCCTTCGGTTGGAAGCAAAGGAGACTCTTACGACAACGCGCTGGCGGAATCGGTCATCGGGCTGTTTAAGACGGAAGTCATTCGTCAGAAAGGCCCCTGGCGGGGACTGGAAGAGGTGGAATTCGCGACGCTGGATTGGGTCTGTTGGTATAACAAGCAGAGATTGCTGGAGCCAATCGGCTACATTCCACCCGTTGAACTCGAGCAGATGTATTATCTGAATCAACCGACTACAGCCGTGGTGGCTGGAGTCAACTAAAACTGTCTCCGGGAAACCCGGGGCGGTTCAATACGGGCGATTCGCAACGGTGCTCGTGCCAAGCCGGCAGCGATCCCTGCTTGCTTGAGTGTACCGTCAACGCGGACTGCGACGACGGACTCTTCTGCAACGGTTCGGAGACTTGTAATGCTGGCAGCTGCCAGGCCGGCACAGCCCCGAACTGCAACGATGGGGTGGGCTGCACAGACGACTCCTGTAACGAGAACACGGACTCCTGCGACAACACGGCCAATAACGCCAACTGTGACGACGGTGTCTGCGGCACAGACGACTTCTGTAACGTGGGGACTGCCTCCTGCGACAACGTGCCCAATGACGACGACGACGACGGAGACGGGGTCTGCGTAGGGGTAGACCTGTGTCCCGACACGGTGGTCCCCGAGGCGAATGTTCCCTCTCGGAGACTTGGAATCAACCGCTGGGCTCTGGTGGACGACGACTCGATCTTCGACACCACCCCGCCCAGAGGGAGGGGGCCTCGACGATCCTACTCAACGGAAGACACCAGGGGCTGCAGCTGCGAGCAGATCATCGAGGAGCTGGATCTGGGTAAGGGCCATCTGAAGTATGGCTGCAGTATAGGTGCCATGGACACCTGGGTGGAATTTGCGGGGAACGAACCATAGGACCGTAGTAACTCAGAACGAAAAACTGACGGCGAGCAGCCGACGGTGAGAGTACCCCCTGCCTCAGGCTGCTCGCTTGGTATTCTGTTGTGTCCAAGAACCGAATTCTCATCTTCCTCTTCGTCATAGCCACGTGTGTAGGGGTGTGGCTTGTGCTGCCCGGGCGCAGGCCTGCCCAGAGACCTGTGCCCGATCCGACTGCGAATCTCGTGCAATCGGCAACCGGGACCGGAAGCGAGGGTCGCGGCGCATCTCCTGCTTCTCCAGGTGAATTTCCTCAGACTGGCCATGAGGATGTGCAACGAGTGGGGGAAGCCCCTGACCCTGGGCAACGAGGGTTGAGTCGGCTCCCGGAACTGAACTCACCGTTAAAAAGGGGATCACCACCCCTGCAGGACGAAGTCAGTCAGTTCATGCAGCAAGCGCTTTATGCAGCTGATCCGGAAGAGCGGGAGTCCGCAGTGACCGAACTCGCGGCACTTGATCCCACCCCCCGGGTGATGCAGACCTTGATGCAGGCGCTGAATGACCGGGACGAGGGCGTACGCCTGCAAGTAGTGCTCGCTTTTGAGGACTTCGAGCAGTTGGAAGTTGTCCCCGTTTTGCGTCGGATTGCCGAGCAGGATCCCTCCGAGGAGGTCAGAGAGGCGGCCGCAGACACCACTGAGTTCCTGACGAATCTAGCCCGGATTATGCATGAGATCTGAATCCGAGTGAGATTTGGGCCCATAAAAAGAGCCGTAGCTCTCTGATATAAAAGGGTTTACACAAACAAGGCCCTAACCAGGAGCTACGGCAATGTTAAGAGCAGTCTGCCAGAATACCCTGCCATTTCACAGCCACAGAAAGATCACGGCGCGTTTTGATGGGGGGAGCCTCACTTCCGACGCAGGATGGTTGTTGTTTGGATCGGCGGATCGGCAACATCGGCTCTGCGAGGGCTTCAGTTCGTGTATTTCGGAGAGTCGAGACCAACGCTACATTCGTCATGATCTGTTGAAGTTGATCCGACAACGAGTCTTGCAGATCGTGGCCGGCTACGAAGACTGTAATGACGCCGATACGCTGCGCTCGGATCCGATGCTCAAAACCGTCTGTGATCAGTTGCCGGAGAGCGATCCGGATTTGGCCACGCAGCCGACTTTCTCCCGCTTGGAGAACTCCGTCACCAGGAAGGATCTGATGCGTTTGAGCCAGTGGCTGCTAGGCCGTTATGTGCGCTCCCTGAAGAAAAGACGTCCCGGTAAGATCATCCTGGATCTGGACAGTACCGACGACCACACCCACGGCCAGCAGGAGTTCTCCTTCTACCACGGGTATTACCGAAGCCACATTCTGCATCCTTTGCTGATCTTCGATGCCGACACGGGAGACCTGGTGTGTGCCGTGTTGAGACCTGGCAACAAGGGAGCTGACTCTCACATCGTGCCCATTCTGAAGCGAGTCGTGGAGGCTATCCGACAAGGAGTGGGGACGGATGTCGAGATTGAGATTCGGGCCGACAGCGGCTTTGCCACGCCGCGGCTCTACGAGTTCTGTGAGGCTGAAGAGAATCAACTCCAGTATGTCATTGGGTTAAGTCGAAACCCTCGCCTGCAGCGAGTGGTCGAGCCCCTGCTGGATTCGACTCGGGAAAGGTTCCTTGAGCTGGAGGAAAAACAGCGTCAGTTTGACGAGTTTCTTTATCGAGCCAACAGCTGGGATCGATCTCGTCGCGTCATCGTCAAAGTGGAGGTCGATCAGCGCGGGATCAATCGTCGCTTTGTGGTCACCAACCGGGACGATCTCTGCTCCCAATCACTTTATGACCACTACACAAACCGAGGACAGACCGAAAACTTCATCAAGGCCTTCAAGAATCATCTGAGCATGGACCGACTCAGCTGTCATCGATTCCTGGCCAATCAGTTTCGACTCCTTCTGCATGCCCTGGCTTGCCGCACCAGATGTTCGTGCGCCTGCGCGACTATCTGCACGGGACCCCCTGGCACAAGCTCGAAATCGAAACCTTACGTCGTCGTGTCCTCAAGATCGGGGCCCGGATCCGACAAACCACTCGACGCATCTGGGTCCATCTTTCCTCAGCCTTTCCCGAACAACCCCTCTTCCACCTCGTCTTGAGTCGTCTCAACTCCAGCTAGCCTCTCCCAGCTCCCCGAAAAACCGCTTCCGATACTCACCCAGGCCCAGATCTGTCTGAAATTCACTCCCCAACCACTTCAAACGCCTCGCCAACCGATATTCTTCGCAAATCCGCCTGTCACACCTGTCCGCTTTCGAGTTGAGCCACTTCTCGAGTCGTTTTTCAACTCCGGACTACGGTTCTTGCATAATCCGGGCTAGCCGGCCCTACCGGGCGTTAAGAGGTCGCAGGATCTTTCTTGGATCTGCGTGTGAGGCAGGGGGGGCGATGCCCCTCAAGTATCCTGTAAACCGTTGAGGATAAGGAGATAAAAGTGGTGGGCCTAGATGGATTCGAACCATCGACCTCACGCTTATCAGTTGATTGTAAAACCCTTTATTCACAGTACTTTGCTGGTTATAGGGGGTGTCAGGTGCGGTCAGGAAGGGTCATTAGAGCGCACTTCCGCACCCTGGGCGCACCCAGTCTTGTGGCCTACAGGGCCGAGCCCACTCTGGCGGCTCCCTCCGATTCCGCCGGTGCCGATGGACACCCTGGAGCCAGGGCGCAACCCGCAGGCAGTCAACCGGCTGCCGACTGAAACGGGCGGACCAGTGGACGCACTGGAGAAGACCGGCAGCGGGTAGGGGTACAGAAGCTGGAAACACCCTTTATTCGCTCGAGATTGCGTTCTGAGCGACTTTCTAGCATCACCTACTTCTAACCACTCTTCACCTCTTCATCACCATGAAAGGCCAATACGTCGGAGCAGCTCTTCAATGCCACGGTCTTCTTCAGGATCGTGGAACGGACAGAACTTGCTCTAGTCGGGACAACCGTTCAGTCAGATCGGTAATGATCGCTTCCTGCTCCTGAATTTTTCCGTGTTGTTTCTGGAGTTCGTTCAGCAGCATCGCGGGCAACTTCTGATACTCAACGGTCTTGACTCTTCCCGTGTCGTCATAAACGACCAACTCTGGATAAACCTCAGCCGCTTCCTCTGCAATGAGGCCATATTGCAAACGACCCTCCCCGGAGTCGTATTCTTTCTTGTAACGGAAGGTCACAGGCCGCAGCCGCATCAGGTCACTGCTCGCCTTGTCCATCTCGTGGATGTCTTGTTTGAATCGTCGCGAGGAGGGAGCAACAATCTGGACACCGGCGATGAATGCGCCGTTGGTATGCCCTGAGTCACCAATCCGGATCGTGTTTGATTCATCAAAACCCATGTGGCCAATATGGATGTTGTTGTCACCGGTTTGATTGTCTGAACCGGCGAAGGATCCGATTGCAATGTTCGAGGAACCGGTGGTGTTGGAGCCCCACGAGTGCACTGATTCCACTGGCCGTGTTCCGTTCACCGCTTATATTGGAAAAGAGAGCGCTGTCCCCGCTGGCCGTGTTAAAGCTGCCTTCGGTATTGTTTCTGAGCGCTGCGTTTCCCGTGGCCGTGTTAGCGCTGCCGGTAGTATTGAATAAGAGCGCAACGGTCCCCGTGGCCGTGTTAAAGCTGCCTTCGGTGTTGGAGGAAGGCGCAGAGCCTCCCGTAGCCGTGTTCCCAAAGCCCGTGGTGTTTCTCGTTAGAGCACTGGCTCCCGTGGCGGTGTTGCTCATGCCGGTAGTGTTGGAGACGAGTGCCCCGATCCCAAGGGCGGTGTTGTTTGTAGGATCGCCCTCGGTGATGATGTGGTTCTGGGTGAGAACGGAGACGGTGGCGACATCTCCGGTGCCGGCGTCCTGTGTCAAAGACAGGGCTGCCACGGCCGGCGAATTGACACTGAGTTCTACGACTCCCTCATAGTTGCTCAATCCCGCTCCAAGAAACTTCTCCTCATTCAGGAAACCCGAGACGGATTGAAGTGGCTCCAACATGAAAGTCTTTTCGTCGACAGGTGCCTGACCGGCACTATCCTTTGCCCTAATCGTTACTTCCGTTGCCTCCGTGGAACTCGGATTGCTGACCGCCAGACCGGACGTGAACTGCGGGTTGACGAATCCCAGGAAGCGGATCTCATCGCTCGCCGTGCTGGGCAGCACCCCGACCCGAGGTTTGAGCTGGCCCCCAATGGACAACTGAAAAAACTCTGTGGCGATAAACGGTCCCTCGGATTTCAGCTCAGCCCACCCTGAGGCCAAAGCTGCTTTCGGGTCTCCGAAAGAAAGGGTCTCGGTGGCTCCCGGTCCTAGCACCACTTGCCCATCGGCCAGCGGCGTTCCATCGGGAAAATACAGTTGGGCATCCACAGTAATCGTCTCCGTGGTGCTGGGATTGTTGATAGTAAATGAAGTAGTGGAACCCCCGTTGACGCCCACCTGCGAAAAGTACTGGACAGTACTACCAAACTGGCTCATCAGGGGAGAAAGACTCGCCAGCCAAAACAAGGCAATGGCTAGGATGTACTCAGCTCGAAACATGCTCCTTGTAACGGTGGCAAGGGCGTTGGGAAAACAAGCCCGAAGGTTCATGGGGGAATCCTCCTTGATGTTGCTGTTTGGGTTCAGTAGAGACTATGGGAGAGGACGAAGGTAGTCAACGCGGTCATTCCTCTTATGAGGACAATTCCAGGCCGTGCCTTCCGCACAACATCTGCAGTATCGAAGCTTTGAGGCTGAGCTTGAAGCGAGGCGAACACCAGGGAAGCGATTGAGACTGCTACCAGATTCATGCGTACCCTCTCTTGATCACCGGATCATGCCTGCAAGTCCCATCCGCCCGCCCAGCGGACCATCTATGTCCGTCGGCACAGATTTTTCCGCTCGTCCAAGTATAATCCACAGCAGTCAATACGTTGGATAGCTTTGCTGTGACGACGGCGAGGCGATAAGGCTGGTTTGCCTGTCCCGCGCCAGCCTTCCAGCCCTTCATGAAATCGGGACCAGTCAGGCAGGTGACTCATGGACGAATCAAAGGTCATACCGACCTTAATTGTCCCGCCCAAGCACCACATCAATCATCTCCTTGTAGATGCCAAGTTCAAAAAGACCTTGATCGCCGCTAACGAGGAAATGGAACTCGAAATAAAGCAGCTTCTATCGGCAGCTAGGGACACACAGGTGCGCTCGAAGATCTATCTGCTCGAAATCAAGAGGATGGAGACGGCTTGCCGTCGGCTCCTGGACATTGAAATTGAGGTTTGGTGCAAGCTTCAAGGCAATCCCGTCGTTGACTTGTGCAGCAGCCGCACCGGTGAACGCGGTAAGTGCACAGAAAAAGATCAGGGACTTGACCAAGAGTCTCATTTGAAGGGTCCTCCGTTCTTGTGCTCATGGTACCACACACGCATTCTCCCGCCAGTCCGCTTCAGAGCGATTTCTCACCTCGAATCTGCTTAGCCCGGATTATGCAAGAACCGTAATCCGGAGTTGAAAAACGACTCGAGAAGTGGCTCAACTCGAAAGCGGACAGGTGTGACAGGCGAATTTGCGAAGAATATCGGTTGGCGAGGCGTTTGAAGTGGTTGGGGAGTGAATTTCAGACAGATCTGGGCCTGGGTGAGTATCGGAAGCGGTTTTTCGGGGAGCTGGGAGAGGCTAGCTGGAGTTGAGACGACTCAAGACGAGGTGGAAGAGGGGTTGTTCGGGAAAGGCTGAGGAAAGATGGACCCAGATGCGTCGAGTGGTTTGTCGGATCCGGGCCCCGATCTTGAGGACACGACGACGTAAGGTTTCGATTTCGAGCAGGGGGTCCCGTGCAGATAGTCGCGCAGGCGCACGAACATCTGGTAAGCCAGGGCATGCAGAAGGAGTCGAAACTGATTGGCCAGGAATCGATGACAGCTGAGTCGGTCCATGCTCAGATGATTCTTGAAGGCCTTGATGAAGTTTTCGGTCTGTCCTCGGTTTGTGTAGTGGTCATAAAGTGATTGGGAGCAGAGATCGTCCCGGTTGGTGACCACAAAGCGACGATTGATCCCGCGCTGATCGACCTCCACTTTGACGATGACGCGACGAGATCGATCCCAGCTGTTGGCTCGATAAAGAAACTCGTCAAACTGACGCTGTTTTTCCTCCAGCTCAAGGAACCTTTCCCGAGTCGAATCCAGCAGGGGCTCGACCACTCGCTGCAGGCGAGGGTTTCGACTTAACCCAATGACATACTGGAGTTGATTCTCTTCAGCCTCACAGAACTCGTAGAGCCGCGGCGTGGCAAAGCCGCTGTCGGCCCGAATCTCAATCTCGACATCCGTCCCCACTCCTTGTCGGATAGCCTCCACGACTCGCTTCAGAATGGGCACGATGTGAGAGGCAGCTCCCTTGTTGCCAGGTCTCAACACGGCACACACCAGGTCTCGCCCGTGTCGGCATCGAAGATCAGCAAAGGATGCAGAATGTGGCTTCGGTAATACCCGTGGTAGAAGGAGAACTCCTGCTGGCCGTGGGTGTGGTCGTCGGTACTGTCCAGATCCAGGATGATCTTACCGGGACGTCTTTTCTTCAGGGAGCGCACATAACGGCCTAGCAGCCACTGGCTCAAACGCATCAGATCCTTCCTGGTGACGGAGTTCTCCAAGCGGGAGAAAGTCGGCTGCGTGGCCAAATCCGGATCGCTCTCCGGCAACTGATCACAGACGGTTTTGAGCATCGGATCCGAGCGCAGCGTATCGGCGTCATTACAGTCTTCGTAGCCGGCCACGATCTGCAAGACTCGTTGTCGGATCAACTTCAACAGATCATGACGAATGTAGCGTTGGTCTCGACTCTCCGAAATACACGAACTGAAGCCCTCGCAGAGCCGATGTTGCCGATCCACCGATCCAAACAACAACCATCCTGCGTCGGAAGTGAGGCTCCCCCCATCAAAACGCGCCGTGATCTTTCTGTGGCTGTGAAATGGCAGGGTATTCTGGCAGACTGCTCTTAACATTGCCGTAGCTCCTGGTTAGGGTCTTGTTTGTGTAAACCCTTTTATATCAGAGAGCTACGGCTCTTTTTATGGACCCAAATCTCACTCGGATTCAGATCTCATGCATAATCCGGGTTAGGGTGCTCGTCACCCTATCATCACCTCAGAACGCGAATATGAGCGGCCACTTTCCTAGCCAAAACGCACCCTATCCGCACCCTGGCCTCAAAACGCCATCCAGGGCAGATCCACCAGACTTCCAAAGTGTTGAGGATAATAAGAAAACGATGGTGGGCCTAGATGGATTTGAACCATCGACCTCACGCTTATCAGGCGTGCGCTCTAACCGAGCTGAGCTATAGGCCCACCAGAAATGACCCGTCCCGGATCTGAGTCGAAAGCAGGCACGGGTCCAAAACGGGAGTGATGATTCTAGCCGACACTACCGAAGGCTGACAACTCTCCCGTTCCGAGCTCCCGGCCAGAGTTCGGCGCGCGGAGGATCTTCCCCACTGAGGCAGACTGGAATACGGAATAGGGAGTCGATAACTTAAGATAGTTCGCTTATGAACTCGCTCACTTCTCGATAGGGGATTCGAAGCTATGGCCCAGGGACTGACCGACATGACTATTGATGAACAGATTGCCCACCTGGGCAAGGGTGCCGCTGAGATCATCACCGAGCCCGAGTTGAGGGCCAAACTGAAGAAATCGGAGCAGACCGGCAGGCCCTTGACTGTGAAGGTCGGATTCGATCCGACAGCTCCCGACCTGCACCTGGGGCACACGGTCTTGCTCCGGAAAATGAAGCACTTCCAGGACCTGGGGCATCGAGTCATCTTTCTGATTGGTGATTTCACGGGTCGGATCGGCGATCCGACCGGTCGCAGCAAAACACGGCCCGCCCTGACTCCCGAGCAGATTGAGGAGAATGCCGAGACCTATAAGAATCAGGTGTTCAAGATCCTGGATCCCGACCAGACCGTAGTTGACTTCAACAGCCGCTGGCTGGGAGAGCTCAGCTCGCAGGAATGGATTCATCTTTCCTCGAAGTACACCGTTGCCCGGATGCTGGAGCGGGACGACTTCAGTCAGAGAATGGCCAGCCAGCGACCGATTTCCATCCACGAACTCCTCTACCCGCTGGCCCAGGCTTATGACAGTGTGTTTCTAGAAGCCGACTTTGAGTTGGGCGGCACGGATCAGAAATTCAACCTGCTGGTGGGCCGGGACATTCAGAGGGAGTTCGGGCTGGAGGCACAGGTCTTACTCATGACCCCTATCCTGGAGGGGCTCGATGGTGTCGAAAAGATGAGCAAGTCTCTGGACAACTACGTGGGCATCACCGAGCCTCCGGCCGAGATGTACGGAAAGATCATGTCGATCAGCGACAACCTGATGTGGCGCTACTATGAACTGCTGACTGATGACTCGGCGGCCGAGATCCGGCATCTGAAGTCCACCCTTGAGCAAGGTGAGATACATCCCATGGAAGCCAAGCATCGCCTTGCTTCCAGCATCGTCGCTGACTTTCATTCCACTCAGGCCGCCAATCAGGCGCGCAGTCACTTTTCCCGAGTGTTCCAGGAGCGAAAGGATCCCGAAGAGATGCCGGAGTTCCGGCTGGCCTCCGAACAGGCTCCTTACAAGTTGGTGGACCTCCTCCTGCTGGCCTCGCTTGCCCCTTCCAAGGCGCAGGCGAAGAGATTGATTGAGCAGGGCGGAGTAACAGTCAACGGTGACCGGATCGGGGACGTCAACTCCAGGCTGACACCCGCCGACGGTCCGAATCTTGTGATCAAGGTTGGGAAGCGCCGTTTTGCCCGGTTTCTTTGTGCAGACTGAGACTGCGAATGGCCTTTGTTGCCGCATCCGCTCTGGGGAAGGAGCCGGGCAGAGCTGTCGACAAGAGAGACTCCGGTTCAAGGTGGTTGTGGAAACGGATTTAGCTCTCCGCCAGTCTTCTGGTGGGTCGGCCCTCGGGTGCCAGCTGCGATGCGGTGGCTACGCCGTATTCCCTCTTGACTCCGGGAGTCGAAAGCGCCTCGACGACTGCTGCTCCAAAAAAGGCGAGCAGAAAAGCGGCCAGCAAACCGACGGCAGTCTTGGTCAGAGTGTATCTGGGGACCGGAGATTCAGGACTGAGAGCCAGGGCACCCACTTTCACGTCCGGCTCTTCCTCTGCTTTGGCGAGCCGGACGCTCTCATATTTTCCTGCAATCAACTCGAAAGTTGTCTCAGCGGTTCCCTGCTCGCGAGCCAGGGACGACAATTCCAGCTTCTGATTCCTTTCCAGGTCACCTGTCACCAGAGTTTGCTGAGAGACTAGATCAGACAGCTCCAGGGCCCTCACTTGCTTCAGCCGGGCCAGTCCCGCTCGACGCTGCCCGGTCAGATCAGACAGATCCAGCTGAACCGTCATCAGCATCGCGCTCAACTCCCCAGCCTGCTCCCGCGCCAAGCCCAACGCAACCTTCAGATCACCCTCTCTGGGTGTGAGAGTCTCGACTTCGACTCTGGCTGCGACCAGTTTCTCCATGATGCTGAAGTGGATCGTATTGGGCACCTCATACTTCATGCCGACCTCTTTGATGTCGGTGGTCAGCTTCAAAGCTTCCTGCGGGTTCAGCCGGCTAAACCAGGCCTCGCTCGGAAAACCCTGGTCAAGAAGGAGCGTCTCGGGTTGGTCTTCGATGGCTTTCTGAAATTCCGCCAGGGCGTACTCAGCACTCTTGATCTCGATGCGGATTTCGTCGAGGTCCCCCTCCAGCTCGATCGCTCGCTGTTCCTTGACTCGCAGGCGGGCCGCCAACCGAGAGGGCTGGAGCGTGTTCTGAGACTCCAGAGTTAAGCGTTGGGTCTCTGTCTCGTATTTCCTAACGAGTTCTTCCGTCTCGGAGCGAAAATTCGAGATTCTCGTGCTCCAGCGGCGCTTCAAATCCTCCCGCGCTCTGGCATAGTGATCCATTCTCTCCTTGCCCCCCACAATTACCGATTCAAGGCGCTCAAGTGCGGCTGGATACTGGGCCTCAATGAGCTGCAGAGCTCCTTCCTGTCCCCGGGTCGTAACTTCTCGACTCATCTGAACGAAGACTCGGGCATAGGTGTTGGCAATTCTCTCCGCCTGCTCTGGCGTGCCTGCGGCGGCAGCAATCCTGATCATGGGCAGACTCCGCTGAAGTCGGTCCTCCGTTTGAGGGATCGTGGTTGAAACGATGCTTCTCAGCCGGCGGAGATCAGAGCCTTCAGGGAGCACGCCCTCCTTAACCAGAGCTTCTCTCACCTGGTTCAGCGTGTAATCCTCATTGAGCAAAGTCCGGTAGGCTTCGACGGTCAGAACAGCAGGCTGCAGCTCCGAAGAAAACTGCGGGGGTTGGATCAGGAGAGTGGCAGCAGCCTCGAATCTCCTGGGAGTCGTCTGGGCCAGCCCAAATCCGGCCAGTCCCCCCAACATGGCGACTGCCGCGATGATCCAGCGGCGGCGCCAGATTCCAACCAGCAAGTCCGTGATTCGTATTTCCCTTCCGTCCTGACCAGAAGACTCTTCGAGCGGCGACAGGACGTAGATACTCTCTTTCTTCCGGATCGAATCGGATGGCGGTGTGTCACTCATTTACCGCCAGTTTAGCACAGAGGATACAACACAAATGGGCTCCGCACACCGCGATGGCGGGGGACGGGAGAGCTGGCGCACTTCCGAGAAACAGTCCAGAAGGCAGCCGTTTTCTCCTTCGTGTAAGATCGTCGCGATGGAGCGCATGACTGCCTGGGCCGATGGTCCCGAAGAACTGGATGAGGCACTTCGGGTTCGGCCGGAAGAAGTCGGGAGGCCCCAACCGGAACCGGAGACATGGAGATGACCCGAGGAGTTGGCTTCAGGCGATGGGCCCAGGAAGAAATCCGGAAGATCCAGAAGGCAGGTCTCTTGAAGAACGAGAGGGTCATTCTCTCTCCCCAGGGGTCCGACATCCAGACCAGCCAGGGGCCCGCCATCAACTTGTGTGCTAACAACTATCTGGGACTGGGGAATCACCCGAAAATCCTGGAAGCAGCCCGCAAGGGCCTCAAAACGCACGGCTACGGGATGGCTTCAGCTCGCTTCATTTGTGGGACACAGGACCTCCACAAGAAACTGGAGGAAAAGATCTCTCGCTTTCTGGGGACCGATGACACCATTCTCTATTCTTCCTGCTTCGATGCCAACGGCGGTCTCTTTGAGACTATCCTGGGAGCGGACGACTCAGTCATCAGCGACGAACTCAATCACGCCAGCATCATCGACGGGATCCGACTCAGCAAGGCCCAGAGAAAGATTTACCGCCACGCAGACATGGCTCATCTGGAAGAACACCTCCGGGCCAGCCAGGACTGCCGGTTTCGTCTCATCGCCTCGGACGGTGTCTTCAGCATGCAGGGCGACCTGACCCCTCTTCCCGAAATGGTCAGACTGGCTGAAACCTATGATGCCCTGGTTATGATCGACGAGTGCCACGCTACGGGGTTCCTGGGGCCTTCGGGCCGCGGGACGCCCGAACACTTCGATCTTCATGGCCGCATCGACGTGATCACCGGGACCCTGGGAAAGGCGCTGGGTGGTGCCTCGGGTGGCTTCACTTCCGGTCGACGGGATGTCATCGACCTGTTGCGCCAGCGCAGCCGCCCCTACCTCTTTTCCAATACCATCGCACCTCCGCTGGCTGCCGGCTCGATTCAGGCCCTCGAGTTACTGGAAGAGGACACTTCACTGCTCCGCAAGCTGCAGAAAAACACCCGCTATTTCCGCTCTCGCATGACGGAGAGAGGCTTTCAGATCCCGGACGGAATCCACCCGATCGTGCCCATCCTTATTGGTGATGAGAAAGTGACCGCGGAAATGGCCGGCGACCTGAACCGCCGCGGAATCTTCGTAGTCGGGTTCAGCTTTCCGGTGGTTCCAAAAGGACAGGCGCGCATCCGGGTTCAAGTGTCCGCCGCCCACTCCGAAAAGCAACTTCACTTCGCCGCCGAACAGTTCGAGCAGTCGGCGAGAGGAGTTGGGTTCTTAAAGAGCTAACAGGCTGGAACTGGGGCCGGAATTCGATTACCATTTCCGGTAGGGTGTCAGGCCTTGAGTCAGCGTTAGTTTAACGAGAGGGCGCCATTTGTGTGCCCCGCGAGAAGGGGAGAGTGAGACAATGTCATTGAGAATCAACTCTGAAGCGCCTGATTTTACGGCGGAAACAACGCAGGGAACACTACACTTTCATGAGTGGATGGGAGACGGCTGGGCAGTCCTGTTTTCACACCCGAAAGACTTCACTCCTGTCTGCACGACAGAATTGGGTCACGTGGCCGGCTTGCAGCCTGAGTTCGAAAAACGCAATTGCAAGATTCTGGGGCTGAGTGTCGACACTGTCGCCGACCATCACAGCTGGAAGAAGGACATTCAGGAGACCCAGGGTCACGCCGTCGAGTATCCCATGGTCGGCGATCCCGAGCTGAAGGTGGCGAAGCTCTACGATATGCTGCCGGAGGGCGCAGGTGAAACCTGTGCGGGCCGTACGGCGATGGACAACGCCACCGTCCGGTCGGTCTTTCTGATTGGTCCGGACAAGAAGATCAAGATGATGTTGACCTATCCGATGACCACCGGTCGCAACTTCGACGAGGTGCTGCGCGCCCTGGATTCAATGCAGTTAACAGCCAAGCACCAGGTGGCGACACCGGCGAACTGGCAACAGGGCGACGACGTGATCATCGTGCCTTCCGTTTCTGAGGAACAGGCGCGAGAAAAGTACCCTGAGGGCTGGGAGTCCCCGCGACCTTATCTTCGAATCGTCAAGCAACCCGAAGAGTAAGAGGGCCGGGGGCTGGGAAAGCGGACTCGTTGCCCGCGGCCACCCACCTTACTCTGAGCTCCTGAATCGTTCAAGGATCAACCCGGTCGAACGAAGTATCCGCGTAGAGCTGGTCAGCACGGACACGGGGAAGCGAATTCAGCCCTCCCGCTTGCCCCACGGGTAGTTCTCTTCCCGGACAACAAAGCCCACGAAGACGAGTGCCAGCAGTCCGGCCAGCGCGTTGACTACCACATCCTTCGTGTTCTCTTCCCGGACAACAAAGCCCACGAAGACGAGTGCCAGCAGTCCGGCCAGCGCGTTGACTACCACATCCTTCGTGTCAAAGTGACGACCGGGGAGCAGTCCCTGCAGAAACTCGTCTCCGACGCCGATGAGGCTTACCAGCAGGAAGGCCCAGAGGTAAACGTTGCGGTCGCGGACACGGAAACGAAGGGCTTCCAATCCCAGGATGGCCAGTGGACAGTACTGAAAAAAGTGGATCCGGTTGGCCGGAATATACTCCAGGGACATGGTGTAGTAGGTCAGAAGACCAATGCTAACTAAGGTGGCGTAGGTCGCCGGGGTCCGGGGCAGGCGCCGCCACACGAAAACGAGCAGAGCCACAGCGATCAGAGCCGCGACGGCGTAAATCCCCCGGCTGACCGCCGACTTGCCCAACCAGTCGAAGGTGGCGCGGTAGAGATCATTCGTCAGGGTCAGAGTCGCATATAGAAGGAGGGTGTAGACACCCAGCGTGATCCAGGCGGTTCTCTCTCTTCCGAAAATACCTCGCTGAAAGAGCGGACTGTCCTGGCGATCTGGTGTCATCCGCCAATTCTAACGTCTCCTCCTGCCGCGTTGGAACTTTCCACATCTCTGGGCTAGAATCAGTACCCTTCCGACTGGCGGGCCGCTAGCTCAACTGGCAGAGCACCTGACTCTTAATCAGTAGGTTCGGGGTTCGATTCCCCGGCGGCCCACCATCTTATCCAATTTATTATCAACAGTTTATGGGAATCGAACCTTCTCAATTGATCCATAGTGCGTCCATCGCTACGCACTCTGAGCAGGCCTTCAAATAGGTTCAGGTCAATCGACTCGTCCCTGAGATTCTCGGGCGCGATGGATTTTCTTATGAGGACTCTCAAGGGCTGTATGTATCTAGCAGCCCGTGGTGAAAGTCGCCTCTCGGTCAGCCATGGCCAATAGACTTGTGCCATGTCGATGGGCAAGCGTAAGAGACAGAGGCAGAGCGAGATGTGGGTGCCGGCAACAGAGCTGGCCAAAGCGCCGGGACACCCTTTTTACCAACGCCTGAACCGAGTGCTGGGCAAGCACGGTTTCGATGATTTTGTGGAAGCGGAATGCGCCGCTTTCTATGCCCCCAGCCGAGGGCGGCCCGGCCTGGCACCGGGCATCTATTTCCGGCTGCTGCTGGTGGGTTACTTCGAAGGGTTGAGCTCGGAGCGAGGCATTGCCTGGCGAGCCGCTGATTCGCTGGCGCTGCGCGGTTTTCTGGGACTGAATCTGAGTGAGTCACCTCCGGATCATTCGACCATCTCCAGGACCAGGCGACTGATCGATGTGGCCACGCATGAGGCGGTTTTCTCCTGGGTGCTGAAGCGGGTAGCCGAGAGCGGGTTATTGAATGGCAAGACGATCGGCATCGATGCCACCACGCTGGAAGCCAATGCGGCGCTGCGCAGCATCGTGAGACGAGACTCCGAGCAGGGCTACGAAGAGTTCTTAACGGAGCTGGCAGTAGCCTCCGGCATCCAGACGCCTACTCGAGAAGATCTGGCCCTACTGGACCGCAAGCGAACCGGCAAGGGATCGAACCAGCAGTGGAAGCACCCGCAGGATGGGGATGCGCGCATCGCCAGGATGAAGGATGGGCGGACGCATCTGGCGCACAAGGCAGAGCATGCAGTGGATCTGGAGACGGGAGCCATCGTCTCGGTCACGGTGCAAGGAGCGGATCGAGGCGATACGCAAACGATGGTCAAGACACTGATACAGGCGGCCGAGCAGGTGGAACAAGCGCTGCCGAAGGGATCGGGCATCGAAGAGGTGGTGGCCGACAAGGGATATCACAGCAGCGAGCGGATGGTGGATTTAGAAGCGCTGGGACTGCGCAGCTATGTGAGCGAACCGAAACGAGGGAAAAGACGCTGGAGAGGAGACACTCAGGCCCGTGATGCGGTCTATGGGAACCGGCGACGAATCCGGGGTCGGCGAGGACGGCAACTTTTACGACAACGAGGTGAGCTACTGGAGAGACCGTGTGCTCACCTTTACGAGACCGGCGGGATGAGACGGGTTCACGTTCGGGGCCATGAGAATGTCTTGAAGCGGCTGCTGATTCAGGTGAGCGGATTCAATCTGGGGCTGCTGATGCACCAGCAGTTGGGTGTGGGCACGCCGCGGGGGCTGCAGGGGCGGATTTGCCTCGTCTTGCTCCTCATTTTGTCGCTGTGGAAGCGTCTGAAGGGCCTGTTTGGCTTGATTCCGACCGCCCAGACTCAAAAGTCTAGGTCAACGCTCCCGTCGCTTCTGCCACCGGTCCGCTCAGTCTGAAAACCTATTTGCACCACGGGCTGCTAGGGAATCTTTTTCGTCACTGGACTGTATTTTTCGAGTCCTTGAGCGACCGCGCGCCGGATTTCTTCAAATGGGCGGGTCCGAATGATGTTTTTGTCGCTTCAGAAAGGATCAAATCGTAAGTTTCTCGTGCCTTATCGTAAGCGGCTGCCGCTGCGTCCAAATCGTCCTCTCTGATTTTTCCTCGCTTCATTTCCCAGCACTGGTCTACAGCGGCACGACACCACCTGGCGCTCTCCACCGAAGCGCGGACAGGCTGGTTCCCCAGCAGTACAAAGATAGGATTCGTATGGGAACTGGGTAATATCCTGAGTGCCAGCCAACTGGAGCGAGTCACAAACCAGTCAAACGCTAGGTCGTTCCAGTTCCCGTCCGCAATGATTTCTCTGCGCGCAACCGCTTCCCCATTTACCAGCAGTTCCACGGGAACCATCCTGCTTTGGCCGATTCGGGCACGCTCGATATGCCAATAGGGAAGTTTGGTTCCAGAAAACCAATTTCTGAGATTCTCCCAGCCAGGACTCAACTCCTTCTTCTGCAGACCAAGAGCAAGCCAGACCGGCAAACGAGGTAGAGTGAAACTTTCGACCTGCTGGGGCAAATAAGCGCAAACCCTGGCAGTCACACTTATCTTCTCAGGACGATCCAAAAGCACTTCACTATTGTCGGTACCCAGTTCATGCTCGTTTACGAAGAAATCGATGATGTGTGACTTTCCATCCGAGACATAACTGCGTCCCTTCCGGATCTCCTCGAGGTATTGGTCGTAGTTTAACCCTCCCTCAAGCCTGGTATAGCTGCGGCCCATTCCCACTCGTTCATCGTAGATACACGGGAAATCGCTCTCTCCAATAATGCGAGTGCGAAACCCACAGTTCAGCGTGTGGTACCAAATATTAAGTTCCCATAACGGCGGGGTATCTCCAATAGAAAGAAAATCGACTGCATCATGGGCAACGGTGACGATGTACTCGTTCGCTCCAACACTGTCGAACTTTGCTTTTTCATAGTTTGGCAGTTCTTGGGTTGGTTGTAGGGGTTCGAGTCCCCAGCCGGGGTGGGCGTATCCCGCCACAGCTCCCTGGGACCTGGCCCAACGCAGAATGGGCAAAGTCCAGCTGGGCCACTCCTCAATGCTGCTTGCTCCTGGATAGTCATCTTCTTTCAATCCTAAGAGGCTGAGGTGACCCAGGTGCGAGGAGGGAAAACCTGAAACCTCGACGTCGTATCGCATCAGGTTCCTGGCAGTGGAAAGAGAGTGGGCTCTCCCTTCAAAAAACTGTTTCTGATGATCCCAGCAAAATCCCCAGGTGAGTATACAAGCGATGTTCAGGTCCTCTCCCAGGACTTGTCGCCAGATACTTGCCGGGTTGACTCCATGCTCAGGGTTTTCATAGTGACTACAGCCTCCAGCGTGCACATGATGATCGGCGCTGTACCATCCAAGTTCAGCCAGGTGGGTCCACCGCCTGAGCTGAAAACTCACTTCGTGGGATTTCACATTACGGGGAACCGTAATCGAACGGGTCTCTTTAAGATACTCGGGGCCTCGCGTGAAGGTTACTTCATAGTCTCCCGGTGGGATGTGGACATGCTCTCCATCTTGCCGATAAATCTGCGGCTGGAAAAAAAAGTCGGGGAACTCGTCATCCCGCGCCAGCCGACGAGACGGCAAAGGGTAGATGGCGCCCAGACTTCGACTCAGCAGAGACAATACACCGTCCGGTGGTGCTTGCTCGTTTGGATCGTCCCAGAACCTTTCGATCCTGTCGCGAATGACAAAAGAAGCCATCGTCGGCAAACCGTCGTGATCCTGGACCCTGAAGACCACTTTGACCGAGGGCTCACACCGAAACAGGATGTCGAGGCTATTACGAAAACCTAGATCCTGGGTGCCCTCACCCACGTGGAAAGCAATTCGGGCCTCCCGCTTCCCCACTGCTCGCGTATACATCTGCAGGATCGCATATTCGAGTCGCAGGCCGGAGAGATGGTCCAAAAGCGGGCGGCGTCGGTACAAAGTAAGGTCTAGAAAACGACGCGTGAGTTCCCCGTCAGGAATAAAGTCCTGAGTCACCGGACAAATTTCATCCTCCGAAGCGACCCGAAACAGGGACGCAGCATTAGGGCTTTCCACTTCCAGTCGAGACGTAATTTCGGCCTGATTATTGACCTTCACCAGGAAACTTTTCCATCCACCCTGGACCAACTCTGCGGCGGCCGGCCCACGCAGCACTTTGACACGCGTTTCCGGATTAATTTCTACCAGTGCCAGGCAATACGGATCTAAAAGTTCCTGGATCGCGAGTGCAGTCTCAGCAGAGGGGGATTCATCTTTCAAGGCCTGGAGTTGCGCTACATCTTGCGGACCCAGTATGTTCCCCATAAAGGAGAGCGTTTCGGCCAGGCGCATCGCATGCGCGACCAAAGGTTGCACCTCGACTCCCTCCACAAGAGGCAGCTTTTCACCGTACAGCGTGGACCCAAAGAAGAAACCTAAAGCCAGCGTGTTGAAAAACGTCTTTGCCATATTTCTTTTCTCCAAACTCATTTTTCAGAGCCCGACTTTAACATTCGCACGATATTTAATCGAGAGGTTTGACCGCCACCGGCATGGTGGCAAATTGTCTAGGGCGAGTCTGGATCACAGTAGCTGAGATGCGTCCATCGCTACGCACTCTGAGCAGGCCTTCAAATCGGTTCAGGTCAAACAGATGCTCTCTACCAGCTGAGCTAGTGACCCACCCATTGCCCAAATCAGAGCGGTCCGTGGAAATTCCTGCTTCATCTACAAACTAATCCCCCTCTTCCTAGAGCACCAACTTCCTGGGTGTGTGGATTGGTGTGTGAAAAACTTTCCAAAATCTGCCAAAACGTGGAAAATCAGCCAAAATTAGCAAAACCGAAAGTCTCACGTTTTCAGTAAGTTACTGAAAATAAGGAGGTTGTGAAGCTCAACGGGTTCTGACTCTTAATCAGTAGGTTCGGGGTTCGATTCCCCGGCGGCCCACCAACAGAAGTGGACCCGGAAAACTGGACCATTTGCTAAGGTGGCTCCGACCTGAATCAGAAAGGATAAGGAGTCATGGCAAAACGAAGGAATTTCTCAGCCCGGTTCAAGGCGAGAGTGGCACTTGAAGCGCTGCGAGGAGAGCACACAGTCAGCGAGCTGGCCGCTCGCTACGAGGTCCATCCGAATCTGATCTCGACGTGGAAGAAGCGGGCCCGCGAAGGCCTGGTCGACGTCTTCGCCGGCAAGGTGGAAAAGGGTCCCAAGCGTAGCGAGGCCAAGACCAGGGAGCTGTACGCCAAGATCGGCGAACTGACGGTGGAAAAGGATTTTTTGTCCAAAGTGCTCAATCGCTGAGCATCCAGGCCAGAAGGGCCGCGATCGAGCCGGAGCATCCGAGACTGAGCATGCGCAGACAATGCAGGCTGATGAGTCTGAACCATTCGACTTTGTACTATGAGCCCAAAGGCGAGAGCGAAGAAAACCTGCAACTGATGAGACGACTGGACGAGCAGTTCTTAGAGACTCCCTACTACGGATCCCGGCAGATGGTCTATCACTTGAAACGGCAAGGCTACCCGGTGGGCCGCAAACGGGTTCGTCGCCTGATGGCCAAAATGAGCCTGGCGGTCATCTATCCAAGGCCGCGGACCTCACAGCCGCACCCGGAGAATCGAGTGTATCCATATCTTCTTCGAGGCGTGGCGGTCAGCCGGCCCGATCAGGTGTGGTGTGCGGATGTCACCTACATCCCGATGCGTCGAGGTTTTTTGTACCTGGTGGCGATCATGGACTGGTACAGCCGCCGGGTTCTGTCCTGGAGGCTGTCCAACACACTGGAGCCGTTCTCTTGTTGCGAGGCACTCGAGGAAGCGCTCAGCAGGTACGATCCCCCGGAGATCTTCAATACGGACCAGGGGAGTCAGTTCACCAGCGCGGAGTTCACGGGACTACTCAAGGAGGCTGGGGTGCGTATCTCGATGGACGGCCGGGGCCGCTGGATGGACAACATCTTCATCGAGCGTCTGTGGCGTTCACTCAAGTACGAATGCGTTTATCTGAACGCTTTCGAAACCGGGTCGGAGGCCCGTCAAGGGATCGGCCACTGGATCAATCTATACAACAGCAAGAGACCTCACTCGGCACACAACGGAGCGACGCCCGAAGAGGTGTACACTGGCTTGGACAAGAAATCTGAGTGGGGCCTCGCTCTCGGGCTCATCCCCTCTCAGAATTTCCCTGACTGGCGGCAACAACAATCATTGCGGAATCCACCTTAGAAATGCCGCCAAGTGGTCCAACTAATGGGATCCACCTCTAACTTATCCAATGTATTATCAACAGTTTATGGGAATCGAGAGTTCTCAATTGATCCATGGACTGTCGATTGGTGTGTGGATTCTTGTGGCTTCCCGCTCGAAAACCACAATAGCTTCGCGCTCGGCATCACCAACACTGTGCAGGTAAACCTCTGTCGTCTTCCGGCTTTCGTGGCCCAGAATTCTCTGGATGGTGCCAATCGGGACACCAGCCTTCTCCATCAACGAAGCACCCGCATGGCGCACCGCGTGGAAACCGAAGGCAGGCACTCTGGCGATCTCACAGAGCTTCCGCACTTTGAGTGCCGCTTTACAGGGCGGAAGTCTAACTTCCGCACTCCAGGGTCGCATCGGGCCCGCTAGTTCACACCCTTGATCGAGATCCGGTCGGTCGGAATTGGGCCATCCTTCTTTTTCACAGATGGCATCGCTATAATAGGGACGCATTCTCGGAGAGGGAGTCCAAAGGAATATGCGACGAGACGGGTTTCCAGCTTTCATCCTGGCCAGCCTTCTGGGGCTGGTCCTGAGCACGGAAGGGTGCGGCCTGAGCGGCCCCAGGTCTCTGAGAGTTGGCCGCCCGCGTTACAACGTGGCTCTTGCCAACACGGACAACCGCGAGCTCCTGCTCAACTTCCTCAGGCTGAAATACAATGAGCTGCCCTATTTTCTGGAGATCACGAGTATCTCTTCCTCTCTGACCGTGACCACCTCTGCCAGCGTGGGCGGGATCAAGGCGGCACCGAGGGTCGGCGCCACGGCCAGCTATCAGGAAAGGCCGAACATCATCTACAAGCCGCTGGGGGGTGAACGGTTTACTCGCCAGCTGATGACACCGATCGATCTGCAGACCATGGTGCTGCTTCATCAGGCCGGCTGGAATCTCGACCGCATCTTTCGCGTTTGTGTGGCTTCCATGAATGAAGTCCGAAACGCTGAACCCACGAACCGACCGACTCCTCCCCGCCCGCCGGAGTACAAGACGTTTCTCAGAATCGCCAAAGCCATGGCCGAACTGGAGGATGATGGCCTGCTCGACCTTGGCCTCACAGCCGCCACCCCGGAGGCGAAGCCCGAGGTCCGAATGGACATTGAGGCAGAAGGGAGGAAGAGCCCACTGGCCCGGCAACTATTTGAAGATCTCCACCTCGATCCGGATGCCCCGGTCTACCGGCTCACCACCGCTGCGGCCGGCGGCGGCGGAGACACGATCGCAATTGTCACCCGCCCGCTCACGGCAGCTATGTTTTTCCTGTCTCAAGGGATCGAGATCCCTCCCAGCCATTTGCAGCAAGGGGTGGTTGCCGTGACTCGAACGGATCAGGGCGAACTCTTCGATTGGTCTACGGTCCTGGGCAGCCTCATGCGCATTCGGTCCTCCCAGGAGACGCCGGACAGTGCTTATGTGGCAGTTCAGTTCCGAGATGTCTGGTATTACATCGATGATACGGACATCGAATCCCGTACCACCTTTTCCTTTGTACAGCTTCTCTTTACTCTGCAGGCGGGTGACCTGCCCAAATCCGATGTCATCCTGACTTTGCCGGTGACGTGACAAGAGTGAATCTGGGTTTGAATATCACATTCGGCGTCGCCGTTTTGATCCATGGGACCCCTATTCACCCTGCCCTGCCGTACACGACTCTCATTAGGCGCTACCGGCTGCGTTACAGGCCCCCATACGGCCCAGATGGCTGGCCCAATGCAAGCGGCTGCCGCTTCTCACGGAAAAACTCTGGGCGGCAGCCTACCTTGCTCGATCCTCTCGACTGATACACCCAGGCGATAGGCAGTCCACCTCAAGTCGAGGCCGTCTGTTGAAGAGACTACAACCCGGCGCTTTGACGCGGGGTGAAGGGCTTCTGGATCCCCAAAAAGGCCAAATGCGCACCAGATATCAAGTCTAGTGTGCACTCCGTACGTTCCCTGTTCCCAATAGCTTAAAGAGGGACCGTGCCCGCAGTGTGCCCGTGGCTGGAGGCACTCTGGTTCGTCATCTCTGGGTATCAGGATCGTTCACAAGGTGGCATCTCTAGGCGATTCGTTTGCGTGTGCTTCTCCAGCTTACTAGCGGTTTCAGGGTATCAAAGGGTCGGTATCGGATCGAGGATCGGTTTGACCAACGGTGTATAGTGCAGCAATGAAGGCAGCAGGGCTCGCTATCGTGCTGCAGGTCGTCGCTCCGCTTGTATACGGCCAGACGGGAGAGCGACCAAGTTTCAGACCAGTATCGGCGAGGCATTGCCCCGACGAGGATGCCTTCTCTATCGAAAGACCTGATCGTGACGGCGGGCCCACCAAGGTTGGTTTTGCCGTCCGAATTCGCGACATCATCGCTCTCGACGACGCACAGCAATCCATGCAACTCGACGTGTACAGCATCTTTCAATGGCTGGACCCTCGTCTGGCCAACAGCCTCCGCGGCGAGGCTTCGGTAGCCTGTCCACTGCGGCTCGATCGAATGTGGAATCCGCATGTACAAGTGGTCAACTTGAGGAGCAAGCAGAAGCTCTACGAAGACATTACGCTCGTCGACGGCGAAGGTGTTGTGAGTTTGATTAGACGCGAGATCTTGGAAGTTGCTGTGCCGCTCGACTACCGAGAGTTTCCTTTTGATGCTCATTCGCTGTCGGTTTCGTTTTCGCCGGTTATCTTTGATGATAGTGAGATCGTCTTCGAAGCTCTTCCGGGTGTGACCGGAGGGAACGCCACCTTCTCGCTGGAAGGGTGGGCCGTCGACCCGCCCTCAATCTCCATCACGACGGAGCCTTACGCGGGAAGAGAAGGGCAAGAATCTAGAATCACCATTACAATGCAGGCCCGCCGGGAAACCGGGTACTGGGTCTACAAGCTGGTGATTCCTCTGATCTTGATCGTATTGATGTCGGGAAGTGTTTTCTTCTTGCCGCCCGAATCGAATCGGTCGCAAATCTCCGTCGCACTTACTACAATGCTGACGCTGATAGCCTATCAGTTTGCGTTCGCAAACGACTTGCCTCGCGTGTCCTAGACTTGCCTCGCGTGTCCTACTTGACCAGAACGGACCATCTCATCCTGGGTTCTTCGATCTTAGTATTTGGCGCGTTGATCATGGCCACCACGGTCGCGATCCTCCTCGCTCGGGAGAAGGAAGAATGGATCACTCTGCTGTCCCGCGTTGGGCGGTGGGTGTTCGGTCTGGCGTTTCTGTTTGTCCTATGGTTTTCGCTCTTGCGCTGAGAATACCGGCTTGCTCTTCGTCGCCTTCTTCATCTACACGCTCACACGGTTGCTCGCCTACGTCATTCGAGGCCGCACGGTCACGCTCGACAAGATCTACGCGGCTGTGAGCGTCTACCTTCTGATGGGTCTTGCCTGAGCCTCGATCTATGTCCTGGTCGACTCACTGGCACCGGGCTCGTCCGTGAGCCTGAACGGCGCGACCCCGTTGGAACCATTCGTCTATCGCCATAATGCGTATTCCGGTGAAACCGGCCACCCAATCCGGGGAAGGTGGCCACCCGGTCGGAGCGAAGCGACGCTGGGGATTTCATGATGTGTCAGGGGGCCGTTTTGAGTCAATGTAGCTTGGATCGATTGGCATTCAAGAAACCTCCGATAAAGATGTGTGTGAAGTAGTCGTAGAGGCTGTGGGAACTGTGGGAAACTGCCGAGCGCAGCGAGGAGTTTTCCAAGCCCTGTGAGAACCCACGTGTCGGGAATCCTGAGCAGATCTGCAAAGCGCTGAATGGGTTTGCACAGGGCGGCAGTTTCCATAGCCTTTTTGCCTTTAGTCCTGAGAAGCCGCCAGACGCTTTCGCATGGAACCTCCTGCGAGTTCCAGGCGATGGGCGTTGTGAACGAGCCGGTCTAAGATGCTGTCGGCCAGAGTCGGATCACCGATCTGTTGGTGCCAATCGGCAATGGGGATCTGGCTGATCAAGATGGTGGAGCGAGTGTTGTAACGATCCTCGCAGATCTCGAGGAAGTCACGACGTTCGCTCTCAGCCAAGGCCGTCATGGCGAAGTCATCGACGATGAGGATATCGACACGGGCCAGTTTTGCCAGGCGTTTGTGCAGAGTCCCGTCGGCGCGAGCTATGGAGAGTTCTCGAAAGAGTACAGGCTGGCGGGTATAGAAGGCTGTGTGGCCCTGGCGGATAGCCAGTTGGGCGAAGGCACAGGCCAGAAAGGTCTTACCCACACCGCAGGGGCCAAGCAGGATGAGATTCTGATGTCTGGTGATCCAGTCGCAGGTGGCCAGGGAACGGACGAGGGATCGATCCAGTCCTCTGGCAGGACGGTAGTCGATATCCTCGAGGCAAGCCTGGCTGTCCTTGAGATGGGCGTTTTTCAGGCGCCGGGCCTGGACCTGGTTCTCTCTCCAGAGCCAGTGTCGATCAATCAGCCAGCCGATACGCTCCTCGAAGCTGAGAACGGAGGAGTCGGGATCTTCGAGTTGCTGGGTGAGAGCCTCGGCCAGGCCGGTCAGGCGCATGGAGTGAAGTTTTTCGAACGTCTGGTTAATGAGCATGAGAGTTTTCCTCACAAGTGAAGTAGTCGGCTCCGCGCAGGTTGGAGTGCTGCAGAGCCGGTTGTGGTGGTTGGGTTTCGGGTAATGGTTGGGAGTCCAGACCTGTCTTGAGAATGGACTTGACGCTCTGGTAGGAGAAGGTGGAGAAGGACAAGGCCCGCCGGCAGGCGGCCTCCAGGCGATCCTCGCCAAAGGTCTTGCCCAGCCGCAACAGTCCCAGGCAGCTGCGGTAGGCCTGTTCCGGATAGCGGCGAGAGGCGAGCATCTTCTCGACCAGATCACCACAGTGGGGTCCGATCTTGGCAGCCCAGGAGATCAGCCGCGAAGGAGACCACTCCAGATAGCGCCGGTGACACTGTGGACGGTGCTCGGGAGCAGGTAGAGGCATTTCCCGACACGCGGTTGCGACGATGCGAAGCCACGCGCTGGCCCCGGTGCAGAATCTCCACGATGTGTTGTGTGTAACGGATCTCGACCTGCTGACGGACCAGAGCATAGGGAACGCTGTAGTAATGCCGCTCGAACTCGACGTGGTAGTCGATGTTCACGCGGGCTTTTTTCCAGCGAGCCAGCTGATAACGGATCCTGGGTAAGGGTCTGAGAGCAGGCTGATCCAGACGGCGGTAGAGCTCGAGGCGATTGCCTTCGAGTTTGCGGAAAGGCCGGCGGTTGAGTTCTCCAAGCAGTTCGTGGATGGCTGCATTGAGCTCACCCAGGCTGAAGAAGCGTCGCTTGCGCAGGGCGGCCAGAATCCAGCGCTCGACGATCAAAACGGCCGATTCGACTTTCCCCTTGTCCCGAGGAGCCCGCACCCGGGCCGGGATGACTGCCACTGAATAATGGGCCGCCCACTCGGCGTAGCTGGGGTTGATCTGTGGCTCGTAAAAGCAAGCCTGAGAGACAGCCGTGCGGGTGTTATCCGGGATCACCACCCGGGTAGTGCCACCGTAAAACTCCACGGCCCGCACGTGAGCTCCGATCCAGGATTCAAGATCCTGGCTTTCGGTAGCTTCGGCATAGGTGTAGTTACTGGCCGCCAAGACGGCCACGAAGATGTTGGCTTGACGCATCTCACCGGTCTTGGGATCGACAATCTCGACCGTCTGGCCGGCATAGTCGACGAACATCTTCTCGCCGGCCCGGTGGTTTTGCCGCAGCACCACGTCGAGCTTTCCTCTCCAGCGGTTGTACAGATCGCAAAACTGCGAGTACTGATAGCCGTCCGGATGACCCTGTTTGTACTCCTGCCAGAGCAACTGCAGCGTGACTGACTTGGCCCGCAGCTCTCGGTGAACGTAGGCAAAGTCCGGTGGAGAGCGGTGGCGGCCCCGAGGAGCCGGAGGAGAAAAAAGCTGTCCTTCCAGCTCGACCTCGCTCATCTGGGCCACTTGTTTCCAGTCGAGCTGGGCGGCCCGGGTCCGGCTCAGGTAATCACCCACGGTAGCCCGAGACACCGAGCAGCTGCGAGCGATCTGGCGAGCTGACAAGTGGGCCTGAAAATGTAGTCTGAGAATCTCCTTGATCTTGCGCATGGGCAGCCTCCGATTGGCCATCTGTTCTCCTCTTCCTCTCTAAGTGAAAAAGGAGCAACGATAGTCCGCGTTGCCCAGCGTCGCAAACTCCTGAGGGCAGGAACTTTCCGCTAACCTGGCCACCCATTCCGGAGCAAACCGGCCACCCATTCCGGAAAAGTCCCGAAAAGTGGCCTACTTTGGCCCGGAATACCCGGCCGGATTGGCCCGGAACAGGTGGCCGGTTTCAATCGGAATCAGTGGCCGGTTTGGCCCGGAATACGCACCATAACTCTCGTCAAGAATAAGCAGGCACTGGTGACTCCTGGTTTTCTCCTCAGAAACCAGCCTGCTATAATTCCGCGCATACGTTCAAAGCCACATTTCAGGTTGGGTTTCCGATGTCTCCAATCGTAGCGGAAGCTGAGGCAGCGGTGGACGTTGTAGGCGCCTTTTGAGTTCATAACAGCGATGCAAGAGTCTTATCGAATCTTCATAAGCCATATCCACGAGGAGAAGGAACTGGCTCTTGCTCTTCAAGAGCTGATCCACGAACAGCTTCACAATAACTTTGGTGGACCCGTTCAGTGCTTTCTCTCCTCCGATCGGTTCCAGTTAGACGCTGGCGAGGATTTGACCGTACGTATCAAAGAGGAACTCAGTCAATCAGACATCGTACTCCTGATGCTTAGTCCCCAGTCGCTGGAGCGACACTGGGTCAATCTCAAGGGCGGTGCAGCCTGGATGACGGATCGGATTGTAATTCCAATTCATTATTCAGGTCTGACGGTCGCAAATATCCCCCGGCCTTATGTTGATTTCAACGCGATTGATCTGGAGACCGAGGCCTACCATTTGCTTCGGGGAATAGGAAAGAGGCTGCGCCCGACCCTGACTCCTCCTCCCCTTTCCGACGACGACCCTGCACAAAAGAAACTGCAAGACGAGATTGCTCGGAATAGTCAAAGACTGGCGACACGGACAGCCGAAGCTCAAAAGAAAGATCGGAGTGTTGCCCCTGGCTGGCAGCGGGCCCTCAGGTGGGCCCCGCTTGGTTTGATGACAATCGCGGCGGTGAGCCTGGCTCTTGTCCTTTTTAGAAAGCCAGTCGCAGAGTCCCCCGTTTTGTACGCTCAGATCAGCATACCGGAAGACCTGACTCTTCATCCTGGGGATTTTCCTGTCATCTCCCCAGATGGCGGGCATGTCGTTCTGGCCGGTTCCGATGAGGAGGGTGTCCGTCGTCTCTGGCTGCGCAGCCTGGATCGGATGACATTTGAAGAAATGCCGGGAACAGAGCACGCCGTGGGCCCTTTTTGGTCGCCGGACAGTCGCTTCGTAGGATTCTTCGCCGCCGACTCTGGGTTGAAAAAGGTGTCTATCTCAGGTGGCCCTCCGCTGGCACTGGCCGCAGCCAAACACGCCTCTGATTTGAGCGGGAGCTGGGGGTCCGGCGGGGCGATCCTATTCGCCCCCTCGTACGAGGGACCGCTTTATCGTGTCTCTTCGGCAGGCGGCGAAGCGGTATCCGCGACCGTGCTGGAGCCGTCGCGTCTGGAGTGGGCTCATAGAAATCCCTACTTCCTGCCGGATGGTGAACATTTTCTGTACTCGGCCTGGAGCGAGGCAAGTCAACCGTCCGTTAGGCTCGGAAATCTATCCTCGGGAGAAAGCCGCCTGCTGCCGAACGAGGCTTCCTCCACCTGGTATGCCCCACCTGGCTATTCACTGTTCAACCGGGCTACGACGCTGATGGCGCAGCCGTTTGACGCCGACAAACAAGAGCTTACGGGGGACCCTGTTCCGATTGTCGAAGGAGTAGGAAGAGGGTTCGCGACACCTCCCTATTTCTCGGCCTCAGTGAATGGAATTCTGATCTACCGGGGTGACTCAGCGACCAGCCAGCTCACATGGTGGGATCGCACGGGAACGCGGCTCGGCTCGCCGGGTGAACCAGGGGCCTACACCCAGATTGCACTCTCACCAGACGAAAAACGTGTATCTGTAGAAACCCGGGGGGGGGGGGGATCTGGCTCCTGGAGCTCTCCAGCGGCGTTTTCTCTCGATTCATCTTACATCCCGCGGGCGGTGGTGACGCGGTCTGGTCACCGGATGGTCGAGATCTGCTGTTCGGGTCAGGGCGAAATGGTTCAAATGACTTGTTCCGGAAGTCCCTGGGGAGCAGTGAGGTGGAGTTGTTGTTCGACCACGAAGGAGACCGCTGGCCCGAGGACTGGTCCCCCGACGGCCGACAAATTATCTTTATCTCCTCGTCGGGTGCGGCGCTCTACGCCCTTGACCTCGATTCAACTGATCAGGAGCCAACGCTGCTTCTCGAGCCGACGTTTGACACAGATGAGTTTCACTTCTCTCCGGATGGTCGATGGATCGCCTGGGACTCCCTGGAGTCGGGGAGATGGGAGATTTTTGTTGCGACTTTCCCCGAGTTCTTGCAAAAGCGTCAGGTTTCCTTAGGCGGAGGGTCCCAGCCTCTGTGGAGAAGAGATGGACAGGAGCTCTTCTACCTGAAACTCGATGGAACCCTGATGTCTGTGGAGGTTGAAATCGGTACTGAGATCGAAACAGGTGAGCCTGCTGATCTGTTTCAAACGGGCATCGCTGTCAACCCGTTCGCGAACCAGTACGGCGTTACCACCGACGGCCAGCGCTTCTTGACCATCGAGCCAGAGGAAAATGAGGAGATCCATGTGATCGTCAACTGGCCGGCGCTGTTAAGCTCAACCCCGGACGCTTCTTGAAGCGCCGACCGGCTAGTCGGGTTCCCAGTTCTTATGTTCCTCGTGCTGGCATCCCGGGAATTCGAAAAGAAAGGATTTGCCGCGATAACCAAGTTCCTGGACCAGTCCTATCTCAGAGGTGTAGTAGCCCTCGATTGTACGCGTCCTGATGTTCTTGAAAAACTCGACTCCGGTTTGGTCTGCGGATGCGACGTCCTGGTCCGTTGAGATGAGCTCCAACACCCTTGCTTGCTGCTCCGGTTTCAGCTCAACAAAGCTTGTTCCAAACAGGCTCTGGCTCTTCTCGTCAACCCACCTTATCCCTTCCAGAAAAGCCCCCTGGGTGTCTTTTCCCTCCTCACTCAGAACGAAATCAACATACTCATGTACCTTGGCGGCTTTGGCACCCGGGGTGTCGGTTTCGGGAATAATCAATTCACAGATCGTGCTTACTGTTTCGCTCTGGCGACCGTCGAAGAATCTGGGCACCCACCCCGCTTCTCCCTCTTGCACAGGCACCAGCGGATGAGAAGCTCCGCTGAGGGAAGTCAGGAAGGGGGCAACAGAATAGGCTCCAACTGTTTTCAGCGCCTGGCGGCGGCTGATCGTACTGCGGGGCTTTTGACTCATGTAAGGTTTCTCTCCCTTTCACGGTCAGGCCAGATTGCCTTTCCCTAGTTCTTTGGCCAGATAATCGGAGGCCCGCCAGGCAAGGGCTAGGATGGTCAGGGTTGGATTCTTCTCGCTCGAAGTGGTGAAAGAAGAACCATCGACTACAAAAAGATTCCTTACCTCGTGCATCTGGTTGAACTTGTTCAGCACCGACTGCTTCCGATCATCCCCCATTCTGCACGTTCCGTGCTCATGGATCGCTTTTCCAGGGGTGTCAGATACCTCTCGATCATAAGGAAGAATCTCAGCCTTGGCGGTGGTCAGAATTTCCTCCGTCATCTCGTACATGTGCTTGAGCATCCTCTTTTCATTTTCGCCGTAGGACACCGCAATCTTCATCAGAGGGACCCCGTAGCGGTCCGTTCTCGATTCATCCACAGTGACCCGATTTTCCGGGCGGGACAGGACTTCACCGTAGGGATGCAGCTCGACCCAGGCGGGATACCTCTGCTTGACTTCCCGCTTAAAGGCGGCCCCGAAGCCGGGGATGTTCTGCGCCACGGTGGTTCCCGAATGGGCCCCGATTCCCCAGCATTGGATACCGAAGCCTCGGATGTAGTCCTTGTTCTTATGTATCCTGTGATTGAACCGCGGTATGTAGATGTGGGCTCCGCCGATACCGTCGTCATTGGGAGCAGCCATTCCAAATAGTTGGGGCAGGAAACCCGTCAACTGGGTCCTCACCTGTTCGCAGTAGTTCCTGCCCACCATGTCGGACCCGTTTCCTATTCCGTTGGGAAATCGCTCCGACTTGGAGTTCAGTAGGATGCGGGTTGAGTCCATACAGGAAGCGCCAAGAACGATGGTTTTTCCGAAGACGCGGCGCTCGGCGCCCGAGTGACGGTCAAAGTACTGTACCCCATTAGCCCTTCCACGCCCGTCCACCAGGATCCTTGCCACCACGGCATTGGTGGTGAGCTCCAGATTGCCCGTCTCCAAGGCGAATGGGATCAAGTGATCTGCAGTGTTGAAAAACGAGGCTGTACCGCATCCCAGTCCGCAGGAACCACAGTGGTGGCAAGCGGGAAATCCACGGTGGTCCCTGGTTAGAACCGCCCGACGAATAGGCACCGCAGGAATTCCCAATCGCCCGGCAGCTTTCTTGACAATCACTTCACCGCAACGCGGCGCTGGCGCTGGCATGTGGTACCTGCTACCGGGCAACGAATCAGAATCATCTTCGCCGCCACAAACCCCGATCAACTGATCAACTTTGTCGTAGTAGGGCCCGATGTCCTTATAGCCTATGGGCCACGGTATGCCCCACCCATCTGTTTCCGCGGATTTGAAGTCCAAGTCGGACATCCTCAGAGAAACCCGGCCCCAAACATTCGTCTTTCCGCCGATCCCCCACACACGGGCCAGGTCGAAAGGCTTGTCGGGCGGAGTCAGATAGGGCTGTTCCTCCGGGCTAAGATAAAAATCATGGGGTCTTTCGCCCTGCTGGACTCTCTCCCTCCAGCGCCAGGGAGTCACGTGGGTCCAAAAGTTTTTTGGCTCAAACTTGTCTCCGGCGTCGAGCATCAGCACCTTGATACCCTTTTGAGTTAGATTGTAGGCGGCCATTCCGCCAGACGCGCCACTGCCGATCACGATGACTTGCATGGAATACTTGTCCTTTTAGACTAACCCAAACCCTGGGTTCGGCCCCGGTAATAGCTGGAATCGCGTTGCCGTCGTGATCGCCAATCTCCCTACCCAAGGCGTATCGTACTTCGCGACGAGAACTCCGACGCAATAGGGAAGAGAGTCCGAAAGCGCCGGCGACGACAGCCCTCTTTCCATACCAGATCTTACTCACCCAAACGCCTTCAGGCCAAGAGCATCTTCGCATAAACCGCTACCGCAAGAACCATCACGCCGACTATGGCCCTGTATTCACGACTTGAAATCGGCGTGACCCAAATGTTTGCAGCTACACCAAGATTGCGGATAACGTTGCAGCTGCCTTGTCCAGGCAAAGGTAAAGGCGGTGGCGGGTCACTGGGAAAGTGACCCAGTACCGTAAGGGCAGAACTCTTGACGGTCGCTTGATTGGAATGGCAATGATCGACGTTTCCAGGTCCCATGCTGTTTAACAGTCTGGAATTTGCCGTTTTTTTTGCTGTCGTATACATCCTGTATTTGCTGCTGCGGCACAAGTGGCAAAACAGGATGCTGCTCCTTGCCAGCTACGTCTTTTACGGCTCTTGGGACTAGCGTTTTCTATCGCTGATTCTGATATCCACCATCATCGACTATTTTTGCGGGCTCGCCATTCACAGAGCCAAAGAGGAAAAGCAAAGGAAACTGCCGCTCGTCGTCAGCATAGCGTCCAATCTTTCGATTCTGGGCTTCTTCAAGTATTTCAATTTTTTCGCCTCGAATCTCCAGTTGTTGCTGTCCGCTCTGGGTTTTTCGGTGCACGCGCATCTCCTCGACATTGTCCTTCCCGTCGGCATTTCCTTTTACACTTTTCAGACCATGAGCTATACGATCGACGTCTATCGCCGGGAAATGGAACCGACGGAGAGTTTCCTCGATTTCGCGCTATTTGTCGCCTTCTTCCCCCAGTTGGTGGCCGGGCCGATCGAGCGAGCCAAGCGGCTACTGCCGCAAATTCTCACGGAGCGTGTCATCACCCGGGGATCGTTGAGCGCAGGTTTCTATTTAATACTTTGGGGCTTGTTTCAAAAGGTTGTGGTGGCCGACAACCTCAGCCGCATGGTGGATCCCGTTTTCGGCAACGGATCATATTCAACCGCCTATAGCGGGTGGGAGGTTCTGCTGGCGGTCTATGCGTTTGCATTTCAGATATATTGCGATTTCGCCGGCTATTCGAACATCGCCAGAGGCCTGGGAAGCTGCCTGGGCTTTCGTATCATGGTCAATTTCCGCTCGCCCTACATTTCCCGCAATCCAAGAGAATTCTGGCGTCGATGGCATATCAGCCTCTCCACGTTTCTCAGGGATTATCTCTATATCCCTCTGGGCGGGGATCGGAAGGGAAGGTCGCGAACCTACCTGAACCTCGCGGTCACGATGGTCTTGGGAGGTCTGTGGCACGGAGCGGCGTGGCCATTTGTTCTTTGGGGAGCCTACCATGGAGCGCTCTTGATATTGTACCGGTTGACGGCGCCGATCGGCCAAGCGATCCGAAACGGGATTCCCCTACCTGGAAAAGTAGTGAAAGGGATTCAGATCGCCGTCTTCTTTCATCTTGTTTGTTTGGGTTGGTTGATCTTCAGGGCGGAGTCCATGGGACAGCTGCTTGCTATGGCCGCAGGCCTTGGCACCATCCCCGCGGGGATTCAGGCAGCCATAACCGGGAATGTAGGCAAAGATCTGCTGTTTTTGCTTTTTCTTATATCTCCGATAGTGGCGTATCACTTTTTGAAGGAGACCCAAAAGGAGGAAGAGGGAATGCGAGGCTGGCATCCCGGTCGACGGACCGCTTTCATCCTGGGGCTGGCTTATATGTGTCTCTACATCGTCATATTGGGAAAGGGATCCTTGGTCGGGGGGGGCCGTGAGTTCATCTATTTTCAATTTTAGGCGGAACACCGGAGCGCTGCGCTCTATCGTGAACCCCGTCATACTGTCTCGCTTAATGTTCCTGGGGGGGTACGGGATCATGTTGTTCAGTCTTTGCATGTGGGGCGTTCGTCCCTGGAAGACCCTGGGCATGGGATCGATGATTCTGATTTTGTTATATATCCGGCAAAAGAGCGATCGCCGGATGTATCGCATGACGGTACTTTCGGGGATCGTATTTGTGTTGGCGAGCGAAGTTTGTTTTCGAATGCACTATTTCGGTCTGGATGGGATGGTTCGGTTTTCTCAGCATGTCCCGGCCAGCCTCGGACATCCGCTGAGTTCGGTCCCCTGTGATGAAACCGCCTCCCATACGGGACTGGTCCCCGGCTTTGAGGGAGTTTTCAAAGGAGGGCGCTTTCGGGTCAATCAATCGGGCTTCCGGGACGGGGAGTGGAGGACGGAGAAGAAAGAGAACGCGATCAGAGTGGCTGTTCTTGGGACGTCCATGTCGATGGGTTCCGGTGTCCACCAAGACCAAAGCTATCCCTCGGTGCTGCAAAGAATGCTCGACGAGGATCCCGGTGTGGATTCCAAGGTGGAGGTGATGAATTTCGGTAGGGGAGGGTATGGCCCGGATGATTTCATCGATATGTTGGGATCGCAGGTAATGCCGTATCAACCCGACATTATTGTGGTCGAGCCGTATGACCTGACCAAAAGAGGATTGCACCGGCTGGAGAAATTCAAAGGAACCAGATGGGAGCTGATTCAATGGGGATTACGCGAGCCCTACCAGGTGTCGTTCTTTCTGCGTGCCATTCATAATGAAAGCGGTTACGAGTTGATGAGAAGAATCCGGTCGGCCGGGCGAATCGTCCATGGGTGGCCGCGGCCAGGCGGCCCGAGTAGGACCGCGAGTCCATCCGCGGATATGAATGACGAAGAGGATCTGTCGAAGGCGCGGATCGCGGATTATCTGTTCCGGCGGATCCGGAACATCGTGGGGGAGCGCAAGGTCTTCGCCTTAGTTCTGCCTCCCATGAGTGAATTCCCCGTGCAAGAGCGGATCGGTCCATGGTTGCTAAGGAGTTGTCGAAAATACGACATCGAACTGATCGATGGCTTACGTGAGGATTGCGAGCGCGGCCTCGAAAATGCCGTCATCTATGTCGGCGACCGGCATGCCAATGCCGCAACGCACAGGGTGTTCGCCGCAGCGGCCTTTCGACCGATTGCCTCCTACATACGCAGCCGCTCTTCTCACCGCTCACGAAGGAGACTTCAAGGGGACTCTGCTCAATTCAAGCTGGATTCGTATCCTTGACTCTCCAGACGATGGCCTGGAAAAATGAACGTACTATGGGAGACGGCTGGAGCCGGCGAGATCTGCTCATCAACACGGGTGTTTTCGGAACGGGTGTTCTCGGAACGGGTGTTCTCGGAGCCACCCAGGCCGCTATCCGCGCTGCCCTCCGGAAAGGTCCCGCAGCTTCACCTCCGCCTCGTCAATCGGCAAGAACACATGTGGCTGTGGTCGGCGCCGGCGCCTTCGGGGGTTGGACTGCTTATCACCTGCTTCGCAGGGGAGCACGCGTCACCCTGATCGATGCCTGGGGGCCCGGCAACTCACGTTCCAGTTCGGGAGGCGAGACACGCGTGATTCGGGCTATCTATGGCCCGGACCGGATCTACCACCGAATGGTGGCCCGCTCTCTTGAGATCTGGCAAGAGAGTCAGCGTCGATTCGAGCGAAAGCTTTACCATCGAACCGGGGCCCTGTGGATGTTCAGCGGCGACGACGGCTACGTCCAGTCTTCGTTGCCCTACGCCAGAGAGGCCGGTTTTCAGGTCGAACAGCTTTCCATTGGGGAAGCCGCCCGGCGCTTTCCCCAGATTGACTTCAATGGTATCCGGACAGTCTATTTCGAGCCCGAGGCCGGATATCTGCTGGCTCGACAGGCCTGCCAGGCAGTGGCGGAAAACTTTCTGGCCGAAGGAGGCGAGTTCCGCCGTGGCCGGGCGCGTCCGGGACAGATCCAGCAGGAGGTCTTGCAGGAGCTGCAATTCGGCGACGGTGAAAAGCTGCGAGCCGACGCCTATGTCTTTGCTTGCGGACCCTGGCTGGGGCGCCTCTTTCCGAAATTGCTGAGCGAAAACATTCGGCCGACTCGCCAGCCGGTTTTCTACTTCGGAACGCCCTCAGGTGATCCCCTGTTTTCGGACAGGAAACTCCCCGTCTGGGTCGAGTTTGGCGATCGAATCCTGTACGGCATTCCGGGGGCCGAGCGGCGCGGATTCAAGTGGGCCGACGACACCCGCGGGGCAGAATTTGACCCCGAAGAGGGGGAACGCCTGGTCTCTGAGGCCGAATTGAAGTACGCCCGCAGCCACCTGGCATACCGCTTTCCCGCCTTGTCCGGGGCACCCCTCCTGGAATCTCGTGTTTGCCAGTACGAAAACTCACCCGACGGGCACTTCATCATCGACCGGCACCCTCAGGCGTCCAACCTGTGGCTGGTCGGTGGTGGCTCTGGGCACGGCTTCAAGCTGGGCCCCGCTGTGGGAGAACACGTCGCGCAGCGTGTCCTGGGTCAGGCCGAGGTAGATCCTTTCTTTTCGCTGCAGCGCTTCGAGAAGCCCCAGAAAAACCCGACTACCACCGAGACGTGAGCTCAGGTCAGGCTTGGACTCAATCATAGGAACCGCTTTCGCGATTCCATCGGAGGGAGACGCAGTCGGGACAGTCTTGACCCTGGCCGGCGACAATCATCTCAGGTTTCCAGCCAGCCACCAGTCGGGTGGTGAGCTTGGCGATCCAGGGGTTATACGGAAAATCTACAATCCGAATCTGCCCTGGCGCACGCCGCTCCAATACCTCGATTAGTTGAGTAGTAGGAGCCGCACGCTCTTCAAACTGGCGATCCTTGACGAGCAGAATGTAGGCGGCGTTGGCCAGGAGAAACACGGCCACGAGCCCCTGTCGAATATGGGAACGCTGGAATCCGTGAAGAAGAATCGACAGGAGCATCGCGACGCCAAGCGAGGCGAGATACTCATGGCGACTCGGCACGTGATCCTGGTAAGTGAGGAACACATAGGGTAGCAGCGCCATCGCCACCCAGGCGAAACCGGGCCAGAGTGTCACCGGTGGGCTCTGGCGCCCGAGCCAAACGGCTAGACCGAACCCATACAGCCAGGGAAAAGCGAGTCTGTGGAGACTCTTGACCCATACCCAGAGGGCATGAGTCCCAAGCGCATAAAACTCGCCGTCGATCAAGCTGTTCGATTCAAAAGACCAGGCAAAGAGTGCGACGAAGATCAGGGTTGGAATGAAGAGATAGAAATATGCCCTGCGGATACGGAACCGACCCTCTTGCCAGATTTCGACCAGGGGTATGAGACCAAGGAGAACTACCGCCGACTCTTTCGAAAAAAGGGCCCCACAGTAAAAGATCAGGCTCAAGGTGGGCCTGCCTTTCGCCCAGAAGAGCAGGCTGGCCAAAGCAAAGAAACCCAGAAGCAGCTCGTGCATACCTCCAAACCACAAGAGTGCCTCCTGGGGGTTCTGGAAGGCGACAAAGAGCAGTGCGGCCAAAAGGCTGATCGAACTCTTGCCGCTCACCTGGAACAACAGCCTGTCCAGGAGAAAGGCATTCAGAGCGTGAAGACTCATCGTAAAAAGGTAGAATGCCCAGGGCTGGTACCCTGCAATCTTTTTCAATAGGAGTATTGCCAGGTAGGTAGTCGAACGAAAGTTTTCAGGGGGAATCTGGAGCAAGTAAAAAGGATTGTGCAACCATGTATCTACTCGCTCTAGAAAAACAAAATCATCGGAGATAAAACCATTATCGAAAGCGGGCCAGAAGACTCCCACGCAAACCAACCACAGCAACAGAAAGCGCCCCGTACCGGACAGCGCCTCGGCTTCCAAACTGCTATGCGCTCGATGCTTTTCCAGCATGCCTTTCCCCTCTGCCGACTCCTGGGCTATCCGAGATAGTATAGAGCGAGGTCCTGGCGGATGAGCCGGAGCCGAGGGAGAATATGTAGGCTGGTGAGACTTACGGAAAGAGAGCTCCCGGAGCCCAAACCGAAGAAAAGATCGAAGAAAAGAGGCGGTAAGAAGGGAAAGTAGTACCCCTATGACTCATGGAATGGTGTGTGCGCCTCAGCCGGAAGCGGTTGAGGCCGGAGCCATGGCACTCAAGCAAGGCGGCAATGCGGTGGATGCTGCTATCGCATGCGCCCTGGTGCAAACCGCAGTAGATCCACAAATGTGCGGCATTGCCGGTTTTGGTTCCATGCAACTCTACCTTGCCCAGCAGAACCAACACTATTGCATCGACTTTCACGGTCGGGCTCCTGTTGCGACTCGAGCGGACATGTGGGAAGACATCATCATCGGCGAGACTGAAGATGGATTCGGTTTTATCCTGGAAGGTGGTGTTAATGAATTGGGCTATCAATCGATCACCACCCCCGCCTCCATCAAGGCTTTTGCTGAAGCGATTCAAACCCACGGGAATCTCTCCCTTGATGAACTGCTGCAACCCGCCATTGAATACTGTGAAGATGGCTTCGCCGTGCGTGCTCCGGTGGCGGGCTACTGGAACCTGGTTGAATCAGCGGGTCGTGTTGCACCCATCGAGCGACTCCGGCGCATTCCAGCAACGGCCCGGATTTACACCAAGGCAGACGGTTCCATCTACAGGGCTGGAGAGGTCTTAAGAAACCCTCACATGGGGCGGACGTATCGCCGTATTGCGGAGCAGGGTGTAGGGGATGTTTACGAAGGCGCGATCGCGTCCGAAATCGTGGCCGATATGAAGTTGCATGGAGCGTTACTCGGCGAGGAGGATCTGCATCAATACAGAACCGAGAACTGTGCCCCTTTGTCGGGTCGGTACCATGACTACGAAATCGCCACGAACCAGTTGCCCGGTGGTGGAGCCATGGTCCTCGAGATGTTGAACATTTTGAGCCATTTCGACCTGAAAGCTATAGGTCACAACAGCGTTGAGTACATCAGCACCATCGCAGAAGCCATGAAAATTGCAACGGTGGACAAAGACCGGCACATGGGCGATCCACGATTTGTGGACGTTCCTTTGGATCGGCTACTTAGTGATGACTATGCCTCCTCCATGGCGGCCAGAATCAAGCGAGGCGAAAAGACCCACGTTCCACGGCTGAATCGGGGTGCAGATAACCAGGACACTACGCACGTGTGTACCGTCGACGAATACGGTAATTGCGTGTCGATGACCCATTCATTGGGCACCCCTTCAGGGGTCGTGACCCAAGACCTCGGTTTCATGTACAACGGTTGTATGAACGTATTCGATCCACGACCGGGTCGCGTAGATTCGCTGGCCCCGGGCAAATCGCGATTCACTGCGATTTCGCCTACGATTGTCTTACAAGACCAGCAACCGTTCTTGATCATCGGAGCGCCCGGAGGCACATACATCACCATGGGAGTGCTCCAGGGTATCTTGAATGTGCTGGAGTTTGGGATGAATGCCCAAGAAGCGGTGTCCGCTCCGAGATTCTGTGCAACCTCCGATGTGATTGAACTAACCAATCGAATTCCACGCTTTACCGAAGAGCGATTACGGCACCTCGGCTATGTCACAAGAAGATCGCACCTGTCCTATCACTTCGCCGGAGTGCACGCGATCAGACTCACGGAAGACGGTTGGGACGGTGGGGCAGATCCGGGGAGGGACGGCATGGCGATGGATATCTAGTCTTCATTCCTTTCCGACCCTGATTCGCTGCGCTTCAAAGCCATCCCATCTGCAAAACTGTGGAGGTCTGAGAAAGCGCGTTCCTCCACGTGTCCAACGGCCGAGTCGGTCAGGTAGTCATACTTGAGCCGCTCCCCGTGCTTGGAGACGCTTACGGGCTGTAAGCCTGCGGTCTCGCAGTAGACAGCGAGAACCCGGAGAATCTCCGCCACGGAATGAAGCTCCGGTCGAGAAGACTTCTTCGGCGACCCCGGTCCATCCCGGCGGTGCGACTGTCCTTCCACGAGCAGGCGATCGATGTCATCTGACAGATAGACTCTCTCGGTGGACACCGGCGCAGCAGCCGAAGCCACCATTCCATGAACCACACATCTCTCCCCATCCAGCTTCAGATCAAAGTCGAGTACCCCTATGGTCTCGAGGTCCTGACCGATGGCCCGCAGGGTTCTGTGATCGAGCTTCACTGTGATCTCCTTGTGAAAAACCTTCTGCCCGGATCTCCAAAAGATCAGTCTTCCGCCTGACGATTAGAGCATTCGACGCTCCTGATGGGAGTGCCCTCCGTCACCGAAAAAACTCGAGAGCGAACCTACTCCACGTCCGGAGGGCGTTCCCAGTCTGGAAAATCCTGTTCAAAAGCGCGGAGTAGTCTTTCCGGATTGTTTTCCATGAAGTAGATCTTTCCCCGCGTCACACAGGGTTGGATTTCGGAGTTGCAGGTATCTTCCACCTGAGGACTGGGATGCAGACAGGAAATGAAGAGCTGCCCGAGTCGTCCAGTGTCAGGCCAGGCGAACGCGCTCAGGAAACGCTCGTCATGAGAAACCACGCCCATAATGGGATAAGTTGGACGGTCCGGGCTCAGGGGCCGTTTCCCATAGAAAGTATGAACCAGAGCAGCGTGGCTCCTCCAGGTAGGTGCGTACTCCTGCACAAACGGCCTGGGAGCTCTACCACGAGCTGAGTAGGGATTGTCCCTTCCGTCTTCGCTGGGAACACGATTCGTGTCGCTCAGCCGGGTCAGTCCCCCCTCCAGAAACAGAAAGCTCCTTCCCACATAATCGTCGAGATAGCTCTCGTCGAACTTGTCCTTCCTGTTGCCAAAGGCTTGGGACCGTTGATAGGTGACACACACGTTGAGGGTCCGGACGATCGATGACGATTCCCGGTTCGGCCCGGTGAGGGTCGCGGTGATGACAACGCCACCCGGTTCCGGCTCGAAAAGGGTCTCCAGCGTATTCCCCTGGTACTCGTGATGAAGCAGAAGCCGTCCGCCTTCCTCCTCGATTCTCTCAGGCTGTCCGAATTCATCCTCGTAACACCATAGATCCACGCCGACACCTTCAATGCTGGGGGAACGGATGGTGACAAATGTCCGGCTTCCTTGTTTCCGCTGTTCCTCAAATATGCCCAGAATCGGGACTTCATCCAAGACCGGCAGTTCAGCCCGGCGGCAGCCGGTAGTACAGCTCGAGAGAACAACGGCTAAGAAGAGATACCGCAGCTTTGACATCGCTCAACCCCTTTCTGCAAAGTGTTCATCGGACGCGCCTCCGAAGATTGTACAAGAGACTCAACCCTGAGGAGCAGTTGTCGACAACATTTCTCCCTCGACTCTGGAGAACGCGGATGGGCGTTCTAGGGCTCGCGATCGTGGCGGCCTGCTTTTCCTTTGCTGCCGCCTCTTCGACACCTGATCCACGCCTGCGCCCGGTGACAGCCTGCAGCGACCTCGGGAACTTCGCAAGCCAAGCCTTCTCGGAGATCACTTCCTCGCTTGTCCTGAAGACGGCGGATGTCCCCGGGCACTGCCTCGTCTCTGGCCGGATCCCTTCGGAAGTGCGGTTTGAACTCTACCTGCCCGACTCCTGGAATGGGCGCTTCTACATGCACGGCAACGGAGGATACGCCGGGCGTTTCCCGCGAGCCCCCGGCTATCGCAACCAACGATTGCAGAAGGGATTCGCAGTGGCGTGGACCGACACCGGTCACGACGCGGACACGGAACTCCTCGCTTCCTTCGCTCTCGACCGCCAGAAACTGCTCGATTTTGCTTTCCGCGCGGTTCACGTGAGCGCAGAAGCAACGAAGAAGGTGATTCAGACTTACTATGGAACCCCCCACCGGCGCGCTTACTTCGAGGGTTGTTCAACCGGCGGACGCCAGGGCTTGATCCTGGCTCAGCGCTTCCCCTCCGACTTCGACGGGATCATAGTGGGAGCCCCCATCCTGGATGAAACCGGTCAACGGATGTCGCAGGCCTGGATGGCGAAGGCTCTTGAAAGCGGCCCCCTCCCCGGCGCCAAGCTTTCGCTTCTGGCATCCCATGTATACGCTCGATGCGACGACCGGGACGGTCTGAAGGATGGCCTGATCGACGACCCTCGTCGCTGTGATTTCCAGCCATCGCGCGATCTCCCGCTATGTGAAAGCACCCGAGATGATCCCGACTGCTTCACCAGGCTGCAGATCGGAACGCTCGAGAAAATCTACGGCGATGTGATGGGTCGCGGGAAACGCATCTACCCTGGCCTTCCCGTCGGTGGCGAGATCAGGGACAACTGGGGCAGCGGTTGGGACAACTGGGTCGTGAGTGATTCCGGGCCGACAACCGCGGTCAGGTTCGCAGAGAGCTTTTTCAGGTACATGGCTTTCCCCGAGCAAGATCTTAATTTCGATCTCAGCAGTTTCGATTTCGAGCGCGACCCGGCCCGAATCTCTCAGATTTCCGGGACAGTGGCGGCAGGATTCTTATGTTTCTAGGCTGGGCGGACACCGCCGTCAACCCGCTTTCGGGGGTCGAGTACTACGAAACAGTGATCGAGCAGATGGGCGAGTCCACCGGCCGATTCTTCAAGCTCTTCATGGCCCCGGGAATGTTCCACTGCAACCGGGGTGTCGGACCCAGTGTTTTCGACAAGTTGGAGCCGCTCATGAACTGGGTGGAGCATGGGTTGGCTCCCGAAATGATCATCGCCGCCCAGGTCGACACCCAGGGTAGCACTGTCCGCACACGGCCCCTCTGTCCATATCCCGAGGTGGCGAGATACAGAGGCTCCGGAAGCATTGATGAAGCGCAGAGCTTCAGCTGCGAGAAGCCCCTTCCCTGACTAGGGGACGTGGCGGCATCGTTCTTGATCCTTCTTTCCTCCGGAGTTCCAGCCTGCGGCTAGAGCTCCCCTGTCTCGGAAGAGTTCGCCGTTTCTTGTGACGCGTGTCTCAATCGGACCTGATTGTGCGAGGCGAAGTGATTTGCACCCCAAAAGATCCGCTCTTTCTCATCTTATCATGCGAACCGAACGCTGGGGGGTAACTCGTTCAGAGGGACGCCTTGGTGAGAGGCTGGAAATGGAGATCGTCGGCTAGTAGTTGGGGGGCAAGTGCTGTATTCAAGTAAGCGCATCATCCGAATCTTTTCGGGTTTCACCTTTCTGGTGTTGGTGACAATGGCCGGCAGGTCTCTGTCAGCTCAGGCGCCGCCCAGCATTAACTCCCTTTCTGTACCGAGTTCGGTCAGCGAGATGGGGATGGTGGTGGCCTCGGTCAGTGCCTCTGATCCAGATGGTGACTCGATCACCTATGCCTGGAGTTTCGAGTCTGATCCCACCGGCCAGGCACATTTCTTTGATAACTCCACGGCCGCCTACAGCAAGACGCTCTCCGGTCCCAGCAGGACTGTGGTACTCCTCGGTATCGGAAATCCGGGCGAAGGCCCAGGCGGACCTACCGGAATTGAGGGGCAACAGGTTACGGTCCTTGTGGAAGCCTCGGACGGGTCCAGCACGGTAGCCGCAACCTCGGTCATCACGGTCAGCGGATTCAATCAGAAGCCAATCGTCACGCTGAGAACAGAGGGCATGGGTACTCGTACTGAACCCAAGGTGAGTCCCGCGGCGCTCAGCCTGACCGCCAGTGAGACCTTTGATCCTGAAGGTGAGCCCATCCGCTTTGCCTGGCAACTGGCCGGATACGCCGGCGGATCCGTTTGCCCCGGAGGAGTGCTGGTCCTGTTTGGAAAGGAAACAGATAAACCGAGTCTCCCCGTTCCGAAGGTGTCAGCCACCCCCAACAACCCCATGAGGTTCACTTTCCTCTATCGCTTGTTCGATGGGATGTACCAACTGGCTGGAACTGTTAACGGTTACGGCGCCTCGCCCAACGGCTGTGCTGACAGTGGTGGAGATGACGGCGGAGACGAGGAGAACCCGGTCCCTCAGGTCAGTGTCAGCAGCAGTACCACCCAGGCCACAGCCGGGGATGTTGTGATCCTGACCGGGGCTATCGATGACCCCGGAGATACTCATACCCAGAGCTGGATGCAGCTTGACAATACGACTCCGGTAGCACTCTCCAGCACGACCGACTTGAACACTGGCTTCGTGGCTCCGAATGCGAACGCTCTGCTGAAGTTCCGCTTTTCGGCCACCGATTCTGCCGGACAGTCTGCGTCGGCCGACATCGCCATCCTGGTCACAGCGAGCTCCGGCGGCGATGGCGGAAACGGTGACGGTGGAAACGGTGACGAGGGAACTGGAAGTGGCACCTCGACTGGAGCCAACTCCGGATGCTCGGGTCTCAATCTACCTGCCATCGCAACTGTGCCGCAACTTACACCATCAGGGAGGGCCTGGCGGGCCAGATTCACGCCAGCGAAGCCAGCGATCCAGATAACACCCCGGGGAACCCGATCAATGGGCAGGCCGCTCCTCCTGGGGTCACATTTTCCTGGTCGATGACTAATGGACAAGGCCTGATGTCAGACCAGAGCCTGCAGGGACGTACGACCGAGACCGTGAGCTTTAGCGCCCCACAGGTTGAAGTCGACACGACCTTCGGCCTGGAGCTCTATGCTCAAGATGCCAAAGGATGCGGAACCAGGTATCCGATCGAACTGATCGTTCAAGATGAGGTCGTGAACAACGATCCGATACTAGTGTTGAGTTACCAGGTGGAGGGACAGGACGTCTCGGGACAAGTACCCGCTGGCAACATTACCGTGGAGTCTCCCGCCACGATTCTTCTGGATGCCACCGAGAGCAGTGATCCGGACGATGATCCGATTACACTCTCCTGGGAGAAGAGCGCCGAGACCCTGACCAGCGGATCGACCCTGCTCAGTCCCGAGGCTCAGTCGGCCGGTCTCACCGCCCTGACCGGAACCAAGGGATCGGTGACCATCACTGCCACGGTCTCCGATGATCGAGGTGGAGAGCAGTCGCAGAGCCTCGTTTTCATCTTTGTTGAGCCACAGGACAATCCCCCGGAGGCCGTGGCCTCTGCAATGAAGGATGGCGCCCCCCTCACACAGCCTCTTGGCAACGGCGAAGAACTGTCTTTGGATGCAGGGTCCAGTACCGTTCCCGAAGGCACCCAGGAAGAGATCGACAACCTCGTTTTCGAATGGAGCCAGAGCGGCGGGTCATCCGTGTTCATCAAGGATTTCGGCCAGAAAGTCGCCAGGATCCGTATCAGTGACATCCACCAAGAGGAGACTCTCGTTTTTCAGCTCAAGGTGCGAAACGGGTCGGCCGTCGACACAGTCCAGATTCAGGTTCCTGTCGAACCCGGAGATGGTGAAGAGGACAACCAGGCCAACGGTGAGATCCTCTATCCAATTGTCGGAGTGGGTCCGCTGGGAGACGGATCCGAACTCCAGACATCACTGATCATCGACAATCTCCTCGATGAAGATGCCGATGATGTTCGAATTCATTTTTTCGACACTCAAGGGAATCCGATGGAAGTCGACTATATCGATCCGCTGGATAAGGATAACCCGGTCAAGTCGTGGGATTCGAGTCAGCCCATCATGCTGGCTGCGCGGGCTTCGCGAGTCATCGAGTTCGTGGCCCCCCGGGGAGTCGTTACCCAGGGTGAAGCCGACGTCAGAAGTGGCTGGGCCCGGGTCAAGTCCTCGGGGCATATTCAGGGCTCGATCCGATACCAACTCGTTAACGAAGAGGACGGCAGCCTGATCGAGGATGTCGGGATCCCGACACAGCGATCCGGTCGAGACTTTCAAACTGCCTTCCGGCTCAAGGATGAGTTCGCCTTTGCTGTGGCCAATCCGGGAGACACCTCGGTCGTAGTTGAACTATCCGTTTACGACCGGATGGATCCGACCTCTCTGGTGGCCAGCAAAGCAATACTCCTCGAGGCCGGGGAGATGAAGGCCATGTTTCTGGACGAGATTCTGGTGGGGCTGGAAATTGAAGAGGGTCACTTGTGGATTCGGTCCGACCAGGAGGGAGACTTCGTTGTCAGCGGTTTGATTACCCAGAACGGCTTCTTTGTCTCCGCCCAGTCCATCTCGAGAATCGACTAGTTAATTTCAGGGAGTATCCTCCTTGCGTCCGGCCAGGCGGACAATCGGGTTCGATTGACCGCCTCCCAATCCGCTTTCTCGACCAGATCCTGGTAATGCAGGACGCGAAGGTCGTCAAAAGCTCTCAGGCCCTTGATCACCAGTATTCCCCCTGGTGACCTCCCATCCTTTCTCGGCAAGGTAGAGCGAGTTGCGTCCCTGCCCCATCCCGATGTCGAGGGCTGACCCAGGCTGCAAATCGGCCACCACCTCTGCCAGGAAGGCATTGACGTCCGAGCTGTAACCTAAGCTACCTTGGGTGAAGACCCGGTTCCATATCTTGCGCACTTCTTCGGGAGTCGGAGGCCGAGAGGTATGAAGGTCGACGTAGCAAGCGGAACAAGGGGCTCCGAGTAGACCATTGAGCCGGAGGAGGCAAAGAGATGACTCAGTCACAGCCCAGCGCCCAGTATTCGATCACGATTCGCATCGAGAACACGCACCGCCCCGGGATGATCGCGCAGATAGCCGGAGCCATTGCGGCTGAAGGCGGCAGCATTGCCGCGATCGATCTGGTTCATATTCATGGCGGTGTGAGCCTGCGGGACTACAGCGTGGAGTGTGCTTCTCTCGAGCACGCCCGCCTCATTATCAAGGCACTAGAACTCCTGGAGGACGTAGTCGTGAAGACGTCCTCCGACAATACCTTCCTGCTCCATCTGGGAGGAAAACTGGAGATCCTCTCCAAGGTGCCTCTGAAGAGCCGGTCCGATCTGACCATGGCCTACACGCCGGGCGTAGCCAGGGTCTGCGAGGCGATCCACCAGGATCCACGGGTTTCGTTCAACCTCACGATCAGAAAGAACTGCATCGCAATTCTTTCCGACGGAAGCGCCGTGCTGGGTCTTGGGAATATTGGTCCGCAGGCTGCCCTTCCGGTGATGGAAGGGAAGGCGATTCTCTTCAAGGAGTTCGGCGTCGTCGATGCGTTTCCCCTGTGTGTGGACTCCCAGGACACCGAGGAACTGATTCGTTTCGGTGAAATGGTTGGATCGACCTTCGGAGGCATCAACCTCGAGGACATTTCCGCGCCCCGCTGCTTCGAGATCGAGGACAGACTGAACGACGCTCTGGACATCCCTGTGTTCCATGACGATCAGCACGGGACAGCCGTGGTCGTGCTGGCAGGCCTGATCAATGCTCTGAAACTGACCGGGAAGAAGCCTACCGATGTGAAGCTGGTCGTCAGCGGGGCGGGCGCGGCCGGCTGTGCCTGCGTACGCATCCTGGCGCGCTTTGGCATTGGCAGCATTGTCGTGTGCGACAGCCGGGGAAGCATCCATGCCGGGCGCGACTTCAGCCACAGCCCCGTCAAGTCCTGGATTGCCGAGAACACCAATTCAGGAGGGGAACAGGGCTCTCTTCGGGAGGTGCTGAAGGGGGCAGATATCTTCCTGGGTGTGTCCGCACCAAATCTGCTGAAGCGCACTGACATAGAGGCAATGAACCCCGACCCGATCGTCTTCGCCCTGGCCAATCCTACCCCGGAAATCCAACCGGAAGAGATCCAGGACCTGGCCGCTGTCATCGCTACCGGACGTAGCGACTATCCCAACCAGATCAATAATGTTCTGGCCTTTCCGGGGATCTTTCGGAGAGCGCTGGACGCCCGGGCCCATGAAATTAATGAACCCATGAAAGAGGCGGCTGCCCTGGCCCTCTCCAGGGTGATTTCAGAGGAGGAGCTATCGGCTGACTATGTCATCCCCAGCGTTTTCAACCGAGGAGTCTGCGAGAGGGTGGCCAGAGCGGTGGTTCGCGCGGCCCATGAGAGCCACGTCGGCCACAGAATGCCCAAGGGGATGCAGCTGTAATGGGTTCTGGGTCTTGGACTGTCTTCCCCGGCTGCTAAGGTTTGGGGCGTGAGGATCCTATGATTTCTGACTCCCTCCTGCTCTTACAGCAATCCGCGATGCCCGAGTTGGACGGCCTGGTGACCACCCTGATTGGCGGATTGAGCCTGCTCGGGATTTTCCTGGGAGTCATGTTCTTTGTCATGGCGGCTGTGTGGTTCATCCTTCCCTTCGGGGTGTTTGGCATCAAGCGTCGTCTGGACAACATCACCCAGTGGCAGCAGGCCATCCATGAAGAGTTGAAGGGAATCCGCCAGACCCTGGCAGACCGGGACCGGGCTTAACCTGAGATCGGAACCAATCGCCGCGCGGAGGCGGCTCCTACTCTTCGGTATCATGTGACATGCCAGTGTAGGAGAACCCTCGGTGGTCCGATCAGATCCTGCAGTCGAGCAGGACCTTGAAGACGCCGGGCTGAGAGGCTCGCTGGAAGGCTTCGACGCCCTGTTCCAAAGGAAAGACGGAGTCAACCAGGGACTCGGTGTCAATTCGGGTTCCCTCCAGCACCGGGATAGCATCGCGCATGGATCCGCAGCGCGAGCCCACGATTCGAATTTCATCCACCACCAGCTTTGACACGTCGACTTCGGCGGCCCCGTGGAAGGTGCTCTTGATGATGATCGCCCCCCGTGGCCGAACCAGGCGGCAGGCCATTTCCAAACCACTGGGATGACCCGTGGCGTCAACCACCACATCAAAGTTTCCGGCCTCGTCCTCGTCCCTGACCCTGATCCCCTGACTCGTCAGCAACTCGACCTGGCTCGAGTGGCGGGCAACCACCGATAGAGAACAGCCCTTCCGCTGAAGAACCTGGGCAATGAGCTGACCCAGCCGGCCCGCTCCGATCAAGGCGACTCTGGTGGCCTGATCGATTCTCACATCATCCAGAATGTGCAGTGCAGCCGCTACAGGTTCACAGAACACGGCTCGCTGGTCGGACATCTCGCCCGGAACTGGAATCAGGTTCTCGGCAGGCAATCGCAGATAGTCGGAGAAGGCTCCATCACGCGTTATGCCCAAGACCTCCCTCTGCGGACAGTGGGTCTTCAGCCCCTTGCGGCATAGCTCGCAGTCTCCGCAACCCAGGTTGATTTCCCCCACTACACGCTGTCCCACCCGGTCCGGATCCTGCCGGCACTCGAGGATCTCACCCACAAACTCATGCCCCGGCACCCCCCGGAATCCGTAGTATCCTCTCACCAACTCCAGGTCCGTCCCGCAGATTCCGGCCAGTCGGACACGAACCAGCACTTCACTTTCACCCCCCTGAGGCGCATCACTCTCTCGCCTCAGGCTCAGCCCCCCGGCATCCAGCCACAGACAGCGCATCGTTTCGCTCCATTCATACTTGTTGTAGCATGGAGATTGTACTTCCTATGAGCTCCAACTTTTTCGAGACCCTCACGAAAAATGCAGAAACAATGCCCGATCACGTGGCATTGCAGGTGCTGAGCGAGAGTGGAACGGAACCCTTCACCATAAGCCGGATTCGGGATGAAGTCGCCAAGATCAGTCGGTTTCTGAGTGGTCACATCCAACCCGGAGACACAGTCGGTATTCTCATGGAAAACCATCCTCGCTGGGGGATTGCTTTCCTGGCTGCTGAGAGCGCCGGCGCGCGGATTGTTCCGTTTGACATTCTGCATTCTTCAGAGACACTGGCCGGGCTCCTTCAGCACTCTGAGTGCAAATACGTGATCTCCTCACAGGAGGTGTTGCCCCAGCTCCACGAGATACAGGACCTGCTGCCCGAGGCTCTTCCAGGCCTGATCGTGGGCCCCCGGGTCGAGAACTATGCCGATTGGGATTCGGTTCTGCAGCAGGAGAAAGCAGATATTGACCTGCCCCTGGTTCACCGCGACCCGGATGAGACGTTCCTGCTCGTCTATACGAGTGGGACCACCGGAAATCCTAAAGGAGTCATGCTGACTCCCCGCAGTGTTTACTTGACTGTCGATTCGGTGGCGACTTCGGTGGACCTCGTTCCTCACGATCACATTCTTTCGGTGCTTCCGCTCTACCACATGCTGGCGCTCACGACTAATTTTCTGATCCCGCTTTCGCTGGGGGCCCGGGTCACCTACCTGGATGCCCTCGAGGCCCAGAGAATTCTCCAGTGCTTTCGCGAAGAAGGGATCACCATCTTTGTCTGCGTTCCCCAGTTCTACTATCTGGTCCACCGAAGGATCTTTCAGGAGATCGAAAAAAAGGGATTGCTGAGCCGCTCTGCCTTCAAGCTACTGTTCAAGGTTTCTCACCTGAGCAACGAGTGGCTCGGGTGGAATCCGGGCAAGCTTTTGTTCAGGCCGGTTCACCGGAACTTTGGAAACCTGAGACTCTTTGCCGTCGGGGGCGCCCGCTTTGACCCGGAAGTTCTCTTTTCTTTCCGCAACCTCGGATTCACGTTTGCGCAGGCTTTCGGAATGACCGAGACCTCAGCGGTGACCACTATGGCCCACCCGGGAGGCCTCGGATCCGTAGGCCGCGCCCTGCCGCATTCCGAAATCCGGATTTCCGAACCCGACTCGGCCGGCATCGGAGAGGTCCTCATCAAGGGCCCTCACCTCATGCAGGGCTACTGGAAAAACGAAACGGCCACCCTGAAAGTCCTCTCCAACGGCTGGCTTCACAGTGGCGATCTGGGGTATCTGGACTCAGATGGCTACCTGCACATCACAGGGCGCAAGAAGGACGTCATCGTTCTCAGTTCGGGAAAGAACATCTACCCGGAAGAAATAGAGCACTCCTACCAGACAAGATGCCCCTACATCAAAGAGATGTGTGTGATTGGAGTGGAGGGAGAGCAGGATCAGGAAACGCTGCATGCCATAGTGGTGCCCGATTTCGACTACATTAAGGCCAAGCAGGTAGTCAACGTGGCGGACATGATTCGCTACCAGCTCGAGAACCTCTCGCAGGAACTCCCGTCCTATAAGAGAGTTCGCAGTTTCGACATCCGCCAGGACGCTCTACCTCGAACTCCAACCCGCAAGATCAAACGCTTCGAAGTCGAAAAGCAGTTCCGACAGGACCAGGAAGCTCGCGGTGAACCCGTGCCGGTGGAAGAGACTCCGGCTCGCAACCCGGTCGAGGAACGTCTCTTTCAGCTATTGCAGGAGACGGGCAAGGTCTCTGTTGTGAACCGGACTATGAATCTGGAGTTCGACTGCGGCTTTGATTCTCTGGAACGCGTCGAGTTCCTGTCCAACGTTCAGGACGCCTTTGGAATCAGCATCGACGATGACGAAGCCATGACCATCTTCACGGTCGAGGACCTCTCCACTGCCGTCGCCAAGGGACTCGTCCAGACCGATAGCAGCGTTGCCCGGAGTGAGAAAGTTTCCTGGGCGGAGATCCTGGATGCGCCTCTGACCGAAGAGGAAACCGGAGAGATCCACCGGGTGCTGCGGCGGCGCCCCGTGGTGGAGGCTTCTTACTTTTTCTTGAGCCGCTGCATCTGGATACTGGGCAAACTGTTTTTTCGCCTGCGCTTCGAGGGACAGGAGCACTTGCGCCAGGCTCAGCCCCATATGATCTGCCCCAACCACCTGAGTTATATAGACGCCTTCATGATCAGTGCCGGTCTGCCCTTTTCGACCGTTCGAAGGATGTTCTATGTGGGCTACAGCGACTACTTTCAACCCGGAAGTCTGACTGGCTACCTGGGAAGTCTGATCAAAATCCTACCGGTTGACCCGGATCGAAACCTGAGAAAGGCTTTGCGACTTGGGGCTTACGGTCTGAAGGAACAACTGGTGCTGGGAATTTTCCCGGAGGGAGAGCGTTCCATTGACGGAAAGCTCAGGAGCTTCAGAAAGGGACCCGCGGTTCTCGCCAGAGTGCTGGGCGTGGTCGCCATCCCCACTGCACTGATTGGGACCTTTCAGGTTTGGTCACGGGGTTCTTTCAGATTCAGGCTGCACCCTGTCACAGTCCGATTCGGAAAACCGATCGAACCCCAACCTGACGAGTCACTCGACGAGTTCAACGCGCGACTGAAGTCCTCGGTCGAAGCGCTGTTGGAAGGAGCTTCTCAGTGAGCCCGGAAGCGATTCCTAAAGCCGACTTCCACGATCTCGAAACCCTCTGGTTCCAGGTGTCGGGAACTCTCTGCAATCTTCGCTGTACGCACTGCTTTATCAGTTGCTCTCCGGACAACCACAACCTCGAGATGATGGACACGGAAACGATTCTCGGTCACCTCGAGAAAGCCAGAAAGCTGGGCGTCAGAGAGATTTACTTCACGGGGGGAGAGCCCTTTCTGCACAAGGAAATGACCCTGATCCTGGAACGGACCCTCCGAGACTTTCCGGCTTCTGTCCTGACCAATGGGCTTCCCATCAACGACGCCCGGGCCGACGAGATCCAGCGGATCTCTGCGGATTCCCGCTATTCTCTTGAGATCCGGATCAGCCTGGATGATTTTGATGAGGAAAGAAACGATGCCGTCCGGGGAAAGGGAGTTTTTCGACGAGCCCTGGCGGCCTGCAAGCGCCTCTCGGACCGGGGGCTGCTTCCCATTCTGACGGTCACCGAGATTCGAGACTACCTGGGTCCCCGGGAATCGGTTCTGAATCCCTACCAGAAGTACATCGATCTTCTCCACTCGGTGGGAGTGGCTCGGCCTCGAGTCAAAATCATTCCGGTGTTCGAAATGGGGATGCTCCCAACACCCGATCGCCCGGCCTATATCAGCTCCACCATGATGAAGGACTTCGATCACATCCATCTTCAATGCTCATCGTCCCGGATGGTGGCCGCAGACGGAATCTACGCCTGTCCAATCCTGGTGGGAGAAGAGGGGGCGCGCATGAGCAAGACCAGCCTGGAAGAGACCATGAAGCCCTGCAGCCTCTACCATTCGGCCTGTACAACTTGCTACGTGACCGGAATGACCTGTCGAAACTTTTGAATGAAGTTACCGACCTAAATGAAGTTACCGACCTAAATGAGTTACCGACCTATCAGCGAGTTGCTGTCTTCGGCGGAGTCTACAGCAACTACCTGGCTCTCGAAGCCCTGCTCGATCGATGTAGCGAGTTGGAAGTAGACGGCATTTTCTGCCTGGGGGATATCGGGGGCTTTGGTCCCTTTCCTGATCGGAGTTTCCCCTTCCTCCAGAATGGGAGCATTCAGACGATTGCCGGGAACTACGATGTTTCTCTGGCTGCCGGCCTGGAAGACTGCGGTTGCGGTTACACCGACCCCCGGGACAATCATTTCGCTCAGATCAGCTACGACTACACCTTCCAGAACACGTCGTCGGTTCACAAAAAATGGCTGGGAGAGCTGCCCCGCAGCCTCTGCTTTCGCCTGGGAGACAGGATTGTTCAGCTCTGCCATGGATCGCCGCGGCGAGTGAACGAGTTCCTGTGGGAGAGTGCGTCCCCGGATCATCTACTCGAAGGGTTCCTGGAAAACGCAGGCGCTGATGTGATGTGCTCCACTCACACCGGGGTCAAATGGCACCGGAGGCTTCCCGGGGGCGGCAGCTTCATCAACGTAGGGGTCATCGGCCGGCCGGAGAATGACGGACACACCCATGTCTGGTTCACTCTCCTCGAAGCCTCCCAACAGAACCTGAATTGTCACTTTCTTCCCCTCGAATACGACCATTCATCACTGGCGGCAGAGATGCGGCGAGAGAGCCTGCCCGAAGAGTTTGTCGAGACCATTGTCAGGGGATGGTGGACCACCTGCCTGGAGATCATGCCGGCCAAAGAGAGGATGCGGGGGCGGTATTAGTTCGGAGTTCCGAGGCCTGGACCGGGGCAGGAGCGCTTCATAGGGGCCGGTCTCGTGCCGGCCCGCTGGACGGGCGACCACAAGGGTCGCCCCTACGGCGCTTTCTCTTGAGTTCCAGCGTCCCCAATTCTGGCACGCAACTTGCTTTGCATTGATTGGGCACGTTGACGCAGTGTGACCGGGCTCGATATTCTCCCGCAGAAGGTGTAACGCGAAATCTGATGCCGACAAGACAGTCCTTTCTCAGGTCCACTCTGGGCAAGAAAATCCTGATGAGCCTGAGCGGACTCCTGATGGTCTTTTTCCTGGTCGAACACCTGGCCGGCAACCTGCTGCTCCTGCTTCCCGATTCCGGACCCTTCAACCTGTATGCCCATCGCCTGATCAGCCTGGGATGGCCCATCATTGCAGCGGAAGCTGTGCTGGCTGGCATCCTGGCGGTCCACGTGGTGTCCGCCATTTCAGTGTCTCTCCTGAATCGCCGTTCCCGCCCACATCGCTATGCTGCGTTCGCCTCTGCGGGAAAACCGAGTCGGAAGACGATTGCATCCACCTCGATGATCTGGACCGGGGTCATCCTGGGAGTTTTCCTGGCCATCCACCTGAAGACATTCAAGTTCGGACACTACTACGCAATCCAACACAACGGGGAGCAGATTCGGGATCTGTATCGGCTGGTGTTCGAAACCTTTCGGAGTCCCTGGTATGCATTCGGTTATGCCGGAGCCATGGTGCTGCTCGGGCTTCATCTTCGCCACGGCTTCTGGAGTGCGTTCCAGTCGCTGGGCGCCAATAAGCCCGGATACGACCACTTCATCACCTGGCTGGGGTATCTGATTGCGGCGGTTCTGGGGCTGGGCTTCATGGGGATTCCACTCTGGATTTATGTTCTGGGGGTGACCTCGTGAAACTCAATACCAGAATTCCACGTGGACCACTCGAGAGCAAATGGGCGCGACACAAGTTCAATCTGAAGCTCGTGAACCCGACCAACAAGCGCAAGTACGAGATCATCGTGGTCGGGACCGGGCTGGCCGGAGCTTCCGCTGCGGCCAGCCTGGGGGAACTGGGCTACAAAGTGACAGCTTTGTGCATTCAGGATTCTCCACGACGAGCACACAGCATAGCCGCTCAAGGCGGGATCAATGCTGCCAAGAACTATCAGAATGACAACGACAGCGTTTTCAGGCTGTTCTACGACACGATCAAGGGAGGTGACTACCGCTCCCGAGAGGCCAATGTCTATCGGCTGGCAGAAGTGAGCAGCAACATCATCGATCAGTGTGTCGCCCAGGGAGTGCCTTTTGCGCGAGAATACGGTGGCTACCTGGCTAACCGCTCCTTCGGAGGATCCCAGGTTTCGAGAACCTTCTACGCCCGGGGACAGACCGGACAACAACTCCTGCTGGGCGCCTACAGTGCCCTCATGCGGCAGGTTGAGCAAGGCAACGTCAAGGTCTTTCCGCGACGTGAAATGCTGGACCTGGTGGTGATTGATGGCCAGGCCCGGGGAATTGTCGCGCGCAACCTGATCACTGGTGAAATCGAACGCTTCGCCGGCCACGCAGTGGTCCTGGCCACGGGAGGCTACGGCAACGTCTATTGCCTTTCCACCAATGCGGTCAATTCCAACGCGACCGCCCTCTGGCGGTGCCACAAACGAGGTGCCTTCTTTGCCAATCCCTGCTTCACTCAGATTCACCCCACCTGCATCCCCGTCAGCGGAGACCATCAGTCCAAGCTCACCCTGATGAGCGAGAGTCTGCGCAACGACGGAAGGGTCTGGGTCCCGAGAGAGAAGGGAGATTCCCGACCTCCCAATCAGATTCCCGAAGAGGAGCGTGACTACTATCTGGAGAGGCGGTACCCGAGTTTCGGCAACCTGGTCCCCCGCGACGTGGCTTCCCGGGCGGCCAAGGGTGTGTGTGACCAGGGCCGGGGTGTCGGGTCTACACAGCTGGCTGTCTACCTGGACTTCGCCGACTCCATCGAACGGCTGGGTCGAGAGGCGATCGAGGAAAAATATGGGAATCTCTTCGAGATGTACAACCGGATCACCGGGGAGGATCCTTATGCTACGCCAATGCGAATCTACCCGGCCGTACACTACACAATGGGGGGCTTGTGGGTCGACTACGATCTCATGAGCACAATCCCCGGTCTGTATGTGATCGGCGAAGCCAACTTTTCCGATCACGGAGCCAACCGGTTAGGAGCCAGCGCACTGATGCAGGGCCTGGCCGACGGCTATTTCATCGTTCCCTACACGATCGGCCAATACCTGGCGGATGTGAAGCCTCATCCGATTGCGACGGATCAGGCCTCGTTCGAGCGGGCCGAGGCCGAGACCCTGGACAGGATCCACAGGCTGCTCTCCAATCACGGAACGCAGACCCCCAGGCAGCTGCATCGGCGCCTGGGACAGGTCATGTGGGATCACGTGGGGATAGCCCGTAGCGCAGCGGGTCTGAAGCGGGCGCTCGAGGAGATACCGAAGCTTCGGGAGGAGTTCTGGCGAGATCTGAAGGTCCCGGGCAGTAACGACACCCTGAACAAGAACCTGGAGTTTGCGGGCCGTCTGGCCGATTACCTGGAACTCGGTGAATTGATGGCGCTGGATGCGTATCACCGGGATGAGTCCTGCGGCGCCCACTTTCGTGAGGAGCATCAGACCGCTGAGGGAGAGCCTATACGAAACGACGAGAGCATGTCCTTCGTAAGCATCTGGGAACACAAGGGGGCCGACGCCGCACCCACTATGCACCAGGAGAACCTGCACTTCGAGTTCGCAGAATTGAAGACCCGCAGCTACAAGTGAGTACCTGTTAGAGGAACATGTCGGAACTATTGGATCTTCACCTCAGAATCTGGAGACAGCCAGACTCCGACGCCCAGGGGAGACTGGTCGACTACCAGCTCGAGGGCATCTCGAACGACATGTCCTTTCTGGAAATGCTCGATGTCCTCAATGAGCAGCTCATCGCTCAAAACGAAGAACCTGTCGAGTTTGACAGTGACTGCCGGGAAGGGATCTGTGGAACCTGTGGAATCGTGATCGATGGAGTGGCCCACGGCCCGTGGAGGGCCTCCACCGTGTGCCAGTTGCACATGCGCGCCTTCCAGAACGGCCAGACCATCATTGTGGAACCCTGGAGAGCCCGACCTTTCCAGGTCATCAAGGATCTGGTGGTCGATCGCGATGCCTTCGACCGGATCATTGCTGCCGGAGGGTTCATCTCGGTCCGCAGCGGAGCAGCTCCCGATGCGAGCGCCCTGCTGGTACCCAAGAAAAACGCCGACCAGGCCATGGATGCGGCCTCTTGTATTGGCTGTGGGGCCTGCGTTGCCGCCTGCCCCAACGCCTCGGCCGCCCTCTTCACCGCGGCCAAGGTGGCACACCTGAGCTATCTCCCCCAGGGAGATCCCGAGCGTAAGACGCGGGTCAGGAACATGGTCGACCAGATGGACAGCGAGAATTTCGGGAGTTGCTCGAACCATGCCGAATGCGAGGCAGTCTGTCCCAAGGAAATCTCGATCTTGAGCATCGCCCGCATGCGAGCTGAATACGTGAAGGCGATTTTTTAGGGTTCTTCCGGCTGGGTAGAGCAGGAGTTAGCGATGATTGTAGGGGCCGGTCTTGTGCCGGCCCGTTACGCGGGCGACCACAAGGGTCGCCCCTACGATGCAAACAATCGATTCCGCCGGTAGCAACCTGAGTCCCATATCAACGTCTATGAAGGCATGATGCAGTGGAACGATGAGAATCGCCCTCGGGTTGGCCTGGCTCTGGGCGGCGGCGCTGCTCGAGGACTGGCTCACCTGGACGTGCTGAAGGTTCTGACTGAAGAGAAGATTCCGATCGACTTCATCGCCGGCGTCAGTGTAGGCAGCATCGTGGCCGCCGGGTTCGCCGCCGGATTGTCGATGGATCATCTCATCGAGCAGGCCGAGTCGGTCACCTGGAAACACCTGGGTCGCTGGAGTCTGTCTCTCAAGGGCTTCAACCGCAATGACCGTATGGCGGATTGGCTGGAGGGCATTCTCCCGGTCAGTACTTTTGAAGAACTCGAGATCCCCCTCCGGGTGCTGGCCACTGATTTGCGAACCGGCAGGCCCGTCGTCCTCGAGAGCGGCCCCCTCTTTCCTGCCATTCGGGCCAGTTGTGCGATCCCTGGACTCTACGTGCCCGTGGAACTGAACGACTACCTGCTGGCCGACGGCTACTTGACTTGCAATCTGCCGGTTACGCAGGTTCGAGAGATGGGAGCTGACGTTGTAATCGCCTCGGCCATTGGTTTGGAGATTTCAGACCAGGTCAACCTGAACAATATTTATCAGATCCTGCTCCGATCCTTCTCCATCATGAGTTCATCCGTACAACGCAACTCCCTGCCAGAGGCGGACATTCTGATCCAGCCCCTGATCGAAAATTTCTCATGGACCGACCTTGACGCTCTATCGGGGCTCATCGAAGTGGGAGAAGGGGCGGCTCGGGAGCAACTCGACACCTTGCGGAAGGCCCTGCGACCCACCTTCTGGACCCGACTCAAGAAGCGCTTTGTTTCTCGTGAAAGACGCTTGGGGCTGCGGCCGTAGGGGCCGGCCTTGTGCTGGCCCGTTGTGGCGGGCGACCACAAGGGTCGCCCCTACGCAGCATCCGGAGTCGCGGCCTGACCTCATTCCACCTCATAAACAACCCGATCAGAACGGCCGGAATGGTCGACGACTACCAGTTCGTGACGGCCCGTGCTGGGGTCCAGGAAGATCGTTTCGTCCGCCTCTCCGGATGCCATCAGGAGTCCATCCTGGTACCAGTAGAGGCGGCCTGGCTGAGCCAGAGCGGTCAGAGCGATGCTCTGATGGGCACGGGGCGTCCCCCGCCGCAGCAGATAAGGTGTCGCAGCATCCGGCAAAATGATGCGGGGACCGCCGCTGAAGGCGACCTGGTTGCAAGCCCTGGCACGCCGGGGAAGGACATCGACAGGATCCCCCTGGCGACGACGCCAGACAGCCAGTCGCGGCGGTAATATCTCGACCACCCGGGTCGTGTAAGGCGACAAGCTCAAACAGGGCCCATCCAATCGAAGACCGGTCTCTAGATCGACAAAGATGCGACGGTGGACTCGGTAAGCCTGAAAGTTCGACCGGCCACGGATTGACACGATCTCCTTCGTCTCCGGGCAATAGGTCCTCGGCAACTGCCCACTCACAGAACAGACCTCCACCGCCTCAATCTCCATGCCCCGGGGCTCTTCAAATCTTGAATCGGACGGCTCGAGGGCGCGGAAAAGATCGAACAGCAGAGGCCCGGCATGCTCGGCACCGGACATACCCTTAATGCCGGACCCGTCAAAGTTCCCAATCCAGACACCAATCGTGATTTCTTGCGAAAAGCCGATGGCCCAGGCGTCTCGATGGCCATAGGAAGTTCCAGTCTTCCAGGCTACCGCCGGAGTGTCCAGAGACAGGTCCCAGGCCTGGGGTAAGTCGGGTCTCGGCAACCCCCTCAGCGATTGGGTCGTCAAGTAGACAGCCTCTCGAGAAAAGAGACGCTCTTCCGGCTCACGGGGGCCCGCCAGAACACGGAAAGCACGATGAAGCCCGCCCTGGCCCAGGGAGGCATAGAGGTTGGTCAGGTCGAGGAGCCGAACCTCGCCTCCTCCCAGTACCAGAGGAAGCCCATACTCGAGTGAGGGACGGTTCAGGCTGGCAAGCCCACCAGCGATCAGGAGCTTGTGAAAGTCGTGAAGCCCGGTACGGTAAAGCAAATGCACCGCCGGAACGTTCAAGGACTGAACCAGCGCCTGGGAAGCACTCACTTGCCCCCGGTAACGTCGATCATAGTTTTCTGGAACATAGCCGGAGTAATCGTAGGGAACATCCAGCAGCGGAGACTCGGGGACAATCAGACCTCGGTCATACGCCAGAGCAAAGAGAAATGGCTTGAGGGTTGAACCCGGGGAGCGCTCGGCCGTGGCCCCGTTGACCTGTCCCTGGTAGTTCGAATCGACATAGCCGGCAGAGCCTGCCAGAGCAGTAACTCCCCGAGTCTCGTTGTCGAGGATGACCACAGCGACGTTTCCAATCCCCTCCGCCCGAAGCTGTGCCTTTCGGGAGTCAACCTGGAGTTCCACGGCTCGCTGAGTCTCCAGGTCCAGAGTCGTGTGCATCACCTGAGTGGCGAGGTTTTGTCGTCTTACCAGCTCAGCAAAATGAGGAGCTCGAAAGGGCGGTGTCTGCTTGTCAGCCGGGAGCCGAGCGGAGTAGGCGATCCGGGCCTGGGAAGGGCCCATGATTCCTTTCCTGCAGAGCTGGGCGATCACCCGGTCGCGGGCCCGGGTCGAAAGCTCCAGGTTCCGAGTGGGGTCGTAACTGACCGGAGAACGAGGAAGCGTAGTCAGGAGAGCGATCTCAGCCCAGGACAGGCGATCCGGCTTCTTTCCAAAATAGAAGTAGGAGGCCGCTCCGATCCCCTCGATGTTGCCCCCGTAGGGGGCCAGATTCAAATAGATCTCGAGGAGCTCATCCTTGGAGTAAAGGCGGCACATCTGAAGGGCCCTGAATGCCTCCAGCATTTTGCTTGGCAGGCTGCGCGGACGGGGCTCCATCAACCGTGCAATCTGCATCGGAATGGTAGACGCTCCGGAAACGATCCGGCCCGCGCTGAGATTTGAAAGGGAGGCCCGCAGGATTGAGAACGGGTTCACGCCCGGATGGTAGTGAAGCCATTGATCCTCGGAAGCGACAATTGCATCCACCAACTGCGGGGCCATCTCGTCCAACTGCGTGTGGAATCTCCAGCGACTGTCGGAAGCCAGAAACATGCGGATCAGATCGCCGTGCCGGTCATAGGCAATCTGGCCGTAGGGGCGATCCAGCTTCCTGTGGGGGAAAGGAGCCAGCCAGACAGCCACTTGCCACAACAGCACCAAGACGACCAATCCTGCGCAAGTTATCGACCCCAGGCAGAGAAGAGTCCTACCCGGTCGACCCCGCAGCCATCTGCCCGGGGCTCTCACTCGCGCCTCCGGATCTGTAACCTGGATCTGGGGCCCGTGTAGCTCAATTCCGGGTTGTACATAGCCTCAGCATGTGCCGGTGGAACTCGAAAATCCCCGGGCGATACAGCTCGCAGGAGTGTGTACACGGTGCGCCACTGATTGGCCGGTAGATCCGCAAAGAAGAGAACCCGGTCGTCTCGAAGATCCTGATAGTCGGCTCCCAGAGCGGTTCCCGTCATCCAGCCCAGCCTTTCGGTCGTCGACAAACGCGGGTTTTCCACCTCCAGTCCGGATGGAAGAAGCTGCTGGATGACAACGTTCTGGACCGGCCCCCTCACGCTCCGGATCCGAGTCTTGACTACGATCAGATCTCCCTGACGGATCTCAGTGAGATTCACCTGCCGGCCCCGGGGAGTGCGGAACTCACGCTCCAGTTCCAATCCCCGCTCTTCTTCCCGAAATCTCGTGTCCAGGGGGATCCCTCGCGTCACCAGGCTGTAAAAGGCTGACCCGGCCTGAAATCCAGATCCCAACTCCAGTCGCACCCGCCCTTTCGCTGGAAGCAGAAAGCTGCGAGTGCGCGAATCAAAGCTGCCGATAAGCTGGTCGGAGACAAAGAGTTCGCCCTCATAGACAGCCTGAGAGTCTCCTTGCAGCCGGGCAAGCTGGCCCATGGCCAGGAAAGCGAAGGAAGTTTCCTGAGTCGTCCACCTGCGGCTGGATGCCTCACGGGCCAATCGGTCAAAGAGACCCGTGACTCTCGGATCCTCTGGAACCGTCTCTAACAGGGCCAGCAGGAGCAGGGCTCGGTTGCGAGTGGAGGAATCGAAATTCTGCCCCGTTTCGCGCTCTGCCTCTTCGATCGGTTCCAGACTGGCCAGGAGCTCATTGGCGATCGCCTGGTTGCCCGTCATCGCGTAGGTGGCTGCCAGCAGTCCCCGGGCCGAGGGGCGAAGGAACTCCTGGAGGTTCTGGCGCACAAAATCCATCTGTCCGCGCTCGGGTCGATCTGCTCTGGCCAGCACATAGAGGGCGTAGACGAGCTGCTCCACGCCCGCTCTCTCACGCGATTCGTGGGAGCGAACCGTCTGATCGAGAAAGGCCAGAGCCCTGCCGTAGATCGATTCATCGACATGAAAACCGGCCTGGGTCGCTTCCACCAGAGCGTGGGTCGCATAGGTGCTGGCCCAGGGGTTGACTTTCCGAGAGCCCGGCCACATGGCAAAGCCTCCCGAGATGAGCTGCATCCCGACCAGGCGGCGCAGCCCCGCATAGACCATGTCGGCCGGGTCGGTATCGACAAAGAGTTCGGGTTCGAGGGCCTTGACCAGATCGGTGAAATAGATGAGCGGGAGAATTCGGGAGGTGGTCTGCTCCAGGCAGCCGTAAGGATAGCGCAGGAGGTCCCCCAGGTTGGCTGTGAAATGGGTCATCGGGAGAGGTCCGACGGTGAGAGTACGGGTTACGGTTGCCGGCCTGAACCCGTGATCCTGCTGCGGCAGCTCCAGCCTGGGCGAGTCAACCCGTTCCCCCACCTGGGTGGTCCCCGGGGGGCAAATCGGGCCGAAGGGACAACACCCGGGTATGCGCCGCAGATGCAGCGTTCCCCGAGGCGGACAGTTCGAACCGGACCTCACCAACCAGATCGAGAGACCGGGTTTGAAAATAGGTGGTTCGCTCCTGGCCGGCAGGGACACTGACCTGTCGTGTAGACGGGCCGGTCAGTTGAGCGGGCCCCTTCAGAGTGAGACCCACCTGAAACACTCCGTCTCCTCCAGTATCGTTACGTAGCGTGACGGGGATCTCCAGCTCCTCTTGCAGCGACAGAAAACGCGGAAAAGTAGGCATGAGGATGAGTGGAGACCGAACTCTCATGACCTGGCTGGCAGAACCGAAGTCCTCTCCCTGACTGGCGACCGCCATCACCCGCAGGGCTCCTTGAAAGTCGGGAACCTGAAAGGTGGCCCGGGCCCGATCGCTGGGGTCGGCTCGAACCACGCCGGACCAGAACGAGACGGGCTCTCTCCTGCGCAGGCTCTCGGTTCTGATCATCTGGGTCTCCGCCAGCCGATCGGCTCCTCCGCCCACCAGCGTTGCGCCCTCCATTTCAGGAACATCGGGTTGCAGCATCGAGAAGATGTCGTGAGTCGAAACTCCCAGGCGCAGTTTGCGGTAGAAGTACTGAAACGGATCCGGAGTCTGCTGAGCAATCAGTTGGAGAATCCCTTCGTCGACGGCAGCAATCGTGACGGCGGCACCGGGACGCGTTGCGACATCTACCTGCAGCTCACTGTTGGGAAGTACCGTCTCGGGTACCTCGAGAGAAATAGAGAGGCGATGGGAGCTTCTGTCTACCGCGATCGGGATGGCCCCGAAGGCGCGAGCCACCAGGTCGGACCCCAGATCGCCAACAGATCGGACCAGGGTGGCCGTGAGGTAGGCGTTGGGACTGTAGGCGCTCTGCACGGGGACCGAGATTGTCGCTGAATTGCCTTCCAGATCGTAGGTTCGCACGAAATGGACGCCGTGGCTTTCGACCGTCAGCAACAACCTTCCCGAAAAGGGAGACCGAATCTGCAGCCTGGCGGTCTGCCCCGGAAGATACTCTTCTCTGTCGAGTTCCAGCTCCAGGCGGGCCGGGTTCTCGATAGCCCAGGGAGAGTAGCCCCAACCGCTGGCATAGAAGGAAAGCTGAGTCGAGGCCCCGGAGGCTCCGTCTTCCAGCACCACTCGATAACTTCCGAACTCAGCCGGGGTAAAGGAAAACTGCCCGTTCGAGCTCCCCGAATCGAGCTCCTCCGAGCGTACAAGACGGGGGTCTCGAACACTCTCATACCGAAACGAACCCGATGCAGTTCGGCGGAGAACGGTCTGCCATTGATCCTTGAAGATCCGCAGTTGCAGGAGACCGGTCGGATGAGCCTGCCCCTCGGGATCGAGGCTGATGTATTCGAATGCGGACTCCTGACCGGGCTCGACATAACCGCTCCCGGCACGCTTGAGGCCCAGGTAGTTGGCATAGACATGAAGCGGATGACGACGAGTCGCGGTCACTCCCCTCCCTCCCTGCTCCTGGACTCGCGCGGTGATCACGGCCGAAAGAGCGGCAGGAGGGCGAAGCCCGCGGGGAACGGTCGCTTGAAAATGTCCCTGGCCCTGCGCGTTCAAGGTCTCCCTCAGCTCCGAGATGCGACGCCGGGTGAAGTCTCTCTCGCTATTTCCAAAGGTGAAGTCGGGATGTTGAGCCGAAACATAGGACGAGGGCTCCAGAAAAACCCGAACCTCGGCCGGGAGAGTAGCGGCCGGGGCCCCGAAGAGATAGGAAGCCTGCACATCGAAACCCAGTTCCAGACTCCCCTGATTGTCCTCAGCTGAGAGATTCTCAAGTTGAACCTTAATCCGATCCGGAACAAATTCCTCGAGCTGGAAACGGTAAGTGCCGACGACTCGATCCGCCAGCTTCAGGTGAAGCTGGTGGTTTCCAGTTCGTTCGTAGGGTTCGGTCTGAATCATGAATTCCGCCAGACCCGCTTGGGACATTTCCAGGGTCAGGTTGGCCCTCTCTCGACCGTTCGGATCCAGATGAGTCAGGACGACCGGCATGGGGGGAGCCGGACGGCGTCGTTCGTCGCGGATCAGAGCCACTCCGTTCACTGCCTCGCCGGGTCGGTAGATATCGCGTTCGCCGTATAGAAAAGCCTGATAGCCGGTCACCGGAAAACCGGCTCCGGCCACGTCCAGACCCGACGTGTCAACGCGGGCCTGGGGGAGGAGCAGGAAACTGAATTCCTGACCTTTCTGAACGGTGACAAAGTAGGGCCGGTTCGCGGTGAAGTCCAGGTTGGCACCTTGCCACAAGCCAGTTGCATCAGTATGCCCGGAGGCGATCTTCTGATTCTGATCGCTGAACACATCAACCCGGGCACCGGAGATCGGTTGAAGATTTCTGAAAGAAGAGGCCCACACCAGGAAATCGCTCTGCCCCTGCTTGGCGACGATGCCAACGTCCGTAATCAGGATCCAGCGCTGGTCACCCTGGTAGTGTCCCGGCCGCCGCACAGCCACACGGTAGAGTCCGGGCGTCGTCGAATCGATCAGGGAGCTGAGGTCGAGGGTGGTTTCCAGGATCTGATTCTGGGTCACGGCCAGGGTCAATTTCTCGGTCAGAAGGCGATCCCCAAGGCCGTGCGGAAGATAGCCTCCCCAGTAACTGGTCTGTCGGTACTGGTATCCGAAATGCTGGACCAGGGAAAAAATGTTGTTCAGGTGAACGCGATCCACCACCATTTCGGCGGTCCGGGTGTTGACGGCTTCAATCACAACGTTGCGTGACCCGCTGGCGGAAAGGAAAAGACCCTGATGCTTGAATCGGAGCGTCGGGGAGAGGTCGGGGATTCTCACCGTGCGGGTAAAGTCCCCCTGGAGGATCGAGTTGTCCGTGGCTCTCAGGCCCTCGCCGATCAGCACCTGATAGGTGTTGCCAGGACCCAGATCGCCGCTCAGCCAGACCTGATTGTCGGTGGCATTCATCTGGAAGTCTGCAGCCGGCTCCAGCGTCAGGAATTCCTGCAACTGCTCCGCTTCAACCGGCGAGGAAAAGAGAATCTCCAACTGAGAGGAGTCCGGAGTCGCCTGTGCCTTCACCTCGCGCACAGCCAGCCGGGTGTTCGACCCGATCAGAATCGTACGGGAGAAGGCCGTGGCCAGTTGCACGTTGCCACCGGATGGAGTCAGCTGCGGGGCGATTCTCAACTCCAGAATTCTCTCTTCCGCCGTTTTCCGGATCGGCTCGGTTCGGAATCGAACTGCCTGGCTCACAGAGGGAGCCTCGAGACGATAGCCGATGGATTTCCCCCCTCCCTCAGTAATCTGCAGATGCCCGGTCAGCTCCTGGCGATCGACGGGATAGTTGAAGAGGATCTCCCCCTCGAGCATCACCTCGCCCGCCACCAGAGGCCTTTCTTTCACTTCCAGATGATCGATTCGGAAGCGGTCGGTAACGACGCGGAAGACCTGATCTCCGGCCAGGTACTGGTTCTCCTTCAGGAACTGTGTGGGCTCCAGGACAATCAGGTACTCGGTGGCCGGTGCAAAGGGGCTGGTCGCTTCGTAGCGAAGCACGGCCTGCGTGTACCATCGCCAGGCCCCGCCGATTGGAGGATTGATCTTGGCCGGCTCCTGGCCCAGGACCTCTCCGACTCGTCCTTTGCCCAGGTTGGCGCCGAAAATGATGTCCACATGTCGCCGGGCCTCTCGGTCGAGACTGACTTCCAGGACTTCAACCGGCTGCCCGGAGCGTGGCGCGGAAAAGAAGAACCCCTCTTTCGTACCCTCCCGAAAGAGCAGGATGCCGAGCACAGCCGCCAGAGAAATCAAGCCGGCAATCAGATAGTTACGCCAGTCGGCGGAGAGTGGTGAATTCATGTCGTCTGTCTCCTTGTGCTGGCTGCCAGAGTACGTTGGAATGGCGAGATGCGAAGTGATCCGCTACAAGTTTAGTCGCGGAACCAACAGGAAGAGTTCCCTGAGCGAGGAACGAGAAACGAGGAAGGAGGAAGGCGTTAAGCCTTCAGCATTTCCAGGAACTGTTGATTGCTGGCGGTCTTTTCTATCTTGGAAAGGAGCACTCGGAGCGCTTCGTCCGTGCCCTGGGTAGAGAGGGCTCTGCGCACCAGATTGATCTTGTGCTGGGTCTCGGGACTTCGAAGCTTTTCTTCTTTGCGAGTGCCCGACTTCTTGATGTCAATGGCGGGCCAGATGCGTCGCTCCGCCAGACCCCGATGAAGCACCAGTTCCATATTGCCGGTGCCCTTGAATTCCTCGAATATGACGTCGTCCATGCGACTTCCAGTGTCGATCAGGGCCGTGGCGACGATCGTCAAACTGGCGCCGTCTTCCACTTTGCGAGCGGCTCCAAAGAACTCGCGCGGCTTCTCCATGGTCCTGGCCCCGAGACCGCCTGACAGAGTTCTTCCCCGGTCTTTGGACTGAGAATTGTAGGCGCGTGCCACGCGGGTCAGGCTGTCCAGCAGAATGACGACATCAACACCGGATTCGACCAGGCGCCGTGCTCTCTCCAGCACAATCTCTACGACCCGGACACTCTGGGCTGCCGGCTCATCGTTAGAAGAATAAATGACTTCCGCATCGACCGATCGCTTGAAGTCAGTCACCTCTTCGGGCCGCTCATCGATCAGAACCACCATGAGGTGGATTTCCGGATGAAACTCCCGGATCGCCTGCCCCAGCTTCTTCAGGATGATCGTCTTTCCGGTTCGGGGCGGCGCTACAATCAAGGCGCGCTGTCCTCTTCCAATGGGGGCGATCAGGTCTATGATCCGGAGAGTGGAATCGTTGCCCTGATCCACCTCAAGACGCTCAATCGGATCGATACATGTCAGCCGGCTGAAGGGCATGAGCTCCTTGAACTCTTCCGGGGCACCGCCCATGACGGTCTCAACAGAACGGAGGCGCTGGTTTCTTCTGCCCCGAACCGCCTCGCCGGTGATGTCGCAGCCGGACTTCAAATCGTGCTTGCGAATGAGTTCCAGGGGCACAAAAACATCTTTACCGTCGGGGCTATACCGATTTTCGGCAAGCCGCAGATAGCCGCGGCCGTCAGGGAGAACCTCGAGCACTCCCTGAACAGGTTCGGGAGGTGAATCGTGACGAGGCTGGGAGTCCTCGGCGCTGTCGGGCCTGCGCCGTCTATCGGATCCGCCTCTTCTTCGTTTTCGCCAACGGGGGCGACCGGTTTTTTTCTGCACGGCCATCGAATGACCCTGTTCCAGCCAAAAGAAACTCGGTTATGGTTTCACTTGCCTACATCAAAAGGCGGCTGGTTCGGGTTGCCACTGCGGGGACCCGCAATGATGCCTCTCTCTTATCAAACTTGATCAAGCCCATTCACGGGACACCGATCAACAAAGGGGGAGGACTTCCGGCAGCTAACTGAAGCTGCCAAACTCCACTGGGAAGTTTAGTACAACTTGACCGATGAAACAAGTCTTTCCTCAACTGCCACTCGGCTGAGTATCCCCTTCCTAAAGCGTCACCGCCTGGGTACGCTCTGTACCAGGGCGATCAGGGCACAGGGCTCGTCGCCAGGAACTGTTCGATCTCCGGCTGCCGGAGAAGGGTGTCGTCGTATCCAAGCTCCATCAGTCTCTTTACATAGGTCTCTTCGAACAGGAGATAGCTGAGGAAGTCGGGAGTCCTTGAATCCTCCGTTCCCAGGCCGCGCACGATAACTTTGAGGATTCCAGGAATGTCGGCTTTCACGTCGGCAGCCAGTTTTCCCAGGTCTCGACTGGGACGCAGGACCATCATTTCCAATCGCTTCAGGCCGGTGGCGGGACGGGCTTCGGGCGGCACCAGCGCGACTGTGTGATTGACTCTTCGTGCCCGTTCCAGATCCGTTTCCAGAGCGTCGAGGAACACGGCGTTCATGACCATGCCCAGGACCTGGGCAGGGGGCGGGTAACCCTTCACCTGTGCCAGGATCTCCTCTTCGGGAGTCCGCTTGTATCGAACCGAAATAACCAGCAGCTTCTCGGCTCCAAGATGAATCGCAGGCGCCAGTGGTGTCTGGAGCCTCAAACTCCCATCACCGTAGAAGGTGTTGTCGATCTGGATGGCGGGAAAAATGAGGGGAAGCGCTGATGAGGCCATCACATGCTCATAGTCGATGGTCGTCTGGACGGCCTGTCGTCCAGAGCGCTTCCAGCTTGGGAGAGGGTCACTGGACTCGATGAAATTGATGGTCAACCCTGTCGAATAAGAGGTCGCCGTCAGGGCCAGGGCACTCAACCGTCCGCTCGCCAGGTTGCGGCGGATTCCCGACAGATCGACGTGATGTCTCAGATACTCGCGCAGAGGATAAGTGTCCAGGAAGCCCCGCACCTGGAGTTGGTTCGAGCCCAGATGCGTGGACAATAGCCAGAACCAGCGCAACAGGGCCCTGAATAGCCCTCGGGACTCGACCTTGAACACATTCTCGACTGTCAATCCAATCCAGGCCTCTCTCAGATCTCGAACCGTTTCGGAGAACGGACCCGGGTGACTGGCCAGGAAAACAGCGTTGATGGCTCCTGCAGAGACCCCGGTTACGATCGGGATCTGTAGATCCTGGCCCTGTATCTCGGAAATGGCAGCAAGGACGCCCGCCTGGTAGGCACCCCGAGCGCCTCCCCCGGTCAGGACGATGCCCATGGTTGATTGGTTCATGGTTGCTGGTTATGGATCGTGCATGGACAGGGTGACACGAACAATTCAATGCGCAGCGATCGCGCCTGGAAAGGGCCGCAGGAGGACCCTCCGTGGTCCGATCAAATCGCCGCGCGGAGGCGGTTCCTACGTGGAACACCAAAAAAATCAAACCGGCGTAGCCAGAATCTCGTAAAACTATTGTGGCACTTTGGCAAGAAAGTACTAGAGTAGTGTTCTTGCCCACAGGCAGGACTCTTCGGGGAGAAGGTCGAGACCATGCACCAGGACATTGAGCTGATTCAGGAGCGAGTTCAGGAACAGAGTCGTTTTGTGGCTCAGATCCGTGCTGAAGTCGGGAAAGTGATCGTAGGCCAGCGCTACATGATTGACCGGCTGCTGATTGGTCTTCTTGCCGACGGACATGTCTTGCTGGAGGGCGTTCCCGGGCTCGCAAAGACACTGACCGTCCGCACCCTGTCTTCTGCGATTCGTGCCCATTTCCAGCGCATCCAGTTCACTCCGGACCTGCTGCCTGCAGATCTCATCGGCACCTTGATATTTGATCCAAAAGAGTCCTCTTTCAAGACCAAGAAAGGGCCCATTTTCGCAAACCTGATACTGGCTGACGAGATCAACCGCTCACCGGCAAAGGTCCAGTCAGCCCTGCTCGAAGCGATGCAGGAGAGGACCGTCACCATAGGAGAGAGCACTTTCGAACTGGACGACCCTTTCCTGGTTCTGGCCACCCAGAATCCGATCGAACAGGAAGGGACCTATCCACTCCCCGAAGCCCAGGTAGACCGTTTCATGCTCAAGCTTTCCGTGGGGTATCCAAACCGCGAAGAGGAGCTCGAGATCCTGCGCCTCATGTCGGGTGGTGAGATTCCGACGGTATCTCCCGTGGTTTCACCTGAAGAGCTGATTGAGGCCAGAAATGCGGTCCGCTCCATCTACATGGATCCCAAGATCGAGCGTTACATCGTCGATCTGGTTTTTGCCACTCGGGAACCTGGCCAGTATGGATTGAGCGACCTGGAGAGCTTGCTCTCCATCGGGGCCTCTCCCCGCGCCTCGATCTTTCTTTCCAGGACCAGCAGGGCTCATGCCTTCCTTGAAGGGCGAGGATTCGTCACCCCGGAAGATGTTCGGGCCGTGGCCATGGATGTCATGCGGCACCGGATCATCGTCACTTATGAGGCGGAAGCCGAGGAGGTTACGCCTGAGGACATTGTGCAGCAGGTGCTGGACACTATCGAAGTCCCCTGATCCCCCTGGATCGAACTCTCTCCGCACCTCGGCAGGAAGATGATCCCTAAAGAAATACTTAAGAAAGTACGACGAATTGAGATCTCCACGCGGGGTCTCGTGAATGAGCTGTTCTCGGGGGAGTATCACTCGGTCTTCAAGGGAAGAGGAATGGACTTCTCTGAAGTTCGTGAATACCAGATTGGGGATGAAATCCGCTCGATAGACTGGAACGTGACGGCGCGAACCGGTCATCCCTTCGTGAAGGTCTTCCGGGAGGAACGCGAACTCACCGTCATGCTGCTGGTCGACGCCAGCGGATCGGGAGACTTCGGGAGTCTCAACCAGGCCAAGGGTGAGATCGCGGTGGAGATTTGTGCTCTGCTGGCTTTCTCGGCCATCAAGAACAACGACAAGGTCGGCCTCATTATCTTCACCGATCAGGTTGAGAAGTTCATCCCTCCGCGCAAGGGTCGAAAACATGTACTCCGTGTGCTTCGGGAACTGCTGTACTTCCGACCCCGCCACAAGGGCACCGATATTGGAGCCGTCCTGGAGTACTTGAACCGGGTTCAGAGAAGGCGAAGTGTGACCTTCCTGGTTTCCGACTTTCTTGGCGAAAACTTCGACAAGCAACTGCGCGTAGCCGGTCGGCGGCATGACATGATCGTGGTCCGGATTGGAGATCCCCGGGAGGAGGAACTGCCGAGCGTGGGCCTGCTGGAACTGGAAGATGCCGAAAGCGGCGAACATGTGGTCGTGAACACTTCCGATCCGAGAATCAGAGCTCTTTTTCGGAAGAACGTTCTCCAGCGCCAGGCCGCTTTGAACCAGTTGCTGAAGCAGATCGGCATCGACCGAATTGATATTCGAACCGACCGTGGTTACGTAGAGCCCCTGATCCGTTTTTTCCAGCAGCGAGCACGACGCTTTCGATGAAGACCTCGATTTCGACGGGAGCTTCGTCCTCCCTTCCAACCTCTCCCAGGCTCCGCTTCATCGCAGCCACTCTTGTGCTGGGGCTGGCCGGAGGCGTTGCCGCCTTCGCCCAGGACCTCGAAGAGACCGAGATTCGCATTCAGACCCGGGCTGAGCCTCCCGAGATCAGCATTGGAGACCTGGTCACAGTGATCATCGAAGTGGAACATGCCCCTCACCTGGAGTTCAGCCTGCCAGAGCAACCGGGCTCTCTGGGCTCTTTCGAAGTCCGCTCTGCGGGGGAGCTCGAGCCCACGACCACGGAATCCGGAGTCATCTCTCGCTGGCATCTGACGGTGTCCACTTTTGAGACTGGTCAAGTGACCTTTCCCGAGCTTGAATTGACAGTCACCGGATCCCCGACAGGGCCGTTCACGGTGACCACGGATTCTGTGAAGCTGGAGGTACGGAGTGTCCTGCCCGAAGCAGCCGAGGACATCCTGGACATCAAATCGCCGCTGGACATCCCTCGAGCCTGGTGGACCTACTGGCCCTGGCTGGCGGGCGCTCTCCTTCTGGGGCTTGCTGCGTGGTGGGTCTGGCGGAGGCGAACGAGAGCCGCTCCCGACGGACGAACCGTCCCGCCGCCGCTCCCGCCAGAAGAAGAAGCTCTGGCGGCCCTGCGGGAACTGGAAGCCTCGGATCTGCTGGGACAGGAACAGGTTAGGCCTTTCTACACAAAGCTGTCGGAGATCCTGAGACGCTACCTCTGGAGGCGCTTCGATATTGTGGCACTGGAAGCGACAACCTCAGAGATCGTACTGCAGCTAGCGGAAACCGGCGCCGGGACCCTCTCTGCGCCGACCAACTCGATTCTCCAGAAGTGTGACCTGGTCAAGTTTGCCAGGCTGAAACCTCCTCGTGAAAAGAGTCTTACCGCCATTGGAGAAACCAGGACCCTGGTCGAAGAAGGTCGACCCCCGGAACCCAAAAACGAGAACCCAGAACCCAGAACCCAGAACCTAGAACCTAGAACCTAGAACCTAGAACCTAGAACCCATTATGTTCCATCGCTTTGCCGACGGTTACTATCTCTGGCTGCTGCTGCTGATCCCGATCTTCCTTCTCCTCTACTGGAAGCGACGAGATCGGAAGGGAGCCACGCTCAAGTTCTCATCTCTGGCGATTCTCAAACAGATCCAAACTCCTTTCTGGCTGCGACACCTGCCTTTTCTTTTGCGCTGTCTGGTCCTGGGCCTGCTTCTTGTGGTCCTGGCCCGGCCCCAGTCTTCGGCTACACGAGAAGAGATCTCCAGTGAGGGAATCGATATCGTTCTGGCCCTGGATCTGTCCAGCTCGATGCTCTCCGAAGACATCCAGCCCAATCGGATCGAAGCGGCCAAGACCGTCGCTCGGGACTTTATTCAAGGCCGCCGCAATGATCGCATCGGTATGGTCGTTTTCGCTGGCCAGGGGTTCACCCAGTGTCCCTTGACCCTGGATTACTCAGTTCTGGTTGAGCTGCTGGACGAACTCGACGTGGGCATGATCGATGATGGGACTGCGATTGGAATGGGACTGGCCACGGCAGTGAAGCGTCTGAGCAGAAGCAAGACCAAGTCCAAGGTGATCGTTCTGGTCACAGACGGTCGCAACAATGCGGGCGAAATCGACCCCGTCACGGCAACCGATCTAGCCATCAGCAACGATATCCGAGTCTATACGATCGGAGTGGGCAGCCACGGCTCTGCTCCTTACCCGGTCAACGATCCGCTTCTGGGCCGGCGCTACGTGCAGATTCAGGTGGATGTTGACGAAGACGCACTCAGGAAGATTGCCGACGCTACCGGTGGCCAGTACTTTCGAGCCACGGACCGGGAGAGCCTGGAGAGCATTTATGCTGAGATCGACACCCTCGAAAAGACCGAGATTGAAGTGAAACAATACACCCGCTACGGAGAACTCTTCGCCCGGCCTCTTAGCCTGGCTACCCTGATACTGTTGATCGAAGCCGGCTTGAGCTTTACCGTTCTACGGAAAATCCCTTAGCAGGACGAAAGACGAAATGTTTCAGTTTGCCAACCCGGACCAACTGTACTGGGTGATGCTGGTTCCCCTCCTTGCAGGGTGTGCCTGGCTTTCTCTCAGGAACAGGCGCAAGGCGCTCCTGCGCTTTGTGTCTGAATCCATGCAGGCGCGGCTGGCACCCGCCGTGGGCCCTCGGCGCAGGGTGTGGAAAATACTGCTGATCCTGGTCGCGACCAGCCTTTTGCTGGCGGCTCTGGCCCGGCCCCAGTTCGGCACTCGTCTTGAGACCATAGAACGTGAAGGACAGGACGTAGTCGTCGCGCTGGACGTTTCCCTTTCCATGCTGGCCGAGGACATCCAGCCAAGTCGCCTGGCCAAGGCCAAGCATGCCATCAGCTCTCTTGTTGACCTCCTGCAAGGCGATCGTTTCGGATTGGTGGCCTTTGCGGGAGCGGCCTTTGTCCAGTGCCCGCTCACGCTCGACTACGCTGCGGCCAAATTGTTCCTTGACGCCCTGGACACGAGCATTCTGCCGGTTCAGGGGACTGCGCTGGAGGAAGCGATTCTGAAGTCGCTGGACATGTTCACAGGGGAGGAGAAAACCCACAAGGTACTGGTTTTGATCACGGATGGAGAGGGCCATCAGGGAGACCCGGTAGGGGCAGCTCGAAAGGCGGCGGAGCAGGGAGTGGTCATCTATACTGTTGGCATCGGATCGCTGGAAGGGACTCCGATCCCGGTGCGGGACGGGAGGGGACGTCGCGTGGGCTTCAAGAAAGACTCGGCGGGAAATGTTGTCATGACCCGGCTCGATCAGGGAACTCTTCAGGAAATCGCTCGTGAAACTGGAGGGGAGTATTTTCGCGCCTCCCCCGGTGAGCGTGAGTTGATCGACATTCAGGCAGAGATAGCCGGCATGGACAAGAAGAAGTTGTCCGCTCAGGAGTTCACTCAATTCGACGAGCAGTTCCAGGCCTTCGTCGGCCTGGCCTGGGTTCTCCTGGTGTTCGAGCTGCTGCTGGGAGAGCGAAGGCGTGTCGGCCACGCCTGGAGAGGACGATTCCAGTGACCAGAACCAGATCCATGCTCTTACTGATTCTGCTGCTGTCCGCCGCGCCCTGGGCCCACGGACAAAAGGGTCGCAGCGCCGTGCAAGAGGGAAATCGACAGTTCCTGGCGGGCGAGTACGAGAAAGCCCGCGAGAGCTACCGGAAGGCACGGGAGCAAGCCCCCGAGTCCACTGTCGCTACCTTCAATCTGGGCGATTCCGAATACAAGTTGGATGAATTCTCCAGGGCTGAAGAGTCCTTCCTGGAAGCGATTGAGAGCGGAAGGCCGGAAGTCCTGGCCCAGGCCCACTACAACCTGGCCAACTCCCTCTTCAAGCAGGGGCGAATTGAGGAGAGCATTGAAGGCTACAAGCAGGCTCTGCGGTTGGACCCGGCAGATGGCGCTGCCAAACACAACCTCGAGTTTGCTGTGAAGCAACAACAGGAGCAGGAAGAGCAGCAGCAGAATCAGGATCCGTCTTCCCCCGAGGACCAGGAAGGCCAGGGCCAGGAAGATCGGGACCAGGGAGAATCCGGCCGGCAGCCCGACGGGGAGCCTTCAGAGAGCCCGGAAAACCAGGGAGAGAGACAAGACCAGGAAGACGATTCCGGCGAGACCCCCCAGGGAGATGAGAGCGAACAACAGCAACAGGACCCGCCGGCTGAGGGCGAACCGGAAGAAGAAGGAGCAGATCAGGCCGATGACGGGAGCGACGCTCGAAGGGCACCAGAGCCTGCCCAGAGCCAACTGACCAAAGAAGAAGCCGCCCGCCTTCTGCAGGCAATCCAGGAAGACCTCCAGAGTCTGCGCCGGGAGCAGCTCAAGAAACTGAAGCGGAGCCGTGCTGAAAAAGACTGGTAACCGCTATCCGGGCGCTCACGGAAGACTCAGGTCCGGGATGCCGCTGCTGACCCTGTGGGTCCTGGCAGGTGTGCTCAACGCACAGAGTTCACCCGTGACGGCCTCGCTCGACAAAGCCCGGGTCCGGCTGGGAGAGCCATTTGTGCTCTCCGTCGAGATCAGTGGCGAAACGGCTCGAGATTATGCAGATCCCTCTCTTCCTGAAATGAGCGACTTTGCCCGTTTTCAGGGAAGCGGAAGCTCCCAGCAGGTCCAGATCATCAACGGCCGAGTCTCCTCCTCACACAAGCTTGACTTTCACTTCACGGCAACCCGCGAAGGTGACTTCGAGATCGGCCCGGTCAAGGTCCAGTCCCGGGGCAAGGTGTACTCTACTCAGCCTGTCCATCTCGCCATCGGTCCCTCCCCGGCAGCCGGAGGGAGAGCCTCGACAGCGACCCGCCGGCGAGAGCGCGAGCTGTTCGTAGTCGCCACCCCCCATCAGAGAACTGCCTTTCAGAATGAGGCAGTGGTGATTACCTACAAGATCTACACTCGCCTCTCTGTTTCATCCTTCAGTATCGGCAGGCTGCCCGAAACCGCCGGGTTCTGGGTCGAAAACTACCCGCTTCCCCAGAGCCCTCCCACTACTACGCAGATCATCAACGGGCGGCGCTATACCGTGGCAACCATCAGGAAGATGGCGGTTTTTCCGACCACTGCAGGGAAAAAAGAAATCGGCCGCTTGCAGATCGAGTGTCAAGTTCGCGTCCAGCGTCGGACTCGCAGCCTCTTCGACGACTTCTTCTCCAGGGATCTGTTCGGCAGCAACGAGTCGGTCTCTGTCGAATCCAACCCGGTGGAACTCGAAATCTTTCCTCTTCCTGTGGAGGGCAGACCGCCGGGCTTCGATGGAATCGTGGGCCGTTTCGGCATCTCCACCCGGGTAAAAGCAGAATCGAATCGGGCCCATCAAACCCTCTCATTCCGAATCAAGATCGAAGGCGAAGGCAATATTCAGCATCTGGCAGAACCGAGGATCGAACTCCCGGAATCATTCGAGATTTATCCGCCTGAAATCGAACAGGAATTGCGCCGTGGCGCACTCGGCGTCTCGGGTCAGAAGACCTACGAATATGTGGCCATTCCGCGAGCAGCAGGTTCCTTCCTGCTGGAACCGATTGAGATCTCCTATTTTGATCCCCGAGATCGCACCTACAAGACCGCTCGATCAGAGCCGCTGAGCCTTGAGATCGTCCCCGGCCATGATTCCCAATCCGTGAACGCAGCCTCTTTGACGAAGAGAGAGCTGGAGCTCGTAGGCCAGGACATTCACTTCATCAAGGCGAGTGGAGACGAACTTTTCACACGTTCCGGGCGGCCTGGAACCGGTTTCTGGAGCTTGCTTGTGGTTCCCCTCCTCGCTCTGGCGGGAGCCGGGGTCGTGCACCAGCACCGGCGACGGCTGCAGAGCGATGTGGCCTGGGCGCGGGCACGGAGGGCGGCACGGGGGGCCCGCAAGCGTCTTACCCGGGCGAGACGGTGTCTGGAGAAAGAAAGCACAGAATTCTACGGGGAAGTCGATGGGGCCCTGGCCGGCTTCATTGGGAACAAGTTGAATCTTCCCGATCCCTCGCTGATCAGCCATGAGATCCGCCGCCTGCTGCTGGCAGCCGGCGCCAGTGCCGAACTGATCGATGAAGCGCTGGCCTGCCGGGAAATTTGCAACAGGAACCGTTTCTCACCTCAGAGTACATCGCTCCAGAAAAAGGAGGAGTTTCTGGGCCGGGTGGGACGCTGTCTGACAGCACTGGGGAGCCATCGGTGGAGGCAGCAGGGCTGATGCTTCGAAAAGGAGGAAAATGTGCAGCGGCGGCGTTGATCATGACCCTGCTTCCACTTCTGAACACCGGTTGTTCGGTTGATGAGGCTCGGCAAGAAGCGCTGGGCCATTTCCAGGAAGCCAACCAGAGCTATTCGGCGGGCCGCTTTGATGAAGCCCTGGAAACCTACCTCGAGCTCGCAGAGGCAGGCTTTTCCAACGGGCCCCTCTCTTACAACATTGGAAACTGCTACTACCGTCGGGGCGAGATCGGAAAGTCCATTCTCCATTATGAGCGGGCACGGCTGCTCATGCCGGGAGATGAGGATCTGGCCCACAACCTCGAGCTGAGCCAGCTCAAGGTGACCGACACGATTACCTCCAGGCCCGAATTCTGGCTGATTCGACTGTGGCGGGGCGCTGTTCACTTTCTGTCGCCCCGCTTGTTGACCGTCCTGCTGACTGGTTCATGGCTGGGGTTTGTGGCCTCTTTGATAGTTCGATTGCTGAGTGACTCCCGGTGGGCCCGCTGGTCAGCTCCGGCCGCCAAAGTCTGCCTGCTGGTCCTGCTCATCGTCGGGGCTTGCCTGGGAAGCCAGTGGTGGTATCGAGCGGGCATTACCGAGGCCATCGTAACCGCCCAGAAAATCCGGGCTTTTGGGTCTCCCGGAGGGGGAGGAGTTGAGGTCTTCGTGCTGCACGAAGGTGTGAAGGTCAGACTCGACGAGATCCGAGACGGTTGGTATGAGATCGTCCTCGCCGACGGGAATCACGGCTGGGTGCGCGAGGACGGAGTGGAGGTTATCTAGTTCCGAATTCCTGGTTCAGGGTTGACTTTCCTGGCATCAAATCATTATTTTGGGGACTGGACAGACATGGTTTCGCCGCGCCTGGAACTCAAGCTCGACCTCACGCCCGCCACGAGATTTGACCTGATCAACGTGACCAAACGGGTGAGGCAGGATTACGGCGAAGTCCTGACAAGATACAAGAAGGCCCTCTATCACTCCTACCACACGACGGCGGGGTACTTCGAACAGAGTCTGTGCGAACACCTTGACCACAATCGCGACACCATCTCCAAGGTGGTTCACTATTTTCAGACCCTGTTTCCTCCCCATGCCGACTACCGGCACGATCAACTCGAATTCAGAGCTGAGCTGAGTGAGGAGCAGAAACTGACTGAACCGCGCAACGCGGATTCCCATTTGACCTTCATCAGTTCCGGCCTGATGAACTGTGTGACCTATGAAAACCAGCCGACGGTTCCCGTCTATTTCGTAGATCTGGATGGCGTCTACGAAAAGACAACTCGCCAGCGAAGCACCACTGTCATTGGTTTCAACCGTGAGGAGACGGTCGAAAAGATCTGGCGCGAAATCCCCGTATCCGGCCACCCGATTGACTCGGTGAATCTGAGAGATCCGCGGTTCGGCCTTTTTGAAGAGCTTCAGGAGTTGATCGATCACTATGAGATCGTCAAGGGCCGGGTGGACATCAGTCTCGGACCCGGAGAGCTTCAGACGGGTCTGACCGTGAACGAGTACGAAACACTCCTCATGAAGCACGACCTGGTGGATGTCCTTCGCTATCCGTTGCGCTTCATGGCCGAGACCGGGAGGAGAATGATCCGCGAACCGCGGGCCATCCCTGGAAAGGCCCTCAACTACGCAAAATATGACCTCGTGCACCTCGTCAACGAGGTCGTCGACGCCCTGGGTCTCAGTGAGTCTTTCCTGGAGCGAATTGTCGACAAGTTCCTGGCCGTTCCGGCCTCCCGATTTCTATGGATGAAGCGCTCCATGAGTCTCCTCGTCTCCGATCCGAAAGAGGACGGAGAAGGCTCCATCGTTGAAGGAAAGTATCAGAGCCCCATTCTCGTTCAATGGAAGCGTCCAGCCAACCAGGCCACTCGCCGGATCGGCGTGCGCATCGTACGGTTTGTGTAAGGGCTGCGCTCCGCGCGTTCCAAGTTCCAAGTATGACGCCTGACCTGTCGCAGCGGGCCACGGCCCGAGAAATCATCGATGATCCCGCTGCTGTCTCCGAGAAGGAAATGCAGCAGGTGCTCCGCGAGCTCGAGTTGGTCAACCGTTGGCTGGGTGGTACTTCAGCCAGTCTGAAGGCCGTTGCTGCGGTCTTGTGCCACTGGACCGGCCACTTCCCCATCCGCATTACGGACATCGGCACGGGGTCGGCCGACATTCCCCGCGCCCTGGCCAGGTGGTGTCGGAGGCGCAATCTGCCAGTGCAGATCATCGCCATTGACTCGAGCCCGTCCGTCTGTCTGCTGGCTCATGGCCACGTGGCGGACTCTTCGGAAATCTGTGTAGTCCAGGGAGACGTGTTCCACCTGCCGCTCTCCAGGAAAATCACCGACCTCATTCTTTGCTCCGCCTTCCTGCACCATTTCAGCGCCCGTCAACTCACCGAGATCATTTCCCAACTCCGAGAGTGCGCCACCACCGCCATTGTCATCAATGATCTGCAGCGACACCGTATTGCCTACTGGTCGATTCGCCTGCTCACCCGCCTCTTCTCTCTTTCCCCGGCGGTGCGCCATGATGGCCCTCTGTCGGTACGAAAAGGCTTTCACCGTCAGGAACTGGTGGACCTGCTGGAGTCGGCCGGATGCCGCAATTTTGAGATCAGATGGAGCTGGGCGTTTCGGTTGGTGGTCACTGTTTGGGTTTGACTGGGTTCTGGGTTCTGGGTTCTAGTTCTCCAGATCGCTTAATGCTTGCTGAAGGGCTCGTAGCTGCTTCCCCAACGACATCAGCAGGTCAAGTAGCTCAAGGCTGGTGCTGTCTGTCAGGTAACCGAGTCGGGTCGCTATCTCAACCTGGGTTTCCACTTCAGCCAATGAATCTTGGGCGATTGAAAGGAATCTCAGATAATCTCCAAGGTGGTAACGGTTGTGTCCTTCCGCAATATTGGAGGGAATCGAGACCGAGGCTCGCCGAATCTGGATCTGCAATCCCCAGCGTTCTTCGCGAGGGAAGTCCTCCGTCGCCTGGTAGACGCTCTCGACCAGACAAATCCCAGCCTGCCAAACACGGAGCTCGCGAAAACTGGAAAGCTTCATCCCTTACATTCATTAACGCCACCATCGTGAGAATCTGCGAAGAGCTCCTGCCAGGGCATAGGGCCTCTTCTTTCTTGCCTATGCTCTAACTTCGCTGTGTAAACCATGTACCCGGTTTGTTGTGCAAGGATCTACCCGGTCAGTACCCCAGAACCCAGAACCTAGCACCCAGAACCCAATAATCACCCTTCCACTTCCACCCCCAGGCCGTCCGCAACGCGATTTACGTAGGCAAAATAGGCCACCACCTGGCAGGCGTCGTGAATCGATCGATCGTCCAGCCCCACCCGCCGGAGCTCTTCAATGTCGCTCTTGTTGACCGACGCAGGCTGGTCCGTCAACTGCAGGGCAAACCGAAGTACCTCGCGATCCTGAGGATCGAGCGGTGCCGAGAGAGGATCACCGCCCGAGAGTTGCCGGACCAGATTCTTGTCCGAGATCAGCTTACGGAGACCCGCTCCGTGATGGTGCAGTCAGTAATGGCACTGGTTGTGCGCCGAAACCACCACAGCGATCATTTCACGCTGGGCCCGGGAAAGCGGAGAGTCCCCGTGCATGATGGCGCGGTACAGAGAAAGATGGGCTCTCAGCACCGGGCGGTTCACACCATGAATGCGGATGATATTGTCAGGGTCGAGCTTCCATTCCGGCGATTCCACATACTCGATAAAGGCCATGTCGTCTCCTCTTCAACTTCTACAAAGGACATCTAACCATATTGAACGCAGTGTTTTACGTCTTCCATAGAATCGGCGGCCAGATACTCAAGAAACACAGGGTGCGTATAAGATGCGGTTTTTGGCCCGGATCAAGTGTTGGATGCCTTTTCCAGGGCTTCTGCTGACGCGTCATTCATAGTGGGCAGCTTATTGACGGCCTGGCGGTTACTGCCCGGTTCCAGGTGCGTGTAAGTGTCGATTGTCATCTTGATTGTGGAGTGCCCCAATTGCTCCTTCACGAAGGCAAAGCCCTCCCCGTTCTGGATCAACAGAGAAGCGTAGGTGTGACGAAGATCATGGAACCGGATCCGCCGCAAGCCAGAACGCAGCCGGTGGCAAGATCGTCGTCCTCACCTGAAGACAGTATTTTTTCCTGCCCTCAAAATCGCCCATATTTGCCTCCTGAGATGTTCCAAGGGTGAAGATGATGCCGACTATAGATCGACGGTAGTTTGCGGGTTTCAGGAGTGCGTATGGGGGGTCAGGATCACATCCTGACTCACCTTCCAATGCTACACTTTGGATTCCTATGCGATTCTCGAGTCACAAAGCGAAGATTGTCATTCTCCTTCTAGTGCTGATGATTGCCGGGCAAGTGTATTTTTTCCTTATAGGACCCCTGGGGGTGGACAATTCATTGAAGCTAGCTAATTGGCTTTTCGCGTGGAGAGGCAGGGTGATTGCCCTGAAGTCCATTGGACGGCTCCCCGAGTTGACCTGGGCTCAGACATTCACCGCCGTCATGCCTCCCGATCTATACGGAGAAGATGGAGCTTACAGGACGGGGTTTGTCACTCGAGTCAAGGTTGAGGAGGAGGGTCCGTGTCCGGTGCTGTGGAAGACGCCGATTGGCGAGATCTGGGGAAGATTGGAAGATGAAGTAACACTTGAATACCTCGTGACAGAGCAGCTCATCAAGCGCGTGTATGATCGCGAACCCGCAAGCGTTGCGCCACGAGATATTGTTTTGGATGTCGGGAGCCACCTGGGGACCTTTACTCATTTCGCACTGAAGAAAGGGGCTCAGCAAGTGGTGGCCTTCGAGCCCGAACCCGGCAACATAAGCTGCTTCAAGCGTACATTTGCCCGGGAGCTTCGCAACGGCAAAGTGGCTCTGGTCGAAGCAGCCGTGTGTCACTCATCTGGCACCTTGAGGTTTCAACGGAATGAAGAGTCGGCAACGGGCCATGTGAAGGACCAGGGCTGGTCCAATGCGCGGGATCATTTTGCGGAGGACCTTCTCGTGCCAGCCGTCACCATCGACGATCAGGTCCACAAGCTGGGACTGAACAAAGTCGATCTGATCAAGATGGATATCGAGGGCGCGGAAAGGCATGCCTTAGCTGGTGCCAAAGAAACCCTGAAGAATTTTGGCCCGAAGATGGTTCTTTGTACCTACCATCGGGCTGATGATTCTATGGTGATCCCGAAAATCGTTCTGGGTGTTCGGGCCACTTACCAGATGCTGAAGTCCCGAGGGCAGGTCTATTTCTACGAGCCCAACTGATCCAAGGATTTGAAGCTAACCTGCCTCAAGGTCCCCCCCGCCCCTTTCGATCCGTCCCACCCAATCCGCGATAGGGTGCGTATAGGGTGCGGAAGTGCGCTCTAATGACCCTTCCTGACCGCTCCTGACACCCCCACCAGACCGTAAGTTACCGTGGATAAGGGATTCTCAGAACATACTCGATAAAGGCCATGTCGTCTCCTCTTTAACTTCTACATTCTGCCACTTCGGCACCTTCTCTGTGCAGGAGGACCCTCCGTGGTCCGATCCGATCTTCTCGTAGGGGCCGGTCTTGTGCCGGCCCGTTTGGCGGGCGACCACAAGGGTCGCCCCTACTCATGTGAACGAATAAAGGCATGCTAGAGTCGTAACATCTTCCAGGAGGGCATATGACCACAGGGACGCCTGATAAGAAATGGGGTGGGCGGCTCGCCGGTTGTGCCATCGGCTGCGGGCTGTTTCTGCTAGTTCTGGTGCTGGTCCTCTTTTCTTTCTATCGGTGGGTCTCCAGCCCGGGCCGGCAGATCGCCACGGAGGCGATTATTGGTGCCGACAGTGCCGGGTTTGTCCGGCTTCAAAACCTGGCCACGGATGAAGGGGTACTCCAGCTGCTGCACACCAGCCTGAGCCACCTGGACGAACGGCGAAGGGGAGAGCTCGAACGCTCCGATGCGCCTGTGATCGTGAAATGGATGGCTCGTCTGGGAGGCGACGCCAGCGACAATGTGGACGATTTTACGGAAAGTATGCCACGTGAAATCACGGCTACCGTCGAGTTACTTCCCGAACAGAGTCCCCAGGTCGTAGTCGCTGCCAATCTGGCCAGGTTTCCTCGCTTCATCAAGCTTGCGTCTTCCGTCGTGGGACTCCTTCGGGGTGTAGAAGTACATGGAGATCAGGTCTACCAAGACTACGGTAGCAGTGGAACGGTGGCTTTCGTGGAGAACACGATCATCTGGACCGGTAAGGGCGACGTGATCCGGCTGGTACTGGATCGGGTCGATCAGGCGATCGCAGGCGACCGGTTAAGCCATGACATGTACAAGGCTTACGAAGAACTCGCCGTCAGGTGGGACCTTTTCGGCAATCTGGAGGTGCACGAAGAGCTGATCACCTGGCTGCTGAGCGTGACAGAGAAACGGGCCCAGGGAGATGCTCCCGACTTTCTGGGGCAGGTTTCCCGCTACGAGCCGCAGCTTCGCATGATCGAGAGGGCGCGTTTCGGCTTTGATATCGTCTCGGGTCAGGTCCTGGAGGGAGAACTGACCCTTCAACTCGACAGTGCCGAGAGCGCCCGGACCTGGAGCGAGCTGCTCGCGACTGCCGGGGGAACGAGCTCCGACTTCGAGATCAGCAGTGCCCAGGAGGGCCGTTCCGCCGTCTTTCAGATCCGCACCGATCATCTGGCCGAGATGGTGCGGGACCTGTTTCCGAACCCGTAGGAGCCGCTTCCATGCGGCGATCTGATCGGACCACGGAGGGTACTCCTACACCAGGGAAGGTCACATGTTGACGAAGAGGGATCTAACGCCAAGAGAGTGGGAGGGGGCTCGGTGAGGCTGACGTTTAAATTCCCGGAAGCCTCACTGAGCCCCCTCCCACTCTCGGGATCCACCACCAGAGCTTCTTCGACCACTGAGGGTCCTTTTCCTAGTCGGTGAGGATGACGAACCAGGTTCCCGGCCCGTGGACTCCTGTCACCAGCCGTTTCTCGATGTCAGCAGTCCGGCTGGGTCCGGTTGCCCAGGTTAGAAGTGCGCTCTCCTCTACTCGCAGCCCCGCGTCCATGGCCTCGGATAGATTGTGGACAATGGAACTTACCGACAAGAGCGTCAGCCGGCAGGGAGGAAGGGCAAAGAGCAGCCGGCTGCGGCGCCGGCCGGAGCGGAACAGAATGGTCCCGGTCTCGGCAATGCCGACTTCTGCAGAGCCCGCCGAAATCTCCACTTTCTCGACTTGAGTCAAGGTCAACTCCCGGGTGGCCAGGAGCAAGGGCAAACTAACCTCCCCGTTCGGATGATTGCTCAACACCAGATCTCGATTCTCGAAGGCCGAAGGGTTGAGGATCTTGTACGGAATCGAGTGGTTGCCCAGAGTCGTTTCCTCTTCCCAGAAGATGACCTCCGCACCGGTTTCGGTCAGAACTCTGGACAGGCAGTCCTCCAGTCCCGCGCTCCGGCTGTCCAGAACGATTCCTCCCGACAGAGTCAGTCTTTCACAAAATACCGCAGCGGGATCCTCAAAAGTCGGGAGCCAGGGAAGTTCTTCCGGAAGTTCCGATGATGGTCGTCCCCGAAGAGCCGAGCGCAGCCTGGCCAGGGTCTCAGATCGACTCACGATTTCCCCTGTTTGCGGTAGATCTCACGGAAGCTGCGGGGAGGAAGCTGCGGAAGTTCACGGTCCCGAGCCCACTTCCGGAGCGGAGAAAAAGGCAAGTTCACGACCTGTTTGCTCAGCAGAATCCCCTGCAGGCGTCTGCTCCAACGACTCAGGGACTCGAAACGCGCCGAGTGGCTCATGGCCCAGGCCCAGAAGCGAAAACCCAATCGTTCGAAGGGTAACCCACTGGCACGAACAGCCTGTTTCCGATGGATCCGGTTACGCAGCTTCAAAAGTATGTGAGGAATCTCTATCTTAACCGGACAAACATCACCACAAGCGCCACACAGGGAAGACGCAAAGGGGTGCTCGACCGCCTCCTCGAAATTGTGCAATTGCGGGGTCAGGATGGCACCAATGGGTCCCTGATAGGGCGATCCATAAGCATGCCCCCCGATGGTCTGGTACACGGGACAGGCATTCAGGCAGGCTCCACAGCGGATGCAGTGCAGCGTTTGTGACAAATAGGGGTCCTTCAAGATCTCGCTTCTGCCATTGTCGAGGAGAATCAGATACAACTCCTCGGGACCGTCCGGGTCTCCGGGGCGACGGGGCCCGGTAATGAAATGGACGTAGCTCGAAATCGGTTGTCCGGTCGCGCTACGTGTCAACAGCTTCAGAAAAATGGGAAGGTCAGCCAACCGAGGAACCACCTTCTCGATGCCCATCAGGGCGATGTGTATGGGAGGGCTGGAGGTGGAAAGCAGGGCGTTTCCTTCGTTCTCGACGATCACCAGCGTTCCCGTTTCAGCCACGGCGAAATTCACCCCGCTGATCCCAACATCGGCCTTCAGGAACTCCTTTCGCAGCTCCGTTCTGGCCCAGGCAGTGATTTCTTCTTCGTCCTCTGTGTAGGGCATTCCCCGCTCCCGCTCGAAGAGCTCGGCAATCTCCCGGGCAGAGAAATGCAGGGCCGGCGCCAGCAGGTGAAACGGCTTCTGGCCGGCCAGTTGCACGATGTACTCTCCCAGGTCCGTCTCCAGTGGAGAGATGTGAGCCTTTTCCAGCTCTGCGTTCAAGTCCACTTCTTCGGTGGTCATGCTCTTACTCTTGACCACCCGAGTGGCTTCCCGCCGGTGCAGAAGCTGGAGGATGAAGTCAACAGCCTCGGCTGCGTTCTTGGCCCAGACGACTTGGCCTCCCGCCCCCTCGATCGACTCCTCCAGGCGGATCAGATAGTCGTCCAGGCGGTCGAGTGTATGACCCTTGACGCGGCTTGCGTGATTCCTCAAGTCCTCCCAGTTCTCAACCTCTTCGACGGCCTTGGCGCGAGCCTTCTGCGCATGCTCTAGCGTGCGGGGGAGATTTTCCTGTAACCGCCTGTCCTGCATCGCCTCCTTGATATTCAAACTCATCTTCACTACTCAGAAGCGGGCGAGAACTTCCGCAATATGGAGGGCCCGAAGGTTGGATTCTTCCCGTCGGATCAGCCCCTCCAGGTGCATTAGACAGCTCACATCCGTGGCCACGACGTAGTCCGCTCCGGTCCGCCGGATGGCGTCCAGCTTGTTCGACCCCATCGCGGAGGAGATTTCGGGATACTTGACCGAGAAGGTCCCTCCAAAACCACAACACCGATCGCTGGTATCCATTTCGCGGAGGTCAATTCCCGACACCGCCCCCAGGAGTTTGCGAGGTTGGTCCTGAATGCCAAGTTCGCGGAGCAGATGACAGGAGTCGTGATACGTGACACGGGCCGGAAAGGAGGCCCCGGTGGACTCGACCTTCAAAACCGACACCAGAAAATCCGAAAGCTCCCAGGTCCGCTCAGAAATCCGGCGGGCCGCCTCCGCGTATTCCCGATCATCCTCCAGCAGCTCCGGGAGAAACACCTTGATCATACTGCAGCAGGAGCCTGATGGAGTGACGATCCACTCCTGATCTCGATAGAGGTCCACGAAATGCTGACCCACTTGCCTGGCCTCGTCCCCATAACCGGAGTTGAAGGCGGGCTGACCGCAGCAGGTCTGGCGGGCGTCGAAGTCGACGTCAGCACCAAAGTGTTCCAGTAGTCGCACGGTAGACATTCCAACCTGCGGATAAAGTTGATCGACCAGACAGGTAACGAATAGTGAGACCTTCATAAGTTCTCGGCTTCTGGCCCTGTTCGAGCATTCGAGGGGACCGGGCCATGAGAATCTGACTAATGTAAAGCTACGGTCTGGCTTTGTAAAACAAGAACCCTGAATATTCGAGTCCTTCCGGCTCATGGAAAGAGTGGAACCGATGGTGCTAAACTACGGGATACTTGAGCGTTGGCTCGCGTGGAGAAGAGAAATGCTTTACTGGATCTTGTGTCTGGCAGTCATGGTGGCGTCCTGGTTCCTGCTGGGGCTCTTTCTGGCTCGATTCTCGAGCCGGGCGCTGTGCCTGGCCGCCCTGGCGGGTTTGCTGATCCTGGTTCCGTATACGCCTCTGCTGCCGGGAAGTGAGGCAGCGTCTCCCGACAACCCCAGCGACAGCGTGGATCTATCTGGGGAATTGCTCACGCTGACCGGGGAAAAAGTATCCCTGGCAGACAACAAGGGAAAAGTTCTTTTCCTCAATTTCTGGGCCACCTGGTGCGCCCCCTGCAGAGCTGAGATGCCCTCCATGGCAGAACTCTACGGACTTCTGAAGAAAGACGGCCTGAGCATGGTTGCCGTGACCGAAGAACCCAGAGAACTGGTAGTTAGGTACCTGGACCAGCATCCCTATTCCTTCCCCGTCATGATCGATCCCAATGGAGCGCTGACGCGACGACTGCGTATCGTCGGGCTCCCCACCACCTTTGTTCTCGACAAAGACCGCCGTGTCATCTACAGCCACATGGGTCCGGCTGAGTGGGACACCCCATCAGTAGTCGATCTGTTCCGCGAAGCACTGGGAGAATGAGTTCGTCCTTCTTCTTTCGCTGCATCAGTCCCGAGTGCGGGAAAGAGTATGACGCTCTTGAAAGCATCTATGAGTGCCCCGCCTGCCATGATCTCCTCGATCTCGTCTACAATTTCCCGGACTTTGATCCCGAGAAGCTGAAGGACACCTTTCGAAAGCGGCGCCTGTCCAACCATCCTCTCGACCAGAGCGGAGTGTGGCGCTTTCGCGAATTACTCCCTTTTGAGCCGGACGACTACGAGCTTGCGGTGACGTTTGCCGAAGGGAACACGCCGTTGGTGGACGCCCCGGGGGCGGCGGAGTACGCGGGACTGGCAGAGCTCAAGGTAAAACACCTGGGCTGGAATCCTACGGGTTCCTTTAAGGACTACGGGATGACCGTAGGTGTGACCCAGGCCCTCAAACTGGGAAAGAAAGCGGTGGCCTGCGCATCCACCGGAAACACCTCTGCCTCCATGGCGGCCTATTCGGCCAGGGCCGGACTGAGGGGAATCGTCTTCATACCGGAGGGTCAGATCGCCTTCGGAAAGCTGGCGCAAACCATGGAGTACGGTGCTCAAACGGTGCAGATCGAAGGCGACTTCGACAAGGCGATGGAGCTGGTTCGGGAACTGACCCAGGCCACGGGTATCTATTTGCTCAACTCGATCAACCCCTTTCGGGTTGAAGGTCAGAAGACAGTCGCCTTCGAGCTCTTGGATCAGCTCGACTGGCAGGTGCCGGATCGGGTGGTCCTACCGGGCGGAAACCTCGGTCACAGCGCCTCACTGGGCAAGGCTCTGTGGGAACTCAAGGAGCTTGGATTGATCGACCGCATTCCCCGGGTGACCATTATCCAGGCTACGGGGGCCTCCCCCCTTCACTCCATGCTGGCCTCGGGTCTCCCGACTCTGAGGCCCTTTGCCCCTGCCCGGACCCACGCGACCGCCATCAAGATCGGAAGTCCCGTGAGCTGGAAAAAAGCACTTCGCTCACTGAAGTTTTCCGACGGCTGGTGTGACGCCGTAAATGAGCAGGAAATTGCTGATGCCAAGGCTGTACTGGGACGAGATGGGCTTGGATGCGAACCCGCCTCGGCCACCACTGTAGCGGGCCTGAAGAAACTCCTCGAAGCCAACCACGAACAAGATCAGGTGACCATTCACCCCGGTGAGAAAGTCGTCGCCATCCTGACAGGCCATCAACTGAAGGATCCCGAATACACCGTGAACTATCACCTTGGAAAGCTCGAAATGGATGGCATTGAAGGAGACACCAGGAAGATTGAATCGAGATTTGGCAACCCCCCTACCAAGGTTGCGGCTGACCTCGAAGCGATCAGGGAGTTTCTCAAGCTCTAGCCTGGTGCGCCGCTGTGAGATAATCTTTTTCCGATGAGTGACGTGACGACCCGGGGAATTCGTGTAGAAGTGGAGAGCTTCCACATTCCGGAACGTAGCCGACCGGACCAGAATTACTATTTCTTTGCCTACCAGGTGACCATCTCCAATCTCGGCTCTGAGACGGCTCAGCTGCTGAGTCGAAGATGGGTCATTACTGATGCGGAAGGGCGGGTGGAAACCGTTCAGGGTCCCGGAGTCGTGGGCAAACAACCGCTTCTCCGGCCCGGCGATTCGTTCCAGTACACGAGCTTCTGCCCTCTGAGCACACCGGTTGGGTCCATGCATGGGGGGTACCGGATGATCACCGACGACGAGGAGGAATTCGAAGCCCGGATCGACCCCTTTACCCTGGCCGTTCCGACCGCCGTGAATTGAGGAAGCGAATGGACTGCTGCGAAGACCCTGAGAACTGCTCTTCTGACAAGAACCCGTCGATTCTGATTGAGGGCATGCCCAAGGCCGTGCCGACGGGTGTGGCGGAGCTGTGCAAAGCACGACTCGTGGAAGCGGTTCGGGAGCTGATGGATCTCTCCGGAGTCGATGAGGTCTCGCTTTCGGTTCGAAATGACGGGGCTCCCAGAATGCAGTCCACTTCTTCGCCTTCCTCTCAGAAGCCTCGAAGCGAGGATGAGATTTCGGTTGAAGAGCGAGCCGAACAGTATGTCTCGCGACGGCCCTTCTATGATTTTGATTTCCTGGTAGTGCCCGCAGAGTTAAGTGAGAGTCTCCTTTCGGCCGTCGATCTCGGGAAGTTGGAGAAACTGGTTTTCGAGCAATGGAACCTGAAGGCCATCGAACCATTCCCGCGGACAGCTCTCAATTTTCACGGCCCACCCGGCACCGGAAAGACCCTGGCTGCACATGCACTGGCCGACTACCTGGAGCGTCCGGTCTTGCTGGCCAGCTACGCACAGATTGAAAGCAAGTACGTGGGGGATGGCGCCAAGAACGTCGAGGCCGTCTTCTTTGCTGCCCAGAGAGACAAAGCGGTCCTTTTCATCGATGAGGCTGATTCTCTACTTTCCCGACGTCTGACCAATGTCACCCAGGGAGCGGAACAGGCAATCAACTCAATGCGAAGCCAGTTGCTGGTCTGCCTGGAACAGTTCAAGGGGACCGTCATCTTTGCCACGAATCTGGTGGAGAACTACGACAGGGGATTTGAAACCAGGGTTCGAAATCTTTACTTCCCCATGCCCGATAAGCCCGGGCGCAGGGAAATCTGGCGCCGGCACCTGCCAGAGCAGCTCCCCCTGGCCGGCGATGTCTCACTGGATCGGCTGGCCGATATCGAGCAGATCTGTGGACGGGATATCAAGAACGCTGTAATTGATGCCGCTATGCGGACAGCGAGGGGCGACCGATCGGCCATTTCCCACACGGATCTTGAGACTGCGGTAGAGCGGGTAAAATCTTCACGGATCCAGCCGGTCGGGCCTCCCGAGGCACGGTCAGAAGAACTCTCCTAGTCGGGCTCGGGGAGCAGTGAGCGCTCGTGTCCCGCCGCGCGGGAGAGGAAGATTCTCGCCATTGGGAGACTCATCTCTACCGGGAATCCACTTTCGACCCGGATCGGGAATTGTATTCCTGTCTTTTCTTCTCGATGTAGTCGACGCGGCGGCGATGTCCTTCTTCCCACTTTGACAACTGAGCTTTGTACCGGGTCTGCTGCCCCGCGTCCAGAATCGGCTCGATCTCCCGCTCGGCCTGTGCCAGCATTTCGTGAATCCTTGGAGCCATGCTCTTTTGGAGTTCACCCAGTCGTGACCGATACTCTTCCGCGATCGCTTCGACCGCCTTCCTCTGTTCTTCACTCAGATTCAACTCCGTGTAAAAGGAGCCGGAAAGTGGCGTGGGTCCATACCTCCGGTGTCTGGGCCCATCTGCCGCCGAGTTCAAGTCAAAGTTGCTGGCAACAGTTACTCCCGCCAGAAAGCCAAGGGCAAAAAGTAGCGCAACGCCCGTGAACCTCTTCCAGAAACTCATTGCTCCCTCCCTTCCTCCTGGAGGATCAGCTCAACAATCGTATCTCCCTCCAGGTTCTCACTCAGGAGGGTGAATACCTGTTCTTCGCCCTGCTCGGGTGCGACAACTACGTCTGGCTGGCCAAAGACAAAAGTCAGGCAAAGAAGAAAACTGGCGACCCCTGTTAGCGGAGCTATTTTCCAGCACCAGACTCCCAGGGTCTGGGGCTCGACACGCACACCCTGCTTCAGCTTCCTGTAAAAGCCAGACAGGAAAGCGTCGTCGCCACTGTCGTCACCGAGTTCGACAGGGCCCAGGACTCGCTCCAGAAATCGTTCCAGCAGTTTCTCCGCGCCTCGATTGTTGGCAGGCATCGTTCATTCCTCGTGGACAATATCCAGTTGATTCAAGTATTTCCTCAGAGTTCGACGAGCTCGAAAAGCCCTGACCTTCACATTTGTTTTCGTCCACCCAAGCGTCGCAGCGACCTCCGCCACACTCCGGCCTTCACAGTAGAGCAAATGCAACACCACCCGGTCTCTGGGAGCAATTCTCTCGAGCACTCGGCTGATCAGTTGCTGCGCAATCAGATGATTCACGAAGCGGGGCTCGTGATCCGCTTCGTCCCGGTAGAGCTGTCGCTCCAGCCACTCCTCCTCAGGTTGAGTGAGGTCGGGCTCGAGTTGCTGAGGCCTGCGTCTCTCCTTGCGAACACGGTCCAGGCACAAGTTGATCGTCACCCGATAGAGCCAGTTGTGAAACGGAACCCCGGGTCGTAGCTTTTCCAGGTTCACAAAGGCCCGCACAAAAGCCTCCTGGGCCATATCCTCTGCATCCGCCTGGTCCGGAAAGAAACGCCATGCGATCGCCGTCAGCTTCCTCCGATAACGCAATACCAGCGTATCGAAGGCCGTCACATCACCGGCCTGCGTTCTCTGTACAAGGTCTTCGTCGGTCAGATGAACTGGGATCGATGGCTGCTCGAAGCCTGGCGTCGTCGCCAGGTCGGGACTCACTGCAGCCACGCGGTAATGGGTGCTATTCGACATGACTCCTATCATCTAGATTACACCAAAAAGCAGTGACCGGATACGGAAGTGAGTACAGCAAGGAAACGCCGACACTGTTGGATTGGTTACACTTGCGGCGTTCCGCGTTCCTAGTTTCTCGTTGCTCCCTCATTGCCATTCGCGCCTCTCTACGCTCGGCGAACCGGAACGTTACTTCAGGGACCCCGCCCGGAGGTGGAAAGAAACCCGCCGCCTCCCGACTCGCCTCTTCCTGTATGATGCCGTCATGCGTCGGACGGTCCTCACGGGTGGGATCCTGTTACTGGCACTCAGCTTGCTGATGGCCGGATACAAGATCAAGAACATTGGAATCGAGCCGGCTGGAGAGTACGCCTCCCACCAGTCTCTCCAGAAAGTGGTGATCGGGGCCAGGCCCTTCCATACGGAAGAGGAAATCCTCTCGGTATTCGATTCGAAGAAGCTCTATCAGAAGAGCATCATGCCTGTTCTGATCGTGGTCGAAAACAACAACGACTTCGCCATCCGTCTCTCCGGGAGAGACATCTATCTGAGTGACTCCGGCCTCAACCTGCGCTCCATCCCGTACCCGAAAGTTCTGCTGGCGATTGCCAAGAAGAAGAAATCTTCCTACTCTGCCCATGAGGATGTTCTTCTCGGACAAATCAAGAACAAGGACATGGTGGCGGACTTTGAACGGAAGAGCTTCGGGGAGAAACTGATTGCTCCTCACGGCAGCGATTTTGGAATTGTGTTCTTTGAACGGATCGAACTGACTACCGAAACCAGAATCTATATTCCAAACATTACCAATCTCGAGACCGAACAGTATTTGATGTTCTTCGAATTCACTCTGAGCTAGAATTCTCTTCCTGATTTCAGCCCGCAGCTTCGCAGAATGAGCAAACTTCCACCCATCCGTTTCCACCAGGAAAAGCTGAAGAATGGCCTGGACGTCATACTTCACAGCGACAAGCGGGTCCCCCTCGTCCATGTGACACTTCATTACCGGGTTGGATCCAGTTATGAGAGGCCCGGGAAATCCGGACTGGCTCATCTTTTCGAACACCTGATGTTTCAAGGGTCCCAGAACGTGGGCAAGGCCCAGCATGGACGGCATGTTGACTCCGTCGGCGGGCGTTGGAATGCGAGCACCAGTAAGGACCGAACCAACTATTTTGAAACCGTGCCTTCGAATGCCCTGGAACTGTCGCTGTGGCTGGAAGCGGACAGGATGCGCTCTTTGAAGGTCACCCCGGAGAACTTTGAGAATCAGAGGCAGACAGTGATCGAAGAGAAGAAGCAGAGCTACGACAACCGCCCCTACGGTGCTGCTCTCCTGCGCTTTGACGCTCTGGCCTACGAGAACTGGGCATATGCTCATCCGATCATCGGATCCGTCGGCGACCTGAGAAAGGCGAACGTTGAGGATGCCGTAGCTTTTCACCGCAGCCACTACGGACCCGACAACGCAACCCTGGTGGTGGCGGGAAACCTTCTCGAGGAGAAGGCACTTCGGCTGGTCTCCAAGCATTTCGCGGACATCGAGTTGAGGACTGACGCTCAGGCACCGAACCTGGACGAACCCCGGCAATCTGAGGAAAAGCTGGAAGTCGTCAGAGACGAACTCGCGCCGCTCCCAGTGCTCCACCAGGGATACCACATACCGGCCGCCGGCTCTCGTGCCCACTACGCTCTCTCGGTGCTGGCCCTGGTGCTGGCCAGGGGAGAGTCCTCCCGGCTCTATCGCCGCCTGATCTATGACAATAACTGGGTAGCGAGTCTTTCGGCGGGACCGAACCTCTATCGAGGCCCGCAGATGTTCATCTTCTGGTTTCAGACTCAGGACGGCGTAGACATCCGGACAATTCAGGAGGCGATGGAGGAGGAACTGAGTCGGGTCAGAGATTTCAAGATCTCAGATCAAGAGCTGGAGAAAGCCAGAAACCAGATTCTCTATCGGGCTGTGTCGGCCCGGGCTACGATCCACGGTATTGGCGAGGGCTTGGCCCAGTACATGACTTATTTTGAGGACCCAATGCTCATTAACCTGGAAATGGAGAGGTACCTGGAAGTGACTGCTGAAGAGATCCAGGCGGTTGCCCGGCAGTTTCTCTTGCCTCAGAACCGGACGACAATCATTGTGGAGACGGGGCCCCCTCCGACGGGCTCCAATTCTCTGTCATGACGCGACCCATCACCCGTTTCTTCGCCGATGCGTCCAACCCTCCTCGGGTTGGCGTCGTGCCCAACGTTGACTACCCGGCAGTGGAACAGGAGCGTCTTCCCAACGGACTGGTAGTGATGGCTCTGACCGAAAGGAGGCTCCCCCGGGTTTCCATACGCCTGGCGATCCCGGGCGGAAGGGTCGCCAATCCAGCTCACAACCTGGCAGCACTGCAGGTCGGCACGGACCTGATCTTCGAAGGGACGCGCCGTCGGACCTCGTCGGAACTGGCTGAAGCCCTCGACCGTTTTGCGATTCAAACTGATGTCGATGTTTATCTGGAATCGTCTCGCTTCTTTGTATCGGTACTGGATTCCTACCTGGAGGAAGCATTCCAGATTCTCTCCGAAGTCATCCTCGAGCCCAGCTACGACCCCGTAGAGTTCGAGAAGTTGAAGGTACGCTGGACCAGCTTTCTGATCTCAGAAAGAGCTCAGCCGAGCTTCCTCGCTTCCGAGAGAACTATGAAAGCCCTGTTTCCGGAGCATCCCTACTCCCGGGTGAGCATTCCTCTAGACCATCTGCAGGGTCTCACTCGTGACACTTTGACCTCCGTTCTGGATCGCCGCTTCACCCCGAATCAGGCCCTTCTACTGGTGGCCGGACCGATCGTGCTGGAAGAAGCTGTCGACCTCGCCGCGCGGCATTTCTCTGCCTGGAAGCCGGCGAAAACCGAAAGCTCTCTCCTACCTGAAATCGATGAACTGAAAACCAGCCGCGTACTCCTAGTACATCGGCCCCACTCGGTTCAATCTCATTTTGAGGTGGCTGGCCCGGCGCTGGCTCGATCCTCCTCCGAGTTCCTGTGCCTGCGATTGGCCAACCAGGTTCTGGGAGGCGGAGCCAGCTCGCGGCTCTTCCTGAACCTGCGCGAGGACAAAGGCTATACGTATGGAGCTTACAGCCTGCTCCGAGGCTATACCAAAGCCGGCTTCTATTCGGCAGCCGCAGATGTGAGATCGGATGCGGTCCTGGACGCCATCGGCGAGACCTTGAAAGAGCTGCAGCAAATGCGAGATGGGGAACCGGACTCATCCGAAATGGAACTGGCCCGCGCCGAGTTGATCGGAGATTTTGTCAGCCGTATGGAAACGGCGACTTCCATGGGAGGGCTCGAAATTGATCGCCGCCTGAATCAGTTGCCGGCGGACTACTATCAGCAGTACATCCCGGCGCTGCAGAAGATGTCACCCGGCGAGGTTCTGGAATGCTCCCGGCAATACTTTGACCCGGAGCGCGTGGTAATCACCGTAGTGGGCGACGCCGATCAACTGCTCGGCCCCCTCCAGAGTCTGGGGAAGGTGACTGTCTACGACGCCCAGGGCGGTGAGATCGACGGCTAGAGGGGACGTGCGCAACGAGGAACGAGAAACCCGTTATTGGGGCGACGACCCTGGGGCGACGACCCGTTATTGGGGCGACGACCCCCGATAGGTGGGATCGACGTCCTTGCCGCGGATGTGCCTGTCGAACCACCGGGCATAGCGGCGCGCCCGATCGGTGAGGTTGGACGGTTTCTGGATGCCGTGTCCCTCTCCCGGATACAGGATCAAAGCGGTTTCTCTGCCCAACGTCTTCAGACACACATACATCTGCTCCGCCTGCCCTGGAGAGCAATTGAAGTCTCTCTCCCCATACAGGAACAGTGTGGGCGTGACCACCTTGTCGACTTGGGTAATGGGTGAGAGTCGCCGGTACTCTTCTGCGTTCTCCCAGGGAAGCCCGAACTCCTCAATCCAGGCCAGGCGGGCATCGTCTGTTCCAAAGGAGCTGAACAGGTCGGAGTGGCCGGCGCCGGAAGCCGCAGCGGAGAATCGATCGGTCTTGGTGACAATATAGTTGGTCAGAATGCCGCCGTAGCTCCATCCTCCCACGCCCAGTTGCTTCGAATCGACGAGACCACGTTCAACCAGATAGTCGACACCGGTCATGACGTCCTCAAAGTCTTTGTTTCCCCAGTCTCCGGACAGTTCGAAAGAGAAATCCAGGCCGAATCCGAGACTGCCCCGGACATTGGGCTTCAGAACCATGTAACCGAGAGCCGAAAAGTACTGCGGCTCAAACCTGAATCCATCCGTCCAGTGCCACACCGGGCCCCCGTGGATCCAGACGATCAAAGGGTATCTGCGGGCGGGATCGAAACCCACCGGCTTGATCAACCAGCCCTGCGCAGTGGTTCCATCGGTGCTCTGCCACTCGATACTTTCATCGGCGTTCACTGCGAGTTTACTGAACAGTTCCCGGTTGGCGCCGCTGAGGTTGCGGGGGGGGGTCCCTCCCTGCAGGGACACGCTGAACACCTCGCGAGGAGCATCGGCGGGCACCTTGACCGCCACAATGTGGTGGGGGGTCAAGTCCCATTCCTGGACATCGCCGTCCAGGAGGATCGCTCGGGAACCATCGAGTCCGATCTTAAAAAGGGGATTTCCACCCCCGTCAATCATGGTCACGTACAGAGACTTGCCATCGGCAGACCAGTGCGGATAACCGCCCCTGCTGGGAGTCCGTGCAACCCCTCTGTCATGGTGACCGGTAAGGTCTCTGGGTGTCCCTCCACCGGAAGGCATCACCATCAGGCGCGGAAGAGCATACTGGAGGGGGTTTACCGGCGTGTGCACCCAGGCGATATGCTTGCCGTCAGGCGACCAGGCCGGCCGGACATCGGCGCCCGGGTCGGTTGTGACCTGGCGGACCTGCAGAGACGATGCATCAATCGTCCAGATGTCGCTGTTGCGATTGGCCTCCGGCTCATCCGTCCGGTTCGAAACAAAGGCGATCAGTCCTCCATCGGGGGACCAGGTCGGCCCTTCTTCGTTGAAGGAGCCGGGCGTGAGCAACTTCGGCTCGGACAGGCGCAGACCGGATGAAGCCACAGCCTCATCAAGGGAGACCAGGTAAATATGTTGCTTTCGATCATCCAGCCAGCTCGTGCCGCCCTTGTGCCGAAGCTGGGTCAGGACCACGGGCGCCGGCGTTCCCCCAGGTCCGGGCTGAGCCTCGATCTTGGGATCTCGACCCACAAGGGCCACCCGGCGGCCGTCGGGCGACCAGGCGAAACTCGAGACACCTCCGGGAAGGGCTGTGGCCGGGAAGGCTCCCCCTCCGTCCAGGGGCAAGAGGAACAGCTGCCCTCGATCGGTCACTTTTTCTTCAATTCCCCAGGCCTGGGCATCTCGGTTCGACAGGAACGCGATATGGCGGCCATCGGGTGAAAACTTAGGCAGCCGGTTGTTGTCGCGGCTTCGAATCAACTGCACTGGAGAGCCGCCCTCCGGGGAAACTCGCCAGAGGCTCGAAACGCGGGCGTCCCGCTCGCGATCAATCTCCTTGATGACATACACCGCCCAGCGACCATCAGCCGAAGTGGAAACATCACTTACGGATTTGATTGCGTAGAAATCTTCCAGCGTCATCGGGCGGGAGTCCTGCCCACTCAGCCAACCCACAGTAGTGGCGATCAGCAGTCCGGCGACCACGACCAATGACGGCTTTCGCAAACCGGTCACCCTTTTGCTGAAGCATTCCCGATTGATTCCAGCTCCAAATATTCTCATCTCCCAGTACTCCTTTTCATAGTTCCTCAAGTACGGTAACGCTTAAGGGCTTACCAGACAAGACTTCGATGGGTCGAGTGGCTGAGTGGAATCTAGACCAGAACCGCGGGCGGCAAGTGGCACAACGACATAAAAAGTCGTAGGGCACGCCAACCTGGCGTGCCGAGCGAAGTCGTAGGGCACGCCAACCTGGCGTGCCGAGCCAAAGGAGTTGGCAAGGCTGGTCAACCTTCAGTCTTACCCTGTAATCTGTACCAGACATGAAAAACGAATCCCCTCTCAAGCCCAATCGCGTCAAGAGAATCCTCAAAGAGGGAGGTGTCTGCTACGGAACCATGTTCCGGCTCCTCAACACCGCTCATGCCATTTCCCTGGGCGCGGCTGCGGGCTGGGACTACGTCATCCTGGACACCGAACATGGAGACTACAACTCCTCGCAGGTTTCTGATCTCAGCCTGGTCGCAAAATACGAAGAGATCACGATACTCCTGCGAGTTCCAGACAAGAAATATCACTTGATGGCTCGGCCTCTCGATCTGGGGATTGACGGCCTGGTGCTACCCCGGGTGGACACGCCGCAGCAGGTGGAGGAAATCATTCGGTCGACCAAGTACGCTCCGGAGGGGGAACGTGGAGCCAGTATCTCGGCGGTAGCCTCCCGCTATCGCAGCGTGCCCGGCAGGGAGTACCTGGAGTGGGCCAACCGCGAACTGCTCAACGTGATTCAAATCGAATCGCAAGAGGCCCTGAGCCATCTCGAGGAACTGGTCTCCAAGCCTGGAATTGATGCCACCATGATCGGGCCGTTCGACCTTTCCCTGGACCTGGGCATTCCCGGAGAACTCTCGCACCCACGAATGGTGGAGGCGTTTCGCAGGGTCATCGAGGTCTGTGCGGCTAACGGCGTGGCCCCGGGTGTACATCTCCAACGGGTGGAGGATGCCAGGCGGTGGGTCCAGGAAGGGATGCGGTTCATGACAGTTTCTCACGACATCCAGATGTTTCGGACCATTTCCGCGGATCTCCTGAGCCAACTGCGAGCCGGCCCACCGGACTAAGTACTCCCTTCCTCTTTCCCCGGGCTCCCGTCCGGAACTCGGAACCCGGAACTTGAATTTGCTACACTCGGCAAAATGAGTCAGATCCATCCCACCGCGGTGGTCGAGCCCAGTTCTCAGGTCGGGGCTGATGTGTTGATTGGACCTTTTGCCGTAATCGAGAAAGACACGGTGCTGGGAAACGGGTGCCGAATCGGGGCCCATGCCGTGATCAAGCGATACACTCGCCTGGGCGAAGGCAACCTGGTGGCCGAGGGCGCCGTCCTGGGAGGAGACCCGCAGGACCTCAAGTTCTCCGGCGGTCGCTCCTACCTCCAGATCGGGGATCGGAACATCTTCCGTGAGGGTGTGACGGTCAATCGGGCCACCGAGACCGACGGCGTAACCCGCGTCGGAAACCACTGTTTCCTGATGGCCTACTCACACGTAGCCCACGAATGTGTCCTCGGAAATCATGTGGTCCTGGCCAATAATGCCGCCCTGGCAGGCCACGTCAGTCTGGGACACCACTCCTTCCTGTCCGCGGGAGTCGGCGTTCATCAGTTCTGTCGCATCGGGGAAATGGCGATGATCGGGGGCCACTCCAAGGTCGTCCAGGATGTGCTCCCGTTTTTTCTGGTCGACGGCGTCCCCGCCATCCATCGCAGCCTCAACCTGGTCGGAATCAGGCGAAGCCGCGTGAGCAAAGAAGAGCTTCAATGCCTGAAGAGAGCTTACCGGCTGCTGTCTTCCACCGAATTGAGACTGGCGCAGAAAATCAAGGAACTGGAATGCCTGGGCTCGCACGCCTTGAAGACGCTGGTCGACTTCATCGAATCGTCCCAGAGGGGGCTCTGCAGTTTCCCCCGATCACCAGACTAGTGTACTGTAATGCTTGAATCGGTGGTGGATGAGCGAGCCATTCGGGCACTGTCGTGAACAGTGTATCGTTTGAAGGTGAAGATTGTGTCTCCAACTTGAAAGATTGGAAGGTTGGAACAGCGGACGTTATCATCCAGCCATGGCCGAGATCCTGATAGGTATCCTGACGGTTTCAGACCGGGCCAGCCGTGGAGAGTACGAAGACCGCGGTGGGCCGGCTGTCGCGGCCTACCTGAAAGAGAAGATTGCAAGTCCTTACGGAGTGCTTCACCGGATCGTATCTGACGACCTGGAGGAGGTCAGCCAGGAATTGCGACGAATGGCGGACCACGAAGGCTGCAGCCTGATCGTCACCACAGGAGGAACGGGTCCTGCTCCTCGCGACTGCACTCCCGACGCCACCCTGCAAGTGTGCGAAAAAACCCTGCCTGGCTTCGGTGAACAGATGCGCCGGGTGTCCATCCAGCAGGTTCCGACAGCCCTGCTGTCCAGACAAACAGCCGGCTTCCGAGGCAGCTGCCTGCTCATCAACCTGCCCGGCAATCCCAGGGCCATTCAGGAGTGTCTGGATGCCGTATTTGCGGCGGTCCCCCACTGTATTGAACTGATCGGTGGACCCAGACTGGAGTTGGAGACCCCTCCCGACCTGCCGCACTAGTGTACTGTCCGGGAAGTTCGCGGCGTTAATTCGGGATGGATTTTCGTCGTCAGTGAGGCGCGCGACGCAGGCAGGCCGGGAGTCTTTCGAGGTAGCGCAACAAAGCTGTCGGCGAAAAGACGCCCGAAGTAACGGCGTGAACTTTCCGGACAGTGCACACTAGGTAATTCCAGATTCGGAGCGAGGGATGCAAGCGCGTGCTACCATCTCCCACAACCTGCAACGTTAACCTCAAGGCCGGGAGCCGCCATGCACAACTGGACCGAGATCGTTCTGTCGATGGTTCTCTTGATAGCATTTCCGGGGTGTACTGACCGTGCCACCCACACACCCGCCGCCACGCCTCCCGAGACAAGCCTGGAGAAGGGGATCCGGCTGGCCCACCAGTTTCTGATCATTGATACCCATATAGATATTCCTAGCCGTCTGGATCAGAGAATGGAGGACATCTCGGTTCGAACGCCTGGTGGGGACTTCGATGAGCCCAGGGCCAAGGAAGGCGGCCTCAACGCTCCCTTCATGTCTATTTATGTCTCGGCCGATTACCAGGAGTCGGGAGGGGCGAAGGAGTATGCAGACAAGCTGATTGACATGGTAGAGAGATTTCAAGAAAAGTGGCCGGACAAGTTCACTGTCGCTCGTTCCGTGTTCGAAGTTCGTTCCGTTTTTCAGGACGGCCGCATTGCACTGCCCATGGGCATGGAAAATGGGGCTCCGATCGAGGGGAGTCTCGCCAATCTACACCACTTCTACGAGAGAGGGATCCGCTACATTACGCTGACCCATTCGCGTGTGAACCACATCGCCGACTCCTCGTACGATTCCAATCACCGCTGGAAAGGCCTGAGTCCTTTCGGGCGAAAGGTGGTCGCAGAAATGAACCGCCTGGGCATGATGGTCGACATTTCCCACGCTTCAGACGAGGCTTTCCACCAGGTTGTCGATCTTTCCAGTGCCCCTGTGATTGCCTCCCACTCCTCGTGCCGGCACTTCACTCCCGGGTGGGAACGCAACATGAGCGACGACATGATCCGCAAGCTGGCCGAGAACGGCGGCGTAATTCAGATCTCGTTTGGTTCCTCGTTCATCAGCGATGACTATCGCCTCAGACACACGCAGCGGAAAAAGACCATCGACGAATATCTGCACAAGAAAGGACTGACACGCAATCATCCCGAGGCGCCCCAGCTAATCCGACAATTTGAGCAGGAGAACCCGTTGCAGCGGGCCACTGTTTCACAGGTGGCCGACCACATTGATCATGTCAAGAACCTGGTGGGAGTCGACCATGTCGGGTTCGGTTCGGACTTCGATGGCGTCGGGGACACAACTCCCACGGGATTGAGGGATGTCTCCGAATACCCGAATCTGCTGGCTGAACTCCTGGATCGAGGGTATACGGAAGAGGAGATCGAGAAGATCTGCTCGGGAAACCTGCTGCGGGTCTGGGCCGAAGTTGAGCGCGTCGCCGCCGAAAGTTAATTCCTACGGAACCAAGACTGCTGGAACCTTCTTTTGCGACACCAGCTGGTTGAACGCCGCCAACTCCTTCTTCAAGACACTGGCCAGATCGCCGCTCAGCAGAGCATGCTCCTTCTTCAGGTCCTCAAAGCGGATTCTGGCCCCATCCGTGGGCCGAGTTGAGGCAGCAGCCACATAACTCAGAACATACGCGATCTGGTTGTCCAGCATAGGCGGGAAATTGAGAGGATCCTGCCCGCTCTCGCTCCGAGTCTGTGTGAGCTGTTCCTCTATTCCTGTGAGTCTGTCGGACAACTCTCGGGCCAGCTGCTCTGCTTCCTTTCCGTAGCCGAATTCTGCCATCCGTCCGGCCAGATCCGCCGTCTGCTCCCGAACGCTTCGGATCTTTCGGATCTCGTCGTTGACACGGTTCAGCTCCCCGAGAATTTCTTGCGAGAGATCGAACTGCAACTCCAGATCGGCCCTGGGCGCCGAGCTTCGAGGATCATTCAGGAGCTCCAGAGATCGTGTCTGCTCCCAGTCACCGATCGTGAGCCTGACCTGATAGGTGCCGGGAAGAGCCACCGGTCCCGACGAGGATCCCCACATAATCGAGTCCTGCACCCGCCTGGGCCCGGGATAGCGAAGGTTCCACCTGAAGCGATTGAGACCCTTCACGATCTCCAGGCGATCAGAGCCGGATGGATCGGGGCCGTCACCCTGGGGCTCTGACGAACTCGCGGCCACCTGGCTGGAATAGTCTCGAATCAGCTTGCCCTGATCGTCGAGAATCTCCAGTTTCACCTCCTGTTCGCCTGCTTCCTCAGGCAAATAGAAGTCCGCCGCTGCACCTCGATTCCTCGCCCTGACCGCTTGACGCGGCCTGAACAAATGAGGTGCCGAAACGTCCATGCGGCGATCTACCTGGTGCAGCACCGTGAGATTGTCGAGAATCCAGAAGGACCGGCCCTGGGTGGCAACCACCAGGTCCTTCTGATGAACCGCCAGATCGGTGACCGGGGTGACGGGAAGGTTCAGCTGCAGCGACTGCCAGTGAGCTCCGTCGTCGAAAGACACATACAGACCGAATTCGGTTCCTGCGTAGAGAAGCCCCTTTCGATCGGGGTCCTCCCGGATGACTCGCACAAAATGATCGCCGGGAATCCCGTTGGATCCATCGGTGAGACGATCCCAGGTCGCCCCATAGTCGATGGTGCGAAAGATGTAGGGTGCAAAGTCGTCCATCCGGTAGCGCTGGACTGCGATCAGTGCTCGCCCGGCATCATGAGCAGAGAGTTCGATCATGTTGACCGTCCCCCACTCGGGCAGTCCGGCCGGGGTGATGGGCTCCCACCTCTCTCCTCCGTTTCGTGAAATATGCACCAGGCCGTCATCGGAGCCCGCCCAGAGGAGACCCTTCTGGTGGGGTGATTCCTCGAAGGCAAATATCGTTCCGTAGACTTCCACTCCCGTGTTATCGCGGGTGATGGGTTCGCCGGCGTGCTTCTGCTTGCTCTTGTCATTGCGAGTCAGATCACCGCTGATCCCGGTCCAGCTCTGGCCCGCATCTTGGGACCTGTGGACGATCTGGGAGGTGTGATAGATGACATTCGGATCGTGAGGTGAAATGCGGATGGGAGCATTCCACTGAAATCGGTACTTCAGGTCGCGGGGAGCCTGGCCAAGCTGCAGTTGGGGATAGACGAGGATGGCGCGACTTTCTCCGCTTCTCAGATTGGTCCGGGAGATCGATCCTCCATAACAGCCGGCATAGACAATGTCCGGGTCCCGGGGATCGATGGCGATATGGCCGCTCTCACATCCACCAACTGACTTCCAGTGCTGTGACGGAGTGAGCCCCTTCAGCGGCCTGCTGGGCAACGAAATCGTACTGTTGTCCTGTTGAGACCCGTAGACCCGATACGGAAACTGATTGTCAACAGTCAGGCGGTAAATCTCTGAAGTGGGCTGATTGGTGAGAGATGACCAGGATCGGCCCCCGTTCAAAGTAACCTGGGCACCGCCGTCATCCCCATGAATCATGATCCGGGGATTGGTTGGATTGAGCCACAAATCGTGACAATCTCCATGGGGAACCTGGATCTTCTCGAAGGTCCGCCCACCATCGATCGATTTGTAGAGCGAGGTGTTCAGGGCGTAGACGGTATCGGCATCCAACGGGTCGGCGAAAATCCTCGTGTAGTACCATGCTCGTTGCCTCAGCATCCGCTGCTGGTTCACCCTGCTCCAGGACCTCCCACCATCGTCACTCCGATAAACTCCACCCGCCTCGGCCTCAATGAGGACCCAGACTCGATTGGGATCGACCGGTGAGACTGTCACCCCAACCTTACCCACCAGCCCTTCCGGGAGCCCTCCGCTCAGCTCTTCCCAGCTGTCCCCTCCGTTCTTTGTCTTGAAGACTCCCCCTTCTTCGCTGCCGCTGAGCATGGTCCAGGGCTTCCGCTGAGCTGTCCAAAAGCCCGCATAGAGGATGCGTGGATTCTTTGGATTCATGGCCAGATCGACAGCACCGGTCCGGTCGCTGATGTGATGGACGCGCTCCCAACTGCCTCCTCCGTCCCGGGACCGGTACACTCCCCGCTCCGGGTTGGGCCCAAAAATGTGTCCCATGGCAGCCACATAGACCAGATTCGGATCGCGCGGGTGGACACGGATGCGCCCGATCTGGCCCGCCTCTTCGAGGCCGACGTGTTCCCAGGTATCGCCACCGTCCAGAGATCGGTAGACTCCGATTCCGGGAGAGATATTCCCGCGCGGCTGACTCGACCCGGTGCCGACATAAATGACGTTGGGATCCGAATCGGCCACTGCGATAGCTCCAATGGAACCAACCTTGAAGAATTTGTCGGATAGGTTGGCCCAGCTCTGACCCGCATCGTCGGTCTGCCAGACACCCCCTCCCGTACTCCCCATCAAGAAGCGGTGAGGCTGATTGGGAAATCCAGTTACGGCAGTGACACGTCCTCCGCGGGTGGGTCCAATCAGCCGGTACTCGAGGCCCTCGAGTATCCTGGGGCTGATGGTGATGTTGGGATCATCGACATCAGCCTCGACCCCGACCGCCGCACCAACCTGGGCCAGCATCAGGACCGTGACCATTGAAGTAAGCAGTGAAATAAGTCTCATTTCAGCCCCCCAGTGTTGTGCGTGAGTCGCTAGAGATCCCGATTCTGTCAGAGCCTTTAGATGCTGTAAAGCAGCCGACATTCCACTGAAGGAGGGCTATACTGCTTCAGATGAAGAGGCGGTGCAGGCACTTCATTCTGTTCGCGAGCCAGGGAGAGTCTCGAAGGGCGCGAGCTTTCGCCATCATCGTGACTGCGTGTCTGGCCTCCTGCCTCCTTCTTGCCCGGAATCATGAAGTCGTATCGATGAGCCGTTCCATGGCTGGAATGCCGGCGGAAGTATCTCTCGCTATCAATCCGGCCCGCCCCGGCAACGTGATTGCCGTTTCACTGGCGACCGGCCTGGAGGTTCGCTCGACCAACTTCACTTTTGTTTCTCACGACGGGGGCCTGACCTGGACCTCCAGCGTGGCCTTCAACCCCGAGGAGCGAGTGCAGGGGGACGACTCCGTTGTCTTCAATCACAGTGGCCAGGCCTTCCGATCCTATATCTCGTTCCTGGGGCTCCGGGAAGAAACTCCAACCCCAGGCAACGGCATTTTCGTGAGTTCATCTTCAGACGGTGGCCAGACCTGGAATCAGCCGGTAGCCGTGGTTGACCATCAGAACACGATCACACCTTTCGAGGACAAGCCTTACCTGGTGGCTGACCCGCTCCCGGAATCACCCCATGCGGACCATCTGTATCTGGCCTGGACCCGATTCGATCGCTACGGCAGCACAGATCCGGAGGATCAGTCCCACATTTTCTTCTCCCGCTCCTCCGACAGGGGGCGCAGCTTCTCCTCACCGATTCGGATTTCGGACCAGGGAGGAGATTGCCTGGACGGCGACGGCACCGTCGAAGGCGCTGTCCCTGCCGCCGGCGTTGACGGTCAGGTCTACGTGGTCTGGGCCAGCCCCCGGGGACTCATCCTGGATGAGTCGCGCGACGGCGGTCTTACTTTCGGCGGGGACCGGGTGATCTCCGAAATGCCGGGGAGTTGGGATCTGGCCATCGAAGGGCTGGGGAGGGCAAACGGACTGCCGGTAACCGGGGTCGATCGCAGTTCGGGCCCCTACCGGGGAAGTCTTTACGTGAACTGGGCTGATGAAAGGCACGGCGACCCGGATAGCTTCGTGATCCGTTCCCGGGATCAGGGCGAGACCTGGTCGGCCCCGGTGCGGGTCAATGACGATCCTGTATCGAACGGGCGACCTCAGTTCTTAACCTGGATGGCAGTCGACCCGATCGACGGCTCGGTGAATGTGGTCTTCCTGGATCGGCGGGTGGGTACTGGGACCAGGACGGGCGTGACCCTGGCTCGAAGCATCGATGGCGGCCGGACCTTTGCGAACTATCCGATCGACGTAGAACCGTTCGAGGGCAACCCTGCCATATTCTTTGGGGACTACATCGGAATCAGTGCTCACGGCGGCCTCGTGATCGCCGCTTTCCCCCACTTCAGTTCTGCGCAGCAACTCGACCTTTTGGCAGCCGTGTTTCGGTTCCGCCCGGGCAGTCAGGGGACCGAATAGGTTCTGGGTTCTGGGTTCTGGGGTAAAAATTGAAGCTTCAGAGTGCGTGAAACTTGGAACGTGGAACATCCTATTTCGGGACGAATCGGACCTCAAAAATCCTGGGCCAATGCTTCCCGGTCAGCAAGAAGGTTTGACGCTCCGGAATGTAGGCAATTCCGTTGAGGACATCTTCTCCTGAACCATCTCGAGTTGGAAGCAAACTGGAAGCATCGACAACCTTGGTCACTCTGCCATCCACCGGATCGATTTTGACGATCCGGTCGCTGTTCCAGATGTTAGCCCACACGAAACCGTCCACACACTCGAGTTCGTTGAGACTGGAAACGGGCCTTCCCTCCAGTGTGACCCGCTTTCTGCCCACCACCAGGAACTGCTGTGGTTCTCGAACCAGAAGTGTGTCCGAGCCATTGCTCATGAACAACTGTTCACCATCAAAGCAAAGCCCCCAGCCTTCTCCACGATAAGACAGAGTGTCCAGCGGCTCGAAGGTCTCCAGATCGTAGACAAAGGCCACATTCTCTTCCCAGGTGAGCTGAATCAGCCGTGCGCCAACTCGTTCCAGGCCTTCCCCAAAGTAGCTGCCCGCGAGGTGGTGGCTCTGCAAGACGCGGCCGCTCTCCAGATCCATCTTTCTAAGAGCGGACCTCCCATACTTTCCGGTGCTTTCATACAGAAACCCCTCTCTCCACACCAGACCCTGCGTGTAAGCGGAAGTGTCGTGGGGGTACTCTGCCACAACCTCGGGTACAAGGTATTCGACGGGAGTTGAGGACTGTGCGGCCCACACCACCAGGAGCGAAGCGAGGATCGCCAGGCCGACGAGCAAGAGGCGGCGTCTCTCGCGAGTCGACCGTTTGTTGGCCGCTTTGTTTGACGTCATGAGACAATGAGCACCTGCTGAGTTTGGGCGCTTCCTGTCATTAGGGTTGAGCCCGAGCCCGGGACTTGTTTAAAATTGTGAGTTTACACTTTGTGGCGAACGGCGTGTAGCCGACGCTATGGCTGAAGCATAGAGCCTGGAGACATTATGGCCAAGAGATGTCAATTGACTGGCAAAGGTCCGATGAGCGGGAACCGGGTTTCCCACTCTCATAAGAAGACCCGCCGCCGCTTTCTTCCCAATTTGCAAACGAAGCGGCTCTACATTCCGGAACTGGATCGATGGGTTCGGTTAAAACTCTCAACTCGCGCGCTGCGAACCGTCACCAGAAAAGGGCTTCTGCAGTTCCTGAAAGATGAAGGATTAACCCTCAAGGAAGTGACCAGATAGGTGAGAGATCCATCTTCCGCTTGTCTCCCCACTGACTACAGCGGCTTGCGGAAGCTCCAGCAGCAATTCAAGCAGTACCAGGAGAGGGCCTTTCCGCCCAGACCTGCTCGATTTTTCTCGCTGGAGCTGTGTGGAGAAGCGGGAGAGATTGCAAACCTGGAGAAGAAAGAGTGGAAGAACGTGGAGATTGCACCCGCGGATCTGGCGGAAGAGGCCGCGGACACGACCATCGCGTTGCTCAACTATGCGAACGCCAGGGGAATTGATCTGGCAGCAGAGGTAGAGCAGAAGATGTCGAAGATCGACGAAAGACGCAGACGGGAATCAGAGAAGGGAGACTGATTCGTGTCGGCTCCCCTCCCTTGATTCGATCGACTCTTAGTGAGAGCCTTCCATCATGCCGGAGGCCACGTCGGTCGTCCACAGATCGTTACCCCAGGCCACCTTCAAGACAGCCTTCTTGCCCTCTTGCTCGAAAGAGAAGGTGAGAAGGTCAACTGACTCCGATGACGATGCCTTGTGCAACGGAATCCGAGCCACTTCACTGTCGCTGATCTGTTCTGCATAGTCTGAGTGAGGCCAGGGTTCCTTGGCCAGATTCTCGGGAGCTGCTTCCCAGATCTCTCCCAGAGGCTGTCCCAGTGCCTTGTTCAATACCAGCGAAAAGGGTCCGCCCTCAGGACAATGAAGGTACACGGAATACTCACCTGGCGGAACCTTCTGGCTGCCAATTTTGAGGGCTCCTTCGGTCTTCAAAGTGGTGATCTGTTCAGACCCGGCCCGCCAGATTCGATCATCCCCCAGTTTGCTGGTCAAGTCGGAAACGCTTCGCCCTTTCAACGAGGGACGTCCGTACTCGATAGCTACTGCTTTGCCGCCGACGTAGGTCGTAGCTGTGTCGCGGGGCGCCATCTGAGAAAAAGCCGGGATTGCGATGAGACACGGGATCAGAATTGGAATGGCTCGTTTCATATGCTCCTCCCTGGAAATCAGTTCTAGCACTTGAGAATTGAACGAGGACCTGTTCAAGCTCAAATACGCTGATTCCGGCGAGAGGTTCCCAAAAGGAAGCTCCCCCCACTTCTAAAGAGTTGATTCCGGAGGCCTATTCTCAGTATGATTAACGTTTTTGCAGCCGGTAGAGGCCCCGGCAGGGGCAACTCGGGATGAAATAAAGGGTTTAGCGAATGGCCGAAAAACGTTTCTCAAGAAAAAAATACTGCCCCTTTAAGGCGGATCCAAAACTTGCCGAGTCTCTCTCCTACAAGAATCCGGACTTGTTGAAGAAGTTCCTGGGAGACAATGGCAAGCTCATTCCTCGCCGTATCTCTGGAGTTAGTGCGTTCTACCAGCGCCGCTTGACCCGCGAAATCAAGAGGGCTCGCCATCTGGCGCTTGTCCCTTATTCCACCTCCGGTGAGTTTTTTGGCCACCGGCCACACCGCCGCTGAAGGATCACAAATCAGGAACCGCCGACCCGAACGGTGGCTACAGGAAAGAACAGCAAGGGAAGTCAATATGGCGAAAACAAGCACGGTCGCCAGGAACGAGAAACGAAAGCGACTGGTCGCCAAGTACAAGGCCAAGCGCCTCCATTTCAAGAAAATGCTTCTGGATCCGAGTCTCAAGCCTCAGGAGAGAGAACAGATTCAGAGGGCGGTCCGGCGAATGCCTCGTGATTCCAGCCGAACCAGGGCGTCGATTCGCTGTGCCCTGACAGGTCGGAGTCGAGGCTGCTACCGGAAATTTCAGCTTTCCCGCATTGCTTTTCGTGAAGCAGCCCTCCGCGGCGACCTGCCCGGCGTCACCAAGTCCTCCTGGTAGGCGGGAACGTTTCTCGTTGCCGGGACCCAGAACCTACCTTTTCTCTAACTGATTCTCGACTGGCTTCACGGTTCGCAGGTGGGCTTCGAGGAGTTCCCGAATCTCCTCGATGATCTCCGGGTGCTGCTCGGCGATATCAAACTGCTCGGAAGCATCCCGTCCCAGATGGTACAAGACTGGGGGATCGTGCTCGGTCTCCGGCTCACCGTATTCCTCGCGGGTCCGGAAATGAGCCTTGTAGGGTCCCTTCCGGACGGCAAAAACACGCTCACCGTCATAGTAGATCAAGTGGTTGCGGGGACCGGGTCCCGTTCCCATCAGTACCGGTCGCAGATCCATCCCGTCGATGACGCGGTCCGTTGGGATGGGTGCTCCGGCCAACTCGAAGAGGGTGGGTAAAAGATCCAGAGCCGAGCCCATCTCCATCACAACTTCAGGCTGGATCCGGCCCGGCTACCAGAATATGGCTGGCACCCGGAACCCCCCTTCATAGCTGCTCAACTTGCCATTGCGCAGAATTCCGGCAGACCCGCCAATCTCTCTGATTCCCCGGGCAGGTCCATTGTCACTGGTAAAAATGACCAGAGTATTCGAATCCAATCCCTCCTCGCGAAGGGTGCGGATGATTTCCCCAACGCTCCAGTCCAGTTCCTCGATCACGTCCCCGTAGCGCCCCCGCTTACTCACTCCAACGAATTCTTCTGAGCGAAACAGAGGGGCGTGGGGCATGGTGTGGGAGAGAAACAGGAAGAAGGGCTTCTCGCGGTTCTGTTGGATGAACTGGATGGACTCGGCTGTGTACCGCTTGGTCAGGAGCCTTTGGTCGGCCGGCCGCTCAATGACTTCCGTACCCCGCATGAGAGGCAGGTTCCACCATTCAACTTTGGGTTCCCCAAAAAAAATCGACCTTCCCAGAGCAGGGTCTGCGACCCGATCGGCGGTGTTGTGGTAGGGCACGCCGTAAAAGTAGTCGAATCCCTGTTCCAGAGGCATGTATTCAGGAAGGTGGCCCAGATGCCACTTCCCGATACAGGCCGTGGCATAGCCCTGAGCCCTCAGTCCCTCGGCCAGAGTCGTCTCCGTAGCGGGAAGCCCCCCCAGTGAATCCTCGAAGATGACCAGCTTTTCATCGCTCGCCATGCCGCTGCGCACCGGAAGTCGGCCCGTCAACAACCCGGCCCGGCTGGGGGTGCAGACGGATGCAGCCATATAGAAGTTCGTCCAGCGTTGACCCTCCAGAGCCATGCGATCCAGGTGAGGAGTGCGGAGAGACGGGTGACCGTAACTGCCGAGGTCCGCGTAGCCCTGGTCGTCGGTAAAGATGAGGACAATATTGGGAGGAGACGCCGCCGGGGCGGGCCTCTCACCACTCGATCCACAACGGGCCAGAAAGACGACCAGCCCGACACAGAGAAAGCACCTGATTTTGAACACTATTTTTCCCCTCCTCTCTCCAAGCGACGGCGAAGCCGATCCGTTGCCTGCTCGAAAAGCTCCAGAGTCTGTAGCCGTTCTCTGGCTGAAGCGTACCTGGCGTCGACTTCATAATAGGTCCTGAGATCGGCCAGGTCACGGATCAGCGCTTCCAGTTCTCCAGACCGGCCGATCGGTTGCCCTCCCACCAGAACTTTGACCACCCCCGTGTGAGCCAGAAGTCCCGGCTCGGCTCCCTCGGCTTGTAAGACCATTGGCTGGCGCTCCAGAAATTCCTCAATGGGCTCCGCCGGAGCCGCCGATCCCTGGGCTGCCAGCCAGCCACTCTCTTCGATCCGGAAACGCCGGTGAAGACGAATGATCTGAGCAGGCCCGGACCTCGAGATCTCTTCCGATGACCCAATGACCTTGCCATTGAAAAGAAGCATGAGCCGTTGAGGCCGATGGAAGGAGGCCAACTCGGCTTCGATCTCCACCTCGCCGCTGCGCGGAAGGCGGATGGTTCCGCCCGGTTCGCTCCCATTGACACTCAGCCGAATCATGGGACCGCTGGTGACGAAAACCCGACCCTCTCTAAATGACTTCTTCCAGCTCTCAAAGTCCCGGCTCTCTCCCGCCTGAATGTAACAACGCACAGAGCCCAGAAACGGCTGCCACCCGGCCCGCTGCGGGTTATTGGGCAGATCGGTTCCTGCGGCCGGAGACAGGAGGTAGCCGGCGCTTAGCATCCGGTACCACAAATCGGTCTTGTAACGGCCCGGGTTGAAGATCTCAAAGAAGTCCATGTTGCCCAGAACTGTGTCCAGCATCGCCGTGTGCCTGGCTCCATAGGCCCCTCCATGCGCGACGCCACCGATCCCCCCGAGTTCCCGTGCCTTCTCCAGAACCACTGATGAAGCCGGCCAATGCAAATCCTCACCTCCCAGCAGGCGCCCCGTGCTGATCGGTTCGATCAGCCGCGAGATCCCGAGCAGGTTGTAATGTCCCTGATCGGCATTTCGAAACTCCTGTCCGGGCCGGATCAACCTCTCACCGTCAAAGGCTTCTCCGTCCCTGCCGTAGGCAAACTGTTTGGCCCACACGTCGGGCAGATTGGCCCCCTCCAGGGTCATGACATGGAGGGCACCCAGGCCATCTCCCTCCATCATGGTCAGCCAGTCCTGGTCACGGCCGGCGTCCAGGCGATCGAAGTGCACATGCTCGTCGGTGGCCTGCCAGCCTTCCTTCTCGAAGTTAATCCAGCGGCGAAGTCTGACCGTGACCTGGGCTTTTCCACTACGGAGGCGAGCGGATTTCCGAACGGGAACATACTCGAAACCCTTGACAACCTGAACCCTAACCTCGGCAGCATCTTCAGGAAGCGGGACGTACAGGGCACCTTTGCCGCCGGTATAGGTCACTGGCAAGCTCTGGTTCTTGCTGGTGTGGATAGAGAGCAGGCGAATTCCACCGGGACCAATCTGGTCAGGGACAAAGTCGTTTCCGTCCACCTGCAGAGTGAAGCGGGCAGCGGTGGGCTCACCGCTCTCATTGTCGAGCACGGTAAGCAGCAGATGAGAACGGTCGAGATCGACTTCAGCGGGAGCCGTAAAGCTGTGAGTTCTCGGATGCTCACCCGCCAGAGATCCGTGGCCCCGGAGAGGGTGGGCGATCAGGAGCGCAACCAGAGCGGCGCTCCAGAGAAATGCGAATTCACGACGGACAGTCGCCGGACAGTACACTAAGAACTCTCGAACCTTTTCTCGAACATGAGTTTGTGAGCTGTGATCTTAACAGGCGACGCCCAAAAAAGGGACAGAGTAGACTGTCCCTTTTTTTCCCCTTATCTTCTAGCGGATCACCTTGGGAGGAACCGCCGAAAAGAGACTGATTCCACCGCCGCCCAGAGCGACAAAGACCACCTGGCCAATCAACGGCTGCGTGGATGTCACCAGCATGTAGCCGTTCGCCTTCCCCGCTGCTGCCGGAGCCAGTTCGGAAAGCGACTTGTCGGTTCGCTCTCCAGGTGAGAGCTTGAAGGTGGATTCGCCGATAGACTCGCCGCTGGCCAGAATGACTTCAACCGTGATGTCCGTGTCTGGAGATCCCCCCTGCGGCGACGATCCGATGTCACCCGGGTAGTAAAAGGCCAGTCCCGTGAAGAACAGGCCGGGGTCGTCCGCAAACTGACTGAAAATGGCTTCGGTGAAGGGTTCCGACTGGAGCGGCAGCGAGGCTGCGAAAGCAAGCTCTCCAGGATCGCCAAAGATGACGTCGCCTACCACTCCGTCCCCATCAGCTTCCACCTCCAGAGATCCCACGAACTGCCCACCCCGGAGTCCGCCGTCCGCTGGGGCGGCGCCAAACCCGAAAATCTGCGACGCATCCGCACTGAACGAGGCTCCGGCAGCCAGGACGATCCTGACCGGATCACCCTCGATGCCCCCCGCGGCCCGTACCGCCATCAGGTCGACGTTGCGGGAACCCGCGGCCGTGTTGATCAGGTTCACATTCGTGAAGACGTCCGGCCGGGAAGCCAGTTGAGCCGAAAAGGAGCGGGTCGATGAGTTTCCCGTCGAGGCGTTCAGGCCCAGGACCATGGGCCGGTCGCTCAACTGCACCACTTCGAAAGCCGCGACCCCACCTCCCTCGGTGACCTCACCGGCTACATATCCACCCGAGATACTGGTGCCAAACACACTCGAAGCCATCTCATCCAGAAAGGAACGGGCCGGGATCTTGCGCGTCCCCTGCCGGGGCTGGCCCAGGGGACCCTCCTCGGGTGGAAAGTATCTCAAATCGACGGTCACCTCCTCGTCACCTGGGTTGAGCACGGTCAGGCGTGTGATGGCCGACTGTCCCCGAAAAGCCGCAGGGCCGTCAAAAACCCGCTGAAAGTAGAACTTCGTGGTCAGGTTCTCAATCGCCACTCCTCCATCCAACTGGGTCAGAGTTCCGGAGCCAAACTGAAAGAAACTGGCGATGTCGGGATTGTCACTGGTCAGTTCAATCCAGGCCGGGAGGGTCACATCCCCCCCGAAGATGTTGCCACGCAAGTTGGTAAACTGTTCCCCTGCCGGAAGATCCAGATCCACCTGCTGGTTACCTCCCAGCGGTCGCAGGTTGCCCTGACCGGCTGCCTTTCCAGAAGTCGAATCGTCGATTGCTGCCAGCCCCACGACGGCGGCCTCTCCCGAGTAGTTGGAAAGCGCCACGCTATCGAACAAATTCCCGATTCCAGCCGGATCCCCGGCCGCAAACAGCCACTGCGGCGAGAGGCTCTGGTAGCGGAAGAGGCTGAAGTGATGGACGGCGGCAATGATGTCATTGGAATCGGAAGGATTGATCGCCAGGTCGTTGATTGTGACATGAGATAAGCCGGTGTTGTACTCGCTCCAGGTGGCCCCGCCATCACTGCTCTTGTACACGCCCGAGGCATTCGTTCCCGCGTACACAACCGACGAATTGAAAGGGTCGATGGCCAGGGCTGAGACGGACAAATCCAGCGGGATACCGGTGTCCCGCGCGGCCCAGTTGGCGCCGCCGTCGGTACTCTTTTGGATCACGGTGGTCGCACCGAACCCACCCGGCCCGCCGGCATAGAGAATGTCGGGATTTGCTGGATCGATCTCGAGAGAGTTGACTCCCCTGAGTGCGAACCCGTTGGTCATTGCCGCCCAGGCGCCTCCTCCGTTTGTGGTCTTGTAAACTGCAGGGTCCCCTCCCTGGAAACCGGGTGTCGCACCCGCATAAACCGTGTCACCGTCGGAGGGGTCCACGGCCAGAGATAGGTAGTCCACGTTGTTGGGGAGGCCGTTGCCGACCAGCTCCCAATTTCGCGCCTGGTTGGTGCTCTTGTACACACCGCCGAAGTGAGCGGCATAGAGAGTGGAAGGATTGCCGGGGTGAATCCCCAGTTCAGGCACCTTCGCCAGAACGGGCGCTGAATTCCAGCTCTCCCCACCGTCGTCGCTCCAGAAGATGCCACCGGCAAAACTCGTACCCAGGTAAACATTGGAAGGGTTCACCGGGTCCACCACAACATCCAGGACTTCCTCGAATCCATTCATACCGGAACCCCGCTTCGATTCCCAGGTCTGGCCTCCGTCGATTGACTTGTGGACACCGCCGCCGAAGGCAGAAGCCGCATAGATTGTGGATGTGTCTTGCGGGTCGAAGGCGATCGCTCTCATGTCGATATTCGAAAGACCTGAGTTCGAGGCAGCCCAGCTGTTCCCACCGTCGGTGCTCTTGAAGACCCCCTCGAGCGGGTTCGTAGCGGCGTAGAGGATTTGGGGATTGGCCGGATCAAACGCCATCGTTGGCACTACAGCAGTTGAGACATCCTTCTCGACAAAGGACCCTCCACCATTCGTGCTCTTCAAGAGCGCTCCCACTTTCTCTGCCCCTGCATAAACACTCATCGGGTTGCTCGGATCCAGCACGACGAAGGTGATAGAGAAATTCAGCGTGGTCAAGAGGACCCAGCTGGTTCCGCCATTGGTTGTCTTGTGGAGCCCGGCGTCGGTGGCGATATAGACGATGTTCGGGTCGGTGGGATGGACGGTTATCTGGTTTTGACCAAATCCGTCTTCCAGCCCGGTACTAACCGAATTCCAGGTGTCTCCACCATCCGTGCTCTTGTAAGCCATGTTGAAGCCGGCACCCAGATAGACAATCGAGGAGTTGGAGGGAGCCACGGCCACCGCATCGGGTCGCCCCAGATCGTCCAGCAACTGCTGCCAGCTGGCGGCCCCGTCGGTGCTCCTGAAGACGCGGTTGAAGCCGGTCCCGATAAAGAGAGTGGACGGGCTGGACGGGTCCATACCGAGTGCCCAGATGATCGTGTCGTTGGCCGGTATCCTCTGGTTGGCCGCTACCCAGGAGTGCGCTCCATCCGTACTCTTGAACATACCAGCGTTGTGGACTCCCACATAGAGCGTCTGCGGCGTGACCGGATCGATAACCATCTCTGAGATCCTCAGAGCAGGAAAACCAAACGGGCCCAGGAGTCCGGCATTCATCGGCCTCCAACTGGCGCCCGCATCGGTGCTCTTGAAGACTCCCCCTGCAAAGGTTCCCACATACAGAGTGGAAGGAGTCACGGGATCGATCGCCAGGACATTGACCGAACCCCCATCGGGTCCGATGGAGGTCCATTGGCCCACGGCCGGCTGTACCAGAAGCCCCGACAGGAGGAGGAGCAGAAGAACAAATGGGAGGGGTTTGCTCGGCACTGAACAGCTGGCCATGGCTGACACCTCTCGGCTAGTTGAGTCACGTCTCGATCTGGGATCCTGACTTTTTACTATTTCTATTCGTTTCCTCCCGGAGAGTCAAACTCCGGTTCTTGGAAAGGAGGGTAGAACCAGAGTTGCTGAGCCCCACGAAAACATCAACGAGGTCTTTCAAGTATGAACTGTCAAAAAGCGCTCTTACCGGCTCTGTTACTTCCGCTTTGCTGGTCTGCGAGCCGGCTCCCGGCTCATCCGACCCCCGACATGGACGCGGTTCGCCTGGGAGTCAACCGCTGGGCGCTGGGCTTGCTGCGCAGGGATATCGACAGTATCTCTGACATCCTGGCCGATGAGATGACGAGTTCAGCAGGGCGTGACAAGCAGGCTCATGTAGAAGAACTGCAGTCGTTCATTTCCCGGCAGACGACCGGTGAAGTCCTGTTGCACCACGCGCTGTACAACCAGGTCGGAGAGCAGATCCTGGTGACCCCCATCTTTCTCTCTTTCTATCAGCGCACCGTGCGCAAGGCAGTCGGTCTGACCTTCGGGAGGCGCGGGGAGAAATGGAAGATCGTCCGGGTCTCCTGGCTGAAGGCGGACCAGGTGCAGTGGCCCAAAGAGTGGGAGGAGATCGATTTACCGGAGCAGCAGCCTCTGGTCTCGGTTCCGGTGCGAGTCAAGGACTCGAGCACCGGAGAGCCGGTGGCTTCCAGGGTGCGGGTTACCGATGCTGCCGACCAGTACTGGCCTCCCGCCGGCCACCAGAAGAACGTCGCGGTGGGCTGGCGCCAGGATGTGGGCGGCGACGTCGTGGTTGGCGGCAACACGTACGCGTATGTGGAGCCGGAGTTCCAGATCCAGGTACCGGCCGGAGAGTACAAGATCGAGGTGGTCCGGGGGTTGGAGTATCTTCCCCGCACACTTGAGTTCCAGGTTCGCCCCGGCGAGATACCGGCACTCGATCTGGGCCTGAAGAGATGGGCAAACATGGCCGGCCGCGGCTGGTATTCGGGAGATACGCATGTGCATTTTCTCGGTCCCCACTCGGCCTGGCTGGAAGCCCGGGGGGAGGATCTCAATGTGGTCAACGTGCTGGCCGCCAAGTGGGGTGAACTCATCACCAGCGTCGAACACTTCCAGGGCCGGCCCGATCCACTTTCCGGGGGTAACCATATCGTCTATGTGAATGAAGAGAGCCGCCACAATTTCCTGGGGCATACCGTTCTGCTGAATCTCAAAGAGCTGGTCTATCCACTCTCCTGGGAAGGCCCCGGCGCCGGGATTCCCGGTGGGATCGATTCCCCTTCCATGGCCCACCATGCTGACCAGGCCCATGCCCAGGGCGGTCTGGTGGGATGGGCCCATTTCCCGAATCCGGACGGAGAACTGGCTGTGGATGTTGCTCTGGGAAAGATCGACTCCTTCGATCTATTCACTTGGGGAGATCCCTTTTCGGGAAAAGGGAGCCAGGAGTCGCCGCTTGAACTCTGGTATCGGTTTCTGAACTGTGGCTTTGATATCCCGTTGACGGCCGGCACAGACAAGATGTGGAACCGGCAGGTGGTCGGCAATCCCCGGACCTACGTCAAAGTGGAGGGACCCTTTTCCTATGCGGCCTGGATCGCGGGGATTCGGGCGGGGCGGACCTTTGTTACGACCGGGCCCCTTCTTGACTTCCAGATGGAAGGTCGCTTGCCCGGAGAGACGATCGCCATGCCCGAGGGTGGCGAGCTTGAAGTGAAAGTGAATGTCAGGTCCCGGATACCCGTCGCTCGAATTGAGATCATTCAGAACGGCAAGGTGGTGTCTGCTGTGCAAAATGACCATGCAGAACTGGCCCTCGAACTGGCTAGCTCGGTTCGCATCGACAAGAGCTCCTGGATCGCGGCACGTGTTTACTCACCCCGAGTTCTTCCCTACCAGGCAGTCTTCGATCCGAACCCGGTCATGGCCCACACCGGCCCGGTCTATGTCCGGGTCAGCGACCAGCCGCGGCGCTCAGCCGGTGATGCCGCTTTCTTTGAGAAATGGACGGAGAGGGCGATCCGGTGGCTGGAAACGGAGGCCCACATTCCGGACCGCAGCGAGTTCGAGAAGATGCACGACCTGTTCGATCAGGCCAGATCTATGCTTCTCGAGCTGCCTTGCGCTAAGTCAGTGCCATCACGTCTGCGCTCACGAAGACTCTCGACGTTCTCGGAGAGAACACCTCCCCGGATTGCCCAAGCCATCAAGCGCCATCTGCAGGGGACCGGTCGTTGAGGAAGGTGCCCTCCTGGAGCTCGCGGAAAGCCTGCCGGAGTTGATCCTGCGTATTCATCACGATCGGACCGCGCCAGGCCACGGGCTCCTGGAGCGGCTGGCCCGAGATAAGCAGGAACCGAATCCCCTCCTCTCCGGCCTGCACGGAGATCGCGTCACCTCGATCGAAGAGCACCAGCGAACGGTTATCCGCCTCCTCCGGAAGTGCCGTGTCCGACCATCCGACTCTCTCGGTCGGGACCGGGAGGGGGTCGGATGCGTTGCCAAATTTCCCGGCTCCCGCGAAGACATAGGCAAAAGCATGGCGGGTGGTCTCGACCGGAAGTGTCTTCCGCCCACCCGGCGGCAGCGAAACATCGAGGTAGATCGGGTCCGTAGCGATCCCGTCTACGGGGCCCGTCTTCCCCCAAAAGGTTCCACACACAACCCGCACCCGGGTGCCGTCATCATCGGTGATCTCCGGAATGTCAGGGGCCTTGACCTCCTGGTAGCGGGGCGGGGTCATCTTGAGCGAAGACGGAAGATTCGCCCACAGTTGGAAACCGTGCATCCTTCCTGACTGATCGCCCCTGGGCATCTCCTGGTGGATGATCCCCTTCCCCGCCGTCATCCACTGGATGTCGCCGGCCGTAATGGCGCCACTGTTTCCCAGGCTGTCACTGTGCTCCACTTCTCCGGCCAGGACGTAAGTGATGGTTTCGATGCCCCTGTGCGGATGCCAGGGGAAGCCGGCCTGGTAGTCCTGCGGGTTATCGTTGCGGAAGTCATCCAAGAGGAGGAAGGGGTCGAAGTCGGACGTATTGCCAAACCCAAAGGCGCGGCGCAGATGCACGCCAGCACCTTCCAGGGTCGGACTGGCTTGAACGAGCCTCTTCACGGGTCGAATCGACATCTTGGCCTCCAGCGAAGGATAGCACAGGACCAACGCCCGGAGCCGCCCGCAGCACGTCCCACAGGAGAGCGATCAGATCCAACTTTCTGTGAGACTGGGAAAAACGGGCAGCATTGATCTAGAATGTGACAAAGACCGGACAGCCTCAGTCTGGGAAAAGGAGTGCAACATGGCTGAAGTTATCGAAATTGGACCCGACCTTTATCGTATTAGCGTCTACCTGCCCGACTTTGATCTGCAATTCAACCACTTCCTGGTCAATGACGACGAACCGCTTCTCTTCCACGCGGGCTACAACGCCTGGTTTCCGGAGTTGCAGGAAGGCCTCGCCACGGTGATCGACCCGGCCCGCCTTCGCTGGATCGGATTCAGTCACTTTGAGTCGGACGAGTGCGGAGCCCTGAACCAGTGGCTGGAGGTGGCTCCCTCAGCAGAGCCGGTATGCAGCCAGGTGGGTGCTGCCGTGAGTGTCAATGATTTTGCCATCCGGCCACCCAAAGGAATGGATGACGGTGAGGTTTTGACCACCGGGAAGCACCGATTCCGGCTGGTTCGTACACCCCACCTTCCTCATGGGTGGGATGCTTCGGTCATGTTCGAAGAGACGACCGGAACTCTGCTCTGTTCGGACTTGTTCCACCAGGTGGGGAACGTTGAGCCGCTCACAAAGTCTGATGTGGTGGGGCGGTCTCGTGCGGCGATGCAGGAATATCAGGCCGGGATTCTGGCGGATTACGCACCTTATACTCACTATACGGATGCTCTCTTCGGCAAACTGGCCGATCTAAGACCGGAGAGACTTGCCATCATGCATGGGTCTAGCTTCGAAGGAGACTGCGAGGGCGCACTGGGTGACCTGGCCGAGGCCTTCCGGGAGATCTTCGGGCCGTCACATGGTTAATCTTGAAAAAACATGATTAATAATGTGTAAGTGATGGCATGCCTTTACCTGCAACCCGTCCTATCCGAAAATTCGGTCGTGACTGCTAGCAGCCCGTGGTGCAAATAGGTTTTCAGACTTCAGACCGAGCGGACCGGTGGCAGAAGCGACGGGAGCGTTGACCGGGACTTTTGAGTCTGGGCTGTCGGAATCAAGCCAAACAGGCCCTTCAGACGCTTCCACAGCGACAAAATGAGGAGCAAGACGAGGCAAATCCGCCCCTGCAGCCCCCGCGGCGTGCCCACACCCAACTGCTGGCGCATCAGCAGCCCCAGATTGAATCCGCTCACCTGAATCAGCAGCCGCTTCAAGACATTCTCATGGCCCCGAACGTGAACCCGTCTCATCCCGCCGGTCTCGTAAAGGTGAGCACACGGTCTCTCCAGTAGCTCACCTCGTTGTCGTAAAAGTTGCCGTCCTCGCCGACCCCGGATTCGTCGCCGGTTCCCATAGACCGCATCACGGGCCTGAGTGTCTCCTCTCCAGCGTCTTTTCCCTCGTTTCGGTTCGCTCACATAGCTGCGCAGTCCCAGCGCTTCTAAATCCACCATCCGCTCGCTGCTGTGATATCCCTTGTCGGCCACCACCTCTTCGATGCCCGATCCCTTCGGCAGCGCTTGTTCCACCTGCTCGGCCGCCTGTATCAGTGTCTTGACCATCGTTTGCGTATCGCCTCGATCCGCTCCTTGCACCGTGACCGAGACGATGGCTCCCGTCTCCAGATCCACTGCATGCTCTGCCTTGTGCGCCAGATGCGTCCGCCCATCCTTCATCCTGGCGATGCGCGCATCCCCATCCTGCGGGTGCTTCCACTGCTGGTTCGATCCCTTGCCTGTTCGCTTGCGGTCCAGTAGGGCCAGATCTTCTCGAGTAGGCGTCTGGATGCCGGAGGCTACTGCCAGCTCCGTTAAGAACTCTTCGTAGCCCTGCTCGGAGTCTCGTCTCACGATGCTGCGCAGCGCCGCATTGGCTTCCAGCGTGGTGGCATCGATGCCGATCGTCTTGCCATTCAATAACCCGCTCTCGGCTACCCGCTTCAGCACCCAGGAGAAAACCGCCTCATGCGTGGCCACATCGATCAGTCGCCTGGTCCTGGAGATGGTCGAATGATCCGGAGGTGACTCACTCAGATTCAGTCCCAGAAAACCGCGCAGCGCCAGCGAATCAGCGGCTCGCCAGGCAATGCCTCGCTCCGAGCTCAACCCTTCGAAGTAACCCACCAGCAGCAGCCGGAAATAGATGCCCGGTGCCAGGCCGGGCCGCCCTCGGCTGGGAGCATAGAAAGCGGCGCATTCCGCTTCCACAAAATCATCGAAACCGTGCTTGCCCAGCACTCTGTTCAGGCGTTGGTAAAAAGGGTGTCCCGGCGCTTTGGCCAGCTCTGTTGCCGGCACCCACATCTCGCTCTGCCTCTGTCTCTTACGCTTGCCCATCGACATGGCACAAGTCTATTGGCCATGGCTGACCGAGAGGCGACTTTCACCACGGGCTGCTAGAGGGTCGATGCAGAGCAGACGAACTCGTCGAAATCCTACTCCACCCCGGTGGGGCAGCTCCGGGTGAAGAGTGGATATGGGATGGAAGATCCTCTTTCCGGAACGTCTACTATTCAGATTGGCGGAAACGCGAGCGCGATACGCTCAAGTCGCCCGCCTTTCGCGCGCTCGTCGAAGACCGGATCATCCGGCAGGCGAACCGGAATTGAGCTCGCGAAACGCCGTTGGGCGAAGTGGCCTGCCCCTGTACCCTTGGAATCATGCTTGACATCCGCCCCCTCGCCCTCTCGCGCGAGAACATCGCTGAAACTGCGGGATTTCTGAGGCTCGTCTGGCCCAGGGCCCGCCACATTACGGCCGCATATCTCGACTGGGAGTACAACCGGAACCCATGCGGCCCGGCCTTCGGCTTCAATGCCTTCCGAAACGGCGAGATGATGGCCCACTGCGTCGTTCAACCACTCGAGGCGCGACTCCACGGCGAGGTGCGCCGCGGTGTACTGTCCCTCAACGCTGCGACCCATCCAGATGCACGCCGTCAGGGTCTCTACTTCGATCTTGCTCAGCGCACTTACGCGGAAGCGGCAAAAGTCGGGTACGAGTTTGGCATTGCGGTCACCAATCATCTCAGCACCGGCGGATTCGTGAAGCACGTGGGCTTCGAATGCCTGGGTCCACTCGAAGCGCGGATTGGCCTCGGCCCATTTCCGCGGCGCGCGAATTCTTCCAGCCCCGAGTTCGAGAAGCACTGGACCGCCGAGATGCTGGCGTGGAGGCTCGCGAATCCCAGCGCGTCCTATCGAATCGGGCCAAAGGAACTCGGCGATCACTCTCTCGTATACGGTCCCGCGAGTATTCCGGGGGTCCAGACCATCATGGGGGCATTCCGGAACTCCTCCCTGCCCGACGGGTTCGCTTCCCAACCCCGTGCAACCCCGTTCCGCCTCTGGGTCGGATTCGATCCAGCGGTGGACTTCCGCCGCTCCCTCTACTTCCCAATACCCATGTCGCTTCGCCCCTCTCCCTTGAATTTCATATTCAAGGAGATGGGTTACGGAAAACCGACTCTCGGCCGAATTCGGCTCACGCCGATCGATTTCGACGACTTCTAGCGCGTGCCCTGCGTGCTCCCACAATCCTCCGCGGGAATGTCGTCAGAACTCAACAACAGTTGCCTGAAGAAGCACCCAAATTCCCCCTAATGACCAACCCTGACTTCGCGTAGAGAACCGACTGACATGCAAAGGGGAGCGAATCGTCGTCTCTGGGCGTTCGTGAGGCGCAGCCCTTTGTTGCCCACCTGTTCACGGGGTATGCGGGGCAGGGTCATTACATAACAATGAGTTTACAAAGCCGGCGCTGTCACCAAAATAACAATCCGGTGATGGCTGATATGCACCATCCAACAAGAATGCTGCCTCGTAACTTCGCTGAGTAAGATGCTCCACCATCAACTTTCTCGCCTGTGGCACTGTCAAAAGCTCACTGTCAAGACAAGGGGAAGAGTGTCCTTCCACTTCCTGGCTCGTCATCAATCCGTTCTCAAGGGAAATGAAATACCAGATCTGGCAATGAACCATCGATATCGACCCTAAAGAAAAAAACGGTGGCTCGGAATTGACGTTTGCCCACCAACCATTGACTAATCCGAGATTGTTAATATTTACTCCAACACTGAAGATGGAGCGTATGGGATTTATCGTCTCGTCAATCAGGGAATCTCCTTCCATCCATTCCGGCACTGGTAAGCCAAGAAAATCCAGAATGGTTGGGGCAATATCAATTCCCTGAGCATTGTGGGCGATCTTCCCCGCATTGCGATTCTTGGGAAACCAAAAAATCAACGGCAATCGTTCATGGGACGACCTGACAGCTCCGTGATCAGACGTCAGCACTATCAAAGTATCTTCCAGTTTCCCCTCCTTTTTTAGATGCCGAACAATCTCCCTGACATATTGGTCAAAATCAAGAATCGCATCATCATAGAAATCCCCCATCCAGTTAAACTCGCGCAATTGCCGATTCTCTACCATTGGCAGCTCAACTTTGAAGGGATCTTTGGATGTTTGTTGCGCTTGGTTGATTGAAAAAGTTCGTTTGCGCGGGAAGAATCTTGGCCCGTGAGTTCCGAGGAGGTGAATGTGTGCAAAAAATGGCCTGTCTGATTCATCTATTAACTCAAGCAACTTCTCTACTCTGTCGATATCGTTTCCATCTGATGCTGTGGCACCCTCATTAAGCTGTTGCACTTCATCGTAGGGATTGATCATTTCTCCCAATCCCGTCGCATGCATCACCCTCGTCCGGAATCTCTCGAATGTATCTTCGATAAATCGCAACTCAGATGCGTAGCTCAGTTGCACGGACGGCCGTAGGCGGGAATAAATTGCCCGCTCGTTGATGCGTCGTCCATTTGCGTAATCAAAAGCCCTTCTCATATTCAGGTCATATGCATCTGCCCAATATCGAATACTTATATCTGCGGTTCGATATCCCAGATTCTGTAGTACTCCCGGCAAATGCATAAAGGAACTCGTTCCCTGGAACGTGTCGGGTCGAATAATCACGCGCGTGGTCGTTGGCAATCTCCCACTCAAAAGAGAGGCGACGGAACCCGTGGTTTTTTCTGAGTTGGTAAAGAAATTCTCGACAAGCAGGGCGCTGTCTAGCAAAGAGTTGATAAAAGGTGTCGTATCACGGTGATAGCCGTAGGCAGACATCCGTTTTGCAACAACCCCGTCAGATGACAGGATGAGGATATTCGGTGATCTCACGATAAGAGCTTCCTGGTTTTCCAATGGCCCAGGGTGCATCTCTTCGAACTGGAAGATCACGACCAAAAAGGATGTTGATAACAGCACACAGACCGAGAAGGCAAGTAATTGCTGCTTGTCCAACCAAAACCCCCGGAGCAAAGAAGATTTCAGGCACCGATAGGATGAGCCCAGTAATATCAGGAAAATCAAAGCGTAGAGATAGCGTGCAGGTCCATCAAATGACCCGACATTAAAAGCAAATAGTGTATAGGTGAAATTCTCGATCAATAAGAAACCCGTGGCAGCCAAGATAAATGCCGGTATGAGCAGTGCCACTGAGCCCAGAAACGCAGAAGAAAACAGTCTCCAGGATATTTTTCCAAGCAATTCAAGGGAAATTAATGCGATCAGGCAGCCGGTTATTAAAGGTGTCGGAGAAACCAACAGTACTCGAACGCTGTCCCAGACCGACATTGCACTGAACATTGAGGGCTTGGTGATTACAAACAGCCATTCAAAAAAGTAGAAGGTATAAACCGCGACAATTGAAGCTGTTGAAAGTAACCGCAGATTGGGGCTCATTCTTTGGCGTGTGGTCAAGAATGTATCTCTCTTCGGAACAGTACCTTTCTACCGCATTGTTGCACAATTCCAATCACCTCAAGGATCTCGGCCAACTCGGAACAGATTCTGAACCTGACCGTGGACAGCAAGGAATCGTTGAGCCTGCTCGATTGACTTGAACCCTCGCGTCTGCCTCTCTTGTTCCCGGGTATGTTGATGAGAGACTTCGGCCCGGTTGTTCTCATATTGACCCGTTCGATGCTCGACTGAAGGAAAGATCTCACGATGGGCGGAAAGAACCGCTTGGCAGCTCGCTTGTTCGGTTCTTCTGCAGGGAAGTCTTGTTGACTTTCTCCAACAGCCTAGCGACACATGATTCTAGCTGGATTTCCTATTCGTTTTCTGGCAACAAACATGCATGAAACGGAGCAAGAGCTGTGCCTACCAAAAACCTCACCATCGCTACCAACGTCGGGCGGCTTGACTGATCGCTCATCTGCCGAAAACCTGCTATCAGGAAGCGAAGGCTGGCAACGCTGTGTCCGTTTCGCCCAGGGCGGGATTGCGTTTTGGAAAACGGAGTGATTTTCTCGTTCCGCGTTCCGCGGCAAAGTCGCTATCTTTGACTGACCGGGGGGACAGCCACTCCTTCCCCTCCTGAAAAAGCAGCCGCATGGCCCGAGAGGTCGTGGAAGCATTCGACTCCATGGGCAAAATAGTGGCAGATCAGTGACTTGCGGGAGCGGTCCAGATCGCGGCGGATTCCCGCTCCATGCAGCAGGTTGGCGTGCCAGACGAGGACGTCTCCTTTGCGGGCCAGAAACTCTCGTCGCTGCAGATGATGCTCTGAGATGAGCTCCCGAATACGGGGTTCATATCGCTCGTGGTAGACCTCGTGCTGACGTTCGTCGAACTCTTTGCGGCTGATCCCCACATCTTCGCTCAACACGTAGGGCAGCCGGTGGGATCCCGGGTAGTAGTCCAGGGGCCCGGAGTCGGGATGAATGTCTTCGCAGGCGATCCAGGCGGCCAGCAGATAACCGGGGGGCCGCGTCGTCATGTGAATGGAATCGGAGTGCGCTCCCTGCTCCGTCCCTTTGTGAGACGTGATGCTTTGGAAGGGCCGCGTGGACCGTCCAAACAGCAGATCGGTCATTTCCAACAACCCTGGATGGTGCAGGATCTCTGCGATCTCGGGAATGGAGAAGTGGGTATTCAGATAGCGCTCGGGCCAGGGGTCTCCGGGGAGATTGCTGGGATGGAACTCCTCGCGGTGGGCTTCGTAGAATCGCTCGTAGGCCCGCCAGGAACGGTCGATCTGGTCTTCCGGAATCAACTTCTCGAAAACCAGGTAGCCGTCTCTGGCAAAGGCCCGACACCAGGCGGCTTGACCTTGCGTCAATCCTCCTGAAAGGAGCCTCTTCTCCACACCGGCCTCCCAGTCCGTCCTGTCAAGCCAGGGGATCTGAGGAGTGTCTTCGGGCGCTGTTCTCAACGGCGGGACGAGCCTTTTCAGGGCTGCTTGTCCCCGTTTCCATAGACTCATCTTCGCTGCCTCACGGCCGGCACGCAGTCACTGTCGCTCCTGAAGATGTCGGTTCCTTGATCGTCAGCTTTCAGCGGCTCCAGCAATTACTTATGCAAATCTTGAGCCGGAGGTCAAGGCCTTGTCTCCTGCGGGTCATGAGAGAGATTTGCTGCCTGGTGCAGATCATCCTCAAACTCATCGTAGTTCGTAGTGCTCGCCGAGGAGGATCATTCAATCCGGAATCCCCCCATACTTGCAGTCTTCTCAAACGTCTTGTTTTCTAGTTGCACTCCGGATACAACCCTTATTGTTAGAACCCGTAAGCTAAACCCATTATCAGGGCCGGTAGATCCAATTATCTCGACCAGATAAAGCAAAGGAGAAGAGAATGAGCGACAACTTAGACCAGGCAAAACTGTTTTTCGATGCTTGCGAGACAGGTAAAGGGTGGGATGGCTGTAAAGCCTACTGCCATCCGGGCGCCACTTTTTCGGCGCAATCGGGCATCCTGTCGGATATCGACACGCTCGAAGGCTATAGCGAGTGGATGAAGAATCTATTAACGCCCGTGCCGGATGGCCACTATGAACTGAAGTTCATGGCTGAAGATAAAGAGCGTGGTTGCGTGGCGGCATTCGCGGTGTTTCACGGGACGCAAACAGGACCTGGCGGCCCCGGCGAACCGACGGGCCGCAAAATCGCAGCAGATTATGTTTACGCGATGGAGTTCGATGGCGACCGCATTAGGCACATGACCAAGATTTGGAACGACACGGTCAGTCTTCAGCAACTAGGTTGGGCATAAGGGAAGGTTAGCCACGGCACGACGTGATAAATGCTAGTGGAGGTTGTCCCCCCGAAAAACTCCATCCAACCAGTGCGGAAGCCCAGACGAATCGTTTAGCTTTGGAGCGGGTGACAAACGGGTGACACAACTGGACGACCTAGCCGCCCCTCAACTCCACTTACTTTGCAGCTTCAGTTCAGACGGATGGTGGTGGCAGGGGGCTGTCGATGTCACGATCAACAGGCACTCCCACACCCGGTTCTCTTAGCCGAGTAGTTGGGGAATCACCATCCAGCGCACAGACCAGGAGCCAGCATGTCGCTCCTGTTTATTCGGTCCGCATTGAGAACATTGAACTTGTGCCGCCCGCAGGTCACCATGAGCCCGCATGATTTGGACTCTGCTCAGAACCCTGATTTCTACACTGAACACCCACCGCTTGCTCGCCCTTGAGAATCTAGCCCTTCGTCAGCAGATTGCCATCCTTCAACGAGGATCACGACGTCCATTCTTCACAGACACCGACCGTCTATTCTGGCGTTTTCTGTCGAAGATCTGGCGAGATTGGGCTGATTCTCTAGCTACCGTGAAGCCTGAGACTGTCATCCGTTGGCATCGACAGGGTTTCAAACGCTATTGGACGTGGAAGAGTTGTCGCAAGAAGAGAGGCCGACCCCTAGTGGCGCCCGAGGTCCGAAAACTCATTCGCACGATGAGTCAGGCAAACCCTTTGTGGGGCGCTCCAAGAATCCACGGCGAGTTACGCAAGCTAGGAATAAAGATCTCGCAGGCCTCGGTCTCCAAGTACATGGTCCGAGGCGGGAAGCCGCCCTCTCAGGCATGGAAAACTTTTCTGGAGAACCACATCGGCGAACTGGTCTCCATCGATTTCCTGACCGTGCCGACCCTGAGCTTCCGAGTGTTGTTTGTCTTCGTTGTCTTGGCTCACGAGCGACGACGAGTTGTCCACTTCAACGTCACGGACTCGCCAACGGCAAAATGGGCCTCACTTCAGATCCTTCAGGCATTCCCCTGGGATTCTGCGCCCAGATATCTTCTTCGGGACCGGGACTGCACCTATGGTCAAGGATTCGTCCGTCGAGTTCGTTCCATGGGCATCAAGGAAGTGAAGATTGCTCCCCGGTCTCCATGGCAGAATCCGTATGCGGAGCGTTTCGTTGGCACGCTGCGACGAGACTGTCTCAATCATGTGATCGTGCTGAGCGAGAATCATCTGCGTCGGATCGTTCGAAACTATCTCGTCTACTATCACGATTGCCGAACGCACCTGTCTCTGGACAAGGATGCACCAGAGCCGAGAGCCATTGAGCTACCGGAATTGGGCGAGGTCAGAGCACTTCCCCAAGTCGGTGGACTTCATCACCGCTACACGCGCCGAGCGGCGTAAACACAGGCACTGCATCACGGATTGTTACTGCCGTTCAGGCGAGCTGTGTCCCCGTAGCCACACCAACCGTCGATCACGGCTTCTTGGGCGAGTACGCGGCACCAGAACCCAGCTTTCCACACAATATGATGGTCCCCGGCCCGAGTTTCACCATCGCCGGGATTAGGGAATCTCTTGGATCGATTAAACGGGAGGGACACCTTCCGTGACGGTATTCTCAGCACCTCGCATTGCATTGATAACTACGTTCCGGGTATCTTGCAGTGGTGCGAAATGTACGATGTCGTGGGACTGATTGCCCCCCGGCCGTTGTTCGGTCGAGTCCGGCGATCAGGACCGCATCTTTCCGGTGGAAGCGAGCCGAGAGAGTTTTGAGAGGGTGAAGAAGGTCTACGCCTTTTCGGCAAAGCCGAACTTGCCGAGCAAGCACAGCTTCCATGAGAAGCGAGGGCTGCCCTTTCTTGCGAATCTAGAACGTTCGCGGTCTAAAAATCTCGCGGCCCGATCGCTCGGCGTTGCTTCCTGGTGCTCGTCCGCTAAATGTCATCTCGGGATCTGGACGCAGGTCTGGAGAAGCTCCTTTTTGAAGGTGTTCGACTCGGCAGACCCGGCCGGATAGCTTGCACCGAAAGCCCATCGTCCGCAGGCTGACGTAATTGCGAGGAAAGAAAAAATGTGGCCTTCACGTTCCGTTATGCTCGCTTTCGATCTGGAACTTCGGGGTAGGACACTCGGGATGGCCCTGGCCGCGGTAGCGACGCTGTCGTGTTCTGTGGCCCGGGCGCAACCGGTCACCAGCGCTGACCTTGAGCAGGCGGCCGGCGACAACTCGTCATGGCTGATGTACAGCCGAGAGTACTACGGCCAGCGCTTCGTTGAACTCGACCAGATCACCCCGGCTAATGTAGACCGGCTGCAGCCGGTGTGGGCGTTCGCGACCGGCGGGGAGAATCGCGGGTTGGAGGCCACGCCGCTGATTCACAATGGCGTGCTCTACGTTTCAGCCGATGGATCGCGGGTGTTTGCGATCAATGCCCGTACCGGCGCCCAGAAATGGAGCTACGACCCGAAGCTGTCCGATGAAGCCGAGCGAGTGTATTGCTGCGGGTCGATCAACCGCGGCGTGGCGCTGCTTGGCGAACTGCTGTACGTCGGCACGATGGATGCGCGCCTGATCGCGCTCCACAAGGACAGCGGCGAGGTCGCCTGGGAGATCGAGGTCATCGAGTGGGAACAAGGCTATAGCATCAGCGGAGCGCCGCTGGTAGTAAAAGATATGGTGCTCACCGGCGTGGCCGGCGGTGAGTACGGCATCCGTGGCTTCGTCAAGGCCTATGACGCCAAGACGGGCGCTTTGCGCTGGACCGCTTATACGATCCCTGGTCCTGGCGAGCCGGGCAACGACACCTGGCCCGGTGACACCTGGAAAAACGGCGGCGGCTCGACCTGGACCACCGGCGCCTATGATCCCGAGCTGAACCTGGTCTACTGGAACACGGGCAACGCCGCGCCCTGGAACTGCCACGTACGCAAGGGCGATAACAAGTGGACCGCCGCGACGATTGCGATCGACACCGATAGCGGCGACATCGAATGGGGCTTTCAGTACACCCCGTGGGATTGTTGGGATTACGATGCCGTGAGCACTCCTTTGCTGGCGGACCTCGTCCTCGGCGACGCGGGGCCCGTCAAGGCCCTGTTTCACCACGATAAGAACGGCTTCTTCTATGCGCTGGACCGCACCAACGGCAAGTTTATCTACGGCGAGCCCATTGTCCCCGGGATCAACTGGGCATTCGGCCTCGACCCGCAAACCGGCCGCCCCAAGGTGAACCCGGACATGGTGGCCGAATCTGGCGGCCCAGAGGTCGGTCCGATCATTCCCAGCCTCGAAGGGGCGATCGACTGGCAGCCGCTGGCCTACAACCCGGATCTGGGATACATCTACTTCATGTCCAATCAGTGGGCGATGGGATACAAGTTCTGGGCGGAGGACCAATTTGAGCCCCCCACCAACGGTGAGTTGTACATGGGCGCTGATTATCAGCAGTACACGACCAGCGAGAACCCCGGCAACTTCGTGGGGTTCGATGTAGTCAACCGCAAGGTGGTGTGGCGAAGCGTCAGCCCCGCGCCTTTTTGGGCGGGCGCCGTGGCCACTTCGAGCGGGCTCGTCTTTACCGGAGACATGCGCGGCTACTTCATGGCGTTCGACGCCCGCACCGGCACGCTGCTGTGGCAGTTCCAAACCGGCTCGGGCATCATCGGCAGCCCCATCACCTACGAGCTTGACGGCACGCAGTACTTGGCCGTTCCGTCTGGCGGCATCGGCGGCGACATGACGTTCTACTACACGGAACCGAAAGCCGGTAACCTCTGGGTGTTCGCCTTGGACGGCGGCGGCCCGGCGCGCGTTTCGCCCGGGACGAATCTCACCTTCCTCAAGGGCGGCCTGCCGAAGGTCGGGGAGCCAGGTCATACGCTCGGCAGCAGGGTCTTGCCTGGGTACGGCTTCCCGCCCACCGAAGGCAGTGAGCCAATTCGAGCGGCGGCTGTCCCGCAGGTGGCCGAGGTGGAGTTGACAAACCCCTACCTGGATCGAAACGCGGCGATCGCCCAGGGGGAGCGACTCTACCGCACGCGCTGTGTGGGCTGTCACAAGTCCCAGGGCGGCAGCGGCCCGAATGTATTCAAGACCAAACTCAGTCCTGGACAATTCTTTGACACCGTCGCGAATGGTCGCAAGGGTACCGCGATGCCTTCGTTCGGCGCGCTGCTTTCGCGCGACGAGATCTGGCGGATTCACGTCTTGCTTGTGTCTCGCGACGGCCTCTGAGAACATGCGAACAAACTCGCTTCACGGTTTCCGGGACTTCTCAATGGATTCCGGACAACTTGGTCTGTAACCCAACCTGTGGCTCCCGTTTATTCGGTCCGCCTTGGAAACATTGAACTTGCACCGGTCCCAGGTCAACATGATCCAGCATGTTTTTGACCCTACTCAAGACCCTCCTGTCGATTCTCACCACGCACCGTTCACTGGCCCTTGAGAATCTCGCTCTGCGCCAGCAACTCGCGATCCTGCAGCGGAATTCTCAGCGCCCATGCCTGTCAAGAGCTGATCGTCTCTTTTGGCTCCTTCTTTCGAAGATATGGCGAGATTGGGCTGATTCTCTCGCTATCTTGAAGCCTGAGACTGTCATCCGTTGGCATCGACAGGGTTTCAAACGCTACTGGACCTGGAAGAGCTGTCGCAAGAAGCGAGGTCGCCCAGCAGTTGCACCTGAGGTGCGAGGACTCATTCGCACGATGAGTCGTGCCAACCCTCTGTGGGGCGCTCCCAGAATCCACGGCGAGTTACTCAAGCTGGGAATCGAGATCTCGCAGGCCTCGGTATCCAAATACATGGTCCGAGCCGGAAAGCCGCCCTCTCAGGCATGGAGAGCCTTTCTGGAAAACCACATCAGCGAACTGGTGTCCATCGATTTCCTGACGGTTCCGACCTTGAGCTTCAAGGTGCTGTTTGTCTTCGTCGTACTGGCTCACAACCGACGACGCGTTGTCCACTTCAATGTAACCGACTCGCCAACTGCGAAATGGACATCGCTTCAGATTCTTCAAGCATTTCCCTGGGATACCGCACCTCGATATCTGCTTCGGGACCGGGACTGCACCTACGGTCAAGAATTCGTCCGTCGAGTTCGTTCCATGGGCGTCAAGGAAGTGAAGATAGCCCCTCGTTCCCCATGGCAGAACCCGTATGCGGAGCGTTTCGTTGGCACGCTGCGACGAGACTGTCTCGATCATGTGATCGTGCTGAGCGAGAATCATCTGCGTCGAGTCGTTCGCGACTATCTTGGCTACTACCACGACTGCCGAACCCACCTGTCTCTGGACAAGGATGCACCAGAACCGAGAGCCATGGAACCCCCGGAATCAGGCGAGATCATTGCGCTTCCCCAAGTCGGTGGACTTCATCACCTCTACGTGCGCCGAGCTGCCTGAAGGCTCACCTTAAGCATCACGGGACGTTACTGCCGATCAGGTGAGTTGTGTCTCCCACAGCCACATTAAGCGCCCAGCTCGACTTCTTGAGCGTGCGACTCGGTACCAGGACCTAGCTCTCCACAAAGCTGATGGTCGCCACGCCGCGTTTCACTCTTGCCAGAATTAGGAGAGTTGTCTGGATTAATTAAACAGGAGGGACAGCACCCATTGGCCGAAAAAGCCATTGTGCGCCTTATTTTTGCCTGCTTGCACTTAAGTTCCACTAATAGTAAAACAAGAGCGAAGCTTGGGAGTTGGAGAGACAACCTTGTGACGATGATTTTCGAATCTGCTTACTGCGAAACAATACACCGCCTTCCGACCGAAGACCTGCGGCCACTATGTTGGTATGAAGAAACTTAGTAGCAGGGTTTTGCTATTGATACATTCAAAGGCTCACAGCAATCTGAAAAACCAGATTTGCTTTTTGACAGGGATAGGAGTTGCGTCTGTGCTGCTCATTTCGGGTGCACCCACGGCGGCGGGTCAACAGAGCAAGGCCAATGTGCATAACCAACAGCAAGAGGAGCAACAAGCCTATTACAAAAAGTGGCTCCATGAAGATATAACGTATATCATCACGCCAGAAGAGAAGACCGTCTTTGAGACCCTGACGACCCCGGAAGAAAAAGATCAATTTATCGAACAATTCTGGTACCGACGGAATCCGGATCCTAGAACGTCGATCAATGAGACCAGGGAAGAACATTACCGGCGCATTGCATATGCCAACGAGAGCTTCGCCAGTGGTTTGCCCGGATGGAAGAGCGACAGGGGTCGCATTTATATCATTCACGGTCCCCCGGACGAGGTCGAAATGCACTCCTCTGGAGGACGATACAGGCGTCCGGCATGGGAAGGGGGTGGAACCACATCCACGTACCCGTTCGAGATCTGGTGGTATCGGCATATCGAGGGAGTTGCTGAGGGTGTCGAGCTCGAATTTGTGGACCCGTCCTTTAGCGGTGAATACCGTTTGGCACTGAGTCCCGAGGAAAAAGATGCAATGCTCCACGTTCCCGGTGTGGGGCTGACTCTGGCCGAGCAGTTCGGGTTAGCTACCAAGGCAGACCGTCTATTCTCACCCGGTAACCGTGAATATTACCCGTTAAGAATACGACGGGCCAAGGACAATCCGTTCATTCGGTACGAGACCTTTGTCGGAGTGCAGCGGCCCAAAAAGATCTATTACGACGACCTCAAAGAGCTGGTTGACGTCAACGTCACCCACAACGATTTGGCCTTTGAGCTCCGCAAAGATTATTTTAAACTAAACGACGAGCAGGTCCTGGTCGCGATCACACTGACGTTGCAAAACCAAAATCTCGCTTTTAAAGAAGAAAATGGCGTGTATGTTGCCAAAGTGGGAGTTTATGGTGTGGTGACTACGATCACCAAGCGGATCATAAAGGAATTCGAAGACGATCTTATCCATGCTTATCAGCCCGAGTTTTTCCAGCAAGGCCTCCACAGACGATCCACTTATCAGAAAATAATCGTACTCGACCGAAAGTTGCGCTATAAGCTCGATCTGGTGGTGAAAGATGTGCATAGTGGCAAGGTGGGAGTAATCCGCCAGGGCATTATTACTCCCTCGTACACGGGGGAAGAACTCGTGGCAAGCTCTCTCATTCTCTCTGACTCCATTCGGCAGCTAGACAACATTCAGCAACAAGATCAGATGTTCGTGTTGGGAGACCTTAAGATTCGTCCCAACGTAGGTAATACCTTTTCGTCTTCCAAACCGCTTGGGGTGTACCTCCAGGTATACAATGCTGGAATGGACCAGAGTACGGACCGTCCGTCACTTCGGGTGAGGTACAAGCTCTTGCAAGGAGGGGAGAACGTAGCGGAACGGGTCGACGAGAAAGGAGAGGCGATTCAATTTTTGTCGCAGGGTAGAGTGGTGTTGGTCACGATCTTCTCGCCCCAAAGTTTAAGGCCCGGAAGATATCGCATCGAAATGGAAGTTCAGGATCAGATCAGGAACCAGCTCGTCACCGCAGGAGAGAAGTTCGACGTCGTTGAAGCCACCCAGATGGCGGTAAAGCCATAGTCTTCAAGGTCTGAGAAGTAAAATAAGCCATGCCGGAAATGAAAGGTCCAGCTATTTTCCTCGCCCAGTTCATAAGGGATGAGGAGCCTTACAACAACCTTAGCAACATTGGAAGATGGGTAGCGGACCTGGGATTCAAGGGTGTTCAGATCCCGGGCTGGGATTCGCGCGTCATCGACCTCGACAAGGCCGCGGAATCCAAGACTTACTGTGATGAATACAGAGGCACACTTAAAGAGATGGGCCTTGAGCCGACGGAGGTAGCGGGCTACCTTGCGGGACAGGTCCTGGCCGTGCATCCGGCCTACGAAATCATGTTCGAAGCGTTTCATCCCGCGGGCTTGAAAGGTGATGCGAGGACTGAGTGGGCGGCGGGCGAATTGAAGAAATGTATTTACGCTTCGGTTAACATGGGCACCAGCGTCATCCCAGTGCTGTCCGGTGGCTTTGCCTGGCACATGATCTACCCCTGGCCCCAGCGTCCGGACGGCATCATCCAGGAAGCTTTCAGGGAGTTGGCCAGGCGTTGGCGGCCCCTTCTGGACCTCGCTTACGACAAAGGGACCGTGTTCGCATATGAGCTTCACCCCGGATCAGACCTTTACGATGGTGCGACCTACGAGATGTTCCTCGATTGCACGGATCATCACGCCGCCGCATGCTTGAACTATGACCCCAGCCATTTGCTGCTGCAACAACTCGATTACCTCGAGTTTATCAGGCTGTATGGTGAACGCATCAGGGGGTTCCACGTCAAGGATGCGGAGTTCCGCCCGAGTGGCCGCGTTGGTGTGTACGGCGGCTATCAGTCCTGGGCCGGGCGGGCCGGGCGATTCCGATCCCTGGGAGACGGCCAGGTCGACTTTACCCGTGTTTTTACACTGCTCACCGAGGCCGGCTACAGCGGCTGGGCGGTCCTGGAATGGGAATGCTGCGTCAAGAGCCCCGAGCAGGGGGCGGCCGAAGCCGTGCCCTTCATTGCCAGGCACATCATTGAGACCACCGAGGTGGCCTTCGATGACTTCGCGGGTGGCCAGGCAGACCCAGACCGCAATCGGAAGATCCTGGGCTTGGGCTGACCAATCCGGGAGGGCAAATGATCATGGAATCGTGGGAACGTAAACTACGAATGGGTATGGTTGGCGGGGGGCAGGGGGCATTTATCGGTGGTGTACATCGTGTCGCAGCCACTCTTGATCAACAGGTCCGGCTCGTCGCCGGCTGCTTCTCACGGGATCCTGAGAACACCAGGATCACCGGGGAACAACTGTACCTTGACCCGGCTCGTTGCTACGATAGCCCTGAGGAGATGGCGATCGCCGAAGCCGAACTCCCCGAGGGCGAGCGCATCGATTTTGTGACTATCGTGACGCCAAACGTCTCCCACTTCGCCTTCGCAAAAAGATTTCTGGAGGCGGGCTTGCATGTGGTTTGCGATAAGCCCATGACCTACACTCTCGATGAGGCCAAAGAGCTTGCCAATCTCGTGGAAAAGTCAGGACTCGTCTTTGCGTTAACCCACAACTATACCGGCCATCCTCTCATAAGACACGCTCGCCACCTGTTCCATTCGGGCGAAATGGGCATTGTCCGCAAGGTGCTGGTCGAGTATCTCCAGGACTTCCTTATGGTCCCACACGAAAAGCTAGGCCAGAAGCAGGCAGCCTGGCGGGTCGACCCCGCGCAGGCGGGTATCGGCGGAACCATGGGCGACGTGGGTACTCACTGTGTTAACCTACTGGAGTATGTTACGGGTGATCCGATTACCGAACTGTGCGCGGATAAGAGTACGTTCCTCCCGGATCGGAAGCTTGACGAAGACGTCAACGCGCTGCTCCGCTTCAAGGGCGGCGGCAAGGGTATTTTGAGCATCAGCCAGGTTGCCACGGGAGAAGAGAACGGACTGATCCTCCGCGTATACGCCTCCAAAGGGGCCATTAAATGGGCCCACGAGAATCCAAACTATCTTGAACTCTATCGTTACGGTGAGCCGAGGCAGACCCTGACTCGTGGTCAGGGGTACCTTTCTGAACCAGCGGCCGCGAGCACGCGTATCCCCCCTGGACATCCAGAAGGGTACTTGGAGGGGTTCGCTACCGTTTACGTTGGAGTGGTTGCAGCGATCCGGCGCTACATCGATGGCAACCCGATGAAGACCGAGGACTATAACTTCCCCACCGTGTATGACGGACTGCGAGGCATGCAATTCATTTATAAGACAGTAGAGTCCTGCAACAGTGGTTCGACTTGGGTAACCATGTAAACGCCACCCGACAAGGGGGCAAGGCCGGTCCCCGGCAGGCCGCGCGAGAGCCAAAACAACGATGACAACGATGAGGTGAACACATTCTCACTAACCAGTTAAAAAGCAAGTTAGCCGCAGGTCGGGTCGTTGTTGGCAGTATGGTCTATGTCGCCTCTCCACAGCTGACGGAGATCATTGGTCTGATCGGGTTTGATTTTGTGGTTATCGACATGGAGCATGGCCCGGTGGACATGGGGGTTGCGGAGAACATGGTTCGAGCGGCCGAGATAGCCGGGGTCACACCTTTCATCCGAGTGACTCATAATAGTCCTCATTTGATCCTCCGTGCTCTGGACATCGGGGCTCTAGGCGTTCATGTGCCAGAAGTCAGCGATGCCCACGAAGGCAAGGCGGTGGTCGCAAGTGTGAAGTATGCACCTCAGGGCCAGCGTGGCCTGGCCGGTGTCAGGGCGGCAAAGTACGGCTTAAAGGATTCTTTGCCGGAATATACCGCCGCGGCGAATCAGCAGACGATGGTGATCGTCCACATTGAAGATGTGAAGGCCGTTGAGAATCTGGATGCTCTCCTTGCTGTAGAGGGCATTGACGTTTACTTCCTTGGCCCTACCGACCTGTCCAACAGCCTGGGTATCCCGGGCCAGAGCAAGGATCCGAAAGTGATCGGTCTGGTTGAGGATTCCATCAAACAGATTGCGGGAGCAGGTAAGATCGCGGGTTGCATCGCCGCAGACGTCGAGACAGCCAGACGATACACTGAGCTTGGCGCTCGCTATATCGCTTCTCACGCGATAGGCTTCATGGCTGGTGCCTCCAGACAGTTTCTCGAGGAGTTACGTGCATGAGCGATGATGCAACTTCTGTGCGCAGCCTTGATGACTTAGTCGCAGTGGTGACCGGAGCGGCCCAGGGTTTGGGCTTAGCGATGGCCGAACAGCTCGCCCGCGACGGTGCCGCCGTGATGATTGCCGACGTGCAACTTGAAAAGGCACGGACAGCGGCCGATCAGTTGCAGGGGCAAGGCTTGAAAGTGCAGGCGGCCCAGTGTGACATCACCGACAGTGCAGAGGTGACTGAGTTCTTTGATCAAGTGGTCAGCAAACACAGACGGTTGGACATTCTGGTCAACAACGCAGGTCTCGGTCAGACTGTAGCCCCGGTAGTCGAGTTGAGTGATCACGAGTGGGAGCGTGTGTTGACTGTCACTTTGACCGGGACGTTTTACTGCTGCCGTGCGGCCGGGCTAATCATGGAGCATCAGGAGTCGGGTTGTATCGTCAATATCGCCTCGGTTAACGGCCACAATCCAGCAGCACTGGTTGCGGCGTATAATGTGGCCAAGGCAGGCGTGATCAGTCTGACCAAGACGCTGGCCCTGGAGCTGGGGGCTTATGGGGTGAGGGTCAACGCTGTGAGCCCGGGTCCTGTTTATACCGACTTCAACAAGACGCTCATGGCTCAGCGCTGCCGAAGCCTGGACATCACCGAGGACCAGATGATTGAACGCATCCGCAACGCCATCCCGCTGGGGCGATGGGGAGAACCAGCCGACATTGCGCGATCTGTAGCCTTTCTCTGTAGCCCGGCGGCTTCCTGGATCACCGGTGAGGTACTGAAGGTCAGCGGGGGTTTGGAAGGCGTGTCAGCCGTCCCACCAAAACGCTCTCGGAATTGAGAGCTCGTTTCTATTCATCCTTTTCTCTCTAAGAATTATGCTTCTCACTCTCAGATGAAATCATTGCAACCCATTCATCAGGTAGGAATCTGCGGCATTGGCCAGATGGGGGCCGCCGCCGCCGTCTGCTTCAAGAGGGCAGGGTACCGGGTTTTCCTCTGGGCCAGGAATCCGAAGAAGTTGGACTCGGTAGGACGGACCCTGCAGACGCTGGAAACGTGGATGGACACGAACGTGGGTCCGGAAGCCCATCCAGCGGAACCGATCCGACGGCTGGAAAGCCTGCAGGCCCTGGACGAGAAAGCGGACCTGGTAATGGACTGCATTGCTGAGGATATGCAGCAGAAGACCCGGCTGCTTCGGCAGTTTCCTCATTCCAAAGCTCGAGGGGCTGTTTTTATAACCACCACCAGCGGGCTGAGCATCACCGAGATGGGCCGACTGAGCGGGTGCGGTCATCAGTTGGCCGGTACCCACTTCTGGAACCCTCCGCATCTGATGCCGTTGGTCGAAGTCGTCCGTGGTGAGGACACACCGGATAGGGTCATCGAGCAGGTCTGCCGTCTCGTCAGGTCCCTGGGCAAGATCCCAGTCAAAGTCGAGCGGGATGTGCCGGGCTTCATCGGAAACCGTCTGCTCCACGCCCTGTGGCGCGAAGCGATCTACCTGGTCGAGAGAGGCATCGCCACACCCGAGGATGTAGACCTCGTGGCGCGGTTCACTTTTGGGCTCAGAATGCCCGCCATTGGTCCGCTGGAAAATATGGACCTGGTCGGGCTGGATCTTGTTGAAAGGATCCATGAATATCTGCTAACCGACCTTGCGGATAACCGTGGCCCGTCTGAGTATCTGACGAAGAGCACAAGAGAGGGTCGCCTGGGCGTTAAGAGCGGAGAAGGATTCTACGATTGGCGATCCCGAGACGCCGAGAAGGTGATTCACAAGCGTGACATGCAGATCGTCCATCAGCTACGTTTCCTTGACGAGCTTGAAAACAACCGACAGGGCGGCCAGACCCAACCTGCAGAGCGAAAAGGCCGATAATGGCAGGTAGCGAACCTCTGCCTGATTTCGTTCTCTTTCTGGGGCACCTTCACCCCGTGATCCTGCATCTCCCGATCGGATTTCTCGTCGGCCTTTTCCTGATCGAAGTTTACGCCTTCCTGAAGTCTTCGCGAGAAGTAGAACTGGCCACCTGGATTCTCTTGACGCTGGGCACCACCAGCGCCGCAGTGGCCGCCGCTCTGGGCATTCTTCTATCCTGGGGCGGAGATTATGACGAGGATATTATCTACTGGCACAAACGGTTTGGTGTGTCCGTTGGAGCCCTCTCCCTGGCAGCGGTCGGACTGAAACTGTGGTATCGGCGCAGTGGAGGAAAGACGCTCCTGTTGGGATATCGCACGGCCCTGGCAGTCTCCATTCTGGTCCTGATAGCAGCCAGTCACAAAGGTGCGTCTCTCACTCATGGCTCGGACTACCTGACTCGCTACATGCCACCCTGGCTTGGCGCGATCACAGGGCAGGAGACTCAACCGTTGAGTGCCACATTGAGCGAAGGCGTCTTTGATGGTGAGATTCTGCCCATGCTCGAGTCCCGCTGCTTTCAGTGCCATGGCCCGAGCAAACAGGAGAGCGGGCTCCGCCTGGACAGTCGGGAAGCGGCCCTGGCGGGAGGCGAAAGTGGCCGACCGGCCATCGTTCCCAATGATGCCCTGGCAGCCGAACTCGTCAGGCGAGTGACCCTGCCCAGCGAACACGACGACGTGATGCCGCCGGCGGGCAAGCCGAGGCTGACTCCAGTGGAGACTCTGGCCATCATCCACTGGATCAACCGGGGGGCCAGGTGGGGCAATGTTCTCGAAGAGATTGCAAGAGGTGTACAGCCTGCTTCTCGTGAAGAGCTGAAGATCCTGCGCAGTTTGGGTGCTTTGGCCATGCCCCTGGCCAAGAACAATTCGCTGCTTCAGGTGGACTTCCGGCCTATGGGTGAGGAGGCGGGGGATGATCAACTGCTGAAACTGGCTCCTCTGGCGGATCAGGTTACATGGCTGAACCTGGCAGGCACCAACGTCGGCGATGCGGGCTTAAGGCACCTCTCGCAACTACAGAACCTGACCAGCCTCCACCTGGAAGAGACCAGGGTGGGCGATGTTGGTCTCGCGCACCTGGAAAACTTGGAGCACCTTGTATACTTGAATCTCTACGGCACCCACGTGAGTGATGTGGGGCTTGTACATCTGGAGCGGCTAAAGCGCCTGGAGGAACTCTACCTCTGGCGGACTCAGGTAAGCCAGGAAGGCGCCGGACGCCTGAAAGATGCCCTGCCGCGCGTGGTCGTCAACCTGGGTGGGCAGAGGGAACCGAAACTTCCGGCGGCGCAGCCGCAAAGAGAATTAGAACGACAAGAAAATGAATGAATAGATCATCGAAATCCACGGGGTTGTTTCGAGGACCCTCTAAATGGCTCATCCTTGCGACTATGGTTCCATTTCTTCTGAACCTGGTATTGATGGTGAGCTGCTCTGGCGTCGGCTGGCTGAATGATGTGCCCGAGAAGATTGCGTTTAATCAAGATGTCCGACCCATTTTTTCCAACACATGCTTTGCTTGCCACGGCCCGGACGAAAACAAGCGCGAGGCCAAGCTGCGCCTGGATATTAGAGAATCGGCCCTGACCGGAGGCGAAAGCGGCCAACCGGCCATTGTTCCGGGGGACATCACAAGAAGCGAGCTGGTTCGCCGCATCACGCACCGCGAGTCGGATAAGCGCATGCCGCCGCGCGAGTCGGGGCATAGCCTCACGAGTCGCCAAATTAAGATACTCAAGCGCTGGATCGAGCAGGGAGCCGAGTACCAGCCCCACTGGTCGCACATCAAACCCAGCCGGCCCGAGCTCCCGATTGCAAAAGATGAAGGTTGGGTCAAGAATCCCGTCGACCGGTTCATCCTCGCCAGTCTCGAGGGTCTGGGCTTGAATCCGTCACCCCAGGCGGATCGCGTGACACTGATACGCCGTCTGAGCTTCGACCTGACAGGCTTGCCGGCAAAGCCCGAGCAGGTGCAAGCCTTCCTGAACGACCACGGCGATCAGGGATATGAAAACCTGGTTGATCGACTGCTAGCCTCGCCACACTATGGTGAGCGAATGGCGATGCACTGGCTGGATCTGGTGCGCTACGCCGATACGAACGGCTATCACACCGACGAATACCGCAGTATCTACCCCTACCGTGACTATGTCATCAAGGCCTTCAACGACAACAAGAGCTTTGATCAGTTTACGATCGAGCAGCTTGCCGGCGATCTTCTCACAAATGCCACAGTCGATCAAAAGGTTGCCTCCGGCTACAACCGGCTGAACCAGATCACATGCGAGGGAGGAGTACAGGAGAAGGAATACCTGGCGAAGTACTTCGCTGACCGGGTGCGTACCACATCATCGGTTTGGCTGGGAATGACTATGGGATGTGCAGAATGCCACGATCACAAGTTTGATCCGATTACGCAGAAAGATTTCTATAGTTTTGGTGCTTTCAATGCCGACCTGGACGAGAAAGGCAAGTACGAGCACGGAAGTCAATGGGAACCAACGTTGTTGTTGCCGAACGAGGAGCAGGCGGGGGAAATGAAGCAGATCGCAAACTCTCTTAGCCAACTCCGGAAGGCACTTGAGATGTCTACCGACAAGCGGAAGTTGGAGAGTCTTCGAGAGCAAACGACAGCGCTGAACGAAAGGAAAGAACAACTCCAGAAGAATACGCCCAGAACACTGGTATCGGTATCGGTCGAACCGCGTGTGATCCGCATACTGGGGCGAGGGGATTGGATGGATGAGTCGGGCGCGATGGTCACGCCGGCTGTGCCCGACTTCCTAGGGCAGTTGGATGTCGAGAAGCGAGGGGCCAACCGGTTGGATCTGGCCAGGTGGATGGTGTCGCGCGAGAACCCGCTCACCGCCCGCCTCTTTGTCAACCGCCTGTGGGCTTTGTTTTTCGGCGCTGGCATTGCGGAGCCGCTGGATGACCTCGGCGCGCAGGGAGAAGCTCCCAGACATCCCGAGTTGCTGGATTGGCTGGCCGTGGAGTTCATGGAAAGTGGGTGGGACGTCAAGCATACGGTCAAGCTGCTCGTGATGTCTGCTACCTACCGTCAGTCTTCGGATGCCAACGAGGAGATGCGGGAAATTGATCCCGACAACCGCCTCCTTGCGCGCCAGTCGCGCTTTCGTCTTCCTGCCGAGATGGTGCGCGACAATGTGTTGGCGGTCAGCGGCCTGCTCTCCGGCAAAATTGGTGGGCCCAGCGTCTGGCCTTATCAGCCCGAAGGCTACTGGGACAACGCCCTGTTAGCCCCGCACCTCCTGAAAGTCCTGCCACTTGACCCTCGCTCGGTGGTCTATACGGCGGACAAAGGAGAAAATCAGTACCGCCGCGGTATGTATACATTCTGGAGACGCTCCTGCCTGCACCCGAGTCTGCTGGCCTTTGATGCGCCTACCCGGGAGGAGTGCACGGTGAAACGGACGGTCTCCAATACACCCTTGCAGGCACTCGTACTCCTGAACGACCCAACCTACGTCGAAGGGGCACGTGTCTTCGGCGAACGTATTCTCAAGGAGGGTGGCTCAAGCACCAGCGACCGAATGGGCTGGGCTTTCCGAAGAGCGCTTTCTCGTAAGCCAACCGAAGGGGAGCTACCCATATTGGTGGGCCTTTATGAAAAGCACCTGGACGAGTTCACCCGAGACAGTGATTCTGTACAGCAACTGATCAGCACGGGCCAGTGGCCGATTCCGAATGATCTTGATGCAGCGGAATTGGCAGCATGGACCTCCGTAGCTCGCGTTATTCTGAATCTACACGAGACGATTACGAGATTCTAAGTACTAAGCGGGAGAATGCCAACCATGGATCCTCTTTTCGATAGTTTAGAGAAATCACAACTGCGGCAGACGCGACGAGAGTTCTTGGGGCGAGCATCCACAGGCATTGGATCAACTGCTTTAGCTTCACTGCTGAACCCCCTGCTGACAAGTGCGTGCTCCCGCAAGGACAGCGCGGTCGACAGGTCTCCAGGCCTGACAAGCAACGGAGAATGGCGTGGGGTAGTCAACCCGCCCCACATCATTCCACGCGCCAAGCGCATCATTTACCTGTATATGGCCGGTGGACCCTCCCATCTGGAATCCTTCGATTACAAACCGGCACTGGCTGCGATGGATGGCAAGCCTATGCCCGAGTCCTTCACCGAAGGCCAGCCTATCGCACAGCTCCAAGGTCAGGATTTGAAATGCTTGAGGCCGCTGTATCCCTTTGGAAAGTATGGTAAGTCAGGACAGGAGATTTGCACTCTCTTCCCACACACGGCTCGGATCGCCGACGACATTTGTATTATCCGGTCGATGCAGACGGAACAGATTAACCACGACCCAGCTCACACTTTCATGAATACGGGAACATCGATCTCAGGCCGGCCAAGCATGGGCTCCTGGATCTTGTATGGCCTCGGCAGCGAAACCGACAACCTGCCGGGCTTTGTCGTGCTGGCATCGGAAGGAGGCGGCCAGGGGCAGCCGATCTCTGCACGCCAATGGCACAGTGGGTTCCTGCCGAGCCGCTTTCAAGGCGTTCAGTTCCATTCAAAGGTCGATCCTGTACTGTACATCAGCCCTCCCGACGGCGTCAGTATGAGCTCCCAGCGCGACGTCGTAGAGGCCGTGCAGTCACTCAATACGGTTCTTGGAGATTCGGTGGATGATCCGGAGATTGCGACGCGGATCAGCCAATACGAAATGGCCTTTCGCATGCAGACCAGCGTGCCGGAGTTAATGGATCTCTCTGATGAGCCCGGCTATATCCTGGATATGTATGGCACGGATGGTGCTGATGGCTCATTCGCGGCCAATTGCCTGTTGGCTCGACGGATGGCCGAGCGTGGCGTGCGTTTTATCCAACTTTACCATCGTGGATGGGACCACCACAGCCGCATCAGCGAAGGTATGAAAGTGACCGCCGGGCTAGTGGATCAGGCCTCAGCCGCCCTGGTAATGGACTTGAAGCAACGCGGTATGCTTGCAGACACACTGGTCATCTGGGGGGGAGAGTTCGGCCGAACTCCCATGGCCCAGCGTAGCGAAACATATCCTTCACAAGCTGGCCGCGATCACCACATCCGTGGGTTTTCCATCTGGGCGGCCGGGGGTGGGCTCCAGGGCGGTATCACCCATGGCAGTACCGACGAACTGGGCTACTACGCCGTCGAGGACCCGGTCCACGTTCATGACTTCCACGCTACAGTCATGCACCTGCTGGGCATTGATCACAAGCAGTTGATCTATCGGTTCCAGGGTCGTCGTTTCCGGCTCACTGATGTCCACGGCAATGTGGTTCACAGGATCCTGGCCTGAAAGATGCCGCCCGGACCACCGATCAGGTGACCACCCAGGGTTTCCGATGCTCTCTACTCAGATACTTGCTGGCCTCAGAGTCATTCTTAATCTGCTCTTTGTCGGAATCCCAATAGATCGTGCGACCGGTCCAAAAAGCAATGTTGGCCAGATGGGTTGTGGTAGTGGAGTCATGTGCAATTTCAACGTCCGAGGCAGGCCTTTTGCGGCTCTTGACGCACTCGAGGAAATTCTGCACATGAGCCAGATGCTGCTCGGAGGTCTGGCCGTGAACGCCCTCCGTCCTGCCGATCCAGATGTCTCGCTCACTGCCCCACGGGTACAGCGACTTGCCCTGTTTAGCTGCCTCGAGCTGACGTTTGTAGAATCTCTCGGGCGGTTCGAACGTCCCGCGTGTTTCCGGCAGGACGTCGTAGCCGTCACGGTCTACAACCAGGGTCGCGTCCGTTCCATAAAATGCGATCCCATAGGAACGGCCATTGAGGGGATCCCCGTTTAAGATTCGGTTCGAGTAAGTCAGCATGAAATTGGAGTATTCGTAGATCACCTCCAAAGTGTCTGGAGTTTCCCGGTTGTCTTGAATGTAATATTTGCCCCCCAATGCCGACACTTTTCTGGGAGCTCGTTCGTTCATGGCCCACTGAACCGCGTCAATGTGGTGTACACCCCAATCTGTCGCATATCCCCCCGCATAATCCCAGAAGTAGCGGAAATTGAAAATGAAGCGATTGGGGTTGAAGGGCCGTTTCGGGGCCGGTCCCAGCCACATTTCGTAATCCAAATCCGGCGGCGGTTCGCTGTCCGGAAAATTTCCCATGCCATAAGGAGACTCGTTCTGAAAGTTCCATGTGGCTACCCGGCTGATCTTCCCAAGTTTTCCAGACTGAACGAAGTCTACGACTTCCTTGTAGTGTCTGCCTGAACGCTGCTGAGTTCCCACCTGGACTATACGGTTGTATTGTCGCGCCGCAGCTACGATGCTTCTACCCTCGTGTACGTTGTGGGCCAGAGGCTTCTCTACGTAAACATCCTTTCCGGCCTGACAGGCCAGAATCGCCATGTACGCGTGCCAGTGATCGGGCGTAGAGATCACCACGACATCGATATCCTGCAGATCGATCACTCTACGGAAGTCTGTGTAGCCGGTAGCTTTCCCTTGCGTCATTTGGATGGCGCGCTCGAGATTGGGTTGCCAGACATCACAAACTGCCGTCACGTCCACATTCTTACTCGCCAGGAAGTCTTTCAGGTTGGCTCTTCCCATCCCACCGATTCCGATGAACCCACAAACAATTCGATCGTTAGCTCCCAAGACCCGACTACCCGAGAGTTTCGTCGCAGCCGCCCCACCAACAAGACCAAGGCCTGCTCCCCTAATAAAATTCCTACGCTTCATTTTGTGCCACTTGCTTCCAATGGTTACTGCCCAAGTTGACGAGTGAGATTCTCATACAAGAAAAGTCCCTTTTTCCCTGCAGCGACCAAATCCAGGTCGCCATCCTGATCCACATCAACCACAGGAAACTGCATTCCCACTCCCATGTCGACGTGGTAGTCGATTACCCTTTTGATCCAGGCGAGGGACGAGCCGCGTTGCAATTCATACCAGACGATGATGCCAGGTTCCAGTGAGCCTGGATCAGCTCCCCCATGCCCCCAAAACCGTTTGCCTGTTACAAAATCGAGATCCCCGTCTCCATCCATGTCCGCCAGTACTGCCGAGTGAGACTGGGACCAGGTCTCGTCGATGATGTGGACTTCCCAATTGCCTGTGCCAGTATTCCCTGGGATCTGCTCCCACCAATAAACGCCATAATCGTGACCCGCTCCCGTCAGAATGTCTGCATCGCCGTCATCGTCCACGTCATAAACATAAATGTTTCCAGCGGCATTCTTCCTTGGGCTGGGAATGATGCGGAAATCCAGATGAGGCTTCCACACTCCCTTGCGGATATCTTCTGGGGCTTCATACCAACCCGTGGGTACGACCACATCGATCCGGCCATCGCCATTGATGTCTCCAAATCCCATGCCATGGCCGTTTCCACTGGGTGCGATTTCATATCTCCTCCAACTCGCAGCTCCATTTTTGTAGTCGTAGTCGAACCAGACAATTGGGGCAATCGGCATGTTTAGAACTGGAATCGGAATTATGTCTGGAAAAAGAGCATGAGGTGTTCCCCGCTGCTCAAGGTCGACAAAAAAAAGAAACTCAATGTGCCCATCCGTTGGCGCTATCCTGTGCTCCCGCCAGGCTTTTTTGCCCCAGTGGCCCTTCGGATTTTCGAACCAGGAAACGCGTTTTTCCACGAAGAAGCTTGTGAGTATGTCCGTGTAGCCATCCTGGTTCACATCGAAGGCGATGTCACTCAAACTGTCAAAGTGGATGTCCCACTTCGTTATATTGCGAATGAAACGAGGTTGCCATTCTGGCCCTTCGTACCATCTGGCTCCCGCAATAATATCCAGAATGCCGTCCTTGTTCACGTCTGCTACGGCGGCCGTCTCGTAAGCGCCAGCGTCCAGTTTGTGCTTGACAAAAGGGATGGGAACAGCGGGGTCAAACTGTCCCCAGACGACATTGAGACTAGAAATGGACAAGACTACCAACAGGCAGGATTTCATCATTGTTCGATCCCCATCGTGCGGGATTACGATTCCCTAACTAGAAATCGCTTGCACGAGAATAGCAGGATACTAACACGACAGCTAGAACTCAGCTAGAACCCCTTCGAGTAGTGAATCTTCCAAACCAACAAGGGACCCTTTTCCCCTTGAACCAGCCCGTCCCAATCCGTATTCAGGTAGAGCGTATGACCATCGTGGCCAAGCCAGGGGCAGGTGTCGGTACCTGGCGTGTTGATGCGGGGTCCCAGGTTTTCAACAGGCGACCAGGCGCCGTTTACGCGTCTGGTAACGTACAGGTCCGTGCTGCCGGCAATGGAATCCGCGCGTTTGGAGGGGAAAATGATGGTTTGGCCGTCTCTGCTCAAAGCCATGTCCGCTTCGGTCTCGCTGGTGTTGATCACCGGCCCGAGATTCACGGGCTGCGACCAACTATCACCCGTCCGATCACTGAAGTAGAGGTCCATACCTCCGTAACCTCCTTCGCGGTTACTGGCGAAATACAGGCGATTCCCATCGCGGGAAAAAAGGGCGCCGTATTCGATGGTGTCAGGTGGGCTCACCGGTGGACCGATCGGCTCGGCTTCGGCCCATTTACCGTTTTGTAGACGCGAGATGTAGATCTGGGTCGACTTCTTGAAATCCGCGCTGCGAAGCACAACCATCGTGTCCCCGTCGGGGCTGAACTTGGCATCCGCTTCATGTAAGTCTGTGTTGATGCCCGGACCGGCATTGTAGGGCTCCATCCAGCGCCCGTTTTCCAGGCGTGACAGCCAAAT
>CBDCBX010000015.1:0-242241 GCA_965214465.1 Acidobacteriota bacterium | reverse complement strand
CATCTGGAGTTGATCCAGGACCAGGTCATTACTCTCGTCGTCGATCAGGCTGCCCCGAATCCAATCGACGCAGTGCCCGGTGAAGCTGGCCCAGGTGGACTCTTGCTCAAAGGCGTCGATCCACTCGAAGAGCCGAAGAAGGAAACTTTGCAGAGGCTGGATCTGGTCCAGACCGGGGTCCTTCTTCCGTTTTCTTTCCGAGGCCTTCTCAAGCCTGGACAGGCGCTTGTTCCAGTGGTCTCGACCCGTCACGACCCCTGCTTCCCGGGTGAGGCGATCCCAGACGTGCAGCGACACGGGTCCCTCGATCAGCCGCTCAAAGTCGAGGTTGGCGGTACGGGCGAAGTCCATCACCTCGGTTCGGCGCAATCTGCCATCCAGCAGGGAGAGGAAGAGAAGAAGCGATTTGCCGGCTGCAGTTTCGGACAGAGGGAGGTCGGTGGTCACGAAACAGGGGATCTTGGCCTGCTCGAGAAAATCCGCCAGGAGGCGTGTGTATTCGGAAGGCTGCTTGATCAGGACTCCGATTTCGTCAAAGCGCGTCCCCTGTTTGGCCAGCGAAGCGATTTCACGGACAATCTCCTCTGCCTCCCGGATCCTGTTCCCGCAGGAGAGATACCGGGTTTTGGGGACGGCCGACTCAGCCTCCTGGAATCGAAAGACGGTGACGTCGTAGTGCCGCCCCAATTCCTCGAGAAGGCTTTCCTGAACCCGCGTGAAATCGTAGAAACCGTAGATGAATAATTGGTTGACTCCGTAGGCCTTCTCGATCTGGGCGACGTTGGACGCAGCGGCGAGAACCTGTTCGGCGCGGTGGCAGAAAGTCGGGTGGAGGCGGTAGCGCTGGTAAATCGTCGCCAGTTCAGCCAGCTTGGGGTTACCGGTGGACCGCAGGTGCTCGGGTGAGATTTGCCCATCCATGAGGTCCTGGAGTGTGGCCAGAAGCGCGGCCGGGAAGCCCGGTGAATTCCAGACCGGCTTGAAGTAGCCGGGTTCCAGGTCGGCCAGGACGGACAGGAGGTAGAACTCCTCTGCATAGGGCGGGAAAACCTCCCTGTCTCCGCCCAGGCGTTCAACCAGTGCGCCGAGGGTGATGAATCGGGTGTTAATTGCTGCGCCGGCTTTTTTTGCAAACTCCCGGCGCAGGTAGAGGGCGAGGAGGTTGGAGCTGGTGATGATGAGGGTTGGGGCGAGGGGATCTTGCTTCTGGAGCCGGTTGATCTCGTCAAAGAGTTGGCTCTCCAACTCGGAGATGGAACCTCCGATCTCTTTGTGGGTCTGGCTCAAAACAGCTCTCCGGATTCAGCCACTCTTGCCCGGCAGAAATTCTGTCGACTCTCTGACAGACTAGGGCCTGACCATGACTCTTGGCATGGCGGCTCCTAGGCAGCCAGCTCTGCTGCGACACTTCACCACCCGCAGTAAAATCAGAACCCCGGGCGAAAGGCCGGGGCCCCAGAGACCGAGCACATTGACTCAGCTCCAGCATCGAGAGTAGCTTCTAGCGATGATCGATCTGACTCACGATCGAGTAAGTATCCCCCGGCAAAGCCGGGGGCTTTAATCTTGTGAGCCGCTCAAAGCGGACTTGACGTTGCCGCTACCGCGGCCACTTGTGCCACCTAAAGGTGGCCTGACTACAGGAGCCTGAGCTGATCCTGGCGACGATCTTCTGCTTCTTGCCGCCGAATATACTCACGGATCACTCTCTCATCGGAACGTGTCAACGAACTTTGAGACACTTTGGTGAATAAATTACTGTAGCGTCATCTCAAAAGTTCTCCTTTTCGGGAGGGTTGATCCATGTACCGCTTCTGGAAGAGCAGGAGGAACGGGTTTGCCGTTGGGAAATCTCTCCGGGAAGAGTGCATGGGCGGCCTCCAATGTTTGGGATCGATCGCGACGGGTGGTGATGGCGGTGAGGTAGTGCACATCCTCGGGAGTGTGCAGGCCGATACCCGAATGGCGATGGTCGCGGTTATACCAATCGAAGAAATCCCGACAGAAGTCTCTGGCTTGCTGAATGGTGCCGAAACGAGCCGGGAATTCGGGACGGTACTTGAGGGTCTTGAATTGGGATTCCGAGTAGGGATTGTCGTCACAGACATGAGGCCGAGAGTGAGACTTGGCTGACTCCCAGATCGGCCAGTAGCAAGGCCAGTGCTTTGGAACTCATCGACGAGCCACGATCGGCATGCAGGGTGAGACCACCCGCTACGATCTCCTGCTTGGAGTAGCTCTGGGCGATCAAGACCTTGGCCAGGCGTGAGCTTTCCTGGGTGGCCACCATCCAGCCCACCACATAGCGGCTGAAAATGTCCAGGATCACGTAGAGGTAGAAATAGCTCCATTTGACGGGACCCTTCAGCTTGGTGATGTCCCAGGACCAGCATTGGTTCGGGCCGGTGGCCAGAAGTTCCGGCTTGGAGTATTGGGGATGGCGGCGCTGGCGGCGGCGTTCTCTAACTTCCAGACGTTCGGCCAGAATGCGGTACATGGTTCGAATCGAGCACAAGTATCGCCCTTCGTCCAGCAGCTCCGCCCATACGGCGGCAGGAGCTTTATCGATAAACTGTCGGCTGTGCAGGACCTCCACAACGGCTTCCCTTTCGGGCGGGCTCAAGGCGCGTGGGGATGCGGCCCGAGGCCGAGGATCCAGCGCCGGCCGTTCGCGCCGAAGTTTCTCCCGATACAGCCCACTCGATGGCGGCAGATCCAGGGCCTGACAACCGGCACGGACTCCGTGGGATTGTGAGAATCGCAAAGCTTCGTCCATCAGCTCTCGTCTCCGTTCTCTTCGCTGCTCGCCAGAGAGATTCCCAACAGTTGCGAGACTTTTTTTTGGAGATCCAGCATGGCTTCAAACTTCTCGAGCTTGCGTTTCAGCTTCCGATTCTCAGCCTCCACTTGCCTCAGTTGACGATCCAGAGGATTGACCGGCTTTGCCTTGCGTCCCCGCTTGCGAGGGGTCAAGGCCTGCAGCGTTCCCTGCTCGCGTTGGCGGCGCCAGGTCTGCAGATTTGACCAGTAAAGCCCTTCTCGGCGCAGTAATGCTCCCACTTCACCCGACTCACAGCCATCGGTCTGCTCAAGGACCCGGAGCTTATAGCGGGCTGAAAACCGGCGGCGGGTGGCCTTGGCAGGAACTTCCGGATTGGGTCGCGAAAGAACCTTGTCGGGCTCCGTCCGTCCGGCAGCGATTTTGGAGACCTCTCCGCTTCGTTCCGAGGTCTCCAAAATCCTCAGTTTCTTGTCGCTTCTGTTTCCTATCATCCTGTAATCCAGCTTCTCGCCCTCTACTCTAATTTAGCAGGGAAGAAGTGTCTCACCATTATTGGCACAGAGGGCATCTCGGCCCACGGTCGATACGAAGTATCCGCGTGCCCAGAAGTGCAGTCCAACAAAGTTTCGCCGACTCTCTGAAAAGTTCCGGGCAATGTGGATAGCGCTTTTCCCTTTGATGTACCCGATCACCTGCGCCACAGAGAACTTTGGTGGAATCGAGATCATCACGTGCACGTGATCCGGCAGCAGGTGGCCCTCCTCAATCAAGCTTTCCTTCTGCCCAGCCAACCGTCGCAGCACCTGACCGAGATGTCTGCGCAGCTCCCCGTAAATCAACTTTTTGCGGTACTTCGGGATGAACACCACATGGTACTTACACTCCCATTTCGTATGCTGTAAGCTCTTATAGTTACTCATAAAACTCCTTTTCGTGATGCTTTGCTCGGCTCACGGAAGGGAGTTTTTTCACCTCTTCCCGGAACTGTCAAACTCTGGCTGCCTCCCCGGCAGAGCCGGGGGCAGACTCCTTACGGGTCTAGTTCGCCAGGCCGCGTTCACTTGGCTGGTGGAACAGACCGGATTCCAAGGCAACATCCTTCCCCGTCAACTCCTCGCAAAGGGTTTCAACTACCGTGATCGCCGGGTTCCCTTGGTAAGTCCTCAGGGCATCTTCAAACCAAGTCTGATGGACCTTCCTCTTTCGGTTACGACTGTGGCTTCCGGACCTTATGAGGACCACATGACGGAAGAAGGACTCCTGCACTACAAGTACCGAGGGAGCAACCCGGAACATCGCGACAACGTCGGACTGCGGCGCCTCATGGAGCTTCGAGTTCCCCTCGTTTACCTCTTCGGGATCGAGAAGGGTCAATACCTTCCCGCCTGGCCTGTTTTTGTGGTGGCCGATGATCCTCTCAGCCTGAGCTTTCGGATCGCAGTGGATGATCTGCGCGAGCCGGGGGTCGACTGGACCCTGGACCGGCCCGTCGTGATGGATCACCTGGCCGAAGCGCGCCGCGAGTACGTCACAAGGGCGTTTATGCAAAGAGCCCACCAGGGCCGCTTTCGAGCGAAGGTCCTCGCCGCGTATCGAAGGCAATGTGCTCTCTGTCACCTCCGCCATGAAGAGCTCCTGGATGCAGCTCACATCGTGGGCGACAAAGAGCCCGGCGGAGAGCCGGTCGTGACCAACGGCATCGCCCTGTGCAAGCTGCACCACACGGCTTTCGATCGCTACTTCATCGGAATTACACCAGAGCATCGCATAGAGGTTAGACAAGATATCCTGGAAGAGGCTGATGGACCGATGCTACGGCACGGTCTCCAGGGGCTCCACGACCAGAGCCTGTTTCTGCCGCGATACCGGCGCGATTGGCCTGATCCGGCGAAGCTTCTCATTCGGTATCAGCGTTTCCAGCAGATCCGTTAAGCTGCTTTTTGGGCTGCCGAGGAATTCGAAACCTGCCCAAGACAAGCTAGGAAGGATCAAATCAAATCCGAAAATCATACTGACTCTTAATCAGTAGGTTCGTGGTTCGATTCCCCGGCAGCCCATCGCTTTACGATCCGAGCCCGACCAAAGGTCAGCGGTTCCAATTCTATGAGGGAGGGAGTAGCCTTGGTCGTCATGAGAGCACACATGAGAATCCAGTAAGAGGGGGCACCTCTTATATCGCCGGCCACCACTCGTCAACCATCGCCCCCAGGCGCTCCACCACCCTGGGCTGATCCTCCGCCAGATTACGAGTCTCGTGAGGGTCCGCCTTCAGGTCATACAACTCAAATTCCCGGCGGAGACTCTCCACATAGGCAACCCCGGGGACGATCAACTTCCAATTTCCTTCCACAGCCCAACGGGCCTTCACGCTCGCCGCGGGGCGCGTCAGATCTGCCGCAGAATGGGTATAGACGGCTCCGAAGATAGCCTTTCGGTCCTTTACGGCCGCCCTGTCCACTAGATTCACTCCCGGCATTTGGGCTGGTGGCTCAAGACCGGCGGCGTGCAAGATGGTGGGGACCAGATCGACGCTGCTGACCGGGTTCTCCATCCGCCCCGGCTGAATCCGCCCCGGCCAGCGCAGGATGATGGGTGTCCGAATGCCCCCATCGTACACAGAGCCCTTGGATCTTTCGTAGTCGGCACCCCCGGCTTCGGGTAGCGGCATATACCCGTTGTCGGTGACGAAAACGACCAGTGTATTATCCGCCAGGCCGTGCTTGTCCAGGTAAGCCAATAACTCGCCACAGGTTTCATCAAACCATTCGCACATGGCCCAGTACTTTGCGACACGAATCGACTTGGTCTTGTTGATGTATTTCTCTAGCAGACGCCGCGGTGGATCGTGTGGGTTGTGTGGGATCGCCGGGGCATACCAGACGAAAAAGGGACGGTCCCCTGACTGTTCGATGAAATCATAAATCGGCTTCAGCCCGACATCGCGGGCGATGGCAATTCCCCGGTCGCCGCCACGCCAGCGGTTTGCTGTCAATGTGGTGGCGACGTGGCTGGGAGTCCCCAGTGTCATTCCAGAGGTGAAACCACCCCGGCCGAAGTGTCCTTCCCACCATTTGCCGGTTTGAAAGCTCTTGTAGCCCCATTCACCGAGCAGGGCCGGCAGGGTGGGAACCTGGTCGATGAGATGAATCATTTCCAGGTGTCTCTTCCAGTATTCGCCGGTCCGGGCGTACGAGTAGGGGCGATGGTCGAGCAGGGGAGTGCCCATGGGGTAGTTGTTGACGATCTTACTCTGGTGAGGATAGAGCCCGGTAATCAGGGTCGCCAGGCTGGGGCGGCACAGGCTTGCCGTTACGTAGCCGCGCGGGAAAAATAGACCCTGTGAGGCCAGCCGGTCCAGGTTGGGCGTACGCACCTCCGGATGGCCCATGAATCCGAAATCAGTCCAGGTCTGATCGTCAGAGATCAGCATGACCACGTTGGGCGGAGTTGCCGCCACTGTTAAGGAAAGACCAGATAACCAGACCGCGCCCAGCGCCAGCAACTTCAGTCTTGTATGCATGATGTTGGTGATACCAATTCCCCTGAACGGATTCAAGGGCGCATCCGGCGGCGGAACGGATCCTGTCCGCTCTGGTGGAATTCTCGTCTACGGGCGGACCGCTCATCCGGGTTGCGATAGTATTGAATAGCAATACCGTCGTGGTGCGGCCTGGTCCTTCGCAAGGAGAGGGGAGAGAGATGATCATGGAAGAGAAACTGATTCCGCTCGATCACCCGGGAGTCATGCTGCTTGAGGACTACCTGGAGCCCCTTGGCATCACACAGTACCAGCTTGCGAAGGCGATCGGAGTGCAGCAGACCAGGATCAGCGAGATCGTTCGGGGAAGGCGGCGCATTACGCCGGAAACCGGAATTCGGATTGCTCGAGCTCTGGGACACTCGGACGATTTCTGGGTCCAGCTACAGGCCGATTACGACATGCGGATAGCTCGCCGAGAAATGGGTGATCTGAGAATCCAAAGGGTCGTCACGGCGTAAGAAAGTGGCCCAGGCTTGCAGGTCGCAAAGAGACGTCTCTTATGTGGCTGGCCACCACTCGTCGAGCGCCGCTCCCAGGCGTTTGACCAACGCGGGCTGATCTTCCGCAAGATTGTGGGTTTCGAGAGGGTCCGCTTTCAGGTTGTATAACTCAAGGTCCCGGCCGAGACTTTCCACATAGGCGACGCCTGGGACGATCAGCTTCCAGTCTCCTTCGACAGCCCAACGGGCTTTCACGCTCGTCGCCGGACGCGTCAGATCTGCCGCAGCATGCGTGTAGACAGCGCCGAAGATGGCCTTTCGGTTCTTTACGGCCGCAGTGTCCAACAGATTCAGTCCCTGCATTGCTGCCGTAGGCTCACGACCGGCGGCGTGCAAGATTGTGGGGACCAGATCCACGCTGCTCACCGGAGTCTCTATCTGCCCGGGCTGAATCCGCCCCGGCCAGCGCAGGATAACGGGCGTCCGAATGCCGCCATCGTACACGGAACTCTTGGATCTCTCGTAGTCAACCCCGCCACCTTCGGGTAGGGGGATATACCCGTTGTCGGTGACGAAAACCACCAGTGTGTTGTCGGCCAGGCCGTGCTCATCCAGGTAATCCAATAGCTCGCCGCAGGTTTCGTCAAACCATTCGCACATGGCCCAATAGCGGGCGATATGAATCGACCGGGTTTTGTCGAGGTATTTGTTGAGCAGACGCTGTGGTGGATCGTGCGGGCGGTGTGGGATGGCAGGAGCGTACCAGACGAAAAAGGGACGGTCCCCTGAGTCTTCGATGAAATCGTAAACGGGCTGGAGCCCGACATCGCGGCCGATGGCAATGCCTCGATCGCCGCCGCGCCAGTTCCAGGCGACAGTTGTGGTGGCGACCTGGCTGGGAGTTCCCAGTGTCATTCCAGAGGTGAAACCACCCCGACCGAAATGTCCCTCCCACCATTTGCCTGTTTGAAGACTCTTGTAGCCCCATTCACCCAGTATGGCCGGCAGGGTGGGAACTTGATCGATGAGATGAACCATCTCCAGGTGTTTCTTCCAGTAGTGACCGGTCCGGGCGTACAGGTAGGGTCGATGGCCGAGCAGCGGAGTGCCCATGGGGTAGTTGTTGGCGATCCGGCTCTGGTGAGGATAGAGCCCTGTAATCATGGTCGCCAGACTGGGCCGGCACAGGCTTGCCGTTACGTACCCGCGCGGGAACATCAGACCCTGTGAGGCTAACCGGTCCAGGTTGGGCGTGCGGATGTGCGGATGGCCCATGAATCCGAAATCAGTCCAGGTCTGATCGTCAGAGATGAGCATGACCACGTTGGGAGGAGTTGCCGCCACTGCCAGGCACAGACTAGAAAACCAGACGACAGCCAGGACTAACAACTTCAGCTTTGCATTCATGAGGTTGGTGATACCAATTCCCCTGAAGGGATTCAAGGGCCTGAGCGAACCTGGGAACCTGCGCATGTGTTGTATGCATCTTTCAACAGGCTGAAGCTCCTGCGGCTGAGATTTCCTTGGGTGGTTTGGTAGAATTCGAGACATGACGAATCAGGTTGTCTTTTTGGCGCTTATGGTCGGGCTGGTGGTGGACTGTGCGGTGGGGGAGTCGAAGCCGAGACTGCGGGTCTTGACCTATAACATCCACCACGGGGAAGGGACGGATGGGAGGTTTGACTACGACCGGCTGGCTCGGGTGATCACTGAGCTTGCCCCCGATGTTGTTGCCCTGCAGGAGGTGGATCGGAGTACCGGGCGGGCCAGTGGCGTCGATCAACTTGCTCTGCTGGAAAAGTTGACCAGGATGAATGGCGTTTTTGGGCGGTCGTTTCATTTCTCCGGGGGCGAGTATGGGAATGCGATCCTGTCCCGCTTTCCGCTCGGGGAGATTCAGGTTCATCACCTGCCGTTTCGTTTCGGGCAGGAGTCACGGACGGCTGTATCCGCCCGGATCCAACCCGGCAATGGACTGCCCGAGTTCATCCTGGTGAGCACCCATCTCTCCACGAAAGCCCGGGGCTCGGAACAGGTGCAGCAGCTCAACTCAATCTTTCCGGAAGGGGAGGGGCCCTCCATCGTCCTGGCCGGGGATTTCAATGCCAGGCCCGGCAGCGAGCCGATGAACATTCTGCTGGCACAGCGTTGGGTGGATGCCGTGGCGCCGCAGTCTTTGATTGACTATGTTCTGGTGCGGCCGGGGGATCCGTGGAGGGTGGTGGAGGTGAAGACTGTGGAAGACCGGCTCACATCGGATCATCGACCGGTACTGGTGGTTTTGGAGTGGGGGGAATAGGGATTCGCGGCATGGAAGCCGATCCCACACCTTGGGTGGTTTGATTTCTTTGGGTGGATCAGGGCAGGCGATCGATCGGAGGCCAGAGATCAAATGCGCGATCCAGGGTGAGGATCCTGGAAACTCCGTAGTTCTCCATCACTGCCAGGTGCAGGCAATCGCGCCCGGAGAGTCGCTTCTGTGCCAGGCTGATTTCATGTGCGCGGTCAACATCCCGACGGTGGATTGGATAGACCGAGTGGAGCAGGGCGTCGAGTAGCTGGAAGGCATCGGAGATGACCGGCCTTCGGTTAATCGCGATGTAACGATGGATAATCTCCTGATAGACCTCCACGCTCGATACATACACTTCCGCCGGATTCTCTCGAAGGTGCTTCTCGAGGAGATCACGATTCGGGTGGGGGGCGCCCACCAGGTACATCACGACATTGGAGTCAACGAATACCACGGCCGCGTTCGATCTCCTCTAACAGTGCGTCCATGTCGGCTATCGGGTGATGCCTCTGTAAAGCCCCATCCAGTGCCGCCAGTTTTGCCTCAGGAGTGGGACCGGACTGGGTCCGCAGAGCCCGGCGCAGGCACCGGCGAACCCAGGCGCTGAGTGTCATCTGTTCCCGGGCGGCGGCGGACTTGTAGTGCTTGGCCTCCTTTTCGTCCATAACGATTTGGAGCTTTGTACTCATAGGTATCAGTATACTCTACCGTTGCTGTTTCTGGGGGGAGTTCCCGGTATGGAAGCAGCTCCTACACTGTGGTGGCCTGTCGGCCCCCACGCAGTCGCTGAGGAAGATGTCGGCCTGCGGCCGCCACGGAGTCGCCAAAGCTCCTGCCTCTGTATGCTCCTTGGTCTGGGGGCACTCATGCTAGGACGGGGTGGAGGGTGAGGGCATCTCCGAGGACGGGGACGATGCGGGTGGTGTTGGGTTCGAGGCAGAGGTCGACGTCTCTTTGGAAGTTGGTGCCTCGGCTGGCAATGGCCTCGGAACGCTGCTGCCGGACCCGGGCAATCAGAGAATCCACATCTACTGGCTCATTTCGCAGGCGGGCCTGCAGGGCCTGGGCACAGAGTTCGTCTTCGGCTCGGGGCTCGTCATTGGCGCCGATGGGGATCAGCGCAATCTGGTCCTGGTTTGAGTCTCGAAGGTAATCGGCGGCGGCATCCAGGTTTCGAAACCCGGCCAGGATGACCCTGGCGCTTTCCTGGACGGCAACCAGGGCGCGGGTTCCGTTGCTGGTCGTCACCAGGATGTCTTGAGAGTCCCAGTTCTTTTGGCTGACCTGGTAGGGAGAATTGTCCAGGTCGAATCCTTCAACTCGGTAGCCGCCTCGCTCTCCGATGACCACGTGTCCCTTTTTCTTCCACTCCAGGGCTAAGCTAACGCTGCCGGTCACGGTGACTTCTGAGGCGCCGTTCTCCATGAGGCAGAGGATGGTGGTTGAGGCCCGGAAAACGTCAATGACGGCGACGCATGCCTGGGAGAGGTCGGTCTTGTCCAGGCCGGCAAGAGCGGACAGGATTCGGATGTGGGGCATTGGGGGGACTCCGGTGTCAGGGTGAAGGATACGACGGCGGAGGCGGGTTGGCTAGTGTGCTGTCCCGGAAGTTCGCGGTGTTAATTCGGGATGGATTTTCGTCGCCAGTGAGGCGCGCGACGCAGGAATGCCGCGAGTCTTTAGAGGTGGACCCCATTAACTGGACCACTCGGCGGCATTTCTAAGGTGGACTCCGTAGTTCTTGTTGCCGCCACTCAGGGGAATTCTGAGAGGGGATAAGCCCGAGGGCGAGGCCCCACTCAGATTTCGTGTCCAAGCCAGTGTACACCTCTTCGGGCGTCGCTCCGTTGTGTGCCGAGTGAGGTCTCTCGCTGTTGTATAGATTGATCCAGTGGCCGATCCCTTGACGGGCCTCCGACCCGGTTTTGAAAGCGTTCAGATAGACGCATTCGTATTTGAGTGAACGCCACAGACGCTCGATGAAGATGTTGTCCATCCAGCGGCCCCTGCCGTCCATCGAGATACGCACCCCGGCCTCCTTGAGTAGTCCCGTGAACTCCGCGCTGGTGAACTGACTCCCCTGGTCCGTATTGAAGATCTCCGGGTGATCGTACCTGTTGAGCGCTCCTCGAGTGCCTCGCAACAAGAGAACGGCTCCAGCGCGTTCGACAGCCTCCAGGACAGAACCCGGCGGCTGTACCAGTCCATGATCGCCACCAGGTACAAAAAACCTCGACGCATCGGGATGTAGGTGACATCCGCACACCACACTTGATCGGGCCGGCTGACCGCCAAGTCTCGAAGAAGATACGGATACACTCGATTCTCCGGGTGCGGCTGTGAGGTCCGCGGCTTTGGATAGATGACCGTCAGGCCCATTTTGGCCATCAGGCGACGAACCCGTTTGCGGCCCACCTGGTAGCCTTGCCGTTTCAAGTGATAGACCATCTGCCGGGATCCGTAGTAGGGAGTCTCTAAGAACTGCTCGTCCAGTCGTCTCATCAGTTGCAGGTTTTCTTCGCTCTCACCCTTGGGCTCATAGTACAAAGTCGAACGGTTCAGACTCATCAGCCTGCATTGTCTGCGCATGCTCAGCCTCGGGTGCTTCGGCTCGATCGCGGCCCTTCTGGCCTTGATGCTCAGCGATCGAGCACTTTGGACAAAAAATCCTTTTCCACCGTCAACTCTCCGATCTTGGCGTAAAGCTCTTTGGTCTTTGCCTCGCTTCCTCTCTGACGCTTCTCAACTTTGCCCGCGAACACATCGACCAGGCCCTCTCGGGCCCGCTTTTTCCAATTTGTGATCACATTCGGGTGGACCTCGTAGCGAGCCGCCAGCTCGCTCAGCGTGTGTTCGCCTCGCAGCGCTTCCAGCGCCACCTTCGCTTTAAACTGAGCTGAAAAATTCCTTCGTTTTGCCATGACTCCTCATCCTTTCTGATTCAGGTCGGAGCCACCTTAGCAAATGGTCCAGTTTTCCGGGTCCACTTCTCTTCGAGGAGCGCAACAAAGCTGTCGGCGAAAAGACGCCCGAAGTAGCGGCGTGAACTTCTGGGACAGTACACTAGCTTGAGGGCGTGTTGTGTGGGGGGGGAAGATTTCTTGGGTGGTGGAGTTGCCTGGTTGGTGGGGGTTCTTGGGCTCACGGGCCTGGTGTGGGTTGTGATGGGGGGCACATCTTCTGAGTGGATTGTGATTCATGATGTGAGGTTCACGAGGGAACTACGGCGCCAGGGTTGCAGGTTATGGGTTCTTCCAACATTGAGCTGCGCCTCCAGGGAGACTTCGAAATCTCCATCGGGAGCGCTGCAGAGGGAGCGCTGCAGAAAACGACGTTCGGCTGGACGGCCTGAAAGATCGTCAGGCGATCCTGCGGCGCAAAGGCGGACGGCTGTTTCTCAAGAGTCTGGTCCCGCCCAGCGAGGCCTGGCTGAATGGTAATTCCCTGCGACCGGGTGCCTGGCAGGAAGTAACCCGGTATGACGAGATTCTCCTCTCCGAAGTGTTTCTGCAGCTTAGTCCTAAGTTCTTTCTGGGCGCTGATCGGGTTGGAGTGGATACTACTCTTATTTATCTTAAGCTACCTGCACAAAAGGATTTATGGCTATGTGAAGGTGCCTACCTTCGAGCCGTGCCGGGAAGCATGACCGGAGTCATGGGACCGGCTGGCTGCGGCAAGACCGTTTTCCTGAATCTGCTGGCCGGATACCTGAGACCGGACGACGGCCTGGTCACTATCGGAAACAACTTCGAGCCGACCCGGGATCTCGAGGTGCTCCGCGATTTTGTGGGATATGTCCCTCAGGGAGACGTTCTCTTCTCCGACCTGACGGTTCAACAGTCCCTGGACTATCGCCTGCAACTCAAGTTTCCCGACATGGAAGGGAGTGTGCGCAACCGGTTGATCCAGGACACCTGTCGACAACTTGGATTCGAGGGCGAACGCGCCGCCAGGTTTCTCCACACGCTGATTGGCTCTGCCGAGGGTGGGCGACGAGGTCTCAGCGGCGGAGAGAGAAAACGGGCCAACATCGCTCACGAACTGATCGCCCGACCCGTGCTGCTCTTCTTGGACGAACCCACCACCGGGCTCTCCTCCTCTGATGCAGACCGGATTGTCGAATTGCTGAAAGGCTTCAGCCGTGATGAATTGATTACCGTAGCTGCGACCATCCACCAGCCCAGCCGCTTTTCCTTTGCCCGATTTGATCAGATTATGGCTCTCACCTATGGTGGGCGGATTGCCTACTACGGCCCCACCGATGGAATCGTCGATTACTTCGAACGCGTGACCGGCTCTCGATGCGAGTCCTCCAATCCGGCTGAGTATGTCATGGACGCCGTGTCCGATCCGGCCACGGCTGAGGACTTGTCCAGGTCATTCCGTGAAGAGCCGCCGGCTCGCAGCCCGCTTCCGCTGCCCCAGGATGCGGAGCCCGCAGAGCGCGAAGCTCGGGGCGCCGGACTCACTCTGCAACTGGGCCGAGGTATCTCGCGGGTGTTGAGCCTGTCCGCCAGAAATCTGGCTGTCCTGTTCTCAGACCGCACCAACCTGTTGCTGAACTTGCTGCAGGCTCCCATCATCGCCCTGCTCATTCTGGTCGCCTTTCAGAGCCTGGGCGGCGATACCAAGGAGATTGACCAGTTCGCGGCCACGATTTATTTGTTCGACATTGCCAAGGCTCCGGTGGAAGAGCGCCGGGAAACGGTCGAAGTCGACACGCTTTTCGAGACCGCCAGGCAGGAGGCCGAGCGAACCCACAATGTGTTCAGCCCGGCGGCTGGACGGTTGAGAGCCTCCATCTATTTCATACTGATCGCCTCCAGCATCTGGTTTGGAACCCTCGGCGGCTGCCGTGAGATTGTCTCCGAAAGAGAGATTCTGCGCCGTGAGGTGCGCTCCTGCACGGGCTTCGGTCCCTATCTGTCGAGCAAGGTTCTGGTTCAGGCTCTACTGAGAGGTGTCCAGACCGGAATTCTGACGCTGCTGTGTGGACCCGTACTCCTGCAGCTTCCCCTGGGCGGAACGATTCAGCTTTGGGGAATCCTGTGGCTGGTTTCGCTGACTGCCGCCTGCCTGGGACTCTTGATCTCCGCCCTGGCGGCATCCAGTGCCGTGGCCCTGACCGCGGTTCCCCTGGTGATCATTCCCCAGCTCCTGTTCGGCGGACTGCTTCGACCGCTGTCCCAGATCCCCGTGGACGCCACCTGGACCCGGGTGGCCGCGATGCTGAACCTTCAACGGTGGGGTTTCCAGTCTTCCCTGCACCTGGATGGCCTGAGCGGGCGGATCGCTCTGGAGCAGGGATCCATCTCCGAGTTTTCGGGTCCCTACTGGGAAATGAATATCGTGACGTTCCAGGAAACAACCCTGGCGGACTTTTTCTTTTCCGAGGGGGGGATGCTCAGTAGCGCCCTGTCACCTCTGCTTTTTCTGACGCTTTTTTCTGTGGGTTTTGTGGCGGTTGCCTACCTGGTCATGCGGCGGCGTTTCGTTTCGGTTCGGTAATCGGAGGACCCTCCGTAGTCCGATCAGATTTTCTCTCGTATTGGCCGGTCTTGTGCCGGCCGGTTTGGCGGGCGACCACAAGGGTCGCCCCTACGGGTTGCGATCAGATCGCCGCATGGAAGCGGCTCCTACTCGTCGGCATCATGTGACATGGCAGCGTCGGAGGACCCTCCATGGTCCGATCAGATTTTCTCTCGTATTGGCCGGTCTTGTGCCGGCCGGTTTGGCGGGCGACCACAAGGGTCGCCCCTACGGGTTGCGATCAGATCGCCGCATGGAAGCGGCTCCTACTCGTCAGCATCATGTGACATCGGAGCGTCGGAGGACCCTCCATGGTCCGATCAGATCTACAGGCGGAGGGTCAGGCGGAGTAAGTATCCCCCGGCAAAGCCGGGGGCTTTAATCTTGTGAGCCGCTCAAAGCGGACTTGACGTTGCCGCTACCGCGGCCACTTGTGCCACCTAAAGGTGGCCTGACTACAGGAGCCTGAGCTGATCCTGGCGACGATCTTCTGCTTCTTGCCGCCGAATATACTCACGGATCACTCTCTCATCTCGGCCCACGGTCGATACGAAGTATCCGCGTGCCCAGAAGTGCTGTCCAACAAAGTTTCGCCGACTCTCTGAAAAGTTCCGGGCAATGTGGATAGCGCTTTTCCCTTTGATGTACCCGATCACCTGCGCCACAGAGAACTTTGGTGGAATCGAGATCATCACGTGCACGTCCGGCAGCAGGTGGCCCTCCTCAATCAAGCTTTCCTTCTGCCCAGCCAACCGTCGCAGCACCTGACCGAGATGTCTGCGCAACTCCCCGTAAATCAACTTTTTGCGGTACTTCGGGATGAACACCACATGGTACTTACACTCCCATTTCGTATGCTGTAAGCTCTTATAGTTACTCATAAAACTCCTTTTCGTGATGCTTTGCTCGGCTCACGGAAGGGAGTTTTTTCACCTATTCCCGGAACTGTCAAACTCTGGCTGCCTCCCCGGCAGAGCCGGGGGGACTCCTTACGGGTCTAGTCTTTTTTGGAGTTTGTCGACTTCTTCGCGCATTTCCCCGGCGCTCTGGAATCCGCCGGCGGGACTGAGTCCGAGGGCTCGGTCCACCAGTTCGGCAAGCTGAGGCTGTACGCTGTGGTGGGACGGGCCTAGAGGCGGGATCCCTTGGGGGTCGCCCTGGTCCGGATCCTGGACGGATTGGGCCGGCTCTTGTCCGGTCAGCAGGTAGTAGAAGGTCGCGCCGAGGGCGATCACATCGTCTGCCACCTCGGCCTGGGAAGACTCGAGCCGTGGCTCTCCGTCCGAGGACAGGAGGCTTGCCACCATCCTCCTGATCCCCGTGTCGGAGATCTTGAGAACGAAGGTGGGACTGAGTCCGAACAGAAGCAGATTGTCTGGGCTCACGGCCCCGTGAGCAATCTTGCGGTGATGCAGAAAGGCCAGAGCCTCCAGAGCCTGGTGGAGAAAAGAAGTGGCCTCCTCCCAGTTGAGCGGCTTGCCGCGGGCGGCGACGAACTTGCGGGCGCTGCCGGCAGGGCTGAAATCGGTGACATAGTACACCCGGTCTCCCTCTGCGCCGAAATCCAGGATGCTCGCCAGGTTCGGGTGCTTGAGCTGGGTGAGGATCTTGAGTCCGGCCGAGAGCCGGCGGACCCCGTCATGTCCCGGCGCGTGCACGGTCTTGAGCGCCACCGGGTTGGAGTCGTCGCGGTTGCGGGCCAGATGGGTGCGCCCCACCGGCCCCTCTCCCAGCAGCCGGATCACTTCGTAGCCGTCCAGAGTCGCTGGTTCCACCCGGCGCGGCGTGCTGGCAGAATCAATCTGCTGTTGTATTTCCTGGGCCGGTCGATTCTCGACATTCTCCGGAGCTGCCGCATCCCGTACGGGCGTCACGGCAGGGCGGCTCGAAGCCTGTGCTTCCGGTGGGACCGGCTCCAACTGATCCTGGCAGTTTCTACACAGAACCGGGTCGGGACGGGTCCGGGTCGCGTCCATCTCGACAAATCCGGGCAGTTCCAGGCCGCACAGCGTACAGACCTGGCGAGCCACCAGGCCGGTTTCAAAAGTCGTCTCACCCAGCGTAAGGCGGTCGCCATGGGAGAGAGACACACGCTCGTCGCCGTGCGGGCCAGACTCGGGATTGAGAATGTCCGGGTTGCGGCCGATCTTCCTGCCGTTTAAATGAGTGCCGTTGACGCTTCCCAGATCGGTGACGAACACGTGGGGAGGTTCGACTTCGAAAAGAGCGTGGTACCTTCCGGCGGTCAGATCACTCTGGGGCAGGACTTCGAAACAATCATCTCCACGCCCGAAGAAGAGTCGGCCAGGGCCCCCGAGAAGGAGACTCTTCCCTTTCCTCGAGCCTTCGACGACGGTAAGAGTAAACTGAAACTTCAAGGGTGCTCTCACTGCTCCAGAAAAGGAGCTCACTTCATGAGGAAGCGACGTTTGACTTCGGGGCGAAACACGAAGTCGATCTCAAACTCGTTTTCATAGATCCAGCCGCGCCGATCGCGAAAGCCGACATCCGATCTTCCGGTCAGAAATACGGTGGGCACGATGGCCGGGTCGCTGACTGCGTTGAAAACTGAAAAAAGTCGCCTTAGAGTTTCCTTGCTCTTGTCCCCGGCTTCGACCATGAGAGTCAAGTCGGTGGTGGTGTTAGCGGGCACTTCGAGATCGACGGTGGCGGCCTTACCCAGTGGAATCTCTTCCAGGTAGCGTTTGATACGAAGGTTCAGATCGGCCTTCCTGAGGCGAATCGCGTAGGCGTTGTCATTCCGCAACTCAACAACGATCTGGATGTAGTAGAAGTCGTGCGACTGGGCGATTTGGAGACTCCGAAGAGCCGTGATCTCAATCTTGGAGACCGTATCTGCCATCCCCTGCCCGAAAGCGGGTAGGCCGAATCCGGTCCCATACAGGACCACTACCGCCAAAAACAATCTTGCCAGTTTCATTACCTGTCCTCCTTCGTCACTTCTCCAGAGGTTCATTGTGTTGATCCAGTCCAATTTTAATAGACCGACAAACCCACCGGACGTGATCAAGTTCACAACGGGCCGAGAATTTGTGACGGTAGACTGAGCTTGGACCCATGTCTAAACACGCACACGGAGGCCGGTTGAAGACCGGACCGTCCGAAACAGGCAGCGTCAGCAGAGAGAGCGAGGGCGAAGTACGCAGCCCGGACGCTGAGGTGCGATCAACCCTGAAAGAGGCTCTGCGGGGGACGTACCGCATTCAGAAGCGGATCGGCGAGGGGGGAATGGGTGACCTCTATCTGGCCACTCATGAAGAGTTGGGAGGCAAGTGGGCCGTCAAGGTGCTGGGGCGAGACCTCATCGAAGATCCAGAGGTGGTAGAGCGGTTTGTGACGGAAGCCAGGATCGGAGCCGAACTGCAGCATCCCAACATCGTGAAGGTCTTTCACATCGGCCGGGCGGGCAGATTTCGATACCTGGTCATGAATTACGTCGAAGGTGAAGATCTGGCAGCCAGGATAGAACGGTCCAGCCCCATGCCCGAGTCGGAGATTGTCTCGGTCGCAGCGCAGATCTGCCGGGCCCTGGAGTGCGCCCACGACCACAAGGTTATTCACCGCGATCTGAAACCGTCCAATATTCGAATTGACAACTATGGAACCGTGCTGGTTCTGGACTTCGGCATTGCCCGGGCCAGGGACATCGCTCTGAAGACGAGAACGGCGGCTGGAGAGCGGCTGGGGACGCCTCTCTACATGAGCCCGGAGCAGGTCCGGGGTGGCACCGCCGACGCGCGTTCCGACCTCTATTCCCTGGGAATCCTGATGTACGAGATGGCGACCGGATCGAACCCGTTCGACGCCGAGAGCCCACACGCCGTCTATTCGAAACATCTCAGCGAGGTCCCTCCTCCGGTCTCTCAATTGAACTCGGCGTTCTCAGAGAAGTTCTCGAAGCTGGTGGAGAGGCTTCTGGAGAAGGAACCCGAGAAACGGGTGCAGAGTGCCTCCCAGATCCTGGCGGAATTTGATTCGGCGGGTCTGGCTCAGAGGCTGATCACGCCCAGACCCAGAAATCTCACCCAAGCTCTGGAGGGAGAAAGAGTTCTGCGCAAGCAGCCGGCAACGATCCGGGCGGAGGCTCTCTCGCCGGACCAGTTGAAGATCCTCGAGCATGTCGACAGCAGTCGCTCCGTCCAGGACGTTCTGCGGCTCACCTCACTCGAATCAGGTCGCTTTACCAGCGCCCTGAAGGATCTCGTCGAGCAGCAGGCGGTCTCGCTGGCCGAGGATCCCCAGCAACCGCAAGCTGCAGCGGAAGAGGAAGAGGCAGCGCCACCGGACCCTCGCCCCAGGAAGTCAGGGCGATTTCGGATGGCAGTTCTGCTGGTGGGGGGCGGCGCCGTCATCGCGCTTTCCTTTCTTGCCGGGGGAGCTATTTTTGTCGAGCCGGAACCGGTGGCACTCACGGTCGATGCTTCCCCATTTGCAGCCGTAGAGGTTCGGGATGCCGACAATCAAAGCGTTTTCAAGGACGAGACTCCGTTTGTGGTCTCGCTTCCTCCCGGAGAGTATTCGCTCGATTTTACCTATGGCTCGAGGCTGGTCACCCGGTCGGTGACTCTGGGCCCGGAGGCGCCAGGTGAAGTCCGACACGAGTTCTGGGGGAGTACTGATGTAGGCTCTCTTCTGGAGCAGGTCCTGAGTGAAAGGGTAGAGGAATGAGGATCTCGAGAGGGCCAGGAGTCCACCTCATGAAGATCATTCTCGCTCTGATCCAGATCGCCCTGATGGGCCAGGTTCTGGCCTTGCCGGCGGCCCGCAGTCGGGCGGTCGGCTGCGATTCGAACCAGCTCGAGCAAGCCAGGCGAGCCTTTCGAGCCAACGACCTGGGCCTGGCGGAAAGGCTGACCGAATCACTCGTGAGTTGCCCCGGCTCCCTCGGAGAAGAAGCCTCCGTTTTCTGGAATCAGATCAAGACTCGCCGCCACAACGAACGCCTCTGGCAGCGGGCCCAGTTGCTGATTCGACAATCGAAGTTAGAACCGGCCTGTCAGCTCCTCTACGAAATCGAAGCCACCTCCCCCAGGTTTCCCAACCTCCAGGCGGCCAGAGAATCTGCTTCCTGCAATCCCGTGCTGGAACAATTTCGCAAGGACCTGGACAGTATCGATGACCGGATCAAGACCGGTCTCTGGGAGGAAGCCGGCAAGATGCTGGACGCCCTGTCTGACGAACACTCCGGGCGCGAGGAAGTCAGGGAGCGAAAGACGGTCGTGGAGGCGGCCCTCAACCAGGCAAGTCTGGAAGCGGCGGCCAGCGACTACCGGAAGGCCAGGGCCCTTTTTGATCAGGGTGATCTGGAGAGAGCCAGGACCCGCCTGCAGAGAGTTGTCCGGAGTCAAAAGAATCACCGGGAAGCCCGGGCCCTGTTAAGTCAGATCAAGGTGCAACTCGAGGATCAAGAGAAGTCGAAGACGGTCAGTCAGCTCTCTGAGGAGGTCCGGGATCTGATGGAGAACGGCGACCTGTCGGCAGCCCTCAAGAAGACCCGGGAAGCCCTGACCCTTGACGAATCGTCCACCGAGCTCCTGTGGTTACAGGAGGAAATCGAGGACACGCTGAAGAGGGAAGAAACCGAGCTGCGGGAGGCTCTGGAGAGCTTCTACGCGGGTCAATACCGGGAGGCCGCTAACCGCTTGAGAGGCTACCTGGGGGAGAGGCATCGTCCCCGTTTTGGAGCCACTGCATCGTTTTTTCTGGGAGCGTCTCTAGTCTCTGTTTCGCTGCGCTCGCAGGAAGAGACCCCTGCTGACCTGGATGCTGCCAGAGAACACTTCAAAGAAAGCCGCCAGACCGACCCCGAGTTCGTGGCGCCGCTGGACTCAGTCTCACCCAAGGTGAGAGCGGTTTTTGCGGAAGCCACGTTGATTCCGTAGGCGCCGGTCTTGTGCTATTGATTTTCCTCCCTGTGTGGCAGAATAGCGGGCAATTCGTTGGTTCCGCATCAATATCAAGGAGGTTCTCGTGAACACAAAAGCGATTGTCGTCGGAACGCTGGTCTTTTGGTTAGTCACGAATCTGCTCGGGATGTTCGTGACAGGTTTCCTCATTCACTCGATGATTCTCAAGCCGACCTATCAGGCAACTCAGTCCTTCTGGCTGCCGGCCCTGAATCAGGATCCGCCCGACATGGCAGCGCTGCTGCCCCACTGGCTGCTGGTTGCACTCGCCATGAGTCTTGTAGTGGCCGGGATCTACTCCTGTGTCCGAAGCTCTTTCAAGGGACCGGGCTGGAAGCGTGGCCTGACCTGGGGGCTTTCGCTGGGGATTTTCATTTTCGTCTACACCTTCAGCTTGTCGGGAGTTTTCAACCTGCCCCTCTCCATGTTTGTCTGGTGGGGAATTGACGGTCTGCTCGCGTTCACGATTGGTGGAGCCGCCATGGGATGGGCCACCGAGAAGTTTGCCGGGGCCTAGGAGGACCCTCCGCGGTCCGATCCGATCTTCTCGTAGGGGCCGGTCTTGTGCCGGCCTGTTTGGCGGACGACCACAAGGGTCGCCGATACGGTTCGATCAGTTTGCTCAACGGTTCACGGCAAATGGGCGGCAAGAGTCGGGGCGGGTCAGCAGCAGGATGATGGCCAGCAGGCCGACGGCCGGAAGGCAGGTCAGGAGGACTCCGTCCCATCCCCAGTGATACAGGACCCATCCCGAGCTCAGAGAGGCTGCCGCCTGGGCGGAAAACACCAGAAAGTCGTTGCTGGATTGGACTTTGAACCGCTCTCCAGAGGTATAGCCCATCGGCAGCAGGGAAGTGCCCGACACGAAAAGGAAGTTCCAGCCTACTCCCAGCAGTACCAGAGCCACCCAGAAGTTGATCAGGTCAGGAGCAGCGTAAGCGATGCCAATGCAAAGGAGAAAGGCGGTCAAGCCGGCCAGCATCATGCGCTGAAAGCCGAAGCGGTTGATCAGCCAGCCGGCTACCAGCGAGGGCAGGTACATCCCCACCACGTGCGACTGGATGACCGGTTTTGTGTCCGTAATGCTCAGCCCGTGGTGGTTGTGCATGCTGATGGGCGTAGCCGTCATGACCAGACTCATAACCACAAACCCAATTGCGGAGGCGGCGATGGCGGCAATGACTACGGGTTGGCGCAGGATCTTTAAGATAGGGCGACTATCGTGTCCTGCCTCTTGCTGCTTGACCCTGGAGTCCTTGAGCGCCAGCAGCACCAGTCCTCCGCTGGCGAAGATCCCGGCCAGCAAAACAAAAGAGCCTGAAAACTCGGCCGAGAAGAGGTCTTTTCCGAGCAAGGCAATCTCGGGTCCGATCAAGGCGGAGACGATCCCACCCATCAGGACAGCGGATACCGCCTTCGGAATTTGATCCCCGCTTACGCAGTCAACGGCGGCGAATCGGTACTGCTGGGCCGCTGCGCCCGTGCTTCCCAGCCAGAAAGTAGACAGGCAAAACCAACCAAAGCTCTGAATCGAGAGACTCCAACTCGCCAGCAAGGCTCCGAAAACCGCCACGCCGGCGAAGATCAGGAAGACCTTCTTGCGTCCCAGGCGCACCATGAGGAAGCCTACCGGCAGAGTCATGGAGGCCACTCCCAGAATTGCCAGCGCAACCGGGAGAGTGGCCAGGCCGGGAGAGGGGGCGATCCGGATCCCCACAATTCCCGCCGTCAGAATGATCACCGAGGCGCCCGACAACATCAAAGCATAGGTGATGGTGAGCAGCCAGACCTGTTTGGGTAACGTTGTCATACCCGTCTCGAGTGTGGAAGGACCAGGATAGGATGGACCGCGGCGTTACACAAGGACTGCTCAGGTTATACTTGTAAGGGATCCCAGTTGATTCGCAAGTCCATGTTGCAACGCACCCACGCCGCCCTGATCCACCTTCTCGTCTACGCTCTGGCCGCCGGATCGCTGTGGGCCCAGGGAATTTCCAGTAGCGGGGTGGTAGCACCCTGTAGCCCGCCGGCCGACCTGGACAATTCCCATTCCCTTTACTTCCCGTTCTTCCAGACCGATCACGGGAGTTTCTCTGGGTATGCGGCCTCTAACTTCTCCGACTCCATGGCGCTCCTCGACTTCGGGGCTCTTGGCGGCGACGGCCAGTTTCTGCCCTTCGCCCGCAATCCGAGCCGCTTCGAGTTGGCCCCGCAAAACCAGTTGGCGCAGCAGGGAATCGAGATCTTCCAGGCCGAGGATGAGGCGCACTCGGGCTGGGTGCGAATGGTTGCAGACAACTCCAGCATCGGCAGCTTCTTTCAGTTTGGCAGCAGTAACCTGAGCTGGCTCGACGGTGGAGTGGCTGTGAGTGAGCCCTCTCGGAAGTTTTACTTCACGCGCGTTCTAAACGGCCCGGAGGCCCTGTGGGGGCATTCGGCTGAGACTTTTCTGAGTCTTGCCAATCCCACCCCGGAGCCCATCGAGTTGCAACTCACTTATCGTCCCAATCGAGCGCCGGGGGCTGCTCCCTCCGGCCTGCAGGGGGCCGCGGTGGTGAAGAATCTGGAGCTTCCCGCCTGCGGGTTTGTGTACCGCTCGGTTGCCGAGATCTATGGCGAGAATCTCTCCGGCGGCTATCTCGAAGTCGAGGTCATCCAGGGGTCCGCTGCGGTTGGATTCGCCCTGATTGATTTCAAGGAACAAAGCACGGTGATCGGGTTGAATGCTTCCCCCGGAAATCCGTTCAAAGAAGCCTTCTCGGCCCAGCTTGCGATCGTTCCATCGGAGGTGTCGACGAGTTTCAAGGTGATCAATGTGAGCAGCGGCGAGCGGACCGTCCAGTTTTCCGCCCTGGGGTCGGATGGAGAGGCACTGGTGGAGCCTTTTCAAATCGTGTTCCAGCCGGGACAGGCTCTGGAACAGGATGCAGCCACTCTGCTGGGGATCGCGGGTCCCGTCGAGGGATCCGTGCACCTGACAGCCTCAGGCGACGGCATCATCGGGGATGTGGTGTTCGGGAACCCCGAAGACTTGAGCTATGCGGCGGCACTGCTCCTGCAAGACCGCAGGTTTCTGGAGGCGGTCTTCAGCCAGGTGGCCAATCTGGAGGGGTTCTTTACCGGTCTGGCTCTCTATTTTCCGGGCCCCGGGACGGCGCAGGTCACGATTGAGGTGATCTCGGCAGCCGGTGTGAAAACGGGCGAGACCACGCTGCAACTCGAAGCGGGTGTAAGGCTCTCGGAACTGCTGGTCGATCTGATCGCTTCCACGGCCGGCCAGGTCGGAGGCTTGATTCTGATTCGATCCGATAAGGGCCTGGTTGCCCAGGAACTGTTTGGCACGTCTGGTCTCACTCTGCTCTCGGCGGTTCCTCCCACGCTGAGCCGGGTGGCACCCGAGCTCATAGAGAGTCCCTATGCCCGGTGGGAAAACGGCCCTTCAACCGACTCCGATTATTTCCCGATCGGCGTCTGGGTGCAGGACCCCGCCCGGGCTCAGCAGTACAAGGACATAGGCATCAACCTCTATGTGGGCCTCTGGCTGGGACCGACGGACCTACAGCTTACCCAGCTGGAAGCCGCGGACATGCCCGTCTTTACCTTTCAAAACCAGAGGGGTCTCATCTCGCCTCAGAATCATGTCATCCAGGCCTGGACTCAGTTCGACGAGCCGGACAACGCCCAGCCGGACGGGCAGGGAGGTTTCGGCCCCTGTATCCCACCGACGGAGTTGGTGGCGCGTTACAACCAGTTGCAGTCGCGAGACTCCACGCGGCCGGTTTTCCTCAATTTTGGGCAGGGTGTGGCCTATATCAACTGGGTGGGGCGTGGTTCCTGTACCGGCGACACAAGCTACTACCCGAAGGCATCCAAGGCCGCCGACATTGTTTCCTTCGACATCTATCCGGTGACCAGCTCCCGTGTTGTCGTGCATGGAAACCTGGAGTTCGTAGCCGAGGGTGTGGCCAACCTGGTGGAGTGGTCCGGCGGAGAGAAAATTGTCTGGAACTTCATTGAGACCACCCACATCAATCATCCGACCGACCGACCCACGGCCAGTCAGATCAAGACCGAAGTATGGATGTCCATTATCCACGGCTCGATGGGGATCATGTATTTTGTTCATGAATGGGAGCCAGAGTTCCGTGAAGCTGGGATTTTCGAATACCCGGAAATCGTAGAGGGCGTGCGAGATATCAATTCTGAGGTGACTTCTCTGGCAGCTGTCCTGAACTCACCGGCCGTAGACGGAGGAGCGCAAGTCGAAGCCGCTGTCCCGGTGGCTCACCTGGTCAAAGAGTACGGGGGGAGCACCTATGTATTCGCAGTAGCCATGCGCAACCAGTCTACCCAGGCCACATTCACCGTCTCCGCCATCGAAGAAGGTCAGGTGGAGGTCCTGGGCGAAGATCGATTCCTGCAACTGAGCGAAGGCCAGTTTCAGGATGATTTCTCCGGCTATGCCGTCCACTTGTACAAAATCGGTCCCTGACAGTGGATGCAGATTTCCACCGTTTTGGCAACCTTTCGGTAACCGAATTGTAGTTCCAGGTAGAGATCAAGCGAATCCGCTTGATCTGGAGCGCCCTGGAGGGTTGGGGGAGGGCGCTCCATTTCCTGCCACGGACCGCTAGAGTCCTGCGAACCTCTGGGACAGGACACTAGGGTGAGAAGACGACCACCTGCTTCTTGAGGCGGATTTCGAGAAGAGACCCATCGGCGCTCTGCATGACCGTGTTGGAAGTCTCATTGGCGCGCGGACGAACCTGAACCGGGGCCTCCACGAGCAGTTTCCCGTTTCGAAAGATCTTGGCCGTAGGTTGCGGATTCCCCTCGCTCTCCAGCTTGAGCGTATACAGCCCGTGCTTGAGCTGGACTCCGTCCACATTTCCAGGCAACGAGAGGCGGAAGCGGTGATCCTTGGCCTGCAGAGGACTTACCATCAGAGTGGCCAGAATACCGACCAGGCAAAAAGATATGAAGGACCTGAGCATAGAATTTTCCTTTCAATTAGTTCTACGACTACTACGTCGAGGGGGCTCTGCATGTTCAAAAGTCTAGGCCGATCCTGAAGATTTCAGACGAAGCTGTATGCGAGGCGACTCCACGTTCAAGAAACTGGTTCGCGTCGAGTTGCGAATCCAAAAAACTGGGTCCAGGGTCCTTGTACGGAAATAAGGCAACCGGGATCGGAACGGCACAAGATCGGACCCGACCCAGGTGGAAAGGACGACCCGAATCTGCCATAGTCGCCTCCAGCAGGGGGCGTGAATGGGAATTCGGGAGTTTTATGAACAGGTTACGGAAGGGATGGCACTCCGGGATCTGTGGCATCAGTTCAAGTCGGAGGCCCAGTCCAGCTACCGTCTCTATTCCGCGGACGTGGACTGGGAGTCGCTGGACCGACACTCGGGTCCCCGCCGCTTTCTGAACATCAGCCTGGCCTTCGCCTCGGCGATGCTGATGCTCCTCTCGCCGGCGCGACGAATTCTGCTGTTGCTTTCCCTGATCCTGTTTGCCATGGGATTGTTCCGCTTTGGCGACAACGTGCCCTCCTTCACCGTTTATGGAGCGGTGGGACTCCTGCTGGTTCTTGCCCTGGAGCTGGCCGACCGGGTGATCATGAAGCGCGATCTCCAGATTGCCCGGGAAATCCAGAACTGGCTGGTTCCAGAGGAAGCTCCTGCGATGGACGGTATGACGGTTGCGTTTTCCACCCGGCCGGCCAACACCGTGGGTGGCGATTTCTACGACGCCATTCTCTCGAAGGACAATTCAGGCAGAGAGAAACTCTTGCTGGTGGTGGCCGACGTGGCTGGGAAAAGTGTTCCAGCCGCCCTGCTCATGGCCACTTTTCAGGCCACTTTGAAGGCTCTGCTGCTGGTCAACCCGACTCTTCCCGAACTGGTGGCAGGACTGAACCGGTCGGTCCTTGAACGCAGCCAGGGGGGGCGCCGTTTTACGACCGCCTTTGTGGGCGAGATTCTGGTTGCCGAGCGACGCCTCCGATATATTAACGCCGGCCATAACTACCCCTTCTTACGTCGGAGGCGCGGGCCTACGGAACGCTTGACGGCCGGTGGACTGCCGCTGGGGATTCAGTTCCCGGTGGACTATGAACTAAGAGAGACTGCGCTGGGCCCCGGAGATCTGCTGGTGGCTTTCACCGACGGCGTCGTGGAGGCGGTCAATGCAGCTGGCGACGAGTTTGGGGATGAACGGCTGCAACAGATGGTTGACCAGCTCCCGGAGTCGGCCGGGGCACCGATTTGCCTGGACTTCCTGGCTCAGAACGTCGATCAGTTCGCAGGTGCTACCCGGCAGCATGACGACATGCCGTGGCTCGTCTTGCGGATTGCAGGCTGAAAGTGCAGGGTGGGGCAGTGAAGTGGACAGGATTCCCCATCGGATCTGATCGAGACGAATGAGCGGCATCTTCGGGCTCTTCAACAGAAACGGCAGGCCTGTCCAGGAAGGGATTGAGAGGACAAACCTCACCAGGCGCATGTCAGCAAAAGGCTGGCGAATCTCGACCGGAGCGCCAGTCTGACTCGGGTCCAGCGCCTCCAGCGCATGCGGGAAGTCGTGGCTCCGATGGCGCAGATAAGACTCGGCGCGGCCAGGGGATTGACATGCGCTTCCGTGGTGTGTGAACAAGCACATCCTGCGCGAAGCCATGCGGGGCCGGCTTCCCGAGAAAGTCCGCCTCCGCCCGAAAACGATGATCCCTGCTCCGCAGCGACTCCGGATCCACCTGAACCGGGAAAGTGAGAGATGGCGAGCTCATCTCCAATCGGCCCCGGGCCTGGGAGAGTACGTTTCGATTCCCAAGGCTGAAGCTGCCATCGAGCGGCTCGAAGCCAGAAACTTCCGCGAGGCTTACGAGATCATCGCGCCCCTGAGCCTGGCTGTCTGGCTGAATCGAATTCGTTCGTAGTTCCTCGTTGCTGGCCCCTGGTTCTCGGTTCGGCAATTATTCGTAGGGCACGGTTATCAACCGTTCCGAACTGAACTCGTCTGCACACGTCATCCGTTTCCCGGTCAGCTCTGGCAGCGGGAAACGTTCGGCACGCCAGATTGGCGTGCCCTACAGCCTCGGGACGTTAGATTTGGCGGGCCTTGAGACGGGTTCCACCCACGAGATGTTTTGCATCTCTTCGGCTGCTCGCTAACATGGATGCTTCACAGAGGAGGTTCGGACATGAGCAGATTCAGTAAAACAGGGCGCATGATGGTTGTGGTGGCGGCGCTGGCGCTGGTGCCGGTTCTGGTAACGGGGCAAACCCGGGAGAAGGGCCCCTGGTGGCCTCACCCCATCTGGGGCGCTGGAGATCAGGCGGGAGGATCCAACTGGATCACGCCCTCCAAGATCATGGAAGCCATCCAACTGGTCAAAGAGGGGAAGACCTACGAGCTGGGGCAGGTTTATGAAAAGGGGATGCCGCTCTATGGGGAACGGACTTACTCTATGCTGATTCCCGACCCAGCTGGGCCGGTGGGGAAGAACCAGTTGCTGGGGAACGACGAGTTTTTGTGCGCCGAAATCGGGCAGGTAGGCACTCAGTTCGACGGGCCGGGACACATCGGGACCTGGCTGAAGATGGCGGACGGGACCAGTAAGAGTGTGTTTTACAACGGCTTCATCCAGGAAGAGGAGATGGGTGGGACCTATGGCCTGAACAAGCTCGGAGTCGAGAATATCAAGCCCATCATCACGCGGGGTATTCTCATCGATGTAGCCGGTTACAAAGGGCGAAGTCATCTCCCCCACAGCTACGAGGTCACACGGGCCGACGCGGAGGGAGCGCTCCGAAAACAGGGGATCGACCCTGACTCAATCCGCCAGGGGGACGCGCTTTTCTTTCGCTATGGATGGTCCCAGTTGTGGCGGCAACCGGATGTCTACAATACGAACCCACCGGGGATCGGTCTGGAGGTAGCCGCCTGGGCCGTGTCCAAGAATGCCTCCATGGTGGGGTCTGATTCCTGGACCACGGAAGTGGTTCCGAATCCGAATCCGGAACTGGTGTTTCCGGTTCACCAGGAGCTGATCAACAAGGCCGGGGTGTTCAACCTGGAGAACATGACCTTCGAAGAGCTGGCCCGGGACCGAGTGTACGAGTTTCTGTTTATCCTCACGCCCATTCGCTTCAAGGGAGCCACGGGTTCACCGGCCCGGCCCATTGCGATTCGGTAGGCGGCTCGAGTGCTGAAGGCGTTTGCGTAGGGGCGACCCTTGTGGTCGCCCGTCAAGCGGGCCGGCACAAGACCGGCCCCTACGAACGGCCCCACGGCCCCACGGCCCCACGGTGGAACGGTCAAGCGGTCAAACTGCGTTGGCGACTCCACCGTTCAGGTAGGCCCGGTTGCCCAGGTGGGCAGGCACCGCTGCGGCCACACCCGCTTCGGCGGGTGCTATGGGCTTTTGGCGCGATCGCACCGACTCGATCCAGTTGGTCAGATGCAGCAGATCGCCATCGGGATCGGCGTAAAAGTCCGCTCCCCGGCGTCCCTCACCCAGCACCCACTCGGAGTACGGGATCTCCCGGCCACGTTCGGGGTGGATTTCGTAGCGGCCGCGATCCACGTACAGGGTGGATTCCGTTCCCATGAACTCGAACATGGCCCCACTGCGAGCGTTAACGAAGGTTCCTTCGAAGTAAACCTGGACATCCTGATCCGGGTAGCGAATCAGGGTCTGAATCGTGTCGGGTGTCTCCCACAGGCCGGCGTTCCTGAAATGATCTCCAACGGTGACGGCCCGGGCAGGGTTTTCCAGGTCTAGAAACCAGTTGGCGATGTCAATGTGATGGACCATCAAGTCGGTCAGGATCCCGCCTCCAAAATCCCAGAACCACCGCCAGGAGCGGAAGCGATAGGGATCGAAGGGCTGGTCTGGTGCAGAGCCCAGAAACCGTTTCCAGTCGACTGACTTCGGATCGATCTCAGGTCTGGCTCCCCGGCCCCGGGGCGAGTTGCGGTTCCAGGTCAGATGGACTTTATGGATCTTCCCCAGTTGGCCGCTGCGCACGATCTCGCGGGCCTTCTGAACCTGGGGCATGCTTCGCTGCTGCATCCCTACCTGAACGATCCGCCGGTTGTGATCCTGAGCCTCGATGACCGCGGCGCCTTCCGACGGGTCGTGGGTGAGCGGCTTCTCCACATACACATCTTTGCCGGCTTCGCAGGCGGCAATCGTCATGGGTACATGCCAATGGTCAGGAGATCCAATCAGGACGGCATCGATGTCGCTGCGCTGGAGCACCTCCTCGAAGATCTTGGTCGAGAACGCCTTGGGATCAGCCAGCTTGCGAGCCTGCTCGAGACGGACGTCCTAGACGTCACACACAGCCGCGATTCGAACGCCGGGAACCTTGACCAGGGACTTCATTAATCGCTGACACCGACCCCCGGTCCCGATGCAGCCGACGTTGATGGTTTCATTGGCCTGGTAGCCGCGTGCGGTAGCCGTATAGCCCGCCATGGCCGCTGTTCCAGTGGCCGAGTTCTTCAGAAAGTTTCTCCGGTTGTAAGTTGTTCCCATGCTCAAAGCTCCTTGATCATGATGTTTCGAAACTCGATGGGCTCGTTGTGTCCCAGGAAGCCGAGGTGGCCGGTCTTTCGCTGCAGCCCGGTGTGTTCTTTCAGGATCTCCGGGTCGGTGACGTCGTCCAGGAACCACTTGACGTCCAGAATCGTGTGGCCGTTGAGAACCACTTTCACCTGGCGGCCCGCAACCGTGACTTCTTCCGAATTCCATTCTCCCGTTTTCTTCAAATACCCGGTCTTGGCGGGAAAGACATGGTAGAGAGAGCCGTGTACCTGCCAGGGTTTGATGACGTCCTTGTAGCGCTCCGAGTTGTGATCCAGAATCTGGAGCTCGTTGCCCTCGACATGGATGTTTCTGGCCTGCAACGGAGAGCGAAAAGCCAGGCCATTATTGGAGCCGTCTTCAAGCTTGAACTCGAATCTCAAAATGAAATCGCTGAACTGTTTCTCCGTGAAAAGGTTTCCCCCTCCGCCGCGAGGCACCACGATTTTGCCGTCTTTGACCAGGTAGCCATCACCGTTCTTTCCGAGCAGAGTCCACCCGTTGAGCGTCTTGCCGTCAAAAAGTGAAATGAATCCATGCTCTGAGAAAAGGACAGAAAGGGTCAGCGTGGCCACAGCAACGGCCACCCCAAGTTGTATTCGTCGAGACATCCGGTTTCCTCCTCGATGTTTGAAGCCGGCTAGGTGATGCGCATGTTTTCGGGATCCCAGCCGATGATACGGTTTTGCAGATAACAGTAGTTGGCCAGCAGAGCAGGTGCGGCAGCCCGCAGACCGAAAGTGCTGTCTTCGACCACTTTCTTCCCGGTTCTCATAGCGTTGAAGAGCGCGTGAAAGTGGTCGATGCGGCCGTCGTAACCCTGTGGCGATCTCATCTCGGTACTGCCCCCCAGCTTCATTCCCTCACCTGTTGCGGCGTGGGAATGCTCTTCTTTGTACTTCTTGATAAAGGCCTGCTGCTGGGCATGAGAGAAGGTACGCACCGAGTTGTAGCCTTTCACGACTTCTTCCAAAGACTGCTGGCGGGAGGTGCGCCTCGAGATGTGAACACTCGAGTCTTCCGACACAGACATGATCCCCTCGTCTCCGATGAGCTGAAAGGTGTTCCCGTGGCCGCCGTCCGCGAAGTTGGCTCCCAGCGACAGTGTAAAGGCCGGATTATTATCGGTTTCCGGGTATTCGTAGAGGCCCAGGATCAGATCCGGGACCTCGCGCTTTTCCTTCCAGTAGCGGATGCCGCCGGTGGTCATTGCCTTGACGGGTCCGTTGGAATCGAGGATTCGATGGAGTGCCGTGAACCGGTGTACGTACATGTCTCCAGCCACTCCCGTTCCGTAATCCCAGTATTTTCGCCAGCGGAAGAAACGATCGGCGTCGAAAGGTCTGTGGGGTGCGTGCCCCTGGAAGCGATCCCAGTCGATCGTGCGGGTGGAAGCATCGAGCGGAATCGAGTACTGCCAGGCGCCAAAGGCGCCGTTGCGGCTGATCATAATGTCGACCATGTTCAGCTTTCCGATGGCCCCGGCCCGGTAGAGCTCCCGGGCTTTCTGGACAACGATGGAACTGGCTACCTGACTCCCCACTTCCAGAGGTTGTCCATTTCGTTGCTCGGCGGCTATCAGGTCGGCCCCTTCCTCGATCTTCTGGACCATCGGTTTCTCGCAGTACACGGCCTTGCCGGCATCGAGGGCTTCAATCGAGATCCTCTGATGCCAGTGGTCGGGCGTACAGACCAGAACGGCATCCACATCAGAGCGGGCCAGCAGCTTCCGATAGTCCCGGGTGGTGTCCACCTGGTTTCCAAAAACTTCTTTCGTCCTTTCCAGCCGGCCGTCGTAGCAGTCGGCGACCGCAACCAGATCAACGCCAGGGACCTTCAGAGCGGTCTGGGTGTCCTCGAAGACTATGATCCCCATTCCGATAGTGGCAATTTGGATCCGGTCGTTGGCCGATCCGGAGTGGGCTTCCCTGGAACTCCACTTCGGCGCGGCCAGGATCTCCGGTGCTGCCGCTGCGGCCAGGGCCGTACCGCTTGCAATATTCAGGAACTGACGCCGTGACTTCTTGATGCTGCTCATGAAACGGTTCCTCCGAAACTCTTTTCTATTGCCCTCATTTCTTCCCCTATGATCTGGGAAACGATCGGCCGTTGCAATCACTCTTCACAGCCCCTGGAACTTTCGCCACAAGCTGCCAGGGACTTCCCACCTGTACAAGAAAAATCTGGGCCGGTGATTCGGCTCACGCGCCCTCTCTTTCGGCCATGTTACAAAAACAGTTGTCTGCCCCCGAAGCGGGGCCACGGAGCGAGAAGCCAGATGAGAAAAGCACTGACACAAGTAGCCGGAGCCCTGATGGGAGTTCTCGGCGCCGCTGCGGTGATTGTGTTGATGGCTGCTGTCGTGACGGCGGTCTTGGGAGCAGACATGAGACCAGGGGTAGAGGACAGCAACCCGAGTATGAGTCCTCTTGTCACTTCTGGTGCGATTCATGTAGAGGAGAAACCGGGGTTATGAACAAGTTTATGTATCTCACGATTTATGTTGCTATCTGGATCACTGTCGCCAACGTGGTCCTGTCGGCGCTGCAGTACTCGATCAAAGAAATGGAGGGCATTCCGGTGGCAGTGAAGTCGTCATCCCATTCCCGCGTGGCCGAAATGCGAGACAGCGCCCTCCCTCCCGCGGGGATCGAGTCCTACGACGCTGATCAATAAGTTCCTCCCGCATCGGGCACCAGGTTTGAGCTTCATCCCGCGATTGTGAAGTTGGCGTGGTGCCCGAAACTCTTTTCCCGCTTCAGGTTTTTGGCACCCCTTTCCCCGGGTCCCCGTTGACGCCTCCCGTTCGCATCTTCCCCGAGTGTGATAGAATGCCTGTTTCTTGGGACTGAAACGGGAAGCAAACTCATGAAAACACTGAATCAAGGGTTGCGAGTCGTTGTCGTGCTAACGGTCTTGGCCGGGCCGGGGGGAACCGCCCTGGCTCAGGCGACTCTGGACGTCCTCTGTCACAACGACGCGGGTCGTCCACTCAAGAAAGCCGACGTCTTTCTCCAGTCTTTACAGACCGGACAAGTCGACGAAGCGACGTCGAATGGCAAGGGGCGGGCTCGGTTCAAGAAACTGCCGGCCGGTTACTACCGACTCTGGGCTCGAGCGGAGGGCTACCAGCCGCTCTACCGGGAGTTTCTGCGCCTGGAGAATGGCGCTACAGAGTCGGTCACTCTGGGATTTGAGCCCGGAGACTCTGCCCAGCTTCTCTATTTTGAGGACGCAGCGTCCCTGCAGAAGGCCGGGGAGCTCTACACGGAAGGGGCTCAGGCACTGCGGCAGCAGGAGTTTGATCTGGCCGAGGAAAAGCTGAAGGCGGCTCACCAGTTGAATCCATCCAATCCAGATACTCTCCAGAACCTGGGGATTGTTCAGCTCCAGAAGAAAAGCTGGGATGAAGCCACGGAGAGCTTTCAGGCGGCAGTAGAACTCCTGGAGATCTTTGCGGAATTTGAAACGGCTGAAGAGCGCAGTCAGATAGATCAGCAGCGGCAGAATCTGCAAATACTTTTTACCGAGATCCCTTTACTCCAGCTCGAAGATCGGGCTGAGCAGGCCGTGCAGGCCCAGGCGTATCAGAAGGCCGTCGACCTGTACCTGGAACTGGTCGAGGTGAAGCCGGACAACGGTCCTTATCACTACAATCTGGCGCTGGCTTACCTGCGGTCGGACCGTATCGGTGAAGCTCGCCGCAGCGCTGACCGAGCGCTTGAGCTGAGCCCCAATGAGGGGGACACTCGCAAACTCGGGGACCTGATTGACGACTATCTGCTCAACGCCGAAACGACCAAAGTGCGGGAGCACCTGGAAGAGATCCGCCTGCTCCGAAAGAACGGAAAAGCAGAAGAAGCTCTGGTCCGGGCAGAAACCGGAATGGGCGAGTTCTCCGAAGAGATTCAGCCAGCCTTTGTGCTGGAGATTGCCCGTACTCAAATCACGCTCGAGCAATTCGAGCAAGCCATCGAGAGCTACCGCAAGGCGGTCTTGCTGCATCCTGAGCAGCCTGCCGTGGAAAGAGAGCTGGCCGAGGTTTATGTGCAGGTCGAACGTTATCAGGAGGCTGCAGCAACGTTCCGGAGCGTTTTCGAGCGGAGCGGAGAAGACCCGGACGAGAGTCTTTTCAAGCAGGCGGCGGAATCGGTCAGAAAGGGAAACAAGCAGTTGTCGACGGTGATTTACGAAAATATCGTCGAGGTCAATCCCGACTTCCCGGAAGCCTACTTTCAACTGGGCATGCAGCGCTACTTTGACAACCGGTACGACGAAGCCAGGGAACTGCTGGGACACTACCAGGAGATCGGCAGCAACGCTTCCAATCTCCAGAATGTGGAAGCAGTGATGGTGGTGATCAGCCGGGCCAAAGGGCAGTAGAGTAGGAGGCCGCTCCCACACTCAGGTGAGCAATTTGTCGACCACTTTGCCGGCCACATCGGTCAGGCGGAACTCGCGGCCTTGATATCGATAGGTCAAGCGAGTGTGGTCGAGGCCCATCAGGTGGAGTATGGTGGCGTGGAGGTCATGGACATGGATCTTGTCCTGCACCACATTGTATCCGAGTTCGTCTGTGGCCCCGATAGTGACGCCTGACTCGAATCCACCCCCGGCCATCCACATGGTAAAGGCTCGTGGATGGTGATCTCTCCCCAGGAACACTGAGTTGTTGCGGCCTTCGTTCATGGGAGTCCGTCCGAACTCACCGCCCCAGACGACGATGGTGTCCTCCAGAAGCCCCCTTTGTTTGAGATCCTTGACCAGGGCTGCTGTCGCCTGATCCGTCTCCCGGCAGCGCTGGGGCAGGCCGTGGATAATGTCATCTCCTTTGGAAGTTCCTTGACTGTCCCAACCCCGGTGGTAGAGCTGGACAAAACGGACTCCCTGCTCCAGGAGGCGCCGGGCCAGAAGGCAGTTGTTGGCGAAGCTGACCTGGCCCTTTTCGGTTCCGTACATTTCGTGAACGTGAGCAGGTTCGCTCCAGATGTCGGCAATCTCGGGAACGCTGGTCTGCATCCGGTAGGCCATCTCAAAGGCGTTGATGCGAGTTGAGATTTCCGGATCTCCAACTTCTTCCAGGCGCATCTCGTTCAGGTCGCGGATCGCATCCAGTGACCGGCGTCTTGCCGCGGATGTCACCCCGGGCGGGTTGGAAGTAAAGAGGACCGGATCCCCTTGAGACCGGAACTCGACTCCCTGGTAGTGGGAGGGAAGAAACCCGCTGCCCCAGCACGACTTGCCTCCATCCGGCTGGCCCTGGCCGGAGACCAGGACCACGAACCCGGGAAGCTCGCTGTTTTCAGACCCGAGTCCATAGGTGAGCCAGGAACCCATGCTGGGCCGGCCGATGAGCTGGTGTCCGGTGTTCATGAAGATCTGGGCCGGGGCATGGTTGAACTGGTCGGTGTAGAGTGACTTGACGACACACACTTCGTCCACGACTTCTCTCAGATGGGGCAGAAGTTCCGACACCTCGGCTCCCGACTGGCCGTATCGCCCAAAACTGTACGGGGAGCCAAGTATCTCAGGGATGCCTTTGATGAAGGCAAACTGCTCGCCCTCGATGATCTCGGCGGGAATCTTCTGCCCGTTGAGTCGAGCCAGGGTCGGTTTGTGGTCGAGCAGGTCGAGCTGGGAAGGGGCACCGGCCATAAACAGGTAAATGATGCGTTTCGCCCTGGCCGGGTAGTGTGGAGGGCGGGGATCCATCGGGTTCCCGGAACTTGCGGGAGTGGCCAGGAGCTCGCCGTCGAGCAGCGCCCCCAGGGCCAGTGACCCCAGCCCCAACCCGCTCTGGGAAAAGAAATAGCGGCGGGTGATGGCTCGCCGGAAGCGCTCCTCTTCTGTCATCTTCCTGGTCATGGCTATCTTCTCACCAGAGCTTCGTCCAGATTGAGAAGAACATTGGCCACTATGGCCCAGGCCGCAAACTCAATTTCGTCCAGACCCGGGGCTGCCTGGATGTTGCCATCCCGCGAAACGGTCCGGGCCAGGGAAGGGTCTCCCTGATAGATCGCCTTCTGTTCCTGATAGAGGAGGATGAGTCGTTCCTGCTCGTTCCGCGTGGGTTCACGTGCCAGTGAAAGGCGAAAAGCGAAACGGACTCGATCCGCGACCGAGGCTGATTCGGCCGGCTGGGTCAGAATCCGGTTGGACAGACCCCGGGCGCTGTCGAAGAAGGTTGGATCATTCAACGTGGTGAGGGCCTGCAACGGTGTATTGGTCCGCACTCGCCGCAAGCAGGCCGTTTCGCGGCTGGTGGCATCGAAGACTGTGAAAGAGGGATAGGGAGCGGTTCGTCTCCAGAACGTGTAGAGCCCACGCCGGTAGCGGTCCTGTCCCTCACTCAACATCCATTTCTCATTGTTGTTTTCGATAAGATTCCAGGTTCCCTCCGGTTGGTCGGGAAAGGTGCTGGGGCCGAACATTCTCGACGAGAGTAGTCCACCCAGGGAGAGGGAGGAATCGCGAATCATCTCAGCGTCCATTCGAAACCGGGGTCCCCGTGAAAGGAGCCGGTTGTGAGGGTCCTGTTCGAGTTTTTCGGCAGTGACGTGGCTCGACTGGCGGTAGGTGGCTGAAGTGACGATCAATCTGTGGAGCCGTTTGAGCTTCCAGCCGCCGTCCATGAACTCCGCAGCCAGCCAGTCAAGGAGCCGGGGATGTGTCGGTCTGGAGCCTCGTGTTCCGAAGTCTTCCACGGTTTCGACCAGAGGCTGCCCGAAGTGTTCCATCCAGATCCGGTTGACCATCACGCGGGCGGTGAGGGGGTTCTCCCGGGAGACCAGCCAGCGGGCCAGTCCCAGGCGATTTCGGAAGGCATTCTCTGGCAGTCCCTGGAAAATGGTCGGTACTCCGGGTTTGACGCTCTTGCCAGGAGACCGAAAGGATCCGCCCTGGTGAATGAAAGTCTGACGATCCTCATCCAGTTCCTCCATGACCATGGTTCCCGGGTTCTTCAGTTCGCTCCAGGACTGGTGGAGGAAGTCCCGGCGTTCTCTGGCCGGCCTCAGCGAGGGTGCCTGAGTCAGGTAGAAATCGGACAGAAGTTCCCTTTCAGAAGGTTGCCGCTTCCTGGGGCGGGTCTGGAGAATGCGGGCGATTTCATCGGGAATTCTGACCCCCGCGTCTGCTTTGGAATCACGGGAAACCGAAAGGCGGAAGCGGCCCAGGAGATACCCTTCCATCTCCGAGTCCTGGCGCAGCCGAACGCGAAATCGGTTGCTTCCGGCTGTTTCCAGCGGCTTGTGCAGAGAGAACACCACCTGGCGACCCAGTCCGAAGTCAGGGGGCTCCCTCATGACGGACCAGCCGGTCCGATCCTCGAACAGTGCCTGTGCGGGGTGAAATCCCGGCGTCCAGAAGTTGGCCGCTGCCCGCTTGAGGTCAAGCGGCGCGTCACTACCCTCGGACGGCACATCGACTTCGAAACCGGTGAGTACGAAGTGCCCGCTGTCGCTGCGTCCAGATTTTCCGAAGGGCAGGCTGCCATGCCGGAGTGTCTGTAGTCGTATGGCCGCAACGCCAGAAAGATCGGCCTCGAACTCCAGGATGTAAGTGTCTACCGGGGGTCTGGGTCCGGAAGCCAGGACGGATCCATCCTTGAGGGCTGCCAGTTCGGTGCCCTCGATGGAAAAGAGAGAGACAGGCTCGAGCGTCTCCCAGGTGACAAGCTCAGGCAGCACCTTCTCTTCCCACTTCGGCTGGGCCTGCACGACTTCCTGCGGACGGGAGGCAATCCAGCGGTCTATTTTCAGAATCTGCTCCTCCAGGTCGCGGCGGTGGGAGGCGAGATACGGGGGAGGAGGGATGTTCAGGTTGGTCCCGAAGCTTTCGCCGGAAGGGACTCTGACATCACCCCTGGCATTGTTAAAAAAAGCAAAGAACCGGTAGTAGTCCTCCATGCTGAAGGGATCGTACTTGTGGTCATGGCACTGGGCGCACTCCAGCGTGGTTCCCAGCCACACGGAGGCAGTCGTGTTGGTCTGATCGTAAACCGCAGCGACTCGATACTCTTCCGCGTCGGTCCCGCCCTCCTCATTAACCATCGTGTTGCGATGAAAGCCGGTGGCAATGAGCAGATCCTGGTGGGGGTCGGGAAGCAGGTCACCCGCCAGTTGCTCGATCGTGAACTGGTCGAAGGGCATGTCCTCGTTCAGGGCACGAATCACCCAGTCCCGATAGAGCCAGATGGAACGAGTTCTGTCTTTCTCGTATCCGTTGGTGTCCGCATAGCGGGCCAGATCGAGCCACTGTCGGGCCCAGCGTTCGCCGTAATGAGAGGAGGCGAGGAGCCGCTCGACCACCTTCGGGTAGGCCTCCGCTGACTCGTCGGCCAGGAAAGCATCGATCTCGTCGAGACTCGGCGGGAGACCGGTCAGATCCAGGGTCACGCGACGAATCAGGGTTTCGCGACTGGCCCTTAAGGCCGGCTGCAGGCCCTTCTTCTCGAGGCTGGCCAGCGAAAACGAATCGATAGGATTCTCCGTCCAGTCTGCGTCCTCCACCTCGAGCAGGGGAGGCCTCTGGACGGGCTGATAGGACCAGTGCCGAGAAGAGGGCAGGTTCATCTCGGTCTCGTCCGACCAGGGGACTCCCTGATCGATTCAGGCCCGAATCAGGGCGATTTCCTGCGAAGTCAGCGGTTCCTTTTGGAGAGGCATTCTCAACCCGACGGCATCTCCAGTGAGGCGATCCACAAGCTCGGACAGTTCGGATTCTCCGGGAAGTACCATCGGACCCGAGACCCCGCCCTCCAGGAAGGCTTCCCGGCTGTCGAGGCGAAACCCGTTGCTTTGCTTCACCGACCCGTGGCATTCCAGACAGGCGCGCTCCAGAATGGGCTGGATTTGAGACTGGAAATCGATCTCTGCCGCCTGGCCCAGAGCCGAAGGCATCAAAGGGCAAGTTACAATCGTCAAAAGAGTGCAGAGACGGAACGTGACACGCATAGTGGATACTGCTATGTTTTGCTGAGATTGAACGACTTGATTCTAGACGATTTGATCCGGATGCGGAATCCCCGCAGCGGCACGACATCATGACAGCGGCTCATCAACACGGTCACTCCCACGGTGCAGAGCGCCGGTCGGCGAATCAGCGGCGCCTCAGCCTCACCCTCGTTCTGGTGATCCTCTACATGACTGCCGAGGTGATTGGCGGACTGCTGTCTGGATCTCTGGCCCTTCTGGCCGATGCCGGGCACATGCTCTCGGACGCCGGGTCTCTGGCCCTGGCCCTCTTTGCCATGTGGCTGGCCAGTCGACCCTCCGGCTCTCAGCACACCTACGGCTACTACCGAACAGAGATTCTAGCGGCCCTGGTCAACGGGGCCACGCTGGTGGCCATCTCGATTCTCATTTTTATCGAAGCCTACCAACGCTTGCTGAATCCTCCAGAAGTCCAGGCCGGCATCATGATGGCGGTGGCCACCGGAGGTCTTGTCGTAAATCTGCTGGGCCTGTGGCTACTCCAGGACGGGAGGCAGGACAGCCTGAATATGCAGGGAGCCTGGCTGCACATCCTGGCCGATACGCTGGGGAGCTTCCAGGCCATTGCAGCCGGTGCCCTGATCTGGGCTTTCGGCTGGTACTGGGCCGATCCCCTGGCCTCCATCATTATCGGTGTGCTGATCATCTTTTCGTCCTGGTCGGTTCTGAAGGAATCGGTGGCCGTTCTCATGGAAAGCTCACCGCTTCACATCGACGTGGATGAGGTGCTTCAGGCCATGAGGGAGGTAGGGGGTGCTGCCGGAGTTCACGATCTTCACGTGTGGACCATTACCAGCGGAATGGTGGCTCTCTCGGCACATGTGCTGCCCGAATCGGAGTATGACCGTGACGATCTTCTCAAGGATTTGAGCGACACTTTGAAGGACCGCTTTGAGATCTCCCACGTAACGATTCAGATCGAGTCGCCGGGTCACGATTGTGAACCCTGTCGTTAGGGACGGGTGTTCGGTTCCAGATTCCAGGTTCTGGGGCGGCTCCTCTTCCTGGTTTTACCGAAACTGGACCTCGGAGACCTTTCCACCCCGAAACTCGACGACCATGTCCTTGTATCGATAGATGGTCTTGTCCTCAAGGCGAGCGATCTTGAGAGGATGCCCAAAGAGGTTTCGCACCTCCTCTTCCGTCATTCCTGACTTGATCTCCAAAGGTTCCTTCGTGACCTCCACAGGAGGCTTCGTGGCCTCAAGAGGGGGCTCGTTGAAGCGAACGTCCACCTGGGTAGTGTCTTTTTGAGACCAGTCTATGTCGATCTCACTGGAGGGAGTCCTGTAGGTCGAGGTCCGGGAAGCGGAGGGGGATTCTTCAGACGCATCGGTGGCCGGGTCCGGCCCGGTATCGGCCCCGGCAGATTCAGCCCGTTTCTCCACTCGTTCCCTGGTAAAGGGCCACCAGGCATCGGTGGTAGAGGCTGTACTGGGGTACCTCTGAATACTCCTGGTCAGCTTTTTGGCGACGTTCTTTGCGATCTTGTTTTGCCAGCCACGTGAGGCCTTATCGACCCAGAAAAAACGGGCTCCCGGTGACTCCGGCCATTGCTTCAATCCTGCATAATCGAAGATCTCGATGATGAGGCGGATTCCTTCCTTGTGCCTCTCAGTGCTGGTGAATCCTGAGGTCTCCTTCATGATCAACTCGGCGTCGGCCGCGGCAGCCACGATTCTCACTGGCACTTTTTGACTGAGGATCTCGGATCGAATGGCAGAATCGAGATTCTCGGGCATGGTGTGGACATGGAGCCGCACATTCTTGTGGATGGACTGTCCGGCGACAACAATATTGGCAAGTGAAAGTAGGAAAATGACTGTGGTCAGCCTTTGCATGGCGTTCTCCAGTGCCCTAGTTTCTCATTAGAGGACCGACCAATTTGTGATTCTGTCGATCTGATCGAACCGCGGAGGGTCCTACTGCCAGTTTGTCAGTGCGAAACGCGTCTGATCTCAAAACCTTTCTCGGTGAGCAGGTTCTGGACACCGGTTTCTCCCCAGTAGTGGCCGGCGCCGACGGCAATGAAGTGCGATCGGCCGGGGTATTGTTTGAGTAGAGCCTCAATGCGATCGGCCATCAGGTAGTTGCGCTGGTAGAGCACCTTGTCCAGAAACTCTTCATAGAAGTCGTCTTCTCCTATGTACCCGACCATCAATTCTCCAAACTCGGAGAGGTCACCGCGAAGGTACCAGTCGATGAGTTGATCGGTCATGTCGATGCCCTTGGCCCTGTATTTCTCCAGAAAGTCCAGCGTATCTCTTAGCATCGTGACCTGTTCCTGCTCGCTCAGGGAATCAAGAATCCCGACCTGTTCCTCAATGGTTTCCAGATTTCCCACCTTCTTGCCCTGCTCCTGGGCCTGCTGGTAGAGCTGGGCGTCCATGGGCAGCACCCCCGGATTCTGGAGCTGCTTCTCAAGGACGGGAACCATACTGGCAATGGCCCAGACCTTGAACCTCACGAACGGTTCAATCGTCAGAGCCCGGTTGACCTGCTGCAGGGCCTTTTCGGTGCGCCTGAGCAGCTCAGGAGGGAGGATCTCATGCAAGGTTCTGGGCCCTGAAAGCTTCAGCAGAGATACCTGCGCCATCAGAGAAGAGGTGTCGAGTGGAATCTCCGTCACCACGGCATCACTGGCATCGAAAGCCCGTTTCACGCTGACCGGGAGATTCGCGAGTCTCTGATCCGGAAGATGAATCGTTCCAAACAAGTAGGACGTTGTTGTGCCGCTGATTTCCCACAGGAAAGGTGAACTCTGACTCTGACCTTGCACGAATCCAGCCGACAGGCTGAGAATGAGGAGAACCAGGACACGAGCCGGTTTCAACACCAGTCCAGCTTAACAAGAAAGGACGACGGCTGATGTGATCCTGGGTCTGATCGGACCACGGAGCGTCCTCCTACCGGTGGTCCGATGGAGTCTGGAACATCCCGGGGCTGACGCCTGCTTCTCGCAGCGTTCTGAGGATCTCTCGAAGTTGAGTCTGCCGGATGTCGCTCTGCTGGAGATGGGAAAGAGTCTGGGAGTGCTCCCTCAGAAGAGAGTTGGAGATGGCCAACTGGCGGTGCAGGAATTGTTTCTGTTCGGGACTGAGGAGCACACTTCCCACGTCGAGAGAGGCTTCAGAGAAATCGATCAGTTTGTCGAGTCGCAGGTCGCTCAGGAGTTCGCCGGTGTAGCTTCGGAGCAGCTCGTCGACGGAGGCCCTCAGTGGCTTGGGGTCGATGGGATGACGTGCGTGCCACACACCCTTGAGAAGCAACGCGTCACGCGCCTTTTCCATGATGAGGTGACGGGTGTCCCATTTCTGTGGGTCCCTGTAGGCCGCCACTTTCACCGACCCGGCCAGGCCAAAGAGGAGCATTCCGTAGCGATGAAAGGGTTTCCAGAGATGATTCGGGTTCTCGGCGAACTCTGCAGTCCGTACGAGCATGGTCTCCAGATGATCCAGGGAGCGGCCCATTCGAACCGGACCGGGAAGCACGTACCCCGCGAGCAGCCGGAATTCGGGAAAGACCAGGCCCCAGTCCTCCTCACTGCAGGGCGCAGGAGAAGGACTCCAGTCGGCAGGGCTCAAGTACAGAGAGCTGGGAAGTCTCCGAGCGGGTCGAAAAAGCTCGCTCAGATCCTCCAGAAACTGGTAGAGCTGGCGGGAGGAGGCCATGTTTCCTACGTCGAAGCGGATCAGAACGTTGTAGAGGAGAGCGATATCCGTTCGTCGTTCAGGATAGAGATGAAAGGCGTCACACAGAACTGAACCCAGTGTTTCTCCGACTTGCTTGCCCAGTGCCAGCGGGAAACGGCGCGTGTTCTCGAGTGAGAGATTCACGAACGAATCCACGTGCTCGAAACTGGGGAGAGCCTCGGCTCCAGCGCCCCGGAGACTGTCACCACCGTCAGGAAATATGGTATCGGAACGATTTGAATTCGCCTCTTTGAATGCCGCCTGATAGTCCCTGAGGGCGTCCTCGATGTGGGTCATACAGCCGGAAAGAGGGAGATTCTCGTCGATCATGCAGTAGTGGATGCGCAGGGAGGACCAGGCCAGGTGGTCTTGGAAATGCAGACCCTCTTCTCCGGTTTCGATGTCTTCATGGATCTGCTCATAGAAATCGAGTAGTGCCTCCTGCAGGCAGTGAAAGTCGGTCTGCTGCTGAGGATCGGTTGGAAAGCGCCGAAAGTCGTTAACGCATGCCGAGACTTCAAAGGCGATGGTTAGAGCCTGCCGCCGCAGGCGTTGATTGGGAGCCGGGTGAGGAAAGGAGAGAATCCTCTCCAGTTGCTCTTCGCTCACGCATGCCATCTGGCTGCCGACTCGAAGAGCGTCTCCGGTTTCACAGGGCGATGCCTGCTCCTGTGCAAGCAGCATTCCCGCCGGCAGGAGCAGCAGGGAAGAGAGGACTGCGAGGGACTTCACTGGTTTTCCCCGGCGGCGATTTCTTGCTGCCAGCCTTCGTCCTCGGCCCGAAGCTGCTGAATTCGTTGTTCGACATCTCTCCAGAAGCTGACCGAGCGGGCGACATAATCAATGTCTGGAGCCAGTTCCCGAACCGTCAGGTTGAGAGACCGGACCTGTCGGGCCCAGTAGCCTGCGCCTTCACTGGCCTGGCATCCCGGAACCTCGGTATCGACTCTCTGCATCCAGCGTACCTCGTGACCCACGTGCTCGAGGGCCCGACGGCGGGCGTCCAGAGAAAGAGCAACGCCGGTTTTCGAATCCGGGGCAACAGGCACTCGATTATCAAAGACCCGGCTCGGGACAACACTGACGTTGCTGATGAAATAGCAGTCCTCGGTTCCGGTTGAGCCGGCAGTGGAAACGCGCTGCAGACGAGGGACCGAGACCAACTGTACCTGAGCCAGGTCTTCCAGCAGGATTTCCAACTCGTGACTCTCGGCCACGTCCGAAATTTTCGCTGGCCCGCCCAGGGGGAATGCGTAAGTGCGGGTGACCTGTTTGTCGGCCCGCTCCACCTTGACTCGGGAAGAGCCGAAGAACTGCAACCCCTTTTCGGAGTCCAGGCTGCCGGAAGTCGGATCGGAGGCCGGGTCGGTGATGGAGGTGCGGGCTACGAACAACTCCAGGTCCGTTTCCTCTGCCCCGATCAGCAGGCAGGACGCCTGGGCCGAGGTGAATCTCCTGAAAAAACTGCGCAGCTTCTCAATCTTGCTCCATTCGGGAAGAGAACTCTGGCCGGGCGCTCCACGCAGGAGGGACAGATCCGCCTCTACCATCTGGGGCCCCTGGGGGACCGTGATGTCACTGTCGCTGCAGGGTTCCTGAGACCAGAGCTGGAGGGTGGTCAAGAGAGTCAGCGCCAGGAATATGGATGTCGTTTGCATGGTTGTCACCGTTCGACTCTGATCCTGATACTCTGGTCCTGAAAGTCATCCCGGGCAACCACCGTGAGCAGATGGGACGATCCAGGGGCCAGGCTGTTATCAATTCTGCCCTCCACTCGTAGATGCCAGTCGCCCGTCGCCGGGTCTTTTCTGAGGCGGTAGGGCAGGTTGTCGGGGCGCAGGTTGACGAACCGCGCCACTCGAACATCGGGCCGTCCGTCAATCGGATCGGAGGTGCCGTCCGGGTCGATGATGTGGCGACTCAGGTTGTAGTAATAGTAGCCTTGATCTTCCTCGAAGAAGTGCCACTCATAGAAGATGCGGACGAAGTGTATGTCGCTTTCGCCGGGGCCCAGGTAAGTCGAGCGGGGAGGTTCATTCTTCAACAGATTGAAACCGATCGTGAAATCCACCTGGATGTTGTTCTTGTCCAGGAAATGACCGCGCTGCTCGTAATTTCTGCCGGCATTGAGGCGACGGATCGGTTGTAGCCAGTCCCGCTTGAAGTCCTCAGTGAGAGCGGCCCCGTTGCGCCACCCGCTGTCCGCCCCTCCCTCCAGCACGCGAACCTCCCGATAGGCATCCCAGCCGCCCCAGGAGCCCCCGTCGTGGATGCGTTCCAGGATGAGTCGCGGAATGTGGAAGGGCCTGCCGTGAACCACGGGAACATCCCCGAATCGGAGTTCCTCCTGGCGCAAGAACTTGAGAGTTCCCGAGTCGGTAGAGGTCTGTCCCGGCCGGCCGAGCCGACGCCCACCCCTAAAGAAGTTGAATCCGAACTGAACGTGGTAGTCTCCCGACACGAGAGTGGCTTCATCCTTGACCAGGTCGAGCAGGTTGAAGCTGGCCCGGTGCAATACGGCTTTGTCGCCCTTGGTCAGGTCGGCCCAGCTGAAGTGCAGGCAGCCTGGACCAGGAGACGGACAGGGCCCTTTTCCCGGAGGCATCTCCTGGAGCAGATCTTCTCCGTCCCGATTGGTCAGGGCGAGCACTTCCACGGTGAAGTCGTCATAGGGTTGGCCCAGGACCAGAGGCTTGAAGTCGATGGAGAAATAGGGATCCTCCGGGGTGACCACCTCGGCGGCTCCGGGAGTGCCGTTCTCGCCATCACGGCTGACCGGCACCCGAAACACGTAGTAGTAGTCCTGAAACAGCTTCACACCGAGTTGCGTGTCGAGGGCGTTCTGGTAGAGGAAGACCAGCGCGATGACGATCTTTGTCGTGTTCATCCAGAGATTGGCGAAATCATGGCCGCCGGCCCGGTAGATTGAGGGATTCATGGCAGTCGGTGCAATTGCAGTTCAGGTTCAGTAAGCACTCTAGCCCGGGCTCTGCCGGATCGCCCGAACCTCTGCCCGTCCGGCCAGAAAACGGATCCAGGCGAAGCCGGCAATCGAGGAGACCATGACCAGGAGCAGGACTTTCGAAATGATGTCGATCCACCACTGACCACTGCTCAGGATGGGTAAGAGAATCGCCAGTGCGCCGCAAAACAGGCCGCCGGCTGAAACCACCGTCGCGCCCGTGTACAGCTTGGAGGTCGTCAGTGCGCTGTCGGGCTCTTGCTGGCCGGCCAGAGCCGAAATCCTTTCGAACCATTCCTTCATGGTGGCCGGGGTGGGGCCGTCGAGTTTCACGTGCATGCCCTCTCCCGTGGTTTTGACCACCCTGCACTCACATCGGAAAGGCTCAGGCGTAAAAGGGCAGTCGATCCATTCCACATGGAGCTTTTCGAGGTCAGCCGGGGGCTCGGGCCAGTGCAGGAACATTCCCTTCGCACCGACACGCACAAAAGCCGGCTGGTAAACCGACTCACTGTCACTTTCCCCGGCGAACCGCACCTTGAAATCAACTCCGGTGAAGCCCAGGTCCGTCACTGTCAGGGGATGGTCTTGTGCCGCCATGACTTTCCTCCTTTGAATCTGAAAGCTTGTTGTTCTTTCCCGGTTTTGTCAAGGATGTCAAGCTGATTCGGGTCAGCCTGACAGATGCTTGATTCGGTGCGACATTTGGGTCCGGGCGGGGTCCAAACAGATGAGCCTGCATGACAGAGCGACTCGGTCATGATAGAAACGTGATTGCGAGCATACGGGAGTATGGAGCGTCGGCTGGTTGGAGGAATTCCGGTGCCAGGCATTGTGAAGCGTTGGATGATGAAGGTGATGGGGTTGCCTACCTGTGAGGAGGTGGCCGACTGGGCCTACGCCTTCTTGGAAGGAGAGCTGGATCCGGAACTCGAGACCCGATTTGAGAGACACCTGCGCGGATGTGCCAACTGCCATCGATTTATCGAGGGTTATCGAAAGGTGGCCAGACCCGATGGGTTGGCCAGGTCGATTCCGCTCCCTCCGGAGTTTGAAAAACGAACTCTGGAGTTCCTGAAAGATGAGCTTGGGCGGAACTGAAAGACCGCGGAGCAAACCGTTCAATGCAGGATGTTGAGACTTCGGATGGGCCTCTGATCGATCGCCTCAGAAGCCGGTCCGAGGACGCTTTCGAAGAACTGGTGGAGCGCTACGGTCAGCGACTTCACTCGGTCAGTCTGCGTATTCTTCGTAATCCCTCCGACGCTGAGGAGGTGGTTCAGGAAACCTTCCTGAGAGTTTTCAAGTCCCTGGATCGGTTTCGGGGGGACTCTTCCCTCTTCACATGGCTCTACCGGATCGTCAGTAATGAGTCGATTTCCCGAGTGCGGAGCCGGGGGAGAAAGCCCGAGATTCCCATAGAAGAACATCTGCCGGCATTTGAAGACGGTCAACATGTGGAGGTGTTCGTCGACTGGAAACCGGGCCCCGAGGGTCAGTTGGAGTCGGCGGAACTGAGAGAGTTCTTCGAGCAGTGCGTGAATGAACTCCCGGAAAGCCACCGCCTGGCCTACCTGCTGAAAGATATCGAGGGTCTGTCCGAAGAGAAGGTGGCCCAGATCCTGGGCATCACACGGTCCGCCATGAAGAACCGGGTCCATCGCTCCCGGTTGGCCATCCGCACTCGAATTGAGGAGCGCTTCTTCAAGAGACCGAAGTCCTCTCCAACCGCTTCCTGACGGATCAGCCTCGAAGTGACGCTCTAGCCCGGATTATGCAAGAACCGTAATCCGGAGTTGAAAAACGACTCGAGAAGTGGCTCAACTCGAAAGCGGACAGGTGTGACAGGCGGATTTGCGAAGAATATCGGTTGGCGAGGCGTTTGAAGTGGTTGGGGAGTGAATTTCAGACAGATCTGGGCCTGGGTGAGTATCGGAAGCGGTTTTTCGGGGAGCTGGGAGAGGCTAGCTGGAGTTGAGACGACTCAAGACGAGGTGGAAGAGGGGTTGTTCGGGAAAGGCTGAGGAAAGATGGACCCAGATGCGTCGAGTGGTTTGTCGGATCCGGGCCCCGATCTTGAGGACACGACGACGTAAGGTTTCGATTTCGAGCAGGGGGTCCCGTGCAGATAGTCGCGCAGGCGCACGAACATCTGGTAAGCCAGGGCATGCAGAAGGAGTCGAAACTGATTGGCCAGGAATCGATGACAGCTGAGTCGGTCCATGCTCAGATGATTCTTGAAGGCCTTGATGAAGTTTTCGGTCTGTCCTCGGTTTGTGTAGTGGTCATAAAGTGATTGGGAGCAGAGATCGTCCCGGTTGGTGACCACAAAGCGACGATTGATCCCGCGCTGATCGACCTCCACTTTGACGATGACGCGACGAGATCGATCCCAGCTGTTGGCTCGATAAAGAAACTCGTCAAACTGACGCTGTTTTTCCTCCAGCTCAAGGAACCTTTCCCGAGTCGAATCCAGCAGGGGCTCGACCACTCGCTGCAGGCGAGGGTTTCGACTTAACCCAATGACATACTGGAGTTGATTCTCTTCAGCCTCACAGAACTCGTAGAGCCGCGGCGTGGCAAAGCCGCTGTCGGCCCGAATCTCAATCTCGACATCCGTCCCCACTCCTTGTCGGATAGCCTCCACGACTCGCTTCAGAATGGGCACGATGTGAGAGGCAGCTCCCTTGTTGCCAGGTCTCAACACGGCACACACCAGGTCTCCCGTGTCGGCATCGAAGATCAGCAAAGGATGCAGAATGTGGCTTCGGTAATACCCGTGGTAGAAGGAGAACTCCTGCTGGCCGTGGGTATGGTCGTCGGTACTGTCCAGATCCAGGATGATCTTACCGGGACGTCTTTTCTTCAGGGAGCGCACATAACGGCCTAGCAGCCACTGGCTCAAACGCATCAGATCCTTCCTGGTGACGGAGTTCTCCAAGCGGGAGAAAGTCGGCTGCGTGGCCAAATCCGGATCGCTCTCCGGCAACTGATCACAGACGGTTTTGAGCATCGGATCCGAGCGCAGCGTATCGGCGTCATTACAGTCTTCGTAGCCGGCCACGATCTGCAAGACTCGTTGTCGGATCAACTTCAACAGATCATGACGAATGTAGCGTTGGTCTCGACTCTCCGAAATACACGAACTGAAGCCCTCGCAGAGCCGATGTTGCCGATCCACCGATCCAAACAACAACCATCCTGCGTCGGAAGTGAGGCTCCCCCCATCAAAACGCGCCGTGATCTTTCTGTGGCTGTGAAATGGCAGGGTATTCTGGCAGACTGCTCTTAACATTGCCGTAGCTCCTGGTTAGGGTCTTGTTTGTGTAAACCCTTTTATATCAGAGAGCTACGGCTCTTTTTATGGGCCCAAATCTCACTCGGATTCAGATCTCATGCATAATCCGGGCTAGCTGTTAATTCCCCTTGCCTACTCTTGGCGGATGAGCGAAAGATCCGGCCGCCTCTTGCTGACCGAGCTCTCCTCCGAGCGCACCGCGGAAGTAAGCTGACCCATAAGTGCGGTTGCCTCCTCTTCTCCCAGACCTTCACTGAGCATCTGGAAGAAGTTCTTCTCCGGTTCCTGCATGGAAGCCCAGTTCTCGTGGAACATGACCAGGGTCATGGTGGGTCCGGAACCGCCGTTGACGGTCGATGTCCAGGCAGAGTGCCCGGGCCAGTTGGTCTTCTCAATGGCTTCGTGCACTTTCTGAATACCGCTCTGGAAGGCGAACACCCCTTCCATGCTCAGATGGTAATGCTGGTAGACGATATAGTTGATTTTGGAGAAGTCCTCGGGCAGCTTGAGAGTCTTCTGGTCGGTGGCTGTGATGTAAGAGTCGAGGGAATCCACAGACTTACCGACGGACGCCCAGAAGTGGGGGGAGCCCTTGACCAGGAAGTCCTCATAGGCATCCAGGTCAGCCCAGGTGTGGCTGCCGGAACGGATGATGTAGTCTCCCAAGTTTTCCCCGTTCACGACCTGGTAGACGGACCAGTTCCAGGGATCGCCCTGTTGCTTGCGCCATTCCACATGAGCCTTGAATCCTCCCTCGAACAGGGATTCCATGCCGGTCTTGACGTGAGCCACGTAGATCCGGGCAATGTTGTTGGCTGCATCTTGAGCCAGCAGAGCCGGACCGATTGCAGTGGCGAAAAGTACAAGAACTACACTCCAGATCACTTTCTGTTTCATTCCTTTTCCTCCTTTGAGATCGAAAACAGAAAAGCCGGCACCCCTTCCAAACCTCGCGAAGATCGTGAGTGACCAGCTCAGTGCGCTTATTCTAGTACGTCCGGAGGGGAAGTCGAAAGTGACCTCCGCATGGAAGCGGCTACTGTATTGGGCCGAGCCGAGAATTCCATCTAGCGCTTAGAACAAAAACAGTTGAGTCGAACCCGCCTGCGTAATATCGTGAGGGTGCCGCCCGGCGGAATGCTGCGGACGGTAGGAAGAAACGGCGAAAGACAACCAGCACCGGGCCGGCCGTGAGGCACCGCCAGGAGGAAAAACACGTGTACCCAGGGGCTCAGTACGTCAGACCGGATTGGAAAGAAAAGACGATTGCCGAGATGCAGGAGTTTGCCCTTGAGCATCGGGAGCTACTGGCAGAATGCACCCGGGTTGGACGCTTCCCCCGGGATCTCTTTCTGGAGATGGGGCGGCGCGGCTGGGTAGGCCCCGCGACCAGCGTCGAGGAAGGAGGCGCCGGTGCCGGGGTGAGCGAATACTGCCTGCTTGAAGAGGAGATCGGCCGACTCGGCCTGGTCTCGGTTCAGGTTTCGGTGCAGGGGCAGTTGTGGCTCAACCTGTGGGGCAGCGAGGAACAGAAAAAGCGATATCTCCGAGGAATGGCCAGGGGAGAGTTGATCTTCGCCGAGGCGATTTCCGAGCCGGGAGTCGGATCTTCTCTGAAACTGATGAAGGCCACCGCCCGGCGCGACGATTCGGACTGGATCCTGAACGGAAACAAGACTCACGTGAACATGGGCCACGACTCGGATCTCATGATCATCTACGCCATGGCCGAGGAAGGGCTCACCTCGTTCCTGGTGGAAACCAGGGAAAAGGGGGTCTCGACCGAGCAGACCGATCCCATCGGATACCGCCTGCTTCCGACGGCAGATGTCGTCTTCGACTCGGTCCGCGTGCCCGACTCGGCGCTGCTGGGTTCTCCGGGTGAAGGCCTCAAGACCTTTCTTTCCACTTTCAATACGAGCCGCCTCGGGAACGCCTCCGAACTCATAGGCTTTGGACGCCGGGCACTGGCCGAGGCGATTGACTATGCTCGAGACCGAGAGGTGGGAAAGAACAGCAAAGTGATGGACTTTCAGGGCATCCAGTGGACCGTGGCTGATTGCTATTCGAAGCTGTATGCGGCGTCCCTGGCCCGCGATCATGCGGCCAACCTGGCTGACCGGAAGGAAGATCATTCCCTGCAGACGACTCTGGCCAAGAAACTGGCCATCGACGCTTCTGAGCATTCGGTCAACGAGTCGTTCGCCCTGATTGGGGCCTATGGCCTCTACGAGAACACCCCCTTCCGGCAGATCCTGTGCGACATGAAGGTGTTGCGCGTGGCGGGAGGCTCTCTGGAGATTCTGCGTAACTATATTGCTCGCCGAGTGCTCAAATCGGACGACTACGAGGGGCTTGCATGAGCAATCTGGCCAGTCTGTTCCTCGACCGGGCTGCCCGGCGGCCCGAAGCTCGCTTCGGGGTGGTCGAAGAGCCCACCACCCTGGCGCAGGCAGTCAGCAGGGCCAGGAGTGGAACCGGCCAGTTGGCACGAGCTGGAGTCGAAGCGGGCAATCGGGTGGCGGTCATCGGCGACACGGGGATGAGCTACCTGATTGCTTTTTTGACCCTGCAACTGGCAGGAGTGGAGGCGGCGCTTGTCAACCCGGCTCTACCGAATGACCTGATTCAGCAAATGCTGGACAATCTGAAAGTCTCTACGGTTCTGTGGATCGGTCACGATCCCAGTCCGGAGGTGGCTCCCGACGCCCTCCATCTGGACGCCTCAGACTGGGCCAGCGGGCGACTCCGGTCGGACGGGGGAACACTCAGTGGGTTCGGAGAAGAAGCTCTGGAAGGGCTGGCTCGACGGCCCCAGGACATTGCCGGTTACATGCACACCTCCGGAACCACGGGACCTCCCAAGTTCTGTGCCCAGAGCCATCATTACTTTCTCAGTCTGGGCCGCTTTATTGCCGATTCAATGGACATCTCGCCGGCCGACACGGTGTTTGCTCCACTCTCCATGTTCCACATCAACCCACTGGGATACGGCGTCATGGGGGCTCTCACTGCAGGGGCGGAGGTGCTGGGAACAAGACGCTTCTCGGCCAGCCGTTTCTGGCCAGAGGTCAGAGAGTCCGGCATCACGGTTGTCTTTTTACATGGTCCACCGGTGGCGATTCTCAACAAGGCAACCCGGTCTGAGGACGCGGCCGGCCACCAGTTGCGCTGTGTGTTTCTGGCGGACGGACCCTTCCTGAAGAAGTTTCAGGTGCCCGCGGCCTATTCCGGCTACGGGTCGACCGAGGCGGGCGGACTGACTCACATCTGGCCCTGGCGCCTGGGAGACCGGTGTGAGCATCCTGAAGGAATGTCCCGCTATGGCGGCCGGGTCCGCAAAGAGGTGGAGTGGGATCTGGCCCTGGACGGAGAGATTCTCATCCGCTCTACCGAAGACCATGTGCTGTCATCCGGTTATCAGACGGGCGACGGGCTGATCGATCTGATCAGCGAAGACGGGTGGTTCCACACCGGAGACCTGGGTCGCCGGGATGAAGCGGGCCGGATGATTTTCATCGAACGGAGGTCCGAGTCGATCCGCGTCAAGGGGGAATTCGTGCCCATCACCTACGTGGAGCGGGTCTTCTCAGAAATTGAAACGGTCGGCGAGATCGCCCTGTGGCGACGGGCAGGAGAACTGGGCGATCATGAGGTCGTCCTCTACGTGGTCTCGGAAAACAGCCTGCCTCGACAGGAGATCCTGGGCAGATCCCGTGCGCTGGCACCGTTCATGAGACCGTCCACTGTGATTCGAATCGATTCGATGCCTCGCACCGAGGGGGCGCAAAAGATCAGTCGCCGGGACCTTTCCGGACGGGAAGTCCTGGAGTCATTTGAGATGTCTGGAGCTTGAGGAGAAACAGCTATGAAGAATTTACAGGATAAAGTAGCGATCGTGACCGGGGCGGCCCGGGGAATTGGTCTGGCCACCGTAAAGGAACTGGCCAGTCGAGGTGCCATCTGCGCCATGCTGGATATCAACGCGGACCAGGTAGCCGAGGCTCTCGAAGAGGTTCGGGAGATCGAACCGCGGACCATCAGCTACGCCATGGACGTGTGCGACAAGGACCGGTGGTTTGAGATCGCTGAGGACGTGCACAGTCAGTTCGGTTCGATCGACATTCTCTTGAACGGGGCGGCAATATTCCATGTGCTTCCCTTCGAGGAGATCACCGAGGAGCAATGGGATCAGGTGTTTGCCGTGAACGTGAAGGGTACGTTCTTTGGCTGCCAGGCCGTCTCCAAGTACATGAGGAACCAGAAGAGCGGTCGTATCATCAACATGACATCGGAGGCGGGCAAGAATGGGGGACTGGTGATCGGCGCACATTACTCGGCTTCGAAAGCGGCCGTTCTGTGCATGACCAAGTCTTTTGCCAAGGCTATGGCTCGTGATCTTGTGACCGTCAACGCCATTGCTCCCGGTCTCATCCAGACGGATTTTCTGGATAGCGTTCCCGGCGTCGAGGCTTTCTTTGACCATGTGCCGCTGGGAAAGCGGCCTGGGAAGCCCACGGATGTGGCCAAGGCCATTGCCTTTCTGGCTTCGGAGGATGCCAGCTACATCACCGGGGAGATTCTGGATGTCAACGGCGGGCTCATCATGGACTGAGGTGAGATGTCTTACTTTGTAGCCGTCACCGACTCTCCGGTGGCCAAAGATCTTTCGATCGAGCGCTCGGTGCTCTCCGGCATCCGGGTTGAGAAGGTCTCGTGGCAGGATGAAGTCAGTCTGATCGAAGCCCTCTCCGAGGCCGATGGCGTGCTTTGCATGCACGCACCCATGACTGCCCGCGTGGTCCACCGTCTGCCTCGGTGCAGAGTCATCGCGACCTTCGGGACGGGGCTCGACAACATCGACGTGGACGCGGCACGGGCCGAAGGCATCTTTGTGTCCGGAGTCAGCGACTATTGCACGGAAGAAGTGGCCAACCACACGATTGCGCTGATTCTGGCCTGGAATCGAAAGCTCTTTCGCGCCTATCGGTTCGTGATGGAGAAGCGCTGGAACGAACGTACTCTGACCACTGGTAACTGGGGTTTCGTGCCCATCCACCGCTTGTCTGAGCAGACTCTGGGTTTGATTGGATTTGGGTTTATCAGCCGGGCTGTGGCCAGTCGAGCGATCGCCCTGGACATGCAGGTTGTGGCCTACGCCCGGCATCCCGACCAGAACCTGGCAGATCGCCTGGGCGTCCGCCTGGTGGGTCTGGAGGAGCTTTTACAGCAGTCCGACTACGTCTCTCTTCACACTCCGCTGACCGAGAAGACCCGCCACTTCATGAATGCAGAGAGAATCGGTTCGATGAAGCCGGGGGCCGTGCTCGTGAACACAGCCAGGGGGGCACTCGTAGATGATGAAGAGCTGCTCTCGGCGCTCCGCTCGAAGCGGCTGGGAGGAGCGCTCCTGGACGTCTACCAGAAGGCGCCGCTACCCATCGACCACCCCTTTCGGGATTTGGAGAATGTGATTCTGACGCCCCACGTGGCGTTTTATTCTGACGGTGCCCTGAACGCTCTGCGCCGGCTCGCGGCTGAAGTGGTTCGGGATCAACTGACCATGGGTGAGGGAAGATCATGAAGGTTGTGGGGAAAGTGGCACTCGTCACCGGAGCCGGGCAGGGAATCGGCCATGCCATCGCCCATGCCCTGGCGGGAGCAGGGGTGGATGTTGCCGTGAATGCGTTGCACGAAGAGTCGGCAGCCCGAACCTGCCGGGAGCTTTCTGAGAAGGGCTTCAGAGCGATCGCGGTTGCCGGGGATGTTTCGGATTCGGATGTCGTGGAGAATATGGTCCGGGAGACAGCCGCCGCCCTGGGTCCGATCGACATCCTGGTCAACAACGCAGCGGCCTCGGCCGAGCCGGTTCCCTTTGCCGATTGTTCCCTGGAGGAAATGCAGCGGGAACTGGTGACTCTGGTCGGGACTCTTTATTGCACCCGCTATGCCTGTCCGGGAATGATCCACCACCGGAGTGGAAGAATCATCAACATTTCCTCGATTGCAGGTCGCCACGCCATGCCCACACGGGCGGCTTACTCGGCGGCCAACGCGGGGATCGAGTCCTTCACTCGGACCATGGCCAAAGAGCTGGGCGCGCACGGAATCACAGTGAATGCCGTCTCACCGGGAGCTACGGAAACACCGCGTTTTCGGAGCCGCACAAAGGATGTCCGCGAGAGCATCGCCAGGGGCATCGGGCTGCACCAGTTTGCCGAACCGGAGGACATTGCTCACGCCGTGCTCTTTCTGGCCAGCGACAAGGCCGGATACATCAACGGTGCGGTGATCGACGTAGATGGTGGATTCAGTGGATTTCCACCGCTTTGACGTTTCAGTGTGGAAGCCGTGGGGCACGCAAAGAATTTATAATTTAAAGCCCTATAGAATATATATAGTGACGAATTACATTAGATATGTTCCGGTTCTCTTCGCTGTGGTCCTGGCGCCAGGGATGGCCGCGGGCCAGGCTGTGGATCTCTGGCCGGAATACGAGGAGGTCTTCGCCCGGGCCTTCGCCGGTTACGATTCGGCCCGGGATGTGACCGTGCAGATGGTGGGACCGCGGGAAGTGGAGCCCTCCGTCTACGGCCAGTGGTCGGTTGTCTTTGAGGCGGGAACTGAGGGTCTATCAACGGGCGCTGCGGTGGCGGTGGCGTTCCGCCACGTAAGTGGCTGGGGGACGGCCCAGAGATTCGATCCCGGGGCCGTAAACTTCACGACCGTTTCCACCACCGGCAAGATCAGGCTCAGTCTCCAGACCCCGGACAACTTTGCCATCTTCAATCGTCATTTCTACGAATATTTCCCCTGGCAGCACATTACCTGGGCCGTGATTACTGAAGGGGAACTGCAGCCGGGGGAGAGGATCACACTGGTCTTCGGAGATCGATCCCAGGGATCCCCGGGTTTTCGACCGCCGTCTGTAGCCCGGCCGCAGGCGCTGCTGCTTTCATTGTTCAAGAGGGCCTCTGAGGCACAGCTTCAACCGATTCCGGCGCGGCTTTCGGTGGCGACGCTTCCATCACGGGCGGTGAGCCTGAGCGTGATCATCCCTTCTTCGATCGGGGAAGGGGAATCCTTTCCCATGATCGTGAGAGCTGAAGACAACCAGGGCAACCTGGCGACAGGCTATCAAGGCAGAGTTTCGCTCGAGTCGGCCGCTGTTTCCCATCTTCCCGAAACCTATACATTCCAGTCCGCCGACAGCGGGATCCACACCTTCAGCAACCTTCAATCCTCCGGCGCCGGGCCGTTTCGGGTGAGGGTTCGTGATCTGAATGCCGGTTTCGAGACGCACAGCAATCCGGGTCGCGTCGCGGGGACCGGCCTCAGCTCCCGGGTGCTGTGGGGCGATTTTCATGCCCATAGCGTCGTTTCAGACGGAACGGACTCTGTGGATCAACTGTACCGGTATGCCCGCGACGTTGCCGGTCTCGATTTCTTCGCTGTGAGCGACCACGCCTACCAGATGCCCGGTGCGGCCTGGGAACGAAATGAGAAGATCACGACCCAATTCCACGATCCACCCCGCTTCTCGACTTTCTACGGCAACGAGTGGAGCGGCATGACCGATGGGGGTGGGGACCACAATGTGATCTACAGCCAGCCGGGTTTGCCGATTTGTCGTTCCAACAGCTACTACGAACCGAAGAACCCGTTTCTGTACAGTGGCAGCGATCTGGATGCACCCCACATCATCCAGCTCTACAAGCGTCTGGAGAGGCTGGCGGCGGAGCGGGGTGTGCGAGCTCTGGCGTTTCCCAGCATTCGAGGTCGGCGGGCCAACCCGCAGTGGAACGATCTTCGGTTTTCACCCATCCTGGAAGTCATCTCCGAAGCCGGGTGGTTTGAAGAGCTGGCCCTGGATTTCCTGCGCCGGGGTCACCGGGTTGGTTTCGTGGGATCTAGTGATGACCCCTACGGAAGGCCCGGGTACGGCATCGGAGACCGGCCGGATGTGGGCTACCGCGATCCGGGCAGCGTCCCGGCCCGGCTGCGCAACCGAATGTCCTATCCCTGGGGCCAGGCGGTGATGGCGACAGGGAATGATCGGGAGGCCATTTTCGATGCCATCTTCGCCAGACGCTGCTATGCCACCACCGGAGCGCGAATCCTACTCGAGTTCTCGGCCGACGGACATGACATGGGGGAAGAGTTTGTGGGGACCGGGGCGCCTCTTTTCGAGGTCATTGTTCGCGGCGAGCAGGCCCTCCGCACCGTCCACTTGAAGAAGGACGGGCGCACGCTTCACACCTGGACTCCGGAGAGCGACACACTCGACACCAGCCTTTCCTATCGGGAAGAGGCGGATGCCCGGGGGCATTTCTATTATGTGATCGTCAACCAGGTCGACGGCCACCGGGCCATCTCCAGCCCGATCTGGGTGGATTGAAGAGATTCCGCGTTTCAAGTTCCGATGGCTACGCGCGCCCGGGCGCTACCCGTATCGCCCCGATGTGATTCCTCACCGTAGGGGCGACCCTGGTGGTCGCCCGTTGGGCCGGCACAAGACCGGCTCCTACGGGGTTCCTGTTACCGAAATCATTCGGGATTTGCGATCCGCTGCCGCCTGGCGGGCACGCAGGGTGAACAGCATGGGGCCGTGCCGGTTGTTTTCCAGCATGTGCTCGGCGTAAGCCGTCCCCAGGTCCGTCACTTTCGGCGTGCAAGGGAAGGGAACGCCGTGACTGGGAAGCAGATGGTCGGGTTTCAGGGAGGCGATCTTCTTCATGGTGTCGAGAACGTCCGGATAGCTGGATCCCCAGTGCACATCGTTCCAGCCCAGAATTCCGGGGGGGAAAGATGACATCCCCGGTAATCAGGTGTCCGTTCCAGAGGTATCCAGTACATCCCGGCGTGTGACCCGGGAGATGAAACACTTGAAACGCTGAATTTCCGATTTTCAAAGTGTCGCCTTCCTCGACAACAATGTCGAGGTCATAGGGTTGATAGGAGAAACGCCAGCCGGGGATAGACCAGATGTGAGCCGCCGTGGCCAGCAGGTCCCCCTCTGACATGACCTTCAGGTTGTTCTTGTGGCCAACAACAGGGCAGCCCAGGACTCGATTGGCGTCCCGCAGGGCGGCCGTATGATCTACATGAAAGTGACTGGTGAGAACAGCCTCGACGCGGTCCAGATCGTGACCGGCCTGCTTGAAGTTTTCGAGGTGCCCCTGGAAGTTGTGCTGAAAACCCGTGTCCACGAGAACGCTGGCATGACCACAGCGAATCAGGTAGACGGTTTCAATCCCGTGGGAGCTGTAGACCTCGGGCAGGGGGTTCCTGACCTTGCTGCGCAGGCCAAACCAGTTTCGCAGGTGAGATCGGATAGCTTCGGGATCGGTCACGTCGAGAGAAGAAGCCCGCGCCGGCTCCTCTTTCTGAGCGGCGAAAACTGAGCGCAGCCCGATGGCGGCGGCTGACGCCGTGGTGCCGGCCTGGAGGAAGCGTCGTCGATGCATGGAGCTGTCTTCTTGAGGCATGAGGAGAATTCTACACTACTGGTGGCTGCGCCCAGGGGGATGGCCGGAATGGAATTGTAGGGGCGACCCTGGTGGTCGCCCGCCCAAAGGGCCGGCACAAGACCGGCCTCTACAGCCGCCCCCAATGCTCCTGCCACACTTGGAATCTGGAGTCCATTTCCCTTATGGTGAGCATCAACCATAGGAGAAACAGTGATGTTGATATTTGTATCCAAGTCGGTCTGTTTTCTGGGTGCAGCCGGTCTGCTGATGAGCGCCCTGCTCAGAGCCGAAACTGAGATCAAACCCCTTCAGCCCCTGGACATCTTCGAATTCGAGTATGCTGGTGATCCCACGATTTCTCCCGACGGTCGCCTGATTGTCTACGTCAGGCATTTCAGCGATATCATGACCGACCAGCGCTACACCAATCTCTGGTTGATCAAGGCCGATGGGACCGGCCATCGAGCGCTCACGACAGGCAACTATCATGACGGCTCACCCCAATGGTCACCGGACGGATCCCGCATCCTCTACCTTTCCAACCGGGAGGGAGCAGCTCAGATTTACGTTCGGTGGATGGATACGGGAGAGGCGGCGAAGGTCACCAACCTGCAAGAGGCTCCCAGTGCCCCCGCGTGGTCGCCGGATGGGCGGTCGATCGCTTTCAAAGCCCTGGTTCCGGAACCACCTCTGACTTTTGCCGAACTTCCGCCTCGGCCGGCGCGTGCCCAGTGGGCAGAACCGCTGGCCATCGTCGACAGCTATATGTATCGCTACGACGGAATGGGATACCTGAGACGGGGCTACGTGCACATCTTCGTCGTCCCCGCCGAGGGGGGGACAGCCCGCCAGATCTCGAAGGGCGACTTCCACCACGGCCGGCCCCGGGTTCATGCCAGCGGTCTGGTCTGGACACCGGATGGCAAGTACTTGCTGATGTCGACCAATCGCCATTCCAACTACGAGTTCGACCCGGCCAACACGAAAATCTATGAATTTGAAGTGGCTACGGGCGAGGTACGGGCTTTGACTGACCGGCACGGGCCCGACTCGCAGCCGGCTGTCTCGCCGGACGGGAAGCAGATAGCCTTCGTCGGGTTCGATGACAAGTACTTGAGCTACCAGCTCCGGCACCTGTACGTCATGAACCGGGATGGTTCACAGATTCGGAGAATCTCACCTGAGGTGGATCGTTCCTTCATGCGACCGGTCTGGACACCGGATGGCTCCGGCGTCCTGTGCCTGCAGGCGAACCAGGGAGATACCCGGATTGTCCAGGTCTCGCTGGACGGAAAACTGAAGGTTGTGAGCGGGAATGTCGGAACGGCGGGACTTGCCTTTTCCTTCGGGGCCTCTTTTTCGGTTTCGAAGACCGGGGCTTTTTCCTTTCCCTACAGCAGCGTTGAGATCCCGGGTGACATCGCCGTGGCCAGTCCCGAGCATCCGAAGCCCAGAATTCTGACCGGGGTCAACGACGATCTCTTCTCGGATCGAACTCTCGGTTCTGTCGAGGAGATCTGGTACTCGTCTTCTCTGGACCAGCGCCGGATTCACGGGTGGATCATGAAACCGCCTGGATTTGATGCCTCCCGGAAATACCCCTTGATTCTGCAGATTCACGGAGGACCGTTTGCCTATTACGGTGCCAAGTTTTCTTTGAACATGCAGATGTCGGCGGCTCAAGGTTACGTTGTCCTCTACACGAATCCGCGGGGGAGCACCAGCTACGGGGCGGATTTCGCAAACGAGATTCACTACAAGTACCCGGGCGATGACTTCTACGACTTGAATTCGGGAGTGGACTTCATGCTGGCCCGGGGATATATCGACCCCGAGAACCTGTTCGTGACCGGCGGAAGCGGCGGCGGAATCCTGACCTGCTGGATGATCGGGCGTACCGATCGGTTCACGGCCGCCGCCAGCCTCTATCCGGCCATCAACTGGTACGCCTTCGTTCTGACGATTGACGATCCACTGCTGCTGAAGTACCAGTTTCCGGGCTTTCCGTGGGATCATCTAGAGCACTACGAATCGCGCAACCTGCTGTCGGTGGTCAAGAACGTTAAGACTCCCACCATGCTGCTCACCGGTGAAAAGGACTATCGGACACCTCTCTGGGAGGCAGAGCAGTACTATCGAGCTCTGAAGCTACTCGATGTCGAGACGGTGCTGGTCCGGGTTCCCGGTGAGCCCCACGGAGTTCAGAACCGTCCCAGCCATCATATGGACAAGCTGCTCACGGTCCTGGGCTGGTTCGAGCACTACAAAAAGGGTAAGGAAGAGTTCTAGCTCGACTCGCCGCGCTCTTCGAAATCCTGAATCTGATCGATCAGACTGAAAACGAGCTTACGGTCGTCGGTCGCCAGGTCGAAGAGGTCCACGTCCAGATGCACCGTGAGGGTGCCGCCGCCCCTGAGCTGGACTACCTTGCGGGTCGTAACAGAAGGAGCCGGGCGGGGCAGGGAAGTAGTGGTTGCCGGTGCGGGATCGCCCTGCGCCGAGGTACGGACTGAGGATTTCTTGCCGCGATGGGGTTTGATATAGGACGAAACCGGGATTCCACTCTCCCGGGCAGCGGCAACAAAGAACGAGATGCAGCGACGAAGAGTCTCACCCGAGGCTCCAGTGCGTCGAAAGAGCTCCTCTGTCTGATCTGAGGTCGCTGTCTCGACATCAAAACCAGTGCCAAAGACAAACGGATAAGAACGTTCCAGCAGCTCTTTGAAATGGGTCATCCGCTCTCTGTGGCCGCCCGTGAGCAGGCGTTTCATGTCCTCCGTTGGCTTCCCGGACTTGTGGATCAGTCCCAGAAAGCCCAGCGCCAGGAACAGTTGCGACTGAACAGACCCGGACTTGTGGGCCAGAACGCTCCGATCAATTCTCCCGGGCAGCCCCTGCTTCTCCATCTGTACCAGAAAGTTCCGAAAGGTCCGATAGGAGACATAGGGGGGAATTGGATTCTGCTTGTCCATCCTGAGATCGATTATATCAACTCCGCATGTTCCATATGTCAATGTCCGACTGTTTTTGTTTTTACCAAAACTGTCCGACAGGATAGAGCACAACAACAACACGGAGGCCTGTGAACATGCGAACTGAAGAGAACTTAAATTTGACCGGTGCTGGCGCGTCCCTTACGGGGACTGTCTCCGGCGAGACGCAAAACCTAGCCTCGTTCTCGACTCAGCCCCTTACGGTGATTGGTCACCGGGGCTTCGGGTCGTTTCCTCGAGGGGATGAACTGGGCGGGGATGAACTGGGCGGAGCGGGCCCTGACCAATGGAAGGTCGACGAGCACTGGACGGCAGTCACCGCGTACCTGGCGGATCTGTACCTACCGAATGAAGGATAAATGGCTCCCGGCAGTCGTGCTTTCATGGCAAGCGTCAGACACTTGTCGTGAAATCGACTGCCGGGTTGCCTCCCTCAACTTGATTCAGCACCTGAAGGATTGCGACGCTGACGGGTACCCTTCCCTCTTTTTGGCTTTAAAGTGAAACTCAAAGTTGAAAGTTTACAGATGCACTGTAAGCTGGACTCTGAGGAATGTTGCTGTGGGAGGATCGAGAATAAGGCTCTTTCGTAGGCTCGGTCTGGGGCTCAGTCTGCTACTCTGGAGTCTCCTGGGAGCCGGGTGCAGTTCAGGCGAGCCAGAGCCCGACCCCCGGCCCAATTTTCTGTTCCTGCTGGCCGATGATCAGCGTGCTGACACGATCTCCGCGCATGGCAACCGGACCATAGAGACTCCCCACCTGGACCGGCTTGTTTTCCAGGGTTTCAGTTTTCGCTCCAACTACTGCCTCGGCTCGAACAGCGGTGCAGTCTGCATGCCCAGCCGGGCGATGATCCACTCGGGGCTTGCGTATCACCGCATTCGCAACGATCTGGAAGGAGTCCAGACTCTTCCCCAGATTCTCCGCGAACAGGGGTATGTCACGTTTGGAACCGGCAAATGGCACAACGGGCAACCCTCCTTTGTGCGCAGCTTCGCTCAGGCTAAGAAGGTGTTCTTCGGCGGAATGGCAGACCACACCCGGGTTCCGATCGCAGACCTGGGGAGTGACGGAACACTGCACAACAAGCGAAGCGGCGAGAAGTTCTCCAGCGAGCTGTTTGCGGATGCGGCGGTGGGCTTCCTGAAGAGCCACGCTAAGGACAAGCCGTTCTATGCCTATGTTGCCTTTTCGGCTCCACACGATCCTCGACAGCCGCCCAAGTCTTTTCGCGATCACTACTATGAGGACAGGCCTCCCCTCCCAGGCAACTTCCAGCCCCAGCATCCGTTCGACAACGGCTGGCTGGTTGTCCGCGACGAAAAACTGGCGGCCTGGCCCCGGACTCCTGAAGTGATCAGTGATCAACTGGCTGAATACTATGGCCTGATCACCCACCTGGACGAGCAGATCGGCCGCATCCTGGAAGCCCTGGAGGCATCGGGTGAGGCCGATAACACCTACATCGTCTATGCGGCGGATCACGGCCTGGCCCTGGGGAGTCACGGCCTGCTGGGCAAACAGAATCTTTACGAGCACAGTATGCGAGCGCCCCTGATCATTGCAGGCCCGGGAATCCCCCGAGGGGGGTCCACTGAGAGCTTCACCTATCTCTTCGACATTTTCCCAACCATCCTGAACCTGGCAGGTGGCCCCGTGCCTTCGCCCATCGACGGGAGGGACCTGGCTCCGATCTGGCGAGGCGAGAGCGATTCCGTGCGCGAGGCCCTGTTCCTCTCCTTCACGGACACCATGCGAGCCGTTCGCCGCGGCGACTGGAAGCTGATCGTGTATCCGCAGGTCAACCACCGGCAGCTCTTTAACCTGGAGCAGGATCCGCACGAGATCCTCAACCTGGCGGACGATCCGGCCCAGGCGAAGCGAATCGGCGGGCTGACCGTCCTGCTCGAGGAGTGGCAGGAGCACCTGGGAGACCAGCAGGCTTTGAGCAGTGAGAACCCAGGGCCCCTGAAAGTCGATCTAACCGGACGAGAACGGGAGCCGGACCGTCACCAACCCGATTGGATTGTCGAGAAGTACTTTAATACACTCGGCCCAGCCCAGCCTGGAGTTCTGGAGCCAAGCACTTCAGAACCCGCCTCTTCTGAGCCTGTTACATCAGGTGATGAATCAGGGAACTAGATCTTAAGTACTGTGAATACAAAGTATTGTGGATCATCAATAGATACAGAGGGTTTCCTGGGGCAGGATCTCGCTGCACTGCTTGCAGCGGATCGTCTCGGGGATTTCCGCAAATCGGGGAATCGAGTTCCAGAGCAGCAGATGGTCGTCCCGGATCTCTTGCTCTTCTGAAGTCTCGATCTCTGCTTTTCTGCGGATCTGTTTGACCCGGTACTTATAAATCGCCGCCAGTCCGCAGCGCTGGCAGCGAATCCGTTTGAAAGTGGTAGCGATCTCGGTTTGCCTGAAACGGTCCTCGGGAAGCCAGGTGCCGGGTCTCTCCGGGAGATCGTCGCGCGAGAAAGTCATCTTCGGCCGATTATAACGTTCCAAGGTTCCAACGTTCCATGTTGGGCGCTAATGAGAGTGGGAGGGGGCCCTGAGCCTCCTCCCACTCTCTCCAGATGCGGCGGCGGCAGGCCGACATTTTCTAGGGTTGCATCGGGGAGGGAAGAGGGGTTACAATAAGCGGTTTGCGAGAGAGCCCTAACGGGCGACTCTGAGCAACGTTCTTTGACAACCAGACAGCATGGTCCAGAGATCAATTTGAGAGTTTGATCCTGGCTCAGAATCAACGCTGGCGGCGTGCCTAACACATGCAAGTCGAACGAGAACATCTCCTTCGGGGGATAAGTACAGTGGCGAACGGGTGAGTAACGCGTGGGTAACCTGCCCTTGGAAGGGGGATAACACTAGGAAACTGGTGCTAATACCGCATACGCCTGGAGCAAGAGATTGCCTCAGGGAAAGTCCTTCGGGATGTCCAAGGAGGGGCCCGCGTCCGATTAGCTAGTTGGTGGAGTAAAGGTTTACCAAGGCGACAATCGGTAACCGGTCTGAGAGGACGGACGGTCACACTGGGACTGAGACACGGCCCAGACTCCTACGGGAGGCAGCAGTGGGGAATTTTGCGCAATGGGGGAAACCCTGACGCAGCAACGCCGCGTGAAGGAAGAAGGCTTTCGAGTTGTAAACTTCTGTTTCGGGGGACGATAATGACGGTACCCCGGCAGCAAGCCCCGGCTAACTCCGTGCCAGCAGCCGCGGTAATACGGGGGGGGCAAGCGTTGTTCGGAGTTACTGGGCGTAAAGGGCGCGTAGGCGGTCCGAGAAGTTTCGGGTGAAAGCCCCGGGCTCAACCCGGGAAGGTCCCGGAAAACCATCGGACTTGAGTGCTGGAGAGGCAAGCGGAATTTCTGGTGTAGCGGTGAAATGCGTAGATATCAGAAGGAACATCGGAGGCGAAGGCGGCTTGCTGGACAGCAACTGACGCTGAGGCGCACAAGCGGTGGAGCATGTGGTTTAATTCGACGCAACGCGAAGAACCTTACCGGGGTTTGAACTGTGCAGGAAGCTTGCCAGAGATGGAAGTGTCCTCTTCGGAGGTCTGTTCAGAGGTGCTGCATGGCTGTCGTCAGCTCGTGTCGTGAGATGTTGGGTTAAGTCCCGCAACGAGCGCAACCCTTGTCTGTAGTTGCCATCAGGTTAAGCTGGGCACTCTACGGAGACTGTCGGCGAAAAGCCGGAAGAAGGTGGGGATGACGTCAAGTCCTCATGGCCTTTATGTCCCGGGCTACACACGTGCTACAATGGATGGTACAAAGAGCAGCCAACTTGCAAGAGTGAGCGAATCTCAAAAAGCCATCCTCAGTTCGGATTGCAGTCTGCAACTCGACTGCATGAAGTTGGAATCGCTAGTAATCGTGGATCAGCATGCCACGGTGAATACGTTCCCGGGCCTTGTACACACCGCCCGTCACATCACGAAAGTGGGCTGTACTAGAAGCCGCCGAGCTAACCTGTAAGGGAGGCAGGCGTCGACGGTGTGGCTCATGATTGGGGTGAAGTCGTAACAAGGTAGCTGTAGGAGAACCTGTGGCTGGATCACCTCCTTTCTAAAGGAAAGCAAGGCGGAGCCGAAACCTCACGGTATCGGATTCGCAGCAATCCAAAAACCAACATGGACCCGGTTGTCTGGTTGTCAAAGAACATTGTTCAGGCCTCTCGGCCTGAGCGATTCCAAATTTCGCGTTACCGAGCGCGTGAACCGCGAAACTTCATTCCCCATCCATCTCCGGTGAGATGATTCTCCAGCCGAGTTGTGTGGGCGGGAGCAACCACAGAGCTCTTTCGATCTGTTCACGGTCGTAGACGACTTCCGCTTCATCTCCCAGTGTCAGCTCAATGGGGATCGAGTCCGGCTGGGTCAGATGATCCGGGTCCGAGACCCAGAGTCCACCCACAATCCGGCTCTGATCCCTCAGTTCGAGAGCACCGTTTCCGAGGTGAATCAGCAAACCGGTCACCTCTGCCTGCCCGGCCACAACAAGCGGGCCGCGGACAATCACAATCCCGTCTAAAGGTTGATCCAATGTCCCTCCATCCGGAAAATAGTGAAGACCGCGGCCGCCCGATTCGAAGACAAACCCGGGAAGCGATTCCAGAAGATGGGACCAGAAACCGGCAGTGAAAATCCTGGCCAGGGACGTCGAGCTTTCATAGGCTTCGGTCACGTCCTCGACCTCTGCTTGAGACGTTACCAGCAGGGACTCGCGCCCCTGAAGAGATTCAACCACTTGATCTGTCAAGGCGGAGCCGGTCGTGGAAACGACTGCGATGGCTGGAGCCTCTCCTCCCACGATTCGGAACCGGTCGCCAGACCAGTTGAAGCGGCCGGATGCGCCAAACAACAGGATGGCAGCCGGCAGATCGAAAGTCCTCTCCTGCCTGAGACGTGCCTCCACAATGGTTACGCAGTTGAGGACAGCGGGAAGAACAGGCCAGGGCTGGGCCTGGACCACTCCCATGCTGCGCAGGATGACAATACCATCCCGATCACCACCGGTCCCTTCTTCGGGATTGTTGGTCAGGCGATAGAGAACTCGACCACGATTGACAGCGGCAAGACTGTCACAACACTTGCCGGGCTCCGCGAGTGACGGTGAGGAGACCATTGAATCGAGCTCGGATAGTTGCGTAGTGAGGGCAACCGATCTGGGAACGGGATTCCGATTCTCAGAGCTGGACACGACCGCAGAAAGTATCTCGTGCAGATCCAGCGCCGGCAGCAGAGCCCGAACCAGCTCGACTCCATTGGCTGCCAGGGTGAGGCTGTAGAGCTGCCGCTCCAGGTCGCGGCTGACCCGGACCCGGTGAGCGACTCGCTCGTGGGCCACCAGCAGGAGAAGTGTCAAGGGTAGCAGCAAGAGCAAGGTCGTGAGCAGAATCAGCCCTTTTCTGTTCTCAGGTTCAGGACAGGCGCGTCCCATCAGCGGGCAAAGAGAGAGAGTTGAAGATTGGGGAGAAAGAAAGTGAATTGCAGGCGACGGCGGGAAAGCGGACCTGACCCGGGGCCGGAGGAACGCGCTTCCAGATCCAGATGGAGAATCTCTTCGCCCTCAAGAAGCCAGTTCACCCCTGCAACATGATTGAGCATGGGTTGATACGAACCCTGCCCGCTCTTCATCTGAAGCTGATCCGCGCCCTGACGAAAGGCGAGAAGCTCGAACGGGTCATCGAGGCTTCCGTCTGGGAAAAAACCAGTTCCTGAGGTGTCGCTGCGTACGATCAGTTCGCCGTCCTGCAGTTCGACAGGAGGTTGCAGGAAGGCCTGTCGGTTGCTTCCTGCGTGGGTGAGTAGAGGCGCCAGGATCAGCGGTACCAGGTCTACGTTCTCGTCTCTCTCGAGGGCGTTGTTCAGCCGGCCCATCCAGGCGAGCATGGCTGTGAAGGATGAGAAGAGGGCAAGAAACAGGATGGTCGAGCAGGTGATCGCCACCAGCATCTCGATCAAGGTGAAGCCTTTCTCAGCGAGCACGAAGGACCTCCCATTCCAGTCCATGGTTCTCCAGCACGACCTGCCTCAAGGGGCGCAAGTCCGGATTCAGAATCAAGAGAGTTCCTTGCTGCTGCGGGCTGGCCCGAAAGCGGCAGGATCGGTTCCAGAGCTGAATGGTGTAGTCGCTCGAAAGCGACCCCTTGCGATGCAGGGTCCAGGCCAGTGTGGCGCTGTAGTGGGCTGCCAGCAAAGCCACCGAGAGAATGGAGCCGGCCACTACAACTTCGAGGAGAGTCATCCCCACTTCGCTTGCCAGGCACCTGCCTCCCAGGCCCGTTCTTCTCATTCCCGGACCCACCTGACTCGACCCGAGACAGCGACGACAATGCGCAGAGTTCCGCTTTCATTCGTGACCCTGAGGGTGCCGGCCGGTGCCGCTGTTCCGCGGCCGTGGAAGGTGACGGATCGGGCCGGAACACTGGCAAACGAGACTCCCGCAGGCAGGGATTTCCAGTTGGCTGGTTGCTTGGAACGAGGAGTCAATCCGAACTCGTGTGAAAGAGAGCGCGTGGCCAGTTGAATGTCGGTGTTGCGCGTGATGGCGATGGCCCGAGCGGCCGCCGCCGCCGAAACAATGGCCAAACAGGCGGCGTTCAGTTTGTGTTCAGCCAGGAGCCGCTGCGTGCTCAGAGCGCTCCACCCTGCCACCGTCAGGAGCAGTGAAATGGCCACCGCCGTCTCAAAGAGCTGAAATCCTCGCCGCATCCTTCCCATCCTCCCGACTCTCCCCTCCCCTCCATAAACGCCAGTAGCGCCAAAAGTGCGAAGAGGCAGGGAATCAATGCAACGAATCCAGAGTGATCTCGTGGAGCCCGGGAATTTTGGGATCGATCAGGAAGGAACGAGAAGAGTCCGCAGCAGTGATTTCAATTCGAATCGAGTGAGCGACCGCAAAAGGCAGCTTGTCAGCCCATTCCACGACCGTGATCGTCGTCTGGGTGAGAATCTCTGTCAGCGGAATGGACTCGAAATCGGAGGCCTTGTCCAGGCGATACAGGTCGATATGGAAAACAGGGCCCCTAGCCGACGGGTATTCGTTTACCAGACTGAAGCTGGGGCTCCGAACCAGGTACGGATCTACCCCCAGACCCTGAAAGATCCCGCGTGCCAGTACGGTTTTGCCTGAGCCCAATTCACCGATCAGCAGCACTGCGGAGGGTGGGACCAGAAGAGCTCCGATCGCTGAACCGAGTTGCTTCGTCTCTTCCTCGTGAGAGGTCCGAAACCGCATCACTGAGACGCGGTCTGCAGTTCGGAAAAGGCCTGCCCGATATGATCGAGAATCGAGCTTGAGGTCAGAGAGGGCATAGAGTCGCTGGCCGCGGCAAGGTCCCCGGCGCCGGCATGAAGGTAGACCGCCGCTGCGACCGAGTTTGTGAGGTCTTGCAGGGAGCGGCGTCCCGCGGCCCAGGCAGCCCCCGTCAGTGAAGCGACGATGCCGGTCAGAACATCTCCGCTTCCGGCTGTCGCCATTCCCGGGTTCCCCCCCGGGCAAACCAGAACCTGGCCGTCCGGTGTTGCCACCAGAGTCCGGTAGTCTTTGAGGACCAGCCAGAGTTGGAACTCCTGGCTGAAGCGGCAGGCGATCTCGAGACGGTTCTTGCGAACGTCTGCGGTGGGAATCCCGCTGATGCGCGAGAATTCGCCTGGATGGGGAGTCAGGACAAGGGGTCTCTCCACGCAGCGGCGCAGTTTGTCCGTGTTCCCTTCAAGAGCGTTGATGCCGTCAGCGTCGAGGACGACCGGGACTTCCAGGGAGGCGAGCAGGGCCATCACCAGAGAAACCGTTTCGGAAGCCCGGCCCAGGCCGGGGCCGATGGCAACGGCGGCTTTTTCTGCGAGCAACTTCTGATCCCAGGAACTCCCCCCGCCCGAAATCGCGCCCTGCGCAGTCTCGTCCAGAGGCACGGTCATAATTTCAGCGTGAGAAGCTGCCACGATGGGTTGGGCAGACCGCGCCGTGAAGCAAGTGACGAGCCCCGATCCGGCCCGTAGGGCCGCCCAGGAAGTCAGGCTGGCTGCTCCTGGTTGGTCCCGGCTTCCTGCCACCACTGCGACATGGCCATAGCTGCCCTTGTGAGTGTCCGTACGGCGCTCGGGAAGGCCTGAGCGGGCCAAATCGGAGTCGATGACCGAGACGTTCCACTCGTCCGAATTCAACAGCACGTCGGGGGTCCCGATGGAGACAACCTGGACCTCCCCCAGGTGTTCGGCAGGGTTCAGGAGATGGGCAACTTTGGGGGCCGTGAAGGTAACCGTGAGGTCGGCTCGAAAACAGAGATCCGGTTCTTCCATCGAGTCAGCGTCCAGCCCGGTTGGGATATCCACGGCCAGACGGAACAGGTCAAGACGGTTCAGTTCCTCGACTACCAGGGTGTAGAGCCCTCCCAGGGGCTTGCTCAGTCCGGTACCCAGCATGGCGTCGACAGCCACGCTGAAACGACCCAGTCGGGGTGCGATTCTTACCCACCGATCCTGATCCACTTCGACAACCTGACGACCCGATTTCAGAAGAGCCGACAGGTTGATCTGTGCATCTCCCGAGACCTCCCCGGTCGTCCCGAGGAGGTAAACTTCCACCCGGCATCGGTGTTGGGTTAACAGTCGCGCCAGCACAAACCCGTCACCGCCATTGTTGCCTTTTCCACAGAAGATCGCGAAGCTCTGCTCGCGAAGGTCTCTCGGAAAACTCCGCTCCAGGGCCCGAAAGAGTTGGAATCCGGCGTTCTCCATCAAGATCAAGCTGGAGATGCCGAACTGCTCGCTGGTGCGTGCGTCGATCCGGTTCATCTGGTCAACCGAGAGGATCTTCATTTTGGATAGGTCTCCTCGCAACCTTGTGAGCACCGGAGCATGGAAGAATGAAACATCACCGACCGAATCGCGTCTTATTTAACAGAAGACATTGTGAACGACCGTCTCTGAATTATAAATGACAGTCGTCTATACTGGTAAGCAAGTTAGGAGTTTCCTGGAATGTACCGAGTATCTGGTCAGCTTGTTTCCTGCTTTTTGATCATCCTGCTGCTGTTGACGCCGGCGGTTTTTGCAGAGCGCCGACACGCGGATGTCGAGGACATCGGAAATCGCAAAGTCAATGGAAAGATCGCTGGACTCTTTCCCAATTTCGTTTCCCGGGAGAAAGAGATTCAGATCGGGGCGCAGTACGCGCAGCAGATCGAGCGGACGGCGCGCCTGGTCGAGGATCCCGTGGTCAATGAGTATGTCGACCGGCTGGCTCAGAATATTGTCAGGCACTCCGATGCCAAGGTTCCCTTTGTGGTGAAAGTACTGGACACAGATGAGGTGAACGCGTTTGCTCTGCCAGGTGGCTACTTCTTTGTGAACAAAGGCTTGATCCTGGAGGCAGACACCGAAGCCGAACTAGCCGGAGTGATGGCCCATGAAGTTGCGCATGTCACGGCCCGCCATGCCACCGAGCGGATGACGAAAGGACAGCTCCTTCAGTTTGCAGCGATACCGGCGATGTTTGTTGGAGGCTACTGGACTCAGGTTGCCATCAGACAGGGATTGGGCCTGGGGCTTTCCCTCTCGGTCCTGGGAATCACCCGTCAGTCCGAAGGAGAAGCCGATCAACTGGGCACGCAGTATCTCTGGAATACAGGGCTTGACCCGAATGGATTCATTACCTTTTTCGAGAAACTGGAAGCCAAGGAGAAGGGCAAGCCCGGGAAGTTTGCCAGTTTCTTCAGAACCCATCCGCCGTTAGAAAAACGGATTGTCGGGGTTCAGCAGGAGGTTTCCTTCCTGCCGGTCAAGGATGAGTATCTGGTGACCACCTCCGAGTTTGATCGCGTTAAGGCCCGCTTGATTGCGATTGACAACAAGCTGGTCCAACCTGGCTCCGCCACAGGGTCCGGCGCGAAGCGTCCCAGCTTGAAGCGAAAGACGAACACGGATCGGAGCGAGGAGGAGAAGCCGATCCTGAAGTCGGAACGTCCCACTCTGAAGCGCAGCGATCCGGATGACTCTGACCCCGCCCCCGACCCGGATCCGGATCCGGAGCGGTAGTATTCCGATCGGATCGAGTTTCGTCGACCTCGCGTGAAAGAGACCTTTTTCTCGGGCGGTACCCGACTCTCTTTTCGACTCCGTCCCCGGCGTTCCCTATAATCAACCGTTCATGCTGCTCCACGCTGTTTTCATTTTCCTGTTTGGCCTGGCCATCGGGAGCTTTCTGAACGTCTGCATCTTTCGACTTCCCAAACGGGCGTCGCTTCTGACTCCAGGCTCGTCCTGCCCGGCCTGTGGCCATCGCCTGGGCTGGAAAGAAAACATACCCGTCGTCAGCTACCTGCTGCAGAGGGCCCATTGCCGGCACTGCCAGGGCCAAATCAGCTGGATTTACCCACTCGTCGAAGTCTCCACAGCCGGTCTCTTTACCGGCCTCTTTCTGCGCTTTGGAATCTCGCCGCCGTTTTTTCTGAATGCTCTTTTTTTCAGCGCCCTGATCGTGCTCATGGTGATCGACGTGAACGAGCGGATCCTTCCCAATCCTCTGACCATCGGAGGCACACTGGCGGGTTTGGCGCTTGCCCCTTTTCAAGCCGAGGAAATCCTGGGCGCCAGCCAGGGCGATTACCTGGCTGCCTATTTGTTTTCGTTGGCGGGAGCTGTGATGGGCGGCGGCACGCTGTGGCTGGTGGCCGAGTTGTACTATCGGATTCGCAAGCAGGAGGGGCTGGGTTTTGGGGACGTCAAGATGATGTTCATGGTCGGGGCCCTGGTGGGTTGGCGTTTTGTCTGGCCGGTCATTTTCCTGGGCTCCGTACTGGGAACTCTGGTCGGAGGGACCTACATCTACATCCTCAGAAAGGGCAGTCGATACGAACTTCCTTACGGAAGTTTTCTGGGCATTGCTGCCATTTTCGTTGTGTTCTGGGCGCGGTAGAGGAACTTGATCCCATGTCTCCTCCCGCCTCCAGGAACTTACGAGCTTTCGACCCGGAAATAAACGCCCCTAAGGGTGATTGAAAACCGTGCCGTGTCCCAGGAGGAGGGACGACGGGCGCACTTCCGCACCCTGGGCCTACAACGTGAACCGTTCCATATTGCACTGGCATGGCCGATCGGAAGTTTCGATTTTACCTACGCTGAGATCGGACAAGGAACGACGTCGGTGACGGGCGCTCGCACTTCTTGGGAGCTGTGCCGTTCTTATTCAGCAGAACCAAAACCAAGGAGTTCCTAATGACACAGCGAAATGCGATTGCGGCCGCGGCCATGGTGATTCTGCTCTACAGTTGTACCTGGGCTCTTGCCGTGAAGGGCGAGAAGGTCGATTTGAACCTGGCCTCCGGGCGACAGCTCGAATCTCTTCCCGGGATCGGCCCGGCTCTGGCCCAGCGAATTATCGATCACCGGAAAAAGAACGGCCCCTTCAGAAGGATCGAAGACTTGATGAACGTCCGCGGAATCGGCGAAAAGAAATTCCTGAAGTTGGAAGACGGGATTAGAGTAGGAGAGCCGGTGTCGAAGACCAGGGCAAGAACAGAAAGCGGAAAGACATCGGGATAAGAAATCCTGAGGACAATCCAAGACTCGGGTAGAATACGGCACGAATCCCTGGTGTAAGGAGAAGGCTTGTGTTCGACGGTGTGATTCCGCCCTTGACAACCCCGTTCTCGGAAGATGGTCGGGTACTCTACTCGGCCCTGGAGAAGAACCTCGAGGTTTACGCCGATTCGCGGCTTTCCGGGGTTCTCGCTCTGGGATCTAATGGAGAGGCGGTTCACCTGACTCCGTCCGAACAAATCGAGGTGGTCCGACTCGCACGCTCCTGCCTGCCCCCTGATCGAGTCTTTCTGATCGGGGTCAGCGCCCCGACACTTGACCAGGCGAAACACTTCATCGACTCCATGAGCGACATGCAGGCCACGGCATTTCTGGTCGGGGTCCCTTCGTATTACAGGAATCGAATGAGCTGCAAGGCCCTGAGACTGTACTTCGAAAGCGTGGCCGAGCACGCGCCTGCACCGGTGCTCCTCTACAACGTTCCCCAGTACTCGGGCATCGAACTCCAACCGGAGCTCATCGCCGAGCTGGCGCAGCACGAGCGAATTTCGGGTATGAAGGACAGCTCCGGGAATCTGATTTATCTTCAGCGCGTGCTGGAACAGGTGCAGGGCCGCTCGTTTCAGGTGGTCCTGGGCTCAGCTCAGTTGTTAGGCCCGGCCACTTCTCTGGGGATTCGTGCGGCGATTCTGGCCGTGGCTTGTGCGCTGCCCGAGATGCCGATTCGTGTGCTGCGTGCAGAAGGTCCGGCATCCCGTCGGAGGGAGCAGCTCGCGGATCTCTTTCGGATCGCGCAGGCTGTTACTGTCGGCTTCGGGATACCGGGTCTCAAATTTGCGATGGATCTGGCGGGTCTTCGGGGGGGAGCTTGCCGTCTCCCGCTTCTTCCCCTGGAGGAGGAAGAGAAAGAGGCGCTTCGAAGGGTCGTTGGTCCTCTGGTGGCTGCTCGGGGAGTCCTGTGACAGAAGAAGTTGACGTACTTGCGATCGGCGCCCATCCGGACGACATAGAACTGTGCTGTGGAGGGACGATCGCTCAGTTGGTGGCCCGGGGACGACGGATCGGGCTGGTGGATCTGAGTCTCGGGGAACTGGGGACTCGGGGGACCGTTGAGGCCCGCCGCAAGGAGGCGCAAGAGGCAGCGGAGATTCTGGGAGTTTGCTTTCGGACGAACCTGGGGCTGTGCGATGGTGAGATCAGACCGGATGCCGAGAGCAGGAATCAACTGGTCCGCCTGATCCGCGCCTGTCGCCCCGGGTGGATCCTCAGTCACTCAGCGGTAGGCCACCCGGACCACTGGAACGCAACCGCCCTGGTAAGAGAGGCGGTACACCACGCCGGGCTGGTGAAGCTGGAGCCTGAGCATCCGCGCCATCGCCCCGGGGTCGTTGCTTCCTGGCTGCAGTTCGATTCGCGCGATCTGCCCGATGTGGTGGTGGATATCTCCGAGACGATGGAGACTAAGGAGCAGGCCATCCTGGCCCATGCCTCCCAGTTGCACAATCCACAATCGGAGGAACCAGACACGATTCTGACTGACGTCGAGTTCCTGGATCGCATCCGGGCGCACAATCGATTCATGGGGAGCCTAGCGGACTGCAGCTTCGGCGAAGGATTCCTGTTGTCGAGAGTACCGAGGGTGAGGGATCTGGACTTCTGAGGGACGGGAGGCAGGAGGGGCGTCCTCGCCCGTTTGCCGTTGGCCGGTTCTTGAAAGCTTGGAACCGAATCTACAAAACGCCGTCCCCGACTGCTAAAATAGCCGCAGTATTGATGGGAATCACAGGGAGGTAGCCGGAGATTCCGGCCTGGAATGACTGTTCGTTCGCGGTTACTGAATGTTTAGGTACCACAGCGTTCTTTACGGCAGAATCCTCTTTGCCGCGGACGTGCTTGCCGGTCTGGCAGCTCTCATCGGAGCTTATCTGGGTCGGTCCCTGGTCAAGTTTTTTCCACTGGAAATGGCGCAGCATTTCAACCCTGTGTTGCTCCCTCTGCTGGATTACCTGTATTTCTGGCTGGCTTGCCTCCCTGTCTGGGCGGTTCTCCTGCTGGCGACGCAGAAGTATTCCGAGGCCCTGGGCTGGCCATTCAGACGACAGTTTCTCCGAGTTGCCCGGGTGGTGATGTTGGTCGGGATGTGCATGGCCTTCTTGACCTACACCCTGAACCTGGAGATCAGTCGCCCGATTTTCTTTGCCTTCCTGCTGATGACTGGAGTTTTCCTGTCTCTGAATCGCGCTCTGCTGGACGGCATCCTGCGCAGCAGAAACATCAGCGAACACAACCAGATCCGTATCCTGGTGGTAGGAGCAGAGCAGAGAGCCCGAGAGCTGATCGATTCCCTGGAAGCGCTTCGACGCTGGGGATTCAACGTGGTGGGGTTCCTGTCGGATCGAGATCAGGAGTCCGTCCCCTCTGCCCGGGTCCACCGGCTGGGGTCTCCGCCGCAATTGAGGACCCTGGTCAATGAGGGTCTGGTTGTGGATGAAATCATCTTTGCCGACTCCGGAATCGCTGATCTGAAGGGATTTCAGCAGATCATCGCGGTCTGCCAGGAATTGGGTATCCGAACCCGGGTAGCCGCTGACTTCTTCCCTCCCAACAGCGGGCGGGTGTCATTGGAATACCTTGACGGAATTCCCTTTATCACCCTGCTCACAGTGCCGGAACACAGCTTCGATGTTGTCCTGAAACGGATTGTCGATTTCCTGGTGGCAGCCGGTTCCTTGATTCTCCTCTCACCTCTGATGCTCCTGATCGGGATTGCGGTCAAGCTCACGGGTCACGGTCCGGTGTTGTACCGACAGACACGCTGTGGTCTTTTTGGCCGCAGGTTCACACTCGTCAAGTTCCGAACCATGGTGGATGGCGCGCAGGACAAGCTGTGGGAGATTCGGCATCTGAACGAAATGAGCGGGCCCGTTTTCAAGATGCGGAATGATCCTCGAGTGACTCCGATCGGGAAGTATCTGCGAAAGTTCAGCCTGGACGAGATCCCCCAGTTCTGGAATGTGATCAAGGGTGAGATGAGTATTGTCGGTCCCAGAGCCCCCCTTCCCGAGGAAGTGGAGTTCTACTCCTCCCGCCAGCGCAGGAGACTCAGTGTGAAACCGGGGATCACCTGTCTGTGGCAGGTGTCGGGACGCAGTGAGATCGACTTCCAACGCTGGATGGATCTTGACCTGGAGTATATTGACAACTGGTCACTGAGGCTGGACCTGAGCATCATGGTGAAGACGATTCCAGCGGTGTTCTCGGGGCGCGGGGCACGCTAGTGCACTGTCCGGAAAGTTCACGCCGCTACTTCGTGCATTGTGATGAATGTCCATCCGTTGTCTCCTTTGGGTGCTGAAGGTTTAACTTCCAATCAGCATTCCCGAAGAAGCTCGAATGGACAACCCCTTTTACTGAACAACCTGTTGAGAGTTCACAACTAGTGCACCTCTCGACACAAGTCGAGCATTTCCGCATCGTAGCGGGGAGCCAGTTCCCTCCAGTCGAACCTGGCGGCCATCGTCTTGAGGCCGGAGGTGGCACGCACCCGTTCGGCGTGTCGGGTGACCGCCCAGCGCAGGCGGGAGACCAGTTGGTCGTGATCCTGGAAAAAGCAGAGTCGGTGAGACGGGTCTCCCAGGAGTTCGGGGTAGCTGAGGCGTGCAGGTAGAATCGGGAAAGCACCGCTATAGACGGCTTCCAGAACTCCAATCCCAAAGAACTCGTGCCTGGCAGTCGATACCGTGATGTCCGCTTCCAGCAGAAGCTCCCGGTACCTCGGCTCTGGCGCGAAGCCGAAGTGGATGAGGTGGCTGGAAAGCCGGGCCTGCATCTCATCAAAGACCGTCGGTTGATGACTGAAGCTCTGACCGCAGACGGCGAGTCGAAACGGCAGAGACTCCTTCTCGAGTTGGAGAAGGGCCTCGAAGAAAGCTTCCGGGTCCTTGTCAAACTCCCAGCGATGATTCCAGAGAATCAGCGGGGCCAGGTCGGCGGATGGGCAGGCGGAGTCTTCGGATGGCGCTGCGGGGGAATCGGAATCGAGCCGCTTCAGGTCAATACCGACCGGGAGAACCCGGGACTTTTGTCGCAGCTCTGGAACCCTCTCCAGTTCGCGCAGTTCGGGAAGGCCTTTCAAGAACAAGGGGAGGGCCTCGAACCAGGACTCGAGATGGTAACGGGAATTGAAGAAGATCCGGTCAGCGACCAGCATGGAGGCAAGGTTGATAAAAGCATAGTGAAGATCCCGTTCTCCTCTCTGGCGGCGCATGGGTCCCGTCTGAGGGTCTGAGGGCAAGGGGTATGTCAGTTGGTTTTCGTGCATATACAGCGCGACCCTGGATTCACCGATGTGGCGCCGCGTCAAGCTGAGGAATAGCGACAGGTCGAGCATGTCGGTGCTGAGGATGAGATCCGGCGGTTCAGGGCTCTTCAGGAACTTCCTGCTCAGAGTGACGGCTCCTCCGTGCATTCGCCATTTCCAGAACCGTGGTGGGAGAGTGACGAGGCGGATCCGGTGTTGGCTGTGGTCTCGGTACCCCCGGGCCCAGGCCTTGTGGCTTCCTCCGTGGTAGGGAGAGAGGAGAGCGATGTTCATTACTGGTCTTGAAACTGCAACTGATAGAGCTTGAAGTAAATCCCCTGCTGGGCCAGGAGTTGGGCGTGACTGCCCTCTTCCACCAGTTCACCCTTGTGAAGGACCAGGATCCGGTTGCAGTTCTGGATGGTGGACAGGCGGTGGGCGATGATCACGGCGGTACGGTCCTCAATGAGTTGGCCAAGCGCGATCTGAATCTGGTGTTCTGTGTGAGGGTCCACGGAGGACGTCGCCTCGTCCAGGACCAGAATCTCCGGGTTGCGGGCCAGTGCCCTTGCAAAGGAGAGAAGCTGGCGTTGCCCGCTCGAGATCGACTGCCCGCGTTCGTTCAAAATGGTTGCGTAGCCGTCCGGCATGGACTCAATGAAGTCTGCGGCCAGTACACGTCGTGCGCCGTCCTTCATGGCCTGATCCGAAACCTGGCCATCCCAGAGCCGGATATTGTCAGCAATGCTGCCACTGAACAGGAAAACGTCCTGCAGAACGACAGCGATGCGCTGCCGTAATTCTGCGGGGTCCCAGAGCCGCAGGTCGACTCCGTCCACTGCAATTTCACCCTTGTCGACATCGTAGAAGCGGCTCAGGAGACTGATGAGGGTGGTTTTCCCCGCGCCGGTAGCGCCTACAATGGCCACCTTTTCTCCCGCATCCACCCGGAAGGAGAGGTTTTTCAAAACCGGCATGTTGGCGTCGTAACGGAAGGAGACATTGCGGAACTCGATGGTGCCTACGGGTTCAGGAGCCATCTGAGGAACCGTTGGAGCAGAGACCGCCGGCCTGGTGTCGAGCAGATCAAAGATCCGCTCGGAACTGGCCATGGCGCTCTGGAGGATGTTGAATTTCTCGCTGAGATCACTGATCGGCTTGTAAAACCTCTCCGAGTATTGGACAAAGGCGACCACCGCACCAAGGGTCAATACCCCGTTTAAGACCTGGAGGCCCCCGTACCAGAGGATCAAGGCAAGAGCCAGCGTGCCGATCAGGCTGATCACGGGGAAGAAGATCGCATAGTAGAAACTAGAATCCAGATTTGCCTGCAGGTGATCGCGATTCCGCTGCTTGAACTCATCGAGTTTTCTTTCTTCTTGGACGAAAATCTGAACGATGGCCATTCCTGTGATCGCCTCCTGCAGGAAGGAGTTGATTTGGGCGACTGCAGCTCTGACTCTGCGGTAGGAGCCTCGAACTCTTTGCTTGAAGAGCAGTGTCGTGATGAAAAGAAGAGGAATGACCGAGAAGCAGACCAGTGCGAGCTTCCAGTTAATCCAGAGCATCACTGCGACAATGCCCAGCAGTGAGAAAATATCCCCAAAAACGCTCACCACTCCCGAGGTGAAGAGCTCGTTCAAAGCATCGACGTCATTGGTGAGCCGGGTGAGGATACGGCCCGTAGCGTTCTTGTCAAAGTAGGCGACGTCCAGCTTCTGGATATGGCCGAAGATCTGGAGGCGCAGGTCGTGCATGATTCTCTGCCCGGTCCAGTTGGTGGCATAGGTCTGTAGAAAACCCACGCCAAACTGGAGAGAGAGCACCAGGACAAAGAGAAACGCGAGAGTCTGGAGCTGGCCCGCGTCGTGCTTTGGAATGGACTCGTCAATTGCGATCTTGATCAAGTAGGGTGCAACCAGCCGCAACCCGGAGAGGATCAGGAGCAAGACCACCGAGACGAAGACGACTCCGCGATAGGGACGCAGGTAGGTCAGCAGTCTCCTCGCCAGCAGAGCATCATAAAACCTGGTGAGCTTGCCGTTGTCTGTTGAAGTCATTGAATATCCAACTCGTCCAGCAGAAGCTGCTTCTCGTACAGTTCCGAGTAATGACCGCCCTGCGCTATGAGTTCCTGATGGGTGCCCTGTTCGACGATTCGTCCCTTTTCCAGAACCAGAATCTGGTCCGCCTCTCGGATGGTAGAGATTCGATGGGAGATCAGGATCGCTGTTCTCTCTGCCAGCTCTTTTCGCAGGTTCCCCAGGATGGTCTCTTCCGTGTAGGTGTCGACACTGGAGAGAGCATCGTCCAGGATCAGGATTTTGGGCTCAACCAGAAAGGCCCGGCTGATCGCGACGCGCTGTTTCTGCCCTCCGGAAAGGGTGACGCCTCTCTCGCCAACTTTCACATCAAATCCGTCAGGAAAGGATTCCACGTCAGGTAGGATGTGGCTGGTTCGGGCCGCTGCCTCGATCTCGGTGAGAGAGGCGCCAGGCCGTCCAAAAGCAATGTTAAGAGCCAGCGTGTCAGAGAACAGAAAACTGTCCTGAGGGACATACCCGATGTTGCGTCGGAGCAGGGACAGTGGGATTTGGTTGATGTCGCGGCCGTCGATCAGAATTGTGTTCTCGGGGACCGGATAGAAACGGCAGAGAAGACTGGCCAGGGTCGACTTGCCGCTGCCCGTTCTGCCCACGATGGCAGTTGTCGTGCCGGCAGGGATTTGGAAGCTCAAGTCGAACAGCACCGGCGTGCCGTTGTAAGAGAAGTGAAGCTTGCGAACCTCGATTTCTCCCTGAATCTCGAGTGGCCGTGCGTCGGGCCGGTCCACAACCTCCGATTGAGCTTCGAGAATACGGTTGATTCTCCCCATCGAGACGGAGCCTCTTTCGAAGACGTTCATCACGTGGCCGAGGGCAATGGTTGGCCAGGTCAGCATGGCCAGATAGGCCACAAAGGCGACCAGTTCACCGACCGTGAGGCTACCCTGCATGACGCGCAGGCCTCCCAGCCACAGAAGTACAACCGTGGAAAGCCCCAGCAGCAGAGTCAGAAGGGGATTGAAGAGACCCCAGAGTCTGACCAGGCCCAGGCTCTCCAAGCGGTACTGGCGGTTGGCCTGCCCGAATCGATCGACCGAAGCCTCTTCCTGGACGTAGGCTCGGATGACTCGTCTTCCGCTGATGTTTTCCTGGGCTTGAGAAGTCATCTCTGCGAATCGTTCCTGGATCTTCTCGAAACGCGCGTGAATACGCTTTCCAAAAAACCTCACGCTGGCTGTAACCAGAAGCAGTGGGAGCAGAGCGGCCAGAGCCAGTGTCAGGTCCATTCGAAGCAGGATCGTGACCGTCAGAAGGGCTGTGAAAAGAGTGTTCAAGCTGTACATGATGCCGGGCCCGAGCACACTGCGAACGGCATTCATGTCGCTACTTGATCTGGCCATGATGTCGCCCGTCGAATGAGAACCGTAAAAGGCCGGGGAGAGACGCTGCAACTGGGTGTAGAGATCATTTCGGAGGTCGAATTCGATGGTTCGGGAGAGGCCGATCAGAATCCGCCTCATGAGGAAACGAAAGCAGCCTTCAGCCAGGTTGAAAGCAAGCATCAGTACAGCGTAGAAGAGGAGCTTCTGATGGTCGACACCCAGTGTCAGGTCGTCCACCGCTGAAAGAAGAATCCAGGGAGATACCACGGCCGCCGAATTGGTCAGCAGAACCATCAGGGAGCCCAGCAGGAGTCTGAGGCGGTATCTCCGGAGGTAAGGAACGAGGGTCAGAAGCTCCCGGTCGCGAGCGCCCCTGCGATCGACTTCACTCGACATTGAAGCCGGCTACGTGATTGATTGGCGTGCCATCGGCGCTGCGAAAGGAAAGCCGATAACCGTGTATCAAGCTCGAATTCTCCGCGTACCGGAACTCGAAGGAGGCCGTTTGCCCGACCTCCACATCGGGTGGGGCGGTGGAGACGAGTCGCTGATCCAGCTCTTCCTCATTGTGATCAAGGACGACAACTGCAATCTGAATGTCACGCAGCGTTTCCTGGCCCTGGTTCCAAATCTCACCGTTGAGCGAGAAGCCCTCGTGAAAGCGATCGAACTCGAGAACAGTGATTCGGAGAGGAGCTCTCTTCCAACTCGCTGCAGTGGCGAAATTGTCTAGAAAGGGAGCCGGAACAAACGCGTAACCGAGGAAGGCGAGGCCGCTGAGGACGACCGAGAGGCCGATCGAGAAGAGCAGAGGGCGCAAGATTTGCCAGCGCGCTGGCAGAGTGTCTCCGTGGCGGGAACCGGTGAGCCTGCGGCTATTGAAAGTGTAGAAGCCGTACAGACTGAAACAGGCAACCAGAATCAAGAATGTGATCAGCGTGAGCCTGACGGCCCGATCGAGAATCTGGATGACTTCCGCGTTGAGAGTAGGCGTCACGCGGTCATTTCCCGGGAGGCCGCTCCGGTCCGACGGCGCGAGGAGATTCTACTTCTTCTCTGACGCGGTCCGGTTTTCGTTCCCAGAATCCGGGTCGGGGTCGATCCAGGGCAAAAGACTGGCCGAACAGGTGCTGGCCGAAGAGTTTCAGAAGATCCTCTTCCAACTTTCCCGTTGAGTTCAATTTCAGCCATTCGTCGCCGCCCAGAAAAGCGCGCTTCAGGCCCCTGATGCGGGCATCCACCCAGACTAGTGTTTCGGTCTCGGAGACAAACTGGACATGTACGTGATACTGATAGTCCGCCTTGACCCAGTCCCCATCCACAAGCTTGGATCGATCGGCGATCTTACGAATGTGGCTGGCCGCGAGTGGTCCCGAAGTGTATTCGCGGGACCTGGTCAGGATGGAACCTTTCGAAACATCTTCTTCCAGGATCTTGAACCTGTTCAGCTCGAGAACCTCACGCATGTTCTTCCAGGCAGCGTCCAGGGGTGCACGAATGCTCAACGGTGCCGGTATGCGCCGCCGGGATGACTGAGCGGAAAGGGCGGTGATCGTGAGCAGCAGGCAAAGGATAGAGAGGCCCGTTCGGCGCAGCATGACTCTATTTTACACGTTCCCGGCAATGGGTTCTGGGTGCATCCGGCGTAGGGGCGACCCTGGTGATCGCCCCTACCTTGAACCACTCTTGTCCAAATTAGCCATAAGAGAGGTCGGGTCGACCTCGTAAGATTCGGTTTATCGAAATAACCGGACAAGGAGGACCCGACCGTGAATCGATTTTGCAGCATTTTCAGTCAACTTCTCCAGCTTTTTCCTCGCTGGGAGTTTCAACAACTGGTCTTGGAGACCAAAGCCGAGCGCCATGCACGTGGTTTCAGCAGCTGGGGACAGTTTGTCGCCATGCTGTTTTGCCAGCTGGGCCATGCTCATAGCCTGCGGGAGATCTGCGGAGGTCTGGCCAGCTGTGAAGGAAAACTGCATCATCTTGGAATCGCTTCTCCCAAGCGCTCCACGCTGAGCTATGCCAATGAGCATCGACCCTGGCAACTGTACGAAAAGGTTTTTTACCGCCTGCTGGATCGTTGTCTGAGAGAGACCGAAGGGCGTCGCAAGAGAAGATTTCGTTTCAAGAATCCGCTGCTGAGTCTGGACGCGACCGTCATCGATCTGTGCGCACAGTTGTTTGACTGGGCTCATTTTTGCCGAACCAAGGGGGCCATCAAACTGCATCTACTCTTGGACCACAACGGTTACCTTCCCGTCTTTGCCCACATCACCGAGGCCGCCGCGGCCGACATCACCGTGGCTCGCCGTCTGAAGTTTGCCGCCGGCACCGTGGTCGTCTTTGATCGCGGCTACAACGACTACAACTGGTATGCGGACTTGACCCGTCAGGGCGTCTTCTTTGTGACCCGTCTCAAAGACCGTGCCGATTACGAGGTCCTCGAAGACCGCCCGCTTCCCAAAAACCGTCGAGTCGTCCGTGACCAGGTGATTTTCTTTCACGGACTGGCCGCCCAGGACAAAACCTGTTTCTTTCGCCTGGTCGAAATCCAAGATCCGCTCTCTGGACGCCTCGTGTTTTTGACGAATCACCTGGACTTCGGAGCCACCACCATTGCCGCCATCTACAAGGAGCGCTGGCAGATCGAGCTCTTTTTCAAAGCCCTCAAGCAGAATCTACGGGTCAAGACCTTCGTCGGCACCTCGGCCAACGCCCTCAAGACCCAAATTTGAACAGCCTTGATCGCTCTGCTGATTCTGAAGTTTCTGCAGCTCAAAGCAACCTTTGACTGGTCACTGTCCAATCTGGCCGCGCTGCTGAGGATGAACCTGTTCGTTCATAGAGACTTGTGGAGGTGGTTGAACCAACCGTTCAAGTTCCCACCCCTACTACCGGAGAGCTCTCAAGTCTCCTTCACCTTCTCGTAATCTGGACAGCACCATCGGAGACCTGGACATGAAAAGACTGAAAATCCTGTCAAGACGCCAATAAAATCAAGGGGTCGATGATCGAAGCTCAGCTAATTTGGACAGCAGTGACCTTGAACCTCTAACCCTGGGTGTTACCTCTGATAAGCCAGGACCGCGCGATGGTGATCGCGGTAGTTGCTGGAGAAGAAATGGCTGCCGTCGTTCCTGGCCACGAAATAGAGATGTTTGACGGGAGCTGGGTGCAGAGCTGCATCGATCGATTCCCGCCCTGGATTCGCAATCGGACCCGGCGGCAGGCCGGCGTACTTGTATGTGTTGTAGGGCGAATCAAGTTCGAGATCACTTTGGTGGATGATCCCGTCGAACTCTTTGATGCGTTGGACTGCGTAGATCACGGTGGGATCGCACTCGAGTCTCATGTTGCGTCGCAGGCGGTTGTGGAAAACAGCGGAGATCAGGGAGCGCTCCGCCGCCAGGGCTGCCTCTTTCTCAATTAAAGAAGCCAGGGAAAGGGTCTGTCTCAGGGACAGGCCGAGTTCCTCCGATTCTCTCTGCCGTTGCACAGTCCAGAGAGCCCTAAGGCCATTCGTCAAAGTTCTGAGAATCTCTTCCTCGTCCGCGTCGAAAGTGAAATAGTAGGTTTCCGGATACAAATACCCCTCCAGGTCCTCGGCCTCCGGGTCAAGATCCGAGATCAGATTGGGCTCGGCGGCAAGCTCCAGGAACCTGTCTTTCCTACCGAAGCCCTCAGACTCGAGGCGCTCAGCTATGTCTACGAGAGAGAGCCCTTCGGGCAGCGTGATCTTGTAGCGGTGAACTTCTCCCCGGTGAAGTTTCTCTGCCACCTGGATAAGATTCAGAGGCTCTTGGAAACGGTACTCTCCAGTCTGTAGAAAGTACCTGTCGCCCAGGTAGCGCACGTACCAGCGAAACAGTCGAGCTGAAGAGATGACGCCGGCTTTCTCGAGCATGCCGGCAATGTCACGGGCGCTTTCTCCGCGAGAAACGAAAACCTGAGCTTCTCCCGAAGAAGCCTGAAAGGGCTGGTTCAGACTCGCATGAATGAACCAGAAAGACGAAGCGAAGATCAGAATCAGAGTGGCCGTCAACGAAAGGAGAACAACGGCGATTCCGCGCCAGCTCATTCTTGCTCCTCCAGGTACCACTGCAGGATGAGAGCGGCTGCGTACTGGTCGCGCAGTCTCGTCCTGTCTCTTACAGGCAGTTTTTCCTGGGACATCCACTCCTCGGCGAGTCTGGTTGACAGCCTCTCGTCCTGCCATTCCACCGCGACCTGAGCCTGTCGAAGCTCTTCAGTCAGCGGGCGTATGCAATCGAGCGTGGAACTCTCGTCTCCGTGCAGGTGCAGGGGAAGGCCGACGATGACCTTGCCAACCTCATATTCCCGAATGAGATCCAGTAGCCGATCGCGGTCTTCATCGAGTTTGCTCCTGCCCAGCGTCGTGAGGGGCCGGGCATAGAGGCGAAGCGGATCTGTGATGGCGATGCCAATCTTCCTGGTTCCGACATCAAGCGCCATCAGACGCTTTCGGCCAGAGGAGGCAACCGTGCGATCTTTCACCGTGAGTTTCCTTGTTGGAACCTGGGTCTTCGAGCTATAATTTGGGGGTTCCTGTCCGGTGCTCCCCGTGGACTTCCATCATATCAGGATCGAAGAAAAGCCAGATGTTTGGAAAACTGAAATTAGTTCTGATCTTTCTCTCTACCGCTATCGTCGTTTACGGCCTCGTCGGTGGAATCCTGGAGAATGTTTCCGCTGAGAACGATATCTACGGCCAGTTGGAGATGTTTACCACGGTCCTGTCTCGGCTTAAGGCGGAGTACGTAGAGGAGCCGGACATGGATCGCGCCATCAACGGAGCCCTGCTGGGGATGATCGAGGCGGTGGATCCCTTCTCCAGTTTTGTGCAGGGAGATATCTTTGCGAGCTTGCAGCAGAGGGAAGGGGCAGTGGCCTCGCCGGGTCTGATCCTGTCTAAGAGGCATGGGTACGCCTATGTTGTGTCCGTCGTTCCCGGCAGCCCCGCGGCTGAGGCTGGATTGCGCACCGGAGACATCGTAGAGTCGCTTGAAGATAGGGTGACCACGGAGATGAGTCTCTGGGAGATCGTCAACCGTCTCAAGGGGCGTCAGGGGACTGATGTTACTATCCGAGTTGTGCGGTCGCGCAGATCTCATCCCACTGAAGTGCAACTGACCCGGGCTGTGACCAGCCCTGGAGGTGTTCAGGCTACCGTGATCGAGGACAGCATTGGATTGTTGAGCATTCCCCATTTCCATGCGGGAGTCTCGCAAGAGGTTCGTTCCAGGCTTCAATTATTGCTCGCAGCCGGAGTCGAAGGGATCCTGGTGGATGTCCGGGGCAGCAGCGGCGCAAGTATCGAAGAAGCCGCCCAGGTTGCCGATCTGTTCCTGGCTCGTGGCCAGGTGATTCTAAGGATCGCGGACCGGAGTGGCACTTCAGGGGAATTCCTGTCAGAGCAAGAGCCGCTGATCGGAGCCGAAGTCGTTGGGGTGCTGGTAGACGGCGGGACGAGTGAGGCAGCAGAGGTATTCACGGCAGCGCTGATTGACAACCAGAGAGTCTTTTCAGTCGGCTTGCGCACGAATGGCCACGGCACGATTCAGGAGAAGTTTGAACTTGCCGACGGTTCGGTGATGTTCTTAGCCACCAAGCTGATGGTTCGGCCCAACGGAGAGCCGATCCAGGGGAAAACTCTGCGAAGCTCCGGCGTGAGGCCCGAGACGAGATCCCCGTCGCAGGACTTTGTCACCAACTTCTACTTCGAAAATGCAAGGGAAGAGTTCGGGGAAGAGAATGCGGAAGAATTCTATCAAGATCTCGAGGACGCAGTCGTTCGCGAGCAGTTGGAAAGGGGCCTCGAAGAGGTTCGCAGGCGCATCCTAAAGAAGGCTGCCTGAAGGGTCAGTGCAGCTCAGGTTGAAACTCATTTTGGAAGCTTGACAAGGAGGAGAAATGAACAAGGGAGATCTAGTTGCAGCGGTTGCCGGCGATGCAGGGGTTAGCAAGAGCCAGGCTCAAGCTGCTGTCGACTCTGTTTTGAGTAACATCGAGGGGACGCTGGCCGGTGGCGGGAGAGTAGCTCTCGTCGGCTTTGGCACCTTCTCTGTCTCACATCGCAATGCAAGACAGGGTCGGAACCCCAGAACAGGTGAGCCCATTCGGATTCCGGCCAGGAAGGTCGCCAGGTTCACACCTGGAAAAGCTCTGAAGGAAGCCATCAACTAGGGCGATCCGAACAACCGAATTGTTGAACTGGCCACGGAGGCTGGAGCCCGGCCTCCCCGTGGCCGGTTTGCGTTTGGGAGACTGGCGAACGACGAGATACTTGATATCATGGTGCCTCTTTCAGTAGGTGCGTAGCTCAGGGGTAGAGCACTTCCTTGACACGGAAGGGGTCAGCGGTTCAAATCCGCTCGCACCTACCATTGTTTGTTGGAGTACAGGGAATTGAACCAGGAATCGCAGGCGGTCTTTCGTGACGGTCGGATCGAGACGGTGGAGGATGCGGACGAAGCTCTGGCCATACTTCGCCACTCAACCTCCCACCTGATGGCTCTGGCCGTGATCGATCTCTATCCCGATGTGCACCTGGGAATCGGGCCTGCCACCAGCGAGGGGTTTTACTACGATTTCCAGACCTCCCACCGCTTTACCGATGAGGACTTGCCGAAGATCGAAGCCCGGATGGGGGAACTGGTCAAAGAGCACTTGCCCTTTGAGCCCAGCATCCTGTCCCGGGAAGAGGCAATGGAATACTTTGGGGCTCAAGGTGAGGAGCTCAAGATCGAGTTGATCGAGGAGAAGTCAGATCAGATTCTTTCCTCCTACAAACTGGGACAACTGATCGATTTTTGTACCGGGCCGCATGTTCTCAATACTGACCAACTGGGAGTATTTAAACTTCTTTCCGTGGCCGGGAGCTACTGGAGAGGAGACGAGAACCGTGAACAACTCCAGCGGATTTACGGAACTGCCTTCTTTGGGCACGAAGAACTGGAAGATCATCTGACCCGAATCGAAGAGGCGCGCAAGCGAGACCATCGTAAGCTGGGCAAGAAACTGGGCCTTTTCAGCGTCCAGGAGGACGTCGCCCCCGGGTTGATTTTCTGGCATCCCAAAGGAGCGGTGATTCGGGGAATTGTCGAGCAGTTTCTCCGCACAGAGCTGGAGGCCAGGGGCTACCAATTTGTCTATACGCCCCATATCGCCAAGAGCAATCTGTGGAAGACTTCGGGGCACTACGAGTATTTCCGAGAGCACATGTACACGCTTGCGGTGGATGATGAGGAGTATGTTCTGAAGCCCATGAACTGCCCCGGGCACATCTTGATCTACCAGTCGGCGAAACGCAGCTACCGGGAGTTGCCCATGCGGCTTGCGGAGTTTGGGACTGTTTATCGTTACGAGAAGTCAGGAACACTTCACGGGATGCTGCGGGTGCGAGGGTTTACGCAGGACGATGCCCATATCTTCTGCAGCCCTGATCAGGTTCTGGCAGAGGTGATCCAGACCCTCGATGTGGCGGAGTTTATTCTCAACGCCTTTGGATTTGAGGACTTTGAGGTGGCGTTGTCCGTGTCGGATCCGGAGAGTCCCAAGGAATATGCCGGGGATCCGGGAGACTGGGAAAGGGCAGAGGCCGTCCTGGTGGAGGCGCTTGAGCGCAAGGGCTGGGAGTATCAGCGAAAGCTTGGGGAAGCGGCGTTCTATGGTCCTAAGATTGACATCAATCTAATCGATGCCCTGGGCCGGTCCTGGCAGCTCAGTACTTTTCAATTCGACTTCAGTCTGCCCCAGCGCTTTAATGTAACGTATGTCGGATCGGACTCTCAGGAACACCACGTGATCATGATTCATCGGACCCTTCTGGGTTCTATGGAACGCTTCATGGGGGTTCTGGTGGAGCACTACGGGGGTGCTTTCCCGGTGTGGCTGGCCCCTGAACAGGCGCTCGTCCTGCCGATCAGCGAGCGGCACCACGACTACGCCGGCAAGGTGACTGAGCAACTGACCGCGGCCGGACTGAGAGTGAGGGCCGATCTGCGAAGTGAGAAAGTGGGCTTGAAAATCCGGGAGGCCCAACTGCAGAAACTGCCTTTCATGCTGATCCTGGGCGACCGGGAAGTGGAGCTTGGGACGGTCTCGGTTCGCGATCGGCTGAAAGGGGATCTGGGGCCTTCCAGCGTGGAAGAATTCGCGGCGAAAGTTGGCAAGCTGGTGGAAGAAAGGGTAGCCAGCTCTGCTTGAGCTGGCTACTTTTTAGGTCACGAATGGGAATAGGGAGCTTCAAACTGAGCCGTGAGTGTGAGCGATCGTAGTTTTTCTGATAGGTTTGAAATCGAGCGAATGGTAAACTTAGCGTTTTTCGGAGGACGACTATTAAGAGAGCGAGAGTGAATCAGCGGATTCGGGCACCTGAGGTTCGAGTCATAGCGGACGACGGCGAGCAACTGGGGGTGATGCATCCCAGAGAAGCCTTCGAGATTGCACAGTCGCGTGGTCTGGACCTGGTTGAAGTGGCTCCCACAGCGAGACCTCCGGTGTGCCGGGTCATGGACCACGGAAAGTACCTGTACCAGCAGAGTAAGAAGGCCCATGAAGCGAGGAAGCACCAGAAGACAATTCATGTAAAAGAGGTCAAGTTCAGACCGAAGATTGATCCGCACGACTTTGACTTCAAGAGGAAGCATGCGATTCGATTTCTGAAGGCCGAGAATAAGGTGAAGGCAACCGTCATGTTTCGGGGCAGGGAAGTCACCCATCCCAGGATCGGAGAAGAGATCCTCCGGAAGCTCGCCCACGACGTGGAGGATCTGGCAGAGATCGAAGTCCAGCCCAAGATGGATCGCTATACGATGACGATGATCCTGACCCCGAAGAAGAGTCAATGATCCTCTCAGGCAGAACGAATTCCAGGTTGAGAGAATGAAAGTAAGAACGAAACTGAAAACGAAACGAGCCGCTGCCAAGCGTTTCAAGTTGACCGGCACGGGAAAGATTCGCCGGCACAGCAGTCACCATAGCCACATCCTGACGAAGAAGTCTCCGAAGCGGAAGCGTAATCTGCGGAAGTCCTCTCTCGTCTCACGTTCTGACGTGAAGCGCGTCAAAGCGATGCTGAATATCGGATAGAAACATGCCAAGAGTTACCAGGGGAAAAACCCGCGTCAAGCGGAGAAAGAGGATCCTCAAGGCTGCCAAAGGCTACTGGGGGACGAAGAGCAAACTTCACCGGTCCGCCAAGGAACAGGTCCTGCGGTCACTGGCTTTTGCCTATCGGGACCGCCGTCGTAAGAAACGGGTGTTCCGGAGGCTGTGGATCACCAGGATCGGTGCAGCAGCGCGCCAGAACGGCCTCTCTTACAACCAGTTTATTCATGGGCTCAAGGTTGCTGGCCTCGATTTGAACCGGAAAATTCTGGCGGACATAGCCGTCCGCGATGATTCAGGGTTCAAGAAGCTGGCTGAAACTGCTCGTCAGGCCATTGTCTAACAGACATTCACTGCCCTAGTACTTCCACTCCGAGCCATGCAATCAGATCGGGTCGAGGAGATTTGGCGAGAGTTCGCCGACGATCTTTCCAGAGCAGGCTCTCTTCGGGACCTGGCAGAAGTCCGAGGCAAGTATCTGAGTCGCCAGCGCGGCCTTGTCACCCTCCAGATGCGCGGCCTGGGGCGCGCGCCGAAAGAGGCCCGGCCAGCGATCGGGCAGGCGCTCAACGACCTCCGGCGGCGGGTAACGGAAGCTCTGGCCGGGCGCCAGGGAGAACTGGAAGGAAGCGAGACGGTTTCCCGCGAAGAGACGCTGGACAGAACTCTCCCGGAAGTCCCCGTCCAGATCGGTCACATCCACCCTCTGCGGAGGCTGGCCCGAGAGATGGAGGAGATCTGTGTCGGCATGGGCTTCGAGCTGATCGCCGGACCCGAGATCGAATCTGAGTACTACAACTTCGAAGCCCTGAATATTCCAGAAGGACACCCGGCCCGGGACAGTCAAGACACTTTCTACCTGCCGGCAGGAATGCTTCTGCGAACGCATACCTCGCCGGTGCAGATCCGGACGATGGAACAGCGAAAGCCCCCGCTCCGCATTGCCGTTCCGGGCAGGGTCTTCCGACGGGATGCTGTAGATGCCACCCACAGCCCGATGTTCCATCAACTGGAAGCACTGGTTGTGGACGAAGGGATTACTTTTGCCGATCTGAAGGGAACACTCGAGGTGTTCCTCAGGGCGCTCTTTCTGAAGACGACCGAGATCCGGCTGCGTCCCAGCTATTTTCCTTTTGTCGAACCCGGCGCAGAAGTAGATATCAGTTGTCCTTTTTGTAAGGGTGGGGGATGCCGGGTGTGCAAGCGGACAGGCTGGATCGAAGTTCTCGGAGCCGGGATGGTACATCCACGGCTGTTCGAAAAAGTCGGATATGACTCCCGACGCTACACCGGGTTTGCGTGGGGGATGGGGATTGATCGACTGGCCCTGCTCAAGTACCAGATTCATGATATGCGTCTGCTCTTCGAGAACGACATTCGCTTTCTGCAGCAGTTTTGAAACGTCAAAGGCCATCCCCATGAAAGTCTCTTACCATTGGCTGTGTGATTTTCTCGACCTGAAGGCCGAGAATCGTTCTCCTGATGAGGTTGCGATCGCCCTGGCCCGGATCGGGTTTGCCCTGGAAGGTCGGGAGGAGTACGGCCAGGACGTTGTGTATGACCTCGAGATTCATGCCAACCGTCCGGATTGTCTGAATCACCGGGGCGTTGCCCGGGAACTCGCTGCTCACTACGGAGTGGCGCTACGGCTTCCCGATTTGACTCCTCCTCCGGGAGGGGATCAAGCGAATCCGGCGTCGGTCGCCATTCAGGATAGTGACCTGTGCCCTCGATACACAGCACGCCTGATTGAAAACGTTAAGGTGGAGACTTCACCCGACTGGTTGCAGAAGCGGCTGGAGAGTCTGGGGCAGAGGCCCATCAACAACGTTGTCGACATTACAAATTATGTCATGCTCCACATCGGGCAACCCCTCCATGCCTTCGATTTCGAACGGCTGGAAGGAGGGTCGATCGTGGTTCGCAGATCTCGGCCCGGCGAGAGACTGAAGACGCTGGACGGTGAAGATCGGGAGCTGCACCAAGAGACGCTCATGATCTGTGATGCCCGCCAGCCGGTGGCGGTCGCCGGGGTGATCGGGGGTCTCGAGAGTGAAGTCGATGCAGGGACATCGACTGTGCTCCTGGAGAGTGCCTACTTCAATCCTCTCCAGGTACGGCGCACCTCGAAGCGCATGGGAGTGAGTACCGAGGCCTCCTATCGCTTTGAGCGGGGCAGTGATCCCGATTTACCGCCCCTGGGTCTTCACCTGGCGAGTCGCATGATCGAGGAGATCGCCGTGGGCTCCCACTGTCGCGGACCGGTGCTCGACGAGTATCCAGAGCCGATTCAAAGGACCGCCATCCATCTTACTTCCGAACGCATCCGCCAGCTGACCGGCATAGACATCGAGGATGGGAGGGTCGAGGGAATCCTCGATTCCCTGGGCTTCGAAGTGGCGGGTGAGGGAGGTGACTGGGAGGTGGTGCCCCCGGGCTTCCGAGGGGATGTTGCCCTGGAGGCCGATCTGGTCGAAGAAGTGCTGCGTCACTACGGCTATGATCAAGTGGAGGGTACTTTTCCCGTCAGCAAGGGAACCGGGTCCTTCCTTCCCACCAGGAAAAAACAGCGGCCTCTGATTGAGCTCCTGGTCGGCCAGGGTTTCTCGGAAGCGATCAATGTGGCATTTACGGATCCCGGGAGGGAAACAGGCTTCTGGGAGGAACCGACTGGCATGGTGGAGGTGGATAACCCGCTCACTGAGGAGCACACCCACTTACGGAAAAGTCTGCTTCCCGGTCTTGTGGAGTCGATCCGGCGCAACAGCTATCGTGGAAGAACCGAGGTCAAGCTCTTCGAGCTGGGAAAGGTCTTCCGTGTGACTTCCAAGGGAATCGCCGAAGAAACCCGCCTGGGGCTGGCCGCCACAGGTCTGAGTCATCCCCTCCACTGGCAAAGTCCAGGGGACGATCAAGCCTTTTCTCTTTTCCATCTGAAGGGTGTCGTGTCGTCCCTGACCCACGGATTGGGCGGGACCGTCAGATACCGAAAGGCACAGCGGATGTTTCTCGAGGAAGGGAGCGCAATCTCAGTGGAGTTGGACGGCCGGGAGGTGGGAATCCTGGGCACACTGGCGGCTGACCTGCAGGAACCTCTGCGCATTTCGAGGCCGCTGGTCGCAGGCGAGTTATCACTTGATCCATTTTATGGTAAACGCCTGTTGGACCCGAGTTTTCGAGAAATCCAGAAATACCCGTCTGTGGAATCCGATCTCTCCTTCGTGGTTGACACGGGGGTTGATTTCGATAGAATTGCAGAAGTTGTTCAACAATTGAATATCCCCGAACTTCGGGGTGTTCATCTGATTGACCTCTATCGAGGGCCAAAGCTTCCCGTCGGAAAGATCAGTCTGACTGTGAGGCTGACTTTCGCAAACCTGGAACGGACCTTGACGCAGGACGAAGCGAACGGATTCAGCCAGCAGGTGTTTGCTGAATTGTCCGCTCGTTGTGGCATTGAGGCTCGTTCGTAACTTGCTGCCCATGTCTGTTGCTGAGAAGACAATCCTCACTGAAGTTGAAGAGGTCGCCGTTCAGCTTGTTGAACGGTTTCTCAGTGTCCGCGAAGACAACGTAAGTCTCAGGCAGCAGGTAACCGAATTGCAACAGGACTTGGAGGTGCTTGAAAGGGATTTTCGTGGAAAGTGTGATCAGGTGAAGTTACTGGAAAAGGATCGGAAAAAGACTCTGTCCAGTGTTGAGAGAATGCTGACCTCGTTGGCGACCCTGGAAAAGGACCAGGATTGAGCGAAGGCTGGAGACCAGCCCGGTGACCCACATGGAACCGGTACAGGAACAGGTAACCACGGTAACGATCTTCAATCAGACCTTTCGGGTCAGAAGTGGAGACAATCCGGAATACGTTCATGAACTGGCCAGATACGTCGATGAGAAAATGTCGGAACTGGCCGATCAGACCCTTACCGTGGATACGCTCAAGATTGCTATTCTTGCAGCTTTAAACATCGCTGACGATTGCCTCTCGTCACGTGAGGAACTGGAGCAACTCGAGCGTCGTGTTTCGGAGTCGACCAGCCGCCTCACAGAGCTTCTGACCTCACCGTTTGAAGACGTGAACTCGAGTTGACGTCTCTCGCGAGCCTGGGATACAATTCGGTGCTCCCTGCGAGGCCCGTGATGGGTCAGTAGAAATTGAGCCAACAGTTTTTACTTGGGATTTCGCGTCCCGCGGATTTCGCGTCCCGCGGCTGTGCGCAGTCGAGGGTAGATGGCCCACCTGCCCCATGCAGGTTCAATCTTCACGACCACACGGTCGAGCAGCGTGCTCCTTTTTCCCAACAAGCAGTTATTATGTTGGATTCCTCGCCTGCATGGCTGATCCCGGTCGTCCTGGGCGCTGCCGTGCTGATCTGGTATTTCCTGAAAACCCGAGTCATTCAAGGCAAACTGGCTGATGCCCACGCCCGAGCAGAAGAGCTGCGCAAAGAGGCCTTGGAAGAGGGCGAACGAGTCAAGAAAGAACGGCTGCTGGAGGCCCGCGAAGAAATCCTGGACTTGAGAGCGGATGCCGAGGCCGAGATCCGGGACAAGAAGCGAACTCTGGAAGTCGTGGAGAAGGAATCCCGGGAAGTTCAAAGCAGCCTGCAGCGTCGGGACGAGTCCCTGCAGCGGGAGCAGAGTGAGGTCGAAGTCGCCCGGGAGAAACTGGGGCTGGAGCAGCAGAAAGCAGAGAACCTGAGAAGCGAGCTGAATGAGCTGCGCCTGGAACAGGTGCAAAGACTGGAATCACTCGCCGGCATCACTGCGGAGGAGGCCAAGCGGACGCTCTCGAGTGCCATCAAGGATGAGGCCCGTGGCGACGCCGCGTTGCTGGCCAGGAGAATCGAGGATGAGGCCCGCGAGAAGGCTGAGATTACGGCGCGCAAGATCGTCGTGCAGGCGATTCAGCGCTGCGCTGCCGAGCTCGTAGTGGAATCGTCCGTTTCCGTTGTGAATCTGCCGAGCGATGACATGAAGGGCCGTATCATCGGTCGGGAAGGGCGGAATATTCGTGCCCTGGAACAGGCTACCGGTGTGGATCTGATCGTGGATGATACGCCCGAGGCCGTGATCCTGTCGGCTTTCGATCCCCTGCGCAGGGAGATCGCCAAGCAGGCGATCGAGAGGCTGATTCAGGACGGGCGCATTCATCCGGCACGGATTGAGGAAGTCGTCAGCCAGGTTACCGAAGAGATGGACAAGGCGCTTCTCGTGGAAGGAGAGCAGACGGCCTTTGAACTCGGTATCCATGACATGCACCAGCAGCTTCTGGTGCATTTGGGACGACTCAAGTTTCGCACCAGCTATGGTCAGAATGTCCTGGCCCACAGCCGCCAGGTCGCTTTTCTGGCGGGCCTGATGTCGGAAGAGGTCGGAGCGAACACGCGAGTGTGCGTGCGCGGGGGCCTCCTTCACGACGTCGGTAAGGCAGTCGATCAGAAGCTCGTCGGAACTCACCTTCAACTGGGCCTGGAGCTGGTCAAGAAGTACGGCGAGTCTCAGGAAGTGATCCATGCTGTGGAGGCCCACCACTTCGATGTCCCGTTCGACACGATTGAGGCCGTGCTTGTACAGGCTGCAGACGCGGTTTCAGCGGCCAGACCCGGGGCCCGGCGCGAGGTGCTTGAGAACTATGTCCGACGCCTCGAGCAGCTGGAGGAGATCGCTTCTTCTTTCCGGGGAGTGGCCAAGGCTTTCGCACTCCAGGCCGGGCGAGAAGTCAGAATCATTGTCGAGAGCAGCAAGGTCTCCGATGAGGAGGCCTTCTGGATCAGCAAGGACATCGCGAAGAGGATCGAGAAAGAAGTGAAATACCCGGGCCAGATCAAGGTCACTGTGATCCGCGAGATGAGAGCAGTTGACTACGCTAAGTAGTTTCACGTTTCACGCTTCAGGATTTCGTGGAACGTTAAATCTAGCTGGTAAGACCGAGGTAGTCGATCGACCTGGCTTTTCCGGTAGCCGGATCTATCTCCAGGACCAGAGAGGACAACTTTGGCTGCCCCGTCTCTGGCTGCAGGCGGCCCGGGAGTCCGGTCAGAAATCGTTCGATGGCCCGCTCCCGGGACATGCCGATGACCGAATCATAGGAACCGCTCATGCCCGCATCCGTCATGTAGGCAGTTCCGTCGGGAAGAATCCTGGCATCGGCTGTGGGTATGTGCGTGTGGGTTCCGATCAAGGCGGAGACTCTCCCGTCGAGAAACCAACCCATGGCCATCTTTTCCGAGGTGGCTTCCGCGTGAAAATCGACAAAGATCACGGCTACTTCTTCTGGGAGACGTGCCAGAATGTGGTCCGCGGCCTGAAACGGACAATCGATACTGGGCATAAAGACCCTGCCTTGAAGACTGATGACTGCGACCGGCACTCCAATCGAACTGTTGATCGTCAGTACACCTTTTCCGGGCAGGTCACCTGGATAGTTGGCTGGACGCAGAAGGCGGGGTTCGTGATCCAGGAAAGGGTAGATATCTTTCTGATCCCAGATGTGGTTGCCGGAGGTCATGACATCCACTCCCAGATCAAACATCTGGCGGGCGAGTTTCGGAGTCACACCGAATCCGCCGGCTGCATTCTCCACATTGACAATCGTGAAATCGACACGGTGAACAGACTGAAGGCGGGAGAGTTGCTCGCGCAGAACCCGACGACCTCCCTTTCCGACGATGTCGCCCACGAACAGAATTCTCATCTTTTCTCTTCCTCGAGTACATCTCTCAGAAACTGGCCGGTGTGGGAGTTCTCGCTGGCCGCGATGACTTCCGGTGATCCTTCGGCCACCAGATACCCACCCCGTTCACCGCCTTCCGGGCCGAGATCGATAATCCAGTCGGCACATTTTATTACATCCAGGTTGTGCTCGATCACGATCACGGATCCTCCCGCAGCAGTGAGCCGGTTGAAAGCGCGCAGCAGCTTCCCAATATCGTCAAAATGAAGGCCGGTTGTGGGCTCATCGAAAATGAAGAGAGGGTGCCCTTTCGTCCGCCGCGCCATGTAGGATGCCAGCTTGATTCGCTGAGCCTCGCCGCCGGAGAGCGTCGTGGCAGGCTGACCCAGTCTCAAATAGCCCAGGCCGACTTCCTCGAGCAGGCGGAGTTTTCGGAGCAGGGCTGTGTGACCCACAAAAAATCTTCTGGCTTCGGAAACCGTCAGGCTCAGGACCTGATCGATGTTCTTTCCCTTGTAGCTGACTTCCAGGAGCTTCTTCTGGTAGCGCTTGCCGCGACACTCTTCGCAGACCAGCCGTACGTCAGCCAGGAACTGCATCTCGATGGTCTCAGTCCCGGCTCCCTGACACACCTCACAGCGACCCCCGGGGACGTTGAAAGAGAAGTGCCCGGGACCAAAGTTGCGAACTCTTGCTTCCCGTAGCGAGGCAAAGATCTTGCGGATGTCGTCAAAGGCTTTCAGATAGGTAACCGGGTTGGAGCGAGGGGTCTTTCCAATCGGCGACTGATCGACCAGCAGGATATCGCTGAGAAACTCCCAACCCTCGATGGAATCAAAAGCCCCGACCTCCGCCTTCCATTCCTCCCGCAGTTTCTTGATTCCTGCGTAGAGAACGTCCTGCACGAGCGTCGATTTTCCCGAGCCGGACACACCGGTGACACAGGTGAGCAATCCCAGCGGGATCTTTACCTCGAGATTCTTGAGATTGTTGTGCCGGGCTCCGCGTACCGTCAGGCTGCGGTGGTTCGTGGAGCGGCGGAACACCGGCGTGGGGATGCGCAGCACCCGGCTCAGGTATTTTCCGGTGATCGAGTCTGTATTCTCGAGCAGAGACTGGAGATTCCCGGAGTGAACGACCTCTCCCCCCAGTTCGCCGGCCCCCGGGCCCATGTCGATGATCTGATCGGCAGCCCTGATCATCTCTCGCTCGTGCTCCACAACCACCACGGTGTTGCCCAGATCTCTAAGACGGCGGAGAATATGGATCAGCTTCAGTCCATCGCGTGGATGCAGGCCCACGGTGGGTTCGTCCAGAACATAGAGAGTCCCGGTCAGGGCAGATCCGAGTGAGGCAGCCAGGTGGATTCTCTGCATTTCGCCTCCGCTCAGAGTCGAGGTCAGGCGGTCGAGCGTGAGGTATTCCAGGCCGACTTTGACCAGGAATTCAACTCGCTTGGAGATTTGCTCGTGCAACTGGCGGGCTACCGCCTGCTGCTCGGTGGACAGCTCCAGAGTGGCCAGGAAATCCGAGAGTCGGGAAATGGGAAGGGCTGTCAGTTGGCTGATCCTGTGGGCCCCGACCGTGACGTCGCGGGCGTCCGGGCAGAGCCTCTCTCCGGAACAGTCCGGACAGCGCGTGTACCCACGGTAGCGACTGATCAGGATGCGGACGTGCATTTTGTATTTCTTGCGGCCCAAGTAGCGAAAGAAACCCTTGACTCCGGGGAAGGAATCCGTGCCCTCCCAGACCTGGGATCGGACGGCGTCCGGCAGCTCAGCGTAACTGGTCGCTGGGTCGATCCCCTGGTGCCGGACGAAGTCGACCAGGTGCCTTTGAAAACCCTTGTACTTGGGCTTTGTAAAGGGCTCGACGGGGCCATCGCTGATGGAAACAGACCAGTCCGGGATCACCAGATCCGGATCGATGCTGATGGTGTTTCCAAAGCCCTGGCAGGTGGGACAGGCCCCGTAGGGATTGTTGAAAGAAAAGAGGCGTGGTTCGAGTTCACGGTAACTGATCTGGCAATACTGGCACTCGAGACGTTCGCTGAAGTGCAGGACTTCAATCGAGCCGCTGGGATCTGAGATCAGGGCCTCGACGATTCCATTTCCCTCGGCAAAACAGGACTCGATCGAATCGGCCAGTCGGTCTGCGATATCAGTATCCACTACCAGCCGGTCGATCAGGATGCGCGACGTCTTCAGTTGACCCTCAGTCAGGACCTCGTGTCCCGGCAACTGCAGGATCTTGCCAGGCTCCTCTGGATTCAGGAGCAGACGATAGTAGCCGTGCCTCACCAGGTTTTCCACGAGCGCAGCGGCCGACAACTCCTGCTTCGAATAGCTGTTCAGATCCAGCCGGCTGAGCTCGTACGGAAAGACGAGTGTGAGACGCGTACCTTTCGGGAGTCCGAGCAGTTCCTCCACAGCATGATCCGAAGTGTCACGCCGAACCGGCCGCTGGCAGGAGCGACAGTGAATCTGGCCAACCCGAGCATAGAGGAGTCGCAGGTAGTCATAGATCTCGGTAACCGTGCCCACCGTCGATCGGGGGTTTCGGGTGGTGTTCTTCTGCCGGATCGAGACTCCTGGACGGATCCCGATAATCTCCCTGACCCGGGGTTTCTGGAGTCGCTCCAGAAACTGTCTGGCATAGGCAGACAGCGACTCCACATAACGCCGCTGACCTTCCGCATAGAGAATGTCGAAGGCGAGCGTGGATTTGCCCGAACCGCTCACCCCTGTGATGACCGTGAGCTGGTTGTCAGGGATCGTGACGTCGATGTTCTTGAGGTTGTTCTGCTCGGCCCCCCGAATAATGATGGGGCCTTCTCCTGATCTCTTTTCCGGCATAGACCAAAGGGACCAGTCTAGCATGCAGGTTGGTCATGCGTTTCAGTTCCAGGTCAGACTTGAGGTTCCCAACTGCGTGTTATAGTTGGGCCTCATGCGCATCACGTCGGTACAGCCAAGACTGGCTCTACCCGGGGGAGTTATCCAGATCGGAGTTGAGGGGCTGTCGAATCCCGCCGAGGTGGAGATCTCCATCGGCGGTGAGCGGGCCAGTCAGGTGGCAGCTTCTCCTTCCCGGTTGACCGTGAGAGTACCGGAGAGTCCTCTGGGCGGACAGGTTGAAGTCGTGGCCGGAGAAGCCCACGACGTCACTGAGATCACGGTGGGGCACCTTCTGGTAACCGACCTGCACTCGGTGGGGAACCCGGTGGTGGACAGCGACGGAAAGATTTACGTCACTTTCAGCGGAGCACGAGGCGAGAAAGTCCCGTTCAGCGTGTTCGTGATCGCCGGCGATGGTACCAAAGAGCCCTTTCTCGCTGAGATCATGAATCCCACTGGACTGGCTCTGGGGCCCGATGGGTGCCTCTACATTACGAGCCGGCACACGGGGACAGCGTACAGGTCCACACTGGACAAGCGGGTTGAGAAATATGCCGATGGGCTTGGCCTGGCTACGGGACTGGCCTTTGATGCTGCTGGGAATCTTTTCGTTGGTGACCGCGGTGGTCTTGTTTACAAGGTGGCCGAGGACCGGAGTGTCTCGGTGTTTTCGGAGCTGGAGCCGAGCATTTCTGCTTACCACCTTGCCATGTCCCCCAACAACAATCTGTATGTTTCAGGGCCGACTCTCTCGACCCAGGATTGCATCTACCGAATCGGTGACGACGGCGAACCCCAGGTCGTGTTCCGGGGACTGGGACGACCTCAGGGCATGGCTTTTAATCCCGACGGAGACCTGCAAATTGCCGCCTCTTACCGGGGAACCAGGGGCGTCTTTACTCTCTCCAATGGAGGTCTCGAGCACACCATTGCGACTCCGATGATGGTTGAACTCGCCTACAGTCCAGACGGCTCAAAACTGTTCCTCTCAAACAACAGCAGTCTTTTCGAACTGGCTGTGTAGTTCCTCCGAAGGCTAGTACTTACTTTTGGATGAGTTTTCAGTTCAGCGTCGATCATCGGAAGGGTCGGGCCCGTGCCGGGACTCTGGAGACCGCCCACGGACGAGTCCGGACGCCCGTTTTCATGCCGGTCGGAACGGCCGGGACCGTGAAGGCAATGACCCAGGAATGGCTGCAGGAACTGGGGGCTGAGGTCCTTCTTTCCAACACGTACCATCTTTATCTTCGACCTGGCTCAGACTTGATCGCAAGAAGTGGAGGCTTGCATCAGTTTATGAGCTGGAAGGGGGCGATCCTGACCGACAGTGGCGGATATCAGGTCTTCAGCCACCGCGAGCTGGCCCGCATCTCGGAAGAGGGAGTCAAGTTTCGATCCCATCTGGACGGGAGTGCCCACTTCATCACGCCGGAGCTGTCCGTTCAGATCCAGGAACAGCTCGGCGCCGACATCATCATGGCTTTCGATGAGTGCACACCCTACCCGGTCACGCCGGCCCAGGCCCGGGAATCGATGCTGAGATCCATGCGCTGGGCCCAGCGCTCCCATTCGGCACAGACCAATCCGCATCAGGTTCTTTTTGGGATCATGCAAGGGAGCATCTATCCCGACCTGCGACGGGAGAGTCTGGGGAAGCTCAACGAGATCGGATTTGAGGGATTGGCTCTGGGCGGCTTCAGTGTCGGTGAACCCAGGGATCTGATGTTCGAGATCCTGGACCAGCTTTCCGATGAACTGCCGCCTCATCAGCCTCGCTATCTGATGGGCGTGGGAACTCCCCTGGATCTGCTCCAGGCTGTGGAACTGGGAATGGACATGTTTGATTGTGTCCTGCCCACCCGGAACGCCCGCAACGGCATGTTGTTTACGAGCTGTGGACCGCTAAGAATAAAGAACTCACGGTATCAGGAAGATAAGCGGCCAGTTGATTCGGACTGTGACTGCTTCGTCTGCGCCCGCTACTCGCGAGCCTATCTCCGCCATCTCTTTGTTTCGCGCGAGATTCTGAGTAGTGTGCTCAATACCTTTCACAACCTTCACTTCTATCTGGAACTGATGCGCAACATACGCAAGACTATTGAACTGGGTACACTGGGTTCGTTTGCACGCGGTTTTCGAGAGCAATATTCCTCAGGCTGCTGAACCCTGCTATACTCTTTTTTTTTGGAGGGAGTCTGTTCTTATGGGGTTCTTCTTGGCCCAGCAGGGTGCAGGGTCGGGCGCAAGCTCGCTGGTTAGTCTGTTCCCGATTGCTCTGATCATCCTGATCTTCTACTTCATCATGTATCGCCCGATCCGGCAGCGCCAGAAGAGTCTGGAGGCGATGATTGCCAAGTTGGAGAAGGGTGACCGAGTCATCACAACCGGCGGGGTTTATGGAACTGTGGCGGATGTCAAGGAGCACATTATCATGCTCAAGATCAGCGATCAGGTGAAGATCAAGGTCTCCAGAAGCGCAATCGCCTCACTTCAAAGCCAGCCCGATCAGCCGAGCGACAATTAGTGGGGTTGCGGCGCTGAGAGCACTAGAGCATCGAATATGAACCGGACCCTGCAATACCGATTACTGGTGATTATTCTGCTGGCGGCGGGAAGCGGTCTCGTCTGGTGGCTGAAGGGCATCAATCTGGGGCTGGATCTGCAGGGAGGTATCCACCTCATCGTCCAGGTGGAGACCAGCGAGGCCATGGATGCCGAAGTCGACCAGGTGCGAGAACGCATCGCCGGCAGGCTGACCGACAAGGAAATCGCTTTCGATCAAGTGGCTGTCACGGAGGGCCTCAGGATCGAAGTCACAGGAGTTCCAGATGCCCAGGACAGCGTTGCCCGGGACGAACTGGCAAATACGATCAACTGGTCCTTGACCGGATCCAGCAGTGATGGGTTCCGGCTTTCCATGCAGGCCTCGGCGCGCAAACATCTGTTGGAGCTCACGGTTCGTCAGGCTCGAGAGGTCATCCAGAAGAGGATTGATCAGTACGGGGTCCGCGAGCCCAGCATTGCTGTGTATGGCAGTGGTGAAGTGAAAGACCAGATCGTCATAGAGCTCCCCGGAGTCGAAGACTTTGACCGTGTAAAGGAACTGATCGGTCAAACGGCCAATCTGGAGTTGAAGCTCGTACACCCCGATCAGACAGGGGCATTTCCTTCACCGGCTCTGGCTGCCCAGGCGTTTGGAGGGAAGATCCCGGATGATTATGAGGTGCATAAGGTAGAAGCCCGTGATCAGGTAGCGCCGGACGGGAGCATTCCCGAGACCTACATGGTCCTCAAGAAAGCGGCTGCCATCACGGGTCGCCATCTCAAAAACGCACAGCGATCGGAAGACCCCTACACCGGAAAATCGGAAGTGGCCTTTTTCTTGAACAGCGAAGGAGTTCAGCTCTTCAGCGAAGTCACTGCTCAGAATGTGAACCGATTGCTGGGCATTGTGCTGGATGACCTGGTTCGATCAACTCCCCGCATTGAGGGACCCATCCGTCAAGAGTCAGCCCGGATTACGGGAAGTTTCACGCGACAGGAAGCGGAAGATCTGGCTTTGGTCCTGCGCTCGGGCGCACTGCCCGCCAGTATCACCTTTCTCGAGAACCGGCAGATTGGCCCTTCGCTGGGTGCCGATTCGATCCGCAGCGGTCTGCGTGCCTCGGTTTCGGGGCTTGTTCTGGTCGTGCTTGGAATGCTTTTCGTGTACAAGATCTCGGGACTGAATGCCATCCTCTGCCTGATGCTCAACCTCTTCTTTCTGGCTGGCTCACTATCCTATCTGGGTGCAACCCTCACCCTTCCGGGAATCGCCGGGGTCATTCTGACGATTGGAATGGCGGTGGATGCCAACATTCTGATCTTTGAAAGGATCAAAGAGGAGTTGCGTTCCGGCAAGACAGTGAAGAGCGCCGTATCGGCAGGTTTTGACCGTGTGTTCTCCACCATCATAGACACCAATATTACGACCCTGGTAGCCGCCGTGTTTCTCTACCAGTTTGGAACCGGACCCGTGAAGGGCTTTGCAGTCACTCTGGCGATCGGGCTGGTGGCCAACATCTTTACTGCCACCTTTGTATCCCGTACCATTTTCAATCTTTTTCTACAGGGCCGGGGAGTGACCCGGCTTTCGATTCAACCTTCGATATTGGATCGGAACAAAAAAGCAGCTGGGGAAACTAAGTACTCACTTCCATAAATACGATGATGTTTGTTCGGAGCGTGACGGAGACCAGATTGAGGCGAGACGACGAGTCGATGCAGGGGCATCGGCGAGGAGGAACAACGAAGAGATGGGCCCGTCCCGCCCCAAGCCTGCGGGCGGATGGGGGTTGCGGTCGATCTCTTTGTCGTTCGTCGTCAACGATGCTGACGCATCGCCTCCTCCTCTCTTCGCGACCTCACCTCGCAAGACCCATCCGCAAACATTACCGTATTTATGGAAGGGAGTACTCTATTTTGGAGCAACCGGGCTAGATGGATATCGTCAAAGACGCGAAGATTGAATGGCTCAAATTCAAGTGGATTTTCATAGCGACGTCCCTGCTGTTGACTGCTGCTGGTGTAGCTTCCCTGCTGGGGAGGGGCCTGAACCTGGGCATTGATTTCACCGGAGGAACCCTGGTCTACGTGAAATTCCAGGAAGTGCCCGATATTGAAAGAGTTCGAAGCGTTCTATCGGATGCGGAGTTGAATGCCGAAGGGGTGACACGCTTCGACGATCCTGCCAAGAATCAGTTGCAGATCCGACTTTCCCGCGTTGGGAACGAAGCGGAAAGAGATCTGAATGAGGATAGTCGTCTGGTATCCGTGACTCTCAAGGAGGCTTTTGACGGCGCTGCCCCGGCAGATCGGCTCGATTTGAACAACACGAGTGCCTTCGCCTTGGCGGGATGCTTTCGAAATGTTCTTGGGGGTCGAGACTGTCAACAAGAGGTGTCGGGGAACCTGATGGCTGAACTCATGGAGGGTGAGGATCCCAACCCGGTGCAGCTGGCCCGGGAGGTGATCGACTACCGCACAGCCAATGGCGGCATTGTAATGAGCGAGGCTCAGTTTGACGAGATGGGACTTCCGGAAAATGTCGCCCGCATTCTCAAGGACCATTTTTATCTGGGCAGTTTCAATGTTCTGAGCGTCGAGAGTGTCGGTCCCAAAGTGGGTCGAGAGTTGAAGGAGAAAGCCCAGAACGCGGTCATTTTCTCTCTGATCGGAATCGTGCTCTACATCTGGTTCCGCTTCAAGGGGATCGCCTACGGTCTGGCTGCCATCGTGGCCCTGTTCCACGACGTTCTGATTACCCTGGGTTTTTTCTCACTTTTCGACAAAGAGATTTCACTGACCGTAGTCGCTGCCCTGCTCACTCTGGTCGGGTATTCCATTAACGATACGATCGTCGTGTTCGACCGTGTACGCGAGAACCTGCGCCTGATGCGGCGCGCGGATTTCGCGGCGGTGATCAATGCCAGCATCAATCAGACTCTGAACCGCACGATTCTCACTTCGGGAATGACGTTCCTGGCGGTTATGTCCCTGTACCTGCTGGGTGGGGAGGTGCTGAGCGGCTTCTCGTTTGCCCTGGTGATTGGAATTCTGGTCGGGACTTACTCTTCCGTGGCAATTGCCAGTCCTATTGTTCACGCCTGGCATCTCATGCAGGCGAGAAGGCAGGCTCGGGCAGCATGAGGGAGTCTCGCCCCGGCTCGAGGAAGGCAGATTCAGGGGTAGGGAAACGGAACGTGTCAATAACTTTGAGACACTTTGGTGAATAAATTACTGTAGCGTCATCTCAAAAGTTCTCCTTTTCGGGAGGGTTGATCCAGACCGCCTCGGGAAGAGGAGGAGGAACGGGTTTGCCGTTGGGAAATCTCTCCGGGAAGAGTGCATGGGCGGCCTCCAATGTTTGGGATCGATCGCGACGGGTGGTGATGGCGGTGAGGTAGTGCACATCCTCGGGAGTGTGCAGGCCGATACCCGAATGGCGATGGTCGCGGTTATACCAATCGAAGAAATCCCGACAGAAGTCTCTGGCTTGCTGAATGGTGCCGAAACGAGCCGGGAATTCGGGACGGTACTTGAGGGTCTTGAATTGGGATTCCGAGTAGGGATTGTCGTCACAGACATGAGGCCGAGAGTGAGACTTGGTGACTCCCAGATCGGCCAGTAGCAAGGCCAGTGCTTTGGAACTCATCGACGAGCCACGATCGGCATGCAGGGTGAGACCACCCGCTACGATCTCCTGCTTGGAGTAGCTCTGGGCGATCAAGACCTTGGCCAGGCGTGAGCTTTCCTGGGTGGCCACCATCCAGCCCACCACATAGCGGCTGAAAATGTCCAGGATCACGTAGAGGTAGAAATAGCTCCATTTGACGGGACCCTTCAGCTTGGTGATGTCCCAGGACCAGCATTGGTTCGGGCCGGTGGCCAGAAGTTCCGGCTTGGAGTATTGGGGATGGCGGCGCTGGCGGCGGCGTTCTCTAACTTCCAGACGTTCGGCCAGAATGCGGTACATGGTTCGAATCGAGCACAAGTATCGCCCTTCGTCCAGCAGCTCCGCCCATACGGCGGCAGGAGCTTTATCGATAAACTGTCGGCTGTGCAGGACCTCCACAACGGCTTCCCTTTCGGGCGGGCTCAAGGCGCGTGGGGATGCGGCCCGAGGCCGAGGATCCAGCGCCGGCCGTTCGCGCCGAAGTTTCTCCCGATACAGACTCGATGGCGGCAGATCCAGGGCCTGACAACCGGCACGGACTCCGTGGGATTGTGAGAATCGCAAAGCTTCGTCCATCAGCTCTCGTCTCCGTTCTCTTCGCTGCTCGCCAGAGAGATTCCCAACAGTTGCGAGACTTTTTTTTGGAGATCCAGCATGGCTTCAAACTTCTCGAGCTTGCGTTTCAGCTTCCGATTCTCAGCCTCCACTTGCCTCAGTTGACGATCCAGAGGATTGACCGGCTTTGCCTTGCGTCCCCGCTTGCGAGGGGTCAAGGCCTGCAGCGTTCCCTGCTCGCGTTGGCGGCGCCAGGTCTGCAGATTCGACCAGTAAAGCCCTTCTCGGCGCAGCAAGGCTCCCACTCCGCCCGACTCTTCACATCCATCGGCCTGCTCCAGGATCCGGAGCTTATGGCGGGCTGAAAATCGGCGACGCGTGGCCTTGCTGGGAACTTCCGGATCGGGTCGCGAAAGAACCTTGTCGGGCTCCGTCCGTCCGGCAGCGATTTTGGAGACCTCTCCGCTTCGCTCCGAGGTCTCCAAAATCCTCAGTTTCTTGTCGCTTCTGTTTTCTATCATCCTGTAATCCAGCTTCTCGCCCTCTACTCTAATTTAGTGGGGAAGAAGTGTCTCACCATTATTGGCACAGAGGGAAAGCGTTTTTCGACGCACATTGTTTGGCATGGCGTGCGTCCCAGGCGGAGGCTTGACTCGCTCGGAGGCGGGTAGTAACATCACCGCCCTGTGCGGAGAGAAGTTCAGTTCACGAGAACTGCATGTCCGCGAAGAGTCAATCAAGAAGGAAAGGCAGCCGGATGTTTGACGACCTAATCGAATCTTCGTATGGCAGCGACAGAAGAAAATCGGGGACCTTTGTCGTTTCGCTGTTTGTGCATTCCGTGGTATTGGTGGTCATTGTTCTCATCCCGCTGATTTACTATCAGGGTCTTCCCGAACATGAACTGCTGACTTTCCTGGCTGTACCGCCACCACCACCACCGCCACCGCCACCGCCGCCACCGCCGGCAGCAGCACCGCGTCCCGTGCAGAAAGTTCAGGTAGTCAGGTTGGATCCCACCAAATTCACGGCCCCGACCGAGATCCCCAAGGACATTCCACCGCCCGTGGACGACATACCGATGATGTCCAGCGTGAACATGTCCGGGCGAGGAGTCCCGGGGGGAGTTCCGGGTGGGGTTGTGGGAGGTGTTCCTGGAGGTGTAGCCGGGGGTGTGCTGGGAGGAGTTCCGGGTGCTCCGCCGCCGCCGCCGCCGCCCAAGCCCAAGACAGCCATCCGGGTCGGTGGCAACGTGCAGAACTCCAAGCTTATTCAGAAGATTGATCCGAGCTATCCGGAGTTGGCCAAGAGGGCTCGTGTGGCGGGGATCGTTCTGCTTCAGGTGGCTGTGGACGAGCAGGGGATGGTGAGAGACGTCAAGCTCATCCGTGGACATCCGCTCTTGAATCAATCTGCAATTGACGCAGTAAGGCAGTGGAGGTATTCACCCACTCTGCTGAATGGTGAACCCGTGCCGGTCATCGCTACGGTGACTGTGAATTTTGTCCTCAGGTAAGTAATTGAACTCACTAGATGGGGCCATAACGGAGGTTTGAGACATGGATTTAGTGGAGATGTGGAATCAGATGGGCCTTCTTGCCAAGGCCGTTGTGGTCATGCTGGCCGTAATGTCCGTCTGGTCCATCGGAGTGATGTTCGAGCGATTCTTCACCTACCGGGCAGCCCGGAATCAGTCGCGACAGTTCGCCCCCGCAGTGGCCGAGGCGCTGGGGAGGGGGGATCTGGGAGAAGCTCTGGAAATTGCCGAGCAATACAGCAAGAGCCACCTGGCCAAGGTTGTGCACGCCGGGTTACAAGAATTCCAGGCCCAGGAGGGCAGCACTGCCAAGATTACCGGCCAGACGATCGACGCCTCGAAACGGGCTTTGCAGAGAGCTACTGCCCTCGGTATTGAAGAATTCAAACGGGGCCTGGGAGGGCTGGCAACGATCGGTTCAACAGCTCCCTTCATCGGTTTGTTCGGTACTACGGTAGGGATCATCAACGCCTTTGTGGGCATGAGTCGAGCAGGAGAAGACACCGGTATTGCAGCGGTCGCAGGCGGGATCTCGGAGGCTCTGGTGGCCACCGCGTTTGGTCTTTTCGTGGCGGTTCCGGCCGTCTGGATGTACAACTATTTCACCTCCAAGATTGAATCTTTTGTGGTGGAGATGGACAACTCGTCCTCAGAGTTGATCGACTATTTCCTGAAGAGGAGGGCCGCCAAAGATGAGCATGAGTAGTGGCGGCGGCGGCCTCAGTGAAGTCAACTCGGAGATCAATGTCACTCCGATGGCCGACATCATGCTGGTGCTGCTGATCATTTTCATGATCACGACGCCGTTGCTCCAGGAGGGCATCGCGGTGAATAAGGCCAAGGCCCGAAATGCCCAGGAAGCACCCGAAGTGGAGGGCAAGGAATCCACCACTGTGACCGTCACTCGCAGTCAGGAAATCTATGTCAATGATACGGCGGTTGCTCCAGAGGATCTCCTCGACGAACTGACGGCACGAGTGGCGTTGGCTCCCGAGAAGCCCCTGTTCGTAAAGAGTGACATCGCAGCCCCCTACGGCATGATTGTCAGCATTGTGAACAAGGCGCGTGAGTCAGGAGTAGAGAGGATCGGCCTTCTGGTAGATCGAGAGAGACAGCAGGAGAGGTAACCCGACATGTCAATGTCAACGGCCCCGATTATGGGCCCCAAATCGGACATCAATATCACTCCGTACATTGATATCCTTCTAGTCCTTCTGATTATCTTCATGGTGATTCAGCCCACCACTCAGTACGACTTGCAGGCGCGAGTGCCCAACAAGCCGCCCGAGGATCTCCCCGAGGACGTGGTGATCAAGTCGGACGCCATCGTGGTGGCAATCACCCGTGAAGGAGAGATATCCATTAACCAGGACCCGGTCAATCTGAACCAGTTAGGCACTCGTCTCTTCGATATCTACAGCGCCCGCGCGAATAAGAACATGTTCGTGCAAGCTCATGATGAGCTCCCGTTTGGAGACGTGATTCGGGTGATCGATTTAGCCAAAGGAGCGGGTGTCGGCGATATTGGACTCATGGCCGTGACACCCTGAACCCGCGAGATTGTCAAGATGATGAAGCATCCATTGTCCCGGTACTTGCCCGCTTTGATGATCGCCCTGGCACTGTCGATGACCGGCTGTGCGATGGTGGATCAACTGAAAGCCAGGGATCAGTTGAACAAGGGGGTTAAGGCCTACTCGAGTCAACGCTATGACGAGGCCATCGAGCACTTTCAGCAGGCCATTGACTACGATCCCGAACTGTTGAACGCCCGGCTGTACCTGGCCACGACCTACCGGGCTCAGTGGGTGCCTGGTCTCCATACGGACGAGAACGCCGATTTTTCTGACAAGGCCATCAAGACGTTTGAAGAGGTCCTGGAGCAGGATCCGGCCAACATCAACGCCATGGCCAACATCGCCGGCATCTACGGTGGCAACGACGACCCTGAGCAGGCCAAGAACTGGTACCGAAAGCGAGTGGGAATCGATCCCGATAACCCCGAGCCCTTTTACGGAATCGGAACCATCAATTGGAAGCTTGCTCATGACGAGACGGGCATGAACGGAGACGCAGTCAGCTTTCTCAGTGAATTGGAGAAGATTCGAGTCACTCAGCTTGTGGATGAAGGAGTCGAGGCCCTGAAGCAGGCCCTGGTTGTCGATGATGAGTACACGAATGCTCTGCAGTATCTGAACCTGATGTACCGGGAGCGGGCTTACCTGGCCTCGGACGAGGAAGACAAGCGCAAGTGGCAGATCGAAGCCGACAAGCTGGCACTTCAGGCTCTCGAGTTGCGAAAGCGGCAGGAAGAGGAAGCGGAGCGTGCTCGCCATACCTTTGGTGGTGCCGAGCAACAGTAGCCGCCTGAGCAGCCCGGGCGACCTTGATCACGGACTGTCGACAGAATGTGAATTTGGGCGGTCTTCCGGGCCGCCTTGTTTTTGTGTCGACGCGATCTCAGGAATCCGCCCGGTGGGTGACTCTCGTAGATAAGAGACTGCTGGCTAGCGGCACCGAGATGCTACACTTGACGCGGGTTCCTGAATGCTGAGTCTCGAAACACTTTGCGCTAAGGTGCAAGCCTACGCGCCGACAGCCGACCTGGATCCTCTCCGGGACGCCTACCTCTTTTCAGAGAAAGCCCACCAGGACCAGGTTCGGAAATCCGGGGAGCCCTATTTCTCTCATCCAGTCGAGGTTGCCGCCATCCTGGCCGACATGGAACTGGATGTCGTGTGTGTCTCAGTGGGCCTGCTTCACGATGTAGTCGAAGATACTCTGACCACTGTGGAGCGAATTCAGGAACTCTTTGGAGAAGACATCGCTGTTCTGGTCGATGGCGTGACCAAGCTGAGTCAAATCCAGTTCTCCTCGAAGAAAGAAAAACAGGTGGAGAACTTTCGCAAGCTTCTGCTGGCGATGGTGAAGGACATCCGTGTCATCCTCGTCAAGCTCGCTGACAGGTTGCACAATATGCGGACCCTCGGTGCCATGTCTGCGGAAAAGCAGGAGTCCATTGCCCGGGAGACCATCGAGATCTACGCGCCCATAGCCCATCGGTTGGGGATTGCCAGGATTCGCGGCGAGTTGCAGGACCTCGCCTTCAGCTATCTGGACCCGGCATCCTTCAAGCGGCTCGGCGAGCAAGTGAGTAAGAAGCTGGCCCACGGCGATGGCTTTATTCGCGGAGTGATCAAACGCATTGAATCGACCTTCCAGGATCAGGGAATCGAAGCGCTGGTTCAGAGCCGGATCAAGCGTTCCTACAGCATCTCTGCAAAGATGAAGCGACAGCACATCGAACTGGATCAGGTCTACGACTTTTACGCTTTTCGATTGATTCTTCCGTCGATCAAGGACTGCTACACCGCACTTGGGGTCATCAATAACATGTGGAATCCGGTACCGGGCCGGATCAAGGATTACATTGCCATTCCCCGTCCCAATATGTACCAGTCCCTCCATACGACCGTGTTGAGCCAGAGTGGCCAGCCCTTCGAAGTCCAGATCCGTACGCCCGCGATGCACCGGGTCGCAGAGGAGGGGATCGCTTCCCACTGGAAGTACAAAGAAGGGATCCAGGCTCCGGCAGAGGAGACTCAGTTCGGCTGGTTGAGGCGGGTGCTGGAGTGGCAGAAGGAAGTCAAAGATCCCCATCAGTTTCTGAGCAATCTCAAGATCGATCTGTACCCAAAAGAGGTGTACATCTTCACCCCCAAGGGAGAAGTGATGACCCTGGCAAAGGGTTCGACGCCAGTGGACTTTGCCTACTCGATTCACACCGAGATCGGCCACCGCTGCCTGGGTGCCAGGATCAACGGTAGACTCCTGCCCCTCAAGTCACGTCTGCAGAGCGGCGACCGGGTCGAGATCCTGACCTCGAATCGGAGTCGACCCAGAAGGGCGTGGCTGGAGTTCGTCAAAACGTCGAAGGCCCGTCACGCGATTCGACGCTGGCTCACCCAGAGGCAGCGGGAGCACGCGGAAGTTCTGGGGAGAAAACTCTACGAGAAAGAAGCCCGGAAGCATGAGATCAGCCCCCGGCGATATCGCAAGAAACTGAAGGAGTTACTTCCAACCTGGAATTTCAGGAAGCCGGAGGACCTCTACGCCGCCCTCGGCTTCGGGAAGATGCCCGCCAGCGTGGTCATCAAGAAGCTGGCCCCGGAGCGAACGACCCGGGAACCGCAAAACGAAGAATCCAGACTGGGGAAGGTGGTTCGAAGGGTGCTGGGTCGCCAGGATGACGGAATCCTGGTGCAAGGGGAGTCAGATCTGATGGTGTCGCGAGCCAAGTGCTGCAACCCGATCCGGGGTGAGGAGATCATTGGCTACATTACCGTGGGGCGGGGAATTTCGGTTCACGCCCCCAGTTGCCGCAATGTGGAGAATCTTCTCCTGAACCCAGAAAGAACAATCGAGGTAGAGTGGGCCTCCGATACCGAAGAAGATCGCTACGCGGTTCCCCTGAGAATCTACACGGAAGACCGGACAGGCATGCTGGCCGATATCTCGAACGCTATCTCGAACATCAAGACCAACATCGTCAACGCGACAGCCGATACAGTGGAAGGGCGGTTCGGACTGTTCGATTTGACGGTTGAGGTTACGGACACGGACCACCTGGACCGGGTCGTCAATGTGATCAAAGGCATAGAGGGTGTACGCGATGTGGATCGATCGGGCAACCGGGCCAGGGAGGTGGGGGCTTAGCGGTCGCGTGGCGACCGCGGGTTCTGGGTTCTGGGTTCTGAGTTCTGGAGAGTTTCCATGAGGTGGAACTTGGAACGTGAAATGATGAGGTCATGAAACAGGTCTTCATCGTCTCCGCTTGTCGTACGCCGATTGGGCGTTTTTTGGGCTCGTTGAAAGGCTTCTCCGCAGTGGATCTGGGCCAGAGGGTTGTGGCCGAGGCGGTAAGCCGTGCCGGTCTTTCCGCCGAACAGGTGGATGAAGTCATTCTGGGAAATGTTCTCTCTGCTGGACTGGGCCAGAACCCGGCTCGACAGGCTGCTCTGGGAGCGGGCCTTCCGACCTCGGTGGCAGCGCTCACGATCAACAAAGTGTGTGGCTCGGGCCTGAAGTCCGTTACGCTGGCCGCCCAGGGTATCCAGGTAGGTGATATTGAGGTGGCTGTTGCAGGCGGAATGGAGAGTATGACCAGAGCCCCTCACCTGCTCCTGGGTGCTCGAGAGGGAGTTCGAATGGGCACTATCAGAGCCATCGACTCCATGATCCATGACGGTCTGTGGGAGGCCTATCACGACTACCACATGGGAAATACAGGTGAGATTGTTGCTGACCGTTACTCGGTTGGCAGGCTCGAGCAGGATGCCTACGCCGCTGAGTCTCACAGGCGGGCCGCCGCGGCGGCCAGTCAAGGCCTGTTCAAGGAAGAGATCCTTCCTCTGGAAATCCCGCAAAGGAAGGGAGATCCGATTCATTTCGACCAGGACGAAGGACCACGGTCCGACACTAGCCTGGAGTCGCTGGCCCGGCTCAGCCCGGTGTTCCAGAAGGAAGGAACGGTCACAGCCGGGAATTCATCGCAGATCAGCGATGGCGCGGCAGCGCTGGTTGTCATGTCCGAGAAGGCGATGCAGAAGGCGGGAGCCATTCCACTGGTCCGAATCGTGGCGACCGCCACCTCTGGAGTCGATCCTGAAATGGTCATGATGGCACCTCAGGGAGCCATTGAGAAGGTTCTCGAGCGGGCCGGCTGGAGCGACGATCAGGTGGATCTCTACGAAGTCAACGAAGCGTTCTCCGTTCAGGCGGTGGCTCTGTGCAAAGAGATCCCGCTCGATCACCAGAGACTCAATGTCTGCGGAGGAGCTGTTGCTCTGGGCCATCCCATAGGAGCCAGCGGTGCCAGGATTCTGGTCACCCTTGTGCACGCTCTGAAGAACCGGGAGGCTAAACGCGGAGTTGCTGCCCTCTGTCTGGGAGGAGGTAACGGTGTGGCCATGGCTGTCGAGAGGGTTGAACCGGGACGATAACCGTGCCCTTCGCACTTTCGAGGGTAGCGGCGTTCTTGTATAGGTAGAGACGTATGAAAATCGGAGTGGTCGGGGCCGGAACCATGGGAAGTGGAATTGCTCAGGTGGCAGCCTTCCATGGTCATCAGGTCTATCTATGCGATGTGGAACAAGCCTCCCTGGAAAGGGCTGTTCTCAACATCGAGAAGAGCCTGGAACGAATCGCCAGAAAGATGGATGCACCGGATCAGGAGCGTCTCCCTGGTCGGACGTTGCAGCTGATTGAGACCGGAACAGATCGAGGGGTTCTGGCGGAATCCGACTTCGTGATTGAGGCCGTGTTCGAGGATTTTGCGATCAAGAGAGAGGTCTTTCAGCAGCTCGATAGGATCTGCCGGGAGGACGTTGTTCTGGCCAGCAATACCTCGTCAATATCGATCACCCGACTGGCTGCCTGCACGGGCCGGCCCGAAGCCGTGGTCGGCATGCATTTTATGAATCCCGTTCCCGTCATGCGGCTGGTGGAGATTATCCGAGGGCTGGAGTCCTCCGATTCGACTCTGGAGAAGACCCGCAATCTGGCCTTGAATCTGGAGAAGGTGCCGGTTGAAGCCAGGGATTTTCCTGGTTTTGTTGCGAATCGAGTGCTTCTGCCCATGCTCAATGAGGCCATGTTTGTCGTCATGGAGGGGATTGCCGAGCCTGAGGCTGTGGACCAGGTTATGAAGCTGGGTATGAATCATCCCCTGGGTCCCCTGCAACTGGCTGATCTCATCGGCCTGGATGTTTGTCTGGACATTCTGAACGTTCTTTATGAAGGGTATCGGGACTCGAAGTATCGACCCTGTCCGCTGCTTCAACAGATGGTGGATGCGGGTCGGCTGGGACGCAAGAGCGGGCGTGGCTTCTATGCTTATTCAGGCCAGAAAGCGGGAGTGAAGAAAGGGTGAAAACTGTCGGCATTTTGTGCTAGACTTCATCACTGAATTCACCGTGCACCGTGACGGTGTTCGCCGCCACTTAAAGTCGGAAGGGAGCAAGACGTATGGCTGATAAGAATATAGAGAAGCAACGGGCTATTGACATGGCACTGGGTCAGATCGAGCGCCAGTTCGGAAAGGGTTCGATCATGAAACTGGGTGACCGAACCACTCTGGAAGTGCCCGTGATCTCTTCCGGTTCGATTGGTCTGGATGTGGCCATGGGAATCGGGGGGTATCCACGGGGCCGAGTGGTTGAGATCTATGGTCCCGAGTCGAGCGGGAAGACGACACTGGCTCTGCATGCCATTGCAGAAGCTCAAAAAAGTGGTGGCACAGCCGCCTTTATTGATGCCGAACATGCGATGGACGCGGGGTACTCTCGGAACCTGGGTGTGGATATCGATGCTCTTCTGGTTTCCCAGCCTGATTCCGGTGAACAGGCCCTCGAGATCGGCGAAATGCTGGTACGAAGTGGCGCCATTGACATTCTGGTGGTTGATTCCGTGGCAGCCCTGGTTCCCAGCGCCGAGTTGGAAGGCGAAATGGGAGACTCCTTCGTTGGGCTTCATGCGAGGCTGATGTCCAAGGCCATGCGTAAGCTGACTGCGATTGTTTCCAAGTCGAATACCTGCCTGATTTTTATTAACCAGATTCGGGAAAAGATCGGCGTCATGTTCGGAAGCCCGGAGACGACTACAGGTGGCCGGGCGCTCAAGTTCTATTCTTCAATTCGGGTCGACGTTCGGCGAATTGGGACCATCAAGGAAGGTGAACGAAGTATTGGAAACCGGACCCGGTCGAAAATCGTCAAGAACAAGATGGCACCTCCCTTCCGGCAGGCGGAGTTCGACATCATGTTTGGCGTGGGTATCTCGAAGAACGGAGAGATCCTCGACCTCGGGGTCAGTAACCAGGTGGTCGAAAAGAGCGGCTCCTGGTTTTCTTACGGTGGGGAGCGGCTGGGCCAGGGACGGGAAAACTCCAAGCAGTTTCTCCATGAAAACCCTGACATGGCCGCTGAGATTGAGGAAAAGATCAGGATTGCTCTGGGATTGATTCAACCGAAATTGAGGGAAGTGGAGGGGGGCAAGTCCTCCTGACCGTTGCCCAGGTGCGCGATCTGACCGGGATGGTCGTACCCGCCTACTTTGATCCATCCGTGGAGGAGGAGATGGTTCGGCAGATCCTTCGGGCCACCCTCAGCGATCAGAATCTCTTTCTGAAGCCCCGTCAGGTTGTGTTTGTTGTCGATCGGAACACGGCGACTGAGAGCATTCTCGAAGAACTCAACGCAGACCTTCAGGCTGGGTTTGGGACGGTTCGGCTGGAGCGGAATCAGGGCAAGATGGGAGCCGTTCGCGAAGGATTGCGAAGGTTGCTCCAGGAGCCCGTCCGCTACCTGGTGACACGGGACTGCGATGGAGATCATGCACTCGAGGATCTAGGCAGGATGGTGCGCCTGGCGGAGGAGATGCGCGAGGCCGCTCCGGATCAGCCAATTTCCGTTTTCGGGAGCCGTCCTTCCCTGGAGCGACCCATGGAATGGGTTCGCAAGGAATGGGAGATCCTGACGAACGGTATCTTCGAGAGTCTCACGGAATTCCTGCTGGCGGATCAGGGAAGAGTTCTGGACCGTCGTTATTGGAACGGGTATCCGCTGGATTTGCAGAGCGGGTATCGACTCTACGATCGGACCGGGGCCGAGCTTGCAGTGCGTTCGATGGAGCGGGTGCCGGACGAACGGCCAACCTATCTCATGGCCTGTGAGATGGTCCCTTTTCTAGAGATTTCACTGGAAGGTGGAATCGTCGGACAGGTTCAGCGTATGACCTGTGTCGAACAACCGGTTTCCAGCTTCAAGGACATCGACTTTGCCACCTCATACGGCAAGCTCCTGGCATTTCTAGGAGGCCTTTACAAGATCGACTCGGCCTTGCTGCTGCGTGTCTTTGACAATCACATGCTTGGGTCAGAGATGTTTTTCAGCAGCGCACGGCCACAGGTTCTCAAGTGCCGGGATCTGCTGGGTGGCGCCGACCTTCCCATTCGCCAGCCTTCCATCATGTGATTGAGCTACAATAGGTGAATCCAATACCTCATGGCTCGTTCACTCTGTTGCTTATGGCTGGCCCTTGGAACCTTCTTTGCTTTCGCGGGTGAGACCAGGGCGGCGGCCGGTGTGCAACCTGGGGAGCGACCCAATCTCATCATCATCTTTGCTGATGACATGGGATACGGAGACCTGGGTAGTTACGGCCATCCCACGATCCGAACCCCTGAGCTCGACCGTATGGCCCGGCAGGGCATGAAGTTCACACAGTTCTATGTGGCATCTTCTGTTTGCACCCCCAGCCGTGCAGCTCTCCTGACGGGCCGCTATCCGATCCGGAGTGGTCTCTCCAAGGTGCTGATTCCCAGTTCGAGTGGTGGCCTGCCAGCGGACGAGATCACGCTGGCCGAGGTTCTGGGAGAAGCGGGATATGCCACGGCTTGTGTAGGCAAATGGCATCTGGGATGGCAGCGAGAGTACCTTCCTGGAAACCACGGTTTCGATCAATACTACGGAGTCCCGTATTCCAATGACATGAGCCCCGGCACGCAGCCTGGCAATCCGGTGTTCAAGGACGCGCCGCCGACACCGGTCATTCGCAATTTCACGGTCACGAATCCGGACAGGGAGTCTGACCAGAGTCTGTTGACCCGACAATACACGCAGGAGTCCCTGACTTTCATCCGTCGGCATGCGGGGAAACGTCCCTTCTTCCTGTACCTGGCTCACACCATGCCCCATGTCCCTTTGTACGCCGGCAGTGATTTCAAAGGACGCAGCAGCAGGGGACTCTATGGGGACACAATCGAGGAGATTGACTGGTCAGCAGGCCAGATTCTGCAGACCCTCGACCAACTGGGGATCGACGAAAACACGCTGGTTGTCTTCACCTCGGACAACGGGCCTTGGCTGAGCCAGAAGCTGGACGGGGGTTCGGCGGGTCTTTTCTTTGAGGGCAAGGTCAGTACCTGGGAGGGGGGCTTTCGTGTGCCTGCCATTTTTCGCTGGCCGGGTAAGATCAAGTCTGGTGTGACCACCACTGCTTTCGGCACCACCATGGACCTGTTCACGACCTTCATTCTTCTGGGGGGAGGAAGAGTTCCCTCAGATCGTGAGATCGACGGCCAGGATCTCAAGCCCGTCCTGCTGCACAGTCAGCCGGGGAGAGAACCGCTCCTGTATTACTACTTCGGGGATGAGCTGTGGGGTGTGAGGAAGGGACCCTGGAAACTCCACTTCAAGACCACAGATCCATCTTCGGTCACGACCTGGGGGGCCTGGGTGATAGAAGAACGCGACCCGCCCATTCTGTTCAACGTCGAGCACGATCCGGGGGAGAGGTACAACACGGCTGCGTCGAACCCAAAGGTCGCTGCAGAGTTGGCAGCTCTGGCCCGCAGTCATCGGGAGACGCTCAAACCGGGCACTCCCCAACGCTAGAAAAGGGGACAGTCCGTGACCTTGGCGAACTTGCGTCCTGAGCATTGGCGGGCAAGATGGCCGGTCGAGGTCAGGTGTGCTCAGAACCTGCCCAGAGCTGAATCTCGTTGTTGACGGTATTGGCGGAGTCAACTGCAGTGTATTTGGCTCGGGGGCCAGGGCTCGAACCTGGATCGGCGGCTCCAAAGGCCGCTGTCCTACCAATTGGACGACCCCCGAGCAGAACTGGGAAATCTTATACTAGAACGGTTCTGGGTTCCAGGCATGGAACTCACTATCGCTCGCGCCGTTTCTGGCTCCTTGTCCGGTCCACCGACCATCGGTCAGCGTCTGGGTAGGAGCCTCCTCCATGCTGCGATCGCAAACGGAGCCGGGAGCGTCCGCGACCTTAGAACTAAATCTCCTCCTCCCTCACCGTCGGGACTCCGTTTTTCGGACTACGGAGGGTCCTCCTGCACCTTTCCCGGTCGAAGGTCTATTCTCACCCTGCACAACACCCTCCTGAACCTGTAACCTTTAACGGGTATACAGTAAACAGTCACCAGCAACCCGGAACCAAAAGAATGCCCGAACTTCCGGAAGTGGAAACGATTCGCCGCGGCCTTGAGGGCCGTGTAGAGAAACTGGAGATCCTCGGAATCGAGGCCAGTGGCTGCAGAATCTTTCAGATCGATCCCGCTGAGTTGGCGGGTGCGCTGGAAGGGGAGAGCTTTTCGGCTCTGGAACGGCTGGGAAAGTATCTCATTTTTCGGCTGGGGGAAAGGAAGCTCGTCATTCACCTGGGGATGACTGGTCAGCTCACCCTTCGCCAACCGGAGGTCGCTGATTCGGCGGGTTTTATTCGCCACCCCGTGACGGGCTTGCAGCGTGTTCGCCAGCACGCACCAGATCGGCACACCCACTTTCAGATCCATTTTGAGAACGGCTCCTCTCTCTTGTATCGGGACACTCGGATGTTCGGAAAGGTCTATTTGCTTTCTCCAGCCGAGGCGGGCCGGGATCGTTTTTTTTCGCGCCTTGGCCTGGAGCCCTTTTCTGAGGAATACCGGCTGGAAGCATTCTTGGCTCGCTTTGTGGGGAGAACCCTGGCGGTTAAGTCACTGCTGCTGGATCAGCGTTTTGTAGCGGGCGTCGGTAACATCTATGCGGATGAAGCTCTCTTTGAAGCCGGCATCCATCCCTTGAGACGAGTGACGACGCTTCGCCTGTATGAGAAGAAACGGCTTTTTCGGACGATCAAGACCGTCCTGGAGAAGGGAATCCATTTTGGCGGAACTTCGATGCGCGATTACATCAATAGTGATGGGGAGCGTGGGAGCTTCCAGGAAGAGCTGTTCGTCTATGGTCGGCGCGGCGAGGGCTGCTTTCAGTGCGGCAGCAAAATCGAGAAGATTGTGGTCTCCCAGCGCGGAACGCATTTTTGTCCTGCCTGCCAACCGCGCAGTCGGCCGCTGAGACGGTAGGCCGCAGGGGCGATCTGGTGCCCGGCGCGGGCAGCGGGCCGACACAAGGGCCGGCTCTTAGCATGTTGTCTGAGAGTCGCTCAAAGTGACTTTTCTACGAATTGGGGGAATGAGAGTAGGCTCTGGAGAGGCTGCCAGGAGCACTGGGGGACTTTGACCCCGGAATATCCATTTTATTTGCCTTCATTTGTTGTCTTTCGTTATACTTTCACCTGTTTGTTCAAGAACGGTGGGCGCGCCCTCCCCCAACCCCTGACTTGTCGCGCCCACCAGGCTTTTTTCCGGTCGAACCGGGCTCCCAGTCTTCCCCGGGAGTGAGGTGCCACCGGTGTTTCTTGGGGGGGGGGGGGGGTCGAACCCCTCCGAAACCCGATCCATTTCACGGTTGACATGCCCCCCCGAATTTACTTAATATAGTAGTTTGTCCTTTTGGACAAGCTGTGCTTTAGGGCACGCAGATCTTTGACAATTTGGATTGTAATTTAGAAGGGCAAACCACAAGTAACAATGGCAATCAGAATGTTTTGGTGCGATTGTGCGCCAAAATATTCTAGGTCAAGCTACTAAGGGTAGACGGTGGATGCCTAGGCGCAAAGAGGCGATGAAGGACGTGGCAAGCTGCGATAAGCCTCGGGGAGCTGCAAGTAAGCTTTGATCCGGGGATGTCCGAATGGGGGAACCCGGCTCCGGTAAAGCGGAGTCATCCATCACTGAATTCATAGGTGATGGAAGCTAACTCGGGGAAGTGAACCATCTCAGTACCCGAAGGAAGAGAAAGCAATCGCGATTTCCTGAGTAGCGGCGAGCGAAACGGAAACAGCCCAAACCCGCCCGGCTACGGCTGGACGGGGGTTGTGGGGCCAGGCAAAAAACTGCTGAACCTAGTCGAATCGTGCTGGAAAGCCGATCCATAGGAGGTAATAGACCTGTAGGCAAAAGGGAATGCAGTGGGCTTGGAACCCCGAGTACCACGGGACACGAGAAATCCTGTGGGAAGCTGGGAGGACCATCTCCCAAGGCTAAATACTCCTTTGCGACCGATAGTGAACTAGTACCGTGAGGGAAAGGTGAAAAGTACTCCTGCAAGGAGAGTTAAAAGTACCTGAAACCGTCTACTTACAAGCAGTCGGAGCCTCCATGAGGGGTGACGGCGTGCCTTTTGCATAATGAGCCGGCTAGTTATTCTAGGCAGCAAGGTTAATCTGAAAATCAAGAGGAGCCGAAGGGAAACCGAGTCTGAATAGGGCGCTTTAGTTGTCTGGAATAAACGCGAATCTGAGTGATCTATCCTTGGCCAGGGTGAAGGCAGGGTAACACCTGTTGGAGGCCCGAACCAGTGTCGGTTGAAAACGGCTTGGATGAGCTGAGGATAGGGGTGAAAGGCCAATCAAACTCAGTTATAGCTCGTTCTCCCCGAAATAGCTTTAGGGCTAGCCTCGGGTGATTCGTTCCGGAGGTAGAGCACTGGATGGACTAGGGGGCTTCACCGCTTACCGAATCCAACCAAACTCCGAATGCCGGAAACGACAGCCCGGGAGTCAGACTGTGGGGGCTAAGCTCCATAGTCGAGAGGGAAACAGCCCAGACCGCCAGCTAAGGTCCCTAAATATGTGCTAAGTGGGAAAGGATGTGGAGACGCGCAGACAACCAGGAGGTTGGCTTAGAAGCAGCCATCCTTTAAAGAAAGCGTAACAGCTCACTGGTCAAGCGGCTCTGTACCGATAATGTAACGGGGCTCAAGCACATTACCGAAGCTGCGGGTATCCAGAGCCTTCGGGTTCTGGGTGCGGTAGGGGAGCATTGCCTGGGCAGTGAAGGTGAACCGAAAGGTGAACTGGAGCGCAGGCAAGAGACTCTGCCGGCATAAGTAGCGATAAAACTTGTGAAAATCAAGTTCGCCGTAAGTCTAAGGTTTCCTGGGGAAGGTTCATCCGCCCAGGGTTAGTCGGCTCCTAAGGCGAGGTCGAAAGGCGTAGTCGATGGAAAACAGGCGAATATTCCTGTACCACCGTAATTCGTTAATAGCGATGGGGGGACGCAGAGGGATAGACGAGCCGGGTATTGGTTGTCCCGGTCGAAGCGTGTAGGTAGGCTCCACAGGCAAATCCGTGGAGCTATTACTGAGGCGCGTAAGGGCCCCGAGGAGAGATCTGACGGGTAACTCGTTGATTCCGCACTGCCAAGAAAAGCCTCTAGTGAGAATGAAGGTGGCCGTACCGCAAACCGACACAGGTAGACGGGGAGAGTATCCCAAGGCGCTTGAGAGAACTCTTGTTAAGGAACTCGGCAAAATTCCACCGTAACTTCGGGAGAAGGTGGGCCTTCATTAGGTGATGCCACTAGCTGGCCGAGCCGAAGGAGGTTGCAGAGAAATGGCCCAGGCGACTGTTTACTAAAAACACAGGACTCTGCTAAGTCAACAAAACGACGTATAGGGTCTGACGCCTGCCCGGTGCCGGAAGGTTAAAAGGAGGGGTTAGCGCTTCGGCGCGAAGCTCTGAATTGAAGCCCCGGTGAACGGCGGCCGTAACTATAACGGTCCTAAGGTAGCGAAATTCCTTGTCGGGTAAGTTCCGACCTGCACGAATGGCGTAACGATCTGGGCGCTGTCTTGACAAGAGACTCAGCGAATTTGTAGTACCGGTGAAGATGCCGGTTGCCCGCAGCAAGACGGAAAGACCCCGTGCACCTTTACTACACCTTAGCTTTGGTGTCCGGTGCAGGATGTGCAGGATAGGTGGGAGGCTTTGAAACCAGGCCGTCAGGTTTGGTGGAGCCAATGGTGAGATACCACCCTTCTTGTATTGAGCATCTAACCTTGTCCCCTGAAACGGGGAGAGGAACAGAGTTAGGCGGGTAGTTTGACTGGGGCGGTCGCCTCCTAAAGAGTAACGGAGGCGCGCAAAGGTGGGCTCAGGCTGATTGGAAACCAGCCGAAGAGTGTAAAGGCATAAGCCCGCCTGACTGCGAGACAGACAAGTCGAGCAGAGACGAAAGTCGGCCTTAGTGATCCGGTGGTTCCGCATGGAAGGGCCATCGCTCAACGGATAAAAGGTACGCCGGGGATAACAGGCTTATCTTGGCCAAGAGTTCACATCGACGCCAAGGTTTGGCACCTCGATGTCGGCTCATCGCATCCTGGGGCTGAAGAAGGTCCCAAGGGTTCGGCTGTTCGCCGATTAAAGCGGTACGTGAGCTGGGTTTAGAACGTCGTGAGACAGTTCGGTCCCTATCTGCTGTGGGCGTAGGAGATTTGAGGGAGGCTGACCCTAGTACGAGAGGACCGGGTTGGACGTACCCCTGATGCACCAGTTGTTCCGCCAGGAGCACCGCTGGGTAGTTACGTACGGAAGAGATAAACGCTGAATGCATCTAAGCGTGAAGCTCGTCCCAAGATTAGATCTCCCGCTGGTTTACCAGCCTGAAGACCCCTTGAAGACTACGAGGTTGATAGGCAGGGTGTGGAAGTCCGGTAACGGATGAAGCTGACCTGTACTAATCGGTCGTGAGGCTTGACCTAGAATATTTTGTCGCACAAAACACTTGTGTGTTTGCCCGACGACATCGATCCTTAAGACTTTCCGGTGACTTTAGCGGAGGAGACACACCTGTTCCCATACCGAACACAGAAGTTAAGTCCTCCAGCGCCGATGATACTGCACGGGCGACTGTGTGGGAACGTAGGTGGTTGCCGGATTTTATGCCCCTGGAGCCCTCGCGGGTTCCAGGGGCTTTTTTGCTTTTCGCGGAGTGGCCTTCTCGGGACCGTTCGGAGCAGGACGAATCAAGTGTGAGTGGCGAAACAATTCCCTGCAAATCCAGTCTATTGGGATGAAGAGCATGTCGGAAAATGGAGAAATCGCTGACGATCAGAAAATCATCGTCGAGCGGCTGCGCAAGGAGTTGCTTCACGAGAACTATATCGCTCTCGGCGCGGGTCTACCGCAGTGTTTGCGGAGGCTCCTTCCCGGAGACAAGGTGCTCCGAAGCCTTGGTTCGGACGGGCTGGTGGGCCCCTCGGTCAACGTCATCGTGATAGAGGCGGATGAAGTGTCGGCGAACGGTGATGTCGTCGTCACCGGACACGACTCACTCCAGTTGCAGAATGGGAGTCGGGTCATCGTCGCCACATCCCACAATCGCTCGAATGGGGACCCCAAGCTGCTCAAAGAGTGTCGCTCCCCTGTCAGCTGCAGAAGTTGCGTCGAAAAAATCATCACGGAGTTGGGGGTGATTGAAGTGTCAGAGCTGGGGTTGGTGCTGACCGAAGTGGCCCCCCGGGTGGCCACGGACGAAGTCAAGATTCGAACCGGTGCCAGTCTGCACATTGCCGACGACATTCGAGTCATGGAGCTATGGGACTGAAGTGGAAAAAGTTCATTTTTCCCGGTGTCAGCGGAGCCCTGATTGGATTTGCCGCCGTGCTGGCCAGACGCCGGAGTCGTCGCCGCAGAGCCTTCACGGCGCACGATCTCCGGGGTAGTGAGAAGAAACTCCTCATTGTCACCGAAGAACAGGCTCGGCCCTATCGAGGGCGGGAGTACCTTTCGCGGGTGATCTATACCTGCGAACCAAGTCGCTTCAAGGTCTGGCGATTCCTGCACTCTTCCGGAGAGAATGATGGGGAAGCTGCCAGTCAGCGGATTTACCACATCTCTCCGCTGATCGAGTTCAGGTAAAATGATGGCGAAGAGGCAGAGGTCGTCAAGGACGAAAAGTTCTACGCGACCTTGCACGGCCTGACCGCAGGTCGGGTCACCCCCGACAGGATTGCCGAGTCGTCGCTCATCGAATTCCACAAATGCCATGTGGGCGGAAGCATGAATGGAATCGAAACCGGGGAGAAGGTGGTCTCTCGGTCCCCGGTGGCACGATTCCAGTTTCTGGAGTGAAATGGGTTCCCGGAACGTGTCAATAACTTTGAGACACTTTGGTGAATAAATTACTGTAGCGTCATCTCAAGAGTTCTCCTTTTCGGGAGGGTTGATCCAGACCGCCTCGGGAAGAGGAGGAGGAACGGGTTTGCCGTTGGGAAATCTCTCCGGGAAGAGTGCATGGGCGGCCTCCAATGTTTGGGATCGATCGCGACGGGTGGTGATGGCGGTGAGGTAGTGCACATCCTCGGGAGTGTGCAGGCCGATACCCGAATGGCGATGGTCGCGGTTATACCAATCGAAGAAATCCCGACAGAAGTCTCTGGCTTGCTGAATGGTGCCGAAACGAGCCGGGAATTCGGGACGGTACTTGAGGGTCTTGAATTGGGATTCCGAGTAGGGATTGTCGTCACAGACATGAGGCCGAGAGTGAGACTTGGTGACTCCCAGATCGGCCAGTAGCAAGGCCAGTGCTTTGGAACTCATCGACGAGCCACGATCGGCATGCAGGGTGAGACCACCCGCTACGATCTCCTGCTTGGAGTAGCTCTGGGCGATCAAGACCTTGGCCAGGCGTGAGCTTTCCTGGGTGGCCACCATCCAGCCCACCACATAGCGGCTGAAAATGTCCAGGATCACGTAGAGGTAGAAATAGCTCCATTTGACGGGACCCTTCAGCTTGGTGATGTCCCAGGACCAGCATTGGTTCGGGCCGGTGGCCAGAAGTTCCGGCTTGGAGTATTGGGGATGGCGGCGCTGGCGGCGGCGTTCTCTAACTTCCAGACGTTCGGCCAGAATGCGGTACATGGTTCGAATCGAGCACAAGTATCGCCCTTCGTCCAGCAGCTCCGCCCATACGGCGGCAGGAGCTTTATCGATAAACTGTCGGCTGTGCAGGACCTCCACAACGGCTTCCCTTTCGGGCGGGCTCAAGGCGCGTGGGGATGCGGCCCGAGGCCGAGGATCCAGCGCCGGCCGTTCGCGCCGAAGTTTCTCCCGATACAGACTCGATGGCGGCAGATCCAGGGCCTGACAACCGGCACGGACTCCGTGGGATTGTGAGAATCGCAAAGCTTCGTCCATCAGCTCTCGTCTCCGTTCTCTTCGCTGCTCGCCAGAGAGATTCCCAACAGTTGCGAGACTTTTTTTTGGAGATCCAGCATGGCTTCAAACTTCTCGAGCTTGCGTTTCAGCTTCCGATTCTCAGCCTCCACTTGCCTCAGTTGACGATCCAGAGGATTGACCGGCTTTGCCTTGCGTCCCCGCTTGCGAGGGGTCAAGGCCTGCAGCGTTCCCTGCTCGCGTTGGCGGCGCCAGGTCTGCAGATTCGACCAGTAAAGCCCTTCTCGGCGCAGTAATGCTCCCACTTCACCCGACTCACATCCTGCTCAAGGACCCGGAGCTTATAGCGGGCTGAAAACCGGCGGCGGGTGGCCTTGGCAGGAACTTCCGGATTGGGTCGCGAAAGAACCTTGTCGGGCTCCGTCCGTCCGGCAGCGATTTTGGAGACCTCTCCGCTTCGTTCCGAGGTCTCCAAAATCCTCAGTTTCTTGTCGCTTCTGTTTCCTATCATCCTGTAATCCAGCTTCTCGCCCTCTACTCTAATTTAGTGGGGAAGAAGTGTCTCACCATTATTGGCACAGAGGGTCCAGGTTCTGGGGAAGGAGCTTACTCCACGATTACCGCGGTTCCGTAGACCAGAAGCTCGGCGGCCCCGGACATGATCATGGCGGTTCCGAAGCGAATGCCCACGATACCGTTGGCTCCCAGTTCTTCGGCCTCATCCACCATTCGGTCCATGGCCTGCTCGCGAGCTTCCGCTGCCAGCTTCACATACTCGTGAATCTCGCCCCCGACGACGTTTCGCAAAACCGCCAGGATGTCCTTGCCCAGGTGTCTCGATCGCACTGCATTGCCGCGAACGATGCCGATTGTCTTGACGATTCGCCGACCCACAATATCATCCGTAGTGCTAACGATCATTTGTAGACTCCCTTGTACTTGTCAGTACGACTTTCGCGCATTCGCTGGGAAAGAACTGAGAAAAAGAGGAGGGCAATTCCCAGAAACACCCCGAAAACCAGGAGCTTTCCCATCAGCGGTTCATCAGGGGTCGTAGCCAGCTCCCACAGTCCGTAAGACGTCAGAACGACTGCCCAGACCGACAGGATGACCCATCCCAGACCTCGACTGACGTCCTCAACAAGGCTCTTCTCCATTAACTTCCAATCCCCGGAACTGGGCTCCTCATAGTGGAGGCTCTCTGTTTCAGTCTTTACGCGCTCGAGTTCCGCCAGGATCTCCCGGTAACGCTCATCCCGCTCCAGATACACGCCAACTTTCTGTCTCTCCTGCTGCGTGAGTTCGCCGTCAAGATAGCCGGAAAGAAGTACCTCAATCTCTTTTTCAGGCATTCCTGCCCTCCTTGAGCAGCGCCGCCAGTTTCTTGCGTGCATGATGAAGTCGGGACATCACGGTACCCAGCGGAATGTCCACGATTTCGGCGATTTCGGCGTAGCTGTGGCCCTGATAGTCTTTCAGGAAAATAATCTCTCGCTGGTTTTTTGAGAGCTCGTTCAGCAAATCCCAGATCTCTTTCTTGAGCAGTCTCTGGTCGGCATGAGTCCGGTTGCTGCGTTCGGGTAGAACCGCCGGCAGTTCATCTGTGCTGGTGCGTTTTCGCTTGCGCAGAAGGTCGATGGCCAGATTGCGCACAATCGAAAGGAGCCAGGGGCGAAATTCCCTTCGGAAGTCAAACTTGTTCAGGTTCAGATAAGCTCGCATGAAAGCGTCCTGGACGACATCCATGGCGTCTTCTTTGTTCCTCGTGTAGTGAAAGGCCAATCCGTAGGCCCTGTTCCGATGGAGCTTGAAGATGCGACCGTAAGATTCTCTGGTGCCGGCTGCAGCCTGCTGCAACAGCTTCTCCTCTGTGATGCCAGGATCGTTCTTAGACACGGATATTACGTCTGAGCCTCGGGTTTATTCGGAAGCTTGAGTGAAGTTCGTCGACAGCCAATCTACAAGACTTGGGGGGGATTCCTAGTAGGGCTCCGCCAGGATGGAGTAAACCTTCAAGCTCTCATATTCGTCCTGCAGCCGGATGACTTCCCTCTCGTCTGCCGCCACGACCCACGGACCCCAGGTCGATGGAGAGAGGCCGACGAGTTCATCGATCACCGGATAGGAGAGCTTGGGAGTGTCATGGTCGAAGTCGCAGACAAGCAGAAGATCTCCCTGTTGCCAGCGAACCTCTCCTTCCCACTCCAGCTTCCCCATCCAGTTGATGCGGCTGTCGACCTGGGCCGGGTCGAGTTCGGCCAGGAGCAGAGGATTTGTCCAGATCGATCCTGCAGGGTCTGGGTGCTCGGAGTGCCAGGCAGCCAGGTCGGCGAGCGCCGGCTGAAGGAATCTGAGCTTCTGGGTGCGGGCTGTCAGGGGAGAAGCTTTGATCCAGTGCCTCCCCGGTTGCCAGTCCATGGCTCTGGCCGGGCCGACCCGGAAATCGGGGGCGAACTGTGGAATCAGATAGGCAAGAAGACAGGTGACCTGCAGAGATAGAACGATCGAGTGGCGAAAACGCCGGTTGCGGACACGGTGGAGAATCGCCTCCAGGCCGGCCAGCGAAAGAACGATGGCTGCAATCTGAAATGGCATGAGAGCTCTCGTGTCATAGTTCGCGGTTGCCATCCAGACCAGAGTCCCCAGCACGGCGGCACCACCCAGGGCGGACGCCTCCCGGCTCCTCCGGGATCCAACGATGAAGAGCGTGAATCCCGCCAGGAACACAGAAACATCTACGAATGGTGACTTGAACGCCGTGGTTCCCGCCACCAGCACCCAGGCCCCTTCCACAAAAATACCGATCCTGGAAGCGTCTCCATGGATTCCTGTTGTGACGTAGTGGAGCAGAGGATCCGTCAAAGCCGCACTGCTGGACAGAATCCAGGGAGCGATCACTGCCGCACCCGCCAATCCACTCAGCACCGCCAGTCGCAGGCGGCGGCCCAGCCCAGACCGGCCCGGCAGGACGACTAGGCCGAGGAGCAGAGCCCCGAAGCCCAGGGGGGCCAACAGCTTGTAGTGGAAAGCCGTCCCTGCAGCCAGGCCAGCCAAAAGAGCCCGGTTCCGGCTAGAGCGCCACAGCACCGGGTCCCCGCGGGCGAGGGAAGTGGAAAAGGCCTCCAGGGTGAGGGCCAGAGCCAGACAGGAAAAACCGCTCGCTGCGATATCGGAATATCCTGTACCCGCGTAGCTGGAGACGCTCAGCGGAACCATGACTGCAGCACAGGCAAGAGCTCCTGGAACCGAGAAACAGGTGGAGAGTCTCCAAACGCCGGCCCAGAGGATCAGAAAGCAAAAGAATGCAAAGCCGTGAGCGGACGGCTCTTGCGTGGTATCCCCGGAGAGGACATAGGGAAAGCTGATGCCCCACGACAGGTATTGCGGATGGAAGAATTCGGTAGCGGAGAAGAAATCCCGGTCGAGGGCAAAAGCGCGAGCCCACCGGTTCCAGGAGGCGATACTGTCCCAGGCAAAGAAGGGCAAGGCGAAGGACTTGTAGGCCACGATGGCGAGAACGGGGACGAGCAGCGCGCTGGAGGCCTCTGCAGCTGTGCCCAGCGCCGGAACCTCGACCCTCGACCGGATCCAGGCCCACTCTCGACGAAGAAGAAGCGTCATCCCCACGAGAATCGTCAGCCAGATCCAGCCGACCACAAGCGTGTAGGTCTTAGAGAGAACCAGGAGCATGACCAGAAAGGAGTTCAAGGCAACGCTGATGGCGACCGCACTACCCAGTTGCTCGACAAAGGGGCGCCTTCGCTGCAGTAAGGCCACGCCCGGCAACAGAGTGAAGCCAAACAGACCGATCAGTGCGGGGATGAAAGGTGGCAAGCCGTCTCCTCAGTTATCGACCCACATAGCTGAGAACGGTTACGGCTACGTAGGTGCCCAACAGAATCATTCCGAAGGGTCGATTGAGATGGTCCTTGCAGACGAAAATCCCGATCCGCAGGAGGAGCAGGAGAAACAGCATCGAAGGGAAATAGAGTGTGAAAAAATGGGCCGGGGCCGGCAGTCCGCCGCCGGTCACTGCCGCCGAAGCTCCCGCCACAAAAAGAACGTTGAGAATGTCGGCCCCCACTACATTGCCCACCGCCAGTTCACCGTGGCCCTGGCGGGCGGCCGTGATGGCCGTAACCAGTTCCGGAAGGGACGTGCCGAAAGCCACCAGCGTGGCAGCGATGATACTCTCCGGCACGCGCATGCGGCCAGCGGCCTCACTAACGGCTGGAATCAGGATCCAGGATGCGCCGACTACCAGAGCTATGGCCAGGGCCAGGCGTACGAGGGTCGCCAGGTGGTTCCCCTCGTTCTCCTGCTGCCGTCTGGATGGAGTTGCAGGAGCCTCTTTTCTGGCCCAGACCACCGAGACCCAGAGGTAGGCCCCCAGCAGGCCAAGAAAGAACAGCCCGCTGCCGCGGCTTAGATTCCCGCCGTCGGTGAAGACTGAGCCCAGGCCCGTCCAGGGCAGGCAGGCCAGAACCAGCAACACCCCGCAGAGGATTTGGATCCAGCCCTGCCGATTCACTATTTTTCGGTCCAGGGGCAGAGGAGCAATCAGACAGGCCAGGCCGAGGATGAGCCCTGTGTCGCAAATGATGGAACCGACGGCGTTGCCGAGAGCCAGGCCAGGTTTTCCCTGGACCGCTGCCAGGACGGAAACCGCCGCCTCAGGGGTCGTGGTCCCCAGACTCACAATGGTCGCCCCGACCACCACTTTGGGAATGCCTGACCGGGCCGACAGTAAGACAGCCTGGTCGACGAGCCAGTCAGCTCCCTTGGCCAGCAGGCCAAGCGTGACCACGATGGTCAGAATCAGGAAGGGCCAGGACAGCGTGGAAATGAATTGGTGAAGAGAGTTTTCCATAACAGCAGCAGCGGGAGCACTACGTTCCCAAGTGGTTGCAGCTTCAGGTGGTCCGAGTTTTCCGGACTCCTGCCATTTTCCTGACCTGCTCGAGTCTTCGCTTGAGTCGAGCTTCATGGCCATGATCGGTCGCCCTATAGTAGCTTCTTCCACTGAGGTTTTCAGGCAAGCAGGACATGGCGGTTATGGCGTCGGGATCATCGTGAGCGTATTCATAGCCGGCTCCGTAACCCAGTCCTTTCATCAAGCCGGTGGGAGTATTCCTGAGGTGCAGCGGTACGGAATCATTTCGTGTTGACTCCACATCAGCAGCCGCCCTGGCGTAGGCTCGGTAAACCGAATTGGACTTCGCAGCCAGAGCCAGGTCGATGGCCACCTGGGCGAGTGCCAGTTTCCCTTCCGGAAGCCCGATGAACTGAAATGCGCGAAGGCCGTCGATGGCTCTCCCAACCGCCCCGGGGTCGGCCAGACCGACGTCCTCGGAGGCAAAGCGGATCATCCGTCGAGCGAGAAAGAGGGGATCCTCTCCCGCCTCCAGCATGCGGGTCAGCCAGTAGAGGGCGGCGTCCGGGTCACTGTTGCGCAGCGACTTGTGCAGGGCCGAAATCAGATTGAAGTGCTCCTCGCCGGATTTGTCATAGAGAAAGGTCTTTTTCTGAAGTGCTTCCCGCACGACCTCAGACGTCAGGGCAGGGTCAATTTCAGAGTCGATCAGGCTGGCGGCGACTTCCAGAGCGTTGAGTGCAATGCGTGCGTCGCCGTTGGCATGGTTAGCGATCAGCCCTAGCGTCTCCTCAGTGCAGGATAAATGAAGGGATCCGAGACCTCGCTCTTTTTCCTGCAGCGCCCGCTTGAGCAGGTGTATGAGATCAGATTCGGACAGGGATTCGAGTACCACGACTCTGGATCTCGAGAGCAGAGGTGAGATCACTTCAAAGGAAGGGTTTTCGGTCGTTGCCCCAATCAGTGTGATCGAGCCCTTTTCGACATGAGGCAGGAAAGCGTCCTGCTGTGCCTTGTTAAAGCGGTGAATTTCATCTACGAAGAGAATGGTAGGCCGGGAGAAAGCCCGCTGCTGGTATTCGGCTTCTTTGAGGACTTGCTTTACCTGTTTCACCCCGGAAAACACTGCACTCAGGGCAACGAAATGCGAGCCCGTCGCCCCTGCGATCACCCTTGCAATAGTGGTTTTTCCGACACCCGGAGGGCCCCACAGAATCAATGAAGGCACCTGATCCTGATCGATTACTCGGCGCAGGAATCGGCCTTCGGACAAGAGGGCTTCCTGCCCGACCACTTCCGACAGGGACCGGGGACGCATCCGTTCGGCCAGCGGCGCGGTTTCCTCTGGAGATGAAGTCGGCTCGCCACTGGAAAACAGGTCCTGGTTCATTTTCGGGATCTCTGGCTGCTAAGGTATACGTGGTACATGATAAGCGATCCCGCAACAGACGCGTTCAGGCTATCGCTTCCCGTCTGCATGGGAATCCCAAAAACGGCGTCGGACAGTTCCAGAACTTCCGGGGTCAAGCCTCGGCCCTCGTTTCCCAGGAGAAAAGCGGATCTGGGAGCAAATTGCTGATCAAAGAGACTCTCCCGCCCGGAAGGAGAGGCGGCAATGACCTGGTAGTTTCGCCGCTTCAATTCTCCCAGGGGAACACCCTCCAGAAAGGGCACCTGGAACAAGGCTCCACTCGACGCCCGCACGATCTTCGAATTGAAGAAGGAAACTGTACCGAGGTCTGAGACAAGTGAAAAGAGGCCGGTCGCCCGGGCCGTACGCAAGAGGGTCCCGAGATTGCCTGGATCCTGTATCCCCTCCAGATAGAGGATCCATTCCGACACATCCTCCCAGCTCCAGACCGGCTTTTCGAGAAAGGCAATGACGCCCTGATGGCTTCGGACTCTGGAGAGGCGGGATAACAGGTTCGAGGAGAGACGGACACGGGACCGAGCCTGGCTTCTCAGAATGGGAGCAATGGACTTCTCATCAGAGTAAAGAAGCAGTGCGATGCTGTTCGAACTCAGCTCAAGAGCCGGCTTCGGGCCCTCGACGGCAATCCAGGGGCAGTCCGGATCTTCGGGTGATTGAATGTACGACTTCCAGAGCTGAAACCGCGGGTTCTGGGCACTGGTGATGGCCTCTTCTTCCACCAGGGTATCTTAGCTGATCAAGCAGTGTGGGAGGACCCTCCGTGGTCCGAACAGGGGCGCCGCATGGAAGCGGCTCCCCCGGTTTTGTGCGCGGTAGTTGCCGAAGCAGATGTTTCAGTCGTCGAGGTAACTCTCCGGGGGCGGGCAGGCACACATCAGGTTGCGATCTCCGTAGACATTGTCCACTCGCGCCACCGCCGGCCAGAATTTTCGCTCCCGAACCCAGGGGAGAGGGTAGGCCGCAGTTTCGCGGGAATACGGTTCATCCCAGCCATCGGAGATCAGGCTCTCGGCTGTGTGCGGAGCATTCTTCAGCGGATTTCGTTTCCGGTCGGAACGTCCCTCTTCGACGTCCCTTATTTCCTCTCTGATCTGGATCATTGCCTCGCAGAAGCGGTCCAGTTCTTCCTTAGATTCGCTCTCGGTGGGCTCAATCATGAGGGTGCCCGGGACCGGAAACGACATGGTGGGTGCATGAAAACCGTAATCCATCAGGCGCTTGGCCACATCGTCTACCTCAATCCCGGCCGTCTTCTTGAACGGTCTGAGATCGACGATGCACTCATGGGCCACCAGACCCTTCTTTCCTACGAAGAGAACCGCAAAGTGGTCCTGCAGACGAGACGCCATGTAGTTGGCGTTCAAAATGGCCACCTGGGTTGCCCGTTTTAGTCCCGCTGCCCCCATCAGGGCGATGTAGGCCCAGGAGATGGGAAGGATACCGGGACTGCCCCAGGGGGCTGCTGAAACGGCGGAAATCGCGCTTTCAGATCCCGCTTCCGGGCGCAGGACGTGCCCCGGGAGATAAGGATCCAGATGTTTTCGGACGCCAATTGGGCCCACACCGGGACCGCCCCCTCCGTGGGGTATACAGAAGGTCTTGTGCAGGTTCAGATGAGCCACGTCGGGGCCGAACTCTGCCGGAGAACTGACCCCAAGCAGCGCGTTCAGGTTGGCTCCGTCCAGATACACCTGTCCACCGTACCTATGAACGATGTCACAGACCTCGCGGATCTCTTCTTCAAAGACGCCATGAGTGGAAGGGTAGGTCACCATCAGGGCAGCCAGCCGCTGGGAGTTCTCCCGGGCCTTTCCTTCCAGGTCAACCAGATCGATGTTGCCTTCCCGGTCACAGGCTACGACGACCACCCGGAGACCCGCCATAGCAGCACTGGCCGGGTTGGTCCCGTGGGCGGAACTCGGGATCAGGCAGACATCCCGTTGCTCTTCACCGCGTTCCTGATGGTAGCGCCGGATCACGAGTAAACCGGCGTACTCTCCCTGCGACCCGGCATTGGGCTGCAGGGAAACATCCGAAAACCCGGTCACGATCCCGAGCATCTCCTCCAGTTCCTGAATGAGCTGAAGATAGCCGGGAACCTGCTCGAGCGGAACAAAAGGGTGCACCTGAGCAAATCCCGGCTCGCTGATCGGGAGCATCTCCGCAGTGGCGTTTAGCTTCATTGTGCAGGAACCGAGGGGGATCATCGAGTGAGTCAGCGAAAGATCTCGAGCCTGTAGGCGGTGCAGATATCGGAGCATCTCCGTTTCCGATCGGTAACGATTGAATACCGGGTGGCTCAAATAGGAAGACCTGCGTCTTAGATTTGCCGGAATTCCAACTCGCCCGGAGTCATTCTCAGCTTCATGAGAATTGCCCTCAGAGAAAAGCTCCAGAAGAGCTTCCACATCCTCTGCACCGGCGGTCTCGTCCAGAGAGATGGCGATCGTCAGCTCATCGAGCGATCGAAGGTTGTAACCGGCGGCTGCAGCTTCCTGCAGCAGGGTTGCCCGTCGGTCCCGGGCGACACGTACTGCAACGGTATCGAAGAACTGCGAACAGATCACATGGTGGCCACGCTGCAGGAGACCGGTTGCCAGGTCGCAGGCCAGGTCGTGGACCCGAGAGGCAATGGCCTGGAGACCTCGAGGGCCGTGGTAGACGGCGTACATGCTGGCCATCACGGCCAGCAGAACCTGGGCCGTGCAAATGTTGCTGGTGGCCTTCTCGCGTCGAATGTGTTGCTCCCGTGTCTGCAGAGCCAGACGGAGCGCGATGCGATCGTGGCGATCGCGTGTCACTCCTACGATTCGTCCGGGGACGCTTCTCTGAAAGCGTTCCCTGGTTGCAAAAAAAGCAGCATGGGGTCCGCCAAAACCGAGCGGGACGCCGAAGCGCTGGGAGTTTCCGATCGCCACATCGGCGCCAAACTCACCGGGAGGCTTGAGCAGACAGAGACTCAAGAGATCCGTCGCGCAAATCACCAGCGTCTGGTCGCGGTGAGCCCGCTGGACAAGTGTCTCCAGGTGGCTCAGGGACCCGTCGGTGGCCGGGTACTGAAGGAGAATCGCAAAATAATCCTCGGTGGCATCCAGTTGGTCCAGGTGACCCGTGACCACTTTGACGCCCAGAGGTCGGGAGCGAGTCTGGACGACATCGATGGTCTGGGGATGGCAGTCGGTCGAGACCCATACGCCCCTTCCTTCCGCTTGCCTTCCGGCTACGGACCGGCAGAAGCTCACCGCCTCTGCCGCGGCCGTCGCCTCATCCAGCAGTGAGGCATTGGCGATCTCCATTCCGGTGAGATCGATGACCATGGTCTGGAAATTGAGTAAGGCCTCCATTCGGCCCTGAGAGATTTCCGCTTGATAAGGGGTGTAGGCCGTGTACCAGCCTGGATTCTCCAGAATATTTCGGAGAATGACAGGGGGTGTGATCGTGGCCGAGTACCCGAGCCCGAGAAAAGATTTTTTCTGCTGATTCTGTGAGGCAAGATGAGTGAGAGTAGAGATCACCTCGCTTTCGGTTCGCGCCGGGGGTAAGGCCAGCGGCCTCAGGTCACGGATCGTTTCGGGAACCGTTTTTTCTATGAGTTCGTCAAGCGAAGCAAGGCCCAGGCGGCGAAGCATGTCCCGGATGTCGTCCGGCCCCGGACCGATGTGTCTGTCAACAAAACTGTACCCGCTCAATTGGAAGATTCTTCTTCGACGTAGGCCTGGTATTCCGAAGCTGTCATCAGCCCCTCCAGCGGACCGCTCTCTGAGGGCCGTATCTTTGCAATCCACCCTGCGCCGTAGGGATCCTGGTTGATGTTTTCGGGGTGGTCTACAAGATGCTGGTTGGCATCTTCGATCCGACCGGTGATCGGTGAATACACATCTGAGACCGCCTTGACCGATTCAACAGACGCCATCGATGCTCCCTTTTCGATCTCTTCATTCTTCCTGGGGATTTCGACATAAACCACGTCTCCCAGCTCCTGCTGCGCATGGTCACTGATTCCAACCGTTGCGATTTCTGCCTCTTGACGGATCCATTCGTGGTCTTTTGTGTAGAGAAGAGCCTCAGGATACTCCATTGATCAACCGTCCTTTCTGAACTTCTTGTAGAAAGGAGTTTCTACAACCTCTGCCTGGACCTTCCTGCCCCGAATCTCGATCTCCAGGTCCCGTCCCGGGGCCCCCTTATCGGAAGGAAGATACGTCAGGCCGATCCCTCTCTGCAACGTTGGAGAATAACTGCCGCTGGTGACCTCTCCGGTTTGTCTGCCCGACACGAATACCGGGTAGTGGTCGCGAGGCACGCCGCGCCCTGTGATCTCGAATCCGACCAGCTTTCGGGACACCCCTGTCTGGTGTTGGTTGAGCAGAGCTTCCCTGCCTATGAAGTCACCTTTGCCCAGTTTCACAATCCAGGACAGGCCGGCCTCCAGGGGAGTTGTCTGGTCGCTGATATCGTTCCCATACAGGGCATAGGTCATTTCCAGCCGCAGAGTGTTTCTGGCTGCCAACCCCACGGGCTGCAGGCCGTAGGGCCCCCCTGCCTCGAAGAGCGACTTCCACACGGCCACTGCAGACCGGGGTGAGACATAAAGTTCGCACCCGGCCTCGCCGGTATAGCCGGTTCTGGAAATGATGGCCTCATGGCCACTGACCGTTCCTCTCAAGAACCGGTAGTAGCGAAGTCCGGACAAGTCTTCTTCCGCCAGCTCCGCCACAAGTTGCAGTGAGTTGGGTCCCTGTACCGCCAACTGCACGTACTGATCGCTCTGATCGGAAACCGTGGTGTCCCCCTCCAGGTGCCCCAGGATCCAGTCCAGATCCTTCTGCCGGTTGGCGGCGTTGACGCATAGCATATAGTGGGTTTCCGAGAGACGGTAAAGGACAATGTCGTCGACAAAGGTCCCCGTGGGATAGAGCAAAGCGGAATACTGGGCCTGGCCGATGGACAGATTCGCGACATCGTTGCAGGTCAGTTTCTGGAGAAACACTTCCGCATCCGGGCCCTCGATCTCGATCTCTCCCATATGGCTGACGTCAAAGACTCCGGCGGCCGTTCGGACCGCCTGGTGTTCCGGGAGAGCTCCCTGGTATTGAACCGGCAGCTCCCAGCCGGCAAACTCCACCATACGAGCACCCTGGCTCTTGTGCACTTCGTGGAGGGGCGTCTTCCTGGTAGAACTCACGGCAGCTCATCGGCGTGCTTGAACACGGTCTGTCCGGTAAGAGCGCGGAAAAAGGCCAATCCCTGGAGAGCAGCTCGTTCGGTTGCCGGAGCCCGATAAATCCAGACACTGACCGAGAGTTCCTGGCCCACAACCGACTGAACATCGTAGAGAGTATTGAGCGTCTGGATGCGAACATCCGGCCGTTGTGATGGAGGATTTCGGAACCAGACATTCACCCGTAGCGAGCCTCCTTCGTCACTGACTCCCAGTACCTGGTAGCGATCACTGGACAAGCCAGTGATCGCTTTCTGGTAGTTTTCGAAATTGGCAATCGGCCTCATTTCGGGACGGGGGCTCCCAAAGAAAATGCTGTAGAAAATGAGGGCCGGCAAACCGACCGCGATTACAAGAACCGGGAGAATCGCTCTGGCAGACATCGGAGGGTGATATTATCATAGAGATCCATTGCTTAAGTGCGGGCCTGGGTCGATTTCCCCGTGAAACCTTTTCGTCGGCCGGGACTCTATAGTGAATAGCAAAAACGGGAATAAAAACGGAGTCTCTGGACTTCTCAATGGAGGAGACAATGGACGGATCCGATGACAGCAAAGAGTTCGAAGATCCCCTCATGGATCGAATGCGAACCAAGACCCGAGCGGCCCGCGAGAGCCGTCCCAGCTCAGGTGGCGAGCGCAAGAACTACTGGAGTTACATTGTGGGCGGCCTCTTTGCTGTGGGGCTGGTCGCACTGGGTTACTTCCTTTACCAGTCGCAGCAGCAGCTCGTGGCTATGAACACGCGGCTGGAATCGAGCCAGGAGCAACTGGTCGCAGTCAGCGAGCAACTGGAAACTTCCGGGGACAAGATCGACAAGTTGGAGACTGGCCTGAATAAGAGCGAGTCTAAACTCGGCGCTCAAGGCCGTGAGATCGATCGCTACCAGAAGCTCTATTCCAATCTCCACAACAACCAGGCGGAGCAGGGAAGAGAGCTCGAGGCAATAGCGATCAGCAAGGCTGATCAGGAGGAAGTTGGCGCGCTCAAGAATGAGCTGCAGCAGAAAACTGATGGACTGCAGCAGCAGGTCGGTGCGGTCACCACGCGGCTGGACGAAACCAACACCAACCTGTCCGGTCTCGAGGCAGCGGCCGAAGCCGACCGGGTTGGAATTGCCAGTAATCGCGATTCGCTGGGTTCGTTGACGACCAGGGTTGACGCGAACGCTGAGGACATCGGCGGAGTCAAACGGTCTCTGGATCGGGACTACTACAATTTCGAACTGCAGCGAAGTGGGGGCGTTATGAAAGTCTTCAACGTTTCCATGCAGCTCAAGAATACCGATTTCAAGAACCAGCGCTATCACGTAGAGATCATTTCGGATGGGCGTCGCCTCAACAAGAAGCGAGTCAATATCAACGAGCCGATCTTCTTTTACGTCGAAGGCCAGAAAAAGCCCTACGAGGTCTTGGTCAACCGAGTGGACAAGAAGTTCGTGGTTGGTTACTTGAGCGTACCCAAGACCTGATCGCGCCGGCGCGTCCTCGTTCTGAGCGAACCGAGAGGCTAGTGCACTGTCCGGAAAGTTCGCGCCGCTACTTCGGGCGTCTTTTCGCCGACAGCTTTGTTGCGCTACCTCGAAAGACTCCCGGCCTTCCTGCGTCGCGCGCCTCACTGACGACGAAAAGCCATCCCGAATTAACCCCGCAAACTTCCCGGACAGTACACTAGCCAAAGGCAATTCGGTATACATCGGGGAAATGGTCGGCGAAGTGTACCTCGAGTCCGTTCTTGAGGTAACCGGGCAGACGCCCGAAATCACCCTGGTTCTCTTTCGGGAAAATCAGTTTGCTGCACCCGACGCGGCGAGCAGCGATCACTTTTTCCTTGAGACCTCCGATGGCAAGGACGCGTCCGGTCAGAGTCAGTTCCCCGGTCATGGCCAGTCCGGACAGAACAGCTTCCCCCTTCACCATGGAAATCAAAGCAGCGGCCATCGTGATTCCAGCAGAAGGTCCGTCCTTGGGAGTTGCCCCGGCCGGGACATGGAGGTGGACAAAATGCTCGTCGAAGAAGTCTTCCCGGACTCCGTACCTGGCAAGGTGTGACATCACGTAGGAGTAAGCGATCTCAGAGCTTTCCACCATGACACTTCCGAGTTGCCCGGTTTGCTTGAAACCGCTGCTCTTGCTGGGAGTTGCAGTCGCCTCAATCTGAAGCGTGGCTCCTCCAAGGCTGGTCCAGGCCAGGCCCGTCACGACACCGGGCGCCCCGTTCGTCATGGCTTCGCGTTTGAAGTCAGGTTCTCCCAGAAACTCGCGGACGTTGTCCTTCCGCACGCTCACCGTGGCAGTCGGGTCGCTGGCAAGACCGACTGCCGACCTGCGCAAGATCTTCTTGATCTGTTTCTCGAGGCCTCGGACTCCCGCCTCCCGTGCATAGCCGTCGACGATCCCTCGCAGCGCGGCCTTCGTGATTCGGATCTGCTTTCTGGTGAGACCATGGCTCTCCAGGGCCCGCGGAATCAGATGCCTGCGGGCAATCTCCAGCTTCTCTTCCAGAATGTAGCCGGAGAGTCGGATGATCTCCATCCGGTCAAGCAGGGGTAAGGGGATGGTATCCATCTGATTGGCCGTCGAGATGAAGAGAACGTTGGACAAATCGAAGGGAACATCCAGGTAGTGATCGCGAAAAGACGAGTTCTGTTCAGGATCGAGGACTTCCAGGAGAGCGGAGGCGGGGTCACCTTGAAAGGAAGCGCCGATCTTGTCAATCTCATCGAGCATGATGACGGGATTCGCTGTGCCTGCCGTTTTCAGCGCTTGCAGAAATTTGCCCGGCATGGAACCGATGTAAGTCCTGCGGTGCCCTTTGATTTCCGCCTCGTCACGCATTCCCCCTAAAGAAAAACGGTAGAATCTGCGGTTCAGAGCTTCGGCAATACTCCTTCCAATTGAGGTTTTCCCGACTCCCGGTGGACCGACCAGGCAGAGGATCGATCCCGAGATGTCTCCCTTCATCTTTCCTACGGCGATAAACTCAATAATCCGGTCTTTCACGTCGTCCAGCCCGTAGTGATCACGATCCAGGATCTTACGGGCCCGCACCAGCCGATAGGAATCTTTGCTCAGTTTGCCCCAGGGCAGTGCGGTCAACCAGTCCAGGTAGTTTCGGGTCACCGTATACTCTGGAGACGCCGGCTCCAGAAACCCCAGTTTCTCCATTTCTTCGGAGATCACTTTGACGGCTTCCGGACCGGGTGAGAGCTCTCGCAGTCGCCCCTGAAAGCGTTCAATCTCAGAGGTCTTGCCTTCTTTTTCGATTCCCAGCTCCTGCTTGATTGCCTTGAGCTGCTCCCGCAGGAAGAACTCCCTCTGACGCTCGCTCATCTGATCTTCAATTTGATCCGTGATTTTCTGCTTGAGCCTGGACATCTCGAGCTCTTTGCGGAGCAGAAGCAAAACCTTGTCGATGCGGCTTCGCACATCGAAGGCCTCAAGGACCTCCTGCAGTTCCTCCGGACTCGCGGTGGTCAGAGCGGCGGAAAAGTCAGCCAGCTTTCCGGGATCTTCCATTGCTGAGCGGTTGAGAAAGAGCTTAATGGCTTCGGACTGCAGCGGGTCCGATTGCACTAGCTCTTTGAGAGTCCCCACAATGGCCATGGAATAGGCCTTCAGCTCTTCGTCGGCCGTCAGCTCCGGCTCGTGGTGGTATTTCACCAGGGCGGTCCAGCTCTGGTTGGGTTCTTTCAGTTCCTGAATGCTGAAGCGGGCCAGGCAATTCAAGAGAACATGGGCCGTGTCCGAATCTGCCTGCACCGCTTTGACTATCTTGGCGGCTACGCCCACGTGATAAAGATTCTCGGGCGACTCATCGGCTTCCGCGTCCTTGACCAGCACCAGGCCGATGGCCTGATCAGGGCCGTCCATTACCTCCTGAAGGCGTTCCAGATGTTCCCCCGTCACCGCCAGGGGAGCCGTAAATCCGGGGAAATACGGGCGCAGACGGACACCCAGGATGGGCAGCATGTCTGGGAGAAGCTCGGATATGCGAACCAGACCCGGAGCGGCCGCCTGGTCGCTGACTGGATCTCGCTTCGTGTCCTGGGCTTCGGTTTTCTTCCCTTCTCCCATAATCGTTTTCCGGGTCCCGAGCGACAAACGATAGCATATGTCAGGAGACTGTCCAGGATCCAGATCGATTGAAATTGAAATTCATGTTCATTTAAGTCTCTTGTTTTCAATATCTTATGGGTTGATGTCAGGGGCTGCAGACAGTATCCTGGAACTGTTGTGAAAGGATTTATGTTGCCTGCTGTACAGGCAGGCAAGAAAGAAAACATCGAAGGAGAACTGAATGCTTTCCGAGAATATGAATGAAGTCCTGAATGAGCAGATCCAGGCGGAATTCCAGGCTTCTTATCTCTATCTGGCCATGTCGGCCTACTGTGAAGAACTGAATCTGCCGGGCTTTGGGGGTTGGTTGCGGGCCCAAGGTGAGGAAGAAAGAGTCCATGCCTTGCGCCTTCTTGACTTCCTGCTCAGCCGGGAAGGGCATGTCCAACTGCTTGGATCGACCGGCCACCCTCTGGCTTCGGATCGGCCCAGGAGATGTTCGAGGCTGTGCTGGAGCACGAAAAGAAAGTCACCAGGAGGATTGACGAAGCCTATCGAGTAGCCCTGGAGGAGCGTGACAATGCGACTGCAGTGGAACTGCAGTGGTTCATCACAGAACAGGTAGAAGAAGAAAAGACAGCCGCTGATATTCTGGCTCAACTCAGAATGGTGGGTGGCGATAAGGTCGCCCTGCTGATGGTCGACCGGGAGATGGGCACAGGGGAGTAGTTCCTCGTTCCTCGTTTCGTGTCCGGGCAAACCGGGATCACTCAGAACCCGGAACGGCCGCGCACACGGCACTACCAGGTCCAGCGGACCGAGACGCCCTTCGTTTCTTGACCGATGACCGGAGCCACGGTCATGGTCTTGGTGTTGCGCCGGGCGCGGCGATCGGTGACCTTCACTACGGTCCGGCCGATCAGGTAGCCCAGCGTAGCCCCAGCGATCACGTCGCTGAGGTGGTGTTTGTTCTTCTCGATGCGGCTGAATCCAACCAGTGAGGCAACTGCGTAGGCGGGAATCCCGGCCCTGGCCCCATAGTAGTGGGAGATCACGGTGGCATAGGTGAACGTGGAAGATGTATGTCCGGAAGGAAAGGATTGTTGGTTCTCCCCGCTCGGGCGGTACCGGTTCGTGGCCGCCTTGATGGAATGAACAATGATCTCGCTCATGATGAAACCCTGGGCCAGGCTAAAACTCATGGCCCGGAATTTCTGGTTCTCCCCGGTGTAGCTGGCGACCACAAGTCCGGCGGTAACTCCTGCCAGGACGAATCCATTGCCCAGCCTGTCTCCAGTCTCCCCGAGTGCTTGGGCTCGTCGGGGCTCTTCAAAATAGTCTTTGATGCTTTCATCAACCAGAATCGCGGCTCCCGCAGCCCAGGCTCCGATGACCACCGGGGCGGCCAGGTTGTCGGAGTCAATCAGACCGGCAAAGCTGTGCAGGAGGGCCGAAGGAAACTCCTTCAGCCGCGGGCTCACGAACTGCGGTGGATCAGGCGGCATCTTCAGTGGCTCTTGGGCCACGGCGGGGAGGACTCCGGAGGGTGGCTGGTAGACCGGCTTCTCTGAACCTGGAAGCTTGAACTTAAATGCCTCCGGAACCGCCTCGTTCTCACTGAAGGCCAGGAGTGAAGCGGAAGCCAGCATCAGACAACTCGTCATCAGCAGGGACGTCAGGCGGATCATGGGTTGAATGCTTTCAGCGGAAACCCGAAGATCTTACGGAGAGTGCGTCCGGCCTTTCTGGTTTGGTATCCCATCACATCCCCGTTGGAAAGAAGGCTGTCAAAGTCGCGAGAACTCCATTTGACGACAGAGAGAGTGTAGAGAAAACGCCTGGGGAACTCTTTCATGACCTGGCCGCTGAGTTGCTGCATGACAAGCTCATCCTGCTTGAGCTCCGGATCCAGTTCGTGAAGGATACCGCTGATGGTAAGCTGGGACTTGACAAACAGTGCCACGTTGAAGGGGATTTCATAGCCCTCTTTCGCCAGTTCGGCCGAGATCGCCTGCAGGAGAAGAAACGAACCCTGCCGCGAAGGAGCGTTCTGCGCATCTTCAATGATTCGATCGATTCTTTCCCGTTCTGGTTCAGAGTCGGGAAGACCGCCTTCGATGAGAACTCCAATGTTTCTCTTCACCTTCTTCCTGTGACCTAGTTGAATGCCGAACAGGAGCTGGACAAGCTGTTTCCGATCCTGGAGAGTGAATTCCCCCAGAAGGCCCCAGTCCAGGAGGGCCAGGCGGTAGCGATCCCCGGTCCCTGCCGTGACATGATAGACATTGCCCGCATGGGGGTCGCCATGGAAGATGGCGAGATCTCGCCGATTGAAAATGACGTCGTAGGTCAGGGCATTGCTCAACCTGCGTGCCATCATGGCACGTGCCTTCAGATCTCCAGGAAACGCCTCGCTGACCTTGACTCCCTCCACGAAATCCATGACGGTGACCTTAGGGGTTGAGATCTCGTAAACCTCGGGCACGAGAATGCGCGGGTTGTTTGCATAGTAATCTGCGGCTCTGGCCAGGTTTCGCTGTTCTTCGACAACCAGGATCTCTTTTGCAAGCGCGTCCCGAATCTCGTCGAAGAGATCGGCGAGTGGAAAATCTCCGAGCTCATAGAACACACTGTTTTCCTGCAGGAACGCCCCCAGAGAGTCAAAGGCCAGCAGTTCCTGGCGCAGCCCCTGCTCCGCTTCCGGCTTGATCACCTTACAGACAATCCGACGGGCATTCTGTTCGCCGGGTAAGGTCAGGGAACCGGCAATCACGCTTCCGACACTGGCTTCAGCCAGAATCTCTGACGCCAACTCGAACTGGTAGGTAGCGATGGTCTCTTCACCCAGATCGGCCCAAATCATGGCGCGCAGGGTTTCCGCATCCGTTGTCAGGATGGAGTTCTCCAACTGTTGTAAGGAGGTCCGGAAATCCTCTGGAATTAGTGGGTTACGTGCGAGTATTTGACCTATTTTCTGAAGAATGGGTGTTCCTGCGGCAAACTCGAGAACGCGGCCACCCCGATCGACCTCGCCTGAAACTTGCAGTTGGCTGAGGAACCTCTTCAGCACTTCTTCGGGTCCCAGTTCATGAAAAAAATAAATCAGCGAGTCGTGGACAAAGGGTCGCCACTTGGCGAGCCCGGGCGTGACCATTTCCAGAACCCGCGAGCGATGAATCAGTTGTTCCAGGATCTCCTGCTCCCAGTCTCGTCGGGGGTACTTGGAGAGCAGGGTCGAAAAGTCTGCCGGGAGTTCCAGGGAGCCGGAGTTCATCTGCGCCAGGAGGGTGGGAAGGATTGCCTGCACCTCGGGGTGGGTTCGCATCAGATTCCTGAGAAGCGCCTGCGCATGAGCCTCCACGTTGAATTCTTCATAATGCTCCCTGGGAGTCGGTAGATTTAACGCGTCGGCCACAGGCGCAGGCCCCTGTTGGAGCGCGAATAGAAAAGGAATCAGAGAGAAGGGAGTGGCCTGGAGGAACAGCATTCTAATCATGCTATTCTCTGGGGCGCTTGCCAGGCTGTCAACAGCCTTCCCGACAGTTGCACGCAGTGCGGATCCAAAGAGGAGGATATTTGTCAAGATCAGGTCGACTGCTTCTGACGGGGGCGGGCATCCCCTTTCTGTTCACCTGCCTGCTGGCCTGGAGGGGGTCTCCTTTCGTCTGGGAGATCCAGCTGGCCGGCTGGATTTACCGGGTGCAGGAACCCGTCCTCGGGTGGATTCTGAGAGCCGTATCCTGGATCGGGAGCGGCTATATGCCGTTTCTGATGGTCCCGATCCTGGCCCTCTTGCTGTGGAAGGCAGGCCTGGTCTTGCAGTGCTGGGTCCTGCTGGCGGGTGTGGGCGGAGCTTCCCTGACCAATCTGGTTGTGAAGCACCTGATTGATCGACCGCGACCGGGCGGGATGTTGTTTCCTGCCTACACCGATCCCGGTAGCCCCGGCTTTCCATCCGGCCACGTCGTCCTTTTCGTGGCTTGTTTTGGTTACCTGCTGCTGCTGGCCTGGAGGCACCTGTCTGGTTCCCTCCGTACGGTAGTGACGGGTGGACTGGGTTTCTTGATCCTGTCCATCGGGATCTCTCGTGTCTGGCTGGGAGTGCACTGGCCCCTCGATTGTATCGGCGGCTATCTGCTGGGAGCCCTGATGGTTGGTGCCATGCGGCGTTCAGGGCACACTCTCTGAATTGTATACTCTGATAGATGCTCTTGAGATGTCCGCTGCTCCTCATTCTTTTTGAAACTACTGCGTTGCCTCAGGTTCAGTTTGTGGATGTGACCCGGGCTGCCGGCTTGACCTTTCAGCATGTCAGCGGAAGTGCCCAGAAAGACTCGGTTCTCGGAAGTTGCCTCTGTCTGACAGGGCGCCCTTCTTACGTTTAGCCCGCCTCATCTTGCCCCGGGGGGGGGCTGAAATCAGAAACAGGACCAGCTGTCCTGAGTAGGAAGGATCGGGCGCCGTTGTGTAACCGGCGCAGCGGGGACTTCGTTCAGGATGGGGTGAGTCTGATGATCGCATTACCGGCCTTGCTACTGGCAACTGCCGCTGTTTCTGCCGGTCCACCTGCCGACGACGACATTCTCGAGAAAGCCCGAAAAGCTCTCTTACTGCGAAGTGAGCTGTTGCTGGACTATTCCGTCGAGGTGACCAGCGAGTCCATCATCGAAACTCCGCGGGGAGCCCGAGAAACGGAGGTCCGGGAGCGCCAGTACTACGGAGGACCCGATGAGTTCCGGCGCGAGGTTCTGAGAATGAAGCAGAACGGCGCTCTCGTGAACCCGGCGACTGCGGGTCAGGGAGGAGGTCGGCGTGGTCTGGGCGGCTTCGGACAGCAACTGCAGCGCCGTGATCCACTGACTTTGGAGGGCTTTTTTCGCCAGCCCCGCGTAGTTGGGAGTTCTGAGATCGATTCGAAGCCAGCAGTACAGATCAAACTGAAGCCCAAAGTAAAGGGTCTCCAGGTAAAAGATGCCGAACTGTGGGTGGACCCTGAAACGGGAATGCCGCTCCGCCTGGAGCTGCGCATCGGGGCGGGTCCGTTGGGCTCAGACGCTCACCTCGAACTGCAGTTTGCCTACGACCCCAGGAGCAAGATCACGGTTCGCCGCAGCCAGCATCTGAGCCTTTCCATGCGCGGCTTTGGAGGGGGTGGTGGGCGTGCAGGAATGGGGCAAGGCCCTCAGTCCGGTGTCGGAATTGACCTCAAGACCGCGACGGCGTGGAGGAAGCATGAATGGGGGCTCTCCTTTGAGGAGAATTTCTTTTCCGAAGCCCCGGATCCGAGCCCCCGAAGCGGGGGACGAGGCGGGGGAAGGGGCGGGGGAAACAGGAGCCGGCAGACTGCCACTGCCGAAGAAGATCCGTTCGAGGAGATTCGGATCGCTCCCAGAGGAAACATCGGCCAGGAATTGAGTGTGGGAGGGCGGGGAACCGAAGAGGTTCTGATTGAGGGAGGATCGGTAGGCAGCGGAGGGAGAGGAAGAAGTGAGGGGGACATCGTTGCGCGCCTGATGGGGGGAGGAGGCGGCGGCGGACGCGGCGGAAGAGGAGGATTGCGGGCGGCTCGCATCGCCGGGGGGAGAGCGAATCGAGTCCAGGGAAGCTTCACGGCTGGACTCTCTTCGTCGGCCCTCGACGCCAGACCGTATTCCCTGGACGGAGCCGAGACTCCCGAGCCGGACTACCTGACCTGGAACTCCGGTGTTTCGATTGGGGGGCCGCTGGGTCCGGCTCCGACGGGTTCTTCCGGGGGAGGCTTTGGCTTCCAACGAACCCGCAGGGCCGCCTTCTTTGTCGATTTCAACATCAGTCGGGGTCAGCAGTTGCAGAGCCAGTACGGGGCGGTTCCGACGCCCCTGGAGCGTCAGGGCGACTTTTCTCAGACCTCCTACACGTCCGGACCGCTGGCAGGAACCGGGGTTGAGCTCTTCGATCCATTGACGGGACAGCCCTACCCTGGAGCCATTCTCCCGGCCGCACAACTGGATCCAAGTGCGGCTGGCTTTCTGGGGTTCATCCCCCTGCCCAACCGCGACGACCCTTTCCTGAACTACTACACTCAGCAGAACCTGGACAACAATAGCGAGCGGCTCAACCTGCGCTTTAGTGTTCCGCTTCCCGGATCACTGCGCCTGTCGGCAAGTTACGGCCTGAACCAGAATCGGGGAGACGTCTTTCACCCTTTTCCCGATTTGGGCAGCCAGCGGGACCGGCGCGGCCAGAACCTGTCGCTACGCTTCAATCAGACGGCTCAAGCGGGACTGGTTCACAGCTTCGGTGTGACCTGGAACCGCAACAAGAATCAGTCTTTGAACCCCTTCGCCTTTGAGCAGGACATCAGTGCTGATCTGGGTATCGAAAACACCTCTCCGGATCCCATCGACTACGGGCTCACGACGATGCAGTTCACCAACTACTCGGCTCCGAGTGATGGGAGTTCTTCCTCCAGCATAGGCGAGAGAAGCGGCCTGAACGACAGCCTGCTGTGGGTGCGTGGCAACCACTTCTTTCGCTTTGGCGGTGAAGTGATCTGGAGACGCAGAAACAACTTGAGTAACCCGGAGGGAGCCGGATCTCTGACTTTCGCAGGAGTCGCAACCAGTGCTTACGAGGGAGGCCAGCCGGTGCCGGCGACCGGTTACGATTTTGCCGATTTCCTGCTCGGTCTGGCTCAGTCCAGTCGAATTCAGTACGGCAACAGCGACCACTATCTGCGACGCAAAGAGTTTGCCGTGTTCGTGAACGACAACTGGAGGGCCACTTCCAGGTTTACCCTGCAGTGGGGTCTTCGTTACCAGTACGCTGCTCCCTGGATCGAGCGCTACGACCGGATTGCCAATCTGGATGTATCTCCTGACTTGGACGCTGCCGAAACGGTCACACCGGGTAGCCTGGGGAGCTATCACGGACAGTTTCCTCGAGCTCTCGTCGAAAGTGACTGGAACAACCTGGCCCCACGGCTGGCGCTGGCCTATCGGCTTCGTTCCGGCAGGAAGGCTTCCGTGCTCCGGGCCAGCTACGGTGTTTTCTTTCCCAACGAGACCTACGACTATCTCTCCAATGAGTTGATCTCCCAGCCCCCCTTCGGATTTACGGTCCAGGAGACGGCCGGTCAGCAGGAGTTTCTGGACATCCAGACGGCCTTTTCCGCAGACCTGGTCCAGGAAGTTCCAAACACCTACGCAGTGGAACCGCTCCTGCGCTTGCCCACGGTGCAGAACTGGGGGTTTTCCTGGCAGCAGAGCCTGCCCAGGAACTTCTTCTTCAGCCTCGGATATGCGGGTACCAGGGGGACGGGTCTGGAACTGCTGAGGGCACCCAACCGCCTGACTGAAGATGGGCAACAGATTGAAGAGGCCGCCCAGTTCCTCTATCTGACCTCCGCTGCTTCTTCTGTCTTTCACGGGCTACAGGCCCTGGCAGTTCGACGGATGCGCTCGGGTTTCTCGATGTCGTTTCAGTACGAATTCGGCAAGTCCCTGGACAATGCCTCGGCCATCTCCGGGGGGCAGCGAATCGTCGCCCAGAACGACGATGACCTGGATTCGGAGCGAGGCAGGTCGAATTTCGACGAACGGCACCGGCTGACCATGAGCGGGTTCTGGGAGTTGCCCCTCGGGGACCGGCATCGCTGGCTGCGAGGACCGGGCTGGGCCAGTTCTGCCCTTGAGAACTGGTTCATGAGGGGTAGTCTGACGGCGGCCACTGGGCGTCCCCGCACAGCCAGGGCCCTGGGGAACCAGATCAATAACAGCGGAACCGCCTCTCAGGCGAGCGAGCGGGCCAGCGCCACCGGAGAGCAGGTAAGCCTCCCCGCCTCCGAGCGCAGCACCCGGGAATGGTTCAATACGGGTGCCTTTTTGCTGCCGGCGCCTGGCTCATTCGGCGATGCAGGACGCAATACCATCGACGGGCCCGGGTCGTGGGTGATCAATCTGAACCTGGCCAAGTCGATTCCCCTGGGCAGTGACGGGAGACGCTTGCTTCTGATGGTAAATATGGCGAACCTCTTGAATCACCCGAACTTCAGCGGTTTCAACAACACGGTCAACTCGGTCGGCTTCGGGCAGGTGACGGGTGTCGGCTCTATGCGCAGCATCCGGCTCAGCTTTCGTTTCATGTTCTAGGAGTCCTGGGTATGTCGAATCAAGTCTGGGCGAAGCCCAACGTGGGAGGACCCTCTGTGGTCCGATCAGATCTTCCCGTAGGGGCCGGTCTTGTACCGGCCCGGCCTGGCGGGCGACCACAAGGGTCGCCCCTACGAATTAGTCGTCCTTGCCTAGCGCTGATTTTTTCTTTCCTCCTTTCGCTCGTTTCCGGACAGGAGCAGCAGGCCCGCTTCCGGGTGGCCTCCAATCTGATCCTGGTGGACGTGCGCGTGCTGGATTCGAGAGGTCGGCCCGTGGAAGGCCTCCAGGTGGAAGATTTTGTTCTGGTAGAAGAGGGGATCTCTCAGCAGATCGTGTTCGTCCAGGAGATCTCTTTGCCCCTGGTATCTGTCGAACCCACGGATCTCCCGAATCCGGGGGATTCCGTTGCAGTGCCGGCTGAACCCGCGGCCCCGATATTTCCGGAGGATGGGTCCGGGATGGTCCCGCTCGAAAAACGCCTGCTCATCCTGCTCTTCGATTTTTCTTCGGCGGGACTTCAGGACAGCCACATGATGAAGAGGGCGGCGGAGAGCTTTCTGGCAGAGCAGTTCAACGCGGACGATGCAGCAGCGGTTCTGGTTCTGGACAACGGGCTGGAGATGTTGACCGATTTTACATCGGACCGGGAGCTTCTGGGTGAGGCCATCGCCCGCCTGGTTAGCGAAGAGACCGAGACGGACCTCTCCCTTCCCGGGGAAGAGGCCGATGTAAGCGGAGACTTCATTGCCGATGAGGCTGAGTTCGGTCTGTTTCAGTCGAGCCAGCAGCTGGCCGCGATTCAGACCATCGCGGATTCATTCCGCGATGTTCCGGGGCGTAAGGCGCTTCTCTATTTTTCGACCGGTTTTTCGAGCCGTGGCATGGAAAACGATGAACAGATGAGATTGGCTACAGACCAGTGCAACCGGGCCAACATCAGCATCTACTCGGTCGATGCCCGCGGTCTGGTGGCCCTCTCTCCCGAGGGCGGCGCTCACCGGGCCGGAGGCGGCGGAACGCAGATTTTCAGCGGGAGGGCCAGCCTCAATGAGCTGGTCCGGCTGACCCAGTCCCAGGAGGGCTTGATCACGATGGCCGAGGATACCGGCGGTGCCGCACTGGTGGATGACAATGAGCTCGTCAAGATTTTTCGAAAAGCTCGTGAAGACGGATCCCACTACTATCTGCTGGGCTACCAGACTCCTGCGCCGCCCAGCGATGGACGGTTTCGCCGCATTGAGGTGCGTGTCCAGGCAGCCGACTCACGGGTGCTGTACCGGCACGGTTACTATGCCGAGAAGCCCTATCAGCGGCTCAGTGATCAGGAAAAGGAGTTCAAGTTCCTGCAGACCGTGATTGCGGACCGACCCATCGCAGATTTCCCGGTGGCCATCTCAGCCGAGTATTTCCCGGAATCGGCCGAGTCCTACCAGGTTCCTGTGCTCCTGTCTTTTCATCATGAGCACCTGGGCGAGCTTTCCCGGGGAGGTGGCCTGAACCTGGAGATCGTCGTGCTGGCCAGGGACTCTTTCAACGTGACTCAGACCGGAGTTCGAGATCAGGTTCAGATTCAAAGGAAACAGCGAGAAGGCGAAACAGCCTACGTCTACCAGAACCTCCTCCTTCTCGAACCCGGCCAGTACCTTCTGACTGCATTTGTCAGGGACAATCGCACCGGGCTGATCTCTCGCGTCCAGCACGAACTGGATCTCCCTCCCTTCGGTCCGGTTCATTTCAGTTCACTGATCCTGGCCGCCCACTGGAAGCCTCCCGGCGCCGAGAGCGGCTACCGAATCAAGAGTGGGAAGGAAGTCACGATTCTCACGAATCCTCTGCAGGTGGCGAATCGCGTACTGGTGCCCTGCGTCGGGCGGGAATTCCACCAGTCTGAGTCTCTGTTTGTGCATGGAAAGATCTCGAACCTGTCCAGTCCTGCCGAGTATCAGATCGTTCTCTTAGACGCGACCGACGATGACATCTACCGGGGCGCCTGGAAACCACTCCAGAGCGACTCGAGTGGTGACTTCGCAGTGAACGCGCGGTTCAGCCTGGACCAGCTCGAACCCGGTGCCTACCAGGTGCTGGTCAAGGTTCGGCTTGGCGCCCAGGAGGTGGGGTCCCTGATGGGGCAGTTCGTGGTGGTTCGGGGCGGCTCGAATCCATCCTGAACGGGGGACGGACTCATGTTCATGGAAATCCTTCTTCTCGCCTCCCTGCTTCTCCAGGAGATCCCTGCCCCGGTAATGGAAGAAGGGCGGACCGATGCCGGGACGGTCTCAGTCTCTCCAGAGTGGGGGGTCTCCGGAGAGTTTGGGACCTGGACGGTCCGTTACGTTGTGGGCTCCGGAGGGATCAATACCGGCGGCGGGATTCGTGTTCAATTACCGGACGGGTGGCATTCGGGGCCGCGCAACTCGGCGAATCGACTTCAGGCCACTGATCCTGAGCAGGAACACTATGTCAGCGCCCACACCACTCGCGGCGGCGTAGTGTTGTCAACCACCGTTGAGTCTGAAACGACTATGCGGCTGGTCAAGCACGCGAAAGAGTCGCTGGATGGTCGAAGCGAGCGCTACGTCTTTGTGGTTCGGGTGGTGGTCAGAGCCGGACGGCTGGCGGAAGGTGATCGAATCGAGGTGGTTTACGGCGATGTGGGAGGAGGCAGTCGAGGCTACCGCGCTGCCGCTGTTTCCTCGCGGCCAAAAGCCACTCTCCTGGCCCTTGACGCAAAAGGCAGCAATCGATTCCTGCTGCATGTGGAGGGCCCCTTGCTGACAACCCGCCCCGGGGCTCCCACAGCTCTGCAACTGCATGCTCCTTCTCAAGGGCGGGTGGGGAGTCGCTCGAGGCTCCTGGTTTCGGCGGTTGACAAGGAAGACAACGCCGTCTCCATGCCCCTGGAGGTAGAACTCCAGGTGGTGACCGGCAAAGCCGAGATACCCCGCAGGGTCCGCATGGCCAGAGGTCGAGGTCACGTTGCCTTCTACGTGACTCCGCAGGAAGAAGGACTTCTGCGGCTGCGCTCCCGAGTCGCTTCCAGGGGGCTCGAGAGCGTGTCCAACCCGATGCTTGTCGGTGAAACCGAAGCCTCGGATCTCGTGTTCTGGGGAGATCTCCATTCTCACACACGTTTTAGCTGGGATGGAGTCGGCGAAGGCAACTTCGGCTACGCTCGCCACATATCGGGTCTCGATTTCTATGCCATGACCGACCACCTCCTGGTTCCGAAGGAGGGAAGGACTCGGGGACTGAGTCAGGCGCACTGGGAGGAGTACACCGCCCTGACAGAGCGACATCACGATCCCGGATCCTTCGTGACTTTACATGCCTACGAGTGTTCTCTCCCGGCCCCCTTTGGGCATCACAACATTTATTTCCGCAATCGACCCACTGCGCTCTTCTTCCCGTCCACCTACACCCTTCCCGAAATCTGGGCAGCGCTGGGCGACGGGCAGGCGATCACGGTTCCTCATCACACGGGCAAGTTCCCGGGAGGTGTTGACTTTTCCATTCATGACCCTGGATTCCGCCGCAATTTCGAGCTCTATTCGGCCCACGGGCTCAGCGAAACCTACAATCCTGACCACGCACTCTCATTTGAAAAGAGTGATTTCACGGCTCCTTCTGTCAGCCTGCGGACCCCCGCCAACGCCCAGGACGCCTGGAAGCAAGGCCTTCAACTCTCGACCCTTGCTGGATCGGATGACCACCGGGCCCATCCGGGACTACCACACTACGGGCTGACTGCCGTCCGTGCTTCCCGGTTGACCAGGGATGCCATTTTCCAGGCTCTCTACGATCGGAGAACCTATGGAACCACAGGGGCTAAGATCATTCTCGAGGTGATTGTCAACGGTGCATCCATGGGACAGAGGGCACCATTGTTCCATCCCACCAAAGTGACGGTCGAAGCGTACGGTACCAGTCCCATCCGGAAGATCGAGGTGTTGCGCTACCAGGTCGACCAGAAAGATTTTGAAGTCATTCATCAGTGGAACTCGGGCTCACTGGATTTTCTGGGCACGCACGCCGATGCGGCGGTGAAGCCCGGGGCCATCTACTACGTACGTCTTGAGCAGAGCGTGCCGGTTCGAGGGCGGGCCGCCATGGCCTGGTCATCACCCGTCTGGATAAGCCACGCCGGCCGGGAGTAAGCCCGCCAGAACCGGGATCGGGTGTGCTAGAATTCTCCTCGCATGACACAAAAGGTCTTACTGGCGGCCCCCCGAGGGTTCTGCGCCGGCGTTGTCCGGGCCATTGACATTGTGACCATCGCCCTCGAGGTCTTCCCCAAACCGGTCTACGTCCGCAAAGAAATCGTACACAACCGGCATGTAGTTGCCAGACTGCAGAATCAAGGCGCCATCTTTGTGGAGTCCCTGGACGAGGTTCCCAGGGGGAAGACAGTCATCTTCAGTGCCCATGGCGTCTCTCCTCAGGTGCGAAAGGAGGCTCTAAACCGGGAGCTTCGAGTGATCGATGCCACTTGTCCCCTGGTCACGAAGGTGCATCTCGAGGCGGCGCGTTACGCTGACCGGGGGCACACGATTCTGCTCATCGGCCACGAAGGGCACGATGAAGTGATCGGGACCATGGGAGTGTCCCCCGAGCGCATCAGACTCGTGACGAGTGTGGAAGATGTCGCCCGGCTCCAGATCGAAGAGGGCACACCACTTGCCTATCTGACACAAACCACATTAAGCCTGGAGGACACACGGGCCATTGTGGAGGCACTTCAGCAACGCTTCCCCCAGGTTCAGGGCCCACCCTCCGAGGACATCTGCTACGCGACCCAGAATCGTCAGTTGGCAGTTCGCGAGCTGGCCCGGAAATCGGATCTGATCCTGGTGGTCGGTTCCAGGAACAGCAGTAATTCAAACCGCCTGGTGGAAGAGGCGATCAAGGAAGGGACTCCGGCCTACCTGATCGACGATCACGAAGGAATCCGTTCGGAGTGGCTCCAGGATGCGGAAATCGTGGGCGTAACTTCAGGCGCCTCGGCTCCTGAGAGGCTGGTCTCGGAAGTCGTGAACTGGCTCTGTCGAGATGGAGCCGAGGTGGAAGAACTGGTCACCCGCACGGAGAATGTACAGTTCCCACTGCCAGAGGAACTGGAAGACAGCCTGGAAGAGCAACGGGTCTCTTAGTAGTCGAGGTCCTGGAATCTGCAGTCGCTCCGAGGCTACAATTCACTGCCGTGAAGCATCCACCACTGTTTCCAACCTACCCCATCGCCACGCTTCAGGATCTGGTTGAGGAAGTCGGCGCACGGCACCGCGAGAAGGTGGCGCTGGCCACCAGAGAAAAAGGTGGCTACCAGACCACTTCCTTTCTGCAGTTGAAGGCTCGTGTTCTGGAGTTGAGTGCCGGCCTGGCGGCCCTTGGAACCCGAGAGGGCGACCCCATCGCGCTGGTTGGCGAGAACACGACCGAATGGGCCCTTGGTTACCTGGCGATTGTGTCGTCGGGCCGCGTCGTGGTACCTGTGGACCGCGACTTGAGACTTGGGGAGATTCGGCACATCCTCGAGTTCTCGGATGTAGACACAGTTCTGTGCAGCGCTCGTTTTGTGGATGACATGGCAGCTCTGCGTGCCGAGACAGGAAATCCCTGCCGGGTTGTAGCCCTTGAGAAGGAAGCAGGACGAGCAGATCACTCCTTCTCCGAGTTGCTGAAACTCGGCTGCCAGGGACTGGAGGGAGAGCCTGGTTACCGCCTGCCCGAGGTTGGACGTGACACTCTGGCAACCATCATCTTTACGTCGGGGACTATGGGCAGTTCCAAGGCCGTGATGCTGACCCACGGAAACCTCGCTTCCAACATCATCGCAACCTCGAAGTTCATTTCCATTCAAAATGATGATCGCTGTCTTTCCGTCCTGCCCCTTCACCACACCTATGAATGCACTTGTGGGTTCCTGACAGCTCTCTACCAGGGCGCGTCCATTTATCACGCTGAAAATCTTCGGCGGGTCTCTGACAACCTGGCTGAGACCCGGGCCACCGTGGTGCTGGGAGTACCGTTGCTTTTCGAAACGATGTATCGGCGGATTGAGAAAGGCATTCGGGAAAAGGGTGAGCGGAAGTTCCGTATTGCCAAGGGTGTGGCTTCTCTCGCTGAGCGGCTCGGCCTGAGCATCAGACGCCGGCTCTTCAAGCCAGTCCATGATCGCCTGGGTGGCAACCTGCGGCTTCTGATCACTGGAGGTGCTGCCATGAATCCTGAAGTCGCGCGCGGCTTTCGAGATCTCGGCATTCAGTGCATTCAGGGTTACGGGATGACGGAGGCCTCGCCTCTGATCGCTGTCAACCGGGAGGCCAATCCGAAAGACAGCTCAGTGGGAATGCCGGTTCCCGGGGTGGAAGCTCGCATTATTGAAGGTGAGATAGCAGTCCGGGGTCCGAGCGTGATGCTGGGCTACTACAAGAACCGGCAGGCTACCGAGGAGACCGTTGAGAATGGGTGGTTGCTCACGGGTGATCTGGGCCACATCGACAAGGACGGTTTTCTTTATGTGAGTGGACGCAAGAAATCGGTCGTTGTTACGCCGAACGGGAAAAATATCTACCCGGAAGAACTGGAAATTCACCTGAACGACAGCCGGTTCATCGCCGAATCACTGGTCTGGGGAGGCCCTTCGGCCGACCCGGCTTTGACTGAAGTTCAGGCCATCATCGTACTGGATGTGGAGGCACTTGATGAGGAGTTTGGAGCCAGCGAGTACGATGATGAGAGAATTGACAAGGCCATCGCGGCAGAGGTGAAGCAGGTCAACCGGGTTCTGGCCAACTACAAGAGGATTCGCCGGTTCAGTCTTCGCCACGAACCGTTCGAGAAGACCACGACTCGCAAGATCAAACGGTACCTGTACACTGAAACCTCCGAGCCTCTGTAAGGATATCAGCCAGGATGAGCACATTTCCCAGCCTCGAAACTGTCAACAACGAGTACCAGGGGCGCGAATACGAGGTGGATATTACCTGTCCTGAGTTTACCTGCGTCTGTCCTCGAACCGGGCAGCCGGACTTCGGCACGATTCGAATCCGCTACGTTCCGGATACCGCTATCGTTGAACTGAAGTCGTTGAAACTCTACCTTTCCGCTTTTCGCGACCATGGAATCTTCCACGAGCATGTGACGAACCGGATCCTGGATGACTTTGTCGCCGCCAGTCACCCGATTCGATGCAGTGTGGAAGGGGATTTCAATTTCAGGGGAGGCATCAAGACGACGGTGCGCGCCGAGTACGCCCGCGACTGATCGCAGCACGGAGACGATGAGTCAGACCGTACGATGGGTGGAAGCGATGAAGTCCCGAAAAGAAGAGAAATCAGAAAAGTAAGACCCGTCGATCGAGCCCTCAAGGTTGCCATCCATGGGAAGAGCATTGCCCAGGCAAACCAGGGGCAGCCGGTACTCCTTAACGGCTGCGAGCAGAATCTCCAGTTCCGGAGTCGAAGCCACCGGGGCGGAGCCGTTCGAAACGATGCAGACCATATTGATGGGTTCTTCCTCAACCATTGCCGCCATGGCGGAGAAAGGTACCGACCAGCCCAGATTGAGGACTTCCCAGCCCTCGACTTCCAGGATTCGGGCAGCAGCGTTTACGGGCAGATACTGGGCCCGATCCGGACTGGAGCAGAGACTGACTCGTCCATTGCGCCGTTTCCGAATGATGTGAGGGAACAAGTACGACACGGCCTCTTCCAGGTTCACCTGAATCAGTTTGGCCTGTCCTCCGGACAGAACCTGATCGGAAAGGGCCGCGTGAGTCGAACCAGCAACCGGCATGACGACGTGGTCGTAGAGATGCTCGAGCGACATCCCTCGCAGGTAGAGCCTCTTGAGAAGCTCCTCAATCTGGGACCTCTGATTGTGGGCGGCCAGAAAGCTCACCTGCTCTCGGACACGAGCAAAGTCCTTACGATTCAGAAGATCTTCGACACTGGGATCCTCCCACCGTTCGGTGGTCAGAAGACCCGTGGCCTCAAAGCCACGATCCTGCTGAAAACCCCGTATGTTTTCCAGAGAGAATCGACGATGACCGCCCGGAGTTCGCTGGCAGCCCAGGCCGGCCGTATCAGCCCAGCGCTTCACGGTGGACTCGCTGACATTCCACATCTGTGCGACTTCACGGGTAGAGTAGGTTCGGTCCATCTGAAGCTACGAAACGATCTCTTGGCACCTCCGGCTTGAGTGAAGACCTGGATCATAGAAACTTTGAATAGGGTTGTCAAACATGCGAAGAGCCTGTTTCTCCGGTGGCACTTTTCGGGAAGCGGAGAATCGCAGAACCTGTTATAGAATTGCTGCAATAGGAGTCTCTTCTATGGGCTTGATGCCGAAACGAAAGGTTGGTCTTCCAGTGGCTTGTTGCCTGCTGGGAATGGCTCTGGGTCAGAGCCGGATTGCGCTGGACCGGGTGACTCTCGACCCCGGCTTTGAGATCTCGATTTACGCCGAAGGAGTCAAGGAAGCCCGCTCCATGACCCGGTCTCCCTCCGGTACGGTCTTCGTCGGCACCCGACGAGAAGGCAACCTGTATGCCCTGGTTGACCGGGATGGCGACCATCGTGCAGAAGAAGTCCTTACCCTGGCCACCGGAATGACTCTGGCCAATGGTGTCGCTTTCCATGGAAATTCACTCTACGTGGCCGAAGTGAACCGCATTCTTCGCTACCCGGATATCGACTCCCGACTGGAGGACCCACCGGAGCCCCAGGTAGTGAACGACAGCTTGCCGGCTGACCGGTGGCACGGCTGGAAATTCATCGCCTTCGGGCCGGACGGAAGGCTCTATGTACCGGTCGGAGCGCCCTGCAATGTTTGCGAAAAAGCGGATTCGAGGTACGCGACGATCATGCGTATGAATGCCGATGGAAGTGACCTGGAGATCTTCTCCTCGGGTGTGCGCCAGACAGTGGGTTTCGATTGGCACCCAACCAGCGGGGAGCTCTGGTTCACCGACAACGGGCGTGACTGGCTGGGAGAAAATGTTCCTCCTGACGAACTCAACCGTGCTCCCCACAAGGGCCTCCACTTTGGTTTTCCGTACTGCCATGGTGGGTACCTCCCGGATCCGGAGTTCGGCGCAAGACGTCCCTGCTCAGAGTTTGAACCTCCGGCGCTGAACCTGGCTGCCCACGTGGCCGCACTGGGCGCCCACTTCTACCGGGGAGACCTCTTTCCCAGGTCCTATTTGCACCAGCTGTTTGTGGTCGAGCACGGGTCCTGGAATCGTGAGATTCCGGTGGGATACCGAGTCATGCTGGTCGAGCTGTCTGCTCATGGGCGACCTCTGAACTATCGCGTCTTTGCCGAGGGGTGGCTGCAGGGAAAGGAAGCGTGGGGGCGACCAGTTGCTCTTCTGGAACTGCCCGACGGCTCACTGCTGCTCTCGGACGACAAGGCGAACGTGATCTATCGAATTCACTACGAGAAACCCACGGAAGCCGCAGAGAAGTCGAATTCACCCTGAGATCTTGAGAAAAAGCTCCTTGAGCTGTTTCTGGTCCACTTCTGAAGGTGCTCCGCACATCAGATCCTGACCCCTGGCCGTCTTGGGAAAAGCGATCACCTCGCGAATGGACGGTTCACCCGCCAGCAACATGATGATCCGGTCCAATCCGAGAGCAATCCCTCCGTGCGGCGGAGCCCCATACTGGAGCGCCTCGAGCAAAAAGCCGAAGCGTTGCTCAGCTTTTTCACTCGAGATACCAAGCGCCTCAAAAACCTGACGCTGCACCTCGGGGTTGTGGATCCGAATCGAGCCACCACCGATTTCGAGTCCATTCAGGACGATGTCATAGGCCCGGGCAAGAACCTGGGCCGGGTCGGATTCGAGCAGGCCCAGAGTTTCGTCTGTCGGAGACGTGAACGGATGGTGCAGGGAAAAGAAGCGGCCTTCTTTCTCGTCCCATTCCATGAGAGGAAATTCGGAAATCCAAACAAAGCGGTGTTCGTTCTCGGGAATCAAGTCGAGTCGCTGGGCCAGATGTAAACGCAACGCCGCCAGGCCATCATGTACGACGCGGTGATCTCCCGCCAAAATGAAGAGGATGTCGCCTTCTTCAAGGCCTGCAAGCTGGGCAGCTCTTTCCACCTCCGCGACCGGTACAACTTTGGGGAAAGAGGATGCCAGTCCCTTCTCTGAGCGCCGGATCCAGCTCAAGGCTCGAGCCCCGAAATTTCGAACAAACTCGGTGAGCTCGTCGACTTCTCGCCGCGAGAAAGAAGCCGCACCAGGAATACAGATCCCCTTGAGTGCCCCCCCACTTTCGAGAATGGTTCGGAAGACCTGAAAAGGAGTTTCCAGGAAGGGTTGGCTGAGATCGACGAGTTCCAAGGCAAAGCGGGTATCGGGGCGGTCCGTACCGTAGCGGCGGATCGCCTCCCGATAGCTCATCCTGGGAACCTGATCGGGTACCGGTATCCCATTCACGGGGAAAATTTCCTTGAGCAAGCTCTCCACTACTGAAAACACGGTCTCTTCCTGCGGAAAAGACATTTCGATGTCCACCTGCGTGAATTCAGGCTGGCGATCGGCTCTCAGATCCTCGTCCCGGAAGCAGCGGACAATCTGAAAATACTTGTCGAGACCGGAGACCATCAACAACTGCTTGAAGATCTGCGGTGACTGGGGAAGGGCGTAGAACTCGCCGGGATAGACGCGGCTCGGAACCAGATAGTCGCGGGCACCCTCGGGAGTCGATTTGGTAAGAAAGGGTGTCTCGATCTCTAGAAACCCGCGGGAGTCGAGATGATTACGAACCGCCATGCAGACCCGATGCCGGAGCCGAAGGTTGCGCTGCAGCCGTGGTCTTCTCAGGTCGAGGTAGCGGTGGCGCAAACGATTCTCTTCAGCGGTAGTGGCTTCCTGGTTGATCGGAAAGGGCGGGGTCTTGGACGTGGCCAACAGGTGAATGGATTGGGCCTGTACTTCCACTTTGCCGGTGGCGATCTCGGGGTTCACCGTATCCTCGGATCGTTCGACCACTTTGCCAGTGACAGCCAGCACGTACTCGGATCGGAGAAGCTTTGATTTTTCAAGGATATCGGTTTGATCTGGATGGACGACGATCTGGACAACACCCTCTCGGTCACGCAAGTCAATAAAGATCAGTCCTCCCAGGTCGCGGCGCCTGTCAACCCATCCCATGAGGGTCATTTCCTGGCCGACATGTTGCCGGCGCAGGTGACCGCAGTATTCAGTGCGTTGCAGGTTCCCAAGAGGGTCCGTGCAGCCGCTGCTCATCGGTTCGCTTTCTCCTGGCTCAGAATCTTGTCAATTTCTGATATCCCAGCCTCAATCTGCTCGCCATCCCGCATCCGCTTGATCTTGACCTCGCCCGTTGTCATCTCCTCTTCGCCAATGACGCAGCTGAAACGAGCTTTCAATCGGTTGGCCAAACGAAGCTGGGCACGAAGAGAACGACCCTCATAGTCCACATGGACATGGAATCCGAGTCGGCGCAGCCGAGTCGCAATGAGAACACACTCTTGCAGCGAAGCCTCGTCCAGGTAGGCGAGAAAGAGATCGGGAGCCGGCATTCTGAAATCCAGGTTCTCCTTTCCTTGCTCACTGAGGAGCAGAACCAGGCGTTCCAGTCCCAGCGCGAAACCGAAAGCCGGGGTGCTGGCTCCTCCCAGCAGCTCCGAAAGTCCATCGTAGCGGCCTCCGCCCAGGATGGCGTTCTGGGTCGGACCCAACTCGTCGCTGATCAGCTCGAAAGTCGTTCTCGCGTAGTAGTCAAGGCCTCTAACCAGAGTGGGATCCTCAATGAAACTGATTTCAAGAATCTCCAGCCACTTCAGGAACCGCTGGTGGTGGTGGCGGCAGTCTTCACAAAGATGATCAATCAGCAGCGGCAGTCTGGGGAGCAGTTCGCGGCAGGAGGGAACCTTGCAGTCAAAAATCCTGAGCGGATTCGTCTTCCGCCTGTTCTGACACTGCCCGCAGAACTCCTCCAGCAGGGGCTCCATGGCCGCAGCCAGTTTCTTGACATAGGCCGGGCGACAGTTCGCGTCTCCCACCGAGTTGACCACAAGATCAAAGCGCTGAAGTCCGAGTTCCTTGAGAAAGCAGATCACAGCTTCGATCACCTCGGCTTCCACGATCGGGCTCTGGGAGCCGATCACTTCAATCCCCAGTTGGTGAAACTGCCGATAGCGGCCCTTCTGGGGACGCTCGTGGCGAAACATCGGGCCGATGTAGTAGAGCCGGCTCACCGAAGCTGCCCGGTCCAGCCGATGCTGAATGTAAGAGCGGATCACCGGAGCCGTTCCTTCAGGGCGAAGAGTGATGCTCCTTCCCTTGCTGTCGGTCAGCGAGTACATCTCCTTCTGAACCAGGTCCGTCGCGGTGCCGATCCCCCGGGTAAACAGCTCCGTCCACTCCAGAACCGGAGTCCGTATTTCGGCGAAACCGTACCTGCCAAAAATACTCCGGATCGTGTCTTCGATGCGTTGCCAGACCTCCACTGTGCCGGGCAGAATGTCATGTGTTCCCTGTATTGAGCGGATTGACATATGGTTTGACCAAAAAAAGAGATTATAGCGAGAGCGACTCGTGTGTTCTATCCAGGAACCACTTAGAATGGCAGGATGAGAACGCGGCAAATCTGCTCCCCTGGCCTGTCGAGCAGATCACCCGGCCATTTGTAGAGCGATTGAACAAGATGCCGCTGCTCAATCGTATACTGGAAGTGTAAGAGGATCTTGAATGAAATTTCTCAGACTTTTGCTCAAGAACCTGTTCCGGAATAAGTTGAGGACCGCGCTCACTGTCAGCAGCATTGCCGCTTCGATTTTCCTGGTGGCGGTTCTCATCTCTCTCCTGGACGGGCTGACCAATCCTCCGGAGACGCCGGACTCGGCTCTGCGCCTGATCACTCGTCACAAGATCTCGCTGTTCAATTCTCTGTCGGTTGGGCACCGGGAGAAAATTGCCGCGGTTGAGGGAGTCCAGGCAGTGATCGGCTCCATGTGGTTTGGCGGCACGTACGACAACAAGGGCCACGTACGACAACAAGGGCGTGGACCAGATGCTGGCTCAGTTCGCCGTGGATACGGATCAATTCTTCGTCATCAATCCGGACATCTCGCTGCCCGATGACCAGAAAGAGGCCTTCCTGGAGGATCGTGCCGGGGCGATCGTAGGAAATGTGGTAGCCGACACCTTTGGGTGGGCGGTCGGGGATCGGATTCACACCCGGTCGAATCTGTGGCCTATCGAACCCCTGGAGTTGAATGTCCGCGGCATCTATGAGGGAGGAGGAGATCAGGGGGGCAGCATCTTTTATCACTGGGACTACTTTGACGAGGTGATCAAGGCGGCCGGCTTCGGCGATTCGTTTACGGGTACCTTCACCATTCGAGCCCGCTCGGCCGAGGACGTACCACGCATTGCCGAGAAAGTGGATGCGCTGTTCGAGAACTCCAGAGCGCCCACCAAGACAGAAACCGAAAAGGCATTCATCCTCGGCTTCCTCAACATGCTGGGTAATGTCCAGCTCCTGATCAGTGGAATCTGCACGGCCGTGCTATTTGCCGTCATCCTGGTGGCCGCCAACACGATGGCCATGTCGATCCGCGAGAGGAGTCGGGAAATCGGGATCATGAAAGCCCTGGGTTTTCGCCGCATCCAAGTGTTGCGCCTGTTGCTGCTCGAATCCGTCCTCCTGGCTTTCGTCGGATCTGTCCTGGGGGCCGGTCTGGCCCGGGTGATTCTTGGCAACGCAAATCTGGCTATGCAAAGTGGCGGAATGGTGCCGAACCTGACCATCGGATGGGGAATTCTTCTCGTCTGCACAGGCATCGGCGTGCTGGTGGGTTTTCTGGCCGCCGGGATCCCCGCTTATCGAGCGGCCAACCGGCCGGTTGTAGAAGCCATTCGCAACGTGGCTTGAGGCCAAGCGGGTAGCAGTCATGAAAATACCCCTTAAATACAATCTTCGGAGCCTCTGGGTGCGGAAGATCGGGACCCTGATGACCGCTTTTGGCATCGGCCTCACCGTAGCGGTTCTCGTGACCATGATGGCCCTGGTACGGGGGTTGGAGGGTACTTTCCTGGAAACGGGCCAGGAACACGATCTGATCGTCCTGCGCAAGGGCTCTGAAGTCGAAACGAACAGCTACTTCAACCGTGATTATTTTCCCACCATTCGGCGTCTTCCGGGGGTGGCGAAAAGAGAGGATGGAGAGCCCCTGGCAGTGGGCGAACTTGTTGTTGTCATTAACCATCCCCGGCACAGCGGTGAAGATTCAAACGTGATGGTCCGGGGCACCACGCCCTTGGGCCTGGCCATGCGCCCTGAAATCGAGATGGTTGACGGGCGGTTCTTTCGAAAAGGGCTGCGCGAGATCATTGTGAGCCGTTCTCTGGCCAACCGGTTTCAAGACATGGGGCTCGGCGACCAGCTGGAGATGGCAGGACGAGAATGGAAAGTGGTGGGTGTTTTCGAAGCGGGAGGGTCCGCTTACAACTCCGAGATCTGGGGCGATTATGACGAAATCGCTCAGGCCTGGACCCGGCCGCTCTACACCTCCATTCTGGTTCGAACCACCGGAACCGAGACCGCCAAGGAGTTTCAGAACAGAGTTGAGGAGGATCGGCGGATACAGCTCATGGCGATTCCTCAGAGAGAATACTATGCGCAGCAGGCCACGAGTTCGATGGGAATCAAGGCGCTGGGCTGGTTCCTGGCGGTGGTGATGGGAATCGGGTCTTGCTTCGCCGCCATGAACATGATGTACGGCACGATCATGGCCCGCTTCAAGGAGGTTGGTACGCTGAGATCGATTGGCTTCAGGCGCAGCAGCATTCTTGCCTCCTTTCTCATTGAGTCGATTCTACTGGCGGTTCTGGGTGGTCTGATCGGTTGTGTACTGGCGCTCCCCGTGCACGGGATATCGACGGGGACGACCAATTTCACTTTGTTTACCGAAGTCCTGTTCAACTTTCGTATCACTCCGGATATCCTTCTGAAAGCTGTTCTCTACTCGGCTGTGGTGGGCGTTCTGGGAGGCTTCTTTCCCGCTTTGCGTGCGGCCCGTCTGAAGCTGGTTGAGGTGCTGAGAGACTGATCATGAGAGAGGATCTGAAAGCCCTGCACATTGATCGAGATCAAAAGAGATCCAGCTCTCGCGGCCCGGCATCCTGGCTGATTCTGCTGGTAGGTCTCTTTCTGGGAGCCGTGGTCACTTTTTCTGCCTTCAAGATCTACTTTTCCGACCGCGAGGTGCCCGCCCAATCGGTGGCAGCAGCCGAGATGGATGTGGCGTCGCGACCCGAGCCGCCGCCCGTCGGGGCAGGAGAGCCCATCCTGATTGCTTCGGGCTATATCGTGCCCCACCATCGAATCGAAGTAGGGTCCAGAATTGTCGGCAAGATTTCGTGGGTCGGGGTGGAAAAGGCAGATCTGGTCGAGAAGGGTCAACTCCTCGTGAAGCTGGACGACAGCGAGTTCAAGGCTCAGCACGATCAGGCCGTCGCAGCCAGGATGACAGCCGCTGCTCGACTGCAGGAACTGGAGGCAGGCACCCGCCCCGAGGAGATCGAAAGGGTTGCAGCCGAGCTGGAGAGATCCAAAGCTGATCTTAGAAACGCAGAACTGGAGCACCGTCGATTGCAGAAATTGCAGGATAGCGGGGTCATTTCCGATCAGATACTGGATGACGCTGCTGCCCGGGAGGACATGGCTAGAGCGACGGTGGAGGTAGCCGATAAGAGTCACCAGCTGGCTGTGCTGGGGCCCCGCCAGGAAACGATCGCTTCGGCCAGGGGAGAGCTGGCGAGAGCCAGTGCGACGGTGCGCTACTGGGAGACGCAACTTGCCCTCACCGAAATCAGGACGCCCGTGGCCGGTACGGTACTGGAGAGAGTTGCCGAAGAGGGTGAGATGGTGTCGACGTCGTTTGCGGGAGGTGCAGTGGTCGTGGCGCTTGCCGACCTGGCCGATCTCGAGGTGGAACTGGAAATCAGCCAGTCGGATTTTCACCACATTAATGAACGCAACGGCTGCGAGATGTCGCCGATGGCCTATTCCGAGCGGGAATACGTCTGCGAGGTTTCCGAGATCGCTCCTGAAGCCAACCGGCAGAGAGCCACCATCCAGGTCAAGGTCCAGATACTGGAACCGGACTCCTATCTGCGCCCGGAGATGGATGCCGAAGTCAAGTTTTTCAAACCCGAAGAGAATGAAGAGTGACTCTTGCCGTCAGGCAAGCGGAGGGTTGTCAAAAATGAGCAGTGTGCTGGTCCAAGTCAGAGAGCTGGGAAAAGTCTTCACCAAGGGAGCTCAGCACATTGTCGCCCTGGAGAGTATCAACCTGCAGATCCGAGAGGGTGAGTTCGTCAGCCTGATGGGTCCTTCGGGCTCCGGAAAATCGACTCTTCTCAACCTGATGGCAGGGATCGATCGTCCCAGTTCGGGCAGTCTTCAGGTGCTCGGGACCGAATTGGTGGGCCTGAGCGAAGATCAGCTGGCCACCTGGAGGAACCGGAACATCGGATTCGTCTTTCAACATTTTAACCTGATTCCAGTGCTCACGGCCTTTGAGAATGTGGAGCTGCCTCTGTTGTTGACCTCCCTGTCCAAGTCGGAACGACGAGAGCACGTGGAGACGGCCCTACGGCTGGTGGACCTGACCGAGCGCGCCACCCACTATCCCCGTCAGCTCTCGGGAGGGGAGGAGCAGCGCGTGGCCATCGCACGAGCGATTGTGACCGATCCCAGGCTGATTCTCGCCGATGAGCCTACCGGGGATCTGGACGCCGACTCGGCTAGCCCGGATTATGCATGAGATCTGAATCCGAGTGAGATTTGGGCCCATAAAAAGAGCCGTAGCTCTCTGATATAAAAGGGTTTACACAAACAAGACCCTAACCAGGAGCTACGGCAATGTTAAGAGCAGTCTGCCAGAATACCCTGCCATTTCACAGCCACAGAAAGATCACGGCGCGTTTTGATGGGGGGAGCCTCACTTCCGACGCAGGATGGTTGTTGTTTGGATCGGTGGATCGGCAACATCGGCTCTGCGAGGGCTTCAGTTCGTGTATTTCGGAGAGTCGAGACCAACGCTACATTCGTCATGATCTGTTGAAGTTGATCCGACAACGAGTCTTGCAGATCGTGGCCGGCTACGAAGACTGTAATGACGCCGATACGCTGCGCTCGGATCCGATGCTCAAAACCGTCTGTGATCAGTTGCCGGAGAGCGATCCGGATTTGGCCACGCAGCCGACTTTCTCCCGCTTGGAGAACTCCGTCACCAGGAAGGATCTGATGCGTTTGAGCCAGTGGCTGCTAGGCCGTTATGTGCGCTCCCTGAAGAAAAGACGTCCCGGTAAGATCATCCTGGATCTGGACAGTACCGACGACCACACCCACGGCCAGCAGGAGTTCTCCTTCTACCACGGGTATTACCGAAGCCACATTCTGCATCCTTTGCTGATCTTCGATGCCGACACGGGAGACCTGGTGTGTGCCGTGTTGAGACCTGGCAACAAGGGAGCTGCCTCTCACATCGTGCCCATTCTGAAGCGAGTCGTGGAGGCTATCCGACAAGGAGTGGGGACGGATGTCGAGATTGAGATTCGGGCCGACAGCGGCTTTGCCACGCCGCGGCTCTACGAGTTCTGTGAGGCTGAAGAGAATCAACTCCAGTATGTCATTGGGTTAAGTCGAAACCCTCGCCTGCAGCGAGTGGTCGAGCCCCTGCTGGATTCGACTCGGGAAAGGTTCCTTGAGCTGGAGGAAAAACAGCGTCAGTTTGACGAGTTTCTTTATCGAGCCAACAGCTGGGATCGATCTCGTCGCGTCATCGTCAAAGTGGAGGTCGATCAGCGCGGGATCAATCGTCGCTTTGTGGTCACCAACCGGGACGATCTCTGCTCCCAATCACTTTATGACCACTACACAAACCGAGGACAGACCGAAAACTTCATCAAGGCCTTCAAGAATCATCTGAGCATGGACCGACTCAGCTGTCATCGATTCCTGGCCAATCAGTTTCGACTCCTTCTGCATGCCCTGGCTTACCAGATGTTCGTGCGCCTGCGCGACTATCTGCACGGGACCCCCTGGCACAAGCTCGAAATCGAAACCTTACGTCGTCGTGTCCTCAAGATCGGGGCCCGGATCCGACAAACCACTCGACGCATCTGGGTCCATCTTTCCTCAGCCTTTCCCGAACAACCCCTCTTCCACCTCGTCTTGAGTCGTCTCAACTCCAGCTAGCCTCTCCCAGCTCCCCGAAAAACCGCTTCCGATACTCACCCAGGCCCAGATCTGTCTGAAATTCACTCCCCAACCACTTCAAACGCCTCGCCAACCGATATTCTTCGCAAATTCGCCTGTCACACCTGTCCGCTTTCGAGTTGAGCCACTTCTCGAGTCGTTTTTCAACTCCGGATTACGGTTCTTGCATAATCCGGGCTAGAGCCGTGCTGGATATCCTGGCTGCCTTGAACCAGGACTTCGAAAAAACCATCGTCATGGTGACCCACGACCCGAAGGCGGCCGCTTTTGCCGGTACCAGGCATGATCTCGAGAAAGGTGTGCTCCAAACCCAGGGGTAGGAGCCGCCTCCGTTCGGCGATCTGATCGGACCACGGAGGGTCCTTCTGCTACTTTCCGAATCGGCGGTAGATGTTGAAGCCGAAGGCGTAGTCAGTGGTGGTGGTGTTGACTGCGTAACGGCTTGGGCTCATGTAGCGATTGTTGGTGATGATTATCTGAAAGACGTGTCGCCTCGTTCTGATCTTAACACCGCCGGCCAGGGAGGCCCGATCGTTGCCAAAGCCTCCGAACCCCGCCAGCCGTGGAATGTACTCCCCGACCAGGGAAAGACGCCGATTGAAGGCGATGTCGGTCCCCACACCTAGTGAGAAGGTGTGGTTCTTGTCTCCGTTCACGGCCCCGGGACGAAACTCGGCCTCCAGATCGGAGCGTGAATTGAAGACAGCGATCGGGGTTGCATGGAGGCGGAAAGCCTTGTAATCCCATTGCGCCGGAACTTCGATGAACCCGGTGTAATGTCTCCCGAAATTGCCTTCACCCTCCATTCCGCCGCGGACGGCGATCTTGAAGGGAGATTCCTTCTCGGTCAGGAGCTCCACCGTACTGCTGAATCCGACTCGCTGATCGAAACGTTCACGGGAGACTCCGACGCTGACCCGATCGCTCAATGCGTAAGTCATCCCCAGGTTGATATTGGCTCCAGAATCAAGTCCGAAAGCGTTTCCGGCGTCAATAGAACCATCATCGAGGATGGTCCCCAGGAAGCGGTGCTGAATCAGAATTTCGACGTTTCCCCGGTTCAGGTCAAGGGGAGCGCCCATGTGGACGACACGTGGATCATCATTGAGTCTTCTGGCCTGGCGGGGCCCGGATGAGGGCTCCTGCACCTGGGCAACCGGGAGGATGTCCACCTGTTCACCGGGTATCGAATAACCACTGGCGGTGTAGACATAGTCGTCGGTTGTATTGTCGTCTCCATTGGCTGCATTCCCCGAGGCATTGAAGAGGACATCGCCCAGGGCCTGATCGGGTGCAATCCAGTTCACGGTGAACTCGACGGGACCATGCTGCAAGCCCTTTCTGGACCCTGCCTCAGTGTGGGAGGCATACTGAACCCGAGCCGCAGTTTGAACCTGGGAATGGTCGTCGGCCGGGACCAGTTGACCAGCCTGCTGTCTGCTCGCTCTGAAGCGAGCCGAAAGCTCGAACCCCCAGCGCTGCTGTCCCGGCTGACCGATGACAACAGTGATCGGGTAGGTCTCACCCGGATGGTATTGGCCCGGGACTCCGCGCAAGTAGAACACACCGCCCAGGGTCCGACCCTCGTTCAATGCGAAGTCCTTGTGGCACTGCAGGCAGGTATCTTCCCCGAATCCGCCGGTCAGCCGGGGGTCCGGCCCACTGGAGTATGCCATCAGGAGCGCGGTCAAGGGCAAGAGCGATGCAGCCAGAAGTCCCAGAATGTGTCGCAGCTTCATCTTGTCAAACCTTTCCATGTTGAGTGAGAGTGTGTTCCAGAATAACAGAGCAGGGTGGATTGGTTGCCGCGTCCCTTCCCAGCCCCTCTCGGGCACACACCTCACCCCTGTGACATTGACGGGTGGACTTGGTCCAGGGTTCATTTCATTTGAGCCCCGGTGTACCGTCCGAAAACTTCACGCCGCTACTTCGGGCGAATCACCCGCGCGGACTTCCCGGACAGCACACTGGCCCCTGGAATGTAGGCCCCTCGTCAAGGTAGAGTCAGAGAGAAATCATGCGCATCGGAATTGACTACCGCCCGGTTCTGCGCCCCAACTCCCGACGCCGCGGCATCGGCAAATTCACGGCTAGTCAGATTGAGCACGTCCTGCACAGAGGCGGCCATGACTTCGTACTTTATACGATCGGCAATCAGAGACCCGGTTTGTCAGAAAGAGTGACCTGGAGGCAGTTGCCGCAGATCCGGCGACCCAGTCGTCTGAACTGGCTGCTGGATCGTTTTCGATTGCACAAGTGGATCGATTCCGATGGCCTCGACCTCTACCACGCCACCGAAGTAACAGCGGTTCCGAAACGCTGCTCCTGCCCCCTGGTTGTGACTGTCCATGACGTGATTCCTTTGGTCTATTGGGCCCAGATCAAGACCCGGATTCCGATCGACTATCGGATCGGCCTGAAACACGCCTACAGGCGGGCCGGAATGGCAGACCGGATAATCACCATTTCGGAATCTGCCAGACAGGATATCTGCTCTCACCTGGGCATTGAAGAGGAGAAAGTTGAGGTTGTGTACCCCGGCTGCAACCCCTTGTTTCGACCCCTGGAGCCCGAAGCCGCCCGGCAGAGACTAAGGAGCAAGCATGGGATCGAGGGTTCCTTTCTTTTCTACGTGGGCGGGAGCGACTATCGAAAGAATCTCGATTTTCTGATCACGGGCTTCGCTCAGATTCGAGAGCAGGGGTATGCCGGCTCACTGGTTCTGGCCGGAGAGACGTTCCGGACAGAGATTCCTGAAGTACAGGAACTCAAGCGCAAGATACGGGAGCTGGATCTGGCAAATTGGGTCCTGTGTCCGGGTTATGTCGAGGATAATGACTTGCCCGCCTTCTACTGCGCCAGTGATCTGTTTGTCTTTCCTTCGCTTTATGAGGGATTCGGTTTACCCGTACTCGAAGCCCTGGCCTGTGGCGCCCCCGTGCTGGCGTCTGACCGTTCTTCCATTCCCGAAGTGGGAGGAGGGGTGGTTGCGTACTTTGATCCGGAACGATTGAAAGACTTGGTCGCCCGGGTTCTGGACCTGCTCGAGAATCCGGGACGCCTCAGGCAAATGCGTGCCGCCGGGCCGGAGAGAGCGGCTCAATTCAGCTGGGAAGAGAATGCCAGAGCGGTGACATCCATCTATGAGTCGTTGAAATAAATACCGCCCAACTCTCTATATAGAGCATGGAACGAGGCAACATGAGGTATTTATGGGGCCAGGCGGCGGCGGTCGTCATGGCGTTGAGTCTGGGTCTGGCGAGTTCTCAGTCGACCAGCAGCGAGCGTCCGCTGGACCTTCCGACAGCTTTTCGGCAACTGGTTGCACAGAGCGTCGCCGCCGACGCCTCGGTCGACGCTCCCGAGTTTGTGTCTGCCGACGAAGCTGACATTCCGGACGATGCCTGGATTCTGGGGGTGGCCATTGACGGACAGGCCCGGGCCTACAGCCTGAACCTGTTGAACCGACACGAGATCGTGAACGACCGGATCAACGACCAGAGCTTTGCGGCCGTGTGGTGACCCCTGGCCAACACGGGCGTCGTGTACGACCGGGAGTACGAGGGCAGAGAACTGCAGTTCGAAGTCTCCGGCGGTCTGCTCCACTCGTCACTGGTTATGCTGGACGCGCAGACCAATTCCTACTGGGCCTTGTTGAAGGGAGAATCCATCGCGGGCGATTTCAAGGGCACAAGGCTGCGAGAGTTACCCGTGAGCCAGAAGATGATGTGGGGTGACTGGAGAGCTCTCCATCCGGACACGCTGGTTCTCTCGGTGGAGGGCGTCGAGAACGTCAAGGAGAACTATTACGCCGACTACTTCACCTCCAAGAAGGGCTTCCGAGGGGCCACCGCCACAGATGACAGATTGTCCACAAAGACCCCCGTGTTTACCTTCCGACTCGGAAGCGAGGCCTATGCCGTAGCTTTTCGAGCGCTTCGGGGGGGTGCCAGTTTTCAGGTCGGAGACAGCGTGGTTTTTCTGTATCGGCCGAAGAAAGCGAAAATCTTTTACTCCACCGTTGCCTTTGTACTCTCGGAGAGCCGCTATCGAAAAGGCGAAGAGGGGTGGTATGAAGAGGCCACCGGCGCTGTTTTCGATCCAGGCTCAGGAGACTTCCAGGGAGAGGCGACCGGCCGGCGGCTGGTCGGCTTCGACACCTTCTGGTACAACTGGAGCCTGAATAATCCGGAGACCCGGGTCCTCAAGAAACCCCTTAAATAGTAGCCACAGTGGGAGGACCCTCCGTGGTTCGATCTCTGCAGTCGGTCTGCTACTCTGAAGCGGACATGAAGGAGGGATATTTCCAACAGGTGCACCTCATCGTGCGTGCGGTGCCTCCCGGAAAGGTGACCACCTACGGCACCGTTGCTACTCTGGCGGGCCGACCCGGCGGAGCCCGAACCGTCGGCTGGGCAATGCGGGCACTGCAGAGGGGAACCGATGTTCCCTGGCACCGGGTCATCAATGCCCAGGGGCACATCAGCCTGCCTTCGCCTTCTGCGGAACTTCAGCGGGCACTGCTCGAGAACGAAGGTGTCAGGTTCAATGAAAAGGGGCGGGTGGACCTGAGTCGCTTTGGCTGGCAGGGCTGACACCACCCTTTCTTGTCCTTGAAGGCCAGAAGCTTTGACCACAGTCGAGAGCAGCTTCTCGCTACCCGTTCGCGCCCTCGGTTCGGAAAAGGGCGGCATTCGACCAGCCCCTGGGAGGTTGACATTCAGGGAAGGAAGTCAGAGCCTCATGCTTGAGCTCTAGTGTACTGTCCGGGAAGTTCGCGGCGTTAATTGGGGATGGATTTTCGTCGTCAGTGAGGCGCGCGACGCAGGTAGGCCGGGAGTCTTTCGAGGTAGCGCAACAAAGCTGTCGGCGAAAAGACGCCCGAAGTAGCGGCGTGAACTTTCCGGACAGTGCACTAGACTTGGAGAGAATTCCGGATGATCCAGTTGCAAGAGAGGGCCGGTCGCTTCAGAGAATCGCTCGCCATCGTCGATGGTGCGGGCCGGCATTCCTTTGAGCATCTCCTGCGAATCGCCGATCGTGTCGCTGCTTCGCTTTGCCAGGTTCTTTCCGATCCAGTCGGCAGGAGAGTGGCCGTCATGATCGATCCTGGCCTCGAGTACACAGCCACTCTGTGGGGCACCTGGATGGCCGGGGCTACCGCCGTTCCCCTGTGCCTGAGCCACCCTCCACCAGAGCTTCACTTCGTACTCGACGACGCGGGGGCTGAAGTCGCGATTGTGGGACCCCGATTCCGGGATCAGCTCCTGAAGGCAGTTGAAGGAACTGGTTGTCTGGTGTTTTCTGTGGAGGACCTTTTGAACCGGCCGGCAGGTGGCAAGAGGGAAGAACCGTCGGGCGCGGGAGACGCCCTGATCCTCTATACCAGCGGATCTACCGGCACCCCCAAAGGAGTCGTCCTTTCCCATGCCAACCTGGAAGCTCAAATCAAGATGTTGTGCTCGGCCTGGAACTGGGCTCGATCGGACCGCATCCTTCACACACTCCCCCTTCACCACACGCATGGCCTGGTCAACGCCCTCTTGTGCTCCCTCTGGACTGGAGCCGTGTGCGAGTTTCTGCCCCGCTTTGAGACAGCCGAGGTGTGGAGGCGGTTGGCCAGCGGGGAAATCACTCTCTTCATGGGAGTACCCACCATGTATGCGAAGCTCATCAGTGATTGGAAGGCGTTGGCCCGGCCGGAGCAAGATGGACTGGGGCGAGGCTGTGCGCAGCTGCGTCTGATGGTGTCCGGATCGGCGGCGCTTCCGGCTCATGTCTTCGCCGAATGGGAGGAAATCACAGGCCAGGTTCTCCTGGAGCGCTACGGCATGACCGAGATCGGGATGGCGCTCTCGAATCCGCTACAAGGTCAGAGAAGAACTGGAACTGTGGGAGCACCTTTGGCGGGGGTCCAACTCCGCCGTGTTACCGAAGACGGTGCCACCCTCACCCAGGACGATATCCCGGGCGAGATTGAAGTGAAAAGCCCGGCCGTTTTTGAGCAATACTGGAGACAGCCCAGGGAGACCACTGAAAGCTTTCATGACGGGTGGTTTCGCACCGGCGACGTGGCCGTGATCGAAGATGGCTACTGGAAGATCCTGGGGCGCCAGTCGGTTGACATCATCAAAACCGGCGGCTACAAAATCTCAGCATTGGAAGTGGAGAACGTGTTGCTACACCACTCTTTCATCCGCGAGTGTGCGGTAATCGGGCTGGACGATGCCGTCTGGGGTGAGAGGGTCTGCGCCATTGTGTCTCTGACCGAGCAACAGGATCTGGATCTGGAAGACTTACGTTCCTGGTCAAAGCAGCGGCTGGCCCCCTATAAGGTTCCCACCCGGCTCGTGGTTCTGGACTCGCTTCCCAGAAATGCCATGGGTAAGGTGGTCAAACCTCAGCTTCGGGAGCTCCTCTTGAGCGATGCCCCCGGTGCCGCCATGGAGAGGGGATGAAACTGCAGGAGATCGCCCACACGTCCGCCGTGAAATTGCGCCGACTCATCGGCCAGCGCGAGATCTCGCCGGTCCAGCTGGTCAAAGCCTGTCTGCACCAGATCGGGAGCTGGAATAACGAAGTCAATGCGGTGGTGACCTTATCTCCGGAAGTGCTTGGCGACGCTCGAAGTGCCGAGCAAAAGGTCATGTCCGGAGAAAAACTGGGGCCACTGCATGGTCTTCCCGTCGGGATCAAGGACATCACGCCGGTGGCCGGCATGCGCACCACCTTTGGATCGAGTGTCTACTCGGATCACGTGGCCGAGCAGGACGCGCTTGTCGTCAGCAGGCTGAAGCAGGCCGGCGCCAATACCTTTAATGATGTGTTCGGGCCCACCCGAAATCCGTGGAATCTGGAGTTGACGGCGGGAGGTTCGACGGGAGGAGGAGCGGCTGGCCTGGCCACCGGGATGTTCGCGCTGGGCGAGGGCACGGATCTCGGAGGTTCGCTGCGGATTCCTGCTGCATTTTGCGGCGTCGTCGGCCTGCGTCCCACCGTCGGGCTTGTCCCCACTCACCCATCCGATTACCTCTGGGACAGCCTTTCGGTGACCGGTCCTATGGCCAGACGAGTGGAAGACGTGGCTCTGATGTTGCAGGCCATCTCCGGCCCCGCACCGGAGTCGGTCTTGACGCAGCCGCTGAAGGGCCGCGATTTTCTGGCTGCAGTTGAGGGAGAACTCGAGGATGGGCTGGCAATTGCCTACTGCGCCGACGTGTCCGGAATCGGCATCGACCCGGAAGTCAACGAGTGCTGCCGCACAGCTGCCAACGGTCTCGACTCGGCAGGTGTGAGGGTGGACGAAGTGGAAGTGGACCTTTCCTTCAGCCGGAAAGCGTTTCTGTCGCTGAGGGCCCACTGGATGCTGTCACACCATCTCACACGGCTGGAGCACCTGGATTCCTTCGGCCCCAATCTGGCTGGAAACATTCGAGCCGGCCTGGAGCTGAAGGCACACGAGCTGGCCTCCGCCGAGCGGGTGCGGACGACGATCTGGCATCAGTTGCGCCGTTTCTTTTTACGCTATTCTCTGCTCTTGACTCCCACCACAGCAGTAGCGCCCTTTCCGGTAGAGGCACCCTATCCCGAGATCGTCGCTGGCCGGAGAATGGAGACCTACATTGACTGGGCGGCGCCCACTTTTGTCTTAAGCGTCAGTGGACTTCCGGTCGCCTCCGTCCCCTGCGGCAAAGACTCGCGCGGCCTCCCCGTCGGGATTCAGGTAGCCGGCCCTCCCCGCTCCGAAGAACTGATCCTGCGGGTGGCACGGGCCATTCAGGAAGCCCACCCGATCGGGTTACCTTGATTTCAGATTCCACAATTCCAGATTGTCGGACCTTGCTAAAGAGTGGGAGGGGCCTCGACCTCGTGGACGGCGAACGTTAAGGAGCGGCCGAGAGCGTCCGCGAGGTCGAGTTCCGGTAGGGATGCCAGTTGCCTGGCACCCCCCGGACAGATCCGTACGTGAAGACATAACTTCATACGGCTCCTACCTCGGGTCGAACGCCAAAACGCACGAAGGGTGGAGGATGTAGGATACGGACACTGGGGATCCACCGCTTGACATACCGGTTGAACCGCGGCCACGGCATGTTCGCTTTCTGGCTCCGACGCCGCAAGGCGTGGCACCAGCCGCGACACACCGCGCTGCGGAAGGCGTTCAGGGCGTCACTGTTGCCCGGGACCGCATGGTAGTTGAAATAACCCTGGACGACGGACCGGTGCCACTTCCCCTGTTCGGGGAGCGAATCGTGCCGTCGGCGCAGCTGTTGTGCGCGGATCTGCTTCAACTTGCGTCTCAGACGTTTCCCTTCGGTCTTCCGCCGGATCGTAAACCCGCCTTTTCGACCTTGCGCACAGATATGGCGAAAGCCCAGGAAGGTAAAGGTATCCGGTCTGGTCTGCCCCCGGCGGCGACGATTCTTGCTCGCCCAACGGCCGAACTCAATCAACCGCGTCTTTTCCGGGTGCAGTTGCAGGCCGAACTGCGACAGCCGTACCGCCAGCTCCCGGCGGTACTGTTCGGCCTCCTCGCGATGCTGGAATCCCAGCACGAAGTCGTCGGCGTAGCGGACGATGATGACCGCCCCTTTCGCCTTACGTCCTCGCCACTGGTGGGTCCGCAGATCCAGTACATAGTGCAGGTAGATGTTTGCCAGCAGGGGCGAAATTACCGCCCCCTGTGGCGTTCCCACCGTGCTCCTGGACCATTGACCCGCTTCGGAGACTCCCGCTCTGAGCCACTTGCGGATCAGTCGCAGAACCCTCCGGTCCCCGATCCGGTGCTGGAGAAACTTCAGCATCCATTCGTGGTCGATGGCGTCGAAAAACCCACTAATGTCAGCGTCCAGCACCCAATTCACCGGCCGATTGGTAATCCCCATCCACAGCGCATCCAATGCTCGATGCTGACTGCGTCCGGGGCGGAACCCGTAACTGAAGCCCATAAACTCCTCCTCGTAGATCTGCTCCAGTACCGTAACTACGGCCTGTTGCGCGATCTTGTCCTCCAGGGCCGATATGCCCAGTGGACGCAGCCTGCCATCCTCCTTTCGGAGGTAGACCCGCCTCGAGGGGTGGGCTCGATAGGTCCCGTCATGGATTCGGGTATGCAGAACGAGCAGTCGCTCCCGCAACCCTTCTCCATATGCTTGCCACGTCATTCCGTCCACCCCTGCAGCAGCCTTCCGCTTCAAGGCGAAATAGCTCTGCTTCAGCAGTTCCGGTGTCACGTGGTGCAGCAACGCGGTGAACCGCATCTTCCTATCCCGGCGTGCGGCCTGCCCTACACCAGCCAGTCGATCGTCACACCTTTCCGGCTCCGTGTCCGGGGCGTGGCCGCCTTCACTGGTGCTTCCCTTGGCCGGACTCCTTCCCTCCACAAACTCCGCCGACTCTTCGTCTTTGTTCGCTCGCTTCATCAGTACTATGAGTCCGTCCGACTCCCCAGGGCCGTATATGTCCGGCATTACGGCTTACCTTCGCCGGCCTGTCCGCCTGCCATCCAGACGGACTACCCTGGGGTCTCTCGGTTCTCGTCCATGGAGCGTCCACGCTTGCACGGGGTCTCTGACTCCGCCAGGCCCTGCTGCGACTCGCCTTTTACGCCGCAGCCGGTTTCGCCACCCCCTTGGGGCCATAAAAGCAGCACCTGGAACTCGTTTCTTTCGAAGCTCAATAGCCCGGCTCACGCTTCCCCTGTCAACGCTTCACCAGCCTCTTGCGAGGTATCGATGCATGACTCGGGGTCGGGGTGGTTGGCTACACCTTTCCCCGTACGGCTCTTTCATCCGCTACTCCATGTCGGTTTATCCCGACGCTTTCGGCCCCTCCCACTCGCTGATCCCTGAAACCGAGACGACAGGAATCTGGAATTTGGAATCTCCCTACCCCAGCCACAGCTTGATGGCGAAAACGACGATGGTGATCGTCACCACTCTCCGCACCCAGGCATGGCCGTGGGTCAGCGTCAGCCGGGCTCCCAGCCTGCCTCCCACCGCAAAGCCAGCAGCCAGCACCATCCCGGTCATCCACACGATCTTGCCCTGCCAGGCAAACACTCCCAGCGCCATCACGGTAAAGACCAGAACCGTCAGTACCTTGACAGCGTTGCCCCGAACCAGATCGAGTCCCGCCCAGGTAGTGGCCGCCAGCAGGAAGAACCCCACTCCGGCCTGCACAAAGCCGCCGTAAATCCCGACAGCAAAGAAAGCCAGGCCCAGAAACAGGGGGCTCTGCTGTCCACCATGGTCCGAGTCCTTCAGCTTGAAAGGGTTCCACAGGGTCCACAGCGTTACGGCGATCATCAGAATGGCCAGAATCTTCTGAAAGGCCTGATCGTCCAGCCGGACGGCAATCAGACTTCCCACCAGTGCTCCTCCGGCGGCCGGTACGGCAGCCCACCGGAGTGATCCCCAGTCCAGAACTCCGCGACTCGAGAAACTGTGTACGGCGGCAACACTCTCGATCAAGATTCCCAATCTGTTTGTCCCATTGGCTACCGAGGCGGGAAGTCCCAGGAAAATGAGAACAGGAAGGGTCAGAAACGACCCGCCGCCGGCGATCACGTTCAAAGTCCCCGCCACCGCTCCGGCCACAAAGAGAATCAGGTTTTCAAGCCAGCCTTCCACTTACGGAGTATTCTGCAGTTTCCGATGCACAATTACCAGAACGAGATCGGTTTACCGTGGGTCCCTTGACGGTGGATCGGATCCAGGAAGGATCTCCAAGGTGGACCTTGCGGCCCAGGAGGGGACATACTATATTTATATTGCCCCCCCGGGGGGTGGGGGTATAGATGGCTAGAGACCAGGAAAATAACGAGCAAGGGAACAAAGCTATGGAAGAGAGACAGGAAATCCTGCGCAGCATGAAGAGCATCGAAGGTCACGTGGCTGGCGTTGCACGGATGGTCGAGAAGGATGCCTACTGTATTGACGTCGTGCATCAGCTCCTGGCTGTTCAGAAAGCGGTGCAGAGAGTGAGCGGAATCATCCTGGGTCAGCACCTGCGGCACTGCGTAGCGGGAGCGCTGGAGGAAGGTGACCCGGAAAAGAAAGAGAGCATGATCGAGGAGATTCTCAACGTATTTGAGGCAAATAGTCGTGGATAAAAAAGAAATCGTTCCGGTTAACGAGTTCCGACCGTCCCAGGTAGCGACGGATGAGATTGAGTTGGAAATCGGGGGAATGAGTTGCGCAGCCTGCCAATCCGCGGTGGAGAAGGCCCTCGGCAACGTGGATGGAGTCATTGAGGCCAGTGTGAATCTGGCCACGGAGAAGGCGAAGATCGTGCATCGGTCTGGAGCGACGCGAGTGACTGATCTTGTGGAGGCTGTGGAGCGATCCGGCTACCAGGCGAGCGATGCAGGGCGGGGAATCGAAACGAGGGAGGTCGAGGAGATCCGGTCGAAATCTCGGACCCATGGCCTGGAACTTTTCTGGTGGGGTGTGGCCTTGACTCTGCCGGTCTTTGTAATCAGCATGGGCCGCGATTTTGGGCTGATGGGCGAGTGGGCTCACGCTCCCTGGGTAAACTGGCTGCTCCTGGCCTTGACGACGCCGGTTCAGTTCTATGTAGGATGGAGCTTCTATCGGGGCTCGGCCCGGGCCATTCGGAATGCCGCGGCTAACATGGACGTGCTGGTGGCTCTGGGGTCCTCCACCGCCTACTTCTTTAGTGTCGCAGTCCTCCTTTTTCAGGCGGTTGGATCCACAGCCCTGGGTGGGCACACCTACTTCGAGACCGCCGCTGTCATCATCACCCTGGTCAAGCTGGGAAAGCTCCTGGAGCAAAGAGCCAAGAGGAAGACCCGGCAGGCGCTGACCAGTCTTTTTGATCTGCGACCGCCGACCGCCCGGGTTCTGAGGGATGGAGCAGAGGTCGACGTGGCACTGGTGGAAGTCCGCGTCGGAGACACAGTATTGGTGCGCCCCGGGGGGAAGATACCCGTGGACGGCCGGGTCAAGCAGGGGACCTCCTCGGTGGATGAGGGAATGCTCACCGGAGAGAGCATTCCGGTGGAGAAGCAAATCGGATCCACCGTTACTGGCGGCACGGTCAACCAGAGCGGACTGCTCGAGGTTGAAGTGACTCGCACGGGAGAGGACACGCGGCTGGCTCAGATCATTCGCATCGTGGAACAGGCACAGGCCGGAAAGGCGGCGACTCAGGCACTGGTGGACCGAATCTCCGCCATCTTCGTTCCCTTCGTTCTCGTCGCGGCGGCAATCACCTTCCTGACCTGGTTTTTGATTCCCTCCTTCGGCTTGCCGGAAGCCTTGCTCAGAATGGTAGCGGTGCTGGTCATTGCTTGTCCCTGTGCACTCGGATTGGCGACGCCCACGGCGGTCATGGTCGGCACCGGCCTGGCTGCCCGGGACGACGGGATCCTTTTTAAGAACGTGGACGCACTGGAGGTGGCTCGTTCCATCGAAGTGGTCGTGTTTGACAAGACCGGTACGCTAACCAAAGGCAGGCCGGTTGTAACCGATATCGTGGCGGCTGAGACGGACCTGGTTGAGGAGGAGGAGGAAGGGGCCCGGCAGCGAGTTTTGCAGACTGCGGCCTGGGTCGAGCACGGGAGCGAGCACCCACTGGCCGGAGCAATCCTCGAGAAAGCCCGGGAGCACGGAATTGAGCGATCCAGAATGGAGAACTTCCAATCGGTTCCCGGTAGGGGGGCCACGGCACAGATAGGCTCTGAGGTCTGGGCCATCGGGAATCTAGCCTTCATGCAGTCCAGAGGTGTTTATGTCGAGGACCTGGAGGCCGAGCAGCAGCGCCTGGCCAGAGACGGGAAGACGACTATCTGGGTGAGTCGAGAAAACACGGCAGCCGGGCTGATTGCCGTGGCGGATCAGGCTCGGGCCGGTGCCAATCATGTGGTGGAGACACTCCACCAGCAGGGACGGCGAGTCGTACTCTTCAGTGGAGACAGTTCGGAAACCTCGGCAGCGATTGGCCGTCAGGTCGGAATCACCGAATATGTGGGCGAGTTGACGCCGGAAGATAAGGCGGAGCGAATCCGTGAAATGCAGGAAGCCGGGCAGATCGTGGCGATGGTCGGCGACGGAGTCAATGATGCCCCGGCACTGGCCCAGGCCGATCTGGGCATCGCCATGGGCAGCGGCACCGACGTGGCCATTCAGACCAGCGACATCACCATTCTGGGGAACCGCCTGGAGTCCATTGCCCGGGCTTTGCGCATCAGCGACGTCACCATTCGGACCATTCGACAGAACCTGGTGTGGGCCTTCGTCTACAACGTGGTATTGATTCCAACCGCTGCAGGCGCCCTCTATCCTCTGGAGTTTCTGCCTGAGTTCATCCGCTCCCTGCACCCCGCCATGGCAGCCGTGGCCATGGCCTTCAGTAGCGTGAGCGTGATCAGCAACAGCCTCCGACAGCGCCGAGTGCTGCGCCAGTGAACTTCACTCCGCCGTGACCGTAGGGCACGCCAATCTGGCGTGGAGAGATGACTTTCTCCTGAGCCGGCCGCCTGCGTCACTGGCCCGAACCCGACCTCACGCGCCTCGACCCGGGTTCATTCCCCGGCAGCCGAGCGCTGCTTACGCGCTCAGCAAAATTCGCGCCTCTGTGGGCTCGGCGGCTGGGCCAGGTATTTCTCTAGCTCGGCCAGTTCTCGTTCGAAGCCTCCCGAGAGGATGGGGAAGCGGCACCAGGTTTTTGGGTCCAGGTTTTCGTCGTCTAAATGAAAGGACGGCGCGTAACGTTCCCGCTTCCACTGGTTTCGGCACCACAGGACAAAGAACCGGTGGACCCAATCACCCAGCTGTCGCGCAGAGTAGTCGGGGAAGCGGCCTTCCATGAGGCGAAACACCTCCAGTGGTGACTTTTTGTCGCGAATCGCGGCCCTCTCGATGGCGTCCAGCAGATCGTAAGGCATCAGGTCACCTTCATCCGTCTGTTCCTGATCGGCAGGACGCAGTTCCGCCGTGGGCTGTTGCGAGTTGACGACTGCCAGGGCGGGCAAGGGATCATGCCCCTCGGGGCCATGCGTCTCCAGCCACTGCAGCCAGCGCCGCAGGAAGGCTTTGTCGATCCCGGCAATGGGACTCAGGCCGCCCGACGTGTCGCCATCCATGGTGGCGTAGCCGACAGCCGCTTCAGAGCGATTACTGGTGGAAAGAAGAAGGGACCGATACAGATTTGCCAGCATCCAGATGCCCGGTGAACGGACTCGCGCCTGGATGTTTTGTAGAGCAATATCATCTTCCTCCCAGGTGAGTTCCCGGCCGATCTGAGCGGAGACTATTTCCTGATAAGTCTGGGCGATCCCATCCACGTCAAACTCGTAGAAGCGGGCGTGCAGGGCCTCGGCCAGGGATCGGGCCGCCTGGCGGGTTTGTTCCGAACTGTTTCGAGTGGACTGATAAACGCAGCTCAAGAGAGCCCCTGTCAGTTCCGGAACCGAATCTCGAGAAGCAAGATCGGAGGCATGGGAAAGTTTCGACTTGAAGCCCTCGATTCCGAGCTCCCGGGTCGCCAGTTCAATAGTGAGGGCGACCAGACAGGCCACCGCACTCGAGTCGGCCCCGCCGCTCAGGGAGACCACGAAACCGTGGGAACGACTCTTTCGAAGGTAGTCGAAGAGTCCGATCGCCACCGCCCTTAGAAACTCTTCTTCCTTATGAAATCTGGACACCTCCCAGGAGGCCTGATCGGGGGTAGGGTTCTGGGGTGGGATCTCCGGGTACGACATGTCCACCCGGATCCGGTCCGATGCGTCCTCCTCCACTTTCGGGTAGGGGCCGGAACTGCTGGCCTGTCCCATGCGTGTCAGATCGAGATCCACAGTGGCGTGGGCTACTTGAAACGGAAGAAAAGAAAACCGCTCTGTGGAACCCACCAGCTCCCCGGCCGAGGCGATCAGGGCTCCCCCATCATAAATGGCGCGGCCGGCTTCGTTCCCGAGAAGGTTCGAATACACGTAGGTCACTCCGAAAGCGCGCGAGCCCTCCAGGACAAAGCGCTCCCGAATCTGCTGTTTCTTAAACGCAAAATGGCTGGCGCTGGGGTTCAGGATGATATCCACCCCCTTCAAGAACAGGTTCCCCCCGGGACGGTCAGCCACCCAGGCATCTTCACAGATCTCGAAAGCGATTCGGACTCCGCCGCAGTCGAAATAAAGATCCCCGAAGGGGTACTCATTGCCCCCAATCCGAATTGACACCTGTTTTCCAATCGGCCACGGCTTGAACCAGCGGGTCTCGTAGTGGATGCCGGATCGGGCCAGATAGCGTTTCGCCACGAAACCGGCAATCCGGCCGTTGACCACCAGGCAGGCCGTGTTGAACACCACGTTGTTGTACGCGACAGGAAGCCCCAGAGAGACAGCCATTCCTCTTGTGTGGGGAAGGATCTCCTCCAATACCTGGAGTGCCGTCGAATGCAGACTGGCCGAAAGAAACGCATCCTCGCAGCCGTAGCCGGTGATGCAGAGCTCGGGAAGACACAGCACCGAGACCTGGTAATTGCGGGCTTCTTCGATGGCCCCCAGGATGGTTGCCTGGTTGGCCTCCCAGTCCAAAGGAGTCTGGTTCAGTGTGGCGGCTCCTACCTTGATCAGCTTCATGCGTAGTCCTCGACCCACACTTCGCCGTCAACGTAGAACTCTTTTTTCCAGATTGGAACCGTCGTCTTGAGGTTGTCGATCACGAACCGGCAGGCCTCGAAGGCGTCACCTCGATGGTCCGCGGAGACGGCGATGAAAACACTGCTGTCCCCGATCTCCAACCGGCCCACGCGGTGCACGACCGCCAGTTTGTGGATAGGCCAGCGAGCCAGGGCACGATCCCGAATGGCTTCCATTTCCTGAATCGCCATGTGGTCGTAAGCCTCATAGAAGAGGTGCGTCACCGACTTATCCCGGGCGTGGTTTCTGACCGTCCCGTCGAAGGTCACGATGGCACCGGCTTCGGGGCACTGAACCGCCGCGATCACTTGGAGAGTTTCGATTCTCTCTTTTACGATTCGGATCAACGACTTCCTCCGCTGACGGGGGGAAAGAAGGCAACCTCGTCCCCATCCTGGACCACCCCGTCCCAGTCAGCATACTCCTGGTTCACGGCCACCAGCAGGCTGCTCCGGAAAGGTTCCACTCCGGGATGGAGCAGCATGAGGTGGTTAAAGACGTCCGAGACCCTCGCCGGTGAGGGCGCTTCCATTTCCAGCACGCCCTTGCCGGCGGCATCTCTCATGCCTGCAAAGAGTCGAATCGTGAGCATTTCTTAAGAGAGTATTATACTGAAGGATAGTGGAACACTGGATCCCAAAGAATCGTACGATAATGAGGCTCATGTGTAGCCTCCTGCCCTGTTTTCTGGTGCAGCCGGTCATGGCTGAGATCGTCAGAATCGAGGTTGTCGGTGCCATCGACCCGGTCCAGGCTGAGTTCATCAGAGGGGCGGTTGAGCATGCTGCGGACGTCGAGGCGGAGTTTCTTCTGATTCGCCTGGCGACACCGGGCGGCCTCGGCATCTCGATGCAGGAGATTGTGCAGGCCATTCTCAATTCTGAAGTTCCCGTCGTCTGCTATGTAGCACCTCCCGGAAGCCATGCGGCTTCGGCCGGTTTTTTCATCCTGCTGGCGGCGGATGTGGCGGTCATGGCCCCGGCTACCAATACCGGTGCCGCTCATCCGGTGTTTCCCTTCGGGGTTGATGATGAAGTCATGCTGGAGAAAGTCCGCAACGATGCGCTGGCCAGCCTGAGAAGCATCATGGAACAGCGCAAGCGAAACTACGAGTTGGCGAAAAAGGGGGTCACGGAGAGCCAATCGTACACGGCGCAGGAGGCATTGGACGGATCTCTGATCGACCTGATTGCCGAGGACCAGGAAGATCTTCTCAACCAGCTCGAAGGGCGTCAGATTGAGCGCTTTGACGGTGAAATCCAAACCCTGAGTGTGGGCGGGCAGATCGTGGAAAACTTTGGCATGACGAGCCGGCAGCAACTGCTGTCTGCAATTGCCAGTCCGAATCTGGCGCTGCTGCTGGGAGTTCTCGGTCTGCTGGGTCTCTATCTGGAGTTTCAGGCTCCAGGGCTTGTCATCCCGGGCGTAGCCGGCGCCATCTGTCTGGTCCTGTCGCTACTCGGCTTCTCGCTGCTGCCCATCAACTACATTGGCGTTCTTCTCCTGCTCCTCGGTGCGGGTCTCCTGGTGGCCGAGGTTTTGATCCAGGGCTTCGGGTTTCTGGGGATTGGAGGGTCTGTGTCGATTATACTGGGTCTCCTTTTCCTGATCGATTCACCGTATCCGGAGATGAGAATCGGATGGAGCATGGCTCTGGCGGTGGGCATTCCGGTTGCGGTGGTCTCACTTTTATTTCTTTGGGCGCTGGTCAAAGGATTTGGGAGCCGGATCGTCACGGGACGGGAAGGATTGATCGGAGAGATTGCGGTGGCCCGCTCCCCGGTCACGGATCAGGGTGGCCGCGTTTTTGTGCACGGAGAACTCTGGAACGCCCTTTCGGATAAGCCGGTTGAAAACGGCCAACGGGTCCGTATCGTGCAGGTAGAGAACCTGACGCTGTTTGTTGAACCACATGTTCGTTGAACCACATGGTTGAGTCCTTCCTTTCGGAACCCACTCGTTCTTGTGAAAGGGAGCACCAAGTCTGCTGGAGGTGACGTATGAATTTCGCACCGATTCTTTTGTTGCTGGGAATCGCCGTGGCTTATCTGCTGTCGGTGGTCGTGATCTTGAGGGAATACGAGAGGGCTGTCGTGTTTCGTCTCGGGCGTATTGTCGGTGAGCCCTGGGGGCCAGGGCTTATTTTTGTCCTGCGACCCCTGTACCGAATCGAACGTGTGAGCCTGCGGACGGTAACCATGGACGTGCCGGCCCAGGACGTCATTACGCGTGACAATGTCTCACTGAAGGTGAACGCCATCGTCTACTTCCGGGTTGTGGATGCCAACAAGGCTGTGCTGCAAGTGGAAAACTATCTGTACGCAACGTCTCAACTGGCTCAGACCACCCTGCGCTCCGTTCTCGGAGAAGTCGAGCTGGATGACCTGTTGAGCCAGCGCGAAACCCTCAACGAACGCCTTCAGACCATCCTCGATGAAAGTACAAATACCTGGGGTATAAAGGTTTCGATGGTGGAGGTCAAAACGGTTGATCTTCCGTCTGAAATGCAGCGTGCGATGGCAAGACAGGCCGAGGCCGAGCGGGAAAAGAGAGCCAAGATTATTCATGCAGATGGAGAGTCCCAGGCAGCGGAGAAGCTTTTACAGGCAGCCCAGGTTCTGGCCAGGGAACCGGCCGCCATGCAGCTGCGCTATCTTTCAACACTGGCCGAGATTGGCATGGAACAGAATTCAACCATCATTTTTCCTGTTCCCGTCGATCTCCTGGCAGCTCTGACATCCAAGCCGTCGGGCGAATAGCGAGTTAGCCATGTCGCGCCTGGGACCGAAGCAAACTCTGACTGTCTACGTGCTGGTTCTGTGCTGGTCGGTGCTGGTGTTCTGGGCGGGATTCGCTTTTGGGGTTCGCAAGCCAGCGCCCGATCCGATCGGCCAAGCCAGCGCCCGATTCCCTGCGAGGACAACGTCCCGCGCCCATCCGACAGCACCGGAATCGAACTTTCAAGATCCCGTCCAGGAGTCAGAGTCGCGCCCCCATGAAACAGCCTCGGCACTGGAAGTAAGGAGTAGCGTTGCAGACGCCGAGGCCCAGGCAGGGACGGACAGATCGGAGGCGGTAGCGCAGGTTCACACCGTGCAGATCGGGGCGGTGAGAACGGAAGCCGAGGGACACTTGCTGTTGGGCAGGCTAGGGGAGCGAGGACACCGGGGACGGATCGTGCCGCCCTCGACTGACAACTTTTATCGCATCTGGGTGGGTAAGTTCGGCACTGAAGCCGCAGCCGCCCAGATGGAAGAAACCCTCAAGAGCGACGGCTTCAGCACGTTCGTGAGGCAGGCACCTGACTCATTCAGCCGATGACCGGCCGAGTGGCCGGCCGCCTCGGGCTGCTGAGCGGGGCTGTGGGAATGGCTCTGAGTTTCCCCTCGGCGTCGATCTTCCCGCTGGCCTGGGTCTGTGTAGTTCCGCTGCAGTTGCGAATACTCCAGAGCCGCGGACTTGCTCCCGTACTCAGAGGACATTGCCTCTTCTTCCTTTCCGGTTTCGGCCTGGTGCTCTACTGGATCCCAGGAGTCATGGTCGATCACGGAGGCCTGCACTTTCTGGCTGCAGCCGGGGTGTTTTTGCTGCTGGTGGGCGGCATGTCCGTGCTGATGCTCCCCTTTTCGATTCTGACCTGGCTTATCGCCCGAACCTTCAGTTCTGGAGCTGCTCTGGTGGCTGCGCCTGCCCTGTGGACGGCCTGCGAGCTGTTTCGTGGACACTACGTCGTGGGAGGCTTCCCCTGGGCTTCTCTGGGTTATTCCCAGTACAGCTTTGGCACGCTACTTCAGTCGGCTGACCTGGGGGGAGTGTACTTTCTGTCCTTCCTGGTAGTCTCCGGCAATTCAGCAGCTCTTCTGTGGACGACCGCCGGACGCCGGGGCCCGGCTCTTGCCTACGCTGCTCTGATTGGCCTTTCGCTGCTCTACGGCACTTACCGCCTCAGGGTCTGGAAGATGGAAACGGATCACACGCACCAGGTCGCCCTGGTTCAGCCAGGCATCGATCTGAGGGGAACGCGCAGCTATTTTCGGAAAGTCTATTTTCAGGAACTGCCGGAAGCCTATGCCCGCGCCAGCCGGGCGGGAGCGGAGTGGGTCATCTTTCCGGAGGCTCCGAACCCCTTTTCTCTCCAGACAGACCTGCCCTTCCAGGAGCACTGGGAAACGGTTGTTGCGGCCAGCGGACGGCCTCTGGTCCTGAACGGCACGCGGCCCACACTGCAAGCAGGTGTCCACTACAACAGTGCCTTCCTGCTCGATGAAGCCGGGAAGTTGGCTTACCAGTATGACAAGCGGCGCCTGGTGCCCTTTGGCGAGTACCTGCCGCGGGGGAGCAAGTTACTCGGGCTGTCCCAGGCCCTGGTTCGGGAGGTGAGTCGGTTTTCCCCGGGAAGGCCGATGCAGCAACCGGCCCAAATCGGCCACGAACGATTTGGCTTTCTGATCTGCTATGAGAGCATCTTTCCGGATTTGAGCCGTCAGGCCGTCCTGTCAGGGGCCCGGTTTCTGGTCAATATCACGAATGATCTGTGGTTTGGAGACACGCCGGCACCGAGGCAGCATCTTCAGATGGCTGCGGTCCGTGCGGTTGAGTTGCGCAAACCGCTCCTTCGGGCGGCGAATTCAGGGATCTCCGCCCACGTTGATTCTTACGGAAGGATCCGGGAGCGGCTGGAGCTGTTCGAAGTGGACACTCTCAACGTGAAGTTTTCCCCAAATTCTTATCGGTCGCACTTCGCCCGTTTCGGTCAGGGAACCATTGGATTTATTATAATACTGGCATTGCTGGGCGCAGTTGGTGAGGCCATCTTGTCCCGGAAGAAAGGAAAACAGAGTGGAAACCTATCGTGACCAGGTGGAGGACTTGAAGGAACGGATCGATCATCTCTGGGAGTATCTTTGACGTAGAGGGCAAAGCACAGCAAATGAAGGAGATCGAAGCCCAACTATCGGATGGCTCGGTGTGGGAGTCTCCCGATGCCACGCGGCCTCTGCTCAAGACCCGCCGCCGACTCGAGCTTGATTTGCAGCTGGCACGCGGGTGCCGGAGTTCGATTGAGGACGTGGAAGCCCTCGAAGAACTGCTGGGAGAGGGAGAGGATGTTGAGGCCGATCTTCAGGAGGAGCTGAAGAAACTCGAGAAGCTGGTTGCGGATACAGAGACTCGGACCCTGCTTTCCGGAGAGCATTCCCTGAACAATGCCATCGTGACAATTCACCCGGGAGCTGGTGGAACCGAGAGTCAGGACTGGGCTGAAATGCTGCTGCGCATGTATCAACGGTGGGCTGAGAAGTCCGGTTATAAGACCGAACTGACGGATTTGCAGCCCGGTGACGAGGCCGGGGTGAAGTCCGCAACCTTCCTGGTCAAGGGCGACTGGGCCTATGGTCGACTGGTACCGGAAATCGGGGTCCACCGGCTGGTGCGCATTTCGCCCTATGACGCTGCGGCGCGCCGCCACACTTCGTTTGCGTCTCTGTTTGTCACTCCGGAAATGGATGACGATGTGGAGATAGTCATTGATGAGAAGGAACTGAGGATCGACACCTACCGCTCCTCGGGTGCGGGGGGGCAGCATGTCAACGTCACGGACTCGGCCGTCCGCATCACGCACCTTCCATCGGGAATCGTGGTGCAATGTCAGAATGAACGTTCTCAGCATCGAAACAAGGACATGGCCATGAAGATCCTGCGTTCGAAGCTATATGAACTGGAGATGGAAAAGCGGCGGGAAGAGTTGAATGAGGTTGAGAAAGGAAAGGCTGAGATCGGCTGGGGGAGCCAGATTCGATCCTACGTCCTGCACCCCTACCGCATGGCGAAAGACCATCGGACAAAGCTGGAGCGCGGCAATGTAGATTCCGTCCTGGACGGCGATCTGGACGAGTTTATTCTGGCCACATTGAAATTGCGGGCCCGGCAGAAGGCGACCGGCAAGAAGACATGAACGAACGGGAAAGGGAGGACGCTCCCGACAGGACCGACAGATTTCGTGAACAGGCACAAGAGATTCGCGAAATTGCGTCACGGCCATTGGGTCGGGTCGCACCTGCACTGGCTCCCTGGCAGCAGATTCTAGCGGTTCCGCTGGTGATTCTGGTACTGGCTGTCAGCGCGATACTCCTGCTGGACCGCGATCTTCGAGGAAGACTCGTCGAGAAAGTGGCCACTTCCTGGTCGGTTGCTTTTGAACCACCGCCCGAGATTTATCGTCTACCCCTTCCGCCCCCCAGGCCGGCCCAGGTCGATCTGCACTTTTCCCCACAGGCCGTGCCCTCTTCTCAACCCCTGGTGGTTCCTGTGGGCGGAGCAGTAATGGGCTCAGTTCCGCCACAGGACAGCAGTCCCGCCGAGTTCTCGCCGCCCGCCAAGAACCCCGAGTGGGAATCCGCGTTTCAAGTATTGCAGGCGGAGTCTGGAGTGGTCGGGAAATTGATTGGCGGCGAAGTCAACGGGCTCCGATTTGAAAACTGGGAGCCTCTCAGGGCAACTCCTCCCCGCTACTCAATCAAACTGGACATCTTCCGCGAGTCGGAGCAGCGCATCGTCGCGTTTGCCTGGTCCGTAGACGTGTCCACAAGGAAAACCCGCGCCGAGAACCAGGAGGCACGGGACCTCTTTTTCAAGCTGCGCCGAGAGTAAATGAAGCGCTGAAATGGCCACATCCTGCTGATAGACTTTTGCGGTGAAAAGCAGGTGGAATGTAAGACGGGCGGATCCAAAGCTCGTTGACTCCCTGTCTGGGAAGCTCGAGGTAGAGCCCCTGGTGGCTCAGATCCTGATCCACCGCGGCCTTGTCGATCCTGGGCAGGCAGCCGCTTTTCTGAATCCACGCCTTGACGATCTTCACGATCCCAGTCTCATGCTGGGGGTGGACCGCGTGGTTGCAAGAATCTTGAAGGCCCGCGATCGTCATGAGAAGGTCCTGATTTACGGGGACTATGACGTAGACGGGATCACTTCGACAGCCGTGCTCAAGCGAGCCCTGGAAATGATTGGGATTGAGGTGGGCTTCTACCTGCCGCGTCGGCTCGAGGAGGGCTATGGTCTCAAGACAGAGGTGATCCGGAAGGCCCACGATCAGGGTTTTTCACTGGTCATCACCGCTGATTCCGGGATTCGGGCCTTCGAGGTGTGCGCGGCTGCTCGAGAACTGGGGTTGGATCTCGTCGTCACGGATCATCATCTTCCCGACACGACACTGCCTGATGCATGGGCGATTGTGAACCCGCGGCAGCCCGCCTGTACGTACCCGGATAAGGATCTGGCTGCTGTAGGCGTTGTTTTCAAGCTGGTTCAGGCTCTTTTTCGAGAGGTGGGTCGCCAGAACGTAGTCCACCACTTCCTGAAACTGGTGGCGATTGGCACGATCGCCGACCTGGTTCCTCTGGTGGGTGAGAATCGGATCCTGACAAGGTTTGGGCTCGACGGTCTGGCCAGACCTCGAAACCTGGGCCTGAAGGCTCTGCTCGAGGGTTCAGGGGTCGGTGAGCAGATCAATCCCTTTGACATCGGTTTCAAGGTGGCTCCCCGCATTAACGCAGTCACGCGAATGGGTGGTGGCCGGGAAGTCGTCGACCTCTTCTCGGTCAAGGATGCTCAGACGGCGGAACGCATTGTCGAGGAGATGAACTCGAAGAATCTGCTGCGCAGAGAAACCGAGCAAGGAATTCTGGCGGGACTCGAGGAACAGTTTGGGCACCACCCGGAACAGCTCGAAAGAAAGTTCGTCGTCCTTTCCGGTCAGAACTGGCACCGTGGAGTCATTGGTATTGTCGCCTCCCGTATCGTGGACCGGTGCTACCGGCCTACCCTGATTCTCTCCCTCGACGAGAAGGGAGCTCAGGGCTCTGGAAGAAGCGTCCCGGGTTTTCACATCCTCGATGCGCTCACTTCCTGCCGTGATCTCTTCGCAAAGTTCGGGGGCCATGCCCAGGCGGTGGGGTGCACCCTTACCGGGCCCAACCTCGAGGCGAAAGTGGCCCAGCTAGAGGAGAGACTCGAAGAGTACGCCCGCGAGCACCTTTCCGATGATTTGCTCGTTCCTTCCCTGGATATCGATGCGATTCTCCCAGTCGAGCAGCTTTCCTTCTCGCTGCTTGACAAGGTGGAACAATTGTCCCCCTTCGGCATGGGGAATCCCGTGCCGGTTTTCGCGTCACAAGGTGCCCCTCTCGCCGCCGGACCCTTTCTGATCAAAGAAAAGCACCTGAAGCTCTACGTGGGTACCAATGGCCACCGGCTGGAAGCGATCTGGTGGCGAAACGGAAGTGTGGCAAGTTCCCTGGAGCAGACAAGTTCTCTGGATCTCGCCTACACACTGAGCCGCGAGATCTATATGGGTGAGACCAAGCTGCTGCTCACGATTGAGGACTTGAGGGCTGTCTGATTGTCGTACCTGGAAGCGAGAGCGCAGGTCTTCTCCTGGGTCCGTTGTGCGGAACTTCCTGCCGCCCTCGGGTAGCCCGTGGTGGAGAGGTCACCGGCTGCTGGATTTCCGAGTCTCCTGTACATTTGGTTGAATAGTAGTACTAGCAATTAGGTACTAGTGTGCTGTCCTGGAACTTCGCGGTGTCAATTCGGGATGGATTTTCGTCGCCAGTGAGGCGCGCGACGCAGGAATGGCGCGAGTCTTTCGAGGAGCACAACAAAGCTGTTGGCGAAAAGACGCCCGAAGTAGCGGCGTGAACTTCTGGGACAGTACACTAGAAAAGCCATGCTGCGAAACCGGTTGCTTAAGGGTGCTTTGATCGGAATCCTTCTGGTCGTCATGGGGGCCATCACGGTCAACTTTCTGACCAACCTGGCCGAGCGACCCGAGGCCCCCACGATCGAGCCGCTCGCAGACAACACCGCCCAACGCAGTCGCGACGTGGAGTTCAAGAACTACGACGGGGGGGATGTCGTCTTTCAGGTCCGGTCTGCGGAAAGCAGCGTCAATGAAGAAGGAATCCAGGATCTCGCCAAGGTCCATTTGAACATTTTCCGGCCCCCGCATAGGGAGCTGGCCGACCGGGTGTGGGCTGAGAAGGCTCGTTATGACGTCGACCGGAGGGCAGTCCAGTTTGAAGAAGACGTCTCCATCTCCCTGGAAGATGGCACTGAGATTCGTTCGCAGCGTGCATCGGCCGACCTGGAGGAACGCGCCGTGCGCATCGAGGAGGCTTTTTCGTTGCGGCGCGGAACCGTCGAGGGCGAGGGACGGGGACTTCTTTATAGCGCCGGGGAAAATCGTCTCGATGTGCAGGATGGGATCCACCTGCGGATTCCTCAGGGGGAGAGATTCGTTGACATTCGAGCTTTGACTGCCCGCTACTGGCCGCGACTCGGAAGACTTCTGCTGGTGGGCAAGTGCAGCATCGAAAGCGTGACTCAAAGCCTGGTCGCCGAGAAGGTCGACATTGAGCTGACCGAGGAGCAGAAGCTTCGCCTGGCCACTGCGGTTGGAACCGTGGTCTTCAAGAGTGGGGACGCCGTCATCGAGGGAGACAGCTTGACCCTTGAGTTTGAGCCGAAACAGGGAACAGTCCGCAGCTTTCGCCTGACCTCCAAGCCCGAGCAGAGGGCCCTCTACCGGCGGGGATCAGGCAGCGAGGGTCAAATTCTTCGGGCTCGACTGATTACCGGGTCACCGGCGCCGGAGAGCCCCCCGGACAGCCTCTTGCTGCGCACATTGGAAGCTACAGGGGATATCGAGATCGAGTGGCGTGAGGCAGGGATAGACAAGGTCAAGGCCGACCACATGACGGGCCTGTCGGGTTCCGGACCGCAGTTCGAAGAACTGACTTTCACAGGTCAGGTTGAACTGGTTCGCCAGGCGGAGCAGGGAAGAGAGACGATCCGAAGTGAAGAATTGCGTGTCACCCTGGCTCCTGACGCCCTCCTGCAGCAACTCGTTGCGCGAGGGCAGCCTGTACTGGTAGCGGAGGGGAGCCTGGTGAAGCGAACTCTGGAGGCGGAAGAGGAGATTCGCATCTTCTTTCAGGAGGGGCAACTGGCGAAGCTGGACACACTTGGACGTTCCAGAATCGTGGAGGAATCATCGACCGAGAAGACGGTGATACGGGCCGCAGGTTTCAGCAACACCTACGAGAACGCAGTACCGGTATCATTGACCGCCACCGGACCGGTCCACCTGGAGAGGGGGTTGGAGAAGCCACTCACGGCCAAAGCCCGCAATATGAGAGTCACCTACGACGGCAAGGGAGGTCTGAAGGAAGCTGAACTGCTGGGCGATCTGGAACTGGAAGAGGAGGGGCCGGAGGGTCTGCTTCAGCTTTCCGGCCAGAAGGGTGTCATTTCGAAGGGAGGCAGCCTCATCGAAGTGACCGGCGAGCCCCTCCCGGTGCTACGCAGCCTGAACCCTGAAAAGGAGCTGGTCAGCCGCACCACAGCCACTCGTCTTCGACTGGATGCTTCCAGTCACGGTATTCAAGCGGACGGGCAGGTTGAGACGCAAGTTCAAGGGGATCAGCCCCTGACCATCCGAGCCGAGGGAATGAAAGCCGGGGGTGAGAGTTCCTGGATTCTGTACGAGGGTCGACCCCGGCTCGAGTTTGGCGAGAACAGGATTGAGAGCGATCGGATGAGGCTGGAGTCGAGGCGGCTGATCCTGGAAGCCCACGGGAGCGTAACGGCATGGGTACAAACCGTCCAGGCAGAGCAACTCGCAGGCTATCATGTCAAAGCGGACCGATTGGTACTCGACCGCCAGTCACAGGAGGCCGTCTTCTCGGGAAATGTCTGGGCCGAGTCGGAAGAATTCGAAATAGAAACTTCCGAAATGATTCTCCGGTTTGACGGACCGGGTCTGGAAACGCTCCTCCAGATGACCGCTCTGGGAGAAGTGACCCTTTCCGAAGAAGGACGAAAGGCGATGGGTGATAAGGCCGTCTATCTACCCGCCGAGGGGAGCATGAGAGTTGAAGGAGAACCGGCTCAAGTGATTGATTCTAAACAAGGTAAGGCGATCGGACGTAAATTGACCTTCACTCTGGGTGATGATACTCTGCTGATTGAAGGACATCCATGAGCCCGACGTTTCGGACAGTCGAGAAGACCCTTGCTGCCGAAGATCTCGATAAGTCCTATCGAGGGCGCAGGGTTGTACAAGACGTCAGCCTGGAGATCAATGAGGGTGAGATCGTCGGTCTCCTCGGCCCCAATGGAGCGGGAAAGACGACGACTTTCTACATGATCGTCGGACTGACGCCTCCAAACGGTGGACGTGTCCTGCTCGACGGGGAAGACATCACGCACCTTCCCATGTACCTGAGAGCCCGGAAGGGGATCAGCTATCTTCCTCAGGAGCCATCTGTTTTTCGACGTCTGAGCGTCGAGGACAATCTCTACGCGATCGCTGAGACCCTGGATCTCAGCCCGGGAATGGCTGATCAAACCGTGACTGAACTCCTGGAGGAGTTCGGAATTGCATCGCTTCGCACCCAGGCGGCCTACGCTCTCTCCGGCGGGGAGAGAAGGCGTCTTGAAATCGCACGGTCGCTGGTCACCAGACCTTCCTTCATTCTGCTCGATGAACCCTTTGCGGGAATCGACCCTCTGGCTGTACAGGATATCCAACGAATTGTGGTTCACTTGAAGGAACGAAACATCGGTGTCCTGATCACCGACCACAACGTAAGGGAGACTTTGAAGATCACGGATCGCGCTTATATCATCAGAGAAGGGACGATCTTCCGATCGGGCACACCGGACGTTCTTTCCTCCGATCTCGAAGTACGGAAGGTCTATCTGGGTGAACAGTTCCGTCTCTACTAGGCTGGGCGGTGAATCACCGCAGGGAGCATCGCGTTGTATCGACCACAGCTAAGAACCACCCTGAATGTCAAGCTTTCGCAACGCTTGACGATGACACCTGCGCTACTGCAGAAGATCGAGCTCCTGACTCTGAATCGGCTGGAGCTGACAGAGGTGCTCCAACAGGAGCTCTCGGAGAATCCTGTGCTCGAGGAATCTGCCGGGGCGGAGCTGACCACCGAGCCGGCGGATGAGAGCGAGGGTCCCGAGGAGAGTGATGATCCCTTCGCGGACATCGATGTGGAGTATTTCTTTGAGGAGTACCTCCCGTCTCCAGCCCGGACTCGTTCAGAGCACGAAAGCCTCGAGGACAAACCTTCTTTTGAGACTTTCCTGTCTAACCCCGTCACTTTGCAGGATCACCTGAACTGGCAGCTCAATCTGACCGAGCTCAGACCGGAAATCTACAGAATCGCTCAATTCATTGTCGGCAATGTCAACACGGATGGCTACGCTTGTGTTACCGATGAAGAAATCTGCGCACAGCTCATGGTTTCCCCCGAGAATGTCGAGGAAGCTTTTCGAACCGTCCAGTCCTTCGATCCGGGGGGAGTTGCAGCCAGAGACCTGGGTGAGTGCCTGTTGATTCAACTGGAAGGCCTGAAACTCGAGGAGGGGTTGGCAGGAGAACTCCTGCGGGACCATCTGACCGAGCTCCAAAGCCAGAATATTCTGGAACTTGCCCGTCGGGTTGGTCGCCAGGTGGAGGAAGTGGAAAAGGCTTTAGAAGTCATCCGGACTCTCTCTCCGAAACCCGGTCACCGGTACGATTCTCGGGAGCCGGAGTATATCCAACCGGATGTTCACATTCAGAAGACGGAAGATGGTTACCGAGTCGTAGTAAGCGATGACGGCCTGCCGCGTCTTCGCCTGAGTGCTGCTTACAGGGCCCTGCTTCGACAGAAGGGTACTTCCAAGGAAACGAAGAGCTTCATTCGTGAACGGTTTCGCTCGGCCATCGAACTGCTCAAGAGTGTGGATCAAAGAGAGGCAACGATCTACCGTGTCTGCACAGCCATCATCAAGCGCCAGACCCCCTTTCTTGACCATGGGCTTCTCTCCTTGAGACCGATGCTGATCAAAGAAGTGGCCGAGGAACTCAAGGTTCACTCCTCCACGATCAGCCGAGTGGTTGCGAACAAGTATGCTCACACGCCCCAGGGGATTGTTGAACTCAGACGCTTCTTCAGCGTGGGAGTTGAGGGCGCGAACGGAGAGAGTTTTTCGACCATTCAAGTCAAGGAGATGATTCGTAAGATCATCGAATCAGAAAATGTCTCTAAGCCGCTCTCGGACCAGAAAATAGCACGGTTTCTCAACATAGAAGGGCTCCAGATCACTCGACGAACCGTGGCCAAGTATCGCGACCAGATGAACATCGCCGGCTCGCGGCAGCGCCGTGCCAGTGCGTGACGGATGAACGACCAGTCAAAAGCTCCGCAACAGATCTTGATCGTCACGGGCATGAGTGGTTCGGGCAAGCGTACGGTCTTCAAAGCCCTGGAAGACCTGGGCTTCTTCTGCGTTGATAACCTGCCTCCGGCTCTACTCCCAAAGCTCATCGAGATGGGCCGGGCTGCGGGAGGAGGCGTTTCCCGCCTGGCCGTTGTGACAGACGTTCGCTCCGGGCAAAGCCTGGCTGACTTCGAATCCGTCTACAGCCATCTCAAGAAATCGAGATTCAGCACCAGACTTGTATTTGTGGATGCCTCTGACGAGGTTTTGGCTCGTCGCTACAGTGAAACACGTCGCGTGCACCCCCTTGCCCAGGGACAGGGGGTGCTCGAAGGCGTCCGCTCAGAACGGCGTCAGATCGCAAGCCTGAAGGAACTGTGTGACCTCGTGATTGACACCAGCCAGACTTCCGTCCACGAACTAAAGCACCTGATTCAGCAAACTTTTGCGAGCGACTCGGATTCGGAACGACCCCAGATCACATTCGTCTCTTTCGGCTTCAAGTACGGCCTGCCTTTCAATGCCGACCTGGTGCTGGATGTGAGATTTCTGCCCAACCCTTACTTCGATCCCGATTTGAAACACTTCAGGGGTGACGATCCTGCCCTGGCAAGCTTCTTTCAGAGAGAGCCCGAAACCGAGCAGTCCGTCGAACGGATTGCCCAGTTCCTGCACTATCTTGTGCCGAAATACCGGAGAGAGGGCAAGAACTATCTCACTGTAGGCATTGGCTGTACCGGAGGTCGGCATCGCTCTGTCTATGTCTGTCAAGAGTTGTCGAGAACCCTTCGCGAGCTGGGCCTACAGCCGATCGTCCAGCACCGGGACGTGCACAAAGATGAGTTGTAGTGTGCCGTCCGGGGAGTTCGCGGGGTTAATTCGCCCGAAGAAGCTCGGATGGACAACCCCTTGTACTGAACAATCTGTTGAGAGTTCACAGCTAGGTACTCGCTGGACTGACGGGGAGGTGAAACATTTTGGGTCTGCTACAATCTAAACAAGTGATGAAGCACCTACTGTCCTCACTGCCCGCCAACCTGTCGAGACTGTCTGCCATCGCAAGTGTGACGTTGTTTCTGGCAGCGTCCCTGTTCGGCAAGGGATACTACCCTCCCAGAATCAGCTTTATTGACGGGAAAGCGAGCTACGAGCCCGCCGGCGATGTGGACTGGTCGGAAGTGACCGTCAATTTGCCGCTACTGAGTGGGGACCGAATTGTCTCGCAGCCCGATTCCCGTGTGGAAGTGGAGTTGGGTGAAGGCAACTTCCTGCGGTTGGGGGGAAATACGGATATTCTCTTCGGTAACGTATCCGGCCGGAGCGGTGACATCGAGATGCAGCTCGGAGAACTCGTTCTACGGGTCAACGACTCTGCCCGCTACTTCATACACTTGCCCGGTGCCAGTGTGAAGATCAAGAAGAAGGGCTATTACCGCTTTTCGGTCAATGAGCAGGCCGACAGCCGCGTTGTTGTCTGGAAAGGGCAGGTAGAAGTTGAGAATGCCGTCGGTGAGAGACGCCTGGAGGGTGGTGAGCAGCTCATCCTTGCGAACACGAATACTCCGCTTCAGAAGGCCGTGCTTGCACCCGATCGTGACGACCTGGATTTGTGGAGCGATCGTCGCGATGCCCACTTTGCCAGCAGTCAGTCCGTGGCCAGGGTCGGCGGTGCCTCCTACGTAGGGGTCTACGATCTGGACGATCACGGAGCCTGGGATACTGTTCCCAGCTACGGAAGCGTCTGGTTTCCGACCGTGAGTGTGGGCTGGGCGCCTTATCGCGCTGGCCGCTGGAGCCACTATCCTACCTGGGGCTGGACCTGGATCAGCAACGAGCCCTGGGGCTGGCTCCCCTACCACCATGGTCGCTGGTACTACTACCAGCCCTACAATCGCTGGTGCTGGTCTCCGGGCTCCTTTTCCTACTGGTCTCCGGCACGGGTTCATTTTTACTGGGGATCCGGCTATGTGGGTTGGTCTCCTTATGGCTTTGGCTTCGGCTTCGGATCCGGCAGAGGCTACTATGGCGGCGGTGGTGGATATATCAACAACTCGGTGACGATTGTCAACAACAACACCATCATAAACCGCTACCAGGATCCCGGTTCCGGGCTCACGGTAGTGACGGAAGACGATTTCCGTGCCTCCCGGGTGGATGGAGCTCGTGTCAAGAGCATTGACCGGAACCTGGTCGACAATCTGAAGACAGGGCTTCCCAGAAGGCTGGCGGCGGGAACCAGCCACAGCCGACCTCGCAACGCTGTACTTACGAGTAAGAACCGGGGTGCCGACACGACCAGGGTCCAGCGAGGCGTCACCAGCAGCTTTTCCAGATCCCGGACTTCGACTCTGGCGGGACGCTCAACGGCAAGTTCCAGGGCTCGGTCTGGAGATCCGAGTGTCGCCAGGGCACCTCTGGGAGCCCGTAAGGTAGCATCGACTGGAAGTGCTCTTACTTCCTCGAGCCGCAGACGCAGCCGGAAAGTCCAGGTGACGACGATTCCTCGAAGCAATGTGGGAAGCCTCTTTTCCAAGTCGCGCGGCAGCAGCGGATCCAGGAACTCGAGTGTGGGTTCTCGATCCCAGTCCAGGGCTCCTCGCTCGGTTGTGACGGGCAGTAGTTCTTCTCGGGGCTCGAGCGTCTCGCGGAGCAGCAGTGGAGTTCGGTCGCCCAGCAGATCAGGCTCCTCTTCGGTACGATCAAGTCGCCCTTCCACCACCTCAAGATCTCGGCCCAGCGTCAGCCGCTCCAGCAGCCGGTCTTCGAGTCGTTCCAGCGTCAGCCGCTCCAGTGGCTCTTCCAGTCGTTCCAGCGTCAGCCGGTCGAGTTCCCGAAGTTCGAGCAGCAGCCCCTCGCGGTCGACCAGCAGGCCGGCGCCCACCTCCAGACCACAAAGGTAGAGCGTTCCAGGAGAATGGTATCTCACAGCATCTGAGCGGGCATCTTCGTGGGCTGAAGGCATCGGAGCGACGTTCGCTGGAACGAACCCATCGGCGCAAGGTACCTCCCCATGAAATTGTGACCCTGGAACTGGCACGCCACCTCTGTTCGCTCTCCAGGCAACTAAGCCGACAGCTAGGGGTCCTGGTCACGCGGGCGGGTTCCATTCAGAATGTGATCGTCGGAGACGCGGTTCGGCTGATGCTCCCCGACATTGGCAGGATGCGCGGCGGAGCCGGACGTTTCCGTGGTCTTCGCCTGGTCCACACCCACCTGAATGGCGAGCAGCTGACAGCCGATGATCTGAACGACCTGGCCCTCTTGCGATTGGATCTGATCGCCGCCATCGAAGCTCGACCCGACGGGAGCCCCGGCCGCCTGCACGCGGCCTACGTCAACCCGCTCTCCGAAGATTACGAAGAGAATGGGAAGCCCTTTCAGTTTGTGGAGGCAGATCGCCTTCAAGACCTCGATTTCGATTTTGCGGCGACGATTCGGGCTGTCGAGAATGAGTTCTCCCGGCGGCGTGGCCGGCACTCCCGAGGCCAGGCCAGTGAAAGAGCACTTCTCATCAGCCTGACGCAAGATGGAGATCATCTGGCCGAAATGGTCGAGCTCATCAAGTCGGCAGGGGTCGAACTGGAAGGCGTCATTCGGCAGCGCCGCCGCCGAGTCCACCCCCGCACCGTCGTGGGCCGTGGAAAATTGCAGGACATTGTCCTGGAAGGCATGCATCGTCAGACTGAAGTCGCTATCTTTGACATGGATCTGAAACCCGCGCAGGCAAGAGCTTTTGAGGATGCCACCGGCCTGAAAGCCATTGATCGGACTCAGTTGATCCTGGATATTTTTGCGCAAAGGGCGCACAGCCGGGACGGGAAGCTACAGGTCGAGCTGGCCCAGCTCAAGTATTCACTCCCGCGCCTGACCGAGAAGGATGCGGGTCTCTCCAGACTCGCGGGAGGGATAGGTGGACGCGGTCCCGGTGAGACAGTGATGGAAATCGGCCGACGGCGGATTCGACAACGAATCCGTGTCCTCGAAAAGAAGATTGCCGCGCTTTCGCGCCAGCGGGATCTGCGCCGGAACAAGCGCCGCAGAGAGAATCTACCGGTGCTTTCTATCATAGGCTATACGAACGCTGGAAAATCAACGCTTCTGAACGCGCTCACAAACAGCCATATTGACACGGCCGATCAGCTCTTCGTAACACTCGACCCGACCAGCCGACGGCTCCGATTCCCGCAACGGGGAGACGTCATCATCACCGACACAGTGGGCTTCATTTCAAGCCTGCCGGCGGATCTGGTCACTGCCTTTCGAGCTACCCTGGAAGAACTGGAAGATGCCGATCTGCTTCTTCATGTAGTGGATGCCTCCGACCAGCGTATCGATCACCATGTCAGAGCTGTCGACCAGACCATCCAAGACATGGGTCTGGGTGATACTCCGAAATTGCTGGTTCTCAACAAGATGGACCTGGTGGAGGGAGAAGCAGCCAAACAAGTGATGCGGAGAGTTCCGGGTGTCCCGGTCAGTGCCCGCCGCCGCCAGGGTCTTGATCATTTGATGGAGACTGTGATCTCCATGTTGGGGCAGAAAAGAAGATTTTTCCAGACCGCCTCCCTCGGCCAGAAAAGGCGGCCAGGCGAAGTTGCTTGTGGCGACAAGAGGCCAGAAGCATGATTCTGAATGACTTTCACTGTCACTTTTTTTCGAGCAGATTCTTGCGGGCACTGGGACAGCAGGCCGGTCTGCGGGAGCAAGAAAACCTGGCCACAATTGTGGCCGGGCAATTGGAATGGGACGACCCGGAATCCAACCTGCAACTGGCAGCCCGCTGGATAGAAGAACTGGACCGGGAAGGTGTGAGTCGGATTGGCTTGATTGCCAGCCTGCCGGGCCAGGAAACTTCAGTTGCAGAGGCCGTCAAGGCATTTCCGGAACGCTTTGTAGGTCAGTTTATGGTCGACCCGGGCCAGCCTGATGCTGTGGAAAGGACCAGGCACGCCTTCCTGGAACTGGGCCTCAGCGTGGTTTGTCTCTTTCCCGCCATGCACCACTTTCGCCTGGACTCTGATGAAGCGATGGGGATTCTGGAAGCCGCCCATGACCTCAACCGAGCTGTCTTCGTCCACTGTGGTGTGTTGAGCCTCGGAGTTCGAAAGAAACTGGGCCTTCCCAGCCCTTTCGATGTCCGGTTGGGGAACCCGCTGGATTTGCAGCGCGCTACCAACTCGTTTCCGCGCCTACCCATCGTCATTCCGCATTTTGGAGCCGGGTTCTTCAGGGAGGTTCTGGTTATGGCGGACCTGCATCCCGGTATTCACCTGGACACCTCCAGTTCCAACTCCTGGATCAAGTACTCGCCAAACCTCGACCTGCCGACAGTGTTCGCGACCGCGCTTGAGGTGGTTGGAGCTGACCGACTCCTGTTCGGCACGGACTCGTCGTTCTTCCCCAGAGGCTGGCAGAGTTCAATTCTAAGAACGCAACTGGCCATTCTCAGCGACCTCGGGGTTGCGAAGCAGGAACAAGCAGCTCTCTTCGGCGCCAATTTCGACAGACTCTTTCCGGCCGGGTGACCTGGTGTACTGTCCGGGAAGCTCGCGGTGTTTAGAGCCGATCCCCGCTCTGGGGCAGAGCAGTGGCTGCACTCAGTGCCTCCGTGTTGATCAGGAGTTTTCGACTCTGGTACTGGACCCAGCCCCGCTTTTTGAACTTGAACATAATCGTGGATATGTGCGGCCGGTTACCACCGATCATACGGGCGAGTTGTTCATGAGAGACGGGGATGGTGAGCTTGATCATGTCCCTGTCCGTGACCGTCTGTTTTCCGTGGCGTGCCGCCAGCTTGAACAGAGTCTTGGCAACCCGATGTTCGGTGTCAAGGAAACTCAGCGCTCCAATGTCCTCTCGCGTTTCCGCCAGTTTATGGGAAAGGATCTCGATCAGGTTCAATGCCAGTTCCGGTTTCAGACTCATCATGCGTAAGAAATTGTCTCGACTGACGATCGATACCCAGCACTCTTCATGGGCGGTCGCCTGAACCTTGCGCCTTTGCGGGTGCCCTAGAACATTCTCGCCAAAGACATCCCCGGTCTTGAAAAGGCTTATGATCTTCTCGCGACCGGTCGGGTTGACAACGGAAATGCGGACGCACCCCCGGTTCAAAATGAAAATAGCGTCGGCCACATCCTCCTGGGAAAAGATCACTTCACCCTTGGAATAGATGCGGTCCGAACAGATGTTTGCAATGGCTGTCAGGTCGGGGACGGACAGACCCTTGAGTAAGACCGCTTGCCTCAAATGCCAGATTCTGTCGACACCCTGCAGCTCTTCGAATCGAAGTGCTACTCCGTTCATGTCACCTCCTTTATTGCCTGGGCATCAACAGTGAGAGGGCCTGTTCAGTGGGTACGAGTTGTGCCGTCCGGGTTCATTACTTTTATACGAGGCTGATCCCGGCAGCGTTCACTTATTTTCACTACCCCAGCCTGCCAGTCCGTGGTGGAAGTACCACGGGCAGCTCAAGACAAACCCCGTTGTTGTCTTAGACGCCGGCGGCGGGGAAAGAGTTCAGAGGTTGGAGAATTCGACTTTGCCGCCCACAATCGTGTAGACCACTCTCGTCTTCGGAATCTCATCCTCGGGGATGGTGAGAATATCTCGGTCCAGAACGGTAACGTCGGCAAGTTTTCCCGGGCTCAGGGTCCCTTTCAGGTCTTCTTCGAATCCGGCAAAGGCATTGTGAGTCGTGTAGGACCGAAGGGCCTCCAGCCTCGTCATGCGCTGTCCGGGTAAAAAAACCGACCCGTCCCGGAGCTTGCGTGAGACGGATGCGTAAAAAGACAGGATGGGACTGACATCCTCGACCGGCGCGTCGGTGCCGTTGGTCACAACCGCACCGGCCTCCATCAGCGATCTCCAGACATAGGCGCCTTCTCTCGTCCTCTTCTCACCCAGCCGGTCGGGGACCCAGGCTCCATCCGAGGTGGAGTGGACGCCCTGCATAGAGGCGATCACGCCGAGATCGGCGAAACGCGGGATGTCGCTGGGCTGCAGGTGCTGGGCATGCTCGATTCGCCAGCGCAAATCCTTTGCCTCCGGATGTTCCCGAAAGGTCTGCTCGAAAACATTGAGGGTCTCAAAATTACCGCGATCCCCAATGGCGTGGACACAAAGCTGGAAATCGTTCTCAATCGCAATTCGGGCAGTCTCCCGAAGGACATCGAGAGGTGTCGTGTTCAAGCCGGAGCTGGACGGCATGTCGCTGTAAGGCTCCAGCAGCCAGGCCCCGTGAGTACCCAGCGCTCCATCGATGGATCGCTTGATGGCCCTCACCGTGAGCCGGTGGCCGGCGGAGTTGATTTGCCGGTAGGAAGAGATCTCGTTCTTCAGGGCTTCATTGTCTTCCGCAAGCATGACCCACAGGCGCAGGGGCAACTCTCCCGCCTCGGCCAGGTCGCTCAGAAGATCCACCGTCGCAAATGTGGATCCGGCATCCTGAAAAGTCGTGATCCCCTTGGAAAGACATTCCTGGGCTGTCAGCGAAACCTGCCTGAGCAAGCTCTCTCTGGTCGGTTGCAGCGGACGTCCCTCCACATCTGAACCAGGGACCCGACGGACCCTGCGTTGAGCCGTCTCCCGCAACATCCCGATGGCCCGACCCTGGTCGTCCCGGACGATCTCACCGCCCTCCGGATCAGGGGTCTGGTTGGTGATGCCGGCCAGCTCCATGGCTTTCGCATTCACGAAAGACGCATGGCCGCTGGCGTGAATCAGCAGGACAGGATGGTGCGGCGAAACGGCGCTCAAAGATTCGTGAAAAGGAAGCCCTTCAAGCGTGGGATTGGGGGGTACGCTCCACTTGCTCTGATGCCAGCCACGGCCACGAATCCATTCGCCGGGTGGTGTCTTACTGGCCGCCTGCTCAACCATCTGTACGATCTCGCCCCAGGTGGAAGCCTCACCGAGGCGCAGAATCATTTGGCTCTGTCCCATCGCCAGGAAGTGCCCGTGGCCCTCGATAAACCCTGGAGTTGCCAGGCCACCGTTCAGATCAATGACCTTGGTCCCCTCGCCGATGAACTTCCGGATTTGTGAGTCGCTGCCAGCGGCCACGATTCGGTCGCCTCGAATCGCCAGAGCCTCCACTTCTCCGAGTTCATCGTCCAGCGTGACAATCTTGCCGCTGTGGAGAACCAGATCAGCGGACTCGATGCCGGCCCCACAGCCTCCCAGGACGAGAAGAAGGAGCACCGGTAGAACCAGAATCATTCGATTCACAAAGCCCCTTTCCACGGGCTCAGTAAACCAGCCGGACAGCAGGCTGTCAACCGGGGGAGAGACCTCCTCACCTCGCAAGAGCCATCCGCAAATGCTACCGTGTTTATGAACGTGAGTACTTAGGATTGACCAGCTCGAATCGGTACCGTTTCCAGGGCGTTCACGAGGCAGCTATGTTCAGAGACAAAAGGAGAACAGTTCAGTTTCGAGGGACCCTGTTGGCTGCTGCTGTGTTGATGACTCTCGGGGCGCTTTCGAGCCTCAAGAGTTCGCCGCAGGGACCGGCCAGGAGCCTGGCTGTGGCCGGGGATAAGAGCCGGGAAACGGACTGGCCCATGCTGGGTGGGTCTCCAGACCGCCGTATGGTCTCTACCACTGAAGGTCTGCCGACCGAGTGGGATGTCGCGACTGGAAATAACGTTCGATGGGTCGCGGCGCTTGGCTCCCAAACCTACTCTTCTCCCGTCATTTCAGGCGGAAAGGTGTTCGTCGGCACGAACAATGACATTCCCAGAGATCTTGACCAGGATCAGGACATGGGGGTGCTGATGGTTTTTCGAGAGTCTGATGGCGCATTTCTGTGGCAGGCCCTGAGCCCAAAGCTGGCCACCGGCGGGGCGCAGGACTGGCCGGGTGTGGGAGTCTGTTCAACACCTCTGGTCGTCGGAGATCGAGTCTACTACGTCAACAACCGCAATGAATTCACGGCCCTCGATACGGAGGGCTTTCTGGATCAAGAAGACGACGGGCCCTACCGGGACGGGGCGCTGATTCAAGACAAGGCGGATACTGTTTGGATTCTAGACTTGATCAGTCAGCTGGGGGTCTACCCTCACAATGCCTCAAACTCTTCACCTACCCTTCTGGGCGACACGCTTTTTGTAGGCACATCCAATGGTCGCAGCGAGGATCACTCCACGGTTCCGGCCCCCAACGCTCCTTCGCTGGTGGCTGTGAGTCGCAGTTCCGGGAAGGTCATCTGGACAGACAACTCGCTGGGAAACCAGATTCTCAACGGGCAGTGGACTTCTCCGACCGTAGCCAGAATTGGAGGCGTCAATCAGGTGATCATCGGCCAGGGGGACGGTTGGGTCCGCTCCTTTGAGGCTCATACAGGTGAAAGACTATGGGAATTCGACAGCAATTCGGAAGACGCGGTGTACCCCACAACGCGCAACAGCATTCTCGCCACGCCCGGGGTCTGGAACAACCTGGTCTACGTGGCCAATGGACAGGACCCTGAGAACGGTGAAGGGAAAGGTCATCTGTACTGCATCGATGCCACCAAGCGGGGGAACATCACCCGGATCGGACTGGTCTGGCAGTATTCCGACATCCGGCGCTCTGTCTCCAGTCCGGTGGTCCATGAGGGCCTGGTGTATTACCCTGATTTCAGCGGTTTCCTGCATTGCCTGGATGCCCGTTCTGGAAAACCCTACTGGGTGCATGATACCTTTTCGGGAATCTGGGGATCGCCGGTCATTGCAGACGGCAAACTCTATCTGGGAGACGAGGATGGCGACGTGGTTGTACTGCAGCCTGGAAAGCAAAAGAAGATATTGGCTCAGAATCACTTCGGCTCCTCAGTCTATTCTGTGCCGTCACCGGCTAACCGCGCGCTCTTCATTGCAACCCGAGATCAGTTGTTCTCACTCGCTTTCCCCAGGTGACCCAGCACTTATCCGCCCATGAGAGACACACAGTTCCCAGATCTCCGAGACTTTTTGAGTCACCTTCGTTCCGAAGGCGACCTGGCGATCATTGAGGCAGCCGTTGATCCCGACCAGGAAGCGGCAGAGATCCACCGTCGGGTCATCGCTGCGGACGGCCCGGCACTCCTGTTCAACAACGTCAAGGGCTCGCCATTTCCACTCGTCACGAATCTGTTTGGAACCCACCGGCGAGCTGAGGCCGCCTTCGGCAACAAGCCCTTTCGGCTCATCAAGAACCTGGTTTCGATGGTCCAGGAGTTCCCCCCCGGTCTCAGCTCGATCTGGCAGAACCGAGAGGTTGCAATGGCTGGTTTGCGCCTGGGAACGCGCAGGCGCCGCTCAGGACCGGTCACGGAAATCGTCGATTCGAACCCGGACCTGAGGCAGCTTCCGGTGATCACCTGTTGGCCGGAAGACGGTGGCCCGTTTCTCACGCTTCCACTCGTGTACACCACGAGCCCGGAGAAGGGAGGGCCGAATCTGGGCATTTATCGAATGCAGGTGTTCGGCAGCCGGAAGACGGGAATGCACTGGCAGATTGGCAAAGGCGGTGGATTTCACTATGCAGTTGCCGAAGAGAGAGGGGAGTCCTTGCCGGTCACCGTGTTTCTGGGAGGTCCCCCCTGCCTGGTTCTTTCGGCGGTGGCCCCTCTGCCCGAGAATGTCCCGGAACTTCTGCTCGCTTCGCTGATTTTGGGAAAGCGACTCGAGGTGGTCCCCGGGCAGGGACCTCATCCGCTCCTGGCGAAATCGGAATTCGCGTTGCTGGGGCAGGTTCGAGCCGGCAAACGGAGACCGGAAGGCCCCTTCGGGGATCATTACGGTTACTACTCCCTGACCCACGAGTATCCGGTTTTCGAGCTCGAGAAGATCTGCCGCCGAAAAGACGCCATATTTCCGGCCACGGTCGTAGGGAAACCCAGGCAGGAGGATTTCTACATCGGAGATTTACTGCAAGAGTTGCTGAAGCCGATCTTTCCCCTGGTGATGCCGGCCGTCAAGGATATCTGGGCTTACGGCGAAACGGGATATCACTCCCTGGCAGCCGCAGTGGTTCGGCAGCGCTACCGTCGGGAAGCTATGGCAAGTGCTTTTCGGATCCTGGGAGAAGGGCAGCTATCCCTGACCAAGTTCCTGCTGGTAACGGACGAGAACGTAAACTTGAAAGAGTTTCGGAAGACTCTGATCCACATTCTGGAAAGAACAGATCCGAAAACCGATCTGTACGTGTTTTCAAATCTTTCCATGGACACGCTCGACTACACAGGCCCACGGGTGAACGAGGGTTCAAAGGGTGTCTGGTTGGGTCTGGGGAAACCCAGGCGAAGCCTGCCCCGTGAGTTTTCCAGTTCGGAGATTCCAGGAGGAGTCACTGAAGTTCATGTCTTTTCGCCCGGCTGTCTCGTGGTGGGTGGCCCCTCCTATCAGGAAGACGAGAGCTTCGGGAAACGGCTGGCTGAGTCTGGCGGGCTTTCTGACTGGCCCCTGATCGTCCTTTCGGATGAGCCCGAAAGAGCGGTTCGCAGCGAAACCAACTTTTTGTGGACGACGTTCACTCGTTTTGAACCCGCCGCAGATCTCTACGCGAGCCAGACTTCCGTCTCCCGGCACCACCTGTCCTATCGCTTTCCCATCGTCATCGACGCTCGGATGAAACCCCCCTATCCAAAGGAACTCAGCTGTGCACCTGCGGTGGCTCGACTGGTCACCACGCGTTGGAAGGAATACTTTCCAGGCGGTGTCGAAATGGGCGACTCCGAGAGAGGTCATCTCGATTGAACCGGGGTTCCTGGAGACGGTACTGTCCCTTTCATTTCCACCGAAAAGATCATCACGCCCAGTTGACGCGGATCGGTTTGGGAATCCTCCAGGAAGGGCGGATCACACTCCAGTTCGATTCGCCAGATGTCCGGCCGCGGCTGGTCAAAAGGGACCAGGTAGCTGAGGTGAAACTCCGTTCCGTCGTCGATCTCTCTAGCTCCCACCAGCAGGCCATTGACCCGGATCAGTAGACGGGTCGCTGTGGGGCCGTAGCCGTGGATATTCAGCAGCTGAGGCTCTTGATCCGTTTGCAGGAAGCAGACCGCTTTCCCGGCGGTCCACCGGAACCCAAGCCGATCTCGCTCCTGCCAGTACCAACCCGGGCCCAGTTGTGGATTGTAGAACCCTTTCTCGAAGTCGATGCATTGGCCGAAATCAGCCACGCTGGTCGGGGAGGGTTGCCCTTGCTCGTAGGTCCAGAACTTGGGCAACTTGAGACGCAACTTATCTCTCATTTCCGGATAGACCAGGATCCCCCAGAATTCAGCATGTGGATACCACCCCAGGCCTAGATACGCCAGCAATCCACGAACGGGAAAATGACGCATGAAATCAGAGCGGTCGAGTCCGCACGGAAGCTGGTGCAGGAAGGCCAGGCCGCTCTTCTTAAGGCCTTTCCGCAGTGCAGCCGGAGTCAGGCTGGTGATCTCGGAAAAGCTCGCGTGTTCCTTCAAGAACCCGGGGTTGAACCTGCGAATATAGCGATGACAAAGCCACTTCGGCAGGTACTGAGGAAGGAACAGATCCGTGTGGCCTTCATACGGATACAGTCGGTTGGGAGTGGACAGACAGATCATTCCCACAGGTGTCACGACACGTCGCAACTCCCGGAGAAAGGCGACCTGCTCATCCAGGGCGCCCTGCACATGTTCCAGCACGTCAAGTGCAAAGACATAGTCAAAGGAATGATCGGGGAAAGGAAGAGCTGTTCCTGAAGCCTCCACAAACTGAGTGTTCCGCCGTGGCCTGGCCAGCCTGATGACGTGTGCAGTGGGATCCACTCCAGCGTAAAAGCGACAGCGCCCCTCCAGGACCTCCGCCATTCCACCGGGACCGCAGCCCACATCCAGAACCCGTTTCCCCCTGAAATCCATGAGAGCCAGGGGTTGAAACGTATCCAGCATGAAGGACGCTCTGGGCCGAGCCGAGCCCCAGAAATCCACCCATCGCTGGACTGATCCGGCGTCGTCTTTTCCAAAGATGGTCTCTGCAACCCGGCGAAGCCTGGCTTCCGAATGATTCTCTTTGACCTGAACCGGTGCCGGCCCGGCAGACGGCAACGGACCGGGACACTGTACTTCGACTCCCGCCGGCGGCACTGATGACTCCAGGTCGGGAAACCAGAAATTCACTTCCCCACAGCGAGGACAGGGGTAGACATGCCAGAGAAGAAAACGCCTGGGGCCAAGAGACCTGGACCCGGCGGATCGGCCGCAGGCGAAGCAGACGTTGATGTGGGCCGGGAGAGTCTGGGGGCCCCCGTCAGGCGAGCTGGACTCCCGCGTCATTGTGAGGGCGCACCCGTATTGACTCAGGCTTCCACCAAGGCGCCGATCAGACACTCTGACAAGCAGGTTCAACCACCGAATCGTTCTCCTCAGCAGGCGAGATGGTACCCAGCCCAAGAACCGGGCTCGAAAGGGGTAATGCCTCAGGCGGGAAGGATCGGGGGGATTGAGGAAGACAAACCCGGTGTGCAGTGCCTGGACCTGCTGGGGGTGCAGCCCGGTGCCTTTCTGAATTCGATCGAGAAAGCCCTCCTGGTTGAACTGGTTGACATGTCCCCCTCCTGCGAACAGGAAGCGGTAGAACCGATCATCAAGAGAACTGGCATCCGGCACTGAGGCCCAGAGAACTCCCGCAGGCTTGAGCACGCGCTCGATTTCAGCGAGAGTCTCATCCAGTCCTTCAAAGTGCTCCAGGGTGTTATTGCAGATCACCAGATCGAGGCACCCATCCGGCAGGGGGATAGATGCGGCATCCGCGATGATGTGCAGGCCTTTCGGATCCGCTCTTCGGGAAAAGGAGAGATCCATGGCCAGAACGGTAGCCCGAACCCCGGCGTAATAGAAACTGCCCTCTCCAGCTCCCAGGTCCAGGACGAGCTGGCTCTCATCCAAAGTCTCCAGAATTTCTTTCATCCGGAGGTAATGATGGCCCTACCTCACTCTTCAACCACGGCCCGCTTGATGTAGTCGAGCTTCGGGAAGTCCGTCTTCAGATAGGCGTTCCCTTCCTGTTGAATTCGACCCTGGGAGGGGCGCTCGCCGTAGCCCGCATAGAGAGCATCCACAACGTTCATGCCTTCCGCAACTCGACCGAAGGGGGAGAACCCCTGGGCGTCGAGACCGAAATTGTCTTGAAAATTGAGAAAGAACTGCACCGATCTGCTGTTGGGCCTGCCCGTTTTCGCGAAGACGATCGTTCCACGCTGGTTTCGCTCTTTTACTTCATCGTCCTGAATATTCGCCGAATTCCAGACCCCATTCACCTTCGGATCTCCGTGGATTCCGAACTGAGCGATGAATCCGGGGACAATTCGGAAGAAGCGAACGTCCGTAAAGTAGCCGGATGTGACCAGATTGTAGAAACGGTCGGCGCCACGGGGGGACCAGGAACGTGTCACTTCGAGGACAAAGTCACCTTTGGTGGTTTCGAGTCTGGCCTTGAACTCATCAGGAGCCTTCGCCGTGAGGGTCGAGGGGTCCAACAGGTTGCCTGTACTCGGAGCGGGTGTGGGATCAGGTTTTTTCATTTCTGAAGCTCTCATCGGAGGTTGGGCTGGCTTGTCAGGAGCCGCCGGCGGCGGCACTGGCACAGTCTCGACGCTGTCAGAGCCGCGTTTCTGGCTGGCTCGGGCCGGTGGTGGTGGGGCTCCGTCATCGGCAGTTGGTGAACTGCCTTGTCGGGAGGCCGGCTCGGCCTCGCCACTCTCCTCTGAACCGCAGGCTCCAAGAATCAACGCGACAAACAGGAAGCCAGAACGAATGACTAGTTTCATAATATCTCTCGCAAGTTTCCAGGTCGCAGCATCATTCCATTTGCGCCTCATTAATTCAAGTGTCTTTGTGGTCGCCCGTTAGGCGGGCCGGCTCAAGACGGCCCCTACGAGGCATCGGCCAGGGATGATGAGGCAGGCGTCCGCCCCACCAGCCTGGCAGAAAGATTCTTGAGATCCTCCAGGATCAGGTAGGCCGACGGCAGGACAATCAGAGCGATGAATGTGGCAAAAAGGACGCCGAATGCCAGCGACACCGCCATGGGCATCAAGAACTGGGCCTGGATGCTCTTCTCCAGCAGCAGTGGAGTCAACCCCAGAAAGGTCGTGACCGAAGTCAGCAGTATGGGCCGAAATCGGGAGCGTCCGCCCAGGCGCAGCGCCTGCACCGCCGGCAGACCCTCCCGCCGTCTTCGATTGACATAATCGACCAGCACCAGGCTGTCGTTTACCACCACCCCGGCCAGAGCCACGATTCCAAACATGGAAAGGATGGTGAGGTCCATCCCCAGGAGGAGGTGCCCCAGAACTGCGCCCACCAGGCCAAAGGGAATGGCTGACATGATAATCAGAGGCTGGAGGTAAGAGCGGAGCGGCACGGCCAGAAGAGCGAAGATCGCCAGAAGCGCAATGAGAAAGCCGTCGGCCAGGTCGTTGAGCAGGTCCCGTTGGTTTCTCTGTTCCCCTTCGAAGGAGAAGTTGAGTCCCGGAAAACGGCGTACCAGGTCGGGCAGAAAGGTGCCCTGCAGGTCGGCAATGATCTCATTCGAGTTGGATTGACTCTCATCAACATTGGCCGTGACGTTGACCGCGCGGTCTCGGTCCACGCGGCGAATGTTTGCCGGGCCTCGTCCCAGGCTCAGTCCGGCTACCAACGCGAAGGGTACTTCAGCTCCGGAGGGAGTGCGGATACGCATGGTTTCCAGGTCTGTCAGGGAGCGCCGCCGGGACGAGGGATACCGGACCATAACCTTGACTTCATCCCGACCCCGCTGAATGCGCTGTGCTTCGGCTCCGTAAAAGGCCTGGCGCACCTGACGGGAGAGGTCCGCCAGAGTCAAACCCAGTGTCTCGGCGGTGGGCAGAATGGACAGCTTGATCTCCTGTTTCCCGGCCAGCAAGGAATCGGCGATCTCATCGACACCAGCATACTGCCCGAGATACTGCTTGAGTTCTTCGGAAGCTCTCTCCAGGTCTTCCAGCCGACCACTGGTGAGTTGGACGTTGATGTCCTCGCCGGCATTCACCAGCGAAGTGGAAAAGGTCAACTCGACCGCGTCGGGAATGGGGGGGGTCAACTGCCGCCAAAGGTTTCCGACATCCAGGCTGGAAACCGTGCGCTCCTCTGAGGAGACGAGCTGGATGTTGATTTCTCCCAGATGAGCTCCTGAGACACTCTGACCCGCACCAGCGCTGCCGGGGCGAAACTGAGTAGCCAGGAAGGGTTGCTCACCAATCGACGTCAATGTGTGCGCAACCACGTGCTCCCCGCCCCGTTCCACTTCCTGCTGCATTCTTTGCGCAGAATCTTCCAACTGCCGAAGAGCCCTGGCGGTGACATCCGGTGGCGTTCCCCTGGGCATGGTCAAGAGCGCTACCACATTATCCGCTTCCACGTCGGGCAGAAATTGAAACTTGATCCAACCTCCGAACCAGAGCCCTATCGAAAACATCAAGGTGAAGATCCCGATGGTTACGGTCAGGTAACGCCATTCCAGCGACCAGTCCAGAATCCGACCATAGATGTTGTCAATGAACCATTTCAGGCTGCGGGTAAAAGTTGACTGAAAGAGACCCCAGGCTCTACCCACAGCCGTCAGTGGCGCTCGGCGCAGATGAGAGAGGTGGGAGGGCAGAATCAAGAGGCTCTCGACCAGGGAGAACAAAAGGGTCGGGATCACGACCAGGGGAAGCACTCGGAACATCTGACCCGTCGTTCCACCCAGTGCCAGGAGCGGAGAGAAGGCAGCCACACTGGTGAGTACCCCGAAGATCACAGGGACCAGCACTTCCGTGGTTCCGCGGATGGCCGCCTCCAGGCCCGGTGTGCCGGCCTCATAGTGGCGGTGGATGTTCTCCCCCACGATGATGGCATCGTCAACCACGATTCCAAGGACTACGATGAAGGCAAAGAGTGAGATGAGATTGATCGAGACCCCCAAATGGGGCATGAACAGGATCGCTCCCAGAAACGAGACGGGTATCCCCAGAGACGCCCACAGAGCCAGGCCGAGTCTCAGAAACAGCGCCAGGCTGATCACCACCAGAACGAACCCGAAACGGGCGTTTCGGGTCAGCAGCTCGAGACGGCTCCTTAGAACGCGTGAGTCATCACGCCAGGTGGTCAGGCTGATGCCGGTGGGAAGGTGCCTGGCCGCTTCCTTGACATAGTCCTTCACCGTGCTGGCGATTTCGATGGCGCTTTGCTCGCCTACTCGAAACACGGTAACCAGTACGGCCGGCTCCCCGTCAAAGCGAGAAGCCTGATCTGTCTCGGCGAAACCGTCCACTACATTGGCCACGTCACCCAGTAAGATACGGGTTCCGTCCGGCCGGCTGAGAAGAATCAGGCTTTCGAATTCTTCGCCGAGGTAGGCCTGCCCCTTACCCCGAAGCAGAATCTCGCCGCCCGAGGTACGAACCGAGCCCCCCGGAAGATCCAGAGAGCTGCGGCGGACTGCTTCGGCAACTCTGCCGAAGGTGAGACCATGGCGGCGAAGCGAGGTCTCGGAGATTTCGATTGAGATTTCATAGGGCCGGGCACTGCTCAGCTCGACCTGCGTGATCCCCTGTAATGCAGCCAGGTCGTCCCGAACCCGCTCCCCAATTCGCTTCAGGGTTTTCTCGTCGGCTTGCCCTGAGACCGCTACGTTGATCACCTGCCTTTTCACCAGTTGATGCTGGACGATCGGCTCTTCGGTCTCGTCCGGAAACGTTTCTATCGCGTCAACTCGATTCTTCACGTCGTCCAGAAGCTCGCGGGTTTCGATTCCCTCCAGCACCTCGATCAACACAGTGCCAACCCCTTCAGCTGCCGTCGAGGTGATCTTCTTGACCCCGGTAAGACTGGCTACCGCTTCCTCGATGCGGGCACAGACCCCTTCTTCGACCTCTTCCGGCGCCGCCCCCAGGTAGGGAACCATCACACTGATGATCTCAGGATCGAGTTCCGGGACCACCTCTTCACGAATATCGGGAAGAGCCAGCAGGCCTGCCCCTACGATGACCGCCATCAGCAAGTTGGCTGCGACGCGATTGCGGGCAAACCAGGCAACCACGGCGTTCATTCTTGCGCTCCCAGGATCAACCCGGGCGCCGGAATCTCTGTTTCTTCCAGAACCCGGACCTGCATTCCGTCGACCACGGATTCGAGGGTGGCGACAGAGACGCGCTCCCCGGGCTCCAATCCCTTACTGATCAGGACGGTGTCACTGCGTCTCCGCAGGACTTCGACCTGCCGAAAGCGCAGCCGACTGTCCTCATCCACGACCGCAACGCGATCCCTGCCCCTGAGAGCCGTCCGAGGAACCTGAAAGATGTCCTTGACCAGATGCCCCATGATCTCGGCCTCCACGAACATGCCGACGGCCAGCGATGGGCGTTTGAGGTCTTTTCCCCGGCCGTACGGATTTTTGACCTGGGCGATGGCGTATACCACCCGGGTTTGAGGGTCGATCTCTCCTTCGGTTCGAACAATTAGCCCGGTCCAGGTGTGCTCAGAACCGGCAAAGCGGGCTCGAATGATAACCCTGGGCTGGGGCAGGGGCTGATGGTCACCGCGATAGTTCAGGGGGAGATTCACAAAAGCCAGCTCTTCATCCGGAAGAGGCAGTCTGATTTCGGCAAAGTCTACTGAATAGATGGTAGCCAGAGGGGTTCCCGTGGTTACGAACTGTCCAAGATCGACTTGTTCCCGGCGCACTCGCCCGGCGAAGGGAGCCAGGATCTGGGTGCGGCCCAGATTCCTTTCTGCCTGCTGAGAAGCGGCTCTGGCCGACTCGAGGGTAGCCTGAGCCAGCGCCAGTTGGGGCTCTCTTCTCAACAGCGAGCTGGCTTCTCCTTCGCCCAGACTCTTCCATTCACGGAGTGCTATGGCAGCTTCTGCTTCTTCCTGTTCGATCCGGAGTTGGGCCTGGGAGACCGCGGATCTCGCCTGCACCCATGCCAACTCGTAGTCGGTGGATTCAAGCTCGACCAGACGGTCGCCCGCATCGAAGAAACCGCCCGATCGCAGGGAAGGAGATACATAGATGATGCGGCCCGAAACTTCAGGAGACAGCACGCTTTCAGTTCGGGGAACGACAGTCCCGTGGGCTTTGACGGAAAGCCGCACCGATTCCGGGTAAACCTGAATCGTGCGAATGGCGGGGATCATCACCCCGGGGTCCCGAATCTCAACGGGAGGCCGTGACAAGATCATCTTCCGGGCTGCCAGGCCGCCGGCTGCGATCACGAGAATGGGCAGGATGATCTTCAGGGCAAGTTTCATTGGCTGGTCACGCTGTTCACATCGGGAAGAGAAGTGTCCGGGTCGGGGCTCGATTGGCGAAGCTCACCCCCGAGAGCCAGATGTAGATCGATCCGGTTGTCCAGACGCTCTCTCTTGACCGTCAATACCTGGCTTCGTGTCGTCAGAACCCGGCGCTGGGAATCAAGAACACTCAACACATCTCCGACTCCCTGACGATATCGGAGCCGGGCCAGGGCCACAGCGGACTGGGCCTGCTCAGCGGCCTCCTCCAGTGCTCGAAGTCGCTCATTCAAGAAAGCTTCAGCGGCCAGAGCCGACTCGACTTCTGCCAGGGCCAGCAGAACGGACCCGGCATAGAATTGAAGAGTTTCCTCCGCGCGAGCTCGAGCCAAATCGACTTCTTTCCGGAGTCGCCCAGCTTCAAAAACAGGCTGAAGGAGATTCCCGGCCAGACTCCAGACTGAAAAATCGCCCTTCAACAGATCCTGCAGCGCGTCCGTGGAAGTCCCCAGGCTTCCCGTCAGAGTGAGCCTCGGGTAGAGCGCCGCTCTGGACTGTGCGATCAGGGCATCCGACGCCAGCAATCTTTTTTCTGCAGCCATCAGATCCGGGCGGCGAGCCACCATATCCGCCGGGAGTCCCGCAGGAACCGGCCCCGGTAGATCAGGCAGGGAATCACTGAGGGCCAGCGCCCCCGAGGGGTATTGTCCGCTCAAGATCTCGAGCTGGCGCAAGATTCGATCGAGCTGTTCCTGACGCTGTGCCACCAGCGACTCAGCACTGGCCAGATCCGTCAAGGCCAGGCGCAGGTCAAAAGCGGGTCGGACGCCGGCCGCAAAGCGGATCCGGATCGCCCGGCTGGACTCCTCAAAGGTGACCACCGTCTCCTCTGCCAGGGAGAGTTGATTGGCCAACTCGATCGAGGCGAACCAGACTTTCGCTGCCTGTCCGGCCAATGAGAGCTGTAGCGCTCTGAACTCCGCCTCCTGCGCTTCGTAAAGCTGGAATGCTGCCAGTTCGCCGGAGCGAAGTCGCCCCCACAGATCGGCCTCCCAGCTCACGTCCAGGGAGACCCCATAGGTCGTGAAGGTTCGGCTCAACACTCTTTCCTCAGATCCTGGAATCGGAAAGCCAATAAAGTTTTGCTTGCGGTTGATGGCGCCAAAACCCGCGACCACCGACGGTTTCAGCTCGGTTCCGGCGATCCTGGCCTGGGTCAGAGCAGCCTGAACCCGGGCAGCGGCCCCCCGGGCGTCGCGATTCTGTTGCAGAGTTCGCTCAATTACCCGGGACAGTCCAGAGTCTTCAAAGGTAGTCCACCAGGCCGCCAGGGGATCATCCTGGGCGGCCGCTCCCGACTGCCAGGTCTCCTTGATCTCCACGTCCAGGTCGTATTGACCCTGTAGCTTGGGCTTCGCGCAACCCGAGGTCAAAAGAAGGAGAACGGCGCCTGCACAACAGGCTCTCACGTTGTGGCCTCCGCTCCGTCGGGAGCCCGCAGACCCGCGACAACAAACTCAACCAGCCGCTCCACAGCTTCCTCGGGAGCTTGCAGGGAGCACCGACCTCCGGAAATGAAACGCAGTCTCTCCGGGGCCGCCATGGTGTGGGCCATGGCTCCGATCAGAAAATGGATACGCCAGAAAAACGTCTCCTCGGTGAGGTCTTCCAGATGGTGACGAAATAAAGGGAAAAACCGGCGGGCTAATCCTTGAAACTGGCGCAACACCAGCTCACCGACCCCGTGTCCCGGCTCGGAGAAGGCGCGACCCATCAGGAGCATGAACCGTTCCCCTCCACGAGCGGGATCCTGGCTGAGCCGAAGGGCCGGGCCAACCAGCGCTCTTACTGACTCCTCGAGGGAGGGTATTCCCCCTTCAGATTCCTCGCAGCAATGCTCCAGTATCACCAGTCGCTCTTCGTTCAAAGGAGCCAGGCGGCGAGCAAACACGGCTGAAATCAGCTGTTCCTTAGATCCGAAATGGTAGTTCATGGCCGCCAGATTTGCGTTGGCGGCGGTGGTAATCTGACGGACCGAGGTTGCCGAGAAACCTTGGCTGGAAAAGAGCTGCTCAGCCGAGTCAAGAAGGCGGTCTTTTGTCGTGCTCATAAGAATCAAACGTACGTTTAAAATAAACGTTTGACTCTATCAAGGTCAAGCTAGTGTGCTTTCCGGACAGTGCACTAACGCAGCCGCGTGCTAAACTTTCGGTCCCGATGAGACGCCGCGTTCTTTTCGTTTGCATGGGCAACATTTGCCGCTCTCCGGCAGCCGAGGGTGTCTTCCGGCACCTGCTCAAGAGCCTCAATCTGGACTCGGCAATTGGAGTCGATTCCGCCGGAACGATTGCTTACCACGGGGGCAATCCTCCGGACAAGAGAATGCAGGCGGCGGCTCAAAGACGCGGATATCATCTGCAGGGTCAAGCACGCGTTCTTGACGGAGATGATCTGGAAACATTTGACCTCGTGGTCGCCATGGACAAATCCAACTACCAGGACATCTTAGACCGATCCATCCGGCAGGGGGGGGTCCACAAAGCCAGGATCTGTCTGTTGAGCAGCTTTCTCGATGGCGGTTGGCCGCAGGACGTGCCGGACCCGTATTACGGTGGATCCAAGGGGTTTGAGCTGGTTCTGGACATGATTGAAACAGCTTGCCCGACGATCCTTCGCGACCTGTCCCCCGATGAATAAGCGGCTGAATAAGCGGCTGAATAAGCGGCTGAGTTCAGCCATCGCAGATGTGATTGGGCAGGCGACGGGTCAACCGGCCCGCATCTCCGAGGTATCTTCACTCTCGGGCGGGTGTATTCATTCTTCTCAGAAGCTGATCCTGGAGGATGGCCGCACCTTCTTTTGCAAGGTCGGATCCAGCGAGCCGAAAGACATTCTGGAGCGTGAGTTCGAGGGTTTGCTTGCCCTTGGTCGCGCCGGCTCGATTCGAACGGCGAAGCCCCTGGGCTGGAAATCGCTGCCCGACCTGGGAAATCAGTTCTTGATTACGGAGTTCGTCCCGCCCGGGAAGACCACAAGTACCTTTTTTGAGACTTTTGGAAGAGATCTGGCCCATCTCCACCGGGACTGCACTGCACCTCGGTTTGGGTTCGAACACGACAACTACATCGGCCGGACTCACCAATCCAATCGATGGACTTCCGACTGGTGTGAGTTCTGGGGAAGAGACCGGTTGGGCTTTCAGCTCAAGTTAGCCCGGCAGAATGGTTACGACAGCCCTGAGCTACACCGGTTGGGAGGAAAACTGATCGAGCAGCTTGAGAAGAGAATTGGCGAGCCTTGCGACCCGCCGAGCCTCCTCCACGGGGATCTCTGGAGCGGAAACTTCCTGGTCGACGAAGCGGGCAGCGCTGTTCTGATTGATCCGGCTGCCTACTATGGCCACCGTGAAGCCGAGCTAGCCATGTGTCAGCTCTTCGGAGGGTTCAGCAGGGCTTTCTACGATTCTTATCACAAAACCTGGCCTCTCCAGCCCGGGGCCCAACCGAGAATCGAGGTGTATCAGGTCTACCACCTGTTGAACCACTTGAATCTCTTTGGGACCGGTTACCTGACGGGATGCATTGACCTGCTACACAAAATCCTGAGATAGCTGTGTTCCAATACTGTAGGACGCGGCTATCAACCGTGCCGAACTGAACAGGCCGGCAAAGCGCTGCCTAAAAAAGCTTAAAATCTTCCAGGTGCACCCGGCCGGCCTGGTGGCACAGTACGGCGTTGGCCAGTTCGATGGCCAGGCGAGACTCCAGAGTGATTCCGGCACGAATACCAACACAGGGGTCGTGGCGGCCTCCCTCGAGTTCGAAATCAATCTCCTCAAGGTCTTTGCGCACGGACTTCTGGGGTTGTGGGATGCTGGAAGTGGGTTTGAATCCGACACGAAACACGATCGGCATTCCCGTGGTCACGCCTCCGATCAGCCCCCCGTGACTGTTGCTCTGATAGCCCGAGTTGCGAATCGCATCGTTGTTTTCACTGCCTCGGCGCCCGACCACTTTAAATCCGTCGCCTGCTTCGCAGACCTGGACGGCATGCAGACCGCCCAGCGAGCCCATCAGTCGCATCTTGAGACTGTTGTAGAGGGGTTCACCGGCCAGCGCCGGTGGATTGAATGCCACCACGTCGATGGCGGCACCCAGAGAATCTCTTTCGCTGCGAACCTGACGAATCAGGTCCGCTGCGGCAAGGGCAAAGTCCTGATCGATGGTATGAATCTCGGTGGTCGCCAGCCTCTTCTTCAGGGCTGCGAGATCTTCCGCAGAGGCCTTTCCGGAAAACACCTGGGAGAGTCGCTGCTCAGCCTGGAGAGTTCCTACTTGAGAGATCGAGGAGAAGATCCTGGTTCCGAAATGCTCCCTCAGGAACACCCGGGCAATCGACCCGCCGATGACGTCGGAAATCGTCGACCGATAACTGGATCGACCGCTCCCCCGGATGTCTGCATAGCCGGAGGACTTGTGGTACTTCACCAGATCGGTATGGCCCGGTCTGACTTCGCCCGCCGGGCCCTCGAACTGCGTGTAGTCCGCGGACTTCTTCGAAGTCGAGAGGACAAGGGCAGCAATCGGTTCTCCCGTGCTGAAGCCTTCTTCGTAGGTTTCGGTGACACCCGAGTCGACTCCGCCGAGAGAGATAGTCGGGCCCGCAAGCAAAGCGCCGGGATCGTCCGAAAAGATACCGGATAGCAGGGCAACTCGGTCACCCTCGCGCCGGGTAGTGCCGTGCCGGGTACTGCCCGGTCGGCGACGATCGAGCCAGGCCTGAATCTGGGAACGGTTCAGGCGCAGGCCTGCCGGACAACCCATAACAATCGTGCTGATCCCTGGTCCATGAGATTCACCGCCCCCTGCCACGGCGAAAAGAGGACCGCCCAGAATCTCCATGCTGAATTCCTATCTCTCCGCTCTAGTTCTTTTTCTTCTTCTTCTGGGCCCGTTTTTCCTTCAGTGTACGAGTCGCCTTTTTTTGTGTTTCTTTCTTGCCCTTGTCTTTCTTTCCTCGATCTCCCATTTCTATTTCTCCTTCAACAGTATTCTAGTACGAAGGGCTGAGGTTCACGCCCGACTGTTTTGCTGCCGCCTGTGGAAACGAGGGTCGCGCTGGATCGTATAGTCCATTGTCAGCCGCCTGAATCCGTTCGGTTGACTCGAAAACCAGCCCGGAGAACGTTGATCCATGAGAAATCTCATCTTTGTCCTCACCATGTTCGGCACCTCATTCATGTGTAGTGCCAGCGGTGGAGAACACCTGACGGCGACCATCATCGGTTCCGGATCGCCAATACACGACGAAAACAGAGCCAGTGCAAGTGTACTCATTTCTGGGCCGAATTCTCAGATCCTGGTCGACATGGGCAATGGGACTCAAGCCAACCTGTACAAATCGGGCGTAGACATTCGGGACTTGTCTGCGCTGTTTTTCACCCATCATCACCTGGACCGAACACAGTCACGGCTAAGCAACTGTTTTTCTGTAATTTGACTGAGAGTGATCTGAGATCGGATTCTCCTGTGGTTTGAAATCGACCAGGCTGAGGTACTGTTTCCCGATCAGCCAGTCTTCGTGAATCTCCTCGACGACAGCGGTGATGAGTCGTAGTGCGGACTCGGTGTTTGGAAAGATACCGACGACCCGGGTACGCCGGCGAATCTGACGGTTTAGGTTCTCCAGCCCGTTGTTGGTGCGAATGCGCCGCCAGGTAGAACGTGCAAAACGAAAGACCGTAAAGCCTTCCGGCAGATTGGTCTCCATCCAATCGGCCAGCTCCGGGTTGCGGTCGTAGTATTGCTCGACTCTGGCCCGAAGCATCGCCTCAGCTTCGCCTCCAGACGGGGCATTGAAGATGTCTCGAATGTCAGTGGCGATGGCGGCACGTTGGTCGGATCGGCGGGCGTATCGCTGAGCATTCTGGCTCAGGTGAAACTGACAGCGTTGCCAGGGCACTGAAGGAAAGACAGCTCTTCTGGCAGCTCGTAGTCCTGAGTGGTCATCGCTGACAATCAGCTGCACACCCTCCAGACCACGCTTTTGAAGCTGCTGCAGAAACTCTCGCCAGTGGACCTCCGCCTCGCTGAGTCGGCAGCTGACCCCAATCACCTCCCGCTTGCCCCAGCAGTTGACTCCGGTCGCTTTCAAGACGGCCACATCCTGAATGCTGCCCTGGCGACGGACCTTCTCGTAGTGGGCATCCAGGTACACAACTGGATAGCTGCCCAAAGGGCGGTTGCGAAACTGCTCGAGTTCGTCGTCCAGCAGCTTGGAGATTCTTGAGACCTGGCTGGCGGAGATCTCGGTGCCGCACAGCTGCTCGGTAATCTCAGTGACCTTGCGCGTCGACACGCCCATCACGTACATCTCGGCGATGGCCAGCTTCAGGGCTTTCTCCGAGCGGCACCCTCGCTCCAGGGATCGGGGATAGAAGTCCAGGTGACGTACTTGTGGAATCCGGATTTGAAGCTGTCCCACTCGAGTTGACAGCGTCTTGGCCTTGTACCCGTTGGCGTGGTCTCGACGCTGCTCGCTCCGCTCCCAGCGTCGAGCTCCCAGAAACTCTTCGCGTTCCATCTGCATGGCGGTGTTGAGCAGTTTCTCCAACACTCCTCGAAACGCGTCGCTGCCTTCTTCGATCAGTTCTTTCAACAATTCTCGTGGTAGCCTCTGTTCTGGGTCTGGGGTCATTCGGATCCTCCTTGCTCTTGTCTTGAGTTTTTGGAGAAATCCTGCCCCAGACCTCTGATCCTTTTAGCTCACCTTCCTCAAATTACAGAAAGAACGGTACACCCCTCTGGATCACAACGAAGAGTTTGTTCCGATACTGATCCGCTCTCTGATGGGGCGGCACAACTTCACGGTCATCGGGCCACCGAACACAGTCACTCTCACGGAGGCGACCCTGGAATTGTATGCCGAAGACATCGCCTACAGGCTGGGCAAAACGCAGAGAACTCTCCCGGACCGAAGAAAGGCCTTCAGCGTACGGGATATCCAGGGCGGCCAGTCTTTTGACATCGAGGGCATTCGTGTATCCACGCTAAGAGTCCCGCACACGATTGAGGCAATTGCGTATCGGTTTGATTCCAACGGCGAGTCCATCGTGATCACCGGGGATCTGACCTTTTCAAGAGACCTTCCCGACCTGGCCAAGGATGCCGACATCATGATCATCGATTCCGGTGGCATGATCATGAAAGGCGATCAGCGCAATCGGTCTCGCAGGAATGGATCCCGTCAGGGCAACAAGGGATCTGGTCAGGGCAGAGAAGCGGGAGGGGGCAAGCGAGTATCGCGAGAACGGGCACATCTGAGCTTGCAGGAATCGAGTCTGCTGGGAAGACAGGCTCATGTGAAGACTCTGGTCTATACCCATTTCAGGTCGGGCGAAATCGATCAAGAAGCGAGTTTACGGGAGATTCGCAAGAACTACAGTGGAAGCGTGCTCTTTGGAGAGGATCTACAGGTAATCAGCAGTGCAGATCAGAAGCCGTCAGCAGCTTCACGAAACAGGGCAGGAATGTATCGGATCGTCGATACCGGTCAGACGAGCTTCTACGGCAACGATCGAGAAATTCGAGAGCCTGGTCCTGGTGACGATTTCTATGGCCAGGACGCGAATCATCAAGGCAATGATCCTTCTTACACCGACAATTCAGACGACACCATCACGGACAACATAACCGGCTTGATGTGGCAGAAAGTAATGGGCGACAAAATGTCTTTTCAAGAGGCTTTCGTGCGAGTCCAGAAACTTCAACTGGCCGGGTATGCGGATTGGCGCGTTCCTTCTATCAAAGAACTCTATTCACTCATTCGATTCACTGGAAGAGTACAAGGCGAAAGAGCGGTTGAGCCCTTTATTGATAGTGACTATTTTAGTCAACCTCTTGGAGACACGGGTTTGGGAGAACGTGAAATCGATGCGCAAACCTGGAGTTCAACCGAGTATGTCGGAAAGACGATGCGAAATGACGCTACGGTATTTGGGGTCAATTTCATCGATGGACGCATCAAGGGATACCCGAAACACAATCCTCGCACAGGCCAACCGAACAAGATGTATTTTCGATTTGTGCGAGGGAACCCGGCTTATGGCGCAAACCATTTTCTTGACAACGGAAACGGGACGATCACGGATGATGCCACCGGTCTCATGTGGCAGCACTCCGACAGCAACCAGGGTATGCAGTGGGAGGCGGCTCTGAAATATGCAGAAAGTCTAGAACTGGGTGGTTATGATGACTGGCGCTTGCCCAATGCAAAGGAACTGCAGAGCATTGTCGACTACGGTCGCTCGGTACCAACCTCAGATTCAGCAGCCATCAACCGCGTATTTGCAACCACAGAAATCAAAGACCCCGAAGGAAGTCAGCAATACCCCTATTTTTGGACAAGCACGACACATCTTGATGGGCGCAATCCATATGATTCGGCCGTTTACTTTGCCTTTGGGACAGCACAGGGAATCATGCGCGGTCGGCTGATGGACGTCCACGGAGCCGGGGCGCAGCGAAGTGATCCAAAAGCTGGAAATGAAGAGGACTATCCCCAGTATTTCGGCCCACAGGGAGATGTGCGTTATGTATTCAACTATGTACGGTGCGTGAGGTCAGTGGACCACTAACTGCAAGTCAGGCCTTTTCCTCGTAAAACTGGCCCATCTGCCGGAACTTCTGGTGCCGGCGTGCAATCAACTTCTCGGGATCCACTCCATCAAACCCGCGCAGGTTCTGGATCAGTCGATCTTTCAGCAGGGCTGCGGCCTCGTCGTAGTTGAGGTGGGCTCCGCCAGATGGCTCAGGAACGATCTCGTCCACTACCTTGTGCTCGAGCAGATGCTCTGGTGTCAGTTTCAGGGCAGCGGCCGCCTCCCGAGCGTGATCTTGGTCCTTCCAGAGTATCGCGGAGCAGCTTTCCGGTGAGATTACAGAGTAGATGGAATGCTTCAGGATCAGGATGCGGTCGCCCAGAGCAATCGCCAGTGCGCCTCCGCTGCCGCCCTCACCGATGACCACACAGATGAGGGGAACCCGGATCTGGGCCATGGTTCGCAGGTTGGAAGCAATGGCCTGCGCCTGGCCCCTTTCTTCAGCCCCCAGTCCCGGATAGGCCCCGGGGGTGTCAATGAAGGCGAAAATGGGGCGACGAAACTTCTCGGCCAGCTTCATGAGCCGGATGGCCTTGCGATATCCCTCCGGCTTGGCCATCCCGTAGTTTCGGTAAATGCGCTGCTTGGTATTGCGGCCCTTTTGATGGCCGATAATCAGCACAGGTTCGTGGTTGAGCCGCGCCATTCCCCCGATCATGGCAGGATCATCGTAGAAGTTGCGATCCCCGTGCAGTTCCCGGAATCCGGAGAAAACTCGAGAAACATAATCGAGCGTATGGGGTCGATCCGGATGGCGCGCCAGCTGGACCTGGTCCCAGGGGGTCAGGCCTTTCTCGATCTGTGATCGCAACTGAGTGATCTGTTCCTGAAGGCGCTCGATCTCTGCGGTCTGGCCCGGCGGAAGATTCTGGACCTGCTCGCGCAAGAGGTTGATCTGTTGAACCTTGTTATCCACATCAAACCCCAGGTACGGGAGTGGTTACGTGAAAAGGAAGTCGGAAGTACGCTGGTTATGCCTGAGCCCTAAGTATACAGCGTCACGGAATTCTCACCAAAGAGCTTTTCCACCTCGGTCACGAAGGCGGGAGCCGGGTTGATCTCGGTCAGGTTACTGGGAATGAGCCGAATACGGAACCGATGGCGCTCCCTGATCTCGAACTCCACGGGACAGGGACCCGGGTTCCGCTTGATCAGATCCTGAAGCCGAGAAACGGAAGTCGAGTCAATGGTGGGCACCGGCACGGAGATGAGCATCTTTTCGATACCCTGCTTCCAGAGGGAGTCCAGAACCGCTACGCTGGCGGCGATGAGACGTGCTTCGCCGCGTCCGTCGACATCGCAGCGGCCTCGCACGAGCACCGGTTGGTCGGAATCAGACAGCAGATCGCTACAGGTCTCAAAACAATTCGGGAAGACGACTACCTCGACCGTTCCACTCAGATCTTCCAGCTGGAAGGTGGCCATGGACGCTCCCTTTCGGGTCTGGAGCCGCCGCACAGCCGTAACCATTCCCCCGATCGAGGTTTCACGGCCGGCCATCTCTTCTCCCAGTCGGGAACTGTCGCCCAATGAAAACTTGCGCAGTTCCTGCTCATATTTCTGAAGGGGATGACCGGTAACATAGAAACCCAGGGTTTCCTTTTCGTAACCCCATTGTTCTCGATCGGGCCAGTCGCCGACAAAGGGCACTTCGTCCACCTCCGGAATAGCCGCTGCAGGGTCTCCGAAAAGACCGATCTGACCGCTCAAACGGTCTCTGTGGGCTTTCTGGCCTCTTTCGACGGCCCGGTCGAGCACCTCCATCAGGGATCGCCGGGAGGAGTGGAGTGAATCAAACACGCCGGCTTTGATGAGGGATTCGAGGACTCGCTTGTTGGCGACGCGCAGGTCCACGTTCTCGCAGAACTCAAAGATGTTCTTGAACTGGCCGATCTCATCCCGACACTCAATGACACCTTGTATGGCTCCTTCACCGACGTTCTTGATGGCCGCCAGACCAAAAATGATCTCGTCTCCGGACGCTCGGAAATGGATATCACTCTCGTTGACATCCGGCGGCCGAACCGTGATACCCATCTCCTTGCAATCACCCAGATACCTGACCACCTTGTCGGTCGTCCCCATCTCGCTGGTCAGCATGGCCGCCATGAACTGGACCGGAAAATGTGTCTTGAGGTAGGCCGTCTGATAGGCGAGAAGGGCATAGGCCGTCGAATGACTCTTATTGAAACCATAACCTGCAAACTGTGCCATCAGCTCGAAGATATGCTCCGCCTTGGCGGGGGCAACTCCCCTCTCCTTGGCGCCCACAAGGAAGCGCTTTCTCTGCTTCTCCATGACCGTCTTCTTCTTCTTGCCCATCGCTCGTCGAAGAAGATCGGCTTCTCCCAGTGAGAAACCACCCAGCAGACTGGCAATCCGCATCACCTGCTCCTGGTAAACAATGACCCCGTAGGTCTCCTCCAGAATCTCTTCCAACTGGGAAACTGCGTACTCGATCTGAACCTTGCCGTGTCGGCGATTGATGAAATCGTCGATCATGCCCCCCTGAATCGGTCCGGGCCGGTAGAGGGCATTCAAGGCGATCAGATCTTCGAACTTGTCAGGTTGAAGTCGGCGGAGAATGTCACGCATCCCACCGGATTCGAACTGGAAAATACCGGAGGTGCGGCCGTCGCAGAACAATTTCAGCGTTTCCTGATCATCCAGCTCGATCTTAGAGAGATCCAGATCCACCTTCGTTTGCTTCCGAATCTGCTGCAGCGCCTGGTCAATAACGGTCAGGGTCGTCAAAGCCAGAAAGTCCATCTTGAGCAATCCCAGCCGCTCCAGATCGGTCATGGGATACTGCGTCATCACCTCGCCTTTGGTGGTCTTGTAGAGCGGAATCAGGTCAATCAGCGGCCGGGGAGCGATGACCACACCGGCCGCATGCGTCGAGGCGTGACGAACCAGCCCCTCGAGCCGCTGAGCGACCTCCACGAGCTGTTCGTAGCTGGACGAGCTGGAGGCCAGATCCCGGAGCTCCCGAACATTTTTCACAGCTTTCGAAAGGCTGGCGTGGGGCTCCTGGGGCACCAGCTTGGCCATTTTGTCAACGTCGGCATAGGCCACGTTCAAAGCCCGGCCAACATCCCGAATGGCCCCCCGGGCGGCCATGGTCCCGAACGTAATGATCTGGCTGACATTGTCGCGCCCGTACTTCTCCATCACATAATCAATCACCTGGGCGCGGCCGTGCATGCAGAAGTCGATATCAATGTCGGGAGGAGTCACTCTCTCGGGGTTTAGAAAGCGCTCGAAAAGCAGGTCGTATTGAATCGGGTCGACGTTGGTGATCTTCAGTGCGTAGGAGACCAGGCTACCGGCAACCGATCCACGCCCGGGACCCACCGGAATACCCTCTTCCCGGGCATAGCGGATGAAATCCCAGACGATCAGAAAGTAACCTGGGAACTTCATCTCCTGAATCAGCCTGATTTCGTCGTCCAGGCGTTCCTTGTACTCGTCGACCCCGTGACGAAGACGGCCTTCCCGCTCCAGTTCCCGCAGCACCGGAAGACGCTCCTCAAAACCTTCGCGCGCAATCTTCTCGAAGTGGCTATCGATGGTGTGACCGGGCGGAACTTCAAACTCGGGAAATATATTTTCCGTCGGACCAAAATGAAAATCACACTTCTCCGCGATTTCCAGAGTGTTGGACAGAGCCCCGGGGACGTTCCCAAAGAGCTTTTCCATCTCCTGGGCCGTCTTGAAGAAAAACTGGTCGGTCTTGTAACTAAGCCGATCACGATCGTAGATGGTCTTTCCGGTCTGGACACAGAGCAGCACGTCGTGGGCAAACGAATCGTCCTGAGAAAGATAATGACAGTCGTTGGTGGCAACCACGGGGAGTTCGTGACTGCGCGATAGCTTCAACATGTCCTCGTTGACTCGAGCCTGCTCTTCGATCCCATGGTCCTGCACTTCCAGGTAGAAATTGCCAGGGCCAAGAATCTCAGAGAGCTCGCCGGCTCTTCTTGCTGCCTCGTCAAACTGGTCTTGCATAAGATTCCAGGCAACGATTCCCTTAAGACAGGCAGAAAGTCCGATCAAACCCTCCGAGTAGCGGGAAAGGAGCTCCAGATCGATTCTGGGCCGGTAGTAGAAACCTTCCTGATAACCCAGGGACACCAGGCGGATTAGATTTCGGTACCCGACTTCATTCTTGCAGAGTAGAACCAGATGATTGCTGCGATCAGATCGTCCGCCTCTGGTGCGACGTCCTTCCCGGGCTACGTAAACCTCGCAGCCGATGATGGGCTTGACTCCGGCTCGAACCGCTGCGTCGTGGAACTGCACGGCTCCGAACAGATTCCCATGATCGGTGAGAGCCAGAGCCGACATGCCCAACTCGGCGGCTCTGCCGACCACGTCTTCGATACGGTTGGCGCCATCGAGAAGACTGTAATGGCTGTGAAGATGAAGATGGACAAAAGGGTCCTGGCCCATGGATTTCTTGCTTACTCCCACTCGATGGTGCCCGGGGGCTTGGAGCTGATGTCGTAGACCACCCGATTGATTCCACGGACCTCATTGACGATTCGACTGGAAATGGTGGCCAGGACATCATAGGGGACCTTGACCCAATCGGCGGTCATTCCGTCGGTACTGTCCACGATGCGCACGGCAGCCACGTTTTCATAGGTCCGATCATCTCCCATCACACCAACGGTCTGCACCGGCAGCAGCAACGCAAACGCCTGCCAGACATCTGTATAGAGACCTGCCCTCCGAATCTCTTCGAGAACAATCTGATCGGCCTCGCGAACCACCCGCAGTCTCTCCGGAGTCACCTCCCCCAGGATCCGGATGGCCAGACCAGGTCCCGGAAAGGGGTGCCGCTGCAGGATTGAATCGGAAATCTTGAGGGCCTTTCCCACCCGCCGCACCTCGTCCTTGAACAATTCCCGCAGAGGCTCGACCAGTTCCAGGTTCATGTCTTCCGGGAGCCCGCCCACATTGTGATGGCTCTTGATCACGGCCGAGGGGCCTTTGACCGAGATGGACTCGATGACATCGGGGTAAAGAGTTCCCTGGACTAGGAATCGATAGTCTCGATCGGGGTCTGCCTGCTCTTCAAAGACTCGGATGAACTCTTCCCCAATCCTCTTGCGCTTCAATTCCGGGTCGACCACCCCTTCCAGCTTGGAAAGAAATCGTTCGCCGGCGTCCACCCCCACGATCTTCAGGTCGAGTTGCTCATCAAAGGCCTGCAGAACAGCCTTGAACTCGTTCATTCGCAGCAGCCCGTTGTCGACAAACACGCAAGTCAAGCGGTCGCCCACAGCACGATGGACCAACACCGCGGCAACCGCCGAGTCGACTCCCCCGGACAGTCCGCAGAGGACATGACCGTTCTTCACCTGATCCTTGATTCTCTCGATCGCGTCGTCAATGAAAGACCTGACCGTCCAGTCCCCTCGGCACTCACAGATCTCAAAGAGAAAATTGCGCAGAATCGCATCTCCCTCGGCAGTGTGTACAACTTCCGGATGAAATTGAACTCCATAGCGCTGCTTTTCTGGATTCTCACAGGCGGCTATGGTTTCTCCGGCGCGGCCTACGATCTGAAAGCCGGAGGGAAGCTCTTCAATGTTGTCACCATGGCTCATCCACACCTGGGAAGATGGTGGAATTCCGTGCAGGATTTGACTCTCGCTGCAGACTTCGAGAGTGGCAGGGCCATACTGGCGATCCGTGGTCGCATGCACATTCCCGCCCAGCTTGTGGGCCATCAACTGCATGCCGTAGCAGATTCCGAGTAGCGGTCTGGACGCTTCAAAAAGCGCTTCATGCGGATGCGGAGAGTCAGTGCCAAACACGGAGTCAGGGCCACCGGAGAGAATGATTCCCCGAGGGTCACGACTCTCGATTTCTGAAGGGTCGACATGGTAGGGGAGAATTTCGCAGTAAACTCCGGCATCCCGGATTCGCCGCGCGATCAACTGCGTATATTGGGAGCCAAAGTCGAGGACGACAATGGTCTCGTGGACTTCAGACATTCGCTGCGTTCACCAGGGTGGTGCCGCTCAAAATACTCGAAACGGTTACGGTTAGCCTCTCACAGAGGGACGCAGTATAGCACGCTCCGGCGACTTCGAAATACGGCTCTGAAACCGGCCCTCAGCTCCTCGCTGAGAGACTCCTCAACAAGAGCTAGAGGTACCTTGAAATGATACCGGAATCGTGGATCCGCGCGATCATCCTGGGAACCTTGCAGGGCTTCACGGAGTTCCTTCCGGTCAGCAGTTCAGCCCACCTGCTGGTCCTGCCCTGGCTGGCTGGCTGGGCGCTCGGAGGCCTTACTTTTGACACCCTGCTCCACGGGGGTACGCTGCTCGCTCTCGTCCTTTACTTCCGCCAGCCCCTGGCGGGCTTGATCCAGGGGGTGGTTTCTCCGGGTTCGACCAGCGGAGAATGGGACCACCTGCTTCTTCCCCTGGTCACCGGGACAGCACCGATCCTGGTGGTGGGTGTGGCCTTGACCTTCCTCGACATCGAGCGGCTTCGAACCCCTGAACTGACCTGCTTCAATCTGGCCTTTTTTGGGCTTCTGCTGTGGCTGGCTGACGGCGTCGAAAGCAAACAGATCGGACTCTGGTCCTTGAGCGCCGGGCAGGGATTCTGGATCGGGATGGCCCAGGCCCTGGCCCTCATGCCCGGAGTGAGCCGATCTGGAGTTACGATCACAGCGGCCCTGCTGCTGGGGCTGCGCCGCCCTGAAGCAGCTCGCTTCGCCTTTCTCCTGGGAATTCCTTCGATCTCGATGGCTCTCGGGGCGAAAATTATCCAACTGTCGGCGTCATCGGAACTGCTGGCTGCTTCGTTGAGCGGCGAAAACCTGGTGGGAGTTTTGGCTGCTTTTCTGAGCGGCCTCTTTTCCATCCGTTTTCTACTCCGGTTCCTGGAGAGACACACGCTAAAGCCGTTCGTTTTCTATCGACTCCTCTTGTCTCTGGTGCTCCTGGGCTGGCTGCTCTGAGCCGGGGAGGAGGAGGCGGCACGGTTTGGTGGAAGTCCCATGGGCTGTTAGGGTACTAGTGAACTTTCCGGACAGGGCACTAACAGGGTTGCGGATGGTAGGAGAACACGCTTTCAAGCGGCAGGGAATCCGGAAGGCCTGTGTGACGGCGGCGCTGGGACTTGTTATTAGCGCGAGCCTCCTGCCCGGGAAAGAGGACGAGGTCCCCCCAAACGCTCTTCAGAACCAGATTCTCCGATCTCACTTCCGGGATCAGTTCCTGACCCTGCACAGTTTTGTGGAGCCGTACGATACCCCTTCCAAGTTTGCTCAGACCTTCGTCGATCGTCAGATCGAGCATTTCCTGAACCGGGTCGGGGAGAAGCTGCAAATACTACAGAAGTCTGTGGCCGATCTGACTGAGATTCGACGGCAGGTAGTGGACGGGGAGATCCAGGTGGATGGGGAAGTCAGGCGTCAATGGAGGGAGCAAACCCGAGCGATCTCCCGCAGCGCCGAGGATCTCCGCGAAAAGCTGGCCAACATATTCCTGCAGCTGCGGGCCAAGGACGATTTCAAGCCGAAGGTTCACCCTGCTGAGAACAACTTCTTCTTCGAGGTCGAGATCAGGCACCTGAATCGAGAGACGGAGGCCGCAACCCGGTTGATCCGCTCCTACCTCTTCAACGCCTCCTCGACGGTTCATATTACTGATCTTCGGCACACAAACATGCTTATTTTTCTGTACCGCATACGGCAGATGGCCCGAATGCTTCACGAGAAGGTCTAGCAGCCCGTGGTGAAAGTCGCGCGCGGGACGACTACCTCCCCGAAGAAAATGACATCGGATTCAGGTCTTGCCGCACTTCGCAATCACATCAACCTGGAACGAAGCCTCATACTGACGAGGTTCAAGGATCAACTTGACAGCAGAGAGACTCTGTCCCGCCTGGCAGATCATCTGGACAGCGTCATTTTGACTCTGGCCCAGCAGTCTCTTCCAGAGCATCAGGTCGGCCTGTTCAGTCTGGGTGGTTGCGGTCGTCGGGAAGTGTTCCCTTTTTCCGATGTCGATCTTCTCTTTCTCCATGCTGGAGGGACTCTGCCCCTCGAATTGGAGAAAGGTATCGGGTCGATGCTGGGGAACCTGTATGACCTTGGCCTGTCAGTGGGCCAGCAGGTCTGGCCTCTGTCGGACTTGAAGTCGATCGATCTGGAGGAGATCAGCTTTCTTCTGGCCCTGATGGATGGGAGATTCATCTGGGGGTCGATGGAGTTGGCGGATCAGTTCAGGGATGCGAGAGAGGGCCTGCTGAAGCGACACCGTCCTGGTCTGATCGACGCCATCCTGCAAATCACCCGGGCTCGTCATTTGGAGCATGGAAACACCATCTACCAGCTGGAACCTGACGTGAAGCACTCACCCGGTGGATTGCGAGACCATCTCGTGACTCACTGGCTGACCTTGCTGGAGGAGATGGACTGGCAGGGTCACTACGATCGAGGTCAGGTGGAGAAGTCGTTTCAGTTTGTGGCCAAAACCCGCATCGGGCTGCACCTGATTCAGGGACGGGACCTGAACCGTTTGACCCATCCTCTCCAAGAGAAGGTAGCAGCGCTGCTCGGTTTCGGAGAGGATCCCGCTTCCGGCCCCGAGTCATTGATGAAGGAGTATTTCCTGCAGGCCCGCGTTGTACAACGAGCCTGCCTGGGCACGTTTCGACTGGGAGAGGCAAGGGAAGAGGTGGACCTGAGAGCGCCCCCGGAAAACCTGCAATCCATCCTCCAGATGTTTCTCGATTTGAAGGACGGGGGAGTTCTTTCGCCCCGTGCAGCCGAGCAGATACGCGATGCGCTCGGGCCGGTTTCCAAAGAGGCTGTGTTTTCCGACGCAAGGGAGCTGATCCAGGCCATCTTGACTCCCCATCCGAAGCTGTACGCCATTCTCTCCGAAATGTATGAACTCGGAGTTCTGGAGCTGCTGTTTCCCGAGTTCGGAACCATCAAAGCCCTCGTAATTCGTGACTTCTACCACCGCTACACGGTGGATGAGCACACGCTCCTGACCATCAAGGGGGTCTGTGACCTGCTTCCCGAGAGCGAAGCCGAGGATCACCGCTTTCGGGAACTCCTGATGGAGACCGAGGCTCCCTCGATTCTGACCCTGGCCCTCCTGCTGCACGACGTGGGCAAGAGCCGGGAGGGACCCCATGCCGACGCCAGTTCGAGGATGGCGGTGCAGGCCTTGCACCGCTTCCGCTTCTCCCGGGATGAGGTGGATCAAATCACTTTCCTGATCCGCAACCATCTGGCAATGTCGCAGCTTGCTTTTCGGAGAAATGTGGATGACCCGGCCGTGGTTGAACAACTGGCGGATATCGTGGGAACCGTCTCCAACCTGCGACTGTTGACGCTCCTGACTTACGCCGACATCAAGGCCGTCGCACCCGGAATTCTGAGCGACTGGAAAAGAGACCTGCTCTGGCAGCTCTACATCGGGGCCTACGCCCGTCTGACCCGGGGCTTCGGTCAGGCCGTCATCGGGGAACTTCCAGATCTTCTCGGCCCCGGCGCCAGCCTGCCTGAGTATCTGGATCCTGCCGACCTCAAGTTGTTTCTCAAGGGTCTGCCTCGCCGCTACCTGTTGAATACAGAACCGCGGGAAGTCTTTGAGCACTGTCGAATGGCCCGCAGCCTTCTCGAGACGCAGGCGCCTCAGCTCAGGCTGCGACACACGGATGCCCGTTACGAACTTTGTGTTCTCGCCACCGATCGGCAGCAGCTCTTCGCCAGGATCGTGGGAGTCCTTTCCTATTTTGGTCTGAACATCCTGCGCGGATACGCCCTTTCCAATCGGCAGGGCACGATCCTGGATATTTTCGAGTTCACCGACACGGCGAAGAGACTGGAACAAAACCCCAGTGAGCGCCGCCGCTGCCGCAAGCTGCTGAGAGAAGCCATCCTGGGAAAGCTGGATGTTGAACAGCTTCTGGCAGGCAGAGAGCAGAGTTTTCTCCTGCAACCGGTCTCGTCCGGGTTTTCTCCAACCCTCTATTTCGAAGAGACACCCGAGTCGGTCTACACGATCATGGAAATCGTGGCACCGGATGCAGTGGGACTGTTGTATCGTATTAGTCGCGAGATTTCGGAAGTTGGCTGCAATATTGAGCTTGCGCTGATCTCCACCGAGGGAACGAAAGCGATCGATGTCTTTTATCTGACACTGGATGGAAAGGGACTCCCCGAGGATGTCGGAGCCGATTTACTGGCTCGCATCCGCAGGGTGGTCGGTGGTGGAAATGAAATTGATCATGGCGATCATTCGCCCCAGCAAGCTGGAAGAAGTTAAGGACGCGTTGGCCGATCTGCAGATCTCCGGCATGACGGTCTCGGATGTGCGCGGGCACGGCCGCCAACGGGGCAAGAGCGCCATCTACCGCGGCCAGGAGTACAAAATCAGCCTGCTCCCCAAGGTGATGATCCAGGTGGTGGTCCCGGGCGAAATGGTCCAGGAGGCCATCCGAACCATCGTGGAAACAGCCCGCACCGGCGAGATTGGGGATGGCCGTGTCTTCGTGCTCCCCGTGGAAGAAGGCTACAACATCCGCACCGGCGAACTGGACGTGACCTGAGGGGGAGGGGAAGTTCTTTCCCGGTTGAACTCATTTAGAAGCAACAGCTTATCAGATTCATGAATTGTTCCTGTGCAGCCCTGAAAAGCGTCAGGGTGCGGATAGGGTGCGGAAATTCTCCGGACAGCATCCAAGCTAGTCCTGACTCCTTTGTGTTTTTTCGTAGGGCAGATTAGACTACGGCTATTCAATTCCAGCTAGTTTACTGAGGGCGTGATCCGGAGGTAATTGTGATGTCAGGTATCGGAATACGGGCAACCTTTCTCGTGGGGATGCTACTCGCGCTTGCGCCGAGAGGCTACGGCCAAACGCTTGAGGCAGCCGATTCTCTTGCGGTCTTTGATGTCGATGGCAACAGGTTAGGGGCTGTGGATGGGGGTTCGGCGGGCGCTGTTATTGTTGGCGTCTTTCTTAATGTGGACGGGATTATCTTCAGAGTCGACGTAGAGGACAATCGCATTTCTTCAGACAGAGAAGAGGTGTTTTTTGAGTCAATGAACTGCTCAGGAGAGCCCCTGTTCCTTTCTCGAACGGGGGTGCTCCCAAGTGTTATGGTGATGAGTAGCACAACGGTTAATCCCGGAACAGTATTCATCGAGGATCGAAGTACCCCAGTTCAAAGGTTAGATCCTCGATCGCGGCTCAACCATAGAGGCTCCTGTGAGTCAGTCCACTTCAGGGCAGATTTCCATGATGCGCTTGAGTTTGTCGACTTGTTCGCCGGTTTTACTCCACCGTTCAGTTTGCGGGAGGAAGCCTCCCCAGGATGTGGTGGTCCCCCGGGACAAGGTGGCGGTGGTCCACCGGGGGGTGGTCCACCAGGCCCTTAAGAAGGGTTTCGAGAAGCCACCCCAGACCCGGATGGCAGTGCCCCACTGGCACCCAATTCACTTCAATGCAGCTCGGTCCTTTGCCTCTGGACTGCCGAGGCTCGGAAGAGTGTTCATCACTTCCCGATGCGCCCCTGGGACCAGGTGCCCGTACACATCAACCGTCATCCTGATACTGGCGTGCCCGAGCTGACCCTTGATGTAAGCCAGCGGGTGCCCTGCCTGGATGAGCAGGGAAGCGAACGTGTGCCGGAGATCGTGGAAGCGTATCCTTCTGAGTTTTGCTTTCTCCAGGCTCGGCTGGAAGTAATACGTCTTGAAGTTGTACGGGTCCATGAAATTGCCGTTCTGACAGCAGAAGACCCACTCAGGAATCGAATTCTCTCCTTTGGCAAGCCATTGCTCCCGCCGCCGTCCTTTCAGCGTCCTGAGCGTTTCTAGAAGGGCGTCCGACAGATCGATCCGCCGGATCTTGCCTGTCTTGGTTTCGTTTATCTGGCGCCTGACGATGTTCCGCCGGACCGTGAGGAACTTCCCGAGGAAGTCGATGTCGCCCCACTGAAGCCCCACCAACTCACCTATCCTCATCCCGGTGTGTAGAGCGCAGAGCAGCATCGGATAGTGGGCAGGGAAGTACTTCCTGGCTGCCTTGAGCAATGCCCGGACCTCCTCAGCCGTCAATGGTTCAATGGGACGCGCGGCAGGGGCATTCTTGTAGAACTTCTTCAGCTTGGCCGCCGGATTCTGGAGGATGATGCTGTCCTCTTGCGCCTGGGTTAACAGGGCGCTGAGCGGAGCGAGAATAGCGGCAATGGTCGCCCTGGCCAATCCCTTCTCCACGAGTGAAGCCACAAAGTTCTTCGTGTCCTGCCGTGTGATCTCGTCGAGCTTCCGATTCCCGAACGTCGGAAGGATGTAGTTCTTGGCGTTGTACAGATAGCCCATACGGGTAGAGCGCCGAAGGGCAGTGTTGATATATGTCCTCTTGAACACTTCCCATTGGTCGGCAAAAGTGGGCAGCTGCTTCTTTGGTTTCGGCAAAGCATCTTTCCCCAGCGTTAACCTGGCCCGAATCTGCCTGCCAACTTCCTCAGCGGCCTCCTGGTCCCCAACTCTACGGGACGTTTTCTTGCCCTGGTGGTGAATGAATATCCAGAAAACGCCGGAACCCTGGACCTTCTCTCTCACTGTCACGCCCATGGTCCACCTCCCCGATGAGAAGCAGCCATCTCCGGCTGGAGAGAGAGAATCGAGACAGACTTCACTGTCGGCGGAATAGGGCAGTGAGATAAACTCAGGACAGCCATTTCAACCTCCTTTTCAGGTTGTGGTGGTCAGGCTCTGGAGAGGTGACACAACACCTTTCCAGGGCCGCTGTCGTGAACTGCTTCTCACGAAGCGCCACCGGGATTAACTTTCTCCCACAATACTCCCGAACTGGGGCAGGCTGCAAGAGGTTCCTGCGCAGCTGGTAGCCACGCTTGGCACCGTCTCCCGAAGGGAGACCATGCGAGGATCAAATGTTGGGAAAATCGAGTTTGAAGGTGGTGACACGGATCTCCGAAGCGACACAGCACACCGTGTTGAGCACTTGTCCCGGCATCCTGGTACACTCGTGAATCATGCCCAGAAAATGCACTATTTGTGCGCACCCTGAGCTTGAACAGATCGATCGATCGCTGGTCCACCGTGAGAGTCCGGAACGTGTCAATAACTTTGAGACACTTTGGTGAATAAATTACTGTAGCGTCATCTCAAGAGTTCTCCTTTTCGGGAGGGTTGATCCAGACCGCCTCGGGAAGAGGAGGAGGAACGGGTTTGCCGTTGGGAAATCTCTCCGGGAAGAGTGCATGGGCGGCCTCCAATGTTTGGGATCGATCGCGACGGGTGGTGATGGCGGTGAGGTAGTGCACATCCTCGGGAGTGTGCAGGCCGATACCCGAATGGCGATGGTCGCGGTTATACCAATCGAAGAAATCCCGACAGAAGTCTCTGGCTTGCTGAATGGTGCCGAAACGAGCCGGGAATTCGGGACGGTACTTGAGGGTCTTGAATTGGGATTCCGAGTAGGGATTGTCGTCACAGACATGAGGCCGAGAGTGAGACTTGGTGACTCCCAGATCGGCCAGTAGCAAGGCCAGTGCTTTGGAACTCATCGACGAGCCACGATCGGCATGCAGGGTGAGACCACCCGCTACGATCTCCTGCTTGGAGTAGCTCTGGGCGATCAAGACCTTGGCCAGGCGTGAGCTTTCCTGGGTGGCCACCATCCAGCCCACCACATAGCGGCTGAAAATGTCCAGGATCACGTAGAGGTAGAAATAGCTCCATTTGACGGGACCCTTCAGCTTGGTGATGTCCCAGGACCAGCATTGGTTCGGGCCGGTGGCCAGAAGTTCCGGCTTGGAGTATTGGGGATGGCGGCGCTGGCGGCGGCGTTCTCTAACTTCCAGACGTTCGGCCAGAATGCGGTACATGGTTCGAATCGAGCACAAGTATCGCCCTTCGTCCAGCAGCTCCGCCCATACGGCGGCAGGAGCTTTATCGATAAACTGTCGGCTGTGCAGGACCTCCACAACGGCTTCCCTTTCGGGCGGGCTCAAGGCGCGTGGGGATGCGGCCCGAGGCCGAGGATCCAGCGCCGGCCGTTCGCGCCGAAGTTTCTCCCGATACAGACTCGATGGCGGCAGATCCAGGGCCTGACAACCGGCACGGACTCCGTGGGATTGTGAGAATCGCAAAGCTTCGTCCATCAGCTCTCGTCTCCGTTCTCTTCGCTGCTCGCCAGAGAGATTCCCAACAGTTGCGAGACTTTTTTTTGGAGATCCAGCATGGCTTCAAACTTCTCGAGCTTGCGTTTCAGCTTCCGATTCTCAGCCTCCACTTGCCTCAGTTGACGATCCAGAGGATTGACCGGCTTTGCCTTGCGTCCCCGCTTGCGAGGGGTCAAGGCCTGCAGCGTTCCCTGCTCGCGTTGGCGGCGCCAGGTCTGCAGATTCGACCAGTAAAGCCCTTCTCGGCGCAGCAAGGCTCCCACTCCGCCCGACTCTTCACATCCATCGGCCTGCTCCAGGATCCGGAGCTTATGGCGGGCTGAAAATCGGCGACGCGTGGCCTTGCTGGGAACTTCCGGATCGGGTCGCGAAAGAACCTTGTCGGGCTCCGTCCGTCCCGCAGCGATTTTGGAGACCTCTCCGCTTCGCTCCGAGGTCTCCAAAATCCTCAGTTTCTTGTCGCTTCTGTTTTCTATCATCCTGTAATCCAGCTTCTCGCCCTCTACTCTAATTTAGTGGGGAAGAAGTGTCTCACCATTATTGGCACAGAGGGGTCTTCGGGCGATAGCGGAACGGCACGGCATCTCGCCGTCCTCTCTCCACCGGCACAAACAGAATGATCTCCCTGAAACGCTGCAAAGGGCTTATGAGGATCGGGAGCTGGCCAGATCGCACGACCTGGTTGGTGAGATCGAAGAACACCTTTCGATCGGAAAGAACATTCTCTCCCAGGCCCTGGCGAATGGTGATTTGCGATTGGGGCTGAGCGCCATGCGAGAGAACCGTGGCTTTCTTGCCCTCCTGGGGAAGGCCCGGGGTGAGCTGCCTGCGCCGCTCAAAGGGACCGGCCCCTCTCCAATTTTCCAGATCAACAGAGACAATGCTCCCAAGCTCGACATCGCTGACATCCGAACCGTTCTCCCCGACGAGCAGGCCCTGGAACTGCCGCCGGACCGCACCGCGGTAGAAGAGGACGACGATGGCGATTTCGGCGCCCGGTTCACCCCGGCACAGCAGGAAGCCGGAAGGCGTCGTCGTCGGCTGCTGGGACCGGACAAGCTGGCCGCCACGAAGGAACCGTTCAGAACTCACTGAAATAGGCATAAAGCCTTCTTTGGCCGGGGGGACCCCCGGGGGGGGGTACTCCCCGATGGGTCCCCCGCCACCGTCGGCACTATAGATCCCTGCAGACACGCACACCTGACCGGGTACTGAGACTGTCCCGCCACGGGCGCCACTGCCCCGATGTCTTAATTGCTTTTCGCATCTCTGCTCAGAAGCAAGCCGGTTTGTACCAAGAACCCAGCTGTTTCTTGCCTGCCTGCCTTCTCGATACTGGGCGCGATACAGGCGTGGAGCATTGCGACCATAACCGCGTTGTCTTCGTATCCCTCGGAAAGCAGTTGGAATCGGAGTTCCAGGAAGCGGGGAACGAGGGTCATTGCTTTCAGCGCGAGTTGGAGAGCTTGTTTATTTTCAGTCATGTTTGCTCTCATTTCCTCAATCTTTCGTCTCATGGATCACGATCTTCAAACGGTCTCTTTGTCCCTGCCCCGTTTTTCTATCGACACCCCCTCACCCCCTAAAGGGGGTGTTAATAGAGAGTGTCGATAGCTATACAAAACTGCCCGGGTCGGTGGGTGGCTCTTCCTCCAGCCGCCACCCCCTCCCGTTTCCTGGGTACTCTCTTCTATCAACAGAGGTAGGTTGTCGATAGAAACTCGCTTAGCTATTGGGTTTCTGTGCTCTATCGCCAAAGTGAAATATCCATCCCGTCGTTAGGAGATGCGGAACCACTTCTTGTGTTTGCGCTCTCCCTGGCTGTCAACCCGGTCCTCATCGAACAGAGCGTTCAAATGACCCTTGGTTGCTGAGTCACTCAGATCCACCTTTTTGGCAATCTCCGGAGCCGCTAGCGGTTCTCCCATCGGCATGGCATCCAGAACCTTCTGCCGGTTCTGCTGGCCGATCTCCTTTTGGGTCATCGCCGCCTGGTTCAGGTCCTCCACGTAGGTGAACTTCGGGCCTCCCTGGCCAATGCCAGACACCTGCAGGAGAATCCCGATCTGGTCATCAAAATCCTTGTTCCTCGCCCTCAGCTTCAGCTGGTGCTTGCCCTCGCGCTCCAGCAAGATCACCCCGTCACAATTCTGCAGTTTGGTGCCCGATCCTTTCACTTCGTCCAAGCCCGCTGAGGAGCCCGTGTTTGTACCGGCCGGTTGCTTCCTGAAGTGGTCCAGGGTGATGATCGCCGCCCCTGTCGTGCGCGTGATCCTTGCCAGGCGGTGCCAAATCGGTCCCTGCAAGCGGTCGTTAAAGGATTCCAGTCCAGGCGTCGCTCGCTGGAAGGTATCGATGAACACAAGGTCGAGCCGCTCCTGGGTGATTCGGTCTTCGAGTTCGTCCAGGCCGTGATGATGGCTCTCGTCGTCTCGTGGCTCGGGGTCGTGGAGTCGAAACTCCCGAAAGTCGAACTGCAACCGGCCAGGCTCGGGAAGTCCGTCGAACTCGTCGGCCATGTCCTCCAGCCGGGCCTTCACTCTACGGGGTGGGTCTTCGAGCACCAGATACAGGACCCGCCCCATGGGCTGCACCTCGTACTTCCCGAACAGCTTGCCGCCCGTAACGCATCGCCAGGCCAGGTTCAGACTCGTGAGGCTTTTCAGTGCCTGCGTTTGACCAGCCACAATGATGAACTGACCCCTGGCCAGAACACCCGAAACGACCGGTTTCAATGGCTCAGTCTGCCAGTTTCCAAGGTCTGCAATGTCGAGCAGGTCAGCTTCCGGCTGCCCGTTCCCTGACAGGTCCACGCCTGGAAATGCTGCCGATACCAGGTCGATTGCATCAGGGGTGTGATCAAGTGAGTCGGCGCAGAATTGAGCGATCCGGCGTCGGTCCTCCTGGTCCAGGTTCTGCGCCATCTCACCGGCGTTCTGGAGCACCTCCTCTACTGTCGCCGCTCCAGGCAAGATGTCATCGCCGCCGGACAAGTGCCAGAATTCGGCGGGGGTTCTGGTTTCGTTCATTTCTTGAAAGGCTTTCTGGGGTCGAATCCACCAGGGTGCGGGTATCGTTTTCGGCGTTTCTCTTTCCGGTCCAGTTCCTCAACCATCTCCCAGAGTTCCTGTTCCAGGAGTCGCTGTGATACTGCCGAGAGAATCACCCTGAACATCTTCTCGAAGGCTTCAAGCTGCCGGGCCCAGGCCAGATGATCTTCGCGGCGAGCATCCTTCGCTCGTTCCAGCTCTCGTCCCAGCTGGTCGATCATCATCTGCAAGCGGGAATACTGCCAGGCTAAGCCCTTGCGGTAAGCGTCTGTCACGGCATCGATCGGTACTACTTGTTTCATTTCTCAAAAATTGCTCTGACGGCCGCATCGGCGACCTTCTGGAGGTCCCTTCCTGGTGGCTCCCGAAGTGTCTCCATAAACCCATCGAGGTCGTTTTTCTTGATCAAGACCTTTCTGGAGCTCACCCTGATAAAGAGGTGACGTGGGAGGATCCTGAAGAGTGTCTTCTTGGACAGGTTGCAGTAGGCGGAGGCACCCTTAAGATCGAGAAAGCCGTCATTCTCGGCCCGCAG
>CBDCBX010000014.1:0-208349 GCA_965214465.1 Acidobacteriota bacterium | reverse complement strand
CATTGACAGCAACGTCGCCAACGCACCGACAGTGTTCAACAGCCCTCCTGAACAGCCATTTGGTAGCAATAAGCACCTTTGCTACCGAGATGACGGCGTCAGCTTCTTCGCATCTGAATACTGGCCGGGACAGTTCGCACCAAGATGGGCAGCGTACAAACTGACTCCGAGCAATTACGGGACTGGTGGGTGTGCGACGTTTACCCGTGGCGTAGCGAACTGCTACATCCGACAGGATACCTGGGCAGAGTTTCTGAGCTGCACACGTGATAGCGACCCTTTCCACAGTGACCACATGCTGTCGGGCACCAAGCTGGGCCAGGACGATTTCTCGAACACTGGCCATGACAGGGGACATATTGCCCCCAGGCAGGCCTTTAGTTGGCATGTGTGCGCAACTTACCAAACGTTCTCGATGGCAAACATGTCACCGCAGCGGGCCTTTCTGAATCAAGACATTTGGCAACAGTTGGAAAAACAAGTCCTCACCTGGGGTGTTGATGAAGGGCCAATCTACGTCGTGACTGGCACAACATTCAGGCGGTTCCCACACCAGCTGTTTGATGTCTTCTCGGGTGGCAGCCTTGATCCCAATCAGATATATGCAAGCAGCACCACAATGCTACCCACTGTCCAACAACACAAAACGAATTTTGATGCTACTGCTAGTGGCGACATCTTGCGTCCAGATCGCACAGCTGACCCAGACAGGGTCAGAGACAGAGTAAAGGATCAAAGGATGCCAACTGGCTATTTCAAGGTCATCTACCGTCCAGCGGTGGGCGGCGAGCCAGCGCACGCGATTGGGTTCCTGCTCCCACACACGTTTGAGAACCTCAACATGGTTGCGGACTTCTTCAGCAACGTGACTACCGTGCGGGCATTCTCGGTCTTCGTGGCCAGGATCGATCTGATTGAGGAAACCAGTGGAATCACGTTTCCTGGTATCCCCACGGCTATGAAATCAATCTGGGGTGACGACTGGTTATCTGCCCGGAATGTCAGCAGAAACATACGATCCAGTACCTGTGGCAGAGGAGCTCCGCAGGGTGTGGTGGAGAACTCCACCGAAGCGGAACGGCTAGCCGCCTGTACCGATCTGCTGAACTGAATCGGCAGATCTGGGGCTGAAGGGCGGCACCTTGACGTACTGTTCCCCTAGAATGACGAGAGGTTCAGGGAGCTGTTTGAGAGGGTGAGCGAGGCGGGCGTGGATCGTCGGCCCGTTCGCTTCCGCAGGTCTTGGCTCTTCTCAGCGGTAGTGGCCGGAAAAACCATTTGAAGTGAGCCCAAAGGCACTGGAGGTTATTGATGCAGGTACCCGATCGATTCTGTGATCTGGTCATGAAGGGCGGAATCACAAGCGGTATTGCCTACCCGCTTGCGATTCGACAATTGTCCGAAGTGTTTAGGCTGAAGAACCTCGGTGGTACCTCAGCCGGTGCGATCGTGGCCGCAACAGCAGCAGCGGCCGAGTACGGGCGCCTCAACGACCGAGGGTCGCGGTTCACGGGCCTGGAGGCCTTATCGACCTGGCTTGCCAAAGGTGACAATCTTCTCTCGCTGTTTCAACCTCAGCCCTCGACCGAGCCACTCCTCAACGCTGTTCTCTTGTGCCTGCACAGTGACCGGAAGAAAGTGGGCTTGTTCCGACGGCTGCTCAGACTGCTCCGAGGAATGCCGTTCTTCTTCTGGATCTGCTTTCTGGTGGGGCTCGTCCCCGGTGCCGCACTCTGGCTGGCTGTCGTGAGCGCTGTGGACGGCTGGCGTCTGGTGCTAGGAGGCGCTTGTGCTTTGCTCCTCCTGGTCCTCGGCGCTTTCGTGCTTTCGTCTTTTTCAGTGCTCCTTATCTTGCTGCGTGTGTTTGCCGCCGTGAGCCGCAATGGCTACGGGATTTGCTCTGGCGCCCAGACGCGAGCGGGTACTCCAGCGCTTACGGGCTGGCTGTCCGACAGGCTCAACAAACTGGCGGGCAAGAATGAGGATGAACCGCTGACCTTCGGTGATCTCTGGAATGCTGATCCTGAATCTAAATCCCGGGAAAGATCGATCAACTTGAAGATGCTTACCACATGTTTGAGCCATGGCCGCCCGTACAGGTTCCCTGACGATATCGGCCGATTCTACTTCGACAGAGAGGAATTCCGTGAGCTGTTTCCGACGGATGTAGTCGATTGGATGGAGGCCCATCCGCGAGATTCTCAACGCCCGGCGGCAGTGCATGAGAACAAAGATCTACGCCGTTTTCCTGACGCTGAGAACCTTCCGGTAATTGTCGGTGTTAGGATGAGCCTAAGTTTCCCGATTCTCCTGAGCGCGATTCGTCTTTATGACGTCGATTACAGCCTTGCAAGAAACAAGGAGGCGAGAAAAAATGGGGAGCCCCCGGTGGCCGAGCCTTGCTGGTTTTCGGATGGAGGAATCTGCAGCAATTTCCCCATTCATTCCTTTGACTCACCGCTGCCAAGGTGGCCCACGTTCGGCATCAACCTGAAATCCTTTCATCCGGAAAAGACAACAGAAGAGGAGGCTGTCTGGCTGCCGAGGAGCAACAGGGAAGGTCTGAACGAAATCTGGCAGCGGTTTGAGAAGCCACCCGGAATTAGCGGCGTGCTTGCGTTTCTTTGGACCATAGTCGGAACGATGCAGAGCTGGATGGACAATCTCCACACCAAGCTTCCGGGATACCGCGATCGGATCGTCCACATCAGCCTCGACGAGGACGAAGGCGGCTTGAATCTCAACATGCCTCCCGATGTCATCGAGAGAATCACTAAGCGAGGTACTAGGGCCGGAGAGAAACTGCGTGAGGCGTTTCAAGATCCCCATGGGGATCGCTGGGAGAATCACACCTGGGTCAGATACAGGACCACCATGTGTCTTCTGGAGAAACATCTAGAGGCTCTCGCCGGTGCTTCCAAAATATCTCCCTCCACCGCACACCCCCTGCAGGACCTGATTGCGGAAGGGTCGCCAAGTTATAGGTGGACGGGAGACGCTCAGCGTGACTTTGCACTTCAGGAGACGCTAAACCTCCTCAGAACCGCCGTGTCATGGGGACAGGCCAGTGAGTCTTTCTGTGAGGGCGCTCCGCATCCCCGACCAGAACTCAGGGCGATCCCCAAGGTCTGAATCGAGGGCCTATTTAATCTTCTTTGCAGGTCGGATGAACTGTCTGGGCGACTGTCATGGGAGGGGATGAGAATTGAGGACGCGTCTGCACTTTGAACGAAGGAACCGCGAGATCAAAGCGAGAATCGTTTGCACGGGTGCGTAGAGGTAATCCTATCAACAAAGAAAGAAAACGCGAGCAACTCGAACTGCAAGATAGGAGACCGGTAATCCCACTGATTACCCATCTCTTCAGACAGATAGCTCCCGCTCCAGCGCGTGACCAAGGCATGGTGGTTATGGTCGCTTCCTAGTTGGGTCTTTCCGCCAGCCTCGACGGGCCGCTCGGGCTCCCGACGAAGCGACGAGGCTGAAGGCATGGTGGTTATGGTCGCTTCCTAGTTGGGTCTTTCCGCCAGCCTCGACGGGCCGCTCGGGCTCCCGACGAAGCCAGCAACACCAAACAGTGAAAGCTCAATTGCTCTGGAAACCTTCAATCAACGCCAGCCCCCGGAAAGCGTTGCCCTTGACTACTCTTAAAAGTCAACGTCCCGCCAGTAACTTGCGGACTGCGTCGGAAGTTGGAACGTACCTGCCGTCAGCACATTCGAGATATCATAGAGTCCCGGAGTCAACACTTCGACGTCAACCCGCATCATGTAACCTTCAATTCTCACTCGAACAATCTCTGGATCCGCCGCAGTTCCAGCTTGAGGAACAACCTCAGAGCCTGCCTTGATCCGCTCCAACTCAATAGCCTGCGCTTTTGTAATCCCAGCGGTCTTGATGTCCTTGACCGTTGAAAGAAGGGTGTTGACAACATCCTTGAGCGACGAAATGAGTTGGTTTTCAGGGGTGTCCCTCCTGTTTAATCAATCCAGACAACTCTGGCACTGAACCGGGCAAGTGGTACGTGCAAAGCCATCTGAGTGCTCAACGTCAAGCCTGGATATCGGCTTCATTCCGATTGGGCTACAAGGGCTTTCGGTGGCCTGGTGAGGAGCCCTAAGGCAGAGGGCAGCTGAAAGAGTACCTGGCCTTCTTTGGCACCGAGGCGGGAAAGTGGTATCAGATCAGAGGAGTCGTCAGAACGCCCAGCGCCAGGCCCACCTGTCTGCCGCACTCCGAATGGGCTACAAGGGAGTAAGCTTGATATCGATCGAGCAAATGTGACCCACTTGAACCCGTTTTGATAACGCAATAATGACCCGGGCGTTTTTCCTTTCAACACCTCTAAGTATTTGAGCGAGAGGCGTTTGAAAGAAAAAAGTCTGTTTAAGGGCGGGTCATATTTACGTCATATTTACGTGATCGCGATGGGTCACTTTTCCTTGATCATTCACATAGGCTTTCTCAAGGACCTCAAACACCCTAAGTCGAAAGCTTCCTTGTTTTAGGCGATCTCTCTCACCACTGCCTGAAGCTGTCGTTGAGTCGAGGTAGGAGTCAACAGCACTGGCAGCTGCTCTCAGCTTCCTTGTATCGGTTAAAGACAGACCTTGTCTTGTGCCCTGAAATGGACTCGCGACTCGTTCAGGAACCCCAGCCCTGACATGGTTGCGGACGCCAGTACGCCTCAGGTGTGAAAGAGTGCTCCAACTAGACCAGTCTTCTTGCAGGCCGTCTCCCAAACGCTGAAGTTCGTTGCGGGTTTGCCAGTCCTGTGACTTGAAGAAAACCTGCTGACAGGCTGGGAACTTCTGGTCTCTCAACTGTCTCTGTGCCTTCAGCGTCTCGTACAGTCTTCCCTCTGTGCCAATAATGGTGAGACACTTCTTCCCTGCTAAATTAGAGTAGAGGGCAGAAGCTGGCAGGATGATAGGAAACAGAAGCGACAAGAAACTGAGGATTTTGGAGACTCGGAACGAGCGGAGAGGTCTCCAAAATCGCTGCCGGACGGACGGAGCCCGACAAGGTCGTCTTTCGCGAAATCCGGAAGTTCCTGCCAAGGCCACCCGCCGCCGGTTTTCAGCCCGCTCGGGTCCTTGAGCAGACCGATGGCTGTGAGTCGGGTGAAGTGGGAGCATTACTGCGCCGAGAAGGGCTTTACTGGTCAAATCTGCAGACCTGGCGCCGCCAACGCGAGCAGGGAACGCTGCAGGCCTTGACCCCTCGCAAGCGGGGACGCAAGGCAAAGCCGGTTCCTCTGGATCGTCAACTGAGGCAAGTGGAGGCTGAGAATCGGAAGCTGAAACGCAAGCTCGAGAAGTTTGAAGCCATGCTGGATCTCCAAAAAAAAGTCTCGCAACTGTTGGGAATCTCTCTGGCGAGCAGCGAAGAGAACGGAGACGAGAGCTGATGGACGAAGCTTTGCGATTCTCACAATCCCACGGATCCGTGCCGGTTGTCAGGCCCTGGATCTGCCGCCATCGAGTCTGTATCGGGAGAAACTTCGGCGCGAACGGCCGGCGCTCGATCCTCGGCCTCGGGCCGCATCCCCACGCGCCTTGAGCCCGCCCGAAAGGGAAGCCGTTGTGGAGGTCCTGCACAGCCGACAGTTTATCGATAAGGAACCCCAGCCCTGACATGGTTGCGGACGCCAGTACGCCTCAGGTCGTGAAAGAGTGCTCCAACTAGACCAGTCTTCTTGCAGGCCGTCTCCCAGGAACGCCTGAAGTTCTTTGCGGGTTTGCCAGTCCTGTGATTGAAGAAAACCTTCTGACAGGCTGGGAACTTCTGGTCTCTCAACTGTCTCTGTGCCTTCAGCGTCTCGTACAGCTCTTCGCTCATTGGCACCAGTCGCGGCTCCTTGTTCTTGGTAGTGCCTGGGTTCAAACGGATAAGCCTTGCGCTGAAATCAATCTGGGCCCACTCAAGACTCACCGAACCACCCGTCTCACCCTTTCTCATCCCCGTGTAGAAACCCATTGTGAAAACTGGCTGAACGTAGGATGGGAGAGCGTTCAGCAGCCTCAAATAGTCACGGTGAAGCAGAAAGCCGCGCCTGACATTGTCCTCTGAAAGCTTTGGGATGAATGGAACCCTGATTACTTTCCCCGCCTGCAACCCGAGCCGGAACATTCTCTTCAGAGCGGATAGTTCCCTGTTGATCGTCGCGTTGGAAGGGGGTCCGCCGAGATGCGTCTTTGATTCCTTTCGGTAGGCAATGTAGGCACGCACTTGATCGGTGGTGATCTGGTTGGCCTTGGCTTTCCCGAAATACCTGCCAAGTCTCAAAACGTACCCTCGAACCATCTCAAGGCTCTTTCTCTGGTTGTTGCTGTAATCGTTTAACAGATCAGCCGCCAGGTCCCTGAACATGGTCTTCTCTGGCCGTAAATCTGTGAAGGTGCCTGAAGCAATGGATCCCTCTCTTTTCTTGAGAAGCTGCTCCGCCTCACGCCTCTTGGCAAAACTTGAACTCTCCCGATAAGGCTTGCCGTCCTGATAAAACTTGACCCACCAAATCCTTCCACGCTGATAAATCGAACCCATGGCTATTTCCCCTCCTTCTGGTAGTCCTCGAAAAGACGACCCAGGCCCAAGAGGACAAGCTTCGATGGCCCTCCGCTCCGCTCCCATCTAGAGACGGTAAAGAGAGAGACATCAGCCAGGCGGGCCAGAGCTTCCTGGCTCAAACCAGCCTTCTTTCGCAACCGCCGGATGTCCTTTGCTGACTGCAGCCTGATTGCCATGGTTCAATTCTATTCTTTTCTAGTCGTAAAAACAAGGGTTATTTACAATATATTATGACTTAATAAAAAGATGCACAATGAGCCTGCGGATTGTTGCCAGGGGCCCAAAACCGGCCGAGAACGCTCTGTATGGACGCTGGGTGTGAGTTATCCCCAAAATGGTAGTCTGGGTCATGTCGGATGGAAAAGCGATGAGAGGGCTTATAACGAGACATACCCCAAGTTCCGGGGCTGCCCCCTCGAAGCAACTTCTACAACCTCTCGGCCTTGAGTCAAACACTCGCCTCCCGAGCTTGCCTTACACAAGAAATGAGGGGAGAGGGCCCTGGTAAGGCAACGAGCGTGACTTGAGCGACCCTAACTTGACAGAGCCATGCAGACTCATGGTCACCTGCGGGCGGCACAGGTTCGATGTTCTCGAATGCGGACCGAATCAACAGGAGTGACAGGTGGAGACCTCCACCAGCTCACGACGCAGGTTGTGAATGACCCGAGAATCTAGCGCTGGGCGTCCATTTTCTTTTGGGCGGTCTGGCGTGGGTTTCGCTTGCTTCTGCAATATTGCCATTTGAGGTCTTGGGCACCCAGGCTATCGCTCTCGCCCTGTGCAAAGCTTCTTGCTCTGCGCCGATTCACAGAGCCTATACACTCTGGAGGTTGATAATCGTCGCGGAAATGATCGACTCTCATAATCCTCCAGATCCTGTGACAGTGTGCCGAGCAGTGATAGTAGTCGTAGAATTGGTTTTCACTGAACCTCACGAGCTGCGCATGGAGTTCGGGGAACTTCTGCTCCGAGATCCACTCACAGGATCGAGGCGCCTCGCAATCCACAGCGGGGCAGGCGTCAATGTTGATGGCCCTTATCCAATCCCTCATCTGCCTATGCTCCTCCTGAGTCTATCGGTGGTTTTCCTAAAAGATAACACACTGATTTACAACATAGTAGATCATGTTAGATTAATATCCTTCTAATTTACTCAATTCAAGATACATCACAACCAATAATGATGAATTTCAGCGAATAAAACACTTTTCCATTCTAATGCCAGTGCGTTTGGCGCATCATACCGACTTCATGAGACAGGGAGGACCGCAGCGAACAAGGTCAGTCCGTTCCTGGTAGCGGAGGTGAGACCAACCCAGAAGAGATGGGTCGGGCCATGAGTGGCGATAAGCGCTGAATGCGCACCAGATTGCCAATCTAGTGTGCACTCTGTAAGTGCTCTGTTCTCAATGGCTTATAAATGGACTGTGCCCGCAGTGTGCCCGTGGCTCCAGGTCGAAGTACAGCACCAACTGAGCCAAGCCTCAGGATAGCACTCAAGGCGGGGAGTCCCAAGAACGCGGATCTGAGTGTGGCCGACGGGCTCGGGGCGGTACGCAAATACCAATGTGGCCGTGGCCCGACACCTCACATCTTCAAACCACTGGCATCGGACAATAGGCGCCCTCTGAGAATCCTTCCGCCTCGACTGAGAGAGCATGGTCGAAGCGAGCCCGGTAGTTCTCCCAGGCGATGGCCGAGGTCAGCTCCACAATCTGTGGGTCGTCGTAAAAATCTCGAAGGGCCGAAAAAACGACATTCGGCACTTCAACCGGAGTCTCGGTCATGGCGTCGGCGTACTGTAACACCGTCCTCTCTTCTGAACTGAAGAGTGGGGAGGTCAGGTAACTGGAAAGGGCTTTGAGCTTCTCCTCTTTCAGACCTTGATCTCTGCCCACGGCAGAGCCGATGTCAATTCAGAAGGGACAACCCACCCTCGTCGCCACTCGAATCTGAGCCAGGAGTTTTACCGTTGCGGGAACCCGGCGGGCCTTCTCCTGAGCCAGTTCCATATGGGCATAACCCCTCAGCAGCCTAGGGTGAAGGGCATAGATGCGGACAGGCTTCACGACCCGACCCAGCCTGCGCTTGGTCATGAAGAACGCGATGCGGGTCAACAAAGACCCGCCTTTAGTAACGCCTTCAAGGCGTGCCATTTCAAACCTCCTTGCCTTTCGGGTAGCGTGACTTCTTGGCTTGGCTAAACATAAAGGCAGGAAAATCCCTGAGAATCAACCACAATATTGCGATCACGGGGGCTAGCCATGACCCTGGAAACAGACAGCCAAAGGGCCTACCGCAAGCTGCAGCGTAGAAATAATCCCGGTGCTTATTTATATTACTAGTATCTATATATAGTATAGAGGAGCCATCAGAATTCCCCTAAGACGCTGATAATATTATACTTAGATTCCACAATACAAAAAGTGCATTTTTAGGTGGCGGCAGGGGCGTGAGTTGAGAGGACATGGGCGGCCGGGCCAACGATCTCCGGTCACAAAAGGGGGATAGGGGGCCTGGCATGACCCTGGAAACGGCGCAAATCACGATTTAGGTGCCCGGCCAGAAGTCGAAGGTATCACCCCCACAGTCGCTACCAGTGCCACACAGTTAGCTCAAAAGGAAGGGGTGGCGGTACTGCTATGGAAGTACTCACCACGCAGTCAGTATGGAAAAACTAGCCAGCGAGACGAAGCCGCAAGCCCCGGCCCGGTGCAATTGACTATTTGGGTGGCGGCAGGGGCGTGAGTTGAGAGGACATGGGCCCTCGAAGCACTTTCACATCACAAGGGGGGATGGGGGCCCATCGGCAAGGTAATCCTGTGCGGTGATGGTGCCAGCCTGGGAGGTGAGGAGAGCGATATGAGGGGACGCGAGGGAGGTGGCGCGGCTACCAAAATGTAGACTAGAATAGACTGAGTTTCAAACCGTGAATAGCTGGTAAGAATCCCAAAAAGAGCGTGAGGTTTCATTTCGAGGTTTCGAGAATCTGAACCGCCCCGGGATTTCCGGAGACTCCATTTCTTGAGAGGATGGGGTCATGGGAAGACGAAGCAGATACTCACCAGAGGTCAGAGAACGAGCAGTACGGATGGTGTTCGAGCATGAACGGGAGTACAGCTCTCAATGGGGTGCGATGACATCGATAGCAGCCAAGATCGGCTGCACAGCGGAGACGCTGCGCAAGTGGGTCCGACAGGCGGAAAGGGATCAGGGGCGTCGAGCCGGGCTGACAACGGACGAGAGGCAGCGTCTGAAGGAACTGGAGCGGGAGAATCGGGAGCTGAAGCGGATTAACGAGATCTTAAGGAAGGCTTCGACTTTTTTCGCACAGGCGGAGCTCGGCCGCCGACGGAAATGATGGTGGATTTCATGCGAAAGAATCGGATCTGCTATGGGGTCGAGTCGATCTGCGAGGTGCTGCCGATCGCCCCTTCGACGTTCTACCAGTGGGAAGCCAGGCACAAGGATCCTGGGTTACTGCCGGCAAGAGCGAAACGCGATGCCAGGCTCCGGGTTGAAATCGATCGGGTGTGGTGTGCCAATCGCGAGGTCTACGGAGTTCGCAAAGTCTGGAAGCAGCTGAATCGTGAGGGCTTCAAGGTGGCTCGCTGCACGGTCGCGCGTTTAATGCGCGAGACGGGACTGCAGGGCGTGGTTCGGGGTCGCCGGTTTAAGACGACGCAGCCGGATGAAGCAGCCGCAAGGCCGGCTGATCTGGTGGACCGCAACTTTACTGCAACCCGTCCGAATCAGCTGTGGGTAGCCGATCTGACCTACGTGGCCACCTGGAGAGGGCGGGTCTACGTGGCATTCGTCATCGATGCCTTCTCGAGAAGTATTGTCGGGTGGAGGGCATCGGCTTCCCTGAAGACCGACATTGCCCTGGACGCACTGGAGCAGGCCCTGTGGTCACGTTCAGACACGGAAGGCCTGATTCATCACAGCGACCGGGGAGTGCAGTACCTGTCGATTCGCTATACGGAGCGGTTGGCAGAGGCCGGCATCGAGCCTTCGGTTGGAAGCAAAGGAGACTCTTACGACAACGCGCTGGCGGAATCGGTCATCGGGCTGTTTAAGACGGAAGTCATTCGTCAGAAAGGCCCCTGGCGGGGACTGGAAGAGGTGGAATTCGCGACGCTGGATTGGGTCTGTTGGTATAACAAGCAGAGATTGCTGGAGCCAATCGGCTACATTCCACCCGTTGAACTCGAGCAGATGTATTATCTGAATCAACCGACTACAGCCGTGGTGGCTGGAGTCAACTAAAACTGTCTCCGGGAAACCCGGGGCGGTTCAATCCTCGACTTCCTGGCGCACAGGGGTTGAGTAAGACAGATGTCCATGATTACCTTTGAGATGATCCTTCTCTGGGCGATTCTGGGCGGCGCGGTACTGGTGTTTTCTTTCGACGTCTTTCCTGTAGATAAGGTGAGTCTTCTGGTTCTCGGTGCCCTGCTTGCCACGGGACTGGTGGGGAGCAAAGAAGCCATCTCGGGATTTGGTAATCCGGCCACGATCACCGTAGCCTGCATGATGGCTCTGAGCTACGGAGTTCAGCGGACCGGAGCCCTCAACTTCGCGGCCAATCGAATCATCCAGTTTGCAGGCGGGAGCGAACTGAAGCTGCTGGTTTCCATCCTGACGACGGTTGGAGTGCTTTCTGCCTTTATCAATAACACCGCAGCCGTGGTTATGTTCCTGCCCCTGACTCTTTCCGTGGCCCGAAAAAGGAACCTTGACGCCAGCAAGTTTCTGATGCCCATGTCCTTTGCCGCGATGTTTGCCGGCACCTGCACACTGGTTGGCACCTCCACGAATCTCCTGATAGCTCAACTCTTCCGGGATCACGGCGGGAGCGACATCGGAATGTTCGACTTTGCTCCCATGGGGCTGATCTTCGTCGCGGCGGGAATGCTTTACCTGCTCACAGTGGGCCGACGCCTATTGATTTCCAGAAGGACCGAGAGTCTGACTGAAGACTACCAGCTGCGACACTTCGTCACCGAATTGATCCTGCGGCCAAACTCACCGTTGCTGGGCCGAACCGTGGCGGAGGCGGCCCTCAGTGAGACGTTCAACATTGAAGTCATAGAGATCATCCGGGGGGAGCAGCGGCTCCTGCCGGGTGACAAGAGCTCTCCTCTTCAGCAGGGCGACATTTTGCTTGTCCAGGGCCAATCGGATTCCTTCATGGAAATGCGGGACACTGCGGGAGTCGATCTTCGGGCTCTGACCGTCGACGACCGGTTCCTTGAACATGAGAATCTGGTGCTGGTGGAGGCTTTTGTCTCCCCTGGCTCGCGCCTGGTCGACAGCACTCTCAAGGAAGTTGACTTTCGCAGGACATACAAGGCCAATGCTCTGGCCATCCGGAGTCACGGGAGAACCACCCGTCAGAGAATCGGAACGGTTCGGCTCGAGCATGGTGATTCCCTGCTCATCCTCACTGATCGGCAACAGCTGGGAGTGCTGCACCGGACTCAAGATTTCCTTGTACTTGAGGAGCTTCCTCGAACGCAGTTGCGAAAGGACAAGCTTCCCTACGCACTTGGTATTTTCGTCGGCATCATCCTGGCAGCTTCGTTCGACGTCCTCACGATTCTGGAGGCCTCGATCCTCGGCACCTCCTTAATGCTTCTGACTCGCTGCATCCGCACCCGGGAGATCTATTCGAACCTGCACTGGCCGACGATCGTGATGCTTGGCTGCCTGATCCCGCTGGGAACAGCGATGGAGACCACCGGGACGGCCCGCTTCATGGTTGAGTATCTGGTGGAGGGGCTGCAGGGTTTCGGTCCTACTGCGGTTCTATCTGGTCTTTACCTGGTGACGACCGTTCTTACATCGCTGATGTCAAACAACGCCACAGGGGTACTCATGCTGCCGATCGCGATCAGCCTAGGCGAGGCCCTGGGGACTCGCCTGGAACCATTCGTTTTTTGCGTCATGTTTGCCGCTTCGGCGAGCTTCATGACCCCGATGGGTTACCAGACGAACACCTTTGTCTTCGGGCCCGGAGGGTATAAGTTCTCTGACTTCTTGAGAGTCGGCGCACCTCTAGGCCTCCTCTTCTGGATCCTGGCGACGCTCTTCATTCCCATTTTCTGGCCTTTTCATTAAATGTTCCTGGCTTCCACTCAAACTGTCTCCCTAATTGTTGGCTCGGCAGCGGATGCGGCCCGTCTTGTCGGGCAGGCATACTGATTGTCAGGCACGAAGGGGGATGGGGGGCCTAAGCCAGCCGTGTAACGAGCTTGATTTGAGACCAAATGCGCACCAGATATGGAGTCTAGTGCTCACTCTGCAAGTAGTTTATTTTCAGTGGTTTAAAAAGGGACTGTGCCCGCGGTGTGCCCATGGCTGGTCGCTGCTTCCACCTCCAGAAAGCAAATCCCAATTACCAAGTCCCAAGACCGGAGACTTGTCGCACTTTTCTGAACGGCGAAGAAAGAAAAGATCGCCGTCAAACCGTCGCCAACCACACCTAACACCCCTGCCCGAAAGGCTTATCCCGATTGCACCTTAGTCCAATTTACAGCGCCGGTAGCTCTGTGATAAAACGTGGTTTCGGCCTGACGGCGAACGCCACTACTCAACGAAATCCGGAGGCAAATCGATAACCCTCGGTTCTCAGACAAGAAAAGGAGTTCATCCTATGCACAGAATGACCCCAGTCGCGAGCCTTTCAATGTTGTGCCTCCTGTGGCATGGAATAGTCTTTGCCCAGCCCCCCGCCGACTTCATCATCACCTCTCCACAGGTGGTGGCAGGTCCTGGCTTCGCATAGTCTTTCTGCCCAGGATTTCTCCCCCGCCGACTTCATCATCACACTCTCCACAGGTGGTGGCAGGTCCTGGCTTCGCAGGGGTGTACCGTTCTTTCTGTACCCATTTGAGGAAGGTGAGCTAAAAGGATCAGAGGTCTGGGGCAGGATTTCTCCAAAAACTCAAGACAAGAGCAAGGAGGATCCGAATGACCCCAGACCCAGAACAGAGGCTACCACGAGAATTGTTGAAAGAACTGATCGAAGAAGGCAGCGACGCGTTTCGAGGAGTGTTGGAGAAACTGCTCAACACCGCCATGCAGATGGAACGCGAAGAGTTTCTGGGAGCTCGACGCTGGGAGCGGAGCGAGCAGCGTCGAGACCACGCCAACGGGTACAAGGCCAAGACGCTGTCAACTCGAGTGGGACAGCTTCAAATCCGGATTCCACAAGTACGTCACCTGGACTTCTATCCCCGATCCCTGGAGCGAGGGTGCCGCTCGGAGAAAGCCCTGAAGCTGGCCATCGCCGAGATGTACGTGATGGGCGTGTCGACGCGCAAGGTCACTGAGATTACCGAGCAGCTGTGCGGCACCGAGATCTCCGCCAGCCAGGTCTCAAGAATCTCCAAGCTGCTGGACGACGAACTCGAGCAGTTTCGCAACCGCCCTTTGGGCAGCTATCCAGTTGTGTACCTGGATGCCCACTACGAGAAGGTCCGTCGCCAGGGCAGCATTCAGGATGTGGCCGTCTTGAAAGCGACCGGAGTCAACTGCTGGGGCAAGCGGGAGGTGATTGGGGTCAGCTGCCGACTCAGCGAGGCGGAGGTCCACTGGCGAGAGTTTCTGCAGCAGCTTCAAAAGCGTGGTCTGGAGGGTGTGCAGCTGATTGTCAGCGATGACCACTCAGGACTACGAGCTGCCAGAAGAGCTGTCTTTCCTTCAGTGCCCTGGCAACGCTGTCAGTTTCACCTGAGCCAGAATGCTCAGCGATACGCCCGCCGATCCGACCAACGTGCCGCCATCGCCACTGACATTCGAGACATCTTCAATGCCCCGTCTGGAGGCGAAGCTGAGGCGATGCTTCGGGCCAGAGTCGAGCAATACTACGACCGCAACCCGGAGCTGGCCGATTGGATGGAGACCAATCTGCCGGAAGGCTTTACGGTCTTTCGTTTTGCACGTTCTACCTGGCGGCGCATTCGCACCAACAACGGGCTGGAGAACCTAAACCGTCAGATTCGCCGGCGTACCCGGGTCGTCGGTATCTTTCCAAACACCGAGTCCGCACTACGACTCATCACCGCTGTCGTCGAGGAGATTCACGAAGACTGGCTGATCGGGAAACAGTACCTCAGCCTGGTCGATTTCAAACCACAGGAGAATCCGATCTCAGATCACTCTCAGTCAAATTACAGAAAAACAGTTGCTTAGCCGGCTTCGCGACCAGCTTCACGCTTTCGAATCTGCTCGCTGATGAGAACTGCCGGGTGGACGTCACTTACCATCTCGGTGCCGGAAACGGACCTGCCTTCCCTATCCTGACCAATGGGCAGGACCAGGGAAACAGCTTTACGATGGAGATCCCCGGAGTCCCCGTCTTTCTAACCGGGACGGTCGGGGCGGGCTTTACCCGACTGGACCTGACCACGGGAGGAGATTTTTTTGTGGGAGCGGCTACCTTCTCGATTGAGCCTGCTTGCGGGTCACTGGTTTCGGTGCAGACCGAGTACCGCTTCTCAGAAACCGGCTTTGAGAGTTTCTCGCATTTGCCGGAGCAGGTCGGAACTCTCCGCGCTGCTGGCGATTGCGTCGCTTTTCCCTGGAGTTATGCTCCGGGGGCTAGTGACACCGGGATCGCCTTGGTCAGTGAAGGCAACACTAACGTACCCATCGATATCGAGGCCCGCAACGGCCTGGACTCTCTTAGAACTGTGTTCGACTTCAACGGCACTCATCGTGCGCGCCTGATTTCTGAGGATCTAGATGCCGGTGCCTTGGCGGAACTTGGCGGCGGCGCCTTTGTGGCTTGTGCCACGGCGGAGCCTGCTGCACCCATCTATGTCCTGGTTCTGGGCGTTCTGACCCAGCAAAGCGCGCAACCCCAGGCCGGATCAGGGACAAACGTGCAGCTTCAAGCAATAGGAGCCCCAGAAACAACCGAGAAGTGCAGACCGAACAAGCAAATCCTGTGTCTCGATTTTGAAGGCCGGAAGGTAGGCCGATATCAAATATTCCTTGTTGATGGGTTCTCCGAGCTACCATTGAGGGACGACATCGTGACAGTCTCCAGAAGTAAAACAGTAAATGCTTTTCATTTCCCAAATCTCCCCACGCTTTCCGTGGAAGTGAGGTTGGCAGGGGATAGTGTCGAACTAACTGTTTTAGGATTACCGAATGAACTTGGTGAAGCAAGAGCTATACTATCCCAGTTGGCCGTCCTCGTTCGGATTCGAGATGCCTGTAACCCCAAGGCACCGCCCATAACTCTCAGCGTCGAGGATATTTCTCTCGAAGTAGAATTTATAGGCGAGGGGGTAGTAGGGGCGAAGATTTCGAAGCTAATAAGAAATATCCCTCAATAGACGACCAGTGGCTTTCTGGGGGCGAGGTCGGGGGGCGACCTGGAACCAGACGATGTGCAATGGCACGCTTACCACCGGCATGGCCGGGCTGCTGTTTACCGACCAGAATGCGCTGGCGGAAGAAGAAGTACTGACCCAGCTTCCAAGCTTACCCGCTGCCGCTCTTCTCCAGGGCTTCCGCCGGAGCATCTTTGATCGTCGGCAGCCTGTTTACTGCCTGCCGGTTTCGGCTCGGTTCCAGATGCCAGCTCAAACGGCCCAGATTGTAACCATTTTGTAACCGCGACAACCCAATTCCACCCCATTCCACCCCACTCCAGCCAAGATAGGGAGTGCTTAAGTGATTGATAAATATAGTATTTACAGTAACTTAGGATCGCGGCGTTACGGACTTCTAATCCGTAGGTCGCAGGAGTCCTCCTTCCGAGTTAAAGAGTCCGAGGGTCTTGGTACCCGGTTGGTACCACATTGGTACCGTTAAGAATCGGGTTTCTGGAAGTTCTGTTTTCTCAGTTAGATAGGATAGACAGGATAGACTGAGTTAGACGCTATATCCTTTATTTACAATCGATCGTTAACTTCCCAAGCTGGACGTCGCGGGTTCGATTCCCGTCTCCCGCTCCAATGTTTTCAATCAAGTAGAGCGATTCAGAGCGGTTCGGTCCAGCCCTTGGCATCACTATGCCGCAGCGTCCCAAGGTCAAACACGTGAAAAGCTACGAAAACTTAACAAACACAATCACTTGCCCGGATTCTTCGCCAATCCAAGAAGTGATTTGTTGACATAAGTTGAGCTTTGCACCGGGCCAAGAACGGGCGGACGATTTCCCCTGCCGTAGGTTGAATAAAGCTGGCTTCGGAATCTCCCAGAAAGACCAGATAGGTCTGCTCGGGCAAGTACTCCGGCATTCCGGCTATCCCGGGACATGGCCGGCTCTGCGACCCGTTGAGGGTCGCGAGGGCGGCCTGGAACATGTTCGGGCAGATGGGCCGCGTCTAGTTTACGTCTGGATACCACGGAAAGGGACCCATCCAGAGATCTGTCATTAGCCTCAGGATGTTCATTTCCAGCCAGTCATCGTAGCCCGCCCAATGCGCATATTGCGGGAGTTTCACGGCTTTCGGGACTTCGAGAAAACTGGTCCCCTTCTGGAACTCTTCCAGAATCGCGCTGCGCAGATCGCGGATGAATTGCCTCTCCTCATCAACATGTACACGTGTACAGCCTCTCAGCGCCTCATCCGGAGGAAGCTCATTGTGGGCGCAGACAGCAACATCAAACTTCAGATTCAGAATCTCCGTCAGTGTCCGCTCCCACTCCCCGATATTGAAGTCCGGAACCACGGCAAACATGACCCGGTTCGGGTTCACCAGATCGGCGATGAACGCGGCCCGACGCTCGGGAATGATGAACAAGGTCATGCCGAGGCCGTGGTTCAGGCCCATGTAGTGCATCTGGACATTGAAATCGCCCATTTCGATGTCGCGCCTTTCACCCGACCAAACAGTATCCGGAGACGCCGTATAGCCATCAATTTTCCCGAGAATTACGTGATTTATAGATTGTTCTGGGAAGAGGCGCAGCGCCAGGGGGCGCTGAGCGGCTATGCCCACTACGGAGCGACTTCACTCAATCTTCAGCCCGCCTTCGGCCTTGCCATCGATCTGCCCCACGGCTTGGTGAGCTTTCTAGAAGTGTTGCAGTTCAATCGGGGAGCCTACCAGGCCTGGTACGAGATTCTAAATACCGGGTTTCGCATCACACCGACTGCGGGGACGGACTATCCGTGTGCAGGAGCGTCGATACCGGGCCGGGAGCGGTTCTACACGAAAGTCGAGGGTCCTTTCACTTACGAGAATTGGCTGGAAGGGGTCCGCCGAGGCCGGACTTTCGTCACCAATGGGCCCATTCTCGAGTTTCAAGTTGATGACAAGGGTATGGGGGAAGAAGTGGTGCTGGAGCAGGCCGGCCCAGTGAAGGTGCGAGGCCGCGTGCACTTTGACCCGTCCTGGGACGACATCGAACGGCTGGAGGTGATTGAGAACGGGCTGGTACTGAGAAGCTTTCCCAGAACAGGGAACTCGTCGGAAATCCGGTTCCAGTTTGAGCACCCTGTGGGGGAGGCATCCTGGTTGGCAATCCGTGCTTATGGCAAGAAGCTGGGTGAAGCAATGCCCCTGAAAACCGGCCTTATCCATCGCACTTTTAGGCCCACGTCAGAAGCCCATTCCGCCCCCATTTATCTCTCACTGCACGGAGCTCCTTCCCTTTCGGCCCATCCCCGGGCCAAGGTCCTGGCTCGCACATGGCTGGCCCGGCTGGCTGTGGACGAAGAGGGGAACCTGGCCCTGGAACGCCCGCTGTCTCCAAGACGCACCGTGGAAACGGGTCTGCTTCGCCGCAACCGTTCTGCACTTCTCGAGGAAATCCAGAAGGCACGAGACTATTTCACCCGGCTAGCGCAATAGCCGCCCCGAGCTTGCCTTGCACAAGAAGGGGGGGTAGGGGGCCCAGGTAGACCTGCGACGTTGCCTATCTCGATACCCACGAGAGTAGAAAAGGAGTTTTGAAAGTGCCGATGAAGAACCCGCCGCATCCCGGCCTGACCATCCGCCACGACTGTATCGAGGCGCTCGGCTTGTCCGTCGCGCAGGCTGCAAGAGCCCTGGGCGTTACCCGTCAGGCTCTTAACAACATTCTTTCCGGCAACAGTGCGATTTCGCCGGAAATGTCGGTGCTTCTGGAAAAGATTTTCGGCAGCACAGCCCAAGCATGGCTCAGGCTCCAGACCGCGTATGATCTCTCGCGAATCGAGGCCTCGGTGCTGGTAACTTCGTACCAGCACCATCCCCGCCCGCCGGCACTGTCGTCTTGTGTTTTCACCATTACGGCCCAGCCCCCCAGCTCACTGCTGCCGGGCAAGTACATTTCCTTGACGACCGCGGAGCCTGAGGGATGCTGCTCGTGGCCTGCCGCCAGCGAGGCCCCGAGGTGACGTTTGACGGGAGTTTGCTTGTCCGGACGATCCCAAAGCCTTGACGGCTTTCTGCTCAGCTCTCAACGATATCCGGCTTGAGCGTATCGATGATCGCGAGCAGCTCCTGCTTCTCCTTGGCGGGCACCTTGAATTTGTCCAGGGTATCTACCAGGTGGTTCGCAACGACGTTGAACTCTGCTTCGGTGATCCCCAGCCCTCCATGAACGGTCTTGGCAGCCCGGCTGATGACCTTGCACGGGCCACCCGTAACATTGCAGACCAGATTGATGTTCTTCTGGATGAACGACTTCCGGGTGTCCGTACCCATCCCCTTGAAAAAGGATCCGACCTCCGGATCGATGAAGAGCTTATTAGCGAAGTCGTTCACGACCGCTGAGATCGCTCCATAGCCACCGAGTCGTTCGTAGAGCGACTTCTCCATAGCTCCTTGAGCCAGGGCTGGTCCACTCAGGAACACGCCGACAGCGACAATTCCGAGAATGATGGGAAGCCTTGATAGGTATCGGTTGCGCATGTTCTCCTCCTTGCGATCGGCCAGTTCGGCCGACGATGTCTGTGACTGTATCCTCTACGCTCACATGACGCAATCCAGCCAGCTGCCACGGGTTGTGGGGTTCGGTGTCTTCGAGCTAGACCTTCACACGGGTGAGCTGCGTCGCCACGGCGTCAAAGTGCCCTTGCAGGCGCAGCCGTTGCAGCTTCTCGGCCTGCTGCTCGAGCACGCAGGCGAGCTGGTCAGCCGCGAAGAGATCGAGACGCAGCTCTGGCCGGATGACGCCTACGGCGACCTCGACCATCGGCTCAACAACGCGGTGAACAAGATCCGGATCGCCCTCGGAGACTCGGCGGAGAACCCGCGCTTCCTGGAGACCATCAAACAGCGCGGCTATCGCTTCACGTTTCCGGTACGCGAGGTTGGGAGAGTCACGGAGCGGGCGTCTTCGACCCGGCCCCCCGGGCGATCTCGGGTTCTAAAGTCAGCGGTCGCGGCGCTGGTTTTGATCGCAGCATTGGGCTCGGCACTCTGGCTCTCCTTTTGGACTCCTTCTGAGCCCGCCCAGGACAGGATCATGCTGGCTGTGCTGCCGTTCAAGAACATCGGCAGCGACTCCGCCGAGGACTATCTCGCCGACGGATTGACTGAAGAGGTGATCCTCCAGCTAGGTCGACTGAGCTCGTCCAACCTGGGAGTGATTGCCCGGACCTCGGTGATGCCCTATAAGACAACGGACAAGGGGATCCGGAGCATCGGCGAGGAGCTGGGGGTGGACTACATCCTGGAGGGGAGCGTGCGTCAGGAGTTGGGCCAGCTGCGGATCACCATCCAGCTGGTTGGGGTGGACGATCAGACCCCGCTGTGGGCCGAAAGCTACAACCGAACGCTCGAGGACGTCTTCAGCATCCAGCTGGATGTAGCGGAGCGCGCGAGCGCCTCCCTGGCGTTGGCGGTTCTCCCTCCAGCGAAGGGGCAACTGGCGCCGCCGACTAAGAGCCGGGCCGCGCACCACGCCTACCTGAAGGCCCGGTACTTTCGCGACCAGGGCACCGAGGAGGGGTTTAGCCAAGCGATCAATTACTTTCGGTTGGCAATCGCCGAGGACCCTCATTACGCTCGGCCTATGCTGGCCTCGCCGGCTGTCAGTGTCTCCTTGCAGGCCACGGTCTCGAAGTCCTCCGCCCGGACGAAGCTATGCCTAAGGCCCGAGAGTTTGCACACAAGGCGCTCGGCTTGGACGCAGGGCTCGCCGAAGCGCAAGCGGTGCTGGGAATGGTGCGCATGAAGTACGAGTGGGACTTTGCGGGTGCTGAGGAGAAGTTCCTGCGCGCCTTGGAGCTCAACCCGAGTTACGCCCAGGCACACTTCTGGTACAGCCTCTATCTCGAAGCTATGGGGCGAGGTGAGGAAGCTGTCCTCCAGGCAAGGCGAGCTCGGGAGCTCGACCCGGTCTCGAAGGGAGCGGCCGCGAATCTGGCCATGCAGTTGGTCGGGGCGGGTCGCTTCGAGGAAGCTTTCGCAGAGATCGCCGAGGCCCTCGAGCTCGACGTCAGATTCTGGGGGACGCATTGGGTGCTCGGGAACCTACATGCAAAGCTGGGAGACTACACTGCGGCCACGGCAGCGTTCCAAAATGCAGTCAGCTTCTCAGAACGGAACGGCGTCTCCCTTTCCTCGTTGGGCTTCACCTACGCTCTGGCGGGCCGAAGATCCGAGGCCGAGGCGCTGCTGCAGGAGCTGAAAGACCTTCAGGAAGGAAGGTACCTATCGCCGGCCTTCATCGCGGCGATCCATGCCGGTCTGGGACAGAAGGACGAGGCGTTCAGATGGCTGGAAGAAGCGTTCCGACTTCGATCGCGCTACCTGGTCTGGCTCAAGGTCGCGCCCGAGTACCAACAGCTACGTTTAGATCCGAGGTACAAGGAGCTCATTGCTCGCATCGGACTCTCTTGAGGGCATTGTCAAGTTGTTTAGGTTCCTGCGAATCCGAGACACAAGATGCCCGACCGCGTTCCTGCCTCCGGGCGTGTTGATGGGAAGCCTCAGCCCGGTTGTTCTCATGCTGACGGGATCGATGCTCGACTGAAGGAAAGATCTCACAATGGGTTGACCCTGAATCTTCACGAAGACTTTTCAGACGGCATGACTGATGATTTCGGACGGAAAACGGTGGCCTCTGTAGCTGAGTTTCATGAACCAATTGTCTCTGATCACGCTGATCGCCCCTCAACTTGACAGAGCCGACGGACCCGCTACGGATGGTCGTGCGGGTCCATTCTCGAAGCGCCTGTTCAGGGATCAGTGGGCGACGGCGTGCGGGGAGTGAAGCGAAGGGCATAGTTCGTGCCCGAAAGAACATCCAGCTCATAGCATCCGCCAGGTCCGGTAGTCGTGGATGCAACGAACGATGTGTTCGGTGCTGCGATGATGTTGCCCATGTTGCCGGCGCTGACCGCAACATCGACCGCGGGTTCACCGTTTGCGGTCACGCAGCCCATGATCTTGCTGGTTCCGGGTGTGCTCGGGTAGTTGAAGTGGAGGATGGAGTCGACAGCAAAAGACATCTGTCCGGTCCCCTGCAGCGGGGTTTGCCAGAGTCCCTCTTCTTCCTCGCCCACGTTGATGATGGGCAGATTGGAAAACAGGAAAAAATCCTCCCCCGCCTGCAGCGTCGTGGCGTAGGAGCCCGTCGAATCCACGAAGCCAACGCCACCGCCGAAAGAGGCGAAGCAGAGATTTGTCAGAAACTCCGCCGAAAACAAGTCGCTGTCGCTTGCGAACACGGTGGTGTTCTCCGGGAAGCTGCCCACATCTGCTGTCAGCATACCCGAGACCTCTACCAGGTTCGGCACGGCGAAGGACGCGCCGGACGGACTGATCGAGCTCTCGCTCAAGGTGTGGGAACCCAGCGTTCGGACAAAAGTGAACTGTTCGGGGATCTCCTCTTGCGAACCGAGATCGCTGACAACAAGAAGACCGACATTGAACGTGCCGGATGGCAGGTTAACCGTGAAGGCGCCACTCACAGGATCGACCATGGCAAGAGCACTTCTCATGTTGGTCAGGTCGGAGAACAGGACGGACAAACCCTCGTTTCTCCCCTCCTCCGGAATCTCTTGGAGGTTGGTGATGGTGTCGAGAAAAGGCGTCGTGGCGACCGCCGGGACAGCTACATTCCGGTTGGTGTTCCCATTGATGGTGACATCCTCTTCGACGACTCCCACGAAGAGTGCTGAGGAGCCCCCCCCGATCCCCGCGGGCCCGGGCCCAAGACTGACCTGAGTGGCGCAGACTGCGACATCGGCTGTGCCTGCCGGTACGATGATTCGGAAGTTGTTCAGAAAATCGCTACGACCACCGTAGGTGGAGCCGTCACTGTGCATCGCCTCCACTGCGCTGACGAAGGTGCCCAACGGTCCGGTGACCATCCCATCGAGGCGAAAGCCAGTTGCGAGCTCCTGGTTGCGGACCGCATTGCCGCTTGCGTCGATTCCTTCGACAAGGGTGGGCAGCAGTTCGGAACCCGGGCCCGGGCCTGGACCGCCTCCCCCTCCGGTTCCTGAATCGACCGGCAAAGTGGTGAGGACGCCCGTGCCTTGTCTTATCCCCAGCGCGGAAATCGGCAGGGTACTCGAGAATTGTGCCTGTCCCCGGCCTGTGGCCCCGTCTACAATCTCGTCGAGAAACTGGGCCAGGTGGTTGAATCCGCTGAGGTCGAAGGGGCTGTTCCCGGCCGGGATGCGGAGCATCGACAGTCCCGCGATGCGAAGCAGTGTCGTGACTTGCTGCCCGCCTTCGCTCAGGAGCGTCACGTTGACGTTCGCAGTTCCGGGGTTGTTGTTGAAAAGGGCCACTCCGGTGTTGAAGCCAGATGTCAGATCGAAGGGCAGGCTGAATTCATCGAGCGGAGGAGAGTCACCGACTCCCGCCTCCGTGCTGACCCCGCCCGTACCGTCGAGCAGCCGGAAAACGGCAGTGACGCCGACGGGAACGGTCGATGTGACCCGGGCGGCGCCCGCCAGGTTGGTACCCTGGCCGTCGGTCTCGACGAAGACTGCGTCTGTGGGACCCAGCTGCAAATTAAAGACATTTCCGTTCATGCCGTTCGTCAGACCGACCGAATAGGGTGCGCCGGAGTCATCGGTGAGTGTGAGCACGACGTTCGCAGTCCCGCCTCCCGCCGGGCTTGCGCCGCCCAACCCGAAGAAGATGAACTGGGTCGTGACAGCCGAGCCATCAGCAATCTGGGGCAGCTCGAAGCTCGTCTTGGTGGAGTCGAGCGCTACGATCGGCAACGTCGTCAAAGGGGCACCGCTGCTATCCTGGCGCAGCGTGACAGCTGCCACATCACCCTCGGCGTTGACCACCAGACGTCCCAGACGGCCGCCGACACTCGGAAAAAGGCCACCCGCACCGCCGACGAACAGGGAGAGGTGTCCGTCACCGGGTAGCGTGCGGGTCGTCTGCAACGGTGCGCCCTGAGTCGAACTGCCACTCGAGGCCGGACCCTGGTCGAATAAAGTGAAGTTCACTTGGTTGGAAGAGCCGCTCAGATCCTGGATCGCGATCCCAGTATTGAGCGATCCGCCCGTATCCACGGCCAGTGCGAAATCCCGAACGGCATCTGAGGCCCCGACTGCGGCCTCGGTCAGGAGACTTTCACCGTTGAAGATCGAGAAAACGGAGGAGATCCCAATGTCGGCCGTCGAGATCACGACTCCGGCTCCAACCTGGATGGCTCCCTGACCGGCGCTCTCGAAGAAACGAGTCTCACCGGCCGGGAGGTTGAACAAATAGGGCGTGGCGTTGCCCAGGCCGGGAAAGTTGATGTTCAACTAGTCGCCGTTGTTGTCCGTCAGGTTGACGAACACTGTGGCCGCCGCGTCACTGTTATTGAAGGCGATCAGGGTGGTGATGACGCCGAGACCATCTGCGATTTGGGGCAGGTTGTAGACGTTCTGTGCCGAAATCCCCAGGCAGGACAGGGTCAGCACAACAGGAAGAAGACACAAGCGACGAGTCATCAGATCACCTCCCACAATAACGACTGGTTAGCTGCGATCCACATCCGATGCCGCTCAAGAGCGGGGCGGCGTACCTGAGAGATCAGGACCGCCTGGTTCTCACAAAAGCTCAGCCGATGACAATTCTAGCCGGTTGATTCCCCATACGCCATCCCCGGATACAGGTCTTGTCTTTTCGCTGCTGTGTCCCGAAGATGCCGGGGCATTGTCTTCAGCATCCGGTGTGCGCTATGAGGCTCGTCCTCAATCCCTGGCAGTTGCTTCTTCTTGCCCTGGCCGCTTGGCTCAACCGAGCTCTCCACAGCGACATTCTAGACTTTGGGTGTCGAGTTGCCGTCACTGAACAAGAGCTCTATCTATCGGGGGCCTCTCGCAGTCAACAAGAATGTGCAGTCCCGTCTCGGGGCCGATACAGAAGAGTGTGAGTCCTTTTGGCTAACCCCGGGTCGGTGCGATTCTCAATTCTAGGATCTTGGGTGTCGTGAGTGGACTCTCACGCCCACCCGGATCCGAGGGTGTCGACAAAGCGATTCGACGCGCCTACTCCGCGAAGCGCAAGAGCTGTTCGGCCATCTCCGGATCGCGGTCGAAGAACTCACCGACGAGTTGACGATATCGCTCCAGGAGCGACTCATCGTGGATGTAAGGCTGGCGTACCTGACAAACCGAGGTCGCAGCCGTTACCCAACATGGATCGATATCAACCCCCAGGAATCTGGCCAGCCTCGGCATGAGCGCCTGGTTCATCTCGAACTGGAAGAACGAGAGATACCGGGAAGGGTTTTCGGCCCGTGGCCGTGGAGTTGGCACCCAGCAGCCAACCGGAGGCGGAAACCAGGCGCACAAACGCACGATCTCCCGAGAAGAATCGAAAGACCCGGCCCATAACAGTGCCTTTCACTGGAGGGGTTTTCGGATCGGGGCTCCACTGCTTCAATTAGACCCAGCTGTTAGTCCAGCTCCAGCAGTAGGTCGTCGCGTTCCACCTGGGATCCGGCGACAACCAGCAGCCGCGCAACCCTTCCAGCCTGCTCTGCGACGATTTCTGTCTGCATCTTCATCGCCTCGAGTGTCAGCAGCTTCTGGCCCTTGGCCACCTGGTCACCCTCTCGGACCGTTATGCCGACAACCATGCCCGGCATGGGAGCGGCGACCTGGCTCGGATCACCGAGCTTGGCCGTGACCCGGCTAGAAACCTGTCGACTCAAAGAGCGGTCCGCTATGGTTACTTCTCGCGGCCGACCGTTCAATTCAAAGAAGACCGTGCGTTTTCCTTCGGCATTCGGTTCGCCGACCGTGATTAGCCTGATGATCAAGGTCTTGCCTGGTTCGATTTCGACCGCGATCTCTTCGTCCACTTCCATCCCGAAGAAGAACACCGGTGTTGACAGCATGCTGGTATCGGAGTAGCTCCGTTGATGGGCCACAAATTGCTTATACACCTCAGGATAGAGCAAATAGGAAACTACCTCACGACGCTCTGGCAGCCGGCGGAGGAAACGTTTCACTTCGACCGCAGTCTGATCGAAATCGGCAGCTGGAAGTGACTCTCCGGGTCTCCCACGGACCGGTTTTCGTTCACCCAGGATCAGCCTGCGGACCTTCACCGGAAAACCTCCCTTTGGCAATCCCATGCTGCCATCCAGAAGATCGACGACAGACTGGGGAAAAGTCAGCTCACGTTCTCCCTTCAGCACATCCTCGGTGCTGAGGTTGTTGCCAACCAGGAACAAAGCAAGGTCACCCACTGCTTTGGAAGTCGGTGTGACCTTGACGATGTCGCCGAGCATCTGATTGACCTGCGCGTACATCCGACAGATGTCAGGCCAGCGGTCGGCCAGATTGAGCGCGCGTGCCTGCTCCACCAGATTCGTATACTGGCCTCCCGGCATTTCGTGCTTGTACATGTCGGCCCCTGCTGCCGGTACCGGACACTCGAAGGGCAGATAGAATTCGCGTACCCCCCGCCAGTATTCGGCGATCAGGTCGAGAGCATCGGCAGGAAGCTCAGTATTCCTGGGCGCGAACTTGAGTGACTCGACCAGGGTGTTCAGGTTCGGTTGCGAGGTGCCGCCGGAGAGTGGTGCCATCGCTGCATCTGCGATGTCCAGACCCTCCTCGGAGGATTTCAGAATTGCAGCTGTCTGAAGTCCAGCAGTGTCGTGCGTGTGGAAATGGATGGGGATCCCAATCTCCTCTTTGAGTGCCTTGACCAATTGCTGAGCGGCGTAAGGTTTACAGAGTCCCGCCATGTCCTTTATCGCCAGGATGTGGGCACCCATACGTTCCAACTCTCGAGCCATTTCGATGTAATACTTGAGATCGTATTTCTGGCGATCTGGGTCGAGGATGTCGCCGCTGTAGCAGATCGCAGCTTCGCACAGCCTATCGGTTTCTCGCACCGCCTCCATCGCGACACGCATGTTGGAGGTGATGTTGAGGGCGTCGAAGATGCGGAACACGTCGATGCCAGCATCGGCTGCCTGCAGAACGAATTCCCTGACGACATTGTCTGGATAGTGGGTATATCCTACCGCGTTGGATGACCTCATCAGCATTTGAAGGAGAATGTTCGGCACGCGTTCGCGCAGCCCGATCAGCCTTTCCCAGGGACACTCCTTCAAGAAGCGCATCGCTGTGTCGAAGGTTGCTCCACCCCAGACTTCGAGGGAGAAGAGGCCTGGACACAATCGAGCATAGGTTTCCGCTATGTTGAGCAGGTCGCTGGTACGAAACCGCGTAGCCAGCAGCGATTGGTGTGCGTCCCGAAAGGTCGTGTCAGTCAGGAGGAGACGTTTTTGCTTCAGGATCCACTTGGTGAAATCCTCCGGGCCCAGCGAATCTAACAGCTGACGGGTACCGGAGGGGATGGATCCCAGGTTGTCCGGTTCTGATCCGACCTCAAGCGCCCTGCCGGCCCGTGTCAGCCCAGTGCCTGGGGCCAGATCGGGAGAGAACGAGGGCACCGCTGCTGGTTGCCGTCGGATGGCACGGGGACGATCTTTTACCAGCGGGTTGCCGTTGACGATCGTCTCTCCCAGAAACGTGAGGACCTTGGTGGCGCGATCCCGACGCTCAGGGAACTGGAAGAGTTCGGGCGTCTCATCCACGAATCGGGTGTTACAGGTCCCGGCGACGAATGAGGGGTGCACCATCAGCTTGATGAGAAAGGGAATATTTGTCTTGACTCCACGGATGCGAAACTCTTGGAGGCTCCGCTCCATCCGCCGGGTGGCGTCGATGAACCTGTATCCCCTTGCAGTTACTTTGACCAGCAACGAGTCATAGAATGGAGTAACCACAGCACCGGAGAAGGCCGTACCTCCATCGAGTCGGACCCCCATTCCTGCGGGAGAGCGATAGGTCGAGATGCGACCATGATCGGGGAGGAAATCGTTGGCAGGATCCTCCGTAGTCACCCGACACTGCACGGCGAATCCATTGGTACACACGTTTTCCTGTGATGCCAGACCGATCTCCGGGTCGGCCAGGGGCTTTCCCTGAGCAATCAGGATCTGACACTTTACAATGTCGATCCCGGTAACCTCCTCGGTGACCGTATGCTCGACCTGGATACGTGGATTGACTTCGATGAAGTAAAACTCGCCACTGTCTGTATCGATGAGGAACTCGACCGTCCCTGCATTCTGATAGGTCACCTCGCGCCCGATTGCCAGGGCTGCTTCACAAAGGCGGTCTCGCAGGGCTCCCAGGGTCGGTGCGGGAGCTATCTCAACCACCTTCTGATGGCGCCTCTGCACCGAACAGTCGCGTTCGAACAGATGAACCAGAGAGCCGTGCTTATCACCCAGCAGCTGCACCTCAATGTGCCGAGCCCTTTCGAGGTACTTCTCAGCCAGCAGGTCGGGGCTGTCAAAAGCGAGTTGGGCTTCTTGCTGTGCTATCTCGAAGGCCGCGGCAAACTCGTCGGCCTGTCGGACGATTCGCATGCCTCGACCACCGCCTCCGCGGGTAGCCTTGAGGATGACAGGGTAGCCTAGCTTTCCGGCCAGCCGCTTACCGTCAGCCAGGTTGCGAATCGGTCGCTCGCTGCCGGCGAGTACTGGGACACCGCATTTCCGGGCGACCTTGAGAGCTGCCACCTTATCCCCCAACAGCTCCAGCAATTCCGGCGGCGGTCCGACGAAGAGGATACCGGCCTGCCGGCAAGCCCGCGCGAACCCGGGGTTTTCCGAGAGAAATCCATAACCTGGATGAATGGCATCAATCCTCTTGCGCCTCGCCAGCTCGATGATTTGTTCAATGTTCAGGTAGGACTCCAACGGCTCGCCCGGTCCCCCGATCAGGTAGGCCTCGTCCGCCTTGTAGCGATGCAAAGCATAGCGATCTTCGTGTGAATACAGGGCCACCGTTCGAATGCCGAGTTCGTGGGCGGTGCGAAAGACCCGAATTGCGATCTCGCTTCTGTTGGCCATCAGCAGACGCTTGATAGGCGGCATCGTCAACAGCTCTCGTTGAGTTCAACAGGGATCCAATCACCGTCGCACACGAGCGCATCCTACTGGAATTATCCAATCCTTTCCATCACGAGTGATGGGTATTTTCCCCTGCGGTGCCCTCCCTCCTTTCGTATTCACCAAGTGGGACCCAAGAATTCTTTTGCTAAACCGATGTAAACTAGCGAGAGAGCCAGGCGCACACTATCTGGAGGAAGAAACGATGGCAAGTCTTAGCGAGCGCATGATTGGGTCGGCCAAACTCGATGTGCACACCTACGAGGAAGTGGAAGCTGACACGAATGCCACTGGTCAGGCCTTGATGGTGGTGGTCCTCTCCAGCATCGCCCAGGGCATCGGCAGCTTGACCTTGGGGGGTCTTTGGGGCCTGGTCGCTGGAACCGTTAGCGCACTGGTTGGTTGGTTCATCTGGGCCTTGCTTGTGTACCTTATCGGAACCAAGCTTCTTCCCGAGCCCAATACCCGTTCGGACGTGCCCGAGCTCCTGCGCACCACAGGTTTCTCGGCCTCTCCGGGTCTGCTGCGAGTGCTGGGCCTGGTCCCACTGCTCGGGGGCTTAATCATGTTTGCAGTAAACATCTGGATGCTGGTCGCCATGGTGATCGCGGTCCGCCAGGCACTCGACTACGAGAGCACTGGTCGCGCCGTTGGGGTCTGCGTGATCGGCTGGCTCGCCCAAGTTGTAATCATTGTGACCCTGATGCTGGCGGTGGGTGTTCGCTCCACTTGATCGATCCTCCATAAGGACTTCTTCAAGCGATCCGGAAGCCCAGTGTGTACATGCGCTCGTGAGCAAACCTGCGGCAACACAGACAGGTCAGCGGTAGCGCTTTCGGATGAAGTTCGGGGTGAGGTTGGAGATGGAAGTCGTTCCCGCCATCTTCATCGTGACTACCAACTCGGCTCGCAAGAGTTCTAACACCTGTTCAACGCCAGCCTGGCCGAAGGCTCCCAGACCCCACACATAAGGGCGACCGATGCAGACTGCCGTGGCACCAAGCGCGAGCGCCTTAAAGACATCAGTGCCACGACGAATGCCACTGTCGATCAATACCGGAATCTTACCATTGACCGCTTTCACTACTTCAGGGAGAACTTCAATGGTGCTCAACAAGCTCTCTTCCTGCCGGCCGCCATGATTGGACACCACGACCCCATCGATCCCGTGCCTGACGCACAGTTCCGCATCCTCGGCGGTGACGATTCCCTTGATCACGAGCTTCATTCGGGTCACTCCCCTGATTCGATTTATCAGGTCCCAGGTAATTGGGTGGGCGGGACTGTCTACTCCTGAGACATCGATGCCCTGGAACATTGCCAGCCTTCGAAAGGAGCCCTGGCTACCCGGTTCGTGGCAGACTCGGCATTGCGACTGTGTCTTGCTGCCGGCGCGTTTCTGCATTTCTCGGTTCGATGGCACCGGGGTATCCGCAGTGAGGATTTTGGAGACCTCGGAACGAAGCGGAGAGGTCTCCAAAATCGCTGCCGGACGGACGGAGCCCGACAAGGTTCTTTCGCGACCCAATCCGGAAGTTCCTGCCAAGGCCACCCGCCGCCGGTTTTCAGCCCGCTATCCGGGTCCTTGAGCAGACCATGGCTGTGAGTCGGGCAGTGGGCGCGCTCTGCTGCGCCGATGAGTTGGGCTTTACGGGTCACTTCCCACTCGCTCGTCGGGTAGAGCTGAAACCAGATCGGTTGCTGATACTCCCGCGTCACATTGTGCAGGCCGGCGCTGGATCCTCGGCCTCGGGCCGCATCCCCACGCGCCTTGAGCCCGCCCGAAAGGGAAGTGGTGGAGGTCCTGCACAGCGTAGAGAGCTCCTGCATGGGCGGAGCTGCACGAAGGGCCTTTTACCGCATGGCGAGCGCCGCCGCCAGCGCCGCCATCCCCAATACTCCAAGCCGGAACTTCTGGCCACCGGCCCGAACCAATGCTGGTCCTGGGACATCACCAAGCTCAAGGGTCCCGTCAAATGGAGCTATTTCTACCTCTAAGTGATCCTGGACATTTTCAGCCGCTATGTGGTGGGCTGGATGGTGGCCACCCAGGAAAGCTCACGCCTGGCCAAGGTCTTGATCGCCCAGAGCTACTCCAAGCAGGAGATCGTAGCGGGTGGTCTCACCCTGCATGCCGATCGTGGCTCGTCGATGAGTTCCAAAGCACTGGCCTTGCTACTGGCCGATCTGGGAGTCACCAAGTCTCACTCTCGGCCTCATGTCTGTGACGACAATCCCTACTCGGAATCCCAATTCAAGACCCTCAAGTACCGTCCCGAATTCCCGGCTCGTTTCGGCACCATTCAGCAAGCCAGAGACTTCTGTCGGGATTTCTTCGATTGGTATAACCGCGACCATCGCCATTCGGGTATCGGCCTGCACACTCCCGAGGATGTGCACTACCTCACCGCCATCACCACCCGTCGCGATCGATCCCAAACATTGGAGGCCGCCCATGCACTCTTCCCGGAGAGATTTCCCAACGGCAAACCCGTTCCTCCCGCTCTTCCAGAAGCGGTTTGGATCAACCCTCCCGAAAAGGAGGACTCCTGAGATGACGCTACAGTAATTTATTCACCAAAGTGTCTCAAAGTTGTTGACACGTTCCGGTTCGATGGCACCGGGGTATCCGCAGTGATCACCAGTACCGGGCAGTGGGCGCGCTCTGCCTGCTCGATGAGTTGCCGGGTCACTTCCCACTCGCTCGTCGGGTAGAGCTGAAACCAGATCGGTTGCTGATACTCCCGCGTCACATTGTGCAGGCTGCTCGTGGTTAGCGTAGAGAGGATCATTTGCACCCTTTTACTGCGAGCAGCGCGTGCTACAGCAAGCTCACCCTCACTGTGAAAGGCCTTTTGACTTCCGATGGGTGCCAGCATGATGGGGGAAGGGTAACGTTGCCCGAACACTTCCACCGACGTGTCGACATTCTCGACGTCGATGAAGCGGCGCGCGCGAATCTGAAAGAGCAGGAAGCCGTCGCGATTCGCTTGAACCGTCAAGTTGTCGTCGGAGCCGGTCATCAGGTAAGCCCAATGCGAGGCCCTTATCTTCTTCCGAGCCACGGGGATGAAGTCAAAGAGGTTGAATGCTTCATTCGCAGATTGAATCAGAGTATCGGCGGGACTCTGCTCTCCTGCTGCAACGCCGGTACCCGGGAAAAACGCAGCTGAGGAGAGAGGTCCATAGAAGGGCGAGCCAGCGAGATACTCTATGAAGCGTCGGCGACTCAAACTGTTAGAGATCTTGCCTTTCATGGCCACGGCCCTCCTCTTGAGTTGTGGAAACCATTGTAGAAGGGGACTCCTACTGGACTCCATCCTTTCTTCTCTTTCTCGGCTTGTCGCATCCAGAACGGGCACCCAGGGCAGTTGCCGGCATCAGACTCTGATCGACCAGGAGGCGGCACCGTCTCCGGATGACCACGCCCTCCTTCACGCTCATGAATACTTCCGGAAGAGAGCAGAAGACCACCCGCGCATATTCACTCCACCAGAACATGGGGGGAAAGGAGCGTGAGGAAATTCAGGCGCTGGGCTCCCAGCGAACCCACCGTGTAGATCGGGGAGGTGGAGCGAATCCGCACAAACCCACCCGATTGATCACGCACGATCGACATCAGCTCGAAGAGCACATGGCTCTGTTTTTCACCAGGTTCCAAGGTCAGGAAATGGACACCCAGGCGTCCGGCGGCGGGGTCGAAGAGTTCGATCGTGCTCAAGACCCCGTCTTCAGAGTTGTTCAGGAGCCCCAGCCCCGTGAAAAAGTCCTGCGTTGTGGCGACCGGCCCGATGACGACTTCGCGTGCTGCGACTGACTGCAGCGGCAACGCTGCCAGAAAGCTTCCCGTTTCGCTCGCCACCACATGGCTGGCTACGATGTCGACTCCCGGCGAGAGACGCAGCCAGCCGTCGACGTTACCATCGACCTGAAAGAGCTGGGCCAGATCGACTTGCAGGAATCCTCCGGAATCGAGATTGGATTGGGAGACACTGACAAGCTCTCCCTTCTTGTCCATCAGCTCCAGCACGATCTCACGTGCCGCACCCGTATTGATCACCGAGAGGTGGTTCACCAGACCCGATCCCAGGTAAAGGTGCGGAAGAATCAGCTCGTCCGCGCTGGCCGCCTCCAGCGCCGGCAGGGCAGCCTGCGACTCACTGGTTCCGAACAGTTGCAGGCCAAACAGCTTCGGATCGTCCGGGCCACCTTCGGTTTCCTCTACTCGAGCCGAGACGTAGCCATCCTCCAGACCGCTCTTGGTGCCGAAGAGAGTCTGGACTGTGTCCTGGATCATGCCTTTGGCCTCTATGCTGAGATGTTGCTTGATGTCCTTGCCGTCGGGTCCATGCCAGGTCAGGGCGACCTCGACACTCTCGTCCTCGGGATTGATCAGCAACAGCCTGGTCTCACTCGAGTCGCCGCTGTGGATCTCTGCAAACCAGAGGGGAGAGACCACAGGCCGGGCCAGGCCGATGCCGTCCATCATCTGCAGTCGCTGGTCACCCCCCAGCGTGATGGCAATGGAATCAGGCTCGGTAGAGAGAACTTCCAGCCAGCCGGCTGTCATTCCTCCAGGCAGATCCTCTATCAGCACCGAGTACTGGGTGAGAGGCTCCAGTTCCAACTCCAACTCGTCCAGGGCTCCGGCAGGGCTTCCCAACGCGGGATACGTCCTGACCTTCACTCGAGTGGTCGCGTGGAAGGTGTTGGTGATGGCCAGACCCGCAAAGTCCAGACCGGCTGCAGAGAGGATGGGTACGACCAGAGCCGGTGCGAACTCGGATCCGAACTCAGCGGCGCCCAGATCGATGACTTCGGTTCCGTTCTGGTCGCCGTCAACCACTCTCTGGTGCCCATCAAGATCGGCAGCTTCGGCCGGAAACGTGTCAGAACCGCGGTCAATGGCGGGAGAACCCGGCAGCAGCGAGAAGTCTCCGCCAGCGGGATCGTTCAAGAGGGGATCGTCCGCAAAGTTGTCGTCCATGCCCTCCAGTTGGCCGTCACCGATCAGACTGTTGAGAACGCTGGCAGGCGGGAAACTTCCAAGGTCCCCTGACAGATTCTCGAAAAAGACGGAGTTGGCGATGGTGGCCTCTCCTTCCAGATCGAGGCCGAATCCGGCATTGCCAAAAACCGTGACGTTGTAGGCCTCGACAATCCCCTCCCTCAAGACCAGACCGGAACCATCCCCCTTTAACGTCGATTGAGCCACTACCGTGTCTTGAACGAGCAGCTCGGAATCAAAAACCGAAATCCCAACGCCGTTTCCCAGCAGCTTGCTCGAAAAGAGCTGGGCGGATGAACCACTTTCGAGATGCAATCCCGCTTCCTGGTTCTCGCTGATCTCGTTTCGGAGAAGTCCTGCCGTTGCATCCCTGAACAGGCCCACTCCACGGCGACGGTTTCCTTCAATCCGGTTGTCCTGAATCCAGGCCTCCGTGCTTAGGGCCAGAACCCCGTCGCCCCCCCGAAAACTTCCTCCTCCGTTGTCCCGAATCTCGTTTCCTTTGACCAGACCGAAGGAGTCGTCCAGGCGAATCCCGGCACGAGTGTTGTCGGAGATGGAATTGTCGAAAATGGAGACAATGCCCTCGATGGACCGGACGCCTTCTGCGCTGTTGCCGGTGATCTCGTTTCCCTGGACGATGGCAGAGGCATCCCTGACTTTGACCCCGGCTCCATTGAATCCACCGTTGTCCCGGATCACATTGTCATAGACATGGACGCGACTGCGGCGGATGTCGACTCCATTCCCGTCAATTTCGAAGTCTAGCAGCCCGTGGTGAAAGTCGCCTCTCGGTCAGCCATGGCCAATAGACTTGTGCCATGTCGATGGGCAAGCGTAAGAGACAGAGGCAGAGCGAGATGTGGGTGCCGGCAACAGAGCTGGCCAAAGCGCCGGGACACCCTTTTTACCAACGCCTGAACAGAGTGCTGGGCAAGCACGGTTTCGATGATTTTGTGGAAGCGGAATGCGCCGCTTTCTATGCCCCCAGCCGAGGGCGGCCCGGCCTGGCACCGGGCATCTATTTCCGGCTGCTGGTGGTGGGTTACTTCGAAGGGTTGAGCTCGGAGCGAGGCATTGCCTGGCGAGCCGCTGATTCGCTGGCGCTGCGCGGTTTTCTGGGACTGAATCTGAGTGAGTCACCTCCGGATCATTCGACCATCTCCAGGACCAGGCGACTGATCGATGTGGCCACGCATGAGGCGGTTTTCTCCTGGGTGCTGAAGCGGGTAGCCGAGAGCGGGTTATTGAATGGCAAGACGATCGGCATCGATGCCACCACGCTGGAAGCCAATGCGGCGCTGCGCAGCATCGTGAGACGAGACTCCGAGCAGGGCTACGAAGAGTTCTTAACGGAGCTGGCAGTAGCCTCCGGCATCCAGACGCCTACTCGAGAAGATCTGGCCCTACTGGACCGCAAGCGAACCGGCAAGGGATCGAACCAGCAGTGGAAGCACCCGCAGGATGGGGATGCGCGCATCGCCAGGATGAAGGATGGGCGGACGCATCTGGCGCACAAGGCAGAGCATGCAGTGGATCTGGAGACGGGAGCCATCGTCTCGGTCACGGTGCAAGGAGCGGATCGAGGCGATACGCAAACGATGGTCAAGACACTGATACAGGCGGCCGAGCAGGTGGAACAAGCGCTGCCGAAGGGATCGGGCATCGAAGAGGTGGTGGCCGACAAGGGATATCACAGCAGCGAGCGGATGGTGGATTTAGAAGCGCTGGGACTGCGCAGCTATGTGAGCGAACCGAAACGAGGGAAAAGACGCTGGAGAGGAGACACTCAGGCCCGTGATGCGGTCTATGGGAACCGGCGACGAATCCGGGGTCGGCGAGGACGGCAACTTTTACGACAACGAGGTGAGCTACTGGAGAGACCGTGTGCTCACCTTTACGAGACCGGCGGGATGAGACGGGTTCACGTTCGGGGCCATGAGAATGTCTTGAAGCGGCTGCTGATTCAGGTGAGCGGATTCAATCTGGGGCTGCTGATGCGCCAGCAGTTGGGTGTGGGCACGCCGCGGGGGCTGCAGGGGCGGATTTGCCTCGTCTTGCTCCTCATTTTGTCGCTGTGGAAGCGTCTGAAGGGCCTGTTTGGCTTGATTCCGACCGCCCAGACTCAAAAGTCTAGGTCAACGCTCCCGTCGCTTCTGCCACCGGTCCGCTCCGCCTGAAGTCTGAAAACCTATTTGCACCACGGGCTGCTAGGGCCTCTTCGATCAGGTTGTGACGAACCACTCCCGTAGCATCAAGGAAGGAGACACCGCACCGGCCGCACCGTATGTGAGGTCCCTCGATCAGAATGTCTTCCACCTGCAAAACCGAAATGGCCGGAGCTTTTTCACCGGCTTCAATGGTGGGGGAAGAGTTCTCTGCGGCCCGCAGCGTAAGACCGTCAAGAAGAACACCTGCGGTGTTGCTGCATATGTTCAGATAGGCGCCATAGGTTTCACTGTCTTTGATTTCAATGATGCTCCCAGGCCCCGCCACTTCGAGTGCTGCCTCAACTGAAGTGACATCGGCCGAACCGTCCTGGGCGACGCGCACGAACGCAGATCCTGTTGCAACCACCACGCCCCAGTAGGGAAGAGTCAGCGATGTGGTCTCGTCACCGCAGTCGATCCTTAGTCTTCCTTCAAAGGGTCCCGGCTGTGGGTCATCGGAGGCAGCGGTAGCGACCAGATCATGACTGGCCCCATTCCCCAGTGAGAAGGCAGGGGAGTTGGTCGTCAACTCCACAGAAGAGTTCCTCTGACTCTCCAGGATTTGGATCTCGCAGTCTTGCTGATGGGATGCATGGTTGGACAGTTCGATCGTATGGCTTTGCTCAAAGCCTGGCTCGTTAGTCCAAAAACCGAAGCTGAGGCTGACCGGATCCGCTGTCACCTGAGCGTCAAAGGCTGCCGCCAGATTCAGCTTCCCATTACCCGTTTTCATGATTCTCGGAACTTCGCCCTCATCCCCCACCTCCAGGGAAGCCGTGTTGACGAGGGCAGATTTGATCGCCTGCGGGCCCCATTCCGGATGCAGCTGCTTGAAAACAGCAGCAGCTCCTGCCACGAAAGGCGTCGATAAACTGGTGCCGCGGACATAGCTGAAACCCGGGGCCGGCTCCACTTGTTTGGAGGCGGTGAGAACATCCTCCCCTGGAGCTAACAAATCCGGCTTGATCAAGAAGTCGATACTCGGGCCTCGTGAGCTGAATCAGGAAAGGTCGTCGGTCGTCGGATCCGGGAAAGCCAGCAGGTCGGTCTCAGCCCCGAAAGTAATTGAAACCTCGCCCTGATTCTCGAGCAAGTCTCGCAGAAGAGATCCGTCACGCCAGCCGATCACCGCGGCCGGGCCCTCCGACTCCAGAGAAGTCTCGGGAAGACTCTCGGTGGCAACGTAGATGACCAGACCGGCGGCTCCAGCGGCAAAGACATGGTCAGCTTGATCCTGGAAGGAACAGTTTCCTGATCGAGCCAGAGCAACCCGGCCGGCCAGACTGCCGTCGGGTAGTGCCAGGCAGGCTTCTTCGTCAGGATCAAGCGGACTCAGGGAGGTGATCATCAGGGGACCGGTCTGCTTGGGCACGGGAGTCGCTGGCTGGTAAGGGAAGCTCTTCAAGTCAAAGGGAACAGCAGCCACATCAGAGGCGATCGACAAATAGGGCAAGAGGACAGGTTTATGGCTGATCGAGCCCACGGTGAGACCATCGGGACTGATCCCGGGAGAGAGAATTGTGTTCGAGCCAGGTCCGGTGTTTCCGGCACTGATTACGGACAGGACTCCGGCCTCGGTGGCCAGCCGAATCGCCTCAACTCTCAAATCTTCCCCCCCGGGGCCGCTGGGTGTGCCTCCCAGGCTAAGGTTGAGAATGTCCATCTCGTCCACGACAGCATCTTCAATCGCGGCAATGACCCCGGCCTCGGGGGCACCGTCGTTGATGCCAGGCGTTCCAAAAACCTTGTAGTTGCCCAGGAAGGCCCTGGGCGCGATTCCGCGAATCATCCCCTGGGGGCTCTCTACCCATCTCCCGGCGGCGATTCCCGCCACGCTCGTTCCGTGACCACTCTCGTCCTCGGCGCTTTGATTCTCTTGTTCTTTGTATCCCAGTACCGGAAGCACGTAGTTCCTGGCCACAATCACTTTGGGATTTGCGTTCTCCAGATCTCCTTTGGGAAATCCCTCCGGAGCTTCGAATCCCTCTCCATCGAACATCGGGTGCTCTTCGGCGATACCAGAATCAATGATTCCGATGCGAACGCCTGCCCCGGCTGAGTCCGGGTCTCCCACCAGGTCCCAGGCAGCGCCTGCGCCGATCTGACGAGGGGCTACGTCGAGCAGGGGGTAGAGTTTTCGATTGGGGTAGACAGCCTGAACATCAGCCAGCAATTGCAGCTGCTGGGCGGCTTCTTCCGAACACTCCACGACCAGGAGATTCAACAGAATCGATTGCCTTGAGAGGACTCGTACGCCAGGGTCGAGAGCGCCGATCAGACTACTCTGAGAAGCCTCCACAGCGGATCGGTAATCTTGGGCTCGAGTGCTTTTCAGGCCTCGGCGAACCGAAAGGATCCGTCCATTTCCCCGGTCCGCCAACAGTCGTTCCAGAACCGAAGGCTCCGTCAACCGAACCAGATAGGTTTCGTCCCTGGGAGTCTCCTGTGCCTGAAAACCAAGCAGGCCTGTCGACAGCCCGACCAGAACCAGCACCCTGGTCGCCAGGTTCAGTCTCTTGAAAAGCATTCAATCCCTTCGGAAATCGCCTCCGCCAAGGCGCCTCTGCCTTCGTGTTCCGCCTTCCATCTCTAAGTCGACATCCTCCATATCAACTTTGGATCGGAGTCCCTCAGACTGTCCGTGACGTCGAAACTATCAGCCCTCCAACCAGGGAGCGGGTGTTTTCCCTCACATTTCCGCCCAAGACGGCCGCACAGCCGGCGCTGTCGCCGGGATCGCTCCACGAGCTTCGGATGGGTGACCCCATAAAGACGGTCTTCTGTTTGGAGGATAGGAATACCTTCTCAGGGGTTCACTCAGCCAGAACCGATACTGGCATTGTCGCAAACTGCCCCGGTCGGGTCTGGATCACAGTTGCAGCCAGGCTCACGTCTGACGCCACGCGGATCGTGCCCTGAAAGCGGGAGAAATCGAGAGCCACTCCATCTTCGGGCACCCATTCGAATTGGTCGACGAAGAGGGCTAGATGTCCCTGGCTGGACAACCTCTTTGCATTGTCTTGAGCGAGGAGCTTGTCGTCAGCATCGTAGAGCCCAAACTCGAGAATCGCCGCGCGGCCATCGTTGAGGTTGCGAATGGCCACTCCCGTATTCACGTTATTCGCTAGATCTGTCTCCATCGGTGCCACAAAGCCTTCAAAGAATTCTGGACTGCTTCCGACTCCGGCCAGACCGACCACCCCCCCAAACAGCAACACGCCCGCAAACCGTCCATTTGCACCAAACCCGGAGGAGAGTGTTGCCGATCCGGAGATGAGAGGGCCCTCACCGTCGGTGGATAGAATGGTTAGACCCTGGGGAGAGACAGTGAACGGATCTGTGCTCCCGGTAAATTCAGCGCCGTTCAAATCGTAGGTTAGCGCAGCACCCTGGTCATCGAGCATTCGCAGCCGGGCGGTTCCCTCATCTTGTTCATTCATTCTCACAATCAGGAACTGACTGAACAGTAACTCGGCTCCTTCGCCAAAATGGGCAAATTGCAGGGTGGGAGAGCCGCCCCTCAACGCGGTCACGGGCATGGTCGCAAACTCCCCGGGACGGGACTGGAGGACCGTGGCCGTGATTCGACGCGCTGTCTCCACTCTCAGGACCCCGGCAAAATCCGAAAGGTCGAGCTGTCCAAAGAGTTGATCGATGAAACTGGCATGGTGTCCGAAAGGGGCCAGGGCTAGCTGGCGGGTGGCGAGTTCCAGCCCGCTTGCATCCAGCAGACGTAGGACGAGAGTAATCTGCTCAGATTCCAGATTCTTGATTGCGACTCCAGTCTGGACTTGGCTGGCCAAACGACTCTCCATGGGAGCCAGGAATCCCAGTCCGAGTTCAGGGCTACTCCCCACCCCTGCCAGGCCGACGCTTCCACCAAACAAAATCACCCCAGCGATCGGCCGATCCGAATTCACTGTGACCGAACCGCCAACCACCGGGCCCGCTCCATCAGTCGAAAAAGTACGGAGTCCCCCAGCTGGGATGGTGGCCTGCAATTGACCGTTGACCACCTCTCCGTTCAAGTCTGTCTGGAGAGCGTTGCCTTCATCGTCTCGCAATACAATCGTCACCGGGGCCTCGCCCTCCAGATCGAGGGAGAACAAGATGATCTGACTGAAAAGCAGGCCTCCCCCCTCCCCAAACTGCGCGAAGTGGAGCGAATACAAGGCCGCCTGACCGGGACCGGCCATCCTTGCAAGTTGGGGGAATTCTGGATCGGCGACCTGGTTGTTGTCGAAGTCGGGAGCCAGGGAATCGGGGATCCCGTCGCCATCCGTATCGCCAAGGGGGAGAAAGATCTGCGGGTTTGCAGTCGAATCCCCCAGATTCACGCCGGCCAACTGGGAAAGTGACCAGGGAATCGAGAGAAAGTCGGCATTCCCGTCGCCGTTTATATCGATTCGCTGGAGGCTCACCGTTACTCCGGGGTACCCATCTCCTTGTCCCCTGATCGCGTCGAAGATCCCGTCGCCGTCTGAATCTATGAGCGACGCCTGGCCTTGACGAATTCCAGGCCGCCTTCTCAACCTCTCTTCAGTGAGTGACACCGAGGTTACCTGCCCAGCCGTCCCAACCGAGACACCCCCGGTTGACTCCGCATAGGAGTGGATACGGAAAATGGAGGACGCGACGATTGCGCCATTGCGAAATTTGAAGCGGGTGCTCTCGACTGTATCGAACTGCCCAGACGAATTCGTACCCGAGAACTCCAGCACCGCTTGCCCCCATTGACCGCTGGCCAGATCGACACTATTCCCCCGGCGGCTGATCGAGAGCACCTCATCTCGAGGATCCGGACGGCCATTCTGGTTCGTGTCCGAGAGGACAAACCTGGTCCAGCTCTGGTCTGGAACAGAGCCCAGGAATGGCCCTGGAGCCGAGGTTATCCTGGTCACGAAAGCGTCTATCCTCCCCCCGGGTAACATCAAGGAATTCACTTGGGGAAAGGTGAAACTATTGCTTGTGCCCGACGCGTAGACGTCGGTCCCATGGACAGCGATATCCTGAGCGAAGGTTCCAATGAATGTCGAGTGCCGGACGGTTGCGGTTGTAGGATTGAAGCACGCAATCACGCCATTCTGGCCACCAACCAAGGCGCCCTTGAGTGGGAGATAGACTGGAAACTCAGGCGATCGAGTGGCCCCAGAGAAGCACCAGTCCCCAGTGTCCGCGATGGACAGCCTTCCGCTCAGCTCTACTCCCCCGCCCCCCAGGAAGGCCGCATAGGTCAGGGAACTGCCATCCGGGGCGAGAGAAGCCAGAAAAAGATCCGTTTCGCCGGCCAGGGTCGATCTCGTGAAGTCTCCATGACCGGCTGGAGAAGGGATCGACGGAAAGTCCTGCGAACTGGTGTGACCCACCAGATGTATTTTTCCGTCGGCCTCGGCGACTACGCTCCCGACAAACTCGAAGTCTCCCAGCCCCCCCAGGTAGGTCGAGTAGACCAGGGAGTCCCCACTCGGGCTCACCTTTGCTACAAATCCTTCACAGGTGACGGGGTTGCCCAACCCTTCACTCTGGCAGGTTCCGCCCGGCGTGTCCCGCAGGGGGTTCTGGAGGGGAAAGTCGGGCGAATCAGTCCCTCCCACAACGTAGACATTGCCGGCTGAATCGACTGCGATATCGGACGGCATCTCGGCCAGTGAACCCCCGAGATAGGACGAGTAGATAAGTCCCCCTGTGGCGTCGAACTTGGCGACGAAGGCGTCAGGGCTGCGGTTCGCAAGGTTGTTTCCTTGGGCTTGGAACGGAGTCAGCAGTGGGAAGTCAGGCGATTCGGTTACGCCGGTGACATAGCAGTTCCCCTCGGCATCGGTGGTGATGGCTCCGACCTGGACATCATCGAAAAGGTGCTCCCTGTCATACCCCCCCAGGTAGGTCGAGAACACAAAAGAATCTCCAGTTGGAGACAGTTTCGACACGAATGCATCCGTGGAATTGGGCATGAAACTGTGCAGTTCGTCCTGGAAAGCGTTCTTAACAGGGTAATCATCAGACCCGGTGTATCCGGTCACGTAGATATTGGCGTCCCGGTCCAATGCTATGTCCTGAATTCGTTCATTATTGGTTCCCCCCAGGTAGGTTGAGAAGATGACATTCCCGCTTGGGTCAAATTTCGTTATGTATCCCTGCGGGAAACTACTAAATTCATCGTTGAATGGATTGACTAGCGGGAAGTTACTTGATTCCGTCCGACCGGCCACGTAGGCGTTTCCGTCATTGTCCACAGCGATCAGGGCATTCCTTTCCGATCCGATCCCACCCAGGATCGTGGAATAAACGAGGACAGGGTCGATCACCAGGTCTCGGTCTCGGTCGTACTCGCCGACTCTGAACTGAACGGTCTGATCCTCCCTCACCTGATAGCTAGCGGGGACGAGTGTGCGGACCCGATCCTCCTCCTGATACACCACCGGGGAAAGGAGCTCCAGTCTCTCAGCCCCCACTTCCAGAGTGAGGCCTCCCCGTGAATTGATGGACAGCCCATCAACTCCCTCGAATCTCAGAATCACCTGCTCAGGGTTCGCTCCCGGTTGAAGAACCAGGTCGTACTCGAGCTGGTCCTCTGTGCCGTAGTAGTGCAGGTCGACTCCGGGATAGACTGCGCGGAAAACGATCCTTTCATAGCGCGACAAACCAGTGCGCCAGCGGGCAGGATCGTTCCCGACGAGATAGTGCACTCGACCGGGGAGCCGTCGACCCTCGGAGCGGGCGTTCTGGTCAGAGCCCACGAGGTGCATCTGGAGGGAGTGCGGACGGCCAGAGCGGTCGGTGATCCGGACCAGAACTCGACGGGGTTCGAGAAGTGCTGAAAAGGACCCATTCTGAGCCAGGAACCGATTCGGCTCACCGGGCTCACTCGGATATTCCTGGAAGGTCAAAAGTCGGTCTTGGTCCTGCGACTCGATTCGTTTCAACCCAGAGCCAGGCGGTGTGAACCGAGACTCGAAGGGGAGCCACGCTGCTAGCCCGGATTATGCAAGAACCGTAGTCCGGAGTTGAAAAACGACTCGAGAAGTGGCTCAACTCGAAAGCGGACAGGTGTGACAGGCGGATTTGCGAAGAATATCGGTTGGCGAGGCGTTTGAAGTGGTTGGGGAGTGAATTTCAGACAGATCTGGGCCTGGGTGAGTATCGGAAGCGGTTTTTCGGGGAGCTGGGAGAGGCTAGCTGGAGTTGAGACGACTCAAGACGAGGTGGAAGAGGGGTTGTTCGGGAAAGGCTGAGGAAAGATGGACCCAGATGCGTCGAGTGGTTTGTCGGATCCGGGCCCCGATCTTGAGGACACGACGACGTAAGGTTTCGATTTCGAGCTTGTGCCAGGGGGTCCCGTGCAGATAGTCGCGCAGGCGCACGAACATCTGGTAAGCCAGGGCATGCAGAAGGAGTCGAAACTGATTGGCCAGGAATCGATGACAGCTGAGTCGGTCCATGCTCAGATGATTCTTGAAGGCCTTGATGAAGTTTTCGGTCTGTCCTCGGTTTGTGTAGTGGTCATAAAGTGATTGGGAGCAGAGATCGTCCCGGTTGGTGACCACAAAGCGACGATTGATCCCGCGCTGATCGACCTCCACTTTGACGATGACGCGACGAGATCGATCCCAGCTGTTGGCTCGATAAAGAAACTCGTCAAACTGACGCTGTTTTTCCTCCAGCTCAAGGAACCTTTCCCGAGTCGAATCCAGCAGGGGCTCGACCACTCGCTGCAGGCGAGGGTTTCGACTTAACCCAATGACATACTGGAGTTGATTCTCTTCAGCCTCACAGAACTCGTAGAGCCGCGGCGTGGCAAAGCCGCTGTCGGCCCGAATCTCAATCTCGACATCCGTCCCCACTCCTTGTCGGATAGCCTCCACGACTCGCTTCAGAATGGGCACGATGTGAGAGGCAGCTCCCTTGTTGCCAGGTCTCAACACGGCACACACCAGGTCTCCCGTGTCGGCATCGAAGATCAGCAAAGGATGCAGAATGTGGCTTCGGTAATACCCGTGGTAGAAGGAGAACTCCTGCTGGCCGTGGGTGTGGTCGTCGGTACTGTCCAGATCCAGGATGATCTTACCGGGACGTCTTTTCTTCAGGGAGCGCACATAACGGCCTAGCAGCCACTGGCTCAAACGCATCAGATCCTTCCTGGTGACGGAGTTCTCCAAGCGGGAGAAAGTCGGCTGCGTGGCCAAATCCGGATCGCTCTCCGGCAACTGATCACAGACGGTTTTGAGCATCGGATCCGAGCGCAGCGTATCGGCGTCATTACAGTCTTCGTAGCCGGCCACGATCTGCAAGACTCGTTGTCGGATCAACTTCAACAGATCATGACGAATGTAGCGTTGGTCTCGACTCTCCGAAATACACGAACTGAAGCCCTCGCAGAGCCGATGTTGCCGATCCACCGATCCAAACAACAACCATCCTGCGTCGGAAGTGAGGCTCCCCCCATCAAAACGCGCCGTGATCTTTCTGTGGCTGTGAAATGGCAGGGTATTCTGGCAGACTGCTCTTAACATTGCCGTAGCTCCTGGTTAGGGTCTTGTTTGTGTAAACCCTTTTATATCAGAGAGCTACGGCTCTTTTTATGGGCCCAAATCTCACTCGGATTCAGATCTCATGCATAATCCGGGTGTAACCCAGTTCTCAGGACGATTGCCGAGCAAGTAGTTCTTGACTCCTCCGGCCGTCCCCACGCCGACACAAGCACCTTCAGCTCTTGAATCCACCAGTTCCATTCGCATCGAAGAGGTTTTCTTGCCTGGAAGATGGCTCCGCAACAGAATTCCTTCTCGGCCCAGCAGTGCAATATGCGGATCGGAGTGGCCCAGGAAAGGGAAGTCTGGATTGGCTTGACCCAGGTTCTCCTCAAACAAGCTCCAGCTTGAATAGTCGGTGAGACTTGTCAGATCCAGATCTGAGGGAGGATCACCTGAAGGGGCCACTGCAGGGGGTGGCAGAATTAGAGAGAGAACCACAGCCAGGGTGAACAGGAAGAGCGTTTCGGCAATCGCCAGAGAGTTGTCTGAAAGTGACCAGCCGACCAAGGTCCTGTCCTCTTTGAAAGTGCGAGCGGAAGTCTGAACCTGGCAACCGGTATATCAGATCGAGTCGGACTTATCTCGCTTGCACAGTAAACACCGACTGCGCAGTCACGCCTTACTCAGGGAAGTGAGTACCTATAGCCAATTTGGTAGCAATTTCGTACTTGTTGAGCCGCTTGCGCCCTCGCTCACGGAACGTGCGGTCTACCCAACGGCAGGTTCTGTGAATCAGATTGGGATGGCGGAAGAAGAAGATTCTTACCTCTCTCAACCTGTTGGGTGCGGGATAATGCTCGATAGTGTCCTGCCAGAGGACTTCGCTCAACGCAGGATCGACCATCCTTAACAGGCTCTTCAGATAGCCGGCGATTTCACGTGAGATATACCCACGGATTCCAGACCGGAACCGGTAGGCGACTTCGAAGTCGAACCAAACCAACCCACGATCGGTGATTTGAACATGCTTGATGTCTCCATTCTCGTGGACCAGGCGGGGCTCTTTCTCGCGAATGGCCAGGTCATGCCTCCTGCTCCACTCCTGGAGAAAGGTATTGAACGCCTCCCGTTTCGTCTCTAGTTCGACCCCTGGGTCGCGGAGAAAATCGACTAAGCGCGGTCCCTCTTCGAAAGCAAACAGGTTGTATTCTCCGTCTCGACAACCAGGAACGTCGATCTTTAGATTGGTGAGCAGTCGGAAGGTCTGGAAATCATAGCTTTCCCACACCGACAGGCACTCACGCTCTGTACGGCAACGCGTCCGGGGCAGATCTACCAGCCAGGCACTTACGCTTTTTCTAGCCGTTTCAAGCTGGCCTCTGCTGCCGCGATAGTGCTTCAGGATGACCCAGTTATCCCCAACAGGAAGCTTGAAAATACGGTTCCCGTTGCCCAGCAGAAGGAATGGCTGGAGGTCATCAAAGCGGACTTCTTGCAAGATAGCAAAGATCCTGAGATTTAAGGAGTTATACTTCCGTCCATGAACAGAGGGTCGCTGGGGCCAAGGTTCCTGCGCCTGCACGTGATCGTCTCAGGGCTAGCCGGTATTGCTGTCAGTCTGGCACTCTTGAGTGGCATCATAGATGCTCGCAATTTGAGCCAAGAGCATTTCCTTGCCCTCTTCTTTGCGATTCTCATCGTTCTCATTACACCTTTCAACCTGAGGTGTCTCCGTGCAATTCGAAGCTGTCCCAAGGATGCCATTCGCCCCTATCTCTTAATGGTCATGACCATTTATGTCTCGGCTTCGGTCGCCAGCATCTTCGGTTCGTCACGCGAAATCGAGATGCGATTCCTTGCCCACATCCTGGGCGCTGAGATCGTGCATCGCCTTCTGCTGCTATTTCCCGGTCATTCGGTCGCTCAGCTCCAACGACTGGGGAAGACACGACTCTATTCTCTGGCAAGGCTTGCTCTTGTCAACCTCGTGATCCTTCTGGTTTTGAGCGAAGGGATGTTGCGCGGACTAACTCTAGTCAGCAACCAGTTGGATTTCCTGATCCCAAAGCAAGGGTATTCGGATAGGAAGCTGTCTCGGCCGTTCTTTGGGCAGCCACCCAACACCTTCGGCTTCAACGACCGGGAATTCACTGCGGAGAAAGCCCCGGAAGCCTTTCGTATCGCGGTCATTGGAGATTCCTTCATCGTGGGCCTTGTCCCCCGCCGCTACGGCTTCGTCAGCAGCTTGGAGGAGCATCTAAGACGGGTTTCCAAGAGTGTCGATCTCCTCAACTTCGGCGTGGTCGGCTCGGAACCAAAGGATTATGTGGAGGTCCTTCAGGAGGAGGTACTTGCCTTCAAACCGGATCTGGTATTGCTGGGTTTCTATGTTGGCAATGATGTCAAGGTGCCTCGCTCCAACCTCAGTCCCTTTTACAAGGACTGGTATATTACTTTTCGACTGTTTGATTGGCTGAGGGAAGAGCGCAGAACAGATCGCAGATTCTACGATCTGTCACTCTTGGAAGACCAGAGTCCCGAACTCTGGCGGACATGGAGCAGGATTCCGCAAGTCTGGGATCGAGAGGAGTTCCTGCGCCAGAGCGCCAGGCGCGAATCACTGCTTCGGTTGGACTCGCAGACGGAGCTCAGTCATGCCTGGCCAAGAACCCTTGCTCTGTTGAGGGAATTCCATGAGATCAGCGCCGCGGCAGAGACTCCCGCCAGTATCGTGATTTTTCCTGATCAAGTGCAGGTTGACAAGAACCTGCGCGGTGAGCTCGCTCAAACACATGGCTGGGACCTGTCGGCCCTCAATCACTCCTTACCCCAGGAGCGACTGACCGGCTTCTTAAGAGAAGCGACTATTTCACATATCGATCTACTCCCATTCTTCGTCTCACAGGATGTCAAGCCCCCGGCCCGCCTCTACCTGCCGAACGACACCCATCTTGCGCCCCTGGGAAACAGACTGGCAGCCCAAGCAGTAGCTGACTGGCTCGTGAAATCTGGGCAGGTCGATTCGCTTTAGTACTCACTTCCATGAATACTTAGGGAACAGCTCTGTATTGCCAAGAGGCAACCCCAACTCTAAACTCGGAGAGACGAATCATCGCTTCTCGGGGTAGATTTCAGTGAAAATGGACCATGACGCACCCCACCTCTCGGTGGTAGTGATCGCCCAAGACGAAGAATCAAATTTGGGGAGGTGTCTGTCGAGCGTAGTTTCGGTGGCTGACGAAATCGTGGTGATCGACGGGGAGAGCCACGACGATACAAGGACAGTTGCCAGGCAGTTCACCGAGCGTGTGATCGTCAATCCTTTTTCAGGTCACATCGAGCAGAAGAACTTTGGCCTGGCGCAGGCCAGGGGCCGGTGGGTACTCTCCTTGGACGCAGATGAGAGCCTGAGCCCAAAACTTCAAGATAGCCTGACGCATGCGTTTCCAGACCTTTGCCGGGGCCACGATGGCTTCTCGGTGAGCCGAAAGAGCCTCTTTCTGGGGCAATGGATGCGATACGGAGGCTGGTACCCCGACCGCAAGATAAGACTCGCCAAACGAGAGCTCGCCACCTGGGGCGGCACCAATCCTCATGACCAACTCTTGCTCCCCCCCTCCTCCCGGATCGGGAGACTGGTGGGCGATCTTCTCCACTTCACGAGTCCCGATCTGAGGACTCACCTTCGAAAGCAAAGAAGTCACAGTCACGTCATGGCCGCAGAGAGATTCAGGCGAGGAGGGACCGTTTCTTCTGCCGAATTCTGGCTCCATCCGGTGGTTGCCTTTCTTCGCACATATCTTTTGCTTCAGGGGTTTCGTGATGGTCGCCATGGGCTGTTGCTAGCTGCGTGTGCGGCTTTCTATCGACTCCAGGTAGCAGCCCGGCTCTGGGAGATGACCCTGCGTAGTGACGGCACTGAGATCGCCGATAGTGGGGCCGCTGGCGAGGTGGAATGCGATACTTGACGGGGGGACTGCTACTAGCGGGTGCCGCCTTCTTTCTCATCAACGCGGCCTTGCAACTAGGTTTGGGCTACTGGTTGCTGAACCAGCTCGATCTGAGATTCGAAGCCTGGGGCCGGCTCCTGATCGTGCCCCCGCTTCAGGCCCTGGTTCTGTGGCTGGTGAACTACAGAACTAGAATTCATCGAGCAGTGCGAAGTCTGATTCAGTTCTTGATCCAGGATTCCAGCCTGTTGCTTTCGCTTCTGATCGATGTCACGGTGCTGATTGGGGCATGGTACTTTGCGGATCACAGTTGGGCAAATCTACAGAACGAGCGGTCGATTCCGATTCTGTTTATGGCATTGAAAGCGATTGCAGCTTCGCTCCTACTTTTCTTCCTCATGGTCCGGCGGCCAATGGTTCGCACGACTTCATTGGCCATTGGCGCTTGTCTTCTGTTGCTCTTTGGCCTCGACTTCTTTCTACCCTGGCGGAATTTCCTGGTGGCGCTGTTACCAGCGGGGGCGCCGGTTCCCTCTGATCTCGTCACCTACGGCTGCTTCTATGCTGCGGGACTGCTGGTTCTTCTTAGGTCTGCCCTGCTGTTCCAAGCTTTCAGCGAAGAAAGCGGGCTCCTGCTGAATGCAGCGGCATTGTTCTCTGCTGCCAGCCTTCCGCTTCTCGGGGTTGCACTGTTCCAATCCGCTCTCCTTCCATCCCCCTGGCATTTGGCCACCAAATCAATGATTTTCATGGCTGTTACGGCCATCTGGCTCTCCATTCTGACGGCTCAGCGTCATCTAAGAACATCTCTGCCTCAACCTGTAACATCCGGAGGGTAAATGCGCCTAAGTCAACTTGCAGAAACACTGGGACTTCGTATTGAGGGCGATGGGGATCCGGATATTCACGGAATCGCTCATCCCTCTGAAGCGAAGGGCGACGAGCTTGTCTACGTCGAGAAGTCAACCTTCATCGAGCGCGCCAAGTCGAGCCAGGCAGCTGCTTTCGTGGTTGCCAACGACATCAGCCTGGAGGACGAGCGGCCCTGCTTGCGGTCTCAGAATCCTGTTTTGGCCTTCATCAAGATCCTCCAACTCTTCGAACCAGAAAAATCAGGGTCGGTCGGACGGCATCCGTCCGTAATCGTCGGAGACGGATGTGCGATTGATGCTTCAGTGACGATCCTGGCGGGAACCGTGATTGGAAACGGCGTGTCGATTGCGCCCCAAGTCGTGATCGGCTCCAACTGCGTCATCGAAGACCATGTTTCGATCGGCTCAGGCACCGTATTGCAGCCACTGGTGACGATTCGTCATTCCTGTCAGGTAGGAGATGACTGCATTCTGCAGTCGGGAGTGGTTGTAGGTTCGGACGGATTTGGCTATCTGGATGAGAACGGTCGCCGACATCGGATTCCTCATCTCGGACGGGTCATTTTGGAATCCGAAGTAGAAGTTGGTGCCAATACGACCATCGATAGAGCTGTACTGGGGGCGACCGTGATTGGACGCGGCAGCAAAATCGACAATCTCGTCCAGATTGCTCACAACTGCCAGATTGGGAGCATGAGTTATCTGGTGGCACAGTCTGGGATCGGAGGCAGTTCTTCGATCGGAACTGGCGTCACCGTGGCTGGCCAGTCCGGGATTTCCGACCACGTGCAAGTGGGAGATGGGGCAGTGATCGTCGGCAAGTCTGCGGTCAGGGAACCTGTGCCGGCGGGTCAAATTGTGGGCGGCATCCCAGCTCAACCGATTCGATTGCAGAACGAGATCAACGAGCTGCTCCCGAGGCTTCCGGAGTTTGAAAATCGCCTGGCTCGTCTGGAGGGTAGCGCGGGCAGGCCAGCTTCCGAGGACAGCCGTCCCCTACGGGAAGTAGTGATGAGACTCCTGGCTGCACAAATGGGCGTTTCCACGGACGGCATTCAGCCTGACATCGATCTCAAAGAGCATTACGGGGCCGACTCTCTCACCGTGCTGACACTGATTACGAAGATTGAAAGCCGTTTTGATATTGGAATTCCTGATCACGATATTCGCAACCTTCGCACCCCACGGCAGATTATCGACTATCTGGAGACGCGGATGTGAGTGTAGAAGTGGTCGTGACCGGAATGGGGGTGGTCACCTCCGCTGGGGTGGGAAAGAAATGTTTCTGGGACACGGTTTCAAACGGACGTTCCAGTTTCGCCCCGATACGTCGCTTCGACACCGAAGGCTTCCGATGTCGCATTGGCGCCCAAATCTCGGACGAACTCGATCCCGGGGAGGTTAAGACCTCGCGCAAGCTGTGGGATTTGACGGCATGCGCCGGGCTGATCGCGGCCCGTGAGGCTCTAGCAGACGCTGAGGTAGACATAGAGGGGAGTCCGCTGGGGCTTTTTTGGGGCTCTGCCGTCGGTGGAATCATTTCGCTGGATGAACAATTTCAAAACTTCTACTCTCGTGGCCACCGCTGGGTGACTCCGGCAACGGTGCCCAAGACGATGCTGGCAGCGCCTGTTCGGCCTCCAGTCACGCCCTTGCCCATGCCTTCGCACAGATCCGGTCGGGCACACTCAAACGGTGTCTGGTGGGTGGGGCAGATTGCCCGATCTCTCCGGGACATCTCCAAGCCAGGGATCAACTGCGCGCACTGTCACCCGACAACCATCCTCCCGGCCGGGCTTGCCGCCCGTTCAGCCGAAACAGGAATGGTCTGGTACTGGGTGAAGCGGCGGTCGCGTTCGTGCTGGAGCGAGGGGATGATGCAGAAAAAAGGGGAATCGAACCGTATGGGAGGATCCGCTCCTATGGCGCCAACTGCGACGCAGTCGGAGTCCTCCAGCCATCTGCTTCCAGCCAGCGTGAATGCATCGAGCTCGCGCTTTGCAGTGCGGGGTGGCAGGGAACAGTTCCCGACTACATCGCTGCCCACGGTACCGGGACTCTCGAAGGCGACCGATCGGAAGTCGCCGCCTTGCGGTCGCTGTTTGGAGAGATGTCCGATCGGTTGACCCTCAGCAGCATCAAGTCCACCCTGGGCCATACGCTGGGAGCGAGTGGAGCACTCTCGCTGGAGCACTCTCGCTGGGATCGGTTCTCCTGGCGATGCGCGAGGGAATTGTCCCTCCGACGGCTAACTATGAAGAGTTTGATCCAGACTGCGACATCGACTGCGTTCCCAACCAGGCCAGGGCGGCGCGGATTGAAAAGGCCCTGGTCCACTCCTTTGCATTCGGAGGCTCCAATGTTGTAATTGCGGTTGAAAAGCCATGAACGAAGCCGTCCGTCTTTCGCTAGTCATTCCAGTTCATGACCAGTTCGACAAGCTTTCTAAGGCTCTGACTTCAGCTCTGGCGGCACTCCGCTATTTTGAGGATAGGTGGGAGCTGATCGTTGTGGACGACGCCTCTAGCTCGGATGTGGGGGGCCTCCTTCCGAGCGATGTGATTCTTCTGAGAAATCCGGCACGCTTGGGATTCGGTCCTACCGCAAATCGCGGCATGGCCGCAGCCCGCGGGGAATTCTGTTGCCTGCTCAACAGCGACATGTACGTTGACACCGACTTTTTTGTGGCATCTGATTTTCTCTGTTCTTTCGCATTTTCGGAGCTCCTTGATTGCCATAAGTCTTTTTGTTTCAGTGGTTTGGAACTTTTCTCTCTCATTTTTCGCAAGCCGACACGATCGCGGTTTGTGCTGCCATCGAGGAGCCCGACGGCACCGATGCGGGCTTGAAATGGTTGAACATGGGAGACTTCGGACCCACTTTCCGCTTCTCCGAAAAGGCTGACAGGGAAGATCCGCAGGTTGTTCCCTATGCCAATGGTGGAGGCTCTTTCTTTCGGCGGCGCCTTTTTCTTGAACTGGGAGGATTTGACGACTTATTCGCGCCCTACTACTGGGAGGATGCCGATTTTGGCTTCAGAGCTTGGAAGAAGGGCTATGCATCGTATTACTCGCCGAAACTGCGTCTGAAGCACGATTGCGGAACCAGCAGCCGGGCAGATCCGCCCCGTAAGGTAAAGCGAATCAAGCAGAGGAACCGACATCTCTTTCACTGGCTGAATTTCACTGATATCCCTCTCGGAGCGATTGTGCGGCGCTTTCTGCTTCCCGAAGCCATGCGTTTCATTCGGACGGGCAAACTGCGGCGGCTGGGGTGGCTCTTCCAGGACTTCACCCAGATAGGCCAGGTGGTTCGCCGCCGTCAGAGCCTGCGCAGGGAGTCGGTTTACTCCGATGTTGTCGTCCTCGAAAGATTGGGAGTGACTCTCTGATGCGCATTGCGGCGGCCCTGATCATGCGCAACGAAGCTCCTCTGATCGCTGCCAAGATAGCGGCCTGCACGGATTGGGCAGATCAACTGGTGATCATCGATCAGCACTCGGAGGATGGCTCACTTGCGATTGCACAGGAGGTTCTCAGACTGCTTGACTTCCCCGGAAGAGCCAGCCGAATGGAAGGAGAGGTATTGGGCAAGGAATTCTCTTTTGCCCAGGCCTTTGAAGCGGCTCAAGCTGAATGGGTTGTGTTCACCGACATCGACGAAGTGCTGGTCACCAAGAGACCCTTGTCCGATATTTTGTCAGAAGTTACGCCCAGCTGCGGCGCCCCCCGAATTTTGCGCTGGCATGCAGTGGCTAGTGGTCGGGGCTTCTTCAAGACCGAGAGGTTCGAGGAGAAGCGCTTTCGGATTCTCAGAAAGCCGGGCGCCAACGTGTTTCGGCCTCGGACGCGTTACTATCGCGATCTCCTCCACAAGCAGGAGCCGGTGGAGAAGAAGGCCGAACAACCGCGGTATACGATCTCGCGGGAAGACGCATTTCTGATGGAATTCAAAGCCTCTCACCAGCATATTGCCGATCAACTGTTCTACGAAGCCGTGGGTAGCCGGAATGATCTTCAAGCCTGCATCGAGTCGCTGCCCGAAACCGACATTCGGCTGGGACGAGCTTTGTTTGAAGCAGGTCACTTGAAGCACAGTCCTGGGCAACCTTCCCTGGTTTGGCGGATTGGCAAGAAGTTCCGCAAGAACGGCCCCGACTGAGTACTCACTTGAACTACGAGGTAGCGTTCACGATGGCAAAGTCTTCTTCGATGCCCCGGCGACCTCTCCTGGTCAGTCCGCTGCAATTGGGCGACTTTGTCCTCTCCCTTCCCACCATCAGCGCGCTGGCTGGGCGCTTCGAAGAACAGCTCGGGATCGTGGCAACTCCAGGTACGGCTGGATTGCTGGCGCTCGTTTCCCAGAAGGTTCACCCTCTTATTCTTGATCAAGGTCCAGCTGTCCCGGGCAGGGAGCAGGACAGGCTGCGAAACGCGGTGAGAGGACATTTCGATACCGCAGTCTTGTTGGGCAGGCACCGCAGAATGCGGAGGCTTCTCGATGATGTCCCGCTCCATCCCTCGAGGATCGCCACCTTTGACGAGTTCGATACCGGCCCAAACCTACATACCCATCTGGCCCGACGCTTCTACCGGTTCGCCGAAGCCAGCCTGGGAATTGCCCTCCCGCCTTTTCCCGAGACCCCCGCCATTGACCTTGAGGTCCTTCCCAACGATCAGCCCCTGCCCGAACGCTACCTTGTCGTCCATGCAGGGAACAGCTCTGCGCTCCGCCCCAACCGGTTCTGGTCGAAGAACAAGATCCGGCACCGAACCTGGCCCGTCCACTGCTGGATTGACCTGGTCGAGCGCCTCGGTTCCGCCTTTTCCGGAAGTATCGTCTTGACGGGCTCCCGCGGGGAAGCTGAGTTGACAAACAGGATCATTGGTGGGCTCTCTGGTCCCGCTTCCAGACGCGTGGACAACCAGGTGGGGAGGACTTCGCTGGTGGATCTGGCCAGGATCCTGGCCGACGCCTACCTGTACATTGGACTCGACACAGGGCCCACCCACCTGGCTTCGATTCTGGGCACCCGTACCATCGCCCTTTTTGGCCCCACCGACCCGGAGGAGGTCGGCCCGCTGGGACACGGAGACCATCTCAAGATCGTACGCACCGGGATCGAATGCAGTCCATGTGTTCGAGCCGTTAGGAGGAAATGTACCCTCAATCGTTGTCTTGTGGACCTGACACCGAGACGGGTCCTGGAGGCAGCCCGGGAGTGGCTTTGAAGGGCGCTTTCCGACCTACCCCCATAAAGCAAATGCCCCCTCTAGCATGGCCTTCCGGGCCTAGCAGCCCGTGGTGCAAATAGGTTTTCAGACTTCAGACCGAGCGGACCGGTGGCAGAAGCGACGGGAGCGTTGACCTAGCCCGGATTATGCATGAGATCTGAATCCGAGTGAGATTTGGGCCCATAAAAAGAGCCGTAGCTCTCTGATATAAAAGGGTTTACACAAACAAGACCCTAACCAGGAGCTACGGCAATGTTAAGAGCAGTCTGCCAGAATACCCTGCCATTTCACAGCCACAGAAAGATCACGGCGCGTTTTGATGGGGGGAGCCTCACTTCCGACGCAGGATGGTTGTTGTTTGGATCGGTGGATCGGCAACATCGGCTCTGCGAGGGCTTCAGTTCGTGTATTTCGGAGAGTCGAGACCAACGCTACATTCGTCATGATCTGTTGAAGTTGATCCGACAACGAGTCTTGCAGATCGTGGCCGGCTACGAAGACTGTAATGACGCCGATACGCTGCGCTCGGATCCGATGCTCAAAACCGTCTGTGATCAGTTGCCGGAGAGCGATCCGGATTTGGCCACGCAGCCGACTTTCTCCCGCTTGGAGAACTCCGTCACCAGGAAGGATCTGATGCGTTTGAGCCAGTGGCTGCTAGGCCGTTATGTGCGCTCCCTGAAGAAAAGACGTCCCGGTAAGATCATCCTGGATCTGGACAGTACCGACGACCACACCCACGGCCAGCAGGAGTTCTCCTTCTACCACGGGTATTACCGAAGCCACATTCTGCATCCTTTGCTGATCTTCGATGCCGACACGGGAGACCTGGTGTGTGCCGTGTTGAGACCTGGCAACAAGGGAGCTGCCTCTCACATCGTGCCCATTCTGAAGCGAGTCGTGGAGGCTATCCGACAAGGAGTGGGGACGGATGTCGAGATTGAGATTCGGGCCGACAGCGGCTTTGCCACGCCGCGGCTCTACGAGTTCTGTGAGGCTGAAGAGAATCAACTCCAGTATGTCATTGGGTTAAGTCGAAACCCTCGCCTGCAGCGAGTGGTCGAGCCCCTGCTGGATTCGACTCGGGAAAGGTTCCTTGAGCTGGAGGAAAAACAGCGTCAGTTTGACGAGTTTCTTTATCGAGCCAACAGCTGGGATCGATCTCGTCGCGTCATCGTCAAAGTGGAGGTCGATCAGCGCGGGATCAATCGTCGCTTTGTGGTCACCAACCGGGACGATCTCTGCTCCCAATCACTTTATGACCACTACACAAACCGAGGACAGACCGAAAACTTCATCAAGGCCTTCAAGAATCATCTGAGCATGGACCGACTCAGCTGTCATCGATTCCTGGCCAATCAGTTTCGACTCCTTCTGCATGCCCTGGCTTACCAGATGTTCGTGCGCCTGCGCGACTATCTGCACGGGACCCCCTGGCACAAGCTCGAAATCGAAACCTTACGTCGTCGTGTCCTCAAGATCGGGGCCCGGATCCGACAAACCACTCGACGCATCTGGGTCCATCTTTCCTCAGCCTTTCCCGAACAACCCCTCTTCCACCTCGTCTTGAGTCGTCTCAACTCCAGCTAGCCTCTCCCAGCTCCCCGAAAAACCGCTTCCGATACTCACCCAGGCCCAGATCTGTCTGAAATTCACTCCCCAACCACTTCAAACGCCTCGCCAACCGATATTCTTCGCAAATCCGCCTGTCACACCTGTCCGCTTTCGAGTTGAGCCACTTCTCGAGTCGTTTTTCAACTCCGGATTACGGTTCTTGCATAATCCGGGCTAGACTTTTGAGTCTGGGCGGTCGGAATCAAGCCAAACAGGCCCTTCAGACGCTTCCACAGCGACAAAATGAGGAGCAAGACGAGGCAAATCCACCCCTGCAGCCCCCGCGGCGTGCCCACACCCAACTGCTGGCGCATCAGCAGCCCCAGATTGAATCCGCTCACCTGAATCAGCAGCCGCTTCAAGACATTCTCATGGCCCCGAACGTGAACCCGTCTCATCCCGCCGGTCTCGTAAAGGTGAGCACACGGTCTCTCCAGTAGCTCACCTCTAGTCACCTCGTTGTCGTAAAAGTTGCCGTCCTCGCCGACCCCGGATTCGTCGCCGGTTCCCATAGACCGCATCACGGGCCTGAGTGTCTCCTCTCCAGCGTCTTTTCCCTCGTTTCGGTTCGCTCACATAGCTGCGCAGTCCCAGCGCTTCTAAATCCACCATCCGCTCGCTGCTGTGATATCCCTTGTCGGCCACCACCTCTTCGATGCCCGATCCGCTTCGGCATCGCTTGTTCCACCTGCTCGGCCTTGTGCGCCAGATGCGTCCGCGCATCCCCATCCTGCGGGTGCTTCCACTGCTGGTTCGATCCCTTGCCTGTTCGCTTGCGGTCCAGTAGGGCCAGATCTTCTCAAGTAGGCGTCTGGATGCCGGAGGCTACTGCCAGCTCCGTTAAGAACTCTTCGTAGCCCTGCTCGGAGTCTCGTCTCACGATGCTGCGCAGCGCCGCATTGGCTTCCAGCGTGGTGGCATCGATGCCGATCGTCTTGCCATTCAATAACCCGCTCTCGGCTACCCGCTTCAGCACCCAGGAGAAAACCGCCTCATGCGTGGCCACATCGATCAGTCGCCGGGTCCTGGAGATGGTCGAATGATCCGGAGGTGACTCACTCAGATTCAGTCCCAGAAAACCGCGCAGCGCCAGCGAATCAGCGGCTCGCCAGGCAATGCCTCGCTCCGAGCTCAACCCTTCGAAGTAGCCCACCAGCAGCAGCCGGAAATAGATGCCCGGTGCCAGGCCGGGCCGCCCTCGGCTGGGGGCATAGAAAGAGGTGCATTCCGCCTCCACAAAATCATCGAAACCGTGCTTGCCCAGCACTCGGTTCAGGCGTTGGTAAAAAGGGTGTCCCGGCGCTTTGGCCAGCTCTGTTGCCGGCACCCACATCTCGCTCTGCCTCTGTCCCTTACGCTTGCCCATCGACATGGCACAAGTCTATTGGCCATGGCTGGCCGAGAGGCGACTTTCACCACGGGCTGCTAGCGGACTCACTGATGGCATCGGCCAGGACTTGAGCGACACCCTTGCGCCCTCTTGGCGTCAGATGACAGTAATCCACGAACACGTCTGCCGTCTCTTCTCGGAACAGTAAGGAGCTGTCCATTCCCCTGAAATTGGAGTTGCTCGACTGCAGTTCGATCAAGACCGCCCGAAGTCCTTCAAATGCGTCGCTGTAATACTGGGTTGCACCGGGCATTTTCGTCTCAAACTCGCGGCTGATCGTCTCTTCAAACTCCGTCCGAACCTTACTATCGTTCAGAATCAACAATGGCTGCAGCACTGCGATAGCAAACCGCTGGTCGAAGCCGGCAACATCCACAAGGTGTTGAAGGGAAAGAGAATAGGCCTGCGCTAATTGGTCGCTGGATGGGGGCTGGATCTCTTCAACCGATTCATGCCTGACCCGTCGAATCAGTTTCGTGATGCCCAACCGTGGAAGCTCTCCGTCATTGATCAGTTGGTGGGTCTTTGACCGATGAAGCCTCCACATGATCCATTCCGATATCACCTTCGCCAGGGATAGCCTTGGGCGCCGGTGAGAAACAGACGCTGCATCGTAACCCAGAGGATACCCTGCCGCGCTAGCGGTCAAACCCGCAGCGACCTCGTTGACACCGTCCAGGGTAATCACGATTTGAGCCCCCAACTCCCGATAGTGGAGCGCATAGATCAGACTCTCCTGCCAGGCGACGTATCCAGGTGCTGCCCCGTTCAGAACCTCAAAGCGAAGATCTGGTGGGTCCGAAAACCGCAGGTTCAAAAGGTCTTCCAGATACGCTGCTATTGTGTCGTCATTCGACAATGAGTTGAAGCCCCACGCTACCGAGCCTCCGAGTAACAGAATGCGGACGGTTCCAGGGGCGGGCAGAGGCGTGATGTCACCGTTCCTCAACCCGTGTTGATTCGTCTGAACTCGCCGGCCCCGGTGGTTCGGAGCCATCCGGAAAAGAAGGTAGGGGTCCGCTCTGGGATAGACTTCCAGACCGTGAAAGGCCACTTGTCCCCGCAGATGCAAAGGGTGCACGACTGACTCGTTGGCCTCCTTTTCATAATGAAGGATCACCGCGCTGATGCCTTCTACACCGGCCGCGACCACAGATAGGCCCAGGAGCAGCGCAAGCGCGCGGAAGCTCCATCGCCGAGTCCTGCTCATAGAATTCTCTTTCTTTGACGCAATCGGAGCGCGCGCACGACCAGGGAAGGATCGACTTCTCCGATATGATTCTGGTAGCAAATCACTTTCAACCGGCTCCCCGGTTGATACCAGAACGGCATGAGTCTCCGCGGTGTCATAACGATGGTTGGCAATTCAATCTCGCGGGCCAGATGGCAGAGTCCAGTTTCCGGCGTAATCAGGATTCCCCGCTGACCCAGCCAGGAAGCGAGATCGTGCAGACTTGTCCTGGCCCTGGCGACAGAACAGGAGAGGTTGTCGCGCAGACAGCCCTGTCGGAACTCTTCGACCCGGTCTTCATCGCCCGGCTGGCTCACGGCGACAACAGACTCAGCTTCCAGAATACGGCGCAGCTCTATCCAGAATGAGATGGGCAGAAAGCGTCGTCCTCGTTCTCCCGGTCGCCCCGCGCTCAGGTTGAACACAATCTGGCGATCTGCTTTCTGGCGATAGCCAGCCAGCGGGCGGCAACCTGCCGCAGGCGGCAATTCAAGCCAATCACCCAGACTGTCGGTCAAGCTGGTAGCGGTAATCTGTTTTCCAGGCGGGGCATAGGATCCTGGAAAGACCGGCCCGGCCTCGGATCGCCAAACGCAAGGTGAGACCATCGGTGCCTGGCCGGACATTCTCATGAGCCTCTCTAGAAATGCCCACCGATCTGGATGTCGCGGCGAACGAAGGTGCCGGGCCGACTCCCCGGTCAGAACCAGATCAGGCCGCCAACCATTCAAGTCCTGAGCCTGTCCGATACTCTTGAATCCCAGGTTCGAGAGGAATACCCGCACCGGCTCCTCTCGAACCACCAGGACGACCTGGCGCCCAGCCGCCCGCAGCCGCACAAGAAACGGAAGAGAATTCATCCAATCACCCAGACGATCGCCCCGGGCAAACAAGATCTTCTCGGCGCCCTGGATGGAGGCGGCCTTGACGCTGGATGACCTCAGCGTAAAGACTCGGGCGCGATACTGCAATGCCTTCCGGCGATTCCGGATCCATACTCTGAGCCAGTCGAAATAACTGACTCGACGAATGATTTCGGACGAACCGGTTGCTCTCAAATCCCCTTTTCCGTGTCCAAGAATTGAACAATTTGCCTCTCCAGCTCTCGAGCAAAGATGGTTCGGCCCAGAAGGGTCAGATGACATTGGTCCAAGAAGACCTGTTCCGAGACTCGAGAAAACAGGTTCGACCCATCAAAGTCGGCAACTGCATTGGGATATTTCTTCCCCAACGCCCTCATCCCACTCCGAATCTCGGCGAAGCTGGTTCGGAAGTAATCCTCCGCATCCGGCATCTGGCGCAGATAGTTCCTGGCTCCTTCTCTCTCGGCCGGTGTGAGAGCTTTTGCTTCCGGGAAGATTGACATCGGCTGCAGCACGAGTTGCAAATGGCCGCCGTCCCGCCTGACGAGTGAACCCAGGTAGTCCATCGCATTGCGGTAACTTTGCCCGACGGAGACGAACGGGGCGGTCATGCCCGAGTGAATCCGGCGCGGGAAAAGATCTCTGCCGAGGCGCATGATCCTGGACCGTTCCACCCGATATATGAACCATTGTGCCAGAGTCGTTCTCGACCGTCGGCCTTGAAATGAGGGCTGATAACTCACGGGGAGGCCCGAGTCCTGGTTCGAGATGGCCGAATAAACGTCGTTCACTCCATCAATCGTGATGACGAGATGGGGTCGCAATTGTCGAAGGTAGAGTGCGTAGTAGAGAGCAACTTGCCAGGAGACATAGCCCGGCACTCCCCCATTCAAGACTTCAAAGCTGAGTGGCTCGTCATGGTACCGATCATTCAAACTCGACTCCAATATTGCAGCAATCGTCTCGCTATTGCTGGCCGCCGAGTTCCCCCAGGCAACGGACCCCCCCAGAAGAAGGACCCGAAACAGGCGATCGGGGGATTCAGTAGCAATCTCTTGATTCTTGAGTCCCAGGCTATTGGTTTCAATCACCGAGCCCCGAACGTTGGGCCGTATTCGGTACTGAAGGTAGGGGTCCGAGTGAACGGGCACCGGCTCGAAATAGACAGATTCGGGCAGCCGGTCGTTGACGTAGTGAAGGGCAACCGCGGCTCCACCCTCAACCAACAGGAGTCCCCCGACCGTTCCAAGCAGAACAGCCAACGCTCGAAAAGATCGCTCTAAGTGTTTTGGCTGAAAACCCGACACCCACTCTCCCTTCGGACAGCTCTTCTCACTCGCTCAGAGTGGAACCTCAAGCAAGCTGGCATAAATACTGACATGTTCTGACAGGCATCGCTCCCAACTGAACTCCTTCACGACTCGTTCTCGAGCTTTCTTTCCCATCGCTCTTCTTCGGTCAGGACTGCCGAGAAGAGTGCGCAACAACCCGGTAAACGATTCCAGATTCCCCGGCTCGAAGAGCAGTCCGTCCACTCCATGTTGGATCATCTCCAGGGGTCCACCTGAGGCCGAAGCGACCACCGGCAATTCCATCGCCATCGCCTCAGTCACGGTCAGACCAAACGGCTCATTGGTAGCGGTGAGAACAGAGATATCGCATCCGGCAAGCAGCTCAACCATCGAATCGGTGAAATTCAAGAAATGGATCCGATCCTCGTGACCGGCAGCGAGTTTCACAATCTTCCTGACGTAGGGACTGCTCTCTGGCCGCTGCCCGGCGATTACGAAATGGGCGTCAACTCCCTGGGCACAGAGCTCTCGAGCAGCGTCCACAAACAACTCGAGTTGCTTGCGAGCCACCAGGCGACCTGCAAGTACAACGATGGGACTGTCTCCTCTGGATCCGATCCGGGAGCTCAGTTTATCTCTGCAGGAATCGATCTCGAGGGTGGCCGGATCAAAACGCCGGGTATCGACCGCATATCGCGCCAGCCGCAGCGAGCCCTCCGGCAGGATGCCAGAGCGTGCCGTATCTTCGTGAATGGCCAGGGAAGGCGCGATGACAGCATCAATGGCCCGGCCGTACAGCCATCGGTTTCCTCGGTGCCGGCGGATGCGTTTGAGATTGTGACGGGTCCTCACAAAGGGGGTTCTGAGAGCAAAGGCACTCCTGGCCCAGGCCACCAACCAGGTGTCCCAGGAGGCATTGGTGTGCACAAGGTCCACGCGGGCAAGACGGGTGCGCAAGCGAAGGAGATCGGAAGCCAGCTTTCTGACCGCCAGGAAGTTGTGCTCCAGGTGCAGCGTGATCCTTTGGGACACACCGGTCAGGTGGGGCCACAATTCGGACTCTCTGCGAGCTGCCACAGTGACGAGATGGCCGGAGGCAGCTAACCAATTGGCCAGTTCGGCAACATAGCGTGTCTCACCGCACCAGGTCCTCTTCTTACAGGTCAGCAAAACTCTCATGAGTCCGCCTTCAGCGAAGGGAGAAGCTGGAGCAAATGAGTCCCAACATACTCGGCGAGGAGCTCGATACCGCGGGGTGTCAAATGGTAGCAATCCGCAAAACAGTGGTTGGTCTCATCCTGGAAAGCCTTTCTGGAATCGAGGGGGAAAACCTGATCGAAGGCTTCAGAAATACGTGGGAAGGTGTCTTTCATGGCCGCGTAACTGGTCTCGAAAAAGCGGTTTCGACCCGGTATTTCCGTCTCATGCAGCCGGGCCAGCTCTCTCTCGAACGGGGTGAGCGGCTTGTTCTGATCAAACAGACAGGCGGGCTGAAGAACGGGAACGAAAATCGTTCCATCCAGCGCTGTCAAAGTGGAAAGGTAGTGAAGTGTGTCGAAATAGGCCTCGCCGACTTCTCGGGGTGATGGAGCTCCGTATTCCTCGATTGGAGCAGGCTTCAGAATCTTTCTAAGCCGATTCAATTTGCTCCGCTCCAGGCGATAGCGGACCCAACGAGGAATACTGCGGAAGAGGGCCTGAGGGTGACGTCGGAAGAAATCACTGCCTCCGTTCCAGAAGAGCGGCGCTCCGGCATCCGAGCTGAGAGAGGCGTTGATGTCATTGACACCGTCAAGCGAAACCACGAGGTGAGCGTCGAAGACTCGCAACCTGCGGGCGTAGTAGAGGGCTGCCTGCCGGGAGACATAAGCTGGAACACCGGCATTCAGAACGATCACAGACTGCCAGCCGGAAGGGTCCAATCGCTCGAGTTCTCGCGAGAGGTATTCTGTCAGCCGGGCACCCAGCGTCTCCCGGTCGGAGCGCACCAAATAAGACCAGGCAACCGAACCTCCCAACAGGAGTACACGCAACTGTTTGCTCTCCGGCCGAAACTCCTCGCCCCTCAAACCGTGAGAGTCCGTGGAGTAGGAATCCCGTTTCTGTTGAGGACGAATCTTGAACAGAAGATAGGGATCAGAAACAGTCTCGGGAAAGTCACCCTCTGCAAGGCTCTCCTTCAGCTCTTCCGGTCGTTCCACCTGGTGCCGGACGAAATGAAGGAGGATGGCCGACACAGACTCAATGGCCACCAGAGAGACCGCCAATGAGATGACGACCGCCAGGATTCGAAACCCAACAAACTTCAGGTTCTCTCCTTCTCGACACCGCGCGGCTGAGACACTTCCCAAATCGCGTCCAAACTGGCGGTAAGGGCCCCCTGTTGCCCTTTCACCACTTCTTGAGCCCGCCTGCTCAACTCCTCACGCCGGCGGGAAGAGGCTAGAAGATCTGCAACGACTTGAGAAAGCTCTTCTGGCCGGGCAACTTGTACAAATGCTGAGCTCTCCGCGAAGAGTCTCGCTTCTAACTCAAAATGGTCGAGATGGGTCCCGGTGACAATCGGGCAGCCCTGATGAGCTGCTTCCAGAAAATTATGCCCCCCTTTGGGAACAAAACTGCCTCCCACCACAGCCAGAGTGGCCGCTTTGTAGAGCAGGGGAAGAACCCCGTAGCGATCGACAATGAGGACTCGCCTGTCTGCTGAGTGGCCATTTCGAGTCGACCATCGGGTTGGTTCAAACCCCATTTTTCGAACCAGAACCTCAATCTGATTGACCCGCCCAATGTCTCGAGGAGCAATAACCAGTCGCGTCGAACGTAATTTCTCGAGGGCAGCAAAGGCTTCGAGAATGAATTTCTCCTCCGGGTCATGGGTTGAGGCGGCCAGTAGAATCGGAATCTGCCCAGCCTGAGACCACTCCGAGTCTCCGGGTTCGGTTTTCCTGACGAACTTCAGATTGCCAACCACACGAATCTTGTTGCCTTCAGTCCCTATGGCTCGGAAACGACCCGCCTCCGATTCATGCTGCACCCGGACTCGGCTTGGGCACCGCATCACCTTGCGAAAGAACGGTTTGGCCAGGCGGTATCGCCAGACGTCTTTGGGGTAGATCCTGCCATTGAGAATAATCAGCGGTATGCCGAGATCCCGGCAGGCAAAGAACAGTCCCGGCCACAGCTCGGTCTCGATGACTGCGACGACTGTCGGTTCCATCTGACGAAGCCAACGCCTGACAATAGGGGTGGCATCCCAGGGGAGTAGACCGATCCATTTCAAACAAGAAAAACGGGAACCATAGGCCTGCGCCCGAGCACGACCGGCCTCGTTGCCTACACTGATGAAGACCTCCCAGGCCCCGGCTGATTGCAGGTCATCCAGGAGAGCGCCCGCAACCCCCACTTCTCCGACCGAAACGGCATGGATGAGAATTCGCAAGCTCGGCCCCGGGGTGGGACGGGGGTTCAGCAACCCAAAGCGTTCCTGCAGGGACGTTATGGAGTCTCGCCCAAACAGGACGCACCCCAGTTGCCAGGGTAAGAGGACCAGGATCGCGACCGCTCCCAGGAAAGCCGAGTAAATGCGTCTCATCACAGCTTACTGATCGTGGGAGAGAGCCCGGTCGAGAAAACGGCAAAGGCGCTTCTGCAGGTTCTCCAGCGGCTTCAAGAAACGCTCCATCGGAAGCAATTCAGCGATTCGTTTCAGATCATCCTCTTCAAGCAGGAGGGGGGCTTTTCGTTTCTTTAGCTTGCTGATTTCCCGAAGGTCATATCTTTCGCGAAGCCGAATCAGGGCCTGACGGAGTCGCAGTGGGAGCCAGTTGACACTCAAGCAAGAGGCAAAATCACATAAAAACGGCTGGCCATCCGAGGCACGAAGGACGTTGCGGCCCACGTCCAGGTGGAGAAAGCCTCGACTTCTGACGACCTCGAGTAAGGTCTGGAGCTGTCCAAAAAACAACGGGGTCAGTTGGCCGGCCGTGAGCCTGCGACAATTCTCGCCCGAGATAAACTTGAAGAGCAACGTGCAAGAATCAGGCCGACCGATAAATTCTGGAAGCCCGTCAAGCGGGCCCAGCTTCCGGCAAATGTACGCCTCGTAACGAATCAAGAGCCGGGCAACTGTGCCTTGAAACCACACCGGAGTGTGAAGAAAATCCTTGACCACCACCCCATTGTTCAAGACCCGCACTCGGGCTGTTGTGGGCCTGCCCTGCTTCAGCACTCTGTCCACACTCGGCGGCTCGGCGCTGATGCTACACCCGGTAGCGCACGATTCAAGAACCGTTGACATCCTATCCCCGACCGTAAATCATAGGCGACAATGTCTCGCAGAAGCGCGGACGACAGTATATTCGATCCCTCGCTGGCAAACTTCCGGACGCGGCTTGTCCCCACCTCGCAGGTGATCGATCTTCTTACTGTATCCCATGCCCAGGAGAAAATTGAAGAGTTTCGCCGGGCCATGGTTCGGGGAGACTCTTTTCCACCGATTTCCGGCATCCGACTGGGCAGGAGAATCATAGTTGCAGATGGCCACAAGCGATTCTCGGCTTATCGCGGGCTCGACCGATCTCACCTGTGGGTTGAGATCTGGCCGCTTCACCGTTGGCTTTCCGACCAGGCCGGACAGACCCGTAAGACAATTCGTCGGTTACTGAAGGCTTTCCAGGAGATCCGGCACCAGGGTCACCGGAGCCATGAGGCGAGAGATCTCCTCGGAGGGATGGCCCGCCACCACCAACGAATAATCTCCTCGTTTTGCCATCTTGCGAGATGTCGCATCCTGAGAGTGAGGCAGGGGTTGCGGCAAACAACGAAGCGTTGCTTCGATTCGATTGCGTGTCGCCTGCTCTCGATGGCTTCGAGGCTGGCCAAACATCTACCCCGTCCTCTTCTCGCTCAATGCGGGACGACGCTCGGCATCCTTGCCTACCACGTCTTGCGAAGCCACCGGCGAACCTCGTTGCAAAATCTGGAGACTGCCCTGGGGAGGCAGTTCGATTCGCGCCGCCGACGGCAGATCGCCAGGGCATCCTTTGCCAACCTGATGCGCACCTCAACATTGCTCCTGGGTTCTGATCGGTTAGTGGATGGTGAGATTCTCAAGTTGGTAGATTACAACTCAAGCTTTCTGGAACACGCCCTCTCAATCTATCGAAGAGGTCGCGGACTGATCACCTGCACCGTCCACTTTGGAGACTGGGAACTAGGCGCTCAGTTGCTTGGTTCGATGGGCATCCCATTGCTGATTGAACCCTGCGCGGGCGAGGGAGAGGTTTCCCTGTTTCGACGCAACTCCCGTGTCGCACGGCTCCTTTGGCGTTTGCGGGGTACGACCGGCAACCAAAAGGCCGAAGCAGTATCCGGACTCGTGTCGCGGGTGGCCCAAGGAGGGGCCGCCGCCTGCATCGTAGACCTTAATGGATCCTTTCGGATGCCGGGTGACTGGATCGATTTCATGGGGATGCCCAGCTATTCGAAAACCAGCGTGGGAAGGATAGCTTCTTCGACACAGGCACCGATTCTCTTTTGTTGGTGTCTGCCCCTGTCAGGCGGCCGGGGCCGGTTTGAAGGTGTCGAGGTCGATTATCCACCGGAAGCCAGTCCCTCCGAGATTAGCCGACTGTGCTTGGAAACGGCCGAACGTGTGGTCAAGCAGTACCCGGAATTGTGGCTCTGGTGCTACAGAAAGTGGCGCCGACGGCCCACCCCTGAGCTGGCCGGATACCCTGCCTATTCGAAGTACCGCAAAATCGAGGCTGTCACATTCCGCTAACCAGGTTGGGGGCGGACTCGTTGGTAAGTAGCCCTCGGGGGCTCGGCGGAGAAAAGTCGACGACTCGACCCTCATCCAGCGTAAGCACGCGGTCGCAAGCTTGCAGCAGACTGGTTCGGTGGGCGACCAGGATCACAGTGCACTTCCCGCGCAGTGCGGCCAACACTTCCTTGATCCTCTCTTCGGAACCCATGTCTATTTGGCTGGTTGGCTCATCCATCAGAAGAATGGAGGGCTCCCGAACCAGCGCTCGCGCGATCGCCAGACGTTGCTGCTGCCCCGAGGAAAGACCTGCGCCAAGTTCGGCCAGGTCGCTGTCATATTGTTTCGGCAGCTTGCGAATAAACTCGTCGGCCCTGGCCAACTCAGCGGCCCGTTGGATCTGGGCCGGGGAGGCTGTCGAGTTGCCCAGCAGAATGTTCTCGGCAACGGTCGCTCGAAACATCTTTACGTCCTGCTCGACTAACCCAATCTGGTTTCTCAGCGAAGTCAGATCCGACGAGAGCAAATCGGCTCCGTCCAGCAGGATTCTTCCGCTCTCCGGTGTGATCAGTCGGCAGAGAATCCGGATCAATGTCGATTTGCCGGCTCCATTTCTCCCTGCGATGCCGATCAGTTCTCCGAACTCGACCTTGAACGAGACTTCACTTACGGCATTTCTGGTACTCGATGGATAACGGAACGTGATGTCTTCAAACTCCAGACTCCGGTGGTGCACTGGCAGTCTCTTCCCGGACGTTTTTTCCGGTCGCAGGTTGAGGACTCGAGCCAGCCGTTGAGCTGCCGCTTCAGCCTGATTGATATCCTGGCTAATTTTGGTAATTGACCCCAGATCACCAAAAGCTACGAGTAAGTATCCCCCGGCAAAGCCGGGGGCTTTAATCTTGTGAGCGCTCAAAGCGGACTTGACGTTGCCGCTACCGCGGCCACTTGTGCCACCTAAAGGTGGCCTGACTACAGGAGCCTGAGCTGATCCTGGCGACGATCTTCTGCTTCTTGCCGCCGAATATACTCACGGATCACTCTCTCATCTCGGCCCACGGTCGATACGAAGTATCCGCGTGCCCAGAAGTGCTGTCCAACAAAGTTTCGCCGACTCTCTGAAAAGTTCCGGGCAATGTGGATAGCGCTTTTCCCTTGGATGTACCCGATCACCTGCGCCACAGAAAACTTCGGCGGAATCGAGATCATCACGTGCACGTGATCCGGCAGCAGGTGGCCCTCCTCAATCAAGCTTTCCTTCTGCCCAGACAACCGTCGCAGCACCTGACCGAGATGTCTGCGCAACTCCCCGTAAATCAACTTTTTGCGGTACTTCGGGATGAACACCACATGGTACTTACACTCCCATTTCGTATGCTGTAAGCTCTTATAGTTACTCATAAAACTCCTTTTCGTGATGCTTTGCTCGGCTCACGGAAGGGAGTTTTTTCACCTATTCCCGGAACTGTCAAACTCTGGCTGCCTCCCCGGCAGAGCCGGGGGGACTCCTTACGGGTCTAGCGCTATCATCACGGCAACGAGGCCCGCGGATTCCACCCGCCCGGAAAAGATAAACCAGGCCGCCACGGTGCCGGTCACCGCCAGGGCAAAAACATTGCCAACTTCCACAAAAGCACTGGCCAGCGACCTGCCACGCCGAATTCGGTGCTCGTGGGTCAGAATCTCCCGGGCGGCCCGGGAAAAGCGCCGCCGGTGCCAGTGGTCGGAGACGTGGACCTTTAAGGTCTCAATTCCCAGGATAGACTCTTGCACAATGCCCGACATGTCGCCGGCCCGGGAAAGTGCCAGGTCGGTGGACTTGCGAATCGTCTTTCCGGTGACCAGGATCAGCAGAAACATCAGTGGAGTTGTCGCCAAGGCCAGGAGCGTGAATTGCCAATGCAGGAGCAACGCTACCGAAACAGCTGCTAGAAAACGCATCAACTTGAAGGTCGTCTTCCCCAGAATCGCCCGATAACCCTTAGCCAGCGACATCATGTCGCTCAATAGCTGATTGATTGCCTGGGCACTTCCAACTTCACGAAGCTGGTCGATGGGCAGGGAAAGCAAATGGAAGTAGAGCTTCTCCCGCCAGAACAGAGTGATCCGAATCAAGATCTGATCACTGATCATTTCGTACTGATACCGAGCCAGGCTGCTGACAAACTGGAACAGGCAGATTCCCAGCATCACAAGCAAAAAACTGGAGAACGGCTCATCTGGCATTCTCCCAGCCAGCGAGTTTGCGGCGGCATCGAAGACGCTGGGCAGTGCACGTCCCCATTCCCTGACCAAGAGGGACAGGCTGGTCCGTTCTCCCAACAGGAGTGTGCATGCTGGAACTAACAGTCCAAGTCCAGATCCAAAGAGCAGAGCTCCTACCAGGGCCGCCGATGAAGCCTTGACCAGATCTCCCTTGAATTGAAAAAGTGCTGGCAGAATCCGAAGGAACTCGCTCTTTTGGGCAGGCATCCGAGAATGGCTCACTCTAGCCGAACCAGCCAGTCATGTCCATTTGGATCAGCGAGCGCAGCCGGCGGCGTGCGGAAAGCTTGGCTCGGTAGATGCGGCGGAATAGCGTCAGCCAGCGGTGGAGTCCGCTCGTACAACCAAAGTAACCGGTCAGAAACTCGGAATCAGCGCCTTCCGGCACCCGGACTCGCGCCAGATCGCGAAACCGACGCACTCTGCCGAGTCTCCGAAAAAACCGGGCTCTGTCAAGATCGACGACCAAGATATCGGATCGACCCTTCCGCACCAGGAGGTTCCCAATCGACAAATCCCGATGAAAGGCACCTGCCTCATGCCAGTTTCGAATGGTTGTGCCGACGAGTCGATAGGTGAGTTCCAGGTTCTCGCCAGACTCGTTGAGATCTCGCAGACTCGTCGCATCCTCCTGGAAGACGGTAAGCAGATAGCTCAAATGCTTTCCCGGTTGCTGACACGATTCGAGGAAACCGAGAGGAATCGGTACGGATAGATTTCGTCTCCGGGCTGTCAACAGATTCGACCAGGCCCGAAACGCCGGCGATTGCCTTGTCCATCCGAAGCGAACGGGTTGGAACTCTTTGATTTGAACCACTTCCGCTCGGCCTTCGAGCGAGTGTCGAAAGATCCGGCAATATCGCGTTTCACGCACCGGCACCAGGTTGGAGAAGCCAGGCACCTGCTCCGAGCCGAAAGTGGGAACGAAGCCTCGCAGCGAGCGAGCCAGGACTCCTTTGTACCGGCCATTTTCGAACCGCCCGTAGGGGCGATTCGCGTGGGCAGGAATCTCGATCGGATCGGACCAGACTGACCGGCTTGCTGCAGTCCCGGGCTGTGCAACCTCAAACCAGTGATTCGTGTTCAGGGCACTCTTGAGCGCTTCAAGACGCAGGAAGATGGGGGATTCCGAGATCACCTCAGGAATCGCAGTCAGAGTCCGGCCAGAGCGATCATAGGCCAGGAGGCGCCCGGCACTGTCCTGGATAGACTTCGGTTTCAACACGATCTGGGCTCCATCCTGTGTCCACAGGCTCACCCACAGCCGGTCATCCACGCTCTTGAAGGCAAATGCGTGAGTCCTGGGAGGTGTCGGCAGCCGGCCTACTATCTGCTCGCCGGGCAAGATTCTAGCCAACCACTTCGAGACGAGGTAAGCAGGACGCTCTCGATAGCTCGAGCTGGCCCCTTCAAGGGTGGGACTGAGGACCACGGCGGGCGGGAAACTGCGATGCCACGGCGCCCCATCAATCAGCCCTCGACTATGCGATACCAGGGGGCCCAGGAAGACTCTGTCAAAGCTCCCGGCAGCGGCTGCCATCACCGAGTAGCGGCAAACATAGTTCGCCTGTTGCTCCTCGGTTACATATCTCCGATGAGCAACTCCTTCCTGGAGCAGGGTCCAGAAGAAGAAGCTGCAGTAGATTCTCCCGACCCGATAGTCTCGTGCAATTCGCGAAAGCGAATCCATCTTGCTCGTCAAATCGTAGCCCAAAAAGCGTCCCAGGGTTTTCCCAGCCACATGGGGATCACTCACTTCGGGGCCACCGGCGCGATCGACATGCAGATTGCAACTCACTGCGCTGGGCAGGAGTCCACGCTGTTTGAGAAGGGACAGCGCGGCGGCCAGGAAAAGAGGCTCAAAATCGGAAAGGCCGGGGGCGTTCCAGGGGATTCCGGCGGCTTCCAGGATCGGGCTCGCCCGCTCAATCGCAAGCATGAGGCTACGCAACGTGTAGCCGGAAAAACGATAGCGATTGGCAGCACTGCCAAGTTCTATCTCGGAAAGATCTGGCTCTTGTCGGATCAAGTCCTGGACGAAGTCGACCCATTGGTGTTGTACCTTCTCTTGTCCCATTTCAGAAGCGCTGCGCGGATATTGAACCAGATGGAGGAGGACCGGAAATCCCTGGCTGTTCAACCTCCTCAGGAAACGGCGGTGGGGCGCATTTTCACGTTCAGGAAAGTCGAGCCGGACATGGGTGATTCCCAACTCGCGGACTTTCGCGAGGGTGAACTCATCATGCTCAGGAGTCAATCCTGGTGCCACGTTGATTCCGAAGAACGAACCCGAGACGTGCTTTCTGGGTTCTCTCTCGCCGATCCAAGGAAGTCTCAACAGGACCGGAATACCCCGAATCAGGGCTACATTCCCCAGGTCTCTGGCAAGCAGGCTGCGAAAGCCGGTTGGCGCAAGGCAATCCGTCGGAAACTGGGGTCTTCGGGATGGTCGATCAGGCAACGAGTTTCCTGTAAAAAGCCTCCACTTGTTCAGCTTGCTTGGCGGGACTGAAGGCCTTGTGAGCATGGTTCTTTGCAAATGCAGCCAGCCGGCTCTTGAAATCCGGCGACCGAGCCATCATCAGGATCTTTCTTTTCAAGTCCGACCGACTGCCATCAAAGAGCATTGCGGAGCGTCCTGGCTCGACAAACTCGGGTAGCATGCCGGTCTGGTTGACCAGGACTGGGACCCCAACACCCATCGCCTCCAGCATGCCTCTCCCAGCCCCATCCGAGCCGGCACGCGTGTACACCAATAGATCCATAGCGCTAAGATAGGAATAGTAGTCTTCCTTGCGATAACCTACGAAGACGACGACATCACGCAAGCCCAGCTTCCGAATTGGACCGATCACGGTATGTTCGATCTGGCTGCTCCTTCCGAGGATCAAAACCCTTAAATTCGGCATCTCGCGCGATACCTCCGCCACAGCCTCCATGAATATGTTCAGGTAACGATCACGCTGCAACCGGCAAGCCAGTCCAACCACAAAATGACGGTTGTCCAACCCGAGCTTGGAGCGAACCGAGGAGAACTCGGCTGCCCGGGTCCGGGCCGAATCAAAAATGGGAGGTACCAGGGCAACTCTCCGCGGGCATATCCCCACCCTTTCCCGCCACTCCCTTCCAGACATTCTCGAAAAGGTTATGACGGCATCGGTAATGGCACGGAGCGGAATCCGTGTTTCCGATCTTGGGAGTCCGTCTCGATAGTAGTCGCTTCGAACAACCTGAGTCGGTCGCGCAATCATTCTGGCCGCCAATCCGGCCACCCAATGATCGTGACCGTGGTGCGCGTGCACGATATCTGCCTCAGCTTGCCGGAGAACCCGGGCTAGCCGCCAAACCGCTGACGGCAAGCAATGCAGTCTCTTACGGTCTAGCTGAGGGAAGATTGTATGTGCCACACCGCGCTCATCCAATTCGCGCTGGAGAGATTCAAAATCAGGTTGGGGAGGGGGAGGCAGGTGAAAGTCTACGTCGAGTTCAAACTGGCGGAGTTGCTGCACCAGCAGCGAGACCAACTCGGCTGGACCGGTCCATTTCCAACTGGAAAACAGATGCAACACCCGCAGTCTGCGCTGGCCCTGGCCATCCACTTGGGCTGCTCCCTCCCGATGAGATTCCGCGGTTTGCCCGAATCAAGTCTTGAGTTTAGGATACTCGAGTAGAATTCCTCTTCCCAGATCTTACACCAGGTAATCCATGCGACTCCGATTGGTGCTCATTAACAGGCAAATAGTATGGGGCGGAGGAGAGTATTGGACCTGGCGTGCCTCTCAAGAGCTGCTGCGCCTGGGACACGAGATCCAGGTGGTGGCTACTCAGCGCAGTCCACTGGCCAGACGCCTGGAAGCTGAAGGACTTCCCCTGCTAGAGGCTCCCCCGGGAATTGGAAACTGGTTTCGGTTCAAGAAAGTTCTGCGCAAGGCCTGGCCGTCAGGCCCCCCCGACATCTGGGTGGCCAACGCACTGCTTGACTTGACGCTGGTGAACTGGATTCAGGGACCCCGCTTCAGAGCTCCTGTTCTCTTTGTTCGAGGACAAGACTCCCCTATTGGGCATCGCTTGACTCAGCGGCTACGCTTCCGATCGGTCAGTCGCATCGTCGTCAATTCGGAGGCTACCGGGGAGTCGTTCAAGAGGAGCGTCCCCTGGTTTCCGCCAGAACGGATTCACCGCGTCTTCAGGGGTATCGAAACGGACCATTTCCTGACCTACAGGGACTCCCAACAAGTGGAATCGATACGGAAACTGCTCTCATTGCCCAGGACAGGCAGGGTGGTCGGGATCATTGGCCGCATCGAGCAACAGAAGGGACACGCAGTCCTTCTCCGGGCCTTGCAACTTCTTCCCGAGGTGCACCTGCTGGTTGTCGGAGGCGGGAGCCTTCAGACTCGCCTCAGACGATTGGCCCGCCGGCTCGGGGTGGACTGTCGATGCCACTGGACCGGACATGTGGCTGATGTACGACCCTATCTCGAACTTTCAGATCTGGTGGTTGTGCCTTCCTTTTTTGAGGGCTTCGGCCTGGTGGCGGTGGAAGCCCAACTGATGAGAAAACCGGTGGTGGCCTCGAGAGTGAGTTCCCTTCCCGAGGTCATCGAGGATGGCAAGACAGGCCTTCTGGTTCCGGTTGGGGACGCTCCAGCACTGCGATGGGCGATCGCCCGGTTGCTCGACTCCCCTGCTCTCCGCAGTCAGATGGGAAGATCGGGACGAATCATTGCCGCCCGGCGCTTTGACTTCGGGCGACGGTTTCAAGATTTCATGCAGATTCTAGGTCGAGCCATCGCCGATGCGGATTCCAACCCGTTGCGATTCAGCCGAAGGCGATCTCCTTGAAGGTCGCCCTGGTTCACCCAAACTTCGTGGATACCGGTTCGGAAAGATATATCTGGTCCCTGGCTCACCGCTTGGCTGAACTCGACATCGAGGTTCATGTCTTTGCCAGCCGATTTGGAAGGGGCATGAACTCTTCAATTACCTGCCACTCGATTCCAGATTTCAGTTTTCCCCGAAGTTTGCGCCCTTACTTTTTTTCTGTCTTGTCTTATCGAGCGATTACCCGATCCTCTTACGACATCGTCCACGGCTTCGGGAAGACAAACCACCAGAATATCTATACGGAAGGCAGCGGACTAACCCGGTCATTCGCCGCCTACCAGGATGCACGAATCCCTCGATACGCGCAGCTGGGGCGAGGCCTGAGCCCGGTGCGGCAAGTCGCCCTGAAATTGGAACGACGGCGCTATATCGACCCGGAATTGGGGACAATCCTTTTCATGTCGCATGCCCTGAAACGGGAGTTCCGAGAGTGCTATGGCTTGTCAGACAAGAAGACGGCGGTTGTCTACAGTGCCGTGGATTGCGATCGATTCGCTCCGAATGGGAAGGGTGCGCCGGGAATTCGAGATCGACTCGGGATCTCTGCCCGGGATCTCGTGCTGCTGATGGTCGGCAATGACTTCCACCGGAAGAATGTTGATTCCGCTGTGCAGGCGCTGGCTCGATTGACAAGCAACTCAACCCGGAGCTACCACCTCTTGGTGATTGGACGGGATCGGTCAACTCGTATGCAGTCGATCGCGCAACAACTGGGCGTTGCCTCCCGGACCCATTTCCTGGGACCCCGGGCCGACGTCCAGCACTATTATGGGGCAGCAGATATCCTGCTTCATCCGGCCAGATTCGATGCCTTTGGAATCGTAGTATTGGAAGCCATGGCTTCAGGGCTCCCCGTGATTGTGAGCCGATCGGCGGGAAGCCACGAAATTGTCGATCATCTCTCTGAGGGGCTGCTCCTGGATGATTGTGAATCGGTCCCTGCTCTGACCGAGGCCGCTCGCCATTTGAGCGAGCCCGGTGAGCGAACCAGAATGGGTGAAGCAGCCCGCGCCAAAGCAGAACGTTTCGACTGGTCCCATCACATTGACCAGATCCTGGCCTTCTATGAAGAGATCGCAGCTGGGTAAATCCCCACAATTCGGAAGCTTGACCACGATTGAGCACGCACCCTCACAGACTCGCTGGCAAGTCGTAAGGCAGCGAGTAGACGACTTCGAACGGTTCTTACTGCCCACGCTTGAAGAGCGGAGCGTCTCGGTGGTTCAGGTCAAGTCGACCCGTCACAGAACCCTCCTCTTTCTTCCCCAGGTTGGCTGGTTCCTGAAACATCACCATCCCTTTCGCACCTCCTACCAACTACGGCAATGGCTTGAGGGGGTGAGAGCCAGGGGTGAATGGGACAATCCCTACTCGAACCACCATGCACTACAGGAACTTGGATTGACAGTCCCGGAAGCGATCGCGTGGGGGATCAAGGTAAAATCGCACGAGTCTTTCTTCGTCTCTGCCGAGGTATCGAACTCCCGCTCACTTTCCGAATACCTGGCACATTCATCGTTCAATCGGGCCCGTTTGACTGTCGTCCTGTCGTTGGCCACCCAGGTCGCAGCTGTGCACCGTAACGGCTGGAGAATGCCCGATCTGCACGCAGAGAACCTGTTGGTTGCAGCCGATCGACTCTACTTCATCGACTTCCATTCGTCCCGACCGTTCCTATCGACTCGAGGAAGTCGGGTCTCCGATTGGGGGACTCTGATGGCATCGATTGGCCACTTGCTCTCACACCGAGAACGGGTTTCCTTGATCGCAACCTACATCGACGCCCTGGGCAAGAGCGTCGAAGAAGACCTTTCGAGTCGGATTACCAGAGCAGCAGCCCGGCGCCTGCGCCATCAGTACCGGGGAGCGCTCCGGCGCTGCTCCCCGTTGGCAAGAGACTCGGTGCCGGGAGGCGGGTTACGAGTCTACGCGCCAGAAAATTGCGTATTGCCGGATCTTCGTTGTCTCAACCCTGAGACCTTGTCCCCTCAGGTGTTAAAGCGAGCACCTCGATCCAGAGTCTCGCGTTGCCTGGTCGGTGACGCGCAGCTCGTGGTGAAGGAGTACACAGACTCCGGCCCCAAGAAGCGTCTTCGTGAGTGGCTTTCGATGACGCGGGCGGAAAAAGCCTACGCAGCCACGGCCGGTCTCACAGCCTGCAAGATCTCGGTCCCTGAGGCGGTTAGCTGTATCGTCAATCGTCAAGGAAGCGACTTTCTCTGGACGCGATTCCTGGACGATACGGTTGCGCTCGATCAATTACTTCAGAAAGGTTGGTGGCTGCTCCCTTCGGGGCAACGCCGGGCTTTGGTGGCTGCGACTGCGAGACTGATGGGTAGACTTCACTGTCTGGGGATCTTTCACCCGGACTTGACGGCCAAGAACTTCCTGGTCAGGACAGAAGTAGAGCCACGCGTCTGGCTGGTCGATCTTGACGGAGTCCAACTCAAAGCCCATCTCTCTCGTCGAGCTCGGATCAAGAATTTGGCCCAGTTGAATGACCTGAGTATGCCGGTCGACAGGAAAGACGTTGTGCTCTTCGTTCGCACCTACCTTGAGACAACGGATACAAGCTGGTTGAGAAACAGCTTGAAGGTCGTCCGGAGCAGGTCCCGGCAACGTCGACGCCGGGCACTTAGGCGACTCACCCGATCACAGGCATCCAACCGGGCCTGAAGTGTCAGCCGCCCTACTCTCTTGCTCGCCACCACCGGCAAAAAACAGCAGACTGGAGCAGCGAGACCGGGACGGCAACCATGAGTAGCCCCTTCCAGGCCATCCAGTAGCCTCCCAGTAGCCAGGTCATCGACTGCGAGCCCACAACGTAGGTGAACAGGAGAAGCAGAAAGATCCTCAAGAACTCACTCAACAATCTCCTCCTCTCTTCCACAAGGCCCAGGAGCCCGTCCGAGTATGGGTGCGGATTGCGTTTCGATTCCTGCCAGACGACTCTCGATTCCTTCGATGACCGTTTCAACGGGCAAACGTGCCAGGCAGTTCTGGCGGCAGCGCCTCTGACAGCAGGAACGACAGCCCGGAGCCCGAATGGCGAGATGTGACTCCTGCGGCCAGGGGGCAGTGCGAGCCGGGTCGCTGCCTCCGTAGAGAGATATGGTGGGACAACCGGAGGCCCAGGCAACGTGCAAAGGACCTGTGTCGACGCCAACCGAGAGCAAAGATCCGGCGAAAAGGTAGTTCAAGTCCGCCAGCGGCACCCGCCCGGTCAGGTCTCTTAGTTGAGGCCCCAGTGACATCTGAGATCGAATGATTCCCACTTTTGACGAATCGCGATGACCACCCACAACGCTCACCTTGTAATCTCTCTCGAGCAGCCAATCAGCAACCGCAGCCCAACCAGCCGATTTCCAATGTTTCGATGGCCAGGTCGTGAAGGGAAGCAGGCAGACCCGCGGTTCTTTCAATCCTTCCAACCTGCGAGTGCCGAGAAGCGGGCAGGTCAAAGCAGCCAGACTGGTGGGGACCGGAATCTCCAGTGGCTTCAGTGACTCGAAGCAAGCCAGACTGGCATGTCTCTTCACCGAGCGTCGATGGGGAACCACGTGGTCCGAAAAAGGAAAGTTTCCTCGAGCAATTTTCAACTCGGCTCGAGCCAACTTGAGAACGAACCAACTTCTGGACAAACCCTGCAGGTCAATGGCCACGTCAAAGGATTCTCTCCTCAGCCGATTCACTAACCGAGTCAACACCTGGAAGCCGCTCCGGGGAAGCGTGAGAGGGGCATATGGGTTACGCGGAAACTCGATGATCTCATCCACCTCCGGATTTCCACGAATCAGTTCCGCCAGCCCTACATCCACCACCCATGTAATTCGTCCGGAGGTGGCTTTCCTGAGATGACGGACGCAGGGCAGTGCCTGAACGAGGTCTCCCATGGCCGACATCTTGATCACCAGAATTGAAGGGTTGCGTGGCAGCGAGCAAGTCTTCAAAGCCTTGAGATTCCGCGCTTCGAACGTTGCACAAACTGGACCAATATTTCACGATCAGAGGAAGGTCGGATCTCGCTGAGGATCTTCCGGATAACCAGCTTCAGTGAGGCCCGCCGCGGAAACAGAATGCGAAACATTCGTCGGATCTCGCGAACTCGGGCGGCCTCGAATCCAGCCCGATTCAGTCCGATACTGTTCAGGCCCAAGACTCGGGCGGGTTGCCCTGATGCCAAACAGAAGGGAGGTATATCCTGTAGTATCATCGCTCCCCCCCGAGATCATGGCGTAGGCCCCCACATGGCAAACCTGGTGAACCCCCACCATACCCCCAACAAAAGCTTTGTTCCCAATCTCAACGTGACCTCCGAGGTTGGCCCCATTCGCGATCGTCGCCTCCCGCCCGATCCGACAGTCATGGCCTACGTGGCTGTAGGCCATCAAGAACACATCGTCGCTCACAACAGTTCTCGAGTCAGCCGCGCTTCCGGCCGAGACATTGCAATACTCTCGAATCGTCACACCCGTGCCGATTTCCAGCTCTCCAGCCTGATCCACTGCCCGGACTTGTGACGTTGAACCAACTGAGGAAAAAGGGAAAATACTCGTTCCAGCACCAATACTTGTCCGACCTCCGATGACAACATGGCCTCCCAGGGTCACTCCCTTCCCGAGTCGCACATCCGGCCCGACGATTGAGTACGGCCCCACCCGAACGCCGGCACCAATCTGGGAGCCGCCATGCACAAGGGCGGTGGAGTGGATCTCCTGCTGTTGCGAGCGGGCAGTCGATCTCACGCTGTCCGGGTAGTCAAGAAGGCGATCGTCTGGCATAATCACCGCGCTCGAAAGGGGCGCATGCTGGCTGGGCTGTTGCCGGGTTCTCGTGCCATGAGGTCAATCAAGTCTGCAATCAACTTCTTACTTCGTCAACTGTGCCGAGGATACTTCGCCACACTCCAGGTAAGAATCACCACGTCTGCGGGCTCTACCACTCCGGCATCAGAGTATTGCCTGGGAGAGAAAATCTACGCCCATTACGAGTGCGACACTCTGGAACTTGTCCCCATGCTGAAGTGGTCCAGATTCGTTTCGTTTGTCGATCAGAGCCGGGACGGCAACTGGGCGAGTCGGATTCTCGAACCGGTTGGTTTGGTCGCGATTAGAGGATCCAGCCTTCACAACGGCCGACAGGCGGCGCTCAAGTTCTGTCGTGCTCTGGCCCCTGGTGCCATGCCGTCAGTGATTTGTGTGGACGGACCGACTGGACCGGCTGGCGTCTCCAAAACCGGTGTTCTTCGGATTGGCCGGCAACTGGGCCGCTCTGTGGCACCGGTGGCGACGATGTCGAACCGATTTCTTGTGGTCAATTCGCGGTGGTCCAAGATGCACATACCGCTTCCCTTCTCGAAACTGGTCCTGGCCATGGCGGAGCCGATTCGGCCCCTTGCCCACCAGAGAACGGGTGAGCTCGAACCACTCAGATCACTGCTGGATGAGGAGCTAAGAGCCGCCAAGCAGCGGGCCAAGGATACTCTGCGCCAGTGGGTAGCCGAGGGGCTGCCCCGTTGAGCCGACCCCTGATTCTGATCAGCGCCGGCGAGGCCTCCGGAGATCGAGTTGGGGGGCTGATCGCAAAGACGCTTCTGACCAAAGATCCCAATCTTCAACTCTGCGGAATCGGTGGTCAAGCCATGCAAGCCAATGGCGTTGATCTCTGGTCGGAGTCGACTCACCTGGGAGTGATCGGACTCTTTGAAGTGATTGCCATGCTCCCCGAGATCACGCGAGTCGTGCGGTCGCTGCGACGCCGTGTCGGGGCCCAGAAGCCGGATGCAGCCATCTTGATTTCTTGTGAGGGATTGAACGTACCACTGGGCTGGCTTCTAAGGCGTCAAGGCATTCCGACGATGGCCTACCTTCCGCCCCAAATCTGGATGTGGAGACGTTTCACTCGCAGCGCCGGGCTTTTCTTTGATTGGGTCCTGGCCGCATTTCCGGAAGAATTCGAGGTGTATCGCCGGTCCGGTGCCAAAGTACGGTTCGTAGGTCATTACCTGAGAGATATCGTAGTCCCGAGAAACGGCCCACCTCCGTCGACCTGCGCACGGAATACGCCTCATCATATCGCTCTTCTCCCGGGCAGCCGTGTGTACGAATTCCAGAACTACACGCCGATCCTGCTTGACGCGGCATTGGAAATCGAAAGACTCGCAGGCAGGCTCTGCTCCTTTTCTCTCCCCCTGGCCTCTTCTGATTACCGACGGCCGGCCGATGAGATGATTCGTAGCCGAGGACTCCAGCAACGCGTCAACATCCAGATTTCGGCTCGAGAGGCGATGACCGCAGCGGAAATCGGCTTGATCGCTTCGGGCACTGCTTCTTTAGAGGCGACTTTGGTAGGTCTGCCTTTCGTCCTCTTTTATCGGCTATCCGGACCCACTGTAACTCTGACCCGCCTTTGCCAACAGGTCGGATTGATCACAGATGATTGCCTGGGTTTACCCAATCTGGTAGCAGGGCATGAGATTGTGCCGGAGCTGTATCAAAAAGAAGTTTCCCCGAGACCGCTGGCCGAGGCGGCTGTTGATCTACTGCGTGACCCGCACCGGCAGTCCAGGATGCGGACCGAATTCGCAAAGGTAGCTACGGCACTGGGAGACGGACACTCGCTGGATCGCATCGCAGCCGCGGCGCTCGAGCTGGCGGCGGAGCGCCAGGCTAGTGTAGCTCGCCATAAGGTTTGAGCCAGGGTCAGCGCGTCAATCGTCGTCGCTGGCACGGCGTCGGGAGCGAGTCATATCAACCCGAGAATTTGACCGAACAAGGAGAACAGAAACGGAATCAATTTCGATTGACCAGAAGACCAGTTAGAAACTCGTCGACTTCTTTTAAATATCTATCCGGATCCGTGGGGCGAAGGTTATGACCTGCGTCAGACCAGATTGAAATTTTGGCATGTGGAACCTGCTTTCTGATTTCAACCCGGGACTCATCCGTCACCATGCTGCCTTTTTGTGTATTGCCCATCATAAAGAAAGCAGGACACTTTATCCTTGATATGATTGTCATGACATCGAAGGAAGCATTTCCTGCCATTAACTCTTCCATGGCAGCCCTGTTTATCTTGTCCACTGTCGTGGCCATTTTTCTTGCTTTTTCTTCTGTCCGTCCTTTTTCCATTAGAAACTCCACCCGCTCCTCAAAAGGCATAGCCTGAAGTTTCAATTGATTGCGAAGATAGGGAAACACTGTGGAAATATCGCAGGTCGGAAGTTCGTTGAGTATCAAAGCCCGGACCCGCTCCGGATGGTACGCTGCAACTGTGGCAGCCACCTGAGCTCCCAATCAAGCACCGACTAGAATGACCGGTTCATCAAATGTCTTTTCCAAAAGCTGAGCAACGTCTTCTGAAAGATCTTCTTTCCATCTGTAACCGCTGGCCGGCCAGCTAGATTTCCCGTGCCCGCGCAAATCTACGCCATATACGCTGAAGCGGTCTGTAATATCCAGTTTCTTATTTTCTCTTGAGTCAAGATCTTTTCCGCCTGATCCCATAAACAGGATCGGAGGGCCTTCTGATGAGTAGGTTCTCATGTAAAGGGTCTGTCCGTTAACATCGATAAATGATTCTTCATATGGGGAGTCTGATAGGGTTGTTTCCGGTGGTTGCTGGCTTGAAGTGTAGGAGCAGAAAACTAGAAATAGAAGCATACCTCCGATTGAAAAGCGTAAGATCTGGTTTGCATCCCTACTGAAGATCTTCATTCTATTCTCGCAAACTCAGGGAAGAGACCGGACACCCGGCAAGCGGTCGGCCATGGCAGCTCCGGTCCGCCGCAGCTCATCCCGGGTGGCCTGGCGGAAGCGCAAGAGCGTAGCATGATGATTCACCTCCAAGGCTAAATTGGTCAACTCCTCCGGATCCTTCTCGAGATCGTACAGCTCTTCGATCTCATTCTCGACCAGCGTTTGAATGTACTTGTAACGGCCCTGGCGCAGAGAAATCCACCAGGGGATGTCGCCGTCCGGAATTTGAGGTGTCGCGTAGAGGCTGGCATCGGTGGGAATCACATCCGTATCGGACCCGTAGTCATCGCCCGTCATGACCATGAGGACCGGATGGGGCCAGTCACTCTCGGGATCGTGCAGCAGCGGCGTCAGGTCCTGCCCGTGCATTTTCCAGGGCAACTCGATCCCGGCGAAGTGAAAGAAGGTGGGGACGAGGTCTTGCCCTCCGACCGGAGCCAGGACCACACCCCCTTCTGGAATGGTTCCCGGCATGCTGATGATGAGCGGGCCCCGAATGGTAGCGTCGTAGGGGGCGATCTTTGTCCGGAACCCGTGCTGCCCCCAGGCGAATCCCTGATCCGCCGTGTAGACCACCAGGGTGTTCTCGAGTTGCCCCGTCTCCTCGAGCAACCGGATCAACCGACCGACTCCTTCGTCAATGGCCCGGACAGACTGGTGATACTGTCGAACCCAATCGGTGAGCGTCTTCTCGCTCTGGGACGGATTCGCCGACTTGAGAACCGGCCGACCGCTGCTACCTCGGACCCAGAATTCGACCTCCTGCATGTAGGCCGGCTTGCCGGGGCGCGGAGGATAAATGTCCGCCGGAGTCGAAATCGAGACGTCCGGGTAGCTCTCCAGATGCCGGTCTGCCGGAGTGAAGGGATCGTGAGAGGCACCGTAGCAGAGCCACAGGTACCAGGGCTTGTCCGGGTCACGATGCTCTCCACGAACGAACTCTTCGGCCCAGCGCGTGTAGCTATCGGTGGAGTATTCCTGGATCCGCCTGGTCTCACCCCCGTTAAAGGTGATGAGCTGATCGTAGTAATAATGGGTGGCATTGTCGGTGAACCTGGGTCGGTTCCAGACAATCTGGAAGTCCCAGTCACGCCCGAATCCGGTATCTGTTCCGGTATGCCATTTCCCGATCTGAGCCGTGAAATATCCGTGCTCGCGGAAGACTCTGGGCCAGAACGGGCATTGCTCGGGGTCGTACGTGCTTCCCGGGTAGGTGCCTTCCATCTTCATCGACTGGACCCCATGGGGCAGGAGGCCCGTGAGCAGGGTTGCTCGCGACGGCATACACCAGGTCCCGACATAAGCGGCGGCAAATCGAACTCCCCGTTGCGCCAGCCGGTCGACGTTCGGCGTCCGGGCCCAGCCATAGGCTTCCGGATAAGAGCTGACGGTGCGATGAGATTGATCATCCGTATAGATGAAGAGAATGTTCGGGCGCTTTGCCACCTCCCCCGACGAGGACGCCGGCCCATGGCCGGACGACGAGGCGCCGGCCCACAACGGAGCCATGAACACCGATAGGACCATCCAGACAAACCAGACCAGGAAGGCGAACGGGGTGTTCCTTATTGAAAAACGCATAGGTTTCCTATCGAACCCCCAGTCTTCCTGACGGTTTCTTGCGGTACAGGATCGGGGACCCTAGCTCTGATATTGGCGCAATTGCTCGATTGCAACCACTGGCCAGTCCGGGATCATTGACTTCACGTAGAAGACTACCATGTCAAGTCTACAAGCTACGGATCTTCATACCAGATCGCCACCATGTGCCCGTTGCACCGGACTCTCGCTTGGGAGATCAAAATCCGAACCATGCAACTGTACTTCCCGCTGGCGGCCGCACAGCACCCGTCAGCAGAGCAGTCTCGAATTAGACCTCCCTCTTTCGTTTTCCTTCCCGGCTGTTTAGAATCGACAGCAAGCAAGCGCTGCCGCTTGGCATTTGAAACGCGGAAAATCGGATCCAGTAGTTTGAGCTCACTCGGGAGGTGGACTCGTGAAGCGAACTCGCCTGTTCAGTCTGGTGACGGCGGCCCTGGCCGCTGGACTCCAGATATCCTCTCTGGCAGGCCAGGCCGGGCTTGCCCTTGATGTCCGGGCCGGCGTGCAGGGGGAACAGGTCCATCTTCCCATCGACTTCACCAGCGACGGCACCATCGTCGCCATCCAGTTCGACGTTGCCTTCGACAGTTCCGTGCTCACTGCCGGAGATCCTCTGCCCGGTGAGAGCCTGGCCGACCACGTCGTGACCTTCAATCAGCTCGAAGCTGGGCTGTGGCGAGTCGTTGTCTACTCTCCCACCAACAACGTGCTGAGATCGGGGACCGCTGTGCTGCTGCCGCTGAACGTCAACGCTGCTGCTCCCATTGGCCTCCATCCGGTAGATTTCTCCGATCCGGTGGTGATCTCGGCTGCCGAAGGCGTCGCTCTCTCTCCGGTCAGCATCTTTGCCGGTGGAGTCAGCCTGGGGGACCTGGATCTGGATGGGGTCTTCGATGCCGAAGAGGCCGGGGCTGCCAACGACGGCGATGCCAACACCGACGGGACTCAGGATAGCGAGCAAGCTCATGTGGCTTCGGTTCAGAACGCCGTCGATGGCGAGTACCTGACCCTGGCGGTAGACGATGACCTGGCCTTCATGCAGGTCACTGCGCAAGGGAGTCCCTCTGCGGGGGACATGCCCGCAGGGGTGGACTTTCCCTGGGGGTTTCTGGACTTCGAGCTGGAAGGGCTCAAGGGAGGAATCCGCACCGTGGTCCTGACGCTTCCCGGAGGGATGGTGGCCAATGCCTATTACCACTACGGTCCTACACCAGACAATCTGGAGCCGCACTGGTACGAGTTTCTTTTTGACGGTGAAAGTGGAGCCGAGTTTGACGGAGACCGGGTGCTGATTCATTTCCAGGATGGAAAGCGGGGCGATCACGATCTGGTCCTGGACGGCGTGATCCGCGCCCTGGGAGGAGCAGGAAGGCAGGATCCCTATGTACTGTGGATGCCCCTGTACAAGGGCGAGGCCGGACAGTTTACGGGCTTTGCCGTCTCCAATTTTTCCCCGCGCCGGGCCAACTTTGCTTACGATGCGCACGGGACCGGAGGAGTTGCCCTGGATGTCCCCAACAATCCGGCCGAGTTTCAACTGCTGGGCGGCATGCAGCAGGCGATCCAGGGGTTTCAGATCTTTGGAGTCCAGAGCGACTCGGAGCAACTGGGCTGGGTCGAGATCACCAGTGACAATGATCTGTTGGGAGGCTTCTTTCAGTTTGGTTCGGACACCCTGAGCCGGTTGGACGGATCAGTAGCCTTCAGCGAGCAATCAGCCCATCTCTACCTTACCCGGATCTTTGAAGGGACTACCGCTTTCCGAGGCCAGCCCGCCACTACTATGGTCAGCGTCGTCAACCCGAATCCGGATCCGATTGCCTTGACTCTGAAGCTGGTCGGAAAGGATCTGGACGACGCTCCGGTAATGAGAGAGGAAGCTCGCCAGCTACCGGGTCGAGGGTTTTTATTCGAGTCGGTGGAGGAGATTTTCGGAAAAGGGACAGCCGTCTCGGGAGGCTACATCGAGATTGAGGTGTCTGCAGGCACCGGAGCGATTGCTTTCGAGCAGATCCAGTTGCAGGAGAAAGAGACAATTATCGGTCTCAACGCCAGCTTTGGAAATGAAGCGAGTGAATCGTTTTCTGCCCAGCTGGCCAGTCTGCCAGGGCTCTACACGAATACGAATCTGATCAACACCAGCAACCAGACCCGAACCTCGACGGTTTCGGCCATTGGAGGGGACGGGAGCAGCCTGGCCGATCCGGTGGACATCGAACTGGCTCCGGGAGAGCAGGTGGAACTGGATGCTGACGAGTTGTTCCTGGACGCTGCACCTGCGGGTAGACGGCCACAGGGTGAGGTTCTGGTCGGATCGTTGCGCGTCGTATCGGACGGTCCGGGGGTGCTGGGAGATGTCATCTTTGGCGATGGAGTCGACTTCGAGTATGCGGCTTCGCTGCCTCTGCAGACCGAGACCCTTCTGGAGGCGGTGTTCAGCCAGGTGGCGAATATCCCTGGCTTCTTCACCGGACTGGCCCTCTACAACCCGAGTCTGGAGACGGCTGAGATCGAGATCACCGTGGTGACGGCTGCGGGAGTGGTCTCGGGACAGGTCATCGAAGAGCTAGAGCCGGGAGAACGGTTCGCCAGGACCGTGGTGGAACTGGTACCGGAATCGAACGGGCAGGCCGGAGGCTATGTGCTGATCCGCTCCAGTGCGGGCGTGATCGCCCAGGTGCTGTTTGGAGTGATCCAACCGAGTGGTCAGATCACGCTCTTCTCAGCCGTGCCCCCGACGGTCATAGAGGGATCATGACGATTCAGCTTGGAATTGCGAAAGTGGGAGGGGCCTCAGGGCCGCGACCGCCGGGTATGATGTTCAGTATCACCGGTCGCCGCGCCAAGGCGCCTCCCACACTCGAACCTTGTAGGGCACGCCAATCTGGCGTGCCGAGCCTTACAGGATGAGACGATTGGCCATGGAGTCACATTCAGCAGGGTCCGCTGACACCCAGAACCCAGAACCCAGAACCCAGAACCTAGAACCTAGAAAAATGAGCCAACGACAAAAACCCTCCCTGAGCTGGATCCTGATTCTCTTCGTGTTGATCTGGCTGAACGGATCCTCCTTCACCCAGAGCCCCCAGGGTCAGATTCCGGCTGGCGATGCGGACGGAGACGGTTTCCTGAGCCTTTTCGACCTGGACGCCCTCCTGGATGCTGTCCTGGCGAAAGAAGAAGCCCCGGGAGATGCCGACTTCAACAGCGATGGCGAAGTCAACGTGGCCGACCTGGCGGTAGTGTCTCAATTTGAAAATTTGGGAGTGTCCGAATCAAAAACTTACGTTTTTGGTTGTTTCCCAGGGACAATAATGTAAATAATAAAATTTGCAATTTGCAGAAAAGCGTAACGAAAGTTTGTAGGAACAATCGGAGTTCTCCCCCATGCCCAAAGGACCAAAGGGTGAATCGCGCCCTGCCAACGTGGTTGGCTGCGCCGTTCACGTGGCCCGAATAGCCACCGGCGAAATCGAGGAAGAAACCAAACCCACCGTACCAGCCCGAGCTGCTGGCGGGCGGAAGGGTGGTCGTAATCGTGCCAAGAAACTGACGGCGGAACGGCGGTCAGAGATTGCACGGATTGCGGCTCAGGCACGGTGGCGTTGACAATCATTCATTTGACTTCTAGGGTCTACCCCTTGATGTTTTCCTACCGATTGGCATCGAAACGGGATGGCGCATGACCGTATGCATCGCAGCACTCTACGATAAAGGCGCGGGGATAGTCCTAGCATCGGACCGGATGGTCACGGCCCACATTCCTATAGGATATGAGTTTGAGCACGGCGAAAAAACCAAGATTGTCGAGTTAGGTGGAGACAAGTCAGTATATGCACTCATTGCTGGGGATGTCTTGCGTGGCAACGAAGTTCTCAATGTGGCACGAGCGCAACTGATGCAAAGGGAAGGGGTGGCCGCAGCATCAGAGAGAGCTGAAATAGTAAGAATTGCCTACCAGCAAGTCAGGCTCACAAATGTACTCCATAGAGAGCTAGAGCCTCGCGGATTAAACCTAGACAGCTATTACGGTAGGCATCAGCAACTATCACCACAGGTTGTGCAGATCATTGACCACGCCCTAACTAGCGCCGACCTAGGTGTTGAGATACTGGTTGCTGGGTCTAACGGATCAACTCACACTGTTCACACGATATTGAATCCAGGAACTATCCACGATAGCAGTTCAATTGGTCACGGAGCTATCGGATCTGGCGCTCCACACGCACTATATTCGCTTATTGAACATTCCTATAGATCATCTATGAGTAGGGACGAAGTGGTTAATTTGGTCAAGAAGGCGAAAAAGAGAAGCGAGGTGGCCCCTGGAGTTGGAACAGAGACAACTACAGTGGTCATTCCAAGCGGGGATGCGGACCTAGCAACCCAAAACGGAGATACAGAAAATGCTTAAGAAGCGTACCGTGAAGCCGCACAGAATTAAGTGGATCGAGGCAGAACGAGAATTGGCTACTCGTGGGGTTTTTCCTCCATCTTGCTCAATCGGCTACGAATATTTCCCAATAGATGACGAATATCGTCTGCCACATCCGAACAAGGTTCTTGATCCAAAAAAGAAAGGGTAATCTTCAAATAACAATTGAAACTGAAATAATGCTTGACAACGGAAGGGTGTTCTTGTATCCTTCTGTTAATGAACAAGTTACCTACTTCCAAGCGAGCCAAGATCCTAGCATTACTGGTCGAGGGAATGTCGATGCGGGCCATCTCTCGAATCGAGGACGTTTCAATCAACACAGTTACAAAGCTTCTGGTTGATGCCGGCCATGCCTGCGCCAAATACCACGATGAGGCTGTCCGTGACGTTCCGGCTGCCAGGGTCCAGTGCGATGAGATTTGGTCCTTCTGCTACGCCAAGGCAAAGAACGTCCTTAAGGCAAAGGCTGCTCCCCCTGGGGCCGGTGACATTTGGACCTGGACGGCCATTGACAGCGATGCCAAGTTGATCCTCTCCTACGAGGTGGGTGATCGGTCAGGCGCTACCGCTTTTGAGTTCATGGATGATCTGCGGACCCGGCTGGCCCATCGAGTTCAGTTGACTACTGATGGCCATCGGGTTTACTTGGAAGCGGTTGAGAGTATCTTTGGGTCCGACGTTGATTACGCCCAGTTGATTAAACTGTATGGGGAACCCGAAGAGGGTCGGAAGCGTTACAGTCCGGCTGCCTGCCTAGGGACACACAAGAAGCCTGTTATGGGCCAGCCTGACCCCAAGGCGGTCAGCACGTCCCATGTCGAGCGCCATAACCTGACAATGCGGATGGGAATGCGTCGCTTCACGCGCCTTACAAATGCATTTTCAAAGAAGATCGAGAACCACCTTCACATGCTGTCTCTCTACTTCGTACACTACAATTTCTGCCGGATTCACAAAAGCCTTCGGATGTCACCGCCAATGGCTGCTGGAATCTCCGATACGCTGCACGATGTAGAGTGGATTGTTGGACTGGTTGATGCGAACACTCCGAAGCCAAGAACACGCGGCCCTTACAAGAAGCGGAATTCAAACTGAGACACTACCGACCTGGCGGGACTGCGAGATTACTTCTTCACCTCGGATCCCAGTGAGATCGTCCCCCGGGTGGAAGTCGAGATCGAAGACACAACACTGACACCGGATCAGCAACTGGATGCCTCCTGGACCGTGAGAGGAATCAGAGACTTCTCGGGTCTGGAGACGGTGGTCAGACTGGTGGAGCCGGGAACCGCACTGGTAGCAGAAGAGACAAGCCAGGTGACTCCGGGGAGTGCTCCGGCCAACGGAGCATCCTACTACTGGACGGCAGTGGACTGGGCCCAGACAGAAGGAGCGTTCTCCGCAGGCCGGAAAGAAGGAGAACTGGACTCTGAGTTCCCTGGTGACCTGGAAGGGGAATGGCGCCTGGAAGTGGAACTGCGCCGGGGGGAAGAGACGGTGGCGAGTGGCTCTGCCTCGCTTCTGCGCAGTTCGGGGGCCGCCATTCATCTTTCCATCAACCGAACGCTTGCCAATACCCTGGACCGCATCGAAGTGGATCTGATGACGGCAGCCGGAGAAGAAGAGCAGCAAATCGTACTGGCGGCCACGCTGATTCTGCCTGATGAGAGTCAGTTGATCCTGCCGGGACTGTTCGAGCAGCTGGCAGTGCCGGAAGGCGTGGAGAATCCTCTGTTCCTGCAAAAGGGAGTTCTGGAGGACGCTGAGGTCGAACTTCTGGATCGCAACCTGTCGGGTTATGGAGAAGGTCTTTACCAGGTGAGCGTGAAGATGAACGACCTGGAGAACGGGACACTTTTGGCCCTGGCCAGTGCCTCCTTTCAAGTGTGTGACACACCGGCGCAGGTGACAGGCACCGTCACCGAAGGAGGACAACCTCTGGGAGGAGAGGGGGCTCTCGCGGCGTCGGTATCGGCGGAAGATCTGGATGATGAACTGATCACGGCCCGGGCGGAGATTAGCGAGGACGGCAGTTACCAGCTGGGTCTGGACCGGGACGTTACCGGTTGACGGCGGCGGTGGCGGACACTGAGGGGCTGCACGAGGGAGAGTTCGGGGAGATTGTGACGATTGGCTGTGACGGAGAGGGCCGGGAGGCGGACATCGAGACGGAGCTGGTTTCGGAAGTGGATCTGACTGAGGTCGAGGCAGCTCGCGACTCGAAGTCCGGTGAGAACAATCGTCAGATGGCTCCGCAGCAGGGGATGGGGGGAAGGCCGCCGCCGCGAGTGGTGATCATCTATGGTTCCCCGTCCGATCCTCAGTTCAAACCGCACTTTTCGAATTTTGAAGACGCTTTTAGGCAGTTTCTGAGTAACCTGGGGAATATCCAATTTGGGATCGGTGGCGGGCAAAGCGTGGACTACTGGATGGATGTGATCGTGTCCGCGCAGGATCGGCCGGTGCTGGACGATCGTTTCCGGGCCGAAGTAACCATCAGGAGTGCCTGTGACATCACGAGTCGGCAGCTGGCGAGCACGGAAGTAACCAGTGAGGATCCGGCGTCGGCCATGACGACCCTGGGTTTCCAGACGATCAACGAAATTGTCAGCAACAACCCCTTCCTGGCCGCGGGCTTGGACCTGGACCGGCCCGAACCGCTGGAACCGCAACTGGATCTGATCTCGCTGTCACCGGACCGGCTCGATGCGGGCGAGGTCTTCACCGCCATCCTGTCGTTGATCGATGCGGCGGCAAATGGGGAAGAGCAGGAAGGCCAGGATGTGACGATCGACGTGTACCCGAATGGTTCATTTACTCAAAAAACTTTCTCGGGCACGACGAACAACAACGGACTCTTCCTCGAAAACGTGACGGTAGGCCAGGGCGAGACCGGAGGAGAGGTCTTTGGAACGTTCGAACACTGTGTGCGTGCGGACCCAATTGACTCCAACTCGAGATTTTACTCTGTCAGTGATGCCCCGGGAAGCATCCGGCTGGATCCCCCCATTCCCCCCTATGAGGTACCGGCGGGACAACCGGTTGACATCCATTTTCAAGTGTTTAGCCTGAACAGTCCCGCACCGCTAGAGGACATTGCACTGGTGGCCACAGGGGGATCGCTCTCCTCTTCCCTGATCACCACCAACTCGAACGGGATCGCCAGCGTGATCTTTACGCCTCCGGCCCAGAACGGCCCGGCGGTCGTAGGAGCTAGTCTGGTGGATGGCTTTGATTCGATCCTCGTGGACTTCAACGTGACGGGGGAGGCGGAGATCGACGTGAATGCCGGGGGCAGCCCGCAGCCGCTCCCGACCACGGCAGGCCTGAGCCGATCTCCCCAGGGGAGTCGAGACGTTCCGGTGACGGCCAGCCTGCGGATTGGTGTGGACCGGGTGGAGAACCAGCCGGTAGTCTTTTCGCTGCAGGGCCCGGGGAGCCTGACTGCTTCCAACGGCCAGACAGATGAGTTCGGTGTGGTGAGTACGGTGTTCGTTCCTCCTGAGGATGCCGGAATGACCACGCTGACAGGCACCTCCATCGTCAACGGGGTCACGGTTTCCGACTCGGTGGATATCGACTACGAGCCTCTGGCGTTCACGGCGACGCATCTGGGGGGCATCGCAACTGACAACGCGTGGGGCCAGGGCTGGCCGTTTGCGAGTCGCCTGAACGATCTGGGCCAAGCGGTGGGACATGACCCGGGTTCGCTCGCGGTCAGCCTCTGGTTGCCTCGAGCGGCCTATGGGCTTTCTGCCGGGTTGAATCCCCTTAACGGCTGCCCCGCTGGTAAAGGCGGGGGTGGCTCGGTCTGCACAGGGGGAGCGAGAGGCATCAGCAACTCCGGCCAGATCCTGCTGCACGGCTTGCTGTGGGCAAACGGATCGGCTTCGGTACTGGAGCACGCGCAGACCTACGCGGCCATGAATTCGCAGGGGCAGATTGTGGGTTCGGCCCAGTTTGAAGACGACGACGGGTTTACCCGCAAAGCCTATCGAACCACGGCTGGCGGAAGACAATTCCTCGAGCCGGGATCCGGCTACAGTACGAGCGACGCCTTGGGCATCAACGACAACGGCGATGTGGTTGGACAGGTCACCAGGGAGGACAGGCCCAGGAAACGGGTGGCTATGTGGCCCGCTGACTCCACGAACCGACATTTATTTCCGGACCCCTCACCTCCGGTCACGCAGGCATCGACATCAACAACCGGGGTCAGATTCTGGTCGCCGACCGCGGCACCGGCTGGGTCTGGGAGAACGGTACGATCACCAATCTGCCGGGGGACCCGGGCTTCATCCAGGCCCAGGCAATCAACGATTCGGGCGTTGTCGTCGGCTGCAATGGCCTCCGGGCGGCCCTGTGGATCGAGGGCGAAAGGATGCTTCTGCACAAGCTGGTTGTCGACCCGGAAGGACTGATCCTCTCTTGCGCCGTGGACATCAATTCCGACGGGGAGATTCTAGCCAGCGACTTAAACGACGAACTCTGGTTGCTGAAGCCCCGCTGATCCGGCTGACAACTGGTAGCTGTCAGGGCGTGAGTCGAGAGACTGAGTACAGCCGACGAGGCAGAGATCAAGCACGACTGAGGACTGCCAGCAGGCCTTCAACCGGTTCGCCATATTCGTACCTCAGAACTTCGGTACCGATTCGATCCAGACCCAGGCGAGCCTCTTCCGCAACCGATGCGATGTGGTCAGCCGTGTGGGTGTATCGACCCGAATCCGTCAGGCAGAAGGGTGCGTCATGGCTCCCTTTTTCAACTGTGAAGGCCAGGGTTCCGCCGGGCCCGAGACGGTTCGCCGCACGGCCAACCACCTGTGACAAGTCTCCAAAGTAGATCAGCGTGTCACAGGCCACGATCAGGTCAAATGCAGGGCTTGAATCCCGACTCAGCCAGTTCGTGATTTCATCAACTTTCAGCAAGTCGTAGTGCCCGGTCCGGCGGGCCCGTTCAACCATTTCCGGCGATAGATCGATTCCGGTCAGTCGCCCTGCCAGCGGGCGCAGGTGTTCGGCGATCAATCCCGTTCCACAGCCCAGGTCCAGAACCTCCAGAGAATCGCGATCACTGATCGCCTCACGGACGCCAGCTGCAAGTAGCGCCGGGGCCCGGTAATGCAGTTCGCCGCACATGCTTTCTTCGTAGTAGGCGGCGAATCGCGAGTATAACTGCCGGATACATTCATCGGGCGCGCGGGGAGGAGGAGATTCATCTCGAAGCGACAAGAGAACGTGACCGATCTCCGCGTCGTCGGGATGCAGGGTCATATACTGCTCGTAGGCGTGCCTGGCGTCTTCGCGTCGACCCAGGATATGTGCCAGCTCACCGAGTCCCTTCCACACCTCGGGGTTCTCCGGCCGCAACGTGGACGCGTGATGCTGGCACGCGTAGGCGGCAAGAATCTCTCCTTCGTCACCCAACTTCTGCGCGCGTTGGGTCGCTGCCCAAGCCGAAAGAGGCCGAAGCGATTCGCTCGGTTGGGAAAGGCTGGACAAGAAGCCTTCCGAAACTGCGTAGTCGATCCACCGTCTCGCGGCATCGACCCCGCTCCGTCCCAGAACAGGTTGCAGATCGACACAGACTTCCCGCCTCGTTCGCGCTCCGTTGAAAAGCTCCAGGATCAATGCCGCCGAAGCATTCAGCCTGTGGAGACGTCCGGTATCGGGGTCATACGCGGCGTATCCATCGGACCCCGGCGCCAGCAGTATGCGGGGATTGGGGTAGAGCGTGCTGTCTGGTGGCATCAGGGGAATCCGTCGAGGGCCCCGCTGGACGGAGCACCGACTCGACTGTGTGGAACCTGGGTGGGGTTTCAGACGCCAGTTCCAGGCATCCCCACGCCATCATCTTTCAGTAATTACTGAGACCCACTCCCGCCTTCGCCTTTGCCTTTGCCTTTGCCTTTACCTTTACCTTTTTTCCCTGGCCCTGGCCTTTTCCCTGGCCCTGGCCTTTTCCCTGGCCCTGGCCTTTTCCCTGGCCCTGACCTTTTCCCTGGCCCTGGCCTTTTCCCTGGCCTTGGCCTTTTCCCTGGCCCTGTCGGGCCACGGCTCCGCGGGCCAGCAGGGTCGAAGTGGGCAAAGCTATGAGTGCGGCGCCGCCGCCTCCGATGATCATGCGCTCGAGAAACTTGCGTCGGCTCGGGTCCACCTTACTCAGGAGGGAATCCATCTGTTCACGATCCGTGGACGACATGTTGTTTTCTCCTTTCTTGTTGTTTCTCCCTTTTCGACTTCCACTTTCCTGGTGTCTCTTACGAGCTTCCAAGCGTTTGTTTCAGTGAAAGCTCAATCGAGACTTGCTGGCTCTCTGGGTGCCACTGAGTGGAGATCGCACTTAAAGACAACAAAGAAGATCCTAGTTATCGGTAAGCAAGCCTCGATGGTGTCATTCGGGCTTTCGGCGGCTGGCTCTCGGACCTCTTCGGAGCGCCAGCCCCGTGCCCGTTGGCGATCCGATGCGGCCGGAAAGTCTGAACCCTTCTCACTGACCCGACCCTCGTTGAGATTGCCACCGATCCCTTGCGCGGTGTAGGATAGTAGGTTTTCTCGGTACAGGATCGAACCACGACTGGCCCATGCAAAGAGAACCCTCGTCAATGACCCCTCATCTGAAGATCCGCAACCTGGCCATCATCGCCCACATCGATCACGGCAAGACAACGCTGATCGACTCGATCTTTCGCGACGCCAAGACCTTTGGCGAACGGCGTCAGATGACCGAACGGGTGATGGACAGCAACGAACTCGAGTGCGAGCGCGGGATTACGATTCGATCCAAGCATTGCAGCGTCCGCTGGAACGACTATCTGATCAACATCATCGACACTCCGGGCCACGCTGATTTTTCGGGCGAGGTAGAAAGAGTGCTCTCCATGGTCGACTCGGTCTTGCTCCTGGTCGATGCTAACGAAGGCCCGATGCCGCAGACGCGATATGTACTGATGCGCGCCTTGAAGCTCGGACTGCGACCGATTGTGATCGTCAACAAAGTGGAACGCCCTAACGCGCGTCCCGATCACTCGCTGAACGCTACCTTTGACCTCTTCGTCGAACTGGGCGCCAGCGACGAGCAGGCCGACTTTCCGGTCTTGTACGGATCGGGGCTCGAGGGCTGGTTCGTGCGTAGTCTGGAAAGCGACGCGCGCGCAGGCATGGCCCCCCTGTTCGAGACCATCATTTCGGAGACCCCGGCTCCTCAGGTCGACGCCGAAGGCCCGTTTCTCATGCAGGTGAGCACTCTGGCCTGGAGTGATTACATCGGCCAGATCGGTTGTGGCCGAGTCTCGAGCGGCAGTCTGACCACAGGCCAGCCCCTGGAGCGCGTCAGCACACAGTGGTGCGATCCGAGCGATCGAAAAAAAGGCTGGGAGGTCACCAGCACGGAGCAGACCAAAGCCGTGCATCTCTGGGTCACGCAAGGACTCGAGCGAACCGAAGCCGACGAGATCAGCGCGGGTGACATCGTATGGATTGCGGGCCCGGAAGAGATCGTGATCGGTGATGCTTTTGCGTCGCCAGGTACGGCGGCGGAAGGCCTGCAGCCGCACGAAATCGAGGAACCGACGGTTTCGATGCTCTTTCTGGTCAACACCGGGCCGTTCTCGGGCGAGGAAGGACGCGCCATCACCTTTCGCGAGATGGCCGAACGGCTTGCGCGTGAGACTCGCGTCAACCTTGCGCTGCGCGTCGAAGACGTTGGCCGTGCCGACGGATTAAAGGTCTCGGGTCGCGGCGAGCTGCATCTGGCTGTGCTCATCGAGGAGATGCGGCGGGAAGGGATGGAATTTTGCGTTTCCAAACCCGAAGTGATCACGCGCCGGGGTGCCGACGGAAAGAACCATGAGCCCATGGAGAAGTTAATCGTCGATGTCCCCGAGCAATTCCAGGGCGTCACGATCGAGAAGCTTGCACGACGCAAGGGTGAGCTGGTTCACATGGAGAACTCCGGCACGGGCATCATGCGTTTGGAGTTGGACATCCCCACGCGAGGACTGATCGGTTATCGCAATGAATTTCTGACCGACACGCGCGGGCTGGGTATCATGACGTCGCGATTCACAGGATACGGTCCCTGGCGGGGAGAAGTGGCGACGCGCAGCCGGGGCTCGCTCGTGAGCATGGAGACCGGAGTGGCGACGGCGTATCAGATCGAGAGTCTCCAGGCTCGCGCTTCCCTGTTTGTCGAACCGACCGATCGAATCTATGTCGGCCAGATTGTCGGCGAGAACTCCCGCGGCGAAGACATGCCCTGCAATCCGACCAAGAAGAAGGCCATGACCAACCACCGCGCGGCCAGCAAGGACCACACGTCGACGCTGAAAGTTGCACGCAAGATGTCACTGGATGAGGCCCTCGAGTGGATCGACGAGGACGAACTCGTCGATGTCACACCCAGATCGGTCCGCGTACGGAAGGCAATTCTCGACGCCGAAAAGCGAAAACGAGCGCGCAAGAGGCAAGTCGCGTAAAGGCGATCCGAGGCACTCGTGACCAGGAACAGCTTGACGTAACGATCAGAAACCGCGTATCCTTACGGTGCTTCTTTGGTCCGAGGTCTCCTGAGGAAGCTTGGAAAATCAAACAGAAGACCCGTACTGTCTCACCTCTAGCGAATAAAGCCCAACAAAACCAAGAGCAGCCGGACTTGGCACAGACGTGTCTGATTCCCCTTATTCTGCCTCGCTTTGCCGGACCAATCTCGCGAATGGAAGACAACTATAGATTCTCTTGGAGGAGAATATGACTAGCAACAAATTGTACGTAGGTGGGTTGCCATACGCGACCACCGAGGCTGATCTGGAACAGCTTTTCGCCGAGCACGGGACCGTTGACTCGGCCCGCGTGATCACCGACCGGATGACCGGTCGCTCGAAAGGGTTCGGTTTCGTCGAAATGGGAAGCCAGGACGAAGCCCAGGCAGCCATGGACAAGCTGAACAACTCTCAGCTCGAAGGCAGGACTCTGGTCGTCAACGAAGCCAAGCCCCGCGAGAACCGCGGATCTTTCGGCGGCGGTGGCGGCGGCGGCGGCGGCGGCGGCCGAAACCGCTGGTAGTCGGCTGAGCCACTGCGATTCGTGAAGGGGGCCCGGGTTCGCCCGGGCCCCCTTCACTTTGACCTGAACCTCACTGTCTCCCACCAAACACCCAGCCTAGCATCAGTAATCCAATGGCGGCGATCCAGCTTCCCGCCACCCGCACCGCAGTTCGGGCCCACAAAGCCTCGAGTCTGACCACCAGCCCCGAGACCAGGGAGAAGAGGACGAACACTGCTGTGGCAACGCCCAGAAGCCCTGCGACGCCGGCGGGAGCCATGGCCGTCCCGTTCAAGTACCCGTGGGAGATTCCCAGGATTGCGGCCAGCAGCAGCACCAGTGCGAAGGGAAGCTTGAGATCCGCTGCAACCAGAGCTCCCAGAAGGATGAGAGCACCGGCCGCCAGCACCGGAGTCACAACCTCCGCCCCGGAAAAAATCCCACCCACTCCCGCCATCACCCAGAGCAGGGACAGCGAAAAGAGCACCCAACGCGACGCGCGGGGACCGCTCAGACCGGCCAGAAGAGCCAGGGCGATGACCGGCAGCAAGTCCTCCGGAGCCAGCACCAGGTGGACCATACCGTCGTAGCCCGGATTATGCATGAGATCTGAATCCGAGTGAGATTTGGGCCCATAAAAAGAGCCGTAGCTCTCTGATATAAAAGGGTTTACACAAACAAGACCCTAACCAGGAGCTACGGCAATGTTAAGAGCAGTCTGCCAGAATACCCTGCCATTTCACAGCCACAGAAAGATCACGGCGCGTTTTGATGGGGGGAGCCTCACTTCCGACGCAGGATGGTTGTTGTTTGGATCGGTGGATCGGCAACATCGGCTCTGCGAGGGCTTCAGTTCGTGTATTTCGGAGAGTCGAGACCAACGCTACATTCGTCATGATCTGTTGAAGTTGATCCGACAACGAGTCTTGCAGATCGTGGCCGGCTACGAAGACTGTAATGACGCCGATACGCTGCGCTCGGATCCGATGCTCAAAACCGTCTGTGATCAGTTGCCGGAGAGCGATCCGGATTTGGCCACGCAGCCGACTTTCTCCCGCTTGGAGAACTCCGTCACCAGGAAGGATCTGATGCGTTTGAGCCAGTGGCTGCTAGGCCGTTATGTGCGCTCCCTGAAGAAAAGACGTCCCGGTAAGATCATCCTGGATCTGGACAGTACCGACGACCACACCCACGGCCAGCAGGAGTTCTCCTTCTACCACGGGTATTACCGAAGCCACATTCTGCATCCTTTGCTGATCTTCGATGCCGACACGGGAGACCTGGTGTGTGCCGTGTTGAGACCTGGCAACAAGGGAGCTGCCTCTCACATCGTGCCCATTCTGAAGCGAGTCGTGGAGGCTATCCGACAAGGAGTGGGGACGGATGTCGAGATTGAGATTCGGGCCGACAGCGGCTTTGCCACGCCGCGGCTCTACGAGTTCTGTGAGGCTGAAGAGAATCAACTCCAGTATGTCATTGGGTTAAGTCGAAACCCTCGCCTGCAGCGAGTGGTCGAGCCCCTGCTGGATTCGACTCGGGAAAGGTTCCTTGAGCTGGAGGAAAAACAGCGTCAGTTTGACGAGTTTCTTTATCGAGCCAACAGCTGGGATCGATCTCGTCGCGTCATCGTCAAAGTGGAGGTCGATCAGCGCGGGATCAATCGTCGCTTTGTGGTCACCAACCGGGACGATCTCTGCTCCCAATCACTTTATGACCACTACACAAACCGAGGACAGACCGAAAACTTCATCAAGGCCTTCAAGAATCATCTGAGCATGGACCGACTCAGCTGTCATCGATTCCTGGCCAATCAGTTTCGACTCCTTCTGCATGCCCTGGCTTACCAGATGTTCGTGCGCCTGCGCGACTATCTGCACGGGACCCCCTGGCACAAGCTCGAAATCGAAACCTTACGTCGTCGTGTCCTCAAGATCGGGGCCCGGATCCGACAAACCACTCGACGCATCTGGGTCCATCTTTCCTCAGCCTTTCCCGAACAACCCCTCTTCCACCTCGTCTTGAGTCGTCTCAACTCCAGCTAGCCTCTCCCAGCTCCCCGAAAAACCGCTTCCGATACTCACCCAGGCCCAGATCTGTCTGAAATTCACTCCCCAACCACTTCAAACGCCTCGCCAACCGATATTCTTCGCAAATCCGCCTGTCACACCTGTCCGCTTTCGAGTTGAGCCACTTCTCGAGTCGTTTTTCAACTCCGGACTACGGTTCTTGCATAATCCGGGGTAGAAAGGTCCGAAACCGGTATTCGCCAGATGAGCCCGGGCGTCAGCGCTGCTGGCAACGCCCACTGCCAGGACAATCAGCAGCCGGCCTCGGATGTTGCTCGACTTCAAAGCCCTATCTCCTCAAGTGAGCGCCCGCCACAGGAATCCTACTCCCGCCAGGGCCACACCGGCACCCGCGAAACGAAGGGCGACTCGACCTGAGCCCCAACGGTGCACGAATCCCAGCGCGATACCGGTTCCGTGGAGGCAGCCGGTTGAAACCACGAAGGCTGTACAGGAGACCGTTGGCCCCTTCCGGCAACTCGGTTCCGTGGGCGTGCCCGTGAAAGACAGCAAAGAAGCCGACCACCAACGCCGCCCCCCACAGAGGCGGGCGGAGTTCCAGCAGGATGGCCAGTCCCAGTCCAAGTGCCGAGACGACAATCCCGATTTCGACACCGGGCAGAGCCAGGCCCATGAGGCCCAGCATTCCCCCGAAGGCCATCACCATGGGAAAAGTGACGGGCAGCAGCCACAGGGCGGGGGCACCCAGTTGGGCTCCCCCCAATCCGACCGATATCATGGCCAGCACATGGTCCAGTCCCGACACCGGGTGGAGGATCCCGCTCAGGAACCCCGCCGCTTCGCCCCCTTGAACGTGCGCCACGGCCTGCTGCGGCCAGGCGATTGCGGCGGCCAGGGAAAGAAGGCTCGCCACCGCCAGCCGGCATGATCTGCAGTCGCCCCATCCACCCATCACACCGGCCCCAACATCATCGCGGTGCGCTGAATCGCCCAGAAAGCTCCCAGAGATCCGACCGCATAACCCGGCAACGCCCGGGCGCACACCGGCCAGACGATTTCCAGGTTCCGGAAGGAACGTTCCAGAGCGAGCACCAGAAGCACAAAGCCCAACTGCCCCACTTCGACTCCAACGTTGAAGAAGAGCAAGGCCAGGGGAATCTCAGCCTGAGGCAATCCAATCGTCGTCAGGCCACTGGCGAAACCAAACCCATGCAGCAGGCCGAAGGCAAAAGCCACCAGCCACGGGTGCCTGATCGTGAGACTGGACTCGCCTCGCCACTTGCGAACCACCTCCGGGCCGAGGAAGAGGATACTGAGGGCGATGGCCGCGTTCAGTGGAGCCTCGGGGGCACTGGCCCAGCCCAGTGTAGCCACAGCCAGGGTGATGCTGTGAGCCAGGGTGAAGGACGTGATCGTCTTGACCAGGGTCCAGCGCTTTCCCACGATCAAGAGCAGACCCAGCACGAAGAGCAGATGGTCGATGCCCAGCAGGATGTGCTCTACACCCAGGATCAGGTAGCCGGACGAAACCCCCGAACCCGCGGACTCATCACCCAGGACCACCGCCGGATCCGATGATCTGAGAAGGAAAGTCCGGGCCGGGCCGAGGGCGGGTTGTATTCTCAGCAGTACGTCGGTCAGGGTGGCCCTGAGACCGACGATCGCCAGTTCTCCTCTCAGTCCATTCGGGCAGTTCACGCGCCAGCGCTCGATGAATGCACCAGGTGTGGGAACCACACGGGACTCACCGAGCGGCCGGCACGAATCAGGCAGGCGGGGTGACAGGGACAACCTCATGTCCCCGCGGGCAGGGACCTTCCAGACCACTTCCCAGACCTCGGGATCCGTCTCCCGCAGCTCCAGAAACCCGGGCCGGGACTCGTGGGCTCGAAGACTCACCGCGGAGGCAAGCAAGAGGGCAATGTACAGGCCGATTCTGCCCGGTCTCAATTGCCCTGCTCCGGGTTCTCCCGGGTCTGGGCCTCCAGCCAGTCCGGTAGCTGGACTGAGATTTCATACCGCTCGCGCAGTCGGAGCAAGAATTCCCGGTTCGTTCGCTTCCGGTGAACCGCGTCCCACTCCCGGCGCACCGTATCTCGGACGGAAGCCAGATCGGGGACACTGCCATCCACACGCCGGCTGACAAAAACGAGATGCAGGCCAAAGCCCGACTCCAGCGGACCCATCCAGTGGTCGATCTCAACCTGAAACATCTGCTCGGCAAACACGGATCCAAAGAGGCTTCGGACCTGTGTCTGTGGGATCGACTCGTAGGCGGGATCCAGCATCAAGGGATCTCCGAGTCGCTTCCAGTCCGCGGCCCCATTCCCTCTTAGTCGTTTCAGCAGCCGGGCGGCTTCCGCCTCGGTGGAGTTTCCCCGGCGATCCTGGTTCAGGTAGACCTGCCGGAAGGAGATCGTGGAATCGGTGCGGAACTTCTCCGGGTGATCATCCAGAAAAGCCTGTAAATCGGCTTCGCTCGCTTCCACACTGGTGAGATCCTCGGACAGAAATTCCATCTTCTGCCTGAGGCGCCTGCGGATGATGGTGTCATCCTGGTCCAGACCCAGGGACAACGCTTCGCGGTAGAGGACTTCTTCGTTGACGTGGTCCTCGATCAACCCCTTGAGATCCGTAGTCGTGGGAGGACGCTGCCAGACTCGGGTGAAGCGCTCGATCAACTGCTCGATCTGCCCGGGCGACACGACAATTCGCCCCGGCCCTCTCAGGCCCGGCTCCCCGGTGAACCGGGCCAGCGCGAAAAGGCCGGCGCCGATCAGGAGAAAATGAAGTAGAGGTTCCCGCAGTAGTCGTCTGAACATGGGTCCTTAAGCGCTCAAAGAAAGAACCACATTTGGGGAAGAGACTCAACCTTTCCTCAGAACAAACTCAGGGCGTATCCTGCAGCTTCTTCATGTTCTCGATGAGTGTGTGCCAGCCGAAAACAAGCGACAGCCGGAAGCCGTCCATGTGCAGGTCGGTCGGCTCGCTGTCGTTGATGTGGTAGCCGAGCGTAATCCCAAGGCCGAGGTTGTCCACCTTCTCGCCCTGCACACCGTCCAGGGTGGCCTGGCCGCCAGTCATCCAGGTCACGTCGAACGAACCCCAAAAGTGTTCGTGAAAATCGCGCGTGAGATGACCCTCGAGCTGAAACATGGGCTTGGTAGAGAGCGTGATGCCCACGAAGTCATTGTTGTCGCTGAAGAACCAGACTGAAGGAAGAAACTCCAGCGTGGTGCGGCGGCCCGGGACCCAGGGCCCAAGCTGCCACACGATTGGGAACCCGACGCGGCCGTACCACCGGTTCTGGCCAAGGTTCAGGGCCTGGTCGTTGTTGTACTCGCCGAGAGGAACGGCCAGGTCGAGGATCACATCCAGAGAGAAACCCGGTTCGTAGCGCGTCAGATCGGGGGTATTCTTGATCGCTTTGGGGCCGATCAGGTTGAGATCGAATTCGAATAAGGGGTCCCCGAAGCCGCTCGCGTCCTGGCTGAAGGTTCGGCCCTTCACCGTGGCCTCACCCGAGATCCGGCCCATGGGAGCGAGCACGGCTACCATAGCGGACCGATCGAAGAGCGTAAAGGTATGGGCATAGCCGACTATGGCCACGTTGGCTTCGAAGCTCGCGTCCGCCAGCACGGTGGAGCCCGGGTCGAGGGGGTTGGCGTTTCCGTTCAAAAACATGCCAAGGACGGGCACTCCGTTGGCCCCGCTCAGACTCTTCCAGTAAAAGGCCGTAGCCGACAAATGAACCCGGTTCACCCCAGGCCTTCGGATGTGTCTTGGACCACTTAATCGCTGCAAAGAGAGAGTTCCTTCCGCCACCGTCGAGGAGACTGAAGTCACGCTCGAAACCCCGGGCCCGCGGAATTCTCTCGGGCGCTTTCCCCATGTGCCACTTGCCGGTCATGTAGGTGTGGTAGCCCGCTTCCTTGAGAAGCTGTGGCAAGCTCACGATGGCATCACTCAGGTAGCCTTCGTAGCCCGGCACTCCGATCTGGTTCGGGGCGGTCCACTCGTCCATATTGCCGAGGCCGTTGAGGTGCGTGTCGACACCCGAGAGCAGCATCGAGCGGGTGGGCGAACAGCTCGCGTGAGTGTAAAACTGGGTAAAGCGCATGCCTTGCTGCGCCGGGCGTCGATGTGTGGTGTCTGTATTTCGCCCCCGAACGAGCCCAGGTCTGAATAGCCCATGTCGTCGGCCAGAATGATCACGATGTTGGGTCGGTCGGCGGCCGACAAGGCCGAGACCAACATGGTCAATACCAGAACCAGGGGGCCAAAGAACCATTGATTGCTTTGCGCCATTACCACGCCTTCAGGCTAGGTCGTTGCAGTGGACCAACTGTCTTGGGACAAAGCCCAGGTCTGTTGCACCCCTGGTTGGAGAATCATCGGCCCAGGCGTGTTCTTGTGTCGAGCGATGGGCACTCTGGCATCCCAAGAGTTAGCTATCCTCTAGACCCGTAAGGAGTCCCCCCGGCTCTGCCGGGGAGGCAGCCAGAGTTTGACAGTTCCGGGAAGAGGTGAAAAAACTCCCTTCCGTGAGCCGAGCAAAGCATCACGAAAAGGAGTTTTATGAGTAACTATAAGAGCTTACAGCATACGAAATGGGAGTGTAAGTATCATGTGGTGTTCATCCCGAAGTACCGCAAAAAGTTGATTTACGGGGAGCTGCGCAGACATCTCGGTCAGGTGCTGCGACGGTTGGCTGGGCAGAAGGAAAGCTTGATTGAGGAGGGCCACCTGCTGCCGGATCACGTGCACGTGATGATCTCGATTCCACCAAAGTTCTCTGTGGCGCAGGTGATCGGGTACATCAAAGGGAAAAGCGCTATCCACATTGCCCGGAACTTTTCAGAGAGTCGGCGAAACTTTGTTGGACAGCACTTCTGGGCACGCGGATACTTCGTATCGACCGTGGGCCGAGATGAGAGAGTGATCCGTGAGTATATTCGGCGGCAAGAAGCAGAAGATCGTCGCCAGGATCAGCTCAGGCTCCTGTAGTCAGGCCACCTTTAGGTGGCACAAGTGGCCGCGGTAGCGGCAACGTCAAGTCCGCTTTGAGCGGCTCACAAGATTAAAGCCCCCGGCTTTGCCGGGGGATACTTACTTCGATCGAGAGTGGCTGCTGGAGTCGAAATTCCAGCACCGACTGAGCCGGGACTTGAATGGCGCTCTGGCCGCCGGAGCCGCCTCCCAGCACCGAGTTGATGTCCGCCCCCGTTGAGGAAGAGAGACTCTGCGACCTCCGGGCATCCACCGTCACCTCGTTGGTGATCACCGGCGCCAGCCTGTAATTCAGGCTGACCTCTGTCAGAGACAGGACCATCTCGACGCCCGGACGGGATTTGGAAACTCTCCCATACACCTGACCCGCGCGAGTCGCAACGATCCTGCCGTCTACGAGCAGATCGGAGTCCAGATAGGCCGAGAAGGGATCTCCGGCCTGTTGCCGAGACGTGGAGAGTTCATTGGCCATGCGGACCCTGAGCACGGTTCCGGCAGTCACCGTCAACGTAGACGCCGTGGCCGGAGCCGGCTGTGGAGCGAAGGAGGAGGCATTGGTCCCGGCTGGACTCGCCGCCGCCGAAGCCAGCATCTGAGCTGCCTGGGGTGGCTGGTCCACCACTAGATATACTTCCTTCTTCCCATCGAAGTAAGGCAGGTAAAACACTCCGTTGGCCATGAAGAAAGTCTCCTCCTCCACGGGCAGAGGATCAAAGTCTGCAGGGAGCGAATCTACCACGGTCAGGCCGGCGGGGCGATCCACCACCACGTAGGAAGTCTTTCCTCCCTGCTGGGCCTTCCGATAGAAGGTGCTGTTGTAATAGTAGTAGCGCGCATTGGCGATGGTGATGGTGGCCGTACCGGTGGGCAGCGAATCCACCTGGGCCCCGGAGGGAGCCTGCACGACTTCATACTTGACCTCGCCCTGCGAGGAGGTTTGTTTGTAGTAGGTGCTCTTGGAAACGTAGTAAGCGGTACCGGCCACCAGCAGCGCAATCGCTCCCACCGGAACCTCGTTGCAATACACCCCGTAGGGAGGATAGGCCGGGTGGTAAACCCAGGCGCCGTGGTACATATAGCGCCCGTAATACAGACCGCCGTAAGAGTAGTAGGGCCGGCCATGGTAATGGACCGGGCGATAATAGTTGGGGAGCGTGGTCACCATCCTGCCGCCGTAAGGCCCGCGCGCGACGCCGTAGTTCCCGTAGTGCTTGGTGTCGACTGTTCCGTAGGCTACGGGCCGCCCGTAGTAGTCGCGGCCGGCCACGCCCTCGACCTCAACTTCTCGACCCCAGCTGGTTTCCGTTTTTCCTTCGTATTCCAGGTAGCCGCCCTTGTTCTCCAGTTTTTGCTCTCGCTTGACTTCGTCACCATAACGGTTGGTCGTGGTCGTCTCGCGCTCGATTTTCTCGCCGTACTCGAGTTCTCCTTCGACCGTACGTGTGTGCCCGCTGTCGGTCTCGACTTCGCGCTCCCACTTGACCCCGTCGTCCTCGCGTTCCACCGTACTCGATCCCTCAGCCCCGCGGCCGTAGCGCCCCTCGGCCGACGTCTCCCGGTTTGTCTTATTTCCGTCCACGCTGGTGTCCGTGTCCAGGCTCCCGCGCCGCGTCTGGGTCTGGTGGCTTCCCTCGCTGGAGGTCTTGCCGGCATAACGGACTGAACCACGAGAAGATGTCCCGCGAGCCTGTCGTTGAGCTGTCACATCCTGAACCATCAAAGTCAGCATCGTGCAGATCAGTGAGATGGTCAGACCCTGGAATGGCTTACTTCGTCTCATCAGTCTTTCTCCTGCCTGGCAAGCCCCGAGGAAGCGGCTTGCGACATTTCGCAACTAAGGCTTTGCCTTCTCCATCATGGGAAGCAGATTAATCTTGTCGGCCGAGGTCGTGTTCTTGAACTGAAACACCTCGTCGGGAAGACTCATCGCCTTCCACTCGGTGATCACCGCCTGGTACTGTGGGTGGCCTTCCTCCAGTTTGTAGGTGATGACGAGCTTTCTGGGAACGGGCTTTGCACCCGCGTCGATCCAGATCTGCCAGTCGACTGCCTCGTGTGTAAAGACCAGATGGTGGCATTTCCGGCTGCCCACGTAATGCAGGCCTGCATAGGTACCGGTGCGGATCCCAGGCTGAACAGCCTCAAAAACGTCGCTGTAGAGTAGATCAGCCACCGGGAGAACCAGACCATAGGTCTCGGCCAGGTGATCAAGGGTTGCATCAATCGTCGCCGGAACCCCCTCCAGGACGCCATACACGTTGTGCACCTTGTCAAACAACGTGATTGTCTTTCCGTCATACCAGACGCTGCGCCGGTCCGTGTCCCCCTGGACATCGCCGGCCAGCCGATCGGGACGGCGGACGCCAAACTTCCGAACATTGGAGAGTTGAACCCGAAGGCCTCCGTCGATGAACTCATCGACCGTCTCCTCTACGCTCATCGCAAACTCTTGAATGGCACCCAGATAATCACTCATGGAACGAAGAGCCTCTCGTGCCTGTGCATCCATTCGCGGAGGCGTGCTTTCATTTTCCTCGGCAGTCTGAGCGACAACCAGCGGCGCCAGGAGGAAGAGGCAAAACAGACCACTCAAAGCAAGGCGCAGAAATCTGGATCTCTTCATCTGGACGATTGGCTCACTTCTTGGCGTGTTCATAGGACTGCACTTTGAGAGTGAGTTTCTCTTTCTTTCCATCGACGGTCATCAGGCCCAGGTAGTTGGTCCCGTCGGGCAGGTTGTTGTAGAAGTTGATCGAGAGGTCGACCGCGTCGTCGGGGCCGTCCAGATAAGAGGCAGCCGTGACTTTGCGTATCGCCTCGACCGTTTTGTCAATGGAGATGGTCATCGTATCCCCGGGCTTGTAAAGATCGGCAATCGTCAGATTGACAATCCCTTCTCCCGGCCCCATGGTCATAGAACCCTTTCCGGCCTTGAACTGTTCCTGCAGGCGAGACGGATCCGGTTTGGAGTAGTGCCCGACCAGGCTCATCATGCGCTCGGCGTAGTCCTTCAGTTCGTCCACTTTCTTGGCGATCTTCTTCTGCATCCTCTTTCCGCCACGGCGTTTCTTTTGCTGCTTTCCATCCGGCCCGATGGCGATCTGGTAGATGATCGTTTTCTTAACATCGCCGCCCTTGAGAACCTCCACCTTCTGTTTCCAGGTGTACTGAGCAAGCTTCTTGTTGTTTTCGGCTGAAGACTGCTTGAAAGCGGCCACCTGGGCCTGCGCCTGCTGCTGCTTGGCCGCCTGCTCGGGAGAGGCCTGGGCCGGTTTTGCTGCTGCGGCAGTGGGCAGCGTCACCGAGTTCTCGAGCTTGAAACTAAACTTCTGCTCGGCACCGAACTCGACCTCTTTGCCCTTGGTCAGAAGGGTCGCACCGACGCCGACCGCCACCCCGATCACAGCTCCCTTGGCCGCGCCTTCGCCGCCGTCGGCGATGGCGCCAATGCCAGCTCCAACTCCGATGGCGGCTGCAATACGCTTGCCGTCACGGCCCTTCGATCCCTCCGATTCAAAGGTCAGAGTGTTGGTCTGAATGGCCACGCTCTGTTGACCGGCCTGGAAGGAACTCAGGGTCAATACCATTTTTCCTTTCCCCTTGACCCTTCCCGAATGTTTCGCCTCGGTGATTGTGCCGGTGACATCAGCGCCCCGTTTCAATACGGGAACGCCGTTCACCACCACATCCTTATCCAGAACGGTTCGAAAGCTCTCTCCCGTTTTGTTCTTCCCGCTGGTGAGACCCTGGACCAGGCGAACTTGAAACTCAGTACCGGCAGGGAGGGAGTTCGGAGGTGCAGGGGTGGCTTTGGGGGCAGCCGGAGGGGCAGGTTTCGATGCCGCCTGGACGGAGGCCCGGGCGTTGGAAAAGTGATCGAAGTTCTCGATCTTGAGTTCCAGGCCTTGACTGGGATAACTCACGATCAGGCGCGCCACGTACGTAGGTCCGTTATTGGGCAGGGTCCGGTAATCTGCCTTGATGCGCAGGGGTGCCGCCCGGTAGCTGGTCTCGACTTCGCCTTTCTCGAGCCTCTGCCCGCGCCCGGTCAGTTCCACGGAGTCTCCCGACTGAAGGAAGTTCTCGCCCTCGACTCGAAGGGTCCCGGAATTGCGCCCCTCCCAGATCTCGGACCGCTGCAGGAAAACAGCAAAGGCCTTGGGATCCGGTTGTGTATAGGCAAAGCCTCGATCTTCCAGATCTGTAACCATCCCCCGCATCTCCGGTGTCAGATCACCACTTCCGCCGATCGGCGTCCTTTGCAGCTTGCCGTCGATGTCGTAGCGAACCTTGACGAGGCGCGTGACCGGCTGCCCCGCAACCAGAACTTCCGTACGCTTCGTCCAGCTGTAGGCACGCAGCATTTGTTGGTTCTGCGAGAATTTCTGGACAACCTGCTGACTCTGAGATTGTGCCTGGAGTTGCCCGCCCAGAGGGTGGCCCAGGCCGAGACCAAGAACGACTACAATGCTGAAACGAGCCCGGCGGCTGAGTAGATTGGAACGTCCTCGAAGGTCCATCTCATCTAAGAACTCCATTCTGAGATCCTCCATTGTTACTCCCTCTGTCCTTGCTAAGAGTTAAAGTTCCCGCTTTCCCCTAAAACGACCAGCCAAAGATGTCGTAAGCCCGAAGTCGTTCTTGGTCCCATCGACCCAGCAGGGATCGCTATCGTAGTCATCGAATTCATGATAATCCAACCAAAGAACCCTTGAACCCAGGTCACTCCTCCGAGTCCGGTTCGGCATCCCGATCCGAAGCGAAAACACTTGTTTCTTGCCCCAGCCGAATCTTCTTGCGGCGCATGACGATCATCAGTTGCTCGATAAACGGATTGCCCTTGGCGGCGATGGCCCGGAGCACCTCCATCGGCTGATTCTCGAGATGCTCGAGCGCGAGCTGGAACTCTTTTTCTACGAGTTGCTCCATGGCCCGGTCGAATACCACCATCTCAGCACCCGTATAGCCTCGCTCCTTCCGGCTTCATGTGCCTGGTTCCCGGGAGTATCTGTCGTGGGCGGGTTGTTCCCTACTAGAAGCGTATCGGGAACCCGAACACGATACCGGGGCTGACCACGTCATACTTGTAGAAGCTTGCTCCTGAGCCCTCTTCATAGTCGATACTCAGCGCCTTGAACAGGATCTGCATCCCCAGGTGGCGGGTGAGCCGGAACTCGGCTCCCGCTTCGACGTTCCAGGTGAAGTCCGAACCCGCACCAAACCCCCCGATGTCTCCTCTGGCTATAAAGGAGGCTCGTGGAGAGATCTGAGTCGTGAACCGGACTCCGACGATCGGGTCGACCCAGTTTGCGATGAACTGCCTCTGCCTGCCAGAGCCGATGCCTTCGGTTCTGGAGGCCCGAAGGTCTTGGCGGACGTAACGGACTCCACCCAGGATATCTACTCCAGTCTGAGACGATCCCAGCCTGTACGCCAGAGCAGACTCAAAGGTCAGCATGTCAACGTCGACATCGAGCCGGCCTCCAAGTGGAAGGTCTCCCTGATCGCCGAGCGCCATGAAATTAACATCAAAGAGACCCGCCCAGGGTCCTTTGCGCACTTCAAATCGGCTGGCCGCCGCAAACTCCAGATTGTCCAGAAGTGTCGTGGCCGAGGCGTTGACGTCAGTCTCCAGACCTCCCAGAGCCACGGCTCCATCCATCCGGGCCAGGTAGAGATAAGGAGTGATGGCGAATTCCCACTTGTCCGAACTCGCGCCGGTGGCGGAAGGCTGCAGGCTGGAAGGAGCCACCACCGGCCCCGACTCTAACGGTTCCGAACTGCGCTTCGCTTCGGGCTCCGCAGCTCTCTCGGACTCGTTTCCCGTGGCGAAAGCAGTAGCCATCAGAAGCAGAAGCACAGCCAGAAAACAGGCTGTGAGCCGAAGCTCAGGGCAATTCCACAACGGGTTTCTGTCAAACTGAGGACTGATCAATCGCATCGTTCCTGCCCTTTCCTCTTGAATTAGCGGTTCCCTACCCAACCGCCCGGAGTGTACCAGAATGGGAGAAGTGCCGGCGCGATCCTGGGCAATTGAAGACTCACCTTCCACTCGCCGTCGTCTGAAGAATCTTGCTTTCTCCTCCGCACTCCGGATACAACCTCTATCGTTAACCAGCTGAGCCGACAAGCCGACAAAGGAGCACCGATGAAGCCTGTTTATCTCAAAAACTCTCTGATGCTTGGGTTGCTGATCGCGGGAGCCGCGTGTGCAACCGAACCGAATGTTAAGAGCGACCCGGATACACTGGACCGCACCGTCTTGCCGGTTCCTGACCCGGTGTTTCCAAAGATCACCGAGATCGACGCGCGCAAGGCACAGGCACCGCCTCCATTCTCGGTAGACGCTCCTGACGGTGCGCCCAATGTTGTCGTCGTGCTGATCGACGACATCGGTTTCGGGGCCGCGTCAGGATTCGGTGGCGCCATCCGGACACCGACATTGGATCGTCTCGCGGAAAATGGATTGCGCTATAACCAGTTCCATACGACGGCGCTGTGCTCGCCCACCCGCATGGCCATTCTGACCGGCCGCAATCATCACTCGGCCAACGCGGGCTCGGTCATGGAAGTAGCGACCGCTTTTCAAGGGAACCGAGGTCAGCGTCCGCAGAGTGTTGCGACACTGACCGAGATGCTCCGATTGAACGGCTACAGCACGGCGGCCTTCGGCAAGTACCATGAGACGGCGCCCTGGGAAGTGAGCGTATCCGGCCCCTTCGACCGCTGGCCGACCGGATCAGGCTTCGATAAGTTCTACGGCTTCATCGGGGGTGAAACCAATCAGTTCGCGCCGGTCATCCACGACGGCACGACAGCGGTCGAACCCCCCGACGATCCGGACTACCACTTCACCACCGATATGACCGATCAGGCCATCACCTGGGCGCGTTCCCAGCAGGCACTGACGCCGAACAAGCCATTCTTCATGTACTTCGCCACCGGAGCTGTTCACGCACCACACCATGTGCCGGCGAAATGGGTTGACAAGTATGCGGGCCAGTTTGATGACGGCTGGGATGCGTACAGAGAAAAGACGCTGGCACGTCAGATTGAGTTGGGTGTAGTACCGCCGGGTACCAGGATGGCACCCAAGCCGGCGGAAATCGCCGACTGGGACACGCTATCTGCAGATGAGAAGCGACTCTATGCCCGCCAGATGGAGGTCTTCGCGGCCTTTGCAGAACACACCGACTACGAGGTCGGTCGGCTTGTCGATGCCATCGAGGCCATGGGCGAGTTGGACAACACACTGTTCCTTTACATTTTTGGCGACAATGGTTCCAGCGCCGAAGGCGGGCTGACCGGGACGTTTAACGAGACCATTGTCCTGAACGCCCTGCCGGACCCGGTCGAGGATCAGCTGCAGCGTCTGGACGAGTGGGGTGGTCCCATGTCCTACACCCACTTTCACGCCGGCTGGGCCGTGGCCACGAACACCCCGTTCCAATGGACCAAGCAGGTCGCCTCCCACTACGGCGGCACCCGGAATCCGCTGGTCGTACATTGGCCCGATGGCATCCAGGCGCGAGGCCAGCTTCGCTCCCAGTGGCATCACGTGACGGACATTGCGCCGACCGTGATGGAAGCGGCCGGGCTGCCCTTTCCAAATTCGGTCAATGGCGCAGTCCAAAAGCCGTTTGAAGGTGTGAGCCTGATTTATTCATTCGACGTTCCGGACGCTCCTGATCGACACACAACGCAGTATTTTGAGATGTTCGGTAACCGCGCGATCTACCATGACGGCTGGGTGGCTGCCACCAAACATCGTACGCCGTGGGCAGCGGCGGCGGATGGACCGCTCGACCAGGACACATGGGAGCTGTATCACGTTGCCGAGGATTTCAGTCAAGCAAACGACCTCGCCACCTCGAACCAGGACAAGCTAAAGGAACTGCAGGGTCTCTTCCTGGAAGAAGCGATCAAGTACGACGTTTTGCCACTGGACGATCGCACCTTCGAGCGTTTCAACGCTTCCATTGCCGGCCGGCCGGACCTGATGGGCGAGCGCACGTCACTCACGGTCTATCCGGGCATGCACATGACGGAGAACACCTTCATCAATGTGAAGAATCGCTCCCACACGATCACGGCTCAGGTTGAGATTCCGCAAGGCGGTGGGGCAGGCGTGATTCTGGCTCAGGGCGGGCGCTTCGCCGGCTGGAGCCTTTATATGAAGGACGGCAGGGTTTCCTACGTGCATAACTGGGTCGGCAAGGAGCGCTACACCATCACCGCGCCGGAGCCGCTGGCTCCCGGTAAGGCGACGATTCGCTACGAGTTCGCGTACGCGGGCGGCAAACACTGGTTCGGGCGGTACGGGAACCATCTCTGTGAATGGGCAGAAGGTGGCCGAGGGTCGGATCGGAAACACCACGCCGTTCCTCTTTTCTGCTGACGAGACTGCCGATGTGGGCATGGACAAGGCCACTCCTGTGACCGAAGACTATGCCGAGGGCGACAACGAGTTCACGGGAACAATCGACCAGGTGACGCTGGAGCTGAGATAGGCGCGTTTGCTCAGGGGATCAGCGGAATCTGGTCTGCCAGCTCGATGTCGATCACCGCGTCCAGCTTGTTCTCGAGTTGATAGTAGCGGGCGGCCTTTCTGGCCGGAAGGATCTTCGTGAACTTCTTCCACCAGCGCTTCTGCAGTTTGAGCGTGGATTCCTCTATCGAAAAGTACTCTTTGATCAGACCCTCGGCCTTCGCGTCCGTCATGGAATCGGCATTGAAGGACTCAGCGTAACTCCTGATCATCCCGACCGTACGATCTCCGAGGATGGCCAACTCGCCTCGATAACTGCGAAATGCAGGCCAGAATTCTTCGCCTTCAGCCTCTGTGAGTTCCAGGTTCTTAGCAATGATCGCCTGGCGCTCAGTCTGAATCACAGCCCGTGTCAGTTCGATCTCGTCAGTTTGTGCCGCCGCCGGGATGGTCAGGAATGCAACCAGCAGGGATAGAATCAAACAAGTTCTCATGCTTCTCTCTCCTTCTTCCGAGGGGCAATTCCAAAATGGATCTGTTGAAGAGCGGGATCGTCCTCCTCCAGAACGGGGATTCTACTACTGTTCCCACCCAAGCTTCAAACTTGCTCGCGTTTCACGGCGCCGGCGCCAGCACAGCCAGCACCACCAGCCGCTCATGCCCGCTATTCCGGATGCCGTGGAGAATGCCTTCCGGGGCGACCAGCATCCAACCCGGCTCCATCGCGATCTCGCGATCCACGAGCAGGAACAGGCCCTTTCCTTCGAGCACGTGGTAGACCTTGTCCATCCCCTCGTGGGCGTGGAGCCGGTGCTCCTGCCCGGGCTCGAAAGCGTTGATTCCCACCAGCATACGATCGGACTTGAAGATCGTGCTCTTCCCCATCCCGTCTGAGTTAAAGACAGCATGCTCTTCCGGACGGATGGCGTCTGCGTATTCCATGACAACTAACAGTAGTCAGGAATGAGCCATTTGTCGAGGTCACAATGCTTTCAGTTCGACTCTCTCAATAGACTACGTTATTTTTCTAGTTGAAAATGATTTTCAATTTCAATTAGACTGGTGGCGGCCGGATTTTAAACCTCTGATCCATCCCTGGAAGGCAAGGCATTCAAGTGGTCCAGCACAAGTTTATTACTCCCGTCCTGTCGGTCCTTTTGCTGGTCTGGGCGACTGGGCTCGAGGGTCAAGGCGCGGGCCAGATCTCGGGGGCGGTCGTGGACCGGGGTGGTGCTCCTCTCGCCAATGTGCTGATAATCCTGGAAGATCAGAGCTCGCCTGACAGGTCAGTGCCCAAGACCGATCAGCAGGGCTGCTTTCAAATCGACACGGAGGAGGGATCCCGACTCCGGGTAGCCTTCGAGAAAGAGGGGTTCCGGAATGTCTGGCAGGACCTCTTCTTGCCCGAAAGTGGCTCCGTCGAGATGGAGATTGTGATGCTGGCGTTGGCCGAGACGGTTGTCCGGGACCGGATCATGGTCATTGGTGATGCCTCCGGGGTCGCTCGCCTGCCCGGCTCGGCCCACTATCTGGATCGCCTCGAAAACCAGAACCTGGCCTTCGACGACATTCACCAACTGCTGCGCCAGGTGCCCGGGGTCAACATTCAGGAGGAGGATGGTTTTGGCCTGAGACCCAACATCGGGATCCGTGGCACCGGCTCCGAACGCAGCTCCAACATCACTCTGATGGAAGACGGAGTCTTGATCGCCCCAGCGCCCTACGCTGCGCCGGCAGCCTACTACTTCCCCGTCACCGGGAGAATGAAGGCTGTCGAAGTGCGCAAGGGCTCGAGTCAGATCAAATACGGACCGCGCACCAACGGCGGCGCTCTCAACCTGGTTTCGCGCGACATTCCCAGCCGCTTCGAACTGAATGGAAGCCTCGGAGCCGGTAGCCATACTACAGGCAAGGCTCAACTCATGGCCGGCGATTCAAGTGCCCGTTTCGGCTGGCTGCTCCAGACCTACCAGCTATCCACGGATGGCTTCAAGGAGCTGGACGGTGGGGGAAACACCGGCGTCAGAATTGGGGATTATCTAGCCAAGGTCCGTTTCAACAGCGACGCGTCCTCCTCGGTCTATCAGCAACTGGAACTCAAAGTGGGGAAGACTTCGCAAGAGTCCAGTGAAACTTACCTGGGCCTCACGGATGAAGATTTCGATCGAGATCCACTGAGACGGTACAGTGCCTCCCAGCGAGACCGCTTTGATTCGGATCACGAGCAGTACCAGATGACCTATCTGGTGGCTCCCTCCGAGAAGTTGGACCTTACCACCACCGTCTACCGAAACAACTTCCGCCGCAACTGGTACAAGCTGCAAGGCGTGGCCGGGTCCGGCATTTCAGAAGTTCTGGAAGATCCGGAGCGTTTTTCCAGCCAGCTGGCGATTCTGAAAGGAGCCGACAGCGGGGATGACGCATTGACCGTGCGAGCCAACAACCGCAGCTACTATTCCTGGGGGATCCAATCGGTGGCCGGTGTCCACCTGGATAGGGGACGTTCCACAAATCTCTTCGAAATCGGGTTTCGTTATCACCAGGATCAGGAAGATCGCTTCCAGCACGAAGATGGTTTTCAGATGCTCGGAGGCCGCATGGTTTCTACCAGCTCGGGGACCCCGGGAAGCCAGTCCAACCGTGTCGGTGATGCCACCGCCCTGGCCTTTTTTGCTCAGGACACAATGGAGAGAGGAAGATGGAGTGTGACGCCCGGATTCCGGTTCGAAACCATCCGTCTGGTGCGGACCGATTTTGCCGGCAGCGACCCGGGTCGTGGGACTCCCACAGCGACTCGCGAGAATAAGGTCTCGGTTTTTATCCCGGGAGTCGGCGTCCGTTTCGAGTGGCTGGCCGATCTGCAACTGTTCGGGGGTCTGCACAAGGGTTTCTCCCCTCCCGGACCCGGCTCAGCGGAAGAGACCCGACCCGAGTCGAGCCTGAATTATGAAGGCGGCCTGCGCTGGACGGGACGCAGCCTCGAACTGGAGGCGGCCGGTTTTTTCAACGATTACAGCAATCTCCTGGGAACCGATTCGCTGGCTGCGGGAGGCACCGGCGAAGGGGATTCATTCAATGGCGGCCAGGCCCGCGTGTGGGGAGCAGAGTTTTCCGGCTCACTGGATCTGTCGGGTTCCGGGCTGGGCGGGATTCGGCTTCCATTGCGCTTTGCCTACACCCTGACAGAGGGGCAGTTTCGGCACGACTTCCACAGTGACTTCCAACCCTGGGGTACGGTGCAGGCAGGAGATCATATCCCCTACCTGGCTCGACACCAGCTTTTCGCAGGGCTTTCTCTGGAGGCCTCCCGGTGGCGTCTCCGCATGGATTCCAGCCTGGTCAGCCGTATGCGCACACAAGCGGGCCAGGGGGCCATTCCCGACCGGCAGAGCACCGACGCCCGCCTGGTATTCGGCTTCTCTGGAGAGTACGATCTGAAGACCGAGAAACAGGCAGCGACGCTCTTCGTAACGGTACAAAACCTGACCAATCAGGCCTACATCGTGGCCAGAAGACCGGCAGGAGTCCGCCCTGGACTGCCACGGACTCTGATGGGTGGAATCAAGTTCAACCTGGGCCGGTAGCTGAGGCCGGATCCACCCGGAGACCAGGGTTCGGGCAGCTCCCGCGTTCTGGTACTATTCAGAGCTATGGCACTGAGAGCTGGCGGTCCTCGACCTGGAACCCTTCAGCAAGTGTGCCTGCTGTTACTGATCTGCCTGCTTTGCGTTTCTAGAGAGGGCAAGACCCAGGACAACCCGGGCGAATGGCGTCACTGGGGAGGCGATGCCGGCGGCCAGCGATACTCCCCCCTGGACCAGATCAACCAGGCCACCCTCTCGAAGCTGACACGGGCCTGGACCTACCACACGGGCGACGTGAGCGATGGGTCGCAGTACCGGACCCTGAGTTGCTTTGAAGGCACACCCTTGATGGCCGATGGGATCCTCTACGTGACGACTCCCTTCGCGCGCGTGGTGGCCCTCGATCCCGAGACGGGAAAAGAGCTGTGGGCTTTCGATCCCAAGATCGACCGGGACCGAAGGTACAATCTCTTCATCAATCGAGGCGCTGCCTACTGGAGCGACGGAAAGGACGACCAGCGCCTCTTCTTCGGGACCCTGGAAGGCAAGCTGTTCTGCCTGAAAGCAGCCAACGGGAAGCCGTGCTCAGACTTCGGCGAAGGTGGAATCGTCGACATGAAGAAGAGGTATGCTTCTCAATATCCTCGTCAGGGATTCGGAATCACCTCGGCACCGGCCGTATACAAGAATCTGGTGATTCCGAGCATCCTGGTGGAAGCCCCGGTCGGACCCAGTCCAGCGATCCGCGCCTTTGATGTCCGCAGCGGGGAGCAGATCTGGAAATTCAACACGATTCCGCAACCCGGTGAGTTCGGCCACGAGACCTGGGGCGGAGACTCCTGGAAGCAACGCAGTGGAGCCAATGCCTGGATCACAGCCAGCGTGGACGAAGCACGCAGGATGGTCTTCCTGGCCACCGGAGCGGCCGCCTACGATTACTACGGAGGCGACCGACCCGGCCAGAATCTGTTTGCGAATACGGTCCTGGCCCTGAACGGAGACACGGGAAAGAGGATCTGGCACTTTCAGACCGTCCATCACGACCTGTGGGACTACGACATTGGATCTCAGCCCAATCTCGTTTCGTTGATGCGAAACGGAAAGAGAGTCGATGCCGTGGCCCAGGTGACCAAGATGGGATTTATCTTTGTTCTGGATCGGGAAACCGGGGAGCCCATATTTGGAGTTGAGGAAAGACCGGTTCCCCGCAGCACGGTTCCCGGCGAACACTCCTGGCCCACCCAGCCGTTTCCAGTCAAGCCTCCCCCCATCGCCCGACAATCGATTCGCAGAGAAGAACTGAGCCGGGTGACACCCGACTCCGCTGAGAAGGCAGCCAGGTGGTTTGAGAAAGTCAAGACCGGACCGATGTACACTCCACCCGGACTGGAGCCGCTGTTGTTTTTCCCCGGGCTCAATGGCGGCGCAAACTGGCCAGGGGCCAGCTTTGATCCGGCAACGGGGTGGCTATACACCAGCGTGGGTAACCTGGGTACAGTGATCCAGATGGTCGACGCCGGGAAGAAGAGTCCACTCGCATACGTGGCCCAGTTCCCCACCTTCGGGATCGCCAGACGCCCCTTCTTTCGAGACCAGGAGACTCTCTGGCCGCTTCAAGAGCCGCCCTGGGTGCACTGGTGGCCGTGGATCTCAACAGCGGAGAGATTGTGTGGGAAAAGCCGCTGGGAACTGTCCAAGAACTGGACGAGGCTGGTCACCCTCCCACCGGCACGCCCAATCTGGGTGGAGTTCTCACCACCGTTGGCGGGCTCCTGTTTGTGGGAGGGACGCCCGATTCCCGCTTTCGAGCCTTCGGCAAGAGAACGGGACAGGTACTCTGGGAAACGGAGGTTGACGCACCGGCCCTGGCGGCCCCAATGACCTATCTCGGACCCACCAACGGAAAACAGTACATCGTGATCGCGGCCGGAGGTGGCAATAAGTACACTCACCGATTCAGCGACGCGCTGATCGCCTTCGCGCTGGAAGATCTGGATGCGGCGAATGGATCAGGGTCCGACCGCCGGTGATGAGAGTCTTTCCGGGAAACGGCGTGGTGACCCTGGCCATGGTCCCCGTGCTGGCGGCCCTGCTGGGCTCTCAACCGACTCAGGCTCCTGGCGACGAGAAGAAAAACGGAGAAGGCTGTTCAGCCCATCGAGTTCAGTCACCGGGTCCACGCAGAACTGGGAATGAAGTGCCTCTTCTGCCATCCCTCCGCGAGTACTGAGTCCAAGGCGGGCCTCCCTTCCTCTTCCGCCTGTATGGTCTGCCACCAGAGGATACCCATGGAGGGAGCCGAGCTCGGCCGGCTCCTTGGGTTGCACCAGCGCGGCGCGGTGATTCCCTGGGTCCGTCATTACGTGCTGGCAGCCGATCCCTTCTTGATTCACCCCGTCAGTGGCTCCCTTCCGAGGGCTTGGGCGGCTGGGGGAGGCCCTTGTAGTTCCACTTGAACACCACAAAGCTGAGCATTTCGGTCCCTGTGTTCTTGATGCCGTGCCAGTCCCAGGGAGCCGTGTAAAGCACGTCACCCTTCTGGGTGGGAATCTTCTCCTCGCCGACATACATCGTCCCTTCTCCTCGCAGCACCAGCATGAACTCTTCCTCCTCATGCTGGTGTGGCGGATGGGTTTCGTGGCCGGGCTTGATATCGGCAATAGCCACTAGAGTACCCCGGGTTCCATAGGTCTCAGCGTCCCCGTGATAGGTGTAGAAAGTACCCCAGTCAAACTCCAGGGGGGTCGCCTCTTCGCGGCTCATGAGGCTCAGGCTCAGCGGTTTGCCTTTTTCTGCAAACATCACCCCGGCCAGAAATAAGAGAACCGCGGCCACAGAAAGGAAAATCGTTTTCTTGATCATGGTCATTGCTCTCTCTTATGTCTGAGTTTCGACGCGCTGACTGCTCGTGCGCGCCACTGCCTGCGTCAAACTCTGGGCAGTTTCCAGGGTGCCCGGTAGTTGCGCCCCAGCATCGCCTCGGCCCGGGGATCCCCTCCGATCTCTTCGGTGGCAGGATCCCAGGACACCGCGCTTTCGAGCCGGGTAGCGATATTGGCGAGGTGGCAGATATTCACGGTCTTGTGGTGGACTTCGATATCGGCGTTAGGCTTGTCGCGAGATTCGAGGCACTTCACGAAGTTGCGGACGTGCTCGAAGTGGTAGTCGTCCGTTGACCTCTGCCAGGGAATTCCCTTGATTCGATACTCCCTCGGGACTCTCTGCTGGGTATTCGTTTCGGAACGAACTTCCCACCCTTTCGGGTTGACAACCAGGATTCCATTGTTGCCGTGGAATTCAATACCGAGATCGTGCCCCCAGGGGCCCATGCCATTGCCCATCTGGTGCTCCCAGAGCAGCGTAAAGGAGGGGAACTGAACCGTCGACACCTGACTGTCGAAGGTCTCCATCATATCGTCCGGATAGCCGAAGTTGCCGCCAAACCCGGAGGCCCCGATGGGCTCCTCTCCCATGGCCCAGGCAGCCACATCGATCACGTGAGCCCCATAGTCGGTCGTGGCGCCTCCAGAGTAATCCCAGAACCAGCGGTACTTGACATGAAATCGCATCGGATTGAAGGGACGTTTCGGGGCGGGACCCAGCCAGAAATCGTAATCCACCGTGTCCGGAGGATCTGTGTCCGGCGGATTTCCCAGCGGGCCGAGGGAGTCGTGATAGGCCCAGGTCCGAACCTTGCGAATCTCTCCCAGCTCCCCGGAACGGACAAACTCCACCACCTTCGCCATATGCTCGGAGCTGCGAAACTGGGTCCCGACCTGGACCACTCGATCGTGCTTGCGGGCCACGTCGACCATGGCGCGCCCCTCTTCAATGGTGGTCGCCAGCGGTTTCTCCACGTAGACATCTTTCCCGGCCTGGCAGGCCATAATGGTGGGGATGGCATGCCAGTGATCGGGCGTCCCCACAATGACGGCATCAATGTCGTCTCGATCCAGGACGCGGCGGAAATCCCGGTACGTGTCCGGGCGACGGCTGCGCTTTTCCCCCACACCTTTCAGACCCCTTTCGAGCTGGGCACTGTCCACATCGGCCAGGGCCAGGCACTCGACCTGATCGAGTCTCAGGTGGTCGTACAGGTCGTACAGTCCCATACCCCCGCAGCCAATCAGTGCGACATGGATCTTGTCGTTGGGCGAGACACCACGGGTCCCGGACCAGACGGCGGTAGCCTTGGTGGCCCCCACGCTGGCCCCGGCCACACCGGTGGCGACTGTTGCAGAGCTGCGGATGAAGTTGCGGCGGTTGACCCTGGTCATAGTCTCGTCCCCCTGTTTCCGTAAAGGTCAAGGCGCATGGAACCCCCCTGAAACTCAAGAGGCTTTCCCACGTCTAGAAACGTTGATACTGAGATAATTCCGTCGGCTGCATCCTAAGCGAAAGATCTGGGTAGATCAATCGTCACAGACCGTCCCTCTGCTCGGTTGTTGTGTGAAGCGCCGCTGGCCGGACACGGATCGGATCAGAACCGCGGGCACGCTGCGGGGGATTGCAGGGGGACCCTCCGTGGTCCGATCAGATCTTCTCGTAGGGGCCGGTCTTGTGCCGGCCCGGTTCGGCGGGCGACCACAAGGGTCGCCCCTACGGTCCGATCAGATCGCCGCCCGGAGGCGGCTCCTACCCGCTCAGGTTCTGATCACCTTCCTGGAAAAAAGTGGACAGAGTAGACTCTCCCCCGTTCCAGGAGGTATCTTCGGCGAATATGTTCATTGCAATGAACCGCTTTCGGGTGACCCGAGGTCGTGAATCAGTCTTCGAGGAACTGTGGCGCCAGCGCGAATCGTACCTGGATACCGTTGCAGGCTTTCGCGAGTTCCACCTGCTGCGAGGCCCCGACAGTGAGGAGGCCGCCCTCTACGCTTCCCATTCGGTGTGGGAATCGCGAGAAGCCTTCCAGGCCTGGACAGAATCCGAAGAGTTCCGCAAAGCACACTCCCAGGCACGTTCCCCGGAAGGAACCTTGCTGGGACACCCTGAATTCGAGGGTTTTGAGGTCATCCTCTGATCAGAATTAAAAAGGGGACAGAGTAGACTGTCCCCTTTTCTTACCCTTTTCTTAGTTGAGTCCCTTGATGGTCCGTCGGAAAGCTGCCGTTGGCACTGTCCTGGTTCACGGCCACGGCGACTACCGGAGCATCACAGGTCAGGGTGATGGAGCCCTTGAATCCGTCCGCGACCGAGTCATTGAAGAAATCGACGCGGGATCCCAGCGGCGCCAGCACAATGATCTCCTGACCTGCCGCCGTTCCATCCTCGTTCAGGAAATCCAGGTTACAGGAGATCTGATCGTCTCCGATGTTCTGAACGGCAATCCCCAGTCCATTGGTGGCGCTCGCTTCCGCCGGGGCATAGTGCACCTGGGCAGCTTCGGTCGCATCCGAGAAAAAGGCTCCGATTTGAAGAGGCGCGTTAAAGCCCAGATCCAGGACCCAGGTCAGGAAAGGAGCCAGGACGAGCCCGTCCTTGATGGGGGCGTCCACGACCACCGAGCCCTGATAATCCACGTTGCCGGGATTGACGAGATCAATGTCCCTGGTTTCGCCAGGCTCAACTGATTCATCGAGTGAAAAAAGGAGAGAACCGTCTCGATTCCGCACATCCACGCGAAAGTTCGCGGTCGTCCCGATCCCGGCGGGACTCGCCGCAAGACCTCCCGTGTGGCGCATGGTCAGGACCGCGTTACCGAGCTCGAGGCCTCTCAGATCGAAGGAGTGCGGCGCGAAGAACCTCCGGCGGGCGGTGTCTGAGCCCAGTCGACCCGTGTTCCTGACGTCGCGCTGTTTCTTGGGCCAGGAGCTGGCGGCCAGGCCCGCTGAAGCGGTGTTCAGAGCGTACAGCAGGCTGTCGTTGGAGCCAAAGTAAAGGGTACCGTTTTCTGCAATGGTGGGGGAGGAGACGATGTCTGAGCCAGCGTCGAATCTCCATTTCTCGGTGCCGGTGGAGTCGATCGCAATCAGCTGGTCTCCCTGGGTCCCAAAATAGATGGTCCCGTCCAGGCCGACGGCCGGCGATGTCTGCACACGATTACCTATTGCGAATCTCCATTTCTCGCTGCCGTCCTCGGGATTGAGCGCGGCAATGCCGCCGGAGGTCCCCGACGCCGCCAGAGGGACGTAAATGGTCCCATCGGCGCCTGTGGACGGCGATTCGCCGCTCAGGTCAAATGGAATTTCCCACTTGAGGCTTCCGTCTTCCAGGTTCAGAGCCGCGAACTCAGAATTGGAGCCGTAAAAGATCGTGCCGTCCTCGCCAAAGATAACCGGAGCATTGATTCCGTTCGTGAAATCAACGTTCCACTGCAGCGCCCCCAGTGAATCGAGCAGGTAGATCCCGCCATTGCCGTCCGTAATGGCGATGACGCCCTCGGGGCCAACGGCGATTCCGCGTGTGGATGTGTTGGGCGTAAAGGTCCAGAACTGACTTCCATCCGGATTGATGGCATAGACAGTGGCGGTCTGCGCCCCTCCGATTCCGGCATAGATCGTCCCATCCGCGCCGATTGCAATCTCACCGGTGACGGATTCATCCAGTTCGGAGTCGAACGTCCACTTTTCCGTCCCGTCGGGATTCAGTGCAATGATCTGTCCTTCCGTCTGGTCACCCACATAGATCGTGCCGTCATCGCCGACGGCAACAGGCTGCCGGACATCGGCTCCGACATCAAAGCTCCATCGCATGGTGCCGTCGGGATTCACGCCGTACACGAAATTGTCAAGTGAACCCACAATGATGACACCTTCATCGCCGATGGCAGGAGAGGACCAGATGGCTCCCCCGGTGTCGAAGGACCATTTCATAGTCCCCTGGGCGTAGATCGGCTGAAAAAGCAACAGAAAGAGCACGAGACAGAGAATTCCGGGAAGTACCAGCAGGCCTCCCAGACGGCTGAATGCTTGCATCATCGAGTTTACTCCTTTGGAGAATGAGCGATTTGCACGGTTCAGACGAGACACTATACGCGATTTTTCGGGCCAAGTACCACTTGCCGCTGGCTGGACAGCGCCAGCCTGCTATTTCAGATGCTCTTCGAACCAGCCTACAAAGCGGCGAATGACATCGATGCGGTGAGCTTCCTCGTTCATGCGGCTGGAGTGGGGCTCGCGCGGATAGACGACCAACTGCGTCTCCAATCCAAGGTAACGAAGCGCCCGGTGCATCTGAATTCCCTGGGCCAGAACGACATCCGTGTCGCGGGCGTTGGAGAGAATCAGAGTCGGGGTCGTGACGTTCTTAACATGAGTCAGCGGTGAGCGGTCGCGGTAGTGCTCCGGATCTTCGTAGGCAATGCCCTTGTACCAGATGTCGTAATACATGACCCAGCTGTCCGTGGCCCCGGTCAGCAGTGCCTGATCCATAATGGCGGCGCCGGCCACCGCGGCGCTGAACCGGTTCGTCTGAGTGGGGGCCCAGGCGCTCATATAACCCCCGTAAGACCATCCGCCGATGCCCATGCGGTCGGGGGTCTGCGATCCCCTGCTCAATGACGTAGTCCACACCGGCCATCAGATCCTTGAAGTCGCCTCCGCCCCAGTCATAGCGGTTGGCGATCAGGAAGTCATGCCCGTACCCCGTGGAACCGCGGACGTTCGGGTAAAGCACAGCGAATCCGCGAGAAGCCAGGATGTGGCCCCGGCCCTCGAAGCGATCGAAAGAGCGTGCCGAAGGACCTCCGTGGGGCATCACCACCAATGGGTAGCGCTTCCCGGGCTGGAAACCGGCAGGCCGGATCAGACCCGCTTCGATGATCTTTCCGTCAAAACTGGCGTACTTGATGGACTCCACCGGCTGCACCGCGACGTCGTCCCACTCCCGATTGAAACGGGTGATCGGCTCCGCCTGGCCCGGCGCCCTGGACAGCCACAGCTCGTTCGGCCGTACGGCATTCTCGCCCACAAACACCATGAGCCCGGATCGGGCGGCAAAGGTCTGGCTCTTCCAGTAATGTGAAGAGACGTGGACATCACACCCTGCAAGCCGCCGGCAGCGACCCTCCTGACTGCATTGGTAGAGAGTGGAGGCAAGACCGTCCTCGGCCAGGACCACGAGGCTTCCATCCTCCTGCCAGGAATAGCACTTGATCTGGCGATCGATGTCCGCAACGGTCAGATTGCGAAGTGGGCCTCCCAAGACCGGCATCAGGTACAGGTCCATGGGTTGGGGTTCGTCATCGCGCGCTCCCCGAAAGGCCAGAGTTCTGCCGTCCGGCGAGACCTTCATGTCTGCAAAAGTCCCGCCCGGAGCCGCCAGTTCCCGATAGGAGCCGTCGCTCAGATTCAGCGAGCTGATCTTGCTCGTGAACAGGTGCATGCGCACATCATCCGTCAAGGAGATGAAGAGTCGGTCTCCCTCCGGTCCCCAGGCCAGCGGAGGATGCGAGGCATCTCCGTTGGAAAACCTGTGCTCTCCGAAGGTGAGCTGTCGCACCGTACCGAAAGCGAGGTCGGCGAGCCAGAACTGCAGGTCGAGGTTGATTCCATAGCCGAACTTCCCGACCACCAGAGGATCGCTCTCAGGGCCCGGCTCCGGCGCCACAAAGGCGATTGCTTCACCGTCCGGAGACCAGGCTTAGGAGGACACTCCACCCACCGACTCGGTGAGACAATGCGCCTGCCCCCCCCCCGCCGGAACGCTGTAAAGCTTCTTGTCTCCGGAGCGGTTGGAGAGAAAGGCCAGTGTCTTTCCATCGGGAGACCAGCGGGGTCTGGAATCGGATCCCTTCCAGTCCGTGATCTGGCGCAGCGAGCTGTGCTCCAGGTCATAAACCCAGACATCATAGTTGCGCCCACGACCCCGGATCGGGGCCTCCACCGAAAAGGCAACCTGGGTACCGTCGGGTGACAACTGGACGTCGTCCAGCTCCCATCTGCGGACTACCTGTTCTGCCGAGAGACCGGAGGCCGAAAGGCCTGATTGGCCCGGTCCACCGAGAAAGATCAAGAAGAGGAAGAAGGTCTGGAATCCAGACCGGATCAGGACTCTGTTCAGAGGCATTCTCATCTCTTCTCCTTGAAAGCGGCCCGCCTCCTCACTCCACCCAGGTACCGGACCGCTCGGTCTCACCAGTCGTGATGGTCACCTGCACGGGCCCGGACTCCGGGCTGGAGCGTGAATCCTGACGGCCTGTCAGACGGAAATTGACACTTTGTTGGGCGGATGCACCGGGCCAGAAATAGAGCTTGTTTGTGCCGCCCCTGGCCAGGCACCTAAGAACGCCGCCTTGCCGGCCCCTGCAGTCGCCCGAATCGAAGTCGAAGAGGGCAGGTCTTCCCCTTGCGTCTCTCAAGGTAATTCGGACGCCCTGGGACACATCCAACACGTCCTCAGGACCGAAGACACCGATCTGACACGAATCCACCACCGAGACCAGATCTGTACGGCCACGCCGTGCGGAATCGATCCGGTCGACTTGCACCGTAGGCCAGGGTCCATAGAGGCGTGAGGCCTTGAGGAAGGCGTCCTGTCCGATCTGGGCTCCCATGATCCGACCCGGAATGTCGTCGGCCGTCGGGTGGATTCCTCCGTAAATGCGGGAGATGCTGGTTTCGTCCGAGGCGTCGCGGTAGGTGGCCCACTGCAGTGTGAGGTCCACACTGGGTCCGTCCTCAAACACCAGGAACTCGTTTTGCGGGGCGAAGAACTCTCCCAGGCCACCCGGAAAGAAAGCGTCGCCGGTCAGCAGCGTCATCATCTCGGCCGCCGCCCGGCTAAAGGTGCTATGACCCGAGACGTAGCCCGCGAAGGGTGGCGTCACAAAGGTGGGTCGCTGATAGGGCCACCAGTTCTCGGCCAGAATCCAACCCACTCCGGCCACTGCCGTCTCGGGATCGGGAATGTAATCCGGGCCCCGCCAGGCCCACACCGCGATCTTGCCAATGTTACGCCCCTGCAGTCCGACCAGGTGCTGGTGACGTTGCCCGGCTGCCGTCGACTCCGCAGTGACCAACTCGATCACACCAGGCTTCAGACGGATTCCCTCGGGCGAGTAGGAGACGAGGGCGGGATCACTGCTCTGGCCGTGGTCGGCCATGTAACGAATCGCCGAGATAGGCCGGATGTAGTCGTACCCGCCCTTGGCTCCCCAGGCGGCGACTGCCGAATCGTGGACCGAGCCGGCCAGGGCCAGGTACATCTTGACGTCCCACTCGAGGTCGTCGACCACGGGCCCGACGCCTGCGATCCGCTTGACCACCAGGGGATGGTCCGAGACGTAGTTGGCAATCGTAAACCAGTGTCCCGGTGGTGTTTCTGAGTCAGGCCCATCTGCCCAGAACTCGGCCAGCACCCGGTAGTAGTCCCCGGCGGGAACGATCTCGGGGAGATATGGCTGGCCTGTAGCCGGGTTGAGTGCATGGCCGCTCCCGTCGTTGGTTCCCAGCCTGTTGTTTCCTCGCGCGTTGGGACTGATATCGATCATCACGCCATCCGCTGGATCGAGAAGTCCGCTCCACTCGATCACCTGCTCAAAGCCGGATCGATACTCGTCCTCGCCGACACCTCCGATCATGGGGGGAGGCCCCGGATCCAGATAAAGCCAGTACTGATTCCCATCGATTTCGTGGACGGTGAGATCATCCGGGTTGAGAGCAAAAGGAGTAACCGTGCCCCATTCCGGACTTTGGAAGGGTGGGACACCCAGCGGAAACGGGTTGCCGCTCTGGTCCACGAAAAAGTCCAGCGCCAGGGGCTGCCAGCGGTTGGGGTCTAGGATCGAGGGGTTGCAGGGAAAGACCGGAAGCAGAGGCTCGTTGACCGGCTCGTAGAACTGGTTGGCATAGTCGTTTTCCTCATTCGCCCCGTCGCTTGTTCCGAAAGCGAGCACCGTGGCGGCGATACGATTTCCGAGGGCTGCCGGCGAATCACCCACCGTGTCGGTGAAGCCGATGTCGTAACCGAACTCGGCCATCTTTGCATCGAACGAGGGAAGCGAGTCCTCCGCCCCCGGAGAGTTGGAAAAGCGGGCGCTGATGACCCGGTAAGAGGCGTAACTGATGGCCTCGTGTCGGGCCGCAGAAAGATCTTCGGTCTCGAGTTTTTCCAGATGCAGATAGTTGCGGGCTACCGAATCGTAGGCTGCCCAGGCATCCCACATGGCAATCGAGGTGTGGAAAAGATTGCGTGCATGCACGGTGGGCCGGGCGTAGTCGTTGCGGATGGCCTCCAGCAGTGCCTCGTTCCAGTGTCGGGCCGCCGAATGCTGCACCGCACCGGCCGAACTCGGGGATAGGGCTACGGGTCGCTGGCGAGACTGCTTCCCATGAACCACCAAGGATGCGACCACCAGAACCAGCACAACACAGCCTGCAACACGCTTCATATTTCGATTCCCCGGAAACGGAGTCAGTTTAGTGAGACGGACGAAGCAAGTCAAAACCGCAGGGGCGCGCAGAAACCAGCTCAAATCTCAACCACTTCATTCAATTCGGGGACACCGACGCCGCGGATGCCCGCATCCAGGAGACCCTCGCGAAGTGCAAACGCTGATCGCTGTTCGCCGTGGACGAGAAAGACTCCCCTGAGACTTTCCCCGAGCGGTTTCACGTAGTCGATCAGACCGTCCCGATCTGCGTGGCCGGAGAAGCCGTTGATGACCTCGATCCTGGCCCGAACCTTATACTCCTCACCAAAGATCTTCACGGTGGGCTGTCTCTCCACGAGGCGGCGTCCCAGGGTGTGAGGAGCGGCAAAACTGACCAGCAGGATGGTGTGCCTGGGATCCTCAATGTTGTAGCGCAGGTGGTGCAGGATACGGCCGGCGGTGACCATCCCCGAGGGGCTGATAATGATCATGTCTTCGTCGGTCCGGTTCAGCGCCTTCGATTCCTCCGCACTGACCACATAAGTGACTTCCGGAAAAAAGAGCGCACCCTCGTGGGCGTCGTTCGCCATAAACGCCTGGGCCTCCCGATCAAAGCGGTCTCGAAACTCGCGGAAAACACGAGTGATATGAGTTGCCATGGGGCTGTCGACGTAGATGGGAAGGCGTTCGATCTCGCCCTCATCCATCATCCTGTGAAAATTGTAACCAGGTCCTGGGCTCGACCGACAGCGAAGGAAGGAATGATCAGCTTCCCCCCAGAACCAGTGCAGCGTGAGGCCACCTCCTTCAACTTCGCATAGGCTACCTCGGGAGCTTCGTGGCGCCGGTCCCCATAAGTGCTCTCCAGGATCAGGTAGTCAAGATCCCGGACCGGTTCCGGATCGCGCAGCAGAGGAATGTTCTTCCTGCCCAGATCGCCGCTGAATCCGAGGCGAATCTTGCGGCCCTTCTCCTCGATCTGGAGCACGGTCACGGCCGCACCCAGTATGTGGCCTGCCACGGAAAAAGTTGCCCGCACACCAGGCGCCACCGGGAAGTCCTCTCCGTAGGATTGGGCCACGAAGAGATCGAGCACGGCCTCAGCGTCCTCCAAAGAGTAGAGGGGATCGACCGGGGGCTTACCCTGCCTGGCGCGGCGCCGGTTCCAGTAGGAAGCATCCGACTCCTGGATCCTGGCCGAGTCCATGAGCATGTAGCGGGCCAGCCCGACGGTTGCAGGGGTGGCGTAAATCTTGCCGCGAAAACCCTGCTTTACCAGGTTGGGAAGATTTCCGGAGTGGTCGATGTGAGCATGGGACAGAACCACGGCGTGAACGTCTTCCGGGCGGAACGGAAATCCGGTATTGCGCCGGATCATTTCCCGGCGGCTGCCCTGAAAGAGGCCGCAGTCCAGCAGAATGTTTCTGCCGTTGACGGTGACCAGGTGGCGTGAACCGGTCACGGTCCGGGCCGCGCCGTAAAACCCGATCTTCAAGGCTGTGTCCCCGCTGCCGGTTGACAGCCAACCACATCAGTCGAGATTCGCATCACCGCCTATGTTAACGCCCGCCATCCCGAGATCATAGAACAGCACGGCTACCACCATGTCATCAGAACCCGAAGCACAGTGAGGGCGGAGTCGTATTTTGATCTCACAATTGCAGCGGCGGCCGGCACAAGGTTCTGTTGTCCGTGTCACCGGTCTTCCCATCAGAGCCCCTGGCAAAAGGCAGGGGACCGGGGTGAAGGAGTACGCAAGAATTTGACACTCCATGTCCCTGGGCTGTATCAGGGTTGGAAGAGTCCCTGTTCAGTCCAAGGTATGGCGCGATGAGAAACCGGTTCCTGTTCCTGGCCTTTTTCCTGTTTTTCGTCCTCTGGGTCGGGCCAAGCTGTCCCGGCGGCGGCCCGGTCACAGGCGACGACGGGGGCAGTGGCGAAGCTGCCGACAACCAGCCGGAGGATACCGTTGAAGGGGACGTGGACCGGGACCTGGACTGCAACGAATTGGTCGATTCCGAACTCGAAGCCGGCGGAGAGTGTGTGACGAAAGTCCTCACTGGCGGTTCGGTGCGGCACTTCGAGGGCGAGGTCAGGCAAGGGTGCAACGACATAGCCGTCGAGAATCCAGCCGAAGTAACCCTGCGCCTGGATGCCTGCCTCCGCGACGACGACCTGACCGCCCAACTGGGACGTCCCCTCTTTGATGTCTACTACCAGTGTGCCGACGCCATTGCCCTGAAAGTCGAACTGAACGAAGAGGGCAAATACTACGAGTTTCAAGGTGACGCCGTCTGCCAGATCCAGCCGGAGCGGATCAGTTGCCGGAATGAGATCTCCGAGGAGACACTGTGCGACCGGCCGATAGCAACGTTTGTTGAGCTCTTTCAGTTCACGGAGGGGATTCTGGACCCCGAGGATCTCTCCAGCCTGCCTCCGAAGATACCCGATCCCGGACTCTTTTCGACGGCAAGCTTTGCCGCTCTCGATCCGCAGGGTCCGTTCCTCCTGGAATTCCCCATGCAGCAGATTGGGGAGTTCATGTCTGCCGCTCAGTACGAGTGTGGGGAGGGTAGTGTCGAGATCACGTGTGAACCCGCAGGAGAAGCGCCGGGAGCCGCCCTGGCCGGCCAGGAAGAGACCTCCGGTACCCGCCTCACTGTCAGAATTCTGGAGAGCTTTCCCATGGGAACGATGGTTTCCGTCCTCAGCAAGTTCTCACTCGACCCGGGACCTGTGAACCTGAAGGTAACCCAGACCCTGGCTCCCCGCTCAAGCCCCCTGGGCACCAGCGTGCCGGAAATCCTCAACCTGCTGCTGCCTCAGGCCGCCGTCCTGCCCCACATTCCCTTCGGTCAGGCCGGGCCCTTCCTGATCACCACCCAGATGGTGGTCAATAACCCCCACGGAGAGGATGTTGACGGACAACTCCAGTTCTTCAATACAGCGGATGGCCAGCCGCTGGAGGTGACCCTGGAGAACGAGACCGCTTCCCGGTACGACTTCACCATCGGGGCCACCGAAAGCCGGCTCTTCGAGATCGATGCCGCAGGCGTCGATCCACCGAAGATCGCCTGGGCCTTCATTCATGGGGACAGGACACTGACGGCCGCCACCAATTTCAGCACCCTGGAGTCAGGCCCTGCCGCTGCCGGGGGGATCGAGCCCCAGACGGCAGCCACCATCCTGGCTGAAGCCGGCATTGCCGCCTCGGGTGTGGGATTGCGCCATGTCCTGAATGTCAGCGGCGACGGCCTGGTCGTAGCCACCGCCTTTGCCATCGTGAACCCAACCAAGGGAACCGCCAACATCCATCTGAGATTGAAGAACCGGGATGAATCCGGAGAGCAGCAGACTGTGGCCGAGACCAATCTGGTCCTCGAGTCCCACCATCAGACGGCTCGCTTCTTCGACGAGCTCTTCGGTCTGGAAGCTGGCCCGTTCGTGGGCACCCTGGAGATCAACTCGGACACGTCCTTGTCGGTGATCTCCATCCGGACTCTGGGCGGCCTGCAGTCCTCCAGCCTCCCCTCCGGAACCCCCTGAACCTGACCGCTCGCCCCCTTCTCAGTCCATTAGCAGTCCGCCCATCGGCCAGTTCCCGGGCCGTCACCAGTCCCATTCCCTGAGCAGCGCCGGTGATGATCGCTACTTTCTCATCCAGACGGCTCATGAGGGCTGCTCCCGGTAGTGCCCGGACAGAAATTCCAGAACCTCTTCCAGGCGATCCGGGACCACCTGCCCAAAGTGCTCGGCCAGGCCGGTCTGCGAACTGCCGTCGAGAAAACCAAGCGAGGCCTCGCTCATGGCGGATGGCAGTCCCATCTCCTGGAGCATGCTCACAGCCCCCTCCATCTCCCGGGCGCGACGAGCGCAGTGAACGGCGTGGGTCGTGACCAGCATGTCCGCCATCGGAATCAGGCCGTAACCGCGCAGGGTCTCCTCGATGGTCTCCAGAACCGGCTGCTGCAGGTCATACTGTCGGGCGGCCAGCAGCGTCTCCACGAACAGGCACTCCAGGCCTTTCATGAAAACGCTGCGGCACAATTTCAGGGCCGACGCTCCGCCCACCTTGGGACTCGTGACCGAGGCCCGAAATCCCGCCTCCTGAAATGCTTCCAGGGCCTCTCCGGAACGTGGGCCGGCCAGCACCACGGGAGTGGCTGCACCTTCGCCTTTGATCGCTCCCAGGATCGATCCATCCACGTAGCTGTCGCCCCCAAACGAACCAGCCAGACGCTGCTTGCTGCCCGGGTCAGTCGAGTTCAGGTCGATGAAGAGACCCTCCCGCCAGGTCCGGGCCGCTTCCCTGCCGACGCCCGCAGCCACGCCAACGGTGACGGTCGACAGCACCACGTCGGCTGAACTGACCAGATCTTCGATGTCTTTCGCAAGTCGTATGGAAGCTCCTTGCAGACGCTGCTGAACATGGGGAGGCGGGGGGTCGTCGTGTAGAACGGGATCGGCGACGACTACCGGTTCTTGGGTCTGACCCGAAAGGTGCCGGGCAAAGGTCGATCCAACTTCCCCGAATCCAATGATCCCCCATCGGCGTTGAGACATTTTCATTTCTCCTCTTTCCGGTCGGGTCTGAGACCGAGCAAATCAACAGTGAGTTCCCCCTCCCTGAGCCGCTGGATCAGACTGTTCTCTTTGTCGACCCTGGCCTGGGCCTTCTCAATGACCTCCGACTCTGCCTCGGCGGGGACCACTACGACCCCATCATCGTCACCCACAACGATATCTCCAGGTCGGATCTGGCAGTTTCCGATGACCACGGTCTGATTGACGCGGCCTGACGACTGCTTGATGGTGCCCGCGATGGCCACTCCGGCGCAGAGCACCGGAAACTGAAGCTGTCGGATCTCGCGCGTATCGCGCACGGCTCCGTCGGTCACCAGGCCGGCAACACCCCGCGCCAGGGCGGCCTCGGTCATGATCTCGCCCCAGAACCCGTACTTAACGGCTCCACCCGTCTCCACTACCAGTACGTGTCCGGGAGGGACTTCGGCTAGAGCCAGATGAACCGCCAGATTGTCGCCCGCATCCGAGTGGACCGGAAAAGCCGGACCCACCAACTGAAGGGGGCGAAACAGGGCACGCAGGCTTGGGGGCAGGGCTGAGACTTCCGAAGAAGACTCGAGCAGAGTGGGAGTTGCATAGCTGGACAATCGAGTCGTCATGAGCGGTTCCTCACCCCCGGTAGGCCGGTACTGCAACTCCCCGGAAAGGGACCTGCACCCTGAACAGGGAACCCGCCAGCGGCTGCCTCGCCACGTCTTCGGCAGAGCGCTGATAGTTGGCTGTGGTGATGTACAACTGATCCAGGGATCCACCCCCGAAAGCAGCGCAAGTGACCTGGTCCACCGGCACCAGCACTTCGAAAACCACGGACCCCGTGTCTGGATCGATGCGAATCACCTTTCCTCCACCCCACAGAGCCACCCACAGGCACCCGTCCTCGTCGATGGCCATGCCGTCGGGCACTCCCATGTCCCTGGGAATCTCTGCCAGGATGCGCTGGTTTTCAATTTCCCCGGAAGAAGCATCGTAGTCATACTCCTGAACCTGCGAGGTAGCCGAATCGATGAAGTAAAACCTGGAGTTACCCGTATTCCAGCACAGTCCGTTGGAGAGGGTCACCCCCGCAAGTTTTCTGGTGACTTGCCGATCCTGGCCCAGACAGTAAAGGCTCCCCGATCCTTCCGTGACTGCATAGGCCATGGTCCCGGCCCAGAACCTCCCCTGAGGATCACATTTTCCGTCATTGAACCGGTTGCCCGCCAACTCCGCCTCCGGATCTGCCACGCTCGAGACTTGTCCGGTCTCCAGATCCAACAGGGCAAAACCGGTCTGCAGCGCCAGAACCAGGCCACCGCTTTCCCGAGGGGCTGCACAACCCACATGCGCTCCAACGTCCCAGCCCCTGTTCGAGCCGCTGCGGGGATCAAAGCGATAGACCTTGCTGTCGAGAATGTCGACCCAGTAAAGCACTCCGTCTCGCGGATCCCAGATACAGGCCTCACCGACAATACTGCGGCACGGATACACAACCTGTGCCTTCACTTGCTGCATGCTTACCCTACTCCAAAGTTCCGACGCTCCTGGCGATCAGATCGAACCACGGAGGGTCCTCCTACGTTTGATTTCAGCCTTCGAAAGAGAGTGGAAGGAGCCCTGGGGCTGCGCTCGGGAATTTAAACGTCGCGCCGCCCCAGGGCTCCTTCCACTCTCGGCTTCAGTCACCAGTCCAGAATGGCATTGTTCTCGTCACGGATGGTCATCGGATGAATGATCTCCTGTTGGAACGGGTACCTGGCGGCCTCTTTCTCATCCACTTCAATGCCCAGCCCCGGAACCTCGGTCGGAAGCCAGTGCCCGTTCTCCGTTTTGAGATGCGATTTCACAACATCCCAGCGGTAGGGCACATCCGCCAGCATGTCCTCCTGAATCAGGAAGTTGGGGGTGGAGAGGGCAAAGTGCAGAGCGGCCGCATTGGCCACCGGCCCCAGCGGATTATGAGGAGCCACTCCCATATAGTAGGCCTCGGCCATGGCGGCAATCTTCTTGGCTTCAAACAGGCCGCCACAGTGACAGATATCGGGCTGAATCACGTGGCAGGCGTGGGCCTCAAAAACCGGCCTGAACTGGTGGCGGGTGACCAGGCGCTCACCCACCGCGATCGGCACTCGGGTGGACTGAGTCACCATCTTGAGGGCCTCCACATTCTCGGGAGTCACCGGTTCTTCACAAAAGTAGGGCGAATACTCTTCGACCGCATTGATGTACTGGATGGCAGCCCCTGTATAGGTACGGCCGTGGAAATCGATCATGATGTCCACTTCATCTCCCACCGCCAGGCGAAGTTTCTCCATGGTTCGGGCAAATTGCTTCACCTTGGGAATCCCCTCCAGTGGCCGGGAATAAGGCACGAAGACGACCTTCACCGCCGTATACCCTCGCTCCAGAACCTGGTGGGTGAGGTCGATGAGAGGGCCCACGTCAAAGGTCTCATAGACCGCCTTCATCTCACCGCCACCCAGGTGGGTGTACATCCGTACCCGGTCCCGAACCATCCCTCCCAGCAGTTCGTAGACCGGGACCCCGAGGTGTTTGCCCTTGATGTCCCACAGGGCCAGCTCGATGCCCGAAAGGGCCGACATTCCGATGATTCCGAGACGCCAGAATCCCTGCCGGTACATCTTCTGGTAGAGGTGCTCGATCTGCAGCGGATTCTCGCCCACAACCATGGGAGCCAGATCCTCCACAGCTCCGACCACCGAGCGTGTTTTCCACTCCAGGCTGGCCTCGCCCCAGCCAAACAGACCGTCGTCGTCCGTTTCGACCTTCACAAACACCCAATTGCGCATTTCGGCATGGACGACGACTGTCTTGACGTGAGTGATTTTCATTTCATTTCGTTCCTTCTCTTGTAGCTCCCAATTATGCCATCAGAGTCAATGGAAGGACTGTTCCCGGCATTTAGCTGCTAGAATAGAAGGCTGTCCCAGCGGGACTTGATTGCAGATCAGAGAGAAAGCATGGCTCGAAACAGAACCCAAACACTGTGCACACTGGTTCTCGTGGCACTCTTTGCCGCCACAGTCTCGTTCGGTCAAGAGGCCTCCACTCAGGAAATTGAAGACCTCAAGAAGGAGATCCAGTCCCTCCAGGCTGGACAAAAAGCTATCCAGCTACAGCTTCAGCAGATCAGCAACCTGATCAAGACCATGCGGGTTCCAACCCCGGCCCGGAGGCCGTCCCCTCCCAAAGAGTTCACTCTGGATGTGGGCAAGAGACCGTTCAAGGGCAATGAGGCTGCGGGATTAACTCTTGTCGAGTTCTCGGACTACCAGTGACCGTATTGCAGCAGACACGTCCGTGCGACGGTCCCACAAATTGACACGAGCTACGTCGAAACCGGCAAGCTCAAATATGTCTTCATGGATCTTCCCCTGGAATCCATTCACAAGCAGGCCTTCAAGGCAGCCGAAGCCGCCGCCTGCGCCTCAGATCAGGGCCAGTACTGGGAGATGCACGATCAGTTGTTTGCCCACCAGAAGGCTCTGGCTCCGGAGCAGCTCAGGACTTATGCGGGGGAGCTGGGTCTGGACCTGATCGAGTTCGATTCCTGCCTGGAGAGCGACAAGCACGCAGCGGCAATTCGCAGGGACATGGCAGCGGCACGGACCGCCGGAATGACATCTACTCCGTCATTCGGGATCGGGTTCACCGACCCCAAGGATCCGAACAAGGTGAAAGTGGTTCGTACTCTCCGCGGCGCTCAGCCTTACACGACCTTCAAGACCACGCTCGACAGCCTGCTCTCCCAGATCAAGAGCCCCCCGGCTGCACCTCAGCAGTGAACCGGTTCAGGGGAAGAGGCGGAAGCGCTGGATGGAAGAAGGCACGTGTTCCTTCTCCATGATCTCCCGGATCTTCGCGACAATCTCCGGATGCTGCCCGGAGAGGTCCTGCTCTTCCTGAAGGTCCACCTCCAGGTCGTATAGAGCTATCTCCAGGTCTCCTTCGCGAATGCCCTCGCGCAGACCCTTCCACTTCCCCATCCGCACCGCCTGCTGCCCGGTGCTGGAAAACTCCCAGTAGAGGAACTCGTGCTCGGCCTGCTTTCTCTGCCCCAGCAGGGAGGGGACAAAGCTAACTCCGTCGGTGTCTTCCGGAACCGGAGCTTCGGCCAGTTCCAGCAAAGTGGGCAGGACGTCATAAAAGGCCGAGATGTGGTCGGTCTTCGATCCGGGCCGGATGCGGTCGGGCCAACTGGCAATCATGGGAACCCGGATTCCGGCTTCGTGTAGAAATGCTTTGCCCCATCCCCGTTCACTGCGAAAGGGGCCCCCGCTGTCAAAAAAGGGGGAGTCGGCTCCGCCGTTAAAGGTCGGTCCGTTGTCGCTGGAGAAGATGACCAGAGTGTTCTCGTAAATGCCCAGGTCCTTCAATCTCTGGATCAATCGACCCACATGGCTGTCCAGATAGGAAACCATGGCAGCATAGGCCGCGTGTGGATAGCGGTGGGGGAAATAGTTTTGATCCCCCGTATAGGGCTCTTCGTCCCCGAACTTGTTCAGGTAGTGCTCGACCCACTGGCGCGGAGCCTGCAGGGGAACGTGCGGGATGGGAGTCGCAAAGTACAAGAAGAAGGGCTCGTTCCCTGAATCCTCGATAAAGCCGAGAGCTTCTTCCAGCATCAGATCCGGCGCGTACTGCTGGAGCGTGTACCGGGTGTAGCTCGCTGGATCGCGAGGATCCTCCCCCTCCTTCAGCCGGGTATTGGGCACGACCAACGCGTTGTCGAGCCATACCTTTTCGGTGTTTCTCCACAGATGTCGGGGATAGTAGGTGTGGGCCTGACGCTGACAGTTGTATCCGAAAAAGAAGTCAAACCCCTGCCGATTGGGAATGCCCTCGGTGAGGGGCGCCCCCAGGCCCCACTTGCCGACGATGGCGGTTCGATAGCCGGCCTCCTGAAGGTGCGATCCCAGTGTCCGGGTACCAGCCGGGAGCGGACGCTGGCCCTCCAGGTTGAGGTCCGTTACAGCCCTGGCGAAATCCCACACGTCTCCCCGGTCCCCCCATTCGTCATTGCCCCGGATGTAGGCGTGGCCGCTGTGTTTCCCCGTCAGAAGCACACAGCGGGAAGGGGCACACACCGGTGAGCCGGCATAGTGCTGCGTGAAGCGCATCCCGCCGGCTGCCAGGGCGTCCAGGTTGGGAGTCTCGATCTTCTTCTGGCCGTAGGATCCCAGCTCTCCATATCCGAGGTCGTCTGCCAGGATGTAAACGATGTTGGGAGGCGGCTTTGCCAGCTCTCTTCCCGTACAGTGAAGTGTGGGCAACAGACAGAGGAGAACCAGTATCAAGCGAGTCACTATGACCCCTATCCTACTTTGAAACACTCTGAATGAGGAGGCGTATTCATGTTCGGGGCCATCGGTATCGTAGAAGCGACGCCCGCTATTGATCGCCCGCAGGGCAAGGGGAACCCTCCGTGATCCGATCCTGAGGTCGCCCGAGAAACGAGAAACGAGAAACGCTGCTAGAGCGGCCAGAAAACCGGCACCAACAGCAGCAGCACCACAACCACAATGGCACTCAGGGGCAGACCCGAAATCAGGAAGTCCCGGAACCGATACTTGCCGGGACCGAACACGAGCAGGCAGGCGGGCTCGAAGGGGGCAATCAGGGAAACAGAAGCCGCCAGGGTCACCAGAACGGCCAGGCTTCGCGGATTCACACCCAGCTGCCCCGCCGTGGCGACGGCCACCGGAAGCACCACCAGAACCGCGGCGGCGTTGGACAGAGGTTGAGTCAGCAGCATGGTGAGAACCACAAACCCGGCCAGCACCCAGTACAATCCCAGAGGCAAAGCCCACTCTACAATCAGACCGGCCAGGTAACCATCGGCCTGAGTCTTCTGCATGGCCAGCCCGAAGGCAGTCATGCCTCCGATCAGGATGATCAGACGCCACTCGATGAAACCGTAGACCTCCTCCACAGTGACGCACTTGAGCACGATGACCACCAGGGCTCCGAGCAGAAAGGAGATGGAGAGCGGAATTACCTGAAGCCCACCCAGCAGGACGGCCAGTACCAGGGCCGCCGCCGCGTAGCTCCCACGGCGGTTGTTGACAAGGGTGTGCTCGCTCTCGTCCAGAACCCACAAATCGCGAGCCTCCTGCAGGGGCGCCAGGCGATCTGCCGGGCCCTGCAGTAGAACGACATCCCCCACCTTGAAGCGGATATTTGCCAGTCCTTCAACTAGACTGACTCCCTGACGGTACAGAGCCAGGACTGAAACTCCGTAACGTTGCCGAAACTTCCATTTCCTGATGGTATGACCAATCAGGGTCGACCGAGGCATGATAATCGCCTCCACCAGGTGAATGGAATCGGTCACCAGATCCGTGTCATTCAGGGATCCATCGGCATGAATCACCAGATCCGGGGTCTCCCGGACATAGAGGAGTCCCTCGCGGGTGGCCTGAACGATAAGTCGATCACCCTTCCGTAGCCTTCTCTGCGGCCCCGGGTAAATCCTTCGCTCGCCCCGCTGAATGGACAGAACCGTCACCCCCCGATCCAGGAGAGGCACTTGCTCCAGGCTTTCCCCGGCCAGCGCAGATTCCTCAGGCACGATGACCTCGGTCAGGTACTCCTTGATTCGATACTCCTCGGTGAGAGTGGCCGGGGCAGTGCGGGGTAACAGTCGATGGCCCAGGAAGGCCATGTAGAGAGTTCCCACAACCACCAGGATCAGGCCGATCTGCACGAATTCAAAGAGAGAAAAGGGCTCCAGTCCCATTTTCAGGATCATGCCGCTGGCGGCCAGATTGGTGGAGGTTCCGATCAGGGTACAGGTGCCGCCCAGCATGGAGGCGAAGGCCAGTGGTATGAGGATTCTTCCCGGACTGACCCGGCTCTCCCTCGAGAGCCCCAGCACAACGGGCAAGAGAATCGCAACTGCCGTCGTGTTGCTGAGAAACGCTGAAAGGCCAGCCGACAGCAGCATGACCGAAACCAGGATTCGAAACTCATTCCCACCGACCAGGGCGTGGAGGGCTCGGCCCACCCAGTTCATCACACCTGTTTTTACCAGGGCGGCAGACAGAACAAAGACCGAGCAGAGAATGATGATGATCTCATTGGCAAAGCCTGAAAAGACTTCCTCCGGAGTCAGGATTCCGAAAAGAACCAGGGCCACCAGCAGAAACAGCGTGACGACATCGACCGAGAGCCACTCGAGCAGGAAAAGGACGAGCGCAGCCGCCAGCAAAAGGAACAGGATTAAGATCTCAAACGTCATGAATACCGAACGGTTGTGGCCGACCGACTCCGGGAGTCATCCTGCTGGATTGCTGCACTGGTTGCAAGGCCGGGGACCAAATAGGAGGACCGGGCGGATCACACAGGCGGGTGGCGCGCGTGCCACCCGGTGGCCTCTTCGTAGGCGTGTCCTGCACGGCACAGGAGCGACTCCGAAAGCGGGCGCCCCACCAGCTGCAGGCTCAGGGGCAGACCGTCTATGGAGAATCCACAGGGCAGGGAGAGCGTCGGGTACCCGCAAAAATTGAAAGGGCCGGTAAAACGGCCGCTGCCCCCCAGACAGGAGTAGGGAACCCCCGCCAGGGTCTCTGCTTCAGGGTCAATACCACCGTAGGCGTCTGCCGGATTGTAGCGGCAGGGCTCGTAGGCGACAGAGGGACACACCAGCAGATCAATGTCCTGAAAGACCCGCCGGATCTGGCCGGATATCTCCCGCCGAATCAGGTTCGCTTTCGCATAGTCCACTCCGGTGACCTTATTGCCATCCTCCAGGAAAGAGCGAAAGAAGGTGCCGTACTGATCGGCGCGGGAGGGAAAGGTGCGAGCATGTGCGGCAGCGGCTTCAGTACTGCAGATGGTCCTCCAGGCTGCGCCGTGACCGTGCAATGTCGGCATCCGGGCCCGCACAACGAGTCCGCCCAGCACTTCCAGCTCTCGCAGGGCCCCCTGAACCGCCGCTGCCGTTTCCCCCTGGACACCGCGGGCGGCATAGTCCTCGTCGAAGCCAATCCGCACTCCCTGGATTCCCTGCTCGATCTCCTCCAGGTAGTCTGGAACACGATCGGGCAGGCTGGTGGCGTCATGCTCATCGCGGCCGGCCAGAACCGCCAGCACAGCGGCTGCGTCCGCCACGGTTCGGGTCATGGGACCCACGTGATCGAGAGACGGCGCCAGGTCGAGAACTCCATGACGGCTCACGCGTCCCCAGGTAGGCTTCAGGCCGACAATCCCGTTCACCGCCGACGGCGTCCTGATGGAACCGCCCGTGTCGGTGCCCAGCGAGGCGTAACAAAGACCCGCCGCGGTCGCGACTCCGGAACCGCTGGATGACCACCCGGGAAAGCGGTCCTCTCCCCACGGGTTGCGGGGCACTTCGAAGTCCCGATGGTATCCGACCATGGCGCCTTCGGTCGTGTTCAGCTTGCCCAGCAGCACCGCTCCGGCGCTGGCGAATCGCTCTACAACAGTGGCGTTGTAACTCGGGATATGATCCGCAAGGGCTCCGCTGCCACCCTTTGTCGCCAGGCCTGCGGTGAAGTAGAGGTCCTTCACCGCCACCGGAATCCCGTGCAGAAGACCTCGATAGTTCCCGGCTTGAATTTCACGCTCGGCTTCCCGGGCCTGGGCCAGGGCACGGTCGGCAAGAACCATCACATAGGCTTTCAGCTTGGGTTGGAGCGCATCAATGCGCTCCAACTGGGCTTTCGTCACCTCCACGGGCGACAGTTCTCGTCGCCGGATCCGCTGAGCGACACTCACGAGGCTCTCATAGTGCAACTGCCCGGGCCCAGTGCTGCGCCCTTTTTGCGCGTACCCGACTGCCGCCGAGGCCAGGACTGAGACTCCCCCGGCCAGCAGGGTTCTACGGGAAATGGGGTGACTTTCCGGGGCTCGTGAGCCTGAGTGTTTCATAGGGCCACAGCTCTCTCAGGCCTTCACGCCTACGGGACAACTGACGCCGGTTCCCCCGCCTCCACAATAGCCGCCCGGATTCTTGGCCAGGTATTGCTGGTGGTAATCCTCGGCATAGTAGAGATCAGGGGCGGCCAGAATTTCCGTCGCAATCGAACCGTAGCCTGCCTGCTGGAGCTCGATCTGATAGGCCTCGCGGCTGGCCAGAGCAGTCTTCATCTGTTCTTCCGAAAAGCAGTAAATCCCGGAGCGATACTGGGTTCCGACATCATTGCCCTGGCGCATCTCCTGACTCGGATCGTGGTTCTCCCAAAAGAGCTTCAGCATCTGATCGTAACTGGTCCGAGAGGGGTCGAAGACGACCAGAACAACCTCTGTGTGACCGGTCATCCCTGAGCAGACCTCACGATAGGTGGGATTCGGGGTGTAGCCGGCAGCATACCCGACTGCTGTGGTGAAGACCCCGGAAGCCTGCCAGAACTCCTTTTCGGCGCCCCAGAAACAGCCCATCCCAAAGAGTCCTCTTTCGAGGCCCTCCGGGAAGGGTGGGCGTAGGGGTGTATTCAACACGTAATGCCTGTCGACCATGGGCATCTCTTGCTCACGCCCCGGCAAGGCACCTTCAGCGGTAGGCATCCTGATTCCGCCTCCAAAAGCCATTCGCTCTATCCTCCGAGTTACCAGTTTAGCATCCACTGGTTGTCGCGGTTACTCGGGCGACCCTCGGGTCGCCGCGCAGTCGCCAAGGATTCTGCCTCCGACGTTTCCTTGATTGGTCACTGTTCCTTTGTGGAAAGAGGGAGGCAGGCAGAGGGCTCAGGGCGGAGAACGTTTAAATTCCCGGCCGCAGCCCTGAGTCCTCTGCCTGCCTCCCTCTCACGATCACTCCCGAAGCCGAAATCGTTGAATCTTGCCGGTCGCTGTCCTGGGCAGGTCTTCGACGAACTCGATCAGGCGAGGGTACTTGTAGGGAGCCATCCTGGACCTGGCAAAATCCTGCAGTTCCGACACCAGTTCCTCACCAGGAGCATACCCTTGATTCAGGATCACAAAGGCCTTCGACCTGGTGAGCCCGGCCTCGTCGCTGGTGCCCACCACGGCTCCCTCCAGAACCGCCGGGTGCAGCATCAGTGTGTTCTCGACTTCCGTTGGTGAGACCCATTGCCCTCCCACCTTCAACATATCGTCGGATCGGCCCTCATAGAAATAAAAGCCCTCCTCGTCACCATGGTAGCGGTCCCCCGTCGCATTCCAACCGTTTTGCAGACTCCCCTCGGCCTCAGGTCGGTTCCAGTAGCAGGGCGAAGCGCTCCCACCCCGAACCTGCAGATCTCCGGAATCACCGGGAGGCACCTCAAGGCCGGATTCATCCACAATTCGGGCCTCGTAGCCGGGTACCGTCCTTCCACTGGACGCCGCCTTCACTTGGCCAGGTCGGTTGGAGATGAAAATGTGAAGCATCTCAGTCGAGCCGATTCCGTCCAGAATCTCCACGCCAAAGCGCTCCACCCAGCGTCTCAGGATCTCCGGAGGCAGTGCCTCGGCAGCCGACACGCAGAGCCGCAGGCTGCTCAAATCCCAGTCAGGATCTTCGCCTGGTGCTGCCAGCATGGCGGCATACGTGGTTGGAACGGTAAAGAAGAGAGTCGGTCGATGGCAAATCAGTTCCGCAAAGATGGCGTCCGGCGTCGGGCGTCCGGGGAAAAGTACCGAAGAGGCTCCGACCCCCAGGGGAAAGGTAACGCTGTTTCCAAGCCCATAGGCATGGAAGGCCTTGGAAGCGGAAAAGACACGATCGTTTTCGTCCATCCCCAGAACGCCCCGCGCATAGCTCTCGATCGTGTAGGGAATGGCCTGCTGAAGGTGAACTACTCCTTTGGGAGAGCCCGTGCTGCCGGAACTGTAGAGCCAGAAGGCCGGTTCGGCGGGCCCGGCCGCTACCGGCGACAGATGGGTCGAGGCTGCACTGGTCCACTCCTTCCAGGAGATCGTGCCTGCAGGGGGAGCGTCATCGACCACGACCACATGTTTGAGACTCGACACCTTTCGGCGTACAGGGTCGAAGGACTCCAGTAGGGGACCGCTGACGATGGCCACCTCAGCCAGGCTATCTCTCAGGAAATACTCAAAGTCCGCACCGGACAGAAAGGTATTGGTTGGAATCGGCAGGCATCCGGCTCGAATCGTACCGAAAAAGGCCGCCGGAAACTCAAAGCCATCGAGCAGCAACAGCAGCACCCGGGCACCGGGTTGGATGCCCAGGGATCTCAGAGCGTTACCGACTCGAGCCGCAAGAGCAGCGAGTTCAGCATAGGTCGTACTTTCGTGACCGACCGTCAGGCACGTCTTGTCCCCTCTTCCCACCTCGAGATTGTGGAACAGGACCTCACTGACGTTGTAGTTTCCGGGTAACTGGAGCTTCATGCTGTTTCCTAATCGAATGGAGTCTTGAACCGTGTACCACACTCGGTAAAGACTGACAAACATGGTTCCAGTTGCCCTGATTGACAGTCTTGTCCTGCGGTGTTAGCAATAACACTCGACTCAAGTACTCTCAAGCACCCTGGAGGATCCTTTGATGGCAGACCCGGTGGTAACGTTTTCGGCCTCGAATCATGTTGGCATCATCACCCTGAATCGCCCCCCGGCGAACAGTTACGAAATGGGTTCCCTGGGCGAACTGGAAGAGGCCATCGAAGAGGCTGAGGCTCATCCCGAAGTTGGGGTCGTGATCTTGAAGAGTGCCTCGGAAAAGTTCTTCTGCGCAGGTGCGGATATCAAGGCCTTTGCCGCCAACGATGCGACGACCAATATCAAGATGATCCACAAGGGCCATGCAACACTGAACCGGATGCCGGCGAGTTCGAAGATCTTCATCGCCGCCATCAACGGACATGCCCTGGGAGGGGGTCTGGAGATCGCTCTCGCCTGTGATCTGCGCTTCGCAGCGGAAGGCGAGTACAAACTGGGTCTGCCCGAGGTCACCCTGGGTCTCTTGCCCGGAAACGGGGGAACCCAGCGGCTTCCGAGGCTCATCGGGCCCGCTCGGGCGCTGGAGATGATGATCACCGGTCGCTTCGTAAGCCCGGTGGAAGCTCTAGAACTGGGCTTCGTGAATCGACTCTTCCCGGCTGATCAGCTCCTCTCAGAAACGGAGGCGTTCGCCCGGCGGGTGGCCACCGGGCCCAGCATCGCTATCAGTGCCACCAAACAACTGGTTCACGGCAGCGGATCGATGGACCTGGCCGACGGACTGGCTCTGGAGGCGGACCTGATGTCTTCCCTCTTCAACACCCAGGATGGGCTGGAAGGGGTAAGCGCCTTTGCAGAGAAACGCAAGGCGGTTTTCAAGGGACGATAGTGCACTTCCCGGACAGTACACTAGCTGGTGCGCCTATTTGCCTTTGAATACGGGGCGCCTGCGCTCGCGAAAGGCGGCGACTCCCTCTTTGTGGTCCTCGCTCCGAACTGACGCTTCCAGAGCCTCGTTTTCGGCTTCGATTCCCTCCCGATGGGTTCGATCTGAGACTCCATTGAAAAGCATCTTAGCGCGGGCCAGCGCCAGAGGCGCCCGGGCGGACAGTTCTGTGGCCCACTCAATGGTCTCGGAAATCAGACTCTCAGGTGGGGTGACCCTTGCCACCAGCCCCAGTCGATGGAGCTCTTGCGCCGGCACCAACTTCTTCTGGAAGTAGATTTCCTTGGCTCGAGCAAGTCCCAACAGGCGGACCAGGCGGACGCTCCCGCCCAGCCCGGGCACCAGTCCCAGTTGATGCTCCCGGAATCCAACGCGGCCCGCCTCTGAAGCGATACGGATGTCGCAGGCCAGGGCGAGCAGAATCCCGGCACCGGTGGCAGCTCCGTTGATCGCTGCAAAAACGGGTTTTGGGAGGTTCTCGAGGGCATCAAAGAAATCCAGAAGATCGTGGTTCTCTCCCGCAAAGTAGCGGTCAGACCAATCCTGTTCAAAACGACTGATATCGACGCCGGCACAGAAGGCTCGACCGGCGCCCGTGAAAACGACGGCCCGAACCTCCTCTTTCCGAAGAACCGGGATCAGGGCGGTGAACTCGAGACGCATCGTGTCATCGACCGCGTTCAGCACATCGGGCCGGTTCAGGGTGACCAGCACGACCCCCTCCTCCAAGAATTCAACTTCAATCGTCTTCCAGTTCATCAAGATCTCCCTCCCTGCTTCCACTCACTCAAAATAGCTGGCGTTGATGTCGATGTACTCCGTCCACTGCTCGGGAACCTCATCGTCCGCAAAGATCGCTTCCACAGGGCAGACGGGTACACAGGCGGCACACTCGATGCACTCGACCGAATCGATGTAAAGCTGTTTCGCCTCTCCAAAGTCCTGGGCACCCGGCAGGGGATGAATGCAGTCCACCGGGCAGGCCTGCACGCAACTGGCGTCTTTCGTGCCGATGCAAGGGTCGGTGATGACAAAGGTCATGCAGAGATTCCTTCCTGAGTCGCGCGCCTCACTGACGACGAAAATTCATCCCGAATGCACACCCTGAACATCAAGGACAGTACACTATCGGAAAGTCCTGAGACAGTCTACTCTGTCCCCAATTCCCGGGCGGGTTGGAAAAAGGGGACAGAGTAGACTGTCCCCTTTTCGGCGGTATATGGTTGGTAGATGAGCGATTATTTCAAGGCACTTCACGGCCTGACCCTGCCCGGAGAGCTGGATCGGTGGGCCAGGGACTCACCCGACAGGACAGCGATTGTCGACGGCAGCCAGCGGCTCTCCTTCGCGCGACTCGACCAGATTTCCGACCAACTGGCAGCAGCCCTGGTGCAGCAAGGAATCACGAAAGGAGACGTTGTCTCCTGCCAGTTACCCAATATCTGGGAGTACGTGTGCCTGTTTCTGGCAACCAGCAAGGTAGGGGCGATATTCAACGCACAAAACACGGTCAGCCGCGCTCATGAGGTCAAGTATGCTCTCGGATTTGCCGAATCGAAGGCCTTCTTCTATGTTCCCGAATCGGGTGGCTTTGACTACCGGAACATGTTGGACCAGATCCAGGGAGAGTTGCCGGGCCTGGCGCTGAGGGTCACTGTGAGAGGGGAGGCCGGACCGGGAGAAGCCAGCTTCGAATCTCTCCTGGATACGGAGGCCGATCCGAGCCTGCGAGCTCTCAGGCCGGACCCCGACGACCTGTTGATCCTCACCTTCACATCGGGAACCTCAGGAACCCCCAAGGGCGTGGTGCATCCCCATGACGGCCCCGTCAGCAACTCGGTTAATCTGACCCATTTGCTGGAGATGGGACCGGAGGACACGCTTCTCAGTGCCTCCTCCTATTCCTTTGCCTATGGAACCTATACGATCATGATTGGCCTTGTAGCAGGCGCCAGGCAGGTTCTGATGGAGACTTTCGATGCGGACGGTTTCTTTGAACTGCTCGAGCGAGAAAAGGTCAGCCACGTCTTTGGAGTCCCTGCCATCGCAACCATGCTCGTGAACCATCCCCGCGTCGAATCAACCGACTTCGGCTCGCTTCGCCAGTTTATGCTGGCAGGAGCTCCTCACCCGCCGGCTCTCGTCTACAAACTGCACGAGCATTTTGACTGCACGCCGGTCATGCTGTGGGGAATGACCGAAACCTACCGGGGGACCGTGACTCGACTGGATGACGACCTGGAAACGATTGCCAACACCGTGGGAAGTTATCACCCGGGCTGGGAAATGAAGATTATCGGTCCCGACGGGTCTGAACTGGAGCGAGGTGAGGCGGGAGAACTGGTAATTCGTGGACCCTGGCTGTTTCGCGAGTACATCAGGAGTCCCGGGGTCATGGAGGTCGCGGCAGGCCTTGCGCTTGAACTCCGTTTTCTGCTCCTCCCACATCTCGACACAGGATGGAGACGGACAAACCTGGTCTGCCAGTCTCCCGTCCGGCGTGAGGGGCAGAGTGGTGATCACAGCGGTGTAGTACAGCATCCCGAAGTCGCGATGCAGAATCGGTCCGGCCAGGCTACGGGTTCCACAGCCGGCCAGCTCGGCCGCATACTTGATACTGAGAAAGGGACGATTGCCTCGACTCAAGCCGGGAGGGACGAAAAGCGCATAGTAACCCAGCTCACTCTCGATGTACTGGGCCATTTTCCGGCCCAGGTTGTTGACCCGGTCGCCGGTTCCCATCGTCTCCTGTAACTCGGGTGTCGGGCTCATCCAGTCTCCCGCCCGGGGCGGGCTTCCGCCCATCACCACCACCGATCTGGCTCCGGGCAGAAGATCCTCCGGGTGGTAGCCTGCCGGTGCCTCGGTAAACGCCTCCGCATCAGCTACTCCGCAGGTCAGCGCACCGATCCGCTGCGCGAACCCGCTCACCTCCACCTTGCACTGGTTGAAGAACTTGCTGTCCTGCTGATCACTCACGGAGTGAACCTCCAGTCTAGTGTGCTGTCCGGAAAGTTCACGCCGCTACTTCTTGTTGACACGGTGCACTTTTCCTACCGGACACACCCGGATGCATTCGAAGCACTGAGCCACGCTGTCCTTGTAATAAGCCAGCCCTCCGACCGCGTCGGTAAAGAAGTCTGAATAGACCATAGTTTTCCGAGCGCCCGGATCGTCTTCGTTGATAATGTCGACCAGGACCTTCTGAACACTTCCGATGCCATAAGTCATCGCCCGAGCGTGGCAACGTTCTCGATTGTAGTGGGAGTGCTTGATGCGACCGGTCGATCTCTCCGTCCAGGCAGCCGCCCTCCTCTGCGGGACAGGCACGCATGCAGGGGGTTGTCCCCAACTTCTCGTACATCACCACGCAGGAGGGAGCAGGACATGCATCCTCCTCCAGTCGATGGTCAGGAGTGAGGGGAAGCGTCGTCACCATCGCGGCGTAGTAGAGCATTCCGTAGTCTGGGTCCAGAATGATATTGGCAGCCAGACTTCGAGTTCCCAGACCCGCCAGTACGGCCGCCAGCATCATGCTCATGGGAGGAGTGTGGCCGGCCGTGGCGAGAGAGGGTCCCTGCACAGCGTAGTAGCCAAGTTCACCCTCAATATAGTCAGCCATTACGTGCACCGCCACATTCTCCCGGAAATCGTATCCGGTGATCTCCATGAGACGGTGATCAGGACAACGCCAGGCTCCCGCGGTAGGGCCGGTGTCCCCGGCCACGATCACACTCTTCGCTCCCGGAAGAAAATCCTCCGGGCGATGTCCCACAGGAACATACTCGTTGAAAGCGGACGCGGCGGCGATTCCCACGACTTTCGCCCCGGACCTCAGGCCGAGTTCTTTGAGCACTTCTTCTGTGGTGTTCCCGGCGGCAGCAGATGCGTTTGACAAGAGGTTTCTCCAGGCACTGGGTCTGGCGCGAGTCTAGTGATCGCCTCCCGAGGTTGTCAACCGGGCGGATTGAAGATTGAGGCTTTGAATATGGGAGACGCCCTGGCGCGACGAGTAGGGGCCGGTCTTGTGCCGGCCCGTTCAGCGGGCGACCACAAGGGTCGCCCCTACGGTTCGGCGCCCGATCGCAGATACTCCACCGCCAGGGTGCTCAGGGCCCGGACTCCCAGTCTCAACCCGCTCTCATCGATGTAGAAGTCGGGGGAGTGGTGGGGAGCCGCTTCCGATGATGGGATACCTTTCGGCTTCCCACCCAGGAAGAAAAAGAATCCCGGGACCTCCTGCTGGAAAAAGGAAAAATCCTCAGCTCCCGTGATGGCGTCCATGAGGCTCACCTGATCCAGTCCGGCCAAGGTCTGCAGACGAGGAACTGCCCAGCTTGCCAGTTGCAGGTCATTGTAGGTCACCGGATAGCCCGTCTCGATCTCGACCTCTGCAACCGTGGACATGCTCTCGGCGATCCGCGTCGCAACCTTTCGAACCTCGTGGTGAATCTTCTCGCGCATCCCCTGGTCAAAGGTGCGAATCGTCCCCACCATCTCCACTTCTTCCGGGAGAATATTCGCTCTTACGCCGCCCTGAATCTTTCCAATCGAGACGACAGCCGGGGCTCGGGTCAGTTCAGCCCGCCGGCTCACCACGGTCTGCAGTCCCGCGATCACGTGAGCGGCTGCGGTGATCGCGTCGGCCCCATCCCAGGGGGTGGCGCCATGGGTCTGTTCTCCCCTGATCAGGATCCGAAAGTCGTCAGACCCGGCCATCGCCGGCCCGGGTGTGTACTCGATCGCCTGCACGTCCATCTCACTGTTGACGTGGAGCCCAAAGATCACGTCAACGTCAGGATCCTTAAGGGCTCCCTCGCGAACCATGAGTTCGGCTCCGCCCTCTTCCCCCCGGGGAGTGCCTTCCTCAGCGGGTTGAAAAATCAGCTTCACCGTGCCGGGCAGCCGATCCCGCAGACTTGTCAGAACCGTTGCCGCCCCCATCAACATCGCCATATGAGTGTCGTGACCACAGGCGTGCATCACGCCGACCTCCTGGCCTTCATAGGTGGATCGAACCCGGGAGGCAAAAGGAACGTCAGTGCGCTCAGTGACCGGCAGCGCGTCCATGTCGGCGCGCAAAGCGACAACCGGGCCTGGCGAGGATCCCTCCAGAAGAGCCACCACGCCCGTGTGAGCAATTCCCGTCTCCACCTCCAGACCCAGCTCCTTCATGTAGTCAGCGACTTTCTCGGAGGTCCGAAACTCCCGATTTGAAAGCTCCGGATGCTGGTGAAAATCCCGCCGCCAGTCAATGACTCTATCTTCGATTTCTGCAGCCAGACGATCGATTTCAACTTCCATCTCTGAGGCCTGGCTCGAGGAGGGATCAGACTTCGTTTTCATGAGTTCTAGGTTACTTGTACGAAGCATATCTTGAAAGCCCCGATCGGATCGCCGCATGGAAGCGGCGATCTAATCGGACCGCGGAGGGTCCTCCTACGCCAGGAAAACATCACATGGTGGCGAAGAGTGGGAGGGACCTCGGGGAGGCGGAGGTTTAAATCCTCCCGGTCGCAGCCCCAAGGCTCCTCCCACTCTCGGTCTCCACCACAAAGGGGCCTCCTACCTTGGAGGACTCTTCCAGAGCTGGGCGGTCTCTCCGTCCGGCAGCTCCCAATCGCTCACAAGCTGCCAGCCTTCCTCGCCCAGCCTGCGCATGGCTTGAGGGTTGTCTTCCGTGATGAAGGAAATACCCTGGTGACCCGTCTTGGCCAGGATGAAGTCGGACGTCCCCAGAGGGTTTCTCGCGGGGCCTTCATTGAAGTCGACAAAGCTGATCGTCCGCTCGCTCACAACCGCCTCCAACTGCAGCGCTCCGGCATGAAATCGCGGCAGGGTGGGAAGCACGGCGACATCAGCCCCTTCCGGGACAGCGGCCACAATCTCCGCCAGGCTCCAGCTCTCGGTCACGGGCGGGCCTCCCAGATGGAAGTAGTGGTTGGCATACAGAACCCACTCCCTCTGCAGACTCTGGAAATCCCGATCTCCCTTCATCTCGAAAAGGGCGATCTTGACGGGCCCGAACAGAGGCAACGAAAAGGTCAAGAAGTGAATGAGCGCAATCACCAGGATCAAATGGACCAGCCGAGGTCTATTTTCCCAGAAATAGAGAAGCAGCATCGCCAACGGCGGCACCACAGGCAGGACAAACCTGGGATCCTTGGGCGTCAGAAAGATCAGCAGCCCCAGCCCTCCCAAAAGCCAGCTCCAAAGAAAAAGAGGAACCCTGCGTCCAAAGGAATCGGTCCCCCCAAACCCCGAAACGAGAAACGAGGAACGAGAAACGAGGAACGCCTTCCTGAGCAGCCCACCTCCAAACAGCAAAGTCAGGGGCAGATACAGAAAGTAGCTTGCCAGTACCTGCGGATAGTAGATCCAGCCCCAGATATTGTTCAGCCCGGGCTCCCCATGCCTCGGGTAAGGACGCCAGGGAATCAGCCCGGTCTGATTCGTGGTGGGATAGCGGGAGATCATGGCTTCCAGGTTCTGCAGATAGTACGGCGCCATCACAGTGAAAGACACCAGCGCGGCTACTGCCAGATTTCGCAAAGCGCGCAGAGGCTGTTTCGATGCGACAACACCGAACAAAACCGGAATCACCAGGTACATCGGCAACGTCCACTTGGTCAACGCCCCCAACCCACAGACCAGGCCGAAGAGTAGAGTCCACCCGACGTGAGTGAACCAGCGGCTGCGCAGGATGAGCCAGGCTCCGGTCGCTACCCAGGCGGCCAGGGCTCCGTCCAGGAGAGCTTCCCGATGGACCATGGCCATGGCTGGAAAAAGGAGAACGAGCACTGAGGCCCAACCCGCCAGTGATGGGGACAGGAAATAAGTCGAGATCCGGTAGGTCGCGTAGGCGGTCAGGAGAATGTAAGGAAAGTTGACGATCAGGGTTCTGAAGTCCGATCCGGGCAGTAGCAGGTAGACCCCGGCTTCGTGCAGGTAGTAGAGGGGCGGATAGGCGGGCGAGAGAGTGGCGAACTCCCGGAAAAGTGTCCCCTCGATCCAGGCCTGGAGATAGGAAATACCCATCAGCTGGTGATAGGCCATGTCCCAGATGGCCGGAACGTCATTGAGCACTTCCCAGACGACGTTCACGCCCAAGATGAGCACAAGACCCAGCACGCAGCGCCAGTTCTTGTAGAAGGAAAGGACTCCTATGCTCGGATCATGCAGCATGTGGCTTTACCACTCCGGGTTCCTGCGGCTGGCTTTCAGCTCGGCTCGATGGAGACTTGAAAGTCGACGTCGACCTGCCAGCGCATCTGTCCGTAGACGAGACCGGTGTCGAGCACATGAAAGATGTAAGCGTTGTCAATCCAGTCCTCAACCGTATGCTTCCAGATATCTCCTCTGGAAACCGCCGGAGAGATTGTATAGCTGCCCGGGCGTAGCTGGGGCGCCTGAAAGCGAAAGGCTACCGTATGGATCTGATCGGCCTGGCCCTCAGGCAGGTGGACTCCCTCGTAGGAAGTATTGGAGGAAGTCACTTCGTTGCCCAGGCGATCCCGCACAGTGAACCCGATGATCGGATCCGTGACCTTACGCTTGAAGTGGACGGACACCAGGAGAGTGCATTCTCCCCCCGCCGGAACCGAGTTCAAGACCTGGCCATCCGAAGATAGAAGAGTGATTCCCAGGACCTCCGCCGCCCCCTCACCATATCGGTTGTCAATGTGGGGGATGGTCCGCACCACCGGAAGCTCGCTTCCGGGTGAAGCCGGCATCTGCACCAGCCCATCAGCAAACTCCGCCTCACGCCTGGCCACCAGAGCCTGGTAGCGCTGGACCACGGTCGCAGGACTTCCCTCATGCAGCTTCCGCCCACCGTCCAGAAGTATGGCTGTAGAGCAGTAGCTGGTCACCGCAGCAAGATCGTGAGTCACAAGAATGATGGTTTTGCCGGCGTCTCTGAGCTGGCGCATCCGGTGGATGCAGCGGTGCTGGAAAACCAGGTCTCCCACCGCCAGAGCTTCGTCCACCAGGAGTATTTCAGGGTCAGCGTGGACGGCAACCGAAAAGGCCAGCCTCACGAACATCCCACTGGAATAGGTCTTGACCGGTTGATCGATGAAGTCGCCGATTTCGGCAAAATCCAGTATCTGGTCCATTCTGTCCCGGATCTGGCGATGTGACAGCCCCAGCACGGCGGCGTTGATATAGATGTTCTCTCTTCCGCTGAATTCAGGGTTGAACCCCGCGCCCAGTTCGAGAATGGCAGCAACCGAACCCTGCACCTGGCAGGTACCGACAGTCGGCCGCAGGATTCCGGCCAGAACCTGCAGAAGAGTGCTCTTGCCCGACCCGTTTTGCCCCAGGACGCCCACGGTTGCCCCCCTGGGAACTTCCAGGCTGACGTCGCGGAGGGCCCAGAAATCACGGTGGAGCTTCCATTTTCGAAAGGAGAGCAGTTCCAGAAGCTTGGAGGACGGAGTCTCGTAAATCGGGTATTTCTTCGAGACATGCTGAAGTTGGATCACGTTGCCTTGAGACCTGGAAGAACTAGAGGACATCCACAAATTCTCTCTTCAAGACTCGGAATACAATGCCCCCCACCATCAGGCTGACCAGCGCAAATCCGGTCAGGGCCAAGGGCATCCAGAGATCGGGCAACTCATGAGAGACCAGCAGGTCCTGGTAACTCTTGACCATGGAAGTCATCGGGTTGAGCTTCAGGAAGTAGGCCAGCCGTGGAAAGCGTTCCTCGACATGTTCGATCCGATAGAAAATGGGGGTGAACCAGAACCCGAGAATGAGCGCAACGATGAGAAACTGGCTGGTATCCCTCAGAAAGACCGTCAGCGCAGCCACCAACCAGGCAAGCCCCAGGGACCAGATCACCAGTAGAAACAGAAAAACGGGGATCAGCAACAAGTGCCAGCTCAGGCCGTGGAAAAAATAGAGGACGACTACCAGCAAGCCGACACCGATCAAGTGAGTGACAACGTTCGATCCTGCGATGACAACCGGGAGTATTTCGGAAGGAAAAACAGTCCTGCGAATGAGATTGCTGTGTTCCACCAGCGTCGTCGCGGAGCGCTGGACCGTATCCTGGAAGTAGAGCCAGGGCAAGAGACCCGCGAACAAGTAGAGGACGAAATTTTCGCTGTAGCGCCCCCCCGTCTGCCCGGGGCTAAACAGAATCGTAAAGATGAAGGTATAGCTGATGAGAAGCACAAGGGGATGAATCACCGCCCACAGTACACCCAGAGTTGACCCGAGATAGCGAGTGGCCAGGTCTCGCTTGATGAAGCTCAAAATCAGGCGATGCTGAAAGAAAAGTTTGATCAGGAAGTTGGCGGTGATCTGTCCGGCATCCAGCAGAGCTCTAGGTAAGAACTTCATAGAAGAGATCCTGGTAGGAGTCCGTCACCTTTTCCCAGTCATAATGGACACGAACGCGTTCTCTGGCTCGACCTCGCAAGTGCTCGTACTGACTGCCATCTTGCCAGATCTTCGCCAGAAGAGCAGCCAGCCGATCCACCTTGTTGAAGGCATAAAGGAGACCGGTATCGGCCACCACCTCTCGGTTCTCCGGGGTGTCGTTGGAGACCACCAGACAGCCCGCCCCCATCGCCTCTATGAGAGCCGGGTGAGTTCCGCCTACCTCTGTTGCATGCACATAACAGCGGCAGTGTGTGAGTAGTTCCCGATAGCCGTTTCCGTAAATGGCCCCGGGCATCAGGATGTTCCCCTGCTCGGCGATCTCCCTCAGATCTCTGATGTAGTGGCGACTGTAGGGGGCGTCTCCCACAACGACAAGGGGATCAGTGACGCCCGCCTGGAGATAGGCCTCCATCACCTGGCGGGCATTGTTCTCAGGTTCGAGGCGCGACACGTAGAGAATGAAACGGTCCGGTAAGATTCCCAGCCGGTCCAGGGTCTGGCGGCTATTCATGGGCTCCGTATCGGCCCCATAGGCGATCAGGGGCGTCTTCACGCCATATTCCCGCTCGTAGTAAGACTGAATGGTGTGGGCATCACTCACCGCCACCGTGGGAATCTCGATCGCAAGAAACTCGGCCAGGCGGTAAAAAGAGCGCCCCAGCGGACCCCACTTCCGTCTCATCCTCTCAATCCCATCCAGGTTCAAGACGACTTTTTGCCCCGCCAGGGCTGGAAGCCAGCAAAGGCCCGCGTTAGCAGCATTGCAGATCAGAACGATGTCATGGGAGTCGAAAAGGGCCCGTGCCGCGCTCAGGGCCGTGTGCGAAATCGTTTCCAGATACTTGGTCCGGACGCAGGGGAGAACGCGGATCTCCACGCCTCGATACCGGGCCAGGCGAGGATTCACGAAATGCCGCCGGCCGTAAACACAGACGCGGTGCCCCCTCCGCACCAGCCGTACCGACAGCTCTTCTGCGAAAGTCTCAAAACCACCGTAGTTGGCAGGAATACCTCGGGTCCCCAGGACGGCAATGTCAAGCGGCCGCCTGGAGCCCGTCCGCGTGGACATAGGGCGCCGTTATGAAAAACATCAAAAGCGTGACCAGTTCCGAATCACCAAAGTTGTATTCCAACAGACCCGCTCCCAGGAAAGCAACGACCACGCACATTCCGTTGTAACAGAGATAGCGTGTCGTCAGGTCTGGAGATCCCGCATTGCTCTGCTCCCTGGCCATGCGCCAGTAGTCGCGGAGAAGAAAGAACCAGATCGAGAACCACGCGATCAAAGCGATCACGCCCATTTCAGCTCCAATCTGGAGAGGAGTATTGTGCAGGTGCTGGTAGAGCCAATCGGGAAACTCCCGATGACTGCGGTATTGGTCCGCCAGCCGGGGCACCATTCGTGGACCCACGCCGACCAGGGGATGATCCGCCACCATCCGGCCTCCCGTCAGGAGCAGTTCGATCCGCGTTCGCGTTGTCGTGTCATTCAGGTTGAAACCATCCAGAACCCGACTGTGAAACGCCCCCGGGAGAAGCAGGAAAAATGCGATGAGCACGATGGCCAGCGGAATGACCCACCTTCGCCTCAGTATGAGCAACCAGCAGAACAGGCCAAACAGGGTCCCCAGCCAGGCACTTCGAGTCAAGGTCAGAAGAAGAGCTCCACTCATCAAAATGAGCATACCGCCCCAGAGCCAGTGGGAGGGCCTCGTCAGATGCTCTTCTTGAGAATCTCCCGGGGCCCGATCTCGGTTGAACAATGGGGCCAGGATGAGCCCCGACAGAGCGATGATCCCCATCATGAGTTGGCCGGAAAAGGTCATCCAGTGACTCATGAAACCGCGGATTCGGTTCAGCAGATCAATCTCGAAAAGCCAGTAGAATTGAACAACACCCAGCACCGCACTGAGAGAGATCAGAAGTAGAGTCCCCTTGAGGGTCCATTCCACCTGATCGCGGGTACAGTAGGTAAAAATGAAAATCACCAGAGCAAAATGGATGAACTTCTTCACATAGCGCAAACTGAAAGCCGGGTCTGCTGAGAAAACGATCGAAACCATGACCATGGCCATGAAAAGGAGCAGGAGTTTCCCGAGCGGGGGCGTTCTCAATTGCAGCCGCCCGGTGGCGAGCACCTGACAAATCCACAACAAGATCGCGGCCCCAAGGAAAACCCCACTACCGGCAATGCTCACCACTGAACACATGACCGTGGCCATTACGGCCCGACTGATCCACTTGCTCAGATGGCTCTCCAAGTGCTCTCGTGTGGACAGCCTGTCTGCTGGCGTGAGGACGTTCGATGTCATGAAGGATCTCGGAATATAGCGAAAATTTTAGCAGAATTGGCCAATTGACAACAGCCTGTGTGCCCTGCCCAGGCCGGAGTTTGCAACAGCCGGCTGTCGTTTTCTTGAATTTTGAAGACACAGCCTAGTGTCCTGTCCCCCTCTCTTCGCGACCTCACCTCGCAAAACCCATCCGAAAAACGGTGCTAATTCTCTGGGACAGGACACTAGAGAGTGGTGTACTGTTCGACCCATGATTAAGACGATTGAGTGGACAGAGATCGGAGTCGTGATGATCGATCAGCGGCTCCTTCCTACTGAGGAGGTCTACAACACCTACCGGGAAGTCGAAGAAGTGGCTGAAGCCATCGTCGACATGGTGATCCGGGGAGCCCCGGCGATCGGGGTCGCGGCAGCCATGGGGATCGCTCTGGGAGTCAAGAACCTGCTGAGCAAGGACAACCTGGAGGAGAAATTCGAACGCATCTGCCGGGTGATCCATGACACTCGCCCCACGGCCCAGAATCTTTTCTGGGCGATCAAATGCATGCGGGGAGTCTATGCAGCGCACAAGAACGGCACTCTGGAAAATCTCAAGCGCGCGCTCCGCGATGAGGCCGTTGTCATGCACGAAGAGGACATCGAGATCAATCGGCGGATGGGGGAGCATGGGCAGGAACTACTGAAGTCGAATATGAGTGTTTTGACGCACTGTAATGCCGGTGCCCTGGCCACGGCCGGTCATGGAACCGCTCTCGGAGTCATTCGATCAGCCGTCGAACATGGAAAGAGCATTCATGTCTTTGCCGACGAAACACGCCCGTTCCTGCAGGGAGCCCGTTTGACGGCCTGGGAGATGATGAAGGAGGAAATTCCCTGCACCTTGATCACTGACAGCATGGCCGGATATTTCATGAAGGCCGGAGAGGTTCACGCTGTCGTGGTCGGCTCTGACCGAATCGCGGCAAACGGTGACATCGCCAACAAGATTGGCACTTATACCGTAGCCGTTCTCGCCGGCCAGCACGACATCCCCTTTTACGTAGCCGCGCCTCTTTCCACAATCGACCGTGACTGCCCCTCCGGAGACCATATTCCGATCGAAATGCGCGACACCCGTGAAATCACGGAAATCAAGGGACACCGACTGGCACCGGAAGTCACGATGGTTCAAAACCCGGCCTTCGACGTCACGCCTAACCATCTGGTCACAGCCATCATTACCGAAATAGGAATCGCGCGCGCTCCCTACCAGGAGAGCATCGCCCGGCTCTTCGAGAAGGCCCAGCAGCAGCCAGAATGATCACCCTCGGACTCGAGTCGAGCTGCGACGACACCGCGGCCGCCATCCTGGAGAATGGCGACCGGCTTCTCTCCAGTGTTGTAGCCTCGCAATTCTCAACCCACCATGATTTTGGCGGCGTGGTCCCTGAATTGGCCAGCCGCGAGCACATTCACAATATCTGCTACGTGGTGTCCGAGGCGCTGGCTAAGGCTGAGTTGACCTTCCAGTCCCTGGATGCGATCGCCGTCACTCAGGGGCCCGGCCTGGTCGGAGCTCTCCTGGTAGGACTCACCTACGCCAAAGGTCTGGCCTTTTCTCTGGGCATACCCTTTGTGGGAGTCAACCACTTGCAGGGGCACATGGCCTCTGTCCTTCTGGAGCATCCGACGGCCGAATTCCCTGCTCTCTCCCTGGTCGTTTCGGGAGGCCATACCTCGCTCTACTACATGACCTCTTCAACTCAGGCCCGACAGCTCGCACGGACTCTGGACGACGCGGCCGGCGAAGCTCTCGACAAGCTGGCAAAACTTCTGGGCATGGGCTATCCAGGTGGCCCGGTCATCGACCGCCTGGCTGAATACGGAAATGCGAAGGCTGTGTCCTTTTCCCTTCCCAAGATCAGCAGTGGAGAACTTGCTTTCAGCTTCAGCGGCCTCAAATCGGCAGCCGTCCGCTACGTCTCGCAGCAGGGGATCCTCGCGGTGGAGAAAGGGGCGGCGGACGATCCCAGGCAAGTGCCTGCACAAGTCCTTGACCTGCTGGCCAGTTATCAGAAGGGCATCGTAGACCAGTTAATCGATCGACTGGACCGGGGCCTTTCCGGCAGACAGGTGTGTTCCATCCAGCTTTCAGGGGGAGTCTCCTGCAATTCGGAGCTTCGACAGCGGGTTCTGGAGCACTTCGAAAGGAAGGGGATCCCGGTCTACTACCCGAGTCTGGAGCTGACCACGGACAACGCCGCCATGATCGCGGCCGCTGGAGTGTTGCGGCTCCGAAACGGCCACGGGGACGACTGGGACTTGCAGGCGGACCCGAATCTGGCCCTCTACCCAGTCCTGCCAACTTCTGCAGAAAAGAAAGAGTGACCCGAAGATGCAAACCACGGAAGAAGACTACCGGGAACTGGATCTTTATCTGAGGGCGGTCTTCGTGCTCCTGGAAGGAATCGCCGACGTGGATGAAGCGAGAGACATCCTGTCTTCCTACCTGGCCAGCCCTCCGCCTGAATTGACGGACGATTGCCAGGAACTTCTGATCGAACTCTTCTTCGGAAAGTGCGCCAAGACTTTTAGCTGATGGAAGATGGATGTCACGCGCGCCACTGTCAGTGTACTTGACTGATCCTCAATTCAAAGAGTGTGGATCGTCAGGCCTTCATCGTTAGGATTCAACTTCCTCCGTCCCCGCCTGGTCCATTGTCGAGGCCCCGGGCCTGAGGAGTGAATGAGAACCACCTCGCGATATCGGTATCGCTGATGCGCCGGCTGGACTCCAGCCTCGCCCTCTTGGCCCGAAAGCGGTGGCGAGCCCTGAAAGCCTCCCGCAAGGCTGGAATTGAACTCCACTCAAAGAGAAGTAGATAGACCAGAATACCGAGGTCTCTGATCCAGGCATAAGGGAAGCACCGCCTCCGTACTGCAGGCCCCATGTTCTTCATACGCATGAGGTAGCGGTTCTTGACAGAATGGTAGTTGATCCGAGGATCGAGGTGCCTGCGCCGGGTGGGAAGAACATGCCGGTGATGAGAAGCCACCGCGCAAGGCACGTAAAGGGCCTTCCAGCCGGCTATCTGCGCTCTCCAGGCCAGTTCCGCATCCTCACGATAGGCAAAGAAGTCTTCATCCAGGAACTCCCCGGTACGCTCCTCAAGATCATCGACCAGGCTTCTTCGCACCAGGACTGCGGCTCCCGTCACACCAATCACGAATTGGGAAACGTCGTACTGGCCACGATCCGGGATGCCGCCACCCCGGTCAAAATGCCTCTGGGAGGGAGTGAAGTAGATGCCGGTGCTGTCAAAAACAGGAACCCCTTCGTGCAGAGTTCTCCCGCCCTCGACGTCCATCCGCAGCAACTTGCCCCCCGCCATTCCAACTTCTCTCCGAGACTTCAGTTCGGCCAGGAGATGCTGAATGTAATCCGGCTCGAGTCTTACGTCGGCATTGAGCAGCAAGGCGTAGTCAAAACCACGAGCCTCGAGGTTCAGATTGTGGCCCGCGGCATAACCGCTGTTGGTGGAGTTGAGACGAACCTCAGCCCCGCATCCGCGAGCGATCTGGGCGGTTTGGTCGGTAGAGCCATTGTCGTGAATCCTGAGGGTGAATCGCACTGTCTGTCGTGCCAGTGCCTCCAGACACCCGGCCAGGAAGCGTTCGTCATTCAAAGTGACCAGGCTGACCAGCACGCGGCTTTCGCTCACGAGCCTTCTGCCGATTTCAATGAGAACAGCAAGTACTGTCGAATCAGACTTCCGAACTGAACCGGAAGCCAGAGCAGGAGAAACCGGTAAGGGTGATGCTTCTTCAAGTATCGGAGTAGATTGCGATAGAATACTCGCGTAAAGCGACGGCGTCCCAGGCGCGGAACCGAGACTCCCCCGATATGAACGGCGCCGGCTCTCTCGTCAAAAAGAATCTTCCATCGACTGGACTCCAGCCGTTTGCAGAAGTCGACATCTTCGAACCAGGCCGGCCAAAACCGCTCGTCGAATCCCCCCAACTCACTCCAGGCCCGGCGCCGAATCATCCAGTAAGCTGCCGCCGGTTGAACTGAAGAAGGAAGCCGCCCTGTCTTCATTTGGACCGGGGGTTTGGTGGAGATGACCGCCAGAATTTCTTCCAATCCAAGCACATCAGTCAAGACGGACCCTACAGTCGGAAGCTCTCGAAACTGAAAGCGGGTCTGTGGAGTTCCTCCCTCACCAACCAGTGGACCGCAGGCAATTGCGGAACCGGAATCGCTCAGCATGGATTCGTGGAGCCGCCTGACATTGCCCGGCGAAACCAGGGTATCGGAGTTGAGAAGGAGAAGGTGGCGGCTCTTCGTGCTCGCCATAGCCCGATTGGCTGCAGCTCCGAATCCAAGGTTGGTCTGATTCTCGATCAGGCGGAGATTCGGATACCTCCGAATCGTCTCACGGCTGGTATCGCTGGAGTGATTATCGGCCACTACGATCTCATCCACGTCTTCGATCAGAGCGGAGACCGAATCGAGGCAGCGACCCAGGTGAGAGGCCGCATTCCAATTAATGATGATGATGCTCAAGTCCATGGGGACCGAGCCAATGGTGGAAGGCCCACTCTTGTGGATGCCGGGAAAGAAATCCTGGTCAGGACTGAATCGGTGGAAACGGACCCCCGGCCAGCCTTGCTCATCGTATGTGAAATGTAGCGTCGTACCGAGACAGCTGTCAAATCGAGCCGATCAGATGGTATTTTCTATTGAATGGGACCTTTGATTCTGTTTCTGACGGCGGCGTTGCTTGCAGGTGGATTCGGGACGGCTCCAGCCCAGGGACCACCGGAAGACTGCTTGACTTCTGAAGAACTGGAGGCCCACCTTCGCTTCATCGCTTCCGATGAGTTGGAGGGCCGAAAAACCGGGAGCATGGGAAATGCGGTCGCTTCCCGCTATCTCGCTGAGCACTTCAGAGGGTGGGGGCTCCAGCCCGCCGGAGACCAGAAAGGATTCCTTCAGCCCGTACCGCTTTTCCTCCAGAGTCCTCCCGTCGAGGGCACCATCACAACGACAGGCACCGAACTCCTCCTCGGCTCAGATTTCGTGCTGCTGGCTGGCAAGGCTCAACTGGAGGCTCCGGTCGTGTCGGCCGGGCACGGCCTTGTGGACGAGGACAGCGCAGTCAATGATTATGCCGATCTGGATGTCAGAGGAAAACTCGTGGTCGTCAAGTTCGGAGCCCCCGAATCCATGTCAGGGTCGAGTCAAGGCGGCCAAAGACCCCTGTGGTCCACCCAGAAGAGGCACCTTGCTGCTGAGCGCGGCGCTGCCGGCATCCTGGAACTCCTCCCTCGAAACCAGTGGAGGCGGGTTTCCCGGTTCCTGCTCCGCCCCCGTATTGTCCTCCAGCAGAGCGTCGAGGGTGGACGCCAGGAAATTTTTCACGCTCTGCTCCGACTTCCATCCGGAGATCCGCCGGAATGGGAACGTGTGAAACTCGATGTCCCGCCCATTCAAGCCGATCCGCTGGTTACCTCCAACGTGATCGGGGTGATCGAGGGCAGCGATCCCGGGTTGAGCGGGGAGTATCTGGTGTTGACCGCTCATTACGACCACATGGGTAGGGGTCCGGATCGAGGCGGTGACGAGTCGGAGGATACGATCTTCAACGGGGCCCGGGACAACGGCATGGGGGTTGTAGCTCTCCTGGCAGCAGCCAGATCTCTGTCTCTGCAGAGACCCCGCAGATCGGTTCTGGTGATCGCGATGACGGCCGAGGAGCAGGGGCTTCTGGGTAGTTCTTACTATGTCGAGAACCCCCTGGTTCCCTTGAAACAGAACCGGTTCGTCCTGAACACCGACGCAGCCGGTTTCAGCGACACGGGAGTGATCACGATCTTCGGGCTCCGCCGGATTTCTGACCGAACTCTGTTTGAGGAAGCCTGCTCCCGGTTCGGGCTGGAAGCGGTGCCGGATCCGGCCGAGAACCGAGATCTCTTCTACCGCTCCGACAACATACCCTTTGCACGAAAAGGAGTTCCTGCCCTTACCTTCAGCCCGGGCTTTCGGATCCTGGATGAGGAGACCATGAAACACTACCATCTTCCCAGTGATGAAGCGGACGATGACTTCGACTATGAGTACCTTCTCAAGTTCAGCCAGGCCTTTGTCGCCAGCGCACGATCACTGGCAAATGCAGACACCCTCCCGGTCTGGTCGAAAGGGGATGAATTCGAAGACGCCTGGCGGGAGTTGAATGGGGGCTCTGAGTTCTAGGCTTTGGGTTCTAGGCTTTGGGTTCTGGGTTTTGGGTTCCGGGTCCTGGGTTCTGGGGAGAGATCCTCGACCAGCTTCTCCAGGCAAGCCCGGCACAGACAACGCTGATAAAGGGTCTTTGCGAATTCAAGGGCGGCCGGCGGCAGTTCCACCTCCCAGCACCAGCACCCTTTCAGAGACACACCGCAGCGAAACTCAGAGCCGCAGGCCGGACAGGTATCAGCCAACCCCGAAACAGCTCGAAAAAGTCGCTTGATGCTGGCTCTACCCATGGCTTCTATGCAGAGATCAACCCTTCGGAACCTGCCCTGATATGAGCAAGCGCACGCAGGTGAATGATGAAGTCTGACCGCCATCCTCCAGCAGGCGGAGACCAGATCCGGGGATGATACCATGTCGTCGCTCGAAGCAGAGTCAGCGGTCCGGTTGACGGGATCGGCGCGCAACGCCAAGCTAGTGCACTGTCCGGAAAGTTCACGCCGCTACTTCGGGCGTCTTTTCGCCGACAGCTTTGTTGCGCTACCTCGAAAGACTCCTGGCCTGCCTGCGTCGCGCGCCTCACCGACGACAAAGATCCATCCCGAATTAACGCCGCGAACTTCCCGGACAGTACACTAGATAGAAGCAATGGCCTTCTCTGGCAGGATGATTCAGAGTTCGGTTGCAGCCGCATCGCTGGTTGTCGTGCTGGCCCAGTTGGAGACGGCTTGGCCACTGATCGACAAGGCGGCCAGGGCCGGCTACCTTCCCGCCCTTCAAATCGTGGATCAGGCGAGGCAGAGAAGATAGCTACCGGCGAATGCTACAATCCGGGCACAGTGAAGCGGGGACAAATGAAAGTCGGCCAACCGGCTCCAGAACTGATACTGCGCAATCTCGAAGGCCGGCAGATCTCCCTGCTCGAGCCTTGCCACCAGGGACGCAGCACTCTGCTGATTTTCCTGCGCCATCTGGGCTGACTTCCCTGCCGGGACCATCTGGCGCAGGTTGCGCTGGCCGGTAAGGAACTGCGGGAACTGGGAGCCGAGACTGTGCTGGTCACTTTCTCCTCCGAGCACTGGGCCCGGGTCTGGCTGGAAGAGACGCAGGCCCCGTTCCCTCTGTTGCTGGACCCCGAAAGAACCTCCTATCGAGCTTACAGACTTCTCGATTCGATCTGGAGGGCCTGGGGGCCCCGCAGTGTCTCCTACTACCTGAAGGCTCTGGCCGGTGGACGTAAGATCCATGGGGCCCGGGGCAGGACCGGCCAGTTGGGAGGAAATTTCGTCGTGGATGCGCAGAAGGAGCTGCGTTTCGCCCATGCCTGCTCTGACCCAACCGACCGACCCTCGATCGAGCAGCTCAAGGAGGAAATTGGTCGATTGGCCTTGTAGCACGCCTGTTCACCGAGAGCGCCAGCGGGGGCTGAGCAGTAGCCGCCTGGCACCCGCAGGCCTGTTGTGGCCCAGCCCTTGCACGATCCTTACCTTCGCCTCGGATTCCGCATGAAACACTTCGCGTGGCGATCCGTACTGTCACATGGAAACACGGTCAAGATGAGAAACATAGAAAAGGAGAGATTCAAGATGTTGAAACGAAACCTGTTCCTGTGCTTGCTCACAATGGTGCTGATGACTGCTTCTCTGGCCGCTCAGCGGTCGGGCCGGGCCGGACAAGATGTATGACCCGGAAGAGGTGTTCACGGAAGGGGAAGACACCCTCAGTCTAGGGGACCGTTGTTGTCCGGTTATGCCTCCCAGGCGAGTTCTGGTGAAGGTCCTGGAACTGGACGAGGATCAAATGCAAGAGGCCGGCGCCCTGGCCAAGACCATTGGGGCCGAAGTCGGACCCCTTCGCCACGAACTCAGGGCCCTGGCCAGGGCTTTCAGAGCTGAACACCAGTCAGACGACCCGGATGCCACTGAGCTTGGACGTCTGCTTCTGGCCATCAAGGAACTCCAGGCCGAGATCTGCGCCGTGACTCAGTCCTTTGCAGCCGACTTTGCCGGAATCCTGGATGATGACCAGATCGAGAAATGGGACACTATCAAAGAGCGCTTCTGCAATTCTCGTGGCCGCCGTCGTCCCGGGAGAGGCGGACCTGACAAGAACAACGACGAAAACTGATCGCAGCCAGGTCAACCATCCTTATCCAACACCCCAGGGGCCGGAGCCAGCCGGCCCCTTCTCCCCTCTGCCGACACTCGATCCAACACCTGAAAAGTAGACGAGTATTCATTCTTCTGGTCAGCCGGATGCGCCTCGTTGCTCCTGATCTCCCATTTCGTCGAATCTATTTCCGGGAAAAACGAGTCGCCTTTTACCACGGCATGGACGATCGTCAGGTAGAGACGATCCACCTGTTCAAGGGCTTCTTTGAAAAGTTCCGAACCGCCCCCGATGAAGGCCTTTTCGTCACCTGAGATGAGATCCAGAGCTTCGGGCAGCGATCCCGCAACCTGGACCCCGGACGGGCGGTAGGCCGCGTCCCGGGTGAGCACGATCATATGCCGCCCCGGCAACGGCTGGCCGATCGAGAGAAACGTCTTGCGTCCCACGATCAGGTGATGTCCCATCGTAAGCACTTTGAAACGCTGCAGATCCGAAGAGAGTCTCCAGGGGAGCTGATTGTCGCGTCCGATGACTCCGTTTTCTGAAACTGCCGCAATCAGAGAGATCATTTCAAGTGTTCCCCCGGGACAGCGACGAGGGACCTCTTTTCATAAGGTCCCAGCCAGTGGGTGGAGGAAGTCCCGCGGACGGCTACACCGCAATGGGGGCCCTGATGGGAGGGTGCGGATCGTAGTCCCGCAAGTTGAAATCTTCAAAACGAAAATCAAAGATCGAAGATACGTCCCGCTTGAGCAGCATCTGTGGCAGCTCTCGGGGTTCGCGGCCGAGTTGTTCGCGGGCCTGCTCCACATGATTTGAATAGAGATGCACGTCTCCGAACGTATGCACGAAATCACCCGCCCTCAATCCGCACACGTGGGCAACCATGCTCGTGAGCAGAGCGTAGGACGCGATGTTGAAGGGCACACCCAGGAAAACATCGGCGCTCCTCTGGTAGAGCTGGCAAGATAGCCGCCCGTTGTTCACATAGAATTGAAAGAGTGAATGACAAGGTGGCAATGCCATGTTCTCGACGTGGGCCACGTTCCATGCACTGACCACAAGCCGCCGCGAATCGGGGTTATTCTGAATCTGCTCAATGACCCTGGAGATCTGGTCTATGCTGCCCCCGTCGGCAGTTGGCCAGGAACGCCACTGATAGCCGTACACCGGCCCGAGGTCACCTTTCTCGTCTGCCCAGTCGTCCCAGATTCGGACTTCGTTCTCATTCAGGTAACGGATGTTCGTGTCCCCGGCCAGAAACCAGAGCAGCTCGTGAATAATCGACTTCGTGTGAAGTTTCTTGGTCGTCAAGAGCGGAAAACCACGCTCCAGGTTAAAACGCATCTGGTACCCAAAGATACTTCTGGTTCCGGTCCCGGTACGGTCTTCTTTTTGAGTCCCGCTGCGGAGGATCTTGTCCAGCAGCTGCAGGTAAACCTTCATCCTTCAGGTACAGCCTCTCTGAACGGAGATTACCACACCGATGTGGCCTCCCGGGAAGGCCCTCGGCACCGGCGAGAAACGCTAAGACGCTTGAATTCGGAGGCGTTTGATTTTCTGATTCAGCGTGGTGGGAATCGTCCGCAGTACTCGGGCCGCGCGGCGCTGATTCCAGTCGTTACGCTCCAGAGCCATCAGGATGAGGTTCCGTTCGAACTCAGCAACCATTTCCTTGAGCGTCAGAGGGTTGCGGAGAATCTCGCAAGCGGTCAAGTTCATGTGGTCGGAATCGAGGATTTCCGTAGGCAGGTGATCGGGCCGAATGACGCGGCTGGGCGGGGCCAGAACGACCGCCAGTCCGATAACGTCCTCCAGCTCCTGCGCGTTGCCCGGCCAATCGTGATCGACCAGAGCCTTCAGGGCTTTCGAGTTGATCTGGAGGGGATTGCCGTCCGTCGTGGCCTTCTTGTTCAGAAAGTGTTTGACCAGCCCGGGAATATCCTCGCGACGCTCTCGCAGCGGAGGCAAGCAGATGTTCATGACATTGAGGCGACAAAAAAGGTCCTCTCTAAATTCGCCGCGCTCCGTGGCGTCCCGCAGATTGCTATGGGTGGCGGAGAGGACGCGGACATCAATGGGTTGACCCTCGACGCTCCCCGGGGGCCTGATTCTCGGACTCTGAAGGGCACGCAGCAGTTTCACCTGCATCTCTTGCGACAGGATTCCCACGTCATCCAGAAACAGGGTGCCTCCCTGAGCAGCCTCAAACAGTCCCTTCTTGTCGACCAGCGCACCTGTGAAAGCGCCCCTGGTCTGTCCAGACAGCTCCGGCTCCATGAATCCCCGGGAAATCGCACCTGCGTTGACCGCGACAAACGGTCCTTCGACCCGATCGCTGAGGCGATGGATGGCCCTGGCCACGAGCTCCTTTCCTGTTCCACTCTCGCCGGTGATCAGGACGTTGCTGCGCCGAGGCGCCACCTGGTGAATCAAGGCGAACGCCTTCTGCATCACCTCGCTCTTACCAACCATGTTCTCCACCAGGAAAGTGGGCTTCAAGCTCCTGCGCAGGCGTTGGTTTTCCAGTGTCAGGCTGCGTCGCTCCAGGCCGTTTCTGATCACCAGAAGCAGTTCGTCGTTCTTAAACGGCTTCACCAGATAGTCGAACACCCCCGACTTTGTGGCCTCCACCGCAGTTTCCAGTGAGGCGAAAGCTGTCAGCATCACAATCTCGACATCCGGGTCAATGGACTGAATCGCTTTAACCACGAGACCGCTCTTTCCGGGCAGCATCGAATCCAGCAACACCAGGTCGAAGTGCCCGTCTCTGAGAGCCTCCAGCCCTTTGTCGCTGTCTTCCACGGCCTGAACGGAAAAACCCCTCGAACGGAGAAGTCTGGTGAGAATGTCTCCTGCTACGGGTTGCTCATCGATAACCAGCACGCTATGTATCTCGTTCATGCAGGTTCAGTATTCCTTAGCAAGTACTACGCGCAAACGGGCACAATAGTTCCCGGGCTTGTTTTTCTTTGGCTCAAGAAGTGACGGGAGAGTTGGCCAGCGACTTGAGAATCTTGGCAGGTGCAAAAGGTAGTGGCAACAGGCCGGGTCGAACCAGCTCGACCCTGGATGGATTGCCCGAACTGGGCGGGCAAACTATGATCGTCTGGAGCCCACTTCAGGGCTGAGATTCAGGGCGTTTTGGTGAATATCGATGTTATTACTTGGAATAGACTGCGGAACCCAGGGACTGAAGCTAATCGCCTGGGAAAGTGAATCGAACAAGATCTGGACCGCCAGCGGCTCCTATGATCTCATCGAAGGGCTTCCGCCCGGCCACAAGGAGCAGCACCCGCAAACCTGGATCGATGCACTGGAGCACTGTGTGGCATCGCTTCAGGGGCAGGGGCTGGACCTCTCTCGAGTCGAAGGAATCGGCGTGTCGGGGCAGCAGCACGGCTTGGTTGCACTGGACAAGCAACACGAGGTGATCCGCTCGGCCAAACTGTGGAATGACACGAGCACGGCCCCACAATGTGAGCAGATCATGGCCGCAGCCGGGGGGCCGCAAGCATATCAGGAGGAGATCGGCAATCTCCTGCCTCCGGGATTCACAGCCTCGAAGATTCTCTGGTTGAAACAGGTCGAACCCCGGAACTATGAGCGACTTCGCCACATCCTTCTACCCCACGACTATCTGAACTTCTTTCTAACCGGGGAACTGGTGGCAGAGTCCGGAGATGCATCAGGAACCGGGTACTTCAAGGTCCGCCAACGAGAGTGGTCAGAGGCCGCTTTGAGCTGGATCGACGCCGACACCGACCTGGGAGCTTGCCTGCCTCCTCTTCTGGCCTCTCATCGACCCGCCGGTAGCCTGCGCCCCGACCTGGCCCGGAAGTGGGGAATGTCATCTCAAGTGCTGGTCAGCTCCGGCGGCGGTGACAACATGATGGGAGCCATCGGATCAGGCAACGTCCGGGAGGGAATGGTGACGGTAAGCCTGGGAACCTCCGGTACTCTGTTTGCCCATACCCGGACGCCGGTGATCGATCCGGAGGGGGAGATTGCGGCTTTTTGCGGTAGTACGGGCGGCTGGCTTCCACTGGGGTGCACCATGAATGTCACAGTGGCCACCGATGCCGTCCGCACGGGCATCCTGGATGGCTCGTTCGAGGAATTTGAGACCCTTTTGAGCTCAGCTCCTCCCGGGTCGGAAGGATTGATCCTGCTTCCCTACCTGGAAGGAGAGCGGATGCCCAATACTCCGGACGGTACCGGGACGGCCGTAGGCCTCAGGAGCCGAACGGCGACTCCACAGCATCTTGCCAGAGCAGCGGTCGAGGGCGTCACCTTCGGACTTCGATACGGCTTCGATCGGCTTCGAGAGCTGGGAGTCTCTGCCGGGCGAACCTGTCTGATCGGCGGCGGATCCAGGAGCCCGGCCTGGCGTCAGATTGTGGCTGATGTCTTTGACACAACAGTCGTGGCCCCGGTAGTGGAGGAAGGACCTGCCTTTGGAGCCGCCCTGCAAGCGGGTTGGTGCGTCCGTGGGGGCTCGATCGAGGACCTCGTCGATGACTCTTTCGAGCTGGATCCGAACAAGCAATGCCCCCCGAACCAGGAGAACCGTGAGAAATACGAAGAGACTTACCTGTTGTACTGCCGGATCAGTGACGAGCTTCGTCGCTCGACCATTTTCCCGGCACACCGGAAACTAATCAGCCATTGAGTACTAGGAGCACGCATGTATCAACCCAGCAAAGCAGATCGTTTCACTTTCGGACTGTGGACCGTCGGTAACCCTGGAAGGGATCCTTTCGGCGAGGCGGTTCGCCCACGGCTTTCACCGGTCCGAATCGTCCAGAAGCTCAGTGAACTGGGCGCCTGGGGTGTCAATTTCCACGACAACGATCTGGTGCCGATCGACGCCTCTGCGACGCAAGCACAGCAGATTGTGTCTGATTTCAGGCAGGCCCTGGCGGACTACGACATGTGCGTCCCGATGGCGACCACGAATCTATTCACCGATCCCGTGTTTCGGGACGGCGCCTTTACATCGAGCGATGCGAGAGTGCGCTCCTATGCCCTTCAGAAAACGATGCGCGCTATTGACCTGGGCGTGGATCTGGGGGCCAGCACCTATGTCTTCTGGGGAGGCAGGGAGGGAAGCGAAGTGGACGCAGCGAAAGATGCCGCTGAAGCTCTCAAGTGGTTCCGCGAGAGCCTGAACTTCCTGATCGGCTATGTCAAAGACAATGGCTACAATTTGAAACTCGCCCTGGAGGCAAAGCCCAATGAACCCAGGGGAGACATCTATCTGCCTACGACCGGAGCCATGCTCGGCTTCATCGCCACTCTGGAGGATCCTTCCATGGTGGGCGTGAACCCTGAAGTGGCACACGAACAGATGGCGGGACTGAATTTCTACCACGCTGTTGCCCAGGCGTGGGAAGCTGGCAAACTGTTTCACATTGATCTCAACGATCAGAAACCGGGACGCTTCGACCAGGATCTGCGCTTTGGATCTGAGAACATCAAGTCCGCTTTTTTTCTGGTGAGGTTCCTCGAGAACGCCGGCTATCAGGGCCCTCTTCACTTTGATGCCCACGCCTTGAGAAGCGAGGATCCGGAAGGGGTCTGGGACTTCGCTGCCGGATGTATGCGCACCTACCTGATCTTGAAGGAGAAGGCCGTGCATTTCGAGGAGAGCGCCGAGATTCAGGACTTGCTCGCCGCCTTGAAAGGGGAAGGAAGCGAGCTTTGGAACGAGCAGATTCCCTACTCTCCCGAGAACGCCCGCCGGATCCTCAGCAGAGACTGGGATCGCAAGCTCCTGGCCGAACGGCACCTGGCCTACGAACGGATCGATCAGCTGACCGTGGAGCTACTGCTGGGGGTTTAGGAGGGTGCTGGGTGCTGGGTGCTGGGTTCTAGGTTCCGGGTTGAAAGTTTCGAGTTCCGACTGAAGCCCCCCTTGAAGAGTGCATAATGGACCCAATGCCCAGCAGGCGGACGACGGTGCCTCTTTTTCAGGTGGATGCTTTCGCCGAGGAGCTGTTCTCGGGAAACCCGGCTGCTGTCTGTCTTCTCGAGGAGGCTGCTCCCGAGGAATGGATGCAGGCACTGGCAACGGAAATGAATCTTTCCGAGACTGCCTATGTCCGGCCTCTGGATGACGGCTTCGAACTGCGCTGGTTTACACCGGCCTTCGAGGTGGGTCTGTGTGGCCACGCAACCCTGGCCAGCGCCTCGATTCTGTGGTCCAAAGGGTATGTTGGTGCCGACGAAGACATGGTCTTTCGCACTCACAGCGGTGCTCTGACCATCCATCTGAACGGAGAGTGGATTGTGATGGACTTTCCGGCAGAACCCGCCCAGGCGCGTCCGGCGCCGGATGCGCTCCTGAAAGCTGTGGGAGTGGAAGGGGTGGTTTGGGTCGGAGCCAATCGCATGGACTGGATGGTTGAGATTCAGTCTCCAGGTTCTTCGCGCCCACAGCCGGGGTCAATGAAGATCCGGTGACGGGTTCGGCGCACTGCTGCCTGGGACCCTACTGGGCTTCCAGTCTCCAGAAGAACCCTCTCATCGGCTTCCAGGCCTCTCCGCGGGGCGGAGTCGTCGGGGTTGATGTTGTGGGTGACCGGGTCCTGCTCAAGGGTCGGGCCGTGCAGGTCTTCGAGACCTCCGTGGCGTCTCCAGGAGCTTAGGTGGGTTCTGGATTCTGGGTTGTTGTGTAAAGGATCTACCCGGTCAGTCCCCCTAAAACCTAAAACCTAGAACCTAGCCCGGATTATGCAAGAACCGTAGTCCGGAGTTGAAAAACGACTCGAGAAGTGGCTCAACTCGAAAGCGGACAGGTGTGACAGGCGGATTTGCGAAGAATATCGGTTGGCGAGGCGTTTGAAGTGGTTGGGGAGTGAATTTCAGACAGATCTGGGCCTGGGTGAGTATCGGAAGCGGTTTTTCGGGGAGCTGGGAGAGGCTAGCTGGAGTTGAGACGACTCAAGACGAGGTGGAAGAGGGGTTGTTCGGGAAAGGCTGAGGAAAGATGGACCCAGATGCGTCGAGTGGTTTGTCGGATCCGGGCCCCGATCTTGAGGACACGACGACGTAAGGTTTCGATTTCGAGCTTGTGCCAGGGGGTCCCGTGCAGATAGTCGCGCAGGCGCACGAACATCTGGTAAGCCAGGGCATGCAGAAGGAGTCGAAACTGATTGGCCAGGAATCGATGACAGCTGAGTCGGTCCATGCTCAGATGATTCTTGAAGGCCTTGATGAAGTTTTCGGTCTGTCCTCGGTTTGTGTAGTGGTCATAAAGTGATTGGGAGCAGAGATCGTCCCGGTTGGTGACCACAAAGCGACGATTGATCCCGCGCTGATCGACCTCCACTTTGACGATGACGCGACGAGATCGATCCCAGCTGTTGGCTCGATAAAGAAACTCGTCAAACTGACGCTGTTTTTCCTCCAGCTCAAGGAACCTTTCCCGAGTCGAATCCAGCAGGGGCTCGACCACTCGCTGCAGGCGAGGGTTTCGACTTAACCCAATGACATACTGGAGTTGATTCTCTTCAGCCTCACAGAACTCGTAGAGCCGCGGCGTGGCAAAGCCGCTGTCGGCCCGAATCTCAATCTCGACATCCGTCCCCACTCCTTGTCGGATAGCCTCCACGACTCGCTTCAGAATGGGCACGATGTGAGAGGCAGCTCCCTTGTTGCCAGGTCTCAACACGGCACACACCAGGTCTCCCGTGTCGGCATCGAAGATCAGCAAAGGATGCAGAATGTGGCTTCGGTAATACCCGTGGTAGAAGGAGAACTCCTGCTGGCCGTGGGTGTGGTCGTCGGTACTGTCCAGATCCAGGATGATCTTACCGGGACGTCTTTTCTTCAGGGAGCGCACATAACGGCCTAGCAGCCACTGGCTCAAACGCATCAGATCCTTCCTGGTGACGGAGTTCTCCAAGCGGGAGAAAGTCGGCTGCGTGGCCAAATCCGGATCGCTCTCCGGCAACTGATCACAGACGGTTTTGAGCATCGGATCCGAGCGCAGCGTATCGGCGTCATTACAGTCTTCGTAGCCGGCCACGATCTGCAAGACTCGTTGTCGGATCAACTTCAACAGATCATGACGAATGTAGCGTTGGTCTCGACTCTCCGAAATACACGAACTGAAGCCCTCGCAGAGCCGATGTTGCCGATCCACCGATCCAAACAACAACCATCCTGCGTCGGAAGTGAGGCTCCCCCCATCAAAACGCGCCGTGATCTTTCTGTGGCTGTGAAATGGCAGGGTATTCTGGCAGACTGCTCTTAACATTGCCGTAGCTCCTGGTTAGGGTCTTGTTTGTGTAAACCCTTTTATATCAGAGAGCTACGGCTCTTTTTATGGGCCCAAATCTCACTCGGATTCAGATCTCATGCATAATCCGGGCTAGCACCTAGAACCCAGAACCTACGATGTATGAATCTCGAGCAGATCTCGATCTTGTATCGTTTCGTGCCGATCAATCATCTGCCCGTTCCGGTCCGGTGATCGCCAGATTCGGGCAAACCGGAAGCTGCTGGCAAAGTCCTTGTGTACATTGCCTGCCGCATCGATTACCGTCGCTCCCCTCTTCAACAGGTAGGGAGCCGCGTTGGCTTCAACAGGGTGCCCCGGACGCTTGGTATAGACCCTGACCACATCCAGCCGCCGGAACAGTCGTTCTCTCAACTCCTCAACCATTCCCGGATCTCGGACCGAGAAAGGGTGGGCGTGGAGGCGCTCTGAAAACAACTCTTCCCAGACCTGCAGGTTCTGATCGGCTCCGGCCTGGTCCATCTTGCCGGCCAGGACCACGAGTTTTGGGCCCTCTTCTTTCGGGATCCCGCGGTCAGAGAGCAGGCCCAGCAGGAAATCAGTCTGCTCCAGCAGATCCGGGTCGTTAACATCGAATACCAGGAGAACGACATCGCCCTGGGCCATCATCTGAAGGAGCCAACCTTCCAGTGTCGCCGGGGTCAGCGGCGGGGTGTCGATCAACTGGACCTGGACATCTTCGAAGTCCATCATCCCGGGCAGAGGCTTTCGAGTTGTGAATGGATAGTCAGCCACTTCCGGACGAGCTCCAGTCAGGCAATCCACCAGCGCCGACTTGCCCGAGTTCGCGGGCCCGCACACCACCACTCGGCCCGCCCCCTCCCGGTCAATTTGATGAAAAGGACGGCGCAGGCTCTTGGAGGGACTGGCTGACGCACTCTTCTTCAACTTGGAGAGGCGCTTCCGCAAGTTGGCCTGCAGCTTCTCGGTCCCCTTGTGCTTGGGAATCAAGCGAAGCATTTCCTCCAGGGCCGCCAGCTTCTCCTGCGGGGTCCTGGCCCGGCGGGACATTTCTTCCGCTTCCTTATACTGCGGGGTCAGATTAGCGGGCACGAACCTTATTGTATACTGAGGTCCCTATGCCCCGGATGCACCCCGATCTAGACCCTACCGAGCTTGGGTACGATGTCCAGGTCCCCACTCACAAAAGACTGATTCAAGAGTTACTGGACAGTCTTGCCGACTATGAGCACAAGGACCTGCTTCGAGAAGTCCTGGTGACGGTCGTGAAGCTGGCCGAGCAGGACACCAGCCGTGGAGATCTGAAAATCCTTCGGACTGCCGTCAAGGAACTGAGACATGCCTTTCGGGTTTTTGACGGCTACCGCGGGATTCACAAGGTCTCTGTCTTCGGTTCGGCCCGGACGTCACCGGAGCATCCGAACTACCGAATGGCGGCAGACTTCGCCCGCCAGATTGTCCAACAGGACTGGATGGTCATCACCGGCGCCGGCCCTGGGATCATGGCCGCCGGAAACCTTGGGGCTGAGAAGTCAAAGAGTTTTGGCTTGAATATTCTTCTCCCTTTTGAGCAGACAGCCAACTCGTACATCGACGAGGACCTGAAGCTCATCAACTTCAAGTACTTCTTTACGCGCAAGCTTTTCTTCGTGAAAGAGACAGACGCAATTGTTGTTTTTCCAGGAGGAATGGGAACCCAGGATGAGTGTTTTGAGTCACTCACTCTGGTCCAGACCGGAAAAGACGACCCGTGCCCGATTGTGCTTCTGGAAGAACCTGGAAGTTCTTACTGGAAGAACTGGCTGCACTTCGTTGAAGGTCAACTGGTGAGAGGAAATCTCGTATCCTCCGCGGATCGAGCTCTGTTCAAGATCTCAGATTCCGTTTCAGAAGCCGTCGACGAGATCGTCGGATTCTACCGATGCTACCACTCCCTGCGCTACGTGCACCGCCGTCAGAAGCTGGTTCTCAGACTTCGGGAGCCAATATCGGATCGGCATCTGGGCCAGCTGAACGCCGAGTTCAAGGACATCGTTGTGGAGGGTTCGATCGAAAGATGTGAACCTTTTTCAGAGGAAAGAGACGAGCCTGAGATCGAGGATTTACCACGACTGGTCTTTGCATTCGACCAGAGAGGCTTCAGTCGACTTCGCCAGTTGATTGACGCGATCAACCTGCCTTAGTGTGCTGTCCGGGAAACTCGCAAACAACAGGTAGCCCGTTCTTCAACTCTCCGACCAGGACCCGGTCTGCCAAACCCACAAAAAGACCGCTATCGACGACCCCGGGAATCAAGTTGATCTGTTGCTCGAGTTGCGAGGGATCGCTGATCTCGTCGAACCAGACGTCAATGATCTGGTGCCCCTGATCGGTCATGACGGGTCCCAGCTTTCGTTGAGCCAGACGAACTTCCGGGTTGCCTCCCAGCTCTTCCAGCCGGCTCAGCGCCAGAGGGCCCGCCTCCGTCAGCACCGCAACCGGCACCGGGGCGAGGCGTCCTGCCTGTGGGCTCACTTTCGAGGCATCCACGATCACAATGAACTTCTGTGCCAGACCGGCCACGATCTTTTCCAGAACGTGGGAGGCGCCTCCGCCTTTGATCACGCAATTCCCAGGCGAAACTTCATCGGCCCCGTCAATGGCCAGATCCACCGCCCCCACCTGAGCCACGTCGAGGAGTGGAATACCCGCCTTTCTCGACTCCAGAGCTGCTTGAAAGGAAGTAGCGACCCCCAGAACCTCATTCAGTTCTCCCAGGGCCAGACGCTCACCAACGGCGAGAATCGCCTCACGGGCCGTAGAGCCACTCCCCAGACCGACGATGCTTCCGGACTGAACCAGGGCAGCCGCTTTCCTCCCCACCGCCTGTTTCATCAGCTGTTCAGGCTTCATAACCCAGAACCCAGAACCTATGAAGTCATCCTCGACACCTGAGACCGGTGGGCCACCTTCAGATAGACCCTTTCCAGCAGGCGGATGACAGGGATCTCGGGCATCAGCCCAAAAAAGCGCCAGCGGAGACGCAAGCGCAGATACCTGTAATAAGAATCGAAAAGAAACATGAGGATGGGTTTGAACCGGTTCTGACTGAAGCGTTCGAAGGCTCTTCGCTCGAAAAAGCGGCTCATCACATTCACTTTGCCGATGAACTTCTTCTGCTGATCGCTCAGGAACGGATTGTTGTTGTACGCAAAATGAAAGTGGCTCCAGCCTTTCAGCGTATCGGGAAACTCCATGCCGTAGACCAGCTTGGCCTTGTCGTAGAGCGTGGTACCGGGATAGGGAGTATAGATGGCGACCGGGGCCAGGCCTGCATTGGGATTGTCGCCGGCCAGCTCAAACATGAAATCAACCGTTTCCAGTGTCTCCTCCCGTTCCTCATTGGGGAAACCAGCCATGAAACCAAACTTGGCATAGACATCGGACTGGGCCAGGAGTCGGTTGACTTCTCGCACCTGGTCCAGAGTGTTACGCTTCATGATCTCCTTGAGACGATCCTCAGACCCCGATTCGATTCCAATCCACAGCTCCTTGAACCCGGCCCGGTAGAGCTTGTCCAGCATTGCCGGCGTCTGGCGATCCAGATAGTCGATACGACAGGGGACCTGGATCAGCACATCCTGCTCTTGCTCGAGAAGCAGATCACAGATCTCTTCCACTCGGCGGGGATTTCCAAAAAAATAGTCATCCTCCACAAAAATGGCCCGGACGCCGAACTGCTCCACCAGATAGGTCAAGTCGGCAACGGTTCGCCCGGCCGACTGGTGGCGGAATCGCCGTTCATTGAACTTGAGGTTGTAGCAAAACTCGCAATCGTACGGGCAGCCGCGACTCGTGACGATCTGCAGCTGGCGTTGAGAAGTTGTGGGAGCGGTCGTGAAATAGTGCTGCATGTCGACCAACTCATAGTCGGGGCGAGGAATGCGATCCAGATCCTCGATCATGGGACGAGGCGGGGTGAAGTGAGAGTCCCCGTCACGTTTGTAGGCAATCCCCTGGACCTGGGAGAGATCTCCCCCGGATCTCAGGCAGTCGGCCAGCTCAATCAGACCTATCTCCCCTTCCCCGCACACAACCATGTCGCAGAGCTCGTCCTTGAGAGTCGAGTCGGGGCACAGCGACGGGTGAACGCCTCCCCACACAATCGGGATCGAGGGCTCGACTGAACGTACTGCTCTGGCTCCTTCGAGGCCCCCCTGGATCTGGATACCCGTCATGGACGAAACCCCGACCAGGATCGGACGCTCTCGTCGAATGGAATCGGCTACGTCCTGGCTGAAGGAATTCGTGAGTCGCTCATCCAGGATTTCGACCCGATAACCCACCTTTTCGAGCACCGTACCGAGGTAGAGGCAAGAAAGAGGCAAACCGACATTGACGCCGGCCAGATCCATCCCCGTTATCGGATACAGGAGCAGGATCTTACCGAAGTCTCCCTGGCGAGGTTTCTCCCAGGGAAAGTCAGCCTGAGTTGCGGAGGGGTCTTGCTGTTGCATTCCCGTCTTCATTTCCTTGTTTTCTGGTTCCTGGAGCGTGCATCAACCATGTCTTGTAGGCCCCCTCGGCAACTCCCAGCAAGCGTGGAAAGGTTCGCGCCACGTATGGTCGCAATCGCGCAAACGGCGTCACCCAACTGGGGTGATTTACGTAATCGCACTGGGCACAGATCGTCAACTTGTCGAAGTCTCTCTGAAAGAGCTGCTGCCTCCTTGCGTTAAAAGCCTGCGAATGCCAGACCTCGTAGATGCTCCGGCGATTGATGTCCCCGACCGTAAATTCGGCTTCGGAATCAAAGCAGCACATCGCCACCCGCCCGTCGGCCAGAATCGTGATGTAGTGCTGAAGCCTTTCACAGTAATTGATCTTGTTGGGCGTGCGCTGATACTGATCCAGTTGACCAGCCCAGTTAAAGTAAACTGACAAGCGCACCTCGTCGGCTTCCTTCCAGGCCTCTCTCAACTCCCGAACGCTGTGCTGGTTCTCCTCGACAGTCACCATGGCAATCGAAACCCTGGGTTTCTTTCGGCCCAGTTCGTTGCGACGGCGAATGAAGCGGAGCACATTGTCCCTGACTTCATCGTAGTCGAGATTGAGGCGAATGGCCTCAAAGGTCTCCTTGTCTCCCCCGTCAATGGAAAAGATCAGGCTGTCGATCAAATCCTCCTGGAGGATCGCTTCACTGATCTCCGGAGTCAATTTGGACCCGTTGGAGGTCAGATTCAGATGAGTCCGAGGGGCCGCTTGACGAACGTAGCGGAAGTAGTCGAGCACGCCTGGAACCAGTAGCGACTCGCCATGCAGAAAAGGCAGTATCTTGCGCGCTCCGCGCCGGCCACATTCATCGACAATCTGGCGAAACAGCGGTAAGGGCATAATCTGTCGAGGGCGCTTCATTTGCGGCGTGGCGCAAATCGTGCAGCGCGCGTTGCAGATATTGGTCAACTCGACGTAAACGTGATCAGGGAAATCGGGATATGAATACATCAGCCGTTTCGGTTCACTAATTGGCTCGCGACTGAACACCGGTTAGAGACTCGGGGAGAAAATTGCGCTCAACTGCCCTCAAATAGCGCTTGCTCGATCGAAAACTAAAGAACTTGGGTGCAATTCGGATGAAGCGAAAGCGCGTGAGGAAGAACTTGAGATAAGCGATTCTCTGGAGTCTCTTCAGCGTGCCGAAGTCAAAGTCAGGAGTCTTGATCTTGGCAACTTCGTGGAGGTGATCGGTCTTGCGCTCCGGGTCCACCATGCCCATGTCAGCGATCTGGCGGCTCAATTCGGTCCCGGAATAGGGGATCACTATACTGAAGAGAGCCTCAGTCAGATCCGTCTGGCAGGCGTATCGAATCGTCATCTTGATTTCTTCAACCGTTTCCGTGGGAAAGCCGATCATGAAGAAGCCCAGGGTATTGATTCGGTAATTGCGCATCCAGCCCACCACTTCATTCACCATGTGGAGCTTGAGGTACTTCTTGCTCAGGCGCTGCACGCGGGGGCTGGCTGATTCGATGGCAATGGAAACGTGGTGGGTTCCGGCGGCGGCAAGCTTTTGCACCAGCTCTTCGTCGATACGCTCCAGCCGGATGCCGTTTCCAAACTGAAGAGCCACCTCCATCTTCTCTTCCACGATCAGGTCACAAATCCGCTTGGCTCGATCCATGTCAAAGTTGAAGATGTCGTCCTCAATCATGAACTCCTGGATGTTGTGATCGTAGTAGAGCATTCTCATTTCCCTGAGAACGTGTTCGGGCGATCTGGCCCGAAACTTCTTGCCGAACAAGTCGTGGCAGTAGGTGCAGTGCCAGGGACAGCCTCGACTCGTGAAGATCTGGATCGCTCTCTGATACTTCGGTGTATAGCGAGCCGATTCAGCCGTCGCATAGCGATCCAGTTCCAGCAGTTCATAGGCAGGAAGCGGGATTTCGTCCACATCCCAGATAGGGAGTCTGGGAAGATTGAGTCGAGGGTCTCGATCCTGGCTCTTGAAGGCCAGCCCGGTCACAGCAGAAGGGTCTCCTCCGGCCTCGAGAACGTCCAGAAACTCTCCAAACGTTTCCTCCCCCTCGCCCATACACACAAAGTCGCAGTTGTCGGTGCCCAAAACCTCTTCCGTAACAATGGTCGGATGCTGCCCCCCAAAGATGGTTGTAATGGAAGGATCGAAGGCCTTGACTTGACGAGCGGCTGTTTCGGCCCCTTCGAACTCTGCGGTCATACAGGTAAAGCCGGCCACGTCCCAGTGGCGCTCCCGCAGCCTGGAATCCAGGGCATCTTCAGGATTCTCCTCCAGAGCCAGATCCAGAATCTCCACATGGTGCCCCTTCTTCTGGGCAATCGGGGCGATATACACGAGTCCGATCGGGATTCCCACGATCATATCCATATAGGTCGGCTTACCGCGCACTAACAGGATGTTCATATTCCTTCACACCTCAAGTACTCGCCTCCATGAATACTTAACGATCAACAAACAGCGGAATCCGGTAGAAAACGGCCATCTTTTCCAGTTTTGGGATCCATTTTCGGATCTTGAACATGTCCACCAGAAAACTCCCCAGGATCACGGGGAGCCGGGGATTGGGCGCATGGCAGTCCATACAGTCGGGATAGTCCGTCAGATCCCCCCGCAGATGCGCCGCTCTCATCTTCTGCATCTTTTCCGAGTTCCACAAGTCATAAACTGACTCCTGGTTCACGTTTCCGATGGGCTCTGTACGCCAGGTGTGACAGCAGGGGAAGAAATCACCCTTGTAGTTAATCGTGGCCGGACCCTGCCAGAGCTGATAGCAGGGATGGCGCTTGCGATCATGTTGAATTCGCTCCTCAAGCGCGACCTCCGGAATCACGATCTCATCTTCTTTGACCCGAACCTCATTCACACCCGGAACCGCCCACATCCTGTGAAAGTCCTTAACCTGGTGCTGATTGAAGGGAAGTCGAACCATCTGCAGCACGGTAAAGATGTCCGACTTCATGGCTTCCTTCACTCGCAGGAACCCGTGGATGTTCGACTTGACTTCATGAAAGTCTCCACCTTTTCGATACCTCTCATAGACCTCGGGAGTCGTGCCGTCGAAAGCCAGGATGATGTTATCCAGGCCGGCTTCGATCAGCTCCCGGCTACGGGCCTCGTCCAGCAGGCTGGCATTGGTTGAGACCACGGTGTAGATCCCCGCGTCCCTGCAATACCGGATCATCTTCGAGAGTTCCGAGTTCATCAGGGGCTCCCCGCCACCCCAGGGAAAGACGAGTTCGGTCTGACTCTTGATTTCGTCGATGATGGTCCGGAACAGACGAAAGTCAAAATCCTCGGGCGGATAATATCCAAACTCCCGCGGGCACATGGGGCACTTGAAGTTGCACTTGGCCGTGTTCTCGACAATGAGCGTGATGGGATAAGCGCTCAGATCCGGCCGGCCGGTCACATAACCCGACACCAGTTTCCAACGATTACCAATCTGAGACACCAATCTGAGACAGTTGCATCCGTGCGAAATCCTCCAGGCTATCTTAACAGATGGCGACCCGGTTTCCGGGTGCCAGATTCCAGATTCCAGAATTCCAAGACAGGAAGGGTGGAGGATGTAGGATACGGACACTGGGGATCCACCGCTTGACATACCGGTTGAACCGCGGCCACGGCATGTTCGCTTTCTGGCTCCGACGCCGCAAGGCGTGGCACCAGCCGCGACACACCGCGCTGCGGAAGGCGTTCAGGGCGTCACTGTTGCCCGGGACCGCATGGTAGTTGAAATAACCCTGGACGACGGACCGGTGCCACTTCCCCTGTTCGGGGAGCGAATCGTGCCGTCGGCGCAGCTGTTGTGCGCGGATCTGCTTCAACTTGCGTCTCAGACGTTTCCCTTCGGTCTTCCGCCGGATCGTAAACCCGCCTTTTCGACCTTGCGCACAGATATGGCGAAAGCCCAGGAAGGTAAAGGTATCCGGTCTGGTCTGCCCCCGGCGGCGACGATTCTTGCTCGCCCAACGGCCGAACTCAATCAACCGCGTCTTTTCCGGGTGCAGTTGCAGGCCGAACTGCGACAGCCGTACCGCCAGCTCCCGGCGGTACTGTTCGGCCTCCTCGCGATGCTGGAATCCCAGCACGAAGTCGTCGGCGTAGCGGACGATGATGACCGCCCCTTTCGCCTTACGTCCTCGCCACTGGTGGGTCCACAGATCCAGTACATAGTGCAGGTAGATGTTTGCCAGCAGGGGCGAAATTACCGCCCCCTGTGGCGTTCCCACCGTGCTCCTGGACCATTGACCCGCTTCGGAGACTCCCGCTCTGAGCCACTTGCGGATCAGTCGCAGAACCCTCCGGTCCCCGATCCGGTGCTGGAGAAACTTCAGCATCCATTCGTGGTCGATGGCGTCGAAAAACCCACTAATGTCAGCGTCCAGCACCCAATTCACCGGCCGATTGGTAATCCCCATCCACAGCGCATCCAATGCTCGATGCTGACTGCGTCCGGGGCGGAACCCGTAACTGAAGCCCATAAACTCCTCCTCGTAGATCTGCTCCAGTACCGTAACTACGGCCTGTTGCGCGATCTTGTCCTCCAGGGCCGATATGCCCAGTGGACGCAGCCTGCCATCCTCCTTTCGGAGGTAGACCCGCCTCGAGGGGTGGGCTCGATAGGTCCCGTCATGGATTCGGGTATGCAGAACGAGCAGTCGCTCCCGCAACCCTTCTCCATATGCTTGCCACGTCATTCCGTCCACCCCTGCAGCAGCCTTCCGCTTCAAGGCGAAATAGCTCTGCTTCAGCAGTTCCGGTGTCACGTGGTGCAGCAACGCGGTGAACCGCATCTTCCTATCCCGGCGTGCGGCCTGCCCTACACCAGCCAGTCGATCGTCACACCTTTCCGGCTCCGTGTCCGGGGCGTGGCCGCCTTCACTGGTGCTTCCCTTGGCCGGACTCCTTCCCTCCACAAACTCCGCCGACTCTTCGTCTTTGTTCGCTCGCTTCATCAGTACTATGAGTCCGTCCGACTCCCCAGGGCCGTATATGTCCGGCATTACGGCTTACCTTCGCCGGCCTGTCCGCCTGCCATCCAGACGGACTACCCTGGGGTCTCTCGGTTCTCGTCCATGGAGCGTCCACGCTTGCACGGGGTCTCTGACTCCGCCAGGCCCTGCTGCGACTCGCCTTTTACGCCGCAGCCGGTTTCGCCACCCCCTTGGGGCCATAAAAGCAGCACCTGGAACTCGTTTCTTTCGAAGCTCAATAGCCCGGCTCACGCTTCCCCTGTCAACGCTTCACCAGCCTCTTGCGAGGTATCGATGCATGACTCGGGGTCGGGGTGGTTGGCTACACCTTTCCCCGTACGGCTCTTTCATCCGCTACTCCATGTCGGTTTATCCCGACGCTTTCGGCCCCTCCCACTCTTTCCTGGAACTCTGGAATCTGGAGTTCAGTTAATCCAAAAGTCGTCGTCGCGCTTGCGGCGCTTGTTTTCGTAGACCTTGAACTTTCGGCGCAGCCGCTGGAGCCGCCAGCGATTGTAGTGCTCGCGGACTTTCTTCCAGGAGAGAAAGCCCTTCAGGTAGAGATAAGCGAAAAGCCCTCCTCCCAGATGAGCAACGTGGTCGATCCCGCTTCCACTGCTTCCGAGAGCTGAGAGAAAGGCCGCCACAAACAAGAACGAGATGAAGTACTTTACTTTGACCGGAAACAGAAAATAGAGATAGACGATCCGTTCCGGAAAGAGCAGCCCGTAGGCAAGCAGAACCCCGTAAACCGAACCGCTGGCACCGATCGTGGGTATCTCCGACATGGGGTGCACCAGAATCGAAATGAGACCGGCCCCGGCGCCGGTAATGAAAAAGAAGCGGACAAACTCGCGCGACCCCAGGTAGCGCTCCATCTCCGATCCGAACATCCAGAGGACGAACATGTTCATGAAGATGTGCCAGAACCCGTCGTGAAAGAAGAGGTAGGTAAAAGGCTGCCAGATGAAGAGCTTGGTGAAAACCGAGTAGGGGGCCAGCCCGAAGAAGTAGATCATCTCCCCCCTGGCTCCCAGCCAGGAAAGGAAATAGACCCCGACACAGGTCAAAATGATGTACTTGAGGGCAGGGGTCAAGCGGGGCCCCATGGTGATCATGCCCGGGCGCCTGTAGTGCATAGCCTGATGATATCAGCTATGAAAAAAAGGGACAGTCTACTTTGTCCCCCTTTTTCTAGCTGACGGGCTGGGCGGCTGCGGCTGCAATTCCCGCTTCTTCTCTGAGCAGGTCGGCCTTGTCGGTCTTTTCCCAGGTAAAGCCATCTTCTTCACGTCCAAAGTGACCGTAGGCAGCCGTCCTCAGGTAGACCGGCCGGCGCAGATCCAGGGATTCGATAATGCCCTTGGGCGTGAGCTGGAAGTGTTTGCGAATGAGCTCCACGATGCGTGAATCATCGACTTTGGCCGTACCAAAGCTGTCCAGCATGACGGACACGGGCTCAGCCACGCCGATGGCGTAGGCAAGCTGGATTTCGATGCGGTCCGCCAGCCCTGCCGCCACCAGATTCTTGGCAATGTAGCGAGCCATGTAGCTGGCCGATCGATCCACCTTGGAGGGGTCCTTTCCTGAGAAAGCTCCTCCGCCATGACGCCCCATGCCGCCGTAGGTGTCGACGATAATCTTGCGTCCGGTCAGCCCGCAATCACCCTTTGGACCTCCCGTCACGAAACGGCCGGTGGGGTTGACATAGATCTTGGTGTCGTCGTCCATCAGATCTGCGGGGACCACCGGCTCGATGACTTCCCGGCGGATGCCTGCATGGATCTCCTCGTTCGACACCGCGTCGCTGTGCTGCGTCGAAATCACCACCGCATCGACTCGCAGCGGAACAAACCCGTCGTACTCCACTGTCACCTGAGACTTCCCATCGGGTCGCAGCCAGTTCAGGACCCGATCCTTTCGGCTCTGGCTCAACTGGCGGGTCAGATCGTGCGCCAACTGAATCGGCATCGGCATGAGCTGGGAGGTGTCACGGCAGGCGAAGCCGAACATCAGCCCCTGATCGCCGGCTCCTCCCGTATCGACTCCCATGGCAATATCAGGAGACTGCTTGTCGAGAGAACAGATGACACCGCAGGTCTCGTGATCAAAGCCGAACTTGGCCCGGGTATATCCAACTCCTTCGATGGTTCTTCTGACCAGTTGCGGGATGTCGACATAGCAGTCCGTGGTAATTTCGCCGGCCACCACAGCAAGACCGGTCGTGACCATGGTCTCGCAAGCGACGCGAGCCTGGGGATCTTGCGCGATTATGGCGTCCAGGACTGCGTCAGAAATCTGATCTGCAATCTTGTCCGGGTGCCCCTCGGTCACCGATTCTGAAGTAAAGAGATGTCGATCAAGCGGTGCCATAGCTCCTCCATCTGGCCATCGTATTTCTGCAAGGAAGTACTAGAACAAAGCACTCACAATTAGCACAGTGCTTTGCAGAGTGTCAATGGATCTTGCCCGGGCGCAGAGGTGAAACGGGCCTGACCGGCCCTTTTCGCTGCGGGAGGTGATTCCGGGTTATCCTAGCAGTCGGTGGTGAAGGTCTCGCGCGGTCGTGTGGCTAGTGTACTGTCCGGGAAGTTCGCGGCGTTAATTCGGGATGGATTTTCGTCGTCAGTGAGGCGCGCGACGACGAGGCGCGCGACGCAGGACGGCCGGGAGTCTTTCGAGGTAGCGCAACAAAGCTGTCGGCGAAAAGACGCCCGAAGTAGCGGCGTGAACTTTCCGGACAGTGCACTAATCACGAAAGGAGTGCTTGGAATGACCCAGAGTTCAACCCGGCTGGCAGCCGAACTTCCACCTTGCGATTACCAGCCCGTTGTCTACGACGGCCCCTCAAGGCAGCAGGTTCTGATCGATCGACAGAGCTACGGCAATCCGGCCATCTTCACCATGTACAGTAAACCTGTCATGATCGTGGAGGGCCATCTCCAGTACCTTTTCGACGAGACGGGGCGCCGCTACCTGGACATGCTGGCGGGGATTTTCACGGTCTCCTGCGGGCACTGCCACCCTCACATCACGCAACGCGTCAGCGACCAACTGCAACGACTCCCACATGCTTCCACGGTTTATCTGCACCCCAACTTCTCCGACCTGGCTGCCCGGCTGGCGGCCAGGCTGCCCGGGGATCTCGAGGTCACCTATTTCACGAACAGCGGGAGCGAGGCCAATGATCTGGCCGTGCTTCTGGCCCGCCTCTACACGGGCTCTCTCGACATCATTGCGGTCCGCAACGGGTATCACGGCGGATCCTTCGGGGCCATGGGACTCACGGGTGTCCACACCTGGAAATATCCCTCCGCGCAGGGCACCTACGTCCACCATACCGTCTGTCCCGACCCTTATCGAAGCCCCTTCAACGGAACTCCAGAGGAAATCGCCGAGAAAAGTGTCCAGGACATGGAGCAGGTCATTCTGAGTTCGACTTGCGGAAGGATTGCCGCTTTCCTGGCCGAACCAATCCAGGGCGTGGGAGGAGTAACACACGGGGCTCCGAACTATCTAAGGGAAGCCTATGACCTGGTACGACGGCACGGGGGCCTGTGCATTGCCGATGAAGTTCAAACCGGTTTTGGCCGGACCGGCAAGTACTGGGGCTTTGAGCATTCCGATGTGGAACCCGACATCGTTTGCATGGCCAAGGCCTTTGGAAACAGTATACCCCTTGGAGCGGTCACTACGCGCCGGGAAATCGCCGAGAAACTGGCTCAGAAACTTCATTTCAACACCTTCGGGGGCAATCCGCTCTCCATGGCTGCGGGCAGTGCGGTGCTGGACGTGATCGACCAGGAGAACCTGGTGGAAAACGCCCGCCAACAGGGTGAGCGACTCAAGAATGGTCTGCAGGCTCTTCAACAGAAACACTCACTGATTGGAGATGTCCGCGGAGAAGGCTTGATGCTGGGCATGGAACTGGTCCGGGACCGGGTCTCCAGAGAACCGGCCCCCAGGGAGACTATGGAGCTGCTCGATCTCACCCGCCGCCGGCAGGTTCTCTTGGGCAAGGGGGGACTCTACGGAAACGTGATCCGGCTGAAACCTCCCCTTTGTCTCACCGCAGCCGACGTCGACTATGCACTTGATGTGCTGGACTCCTGTTTAGGGGAGATGTAGTTCCTCGTTGAGGAGCTGAATCGTGGGAGGCAGGGCTCGGGGGCCGTCCTGTTCGCCCCAGAACGTCAAGAGAGTGGGAGGAGCCTTGGGGCGGCGCGACGTTTAAATTCCCGAGCGCAGCCCCAAGAGGGTTTCTCCCGCTCTCTCGTCGGAAAACTGCAAGTCAAACCACCCAGGGGCTTCCTACAGGATGCTCTCCCGGAAGCGGGGCACGATGCGGGCGTGGGCGGACTGCTCAAAGGCATAGGCGATCTGAAGCAGTTGGGGCTCGCTCCAGGCTCTCCCGAAAAAGGAAATCCCGATCGGCAATCCTCGGAGGTTTCCGGCGGGAAGCGTAATGTTGGGGTATCCGGCCCGCGCGGCCGGACTCGAACTCCCTCCACCGGGGGGATCTCCATTCAGAAGGTCGGTCTTCCAGGCCGGCCCCCCGGTAGGCGCGACCAGGGCATCCAGATCGTGCTCATCCATGGCCTTGTCAATCCCCTTCTCCCGCGCCATGCGCAGGCTTTTCTTCAAGGCATCAAGGTACTCCGGATCGGTAAGTCCCCCCTTCTCCTGGGCCTGAATCAGCAGTTCCTGGCCAAAGTAGGGCATCTCCACCGCGCGGTGCTCTTCGTTAAAAGCGATAATCTCCTGCAAGGTCTTTACCGGAGCCGACGGCCCGAGTCTGGACAGATAGGCATTCAGGCCTGCCTTGAATTCGTAGAGCATCAGTGTCAGTGGAGCGCTGCCGGTCCGTCGCCGGTGAGGCAGTTCAACATTGTCGATCACTTCGGAGCCTTCACGGCGCAGCAGCTCCAATGATCGTTCCATGGTTTGTTGTACGGCGCTATGGGATCCAAAAAATCGGCGAACGACTCCGATCCGAGTGCCTTTGAGCCCCCTCCGGTCCAGAAACGAGCTGTAGTCAGCGTAAGACCTTCCCCGGCTCCCCCCTGTCACGGAGTCCAGAGGGTCGATGCCAGTGAGGGCTCCCAGCAGAAGAGCCGCATCGGAAACGGTCCTGGCCATGGGCCCGGCTGTGTCCTGGGTATGAGAAATAGGAATGATCCCGGACCGCCCAACCAGCCCAACCGTGGGCTTGATCCCCACGACTCCGCAAACTCCGGCCGGGCAAACGATCGATCCGTTGGTTTCGGTACCGATGGCAAGGGGCGCCAGGTTGGCGGAGACAGCCACCGCCGACCCGGAACTGGACCCGCACGGGTTTCGGCTCAGATCGTACGGATTGCGGCACTGTCCTCCGCGCCCACTCCAGCCACTGGAGGACCGGGTCGAGCGAAAATTCGCCCACTCACTCAGATTCGCTTTGGCCAGCAGCACAGCCCCGGCTTCGCGAAGCCGGGCGGCAACCTGGGAATCACGGACGGCGATGGAGCCTTCCAGTGCCAGAGAGCCGACCGTCGTCGTCATTCGATCCGCGGTGTCGATATTGTCCTTGAGCACAACTGGGATGCCGTGCAGCGGGCCCCGAACCTGCCCTTCTCGCCGCTCCTCGTCGAGCCGCTCCGCCACCTCGAGAGCATCCGGATTCACGTCGATCATGGCCCTCAGCGCGGGCCCTCGACGGTCCAGTTCCTGAATCCGATTCAGATACATCTCCGTGATCGACCGGGCACTGAGCCGCCCCGATCTCATGGCCTCCTGGAGTTGGGCGACGGTGGCCTCTTCCAGTTCGAAGCCTGTCCTGGTTCGCAGGAAGGAAGGGCTCTGATTGGATCGGCAGCGGGTCAGCAGCGCGGGGGCGCCCGCACCGGCTACCGCCAGGTTCAAAAAACGGCGACGGGTCCATCCTGAGGCCCTCTGGTCATCCAGGGCCTTATCTCTCTTCATTTCCGCTGCCCCCCGCCTGCATCTGGCGTTGAATCCTGGCCCAGGTGTCACGCAGGGTGATGGTCCGGTTCAGCACCAGGCGGTCAAGAGTCGAATCCCGGTCTGCACAAAAATAGCCCAGGCGCTCGAACTGGCAACGGAATCCCGGCTCTGCTGCGCTCAGACTCGGCTCCAGCTGGCACCCCGCCAGAACCTCGAACGAGTCGGGATTCAGGGTCTCCCGAAAGTCTTCAGAATCAAGGGGATTCTCTTGCAGGAAGAGTCGATCGTAGAGTCGAACTTCAGCTTCGACCGCATGAGCCGCCGAGACCCAGTGCAGAGTCGCCTTCACCTTGCGGCCATCGGGCGCACTTCCGCCTCTCGTCTCCGGATCGTAGGTACAGCGCAGTTCCACCGGATTTCCAGCGCCGTCCTTCACCACGTCGCGGCAGGTAATGAAATAGGCGTAGCGGAGACGAACTTCTCTTCCGGGAGCCAGCCGAAAGAACTTTCTCGGTGGGTCTTCCATAAAGTCGCCGCGCTCGATGTAGAGAACCCTTGAGAAAGGCACCTTGCGGGTCCCCGCGGACGGGTCCTCGGGATTATTGACGGCCTCGAGTTCCTCTTCTCCGTCTTCCGGATAATTCTCAATCACCACTCTCAGCGGCCTCAAGACCGCCATTCGGCGCGGAGCTGTCCGGTTCAGATGCTGGCGCAGGCTGAACTCGAGCCGGGCCACGTCGATGACGGCGTCTTTCTTGGCCACGCCGATCTGATCGCAGAAATCACGAATGGCCTCGGGCGTATACCCCCTTCGCCGCAGTCCGCTCAGGGTGGGCATTCTGGGATCCTCCCAGCCCTGGACGTGCCCTTCTTCAACCAGCAGCCTCAACTTCCGCTTACTCAGAATTGTGTAGGACAGGTTGAGCCGCGCAAACTCGGTCTGCTCGGGACGGTAAGGGACCTCCAGATTGTCCAGAAACCAGTCATACAGAGGGCGATGGTCTTGAAACTCAAGCGTACAAAGCGAGTGAGTGATGCCCTCCAGAGCATCGGACAAACCATGGGCAAAATCATACATCGGGTAGATGAACCACTCGTCACCGGTCCGGTGATGAGAAGCATGCTTGATTCGATAGATGGCCGGATCACGCATATTCAGGTTGGGCGAAGCCATATCGATCTTAGCCCTCAGCAGATATGCACCCTCCGGGAACTCACCCGAGCGCATTCCCCGCAAGAGGTCCAGATTCTCCTTCATCGGGCGATCACGATCCGGGCTGTTACGACCGGGCTGCCGCAAAGTTCCGCGGTATTCGCGGACCCGCTCTTGATCCAGGCTGTCTACATAGGCGAGTCCCTTCTCAATCAGCTCCTCTGCAAACTCGTACAGCCTCTGGAAGTGATCCGAGGCGTGATAGAGACGATCTTCCCAGTCGAACCCCAACCAGTGAACATCGTCTTTGATCGCCTCCTGATACTCGACCTCCTCCTTGACCGGGTTGGTGTCGTCAAAGCGGAAGTTGCAGGTTCCACCGTACTCTTGGGCGACTCCAAAATTCAGACAGATGGACTTGGCGTGCCCAATATGAAGATAGCCGTTCGGCTCGGGCGGAAAGCGGGTCGCTACCCGGCCGTCAAATTTACCGGTTGCGATATCTTCTTCGATCTTGGCCCTGATAAAATCCACCGGCCGGGCCTTTTGGCTGGTCTCAGTCATGTGGCTTCCATCCCAAACAGAAAGCAAACGCTATTTTATAGTACAGGAGCTCGAATGCCGGAGGGCTTCTCGGCGCATACGGCCACGAAGCAACCGGTGATTTGGCGGCTGGGCAGATGCCGCATCAACCCGAACCCGGCCAGCAACCATCCGACGGGCTGGTCCGAGAATCGACCCAGGAGTCGCCGCAGCAGCAGAAATAGGAGCGTCGAGACCAGGCGGGGATTGTGGATCACGGTCTCTCCCCCGAGCACGACCAGATCGCACTTCGCAAGACACTCCTCGAGTTGAGTCCGGGAAAGTGTCTTGCCCAGCCGAAAAGGAAAGCGAGGCGCCCTGCTCACCAGGCGCAAGACGTGGTAAAGGGGATTCCAGGGGTTATCCAGTGCCACCAGGAGCCGGCCACCTTCCCTGAGAACGCGGGCCAGCTCGCGGAGCGACCGCTCAATCTCTCGCGAATCCTCAAAATGATCCAGAGTCGAGGTCGAGATGACGTAGTCCAGACAACCGTCCTGAAAAGGCAGATCGCGAACGTCGCTGACCAGGGAATGTACTCCAGAACCCGCAGATTTCCGGCGTGCGGCCCCCACGACCGCTTCATCAATATCAATCCCCACCACCAACGGAACCTGTCGGAACGAGTCGAACAGCAACTGGTCTTCTCCGTTGGCTTCCTCAAAGAGGTCGGTCTTGAGAACCGTTCTCAGACCAGAAGCCCGGTCCCAGGCCTTGATCAGGCGTTGGAACTCTTCTCTCTTCTGGGACGCTACGAGTGGATCGAGGTACCAGGAACGCGAACTCGACGGATCGGGAGCTTCGAGGTCATTCCGGCTTTTTTGTGAGTTGCTCGTAATACGATCGCTCCGTGTTGACATCCCACAGATCGTGCTCCTCGCCGGTCAGGTTGCGGACCGCCAGGATCCCGGTGAGCATGGAATGATCCTGGTTGTTGTACCGGTGCATACCGTTGCGGCCAATGGTTTGCAGGTTGGAAAAACCAATGACGTAGTCCTGAATGCGAGCCAGGCTGGCACGATAGTCGCCATCATAGACGGGATACGCCTTGGGCTGCCGGATCACGACACCGTCCACAACGGCGGCCGAATCAGCCAGGCCCAGCTGCTGGAGCTCTCTGGAGGCCAGGCTGATCAGACTGGAGTCTTCCAAAGTCCAAAGGTCATCCCCCTCCGAACAGAAATACTCCATACCCACTGTCGTCTGGTCCGAGTCAGCCACCATATCGGCGCTCCAGTTCTTGAAATTCTGGATTCGTCCGACTCGAACGTCGGGCGTGTGGATATAGATCCACTGGTCCGGAAACAGATCCTTGCTGGCCAGAATCAGCCCAACAATTAGAAAAGCTCGGTACTTCAGCTGGCCGGCGGCCTCGAGAATCTCCGGCGGAGGCTGGGGATGCATGGACTGGACAAGAGAGGTTAGAGGCATGCTCGAGATCACGTTTTCGACCTCAACCTCGTCCTCCGAGCCCTCCTGGGACACGGTGAGCGAACGCACCCTGTGCGCCTCGCAGTTCACCCGCGTGACGGCGTTTTCCAGCCGCACCTCCCCCCCCTCTTCAAGGATGCGTTGAGTCACCCCCTTCCACATCATTCCCGGCCCCAGAACGGGATAGTGAAACTCATGGATCAGCGTCTTTACGTCCTTGCTTCCAAAGACGGCCTCGCGCAGCGCCGTAATCAAAGAGAGGCCCTTGATTCTCTGAGCCGCCCAGTCCGCCTGGATCTTGGAACAGGGGATGCCCCAGACCTTTTCCGTGTAAGTCTTAAAGAAGGTCTGATACAGCCGTCTACCGAACCGGTTCGTCACCCATTCTTCGAAGGTGTCTTCTCTGGGCAGGGGTTTCATCTGAATGGCAAGATAGCTGCCGAGAATGTAGAGACTCTCTCTGATCCCCAGGTTGAAGAGGGCGTTCACAGGCTCCAGCGGATACTTGAGAAAGCGACCCCCGTAGAAAATCCTCGACAGGCGCCGAACTTTTCGAAAGTCGTCCCCCAGAATCTCCTCCCACAACTCCTGGATCTGGGGCAGCTTCGTATAGAAACGGTGTCCGCCGATGTCAAAGTAGTTCCCCTTGTACTCTTCCGTTCTGGCCAGCCCTCCGAGATGGGGAGACCGCTCGAACACCACCGTCTCAAAGCCGCGTTGGGTGGACTCGAGGGCAGCAGTCGGGCCGGCCGGCCCGGCACCGATGACCGCTACTCTCCGGCGCTCAGTCAAGGGGCAGCCCGGCTCCGATTTGATTGTTGTCGTCGCTGTGTCGCGCCGCGGGCTTCCACCGGGCAACCCAGTGCTGCAGCAGCGCGACTCCAAAACCGAGGCTACCGTACAGATAGTAGAGCCAGTTCCAGAGAACAGCTCCAAACATGAACAGCAGCCCGCGCTTTTGCTTGAAAAACCGGTAAAGAGGAAGGTTGAGAAGAATCAGGGAGACCGCAGCCAGAAGGGCCACGACCAGGCCGGCCTGCCAGTTGAGGGCGAGCAGGGGGAGGGATCCCACCAGCACCATCGCGGACAATCCGCTCAAACGGCCGGAGAGTTGTAGATTCAATTCTTGCGGAATCGATGTGCGCTTCAGAACCAGACGACCCCAGGGAATCGCGCGGAGGAGAAAATCGGTCCGCAGGAGCGACCAAACCTTCCAGCGTTTGAGATGTTTGACCTGCAGGCTGTGCACCAGCCTGGTCTCATAACCGGCATCTCGCAACCGATATCCGAACTCGATGTCTTCCACCGAGGGAAGACCAAAGGCCTCATTGAATCCCCCCAGTTCCTGAAACACGTGCCGGAAGATAGCACCGCAGCCCGTCCAGAAAGTGGAGGCCTCGGAGGGGGAATTCTGGTGGACGAAATGATGGAACAGGTTCTTGTACTGGGATAGGAAGTTGGGCTCAGCCGGAGCGTCGTCATAAGATCCGAAACAGGCTGCAACTCCATTCTCACTATCCAGCACCCGCAGAATCTCGTTGACGACATCCGAAGGCACCAGCACGTCGGCGTCAACAAACAGGAGCACATCGCCGGTGGCGGCAAAGGCGCCCTGATTACGGGCATAGGCCGGACCCAACCGCCTGGGAAGCTCCACCAATCGAACCCCAAAACTCGCCGCGGCTTCCCGGGCAGACTCATTGCTACCGTCACAAACCAGGACGATCTCTTCGACAGGCGGTGAAAGCCCGCATAACCGCTCCAGGCAAAGCGCGGCACGCGACTCGCTGAGGCCCACCGGAATGATGACTGATACTGAATAGTGCTTCATCGGCTGTTAGGAGGCATACTCCCGGCAAATTCCATTCTAGCGGCCCCGACATTGTAACATTCGGCTCCCCCCACCTCAGCCCCAAAGCCCCAGCTCCTGCGCCAGAAAGAGCAGGACCTCGAAAGGACCGCGCTCCACGACTGCCACCGGCAGGAGTCCCGCCAGCAAGCCCCAGACCAGACCCCATCCGAGACTGATCCGGAAGAGCCAGCGCGGCCAATGCCTTGCCTGGGCTACACCCAGTACAAGGATCGGCAGCACGGGAACCAGGTAGCGAGCAGAAAAACCCGTCCCGGCGCTCCAGCCCAGATAGCTGGCATGAATCAGAAAATAGACCAGTGCCGGGAGATAGACGCGGCCTCCCTTTTGGAAACTCCAGAGCCCCCATAAGAAAAAGGGGAAAAAGGGAAACAGTCCCTGGGATGGAGAGAAGAGAAGACCCCACAGACCGCGCCCTCTGAAGCTTCCGAAGAAAGCGGCCAGTCGCTGGAGCGCTCCCCCAAAGCCGGAACTCGATTCTGATCCAGAAAAGTTTTCGATCCCCTGGTAGGCACCCATGCCCCGATGAAAGGCCATGTGGAAAAGATCAAAGTGGTCGGTGAAACGAAACACGTACTGGGCAAACAGGAACGCTGCCAGAACTCCCCCCAGGGCGGCGGCACACAGCACCAGGCCACGCTTGCGGCGTCCCCCCCAGATATCGAGCGCTCCCATCGTCAAGGGAACCACCACGAAGGTGTACTTGATCATGGTCCCGCTCAGCGCCAGCAAGGCGAGCAGGGGCAAGCTGTTGCAGGCCAGCAAGAGAATCCAGATAGTGGCTTGCCAGGGCTCGGTCCAGAGATCGCGTCCGTACCAGAAGAGAGGAGTTCCCAGTCCCAGGACAAGGCTCCAGTTGGCAAACTCCGGCTTCCAGCGCATGAAGACATAGATCCCCCCCAACACCACCATCAGGCAGATGAAAATGGAGAGAGATTCAACCCATTCGCTCCCCTGAAAAGGCCACAGCAGTGTTGCCACAAGCATGGGCATGAAGGGGGGATGAATGCTCAGTGATCTCCCGAACCGGTCGACATCCACATGCCCCCCGAATGGGAATCCCCGATAACGCGTACCGGCATCCCAGTCTCCCTCCGACACCTGGCGGTGGTTGTTGCTCAGATCAAGGTCCCCATCCTCCACCAGGCTGTTCACAATCAGCAGGTAGTGTGGGCTGTCCCCGGTGAGAGTCACGGGGCGGCCCAGGTAGAGGGGTCCCGTCCTCAGATGCCAGGCCGGGGAGGCCGCCCGGGGCGGTAACGGCCCCGCCAGAAGTGATCCGAGCAAATACACCGCCGCCAGGATCATGAGGTTTCGACGAATCAACCTGGAGCTGCTTTCCATGGGTAATAGTGCACTGTCCGGAGAGTTCACGCCGCTACTTCGGGCGTCTTTCCCGAACTAACCCCGCGAACTTCCCGGACAGTACACTAGATGTGAACTCTCAACAGGTTGTTCAGTAAAAGGGGTTGTCCATCCGAGCTTCTTCGGGAATGCTGATTGGAAGTTAAACCTTCAGCAGCCAAAGGAGACAACGGATGGACATTCATCACAATGCACGAAGTTGCCCGCACAGTCGAGCCCTGATGGTGGATCGTGTGCAGAGGGGCGATCCGGTGGTCCGGGTAGCAGCTGATCTGGGAGTCAGCGAGCGGACCGTCTACAAGTGGTTGGCCCGCTATCGCCGGCAAGGTCTTGAGGGACTGAGGGATCGTTCCTCCCGGCCTCATTGCAGTCCCAGACAAGCAGCAGCCGCTGTGGTCGATCAGATTGTGCAACTCAGACACAGACGGATGGTCTCGGCTGAGATCGCCGCCCGTCTGGATCTGGCTCGCTCGACTGTGGCCCGGACCCTCTCCCGACGGGGTCTCGGTCGGCTCAAAGCTCTGGATCCTGCCCAGCCACCTCGACGCTACGAGAAAGAACATCCCGGAGAGCTCTTGCACCTGGACATCAAGAAACTGGGCCGTATCGACGGCATCGGCCACCGCATCACCGGAATCCGCCGCCGCCGCCGCCCTCGTCCGGGCTGGGAGTTTGTCCATGTCTGCGTCGATGACGCCTCCCGCCTGGCCTACCTGGAAGTTCTGCCCGATGAGCGAAAGGAATCCGCCATAGCCTTCTTCCAGCGCGCCCTCTCCTTCTTCCATCAGCGCGGTGTTCAACCGCTCTCCATCCTCACCGACAATGGATCTTGTTACCGCGCTCATGCCTTCAACAACTGCTGCCACCGCCACGGCCTGCGCCATCTGTACACCAGACCCTACCGCCCTCAGACCAACGGCAAAGCAGAGCGCTTCATCCAGACCATGCTCAGAGAGTGGGCCTACCGCATCCCTTACCGCAGCTCACGAGAACGCTCCCGCTGGCTTCCTCGCTGGCTCCACTTCTATAATCACCACCGTATGCACCAGAGCCTGGCCAATCTCCCTCCCATCAGCAGACTACCTCTTTTGAACAACGTCATGAGAATGCACACCTAGAGCATCATCTCACCAACAAAAACCGATAACAAGATTACGGTTTCTCACACAATTGGGCTAAACTTTTCTGTGGTGGCTGTTGAGAAGGAACAGAGAGACTCCGCGACCGACGAATGCTGTCGCGCCGTGGTTCTCGATTTCGACAAGAAGATCGAGTCCGAGATCGATGTCCGGGAGGCCTCCCGAGAGATCGAAAAGGGACGTTTTGTCTGGCTCGACTTCGACTCGAAGCAAGCGGACATGTTCCAGTCTCTGTGGAGGGAAATCGGCCTGGTGAACGAGTCCGTTCTGAGGCACGTGCTCAAGGATCTGCCGGCAAGCTATCACAGGCATGACGACTGTCTGCACTTTTCCTTTCGCGCCTGCCAACTGCAGGGGATTCACTTCCTGGAACGCCGCTTTCATGTGATCCTGGGTGCCGGCTTTCTGGTTACCGTTCACAGGGGTCCCAGCCCGATTGTGCAGAAACTGAGGGAGCAGTATCGAACCGATTTCCGTGAGTATGCCCTCACTCCCAGCTTCTTCGTCTACGACATCGCCGATTTCCTGGTTACGCACTACCAGACCATTCAGGCCGAGTTCGAGGATCAGGTCGAGATGGTCCAGAGTGCCCTCGTGAGCGATGTCGACGAGAGCATTTTCGCACGAGTCTCCGAGCTGGGCCCAGACATACTCAGGTTCAGAAAAGTTCTCCTTCCGGCCCGCACCACACTGACTGAACTGGCCACTCGGAAATCCCCCTTCATCAGCGATGAGACGCAGGAGTTTCTAAGTCGAATGATCGGTACCCTCGATCGCACGCTGCAGGATGTTCTGGTCGCCCGGGATATCCTGTCGGAGTCTTTGGATCTGCATATGTCACTGGTGGCGCATCGAACCAACCGTGTGATCACAAGGTTGACCGCAGTCAGCATGGTGTTCCTTCCCCTCACCTTCCTGTGCGGCATCTACGGGATGAACTTCGAGTTCATGCCGGAACTCGCCTGGCCCGTGGGTTATGCCCTTTTCTGGGTTCTCGTCATCCTGGTCACCACCCTCCAGTTGATCTTCCTGCGCAAGAAGAAACTGATTTAGGAAACATCCCTATCGATTCGGTCGGCCAGTTCCTCCAGCAGGAAGGGATGGCTGCGCTGGGACACCCGTGTGCTCGCGAACGGGGCCCTGAACAAATTGTGCCGGACCTCTGGCGAGACCTGGATCCCGATCGACACGGATCTCAATCCCCCAGAAGGCGCCGGCGCACCCCATCAACCAGGTACTGCACCCGCAGCCGGGGCGTGGGAATCAACCTCAGCTTGAGCAGCGCGCTGGGGAGTGATCCAGTCCTGGACGGAGACAATGCGGCCAGGGCCAACCGGCGTCCCGTCCGGGCCGGCTTGGTCAAGCGATCCAGGGACTCTCGGACCTGGCCGGGAAACCGAATCCCCAGCAGGTAATGGAGCGTCCACAGGGCAGGATAAAACAGGGACTCGGCTTCCAGCCTGCGACATCGCATCAGTACCGCTTCCCACTCGTTCTCACCACAACGGTCCACGGCCAGACGAAAGTCGCAGAGCCATTTGAAATGGTGCCACAGGTGCTTGGTCCCGTGACTGCCCAGGACAATGAGCCGATCGTGGGGATGAAGCGTGTTCAGGATACCGCCCCCCATCTCCATCTTCTGCCTTCGTTCCCACAGGGTGTCGAACTCGAATCCCGTTCCGTAGTAGGGTCGGAACAGGCGCCAGTGAACATCGACCTGAACCCCCGTTTCCACGCTGTAGAAGTGGAGACTCGAAAGCAGGTCTTCCCCCGGGTCCACGCGTGGGTCCTTCTCCAGTCCGTGGGGGAGCAGGATCTGCTCCATGGCTTCAAACCGGTTCTCCGGAACCAGAATGTCAACATCAATGGCGTGTCTCAGCCCCAGGTCTCCATAGAGAATCTGCGCCAGGACCGGGCCCTTGTAGCAGATCCAGCGCATCCCTGCCTGGTTCAGGCTTTCCGCCACCTGAACCAGGACCGCAGTCAACTGCAGGGTCCGGGTAACGTTCTGTCGATAATTCTCGGTGATGCGCTCCATCACCGGACCCGGGACCAGGTCCTCGCACGCACTTTGCAGATGGCGAAATAGGATGGGCGTGATGCGGTGTTCTCGCTCCGCTTTCGTCACAAGCTCATCCCATTCGTGGAAATCGGAAAGGAGGGATCTCAGTTCGGAACCGCTCTCCTCCCCGGGAAGGGAACAGCAGTGCAAGAGGATGCGCTGGAGGGGCGTTGGTGCCAGTTTGGACACGGTGAAAGAGAAGCTCAGACCTTCCCGTCGTCAGCCATTCGGATCAAGCCCTGTTCCCGCAGGTCCTTCAGCAACCCCAGAACTTCTTCCTGACACTGCTCCAGCGTGACCTCAAATTCCTCCACGATTCTCTCGCACATTTCATGAACCTGAACAGGCTTGCCCAGGAGAGACCAGATCCGGGCTCCCACTGGATTCAGGCCGTAGTACATGCCCTTGTCAATGCTCATGAGGACCACTTTGTTTCCCACCTCCGCGCTCAGGATTTTCTTCGTGCGGACCACTGATGAGGCAGATTCAAGAGGCGTCTTGCTCATGCTCGCTGGATTCCAGAAATTCTCATTTGCTCAACAGGCTACAGGGAACACATCGCTAAGTGCAAAGTCGCAACGTTGAATTAAGGGTCGAAAATGACAGGTCCAATCACTTGCCCAGCCCCTCCAGCCCTTGATGATCGAGGCGACGATTCAGGTCTGCAATTTCCTCCGAGCGCAAGCGGTCCCATGCACTTTGAATGCTCTTGAGTTGTGATTTGTATAGCTCGTATACTCGCGACTGCTGATCCGTGGGTCGAAAGTCCGCTTTCTGGATGACGTCCAGCAGGATGGTCATTTTCGAGTAGAGCTTCCTCGGCCACCAGAGAACGTCCTGTCGTGCGCCCGTTAGTCGCAGGTCGAAGAACTGGTCTTCCACATCCTGCAGGCCGCGGCTGAGTCTCAACGCCTCCTTCTCGATCTCCGCGGCGTCACTCACCTCTGACAATCGGCTCGAAACATCCTCCAGCTGTTTTCTGGTGAGTTCGATCTCCTCGATCACTCTGGTTGCTGTCTTGAGCAGCTCGCGGAGATCCAGCGCCAACGTGGTCTGCAGTTCAATATCATCGAGCGACGCCGCTGAGTTCGGGTCCTTAACAATCTCGAGCGTCCGAGAATACAGTTTGTCTCCCGCTCGAAGCTGGATCTTGTAGGTTCCCGGGGGTACCAGCGGCGCGACGGACCGTCCCGCTCGAAGGAGCCGGTATCCCTTTTCCCCGAGGGACACGTGAGAGTGCTGCCTGGGCCTGGTTCGCAGTTTCGGACGGGGCAGAGCCTGGTAGCGGAGATCCCAGTAGGTGCGATTGATTCCAGCCTCTGCCGGCAGGTCCTTCAGAGTTCGAATGCGCTCGCCATCCGCTGTCTCGATAGTCATCTCGAGAGCTTCTCGAGGCGCCGCCAGATAATAGTTCACCGAAGCTCCGTAGTCGGGATTTTGGCCTGCGACAGGATCATCCGGTTGGCTCGAAGCTGCCCCCTTGAACCGGTAACGATAGGCGGGCCGGGGGGCAAAGAGGTGAACCTCCGACTGGAGAACCTGCTCATCCAGGTTCTGAATCGGAGTCAGGTCATCCAGAATCCAAAAGCCTCGCCCGTACGTCGCCACCACCAGGTCGTGGAAATGCTCCTGGACGGTGATCCAGTGTACCGGCGCATGGGGAAGATTCATCTGCAGGTTCTGCCAGGACTGACCGTCATTGAAGGAGACAAAAAGCGAGTTCTCCGTGCCCAGGTAAAGAAGCCCGGGACGGGCTGGATCCTCTCGAATACAGTGCGCGTAGCTGAAGACAGTTCTGGGAATCCCGGCAGTGATCAACTGCCAGTTCTGCCCGTAATCCTCCGTCTTGAACACATACGGGCTGGTGTCGTTGACCTGGTGCAGATCCACCGTGATGTAGGCCTTTCCTTTTTGAAAACGTGAAGCTTCGATGTTGCTCACGGTTCCCAGTGGAGGCAACCCCGAAATGCTGTCGGTAAGGTTTCGCCAGGTCGCTCCACCGTCGCGTGTTAGCTGCACACGACCGTCGTTGGTTCCAGCCCAGATCACGCCTTCCTCAAGGTTTGACTCGGCCAGGGCGAATACGACCGGCCAGATCGTGGGCCCTTCATCATCGGGAGTGAGTCCTCCGCATTTCTTCTGTCGGCTCTTGTCGTTCGAAGTCAGGTCGGGACTGATCACACTCCAGCTCTGTCCCCCGTCCCTGGTCACATGGACAAACTGGGACCCGACATAGACCCGGTTGTGGTCATGGGGAGAGATGAGGATGGGAAACGTCCACTGGAAGCGGTATTTCAGGTCCTCCCCAGGCCAGCCTTCAGCATCATCCGGCCACACACTCACATTGCGGCTGTGACCGGTGCGGCGGTCGTATCGATCCAGGATTCCCTCGTAGCATCCCGCCCAGACGATGTTGTTGTCGACCGGGTCTGGAACCGCGAATCCGGATTCACAACCTCCCACGGAGTGCCAGGCTCCAATTGGAATTGGACCTCGAGTCAGGGTGTTGCTGGGTCCTCTGAAGGACGAACCGTCCTGACGATTCCCATAAAGAAAATAGGGGACCTGGCTGTCCGTGGAGACGTGGTACATCTGGGCGTTAGGGAGCTGAGGCCTGAACCAGGATCTGCCGCGGGTCGCGGACAACTCCACCCCCTGGTCGTGCCCGACAATGATGCGGTCCGGCAGCAGCGGGTCGATCCAGATATCGTGGTGATCCCTACCCGACGGGAAGCGCTCAAACGTACGCCCCCCGTTCAGCGACTTGCTGTGCTGGGTGGACAGAAAATGGACTTCGTTAAAGTCATCGGGGGCCGCATAGACCCGCGAGTAATAGTGGGGTCTCTGGGCCAGACTGTGGTCGCTGTTGGTGAGGCGCCAGTTGTCTCCCCCGTCACTGGAAGTCCAGAGCACTCCCTGATGCTCCTCCAACTCCAGGAAGTCCCCGTGTGAGTTGGTCTCGATCAGGGCATAGATGCGTTTCGGGTTGTCAGCCGAGTTGGAAAGTGCCACCTTCCCCCAGGGTTTCTCGGGCAACCCGTCTCCCAGCAGCTCCTACCAGCTCCTACCGCTGTCTCGGGTACGGTACAGACCGCTGCCCGGTCCCCCACTTTGACGCCCCCAGGTCCACATCACCATCTGCCACATTCCCGCGTACAGGATCCGGGGATTGTCGGGATCGATAATCAAATCGGAGGCTCCCGTGTCTGCGTCGACAAACAGCACCCGTTCCCAGGTCTTACCACCGTCCGTTGTCTTGAAGACGCCTCGTTGTTGGTGAGGACCGTAAAGGCTCCCCAGGGCGGCCACCCAGGCCGTATCCGGATCTCTGGGGTGAACCACCAGGCGCGAGATTCTCCCCGTTTTCTCAAGTCCGCAATGAGCCCAGGTGTGTCCTCCGTCAGTGGAACGATAGACGCCATTGCCGATCGAGACATTGCTGCGAATGTGAGCCTCCCCGGTTCCGACCCAGACCACGTTGCGATCGGAAGGGGCAATGGCGATCGCCCCGACGGACTGGGCTGGCTGGTCATCGAAGATTGCCTGCCAGGAGGCGCCCCCGTCCTCGGTCTTGAAGACACCCCCGGAAGCCGCGCCCGCGTAGTACACGTTCGGATCGCCCTGAACACCTGTCACAGCGCTGATGCGGTTCCCGACCGGTCCCACATGCCGAAACTCGAGCCCCGAAAAGAGGCCGGGTGCCAGGCTGGTCTGTGCAGCCGGGGTTCCCCTTGTGAGGAAAAGTGCACTCAGGAACAGGGGTATTGCGATCAGGCTACGCACCGTCATTTAACTCCTCCGAATGTTCAAACGCTCCTCTCACTTGCCGGTGCCGAGGCCAGGAGCCCTCTCAACCTGAAATTCTGAGCCCGAGGATCGAGCATAAGTGTAGATCACTTTGAACTCTTCGCCAGACTCCAGAGCTACCGAAACCCCGGGGATGAAGAGTTTGCTTGCCCAGCTGTTCTCCGGTGTCGCCTCTCCTGGATTGATGGATAGAGCCACTTGATCCCAGAGAGCCAGCTCGAAGTAGATGAGGATGCCGCTCAAGACCCCGGAGTGCCGGGCCCGGAGACGATGGGTGGTCCGAAACTCCAAATCTCTTTGACTTCGCAAGTCAATTTCTTTCAAGAGAATCGGCTCACAGAGCCGCAACCAGTTGCGCGTATGATAGGTATTGCCCATCCTTGCATGATCTTGATTCCGGCTCGCTTCCGCCAAGGCGGAAAAGTCAATACCGTACCAGGTTCGCCAGCGGTCGACGGCTTCCGGGGTAAAAAGAGTTTTTTTCAGTGTCTTGTCGGGGACGGTTACCGGTAGACCGAAGATCCTGAGGGAGGCGGGAATGAGGCGTGCGTCCGGTTTGAGAAGACGTTTTGCGGCATCCTGGGTGGAATACATGACTCCTTCCCGCAGGGGATCGTTGCCAATAATCTCGCTGACCATCAGATCTGCTCTTTCGGGCAATTCGATCTGCGTGGATCTTCCTTCAATGACAGTGATTCGGCTGGATAGTCCATTCGCCGCGAAGACCTCCTTCGCCAGAGTAGCCATGCCCGTGCTTTCCACGGCGTAAACATGCCTGGCGCCGGCCATCGCCGCTGTGGCTGCCAGAACCCCCGTACCCGTACCGATGTCGACTACGGTGTCTGCCGAAGTCACGGCCGTTGAACTTCCAAGACGATGCAATTTGCTCACAGGAGACTGATCTCGGAGGCCTTGGAGCCATCCGATATCGATTGGTTCAGAGTGATGCAAATTATTCAGCCCGGAGCAGAATTGAGGACTCGGACAATTGGGAAGTTCCAGAGTCTCAGCACAATGCTCTTCTCCGCACGGCCACGAATATTGCAAGAGCCGTGCCAATCAGTTCTTCCCACCCCACTACAGCTCATAACATCCTCTTGCTCAGTCATTTAAGGGAGTCTGCCCGGGACCCAAGGAGTGGCAGGTGCAGGAAGAACATGGCGGCCGGTGCAGCTTTCTTCTGCAGTTCATCAGACTGAACAACGACTGAGAGCGTGGATACCTGGACCGTGGCACCTGGAACTTTGAAGCTTTAACCTTTAACCTTTGACGCTTGACCGCAGAACCACCAACTTGAGGCCGCCGATCATGAGATCTAGAACACCCTTCCTCGCCTGCCTCATCCTCTGCCTGGGACCCGGCTGCGTCCAGGAAGACCTGGACAACCGCGACTGGCCCTACTACCTGGGAGACCCCACCAGCTCCCAGTACTCTCCTCTCCGCCAGATCACTCGCGAGAATGTCGACCGCCTGGAGGTGGCCTGGACCTATCACACCGGAGATGCCCGCGAGGACAACCGCAGCGAGATGCAGTGCAATCCCCTGATTATTGAAGGGGTTCTCTATGGCAGTTCGGCCGGCCTCAAGTTCTTTGCCCTGGAAGCAGCCACCGGCAAGGAACTCTGGGTGTTCGACCCGCACACGGTCCGGGAGCAGAAGGGCCGGGACAAGAACCGGGGAGTGGCTTACTGGACGGACGGCACCGAGTCCAGGATCCTGGCCGCCGCCTCACGCTACCTTTTTTCGCTGGATGCGAAGACCGGGGAACCAGACCCGGGGTTCGGAGATCAGGGAGTCGTTGATCTGCGCGAAGGCATGGCTCCCCATCTGGAGGATCCCTATGTTGCGGCTCGAACGCCCGGGATTGTCTTCGAAGACCTCTTTATCATTGGTGGTGTCGTCGACGAAGTGCAGGGAGCGGCTCCCGGGCACATCCGCGCCTTCGACGTTCGGACCGGCGCGCTGGTCTGGATCTTTCACACTGTTCCCCAGCCCGGCGAGTTCGGTTACGAAACCTGGCCTCCGGATTCCTGGAATCGAAACGGGGGAGCCAATTCCTGGGCAGGGCTCGCCCTGGACATGGAACGGGGCATGGTCTTCGCTCCCACCGGGTCAGCCTCGTTTGACTTTTACGGCGGCGATCGCGTGGGCCAGAATCTCTTTGCTAACTCCATGCTGGCCCTGGACGCGCGGACCGGCAAGAGGATCTGGCACTACCAGACCATCCACCACGACATCTGGGACCGCGATCTGCCGGCCCCGCCCAACCTGGTCACCGTCACACACAAGGGCCGGCGCATCGACGCCGTGGCCCAGATCACCAAAACGGGCCACACCTTCCTGCTCCATCGGGACACCGGAGAACCCCTGTTTCCGGTTGAGGAGAAGCCTTTTCCTCCCTCTGAACTGCGAGGCGAACAGGCCTGGCCAACACAGCCCATTCCCACCCTGCCTGAACCTTTTACGAGACAGTCCTTTGGGCCCGAAGATGTCACCACGATTTCCCCGGAGGCGAATGCGAGAGCGCTGGAGATCTTCAAGCGGATTCGGTGGGGAGCCCTTTTCGTTCCCCCCAGTACGGAGGGAACTCTGGTCTTTCCCGGTTTTGACGGTGGAGGTGAATGGGGGGGAGCTGCCTATGACCCGAACACGGGAGTGCTCTACGTCAACGCCAACGAGGGGCCCAACATCATTACCATGTTCGAGATCGTTGAGGCCCAGGACACCGACACCATCGGGAAGGGCCGCAACCACTACTTGAAATACTGTGCCCGCTGTCACGGCGCCGATCTACGGGGCGGATCCTTCATGGGAGAAGTCCCCTCGCTGATCGGCATTGCGGATCGAATCCCTCTTTCGGAAGTGGGCCAGAACATCCGCGATGGAAAAGGCTCCATGCCGTCCTTTGGCCAACTCTCGGAAGAGCAGGTGATCGAGATCGCCCGGTTCCTGCACAGCGGAACCGACGCGAAACCAGGCGCGCCGAGAGAGAAGTCCGAGCACGATCCCGAACAGCTACCCACCTTCTCCTTCACCGGTTATAACCCCTTCCGTGACAACCAGGAGTATCCGGCCATCGCGCCCCCCTGGGGGACCTTGAATGCCATTGACCTGAACACGGGGAAGATCCTGTGGAAGGTGCCGCTGGGCGAGTTCGAAGAACTGACGCTGCAGGGGATTCCGGTCACGGGAAGCCAGAACTATGGGGGGCCTGTGGTGACGGCTTCGGGCCTCTTGTTCATCGGGGCGACATCGGACGAGAAGTTTCACGCGTTTGACAAAGACAGCGGCGAGATCCTGTGGGAGACGAGGTTGCCGGCTGGGGGTTACGCCACTCCCGCCACCTATTCGGTGGCCGGAAAACAGTTTGTCGTGATCGCCTGCGGCGGTGGCAAACAGAAGACCAAGTCGGGTGACACCTACGTAGCCTTCGCCCTGCCGGATTCGTGATTCCAGATTTCAGATTCCAGAACGAGAAACGCGGAACGCTTGACTGGAATAGCCCATGGCGGGGCATCTCAAAGCCTGAAACATGGAGCCGGAAACCTGAAACTCACTCAGCAGGCAGGCGAAAACAAAACGTACAACCCGGACCCTCCGTATTGTTTTCGGCCCAGATGCGGCCGCCGTGGGCCTCCAGAATGGTCCGATTGATGGAGAGCCCCATGCCCATCCCTGCGGGCTTTGTGGTGTAGAAAGGATCAAAAACTCGTTCCAGCTCCTCGCTGCCCAGCCCGCTTCCGTGATCCCTCACCGTGACCAGAACGTTCCCCTGCGAATCCAGGAGAGTCCGGATCAGCAAGGGATCGGAGACACCGCTTGCCTGGCCCATGGCCTCTGAAGCATTGAGGACGAGATTCAGAATCACCTGCTGGAGTTGAATCCGGTCTCCCTGGACAGAAGGGAGCTGACTGGTCAGCTCCTGTTCGATCTTGAGGTTGCGCAGGACACTGTCTCTCTTCAAAAAGTCGGCAATCTCGCGGATCGCAGCGTTCAGGTCCAGGGAGGCATGCTCGGGCGCTTCCTTCTTGAGCAGGGCCCGCAACCTCGCGATCACCTGGCTGGCTCGCTTTCCGTCCTGGGTGATGTCGATCAATGCCTCTTCCACTTCCCCTGCCTCCGGGCTGGAGCTGCGAAGCATCCGCTTGACCGCCTGCGCATTGGTGACAATAGCTGCCAGCGGCTGGTTCAGCTCGTGGGCCAGCGACGCAGTCAGCTCGCCCACGGTTGCGACCCGGCTCACATGAGCCAGTTCCTGCTGCCAGAGTCGAGCTTGTTCCTCGATGGCGCGTCGCTCGGTGATGTCTCTTAACACGGCCCGGCTGTGAAGCACGTTTCCGTCCTCGTCCCGGACTCCCGAGACATTCACGCTGACCCACAGCTTCTCGCCATCACGACGGCGGATCGGCAATTCCACGTCACGCACCTCACCGGTCTTCCTGAAGAGCTCAAATACCCTCTTTACTTCTTCCAGGGCATCCGGATGGTACAGGTCGAAGACCGACCTGTGTCGTATTTCTTCAATGGTAAAGCCAGACTTCTCCGCCAGTGTCTTATTGCAGTGAATGATTTTTCCGTTCGTGGCGTCTACTGAGCAGAACATGTCGGGGGCGTTGTCATACAGATCTCGATAGCGTTCTTCTGAGATCCGCAGTCTCTCTTCGCTACGGCGCCTCTCCGCGTGGCGTTGTCCCATGACACCTAGAGCGACTAAGAACAGCCCGCCCAGCAGCCCGCCCAGCCAGGGCCGAAACAGGGCAAAATGTCCAGGCGAAAGCTGCTGATTAATGTCAAACTGGGCCGCCTTCAGGGCAGCCATAATGAGCTCTTCCCTGGCCTCTTCCTCGTCCGGGTTTGAGGCCGGACCCTTGCTCACCGTCGCCAGACGCTTCCAGAAGGCGTGCAGATCGTCTCTGGTAACAATGTTCTCCACCACCAGGGCCCATTCCGGAATCTCGGGATAAGCGCGAGCATTCTCCACAGCCGCTGCGAAAAGGTCCAGGTCCTCGACCTGGGCGAGGGCATCCTCCTGTGCGGGAAAGACCGTCCAATCGTCATAAAGCCGGAGCTGTACATCGCTGGATGAGAAGTAATCGACCAGCCGGCGCGCCGGTTCCAGCCGGTCGGATGGCTGGCCCGAACCGGGATCAAGAACCATCAGAAAGGAACCACCCATCATGGTCGTGTTGACGGGGCCCCCGATTCTGGGTGGCAGGGTCACTCCCAGCTTCGACCTCCACTCATCACCCCACCTCTTCCGGGCCCACTCGCCTACCCAGGCTCTCTGAATGATCATGGCGTAGCGCCGATCCATAAAATCGCGGGCGACATCGACCTCCAGAGAGTCAGGAAGATCCAGATAGCCCTGGCGGGCCAGTTCGATGAGAAAGCGGGTCGCTCTTTGGCCTGCTTCGCCTGCAAACCGGGCCTCCTTCCAGGGCAAGACGCCGAATCGTCTCTCCGTGGAGATGAGTGTTTCAACTCCGGCGTTGTAGAGAAAGATCGCCAGATCATGAAGCGGATTAAAGGTCACTCCGGTGGCAATCGCCAGGGGGGCTTTCAGTTCCGTCGGAGCCGATTCGGTCAGGCGACGGCAGGCTTCCAGAAAGCTCTTACCATCGAGAAGCTCTTCGGGACGGACCAGGTCCCGCCAGTACCAGAGAACTCGCACGTCTCGGTAGAAGCGCTTCTCATAGCGCACGACCCCCAGGCTGCGGAAGTAAGCGGCCCAGCTGTCTCCGATTTCTGCAACGAGTGGGGGATTCGTCGGAACCGAAACATAGTCGGTCAGGTAGCGAATGGCCTCAGTCCAGTTCACGAAACGAACCCTTACGGCGATCTGAGTTTTTTCGCGAAAGTCGCTCACGTAGGAAAGACAGACTGCTGAGCCAGCACGCTCGAGGCCATTGGCAGATCTCGAACCAGTTCCTCGGCGGTCATGTCGAGAATGGCCCCATGGCGATCCAGGAGTTCCCCGATCTGACCCTCTGAAGGCTCAACGACTACGGTCTGGGAGGGCATCAAGACCAGTGGCACGTGGGGCTGGCCGGTGAGACTACCGACGGAAACTGCACCCACCACGCAGAGCTGAGCCACCAGACTGATTCGCCACATAGCCGACAAGTTCATCTCGTTCTTTATGAGCAGGAACTCTGGGAACAGTAGCGAATCCGAATCCCGGGCACAACTGCCGAGGGGCATTGTCCCAGCTTGCCTTCAGCGGACGGAATCGTCTAGCATGTGGTCTTCCTAGGGGACAATCCGGTGAATGATCCGACTGCGGCTTCTCCAACCGTCTTTATCGTCGATGATGACTCGTCCGTGCGGCGGGCCTTGAAGCGTCTCGTGAGTTGCCAGGAGGTGACAGTCAGGACCTGTGCGTCGGCTCATGAATTCCTGGATCAGGGCCCTACCGAGGGACCGGCCTGTGTGATTCTGGATGTGCGACTGCCGGGCCGAAGCGGCCTCGACCTGCAGGAGGAACTCGCGGACCGAGATCACCAGATTCCCATCATCTTCATTTCCGGACACGGGGACATACCAATGACGGTGCGGGCCATGAAAGCAGGGGCCGTGGACTTTCTGGAAAATCCCTTTGATGAGCAGACGCTGCTGGAGTCCATCCATCGAGCCCTCGACCTGGACCGCAAGAGGCAGGGCGAAAAGGAGGAGCGGGCACGAATCGGGGGCCGCTATGCGACGCTGACCCCCCGGGAACGCGAGGTCATGGAACTGGTCGTCCGCGGACTCCTCAACAAACAGATCGGGGGCCGGCTGGGCACAAGCGAGAAGACCATCAAAGTGCATCGCGGACGGGTCATGGCGAAAATGGAGGCTGAATCCCTTCCCGACCTGGTACGACTGGCTCAGAGGGTGGCCGTTGCCGAGGGCTGAAGGCTATTCTCCCGGGCCGGCGAGAAACGCAATCAAGTCTCGCAGTTGGGGTAGCTGGAGCGAATCGACCACATCTTCGGGCATACCCGACTGAGAACTCCGCCTGATCCGAATGTGCTGCTTCAGAATCACCACCTCTTCAGTGAGTGGAGCCGGCACTTCTTCGGCGATGACGTCCACCTCGCTGTGCGGCTCCAGACCATCCTCGGATTCAA
>CBDCBX010000013.1:0-208285 GCA_965214465.1 Acidobacteriota bacterium | reverse complement strand
CCTATCCGTCAGCCGAAAAAACAGTTGGGATAGTGGTTATTCTATCAACACGGCAGCGTGTCCCGACAACAGATAAGAACAGAGACTCCATTAGTGAGACTCTCCAGCGTGGCCTGTCGGATTTGAGACTCGGGCCCTAGCTGGCGTTAGGAGGGCCTCAAAGGGAGCATTCAGTCGGAGATCGTCCGGCACTAATCCAGGAAGAACGCCAGTGGCTTTCGATAGATCTCGGCGCCAGCTCCCTCGGATACCACTGAAGACTCTCCGCACTGAAGCGATTGGCTGTGGAATCGGAACTCAAACCCAACCGAATTGTCCGCGGTGACATTTTTCCGGAGCCCGTGAAAATCCTCACAACAACACCCCGGGAACATGGAAAGTCTGCCCGGACCTACAAGAGCGCCCTCCTGGGGATTGTGGCTGACTCTTCCGGTCCGCTGAAAGAAGAGGCCAGGAGGCCTCTGGCCTGGAGGAGCATTGCCTGGAGAGGGTTTAAAGCTGGATGAGAAACAACATAAGCAGCTCGGTGCGAACGTCAAGAGACCCAGGTGGGTTCGGTTCTTGGCGTAAATCTGTGGTACAAGATGATCTGACGCGAGGGTTATCGAATTGAGGGTACCTCCTATCACGGTTGCGTGGATAGCGTCTGGAGCCTCCTTGCTCTTGGCCTTACTGCCTGGTCTCGTTAACTGGCGAGGCTTCTGTCTCTCTGCTTTCTATCGATCTTACGATCCCATCTTGGCTGTTCTCACGGCTACTCTTATCGCGGTCGTTTGGTATTCATATTTCACTTTCAAATCGGTTCGCCAAGTTGAAGTAAGCAAGCAGGAAGAGATCAAGAAGAGCACTCGAAGACTTGTTTCGTCCCTCATGACGATCAGAGCGCAAGTACTGGGTCTAAAGGCACAGCTCGAATTCTGGCACAGTCCCGGGGATCCTCACCCGATCAGGGCATATGAATGAAGTTTCCTATGTTAGGTCCGAAATCGAACAGCTCGAAAGGGAAATAATAAGCCTTGGTCCAGTGGCAACCGTGGCCCCAACCGCGGGTCTAGCGGATATGGATGTCGCCCTGGTGCACCTTCGATCAGTACGGGTAGGGCTCCAAACCCTGCAGCACGCATTAGACACACTCAAGCCGGGTAGATTGAAACTAGATGAGATCAGCCGCCAGATCGAGGTCACCGTGGATGGCTTTGCTACGGTAATCGTCTACCTTCAGGAGTCAATCGATAAGATCTCCCCGCATGACCAGCTGGCGAGTGGGGACGAAGACGACTATCTTCGGAAATTCAAGTCCGCAGTACAAAGCTCTCCGGCGGCGTATATTGACCGGCAGGACGAATAGAGGCAGTTGTGGGCTCGTCTCAGCGCTTCGTGAAAGTGGAGACACAATCTGTTGTCAAGAACCATCAGGCAGTTGCCGGGTCGTACGTGATCGGGCGTTCCACGCCCCTCTCTCCAAGAAAGACCTGCAGGAGGCAGTCAAGCCCCTCGCGACAAAACAAGACCTTGGGCCCGGGTGAGGGGGCTGCGATACTCCTCCGTTCTCCTACGCGCCCATGGTTGGGGTAGCGGATCCGCATGGGCGTCCCGCTTCGAGGGGCATGTTCAGCGGAACTCGTGGCCAGCGCCACCTCCGAGCCGAGTTCGGAGGTCAGTACAAAGCCTACTGCTCATGGGTGTCTCGCTGGCTGCCACGCCCTCCGCGCGGTCCGGCCGTCTAACTAACAAGGCGATCCAGTTGTCTCTTTCCGCTCGTGACCTACTCTTTACCCATTCCCAGAGTATTTTGAAACTCTTACCAGTGCTCCGGCCTCAACAGCAGGAACGATCCGGGCTCAACGGGCCGACACTGAGACCGAGGGGAGAAATCACCTCTCACACAAATCTCCCCATTTCATCGAGAAACGGAAAGACCATGGGGACTGGGAAAAAACCTCCAACAACTTTTTGGCCGTTCATGGCGGAATCAGATGGCATTACGTAACTCCCCCAGCTCGGTGGATGCACGGGGTCAATCTGCGGCTGACCTTTTCGGCCGCCGCGCCGGAGGAGGGTTATGTTGAATTCGTTCGAGTGAAAGCAACCATTGCGCAGGTGGCGGAAGAACTGTAGTGCCGGGTCCCAATTCTGCCGATTTGGCCCGTAGTTCTTGGCAAATAGGACCTTGTTTCTTTCAAAAGCACCACCAACCAGATAAGCCGTAAGCGTCTCAAAACGGGCAGTCGGATCACTGCCGGTCCATTTTGTCCGTGCAGGACTGTTAGCCTCTGCGGGTTTCAGAGATTCCTTGGTTACGATTTCATACCGAATCGTATCGAGCGTCGAGGCAGCCTGGCCCGTCATGACCCCGTGGAGCACGTCTGCGTCGTGCAGCTGAATCAGATCGGGACAATTTGCTGCTGCGAGCGTGATGACTGGAGTCATCGTGTGCTCATTGACCGCGCCCTTGAAGTTGGTGTTCCCAGTTTCCGCGATTGCGTTGACGAAGTGCACCAGGCTGTGAATGGTGCGGGTAGCTGCTGCCAGCATCAGCAGACTCATATTGGCGACGACCATTTGCGCGAACTGAGACAGCTCTGGAAAGTAGGGGTGAGTCTGTTCAATGCTGCGTGTTCTTGAGTTATCAGTCATAACTCATATTGTCTCACCGACAGCCACCCCTGGTTTCGTCTTCGAATCGATCTCAATGGAGCCCAGAAAATCGACCATGATAACCGACGCCCCTCCGCGCCGTGCCACAGTGATTCGGAGGCGTGGGAAGACCCGACGGCGGTAGCTCTTTCAGACGGACTCGGCCCGGCAATACCGCGATGGACTCAGGTTGAAGTCGTTCTTAACCGCTTCCTCCTTTCGGACAACGTGGGCTATCGGGTCGCCAGTGGGTGGCTGGGGAGAGTCCCACGTCATTCATATCCGTTGGACTGAGTTCCACTCCTCAGCGGAAATGGTGTCCTTGAACCATGGAGTTGATGACTCGGCACGAATACTGGCGCAGAGAGTACCAGTTGAATCGCTACATGAAGAACCTGACTGATATCGAAGCCGAACAAAGAGCGAAAGATATCTTCATCAACTACTTTGCCTTAGATCACCTGTGCCGCATAACGATGAGGTTCCCATTCGATGACAAAGATTTCTGGCTCAGCCGGGGCACACACCTTCTGGAGGAATTCAGTATTCGCTTTGGGCCATATCCCTCCGGCTTCGACTCGGGCTTTCTCAGGCAGATGGCCTTTCCCAATCCGAACGACCGCGCTGCTCCAGCCGCAGTCCGCGCGGTAAAAGGGTTCCCCAGGCTCAGCCGAGGGTCCTACCTGGTCAAGTACGGAAAGTACCGCTATCTCAAAGACGCCCATGAGAATGGGCGGATTCGCATCGCTCCAGCTTCCTCATATCGCGACCCTTCGCTGAACCCGGCGGTTCAGGACGACGAGCTTAGATTGCGCATCCCACTCCAGGGAGACACGCGCCTCATTTTCACTGATCCACGGGGGGGAACCAAGGATATGAGAGTCGAAGATTCGGCGTGGGTGATTGAGGGGAATGACTATTACGTATACTGCCTTTCCGAGTCACTGGATTCGCGGCTCTTCCTGAACTTTGAGGCTGATGCCTGTCTCATCGTCACCGATCCTGCTGCTTTCATGCACAGAATCAACGCTGCGGTTTTCGAGAGGTTGCCAGCCTCGAAGCATTCTGCCGGACGCCCGGCCTACGTAGATCCGCTGATGGTTGGTGTCCAGGAGGTCCGCGGATCCAGAGTCTCTTCACTGAAGCACTTTCGCTATGCGTACCAGCAGGAGTTTCGCCTAGTTTGGGACGGCGGAGAGGAGCAACCTGGCCTTGATACTCTACTAGTCGAGGTGGGTGAGCTTCGCCAGTTTACGGAACTGCTTCAGCTCTCTTGAGCAACAGGTTTTGCAGAAGAACGCGCATGCAGATCAGGCACCACGATCTTAGGGTCGAGCTGCCCGACGAGTGGTGGGACGAGGCAGGCATGGTGGAGTTCGTCCCGCGGACGACTGCGTATTTAGCCAATCTTAGTGAGTAACCCGGCGTACGCGAAGTCGCGATCGAAAACATCGGCCCTGTCCGCCGCGCTCCGGATGTAGGTGTCTTCAATGACGGGGAGAAAGGATCAGCAAGGGAACGAGTGGTGTCAATCCTGTCCGGGTTTCGATCGGGCTCGTTCATTCCGCCGGTCAAGATCGTCGAGAAGCCGAAGGACGCTGCGTATCGGTACAAGCTCACTGATGGTGCACATCGCCTGTACTGTTCTGTTGCCGCAGGTTTCAGCCATGTTCCGACAGTCAAAGGGTTCGACTGGAAAGAGTTTGACAGGTGAGCCATAGAAATTGGCTGCACCTGCCAGTGGCCACAGTGTTTTGAGTTCGCGAGGTCGTGGCCACCGCAAGGTGAGCCAGCGGCCGTTGGACCGGACAACTCAGAACCTGTGGTTAACCCGCTCAGAATTGATCCTGCAGTCCTAGGGACTCCAGGTACTACTCCCCCTGCACCAGATCCGCCATTCTCACTTCCAGCACTGAGGCCAGTGCGTGTATCACTCCGAGAGTGGGGTTTCTCTGACCTCGCTCGATTCCCCCAACGTAGGACAGGTCCAGGCCGCACTTGTCCGCCAGGTCCTGCTGAGTCATGCCCTTGCTAAGGCGATGACTACGGACCGTCTGGCCGAATTCTTTGGCCACAGGTGCCGGGGGCCGCATGACCCGAGACTAAGTCCTTGCCCCTCAGAGGCGTTAGTGACTATAGTCCTCATTACCCAAGGAGCCTTGGTCAGATTATCGACTATGCGACTGCATTGAGCCGCTGGAGCTACCAGGAATTGAATGATTACGTCAGGAGTTACAACCTCAGCTTCCGAGGGGAAGAACTGGATCTTTTTGAGACTCTTCGACAGGAGTATGGAATCCCTGCCGACGATGAGCCTCGATTTGTGGATCGCATCAGTTTGAATCTTCGTCAAGGTAGACTTCTCCTGCTTATCGCTGGCGATGGCATACGGGAAGATGTCGAGCGAATGGCAGCGTTTCTTCATGTGCCTCAGCTCCATTTCACGTTAGCACTCTTGGAGTTGCAGCTTTACCAACTCGACACCATTGTGGAGAACGCGATCCTGGTGGTGCCCCAAATAGTGACCCGAACAAAGGAAGTGATCCGGGCTGTGGTCCGGGTGGAGGGTCAGGACATCTCCGCGATTCAGATCGAGTCTGAGGTTGCACAAACTCGGGATTTAACGTCAAGAGCATTGACCCAGGACGACTTCTTCCGGATCCTTTCTGAGCATGTGAACACCGAATCGGTTCAACTGGTTCAAAGAATGCTCACAGACGTCCCTCGGCTGGGCTGCGCTGTAGAGTTTGGTGTCGGGAGTGTCAAATTCAAGCTGGTTGACCCCGGAGGAAGCGGCAGGAGGCTTACCATTTTCTTTGTGGACAAACAGGGCGACGTCTATGTCGGATACCTTTTCGGTCAACTCGAGCAACGGGGCCTTCCGGCAGAGATCGTAACCGAGTACGTCACTAGGTTGGGCGAGTTGCTTGATAGAATGCTGTCCGAGCCGAAGCCCGGAAGATGGTGGGTGAATCTCGGTCCGCTGAACGGGTTCATAGCTGTTTATGAGCCGTTCCTAGAGATCGTAACGGAGACTGTCCGGCGGATCCAGAGACAATCGACCGCTGACTGATCCGATTCGGCTCGCCTTGCGCGGAACCATCGATTGGCCCGTGGAGGAACGGATGTCACTTCTAATAAGTGCAAGACCCAGAGTGTTGAATTCTAGGTTCCTCAACAGGGGATGTGAAGAGAGAGGTCCATTGACCTCGGGTGGACGGATTTCGCATCCGTCGGTCATGCGTGACCAGGCAGTCGCCGTGCAATCGGATTGCAACAACTTCCGCCGACCCCGTGAGCCCGGGAGAAGGTGATCACCCGTTCTTTCACCGACTCAGAGCTGAACCGGGCCTCTAAGGGCAGCAGTTGGACGCCTACAGATCCCTGATGGTCAGCGACTCCTGAAAAATATCCTTCTGGTTCTGTTGTCTTGGATTGCGATCCCGACCGGCCAGCTCATCCGGGGTGATGAAATGCAGCTCGTGACGGGTCGCTTCCTGGCAGCAGTACACCAGGCCCGCCACGACGTTGGCTAGATCGTCGTGAGCCCCGGGGCTGTGGTCGATCTGTTCCCGGCCAGAAGGCAACCTCATCGGCGATCACACAGGCCAGCGTGTATCCCCGGATAGTTCGATAGCTGGCCGTTCTGACCTCGATTTGTGTCCGGTTCTTCAAGGCGATTTCTTCTTTCCGCTGCTCTTCGACCATGCCAGCCAGCAGCTCGTTTTCCAGGATCAGCCCCCGGCCGGATCCCATTGGAGTACGGGCCTGCTGCCGATCGATCGCAATCAAGCCGCAGCTCGCCACTTCGCCAGGGGCCAAGCCCTCCCTCCAGTCTCGAAACAGAGCCAGATAGGGCACAATCAGGGCAGCAATGGAACTCTTGCCGGAGCGTCAACCCAATGACCCAGGCTTCCGATACGGGCCGGGTGGGGGCTCGCGGTCCCCGCATGCTGCCGGAACAGCTCCAGCTCCGGGCCTTGAAGGGGAAGCCCGAACGTTGCCTTCACCACGACATGCCAGGCACCCCAGAATTCACGCCCGAAAGTCTTTCTAAACAAGTTGGAATCCCCTATCGCTTCGAGGATGTTCAAGACCCTAACCCCTGTGAATACAACAGGCTCGTACAAGGCTCTAGAATCGTTTTTCTGCCCCTGCGGGATAATCACGCGCGCCACAGGCCCCTCTCTCAGACAGCGGCAATCTTGAGGCCCTAGCGCCAAACTTTGAGATCCGGCTCCGTGCAATTCGAGCCTGATCACGTCTCGGCCTCGATCACCTGTTTTGGCTCCAGCGCCTTCTCTCTCAGGTTTATTCTCGCTTCCCATTCTGTGACGGAACCCCTGAAGCCTCTTCCAGGTTCCTCACGTTTCGTTCATGGCCCTTCCCCCGTCTCCTCAGCACAAACGGGGGGGGGAGCGGTCTCTTGTTTCCTATCCTTCACTCCTCCCCGATCTGCTTCGCTGCAGCTCTATATAGCGCTCCAGCAGCTTTGCATGGCGGACGGCTTCAGCCCTCAGCCTGTCGTTTTTCTGGAGCCGCGCCAGGGTCTCCTCATTCCGCGTTTCAGCATCCTGGATTAGCTCCCGCATACCCTCCGTCACTTCTTTATTCCGCTGGATCTCCTTTCGCAGTCGCTTCAGTTGATCTTCGGGGGTGTGTTCTAGCATCAGCTCAATACTCCTGTTTTGGCCGTCTTCCTCCAGCTCACACCGAGACGAAGGAAGGCGGCTCGTTTCGCTTGGTTTCCTCTTCACCTGCTGATCGCCTTCGGCTTGATTCGGTAGAATGAGGACAATCCCTCTGCCGGGTTCGGGCTACTCAACTTTCCCTCACACTTTCTAGATCTGTAACGTAAGTCTCTCTCAAATAATCCTTGAGGTTTTTGACGTTCTCTTTCTTGCGCTCCAATCCCAAACTCGTCAGTGCCCTGTGCTGTGCAACCAACAGGGGGCCCAGCCGCTGAACACCGGCCTGTAGATCCCAATTGCCGTTCTCATCAGATTCGATGGCTCCACGTTCGATCAGCTCATTCCAGATCAACAATTCAATTTGTCGTGCCGACTTCCAGATTCCGATCATCAACCGTTCCGCTCCGCTCATAACCTGCGTGCCACCACGATCTGAAATCAACTCCTGAGCTTCTCGGTCTGCCAAGGTAGTTATCCGGGTTAGACTGGCAGGGAGTGATCTGCCTTGCTGCACCCGTTTTATGGCTGGCAGAATGTTCTTGGCAGCGTTCAGGTTTCCCATCGGTGCACCAGAACCTTTGCCTCCCATCAAAACCTCCTCAATTCTTGTTTAAACCGGACTAGAAATGATCCAAACTTTGTTAGCATCGTGTTAGCACTGGTCTCTAAACGCCTTATTGTCAATATCTTACGAACTGGCGCCGAACGTGGGCTTTTGCACCACTAGGTTTTTGTCACCGGAGATTTGTACCTCGTTCATACTTCCAGGACTTCACACATATCTTTGAGGCGCCGGACAACCGCCGGATGAACAGATTCCGTCAGTTCTGATAAGGTGCCGTTACTAGTCACGGTCAATCCAACTTGATTCCTGTAGAGCCCATCAACGAGCCCAAAAAGCACTTCGTCCTTAAAATCGGTCGGCTTGAATTTATCTAGATCATCCATAAACAGGTGGCCACCACTATCCTGAAGGTGAAGAACTGGAGGTATGTAGTCTCTCTCGAACCTAGCCGCTTCCAGCTCGTCAAAAACTTCCAGGGCGGAACGTAGTAGGCTACCCTTCCTATCGATCAGGGCGCGGTATTGGCTGACCAGCAAATGAGTCTTTCCCCGCCCGTAGGGTCCGGTCAGATAGAAGTTGTTCTCGGGACTGGTCGCCATTCTCATGAGGGCCCGTTTCTGCTGCTCACTTCGTGGGTCGTAAGTTGCAAATGAGGCATCGCGGAACTCTCGTGCTATCGCCCGGAGGCGACGAGCTTTCCTTCTTCTCGAAGTGCATAGGCAAGGTTTTGCCCCCCTCTCCGTTATTAGCCATCCTGAGTCTCGGCATTCGCTACAAGATTCAGGCATTGAGACCCCAATGTCCCCGGTAGCGACCTGACGCAATCCGACCATCTCCAGTTCCTTTCTCAGTGCTTTCAAAGCTTCCCTTGGGGATGAATCCATTAATGTTGCTCGCCCAGTAGCGCAGGGGGCGGCCCTGGCTGAGATGAAAATTATTCCTGCTCTCCAGGAATAATCGAGCGGAGCTGATCAAGTAATCGACTGAGTCTTCGGGCCTCCGCTTGAGGAGGCGTCTCAATGCCCCAAAATCTCCGGCATCCGTGTCCAGCTTGACGCCTCGTGTCCTAGTGAAGTGTTCAAAGAAGAAACCAACGATCGGCTGAAACCGGTCATCTGCGCACGTGCGTGCGCTTTTTTTTCTCCTGGATTTATCTTTATTCCTTTCTTTTATGGTGGACAGTTTTGTCTCTCGTCGTTGGCCACTCTTGTCCGGGGTAGAATCGTCCATCTTGGCCACTTTGGTCCCGGACGGATTTGTCCATGAATCTACTTCTCGAATTCTCCATACCGCGACACGCTCACTGCTGTTGGTCCGTTCAATGATGGCCTTCTGTCTGAGGGTTCTCAGTGCCCTCGTGATCGTCCTCTCCCGAAGTCCGGTCATTCTCGAAAAGAGAGAGCGGGACAGTGGGGTTGATTCCCTCTGGTACCCCGCAGTCATTCGCACAATCGCCAACACAATTCGAAGCTCTGCGCCGCTTAATCGTGTGGTCATAAGAGCCTCGGAAAGTACATGCGTAAGCTTTGAGAAGTTTCCCCGTTCAACCATCTGTTTTCTCTGGAGATCTTTTGCGTGTTTGAAAGGCATCTCAGATTCCGGATCCGTCCCTTAGTGCACTCTTGGGAATGCGTATGATTCGCCCAAAGCGCCGGTGGGGAAGTTGACCACTTCGAATCAACTCATAGGTCGCGGTCCTACCAATGCCAACGTGGGTTCGAAACTCCTTACAGGTCAGGTATTCGGGTAAGTCCTGATACTTCGTACGTCTCGTGATCATTATGCGATAAGCATACGAAATTGGAGGGGCCAAGAAGGGGGCCGAGAAAGGGACCAAAAGCGGGGTAAGAGGACCAAAAGGGGGTAAACACGGTTAGAAAACGAAGGCGGGGAAACTCAGATATTCAGCCTACAATTGCCTTTTCCGTCGTTCGAGATCAGGGTTCGATAGGCTTCCTTATTGTTCCGAAAAAAGCGATAGAGCCTAGTCTCCCTTGACCCAATTTCTTCAAGAAGCCAGGCTTTTCCCACCCACTCGACCCCGTGCTGATGTTGCTCATGCAGGATTTGAACAATCTGGGCTGGTCTGGACTTCAGCGAAAACTCCCTTTCCCCTAGCGATACCCATGTATAGCCAGGGTTATGGCGGAACTCCATAGAACCTGCGGAGGGACCTGATTCGCGGTCGTGTGGAAGGGTTTGGATAGCTTTGGCCACGGCCCTAGCAAATTGAGGTCGATAGTACTGGACAACTCTGTTCCAGATCTTGAACTCGAAATCGGATGGGTCTTCGTCAAACCGGGCATCATCGAAGACGAGCGGCGGTGTGACGCGCTCTGGGGATGGAAGGTCCGCACGGAACACTCTCTCATTGACAACTCCGACAACAGAATCGAAACCTGTCTCTGCAGTAAGTGTCTCGATAAGATCGAGCAGTGCCCGGATATCGAAGAACCGCTCAAAGTTCTCAATCTTGAAGAATTTCTCCAGTAGATCTGGCTCAAGGAACTGTGCCACTGCCCACTGCTTATCAACAGATGACCGTAGTTCCTCCTGCACAAAGATCTTGCAAAGGTTCTTTAGCTTAGGTAGAGACACTAAGTCTTGCCCCGTAGGCCGTCAACGATCGTGGAGGATGTCACAGGTTGTCATCGTACACCACTCTCAGGTACGAGCCGAGATGGGCCGGGGACTCGGACAGCCGAATCTCTCGATGGTGGCACTTGCGATGGTGGTCCCTGGAAGCAGCCCGGTGATTCCGAGGAGGCAGCTGTTTTCGAGCCTATGAACACCAAGGGGAGGCGCAAAGGTCTCGCCGTCAAAGCCTCGAAAGAGGCTGACCTATCTCCGGCAGGCCGGGCAATTTCGCCTGCAACCTTCGGCGGCTCCGGTTCTATTGGATGGGGCCTCGGCTCGGGCTCACGGATTCTGGTACTGTTGCATCGATGCCCAGAATCTGCCTCGTTGCGTGCGCCAAGACCAAGCAGAAGGGATCCGCCATGGCGAAGGACCTGTATTCGTCACCGTTGTTCAGACAATGCCGGGAATTCGCGGAGCGGACCTGCGATCGCTGGCACATCCTGTCGGCGAAGTACAACTTTCTGGATCCGGAGACGCGCATCGGCTACTACGAAAACACGCTGTACAAGATGCCAGCCCGGGAGCGCGAAGAGTGGGCCCGACGGGTTTATGCCCAGCTTCAGCGAGCGATCCGACCGGACGACGAGGGGCTGTAACCGGCCCGGACTCCTGTTGATTGAAGGGAGTTAGTCCAGAAACCAGAGGTACGGCGAGGCCGATCCTCTCAGTCCACTCGATTTGCTCCCGAGGGATGGACGGCCGGGTCAGTACATTCTCCCTTTGATTGTAGTGATTTCAAAGGGGCTTCCCGTCGCGATAGCTGCGGCCCGCAAAACTACGGGAATAGACACGTGTCCTGCCGCGCTATAGAATCCTAGAACAATGTCTTTAGTCAAGTAATCGGGAAGAGACCGTCGCTCCCCAGCCGCCCCTTAAAAACAGGTTCCGAGGGCACGGCCCTGTGAACGAGAGGTCAGCCTACGCCTCGTTGCTCTCCCCGCCGGGAGCGGATATGAGCTTCGGATAGATTGAGAGTTGAGAACCGGCACCATTGGAGCCCGCTCGTCAGGCTTCTTCTCGGGTGCCGATCCGAACTTAAGCTCTCGCAGCCGGAGTAAGACCGAGACTTGATGGTGGTCCGATGAGTGATGAAAGGAACCTGAGCGGGATCCTCGACAATCTGTATGAGGCGGCCTGTGATCCGAAGGGATGGCAGAGGTTTCTGGATTCCTGTTGTCTTGCGCTGGAAGCTCAGGGAGGGATGATCTTCGCCACCGGAGCCGGTTACCCCCCCGCGGCCAGCGTTGGCGCTCATGTCGGAATGGACCTCGACCTCATGGCCGAATACGAGCACCACTATCACGAGACCGATCTGCGATTGCACCGAATGCTTGCTCAACATCCCGGCGGGATTGCTACCAGTGAGATGCTGATAGGTCCCAAAAAGTAGGGAGACGGAGTTCTTTAACGATTTTCTGTCGCGAGCGGGCCTCTTCGATCTTCTGGCCGCCCATCTCGTTACACCCAATTATCCCTCCATTATCGTCAGCTTCCACCGAGCTGACTCGCAGGGACTGTTCGAGGGGCAGGAGCAGCTTCTGTTGAGTCAACTCCTTCCTCACATTCGCCGGGCCCTGGGGTTGCATTCGCGGATCAGCTCTTTGGAAGTTCAGTTCGAGACCACTCGGGAGGTCCTGAACCAGCTTCCCATGGGCGTCATCGTGATCGACGCGGATGGGAAAACGGTCCAGTTCAACGACGAGGCCAGGGCGATTCTCGACCAGAAGGACGGACTGTCGGTCAGCGGCTCCAGACTGAGAGCCGCCACTACCACCGAGTCCGCAACACTGGCGGGCGTGATCCGAGAGGCTGCTGGCGCCATCCGAAAGCACATGCCGGGCTCGGGAGGATCGCTGGCGGTGTCCAGACCCTCGCAGCGTCGGCCCTATTCGGTGCTCGTGACTCCCTTACCAGCTCGGGAGCACATTCTGCTCGGAGACAGTCCAGCTGCGGTCATTTTCATCAGTGATCCGGAAAAGGAGGTCCAGCAACTGGATCGACTTCTCGCCCATTACTACCATCTGACACCGGCCGAGTCGAAGCTGGCCGTCCTCCTGTCGAACGGCACTTCCTTGAAACGGGCGGCCGGTCAGCTTGGTGTCGCCAAAGAGACAGCCAGGAGCCAGCTCAAGAGCGTTTTCGCCAAAACCGACACCCACAGCCAGAGCGAATTGTTACGCCTGTTTCTGACCAGCACGATCGGACTGGGGACCTTGTCGGAGCCAGGCCAGGAGGGGGGCGCGCTTCGTGAGGCAAGAAGTGTGACAGAAGACGGATCCCCGCTTCTGGAGGTTGTGGACGGCAGGCGGAATTGATTCCGGCTCGTTCTGCAAAGCCCCGCCAATCTAATTCTGGAATAAAACTCGAAAAAAAGCCTCGCATAACCCAAATGGGTGATGACGGGTCCTGGTTTCTGAGCTACGCTGACTGCAAATGCATATCCCTTTCAGGCGACGAACTGAAGGTTGGTCGGACCGCGTGTGCACTCGCGAACACTCCACAAAGCGACCAGGGAGACCGCTGAAGAAAGCGATGTCCTGGCAGCGATGGAGAGGCCCTCTCATCGTCCTCGGACCGTCTCACCAATCCGCTGATCTTTGGTTTTCCTCAGCAAACATTGTTCGCTTCCTGAATTCAGGACGTTACTAGAGGACAGACACCAAAACCGATTCTCGGCTGGGACTTCTATAAAGGAGGGGGGAGGCAAATGAGCAAGTTTCTAACAGCGAGTTTCTCGCCCTCGACTCAACCAGCTTTGTCACAAATTCCCGACTCTCGACACTCACTGACCAACTGCCGTTTCATGCCGTTTGAGCCTTTGAGGAGGGGTTATGAGCAAGAAACTCTGTTTATCCATTTGGGGTGTTCGCGTGGACGCTACTGGGTTTCGTTCCAATTCCCCTGGGCTCTGAGTGTCGATGCTGGTCAGGGTCGGTAAGGTTGAGGACTTCCATGTCAAGGGTCAACAGTTTGACAGAACCCGGAAAAAGGAGAGGTACTCGCATGAAGAAGAGATTTGGTCTTAAACCCCTGGTTACAGCGATCCTGCTCGTGTCATCGGCTGTCTTACTGCTGGCGGCCGGTAAGCTCAATATACGAGGCACTCAAGCGGATCTAGACGCGGCCCCACAGACGCTGACGATTGACGGCCTGAAATTTGGCTCTGATCCTGCAGCAGGTTTCCCTCCCCCGGATGTACTTCTCGACCTGGTACCGCTCGTGGTGGCGAGTTATACATTTGACACCCAGATTGTCGCCGAGCTGCCACCGGGGACACTGCCGGGTGATTACGAATTAACAGTAACCGACAGCGACAGCACGGGCGGGATCCGTACTGAGACGGTAACGATCACGATAGCGGCTTCAGGCCCTCAGAGGTTGGAAATCAGCGGGGCGGAACCGGACGTCGGTGCTGGAACCATACTCATTTCCGGAGCCAACCTCGGCGACGGCGCCACTCTTCCGGCTGACTTTGACGTCAGACTGTTTGTACCCGATCCGGCGATGGCGAGCTTCGGCACCAACGTTCCGCTTGTCGTCGCAGGATTCGACCCCGCCACCCAGGAGATCATCGCGCTGCTGCCGGGTGGACTCTTTCCGGGCACCTTTCGACTCACCGTCAGCAAGGCAGCTGGAAACGAAACGGACATTCTTGATGTCACCCTGGGCGATCTGGATCTCGACCCGATCAATGAAGCACAGACCCTTTCTCTGGTTGGTAGCGACGTCACATTATCCAATGTTGGTGGAACCGGTGGTGGAACCGTCAGTGTCAATGACGCCGACTTTGATCCGGGAAACGAGCTACAAACCCTCACACGGGCAGACAGCACCGTAACCCTGTCGGATGGTGGTGCCGTCAGTATCGAGGATGACGATGCAAATCCCATGAACGAGATTCAGACCCTCTCTCAGGCGGGCAACACCGTCACCCTGTCAGGTGGGGGTGCGGTTAGCATCGACGACAACGATTGGACCGATGACGGGACGAACATTTTCAGGACATCGGGTAACGTCGGCATCGGCACTGAGACTCCGGCCCAAAAGCTGCACGTTTTCTCCAATACTTCTCCAGCGGAAATCTGGATTGATGCCACTGGGGGGACGCCCGCTCTAGGCAATGCTGTCGCGCGGTTCAAGAATGATCTGGGCAACGAAGGCCAAGTAAACATGGGGAGGAGTGGCTTGCCGGCACCTCTTGCAAACACCCTGATCTTGAGAAACAAGACTCCCGGACCGGATGGAGACATCCTATTTCAAACTCGCGACACGTTCAACATGGATCGCATGATCATCAAGTCAGATACTGGCAAGGTAGGCATCGGAACGACGACGCCGACCCAGATGCTGCACATTGCATCGAGTTCTGCCCCTACAGAGCTTCTGCTGGATGCGAGCGGAGCGACCTCGGCCTTTGGTAACGCCCATGTCCGTTTCATTAACGACCAGGGCAGTTTGGGCTTTGTCGGCATGAGTCGTAGCGGCATAGCGTCACCTAACGGAAACTCTTTGTTCATGCGAAGCGTCTCGCCCACTGCGGACTTCCTCTTACTGACCTCTGATGTGGAACGGATGATTGTGAAGGCGGATGGCAAGGTCGGCGTTGGGACTTTGACACCAACAGCTCTGCTGGATGTAAACGGAGATGTCATCGTTTCGGGGAATCTCACTGCTGCCCCATTTAACGGAGGCATCATCGAGGAGCCCCCGGGGCCTCCGGGACCTCCCGCGGTCAATCCGCTGCAGGTGGCGCTTTTGCGCTGGTATGAGGCGAATGAGGGTGGCGCTACCTTTCCAGTAGGGGATGCTCCATTTGGCGTAGCCTTTGATGGGGCAAACATCTGGGTGGCCAACGAGAACTCAGATGACGTGACCAAGGTGCGAGCCAGCGACGGTACTAACTTAGGCACGTTCCCTGTGGGCGACCTACCGGTACGGATCGCATTCGACGGAGCCAACGTCTGGGTGACCAACTTCAATGACGACACCTTGAGCAAGCTGCGAGCCAGCGACGGCGTTGATCTGGGCACCTTCCCTGTAGGTGACGGTCCATTCGGCGTGGCCTTTGATGGAGCCAACATCTGGGCGGTAAGCTTCCACGCTGGTACGGTAAGCAAACTGCGAGCCAGCGACGGTGCTGATCTAGGCTCCTTCCCCGTCGGTAACCAACCCAAGGGTGTGGCCTTCGATGGAGCCAACATCTGGGTGGCCAACGGGCTCGATGACACGGTAAGCAAACTTCGAGCCAGCGACGGCGCTGATCTAGGTACTTTCTCTGTGGGTCAAGGTCCGCGAGGGGTGGCCTTCGACGGGGCTAACATCTGGGTGACGAATATCACTGATGACACCGTCACCAAGCATTGAAAAATGAGGAGTCTGAGCCGGAAGGAGTCAAAAGACTCCTCCTGCTCCTGTGCCGGTCGGTCTCAGAAAGGCGCCATTCGCGGGCAGGGTTGACTGGGCAGCATCAGGCGGTTGTGAGATATGCCAGTAGGTTGGGGGCTATGATCCCACCATCTGACAGATCTGGTGGTGGTGGATCCGGACGGCAATGTGCTGGCCACGGTCCGACTGGATGGTGAGGGTGCCCTCGCCCCGAACGGTCATCTGTCTCTGTTCATAGACCAGATCCCCTGGAGTGCACAGATTGACTTCTCGGACTTCATGGGCGTGATCCGGGTGAGGCCCTCGGCCAAGATTGCTGCCACCGTGGTGCAGAACCCGGCCTGGCCAGTTTGCCACGATGCCGGTGGCGGCCCTGTAGCTCGGGCCTGATGGTCTGAGATTGGTGCTGGATAGACATGGGGGGCGGTTAGCAGCCCCTTTTTGTTCAGTTCAACAACTGAACAGAGTCGCCCTTCAGCACCATTCCCTCCACGAGGACGGCGCAGTAGACACCAGCCATGCCATCGTGGGCCTGGGCAACCTTTCGTAGAATCCCAGGGCTCGTTTCACCCGTCTCGGGATCAAGCGTGATCATCTTGCAGCGCGGATCCCGCTCAAGAACTGAGATCACCCCCTTCGATCCGATCCGCAGCGATTGGCCAACCAGCTCATCCTCCTCGAAGCCGCGTCCGGATTCTAAGTCCAAGTAGACATTCGCCCGGAAGCTTCGTTTGTCAACATCCTCTCCGAGTTCCTTGCAAAGCTGGTCTACTGTTTGAACGGAAAACATCGATACTGGGCGGCAATCTGTCATCGCCCGGTCCGACCTCAGCAGAGTGAGAACGTGCCGATCGCCGATTCCATCACCCAACATGCTGATGAGCGCGGGGTCATCTACGGCGAGAGTCTCTCCCGAGGGTGTCTCAACGTCCACCATAATGTCCGCCACATCTGCGAATAGGGGGTTCAGGCCAGGCGAGACGCTCTCTGCTTCGGTCAGATGGGGGGGCTTCACGGCCTTCTCGGGATAGCGGAACCGAGGGCGATACCGAAGCATTCCCTTCTGTTCTCGCCCCGTGAGGTAGGGAAACCCTTTGGCACAGCGAACCCTTTGGCACAGGCCGAGCTTTTCAAAGCGAAAAGGCGGTCACCATATATCCCCGAAAATCCCATGAATACCTCATCCAACTCCTCACCCTGCATGCTCTTGACCGGATAGCGCCAGAGGCTCTCGACTTTCCCGATGATACTCATGCCCGAATTCCTTTCTCTGATCCTCTCGCCCACCGGTCCGCGCCAGACCAGATTCACGCTCACAGAATGGGTACCGCCTCACAGTCACTGAGTGCATTTCCATTTGAGCCACAATATTTCCTTTGGAGTTTTCCGATGGAGTTTTTCTTCATGCTAGACCTCTAGGTGGTTACCTGCAATAGAGAGAACAGTGGCGTCGAGCAGGCCAGGCTTTCCGGCACTTTGAAAAAAGCCAAGCTGGACACGGCTTGCACCCACCGCGAGTGGTTCCACCGGGGGCGGGTGTTACTGGACCAACGTGGCCACCGGGGGGGCACTCGAAGCCGGATTCCAGCCAAACTCCAGCCCTCTCTGCTCACCAATTCACCGGCATATATATCTCATGCCCCTTGATGGTGACATCGACAGCCCCTCGCCCAGCTCGATCCCCGGGCCTTCGGGAAGGGAAGGGGGCTTCGGTCGGCCTTCTTTTTGCTAACCATTTGCTAACGAACTTCCCGACACTGGGCAGTACTAGAGGGTATTTGACTCACGCCTTAATCTCTGTAAAGTAAGGATGAATGGTACTTTACGGGATGAGCCGGTATTAGGCGGAACTCGACATGCAGAATTCCCCCTTTCGCACCATTTATTTTCAATAAGATAGAGCGATCGGCCTGGTATTCGTTCCATCAGCCAACTTTCACTCCGTCCACTTTTCGTCCACCTACGAGTTGCGCCAGTTCAACCTGCTCAGCAACCTTGGCTGCTTCAAACGCCTGTTCCTGGTTGTAGTGGACATAAGGCATTGTGGTTGAGATATCGTCGTGGCCCAGCAGTTCCTTGACCTGCGGGATATCCATCCCGTTTCTCAGCGAGAGCTTCCTTGTTTTAGGCGATCTCTCTCACCACTGCCTGAAGCTGTCGTTGAGACTCTGTCAGGTAGGAGTCCACGGCAAAGTCCTCAAGCCGAGCGGCGTCCAAACCTCGGTCGTAGAGAAGTCCATTGCCACGATCTCGCCCCAGTGAGCCTGCAGAAGAGTCCTCCAGCAAAACGAGAAGGTCCAGAGAAGCGCTCGAAGCGGATAAGTGTCGGCCTTCATACGGCCCTTCTACCTGCTCACAAGTCACACTCCCACAATGGGTTACGAAGCGGCTGAGTTTTCGGATAGGGCGGAACGGCCACTTTGGACCCGAAATCCCCATCGCTCAGACACCAAAGTTCGAGGCTCACCCCTCGGTCGCTGTCGATGCCAGCGACCGGATCTGGGTAGCCTGGGAAGAGTCCGGGCCCAACTGGGGTAAGGATCTGGGGCCTACGGTTGATCCGAACTGGCGGGAAATGGCCCCGGGTGATCGAATCAAGAGTTCCCCTGGAATTGGCCTCTACGACTCCCGGAACGTCAATCTGGTCGTCCTCGAGAACGGGCTGCGCAAGACCCCGACAGGCGATTTTCACCCGACCGAAAAAGGTATTGGGGACAACTACGACTCGCCCCAGGTCCTGATCGATCCCATCACCAACCGAGTGGGGATGCTGCTGGACAGGCGGGCCTGGTCAGGGCCCAAGCGAGAGGGCGCCGTGTACTGGGAAAGCGTTCTTACTTTTTATGAGGATGGGGCCTGGACGCCGCTTCTACCGATGCCCAGGAGTTGGGGACGCATTACGGCACGCCCGGCCGCTGACTACGATCAGAAAGGGAATCTGTGGGTCGTGTGGCCGACTGACGAGAGGCGCTTTACGGCCGCCTCCGAGCCCGTCGTGGGCAATCTCTTCACGGCTCTCATTCCCCTGGATGGATCACCCGACGCACCCCTTCTCGCCCCGGAGGGGGAGTCGGAAGAGATCGAGGTGCGGCCTGGCCATGTGGACGAGCCGGGCGACGTCCTTGCCATTCGTTCCTACCGGACCTTCGTGGGCGGTGTCGAAAAGCGAATCGTAAGAGGGGACTTTCACCGCCACACCGAACTTTCTACCGATCTGGGAGGTTGGTGGGACGGATCTCTACACGACTTCTACCGCTACGTGCTGGATGCAGCGGCTCTGGACTTCGGGGCCGTGACGGATCACTTCGCCGGCGGGAACTATGAATACTGGTGGTGGCTGAGCGAGAAGAGTTGTGACATGTATCAGATCCCGCGCAGCTTCACTACGTTTTATGCCTATGAGCGCAGTGCTCGCTTTCCACACGGCCACAGAAACATCATTCACACCCGGCGTGGAGTCCCGGTGCTGCGCTACTTCACGGAGGTGGGCTTCGAGGGACCGGGGCTGGGCGGCGGAAATCTGACCGCTGACGACACGAAGCTGCTCTACGAATCTCTACGGAAAACAGGCGGGATCTCCATCCCCCACACCTCAACCGCGGACGGGATGGGCACTGATTGGCGCGACAACGACCCCGCAGTGGAACCCGTGGTTGAGATCTTTCAGGGCATTCGCGTGTCCAGCGAACATGCCGGCGCACCCCGGGCAGCCAGGTCGGCCGACGACCGTCCCGAGGGAGGGTATCAGGAGGCGGGCCTGGTCTGGAACGCCTACGCGAAAGGGTATCGGATCGGAACGATCGCCAGTTCTGATCATGTGTCGGGACACATCTCCTACGCGATGGTCTATACGGAACAGCCCACCCGGGAGGCCATTTTCGAGGCCGTCCGGAAGCGCCACACCTACGGGGCGACCGACAACATCATCCTGGACTACCGGATGGGGGAGAACTTCATGGGAGAAGAATTCAGCACTTCGCAGCTGCCTCCCCTGGAGATCCGAGTGGTCGGTACCAGCCGGGTGAGCCAGGTTGACATCATCAAGAACCAGGAAATCATCTACACCACCAACCCGAACCAGAAGGAGGTCTCCCTGACCTTTGTCGATCAGGATGCGGCCCGGGGAACCAGCTACTACTACGTGCGGGTTGTGCAGGATGACCGGCAGATCGCCTGGTCCAGTCCCATCTGGGTGAACTACCAGCCGTAAAAAGGGATAGTCGACTCTTTCCCGCTTTTTGGCAGGGGCATCTGTAGTCTTAAGAAAAGGGGACAGAGTAGACTGTTCCTTTTTTCGAAGGAGTTCTAGCCGGAAATCCCGAAGGTGATGGTGCGCTGGGTAGTTTTCTTTGACTTTAGCTTCTTGACAGACACGATGAACTCATAGATTCCCGGCCGGGTCTGGGTCAGTTCGATCTGACCTCCGATCACACTGCCTCCCTCTTCCTCGCCCAGCCGCCGTGCAGACAGCGGCTGCCAGGAGCCTGAAACGACGGCCTCTCCCTTCAACCGGAACTCGGCTTTGACCAGCAGATCGTTGTCAGGATCCATCTTCTCCCCGTGGTAGACCACCAGGAAATAGCTGAAGGCGTCACCCGGCCGATAAAACCGAAACCCTTCCTTGAGCTCGGACGAGGTCCATTCACCCTCAACCTTTGTTTCATCCAGAGCGTCCCGCGTCTCTTTCCAGTCGAGCAGGATGATGCTGCTCATAGCCAGCTTCTTTCGCGGCAGCTTCGGGACTTCAATCCAGGATGCAGCCGTCCCGGTGAGCTCCGTCTCTCGGTCTCGAACCCCAACGCGAATCTGATAGAGTCCCGGCTTGAGCTCCAGACGTCTTGTGAGGTAGATCCCTTCCCGGCGAAAGTGTTCGACTGCCTCTGGCTGCAGCGTCATCCGAAGCATCTGAGACTTTCCGTCTACACTCTTGCCATCCTTGTCGATGACATAGGTGAGAAGCTCCAGGGAAAGCAACCGCCCCTTCCTTCCCATGCCCTCGTCATGCAGGGGGAGTCTGTCTCCTTCGATGTGGGTGTGCAGGGAAACCTGGGCATCATCAACTTCCGCCTCGAGAAACTGGGGCCTCACCGTGACTCCGATGTTCGTTACCGGCAAGGGAGCCAGAACCGCCTCCTGAAAAGCCTCCTCCGGCGTTCGTTCCCCTTCCTTTCCCGCGGCCCTGCGGAACTCGGTTGGCGAATAGCCTCTCTGGGTTCGGATTCGATACTCAGGGTAACCGTCAACGCGGACTTTAAAACGGCCGTAGTTTTCTCTGTTTTTCTCTGCCGGGTAATAGCCGAGGCGATAGTAGTAACGGTTGTCGTCCAGTGCCTGTCGCATGGCTCCGGTCAAGTCATTCGTGTTGAAGAAGGTCTCTCCTCCCGTATCCTTGGCGAGCGCATTCAGACTGTCTTCCATATCTTTTTCTGAAGAGGTAAGGAAACTGAACATGGCGGTGCCATACTGTCCGCGAGACGAGGCGTCAAACATGGGGGGCGGCTGCAGGCCCTTGGCGTCGATCGAGTAGATGATAACCCCCGAATTGACAGCGCGATTGACCGTTGTCCGTAGATCGCTCGCGTCAACGTCGCCAAAACGGGCCAACAACGTGAATCCGTCAGAGTAAAGCACCAGCAACCGTTGCCCCGGCAGGTCGGCCATGCGATCCGCAGCCAGCTTCAGAGTCGACAGCGTGGTTCTCCGGTAGTGGGAGGATTCGGAAAGTACCTGAACGGCTTTGCTCCTCGTCATGGCCACCAGGAAATCGGTGCCGAAAAGAGCCCCATCCTCTTCCTCCGCTTCGCCCGAGAAGGAACTCATGGTGTTCACGATGCCGTTTCCGGGCATCATTTCTTCGATCGACAGAACCTGCATTCCCAGTTGCAGAGCCTGCCGGTCTCCCCGCTCGACCTGTGCCGCCAGATAAGGGGTAAAGTAGCTCTGGTTCGGCACCTGACCAGGGCTGAGCTTGTCGATCGCATAGCCCAGGACGTGGCGATTGCGCGAAAACTGCCCCGTCACCCCGAGTCCTCTCTTGGTGCTGACCACCGCCGCCAGGTCCTGATCGGTCATTTGCTCGTCCACAAAGTCATGCAGGCTCTTTTTGACCCGATGCAGACTCGAGGGAGACATGTGCTGGGTGTCAACGAACAGCATCACCGTTCTCTCGGGAGGGTCCCGGCGCATCGGTCCCGGTTCTTCCAGGCTCCCGGACCGCCTCGGGACCACCACGTCGACTCCCTCCGACACGTCCGAGGTGCCGATTTCAACAGCCGAGAAAAAGCTGATTTCCTGGGGCTCGCCATCTTCCTGCAGAACGAACTCTTCGCGTCTCAGATCAGTGATCGGCTGGCCCTTCTTGTCGGTTACGACGACGCGCAGCTCGACCAGCTCGGTAACGACCCGGATGATAGGATCCTCTTTGGTCGGTACGGGTTCTTCTTCGGTCGGCTCGACTTTTTGTGGCGGTGGTTCTTGCCCGTAGACGGTCACCATCGCCAGGGACACTATGAGTGGAAGGGCAATCAATCTATGAATCGTCATCTGTCTGAACCAGTATATCGAAATTGTTGAAGCGTAGGGGGACCCTCCGTGGTCCGATCAGATCGCCGCATGGAAGCGGCTCCTACTCCTCCTTATCAAAGACCAGCTTCATCTCGAAGGTGCCGCGGGGAGTCTTGGTCTCCTGCTGCTGCGTGAGCGTCTGGCCGTCCTCGGAGAGCTCCCAGGTCTGGTTCTGCTCGATCTTCATTTCACCCCTGGGAGTCTCCCGAAGCGAGACCTGATTCACAACCAGCCTGTGGTCCTCCCACTTTGCCTCCACCGTAGAGTCACCTCTGGGAGTCGACACTTGCTGGGGGCCGGCACCGGGCTTGTAGACCCGTTCCTGACTTCCCCCCTGGGGGCCCTCTGCCACGATTGTCAGCTGATCATCCTGGTGCGTGATTGTCATTCTCGAGACCTGGCCGCCCATTCTACGACCCATGCCTCCGCGGCCTCCCCGACCCCCTTGACCTCCCTGGCCTCCCTGTGCCTGCTGGCCATCACCCCCCGGAGGCCGGCCGCCGCCGCCGCCCGGCGGTTCGGGTATTTCACTTTCTTCTTGATTCAGGACCCAGGTCCCCGAGAAATCAGGTCCGTGGACCGCACCTGCCGTAGCCACCACCAGGACTCCCGAGACCGCCAGTATCAGGGCAACTCTTCTTTTCTGAAACATGTGACCTCCCTCTTCAGAGAACATCCAGCAAAAAGATTGAATGGTTCGTCGGAGGTATATACGAAAACCCTCCTGGAGTTGGTTACGGGTCAGGAACGATTCTGTTTCAAGGTTGGCCGGGGCTCACGCTTGTTTATTCACTTCGCCGGCTGGCTCAACTCCACTTTGAGATTGTCATTTGCAACCAAATCTGGTACTTCTTTTCCTATGAAAGTCGAGAAAGACCCGCGCCGGCGGAGCTTCCAAGCCCCGAAAATCCGCCACTTTGGGGATGTGACCGAGTTGACGCGCCAGGAGGGTCCAGCCGATCCCGTGAGCAAGTACCAGTTCATATAGGCCCACACGTCCCGGAACGAGAAATGCGGAACGCATCAGCCCTCCACCAGTGTCCCGCAACCTTCATTGGTGAAAATCTCGGTGAGCAGGCTGTCGGGAGTCAGCCCGCTGATGATGTGGGCTCGCGGCACTCCACCCTGAATCGCGTGCCGACAAGCCTCAAGCTTCACACTCATTCCACCTTTCGCGCTAGTCCTCAAGAACTCATCCATGTCCTCCAGGTGGAGATGCGAAATCAGGCTTCCAGGATCGGTGGGATCTTCCAGAACCCCCGCAATCGGCGTCAAAAAGATCAGCTTGGTGGCGTTCAGAGCAATCGCGATCTCGGCTGCTACCGTGTCGGCATTCATGTTGTAGATACTGCCGTCCTTCCCCCCGGCCATGGCACTGACCACTGGAACGTAGGCTCCGGCGATGAGATGGTGCAGAACGTTGGGGTTGACCGTTTCCACATCTCCCACAAAGCCGAAGTTCACTTTCCTGGTTTTTCCCGTCTCCCGGTCGACGACCTTCTGGACCGGTCTGCGGACGGCGGAGATGAGACCGGCGTCGACTCCTGACAACCCCACGGCCGGCACTTGATGAAGACCCAGACTCGCCAGAATTTCGGTGTTCAGCTTGCCGTTGAACACCATTTTGGCAACTTCCAGGGTCTGGGCATCGGTAACCCGACGGCCATTGACCACTTCGACTCTCAGGCCCAGACTGCGGGCTACTTCGGTCGCCTGCGGGCCTCCGCCGTGGACCACGACAACATGGATGCTGAGTCGCTGCAGGAGTGAAACCTGAGCCCCGAACTGCTCGAGTATTTCCTCCTCCGCCACGATCTCTCCGCCCATCTTGATGACAAAGACCTTGTCACTGTACAGGCGCAGGTAGGGCAGCGCCTGTTTCAGTCCGGTCACGGTATTCATTTTGTGTTCTCCTTAGTACGCCCCATCGTATTTATGGAAGTGCCTACCGGTGTCGCTCGCCCAGCAGACGCAGCAGTAGAGCCTTCTGCACGTGCAACCGATTCTCGGCCTGATCGACCACCACGCTGCGAGGCGAATCCAGGACCTGGTCGGACACGACCAGGTTTCGCCTTACCGGGAGACAGTGCATGAAAGAGGCCGTTGCTGTCCGGTCCATAAAGTCCTCCGTCACCTGCCAGTGCCGGTATTGATCTCGAATTTTCTGTTCTCTCTCCGGGTCCTGATAGGCCAGCAGGCTTTTCCACGACTTGGCATAGACAACTTGAGCCCCCGCCAGCATTCCCCAATCGTCACTCTCTTGAATTGAGGCACCCGTCTGGGCCGCAACCTCCTTCATCATGGTGCCCAGTTCCTCATCCAGGGCAAACTCGGGAGGGCGCAGGACGGTCAGGTTCAGACCTCGCTGTACCGCCATCAGAGCGACTGAACGCGGCACCGCCAGCGGAAGAGCACGAGGATGATAGGCCCAGGTCAACACCACTCTGGAACCCCGCTTCAAACCCAGCTCGTTCCAGGTCAGGGCGTCGCCCAGGGCCTGGCATGGATGCCACAGAGACGATTCCAGATTGATCACCGGAACGGTTGCGTGGCGGCCGAACCCGGACAGAACGGGATCCGTGGAATCGATTTGCCAGGAGCGACCTGCAGGAAAGGCCCGGATCGCCAGGGCATCAAAATAGCGAGACAGGACGGGCGCCGCCTCGCGCACGTGCTCCGCCTTGTCACCGTCCATGACGACCTCGTCCTCGGTCTCAATGCCCCACACGCCGTGTCCGACATTCAGTGTCACAGAGTGCCCCCCCAGTTGCTGCATGGCAACCGCGAAGGAGGTCTGGGTTCGGAGGCTGGGGTCGAAGAAGAGCATGCCCAGCGACTTCCCCTGCAAGTCACTGGTGATCCTACCCTGCTTGACGGCGGCTGCGAACTCCAGGAAACGTGCAAGCTCAGGAGGTGAGAAGTAACTGGTTGCGGTAAAGTGCATTCGGCTCTTACCCGGGAAAGCTCTCCAGAACGGTGGCCAGTCGCTCAAAACTCTCCTCGTCAATCGTCAATGGCGGCATCAAGCGGATCACGTGAGGATCGGCAGAGGTACCAGCCAGGATCTGATTCTCAAAGAGGTACTTCGTAACTTCGCGAGCGGGAACGCTGGTTTCCAGACCCAGCAGGAGTCCATAGCCACGGACAGAGCAAACAGGTCCCGTGATCAGCATCTGGTTGGCCACCGACTCGAGATGCAGGGCGTTGTCGATCAGTTTTTCCTTTTCAATAGCGTCCAGAACCGCCAGTCCGGCGGCACATGCGATCGGGCCACCTCCAAAGGTCGTGCCGAGTTCCCCCAGTTTCATCTCCAGGGCAACCTCCTCGCTCGCGAGCACCGCGCCAATCGGGATGCCGTTGGCAAGACCTTTGGCGGTAGTCACAAGATGAGGTCTGGCAGCAAAGCGCTGGGCAGCAAAACTGGCTCCCACCCGCCCCACACCGGTCTGGATCTCGTCAAAAATCACTAGAGTTCCATTCTGTTCGCAGAGTTCCACCACATCGGCAAGGTAACCGGCGTAGGCCGTTCGAACTCCGTTCATGCTTTGAATCGGTTCCAGGATGACGGCGGCGGTGTCAGGCTGAAGCTGATTTCGCAACGAGTCCAGATCCCCGAATTCGGCCACTTCTACTTCTCGGACGAGCGACGGGAACTGGTCTCGGTAGTGGCCAATTGTGGTGACCGATAGCGCCCCGGCAGTACGGCCGTGGAAACCACCCTTCATCGTCACCAGCCCGTCGCGGCCCGTCGCCTTGAGCGCCACCTTGATGGCGGTTTCATTGGCTTCCGCACCGGAATTACAAAGAAACACCCGGGTGAGGTGCGAGGGCGAAAACTCAACCAGACGCTGCTGGTAGATGGCCCGGATGTCATTGGACACTACATTGGAGTAGAAACTCAGCTTCCCCGCCTGCCGGGTGACCGCCTGCACCCACCCCGGATGACAGTGGCCCAGCAGCGCCACGCAGTGGCCGCCATAAAAGTCCAGATACTCCACGCCCGCTGAATCACGGACCCGGAAGCCCTCTCCTTCGACCAGTGTAATGGGCCATTTCGCATAGGTTGGGATCTGGTACTGGTTTTCCAGTTCAGGATAGAAAGTCGTAGCACACATAATCTTCTACTCAGGTAATTCCTTGGAGCATTCTAGATTGGACGCGGCGGCGGCATCTGAAGACCAGCCTCCTCGGGCCAGCCGGACATGAGATTGGCATTCTGGATCGCCTGCCCGGCGGCTCCCTTGACGAGATTGTCAATGGCCCCGCAGATGACCACACAAGCGCCTCGAGAGTGGATTGACAAATCACAGCGATTCGTACCCCACACATCGGCGACAGCGGGAGACTCCGACAGCAGTCTTACAAAAGGCGCCCCCGCATAGACCTCTTGAAACCAGCCAACCAGGTCCTGCAGCTCCACCGGTTCGTCGTAGAAGGCGTGAAGAGTGACGAAGATTCCACGTACCAGGGGAGTCATTTGCGGGACAAACGAAACCTCCGTCTGCACACTCCCTCCGACCTGGCTCCAACCCTGGCAAATCTCCGGAAAATGCTGATGATCGAGCGGCTTATACGCCTGGAAGTTGTTGGCTCGCAGAGGATGATGGGTGGTGGGGCGAGGCCGGATACCTGCACCCGATGAACCCGTCTTTCCGTCAATGGCCACGAAGCGAGGCTGTTTCTCAAAGCTCGCCAGGGGCAGTAGTGCCAACTGGGCCGCCGTTGCAAAGCACCCGGGATTGGCTACAAAACGGGTCGACTGGATCTCCTCCCGGTGAAATTCAGGCAGGCCGTAGGTAAACCTCTCGAGCCAGTCCGTCTGTGAGTGCTCCTTGCCGTAATACTGCTCATAGGTCTTCGGACACTGCAGGCGAAAGTCACCGGAAAGATCCACGACCCTGATCCCGCTTTCTTCCAGACGACTCAGAGCAGAAGGGAGAAACTCCATGGTGTGACCGTGAGCAAGTGCCGAAAAGAGGGTCCACTGCCCCTCCTGGAGGCGGTTCCAGTCGAACGAGGCCGGAGAGAGAAAAGAGGCCTCCGTCCATCCCTCGACTTCCGAATAGACCTCGGCGATCTTCTTCCCGGCCTGGCTCTCGGAAAGAACCGCCGCCAACTCGAAGTGGGGATGAACAGCCAGTAGTCGAAGCAGCTCTCTTCCCACGAACCCCCCGGCACCCAGAATCATGGCCTGCTCAAGTGGCGGCATGGAAGCTGACCTCCTTGTGAACCGACTCAACCAGAGGTTCGGGATGGGTCCGCGCATTCGCCGCCTTCAGCCCCAGCCGGCTCTCGATGAAGGAGCGTCCCACATGATTGTCGGTAACAGGCCCACTCACAACCTGAGTCTCGATGCCGTTTTTCTTCAAGAAGCGGCAGGCTCCCCAGGCTCCGGCCGGATCGTTGGCGCACAGAACAACACAGCACAACCACTGTCTGATCTCATTGTCGTTGAGGACCGCCTGGACACCGTAGTCTCCGAAGATTCCGTCTCCGAACTCCAGAACCACCACGTCCGGCTTGCCCCGACTCAAGTTGCTGATGAGTTGCCGTGTGACTGCAGTGGCCGTCTCCGGGCCGGTCGCCACCACTCCCGCATCCGCAAAAGACAGGGCTTCAGTGGCTCCAAAGTCCATCATCCGCAGGACATCCCGGCGCAGGGCCACCCCGGTCACCTTGGCTGCCGAGACCCGCATCCCTTTCTTGACCAGCCCATGGATCACTTCACAGGCGGCCACTGTCTTGCCCGAAGCCATGCAGGTTCCCACCACAGCCACGATGGGAGGGATCGCGCGGATCTTCAGATTGTCGGGAATCGCCTGCAAACCAATGTGGGCCGGTACGCCGACCCGCTTTTCCAGATAGGGAAAGTGCAGTACCGCCCCCATGACCTCGACTTCAAACGGAGGCCCCACATCCGGATTGAAGGAAGTGCACAACCCCAGGACTCCGCCCAGATTGAGCAGATGAATCCGGTCTCCGGGTTTCACTTCCTTCGGAAGACGACCCTCATAGCCGTGGAGGGCGTTCCGATGCCCCAGAACACCGGCAATGCAGTCGCCGCTCTTGAGAGGCACCATCCGTCCCTCAGCGTTTTCCAACTCGTTGTAGACACTCTTGTCGTTGAGAATGCGTCCGGCCAGTACGTAACCTTCCTCCGCTACGATCTCGTCCGTGAGATACACCTCTCTCCCAATCCCAGAGCGGAAGGTGGCAGAACCAATCTTGTCCAGTCGCATTCGTCTCATGGTCAAAATATCCTTGCGAACGGCCAATTATAAAAAATATGCAACTAGATATGCAAATCATTTGGTAGATATTCTTATTGATAGTTCCATATTCTATATAATTCAAGCCTAATAAGATGAAAAGCGAGGACGTTTTGAGTTTGACACTGGCAACATTTTATACGCATAATTATGCAGACCGACAGAGAGCCTCGAAAAAGAATCCTCCGTGGTCCGATCGGATCAGACCCCGGAGTTGGATCCGAAGAGTAGGAAATGAAGGAACAGCGGCAAAGACAGGTCTTGCAGGTGGTGACAGCGGAGGCGATCCGCAGTCAGGAGCAACTGCGGCGACGACTGTCCGAGCATGGGTACGACACAACTCAGGCAACTCTGTCTCGCGACTTAAAGGACTTGAGGATCGTCAAGGCAACGGATGCGGGTGGTTCGGGCTACCGCTACAGGCCGCTCGACCAAACTTATGGAGACACACCGCGTTCCACCGTGAGTGGAAACTTGATCGTTTTTCACACGGAGCAAGGACTCGCGGCCGCCCTCGCCTATGAGATCGATGCCATCGGGCTGCGCTCTCTGCTGGGGACCGTGGCAGGCGAAGATACCATCCTGGCAGTGGTGGCAGAAGGCCACCAGGCCGCTGATGTAGAGAAGGAGATATGGAGCATTCTAAAGTAAACAAGATTATTCTGGCGTATTCGGGCGGACTCGACACTTCCGCGATGTTGCACTGGCTGAAGCAGGAGTATCGCTGTCCAGTGGTTGCCTTTGTAGCAGACGTTGGCCAGCCGGAGGATTTCGATGCGGTCCGGGCCAAGGCCATTGCCACCGGAGCAGACGATGTCGTGATCTCCGATCTGAAAGAGGAATTTGTCCGGGAGTTTGTCTTTCCGGCAGTACAGGCCCATGCGATCTACGAGGGCGAGTACCTGCTGGGAACCTCTCTGGCCCGACCTTCGATTGCCCGGGAGCAGGCCCGGGTGGCCGTGGAGCATCAGGCAGATGCGGTCGCCCACGGCGCTACCGGCAAGGGCAATGATCAAGTTCGCTTCGAGCTGACCTATCAGGCACTGGAGCCCCACCTGGTCACCATCGCACCCTGGAGGAGCTGGTCCTTCAAGAGCCGAACCGACCTGATTAACTACTGCCACGAGCAGGGCATTCCGGTCGACTCTACGGTCGAGAAACCCTACAGCATGGACGAGAACCTGATGCACTGCTCCTACGAGGGTGGAATTCTGGAGGACCCCTGGCAGCCCCCTCCGGATGATCTCTTCCTGCATACCACTTCGCCTGAGAAAGCTCCTGCAACTCCCCAGGATCTGGTGATCCAGTTCTCCCACGGGATTCCGGTTCAACTGGACGGGCAACCTTTTTCACCGGCACGACTGCTGGAAGAGTTGAATGCTCACGCCGGTCGACACGGTGTCGGCCGCGTCGACCTGGTGGAGAATCGATTCGTCGGCATGAAGTCACGGGGAGTCTACGAGACTCCCGGAGCGACCGTGCTGCACAAGGCTCATCGGGCCCTGGAGTCGATTGTCCTCGATCGGGAAGTCCAGCACTTCAAAGAGGGGTTGGCCCCGACACTGGCTGAGAAGATCTACTACGGTCTCTGGTTCGCACCCGAGACCCAGTTGCTGCTGAAGACCGTTGCGGAGACCCAGCAGAAAGTTTCGGGAGAAGTGGAAGTTCGGCTCTACAAGGGCAGCTGTTCGGTTCGGCGACGGCGCTCCGAGCACAGCCTCTACAGCGCAGAATATGCCACCTTTGAAGAAGACTCGGTGTACCAGCAATCCGATGCCGGGGGCTTCATTCGGCTCCAGGGGCTGCGGCTGCGAATGGCAGCCGAGAGCGCTGGAAAGCCCGAAGTAGTTGAGGCTTAGTACTCAGGAGGCCCGGGAGCCATGAAGAACAATCAAGGACAGGACACACCTCTTTGGGACGGGCGCTTCGAAGAGAGCGTCGAGACCGCCGTGATCGAGTACACCACCTCTCTGCAGGTCGATCGACGACTCGCCTTCCAGGACATTCGCGGAACCCGTGCTCATGTACAGATGCTGGAGGCCCAGGGCATCCTCCCTGGGGCGGACCTCGATGCCATCCTCAAGGCACTCGCCCGGATTGAAGAGGAACTGGAGAACGGCACCTTCCCCTTCCAGCCGGAATTGGAAGACATCCACATGAACATTGAAGCCCGCTTGACGGAGCTGGCCGGCCCCCCGGGAGCGCGCGTCCATTCGGGACGAAGCCGCAACGACCAGGTGGCCGTTGACGTAAAACTCTACTGCAGAGAAACCGCCATGCGCTGGCAGCACCTGCTGGTGAAGCTCCAGGAGTCTTTTCTGGCCCGCAGCGGCGAATTGACCGAGGAACTCTTTCCGGCCTGGACCCACATGCAGGTGGCTCAGCCGATCTCCTGGGCCCACTACCTGCTTTCGTTCTGCGCCATGTTTGGGCGGGATTTTCAGCGGCTGGAGAGCTACCGGAAACTGCACTCGACCTCTCCCCTGGGAGCGGGTGCACTGGCCGGAACCACTCTGCCGATCGACCCGGCAGCCACAGCCGAGGCCCTCGGGTTCGAACGGAGTTTCCTGAACAGCTACGACATCGCCGGTGATCGAGACTTTGTGCTGGAGTTGCTGCAGATTGCCAGCCAGCTCATGCTCCATGTGAGCCGCCTGGCCGAGGATATGATCTACCTGTCCAGCTCTGCCGTGGGCTGGGTGGAACTCCCTCAGTCACTGTGCACCGGCAGCAGCATGATGCCCCAGAAACAGAACCCCGATATCCTGGAATTGGCCCGAGGCAGGACGGCTTCGGTACTGGGGCACACCCAGGCGGTCTCGACTCTCCTGAAAGGGCTCCCCACTTCCTACCATCGAGATCTTCAAGAGGACAAGCCGCACCTGTTCAGTGTGGTCGACATCGTGGAATCGACTCTGAGAATCCTGCCTCGCGTCATCGAGGGGTTCAGCCTGATTCCAGCCCGCTACGAGCATCTTCTCAAGGATGGATTTCTGGCTGCGACCGATCTGGCGGAATATCTGGTGGAGCAAGGAGTTCCTTTTCGAGAAGCCCACCGGCGGGTAGGCGAACTGGTTTCGTCCTGCGAGTCTGCCGGAGACTCACTCCGGGAGCTGAGCCTGGAAGACCTTCAGGAGTGGAGTCCCGAGTGCACCGACGAGGTTCTGGGGCGTCTCGATCCAGAGTCGAGTCTGCGGACACGCAACCACGCGGGAGCGACAGGGGTTTCCGCCGTCGAGCAGCAGATCGAATACTGGCAATCCTGGTTAGCCCAGAGCCTCGCTCGCCTCGCCCAAATCGAAGAGAACGCCTAGCAGCCCGTGGTGAAAGTCGCCTCTCGGTCAGCCATGGCCAATAGACTTGTGCCATGTCGATGGGCAAGCGTAAGAGACAGAGGCAGAGCGAGATGTGGGTGCCGGCAACAGAGCTGGCCAAAGCGCCGGGACACCCTTTTTACCAACGCCTGAACCGAGTGCTGGGCAAGCACGGTTTCGATGATTTTGTGGAGGCGGAATGCACCTCTTTCTATGCCCCCAGCCGAGGGCGGCCCGGCCTGGCACCGGGCATCTATTTCCGGCTGCTGCTGGTGGGTTACTTCGAAGGGTTGAGCTCGGAGCGAGGCATTGCCTGGCGAGCCGCTGATTCGCTGGCGCTGCGCGGTTTTCTGGGACTGAATCTGAGTGAGTCACCTCCGGATCATTCGACCATCTCCAGGACCAGGCGACTGATCGATGTGGCCACGCATGAGGCGGTTTTCTCCTGGGTGCTGAAGCGGGTAGCCGAGAGCGGGTTATTGAATGGCAAGACGATCGGCATCGATGCCACCACGCTGGAAGCCAATGCGGCGCTGCGCAGCATCGTGAGACGAGACTCCGAGCAGGGCTACGAAGAGTTCTTAACGGAGCTGGCAGTAGCCTCCGGCATCCAGACGCCTACTCGAGAAGATCTGGCCCTACTGGACCGCAAGCGAACCGGCAAGGGATCGAACCAGCAGTGGAAGCACCCGCAGGATGGGGATGCGCGCATCGCCAGGATGAAGGATGGGCGGACGCATCTGGCGCACAAGGCAGAGCATGCAGTGGATCTGGAGACGGGAGCCATCGTCTCGGTCACGGTGCAAGGAGCGGATCGAGGCGATACGCAAACGATGGTCAAGACACTGATACAGGCGGCCGAGCAGGTGGAACAAGCGCTGCCGAAGGGATCGGGCATCGAAGAGGTGGTGGCCGACAAGGGATATCACAGCAGCGAGCGGATGGTGGATTTAGAAGCGCTGGGACTGCGCAGCTATGTGAGCGAACCGAAACGAGGGAAAAGACGCTGGAGAGGAGACACTCAGGCCCGTGATGCGGTCTATGGGAACCGGCGACGAATCCGGGGTCGGCGAGGACGGCAACTTTTACGACAACGAGGTGAGCTACTGGAGAGACCGTGTGCTCACCTTTACGAGACCGGCGGGATGAGACGGGTTCACGTTCGGGGCCATGAGAATGTCTTGAAGCGGCTGCTGATTCAGGTGAGCGGATTCAATCTGGGGCTGCTGATGCGCCAGCAGTTGGGTGTGGGCACGCCGCGGGGGCTGCAGGGGCGGATTTGCCTCGTCTTGCTCCTCATTTTGTCGCTGTGGAAGCGTCTGAAGGGCCTGTTTGGCTTGATTCCGACCGCCCAGACTCAAAAGTCTAGCCCGGATCATGAGATCTGAATCCGAGTGAAGGGCCCATAAAAAGAGCCGTCTCTCTGATATAAAAGGGTTTACACAAACAAGGCCCTAACCAGGAGCTACGGCAATGTTAAGAGCAGTCTGCCAGTACCCTGCCATTTCACAGCCACAGAAAGATGGCGCGTTTTGATGGGGGGAGCCTCACTTCCGACGCAGGATGGTTGTTGTTTGGATCGGTGGATCGGCAACATCGGCTCTGATTCCGACCGCCCACAACGACTCAAAAGTAATACGCCGGTCCGATGCTCACCGCTCCCGTCGCTTGCTGGATTTGGCCACGCGGTCCGACTCGGGAAGGATCTGAAGTCTGAAAGGCCGTTATTTGCAAGAAAAGACCCCGGTGATCATCCTGGATCTGGACAGTAGACCCGGCCTCCAGCAGGAGTTCTCCTTCTACCACGGGTATTACCGCTTCTGCACTACCGGCCTGGTGTGTGCCGTGGGACCTGGCAACAAGGGAGCTGAGCCTCACATCGTGCTGAAGCGAGTCGCGGAAGCTATCCGACAAGGAGTGGGGACGGATGTCGAGATTGAGATTCGGGCCGACAGCGGCTTTGCCACTCCGCGGCTCTACGAGTTCTGGGCTGAAGAGAATCAACTCCAGTATGTCATTGGGTTCGCTGCAGCGAGTGGTCGAGCCCCTGCGGATTCGGCTGGAGGAAAAACAGCGTCAGTTTGACGAGTTTCTTTATCGAGCCAACAATCGATCTCGTCGCGTCATCGTCAAAGTGGAGGTCGATCAGCGCGGGATCAATCGTCGCTTTGTGGTCACCAACCGGGACGGCTCCCAATCACTTTATGACCACTACACAAACCGAGGACAGACCGAAAACTTCATCAAGGCCTTCAAGAATCATCTGAGCATGGACCGACTCAGCTGTCATCGATTCCTGGCCAATCAGTTTCGACTCCTTCTGCATGCCCTGGCTTACCAGATGTTCGTGCGCCTGCGCGACGAGGGACCCCCTGGCACAAGGAAATTCGTCGTCGTGTCCTCAAGATCGGGGCCCGGATCCGACAAACCACTCGACGCATTGACACATGAGTGAGCTAGCAAAGCTTCCGATAGTGGGCCTCGCCAACCGATCTTCGCTCCGCCTGGGGCACCTGGGCTTTCGAGTGGAGCCACTTCTCGAGTCGTTTTTCAACTCCGGACTACGGTTCTTGCATAATCCGGGCTAGGTCAACGCTCCCGTCGCTTCTGCCACCGGTCCGCTCGGTCTGAAGTCTGAAAACCTATTTGCACCACGGGCTGCTAGAGGTAGACCCGGCGCTTCCGCACCGGGCTCTGACTACCGGCAGTGGGCAATCAGAGCCCCTGGCGGAAGCCAAGGGGAGAACGCTTTCAACTCCGCCGGAAGCTGTGCGATCGGCACAGCGGTTGAGTTGACGAGCTGAGGTTCGCGTGGAATTGAGGTTGACACATGAGTGAGACAAAGAAGTGGGGCTCTGCTCCGTTCTGGGGCCTGGGCTATGAGTGGGATCCGCAGTGGTTGCTCACACCGACCCAAAAGGAGCTTCAGCGGAAGCTGATTGAGTTGTGCCGTACCACCCTTCGCGAGAACGCCGTGGAAAGTGACCGGGAACTGAAGTTTCCGCGCCAGAACTTCGAGGCCCTGGCGTCTCTGGGCCTACTGGGTCTGCTGGTACCCGGACAGTTGGGCGGTCTGGGCGAGAGCCACACCTGCGCCGCCATGGTGACTGAAACCATCGCCCGCTACGGCTGCGCAAGTACTGCCATGTGCTACACCATGCACCTGGGAGCGGTTTCCGCGGTGATGCTGCGCTCCCATGACAACCCTGCCCTCCAGCACCTGATGAAGAGGCTGGACAAGGAAGTGTTGATCGGCACTCTCTCCTATTCCGATCCCGAGACCGGGTCACACTTCTGGTACCCCTTCTCCTCAGGTGCCGAGCGTACCAGCAACGGCTGGAAAGTGAGAAAGAAAGCATCATGGACCACATCGGGCGGCTTCGCCGACTGGTATGTCGTCCAGACCACCAGCCCCGATTTTGACGGCGACTACTCGAACCTCTCCTGCTTCCTGATCATGGGTGATGAGGTCAAGGCCCAGCCATCAGACTGGGACGCGCTGGGACTGCGGGGAAACCAGTCGGGTGCCATTGAGGTGGACAATGTCGAGGTGCCCAGGGATCGGATGATTGGTCCGGTCGGTGACGGTGCTGCGTCCAATGATGAAACCGTCGATCCATTTTTTATGCTTTGCTCTTCTGCCTGCTGGAACGGCATTGCCATGGGCATGATCGATATCGCCAAGAGCCACACCACCCGAAAAAAGCACGTTGATGTGGGCCTGCGCGTTTGCGACTATCCGACCATACAGGACACTGTTGGAGAGGCTCTCATAGACACCAACGCCGTCCGCTCCCAGCTGTTGCTCATGGCTCAGGCCCTGGATGCTGCGACGGAGAACTGCGACTGGTCAGCCCACCAGGATCTCAGCTATCTTCCCAGATCATCCTTTCTGCACTGGATGTGGCAGCTCAAGTTCGCAGCCGCCAAGAACGTCACCCACGTCTCGGATAAAATGCTCCATGTCTGTGGCGGAACTGGTTATAAGCCTCAACTTGGCATCGAGCGCTACCTCCGGGATGCCAAGGCCGGCTGGGTGATGGGCCCCACCAATGAGGTCTTACGCCAGTTCGTTGGGAAAGCAGTACTCCTCGGCTTCGACTCGCTGGACTACTGGAACCAGTCGGTCAACGAGCGCGTCCTCCAGAACGAGATCAAGAAACTCGACGCCGGCGCCAAACGATCCCTGGGTGAGCAGTTACTGGCTCAGGCGGAGACTGAAGAAGAGAGCTCATGACCGGCTCGGCTCGACCTCGACACTTCGAGCCCTATTCGTTGCCCGTCGACCCGGCCACGGGCTTGCCCCTGATGGGACCGGGCAGGGAACGCTACCGCGTGCCGGGTGGTGGCAGCATCGTCCTTGCTCTGGCCGAAGATGACGAGATCACAATCACAGACCTGGAAGGGCTCCAGCACTGCGAACTGACGGTTTTCGGCCCTGATGGTGGAGAGGATCTGGCAGGCCTGGGCCTGCTGGCTGACCGCAAGCTAAGTGAACTGGCCACAACTGCGGCTCCCGGCCACGAGGATGCTGAGGGCGTGGCTGCCTCGCTCGACCGTTACGGCATCAACCCTGAGGCTGCCCCTGCACTACAGCTGTTTGGAGGACAAACCCGTGCCGGCGACAGCGAGACCTTCAGAGCTCGGCGCAAAGTCCTTTGTCTGGTGGCGGCGCCCGCTGCACCGATGCGTGTGGACGAGCAGAACCCGCCCACCGATTTACGAGTCCTGGTCAAACGGGCCCACCCGGGAGAAACAGCAGAGCACCCCCTGCCGCCTCCTCTGGCCATGATGCGCCTGGACCTGCGCGTGGACAAGGCGACAGCCGTCGCCTACGAAGTGAGGCAGGGTGAGTATATCCAGGTGATCGACGTTTCCGGTCGACAGTGTTCTGACTTTCTGGCCTTTGACAGCCGCCAACTGGAGCGGGGGTTAGAACGGGGACTGGACGCCGCGGTCACACGAACCCTGATGGGAGCTGCTTATCCCCGGCCCGGGCTCTACTCGAAGTTCTTCGATTCCGACATGCAGCCCCTGGTGGAGGTGGTTCGGGATACGGTGGGTCGCCACGACACCTTTGCTCTGGCCTGTACAGCTAAGTACTACGAAGACATGGGTTATCCCGGCCACGCCAACTGCTCGGACAATTTCAACGCCGCACTGGATCCGTATACCATCCCGCCGCGCCGGGGCTGGCCGGCCATGAACCTGTTCTACAATACCCGGATTGACGCTGACAACGTGTTGTACATGGACGAGTCCTGGTCCCGTCCGGGCGATTACGTGCTGTTACGAGCACTGACCGATCTAGTCTGCCTTTCCTCAGCCTGCCCGGACGACATCGACCCGGCCAATGGCTGGAACCCGACCGACATCCACCTTCGTGTCTATCCGCCCAGGAAGACTTTTTCGAAAGGGATCGCATATCGTATGACCCCGAGTGATGACCCGCAACTCACCCGTGAAACCGCTTTCCACCTCCGAACCTCGGCCCTGACCCGAAATCTGACGACCTATCAAGGGTACTGGATACCGTCCTCATTTCCCGGTCAGGGTACGATCCAGGAATATTATGGCTGCCGGGAAAGGGCCGCCATCATGGATTTATCGGCACTTCGCAAGTTCGAGGTTGTTGGGCCGGACGCCGAGTCCCTGATGCAGTACACAGTCACCCGCGATGTGCGCCGACTGGGCGACGGGGGAATCGTCTACACGGCCATGTGTTACGACACAGGAGGCATGCTCGACGACGGCACGCTCTTTCGACTGGGGGCCAACAACTTCCGCTGGATCTGCAACAATGACTACGACGGCATATGGTTGAGAGAGCAGGCTCGAACTCTGAACCTGCGAGCCTGGGTCAAATCCTCGACGGATCAGCTGCACAACGTTGCAGTACAAGGCCCCAGGAGCCGAAGTATACTGACGGAGGTGGTTTGGACCGCTCCCGACCGGCCCTCTCTGGAAGAGTTGACCTGGTTCCGGTTCACGGTCGGACGCGTCGGCGACAGGAAGGGACCGCCGATCATCATCTCCCGAACTGGTTATACCGGAGAACTTGGCTACGAAGTGTGGTGTCATTCCAGGGATGCGCTTCCCGTCTGGGACGCGATCTGGGAGGCAGGCCAGCCACACGGCTTGACGCCGTTGGGACTGGAGGCCCTGGATATTCTGCGCATCGAGTCGGGGCTGATTCTCCAGGGGCAGGAGTTTGACGATCAGACGGATCCGTTCGAGGCCGGCATCGGCTTCACGGTGGGGCTGTCGAGTGACGACGATTTCATCGGCAAAGCAGCCTTGAGCGAGCGCAAAGCCCATCCTCAGCGGAAACTGGTGGGGCTGGAGTTGGAAGGAAACGAGCCCGGAACCCACGGTGATTGCATTCACGTGGGCCGCAAGCAGGTGGGTGTCATCACCAGCGCCACCCGCTCTCCGGTCTTGAAAAAAAATATCGCCCTGAGCCGGATCTCAGTTCAGTATTCAGAAGTCGGCAGCCAGGTTGAAGTTGGAAAACTCGACGGTCACCAGAAGCGGATCCCAGCCCGAGTCGTACCGTTCCCCTTCTATGATCCCCAAAAACGGCACGTCAGGTCTTGAATTTCGAGAACCTAGCGTTCCCATTGAGACTGTCGAAGAAGTCCCTTTGGCGTCTCACCGTAGTCGACCCGGTTGCTTCCGATGATGTCGGCCTGGCGGTCGCCACGCAGTCGCTTCCGATGATGGCGGCCGCCACGCAGTCGCTTTCGCTCCTGCCTCTGAAGGTTCCTTGAGGGGGACTGTTCCTTCGCTTTCTGTGGGCAGGGATCGGCGCGGCTAGTGCGGGCGATTGGATTGAATGGTTTCGAGCAAGGTGTTGCCCTTAGACAGATCCTCGTTTTCGCTCCGGTAGTTGCTGGATTCGAACCGCATCTGCCAGAGCGTGTAGAGGATCCACAAGACAAAACAGATCGCAAAGAAAAAAGCTTCCCAGGAAACGAAGGGGTAAAGAGGTCCCATCTCCGCCGGATTCCCCGCCCAGCTCTCAATCAGGCCGGTCGTCATCACTCTTGCTCCTTCTCACCAACTCCAGTTCCAATTCAAAGATCTCCCGTGATTGTTTCAATGCGGCTTCTTCGATGCGATGATCCATTCCGGCCAACTCGACTGCCAGGGGGATGCGAAGCCGATTCAGTTTCTTCAGAACATAGCCCACCACGTAACAAGGGGCGAAGCCCAGAACGAAGAACATGATCACGGCGCCTGCCAACTGTCCCCAGGGGGAGATGGAGGCGTATGCGGGATTGGGCGAACTGGGATATCCCCACAGCACGAACCCGGCCACGATGACTCCGATCACACCTGCGTACCCGTGCACCGCAACCGCTCCGACCGCATCGTCAATCTTAAACCTTCGCTCCACCCAGAAGTGCAGTTTGTAGATGCACAGAACGCCCAGTCCGCCGATCAGATGAGCTTGAAGTGGATGATAGAGATCGTTGCCGGCCGAGGCCGTAATGATACCCGCCAGTCCGCCCGAGAAGGTCCAGTAGGGATCGCCTTTAGAGCAGAAGTATCCAGCCATCAAACCGCCGGCCAGAGACATCAGGAAATTGAGGGTAATCGCACTCAGGGTGGTGGGTGTGAGATAGATCGTGGTGGCTGAGAAGAAGACCCTGCCGGCATCCGCATCGATGTCGAGAATGGGGATATTGCAGGCGGCGTAGAATCCCCAGAATCCCGTGTAGATCAGGAAGAACCCGATGATCACCAGCCAGGTGTTGTGAGGGGGGAAATTCCTGGCGGTTCCGCTCTTCGTGAACCGCCCGATGCGGGGTCCAAGGTGGATAAGTATGGCCAGGGCCGAACCCCCGCTGACGGCATGAATGACTCCCGAAGCATAGGCGTCGTGATAACCGAGAATCTGGACCATCCAGCCGTCCGGAGACCAGCCCCAGGAGGCGTCGATGATCCAGGTAACGGACCCGACGAGAACGGCAAAGATCCAGAAGGCGCTGGATCGGATCCGCTCAATCACGGCTCCAGAGATGATGGACCCGGCGGTCCAGGAAAAAATCAGGAAGGCCGCCCAGAAAACGCCGTTGACCCGCGCCCAGTCAGCCGCGTTCTCCAGAGAAAGAGCATCGGAGAAGGGTCGACCCCCCATGTGGGGACCCATCAGTTCGTTCCAGGGCAGCGCCCAGGGCGCCGACACCAGAGACCCGGTAATTCCGGGTCCGTTTTGAAAGGCGAAATAGATCCACCATCCGAAGAAATAGAAGGTCACGGTGATGAGGGGAATCAGCATCGCGTTCTTCATCAGCGTGTGAAGCATGTTTTTTCGGCGCGATGCCCCCACTTCGTAGAGGCTGAATCCGACGTGGATGAGAAACATCAGGACGATACACACCCAGTAGTAGAATTCGGTGAAGAGGACGGTCAGAGCACTCAGTTCGCTAGCCATGATCTTTCAACTGTAGGAGTCCGATTGCTCGAGAGGCACTCCAGCAAGACTGAACGAGTTTACAGCAGTCACGAGCCTATTGCTCAATCCCGTTTTGCGTTTCGTTGCCGAACCTGCGATTGGCAGCCTGTCGTGCGATTGACTCTTGTGGCTGCGAGGATCATCTTTGTCAATGTCACTGCTTGCTGGAGACAGGACTATGAACAAGAGTCGAGTATTTCAGGCTTTAATGATTGCCGCCCTGGCCGCGGTTCTTTCCGTCTGTACGGGGCAGGAACAGTTCACCCTCAGGGGCACCATTGTGGACGCGGACGCGGGCCAGCTCTTGCCGGCTCGAGTCTACATTCAATCTGACGAGGGGAGTTTTTTCTTTCCCCGATCCACCGACGGCGGCTCGGCCGTCGAGTACCGCGAGACCGCCGGGGAAGAGAGTGTGGAGATGCACACCACTCTCTCGGCTCACCCCTTCACAGCGTCCCTGCCACCCGGCAGATACACACTTCGCGTGGAACGGGGGAAGGAGTATTTGCCACACTCCGAGGTATTCAAGGTAGACAAAGCCCCTCTGTCGATAGAGGTCAGGCTGAAGCAGTGGATCAACATGGCAGATCTGGGCTGGTACTCGGGAGAAACCCATATTCACCGTGATGCGGACGAGTTGCCCAACCTGGTGCTGGCTGAGGATCTGAACGTTGCACTGCCCCTGAGTTACTGGGTTTTTGAAGCTTACGGAACGCCCAGCAGCGTCCCCATCCAATGGGGGCAGATGGTCAAGCCCGAAACCAATATTCCCCTTTCCGTGCCTGCTGAACTGATCCAGGTGGACCCGGAACATGTCATTTACTCCATGAACACGGAGTACGAAATCGACACCGTGGACGGAGAGGATCAAATTCTGGGCGCCGTATTTGCCCTGAACCACAAGCGACCCTTGAAGCAGATGGCACTTCCGGTCCGGCTCCTGGCGCAGGAAGTGCACCGGCGGGGCGGCTTGCTGGAATTGGACAAGCACAACTGGGCCTGGTCGATGATGCTGGTGCCGATCATGGAAGTGGATCTCTATGAACTGGCCAATAATCACATGTGGGCGGTGAAGTTTCAGTCGGGAGGATTCGGGGTGGATCCAGCGCCCTACATGAACGCCCAGCGCGACGATCAGGGTCTGACCGAGATGGGCTGGATGGAGTTCACGTTTCAAAACTACTATGCCCTCCTGAACTGCGGGTTCCGCCTTCGTCCGACTGCGGGTACGGCCACTGGAGGGTTTCCCGTTCCACTTGGATTTGGCCGCGTTTATGTGCAGCTTCCAGACGGCTTTTCCTATGACCGGTGGATAGACGGCCTGGATCAGGGGCGAAGTTTTGTGACGACCGGCCCCATGCTGGTGGCAAAACTCGAGGATAAATGGCCCGGTTCCGTGATTCAGCAGGCTGCTAAAGATCCAGAGTCCTATCGGATAACAGGCTGGGCCAGAAGCGCCACTCCCCTGTCACGAATTGAAATTGTCTCCGAGGGCAGAGTCGTCCGCCGGGTGGAAGCCGCTAACCGGCCCATGCCCGGAGGTGGCTACCAGAGTCCGATCGAGGTGAGGATGGAGGTCGACAGTTCTACCTGGATCGCCGTCCGCTGCTACGGGTCAGGCCAAGAGGAAAATCGCTTTGCTCACACAGCGCCCTTTTTCATCGACGTGCCGGGAAAACCGTTGCATCCGCGGCGAGAGGAGATCGACTACCTTGTCCAGAGAGTGGAGACCCAACTCGAACGGTACCAGGGCGTCTTGCGGGAAGAGGCTCTGGAGGAGTATCGCGTCGCCCTGGCCGTCTACCGGACAATCGCAGAGAGGGCACGCTAGATCACTTGGGCGAAGCTGATCTGCACACTTGAGTCAAGTTTGGATCAAGGCGCGAGGTGAGATTGGACGTGCTCGTCGGTCTAAGGCGAAGCCTCTTTAGTCACCGTCTTTCTGGCTTGGGATCCAGGTTCAAGGTGAGATCCTGCTCCGTCACTACCGACTCAACTCCCCCTTCCGGCACGGTTCCGTGAGCCGTCCACACCAGAGCATTGAGGACAAGTTTCCGAAAGTCATCGTTTCCCCAGTTGACGTGATCGTGTCCACCCGTGAAGCCGAAGGCGCGTCCTCCATCGGGTCTCTCCACTGCCCAGGCCAGCACTTCCTCGCGCCCGCTGGCAGCCACAATGTGCGGATAGGGTCCTCGAGGCGAGGAAGTTGCTCCCTGCCTGACTTCGTCCGACGGTGCCGCTACCAGAATTGGGGTGATCCTCTTCATCGGCGGGCGGAAGTGGATGTTGTAATACCACTCGTCTTTGATCTTGAAAGGCGGGACTCCCCGGGTGATCGGGTGAGCTGGCAGTTCTTTAATTTCGGCTGACCAGTGTGGATTCGTTGAAAGGCCGGTCTCGTAATAGCCGCCCATCCATTGCAGGAACTCTTGCCCTCCATTCTCTCTGGGCACTTCAACAGCGTAGTGAAGACAGGTCAGGCCAACCCCCTTTTTCATCAGACTGGCCACCATTTCCAGGCGGGCCCCCTGAATGATTGGATGCTGCGAACCGCCATCCATGTAAAAAACGATCGCGTCGGCGTTGTCGAAAGCGGAAGGATCGGAAGGCCATCCATTCAGATAAAAGGTAGAAATAACTCGCGGCAGGGCCTGTAGGGACCGGTGCAGCAGTTGCACTCCCGCGCTAAACTCATGATCCCCCGGGGCGTGACTTGGACTCCCGGCCACCAGAACGATTTTCTTTTCAGTAGCCAGACTCAGGCGCTTCAGGCGCAGGTCCTTGAACTGGACGGTCATGGGTGGACCGGCGTGGAGTTGCAATGCGAGGATTCCAGACCGGGACCGCTTTTCTGTGTGGTCGTCCGTCACATCTGCCGTGACGTTGCCGTTGATCTTGTGGATCAAGTGATTGCCTCTGGCCACGATCACGTAGTCGTTCCAGTCCTCGTGTCGAATAGCGGCCTGCAACTCATCGGAGTTACCCACAGAACCCAGGACCTTCACCTCGCCCGTCTCATCAACAACAGTCTTCTGCCCGCGCTCAGCCAAAATGCCGCGGCCCTTTTCTTCGTACAGGATTCCAGAGTATGTCTGGCCGGCCTCGAAGTCGGCTTGATAGCCCCCTACCGACCAGTTGCCCCGGTCTTTGCTCCGATACTGAACTCCAGAATTACCTCCCCGGATGCGGTAAGAAAAGCGCAGCTCGAAATCATCCAGCATACCCTCCCGCCAGATCAGGAAAGTATTGGCCTCCAAGGGGCGATCTGCAGTGGTACGGCCGCTGATAACCTCGTTCTTGATCGACCAGAGCCTCTTGTCGCCATCCCAGCCGCCCAGGTCGTTCCCTTCGAGCAGGTTCCTGAACCCTGCTTCCGGACCGGCAAGTGCTGGATGAGGAAAGCCTAGAAAGACGGCACAGAGGATCAGATCAACCAGTCTGGACGAATTTGGTCTCATCGTTCTTCCACTCCTTGGCGAGCCAGTTGCCCATTGGTATCGACACTTGCCTCTTGACTTCTTAAGACAAAGCCTTCTTGAGGAACTTCAGGCCTTCCGTTGCAATGTCGTTCTTGTCGGGCTCCATCTCACGCCAGATTGAGGCTGCCCGGGCAATCACCAGCACGTCCGGGGTAAATGACTCAATCACCACGTGCTTCTGGTAACCGATCTTCTTGAGGCCGGCGGCAATACTCTCCCAGTCGATGTGGTCGTTGCCCGGTGTGCCCCGGTCACATCCGCAGGCGTGGAAGTGCCCGAGCTTCTGGTCGGCCTGCAGAATGGCCCTGGCCGAGTCCTTTTCCTCAATATTCATGTGGAACGTATCCAGGAGCACGCTGAGAGCTGGACTCCCAACCTCTTCAACCATTCGTAGCGCCTGTCCACAAGTATTGATGAAGTCGGTCTCATACCGATTCAGGGGTTCAATGGCAATCTCTTTTCCTTGACTTTCTGCATATCCGCAAGCTTGCTTGAGTCGCTCCACCACCAGTTGCCATTGAACTGCACGCTCCGGCTCCGGGACAAACTCGGCCCGCCCTACTGCAGAATATACGGGACCCACCAGGGTAGAGGCCCCCAGCGTTACCATAATGTCGATCAATTGCTGAATGTAGGCGAGGCTTGCCTCTTGTTCTTCTCGCGAACCGCGCAGGTCACGCCCGGGGCCAAACGCGCCGCACAGCGTCCCACAGACCAGACCGTGTCTGTCCAGCTCGGACTTGATGAAAGACGGATCGATGTCTGACTCATGCTCCACTGCGATCTCAACCGAGTCAAATCCCCAGGCCTTGAACTGAGGAAAGAGAGAGGTGCTGTCATTGGTAAAAGGCGATGTGAAGAGAAACGTATTGATCCCGAATTTCATGGCTCCCCCTGAATGGGAATCTGTCTTGTATCAAGAACCCAGACGTCACCTGGATACACTCCTTCGACGCCATTGGCCTCTATCCTGCTTCTGGCCAACTCCTCGTCGCCTCGAAAAATCCGGAACATGGCAGAAGCCGGAAAGGCCACCCAAACCGGAGTATCCACTGACAGAAGAACCATGCCGTTTGGGTCGGTGTGACCCTCGCTGATTTTTTGGGAGCCATCATAGCTATAAAGTGCCACGCGAAGCTTTGGCCCCAGGTACGGCAAATCATAGTTTTGAGGACCCTGGCGAAGTTTCGGGTTCGCACTCGTCAGAACCAATCGGATTGGATTCCGCTTCGGATTGGGATAAAGACGGCAATCATCAAAACGGGCTTTCCGATAGGCTCCATGCAGCGGAGTGACATTGATGGTCTTCAGCTCGACGGCTGTCAGAGAGCGGAAGAGGGGTAAGGCTTTCCCAACTGAACCCAACTCTCTCCCACTCTTACGAATCCTCGGGACAACCCCTCCACGGCGTCGTAATCGACGAGCACGTCATGGAAGGTATCCTGCTGCTCGTCCCCTTGCTCAGCAAGAGGCGGGCCCGATACCAGCCAATGGTTGAGGCCCTGATTGGCATTGACAACACCCAGCCACCAGCCCCGGGCATCCGGATAGGGAACATCGTCCGGATTCCCCTTCGCATACTGCTGGATGATAGCCTCCATTGCCCTTCCTTCGAGTTTGCCGAACAGTACTTCCGCCGTTGTATCGGGATGAGCGGAGCAAAGGTGGGCGCTGACGGCATGGGCCCCGGGCTCCGATGAAATTCCCGATGGCAGCTTGAGCCGCACCGCCAGGGCCACATCGGTCTGAGGGAAGGTTCGCGAAATGAGTCCGGCAAAGCGCCAGAGTTTGACCTCGTCCCGCAGCAATTCTTCTTCGGGGACACGAGCACTGGTCCCTTGAACACTCAGTTCCCCGTCCTCAATCGAGACCCGAAGTCCCTCATCCGCCAACCAGATGTTCCACACGGATGGATCGATCCGACCGCTATTGAAATCATCACGGAGCAAGGCCCCGCAAGCCGCCTGCCGGATTTCTACCAGGCGAGGTTCTTGTGCCGACAACGGTTCAGGAAGGTTGAGAACAGCCAGCAATAAACCCAGGGGGAGGAACGAAGTCCTTCCCATGAACTTGCGAGCTTCCCTCGCCTGATGATTCTTAGTCGCCAAAGGCTTTACTCTCAAGAAAAGCTACCTGTAAGTGTTTCTATCGCGATGCTGTGAGAGAAAGCAAGCGCATTCTCTGAGCATGCGGCGCTGTTTCGCAAGTCCCGTCCGCTTGCTCTTGGGCCGCTCAGTTGGCAGGATTGTCCAGAAAGGAGACAAACCGAATGTCTAACCGCGAAGAGATACGGAGTCGCATGAGCCAGGATGGGATTGAGTTTCTGCTGGCTCAGTTTGTGGATGTGCACGGAAGTGCCAAAGTGAAAATGGTCCCGGTCTCCTCTTTCGACGCCTCGGTCGACGAGGGGGCAGGATTTGCCGGGGCAGCCGTATGGGGCATGGGCCAGGGACCCCACGCTCACGACATGATGGCCCGGATTGACCTGGACAGCTACACGCCCCTTCCCTGGATGCCCAACACAGCCCGCTTCGCAGCCGACCTGTTTGTTGATGGCGAGTCGCACCCGTACTGCCCCCGAACCAACCTCAAACGGGTGCTGGCCCAGGTTCGAGAGGCGGGCTACGTTTTTAATGTGGGCATGGAGCCCGAACATTTTCTGGTCACGCGCAGCGAGGACGGATCGATCCAACCCTGGGACCCGGAGGGCGTCGACAAGCTGCCCAAACCCTGCTATGACTTCCGTTCTATGGCGCCGGCCATGGCCTATTTGCAGGAACTGACCACCTCGCTCAACCGCCTGGGATGGGGCGTGTACCAGACCGATCATGAGGATGGCAACGGCCAGTATGAGGTGAACTTCGACTACGCCGATGCCCTGGTCACGGCTGACCGGGTCACCTTCTTCAAAATGGCGACCTCTCAAATCGCCAAGAAATACGGAGCCGTTGCCACCCATATGCCCAAGCCCTTCAGTGACCGCAGCGGGAGCGGACTGCACATTCACTTTCATCTGGCTGATGTGGAGAGCGGCCAGAGCTTGTTCGAGAGCAGTTCGGATTCGCGCCAACTGGGCTGTTCCCAACTGGGCTACTACTTCATCGGAGGACTGCTGCATCATGCCCGGGCGCTGTGCGCAGTCTCCAGCCCCACGGTGAATTGCTACAAGCGCCTGCAACTGGGCCCGGGCCTGTACTCCAGCCGGTCAGGCTTCACCTGGACACCGGCCTTTGTCAGTTATGGGGACAACAATCGCACCCAGATGATCCGTACTGCTGGGCCAGGTCATTTTGAGGACCGCACCCTTTCCTCCGGTTGCAATCCGTACCTGGCACTGGCGGCCTACGTGAAAGCGGGACTCGACGGGATCGAAAACAAAATGGATCCCGGCGACCCCAATCTGGGGAACATGTACGAACGTTCTCTGGCCGAGATAGAGAAGGCAGGGATCGAAATACTGCCCCAATCCCTGTGGGAAGCAGTCCAGGAACTTCGACGGGATGAAGTGATCAAAGGGGCGCTGGGGCCAATCGCCGACGAGTTCATCGAATTGAAGACCAGGGAATGGGAGACCTATGACCGCCAGGTTACACCCTGGGAGATTGACACCTACTTGACCTTCTTTTAGCCCGCCCCTCGCCACCGGCAACAGAATCATACTCAGGTCAACATCGTCATAGATGTTTTGGATGCCTGTCTCCTATCGTAGCTTTGTTCTTGCAGAGAGAAACGCATGAAACTTGCCGGTCAGGTCGCTCTGGTTACAGGCGGAGCCAAGGGTATAGGAAGATCGACGGCCGCCCTTTTTGCCGCGGAAGGCGCCCATGTTGCTATTGTCGACAGAGATGAAGCGGCCGGTGAGCGCGCCAGAGAGGAACTGGATCTCGGAGACACTCGTTGCTTGTTCTTCAGCGAAGATGTTTCGCAGTTCGAAGAGGTCAGCAGTATCGTTGACCAGGTTCGAAGCGAGCTCGGCAGGATGGACATCCTGGTCAACAACGCCGCGACTTATCTCTACGAAGATGTCGGTGAACTCAAGGACTGGCAACAGCTTTTGGACATCAACCTGACTGCCTATTGGGCCTTTGCCTCAGCGGCGGCGGAGTTGATGAAAAAGCAGGATGAGGGAGGAGCCATCGTCAACGTCTGTTCTGTTCACCGCCTGGTCTCGGACACTCTGTCAACTGCCTACGCCGTAACCAAAGCCGGGGTCTACCAGCTCACCAGGTCGATGGCTATGAGTCTGGCTCCCCATGAGATCCAGGTAAACTCCATAAGTCCGGGTTTCATCCGCACCGACATGGCCATTGTTAACGGAGTGGACGAGACCACTACAACGGAGTTCGAAGAGAACTATCTGAACAACCGTCGGATTCCGCTGGGCCGCGTGGGCTTCGCGGACGAGATCGCGGCCGCCATCCTTTTTCTTGCCTCGCGAGAGTGTCGCTATATCACCGGAGCCGATGTCATCGTAGACGGTGGGCTGACCTTGACTCTCTAGCAGCCCGTTGTGAAAAGACGATCCCTTCATTCTGGTTCAAATTAGTCATGGCAACCAACCCGGCAGTCAAGCAAACATCGATACATGGTCAGGACGCATGGCTGGTGGAGAATGGTGTCGTCTCCTTCACGCTGGTCCCCGGGCTTGGAGGCAAGATCTACGATTTGGTCTACCTGCCTCTGAACCGCAACATTCTCTGGCACAATCCCAATCTAAAGCTCTCCAAAGTTGATTTCGGGGCCAGCTACGACGATGCTTTCATGGGTGGATGGGATGAGCTGTTTCCGAATGACGAGGAAGCCGTCTTCGATGATTTTCAGTTCCCCGATCATGGAGAGTTCTGGTCGATTCCGTGGGAGAGTAGCCCGGTTGAGGAGGAAGAATGGGTTGGCATCTCCCTCTCGGCAACCGGACCGGTTTCGGGGGTACAGATTGACAAGCAAGTCACCCTCGGGAAAGGAAGTCCGATCATCCGGATCCGCCACCGCCTGGAACACCTGGGTACGTCTGCCCTGCCGTTTCTCTGGAAGCTGCATCCTGCCTTTCAGATCAGCCCTCACCACAGGATCGACCTGCCTGCGAACAAGATGAGGGTTGAGACCGAGTACTCTTCGCAGGTGGATTCGGGAGAAACCGAGTTCCAATGGCCCGTTTATCAAGACCGGAATGGAATCCCGACTGACTTTCGAAGCATACCGGACTCAGGCAATCAGACTTGTTTTTTCGGTTATGCCACACAGCTGGAGGAAGGGTGGTTTGCCATTACGGACCTTCACAACGATCTGGGTTTTGCACTCAGCTTTCCGACCTCTGTCTTTCCGACCTGCTGGATCTTTGCCAGCTTCGGCGGCTGGCGATCTCACTACTGCATGCTGATTGAACCCTGCAGCGGATTCCCGTACAGGCTGAATGAAGCCGTCGAGAATGGCACCTGTCCGATGCTGGAGCCAGGCCAGGTAATCGAAGTCGAAACACGGGGAGTCTTTTTTCGAGGACTCAGCGAGGTTTCCTTTGTATCGACCGATGGGATGGTACAGGGAACCAGGCGTCCGGAGCACACATGAAGATTGAAGGACTTGATTTCTTCTACCTGGCGATGCCGGAGGTCACGCTGGAGGGCGACGGCAGCCAAGATGTCCTGTTGGTGAGAGTCTCGGCCGGGGGCCATGAGGGTTGGGGCGAATGTGAAGCTTCGCCTCTGGTCTCGATCGCTGCTGCTTCCTGTCCCAGATCGCATGGGGCCTGTCGCCCCGTGGCAGACGGAATCATCGGTTCCAGCTTGAATGACGTGAAGGACATCAGTGAGATCAACCGAAGAACCCGGGCTCAGAGCCTTGACCTGCTTCAAGCGGAGCACACCCTGTCCGGTATTGACATCGCCCTGTGGGATCTTCTGGCAAGAAAGGAAGGCGTCCCGGTCTGGGACCTGATGGGAGCCGGCACCAATCTGGCGAAACTACCGTACGCCTCAGTCTTGTTTGGGGAGACTCCGGACCAGACATTCGACAAAGCAAAAGGAATTCGCGAACGGGGTTTTCGGGCAGCCAAATTCGGATGGGCCGGCTTTGGGACGGGTGATCTGTCTTTTGACAGAGACCAGCTTGAGGCGGCCCGGACCGGCCTGGGGGAAGAAGCTGAGTTGATGGTGGATGTGGGGACGGTGTGGGAGAATGACTTGCAGGAGGCTCGCCGACGCTGCAGGCTGATCCGCGAGTTTCGAGTGACCTGGCTGGAGGAGCCATTCCTGTCGGGGGCGCTCGAGGAATACTCCCTCCTGGCACAGGATTTCCCGACTCTTCCAATGGCCGGGGGAGAAGGCTGTCATAACTTCTTCATGGCTCGACAATTGATTGATTACGGAGCCGTTTCCTATATTCAGATCGACACCGGGCGTGTTGGAGGTATCACTACAGCGCGAGAGATAGCCAACTACGCGCTGCAGAAAGATGTTCGTTTTGTGAACCACACTTTCACATCAGATCTGGCACTCTCTGCTTCCCTGCAGCCGTACGTGGACCTGGAGGAAAGTCGCCTGGTGGAGTATCCGGTGGAACTCAAAAGCGTCTGCGCCGAGTTGACACTGGAGAAAATGAAACCCGACAGCCAGGGTTTTCTGAGAGCTCCCGAAGGGAAAGGCCTTGGCGTTTCGCTGAATCCGGAGGCGATCCGCAGGTACCTGAAACAGCTTCGCATTGAGTTTGAGGGACAAGTCATCTACGAAACTCCGCCGCTCAGTCTTTGAGGAAAGGGACAAGAGAATTGTGAATACCAGGCCGACACACAAGAAGCGCCTACTACCGCCCTGGCTGCCTTACTGCCTGCTCACCATCGTTTTCTGGGGTCTCTGGGGAATCCAGTCCAAGCTGATCATGGAAGAGATCTCGCCCCTCAGCAACCAGGTTCTTTTTACGCCTGGTCTGCTTCTGATGGTGGGACTTCTGTGGCTGCGCCTCAGGAAGAATCGGTCCACCGTAACGGGAAGCCTGAAACTGGGGATCTTTTTTGCCTTTCTTACCGGAGTGTGTGGAGGCGTCGGAAACATAGCCTTTTTCGAAGCGCTCACAGAGGGCCAGAAGGCTTCGATTGTGGTTCCGATGACGGCTCTGTACCCGATGGTCACAGTCCTGCTGGCGATGATCTTCCTGGGAGAAAAGATGAATCGCTACCAGTGGTTGGGTCTGAGCCTGGCGATCGGCGCCATTATCATCCTGGGAGGTTGAAGAAACGATGAGCAACTGGCTCCTGATGGTCTTTGTAGCCCTGATTCTGTGGGGGATTACGGGGGTCACACAGAAACTCTCGACCAACCACATTTCGGCTCAGTACTCGTTTGTCTGGTTCGCCCTGGCCTTCGTACCGATCGCGATCCTGGTGATGCTTGCGGAGGGTGGTGCTGCACTGCTGCAGTCGCCTGCAATCATCGTTTTTGCGAGCGTTGGCGGAGTTCTCAACGGTCTGGGGGCTTTAACGTCATTTATGGCGCTCGAAAGAGACGGTAAGGCTTCCGTAGTCATCCCTCTGGTCGCACTGTATCCACTGGTGACGGTCGTAGTCGCTTATCTGTTTCTGGGAGAAAGAGTCACAGCCATACAGTGGGTCGGGGTCTCCATGGCGGTTGCGGCCGGGGTATTGCTCAGCAGGGAGACCGAAGATCGCCCTTAGCCGTCGGGCGCTAGTGAACTTTCCGGACAGTGCGCTAGGGCGCTTCCAGGTCAGAGGTAGCCAGATTTGGCCTATTCGCAAACTGGGAGGGCGTGACGCCGACGACTTCCTTGAAGACTTTGGCAAAATAGGCGCGGTCGGAGAAACCCACCCTGGCGGCGCAATCGGTTACTGATAGACTGGGATCAACCAGAAGATTGGTGGCTGCACTGACTCGCTTGCGGCGCAGATATACCTGAAAATTGCGGCCCGTCTTCTGCTTGAACTTGCGGCTAAAGTAAGACTCGGAGAGACTGACGTGAGTTGCAACGTCGGAGAGTGAAACCGCTTTCTGAAAATGGCCATCGATGTAGGTGATTGCCTCCGCGATCTTCCGGTCCAGCCGATCCTGTTTGAGCACCTGTCTCAACTCGGCCACCACTTCGTTCAAGAGTCGACAGGAAAAGCTCACGATCTGCTGGGTCGACTTCAGATGGGAAAGTCCCTCGAACCAGTTTGACCTGGCTGTACGAAGAGACCTGAGATGGATTCCCTTCTTTGCAGCCACAGTCGCTGTGGAATCCAGAAAATGAGCGACGTTGTAGCGCACAAGCTGCCGATTGGACGGATAACGGAGCAATAGCCAGCCCAGAAACTTCGAGAACGTCTCCCGAAACTGGCCCACTCGCCCTCTTTCCAAGTGTCGGAGGCCCACATCCAGAAAGCGGTCTGCACTATAGAATTCTCCACCAAAATCCTCGTACTCGATAATCGGTTGATCTCTTCCTCGATAGCTAAGTGAGAGTAGAGCCTCTTCGTAAGAATGTTGCAGACCAAGAAGGTCTTCCTTTGGCCCTCCTATGCCAATCCGGCATTTCTCAAATCCTGAGCTAAAGAGCTTCTTTCTAATCTCCTGAGCCAGCTCTCGAACTAGTAAGCGGCTGTGGGCCGGATTCCGATTACAGCCCGGACTGGTGAAACAGACGAATTCATGTCTTCTCAAAGAGCTCACAAGAGTGTTTGGCCGCTTCTCGGCGATTTTCGACAGCAGAGTGAAAGCCCTCGTATGATCGGGGTCCAAGAGGAGTTGGTTCACCTGTTCCCCGGAGTGGGGGTTGCCAATCTCTATCACGAGAACGCTGGTTGGAACCTCCACGAACCCGAGATCATGGGCCTCTCTTTCCAGCTGACTCAGGTTGAGAATCTCGCCATTGAGAAGAAGGCTGGCAAATTCCTGCTGCCGCAGGCTCAACTCCGCATGCCTTTGTCGTTCGCTCTCGAGGAGTTGCTGCAGGCGCTGCCAGGAGCTGGCGAGATAGTCGGCGAATGTAGTCAGGATCTTGACGATCACATCCAGATCGTCCTTGCCGACGACCGGAACCTCAAAGTAGGCCTCCTGTAGCTCATCTTTCTTGAGGTATGGCAGATCAGCAACCTTTTTCCAGACCTCCTTGAAGTCTTGCTTGGCGGGATGTCGGGTCAGTACCTGTCCACAGAAAATGCACCCCAGATACTGATCGCCCGCGAATATAGGCACGCAGATGTCAATCAGTCCGGCGTGACAAGTGTAGACCTGCGGTTTTCTGGTCAGACGGGCCTTGGCCTCGGCCGGCAAGTCAGAACGCGCACAGGACACCTCCTCCTGCCGTCCGAAGTCGTTTACCAGATTGCAGAAACGGGGATTTGGATCGATTCCGGTAAGCGGCGCCACCGGCTCCGACTCGAGCTGCACAAGAGCGTCTTTCGTGCCCAGCCGATTGGGAAAACTCAGCTTATGGGGGAGCAGAGAGTGGTGCCACAGGATGTCGATGTTCTTAATGGGAAGACTTTTCTGGATCAGCAGAAGGACCAGCTGAATCAGGTCGAAGTCAGACTTCAGTCCCTTTCGAAAGTAGTCGTCGTAGCAGTCCTTGTTCTCGACGCGGGAGTCAGGTTTACTGTCCATCTTCTTGCCGCATTCGGAATGTAGTGGTAACTCAGACCGTGACCCTGTAAAGATATTTACAATCTAAGACAAGAAAGTCCACAGAAAAGCACGAACTAATCTGCAAGAATAGTTTTCCAATGGCTATTGTTGGAGTCTCGAACTGATTGCTGCGGTTCTCCCACCACGAGACCATGAGGGAATGATGGACAATACTATTTCTCGCCGAGACTTTGGAGGAATGCTGGGCGTTGCCGGCGCGCTGGCCGGGACCCACCTGAAGCAGCCGGCCGCGGGGCCACAGGGCTTTCTCGGTTGGCACTGTATGTCAAACCAAGCCATTCAAACGCTCCCGAGAGCCTCCGAATCCGGCATCACGTCCATCATCATCGAACAGCGAGCAGACCTTGGAATTGGCTGGCAGCACCTGGTTGATGCGCTCTGTTATTACGACTTTCTGCCCTCGGCCAAGAGGGGGGGCGAGAAACGGGATTTGGTGACAGCCTTCCGACGTCATTACCGGAACGTAACCGAGGAGGCGGCCAAGAGGGACATTGATGTTTACGTCATGGCTCCGGAGATCACCCTGGAAGCAGGCCTGCTTTCGGGACGTGGCGGTACTCTGGACATCGACGACCCTTTCTTCGAGTATTTCATGCAGCAGCGCATGAGGGAGGTCTATCGGGCGTTGCCCAAACTTGCCGGTTTTGTGCTCTACCTGACCGAGAGCAGCTACCGGGATGTTACGGACCTGCCCAGCTCAAGGCTCAATGACGTTCAGAAAACCCGCAAGCTGATTGAGGCTGAACTAAGAGTAGCCAAGGAATTTGGGCGACGCCTCATTGTCACTACCTTTATCCACTCTCCCAAGAAACTTGAAATTGTGGCAGAGGCTTTACGGTCGATGAATCCGGATCCCTCCCTCCAGGTCCTGCAATACTCCTGTCCCAGCGACTGGGGCGTTCTGGCCATTCCCAACCCCACAATTGGCCGGGTTGGGAAGCATCCGGAGATCATGTGTTTCGATTACTGTGGAGAGAACTGGGGGCAGGGCAGTATTCCGTTCTGCCAGGTCCATTACATGTTTGAGCAATGGAACAGAGCCGCAGGACTGGGTGTCGATCTGGTTGGAACCAATGGGTATACGTCGTGGTTTGACAAGACCTGTCTGGGGACGCTCAATGAAGTGAATGTGGCTGCGGGCAAGGCTCTGGCGGCGGGATCGCAGCAAGGTCCGGACCAGTTTCTGGACTCCTGGATCGAAGAGCGCTTCGGACCCGACACGACTCCCTATCTCGCGCCGGCACTCAAGGCGAGCTTTGACGTGGTCTTCAAGGCCTACCACCTGAAGGGCTTCTGGGTGGACACGGGGCAGAAGAGTGATCTGGCGGATCTGGAAGAGCTGAACAACTACTTGTGGGGAGACTTTTTCGGCGTGAGCCTGGCTACCTGGTCGGATAAAGATGAATATGCGGCGACCTGGCAGAAAATCTACCGACCGACCGAAGCCGCAGTAGCCGAATTCCTGGCGGAAAAGGATGAGGCCATCGAACAGGCTCGTGAATCTCTTTCCCTGATTGCCAGAGGAAAAACCACCTTTCGCCCTCAACAGTATGATGAAGTCAGCTCCGATTTCGAACTGGAACTCAGCGTGGCCAGAACCTGTCGAGCCTACGCAGATGTTTTTCTGCACTACCGCCTGTGGCAGAATCGAAATAAGCCCGGGGCGCTGGCCCGGGAGGTGTCGAAGCGGCTCCAGACACTCAGGGCGGAAGCTGCACGGATCGAGTCGAGCTATGGTTCTCAGGCCTTCCCAATCAATCCAACCCGTCTTATCAGCATAGCCGCTTCCATCGAAGAATCACTGGGATAGGAGCTGATCGCTTGGCCTTGCCACGACTATTTTCGAAAGCCCCGGGCGGGAGCGTGATCGCCTGGACGCTTTGGCTGGGAGTGAACCTCTGGATCCCCGCAGTCGGGGCAACCTCACGAGAGGACGCCTATGTGCGCGTCAAGAAGAGCATTGGAGATGCGGTTTCCTGGGAACTGGGCAATTCGAGGATTCAGCTCGAGATTACCTATTCCGGCTCCGAGCTCTTGCTGACCGGGCTGAGCAACCCGGAGACCAAGAGCGACTGGACGCCACCCCTGGAGGAATCGTCCATCTCGCAGGACTTGCGGCTCCACTTTCAGGGCAAGGATTTCGAGCTTACGGTTCCCAGCCAGGCGGACGCTTTTCTGCTGTCGAACCACCGAGACTTCTTGGATGACGGCTCTCCAACCCTGGAGCTTACTTTCCGGAGAACCACTGCACCCAGGCTCCAGTTTTCAGCCTATATACGAATCCATCCCGGCAGCCTGGTAGAGACCTGGTCCGAACTGCAGAACCAGCAGCCAAGAGGAAACGGAGAGATCCAGGTCTCGCAGGTGGGAAGCTTCCGGCTCCCCGTGTCGGCGGGCCACACGGAATGGAAGATTGCTGACATAGATGCGTCGGCAGCCGGTGAAAGAGGTTCATCGAGATACGGAAAGCCTTCCACGGTGGAGTGGGTCACTCTGGCCAAGGGCGAAGTCCGAGACCAGGCCTTTCACGATGCCACTCATATCAAGACTTTCTTCCTGAAGCGGGGAGAAGAAGAGGCTCTGATTGGTGGCCCTTTGTTTGGCCATCGGTCTCCACTCGGATTTGGTGCCCCTGGCCTGGTCAGGTTTTCGAGGGCTGGAGAGGGCGCCGCTCTCACCACGGAAATCACTCAAGACAAAGCAGAGATGCCCGTCACAGTGAAGGGGGGTCAGTTCTTACGAGGCCTCCGGGTTGTCTTCGGATTCAGCGGACCGGAACTTTCCGCCGCTTCCAGCCTCTATCAGGACCTGGTGCTTCGGTTCCTAAGCCCACCGCTCCCTGTGGATGACCAGGTCGGCTTCCCCTGGATTGAGAATAACCCCTACTTTGCCTATGACCTGGGGTTCAGTGCCCGGGTCTTCAAGAGAGATGTGGATCTGGCCGCCTCTCTGGGCGCCGAGGTGTTCGTCATCGATGCAGGCTGGCAGGTTGGTGCTGTCGAGAAATGCGAAATCGTGACGAAATTCAGTGATTACCTGGTGACCGCCGGCGAATATCGGCTGGATGACGAATCGAGGTTTCCGAAGGAGGAGATCTCATTCAAGGATTTTGCAGAATACGTCCATGCCAGGGGACTCAGACTGGGCCTCTGGGTCTGTCCTTTCAACATTGATCCTCACAAGAAAACCGATTGGCGGCCGGAGTGGCTTTCGGCGAATGATCGTGTGCTGTGTGCGGCCGACCGGGAAGCGGCGAATTGGGTTCTGGAAAGCATCAGCAAGATGGTCACCGAGTACCATGTCGACTTCCTCAAGTTCGATTGTCAGACCGCCCGCGTCTGCTCCAATCCCGCGCACGATACGACCCGTCGCTTCGGGGAGAAGGTCTACGCCATCCCTGCCTACTATGGGTATACGGATCTGATTAACAGACTCCGCTCCCGGTTCCCGAGGGTGTCGATGGAAGCCAACCCCAACATCGGCCACGTCCAGGGGTCTGCGGATGACTGGACTCTTTCGCCGATCTCCGGGAGGGCGGAGACCTCCAAAGGGCGGTTTCACGCTCCGCCTCGCTTCACGGCTCAGTATCTGATTCTGGAACCTCTCGCTGAAGAGGGCTGGACGCGGGAACAATACCTGGATCATCTCAAAACCGCGATTCGCGGCAACATGATGGGACACGTGGTCTTGAGTAGCGAGCTAGCCACCTGGCGTCCCCGCTTCCGCTCCCTGGTCAAGGAGCATCTGGCCATTTATAAGAAATTCAGGAGAGTTCTGGCCGGGACGTCCCATGATTTGCTCTTCGATGAGAGCTGGGAAGCAACTCAGTTTCAAGATCCGTCCCAAAGAGACTCGCTGTTGTTTCTGTATCGGAACAAGACAGCCACCCGTGCCAAGAGACTGTTCCCGGAGGGCCTTCGCCGGGAAGCCGTCTATAGGGTCTCCTATGCAGATCGCCAAGAGACCTCCACTGCCTCGGGGAGGGAACTGATGGAAAGAGGCCTGTCGATCGAGCTGGGGGCGGCCCAGACCTCGGAGATTGTGTTTCTCCAGGTCGAGGGTCCGCCCAGCGAGACGAGTTCAGAACCACTCTGCACCGACCTGCCTCAGGGCCCGAGTCCCGTGGGGAACTCCGGCGATCTGACAAGGGTGTGCGCACCATACCTGGAAAACTCCGATTCCAACGGGTGGTCCGTTGTCTACAGAAACGGCAGCGATTTCAATCCCGACACCTATGATTTCGGTTTTGATCCGAATCTAGGTGATGTTCACGCACCGATGGACCAAATCAGCCAGGTCTGTCCCGATTGCGAGCCACCCGCACAGCCCTATTGCCAGCCGGGAATCTGGAACTGCCAGGAGTGTCCCAAGCTGATCGGAACGCCAGGTCATCCGGACTCCGACCTGGACGGGCTTCCCAACTGGTGGGAGGAACTCAGTCACAGGAATCTCTTTCCCCGTCACGATGAGGACGGCGACGGTCTCGGGAATTTCACAGAATACTGGCACATGACTGATCCGTTCTCGACAGACACCGACAGCGATGGCTGGTCGGACGACCTCGAGCTGGCCAGTTTCGGGACCGATCCCTTACTTCCTGACGAGGGGGTCCAGTTCCTGTTCGTGGATCCCGAGTCGGAGTGCGTGGTCGACTGCGGGTCCAGAGACAGCCCTTATTCAGGGTTGGTCGGAGCGCTCGCCGATAGCGGCGGGGAAAAGGGGACTTTCATCCTGCTGACCGGTGGTCTGGTGGACAGCCCTTCCCAGGTAACCATTCCCCCTGGCTCCCGAATCGGTATTCATGGTGGGTTTGAAAGCGACACCTGGGAAAGGGGAGAACACAGGACGTTGCTGCAGAACCCGGGAACGGATCCCATCCGCTTTCAAGGCGGCGCTCGCTCGCAGCTCATCCTGGAGAATGTAACGGTTTCAGGAGGGCTCAGAATCGAAGGCTCCGGCCAGGCGAAATTGGCCCGCCTGACGGTTTCAGAGGCTGAGTCGCATCCCGGCGTGGAAATCAGAGATCTGAAACAGGGCAACGTTTTGTTGACCGACAGCCTCATTGAGGGCAACCAGGAGGGAGTGGTGGCCGCCAATTCCCGGGTCATCGTTCAGAACTGTACAATCCTCAATAACCGGGGAGTGGCTCTCAGGGGGATCCTTGGCCCGGGGGCATCCGGTACCGTGACGAGCGTGAACAATATCCTTTCTGGAAACGGCCGGGATCTGGTCGGCGTGCAGGGTGTTTTCGCCACGGCCTGCAATTCGGATCCACGCTGCACGAAGCCGGGAACAGGCGCCCTGATCGATGAGACGACTTTGTCGCCTGCCAGTTCCCTGCGGGATTCAGGAATCCATACGCCGACCTTGTCAACTTACTTTGACCTGGCTGGAAACCCGCGGCTGACGGGCTCGGCAATCGACCTGGGAGCCGTGGAAGTTCAGGACAGGTAATCTTCGTGGAGAAAAGGAGTCAAAGGTGAAATACGTTAGACGAGATTTCCTGAAGGCTTCCGGGATGGGTGTTGCAATCGGTTCCAGTTCGCTTGAACAGCAGCTCGAACAGAAAGCGGAACACTCAGAGGAACCGCAGCAGGTCTCTCAAGAGCGTTCCTACAACGGATCCTATCGAGGACCCCACCTCAATCGTGTCGCTTTTCCCATCGGGGGGATCGGAGCGGGCATGATCTGTCTCGAGGGGACCGGGGCTTTTTCTCATGTTTCCTTGCGGAACCATCCGGACATCTTCAATGAGCCGTTCACCTTCGCTGCAATCTCTGTTCAGGGACTGAACAAAGGTGCCAAAGTTCTGGAGGGACCGGTTCCCGACTGGAAGATCTTCGGGTCTCAGGGTACGGGTAATGGAGCCAGAGGCTCGAGCTTTGGCTTTCCCAGGTTCAACCAGGCAGAATCCGTGGTTCGCTTTCCCTTCGCCACGGTCGGTCTCCGGGACTCCGACATTCCATTGGAAGTGGAACTGACCGGCTGGAGTCCCTTCATCCCCGGAAATGCGGATGATTCCAGCCTGCCGGTGGGAGCCTTCGAGTACCGATTCAAGAACCTCTCGGCATCTTCTTTGGAAGCGACTTTTTCCTATAACACCAGAAACTTCATGGCCATCGGCCGCGAGGGCAATTCAATCAGGCCTTTTCGAAACGGATTCCTGCTCCGCCAGGACGCCACTGAAGAGAAGCCGCAGAACCTGGGCAACTTTGCCGTCTTCGTGGACGATCCTGACGTGGTTGTCGATCACTGCTGGTTTCGGGGTGGCTGGTTCGACCCCGGGACCATGGCCTGGAAGAATATTTACGCGAACAACCTCAGCCAGACGCCTTCTGTGGAAGGGTCCGCCCCGGGAGCTTCCCTGTTTGTCCCTTTCAAGCTGGCCCCCGGGCAACAGAAGACTGTTCGTCTGATGATCGCCTGGCATGTCCCTGTGACCGACCTTCGCAACGGGCGCGATCCGGAAGGAGAGCAGGGACCTTCGGAGTGTGAGGACAGCAACTGCTGCCCGGAAAGGCAGTTCCACGTTCCCTGGTATGCGGGCAGATTTGAGGACATCGAATCTGTTTCGGAGTACTGGCGCAAGAATTACGATTCTCTTCGCTCCAGAAGTGCTCTTTTCAGGGATGCGTTCTACGACACGACACTTCCCCCAGAGGTGATCGAGGCAGTTGCCGCGAATCTGACCATACTCAAGTCTCCTACCGTGCGCAGGCAGTGCGACGGACGTCTGTGGTGCTGGGAGGGTTGTACCGACACCCAGGGGTGTTGTTCCGGATCGTGCACCCATGTCTGGAATTATGCGCAGGCCATCCCCCACCTCTTTCCCGAGCTGGAACGAACTCTGCGTCGAACGGAATTCTACGAGAGCCAGGACGAGCGAGGGCACCAGGCCTTTCGCGCTGCCCTGCCTGTCCGGCCGACCCAACACACCTTTCACGCAGCCGCGGACGGCCAGTTGGGCGGGATCATGAAAGTGCACCGAGAATGGCGCATCTCGGGAGATAGCGGCCACCTGGCGGAGATTTGGCCGCGCGTGAAAGGGAGTCTTGACTACTGCATTCGAACCTGGGATCCGAGGGGGAGAGGGGTTCTCGAAGAGCCCCACCACAACACCTACGACATCGAGTTCTGGGGACCGGATGGAATGTGCAGCAGTTTCTACCTGGGCGCCCTGGCCGCCGCCATCGCCATGGGGAGGGCCCTGGGAGAAGACGTCAGCCGGTATGCAGCGCTCCTGGGCAGCGGACGGGCCTACATGGAGAACGAATTATTCAACGGAGAGTACTTCTATCAGCGAATCCAATGGAAGGGGCTGAGTGCTCCCGATCCAGTAGAGGCCTCAAAGACCCGCCTGAAAGACCAGTCATACATACAGTCGCAGCAAGGCTATTCACCTGAGGCCGCCGAGCTACTCGAAGAGGAAGGGCCCAAATACCAGTATGGCAACGGCTGCCTGTCCGACGGCATCCTGGGTTTCTGGATGGCGCGCATGTGCGGTCTGGGTGAAATTGTCGATGAGGAGAAAGTCCGAAAGAACCTCAAGTCGATTCACCAGTACAACCTGAAGCACGATCTCACCGACCACGCCAATCCACAGCGACCCTCCTATGCACTCGGCGATGAGGGGGGCCTCCTTCTTTGCACCTGGCCGCAGGGCGACGAGCTGTCGCTTCCTTTTGTCTACAGCAATGAAGTCTGGACCGGAATCGAGTACCAGGTGGCATCGCACCTGATGCTGGAGGGACTGGTGGAGGAAGGGCTGGAAATCGTCAGGACTTGCCGGGATCGCTATGACGGCAGGATCCGCAACCCCTTCAATGAATACGAATGCGGGCACTGGTATGCCAGGGCTTTGGCCAGCTACGGTCTGATTCAGGGTCTGACCGGTGTCCGTTACGATGCCGTCGAGAAGACGCTCCATATTGATTCTCAGATCGGGGATGACTTCAAATCGTTTCTCGCTACCGAGACAGGGTTTGGCAGCGTAGGGCTGAGGGATGGTAAGCCTTTTGTAGAAATGAAAATGGGCGATCTGCGGATAGAGCAGATCAGAGTGGGGGGCAAGGAAGCTTCCCTGAGGAGCGGGTTTTGATTCAAGAATCTACGGCCAAGGGTACACTTTCTTCATTGCTGTTTCTCCTCCTCTGCACAGCTCTCCCGCTGGCGGCGGAACCGTCGGTAGCCGTGCGCCTCGGGGAGCATTACGACTTTCTCGAGAATCGATTGACCGGCCAGACACATCGACTCGATCTTCGCGGCTTCGTGCTCATGGTCGGGCCCGAGGGAGGGAACGAAAAGCAGGAGCTGCGGTTCTCCGACTTCGCCGTCGAAGGGCAGACCCGGTTAGGCTCAACCCGGTGGCAGGCCTTTGACCGTGTCTCCACCACGGCCGATCAAGGCTGGCGAGTGGACCTGCAGAAGGGACCCTGGAGAGTCTCGGTGTTTCTCCACGTCAACCAGGAAAAGGGGCTGGTCTACAAATGGCTGGAGGTCAAACACACATCGGATCAGCCACAGATCGTGTGGGAGTGCCGACTTCTGGCGACAGGCATTGAAATCGAGCAGAAAAGCAAAGACTGGGCGCCGGCCCGACTCCACCTGAGTTTTGGCGGGCCCGAAAATCGGGTTTCAGGCCTGGGCGGCTACGGGGTCCCGGTCTTTGTGGGCTCAATCTTCTATGGTACCGAGTTTCCGCTCCATCGATCCCGCTACGATGAAGAACACCGACTTTTCTATTCGCAATACAACCCGGCTGAGGTTCTTCGTCCCGGCACGACCCTGCGCACGGAGAGGCTGGTGATGGGTGTGGCCGGTCCTCCAGCCCCGCCCTTGAGTGTCGGCAAAACGGCTCGAGGGCCCATTCCGGACCCCATCAATCCGGAGCGTGAAGCGGGGGCCAAGGCATTCCGGCAATACGTTGACTCCATCGCCTGGCGAAATCCCTCCGAGCCCTTCTATTACTACAACAGCTGGGGTGCACATGAGTATGAGGGTCCCTCCGCCGAGATTCTGCGGGAGCAACTGGATCGCATGGAGGAACTGCGAGACCAACAGATCAAGTACGACTATTTCCTCATTGATGCCGGGTTCACCACCCGCAACCTGAAAGTCTTTCAGGAGGAAGATTACCGACCTGGAGACCTGCCTGATGACGACCGCTATTTCGACGTGGATCCGGGACGCTTTCCGGGCGACAGTTTCCGGGAGTCCGTGGCCCGGATCAAAGGGCTGGGGATGAAAGCGGGCGTCTGGGTGAATTGTGGGTGCGTGGCCGATCGTGAGCACATGGAAAAGCTGGAGAAGGGCCTGATCGATCTCTACGACAAATATGGTATCTCCTGGATTCTCTCCGATTTCGTAGAACTTTCTTGTACGGACACCACCAAGCCGTTTGCCACCGGGAAGTACGGCGATTACGCCGCCGCCAACAACGTCATACGACTGATCAGGCGGCTGCGGAAGCACGCACCTGAGTACGCCTTTTACCTCACCTCTCTGGGCCAGTCTCCGTGGTGGTTGCCTTACGCCGATTTCGTGGTCCACGGCAGCGAAGCCCAGAGTGCGGTTCCGGCACCCTCGAACCGGTTGAGCCATATCCTGGCCAACGACTTCATGCACTTCTTCTGGTGCCTGGACGCAGGCGTTCTTCTGGATCACTCCGATTCGGACTACTACCAGGGAACCGAGTCCTTTCTGGAAGGTGTTCTCATGAGCGTCGCTCGCCAGGCCGAGACGATCTATCTGGGCGGCGACCTGACTCTTCTGGACCGGGAGGACGAGGAGAATCTGGAAAAGCTGTTCGGAAGGCATCGGTCCAGGCCCCGGGATTTCGCGGTTTCCAGGCCCATTGTTTCCTACTCGGGCGCGGACCGGATTTACGGCTACGTGGCGGGTTCCAGTGAATCCGCCCGGGAACGACAGGCAGCCAACCTGTTTCTCTACAACTCCGGATGGTCGGACGACCAGGTGGACATTCCCTTCTCGGAACTGGTCGCAAGCGGCACTCCCGGTGTCGGTGCGGAGCTCGTATACGGGAGCGGAGACCAGCCTGCCCTTTCACAGGATGAAGACTCTCTCACCATTTACCTGCCGGCCTGGTCGGTTGCCTGGATTCGAGTCGAAACCAGGTCTGATGTTCAGACCGGGATCCAGGCGGATCTGCCCGAGTTGTTTACGGCCGCGTCCTGGCCTCTGGGAGAACGGCACTTGCGGCGGCCCGCTCCCGAGTCACCGTCCAGCCTCCAGGTTCCTCTGCAGATGTTCTTTTTTCTGGGCAGTGGAATTTGGAAAAAGCAGGTCGACATTCCCCAGGCCTGGGAAGGCTTTCCCCTGGTTTTTCTGCACCGCCAGGCGGTTGGAGAGCTCTACATTGACACCTATCCCCTGCGCAACCGGGACGAGGATTCTCTGACCGTCGTGTGGCCGGGGACACCGGCCTACGAGAAAATCCGGTTTGGAAAGCCGAACCAGATCTTCTACGCCTTCGAGGGTGCACCCCTGATCGAGAAGGCGGTCCTGGAAGTTCGAGCTGCTGAGTTTTACGAGTTCGAGCTTTCAGAGGAACAAACTGCCCTGAATCGGGGGCTCTGGTTGACTGCGGCGGTGAACTACCGCAAGGATGGAGTCCCCACGACGGAGAAGCCGGTTTATCGAGACTCCGACGACCTCGGCCCGAACTACCTGGGCAGCACCAACAACCCCGTCTTTGGCCAGGTGGCCTTCTACGGAGCCGCAAAGATCGAGGACATCAGCGGGTTTCCCCCTTTGATTCCCCGTGTCTGGTCGGGCTATTCCTGGAGCTTGCAGCGATACCGACTCTCCGGCCAAGAAGGGAAGATCAGGCTCATCGTCCCACGCCTGGCGGAGGGCCTGGACTACAAAGTGGATGTCATGTTGACCCGCTGAGCAGCAGCGCAATCGGAGCGACCGAAGAGAGGCATCAAATGTCCAGGGCCAGGGTCTTGCTTTCACTCAGCGCACTTCTGCTGGGCGGCTGTGCCGGGAATGCAGGGAGTCAGGAAACCGGCGATCCTCCTATTCGCAACGTTCTCGTGCTCATGTCGGACGACCATGCGGCCTACGCGACCGGGGTCTACGGCAATCCCATCATCCGAACCCCAAGAATTGATCGGCTGGCTGCAGAAGGAGTGCTCTTCAGTCGAGCCTATGCGAACGCTCCCGTCTGCTCGCCTTCCCGGTACTCGATCATCACCGGACGGTTGCCCCACGCGGCCGGGGCCACACTCCTGGACACACTCCTTTCCGAGGATCAGTTGACCATCGCAGAACACTTGCAGTCTCAGGGGTTCAAGACGGGAGCGGTGGGGAAGATGGCCTTCTATACGGCTGCGAACCATGGATTCGAATATCGCATCAAGAGTCAGAATCATGACGACTATCTCCAGGCTCATCCTCCGCGTCAGCCTCCACCCGGCACTCCCACCAGGGCTGTCTGGAAGCCTTTTGATGATCTAGCCGCCACCTGGCTGAATTCGGAAGGCCTGCCCGGCACCGGGTATCCGGCACCGGCGAATTTCGAGCACCGCGGCCTTTACAACGACGATTTTCTGGGGACTTTCTTTGCAAGCCTGGCCATCGACTTCATGACCCGCAACCGGGATGAACGGTTCTGTCTGTGGCTTAGCTTCTACGAGCCCCACTCCCCTTTCAACTTCCCGATTGAGTTTGCCGGGAGGTACGATACGGCTGAAATACCCGTACCCGAAGCGGGTCCCGAGGATGAGCGATGGATCCCGGAAATCTTCCGCGACCTGAACGAGCAGGAAAAGCGAGGCATCACCCGATCCTATTACACCTCGGTCGAATACCTGGACAAGAACATCGGCATGGTGCTGGATGCCCTGAAGGATCTGGACCTGGACCGGAACACGCTGGTCATCTATGTTTCCGATCACGGATATCTGCTGGGTCACCATGGCCGTTTCGAGAAACACTCCATGTGGGAGGAGGCTGTACGCGTACCCTTGATCATCCGGGATCCGCGCTTCGTCAGCCGCACCGTGGATGCCCTGGTGGAACTGATCGACCTGGTACCGACGATTCTGGAGACCCTGCAAGTACCTCCCATGCCCGGGCAACAAGGGAAGAGCCTAACGAACCTGTTACGGGGAGGCGAGGATCACCATCGAGATCTTGTCTTTTCCGAGTATCTCGACGATCACCGGGCCATGGTGCGCAGCCAGCGATGGAAGTATGTGATCACGAGCGGAAAGCACGACCTGGCCCTCGGATACGCCACCGGACTGGGCCCTTCAGGTCGCTTCGAATCCCTCCACGATCTTCACGAGGATCCCGGTGAATCCCACAACCTGGCCGTAGAGTCTGAGTTTTCCGAAGTGCTTTCCGACATGCGTTCCCGCATGCTCGAGACCTTCCAGAACACACACCCCAACGCCGCGGCCATGCCACCCGGGCTATCGATCCTGGAGAAGCTCGAGTGGTTCTTGGAGCCTCCCGAGAGGTAGTTCCACGTTCCACGAGCTCTGAACAACTGGCCTCCCGGCGGCCTCTGTACCGCCACGCAGTCACTGGCGTTCCCTATCTCCGTCGTTTCCTTGATCGGTTACGCTTTCTCACTGCCACCGGGCAGGTCCCGAAGCTGACCTGACCAGACCGCCGAGCCGACAGAGGCGCGAATGCCAATGAGCGCGCACCGTGGAACGCAGAACGTGGAACGGATTCAGGCCAGCAGGTCGTGGATGACACGGGCCTCGTGGACATCGGTCAGACGCTGGGTGCGCCCGTCGTAGGGTAACGTGAGCCGGTGGTGGTCGAGGCCCAGCAGGTGCAACATGGTGGCGTGAAAATCCGGCACTCCGACGGGATTCTCGACAGACTTATAACCGAAATCATCGGTAGCACCGTACACCTGCCCCCCCTTGATACCGCCACCGGCCAGAACCGAGCTGAAGGCCTGGGGATTGTGATCCCGGCCGTCGCCGTCCTGCGAGACCGGTTGTCGCCCAAACTCACCACCCCAGGTGACTAGAGTTGTATCCAGCAGGCCTCGCTGCTTCAGGTCTTTGAGTAGACCGGCGGCCGGCAGATCCGTCTCGGCGCAGCACTTGCTGATTTGTTTTCTCGACTTGCTGTGCGTGTCCCAGGGCTGACCACGCATGAAAATCTGCACGAAACGCACCCCCCGTTCGACCAGCCTTCGAGCGATCAGGCAACGGGTCCCATAGGACAACGTGACGTCGTTGTCCAGACCATACAACTCACGAGTCGCTTTCGACTCCTGAGAGAGGTCCAGTGCATCCGTCGCTGAGAGTTGCATGCGGGCAGCCAGCTCGTAAGACTCGATGCGGGCATCCAGCTCGAGCTCACCGGGATGGAGACGGCGATGCTCCTGGTTGAGCTTTCGCAGCAAGTCGTGTCGGCCCAGACGCACTGCATCAGAACGAGGCTGTTCGGGGTACAGATTCAGAACCGGCATGCCCTCGCTGCGTAGAGGGGTTCCCTGGTAGATCGGAGGCATCCAACCGTTCGACCAGCTCTTTGCACCATTGATCGGCAAGCCCTTGGGATCGCATAGAGCCACGTAGGCCGGGAGGTTCTGGTTTTCCGATCCGAGGGCAAACGTCACCCAGGAACCCAGCGAGGGACGGCCGTCTTGTCTGGTTCCACTGTGCATGACCCACAGGGCCTCTTCGTGCTGAAAAGTCATCGTGTGCATGGAGCGGATGATGGCTAGTTCGTCTACCATTGAAGCCAGATGGGGAAGCGCTTCGGACACCTCGATCCCCGATTTTCCGTACCTGCTGAACTGGAAGGGGCTCGCCATCAGTCCGCCGTACGTTTCCAGCTCGGAGTTCGGGGTGCCGATTCCCTTCGGTGGTTTCTGACCATGAAACCTGGTCAGGTCCGGTTTCGGGTCCCACAGGTCCACCTGACTGGGACCACCGTTCATGAACAGCTGGATGACAGCGTTGGCACGGGCCGGGATCATGCCGGGTCTGGGCTTCAGGTCGAAAGATCTCTCCCGGGGGCGGGCTCTCAGGAGCCCCTGGCTCCCACCTCCGAGCGAGGCCAGTGCGGCAGCCGCTATTCCACCCGTCATTCGGCGCAGCAATTGACGGCGCGACACGAGATCGATCAATTCGGATCGTACAGATGAGCTCATTTCTAACTGTCCACTAGTCAATATATACGAATTCGCTGGCACTCAACAGCATATGGCACAGGTCGGACCAAGCCAGAAGCCGAGACTCGGGCTCCGGTGGCTCTTCAGGCGCAGGTTCTGCCTGCTCCGCCGCCGGCGGCGGTGGCGCCGCCAGGTGATTCTCTTCCTGCTGCTCCAAAAACCTCGTGGTCCACTTCAATTCCCGATCGGAAGGCTCACGGGCGAAGGCCAGTTGGTAGGCGTGATCAATGCGTTCCTCTTCCCCGGCCGCCGGCATCTCGTCAAGAATGCGGCGCGCGAAGTGCTGCGCCATCAGAATCGTGAAGTCACTGTTGAGCAGGTGCAGCGCTTGGGTTGAAAGGGTCGACTTCTCCCGACGAGGACAAGTGTACTCCATGACCGGTGCATCGAACAGCTTCAAGAGCGTCAACATCCGAGAACGTCGCTGGGACAGATAGACACTGCGCCGCCAGGTGTCCGCATCGTTCGTTGTCACCGCCTCACCCTGTTCGTTGACCTCCACCGGAACCGGCGGGCCGTACATCTCGAGATTGAGAATTCCGGACACCGCGAGCATCGAGTCGCGGAACGCTTCTGCCTCTATTCGCTTGAGCGGCACGCGCCACCACAGCCGGTTCTCGGGATCGGCCGCGGCCGCGGTCTCATCCATCTGCGAAGACTGCATGTACACGCTGGAACTCATGATCAGCTTGTGCATGGCCTTCAGGCTCCAGTCGCGGCGAACGAATTCCCTGGCCAGCCAGTCGAGGAGTTGCGGATGGGTCGGTCGCTGGCCCTTCAAGCCGAAGTTGTCAGGAGTTCGGACCAGGCCTTCGCCGAAGTGATATTGCCAGATTCGATTCACCATGACTCGGGAGGTGAGTGGGTGCTCCGGGTCCACGAGCCACTGTGCCAGTGCGGTACGCAGCCCTGAGGTCCGAGCCTCGGCACCCAGATTCGGAACTTCGAAGGCCCGGTTCGGGTCACGCAGCATGGAGGGCGGTCCCGGCGCGACCTTCTCTCCAAAGGCGTCAAATTCCCCCCGAAGCCGCACGAAGGTGTCGGGCACCTCGGCCCCTACGTCCCGCAGTCCTCGTATATGTGGAAGCTCGATCCGCTTCTCCTTGAGCGCCTCGATGGCCTTCTCCAGCACGGCGTCCTGCTCTTTGAATCCGGGGAACGCCCCGGTCAACTCCTCCTCATCGATCTCGAGCTGATCTCCAAACTTCGCCACCAGGTAGCGCTGCACCTCGCTTCGATCTTCCTCTCCGGTTCGGAGGGCGGCCTTGACGTCCATTCGGAGAATCTTCGGGAGGGCGATCAGTTTCTTCTCGAGCAGTTGATCCTCACGGGCCAGACGCTGCTCTTTGAGTTGCTCGGCCAGCCCGGTGATTCTCTCGTCCAGTGGCTTGTTATGAACTGCTGCCTGCTCCTGTTCCGCCAGCGCAGCGTCCGTAAAGCCCCGCTTTTCTGAGACGATCCATTTGTCCGGGTCGTAGGCGGGTTTGAGAATCGCTTCCAGGCGGTAGTAGTCGCGTTGCGAGATGGGGTCGAACTTGTGGTCGTGACACTTCGCACAGTGCATGGTAAGGCCCATGACGGAGGATCCGAGATTACGGATCGTATTGTCGATCGCCGTGTAACGGTACTCTCTCAGGTCGTAGTCTTCGTAGGTCGGATCCGCTCCAGTACGCATAAACCCGGTGGCTTCCAGCCGCGCGACCATGTCGGGCTCCAATTTCTCAGCTGACAGGTCCACCATCTCGTCCCCGGCCACCTGCTCTAGCAGAAACTGGTCGTAGCGCTTGTCGGCATTGAAAGAACGGATGACATAGTCGCGGTATCGATAGGCGGACTCGCGGACATTATCCGAATCCCAGTGTCCATCCGAATCTGCGTAGCCGACCGCGTCGAGCCAGTGACGCCCCCAGCGCTCTCCGTAGCGGGGTGATGCCAGGAGCCTGTCCACAACCCGCTCGTAGGCCCGGGGTTCCAGGTCCGCAACGAAGGCCCGGACATCCTCTGGAGCAGGCGGAAGGCCGATCAGGTCGAAATAGGCGCGCCGGATGAGGGTTCGACGGTCGGCTTCACGGGAGAGCCTCAGATTCTCTTCTTCGAGCTTCCTCAGAATAAATGCATCGATGGGCGTTCGGACGCGCGCTCCATGCTCGACCGGAGGCACTTCCGGTCGTACCGGGCTCCGAAAAGACCAAAAACTGCGATCATCGTCGTTCACTCCGGAGAGCTCGGCCACAGCCACCTCCCTCCGGTGGGCCGGAGCCAGGGCTCCACCCGCGATCCACTGGCGTATCAATGCGATCTGGGCCTGGCTGAGACGGGGCTCCCCCTGGGGAGGCATCTTCCCGCTGGAAATCATCTCGAGCAGCGGGCTGACGTCCCCGTCGCCCGGGACCACCGCCGAGCCCGACTGGCCGCCCTGGATCATCGTTTCTCTGGTGCGCAAATCGAGGTTACCCTCCCGCCGATCGGCGCCGTGGCAATTGAAGCAGTGGGTCTCCAGAACGGACTGTACGTCCAGGAAGGTCGACCGCTCTTCTGCGTCCGGTTTCTTTTCCTGCCCAGGCGGCACCGGCACAGTCAGGGCCGGGAAGAGGCCGGTGAGGGACAGACTGCCTGCACCCAGAATCCCGGCAAGACGCAGCCCAGATGATTTCAGGAAGAATGACACCACTTGTTCGTTCCCATCATGCCAAGAAAATCGTCTGGGAAGAGATCCCGCTTGCTCCGGACAGCCGCTAAGGCGATTGAAGCTACCTATTCTAGTCGGTCACTCGCGTTCTAGGCAACCAGAACGAATGGGTGCGAGCCTCGGAAGAAGGGTGCCTGGAGCTTGCGACAAGTGTCTGGTGCCCAACCTCGATCCGGGGACGCGAAGGCAGCCGCAGCCGCTAGTGCACCGTCCGGAAAGTTCCCGCCGCTACTTCGGGCGTCTTTTCGCCGACAGCTTTGTTGCGCTACCTCGAAAGACTCCCGGCATTCCTGCGTCGCGCGCCTCACTGGCGACGAAAATCCATCCCGAATTAACCCCGCGAACTTCCCGGACGGTACACTAGTCAACCAGTATCGTATCCGGAAACTGAGCGTACCAGCCAAACCAGAAGGCGCGGTGGGAAGGAAGGCGTCGAAGCTCTCTGCCTTCGGGACCAATGAGGCGATCCTCGTGAACTCTCCACCGGTTTCCACCCCCATCGAGCAGGGTCTCTTTCCTGTCCCATCTGGAAAACGGTTCCTTGCTCCCTTCGTACACTCGAGCCGCACCGGATCGATCCGTAAGGATGACAATCGTGCGGCTACCGATTTTCTCTTGATGCAGAGGGTTTTTTCCGAGGAAACGGAGATCGAAGGCAACTGGCTGTCCATCCAGGAGCAGGGCGTGAACCTCCTGTTTGTTCTTTAGTCGTCTGTCCTGAACCGGGACGGGGAACATCAGGTCGTCGCTCCCGAAGTACGTTCGATAGGCCGCCCCCTCGCGGTAATCGCGTTCGAAGCCCGTGTCCAGCGAGAGAACCCGGGTTTGCGGGTGGCGCCCCTGCCATTCCTTCCAGGTTGTGGTGGTGATGGGCAGACGTTGCAGTTTCAAGCCCCTGTCGACCAGCGTTCCCGTGACGGGGACACCCTTCAGGGCAGACCACAGGGAGTGGGTCTGGCGATCATACATGAGCTTGTTCGAACGATAGAGAAAACCGCTGGTGCCGAAGCTGAATGTCTTCTCGCCGATCTGTTGTCGATAGAGTACAGCAGAACCGCAGAGAGTGCAGTAGGCGCAAGTGACATCGACGCCGCCGATGGTATCGTTGAAGAGCTCATGCCAGGCCAGGATCCTCTTCGGGTAAGCACGCGCTTCATCGCCGAGGAACACCCCGAAAACAATGTCTTTCTTCCCCAGAAAGGTTGCCTCCTCGGCATCTATGAACTTCGGATGCTCCAGAGGAGGAATCCCATCGACCAGGACCCCACCCCAGAGAACTTCGTCGAGGCGGATGGTATGTTTCATCCCTGGATAGAACCACCAGCGGAAACGCCCGTCTATGCTCGAGTATAGTTGCTCCTTGAAAGACGGGTACTCCGGATGCATCTCGAACCTCTCCTGCCAGATCCACCGAAACCAGGCGTCAGTATCACGGTCGATCTTCCCGTCGGTCTTCTTCTCGAGCAATTGCCACAGGGCACGGCTCCGGGGCTCCTCGCCCCGTATCGCAACCAACATCTCCAGGATCATGGGAATGAAGGAAACCTCCCAGCCCGACTCCACAATCTGTTCGGCCTCTTCCCGGACCGACGGATCCTTATGGGCCAGATTGAGAATGATCTGGAGGGAGGCAGGGTCGCTCCCCGAAAGCTCCCTCCAGCCTTCCGCGCTCTGTACAGGCCACGGTGAAAGTGCAATCACGAGCAGAAGGGTTGCCGGGATCATGAGTGTGACCGATCTGGGTTGTCAAGACTCTGTGCCGTAGCGACGCTCAACGCTATCCTGCCTGAACTCTCGCGTGACGAAAGGAGTACAGATGCGACCGGGTGGACGGCTTACAGGTTTGAGGACAGAGTCTGGTAGGTGCCTTTTCAGTTTCCATAGCGCTCTATACATCGGGCGATGAGGGCGTCGAGTCCACCTTCCACGATATGGATTGTACTCACTCCCTCGGCATACCCGCCCGGACTCACATCTCCGAGCAGTGGATCGGCATGAATACAGACGCCATCCTGGTGTTCGACCCGGGGGCTCCGATTGTTGAAGAAATACGCCGCATTCGCGGTCGTCATCCCGATCGTCCATTTCCCGTCCTTCGAGACAACACCGCCGAATCCCCGAGAAAGGACCTGCCGGTGCGCCGCTCGATTGACTCGCTGAAACACCCACAGGTCCATCAAACCGGGTCCTCCTGAGACGGGAAAGAAAGTGTAGTTTCCACGCCCGTGATCATAAGCGGCGAATAGCTTTGCCAGCGGTACCCAGCCGGCCGGAGATCTCCAGTCGGCCGTGGGCACAAAGGTACGCTCGAGTTGAGGATCATTGAACAGGGGCGCGTCGGCATAGGTCAGGCAGATAAACGCATTGGTTTTTCGCCAGGTCCTTTTCGACAGGTTCCTGAGCTTGACCCGCGTCTCCAGCTCCGACCCTTTGAACTCGACCTCGGCCTCCATGTAGACCACGTTTGGGATGGTCGTGCTCCAGCGGGCCATCTCCCTGGAAAATTCCCAGCTGGGAGAGTCCTGCTCCCAGGGAACGATGACCCCTTCGGCGTCCGACACCACCTCGGGAATGGCAATCTTAAAGACGTTGCCGGGAAACTGTCGGAACTCCATCTCGATTGACTGCTCCTGGAAGTAATTGACCCAGGTTCGGGGGGGGTGCCCGGGGGCCGGGGAGGAGGGCTGGAAGGCCGCAAATCCCTGCCAGGGCAGAGGCCCCGGCAATCCACTCACCGCCAGGCCCGCAACAGCCAGCAAAGGGAGAAGCCAATGCCTGCGCGGCCTCTTTCTGCCATGCGTCATCAACACTTCCGTTCCTCAGTCGGGACCCGGACTAGAGCGCATCGGCCGAATCGTAAGACTCCCCCGGCTCCAAGGCCCTGCAAGGAAGGCACATATGCACCCACCCACTCCACCACCCCAAGCGCTCCGAGCGACCGGATCGAACCTTCTTCGAGCTGGTATTCTCATGACAGTCCCGGCGCCTGCCAGAAGTAGGCCGGACCTCTCAGACGCGGGGTGGAGTCGCACGGCTACCGGCGCGCAAAATGGATCTCCCAGCGAGACTCGCCGTGAATGAAGAGCCGGGCCACGCGGCCCGCCTTCTTGTCCGTCTCCCGCTTTTCAGGCTCGATGCCCATCACCTGGGGATACCAGGGGCCCCATTCGCCCCAGTCGGCGTTACCGGGTATATCGAACTGTGCGACCAGGGATGGGGGTCTGAAGAGAAGTGGAGTTGCATCGGCTGGGGCCTCCAACGCCAGGGGAACACTCCAGCCGTTCGGATTGGACAGGTCCGGGTTAAACGATACGTAGAACCCTTCGGGCGTCCAGTCCTTGCCGGTGGTGCGATTGAGGAGCACAACATATTGCTCTAGATGGGTGTTGTAGTGAATCGACGGTCCCCAGAACGCATCTGCGGTCTGCTGGTGCCAGTCTCCCGTAACGGGAAAGATCGGCGTGACGCGGCCTTCGAGGCCGGGCTGGGACCAGTCTTCTTGATGCCACTTCTGCACCTTTCCAACCGGGTCATCCCGGTCCGCATAGCGCATCCGAGCCACCGAGACCCCCTGCTCCTCCACCGGCCGGTGGTACGTGCTGATGAAGAAGTAGACCCACTCCTGGTTTCGATCTGGAATCGCCGAGAAATCTCCATTGCCTCCACCGAAGAACGAATTGGCGCTGTCGCAATTCAGCGAGTCTGGCGGCGGCATGATGGTGATCCCCAGATCCTGCCAGGTCAGGCCGTTGTCCGTCGAGCGGGCCGCGCCGATGCGGGCCGCCGAGAGAGACTCCTTCTCGCAGATCTTGAACTCTGTATGATACCAGCCATAGAGCGTGCCGGCAGCGTCCTTCCAGGTGCTCTCAATGAAGGGGAAGAAACCGCTGGATTCGAACTCGGCAACGGGTCCGATTTCCTGGTGAAAAAGATCCGGCCCCGAGCTGCGCCGCGTCTTCCAGGGCGGGCCGAAGGGATGAAACAGATAGAGGGTGTCATTGTCCCAGTGGCTGGGAGTATTGCAGTCGGGCTGACCGGAAAACGCCAAAGGAGAAGCCGGCAGCAACTGCGCCGCGGGGAAGCCGGCCTCGTCCTCCGCCGGGACGCATCCAGAGCCAGTCGCCAGAACCCAACACAAGAACGCTTTTCGCATCATTCTTCCTTAGAGAAAACAATCTTCCACCGAGAGTTTCCACCCAGGTAGAACCTGGCCACGCGGCCGGCCAGCTTGTCCGTCTCCCTGGACTCTGCATTCAGGCCCAGGATGGAGGGGTACCAGCCGGCGACGAGGTAGCTCTCCTTCGGGCCGCGCAGGATGTTCTGCGGTTTGGACCATTTCTCGGGATCTTCCAGACCGGGGTTGAAACTGATATAGATGCCTTCCTGCGGCCAGCCCTTGGTGCAGCAGGATCGATTGAGCAACATCACGTATTGTTGGAGATAGGTGTTCCAGTGCACCGAGGGTCCCCACAGGGCGTCGGCATCCTCCCGCATCCAATCCACCCGAACCTGGAAAATGGGAGTGACGGCGCCCCCGAGGCCCGGCTCCTTCCAGGTTCCCTCGCGATACTTCCAGACCTTGTCGACAGGCTTGTCCCGATCCGCGTACGCCATCCGCGCTACGGCCACGCCCTGCTGTGAGACATCGAGAGGGTAATTACTGAAGAGGAAGTAGAGGAATGTACCGCTCCGGTCCAGCATCACGGAAAAATCCCCGTTGCCTCCCGCAAAGAATCCATTCAGGGCGCCGCAATCGACTTCCGGGGGCGCCTCAAGAATGACACCCAGGTCGACGAAACTGGCCCCGTTGGTTTCGGATCGAAGGGCTCCGATCTTGGGAGCCGTGAGCTTGTGGGTTTGGCTTTCCGGATGAAACTCCTTGGCCTCACAGATCCCCTTCGGCTCGTGGTGATACCAGGCGTAGAGGATTCCGTTTTCGTCCATCCAGCTGGCCTCGATCCACCGGGTTTGCCTCTTGTGGTGATCGAAAGCCACTGCCCGGGTCTCGCCCAGATGCAACTGATCGGGGCCTTCGCTGCGCACCGGCAGGCCACGGGAGTTGAACAGGTACATCTCACCGTCCTTCCAGTGGGCGGGGCTGTTGCAATCTACGCCTCCCGGCATCTTCACCGGCGACGCATCACGCAAGGTCGCGCTTTGTCCCGGCAGGCTGGAACTCGCCAGGAGAATGAACAGGCACCGCATAGCTACTCTCTGCATTGGAAACATCGCTCTACCTCCCAGAAACCAGTTCATTCGCTACCACCGGGCGACGACTCCCCCAGGAGCGTGAATTCCGCCTCCCCCATGGTGTCCTGACCGCTGATCTTGTCCTGGACGCTGATCTTGAGGACGTATCGATCGGGCGCCAGCACCTTCACACGGATAGCGCGAACACAGATGAGCCGGTCATCCACAACCGACAGGCTTTCCACCGGCATCGTGTGGAAAGGAGCCGGGATCGTCTCACCGTCTCTCTTGAGACGGAAATCAACAACCAGGTCCGGTTGCTGGCTGGAAGCGTCTCGGGAGCTATTGTAAATCTCGAAGTAGATTCCCAGCGCCTTGTCCCGGCTCACCACATGGTCCACGTTGGGATAGATTTTGAGACGGTTCATGGTCACGAAGGGATCAGGCGGAGTTTCGTCGGGTCCGCTCTGCCGAATCAGATCTGCCAGCACCACGGGACTCAGGGTGAGATCGCTCTCCGGAACTCGGGGCAGCAGCAGCAACTGCTCCTTGGAGCCGAGCTTTCCGCTGTGGATGTCCTTCACGACAAGCTGCAGCTTGAAGCGGCCCCGCTCCAGGGGCAGGTAGCGCTGGAAGAGCATGTGACCCGACCCGATGAGGCCGCGGGGGCGGTTGGCCGTCAGTAGATCCTCGAACTCGTAGGCGATCTTGCCGGTGAGATCGAGAACTCGACCATAGAGCTCCACACGAGCCGTCTCCTGACGCTGATCGCCCCTTTCAAAGGTGAGCTGGTCATGATCGATTCTGAGCGTCGTCGCCACCAGGAAGCGACTTTCGGAAACGAAAAACCAGTGGCTGGAGGCCTCGAAGGCGATGTCCGTGTAGTGGACCCTCGTGTCGACCGCTCCCACCAGGTCTATGAACTCCAGACTGGGAGGCCGCAGGACTTCGAAATGGTCTAGAATGCGGTCAAAAGCCTTGGCCTGGAGGTGGGGACCCGGCGAACGGAGTTCCAACCGTTGGGTATTCCAGCGACCCTGTTCCAGCATCTTTCCGAACAGGTCGGTGGCGGCCCGACCCTGGCCATGGAGGTGGGCCATGTTGTACTTTTCGTACTGGTTGACGGCCAGGGTGAATTCGCCGGTCCCGGATTTGTCGACGAATTCGAGCTCCACGTTTTGACCGATGTTGGGCAGATACCGGTAACGCCACGACTCGAAAGGCCAGGCGGTGATCGAATTGCCTCCTTCCGGGACCGAAGTCACATAGCTTCCGCCCTGGTGATAGATGGTCTCGTCGGCAGGCCCGTGGATGATGTAGATCCTGCCCCGGTCCGTTTTCGAGCCCCTCTTCCCCGAGGAAAAACGCTCATTGGCGTAGGCAATTCGTCGGTAATGTTCTTCCTTGAACTCGTTGAAGGAGGTCGCCGGGTCGCTGTCCCGGCGCAGCCAGAATTGCTCAATGAAATTGTCCTTCTCCTCGAAGGTCGTGAGCTTTCCAAAAACCTCCTGCTCCTCGGGGGAGATGATATACAGGACTTCTTCGTTTAACCATTTTTTGTAGTAGCTGTCTTCCTCTTCGGAGAGTGCTCCCCTTTGCTGGGCGGGGACGACCGAGTTCAGTGCCGCCGCAACAAGGCAGACAATAACAATCCAGCACTTGCAACCTACATTCATCTTTACCGGACCAACTCCAGATTGCGGCGGGCTTCCGTGAACCCAGGATCGATGCTCAGGGCGCGCTCGAAATGATGGATAGCCCGTCTCCCGTCACCGTGCTGGGAATAGGCGATCCCCAGATCATTGTGGGCGCGAACGTGATCCGGTTGCAAGCGAAGGACTCTCTGGAACAGCCCAGTCGCCTCGGTCAACTTCCCCTGAATCGCCAGGGCCTTGGCGAGATTGTAGATAGCGTCCACATGGTTCGGGTCGAGCCGCACGGCTCTACGAAGACGCAACACGCCCTCCGCATAGTCCCCCGAACTCAGAAGGGACACCCCCAGATTGCTTTCGGCGTCTGCATAATCCGGATCGATCGCCAGCGCCTGGTTTAGCCGGGTCATGCCCCGGGCAAACCGACCGTCTCTGGCCAGGGCACTGCCGACGTTGGTGAGCGTCTTGACCCGGATTTTCTCCAGCTCCTGCAGGTAGTCCGGTTCTTTTGACTCCGGATCGACCCTTTCAGCACGGTCAAGAAAATCCGCCGCTTCGTCGACGCGGCCGGTGCGAGCCAGCATGTCTGCGAGATGGTAGTGGGCATTCTTGTGGCCCGGCCGCAGCCGGATGGTGGTCAGGAGGTGCTCGATCCCCTCCTCCGGGTTTCCCAGGCGGTCCAGGGACAGGCCCATCTGATTATGGGCGGCCGCATTGTTGGGATTGAGTTTCAGAACCGCGTCAAACTCGGCCGTGCTCTCCCGGTAGCGGCCCAGTTCGAAGAAGGCGGAGGCCAGATCGAAGCGGAGTCTCACCGACTCCGGGCTCTTTGCCACAGCGGGTTTCAGCCACTGCACGGCCGCAGCATAATCCTGCCGCCAGACGGCCTCCTCTCCCTTGCGCGCGATCTGATAGACCTCGATCATCTCCCGCGGCGACCGCAGGCCGGCGGACTCAGCAGCGTCATCATCGGACTCGCCATTCGTGCCGACATCCAGGTATCCCAGCGCTCGCAGTCGGGCCAGAGCGGCTTGATCGAGCATGGCCGGGCCGGGCTCCTGAGTCCGGAATGATCGGCTCAGTACATCCAGCCGGCGCCCAAACTCGCCAGCGATGTCCGGATGTTCCTCCAGGACATTGTGGCTCTCCCCCGGGTCTGCCTGCAGATCGTACAACTCCGGTTTCGAGGACTCGATATACTTCCAGTTCCTCGACGCCAGGCCGGTCAAAGCACTCCAGTGATACTCGACCAGCGGAACCCTCGTCTCCAGGTACACAGGCTCCGTCTCCAGAGTGGAGCCCTTCAGCAGGGGCAGGAGACTTCTGCCGCTGATACCCTCTGGGGCTTGCGCGCCCAGGAGATCCAGAATCGTGGGATAGACATCCACCACGCCGACGGCGTGGGACTCCACCACACGGGCATCGAGCCGGCCAGACCAGGAGAAGATCAAGGGTACCCGGACCGCCGAGTCGTAGATGAAAAAGCTGTGCAGATCCTCTCCATGATCGCCCAGAGACTCGCCGTGGTCTCCCACCACGACGACCAGGGTGTTCTCCCGCAGAGAGTTTCGATCCAGCCACTGGAGCAGGCGCGCCACCTGGACATCGGCGAAGGCGACCTCTCCGTCATAGGGATGCTCGAAGCGACTCTTGAACGGTTCCGGGGGTTCGTAGGGATCGTGAGGATCGAACAGATGTACCCAGCCGAAAAACCTGGAATCGCGGTTTTTCTCCAGCCAGGCCAAGGCCCGGTCGGTCACTACGTTGCCCGGGATCTCGGCAATCTCGTGCGGGGCGACCCCCACCTCCGGTAGAGAATCATCATAAGAGTCGAACCCCTGCGTCAACCCGTATCTGGAGTCGAGAACAAAGGCCGAGACAAAGGCCGCGGTCCGATAGCCGTGCCCTTGAAGGACTTCGGCCAGGGTCTCGATCTGGCCGTTCAAGGAGCCGCTGGTATTGAAGTGCAGACCGTGCTCCGGGGGATAGAGTCCGGTGAGCAGGGTGGCGTGACTGGGGAGGGTCAGGGGGATCGAGCTCACGGCGTGAGCAAAGCGAACCCCGCCTGCAGCCAGGCCGTCCACAGCCGGCGTGGAGGCCTTCTCATAGCCATAGCATCCGAGCCGGTCCGCACGCGTGGTGTCGAGGGTTACCAGGAGCAGGTTCCCCGTGAGTTCGGGCTTAGTGGATGCCCGAGGGCCAAGCTCGGAGCACCCGAACCAGAAGGGGATCAGCAGGAGAAGAGTGTAGCCGGCCACAGGTGGTCCCAGACTTCCTGGACTGCGAGAGCCAGGCAACTTAGAACTTCAAAGTGAGGGAGACCTGGATCTCCCTGGACATACCTCCGGCAAAGGCCGCCACGGTCCTCCGAATCTGCCCAAAGGACGGGCTCGACATGTTGAATTGGGGCTCACCGAAGTTCGCCTTGTTAAACACATTGATGAAGTCGAAACGAAGGTTCAGGAAGGAACTTTCCCCGAGCCAGCCCACGTAGGCTTTCTTGCCCAGCGAGAAATCGATCTGCTGAAAGCCCGGCGCCCGCGTCGGATTCCGACCCAGATCCCCCAGAGACAAGCCGGTGCTCGGATTCTGGGCTGGTATACCGAAAGCCCCGGGGAGAAAGTACTCGTTGATCATGTCATCCGTGCTGCTGTAACTGTCCGGTTTGATGGGGCCCTCCTGGTTGGGCCTCTGGGTGGGATATCCCCACCACAGATTGGTGTTTTCCAATCGGTTCCCCGTGTTCACCGTGAAGGGCTTACCCGAATAGAAGCGAAACATGGACGCCACCGTCCAGCCCCGCACGAAATGCCTGGCAAAGCCGCTGAAGCGATCCACATCGGGTATCTCGTAGACGAAATTGCCCACCACGGCGTGGCGTGTGTCCAGGATATGCGGCCCCCGGTTGGACCCATCCCGGTCCTGAAGGTCCTGGGTGCCGTTCGCGTAGGTCAGATCTCCGGAGGCCGTGTAGTACCCGACGTAGGGAGCCGAGTAGGTGTTGGCGATGTACTTGGACCAGGTGTAGTTGAAGTCCGCGATGAAGTTCGGGCCCCGGTAGTTCACCGAAGTCTGTAACGAATCGTATCGGCTTCTGCCCGTGGGCTGATAGAACGACACATGGCCGCTGTAATAGTACGAGTAAAAGGTCCTCGTACCCGTCAACGCCCCGCTTTCCGGATCCAGTGTGGGGACGCGGAACTCCGGTATTTCAAAATCTACCGGTATATATTCAGGTAAATAACCATAATAACCTGTTACTAGGGTCAGCGGGTCGACGGGGTTCGCCCCGAAGTTGACGTCGGCAAAATGGAGGTTGTGGTTCCCCACATAACCCACCTTGAACAACGTGTTCTTGCCCAGTTCCTTCTCGAACGACATGTTGAAATGGATAGCGTAATTGTCCCGCATGTCGAAGGGGTTGGGGCCGTAGCCTGCATAGAAGTAGTAATAGCTGTTGGGCTGCGGTGGCAGAGCTTCCAGGTCGGGGAGCGGGAACTGCAGCGGGCCGGGCAGATTGATCGGGGTGTTCTCGATAAAACGCTGGTAAAAAAGGTTGTTGTAGACCCCGATACCGGGCGTAACATTCATCCCGTAATAGATCCCCGAACCTCCTCGGATGACCATGTCGCCGTTCCCGGTCGGATCGAAGGCAAAGCCGATGCGGGGCGCAATGTTGTTCTTATCCGCAGGGTAAAGCGGCCCGCCGATGCGCAGGAAGTTCCCGGCATGAAAATCCGCTACGGAACCGAAATCCCCCGTCTCCTCGAAAAAGCAGCAGGGGCCGAACTGGAGAGTACGGTTGGTGTGATCCCGGTAGGGAGAGTTGTATTCCCAGCGTACGCCTAGATTGAGCGTCAACCGGTCATTGACCGTGAAGTCATCCTGGGCATACAGGGCCCAGCTCGAGCTGCGCATCCCCGCCGTGTTGAACTGGTTTCCCTGCTGCAGTTGATTCACGTTGTTCACTGCCAGAGCTTCGATATCGGTCACAAACGCGGTCCCGAGGGAACTCCCCTGGACCCGGTTGGCACGCACCCGTCTCAGATCGAACCCGAACTTGAACGAATGGCGTCCTCTGGTCCAGGCCAGATTGTCATAGTATTGGTCCAGGTCCTGGGGCGCCCCGAATCCCTCGCCGGATGAAAAGATCCGACCAAACGAGTTCGCCGACCCGGCCTGGAACCGCATGCCATAACCGCCGAGCTCCGGAAATCCTGTCCTGTCGCTGAATTCGACCACTGTGCGATTGAATCCGAACCTGGCCTGATTGACCAGGGTGGGGCTGAAGGAATGAAACCAGGAGGCCGTGAACTGCTGGCTGCGCCCGTTCCTGGGAAACGGGCAGTCCTCGAAACAGGGAGAAAGCAGCTGCTGCTCGGAACCATCGGACAGGTTGTACCGAAAAAACGCGCTGTCCTGGTCGCCAAAGGTGTGATCGATCCGAAGCAGGTAGAGATCCTGCTCATTGGGCGGCGACACCGTGTGACGAAACAACCCGATGTTGGGATCGCCGAGATCCACGTTGGCCGCGGGATAGAGGTCGAGAATCGGCCGTACTGCAGAGTCGATGTCCGGCCGGGCCAGGTATTGCGACGTCGGCACCTGGATCTCGAAGACTTGAGGCCGGCGGATGCGCACGAACTCATAATTGCCAAAGAAGAACGTCTTGTCTTTGCTGATCGGTCCACCGACGGCAAAACCTCCCTGGTGCTCTCGCAGGGTCGGCCGGGGATCTCCGGCCCGATTCGAAAAGAAATCGTTGGCATTTAGCGCGTTGTTGCGGTGATAGTAGTAAACCTCTCCGTGATATGCCTCGGTACCCCGTTTCGAGATGATGTTGACGACTCCACCGGAGGCACGCCCTATCTCCGCAGAATAGTTACTTGTGGAGGTTCGGATTTCTTTGATGGCGGAGATGGAGACCGTGTTGACCGTTCCTCCGAAGCCGGCCATGGTGCTGGAACTGTTCGTCTCGATGAAGGTGGCGTCTGTTCCATCGAGAAGGTAGTTGTTCCCCAGAAGGTGGGAACCGTTAATGGAAAAACTCTGGTAGCCGTCCGTTCGATCCAGCTGCACGCCCGGCTGCTGAAGAATGAAGAAATCGAAGGTTCGGGCGTGGATGGGAAGCTCCGCTATCTGCTTATCCGTGAGTGTCGCCGACACGTCCGACGTCACCGTGCTGGCCTGCGCCGAGGAGCTCTCGACTGTCACTTCCTCGCCGATGTCCCCCACTTCCAGGACGAAATCTACGCGGGCCGTGGACTGCGCGGACAGCTGCAGGTCACTTGTAGTCCTGGTCTTGAAGCCTGAAAACGAGACGCCGACGCGATACACGCCCGAAGGCAGAAAGGTCTTCTGATAGATCCCGGAATCATTGCTGAGGGCCGTCCAGCCCTCGCCCGTGTTCTGATTGGTGATCTCCACTTCCACGCCGGGAATCACGGCTCCAGAAGAGTCAGCCACCAGCCCCCGTATGGTCCCGGTGCTGGAAGCCTGTCCGAAGAGGACGCTACCCAACCAGAGAAAGATCAATAACTGGCTACAGACGATTTGCCAACACCGCATACTCGGCCTCCCGAGAGTCAAGTCAAGGTTTTGGATCCAATTTGGATCCAATTTGGATCCAATGTAGCAGGTATCATTGCATAGCACCCCTGAAAAGACAAGCGCACGGCGGCAGCTCAAATCAAGAGAGTTGGCGGAGATACAGGACTGTCAGCCCAGCACCCGTGGACTTCAAAAGACCTGTCCCGCCGCCGTGATGCTATGAACCTTCGCTCGTCCCCGGAAGAACGTCCACACACTTTCAAATGCAACAACCTGCCCCGGTTGCAGCATGGGACAGGTGCCCTTCCGCGCGGCTTTCTTCGAGTGAGCTCATGGCTGGTCCTCCGTCACTTCATCACGGTTGCAGAGAAGGAGGAACCTTGCTGCGAAGATCACCGTCCAGCTCCAGCGCCCTGGCAAAGGCCTGGCGAGCCTGGCTCATGAGGCGCGGTATCTCGACATGTCTGGGACTCTTTTTCTGATAGACCTTGGCCCGCTCGAGATGACAATATCCCATCCAAAGGTGGGCCTTGGCCATTTCAGGATCCGACTTCAGGGCCGCCTCGAACTGTTGCTTCGCCTCGTCCACCAGCCCCTTCTTCAAGTATACGTAACCCAATCCTTCGTGGCCCTGTGGATCGCCGGGTTCTTGGCTCAGGAGGAGCCTGAATTGTTCGACGGCAGCGTCCAACCGGTTCTGCCGGGTGAGAGCAACGCCTCGATTCGTCATGGCCCCGGTATGATTGGGATTTTCCGCCAGAACCTGATCAAACCCCAGCATGGCAGCGGCGACCTCGTTGCTCTGGAGATAGCAGTATGCGACCAGATACCTGAGGGCTTCGTCCCAGGGACGAATCGCCAGTCCCTTCTTCAAAGCTGAGAGGGCCTTCTCATACTGATTGAGGCGAACGTAGGCCTCGCCCAGGCTGGAGAGAACCACGGTCAAATTGGGGTCCTTTTCGAGGATGGATTCCAGCCGGCTGATTCTTTCCGGTCCTTTGGCCTGGTTGGCTCCGCGCAACTCTCTGAGAACATTCTTGTAGACCTCCACTTTATCCTTGGGGTCGGCCAGATCCTGGTCGGCCAGTCCCTGAACCTGCTGGCCGGCGGCGTTGCCGACATAACCCAGGGCCCGGAGTCGGTCCAGGGTCTCGGCATCCACCTGGGTGGCCTGGCCGGACGTCTGGTCTGCTTCGTGAGTTTCCCGAAAGCTCTGCAGACTCGCCTTGAGTCGGCTGGCCATGGTCTTGTTTTGCAGGAGCAGGTTTTCGAGTTCCAGTGGGTCCGTCGAGAGATCGTACAACTCGGCGCGGGGCGCTTGAATGTACTTGAAGCTCCCCTCTCGAAGGCAGCGCAGCGCGCTCCAGCCATACTGAGTCCGTGGATACAGGCTCTCGGCATAAATGGGCCTTGCCGGCGCTGATTTGGAATTGATTCTGGAAAGTAGTTCGACGCCTTGAACAGCAGCTGGTTGATCGATCCCCAAAGACTGCAGCACCGTGGGCAAGATATCGATGCTTTGCACGGGGTGTGCCATGGTGGTTCCGGCATCGACCTGACCTGGCAACTTGATAATCAGCGGAACTCGCAGGACCGACTCGTAAACAAACAAACCGTGGGTCGGCTCTCCGTGCTCTCCCAGCGCCTCTCCATGATCGCTGGTGAACACGATCAGGGCGTCGTCATAGAGCTGTTCCTGTTTCAGCCATCCAATGATCTCTCCGATCAGCGAGTCCGCATAGGCCACTTCGCCGCGGTATCGATCCTCGGGGAAAAGCTCCTCAAACGGTGGAGGAGGTCGATAGGGATCATGCGGATCAAAGAGATGAATCCAGGCCAGAAACGGACCCGCCTTGTGTTGCCGCAGCCAGGCGAGTGCATTCTCAACAACCTCGTCGCCCCGCTTTTCCACGTACGCCAGATTCACCATTCCGGACTCCTTCAAATCGATGTCGAAATCATCGGAGAAATGGTCGAAGCCCTGATCAATTCCCGTCTTGGAATCCAGTACGAAGGCACCCACGAAGCCGCCGGTCGCGTAGCCCTGAGCTTTGAGCAGCTCCGCCAGGGTGACGTTGTCTTCCGCCAGCGTATAGCCGATGTTGTCCCGGACCCCATGAACCGGAGGATAGGTGCCGGTCATGATGGAGGAGTGGGAGGGGAGGGTCAGGGGGACATGGGCGGTGGTGTCCGCGAATCGAATACCATCGGTCGCCAGATTATCCATGTGCGGAGTTGCACCAGCGGCGTCTCCGTAGCACCCCAGTTGATCGGCTCTCAAAGTGTCGACGGTGATGAGGATGACGTTGGGCTGCGAAGAAGGGGCGCCAAACGCCGGGCCTGGATTTCCTCCCCACACCAGCAGCAAAAACATCAGAATCCACGGAGCTCCATACCGCCTCATATTGATACCCTTCGAGCTCCCCGCGCCTTACTGGTACTGTAGAACTGGACTCAGGTTCTGTCGACTGCATCCCGGAGCCCCCGTCTGGGGATAAGGGATGACATGCTCTCTCACGATTGCCTCCGGATAATAGGGAAAAGCCTCGCCCTGGAGAAAGCCGCGAAGCATGTCCGCACAGTGCCTCAGGCTCTCGGCGCAAAAGACTGGAGAGGACGCAAAGTTCTCTTCAATACGGTCGGCTCGATCCGCAACCAGTTGGATCAAATCTTCCAATCCTGGTGGGACAGAGCCTCTCCCCGAGAGGTCCCACTGTCGGGTTCGCAAGTAGGCTTCGAAATACTCTCGATAGGCTTTCGCCACTTCCAGCGTAAAAGAAAACTGCCGATCCAGCAATTTGAAGTCCTCCGGCGCCAGCAGAGATTGACTCTGCCGAACTGCGACGACGGCCTGGCCCGCCATCTTGACCGCCTCATCCTTTTCTTCGATGACTCTCTGCAGAATGTCGGGATCGGGATGGACCAGCTGGTCTTCGAGCTGCTGATAGGCGGGGTCAAAGGCAGCCAGGCTCTCCGTGCGCAAAGAGAAGTCAATCCAGACCGCATCCGGAAAAGCGCTCTTGGGCGCTTCCGTTACATAAAAGCCAAGCGTCTGGAAGATCTTATCGGCTACCTCGAAGCTGCGGGCGAAGGCACCGTCCAGATGAGAAGCTGCTTCTTCCCCATAGCGGTGCTCGAGCAGCTCCCGAACCAGATCGTCAGGACTACGAGTCGGATCCTGCAGAATCCTGGGAGCCAGGTCCAGATTCATCTCACTGGGAGTTCCAAACAAGCTCTGTGTGTACCACGAGACGTACCCGTTGATTCCGACCAGGTTGGCTCCCTTGTCCCTGGCCTGCTTCACCCGATCGGCAATTAGCCGGGCCTGGATCAAGGGGATCTTCCCCTGGCCCCAGAGTTCGCCGGAATAGTCAAAGGTGAGGAATTCGGGATGGCCTCCTACATCCCCGATGGCTGGATTGTGCAATGCGATCAGACCCCAGTCTCCGGGACACACGTAGTTGCTGATCAGGAGGTGTTCGGAAGGTGGAATCCGCTTCAGCACCGAGAGCAGGAGATCGAGTTTTCTCGATTCGAAGTTGACCATGGTACAGACGATGAAACGACGCTCCAGGCGTGTGCAAACATCCAGGTAAACTTGCAGCAATCGGCTCAGGGTGGCCTCTCTTCGATTCGGCTCAAAATGGTAGGGGATCAGGTCACTGGGCTCGTCCGTGTAAAGAAGAACACCCGCCGCCTGCGGCAGGGCGAGAAGGACCTCTTCCAGGCGCCGCTCCAGAAAGGCCCAGAGGAAGGGGGAGTCGGGATCGCGAGCCTCCGGATAGGCGGCGATGAAATCTTTGGGAAAGGAAAACTCGGTTGCGACCAGATACACGCTCAGGCCGGCGGCACTACCCTTGCTGGTGATTGTCAAGATGTTGGAGCGAAGCTTTTCCACAGCAGCCCGATCCTGATCCCGTTTGGCGACCCGGGGCGTGTGATCGTTGAAAGCCAGATCGTCGATGAAGGCACTCCACACCCGGCCCGGTTGTTCTTCGCTCGGCTCGAACTCCACAATCAGGGCGTTGACGTCGTGGTGCGCAGCGTTTTCGATGGCCTCCATGGCCCTCCCGGATACCGTCTGCCAGGCGATGAAGGGTTCGCTTGGCGGGGGCCCGGCCTGGTGAACGCATCCCGGAGCAAATCCCAAGAGAAGAGCTAGAAGTAGAAATGGACGCTGATGATATGAATATGCTGTAGAAGCGTGTAACTTCATGTAATGGGTAAGCACCTCCGCCATCTTACCTGGGAAAAGTCTCAACGTCATTCACAAGGTTGGATACGGGTCATGGTGCCGTGGGTTCTGGTTCCCATTTGGCTGATCACCGGATCTATCCTCGGGCAGGGGCTTCCTGGTGGCTCTCCCCTGGAGTCCGGATTCTCCCCGGACCGCTTGAAGAGGATTGATCGGATCGTCCAGGAATATGTGGATAGCGGCCGAATTCCGGGCGCCATCGCCCTGATCGCTCGCGGCGGATCCGTTATCTATCAGGAGTCCTTCGGCTGGAACCAGGTCGAAACTCGTCAACCGATGCGACCGGACGTCATTTTCCGACTCGCCTCGATGTCCAAGCCCATCACCAGTGTGGGAGTGATGGTGCTTTGTGAACAGGGCCTTCTGCTCTTGAGCGACCCTGTTTCAAGGTACATTCCCGAGTTCAAGCAATCCCGCGTGGCGGTTCGGAAGCCCGCCGGCGGCTTTGATGTTGTGCCTGCCAAACGCCAGATCACAATTCGAGACCTCCTCTCTCAAAGCGGTGGAGTCTCCTATGGTGACGAGATCGCGAAAGAGCTCTTCGAAGAAGCGGATGTCACCGGCTGGTCGCTGGGTAATCGAGATGAAACCATCGGTCAGTTCGTGAAACGGCTGGCAACTCTCCCCTTTGACGCCCATCCCGGCGAAGCCTGGGTGTATGGATACGGGACCGACGTCCTGGGCTATCTCATCGAGGTTGTTTCGGGGATGAGCCTGGCTGACTTTCTGGAAACGCAGGTATTCGGCCCTCTGGGAATGGTGGACACGCATTTCTTCTTGCCTCTATCGAAGCTGGAGCGTTTCACTCCGATCTACCGAAGCACGGAATCAGGTGGCATTTCCCTTCATGAAAAGGCTCAAGGAAGCGAGTATATTCTTGCCCCTCGCCGCTGCTACTCCGGAGGCGCAGGGATCCAGTCCACCATCGGCGACTACTCCCGGTTTCTGCAGATGCTTCTCAACCAGGGTGAACTCGACGGGATCCGGATCCTCAGCCCCGTATCTGTGAGGTTGATGACCGCCAACCATGTTGGACGGCTGTATCCGACCGAGACCTCCAGTAGTATCTCCTCAGGGGAGCGCGGATTTGGCCTGGGATTCTGGGTGACAGAGGATCTGGGACGGTCGGGACAGCTGGGAACCGTCGGCAGCTATGGCTGGGAAGGCGCCTACTACACAACCTTCTGGGTGGACCCGGCAGAAGATCTTTTCGCTGTCCTCATGACGCACGTGCTTCCCAATTCCAAGCTGGATCTCCATGGGAAGCTCAACGCCCTGGTCTACCAGGCACTTGTGGAGTCGAAAGTGCTCGGCGAAAGTGGTTCGGAGTAGGCGGGGAGGGGACGTGAGAAGAGCCACTATCGGAGCTTTGTTAAACATCATCGTCTGTACTGCAGTTGGTTGCCTCTCTCCGGGGGCCAGTGAAGAGAAGTCCTCTTCCCCTGTATGGTCATACGGGAGGAGAGCCCGGCGGCGCCATCCGCCAGGGGGATTACAAACTCATTGAGTTCTATGAAGACAGGCGGCTGGAGCTTTACAACCTCTCCAAGGACATTGGCGAAGAGTCGGACCTGAGTAGAGCGATGCCCCGAAAAACAGCCGAGCTTCGAACGTTGCTTGACACCTGGCGCAAGTCTCTAGCAGCCCGTGGTGCAAATAGGTTTTCAGACTTCAGACCGAGCGGACCGGTGGCAGAAGCGACGGGAGCGTTGACCGGGACTTTTGAGTCTGGGCGGTCGGAATCAAGCCAAACAGGCCCTTCAGACGCTTCCACAGCGACAAAATGAGGAGCAAGACGAGGCAAATCCGCCCCTGCAGCCCCCGCGGCGTGCCCACACCCAACTGCTGGCGCATCAGCAGCCCCAGATTGAATCCGCTCACCTGAATCAGCAGCCGCTTCAAGACATTCTCATGGCCCCGAACGTGAACCCGTCTCATCCCGCCGGTCTCGTAAAGGTGAGCACACGGTCTCTCCAGTAGCTCACCTCGTTGTCGTAAAAGTTGCCGTCCTCGCCGACCCCGGATTCGTCGCCGGTTCCCATAGACCGCATCACGGGCCTGAGTGTCTCCTCTCCAGCGTCTTTTCCCTCGTTTCGGTTCGCTCACATAGCTGCGCAGTCCCAGCGCTTCTAAATCCACCATCCGCTCGCTGCTGTGATATCCCTTGTCGGCCACCACCTCTTCGATGCCCGATCCCTTCGGCAGCGCTTGTTCCACCTGCTCGGCCGCCTGTATCAGTGTCTTGACCATCGTTTGCGTATCGCCTCGATCCGCTCCTTGCACCGTGACCGAGACGATGGCTCCCGTCTCCAGATCCACTGCATGCTCTGCCTTGTGCGCCAGATGCGTCCGCCCATCCTTCATCCTGGCGATGCGCGCATCCCCATCCTGCGGGTGCTTCCACTGCTGGTTCGATCCCTTGCCTGTTCGCTTGCGGTCCAGTAGGGCCAGATCTTCTCGAGTAGGCGTCTGGATGCCGGAGGCTACTGCCAGCTCCGTCAAGAACTCTTCGTAGCCCTGCTCGGAGTCTCGTCTCACAATGCTGCGCAGCGCCGCATTGGCTTCCAGCGTGGTGGCATCGATGCCGATCGTCTTGCCATTCAATAACCCGCTCTCGGCTACCCGCTTCAGCACCCAGGAGAAAACCGCCTCATGCGTGGCCACATCGATCAGTCGCCTGGTCCTGGAGATGGTCGAATGATCCGGAGGTGACTCACTCAGATTCAGTCCCAGAAAACCGCGCAGCGCCAGCGAATCAGCGGCTCGCCAGGCAATGCCTCGCTCCGAGCTCAACCCTTCGAAGTAACCCACCAGCAGCAGCCGGAAATAGATGCCCGGTGCCAGGCCGGGCCGCCCTCGGCTGGGGGCATAGAAAGCGGCGCATTCCGCTTCCACAAAATCATCGAAACCGTGCTTGCCCAGCACTCTGTTCAGGCGTTGGTAAAAAGGGTGTCCCGGCGCTTTGGCCAGCTCTGTTGCCGGCACCCACATCTCGCTCTGCCTCTGTCTCTTACGCTTGCCCATCGACATGGCACAAGTCTATTGGCCATGGCTGACCGAGAGGCGACTTTCACCACGGGCTGCTAGGCGCCCAGATACCAAAATCCAACCCCAGAGATCCTTGAACTTCGCGCTGAAGGGGAGATGGTACCCGTGGTCAATAGTTGACTTCGATGGTGACTTCACCCTGTAGTCCTGTGATATCCACATCACCTCGAACCAGGGTAGTGGGATCAGCAGCAGGCTTGATGAAGAAGCCGAAGTCTTCCGACCAAATCGGCCCCTTTTCCTCCAGGGAGATCGTAAAAGAGTCGTCCTCCAGCGAACCCATCAAATGACCGTCGTCAGCGCCATAAGAGCGAGAAGAGGCCATGTGTCGAACGACCACCGAGAATTGGTGTGGCCCTTCACCCCGAGGTTCAATCCGATTCTCGCGTATTTCTTAGAGCCCGCGTCGGGAGGGCCGGGGACGAAGGTGGTTCAGAATAGTTATCGTTTTGGCAAGGAGCCGTCTGGCAACTCACACGCGCCAGTTTTAATCTGGAGGGTGTTATGTGGCCAACCATTCGAGTCGTCTCGTTGCTGTCAGTTTCACTACTTCTGGCCCTGGCCAGTCCAGCTTGCCAGTCCCAAACAGAGGTGGAGAAGCCCCCTTTGCCTGCGGAAGCTCAGGCTGTGGAGCTTCCCTACGAAGTGCGGCTTCCGGGGTCTCCCGACGAGTACGAAATACTGGGGATGGGCGGAACAGAGCAGCTGACGAGCCACGGAGAATTGTGGCTTCCCTGGGGTCGTGAGTACGTGCTTCGGGAGGAACGTCTTTCATCAGCCGGGATCCTCCTGGAGTGCACGGTTGGACGAAACGGGAGCCCCTATAAGCCCTGGTTGCTGGTCAGACACGCCCAGACCCGGTCGGGTGTGGGAGTTTCCATTGCCTATCCCGGCAACTGGCGAATCACGGTCGCTCCGGGAAGCGACGGCACAGGAACTGTAGTTCGAGCAGATACTCTTCCTACGGGGCTCGAGATCATCCGCTCTGTGGGTGGCCTGCCGGTTCCCGGCGCCCTGATCAGTCGATTTGAGGGCTCCTGGGATGAGGGGGCTCTCCCGATCACACGCTATATCCGGAAACATCTCCTGCGCAGGGAGCTTTCCGATTGGCCCTGGGTGCAGTACAACACCTGGTTTGACCGCTACCAGAAGCTGGAAGAACCTCGGCTCCTGGCGCTGGCCCGTCTGGCTGCTGATCTGGGAGTGGAAATGTTCATGATCGATGCCGGCTGGTACGGCTCCCAGGAAGATTGGAGCCAGGCTCTGGGTGACTGGACCGTTAATCCCGATCGCCTGCCGCATGGCATTGAACCCATTGCTGCCGAGGTGAGACGCCTGGGAATGAGATTCGGGATGTGGATCGAGATCGAACACGCGTCACAGCATTCTGAGGTGGCCCGGCAACACCCGGACTGGTTTCAGCAGCACGAGGGCGAACAGGTGAATTCCCGGGGTCCCCTCGATTTTGGAAACCCGGAGGTCGTCGCCTGGGCGAAGGAGCAGATCGACCGGCTGATGAGGGACTATCAGCTTGACTATATCAAGATGGACTTCAACGGCACCCTGACCTCCATTGAGAACTTTGAGGAGTTCGGGCAGCGGCTGTGGGGTCACTACCGGGGTCTGTTCGAACTCTGGTCCTACATGCGAGAACGATATCCGGATCTAGTGGTCGAAAACTGCTCCAGCGGTTCTCTCAGGATGGACCCTTCCATTGCCGGCTATACCGACACCCACTGGGTTTCAGATGAGGTCGGACCTCACTTCAACCTGGCCATGGACTTCGCAATGACCTACCTCTTTCCTCCCGAAATCTGCAACCACTGGACTACTTTTCCGGAGACCACCTCCAGTCTCGACCTGGAGAGCAACTTCAGGACCAGCATGATGGGACAATTCGGCCTTTCGGGATCCATCCTCGAGTGGGAGCCCGAGACCCTCGAGATCGCTCGCCGGACGATCGCCGAGTACAAGCGGATTCGGCCCCGGATTCGACGCAGCGAAGTCTACCATTTGACCGGTCAGATTGATCCGAAGGAACCCGTTACCTTCCAGGCTGCGCAGTACTTTGATCCCCTTACCGGTTCTAGCCTGCTCTTCGCTTTCAGGGCCGGCGATCCGGCGAGTGAGTTCAATGTGGTCTTGCGTGAAATTGATTCCGAAGCTACTTACGAGATCAGAGACAGAGGACGAAAGGACCGGGTGCCGGGTGCTCAATTGCAGAAAGGATGGCTGCTCGAGTTGCCGGAATCAGGATCATCCGCGCTAATCGAGATCGCCCCCTTGGAGAGCTCCCGAGCCTCGCGCTGAAGGAATCGGCAGCGGAGGCTAGGCCAGAATCTCCTTGATCACGTTTCCGGCCACGTCTGTCAGTCGAAAATCTCTGCCGCTGTGCCGGTAGGTCAGTTGAGTGTGGTCGATTCCCAAAAGGTGTAAGACCGTTGCGTGCAGATCGTGAACTTCCATGCGGTTCTCGACGGCTTTGAACCCGAACTCGTCCGTGGCCCCGTAAGTCATCCCGCCCTTGATTCCTCCCCCTGCCAGCCACATGCTGAAGCCATAGGGATTGTGATCCCGACCGTTTTGAACCTGGACCGCCGCGCTGTTCTCCACCGTGGGTGTCCGACCGAACTCCGAACCGCAGATGACGATCGTCTCGTCCAGAAGTCCTCTTGCTTTCAGATCCTTGAGCAATGCTGCGATTGGCTTGTCCGCCTGCCGGGCCAGTTTCGCGTGCACCAGAATGTCGTCGTGGTTATCCCAGGGCTGCTCATTTCCGAAGTAAACCTGAACCATCCGCACTCCCCGCTCCACCAGGCGGGCGGCCAGCAGACAGCCGCGGGCGAAGTCCCCTTCACCGTACTGCTCCAGCTTGGCCGAATCCTCCTTGCTCAAGTCGAAAACCTCCGGGGCCTCAGTTTGCATGCGGTAAGCGATCTCCATGGCCTGGATGTTGGACTCCAGGCGAGGATCCGCCGGTCTGTCGGCCAGATGCTGGCGGTTGAGCTTCTCCAGAAGGTCGAGCTGTTTGCGCTGGTGGTCTGAGCCCGTAGCGGCGCTTCGGAGATAGTCAATCAGCTTGTATGGATCGGTCTCCTGAGTGCGAATGTGAGTACCCTGATAAACAGCCGGCAGAAACGTGGAATTCCAGAGGGGCGGTCCCACCACCGGTACACCCGGACAGAGCACGATAAAGGCGGGAAGGTTCTGATTCTCGGTGCCCAGACCGTAAGTGATCCAGGAGCCCATCGACGGCCGTCCGGGCTGGATGTCACCCGAGTTCATCATGAAGAGTGAGGACTCGTGGATGGGCAGGTTCGTATGCATGGAGCGGATCACACAAATATCGTCAATGCACTGCCCCACGTGGTGGAAGATCTCACTCACTTCGATTCCGCTTTGCCCATACCTGTGGAATTCGAAGGGAGATCGAAGCAGGTTGCCGGTCGTCCGCTCGGTGGTCGGGTTCCCTCCGGGGAAAGGGTGGCCATGATACTTGTCCAGCATGGGTTTGGGGTCGAAGGTGTCGACCTGCGAAAGGCCGCCATTGAGAAAAAGAAAGATGACGTGCTTGGCGCGGGCCGGAAAATGAGTCGGCTTGGGGCTCAGAGAAGTGGCGCCAACCGTCGGTGCGGCCTTCACCAGCGAGTTGCCGAGGACCCCGGCCAGGCCAACCAGACCAAAGCCCGATCCCATCCGGCACAATGCCTCGCGCCGGGTCAGAGTCGATAATACGTTGGCTTGTCGCATCTTCACTTCGGAAAACTGATGGGCTAAGAAATCATACCCCTTAACGGGCTAATCGACGAACAGAAACTCATTTGAACTGAGAAGAACTTGCAGGTACTGCTCCCAGGGGGGCGCCGGCTCAGGCGGTCTGGACGCCCGGTCATCGGTCAGGAAGCCCACAGCGAGCTTAACTTCCGATTTCTGGGCGGGCCGGCCGAACAAGAGTTGATAGGCTCGCTGGATCATCGCGGCTTGATTCACCGGTGCATGGGCTTTGAGGCGATCGTACAGAACCCGGCGCTGTTGCATGATCAGATCGCTGTTGAGGAAAAAGAGCTTCTGGAGCGGCACATGAGTGACGTTCCTCCCGGCGCTGCTGATGCCGGGTGCTGGGAAATCAAACAGGGTCAGAAGCTGGTTGAGTTTGAAACGGCTGACTGTGCCGTAGAGGCTCCTTCGCCTGTTCTCCAGGTCGAGTTCCGAGGACGGCCCGCCCAGACGCTCGTCCAGATTCCCGGCAACGAACAGGAGAGAATCTCGAAGTGCTTCTACATCCAGCCGTCTCCGGTTGGCGCGCCAGAACAAGCGGTTGTCCGAATCGACTGCGGAGTTCGTTTCGACGCTGTCACTGCTCAGTTGATAGACAGCCGACAACATGATCTCGCGGTGCAGGGATTTGAGGGACCACTGGTTCTCGACCAGTCTGGAGGCCAGATACTCGAGCAGTTCTGGATGGCTGGGTCGGTCTCCCCTGACACCAAAATTGCTCAGGGTCGAAACCAGCCCGCGCCCGAAGTGCTGGGCCCAGATGCGGTTGACAATCACACGGGCAGCCAGGGGATGGCCGGCAATGGCCTCGGCAAGTTGCAGACGTCCGCTTCCCTGTCGGAAAAGCTCGGGTTGCCCCGGACTCAGCACCTCAAGAAAATGGCGTGGTACCTGGGCACCCAGCTTGAAAGGGCTTCCTCGAATGTTCAGCTTCAGATCAGCCGGCCGGTCGGACTCACTCAATCCGTGCATGTAGGCATATTGCTCGGGGCGAGCCTTCTCAAGAGACTCCAGCTCCGTCCGCAACGACTCGAGATGGGACCGCCACTCCTCACCCAGAAAACGATCCAGCCTCTTGCCCTCGAAGTACAGAGCACCGCCGTGGTTCCAGGTTCCATCCGCGCGCCGATGATTCTTCCCGAACAGATCCGACCAGAGCATGAATCTGTCCCGCTCCAGAGATTCAACGACTACATTGCAGCCGGGGCAAAAATCCTCGTAGGTGCTGAAACCGTTGGGCAGGGAGGTCATCCTGGCGTTTTCGGGAGGCTTGTTCTCTTCCAGAACACGCCGGTTCCTTTCATCCAGGGCATTCTTCTCTTGGATGACGGAAAGGAGCGTGGTTTGAAACTGATCGGCCACTTCCCGGACCTCATTGAGGTCTCCCTCAGACCCCCGCAGTGAATACCAGGCCTTCAGGTAAGGATGGTCCTTCTGGGGATTTTCAAGGTAATCGACCCAACCCTGCAGGATTCCGGCATCCAGGCTGGTCTCATCGGCCACCACCTGAACCAACTCCCGCGGTGTCGCCTCAGCATTCTCTGCCATCTCCTCTTTGGATGCGCTGCCCGGCACCGATTCGCCGGGCTTCGTGTCCGGGACCCTCCCTTGCCTCGTCTCACGCTGGAAAACCTCCCAGGCAGCCGTCAGGTAGCGGGAGCTCTTGCGGACCAGGATCTCCCCCAGTTCTCGGGACTTGGTCCTGACGAACTCATCGATCCTCGACCTCAGATCGCCGACCCTCTTTTCCTGCTCGTGGTATTCCACCACCACCTCTGGGCCGACCAGAGGGTATTCTTCGTATTGTGAGCTGGAGAAAACTCCCGCCAGAGCGTAATAATCCTGGGTGCTGATGGGGTCGAACTTATGATCGTGACAGCGGGCACAGGCCACCGTCAAACCCAGGAAGCCTCTGGTCAAGGTGTCCACGCGGTCATGCCGTTCGTCTGCTCGAGCCTGGCGCGGTACCGTGATGTCATAGTACCAGGGACCAAGACCAAAAAAACCCAGTCCCGGTAGCAGCTCCTTTCGATTTTCCCCCTCCAGGAGATCGGCGGCAATCTGGGCCTTGACGAACAGGTCGTAGGGCATGTCGTTGTTCAAAGCTTCCACGACCCAGTCTCGATAGCGAAATGCGTTGGGGTAAGATTCCTGGCTCAGTCCCCGCACGTCATCCTCTCCGTAGCGGGCCACGTCGAGCCAATGCCTTCCCCAGCGCTCTCCATAGTGAGGAGACGCGAGCAGCCGATCCACCAGCCTGGAGAAGGCTTGGGGCGACGGATCCTGAATGAAATCCTCGACTTCCTCGGGTGTGGGCGGCAGGCCCAGCAGATCGAAGGTGGCTCTTCTGACCAGGTTCCGTTTCGAGGCCGCACTTCCGGGTGAGAGCCCCGCTTCATCGAGGCGGGCCAGGATGAAGTGGTCCACGGGAGACTGCGGCCATTCCTGATTGCCCGACTCGGGCATCGAAGCCTTCTCCAACGGCCGGAAGGCCCAGTAGTTTCTTTCCTCTGATCCTATCTGCCGGTGAGCGGCCGCAGTGAGCCCGGCGGTTTCCGGCCATGGAGCGCCCATTTTGACCCAGGCCACCAGATCCTCGATTTCTTGATCCAGCAGCTTCTCTCCCCCGAACGGCATTTGGAGTTTCTCATTCGTATGGCGGACAGAATGGATCAGGAGGCTGGCTTCGGGGTCGCCCGGGACGATGGCCGGACCCGAATTCCCTCCTTGCAGCAGGTTTGGTCTCGAATCGAGGCGCAAAGCCGCCATCGGGCTCTTGGTATGGCAGGTGTAACACTTGCTGGCCAGCAGCGGGCGGATCTGCATCTCGAAGAAATCATTTGGCTCCTCGAGTTGCAGAGCAAAGCCAGTCTGGAAGAACAGAACCAGGACACATGCAAGGCTATAAGGGGACATATGAATGCCGATCAGCCGAAAAGACGCTCGCGCCAAAATACTCGAAGCGGTACCATGCTTTGCCTCTATAATACTTTACAAGTTCTTTTTGGTTCAGGGACCTGCTCTCAGTTGGAGATTGTGCATCACAACCGGTCAGCTTCCTGTTCACCACCGAGAACCGGGTGACGCCTAAAGGTCTGACTGCCAGGCTTCGATGTTACGAATCTCTGAACATGAAGGGAGCGGACGTGGATAGATGAAGATTCAATCTATCACCGTACGCCGCTGTGTTCAGAGATTGTGCTCGCTGCGATTTTTCCTGCGAATTGTCATTGTGCCGGTCGCCGCTGCCGGGATCGTGCTTGCCTCAAGCCGTCCCCTTCCAACAGTCACTGAATCCACAGAAGTCCGCTTTGAGACGGATGTGCAGCCCATTTTCAGCGCGAATTGTATGCCTTGTCACGGCCCTGAGGCCAAAATGAAGGGGCTGGATCTGACCACCCTTGCGGGTGTGATGAATGGTAGTGAGTCAGGTCCTGTCCTGACACCAGGGAAGGCGGAGGACAGCCTGCTCTTTGCGGTCGTCCATGATGGGACGATGCCGAAGGACGCGGAGCCGTTGTCAGCGCACCAGATCGCGATCATTCGGGAATGGATCGAAGCAGGAGAACCGCCGGTCGCCGGTTTTGAGGAGACTGTCGAGCAGATCTTCAAGTCCAGGTGCGTGCAATGCCATGGATCGGGGGTCCTTAAAGGATCCCTGGATTTGACCACCTATGCCGGAGCCCTGAAAGGCAGCGAATCGGGGCCTGTCGTGGTGCCGGGAGATCCAGAAACCAGCTTGCTTTTTGAAAAGGTCCAGGCCGGAGAAATGCCGATGGGTGGACCCCGGCTGCCGGACGAACAGGTTGCCGCGATCCGAAGCTGGATCGAGGCCGGAGCTCTGTCTTCGTCAAAGAGCGCGATGACCGACGCCCATCCACTCACAGCCGATGACATTCTCCCGGTGATGTTCTTACGCTGCACCGCCTGTCATGGTCCGGTCCGTGAGGATGGAGGCCTGAATCTGGCGAGTCGCGAATCGATGCTCAAGGGAGGAAAATCAGGGCCGGCTGTGGTGCCCGGCGATCCGGATCAGAGCTTGATCGTCCAACAGCTTCGATCTGCAGAAACGCACCCGGAGAAGGGGCTGGACGAAGTCAGCCTCCGGCCCATCAAGTCAGCCGAACTCGAGAAAGTCGTGCAGTGGATCGAGCAGGGAGCACCCGAAGCCAACCAGCCTGCCGTCGAGGCGGCGGGACATGATCCTCTGATTTCCGAGGCGGACCGCCAGTTCTGGGCCTTTCAACCTCCAAAGCGATCCTCCGTTCCGAGCGTCAAACATCGAGACCTGGTCCGAAACCCGATCGACAAGTTCGTGCTGAGCAAGCTAGAGGCAAACGGACTGTCGTTTTCTCCTGAAGCCAATCGGCAGACGATGATTCGTCGGGCCTATTTTGCCCTCACGGGTCTGCCGCCGACTCCAGCACAAGTGAGGGCCTTTCTGGCTGACAAAGATCCAGGGGCCTACGCGAAGATGATTGACCAGCTGCTGGCCTCGCCGCGTTACGGCGAACACTGGGCTCGATACTGGCTGGATCTGGCCGGGTACTCCGACTCGGAGGGCGGAAAGCTGCATTCGGACAATATCCGTCCTCACGCCTGGCGCTATCGCGATTATGTGATTCGGTCCTTTAATGCCGACAAACCGTACGATCGCTTCCTGCTGGAACAGATTGCCGGGGACGAACTGTTGGACTACGAGAACGCGCCGGTCGTCACCCAGGCCATGATGGACAACTTGATCGCCACCGGCTTTTTGCGCATGGGTCCAGATTCCACCTACGATCAGTCAACGAACTCGATCAATGACCGTCTGGATGTCATCGCTGACGAAATTGACATCCTGAGCTCCGGAGTGATGGGGCTGACGGTGAAGTGCGCTCGCTGCCACAGCCATAAGTACGACCCCATTCCGCTGCGTGACTATTACCGCCTGGTCGCTGTCTTCAAGGGTGCCTTCGACTACTACAACTGGCTGATGCCTCAGGCTGCGGATTTTGACGGCGCACCGCTTCCATTGCACACGGTGCGGCTGCTGCCCTACATCAGTCCCACGGCGACTCCCGTCCAACTGGTCCGGGGACATCAGGTGAGAGCCGCCCACAACGAGGCCCTGGACCGCAAGATCCAGTCGCTGAGAGAAGCACTTGACACGAGGGCAGAACCGATCCGGGAGAAGATACTGGACCAGAGGCTGGCCCAGCTGCCTGAGGGAGTACAAGAGGACCTGCGCACAGTGCTCGACACTCCGCCCGATCAGCGCAGTGAAGTGCAAGAGTACCTGGCTGACAAATTCGCCAGCCTGCTAAGGATCAGGCCTGCAGACCTGAAACACGTCGATCCCGGGTATCGACGGGCGGCAGAGCAGACTGCGCGCCAGGTCAAGCTTCTGGAAGTACAGAAGCTGCCTGAATCTCAGATCCGGGCCCTTTGGGACCGCGGGAATCCGACCCCCACCTACATCTTGCGTCGCGGTGATCCTGCCAACCCCGGACCCCGAGTGGAGCCCGGTATCCCCGGAGCGCTGGCGGACAGCGAAACGCCGTTCGAAGTGAAACCACCGTGGCCGGGAGCACGGTCGACCGGGCGCCGGCTGGCGTTTGCGAAATGGTTGATCAAACCGGACCATCCGCTGACTGCCCGCGTGATGGTGAACCGAATCTGGGCTCGCCATTTTGGTGCGGGGATCGTGAAGACGCTGGGGAATTTCGGCCGCAAGGGAGCGCCACCCACCCATCCGGAATTGCTGGACTGGCTGGCTACGGAGTTTGTCCGGCAGGGCTGGAGTGTCAAGACCATGCAGCGCCTGATCCTGACCTCGACGACCTACCGCCAGAGCTCAGCCTTTACCCCCAGACTCAAGGAGATTGATCCCGACAACCTGTTGGTGTCCCGTATGCCGATGAGGAGGATGACGGCCGAAGAACTCTATGACACCCTTCTGGTAGTTTCCGCCCGGCTCGATGAAGAGCGTTCCCGGCCACCCGCCCCCGTGGAGGTTCGAGATGACGGGCTAGTGACGCCCATCGAAACGGAAAAGGGGTGGCGTCGCAGTATCTACGTGGAGCAGCGTCGCAGCGCGGTTCCGACACTCCTGGATGGCTTCGATCTTCCCGCCATGGGTCCGAACTGTCTACAACGAGATATTTCGACCGTGGCGACGCAGGCGCTCCATCTGATGAATAACGCATTAGTGGACAGACTGGCCGGGTATTTTGCTCAACGTGTGTGGAAGGAAGCGCAAGGGGATCCGAAAAAGGAATTGAACAGGCTTTCTGGACCGCGCTGAGCCGGCCGGCGACGGAAGAAGAGAAGCAGGCGAGCCTGGAGGCATTCGGCCGATTTACGGCGGCGTCCCGAAACCTTCTTCCGCACACGGATTCGATGCCGGCGCTGGATCTTGAGCCGGGACTTCCAGACCGGGAACGGAGTGAGAACGCCCTGCAGGCACTACAGAACTTCTGTCATGCCCTTCTCAACTCCGGTGCATTTATTTATATTGACTGAAGCGAAGAGGAACCATGGCATCAGACTATCGTGATCGGTGTAAACACTTTGCGGGCACCAGGACAACCCGGCGCCACTTCTTTGAGCGGATCTCGGACGGCATTTATGGGACAGCCCTCGCTACGCTTCTGTCTCAGGATCTCTACGGAGGGGTGGGTCCCCTGGCCGCCGGCTCGACAGACAACTCTGGACTACCGCCAGGCCACAGGCGATTCTATGACCTGAAACCCAGGAGTCCACATTTTCCTTCCGAGACCAAAGCGGTCATCCACCTTTTTATGAACGGCGGGCCGAGCCACGTGGATCTCTTCGATCCGAAGCCGACGCTGGACCGGAACCACGGACAGACGCATTCCACGGCAGGAGGCCAGACAGATGTCGACCGCACCGGCAAGCTGATGCGCAGCCCGTTCGAATTCAAGCAGTATGGTAAGTCCGGAATCTGGGTTTCAGACCTGCTGCCGTCTCTCGCGCAGCACGTTGATGACATCTCCGTAATCCGTTCCATGCACACGGTGCACTTCAACCACGAGCAGGCGCTCCTTATGGCGCACTCCGGCCGCGCCATCGCCGGCCGGCCGTCGCTCGGCTCCTGGGTTACTTTCGGACTGGCTAGTGAAAATCAGAATATGCCCGCCTACGTTGTCCTGGACGATCCTCTCGGTTTGCCGATCAACCGGCTGTGGAACTGGCAGCCCGGCTTCCTGCCTCCCCTCTACCAGGGAACGCGCCTGCGATCCGTAGGATCACCTATCAGGGAACGCGCCTGCGATCCGTAGGATCACCTATCCTGGATCTGAATCCGGATGCATCCAGGTCTCCGGCGGCGATCACGGCCGAACGCGACCTCATCTCCAAACTGGACCAGATACACAAGCGAAGTCGCCCCAACCAGCTTCAACTGGATGCCCGTATCGCGAGTTATGAGCTGGCAGCCAAGCTGCAGCTCGAGGCCAGCAGCGCCCTGGATCTGTCCGAGGAAAGTCCAGCCACACTGGAGATGTACGGCGTTGGGAAAGAGCCAACAGACTCGTACGGACGACGTTGCCTGATGGCCCGGCGTCTTGTCGAGCGCGGGGTTCGCTTCATCCAGCTTTACATCGATGGGCAGATCTGGGACAACCACGATCGTCTCGAAACGGGAATGCGTGCCGCTGCTCTACGCACCGACCAACCCATCGGCGCCCTGCTTCAGGATCTCAAGCAACGGGGCTTGTTCGACAGTACGCTCGTCATCTGGGGCGGTGAATTTGGACGTACACCCATCGCTCAGTTTGACAGCTCGAAGTTCGCGGGTCGGGATCACAATCCCCAGGGTTTCAGTCTCTGGATGGCTGGTGGAGGGGTGAAAAGAGGGTTCGTCCACGGTTCTACCGACGAAATCGGATACCAGGCTGTGGAAGACAAAGTCAGTGTCACCGACTGGCACGCGACCATCCTGCATCTGCTGGGACTCGATTACCGCAAGCTTGTTTTCGATCAGCAGGATCTTCCGGAGAAGCTGACCTCAGTGAACAAGGCCAGAGTTGTAAAGGAAATCCTGGCCTAACCAACTCTTCGAACCCGGGCGGGTCTCGACTGTTTTCCTAGTCGCACCGACCAGTACAGCACCTGCTGTCACACCGGTCAGGAAGTTCCGTCTGGAAAAAGGGGCGTCTTCCTACTGGTTCCCGACATGGCTCTTCTCCTGGAGTCTCTGACACCTCACCAGAATACTACGTAGCTGAGAATCAAACTCGTCGCCACCAGGCCGATGGTCAATGGCACCGGGAGAAGCTGTTTGAATCTCGAGCGGTCTATCCGCCGGCCTTCCTCCAGTTGCAACTGACTGGTCCGAAGCCAGCCCCCCTGCTCTCGATGGATGAGTTGCCCGGAAGGAGCCCACCCCAAGACAAGCGAGGCGACCAGCATCGCGACGGAGGTGATGACAAGGCTGTATAGATAGGCTCCGTATTTGTCCAGCAAGAAAGTTGGCAGGATCTGGATGTGATAGCTTGCCCCGACCAGGCGCAGGACCCCGTAGGTCGATCCCAGCAGCAGACCAATGATCCCGGTCCGGGGATGGACCCGTGTGAAGATACCCATGATGTAGAGGGTGAAGAGGGGGATGACAAAGGCACTCGTGATTTCCAGGTAAAAGACAACCATGCCCCCCCTCAAGAGAGCAGGGATATAAAGGAAGGACACACCGATGACCACCGGAGTCAGCCATTGGCCAACCCGCCGGTAGTGCTGGTCCGGTGCGTCTCGTACCAGCAGGCGGGCATAGAAATCGCGTGTCAGGAGGGCGGAAAGCGTCGAACCGATCGAATCAAATGTGGAAAAGGCTGCTGACAGCAGGCCAGCGACTGCGATTGGCCTCAACCACCCGCTTGCGTACTGAGAGATCAAGAGCGGATAAATGGAGTCTTGTGACTGGTCGGGCAAAAGTGTTTGATCAGGATAGAGAGCGCGGCCCATGACTCCAATAGAGAGGTTGAAGAAACACATGATCAGGAGCACTGCCGAGGCACCTACAACCGACATTCTGAGATCCCACAGACTTCGCGCACCCAGCATTCGCATGGCCTGGGTGTTGTTGAGTGAGACGTAGGCTACACCGATCAGAATCATCGACAACGTAAACATCCAAAAGGGTGTGCGTCGAACGATCACTTTGCTGTTCGGATCGTATTCGCCGCCCGCCACCAGTCTCGCTCGAATCTGATTCGGTGTGATCGCACTTGCGTCCTCACGATCGACGTTGTCCCGGCCGACGTGTAGCATCTGTTTCTCGAGACCGGGTTGTGCAGCTTCGAACCTTTGCTGCATTCCATCCCAGCCTCCCACGGCTCCCCAGATGACGCACCAGATCGCCACCGCGGCAATGCTCATGACCACCACCTGGAGAGTGTCAGTCACCGCCACCGATCTCATTCCGCCCACAGCCGTATAGCCGGCGGCCAGAGCCGCCACCAGAACTACGGCCCACCAGGCCAGCCCCTCCCAGCCCAGGACAACCGAGAGCAGGCGGAAGATGGAAATGCTCATCATGCCCATTACGAGAGTGCGAAACTGCACCTGAACGAACACGCTCGTGATCCGGGCGCCGACTCCGAAACGGGCCTCCAGGTACTCGGCATTCGTGTACATGCCCATCCGATACATGGGGACAATAATGAAGAAGCCTGCCAGGGCCCAGCCGCCCACCACGCCGACCCAGTTCATGACAAGGAAGCTGAAGCCCAGCAGGTAGGTGGCGCCTGAATCAGCCACCAGATCCGCGCTATCGATGACCGTGGCATACATGGACAGACCCAGCAGCCACCAGGGCAGCGTGCGGCCTGCCAGGAACCACTCGCTGCTCGATTGTCCTCCGCGGGCCAGGTACAGACCGTAGCCGACAATCGAACCGTTCAAAAGTATGACGAGCAACCACTCCCAAAGGCTCATGGGCGGGCATTGTAATCGAAGTCTCTCTGTCCTAGACTTTCGAGGCCATGATTCCAACCAAGAAACGACGCAAAAGAGAGGCGAAAATGAACAGCCGCCGGCCGACCCGGAGCCTGGCAGCCTTGGTTGTCCTGACCTCAAGTCTGTGGGCGGAACCGTCAGATACAGCAGTTCCCACGTTTCACTTTCTCCGCGCTCAGAGTTTCCTCAGCGGCAAGATCGAACCCGTTTCCAGCGTCGAGGAACTCGTGAAATGCGCTTCCCAGGGAGGCTTCAAGACCTGTGAGATCGTAAAGACACTGAGGGGACAAAACCCCTCCGGCAACATGATCGACTACGCGCTGCCTGAGGGACAGCATGATCTCACGGTGCGCTGTGCTCCCGGAGTCAAGGTCGAGTGGAGGCCGTCCCGGACACCTACGGGATATGTGAAGATCTGGCACGTCAATATGACGAAGGCGGCGGCGGGGTCACGCCACAGGCTTCAGAACTGCGTGGTGGAGGAGATCGGTGGCGGCACCACGGCGGTGGCAGGGGTCGTGTACACGAATACGGAGCAAAACCCGGCCAGGCAGACCGTGTTCCGAATTGAAGACAGCCGCATTACGATCCGAAGCGTCGGCGAGGCAAATGGTCAGTCGACCTACGAGGCGGCCTGTGGGACGGGTCGGGACGACAGCGTCAACCAGGGTGTTACGCGGGTGGAAATCGTCGATTCCGAGTGCACAGCCCGCGCCATTGCTCTTTCGCTGTTCAACGATTGCTCGCCGGAGTGTCTCGACAATGGAATTCGATCAATTGTCGAAGACTCCGTTCTTCGCGTTGAGGCCGGTGGGTACTGTGTCGGAGGGCAAAGCCGGGGAACACCCTGTACGGGCGATACCCAGGCGGAAGCCGATGCCCAATGTTCGGGAGGCGGCAGGTGTGATCTGGCGGAAACTCCAGCAGTTCTCTATTTTGGTCAGAAGTCATCGTTTCAGTGGAACGGAGGTGAGGGCTACTACGGGGCGATTCGCTCGGTCGACGTCCCTCGGGATGAGCAGCAGACCGGGAGCATAGCCAACGTCACTCTGTCCCACGTCCCGGGGCTGCGAGGGGACGGTGGTGTGTCTGCAATCTTCGATGCGCCTCCCGGGCCCAGCGGTGGGAATATCCTGCTCGACAGCCTGCGGCTGATTGCCGACGGCACGGCGCCCACACCCCACGTGTTTTTCAACTGGGACTTCGGACAGTTGCTGGGCGACGTTTTTGTGGATGTGACACACGCCAGGCAGGTCAGCGGCCCTTGTTTTGGTCTCTCTCGCTGCGGAGTGCCCCTCTTCAATGTGGGCGGCACCGGCGACTCCTACTGGGTGGATACGAGTACGGCTCTGTTTCCCATCGCCCTCACCATTCGCGGTCCCGAGCCACACCGACCTGCCACGCTCCTGGGCCCAAACGCTGTAGCGGCTCCTCTCTCGATCGGACCTGGCTACATCGACGGAGGTTCGCGGGACTATGTCACCTTCAACCTGGACGGAGATCGCAGCTCCGGGATCTGCGCCCGGGAGCTGTGGGCAGAGGGCAACCCCACCGAATCTCAGGAGACTGAGGATTATCTCGACTTCGAGAACCACGACATGGGTCCGGTGCGTGGGAACGAAGAGATGTTTCGTATCTTCAGTACCACTGAGGTACACGGCCTGCAGTGCGAGGTCGACACCGCCCCGGGACCGGGCAGCCAGTGGGAAATGCGGGTTCTCGTCGATGGTCTCAAGCTCCCCGGAACCATGTTGGCATTCGAGGGGCTCTCGGAGTCGTCCTCCGGGGTGAACGACGTTGCCTGTACGATCGCCGGGCTGGAGAAGTCCTGTACGTCGGGATTCGAAGGAGGCGTGACCGACCAGGGGGAGGCGAGACTCACAGTCTCGGTGGACTCATCAGGCGGCCAAAACACGCCGCATGCAGCCGGCCGCATGCGCTGTTCGTTTTGTCTTGGTCGAGCAAAACCAAGGATCTAGTGCACTGTCCGGACAGTACACTAGGAAGGGGATCCCAGTTCCTGTTGAACTTTGTGAAGATGACAGATTTCATGACCTGGCAATGCCGGCTCCGAAAACGGGCTGTCCGCGAAGAAGAGGGAGGGCGGCCTTCTCGCGGGATGCAGCCACGGGTGACACGGCTGGATGGTTCTGAAATCCTGGCCGCTATGACGGTCTTGATTCTGGAAAAGGATCCGACGACTTCCACCCACATGTTTCGCCATATTGGGAAGCAGAGCCACGATCCCAGACAGCGCTACGAAAAGGGCCTGAAGCTGCTGGCGGCCGAGTATTTTGAGCGCCCCGAGCGTTTCGCAGACCTCTTGACCGCCCAGTTTACCCAAGCGTCAGAGACCGCGGTGGAGCTCGTTCAGGCAGACCGGTGTGTTCTCTGCTTTCGTGAGGGCGAAAGAGTCTACAGCCTGGAATGTAGGGTGGCTGAGCTCCGGGAAACCGATCCGTTCTACCAGGCTACCTGCTGGCACAACGATCTCTTCTCCCAGGGGCTGATGCCCCGGGCTCGGGTGCTCTGTTTCGTCCCGGTGGAGGACCCTCCGTGGTCCGATGGGGAGAGCGGGAGGCTCTCTTCCACAGCCTGATCAAAGGAGGACCTCCATGGGCCGATCCGATCTAGCTCCAGGGAAAGGGACTGTTGGAGACTGGGTGGAGTTTACCCGCGGCATAACGCGAAAAACGGAAGGGCTCCAGGAGCTTGCTTGGCGTGCCCAGAATCTCTGAGGCGACCAGCTTGCCCACGCCCAGCATCTTGTAGCCGTGATTGGAATCGGCGATCAGATAGCAGTTCTCTCGAAACACATCGAAGACGGGGAAGCTGTCGGGAGTAAAGGCGCCCAGCCCTCCACTGGGCTCATCTTTGTAGAAAACATGGGCTCCCTCGAAGCGCTTCTGACAGAAAGCCAGGGCTGAACACCACATTCGAGCGAAATCTTGCCCAACCACAAAGTCGGGGGACTCGGGTCCATAGGGATCGACTCTGACCTGATCCGGGTCGGTCTCCACGCGGTAAGGCATGGCCCCGCCCTGAATACCCCCAAAATGAAAGTCAGGTTTGTAGTAGATTCCCCAGCTCTGGTCTCGAATCAGCTCTCCCTCGAAGTCGTAGAGCGGTTGATCACAATCAAAGTGGATGACGGGAGGCATCCGGCCGTCATTCGTTTTCTGGAGCCCGGGATCGACGCCCAGAGTCCCTTCCTGCAGACACCAGTAGGTCCACATCTTCACGCCGGAATGTATCTTTCCAGCTGCTCTTATGCTGATCGTCCCGGGCAGCTCCAGCATTTCCCAGACGGATTTTACCCAGGGCCCGACTCCCACGATCACATAGTCGGTCTGGATGGTTCCCCGGCTCGTCTCGACCGCCGAAATCGACTCGCCCGAGAACTGAAAACCCGTGACCTCTACATCTGAGAGAATGTTGACGCCTTCGTTCTCCGCCTTTCGCCCCAAACCCTGCATGGAGGCCATGTTATTCGCGTATCCGCCTTTCTTCTCGTGCAGGATCGAAGTCGTCCCTTTCGCCTGCCAGTCATAGAGGATGGCCCGCATATAGTCCCGGCAGTCAGCTTCCCCTTCTACGAACTCCGAGGGGTAACCGATCAATTGCTGCTGCTCGTAAACAGTGGCCAGGTCGGCATGCATCGCTTCGGGACTGATCTGCAAATACCCGATGGGATGGTAACTGTAGGCCTCGGGGTCACTTTCCCACACCTCCACACTGTGGGCCATCAGTTCCCGCATGGCCGGCTGGAAGTAGTTGTTGCGTATCACGCCGCAGGCGATGCCCGAGGCACCGGCACCAATTCCGCTCTTGTCAATCACCAGGATTTCGGAGCCCGAGCCTCTTCCACCAGCCTTCAAGCCCAGGGCCAGGTGGTAGGCCGTGCTCAAGCCATGCACGCCGGCGCCAATCACCAGATAGCGGGCAGAGGAGGGGATACTCATAATGAAATCAGCGTAGGGGCCGGTCTCGTGCCGGCCCGGTGGACGTTTCTGCTGGCCTGTGACAACGGGCGACCACGAGGGTCGCCCCTACGCATTTCCTGACAAGCGGGTACCGTCATTCAGAACCTCTTGTAAACTTTCTTGAGTTGCCGGAGGGGGTGTCGGCTCGACATCTGAAACTTGATCAGCAGTTCGCGGGCGATCATATCCCGCTCTTGTTGCGTCTCCGGCAATTCAATGTCCTCGGGAACAATGACCCAACCGTTGATATTCCGGTCAAAGACCGCAGGAATCCCCTCTTCATAACCCATGTGCACGTCTTCCAGCCAGTTGAGATCCTCCCACCCCATGATCTCGATGTAGTCCTTCAGGAAGGGTGTGAGCAACGAGTAATCGGGCAGAAGGTTGACGTCATACCGATAACCGATGTGTTGTCCGATTTCTTTTTCGCGCTGACTGTCGATGCCATCCGATTCCAGGTAGTAATCGACATCTTTCTGGTCAGAGCCGGTTCTAGAGCCCATGTCTGCCCCCTTGTCCCACGATGTAGTCCGTCCCGGCCAGAGGTAACCTCGCCATCGCCGAGGCCTCGGTGGTCAGGGCCGCCAGATCCTCCGGTTCCAATGAATGGACGTTGGTCTTGCCACAAGCCCGGGCAATCATCTGGCATTCGAGGGTCAGCGTATGCAGAAAATTGTACACGCGCAGCGCGGCTTCATCGGGATTCAGACGCTTGCGCAGTTCCGGGTCCTGGGTGGTCACTCCTACCGGGCAGAGTCCGGTGTGGCAGTGATAGCAGTAGCCGGCGGGAACTCCGACAGTGCCTTCATAGTCTGCCTCTGGAATATCCTTGTTGCAATTGAGGGCCACCAGGGCGGCGGTCCCAATAGCTATGGCATCGGCCCCCAGGGCCAGCGCCTTCGCGATATCGCCTCCATTGCGAATACCTCCCGCATAGACCAGTGAGATCTGACCGGTCTTTCCCACGTCATCGAGTGCTCGGCGGGCTTCCCGAACAGCCGCAATCCCGGGGATTCCGGTTTCTTCGGTAGCCACATGAGGGCCGGCTCCAGTCGAGCCCTCCATACCATCCAGAAAGATACTGTCCGGCCCCGTCTTGGCAGCCATGCGAATGTCGTCATACACCCGCGCGGCCCCCAGCTTCAGCTGAATCGGCACCTCCCCGTTGGTGGCCTCGCGTATCTCCTCTATTTTCAGCGCCAGGTCATCCGGCCCCAGCCAGTCGGGGTGGCGGGCAGCCGAGCGTTGATCGATGCCGGCAGGAAGGGACCGCATCTCGGCCACCTGGTCGGTGACTTTCTGGCCCATCAGATGCCCACCCAGCCCCACCTTACAACCCTGGCCGATGAAAAACTCGACGGCGTCGGCGAGCTGAAGATGGTGCGGGTTGAATCCGTAACGAGACTGAATCAACTGGTAGAGCCACTTGTCAGAGTAACGGCGCTCGTCGGGAAGCATCCCTCCTTCTCCTGAACAGGTTGCCGTTCCAGCCATGGTGGCTCCGCGAGCCAGCGCTATCTTGGCCTCATAAGAAAGCGCCCCGAAGCTCATTCCCGTAATGTAAACCGGAGTGTCCAGAACCAGAGGTCGTTTGGCCATGGGGCCAAGAACCGTCTTCGTTTCGCACTTCTCCCGATACCCCTCGATCACAAAACGCGTCAGAGTGCCCGGCAGAAAGGTGAGATCATCCCAGGTGGGGATCTTTTTGAAAATGGCCATGCCCCGCATGCGATAGCGGCCCAGCTGCGCCTTGATGTGGATGTCATCCATGACCCGGGGGGTAAAGAGAAAGTTCTGACCGAGCACATGGCGATTGCGCCCCTCTCCGGTTGACTCCGGGCCCTTATCTTCCTGAACTGTCATGCAGCTTCCTTTCCTGGACTTCCTAGAGCACGATCTTCTTCTCGGACGGCTCCAGATTGTCGTAGTTCCAAAGCTGCTTTCCGGCCACGACCTTCTGGAGATTGGATACTCCGTTGGGCGCTTCCAGGCCGTAGAGAGCAAGCTTTCGTTGCAGCCAGGTCACTTCGAGTTCCGTCATCTCACCCGGCACCGCATCCGTTCCCAGCGATTTGATTTTCCCGCCTACGTAAATGGTTCCGTCGTACATGGAGTCCCCCAGATCGGCCCCCACGTCACCCAGAATAATGATGCGCCCGCGCTGCATCATGAAGCCGGAGAGGATCCCGCTGCGGCCGCCCACAATAATCGTCCCGCTCTTCATGCTGATGCCTGTTCGGGCGCCGGCATCTCTCCGGCAAACCAGGTCGCCGCCCCGGATTGCTGCTCCGAATGAAGAGCCGGCGTTTTTCTCCACGACTACCGTCCCGGAAAGCATGTTTTCGCCGCAGGACCATCCTACTCGGCCCTTGATCGTTATATTCGGTCCGTCGACCAGGCCCGCCGCGAAGTAGCCCAGAGAGCCTTCGAAGTCCAGCTTGAGGCGATTCAGGATGCAGATACCCAGAGAGTGTTTTGCATTGGGATTCTGAACGACAATGTGCCCGTAGCCCTGCTCCATCAGCTGGCGGATTCTGAGTCCGACTTCCCGGTGGTTCATCTGAGCAGCATCGAAACTGGCTGGCTTGCCGAAGTCCACTTCGCAGGCACTCGGATCCAGCAGATTCTCTTCTTCCTGCGCCGAAAAGAAAGCTCGGCGAGTTCTCCCCGTGAGCTTCTCTTCGTGAAGTCCCATTTCGTGAGACTTATGCTTCTGTTTCAACTGTGCCAAACTCTCACCTCTCCGGCGTATGGATCAAAAGTGTCAATTTCGTGCGGGAAAATGCTGCGAATGGCCACTTCTTCGGAGGCCATGGCGATGCAATCTTCTCCCTCGTAAAGGACCATCGGCTTGGCCGCCAGGACATCCTTGGCCATGCCCAGGCTGTCGGCTGTGGCGATCAGGTAGGTAAAGACGCCGTCCAGTTCCTCCACAGAATCGTGCAAGATCTCTTCCAACTCGTCTCCTGCCTCCAGGCGGTGGGCCACATAAACGGCGATCAGTTCCGAGTCGCAGTCGGAAACAAAACGGCGGCCAAGCCGCTCCAGATCCCGGCGTTTACTCCAATAATTGGTCAGTTGTCCGTTGTGAACCACCGAAATGTCGCTGAAGGGGTAGGCCCAGAAGGGATGAGCTGAGCAGATATCCACATCCGATTCCGTAGCCATGCGGACGTGCCCGATGGCATGGGTTCCGGTGAAGCTGTCCAGGGAGTACTGAGCGGCCACACTGCTGGCATTCCCGAGATCCTTGATCAATTCCAGGGATCGCCCCAGAGACAGGATTTCGGCTCCTTCTACCTCTTCTATGAAGGCACAGAAGCGGCCCAGGTCACCCTCATACCTGACCCGATAGCCGAAGGCGTATTCGGTCGGCTGAAGGGCCTGAACGATCTCCCCACCCATGGAAGCGATACGCTCGTCAACCTCAGCCTGACGCTGGGCGATTCTCTGGCGGATCTCGAAACCCTCATTCAGTTCCTCCTGCTCGGCCAGCTTGAAGCGAACCACCAGTTCCTCCGGGTTGGGAGTCCCGTAGACGGCAAATCCCGCCGAATCGGGTCCCCTGTGGTTCATGGACTGGAGCATGAGGGTCAGTTCGTTTCCGATCGCTGCACCCGTGTTCTTGTGAAGAATTCCGGCGATGCCACACATAATTTAAGTCTAGGTCACGAGTTGCGGATTCTCATCCCTCAATCCCAAGAATGCATTTTAAGGTAAACAATCCCAGTAGCGCTCGAAATCCCACTCCGTCACTGTGGAAAGAAACCGCTCCCACTCGTCACGCTTGTAGTGCATATAGACACTATACATGTCCCCGGGCAGGGAGGACTTGATCACCTCGTCCTTGGCCAGCTCTCCCAGCGCTTCGCCCAGTGACAAAGGAAGTTTGTTGACCTGCTTTCCCTCTTCAATCGCCTCGTAAATGTTACGCTGCTCCGGCTCACCAGGATCGAGCTTGCGGCGCAGGCCGTCGTCGAAGGCTTTCAGAAGTCCCGCCGCCAGCAGGTAAGGGTTCACCATCGAGTCCACAGCCCGGTACTCCAGCCGCCCGGGTCCCGAAACCCGAAGGCCGCAGGTTCGGTTCTGAAAACCCCAGTCCGCAAACACAGGAGCCCAGAAGCCCTTGTCCCAGAGCCTTCGATAGGAGTTCACCGTAGAACAACCGATCGCCGTCAAGGCCGGCAGGTGTTCCATGATGCCTCCGATACAGTGTAAACCCACCTGTGCGGGCATTCTTTCCCCGGGGGCCGGCAGGAACGCATTCTCGCCTCCCCTCCGGTGCAGGAACGATTCTCCCATCCCCGGGAGTTCGTCGTTCCCCAGAGAACAGACGACATCCTCGCCCCCCCGCCATAAAGAGATGTTGTGGTGACATCCGTTGGCCGAGACACCCATGAAAGGCTTGCACATGAAGCAGGCAATGAGATCATGCTCACGGGCCACCTGTGCGCAAATCTGCCGGTAGGTCGTCAGCCGATCGCAGGTTCGCAGGGCGTCATCGAAAGTGTAGTTCAGTTCCAGTTGGCCCGGGGCATCTTCGTGATCACCCTGGATCATGTCCAGACCCATGGCCCGGGCATACTCGATCACCTTCAATACGACCGGCCTGAGGGACTCAAACTGGTCGATGTGGTAGCAATACGGCTTGCTGAAACCGTCGGCAGGTTTCCCGTCAGGCCCCTTCTTCAACCACATCATTTCGGGCTCCGCGCCGTGGCGCATGTGGAGACCGTCATGATCACTCTGAAAGTCGGCGTGGATTCGTCTCAGGTTGCCCCGGCAATCTGAAGTCAGGAAGGCACCGGGGTCGACCTCCTCCTCCCGGTTCCGAAACAGTGTGCAAAAGACGCGGCTAATCCGGTGGTCCCAGGGAAGCTGGACAAAGGTCTCGGGATCTGGAATCCCGACCAGTTCCCAGGCCTCGGGACCATAGCCGATATAGTTGTCCAGCCGATCCATGAAGAGATTGGCCGTTGAGCCGTAGACGAGTTGAAACCCTCCACGGGCAATGGTCTCCCAATGATCCGCCGGGACACCCTTTCCCATGATTCGACCCGTAACGGACACAAACTGGTAGTAGATATAGTCGATACCCAGTTTGTCGATCTGCCGGCGAACTTCTTTGACGAGTTCGGCATGGCCATCCGCTTCTACATAGGCTTCCAAATCCGACACGACTAACTTCCTCTCAAGGTAGCGCCAGGGCTGCTGAATCCCAGGTCAGCGGATGCGCTGTGAAACGAGATTCTATCCCGGCGTAAAAAGAGGGTCAAGATGGACAGCAGGCAAAAGGGATTGCTTGGTCAGGCCGAACCAGAACGCCATTCGACTTCCCTACCCCCAACCTTGACCCGTTCCACCGCGAGAGTGCCCATCTTCATCTCGAGGAAGGGCTGCCCTCCGCTCAGCCCAACGCTGCCAAATCCGGTTTCGGTGGCCAGGAAGGACTTGAAGTCGTCCCCGATCTGGGAATCAATATAGAGCGTCTTCTCGACTGCATCGTAGCGGACGCCGGTCAGGCCCTGAATCAGGCCGTAGCTGGCCAGGGCTCTGGCATACCAGTGCCCGCATTCGTATTCATTGAAGGGGTTGCGGATCTGGCCGTCATAGCGGTCGCGGCAGGTTCTGACGACTTCCAGCCCTTCTTCCACCAGTCCTTCCAGCATGAGGTGAGAAGCCACCTGGTACTCGATTCCGGTCCAGACCTCGTTACTGTAGACAAAAGGTAGCGACAACTCGTCGCCCTTAGGCCAGGTGCACAGAAGGAGACCTCCCTCGTTTCCAAGCGCGTAAGAGGGTCGCTGCGGGTTGGCATGGTCGCTCAGATCGTGTTTCAGATTGTACTTGTGAATCGATTTGAGGTTCTTGCGGACTTTCTCCTCGTCAACGATGTCACCCAGACCGCACATGCGGGCCATCCAGAAGCCCAGGACGCCGTCGGAAAGGCAGCCATTTCCGTACTGGTACTTGGGCCCTTCCTCCTCGAGAAGCTCGACCGCCTCACGGGAAAGGCCTGGCCTGGAGCGCGCCTCGGGGTCTCTGAGACGGGCTTTTGCGGCCTCCACCGGATCGGCAGCACTCAGCCCCTTCCACTGGATGCGCTGGTAAAAGTACTCTCCGTTGAATAACTCGTTCTCCAGATAGGCCCGGCCCTTGCTCAGGAGCGTCTCATAACGGCCCACGTCCTCTCCCAGCGCGGTGCCCATAGCGATGGCCGCGGCCAACGCCCCCAGGTAGAAACTGCTGCACATCCCATCTGGTCCCCAGAAGTTGATGTCATAGGTGTTGTGGTGCGGCTCTTCGAGAACTCCAATGCCTCTTGGATCCCAGGTTCGGCTGCAGTAGTCGAGGCTCTGTCTTACCTTTGGCCACATCGTCTCGAGGTAGGTGGGGTCTCCCGAGATGCGCCACTCCCGGTGCGCCTTCATGACCCCTCCCAGCTGTCCGTCGGAAGCGGCGAAGTAGGTGTGCTCAATGGGGCGAACAGGCAGGGGAGCACGGAATACCTGGTGACCCCTTTCATCCTGGCTCTCGTTGAACTCAGTCTGGCGCAGGGTGCGCTCGAGGGCAGGAAAGAGATGAGGGATGGCCTGGGCGTAGTTCCAGACATGGGTGCAAGAGCCGGCACAACAGCCCTGGGTGTCAAAGCACCCTTCCCAGCACCAGAGACGCCCGTCACACTGCCGGCGCACGGTGGGAGACTTGAGGATGGTCAGATTGGCAGCCACCGCCTCGACCACTTCAACCGGGAGTGTCGTATCGTAGAACGCATCCCTGAAGAGGACGCTTTTCTCACGCAACGAGTCGTAGTGCCGACGCCAGTACTCTCCAACCTCGGCGATGTCCTGAAACTTCGCCGCATACCAGGGAACGTGGTATCCCCTGTCCGGGCAGCAGGAGTCGCCGTCACATCCGGCCTCCTCGGGCGCTTTCTCCAGAGCCAGGGCGGAGGTGCGCTGGACCGTCCGGGGAACATGCCAGGCCACCAGCAGCCGGACGACCTTCTCCTGGCCGGAATCCAGCCGAAAGGGAAGAAAGAGGGAAGCCCCGGGGGCGGGTCAACGGGAGACGTCTGGCTCAGAGTGTTTTCGCGGATGTTCTTCCAGGCCATGGTGCCGGGGTCGAACCAGCCACCCCGAAACCAGCAGTGGTCCACGACCACGTCAGGATCGTCTACAAAGGCAACAAATCCTCCCTGATTCTGCGGCTTCTCTTCCGTTCCCTCCTGCCAGAGAAGGAAGCCTTTCGGGAACTCCTTGATCGAGTTTCCCTCACGACCGGTGCTCATGAAGTTCCTGGCGTTATAGGAAAACGTGGCTTCCAGTGAAGACTCGGAGAGATTCTTGAATCGGTACTCGAAGGCCCCAACCGGCAGACTCGAGTCATCTTCATTCCCGGGGATGAACGGACTCCAGCCGGTCAGTTCCACTTCCAGTGGAATGTCAGAGTCCCGAAGACTGACCGTGGCGAAAGGAAAGCGGGGCAGGAATTCAGCCCGCTCAAATCGTGGAAAACCAAAACTCGATCCCCTGGCTCCGTTGGCGGCGCCCTCCGCCCCAAAGACCTTCCAGTTGGGAACCGGCCCTTCCAGCACCTTGGCGCCCCTGGCCAGCCCCTTGACCGAGATGGCTGCAAAGGTAAACGGCTCATTGAAGACATCCGGCTGGTTCCGCAGCGAAACATGAGAGAAGGCCCCGGTGCCTTCGAGGCAGATCATGCCCGCCCCGATCCCCCCAATCGGAAAAGCGACTCGATTCAGGTGGGGTCCGGAGTACCACCCGTTGTAAGGACGCTTCTGAACGCCCGGCCTGGCCTGCTGGGAAGCTTCGACTCCGGCAGACTCGGAGCCAACCGCTTGGGCAGCGGTTGGGCTGGAACCCACGGCCGCGCCCACGCCGGAAATCTTCAAGAAATCTCGCCTGATAAACTTCATCTTTGACGTTCTCCCCAAGGCCACAGAGAGCAGAGATGCTTCCCTCGCCTGTGGTTTCCAACAACTGTTCCGAGAGCCGCTCCAGGACTATTCTGAATCCTGTACGGCCGAACCACAAGCCACGACTTAACCTCCCGAAGAGCCCACTGAGCCGCGAGCGTCAGGCCCGGCCAGGCACACCTCTTTCGTGGAGCGGGGAGTGACCGCAGCCAGCCTTGACATGAATCCGGGTTACTGCTAAAACATTCCAGTCGGTCGGTATTTAATGCACCCACTCGTAGAACCAACCAGGAAGAAACGTGACGAGGGCCCCAGAGGCCGGTACGCCAAGTCGGAGATCTCGGTCGGTAAAATCCTGGAAGCGGCTGGAAAGCTGTTCATCGCCAGGAGTTATGCCGAAGTCACCATGGCAGATATTGCCGAGGCGGCGGGAATGACCAAGGGCGGTCTGTACCATCACTTCCAGACCAAAGAAGAGCTCTATCTGGTCATGATGCACAGATACCTGAGTGAGCAAGAACGGCTCTTTCGTTCCGCTGTATCAAGGGGAGAGACCTGTCGTGAGCAGCTTCGTCTCCTCACCGTCCAGTTTCTCACGCAGCCCGCAGAGAGCTATCAGATGATGCCGCTGGTGAGGCGGGACGTCAATATTTTCAAGGGAAAGTCACGCGACCGCCTCATCCGTTCCTACCAGGCTGCCCTGCCGGAAGTCGAGGAGGAGATCATCCGGGACGGAATGGAGAAGGGAGAGCTGCCCCGCAATGATGCCCGCCTGCTCTCCTGGCTTCATGTGGCTATGGTCGAGGTTGTGCTGAGCGGTTATGCACGGAGTGTGGTGGGCAGCTCGGAAGAAATCGGCGACTATGTCCTGGGCGTTCTTTTCGACGGCCTGTTGTCGGGCAAGTCCGGGAGCTCTGACCCGACCCGTCTCATGGGAGAAGCTACTTGATGTCCGGGACACCCGCACAAATGACTGTCGTCGACTTCCGATCGGACCCCGCCAGGTATCGTCACTGGCGCCTGCGGATCGAGCCTCCCGTTGCCTACTTGACCCTGGACGTTCAGGAATCGGAAGGTCTGTTCGGGAACTACATGCTGAAGCAGAATTCCTACGATCTGGGCGTTGACATTGAACTCTACGATGCCACCCAGCGGCTCCGCTTTGAGCATCCCGAGGTCCGAGTGGTAGTGATCGAATCGGGCAAGGAAAGGATCTTCTGCGGAGGCGCCAACATTGGCATGCTGGGGGCTGCCTCTCACCAGCACAAGGTCAATTTTTGCAAGTTCACGAACGAGACCAGACTGGCCATCGAGAATGCCAGCCTGCACTCAGGTCAGCGCTACCTGTGTGCCGTTAACGGTACGGCTGCCGGAGGTGGATACGAGATCGCTCTGGCTACCGACCACATTCTACTGGCTGACGACGGCAGCTCGGCCGTTTCGCTTCCCGAGGTTCCCCTTCTGGGTGTACTGCCCGGAACCGGAGGATTGACGCGGCTGGTGGACAAACGCCGAGTACGTCGAGATCGCGCTGACGTGTTCTGTACCCTGGAAGAGGGGGTCAAGGGCCAGCGGGCTCTCCGATGGGGGCTGGTCGACGAACTCGCTCCCAGATCCCGTTTCTCCGAAGTGGTTCTGGAACGCGCCCTGGAGTTGGCGGCCACAAGTGATCGACCGACCGGCGCCAAGGGCATTGATCTCGCTCCCCTGCAGCGAGAGGTCGAGGAAGACGCCCTTTGTTACCAGCACCTTCGAATCGATCTGGATCGGAAACTCGGAGTCGCCCGCTTGCTGTTGCGCGGTCCCTTGGAACCGCCGCCGGCAACCACCGGCGAAGTCACCGACCTGGGCGCCCGGTTCTGGCCCCTGGCGCTGGCCCGAGAACTCGACGACGCCCTGCTTTACATGCGGTTGAATGAGACCGATCTGGGACTGCTGCTGCTGGTTTCGGAGGGTGATTCACAGCTGGTTGCCCAGCACGACGCCTTTCTGCGGAAACACGCTGAGCACTGGCTGGTTCGAGAGATCATCCTTTACCTGGGACGAACTCTGAAGCGACTGGACGTGAGCTCCCGAACACTCTTCGGGCTGATCGAGCCGGGGAGTTGTTTTGCCGGTTTTCTGGCGGAACTCATTTTCGCTGCGGACCGCAGCTACATGCTGGAGGGATCGTGGGAGGAGAATGATCTTCCAGCGCCGGAGCTACATCTGACGGAGTCGAACTTCGGCCTGCTTCCCATGGGCAATGGCCTTTCGCGACTCGAGACACGCTTCCTGGGGCATTCGGATCTTGTGGAGACGGCACGCGGCCTTGCCGGCCGGAACCTGGAGGCTGAGGCAGCGGAGAAAACGGGTCTCGTGACCGTCATCATGGATGACATCGATTGGGAAGATGAGATCCGCATTGCCATCGAGGAGCGCACCAGCTTCTCAGCCGACTCACTCACCGCGCTGGAAGCGAATTTGCGCTTTGCCGGTCCCGAGACGCTCGAGACCAAGATCTTCGGTCGGCTCAGCGCCTGGCAGAACTGGGTCTTCCAACGGCCCAACGCGGTTGGAAAAGAGGGCGCCCTGAGCCTCTATGGAACTGGCATACGGCCCAGTTTCAATCAGGAGAGAGTCTAGTGTACTGATGGAGAAACTCTGATGATTCGAGACGTCGACTATAACGAACGCATCCCCAACAACGTCGGACTGGCCACTGACCCTCGGGTCAAGAGAGCCCTGGAGAAATGGCATCCGGGCTACCTGGACTGGTGGATGGATATGGGCCCCGAGGGCTTCCAGACGGCCAACGTGTACCTGCGCACGGCAGTCAGTGTGAAAGAAAAGGCCGGAGAAGAGTGGGCTGTTTTCGACTACGTAAAGATGCCCGATTACCGGTGGGGAATCCTGCTCGCCCCGGCCCTCGAAGACCGGCAGGTGAACTTTGGACTCCACAAAGGAATTTCGGCCTGGCAGGAGGTACCGGGCGAGTATCGGGCCATGCTGCGCCGCCTGATCGTGATTCAGGGAGACACAGAACCGGCATCGGTCGAGCAGCAACGCTACCTGGGCCAGACCGCTCCCTCACTCTACGACATGCGCAACCTCTTCCAGGTCAATGTCGAAGAGGGCCGCCATCTGTGGGCCATGGTCTATCTTCTCCACAAGTATTTCGGCAGGGATGGACGAGAGGAAGCAGAGGAGCTCTTGCGACGGCGTTCGGGAAGTGATGATGCCCCCCGCATGCTGGGTGCCTTCAACGAGGAAACACCCGACTGGCTCTCCTTCTTTCTCTTCACCTTCTTTACCGATCGCGATGGGAAAATGCAGCTCGAGGCCCTGTCCCAATCTGGATTTGACCCGCTCTCTCGCACCTGCCGCTTCATGCTCACCGAAGAGGCCTTCCACATGTTCGTGGGAGAATCCGGGGTCAGGCGCATCATCGAACGTACATGTCAGGCCATGAACCAGGCCGGCATCGAGGATCCCTACGATGTAGAAGGAGTTCGTGCCCTTGGTGTCATCGACTTGCCCACCATTCAGAAGAAGACCAACATTCACAGTTCCCTGACTCTTGATCTCTTCGGATCTGAGCTCTCCACAAATGCAGCCAACTTCTTCACCGCCGGGCTGAAGGGCCGCTTCCGAGAGCTCCGGCTGGAAGACGACCACGAACTCGCCAGTAGTACCTACGGGGTTGTGGAGCACCGGAATGGCGGTTTCGAGATGGTAGACCATCCGGCACTGAACGCACTGAACGCTCGCCTGCGAGATGACTTCGTCGACGACTGTAATCTGGGGGTCATCCGCTGGAGCCAGGTGATCGAAGATGCCGGCATCGACTTCCGGCTGCACCTGCCCCACGTGGCTTTCCATCGCCAGATTGGGCTCTACGCTGATCTGCACGTAAGCCCGGAAGGGCAGATCCTGAGTGAAGAAGAGTGGAACCAGCGGCGTGCAGAGTGGCTTCCCGGGAACGCTGAGCGCGAATACATCGAGTCTCTGATGGTACCGCAGTGGGAACGCAATCAGTACGCCGGCTGGATCGCCCCGCCGAAAACGAAAATCAACCGCCAGCCCGGTGATTTCGAGTGGGTCAAGCTTGCGGAATAACGTTTCTCGTTCCTTCTAGAACAACAACTTCAGGGCAAACTGGATCTGGCGGGAGGTAGTCACGGTGCCGGTGAGCCGGCCGGCGGAGCCGCTGGGAGTCCCCGTTCCGTCCGGGTTGACCCCTACAAAGGCGAAACGGTTCTGGCTGATGGGCGTTGCGAAATTGGCCCGGTTGAAGAGGTTGAAGAACTCGGCGCGGAACTGCAGGCCCACCCCTTCCGAGAGCTGCGTAGTCTTGAAGAGTGAGAAATCGACATTGGCGAGTCCGGGGCCCGTCACCGTATTGCGGCCCAGGTCCCCGAAGAAGCCCGCCGGCTGAAGTTCAAAAGAACCCACATCGAAGTAGCGATCGGGCGAACCACCCCCGGGATTGTTGTCGCCACCTGACTTCAGATTGGGACGATCATGCCGAAACGGGCCGATGGCGTTGGTACCGGTCCGGTCGAAGGAATTCTGAACGGTGAAAGGGTTCCCGTCGGCCAGTGAGACAATTCCGTTGATCTGCCAGCCTTCCATCAGTCGTGCTGCCGTCCCCTTGCTGCTCTTGCCAAAAGGAAGCTCGTAGCCAAAGTTCAACACGAAGTTGTTGCGCACATCGAACCCGGAAAGCGACCGGTCCAGGTTGCGCTGAAACCAGTCAAAAAGGATGGTGGGACTGTTCTCGAAGTCGCGCAGAATGGGGGGAGAGTTGTCGATGGTCTTGGAGTAGGTGTAGGAAGCCTGCACCTGAAAGCCCTGGCCGTAGCGTTTTCGGAAGCGCATTTGCAGACCGTGGTAGTGGGAATCGCTCCCAAAATCTCTCAGATTGATGGCCGTGAAATTCGGATTCACCCGGATCGGCGGACCGGGCGGAAAAAAGGGAGTTCCGTCCTCCGTAAACGATCGCCTCTTGAAGTTGAGCTCCGTGGGCGCCGCCAGATGGAGCCCTCGATTTCCCACGTAGGCAACACTGGCCACGGCTCCAGTGAACACCTCTCGCTCCACCGTCAAATGCCACTGCATCGTGTACGGGTTCTGGGCGTCTGCTTCCAGCGGAAAGACGATGACGGGGCGGAACGGATCGGGAAAGGGAATCACGGGAAAAGCTCCAGCCGTGGGAGGACCGCCGATGAGAATGGTCTTGGTGGGCGGCTGGCTGAGCCGGAAGACGAAGTTGAGGTTGGCTTCGTTGAGCTGCTGAAAGAACAGACCGAAAGCGGCGCGAACCGCGGTCTTCTGGTCCCCGAAGGGATCCCAGGCCAGGCCCAGGCGGGGCATGATGTTGTTTTTGGCCACTTCGATGGGTGTGTCCGAAACAATGGTGGCTTTGGAATCCACCAGGGGATCGCGGAAGTTATTGACCGGACCCAGTTTGTTGTAGGGATCCGTCATCATCTCGTAGCGCAGGCCCAGGTTCAGTGTCAGCCTGGGGTGGGCCCGCCAGTCATCCTGCACGTAGACCCCGAATACGTTGAAGCGCTGGGCGGTATCGTAGACGGTGTCCGGCATATCCTTGACCACGGACACCGGAAAACCGGCCAGCATCTCCGTGCGGCCGGGAGGTCCTGCAGGAGCGCAGCCGCTGATGCAGTCGAAGTTGAAAGAGCCGCCCTGGAAAAAGCGGTTGTCGTCGTAGTGGAAGCGCTTATAGACGCCGCCCATTTTCAGAGAATGACTACCGGCCGTCCATCCGAAATCATCGCTGATCTGAAACATGTTCTGCAGGGTTGTCCCGGGCGGCTTGGTCCAGCCCCCGATGGTGGATAGGCCCTGCACATTGAAGAGTCCCATGCCGTCCTGGACTCCCTCCAGGTAAGAAAGCTCGGGGAGCACGTGCAAGGGAAACTGGGCCTCGACCTGCTCGGTCCGGTTGTAGCCGAAATGAACGACGTTGAGAGCTCCCGAGGAGAGAACCGCGGCGTGCTCCACCGAGACGAGTTGCTGCCCACTGTCCCGCGTCAGAAACGGTTCAAAGAGCTGGGGGCCGAAGAGTGCCCCAAAGGCAGGAAATTTCTTGTCCGCATTGTCGAAAGAATAACGGGCGAACAGGCTCTGCGAGTCGTTGAAATAGTGATCGACCTTGATGACAAAGAAGTCCTCATTGGTGTCCGAGTTGGTGCCGAACAGATACTCCGCCCGGCCGTCCCCAAAATCTCGACCGTTGGGCAGGGGGTAGAGGGCGAGAAAAGGCTCTACTTCGGGATTGACCGGAACCGGACCGGAAGGGAGATTCCCCGTTCGGGTCGCCTCGGTTGGAACCGTAGCGATCGAAGTGAGTCCCAGTCGCTCGCGAAAGCCTTCGTAACTGCCAAAGAAGAAGGTCTTGTCTCTTACAATGGGTCCGCCAGCCGTAAAACCAAACTGGTTGCGTTTGAACTCCGGTTTGTCTTTCTCGATGAAATTGCCGCCTTCGTCATTGATGGGTGCGTCAAAGAAGTTCGCCGCATCCAGGTTGTCATTGCGGTGAAACCAGAAGAGCGATCCGTGAAAATCATTGCTCCCGGATCGCGTGGCCACATTGATCACGCCACCGGCCGCCCGCCCGTACTCGGCGCTGTAATTGCTGGTGGTGGTCGAGAATTCGCGCACGGTGTCAACACCCAGCAGCACACCTGCCGCGCTGCCTGGCGCGTTCCCAAAGGCGTCGATCGCATCAGTTCCGTCCACCACGATGTTGTTCAACTCCGGGCGGATGCCGTTGAAGACCAGGCGCACACCGGTACCACCGAAAGCAGTCGACGTGGGGTCACTGGCCACGGCGTTCTTGAAACTGGTAACGCCCGCCTCCAGAACCGAGAGATCTGCGAAAGAGCGACCGTTCAGAGGCAGGTCCTGAATCTGCTCCAGATCCACCAGCCCGGAGACCGCGGCACTCGTGGTCTGGACCAGCGCCGCTCCCCCTTCTACAATCACTTCCTGGTTGATCTCCCCGATTCTCAACACCAGGTTCACCACTGCCTCCCCTCCAATGTCTACCGTGACACCGGTCGTGACAGCCGTTTGAAAGCCTGCCAGAGAGGCACGAACTTGATAACTTCCCAAAGCAAGACCAACCAGACGGTAGTGTCCGTCCGCCCCGGTCAGGGCCGAACGAGTCATGCCGGTAGCCGCATGGGTGGCTTCTACGGCCACTCCTGGTAAGACACCAGGCGTCTCGTCGCTGAGGGTCCCGGATATGATTCCCGTGCTCTGCGCCGGCAGAGCCGACAACGTCAACATTGCGGCCAGGGTCGTGAAACACATCCATCGAGCAGATCGAGACATGGTCTTCATCCGGTAATCCTTCGGGCGGAAACATCAGATTATAACGGTCGGCCCCGCACCTACTGCAAGGAACTGCCATGCTAAACTGCCCCGGGGAGAAAACCGGAGTGAACAACCGTGCCACGGAAGCTACCACGGCGCCTTCGCTGGCCGTGTTTTTCCTTTTCGCTGTGTCGCTGATCTCCCCGCTTGCGGCTCCCCGCCAGGACCCGGAGACTGACCACTTCCGCAAGTGGCTTCGAGAAGATGTCCTCTACCTCATCACACCTCAGGAGGCGGATGTGTTTCTGGAACTGAGTACCGACCAGGAGAAGGAGCTTTTCATTGAACAGTTCTGGATGCGCCGGGACAGCGACCCGCGCACTGCGGCCAACGAGTACAAAGAAGAGCACTACCGCCGCATCGCCTACAGCAACGAGAACTTCACTTCCGGCTTCCCGGGATGGAAAACCGACCGAGGCATGGTCTACATCAAGTATGGAGAACCAGACCGGCGCGAGAGCCACCCGACAGGGGGGCACTATGTTCGACCTTCCTGGGAGGGAGGCGGGTCGACCTCGACCTATCCCTTCGAGCGTTGGGAGTATCGATACCTGGAGGGCGTCGGGCAGGATGTCGAGATCGAATTCGTCGACCCCACGCTGACCGGCCAGTACCGCCTCGCCACCAACGCCGACGAGAAGGATGCCTTGCTCCTGACTCCGAATGCGGGCTTGACCGATGCCGAGATGCTGGGTCTGGTAAATCAAAAGATTGACCGGATCGTGAGAAAGACCAGTCCCATGCCCGGTCACAACCCTCTGGTCTTTGGCCACGGGAGAGTCAAGGACCAGCCCTTCGAAAAACTGCGTCTGGTGACCAGCCTGGAAAAGGCTCCAGTGATCGATTTCTCGGATCTCCGTACTCAGGTGCTGGCCGAAGCGCGCTTCGATCAGTTGCCGTTTCGGACTCACAACGACGTGTTCCGGGCGGGTGATGAAGGACGCGTGATCCTGACCCTCTACATCAACAGTGGGGATCTCCAGTTTGAGGAGACCAACCAGATCTACCGGGGAGAACTCGACGTTCAAACGGTCGTGAAAAACGTGTCCGGCCGAACCGTGAAGGTGTTCGAGGACAGTCTGCTCACGAACCTGACTGAGACCGATTTCAAAACGGATAACCAACAACCCCTGGTGTATCAGCGAGATCTCCTGCTGCCGCCCGGGCGTTACAAACTCGAGATCTTCGTAAGAGACCGGATCGCCGACCTTCTGGGCTTTGCCAGGAGTCTGGTTGTCGTACCCCGGCCCGAGAGCAGCCGGCTCTGGCTCAGCTCCGTCATGCTGGCCCGGAGAATCGAGTCGGTTACCGCTGAGAATGATGCAGGCACGGGAGGCGGCTTCCAGGTCTGGCCGCTAGTCGGGAATACGGTTCCATTTCGCGAGAAGAAACTGGGGTTCTATTTCGAGGTCTACGATTTCCAAGTGGATCAATCAACAGGCCGGCCCGTGCTGGATCTCAGCTACGAGATTCTGGACCAACACGGCAACAGCTGGCCGGGTGAGCCCGTCTATCACTCCACCGATCTTTCAGAGGGGAAGATCATGATCTTGAGCATCCTCAAGACCGGCCATCTTCAGGTGGGCGGCCACCGACTTCATATCCGCCTGTATGATCGTATTTCCGATCAGAAGCTCAATCATTCCGTCGAGTTTGTTCTGGAGTAGGTCAGCGGGCTACCCCCAGTGTAGGAAGACCCTCCGTGGTCCGATCCGATGTTTTGCCAACTTGCAGGCCCCGTTACACCAACACGTAGCGCCCGTCCACTTCCCGGGCTTTTCCCTCTTGCTCCAATTTGATCAGCCCCGAGAGAAGAGAGCGCATGGCCAGAGGATGCAGTTCCTTCGGCACATCCTGGTAGATTTGCTGCAGCAAAGCAGCCGAAGTCTGCGCTCCCATTCTCAGAATCTCGAGCAGTCTGGCTTCCCGTTCCTGGCGGTGCCGGATGGTCTTCTCGATCACCTGGCGGCCCCGGGGCGCGGGCGGACCATGAGCCGGATAGAGAACAGACTCACAGAGGGATTGCAGAGACTCCAGGGAGTTCATGTAAACCACCAGGTCACCGTCCGACGGATCGATGAGAATGGGAGACAGAGTGGACACCAGATCACCAGCCAGGACCGAGCCATAGCGGGTTTCTTTGAAAGCGAGATGCCCGGCCGCATGACCGGGCAGGTGATGGACCTCCAGTCGCCATCCCGGTTTCCCATCCGGCGAAAGGCCCAGATCCAGCGACTGGCCGTCCTCCAGAAAGCCTGCAAATTCCATTTCGGGAAGCTGTTCAGCGGTCTTGATATGGGCACAGACCGACAGCCCGTAGCGCTGCTGGCATTCCTCAACCGCACCGACATGGTCCGGGTGGTGGTGAGTCAGTAAGACGCCCTCCAGAGTCTTCCCCTCATCGAGTAACTCGTCCAGCAATTCCCACAGTTTTTCCTGTTCGCCGAGATCGTCGCACCCCGGATCGACCAAATAGAGTTGCTGCTCCCCCACCACACAGGCGTTTGTGTAGGCGGCTGGAGGGAGCGGCCTGGTCAGCAGGGGCGCCAGCAGCACCCCGGGCGAGAAATAGACCTGGTGGAGCTTGCCCCGGGCGTAGGATTCGGTCAGCTTCTTCACTTCCGGCAGAAAGCTCCGGCAGTTGCGCCCCATCAACTCGCGCAGGAGAATGATCACGGGGGGCACGATCAAGACCTCGTTCCTCCGCCATCTGGCCAGCGCTTCATCAGCTCCCAGAAACTCTCCCGACTCCAGCTCTCCCGGCCAGACCTCGGGACGTGCACCAGGAGGCACCTGGTAGCGGAGGAACCAGGTGTCATAGCGCAGGGGCTGGAAGGGCGGAGTCGTAATCCGACAGATCGGCACGAAATCCGACGCCTCCAGAAACTGATCCTCCCTGGTCAGGATTTCAGCGAACTGAATCTGCTCATCGAGAAGCTTGCGCCGATAGACGTCCAGCCGCTCAGGTGCGGGCCGGGTCTTGCCGTGGCCGGCCCAGATGCCGGTCTCCTCAAAGAGCTCGCGGGCGGCAGTCACTACAAAAGTATGAAATTCACGATCCAGATCAGACTCCTGGTTGGGAAGACTGCGTACCGGCAGATTGGCGTCCTCCGCATCTACCGTCCCGCCCGGGAAAGCCAGGAACCCACCAAAAAAACGCAGCGCCGGGTTGCGCTGGACCAGAAATGTCTCGGTTGAGTCCAGATCCCGAGTGAGCAGAATGCTGACTGCTTGTCGCTTCATTGTGTGGGAAATTACCTTGCCGTCCCGTCCAGTGGCAAGTAGACAGGTTCCACGGTGTGCCTTAGGGCCCATCGGTTTGGGTTTGCGCCACATACCTGATACAACTCACACTTCGGAGAGGAGCAGCATGAGTGAGATGAAAGTAGAGAGCTTTGCCGAGGGTAAATGGGTGCCGGGACAGGGTGATCAGGTCCCTCTTTACAACGCTGTAAACGGAGAGCTGGTGGGTGAGGCATCCAGCCAGGGCGTCGATTTCAAGGGGATGCTCGACTACGCACGCAGGGTGGGTGGCTCCAACCTGCGAAGCCTGACATTCCACCAGAGAGCCGACATGCTCAAGAGCATCGCCAGGTGTCTGATAGAGCACAAAGAGGAGTTGTATCGCATCTCAGCGGCAACCGGCGCCACCAAAACTGATTCCTGGATGGACATCGACGGAGGCATCGGAACCCTCTCTGTCTATGCCAGCAAAGGCCGAAAGGAACTGCCCGACGATACGATCTATTTGGATGGACCGGCCGAGATTCTCTCTCGTAAGGGGACTTTTATCGGCCGCCATGTGTGCCTTCCTTTGCAGGGCACCGCAGTTCACATCAACGCTTTCAACTTTCCCTGTTGGGGAATGCTGGAGAAACTGGCTCCTTCTCTGCTGGCAGGGATGCCTGCAATCGTGAAGCCGGCCACCCTGACCTGCTACCTGACCGAGAAGATCGTCAAAGTGATCATCGACTCCGGTATCCTGCCGGAGGGGGCGCTGCAGTTGATATGCGGTGGTGTCGGTGATCTGCTCGACCACGTCACCGGTCAGGACGCGGTGACCTTCACCGGATCCGCCGCGACCGGCCGGACCCTCAGATCCCATCCCAGGATCATCGGAGAATCGGTTCGCTTCAACGCAGAAGCCGACTCTCTGAACTGTTCGATTCTGGGGTCGGACGTGGACACCGACAGTGAAGAATTTGGTCTCTTCGTCAGGGAGGTTGCGAGAGAAATGACTATTAAGGCCGGGCAGAAGTGCACGGCGATCCGCAGGGCCATCGTCCCCCGGGCCCAGAGCGCAGCCGTCATTGAAGCGTTACAAACCCGTCTTTCAGCCATTCCGGTCGGAGATCCGGCCGTGGAGGGAGTCCGCATGGGTCCACTTGCCGGCAAGGTGCAGGCCAGGGAGGTCGCCCGGCGATTGAGTGAACTGCAAACGGAGGTCGAGCTGGTTTATGGCGACCCCGATCACTTTGAAGTGGTGGGAGCAGATCCGGAAAAAGGGGCTTTCTTCCCAACCACGCTGCTTTACTGCGACCAGCCCTTGTCCCAAACGGCCCCTCACAATGTTGAGGCCTTCGGACCCGTCAGCACGGTCATGCCTTATGACTCCGTGGACGAGGCGGTTGAGCTGGCAGCCTTGGGCAAGGGAAGCCTGGTGGGTTCTCTTTTCACCGCTGACGACTCTCTGGCCCGAGAAATAGTGACCGGTATTGCCCCCCACCACGGGCGCCTGATGATTATCAACCGCCACTGCGCGGCCGAGTCCACGGGCCACGGTGCGGCTCTTCCCCAGTTGGTTCACGGAGGACCCGGACGAGCCGGCGGAGGAGAGGAACTGGGTGGTATCCGAGCTGTCTTCCACTTCATGCAGAGAACAGCCTTGCAGGGGTCGCCCGACACCCTGGCCAGGATAAGTGTCAAGTCTTGAAACAAGGAGGGGCTGATGAGTGACTCCGGTTCTGTACGAGTAGAGATCAAGGCGAGAGTCGGGGGCATTACCTTCCACCATCCTAAAGGGAATTCTCTTCCGGCCAACCTCTTGCGCCGGCTGACCCAATCCGTGGATGACCTGGCGGCAAACCCCGATATCAGGGTACTGACGTTGAGTAGCCGGGGAGAAGGGGCCTTCTGCGCCGGCGCCTCCTTCGATGAAGTGCTGGCCGTGAAAGATGAGCTCGGTGCCCGCGAGTACTTCATGGGCTTTGGCCGGCTCATCCTGGCCATGAAGAGGTGCCCCAAGTTCATTTTGACCCGCGTCCAGGGTAAAACCGTAGGAGGAGGTGTAGGAGTCATCGCCGCTTCCGACTACGTTCTCGCCCACCGGGAGGCTGCCCTGAAGCTGTCGGAATTCGCCCTGGGCTTCGGGCCTTTCGTAATCGGCCCGGCGGTCGAACGGAAGATCGGTCTGGTCGCTTTCAGCGAAGCCAGCATCGACACCGAGTGGCGTCCCTCCTCCTGGGCCGCCGAACGCGGACTTTACACGCAGGTCTTCTCGTCCCTGGAGGAACTGGATCCGGCCCTCGACTCTCTGGCGGCCAGATTGGAGCGGCGCAGTCCAGAGGCTACTGCCGCCCTGAAATCGATCTTCTGGCAGGGCACCGAGGGCTGGGATGAGCTTCTGTCCCGGCGCGCCGAGATCAGCGGGCGCCTGGTTCTTTCGGACTTCACCTCTGATGCCATTGCAGCGTTCCGAAGACAATAGCCCCTTGTCCAACCAGGGGCAGCAGGAGAACCCTCCATGGTCCGATCAGATCCTCTCGTAGAGGCCGGTCTTGTGCCGGCCCGCTGTGGCGGGCGAACCAGGGTCGCCCTACAAGGGGTCGCCGTGGAGGACACGGATGGGATCGCTGATTTCGATCTCCAGCATTTCGATGTGTTGAAGGATGACATACAGATTGCGCTCGGCGGCGGGATTTTCGGTGGACAGTTGTCTGGCACGAGTCGCCAGCTCTTTCAACTCTCCGACCAGGCGGGCCAGCTCTTTCAGATCATGCTCCGCCACTCGATCCCCCTTCCTTTCGCAGATCCACCACTCTTCGCGTCTTGACTTCCTGGTTCGGGAACGTACCCTCCGGAAGGAAATCAGTCGCAAATCGGAGATGGGTTTTGAGCTTGAGAGCGGAGACCAGATCTTTCATGAGTCCCTTCAGCTCCTCTCCTTCCAGCCCGGTTTCCACCTGGATGGTCAACTCGTCCATCTCTCTCCCCTGCGAAATGACGACGCGGTAGTCACGGATCTGCTCAAAGGTCCGAGCCACATCTTCCACCGCCAGCGGCGAGAAAAGTACACCTCGAATCTTGATCAGATCATCGACTCTCCCCAGAATCCCTCCTTCCACCCGACGGAAGGTGCGACCGCAGGGGCAGGGAGACTCGGAGAGCTTCACCAGATCCTTCAGATCCCAGCGAATCACCGGCTGCGCATATTTTTCGAGTGAGGTGATGACCACGCGTGCCAGATCTCCGGGTGCGGCCGGCTCCAGCGTTGCCGGGTCCAGGAACTCCAGAAGGAAGAAGGCTTCGCATATGTGGACTCCGCCCGGGTGGTGGGAACACTCGTATCCCCAGGGTCCCACTTCACTGGCTCCCAGATGGTCAAACACCTCCGCTTTCCAGGCCTCCTCCAGGCGTGTGCGCATGGCTGGAATGGACCCTCCCGCCTCGCCGCCGCAAATCAACCTTCTGACGCCCATCTCGCCGGGTTCTAGTCCCAACTCGTTCTCTGCGGTCAGGGCCAGCCGGAGCAGATAGCTGGGAGCTCCCATGAGGGCGGTGATGTGATGATCCAGGATCACTTTCAGCCGTTCCAGCGAACTCATCCCCCCTCCGGAATACACCCGGCAGCCCAGAAGGCGGGCAGCATCCTGGCCGCCCCACCAACCGACAAACAGATTGAAAGGAAAGCAAACCAGGATCCGGTCCCGGGCCGTCAATTGTGCGGCTGACAAACCATATCCCCAGCACTCGAGCCAGACGTTCCAGTCCCGCAGAGAGAAGGCCAGGCGGATCGGGTTGCCACTGGTACCGAAGGTCTGATGGTATCGAACCACCTCCGCTTCAGGTACGGCTGCCGTCTTTCCGAAAGTCGCGAGCTCGGGACCCTGGGCGGCAAGCCACTCTGACTTTTCAGTCAGAGGGAATCTTCGGAGGTCGTCCAGGCTCTGGATGTCCCGCGGCTTGACTCCGGCTCGATCGAACTTCTCACGATAGAAGGGAGAGTTCTGCCAAGTCCACTGGACCATTCTTCTCAGCTTGAGCAGTTGGACTTCCCGCAACTGCGCCGGGGGAAGAGTCTCCATCAAAGGATTCCACACGTCAAATCAGAGTCTCCGAAGCGGGAGGCTTTGTCAACATCCGGGCCCGGGGCGATTCGAGAACCGATTCTTCTCAATTCGTGTGTTAGCATCAGGCCAGATTGAGAGTCACTTGACCTGTATGGTGAACCTGGAGTTCGTCAAGGAGTGTGGGCAGAATCTGGGGCTGGACCTCATGGGTGTGGCAGCCGTGGCCCGCTTGGAAGAACTGCTGGACGAGCCGAATCGTCCCTCCGCCCTGGCCTCGGAAATGCAGACTCTGGTTGTGGTGGCCAGGAAAAGATTTGCCGGCCTGAACCTCTCCCACCATTCAGGGACCCGACAGTACTGGGCAGCCTGATTCTCTCCGGGCCCTCCAGGTCCACCCACAATGCGATCGACCATGTCTATTGGAAAGAGTTCTGGCAATCCATCAATTCCAAGCTGGGCGCCTTTACCGCTTGCTTCGAGTGTTTCTACGTCTGCCCTCCGGGAGCCAAAGACTTCAAGAAAATCATACGAATTCCCTACCGGCGCGACGACATCCCTCCCGGGAGTATTCGCAAACAGGTGTTCGACGAGATGCTGGAGATCGCGCATCTGGGGGTCCCCGCAGAGCGGAGGTCCGAATACGAGAGAGACCTGGACTTCGGCCTGGGGCCCGACCCATGACCAAGACTGAAGTCCGGGATCTGGCATCGCAAGTGGGCATAGATCTGGTTGGCTTCACCCGGGTTGAGCAACTGGATGCACGCCTGCCCGAGAATCTGAGGCCCTCTCAGATTTCCGAATACCTTCCCCTCATCATCGTCCTGGCCAAGCATATTCCGACAGGGATCAGTGGAGCCCCGGATGAGGATTCCAAACCTCTGGCCTGCGGACTTGTTCATCGCGTACTGGAGGAGTCCGCCGCAGAACTGGCCTACGAGCTGGAGGCGAGGGACTACATGGCCGTGGTCCTGCCATCCCTGGCCATGGACTTTAAGGCTCGTGACGAACTCAGCAACACCCCCGCCGGACAGGGTTCCCGATACCTGCGCGTGGCCGCCGTGGAAGCGGGTCTGGGCAGCCTGGGCTTGAATTCCATGCTGCTCACCCCTCGCTATGGTCCGCGGGTCTACCTGGCCGCCTTGATGACAAACCTCGAGGCGGAGCCGGACCAGCCCCTCCACGAAGAACTGTGTCCCGGGCTGGAAGACTGTGGGCGCTGCGCCGCTGTCTGCCCCGTCGGCGCCATACCAACCCGAGTCCATGCCGGCCTGCCTCTGGAGGAGTACCGTGACCTGGACGAAGCCTCTTGTGCGACCCGCTCACAGCCTTATGGAGTGGGGACCTATGTCGACCACCTGAAGTCTCTGGTTCGGGAGACCGAAGATGCCCGCCTGCAGGACCTGCTCAGTGGTCGAACGACTTCCCTGCTCTGGAGCCACATGACGATTCTGCGGCAAGGAGCCTTCACGGGATGCAGCCGATGCCTGGAGGTTTGTCCGGTAGGCGAAGACTACGAGGAACTCCAGAAGTCACCTCTTCGCCGGGGCGACCTGCCCGAGGATTTCCGGCCCCGCATCGAGAACGGAATGGTGGTAGTGGATTAGTACAACCTGCGAATTGATGTGGGGGGCACCTCTGCAGCGTCAAGAGAGGGGGAGGGGGCTCAGTTCACTTCAGCGGTTGCTCCAGACCGGTCGGCGTTTCTCCATGAAGGCCTTGATCCCCTCGTTGGCATCCTCGGTATTCATCAAGTCCTGTAGGTAGATGGTTTCCAGAGCCTCGATGTCCTGAAGGAAGGCGCGGTGCATGCCAAAGCGGGAAGCTCGAACCGCCAGACTGAGAGCGGCTCCGCTCTTGGGCAGAATATGGGTCTTCAGAAACTCCTCGACCTCCACCTCCGGCTGGTCAGAGACTGAATGTACGAGACCCAGGTCCCTGGCCTGGGCCGCCGAAATGGTGCGGCCGGTCAGGATCAGATCATCGGCTGCGGATTGACCTACCCGCCACGGTAGAATGAGGGATGCCACTGGCGGGAACACTCCCAGTGCCATCTCAGGCTGGCCAAACCTGGCTCCTTCAGCAGCAAATATCCACTGGCAAAAACCCGCCAGTTCCAGTCCCCCGCCCAGGCAGCAACCTCGAATCAAAGCTATGCCCGGTTTACTCAAGTCGATGATCGAGCGAAGCAGGTCATGGAGTCCGGCCAGCATTTCGGCGGCATATTCTTTTCGGTGTTCAGGAACGCTGGCACCATAGCAGAAGTGTTCGCCCTCCCCTTGAAAGAGGAGCGCTTTGACGTCGGGTCGGCGGGCTTCAGACTGCACGACCTGGGTCAATTCAGAGATCATCTCGCCGTCCAGTACGTTGCCCCGACCGGAGCTAAGCGTAAGCGTCAACACCTGCCCTTGATGTTGCTGAGTGACGTCGATCTTATTGAATCGGCTCACGGCGCTTTCACCTCTCTTTCGCCATCACATACATAACACGCACACCTTATTCTCGGTTTTCATTGCAATGTACCACCCCCTGGCTTCCGCCAGGGGCTCTGATTGCTTCCACCGGCGGTAGTCAGAGCCAGGTGCGGAAGCGCCGGGTCTCCTACTCGGAACTCGGAACTCGGAACGGGGCGAGCGCCAGCCTGCGTCGAAAGGCGCTATACTTTCGCGGGCATGGAAAAGAGACTGATCATCGGGATTACGGGAGCAACCGGAACCGTATTTGGGGTCCGGATGCTGGAGATCCTGCAGGGCTCGGATGTCGAAACGCATCTGATCGTGAGCAAGTGGGGAGCCCGCACGCTCGCCTATGAGACGGACTACGATCTCGATCATGTAAAGGAGATGGCCACGGCCACCTACGCGCCGGGAGACCAGGGGGCTGCGGTCTCGAGCGGCTCCTTCACAACCGAAGGAATGGTGATCGCTCCCTGCAGCATGAAGACCCTGTCGGCCATTGCTCACGGCCAGGGCGACACCCTGATCAACCGGTCTGCCGACGTCGTGCTGAAGGAGCGGCGCAGGCTGGTCCTGATGGTTCGCGAGGCGCCCCTGAGCGAGATTCACCTGGAGAACATGCTGAAGCTCTCCCGCATGGGAGTCGTCATCTTCCCTCCCATGGCCGGCTTCTACAATCACCCCAGGACCCTGGGCGATATGGTCGACCACATCGTGATGCGCGTGCTGGATCAGTTCGGGTTCCATCTCGACCTGGCAGAGCGCTGGGCGGGAGACATGTCCACGCCTGTCGAGTCCGCCTGAGTCAGAGGCTCAAGGGATCAGGCCAGAGCTTTCCCGACCACTGCGCGAACGTCAGAGGGAAGGGTCTCTACCAATTCCAGGGCGACTCGATGCCCTTGCGAGGACATCTTCTTCCAGGTCTTCTGAAGAACCTCGATAGTCTTCTCTTCCTCGTGCTTTCCCAGAAACTCGACAAACTCGTTCTCCAGGAAGACCAGGCAGATGGCATCTTCAAAAAGCTGAACCTCCGGATCCAGCTTCAAGCGCAGCTTCTGCACCAGTTCCTGCACTCGCCGAATCGTCTCCTCCTCGTATCCGGCCCGCGCCAGGATTTCACGGGCCTGTTCGGAATGAAACCTGAGTAGGGTCTTTCTCCAGCGGAGATATCCGCTTCGGTCCATGGGATAGTCGCTGCGCGTAACCTGCCAGCGGCGGATGTGCTGGCAGCGAGCCGCCAGAAGAAGACTCTCAGAAGCCGGATCGGCCAACCGTTCCACCCAGTGATGCAGCCGCCGGTGATAGAAAAGCGACCAGGAAACTTCCTCTCTCTGAACCGTCAGCTTGCGGGGGTCCTCTCGATGGGCCTCCTCGAACATCCGCAAGGCCTCCCGGTACTCTTGGGAGTCGGTTCCATGAGCAACCATATTCGCTTCCCTCCTACCTCCGTGGTCCGATCAGATCGCCGCATGGAAGCGGCTCCTACCCTCCCTAACCGCTGCGGGCAATCACAAACAGGGCCACGATCATGGTCAGCAGCGCCACCTTCATCAGGCGCGGTGATTTCCCGGTTACCCCTTCCCACTCACCGGCCAGGACTCCGAGCACATAGGCCGTCAGAATCGTGAAGGACATGAAGATGGGCCAGCCCAGAATTGGTCCCTGCCCCCCCACTCTTTCAGGCCTCCGACGCGAAACCTGGGAAACGTGCGCTTCGAGATGAGCAGGTATCCGCAGTACGTCAGATTGGCCAGAAACCCTCCAAACAGAAGGACCGGCCAGTAGATGTTGGCTGTCGCCCAGCTTCCCGCCCCCCTGGCCGCGGCCAGTTCCTGAACCGGTTGAGCCATGGAGACACCGATATTGAAGGCGCCAGAGAGTACTCCGGAGACCAGGCAGATGATGACACCCGCCATGTAGCCGGCGGATTTGGAGTGGCTCTCTGAACCCCCTCCTTTCTCCTGGTCTCTCCAGTGTCCTGCCAGGCCGAAAAGGCCGATGCCAATCAGAAGAAGAATGAGTCCCGCCATGAATGAAATCCCCTGCACCAGTGTCTGGTCTGCGATGAGCAGGGGAACAGTGGCTCCCACAAAGGTAGTGATTCCCAGAATCAAGGCGAAGGCCAGAGACATGCCCAGCCGAGCGACCCCGAGCCCGAAAGCCGTCGCGCCCCATCCCCACAGGTGGCCAAAGAGAAAGACCAAAAGGATCCGGGAGCCGCTCTCGACATAGACGTTCAAAAATCCTGGAAAGGTGGCAGCTACCACCGCCGTCGGGATCAGGACAAAACCGAAAAATGCATAGGCAAGCCAGATGTTTTCCCACTCCCACTTCTTGATTCCGGCCATGGGATAAGCAAAGGCGCCGCTAAAGAGTCCGCCGGCTGAAACGATCAATAGCCCGAGCAGCAAAGATGCTTCCATCGTGCAGCGAGAAGTATCACAATTCCGCCGGAATCGCCAGATCCAGCCGGACTTCAAGACTCGGGAACACCGAAAGCGTAGCCGGGCTAGGCCCAAAGGGGGTATCCGTGTGATCATGGCTGTCTGAAGCAATGACTAAGGACGGTTCTCCTCAATCGCGCGACTGGCTCGGTGGACTGGTGTACGAGCAGATGAGCCGGGCTCTCACCATCTTCTTTGCCGCCAACGGTTGCGGAGCGCGTGCCGACGACCTGCCGGACAAAGTTTTTCAGGTGGCGAAAGAAAAGCTCCGCGACCCCGGCTTCGTTGCCGACTATGAAGGCAAACCTCCTCCTTCGCCGTGGGCAGTCGCCCGATACGTCCTTAAGACTGAGGGGAGCCAGCAGCAACGTAATTCGGAGACTCATGGGCCTTCGGCCTGGGAGATGAGGCAAGCCCTGATTCCGCGACGGGATGACTTGGAGCCCGCCGGAACCCAGATCGAAGAACAGGGAACCCGGTGCCTGGACGAATGCCTGGAGAACATCACCGAAACCTGGAGATTGCTGATCCTGGAATATGACAAAGGCGAAGGAGCCGAAAAGAAGGGAATTCGACAGGAGTTGGCTGACGAGCTGGACATCAGTATGAATGCGCTTCGGTTTCGTATCTTCAAAATCCGCAGAACGCTGCGTGAATGTGTCATGCGCTGCAGCCAGCAAGAAACCAGGCCCGCCCCTTCGTCGAGCTAGGTTGATCGACTGCCTCAAGCAGGAGGCCCAATGAAAACGGGACCCATAGACAGCCCGGATCAGATAATCAAGCAATATCTCCTGGGCCAGCTGTCCGACTCGGACAAGGAGAACCTGGAGCACGAGTACCTCGTCGAAGCTGCGGCGCTGCACAAGGTTGAGATGGGCGAGGACGAACTGATTGACGAGTATCTGGATAAGCAGCTCAGCCCGGACGAACGGCAGAGTTTCCTGCAGATCTTTCTGACAACAAAGGACAGGGAAGAGAAACTTCGCCTGGCCAAGGCCTTGAGAGGGAGAGTCCGGAAGAATGCAGGGGGTCTGGAACGGATGTCCCGCAGGCTCAGGATACCAACCGGCCGGCTTGTGCGTCTGGGTCAGGGAGCCATAGCGGCCTCGCTGGTCTTAATTGCAGGACTTGGCTGGCTCTTGACCCACCAGAGTTGGCAGGTGCGAAGCCTGCATGCCGAGAGGGGAACCTGGGCAGAACAGGAAAGCGAGCTCAAGGAACGGCTGGCCCGGGCCGATGCCGAAAACACCCGACTGGATGAACGCGTGACACAGGGGCTACGCGCGAGGGCCGAACTCCAGGCTCAGGTTCAACGGCTCGAGGCACGGGCATCAACACCCAGGAGAGCATCAGCACCCAGGAGCGCAGAGCGAAGCTTCTCCGTCCGGCTCACCCGCAGCGCCTTACGATCGGAAGGGAACGCCCAGCCAGTCAACCTCCCGGCCAAGGAACTCCTCATGGAGTTCCAAATGGAGCTGGTGGTGGAGGCCGCCGGTTATGGGAGTTTCCAGGCTCAGTTGATTCGCGTCGATAGAGGCTCTCAGATCGTGCAGAACAGCCTCCTTCGGCGCCGGCAGGGTGAACCGCGCTTGATCCGCTTTGCCGTGGGTTCCGATCTCCTCAGCCCGGGCGACTACTCGATTGAGCTGGGCGGATTCAGCAAGGCGGGTTCGCTTAAGGAACTGGGTGAGTACGTTTTTCGGCTGACCCGGTAGATCATTCGGCTCGTATCCAAAAGTAAACATCCTCTTCAGCGAACACCTCGCTCCCGTCCAGCAACGACTTGAGAACCAGGAACAGCCTGCGTCTTTCGTCGCTGCCTGGAGCGGTGAAGCTCAGGTGGACCGTTTCGTGGAAACCCGGTTCGATGGAGAGATCATCGATTCTCCCGGATTCCGCCAGTGGCCCATCCGCCTTGTCCCACCTGGCTTCCCACTCCAGAGCGAACTCCGATCCTCTGAGTCCGTCGTTGAACACCTCCAGTTCGCGAACGACCTCAGAACCGGGTGGATAAGAGGATGTGAACTGAGGCCAGCCTGCGAGATCGGAGTCGGGGGCATTCATCTCATGAATACCTAATGTCCAGTACCAGGTAGGGATCGAAGTATCTCTTGGCCCAGGCAATGACGGGTGATCCCCATCCGTCCACACCCTCAACCCTGTCTTTGGGATAGGTGGACTGTTTCCAGGCATGTTTTTCGAAGCTCATGCCCTCCAGGAATTTGGGCCAGTAGTTGATGACGTCCCAACCGGCAATGTAAGCGAGGTCCCACCTCCGCATCTCAGCGCCGTAGTAGATGAACGCCTCCAGCCCGCCGCCGGCATGAGGAGCCGTGGGATCATGACGGCCCCTCGCCAGGCGTATTCGCCCATGCCGGTGATGATCCGGGCCGGCTTCGGATAGTTGACGTAGTGGAGCATGGCATAGGCATGTCCATTCGTCCCTTCGATTCGGGCCGGCTCATCAATCTCGTTATCTTCAAACACCAGCGGACGAGTTGGATCTTCTCCTCGAATGGCATCAACCAGAGAGGGAATCCACTCCAGTCGGGATTCGTTCATGAGGCTGTAGCGGCACACGCTGGGATGATTGCGGGACACGATGGCCAGTTCTCTCACCGACCGGGGAAGGTATTCGTCATGCCACTTCTGTCTCCCCTTCCCCCGGATTGGCGACTCGGGAATGAGCATGAAACCCAGCTCATCGGCAACGTTGAGCATGTATTCGGTGGGCGTAGACTGGTGAGTCCGGTTGGCACTGATGCCCAGCCTCATGAACCGCTTCCAGCTCTCGGGGCACACTTTCGTCCTATCCGCAGGCGGCAGAAAGGCCGGAGACAGAGAATAGCTGTCTTAGTCACTCATGGCCGGCTCCGGCGTACCGTCACTGATCTGGTTGATGCGAACGCCGTTGACCGTGTAGTAGTAGGGGCCTTCACCCCACTCCACGAAACCGAACCGCCGGGTCTTGCTGTCCACGACCCTGCCTTCCTCTGTGACTGTAATCGTCAGGTTGTGAAGCTGGGCCCGGTAGTCTTCGTGAAACGGCTTGTTGGGCCACCAGTAGCTCTCCATGCCCAGGTTCCAGTCAACGGGTCCCAGCGTGACTTTTCGAATCTCATTCCCGGCCAGAGTGATCTTGACCGGATCGATCCGCGGATAGTCCCAGAGGGAACCGTTCCATGAGGTGAGGCTGGAGTTCACTACGAGATGCTTCGCCTGCGAGGTACGGTTGGCCACCCAGAGGTCGCTGGCGAGAGTCTTCTCAGAGACAGAAGTCCGGACAAACGTGTCCTTGATTTGAACCAGGGGTTCGATCCTGATCTCCACGTAACCTGCGATACCGTAGCTGAATTTGGAACCCCATCCTGGTTCACGGGCGAAGGCCGGCCTGGTGCCGGGGTGCAGGCGGGCTTCCTTGTAAATGAAGCCGTGTGGGACCTCGTAGTTGTAGTGCCACTGGGGATAGGAAATGACTCGTAGCTCCTGATCCCTGCCCGGGATCACAGAGTCGGTCACGTCGATCTCGAAAGGCATCAAGGGACCCGCATGGGAACCCACCGGTTGATCGTCGAGATAGACCTCGCAGCCGTGATTCACGGCCCCAAATGCGATCTCGATCGAGTGTCCGGAAGCCGTCTCCGGAAGGTTGATCATGCGCCGGTACGTCACGTGGTCTTTGATGTCGGACTGGAGAATCCAAGGTTCATTCTGGAGATCGGAGTTGTAGCCTCCCCCCGGAACTTTGATGCTTCGCCAGGGACCGTCATCCAGACTGATTTCCCATGCCGTGTCGGAGGCCAGATCCATCACTCGGGGAGGGGGATTCGAGCAGCTGAGGGAAAGCAGTACGAGAAGGGTGCACAGTAAGAAACATCCGGGTCGGCTGACACTCATGGGCATCAGATTGACTCGACCGAAGTGGAACCCTTCACCTTTCGCTGATCAAAAGTAGCTGTTTCTATTGGAACCTTACTACTGGATTCGATCAAGTGCCGAATCTGGCGGTCGCTCTTGGTCCGCCGCCACTGAATCCGCATTCGGTGCCACAGGGTGTCGGGAAGCGCCAGCAGGTTCCAGCCTAGATTCCTCCACTGTTCCTTTTTCCGTTGCGGCTGCTGTGGAAGTTCGATCAAGCCCCACAGGGCCGGAAGTAGCTGGGCAAGCTGGTAATTCTTGATCAGGGCCCGAATGTTATTGCGCTCTCCGATGAGCTCTCGCCAGTGCATCCCCTGTTCTTCACGCGTCGAGGCACTGAAGTGGTGAAAGACCCTGGCCCGGGGGGCGGTTACGACGCGGTAGCCGAGAATCCAGAACCGCCAGCACAAATCAACATCTTCGTGGTACATGAAGAAACGCCGATCGAAACCTCCTGCAGAGAGGAAACTGGAACGGCGGAAGAGAGCGGCTCCGCCACAGGCGAACAGGACCTCCTCGCTGCGATCGTACTGCCCCCGATTCTTTTCGAACATTCCCCGGTCCCAGGTGTAGCCCAGATAGTTCATGGAGCCGCCCACTCCGTTCAGCCGGTCGGGTTCATGATAAAGGAGCATCTTGGAAGCTACTGCTGCAATCGCAGGATCACGGTCAGCTACTCTCACCAGTTCCTCCAGACACGCAGGCTCCAGCCGGAGGTCGGTGTTGAGGATGACCACATAATCACCCCCTGCCTGCCGAACTCCCAGGTTTCCGGCCCGCGCGTAGCCGTCGTTGCGGGACTGCACCGTGAGGCGCGCCCGGGGAAGATGCTTTCTGACGTACTCCGGGCTGCCGTCCTGGGAGTGATTGTCGATGAAGTGGATGTCGAAGTCCTGGAAGCTCTGACGAGCCAGCGAATCGAACAACTCGGGGAGGAACTCGCGACCCCGATAATTGATAATCAGGGCCGTCAGCCGCGATTTCTCACGCACTGGTTTCGGTCCTTCTCCCGGGGGGACAATCAAAGCTGCGGACTCCTTCGAGGACCCGGTCCACCTCGGAATCCTCCAGGTTGTGGTGGAAAGGAATCGTCAGCAGCTCCTTCCACAACCGTTCCGACACGGGCAGGGAGACCGCCTGCTGCTTCCGATAAAAAGGGTGCAGGTGGAGAGGCAGGTAGTGAACGCTGGAAGCGATCCCCGAGTCGCGGAGATGGCTCCTCAATTCCTCCCGAAAACCGGTTCTCACCACATACAGGTGCCACGAGCTACGGGTAGAAGGCGGCTCACGTGGGATCTCGAGCCACTCCAGTTCACCAAGGGCCTCCGAATACCTGCCGGCTAACTCCTGGCGCCTGGCTTGCATCAGGACCAGCTTCCGGAGTTGTGCCAGCCCCAGCGCCGCTGTAATGTCGTTCATGACGTAACGCTGCCCCAGTTCCGTGACCTCGTAGTACCACTCGTAGGCAGCAGGGTCCGAGGCGCCCCGTCGCGGGGAGTCCGCTGCCGCGCGCTCGAAGGTGTCCCTGTCGATCCCCATCCAGCGCAGGCGACGTAGCTTCTCGGCCAGATCCCGCCGGTGAGTCGTGAATTCCCCCGTCCCCGGTCGACAGGTTCTTCACCGCATTGAAGCTGAAGCAAGCAGCGGCACTCTCGGGCATTCCCCCCACGGCCCGGTCCCGATAGCGGGAACCGCAGGCGTGGGCGGCATCCTCGATAACCCACAGCCCGTGCCTTTCCGCCTCTGCCCAGATGTCCTGCATGACAGCAGGGTGTCCAGCATAGTGCACGGGGATCACTCCCCTGCTGCGGGGGCCGATCTTGCGACGAAGATCTTCCGGATCCAGATTGCAGGTTTGCGGATCCACGTCCACGAACACGATCGAAGCTCCGCAGAAAGCCGGGGCGTGAGCTGTGGCTACAAAAGTGATGGCTGGAACCAGAACTTCATCTCCAGGCCCCAGACCCAGAGCCAGACACACCAGGTGCAGCGCCGCGGTTCCGCTGTTCACCGCGATCGCGTGAGGGGCGTCGACTTCCCGGGCAAAGGCTTCCTCGAACTCAGCCACTCTGGGCCCCGGGCCCAGCCAGCCGGACTGAAAGACTTCCTGGACTGCCTCCAGCTCTTCAGAGCCGAATCGGGTCCTGAATACCGGGACTCCCTGACAAGGCTTCTTCACTGAGGTTATTCTAGCCCGGATTATGCATGAGATCTGAATCCGAGTGAGATTTGGGCCCATAAAAAGAGCCGTAGCTCTCTGATATAAAAGGGTTTACACAAACAAGACCCTAACCAGGAGCTACGGCAATGTTAAGAGCAGTCTGCCAGAATACCCTGCCATTTCACAGCCACAGAAAGATCACGGCGCGTTTTGATGGGGGGAGCCTCACTTCCGACGCAGGATGGTTGTTGTTTGGATCGGTGGATCGGCAACATCGGCTCTGCGAGGGCTTCAGTTCGTGTATTTCGGAGAGTCGAGACCAACGCTACATTCGTCATGATCTGTTGAAGTTGATCCGACAACGAGTCTTGCAGATCGTGGCCGGCTACGAAGACTGTAATGACGCCGATACGCTGCGCTCGGATCCGATGCTCAAAACCGTCTGTGATCAGTTGCCGGAGAGCGATCCGGATTTGGCCACGCAGCCGACTTTCTCCCGCTTGGAGAACTCCGTCACCAGGAAGGATCTGATGCGTTTGAGCCAGTGGCTGCTAGGCCGTTATGTGCGCTCCCTGAAGAAAAGACGTCCCGGTAAGATCATCCTGGATCTGGACAGTACCGACGACCATACCCACGGCCAGCAGGAGTTCTCCTTCTACCACGGGTATTACCGAAGCCACATTCTGCATCCTTTGCTGATCTTCGATGCCGACACGGGAGACCTGGTGTGTGCCGTGTTGAGACCTGGCAACAAGGGAGCTGCCTCTCACATCGTGCCCATTCTGAAGCGAGTCGTGGAGGCTATCCGACAAGGAGTGGGGACGGATGTCGAGATTGAGATTCGGGCCGACAGCGGCTTTGCCACGCCGCGGCTCTACGAGTTCTGTGAGGCTGAAGAGAATCAACTCCAGTATGTCATTGGGTTAAGTCGAAACCCTCGCCTGCAGCGAGTGGTCGAGCCCCTGCTGGATTCGACTCGGGAAAGGTTCCTTGAGCTGGAGGAAAAACAGCGTCAGTTTGACGAGTTTCTTTATCGAGCCAACAGCTGGGATCGATCTCGTCGCGTCATCGTCAAAGTGGAGGTCGATCAGCGCGGGATCAATCGTCGCTTTGTGGTCACCAACCGGGACGATCTCTGCTCCCAATCACTTTATGACCACTACACAAACCGAGGACAGACCGAAAACTTCATCAAGGCCTTCAAGAATCATCTGAGCATGGACCGACTCAGCTGTCATCGATTCCTGGCCAATCAGTTTCGACTCCTTCTGCATGCCCTGGCTTACCAGATGTTCGTGCGCCTGCGCGACTATCTGCACGGGACCCCCTGGCACAAGCTCGAAATCGAAACCTTACGTCGTCGTGTCCTCAAGATCGGGGCCCGGATCCGACAAACCACTCGACGCATCTGGGTCCATCTTTCCTCAGCCTTTCCCGAACAACCCCTCTTCCACCTCGTCTTGAGTCGTCTCAACTCCAGCTAGCCTCTCCCAGCTCCCCGAAAAACCGCTTCCGATACTCACCCAGGCCCAGATCTGTCTGAAATTCACTCCCCAACCACTTCAAACGCCTCGCCAACCGATATTCTTCGCAAATCCGCCTGTCACACCTGTCCGCTTTCGAGTTGAGCCACTTCTCGAGTCGTTTTTCAACTCCGGACTACGGTTCTTGCATAATCCGGGCTAGCAGCCCGCTCGCGAAGCGGCCGGGCACCAGATGGGTTCGCTTTGAAAAAATCGTAACACCTAAACTGGACACGGTAGGATAAGAGTCCAGAGACCCGAGAGAGCAGGCAGGTTCAGATGAAGCATTGTCCCAGACCGCTGATTATTCTTTTGTCGGCGGCCCTGTTTTTTGTTCTGGCCGGTGGCTGCGCATCCAACCAGGAGAGAGCCAGGCCCAACTTCGTGATCATCTTTACGGACGATCAGGGATACCACGATGTCGGGTGCTTCGGGTCCACCTCGATTCGCACGCCGCGCCTGGATCAAATGGCCAAAGAGGGAACGCGGTTTACCAGCTTTTATGCCCAGACGGTGTGCGGGCCCTCGCGGACCGCACTGCTGACCGGCTCTTATCCGGTGCGGGGCGCCGAGGGGTTCGGATGGAACTTGCCCGGCCCGGAAATCACCGTGGCCGAGGTTCTCAAAGAGGTCGGCTACTCGACCTACTGCGTTGGCAAGTGGGATCTCTCCGGACGCAAGTACATCGAAGACCGTCATCCTCTCAGCCAGGGATTTGATGCGTTCTTCGGGACCCTTGGAGCCAATGACAGCGGCAAAGTACAGCTCATGCAGGATCGGGAATTCCTGGAGGTCGAGAACGACATGGGCCGGCTCACGAGTCTGTATACGGAAAAGGCGGTTTCGTTTCTCAAGAATCACAAACAGGGGCCCTTCTTCCTGTACCTGGCGCATACGATGCCACACACCATCATCGGCGCCTCCGAGTCGTTCCTGGGGAAATCACCACGCGGCCTCTACGGAGACGTGATTGAGGAAATCGATTGGAGCGTGGGCCAGATCCTCGACACCCTGCGGGCCACGGGACTGGAAGAAAACACCATTGTGGTTTTCACCAGTGATAATGGTCCGTGGCTGATCAAGCAGGCTAACGGAGGCTCCGCCTTCCCTCTGCGAGGAGGCAAAGGGTCAGCCTGGGAAGGTGGCTTTCGGGTGCCCGCCATCCTGTGGGGTCCAGGCTGGATTCCGGAGGGACGTGTGGCGAACGACATGATGGCGACTCTGGATATTCTGCCCACCTTCGCAGCGCTGGCCGGAGCGCAGGTCCCCACCGATCGCGTGATCGACGGCCGCGATCAGAGCGGCTACGTGACCGGGCAGGACGAAGGCTCGAACCGAACGGATTTTTACTACTTCGTGAACCCGCGCCTGGAAGCCGTGCGCCAGGGCCGCTGGAAGCTCCAGCTTCCCAGGGAGAAGCCCATCTACCGGTTTGCCGCTGAGGATGCGCCGGTCGCCCAGCCGCAACTGTTTGACCTGGAAGCAGATCTTTCCGAACAGACCAACCTGGCCGGAACCCACCCCGAGATCGTGAACGATCTTCTCGACCTGGCCAGAGCTGTCCGAGAGGACCTCGGGGATCAGGAGACACCCGGCCAGGGTTGGCGCCGCTACTAAGCCATGCCAGCTGCCGGAAGCCTTTGCCGCTCGTGCTGCCTATGGGGACTTGCTTACAGGTGTGCTGGCGTTCGTTCTTAACTCGCTATCTCGGCTGGAGTGAGCAGGCAAACAACGTAGAAAACGGCCTCTCTGTGGTCGCCGCCGAAGTCATGCGCGGGCCAATCCGAAGACAATCAACGTTTATTGCGGGAATTGCGTTCTGTACCAGTTCAATAGTGCTTTGCACGCCTTTTCTGACTCATCGTCTTGCCAGAAGTGACTAGCGTGCAGCAGCACCGTCTCGTGATTCTTGAAAATGCGTTGAAAACGTTCACGCTCCGCTTCTCGAAATGCAAAGTCTTCCGTTCCCCAACAGAATAGAACTGGAATATGATCCAGTTTCGCCAGCCCATTCTCCACTTCCCGTTCGAATTCTTTGGATTTCACGAGTTGGCGGGGGAAGATCGCAGTCTGAATTCTGTTCGTTCGATCTTCAAACGGCGCGCGGTACATGGCGAGCTCGTCCTCGCTAACCGGGTTAACAAACCCGGCCCTCATGAAATGTCGCCACACCCCATTGAACGATCGCGCCATCCATCGGCCAATTGGCCCACCCATAAACCAACTGAACGCTTCCATGCGAAGATCGCCCGCCAAAGGCCACGCCCACGTATTGCCAATCACTGCCGCTTTGATCTTGTCCGGATTCCGGCCCGCCCAGCCTAGCCCGATCGGCCCTCCCCAGTCCTGGCAGATAACGGTGACCTGCTCTAAGCCGAGCGTGGTAATGAATTCTTCAGCCACCGTACTGTGAGTTCGAGGCAAGAAATCATACCCGGCTGGCGCTTCCGACAAGCCGAAACCTGGATAGTCAAAGGCGATGCAACGGAAGTGGGGCTTTAACGTCGAAATCATCTTGCGGTACAGGAAGGACCAGGACGGATTACCATGGAACATCAGCAGTACGTCGCCTGTGCCTTCATCGACATAGTGGATGTTCGAACCATCAGCGAGCGTGACGAAATGGTTGCCGAACGGAAACAGATCTTTATTGACCTCGAACTTCATCGTGTTCCTTAGCCGGTGCAGTCCCATGCCGGGTCTCGCCCGAGGAATCAGGTGGTGGCCCGGAGTGGGGCCGGTGGAACGACCTGGCTGATCGTACCGTCTTTCACGTCGTAGACCAACCCGGAGACCACCAGTTGACCTGGGGCTCCCGGCGTCCGATGGAGTCGCTCGATGTCGTCTTGCACCGACGCGGCAGGGTCGTTAATGGCCATCGCCGCTACTTCGTCGACACTGAGGCCGAGCTTTTCCGCGACCTGTTGCTGCATGGCCGGGTTGGCAAGACGCGACATTCCGCAGTCGGTATGATGGATAATTACCAGCTCCGGCCGCATAGCGTCAGGCCCTGGCATGTTGGCGGCCAGAACGCCGAGAATAGCGAGATCTTTCATCACCGCCGGGGTGATCCTGCCGCCGGCGTTGCGCATGACCACTGCGTCGCCGAGGCCAAGACCAAAGATGTGCGCTGGATCGACGCGGGAGTCGACACAGGTCAAGATGATGGTTGACATCCGGGGTCGAATGACCAGGTCTCCTGCCTCGAACTGCTCAACGAAGCTCCGGTTGCGATCAAGTAGTGCGGTGAATGAGTCGGTAATCATTCCTGTCTCCTTGGAGTAGCTGCCGATTGGGAGTGCCAAGAGGCAATTCAGTATTCGGCTGCAGCAGATTTGCCTGCTGTTTCTCGGCACTGACACGCCAGTCTTCGCTTTCATGGGCTAGACGAGAACGGGCAAGCATGGTGTGGCCGCGATCGCGTTCCCACTGATCATAGTCCGGTACCCGCGTAAGCATCATCCTGAACATGAAGGTCATCGCATCGAGCTTGTTGCCCACTGCCAGCTTCGGGTGGATGAGCGCCGGGTTCTCCAGGTAACGGCGCGCGATCTGTTCAAAGGATTGCGGTTTTTGCCCCGTGAGCGATTCGACATGGTCCGTCGGCGCGCCGATCTCGTAGGCGCCGTTACGAATTTCTTCCGCGTAATAACGAAGTTGTGCGATTTCGAAATCCGGGAAACCCTGCGCCCTGGCGGCCTTGGCAAACATCTTGAATGACGCGTCCTGATAGTTGACCTTGCGGCCCAGGATATTGCCGAGGATCCCGGCCATGTCATGTGGTGACAGAAGATCCGGGCCAGTCGGGCGATAACTCTTGCCGACGTGCGGCGCCGGATCAGCCAGGACCGCCACCGCCACTCTGGCGATATCTTCGTTTGATGGCGGCGCATTACGTCCTTCGCCAAACGGCGCCATCAGCACGCCGAAATGGACTACAGCGGGAAGACCCAGGAGGTATATATAGGCGAAGATACCCGGGTTGATATGAATCACGTCCACCGAGGGCATCCAGCGGTAGAGTTGCTTCGAAATCCAGTGTTCGCGACTGGCAACCGACGGATGCGAGGCATGGTCATTCCAGCCACTCATCAGTGCGACCACCTCCAGCTTTGCTTCCTCCGCAGCCAGCGCAAACACCATGTTGCCCTCCAGGAAATTAGGTGCGAACGGAGCGCAGTGATAGGCGCGCTGAACCCCTTCCATGGCGGAGCCAAGGTCACGAAAATCGAACAAATCACCCACGAACATTTCAGCTCCCGCTTGTTCCAGCGCTTCTGCGCGGGCGTCATGCCGACGCACGAAAGCCCGAACCGGGTAGCCCTTCTCCAGGAGTTGTAATACCGCAGCAGCGCCTGTGCGGCCTGCGGCGGATGTAACGAGTATTCTCGGTCTCAACATGATTCTATTCCTCTGGTTCCAACCTCTTAAATCAGACTACTCCGTCTGTTATAGGTAAAAAAACTCTAGTGCAGCACCCGCAAAGCAATATCCAGGTGCTTTTCAATATCTCTCCACGTTTGTCCGCTGCGAGCCAGCATCAGGGTCGTACGGAATTCTGTCGCCAGGTAGCGGGCCAGTGATGAAATATCGACAACGGGATCCAGTTCTCCCTTGATCACGGCACGCTCCAGGCACGCCTGCAACACGTTTCCAATATCTTCAAAAAAGTTTCTGACAAAGCTCCCGATCTCCTTATCTCTCAAGCCAAGTTCCACGCCTGTATTGCACATAAGACACCCCTTGTGGGTCACCCTTTTTGGCAAATCCTTGAAAAATGTTCTGATTTCAGGCAAGGATGCATCAGGCCTGCGGATGGGCCGCTGAATATCTTGTTGCCGGTCCAGCGCGAATTGCTCCAAGACTTTCAGAAAAAGCTCATGCTTGGTGCCAAAGGTGCCGTAAATACCATATTTAGCGACACCGGAACGTCTGACGACTTCATCCACAGAGCTTGCGTTGTAGCCCTTTTCCCAGAACAACTCGATTGCGATCTGGAGCGCTTCGTCTGGATTGAACTCTCTTGGTCTTGGCATGATTCCAGACTATACCGTCTGAATTAAAATGTCAAGCCCTAAGGTTCACCGGTAGCACTTCAGCCAGCTCGCAGCCCTCTTCGAGTTTTCTATCACGGAAGAACGGCGAGGACCCTGAAAAGTACTAGCTCATTGGCGGGAAGCTAGACTTCACTGAACTTCACCAGTACGAGTATCCCGGATTCACTTTTTCCCCCGGTGGATTCTCCCCATTCCTCTGGTAGATGATCCGGGCAACGAGGAGGAAATCCAGGTGAGACCGTGCTTTCCGAGGTTGCTGGAGACAATTAACAGCACTTGCCTGAAGAAGCACCAGTTAGACATCAATGTCAATCAGGTGGATGGTTGCCGCCTGCATGGCGTCCCAGTCGATTTCCAGACCCAGCCCCGGGCCTTGCGGCGCGTAGACATAACCATCGGGCTGCGTACGGATGACATCCTTCATCCCGTATTCATAGGATTCATAGGGGACTGCCTGCTCGTAGTAGGTGCAGTTGTCGAAGCCCAGCATCAGGTGCAGGTTGGCCGCGGCGATTAGCGTGAATCCCCAGGACATGATCTCGCATCGCATCCCTTCCGCATCGACCAGCTGCATTGCCTGGCGTCCTCCAGTGAACCCGCCGCACATGGTCAGATCGGTCCTGGCGACACTCCATGCCCTGGTTCGCAGGGCCTCACCGAAGGACTGCAGGTCCTGGATCCAGTTGCCCGAGGGGAGAATGGGGATCCCGACCTGGCGGGTGAGTTCCCGGTAGCCCTCCAGGTCATAGTCAAAGAGGGGTGCTTCAAACCAGGCAAAGTCGAGCTGTTCGAGCTCGCGAGCCGCTCGCAGAGCTGTTTCCCGGTCGTAGTTGTTTTCTACATCAAGCATGAAAGCGATATCGCTGCCGGCAAAACGCTGTCGAACTGCCCGGGCAAGTTCCAGGTCCCGTTCGACGTCGCACCAGCAGTGAAACTTGATGGCAGTAAATCCCTGGGAGATCATCTCCTCGACAAAACCCAGGTAGGCAGGGATATCCCCGAAAAGCGGCGTGCTGGCATACGCCTTGATGCGATCCCGGGTCCCTCCCAGCAGCTTGTATATCGGCTTGTCCTCGAGCTGGCCGAACAGGTCCCAGAGGGCGATATCAATCGCCGCGATAGCACCCGGGACCAGTGGGAAAACACGCGGCCAGAGAGCCTGCCGGATCGACTCCCGGTCCAGTGGGTCCCTGCCGATCAGGATCGGGATCATGTGGCGAATCGTCTCGGCCGTGTAGAGATCGTAATCATACGACGTGTAATTCGCCACGGCCCCGGTTCCTGACAGGCCCTCGTCGGTAAAGATGCGCACGATCGTATTGGTCATGAACTGCTCAGGGATGTCGTGCGACCATGTGTAACGGGTCACCGTTGGCCCGACAGCCCGAACTTCCACTCGCTTGATGATCATCGCTTGCCCTTACCAGAAAACCACGAAACTCAGCTATTACTACCCCACTCGATAACCGTTATGGTAGATCTCTAAGTACAGATCGATCGCGTCAATTGAACCTATTTTAGTGTGAGGTACGAAGAATGAATACGACGGGATTAGAAGCAATATAGCAACAGGCAATAGAAGAACAACCGGAAGAGGTTCTGGCCAAGGTCGGTGAGAGTCCTCCATTTCTGGATTGCAAGCACGTCGAGGCGATGTGTACCAAGATCGACACGATTCAATACGGACCTTGGGGGCAAGACAAATTCGTCTTTCATTTCAAAGTCTACGAGCCCGGTCAGTACGAGGGCACACGCCTCAAAATGTATGTGCGACTCGGAAATTGGGTGAAGGCTCCTGTGAGCTCGAAGCTGTGGAAGATCGCCCGGATAGCAAACCCAGATCTAAAGCCGCGCACAAACATAACCAAGACGATGTTCCTGAAGAAGATGTTCCGCTGGTCATTGAAAACAATGGAGCCGGCGAGAGGACTTGAACCCCCAACCTACGCATTACGAATGCGTCGCTCTACCAGTTGAGCTACGCCGGCTCGCGGGCGGAGAAAAAGACATTATATTCCAGATTGCGAGCGCGTTCCTGGTTTCGATTCCTCGAGATCTGAGCCCCGGCTTGCGAACCGGCCAGACAGTTGTCAGAATTACCTTGCCATGGACGACAGACGCTCAGTTCCGACAGCCGCAATCTTTCTCCTGATTCTCGGGCTCGCATTCGCTTCTCTGCCGGGGGGTCCACACCGCATCGTTCTGACCAGTGCCAGAGACGGCATCCATGTCGAGTCCTGGCGAGTCACGAGTGGTGAGCTCGGACTCCACAGCGGGGCTGGGTTCTCAGTTGAGAAACTGACCTTGCACGGAGGCAAGCAGGAGGGTGTCGATCTCATTGTCATCGACAACGGCCGGCTGCGCATCAGAGTCATCCCCACGCGTGGAATGGGGATTCTGGACGTGAAGGCGGGAGCCATCCGACTGGGATGGGATTCGCCGGTCAAAGAAGTCGTGCACCCCCGCCACGTGAACCTGCACGACCGCGGCGGGCTCGGCTGGCTGGAAGGATTCAACGAGTGGCTGGTGCATTGCGGTCTGGAATTCGCCGGGCAGCCCGGGAAAGATTCCTTCATTAACAATCTCGGCGAAACTGCCCAGATGGATCTCACTCTCCACGGCAAAATCGCCAACATTCCCGCTTCGGAAGTCGAAGTCCTGATCGACCAGGTCCCGCCCTATCGTATCCGGGTTCGCGGCCGGGTCGATGAGCGCATGTTCTATGGTCCCAAACTCGAACTGTGGACAGAGATTGCTACCCAGCCCGGCTCCAATCGCTTTACGGTCTCTGATCGACTGACCAATCACGGCGCCTATGACCAGGAGTTTCAACTGATTTATCACGCCAACTACGGCCCACCTCTGCTCGAAGAAGGCGCCAGGTTCGCGGGGCCCGTATCGCGCGTCTATCCCTTCAATGAGCATGCCGCCCGCGACGTGTTGACGTTTGATCACTACGGGGCCCCAAGGCTGGGTTTCGTCGAGCAGGTGTACACACTTTACCCGCTCGCCGACGAGCAGGGTCGCACCACCGTGGCGCTTCACAATCAGGATGCTACACGAGCCGTGTCGATGAGCTTTTCCGTAGCACAACTGCCCTACCTGACTCTCTGGAAAAACACCAACGCGCTGGAGGAGGGCTACGTCACCGGAATCGAGCCGGGCACCGGGTTTACCTACAACCGCCGGGTGGAACGGCAGTTTGGAAGAGTCCCGAAGTTAAGGCCGGGTGAAACTCGACACTTCAGAATCGAAGTCGCGATTCATGAGGGTCGGGCAGAAGTGAGAAGTGTCCTGGATCGGATCTCCAGGATTCAGCGTGGCCGGGAGCGGATCCTCGAACCAGCACCCCAGCAAAGAGCTCAGCCTCTGGACCGTTCCAGATAGCGACCTGCCTGAGGATCGACGCGTACGACTTCTCCGACCGAAATGAAAGGCGGCACCTGGATGACCGCTCCGGTTTCCAGGGTGGCCGGCTTGGGTGAGTTACTGGCGGTGGCTCCCTTCAGTTCGGGTTCGGTTGCGACAATCTGCAGTTCCACTATCGGTGGCACTTCGATGCCGATCGGTTCTCCTTCGTAAAACTCCACTTCGATCTTCTGGCCTTCCTTCAGATAGTTTCGGAAGTCCCCTAGAGCTTCGTCATCCAGGGCAATCTGTTCAAAGGTCTGGGTGTTCATGAAGTGGTAGAGATTGCCGTCGGTGTAGAGATACTCCATCTCGTGCTGCTCCAGGGTGGCCCGCTCGACGTTCTCCTGGGAGTTGAAACGGATCTCGTAGGAAGCCCCCGATATGAGGTTGCGCAAACGGAGTCGAACGATCGCACCTCCCTTACCCGGATTTCGGTGCTGGTATTCCAGAACCCGGTGAGGCGCGCCCTTGTACAGAATCACGTTCCCTTTTCGAATCTGAACCGCTGAACCCATGGCGGGTACGATACCAATTCCAGATTTTAGATTCCAGATTCCAGCCCGGAACCCAGAACCCAGAACCTTAGAACCCAGAACCTAGAACCGGCATCTCGTAGCAGGCGGCTTCCCGGGCAGTTCGAACCAGCAGGAATCGACCGGCCAGGGTGGGACTGTTCCAGGTCTTGCCCTCGAAGACACGAAAACGCGCCAGTTCCGTCAACTCCTCTGGGTTCGGATCAATCAGCACCATCTCTCCCTTCTCCGTCTGCAGAAGCAGATGGGAACCCACCAGCAGTACCTGGCCGTGGCCATAGCGTCCTTGTTTCCAGACGCGCTGTCCGGTCTCAGGATCCAGGCAGACCAGAATCCCGTCGTCCAGACCATAGACATGGCCCTGATGATAGACGCTGTTCGCGAATTTGGACTTCAGGCGGGGACTTTCCCACACGAGTTCAACCGAGAGATCTCCAGTGCTGCCGGGGTGCACCGCAAAGAGCTTGGCTCCCACTCCATAGCCGCTGGAGGCCAGCACTCGGTCACCTGGAAGCTGCAGCGGCTGCATGACATTGGGCTGGCTGCGGGGCCACTCCTGGCTCCACAGGACCCGGCCGTTCTCGGGATCGTGCGAGGTAATACTGCTGTGGTTAAAACTCACGATCTGCGACACGCCAGCCAGCATCATTAGAGTGGGCGAGCTGTAGCCGATCCCGTCGTCTCCCCCGGACCAGACCAGATCACCGGAATCCCGATCATAGGCAACCAGCAACTTCCCCTTTCCTCCGGCGGTCACAATGACCTGCTCTCCGAGTACCAGGGGTGAGGCACTGTAACCCCAGTCGGGAACACTACTTCCGTTCTCCTGGAGGACATTTCTCGTCCACTTGAGCTCCCCGCTGCGCAGATCCAGAGCATTCAGGATCCCGGTGGCCCCCGTGGCGAACACAACATTGCCATCGATGGTGGGAGTCGAGCGGGGACCCGTTCCTCCAACTACGGTTGAGTAGCGAGCCCGGTCTTCGTGCACCCAGCGAATCTCACCGCTGCCCAGGTCGTAGGCAACCACGAACTCACTTTCTCCCCGCTGCTCCAGAGTGATGGCAAGACCCTCGACCACCGCGAATCCCGACCAGCCCTCTCCCACCGGCTGCCTCCAGACTTCACGAGGGGGAATGCGGGTCCAGTCTGTCTGCAGGGTCACCTCGGGGATCGTGGCATTCCGGTGACGGCCCAGAAACTGGGGAAAGGCATGATCAGTGACCAGAGGCAGGGACGGTTCTCGGTCGGCGGCTACGGGCGCTTCCTCCAGCCCCGAATTCCAGCGCCAGGCCAGGATGGGTACCAGATCGCCGTTGACTCCCTGAACCCGAACCAGATTGAAAAACACCACTCCCAGAACGACCATCAAACCCAGACCCCACAAACGGTGCTTCCAGCGGATGCGAGACAGAAAGAAGAACCAGATCAACAGGGCCAGAACGGTCAGCAAGAAGAATCCTACAGAACCCGTAAAGCGGACCTGGCGGATACCGCTACCAAACCCCCACACCCATATCTGTGAGGCAGCGGCCAGGACCAGGATGATCCAGGCCGGCCACCACCGGGTCTTGTTCTCCCTTGGACTCATAGCTTTTCCTCTGGGTCTTTCAGGTCAAATGTTACACCAGATGAGGTTTGCAGGAATTGAAGCTTGCGGTTTATGCTGGTTGCTATGAACCGACAGCATTTCCAGCACCGACGCCTTTTTTCAAATCGTCCCTGCAGGGTAACACTGGGGGGAACAGTTCTAGGTTGCCTGCTGACCCTGGCCGCCCTCGGGCAGGAGACGAGCGTCAAACCCGACATCAATGAACCCTTCGAAAACCCCGATGTCGAGCACTACATTGGGCGCTTCGAGCGGGACGGTCGGGAAGTCTTTGAAAAACGTGAGGAGATCGTCCAGGCCTGTTTACTCAGGAAGGGAATGGACATGGCTGACATCGGTGCGGGCACCGGGTTCCTCACCCGGATGTTTGCGCGGGCAGTGGGCCAAGAGGGAACCGTCTGGGCCGTCGACATCTCAGACGAGTTCATTGAGCACATCAAGAACACGGCCCGGGAAGAAGGTCTGTCCAACATCAAGGGAGTGGTATGCGACCAGGACGACACCAGGCTTCCTCCCAACTCGGTCGATCTGGCGTTTATGTCCAACACCTACCATCACTTCGAGTTCCCCGCCAAGACCATGGCTTCTGTGCACCGTGCACTTCGCAAGGGTGGGCAATTGATCGTAATCGATTTTGAGCGCAAGGAAGGAGAGAGTGATGAGTGGACCCTTGAGCACGTGCGTGCCGATCGGGGAACGGTGACTCGCGAGATCCAGGCGGCCGGATTCGGGATTGTCGGGGACGCCCACTTCCTCGAGGAGAACTTCTTCTTGCGCTTTCTTAAGGTCGAGCCCGAAACCAGTTCGCGTCGCTGAACCTCATTTCAATTCCAAGACTGCTTTTCCCCGCCATTTCAAGCCCCTAAACGCACTTTCTTGCCCGGAAGTGTGACCGCCGTCACACAAGTAGCGCTATCAAGTTGAACTGCTTCGTGCCGATGTGATACTTTTCCCACTAAGATTTAACGAAAGATAACGAATACGATCAAAAAGTCTCCGTTTAATCTGTACATAATCCTCCATAGTAAAGAACCGGCGGAGCAACCCCCTCCGCCGGTTTTTTTGTCTGAGAACCAGGTATCCTTGCGTAGTACTCTCTTTTTTCAATACGGAAAGGGCCTCGATGTTCAAAAGCCTGGTCATTTGCAGCTTGTCTCTGAGTCTGGCAGGGTGCAGCTCCGATGGAACCGATCCAACTCGGAAGCTTCACCAGATCTTCGAAGATGAATGGACGTTCCGGCTGCGGGAGGATCCGCTCTTTGCCACCTCGGCGGGAGTCCATGACTTCAATGCTCGGCTCCCAGAAGCCAGTGAGGAAGCCGAGCAACGACGGGCCCGTTTTGGCCGGGAGCTTCTGGACCGGATCGGGAGGATTGACCGGGATCAACTCAGCCGCAAAGACCAGATCAACCTGGACATCTTCAGCCTCCAGATCCAGTCTAGAATCGCCTCTTTTGGCTACCGCTCCCACCTGATCCCGATTCTGGCGGACAGCGGATTCCATACCCGCTTTGCCCGTCTCCCCGAGAATGTGCCGCTGGTCTCGGTGCGAGACTTCGAGAACTATATCTCGCGAATGCGGGCTTTTCCGCTCTACATGAAAGAGCACATCGAACTGATGCGAGAGGGCCTGAGAACCGGCTGGACCCAGCCGCAGGTGATCCTGGAAGGATACGAGGGATCGATCCAGGCCCAGGTAGTGGAGAATCCTGAGGAGAGTGTTTTCTATGCACCCTTTCAGCACTTTCCCACCGCCGTCCCGGAAGCTCAGCACGAGCGGTTGCGGCATTCCGCTAAGCAGGCCATTCGGGAGTCCGTCGTGCCGGCCTACGCGGAATTCCTGGCCTTCATGGTCGACAAGTACCGCCCTGGAGCCCGCACCACCCTGGGCGCTTCCGAGTTCCCCAACGGGCGCGCCTACTACGCCCACCTGATCCGCCATTTCACGACTCTGGATCTGACCGCCGACCAGATTCACCAGATCGGTCTGAAGGAAGTGGCTCGGATCCGGGAGGAAATGGACGAGGTCATCCAAGAGGTCGGATTTGAGGGCAACTTTGCTGCCTTTCTGCACTCTCTGCGCACCGACTCCCGCTTCTACCCGAAAACTCCCGAACAGCTCCTGAAAGAAGCCTCCTACATCGCCAAGAAGATGGACGGCAAGCTACCCGCCCTTTTCAAGACGCTCCCGCGACTCCCCTATGGGGTGGAACCGGTTCCCGCAGCGATCGCTGCCAAGTACACGGCTGGCCGCTATATCGGTGCTCCCATCGGCAGCACCCGGCCGGGATACTACTGGGTGAACACTCATGCTCTGGAGAGCCGCACCCTGTATACGCTCGAGGCGCTCACCCTGCACGAAGCCGTGCCCGGTCATCATCTTCAGAATGCACTGCGGCAGGAGCTGACTGAACTTCTCCCCTTTCGGAGGTTTTCCAGCTTCAACGCATTTGGAGAAGGCTGGGGACTCTACGCGGAACGGCTGGGCCTGGAAGCCGGTTTCTATACGGATCCCTACAGCAACTTCGGCCGACTCACTTACGAAATGTGGCGAGCCTGCCGTCTGGTCGTGGACACCGGGCTGCACGACATGGGCTGGACCCGAAAGCAGGCCATGGATTACCTGGCTTCCAATACGGCGCTCTCCCTGCACGAGATTCGAACCGAGACGGACCGCTATATCTCCTGGCCCGGACAGGCGCTGGCCTACAAGATGGGCGAACTCAAGATCCGGGAGCTGCGGGCAAGAGCGGAGAAGGCCCTGGGAGAAAGGTTTGATATCCGGGAATTCCATGACGCGGTTCTGCTCAACGGATCCATTCCCCTGTCGGTACTGGACGACCAGATTGATCTGTTTATTGAGCAGCATCTGAAGGATTAGGGTGGAGGATTCAAGATTCCGAACTGGGAATGCGGGAAGAGTCGCTTGAGCTCGGCACGGTTGATAACCGTGCCCTACGAATCACTGCCGACTCGATCCCGCGGTCCGCTCAGTCGCCTTTTTCCGGAGGTTCACAGAACCAGGCCAGGGCTTCCGCGATATCGAGGTCCGAGGGAAGCCAGCCTGCCCGCGGATCTGTGTGCTTGAAACGATCGAGGAGCTGTCCCTGCAAAGAACGCAGCGTCTCCGCCAGCTCGGGCAGGGCGGCCAGGTTGTTGAACTCCTGCGGATCTTCCTCCATATCGTAGAGCCTGTGTTTGACACCGGTCGGGGGGTTCCCGGTGGCATAGCCCAGGGCCAGGTCGTGTTGGCCGCTCGTGAAAATATATTTCCAGCGCCGGGTCCGGAGCATGGCCTGGTTATCCGGCAGGTACTCCGCAAACAGGCTCTGGCGGTGCTCTTTCGCCCGCCCTCGCAGGACCTCCTCAAAACTCACACCCTGCACACCTGGCAGGGGTGCAACTCCCAGCAACTCGAGAATGGTTGGGACCAGATCCACAAACTCAACCAGGGCCCGATTCACTGCGGGGGCGATTCCAGGGCCTCGAACCAGGAGAGGAGCCCGGACCACCTCCTCCCACATCGTGTGCTTCTCAAACCGACCATGGTGTCCCAGCAGATAGCCGTGGTCTCCCACATAGATCACCAGAGTCTTCCCGGACAGCCCCAGACGGTCCAGCTCCTCGAGAACCAGGCCGACGTTCTTGTCCAGATACTCCACCGAGGTGTAGTAGGAGGCGATGATTCCTTTCTTGTCCTGCTCGGACAGATCTCTGAAGATGGCCGGAACCAGAGCCTCATCATTGGGTCCGACTTGGGGAACCGTCATGTCCGCCGGGCTGTACTTACCGGAGTACTCGATGGGAAAGTTGAACGGTGAGTGCGGCTCCGCAAAGCTGAGCCAAAGGCAGAACCGCTGCTCGGACGGGGTGCGCAGAAACTCGATTGCCTTTTCGGCAAAGTAGGTCCCCTCGCTACGCTCGTCGATCTGGGACCCCGGGAGCACGTCGGCATTGAGCCAGATGCGTGCCGGGTCGCGAAAGGGTCTCCAGGGGGGCCTCACAAGGGTGGTTTCCCGAGGCTGCGGCGGGTCTATTGTCTGCAGCCACTCGCGATAGTGACCCCGATCGACTCGATATTCGAAGCCGTGGCGCAGCCGGCTGTTGAAGTGCATCTTCCCAACGGCGCCGGTGCGAAACCCGAATTCCTCGAGATGCTCAGCGATAGTCGTCTGATCTTCAGCGAGTGGGGTTGGAAGCAGCGTCACCCCAGTCGCATGCGGTAGTTTTCCGGTGATCAGCGACTGGCGTGACGGAGTGCAAAACGGGGAGTTCACATAAGCCCGCTCAAAGCGTGCCCCCTGCGCAGCAAGCCGGTCCAGCCCGGGTGTCCTGATCAAGGAGTTTCCATAGGCACCGAAGACTCCGGTTGAATGATCGTCTCCCATGATGAAGAGAAGGTTCGGGATGGGCTCCTGGACTGCCGGCGCTTCCCCGGGCACTCCACAGCCCACTATCAGAAGGGTAGACAGCAACCAGGCCACTGCACACCTCGCAAAAGCCATCTCCAGACTTTACCGCATTTATGAAAGGGAGTACCTTAAGATTCTCCGAGAGGTCCAATCCTGCAGGTTGGACGTTCCAGAGAACCCAAAACCCATATGGATCCCGAAGCCTTCCAAGCCGAGTGTCTCTCCTTCCCCGGAGTGACCGAGGATCTGAAATGGAAACACGACCTCGTTTTCTCCGTGGGCCAGAAGATGTTCGCAGTGCTGGTCCTGGAACCGACCCAGCCCCACAGTGCCTCCTTCAAATGCACACCCGAGGTGTTTGCCGAGTTGACCGAACAGACCGGTGTGTCCCCGGCACCCTACCTGGCCCGCCACCACTGGGTGGCCATAGAGAAGCTTCACACCCTTGAGAAAGGAGCGCTAAAGAGTTTGCTGGCCGAGTCGTACCGGCTGGTCTTCGAGCGTCTCCCGAAGAGGGTGCGAGATGAAATCGAAGGGAGAAAAAAGGGGACAAAGTAGGTTGCGTTCCTCGTTTCCCGTTCTTCGTTTGGTTTTGATCTGTGTGGTTGCACTGAACCTCGGAGGCTTTGTACCCTCGACGTTGGACTCTCGACGATGGGCAGAAGGAGCCATGAAACAGACCGTTTTAGTGACAGGTGGCGCAGGATTTATCGGATCGCACATCGTAGACGCGCTTCTCGAGGCCGGCTACGAGGTGGCGGTGGTGGATGACCTTTCCACCGGGCATATCGAGAACATTCCTGCCCGAGCGTCCTTCCACCAGCTGGATATTCGAAAAGAAGGACTCGAAGAGGTCTTTCAAGTAGTCCGTCCCGACTATGTCTCGCACCAGGCAGCTCGAGCCAATGTCCGAGAGTCGCTCGAGAAGCCGGTTCTTTATGCTGATGTCAACCTGGTCGGGTCGGTCAACCTGCTGGAATGCTGCCGCAAGTACGACGTCGAAAAAGTCGTTTACGCTTCCACTGGTGGCGCCGTCTACGGCGAACCGGAGTGCCTTCCCGTCGACGAAAGCCACCCTATCCGTCCTCTCGACCCGTATGGCGCCAGCAAACACCACGTGGAACATCACCTGCATGTCTCGCGGCACAACTTCGGCCTACAGTTCACTACCCTGCGTTATCCGAATGTCTACGGACCACGCCAGGACCCCCACGGCGAGGCAGGAGTCGTGGCCATCTTCACCCTCAAGATGCTCGACAAAGAAGCGGTCACGATCAACGGAACGGGTGAGCAGGAACGAGATTTTGTGTACGTGGGAGACGTGGCCAGGGCGAACCTGCTGGCACTCAAGACCGGGGAATGCCGGGAATACAACCTGGGGACGGGTCACGGCACCTCGATCAATCAGTTGTTCCAGGAGCTTAAACAATTGACGGACTATCCTCAGGAACCGCACCATGGCCCCCAAAAACAGGGGGAAGTCTTCAAGACGGCGCTTGATTCCCAGGCTGCTCGACGGGACTTGGGCTGGGCCGACCAGATCAGCCTGGCTGAAGGCCTGGCCCGAACGGTGGAGAGTTTCCAGGCAAAAGCGTAGGGGCGACCCTGGTTCAGACCACAGTCTCCTTCCACCGCCCCTTCTGGAAAATCACACCTGCGACCAGGGCCAGTGCCGACTGCGCCAGCAGAATCGAGAGGAACACACCTCGGGGTCCCAGATTGGCAGACACCGCCAGCACATACGCCAGCGGAATTTGAAACAGCCAGTAGCAGAACAGGTTGATCCAGGTCGGTGTCCTGGTATCCCCGGCTCCGTTGAAGGCCTGAATCAGCACCATGCCGGCAGCCAGCAGCGGATAGGTCAGAGAGATGGTCTTGAGACACTGAGCGGCAACTTCCAGGGCGGCTGTTTCATTACTGAAGAGTCGGACCAACTGGGGGGCATAGAGAATAAACACCAGGCCGATGCTGGATAGAAAAACCATGTTGCCCAGGCAGGTGATCCACACCGACTTTTGAGCCCGATCCGGCTTCCCAGCACCCAGGTTCTGCCCCACCAGAGTTGCTGCTGCGTTGCTGACTCCCCAGGAAGGAAGCAGGGCAAAGATGATGAGCCGGATGGCGATCGTATATCCAGCCACCGCGGCTCCGCCAAAGAGAGCCATGATGCGGAAGATTCCAATCCAGCTGGATGTTCCGATCAGGAACTGGAGCATGCCGACACCCGAAATCCGAAGCAGTCGCCGCATCAGGGGAAGATCCAATTTCAGGCAGCTCCGGTCCACATCGATCGCTCCTCTGGGCCCGACCAGGTGCGCGAACTGGTACACCACACCACCCGCTCTGCCGACACAGGTGGCGACCGCTGCGCCCGTCAAACCCATTTCAGGAAAGATCCACCAGCCGAAGATCAAAACCGGGTCGAGAACGATATTGATCAGGTTGGCCAGCCACAGAGACCGCATGGCAATGGCGGCGTCTCCGGCTCCTCTGAAAATCGCGTTGATCAGGAACAGGAGAACCACAGTGATGTTGAAGCCCAGCATGATCTGAGTAAAGGGGAGTCCCTGCTCAATGGCGGACTCGGCCATTCCCATGTAGGACAGCAGCCTCCTGCTCATCAGAGCGCCCCCGATGCCCAACCCAATCGCGATGAAAGAACCCAGGTAGATTGCCTGGACAGCAGTCCGGGCCGCCGCCACCGGACGCTGCTCCCCGATTCTGCGGGCCACCATGGCAGCGGTTCCCATACTCAACCCCAGCGCCATGGCAAAGACCAGGGAAATCAGTGCGTCCGTCACGCCCAGGATGGAAACGGCATCGGAGCCCAGTTTTCCTACGAAGAAAACGTCGACCACGGCAAAAACCGACTGCATCACCATTTCCAGCATCATTGGAAAGGCCAAAAGGACAATGGCCCGCGGAAGGCTGCCGGTCGTGTAGTCGCGCCGTTTTCCCTGGATCGAAGACCTCAGGCCTCCAAGAAAAATACGAACCTTTGTAGCTGAACTCTGGGAGCCGGGCATTGCATTCTTTCCGCACCTGAACAGGTATCTTCCCGTTCAGAGACATCGGGCCCCGGAACCAATGGACGCTGGATTGCCTGGAAAGAGGCGCGACCGGTCAGGTGAGATTCGGCCCCACAGTATAGGCCCGCCCGCCGCGCCGTATCAACCGAAAACGAGGAACGTTTTAGTCTGCCACGGAGACTCTTATTTCTTCACTGTTGGTCCGAATCTCGGGGACGTACATGGCGTACCCCAGTAAAGGCAGGGCATGAAAATCACCGGGAGTTTCCGCTCGCAGTTCGTAGCGCAGCTCCCAGAAACCCTCGGGGAGCTTGTCGATAAAGAATGCAACCTTCCGGTCGCGAAGTTCGCGGTGCACCCACCGGGTCCTCCCCGTCAGACGATTCTCTTCGGCTCCCGACAGGCCCTGCTCCTCAGGAGACCCGTCAACCGAGACGGCGCTCGACCTCAACTGGCGGGCGTAGACCGGGCCTCCGCTGCGCAGGGCAACCGCTTCCAGACCAGCCGGCTTCAGGTCTTCGAACACGAGGTACTCATAGTTGTTCTTAGCCTCAATCGTGAGTACGACTTCGAGACGTTCGCCGCTCTTGAGAGTCTCTCCATCCTTCACCAGGACCCGTTCCAGAACATGCCCGTTCAGGAGTGTCGGGCGAGGCACCAGCCGGTAGTACTCGCGCTGGCTGAAGATCTCATAACCCTCAGCCCGGATGGGCTCTTCAAGACTGAAGAATCTGGCTTCAACCATGTAGTAGAGAGGAGCTTCGCCATCGGTTCGCCGGATCTCAATCTGATTAGCCTGGTCTCGAATCATCTCCGGGTCGATCACGAAGCGACTGGGAGCGGAGAGCAATTCCGCGCCCGAGATGTGACGCTCCGCAATCTTTTGGCCGTTGACACGCACCTCATATCCGACCTCCTGCTCGAGCTCTCCACTGACCTCGAGATAGTCGTTGAGGGCCAGAACAACTATGGCGGTGTCACGGGTGCTGCTCCACTGGGCTCCCCGCCGATTCTTGATCAGCCAGTTGATGACCGGATCCACCAGCTCATGGTCAGGGCTGATTTGAAGCAGTGCCCGCAGGGCAAAAGCCGTAGCCTCGACCCCACCTTCGGACCATCGCCAGTGGATTCCGTCCTCGCCCCAGTGAGCCGTCGGCAGTCCCCCCTTACCCGGGGAGGAACGCCCGATCAGCTGCGACTGCAGGGGAAGTCGATTTTGCTTGACACCGTTCTCCAGATTCTCAATCAGGGTCAGAGCCCGCGGCGGATTGTTCATCTGGTGGGCACTGAGGGCGAGCAGGGCTCGAGTATAGGCATTCAGCCGCTCTCGATTGTCCCAGAGATGATTGAAGGCATTTACCTGAAAAGAACTGGGGCCCGTGCGGCTCACCGAACGATAGGCGCTCAGGCCGTGCAGCATCCAGGCCTGCAGGTCAGGAGTAGTTTCTGCTTCGACGATTTCCTGGTCGAGGAAGCGGGCGGCACGCTGCAGCACATCACTCTTCACCTCCATTTCGGCTTCCAGGGCCAGGCTCAGCCCCCACACGGTTTCGACCACATAAGCCGTCATGAAGTGGTCGCTGTCTCCTTCTTTCCACCAGCCCCAGCCCCCGTCGCTGTGCTGAAAGTCATAGAGTCGCTGCAGGCCCCTTTCGATCATGTCGTCCAGAAGCCTCAAATCCCGGGGTCCTTTTCGGTGGGTCTGGGAGGCCGTCTCAGCCTCGATGCCGCCAAACAGCTTGCCGGCGATGTCTTCCGCTTCCAGTCCCATCCTCCTGAGGGTTCGAGCCGTGATGGCAGCCGGGAGAAAGCGGCTCATGGTCTGCTCGGTGCAGCCATAAGGGTAGTCGATCAGGTAGGGGAGGGCGTCGAGCATGGTCACCGCCAGGCTGGGTGTCACCTGAATCGTCACCCGGGTGCTTTCCGGTTTGCGAGCGGGCAGGTCGAGTGGAATCTGGAGTAGCTCCGCCACCGATTTGCCGGAAGTCGCGATCAGCTTCTCGATCCCGTGCTCAAAAACAGGATAGACCTTCTCCATGGCATCGGAGTAGTTATCGGCCCGGGCAACGACCTTGATCCGGGTTTCCCCGCGATGCTCCACTTTAAACCGCCAGTCCACCCGGGTGTCGCCCTGGGCCTCGATCGAAACGCTCTTGCGGGCCTCCGAGAGGGGAAAACCCAGACCACTGGCCAGCAGTTCGACGCTGGTCCTCAAGGCCCGGCCCGTATTGTTGTTAACCACCGCCGAAACCGTCACCGTGTCACCCGTCAAGAAAAACCGCGGGGACTGCAGCCGGACCATCAGAGGCTGGTTGGTGACGACGGTCGTCGTCCCCTGGCCGAAATGGTCATCGCTGGTGATGGCCCGGGCCGTGACTCGCCAGGTCGTGAGAGTGTCATTGAAGGTGACAGGTACGATGGCCTTGCCGTCCTCTCCGGTGATGACGTCAGGGGTCCAAAGGATGGTGGTGCTGAAATCGCTGCGGACCTGGACAGGCTGTGCGCCCTGGGATTGCGCGGCAGCAGCTTTTTGCGCCACGGCGTAGCCGCCGACTATCCCCAGGTTGGACCTGGACCGGAATTCCATACTCTCGGATTCGGCCACCATGTCAGCGGCAAAAAACTCCCGGCCATTGGAAGCAGAAGCACGCCTACTGAAATCAACACCCAACACTCCCCGGGAAGCTCCCGTCGCCAGGCCGGCTACTCCTCCACCCCGATCCTGCCGGTTCCCGGCTATGACAAGATTTCCATCCTTGTCCTCCTCCAGACGCAGATAACTCTTCTGCTTAAAAGTGCTCTGGGTCTGAACCTGCAGGCTTCTCTTGCGGCCGAAGAAAAAGCGCAGCGGATCGGAGGCATAGTCGTCCTGAATCGCGTACACGGAGTCATCCACGACACCAAAGGCGACCTCGGCCGAAACAGGGTTTCCGTGTTCATCACGGGTCATGAGTGTCATCTGGCCCTTTTTGCGGGGAAGATACTCGTCCTGGTTGGCGACGATCTCCACCTGGACGGCATTCTGAGCGGGCGGAACGATGAGTTGTTTGGTGTCTTCGTGAATCTGCGTATCGGATACCATGAAGGCCCGCAGAAACACGTTGGGGACGTGCTGGGCCCCGATATCGATCTGGACCAGTTTGACCGTCCCCTCCAGATGAACCACCTGATAGCTGTAAAGATCTTCCGCCTCCACACTGAGCAGAACCCAGCGGTCGCTGGTGTGGCTGGCCAGCATGGCCGTCAAAGGCTGCCCGACGCGGGCCGTGTCCTGATCGAGTACGATTTCGAGGCCGCCGTGACGATAACCAAGTTCCTGGCTGCGGCGATCCCCGACCCAGACCTGGGCCTCCGACTTCACCGGGAAGTCGGCCTCCCGATCACTGACCCAGCGGATCCGATAGTAGCCTTCGCTCTTGGCCGAAAAGGCCAGCTCTGCTAGACCCTCCTCATCCGTGCGCATCCTGCGGGAGAGAAGCTCTTCATCCCGATAACCGCGATACTTGAGGCGCCATCCAGCAGGCAGCTGGACACCCGCCCTCCCTGCCTGCCGCTTGCGGAACTCTGCCGCGCCTGACTCGCGACCCAGTTGGTCGATCCAGATCTCTTCCCAGCGACTCTGGTAGACGGTAACGATTCCCTCTGCCTGAAGAGGACGCTGGTTGGCATCGAGTGTGTGTATCTTCAACTCCACCTTGTCCCCGGGCCGGTAGAGATGGTGGTCCGGCTGCAGATAGGCAAAGTAGCGCTGGCGGGTCACCCGAACTCTCCCGCTGGAAACGACCTCTCGGCGCGAAGAGTCACGGACCCGGGCTTCAATTTCGAATTCGACGTCCTGCAAGCCAACTGTGCTGGTATCAATGGTCACGGAAGCGATTCCGTCCTCGTCCGTTTTGACGGTAACGCGCTTGACTTCCTGCCCGCGCCAGCCTCCGTATTGACGGTTCCAGCTGTTGTCGGCATCACGAAGCCAGGAGAATTCACCGGGAGGCCGCCAGTACTGCTGGAAAGGGCGCTGAAATACAATGATCTCCGTCTCGGCACCCACCACCGGACCTCCAAAGTAGTACTCGGTCAGGACCTTCACTTCGACCTCTTCGCCCAGGGAAAAGACGCGGGGTCGATCATCCTCGCGAGGGGGCTCAACCCGAACCCTGAACTCGGGCAGTTTGTATTCCTCCAACCTGAGCAGGGTCTCTGATCCGATCCAGTTCTTCCGGCCCTGATCCCAGAAGTTGATCTTGTACTCGCCCAGCGGCATGGCCTGGGTCAGTTCCAGACTGCCCCACCCACTCCCAAAGCGGTTCAATGTGACCCCGGTCTTCTCAATGCGGACACCCTTGGGATCGGTGATCTCGATCTCCAGCTCCTGGTCGGACGGCGTGGAGTATCCCTGCGGGGACTCCAGTCGCGCGACCAGCTTCCAGTGGGCCTCCTCTCCGGGACGGTAAGCCGGCCGATCTGTGAGCACGTACACTTTCCATTTGGAATGCTGCGGAGAGTAACCCTGGCCCCGGCTGAAGGCCTGTTGATCCCCGTGGGACACGGCAGCGAAAAAGCTGTGGCTGTGGTTCCCTTCGCGGGTAAAACGCACCCGGGCAACTCCATCGTCGCCGGTCCGGCCCCGGCGGAGTTGCCAGCGGTCACGCCCGCTGGAATAGCGCCAGATGGAGAACTCGGCCCCGGCCAGGGGAGACCCGTCCTGGGCGCTGCACATGTAGAGCAGAGCACTGCTTCCATGAGTCTTGAGAACCAGGGACGATTCCGAAACCAGAATCAGATCCCGAGCTTCCTTGCCTCCCACCTTGGCGATCAGAAGATAGGCGCCGACCGGCAGCTTCTCCAGCCGCTCCTGCGAAGAACCGGGCTGATGATCAGACTCATTCTCGACCGGCCGGGCCCAGGTTTTCAGGGTGGGCCGCCCCTGGACATGAAGCGTGTCGATCCAGTTCACCTGTTTCGTTTCCAGGTGCAGGGAGACCTCATCGACCAGGTCGATCGGATACAACTCCAGGCGGATGGAGTGAACGTTGCGCCAGTTCAGATGGAACTGAATCTCGGAATCGGGAAGAAACACGCTCGCAACGCCGATCCCGATCTTGGGACCGGTGATCTCCTGGAGCTGGCGCCGGGCCTGGTCGTAGTAACGCGTCTCGCCTTTAGAGTAATCCCGAAGGAGTCTTCTCAGAAGCTCCACCGCGCGGGTGTAGTCCGGCTCGTTGTACCACTGGCCGTTTTCCCGAATCCGAATCCTCCCGGTGCTGGACATGAACTGCGAAAACCGGAAGAGAGCATCGTCGTACCAGTCCATACTCCTGCCGGCTTCCAGGGCCGCCTCGAAATGTCGGCCGGCTCGCTTTTTCTGGGTCCAGTTACCCTGGGCCGCCAGTGTCGTGGCCAGAAGATAGTGGGCCTGGGTCTTTTCGGCGTCCGTTCGGGCCAGGTTGAGAGTGTTCTGAAGTATCGGGAGAGGGAGATAGTTGCCGTAGTAGCCATAGTAGTAGCCTTGATCCTCCCAGTGAGGGAGGCTGACCGAGAAAATGGCCTGCAGATAACGCTGCCGGGCCACCTCCAGGTCGCGGGACCCTGCCCAGTAGTCCAGAGCTTTCTGATAGTAGGGCCAGGCCTGCTGCCAGTTGCGGGCGTTGCGGCGTATCCAGTGGTAGTCCCCCAGTGACTGGTTGATCTCGGCGGCTACCCGATCCTCCTGTTCTCTTCGCAGCAGTTCCTGGAGCTGTCTTTGCGCTTCTTCCAACTGAGATGGGTCAGACGACTGTGTTGAAGCTCTGGATCGCCAGAGCGTGTCGGCCAGCCGAAATTCAACCCAGCGGGCCTGGTCTTGCTCAAGGGTCAGTTCCTGAGCCCGCAGATAGGCGTCATGAGCCCGCTGGAAGGACTTTCTGGCATAGAACTGCTCGGCCGCCTCGTGGATCGAGCTGTAGTCGCCGTAGTTCACCGGTCCCGGCTCGGGGGGTTCCGGAGTTGGACTCTCCTGCGCGTTCCATGGCAGGAGGCCGACCAGGGTCAGAAGTAAGAGTGTTGAAACGGTGATCTTCATGGCATGTCCCCTTCGGAAAGACTTTCGTCTAATTCTGACACTTCGGGGGGGTTCTTGGTGCCCCTTCCGTTTGATAACGGCCAAACGATTGTTTTCTTAGGCTTAGATGCAGGGGATGGACTTATGGCTGAACGGGCCGGGGACTGGAGAGTGGGAAGCGCCTCGGGGCGGCGAGGCCTCTCTCACTCTCACCCAGCCTCGCGAGCATGCTGATGGAGGGCTTTCTGGATCAACAGAAACTCTCCCAGATTCTCCGAGTTCACGATGCCCACGAGACGACCATCGCGCACCACCGGGAGGGTGCGGCATTCGCACTCCTGCAAACGCCGAAAGGCAGTCTGGGCCATTTCCGAAGGATCAGCAGTCTGAAACTCCCGATTCATGACCTCGGCCACGCTCCCGCTCTGCCCTTCGCTGGCCAGGGCCGACATCATCCCGGAACGAGTCAAGACTCCCACGACCACTCCCTGATCCATCACCGGGAAATCCTGCTGGGAGCCTGCCAGGATGTGGCGCACGGCATCGGAGAGCGAATCGTGAATGGAGAGGGTGTGAAAGTCGGTCATCATGAGGTGGCTGACGGGGATGCCGCGCAGGGCCGTCCGCATCTGCACCATGCTGGCTTCCCCGGCCGCGCCCATCCACACGAAGAGCGCGATGAACACCAGAAAGGGGTTGTAGAACAGGCCGATAAACCCAAAGAAGAGAGCCAGGATCTGGCCGGTCGTGGCAGCGATCTCGGTGGCTCGAACATACTCCATCTTGAGGGCCAGCAGAGCCCTCAATACCCTCCCCCCGTCCATGGGAAAGGCAGGAATCAGATTGAAGATGGCCAGCACAATGTTGATCCAGAACATCTTCACCAGGAAGTTTCCGCCCACCATCTGAAGATTCTGAGGCTCGGCAAGGCTGCCCGTGGGACCCAGGAAGACGAAGACTCCGAAAGCCAGCACCACGTTGACGGCGGGCCCGGCCAATGCCACCAGGAGTTCCTGGCGAGGGTCTTCCGGCATACGCTCCAGGCGGGCGACTCCACCAATCGGCAACAGGGTGATGTCTCGAGTAGCGATCCCGAAACGGCGGGCTGTCAAAGCATGGCCCAGTTCATGCAGGACGACAATCGCGAACAGGACCGAAATGAAAATCAGACCGTAGAGAGTATCGACAAGACTGTGCCTGGGCAGATAATAGTTGATTCCGACCCAGCCCAGAATCAATAGAAAAGTGACGTGCATGTACACGTCGATTCCAGCAATTCTCCCGATTCTCCAGGACCACTTCATGGCAACACCCCTTTCCGGCATTGTCGCCCATCCACGGGAGAGAAAACAATGCAGGCGGGTTCTGGGTTCTGGGTTCTGGGTTCCGGGTTCTGGAACGTTGGAAGGTTGAAACCCAGAGACTCCCCAGCGCCTGCTGCACGGTTTCGGGAATGCTGGGGATGCTGTGGAGGTCGGCTGTTTTCTCCTCTGCTATACTCCCGCGAGGGGTGAAGAAATCATGAATTTACGGGCGGCAATCGACCATGCAAAGGGAACCGGAAAGGTCCGCCCACTGAGCATTCTCATTTGCCTGCTCCTGCTGGTCCTTCCGGCCTGGGGACAAACCAGAGAGAAGCCGGGCTTCAACCTGTTCTCCACCCAGCAGGATGTCGAAATCGGGAAACAGTCGGCAGCGGAGGTGGAAAAGCAACTGCCTGTACTGAAGGACTCCACCGTACAAAATTATGTGGCGCGCATAGGAACCCGGCTGGCCAAAGTTGTACAGGGAGCCGAGTATCCCTATCAGTTCAAGGTCATCAACGTTTCAGACGTGAACGCCTTCGCCCTGCCGGGCGGCTATATGTACGTGAATCGGGGCCTCATCGCAGCGGCCAGGAGTGAAGCTGAACTGGCCGGAGTCATGGCTCACGAAATCTCCCATGTGGCCATCCGGCACGGGACGAATCAGGCCTCCAAGGCCTATCTGGGCCAGGCTGGATTAGGCGTGCTGGGGGGAATCCTGGGCGGCGGCGGTTCAACAGGTCAGATCATCGGCGCGGTTGGCGGCTTCGGTCTGAACACGGTCTTCTTGAAGTTCGGCCGCAATGCGGAAAAGCAGGCCGATGTCGTAGGGGCCCAAACGCTGGCCAAAGCCGGCTATGACCCGCTGGCCATGGCTGATTTCTTCGAAACCCTGCGGGAACTTTCAGGTGGAGATCCAGGCAGATTCGAGACGTTTTTCAGCAGCCACCCGGCGCCCGGTAACCGGGCCCGACGCATCGAAGAAGAAGTTGAGCTGCTGGGAGCCATTCGAAAGGCTGCTCCCGTCGGAAGCTTTTCCCGGATCAAGTCCCACCTGGACCGGCTGCCCGACGCACCATCCATGCAGGAACTGGCAGGCAAAGAGTCCGGCTCCACTCCCGATCCCGGGAGTAGTGGGGATTCCCCTCAACCGGCTCCGGCTCGAATTGAAGTCCCTTCAGCCGAGTTGCAGCTCTTTCAACAACGAGACGGATTCTTCCGGATCCGTTACCCGTCCAACTGGAGAGCCTACGAGTCCAGGGGCGACTGGAGCACCATCCTGTCTCCGGAGGGTGGCATCCGAGAGGGAAGTGCCGGCGAAAACCAGATTGTCTATGGAATTCTGATCGGGCACTTCGACCCTCTCGCCGGCGATCGAGGTGAACGGGTCAGCGGACCCTTCAGGGGAAGCGGAGAGCTGGAACGCGCGGGCAACCTCCTGATCCACTCGTTGATCACGGGAAACGACTATCTTCGATCGGCATCACGATCGACCCGCGAACACCTGGCGGACGGTCAGCGGGCCCTTTCCGTGGAGTTGTCCGGCCGGTCTCCTGTGACCGGCGAGGCCGAACGAACTGCTGTTGTCCTCAGACGCCTTCCCAACAACGAACTCGTGTATCTGGTGTTTGTCTCGCCGGAGAAGCGATTTTCGGAGATTCGACAGGTCTTCCAACCCGTTCTCTCCAGCTTCGGCATCAACGACCAGACTTTTTCTCGTTAGAGGCAGACATATGAAAACTTACAACATTTCAGTCATCCCGGGAGACGGTATCGGAGTGGAGGTCATCGCCGAAGGAGTGCGCGTTCTCGAGCGAGTCGCGGCCACTCACGACATCGACCTCCATCTTGAGCATCATCCCTGGGGAAGCGAGCACTACTTCGAGCACGGCTGCATGATGCCCGAAGGAGCGTTGGATCTACTCAAGGATCAGGACGCCATCTACCTGGGTGCCGTGGGGGATCCGCGTCTGCAGGACAATGTGACTTTGAACGGGCTGATTCTTCCCATCCGCAGGACCTTTCAGCAGTTCGCCAATGTCCGGCCGGCCTTTCTGTTTGAGGGCGTAGAATCCCCGCTGGCCGGCAAGCAGCCCGGTGCCATCGACTGCGTGCTGGTTCGCGAGAATACGGAAGGGGAATACTCTCAGGTGGGAGGCCGTGTGCACCAGCTCTCGGAGGCGGAGGTGGCCATCCAGACATCGGTCTTCAGCTTTCGGGGGACAGAGAGGATTGTTCGGTATGCCTTCGATCTGGCTGTGCAGCGGGACAAGAAACAGAAGGTTACGTCGATCACTAAATCCAACGCCATGGGTTACGGAATGACCCTGTGGGATGAGGTGTTTGAGAAAGTGGCCGAGGAGTACCCGGCTGTCGAGACCGAGTCCCTGCTGGTGGATGCGGCCTGCATGGATCTCATCCGTCGCCCCGAGGACTTTGAGGTGATCGTCGCTTCCAATCTTTTTGGAGACATCCTCAGCGAGATTACGGCGGCCATTACCGGCAGCCTGGGACTTGCCGCCAGCGCCAACTTGGATCCGACCCGAAAGCATCCCTCCATGTTTGAGTCCGTCCACGGGTCCGCACCGGATATCGCAGGCAAGGGTGTGGCCAATCCCCTGGCCACGATCCTGGCCGGTCACATGATGCTGGAGTTTCTGGAGGAAAAAGAGACCTCAGCGTCGATCTACCAGGCCGTCGTCCGGTATCTGAAGGAATGCCCCAACAAGACGGCAGATCTGGGAGGAACGGCGACCTGCCGGGAAGCGGGAGACCAGGTCCTCGCCTTCCTGTAACGAGTCAACCAAACGCTTGAGAGCTCCCGGCAAAGATCCCCAGGGCCCTGACACGATCCCTTGGTTGGCTGCGGCCGTAGATAGTGGCGATGCGATGTTGGGGTGGCTCAGACGAGCCAGGATCTTCGCCTCACGCTCGAATCTGGCTAACCACTGCGGATCGTTGGAAAACACATCCAATAGCAGCTTGATGGCCACCGGCCGATTCAACCTGGTGTCCAGAGCCTGATAGACCTCTCCCATGCCACTGGCACCCAGTTTTCCGACAATTCGGAAGTGAGAGATTGTCTGACCTACCATGTCGTTGTTGCGTGAGATGGATCGATTCTTAGGTCTTGCGGTGCCCGCTGGCAATCCAGCAGGACGCAGAACATCGAACCAGATCCGGTCTTTGTCACTCGAAGTCCAATCGTTTATCCTACGGTGTGTCGGGTTCAACCTCGAACCCGTTCGTTTCTAGTGCGCCCGTAGCTCAGTTGGATAGAGCGCTGGTCTCCGGAACCAGAGGCCGCAGGTTCGAATCCTGCCGGGCGTACCAGCAAACATGCGGGTGCCAGGGTTTCCGGCGACAGACCCAAAAAGCAGAAAGTTCTGCAAGTTGTCTGCATGTGGTCCCGGGACGGCCTCCTGTGGTGGTTTGGTGGTACAGACTTCACGCCGGCTGCCCCGGGGCTGCTCCACCTTTTCACTGCTTCCCCCCTTCCAACACCCGCAGTATCCGCTTCTCGGTCGACCGGTCTGAATAGTGGGCATAGTGTTGCTCGGTCGTGGTCACCGAAGCGTGGCCCAGTGCTCTCTGCACATGGTGCATCTCTACACCTTCAGCTTCAGACAGGCGGATGCCGTAGAACCTGCGCAGGTCTTTCGGCTTCAGCCAAGGGTATCCGGCAGCCTTTCGAGCACTGCGCCAGGGCTTTCTCAGGTGGCTAAGCAACTGTTTTTCTGTAATTTGACTGAGAGTGATCTGAGATCGGATTCTCCTGTGGTTTGAAATCGACCAGGCTGAGGTACTGTTTCCCGATCAGCCAGTCTTCGTGAATCTCCTCGACGACAGCGGTGATGAGTCGTAGTGCGGACTCGGTGTTTGGAAAGATACCGACGACCCGGGTACGCCGGCGAATCTGACGGTTTAGGTTCTCCAGCCCGTTGTTGGTGCGAATGCGCCGCCAGGTAGAACGTGCAAAACGAAAGACCGTAAAGCCTTCCGGCAGATTGGTCTCCATCCAATCGGCCAGCTCCGGGTTGCGGTCGTAGTATTGCTCGACTCTGGCCCGAAGCATCGCCTCAGCTTCGCCTCCAGACGGGGCATTGAAGATGTCTCGAATGTCAGTGGCGATGGCGGCACGTTGGTCGGATCGGCGGGCGTATCGCTGAGCATTCTGGCTCAGGTGAAACTGACAGCGTTGCCAGGGCACTGAAGGAAAGACAGCTCTTCTGGCAGCTCGTAGTCCTGAGTGGTCATCGCTGACAATCAGCTGCACACCCTCCAGACCACGCTTTTGAAGCTGCTGCAGAAACTCTCGCCAGTGGACCTCCGCCTCGCTGAGTCGGCAGCTGACCCCAATCACCTCCCGCTTGCCCCAGCAGTTGACTCCGGTCGCTTTCAAGACGGCCACATCCTGAATGCTGCCCTGGCGACGGACCTTCTCGTAGTGGGCATCCAGGTACACAACTGGATAGCTGCCCAAAGGGCGGTTGCGAAACTGCTCGAGTTCGTCGTCCAGCAGCTTGGAGATTCTTGAGACCTGGCTGGCGGAGATCTCGGTGCCGCACAGCTGCTCGGTAATCTCAGTGACCTTGCGCGTCGACACGCCCATCACGTACATCTCGGCGATGGCCAGCTTCAGGGCTTTCTCCGAGCGGCACCCTCGCTCCAGGGATCGGGGATAGAAGTCCAGGTGACGTACTTGTGGAATCCGGATTTGAAGCTGTCCCACTCGAGTTGACAGCGTCTTGGCCTTGTACCCGTTGGCGTGGTCTCGACGCTGCTCGCTCCGCTCCCAGCGTCGAGCTCCCAGAAACTCTTCGCGTTCCATCTGCATGGCGGTGTTGAGCAGTTTCTCCAACACTCCTCGAAACGCGTCGCTGCCTTCTTCGATCAGTTCTTTCAACAATTCTCGTGGTAGCCTCTGTTCTGGGTCTGGGGTCATTCGGATCCTCCTTGCTCTTGTCTTGAGTTTTTTGCGTATTGAGAAATCCTGCCCCAGACCTCTGATCCTTTTAGCTCACCTTCCTCAAATTACAGAAAGAACGGTACACGCAGCCTCCACTTCTCATAATCCTTGACCCACTTACCTTTGAGCCGGCTGATCGTCTTGGCCGACAGTCCCGGTGCATCCGCCCCAACAGTGCACTCAACGCATCCGAGAAGTCCCCTGGGAGATCCCCTTCAGGTACAGCAGCGGCAGCATCTCCTCCATGCTCTTGCTGCGTCTCAAATAGGGAGGCACCAGGCTGGAACGAAAGCGGATGTCTCCTCCGACTCCTCCCCGCTTCCACGGTCCCGAACCCGCGGAATCCGCACCGGAATTCCTCCGATCCCCGTCTGAATCTCACGCATCGGCAGGTAGCCGTTGCGAACCAGACGTTTGCGGCCTTGGCCATCACGCTGACCCTCGTATTTTTCCAGAAACTCCCCCAGCTCGGCTTGAACCGCCTCAGCCAGAAGCTTCTGTGCTCCCTCTCGAAGCATTTCCGTCAAGGCATCCTTGGTTGTGCTTGGTTCGTCGATGGAAACTACAGTATCTTTCTTCAAGGCGTATCCTCCTTCCCGGTCTCCGGGTGAATCCATGATTGATATCCACGGATTCAGGATACGCCGCCTCTCATACACAACTTCCGACCATAACTCTCTGTTCTGGGTCTGGGGTCATTCCTTGCTCTTGTCTTGATGGAGAAATCCTGCCCCAGACCTCTGATCCTTTTAGCTCACCTTCCTCAAATTACAGAAAGAACGGTACACCCCTTCTCAGGTCGTGCCATGGCAGCATAGTCTTGGGGTTGAACCAGACCCACTCACACACCTGTGGGATGTAGTCGATGGCGCAGCTTCCGTCAGGAAGAGATGCCACCGCCCCGCCTTGGTCCTGGTCAGCAACACCCGCTGGCGCACCTGCTCATGTTGCAGACCCAGGGCTTCACCGCGCCGGCATCCTGTCTCGCGCATGAAGATGAACACCTGCCGCTGTGCTTCCGGCACCTTATTGATAACGGTGTTCACGATGTTCAGCGTAGGAACCAGTGCCGGGGGTGCCGGGGGCTCGGCCAGGTTCCGCAGCTTCTCAATCGGGTTGTCCAGGATGATTCCCTGCTCCTCCGCCCACCTGAATATGTGCTTCAGCACGGCCAAATCGCGATTGATGGTGATGTCGGCCACGCGGAACTGTTTCTGATCCCGGTACGCCTTGGGCTTCTTGCGGGACCGGATGAACCTGTTGACATCCGCCATATCGAAGTACAGCAGCCCGACACTGCCCAGGTGGTGCACCAGAGTGTCCACACGCAGCTTCTTGGTGTAGATATCCCGGTTGCGCACCTCGACGTAGTCCCGCATATAGAGCTCGGCCAGCTCCTTGAACGTGCCCACTTCGCTGCGGCCACGCAGCTCATTGATGACCCTGCGCAGCAGCCTGGGGTTGCCTTCATCGACAGCCACCAGAAGCCGACTTTCGGCCTTCCGGGCTGACTGCTCCTTCTTGAAACGCTTGGTGAAAAACTTCTGATGCTTGCGGGTCGACCCGGGCAGATACACTCTGACCTGCCACCGACCGTTGGGGAGTTGCTTCACGGACACGGCTGTACCTCCTGTGGTTTAGGTTTGGTGGTACTCCGCATCCTATGCCCTATCTTCCGCTTCGGCAAGCTCTCCGGATCACCTTTGGGCAAGCTGTCTGTGTAGGCCCGCAGTTCAGATGTAAGGAACCGGCGCTTGCCGCCCTCAATCACAAATGGAATCCTCCCCTCCCGGACCCGCCGCCTGAACCTGTTAATGCCCATCGACAGCAGCCACCTGGCCTTACCCTCTGGCACCAGGATGGGCAGCATTTCCTGTTCAATGTCGCGGTCATCGGGGACCAATACAATTGCGCTTTTCACGTTCGGAAACTCAAGTTATTCTTCACACACAAAACAACGGCTCGTCGAGGTCGTCATCATCTTCCGGGTAGGGGTGCGGAATAAGCGGAATAAGCGGAATAAGTACTTAATCAGCTTTTTCCGCACCCCCTTTTTCAGCTTATTCCGCTTATTCCGCATGTCTGTAGTACTCCACTGGGCGACCGTCGGTGCTCCGTTTGTGTGATGAGATCAGGTTCTGTGAACGCAGCAGAATGATTGCCTGATCAATCTGAGTAGTGGTCTTGTGGCCGCCAAATATCTGATTGATCTCGGTCCTGGTTAGGCCTGCAGGGTTCCGCTTCAAGGATTGCAGGATGGTGTCCGCAATTGGGTCCCCCAGCGCATCTCCGAAGATATACCGGGCTGAGTCCTCACAGTATTGCCACAGAGCCAGAGCAGCTCTCAGATGATCGATAGTTACCTGCATGGACCCGTCGAGAGCTGCATACAAGCAGGCCAGCCTCATCGCCTGCGCCTCTGATCTGGCAATCATGGCCCCCAGCAGCCCCGGCTTCCCTGAAGACAGCTCCGGGTAAACCTCAGCCCACAGCTCGCGGGCTTCATGATCACGACTGATCTCGGGCGTTACCTTTCCGCGGTTTACCACCCGCCCCAGTTCCTTGAGAAAAGGGCCGAAGTTCACACTGGAAAGATTCCCACCTTCGGGCAGACACTTCGACCGTTTCACACACAGCCAAAGGAACCGATTCCCGAACCCGTTTCCCATTTCCGTCCTGGTCAAGTGCTGCAGTAGCTCGGCCTTCGAAATGTGGCCGATGATACCGATGTGGGCCCCGGTGGCTCTGGCGGGGCTGTTCTTCGTCAGGATCCGTAAGTTCCCGCCGTCCCAGGCATTCCGGATCACCGGCGAAAGCGTGTTAGTTTCCCTGTTCATGACTCGCAGTGTCTGCGCGAATTCCGCTTCGATCACCAATAGCCGCTTGTCACTCACCCCCTGGTCAGTGATTATGTCTTCGTAGGTAGTTGGCTGCCCTTTCTGTCTTTGTGCCTTGGTTTCCTCGATCGGGTCCCGGACGGCCCAGATCAGTCCTTCTCCAGAGGACAACCCAAACTGCACACGCTCCGTGTCCCAATCTTCATCTACGGACCTGCACACGTTGCGGACATGACCCAGACTGGTTCCCTTGCGCCCTTTCGAAGTCTCACCGACACAGCAGCAGAAGAGGTTCAATGCGTGCCGATCGGCCTCAACTTTGAAGTGCGGTTCCGATCCGATGCAGTTTCCAAAACAGACCAGGAACTGCGCCAGCAGGGCAACTGGGTCCGCCTCAGTATGCGGTTCCACGAGCTGGACAAACTCACCGGCAAGGCCATGCAGGGCGGCCTTCCCCAAAGACGGCCAGGTAGAAGCTGGTGCTGCTGCTGCCCCAGTCGTAAAGTCCAGACCCGGTCGTGCCGGCTGATCGCCATATCCCTGCTGGACCAGATCCCTGGCAGCGGCCGAGTGGTCCCCTCCGTGGTGCATCGCAGCGTAAAAGGCAAACTTGCTGTAGGAGGTTCTTTCCTTGAGGGGGTGGCCCCCTGAGGTGAAGACATACAACAGGTCACTTCCGCCCCCCCCGGTTGTGGCCGAATGCCCCTCTCGCCGGTCCTTACCAGGCCGGGTCCAGTAACCTTGCCCGTTGCGCCTGTAGCACAATCTCCATTCATAGCCGGGCAGGAGTTCATCCCAGGATTCCCGATCATTGAAATCATCACCCGGGCGGTTCCCCACCACGGAAGGGTCCGGCAGTGGCCCGGTTTCCCTTTCAGGCTCAAAATACTCATTGGAGGCGCGGCAAATGGCAAAGAGCTTTTCGGCCTGCTCCATGCTCAGCTCTGGAATCGCGTTCAGTGAGCCGCGCTTCAATTCGTAGGTGTTACCGCTCCTGTGACAGCCGGAGGGGCACCCAACCGTGAGGGTGTAACCGCCATCGCCTCGGGTTTCGACCGTCGTAATCACCTTTCCTTCGGCGTCCTTTTTCTGGGCCAGGACCGTATTCCCTTGAAACAGGCCAGGGCAACGGAAATAGAGATGAAAGCCACCTGGGCGGGGGGTGCTAATCAAGGGCATAGATTTCACCAGTTCCTCACCGAGCTCTGCCCTAATCAGCTCCCCAAACTGCTTATTCGGCGGGGCGTCAAAATCAATAACTTGAAGAAAGCCGGACACCTCCCCGGTGATGATCGCGATTCCGAGGCCAGGACTTGACCACCAGACCTCCAGCTCCTCATCGGTTGGAAACCGGCTCTGAAACTCTTTCCAGTTGATTGCCGGGGCCTTCGTGCCGTTCGGCTTAATCGGGATCACGCTCAGTCCGGCTCTGTGATAGGTCTGGGCGTGCTCAAGCGGTTGCATGCTCGAACTCCTCCCAGCCTCTGAGAATTGCCTTCATACCTAAGTGACGGACGTGTTCCGGGAGCTCGACAGTGGGGTAGGATCGCCGGGTTCCATCGCTGTCCTTCCATTCATTTTGCGGAAGGCTGGCCCAGGGGAGCTGCCCTTTCTGCCGGACAATTCGGCAGCTGTGCAGCTTCAGCTTGCCTCCGATATCGACGCTGCAGAAGGCCAGAAGATTACCGGCTTCCATGGGCTTGAAATTGTAGGCCTGGATCCTCAACGCCCCCATCAGAACCACCTGCCTGATTGGCCCCAATGTGGCCGGCGAAGGATAAGGTTCACATAGCTCTGTCGTCGGAATAGAGCATCGACGCGGCCCCTGAGGCCTGAGGCCTCTGCCTGGCGAACCAGTTGGATCTGCCCCCTGTTCCAACTTGCATCTTGTCCCGAAGACAACAGGCGAAATGCTAGCGCCCCCCATTTTGTTTGATGAGCAAGCCTCGACGACTTGACGGTTACATTTCGGATCGGTACAGTTCTCATGGAGTTCCCCCTCCTAAAAGGGTGTTTTGTTGGGGTCCGCTGGCGGCGGGCCCCTTGCTATTTACTCCCACAGTGAGTTCCCCCTAGCCACGAAGCACGGCCCCTCGGGGTACAAAGATCTCGTCCGGTGATAGCCCAAGGATTCGCCCGACGCTTAGAATCCGATCGTCGGCTGGGCGAACAGGCTCGGCACCATGAATCAACTTTGAGAGAGTCGTTGGGTTCACGCCGGCCATCTGGGCGATGCGATACGCCGGCTCACGGTGCAGTTTTAGCCTAATTTAGCCTAATAATGAATGTCTCGGATATTTTCATTCTGCCTCCAGAAACTTTCTGTTAAAGGCAGACTACGCCCCCCCACAGTGTGGGGCGCAACACGAAAAAATGTGGGGGAGTGGGGGGAAGTATGGGGAAAAGCGGGAAGTTAGTCCCAGTCGGTAATTATCGCCCGAGGAATGTCTATGTCTGCTGCGGATCTGTACGGTCTCTCGCCTCGTCCCCATGCGTAGAACTCGGACTTGTCTTTTTTCGCATGTCGATATAAGGCTGCTTTCGTAGCGACCTTGCTGCGTGACTTCCGTCGCCGCAGCCAGAGCTCCACAGCTTCTGTCCGTTTCTTCTTGAGAGTCTCCTTATCGACAACTCCTCTACACGCTTCAAGGACGGTCTTGATGTCTTCAATTGTCGCAGGCTGTCCTTTCCCACCCGTTCTCGTTTCAGGTTCGGGCTCTTGGTTCGCACGAGGCTCAACTTCCGCCCGGGGGCTCGGCCGCCACCCCCCACGCACCGGTCTGATAGGAGGAGGGGCGTTTGAAACCCGCGGGCGATTCAGATAGCCCACGATCTCAGGAATGGATCGAATCTTTTCTATTCTGGATTCTATTTCTCGATCTTCGTCTTTGAGTTGATTGTATTCGGCGAGTTCCGACTGGTAACGCGATCGAAAGTCTTGCCCGTCCGGAGCTGTCGTTGCGGGCAGCTCTTCCTGTGGATCCGGCAAGAGCCCAATTCCCTGGACAGCCGCCTCCACTTCCATAGAAGCCAACCGATTCCTGCTTTCGCGTAAACGAACGCCTACCTCGTTCTGCTCCTTCTGTAGCTTTGCAATCGCACTGAGTCCCTTGCCCAGTGCAGAGTTGGGGTTCGGAAAGCCCGGGTTTTTTCGGAAGGTTCCACGTTGAGAGATTTTTCGCCGGGACCTGTTGATCGGTATTGAGTTTTGTTGCTTGGCCACTCATTTCCTCCTTCCCTGAGGAAGCGTCCCGCGCAGCCAGGGGGAAGCCCGGCCTATTGGAAGCTGGGGCCTGGCTGGCGGGACATGATTCCGCTCAAGCGTAGCAGTTGACGGCGACGGGGGGTTCTGCCCTGATCGTGCAGGTTCCCGAGGATGCGGAAAGAGCGCCCGTCAAGTGGCAGGTGGAAGAGGTCTGGAGTGTGAAGCTGTGTCTGCTGTGGTGGGTTCTGAGGATGGGGTTGTGGTTGTGGAAATGAAGGGGTTGCCCCTCAGACCTTCGTATGCTTGCGGATAAGTTTGAGTCGCTTCAGGTCCTGGGCGTCCCATCCGATACCTTGTATCAAGCCTTTGAGCAGCTTGGATCCATACGTTTTCTTGGGGTGGTAGTGCACGACGACACGGTCATCGCCTTTACGAAGGCAGATAGTGGCCCCACCAGTTTCTTCCTTTTCCCAGCCGTCTCTGCTGAGTGCGCGGAGTAGTTCTTTTGAGGTGAGGTTGGAGAGCTCTCGCTTTATCTTGTTCCAGCTTGAGTCAGAGATGGCCACTGTACTTGAACGTGTCTCAGAAATGCTCCAATTGGTATCTTGAAGGGCTTTGGTTCATCGACGATGTTGAGGAATGGACCAACCGGGAGAGGGTCGCCGTGGCGTGACAAGGAATCCAGGTAGAGCACAACGGCCTCCTTTGCACACCCCATCGTCTCCTCAAGCGTATCCCCCCCAACGTGAAGACCCTTCAGGTTGGGACAAAAGGCGTGGAATCCGTCCCCGTCTTTCTCGATTATGACGGTTACCTCTAGCTTCAATTCTACGATACTCACGAGACAACTCCTATGTGCGGCAATCAATCTACCATCATAGGATACGACAATTTATGACAGAAAGCGCCGGAAAGTGATGGGCCGTGACGGAACATGCTGGAACATGAGACGGGCGTGCCTCAGCCAGTAAGGCAGTCAAAGGCCGCCCCAGCCCCCTCCGAAAAAATAGCCCCGCCCCCAAAAACCAGTTCTGAAAATCCGCCCCCCGGAAAAACCGCTGCCCTTTCCCTGAACTGACGCTGAGCCTGCGGATTCGTATATATACATTCGAAGAGTGATGCTGCCGCGGGGCGCGTATAGGCTGGGGTGCATCGTTAGTTTCAGCTCAAGGTGTCGATACTGACTGCTGCTTTTCTCTGCGGGTGCACGCCCAGGGGAATTTTCAACCATTCACCTCGGGACGCAACCTCGAGCGATTGCCGCAGGACTCTGGCAGGCACATCGTCTTTTGTAATTCGCTGTGGGATCATTTGACAATGCCGAGGGGTCGTAACCAAGCAACTTCCTAGGAGGAAATGTTATGAAGAGGCTACTTATTGCGAGTTTTTTGTTACTGGTTCTGGCCGCCCTCCCGCTCTCACATCTGCTGATGGCGAAAGGGCCGGCGCCACACAAGCCTAACCAACTGTGCCACAACGGACATCTTATTCACCCCAATGCTCATGCCGAGGAGGCACACAGAGCGCACGGCGACTGCCCTGTATTTGGAGGGATCATGCCCTCGGGGATTCCTTGCGAATGCCCTACCTAGAAGCCGACGCAAACTGAAACATTTGGGGCGCTGCTTGGTGTGACGCCCCTTTTTTTGCCCGGTCCACAGACCCACAGCCTTCGCCCCCGGGTGGCGAACGTCCCTAACTGCTGTCAGGTGAAACTACTCCTCGCCGGGATCCGACTTTCTCGGTGGCTCTGCTCTAATCCCGCACCGGTCCCCGGGCGTCAGTCCGAAGCTCTTGCCGAGTCCCCGCAGCTGCGCCAGCCGGGGCAGCGCCGAATCCGCCCGGGTCCTCTGAAAACTGAGACATCAGGTGACACCACACCGCAGCCCCTTTCAGGTTTGCACTTGAAGGCACGCCTCCGATCTGACCTGAGCCACCCAAGAAGCTCCCGTCCTGGGTCAAGATAAGATGTGATTTCAGCCTCCCGAAAATCCGCCCCCCCCCCCCCCCCCCGGAAAAACCGCTGCCCGTTTCCTTTTCCTGCACATCCACTGCGGATTCGTATACATACATTCCAAACCGCCGGCCCGCCGTTCAATCGAAAAAGTTGTGGCGCCGCAGGGAGCCGAAAGCGCTTGTCAGCGCGTCCCAGGCGATCTGATGGAACCTAGGAGAGTTTAGGGGCATCGCCCCCTGCCTCACGAGCAGATCCCAAGAAAGACCCTGCGCCCTCTTAACGCCCGGTACGGCTGGCCACATCCGTCAGGAACTCAGTGGCGTCTGCGGCCGCATCTCTGACCTCCTCGGAGGGATCCCGCTCGGCAATCCCACGCAAAACGGGGACAACTTCCAACTGCTCGAAGTCCTCAAAAGCGAGCACCACTTGCAGGCGTACGCCCTCGTCCCGGTCATTCAGCGCCCGCATCAAGGTCTGCATGACCCGGGGGGTGGGATCAAGTGCTGCGAGTTCGGTCACTGCGGACTTGTGGTTCCCGTTTATTCGGTCCGCCTTGGAAACATTGAACTTGCGCTGGTCCCAGGTCAACATGAGCCAGCATGCTTTTGACCCTACTCAAGACCCTCCTTTCGACTCTCACCACGCACCGTTCACTGACCCTTGAGAATCTCGCTCTGCGGCAGCAACTCGCGATCCTACAGCGGAATTCTCAGCGCCCATGCCTGTCAAGAGCTGACCGTCTCTTTTGGCTCCTTCTTTCCAAGATATGGCGAGGCTGGGCTGATTCTCTCGCTATCGTCAAACCTGAGACTGTCATCCGTTGGCATCGACAGGGTTTCAAGCGCTATTGGACCTGGGAGAGCTGTCGTAAGGAGCGAGGTCGCCCGGCAGTTGCACCTACGATGCGAAGACTCATTCGCACGATGAGTCGTGCCGACCCTCTGTGGGGCGCACCCAGAATTCACGGCGAGCTGCTCAAGCTAGGAATCGAGATTTCGCTGGCCTCGGTCTCCAAGTACATGGTCCGAGGTGAGAACCCGCCCTCTCAGGCATGGAGGACTTTTCTGGAAAACCACATCAGCGAACTGGTCTCGGAACGTGTCAATAACTTTGAGACACTTTGGTGAATAAATTACTGTAGCGTCATCTCAGGAGTCCTCCTTTTCGGGAGGGTTGATCCAAACCGCTTCTGGAAGAGGGGAGGAACGGGTTTGCCGTTGGGAAATCTCTCCGGGAAGAGTGCATGGGCGGCCTCCAATGTTTGGGATCGATCGCGACGGGTGGTGATGGCGGTGAGGTAGTGCACATCCTCGGGAGTGTGCAGGCCGATACCCGAATGGCGATGGTCGCGGTTATACCAATCGAAGAAATCCCGACAGAAGTCTCTGGCTTGCTGAATGGTGCCGAAACGAGCCGGGAATTCGGGACGGTACTTGAGGGTCTTGAATTGGGATTCCGAGTAGGGATTGTCGTCACAGACATGAGGCCGAGAGTGAGACTTGGTGACTCCCAGATCGGCCAGTAGCAAGGCCAGTGCTTTGGAACTCATCGACGAGCCACGATCGGCATGCAGGGTGAGACCACCCGCTACGATCTCCTGCTTGGAGTAGCTCTGGGCGATCAAGACCTTGGCCAGGCGTGAGCTTTCCTGGGTGGCCACCATCCAGCCCACCACATAGCGGCTGAAAATGTCCAGGATCACGTAGAGGTAGAAATAGCTCCATTTGACGGGACCCTTCAGCTTGGTGATGTCCCAGGACCAGCATTGGTTCGGGCCGGTGGCCAGAAGTTCCGGCTTGGAGTATTGGGGATGGCGGCGCTGGCGGCGGCGTTCTCTAACTTCCAGACGTTCGGCCAGAATGCGGTACATGGTTCGAATCGAGCACAAGTATCGCCCTTCGTCCAGCAGCTCCGCCCATACGGCGGCAGGAGCTTTATCGATAAACTGTCGGCTGTGCAGGACCTCCACAACGGCTTCCCTTTCGGGCGGGCTCAAGGCGCGTGGGGATGCGGCCCGAGGCCGAGGATCCAGCGCCGGCCGTTCGCGCCGAAGTTTCTCCCGATACAGACTCGATGGCGGCAGATCCAGGGCCTGACAACCGGCACGGACTCCGTGGGATTGTGAGAATCGCAAAGCTTCGTCCATCAGCTCTCGTCTCCGTTCTCTTCGCTGCTCGCCAGAGAGATTCCCAACAGTTGCGAGACTTTTTTTTGGAGATCCAGCATGGCTTCAAACTTCTCGAGCTTGCGTTTCAGCTTCCGATTCTCAGCCTCCACTTGCCTCAGTTGACGATCCAGAGGATTGACCGGCTTTGCCTTGCGTCCCCGCTTGCGAGGGGTCAAGGCCTGCAGCGTTCCCTGCTCGCGTTGGCGGCGCCAGGTCTGCAGATTCGACCAGTAAAGCCCTTCTCGGCGCAGCAAGGCTCCCACTCCGCCCGACTCTTCACATCCATCGGCCTGCTCCAGGATCCGGAGCTTATGGCGGGCTGAAAATCGGCGACGCGTGGCCTTGCTGGGAACTTCCGGATCGGGTCGCGAAAGAACCTTGTCGGGCTCCGTCCGTCCCGCAGCGATTTTGGAGACCTCTCCGCTTCGCTCCGAGGTCTCCAAAATCCTCAGTTTCTTGTCGCTTCTGTTTTCTATCATCCTGTAATCCAGCTTCTCGCCCTCTACTCTAATTTAGTGGGGAAGAAGTGTCTCACCATTATTGGCACAGAGGGTCTCTATCGATTTCCTGACGGTGCCGACCCTGAGCTTCCGAGTGTTGTTTGTGTTCGTCGTCCTAGCTAACGAACGGCGGCGCGTTGTTCACTTCAACGTCACGGATTCGCCAACGGCAGAATGGACCTCACTTCAGATCCTTCAAGCATTTCCCTGGGATAATGCACCTCGATATCTGCTTCGAGACCGAGACTGCACCTACGGCCAAGAATTCGTCCGTCGAGTTCGTTCCATGGGCATCGAGGAAGTGAAGATTGCTCCCCGTTCCCCATGGCAGAATCCGTATGCGGAGCGTTTCGTTGGCACGCTGCGACGAGACTGTCTCGATCATGTGATCGTGCTGAGCGAGAATCATCTGCGTCGCATCGTTCGCGACTATCTTGGCTACTATCACGACTACCGAACGCACTTGTCTCTGGACAAGGATGCACCGCAACCGAGAGCCATCGAACGCCCGGAATCCGGCGAGATCATTGCGCTTCCCCAGGTCGGTGGACTTCATCACCGCTACATGCGCCGAGCGGCTTGAACGCACGTACTGCATAACGGATCGTTACTGCGGTTGAGGCGAGTTGTGTCTCCCGTAGCCACAACAGGCGTCCGGCTCGACTTCTTGAGCGTGCGACTCGGTACCAGGGACCTACCTTTCCACAGAGCCGATGGTCCCCGCACCGCGTTTCACTGTTGCGAGGATTAGGAGAGTTGTCCTGGATTGATTAAACAGGAGGGACAGCCGCAAGTCATCTCTTAAAGTTTTTTCTGCGGAGCAGAAACAGCAGAGGCAAGGTCGCCACAAAAAAACCAGGAAAGTAGCTGGTTTGGTACCAGAAATCATAGGATATGGCTGCAAGATATCCAGCGGCGTACAAAGAAAGCAGCACGTAGAAGCAGCGTTGCTGCTGCCTCAACTTCGATTCAAAAACAGCTTCCCTCTCCGCCTGGGTTAGGTCAGCAGCTCCCGCAGCGAATTCGTGCTCGCTATCAGGGTTATGGTGCATGGCTCCTCCTCCGAGACGCTTGGGCCCAGCCTACAACATGCAGGCCGGTTTCAGTCTCATCGGGTATAAGAGCAAATGACATGCCAAGTAATGGTCAAGGCGGAAAAGTTGGTAAGACGCCTATGTTTTCTGCGGTTCCGGGTATTTGAACAGACCCGCCAACCCAGCAATAGCAGGAGAACGAGGGGTGCTGGCTTTCAAAATCTGAAGGTTGGAAGGACAGGGGACTATGCCGGCGGCACCAAGAGCATCCCGGAAGTAGCATCGCTTCTTCCTGCTGGCGAATTGGAGCCCGCCTGTCTTCAGGGCGTCCTCCGGGCGCCGGGAGGTCTCGCCGGACACCCACACCCAGGCTCAGTAAATGCGTATTCCGTGGGCCAAGCCGGAATGGGCACAAACCTTGATCCCGGCCTCCCAGCTTCAAGATAGTGTTGAGCGCTTCGTTGACGGCCTCCGGATAAGATCCGGCCTGCTAGGGTTATCCGGAGTGCTCGGCCGAGATCCGTGGTGGCGGCCTGCGGAAGGCGCTCCTCAGCCGCGCATTTTCTAACACTTTCTAACAAGATCAGCCAAAGTGACAAAGATGAGAGAAACTGAGATGAAAAGCTTGACCCCCAGTAAGTCCTTGTTTTTGAAGATGATAGGTACTGAGATAAAATGAGAGAAAGTGGGCTGAAAAGTGTAGGATTAAATCTCCGGAACCAGAGGCCGCAGGTTCGAATCCTGCCGGGCGTACCAGTATAAGTCTTTATAAATCAATAACCTAGCTAGATTCTATCCTCTCAATAAATCGTCTAAATCTCGGTTTTCTAACAGATTTCTAACAACTCAGACTCCGGTAATCGACACGCTGCCCAGCCAGGCCGATCTCCGGCTGAGATTATTGGGCAGCTAATTGGCTGAGGGGCTGAGGGGATAACATAGACTCACCACCGCCAGGAACGCACTGGCACAGAACCTGATGGTCATTGCTTTCTCGCCCGAACGGCCGCAGCCCGCTTGTCAAGTTCAACCGCGACTTCTTCCCAGTCGGCTTTCCGATGCAGGCTCCCCAGATTCGCGAAGAAGTACCCTGCAAAACGCCCGGCAGCGCCGGCCTCCAGGAGTGCCCGCGATCGCTCAGGCGGTCCGGCCTGCGCGAGCTTGGCCCGAGAAGCATACGGAGAGTTCTTGTTCCCTTGCGGGAGCGAGCAGGACTCAAGTAGGCTTAAGGTATCCCCAACCACGGAGGCTCCCATGCGCGAACACAATCGGACCGGGCTGCCCTGGGTTGCATATCCCGGCACCATGGTGATGGCGTTTCTCATTTCGCTGCTCCTCTCACTGGCCGGATTGCCCAGCGTCGCTAGCGCCGTTGTTGCGGTTGTGCTGGCCGCGGCCACGGTCACCCTGCTGGAGTACGCGATCCCCTACGATCGAATCTGGCATCCCAGCAGTGATGACGTGAAGAACGACCTCCTGTTCATGGTGACGGTACAGATGGTGCTGCCGCAAATCCTCACCTTCGTCGCCAGTATCACGCTGCTTGGCTACCTGAACAGTCGCGACTTCGCCGTGTCACAGCTCTGGCCACACCAGTTGCCGCTCGTCGTTCAGGTCACGATGATGCTGCTGGTTGCGGAGTTCTTTCGCTACTGGCTGCACGTTGCGGCTCACAACACGCAGTTGCTGTGGGGGCTGCACGCGGTACACCATTCCCCGAAAAAGCTCTACTGGTTGAATGTGGGCCGGTTTCATCCTGTTGAAAAGGCCCTGCAGTTTCTGCTCGACGCACTCCCTTTCATTCTGGTCGGCGTGAGCCAGGAAGTTCTGGCAGGCTATTTTGTCTTTTATGCCGTGAACGGGTTCTTCCAGCATTCCAATGTAGATGCGCGATACGGAGTCCTCAACTACGTTGTCAGCGGGGCGGAATTGCACCGCTGGCATCACTCCAGGCTCATCCATGAGTCCAATCGGAACTACGGGAACAACCTGATCGTTTGGGATCTGGTCTTTGGAAGCTGGTATCTCCCCAGAGATCGCCGAGTGGGTGAACTGGGCCTGGTGAATCGCCAGTATCCGCTGGACTTCGTCGGGCAGCTCTCCGCCCCTCTCACGCCGAATCTGGACAAGAAGGACCCCAGCCTGGACTCTGCTGGGTCTTCCTCGCCACGGGACTGATCTGGCAGCGAGGCCCACGGTATCGAACTTTTCCGACCAGCCAGCGCTGCGAATCAGGAAGCTTGCTCCCGGGGGGCATCGGTACGCAGGACCGCATAGAGTGCGTAGGCACTGAGACCTGTTACAACGGTAAGAGCAAAGATCGACTGTTCTGCGTACCATTGCGTTAGTGAGCTGGACACCGGGAAATGGCTTAAGAAGTTGTCAAAGAAAATGGCGACGATGAGGGCAAGCACCCCGTAGCGTTTGAGAAGCAACAGGAAGCCGGCCATTCGCAGCCCCGTCAGGCTCCAACTGAGGACCGCAGGAAGGCCTGAGAGTTCTTGGCTCCACATGATGGTTATGAGTCCCAGGACGACAGCTGTTGCCAAGAACTCGTTCTTGAGCAGGAATTCTGTCAAGACCAGCAGAAACAGGAGTCCGAGCCCGTAGAAGATCGCGTTGTCCTGAAAACGGAGAAATTCGCTGATGTAATAGTTCGGTCCCAGCAGAGTGTCGGGCCAGATGCTTCGGGGCCAGGGACCGGTAGCGGCTATCCAGGCCGGCACCAGGTGGTAGAGACGCAACATCAGTTGGAAAACCACACTGGCGCAGAGACCAATGAGCACGTCTCGCGCCACCAGAGGATCCTGAAATCGGCCGGCAAGCAAACGGGTCCAAGAGACGATTCTTTGCGGCCATCGTCGCCGAATATACGGCTCCAGGGTCACGTAGGGAAGCCAGCACAAGAAGATTGCCTGAGAGATCGCCAGGCCCAGCGCTGAGACGAAGAGTTCGCTTTCAAGGGACCACCGGGGGAGATGGTTGGCACGGAGCAACCACTGGATCATGCTGATGGCCAGAACGTAAAGCGCCAATCTCCGGGCGCCCCTCAGGTCACCTCGACCCTTGCGGAGATTGCGCCTGGCGCCAACCAGGCACCCGAGGATGACGATCACACAGAGGGCATTGAAGAGCATTTGGGAAAACTGTGGCTGCAACACCGGGCGTTCCAGGACAGGCGATCCCCAGGGGGTCTGCTTCCGAAAGAACACGGGCTTCCCGGCGTAGGACCCCGCCTCGACATACAGGGGGGTTCCCCCGGCGTCGGCCCCTTCCCAGGCGAGGCAAGTCTCGCACGAAACCGGTGGTATGCGGCCCGGAGTCACCGAGGCGAACTGATCAAGCTGCAGGCCGGCTGCCGTGAACAGTCCACCCCAGTCCGGATCCGGGAGAGCCTCCGTGCGGGCTCTAGCTGGCGGCGGACCAACGCGGAGCTCGAGCAGCCGGCCCTGAGGATCGAGGACGACCGTAGCTCCCGGTATGGAAGAGAAGTTCGGGTCCGTCAAGCCGACCCTGCCCAGACGGTCCCTGGGAAGAAAAGAGCCGGAGCTCTGGCGATACCAGAAGTACATGGCGGGCAGTCGTTCGCTCTTCAACCGATCCCAGCCGGACGGATCTTCCTTCGATGCCACGAAACGAAGCAGGTCCTCGTCATGGCCAAAACCGTAAGCACTATCAGTGTGCATCTCGGGGTATCCGATCGAGCGCATCAGATCCCGGGCCGTGTGCACCAACACTTCGGGTGGCCGGTCCAGCTTCATGTGACGGAACAGCATGACGCGGTCCGCCGCCAGGGCGATCAGAAACACTCCAACCAGGATGGTCCCCATCAGTGCGGCGGGCGGGCGGAGGCCAAGGCCCCCTCGGGCTCCGGCGGCCGCGACCATCTCCGGGGCAGGCGTGTCCTCTGATCCCAGCAAAGCCTTGAAGGGATCCCCGGCAGCGAGCAGAGCGAAGACTTCGGCAGCGGAGTTGGGACGATCCCGGGGATCCGGCTGAAGACACTGCCGGACTGCTCTTGCGACAGCAGGATCGGTCCCCTCCACTATCTGCGACGGGTCGGGAGGCGTGGTCTCCTCGCGGAGACGTACATCTACCGATGGAAAGGCACGTCGCCCCGTCAGAATCTCGAAGAGCATGAGGCCCAGGCTGTAGAGATCACTCTGAGTCGAAGCGCCCTCACCGGCTAGCTGTTCAGGGCTCATGTATTCCGGCGTTCCACAGATCTCACCTTCCGGGATCCGGTCAGCCCAACCGGCGACTCCAAAGTCGGTGATCCGCACCTGCCCGCGGCCATCCAGCATCACATTGGCGGGTTTGAGATCTCGGTGCAGGATCCCCTCGGCATGAATTGCCGTCAGGCCTGCACACAACTGGCAGGCAATCTGTCGCGCCTTGTCTTTGGGAGCGCGCCCGATCCGTTTCAGGAGAGAGGCAAGATCTTCTCCGTCGACATATTCCATGGTCAGAAAGTGCTGCCCATCCGCCTCGCCGGCGTCGTAGACGCGACACACGTTGGGGTGTGCGACCTGGCGGGCCAGCTTGACCTCACTGAAGAAACGTTGCAGCAGGCCGGGCTTCTTTCTGAGCTTCTCTGGAAGGAGTTTCAAGGCAACCGGCTGCCCCAGCTTGAGATCGTCGGCCCGGTACACTTCGCCCATGGCCCCGCGTCCGAGTTGAGCCACAAGGCGGTACCGCCCCGCTAACACCTCTCCCGGCAGCCGGCTCTCTGCCTCCTCGACCCCGGACAGAGCGACGCCTGGACCGGTCTCCCCGGGCCCGGCTTCGAACGGATCGTCTCGACTTCGGGTTATCCGCGAGGAGCCTCCGGGCTGAGAAGACTCACTGTCAGGCGAGGCCAGCCGCAGCAGGCATCTCGGACAGAGCCCCCTGACCTGAGACTTAGGCAGCCTGGCCCCGCAATTTTAACATCTTCGCGTCGAGGTCATACTCCGAGAACACCTTGAAAAACGCACTGACTTCGTGTACAAAACGGATTCGATTGAGGTCAGAATAACATCGTTGTTCCTCCGGCTCCACAGTCCGCGAGATCTCGCGATGCTGGCGAATGAAATGGTAGAGACTATGGTTTGTGCGAGGGGTTGCCTTCCTGACTGGCCCTGCACACGTGAGCCCCGATGACTCGCATCGCGTCGTTTGAGATTCACGCCGTCGACCTTCCGTTCCGCCAGGCGTTCAAGCACTCGGCTGCTGAGCGGTCCCACTCCAACAGCGTGTTTGTGCGCTGCACGACCGACTCCGGGACGATCGGATACGGTGAGTGTCTGCCTCGGGAGTATGTCACCGGTGAGAGTCGCTCCGGCGCTGTAGCGATGCTTCGCGACGAGATCCTGCCTCGTCTGGTGGGTCGGCGGTTCGCTTCGCTCCAGGAGGTGGAAGGTTTTCTGGATGACTGCGACGGCGGAACGTGTCAATAACTTTGAGACACTTTGGTGAATAAATTACTGTAGCGTCATCTCAAGAGTTCTCCTTTTCGGGAGGGTTGATCCAGACCGCCTCGCGGGAGGAACGGGTTTGCCGTTGGGAAATCTCTCCGGGAAGAGTGCATGGGCGGCCTCCAATGTTTGGGATCGATCGCGACGGGTGGTGATGGCGGTGAGGTAGTGCACATCCTCGGGAGTGTGCAGGCCGATACCCGAATGGCGATGGTCGCGGTTATACCAATCGAAGAAATCCCGACAGAAGTCTCTGGCTTGCTGAATGGTGCCGAAACGAGCCGGGAATTCGGGACGGTACTTGAGGGTCTTGAATTGGGATTCCGAGTAGGGATTGTCGTCACAGACATGAGGCCGAGAGTGAGACTTGGTGACTCCCAGATCGGCCAGTAGCAAGGCCAGTGCTTTGGAACTCATCGACGAGCCACGATCGGCGTGCAGGGTGAGACCACCCGCTACGATCTCCTGCTTGGAGTAGCTCTGGGCGATCAAGACCTTGGCCAGGCGTGAGCTTTCCTGGGTGGCCACCATCCAGCCCACCACATAGCGGCTGAAAATGTCCAGGATCACGTAGAGGTAGAAATAGCTCCATTTGACGGGACCCTTCAGCTTGGTGATGTCCCAGGACCAGCATTGGTTCGGGCCGGTGGCCAGAAGTTCCGGCTTGGAGTATTGGGGATGGCGGCGCTGGCGGCGGCGTTCTCTAACTTCCAGACGTTCGGCCAGAATGCGGTACATGGTTCGAATCGAGCACAAGTATCGCCCTTCGTCCAGCAGCTCCGCCCATACGGCGGCAGGAGCTTTATCGATAAACTGTCGGCTGTGCAGGACCTCCACAACGGCTTCCCTTTCGGGCGGGCTCAAGGCGCGTGGGGATGCGGCCCGAGGCCGAGGATCCAGCGCCGGCCGTTCGCGCCGAAGTTTCTCCCGATACAGACTCGATGGCGGCAGATCCAGGGCCTGACAACCGGCACGGACTCCGTGGGATTGTGAGAATCGCAAAGCTTCGTCCATCAGCTCTCGTCTCCGTTCTCTTCGCTGCTCGCCAGAGAGATTCCCAACAGTTGCGAGACTTTTTTTTGGAGATCCAGCATGGCTTCAAACTTCTCGAGCTTGCGTTTCAGCTTCCGATTCTCAGCCTCCACTTGCCTCAGTTGACGATCCAGAGGATTGACCGGCTTTGCCTTGCGTCCCCGCTTGCGAGGGGTCAAGGCCTGCAGCGTTCCCTGCTCGCGTTGGCGGCGCCAGGTCTGCAGATTCGACCAGTAAAGCCCTTCTCGGCGCAGCAAGGCTCCCACTCCGCCCGACTCTTCACATCCATCGGCCTGCTCCAGGATCCGGAGCTTATGGCGGGCTGAAAATCGGCGACGCGTGGCCTTGCTGGGAACTTCCGGATCGGGTCGCGAAAGAACCTTGTCGGGCTCCGTCCGTCCCGCAGCGATTTTGGAGACCTCTCCGCTTCGCTCCGAGGTCTCCAAAATCCTCAGTTTCTTGTCGCTTCTGTTTTCTATCATCCTGTAATCCAGCTTCTCGCCCTCTACTCTAATTTAGTGGGGAAGAAGTGTCTCACCATTATTGGCACAGAGGGCGGAGAGACGCCCGGCTGGGTCCCTGCGAGCAGGCCGCAGACAGCAGCCTGGAGCGCCGTGGATCTGGCGTTACTGGACACTTTCGGCCGGGAATTCGGAGAAGCCGTCCTGGCCCGAGCCGACAAGGGATTCCCGGACCGGCTCCGCTACAGCGGGGTGCTCTCCGCTGAACAGGGTTTCCGGCTGGTCAAGTCTTGCCTCAAGATGCGGCTCTACGCTCTGGGCAGCATCAAGATGAAGGTGGGGCGCGGCACGTCGGAGAGGGCGCTGGCTACGGCAACCATGATTCTGGGCAAGGGCTCGTTGCGGGTCGATGCCAATATGGCCTGGTCGGCCGATGAAGCCGCCGAGGAAATGAGAAGGATGGCTCGTCACGGAATTCAGTTTTTTGAGCAGCCGATTGATGCCGCGGATCTCGACGGTCTTTCGCGGCTGGTTGCTGAGACGGGACTGGAGGTGATGGCGGACGAGAGCCTCACCCACGCCAGGTCGCTGCACAGACTGCTCGAGCACAATGCCTGCACCGCAGTCAACGTCAGGATCTCTAAGTGCGGAGGCCTGAGGGCGGCTCGCAAGAGGTGCGAAGAAGCCCTGGCATCAGGACTGAAGGTGCAGATTGGCTGTCAGGTGGGCGAGTCGTCGCTGCTTTCCGCCGCCCAACTGGTGCTGGCGGCGGCTGTGCAGGAGGTAACCTTTCTCGAGGGTTGCTTTGGTCGTCACCTGCTGAGGGAAGATCCTGCGGCACCCGTGCTGCAGTTCGGCTACGGCGGGCGGCCTCCGCGTCGTCCCTCCGGCCACGGTCTGGGGGTAGTGCTGGACGAAAACCTGCTGCGACGATTCTCCACCGCTCAGGCAGTGGTGGCCTGAAGCCTCGGCCGGTTCGATGTCGGCAATCGCAACTGGGATGAGCTATTTCTCCGCCAGCTCGACTACGGCGATCACGTCCTGGCTGGAGCCCTCCGGTTCCTCTCTGACCTCGAGTAGAATCGTTTTGGCCTGAAACAACCTCTTCCCGTCGGCCACCAGCGCCTTCTTCTGGCGTTCATACCACCCCCGTCTCATCACATGCAGCACCGGGTCCTGCAAGCGAAGACTCTTGCGCTTGGCCTCGTACTCGATGTTGAGTGAACAAAGCTGCCGCTCCAGCTGCTGGAGAAGTCTCCCGTACTGACTCTCCGCAAGCTCCGCCGATTCGACCTTGAACACATAGCGGGCATTTTCGACGTCGGCTTCGGCCTTGAAGTGCTCAATGCTCACGCCCAGATTGCTGGAAGCCTTTTCGAAAGCCGATAGGATGTGGTTCACGCTGAGCTTCTCTCCGGTGATGTTCGTCATGCCGCGTCCCTTGCGCTTGAAGACAATGGTCGGCGTGGCGTTATAACGACCGACCACCTGGATGACATCGTTGATGTCATAGCGGTACAACCCCCCCGTTGTGGTCAGGAATACGTAGTACTCCCGACCCTCTTCGAGCTCGTCGATTCCCGCAAAGGTCCAGCACCCGGCGTCGTCCGGGCTATCCTCCAGGTTCTCAGCGGCGACAAACTCGAAGACGTTGGCGTTGACGGTGAGAACGCCTGCGCTCCCGTGGTCGGACAAGGGGATGCTTCCGCGGGCTTCGGACGACAGGTACCCCCAGTCGCGTACAGGAACCGGCCGTTGCCCGCCTGGATCAAACCAGGAGGGAAATTTCTTGATGTAGTTTCCAACCGTGCCGCCCTTCCAGCAGCCGATCAGCCCCAGCCGGGGCCAGTAATCTGCAGGCAGCAGCTTTCCCGAGCGAAGCCGCCGAGCCTTTCTCAGATGGCGCGCTTTCTCGAGATCCGCCTTCAGACCCGCCTCGATCGCAGCGCGCAGCTCCGGTTCAATCTCCAGCTCCTGCTTGAGCGTGCCGTCAGCTAGATCCTTCAACAGCTCTTCCGCATGTTCATTGGCGTACTCGCACATCTTCAGAATCGTTGAGGGGTTGGCAGTGCCAACGAAGGACACATCGGCAGAGATCGCTACACGCATGAGTACGTAATACCTGGCTTCATAGTCCGGAATGAGGAAGGCCTCATAGGGGATCGCGTAGACTCGGCGAACGGCCCACGGGAGGTTCTCATAGATGTGGCCGCTGGCGGACCCGTAGGGGAGACCGGACTGCGTATACCCTTCCACTGCCGGCGAAACCACCATCAGGATTTGACCGGAGAACACTCCGCGATGGGTGCGGCTGGCATGGTAGATCCAGGTGCGCATCTGATCGGAGTGATCCCGACCTTTGCACGACGGCGTCACCGGGATGTACTTGGCCTGGCCGGTGGTGCCCGAGGTCTGGGCGAACATGATGGGGGCTTCGGCAGTGAGGACATTCTTCTCCCCCAGCGTCATTCGATTCACCTGCCCCTGGATATCCTCGTAGCTGACGACCGGGACCTGCTTTCGGAAGTCGTCCATGTTCCTGATGGAAGAAAAGCCGTACTGCCGGCCGTACTCAGAGTCGCGGTTTCGCGCCAGGATCTCCAGCAACTTGCGTTGCTGAGCTGTTCCCGGTTCTCTGGTGGCGGTCTCAAAACGCCCGGCCGCCGCCCGGGCCAGCTGACGGATGACAAAGGAAGTCAATCGTGACACGCTACTCTCCCTTCCCCGGCAGTTTATCTCGAATCAGAGGCAAAATGATTCGGGAAGGATATTCTGCAGTGTGAAAGACTCGCTGTCTCGCCCGGTGTCTACCCGAAAAACTCCATCCAACCTGTGAGGAAGCCGGTGGGCCTAGCTGCAAGTTCCAGATTTGAATGATCTTCCTCGGCGAGCACTATGAACCACGATGAGAATTAGTGGGCAGGCGTTTGCTTTGCGGCTGAAGAAGCCTCCCAGACAGACCTTGCCCATGTCGGACAGATGTTGAGCGAATGAGTCGGTTGTGACCTGCGTCCTACGCTGCGACCCGTTCGTAGCGATGGTGAAGCCCACCGCAGATCGGAAACGAGAGCAGCTTGACTGGCCCATCAGCCACTGCCGGTTGCTGGATTGGAATGGGTGTGTCACCGCCCAGTCCCTGATGGGGCCGGGCGGAATGGTAGTACTGCTCAATGTATTCCCTGAGCAACCGGTTCAGGTGCCTTTCACTGAGCACCATGACGTGATCGAGCAGTTCCCGGCGGAGAGTGCCGAAAAACCTTTCTATATAAGGATTCTGCCAAGGACTTCGGTAAGCCGTTCGCACTTCTTCAATGTTGCAGCTGTCCAGGAACTTCCGGACTCCGTGGCCGTAGATGCCGTCATTGTCACGGAACAAGAATCTGGGCTGACGACCGAAGGGCGTGGCTTCTCGAAGCTGCTGAATGACCCATTCCATGGAGGGATGGTACGTCGTTGCGAGATGAATCACCCTCCTTCGACCATGTTCAAAGACGACAAAAACGTGGAGAAATGAGAAGCCGACCGTGACCACGGTAAAGAAGTCCATTGCCCAAGAGACATCCATATGGTTGCGCAGGAAGGGCAGCCAGTTCGAAGGCTTGTCAGGCTCCTTGGGGCGGGCCATGTACTTGCGGATGGTGTCGCTGCAAGGAGGATCATATCCGAGCAACCGCAACGTATCCTCGATTCGTTCGGCACTCCATAAAGGATTCTCTCGGCTCAGCTTGCGAATCAGATCGCGCATCTCCTTTGGCACGAGAGGCCGGCCGGGCCGGGCCCTCGACTTCCGGCGCCAGTAGAGACGAAATGCCGTGGTGCGCCATCGCTTGACCGTCGTCGGCTGCATCAGTTGTGCAACCCGATGCCATTGATCCCAGACCCTGGAGAGCAACACCCAAAGAAGTCTGAAAGCACGGGTGAATCTGGGTCTCGGTCGATCCTTCTCAAGGATCCGACGCTTGCACGCGGCCAACTGACTCTCTGCCGCTACGACTCGTGCCGCCAAAGTTACGCGTGAGCTGAAGAAAGCCGATAGAAATGTATAGACGAATCCGGCAGCTTGCCTGAGATCAGAAATTGTCCTGAGGATGATCTGGAACAGGCAACAAATCTCTCTCATAGACCGCAGGATACGAGGACTTGAGCTCCGCCTCAAGATTTGCGTAAGTCATTGCTGTACAAGGTGGACGGGGTTTTTCGGGGGGACAACCAGACCAAGTGAGAGTGTGGCCAGGATGACAAACACCTTTTCCTGAAAGGGAAGAAGCCACAAGAGCAGGGAACCCACTACGACGGCGCCACCTGCCCGCAGGCGGTCTCCGAGAAGCAGCGAGGACAGGCTCTCACCGATCTGTGCAAGGCACCGACCCCGACCCTGCGAGCGGTAGCGGAAAGAGGCCGCCAGGCGTTCCACCCAGCGGTCGGGAACGACGAGCAGGTAAATAGAAAACATGAAGTAGCTGAAAAGCCCGATCTGAAAACCGGCCAATTCAACCCCCAGATGGAACGTGACTCCGACCACCAGCGCGGCGGGCCACAAACGGCGCACCAAGAGCGCCAAGACGAGAAACAGTTCGGTAACCAAGACCAGCCTGGCGCCCGTGGCCAGACCGCCGGGCAGTTGATGAATTATGCCTGGAACCCATCCTTCCCCTATCTGGACCTGGAGCACCTGGCCGCTTAGTCAATGTGTCTCGAGCTTGGCCATCGCCGCCCAGAAATAAACGACAGCGACCTGGACGAGAATCAATCTGAGAGCCCAGCTGACGGTGGATCCGGACGCGGACGACCGCCAGGGTACGAGGTTGCAAAGCAGCAGTATCAGAAACACCAGATAATGGTGCTGGTAGGAATCGAGCTGGCTGATGAAGTAGGTGTAGCCGTAAAGAATGGTCAGCAGTCCCAGGGAGCTTTGCACCGCGACGCCAAACATGACACGCAGGGCCAGAAACGCCTGGACCAGAAACACGATCAGAATGCCGGACCGGCTCGGGAGCGGGAGTATCCCATCGAGCCAGGGAAAGTGGGATCCGTTGAAATCACCTGCGCCGTAACGCGGGGCGTGCTCGATCTGAAGCCAGGCGTCCAGGGCCACGATTGCGAAGAACGTGACTCGAAAGAGCACGACTTTCGAAGTGGGCAAGGAGAACTCGAACCAGAACCGGCGCCAGAGACGAGATGGGTCGGTCACCGCAGACTTCCCGTGAGGCACAGGTTGCTCCCGTCACCGTGTTCCGCAATTGTGCCGTCGATACCCCGGCACCGAAGACTTAGACTCAGCAGCTTTTCCGGATGCTTCTCGCACAGTCTTGCTGCCATTGCGTCCACCACCTGAAAGCGCCCGCGCCGGGCCAGGGTGATCCAGGCCTCGTGAAACTCGGGCCACAAATTCACGGTCTCTTGTTCCTCCCCCAACAGAAAGATGGAACGACACTTTTGCATACGGACCGCGGAAAACATGCGCCAGGAGAAGCGTTCGTCGTTGCCGTTCCGGGGACCGGCGTAGTAATGCAGAGGAAGGACCATCTGCACAAGAAGAAAGAGTGTAACGAAGGTGGTGGGTCCGCGGAACACAGTTCCAGTGTACAGCTACCGCTTCCTGTCGCGGAAGCTTCTATCATCTGGTCGTGGGGCCCCGTAGCCTGACGCCGAAGCTCTTCAGAATCTGCAGGTACTCGTATACGCCTACCCCTCCCCTGCCCAGGTTGTAGGTGGAGCAACCGGCAAGGGAAGACAACTGCGCAGTCCACGTCTCTTCCGGACTTACAGAATTGCACCAGGTCAAGGAGTCCCCAACTGTAATCACATCTATTCTCGAGCTTGCCTCGTAGACACCTGGCACATTACAGAGGGGTGTACCGTTCTTTCTGTAATTTGAGGAAGGTGAGCTAAAAGGATCAGAGGTCTGGGGCAGGATTTCTCCAAAAACTCAAGACAAGAGCAAGGAGGATCCGAATGACCCCAGACCCAGAACAGAGGCTACCACGAGAATTGTTGAAAGAACTGATCGAAGAAGGCAGCGACGCGTTTCGAGGAGTGTTGGAGAAACTGCTCAACACCGCCATGCAGATGGAACGCGAAGAGTTTCTGGGAGCTCGACGCTGGGAGCGGAGCGAGCAGCGTCGAGACCACGCCAACGGGTACAAGGCCAAGACGCTGTCAACTCGAGTGGGACAGCTTCAAATCCGGATTCCACAAGTACGTCACCTGGACTTCTATCCCCGATCCCTGGAGCGAGGGTGCCGCTCGGAGAAAGCCCTGAAGCTGGCCATCGCCGAGATGTACGTGATGGGCGTGTCGACGCGCAAGGTCACTGAGATTACCGAGCAGCTGTGCGGCACCGAGATCTCCGCCAGCCAGGTCTCAAGAATCTCCAAGCTGCTGGACGACGAACTCGAGCAGTTTCGCAACCGCCCTTTGGGCAGCTATCCAGTTGTGTACCTGGATGCCCACTACGAGAAGGTCCGTCGCCAGGGCAGCATTCAGGATGTGGCCGTCTTGAAAGCGACCGGAGTCAACTGCTGGGGCAAGCGGGAGGTGATTGGGGTCAGCTGCCGACTCAGCGAGGCGGAGGTCCACTGGCGAGAGTTTCTGCAGCAGCTTCAAAAGCGTGGTCTGGAGGGTGTGCAGCTGATTGTCAGCGATGACCACTCAGGACTACGAGCTGCCAGAAGAGCTGTCTTTCCTTCAGTGCCCTGGCAACGCTGTCAGTTTCACCTGAGCCAGAATGCTCAGCGATACGCCCGCCGATCCGACCAACGTGCCGCCATCGCCACTGACATTCGAGACATCTTCAATGCCCCGTCTGGAGGCGAAGCTGAGGCGATGCTTCGGGCCAGAGTCGAGCAATACTACGACCGCAACCCGGAGCTGGCCGATTGGATGGAGACCAATCTGCCGGAAGGCTTTACGGTCTTTCGTTTTGCACGTTCTACCTGGCGGCGCATTCGCACCAACAACGGGCTGGAGAACCTAAACCGTCAGATTCGCCGGCGTACCCGGGTCGTCGGTATCTTTCCAAACACCGAGTCCGCACTACGACTCATCACCGCTGTCGTCGAGGAGATTCACGAAGACTGGCTGATCGGGAAACAGTACCTCAGCCTGGTCGATTTCAAACCACAGGAGAATCCGATCTCAGATCACTCTCAGTCAAATTACAGAAAAACAGTTGCTTAGCCAATGGCGCACCAGGCGGCAATATAAGATCTGTAGAACAAGCGGCGACGGGAGACGCCGCCTTGCAGGCCCCGCTAAATGGCGGGTGTTGCGCTTCGGTGAACTACCGTAGTTTCACCCACGTCGTGGTCTCGGAGTCGATCTGGTACTGCACGATTCCGCGGCACGTCAGCAGTATCGGGTCGATGGGAACGGCGGCGAAATCGTTGTGGTAAATATGCAGTTCGAGGATCAGGTCCGGCGGCGGGACCACTACTAGTGCACCGATGGCGCTTATCGAGGTGTTGGCTGCTGGCGTCATCTTGCGGTTCGGCCCGAGCCTAATGTCTGCAATGTAGGGGCTGATGGAAATATTCCGTGGGATGGCCATGTCCACAACCTTCTGACCGTACATAGCCATCATGATTTTGTGCGGGTGAAGGTGTCCGGCGATGTAACCGTTGTCATAGAGAACCAGAATCCCGGGGTGGCGGCCCTCAGTCTTCGCCTTTATCTGAGGCGAAGACTCCATAATCTTCTTGCGAACACGAGCACCCGGCGTCTCATCGAGAACATTTCCGTAGACACGTTCCTCTAGCAGCCGATCCGATTCCTGTTCTTTCTTGTTCCTCGTGATTTCCTTCACCTCGGCAATGATCTTCCATCCGTCGATCACTAGTTCATAATCCGGAGTCTTGGCGTCAGCCTCTTCTTCGATATGTTTCCAGTCGATTTCCACCCGGTCGCAGTAATCCTCGAACAGCAGTTCCGATACTGGTCGTCCCTGTTTCTCCGCTCGATTGTGGGCGCGGTCGAAATATCGGCGCCTGTCTCCGTCGGCTGGATTGGACTTTCGCGGTGTATTCGTGGTGGATTCTCTTTTGTCTTTACTCATGGTTTTTCCTTGCTGAGATTAACAAGTCTGCGGAGAACCTGCTCAACCGGGTAGGAGCAGGCCCAACCAAGGTGCCGATGGCCGGCCGGAGCCGGTGCCGGATGATCTGTTCGCTGCTCCGGTCCCCATCACCCGCCGAGGCGCGGGGTGTGAACGCGATCTGGTCGCCATCGAGCGGGCGCTCGACGGAGAGCGGGCTTACGAGAAGATGAAGCGCGCGGTGGAGAGGGCAAGCCAGCCGTGACCGGCCACTTGATCGGAGCCGGGACTCCGGACCGAGCCGTTAACTCTTGGGAGATAATGCCCGGCCGGGGTTCTAATCCCAGTTGACAGAGGTGGGCCATTGGCCTACATACTTGTCATGGAGTTCGAATGGGACGATGCCAAAAGCAACGACTGTTTCATGCATCGCGGCTTCGATTTCGCGTATGCCATCCGCGCGTTCCTCGATCCAAACCGGATTGTTGGACGGGACCGCCGGTGGTATTACGGCGAGGACCGCTACCGGTTGCTCGGCGCAATAGAGAGGCGGGTGTTCGTTCTGATCTACACGATGCGAGGTTCCGCCATCCGCATCATTTCGGCCCGCAAGGCTAACAGGAAAGAGGTCCGAGAATATGAGCGAGACGCACGTTAGGATTGATCCCGACGATCCACAAAGCCTGCCCGAGGGGAGGATCGATCATGCGGTGCTGGACGGCACCACCGAAACCGACCTCGCCTTACAACAGCAACAAGATGACGCTGAGGCGATGCGGGACATGGCGCGGTATGCGCGCCGGGTTCGCAAGCGCCTCGGGCTAACGCAGGTTGAGTTCGCGCGGCGTATCGACGTGCCGCACGAAACGATCCGTAACTGGGAGCAGGGGAAGCGCTGCCCGACCGGCGCCGCGAGGACCTTGCTGAGGGTTCTCGACAAGGCTCCGGAGACAGCTCTCCGTGTGTTGACCTAATGCGGGTAGAGTCGCGCCTTGGAAAAATCGCATGACCTTGCAATCAAGATGGCGTTGGTGCATGAATCGGAACTGGCCCGCAACGAACCCGACTCACAGGTCCATCACCTACCAAGAGCGTACGACGATGGCCGAGCTGGGTAGGCCGAAATCCTGCGCTGTGGTGTCCTGAACGAGAAGTTGGAAAAGCGCCCCCACTCGCGCCGTAGTTGAATCATGCAACAGCGCCGCCTTTCTTCATAAAGGAGAACTAGATTGTCTTTGCATGATGAGGATCTGAACACCATCGAGACGGAAATCGGTGGAAGAATCGGCAATAGCAAGTTGAGAGCGTATATCAGCAAGATCGTGGGTGATGGCGAGAAGGTCTCGGCGACGCTTCTGGGCATGGGAGAGAAGACAAGTATTGGTGCGCTCTTCGGAGCCAAAGCTGGTGCCAGTCTCGGTGGCGATTACCTCGTCCTGACCGATAGGAGAGTCATACTCATTAAGTCGGGCGTCGGAACGTGGGGCACGGGTGCCTTTGGTCTCAAGACTAAGAGTGTCCTTTTCGAGCACATATCAAGTGTTGATACCTCGTCAGGCTTGATGTTTGGAGAAATAGAAATTATTGCGAGCGGAATGACTGAAAAAGCTAGCGGTGGCTTTTTCTCCGGTGCGAAGAAGGATTCTGTAATTCAGTTCGATAAGAAGTTATTCGACCAGGTCGAGCAGCTCGCAGCCAAGATTCGTGATCTGGCAATGTCCTCCAGATCGGGCCAACCACAAGTCGTAGCTGTAGACATACCAGATCAGATTAAGAAATTCGCCGACCTTAGAGATGCTGGGATCTTGACCGAGGATGAGTTCCATAAAAAAAAGTCCGACCTGTTAGAGAAGCTTTAGGAATTAGTGAAAGGCTGCCGGGGATGCTATCGAGAACGAACAGTCCGGTGCTGAGACACCCTCTACGAGTACGGGCCGCAGCGGCGCGTATATTCGATCACTCGGAAAGTCGGAAGAGGTCCCCTGATGGGTTTTCCTTTGTGGGTCGTGCGAGAATTGGCCGACTGAACGAACTGAGAGGGAGGAAGTTTTGATGGAAGCCGTTGGAGGATTCCTGGTTCTTGTCAGCGTGGTAGCAGGGTCCGTCTCGTTCGTCGGGCTTTTTCTGCGGCTTCCGAGCCTATGGCTCCCGACGCGGGCACGCGCTATTCGGGTCTGGGTCGCGTCATTCGTGCTGCTATTAATCGGTGGTTCCCTGCTGCCAGATCCACCGTCCCAGCCGTTCGAAGAACCGGTGGTGCAAGAGCCACTGGAAGCTCAGGAAGCCCCACCTCGAGACTCCGCGCCAGGCGCTGCCGACGGGGCCCCCGCCAACAACGTTACCACTGCGCCGTCAGGCTCCCCCGCGTCTGGCAACCTAACTGCGGCTCAGCGAAACACCGTTCGTTCAGCGAACTCGTACTTGCAGCTGTCAGGGTTCTCACGTCAGGGCTTGATCGACCAGTTGTCGTCGGAGTTCGGAGACAGGTACAGCGTTGGAGATGCCACGGTCGCGGTCGACAGCTTGAGCACCGACTGGAACGCACAGGCAGCGAGGTCTGCTGTTTCGTACCTTGAGTTGTCGGGATTCTCGTGCCAGGGCCTGATCGACCAGCTGTCCTCCGAGTTCGGTGACAAGTACACGGTGGAGCAGGCTACTTATGGGGCAACTCAGGCCGGCATCTGCTGACGCCGGCACTGATGTCTCTTCCGATTGGAGCCGAGGGTTTCCGAGTCTTAGTTTAAGATACCGATTGTGAGACCGCCTAAGGCACGGATTTCGCTCCCTTCTCAGGTGTCACAGAAACGGTCGTTTTGGAGACGCCAGTGCTGATCGGCTACGCGCGGATATCGAAGGCGGACGGTTCCCAGAGCCTCGACCTGCAGAGGGATGCTCTGCGCGAGGCCGGCGTCAGCGACGACGCGATCTACGAGGACCAAGCGTCCGGACAGCGTGAGGACCGCCCGGGGCTCGCCGCCTTCCTCAAGGCGGCGCGGCAGGGAGACGTGATCGTCGTCTGGAGGCTCGATCGCCTCGGTCGCAATCTCCGCCATCTCGTCAACCTGGTGCAAGACCTCAACGACAGGGACATCGGGATCCGGGTGCTCGCCGGCCAAGGGGCCAGCATCGACACGACGACGGCCAGCGGAAAGTTTGTCTTCGCGCTCTTCGCGGCTTTGGCGGAATTCGAACGAGAGCTGATCCGGGAACGGACCCTCGCTGGATTGGCCTCTGCACGAGCCAGGGGCAGGAAGGGAGGGCGCCCTCACGCGCTGAGCAAAGCGCAGGTGCGGCTAGCTCAGGCAGCGATGGCGCAGCGCGACACGAAGGTCAGCGAGCTATGTCTGGAGCTAGGCGTAACCAAGGCGACGATCTACCGCTACGTAGCGCCAGATGGTTCCTTGAGAAACCGAGGGCGACAGGTCCTGGCTCGCTAGGCGGTCCCAAGAGCGGCCCTTAACGTGCGATTTTGCTCCGTTACTGTCGGAACCCCTCCTTCAGTTGTTCCAAGAGTTCCCGTCTCGTCTCGAGACTCATTCTTGTGCCCATCGTGTCGCCTCCTCTGGTTAGATTCTTGATGAGGCAACATCCTGCCCTGAGTTCGATTTCTGGCGAGTCAATGCGGTGGAATAACTCAGACCTGCGATTTTACTCTGACAGTGCCTTGCAGCAATTTGGACAGTACCCTGAGCAGGCACTTCAGGGGGTACTCCCCTCCTATCGATCGCCCAAGGCTTCCGCCTGCCGCTCGAAGCTCTTCTCGACCACTGCGGCACCAAGCGAATCGCCAAAGACGTTCACCGCCGTCCTGAAACGATCTAGTAGCCAGTCGACCGACAGGATCAGCCCGATATATTCGACAGGTAATCCGACTGCGTTCAACACGATCACCATCGTGACCAGCCCGGCTTCGGGAATACCCGCGGCTCCGATAGCCGCCATGGTAGCAGTGACGGCAATCACAAGCTGCGAGGTGATCGTGAGCTCAAACCCAATCGCCTGTGCGATGAATATGGCAGCCGCGGCCTCATAGAGGGCGGTGCCATCCATATTGATCGTGGCACCCAAGGGAAGAACGAAATCGGAGGACTGTTTCGATACCTTGGCCTTTTCGACAGCACAATTCATCGTGATCGGCAGCGTTGCTGTTGAGCTTGCAGTTGAAAAGGCCGTCAGTAGAGCCTGGGACATCTGGTACATGAAACGGAACGGGTTCCTTCGGGTGAAGATCCACAGAATCAAGGGAAGCGTTAAAAATGCATGGACCCCCAGCCCGGCAAGGACCGTTCCGAAGTACGCTCCAGTCTGTTGAAGAACCGCTCCCAGATTTCCCCCAGCCTGAGCTTCACCAAAGCGGGCAGTCACCAGGCAGAAGATTCCGAACGGGGCCAGTTTCATCAGCAACAGGATGAACGACAAGAGCGCTTCGTTGACTTGGACGATTATCTCGGTAAGCGCCTGGACTCGGGTGCCCATTGTCGTGAGCATTCCGGCAAAGATGATCGAGAAGAAAATCAGCGGTAGCAGGCTGGTCTTGGCTGCCGACTCGATCAGGTTGTCGGTAAAGAGCATCAGGACCAAGCCCCGAAGGATTGTTCCCAGGTCCGCATCTTCCCGGCCAGCGGTGCTCACCTGGCCCTCCGCGTGGCTCGCGTCCAGGGTCGTCTGGTCGACACCGACACCGGGTTGAATCAAATTCACCATGAGCAGACCCACGATCACAGCCAGGACGGTTGTCATCAGGTAGTAGGTCACCGCAAGACCGCCGGGGCGGCCCAGTTTTCGAATGTCGCCGAGTCCAATGATGCCGCTCATCACGCTGGCCATCACCAGCGGAACGACCATCATCGTGAGCAGGTTGAGGAATATCTCACCCCCAAGCTCGAACTGCATTGCAAATCCTGGAGCAAAAACAGCCAGGAGGATGGCCAAAACAATCGCAACGGCGATGTACAAGGTCAGACGGCTCTTCGGTTTATCGGGCATTGTGTAGTAACCTCTCCGAGTTCGATGCGACGACTCTGCTTTCGCTTGGCGATGGTAAACGGCGCTGTTGCATGATTCAACTGCGGCGCGAGTGGGGGCGCTTTTCCAACTTCTCGTTCAGGACACCACAGCGCAGGATTTCGGCCTACCCAGCTCGGCCATCCGGTTGAGGATGTGACACCCGATCGCAACTTCTCTCCTTTGTGCTTTGCCGTGCCTCGCCTTCAATCCGCCTCCGAGCACGGACTTGTATCGGAAGAAGCTGTTTTCAACGCGCGCCTGCTGTCGGTAGCCCGACTCCTTCTGCCACTCCCGTCGCCCGACCTGGCGAATCCTCTCAAGAGCCGTGTCACGCTGCGCCCATGGGCCGTCCGTTGGCCCCGCCGACACCGCAGAGCGACGAGGGGGAATCACAATCACGACGTTCTCTGTACCGGCCGCGCTGAGTTGATCGTAGACTGACCTGTGGTCGTAGGCTCCGTCTGCGGTGAAACGCCGGATGGGAACCTCGATTGTGTCGAGAAGAGCAGGGAGTGTGGAGGCGTCGTCCCGGCTGCTCGCTGTGAGTTCGGCCGCCACAATGAACCCCTCGGCATCCACCCCGATGTGCAGCTTCCGCCAATCCCGGCGTTTCTTTGATGCCTTGTGCTTGTGCGCGTTCCATTCGCCGCAACCCAGAATCTTCAGCCCTGTGGAATCGACGATCAAGTCGATCGGGCCGTCGTAGGATCGGGTCAGGGGCGGCACCGCAACGATTTGGTTCCGGCGCGAGAGTGTGGTGTGGTCCGGGGCCTTGAGGTTGAGGCCCATCAAGCGGAGCAGCGAGTCCAGGAACCCCTCGGTCTGGCGGAGCGGCAGGCTGAAGACGACCCGCAGCGTCAACGCGGTCCGGACCGCGAGGTTCGAGTACAGCCGCTGGCCTCCGCGAAGACCGTTCTTCGGTGGTACCCACGCGGCAATTGCATCCTCGCTCAGCCAGATCGTGACGTCGCCGCGGCTCCTGAGGCCACGCTCGTACTCCCTCCAGTTCCGGATTCTGTACTTCTTCTTGTACTGGCGGTTGACTCGGCTCGACTTCGCTGCGACCATGACGTTACCCTCCGATCTCTATGATGGACTGGACCCCACCCCCGCCGCTAGCGTGCTCGCTTACACCGATTCATGCACCAACGCCGGAATACGGTCTTAATCGAAAGTAAGAATCGCATCTGCTGCGGCTTGAAGATGCCGCGTTGCGGATTGACGAGCGGGATGCGCTCGTTATCGAAAACAAAACCCGGCTTCAACTCGTTGGCGGTTAGATGATCGTACACTTCGTGCAGCCCGCGAACATGCGCGAAGGCTGCCATTCGCATCCGGGCGTCCCGGTCGTTATCGGTCATTGAGATCACCGTTCATCCCCTGAAACAATGCTCATTGTGCCAAGCCAAAGCGCCGGGATCAGGACGTTCATTGAGCTGCTCGGCTGCGGCAATTGCGCTTTCCATGAAGGGCATAGTAGTGCCTGCCGTTCTCGAACTCTTCCCGAATACGTCGGCTGACCTCGAAATTGAGATTGGGTGTTACGGTCACATAGCCAGTCTCGTTTTTCGCTTTTCCCATCCTACCGCGCAATTATAGGCGCTACGATGCGGCGAACAACCTCGGTCCGGCTCTCGAAAGGCCTCTGATTTCGCTCTCTGGGTCTTCTGCGAAGTCGGCAACTCACCTCGATGCTATGGACTCAGTGGGCTCTGTGTACTCACGACCCGTAGCAAGAGCTCCCGGATACGATTACACGTTTCTGCTTGCTACCCCGACCGGCCCGCCCAGATCAGTGAAGGCGGCCTGCATCTTCGCATACTCGGATTTGCGCTTTCGGTCCGAAGCCATGCCGTCAGCCTCCCCTGTTGGCCTCTCCGGACACGAGCCGCTGTCCCCGAAGCACCACCATAGGAGCGCATAATGGCAACAAACGTGACCGGAGACCAGCTTCCAGTCGTAACCGCGTTCGTCTCGTACTCACACGTGGACCGAGATTTTGGCAGGCAGGCGAAGGCCGTGCTTGGCGAGGTCGGAATCGACGCCTTCTTGGCGCACGAAAACCTGGAGGTGTCCGAGGAATGGCAACGTCGAATCCTCAGTGAGTTGCACTGCTGTGACTTGTTCGTGCCGCTCTTGAGCAAGAGTTTCTTAGAGTCAAAATGGGCTCCCCAGGAAGCGGGATTTATTGCATCACGTCCTGACGTTATTGTCGCGCCGCTTTCGATCGACGGGACTACTCCTTTCGGATTCTTTTCGAATGTTCAGAGCAGTCGCATTCAGGGCGACAGCATAACTCGTGAACTTCTCGTAGAGCCATTGGCAAAGCGGTGTCCTCGGAAGATTTTGCCGGGGCTGATCCGAATAGCAGGAAAAGCCGGATCTTATCGATATGCTGAGCAAACGATGCGCCCACTTGTTCCATTGTTTCCACTCTTCACCAAGAAAGAGGCACAGACACTAGCCGAGGCTACCATTTGCAACAACCAGATATGGTCGGCCGGCCGGTGTCGGAGCTTTTACCTTCCCGAGTTCATTCGTGTTCAGGGGAGTAACATTGAGCCCGAAACGGCACCCTGTATAGATTCGGACCTTTGTCTAAAAAAACCGACGATAAGATACTTCTAAATGACATTGGCCAGGACGCCGCCGAGGAGTTATCCTCAGAGTTGCCCCCGATTGCACCATTTGATGGTGCTGCGGCGGCTTCTCTCGCTGCCTGTGCCGAGTCGCCAGCAAGGAGGGAGATGCTGGCATTCGCGTCGCGCGTCTGGCTCCCGATAGGGAATCGGCGCACCGACCCCTCCTGACCCCCTTCCACCGAGACCTTTAGAAATCCCGTTTCCTCGCCTAGGAACCAACAGGTTGTCAATCCTGGAGCCTCTCACAGGCCCGATGTTTCGAGTTTAGAGGGATCTTGGCCACGTTTTCCAATTTGAGGGGTCTTCGCCTCGCTTCCGGATCTCATCTATGAGCGATTGGATCGAGCGCGGGGACCCCCAGTCATCCACCTGGGCCAGCCCAGGTCGAACGGCATGAGGGCGTTCAGGGAGATAAGCTTTCGATTCGTGGAGACCAATCGCCAGTCGGCGGCACGGGATCCATATATGGTCTTTGACTTTCAGTCCCCACGGCCACAGGTCTGCTCCTGGGACTGAAGGTGACAACTCATACGGTCCATCTTCGGCGGCCTTCTGAAGGCCCATGAAGGCCTTGTTGCC
>CBDCBX010000012.1:0-149646 GCA_965214465.1 Acidobacteriota bacterium | reverse complement strand
TTCGTGGCCGGTGCTAGTACCCACACCTTCTATTCATGAGCCCGATCACTCATCAGGCGACCGAAAATGCCCGGATCTGGCCGCAAAACCGCACCCTATCCGGACAACCTGAACCAGCTCATTGTCTTTCCCTGAGCAAGTGGGTAACCTTGGGCGCACCGCCGCGCTTCAACTTCAGGGGAGAGTGTTATGGACTCGAGAGGTCACAAGGGATTGCCAGCCTGATTGGTCCACCGGCTCCTCACGCCGTCGCTTCATGCGTTTGCTGGCCGCTGGCGCAGCCGCCCCTCTCCTGTCTTCCTGTGGCTCCGGTGAAAGGACAAGTCCGTTGGTGGAAAACCCGCTGTTCGCTTCGGCCGTCGACCTGGCGGGTGCCATTCGGGCTCGTGAAATCTCCTCCGAGGAGGTGGTCCGGGCCTGTCTCCAACGCATTGAGGAGGTGAACTCCAGGATTAACGCGGTGGTGCTGCTGAGAGCGGACGCCGCCCTGGCCGAGGCCCGGGAGGCGGACCAGGCACTGGCCCGGGGGGATCTTAAAGGCCCTCTCCACGGCGTTCCCATGACGCTCAAGGACTCCCTGGACACCGCGGGGATTGTCTCTACTGGTGGAACCCTTGGAAGGGCCGCCGTTGTTCCCCAGGAAGATGCCACGGTGGTGGCGCGGCTCAAAGCAGCCGGTGCGATTCTCCTGGGGAAAACGAATACACCCGAATTCACTCTCGCCTTTGAGACCGACAACCTGGTATATGGGAGAACCAACAATCCCTATGATCTGACCCGCACCCCCGGTGGCAGCAGCGGAGGTGCCGCCGCCATTGTGGCGGCCGGCGGCTCTCCATTCGATATCGGAAGTGACACAGGAGGAAGCATTCGTCTTCCCTCCCACTTTTGCGGGACAGCGGGTATCAAGCCTACCTCGGGTCGCGTTCCCCGCAGCGGGCACATCATCTCCTACGGAGGGATCCATGACAGCCTCACCCAACTCGGGCCTATCGCTCGCTACGTCAGGGATCTGGGTGTGATTCTGCAGATTATCGCCGGCCCCGATGGCCGCGATCCCTCCGTTGTCCCTGTGCCGCTCAGGACTTCGGACAGAGTATTCATGCGCAGGCTTCGGGTGGCCTGGCACACAGACAATGGTCTTTTTTCTCCCACGGACGAGATTGCCGGCGTGGTCCGCCAGGCTGCCGCGGCACTTGCCGATCGTGGCCTCGAGGTGGAGGAAGCAGTGCCGCCCCCGATTCCAGCGCTGAAGGGCCGACTCGATGAAATCGATAACTGGATTGCCGACGGGGGTGCCTGGGTCAGGAGACTCCTGCACCAGGCAGGGACCGAGGAACACCATCATCTGCTCGATGCATCCCTGGATGAGAAGCAGGAAGTCTCCACTCCTGAATTGACCAGACGGCTGGAGATGATCGACGAGTTTCGCAGCCAGATGCTCTCTTTCATGCAGGACTACGATGTGGTGGTCTGTCCGGTCAACGCCCTGACCGCCATACCGCACGGTACTTCTCGGCAGGCGAATGTCGCGCCGGCATTCAGCTACACGTGGATCTACAACATTGTCGGCTGGCCAGGCGTAGTCGTCCGTGCCGGGACTTCCTCTGAGGGCCTGCCGATTGGAGTTCAGATTCTGGCCCGGTCCTGGAGGGAGGACGTCGCCCTGGCGGTAGCCGGTTACCTGGAGAGTGTCATGGGAGGGTACCAGCCCCCACCCCTTTGAGCGGGAGGGAGTTTCGGTACCGCCACCGGCGCTCGCGTCACTCGCCCAGTCCCTCCAGCAGGGCCTTGACACCGTCCGGCGGACCAATGACCACGAGCTCGTCATCAGATTCAATCTGAAAGCTGGGCGGAGGATTGAAAAGCCGCCTGCCATCCCCGTGGACTACGACCACCACGGTCAACCCGGTCCGGGTGGGAAGTTTGAGGTCACCCAGCGTGTGCCCTACAGCCCTGGGCAGTTCCGACGCCTTCACCTTGGAAATCTCCAGATCCTCGCCGCTGACGACGATGTCCAGCAGTTCATCGACGTCCGGGTGCAGCAACATCTGCATGATCCGGGTGGCGCCCTGCACTGGAGTGCATAGGACTCGATTTGCGCCGGCCCGCAGCAGCTTGTGTTCCGTTTCTTCCATCTCGGCCCGCGCCGTGATGATGATGCCCTCTTGCAGCCCTCGAGCGCTGAGTGTGACCAGCACGTTGTCGGCATCGCTCTTCAAGCAGGTTGCCAGGCCCCGGGAGTCGAGGATGTGTGCCGTTTCCAGCGTCTGGTCCTGCGTGGCATCCCCGAGAATGTAGAGGTAACCGCGCTCTTCTGCCGTGGCCGTTCGCTCCGGATTGTTGTCGATGACAACGAAGGGAATCTTTCTTTTGCTCAGCGCTTTGCACAGAGCTCGACCCATGCGACCAAAACCGCAGACAATAAAGTGATCTCGAAGTAGTTTGATCTTGCCTTCCAACTGACGCCTCCCAAGCACGGCTTTTAGTTCACCGCCGATCAAAAACGCAACCAGGTTCCCGGTTGCATAGAGTGCTGTCGCTACCCCCCCCAGCATGATGACCAGCGACCAGGCGCTCTCAGCATCATTGAAGTGAGGATACTGGTCTTTCAGTCCGACGGTAGTCACGATCATGACGGTCAGATAGACCGATTCCAGCACTCCACGGGAATCTCCCAGCAGGTAGAACCCAAGCGTTCCTGCCATGAGAACCCCCGCCCGGAATAACTGCGGCGGCGGGGACTCTGGGAGGGGAGCCGGCGCCCGGGCGCGAATCGGTGCGGTCCCGACCCTCTGGGACCCGGCGTACCGTCCTGGCCATCGGCTCCCACTATGACGACTGCGTGTTTGGCATCCCGGGGATTCTCCTGCAGGCGGTGGCCAGGGGCCATCGGGTCGTCATCCTCTCCCTGATCGCGGATTACACGAACTGGAAGCCGGTCCGAGGCCGTGCCACCCGGCTCGTGGAAGGGACGCGAGAAATCTGCAATGATTACGGAGCCGAGACCAGATTTCTGAGTCATGCCTCGGGGCGCATAGAAATCACCCCGGAGAACACACAGGCGGTGGCTGAGATCGTAGCCGAAGTCAAACCGGATATTGCCTTCATGCTCTGGTCGCACGATCAGCACCCCGACCACGAGGCGGCTTCGCAGCTCAGCAAAGTGGCTCTGCGCCTGGGCGATCGGGTCTTGCCCGACCCGTTTGTTTCTTTCCGGCCACCGCGGCGGATTTACCTGTATGACAACGGGCCGCGTCACACCATCGGTTTTGAGCCGAACACTTTCGTTGACGTCACGTCCGAGTGGTCCAAGGCGATCGAGTGGCTGGGACGCCTGATGGCCCTGGTCCGGAATGAGGCATACGCTCCCGGGGAACTGGATGGCGCCCAGCGGGCCAAAGAAACTCTGGCCCGCTATCGAGGATCCGCCTGCGGCGTGGAGTATGCCGAAGCCCTGGTTCCAGCCGACATCTACCCGCAGGAACTCTTCTAGTGTACTGTCCGGAAAGTTCACGCCGCTACTTCGGGCGTCTTTTCGCCGACAGCTTTGTTGCGCTACCTCGAAAGACTCCCGGCCTGCCTGCGTCGCGCGCCTCACTGACGACGAAAATCCATCCCGAATTAACGCCGCGAACTTCCCGGACAGTACACCTCTAGGGTCCCGCTGATGCGTAGGAGCGACCCTGGCGGTCGCCCGCCAAACGGGCCGGCACGAGACCGGCCCCTACGAGCGGCCCTGGTCAGTCCGGTAACCGGCTCAGGTCGCGACGCAGCTTAATCACCATGGTTTCGCGTTTCTCGATGCACCGGTTCAGGCTCGCGAAGAACTCACGGGCGGCCTCCTCACCCCAGTCTTCGTTCATAATCTCTCCCAGATCCGGACCCTGTTCTTCTCCCCAGGAATTGAATGGAGACGAAGCCACATAGCGGAAGGATTTTCCCATGACGATCGTTCTCCGAATGGTCATCGGACCATCTTCGCGCGCCCTGGCGGCCGCCGATCCACGTGCCAGCAGGCTTCGATAGGTCGTGTTCATGTGGGGCTTCACCTGGGTTCGGATCACGTAGTAGAAGTTGGGAGCATCTCGGGTAGCGTCAAAGTGAGTACTAAAATCTTCCAGTAGAGCATAGGTTTCCAGATTCACACTCTTGGTTGCTCCCAGGCCGGGGCCCAGAACCTTTCCGGCCTCTTCCCCTCCGAAGGCTTCGACCAGTATCTCGGGGGCAGGTTTGAACTTGTCCAGTTCGGCCATCTCGTCAAAGTGGATGGCGGCAAAGAAAGTGCCGGCTTCGCCTCCCTGGACTACTTGCTGCATCATCCAGTTGAATGGAGAATCGGTCTTTTCAGCTGCCTCAATGACCTTGTGGACGTAGGCCTCCCACTGGGGCATCATGCTCAGTTTCACCTTGATCTCGAAGAGGTTGAGAAACTGGGGTGGTTTGTCCTGGGCCAGCACCAGAGGAGTCACCAGGAGCAGGATCAGTAGAAGTAGACTCGCTTGGATCCTTTTCATTCTTGAGAACCTCCCTTTAGGGTCGGTGTGCCAGCCAGGATGGCAGCGCATCCCCGACGTTGGGGCGGATTCTATTTCACACCGTCAGGTCGGTCAAGAAATCCAGGTTCTGGGGTTGTACACCGCCGAGTCATGATCAGAACCTGAGCGCCAGGGAGGGCTGAGTTGTAGGCGGGCTGGGCCGCGGTTATAGCCCTTGGACGCCAGTCTGTCACAGGTTTGATAGGATCTACCCACACCTCCGAGAAGGGACACAGAATGTCAAGTGCTGCGATGGTTTCTAAATCCTTGAAGCGTACGCTGTTCCTCAACTGCGTGATCCTGGCGGGCTGCCAGGCGCCCAGCCAAGGGATCCCAGTCTTGACGGCCGAGATGCCCCTCCACCTGGAGGATCATCTGCAGCAAGCGCGGATCATCGGGCCGGAGGTATCCACCGAGATTCCCGAGACGGCCGAGTGGTATTTCGATGAACCGCAACCCGATTGGAAGGCGGTTAAGCCCCGGCACTCCGACGTTGCACCTGCCCTTCTGGCTCGAACTGAGGAGGGCCTGCGGGTGACTCTCAGGAAAGAGAGCAGACACCCGGCCTACTGGAGACCGTACAGAGGCGGGATCTACGTTGACGTCCCGGGATGGAATCGCTCGGAGTGGGCCTCGATCGTGGTCCGAGCTCGAAGTTCAGCCTCGTCACTGTTCTTTAATCCCGCTTTCAACCTGCCGAAGGTCTCGGACCCCGCAGGCGATCCGGGCGATTACTCCTACCCCTTTCTTTTTCAGGGCGCAGTGACCCCGGTCGTCAACGACGGCACGATCCAGACCTATGAGCTTCCGGCTGACTGGTCTCGAGAAGACTGGGCGGGCCCCTGGGCAGAGCTGGGCCTGTGGTTTGCTGCGGAAGAACCGACCGAGATCGAGATCCTTTCTATACAGGTAACTCCCAGGGCGGCACTTTACGCACATGAGCGGGCCGTCTCGAGTACAACGACCCGGGGGACGCAGCTTCGGCGCACTCTCTCGATGCATGCACCGGGACGAATTGAGTACCGGTTACGAGTTCCCGAGGGAGGTCGCCTGGATGCCGGCCTGGGCGTGATTCGAAAGGATGTGCCGGTCACTTTCCGGGTGGAAGTGTCAGGGGAAGGCGAGGCCCCGGCGATCCTGTTCGAGGAATCTTACAGCGACACCGGGAACTGGGCTCAGCGTTCGGTTGACTTGAGCCGTTTTGCAGGTCAGACCGTATCCCTGGCCCTGGAGACGGAGGCCCCGAAAAAGGGGATGGTGGCTCTGTGGGGAGCCCCCACAGTGTCGGGCAAGCGTCAAACCGAGAAGCCCAATGTCATTTTCTATGTCCTGGACGGTGGCGGCGCCGACTACATGAGCGTCTACGGCTACAACCGTCGCACCACACCCTACCTGGAGAGGTTGGCCCGAGAGGGAGCCGTGTTTGAGTATGCTTACAGCAATTCCAGTTGGTCCAAGCCCTCGACAACTTCTTTCATGACTTCCCTGCACAACAGTGTGCTCGGGAATACGGTCGGCAGTTACGACCTGCTGCCGGGGAACGTCCGGACCATGGCGGAGCGGCTTCACGAGACCGGTTATCAGACCGGAGTGTTTGTAGGGAATCCCTGGGCGGCCACGATGAGCAACCTGGAACGGGGTGTCGATGTTTTGCGCGATACCGGGATTGAGAATCCGTCGACTTCCTCACAGCGGCTGCACCGCGATTTCTGGAAGTGGCGAGAGTCCTACCCCTCTCAGCCCTACTGGGTACACTTTCAGACCATCGATGTTCACGAAGACTACAATCCCGAGGCTCCCTTTGCGGGACTTTTCGTGAGTCCGGAGCGACGCAAGATTTACGATGCCTGGGAGAAGGCATTGCAGGACCATGAGGGCAGCCACGGAGTCTGGTCGGAGGCGTGGGGAAAAACCGGTCTCGACCGGGTGTCATTCTTCCAGTTGCACCAGGGGTTGTACGACGAATGCATGGCGCACAACGACTACCAGTTGGGTCGGCTGGTGGAGCGCCTGAAAGCCGAGGGGAGCTGGGAAAACACACTGCTCATCATCGCTGCCGATCACAGTATCGATGCGGCTTCCGACGACATGGGCGTAGCGATTCAGGAGGAGCTCTACCCTCAATGGAGGCCCTTGTTCCGCAGTTCCGTTACTCGGGTGCCGCTGATCTTTGTGTGGCCGGGCGAGATCCGGGGTGGACAGCGATTTGCCCAGCCCGTATCGATGATCGACGTGCTTCCGACCGTGCTGGACCTCCTGGACCTTCCGCCTCCCCAAGTGCTGCAGGGGCAGTCACTGGCCCCGTTGCTGAAGGGAGTTCCCGGCTGGGAATCACGGCCAGTGATTCTGGATGAATTCGACACGAATCCCCAAACGCATGCCTTGAGCGGGTTTGTTGAGGTCATCGACGGACAGTGGGGAGCCTCTCTCTTTCTAGGGGAGTATCCAGAGGATTTCCCCGAAGAACAAAGACGTCCAACACCGCTCCTGCTCTACGATCTATGGGACGATCCACTCTGTTTGAAGCCGCTCAATGAGAAACACCCGGATTTGGTCGCGCACTATCAGGAGTTCCTTGACGGGCAGTGGGAGGCCCATCAACTCCTGGCCGGTCAGTTTTCCGCGGAAGGCCAGATCACACTGACACCAGAGCAACTGCAGTCGCTCCGCGCGCTGGGGTATATACAGTAGGGTCCGGTTCTGGGGGTACTGAACGGGTACATCCTTTGCACGACAAGCCGGGTACCTGGTTTACAACTTGTGCCAACCCATCCTTTACACTCTTGATGGTTGGCAAATAGTCCGTCGGGCATGATTTGTAGGGCACGCCAATCTGGCGTGCCGAACGTGACCGCTTGCCTGCGGGTTCAGTTCGGCACGGCTGATAACCGTGCCCTACTGCCTGACTGCGACGCCCATCACCTCGAAGCGGCCTCCCCGCAGCAGCGGGCCCGACCCGATGAAGCCGCGAGCCGGGTAGTGGTCTTTGAAGTAGGTCTTGTAGACCTCATTAAAGGCGTCATAAAGGGAAAGATCCGGACAGAAGATCTGAACCGAAACCAGGTCATCCATGGTCATCCCCTCCCCCTCCAGGCGGCTTTTCATTCCATCCAGAACGATCTTCACCTCTTCCCGGACATCCTCAGGAGGTGCACCGGTGGACGGGTCAATACCGATGGCTCCCGCCAGGTACATGGTGTTCCCTGCCACAACGGCATTGCTGTAGGGCAGATCGTCGCTCCGGCCGGGAAGGTTGATATGTTTCACAGGCGTGGGTGTCTGGGAAAGGCCGCCCGAGATGAGCAGGCCAATGATCAGTGCAACGGCGACGATCAGCGAAATGACTCTCATGATTTCTCCTTGCCCGGATCGGGCATTTCGTGGTGGTTACCGAGTTGTACAAGACCGGGGCTCGTTCCAGTACTGTAAACGCTTCGCCCTCCCGAGTGAAAAATCCGGTACAATTCTCTGATTCTAGCGGGGCGCAGGTGCTGTCCCGGGTAGGTTTGATTATGGTTCGGGTTGAGTACACGACTTCTCCTCAGCCCGGTTTTGCAGGTTAGAAGTGAAGATCATGACTGTTGATACTACAAAACATGTTTATCTCTTTGGAAACGGTGCTGCCGACGGCAACCGGGACATGAGGGACCTGCTGGGGGGCAAAGGGGCCAACCTGGCCGAGATGAGTTCTATTGGTCTGCCTGTGCCGCCCGGTTTCACGATTACAACCGAAACCTGCCAGCACTACACGGAGCACGGCAGCCAGTGGCCCCAGCATCTGGATCAGGAGGTGGAGGAAGGGGTACGGCACATCGAGGCCGCGATGGGATCGGGTTTTGGAGACCCGGAGAATCCGCTGCTCGTTTCTGTCCGGAGCGGGGGGGCCATCTCCATGCCGGGCATGATGGATACGGTTCTCAACCTGGGCTTGAACGCTGACGTCGCCGCAGGGCTGGCCAGAAAGACCGGACATGAGAGGTTTGTCTATGACGCTTACCGGCGTCTCATCGACATGTTTGGGGACGTGGTCATGGGGGTCCACCACAGTAACTTCGAGGAGGCCATCGACAGTCTCAAGAAAGAACGGGGAGTCGAACTGGACGTCGATCTGACGACGGAGGATCTGAAGACTCTTGTGGCTCGTTACAGCAGCATCTACGAAGAGCATACCGGTTCACCCTTCCCGGAGGATCCTTTTGAGCAACTCCGTCTTGCTGCGGACGCTGTTTTCAAGTCCTGGAATGTAGAGCGTGCAGTGAAGTACCGGCAGATCAACAAGATCACGCACCTGCTGGGGACTGCCGTGAATGTGCAGGCCATGGTCTTTGGGAACATGGGCGACGACTGTGGTACCGGAGTCTGTTTCACGCGCGACCCGGCGACTGGCGAGAAGATGCTCTACGGCGAGTTTCTGGTAAACGCCCAGGGTGAGGATGTGGTGGCCGGTATTCGCACTCCAGTGAACATCGCCCGCATGGCGGATGTGTTTCCTGCGGCCTACCAGGAGCTTCTGGACACGACTCACGGGCTGGAGCAGCACTATCAGAACATTCAGGATATCGAGTTTACGATCCAGCAGGGCCGGCTCTTTATCCTCCAGACCCGCAACGGTGAACGGACCGGTGCAGCCGCTCTCAAGATTGGTGTGGACATGGTCAACGAAGGCCTGGTCTCGAAAGCGAGCGCCGTGAACGGTCTGGTTGAGCCCCGTCATCTCGATCAGTTGCTCCATCCTCAGTTCAAGGATGTCACGGGTTATAAGGAGCGAGTCATTGCCCATGGGCTGCCTGCCTCTCCGGGGGCGGCGGTCGGTCAGATCGTCTTCTCGGCCAACCAGGCGGAGGAAGCCGATGAAGCCGGGAAGCAGGTCATTCTGGTGAGAGTGGAAACCACTGCTGAGGACGTTGGTGGGATGAACGCCTCCCGGGGGATTCTGACTGCGAGAGGGGGTATGACTTCCCATGCAGCCGTAGTTGCGCGAGGGTGGGGTAAGCCCTGCGTGGCCGGCTGCAGCGACATCACCATCAGCGACGAAGCGAAGACGTTCAGCAATGGTGAGGTGACCGTTTCCGAGGGGGACTGGATTTCCATCAACGGCTCGACGGGAGAGGTCATCCTCGCCCGGGAGGAACTGGTCGAACCTGAACTGGGGGGCGACTTCGACACCTTTATGGAGTGGGTCGACGAGTTCAGAACCATGAAAGTGAGAACCAACGCCGACGCTCCCGAGGACGCCGCCAAGGGCAGGGGCTTCGGGGCCGAGGGAATTGGTCTGTGCAGGACCGAGCACATGTTCTTCATGGATGACCGTATCCAGCGCATGCGGGAGATGATTCTGGCCGGTTCACAGGAAGCGCGCCGGGAAGCACTGGCCAAACTGCTTCCTTTCCAGAAAGAGGATTTTCGCGGGATTTTTCGGGCCATGGACGGATTGCCGGTCACCATCCGACTGCTGGATCCACCCCTTCACGAGTTCCTGCCCCACGATGAGCCTGAACAGGAAAAGATGGCGGAAAGGATGGGGTTGACCCTGGCCGAGGTCAAAACGAAAGTCGCTCTGCTCAGCGAATTCAACCCGATGCTGGGCCACCGAGGCTGCCGGCTGGGAGTCACCTACCCCGAGATCACCGAGATGCAGTCACGGGCCATTCTGGAGGCTGCTGTAGAGCTGAGCCAGGAGGGGGTGACGGTCCTGCCCGAGATCATGGTGCCGCTGATCGGCACGCTGCAGGAATTCGCCCACCAGAAAGCGGTGATTCGCCGGATCGCGGAGGAAGTGTTTGCGGAAAAGAAGGCTCGGGTCGAGTACCTGATCGGCACCATGATCGAGGTGCCGCGGGCGGCTCTGACCGCTGGCGAGATCTCGCCGGAGGCCGATTTCTTCTCATTCGGGACCAACGACCTTACCCAGATGACATTCGGGTACAGTCGAGACGACGCCGTGAAATTTCTTCCCGACTACATCGCCCAAAAGATCCTCCCCGAGAACCCGTTTGAGTCTCTGGACCTGAAGGGAGTTGGACAACTGGTACGCCATGGGACCGAGCGGGGCCGCGAAGCCCACCCGGGCCTCAAAGTGGGAATCTGCGGCGAGCACGGAGGCGACCCGGCTTCGGTGCACTTCTGCTTTGAGGTGGGGATGGACTATGTGTCCTGCTCCCCCTTCCGCGTCCCCATCGCCCGGCTGGCCGCCGCCCAGGCCGCCTTGCGAGCGAAGGAATAGGTTCTAGGTTCTGGTTCGATCGGATCGCCGCGCGGAGGCGGTTTTCCTCTTCGAGGGTCGGTACGTTCTCAGTGTAGGAGGACCCTCCGTGGTCCGATCAGGTCTGGAAATCAACCGAACAATCCCACCACCTCTGTCCAGATGCAGTACAGGGCAAACCCCCCGTAAACCAGGGAAGCGATCCCTACCATGCAGATGTTCAACCACCCGGGTCGTGCCGCCGGGGGCAGGTGGCGAAGGTTCAGATAGAGAGTCAGTGGGGTGTACACCGCCATGGCGAACCCCCCGATCAGAGCGGAGTTGAAGATAAAGCCCAGTGCGGTCACGTCGAACAAGTCAAGCAGCCAGGTACAGCCAACCCCCACCACGACAATTCCGAGAACCATCGCCAGGTACACTTGCCCCTCCCGGAGCCTCCTGGCCGGCGAGAAGTCGGTCTGGATCATATCGGTGAGGATGCGTGCGGATCCGTCTACCAGCCCGAGTTGAGTGCTGAACAAGGCGGCCATCCCGATCACCAGGAACAGGTACCGGCCCGGTTCCCCCATCACCTCCGTGAGCATGGCTGCCAGGTCCCAGACGAGCTGGCTCTCATCGGGGACGATACCGCGCGGGTGCAGTACCGCCAGAGCGCCGAACATGAACAGAAACATAGTGAAGCTGTTGAGGAGCCAGAAGTAGAAAGTCTGGTCGAGCACGACGAAGCGGAACCATCGTTTGAAGCGTGCTCTGTTCTTAGGGGTCTCGGTGAAAATGAACCCGGTTCGATCTCCGGACCGGGCCCGGCTTCGCAGGGGATTGAGTAGTCTCGGCATGCGACCTCCCATCCCGATCTGCTTGTCCCGCAGGTAGTAAACGTAAAAGAGGTTCGCCAGCCCTCCCGCTCCGGCATAAACTACGGCGCTGAAGAACCGGTAGAAAGGAAACTCCTCATCCAGTTCGATGTGGCCGAAATTGAGGAGGCCTTTGAGCATCTCGGCTGCGTGCTCGAGCGTCCCCACCCGGACCGCCACCAGGATCAGTCCCAGTACGATCACCACGACCAGCACCATGATCGTTCTTTCGACTGCCGTGTAGACGGTCTTCGGCCCCAACAGAATCAGACAAATCGCCGCAAAGGTAAGGGCGGTCCAGAACCAGTCGGCACCGGGTCCCTGAGGTCCAAACAGGAGGGCCTTCAGAGCGGAGCCGGAAGCCCGTGCCCAGCCCGGGAGAAAGACCGTGATGAGTCCCAGCAAGAGAAAGATGTGAATGAAGCCGCGCCAGACTCGTGCATAGCCGTAAAAGAGACTCTCACCGGTGGCAACCGCCCAGCGCCCGATCTCGATGTTGACCCACAACTGGAGGAACACTCCCAGAGCCGCGGCCCAGACCATGACGGCTCCAAACTTGGCCGTGATCCAGGGCCAGATGACGAGCTCTCCAGCGCCAATGGCGAGCCCCACCATCACGGCACCGGGCCCGGTCATCTTCCAGAAAGGCTTTGTGACCGGCGGTAAATCTGCTTTTCGAAGGGGCGGTGTCTCGAAGATTTACAAAACTCCCACAAATTGGTTTCAGGGTTCAGTCGTAACTCTTTCCTACCTTACAGCGATTGAATTCGCAAGACATGCCTTCTAGAATGAGACCCCATGACCGACATATGGATGATCAAAGGAAGCGAGTACGGAAACTGTAACTGTGATTTCGGCTGCCCCTGCCAGTTTGCCTCTCCCACCACCTACGGGCACTGCGAAGCTATAGTGGGGGGCATCATTGACGAGGGCTACTTCAACGACACGCGGCTGGACGGGTTGAAGTGGGCCCTGCTTCTGAAATGGCCCGGAGAGATCGCGGACGGAAACGGCAAGCAGCAAGCCATTATCGAGGAGACGGCAAGTCCCGAACAGCGGGAAGCTCTGCGCAAGATCCTGCACGGCGAATCTACGGCTCCAGGAGGCACTCATTTTTTTGTCTACAACAGCACCATGTCGGAAGTGCTGGAGACTCTCTATAAACCCATCAAGGTGGAAATCGATGTGGAGGCCCCCCGAGGTCGCATCGAGGTTCCCGAGTTGATCGAGTCCACCGGATCGCCGATCGTTCATCCGGTTACCGGAGAAGAGCACCGGGCTCGCATCAACCTGCCCAATGGGTTCGAGTACACCTTTGCCGAGATGGGCCAGGGCGCCACCAGGGCCCGGGCTGGAGTCAAGCTGGATCTGTCGGGCTCCTACGGCCAGTTCAACCTTCTGCACATGAACCAGGACGGTGTGATCCGCTGATAGTGCGATTGCCACACCCTGTCGTCTCTTAGCGTTTAGGTCACTTGTGCCCGACTCTGCCGCACTCATCCGATCGCTGCCTGCCAGGGACCGGATTGCCATCCTGGCCGGTTTGCTGGGTGTCACGGCCTTGGCCTGGGCTTACCTGATCGACATGGCGATCGACATGCAGCACATGCCTTCGATGTCATCGGGGGAAATGCTGCAGATCCAGCCCTGGACAACAGCCGACTTCGTCTTCATGTTTCTGATGTGGGCCATCATGATGGTGGGCATGATGGTGCCGACGGCCATCCCCATGACCCTCATCCATGCAGCGATTGGCCGCAAGGCCGCCTCGCAGGGAACCCCGATCGCACCGACCGCCATGTTCGTGGTCGGCTATGTGGCCATGTGGACGCTATTCAGCGCCGCGGCGACCCTGGCCCAGTGGGCCCTGGATCAGGCTGCCCTGCTGTCGCCCATGATGGTCACGAACAGCCCGCAGCTGGGCGCCGGACTTCTGATCGGAGCCGGAATCTACCAGATGACCCCCATGAAGAATGCCTGCCTGCGCCACTGCCGCTCGCCGGCCCATTTCATCTCAGAGCACTGGCGCCCCGGCCTGGCAGGGGCCTTTCGCATGGGTGCCGAGCACGGAGCGTTTTGTCTGGGGTGCTGCTGGCTGCTGATGGCACTGCTCTTTTTGGGCGGCGTCATGAACCTGCTCTGGATCGCAGCGATTACGCTCTTCGTCCTGCTGGAAAAGGTGCTGCCTTTTGGTGACCAGGGTGGGCGTGTAGCCGGGGTGGGGATGATGGTTCTGGGGGTGGTACTGCTGGTCATGTGGGTTTAGGGCGTTCCTCGTTCCTGGTTGCGCGCTCATTGGCATTCGCGCCTCTGTATGCTCGGCGAACCCGATTCGGAAGCGACTGCGTGGCGGCCGTCAGGCCGGCATCTTGTAAGCGATCGCAATGAGATGACGTAGAATCGACCCATGGCGCGACCGGTTGCCGGCTCCACCGTGTCCATCTACCCCATCCTTGCCGTCAATTTCGTCGGCACTCTGGGTTTCGGAATTGTTGTGCCGTTTCTTGTCTTTCTGGTGACCCGGTGGGGTGGTAATGCGCTGATCTACGGAATCATGGGGGCGACCTACTCGGTCTTTCAGCTGGTTGGGGCCCCCATCCTGGGGCGCTGGTCGGACCGGTTAGGCCGGAGAAAGATCCTACTGCTGAGCCAACTGGGGACTCTGGCCTCGTGGGTGGTTTTCGTGGTTGCCTTTACTCTTCCGCTCGACCCGTTGCTGGGAATCGACAGCCGCCTGACGGGCAGTTTCGTCCTCACGCTCCCACTGATTGTCATGTTCTTTTCCCGTGCTCTGGATGGCTTGACGGGCGGAAACGTGTCGGTTGCCAACGCCTATCTGGCGGACATCTCCACGGATGAGAACCGGAATACCAATTTTGGGAAGATGGCCATCTCTTCGAATCTGGGTTTCATCCTGGGACCGGCTCTGGCAGGTTTGCTGAGCGCCACCTTGCTGGGCGAACTCTTGCCCGTGCTGGTTGCCTTGAGCATCTCTCTCCTGGCCTCGCTGCTGATCCTTTTTCGGCTGCCCGAGTCGGTGGGCTGCGTACTCCAGGACGATCCCGAGCGGGCCAATGTCCGTAAGATCTTCGGCCAGGAGCAGAAAGAGTGCTTCTCCCTGGAAAGCGGTTCAAAGCTCTCCTTCTCCATGCTGCTGAGGATGGAGAGAGTCCCCCTGCTGCTGGCCATCTACTTTCTGGTGATGCTGGGGTTCAACTTCTTTTACATTTCCTTTCCGGTGCACGCGGTCAGTGCGCTCAGGTGGGCTGTGACCGATACCGGGATGTTCTTTTCGGTCATGGGTCTGCTCATGGCACTGGTCCAGGGACCGGTCCTGGCCCGGGCAGCGCGCAGCCTGTCCGACCTGCAGCTGGTGTCAACGGGCAGTCTGATGCTGGGAGGAAGTTTCTTGTTCTTTCTCTCCGACGCGACGCCGATCATCTATGCGGGGGTTCTCTTCCTGGCCCTGGGAAACGGTCTGATGTGGCCTTCGGTGCTGGCGGTTCTGGCGCGCACGGCGGGTTCCGAGTACCAGGGGGCGGTTCAGGGGTTCGCCAGCAGTGCCGGATCCATGGCCAGCATCATCGGGTTGCTGGCTGGCGGTGTTCTGTACAGTCTGTTCGGATCGTACGTTTTCCTGGCTGCTGCTGCCACGATTCTCGTAGCTTTCCTCTTGTCTCTAAAGCTGCGTGGCCTTGATCAGACTGCCCCCGGCGGTTCAGGGGGCCCGGGGATCTAGCCTGCTGACCTCATTCGCGGGTTGGTAGTGCAGTGCCGCCAGCGAGCAGTGATCAAAACCCACGCCTAAAACTTGTAGCCGATCGTGGTGCTCAAGCCGAAGTCATTCTTCTCTGTCGCATCAGAAGCAGGTCGGCTGTCGTAGTTGTTCCAGAAGTTGAACCCCCAGGAGAGATCCTTGAACAGCTCGTAACGGATGCCGGAAGTGATGTCAATTCGGATTCGCCCGAAATCGGAGAAGTTGGGCCAGAATACGATCTGAGTTGAGATGTCGCGCTCGTTGCCTTCGAAGCGGAAGAAATCGAGGTTCACGGCGGCCATCCCTTCCAGATTGGTCTGGCCCTCAGCGTCCTTAAAGCGCTCCCGCGAGAGAGCCATTCCTGCGGTCGCCTTCAGAATCCAGTGATTGTTTTGTTTCAGGTAACGCCCCAATCCGCCTCCACCCAGGGTTCGACGCTCCAGGCCCAGCTCCTCATTCTGCTGAAGCTGGCCCAACCCCAAACCAAACCAGCGATCCTTGAAGCGGCGTTCGTGCGTGGCGGTCAGGTCATTTCGGGTAAGAGTCTCGAGATCCTGGTGTCTGGTTAAGAATGCGCTGTAGGTAATTGTCGTGGTGGCCTTCTCGGCCAGGTAGTTGACCTCGGACGTGAGATTGAGGGTACTGCTGCGGTTAGCCCGGGTGACATCAAATCCAAAATCAACCCGAGCCTCAAAGCGGTCCCAGAAGTTCTTGTCCAAGGACCGCATGCGGACGATGTCGATGCGTTCCAGGGTCTGGACGTCCTGGGCGCCGGTCTCGCTCACGTTGATCACCCCGTCCTGCCCGGACTCGGGCAAAGATCCTGCGTAACGGGCACCGCCGCCGACGTCCAAATCAAAGGTCTGGGGACTGGTCACGCGCAGCACTCCCCGCCACTCAATCGTGATCGTTCCCATGAAATCGGTGCTTACACTCAGAATGCCTCTATCCAGACTCTTGATCTCTCCCGTGATCGTGTCCCCGTTTCTGAGGTGGATGACGTCCAGCTTCTCGCGTCCCTGCAGCAAAGGGATCGCTAGCATACAGATCACCAGTGTTTCGAGTAGAAGTGAGGATTTCCTGGATGTGAGCATGGTATGTCTCCGATTCGGATCCTAATGTTCGGATTCGGCTTGCCTATTGTACTGAGACCGAGAATTGACTGCATGTCAGCCTGAAGCTATGCCTCCTGAAAACAAAGCCGCCCTCAGGGGCAGCTGGACAACCCCTTGTGGAAGTCTTTTTCCCGACTGACGACGATTCGTAGGGCACGGTTATCAACCGTGCCGCACTGAACTCGCTGGCACCTTCCACGTTCGGCCCGCCAGGTTGGCGTGCCCCACGAAGTGCTCTACCAGGGACTGTTAGTGCCGACCAGGCTGGTACCGACGGGTCCTGGACAGGTGCTCCACCCGGATCCGTTGTTCGCCCTCCTCCTCTTGCTGAAAACCGCCTGCCAAACCAACTGCAGTCGGGGTCACCCCTCTAGGTTCTGGGTTCTAGGTTCTGGGTCTCCCACGCAGTCACTTCCGTTCCTGCCTCTCAGAGCCCATTGCTCTTCCGGGGTAGGCAGGTTTCGGGGTCTGCGACATGGACTGCGGGCCCGGGAGCATATAACCTTAGCGCCACTAAGGAGGTTCAAGATGGTAAAGTGGTATTTCGAACCCGGCCACACGGCTGCGGAGTTCGCGGTCAGACACATGATGGTTTGCTTCGTGAGAGGGGCGTTCAAGAACGTCGAAGGCACCCTCGACTTCGATCCGGAGAATCCGGGCACCGGGTCCGTGGAGATTCGCATCGACGCGGCGGGGATCTGGTCCGGTGACAAGGACCGGGATGGACACCTGCGCGCTCCCGATTTCCTGGACGTCGAAAACCATCCGCAGATCACCTTCAAGGGCGATAACGTCGAGGTCCTGGGAGGGCACAACTTCCGGGTCAGCGGTGACCTGAGTATTCGTGGAGTCAGCAAGATTGCCATGCTGGAGGTGACCTATCTGGGGCAGTGGGGCACGCCCTGGTGGGAGGACGGAGAAGATAAGGGTCCCAAGATCCGGGCTGGATTCGTGGCGACCACCACCATCAACCGCCACGACTTCGGCGTGAGCTGGAACGGATCCCTGGACAAAGGGGGCATCGTGGTCGGCGACGACGTCCACATCACCATTGACGCTGAAGCTATTCTCGAGGACTGAATCTGGAATCCGCGATCAGATGCTCGCCAGGGGAATCATGCTTGATTCCAGTATCTTTCGATCTCGGGTCAGGAGAGGAATTTCTTCGACAAGGCTGGTCGCGGCAATGATCTCATCCGCCGGGTCAGAAACGAAATCCAATCGGGTGCTTTCCCGGGCGATGTCCGGGGAGATGGGAACGATCGTCACAATCTTGAGAAACTCCCGAAATCCCGTATCCTCGAAAGCCATCTCCAGTCTTCCCAGCTGAACGAGCTCGGCCAATTCCCACAGTACAATGTCCGAGATGGCCCAGGACTCCTTGAGAACGAGAGCCTGCTCACGAGACCGAAGGTCACCGAGCAACAAGGCCACCACCATGTGAGTGTCAAGATTGAGCATCCCAGCGGACTCCTGTTGTAAAGAGATCGCCCTTCACTCGGATCTTGTCTCGCATCGAACCGATCACGTCCACATTGACGGGCAGGGTGACCGGGAGAACGCGAGCGACCGGCCGTCCCCGCTTGGTCACGATCAGCCCCTGTGAATCGAGATTGTCGAGCAGTTTCAAGCATTTGGCCTTGAATTCCGTCACAGTGATGGTCCGTTCAGGGTGGTTCATTTCTCGATTCTATCATCAAACCGGTCAGGTGACCAGTCAGATACCGCTCTTCGCCATCGATGGTTTCTGGCGTAGGAGGCCCCTCCGTAGTCCGATCCGAGCCGATCGCCGCATGGAGGCGGTCTGCTGCGCGTTGGTCAATTCTCGATTGACAACTGTAATGAATGATATAGTAATCTGAAATGATCACTACAGACAAGAAGAACAATTGACGCCGAACCTGGAGTCGGATACCAGGGATCGCCTGATTGAGGCGGCGGCAGGACTGATCCACCGTCAGGGGTTCAGTGCCGCCGGCGTGGCCCCGATCCTGGAGAGCGCAGACACGGGAGCCAGCAGTTTCTATCACTTCTTCGAGTCAAAAGAAGATCTGCTGATCGCCGTGCTGGAGCGCTACGGGGAGCGATTGGAAGAGGAAATTGTGGGTCCGACGAGGGAGGCGTACGCTGATCCCGTGGACCGGGCTTTCGGAATCCTTGACTTCTATCGCGATTTCCTGGCGGCAAGCCGTTGCGGGTTGGGCTGTCCGATGGGAAATCTCTCCGCGGAACTGTCCGATTCTCATCCCCGTGTTCGGGGGCGGATCCAGACGCTGTTCGAAGTCTGGCGCAACGCTGTCGCCGACTGCTTCCGGGAGATCGAGGACGAACTTCCCGAGGGAGTCGATCCCGAGGCTCTGGGGGTGCTTTTCCTGTCAGCCATGGAGGGCGGTGTCATGCAGGCCCGGGTCGCCCGCAGCCTGGAAGCCTTCGAGACCACCTACTGGCACCTGCGCGACTATGTGAACCGGTTGCTGGGACGCGATGAGGAGGTGTTGTGATAGATTGAGCGGTCTGTTAAGGGAGGTGCACAGATTGACTGCATTTCGAGACGGCTCAAGCGGGACACGGCTCTTCCTGTTTCTGGCTGCTTTCCTGCTCACGACCGTCCCGGCCGAGGCCTATATAGGTCCCGGGGCCGGGGTCGCGTTTGTCTCTTCCTTTCTGGTCGTCCTGATTACCCTTTTTCTGGCTCTCTTCACGCTCCTCACCTGGCCGATCCGCTGGGCTATCCAGACGCTGCGGGGACAGACGGCTTTGCGCAAGAGCCGAGTCCGGCGGGTCATTGTTCTGGGTCTGGATGGACAGGACCCGAATCTGACCGAGAAACTCATGGACCAGGGCGAACTGCCCAATTTTAGAAAGCTCCGTGAGGCCGGGTCCTACAGCCGGCTGGGAACCTCGCTGCCCGCCGAGTCGCCGGTCGCCTGGTCCTGCTTCCAGACTGGCTCCAATCCAGGCAAGCATCGCGTCTTTGATTTTCTGGTGCCCAATCGAAAGTCGTATCTCCCGGAGCTCTGCTCGGCCCGAATCGAGCCTCCACGGCGAAACTTGAGAATCGGGCCCTATCGGATTCCACTGGGGAAGCCCCTGATCCAGTTCGAGCGCAAGAGTCAGTCCTTCTGGAAAGTCCTGGGAGATTACGGGATCTTCAGCACCATTCTGCGGGTACCCACCAGCTTTCCACCTGAGAAGTTTCGAGGGGTTCTACTCTCAGCCATGTCGGTGCCCGACCTGCGGGGAACTCAGGGCACGTTCTCGTACTACTCCAGCGATCCTTCGGAAATCGGGAAAATGACCGGGGGAGAACCGGTTCTCGTGGAGCTTGAGAACGGCTCAGCTAAGACTTCCATCCTGGGTCCCGAAAACCCGATTCGTCAGCCTGCTGTGGACATGAAAATCCCCCTGGAAGTTCGGACGGGTGCGAATGGCTGCGACGCCCGCTTGAGAATCGGCAAGAAGGAATATGAACTCTCGCTGCGGGAATTCAGCCCCTGGATTCCACTCGAGTTTCGCCCGGGTCTGGGAATGAAGATCCATGGAATGTGCCGTTTCTACCTGCTCGAAACTTCACCTCATCTGAAGCTCTACATGACCCCGGTCAACATTGCCCCCGATCGGCCGACCCTCCCCGTGTCCCATCCCGTAACCTATTCCATGTATCTCTCCAAGACCCAGGGGCGCTTCTGCACAATGGGGCTGGCGGAAGATACCTGGGCCCTGAATGAGAGGGTGCTGGACGAGGAGGCCTTTCTGCAGCAGGTCTACCTGATTCACGAGGAAAGAGAGCGGATGTTTTTCGACGCCCTCAGCCGGACTCGGAGGGGATCCGTCGTCTGCGTCTTTGACATCACCGACCGTATGCAGCACATGTTCTGGCGCTATCAGGAAAAAGATCATCCGGCCAATGCCGACAAGGACACGGAAAAGCACCGTGACGAAATTCTGCAGCTCTACCGGAAGATGGATGATCTGGTGGGCCGTACCCTGGAGCAGGTGGATGACGACAGCGTTCTGGTGGTGATGTCCGATCACGGCTTCAACAGCTTCCGCCGCGGCATCAATCTGAACACCTGGCTTTACCAGAATGGCTATATGACCATGAAGAACCCGCCGCGGGGTGAAGAATATTTTCATGATGTGGACTGGGAGCAGACTCGAGCCTACGCGGTGGGACTGGGAGGACTTTACCTGAACGTGAAAGGGCGTGAGGCCCGGGGCGTTGTGGCCCCGGACGAGATGCAGGCCTTGAAAGACGAGTTGAGGGAGAAGCTGAAGTCGCTGCGGGATGAGGCCACGGGAGAACAAGCCATCAGCGAGGTCTACGACACTCGTGAGGCCTATTCGGGTCCTTACCGGGATGACGGCCCCGACCTGGTAGTCGGTTGCCGGGTGGGCTACCGAACTTCCTGGCTTTCGGTGACGGGTGGGATCACGGATTCTGTTTTTGAGGACAACGTGAAGAGCTGGAGCGGGGACCACTGCATGAATCCTCCCGAGGTTCCGGGTATTCTCTTTTGTAACCGTAAGATGGATCGAAGCTCGATTGAAATCACCGATATCGCGCCCACGGTGCTGGACCTTTTCGGCGTCCCGGTCCCGGACTGGATGGATGGTGAATCCTTCCTGAGCAGTGGTCAGCCTGAGGAGCAAGAATGACCCGTCGAAGCCTCTTGGCGTGCCTGGTCTTCCTCGTCTTCACGGCTTGTTCCAGCCACGGCCCAGCCGCCAGGAAAGTGTTCATTCTGGGGATTGACGGTCTGGATCCGAAGCTTCTGCAGCAGTTTATGGACGAGGAAATCTTGTCCAACTTCAAAGCGCTTGCCGAAGAAGGGGATTTCAAGCCTCTGACCACCACCATGCCTCCGCTCAGCCCGGTGGCCTGGTCCACCTTCATTACGGGCATGGACCCGGCCGGCCACGGGATCTTTGATTTCATTCATCGCGATCCGAGCACCTACGCACCCGAGTTCTCCATCGCCAGGACAACCCCGGCCAGCTGGGTTGTTTCCCTGGGCTCCTGGGTCATCCCGCTGCAGGGAGGAGCGACCGAGCAACTGAGGCAGGGGACGTCTTTCTGGGAAATGCTGGAGGAGCGCGGTGTCCCCACCACAATCTTTCGTATGCCGGTCAACTTCCCGCCCAACTCTCCGGGTCGGTCTCTATCCGGAATGGGAACTCCCGACTTCCTGGGAAGCCAGGGAGGGACCTTCACGGTCTTCACAACCAGTCCTCCGGCCAACGCCGGCGACATCACGGGAGGGCGTTTTTCCAGAGTCGCCGTGGTCAATCATCGGATGGAAGGTCGCCTGGAGGGGCCGAACAATCCGTTTCGCCGAGTGGAAGTGCCCTCCCCCGGGGGAGGAGAACCGGTTTACCAGAGCCCCAAGCTGGCGGTGGATTTCGAAGTTTTTGTCGATCCCGAAAAGGCGCTGGCCAAGGTGGAGGTGCAGGATCAGGAATTCATTCTCCAGCAGGGCGAGTGGAGCGACTGGATTCGACTTGATTTTGAAGCCATTCCCTACCTGGTCTCGGTGAGCGCCACTGCCCGTTTCTATCTCAAGCAGGTGCGGCCCGACTTCGAGCTTTATGTGTCGCCGCTGCAGATCAATCCGGAAGATCCGCTGATGCCCATTTCGACTCCGGATGACTGGTCACAGGAGCTGTTCCAGGAACTCGGCTATTTCCACACCCAGGAACTCCCTGAAGACACGAAGGCCCTCTCGGGGGGAGTGTTTTCGGGAGAGGAATTCTGGGAGCAATCCCAGTTTGTCTATCGGGAGCAGATGAAGGCGTTGAGACATCTCCTGGGCGAATTCGAGGAGGGTCTGTTCTTCTTTTACTTCTCTTCAGTGGACCAGGGCTGCCACGTGTTGTGGAGATACACCGATCCCGACCACCCGGCATTCGAGGACGAGCCCCGGCTGCGCGATTCAGTGCGGACGCTGTACCGGGAAATGAACGATGCGCTGGGCCTGATGCGTCAGGAGGTGGGAGAGGAGGATACGCTGATTGTGATGTCCGACCATGGTTTCTCCCCCTTTTACTGGCAGGTCAACCTGAACTCCTGGCTGGCCGAGAGGGGCTATGCTCGACTGAAGGACCCGACTCGCAGAGACGCCCAACTGTTTTCCAACGTCGACTGGTCCAGAACCACTGCCTACGCTCTGGGTCTCAACGGCCTCTATGTCAATCTCAGAGGCCGGGAAGTGAGCGGGATTGTGTCCCAGGGGGCCGAGTATGAGCGGCTGTTGGGGCAGTTGGAGCGCGACCTGCTGGCCATGGTGGATCCCCGCAACGGAAACTCCCCGGTGAGCTTTGTCCGTCGCACTCGAAGAGACTTGAAAGGCGACCACGGGCAGCACGGTCCCGACCTGATTGTGGGGTACAGCCACGGCTACCGGACTTCCTGGAAGAGCCCTCTGGGTGAGTTTCCCAGGGAAATTTTCGTAGACAACCTCGATGCCTGGAGTGGAGATCACAGCATGGATTATCGCGAGGTGCCGGGAGTGCTGCTGAGCAACCGCAAGATCAAGCTACCGGATCCGGCACTGTACGATCTGACGGTGGCGGTTCTGGATGAATATGGAGTGGAGAAACTTCCGGAGATGATCGGTCAGGATTGCCTGGAACCGTAACCAGCTGGTGCAGTCAGGAAGGGAAAGAGAGAAACGGTATGTTTGGTCCCAAGGTCAAGATTAACAAGAATCTGCTGGAGAGAATCAAGAAGTACTCCGACATTGCCGGATATTCCTCGGTGGAGGAGTTCGTGGAACACGCCCTGGAAAATGAGCTGGCGAAACTGGAAGACGCCGACTCAGAAGAGGAAATCAAGAAGCGTCTCCAGGGGCTGGGGTATATTTCGTAGGGGCCGGTCTTGTGCCGGCCCGTTTGACGGGCGACCACAAGGGTCGCCCCTACGGCTGCAGTCGCAGTCAAGCGTCCAGGTGGAATCAAATGACAACAGTCATCTACTCAATCAACCAGGCGATGGAAATGGTCTTTTTCGTCTTGCTCTGGCCGTTTCGCATGCTGGCCCCGATCTGGGGATTGGGGTTTGTCTCCGTGCTGGCGGGGATCTTCATGGTCTGGGTGTTTGGCCGAGTCTCCAATCAGCAGGGGATCTCGCGGGTGCGAGACAGGATCCGGGGAAATCTGCTCGGGGTCCGGCTCTATCAGCATGACGTTCCAGTGGTGCTTCGGCTGCAGGGGAGGATTCTCCGGGATACGTTCACCTACATGAACCACTCCCTCGTTCCCATGCTGGTGCTGCTGATTCCCATGCTGTTCATTCTCATCCAGCTCAACTACAGCTTCGGCTTCCGTCCTTTCTCCCCGGGTGAAGTAACCCTGCTGAAGGCTACTTTTTCCGACCCCGCTGTTCTGAGCCAGGAGCTTCGCCTCGAAGCCCCTGACGGAATCGAAGTCGAGACTCCCGCCCTGCGGATTCCTGTTTCGGGCCAGGTGGCCTGGAGAATCCGGGTGAAGGCACCGGGCTCACATGCGGTGAACCTCTGGGTGGGTGACGAGTCCTTTGAAAAACGGATCCAGGTGGGAGAGAACTGGGGCCCCATCTCGCCTCTGAGATCCACTCGTCTGGCCGATGTGCTGCTCTATCACGGAGAGGAACCGCTGCCGGCCTCGCTTCAGGTCTCGAGCCTGGAACTCGCCTATCCTCCGCTCTCGATTCAGCTTCTTGGGTGGGAAGTCGACTGGCTGGTCTTTTTCTTTGTGGCTTCGATCGTCGCGGCTTTCGCCTGTAAGGGGCCCATGGGTGTCGAGCTGTGATGCTTTCGGTCATCCGCCAGTACCTGCAGCAGCGGCGCTACGGGGAGCCCATTATTGTGGTGTCCGGCCTGCCCCGCTCGGGAACTTCGATGACCATGAAGATGCTGGATGCCGGCGGAATTGCACTGATCACCGATGAGGCAAGACTCGCCGACGAGGACAACCCCAAAGGCTACTTTGAGTTGGAGAATGTGAAGAGCCTGGGAGAACAGGATGACAAGTCCTGGCTGACGGAGGCTCGCGGCAAGGCCGTCAAGGTCATCTCTCACCTTCTTCGTGAGCTGCCCGAACATTACGCCTACAGGATCATTTTCATGAACCGGCACGTCCAGGAAGTGATTCGTTCCCAAAACAAGATGCTGACACGCCGGGGAGAGGAATTGAGTGGCGATGACCAGAACGTCATCTCCCTCTTCGAACAACATCTGCGTTTGATTCGGCCCTGGTTGAGAAAGCAGCCAAACATCTCGGTCCTCGACCTTCACTATTCGAACGTCGTCAAGGACCCGCTTCAGGGGGCTGTCCGGATTGCCGGATTCTTGAAAGCGGATCTGGATCAGGAGCGGATGGCTTCAGTAGTCGACCCCGGTTTATATCGCAATCGTACACTGGCAATCTAGAAGGAGGAGTTTTCATGCGTTTTCTATTGACTGTAAACATGCCGAAAGAGCCTTTCAATTCTCTGGTCAGGGATGGAAGTGGGGGGGGGAAGCTTTCCTCGATTCTCAGCGACCTGAGTCCTGAGGCCGTCTACTTCACGGAGCAGACCGGGACTCGCGGTGTCGTCCTGGTCATCAACGTGGATCACATGTCCGAGATCCCGAAGTTTGCCGAGCCATTCTTTCTCACCTTCAACGCCGACTGCGAGTTTCGAATCGCGATGACTCCCGAGGACCTGGACAGGGCTGGTCTCGCCGAGCTCGGCGAGAAGTGGGGCTAGTGCGATGGACGCGCTGACCCTGGGTCGGAATGGCGAGATGCACTAATTGATTTCGGACTCACTAGTGGGGCGGAACATGCATCCCTCCACGAAAACCTCGAAGAAATCTTCCGTGGTCTCCAGTTCGATGTGCTCGATTTGTCTGGCGCTGTTTTCGATCCACTGACGCAGATCCTTTGACAGCAGCATGATAGTGGCTCCGCTGAGGGCGGCGTTGCCGACTTTCACGATCTTCTCCGCAGGCACATCGGGGATAAAGCCGATGGCCCGGGCGCTCTGGACATCGATGTAATTGGCGAAGCCCCCGGCCAGATAGACTCTCTGGATGTCCTGGGCGGGCAGGCCGAAGCGGCGAAGGACAATCTGCTGACCGCAGAAGTTGGCGGCCTTGGCTTGCGCGAGAGCACTGATGTCCGCTCTCGAGAGAGACATCCCTTTCCCGGGGACAAACTCGAATTCCTGACGATCGCCGGTCAGTACACCTAACTCTGTCATGCGGCCGGTACGACGTAGCTCAGCCAGAAGATCGATCAACCCGGAACCGCAGATGCCCAGCGCCGGCGTGTCGCCGATGGTTCGTAGTTTCACCTTTCCATCCCGAAGTTTGACCGACTCGACTGCGCCCTCATAGCCGGGCATCCCGTAGGTGATCTCTCCTCCCTCAAAAGCCGGGCCTGCCGGGCAGGACGCCGCCATCATGCGGTCGCGGCTTCCAACCACAACTTCAGTGTTGGTTCCAACATCGATGAGCATGACCGCAGCGTCTTCCTCATCCATACCAATGGCTAGAAGGTCGGCCGCCACATCCGCCCCCACATGAGAGGCGATCAAGGGGCCGCCGTAGAGGTTCGCGTCGGGGAAGACCCGCAACCCCAGATCGCCGGCTGGGAGATTGAGAGCTGTGGTTTCCCGCTTACCGGTGAGGAGATCGTGCTCGGTGATCGACTTGTAGGGCTTTTCACCAATGGGCTGAACATCAAGACCGAAGAAGATGTCCCGCATGGTGGAATTCCCCACGATCACAACTTCGTAGATTTGCCTTCTCGATATCCGGGTCTTCCTGCACATGTCCTGAATCTCGAAGTTCAGCGCCGCAGTGATCACCTTGCGCAATTCGCCGTGGAACGGCCCGCCGTCGTAGGAGATGCGGTGCATGATGTCGCTCCCCCCGAAGCGCTGAGGGTTCTCAAAGGAGCCGGTGAAAAGCACCTCACCGTTTTCCAGATCGAGCAGGTTCAAGACAACCGTGGTGGTTCCCAGGTCCACGGCCAGGCCATAGAGGTGGCCCCGGTATCGATCAATCCGGGTGTCACCAAGGTAAACACTTTCGTTGCGACGTGTTACCAAAGGGTCAACTTTGACCGGGCGATTCCGGGAGTGGCTGAGGATTTGGGGTTCTCTCCGCAGCAGGGCGAACTCTATGTCCAAGTTTGAATTCGCCACCTTGGCCTGGCAGGCCAGTCGGTAGTTACCGCCCAGAAATCTCTCCGCTTCAGTGGGTGGACTGAGGGATTCTGTGCCCTGGCGGATCTCCACTACACATTCGTGGCATTCACCACTGCGTCCACAGGAGGTAGGAACGCGGACCTGCAACTCGTCCGCGTAGTCAAAGATGGTTCGACCAGCGACCAGTTCGAGCTCCTGGCCCTGGTAGCGGATTCGAGATAGGGCTCGATCCGTCACTCTACTTCCCAGGCGCTCCGGTAGTCCAGCTTGTCGCTCCCGGTACACAACGGCAGCCCGTCGGGGCCGTCAGAGAACAACTGGTTCCGGCAGCCAAACCGCGCTGTGCAGCGAGCATCCTTGTTTTTGTAGGGGCAGCGCCACCTGGACACTTCGTTCACTCTCCGGTCGATGTCCTGATAGATCTCCCACAGACGGCTGAGACTCCGCTGCAACTTCTCTTTGTCGGCCTTTCTAGTCGGGGGCACAGGTGGACTCCACTTTCCGTCAGGTCTTCAGTATCGTTGCCCGCTCGTCAGACCCGAGCTCATCTGCTGGATCTTCAATGCCCAGTAACTCTCTCGCTTTCTCAACACAGGAAATGGCATCCTCCCCGTAACCGTCGGCGCCCATATCGTCGGCGAACTCCTGGGTGACGGGCGCACCGCCCAGCATGATTCTGATTTTCCCCTGCAGCCCGGCTTCCTCGAAGGCCTGAATCGTCCTTCCCATATTGGGCATGGTCGTGGTCAACAAGGCCGACATTCCCACCAGTTGGGCATCATGCTCCAGGGCAGCGTCGATGAACTCATCGGGTTTGGTATCGACTCCCAGATCCTCCACAATAAACCCGGCACCACGCAGCATCATGATGCACAGATTCTTGCCGATATCGTGAAGATCTCCCTTCACCGTCCCCATGATAACGGTTCCGAGTCGGGGCAGATCGGAAGCCGAGAGGATGGGTTCCAGGTGTGCCATGCCGGCTTTCATTGCCCGGGCGGAAATGAGAACTTCAGGAACGAAAATGATGTTGTCGCGAAACTTGACTCCGACCAGCGACATTCCCGCCACCAGCCCGTCATCCATCACTGTGTTGGCCGGGTAGCCTTCTTCCAGAGCCTGTCTGGTCAGCCGGTCCACCTCGTGCTGATCTCCGACAATCAGAGCATAGCTGATGTCCTGCATCAGCGGATCTGCCTGCGCGAAGGTATTGCCGATCCGTTTCAGCTCGTTGGGCCGCGTCAGATGAACCAGTTCCTTTTCCAGCCCTTCGTTCACGATCGGCATTCTGTGTCCTCCTCGCATGGCGCCGAGCCTGGGGGTGTAGCGGCGCATTTCCCAGAGCGTTCGCCTGCCAGTCTCACGTCTCTAATCGACCGCCCCTCCAGGCCTGGAGGTAACGGGTGCAGAAGTCATCCTTGCCCAGAAGAACATCGAGCGCCAGACGAATCGGCTCCGAGGTTGTATCCAGATCGAGTATTTGCTCGATATTGCATTGAACGGGGTCGATGATGCCGCTGTCAATGCCTGCTTCGATGGCGAGATGTATGAAGGCGAAATTGAGCACCTTGCGTTGTGGCAGGCCAAAGGAGACATTGCTGAGCCCGCCGGTGAGGTGGACCTCAGGGCCGTAGAGTTCTCGCAGCTCGCGGACGGCATCCAGGAAATCCAGGCCGTGGTCGGAAGAAACCGAGATCGGAAACACCAGTCCGTCGATGTAGATGTCATCGAGAGGAATCTCTTTAGCCAGAGCCAGGTCGATCAACTGTTTGACGTTGGCAACTCGGGCAGCGGCGTCCCCGGGCATTCCCTCAGTTCCTGCCGCGGTCAGGATGATCTTCGCGTTGTGCTCCCGGGCCAAATCCAGAGTCTCGGGTCGCTCCAGAGCCACTGAATTCAACATCGATCGCCCGGCCCGCCCGTCGTAGCAGGCCAGTCCGGCCTCGATGATCTCAGGGTTGGAAGAGTCAATGCTGGGAGGAACCGGAGACACCTCCTGAACGGCTCCTACAAGCCATTCCATAGCTCGTTTCTGAACTTCTACGTGGTAGGAGACTTCGTCTACATTCAAGTCCAGAAAACGGGCTCCGGCCTTCACCTGGCGCCTGACGCCGTAGTGAACATACGATCTTCCCTCCGCCTGCTGGTCGGGGTCGTCACCGAGTCCCTTCTGCGTCGCGATCATGTAGTGCTTGATATGTCCTTGTTCGTAGGGCTGAGTCTTCTTGTAGCTTTCGGGGATGGGCATGAAACGCTGCTCCCCGGACTCTCCCTGGAACATCACCGCTTCCGTTCCATCTTCGAGGGTGGTAACTCGTATCCCTTTCAGCAACACGACGCGAGTGGCGTGGATGTTTTCTCCGATGACGGCAAAATCCTGGGCCGAATTGACAGTTCTGGTCACACTAGAGACACCTTCGGCAAATCAATTTAAGTGTTCTCTGCACCAATCCTTGACCGCCCTGGGAATCTCGAGCAGGTTCTCGAGTCTGGTAGCCAGTGGGATGGCACATTCGGGAGCGATCAAATCGACGCCGGCATCCATGCATTCGTAAACGGCTTCACGCACCTGTTCAGGTCCGCGGGCATAGAGCAGCTCCGGATTGTTGATGTTTCCCACCAGGCGGATCCGGCCCCCTGCGATCTCCATGGCTTTCCCGGGGTCATTCTTGGAATCGAAATGGAAGCAGGCCATGCCGGTCTGTGCAATGAAATCCAAGCGGTCAAGGGTTTGCCCACAAATGTGCAGGATCAGCGGACAAGGGATGCGCTCCACCATTTCCTGGTGGAGTTCCAAGAGAAACTTTCGGTAGTACTCGCCACTGACCAGATCCCCTGTAGCGTGATCCGGAAAGGTCAGGACATCAGCACCTGCTTCAATCTGTGCATTGGCAAACAAGACCGAGATCTCCTTCAACCGATCCAGACACTGCATGGTCCTGCCCGGATCGTCGATGCTCATGAGCAGAAACGGCTCCACCCCGAAAACGTGGTAGGCAAGTGTCCAGGGGCCCATGGCTTTGCCGATGATGGCCACTTCGTCTCCGTATTCCTTCTTCAAAATAGACAGAGATTTGAGCACGCACTGGTTGTCCGGGTGAGTCAGGAAGTCCCGGGGGATCACCACGTCTTCCGGGCCTTCCCAGATGGGGTTGTACATGCGCACGGTGGGCCAGTTGTCCTTCACCTCCCATTGCATCTCACAACCCAGGGCCGAGGATTCCTGGATGATCGTAAAGACCGGCATGATGCTGTCGTAGCCCAGTTCCGTGTACCCCGTGGCAGCCAACCGGGCATTTGACTCGGGGTTTCGGCAGGCCTCTGGAAACGGGGCGTCCACCAGATCCATCAGCTCCACGGTGGCCACATTGGTAGGATTGGATACGGGCGGCCGGTCAACCGGCTTGCCGGCCAGCGCATTCAATACCCGTTCTCGCGGTGTCATCGTTTCCAGGAAAGCCATAGATGCTCCTTCAGAATCCCCACTTTACCAGGTTGAGACGGGGTCTGAAATCAAATTGACGAGAACCCCGCCGTTCCGGTGGTCAACTGGCCGCGCAGGGCTGATTCCTCCAGCATCGTCTCGGCTGCGCTGATGTTTCGGGAGTAAGGGAGGAGCACTCTCAGCAGCTCGTCGTGACGCTTCCCACAGCAAAAAGCGACCCGGTTCTCTCCGACTCTTTCCATTTCTCCATAGCGGAGAAAACCCCTTTGGACGGCAGGAAGTCGCCGCGGAATCTTCTCGGGATCACCCTGGGCAGAGATCTGGTAAATCCACCGACCCTCTTGCTCGCTTGTCTCCACGACCAGAGTCAGGTCGGTCTTCGTGTCCTGGATCGATAAAGGGCCAGTGGGATGCCTGTAGTCGGGGTCTTTCTCCACTACCAGATTGAGGAGAAACTTGAGGGGTTTTGCGTGTACCGTGTCACACGGAAAGTGAGCCTGATTGTAATTGTTCTCGACGGCGACCAGGCCCCCCAGGTTGACCAGGTGGTCGCGAATCTGGCGGATGCGCCCCTTGACACCAGGCTTTTGACTGAAGGTCCAAACGGTCAGGATTTCGCCTTTCCGGTAGATTCCCACAGTGATGTCATGAAAATGCGGGTCGATCGGAACCAGTTCGAGGCACTCTCCGTACCTTTCGATCACCTCGACTACCCGAAGCCTGCTCTCGTCTCTTGTTTCAACCACAGAGTCTCTCCTTTCCCGATCTCACCGTTGTGGCGATTATTCACTCGGGTTTTTTTTGGAGGAAACAAAACGCCGCGGAAGCAGTTCCGCCTCCTCGATGATCTCCGCCACCAGCTCCTCCTGCCGGTATGCCATCACGTGAACCCCGCAGATACCAGAGATTTCTCGCACCTGCTGAATGATCTCAACGCACAGTTTCTTGCCCTCATCGCGCTGCCGGTTCGGGGTCACGGACTTTAGACGATGAATGATTTCGTCTGGAATTACCACGCCCGCTACGTTGGTTCTGATCCACTCGGCGGCTCGGGCCGATCGCAGGGGGCCGACGCCGACCAGAATGAAGACCCGTTCATCGAGCCCCAGATCGCGCACACTGGACATGAAAGTCTCGAACCGCGGGACATCGAAACAGAACTGGGTCTGAATAAAATCTGCGCCGGCCTCTATTTTCTTCTTCAAGCGAAGAGGACGAAAGTCGAAGGGCTGGGCAAACGGGTTGGCGGCGGCTCCCAGGAACAGAAGCGGGGGTGTCTCCAGTTTTCGACCGCTCAGAAAACGAGATTCATCGCGCAGGATCCGAGCTGTCCGGAGCAGAGTGATCGAGTCCAGATCGAAAACCGGGAGGGCATCCGGCTGGTCCCCCGCCTGTACGCCGTCGCCGGTCAGGCACAGAACGTTCTTCACTCCCAGCGCGGAAGCTCCCAGCAGGTCTCCCTGGATGGCAATCCGATTCCGGTCCCGGCAGGAGATCTGCAGAACCGGTTCATATCCCGCCCGCGTCAGGAGTGAACAGATTCCCACGCTGGACATGTGGACATTCGCCCCGGAGGCATCGGTCGCATTGATCGCGTCACACACCGAGGCCAGCACCAGGGCTCGGTCGTAAACCTCCTGAGGATCCGCCGTGTCGGGTGGGTTCAGTTCCGCAGTGACGGCAAAACGGCCCGACCGCAGCACGTGTTCGAGTCGTGAGCCGGCTCGCAGCTTGTCCGGACTCATACGGTCCATCCGGGCGGAGCATCGGCCGTGCCTGAAAAATCATTCACCCAGGCGGACGTCCCCTCCAGTTGACGATTGAGCGGGGGCAGGATGGCCAGGATTTCGGAACCGTACCTGGGCATTTGTTTGGAGCGCTCCCAGGCCTCCACCCACACGCAGGGCATGTCGGGTAAGACCTCGCAGTTTCCATTCACCCGAACCCCCCCGCAGGGACCGTTGCGGAGGTTCTTGGGACAGGTCATGGGACAAGTCATGCCTGTGCTGTGAAGCACGCATTGGCCACACATCCGGCAATCGAACATGACCCGTTTGCTGATTCTCTCTGCCCCGATCAAACAGGCGTCGAGCCAACTCCCCGCTTTCAGCCAGGGGCGAAACGGGAGTAGAGAACGCCGCGTTATCAAGTATATGATCTCCAGCCAACGTGGATGGTTTTGAAAGATGCGCACTGTCTTCTCTCCAGTCCCTGGTCGCCGCCGGTCGTCTCTTACCTGATGACCACTTGCATCAGCCCTTTAAACCACAATGTTTCGTGGCTTTCCAGAGAAAAAAGCCCGAATATTCGCGCCGGTCTCATCCACCAGCTTCTGTCGCGCTTCCTGGCTTGACCAGGCACAGTGGGGTGTCATGACGATGTTTCTCGCCTTGAGAAGAACATTGCCCTGGACGGGAGGCTCGACTGTGAGGACGTCAAAACCCGCGCCCGCGAGTCGACCACTGTTCAAAGCCGCCGCCAGTGCTTCTTCGTCGACAATCCCTCCCCTGGCTGTGTTGATGACCATTGCCGTGGGCTTCATCTTGCTCAAGGCATCGGCATCGATCAGGTTGCGGGTCTGGTCGGTGAGAGGACTGTGCACTGTGATGAAGTCTGACTCGCAATAGATGGTTTCCAGGTCCGTGTTGGGGTAGTCTGCCCCTCGAATCCCAGAGATGTCGTGAGCCAGAACCCTCATGCCGAAACCCTCGGCAATCCGTGCCACTCCCCTCCCGATGGTACCGAAGCCGATAATGCCGATGGTCAGGCCGTTGAGCTCGAAGGCTTGGTAGCTCAAAAGGTTAAAAGAGCTCGCCCTGCCCCACTCTCCCGCCATGACATCGGCATGATAGAGATGGGCCTTGGTGGCCAGATTGAGGATGAGAGCAAAGGTGTGCTGCGGAACCGTGTTCGCTGCATAGCCGGCGACATTGCACACCGTCACTCCATTGTCTTTGGCTGCCTTCAGGTCGACATTGTCGTATCCTGTTGCGATTTCGGCGATGAGTTGCAGAGACCCCAAAGACTGGATCACTCGGCGGGTTAAGCGTACCTTGTTGGGGATGACGACTTCAGCACCGGCAGCTCGGTCGATGATCTCTTGTTCCGTGGAATGCGGATGCCCTGTATAAGTTCCAAGTTGCTCGAAAACCGAGAAGTCGATGTCGTCATTGAGCGTGATGGTGGATTCGTCCAGAAATACGATCTTCATCCTCTATTCCCTCCTTCCAATCGCCCCAGAGCTTACAGCATTTGCCGACCATTGCAAGAGGATCTTCGAAGTGACAGGGTCGGAACTCCACCGCCCCATGCGAGGACAGCTCTCAGTGGAGAAGGATAGTTGTTAATAATCCCTTCCGGAAAGTGCCCCAGGAAGACACGTTGACAGGTATGAAGCCCATTGTCGGTCCAGATGGACTGTTCACCTCCACTTTTCTAGGTTGGCTGCAAGACCAGCCTGATTCCGTTCTTCTCGAAACGGCCCGGCCGGATCAATCTGAGTTTCAAAGTCATGTCTTCTGCAAGCCTCTTTCCACGATTGAGTGCAATTCTCTGAATGACGCTGAGAAATCCCTGCAGGAAGTCGAGTATGCGGTTGCCCAGGGGCTGCACGCCGCCGGTTTCATGACCTATGAGCTCGGGTATGCGTTCGAGGAGTGTTTCTCCGGTATTCCGACCCTCTCAAAGCCTCTGATGTGGTTTGGTCTCTACGAGGAACCCTGGACCTACAACCACAGAAGCAAGAGTTTTGAGAGCGGAGAGCCGGATGCTCTCGAAATCGCCAACCGTCTGGGAGAATCGTGCCGGGTGCCTACCATTCACGAGCTCGAACCCTCTCCCACGATTCGTGAAGAAGAATTCCGAAGTGCGCTGGCGAGAATCAAGCAGCACATCCGGGATGGAAGCACCTATCAGGTCAATTTCTCATTCAGGATGCGCTTTCCGTGGGCCCATCCTGCCGCCGATCTCTACTGTCAGCTTCGTGGCAGCCAGCGAGTGCCGTACTCCGCATTCCTGAAGTTGCCCGATACTTACATTCTCTCATTTTCTCCAGAGCTGTTTTTTCGCATGCAGGGTCAAGAGATCACCTTCCGACCCATGAAGGGAACCGCCCCTCGCGGACGGGTACCGGAAGAAGACGAGCACAACCGGCGCGCCCTGCTGGACTCGGCCAAGGATCGGGCTGAGAACGTGATGATCGTCGATCTTCTCCGCAACGACATCGGCAGGATTGCCGAGGTGGGAACCGTGAGTGTGCCGGAATACTATGCCATCGAAGAACTCGAAACTGTGTATCAGGCGACCTCGGTCATCGAGGCCAGAATGAAACCTGCCTGCCCCTTCTCGGAAGTGATCCAACGGGTTTTCCCCAGCGGTTCGGTCACGGGAGCGCCCAAGATTCGAACCATGCAGCTGATCCACGAGCTGGAAAAGGAGTCGCGAGGGGTTTACACTGGTTGCGTCGGGTTCTTCGCTCCGCAGAGACGAGCCGTCTTCAACGTCGCCATTCGAACCGTGGTATTGGACAGCCGTCAGCACCAGGCCCAAATGGGAGTCGGCAGCGGTGTCACCTATGACTCCGATATCGGCGCAGAGTACCAGGAGTGTTTGGACAAGGCTCGCTTTCTGGGGGGCTCACTGCACGGCTTCGAGCTGCTTGAAACCATCAAGTGGGAACCCTTCAAGGGCTGGTTCCTGCTCGAGCAACACTTACAGAGGGCCGGCCAGTCAGCGAGCTACTTCGGCTTTTCCTTTGATGTCGAGTCTATTCGCGATTCCCTGCGGCTGCAGGAGAGGGAACTGCACGCTCAAAGTGAAGGACGGCGTGCGTTTCGAGTTCGATTGGTCCTGAACAAGGGAGGGGCGGTTCGAATCACTCAGGACGAAATCGAAGCGGCGCAAGACATCGAGCGGGTCGCTATCGCATTCGAGCGCATGGATTCACGGAATCGTTTTCTTTATCACAAGACTACGAATCGGCAATTCTACGACCGGGCCCTGCGGGGTGCGGTGGAGATGGGCTTGTTCGATCTGTTCTTCCTGAACCAGCGGGGAGAAGTTACAGAGGGAGCTCGCAGCAATGTGATCATCCGCAAGGGGAAGGAGCATCACACGCCGCCAGTTGGGTGTGGGTTGCTGCCCGGTGTCTTTCGGCAGCACCTGTTCGATTCTCGGGACTTTGATCTCCGGGAGACAGTCCTGCATCCGGAAGATCTCGCCGCGGCCGATGCGGTGTTCTTGTGCAACTCGGTGCGCGGCCTGCAACGAGTTGAAATCATCGACAGTCCCTCCCGATTCTAATCAGGAAGGCGGCCTGGAGGGTTGGATCCCCGTGACTGCTTGAGTCGGAGAGATCGAAGCTGTAGGATGCGCAGCCATGAGATTAGGACCAGCTCTGGCCGGCGGCGTTTTTCTTCTCTTGCTCAACCTGATGGCTTCACTCTTGTCGGGAGCACAGACGAGTTCCACAGAGGACGAGCGACCCTCGCTTGAACAGCTGCGTCAGGATCCGAGGGTGGTGGAGGCCATTGCTCTTTTTGAAACCTGGGCCGAGGCCATGGTGGCCTACCAGCAACTGCCCGGCCTGTCGGTAGGAATCGTTTACGATCAGGGTCTGGTCTGGAGCCGAGGGATCGGATACGCCGATGTGGAGAGCCGGAAGCCGGCCACGCCCTCTACGATCTACAGTACCTGTTCCATTTCGAAGCTCTTTACCAGCATCGGGGCCATGCAACTTCGGGATCAGGGAAAGCTGGAGCTGGACGATCCTGTGGCCGATTACATTCCCTGGATGGATATCCAGAACACCTTTCCGGACGGTCCCCCGATCACGATTCGAGGTATCCTGAGCCATTCCTCGGGCTTGCCTCGGGAGACCGGACATTCCTACTGGAGCGGTCCTGGATTTCCGTTTCCAACGCGCCAGGAGATCATCGATCGCATCACTCACCTGCAGACACTCTATCCGGCCAGAAGCTACTACCAGTACTCGAACCTGGGCCTGACCCTGGCGGGAGAGCTCATCACCCAGCTTTCGGGCCAACCCTATGAAGAGTACATGCGTGTGAGCGTGCTCAAGCCCATTGGTCTCACGGATACAACGACTCAATTGCCCGAGGCTGAAAGGGGAAAACGACTGTCGACCGGGTATGCAGCCTTGCAACGGGACGGAACCCGGCAGCGGCTCCCATTCTTCCAGGCGAAGGGGGTCAGCGCTGCCGCCGGCTACGCTTCCACGGTCCAGGACCTGGCCACATTTGCCTCCTGGCAGTTTCGCGTTCTTTCGGGCCAGGAGAATCGGGTACTCAGCGGCCGAACCCTGAGAGAAATGCAGCGCGTCCACTGGGTGGATGAAGACTGGAATGCCGGGAGCCATCGCGGACTGGGTTTTGACGTCTGGAGAGAGAGCGACCGAACTCTGGTTGGACACGGCGGAGGCTGTCCCGGGTACAGGACGCACCTCAGCATCGATCCCAAGCAAAGAGTGGCGGCGATTGTCATGATCAATGCAACTGGAGTCAATCCCAACCTGTTCACCTCCCGAGCACATCAGATCGTGGGGGGCGCTCTCAAGGCCGCCGTGGAATCACCGGGGAAAGGGAGGTCCCCCGACCCTTCACTGCAGAAGTACGTGGGCATCTACCGCAGCGTCTGGGGTGAAGAGGCGGTGGTCATCCGGAAGGGAGAGCTGGCCCTTCTTTCGTTGCCCGGTGGAGACCCTCTGGGCTCACTGAGCCAACTCAAGAAGCACGGTAAACATACTTTCCGAAGAGTACTGGCAGACAAGGAACTCGGCGAGGTGATCCGATTCGAGCTGGACGAGCAGGGGCGGGTCACCAAGAAGTGCCGGCACGGGAATTACTCGAACCGAGTGGAGTAGGGGCCGGTCTCGTGCCGGCCCGTTCAACGGGCGACCACGAGGGTCGCCCCTATGAGTGAAGTCTCGCCATCATTCTCAATCCTCCTCCCAGACCTCCGTTTCGAAGGCGAGGAGTTCGACGTTGTCCGATCGCCAATCGTCCATTTCCAGCCCTGCTTTGAGGCACAGGTTTCCGAGGTAATCTTCCCGGTCCCATCCATAGACCAGCGCTACATGCGGAAGCAGAAGACTCTTTCTTTGCCCTTTGACAATCATGAGACCGTGCACCCCGACCTGGACCTGTTCAGGCCGGATCGGGTAGAGCGGGGTCAGGGCACTGATCTCGATCTGCAGTTCGGGCAGTTCCTCGACTGTGACGGCAGGGAAGCGCGGATCTCGGGTGGCGGCCGCGATGGCCATCTCCGCAACCGATTCCACCAGAGGGAGCCGGGGCAGCAACTCTCCGAGACAACCGCGCAAGTCCCGGGACTCACGCTGGTGCAGGCTAACAAAGGCACCCCTGTGTTCGAGTAACACGCTTGAAGCCGTGTTGTGAGAGGGGATCCGGCCGGTTGTCAGGTACTCAGTCAAGACCTGCCGGGCAACGCCCATCAGCGCGCCTCGATCACTCTCCGAGAGCCGGCCGCCGCCCAGCCGAGCGTCGTCTCTCTCGTCTACCATACTCTCCCTGCATCGCAACCGGGTAATGAATGCGCTCCTCGAAAGACTCCCGGCCTTCCTCCGTCGCGCGCCTCACTGACGACGAAAATCCATCCCGAATCAACACCACGAACTTCCGGGACAGAACACTAGCCCGGATTATGCATGAGATCTGAATCCGAGTGAGATTTGGGCCCATAAAAAGAGCCGTAGCTCTCTGATATAAAAGGGTTTACACAAACAAGACTCTAACCAGGAGCTACGGCAATGTTAAGAGCAGTCTGCCAGAATACCCTGCCATTTCACAGCCACAGAAAGATCACGGCGCGTTTTGATGGGGGGAGCCTCACTTCCGACGCAGGATGGTTGTTGTTTGGATCGGTGGATCGGCAACATCGGCTCTGCGAGGGCTTCAGTTCGTGTATTTCGGAGAGTCGAGACCAACGCTACATTCGTCATGATCTGTTGAAGTTGATCCGACAACGAGTCTTGCAGATCGTGGCCGGCTACGAAGACTGTAATGACGCCGATACGCTGCGCTCGGATCCGATGCTCAAAACCGTCTGTGATCAGTTGCCGGAGAGCGATCCGGATTTGGCCACGCAGCCGACTTTCTCCCGCTTGGAGAACTCCGTCACCAGGAAGGATCTGATGCGTTTGAGCCAGTGGCTGCTAGGCCGTTATGTGCGCTCCCTGAAGAAAAGACGTCCCGGTAAGATCATCCTGGATCTGGACAGTACCGACGACCACACCCACGGCCAGCAGGAGTTCTCCTTCTACCACGGGTATTACCGAAGCCACATTCTGCATCCTTTGCTGATCTTCGATGCCGACACGGGAGACCTGGTGTGTGCCGTGTTGAGACCTGGCAACAAGGGAGCTGCCTCTCACATCGTGCCCATTCTGAAGCGAGTCGTGGAGGCTATCCGACAAGGAGTGGGGACGGATGTCGAGATTGAGATTCGGGCCGACAGCGGCTTTGCCACGCCGCGGCTCTACGAGTTCTGTGAGGCTGAAGAGAATCAACTCCAGTATGTCATTGGGTTAAGTCGAAACCCTCGCCTGCAGCGAGTGGTCGAGCCCCTGCTGGATTCGACTCGGGAAAGGTTCCTTGAGCTGGAGGAAAAACAGCGTCAGTTTGACGAGTTTCTTTATCGAGCCAACAGCTGGGATCGATCTCGTCGCGTCATCGTCAAAGTGGAGGTCGATCAGCGCGGGATCAATCGTCGCTTTGTGGTCACCAACCGGGACGATCTCTGCTCCCAATCACTTTATGACCACTACACAAACCGAGGACAGACCGAAAACTTCATCAAGGCCTTCAAGAATCATCTGAGCATGGACCGACTCAGCTGTCATCGATTCCTGGCCAATCAGTTTCGACTCCTTCTGCATGCCCTGGCTTACCAGATGTTCGTGCGCCTGCGCGACTATCTGCACGGGACCCCCTGGCACAAGCTCGAAATCGAAACCTTACGTCGTCGTGTCCTCAAGATCGGGGCCCGGATCCGACAAACCACTCGACGCATCTGGGTCCATCTTTCCTCAGCCTTTCCCGAACAACCCCTCTTCCACCTCGTCTTGAGTCGTCTCAACTCCAGCTAGCCTCTCCCAGCTCCCCGAAAAACCGCTTCCGATACTCACCCAGGCCCAGATCTGTCTGAAATTCACTCCCCAACCACTTCAAACGCCTCGCCAACCGATATTCTTCGCAAATCCGCCTGTCACACCTGTCCGCTTTCGAGTTGAGCCACTTCTCGAGTCGTTTTTCAACTCCGGACTACGGTTCTTGCATAATCCGGGCTAAGACCTTCGACTTTCTCGTCCTTCATCCTTCGTTTCATTCGGATGATGATCGACCGATCTTCCAACGTGGCCGTGAGGTTCTTGATTGCCGCAATGATCTTGGGGCACCAGGTGGAGAATCGGCGCGGTTCGTGGTCGTCTCCTACGCTGCGCAGAATGAAAGAATTCATGCGGCGATGTCCGGAGTTCAACATCCCGATCATCTCGTCTTTCCTACGGAGAAACGTGTCGGCCTCGTCGATCAGGAGAGTAGGCTGGTACAGCTCAACCGAACGAAAAAGAGTTGCAGCCGTTAGGTTGCTAGCGGCTAGTGGCCGAGAGACCAGGCATTGAAGCACTTCTAGCAGAACGGTCTTTCCGCATCGCTTTGAACCGCCCCGGGTTTCCCGGAGACAGTTTTAGTTGACTCCAGCCACCACGGCTGTAGTCGGTTGATTCAGATAATACATCTGCTCGAGTTCAACGGGTGGAATGTAGCCGATTGGCTCCAGCAATCTCTGCTTGTTATACCAACAGACCCAATCCAGCGTCGCGAATTCCACCTCTTCCAGTCCCCGCCAGGGGCCTTTCTGACGAATGACTTCCGTCTTAAACAGCCCGATGACCGATTCCGCCAGCGCGTTGTCGTAAGAGTCTCCTTTGCTTCCAACCGAAGGCTCGATGCCGGCCTCTGCCAACCGCTCCGTATAGCGAATCGACAGGTACTGCACTCCCCGGTCGCTGTGATGAATCAGGCCTTCCGTGTCTGAACGTGACCACAGGGCCTGCTCCAGTGCGTCCAGGGCAATGTCGGTCTTCAGGGAAGCCGATGCCCTCCACCCGACAATACTTCTCGAGAAGGCATCGATGACCAATGCCACGTAGACGCGCCCTCTCCAGGTGGCCACGTAGGTCAGATCGGCTACCCACAGCTGATTCGGACGGGTTGCAGTAAAGTTGCGGTCCACCAGATCAGCCGGCCTTGCGGCTGCTTCATCCGGCTGCGTCGTCTTAAACCGGCGACCCCGAACCACGCCCTGCAGTCCCGTCTCGCGCATTAAACGCGCGACCGTGCAGCGAGCCACCTTGAAGCCCTCACGATTCAGCTGCTTCCAGACCTTGCGAACTCCGTAGACCTCGCGATTGGCACACCACACCCGATCGATTTCAACCCGGAGCCTGGCATCGCGTTTCGCCCTGGTCGGCAGTAACGCAGGATCCTTGTGCCTGGCTTCCCGCTGGTAGAACGTCGAAGGGGCGATCGGCAGCACCTCGCAGATCGACTCGACCCCATAGCAGGTCCGATTTTCTCGGATGAAATCCACCATCATTTCCGTCGGCGGCCGAGCTCCGCCTGGGCGAAAAAAGCCGAAGCCTTCCTTAAGATCTCGTTAATCCGCTTCAGCTCCCGATTCTCCCGCTCCAGTTCCTTCAGACGCTGCCTCTCGTCCGTTGTCAGCCCGGCTCGACGCCCCTGATCCCTTTCCGCCTGTCGGACCCACTTGCGCAGCGTCTCCGCTGTGCAGCCGATCTTGGCTGCTATCGATGTCATCGCACCCCATTGAGAGCTGTACTCCCGTTCATGCTCGAACACCATCCGTACTGCTCGTTCTCTGACCTCTGGTGAGTATCTGCTTCGTCTTCCCATGACCCCATCCTCTCAAGAAATGGAGTCTCCGGAAATCCCGGGGCGGTTCAATCGGTCCCATGTAGCGCCCGCCCAAGGCTCCTTGCATCGTCGAGGTTGCCCTGCACCAGTTCCACGCCCTGATCTGCCAGCCGCCTGGCACGCGATGATTCCGTGTTTCGAGTCAGGGCGCGAACTCTGTGACCGGATGCTAGCAGCGCCTGGGCTACCGCTCCACCTTGGTTGCCTGTTGCCCCCGATACGAGCACCGTAAGTTCTGTCGCCATCTCTGGTGTCCTTTTGAGTGGATGCCCCGCCGTCATTGTCACGGCAGCAGGGTGTGTAGTAGCAGTCCTCTGCCTAGCACTCCTCTTAAGCAAAGTGGATGAGTTGAAGAGCGGGACGGGCTGCTCCAGGAAGGAGATTCTACTATTGTCCCTGTCCGACCTTCAAGCTCTCGCGTTTCATGGCCAGCTGTCATGCCGAGATGAGCAATACCTGGTCATCGGATTCGATGCCGCGACATGATTCCCAGACGGAGTCTCAGGCCAGGCGAATCAATTCCAGGGAAGATTTCTCTGCAAAGTAGCGAAAGTCTCGGTCCCGAGTCACCAGAGCAACTTCGTGATCGATGCATGACTGAGCAATCAGGCTATCGGCGAGGCGGGCCCGCCTCCCGTGGGACAGGATATGAGATCGGAGTTGGCCGGTGCGTTCCCAGAAGCCCTCAAGAGTCTCCAGCAGTGGCAGACTCTTAAACAGGCCGCGGAGATCGTCGTTCAACTTCGGGTCGCTCAAGAGTTCACACAGGACCACCGGCGGCAGAACCGCCTGGGAGTGTTCGAGAGCCCATTCGAGCGCGTCCACATCCGGGCCGGACACCCCGTCCAGAAAGGCAATGATCGAGCTGCTGTCGAGGGCAACCATTATCGGTCTTCTCGAAGCTGACCAATTCTGACTGAGAACCGCACCTTTCCCTTCAAACCGAGCAGCTTCCGGTAGGCATCCTGTGCCGCCACCAACTGGAGCCCCTGCCGCACCGTTGCGGTAATTCCTTTGCCCGTCGACTCTCTTGCCCTTGTGAGAAGATCCTGTCCTATCTGAACCGTGATTTTCGTCTGCTCAGCCATGAGATCAGAATACCAGCATTGATGCCATATCTCAATATGGTACTAGTTGCTGAACCTGAGAAATGGCCAGGCGTCCAAGGGTTCACTGATTGACTCACTCCCCGCCATCTGCTTTAGTCGAACACACCGTGAAACTGAGCCGTTCCGTTGTCGCGTTCTTCGTGTTCGCTTTTCTCGCCGCAGCGGGCGCCGGGATTTCCTCGCCACTGGAACAAGACGAGCGATCCAAAAGCCGGGCAGAAGAACTGAAGGAACGCCGCCGGCAAAAACTGGCGAATCCAGTCCCCGCAGAACCAAACCGGGCTGAGGAGATGCTTCTCAAGTTCGAGAAAGGTCAGGTCGACCGCTGGGTCGGAATCCGCTTCAAAGATATCTATCCCCAGTTTGGAGGCGGGCATCCTGGTGCGGGTTTCGGGGGTGGCGCCCGCTACTTCAAATCGAACATCCGCAAGTCAGGGATGTCCGTTGAGGCGGCGGGGATTCTCTCGACTCGAGGCTACCAGTTGGCCGACTTTCAAGTGGGACGTTTCAACAAGACGGACCCTGTCTTCTTTTCAGGCCCCTCCGACTTCGGGGTTCCCTTTGACTTTGCACAGGAGAGACCGGGATTTCAGCCCCGAAAGGCCGTCCTCTTTGCCGACCTTCGTTATCGCAACCTGCCTCAGGAGCGCTTCTGGGGGCTGGGGTCCGATACCGATGACGAAGATCGCAGCAATTTCCTTCAGCAGGATTCGTCCTTCTCGCTGGTGGGCGGCTACCAGTTCACGAACTGGTTCGCAGCTTCTGTAGGAGCCGGCTTCCATCAGGTCAACCTCGACCGGGGAACGGACGAACGCTTTCCTGTCACTCAGGATGTCCACGACGAAGAGACCGCCCCCGGTCTCTCCAGGCAGCCTAACTTCTATCGCATTGCCTCGGCTGTCTATTTCAACTACCAGGACAATCCGATGAATCCTCACAAGGGCGGTATCATTGGACTTTTCTACTTCAGAGGCGACGAACTGGGTGGCAGTGAGTTCCAGTTCACTCGGTACGCCGTGGACGCCCGGCACTTCATTCCTCTGGGCTCGATCCAACGCGTATTGGCGGTGCGCGTTTACACGTCCGTTGACCGTGCCGACGAGGGCAGTGTAGTCCCTTTCTATATGCACCCCAGCCTGGGAGGGGGCCAGAGCCTGAGAGGCTTTCGGGATTTTCGTTTTCGGGACGCCAACCTGATGTACCTTTCTGCGGAATACCGCTGGGAGGCCGCTCCAGCACTGGAGTTCGCCTTCTTCTACGACACTGGTCGAGCCTTCCCGGAAGGGCAAAGCTATTCCTTCAAGAATCTCCGCAAGAACGTCGGGTTCGGGGTCCGCTTGAAGAGCTCGCAGGGAGTCATGATGCGCTTCGACATCGCGAAGGGCGATGAAGGAACACGGTTGCAGTTTAAGTTCGGTCATGCTTTTTAAAGTGGCGTACGGACTGAAATACTCCAGAGTCGGCCTTCTTCTGTGGCTGTGTCTCGGGATTCCACTGCAGGGGACGCAGGGCCACAAGTTCAGGTCGGATGATCCCATCCTGGAGGATCCGGATCGCGAGCCTGTTCCTGCACCGAATGCAGCCCGCCTGAGTCAGATCTACGACTTCGTGGAAAACAGCTTCATCACCCGACCCAGGAAAGACCCGATACTGGCGGCGGAAAACACCAATACGCTGGGAGAAGTACCCGACTCAAGCTGGTTTACGAACCGGATGAGCCGCAGGATCATGAGCCTCGAGGAGTTGGTGCGCGGACCCAATCAATCTGCCGGACCGGACCGCTCCGGGCCCTGGACCGTCATCGCGGCCAAAACGGAAGGGGTCACTCCTGGATTCACGATTCGCGATGCGAAGGGCGACGTCTACTTCATCAAGTTCGATCCGATTGACCAACCTCAACTGGCCACCTCAGGAGAGGTCATTGCCACCAAGTTCTTTCACAGTTTCGGTTACCACGTTCCCGAAAACTACCTGACCTACCTGCGGCGAGCAGAGTTGCAGATCTCTGACAACGCGACACTGACTGACCAGGAGGGTAAGAAGCGCAGCCTTGTCCAGGTGGATCTGGACCGCATCTTCCGCAGAGTCTACGTTCGAGACGACGGAACCGTTCCCGCCATCGCCAGCAAGGCTATACCCGGAAAGCCCATCGGTCCTTTCAAGTATTTTGCTACCCGGGCCGATGATGCCAATGACATCTTCCTCCATGAGAATCGACGTGAGCTGAGGGGACTGAGGCTGCTCGCTGCCTGGACCAATCATGACGACTCCAGAAGCATCAACACCCTCGACATGTACTTGGGAGAGCCCGGCAAGGGTCACGTCCGGCACTACCTGATCGACTTCGGTTCCTGTTTTGGAAGCGGTAGCATCAAGCCCCAGACCAAGCGGGCCGGAAACGAATACATGATTGAGAGGACACCGATTCTCAAGGCCGCCGTGACTCTGGGGATCTGGGACCGTCCCTGGAGAAAGGTGAAATACCCGGACTATCCCGGCATCGGGCGCTTTGAGGGTGATTTCTTCCAGCCCCATCTGTGGAGACCCGAATACCCCAATCCGGCTTTCGACAGGATGCTGCCGGCGGACGCTTTCTGGGCGGTTCGTATCATCGCCCGCTTCACGGACGAGATGATCGGGGCTGTGGTCGAAACCGGTGAGTTGACCCATCCGAAGTCGGCTCAGTACTTGACCCAGACTCTGATCAAGCGTCGAGACAAGATCCTCCATCACTATCTTGGCCGGATGCTCGCCCTCGACAACTTTCGACTTCGGGGCGAGGCCCGGTCAGAGATCGTATTTGACGATCTCCGCCAGGAGGCTTCTCTGCCCGCTCCCCCGGCTTACGGGTACAGATGGTTTTCCTTCCGCAATGAAGATGCCCAACGGGCACCGCTGGACGCCTCCGGGCAGGCGTCCCCATCGGGCGCCGTAACGGTACCCGCGAGCCAGGAGGAGTTTCTGATCGTCCGCTTGTCGGATACGACCACCGGGATCCCCGGCTACGTGGAGGTCTTTCTCAGAAATGCCGGAGTGAACTCCACAATCGTGGGGATTGACCGGCAGTTCGAGTAGCCGTGAAGAGTCTGCCGGGGGGCAACTATCAGCCCGGATTGCTTTCCTCTTTTTCGACAACTACCCAGAGAGCCTTGTGGTCCGTGAAGTCCAAATCGACCAGTCCCCGCTCCACAGCACGAAGTCCCTTCAAGAAGATCCAGTCGAGCTTCAGAGGCGGGAAGTCGAAGGTTGCACCTGTATCTCGGAAGGGTGTCGTGAATCCAATCTCCTTCATTGCCTGTACCACGGCGCGGGTGTGCCTGCCCAGGAACGGAATCGGCACCAGGCTTTGAATCCAGAGCAGGTTGGCTGTGTTGAAATCACCCGCAATCAGGCTGGGACCGTCAGCCTGTCGGGCGGCTTCCATGACGGGGCGGACCTGACGAACGCTCCGCGAGGCATTGATCCTCACGTCCAGGTGGACATTGAAGAGGTGCAGGGTCCCTGAATCGCTCGTAGCCAGGGCGGAAAGGGAGATCCGGCATCGGCTCTGGTAAACGAGGTTGTTCTGAGGCAGGAGTTCGGCGCGTTGAAAGGTCAACGGAAACCGGCTGAGAATCGCCAGGCCCCAGTCCGCGGCGGGAGAGAACAGGTAGTGAAAGCCGGTCGCCTCGGAAGCCTCTTCGACCAGCTTGCGCCCGGCCTCCTTCACTTCCTGCAGGAGGAAGACATCGGCGTCGGCAAGCTGGGGACTGGCTTCCACTTCCTTTTGCACGACCTTCCAGTCACTCTTGCCGTGCATGTTCAAGCTGACCACCCGAATGGAAGTATCCGCGGGGTTGCCGGCCGCGGCCGGCCGCGAGGGCGTCCCGTAGAAAACGGGCTGTGCTTTGCACTTCGGCAAGGCAGCAGCGGAGACGAGTGGGCCGCCTGGCCACACCAGAATCAAGAGCAGGATCAGAACGCCGGGAACCAGCGAAAAGCCTGCCCATTTCTTTAGCAGCGGTTCCGAATCGTCCGAGATCGGCTTCATGCGATAGCCCCCCGCCTCAGTCATTCCCTGGATCTTACCCAGAACAGGGTCCCCCGGACAATCCGAAGAAGCCAAAGGAAACGGGGCGGGCCGGGAGACCTCAGGAGCCCAGGTTGATCGTTTCCACCGCTCCCTGGCATTTTCCACTAGAATGAGAAATCGACAAGGGAGTCTGAACCGATGAAAGTCAAAGGCGAGTACACATTCGAGGCACCACCGGAAAAGGTTTGGGAAGGCTTGATGGATCCGGAGGTGATGGCGGCCACCATGCCGGGAGCCGAGAGGCTCGAACTGGTCGGCGAAAACCAGTACCAGAGCGACTTGAACATCAAGGTTGGCCCGGTCCAGGGCAAGTTTCGTGGCCGCATCGAACTCAAGGACATAGATCCGCCCAACGCTTACACTATGAATGTGGATGGCCAGGGTCCCCAGGGATTCGTCAAAGCGACTGCCCGCATCGAGATTGTCGCAGTCGGCGACCAGACCCGGATGACTTACGACGGAGACGCTCACGTCGGCGGCCGCATCGCCAGCGTGGGCCAGCGTCTCATGGAGAGCTCGGCCAAGGCGATCATCAAGCAGAGCCTGGAAGGCTTGAACACCACCCTGAAAGCTCAGATCGCAGCGGAAACCGCCGGTGGCGAGGTCCCGGCTGCCTCCGAGATCGCCACCCCCTCAGCGACCGAGTTTGCCGCCAGCGTCACCAAAGAGGTGGCCCGGGATCTGGTGCCGACGTCGGTCTGGATCGCCGCCGGAATCCTGCTCCTTCTTGTCTTCCTCTATTTCATCCTGGGATGAGATGGGAAGAAGAACTCACAGTAGAACTCTCACTTTGATCCCGCTGACCGCTCTCGTCATTCTCACCGCCTTTAGTACCTTCCTGGTGGCCCGGCCGCCGATCGCCGAAAAGACCGAGGGGATGGAGCGCCACGAAGGTTACTTCAACTTCTTCTGGGACGAGAGCGAGGGCAGGATCTGGCTGGAAATTGACCGGTTTGGCGAGGAGTTTCTGTATCTGGAATCCCTGGCAACGGGGCTGGGATCGAATCCAATCGGCCTGGACCGAACCCGGCAGGGTCGAGAGAAAGTGGTGCGTTTTGAGAGATACGGTCCCTCAGTGTTTCTGGTCGAGCCCAACCAGCGATATCGGGCGATCACAGACAATCCTGCCGAGCGGAGAGCCGTGACGGAATCCTTCGCTCAATCGATCCTGTGGGGGAGCCGGGTGGCGGCAGAAACCGGCCCGGCCGTGCTGGTTGATGCAACCGACTTTCTAGTCAGGGACGCGCATGGGGCCATCCGGCTGCTGCGTCAGGCCGCCCAGGGAGACTTCGAGCTGGACAGGAATCGAAGCGCCGTCTACCTGCCTGGCTGCAAGGCCTTCCCCGACAATATCGAATTCGAGGCCGTTCTCACCTTCACTTCAAATGAACCCCGCCGCCTGGTTGCGGAAGTGACACCGACCCCCGAATCACCAAGCCTCCGTCAACACCACTCTTTTGTCCGGCTGCCGGAGAATGGGTACCGACCGCGGAGTTTTGATCCGCGCGCGGGGATTCAAGGGATTACGTTTGCCGACTATGCCACTGCGCTGGACCAGCCTCTCGAAAAACGCTTCATCTCCAGGTTCCGTTTGAGCAAGCGCGATCCGCGTGCCGCAGTGTCGGAACCTGTGAAACCGATCATTTACTACCTGGATCCGGGAGCCCCCGAACCGGTTCGATCCGCACTGCTGGAAGGCGCCCGATGGTGGAACCAGGCATTCGAGGCGGCAGGTTACAACAACGCCTTTCAGGTGGAGATCCTCCCCGAGGGGGCCGATCCCCTGGATGTTCGCTACAACGTGATCCAGTGGGTTCACCGCTCCACGCGAGGATGGTCTTATGGCCATTCCGTGATCGATCCACGCACCGGAGAGATCATCAAAGGACACGTCCAACTGGGCTCCCTGAGAGTTCGACAGGATCGGATGCTGATTGAGGGCCTGCAACCTCTGTTTCCCGCCGGCGGCGGATCTGGTGCCTGTGCCTTCGGCGCCGGCCCCACACCCGCCTATCTGGCTTCCTTTGACCCCGAGGTTTCGGCGACAGAAGTAGCTCTGGCCCGGATTCGACAGCTCTCGGCTCATGAAGTGGGACACACGCTCGGATTTGCACACAACTTTGCGGCCAGCAATTTCGGCCGCGAATCGGTCATGGATTATCCGGCTCCACTGGTCAAGATCAACGACGACCAGACGCTCAATCTGAGCGAGGCCTATGCTGTGGATATTGGAGAGTGGGACAAGGTCACTGTCCGCTACGCTTATTCCCATTTTCCTCCCGAAACCGGTGAGGCCGATGCGCTGAATCAGATCATTGAGGAAACCTTCCAACGGGGACTCTTTTTTGTGAGCGATAGTGACGCCCGCTCTTACTGGAATCCTCACGGGTACGCGAGTCTCTGGGACAACGGCGAAGAGCCGGTGGCCGCCCTGGAGCACGCCATGAAGGTTCGCCAGATCGCTCTGGGCAGCTTCAACGTACAGAACCTGCCGGCGGGAACTCCCCTTGGAGAGTTGAGCAAGGTGGTGGTGCCGGTATTCTTGCACCACCGCTATCAGATCGAGGCCGCTGCCAAACTTCTGGGGGGCTACTCGTACACATACAAACTGCGCGGCGACCCGTTGCCGCTCCCGCAGATGATTGGGCCTCAGATTCAAAAGCGGGCCCTGGCAGCCTTGATCAAGACACTGGAAGCGGAAGAGGTCGGTTTTCCGAGGCGTCTGCTCGACATTCTGTCCCCGGCTGCTTACGGGTACACTGACCAGAGAGAGCAGTTCCCCCGCACCACGGGGAGAATCTTCGATCCTCTCTCCGCCACCACCGCGGCCGCCGATCTGACGGTCGCTGTGATCCTGCATCCTGAACGAGCCTCGCGCTTGAGCCTGGGGAGTGTCCTCGATCCCAACCAGCCGGGACTGGTCGGGACCATCGACGCACTCCTCGGTGCCACCTGGAAGGCCCCCACTCCCCGGAACAGATGGAAGGCGGCAGTAGCCCGGGCCGTGCAGAGGGTGGTATTGGACCGACTCATCGACCTGGCTGAGAGTTCGCAGACCTCGTCGGACGCAAGGGCCACGGCTGGATCGAAGTTGAGAGACCTCGCTTTGCACCTTGATTCCAGGTCCGTTCAGGTAGGAGTGGAGCTGGCTCATGTAGAAGAGGCACTGCGCCGGATCACCGCCTTTCTGAAACGGCCTCATCCCGGATTCAAGAGCCCGAGACCACCTTCCGCACCCACAGGAGCACCGATCGGAAACCAATAGGTAATCACGTAAGCACTCATGCAGGAGAATACAGAATGAGTCGACCAGTCACACTTTTCACCGGCCAATGGGCTGACCTGGATTTCGAGACCATTTGCCAGAAAACGAAATCTTTCGGATACGACGGCATCGACATTGCCTGTTGGGGCGACCATTTCGACGTGGTCAAAGCGCTCGAAGATGACGCTTACTGTCAGGATCGGTGGAATATCCTGCAGCGCCACGGCCTGGAATGTCATGCGATCAGCAACCATCTAGTCGGCCAGGCCGTCTGCGACCGGATCGACCAGCGTCACCGCTCGATACTCCCTCCTCACGTGTGGGGAGACGGGGATCCCGCAGGTGTCCGGGAGAGGGCCATCGAGGAGATGAAAGCAACCGCCCGAGCAGCCACTCGCTTCGGCGTCAAGGTGGTGAACGGATTCGTTGGCAGTGGGATCTGGCACCTCCTTTACTCTTTTCCTCCGGTCGATGCGGCCCAGATTGAGAGCGGATTCCAGGAGTTTGCCGAACTCTGGAACCCGATTCTGGATGTCTTCGAGGAGGAGGGCGTCCGCTTTGCACTGGAAGTTCATCCCACCGAGATCGCCTTTGACGTTGTCACCGCCCGCAGAGCTTTGGAGGCACTTGGCGGAAGGGACATCTTTGGATTCAACTACGACCCCAGCCATCTCGGCTACCAGGGGGTGGACTACGTCGGCTTTCTGCGCGAGTTCAGCGATCGCATCTTCCATGTCCATATGAAAGATGTGGCGTGGTCGGATCGCCCCATGCCGGGCGGCGTCTTTGGGGGGCACCTGGAGTTTGGAGATCCCGACCGATTCTGGGATTTTCGTTCCCTGGGCCGGGGACACATTGACTTCGAGTCGATTATTCGAGCCTTGAATGATATCGGGTACAGCGGTCCCCTTTCGGTTGAATGGGAAGATCCAGGAATGGACCGGGAGCACGGAGCAGCCGAGGCCGCGGCCTTTGTGAAAGACACCGACTTCCCGCCGCCTGGAATGGCCTTCGATTCGGCTTTCGCTCGGGATGAGTGAACTGGACAATGTTCCCGGCTGGCGTGACCTGAAACGTAGGGGCGACCCTGGTGGTCGCCCGCTGAACGGGCCGGCACAAGACCGGCCCCTACGAATCGCGCCTTCAGTAACGAGGTCGAAGAGAGTCGCTAGCTAGTGACGGGTTTCACGGCTTCGATCTGGGCACTGACAATTTTTCCGTGGCGAGGCTTTGGCTCGGTTGCCTGAAGATTGGTCCCCTCCCGCGTGCGCATGGAAATCTGAGTGAATCCGGCCTGCTCAAGTTGGGACACCAGGTCGGAAACCTCTTCGGTTCCCGCCATGCAACCGGACCATGCTTCCAAGAACGAGAGGCGCAATCGGCCGATTTCCCCGTGGCGAACCAAATCGGATACAGCCAGCCGACCGCCCGGTTTCAGAACCCGGTAGGCCTCGTTCAAGACAGCCGGTTTGTCGGGACTCAAGTTGATGACGCAGTTGGAGATGATCACATCAATGGTGTCGGACTCCACCGGAAGCGCTTCGATCTGCCCCTTTCGGAACTCGACATTCTCCAGCTCGAGCCGGGCCAGGTTGCCGTGCGCTTTCTCGATCATCTCAGACGTCATGTCCACGCCGATCACACGACCCTGATCCCCTACCTGGCGGGCAGCCAGCAAGCAGTCCAGACCCGCTCCCGAGCCAAGGTCGAGTACAACCTGTCCCGGTTTCAATCCGGCCAGCGTGATCGGATCTCCGCAACCGAGGGATCCGTCCGCGATCTCAGCGGGAAGATCCGAGAGTTTGGAGTCGTAAATCTTCTCTCCGCAGCAGGTCGGCCCACCCTCGCAGCAGGCTTGGTTCGATGCAGCCCTCTCGGCGTAGCGGCTTCGCACCGCCTCGTGGATTTCTCGGGATGATGTCTTAATCATTCTATCCTCCAACGTTCTCTTCCGGAGACTCGTCCGCTTCCGGAATGGTTCTCTCTGGCGCCAGTGTCCTCATAATCCGGCCACAGCAGACGGTGACTTCGTCCTGGTTCAGCGTATAGAAAACCTGCTTCCCATCGCGGCGCAACTGGACCAGCTCCGAGCCTCGCAGAACAGCCAGGTGATGGGACACCGTGGGCTGGGTCACCCCCAGGTGGTCGACAAGATCACTCACGCAAAGCCATCGACAGCAAAGCAGTCTCATGAGTTCCTGGCGTGTCGGGTCGCAAATGACTCTGGCGAACCTGGCAATGTCCGAACCCTCTGTTCCTGTCTTCATATCGATGACTGTCAATATATATCGATAGAGATCTATATGTCAAGGGGACGGGAGGGTTGGGCTGGCAGTGGCGCGCCTGACAACAAGCGCGTCTCCCCCGAGCCACTACGCGCTTACTATCGTGCGCGCCACTGACCCTACCCCTGGGGTTCCAAACAGTCGCAGCTCTGAGTAACGAGGAACAAGGAACAAGGAACGAGGAACGCCCTACCCCCCGGGCGGTTTCTGCAGGTGCCAGTCCGTTACGGACTGAAAGAAGTGGCCGAGACGCAAGAGCAGCTGATCGTTGCCGCTGGCGGCAATCAACTGCAGGGAGAGCGGGATGCTCGCACTGGAAAGACCGCAGGGCAAGGAGAGTGCGGGGACTCCCGCGACGTTCTGAGCCGCGTTCATTCGCACCAGCGCATCGACGATCGCTTCTTCGCTCCCGGAAACATCAATCGAACTGGACCCGACAGCCGGGGGCAGGCACGGAATTGTCGCGCCGACCAGGCAGTCGACTTCTTCAAAGACTTCGGCAAGAAGTCGACCGATCTTTCTACGCGTAAAGAACGCCTCAGCCAGATCAACGGCCTCGTGGCGGCGACCTGTTTGCAGCCGCTCGAACACGTTCTGAGTGTACCCGTCCTGGTGCTCTTCCAGAAACTGGCGGTGGTAGCACAGAGCCTCAACGCTCGCGATCACTGTCGATGCGGGGATCGCGTCCGCCAGCTCTTCAATATCGACGGCCTTGACGACCATGCCGGCCTGCTTCATGACATCGATGGCTGACCAGACAGCCTGCTCGATCTCGGGATCGATCCGGTCCAGGAAGTACGGGCAGATACCCAGCCTGACCTGGGGAGGTGGGTCAAAGCGAAATCGAAAAGGCTCCAGGCTGGAGTCGTCGCACAGGATTGACGCCAGCACAGCCGCGTCCTCTACGCTCCGCGCGATCGGTCCAGCGTGATCCAGGGTTGGAGACAACGGAATCACTCCGTCCATAGGAACCTTCCCCAGTGTGGGCTTGAACCCGGTGACGCCGCAGCAGGCGGCAGGAATTCGAATGGAACCACGTGTGTCGGTGCCAACCGACCCAAAACACATTCGAGTCGCCACAGACACGGCCGAACCTCCACTCGATCCACCCGCAATCAACTCGGAATTCCAGGGATTGCCAACCGTGCCAAAATGGGAATTCTCACTGGTTACACCATAAGCAAACTCATGGAGATTCGTCTTTCCCAGGACGACAGCACCACTGGCGCGAAGTCTTCCCACCAGGGCGGCGTCGCTGGCGGCCTGGAGTCCCTCTCCAAAGACCTTTGAACCCGCCGTGGTAGCCATGCCTTCGGCATCGATGATGTCTTTGAGCGAAATCGGGATTCCGTGCAGCGGTCCCCGCCACTGTCCCGCCTGCAGTTCCACTTCCAGTTGCCGCGCTTCTTCCTCGGCAGCGGGATTGACGGAGATATACGCGTTCAAGGTCGGGTTGAGAGCTTCGATTTTCCGCTTGGCTTCCTGAACCAGATCCAGCGGAGAAATCTCGCCCGATCGTACCCGGTCAGCCGTCTCTAGAATCGAACCGTTTTCAACAGGCGTCACGATTGGTTTCCCCTCGGCGGCGTCGCCACTTGTTTGGCGGGATGGGGCCGAACTTCTGAAAACTGCTCTCCCCATCGAGCCGAATTTTGCATTGATACATTTGGTCTTATATGTCCAAGTCGCCTTTTGACGCTGTGATTTGAGTGACCAACACAGGAAAAGTCAGTATTTTACATCAGCCGGGGTTCTGGGTTCCGGATCGGGCTGTTCGGCGGAATGCCGGGCTCGTAGGGGCCGGTCTTGCGCCGGGCCGTCCAGGCGGCCGATCAATAAGGATCGCCCCTACGAATTCCTGACAGTCCGTCGTCGGGGCCGGTCGCAAAACGAAAAATGGCCCCAAGTGATGTTCACGAAAGCCGTGTGGTGTCCTCGTGATTACCCGCTGCGAATTCAAAGAACCCGCATCGGGCGTCACGAAGTCGCGCCTCGTCCTGGCTACGATGTGCACGACAAGTCATTCACATCGAGCCAAGGCCTCTTCGCCGTCTCTGGCCCGGCATACTGCGTCGCAACTTCCAGGTATGACCCGGAAGTCCCGAGCAAAGATGCCTTGCCCGAAACCCCACTCTCTGAGCCATCAAACTGAAACGAACTCTTCTTCCGGGAGCACGAATGAAACCGGTTTGCTGCTCGCTTCGCTTGTCTTTCAACTGCACCCGAAGGCACCTTTTCCAGACAATCTCTCAACCTGATTCCTTCCCCTTTCGGCCGGAGCTGAAAGTGGCATCTACCGGCTGAGAGCCGCTGTCTCAGGGGCTGGCTTTTTCGTGTCCACCCCTTGGGACCGAAGTCAAGTGTAGTCAATAATCTTGAGGGGACAAGGGAAAAATGAGTCCCCATAGAATGCCCAATTATTGTGCACATTGTAGCGTTCCAAGGAAAGACATTCGTACGCATATATCGACCCACAGCAGCACAGGATTTACACACAGTTTTCCACATCGGCAGAAAAGCGTTTTTGATCGAACGCAAGGGCCACTCAATCCCATCCTTAACTTTAACCGATTCGGTCGGTTTACGTCGATTCGTGACCATCCCTTTTCCCTTTTCTCAGACCTGCCGGCAAGCTCAATCGACTGATCGGGCTCTTGATAGAAAGCGGTTCACTCTGCCAGGGGCTCATGCGTTGACCTTGCTAAGCCTCATGTTGTCCGTTGGTTACAGGAGTTACGGAAGAGACACTCTTACACTCCAAAAACGCCAGGGTGCGGATAGGGTGCGGTTTGCCTTAGAATGCAGTGATAATTCTGGCTGTGTAGCAGGCTATCCGAGATGAAGACAATCGGCATCGCGTTTCTGGCAGCCTTGCTGCTGTTCCTGGCCTGGCATTTCAACATCCTGCTGTGGTTGGAGGGAATTCTGGACTGGATTCAAGGCTTGGGTGCAATGCCTCGCGGAAACTTCCCCTGACAGACTGCGCTGTGTTTGCCTTCCAATGTGAATAAAGGGTGAACAGTGTCTCAGCAAGGTAACGCCTAGAAAGTGGCTCAGAAGGGGACCTCGGACGATCCAGGGTAGGCTCCGGCTTCCGGACTCCAGCCAGCTCTCCTCAGTGATTCGCCAGGATGTAAGTCTCGCGCCCTCTGATCGTTGCATCGACAGCCCATTTCGAAAATAGCTGGCCCCAAGGAATTTCACTGCAAGAGAAACCAGCGTTGATTACTTTCGGCTCCTCCCTTAGTTTCTATTGGACCCGAAATGATGGACCCGAAATGATTCTCGATTTCTTCGACTACCTGAGCTTCGTATTCGGGAAAGTCGGCGGCTGCGAATCGATCATGGGCAGATTTGCCACATCTACGAAGTTGGAGGGAACCCAAATGTCCAGTACTGAACGTTTCTCAAGAGCGCTTTCAACGAGCATGTTTCGAGCTGAGTACATCCTGGCCATTGCCTTGTTTTGGCTGGCGAGTCTTTCTCCCCTGATGAGCCAGTTTGGTAGTACTGTCCAGTACTTTTCCCAGGTGGGCGTCAACGGGGGTTCCACCACGTCGTTTACCATCAACAACCCCAGCGCCACGGAGACGATTACCGTGGATGCACAACTGTATCTCCCCGATGGAACACCGCTGGCCGATGGGCAAGTGGTGTTAGGACCGGGAGCCACCGAGACCCTCACTTTCGGTGACCCGAAAGCGGCTTTGACCTCAGGATGGGCTGAGCTGAAGTCGGACGGCGCGTTTATCGCCACCGAGTTTTTTCAGTTGTCCATTGGGGGCCAGCTCAAACCTCGGGTCGGGGTACTGCCCAGTGTGGCGAGCGATGAGATTCGATTCCTGGGATTCGTCAACCCGCAGTTCACGTCCGGTCTGGCGGTCAGCAACCCGAGCTCTACGGAGGCAACGGAAGTAACGATTCGGGCGAAGGATAAGGCCGGTCAGGCAGCTGGCGACGAAAAGACTTTCATGTTGGAGCCACTTCAATCCGTCTCGGGTTTCCTAAATGAGGAGAAGTTTCTTGGAGCGGGATTGAGCAACTATGAGGGAGTCGTAGAACTCAGTGTCAATTCGCCGGCCGTGGCGGCCCTATCTTTGACACAGGATGCCGGCACCGGAGATGTAGCCACTGTCTCCGTCCTCACCCAGAGCCACATCATCACCGAGGGCGATCCTACAAACAACACCGCCCTTGGGATCGGGGCACTCGTCTCCAACACCACCGGCGTCCAGAACACGGCCAGTGGGGAGAGTGCGCTCAGAGACAACACCACCGGTGGACGGAACACGGCCAGTGGGGTCAGAGACAACACCACCGCGCTCCTCTTCAACACCACCGGTGAAAGGAACACGGCCAGTGGGGTCAATGCGCTCACGTTCAACACCGAAGGCGTCCAGAACACGGCCAGTGGGGCCAGTGCGCTCCACTTCAACACCACCGGCGACCAGAACACGGCCAGCGGGGCCTTTGCGCTCAGATCCAACACCGAAGGCATCCGCAACACGGCCATGGGGTCCGAGGCACTCAGAAACAACACCACCGGTTCCTCGAACATTGCCATCGGGCTTTTTGCCGGTTCAGGCAATCAAACCGGTAACAACAACATCCATATTGGCAACGACGGCGCGGAAGAATCGAACACGATCCGGATTGGTGGCGCAGGCCATACCAACGGCGCATTCATCGCCGGTGTCCAAATTGTTGCTCCTTCCTCGCGGCGATTCAAACAAGACATCCACGAGATGGACAAGGCAAGCAGTGACCTGATGCGGCTGCGGCCTGTGACCTTCCGTTACAAGAAAGAGTACGACTCCGGAGAGGGTCGTTTGCAATATGGCCTCATTGCAGAGGAAGCGGCTGAGGTGTATCCAGAGTTGGTCGTTTATGACGACACCGGCAGGGTCAGGACCGTTGAGTATCAGAAGTTGCCCGCCATGCTGCTGAACGAACTCCAGAAACAACAGGCGGTCATTACCGATCTGACTGAACGGTTGTCCCGACTGGAGCAAGTTCTGTCCCTCCCGCGATCCTGAAGAAGAACCGTGGCATTGAAGGGGCTGGTCCGACGTATTGGCCTTTCATGGTGATGAAAGAGTGAAGATTGGTTAGGGGTAGGTGAGGCTAGAAAGTCGCTCAGAACGCAACCTCGGGCGATCCAGGGCCTACCCGGTGCCGGTCTTCTCCAGTGCGTCCACTGGTCCGCCCGTTTCCGGCGGCAGCTTCTGAAATATCCAGCTCAGCTAAGCCCTCAAAACCCTCAAAAGCCCTCTGCCGAGCTCGGATATCGGGCTCTCGGTCAACATTGACCCATGCTTGAGAATGGTCAGGCCAGACCACTAGCCCGGATTATGCAAGAACCGTAGTCCGGAGTTGAAAAACGACTCGAGAAGTGGCTCAACTCGAAAGCGGACAGGTGTGACAGGCGGATTTGCGAAGAATATCGGTTGGCGAGGCGTTTGAAGTGGTTGGGGAGTGAATTTCAGACAGATCTGGGCCTGGGTGAGTATCGGAAGCGGTTTTTCGGGGAGCTGGGAGAGGCTAGCTGGAGTTGAGACGACTCAAGACGAGGTGGAAGAGGGGTTGTTCGGGAAAGGCTGAGGAAAGATGGACCCAGATGCGTCGAGTGGTTTGTCGGATCCGGGCCCCGATCTTGAGGACACGACGACGTAAGGTTTCGATTTCGAGCTTGTGCCAGGGGGTCCCGTGCAGATAGTCGCGCAGGCGCACGAACATCTGGTAAGCCAGGGCATGCAGAAGGAGTCGAAACTGATTGGCCAGGAATCGATGACAGCTGAGTCGGTCCATGCTCAGATGATTCTTGAAGGCCTTGATGAAGTTTTCGGTCTGTCCTCGGTTTGTGTAGTGGTCATAAAGTGATTGGGAGCAGAGATCGTCCCGGTTGGTGACCACAAAGCGACGATTGATCCCGCGCTGATCGACCTCCACTTTGACGATGACGCGACGAGATCGATCCCAGCTGTTGGCTCGATAAAGAAACTCGTCAAACTGACGCTGTTTTTCCTCCAGCTCAAGGAACCTTTCCCGAGTCGAATCCAGCAGGGGCTCGACCACTCGCTGCAGGCGAGGGTTTCGACTTAACCCAATGACATACTGGAGTTGATTCTCTTCAGCCTCACAGAACTCGTAGAGCCGCGGCGTGGCAAAGCCGCTGTCGGCCCGAATCTCAATCTCGACATCCGTCCCCACTCCTTGTCGGATAGCCTCCACGACTCGCTTCAGAATGGGCACGATGTGAGAGTCAGCTCCCTTGTTGCCAGGTCTCAACACGGCACACACCAGGTCTCCCGTGTCGGCATCGAAGATCAGCAAAGGATGCAGAATGTGGCTTCGGTAATACCCGTGGTAGAAGGAGAACTCCTGCTGGCCGTGGGTATGGTCGTCGGTACTGTCCAGATCCAGGATGATCTTACCGGGACGTCTTTTCTTCAGGGAGCGCACATAACGGCCTAGCAGCCACTGGCTCAAACGCATCAGATCCTTCCTGGTGACGGAGTTCTCCAAGCGGGAGAAAGTCGGCTGCGTGGCCAAATCCGGATCGCTCTCCGGCAACTGATCACAGACGGTTTTGAGCATCGGATCCGAGCGCAGCGTATCGGCGTCATTACAGTCTTCGTAGCCGGCCACGATCTGCAAGACTCGTTGTCGGATCAACTTCAACAGATCATGACGAATGTAGCGTTGGTCTCGACTCTCCGAAATACACGAACTGAAGCCCTCGCAGAGCCGATGTTGCCGATCCACCGATCCAAACAACAACCATCCTGCGTCGGAAGTGAGGCTCCCCCCATCAAAACGCGCCGTGATCTTTCTGTGGCTGTGAAATGGCAGGGTATTCTGGCAGACTGCTCTTAACATTGCCGTAGCTCCTGGTTAGGGTCTTGTTTGTGTAAACCCTTTTATATCAGAGAGCTACGGCTCTTTTTATGGGCCCAAATCTCACTCGGATTCAGATCTCATGCATAATCCGGGCTAGCTGAAATCGCTGCAACAGTCCATCGTCGGCTGCACCGCAATCCAAAGCTCCTCGAAGGTACTGAACCGCCCCGGGATTTCCGGAGACTCCATTTCTTGAGAGGATGGGGTCATGGGAAGACGAAGCAGATACTCACCAGAGGTCAGAGAACGAGCAGTACGGATGGTGTTCGAGCATGAACGGGAGTACAGCTCTCAATGGGGTGCGATGACATCGATAGCAGCCAAGATCGGCTGCACAGCGGAGACGCTGCGCAAGTGGGTCCGACAGGCGGAAAGGGATCAGGGGCGTCGAGCCGGGCTGACAACGGACGAGAGGCAGCGTCTGAAGGAACTGGAGCGGGAGAATCGGGAGCTGAAGCGGATTAACGAGATCTTAAGGAAGGCTTCGGCTTTTTTCGCACAGGCGGAGCTCGGCCGCCGACGGAAATGATGGTGGATTTCATGCGAGAAAATCGGACCTGCTATGGGGTCGAGTCGATCTGCGAGGTGCTGCCGATCGCCCCTTCGACGTTCTACCAGTGGGAAGCCAGGCACAAGGATCCTGGGTTACTGCCGGCAAGAGCGAAACGCGATGCCAGGCTTGGGGTTGAAATCGATCGGGTGTGGCATGCCAACCGCCAGGTCTACGGAGTTCGCAAAGTCTGGAAGCAGCTGAATCGTGAGGGCTTCAAGGTGGCTCGCTGCACGGTCGCGCGTTTAATGCGCGAGAAGGGACTGCAGGGCGTGGTTCGGGGTCGCCGGTTTAAGACGACGCAGCCGGATGAAGCAGCCGCAAGGCCGGCTGATCTGGTGGACCGCAACTTTACTGCAACCCGTCCGAATCAGCTGTGGGTAGCCGATCTGACCTACGTGGCCACCTGGAGAGGGCGGGTCTACGTGGCATTCGTCATCGATGCCTTCTCGAGAAGTATTGTCGGGTGGAGGGCATCGGCTTCCCTGAAGACCGACATTGCCCTGGACGCACTGGAGCAGGCCCTGTGGTCACGTTCAGACACGGAAGGCCTGATTCATCACAGCGACCGGGGAGTGCAGTACCTGTCGATTCGCTATACGGAGCGGTTGGCAGAGGCCGGCATCGAGCCTTCGGTTGGAAGCAAAGGAGACTCTTACGACAACGCGCTGGCGGAATCGGTCATCGGGCTGTTTAAGACGGAAGTCATTCGTCAGAAAGGCCCCTGGCGGGGACTGGAAGAGGTGGAATTCGCGACGCTGGATTGGGTCTGTTGGTATAACAAGCAGAGATTGCTGGAGCCAATCGGCTACATTCCACCCGTTGAGTTCGAGCAGATGTATTATCTGAATCAACCGACTACAGCTATGGTGGCTGGAGTCAACTAAAACTGTCTCCGGGAAACCCGGGGCGGTTCATACTGCTGCAATGGCCCGGGTTGAATCGTTCCAAGTATCGAACCGTTTCATTCGAAAAAGTTCTTGCTTCAGGGTGCGGATAGGGTGCGGAAAATGCGCTATAACGACCCTTCAGACCGATTCTGACACCCCAGTACCACTGTAAAGTGCCGTGGGTGAAGGGTTTGCTTTGTTCTTGATAGAATGCGAATCATGGAAGAGTATCGAACCGAGAAAGATTCAATGGGCGATGTGGCCGTGCCTGCAACCGCTTACTACGGAAGCCAGACACAGAGGGCTGTAGTGAACTTTGAGGTTAGCGATCTGCGTTTTCCGAGACCATTCATCCGGGCCCTGGGCCTCATCAAGAAAGCTGCGGCTGAGACCAATCTCGAGCTGGAGGTCCTCGAACCGGGGCCGGCAGAAGCGATTTTTCAAGCTGCCGACGAAGTGGCCAACGGCCAATTCGACGATCACTTTCCGCTCGACATCTTCCAAACGGGCTCGGGCACATCGACCAACATGAATGCCAACGAAGTGATCGCCAACCGCGCCATTGAGATCGCGGGAGGCCAGGTTGGGGATGGATCGATTCACCCCAACGACCATGCCAACCTGGGCCAATCGAGCAACGATGTGATCCCCACAGCGATTCACGTGTCTGCCCTGGAGCAGATGGCGAGAAAGCTCCTGCCGGCCCTGCAGCACTTGAAGTCGTCACTGCAGGCCAAGGCAGAGGAGTTCGACGACGTTGTGAAGATTGGGCGAACTCATCTCCAGGACGCCGTGCCCATCCGGCTGGGACAGGAGTTTTCAGGTTTCGCCAGGATGGTGGAACAGGCGGCGGCCCGAGTAGGCAGGACATTTGATTCTCTGGCTGAGCTTGCCATCGGAGGTACTGCCGTGGGAACCGGGCTGAACTGCCCCGAAGGGTTTCCCGAAAAAATGATCGAGAAACTCAATGAGTGGACCGATCTGGACTTCCGCGAGGCCGAGAACCGATTTGAGGCCCTCGCGACCAGAGACGCCGCGGTCGAGGCCAGCGCGTCGCTAAGGGGTGCCGCCGTAAGCCTCATGAAAATTGCGAATGATATCCGCTGGCTGGGTTCGGGGCCCCGCTGCGGAATCGGAGAGATCGTCCTGCCCCCGGTCCAGCCCGGAAGCTCGATCATGCCAGGCAAGGTGAATCCGGTGATTGCGGAGTCCGTCACCATGGTGGCGGCGCAAGTGATGGGCAATGATCTCACGATCACCGTGGCCGGGCAGTCCGGGAGCTTCCAGCTCAATGTCATGATGCCGGTCATCGCCTACAACCTGCTGCAATCGATCGATCTGCTCTCCAACGCGTCGGTGATGTTTGCGGACAAATGCATTCGGGGAATTGAAGCAGACCGCGAGAGGTGCGGGGAGATGGTAGAGAAATCGCTGGCGACGGTGACTGCACTGGCCCCTTTGCTCGGATACGAGCGGGCCGCCGAAATTGCCGGCGAAGCTCACGCCACAGGGGAGACCGTGGGAGCTGTCGCGCGGCGCCGATCCGGTCTCTCCAAAGCCGAGCTCGAAGAAGCCCTGGATCCCGTCCGCCAGACCGGAGAGTAGTGAGCGTCACGAGGGTTACCTGACCGCGGGTCATCCATGACTCCCGGGCAAGAGACGGTGGCCGGGCCACTGCTCGCGGACCCGGCCAGCCAGGAGCCCGACGGCCTCTTCGGGATCGCCATAACCCGGGATCTCCAGGTCGGCGTACTGCCGGAAGGGTTCAACGAACCGCTCATGCATCGGTCGAACACTCTCCAGGTATTGCCTCGTCACCGACTCAACAGAACGGCCCCGCCGGGCAACATCCCGCTGCAAGCGGCGAATCAAGCGAATATCCGACGGTGCCTCCACAAAGACCTTCAGATCTATCAAGTCCCGGAGGCGGCCGTCCACGAAGATCAAGATTCCTTCCAGGATAATGATCGGAGCCGGTGGTACCTTGAGCTTCTCCTGCAGCCTGCTGTGTGTCTCGAAATCGTAGACCGGTCGATGAATCGAGTGTCCGTCTCGCAACCGGGTCAAGTCCGCGACGAGAAGGTCCATCTCGAGCGCTTCGGGATGATCGTAATTGACCTCGCTTCTCTCCCCGAGGCTCAAATCGCGCCGATCTCGGTAGTAAGCGTCCGAGGGCAAGACAGCCACCTTTTTGACCCCGATCAGCGCGACAAAGCCTTCCACCAGAGTGGATTTGCCAGATCCCGTGCCTCCGGCCACTCCTAAGACAGGCAATGTACTCTCATGGCGCGGAGCCTTCCCCGGACTCTCGCAGCGATTCCAGGACTCGCCGACAGCGGTCGATATCAGAGAGCGCCCGAAAGAACCGCTTCTTGATTCTGGTGGGGGTCCGAACTGCCAGCAGCGGGTATTTCCGAAGCAAGCCCTCGATCAGATGGGCTGCATAGGAATCGGAAGGCGCCGCTACCGTGTCCCTCAGCTCACGTCCCAGTCCTTGCAGCTCCATCAGCTGCCCGAAGGCAAGCTGAAAGAGTGACTGCAGATATCGAGTCTGAATCAATTGGACGGCCAGTTTGACATCACCTTCAGCCGCCAACTCAAGCCCGATACTAATCCCCAGAACGGTCTTTCGAATTCCCACCTTGATTTTGGATGGATGGTCCGGGGAGACCAGATCAGCCGACAGGACCTTGTTGGAAACATAGAACAACTCTTCCAGAAGCTCCTCCTTTCGAGCCGGGTCCTCGACGCGGGAGAACACTTCCAACAGGAAAAGATCGTGCCCGGACCCCTCTAGGGCCGCAACGGCAACCCCCGCCTCCAGGGGCTTCCAGATCTTGTCGGACACCGTGTCTTCGAGGGCAAGTGGGGTGTAGACGGAAATCGCTTCGAAGTAGTCCTGGAATCCCAGGTCCTCAATTCTGAGCCTGCGATTCTGGTAAGCGGTTTCCTCCAGCTCGGAGGGGGTCCGGTAGGTGGAAAGCAGAAGGTGGTAAGCGGCTTGCTCAGGGTCAAGTTCGAAGAGTTTCAGGAGCAGCGGACGAATCAGCCGGGAGGCTTCGGGGTCGTCAGGAAGCCGTACCCAGAACCCTCCGTCAGGCGTCGCGATCCAATCACCTTCGGGCAGATTCGCTCCAGCATCATCCTCATCGCAGGGAACGATTTCCAGCAATCGGTGGAAGGCGAGCTGCCAGAGTTCCGGATCGGATCCCCTCAACAGTTTCTGAGCGACTGCTTTTTCAGCCTCTAGAATGTGGCGCACCCAGTGCAGAAAATCAGTGCTGCTGGTGTGGTCTCGCTTCCACAGACTCAAATCCAGAATACCTGTCCACTGTTCCTCCGTGATCTGAGGCATCAACGCTGCCAGTTCGGAGTCGGTCAGTTCCGCTAGACCAAAGAAGAGCTGCGGAACCGGGAGGCGCCGAATCTTCCCCCGCTCGGTCACATCCATCAAGATGTCCGACAGCGAGATCGGAGTGTAGCAACTGTGGTAAACCGCTTCTTCAGGGAGAGTCGTCAGTTCTTGGTTTCGCATAATTCTTCGTAGTAGCGCTCATACTTGGGAATGATCTGGCGGGTATCAAACCTCTCTTTCGCAGTGTTCCTGGCAGCAGTTGACATCTTCTCGTAGAGCTGGCTGTCACTCAAGAGCTGGACGACCCGCTTCGCCTGCCCTCGAATGTCCCCCACGGGATCGAGAAATCCATCGACTCCATCGCTGATCAGCTCGGGGACCCCACCCGTTCGGGCCGCCACAGCCGGGACCCCGCAGGCCATTGCTTCCAGAGCAACCAGACCAAAGCTCTCAATTTCGCTGGGCAGAAGCAGCACATCAGCCGAGGGAAGAAGCTGATCGATGCGGAGCTGGCTGCCCAGGAATTCAACGGCATTGGAGACGCCGAGCTCAGCCGCAAGCTGTTGAGCCGCACCGGCTTCGGGGCCATCCCCCACCATGAGTAATCGAGCCGGGATCTGGCGTCGTACCTGGTGGAGGATACGTACACAGTCGGTCACTCGTTTCACTTTCCTGAAATTGGAAATGTGGATCAGAGTCTTCTCCTCTTCCGGCCCGTCTTTCTTCGCGGGATCCGGCTTGTAGAAATCGCAGTTCACAAAGTTGGGAATGACACGGATGGGGCGGGAGATCTCGAAGACCTCCCTGGTTCTCTCCGCCAGGTGGTGACTGATAGCCGTGATCCCGTCGGAGTTCTCAATGGCGTACCGAGTGATGGGAAAATAGGACTCCTCGATGCCCACCAGGGTGATATCGGTGCCGTGCAAAGTGGTCACCACCGGAAGACAGGTTGCCGGCTCCAGAATCTTCTTGGCTAGATATGCCGAGACTGAGTGGGGGATGGCGTAGTGTACGTGGAGAAGATCCAGCCTGTGACTAACGGCCACTTCTGACATCCTGGAGGCCAGCGCCAGGGTGTAGGGCTGGTGCTGAAAGAGCGGATAGGGTGCCACCTGCACTTCGTGATAGTGGATTCCAGCAGTATCGGGCTGCAGTCGAATCGGATTTGCGTAGGTGATGAAATGGACCTGATGACCTCGAAGGGCCAGCTCCTTGCCCAGTTCGGTGGCGACGATGCCACTCCCACCATAGGTGGGGTGGCAGGTGATCCCGATTCTCACGTTTCTCGTTCCTCGTTTCTTATAACATGCCGGCAACGCCAGAGGCTTCCTGACTGCTGACTTTCTGGCCGCCAGCAGCCATCAGAACATCAGAACCTGAAGCGCAGCAAGGGCTGAGTGGTAGCCGCGGCCTGCGCCCGCGGTTGTGTGGCTCTGCCGGTCACTCCAGGTTGAGATTAGTGTGCTGTCCCGGAAGTTCGCGGTGTTAATTCGGGATGGATTTTCGTCGTCAGTGAGGCGCGCGACGCAGGAATGCCGGGAGTCTTTCGAGGTAGCGCAACAAGGCTGTCGGCGAAAAGACGCCCGAAGTAGCGGCGCGAACTTCCGGGACAGTGCACTAGGTACCAGCGCAGCGAGGGCGGAGACAGGCGTGGAACGTGGAACTTCCGTGATCGGTTCACTACAATGACTTCTCCTCAAGAATGACAAGGAAACCAGGTGGCTGACATCGACTTGAAAGCACATGGCATCAGCGTAGAAACAATCCTCCGGAACCCCTCTCCGGCCACGCTTTATGAAGAAGCGCTCCGCCACGAGAGTGACACCGCGGTGGTCTCGACTGGTGCTCTGGTGGCGCTTTCCGGGGCCAAGGCCGGGCGTTCCCCTGCAGACAAGAGAATTGTCAGAACTCCGGCCACGGAAGGAGACGTCTGGTGGGGCAGCATCAATATCCCTCTTTCGGAAGACTCATTCGACTCGAACAGAGAACTGGCGATTGCCTATCTGAACAGCCTAAAAAGGCTCTTTGTGATCGACGGCTTTGCCGGCTGGGATCCTAAGTACCAGATCAAGGTCAGGATCATTTGTGAACGCGCCTACCACGCGCTATTCATGCACAACATGCTGATCCGTCCGACCCCCGAGGAACTGGAAGACTTTCGGGAACCGGATGCAGTCATCTACAACGCGGGGCGATCGCCCGCCAGTCTCGACATCGACGGGATCTCCTCCACCACCAGCATCGCCTTGCATCTGGACCGGGCCGAGTCCGTGATTCTGGGAACCGAGTATGCAGGCGAAATGAAGAAGGGTGTCTTCACTCTGATGAATTATCTGATGCCCGCACGTGATGTTCTCTCCATGCACTGTTCCGCCAACCAGGGTGAGGACGGGCAGGTCTCTCTTTTCTTTGGCCTTTCAGGCACCGGCAAGACCACTCTTTCCGCCGACCCCAATCGGGCCCTGATCGGAGACGACGAGCACTGCTGGACCGACCATGGAGTTTTCAACATCGAAGGTGGCTGCTATGCCAAAGTCATCGATCTGTCCGCCGAGCTCGAACCCGAGATCTACGGCGCCATCCGCTTCGGAGCGGTGCTGGAGAATGTCGTCTTCGATCCGGACTCGCGGCAAGTGGATTACGGCGACACGTCGATCACGACCAACACAAGGGGATCCTATCCCATCGAGTTCGTTCCCAATGCCAAGATTCCCTGCCGATCAGGTCATCCTTCCAACCTCATCTTTCTGACTTGCGATGCCTTTGGGGTTCTTCCTCCCGCCAGTCGCTTGACGCCGGAACAGGCCATGTACCACTTCATCAGCGGCTATACGGCAAAAGTGGCCGGAACCGAGGTCGGAGTGACTGACCCTGAAGCGACATTCTCGGCTTGTTTTGGAGCCCCGTTTCTGGTCTGGCATCCGGGTCGTTACGCTGAAATGCTGTCCGAGCGGATCAAGACACATGGCGTGAAGACCTGGCTGGTGAACACGGGCTGGACCGGAGGGGCCTTCGGCACAGGTCACCGAATCAGCCTTCCACATACACGGGCCATTGTGGACGCCATCCATCTGGGTCAACTGGACGAAGTTGACTACCAGACCGACCCCATTTTCGGTCTTTCCTTCCCCTCCAGTTGTCCAGGGGTACCCAGCGAGATCCTGAATCCCCGCCGCGTCTGGTCTGATCCGGCAGCCCATTCGGAAGAAGCGGCCCGGCTGGCGCGAAGATTTCTGAAGAACTTCTCTGTCTACGAATCCGGAGTTGACCGGGATGTTTTGGAGGCGGGACCCACCGTCTGACCAGCCTCCGGGGGCCGTCCCATTCCCTTCTCTGTCTCTCCGCTCCAGGATCCGATTCCTCCCTCGAGATTCAGGAGCCTTGTGTAACCCTTTTCCTGGCTCAGAAACCGACAGGCAGTTCGCGAGCGACTTCCCGTGGCACAGTACACGATCACGATCGTGTCAGATGGGACCTCCTGCCAGCGCTGTTCGATCTGGTTGACCGGCACCAGCCTGGCAGCGGCTATGTGACCGGAGGCGTACTCGTGTGGCTCCCGCACATCCAGAGCCAGGGCCTCGTTTCGGGCAATCAACTCTCGAGCGCTAATCGCATCGATATCGTCAAACAGGCGATCTTCCAGGATCTGTTCCTCGGTCAACCGGCGGCCTTGCGAGGCCAGAGCTATGAATCTGCCAAGGACAGTGATTCTCTGCCCCAGGCGCTCCTCTACCCCCTTGATCTGGGAACTCCGGTAGAGACTCTCTCCATCGAGTTTCCTGACACGCTGGCGCATGCCCCTTGCTACAATCAAGGCATAAATGGAAATGAGAAGGGCGAAGATACTGATCAGCAATTCCATCCCGCGAGGATAGCAAATCCGCGCTGGAACTGCGCGATCGAGCCCGGACCGAAAGGAGATCCCACATGGAAAACACATCCCGACACTACAAATGGAGCGAAATGCCCTTTGAGCAACTGAGTGAACACATCCAGCGGAGGTTTGTCCACGGCGAATCGATCATGCTGGCTCAGCTCAAGCTGGCTCGGGGAGCCGTGATCCCCCTTCACAGTCATCACAATGAGCAGGTGAGCTACATTCTGGAAGGCTCCCTGACATTCTGGATCGGGCCCGGCGAGGGCGAGGAGATCGTGGTCAGCGCCGGGGAAATCCTCCATCTCCCGGCTCATCTTCCCCACAGAGCGGAAGCCATCGAGGATTGTGTTGCCCTCGAATTGTTCAGTCCTCCGCGAGAGGACTGGATCAATCGTGAGGACGCCTATCTCAGACAGTAGGAAAAGCCCTGAAGAGCCCTTGGTTTTCGAGAAGCATCCCTACCAGCGCGATCTCGATACTGAGATCGTCGAGACCGGTCAAGACTGCGATAGATCCTTTGCCATTCTCGAGGATACGGTCTGCTACCCGGAGGGGGGAGGCCAACCGGGAGACCGTGGGTGGCTCGACAACGTTCAGGTTGAGGACACTCAAGAACGAGCCGGCCGGATTCTGCATTACCTTTCCGGTCCCGTAGCGGTCGGCCCGGCTCATCTGAAACTCGACTGGGCTCGCCGCTTCGACCATATGCAGCAGCACTCAGCTCAACACCTCTTGACCGCACTGGCCGCCGATCGCTGCGGCTGGCAAACCTGCGCCTTTCACCTGGGAAAGCACCGCTGCGATATCGATCTCGATAGCCCCAACCTTGACGCTGACCAACTTGTCGAACTGGAAGACCAGGCAGCGGCAGAGATCCGTGCAGCTCGTCCGATCCGGGCACTGCGAGTGACCCTGGCGGAGTATGAAGGTATGGACGTCCGCAGCCGGGGACTACCGGCGGACCACGAGGGCAGCGTACGACTCGTCGAGATTGAAGGGGTCGACTTGAACACCTGTGGCGGCACTCATCTCTCCAGCAGCAGTGAACTCGAAGTCATCAGCCTGCTGGGTACGGAGGCGGTAGGCGGTGGAACTCGCCTTTTTTTCGTGGCCGGAGGTCGATCCCGGCGACGCCTGACGGAGCACGAAACTCGAAACCGCGAACTGCGTTCTCTGCTGGGAACCTCAGATGGCAAGCTCAGCGGCGCTCTCGAGCAGAAGCTCGAGCAGAATCGCCGGATGGTGCGACAGATTCGCGGGTTGGAAGGGGATCTTGCCGCTGCGATGGCCCAGAAGCTCCTGGACCGGGAAGAGCCACTCATTGATCACCATTTCGAGGGACAAACCGTTTCCTTTCTGCAACTCATTGGGAGACGCTTCAGCCACCAGGGAGGAGGCCGGCTGACCTTCCTCACGGCCAATCCGACTCCGGGAGCGTCTGAAGGCTTTTTTCTGCTGGCTGCCGGGGCAGATTTCAGGGGCGACTTGCCGGAACTGGGGAGGATGGCTGGAGAGATCCTGGAAGGCAGAGGCGGCGGCAATGGATCCCTGTACCAGGGAAAAGCCCACAAAACCAACCTGCACCGAAAGGCCGCCCAAGCCCTGCGGCGGGAGCTGGGGTAGCTCCACGTTTCGGCTCTGAAAGGGATCTCGAGTTGAGAGTGTCCTGGAACAGGTCGAGCGCAGCGAGCGCCTCTACCCTGCGATCTGCGCTTCGACCCTTGCCGTAGGCGGATCCGCCATAACAGCGGGATCAGCCTCCATCGGGAGGTCTCCGCAGTCGCGACGTAGATATTGCCAGTAAGCAGGTTTCAGGGAAGCCAGCAGCTCCGCCCTGGCCTTGATCTCGATAGGCTGTCCCGGATAGATCTTCCCCAGCCTTGTCATGACGCCCTGGGGAAGCGCGCTGCAGAAACTGAGCATGGGCCAGGTGAAGTTCTTGCCGTTGGTTTTCCGTAATCGAAAAGCCCACAACAGCATCCCACCGACCTTATAGGAAAGAGGACCCCACCAGCTCTGCAACCCCGGACGCATGTTCATTTTCCAGCATTGCATGATCAACTGCCACTGCAGGGGCGTCAAATCCTGAGTGCGCTGGACACCCACATCGTCCGCCATGCGGGTTCCTTCCAGCGGAGTGAAGACCGAAGGAACCAGGAATCCGAAGAGGTCCCGCCGTTCGATTTCGAGGATCAGATCCAGAGTGGCTCTGACATCCTCGTCCGTTTCGCCCGGATTCCCCACCATCAAGGTCAACATTGGAAACCAGTTATTGCGATTCAGCACCTCCAGGCCCCTGACAATGACACTGGGCCAGTCATCGATCTTGAAGGGAACGCCCTTGCTGGGCATCACTTGTTTGGCCATCCGAACCGACCCCGTCTCCAGGCCGATCAAGGGAACCAGGGCCTTCTTCTTGGGATGGGAACTCAAGGCAGGAAGATGAATCGGGCTCTTATCCAGCATGATCTCAGACAACTGTCGGATCAGCTCTGGATCCACCACGGACGGCGCCATCGTGCAGTGACTCAAGACTGCCTGCTCGACTCCCGGTATCTTGTCTATCTCCCGATAGAGATCCGTCAGAGCCTCCCGGTTGGGGAAGAAGAAAGGTGTGTCCGTTTTAACTTGTCCCCAGATGAACATGTCCTCAGTGGCCAGCGATATCTGCTTATTTCCATGCCTGGTGTTGGCGCGAACCGCCTCCAGAATTTTCTCTTTGGGAAGATCAATCTGGGGATTCAGATCAGGCATGCAGAACTTGCAACGACGACCACAGCCGGTCGTCATCTCTACGACGCCAAAGGTCGTGGGTTTGTCCGGAAAGATGATGGACGCGGCCTCGAGGGGGTGCCCCACCTCAGCCACACCCGGGATCTCTTCACCAGCCACAGCCTTGCGAAAGATGTCGATGGTCTCGCTGGACTCCCCTCTGCCGTCGATCACACAATCAACTCCCATCTTCTCGGGGTAGCCGGTCTGGTTGATCTGCCATCCGCCGGAGCCTCCCACCACTACCTTGAAATTCTGGCGATAAGGACTGGCCATGATCTTCTTGAACATCAAGTCCGCGTAGTGAGCATTGATGGGTCGCTTGGAGCTGCCAAAGATTGACGTGTACACGCCAGCCGCAAAAGTGACTCCAAGTGGATTGTGCGTGGACACGGCCACAACTCGAGTGGCCGAACCCAGAAACTGATCGATATCGTCGGGATAGCATACGGCCACGTTGTCGGAGCCAAACTCTTTCTCCAACACAGCTTCGACCACACGCAGACCAGCCGGCACTGCCATGGCTGTACCGTCCGGAAAGCGACGCACGTTCTTCCATTCGGGATACTTGCGGTTGATCACTCCCTCCATCCAGATGGGGATGGAAGCCATCGCCATTTGAATGAAGTAACCCGCGTGGTCGATCATCTCTGTCAGGGGAGCAGTCAGAACTAGCGGCTTCCCTTCTTTCATTGCTCACTCCTCAGACTTAGTCGAATCTTCCTTCGTCCACTTTCTCTTCCCAAACTGACTGTATGGGTGAAAAGACTCAACGACAAGCGTCTCAACATTCTCTGAGAAACTGGCTCAAAGAGAAACTGGCTCAAAAACCAAGTGGTTTTCCGCCCGTTCACCAGATGTCCAATCATTCTAGACGAGAAACCCTGTCAACGTCGCGATTTTGAGAATTTGTTGCACGGCCCCCGGCAACTTCGGCGTCCCGGCGCAGTCGCTTTCTTTCCCGAAGATGTGGGTTCATTGGCGGCCACAGTTCCTCAGGACTCCCGAGCCGATCTTGGAGAACCTGGAACGTTGGAACCTTGGTACCCCCAGACAATGATGGCGCCCCAAACGCCAATGTATGGCGAGGGCAAAGCTGGGGCGCCATCTTCAGGCTAGGATCTGAGCTGGTCAGGAGGTATCGTCGGGGGTCAGATCCGGGCCTCGTATCCCAAGCCGAGATGAGTCACCGGGGAAGGAAACATGTCTCAACTCGGGATTCTCTTTGTTATTTCTAAAATAGGACTTTGCCAGTGATCTCCTTGAATGTCAGTGCCGCAAATCACTCTTCACGGTCGTTCTTGACACAGCGTGTTGCAAAAAGGGACCGCAACCCCTACAGGTTGCATGATCTCACGGCACGGTGACCCTGGCAGCCCGTGGTGGAAAGCTCCAGGGACTGCGAACGGCTGTTCAAGACAAGCACGTCAAGGGGGGAAAACTCCGCATGCTCAGAGAATCGGATCTCCATTGCTCTGGACTTCTTGTTGAAAGAGATCGGATAGCTTTCGGGTTATGGGACCGACCTCACCGTTGCCGATTTGTCTGCCGTCAAGTTCAGTCACTGCGGCCAGTTCCCCCATGGTTCCGGTGCAGAACATCTCATCCGCCCGGTAGGCCTCTGTGAGAGAAACGTCTTTTTCCCGGCTGTCGACACCGTGGTGATGACAAAGATCCAGCACGGTCTGCCGGGTAATTCCCTCCGGGCAGGCGCGAGTGTGGGAAGTGACCACCAGATCATCCTCGACGATAAAGACGTGAGTGGCATTCGTCTCTGCGATAAACCCTCGATCATCCAGCATCAAAGCGTCGTCTGCGCCGGCCAGATTGGCCTCGATCTTGGCCAGGATCGACTGAATCAGGTTGTTGTGATGGATCTTGGGATCGAGGCAATCAGGGGGAAACCGTCGCACCGAACTGGTGATCAGTCTCAGCCCTTTTTTTGAGTAAACCGGGTCCTTGAATTCAGCCAGGACAATAAGAGTCGGACCCGCCTGATTGAGCCTGGGGTCCATTCCGGAAGTAATCTTCACTCCGCGCGTGAGCGTCAACCTCAGATGGACGCCGTCTTCCATCCGGTTGGCTTCGAGAGTACGGCGGACCTCTTTGATGATGGAGTCGTGGGATGGGATCTCGGCAAAAGCCAGAGCCTTCGCGGAGGACCGTAGCCGATCCAGGTGCTCCCGCAGTTTGAAGATCTTTCCGTCGTACAGGCGCAGTCCCTCCCAAACCGCGTCTCCGCCCTGGACCACACTGTCAAAGGGACTGATTCCGGCCTCTTCCCGAGGGATCAGGCTGCCATTGATATTGACCAGGAGGCCTCGATTCCGTTCATCAAATCTCTGCAACATATGGCTCCAGACGGTTCCGGTAGAGACGAGCATAGAGTCCCAGGCATTCTCCACATACGCCCTCGAGGGCCGGCGGAAGCTCCTTTGTGCTGGGACGGTTGGGGCGGAATCCCGAAGAACTCTCTACTCGGTTATACCAGTGCGGGGCCCACACTCCGTCACTGACTCGCGGGCCCGGCGGCCAGGAAAGCATGGATTCCAGAAAAGGTACTTTCAGGGCACGACAGAGGGCGCGCAGCATGCCTTCCGGATTGTTCAGAACATCCCTGCTGTCCACCACCGGAGGCTTCTCTCCGGTCTGGGCAAGCAGGAAACTGTACAACTCGAGCTGCTGGGGGAGCCCGGTATCCTGGACAGTTGGATCCGGGGTGACACTGGCCAGCGAAGGAAGCATCTCTCGAGGGCTCCGAATCAGGAAGGCATGCTTGAGTCGTGGCAGCCAGGATCGATCGACCTCGGGCAGCAAATGGTGGACCATGTGTTTCTGGTAGAAGATCGCTTTTCCTTCTGGGATACCACCTGTGAGACGCTCCATGACCGTGTGCCACTGGGTTGCTTGAGACTCGATGATCTCGTTCCGCCCGGGGTGTACCAGGCCGGTTCGGTTCAAATAGTAAGCGTAAAACGGCTCGTCACAGACGGCCGTGTCAGGGCGATTCTCCCAGGCTCGCATCAGTGCAGTCGAGATATTCCTGGGGCCGGACCACATGGCAATACGAACAGGAGCATCCTGACTGAACATGACAAAGAAAGTCTAGCGCTTCACGTTTCGCGTTTCACGTTTCAGACGTCCTTTCTGGTTGACTCGGGCTCCGAAAGCGCCTAGCCCGGATTATGCAAGAACCGTAGTCCGGAGTTGAAAAACGACTCGAGAAGTGGCTCAACTCGAAAGCGGACAGGTGTGACAGGCGGATTTGCGAAGAATATCGGTTGGCGAGGCGTTTGAAGTGGTTGGGGAGTGAATTTCAGACAGATCTGGGCCTGGGTGAGTATCGGAAGCGGTTTTTCGGGGAGCTGGGAGAGGCTAGCTGGAGTTGAGACGACTCAAGACGAGGTGGAAGAGGGGTTGTTCGGGAAAGGCTGAGGAAAGATGGACCCAGATGCGTCGAGTGGTTTGTCGGATCCGGGCCCCGATCTTGAGGACACGACGACGTAAGGTTTCGATTTCGAGCTTGTGCCAGGGGGTCCCGTGCAGATAGTCGCGCAGGCGCACGAACATCTGGTAAGCCAGGGCATGCAGAAGGAGTCGAAACTGATTGGCCAGGAATCGATGACAGCTGAGTCGGTCCATGCTCAGATGATTCTTGAAGGCCTTGATGAAGTTTTCGGTCTGTCCTCGGTTTGTGTAGTGGTCATAAAGTGATTGGGAGCAGAGATCGTCCCGGTTGGTGACCACAAAGCGACGATTGATCCCGCGCTGATCGACCTCCACTTTGACGATGACGCGACGAGATCGATCCCAGCTGTTGGCTCGATAAAGAAACTCGTCAAACTGACGCTGTTTTTCCTCCAGCTCAAGGAACCTTTCCCGAGTCGAATCCAGCAGGGGCTCGACCACTCGCTGCAGGCGAGGGTTTCGACTTAACCCAATGACATACTGGAGTTGATTCTCTTCAGCCTCACAGAACTCGTAGAGCCGCGGCGTGGCAAAGCCGCTGTCGGCCCGAATCTCAATCTCGACATCCGTCCCCACTCCTTGTCGGATAGCCTCCACGACTCGCTTCAGAATGGGCACGATGTGAGAGGCAGCTCCCTTGTTGCCAGGTCTCAACACGGCACACACCAGGTCTCCCGTGTCGGCATCGAAGATCAGCAAAGGATGCAGAATGTGGCTTCGGTAATACCCGTGGTAGAAGGAGAACTCCTGCTGGCCGTGGGTATGGTCGTCGGTACTGTCCAGATCCAGGATGATCTTACCGGGACGTCTTTTCTTCAGGGAGCGCACATAACGGCCTAGCAGCCACTGGCTCAAACGCATCAGATCCTTCCTGGTGACGGAGTTCTCCAAGCGGGAGAAAGTCGGCTGCGTGGCCAAATCCGGATCGCTCTCCGGCAACTGATCACAGACGGTTTTGAGCATCGGATCCGAGCGCAGCGTATCGGCGTCATTACAGTCTTCGTAGCCGGCCACGATCTGCAAGACTCGTTGTCGGATCAACTTCAACAGATCATGACGAATGTAGCGTTGGTCTCGACTCTCCGAAATACACGAACTGAAGCCCTCGCAGAGCCGATGTTGCCGATCCACCGATCCAAACAACAACCATCCTGCGTCGGAAGTGAGGCTCCCCCCATCAAAACGCGCCGTGATCTTTCTGTGGCTGTGAAATGGCAGGGTATTCTGGCAGACTGCTCTTAACATTGCCGTAGCTCCTGGTTAGGGTCTTGTTTGTGTAAACCCTTTTATATCAGAGAGCTACGGCTCTTTTTATGGGCCCAAATCTCACTCGGATTCAGATCTCATGCATAATCCGGGCTAGATTTGGACGGGATGAGGCAGGCAGAGACAAACCGGCAGTTTCCGTTTGATCGAGTACACCGGCTTGTGTCCTGCATCCGGAATATTACGACGATTACCTCCGGTTCGTAGCGGAGGGCGGACCTGGTCGTTCTGACCGAGCCCCTGCAACGAGCTTCAAGCCCCCCATGGTTCCTGTTGCAGACTCATCTCGGTTCTACTGCCGGTCAGCCAGGAGGAGACTGTGCCACAGCAGGTGTATGTTTACGACTGTACGCTTCGGGACGGAACTCAAGGTGAAGATGTCTCCCTGAGTGTCGTCGACAAGATCAGAATCGCCCAGCGACTGGATGAATTCGGTGTGCACTACATCGAGGGGGGGTGGCCCGGGTCAAACCCCACCGATGTCGAGTTCTTCAAGAAGGCAGCTTCCCTGAAGTGGGACAAGAGCAAGATCTGTGCTTTCGGATCCACCCGCCATTTCAAGAATCGGGTGAATCAGGATCCCAATCTGGAGGCTTTGCTGGACGCTCAGACGCCCGTTCTAACGATCGTGGCCAAGAGCTGGGACTTTCATGTCGAAAAGGCCCTGGGTATCTCCCTGGAAGAGAATCTGACACTAATCCGGGAAAGCCTGTCCTATTTGAAAGGACAAGGGAAAGAGGTCGTTTTCGACGCCGAGCATTTCTTCGACGGTCATGCCGGAAATCCAGAGTATGCGCTTCGAGTCCTGGAGGTGGCGCAAGACGCGGGAGCTGACTGGATCGTACTCTGCGATACCAACGGAGGCACCCTGCCTGCAACGGTCCACCGAGTCACCCAGGAGGTGACCTCCGGTTTCGACCGGGTGGGCATCCACACCCACAACGACTGCGAGTTGGGCGTGGCCAACACCATTGCCGCAGTCGAAGCCGGCGCAGCGATGGTGCAGGGAACCATGAACGGACTGGGTGAACGAACGGGAAATGCGAATCTCACCTCTGTTCTTCCCATCCTCGATCTGAAAATGGATAACTGCACCGGTATCGGAGTCGATGCACTCCGCCAACTGGCGTCTGTCTCCCATTTTGTCGGGGAGATCGCCAACATAGCCGTTCCCCACAACCTACCCTTTGTTGGCAATAGCGCATTTGCCCACAAGGGCGGCATTCATGTAAGTGCCCTGATGAAGGACGAGCGGACTTACGAGCACATGGATCCTTCCAGCGTTGGGAACAGCCGCCGGGTTCTGATTTCGGACCTGACCGGAAAGAGCAGCCTGAATTACAAGCTGCGAGAATTTGGCATTGAGCCCGAAGCCATTGACCTGGGAGCTCTGCTGACCCGGATCAAGGAACTCGAATTCGAGGGTTCCCAGTTTGAGGGAGCGGACGCCAGTCTGAAGTTGCTGGTTCGCGAGTTTGGAGAGCACAGGGGAGATCCCTTCGAGTTCACCGGTTTTCGAGTCTCTATCGACCAGGTTTCAGGGAAGTTCTTGAGCGAGGCTACGGTCAAGGTCTCGGTGGAGGGTTCTGAGGAGCATACAGCGGCCGACGGCAATGGTCCGGTTGACGCCCTGGATCGGGCCATCAAGAAGGCCGTTGCTCGCTTCTTCCCCGAAGTAGAGAAGATCCGCCTCATTGACTACAAGGTCCGTGTCCTGGATGGGCGCGAGGGAACCGCAGCCCGAGTGCGGGTTCTCGTCGAATCGACCGATGGGATCGAATCCTGGTCGACCGTTGGAGTTTCCCACAATGTAATCGAGGCCAGTTGGAGGGCGATTGCCGATTCGATTCTCTACAAGCTTCTCTTTCTCCCTGCCGGTGGCTCGCCGACCCTGGATCAGTGACTGGCAGTGTTGGGCCCTCCGGCATACGGGTCACACGTTCCCGGGTTAGAATAGTAAGCAGGGGAGCAGCAACTAGAGTGATCCTCGAGAGAGGTACCAGGGTGGCGAGAGCGACGGTGGAGCAGATCAAGCGGTGGACCGCAGGAAGCCTCTTCGTCCTTCTTTTCTCCGCTCCCATGGAAGCGCAAGTGCAGCTGGATCTCCCTCCGACTAGGGTTTTTGAACTGCTGCGAGATGAGTTGTCCGGGCAGCTGGCCAAGGACCACGTCATTGAAATTACCCGGTTTCATCGCATCCAGGGATCTCGCGGGTACTCCGACGCCGCCCAGTACGTTTTGACCACGCTCAGAGATTTCGGTTTTCAGGAGGATCGAGCCTGGATCGAGAGTTTTCCCGCAGACGGGAAAGCCGTCTATCAGACATGGCAGTCACCTTCCGGGTGGGACATCGAGTCCGCCGAGTTGCGAATGATCCAGCCCACGGATGAACTGCTGGTTCGCTATCCTGAAATCGGAATGAGCGTCATCACTTATTCCAACGCCGGAGAGGCTCGCGCTGAACTGGTGGATGTCGGGGCCGGCGCTGCCGACTCTGACTACAACGGCATCGACGTCACAGGGAAGTTCGTTCTCGCCACAGGGAACGGCGGCGACGTCCACCGCCTGGCTGTCCTCAAGTATGGGGCGGCAGCCGTGATCTGCTACCTGGATGATTCCAGAGCGCTGGAGCACCCTGACATGATCGGGTCCACCGGGATGTGGCCGCGAACCGAAGAAATTCCAAAGGTGACGTTCGGCTTCAACATCAGCAACCGGCAGGGACGTTATCTGAAGGGTCTACTGGCGGAGGGCGAGAAGGTCGTCCTGGATGGGAAGGTCGTAGGGAGAGGTCTGGAGCCCTGGCGAATGGAAGTCATTGTGGCCTTGATCCCGGGCGGCGAGAACGCAGACCAGGAACTGCTCTTTACGGCTCATCTGGATCATCCCAAGGAGTCGGCCAACGACAACGCCAGTGGCAGTGCGGCCCTGCTCGACATGGCACGAGCGCTGGACAGCCTCATCAAGCTCGGAAAGCTTCCTCGTCCCAGGAGAACGATTCGCTTTCTGTGGGTGCCGGAATTGCACGGGACCATGGCCTATCTGGATTCCCATTCCGAACTCAGGGGCCCACGGCTGGGCGGGAATGTTCTGGCCAATCTAAACCTGGACATGGTGGGAGAGAACCTGGATCTTCTCCACAGCCGAATGAACATCACCTGGACTCCGGCGACCATCAGCAGCGTGCTCACCGATCTGACAGCAGTCACTGCAGAGCGAGTTGACCGGCAGGAAATCATCAGCCCGGGAGGATCGAGCAGCAACTTCAATTACAGGATCACTCCTTTCAGCCCGGGCAGTGATCACATCGTCTTCAATGACGGGGCTGTGGGTGTGCCTGCCATGATGCTGGGACACTGGCCCGACTACACCCGTCACACCACTGAGGACACTCCCGACAAAGTGGATCCGCTGGAACTCGAAAGGGCTGAACTGATCGCAACTTCTGTCTTCTGGACGCTGGCGACCATAACCCAGGGCCCAAGCCTCGATCTAGCCAACCTCGTTGCTGCGAACGCCCAGGCTCGCCTGATTCAGGACACGCGGAAAGCAGTTTCATGGATCCTCGCCTCGCCGATCGAGGTTCTGGAAGTCAACTATCACGACGCTAAGAGAGTCATCGACTTCGCCCTGGACCGCGAAACACTGGCTTTGAGAAGTGTCCTCGATTTCGCTCCCTTTCGGCTGACCAGACGCCTCGTGGACACCTGGACACAAAGCCTGCAGGGGCAGGCTGAGCTGCAGAGGCGTACATTGCACGCCATCTTCTACCAGCGTGCGGGCCGACTCCCGATCCCGACTATTCTGAGTGAACCGGAACGCCAGGCTTCCAAGGTGATCCCCCGAAGATTGACCAGAGGACCGTTTGCCAGTGGAGTGCCGGAATTACTACTGCCTGAGGAGGCTCGGGTCTGGTACTCGACTGCAGAGGCCTCCCGATTGGATCGCTATCTGCTCGTCAATCTGATCGACGGAAGCCGTTCAATTCTGAAGATACGAAACGACCTGTCAGCAGCAACTCAACCTGTGTCGCTGCGCGCCGTGGACAGATTCGTTCGTGACCTCGAGCAAGCGAAACTCATTGAGCTCCAACACGTAGAGTGAGTGTTTTGCAACCTGGGCCGCGCACTAGCATCATTCGCTATATGGTACGAACTGCGACGGGCTACTGGGTGCTGGGGCTGGTGGCACTGGTTCCCTGGGTAGCGCTCACGCTTCGGATCGGAAAACTGCGGAAGTTACGATCTTTTTCACTGGTCTGGTGCAGGGCAATTACGGCCCCTGCGGCTGCACCACCGATCCCTCCGGAGGTTTCTCGAAGCGATCAGCCTACGCTAAGCAGTACGCGGCCGTGAACCATTCGGCAATCATTCATGTGATGCGGGCGGAATCCTCATGCCAAGAGGCCCCAGGGCCGCTCATGTCAACCCCGAAATGCTGAACGCAATTCGTGATCTTCCGGTCAGCGTGGTAAACCTGTCCCCTCCCGACCTGTTTCTCTGGGACGACGTGGCAGCCTCCGATCTTGTCGATCGTTTCATTTCCACCAACCTCTCGCCTTTGGATCCGCAGCGTCCCAGCCCGGTGCGCTACCGGATCATTGAAGTCCTTGCGGGCGAAGAAGTAGTTCGAATTGGCTTCCTGGGAATCAGTGACCCCCGGAAAGTCAAACCCAACTCGGGCTTCCGGGGCGAGGATCCGGCGCGGGCCGTCCACCAGATCAAGGCCGCAGTGCTGAAGGAAGCAGACTTTCTGGTCGTCCTTGCCGACATTCCTCAGCGGCCCGAAGAGTCCATTTTGGACCAACTGGCAAGGGATCACCCGGAGATCATTGCCGTTTTGACCACGGAGGACGCTTTCCGGCTCCACGAACCCAGAGTCGTGAACAACGCGGTGATTCTCTCCAGCGTGGAACGGGGGCGCTACCTGGGCCAGTTGAAGCTGGCGATTGACGAGAACGGCAGGGTCGTGGAGTTTGAGCCCGACTTCATCGAGATGGGTGAGGAGCAGCCAGAGGATCAGCGCTTCCTCGAGATCCAGAAGTCGCTGGCACCGTACTTGGACTAGGCTCTGGGGTCTGGGTTCTGGGTGCTGGGGGTTCCGGAACCTAGTCCGTCACCACACCCTTGAGATCCTTGGGTGTCACCAGCCAGATCAAGCGACCGCTTCCAGCCTGGATCCGTTCCCAGGAAGCGACATCGAAATCGATTCGAGCCATAGCTGCTGTCGGGAAAGGGACGTTGGAACGGCCCGAGAGCAGACCGACACAGGCTGAACAGGTCGGCTCGTGACCCACCAGCATGACACTCTCAAGGCCTTGCGCCTGTGCCTGGAACAGTTCCAGAGCCATGGAGGCGTGGGCGCCGTAAAGACCAGGCTCGATCTGCACGGCACCAGGCCACTCTCCTGCCTGCGCCGCCAGCTCGGCTGTGGAGCGGGCCCGGAGGGCGGAGGACGCGATGACCAGATCCGGGATCTGACCACTGTCGCGAAGAAAGCGGCCCATCATTCGGGCGGCGTTGCGTCCCCGCGGGGCCACCGGTCGCTCGTGATCCGTGGGATACTCAGCATCCCAATCCGACTTACCGTGACGGAAAAGGAAGATGGTCTTGGCCATATCGTCGACTCCTGTGGGCAAAAGGGGAAAGCGGGGGGCCTGGGGCCGCGCTTTCCCCTTTTGCTCTACAGTTTGATTAAAGCCCGGACACGATTCCCGGGTGGGAAGTAAGTGAGATCAAACATGGTTCCTGCCAGCAGGATACCCCGACCATGGGCGTGTAGGGAGCGGTCTTCTTCATAACCAAGATACTCTTCGTATGCGAAGCCGGGACCCTCATCTTCCACCGTAACGGTAGCCCGATCGCCCGATTTCTGGATCTTAACCGTAACGATCTTTTCCAAGTTCTCGGGGAGTTCCAACCGGCGCTCGATCTCTTTACTGAGGATTCCCTCCCCGAGGAGCCGGGTTTTCTCCTCATAGCCGATCCCCAGGTTGCCGTGCTCAATCGCATTGACAAACAGTTCCATGAGCCCCACACACTTGTCGGCCGCACAGGCGGAGGCCAGACCCGCTGCCAGGGACTCGGCCTCGTCCACGGTGCGCAGAAAAAAAGTGGCTTTTCCCAACAATCGAAAAGCTTTCTCACCCCGGGCGATCTCCTTGGCCAGCGATTCTTTCATCCGGGAGTTGCGAAGGGCCGCTCGCACCAGGGCCTGTAGTTCACTCAGCTCAAAAGGCTTGGTTAGATAATGGTAGGCCCCGGCCCCAACCCCCCTTTTCACATCCGCCGGATCCATTCGGGCCGACAGCATGATGACCTCAACATTCTCCAGTTCGCGCTGCCTTCGGATCCATTTCAGGACCTCGATGCCTTCCACGTCAGGCATGATCCAATCGAGAACCACCAGCTTGATATCTTCCTCTTGCGACGCCAGTAATTCTCTGACATGGCTTCCGGAAGCGCTCGTGAGCACCTTGTGTCCGTCAGCCAGGAGAGCTTCTTGAATCGACAAACGCCCCAGTTCTTCATCGTCAACAACCAGAATTGTGTTCCTCAGAAGTGTGCTCCTTTCTCGAGTCGGGAAGGCCCTTCCCGGACGTCGATTCCCACCCATTGTATTACCTGAGCCAGGTACCGGGGCGCCAAAAAACTGGTAGAGTATGCTCCCGGTTGATTTCTCCGGGCGGGCACAAGGTGAACCAGGAGTTGACAGGGTACATGGCACTCACGCACAGAACCACGACACAGATTTCCTTTATTGCTCTCTCCCTCTTTTTGCAACCCGCCTTTCTTTGTGCCCAGGCTCAGAGGATTGTGGACATCCGCTCCCTCGATCCGGGCCGGGATGAGTTGATCCGGGTGTACGGGAGCGTGGGTCAGGGTAACCTGGGTCTTCCGGTGGCCGGCCCCGGAGATGTGGATGGGGACGGTTACCCAGATCTGGGAGTGGCCTTCATGCTCGCCAGCCCGCTGGGTCGCAGCGGTGCCGGAGAAGTGAATCTGGTTTTCGGCAAGGGTCACATCGGCTGGTCCGTGGACACTTCCCAGAGTCAGGCCTCCTTCTTGAGGATCGCCGGCGATGTGCAAAGGGAGGCGGCAGGAAACGAGATCTGGATCGACGACGTGACCGGCGACGGGATTGCCGATCTTCTGATAGGTCGACAGAACTTTTCCCCGGGTGGAGCCGGGCGGATCGGGGCCGGAGCCTTGACCGTGCTCGTGGGAGGACCCGAGGTCAGAGCCTTTGCAGCCCAACTTGAATTCCTTGACCTGCGAAACCCTCCCGAGGAGTTGACTCTGTTTACGATTGTGGGACGAGATCTTGGTGACCGCATGGGGATCTGGATGCGAACCGGGGATGTGGATGGTGACGGAATCGCCGACATTTTGGTAGCAGCCGATCAAGAAGATGAGCCTGCCGAATCCGTCTCCTTCAACAGCGGGGCCGTCTACGTCATCCGGGGAGGAGACCACCTCAACTCTTCCAGGCAGATCGAATTGGACGATCCCGTGCTGGAGGGCCACATCCGACGGATCGTTCCTCCCGCGGGGTCGCAGGGATACCACACGGGCGCCACCTGTCTCATCGCCGATCTGGACGGGAACGGCCGAGGAGAAGTCCTGGCGGCCGCCGCGCTGAATCGAGGAGGAGCGTCTATCAACCCGGCCGGAGCAACAACCGCGCGGGCCAGGGGAGGTTCCGCAGACGGGACCGTCTATATCGCCTGGGACGCCGCAACCCTGGGACGGCTGCTGATTTCGACTTTTCCAATCTTCCCGGTACCCATTCCATCATCGACGGCGAAGAAGGATTCAACGGAAACGTCATTTTCGGCGAAGAGCTAGTCGGTGGTCTCGATTTCGACGGAGACGGCGTCAATGATCTTTTCGTGGGTGACTTCGGAGCCGCCGGATTCATTGGGGTGGGCTACGTTCTTTACAATGCCCCCGCCTTGAAGTCTCAGGAGGTCAGGCTGGATGCCCTTCCGAAGGGTATGCGGCTCACCAGTATCAGAGGGACCGGTCCGGGAGCCATCAGTTCCGACACAGCGGCTGTGGGCGATTTCGATGGCGATGGCCTGGGCGACCTGGCAGTGGGATCCCCACATGCAGACCCCCAGGGTCGCAATTCGGCAGGAGCTGTCCACGTCCTCTTCGGGCAGGAAGGGGGATGGCCTGAGTTCATCGACACCGCCCCTGGCCAACTGCCCGGCCCTGAGGTTATCCGGATCACGGAAGTGCACGGGGCCCGGGGCAGCGGTCCGGGAGACCGAGGAGACACGCTCTGCTACAGTGCCTCGGCAGGAGATCTTGACGGCGACGGGCTGACCGATTTCATCACCAACGAGATGACGGGAAACGGCATTGGAGAACAAACCGAGGACGTTGGAAACCTGGTCGTCGTGAGCGGACAACTGATTTCGTCGACTGCGCCTCCCATCCTTCTGGCTCAGTTCGGGAGCGGTAACGTGGGCTCCGAGATTCTGATCAGCAATCCGGCCGCCACACTCGAGCAGTTCGCCACCGCGCGTTTTTACGACGATGCAGGGGACCCGATGCCTACGCCCGTCTCCATCAGCGGAGCCCTGGAAACCGGGTTCGCCGGCGAGGGGATCCCGGTGGACCGGGTCGATTTCTCGATTGCCCCCCTGGGCAGGGTAAGCATCGTTACCAACGGGGGAGAACCTCTGGTCGGATCGGCCATCATCAATTCCAATGGAACTCTGAGTGGACTCGTCCGCTTTGAGATCCCGGGAATCGGTATCGCAGGGGTTCAGTCCAGTCCCCTGATGGGTGGTTTTGTGGTTCCGGTTCGGAGTGAGAATGGCATCGACACCGGAGTCGCTTTCATGAATCCCTCTGAAGAAGAGGTCAATCTTGAGTTGAGCCTACTGGATTCATTTGGGGAGCCGACAGGCGCTGAGGGGAGCATGGTTTCAGTGCCTCCCCGGGGACACCTGGCCAGGTTCATCACTGATCTTTTTGAAGGCGTAGAGGCACCCTTTGTGGGATCCCTTTTGGCCCGGGTGCTCAACGGCCGCATTGCCGCGGTGGCGGTCGAACTGGGATCTCAGCCTGGAGAATTCACGACCCTGGCGGTGACGCCTCTGGAAGCAGGCACCGCGGCCAACTGATTGCTGACCCAGTGTGGGAGGACCCTCGGTGGTTCGATCTTGGTTCGGCCCTGACCCCCTCCTCCTTTCAGGAACGACTCGGGACGAGGAACGTCTCAGGCCTGGTAAAACACCAGCGTATTGCGCGGGATCCGGTGCTGGTCAATCTCGTCTCCACTCAGTATCCGACCATTCGGCAGTCGGTAAAAAGTGGAAGGATAATTCCATTTGACTCCCGCGATCTGCTGCGGGAATCGGCCCTGGGTGATGTGGCCCCCATAGATGTACCCAACCAGGATCCGGGTGCCCGATGGTAAGCTCTCCAGGACCGCTCGACTCTTGACATCCGCCTGGATGTCTTCTCCGGTGCGCACCACTCCGTTGGGCAGGAAATAAATGGTGGTCTCCTCGGCAAAAATCCCACCCACAACTCCGTGGGCAGTGCTGTTCCCCTGATTCACTTCCACAAATCCCTCGAATTCCGCATTGGGAGCCGGCTGCCCGGTTTCCACCCTGGTGCCGACCGGGATTTGATCCCAATTCCTGACCTGATCACCTCTCAGCTTCTTCCCGTTGGGAAAGTGGTAGAGCGTGGAAGGACTGTCATATTTCTCGCGTGCGATGGTCCAGGCCGACCAGCCACGGGCAATCACATTCGACTGCGTCGGCTGCTGGGCGGGCATGGCCGAGTATAGATACTCGTGGAGTTCCGGATCTGCCACACGAAGCCGTCTCGCCTTGACCTCAGGGTCTTCGAGCGGCTTGTCCAAGACCCCCAGCCGCTGTCGTACATCCGGCCTGGCGAAGATCATGCCGCAACGCTTGCGGCCCCGGTGGTAATACCGGTGAAACCGGTTGGGCCGCCCATAAGCAACCATGGAGTGGGTCAGAATCTCCCGGTCGGATATGTCATAGAGAGACTTCAGCTGTCGCACAAGTTCGGCCACCGCGCCGTATTGAGCCTCCGTGATTTCGCGATCATGATAGCCAACAATTTCAATTCCGATGGAGTAATTGTCGATCACCTTGTTTCCGTCCCAGTAGCTGCGCCCTGCATGGGCAGCGATTTTTGAGCGGTCGATGATGCGACAAACACTGCCGTTCTTGCCCACAAAATAGTGGGCCTCGCCCCGCCGACGGATTTTCTTAAGGGAACCCTCTTCCTCTCCTTCAGTCGTGTGCAGGACAATGTAGCGGGTTTGAGGTCGCGTGGGGCGCTTGGTATTGAAGGGACTCAAGCAGTTCCGGATGTCGAGACCAGGCCGGTCCTCGGCCCCCGAACTGAGCGCTATCAGCCCGCTCCAGACTACAAGGGAAAGGACTGCCCTTCGAGAACTCCGCCGATGAAGAAGCGTCTTCCGCATACACTTGCCCGTAACGCGACCACACAACTCCTGCCAGAGGCCGCTAGCTATTGGGCAAACAGTTTACAGGGAACAACTGTCACACTGGGACCCGTCTGATGTTCTACGTTGGTAAATTTTCGCGCGAGGGCGGACCCAGTGGTCCGATCAGATCTTCTCGTAGGGGCCGGTCTTGTGCCGGCCCGGTCAGCGGGCGACCACCCGGGTCGCCCCTACGGCCCGATCAGATCGCCGCATGGAAGCGGCTCCTACTGGATTGAAGGTACGCCGGTACAACGTGAACCGTGGAACCTGAAACCTGATTACCCCCACTCGAAACCCGCCAGACAGTACACCTCGGCAGGCCGGCCCGGAAAAGCGTTCGGCCCCCGAAACATCCGCAGCAGATGGCGAACCGGGAAAAAGTCATGCCGCTGCAACAAGATCCTGGCGTTCTCGTTCCTGGCGATCGCATCGGCAATCATTGGCTCCTCGCCAAAGTGCTGCAGGAACCTCTCCATCAAGTGCCCGGCCAATTGAGGATTGAGTGCTGCCAGAGGTCCGACCTGAGCCGCCTTCCGGCCAGGACGAGCGAAACCATATCCCCCTCCCGACTCTCGTCCCTGGTAGCCGGGGCACTCGCCGGTCAGGAACGATTCCAGCAGTGTCCGACGCGAAGCGCCAAAGACTCGCCGATCGAGCTCTTCAAGTCCAGGAGGAAGCACGTGTTGAATCCTGGCAAGAGGGCCACCTCGGGGGGCCTCCGCTCGAAACTTCTTGGGAAGACGACTCCATCGCTGCACCTCGTACTCGACCTGAAAACCCAGCCTCTCATAGATCCCTTTCCCTTCCGCTGTCGCATCGATTTTTTGACACGGACATCCCTTCCGCTCGAGGTAGTGGAGAGCCCTGCGAACCAGGCCTGTAGCAACTCCCAGGCGACGAAACCCGGGGTCCACGAGAACCATTCCCACCCAGCCAAAGCGTTCTTCATAGGGAATGGCGGTCACGCTCCCGACCACGCGGTCGTCGATCTCCGTGACCCAGGCACGGGCCTCCGGGAGGTTCAACCAGGTCCGCCAGTCCCCTTCGGTCTGATTCCAGCCGGCAAATCGAGTCAGTCGAACTCCGGCAGCCAGATCGGCCTCCTGCATTATTCTCACAAGTTCTGTCATAATCTTCCCCTGGAGGCGTTTGTGAAACAGACCGTTTTTGCAATTCTCCTATCCATTCTTGCCGGCTGCGGAGATCCTCAGCAGCCTCCCCACAGGGAGGCTCGAGAAGATCAGAGCACTCCGGAACAGAAAAGAGCCGAAACGCAGCGTTGGTTTCAGGATGCCAGGTTCGGCATGTTCATCCACTGGGGAGTGTATAGCGTTCTGGAAGACGACGAGTGGGTGATGCACAACCGCAAGATGACGACCGAGGAGTACGAGAAGCTTCCCGGTCAGTTCAATCCGACAGCCTATGATCCAGCCGAATGGGTGCGCCTGGCGAAAGACGCGGGGATGAAATACATCACGATCACCAGCAAGCACCACGACGGCTTTGCCATGTGGGACTCTTTGAGCAGCGATTATGACGTGGTCGAGCGAACTCCCTACGGCCGGGATGTACTCAAGATGCTGGCCGACGAATGCCGGAAACAAGATCTGAAGCTCTTTTTTTATCACTCACACCTCGACTGGCATCATCTCGACCACTTCCCGCGCGGCCGGACAGGTGAGAACAGCGGCCGGCCGGGGGCAGGGAACTTCGAGGAGTACCTCGACTACATGAATACCCAGATCGCGGAGCTGTCGGATGGTCGCTACGGAGAACTGGCAGGCTTCTGGTTCGATGGATGGTGGGATCAAAGGGACAGGAGTGAAGAGGCGCCCCCTACGGCCACTCATATCAATTGGAAGCTACAGGAGACGTACGATCTGATCAACCGGCTGCAGCCCCAGGCCTTGATCGGTAACAATCATCATGTCGCCCCCTTCCCCGGGGAGACGTTCCAGATGTTCGAGAAAGACCTTCCCGGGCACAACACGACCGGCTTCAGCGCCGACACTGAGGTTGGACAACTCCCCCTGGAAACCTGCGAGACCATCAATGGATCCTGGGGATATAACCGGCAGGACAACAATCTAAAATCAACTCCGGAGCTGATTCAATACCTGGTGCAGGCAGCGGGATACAACGCCAATTTTCTTCTCAACGTAGGCCCCACCCCACAGGGCACTATTCAGCCAGAGTTTCAGGAGCGGCTCCGCGGGGTTGGGAAGTGGCTCGAGAAGAATGGAGAGAGCATCTACTCGACCCGAGGAGGACCCATGCCACCCCAGCGGTGGGGCGTCATGACTCACCGGAAAGACCGGGCCTTCCTCCATATCTTGGATCCCGACATTCCCGCGAGGGTGCAACTGCCCCTGGAAAGCAAGGTGCGCCTCGAAAATCCCAGATTTTTGACTTCGGGGAGTTCCCTGGAATGGTCCGCTCAACCGGAAAACGAACTGCATTTACCCCTGGGGAAGAGAGACGAGGTAAACACCATCATTGTTTTCGATCTAGTTCAATAACTTCGGCCCAGGGAAACGGCTCTGGGTCGATGGCAGACTCGAGGTTGATCGCCCCCCCTGATCGGACTCTAATTGAGAAAACCACCAGAGAAACGGATGCTGACCATGAAAAACAATCAGAAGAGACTATGGCTGATGGTGCCAGTGCTGCTCCTGACGCTGGGAGCCTGTCAACCGGGGATGCAACCCGAGGAACCGCCTGAAGCCGAGGAGCCTGCGAACGAGTGGATGCCGCTCTTCAATGGCAAGGATTTGACCGGCTGGCGAGGATTTCGCATGGAAGAGACGCCCCCCGGATGGAAGGTTTCGGACGGGACCCTTCATTTCGATGCAGAGCACGGCGGAGAAGGCTACGGGGACCTGACAACGGTAGATCAGTACGCCGATTTTGAGCTCAAGCTGGAATGGAAAATCTCACCGGGCGGCAACAGCGGAGTCCTGTTCCGGGTCACGGAGGACCACGAGCAGGAGTTTCATACTGGCCCCGAAGTTCAAGTCCTGGATGGGGCCGAAGAGTACTACCCGGGTCTGGACGACACCCAGCAGACGGGAGGCAACTACGCCCTTCATCCGCCGGCCAAGGACGTAGTCAAGCCGGTCGGAGAGTGGAACCAGCTCCGCCTCGTGGTCGACGGCGCTCACGTGGAGCAGTGGCTCAATGGGGAAAAACTGGTCGAGTACGAGTTGTGGACGGATGCATGGAAAGCACTGGTTGCTGCTTCCAAGTTTGTCGAGTGGCCTCAGTACGGCATGAACAAGAAGGGCCACATCGTCCTGCAGGATCACGGTGCCGCCGTTTGGTACAGGAACCTCAGGATTCGATTACTCTAGCCCGGATTATGCAAGAACCGTAGTCCGGAGTTGAAAAACGACTCGAGAAGTGGCTCAACTCGAAAGCGGACAGGTGTGACAGGCGGATTTGCGAAGAATATCGGTTGGCGAGGCGTTTGAAGTGGTTGGGGAGTGAATTTCAGACAGATCTGGGCCTGGGTGAGTATCGGAAGCGGTTTTTCGGGGAGCTGGGAGAGGCTAGCTGGAGTTGAGACGACTCAAGACGAGGTGGAAGAGGGGTTGTTCGGGAAAGGCTGAGGAAAGATGGACCCAGATGCGTCGAGTGGTTTGTCGGATCCGGGCCCCGATCTTGAGGACACGACGACGTAAGGTTTCGATTTCGAGCTTGTGCCAGGGGGTCCCGTGCAGATAGTCGCGCAGGCGCACGAACATCTGGTAAGCCAGGGCATGCAGAAGGAGTCGAAACTGATTGGCCAGGAATCGATGACAGCTGAGTCGGTCCATGCTCAGATGATTCTTGAAGGCCTTGATGAAGTTTTCGGTCTGTCCTCGGTTTGTGTAGTGGTCATAAAGTGATTGGGAGCAGAGATCGTCCCGGTTGGTGACCACAAAGCGACGATTGATCCCGCGCTGATCGACCTCCACTTTGACGATGACGCGACGAGATCGATCCCAGCTGTTGGCTCGATAAAGAAACTCGTCAAACTGACGCTGTTTTTCCTCCAGCTCAAGGAACCTTTCCCGAGTCGAATCCAGCAGGGGCTCGACCACTCGCTGCAGGCGAGGGTTTCGACTTAACCCAATGACATACTGGAGTTGATTCTCTTCAGCCTCACAGAACTCGTAGAGCCGCGGCGTGGCAAAGCCGCTGTCGGCCCGAATCTCAATCTCGACATCCGTCCCCACTCCTTGTCGGATAGCCTCCACGACTCGCTTCAGAATGGGCACGATGTGAGAGGCAGCTCCCTTGTTGCCAGGTCTCAACACGGCACACACCAGGTCTCCCGTGTCGGCATCGAAGATCAGCAAAGGATGCAGAATGTGGCTTCGGTAATACCCGTGGTAGAAGGAGAACTCCTGCTGGCCGTGGGTGTGGTCGTCGGTACTGTCCAGATCCAGGATGATCTTACCGGGACGTCTTTTCTTCAGGGAGCGCACATAACGGCCTAGCAGCCACTGGCTCAAACGCATCAGATCCTTCCTGGTGACGGAGTTCTCCAAGCGGGAGAAAGTCGGCTGCGTGGCCAAATCCGGATCGCTCTCCGGCAACTGATCACAGACGGTTTTGAGCATCGGATCCGAGCGCAGCGTATCGGCGTCATTACAGTCTTCGTAGCCGGCCACGATCTGCAAGACTCGTTGTCGGATCAACTTCAACAGATCATGACGAATGTAGCGTTGGTCTCGACTCTCCGAAATACACGAACTGAAGCCCTCGCAGAGCCGATGTTGCCGATCCACCGATCCAAACAACAACCATCCTGCGTCGGAAGTGAGGCTCCCCCCATCAAAACGCGCCGTGATCTTTCTGTGGCTGTGAAATGGCAGGGTATTCTGGCAGACTGCTCTTAACATTGCCGTAGCTCCTGGTTAGGGTCTTGTTTGTGTAAACCCTTTTATATCAGAGAGCTACGGCTCTTTTTATGGGCCCAAATCTCACTCGGATTCAGATCTCATGCATAATCCGGGTTAGGCCAACCAAGCTATTTGAAAAGCTTCGGGACGTACGCAGGAAGTGTCTCAGATGGGCAACAGACAACCAGGACACACTCCGCAACTCAGACCCTCAAACGCCAAGCCAACTTCATGACCGGGCTAGTGATAATTGGAGACCTCTTATTGCCATCGGTGAACTCTGTAGCTTAGGAGAAGATGTCCAGCGGGCCGCCCTAGCAATCTCCGGGGGCATGAATGGGGATCTCGGCGAAGTCGGGGCCCAATTATTGTTAGCTATTAAGGAAATCTTCGATGAAACCGGCAAGGGAAAGATCTGGTCACGCGATCTTGTGAACGAGCTTAACCAGCGCGAAGGAGAGATGTGGGCCGACTGGCGCGGCGGCAACGGGATCAGTCAGAGCCAGCTTGCAAAGCAATTAAGACCGTTTGGCATTCGAACTCAAGACACGTGGATCGACAACACAAATCGGAAGGGCTATTCACGGGAATCATTTGATGAGGTATTTGTCCGCTACATCCACTCTTCCGAACCGCTAGACCCGCTAGGATCCAGTAATGATGCGGGTTCCAAGCACTTTGACGAACCGCTAGGTGAGGGGGTTCCTAGCGGCTTAGAAATAGGCCTCAAGACCAGTACTGATGCGGGTTCTAGCGGACCTAGCGCCTCCTACACAAGCATGGAGGAGGCTCAAGAACCCACGCCAAGTGGCATCGACTACAAGGAAATGGAAGAAACGTTTATGAGGGAAGTCCAAGGCCATGAGTATGAAGATGAGTTTCACGGAGAGTGAGCCACTGCTGAATGCGCAACAAGTGGCCAAGCTCCTGAGTGTCAAAGAGGCAGCACATTTAGGACGAATCGAGCCAGCAATAAGCGAAATCATCTGGGCCGGAAAGCTCTCGTACTACAGTGACCCAAAGAGCGCGTTTAAGCGGATTCTAAAGGATGAGATCAGAGGTGGACCCCATTAGTTGGACCACTTGGCGGCATTTCTAAGGTGGATTCCGCAATGATTGTTGTTGCCGCCAGTCAGGGAAATTCTGAGAGGGGATGAGCCCGAGAGCGAGGCCCCTCTCAGAATTTTTGTCCAAGCCAGTGTACACCTCTTCGGGCGTCGCTCCGTTGTGTGCCGAGTGAGGTCTCTTGCTGTTGTATAGATTGATCCAGTGGCCGATCCCTCGGCGGGCCTCCGACCCGGTTTCGAAAGCGTTCAGATAAACGCATTCGTACTTGAGTGAACGCCACAGACGCTCGATGAAGATGTTGTCCATCCAGCGGCCCCGGCCGTCCATCGAGATACGCACCCCAGCCTCCTTGAGTAGTCCCGTGAACTCCGCGCTGGTGAACTGACTCCCCTGGTCCGTATTGAAGATCTCCGAGGGATCGTACCTGCTGAGCGCTTCCTCGAGTGCCTCGCAACAAGAGAACGGCTCCAGTGTGTTGGACAGCCTCCAGGACAGAACCCGGCGGCTGTACCAGTCCATGATCGCCACCAGGTACAAAAAACCTCGACGCATCGGGATGTAGGTGACATCCGCACACCACACCTGATCGGGCCGGCTGACCGCCACGCCTCGAAGAAGATATGGATACACTCGATTCTCCGGGTGCGGCTGTGAGGTCCGCGGCCTTGGATAGATGACCGCCAGGCTCATTTTGGCCATCAGGCGACGAACCCGTTTGCGGCCCACCGGGTAGCCTTGCCGTTTCAAGTGATAGACCATCTGCCGGGATCCGTAGTAGGGAGTCTCTAAGAACTGCTCGTCCAGTCGTCTCATCAGTTGCAGGTTTTCTTCGCTCTCGCCTTTGGGCTCATAGTACAAAGTCGAATGGTTCAGACTCATCAGCCTGCATTGTCTGCGCATGCTCAGTCTCGGATGCTCCGGCTCGATCGCGGCCCTTCTGGCCTGGATGCTCAGCGATCGAGCACTTTGGACAAAAAATCCTTTTCCACCGTCAGTTCGCCGATCTTGGCGTACAGCTCCCTGGTCTTGGCCTCGCTACGCTTGGGACCCTTTTCCACCTTGCCGGCGAAGACGTCGACCAGGCCTTCGCGGGCCCGCTTCTTCCACGTCCACGTCGAGATCAGATTCGGATGGACCTCGTAGCGAGCGGCCAGCTCGCTGACTGTGTGCTCTCCTCGCAGCGCTTCAAGTGCCACTCTCGCCTTGAACCGGTCTGAGAAATTCCTTCGTTTTGCCATGACTCCTTATCCTTTCTGATTCAGGTCGGAGCCACCTTAGCAAATGGTCCAGTTTTCCGGGTCCACTTCTATCCAAATTGGTGGTGGACATCGGGTTGAGAGCCTAATCCAGTTGCTCACCGCTCAGGACGCCGAGATTGATGAGATTTGTGCGGAACTTGAGATCGAATTCCCTCAGCTATTTGAGAGGCGGTTTCCAACGGACTCGGTCTTAGGCAACAAGAAAGGGACAGAGGAACCCCTTCAGCATTGGGCAGAAGAGAGCAGTCGAGAAGGATGGCCACGGGGTTGAGAAGATGATCGGTAAACCAGTCGCTCTGATCCAGGTCCCGAAGCAGCGCCTTTTCTCCACAAGAGAGGCTGCTCAGTACCTGGGAATCTGCGGAGACACCCTGCGCACATATTCCGATCTCGGAGACATCCCAGCTCGGAGACTCCGCAGTCGATGGCATCTGCGAACGTTGGGGGCGATCAATTCGTGATTAGCACCGCGACACCCCTGGAGCAGGTTAGCGGGAGGACGCCTGCGTTCATCGGGGAGACCGCCGACCAGGTCTTCGGAGAACGTGAGTTTCTTCCCTTACAGACCTTTATCCAGAAGGTCGGCCGGAACCGAAAAACTGTACTCGCCATGATTGCCGAGGGTCTGCTCGACGTATATGAATACTGCCCAGGAGTCTATCGCAAGATGATGGTGTCGAAGGTCTCATTCACACGGTTCCTGAAAGCCACGAGTCTGAGAGAAATTCGTTGAAAAAACTGTTAACGGAACCTATAGTTGGAGCCACCGTGAAATCATCCCCCTATCTATGGCAACGCCCTCCCAATGGTGTCTACTACGTCATCTACTACGATGGTCCTCTGGCAAAGCAGAAGCGAATGGAGTCTCTCAAGACACGAGACAAGCGCACTGCGGAGGATCGAATCTACCTTTGGAAAAGGCAAAAGACTCAGGAAGAAGAACTGGGAATCCGCCATGTTGGCATTCCTCTGGAAGATGCAAAGAAGGAATACTTGCGTCACTTCGAGAAGCGGAATAAGGCAACATCGGTTCGGCGTTACGAAACGGCGATAGACAATGTTCTCGACTTCGTCGGTCGGGAGTTGCCTATGGGAAACCTCCGCGCGAAAGACCTTCAAGACTACCAGCTACACCGAATAGTAAAAGCGCGTCCAAGGACGGTGGACAGTGAATTGACCATGTTGAGAGCCTTTCTGAACTGGTGTGGTAGCCGGAATTGGGTAAGTGAGAATGTCGCTGACAGTGACCACGTCGAGCCCTTGGTAAACCGCAAGACCAAAGGTGACGAGAAGCGGATTTTCACCGATGAAGAGTTGGAACTCCTCTTGTCACCGAATGAGATTCAGTACTGGCAATACTGCGTCGTTCTTAACTTGCTGTACTACACCGGCATGCGGATAGGCGAGGCGTCATTTCTAACAGTGAAAGACGTGGACCTGAGACACCGAGAGATTCACATCCGTGAGAAAAAAATGAACGTTCCCACATGGGACCCGAGCAGTAAGCGGAATACCGCTGAAATGGTTCACTGGACCCCAAAGTGGTACGAACACCGCGTTGTTCCAATTGAGTCCCACCTGGAGCCGATTCTCCGCCGGTTTGGGGAACTCCGAGCTGATAACATTTTCGGCCTTTACTTTTGCACTCGGCGCGGAAATCAGATAACCGACCACCTCGGTCGGCAGATCAAGCAGCTTACCGGTAAAGAGGATGTCTCGCCGCACACCTTCCGCTATACGCACATATCGCATGCCCTCAACCGATGGGGACGTCACCCCTCCGTTGTTCAGAAATGGGTGGGACACCGGGACCTGAGAACCACAATGCAATACATCCGCGTGTCAGTGGATGATCTTCACCGCGAAGCTCAAAAAACTGGACCGTAGGAACCATGAAACTGCCAATGTCGACCTTGGTAGTACTGAAAGAGCGGGGTTACGGTTGCAGAATGGTAGCACCTCGAAATGGGAGTCCGTAAACTACTGAAATGAATAGGGTTATAAATATGGCGGAGGAGGTAGGATTCGAACCCACGGTACCCTCTCGGGTACAACGGTTTTCAAGACCGCCGCCTTCAGCCACTCGGCCACTCCTCCGCTGTTTAGAATCAATAGTTTATGGGAATTTCAATTTCTCCATATTTCGCGGTGGGGATACTCCTGGGGGTACCCTGGAGGTGGACAAGAATCGAGCTTCATGGTTCTCACCCCCTCACCGAAGCTTCTACAGACGATCCTGAGCCGTTTGGGATCTGTTCGGCGAGGAAACAATAAACTATTCTTGGGCTTCTCGATCAGGTAAGTCAAATGAAAGTCAGGTCACCGATCGTCGCGGTGCCAGGGCTTCTTGAGTGCCATCAGCTTTGCGAATGACCGAGTCGGATTGAGCAAAACTCGAAGCGCTCCGCGACCCACATTGTTCGTCTTCAATTCGAGCTTCTTGATCACCCAGCGATCCAGTGCGTCTTCCGTGACACTCAAGACCCCGACTCCGACCACGGGAGTGATAACGATATCCACCCAGGCAACCGACCGGGAACACCAAGGACAGGCCTCGCAGACACTGCCCAGGGAGGACTCGCTGAAGGGACCGATCTCGAACTGAAGACTCCAGACGAAGGACCACAGCATTGACTTTCCCAGGTGCGATACGTAGCTTCGATTCCAGGCGATCTCGAGCGTCTTCTCACTCCGATGATTCTGGCGGTAGATATAGCCCCACGCAGAACCGGCAGCGGAACAGTGTCCACTTCGAGACACTTTGGTAAACCGCAAGACCAAAGGTGATCTCAGAAGTCCTCCTTTTCACCGATGGAGTTGGAAACCGCTTGTCACCGAATGAGATTCGGGACTGGAATACTGCGTCGTTCTTAACGTTGGGTAATCTACACCGGCAAGAGTGCATGGGCGAGCCGTCCATTTTGGGACATGCGACGTGGACCTGATGACACCGAGAGATTCACATCCTGGGAGTGTGCAGGCGTTCCCGAATGGCGACCGCGGCATACCAATCGGAAATACCGCTGAAATGGTCACTGGACCCCTGAAGTGGTACCGAACACCGCGAATTCGGGACAACTTGAGTCCCAATTGGGATTCCGAGTTCTCCGTCACAGACATGGGCCGAGAGTCCGAGCTTGGTGACTCCCAGATGGTTCATAACGAACACCGCGTTTTCGGCCAGTAGCTTTTGCCACTCGGCGCGGAAATCAGATAACCGACCACCTCGGTCGGCAGATCAAGCAGCTTCCGGTAAAGAGGAGCTCTGGCCGCACACCTTCCGCTATACGTGACATATCGCATGCCCTCATCCGATGGGGACGTCACCCCTCCGGTTGAGAAATGGGTGGGACACCGGGACCTGAGAACCACAATGCATTACATCCGCGTGTCAGTGGATGATCTTCCCGCGAAGCTCAAAAAACTGGACCGTAGGAACCATGAAACTGCCAATGTCGACCTTGGTAGTACTGAAAGAGCGGGGTTACGGTTGCGAATGGTAGCACCTTCGAAATGGGAGTCCGTAAACTACTGACAATGTATAGCCCTTCGTCCAGCAGCTATACGGCGGCAGGAGGTTTATTCGAAAACGGTACGGCTCTGCGGGACCTCCACAACGGCTTCCCTTTCGGGCGGGCTCAAGGCGCGTGGGGATGCGGCCCGAGGCCGAGGATCCAGCGCCGGCCGTTCGCGGCCACTCCTCCGCTGTTTAAATCAATAGTTTCTCCCGATATTTCGCGGTGGGGAGACTCCTGGGGGTACCCTGGAGGTGGACAAGAATCGAGCTTCATGGCTCTCACCCCCTCACCGAAGCTTCTACAGAGATCCTGAGCCGTTTGAGGATCTGTTCGGCGAGGAAACAATAAACTATTCTTGGGCTTCTCGATCAGGTAAGTCAACTGAAAGTCAGGTCACCGATCGTCGCGGTGCCAGGGCTTCTTGAGTGCCATCAGCTTTGCGAATGACCGAGTCGGATTGAGCAAAACTCGAAGCGCTCCGCGACCCACATTGTTCGTCTTCAATTCGAGCTTCTTGATCACCCAGCGATCCAGTGCGTCTTCCGTGACACTCAAGACCCCGACTCCGACCACGGGAGTGATAACGATATCCACCCAGGCAACCGACCGGGAACACCAAGGACAGGCCTCGCAGGACACTGCCCAGGGAGGACTCGCTGAAGGGACCGATCTCGAACTGAAGACTCCAGACGAAGGACCACAGCATTGACTTTCCCAGGTGCGATACGTAGCTTCGATTCCAGGCGATCTCGAGCGTCTTCTCACTCCGATGATTCTGGCGGTAGATATAGCCCCACGCAGAACCGGCAGCCGGGTGGGCCAGGTAGTTGGTGAAATCGCGTCCTCCGTCGCCCCAGCCTCCATCGAAGAGGCTTCCGGCAGACTCGAACCAACCCGGGAAGAATGGTCCCGACACACGTCCGCGTGTCGCTTCTTCCTTCATTCTGATCGCGTGTTGAATCCCGGTGAGAAACAGGGACTGAGCGATCGCCGGAAGCCAGCGAAGCCCCTTCTTTTCTATCGGTTCAGGTGCCGTTGAAGAGTATGCTGCATGGCTGAGCCTGGGACTGAGGGGCACGGCGTCGAGCGGAGGCGGAGTCCAGTCCAAGTGGAGACCGGGATAGGTGTTCCCGGTCTGGGAGGGACGGAGCGAGAGTCGAGTAAGTACTTTGCGTACAGCACCAGAGATGGGTAAATCCTGCCCGTTTTCTCCGAAATCGCCAGTTAGGAACGGTCGGTCCAACTGCCATCTGCCCCATCTGCTCTGAGCCTTTGCGCAACATTGTTCGTACGACTTGCCCGGGGTGGACTTCGCGAGAGTTGAAGGAGGCTCTGAAACATGCTCATGAGTGGACTCCCCGGCGTGTGCGAGCGAAAGACCGCCTGCAAACACGAGTGTGGTGAAAGCAGTTATCGGATTCCTCGAGAGCATGGATTCTTCGTCGGGAGTTACCAGTCGGGTTCGTACGAGTTCAAGTGAGCGAGTACAACGCTACTTTCCAATAGTTTCGCGAAGAAGCCCCAAAATGGCATTCAAGGCCGCCGCCATCAATCTAAGTATACTTGAGTGAGAGTTTCAAAGAGACTGTAGCTTCTTTGACACGCGCCCTTCCCGGTCTGTCCCCAGCACCGCTTCAGCCCCTCCCGGAGGTCTGAAGACTCCGGCTTCAGGCGCCGCTCGCCAGTCGCTAGGTTCGACCCATTGGTTAGACAACTTCCCACTGTGCTGGATCGACTCCGAAGTGCAGCATCTCTTCTTTGATCCTGGACCAGGTGGTTTCGTCGATCGCGATGCCCCCGAGTTCCCGACTCTGGGCGCTTCGGAACTCCGGCTCTCCGGGAAGGAGAATCTCTTTGAAACCGGGAACCAGACGGCTCGACTTTACATGGCTGATCAGCGCTTCCACTTCATCATAATAGGTGTCCAAATCGGTAAAGTGAGGGATCGAATACACGGTGGAAATAAAGGGACATCTTGGTGGCCAGATCCCCTGCGATGAGTCTGTCCCCTGTGCTTCCTGGACGATCGAAGCATGGACAGGAATCTTCACAGACCCGTCGGATATGTGCTGTCCGACCCATGAGCTGTACGACATCGGCACTGCTGGTCGTATTGCCTCATTAGAGAATCGAACCAAAGCTAGAAACTTGCCTCACTAAGAATCGAACCCAGTTCCGAACAGCTTATTGGTTCCTTACATCAGAAACAACGGGGCGACCGGAGCCGGACCCGCTTCGCGATCTTCTGCCGGAGCAACTGGGCGAGATTGGAACCCGATTTCGGAGGCTGTCGGCTCCACGCGAGCGATCTCGGCCTTGTAGAGCTGCTCCCTACGCCAGTCCCTCACCCGTCGCTGCAGCGTCCGCAGTTGCCCATCGAAGAACCGACCGGGATAGCGTTGCTGAAGGCGAACGAAAAGCGCTTTGGCGGTTTGAGCGGGATTAACTTCCAGTTGGACACGAACCTCTGGCCAGACTTCAGCAAAGGGATCCTTTCGAGTCCTCCATGTCCGGGGCTTTTTCGTCCGCCGATATCTTCTGATCTCTTTGGGTTCTTGTGAAGCGGTGATCTCGACAAGATACTTCCTGACGATTGCATCCATCTCTCTGGGGGAGTCGTTCCCTTCCAGTTCCCTTTGTCCGTTAGCAAAGGTCCAAAAATAGTCTTGGCGTCGCTCGAGCTCTTTGAGTAAGATCACCGGATCGAGCTTCCGGTAAAAACGCTCGATTCGCTCCCTCTTTCGCTTGGTGAGATAACCAGAAGCAATGATGCGCTGGTAAGGAGTTTGAGCTCGATCGTAGCGCTTCTTGACGCGTGCGCCGACGCGCTGCTTTTCGATCAGCTTCATCGAGGGCTGAAAGAAGTTCACATAGAGGCGTAGAATCTCATAAAGCTGAATCAGGGCCCGCCAGGCCCCCAGTCCCTCGTAGCGATCGTACCCGATCAGCCTTCTCACGACAGAGCCGTTCTTCTCTTCCACAAAGGCCTGATCGTTCTTTCGATTGACCCGGGAACGAGTGAAAGTGATCTGCTCTCTTTGGCAGTAGCGAAGCATCTCATAGTTGATGAACTCGCTGCCGTTATCCGTATCCAATCCCAGCAAAGGAACCGGGAGCCGGCCACGCAGGGAGTTCAGGGCGCCGATCACGTCGGCTTCGCTGCGCCGCAGCAGGGCCACGCACTCGGTCCAGCCCGTTGCGACGTCCACCAGGACCAGCGTGTGCAGAAAACTACCGGCAGCACTGACGCCGCAGTGAGCGACCAGGTCCGCTTCCAGAAACCCGGGTTGAAGATCGTCCCAGTCGGCGAAGGTCCGTACCTTGATCTGCTTTTTGAGTAAGCTTCCCGGCCGGGTTGTACTCACACCACGCTGATTGATTCTCTCGGTGGCCAGCAATCGATCAGCGGTGGCGGGGCTGATCGTCAGAAGCTTTCCCCGGACATCAGCGGGTAAGGACAAATGACCGTTCCTCTCCATCACCTCGATCAACTCGGGAAGAAAGGGAACCAGTCGCTTGGCGCAGATCCGGTTGGCCGTGGTCCAAAGGGTAACCAGTACCTGCTTGACTCGCTCATCGTATCGGGCGCGGCGGGGTCGCGAAGAACTAACGCTACCCGGCGGATTGTTCAACAGAGTAATGGCGTGTTTGCGACCGTAGCCGGTTGCCGCAACCAACTGATCCACGATCTGGCTCTTGATTCCTTTGCGGGCCGATGCGTAATCCTCCGCAGTGCGTGTCAACAACTCTCGGCGCAACTCCAAACTCAACTTTTTCCTCAATTCGTCGCCTCCTCATCAAGTGTTCGGTTCGATTCTTGATGAGGCAACGGTCTCACATTAGTTCGATTTTGGATGAGTCAATGCGATCAGGCCAACGCTTCTTCCGGGGTATCCGCTATATGGTCGGGCGTCCCGGGCGCGGTAATATCCTCGTTCTGTGCTCTCACAGTACTCCCCGCTCGCCACTCGACGAATGCCGGGTGGTTACCAAGAATTTTATTGTCGATCCGAGGAGGTGCCTGAGCCAGCACCTGTTCGCCTTCCGCCGTCGCGGTAGGGACGATCCTTTCGGATCGCCCCCCGCACAGATCCCAGCGAGCGGAACTACCGCACTGGGCTCTTACCTCAGGTAATAACGCGCAGTCGCTGTTCGGGATAAGGGTGTACAACTCGCAGTGCAGGAAGCCATCTTGTCGCTAGCCCGGATTATGCAAGAACCGTAGTCCGGAGTTGAAAAACGACTCGAGAAGTGGCTCAACTCGAAAGCGGACAGGTGTGACAGGCGGATTTGCGAAGAATATCGGTTGGCGAGGCGTTTGAAGTGGTTGGGGAGTGAATTTCAGACAGATCTGGGCCTGGGTGAGTATCGGAAGCGGTTTTTCGGGGAGCTGGGAGAGGCTAGCTGGAGTTGAGACGACTCAAGACGAGGTGGAAGAGGGGTTGTTCGGGAAAGGCTGAGGAAAGATGGACCCAGATGCGTCGAGTGGTTTGTCGGATCCGGGCCCCGATCTTGAGGACACGACGACGTAAGGTTTCGATTTCGAGCAGGGGGTCCCGTGCAGATAGTCGCGCAGGCGCACGAACATCTGGTAAGCCAGGGCATGCAGAAGGAGTCGAAACTGATTGGCCAGGAATCGATGACAGCTGAGTCGGTCCATGCTCAGATGATTCTTGAAGGCCTTGATGAAGTTTTCGGTCTGTCCTCGGTTTGTGTAGTGGTCATAAAGTGATTGGGAGCAGAGATCGTCCCGGTTGGTGACCACAAAGCGACGATTGATCCCGCGCTGATCGACCTCCACTTTGACGATGACGCGACGAGATCGATCCCAGCTGTTGGCTCGATAAAGAAACTCGTCAAACTGACGCTGTTTTTCCTCCAGCTCAAGGAACCTTTCCCGAGTCGAATCCAGCAGGGGCTCGACCACTCGCTGCAGGCGAGGGTTTCGACTTAACCCAATGACATACTGGAGTTGATTCTCTTCAGCCTCACAGAACTCGTAGAGCCGCGGCGTGGCAAAGCCGCTGTCGGCCCGAATCTCAATCTCGACATCCGTCCCCACTCCTTGTCGGATAGCCTCCACGACTCGCTTCAGAATGGGCACGATGTGAGAGGCAGCTCCCTTGTTGCCAGGTCTCAACACGGCACACACCAGGTCTCCCGTGTCGGCATCGAAGATCAGCAAAGGATGCAGAATGTGGCTTCGGTAATACCCGTGGTAGAAGGAGAACTCCTGCTGGCCGTGGGTGTGGTCGTCGGTACTGTCCAGATCCAGGATGATCTTACCGGGACGTCTTTTCTTCAGGGAGCGCACATAACGGCCTAGCAGCCACTGGCTCAAACGCATCAGATCCTTCCTGGTGACGGAGTTCTCCAAGCGGGAGAAAGTCGGCTGCGTGGCCAAATCCGGATCGCTCTCCGGCAACTGATCACAGACGGTTTTGAGCATCGGATCCGAGCGCAGCGTATCGGCGTCATTACAGTCTTCGTAGCCGGCCACGATCTGCAAGACTCGTTGTCGGATCAACTTCAACAGATCATGACGAATGTAGCGTTGGTCTCGACTCTCCGAAATACACGAACTGAAGCCCTCGCAGAGCCGATGTTGCCGATCCACCGATCCAAACAACAACCATCCTGCGTCGGAAGTGAGGCTCCCCCCATCAAAACGCGCCGTGATCTTTCTGTGGCTGTGAAATGGCAGGGTATTCTGGCAGACTGCTCTTAACATTGCCGTAGCTCCTGGTTAGGGTCTTGTTTGTGTAAACCCTTTTATATCAGAGAGCTACGGCTCTTTTTATGGGCCCAAATCTCACTCGGATTCAGATCTCATGCATAATCCGGGCTAGGCGGTTCATCCGCTCTCCAGTGATCCGATGACGCTGGCTACGACGCCTTAGCGCACGCAGCCAGAGTCGATAGACCTGATACTTGAAAGCGGCCGGCTTGCGATGGTTACGCGGTACGGCATAGTACTGGAAATGTCCCTGTACTACACTGCGCAACCACTGACCCACTACCGGGACGGGTTCATGCAGGCGATACCGAAGCTCGCGAGCGATCTCGCGCAGTGCTTGCATGCGCTTCCGTGGTCTGCCGCAGCACGATACTCCCGTTCCGGGTTCTGTCGCACGTGCGTAAAACCCAGGAAGTCGAAAGACTCGGGCTTCCCTTCTCCACGGCGCTCGGAACGTGTCAACAACTACACTTTGGTGAATAAATTACTGTAGCGTCATCTCATCCTCCTTTTCGGGAGGGTTGATCCAGCTTCTGGAAGAGCGGGAGGAACGGGTACTCTCCGGGAAGAGTGCATCGGCCTCCAATGATCGATCGCGACGGGTGGTGATGGCGGTGAGGTAGTGCACATCCTCGGGAGTGTGCAGGCCGATACCCGAATGGCGATGGTCGCGGTTATACCAATCGAAGAAATCCCGACAGAAGTCTCTGGCTTGCTGAATGGTGCCGAAACGAGCCGGGAATTCGGGACGGTACTTGAGGGTCTTGAATTGGGATTCCGAGTAGGGATTGTCGTCACAGACATGAGGCCGAGAGTGAGACTTGGTGACTCCCAGATCGGCCAGTAGCAAGGCCAGTGCTTTGGAACTCATCGACGAGCCACGATCGGCATGCAGGGTGAGACCACCCGCTACGATCTCCTGCTTGGAGTAGCTCTGGGCGATCAAGACCTTGGCCAGGCGTGAGCTTTCCTGGGTGGCCACCATCCAGCCCACCACATAGCGGCTGAAAATGTCCAGGATCACGTAGAGGTAGAAATAGCTCCATTTGACGGGACCCTTCAGCTTGGTGATGTCCCAGGACCAGCATTGGTTCGGGCCGGTGGCCAGAAGTTCCGGCTTGGAGTATTGGGGATGGCGGCGCTGGCGGCGGCGTTCTCTAACTTCCAGACGTTCGGCCAGAATGCGGTACATGGTTCGAATCGAGCACAAGTATCGCCCTTCGTCCAGCAGCTCCGCCCATACGGCGGCAGGACCGATAAACTGACCTGTGCACCTCCACAACGGCTTCCCCTTTCGGGCGGGCTCAAGGCGCGTGGGGATGCGGCCCGAGGCCGAGGATCCAGCGCCGGTCGTTCGCGCCGAAGTTTCTCCCGATACAGACTCGATGGCGGCAGATCTGCCGCAGCACGATGAATCTCCCGTTCCGGGTTCTGTCGCACGTGTGCGTAAAACCCAGGAAGTCGAAAGACTCGGGCTTCCCTTCTCCACGGCGCTTGCGATCCCGAGCGGCGTACCGCCCGAACTCGATCAAGCGCGTTTTGTCGGGGTGCAGTTCCAGGTGAAACGTGTGGAACCGGTCCCGCAAGTCTGCCAGAAAACGCTCGGCATCTTCACGAAACTCGAAACCCACTGTGAAGTCGTCGGCAAACCGGACGATGATTACATCGCCACGAGCGTGCCTGCGTCTCCATTGGTCGGCCCATAGATCGAACACATAATGAAGGTACACATTAGCCAACACGGGTGAAACACTCCCGCCTTGAGGCGTACCGGATTCGATCTCGGTTCGCTTCCCATCCTCCACGATCCCCGCCTTGAGCCACTTTTTAAGGTGGCGGATAACACGTGGATCGGCGATTCTGTGCTCGATGAACTTCAACAGCCATTTGTGGTCGATGGCATCGAAAAACCCACAAACGTCCGCATCCAGCACCCAGTTCACTCGCTTGCGCATGATTCCGACATAGAGCGCGTCCAACGCATGGTGTGGACTGCGCCCCGGGCGGAAACCATACGAGAAGCCGAGAAAGTCGGTTTCGTAGATGGCGTTCAATACCTGGACCGTAGACCGCTGGACGATCTTATCCTCCAATGCAGTCACTCCGAGCGGACGCTGCCGCCCATCGGCCTTCGGTATATAGGCCCTCCGAACCGGCTTGGCTCGGTACGCTCCGCGTTTGAGTCTTGCGGATAGATCCTGGAGGTTCTCCTCGAGGCTCTCTCCATATTGCTGCCACGTCAATCCATCCACGCCCGGTGCGGCATTGCGCTTGAGGCCGAAGTAAGCCTGCCGGAGTCGATCGATGTTAGTGACGTGGTGCCAGAGCGACGTGAACCGTAGCTCCTTATCCCGGCAGGCTACCTGCCGTATCCGTTCCAGCGCACTTTGCAAGTCCTCGGTTTCGACGTAGGTGCGGTCTCTTGGCTGTGTCCGCGATTTCCCGCTTGGTGCCCGTTTAGAGTCCTCCATATCGATTCCTCTCCCGGCTCTGTGTCCGGCACTTGTTTTGCTAGGACGAATTCCCTTTGGCCAGGCCGCTTGGCTCCACCCTCTCCGCCGACCGCGGCGCACCGCCGTCTTTGTTCGAGCGCTTCTCAGCTACTATCAGCCTGTCCGACTTCCCGCCTCCGTGCATCGCTGTCGTGCTCCTTTCGGATTCACAGCGCGGACCTTGGGGCCATCCCCCTGGGGTCAGAGGCGGGATCTCCCGGCTCCCGTGTAAGCAACTTCCGTACGTGCACAGGGTCTCGGGACCACGCGGGGGCGGAATCGTTCTCGCGATTAGCGAACGGTTCCATGTTGCCTTCCGATCCTACGACTACGTCGGCCCCCCGAAGTTATTTTCCTTCCGCGGCTCAATACCTGGCCCGCACGTGCCCCTGTCAATGCTTCGCCTGCACTCTTACGAGTACACACGCATGACTCGGGGTCAGCATGGTTCGCTACTCCTTTCCTGTGAGAGACTCTCGCTCTCTGCTACTCACCGGTTTGCGCCGGCGCACCGTAAGGTCAAAATATTCAGCCGACCCACTCGTCTCTATTGTGCAACAAGTTGTAACCGTCACGGCAAACAGAAGTCAGCCTTGGTTGAGCCCCAATGTTTTCCCCCTTTGCGTCTGAGCACTTGACGTGAGCATCTAATCAACTATGAACTTCGTGCTCAGGCCCTGGCAGCTGCTGCTCCTGATCTTGGCCGGTTGGATCAACAGAGGCCAGCAGGACGCGATCGAGTATCTTTTGACTGAGAATCAGGTACTCAGAGCAAAGCTCGGCAAGCGCCGCATTCTGCTCAACGACGACCAGCGTCGACGCTTGGCCGTCAAGGGCAAGGTGCTGGGCCGAAAAAGCCTCGGCAAACTGGCCAAGATCGTCAGGCCCGACACGCTTCTGCGCTGGCATCGAGAGCTTATCGCTCGCAAGTGGGATCATTCAGACAAGAGGCAATCCGTTGGCCGACCACGCATTCGACAACAGATTGTGGACTTGGCTCTGCGCATGGCTCAGGAGAATCCTAGCTGGGGCTATGACCGTATCCAGGGTGCTTTAGCCAACCTGGGCTTCCACATCTCTGACACCACGGTTGGCAACATTCTCAAAGCCCACGGCATCGAGCCAGCTCCAGAGCGCGAGAGCCGCACGGCCTGGCGTACCTTCCTTGCTGCTCACTGGGATTCGATCGCAGCCGCCGACTTTACGACCGTTGAGGTCTGGACTCGGTCAGGACTGGTCACGTTCTACGTCCTTGTGGTGATGCATCTAACCCGCATAGATCACCGATTTGGAAATGAAGGTGATTTTGGTAGACCGGAACGGTTTTCTGAGAGTTTCGCTATCGATCCGGTCCAGGTCGAGTGATGCGGTGGTGTGGATGGTCGTGAATGGAGCGTTTTTCGGGTTCGGAAGAGCGTGACGGAATGCATTCAGGCAGAGCTCGGCCTGAGCGATGGAACGATTTCGTTTTTGGGGGCGTTTGATCGGGACAGACCTCAGCAGCGCAGAGGAATGGCCTGGAGGTTTCGAACGACGGCAGCGAAGACCTCGCTGTAGGGATAGGCTTCCGACATGGAGATCCAGACGTGGCGGGTCCGAATGTACAGAATGATTGCTGCTCACCATCTGATGGTATTGCTGGAATACCTGCCGAGTTCGCCATCGATCCTGATTTCCACGACCAGCCTGTAGTCGCCTGCGGATGATGGCGAATACGCCGTTACTGTCGGAACCCCGTGTACGAATCACCGCTGAGCCGGGGCATTGATTAAGTGTGATCATGTCGCATAGCATTTGCATTTGGGGCAACTAACGCGCCGTTATTACGCCAGCATCAGACGCTCGCCCTTGGGTTCCGGTATTGGATCGCCAAACTCCTTGGCTGTATCAATCCAAAGATCCATCGCTTGGTTGACGTTCATGAGAGCGGCTTCCTGCGTGTCGCCATGAGCCATACATCCGGAAAGTTCCGGCACTTCAGCCACGAAAGCACGGTCTGCATCGCTCCAATAGAGAATAATCTCGTACTTGTACATCACTCGTCCTCCTCCAGTTTATGCTTCAGGATAACTCGACGAACCTGCCGCACCTGATAGGGTTTCGTATGGCTATCGTCGTGTTGTAGAGTGATTCTCTCGGCGACGCCGTCCCTTCTGAATATGTGATGGCTTCCCCGTATCCGCTCGGTGAAACCCAGACCCCGGAGCAGACCACACAAGCTATCGAAGCGGATATTGGCATCCGAGCGACCACCGAGAATCCTCTGCAGAAGCTGCTTATGTCGGCTCATGCGTAAACTCTGTTCAGACCGCCGTGCTTACAGGCTCCGGATGTTCCCCAGCCCGCGCTGCTCTAGGACCGCCGCGAGGTTTGTTTTGGCGACGTCGTCCTCGAAGGCACTATTCGGTGAAGGCCTCGGGGAATAGGTCTTTCAGATGGTCGACATTAGCGGAGACAACGTCGACCGAGCGTGTCTCCGCATCGTTAGTGGCGAGCTTCTTCATCTCTTCAGACTGTCTCCTCGGTTTCGACGTGGTTCTATTCCCTGCCTTTATCGAGCGCCCCGCGAAGCATTTCCCAAGTTGCGCCCTCTTGCATCAAGGGCAAAAGAGCAATCCAGCTATACCCATAAACTGTGATGTGTATATATAATTTCATATACTCAAATATAAAAAAGGCACATATTAACGACGGTCTAACCATCTCTGCAAAAGTTCCTGCAGTAGATCAGAAACATCGCGTGATTCAGCATCATCAAGCAAAACCCTGACAACTGCACGGTGTGTATCTTTGCGGATGAGTGCGCTTATTTGCTTGTAATCGGGGTTGCTGCGCTTGCCGTTACGAGGTCGGCCACGAGCACTAACGGTGTGGCTGTAGTCATCTTCGGCAGGCACGCGGCTGGTTTCATCGGTGGGAATTGGCTCGTCAGCCTGGCGGGCTTTCATCAAACCTGCAAATCGATTGGGCTTAGACATGACTCGTGATCTCCTTTCCAAGCGCCTCATATGCGGCCCAGGCCCGCGCAGCGCGGCGGTCCTTGACGGCATGAACCAAAACACCTTCACCAGCAGCCTTGTCAAAGCATTTGAGGCGAGGAATACTGGCCGCGAATATTGGTATCCCCTGCCGCACTAGCGGAACGTGTCAATAACTTTGAGACACTTTGGTGAATAAATTACTGTAGCGTCATCTCAAGAGTTCTCCTTTTCGGGAGGGTTGATCCAGACCGCCTCGGGAAGAGGAGGAGGAACGGGTTTGCCGTTGGGAAATCTCTCCGGGAAGAGTGCATGGGCGGCCTCCAATGTTTGGGATCGATCGCGACGGGTGGTGATGGCGGTGAGGTAGTGCACATCCTCGGGAGTGTGCAGGCCGATACCCGAATGGCGATGGTCGCGGTTATACCAATCGAAGAAATCCCGACAGAAGTCTCTGGCTTGCTGAATGGTGCCGAAACGAGCCGGGAATTCGGGACGGTACTTGAGGGTCTTGAATTGGGATTCCGAGTAGGGATTGTCGTCACAGACATGAGGCCGAGAGTGAGACTTGGTGACTCCCAGATCGGCCAGTAGCAAGGCCAGTGCTTTGGAACTCATCGACGAGCCACGATCGGCATGCAGGGTGAGACCACCCGCTACGATCTCCTGCTTGGAGTAGCTCTGGGCGATCAAGACCTTGGCCAGGCGTGAGCTTTCCTGGGTGGCCACCATCCAGCCCACCACATAGCGGCTGAAAATGTCCAGGATCACGTAGAGGTAGAAATAGCTCCATTTGACGGGACCCTTCAGCTTGGTGATGTCCCAGGACCAGCATTGGTTCGGGCCGGTGGCCAGAAGTTCCGGCTTGGAGTATTGGGGATGGCGGCGCTGGCGGCGGCGTTCTCTAACTTCCAGACGTTCGGCCAGAATGCGGTACATGGTTCGAATCGAGCACAAGTATCGCCCTTCGTCCAGCAGCTCCGCCCATACGGCGGCAGGAGCTTTATCGATAAACTGTCGGCTGTGCAGGACCTCCACAACGGCTTCCCTTTCGGGCGGGCTCAAGGCGCGTGGGGATGCGGCCCGAGGCCGAGGATCCAGCGCCGGCCGTTCGCGCCGAAGTTTCTCCCGATACAGACTCGATGGCGGCAGATCCAGGGCCTGACAACCGGCACGGACTCCGTGGGATTGTGAGAATCGCAAAGCTTCGTCCATCAGCTCTCGTCTCCGTTCTCTTCGCTGCTCGCCAGAGAGATTCCCAACAGTTGCGAGACTTTTTTTTGGAGATCCAGCATGGCTTCAAACTTCTCGAGCTTGCGTTTCAGCTTCCGATTCTCAGCCTCCACTTGCCTCAGTTGACGATCCAGAGGATTGACCGGCTTTGCCTTGCGTCCCCGCTTGCGAGGGGTCAAGGCCTGCAGCGTTCCCTGCTCGCGTTGGCGGCGCCAGGTCTGCAGATTCGACCAGTAAAGCCCTTCTCGGCGCAGCAAGGCTCCCACTCCGCCCGACTCTTCACATCCATCGGCCTGCTCCAGGATCCGGAGCTTATGGCGGGCTGAAAATCGGCGACGCGTGGCCTTGCTGGGAACTTCCGGATCGGGTCGCGAAAGAACCTTGTCGGGCTCCGTCCGTCCCGCAGCGATTTTGGAGACCTCTCCGCTTCGCTCCGAGGTCTCCAAAATCCTCAGTTTCTTGTCGCTTCTGTTTTCTATCATCCTGTAATCCAGCTTCTCGCCCTCTACTCTAATTTAGTGGGGAAGAAGTGTCTCACCATTATTGGCACAGAGGGTAGCGCCGCTCTGAGGTCAGCACCGTCGGTTTCGGGAGGTGGCGGCACCTTGGTCAGCAGAACCCGGTATTTGTCTGCGGCAAGCACTTTAAGGATGTTCAGGGTGCGCTTCAGCGCCCGCGTTTCGAGCCCGGCTGGAACAGTCGTGATTACAAGTAGGTCACAGCCGCGAGCTAGCTGTTCAAGCTCGTCTCTATCGGGCTGAGCTTCAGTGTCGATTACGACATGTTCAAAGTTTCGGGCCTCGTAAGTCCCTTCGGCTACGTTCGCAATCTCAAACGGCAGCCCCTGTCCTCCGTCTTCTGCCCAATCACTGGCGCTACGGTTAGTGGTATCACCATCAATCAGCAGAGTCGGGCCGAGCTTCTGAAGGTAAGCGGCCAGATGAACGGCGGTGGTGGTTTTCCCTACTCCACCTTTGTCCGCGGCTACTGTGATGTACATTGGAGCTACCCGTTAATTACATGTATTCGAGTATTCGTAAATATATAATTTCATCTATTCATAACTTTGTCAATGGCTCGGGCCTGTCGCACTCCGCCCTCGCTTCGTCCATCTCCTTCGAGGCTCGACTCACCTCCACCCGCTGCCAGCGCAATGCTGGGCGCGAGAGTGCTGGTCAGCGCTAGCCTCAGAGAGGATCTCTTCTCTCCAGAGCGCATCAGCGCTCATCTCCTGTGGTTGCTAGTTTGTGTTTGTTGCGGGGCCGGTTTATCCACAGAGTAGTCGCTCCTCCTACGTGTAGTCTTCTACTTGTTCTTTAACTACTTGTATCGGGGTCCCGTATATGCCAAGAGCCGGACGTTTCATGGGTCCCGTTTATGCCTGGAAAGTCCCCTAGATCACGGTTTTCTGTGGATGAATCCGCGGCCAAACCGCCCCAGGAATCCCCAGGGGACGGTTTCCAGCGGATTAAGACACCTACCTTTTTGAGCCGATGGGGAATGGCAACCGGGACGGGGCACCTGGAACCGGACCGTTATGGTCCGGAAAGTGGAAAGCAGGGCAACGGAACGTGTCAATAACTTTGAGACACTTTGGTGAATAAATTACTGTAGCGTCATCTCAGGAGTTCTCCTTTTCGGGAGGGTTGATCCAAACCGCTTCTGGAAGAGCGGGAGGAACGGGTTTGCCGTTGGGAAATCTCTCCGGGAAGAGTGCATGGGCGGCCTCCAATGTTTGGGATCGATCGCGACGGGTGGTGATGGCGGTGAGGTAGTGCACATCCTCGGGAGTGTGCAGGCCGATACCCGAATGGCGATGGTCGCGGTTATACCAATCGAAGAAATCCCGACAGAAGTCTCTGGCTTGCTGAATGGTGCCGAAACGAGCCGGGAATTCGGGACGGTACTTGAGGGTCTTGAATTGGGATTCCGAGTAGGGATTGTCGTCACAGACATGAGGCCGAGAGTGAGACTTGGTGACTCCCAGATCGGCCAGTAGCAAGGCCAGTGCTTTGGAACTCATCGACGAGCCACGATCGGCATGCAGGGTGAGACCACCCGCTACGATCTCCTGCTTGGAGTAGCTCTGGGCGATCAAGACCTTGGCCAGGCGTGAGCTTTCCTGGGTGGCCACCATCCAGCCCACCACATAGCGGCTGAAAATGTCCAGGATCACGTAGAGGTAGAAATAGCTCCATTTGACGGGACCCTTCAGCTTGGTGATGTCCCAGGACCAGCATTGGTTCGGGCCGGTGGCCAGAAGTTCCGGCTTGGAGTATTGGGGATGGCGGCGCTGGCGGCGGCGTTCTCTAACTTCCAGACGTTCGGCCAGAATGCGGTACATGGTTCGAATCGAGCACAAGTATCGCCCTTCGTCCAGCAGCTCCGCCCATACGGCGGCAGGAGCTTTATCGATAAACTGTCGGCTGTGCAGGACCTCCACAACGGCTTCCCTTTCGGGCGGGCTCAAGGCGCGTGGGGATGCGGCCCGAGGCCGAGGATCCAGCGCCGGCCGTTCGCGCCGAAGTTTCTCCCGATACAGACTCGATGGCGGCAGATCCAGGGCCTGACAACCGGCACGGACTCCGTGGGATTGTGAGAATCGCAAAGCTTCGTCCATCAGCTCTCGTCTCCGTTCTCTTCGCTGCTCGCCAGAGAGATTCCCAACAGTTGCGAGACTTTTTTTTGGAGATCCAGCATGGCTTCAAACTTCTCGAGCTTGCGTTTCAGCTTCCGATTCTCAGCCTCCACTTGCCTCAGTTGACGATCCAGAGGATTGACCGGCTTTGCCTTGCGTCCCCGCTTGCGAGGGGTCAAGGCCTGCAGCGTTCCCTGCTCGCGTTGGCGGCGCCAGGTCTGCAGATTTGACCAGTAAAGCCCTTCTCGGCGCAGTAATGCTCCCACTTCACCCGACTCACAGCCATCGGTCTGCTCAAGGACCCGGAGCTTATAGCGGGCTGAAAACCGGCGGCGGGTGGCCTTGGCAGGAACTTCCGGATTGGGTCGCGAAAGAACCTTGTCGGGCTCCGTCCGTCCGGCAGCGATTTTGGAGACCTCTCCGCTTCGCTTCCGAGGTCTCCAAAATCCTCAGTTTCTTGTCGCTTCTGTTTTCTATCATCCTGTAATCCAGCTTCTCGCCCTCTACTCTAATTTAGCAGGGAAGAAGTGTCTCACCATTATTGGCACAGAGGGCGCGGGGATCACCGTCAGGATCTGTGTTGTTTGACGGCTCGCTGTCTACTTGGCCGTTGGAGGCATTGCTTATGACCTCAGTGAGCTGGGTGGTACGCTCGGCTATGTGGATGTGCTCGTCCAGGCAGCTCCCTGTCATGGTAAGAAAGCGTCCGTATGAGTAGACCTCAATCTCGTTCGTATCTAGCTCATATCTGCACCGTGCTCCGTCCGGCACATCTGCCTTCATAATGGTGTGAACGCCTGTGCCACTCGGACTGATCTCTGAATAGCTGTCGAGCGAAAGGACAATCTCTTCTGCCCAGGGTTCGATCTGACCTGTTTCAGGATCGCGGCAGTCGTCGAAGTCAATACAGGCAAGAGGGTCATCTTTGGTGAACACGAAACCAATTCCGTCTACTTGGCTGTCGCAGTCCTGCAGTGCTTCCTTGGCTTCGCCGAAGGAAGTCCAGGTTTCAGGATCGTTAACCTTCGCATTACTTCCGGTAATAGGGTCTACTGGCACCTTCGGGTAACGCCCGGACTTCTTCTTCCCGTATCTCCAAGCTATCCACTGATTCAGCTTCTTGAGATCCTCCGGTATTCGATCCAACTGTAGCTCGTAAATGTCCCTCTTGGTTTCAGGCTCATCTAGCGGCTCCCTCAGGATCTCTTCCGGTTGCTCTTCTATTGGCTGTTGCTGTGTTGCCGGTATTTCCGTTGTATTCATCTTTTCTCCTTAAGCTTTAAATTGGCATATTCTCGAGCCCCTCATGGCTCTCTCAACGATAGTGAAGATGCTTTCTGTGCCTAAAGGATGCATAAGGTGCTGTAAATGCTCATCTTAGGGTATTATCGTAAGGATGCGCGGTAACACAGATTCCCTGAGCTTGGACTACGAGACATGGGCCCTGACTTATGTGAGAGCTACCCTTGACCCATCCTCACTTCCGCTTCCCCTTCCCAAATCGATTCTTCGCTTCATGGGGATACGCTCTGATACTCCAGAGTTCGCTCGCCTGAAGGAATCGATGCTGTGTTGCTTTGACCTTGCCGTCGAACATGCCGAGTTCATTCGGTCCCAAAGGGAATCTGCAATGCCTGAGAACCTGCTCGACCTGGTTAGGCTTCACCGCTTCAAGGATCTCTATTCGAAGGTCGTTGAGGAGTTGCAGTGGGCGATTGACAGGGCACAGATACAGCCGGTACCTAGAACACTCGCCTCTAACCCAATTCTCGCATCAGAGGAGGCTCGCAAGATTTACTTAGAGGCAATCGACGGAGGAGATACAAAGCAGCTATCAAGGCTGCTGAGCAAAGCCTGCAGGTTTAAACGCCTCAAATACCGAGGAGGATTTGAGCCGAATTCGGATTCGGACGACAAGATAGTGGAGTGGGCCGTCGCCTTTCTGATCCTGATCTCCGATCCCCGCAGAGCCGAGCGTCTCTTTGTCTGTAATTATTGTAGGCACTACTCCCTGGCCACCTACCAGAGACGACAGAGGTTCTGTTCTAAGTCCTGTAACACAAAGTGGCACTACGAGCAGGATCCGGAACGAAAAAAAGAGCAGGTCAGGATCCACCGAAAACTGGTCAAGGAAGAGGAGGAACGGATTCGTCTCAAAATCCTGAAGAAGACTGGCTCAATCTAACTGGCGCGAGTCCCCGGACTGCCCTTAAGGGCTACAGCTATAATCCTAAGGGCCAATTTACAGGCCTGCTCTGAGCTGATACAAGTCTTTGCCGGATGCTTGATGGGCATCTAGTGCAAGGTGAGGGGGTCAATCTGGCCGAATGGGTGAATCCCCTTCGGCATTCGCCTCCCCTGACTAAGGAAGAACCCCGAGATCACGGAGTGGTTCCGTGAGCGCCACCAATCCGAGTCTGGTTCGAAACAAAGCCAAAGAGGGACAGACCAGGCAATTGTTTAAAAACTCTAAATACTTTTAAAAACTCTAAATACTAAGGAGAATCAATAATGCCAATCTCAAAAGACAGACTCCTCAACCTTGCCCTGGAGCGGCTTCAGAGCGAGAGAGTGCGTATTGATAGCGAAATCGTAGAGATCCAGGCGCAATTGAAACCAGGAGCGAATAGCCAGGAACCTACAGCGAAGAAACGGAAACGCCGAAGCATGAGCCCCGAACAGAGGAAGGCCGTCTCCGAGCGAATGAAGAAATCCTGGGCGAAAAGGAAGAAACTAGCGCAGAAAGGCTAGCAGCCCGTGGTGCAAATAGGTTTTCAGACTTCAGACCGAGCGGACCGGTGGCAGAAGCGACGGGAGCGTTGACCGGGACTTTTGAGTCTGGGCGGTCGGAATCAAGCCAAACAGGCCCTTCAGACGCTTCCACAGCGACAAAATGAGGAGCAAGACGAGGCAAATCCGCCCCTGCAGCCCCCGCGGCGTGCCCACACCCAACTGCTGGCGCATCAGCAGCCCCAGATTGAATCCGCTCACCTGAATCAGCAGCCGCTTCAAGACATTCTCATGGCCCCGAACGTGAACCCGTCTCATCCCGCCGGTCTCGTAAAGGTGAGCACACGGTCTCTCCAGTAGCTCACCTCGTTGTCGTAAAAGTTGCCGTCCTCGCCGACCCCGGATTCGTCGCCGGTTCCCATAGACCGCATCACGGGCCTGAGTGTCTCCTCTCCAGCGTCTTTTCCCTCGTTTCGGTTCGCTCACATAGCTGCGCAGTCCCAGCGCTTCTAAATCCACCATCCGCTCGCTGCTGTGATATCCCTTGTCGGCCACCACCTCTTCGATGCCCGATCCCTTCGGCAGCGCTTGTTCCACCTGCTCGGCCGCCTGTATCAGTGTCTTGACCATCGTTTGCGTATCGCCTCGATCCGCTCCTTGCACCGTGACCGAGACGATGGCTCCCGTCTCCAGATCCACTGCATGCTCTGCCTTGTGCGCCAGATGCGTCCGCCCATCCTTCATCCTGGCGATGCGCGCATCCCCATCCTGCGGGTGCTTCCACTGCTGGTTCGATCCCTTGCCGGTTCGCTTGCGGTCCAGTCTGGCCAGATCTTCTCGAGTAGGCGTCTGGATGCCGGAGGCTACTGCCAGCTCCGTTAAGAACTCTTCGTAGCCCTGCTCGGAGTCTCGTCTCACGATGCTGCGCAGCGCCGCATTGGCTTCCAGCGTGGTGGCATCGATGCCGATCGTCTTGCCATTCAATAACCCGCTCTCGGCTACCCGCTTCAGCACCCAGGAGAAAACCGCCTCATGCGTGGCCACATCGATCAGTCGCCTGGTCCTGGAGATGGTCGAATGATCCGGAGGTGACTCACTCAGATTCAGTCCCAGAAAACCGCGCAGCGCCAGCGAATCAGCGGCTCGCCAGGCAATGCCTCGCTCCGAGCTCAAACCTTCGAAGTAACCCACCAGCAGTAGCCGGAAATAGATGCCCGGTGCCAGGCCGGGCCGCCCTCGGCTGGGGGCATAGAAAGCGGCGCATTCCGCTTCCACAAAATCATCGAAACCGTGCTTGCCCAGCACTCTGTTCAGGCGTTGGTAAAAAGGGTGTCCCGGCGCTTTGGCCAGCTCTGTTGCCGGCACCCACATCTCGCTCTCCCTCTGTCTCTTACGCTTGCCCATCGACATGGCACAAGTCTATTGGCCATGGCTGACCGAGAGGCGACTTTCACCACGGGCTGCTAGGTCTGGTATCTGCTGTGAAGGTCAAGTAACCCGTACGCCACCTCCTTGATCGTCTATTAGGGAGGGAGTGATAAAGCGCCAAGCGAAAAAGTGAAGCCGCCAGGAACAATCAGAATGGAAAATCATTGATTCTAAGCCCTTTAGGTGTCCGGGGTGGGTCAGGATAGCCTTTTGCGCTAAAGTCGGTGAGTCTTAAAGATACATGCGTTTAAATGGCATCCTTGGTAATGGCACAGCGAAGTTACCGTACGGGATAGTAATAGGCATCTCTAGAAATTCATAAGAAGCGATAGAGCGCATGGGTTTTGTCTCGTGATAAAGTCCTTTTGGCTCCGTTCCTAGCATTTTCATCGGGGAACTTGCTTTCGCCGCATGTATCTCTCTTAGAACCCCATTTAAACCTTGCCAGCGTTAAACTGGAGCGTTTTCTCATGTTGGCGTAGGCTTAGGGTATGCCTTTTAGTGTTTAGGGGTTTAAACTGCCTTTATTGTATACGTTGATCAACGACAAATAAAATTCCCGCGTATTGCCTCATTAGAGAATCGAACCAAAGCTAGAAACTTGCCTCACTAAGAATCGAACCCAGTTCCGAACAGCTTATTGGTTCCTTACATCAGAAACAACGGGGCGACCGGAGCCGGACCCGCTTCGCGATCTTCTGCCGGAGCAACTGGGCGAGATTGGAACCCGATTTCGGAGGCTGTCGGCTCCACGCGAGCGATCTCGGCCTTGTAGAGCTGCTCCCTACGCCAGTCCCTCACCCGTCGCTGCAGCGTCCGCAGTTGCCCATCGAAGAACCGACCGGGATAGCGTTGCTGAAGGCGAACGAAAAGCGCTTTGGCGGTTTGAGCGGGATTAACTTCCAGTTGGACACGAACCTCTGGCCAGACTTCAGCAAAGGGATCCTTTCGAGTCCTCCATGTCCGGGGCTTTTTCGTCCGCCGATATCTTCTGATCTCTTTGGGTTCTTGTGAAGCGGTGATCTCGACAAGATACTTCCTGACGATTGCATCCATCTCTCTGGGGGAGTCGTTCCCTTCCAGTTCCCTTTGTCCGTTAGCAAAGGTCCAAAAATAGTCTTGGCGTCGCTCGAGCTCTTTGAGTAAGATCACCGGATCGAGCTTCCGGTAAAAACGCTCGATTCGCTCCCTCTTTCGCTTGGTGAGATAACCAGAAGCAATGATGCGCTGGTAAGGAGTTTGAGCTCGATCGTAGCGCTTCTTGACGCGTGCGCCGACGCGCTGCTTTTCGATCAGCTTCATCGAGGGCTGAAAGAAGTTCACATAGAGGCGTAGAATCTCATAAAGCTGAATCAGGGCCCGCCAGGCCCCCAGTCCCTCGTAGCGATCGTACCCGATCAGCCTTCTCACGACAGAGCCGTTCTTCTCTTCCACAAAGGCCTGATCGTTCTTTCGATTGACCCGGGAACGAGTGAAAGTGATCTGCTCTCTTTGGCAGTAGCGAAGCATCTCATAGTTGATGAACTCGCTGCCGTTATCCGTATTCAATCCCAGCAAAGGAACCGGGAGCCGGCCACGCAGGGAGTTCAGGGCGCCGATCACGTCGGCTTCGCTGCGCCGCAGCAGGGCCACGCACTCGGTCCAGCCCGTTGCGACGTCCACCAGGACCAGCGTGTGCAGAAAACTACCGGCAGCACTGACGCCGCAGTGAGCGACCAGGTCCGCTTCCAGAAACCCGGGTTGAAGATCGTCCCAGTCGGCGAAGGTCCGTACCTTGATCTGCTTTTTGAGTAAGCTTCCCGGCCGGGTTGTACTCACACCACGCTGATTGATTCTCTCGGTGGCCAGCAATCGATCAGCGGTGGCGGGGCTGATCGTCAGAAGCTTTCCCCGGACATCAGCGGGTAAGGACAAATGACCGTTCCTCTCCATCACCTCGATCAACTCGGGAAGAAAGGGAACCAGTCGCTTGGCGCAGATCCGGTTGGCCGTGGTCCAAAGGGTAACCAGTACCTGCTTGACTCGCTCATCGTATCGGGCGCGGCGGGGTCGCGAAGAACTAACGCTACCCGGCGGATTGTTCAACAGAGTAATGGCGTGTTTGCGACCGTAGCCGGTTGCCGCAACCAACTGATCCACGATCTGGCTCTTGATTCCTTTGCGGGCCGATGCGTAATCCTCCGCAGTGCGTGTCAACAACTCTCGGCGCAACTCCAAACTCAACTTTTTCCTCAATTCGTCGCCTCCTCATCAAGTGTTCGGTTCGATTCTTGATGAGGCAACGGTCTCACATTAGTTCGATTTTGGATGAGTCAATGCGACATGAGGCCGAGAGTGAGACTTGGTGACTCCCAGATCGGCCAGTAGCAAGGCCAGTGCTTTGGAACTCATCGACGAGCCACGATCGGCATGCAGGGTGAGACCACCCGCTACGATCTCCTGCTTGGAGTAGCTCTGGGCGATCAAGACCTTGGCCAGGCGTGAGCTTTCCTGGGTGGCCACCATCCAGCCCACCACATAGCGGCTGAAAATGTCCAGGATCACGTAGAGGTAGAAATAGCTCCATTTGACGGGACCCTTCAGCTTGGTGATGTCCCAGGACCAGCATTGGTTCGGGCCGGTGGCCAGAAGTTCCGGCTTGGAGTATTGGGGATGGCGGCGCTGGCGGCGGCGTTCTCTAACTTCCAGACGTTCGGCCAGAATGCGGTACATGGTTCGAATCGAGCACAAGTATCGCCCTTCGTCCAGCAGCTCCGCCCATACGGCGGCAGGAGCTTTATCGATAAACTGTCGGCTGTGCAGGACCTCCACAACGGCTTCCCTTTCGGGCGGGCTCAAGGCGCGTGGGGATGCGGCCCGAGGCCGAGGATCCAGCGCCGGCCGTTCGCGCCGAAGTTTCTCCCGATACAGACTCGATGGCGGCAGATCCAGGGCCTGACAACCGGCACGGACTCCGTGGGATTGTGAGAATCGCAAAGCTTCGTCCATCAGCTCTCGTCTCCGTTCTCTTCGCTGCTCGCCAGAGAGATTCCCAACAGTTGCGAGACTTTTTTTTGGAGATCCAGCATGGCTTCAAACTTCTCGAGCTTGCGTTTCAGCTTCCGATTCTCAGCCTCCACTTGCCTCAGTTGACGATCCAGAGGATTGACCGGCTTTGCCTTGCGTCCCCGCTTGCGAGGGGTCAAGGCCTGCAGCGTTCCCTGCTCGCGTTGGCGGCGCCAGGTCTGCAGATTCGACCAGTAAAGCCCTTCTCGGCGCAGCAAGGCTCCCACTCCGCCCGACTCTTCACATCCATCGGCCTGCTCCAGGATCCGGAGCTTATAGCGGGCTGAAAACCGGCGACGCGTGGCCTTGCTGGGAACTTCCGGATCGGGTCGCGAAAGAACCTTGTCGGGCTCCGTCCGTCCGGCAGCGATTTTGGAGACCTCTCCGCTTCGTTCCGAGGTCTCCAAAATCCTCAGTTTCTTGTCGCTTCTGTTTTCTATCATCCTGTAATCCAGCTTCTCGCCCTCTACTCTAATTTAGCAGGGAAGAAGTGTCTCACCATTATTGGCACAGAGGGATACTCCATTTAAACTATTCCAGTCCAGGGCTTTTTCTAATCTTGAATTGTGTCGGATTTGTTGACCAAATTATTTACCTTTACGGTGGTCGCAGCTCTAGCTCGCGTGCCACCCGCCATAACGGAGGGTAAACATGGTCATGAATACGCGGACCCTAACAATCAGGCGGTGTCATTCTACTCGCTTTCAACTTCTGGTGTGCAGCCCCGCCTCAGCTGCCCCACAATTTTCCTTTTTACTTACGACATCCCCACCGATAGCGCGTGGTAGCAAGGCGGGGGCCTGCCAGCTTCACGAGACGCCTCTTACGCGCGCGTAAGTAACGCGTAAGTAAAAAGGAGTAGCTCTTTTTCTCGAGCTGCCGCTGTGAAACGCTAGATCTGGGAGGTTATCTGAATGGACCCGAAGCGCAATGGCGGCTCTAAACAAGCTGTCAGCCACTTACTGGCGGTGATCGACCTGGACGACCAGCTCTCAGAAGCGAAAGCACGTCTGAAAAAACAGGACCTTCGCCAATATGATCTGCTCCGGAGCAGGGTATCGGCCCCATCGCAGACCGTTGTGCAGCTGGTCCAAATTCAAGGCGGCGGGCTGTGCGTTGTCTGCAACCGAGTGGTGCCGACCGCCCACTTTTTTAAGGCTGAAACAGGAGACTTGATCCGCTGCGAGACGTGCGGACGGTTTTTAGTAAAAGGCCCCGATTCCAAGGTCTAATAACCAATGCACACGGTGATCTTGTGGTCCATCTTCGGCGTTTTCGTCGGGGCAGTAGTCTTCATGTTCGCATTGGTGGTAAAGGACGAGCAGCTCCGTCGGAAAAAAGTCAAACCAGACGACACCATCAGCCTGGCTCTCGAGCCACTATACGAGAGGTTCACGCCAATACCCCTGCTGAAAGGCAGGAGCTACAACATTGTCCTCAAAGGCGTCTATCACTATCGAAACTGGGGCAATTGGTCCAGAGCAGATGCCTGCTACGACGCTGTTATCAACTTTAAAGACCGCTACAAAAAACTTTCCTTTGATGGCAAGCCAGCCCCTGACCCGAGCTATGAGGATCGGCACACGCATGTCTACATATTTTCTTACGTCGGCACTGGTCAAAAACTGGTGATTCTCTTGGAACCACCAAGAAGTTGGGGTCGACTTAAGGGGAACCTCGCTGTTGTTATCAGACCATTGACTGTCAAAGCCCAGGCAGCTCTAGATGACCTTGTTGCATGGATCATCCCGAAGGATGCCTTATCATCGTGTTTTTCAACACAGGGGATAACCTAGATGCCACATAAGTTCAACGCAGCGCGACGGCACAAGTTTGATAAGGCGCAGTACCGGGTGATCAACTGGGCAGAATATAACGAGAGCCTGCGCCAGCGGGGTGATCTGACGATTTGGGTCAGTGAGGAAGCTCAAAGTGTGTGGAGCGCGCCGCGCCGCACGTCACGGGGTGGCCAGCGGAGATACTCGGATCTGGCGATCGAGACATGCCTGACGCTGCGCACGGCGTATCGGCTTGGGTTGCGACAAACGCAGGGGCTGATGGGTTCCATTGGCACGCTCATGGGGCTGGATATACGGGTGCCGGACTTCTCCACACTGTCGCGTCGCGCAAACGGCTTGAGCATCGCGCAGGTGATGAGGCAAGCCGGGTCTGTGCCTGTCCATCTGGTGGTGGACAGTACCGGCCTCAAGATCTTCGGCGAGGGAGAATGGCTCGCGCAGAAGCATAAAACCAGGGGAATACGCCGCCGCTGGCGCAAACTCCACCTCGGACTGGACCTCCATAGCGGTGCGATTGTTTGCGCCAATCTGACTCACGATGACGTTGGAGACAGCACCGCCTTACCCGGGCTTCTGGATCAACTCGATGCCCCGGTCACGGGCTTTCTGGCGGACGGCGCCTATGATGGAGCGTCCACACGGGATCTGCTGAGGGAACGGTATGGGGAGACTCTGGATGTGGTTATACCGCCGCCGAAGAACGCAGTGATCCGACCGCAATCGGCGCGGGATCCAACCGTTCGGGATCGCCATATTGTCCAGATCCGCAGCAACGGCCGCATGGCCTGGCAGGCGGCCACAGGGTACAACCAGCGCAGCCGGATAGAAACGCAGATCGGCCGGTGGAAGAGCGTCATCGGCCCCAGACTCAGATCCCGCAGCTTCTCCAGGCAGATCACGGAGATCCAGGTCGGCCAGAAAGTCCTGAACACAATGACCGCACTCGGACGGCCTGTGTTCGAAAGTATCGCCTGACGCTACCGCTTGGGAAAGGGCGAATTCCATCTCCGCCTCGATCCATGCAACAACGCTATCCTGACGTGGTTTCCACGCAGAGCACAGGGCTCCAAATCGACGGTCAGGGACCTTTCCCCTGGGGGAAGTCTGCTCTTCAGCAACTGACATCCATTGGCAAGGATTTCAAGTGTCACATTCTGGGGGCCCGTGTGGAGGAGACTGACTTCCAGCATCTTGGGAGGCGTTACCCCGGTCGATTGGTATGAGAAGGGTAGCGGCGCCGTTGGTCCATCTCGCCGGACGGTCTCCCCACCATTCCTGTGGGTAGAGGCCGGATGACTCAACACCTTGGGACCAACGGGCGACCTCCAGAACCAGATTGTTTCGGGATGGCACCTGGCCGATAGAGGAATAGATCCGGGCCAGGACAGGATCTTCTTCTCCACCCCGAATCTCAAAGACCTCCATCAAGTTCCGCCCTGACATGAACACATCTTTCGGCACCAATACTTCCCAAGCACCCTTTTCTCTGCCTTCGGTCCGGAAGCCATAAGTTCGAGTAGTCGCCCAGATGCGCCCATTGATTGCAACAGCGACGTTGATCGGTAAACGACCAGGAGGCTCAACGTAACCGGAGACGAGGACCGGTACGAAGTCAGAATCCAATTTCACTCTCTGAAAGAGATCAGGGTAGTGAAGTCTGGCCGAGATACGAGCCCCGTCGTCTCTGGTCATGTCAGCCACCCCGCGTCCAATCAGGTCAGGATACACAGGGCTCCAGTAGGCCAGAGCCCCGTCACGATCACCATTGCGGAGTCGATGCTTCCTGAAACTCTGATACTTCGCTTCGAGTTCTGGTAACGTGATCCGGAGCGATCGCCTAGCTCCATCGAAGAAGATCACCTTGTGGGAATGGACTTCGAGAGGTTCTTCCTGTGCGGGTCTCCCATCCGTTGGCCAGGGGAGTTGCTCACCGAGAGCCTCGGCGATTGTAGGCAGTACATCGACCGCTTCCACGTTCTGATAGTTAATCTCCCCTACCTCCTGGTGGGGGAACTTGACAATAAGGGGAACTGACATGATCTCAGCGACGTTCGTTGCAGTAGGATCTTTGAAGAGATCGCCGGGCCGGAAACTGGCTCCGTGGTCAGATGTGACAACAAGCAGAGATCTTTCATAGAGTCCCACGTCCCGGAGACGATCCAGAAGCTTTCCCAGAAGTCGATCCACATAGCGAACTTGTAGCAGATGGCGTTGATAGTTGAGCTCGACTGCAAGAGGCTCATTGGTCCACCGTTCACCAGCGAGAAGCCCAGTCACGTTTTGGCTGTAACCGTAATACGTTCCGGATGGAAGAACCCGAAACGGCTCATGTGGGAGGAGACAGTGGAGGAAGTAGAGAGTCGGCTGTGGGTCATCAGCTCGAATGGACGAAATGAAACTGAGTGGTCCCTGCCTTCGATCCCGATCCCTCTCCCCCACCCACCGCCCACCGGAGTGAAGGTTCTCACCAGAGAAATCCCTCCAGCTACGATCAATGGGGGGAGCAAGATGCCTAAACTCTGTCGGTGCCAGAACGTGATAACAGATAATCGACAGATCTAGGAAGAGGGCCCAGAAAGTCGCTCTGGAGCCTTTCTTGATGCGTCCACACAGGTCGTCGCGGCAAAGTCGCGTAATTGGCTCGTAGACCTTCATGCTGTAGTGAGGGCTTAGGAACTCAAAGAGATTTCTAGGATGATCTCCGAAGGTGGGGAGTGTTAATGGACGAGGATAGAGTCCAGTTAGGAGTGCTGGTAGGGCGTAGCTCGTGTGATCACTAACGGAGGTTGCGTTCCGAAACCAAGTCGCAGTCTGGGCCAGTTCGGCAAAGTGTGGAAATAGCTCTGTGTCAATGTGCTGTTGGCTATCGAGTATTGAAGTTAGTGGGAGCTGGTCGAATACAACGACGACTACCGGAGCGGTTGACCGGACCGTACTCACTTCATCAGTAGGCTCATTTGGAATGAGGAGTTTGCTGATAGAGGAGTCAGACAGAAACAGGACGGGAAATAGGAGCAGCCCTGGACTCAGGAACGAGACGAAGAGGCGGACGGCTACGTGTCGAACGTAGAGGTAACCTAGCGCGATTCCGATTGCCCCAGCCAAGAGTAGAATCAGCCATCCGTTTAAAGCTCCCAATTGCTTCAAGACCGGCAACCAGATTGCCGCTGTCAAACCGGCTACCGCCAGGCGCATTGCCATTCGCCGCCCCTGCCGGTGACAAGCGCCTGCGATTGTTACTAGGAGGAAGAGAGCAATCGGAGGTCCCACAAGAAGCAGTGCCGCGAACGAGATCAGGCCGACCGGCTCAATACGATGGGCAACCAAAAACGAGGGACTGGCGGCGATCACGGTGAACAAAGGCTGCGCCATGGCAAAGCTCGAAAGGACAGCCAGATGGAGTAGTTCAGGTCGGTGATTGCTGGAGTCCCGATTGCCGACCCTGATAAACATCTGTCACGAAGACTACCATGGGCCAATTGGAATTCAACCGCGCTGAGGGGAACTGACCAAGGACGCACTGCAGGCCAAGGGCAATATGTTCCCCTGGCATGATGAGAGCCTGAAGGAGCTGTTTGACCAGGTGAGTGAGGCGGGTGTGGACCAGGTACAGGAGCTGTTCGAGGAGTGACGGACGCTGCGAAGGAACGTCGGGCATCTCTCTGCCCACCGGTATCCGGTACCCGGAAAGCAGATTCGATTGGGGCCTGGAAGTGCGAGAAGTTCCCGCAAGCTCCAGGTCATGGCGGAGATTGATTGGTGTTCTCCCGAGTGGTATCGTGATCCCACTCGAAAACATAATGCCCGAGATAGCAAAACTGCGAAGATTTCTGTAGCGCACGGATCGCCTCGCTATCCAGAGAGATTCTGTCCAGTCCCGCGCAAGGAAAGGGTTGAACCGCCCCGGGTTTCCCGGAGACAGTTTTAGTTGACTCCAGCCACCACGGCTGTAGTCGGTTGATTCAGATAATACATCTGCTCGAGTTCAACGGGTGGAATGTAGCCGATTGGCTCCAGCAATCTCTGCTTGTTATACCAACAGACCCAATCCAGCGTCGCGAATTCCACCTCTTCCAGTCCCCGCCAGGGGCCTTTCTGACGAATGACTTCCGTCTTAAACAGCCCGATGACCGATTCCGCCAGCGCGTTGTCGTAAGAGTCTCCTTTGCTTCCAACCGAAGGCTCGATGCCGGCCTCTTCCAACCGCTCCGTATAGCGAATCGACAGGTACTGCACTCCCCGGTCGCTGTGATGAATCAGGCCTTCCGTGTCTGAACGTGACCACAGGGCCTGCTCCAGTGCGTCCAGGGCAATGTCGGTCTTCAGGGAAGCCGATGCCCTCCACCCGACAATACTTCTCGAGAAGGCATCGATGACCAATGCCACGTAGACGCGCCCTCTCCAGGTGGCCACGTAGGTCAGATCGGCTACCCACAGCTGATTCGGACGGGTTGCAGTAAAGTTGCGGTCCACCAGATCAGCCGGCCTTGCGGCTGCTTCATCCGGCTGCGTCGTCTTAAACCGGCGACCCCGAACCACGCCCTGCAGTCCCGTCTCGCGCATTAAACGCGCGACCGTGCAGCGAGCCACCTTGAAGCCCTCACGATTCAGCTGCTTCCAGACCTTGCGAACTCCGTAGACCTCGCGATTGGCACACCACACCCGATCGATTTCAACCCGGAGCCTGGCATCGCGTTTCGTCCTGGTCGGCAGTAACGCAGGATCCTTGTGCCTGGCTTCCCGCTGGTAGAACGTCGAAGGGGCGATCGGCAGCACCTCGCAGATCGACTCGACCCCATAGCAGGTCCGATTTTCTCGGATGAAATCCACCATCATTTCCGTCGGCGGCCGAGCTCCGCCTGGGCGAAAAAAGCCGAAGCCTTCCTTAAGATCTCGTTAGTCTGCTTCAGCTCCCGATTCTCCCGCTCCAGTTCCTTCAGACGCTGCCTCTCGTCCGTTGTCAGCCCGGCTCGACGCCCCTGATCCCTTTCCGCCTGTCGGACCCACTTGCGCAGCGTCTCCGCTGTGCAGCCGATCTTGGCTGCTATCGATGTCATCGCACCCCATTGAGAGCTGTACTCCCGTTCATGCTCGAACACCATCCGTACTGCTCGTTCTCTGACCTCTGGTGAGTATCTGCTTCGTCTTCCCATGACCCCATCCTCTCAAGAAATGGAGTCTCCGGAAATCCCGGGGCGGTTCAGTGCCAGCGGACCTGGCGACCTGGAGGCGGTATTGGTGAGTTTCAGCCGCGACAACTTCCTGCCAAAAAACATCGTATTGTCTTTTGCCCCCGGCCTGGTGGGATACATGACCCTCCGGCAGAGGCCACCGTGATGCTGACGGTGGGAGTGATGCGGCTGACCTCTGCCACGTCGGTGGACCCACCCTCAGCCAGCTCCGGCTCTCCCGCCAGGGGGCGGATCGAGGTGGAGAGCCCCTTCTGTTCAATCTTAAGAAACCCCTGCAGCTCCCGGGCAAACGACTGCTCTTCTTCGGTGTAAGCGGGAGCTCCTACGATCTCGAGATTCTTCTGAGCGGCTTCCTGGAGGGGGCGGTTCAGCAGCATGGCGTGCACCCCGGTGATTAGAAAGACCTTGTGATCCGTTTGCGTGGCTCGGGCTGCTCCGGCGGCAATGTCCAGAGCCCAGGCATAGTTGCGTTACACTTTCTCCCGGCTGATATCGCGGACGAAGTACCAGACTCTGGCGTACTCCGGAACCACGTTGGGAGCCTCCCCACCGGAAGGAATCACGTAGTGGATTCTGGCGGTAGGCTCGATATGCTCCCGCATCATGTTCATGCCATGGTTCATCAGCTCCACCGCGTCGAGGGCGCTTCGCCCGTTCCAGGGATCGTAAGCGCCGTGGGCCGCCTGGCCGAAAAATTCGACAGTGAAGTTGTTCAAGGCCTGTTCGGCCTGATTGTTGACTCCGGTCTTGACGTCCGGATGCCAGTCCAGTGCCACGTCCAGGTCATCGAAGACACCGGCGTTGGCCATGTACACCTTGCCGAGGCTCTGATATTCTTTCTCTGGAGCCATCATTTGTGACCAACCTGCGTCCCACCATCGATCGGGCTGTGGCGGCAGCCAGGATTCTGGAGAAGCATCTCAAGCCTTCCGCGCTGAAGGCGGAGGCTGTCTTGAGCAACCTCGTGGGATGTCGTGCCTATGCGCGCTACGAATTCGACAATCCTGTGAGATCGTTCAAGATCCGAGGTGCGCTGAATCTTCTTCACCACCTGACCGCTGGTCCGGCAGCGACGCTGCCCAACCTGGTCACGGCCTCTACCGGCAATCACGGCGCCGCTATGGCGTTTGCCTGCCAGCAGTATGGAGTGCCCTTGACCGTCGGCGTTCCAGTCGGGTGTGACCAGAGCAAGGTCAGGCTCATTCGCCAGTTTGAGGCCAACCTCGAGTTTCTGGGGCGAGATATCGACGAGACCAAGGAGCTTCTAACAGATGCCCTTTCCAAAGAAAGTCTTTTCGTCGAGGATGGATCAACCCCCGAGATTTATGACGGCACCTCCACGATCGGGCTGGAGATCGCGAAATCACTGCCGGAGGTGGAGGTTGTCTTTGTGCCTGTAGGGAACGGTGCCTTGATCGGGGGGATCGGATCCATCCTCAAAGAGCACGATCCTGATCTCGAGGTGGTGGGTGTGCAATCCGAAGCGGCTCCCTGCATGGCCCTGTCGTTTCAGGCTGGCCGGCCGGTGGATACCGCCACATGCGACACCTTTGCGAGCGGCTTGGCAGTGCGCATTGCCATCCCGAAAGCGGTGAAGTTGATGCTGGAGGTCGTGGATCGGATGATCCTGGTGTCGGAAGGGGCCCTGAAGGAAGCTGTGAGATTGTTCTACGAGGCTACCGGGCATCTGGTCGAGGGGGCTGCTGCCGCCCCACTGGCAGGTGCGCTGCAATCCAGGGAATCCATAAGGAACCGGACCGTCTGCCTCGTGGTCAGCGGGGCCAATCTGGACGAGGATTTGAAGCGGGAGATACTAGGGGCAGGAGGCTAGTGCTCCGGTATCCGAAATCAATACCCGGCTTGTTTATTCACCATGTTGAGCAGGGGTTTTCCGTCGACGTAACGGCGAAAGTTCCCTACGAAAAGCCGGCCTGCCTGCACCAGGTCATCGGAGGTGTGGTCTGCAGAGTGAGCAGTCAGCAGTACATTGTCCATTCCCCACAGAGGGCTGTGGGCTGGAAGCGGCTCCGGGTCGACCACGTCCAGAGCTGCTCCCCGAATCCAACCCTCCTGCAGCGCCCGAATCAAAGCCGGCTCTCTGATCGTGGCACCCCGGCCGATGTTGATGAGCACACTGTTTGGTTTCATGGCCCGCAGCTCGGGTTCCCCAATCATCCCCCGGGTTCTTGTTGTGAGAGGAGTCGCCAGCACGACCCAGTCGCACTCCGGGAGTATCTCCAGGAGTCGGTCGGGTGAAACCATCCGTTCAAAAGGGTGAATTTCGGGCATGGTATCCGGATTCCGCTTGCATCCCAGCAGGCGCATGCCCAGAGCCTGAACCTGCCCCGCACAGGCCCGGCCTACATCTCCCACGCCTACGATCCCGACCGTCCCTCCCCAGACCTCTTCGACCTGGAGCCGAGACCAGATGCCGGCTCTCTGGTTGCTTCGCAGTTCATCCAGACGCTTGGCGAAATAGAGAATGGCTGCAACCACGAACTCGGCCAGTACACGGCTGTAGAGACCGCGCGCGTTGGTCAGGACGACCTGGCTTTCCAACAACTCCGGAAACATCAACGATTCGACGCCGGCGTAGGAAGATTGAACCCAGCGTACTGAGCTGGCTCCAGGCCAGATGTCCTGGAGCAACCAGTGCTTGTCGAACTGCAAGGCAAAGACGATCTCCACCTGGCCGACGGCTGACCGGGCCTGCTCAGGACTATCGGCTACCTGAATGTGGGCCCGATCACGGATGACATCCAGGGTCGGAAGGTCGGGATGACCGGGACTGGCCAGTACCAGAACGTGCTTTTTCATGATTGACTCCAGATGTCCGACGAGGAGCCAAGAGGATATCATCGGAGCCTTGGCGCGCTCATTTTCGGAAGCGACTGCGCCGCGGCGAGGAAGCCGCCGGGATAGGCGCCGTGGGTGAATCGAGTTTACACTTTCTTGAGATACCGAACAAGGAGGTAGAAATTGTCTAAGAAGCGTTTGGACAGGGAATCGAGAAGGTGCGTGCCGGCCATCCTGATCGTGTTGCTGGCGGTAGTGGCATCGGGCCCGGGCTGGCTGAGCGGCGAGACCGGAAGACAGAGAATTGAGAGAGCCGATCTGATTCTTCACAACGGGAAGATCTTTACCGCAGATAACCTGGGTTCGATTCAGTCAGCCGTCGCGATTCGGGGTGAGAAGATCGTGGCTGTCGGTGGGGAAGAACTACTCGAGAGTTACACGGCCGAAAAGACCATTGACCTGGCCGGCCGGTTCGTTTCCCCCGGCTTCAACGACACCCACATCCACATGCGGGGGTACGCAAGAAGCTATGTTGACCTTTTCGGGGCGAAATCCATCACTGAGATTTTGGACCGGATCCGGTCGAAAGCAAAGGAACTGGGCCCGGGCAAGTGGATCACGGGATGGGGCTGGTCGGAGGATGACCTGGTGGAGCAGCGTCGCCCTTTGCGCTGGGATTTAGACCGCGCGGCTCCCCTCAACCCCGTTCTCGTGAATCGCGCCGGGGGACACAGCGGCGTTGCCAACAGCCAGGCACTGGAAATAGCAGGGCTGACGGCCGACACTCCCCAACCTGAGGGGGGAATCATCGAGAAAGACGATCAAGGGCGTCTGAACGGGATCATCCGCGAGCGTCAAGGCCTGGTGGGGCGTCACGTACCCGCTGCGGATCCCCAACGGATTCGTGAGAGCCTGGCCGAGAATCTGGAGAATCTTCTGAGCTTTGGAATCACCAGTATCATCAATGCCTCCACTGGTGCCGGGGCATACCCGGAGTGGGAGAAAATCTACCGGGAGCGGGGCCGGGAGTTGCCGCGAGCCGCTGTCCAGATCACTCCGCCCTTCGGCGCAGGAATCAAAGCGGATCAGGCACTGAAGAAACTCCGTGAGTTCGGGCTTGTGACCGGGCATGGAGACGAACGCCTTCAGGTGGGGCCCCTGAAGGTCTTCGTGGATGGAGGCTACACAGGACCGGCTGCCTGGACTCTGGAACACTATCGGGACCAGCCTGACTACTACGGCAAGGCCAGGACGACTCGCCACGAACTCTATAAGCTGGTCAAGGCGACCCACGAGATGGGGTGGCAGATGGGCTTTCACGCCATCGGTGACGCGGCCATCAAGGAAGCTGTGGAAGTCTTCGTTCAGGTCCTGCAGGAATCACCCCGCCCTGACCATCGCCACTTTCTGAACCACTTCACCGTGATGCCGCCGGTATCGATCATGCGGATGATGGCCCAGAACAACATCCTCATTTCACAGCAGCCCAATTTCGTCTATACCATCGAGGGCAGGTATGCAGCCAACCTGGTAGGGGAGAGACTGCAGCGTAACAATCCGATGCGCACGCCCATGAGTCACGGCATTTTCGTGGCGATGGCAAGCGACATTATGCCCATCGGCCCCATGCTGGGGCTCTACGGTGCCGTGGAGCGAAGAGGTATGTCCGGAGCCCTGTACGGTCCGGAGGAGAGGATCAGCATGCCCGAGGCGATCACCGCCTACACCCGCAACGGCGCCTATCTGACCTTTGAGGAGGACATCAAGGGCACTATCGAGGCCGGGAAGCTGGCGGATATCGTCGTTCTGTCGGACGACCTGCTGACTATAGACCCGGAAAAAATCCCCGACGTCAAAGTCGAGATGACCATCCTGGGTGGGAGAATTGTCTACGAAAGAAGGTGAGGCTGTTATGGCTCCCAGGTCAATCCACAATCTCGGCGATAGCGATGCCACTCTCCGGCCACCGAGTAGAGCAGGTATGTCTTCCCGTCCTCCTGAAAAATGGCTGGATCTCTCAACTGGCGAACTCGTCCGGGGGCCAGATCGCGGGCGGAGGGCTCCAGGGGAAGATCAGCTCCATCGTAAACCCTCTCGGGCTCGAGGATCACGACCGGCTCGGACTCCTTCCAACTCAGCCAGTCCGATGTGAGGGGGATCTTTGAAAGAACGATCCGCTCGGGGACCTCACCCACGACAGTGTGAAAGACGGAGAGGACATCGCCGTCGAGTTTCAGCGCCGAGTGGCGCATGTCTTCGCTGAAAAGAGTCGGCCCCTCCTCAAAGCTGTCCACACCGCTGCGGGAACGATAGAAGACTCCCGGCATGCCCAGAGCATAGTGGAATCCCTCCCACTCAAACACTCGAAAATAGCCGAGGCCAAGGGCCTCAGAGCGAGGGATAAAATGGATACCGTCACTCGAACTTGCCACGAAAGCAGGCTGATCCTCCAGAGTCTGTGGGTTCTCGAGCCAGCCCGGAGCCCGGATGAGAGACGGTCCGTTGATGTTCTCCCCGTCTTCCCCCGCCAGCATCTCTGGTCGGATAATCGGGTTTTCTTTGAACCGGATGACCTCCAGATTTTCCGACTCGGCGCACCCGGCCAGACTCCCCACCAACAACCAGAAGGTCAGGATCCTGGTCATCTATCTCCCCTTGAAATTCGGTTTTCGCTTCTCGGCAAAAGAGCGGGAACCCTCCTTCGCATCCTCTGAAGCGACCATCTGCTGGTACAGGGAGAAGGCTCCGCTCCGGATTAGACGGAAGGCCTCTTCGACGCTCACATCTTCCGTTTCCCGCACCACCTGCTTGATGCCCATGATCGAGAGGGGGGCTTTCTCCGCAATCTGTCCGGCCATCTCGCGACTGGTCTCGAGCAGGTCGGGAAGGGGAACGACCCGGTTGACCAGACCGTGTTGAGCCGCCTCTTCGGCACCCATTCGTCGTCCTGTCAGCATCATCTCCATGGCAACCGCCGAGGGCAGGCGCCGCGGCAGACGCTGCACTCCGCCTGCAGCGGGCATGATGCCCCAGCCGGCTTCGGGCAGATAGAAGAGAGCATGCTCCGCTGCCACAATCAAATCACAGGCCAGAGCCAGCTCGAAGCCGCCTCCAATCGCATACCCATTGACGGCTGCGATCACCGGCTTGTTGAGGTCAAAGATCTCGGTCAAGCCAGCAAATCCTCCTGGCCCGAAGTCCGAGTCGGCCCCTTCTCCGCCGGCCGCAGCTTTCAGATCCCACCCGCCGGAGAAGAACTTTTCTCCGGCACCGGTCAGGATGGCGACCAGCAAATCCGGGTCGTCGCGAAACTCGATGAACACCTCACCCAGAGCGCGACTTGTGTGTACGTCGATGGCGTTGGCTTTGGGGCGGTCGAGGGTGATCTCCAGGACCTTGCCGTTGCGTTCAACTCTCACCGGACTGCTCATTCTGAATCCTCCTGAAAAACGGAAAACTGTTCTTGGCAGGGAGGATCCTACTCCGGGATTCACCATTTGTGAAGGGGAGTAGGAAGGTGTAGTAGGATAGGCGTCTTTCGAACATTGTGTTGGTTGTCGCTGGCTACCGGAGAGTCGTATGGATCTCAATTTGACACCACAGGAAGCAAGTTTCCGGGGATGAGATACGGAACTGGCTGGACACAAATCTACCCGAAGGCTGGGAGCCCCTGTTCCAGAATCGGGGCGAAGACATGGAAAGCTGGGTTCACTTTCTGAAGGGGTGGCAGTGGAAGCTCTTTGACAATGAACTGATCGGGATCGGCTGGCCCAGAGAGTACGGAGGCCGGGGGGCCACCATCATTGAGCAGCTCATCCTGACCGAGGAGCTGGCCCGAGCCGGAGCGCCGGAACTGCTCCACATCGCGGCGGGTCTTGAGCTGGTGGGCCCGGCTTTGATGCATCACGGCACTGCAGAACAGAAGCAGCGCTATCTTCCCAGGATCCTCAGAGCGGAAGAGGTCTGGTCTCAGGGATTCTCTGAACCCGGGGCGGGCTCGGACCTGGCTGCTCTGCAAACCCGCGCGCTTCTCGAAGAGGATTACTTCGTGGTCACGGGGCAGAAGGTCTGGATCAGCTCCGCCGGGATTTCGGACTACAACATCATGCTGGTCCCGAACCGATCCGGACGCTCCCAGACACAAAGGCATCAGTTGTCTACTGGTCGATATGCACAGTCCCGGAGTCACGCTCACTGAGACCCGGCAGATGACCGGCGAGTCCGAGTTTGCAGAGATCTTTCTCGACGGTGTCAAGGTCCCCCGCGAAAACCTGCTGGGAGGGCTGAATGAAGGATGGTCCGTGGCGATGACGATCCTGATGTACGAACGAGGAACCGCCGCCATTGCCGCACAACAGGCTGCCCGCACGCAGCTGGACGAACTGCTCGAGCTGGCGAAGTCGCTGCAGGTTGGTGAAAGCACAGCCGCCGCCGATCCAATCCTGAGGCAGCGGCTGGCCCAGGCCCACATCGAGGTGGAAATACTCAAGCACATCATCTATCGGACTGCGAGCCAAATTCACCGTACTGGAAAGCCGGGTTCCGAAAGCTCCATCATCAAGACCTTCTGGAGTGAAATGGAACGCCGCCAGAAGGAGGTTGCGATGGAGATGCAGGGTCTGTACTCGCAATTGGGCAAGGGCTCGAAGTGGGCTGTGGAGGACGGTCGCTGGCAAAGAGAGTATCTCTGGTCCCGCGCGGGAACCATTTATGCCGGAAGCTCAGAGATTCAACGCAACATCATCGCGCAGCGCGTGCTGGGGATGCCAAGAGGTTAATAAAGAGAGAACAAGAATGGATTTTGCTTTCAACGATGAACAGGAGATGATTCGGACTCAGGCGGCGGATTTCCTGAAAAACGAATGCCCCGTGGATCTGGTTCGCGAACTGATGGAGAGCGAGCACGGGCACAGCCAGGATCTGTGGCAGAAGATCGTTGAGCTGGGATGGTCGGCGCTTCCTTTTCCCGAAGAGTACGGGGGCCTGAACCTCACCTTTGTGGACCTGGCCATCATCCTGGAGGAAATGGGGAAGGTGCTCTTGCCCGGGAACTTATTTTTCGACGGTTGTCCTGGCGGGACTCACACTGCTGGCGGCTGGCAGCAAAGAACAGAAGCGACAGTGGCTGGAACCACTTGCCGAAGGGAGCCTGAAGGCCACCCTGGCTGTGATGGAACCGTCGGGCAGAATCGATGCTGGGGGCATTACTCTCAAGGCCGAGCGCCAGGGTGACTCTTACTCACTGAGCGGCACCAAGTTGTTTGTCCCCGGACGCCCACACTGCCGATCTCATCATCTGTGCCGCCCGGACCGGGGATTCCGCCAATCCGGACCAGGGGATCTCTCTATTTGCCGTCGATCGCGAATCCGCTGGGCTGGACGTCACGCAACTGCAGACACTGGACCAGACGCGCCGGCTTTACGAGGTCGCTTTTGATGGCGTGCTGCTCCCCGAGTCGAGAATCCTGGGCGAAGCCGGCCAGGCCTGGCCCGTCCTGGAGACGGTACTGGATAAGGCAGCCATCGGCCTCTCAGCTGAGATGGTGGGCGGAGCCCAGCGGATGCTCGATTTGTCGGTGGAATACTCCAAAGAGCGCGTTCAATTCGGTCGCCCCATCGGGAGCTTCCAGGCCATCCAGCACAAGTGCGCCGACATGCTCATTTACACGGAGGGCGCCCGATCGGCCGTCTATGCAGCCGCCTGGGCCGCCAGCCAGGAAAAAGAGGACCTGGCTGTGCAGGCGTCGATCGCCAAAGCCCTACACCAGCGACGCCTTTCGCTTTGTCGCCGGAGAAGGAATCCAGATCCACGGGGGTATGGGGTTTACCTGGGAAGAAGACCCCCATCTGTACCTGAAACGAGCCAAGTCAGCAGAAGTGGTCTTTGGCGACGCCACTTACCACCGGGAGCGGATCGCTGGCCTGATCGGGCTTTGAATGGGTTCTGGGTTCTAGGTTCTGGGTTCTTGGGATCTCTTACTTAGTTCTCCCACTCTTCGCCATTGTGAGATGTCTCCGGGCGTACCGGGGACCCTCTCTGAAACAGAACGGCGGGGCGTGAGCCGGCCGTCAACGCTGAGCTTACGCTTCACCGTTCGGTAGGAACCCTCAACAAACTGGGTACAGGCTTGACGGTTGCCCGGTGCTGCTCGACCACTCGGATAATCTCGGCGATCACCTCCGGGTGGTCCGCTGCCACGTTGTACCTCTCCGCGGGATCGCGATCCAGGTTGTACAGTTCCGGGGGATCGTGACTGACGGGCCCATCCCCGGCGTATGCACCCTGAGTGATGAAGTGGGCCTTCCAGGGGCCTTTTCGAGCCGCAAACAACTGCATACATCGGTAATAGAACACCGTCTCTCTGACCTGGTCCTTTTCTCGAAAGAGAACCGGGCTGATATCGATCCCGTCGAGTTCACGGTCATCGGGTAGAGGAGCCCCGGCCAGGGACAAAGCCGTTGCATAGAGATCCATGGTGGTGGAGAGGGCATGCGAGACGGTCCCGGGGGAAATCCGTCCCGGCCACCAGGCGATGGCCGGTTCACGCATACCCCCCTCCCAGGTCGAGCCCTTTCCGTCTCGAAGCAGCCCGGCTGAACCACCCTGCAGGTCCCGTATCAGCCAGGGTCCGTTGTCGCTGGTGAAAAACACAAAAGTGTTCTCCTGCAGTCCGAGTTCGCGGAGTGTGGCCAGGATCTGGCCGGTGCTCCAGTCCAGCTCTTCCACTACATCCCCATAGAGCCCGCGAAGACTCTTGCCCTCAAATGCCTCCGAAGCAAAAAGCGGTGTGTGCGGAAAAGTATGAGCCAGATAGAGGAAGAAAGGCTTCTCCTCGCTCTCGCGAATGAAGCGCACCGCTTCCTCGGTGTAACGTCGGGTCAGCGTGCGCTGGTCAGGTTCCTGCTCAATGGTTTCCAGATCGCGAATCAGAGGGGCCGGGCTCATGTCGTTGGAATAGGGAATCCCGAAATAGCTGTCAAAACCGTGATTTGGGGGAAGGTGCTGAGGCAGGTGTCCAAGGTGCCATTTCCCGACACAGGCAGTCACATAGCCCCGGGTCTTGAGGGCTTCAGCGATCGTGATTTCGCTGTCGGGAAGGCCACCCTCCGAAGTCGGAAAGAGGACGCGAGTACTGGCATTGTCCGTTGTGTCCCTGGCCATTCCACTGCGAACGGGCAACCGTCCGGTCAGCAGGGCCGCCCGGCTGGGGGTACAGACGGAGGCGCCGACATAGAACTGCGTGAACTTCATCCCCTCTGCCGCCATCTGGTCGAGATGCGGCGTGGCGATGGTGGGATGCCCGTAGATTCCCAGGTCTCCATAGCCCAGATCATCGGCAAAGATAATGATGATGTTGGGCGGGCCGGCGGGTTCCTGAGTACAACTGGAAATGAGTAGTGAAAGCGTCGCAGCGAGCACCAGCAACTCGTTCGTTACAATTCTGCGGGTCATAGTTTGAACTCCTCAGAGTGATTGTATGGCTTGTCCGAACACCGGGCAACGTAACTCGGGGCCACAGCGGCGAATCTTGAAGCAAGTCTGCTCCGCAGCCGAGCGTACAGAGGCGCGAATGGCAATGAGTACGCAACGTGCAAGCTTGCCTTGTCCCGCACATCGGTTCCCGCTAAGATCAGTGAACCCTTTAGGAAAGTCGAGATGTACTCATCGTGAGTGTTGAAGTTCGCCCGATGCGGGAGGAGGATCGCGACCGCATCGTAGCGTTGCACCTCCAGGCCTTCAATCTGCCTGCCGGAGATCTGGATCGCCTCTACGCGATCCCCCTTGAAGATGTCCGGGTGGTCACGGAAGGCGGGCCGCCGGTTGCTTCTCTCCGCCTCCTCCGGGTGGGACATTTCTGCGGAGGAAGAAGCGTTGCGGCGGCCGATGTCACGGCGGTTCAGGTGGCACCGGAAAGTCGCAGCAAAGGGTATGGAGGGCTGTTGATGAGAGAGTTTCTGCAGGAATTGCGGGAGGAAGGGATGCCCTTGTCCACTCTCTATCCCAGCACACCCGCTCCCTACCGCAGAGCTGGCTATGAGATGGCGGGTGTCTACACTCGCTACAGTGTGCCGGTTGCGGCTCTGCCTCGTCATCGTTACCACGACGTTGAGCCGTGGGACGATAGCGCACTGGATGAAATCGTGGATTGTTATCGGTCCCGCGCCACCGGATTCGAGGGTCTTGTGGATCGTCCCCGGTCCTGGTGGCCGGAGCGGATTCTGCGCGTTGCCCCTCCCGAGAACCGACCGGTTTACCGGTATCTGGTGCGCCGCCAGGGTAAGGTCACGGGATACATCGTGTTCACACAAGAGCGGACCGACCACCCCATCCCTTACTTTCACAGTCTGGGCTGTCGTGATCTGGTCTGGCAGGATGCGGACACGGCCCGCTCGCTGCTGGGGTTTGCGGCCAGTCACCGCGCCCTGGCCACGGATTTGACCTGGACCGGGCCCGTGGAGGATCCGCTCACGCTCTTCCTGGATGAGCAGGACGCCTCTGCCCAGTGGTCCATGCTCTGGATGGCCCGCCTGATTCATGTAAAAAATGCCCTCGAGGCCCGCGGCTATCCACCCGGCCTGAAGGCGGCTGTCGAGTTCACCGTCGAGGATGCGGTTGTCCCGGCCAACTCGGGGGCCTATCGCCTGGAGGTGGCGGACGGACAGGGTCGTGTTGAGTCTATAGAACAGGCCCGGATGAAGGTCGATGCGGGTGGACTGGCGACCATGTATACGAGCTGGCTCCCGGCTCGAGAGGCCGTTCGTGGTGGACGCCTGACCGATGCCGGCAAACAGGAAGTGGAAACGCTGGAAGCGATTTTTGCCGGGGCAAAACCCTGGCTGGCCGATCAGTTTTAGTTGTGGACTGTAATGCTTGAATCGATGGTGGATGAGCGAGCCATTCGGGCCCGAGATCAAGGCGCGCGGACGAGGTATAGCCAGGACTATGGCGAGGAGGCGCAACGCGGAGATCGGGGTCGAGGGCCGTTCAGGCGCTAGCGATTCAGGTGTTACAGTCCACGAATCAGGAAATAACCGGAATGCACGAACCGGCTGAAAGAGCACTTTCATGGGGTTCCCGCATCTTCCAACTGGCTGAGCAGCATCCTGACAAGATCGCCCTGATTGTTGCGTCTCGCGAGGGGGAAGACCGGCCCGTGACCTGGACCGAACTCGATGTCGGTTCCACTCGGGCGGCCCACCTGCTGAAGAATCGAGGGGCCCTCGAGCACTCTATGGTGGTGATTGGTCTCCCCAACAGTCTCGAGCACGTGCTGGCTGCGCTCGGCGTCTGGAAACTGGGTGGATGCGTGCTGCCGGTCAATGCCCGCCTGCCCACCCCCGAAAGAGATCAGATTCTGGAAGTTGCGGGGTCCTCGATAGTCGTGGCGGACTGGACAGATCTGAGAATGGCAGGCATCAGCTCTCAGGATCTGCGGTCGCTGGATGATTTCTCCAGCGAGCCCCTTCCCGACCGGATCTCTCAACCGGCCAAGGCCATCGCATCCGGTGGCTCCACAGGCCGGTCCAAAGTGATCGTAGACCCCAGTCCCTGGGCCAGGGCACCGGGAGAAATTGCGAGGCTGGCGGCCCACATCACCGGGTTTCGATTGGGTCAGGTCCAACTGATCGCAGGCCCCCTCTATCATCATGCGCCGTTCTGCTGGACTTTCTGGGGGCTCTTCGAAGATCAGACCGTAGTGCTCATGGAGCGTTTCGATGCGGCTCGGGCGGTGGACCTGATCGAGCTCTACGGGATCAACTTCTCCTGCATGGTACCCACCATGATGCGCCGCATGATCCGTCTCCCGGGGATTCAGCAGCGGGATCTTTCCAGTCTGGAGGCCCTCTACCACACGGGAGGCCCCTGCCCGGTCTGGCTGAAAGAAGCCTGGATTGATCTGGTTGGCCCGGAAAAGATCTACGAAGCCTACGGCTCGACGGAGGAGATCGGGTATACGGCGATCCGGGGTGACGAGTGGCTGGAGCATCGAGGCAGTGTGGGGCGGCCCGGGGATGGTGAGCTCAAGATTCTGGGCCCAGAGGGACAGGAACTGGCCCCCGGGGAAGTGGGTGAGGTGTTCATGCGTCGCAACGACAGGACCGGTCCAACCTACGAGTACATGGGCTCGGTTCCCGCCAAGACGACAGCGGACGGTTTCGCGAGCGTGGGGGATCTGGGGTGGGTGGATGAAGATGGGTACTTGTTTCTGGCGGACCGGCGAGTCGACATGATCGTCTCCGGCGGAGCCAATGTGTACCCGGCCGAGGTGGAAGGGGCTCTGACCGAGCACCCGGAGGTGGATGACGTGGCTGTTGTCGGTGTACCCGACGAGGAGTGGGGCCGTCGGGTCCACGCCATCATCCAGCCTGCCGATTTCGAGCAATGTCCAGGCACAGATCGGCTGGATGAGCATTGCCGGGAGCGTCTGGCGGCCTACAAGGCTCCCAAGTCTTACGAGTTTCTGCGGGCTCTGCCCCGCAACCAGGCCGGCAAGATTCGAAGATCCGCGCTCGCGGCAGAGCGTCGGCAGGGCTGGACGGATGACATGCAGCCCGTGCAGCGCGCCCCCACGCGGCAATAATGGCAGGGGCGGCCCTTGGGGTCGCCCGGCAGCACGGGCCGGCACAAGACCGGCCCCTACGATAATGACGATGATTCGATTCCTTCCAATACTTGCGAGGGCCCTGTTGGGCGGCCTCGTTATGGTTTCCTCCCTTCCACCTCTGTCCGCTCAGGAGCCCTTGAGCCCCCGTAACGCCAGCTACACCATCCAGGTGCGCCTCGATCCCGAGACCAAGACCCTGGAAGGTACGGAGATCATTCACTGGAGAAACATCACCGGAGCGTCCACCGACGAGCTCTGGTTTCATCTTTACTACAACGCCTGGCGCAACACCGAGAGCACCTGGCTGCGCGAAGATGCTCTACGCAATACGCGGCCTCTCGAGAAGTTCCAAGAAAGCGACTGGGGTGCCTGCGACATCGACTCCATGGAATGGCTCGATGGCCAGGATCAGGTCCTCGAAGATCTCACTCCCCGAATGCGATTCGTGACACCGGATGACGGCAACCTGGAAGACCGAACCGTCGTTGTGGCTACCCTGCCCCGGATGGTGGGACCGGATGAAAGTGTCAGGGTTCGGGTTTCCTGGCGATCGGAAATACCGCGTGCTCTAGCTCGAACTGGCTTCCGCGGAGATTTCTTTCTGATCGGCCAGTGGTTCCCCAAACTGGGTGTATTTCAGGAGGACGGAACCTGGAACTGTCATCAGTTTCACGCCACCACCGAATTCTTTTCCGATTACGGGGTCTACGATGTGCAGATGACAGTTCCGTCGGGCTGGCTGGTGGCAGCCACCGGCCTGGAAGTGGGAGTCATTGAGAACGGCGACGGGACGGCAACCCACCGCTACAAACAGGCCGACGTTCACGACTTCGCCTGGACCACGAGTCCCGACCTGAGAGAGGCCCGTGACCGATTCGAGAGTCCGGGACTGCATTCAGTTGACATGCGACTCGTTTACCAGCCCGAGCACGAGGACCAGGTAGAGCGCTATTTCTACGCAGCCCGGGCCGCCCTGCTCTACTACGGAAAGTGGTTCGGCGAATATCCCTACGATCAGGTGACAATGGTGGATCCGGCCTGGGGATGCAAGGTTGGGGGAATGGAGTATCCGACCTTCTTTACCGGTGGCACCAGCAACCTGAATCCATTCGGAAGGTTCGAGCCGGTGGTCGTTCACGAAGCGGGCCACCAGTTCTGGTATGGCATTGTGGGAAGCAACGAATTCGAAAACGCCTGGCTGGATGAAGGGTTCAACAGCTTCTCACACGCGCGGATTATGGACGCGGAACTTGGGGTGATTGGCGAATCCACGGGTGGCGATCTGTCGTAGGGGCCGGTCTTGTGCCGGCCCGCTGAACGGGCGACCACCAGGGTCGCCCCTACGAACCTCGGCTTTCCACTTTCAACCTTCAACTTTCGAACCTATAATCGAGGTTTCAAACTCAATCTATGACTGAAGTCGTACAGCCGTTTCCCCTGGGTCGGCGAATTGACGATCTGGCGGACAGGCACCCGCATAAGATCGCTATCGCTTTCTTTCCTGAAAAGGGAGAGGAGAGGCGAATTTCCTGGCTGGAACTGAGCAGGACGACGAACCGAATCGCCAGGCTTTTTGTCGCTCGGGAAGTCACCTCGGAATCGATGGTCGTCATCGGGCTGCCCAACTGCCCGGAGCATCTGTTCTCGGCCATCGCTGCCTGGAAACTGGGGGCTTGCACGCTCCCCCTGAGCAGCCGCCTTCCCCCCCGCGAGCAACAGCGCTTCATCGATCTGGTTCATCCAGGGCTGGTCGTAAGCGACTGGGACGGAATCGAGGGTCTGTCGGTGACCCCGGGGGAGCTTGAGGAGAGCCAGGGTCTCTCGCCGGAAGCACTTCCCGCGCAGGTAGCACATCCGGGCAAGGCCGTTGCATCCGGTGGATCCACCGGATTTCCCAAGGTCATCGTGGACCCGAATCCCTGGGGCTGGAGCCCGGACTCTCTGGCCATCATCGGGTCGAGTGTCGGCTTTAGATCAGGCCAGACTCAACTGGTGGCCGGAGCTCTGTACCATAATTCTCCCTTCTGCTGGGTCCACTGGGGATTGATGGAGGACCACCAGATTATTCTCATGGAACGCTTTGACGCGGCCAGGGCTCTCGAACTCATCGAGGGGTGCAGCGTGAACTATGCCTTCATGGTCCCGACCATGATGAGTCGAATCCTGCAAGTTCCGGGGGTCCATGATCGTGATCTGTCCTGTCTCGAAGGCATCTTTCACACCGCAGCACCCTGTCCGGAGTGGCTCAAGCGTGCCTGGATCGATCTGATCGGGCCCAACCACGTCTACGAAGCCTTCGGCTCTGCCGAAATGGTCGGTTACACCACCATTCGGGGGGACGAATGGCTAGAGCATCCCGGCAGTGTGGGAAAGCCGGAAGTGTGTGAGGTGCTGATTCTGGATGAGCAGGAGCGACCGGTTCCCACCGGAGAAGTCGGCGAAATCTTTATGCGCCTTCTGGACTCCCACGACCCAACCTACTACTACCTGGGCTCAGAGCGCGCTAAAACAACCGCTGGGGATTTCGTCAGTGTCGGCGACCTGGGGTGGATGGACGAGGAGGGGTACCTGTTTCTGGCCGATCGGCGCACCGATCTCATCATCACGGGAGGAGCCAACGTGTATCCCGCCGAAGTTGAAGGGGCCCTGAGTGAGCATGCACAGGTCCAGGATGTGGCGGTGGTTGGCGTGCCCGATCGAGAATGGGGGAAGCGAGTCCACGCCGTGATTCAACCTCTTCATTTCAAGAACCCTCCCTCAGTAGAAGAGCTGAATCGTCACTGTCGGGAGCGCCTGACTTCCTACAAGACACCCAAATCTTACAGATTCATTGAGAGACTTCCCCGCAACGCGGCAGGGAAGATTCGCAGATCCGCTCTGGCCGTCGAAGGAAGCTCAGACCGAGCAGCGACAGCACAGGACCGGGAGGCGGATTCTCAACCAGGCTGAAAGCAGGTCAAGTGTCAAATTCGTCCACTTCCCAACTGAGCAAAGAGATCGGCTCCATCGACTATCTGAGTATCGGGTTCGGCAGCATGATAGGAGTCGGATGGATCATCGTCCTGGGTGACTGGTTGACTCAGGCGGGTCCGATGGGGGCCATCCTGGCCTTCGTGTGCGGCGGCCTGGTGACCATGCTGGTGGGAGTCTGTTATGCAGAACTGGCGACATTGTTGCCGGTCTCGGGCGGAGAGGTCGCCTATGCCTACGAGATCTACGGTCTGAGAACCAGCTTTGCCATGGGTTGGGTCTTGTCTCTCCCCTACGTAGCGGTGACGGCCTGGGAGGCCATCGCGGTGGCCTGGATCGTCAACATTTTTGTTCCCGGTATTGAGGGGCCGGTTCTTTACACGGTTCGAGGGTATCCCGTGCATCTGGGAAGCCTCTTGCTGGGAGTCGGCGTAATGGCGGCCCTTACCTACCTGAATTACCGGGGTGCCAAGGGGTCGGCACGGGTCCAGGGAATCCTCACTTCCGGGCTGGTTCTCATCACCGCGATCTATGTCCTGGTGGGTGTTGGAGGGGGAGACGTGGCTAACCTCAAGCCACTGTTCGGAACCAACTCCGGCGCTGCCGCCTGGCTCGGTTTCCTGGCCATTTTGATGACGGTTCCTCAGTGGCTGGGGGGGTTCAACTTAATTCCCCAGTTGATGGAAGAGAAGGCTCCCGGCATCTCACTGCAACAGGTCGGCCGTGTCATCGTCATCTCCATCGCGATGGGAGTTGTTTTCTATTGTCTGGTCATCCTGGCTGCCTGCATGGTTGTGCCCTGGGAGGAATTGCTGACCGTTGAAATGTCGGTCGCAGCCGCTTTCGAAGCCGCTTTTGGATCACCTATCCTGGCCAAGGGAGTGCTGCTGGCAGGTCTTTGCGGGCTTCTCACCACCTGGAACGGGTGCTTCATTGGCGGTTCGAGAGTTCTTTTTGCCCTGGGAAGATCTCGAGTGATTCTGCCTGCTCTGGGCCGGGTCCATCCGGTCTTCCACACACCCTCCACGGCCATCTTGTTTGTGGGCGGCGTGGGAATGTTCGGTGCCCTGGCGGGCAGAAGTGCCCTGGTTCCGGTCATCAACGTCAACGCCACCTGCTTTCTGTTTGCCTTCTTATTGACCTGCGTGGGTGTCGTCAAGCTGCGTCTTCAGAAGCCGGACGCCCCGCGCCCCTTCCGGGTCCCCGGGGGGATTGTTGCGGCGGGGGCAGCCGCAGTCGTGTGCCTGGCGCTGTTGTTCCCTGTAACGTTTTATCAACCGTATGTCGCGGCCCAGGGGGCCTTTCCGATCGAGTGGATCTTTCTCATCGTGTGGGCTTTTCTGGGTGTGTTGTTGTGGTTTGGTTCTCGCAAAATCCGGGGCAGCATTAGCGAACAGGAGCGGCGGGCGATCATGCTGGGCAAGAACAATCCTGCCCTCTAGTGTTGTAGTCCACTACGGAGGAAGAACTGATGCGTAACGACTCGCTAAGAGCCTTGACACCCTTCTTGTGCCTGGCCTTGCAGACTCTCCTCACCAGCCAAATCGAAGCTCAGCGCTTTCCACCACCCGAGCCACAGTACAAGGTCGAGGTAAAGCGAAGCGTAATGGTTCCCATGCGAGATGGCGTGCGGTTGTCCACCGATCTCTACTTTCCGAAAGGGGCAGGGGAGAAACTTCCGATCATCCTGATTCGCACACCCTACAGTAAGAAGGGGATCCGCGATAGATCGGGGGCAGGGCCGTACTTCTTTGCCGGCCAGGGATACGTGGTGGCTGTCCAGGACGTTCGAAGGAAGTTTGAATCCGAAGGAAAATTCATGGTCGTCGCCAACGAGGGCCGGGATGGCTACGACACGGTTTCATGGCTCGCCAGACGGCCTTTTTCCACCGGCAAGATCGGAACCTTCGGCTGTTCTTATCTGGGCGAATCCCAGATGTATCTGGCCCGCCTGGAGCATCCCAACCATGTGGCCATGATTCCTCATGCGGCAGGCGACGCGTACTGGAAGCGGGCCTGGCTTCGTTACGGAGGGGCTCTTGAGCTGGCTCCCGCTTTCGGATGGTTTCGAGACTCGGGGAGCAAGGTGTCCCTGCAGCCGCCCCCGGGGGCTCCGGACAATTTCTACGCCCGGATGGGGAAGTATTTCAATCCAGCACCGGTGATGCCGCAAGTTGACTACGAGAAGATCTGGGCGACATTACCGACCGTTGATCTTCAGAAGATCGCTGGATCGCTGCCCAGCGACTGGGAAGATCTGGTGAGCCGTCCCAACCCGCATGATCCCTGGTACGACCAGTTTGGTTTTGTCCGGGAGAGCGACAGTTTCACTACACCGGCGCTGCACATCAACAGCTGGTATGACTATGGGGTTGGGCGCACTTTGAAGATGTTCAATATCATGCGGGGAAACTCGAAGGGCTCCCCGCAGGGAGACAACCAGTTCGTGATCGTTTCGCCGACCACCCACTGCGGCTCCGATAGAACGCCGCAACCCACGGTTGTCGGCACCCGCAACCTGGGCGATACCAGTCTTGACTACTGGGGCCTGTACGTGCGCTGGTTCGACTACTGGTTGAAGGGCATCGAGAATGGCGTCACCCAGACCACGCCGAAGGTACAGATCTACGTGATGGGCAGGAATGAGTGGCGCAGCGAAAGTGAGTGGCCTCCGTCCCGCGCCAGACTCAGAAACTTTTACCTGCGCAGCGATGGTCACGCCAACAGCCGTTTCGGAACGGGGTATTTGAGTCCCGAAAGGCCATCCTCCGAAGAACCGGATCGCTTTACCTATGACCCGGCCACTCCGGTACCTTCGCTGGGAGGGCCCTTGTGCTGCACCGGGGCCCCCAACGCTCCGGCTGGAGCCTTTGATCAGTCTGAACGGGAGATCCGGCAGGATGTGCTGGTCTACTCCAGTCCGGTGCTCAAGTCCGGGGTGGAAGTGACGGGTCCGGTTGAAGTGGTCTTGTACGTGTCCTCTTCGGCCCGGGATACGGATTTCACGGCCAAGCTGTTGGATGTGTATCCGGACGGTACCGCTTACAACGTTCAGGAAGGAATCCTTCGAGCCCGCTATCGCAAGGGGTACGAAAGAGAAGTCTGGATGGAGCCGGATGGAATCTATGAGGTCCGAGTCAGCCTGGACGTGACCAGCAACTACTTCGGCCCGGGACACCAGGTCCGTCTGGAGGTATCGAGCAGCAACTTCCCGCGCTTCGACCGAAACCTCAACACGGGAGGGAGAAACTACGACGAGACCGAATGGGTGGTGGCGAAGAATACGGTGCACCATTCCACCGAGTATCCGTCACATATTGTCCTGCCCGTGATGCCGTAGGGGACCCTCGTGGTCACTCGTTGAGCGGGCCGGTACAAGGCCGGCCCCTACGCTGCTCCCGTAGGGGCGACCCTTGTGGTCGCCCGCTGGACGGGTCGGCACAAAGACAAGCCCCTAATAGGAATAAAACCCCTGGCCGGCAGCCTTTCCGGAGTGGCCATCCTCAACCATCCGGCGCAGCAACCGGCACGCCTTGTATCGTTCATCGCCCAGTTCGGCGTGGCGCTGATCCAGAGTCTCCAGCAGCCGGTCGAGCCCGATTTCATCGGCCCGTTCGAGCAGACTCCAGGGAAATGCCATGCCCAGCCGAAGTGCCAGGTCCACCGTCTCCGCTGAACACACCTCGTTGTCGATCAGCCAGGCGGCTTCGTTGACCATCAGGGCGTAAAAAGGTGTCGGATCGATGGATTCTCCCGCCTCCCGGGAATACTGAGCGCCGCCCTGGGTGTAGTCGTAAAAGCCTTTGCCCGTCTTCCGTCCCAGTTCTCCTTTCCGATACTTTTCTTCCACGATGGGGGGCATCGGCGCGCCCATTTCGGTGATGAAGTCGTAGGCAACATCGAGGCCCCCAAAGTCCATCAACTCGAGAGGCCCCATGGGCATTTCCTCGTAGAACTTCATGCGGCTGTCGATTTCCTCCGCTGTGGCCTCTCCCCGCGAGAGCATGTTCATGGCCTCAACGCCGTAATTGAGGTTGATTCGGTTCACGATGAAGGCATGCACATCCTTTTCCACGCGAACCGGGGTCTTCCCGAACTTCTCCGACAGTTCCACCGCGAATTCCATGGCCCTGGTCGGAAGTCTTCTCCCCCCGGATGACTTCGACCAGGGCCATCATCACGGGGGGGTTGAAGAAATGCATCCCCACGACCTGTTCCGGGCGCCTCGTCGCTCCTCCAATCTCGGTGATGGAGAGAGAGCTGGTGTTGGAAGCGAGAATAGCCTCCGGGGGGGCGGCCCGATCCAGTCTTGCGAACAACTCCTTTTTCAGCTTCATCCTTTCGGGTATGGCTTCGATGACCACATCCGCTTGAGAAACGGCGCGTTCCAGATCGGCCTCAATAGAGAGTCGGTCGGCGGCACCCTCGGCATCCTGGGCCGAGATGACTCCCTTTTCAGCCAATTTACCCAGGCTCCAGAGAATGGCCTTCAGGCCTTTGCCCACCAGCTCGTCATTGCGGTCATTGAGCGTTACGGAGAACCCGGCTAGAGCCGCAACTTCCGCAATCCCGTGGCCCATGGTTCCTGCCCCGATCACCGTAATCCTGCCGGCGTCTTCTATTCTCATTGGTCTTTCCTGTGCGATGGGAAGTACTTAGCTCAGTCGCACCAGGAAGTCCTCGAAGGTGGGCTGCTCGGTTACGCCTCCGGGCACCTGAGCATCGAGTTCTTCCAGGGTCCATCGACCTTCGCTTTCCAGTGTCTTGTACACCCCGGGCATGGACACGACCAGGATTCGATTCCCGATCACGTGAAAGATCTGACGGGTTACGGGGCAGTTTTCTTCAGCCAGCCATCCAACCAGCGGGGACACGTTGGCCGGATGATAGAGATCGAGCTCTTCTTCATTCTCGGGAGGCCGCAGCACGTCGTCGATTCCGGGAGTCGACAGGGCCAGTCGGGTGCGGGCGGAGGGCGAGATGGCATTGGACCGGACGCCGTAATGGCCGACCTCGGCTACGATCACCTGGGAAAGGGCCACAATTCCCAGTTTGGCCGCAGAGTAATTGGCCTGACCAAAATTTCCCACCAGTCCCGATACTGAGGATGTGTGCACCACACTGGCCCGGACTTCCTGTCCCGATTTGGCCTTCTGGCGCCAGTATCTGATGGCATGATGACTGGGGGCGGCGTGGCCCTTCAAATGGACCTTGATCACACCATCCCACTCCGCCTCAGTCATATTGGCGAGAGTTCGGTCGCGCAGAATTCCGGCGTTGTTGACCAGCACGTGCAGGTCTCCGAACGACTCAATGGCCAGGCGGATCATTTCCCCGGCCTGCTCCCAGCTGGAGACATCGTGGCCACTGAAAACAGCCTCGCCTCCTGCAGCCCGGATCTCCTCTACGACCTGTTCACCCGGAGACCTGTCCGCGCCCTCACCGTTGACTGCGCTGCCCAGGTCATTGACGACTACACGGGCTCCCTGGGAAGCCATGAAGAGGGCGTGCTCGCGTCCCAGCCCGCGCCCGGCGCCCGTCACGACGGCAACTCTTTCTTTCAGACGAGTACTCATCTCAACCTCCAGGGGCCACGAAAATGGGAAGGGGAGGTGCATTCTCTCGGTCTCGCCAGGCTACCTGGACTCGATCTCCGATCTGGACCCCTTCGCCCTCGATGTTAGTGAGCATTCTGGGCCCTTCGTCCAGCTCCACAATCGCCACGATGTAGGGGACTGGCGGTTCCGGGAGAAGCTGGCGTCGGACCGTGGTCATCGAGTACACGGTGCCGGTCCCGCGGGACCGGACCCACTCAACGTCGGACTGACAACGGAGGCAGAAGGGCCGTCCGTAAAACTGGTAATGATCACATCCCCGGCAATGTTGAATTCTGAGCTGTCGTCGGGTGGCAGCGTCCCAGTATTCCTGGTTGAAGGCGTCGCCGTACGTTTCCGATTCACTCATGGGCAAGTATCACCGTTGAAGAAGTAGAAAAGAGCCCGCCGACACCGTTGGCGGCTGCCAGTCTGGCTCCCGGTACCTGGCGGTCTCCGGCTTCCCCTCGAAGCTGGCGAACTGCCTCGATAACAAGCAGCAGCCCCAGCGCTCCCGGGTGGTTGTAAGAGAGACCTCCTCCGGAGGTCAGAGCCGGGAAGTCGCCACCGGGTCCAAGCCTGCCCCCTTCCACAAACGCGCCCCCTTCACCTTTTTCACAGAACCCCAGGTCTTCAAGCTGCAGAATCACCGTAATCGTGAAGGAGTCGTAGGGTTCAAACACGTCGATGTCTTTGGGTTGGATACCAGCCATCTCGAAGGCCTCTCGGCCGGCCAGCCTGGCCGCCGTCTCCGTCATGTCGGGCATCTGTCCGATGTGCCAGTGAGTGTGGCTTTCTCCTGCGCCCAGCACTCGGATCGCCTGCTTGGCTGCATCTGCTGCCCGTTCCTGATTGGTGAGAATCAGGGCGCCTCCTCCGTCCGTGACCAGGCAGCAATCCAGCACGTGAATGGGATCGGACATCATGGGAGAGGCCAGCACGTCTTCGACCGTCAAGGGATCGCGCGACCAGGCTTTCGGGTTCAGCTGAGCCCAGGATCGGGCGGCTACGGCCACTTCCGCCAGCTGCTCGGACGTAGTTCCGAATTGATGCATGTGTCGAGCCGCCAGCAGGGCGTAGTGTCCAATCGGCACCGGAATCGCATAGGGAGCCTCGAACTGGGCAATGATGTTGTCGTCATCCAGAGGCAGGACCCTGCTGCGATTGCGCTTGCTTCTCTGCCTGGAGGCGTAGGTCACCAGCGCGACCTCACAGCGGCCTGTCGCAATGGCCGTCAGCGCATGATGAACGTGGGCCTCAAAGGCAGCCCCGCCGAGGTCGGTCGAATCTGCATAGCGCGGCTGGATGCCGAGATACTCGCCCACCTGGACCGAGCCTTCCTCTCCCATGTAGTTGACAAAGATGCCATCCACGTCGGAGAGGGTCATGCCTGCTTCTGCCAGAGCCTCCCTGGCTGCCACAGCCACCATGGAAAGCTCGCTATGACCGGCCACCTTCCCAAGGGGGGTCTCGGCGACGCCGGCAACATACACCGGATTCCGGGACAAATTGTTCACGATCTGCACACCCTGTCAATTCCTCCTTCCCTTGTCAATGGAAAAAAAGGGGCAGTCTGCTCTGTCCCCTTTTTTGGAACACTCTCGACTTGGAGAAAAGTAGGAGCCGCCTCCGTGCGGCGATCCGATCGGACCACGGAGGATCTTCCTACACTTTCGGGATCGGACCACATCTTTCCGCCTCGAGATTTGCAAGTGATCCTGCAAGGCAGTACTTTCCACCTGCCGACAAGGTATGGATAGGAGCATTTCCTAAGGAGACAAGACCATGTTTGTAAGAAGGCTCTGGTGGGTGGCCACTCTCGTCTGGTGTTTCAGCCTGGAAGCTCCAGCACAGGGCGTTGAAGGAACTCTCCTGGATCTGGCCAGGATTCAGGATGGGGTCAAGAGCAAGAGAATCAGCAGTTTCGACCGTGAGGGCGGCAACCACGATCGCTTCGAGGCCATCGAACCCGGAGAACGCCGCACCCTTTTCGAGGTTGGCGGAGCCGGGATGGTCAATCACATCTGGATCACCATGGCTCCGGGGATTGAGGAACTGAGTCGCAACGACGTCATCCTGAGAATGTACTGGGACGGAAGCGACACGCCCTGCGTGGAGAGTCCCATCGGACCCTTTTTTGGACAGGGATGGGAGGAGAGCTACCTCTTTGCCTCGCTTCCACTCTCAGCCTCGCCCCGAGAGGGTCGCGGCCTGGTCAGCTACTTCGTAATGCCGTTCTCAAAGGGAGCCCGGATCGAGATGGAGAATGATACCGACACCCGGATCAGGGCGTTTTATTTCTATGT
>CBDCBX010000011.1:0-103007 GCA_965214465.1 Acidobacteriota bacterium | reverse complement strand
TCCACCCGTGATCCTGACCTTGCGCACTCCGAGGCGGACAAAGACCCGCGTGACGCGAGTGATCTCTTCATAGGTCAGGAGTTCTTTTCTTTCCAGAAAGGCATAATCAGGACCAAAGAACTCTTTCGGCATACAGTAGGAACAGCGCATGTTGCACCGGTCCGTTACTGATATGCGCAGGTCTCGCAGAGGGCGTCCGAGAAGATCGGTCGGCATTGATTACCTATTCTAGCCCGGATTATGCAAGAACCGTAGTCCGGAGTTGAAAAACGACTCGAGAAGTGGCTCAACTCGAAAGCGGACAGGTGTGACAGGCGGATTTGCGAAGAATATCGGTTGGCGAGGCGTTTGAAGTGGTTGGGGAGTGAATTTCAGACAGATCTGGGCCTGGGTGAGTATCGGAAGCGGTTTTTCGGGGAGCTGGGAGAGGCTAGCTGGAGTTGAGACGACTCAAGACGAGGTGGAAGAGGGGTTGTTCGGGAAAGGCTGAGGAAAGATGGACCCAGATGCGTCGAGTGGTTTGTCGGATCCGGGCCCCGATCTTGAGGACACGACGACGTAAGGTTTCGATTTCGAGCTTGTGCCAGGGGGTCCCGTGCAGATAGTCGCGCAGGCGCACGAACATCTGGTAAGCCAGGGCATGCAGAAGGAGTCGAAACTGATTGGCCAGGAATCGATGACAGCTGAGTCGGTCCATGCTCAGATGATTCTTGAAGGCCTTGATGAAGTTTTCGGTCTGTCCTCGGTTTGTGTAGTGGTCATAAAGTGATTGGGAGCAGAGATCGTCCCGGTTGGTGACCACAAAGCGACGATTGATCCCGCGCTGATCGACCTCCACTTTGACGATGACGCGACGAGATCGATCCCAGCTGTTGGCTCGATAAAGAAACTCGTCAAACTGACGCTGTTTTTCCTCCAGCTCAAGGAACCTTTCCCGAGTCGAATCCAGCAGGGGCTCGACCACTCGCTGCAGGCGAGGGTTTCGACTTAACCCAATGACATACTGGAGTTGATTCTCTTCAGCCTCACAGAACTCGTAGAGCCGCGGCGTGGCAAAGCCGCTGTCGGCCCGAATCTCAATCTCGACATCCGTCCCCACTCCTTGTCGGATAGCCTCCACGACTCGCTTCAGAATGGGCACGATGTGAGAGGCAGCTCCCTTGTTGCCAGGTCTCAACACGGCACACACCAGGTCTCCCGTGTCGGCATCGAAGATCAGCAAAGGATGCAGAATGTGGCTTCGGTAATACCCGTGGTAGAAGGAGAACTCCTGCTGGCCGTGGGTGTGGTCGTCGGTACTGTCCAGATCCAGGATGATCTTACCGGGACGTCTTTTCTTCAGGGAGCGCACATAACGGCCTAGCAGCCACTGGCTCAAACGCATCAGATCCTTCCTGGTGACGGAGTTCTCCAAGCGGGAGAAAGTCGGCTGCGTGGCCAAATCCGGATCGCTCTCCGGCAACTGATCACAGACGGTTTTGAGCATCGGATCCGAGCGCAGCGTATCGGCGTCATTACAGTCTTCGTAGCCGGCCACGATCTGCAAGACTCGTTGTCGGATCAACTTCAACAGATCATGACGAATGTAGCGTTGGTCTCGACTCTCCGAAATACACGAACTGAAGCCCTCGCAGAGCCGATGTTGCCGATCCACCGATCCAAACAACAACCATCCTGCGTCGGAAGTGAGGCTCCCCCCATCAAAACGCGCCGTGATCTTTCTGTGGCTGTGAAATGGCAGGGTATTCTGGCAGACTGCTCTTAACATTGCCGTAGCTCCTGGTTAGGGTCTTGTTTGTGTAAACCCTTTTATATCAGAGAGCTACGGCTCTTTTTATGGGCCCAAATCTCACTCGGATTCAGATCTCATGCATAATCCGGGGTAAGTATCCCCCGGCAAAGCCGGGGGCTTTAATCTTGTGAGCCGCTCAAAGCGGACTTGACGTTGCCGCTACCGCGGCCACTTGTGCCACCTAAAGGTGGCCTGACTACAGGAGCCTGAGCTGATCCTGGCGACGATCTTCTGCTTCTTGCCGCCGAATATACTCACGGATCACTCTCTCATCTCGGCCCACGGTCGATACGAAGTATCCGCGTGCCCAGAAGTGCTGTCCAACAAAGTTTCGCCGACTCTCTGAAAAGTTCCGGGCAATGTGGATAGCGCTTTTCCCTTTGATGTACCCGATCACCTGCGCCACAGAGAACTTTGGTGGAATCGAGATCATCACGTGCACGTGATCCGGCAGCAGGTGGCCCTCCTCAATCAAGCTTTCCTTCTGCCCAGCCAACCGTCGCAGCACCTGACCGAGATGTCTGCGCAGCTCCCCGTAAATCAACTTTTTGCGGTACTTCGGGATGAACACCACATGGTACTTACACTCCCATTTCGTATGCTGTAAGCTCTTATAGTTACTCATAAAACTCCTTTTCGTGATGCTTTGCTCGGCTCACGGAAGGGAGTTTTTTCACCTCTTCCCGGAACTGTCAAACTCTGGCTGCCTCCCCGGCAGAGCCGGGGGGACTCCTTACGGGTCTAGACCAATTCGCCGGCTCCTGGTTAGCGGTCGAGGGTCCGGGTGGAGTGGTTAGGGGAGACCCCGATGGTCGCCTGAGGCCTCGGAGCGTCCCCTAGGCTCCCCGCTCCAGGATCCGACGGTACACTGCCAGAGTCTCCCTGGCCATGCGGCCGGCCGTCAGATCCCGGTGCACCCGGCGGTGGCCTTCGGCGGCCAGCCTGTCCCGACGTTCGGGATCTCCCAAGAGTCCCGCCAGAGCGGAAGCCAGCCCTTCTCGATCCCCGGGAGTGAAGAAGACGCCCCCTCCCGTCTGCTCCAGCAGTTCCGGAAAGGCGCCGTGATTCGGCTCCACGACTGGAACGCCGCTGGCCAGCGCCTCCAGGACATACAGCCCCTTCGATTCTCTGTAGGCGGACGGGACGGAAAGAACATACAGCGAGCGGAGAAACTCCAGCTTCTCTGCCCGATCCAGCACCCCATGGTACTGAAAGGATTGCTCCAACCCGGCCTCCCGGATTCGGTCAACCTGCTGCTCAAAGAAGGACCGATTCGATGCTCCCAGCCAGCCGCCAGCGTGCAACTCCACAGACTCCATCCCTTCCATGGACTTGAGGCGAATAAAGCTCTCAACCAGCCCATCGAAGCCTTTTTCAGGGCAGACTCGGGCCAGGTAGCCAATCCGCTTGACCCCTTCACTCAATGCGGCTCTCCCGGCCGCTGCCGGAAATCCCTCGGTGTTCAGCCCCAGCGGAACCCGGAAGATCCGTTCCGGAGGAATCCGGAGCATTCGGGACATTTCTTCACCGTAGTATTGGCTGAAAACCACGAAGCCATCCACCAGAGGAACGATCTCCCGGATCTTGTCCAGGGCTTTTCTCCGATAGGAATCCTCGAGCTGGTCCAGAAAAGCATCATCTCCCTGCAGCGTAATTACCACGGGGACTCTCAACCGTGACTTGAGCGTTGGAACCACCCCGGCAATGAGGATATTGGTCAGGTTCACCAGGTCGGGCTGAAGCGTCTCTCCCAGAAAATCCACCAGGCGGTCCACTTCCTTGGCCTGATACCCGTCGCTTCCCTGCAACATCGAGAGAGCCAGATCGCCCAGCAGGCGGGCCTCGGTCTGGATGCTGCCGGCCGCCACTCTCTTCAAGAGAGCCGGATGATCCAGCGCCCGACCCAGGGACGGGGGGAGGCGACGAAACAGCGCCGACTTCTGTTGCAGGAAGACATTGATCCCCCCAAAGAAGACCCGGTTGAGACTGACATCCTCTTCGTCCAGCCGAAGGGGGGTGTAGGTGGGAACCAGGACGGCGTCACAGCCCAGCTTCTGCAGGGCGGTGACCAGGGCGTTGTCACGCAGACAACTGCCGCAGATCATCCCCGCCGCGCCGGCAGCGATGTAGGCAATTTTCGGTTTGTCCGTGTTCTGCATCCCAGACTCAAACCAGTCGGTTGATCCCAGGCCCGATCGTCTTGAAAAAGTCGACGATCATGCGGGCCGTCAGGCCCCAGATGACCTCTTCTTCGAAATCGTAGAAATGAACAGGAACGCGCTGGCCCAGGCGCTCCCAAATCTCAATCCTGGGTTCGGTCTCCACAAAAAAGCGTAAAGGCACCCAGAGGACACGTGCCACTTCAGCGGTACACGGGGTGACTTGCGGAGACCCGTTTATGAACCCCGCGAACGGCGTTACCCTGGAGTGAGTCACTGCCAGGTAGTCATGGAGCCGGCCGGCAATCTCAATGCTCTCGGAAGGGATTCCCACCTCCTCGAAGGTCTCGCGCAGCGCGGTCTCTTCCAGGCTGTCATCTTGTTCCTCGCGCCGCCCACCAGGAAATGACACCTGCCCTTTGTGAGTAGAGACGGTGTTCGTTCTCCGAGTGAGCAGAAAACAGGGTTTGCCGTCGACCTCAGCAATTCCCATCAGGACAGCCGCCCTGGCCAGGTACTCGCCTTCAAACGGCCGGAGCGGTGTGACGGCAAGACCCCGAATGACTGCCTTCCTGAGAATCTCAGACATGCTGTTTCTGCTGTTCCGCTCTTCGGGGTTCACGGTTGTACTGTCTGGATAGTGTATCTGCAGGCCATCGCGGAGTCCTCAGAACCTGAGCGGTCTTCTTCTCAGGATCTTCAACTTTGAACTTTCATCCTTGAACTTTCAACTGTATCCCTCAATTTTCAGGGGTCGGTAGTACTCTCTGGGACCGAGGAGTTCGCCGCTATCGTGATTCTGGTGCGCGCCGATCAGTTTGCCACTCTCCCTGTTGGCAAGCAGGTGACCGCAGTGCCCGACTTGAAGCGGGCCCAGTGAACTGAATCATCCGGATGGCGACTCTAAATAAGCGGGTAAGGAGGAGTCTTTCCCATGAATTTAAAGCTTGTTCACTACGTGATCCTGGTAAGTCTTCTGAGTGTTTCTGTCGGAGAGGGTGCCCGGGCTCAGGCCGTTGAGATCACCGACCGCGCGACGGTCCGTACGGCCCAGCGGGTGCTCCGGGACAATGGTCTCTATGCCGGCCCCATTAACGGAGTGGTCGAAGAGGAAACCCGCAAGGCCCTCCTGGACTTCCAGGCGGACACCGGCATCAACGCAACCGGCATGGTGGATCGACCCACCCTTGAGGCTCTTGGGATTCTCGAGGACGATCGGAGCCTGGCCAAGAAGACCGGAGATGGCACCGTGCAGACGGCTGAGACCGTCGGCCAGGCCACAGTCACCGGAGTCACCGTGGCCGGGAAGAGTACGGCCAAGGGTGCTACTGTGGTCGGAGAGAGTACGGTTAAGGGTGTCACCGTCGCGCTTGAGAGCACTGCCACCGGACTGGAAACAGCCGGCAAGGGAGTGACGAAAGGGGGTGAAGCCACCCTCGATACCGCCGCCAAAGCTGGAAAAGCGACGACCCACGGATTCACAAGAGCGGGACAGGGCGTCACTGATTTTCTGGGCGTCAGCCAATCCGACAACAAAATCCGCAAGCAGCTCGTGAAAAAGCTGGGTCGGGATCCCTATCTCCAGGACAAGCAGGTTCGTGTCCTGGTTGAAGGGGGCGTGGCCACGTTGACCTTTTCTGGTGGCTCGCCGGAAGACCACGACCGGGCCGCCGCCATTGCCCGGGCGATCAAAGGGGTGAAGGACGTGGTAGTTCATATCCCCTGATCCAGATTCCAGATTCGAAATTGGGAGTGTGCCCCTATGAAGAAGCGTCGCGTGTCAACAGCGACACCACAATGAACGCAGCAGCCGAGATCCCGGCTGCCAGAACCTCGGTTGGCACTCCACCGAGAGTGTGCCCGGTCACGAGCCCGTAGACAGCGGCCACAGTTCCCAGCAGCATGGAGACCAGCGCCCCTTGTCGGGTGGCTCCTTTCCAGAGTACCCCTCCCAGAACAGCGACGAACACACCGGCCGTGTAGAGGATATAGGAGGTCAGGATGGTGCCGAAGACCTCGCGGCTGCCCAGAGCAATCAGCAGAGCGACCAGTCCCGCCAGGGCGGTGACCCACCTCGAGACACGAAGTTCGGTACCCGCATCCGGATTTCGCTTCACCAGGCTGGCCAGCCGAAGGTCCTTCACCAGATGAGAAGCCGCGGCCGCCAGCAGCGAGTCAGCCGAGGACATGATGGCAGCCAGAAAGGCTGCCAGGACGATGCCCCCGACCAGCCCCGGTATCATTTGTAGAATCACATCGAAGAGGACAGAAACGCCACTGGCATCTCGCACCGGCACGCCCAGTCCCTTCGCGCCCATTCCGATCAGGACTGGAACAAAACTCAGGGGAATCAAGACCGCTCCCGCAATCAGTGCCCCGTGCCTGGCCACTCTTGCGTCTCGTGCCGCGAAGAGCCTTTGATAGAAGTCCTGCCCGACCAGCGTGTACATGACTGTCGGCACCGACAGCCAGAGCACAAAACCGAAGCCCTCTCCCCCCAGTTGCGTAAAGTTCGGCGTGAGTTCCCCTTCGCTGAACCGCTCTCTCAGCAGAGTCAACAGCCCCCCCCTGTTCCATCGTTTTCTGGAGTACGAGGACACAGGCCAGAACCATACCGGCCCCTCCGATGAGAATCTGAACCAGATCGGTCACGGCCACCGCCCACAAGCCCCCCAGCACCGTGTAACTGACGAAAAACAGGGCCGCCAGGATGGAGGCGATCGCCGGATCCAAACCCAGGAGGCCACCGGCCGCCCCGGCCACCTGGATCTGAGAAGCTGTGATTCCAAGCAGCGCAGCAGCCGAAAGAACCGCTCCCAGGATTCGAAGCAGCCGGCTCCCATAGCGCTTCTCCAGGTATTCCGGAACCGTATACAGGGCCAGCCTACGAAAGCTGCCGGCTGTCAGCAACCCAAGTAGTATCAACCCGACGCCGCAGGCGATTCCATACCAGGCGGCAGAGAGGCCCGAGGTGAAACCTTTTTGTGCTCTCCCTGCGCTGAACACACCCCCGAAGTGAGTCGCCGCCAGAGTCGCCGCACAAAGAGGCAGCCCCAGCTTTCTGGAGGCCAACAGGTAGTCATCGGGTCCCTGGATGCGGCGCTGGCACATCCAGCCGATGAAGAACATCCCGGCCAGATAAACTACCACGACGGCAGTAATCACTTCGGATTCCCGCTGAGGCTGTCGTATTCCTGGAGGTCGGTACTAGTGGCCATGTTCCATGGGATCGCTGTGTTCGTGAAAGACGCCCCGGCTGTGCAGTTCGTCATGGAGCCTGCGGTATACGGAGGTCAACTTGAGCCGCATTCTCTTGTAAACCTTGTCCTCTGCGCGGGTTCCCACCGTGTCCAGAAAAACCAGGGCACCCTCGATCTGCTCCAGAATGGTCACCGCGTCGGCAGCCGCATAGAACTGTGAGCCGTCTACCTCGATCATCACCGGCGAGGAGTGGGCAGTAATGACCTCCGGCTTGTCCGGATAGTGCCCTCTGACCAGTAGTGCAACCCAACTGCTCCGCTCGATGGGCACCGACCAATGACCGGAGCCTTGCTGAGGATCGACCTCCCTGCTCTCTCTAATCTCACCGTTGATCACCAGTTCAACTCTGCTCATGGGGACGGTCACACTGGCCAGCTTCCAGTCCACATCCACACGCCCCCCTCCCCGGCTCATGCGGATCCGGCTCCCCGCCGGCTCTCCTTCTACACTGAACTCGAGGAGCGGTCCATAGGTGACGAAGGTGTGGCCCGATTTCACGGCCTTGACCCACGTCTCATAAGTAAACTCTTGATCATCTGGAATCCGCGTGTAGGTGCGAATCGCACCGACTTCAACACCGGCGCTCATCTTGTCGGTTCCGCCGACAACCGGCACAAAGTACCCGCAGTTGAGATATCGGTAGTAATCGGAGAGAAAATACGGATCGACCCCTCCATAGGGGGTGCCCAGAGAGGTCATTTCCACGGCGTCAATGTCGCCATTGACCAGATCGGCAGCGTTCTCGGCGCGGGGATTTGGAAAGTGAGGGATAACGACCAGCCCCCCCTGGGCCCTGCATTTCTGAGCCCATTCCATGAGCAGAGCGTCGACAGGATCCCCCAGAGCCGCTTCCGGCGGCCCGGCCGCACACATCGATGCGATGATATTGCCTCCGTAACCCAGCAGTGAGATGTGTCCGAGAACATGCTGGCGGTTCTCCGTACCGACCCGAACCAGCCATTCCCCGTCGCCTCCGGCATCCCTGGACCCAAAGGTGGTCTTTCCGTCAAAATCTCCGACGTTGGTCATCAACTCTCCCCACTGGCTGGCCAGCAGGTTGACGACATTGACCCCCTCCGCGCTACCCTCCAGAAGAGCCGTCTGAGGGGAAAGAAAGTGCCCGTGGGTGTCGGCCGTTACCCAGTTCTTCTCCCGCCAGTTCAAAACTTTTTCGATCTCAACAGTAAGATTCTCGGTGTCGGGCCCCACTCGCAGCACTCTTCGCAGGGGTTTCATCTCGAAACCCTTGCTCACCTCCAGGTAGACGTTCCCGAGGGGCAGATCCACCACGGTTTCCCCCGGAATATAGGCGCAGAAGTGTCTCCCCTGATGCCGGTACTCGGCCCCGTAGTCTTCGAACCAGGCGCTATTAGGTATGCGGTGGTGGTCGGCGGGAGGCAAATACTCGCCACTCTCTCCATGCAGATGCAACTTCACGGCAACCGGTCTACGGCTCCCTTTCTCGACAACTCTTATCTTGACTCGCTGGTTGCTGGGGGAGATCGGAGTCAGCCGGCCGGACGCCCGGTCTTCGGTCAGTTCTGAGACCGGTACGGTGAGGCCCCTCTCCAGATGAAACAGAGCATCGGCGTGAGCTGTGTAATCCACCTGTACCAGACTGCGGGACATCTCAGGTACTTGGTTGTCATAGGTTTCGGACCAGGAGGCGTTGGGATAGATCTTGACAGGCTGGGCCGAGATGACCTGCCCCATGTCCAGACGAATCTGCTTCATCAGCCCGACTTCATCGAGATCGTAGTCAAAATCGGCACCCTCGGGCAGCTTGAGAAGTGCTTTGCGGCGGCTTTCCCAGCGGAGGGGGAAGGCGGAGGGGGAAGGCGGAGGCCGAACCGGCTGATATCGCAGAAATGATAGTTCTTCCTGTCCTGGGTTCAAAGCGCAGGGCCCTGATCTCCTCTTCCGGTCGGGGATTTTCCCAGGCCCACACCCAGTTGTTCCAGAAAGTCAAATCCGCTGCCACGGTCCGGCCCTGAGTCAGCCCCCAGGTTCGGCGCGTGCCGCGCTGCTCTTGAAGGGGCCGAATCGGGTAGGGGTGGTCCTGGGGAACTGCCTGAAAGCAGAGTTCTCCCCAGCGGCGCCAGAGCATGCCGATCTGGTAAATCCGCTGCCACGGTCCGGCCCGTGTTCGGGAAGACGACCTGAGTCAGGGGCTCCCCAGGTTCGGCGCGTGCCGCGCTGCTCTTGAAGGGGCCTCCAGAATCGGGTAGGGGTGGTCCTGGGGAACTGCCTGAAAGCAGAGTTCTCCCCAGCGGCGCCAGAGCATGCCGATCTGGTACTCTCTCATCTCGCGGCGGCGAATCTTAACCCGCTTCTCGGAACCGTCCGCATACAGGATCACATAGTCAGCCACGTGTTCGGGAAGACGACCTTCTCCCCGCGTGGGGGAAAGAAACCCGTGTTCGTTCCACTCCAGGGGCTCGACGTCGGTGGTGTGCAAAAAGCAGATCCACTGAGTCTTCAGAGGACCGATTCGCTCCGTGACAGGCTTGTCTTTGAGGAAAACAACCGATCCAACTTCGAAAGGAATGCTCCAGGACACCAGCGCCCCCCGGGCTGCCCTTTCCAACCTCTCCTTCAGGGTGTCGGAGACCTTCTTCCTGGCGAGATCCTCCAGGCTGCAGTTCCCACGCAAAGGAACAGGTGCAAAGCGAGGGGATGCGGCAGGGGCAATGGCTTCGGCCTGCCCGACCAGGCTGGTGGCGCCTGCTGCCGCCGCCGATGCCTCCAGGAACGCCCTTCGTGAAATCGTCATGGCCATCTACTCCGGTTCCGTTTTGATGGATGATCGTTTTGTAACACAACGGAGTCGAAGGTTGAAAGAACTAGACAACAAACCACGAGCGCCAGCGCGGCCGACTAGTACTAGCGCAGCGCTTCCTCGAGAACCGTGGCCGCATCGGTCCGTTCATCCCGATATTTGACGATCAGGGGAGAAGAGACAGAGATACCGTGCTGGGTGGCGAATGCCCCCGTCAGGGCCCGGCTACCGGGAACCACGACGGCTCCCGGTGGAACGATGAGGGGAGAGTCCGGGGCTTTTCGGTAGATTTGCTTGTTCACCAGATCAAAGAGGGGCGTCGATCCGGTGAGAATCGTACCGGCCCCGATGACAGCTCGCCTGGAAATGATCGTTCCCTCATATACGCCGCAGTTTCCACCGATGAGAACCTCGTCTTCGACGATGACCGGCATGGCTCCCACGGGCTCCAGCACGCCCCCGATCTGGGCTCCGGCGCTCAGATGCACTCGCTTTCCGATCTGGGCACAGGAACCGACCAGGGCGTGGGAGTCAATCATGGACCCGGCCTCTACACAGGCGCCCACATTGATATAGGCGGGTGGCATGATCACGACTCCCGGGGCGACATAGGATCCATCCCGGATCGAGGACCCACCCGGCACCTGCCGGACTTCATCGGAGACACGCAGCTTCTTGAGAGGAAACGTAGATTTATCAAAAAATCGGAACTCCTGGTCGATTGAGTAGTCCGTAAGGCTCCCCCAGCGAAAGCCCAGCAGGATCCCCTTCTTGACCCAGTGGTTGACATGCCACCTGGAATCGACGCACTCGGCGGCTCGAACGGTGCCGGAATTGAGGAGGGATTTGAACTCTGCAAAAAGGTCGCGGGCAGCTTGATTATAGTCCCGGCTCTCACGGCTGTAGAGCACTTCGATTCGTTCCTTCAGGTTCTGTACAGCTTCCATGTCTTTTCTTCCCCCGGCTCCCACCGGGGGCTCTGATTCTAGCCTGCTTTCCCTGGCCGGGACAGGGGGCTCTGAGAGAGAACATCCTCCAGCACATCCTTGAAGGTGAAGAATCCCTTTTTCCCCTGGATCCACTCGGCTGCCAGCAGGGCGCCCAGAGCAAAGCCGCTGCGATTGCGAGCTACGTGCTTCAACTCAATGGTATCCGAGAGAGAATCAAAGAAGACGCTGTGGATACCCGGGATGCTTCCACCTCTGGAGGAAGCCACCTGCAATTGTTGGGGCGCAACCGGCCCCGGGGCGTCGTCGGATCGGAGCTCACTCTTGCGTGCCACCGTTTTCAGCAGAATATCGACCAGTGCCAGTGCCGTGCCGCTGGGACTGTCGACCTTTCCGCGGTGGTGAGTTTCGTGAACGAAGAGATCGTAGTCAACCAGCCCATCGAAGAGCTTCCCGGCTTCCTCCACAAGCCTCAGGAAAACGCTGACGCCCAGGGAAAAGTTGGGTGCATGGACGACCGACATTCCCGAGGCCAGCACCAGATTCCTGATCTCATCGAGTTGCTCGTACCATCCTGTCGTTCCGATCACGAGGGCAGCCTTCCCCTGGGCCAGCGTGTGGACATGATCCATGACTGCGCCCGGATGCGAGAAGTCAATGAAGACATCAATACCCTGGACCGCAGCGGCCGCACTCAGTGCCCTGCCGCGGTCAAACGTCGAAATGATCCGGTGCCCCTTCTGAGGCGCCAGACGGGTGACCTCCTGACCCATTCGGCCGCTGCCAATCAACCCGATGTTGAGTCCCATGCTTCTTCTTTCCTGGTGCTGCAGGGTGTAGGAGCGGGTTCCATCCCGCGATCTGATCCGACCCAGAGGGTCCTCTTACACTTCTGCAACCGGATTCAGTAAACCATAGCGTTCCATCGCCTGCACCAGTCTCCTCGTATTCTCGTCAGACATGGACGCCATAGGAAGCCGCAGTTCTCCGACATCCTTCCCCATCAGATTCAGAGCCGTTTTGACCGGAATCGGATTCGTCTCGTAGAACATGGCCTGGCAGAGAGGGAAGAGTCTCCCGTGCAGCTCGGCCAGCCTGGAAAGATTCGACTCCCGGTATGCCTCCCACAGATTTCGCACGTCACGCGGAACGATGTTGCCCACCACCGAGACCACCCCCACTCCGCCGACGCTCAGGATGGGTACGAACAGCGAATCATCGCCCGAAAACACCCGTATCCGCCCTGCGCAGCGGTTCACAATCTCTGAAGCCTGATTCAGGTCCCCACTGGCTTCCTTGATGGCCACGATGTTGTCGATGTGGCTGAGCCGTTCCACCGTCGAGGGCAATATGTTGACCCCGGTCCTTCCCGGAACGTTGTAAATCATGATGGGAAGGTCCACAGCCCGGCAAACAGCTTCAAAGTGAAGATACAACCCCTCCTGGGTCGGTTTGTTGTAATAAGGTGTGATCACGAGCGCCATGTCGGCCCCCAGTTGGCGGGCTTTTGTCGTCAATTCAATGGTCCGGGCCGTATTGTAGGTTCCGGTCCCGGCCACTACCGTGGCCTTTCCCCCGGCTTCTTCGATGACGATTTCGAAGACGCGGTAGATTTCCTCCCGGGCAAGAGTCGGCGACTCTCCAGTGGTGCCGCAGGCGACAATCCCCAGGCTGCCGTTGTTTACCTGGAATCGAACCAGATCCCGGAGGCATTCCTCATGCAACCTTCCCTCTCGGAACGGCGTGACCAGGGCAGTAAAAGGACCTTCGAATTTCATCGTTTCCTGTCTCCTTCTTCAGAGATTCTAGGAGACGAATCGGTTCAGGGCTACCCAAAAGGGGATCTAAGCTAAATTGTCCGGGTTTTGTGGACACCGTCACAGTAAAGCCTGGGCCGTCGGTGAAAGACTTAGCCCGGATTATGCAAGAACCGTAGTCCGGAGTTGAAAAACGACTCGAGAAGTGGCTCAACTCGAAAGCGGACAGGTGTGACAGGCGGATTTGCGAAGAATATCGGTTGGCGAGGCGTTTGAAGTGGTTGGGGAGTGAATTTCAGACAGATCTGGGCCTGGGTGAGTATCGGAAGCGGTTTTTCGGGGAGCTGGGAGAGGCTAGCTGGAGTTGAGACGACTCAAGACGAGGTGGAAGAGGGGTTGTTCGGGAAAGGCTGAGGAAAGATGGACCCAGATGCGTCGAGTGGTTTGTCGGATCCGGGCCCCGATCTTGAGGACACGACGACGTAAGGTTTCGATTTCGAGCTTGTGCCAGGGGGTCCCGTGCAGATAGTCGCGCAGGCGCACGAACATCTGGTAAGCCAGGGCATGCAGAAGGAGTCGAAACTGATTGGCCAGGAATCGATGACAGCTGAGTCGGTCCATGCTCAGATGATTCTTGAAGGCCTTGATGAAGTTTTCGGTCTGTCCTCGGTTTGTGTAGTGGTCATAAAGTGATTGGGAGCAGAGATCGTCCCGGTTGGTGACCACAAAGCGACGATTGATCCCGCGCTGATCGACCTCCACTTTGACGATGACGCGACGAGATCGATCCCAGCTGTTGGCTCGATAAAGAAACTCGTCAAACTGACGCTGTTTTTCCTCCAGCTCAAGGAACCTTTCCCGAGTCGAATCCAGCAGGGGCTCGACCACTCGCTGCAGGCGAGGGTTTCGACTTAACCCAATGACATACTGGAGTTGATTCTCTTCAGCCTCACAGAACTCGTAGAGCCGCGGCGTGGCAAAGCCGCTGTCGGCCCGAATCTCAATCTCGACATCCGTCCCCACTCCTTGTCGGATAGCCTCCACGACTCGCTTCAGAATGGGCACGATGTGAGAGGCAGCTCCCTTGTTGCCAGGTCTCAACACGGCACACACCAGGTCTCCCGTGTCGGCATCGAAGATCAGCAAAGGATGCAGAATGTGGCTTCGGTAATACCCGTGGTAGAAGGAGAACTCCTGCTGGCCGTGGGTATGGTCGTCGGTACTGTCCAGATCCAGGATGATCTTACCGGGACGTCTTTTCTTCAGGGAGCGCACATAACGGCCTAGCAGCCACTGGCTCAAACGCATCAGATCCTTCCTGGTGACGGAGTTCTCCAAGCGGGAGAAAGTCGGCTGCGTGGCCAAATCCGGATCGCTCTCCGGCAACTGATCACAGACGGTTTTGAGCATCGGATCCGAGCGCAGCGTATCGGCGTCATTACAGTCTTCGTAGCCGGCCACGATCTGCAAGACTCGTTGTCGGATCAACTTCAACAGATCATGACGAATGTAGCGTTGGTCTCGACTCTCCGAAATACACGAACTGAAGCCCTCGCAGAGCCGATGTTGCCGATCCACCGATCCAAACAACAACCATCCTGCGTCGGAAGTGAGGCTCCCCCCATCAAAACGCGCCGTGATCTTTCTGTGGCTGTGAAATGGCAGGGTATTCTGGCAGACTGCTCTTAACATTGCCGTAGCTCCTGGTTAGGGTCTTGTTTGTGTAAACCCTTTTATATCAGAGAGCTACGGCTCTTTTTATGGGCCCAAATCTCACTCGGATTCAGATCTCATGCATAATCCGGGTTAGCCAGATGCTGGCTTACTGGATCTTCTGCAGAGTGTTCCCCCTCTCGATGCCCATCATAGCGCTCGTAGTCGGGGGCCGCCTGATCTGGTGCACGTTTCAGTTGGCTCGAATCTCTCGTTACAAATTGGCCGCTGCCGCCGCTTTTGGCGTCCTGCTTCTGGGTGGGCTGTTGTTCATCCTGGGATTCTACTGGTTCGAATATGAGTTTGCCCAGACGAGCAAGGAAATCTGGACTGACCTGCGCATGGACCTTCTCGCGGGCCTTCCTTTTTATGGGGCATCTTTCGCGCTATGGCGTTTTGGGGGCCTGCTGCAGGCAGTGGTCAAGGCGAACTCGGCGAACCGGTGAAACCCCTCCCTTCATCACAGGGTCAACAGCCACCTTCGGCCGACACATTGGTGACGGGAATCCTGCCCTTCAACTCGAGCGGAAAAAGAACCAGGTAGGGCTGGCCCGGGGGCTCGAATTCTCCAGTGTATTCGACCAGTTCATAGAGGCCCTGGCACCAGCGAGTGGAGTCTTCCTTGATCTCAAGATACCCGTAATGGTTGGGCAACACGGACATCAGGTCTGCTTCGCTCTGGAACCCGGTGCTCTTGCCCGGAGTCACTTCCACGACGATCACCGGCCGGCTCGAGATCAGTGTTTGACGGAGCCCCTTCAGAGCTGGCTTCTCGAATCCCTCCACGTCCATCTTGATCAGGTCGAAATGAGGGCTGCCGGATTCAGCCAGCCATTCGTCTCCACTCACGATCTGAAGTTCACCGCCGTACTCAAGCTCATAAGCGAAGCCTTCCAAAGCGAAGCCTTCCACGAAAGAACCCATTCCGGGGTTGTGCCCGGGTGGCTCATAAAAAGGAAGGACCTCCTTCTGCTCACCGAGACCGACTGGATGGGCGACGATGTTCTTGACTCCATTGATCTCGATCATCCGCCGGAAGCGTCGCAGGACCGGCTCCCACGGCTCAAAGGCATGAACCTGGATCACATAGGGAGACATGAACAGGGAATGCTGACCGGTGTTGGCGCCTGCGTCCATGAAGGTGCCGCCGTCGGGAGCCAGCACCTTCATCGTATCTCGCATGAAGTACAGGATCCCTTTCTCGTAGGCTCCCGTAAGGAGCATGTAGCGGTCGGTAAAGCTGCGAGAATTTCCCTCAAAGGTCACTCCGTAAAAATCGAGAGAAAAATCCAGCCCCCCGGGAAAGAGCGTTGTGAGGTACATGAGGGAATATCCGATGGGGTTGCCTGAATTGCCACTGAGCAGCCGCCCGCCAACTTCGAGGGTGAAATCATAGGGCCGATCAAGGGCTGGAAAGAAGCGATCGCAAGTCGGGAGCACCCCGTGGCCGATGACGAGCATCAGGACCAGGACAACGGCCAGTAGCAAGAGCTCTTTCCTGAACAGAGCCGAGTTTTTCACTGAAACTCATGCTAGCACACGCCACCGGTCATCCTGGTGGAACAGATCAGACCGAGTCGCTGCCCGCAAGGAAGGAAAGGATTGGTGCCGGAGGCGGGATTCGAACCCGCACACTCGTTAGAGCGCCACCCCCTCAAGATGGTGTGTCTGCCAAGTTCCACCACTCCGGCACGAGGACCTAATGCAGCTGACGACGAAAATCCATCCCGAATTAACCCCGTGAACTTCCCGGACAGTACTCTAGTGGCTCCCGGTCGGGTTCTCGCCACCTTCCCCCGAGCTCTCCTCGGCGGAAGCCGGAGTCGCGGACTCGGCTGGCACTGCCGGCGGCTGACCGCCCGCATCCTGCTCTTGGGCTGCGGTCGCTTCGGTGGCCGCAGGCGTACTGGGAGCAGCACCCTCCATCACACTCGACTCGCCCCTCCGAGCCAGGCCTGCCAGGATCAGACAGGTCGCCATAAACAGGCCGGCGCTGATCGCTGTCAGCTTGGTCAGTAAAGTAGTCGCCGACCGGGTGCCGAAGGCTGTCTGGCTCCCTCCTCCACCAAAGGTCGAGGCCAGATCTCCTGCCTTGCCCGACTGCAGCAGCACGATCAGGATCAGGAAGCAGCAAACCAGAATATGCAAAACTACAAACAGAATCATGTTCTCATTCCCGAAACACCTGCACGGAAAGGACTACCTGGACTCAAACTGAACAATTTCCAGGAAAGTCTTTGAATCCAGACTGGCTCCTCCGACGAGGGCCCCGTCTATGTCCTCCTGCCCCATCAGGTCTGAGGCATTGTCAGGCTTAACGCTTCCACCATACAAGATTCGCACTCTACCGGAGAGTTGCGGAGAATACTCGCTCGCTGTCCAACTACGAATCCACTCGTGGACCTGCTGGGCTGTTTCGGGTGTCGCCGTTAGCCCTGTTCCGATGGCCCAGAGTGGCTCGTAAGCGATGATCATACGGGATAGCTGTGGGGCTGTCAATCCGTCCAGGCAACCGGCTAAGTCGCCCAGAATGACCTCTTTAGCCTGCCCAGACTCACGCTCTTGCTGAGTCTCTCCGATGCACACAATGGGGACAAGATTCGTCTCCAGACAACGCCGCAGCCGACGGTTGACCGTGCCTGGCGTCTCGCCAAAGAACTGCCTTCTCTCTGAATGGCCAATGATGACATATCCACAACCGACATCCAGTAACTGCTCCGCTGCGATCTCGCCTGTCCAGGCTCCCGGGGGCTCCCAGTGAACGTTCTGGGCTGCCAGACCGATGTCTGCCCCGGACAGTTCTTCGCCCACGGCGGCAAGGCCTGTAAAGGGCGGAGCCACCACAATGTCAACATCGGAGATGCGCGTAGCGCCGTCTCGTATCTCCCCCGCCAATTGGCGCGCTTCAGCGACCGTCTTGAAGCACTTCCAGTTGCCGGCAATCAGCGGCTTTCTCTGCATTCAAACTCCCTTGGTACTCCCGCGCGGTGGCAGCGGCAGTCTCACACCTCGCGGTTCTTGTTTGTCAACTCGATCGGTCAAAGCCTCAACTCCGGGCAGTGGTTTTCCCGACAGGAGCGTGAGGGAGGCCCCTCCTCCGGTGGAGACGTGGGTGATCGAATGGCCCACACCGGCCAGCTGTACCGCCGCCGCGGAATCCCCCCCGCCCACGATGGAGATGGCATCAGCAGCGGCCACCGCCCGGGCAATCTCCATGGTTCCCGAGGCGCAGCTCTTCATTTCAAACACACCCATTGGACCATTCCAGATGATCGTCCTGGCCTTCTCGACACCCTGCTTGAACCTCTCGACAGTTTTCGGTCCGATATCCAGTGCCATTTTCTGGTGGGGAACCGACTGCGTCGGGCAGGGCTCGACCTCTATGTCGGGACCGAGGCTGGATCCAACCACATGGTCCACCGGCAAGAGCACGTCAATACCTGCCTCACGGGCCTCCTCGAGTAACTCCCCGGCCACACCCACCTTGTCCTCTTCCACCAGCGATTTACCGCACTCAATTCCCTGGGCCCGCAGGAACGTGTAGGCCATTCCCCCACCAATCAGGAAGGTGCTCGTGAGGGGAAGAAGCGATCGAATGACCCCGATCTTGTCTGAAACCTTGGCACCACCGAGAATCGTCACAACCGGCTCTTCAGGGTCGTTCAGCACCCCATAGAGGTACTTGATCTCCTTGGCCATCAGAAAACCCGCAGCTCCGCCGCCCATGATTGTCGGAACGCCGGCGGTGGAGGCGTGAGCCCGGTGAGCGGTTCCAAAGGCATCATTGACGTACAGGTCAGCCAGAGAGGCCAGCCCGCCAGCAAAATCGACATCGTTGTCTTTCTCGCCACTATGAAAGCGCAGATTCTCCAACATCAACACCTGTCCGGGTTCCAGCCTGGAGGCCGCCGCTTCGACCTCCTCACCAATGCAAGAAGAGGCGAAATCGACCGGTCGGCCCAGCCTGCTAGCCAGTCGCTCAGCAACCGGGGCCAGCGACAGATCTCTCCTTCTCTCCCCGCGGGGGCGACCCAGATGGGAAGCCAGCAGTAGCCGACCTTGTCTCTCCAGAACGAACCTGATGGAGGGGAGAGCAGCCAGGATCCGTGAATCATCAACCACATCTCCACCTGAGAGTGGAACGTTGAAATCCACTCTCATCAGGATTCGCTTGTCGGCCACATCCAGATCTGCGATGGAAAGTTTCCGGGGAAGACGGTACACCGGCCAGCCTCAGGCGCCGGCTACCGGCTCCCCGCCCTGGCGGGAAACCATTTCAGTCAGATCGAGAACACGATTCGAATAGCCCCATTCATTGTCATACCAGGCGAGAACCTTGACCATGTTCTCACCCAGAGTTCGAAGGAAAGGTCCGTCCACGGTGGCCGAGTGCGCATCACCGCTAAAATCGCAAGAAACAAGCTCCTCATCCGTGTAGCGAAGAATGCCCTTCATCGGCCCCTGGGCTGCCCCTCGGAAGGCCTCTCTGACTTCTTCGGTGGTCGTGTCGCTTTCCAGAGTCGCGGTCAGATCCACCATCGAGACCGTGGCCGTAGGAACCCGAATGCAAATACCGTCAAGCCTCCCTTTCATTTCCGGGAGAACCAGAGACACGGCGGCCGCCGCGCCCGTGGTGGTCGGAATCATGGATAGAGCTGCGGCTCGGGCCCGCCTGAGATCCTGGTGTGGAAGATCCAGGATTCTCTGGCCGTTCGTGTAGCTGTGAATGGTCGTCATCAGACCCTTCTTGATCCCGAATGCGTTGTGCAGGACTTTGGCCAGGGGGGCCAGGCAGTTGGTCGTGCAACTGGCATTGGAGATGATGTGATGGCGGGCCGGGTCATAGTCTGCTTCATTCACGCCCAGGGCCAGCGTTACATCCGGTTCCTTGGCAGGGGCGGTGATGACGACTTTCTTCACCGACCCGCCCAGGTGCTTCGATGCATCCTCGCGGGCACGGAACAGACCGGTCGCCTCGATGACCACGTCAACCTGGGCCGATTCCCATGGGATCCCGGCCGGATCCCGCTCTGAGAATACCTGGAGATCTGAATTCCCGACCCTGATGGAGTCGCCATCGTGGGTGACCTCCTGGTCGAGTATTCCATAGATAGAATCGTACTTGAGAAGATGGGCCAGGGTCCTGGGGTCGGTCAGGTCGTTGACAGCCACAAACTCGAGATCCGACCCCTTCTTGAGAGCTGCCCTGAAGACATTTCGCCCGATTCTTCCAAATCCATTGATCGCAACTCGCGTCGCCATTTATTCCTCCCTATTCGTTATCAGCCCTGAGGCTATCCTGCTTCTCGTAACAAAACCCGAACAGCATAACCCAAGGCAAGGATTCTGTTCCACGCTTCTCAATGGGGATTTCAAATTCCAGATTCCAGATTCCATACTCCAAGATCTCAGAGCTCCAGGATAGAGTGGGAGGGGCCTCGGTCCTCGGGGGAGGCGAACGTTAAGGAGCGGCCGAGAGCCGCCCCCGAGGGCCGAGTTCCGGTAGGGATGCCAGTTGCCTGGCACCCCCCGGACAGATCCGTACGTGAAGACATAACTTCATACGGCTCCTACCTCGGGTCGAACGCCAAAACGCACGAAGGGTGGAGGATGTAGGATACGGACACTGGGGATCCACCGCTTGACATACCGGTTGAACCGCGGCCACGGCATGTTCGCTTTCTGGCTCCGACGCCGCAAGGCGTGGCACCAGCCGCGACACACCGCGCTGCGGAAGGCGTTCAGGGCGTCACTGTTGCCCGGGACCGCATGGTAGTTGAAATAACCCTGGACGACGGACCGGTGCCACTTCCCCTGTTCGGGGAGCGAATCGTGCCGTCGGCGCAGCTGTTGTGCGCGGATCTGCTTCAACTTGCGTCTCAGACGTTTCCCTTCGGTCTTCCGCCGGATCGTAAACCCGCCTTTTCGACCTTGCGCACAGATATGGCGAAAGCCCAGGAAGGTAAAGGTATCCGGTCTGGTCTGCCCCCGGCGGCGACGATTCTTGCTCGCCCAACGGCCGAACTCAATCAACCGCGTCTTTTCCGGGTGCAGTTGCAGGCCGAACTGCGACAGCCGTACCGCCAGCTCCCGGCGGTACTGTTCGGCCTCCTCGCGATGCTGGAATCCCAGCACGAAGTCGTCGGCGTAGCGGACGATGATGACCGCCCCTTTCGCCTTACGTCCTCGCCACTGGTGGGTCCACAGATCCAGTACATAGTGCAGGTAGATGTTTGCCAGCAGGGGCGAAATTACCGCCCCCTGTGGCGTTCCCACCGTGCTCCTGGACCATTGACCCGCTTCGGAGACTCCCGCTCTGAGCCACTTGCGGATCAGTCGCAGAACCCTCCGGTCCCCGATCCGGTGCTGGAGAAACTTCAGCATCCATTCGTGGTCGATGGCGTCGAAAAACCCACTAATGTCAGCGTCCAGCACCCAATTCACCGGCCGATTGGTAATCCCCATCCACAGCGCATCCAATGCTCGATGCTGACTGCGTCCGGGGCGGAACCCGTAACTGAAGCCCATAAACTCCTCCTCGTAGATCTGCTCCAGTACCGTAACTACGGCCTGTTGCGCGATCTTGTCCTCCAGGGCCGATATGCCCAGTGGACGCAGCCTGCCATCCTCCTTTCGGAGGTAGACCCGCCTCGAGGGGTGGGCTCGATAGGTCCCGTCATGGATTCGGGTATGCAGAACGAGCAGTCGCTCCCGCAACCCTTCTCCATATGCTTGCCACGTCATTCCGTCCACCCCTGCAGCAGCCTTCCGCTTCAAGGCGAAATAGCTCTGCTTCAGCAGTTCCGGTGTCACGTGGTGCAGCAACGCGGTGAACCGCATCTTCCTATCCCGGCGTGCGGCCTGCCCTACACCAGCCAGTCGATCGTCACACCTTTCCGGCTCCGTGTCCGGGGCGTGGCCGCCTTCACTGGTGCTTCCCTTGGCCGGACTCCTTCCCTCCACAAACTCCGCCGACTCTTCGTCTTTGTTCGCTCGCTTCATCAGTACTATGAGTCCGTCCGACTCCCCAGGGCCGTATATGTCCGGCATTACGGCTTACCTTCGCCGGCCTGTCCGCCTGCCATCCAGACGGACTACCCTGGGGTCTCTCGGTTCTCGTCCATGGAGCGTCCACGCTTGCACGGGGTCTCTGACTCCGCCAGGCCCTGCTGCGACTCGCCTTTTACGCCGCAGCCGGTTTCGCCACCCCCTTGGGGCCATAAAAGCAGCACCTGGAACTCGTTTCTTTCGAAGCTCAATAGCCCGGCTCACGCTTCCCCTGTCAACGCTTCACCAGCCTCTTGCGAGGTATCGATGCATGACTCGGGGTCGGGGTGGTTGGCTACACCTTTCCCCGTACGGCTCTTTCATCCGCTACTCCATGTCGGTTTATCCCGACGCTTTCGGCCCCTCCCACTCGCTGATCCTTGAGACCGAGTACGTTAGGCAGGGGAGGCGGGCTCCGGGATGCTCTCGGCCGCTCCTTAACGTTCGCCTCCCGGAGCCCGCCTCCCCCTTCCTGCCACCTTCCCTCTTCGTGTCTTGGAAACTGGAATTACCCGTAAGAGTTCCCCCCGTCCGGCTGGGTCTGAAAGCGCCGGTGCCCCCACAGCCAATAGGAGGGGAATTCCCGAATCACCTCCTCGATATGGCGGTTGATCTCAGCCGTGAGGCGCAGCACCTCGGTTTCCGATTCTTCTTTCGGGCGAGCGTACAAAGGCGGATAAAAGCGAATCCGATAGAACCCTGCCCGCGAGTCCGGGCACAGGAAGCCGAGGACCACGGGAGCTCCTGTTCGGATCGCCAGTACCGCTACACTCGAGCTGGTAGAAGCAGGCCGCCCAAACAGAGGGGCGTAAACTCCTTCACTTTCCTGTACATTCTGATCCAGAAGAAAGCCGACGTCCTTCCTTTCCTGGATCAACTTCAGAACCTTGCGCAGGGCTCTGTGTTTGTCCACGACGCGGTTTCCGAATCGGCATCGAATCGTCTCGCTCCAGCGATCGAGCCAGGGATTATCCAGACGACGAACCAGGAAGCTGAGCGGATAGCCTCGAGCCGCATGGGCCGCCGGCAACAATTCCCAGGCACTGACGTGGGCGGTGACCAACAAGACTCCCTTCCCAGAAGCGCAGGCCTCCAGGTAGTTGGCCAGACCATGCGGGCTGTCGTAGCGGACGCGCCGACGCATCTCGGCAGATCCCATACCCCGCAGACGGGAGAGTTCCACGGCCTGATCTCCGAGATGCCGAAAGCTGTCCAGGAGCACCTTGCGTCTCCAGGCGATGGAGCGGTCAGGGAAAGCGATGGCCAGATTCGCCATCCCGATGAATCGGTGTTTCGAATCCACCATCCAGACCCATGCAGCCAGGGTCCTGCAGATGGAGCGGGCCAGGAACCGGGGAGTCCAGCTCAGGAGAAACAGGCTCACTCGTACAACTGCATACAGAGACCACTGGATTGACTTCTTCACCCTTCCCAAACCGTAGCACAGCCCCGACCCTGACGGGCGGTGTTTCTTTGCAGCGACAAGCGTCCCTACACCGCACCCCTTAACAAGCCCGCATAGGGCTCGGGGATCTTGCGCGGCCGGCCGTCCGGACCGGTCACAATGTGTTTGGTCCAACCCCGCGAATAGCTGTCTCCGCGCGCGCAGGACACCACCTCATAGCGAAAGGAGAGAAAGGTAGTCCGAAAAGTCTCCAGAGTGGTCCTGACCAGAAACAGAGTGTCATAGGTTAGAGGCTTCTGGTACCGACAACCGGCTTCAGCAACGGTCAAGAAGCACTTGGTTTGCTTCTCCATTTGTTCATAGTGCAAGCCGATGCTCCGGCAGAATTCGACCCGGCCGATCTCGAAGTAGATGAAGTAGTTCCCGTAATAAACAACCCCCATCTGATCCGTTTCGGCGTAGCGCACTCGCAGAGAATGCTCATGTGCGTAGGACATGTCACTTTTCTAGCGCAGAAACCCGCAATGGGCAAGAAGAGGGCGTGCAAACTTGAAGGTTGACGGTTCAAGACTGAAGGTTGGCAAAATAGATCTGCGCAACTTCTCCATGCTAAACTTCTGCCCTCAGACGCGCCCGTAGCTCAGTCGGATAGAGCGCCGGTCTACGAAACCGGAGGTCACAGGTTCGAATCCTGTTGGGCGCGCCAATCTCCATGGGTCCCCGGAGACATGGGTTACAGATTACACTGAAGATCGGTCTGCATTCAGGCCGCATGGCATCGATCACCGCCTGTACCCGGTCGTCTTAGGGGGTGAAATCCTGGACCTCGTCAGCCAGCACAGCCTTGTAGGGTGTCGAAATCCCTTGTTTTTCGATGAACAGCAGAGCTGATCCCTCTCAGTTCCGCTCACAATCTCGAAGTGGTGGCCCTGCCGGTGCATGAAGCGAACCGCCCAGCTGTGGAGATTCGTCACCTCCAGCTTCTTGGAGTCCGGCCCACAGAGGTTGTTCAGGTTCATCGCCAGATCGATGGCATACATTGCTTTAGGCCGAGAGGGAAGTGAGCCAGATCCGGCCGCCAAACTCCCGGCCACGGCGCGCATGTCCAGAAAGCTGGCGACGGATGAAGGCCGGGCAGCATACCGGAGGCGCAAGAAGTAAAATTGACCCATCCGAGAACTAGTCCCTTATGGTGCAGCAAGCGATCTAACATGGCCTTCGGCACGGCCCTTCGCCGTTGCGTCATCGCCCCGGTCAGCGAGATCCTTCGGTCGTGGTCGCCAGATCAATACGCATCTCCCCGCGGAAGCATAGCGTAGACATGGAGCACCAGGGCCTTTCGATCAGGGGTGAGGAGAATCCGCCAGCCCCCGACCCGGATCCGATAGTCCCCTTTGAGCTTGCCCGTCAGAGGCCGCACGCGCCGGTGAAGCAGCGGCCGCTCCAAGTTCTCGAGTTCGTGGAGGGCCTCCTTGATCCGTCGGCGAGTGGTTCGGTCGAGCTTGAGGTATTGCTTCTCGGCCGAGGGCTTGACCTCAATCCGCCAGCTCATCGAGCCTCTTGCCCTGAATGCCCTTGCCCACCTCCTCCTTGCCGCGAGCGATGATGTCGACCCACTCCGGCCGGGAAAGAAGGGCCAGCGTTTCCTGGTGCCGCTCGATGTACTCGTCGATGAGTTCGGAGAGAATCTCCTTCATCTCCGTCTTCTCAATCCCAGCAATGATCCTCAGAATGTCTCTCTTTTCCGCCGGGATTCTCACTGTTGCCGTCGCCATCACGTGCCCCCTACAATTCACTCATAGGCTAGGCTACAAAGCGCCTGGTGTCAATTCTACTCGATCCTTGCCTTGTCGGGCCGGCTTCTCACTGCAGGGTCCCCAGGTATTCCACCAGGTCGACCAGGTCATCGACATTGATCTGGCGCTGCAAATCCGAGGGCATGACCGACACCGAGGACTCCCGCCGCTCTACGACGTCGCCGCGCGCGTATTCGGACAGGACACCGCCTTCCAGGCGAAGCGTCAGCTTGTCGGGAGTTTCCCCCAGGATGAACCCGGACACCTCGCGGCCGTCACGCAGGGTGAAGTAGAACAGCCGGTAATTCGAAGCAATACCCGCACTGGGATCGAGGATGGCCTCATAGAGTCCGACCTTGGGAAGTTTCTCCCCGATCATGGAGAGGTCGGGCCCAAAAACAGTTCCCGTCCCCTCGATCAAATGACAGGTGCTGCACTCGGCCTTCTCGAACACCTTTTTTCCGCGCTCCGGATTCCCAATGTAAACCAGTAATTCCGTCATCTGGGGAACGCCGTCGCCGTCCGCCAACGGTGGTACCGGAAAGAACTTTTCTGCTTCTTCCCGCACTCTGACATTCATGGTGCGAGTCATGGAGGTTCCGGCGACTTCCAGAAGGTCTTCGGGAAAGCGATCCGACTTCGCCATTTCAAGGAGTGCCCCCAGACCGAAGCGCGACCCGGCCAGGAATCGAACCGCGTGTTCGCGGAGCCGCCAGGGTTGTTCTGAGTCTTCGATGACCCGGGCCAGCAGAGGATAGGCGCGCCCGTCCTGACTGTGTCCCAGCACCTCGACTGTCTGCATGGCCCGATCCACATCAACCCCCAGCAGGAAGTTCTCGATCAGGGAGTTCTCTTTTGCGTCCAGGAGAGTCCTGATGGCAGCTACACCGGTGGGATTGTCGCGGTTGTCCACAGCGACCCGCATCAGGCCGGGGTAGTGCTCTCTCAATTCGAAGCGCTGCACCAATCGGGCAAACTGCTCACCGGGCCCCAGCATCCTCAGGACGCGATCCACTGCCTGTCGGAAGGAGGGTTCAGAATCAAGATCCAGATTTTTCATTCGAAGCAACGCTTCAGAAGCGACAAAGGCAAATTTCTCCGGAGTACCCACGGGCTCTTCAAGCACAAGCCGGCGCAGCTGATTGTCTTTCTCCCGGTTGTCGGCTTGGAAATCAAAGGCCCGCAGATAGCGCTCCGTATTCTCCAGGTCGACATCAGCCCGGGAGATGATCGCGCCCAGGTACCTGGGCGTAACCCCGGCCCGGGACCGCCAGATGATGTCCCTCCCGGACGTGCTGTCCCACTGGTTGCCGACCCTGTCCAGCCAGGACCCGAGACACTCGTCCCAGCGCCCATCCGCCGCAATGCCCAGCGCCTCCAGATACCAGCGGTCCCTGCCGTCATGCCTGGCTGCCAGCTCCGCCCACACTGCCGGAACCTCCGGTGACGGACTGAGCCGCAAAGCAATGGCGCAATCGCGGAGGACGCGAGGCGAGGGATCCGCGAGCAACTGCCTGACCAGAGGGATCACATCTATCTTCAACTGCCGGGCAGCGCGCAGCCCCACCATCCGGATGTCTTCGTCCGCGTCGCGGATGGCCAGGTCAACATATTTCATGCCGCGACCCGAGATTTTGGTCAACAGCCACAGGGCCCGGGCCCGATGGCGCGGATTCTCGGAGCGGAATAGATCCAGCAGTGCCGATTCTGCCTTCTCCTGCATCTGATTGAGAACCAGCCAGGCCCTGGCCCGCACAGCATAGCCGGGGTTCCGGAGCGCCTGGACGGCGCCCTGTGGGGTTTCGAAATCAAACTCAGGAACCCTGTAAGCGTGTCCGGCCGGCGCCACCCGAAAAATGCGCCCTCGCCCCAGATCGTACTGGCGATACCAGCCCACGACCGGGTCGTACCAGTCGGTGACGAACAAGGACCCGTCTGGTCCGATCGCCACGTCGATCGGGCGCACCCACCTGTCGCTCTTTTGCCTGAGCAGATCGACCGTTTTCCCCTGAAAGCCGGCGCCGCTTCTTGTCGCGGTAGCCGCCCACACCACTCCAGGACCCGCGTCACAGTGAATGACCTGATCCCAGAACACTTCGGGAAGCAGCCTCCCCTCGTACACGGTAATGCCGGTCGGAGAACCTGCTCCGGTGTGAATAAAATTCGGCACCACACCCGGATCGTTCTGGTGCCAGTGGCGGATTGGGATCTCATCGTGCTGGCCGGTCCGAGGGACGCCCCACTTCTCTCCCGTGAGTGAGTTCCGGTAGCCAAAATCCCCGAACTCCATCACATAGTTGATCCGGCAGCCCGCGTTGCCGTCATCGTCATTGTCCGACTGCCAGAGGTTGCCGAAGGAATCCACCGTCACCTCATAATTGTTGCGAAAATTGTGTCCCAGCACCTCAAACTCGCTGCCGTCCAGATTGCAGCGGAAGACCATTCCCCCCTGGTAGGGACTCTCCTTTCCTTGTAATTCCGGGTAACGCTCACCTGCAAATCTGGCCACAACACTGTTGCCGGCCTGATCAGTGACCAGGTTGCCCTCCTGGTCGTGGACGTACCAGCCAAGATCACCCATGTTCCAGTAGAGCTTGCCGTCGGGCCCGAACACGAATGAGTGGGTCGAGTGGTCGTGTTCAGCCGTTCCCGTTCTGGTGAAGAGAGCTTCCTTTCGATCCGGTCTGTCATCGCCATCCTCGTCGGTAAAGACCAGGACATTGGGTGCAGAAGTGACGATGACCCGGTTCCCCACGATTGCAATGCCCAGCGCCGCGTCGATGTCGCGACCCTGGTAGTACACCTTCGAGGTATCTGCAGCCCCGTCTCCATCCACGTCTTCCAGAATCAGGATGCGGTCTCCCTCCGGCCGGTTATCATTCTTGCCATGCTCGCGGTAGTTGAGCACCTCGATCACCCACACTCGGCCCCGCTCATCCACGTCCAGGTTGATGGGGTTGACCAGCATCGGCTCCGATGCAAAGAGCTTCACTTCCAGGCCCGGATAGGTGCTCAGATTGGAGACAGCCTGATCCGCCCCGCGCCCGGGCTGCTCGTGTGCAGACGTCACCCAGGTCGGCGGCTCTGAGGTCGGCTGGACCCGGGGCTCGGTTTGACAGGCGAGCAGAAACAAGCAGGGAACAAGGAAGAGGGATCGGATGCTTCTACTGAACCGCATCTGTTCTCGAAGCGCTCCATCTCAAGTCTGATTCGCCCCCATCTTTTCCTGAACGATCCCCAGGATCTCTGCTTCCAGCGCAATCGTCCTGTCTTCCATTTCCCGACCACGGGTCAGGAAATCCTCCACAACTTTCTTGTCGTTCAGATCAGCCGAGTTGATCTTCACGTTTAGAAAGGCACCGATGACCGCAGAACGAGCGCAGAGAGCACCAACCGCGGCATCCGACAGAGAGTTGGGGTTACCGATCTCGGCCATGGCGCGGATGACCTGCATCGACGCGAGCGCCTGTTCCATGACCTGAAACGGGACTTCGATGGCGCGGAGAGTGGCTGCCTGAACGGCCGAATTACGGGCCTGTTTCTCGGCTTCGGTACTGTGCGGCAGGCGATAGGCTTCTATGATCGAGTTGAATGCCCGAGTATCTTCATCCACCAGCCTCAGCAGGGTGTCATAGAACTGCTTGCCCTTGACTGCCCACTCGGAAAACTCTTCCCAACGATCATCCCAGCCCCGCTTGTGAGAAGAGAGGTTGGCGACCATGGTGGCCAGGGCAGCCCCCATAGCGCCCATGGAGGCGGAAACGGATCCACCTCCGGGTGCCGGTGATTCCGACGCCGTCTCCTCGACAAAGGTGCGAACAGGCATCTCCACAAGTTCGCCGGCTGCCCGTTCAGCCAGCACGTATTCGATGATCTTCTCTTCCGGCTTGAAAACCTCGAGATCATCCAGACCCAGAGATTTTACGGCGATCTTGATGATCTCCAGGTCCGGGATCCCCAGCGACCTCTGCTGTTTGCGCAGGTAATGGCGACCGGCATCCAGCATCGCCTGCAGCGGAATCAGGCCCACGATCTCTGAGCCCGTCACCCGAACTCCGCGCGCCCGGGCCTTCCGGCAGACCTCGTCGAAGGCTACGTGGACCGGTGTCACGCTGATATTTGTCAAATTCATCGAGATTTGCGCCACTCCGTATTCCTCGATGAACCATCCGATGCCCTTGACGCACTTGAGCGTCCCCGGGATCAAGACGGGTTCTCCCTCCTGGTCTCGAACGATTGTTCCGGTCAGGGGATTCCCTTCCCGCTTGATGCGTCCCTTCTCCCTGACGTCAAATGCGATGGCGTTAGCGCGGCGCGTCGAGGTTGTATTCAAGTTGACGTTATAAGCCACCAGAAAGTCTCTGGCACCCACTGCGGTAGCGCCAGATCCGGGATTGAACTGGGCCGGGCCAAAGTCGGGCTTCCACTGGGGCTGCGAGAGCTTTTCCTTCAGGCCCTCATACTCCCCTGAACGCACGGCAGCAAGATTTCGCCGCTGATCGGAAAAGGCGGCGTTCTCGTAACAATAGACAGTAAGACCAACCTCCTCACCCAGTCGGCGGGCCAGCTCGCGCGCATACCCGACCGTCTCCTCCATGCTGATCCCTGAGACGGGGACCAGTGGGCAGACGTCCGTGGCGCCAAAGCGGGGGTGCTCGCCCTGGTGATGCCGCATATCGATCAGTTGGCTGGCCTTTCTCAGACCGCGAACCGCTGCCTCCACAACTTCCGTGGGTGAACCCACAAAGGTGACAACCGTCCGGTTGGTTGCCTGTCCCGGGTCGACGTCCAGCAGTTTGACACGGGCTACAGTCTCAATCTCATCCGTGATCTGGCGGATCACGGACATGTCGTTCCCCTCACTGAAATTGGGAACACACTCGATCAACTGGGTCATGAAACGAACCTCCTCTGACACTTCCACTGTTTGAAGTGGGGCAGATTATTGCACAGATACGGACCCCTGTTCACAGGCATCGCAAGGGACCTCAAGAAAGCGCGGTCTAGACCCGTAAGGAGTCCCCCCGGCTCTGCCGGGGACTGACAGTTCCGGGAAGAGGTGAAAAAACTCCCTTCCGTGAGCCGAGCAAAGCATCACGAAAAGGAGTTTTATGAGTAACTATAAGAGCTTACAGCATACGAAATGGGAGTGTAAGTACATGTGGTGTTCATCCCGAAGTACCGCAAAAAGTTGATTTACCTGCGCAGACATCTCGGTCAGGTGCTGCGACGGTTGGCTGGGCAGAAGGAAAGCTTGATTGAGGAGGGCCACCTGCTGCCGGATCACGTGCACGTGATGATCAGTTCTCTGTGGCGCAGGTTCGGGTACATCAAAGGGAAAAGCGCTCCACATTGCCCGGAATTTTCAGAGAGTCGGCGAAACTTTGTTGGACAGCACTTCTGGGCACGCGGATACTTCGTATCGACCGTGGGCCGAGATGAGAGAGTGATCCGTGAGTATATTCGGCGGCAAGAAGCAGAAGATCGTCGCCAGGATCAGCTCAGGCTCCTGTAGTCAGGCCACCTTTAGGTGGCACAAGTGGCCGCGGTAGCGGCAACGTCAAGTCCGCTTTGAGCGGCTCACAAGATTAAAGCCCCCGGCTTTGCCGGGGGATACTTACTGTACTGTCCCGGAAGTTCACGCCGCTACTTCGGGCGTCTTTTCGCCGACAGCTTTGTTGCGCTCCTCGAAAGACTCCCGGCATTTCGCGTCGCGCGCCTCACTGGCGACGAAAATCCATCCCGAATTAACACCGCGAACTTCCGGGACAGCACACTAGCCTCGACCGACAAAGGGCATGCTCAGCGGAAGGACGACTCCTTCCAGCAGATTCACTTCCGATGGCAGGGCGGCCACCATGACTACAATCCGGGCGATATCGTCCGGAGACATGGTGCCCTCTTTGCGAGCAATCTCCTCACGGCCTTGCCAGATTGGGGTGGCCGTATTGCCAGGGTGCAGAATCGAGACGGCAATGCCGCTGCTGCGGCCATCCAGTGCCAGAGACATGGTGAGTCCTTCCAGCCCGAATTTGGAAGTGGTGTAGGCAGCCGAGTCGGGACGTGGGACCTTGGCCGAGACGCTTCCGATATTGATGATCCGACCAGAGCCCCGGGGCCGCATGATTCTGAGGGCCTCGCGGCTGCACAAGAAGGCCCCGGTCAGATTGACGTCGAGCACTCTCTGCCAGATCTCCAGGCTCAGCTCCTCGGTTGGCCCGGCCCCGCCGATTCCAGCATTGTTGACCAGAATGTCGACTCGACCGAAGGCATCGGTTGCTTTCTGGAAAAGCGCCGCGACTTGGGCCTCGTCGGTGACGTCGGTCGACACGGCAAGCGCCTTTCCACCCGCCTCCCGAATCTCTTCGGCTGCAGCCTCCAGTCTCTCCCGCCTGCGTGCCGCCAGAACGGTCACAGCGCCCTGGGCGGCAAAGGCAGCCGCGATCCGGGCTCCGATACCCGAACTGGCGCCTGTTATAACGCTCACCTGATCTTGCAGCTGCCCCATTCGTGTTCTCCCGTCTTTCTCCTTCACTCCGGCCAGCGCTCGATGACAACTTTTTTCCGCGTGAAAAACTCGACGGCATCTCGTCCCTGCCCGTGCAGGTCTCCGAAAAAGCTTTCCTTCCAACCGCTGAAGGGAAATGAGGCAACCGGCGCGGCAACTCCCACATTGATTCCTATGTTGCCGGCCTCTACCTGGTAACGAAACTTGCGAGCCGACGCCCCGCTTCCGGTAAACAGACAAGCCATATTGCCGTACTTCCCCTGGTTCACGAAGTCGATGGCTTCGTCGACTCGAGGAAACCAGAGCAGGGTCACGACCGGCCCAAAAATCTCAGTTGACACCAGGCTCGCCTCGGCCTGTACTCCGCTGAGGATGGTGGGCCCGACAAAAAAACCATCCTCATAACCAGCCACAACCGGCTGCCGACCGTCCACTTCGAGGCGGGCTCCCTCCTGCAGGCCCTGCTCGATGAGAGCTCCGATCCGGTTCTTGCTTGAAGCTGAGATGACCGGACCCATCTCAATCCCGGAATCCAGGCCGCAGCCCAGCCTGCAAGAGCGCGCCACCTCGGAAAGGGCTTCAGAAAAAGGCACCTGGGCATCCCCCACGGTCACCACCAGTGATCCGGCCAGACAGCGCTGACCCGCGCAGCCGAAAGCAGACTCCGCGACAGCCCGGGATGCCTCTCCGATATCTGCATCGGGAAGGATGATGAGTGGGTTTTTTGCTCCGCCCTGGCACTGGACTCGCTTTCCGTTGGCTGCCGCCCGTCTGTAGATGTACCTGGCAACGCTGGTTGAGCCCACAAAGCTGATGGCCTGAATCTGTGGGTGGTCGAGAATCGCGTCTACGGTCTCCTTAGAACCGTTGAGCGCCTGCACCACGCCGTCCGGAAGCCCCGTCTGCTCCAATAACTGCAGAATTCTGCGCATCGTGTTGGGAACTTTCTCACTGGGCTTCAGAATCACGCAGTTTCCACAGGCAAGCGCCCAGGGAGTGAACCAGAGGGGAATCATGGCCGGGAAATTGAATGGAGTAATGGCCGCCACAGCTCCGACCGGTTGACGAATCATGGTTTCGTCGATGCCGGAGGCAATGTCCTCGCTGTTATAGCCTTGAGACAGGATGGGAATGCCGCAGGCGGCCTCGACGTTTTCGATCCCGCGGCGCAGCTCCCCGCGTGACTCGTCCAGCGTCTTGCCACACTCGGTGCTAATCACTCGAGCCAACTCGGAAAAGCTCTGCTCGAGTAGCTGCTTGAACTTGAACAGGCAACGAACCCGCTCACCGGCGGGCGTCCGACGCCACTCCGGGAAGGCGGCTGCGGCACTGATTGCTGCGGCCTCGACTTCGGCCGATGGGCTCAAGGGTACCCTGGCAATCTCCTCGGCGGTAGCCGGGTTCGTCACACTCAGTGAGGTCGCGGCTGACGATTTACGCCAGCTTCCATCAATCAGGTTGGGAACTACCTCAATCACACCCATGATGGGTGTATCTTAGTGAACGCGGACAGAAGTTTGTAGTGCGAAGTGAGAGTCCCGGGGCGGCGCGACGTTTAAATTCCCGAGCGCTGCCCTAGAGGCTAGCCACCTTCAGCTCCTGGAGCTGGTTGAAGCCTCTGGCAATCTGCTTGTGGGAATCGCTCGACGCGTCTCCGTTGAATTCGATTCGGCCACCCTTTCCGATGAACCTGAACACGGTCTGGAGTGAGTTCCTGAGGTTCTGTTGAACCTCCTCGTGGTCCTTGTCGCGCTTTCCCCATCCGTGTCCGTCAAGAAGTTCTTGGGCGAAGGGCTCGACCCTGGACGCGAACTCTGAGTCCACATCGATTTCCGGCAGATCCAGGTCGCTCTTGATCTTGTGAATCTGCTCGTAAAGATTCCTGATCTCGAAAACATCCTTGATCCCGTTCTGAACCCAGGCCACGGATCGCGTTACAAGTATTTCCAGATCTCCCGAGGCCTCAACGCCAAAGACGGTGGAACCCGATTCTGCAGAAATGAGCTCGATTGGAGCCGGCTCGCTCCGGAGTAGTTGAGATAGCCCCTCAACGGTACTCTTCCATTCGGCCGACGCCTCGGCCAGTTGATCCAGGCCCTGAATGGCAGCGGACTCTTCGAAGGCAATACGCAGATTGGCTTTCGACTCCACAATGGGAGTCTCTGTTTTGATCCGTGCGAGGCCCTCTCCCAGGCCGAGAATCGCCTTTTCCAGCTCCCTCACATCACTGGCGCGGAGCTGCAGTTGCTGTAGAATCAACCCGCGCTCCTCCACCGACACCTCCAGAAGATCCGCCGAGAACTTCTGTGCCTTTGGACCGAAGGCGCAATCGAGACCCAGGTCCCGGGCCAGGCTGGATCGAACTTTGGAACCTGTTTCTGGATCGAAGGATCCACTGGCCCTCTGAATATTACCCAGATTGGATTTCAAGAGGTTCCTCTTCTCGAGGTCGGGATCCAGGTTGTAGGCGCTGGCGGCAGTCGCTGTCTCTTCGAACACCGTTGCCAGATCCGTTCGCTCGAATGCCGCCTTCGTGTCGGCAACCAACTGATTCAACTGATGAAGTCGCATCGATCCCTCCCCAGTGGAAGATTAGTAGATTGGATTTTTTCTGTTCAACCGATTTCTATTATGATCATTCTGTGGGTGAGTTTCTTGTGATTCTGATCTCATTTCTCAACACTGAGTGCCGAGTTGCTTAGGAAAATGGCCTTTCTGGACAAGACGATGAAAGAGGCGGGACCTTCTTTTCGGGTTCCCATGCTGTTGAGTGTGCTGTTCCTCCTGGTACTGCAGTCTGGGAGTGTCGCACAGGAGAACGAATCGCCATCTCGGGATCATGAAACGGTCTTTCAGAGCAAGCAGTTTCAGCGCTGGTACTGGCTCTATCAGAGACGGGCCGCAGAAGGAGAGCGGATCCTTCCCGGCACCCTGCGCCGAGCGGCCCGCCAACTCGAGCGTGCCAGAAGACTTCAGCGGGAAGCTCAATCTCAGAGGCTTGCCCAGGGCGATCTGGACGACGACGAGGGCTGGGTGAATATCGGCCCAACCCCGATTGATGTTGCCGGCCGAACCGACTACGCGGGCCGGACGGCAGCCGTTGCCGTCGATCCCGGAGATGGATCACACTGGCTGATCGGGGCCGCCCAGGGAGGGCTCTGGGAAACAATGGATGTCGGAAAGACCTGGGAGAGTCGCACCGACGGGCTGGAATCACTGGCCAGCGGGGCGATCGCCTTTTCTGCTAGTCACCCTGGAGTTGTGTATGCGGGAACGGGTGAGTCGACCTTCTCGGGCAGCTCCTACGGGGGATTGGGACTACTCAAGTCCTTCGACGGAGGCGGCTCCTGGTCGTTTGTCCATCAGGACAGCTTCTCTGGCCACGGCATCAGCGAAATCCGGATTCACCCGGACGACCCAGACACGCTGCTCGTCACTTCAGTGAGTGCGGTCAGCCCCGTACCCGAGTCTTCGTCTGTGGGAATTTTCAGGTCGGAGGATGGAGGCGAGTCATTTGTTCTCCACCAGGAGGGAGAGGCCAATGACCTGGAAGTCCACCCCGGGGACTTCGACTTTCAGTACGCCAGTCTTTCCTCCATCTTCGGAAGTGAGGAACAAGAGGGACTTTACCGCAGCCTGGATCAGGGCCGCACCTGGGAGATGATCGACGGCCCCTGGGCCGACCGGGCCGGGGGAGTGGGGCGTATGGAGATGGCCATCTCCCCATCACGGCCGGATCGCCTGGTTGTGAGCGTCCAGGACGCCATCACGGGCGATGCCTCGGACGGGCGCCTGCTCGGGATCTGGCTGACCGACAGCGCCTGGGCTTCCAGACCGGCGTGGACTCAGCTCCCCACACCTCCCTCGGGAAACACGGTCTGGTACAGCCAGCAGATCGCCTTTCACCCCGGCAACCACAATTTCATCGTTTTTGGTGAAATTTCGTTGTGGATCTTCGATGGGAGCAACTGGTCACGCAGTTCGCCTCCCCATGTAGATCAGCATGCCTTCGCCTGGTCGGGAGAACGCCTGATCGTGGGAAGTGACGGCGGGGTCTACAGCAGTCTGGATCTGGGAGACAGTTGGTTCGTCCACAATTCCGGCTTGACGATCACTCAGTTCTATACGGGCTCCCTGCATCCTTTCGGGAGCGAATTCGGGCTTGGCGGAAGCCAGGACAACGGAACGGAAGTCTGGAGCGGGGCGAACCGGTGGAATCTGCTGCTGGGTGGTGACGGGGCTGCCAGTGTGATCTCTCCCCTCGCCCCGGACGAACACTGGGCGGTCTCCTTTCAGCGCCTCAACATCTTCCGGACCACCAACGGGGGGCGGACCTTCAACCGCGCGAATGGTGGGATCGACACGTCTACGGCGCCCTTCATCGCCACCTTGAAGGGCTGTCCCTTTGATGAAGATGTGTTGATCGCCGGAACCGATCGTGTATGGAAAACGAGCGATTTCTTCCGCACTGGAGGACCCACCTGGGAAATGAACGGCCCGGGGCTGAAATCCGAGGTCACCGCCCTCGCTTTTTCCTCTTCGGATCCCACCTGTGAATCCTACGCGGTTGGAACCGTGTCGGGCCTGATCCACCTGACTACCGACGGCGGGATCTTCTGGAGTGATCTCGATCCACAAGACTCCATTCCCTCCCGGCCGCTAACAGACATCGTCTTTGATCCCCACGACGGGGATCTCCTCTATGTTGCCCTGGGAGGCTTCGATCACCTTTCCGAGGGACCCTTCCAGCACATTTTCGTCAACCGCCAGACCTCTCAGGCTTCACCGCTGTGGGAGAACATCTCCCCTCCCATCGATATCCCGGTTCAGTCGCTTGCCATTCTTCCACAGAACACCCATAACCTTTACGCAGGTACGGATCTGGGTCTGTGGAGAAGCACAGATCGGGGAGCGACCTGGACCCCGGTCACACCTGAGCAAGGTTTTCCAACCGTGGCGGTACTCGACCTGGAAGTGACTCCGGGAGGTCGCACGGTCGCCTTTACCCATGGACGCGGCGCCTTTCTGAAGACGCCGGCCAATCGCGTCGATCTTGCCGTCCAACTGGAGTCTTCTCCGGGTCCGGCCTTTATAGGAGAGGTCGTGGATTGGGAGATGCGAGCCACCAACAATGGACCTGGCGACGCAGAAGAGGTCGAGCTGACCCTGGAACTCGATCCTACACTGGAGGTCGAACAGCTCCCCGATGAATGCGTGGCCGGAAAGGAAGAGATCACCTGTTATCTGCCGGAGCTGGAGAGCGGCCGGACGATCTACCTGAGAGTGTCCACCCGGTCCGCAGTTGAGGCTCTGCTCAATGGGCTGGCCTCCATTGCCGGCCCAGCCCCGGATCCTGTCGCCGGCAACAACCAGGACACGACCGAGAACCTGACGGTTCTTCCTCAAACTGATTGGATCATTCCCTTCTTCAACAGTTCCCCCCAACTGGCCACCGGCCTGGCAGTGTCCAATCTCTCGGGCGTTGACGCTCATCTGCTCCTGCGTGCCTTCCTGCCAGAAGGGTCACCACCTCTGCCCTTCAACCCCCGCAGTTACCTGCTGCCGCGCCGCCGCCAGACCACGCTTCTGGCCGGGGAAATCTTCGGCGAGTGGCCGGCTTTCTCCCCAGGCTGGGTACAGATCCGAGCAGACCGCCGCCAGCTGGCCGGCTCTTATCAGGTCTTTGGCCCCACCTCGCTGGACGGCGCTGCCCCGACCACGACCCAGTTTCAGCAGGCTGTCTTCACCCGAATCATCCAAGGGCCGCAGGCCTATCGAATGCTCCCCGCCACCACCCACCTCAGCCTGGCCAACCCGAATCCAGAATCGGTGGAAGTCCTCCTGCGCCTCGGCCAGGGGCCGAAGGCTCCATCTGGAAAGGCCCGGACATTTACCATCGAACCCTGGGGCCTGCTGTTCAAGGACATCGCCGAGTTGTTCGAGGCCGCGGAGGTCGATCAAGGCCGGGTCCTGGTCCAGGTGGTGGAGGGTCCGGGGCTGGTCGGGTTTCAGCTTTCCGCCATCAATGGAGGCACAACGCTGATCGGTTTGAATCCTGCGCAGGAGTCCTCGGCGACTGACCTCTATTCAGCTCAGGCAGCTTCCGGGGAAGACCTGTTCACGGATCTCAAGCTCTATAACGCATCGCCGGAGAGTCGTCGGCTGCAGGTGGAGATGAGAAATGACGATGGTGAACTTGTGGCTGCTGCGGTCGAGATCGTTCTCGCTCCCGGGGAGGAGATGCAGGCCGAGATCGGTACGCTTTTCGGGCTTTCCCACTCGACTGCCGGAAACGGCGGTTCCGGTGGCCCGGTCACAGGTTCGCTCGACATCGCTGCGGACGGGCCGGGAATTGTCGGAGACATTCTCTTCGGCGATCCGGAGGGTCACTTTGCCGCGGCTCTGCCTCTGCAGACTCGTCTCTTTTCCAGGGCGGCCTTCAGCCAGGTTGCCAGCGGCCAGGGGCTTTTTACCGGATTGGCCCTGTACAACCCGGGGGACATCGCGACCGATGTGGCGCTTTCAGTTTTTGCCCCTTCCGGCAGCGGAAGAGGGACTGCTTTCATCACCCTGGGAGGCAGACAGAGGATTTCGAGAACGCTGGTGGAGCTGATTCCGGGGGTCCGTGGGCAGGTGGATGGTTACATCCTCCTGGAATCCGAGCTGCCCATCGTCGCCCAGCAACTTTTTGCCGATCGCGAGCTTACCTTTCTTTCCGCCATCCCCCCGACGATTCTCGAATAGCCTGCAGAGATAGCCAGGAAAGGGCGGGTTATTGCAAGTCTCACGGGTTCGCAGGGGCCCGAGTACGGTAAGTGCTGGCGAGTCGATCGTCCAGGTACTCTCGAATCGCCTGCTTCTCTGTGTCGGAGAGCTTCTCATCGCCGTCAGCGTCAAATCTCTCCCGCAGCAGCCGGGGGATCTCTGCCCATGCATCCGGCCTCTCCAGCGCCCGGGTCAGCCTGGCTCTCCGAACCACTCGCCGCCGGACCGTCTGGAGCGTGGACGCCTGGGAATCGTGCACGGGGACTACCCACAGGGACATGCTCCCCATTTCGTTACTGGAATCGGTTCCCCAGGTCACTCTTCTGGGCGGATGGTTGGGGTTGTCCGGATTCCCACTTGAATTGTCGTAGCTGAGCCGCACATCGATGCGAGTCCCTCTGGGAAGAAAGAGCAGCTCTTTGTACTGATACTGGTCCTGCCAGGACAGATCCCAGTCCGGGATCCAGAGCAGACCTTTTTCTTCACCGTCCGGAAGAGTCGCCTTCATTTTCATCTCTTTGGCCAGATAATGAGCATGCGCGGAGGCCGAGAAGGCTTCCACGTCGATCGGAAGGACGAAGCTGTCTTCGACGATGTAGTCGGACACTCCCCCTGGAATATCAATCCCTGCAAAGACTCCGAAGACGGGGGGAAGCTGCAGGCGAATAAAGGCCCTGCCCGGCTTCTCAGCAAAATAGAACCCGACCTGAGCTCTTTCTGTCTCGCTCTTTCCGGAGGGGTGAAAATGCATCTGTACCACCAGGTCCGATCCTCCCGACAGGTGCCGGGAAAGGCCCTCAGGGACCTCCCACCCTTCCCTGCCGACCGCCCAGCTGCCCAGCCATTCTGCCGCGGCCGGCGCAGTCTTATTCCCAATTGTTTTCGCCGCCACCTGTGCAAAGACTCCTCCGCCCATACGGGAGAACCCGGGTTCCGGATCCTCACTTTGAAGTCGCCGGGATTCTCCCGTGGCATCAAAGAAAAACAGGGCGTGGTGAGCTGCCGATTTCGCGGTGGGGCGAAAGGCCATGGCCCGGAGCCAGCGATTCTCCGACAAACCCAGATCAATGGCGAAGTTGCGGTAAACGTCGGGACCGTCTACGGGGACCGTGTAAGACTCCTCGAGAGCCACAATCAGGTCGGGTTCTCCCCACTTCCACGTATCGTGAAACTCGGGCGGAGCGGGTTGGAGTGCAGGATCGCCGGGCGGCATGCCCCCGCCACCCAATCACGAATCAGGTCGATCTGTTCCTGGGAGAGTAGTCGCTCTCCCTTGAACTCTCCCCAGCCCGGCGCAGCGGGCCAGGGGGGCATATAGCGGGTTCGAGTTACCTCGGCGATCAGACGACCTCGCTTGAGAACATCCCGGTAGCTCAAGAGTGAAAAGGGGGCGGCGGCATCGGGGTGATGACACCCCGAGCAGTTCTCAAAGATGAGAGGAGCGATGTGTTCGCTAAAGTTTACCTCCCCCTCACCTCCCGCTGCTGCCCCTGTTGCCAAGAGAGCGCTTACACTGACAAGGCTCAGGCAGCGGGGGACTCTCTTTGAGATCGTGGCCCGGAGACGGAGGGCAGGCCGAATACGCGAGATCAGTTTCCGTTCGCCTCATTTGATCCCGCCGCCGCCGGGCCAGCCCTCCGGAGCAGAAAGGCTCGCGCCTGGTTTTTCTCTTCCTCCGAGAGGCTGCCATCTCCATCCTGGTCAAAGCGGTTCAGAAGCCCTCTCAGCAGGGGTCCTGTCTCGGGCCCACCATTGTCCAGAATTCTCTCCACGAACGCACTGCGTCTCTGCTCCCGCAAGGCGGACTGAAAACGGGGAAGGTCTTCATTTCGCAGCGGAGCCAGAATCAGAGACATGCTTCCCATTTCGTCCGTCGAGGCCCGGCCCCAGGAAACCCTGCGGGGAGGATGATTCGGATTGTTCGGGTTCTGGGCCGAGTTGTCATAGCTGAGCGAGACCTGGATTCTGGTTCCCTCCGGGAGTCGAACCGGATTCCTGTAAAAGTATTGCTCCTGCCAGGAGAAATCCCAGTCCGGAATCCAGAGCAGCTTTCGCTCACTTTGGCCCGGAAGGACGGCCCACAACTTGAACTCTCTTCCCAGGTAGTGGGCGTGAGCGCTGGCTCCGAAGACCTCCACATCAATCGGGAGGGTGAAGGAGTCTTGAATCGAATAGTTCTTCTCCCCGGCTGGAATGTCAATACCGGCCATGGCTCCGAAGAGAGGGGGGAGTTGTAAGGCCGTGAGAGTCCGTTCCGGTTTTCGCCGAGAGTAGTAGACTCCGATTGATCCCTGTTCGGTCTCCTCCTTCCCGGAGGGATGAAAATGCATCTGCAGCACGAACTCAGCATTGGCAGGAAGCAACCGCCCCAACCCCTCTGGCAGAGAGTGAGGTGTCCCTCCCACAGCCCATCCTCCCAGACCGCCGAATCCTGGCCGGCCGCCTCTGGACCGGAGCTCTCCCTGGCGCTGCCCTGCCGACCCCGCACCGACCATGTTCTCGTAGCCGGGCCGGGGATCCTCCTCCTGGAGGCGCCTGGCCTCGCCTGTCGTGTCGTAGAAAAAGAGGGCGTGGTGGGCACTGGTCCGGGCCTGAGGGCGAAAGGCGACTGCCCTCACCCATTTGTCAGCCTCCAGATCCAACTTCATCACGAAGTTGCGGTAAAGGTCCGGGCCATCTTCAGGGATCAGGAAGGCCTCTTCCAGACGGATCACCAGATCCGGCTGTCCCAGTTGCCAGCCCTGCGGGAAACGGGGCGGCACCGGTTGTGCCCCTGAATCCCCTTCGGGCATTCCCTGGCTAACCCACCGATCGATCAATCCAACCTCCACCTCCGTCAAACGGCGCTCGTCGCGGAAATCTCCCCATCCGGGGCCCGCGTGCCAGGGAGGCATGTAGCGAGTCTTGGTAACGCTGGCGATCAAACGGCCTCTTTTCGTCACATCAAGGTAGTTCAAGAGAGGGAAGGGTGCGGCCTCACCGGGGCGGTGGCAACCGGAACAATTGTCAAAAACGATGGAAGCGATATGCTGGTTGAAGGTAACTCGATCGGCATCTTCTTGTGTAGGACCCTTGTCCTGCCCGCTGCTGGAGGTGGGGAACCCGATCACCCACAGCAAGAGAAGGAATCCAGCCAAATACTTCGAGGTCATCACTTTCGAGGTCATCACTGATGGCCCGACAGTTCGGTGGGCACAAAACAGCCAATCGCCTGAGTCCGGGCCGGGGAAACCGGGAGGTCATCCCGAATCTGATCCAGGGCTCCGCGCAGATCATGCTCGGTCACAATTCGCCGAGGTCGCCCGAGTCGCTCATACAAGTTGTTGATTCGCCCCCTGTAAAGGATCTCACCTGCCGGGGAAAAGACGCCCACCTCCGGTGTGATCGTGGCTCCCGCAAACTCCACCAACTGGTGCCGGCCGTCCAGGATCGCCGGCGCCTGATATCCAAATTCCCGCAAATGCCGACGAATCAGTCCGGCCGTCAGGTCCGGGTCCACGTATACCAGGTAACACTGAAATCCGTCTTCTTCATAAGTACTGCAGATTCGCTGAATCTCGGGTGCAAGCTGATTCGAAATAGGACAGTCGTGGGTAATAAAGAAGAGAACGCTGGCTCGGTGCTCAGAGTTCAGAAGGTCTCCCACCATTTTGCCCTCAATATCGAGCAGAGGCATCTCATGCGTCGGGAAAGGAGTCACGGCGGGCAGGAACAAGAGAGAAAAAAGGAGGTTGAGCATGGTCTCGAATTGTTAGCATAGCATAGGGCAATGGGGTCCCCCGGCTGGGAACTTCCGGTGTTCAAGCGTCAGGGTGTAACAAAACCCGGTGTGGTACGTAATAGTGACCATACTGGAGGACAGAATCGATGAACCGATCCATCTACAGACACTGGTTTGAGACCGTGGGCCTCTTCCTGCTGATGGCCAGCACCTTCTCGATCGCGCAGGAGAGATCGGGTGGTGACGGGAACGGCGCCACTGACGGCTCTGCCCGGCGCCCCGGACCCCGACTCCACCTGGCCAGGGGAGACACGCTTCCGGATGTCACACTGTACACAGGAGAAGGAGAAGAATTCCGGACCGCGAGCCTGAAAGGAAGCCATACCGTCCTTGTCTTCGGCTGCCTCACCTGACCTCCTTTTTTACAGAAAGTCTCCAGGATGGAGACGATATACCTCGACTTCGCTCCCAAAGGCGTGAAGTTCTACTATGTGTACAAGGCCCTGGCTCATCCCGAGTACGAGCGTTACGTAACTCCCTTCACCCACCAGGAGCGGCTGATGCATGTAGCGGAAGCCAAGCGTCGTTTGCAAAGCCAGATTCCCTGGCTGTGCGACACCATCTCCAATGACCTTCGCCATGCTGTCGGCCCGGCGCCGAACTCCGAGTTCGTCCTGGATCCCGATGGCAAGGTCCTGGTGGCCCGGGTCTGGAGTGAGCCGGACCAGCTCAGAAAAGATCTGGAAGAGTTGGTTGGCCCGGTTGACAATCCGACCCGGGTAGAAGATCTCGACATGGAGCGGATTCCTCCGCCTGAACCCGTGGCGACGGGCGTTGTTGAGAAGGTGAAGATTCCGGCGCAGATGCGGCCGCTGATTATCGAACCTGATTTGACCCGGGTCGAGGAGATTCCTTTTTATGCCAAGCTGCGCGCCGAAGCGGATACAGGGCTTCTGGAGGAGGGCGCCGGTAAGCTCTATGTCGGCTTCCACCTGGATCCTCTGTACGCGGTCCACTGGAACAACGAAGTCGCCCCCGTGAGCTTCGACATCCGAGCTCCTGAGGGAGTCCAGGTCACGCCGTCTTCCGGAAAAGCGCCCGAGGTGGAAGCCAAGGCCGACAGTGACCCCCGCGAGTTCCTGCTCGATGTCAAGGCATCCGACCGATCGAAGCCCCTGGACCTGACGGTACGATACTTTGCCTGTGACAATGCCAATACCTTCTGCGTTCCGGTCACGGAGAGTTACGCCGTCCACCTGAAGCCGGATCCCGATGGCGGCAGGGCTATGGGTCGAGGAAGGGGCTCGGCAGGCGGAGGGCAAAGGCGCCGAGCCGGGCCTGGTGCCGGAGGACCGGGTGGTGGCTTCAACATGGCAGACAGGATGATGAGGCGTGACCAGAATGGTGATGGCAAGCTGTCAAAGGAAGAAGTGCCCCCCAGGATGGCAGAGCGTTTCGACCAGATAGATTCCAATCAGGACGGATTTCTGGGAAAAGACGAATTGCAGGCGGCCGCCGACAGAATGCGTCGAAACATGGGCCCTCCCGGACAGGGCCGACCTCCGGGCCCATAGTGCACTGTCCGGAAAGTTCACCGGTTCACCATCTTCAGGCCTGGGTCACAACTTCTGGCGAGCTGCACTGGACTCGTTTAGTGTTACTTCGACTTCAAAGTGACCGTCAGCCAGTGAACCGGCAGTGGGAAGCGTCCGATTCCACGTAGTACGTCTTGTAGTTGGACGCTGTTGGATCCATACAGCCTTTCAAGTTGAGCAGTTCGACTTCGCGAAACTCAATCGGGTGGCTCTCGCCCTGCAGGGAAATGAATCCCTCTCGGAGCAACTGCCCGTCCACTTTCACACTCTCCTCGTAGTTGTGAACAACGCCTCCGCCGATTTGGGGCCTCCGGCAAGACAGGACCATGACGCCTTCGTGGAAGAGCTGGATGGAGGAATCTCCCAGAACCTCCACTTCGACCGTGACCCAGCGGTCACCCTGGGGGGCCTTTGAGCTGGAAGTCAGACAGTGATCCGTAAAGAGGCGGCCGTCGATCTCCATGTGGGTGCCTGGTGTACAAAAGTTCAGATTGGTCCGTCCCGGCGTATCGGCACCGCCCAGAAGCTGGGCCTCGATAGAGATGGGGAAATCCTGGTTTTTCTTCATGCTCCGGGCCGACTGGGAATGGACCATGATTCCGCTGTTTCGAAACCCCCAACCTGGACCCCCGACTACCTGATCTCCCACAAACCTGTACTCCACACGGAGGCGATAGTGAGAGAAGTTCTTGGCATAGAAGAGATGGCCAAACCTGCCCTCAAAAGACTCGTACTGGTCGTATGAGACCTTGAGTACACCCTTTTCCACTTGGAAGGTATCTCCAAAATTATCGTTCAGATCGTAACCCTTGATCTTGACGTCCCAGCCATCCAGATCCTGTCCGTTGAAGAGTTGAATCCACACTTCCTCCCCCGAGTTTCCACCGCTGCCGGAGCTGGTCTCAGGGGGAAGCAGTGTGGGAAGAAGTGCGGGCTTGAGAGTCCAGGCCTGGCGTCTGGCCAGCTCCATCATCTCAGGAGCCTCAAATCCACTCGGGAATATAGTCCAACTCCACAGGTCCCTGTCGTTCCGGACCCGCTGGGCCGAGGCCAGAGTGGCGGGTCGAAATCGGACCGACTCCTGGAAAGGCCGGCCCTCGGCCAGGCGCAGGGCAGCTCCGGCCAGTGTGACCAGATAGCTCTCGGGACTGACGGCATCGCTGCCCAGCCAGACCACATCGGGAACCTGCCGTTGCTGCTGAAGGTACTGTGCAACATCCGCAATGGTCCTTTGAAACTGGCTGGCGGTAGCTGTGATTTCCCGATGAACCGGAGCCGGGCGAATCGGTCCCAGCGGAGCCATCGCAAGCTGAGGTCCGGCGATTGGTTGCCCCCCAAGACTCTGGAGAGTGAACTGAGTCAAAAGAAAAAACTGTTCAGCGGGCGCCAGGGTGATGTCCCCGAGGACCTGATGGTTGATTTCGCCGGATTGGAGACGACGGGCCAGCCGAGCCATTTCTTGGACTGAAAAAATGCGCTGGCGGGCATCGTCACTGTACAGATCCAGCGCCTCGCGAGCCGTAATGAAGCGAACTCCGGCATGAGACTGGATGTGCCGGATATAGGCCTCAAAGTTATGGTGGGCCAGCTCAGTCTCAAGGGCTGTCCTGGCGGGTGGAATCTTCCATGCCGAACGAGGAGGATTCGCTCCGCCGGAGAAGTTGACTGCGTCCCAGAATTGGCGATGAACAAACTCGCAGGGATGATAGTAGATACTGACAACACCTCCTCCCTCCCGGAGCAGGGCCTCGTAAGCCGAGTCAAATTCCATCCTGGCCAGGGTCAGATCCTGTTCCTGGTCCAGGCCGGTACGCAGGGTGTGTTCCAGTGCGTAGAGGTTCAGGATTCCACAGTACCAGAACGGCTTTCCGTTGAGCGACACATGCTGGCCGGCGTCCAGGTAGACCGACACTCCCCACTGACGTAAGGCGCCAAACTGTTGTGGTGCCCAGGAACTGCCTGGCTGTCCGTAGCAGCTCGGGACCTGACCGGTGATCCGGGCTACATCCAGAAAACCCTGTCGCTCGCGACGGTCGAATTCCGCAACCCCTTCGTGCCAGCCCAGCCGAGACAGGTATACCGCGGGCGTGGGTTCAACACTGTGGAAGTTGGTGTGATAGCCGATCTCATGTTTGGTCAGGGCTGAGAGAACATCTGTACGTCCCCGGTCTTCCAGAACTCGCGCCTTCTCGCCCACCACCTTGAAGGTGGCCCGAATACCTTGATCCGTCAAGAAGCGGCTCAGCCGGAGGGCCGCATCGTCTGAGGCCGGCAGCAGGTAATCCTCGGTGTCAAACCAGAGCAGAACGTAGACGGTCGGGTTAGAGTTTTCCCGGCAAAAAGTGGGTGCCAGGAACAAGGCAAGGCAGGTAGTGAGAATCGCTGACTTCATCATCATGGTGCTGTTACTTCGACTTCAAGCCATAAATCCTTACGCCGGTACAGACAGAGTCCCTCTACCTCTTCGCACACGTAGAACAAAGCATAGGCGGGAATTCTTGTCCGGCCGGGGGTCGCCGGCGCCTTGATTTCCAGCTCCATACGTCGCGGTTCAAGGCTCACGACCTGGGCAGGATTGGGGACGCTCAGGCTCCGTTGATCGACCAGCCATCCCGGCGGAGGATTGATCCAGACTTGTAAATCTTCGGCTTCATTGTTCCAGTGGGCTTCACGGGCAGACTCGGGACGGAGCTCGATGTGGATGCGGCTCACTCCCCCTGGTTCAATCCTGGCGGGGATCGCGATCACCTGGGCTGCGATCAGGCCTTCCCGATCGCGTAGGATCTTTCCCTCTGGGTCGGGCTCAATTTCAGCCAGCGATGCGGCCTCGAAATCGCGACTCGGTGCCGCCAGTTCTGCGCCGTCCGGTTCAACCGGCAGTTCGACCGGAGTGTCTCCCCGAGCCCGGATTTCACGGCGAGCCGTGTCGACCCAGTCATAAAACGGATACGGCTTCTCGAGCCGTGGTCCGTACTGCTGGAGACGCCGACGCCAGATGTAGTGGTTCGGATCGAGTGCCAGCGCCTGACTCCAGTGTTTCGCGGCCCTGCTGAAATCCGTCACATTCCCCAGCGGCGAGTCGTAGCGTTTCCGATAGGCCACCCCGAGACGAAAGTGACTCCTGGCATCCCCCGGATCCGCCTCGATCTGCGCTCGGAAGTGCTCCAGCAGACGGGCCGTCCGGAACTCATGCCCGGCCGAAATCGGGACAGCCTCTGTATGATCTCGCATAACTCCAGTCGCCGGATACTCCGCCTCCAGAAATTCCCGGAGAGCCTCTGCCACCGCGACCTTACCCGATGCCCTGCCCCGAACAATGCCATGTTCGTCAATGAAGAGGGTCAGGGGAACCACCGAAACGTCCAGCAGATTGTAGGAGTCCACCATCACCGGCCATTCCATCTTCTGCCATTGCATGAAAAGACGGCAGCGGTCGGGATGCTGCTCCTGGATAATCCCGGCCACCTGAAGCCGGCCCGCTGCTCTAAACCCCTCAGTTTCCCTGTGCCACCCGGGCACGTGTTTTCGACAGCCGGCTCACCAGGAGGCAAAGATGTGCAGCACCGTCCGCCGGCCTCGGAAATCCCGCAGCGTCGCCAGGCTGCCATCTGACAGAAGAGGCAACTGTACTTCCGGAAACGGCTCGCCAATTCGGACCTTGCCCAGGGAAGTCGCCGCAAAACTCGCAGTCTGCAACGCCAGGACTCCAGCCAGGAGTTTCAAAATTGTCCAGATCATCTCTCTTTCCTTCCGGCCCAATCAGGGCAGCGCTTTCGTTCGATCCTCGTACCCGGGGACATCGGGCTGCGCCGGCGGATTCGCCTCGAGCAGACGCAGAGCCTCTTCGATCGCTCTTTCTAACTGCGGGTCGCCACCCTTGGACATGGCCGTGGGGTGATCGAGCACTTCGATGTCCGGCTCGACACCGTGGCCTTCTTCGAACCACTTTCCACTCGTGCTGAGCATCCGAAAGGTCGGCACCGTCACACCGCCGCCGTCGATCAGCGACGGCGAGCCACTGATTCCGATCAGTCCGCCCCAGGTACGGGTTCCGATCAGCGGTCCCAGACCGGCTTCGCGGAAGTAGTACGGAAAGGCATCCCCACCCGACCCGGACCAGCCATTGATGAGCATGACCTTGGGCCCGAAATGCCCGTTGGGCGGCCACTGCCACATGCTCCCGTCGCGGACTGCCCAGTAACTCAAAGCGGGACGATTCAGCAACTCCACAAATCGATCGGGAATCTGTCCGCCACTGTTGAAACGCTCATCGATGATCAGAGCCGGCTTCTTGAACTGGGCCGAGAACTGCCGGACCAGTTCGGTCTGTCCATCGGCTCCAGTGCTGCGAACGTAGATGTAGCCCACACGACCGCCGGAGGCCCGATCGACCTTGCTCCGGTTCTGTTCGATCCACTCCAGATGTCGCAGACGGGATTCGTCAGTCACGGTCTTGACCAGAACTTCCCTGCTCCCCTCCCTGGTGGGTTCACTGTTGACGGTGAGCGACACCGTCTTGCCGCCCAGGCCCTGAAAAGCTGCCCAGGGTGCCTTGGAAGTGTCCATGGGAACCCCGTTCACGGCCAGGATGTAGTCCCCTTCCTGAACCTTCAGTCCGGGCTCATCCAGAGGCGAGCGAACCTCCGAATCCCAGTCCGCTCCCCGCACGATTCGCTTGATACGATATCCAGAATGCTCCAAGGCCCAATCGATGCCCAGCATTCCCACGTTGCGCTGCGAGGAGCTCTGTGTGTCTCCACCGGCCTGATAAGTGTGAGAAGCATTCAGCTCTCCAATCATTTCTCCCAGCGCGAAACCGACATCCCAGCGTGTCACAGCGTCATCAATCAGCTTCTCGTACCGATCGCCGATCGCCTTCCAATCCACTCCGTGCATATTGGGGTCGTAGAAGTAGTCACGCTCAAAACGCCACGCATCTCTGAAGATCTGGCTCCACTCGGCCCTTGGATCCACGGCCATTTCCAGTTCTGCGATCCTCAGGGCCTTTTCAATCTTCTGTTTCGGTTTCACGTCGATGATGCCAAAGCGCCGTTTCTGGGTTACCAGGAGCTTCTTGCCACCCGCAGAAAGCCGAAAGCGGCCCGCATTGGACAGGACGGTCTGTTCCTTGCGCTCCTTCAGATCGTAGTAGGCCAGATCTGTCTTGACCTCACGAGAGGAACCCGAGCGGGGGTGCCGGAGGTAGAGAAGCTTCCCTTTGGCAGCGACCAGGTTGCTGTAGTTCCCGGCTTCCGGGGGCAGCACCACCAGTCTTCTCTCGAAGCCCTCCAAATCGATCTCGACTCCCTGGTCCTCTTCCTCTTTTTTCTCTTCGCCAGCAGCTTCTGACTCATTTTCAGCCTCTGGCTTCTGCACCTCTTCGTCCTTCTCGTCTTCCCCCTCGTCACCGGCTGGCTCTTCCTCGATCTCCTCGTCGTCGTTTCTCGGTCTCAAAGGGGAGGCCACATCCTGGCGAAGTGGTACGGCGACCAGGTTGGTTGTGTTCGGATAGATCCAGGAATTATCGACATCGCTGTAGACCGGCTGGAGGGTCCGGTTGGACGCAAAATAGAGATACTCTCCCTCCGGATCAAAGCTGGGAAGCCTGTCCGCGTAGTACCCGGAAGTCACCTGGTGGGCCTCGCCCTCGCGCGTGTCGTACAGCTCGCGCGTGTCGTACAGGTAGATGGAACTGGTGGCGCTGTCCCGGGTCTTGGCGTAGGCCAGCCAGCGGTTGTCCGAGCTCCAGGACACGGAGAAACCTCTCAGAGAGCCGTGAGAGTCCCACTCTCCGCGATCGATTTCCTTGACTTCAGTGGTTTCGACGTCGAGCAGGCGGAGGATCACGGCCTCGTCGATGAAAGCGATCTTCTTGCTGTCGGGTGACCAGTAGGGCTGGTACCGAAATCCACTTCCCAGGGATGTCAGTGTCTTCTCTTCGTCCGACCCGTCCACATTGCGGACCATCAGTTCGTACTCGCCGGAGCGGTCGCTCCAGTAAGCCACTTTCCTGCCGTCCGGGGACCAGGCCGGAGAGCGCTCCGCCACGCCGGGAGTTTGCGTCAGGTTGCGAATCACGCCGTGTTCCGCGGGGACCGAGAAGACTTCGCCCCGAGCCTCGAAAAGCACCCGTTTTCCGGTAGGCGAAATCCAGGCGTTCTGGACCTGCTTCCCCACCTTCTCGGTTCGAACTCGGAGTGTGGACCGATCGGTCACCACCCGGACAGAAACCTCCTTATAGCGGTCATTCCTGAGATTCAACAGGTAGAGACGGCCGCCCGCTTCGAATACCAGGTCGGAGGGACCGATGGACGGAAAATGAATATCGAAGTCGCTAAAGTGAGTCACTTGCCTGGTCTTCCTGGTGCGGATGCTGTAGGCCCAAATGTTGTGACGCTGCTCCACCCCTCGATCCGAGAGATAGTAGATCGTGTTTCGGTGCCACATCGGCTGGCCGTCGTTGGCGGGATCATCCGAGATGTTGGTGGCGGCGTCATCTTCGAGATTGAACAGCCAGATGTCAGGGGCCATGCCGCCCCGGTATCTCTTCCAGGTTCGGGATTCGCGGCTTCTGGGAGTATAGGCAAGCCATTTCCCATCGGCTGAAATAGCCCCGAACTCTCCGTAGGGAATACGCAGCCTGACCGGCAGCCCCCCCTCCCGCGGCACCTTGAAAAACTGGCTAAAGCGCTGGCGTCCCGACTCCATCGCCGATGCCACCAGAATGGACTGTCCGTCCGGGTACCAGTCCAGCATCCGATCGGATCCGGGGTGATAGGTGACTCGGGTGGGTATCCCACCGGCTGTCGGAACGATATAGATGTCGGTGTTGCCATCATAATTCGCGTTGAACGCGATGCTGTTTCCATTCGGCGAAAAGTGGGGCAAAGATTCCTCTCCGTGCGGAGAACTCAGCCGTTCGGCTGTCCCCCCCTGCTTGGGCACGATCCAGATATCTCCAGCATAGACAAAGGTGATGTGTGTCTGAGACACGTCCGGCTGGCGAAGCATCCGGGCGTCTATCTGCGCAGAAACGGTGAGGTGAAAGGCAGAAACGATGGTCAATACAATAGGCCAGAACTTCGACATTGTTCATCCCCGATTTGTGGTTGTACTAGAAAGGACACACGCCAGCACTACGATCCTTGAGTACGATCAAACCTGGTGAAGGGTTCGAGAAAGAAGAAGCTTATCCGGTTTCGAGGATGGGTCTCAAGCTGAGAGGACCCTGCGACCCTCCTCCGAAGGGATGAGAACTCCCGGCGGGGCCCCCGGCGATTCACGCCCCGGACCACCAGGATCGAAGGCGGAATGCAAGATTTTCTCACCTCCTCAGGGTAGAATTCTGGAGATCTGATGTCCGATGCCGAGCTTCTCAAAGAACTGGAAACCGTGATGCGGAGACTGGGAATCGAGCTGAGATTCGAAAACGGCGAATTCAACGGTGGCCTGTGCCGCATTGGCGGACGGTCCGTCTTTCTGATCAACGTGAAGCTGCCTCCGGCCAGGCGGCTCCAGATCCTGTGCCATTACCTTTCGCACCTGGACCTCTCGACCGTCTATCTTCTGCCGGCAGTGCGCAGTCGACTGGAAATGGACAAGGGAGGAGGTTTCGTGTCATGACCATGGCGAAGTTCGTGCCGATCTTCTGGTTGGCTTCCACAAGTCTGCCCTCATGGGCGCTGGGCGCCGAGCAGGCTGCTGTCGTCGAGCAAGGAAAGCAGGAGGCGCGGGAGTTCAGGGAAGACGTTACCCGCAGCTATTCGCTCCGTTATCTGCTTTACTTGCCGCCAGACTACCCGAGCTATCAGGAGCAGTGGCCTCTGCTGCTTTTCCTTCATGGAGCCGGCGAACGTGGCGATGACCTGGAACTGGTGAAAAAAACGGGTCCGCCCAGAATGGTCGAAGATGGAGCCGACTTTCCCTTCATCATGGTGTCGCCACAGATCGCGACGGGACAGACCTGGGATCGAAATCTACTCTTTCACTTGCTTCAGAAACTGAAGAAACAACTCCGGGTTGATTCCGAGCGAGTCTACCTGACCGGTTTGAGCATGGGGGGATTTGGAGCCTGGGATCTCGCTCTGACTTATCCCGGGGAGTTTGCAGCGCTGATACCGATTTGCGGCGGCGCCAACCCGATCAGAACCTGCTTCTTGAAAGAAATGGCCATCTGGGTCTTTCACGGCGAGGACGATGGAGTGGTCCCCGCCTATCGCTCCACCGAGTTGGCAGCGCGATTGGAGCGCTGCGCCCACCCCGCATTTCGCTGCACCATCTACCCGAACACCAGGCACAATTCCTGGACGCGAACCTACCGCAATCCTGCTGTCTGGGAGTGGCTTCTCCAACAGCGGCGTGGATTCATTACCCCGCCACCGTCGGAGGGCCAGCCAACCCCTCAGGATCACAGGTAGCGGCGTTCTTGAGAGCAGGATGAAAGAGCCCATGAGGACTCCGTCACGAAAGGCCCCGACTCCCGCCCCCCCCAGGGCCCCCGTCAGGCCCGAGAAACTCCTGAAGCACGATCACCTCAGGATCGATCCCTACTACTGGCTAAGAGACCGAGAGAATCCTGAAACGATCGAGTATCTGACCCAGGAAAACGAGTACACGGCTGCGAGGATGTTACACACCGAAGACCTGCGGAAGCAGCTCTTCACCGAAATCAAGGGAAGGATCAAGCAAACCGATATCTCCGTCCCCTACCGACTCGACGACTACTTCTATTACAGCCGGTCCCAGGATGGCAGGAATTACCCTGTCTACTGCCGGCGGCCAGGCACACTGAGAGCGCCTGAACAGATCCTGCTCGATGTCAATCAACTAGCCGAGGGATTTGAGTTTTATGAGCTGGCTCAATTCGAAGTGAGCTCGGGGCAGAATATTCTGGCCTACGCCTTCGACACCGCGGGACGGCGCATCTGCACGATTCGATTTAAGGACCTTGACAGCGGCGAAGCGGGCGAGCACGAGATCCCGATGGTGACAGGCGACATGGCCTGGGCCAATGACAACAAAACTCTCTTTTACACACGGCAGGATCCAGATACTTTACGTGCCTGCCAGGTCTTCAGGCACATACTGGGAACAGATCCTTCCACAGATCAACTGGTTTTCGAGGAGGCGGACGAGACTTTCTCCGTCGACGTCTCCAAAACCAGGTCCAGGCGGTACTTGTTCATCTCTTCTCATCACACCGTCTCGACTGAGTATCTGTATCTGGATGCGGATGATCCAGGCGGGCTGTTTCAGGTCTTCCAGCCCCGGCAGCGCGATCATGAGTACCAGGTGGATCACATCGGGGACTACTTTCTGATTCGTACCAACTCGGAGGCGCTCAACTTTCGACTCATGCAAACGCCGGTTCAAGACACGCGGATGGAACGGTGGACAGAGGTCATTGCCCATCGACCGGACGTTCTACTCGCCGACCTCGAGGTTTTCGAAGACTTTCTGGTTCTCGGCGAGCGAAGTCGCGGTCTGACCCAGCTGCGAATCCGTCCCTGGGACGGCGCTCCAGAACACTACCTCGACTTCGGCGAGCCGGCCTACAGCGCTCACATCGGCTTGAATCCGGAGCTCAAGACCAGACTGCTGCGCTATGTCTATTCCTCCATGACGACTCCCCTTTCGACCTTCGACTACGACATGGCTGACCGAAAGAAGACTCTCCTGAAGCAGCAGGAAGTCCTGGGCGGTTTTGATGCATCAGACTACCGAACTGAACGTCTCTACGCCCAGACGGGCGACGGCACCCAGGTTCCCATTTCACTCGTCTATCGAAAGAGTACGCACCGTAACGGAAGCGCCCCCTTGCTGCTCTACGGCTACGGATCCTATGGGATCAATGTCGCCGCCAGCTTCAGCGCCGCCCGAGTGAGTCTCCTGGATCGAGGATTTATCTTTGCCATCGCCCATGTTCGAGGCGGAGAGGAGATGGGCAGAAGCTGGTACGAAGACGGCAAGCTGCTGAAGAAAAAGAACACTTTCACCGACTTCATCGATTGCGCCGAGTCTCTGCTGGCCCGGGGGTATGGAGACCCGGAGCGCCTGTTCGCCCAGGGAGGGAGCGCAGGGGGGCTGCTCATGGGCGCAGTCATGAATCTGCGGCCGGACCTGTGGAGAGCCGTGGTAACTCAGGTCCCCTATGTCGACGTGGTCACCACCATGCTGGATAAGACCATTCCTCTCACCACCGGCGAGTTTGACGAGTGGGGCAACCCGGACGAGCAGAAGTATTACAAGTACATGCTCTCCTATTCTCCTTACGACAATGTAACGGCAAAAGATTATCCAAGCCTGCTGGTGACGACCGGTCTACACGATTCCCAGGTCCAGTACTGGGAGCCGGCCAAGTGGGTTGCCAGACTGCGGGCCCTCAAGACCGACCCCAACCTGGTCCTCCTGAAGACCAATATGGAGGCAGGACACGGCGGAGCTTCGGGCCGCTACAAGCGTTATGAAGAAACGGCCTTTTACTACGCCTTTCTGATTGACCAGGCGGGACTGCTTTGATTCCAGATTCCAGGATTCCAGGAAAGAGTGGGAGGGGCCTCGACCTCGCGGACGGCGAACGTTAAGGAGCGGCCGAGAGCGGCCGCGAGGTCGAGTTCCGGTAGGGATGCCAGTTGCCTGGCACCCCCCGGACAGATCCGTACGTGAAGACATAACTTCATACGGCTCCTACCTCGGGTCGAACGCCAAAACGCACGAAGGGTGGAGGATGTAGGATACGGACACTGGGGATCCACCGCTTGACATACCGGTTGAACCGCGGCCACGGCATGTTCGCTTTCTGGCTCCGACGCCGCAAGGCGTGGCACCAGCCGCGACACACCGCGCTGCGGAAGGCGTTCAGGGCGTCACTGTTGCCCGGGACCGCATGGTAGTTGAAATAACCCTGGACGACGGACCGGTGCCACTTCCCCTGTTCGGGGAGCGAATCGTGCCGTCGGCGCAGCTGTTGTGCGCGGATCTGCTTCAACTTGCGTCTCAGACGTTTCCCTTCGGTCTTCCGCCGGATCGTAAACCCGCCTTTTCGACCTTGCGCACAGATATGGCGAAAGCCCAGGAAGGTAAAGGTATCCGGTCTGGTCTGCCCCCGGCGGCGACGATTCTTGCTCGCCCAACGGCCGAACTCAATCAACCGCGTCTTTTCCGGGTGCAGTTGCAGGCCGAACTGCGACAGCCGTACCGCCAGCTCCCGGCGGTACTGTTCGGCCTCCTCGCGATGCTGGAATCCCAGCACGAAGTCGTCGGCGTAGCGGACGATGATGACCGCCCCTTTCGCCTTACGTCCTCGCCACTGGTGGGTCCGCAGATCCAGTACATAGTGCAGGTAGATGTTTGCCAGCAGGGGCGAAATTACCGCCCCCTGTGGCGTTCCCACCGTGCTCCTGGACCATTGACCCGCTTCGGAGACTCCCGCTCTGAGCCACTTGCGGATCAGTCGCAGAACCCTCCGGTCCCCGATCCGGTGCTGGAGAAACTTCAGCATCCATTCGTGGTCGATGGCGTCGAAAAACCCACTAATGTCAGCGTCCAGCACCCAATTCACCGGCCGATTGGTAATCCCCATCCACAGCGCATCCAATGCTCGATGCTGACTGCGTCCGGGGCGGAACCCGTAACTGAAGCCCATAAACTCCTCCTCGTAGATCTGCTCCAGTACCGTAACTACGGCCTGTTGCGCGATCTTGTCCTCCAGGGCCGATATGCCCAGTGGACGCAGCCTGCCATCCTCCTTTCGGAGGTAGACCCGCCTCGAGGGGTGGGCTCGATAGGTCCCGTCATGGATTCGGGTATGCAGAACGAGCAGTCGCTCCCGCAACCCTTCTCCATATGCTTGCCACGTCATTCCGTCCACCCCTGCAGCAGCCTTCCGCTTCAAGGCGAAATAGCTCTGCTTCAGCAGTTCCGGTGTCACGTGGTGCAGCAACGCGGTGAACCGCATCTTCCTATCCCGGCGTGCGGCCTGCCCTACACCAGCCAGTCGATCGTCACACCTTTCCGGCTCCGTGTCCGGGGCGTGGCCGCCTTCACTGGTGCTTCCCTTGGCCGGACTCCTTCCCTCCACAAACTCCGCCGACTCTTCGTCTTTGTTCGCTCGCTTCATCAGTACTATGAGTCCGTCCGACTCCCCAGGGCCGTATATGTCCGGCATTACGGCTTACCTTCGCCGGCCTGTCCGCCTGCCATCCAGACGGACTACCCTGGGGTCTCTCGGTTCTCGTCCATGGAGCGTCCACGCTTGCACGGGGTCTCTGACTCCGCCAGGCCCTGCTGCGACTCGCCTTTTACGCCGCAGCCGGTTTCGCCACCCCCTTGGGGCCATAAAAGCAGCACCTGGAACTCGTTTCTTTCGAAGCTCAATAGCCCGGCTCACGCTTCCCCTGTCAACGCTTCACCAGCCTCTTGCGAGGTATCGATGCATGACTCGGGGTCGGGGTGGTTGGCTACACCTTTCCCCGTACGGCTCTTTCATCCGCTACTCCATGTCGGTTTATCCCGACGCTTTCGGCCCCTCCCACTCTCTGATCTCGAAACCGAGAGAGGTCAACAGGAAGGGGGAACTCAGAACGTCTCGATGTGAAACCCGACCGTGAAGCTCCGACCACGCGCCGGGGCGAACTGGAAATGATCCCTGTAGAACTTATCTCCCAGGTTCTCGAGTGCGAAGGACAGGCCCCAGCGGTAGGATTCCCGGTTCCAGTTTACGCCCCAGCCCAGTCGGTGAACCGTAAAGCCGTAGAGCCCGAAGAGATCCTGTGCAATCAGAAAAGGCGATTCTGTCAGTAACGTGGCCACCCGGTTCACATGAGTCTGGACGCGGTTGGAGTACTCCGCCCAGTAGCGCTGCTTCCGATCTGAAAGGCGCAGTCCACCCCACCACTTCAGAGGAGTGATGTTGTCTTGCGGCGTGTTGTTCAGGCTCGCCCCGGTCAGTGGACTGCTGGCCTCCAGAATACTTCCATAGTGATAGGCCAGGTTGCCCCACGGCGTAAAATACCAATCCCCTACGTGAAAGGGCAGTTCAAAATCAGTCTCGACTCCCTGAATGCGAACCTCTGAAAAATTGATGGCCTGCGACAGCGAACCTGCGTCTCCTATCGACGTAATCTCGGTTGAAATGAAGCCGTCGTAGCGATTGTTGAAATAGGTCACACCACCCCGAAATCGACCCGTCCGAAACTTGACGCCGAAGTCCAGGTTGTCCCCCGTCTCCGGCTCCACCAGCATGTTGGGCAGAATGTTCCCGACCGTGGCCGGGCCCGAGAAGAACAGCTCCTCTAGATTCGGGTGCCGATAGCTGCGGGCATAGTGGCCTACCAGGGCCACCTCTTCCAAGGGACGTACCACCAGGCCCACATCGCCGGTCCAGGCGTTGCGTGAAGTCGACTCACCGTCCAGGTCGGGAAGTGATTCAGAGGGAATCTCGGGATCGGCACCCGAGATCAGGCCGTCCACCTGGTAGCCCTCGGTGAACTCCGATCTGGCATTGTAGCGGTCCCAGCGAAGACTGCCATAAAGGCGAACCCATTTGCTGACCTCCCATTCATCCTGCACGAAGAGGGCAATGTCGCGAAGGCTGGAGTCCGGAACTCGCACGGGATGGGCCACGCTGGGTGGCCCGAGCGGAAGCAGATCCGGGAGGACATTGGCCTGTGGGCCAAAGTCGCCCAGAGTCACATTCCCCACCAGGTTCAGCTGGCTGATCGTGGTTCGGCCGTCGGAACTCCGGTCCTGGTAAACCGTGAATCCCGTGGTGAGAACGTTGCGGGGAGAGAGGAGAAAGTTAGCCTGCGTATCCAGGCCCGTGGACTCCACATCCTGCTCCGTGTTGCTGAGGATTCGGAGCCGCATCACGTTGATCGGAAAGAACGTCTGGGCAGTCGGAGCAGGAAACTGAACCGGAAAGTCGTTCCGCAACAGCCGGTTGTGCCTTTGATGGTATACCCGCACCGAGAAACTGGAGAAACGCGGGCCCAGTTTGAAGATCTGGTAACGCCCCGAGACCTTGTCCAGATTGCTGAATGGCAGCGTAATCTGCTGAAAGAAAAACGGTTCTTCAAAGTCGGGGAAACCGACGTCCGCAACGCTCCTTCGCAAATAGTCGACACTCACTGTCTGACGGCTGGTGAGGGTGAAGATTCCACTGAATCCAAGATTGCTCCCATGGGCAGCCGAATTGGGAATCTCGTCCCCCGTCCTTTCGAAGGGGGCATTGAAAGGGTCTGGAAAAGCCCCGAAGTTAAAGCCAAACTGATCGATCGTATCCTCCTGCGTGATGATCCCCGCATCGTGCAGAGACTGGCTCTCTTCCTCGTATCGGTTTCCCGCGAAGTAGTTGCCGAAGCGTTCCAGTGAACCGGAGAAGCGCAGGCCGAACTGAGGGCCTGAGACTCCCACTGTAGCGGTACCACGGCGACCCGTCTCGTTGGCGCTGAAAAAGCCGTTCAATGCGCCACGGAACTTGAGTTTGTCGGAGGTTTCCGGCTGCCGGGTAATGATGTTGATGGTTCCGGCGAGAGCATCCGAGCCATAGAGCGAGGTCCCGGTTCCGCTGACGATTTCAATGTCCTCGATCATGGCAGGTTCGATGAGGCTGGGCTCAACCCCAGCCCGGTCAGTGGCCATCCTGGCATGATTCAGGCGCTGACCGTCGACGAGAATCAAGAGCCGGCTCGAGTCCAGGCCACGCAGCCGGGGCCTCATCTGGTAGGGTCCCGAGCCCACCGGCGTGACACCGATGGCCTGGATCATCGACTCTCCCGTGCTGGTCGGATTCGTTCTCTCGATCAGGTTCCGATTCAAGGACTGAGTGGGCAGGGGAACCGCAAGAGCGTCCCGCTTCCCACGATTGGCCGTCACCGAGACTTCGGCCTTCAGACTGCCCAGGTTGAGGACGAAATCCATGCGAGCCGTCTCGCCCTGGCCGTTCAGAATGACCGGCCTCGACTGCTCGGAAAAACCGTCTGCCCCGACAGACACCGTGTACGACCCGGGTTGAACCCGCTCAAACTGGAACTGGCCCGTGGCCTCGGTCATGGACTCCAGCTCGATTCCGGTAACCATCTCTCGCAAAACGACTCGCGCCTCCACCAGCACGGCTCCACTCTGATCTGTGATGGTGCCGCCAATCCCGGCGGCGCTGCACTCGGACGCGGAACTCAGGTAGGTGCACGTGATCGCTTGAATCAAAATGACAAGGGAAAAGAGAGCTTTTCTCATAACCAGGCCATCCTCCTCGACTCGTTAAAATAAAATTATCAAATTTCTCCCAAATTATACGCAATATTCTTACCCAAAGGTACTAAACCCACCAAAACTTTGATGAAAATCAGTGAAAAAGGGTACAATCTTATAGGAACGCAGGAATGGCCAAACAAGAACTGCTCACCATTGCCCAGGCCGCGAAGCTTCTGGGGGTTCATCCGCGCACTCTTCGTCAGTGGGCCGACCGGGGCCATGTCGCGCACGTCCAGACACCGGGAGGGCATCGGCGCTTTCTGCGTGCTGAACTGGAACGATTTGTTCAACGGATGGGAGAGCGGGCCGGTGGGCAGAACCTTGAAAAGGCGGCTACAAAAGCGATTCGGGCGGCCATCACCGGTGACCCGGGTAGCCTCCCTGCCCGGCGATCGAAGTTCCTTGTGGAACTGACTGACGAGCAGAGGGCGGGCATGCGTTCGGTCGGTCGCCAAATGGTGGGGCTGGTGATTCGATATGCCGCTGGAGAGACTGACCAGGGGGTTCTGGCGCAGGCCCGCCAGTTGGGCACTTCCTACGGCAACCTGTGCCGACGTGCCGGAATGTCGGTGAGTACCACCATCGCCACCTTCAACTTTTTTCGAGACCCCATCATTGAAGTCACCTTTGAGTCGGTTGCCGAGAATGCCGGAATCGATCCTTCCAAACCGCAACTCTACCGGCGTTTGGACCGCTTCTTCAGCGAAGTCTTGATGGCCACCGTTCTCGCCGTGGAGGGCAACCATTGAATACCCTGCTCCCAGAACAACTGTCGGGAGTTCACTACATTCCCATTGTCACGACCATCATTTCGCTCACCTTCTGCTCCATTCTCTTCCGGCGTTACCTGGTACGTGGTGGCACTCACCACCTGTGGTGGGCAGGAGGAGTACTGGCCTATGGACTGGGAACCGGACTGGAAGGTGCCATTACGCTCCTGGGCAACAGCGTGAGCCTCACCAAGGCCTGGTACATCGCGGGTGCCCTGCTGGGCGGATACCCTCTTGCACAGGGATCGGTCTACTTCCATTTCAATCGCAAGACCGCCAACCGGCTGACGCTGCTGACCCTGCCTCTCCTGGCGCTGCTCTCTCTACTGGTCGTTCTCTCTCCGGTTCAGGCCGGAGCGATGGAGAGCTTCCGGCCTTCCGGAGATCTTCTGATGTGGCAGTGGATCCGCTGGTTCACTCCCGTTATCAACCTGTACGCGGTGGTTTTCCTGATCGGGTTAGCCGCCTGGAGTGCCTGGAACTTTGCCAGGAGCGGCGGCAACGCCGGTCGTGCCATCGGGAACGCCCTGATTGCAGCGGGAGCCATGCTGCCCGCCATTGGGGGAGGCATGGCCAAAGCGGGCGCCGTAGAGGTGCTTTATGTGGGAGAGTTCCTGGGCATCATTCTGATCTGGATCGGCTACGTCTTTTGTGTGAACCCCCCGAGGTCCGCAAAGACCGCTTGAGTACAGCTTCAGGAAGGGCTAAGGGTGGGATTCCCCCGGGCTGCTATTGCACGAAGTTGCTTCCTCTACCTGCGGCCGAGCCCCCAGCTCCCAGCACTCATCGCACAGCATCCTCTTAGAGCAGGACTCCTTCCAGCAATCGATGGGGCCCACCCAGGCATGAAACAGGCGAGCCATGTGGTCGGTGGTTCTCCCCTTGACGAGAACCAGATCTCCCTTGCCGAAGTAGTCCTTGAGCCCCGCGGCCGCCTCGCAGAAGGTGGCAAAGCGGAGGCAGTTCTCCGGATCTAGACCCGCCTCCACGAAACGACGAATTCCATAGGTCGAGCTTTCGCCGATCAACACGACACCATCTATGGCGTCGGCTGCGGCAGAGGCCAGATAGCGAAGCCGCTGACGCCGATGGCCAGAACTCTCTTCCCTTCACAAGAGGCCTCCCGTAAGACCTCCAGAGAGGCTACCAGACTGGGGACCGAGGCATTGTACTCGTCGCGAAGCACGACAGCACCCCCGGGCAGTCTCATGGGCTGCAGCCGGCTTGGAAACGGACTCACATGCTCCACCGTGGGTACGACCTTCTGCAGGTCGAGTTGCAGCGCCCTGGCCACAGCCAAACCGCTCAGCACGGAAGCAAGCCAGTGTTTTCCAACCAGTTGGCTCTTCACCTTCAGGGCTTCCCCCCCCGCGCGTGGCAGGTAAAACTGAGTCGCTCCGGCCACCGGGAAGTGACATCTTCCGCCCGCACATCGCATTCCGGTCCCAGGCCAAAAAACAAGGTTCGGCCCTCCACCAGGCGTTTCATGCCCCGAACTAGGGGATCCTCAGCGTTCAGCACAGCGATCCCTTTCTTGCCCAGGGCCTCACACAGCTTGCCCTTCTCCCGGGCACGTTCCTCCAGGCTTTCGAACTTCATAGAATGGGTTTGACCTACCCCCAACTGCACCACTACATCGGGGCGGATCAACCCGGCCAGGACATCCAGAGCACCCGGGGAGGCCCCGCTTGTCTCCAGGACCGCGTAACGGTGCCAGGGTCGGACCCGCAACACATTCAGAACCACCAGCAAGCCTCCACTCTGGTTGGCCCAGGAGCGGAGCACCCGTCCGTCGGTCGCCAGCATTCGACCCAGCAGTTCCTTGGCCGTCGTCTTCCCCAGACTCCCGGTAATCACGATGAACCGGGTTCTGAGCATCAGCCTTCTCCACACCCAGGCCATCGCCATGATCAGTGGTTCGAGCCGGTGAACGAACCAGCCCACGAGTTCAGCCCGGATCCACATTCCCAGTTGGGCCCCGGATCGAAAGGACCTCATCGCCCTGTCTTCTCTTCCAGGTTGGGAGTTGCAGAGTATTTCACTTTGTGATACAAAGACCTTTGCAAGAGGATTCTATGCCGACAACCGAGCGGGAACTGATCTCACTTCACTCGAGAGCCGCAGCCGATCTGCAGTATATAAGAAAGACGATCGAGAGCTCCGCTTCCTTTACGTCAGTCTCCGGGGTCGGCGCGGTCCTGATCGGTGTGTCGGCCCTGGGCACTGCCTGGCTGGCCAGCCTGACCCCGTCTCCTCAAGACCGGCTCCAGCTCTGGGTTGCCGAAGCCGTCCTGGCTGCCACTCTGGGATTTCTGGCCACTGTGAAGAAGGCCCGCCGGGACGGCAGAGACTTGAGCCATCCGGTCAGCCGGCGCTTTCTTCTGAATCTGGCTCCTCCTCTGCTGGCCGGAACAGTCCTGACCGTCGCATTGGCCGCAGCCGGCAACTTCGAGATGATGCCTGGTCTATGGCTGCTTCTCTACGGGACCGGTGTGCTGACAGCGGGCGCCTTCTCGATTCGAGTGGTACCCCTGATGGGGCTTTGCTTCATGGCCCTCGGAATCATCACGCTGCTGCTCTCGCCTGACTCACACCAGATCATGATGGGGATCGGGTTTGGCGGCCTGCATGTGCTCTTCGGAACCGTCATTACGAGGTATTATGGGGGTTAGGAAACGGAAAGCTGCACCCGAGCCCGACCTGATCGAGAAGGAAGGAACGGTCCACCTGGCACACCGGAATCCCTCCACGGCCAGACTCGACCGTCTCGTCCACGAACGTGTCCGCCTGGCCATCGTCAGCAGCCTGGCGGTCAATGACCGGCTCTCCTTTACCGACTTGAGAGAACTCCTGGAGGCGACCGACGGAAACCTGAGTGTCCACTGCAGAAGGTTGGAAGAAGCCCGCTACATTAGCTGCCGCAAGGAGTTTGAAGGGAGGATTCCCCGCACCACCTACTCTTTGACCGACCGTGGCCGGCAGGCCCTCAATCGCTATCTGGATCACATGGAAGCCATTATTGAAGCCACTCGAGGCTGATTTTTTTTGGAGTTTGACTTTATGAAACAAAGTACTTTTCAATCTGCCAACGGAGGGATTCACGCCGCCATCATCATGGATGGAAATGGGCGCTGGGCTTGTCAGCGTGGTTCACCTCGCCATCACGGCCACCGGGCCGGAGCGAAAGCGGTCCGCCGAGTGATCGAGTCCGCGCCCCATGCGGGAGTCTCCACTCTGACTCTGTACGCATTTTCCAGCGACAACTGGGAACGTCCAGCCGAGGAGGTAGCCAGCCTGCTGCGGCTCTTTCGGGCCTATCTGATCCGCGAACTGGCATCCTGCCGCAAACATGGAGTCAAGGTCAATGTCATCGGTCGGCGTGACCGCCTCCCCCGGGAACTCGTGCGGATCGTCGAGAAAACGGAGTCCGAAACCCGTCTTGGGCAGCAGCTCCACCTGAGACTGGCGATCGACTACTCATCCAGAGACTCACTCCTCATGGTTGCGACCGGCTGCCGCGTCGGACTTCCCCGCAATCGAGAGGACTTCTCCAGAAAGCTGAACCGCGTGATCCATTCCGACCTGGAGACCCCGGATGTAGATCTCCTGATCCGCACCGGCGGCGAGAAGCGACTCAGCGACTTCCTGTTTTGGGAATCCGCCTACGCCGAGCTTTATTTTTCGGACGTCCTGTGGCCGGATTTTTCGGCGACCGACCTGTCCAGGGCGGTAGGTGACTTCCTTGGCCGCGAGCGTCGCTTTGGCAAAGTTCAAACCCCTTCAAGAAAGGACCTTCATGAACATCCCTTTGAACATGATCCAGGCTCCCCAGCTAAACGCCACGTTTCAACCGGCCAGGATCCAAAAGCGGAGAATCCTACTGATCAATCCCTTTTACGCCAAGGATCCCCACGCCAGCTTCGGAAAGCACGTGTTGACACCAACCCTCGCCCTGACCAGTATTGCGGCGGCGACACCCCCGGAGTGGGAGGTCGAGTACTGGGATGAAAACCTGCTGCAGGGCGCTCCTCCCCAGGATCCTTTTCCGCAAGTGGTTGGAATTACAGTTCACCTGACCTTCGCCAGGCGCGCCTACGAATTGGCCCGCTGGTATCGCTCTCGTGGGTCAGTGGTGATTCTGGGGGGTCTGCACGCAACTTCCTGCCCGGACGAAGTCGCTTCCCACGCAGATGTGGTGGCCGTCGGGGAGGGAGTCGGGATCTGGCCCGGGATTCTGCGAGATCTCGAGGAAAACTGCCTGAAGCCCCTCTACCGGGGCAGCTACGCGAGACCCTACCGGCTCGATCCGGCCCCTCGACGGGATCTGCTACCCGGACCGTCTTTCTTGACCACGACCAGCATCATTGCGACGCGTGGGTGCCATAACCGCTGCGGGTTCTGCTATCTATCCACCGAGGGTCTCCACATGCCCTACCAGACCAGAGATCCTGGCCAGGTGGCTGCCGAGATTCTTGAGGATGGAAAACCTTATTCTGTATTTGTAGACACCAATTTAGGATCTAAACCAGAGTATCTACATGAACTGTGCAGAGCTCTGGCTCCGCTGGAAATCATCTGGAGTGCAGCCGTCAGCATCGAGGTTACGGATCATCCCCGCCTGATCCGGGAGATGGCGATCTCAGGGTGTACCGGAGTCTTCGTGGGATTCGAGTCACTGAGCCCCCACAACATTCGGGATGCAGGCAAGAAAGGTCCGCTTCCCCGGGACTACGGGCGTCGAGTCAAACTACTTCACGATCACGGGATTCAGGTGAACGGCAGCTTTGTTCTCGGCTTCGATCATGATGGCCCGGATGTTTTCGAACGGACCGTCGAGTGGGTGGAAGCGCACAGATTGGAATGTGCGACTTTCCACATTCTGACTCCCTACCCTGCAACTCCACTATTCCGTCAAATGGAAGAAGAGGGACGCCTGCTACATAGAAACTGGGATCAGTACGACACTGCCCACGTCGTGTTTCGTCCTCTTCGGATGACTCCGGAGGAACTGGCGGAGGGTTACGGGTGGTGCTATCAACGACTCTTTTCACACGCTTCCATCTGGAGGCGTCGACCTTCCGACTGGAGCGCGATCGCCCCCTATCTGCTCATGAGCTACCTGTACAAGAAATCCAATCCCCTCTGGCATTACCTCATCAAGAACCAGTTGACGTCGCAGGTCTGGGGCCCCCTGGTGGAGGTGACTCGTCGGCGCCACCTCCACTTCCGATCCCGTCTCAGGAGTAGAGTCGAGTCGAAAATCCGTGCCGCTTCGGTGGTAAGTTCAGGTGTCTGAGAGGAACGAAAATGCTAGAATGGAGAGAAAGAGGCCGACGCTTTCTGATCTTGTGACAGAGAAGAAGCTTCTTGAAATGCTGGGCGGGTGACCGCCCGCGGTGTTGGGGCCGGGGGATCTGGATGGATGTAGTCCTTGATTTGCTGCCGAAGCAGGTAGCCGCATCTTTACGAGCACAACCCCCCGAAGTGCTGATGCTTGTTGGGGGCCTGGTTCTGCTCGGGATCGTGATCGCTTTTTACTCGACAATGCGGCGCTGAGCCGGGCCGAAACTCCGGGGACGTCAGGGCCTCTTCTTCCAGCCGCTCAAATCGTCCCTGCGAAGTGGTATGTCCAGATGCTGGAGCAGTAGCTGAAACCTCTTTTGCTCTTCCCGGACGAAGGTTTCCCCATCCGGATAGAGAGCCTCGACGATTTCTGCCTCCCCGCGGTCCTCCCCAAGAGCGGTATTCACGTCCTTCCAGACAATCGTGAAGCGGAAATCCCATCTGGTGTCCTCCCCGGCGTGATAGACAGGGTAAACCGCCGACATGTCGAGGATGTCCCCTTTTTCTTGGAGCTTCACCAGAATCGGGTAGTGGTTGCGCTTGTAGAGTTCCAGGAACTCGTCAAAGTGTCCCCACTGAACCCGATAGTAGTACTCAACTGGGTAAGGCTTGTCCTGGGCGATGCCAAGACCTGTCAACATCCCGCACGCGATCACCGTCACTAAAACCCGGGCACTCATCGAACCGGTTATCTTCATGGTTTCCTCCAAGGCTGTCAGTGCATTCAACCACAACGAAGCACAGAAGCACTACGCTTGACCTGGGGGAGGCATTCTCCGATTTCGTGTATAGTCAGCGTCGATTCGAAATGGCACTCTCAGTCTGGACCCGGGCCTACTGGAACAGTTTCGTCCTCTGGAACGCCAGAGATGAGGGTAGTCTGCCGTACCGCCCCCTGGATGAAATTGAAGAGATCCAGACGCGCCGGCTCCGTGGCATGATGCGTCACGTCTTTGAAAATGTTCCTTATTATCGCAGAACCATGGAGGAGATTGGCCTGACCCCATCGAATTTTCGAAGCGCGGCCGATCTGGCCTTGCTCCCGATCCTCGACAGCACCAAGTTCCTGTCCAATAGTGACCAGTTTCAGGCCCGCAACATCCCCGCGAGAAGAACGCTGAAGATTCAGTCCAGTGGTACCACCGGCCGACCCAAGACTCTGTTTTATGACCACCCGGCTCTTTTCAAATCGATGGCACATGGCCACCGGCAGCGACTGGCAATCCGTCCCTTCACCGGGCAAGTCTATGGCTACCGGGAGATGATCGTCACCCGATCGGGAGGGGTTGTCGATCAGCTTCGAGACTTTTATGCGGCCCGAATGTGGATTCCCTCCACCGTTGAACTTCATCGCCACACACTCCGTCCTTCGGCGGCTGGGGCCAAGGACCAGATCTCGAGGGTCAGGAAGTTTCGACCTGATGTGATTCGTGGATACGGCTCCTATATCGGCCACATTTTCCGTTATGCTCATGAGCGGGGTCTTTCCTTTCCCAGACCTAAGGTGGTGGTTTACGCAGCCGACGGGATGCCCCCGCCTGACAGGGCCCTCATCGAGGGACATTTCGGGGTCCCTGTTCTCTCCAACTATCAGGCAGTGGAGGCCCTGCGGCTGGCGTTCCAGTGCGAGCAAGGCCGTGGCTTCCATGTTTGCACCGACGACGTGGCTTACCGTGTGGTGGATGAGCAGGGCATCGACGTGGCACCCGGAGAGGAAGGAGAGATCATCATCTCCAACCTCACCAATCGCGCGACCGTATTGCTGAACTACAGACTGGGAGATCGGGTGACCGTCGGCGGATCGGATTGCCCCTGCGGACGGATGCTTCCCCTGATCCGCCAGATTCGCGGACGATCCGACGACCTGATTTTCTTGCCCGGCGGACGGTTCATTCACTCAGGCGAAGTGCTGGATTCACTGCAGCAGGTTCCCGGAGTGTTTCAGATCCAGATCGTCCAGGAGAGCTTGGATTCTCTTCTGATCCGGGCCGTCGCAGCCGGCACTTCCCGGGACGAACAGACCAGAGACCGCCTGGTTAAGACTCTCCTCGATCAGCTCACAGGGGCGGCGGGTTCGGTCGAAGTCGAAGTCGATTTCGTAACCTCGCTTCCAGTCCAGCCGAGCGGAAAGGTTAAGGCAGTCATTTCGAAGTGCCGGTAGGGCTCTGCTACCGTACGTGTTCAGCATCCTCTTGTTACCCTTGCCTTTGCCCTGGCCTCATCTTTTCGTTCCATCAAGGCTCAATCGTGCTCCAGGCTAGAGAAAAGCAAGAGGAGAGCCGGGCACGGGCAAAGGCAAGGTCAAAGCACTAGTGTACTGTCCGGGAAGTTCGCGGCGTTAATTCGGGGTGGATTTTCGTCGTCAGTGAGGCGCGCGACGCAGGAAGGCCGGGAGTCTTTCGAGGTAGCGCAACAAAGCTGTCGGCGAAAAGACGCCCGAAGTAGCGGCGTGAACTTTCCGGACAGTGCACTAGACGAGAGCGGTACTGAGAGAGTAGACCGGCGGAAGATGATCGATCAGGACGGTCCAGCTATCCCCCTCATCGGAGCTGAAAAAGACCTGTCCGGTACTGGTTCCCACGTAAAGACCGAACGGATCAGCCGAGTCGGCGGCCATAGCCTGGCGAAACACGTGGAGATAGCTGTGTTCGTTGGGTAACCCCCTCTCGAGCCGCTCCCAGTCGTCTCCCCGGTTGCGGCTACGAAAAACGGCAAACCTCCCACCCACCGGGCATCGGAACTCAGGACCCTCCTCGGGAACAACGAAGATCGTATCCGCGTCTTGCGGGTGAATCTGGAGCGGGAACCCGAAGCGCGAAGGCAGGCCATCCGAAAGATCAATCCAGTCTCGCCCTTCGTTCTCACTGCGATACACTCCGCAATGGTTTTGCTGGTAGAGCAGCTCCGGCTCATCAGGATGTACAGTCAGGTGGTGTACGCACTGACCGATTTCGGGGTATGGTTCAGGCAGAAAGTCAGCCAGGACGCCCCGGTTTCTGGGACTCCAGCTTTTCCCTCCGTCCTCGCTGCTGAAGACACCCGCTGCCGAAATGCCGACGTGGATCCGATCCGGGTCTGCAGGATGGACACAGACGCTGTGAACCATCATTCCCCCGGCACCCGGATGCCAGTGCTCCCGGGTCGGATGGGCTGTGAGCGACCCCACTTCCGCCCAGTTCAGACCCCCATCATTGGAACGGAACAGGGCTCCCGGGTCGGCGCCGGCAAAGAGAACACCGGGATTGGCTGGAGATCCCGGGACAACACACCAGACTCTCTTCACTGACTCGCACGACGGCTCTCCGAATTTCACACCTGATTCGGGTTCCTGCCAGGTCCGGCCCAGATCGTGACTCAGCCGAACGTCCGAGCCCCACCAGGAGCTGTTCACACAGGCAAGAAGGGTACTCCCCGTCCGCTGATCCAGGACGAGATGGTTGACATCATTTCCCTTGAAAAAAGGTCCTTGAAGCTTCCAGTCCCGTCGCTCCCGACCGCTGGACAGCAGAAACCCGCCCTTGTGAGTCCCGACCAGTAACAAGACCGTACACTCTGCCATCCTGCACGGTAGTCTACCAGCCTGGAACCGCTTTTGTACCCTCTCGACATGACGTACACCCCCGGCCGTAGACCTGATTCTCCGTCTTGACTGCGCGAGTGGTACCATCTTCGCAAGGAGAGCCAAATGAGACGGATAGTGACGACTCTTCCCATGCTGTTGTGCACCAGTCTGCTTGCGCAAGAACCGGTCGACCTCGAGGTGGTCCACCGCATCAAGCAGGAAGCGCTGGAAAACTCCCAGGTGATGGATCATGTTTTCCACCTGGTGGAGATTCATGGGCCCCGGCTGACAGGATCACCCGGATTTCAGGGAGCTGCCGACTGGGCTGTAAAGCGCCTTCGCGAATGGGGTCTGAAGAACGCCCGGCAGGAGCCCTGGGGACCCTTCGGTCATGGCTGGTCGTACACCCGTTTCTCGGCCCATCTGGTTGAGCCTCAGTATGAAGCCCTCATCGGAGTTCCGCTGGGCTGGACACCCGGCACCGAGGGAGTTGTGGGCGGTGAACCCCTGATCGCTCCTTTCCCCACACGATCGAGTCGCAGCATACGGGCTTCCGCTGTGGACAGTTACATCAATCGCTATTCGGGCAAGCTGGCCGGGAGGATTGTGCTTTTCTCGGAACTGAAAAACGTAGAAGGAAGTGACTCTACTCTCTTCAGACGTTTCACGGAAGAGGACCTGGAAGAGCGGTCGTCTGCACCCACTCCGCGGCCCCGGGAAGATTATGACTACCGGAACCGGGATCAGAAGACACCGGATCGGTCCCGCACCAGACGAAGCCGAACGCAGCAGAACCGCCTGAATCAGTTTCTGAGCGAAGAGGGTGTGGCACTCCTGATCCGGCCGGCCGCCGGAGGTGGTGGCGGCACCGTGTTTCCTCCCCGTATGGGCAGCCGAAACCCGAAGGATCCGCTCCCGCCGCCTGCAATTGCCCTGACTCCGGAGCACTATAACCGAATTTTTCGACTTACCGCACGCGGGATTCCGACCCGATTGGAAGTCGAAGTACGAACTCGCTTTCACATCGAGGAGGAAGATTCGTTGAACGTCGTTGGCGATATTCCTGGTACCGGAAGACCCGATGAATTGGTCATGGTGGGTGGTCATCTGGACTCCGTGGCACCAGGTTTGGGAGCCACAGACAATGCAGCCGGATGTGCGGTGATGATGGAGGTGATTCGAGTTCTGACTACTCTAGAGCTCCCTCTCGATCGCTCTGTCAGAATCGCTCTCTGGGGTGGCGAGGAGCAAGGGCTTCTGGGGTCAAAGGCCTACGTCGCTGAGCACTTTGGCAATCGGCGAACCATGGAGTTGAAACCAGAGCATGCCCGGCTCTCGGCCTATTACAATCTTGACAACGGTACCGGCAGGATTCGGGGCGTCTACCTTCAGGAGAACGAAATGGTGCGGCCGCTTTTTGCTGCCTGGCTGGCTCCGTTCTCTGATATGGGAGCCCGCACTCTCTCCATTCGGAACACCCCTGGGACCGATCATCTTTCTTTCGACGCGGTGGGATTACCCGGCTTTCAGTTTATTCAAGACCCGATCGAGTACCAGACCCGCAGTCATCACTCTAATATGGATGTCTACGATCGCATCCAGCCCGGAGATCTGGCTCAGGCAGTCGCAGTCATCGCCACTTTTGTTTACCTGACTGCCAATCGTGAGGAACTGCTTCCCCGCAAGCCGCTGCCTCGGCCGCAAAGTGAAACCGCCACACCTCTCCCGGCTGAGCTTGAAGGTGCGGGTAGCCGGTCAAGTCCGGGCCTACAGCCCTAGTGTACCGTCCGGAAAGCCCACGGATCGCGGCACGGGCGCCGTGGGGCCAAATGTTAGCGATCCGGCGCAGGCGATGTCAGTCGCTGGAGATCTTCGGAACCGAAGCGTCGATCCTGGAAGTTTCCTTGATGCGCTCGGCCAGATTCTCGAACGCCTCTTCAATCAGCTCGTGGGTCAACCGGGGCTCCCATCCGTAGAACTTCGCCGCCGCCTTGGAGTGCTCAATGATCAACTTCGGATGGACGCAGCACAGCGGAATATTGTGCTTCTCGTAGAAATCCGAAACCAGGTGAGAGACGATCTTCTCCGAGTACTTCATCCCGAAAAACTCACAGAGACGTCTGAAGATCTCGGTGTACTCATCCAGGGAGGGAGTACCGAGTCTGATCTTGTAACTGATCCGCCGGAGAAACGCAGCGTCCATCAGTTGGGCCGGTGAAAGATTCGTCGAGAACACAACAATGGCATCGAACGGGATCGCGAACTTCTTTCCAGTGTGCAATGTGAGATAGTCCACTTTTCGCTCCAGCGGGACGATCCAACGATTGAGAAGGTCCTCGGGCGACACCAGTTGCCTTCCAAAATCATCGATAACCAGGACACCCCCCATGGCCTTTGCCTGAAGTGGAGCTTCATAGAATTTGGCCAGGGGATCGAAATCCAGATCGAGCATGGCCAGGGTGAGTTCGCCACCGGCCACCAGAATCGGCCTCTGACAGGCCACCCAGCGTGGGTCATGAGGCGCCGATCGGTCAAGAATCTGCGCATGTTCATCCGCCGGCAGGCTTTCGCTCTCAGCGCGAAGATGAACTGCCTCGTCGTACACTTTGATGATCTGCTGGTCCACCTTGAGGGCATGGGGAATGTAAATGGTCTGACCAAAGACCGATCCCAGACGCTCGGCGATGGAGGTCTTGCCGTTTCCGCTGGGACCGTACAGGAGTATCGCCTTGCCGGAGTTGACGGCCGGGCCCAGCTGGCGAAGCACTCTTAGGGGCAGCACCAGATCTTTCATGGCCTTCTTGAGACTGCCCAGATCAATGCGCTCGTTTACGATCGACTGAGCTTCCACTCGAAAATAGTAGTCTTCCAGCGGCACCGGTGCCGGACCGACGTAGGCCGACTGGCTCATTGCCTCCATAGCTCGGGCCCGGCCCCGCTCGGTCAACGTGTGCCGCAGCAAGAACTGACTCTGAGCAGTACCCAAAATTTCAGCCAGACCACGGTCACGAAGCAGGTTCAGCAGGATCTCCACAACCGACTTCGAGAGCTTGACCTCACCGGAGACCTCCGAGACCGTCTGGTGCGCCGATACGTACATGGATTTCAGGACAAAATCGAGCAGAAATTGCTCCTCCATCCCCGTCTCCTCGAGGGTCCGGGGAATTGGAGGGGGGGCCCCGGCCACTTCCTCCAGTTGCTCCCGCGCGAGAAAGCCCATCGTCACCAGGCTCTCGAAGACAAAGCCCCCTGCCAGCTTCCGTCGTTCTTCAGCAGCCTCAAGCTGCTCGCTGGTGATGTACCCCTGTTCCACCAGAACTTCGCTTAGACCCATAGTTCACCCTTTTGTCGCTGTCTGCTGCACCGAGAAAACACCATTATAATCGAGGTCCCGTCCAAGTGGCACACGACAGGATCACACAAATTCGGACCTGATGCAGCGGCCTGTCTGGAACCGCTTCGCGGCCCTGCGGGCCTTATTCCTTGTGCTGTAGGGCAAAAAGAACGAGAATTGTTGGATTCTTTGATTTGATTGCTGTTTTCGATCCGGGAGCCCCTGTGCCTCCCCGCCTCGAACTCTTTACACGGAGCCACGATGAGAACTGAAACAACTCGAAAACTTCCCCCCTTTTTCACACAGGTAATTGGCTCGCTGCCCCGGCCCAAGATGGTGCAGGGCCTCCATGCACGGCGGCACCAGATGTCCGAAGAGCGATTCCAGCGGGTGATGGACGAAATCGTTGTGTTTGCCATTCGTCTTCAGGAAGAGGCCGGGCTGGATGTCGTCAGCGACGGAGAGTGGAGGCGGATTCAATATGTGGATGAGTTCCTGCACCGGATCGGAGGTTTTGAAAAGATCCGCCCTTTCGAACACGCAGGCGAAAAGAAGTTCCATCTGGTCGTGAATCACCGCATGGGCGGCGAGGAGCCGGTCTTCACCGAAGATGCCCGGTTTCTGGCCCGCCACACCAGCCGCGTCAAGAAGTTCGCTCTACCCAGTCCTTTTCTGGTGGCGATTCGTTACTGGCACGAGAGCTTCTCGACCGACGCCTACCCGACGGTACAGCATTTCATGGAGCATCTCTCAGAGATCCTGGGCCGGGAGGCCAGGGCGCTGCAGGAAGCAGGGATCGACATCATCCAGCTCGATGACCCGGCTCTTACCTATTTCTGTGACCGTAAGCTGATGGAAGAGGGAGAGACACACGATGATCGTCTCCGTCGAAGGTGGGACCCGGAGCGCCAGATCCCCGAAGCGGTTGGCTATATCAACCAGGTTTTCGAGGGAGTCAAAGCGGAAATGCACCTGCACTGCTGCCACAGTGTCTACAAGCGGACAAGTGATGTGAGGGGTGACTACAAGCCGCTCCTGCCACTCCTGAAAGGCATTCGAGCCGACCGTCTGAACCTGGAGTTCGCATACCAGGGCACGGGGGATATCTCCGACTTGAGCCTGCTCCCCGAAGGAATCGGAGTGGGAATGGGGGTCGTGGACGTTCGCACGGAAAACATCCAGGATGTCAGTGAGATTGAAGCTCTGGCCCTGGCGGGTGCCGAAGCCATCGGCGCCGAGCGAATTGCCCTGAACCCGGACTGTGGCTTTGCGCCCGAGATGGACGAGGTTCCCTCCATCGACGAGGCTTTCGAAAAACTCTGTCGACTGGTCGCCGCAGCCCGCCTGGCCCGCCAGAAAACCGGCACCGAAGCAAGCTAGTGCACTGTCCGGGAAGTCCGCGGGGTGTGAAAATCAACTTCCAATCGACCCTGTTTTCCCGCTTCTTTGACCATGGTACACTCGCCTTTCGGGACTCATCATGGCCGTACTCCGGGGAATTCTCTCAGTCTTGTGCACACCCTTTCAAGAGAATGGATCCATCGACAAGAAGTCTCTGATTCGACTCGTCGAACACAACCTGTCGTGGGGAGTGGACGGGCTGGTTTGCTTCGGCCTGGCCAGCGAGATCTATAAGCTCAGCGACCGGGAGCGAGACGAGATGCTCGAGCTCGTGGTCAGCATTGCTGCAGGTTCGGTTCCGGTGATCGCCGGCACCGAGCATTCGGGCGTCAAGACGGCGGCAACCAGAAGTCAAGATGCCGCCCGTGCTGGAGCCGCAGCGGTCATGCTCTACCCCCCGACGTTCGTCAAGCTCGCTCCCTCCCAGATCAAGGAGTATTACGAAGAGATCAGCCAAAAAGCAGGTGTGCCCATCATCATTCAGGACGCGCCGGCCTGGACGGATGTCGCTCTCCCCGTGGATCTTCTGGTTGAGATCAAAAAGTGCGCCCCCCGGGTGGAGTACGTGAAGGTCGAGGCCCCTCCCACCGCTCCCAAGATGGCGGCTTTACTCGAACAGGGTCTGACCCCTCTGGGCGGATACGGGGCTCTTCATCTTTTCGAAGAACTGTCCGTGGGCATCACCGGGACCATGCCGGGATGCTCCCTTCCCGGCCTGTACTGCGATCTGTGGCAACTTCACGACTCGGGCAGACGGTCAGAGTGCTGGGAGCTCTTTACGCGTGCGCTCCCGCTCCTCTCTTTTCAACTGGGCTCTCTTGATCTCTACGTTGCCGTTCAGAAAACGCTACTCACAAGACTTGGCGTACTTTCCTCGGGCCGCCTGCGACGTCCCGGCGTCGAAATGACAGGGGCGCAGATGGAATGGCTCGATTTTCTAATGGAAGAAACAGGCATGGACTCCTACCTGGGGGCTCACCCGCAGCAGTGATGGAATCCGTGAGGGTCCGTCTGTCGAATGTGAAATTCCCAAGAGTGGGAGGGTCCCCACAGCAGACGGAATTACCTCGTACGGGCGACCCTCGTGATCGCCCGCCAGAACGGGCCGGCACAAGACCGGCCCCTACGGTCGGGGCCCGCCCAGGACGCCTTCCCAATTTGGAATCTGGAATTTGGAATCTGGAATTGTCCCTATGAAATACTCAGTGCGAAGCTTGAAAGTTGGGCAGGTAGAAATCCCTGGACCCGAGTTGTTCTGGATGGGAGGCTGGGACGAGTGGTATCCGCTCTGGCTTCAGATCGTGCTCATTCAGGGCAATGGAGTCACGGCGCTGGTGAACACCGGTCCCCCCCCGGACCTGTCTCCAATCAATTCGATCTGGACCTCGATGCTGGGCGACAGAGCCGAGTTGATCCGGGCCCCGGAAGAAGAGATTGACGCCGTTCTGGCCCGGGTCGGACTAAGCCCCTCGGACATCACCCATCTTTTCCTGACACCTCTGCAGCTCTACACAACCGGAAACGTTCTTCGATTTCCCAACGCGACGATCTGCCTGAGCAAGAGAGGATGGATTCATTATCACACCACGCATGAGCATCCTCACGACTCCCGCTGGCACAGTATCTCGAAGGAAGTCCTGGTTCACATGGTCACGGACGGGTGGGATCGGGTCCGACTGCTGGAACCGGAGGATGAGCCAATCAGCGGTATACGAAGCTGGGACTCGGGAGTCCATCACCGAGCCTCGATGGTGGTGGAAGTGGACTCCGCCAGCGGTGTGGTCGCCATCTCGGACTCCTTTTTCTATTACGAAAACATCGAGGAAGGCAGGCTCCTTGGAATCAACGAGAATATGTACGAGGCTCTGGCCGCCAACCAACGAGTGCTCAACACAGCGCAACACATCATCCCGCTCTACGAGCCCAGGGTTTTTGACCGTTATCCGGAAGGAATCGTGGCCTGACCACGAGCCAGCTCATGAAGATTATTGAGATTGAGTTATTGACGGCTCCGATGACAACTTCGTGGTTGACCGAGAAGGTGATCGCCAACCCGATGTCAATCTATCCGGAGTACTCCGAGAAACGGAGTTCCTGGTACGGAACGCTGAGTGCCGGCGTGGTCGTCATTACAGTGGAAGACGGGACCAGGGGCCTTGGTTTTGTGGGCGGTGGTAAGGCCACGGCGGCGGGACCGATGCTGGACGAACAGATCAGGGATCTGGCTCTGGGCAAGAACTGCTTCGACACCGAGTTGATCCAGGAACAGTTATTTCGGGCCAGCATCTTCTATGGCCAGGGAGGAGTCGCTCAGGCCCTCATCTCGGGAATCGACATTGCTCTGTGGGATATCAAGGGGAAGCTGTTGCAGCGCCCTGTTTACGACCTTCTGGGAGGAGCCACACGTCCCTATCTGCGACCCTACCTCACGACCTGGGATGCCGCGGCTCTGGAGAAGTTCGGCGTGCGGGATGTCAAGCTGGCGATGCCCTATGGTCCGGGTCACGGCGAGAAGGGGATGCGCGCGAATCTGCAGGCGATCGAAGAAGCGCAGGAAGTCATCGGCCCAGATGCGTGGGTCTCTCTGGACTGTTATATGGCCTGGGATGTCCCCTACACCATCGAAATGGCCCGGCGCCTCCAGGGTTCCCAGGTGAAGTGGATCGAGGAGCCGGTCATGCCGGAAGATGTCATGGGATACCGACGGATCAAGGAGTCCGTTCACTGCATGGTCAGCGGAGGGGAGCACACCTTCACTCTGGAGGGCTTCCGGCACCTGATCGAGGAGGGCAGGATCGACCTGGTTCAACCGGACATCTACCGGGCCGGGGGGCCCACCAATCTCAAGAAGATCGGTGCCATCGCCAAGGCCAATGGTTGCAAACTCATGTGCCATGGAATTGGTCTGGCTACCTTCCACTACATGATTTCCAACGGCCCTGAAGTGTCGCCCCGGTGCGAGTTTCTGGACATCTACGACAGCGCCGATGCTCCCTGGCTCTTCCAAGGCGAGCCTCGGCCCGTCGACGGAAAGCTGGTCCTGGAAGACACACCTGGATTCGGTTATTCGCTGGACGAAGCGGCCTTTGCTCCCGGCGCAAAAGTTGCGCCTATCTGGTGATGTGAAAGCGAGAGTTACCATGAAGTATCTACGCGTGATCCTGGGTGCCCTGGCCGTTCTGCTGGTTGTGAGCTGTGGCATCCCGCCCCGGCCGCCCCGCCCCCCCACCCGAACATTCTCTGGCTCATGAGTGATGAGCTGCGCACGGACGGCCTGGGGGCCTACGGAGCTCCCTGGGCTCGAACCCCCAACCTGGATCGCCTGGCCGCAGAAGGAGTTCTCTTCCGCCGGGCTCTGACTCCGGGCCCGGTTTGCGTTCCGGCCCGGGCCTCGATTCTGACGGGTAGATACCCCAGCCAGATCGGGATCTGGTGGAATATCCGAAGTCATGAACCCGATCTCAGTGACCTTCCGGTCCTCGACCACCTGACCGAAGTGTTCCACCAGGCCGGGTATCAGAGTGCCAGCTTCGGAAAGCGTCACTACAATTCCGTCAACAATGCTTTCCAGACAGAGAGCCACTTTGCGCTCAGCGAACTGGTGGGGTACTTCCGATACCGCGAGCCTCTGGAAGGCTCCGACTTTGATTGGATTCAGTATCCACCCAGCCCCTACCCGTGGATTCTTGGGGGCCGTTTTCCGGGGCCGGCCCAGGAGAAGGCGGAGGCACGAGCCGTCCGGGAAGCGATCTCCTGGCTGGGCCATCATGACCCCTCGGTTCCCTTCTTACTGCGTCTCTCCTTTAACGCCCCCCATACTCCAGTCGTTCCGCCGGAGCCCTTTGACACGATCATCGATGCGGACGCCATTCAACTCCCCAAAGAGGCTGAGAGCGCACCGGCCGGAGAACCTGACTGGATCGCTGGCGAGCTGCGTTCCCGCTGTGATTCCGGGCGCCTTTCGCCGGAGCAGATTCTCAAAGCCCGTCGCTACTACTATGGAGAAGTGGCGTTCCTGGACAGCCAGATCGGCGAACTCCTGGACTGGATGAGAGCCAACGGCAAGCTGGACAACACGATTGTTGTCGTCGTCTCCGACCACGGAGTCCATCTGGGAGATTATGCCCTGGTGGCAAAGCAGACCTTCTATGAGCCGGTTGTCAACGTGCCCTTTCTGTTCTGGTATCCCAAAGCGGTCGTCGAGGGAAAGATCTTCGAGACCCCGGTAGAAACCCGCTCCCTGCTGCCCACGTTGATCGAACTGGCGGGGCTCGCGATTTCGGAGCCCGGGAACTACGCCCCCAGCCTGGCCCCCTCCCTGGGCAGCGGCAGTGAACCCATGGCCCGCCCCGTCTTCTCCGAACAGACGCTGGCCTCCTTCAACGTGCGTCCCGAGGACCGCCTGGTGATGGTGCGAGACGGAGAGTGGAAACTCTCAGTGGCAATGACGCCGGGACCGAGTGAAGGAGCCCTTTATAATCTGGAGAATGATCCCCATGAACGGAGAAACCTTTTTGACGATCCGGCTTCTGCAGAGGTCCGGGATCGCTTGACTCGAACTATTCTGGAGCACCTCGGAGAAACACCATGACGAAATTCATGAATCGCAGACTCTTCAGCTGCCTGGCAGCCCCTCTGATCATCCTGACGGTCGCATCCTCTGTGGCAGCCCATCCCACTTCCGAAATGGCGGCCGTCCGGGGGGCTTTGAAGACCTGGGCTCTGGCCGTACTGAACAAGGATCTCGACGAGCTCTCCGACATCCTCCACCAGGATTTTCTTTTCAACGATGCCACGGACAAGCAGAGCTACCTTGAGGCATACGGACCGAACCTGTCCTTTCTTCGCATTACTGAGATTAACCAGAGCCTGGCCTACTTTGACCACGTCGGGGACGACTTTGAAGTGTCTCCGGTGGTTACGACCAGCGGGCTCTTCAAGAGCGGCTTCAAGCTGGTCTTTCGCTCCACCGCCAGAGGATGGAAGGTTCACAGGATGTACCCCGATCAGGAAGTTCCCTCCCAGCTACTGGATGTGGACTTACCTGAAAAGTATCCCCTTCACACCGTCAAGTTTCAGCTCCGCGACCAGGGGACGCGCAAGCTGGTCGCAGCTCGAGTCCACGTCCGCGATGCCCAGGGCACATACTGGCCGCCGAACGGTCACCAGAAGAACATTCCCGTCGGCTGGAGAGACGACGTTGGGGGTGACGTTCTGATTGACAAGAAGACCTACGCTTACGTCTGGCCTGAATTTGAGGTGCCTCTGGCCGCAGGCACCTACTCGATCGACATGATGAGAGGCATCGAGTACCTGCCTGCAACGCTCGATTTCGAGGTGCCCTCGTCGGGAACCTCGCCAGTGGCGATCACACTTGAGCGCTGGTCCAACATCCGGGAACAGGGCTGGATCTCGGGCGACACCCACGTTCACTTCGTAGATCCCCGGGCTGCTTTCCTGGAGGGAAAGGCCGAAGATCTGAGCGTGGTGAACATCCTGGCCACCAAGTGGGGTGAGTTGATCACCGACGTTCAACGTTTCCGGGGAGGGCCGGAACCCTCCTCAGACCAGGAGACGGTGGTCTACGTCAACGAGGAATGCCGGCACGGTTTTCTGGGGCACACGGTGCTGATGGACCTCCAGGATCTGGTCTACCCTCTCACCTGGGGCACCGGCAACGAGGGAGTCTATGGCGGAATCGACTACCCGGCCATGGCCATACAGGCGGACAAGACTCACGCCCAGGGCGGCTTCGTCGGCTGGGCTCATTTCCCTTACCCGAACGGGGAGATCGCTATCGATATCGCTCTGGGAAAAGTCGATTCGGTGGACCTCTTCACCTGGGGCGACGCCTTTGGTCCTCGCGGCCAGCGCCCGGGATCTGCCGAAGTCTACTACCGCTTTCTCAACTGTGGATTCGACCTGCCGGCCACGGCAGGGACGGACAAGATGTTTAACACACAGGTGGTGGGAATCCCGCGAACCTATGTGAAGATCAAAGGCGACCTGACCTACCAGAAGTGGATCGAGGGCATCCGGGGCCGCACCTTCGTGACTACGGGACCCGTTCTCTTCTTTGAGGCCGATGGTCATCAACTGGGTGAGACCGTCAAGGTGTCGGCGGAGCAGAAAGTGACCCTCACGGCCAGGGTTCACTCCCGGATTCCCGTAGAGAAAATCGAGATTGTCCACAACGGCAAGATCGTCGCCCTGCAGGAGAATCCTGACAAGAGTCAGCGGCTGGAAATGCAGACCCAGGTCACTATCTCCGGCAGTTCCTGGGTGGCTGCCCGCGTTCACTCCTCGCAGCAGATTCCGTACCAGATGTCCGGAATCCCCGTCATGGCGCACACCAGTCCCATTTACTTTCAGGTGGACGGCCGGCCCCGCCAATCTGCCCAGGATGCCGCCTTTTTTATCGAGTGGGTGGATGAAGCTCTGAAATGGCTCGAGGAGCGAGCCAACATCCCCATTCCGGCACAACGCGAGGAGATGCAGGAAATCTTCCAGCGGGCGCGTCGTGTGTTTGAGCGGCAAACGGAGCCGGGAGCGTGAGCGACCGGAGATAAGGCTAGGCCATCTCTTCCTGGGAGTCTTGTTCTCGTCCCAACTCCGTGATGGCCTGCTCTCTCAGCTTGTATTTCTGGATCTTGCCGCTGGCCGTCTTCGGGTAGTCCTCGACGAAAAAGAAAAGAGAAGGAACCTTGTAGTAGGATATCTGATCGACGCAGTAGTCTCGAATTTCTGCTTCATCGACATCCTCCTCTGATTTCAACTGGATAAAGGCAGCCACCTCTTCCCCCCAGCGGCTGCTGGGCACGCCCACTACCTGAACATCCTTGATCTTCGGGTGGGTGTAAAGAAACTCCTCGACTTCACGGGGATAAATATTCTCCCCACCCCGAATGATCATGTCTTTGGAACGCCCCGTGATTCGGCAGTAGCCATTCGCGTCCATTACCGCCAGATCACCTGTATGCAGCCAGCCCTCTTCATCGACCGCCCGGGCGGTGGCTTCAGGCATTTTGTAATAGCCCGGCATGACGTGATACCCGCGCGTGCACAACTCACCCTGGACGCCGGCAGGAAGAGCCCGGCCCGAATCCGCTTCGATGATCTTGACCTCCACGTTGGGAAGCGCACGACCCGCGGTCTGGACTCGCACCTCCAAAGGATCTTGAACCCGCGTCATCGTCACTCCCGGCGAGGCCTCGGTGAGACCGTAAACGATACAGATTTCTTCTGCGCCCAGACGATCGACAACCGATTTCATGACTTCAATCGGACAGGGTGAACCGGCCATGATCCCGGTTCGCAGTGAGGAGGTGTCGCGGGGCCGACCAGCATGCTCCTCCAGCATGGCGATGAACATGGTTGGCACCCCGTGCACCGCTGTACAGCTTTCCCTTTCGATCGAGTTCAATACGCCGGAAGGATCGAAGCTGACGACAAGCACCATGGTAGCCCCAGAAACTACGCACACAAGCGTACCCAGCACACATCCGAAACAGTGAAACAACGGCACCGGGATACAGAGACGGTCAACCGGAGAGAAGTTGAGGCCTTCGGCAATGCTGGAGGCATTGCCAATCAGGTTCGTGTGGGTCAGCATCACTCCCTTCGGAAAGCCCGTAGTCCCGGAGGTGTACTGCATGTTGATCACGTCATCCGGGCCCAGTTCAGCCTCCCTTTTCCGGAGGTCGCTCGCACCAACATCCTGCCCCTGCTCAAACACTTCGTCCCAGGCCAACATGCCCGCAGGTCGCTCCTCTCCGATGAAAATGACCTTCCTGAGCAGCGGCACACGGGAGGCATGGAGCTGCCCTGCTTCAGAATCAGCCAGCTCGGGGCAGAGCTTTCGCACGATCGTCAAATACTCGTCCCCTCGAACTCCCGAGATCAGAATCAGGGTGCGCGAATCGGACTGCTTCAGTAGATACTCCAGTTCTACCGCCCGGTAACTCGTGTTCACGGTAACCAGGACGGCCCCGATCCTGGCGGTGGCAAACTGAGCGATGACCCACTCGGGAACGTTGTTGGCCCAGATGGCGACGTGTTCACCCTTCTCGATGCCCAGCCGGAGCAGACTCTTCGCAAACTGGCTGCAGGCTTGATCGAATTCCGAATAGGTGTATCTGACGTCGGGCTCGACATAGACCAGAGCTTCCTGTTCCGGGAAACGCCCGGCCATTTCCGAGAGCAACTGCCCGATGGTGGTTTCGCCTACCTTCATTTCCTGTCTTCTCCAGAGTTCGATTCGCTACAAGATTTGAGGTGTAAAGTACAGGTTAACCCCTGAAAGTGAAAGCCCAAGGTTGAAAGGAGCCGCCGACAAGAACACGCCTTCAGAACCACGGGCACCAGGCCGCGGCTACCACTCAGCCCTCACTGACGTACGGGTTGAGGACTGCTCGCTTGACTGAGCAAGACGGGAAACAACCAACGAGAAACGAGGAACGCCCTACTGCAAACCGAACAGCAACTGAATCACTGCGTCGCCAAAGTCCTTTTCGGCCGCTTCCGTGTAGGGTGTCACCCGGGTCTCGTAGCCACCTTCCTCGAGTGCCTGGCGGGTCGGCATGTACCCCATCCAGCCGTTGCTGTACCCGAAGTAGAAAGTGTTGGAAAAAGGCGACTCCTGGCGGACTCGGATGGCGATCTCGCAGAAGAGCTCCAGGGGAGCCGCCCACAGCACCAGATCGTCTCTCAACTTGAGATACCGGACCGGGACCCGGACCTGAGGCTGACCGGCTGCGCTCTGCGACCGATAGGACTCGAGGCCTTGCGGCCAGGTGATGCCTTCCTTCATGGCCGTTTCCACGATGATTTCACCGGGCTCCAGGTAGACTTTTGCATCAGGGTCCACTCGAATCGATCGATTCGCCTCCAGGACCCGGTCTCCCAGCAGGACATTCATCTGCGAAATCTCTTTGAATCCGCGCTTGAAATAATAAAGAGGGGCAATGTTGCCGGCCGCGCCATTGATGTAGAGCACGGTCCCACCCAGCCTCTCCTCCAGATAGGAGGCCACAATGCCGGGAGCATCTCCGCTGATCTGCGAAACAGCAGAGAGAAAGGTGCCGTGCATAGCATAGTTGACAAGCAGTGCGATCAGCGAGCCGTCCCTGCCCTCCAGGCGAATCAGGCCCACCTGGCGGTCCACGGGACCGTAAGGGTTCAGGCCCAGATAGATTTTGCCGTCCACGTCACGGGCCCTGCGATTCATGTTGGCCATGGCCGTGCCGCTTCCGACAGCCATGCTAGCCGGCCTCAGGCGCGAGATGGCCTTCTTGATCCCTTCCATCAGGGAATCGGTCACTTTGCGGGCGTAGTCCCGATCCCACTCCACGGCGAACTGTCGGGCCAGGAGAGCTCCGGCAAAGGCGGGAGGTCCCACAATCGGGACGGAATGGGTGTGCGTCAGCGTCCACCAGAACCGCTCGCGGCTGATTCCCGTGTCGGCTTCCACCTGACGGGCGAACTCATCGTAGAAACCGGGAGAAAGGGCACCCAGGTCGCTTGAAACCAGAGCAAAACGGGACTCACCGGTCTCCAGAACCACGATCCGGTGATAGATCCGATCATGGACTTCGGTGGACATGCGCGGCCCGTAGCCGAGCAGCAACTGGCTGTCCTCGGGAGTAATATCCACCTTGACGGCAGCCGCCCTCAGGCCTTGTGCCGCAGCAGACCCGGAGGCGGCTGCGGCTACCATAAACCAAATGACGAGCTTTCCAATCACCTTCAGTTCTCCTTCCAGTTCCGCGTCTGTGGTCAGCACGGGAGGATCCTCCACGGTCCGATCAGATCATATCGATCGTAGGGGCCGGTCTTGTGCCGGCCCGTTTCACGGGCGACCACCAGGGTCGCCCCTACGAATCCAGATCACGTCAGCCAGCGGATGCCCCAGACAAAAAAGGAGCAGCTGAGGAGTCCCGCCGCGAACACGATCGAGCCCACCAGCCAGGTCCTGCGGCGCAGATACCACATGTAAATCGAAGTCACGACCAGGAGCATGAATCCTACCGAGACAGCGTCGATGGAAAAAGCCCACAGCCTGACGACCCACCAGTCCCTCACCTTGGGCTCAGGCTCCTGCCAGATCCCGCGAACTCCGCTCAGCACGTGCAGTTGCTCGATGGACCAGCGAAAAGCCAGAGAGCTAGAAGCCTGGGTCCTGTACTGGATGGTTGCAACAGACTTCTCCAGATCGGCATTCACGAACGTATTTCTATCTAAACCCACCAGGGTAAAAGTGAAATGGCCGGGAGGAGGCTTGCGGTTACCCCTGGCCCGGAGAATCTCCCCGGAGAGACCCAGTTGGGCCCTCAGATCTTCCGCCTTGGCCTGGTCGTCCGCTCCCTGCGGCAATCGGATGGGCTTCTCATATTTGACTGGCTTCGGCTTGGGCCTGACCTGGATGGTTGCCACAGACTTCTCCAGATCAGCATCTACGGACATAGCCTCTTCGACACCATCCACGGTAAAAATGAAATGGCCCCTTTGGTTGGTCCTGGGCCGGAGAATCTCCCCGGAGAGACCCAGCTGGGCCCTCAGATCTTCCGCCTTGGCCTGGTCGTCCGCTCCCTGCGGCAATTGGATGGGCTTCTCAGATTTGCCCTGGAACCAGTTGTGATGGTTGATGAGAAGACCGGAAATGGAAAAAAGCCACAGAAACAGGAGCATGTAAAGACCCAGGTAGATGTGGATCTTCTTGTTCCAGCGGCGCACCCAGATGGGAATCCTCACTTCACTTTCTCCACTCTATGCCCACAGAAACCCGGCGATAATAAAAGCGAAGGAACCAAGGCCGGCCAGGGTCATGATCCATCCGATTTTTCGTTCCGCCTTGAGTACGAACCACAGGTAGATGCCGCTGATGGACAGGAACAGGAGCATATAAACGACTGCATCGCTCATGGCGGCCCAGGTCTTGGAAAAGATCCAGCTCATAAAGCTGCGCGGCGAGTGAGGGCCAGGCCTCATGTGCATCTTGATGATGGCCCGCATGGCACCCGTAGTGCTTTGTCTGATTCTGGCCAAGCCGGTCTCCGGGTCGACTTCGATTCTGGTGTTCTGACCGAGCTTGTTCACTCCCGTCTGGAACACTTCCTGCCCGGGAAAGAGCTGTGCCCGGGCTGCCGGTATTTTTCGCGCCTGGCCCACTTCACCCTGCAGTCCCAGTTGTTCGGCGATGTCAAACCCCAGCTGCCGGGGCTCCAGTCCCTCCTTGAGTTCGACCTGGCCCTCCCATTCCTTGATTTCAGCGTTGGCAACAGCATTGTAGTTGTGGTTGAGCAGAATGGTGCTCAGGGCAAAGACGATCACATAGGGACTGGCGAACAGACCCACATAGAGGTGGATGTCCCGGGACCAGAGATAAAACCCCTTAGAAAATGCTGATTTCTTGACTCGCATCAATTCAATCCATGGATCCAATAATGGAATGCAGAAGCGCTAATCTAGAACACCCCCCGGACCCCTGTCAAGAACCCAGAGAAGGCTAACCGTTGACGGTTGACGGCCATACCGAGAACGAGAAATGAGACACGAGGCAGGCGCCTCTCTTTCACCTGGAATTTGCAACGCAAAGAGCACTAGGGAGACAAATTCACCCAGATTGGACTTGCCCAGGCCACCTGGCGATCGTCCTGTACCATGCGTACGTAATAGTAGCTGGTTCCAGCGGTTGGCTCCTGGTCCAGAAAGGTCAGTGTCACGTTCTTCTGGTCGGGAGCTGCCGTATAGATGATGTTTTCATTCTTGATCACTTCCACCTTTGCCACCGGGCTGGTTCCCACAATCCGAATCTGAAGGGGGGGCACTTCGGATGTATCAAACTCATCTCCCATGAAGTGATCGCCCATGCGCACGTCGAGCACGATGTTGTCGGTTGCACCGTAGGTGTGGCGTTTCTTGATGGCTTCAAAGATGGCTTCCCGTGTCGGCTCCTCGGTAAAGACCATGGCGTAGGAAATATGCGTTGACCAGTGATCGAAACTGGCGATGGTGCCGATGCGGTACCCCTTGCGGTAGGCATTCCAGACGAAGCCGTCCTCTCGAAATCCGCCAATCGGTTTCTGGGCGGCACTCTTGAGAGCCAGCGGGCCGCCTGCGGTTTCGTAAGAAGTCCGGTCGCCCTGAAAAATCTCCACCACCGGTTCTACGCCCGGGTCGTTATACCTCCAGTCGGTTCCCATGTTGGTCGCGGTCGTGTGAGGGATGGAGATTCCGCCCGTTCTGCGCAGGGCCTCGTGGAGCAACTCGGTATCATTGACCAGTGCCTGGTCGTCAGCTGCCACGGCTGGCTGAGGCTTCTCTGCGCTGGGGTCCAGGAAGAACGAGATGATGGGAACTCCCCGCCGCGTGTGAAAGATATTCCGATGTCCCCCCGGGTACTTCACGCTCCGCTCGTACCCGTAGAAACTGGTGTAGGAACCGGGCAGATGGTACATGTCGCAACTCTTCTCCGTCAGCCACCACCAGTATTCGTAGGTGGCCCCCCCGTAGTGATCGGTAATGGAGCCGAAGTCCATGGAGGCCACATCGATCATATACCGATAAAAGTCGAAGAGGCTCCCGTCTATATTGCCCTGGGAATCCCACGAAAATTCGCCGTGGCGGTGAAAGTCCCCGCGCACGATGCGGTTCTCGGCACCATCCACAAAGGTCCGATAGCTCCGCACCGTCTCCACGTCCTCGATCTCATTCGGATGGACTGCCACTGCCTCGATCGGCGGCGGCGCCTTCCAGTTTCTCAGCTTCGCAGAAGAGGCCGGCTCCGGCAGCGGAATCGAGGCGGCGTAGACATTTCCACTGGGCCACCTGGTCGTGCGCTCGTACTGCCTGCCGTCGGTTGGCCACACGGCCCACAGTCTTCCTTCCGGCCCAAAAACGGCATGCGCCTGCATGGAGGGCCTGCCCTGACTTTCCGGCAGGATCACGACATGAGACCAGCGGTCGCCTTCCAGCCAGATGACCGCATCCTCCCAGATGGGTGACTTGAACCCGAGACTGTCGATCTCCATCAGGCTATCCCAGCGGTGAAAGAGCAAGGCTACCCGCCCCGACCCATCCGTTACCAGCTGCGGATAGTCATAGTCACCAATTTCGGCTTTCTCCATAGCCCGCTGCAATTCTGCGACCGGAGCCTTCCTTTGACCGGCCTCAAAAACCACCAGGTTGATCTTGCGTGCTTCATAAAGTCGTGCTCCGGGTGCGGACGGCTTGTCGATATAAACATCCCAGGTCTTCAGGACGTCCTCATCCCAGTCTTCGTTGACCGTCAGACCATTATCCTTCCCCCAGTTCGCCGCGCCTTCGTCCCAGGCTACCCACACACGCCCGCCCTGGCCTACCGCCACGCTGGGGTGGGCCTCGAAACGATTCGTGTTGGCTACTACCACGAGGGGCCCAACGGCACCCTCCTGGTATGTCTTCATGTAGACGTTGTAGCTCCCCTCTCGGTAGCTGTCCCAGACAATGTGCGCGCTGCCGCTGGCGTCTACGGCCAGGCGAGGCGTCCAGTCGTTGGCTGCGTGATCGCTCACCTTCACTTCAGCCGACCACCTCTTGCCATCGTAGTGGCGCAGAAAAATATCCGAGTTATCTCCTCGAAACCCCTGCCACACGACCCAGAGTTCGCCGTTTCGGTCCACCTCAAGATCGACGTCAATATCGGAGTGAGGATGAGTGCTGAGCCGGATCAGGGCTTCCCACTCATTGATCTCCTCGTTGAGGGCTCGGGCATAGATGTCGAAGTTGCCGTTCACCTGCTGGGACCAGACCACCCACACCCGTTTGCCGAAGACCGCTATCTGGGGTCTCCACACGTCTCCCGAAGTACCCGGAACCCGGGTGAAGGTGCGCCACCTGCCTTCATACTTGGCCACTCGTATTTCGTCGCTGTCCCCGTGATAAGACTGCCAGGCCGCGCAGGCCTGATCGCCACTTACGGCAATCGTCGGGTAATCATCCTCCTGGGAGTTCCCGGTCAATCGGGCCACATCCAGAAGACCTCGTACGCGTGCCTTTCCATCCAGAAACTCGAGAAGTTCTCCAGCCTCCAGGTCCTCTACAGGGAATGTGAAGGAGCCCTGGTCAGTATCCACCTGGAAGCGCGCACCGGGCAGGGCGATGCCCCGAACCACCACCCCTTTGGGGACGGCTGCCTCTCGGTCTGAATGATAGGTATGAAGTTCGAAGGAGTTGAGTGAGATCTGGTCGACCGACTGCAGTTCCCACCCTCTGGCTTCCTCAATCCGAGCGTTCTCGACCTGAAAAGAACCCTCCCAGCGTTCGGAAGTCACGTCAGAGTGTCCAAACGAAATACGAAGAGCGAAGGATCTCTCCGGCGGCGCTTCCACCGCGGCAGGCTCCTGAGTGGCTGCGGGGCCAGGCGGTCCCCACGATCCCTCGCCAGGTGTGATCAACAGAATCAGAGAGACAAAGAAGGCTTTCAGATACCCCATTTCGCAAACCTCACTTTCGACTCAAGTGAAGCCCCTTAAAGCTTTTCACCTGCTCGGTAATAGCTGTCTCCGTAGGGAGTCGCTCTACGCTGCTGGCCCCAAAAAATCCGGCGACTCCTCGCGAGTTTTGCAGAACGTAGTTCACATCGTCGGGTTCGGCAATGGGACCGCCGTGACAGATCACAATCACGTCTTCACGAACCGCTACGGCAGCGTCATGGATTTCCTGGACCCGGTGGATCGCGTCGTCCAGGGTCAGCGCCGTCCTGGCACCGATCGTCCCCTTCGTCGTCAATCCGAGGTGGGCGACCAGAACATCGGCACCCGCCCCCGTCATCGCCACGGCTTCCTCGGGAGTGAATACATAGGGTGTCGTCAGCAAGTCCATTTCATGAGCCAGGCCGACCATCTCTACTTCCTTTCCAATACCCATCCCAGTTTCTTCCAGATTCTGACGGAAGACGCCATCGATCAGACCCACCGTTGGGAAGTTCTGGATACCGGCAAACCCCATCCCTCTGAGCTCGCTCAGAAAAAGATCCATCAAGCGAAACGGATCGGTGCCGCAGACTCCTGCCAGAACCGGTGTGCGAGTGGCTATCGGCAGGACTTCGGCTGCCATCTCGCAGACGATAGCGTTGGCATCTCCGTACGGCATCAACCCCGACAGGGATCCCCTCCCGGCCATTCGAAAGCGACCCGAGTTGTAGATCACGATCAGGTCTGCGCCGCCCTCCTGGGCGCACTTGGCGGAGATGCCCGTGCCGGCGCCAGCTCCCAGAATCGGAATTCCCCGGTCAATCTGCTCACGCAAATGTTCCAGGACCGTCTCCCGCTTGAAGGGTCGTTCATAGTTCGACATTACGTCCTCCCTTTTCTCTCGATCAGGTTCAGCAAAGCCTCTGCAGCAGAGTTTGCGAATTCGGAATCATTGATATTGGCGTCCACCTCGATAACGGAAATATCCGATCGAAGATGGCTCTTGAGGGCTTCTCGAAAGGCCTGATCCGCTTCCCGGGAGTCGAAAGGCTGCCCGGGAGCGGAAATGACCGAGACCCCCTGCAGAGGAAGGTACACGGTGACAGGACCTTGTGACCTGTTCAGCTTGTCGGCCACCAGCTTCCCCATCACCCGATTCTCGTCCGGAGTGGTACGCATCAGGGTGACGTTAGGGTTGTGCTCGTAGAACACACGGTCGGCAAACTCGGCGGGCACGGTGTCTGGAGCCCAGAAATTGACCATGTCCAGGCAACCGGGCGCGACCAGGGCGGGAGTTCCGGTTCGGGCGGCGGCTTCCAGCCGGTGAGGACCGGCGCTGAGAACCCCTCCCACCACTTCATCAGCCAGCTCAGTAGTCGTCATATCGAGAACGCCCGAAATGTACCCTCCCTCGATCAGGCTCTCCATGGTGCGGCCCCCGCTCCCGACGGCGTGGAAGATCAGCACCTCATACCCCGCCTCTTCCAGCCGGGCCCGAGCCGTTTCCACTGCCTCGGTGGTGTTTCCGAACATGGAGGCCGCAATCAGAGGCTTGTCTTCAGCTTCCGGGATCTCGGTCTCCACCATGCCGCAAACGGCCCCGGCTGCCAGGGCAATCACCTGGCGCGAAATCCGATTCAACCCGCTGATGTCGACAATCGACGGGAACATGACAATGTCCTTGACCCCTACGAATCCGCTCACGTCTCCGCCTGCCACAGTGGAAATCATCAGCTTGGGCAGGCCTAGAGGTAGCGCCCTCATGGCCGAGGTGGCAATGGATGTTCCGGCGGTTCCGCCCATCCCCACCAGCCCCTGAAAGCGATTCTGGGAATGCAGCTCCTGAATGGTTGCCGTCACTCCCTGGGTCATGGCCGCAACCGCCTTTCCACGATCGCGCCCCTCCTTCAGGAGAGCGACGTCTTCTCCCGCTGCCCGGGCCACCTGATCCCGCGTGATGTCGGGCCGAAAATGCGGATCCTCCAGAACACCAACATCGATGACCAGGGTCTCATGGCCGCGCTGGTGTATCTCTTGCTTGAGAAGGGCAAATTCCTCACCCTTGCTGTCCAGGGTCCCGATCAATGCAATTATGGACATAGATCTCCTTCCCTACAATCGAGGCTGCTAGTGCACTGTCCGGAAAGTTCACGCCGCTACTTCGGGCGTCTTTTCGCCGACAGCTTTGTTGCGCTACCTCGAAAGACTCCCGGCATTCCTGCGTCGCGCGCCTCACTGACGACGAAAATCCATCCCGAATTAACAGCGCGAACTTCCCGGACAGTACACTAGTCTTGTCAATAGCTGTCATTGTTTTGTTTTGGGTTCTGGTTAACGGAATCAGCAGTGCGAAGCCGCCGCTGTGCTGATCCGCCCCTGAGCCCTCCCTTCAACTCTCCAAGGCGAACCCAAATCCCAGAACCTATCACCGCATTCCCTCTTCCGGCGACATCAGAAAACTCATCAGATCGCTGACCTGATCGACGGAGAGCTGATCGAAAAAATCGGACGGCATGGGAGACTCTTCGATCTCGCGCATGCTCTCAATATCGGACTTCAGGATCCGGATCTCATTTTCCAGGTCGTCCAGCAGAAGAATGCTTTCGTCATCCTCCTCGGCCGGAAATCCCATGCGAATAGCCCCGTTCGTCAAACGGAGGACCTGGTTCTTGAAGCCCTCTGCAACGTTGCGGCTCGGGTCCACCACATCCTCCAGAAAACGAGCCGCTCCGCGTTCTGAGATCCCATCCAACTGGGGACCGATCGTCTTCCCCTGCCCTGCCATCTGATGACAGCGGACACAGTGCTCCTGGAAGAGACTCCAGCCATTTTGCGGCGAAGCGGTTGCCAGATCGATGGACCTTCGGAGTCGGTTGATCATCTCCCGGCGGCGCTCATCTTCAGGCTGCAAATCAGCCGTCAACCTGTCATACCGAGCGGTCAGTTCCTCAGAATGGGTGGGTAGATGAATGCCTACACTGCTGTTGAGCAAGGCCTTGGGCGAGAACTTCTTCGCTTCGGCAGCAGCCAGCAGCATCTCGGTCCCTTCCCGGGTTCTGCTCAGACGAGCCGCAGCGTATTCCTGATTGATCGAGGGGAGAATCGGCATCAGTTCCACCAGCTGCTGCTTGATCTCAGTTCCTTCGCCCGAAAGTCCCTGGACCGCCAGCACGACTCCAAACATCCGGTTTCTGAGTACCGGCTGGTTCCCTGCCGCGCGAACGGCGCCCACGAGCAGAGACGCATAGCGCGACTCGTCAATGTCCACGAGGGCCCGGGCTGCAGCCACGCGCAGGTCGACACTCTCTCGTTCGGAACCGAGCACACGAACCAGCTCTGGCGCCACCCTTTTCCACTGCAGCGAACCGGCCAGCAGGAAGCCCAGGCCCCGCGTTTCTCCCTGGCGGGAGGCCATCATTCTTCGTGCCAGGTCCAGCCCCCAGGGGCGCGCCAGTCTGGCTGCCTCATCGCCGCGACCCTGGACACCTTTCAGGATAGAAAGAAAGGCGAGTCGCTCTTCTTCCAGCCCCCCCCAGGACCGGGCCTTTCCCCAGGCCACCAGCTCATCGAACTCGCCTTCCGAAAGATAGCGGCCAATGTGTTCTATCTGGGCCAGGGAAATCTCCTCCCCGGCCTCCCGGTCCCGAATTCGATCCAGGAGAAAGCCGGCTGCTGGAGCTGATTTCACACCGACTATGACCTCCTCCAGATGGTCCGCCTCTTCCTCACTCCAGGTCTGAGCCAGCGCGCTTTCCAGAATCTCCGGCTCCCGAAGCTGATCGCGCAGGGCCATAGCCGCTACATAGAGAAGATGGGAATCGGAGTGGTCGATCCGGGCTGCCAGTTCAAGCAGCGGCTGAACACTCTCCCCTGCAGGAAACACACGCAACGCGTCGGCCGCCTGGCGCTGCACGAGTGGGTCCGTATCCTTCAGACCCTGGTGGACCAGCGAGCGCTCTGATTCTCCAAAATCTCCCGAGTATTGCGCCAGAATACGCATGGCATGGACGCGGACCCCCGGATCCTGATCAGCCGCGGCGGCTGACAGCAGGCCGCTATCCGAAACCCCCAGTCGATTCAGGGCCCAGAGACCATGGATTCTCTGAAAACGGTTCGATTCAGGGTTCTCCAGCATCTTCTTGAGGGGACCGACGGCCGACTTCTGCCAGCGATCTGCCAGCTGATTTGTGGCCAGCGTTCGAACCGTCAGGTTAGGGTGGCCCAGATCTGCAATCAGCTGACTGACAGAGGCTTCCGCCCAGTCGGATCGGGAGACGTTTCGCGAAGCCTTCCTGACTTGATCCTTGTAGACAATCCGCCAGATTCTCCCCCGTTCCCGGTCACGACCCGGGTGTTTGAGAGGGACCTCGTAGTGTCCAATGATGCGATTGTAGAAATCAGCTACATAGATCGAACCGTCCGGTCCCAGCTTCAGGTCCACGGGCCGAAACCAGGGGTCATCGCTGATGAAGAAATCGGATTCATGCTCGGCCACAGGAGTCGACCCTACGGAGGTGATCCGATCCCGGTAGAGACGGTTGGTGATCACGTCTCCGGTGAGCACGTTGTTGTGGAATTCCTCCGGAAACTGATCCGCAGCGTAATAGACAATCCCGGCAATGGCTGTGGAGCCATGGCGATGGGCGATCATTTCGGGGCCATAACCAATTCCGGTTGGCAACTTACCGAAGTGAGGATAATCGCCCCCACTCTGGAGCTGGTAGACGGGTTGGCTGTGGCAGTCGACGGAGTACATGTTCCCCAGCGGGTCGAAGGTCAGGCCGAAAGGATTCACCTGGCCGTAGGTGTTCTGCTCCACGCGGGATCCATCCAGCTGGAACCGAAAGGTGTTGCCGGACTCCATGGTGATCGTGTGCCCATCTGCACCCCGGGTGTTGGAAGTATTGGTGAAACCATGACAGGCGTAGATCCATCCGTCGAACCCCCGCGTCAGGCCGTTCACCATGCCGTGCAAGTCCCGGTAACCGAACTTCCCATACAGAACAATCTTCTGATCGGCCCGGTCATCCCCATCCAGATCGAAGAAGCGATAGATGTAGGGGACGCTGTAGACAATAGCCCCTCCCTCCACGGGAAGGACTCCGATGGGGACGTTCAACCCGTCTGCAAACACCGTGAACTTGTCGGCCCTGCCGTCTCCGTCGGTGTCTTCCAGGATCGTGATGCGGTCACTACCCTGGCCTTCCTTTGCAGCAAAAGGATACTCCTGGCTTTGAGTGACCCAGAGACGTCCCCGTGCGTCGAAAGCCATGTTCATCGGCTTGCCTATGTCCGGTTCAGCAGCGAACAATTGAACTTCAAATCCCTCCGGAAGATGGAAGGTGCGTTGCTGCTGCTGGGGCGTCAACGGATCGCTCTCGCGGATGTGGGTAGACAGCAGGTTCTCAACCAACTCCGGGACTGGCAGCGAGGAATCGTCGCCCTCGAACTCAGAATCAGGGTCCGGTGTGCATCCGGCCAGCGCGACAATCAATAGAATGGTCGGTGCCACAGTCAGCCCAGGCCAGAGTGCATTTTTCTTGTTCAACTCAGCGCCCTTTCTTCAGTTTGGAAATGAAGCCCTATCTTGCGACAATCGGGGGGTCGTTTTCAAATCAGTTGAGAGTCCCGCCGAGTTGCAGAGTCCGTAGGGCACGGTTATCAACCGTGCCGAGCTTGCAGGGATCATTCACCTTTTCTTAAGCTGTGCCCTGATCATCATTCACAACTGGATTCATTCGCGAGAGGAAATAGCATGCGAGGTCGATTCATCCAAGCAGCAGAGGTCGAGCGCGATCAACTGAACTGGGGCAGTCTGGCCTGGTTCAGCCGACCGGCGACCACGGGAGCCACAGCACTGGTGGTCATCGAGGTTACGCTTTCCCCCGGCGGCGGCCACAACTTTCACATTCATCCTGACCAGGAGGAATCCATTTACGTGATCGACGGCAGGATTGAGCAATGGCTGGAGATGGACAGCCGAGAACTGGCCGCCGGATCCGCGGTGTTCATTCCCAAGAACACGGTGCATGGTTGCTTCAATACATCCCAGCAAGAGGCCAGGCTGCTGGCGATTCTCGGTCCCTGTGTGGGATCGGAAGGGTACGAAACGGTGGATGTCTCTGCCGAGTCACCCTGGAGCACGCTACGTTCATGAAGAAACCTCTGTTCCTGCTTCTCCTGCTTCATTTCGGCTGTGACTCACAGCCTGAGGGGCCTCCCTTTGCACCCGAAAGAGCACTCGAGACGTTACAGGTTGAAGAAGGCTTCCAGGTGGAACTGTTTGCCGCTGAGCCCCTGATCTCGGATCCGGTGGCCCTGGACTTTGACCAGAAAGGGCGCCTTTTTGTCGTCGCATCCCGAATGGATGGCCCGCGAGGCCTATGAAAATAAGGATCTCAACCTGGGAACGCACCTGGGACGAATCTATCGAGTCGCCCCCACCCAGCAGCCCCTTCAGTCCCTGCCTGTCAACCTGGCCGACTCCGAGGCAAGAGAGCTGACCGGACAGCTCGGCAACCCGAACATCTGGTGGAGACGTACCGCCCAGCGTCTGCTGGTAGAACGACGCGATCCCGCTTCCCTTCCCCTTCTGGTGGCTCTGGCCCGTGAGGCCAGTTCGCCCCTGGCCCGTCTTCACGCGCTCTGGTCCCTGGAAGGTCTGTCCTGGCTGGAGGACGAACTCGTGACCCAGGCTCTGGGAGACACGGAACCGGGAGTTCGCGAGAATGCGATTCGAATGGCGGAATCACGAATTTCCAATCCCCAGGTTGTGAAGGCTCTGCTGGGCATGGGTGACGATCCCGACCCGAAGGTACGCTTTCAGCTTCTCTGCACCCTGGGAGACGTATCCAGCGCTGAAGGGCTCGCGGTCCGAGAGCGACTGCTCGTCGGCAACCTCAAGGACTCCTGGATGCAGGTTGCGGCGTTGAGCGCCTCCTCTCTGGATGCAGGCGATCTTTTTCAGAGTGCCGTGGCTACATTGAGCGAGAGCAATGTGGAAGGCAGCGAAGCATTGTTTCGGCGAATTGGAACCATGCTTGGTATCCGGCATCGGAGCCAGGAGCTGAGTTCCTTCACCGAGTCGGTCACAGAAATCGGATCCCCCATTGCGCTGGCCTGGAGAGCGGCCGCTCTGGAAGGCCTCGGCAACGGTCTGTTTCGCGGTGGCGTGAAGAGTCTCTCCGCCCCGGGTTTGAGCCAGGAACGCCTGTTGAGGCTGATGGCCCACCCGGATGCAAGCTTGAGGCGGGCGTTTCTGACCCTGATCAATCGACTCGAGCTTTCTGACAGCCCGGGCCTCCGTTCCACTCGGACTACGAACTGCACGTGATCCAGATTGAGACTGGGGAAATCGTAGACGGTCTTGTCGCCTCCCGCACTCCCACCGCCGTGACTCTCCGCCACGAAGATGGAAGTGAGACCATCATTCCCCGCAGCCGGATACGGGAGATCCGAGTCGCCGATCTATCGGCTATGCCCGAAGATCTCGAGCAGGAGATCTCGCTGGAGCAGATGGCGCATCTCCTGGAGTTTCAGAAGAGAGGAACTTAGTAATGTCACCCATGCGACTCAGAAAGGTCATCTTTCCATCAGCTTTGCTTCTTTTGACGGGGGCCACGATCGCCCTGACATCCGGCTGTGGACCCGTGGGAGCCATTCACCAGGAGGATGTGCAGAAGCGCCCGAGTGACCCTTTCCTCATCCTCATCAGTTTCGGCCACGGAGAGTCTCTGCAGCAACGTTGGACAGGATCCTTCGCCGCCCTCAGCGGCGTACAGATCTCCGAAGCGAAAGGCTGGCTCTTCAAGAGCTACGACCGCCTGTCGGTCAACCGTTTCGACGTCCGCACGGTTGATGCTGAAAGGGAAAACTCGGAACTCAAGGGGATCCTGCTGAGAGGGTCTTCGGACTCCACGGGTCAGATCACCGTGGAGACGAATAGCGGATCGTTCTTGATTTCCGTTTCGGATCTGGAGGTCGAAAAAGAGCTCGAGTTCCTGGACGCCCGAGTCCGCGTGAGAGGGATGCGGCAGGTCGAAAAGCTGACCGACAATTCTCGGGATGACGACTACCCTTCCATTGCCGTCCGCGATGAATCGACTGCCTACGCGGTGTGGCAATCTTACAGCGGACTCGCAGATGAGATTCGTTTTCGTAAGTATGACAAGGTCTGGCGAACCGTCAGTCGCGTCCCCGGCGTCTCAGGAGATGTGTGGCGGCCCCAGATCGCCCTGGACAGAGAACATCGCCCCTGGGTGGTGTGGTCGCAGCAGGTGGAGGGAAACTTCGATCTGTACGCCCGGGCTCTGGACGAAGAAAAGGACATCTGGCTGGAGACGGTGCGACTCAGCCGCCACCCCAACCCGGACATCGATCACCACCTGATCTCGGATGCCCGGGGAAACCTGTGGGTCGTGTGGCAAGGTTTCCACGGTAACAATTCGGACATTTTTCTACGACATTTTGATGGGTGCGAGTGGTCTCCCGAAGTGCAAATTACGAGCCATCCGTCCAATGACTGGGAGCCGCGCATTGGAGTCGATTCCAGAGGTAAGGCCCACATCGTCTGGGACAGCTATCGCAATGGCAACTACGACGTCTACATGCGATCCTGGGAAACCGGGTCTATGGGCCCGCTTGTGCGGGTAGCCGGCACACCCCGCTTTGAGGCCCACGCCTCGGTGGTGGTGGACCGGGAGGATCGCGTCTGGGTTGCCTGGGATGAGGCGGCCGTGAACTGGGCCAAGGACACCGGCCCCACTGACGACCCTGGCTGGCTGGAACGCGGCCAGGAGGTCTTTTCGACCTGGATTGACCAGCCCGCCTCTCCCGGTGCACGGATCTACTCCACCCGCAGGGTGCAGATCGCCGTGTTCGAAGGTAACCAGCGCGAGTCTACCGTGCAGGCTCTGGATGCCGCGCTGGCGGACGCCGGAATCTATGACCACGACTACCCCCAGCTCTTCCTCGATCCGGCCTCGGGTCACATCGCCCTGCTCTTTCACCGCTGGGGCCAGTTTGACAAGGTGCAGAGTCTGGGACTCAAGTGGGCCTTCTGGGAGCATGCGGTCACGTTTTACGAAGGGGATCGCTGGTCCCGGCCCTACACGCTTCTCGAGAGCTGGGGGCGACCCTCCATGCGTTCTCACGGCGCCTACGGGCCGAACGGTACTCTGTGGCTCGTCTGGCCCACGGATGAACGCAACTACCAGCCCCAGCTGGAGCGCCAGGGAACCACATTTTTTCACAGCCAGCCGGCAACCCGGTGATGAATGTTCACGCGGGCCGCATTCGATCCGACAAAAGCCCCTCCCGGCTGGAACTGGCGACTTGGCAAGAGCCTGACCCCATCGCCTACGATCCGGTCCACCCGGAAGAGGCCGACCAGGTCCAGAAGATCCGCTCCTACCGGGCCGTCATCGAGGGCAGGGAGCATCGGATCCTGCGGGGAGACCTGCACCGACACACCGAGTTTTCTTGGGACTCACGAGGGGGCAATGTAGACGGTTCGGTCTTCGACTACTACCGCTACATGCTGGATGCCGGGGCGATGGATTTTGGAGGCATCACCGACCACAACTCGGGCGGTGACTGGGAGTACGCCTGGTGGCTCATTGAGAAGAGCTCCGACCTGTTTCACATTCCCCGGGCTTTCACTACTTTTTATGCCTACGAGCGAAGCGTGCAGTGGCCGGATGGGCATCGAAATGTGTTTCACACCCGGCGCGGAGTCCCGGTGGTCTCTTACTTCACGAGGCCCGACTTCCAGTACCCCCGGCCTGGCATCGGAGCCCAATCAAAAGACGTCATGGAGGCTGATATCCCTCTGCTCTACGAGTCGCTTCACCGAACAGGTGGACTCTCGATTCCCCACACGACCGGCTCCAACATGGGAACCAACTGGAGATACCACGATCCCGAGGTGGAGCCGGTCGTGGAGATCTTTCAGGGCGCCAGGATTTCCTACGAGCACGCCGGTGCACCCCGGGCTCCACGCGGCGCCGAGGACGATCCGCTGGGAGGCTGGCAGGAAACCGGGACTCTGTGGAGCGCCTATCGCAAAGGCTACCGGATCGGCACCATTGCCAGCTCGGATCACTGGTCCACCCACATTTCCTACGCTATGGTCTATACCGAGGATGCAACTCGAGAGGGCATCTTCGAAGCCATCAAGAAACGGCATACCTACGGAGCTACCGACAACATCGTTCTTGACGTCCGGATGGGCGACCACTTCATGGGTGATGACTTCACGGCATCTGAACTGCCGGCCCTGAGAATCCGCGTGCAAGGCACCAGCCCCGTCACCCAGCTGGAAATCATCAAGAACGAGAAGATCATCTACTCCGCGAATCCGAACCGGAGAGACGTGCGGCTGACCTTCCAGGACCAGGAGCCTGTACCGGGCACCAGTTACTATTACGTCCGCGCCGTCCAGGATGACGGGGAAATGGTGTGGGGAAGCCCCATCTGGGTTACTCTCACAAACTGAACGCCCAACGTGATCAACAGAACCGCGGGCGCAGGCCGCGGCTACCACTCAGCCCTCGCTGCGCTTCAGGTTCTGATGGGTCCGTTCAGTACTCCAGAACCCAGCACCCAGAACCCATCCCCTCACTCCAGCATCAGAACTCTTCGTTCACTTTCGCTGATCCCATTTCGAATGCGTGCCGCCATGAACCAGAAGAGAATACCCAGGAATCCCCAGACCAGTAGAAAGGTCCACTCCAGGGGCCAGCTCTGGCTCTCGTCCCAGAGGGGTTGCAGCAAGGACAGGACCAGCATGACGAAGGATCCCAGGGCGCCCAGGGTGATCAGCAACGGGGACGCGCGGTAGGGACGGGGTCGATCCGGTTGGCTCTTGCGCAGGCGAAACACACCTACGCAGGTCAAGACGAAGACTGCCGCCAGGCACAGCCCGCCGGCTTTCACAATCGGAACAATGGCACTGCGCCCCAGAAAGGCTCCGAACAGGCTCAGCACGGTCACGAAAAGAATGGCCCCGGTGGGTGTCTGGTATTTCGGATGAACGTAGCCAAAGAAGAGGGGAAGAATCCGGCTCCGACCAAGGGCATAGAGCACCCGGGCGCCGGCAAAGAAAAAAGCGTTCCAGCTCGAGAGCAATCCCAGCAATCCGGCAAACAGAACGACTCGCCCCCAGAAAAGGGAGTCGAAGGCTGCCTCAAATGCTCCAGCCGTAGGCAGGTTCAACCCGGTCAGCTCGGACCGCGGCAAAACCATGGAAGTGGCAATGATGACGCCGGCGTAGAAAACCGCTGCCACCACAATCGCCAGTACGATCACACGGCTGACCAGATGCAAAGGAGCTCCCTCGGACTTCTCACCCATGGCCTGAGGAATCGTGTCAAATCCCGAGTACCAGAAAGGCGCTGTAGCGAAGACTGCCAGAACCCCTCCCCACCACGAGGTGCTGGTTCCTTCCACGAACAGGGGGCGCAAGTTTGCTGTATCTCCCCGCATCAGGCCTACTGCCATGAAAATGGCTGAAATGATCAGAAGCCCCAGGACCAGCAGATCCTGAAAGGTGGCCGCCATGCCGGCTCCCCGGTAGTTCACGAAGGCAAGGACGAGGCTTCCCAGGATGCCTACCAGGACACTCCCCAGGAAGACGTTGTCCCCTAGAAAAGAATAAAGAACACGGCCTTCCAGCGCGGGAAACAGGGCGCCGGCCACCCACCCCACCGAAATCACTTCGAAGACAACCACACCAATGTAAGTGAGGGAAAGCAGCCAGCCGGTCATGAACGAGGTCTTCAGACCATAGGCCTCATAAGCATAGGCCACCTCTCCTCCGGAGACCGGGTACATGGCGGCCATTTCCGAATAGGTGAGGCCGATGAAAATCATCACCACACCGCCGGCCAGGAAGGCGATGACAGCTCCCAGGCTGCCGGCCTGGGTCAACCAGTCGCCCAGAACCGTCACCCAGCCGACCCCGATGATGGTCCCGAAGGCAAGCGAAAAGAGCTGCCGAAGCTTGAGCTCTTTCTTAAGGCTGAGTTTTTCTGCCGGGGCGCCCACTAGGCTGCAGCCAGTCGGTCAAGAACCTTGTGAGTCGCCTCGATCAGAAAGTCCACTTCCGATTTCGGTAATGATCAGAGGAGGGCAAAAGGCCAGCGAGTTGCCCATAGCCCGAACGATCACCCCTTCCTCCCGGAACATCTTGAAAGCCAGTGGACCCAGAGTGATGTCCCGGTTCTGTTGATCCTGGCTGGGCTCCAGTTCCATGGCGGCGATCAGGCCAAGTCCCCGGACTTCTCCCACCAGCGGGTGGTCGACCAATCCGCTCAACTTGCGCTGGAGATACGGGCCAATGACGTCGCGGGTCCGGGGCACCAGGTTCTCCGACTCAATGATGGACAGGTTGGCCAACGCCGCTGCTGCTGCTACAGGATGGCCGGCGTAAGTGTTGACGTGAGAGAAGAATCCTCCCTCGATCACAACCTCCGCGATCTCATCCCGGACAAACAGTGCGCTCATCGGCTGATAGGCGCTGGTCAGCGCCTTGGCCGTGTTCATCAGATCCGGATCAAGGTCCCAGAGCTGGCTGCCAAACCACTCACCCAGTCGCCCATAGCCGGTGATGACCTCATCGGCCACGAAAAGAATCGAGTGGCTTCGGCACAGTTCCCGCAAATCTCTCAAGTACCCTGAAGGGGGAATAATGACTCCGCCCGCACCCTGGACCGGTTCTACGAACATGGTTGCAATGGTCTCTGGATCTTCCCTCTCGATGATCCTGGCCGTTTCTTCCACACACCAGCGCCCGTACTCCTCATGGATCATGTCGGTATCCGCCAGGTAGTGGTGGGGAGACGGGCCATGGATGAAGCCGTCCAGCGGCAGGTCAAACGGGTCCAGGCTGGCCGCAATCCCGGACATGCTGGTGGTGGCCAGAGTCCCACCATGGTAGCTGTGTTTCCGGCTCAGGATCTTGGTCCGCTGCGCTTGACCGGTCAACTTGTTGTAGAAGCGGATCAGTTTCAGCGCCGACTCATTACCTTCCGAGCCTGAATTGCTGAAATAGACGTGCGACAGATGAGGGGGAACCAGCCCCGTCAATTTCTCCGCCAGAAGGATGGTCGTATCGGTTGTCGCGCTGAAAGCTGAACAGTAATAGGAAAGGGTCTTCATCTGCTCGTAGACGGCCTCCGCGATCTCGCTGCGTCCATAGCCAACATTGACGCACCACAAGCCGGCCATGGCATCAAGCAGGCGGTTGCCCTCGCTGTCGGTCAAGAAACACCCGTCCCCGGAGACCATGACATGGGTTCCACTGGCGTGAAGAGCATGGTGGTCGGTCAAGGGGTGAATGTGATGAGCTTGATCGATTTTCTGGAATTCGTCTGTCGACCGCTCGACGGCTTCTGCTGAAGATAGATTTGTCATGAGTTAATCTCCTGGTTCCCTGTCTCAGAGGTTTTCGGATTCGAGCATGATCTGCTCGGTAGCTTCGCTGGGACGAATCCCATTGGTGTTTGTGAACACGATGGCTGCAGTCGAATCGGAAAAGCGCAGCCGCACGTCCGTGTTGATTCCGGGATCGCTGCCCCCGTGACCCCAATACAATTCATGCTGGTCGGATTTCTGTGCGTACCAGGTCAATCCCTGAACTCGCGACTCATGGACGAGCTGCTCCCGCCACAATTCCGAGAGAGTGGATTCTTGCAGCAGAGTCACCCCGTTCAGGGCACCCCGGTTCAGATAGGCCCGCAAGTAGAGCGACATCTGGCGGATGCTGGTGCGCAGGAAACCGTCGGGAAAGTTGGGGTGGTTGTAGAGGCAGTTGGCGTGAAATCCGTCCTCGAGTTGGCTGGGATTTCTTTCTTCTCCAATCACTCCCAGCGGAGTGCCTCCCCAGGACGGGCCACGGGCCTCTCCGCTCTCGACCAGGGTGTAGGGCGCCACATGCCGAGAGGTATCCACATCCCCCAGATACCAGGATGTCTGAGCCATTCCCAGAGGCTCGAAAATGTTTGCCTTGCAGATGTCTGCGAAGGCCACACCCGAGATGATCTCCGCCAGATAGGCGAGCAGGCCATAAGCGACGTTGTTGTACTCCCAGTCGGTCTCCGGGGCCCACTTGTGGAAGTTCTCTTCCGGGTCATACAGATCACCCTGCGGAGAGAGGTATCCTCTGATCCAGTCTCCCAGGGCCAGTGTAGGATCTCCACAGTGATAGTGGCGCCCATATTCCAGTCCGTCCCGAATGGAAGATCGGTGGGTCAGCAGGTGACGAAAGGTGATCACCACATCCGGGTGGTGCGGGTTGCGCACGGGGAATCCTACGTACTCGCTCACGTCATCGTCGAGTTGGAACAGCTCTTTTTCCCAGAGCTGCATCAGGGCCGTCGTTGTAAAGGTCTTCGACACGGAACCGATGTTCTGCAGATGATCAATCGACATCGGAATGCGCCGCTCCAGATCGGCGTAACCGAATTCGCGATGCCAGGAGATACCATCGGCTCGGATCAGCGCAGCCGCCAGTCCCGGGATGCGATCCCGCTCCATCTTCTGCTTCAGGAACTCTTCAATAGCGCTGGCGGGAGTGTCCTCGCTACAGCCCAGCAGAGCCGTTGGAAGCAGACTCGAAAGCTTCAGAAATGTTCGCCGCTTTATTGAGAAGTCCTCGGGCAACTTCGCCTCCTTACTTCGTGATTACTTGTGAAAGTTCAATATAACAAGTGTCGGGTAAAGTCGGCACGGAAATCTCTCAAAACGCGTGCGGGAAAGCAGAAGACGGGCGAGAAACGAGGAACGAGGAACGAGCTATACCCCCAGCAACTGAATAGCCAGACCACTCCCGGCGATGGCCAGGCCGGAGGCCGTGTGAACATGTCGTTCCAGAAATGAAAATACGGGCAACTTGAGACCGTAGTAGCCAATCGTCACCAGTACGCACATGGTCCCTATCGTGACCAGGGCAAAGACCAGGACGACACCGACCACGGTGGTCCACATGTGGTCAAAAGCGGGTGCCATGAGAATGGGGATGAGCGGCTCACAGGGCCCCAGGACGAATACGATAAAGAGGCTCCAGACCGTCACCACCCTGCGCCGTTTCCGCTCTGTTGATGAATCAGGGTCCAGATGGAGATGGGCACCCTTCTTGCGTGCCCTGAGCAGTGACCAGATGGCATAGGCCAGACCGAAGCCGATCAGCAGCCAGGCTGCCATTTGCCCTCTGCGGGCCTCAATAATCTCGAGCCGGTCAATCGCTACGCCAATCGAGATTCCGAACATTCCCAGAAGAACGGAGGAAAGCACATGACCTGTTCCGCACAGAACCGTGATGGACAGGAGCCGTGACAGCGTCCATTTCTGAGCTCGAGCCAGCATGATGAAAGGCAGTGTATGATCCACTCCGATCAGGGTGTGAACCAGTCCAATGCTGGCCGCTAATCCGATCAGTGCTCCGGTGGCGCTCTCCAATCTCCCGTTCTTCTCCTGATATCCGTCTGGACCTTTGAACCCCGAATGATCCCGAAAAAAAGGGTGGGCAGTCAAATAGAAATACGACCGGGTAGTGGACTGTAACACCTGAATCGCTAGCGCCTCAGCGGCCCTCGAACCCGATCTCTGCGTTGCGCCTCCTCGCCATAGTCCTGGATATGCCTCGTCCGCGC
>CBDCBX010000010.1:0-104925 GCA_965214465.1 Acidobacteriota bacterium | reverse complement strand
CGTGGGAGCTTATGGGAGGCCATGTCCGCGTGGGACTGGAAGACAATATTTATTACAGCCGGGGAAAGAAGGCATCCAGCAACGCCCAGATGGTGAAGCGGGCCGCGCGGATCTTGCACGAGTTGAATCGGGAAGTGGCCACGCCTGCGCAGGCGCGAGAGATGCTGGGGCTGGCAGCAACCCCGACGTAGGAGGACCCTCCGTCGTAGGTCCAGAAGAGGAATCACTCCTCCCATTCCACGAACCCATCAACGGCGATCATCTGACCTGACACGTGCCTCGCCTCATCGGATGCCAGAAAAAAGGCCATGTCCGCGATTTCACCCGGCTGAATCTGGCTGCGCATGGAGAAGTAGCGGATGAAGTCGGCCTCTACCTCTGCCGCGGTAATGCCCTTCTCTGCCGCAATTCTTGACACAATCCCCTTCATCCTTTCGGTGTTCACCATTCCGGGACGGATGGCATTGCAGCGGATGTTGAAGGGACCGACCTCCCTGGCCACCGAGCGGGTCAGGCCCTCCACGCCGGTCTTGGAAACATTGTAGGGAAGGCGCTGCTGGGGAACCGTGAGTACGCTTCCAGTGGAGATATTCACGATGACCCCGTGGCGGCGCCGCTTCATGGAGGGCAGTACCTGCTTGATGCAGTAGAACATCCCACTCAGATTGATCCGCATGGACTGTTCCCAGTCTTCGTATTCGATCTCCTCAATGGGAGCCCGCGGACCCGCGATGCCGACATTGTTGACCAGGACATCTATGTGGCCAAGCCACCCCGAAGCTTCCTGAAAGAGCTGTTCCACTTCTCCTGGGGACCCAACATCAGCCATGCTTCCCCGCAGCCCCGGATTCGCCTCCAGTACCTCAGCCAGCGCTTTGGCATCGATTTCGCACACATGCACCCGGGCGCCAGCTTCCAGGAACCGCTCGGCAGTGGCTCGACCCATCCCCCGGCCGGCACCCGTCACCACAACTGTCTGTCTCTTGTCCGGCCCGTCATCTTGCATGGAGTCGCTACTATAGCGGCTGAAACCTAAAAGTTGAAGGTTCAAGATCGACTCCAGATTGCCTTGAGTGTGAGGCGCCTCGAGACGACGACCGGGATTCCCAGGCATCACGCCCGGTGGCCGCGGGCCGAGGCCCCCCAGAGCAGGAAAGCGGGAGAGGGCACAACGTCAAGAGAGTGGGAGGGGGCCTGGGGCTGCGCGACGTTTAAATTCCCGAGCGCAGCCCCAGGCCTCCTCTCACTCTCGGTATCCACCACCAGCGCTCCTCCAACTCGAAAGCTGGCAGACGGCCATCTCAATCCTACCGGTCACAGCCCGAGGCCCCCCAGAGCGGGAAAGCGGGGAAGGGGGAGTCCGCCGCCAAACTTGCCATCCACAACGTTCCTCTCTTAAGCTGCTCCCACACTGTTCAGATCATTTGAAGGTGAATCAACAATGTGGATTTCTCGTCCCAACCTTGCCATCGTCTTAACCGTCTCCGTTCTCCTCCCCCCGCTGCTTTCAGCCCAGGGATCCAACGGCGGGTTTCCCCTTCCCGAGCCTCATTATCAGGTCCGCCTGGAGCGCAGTGTCCCGGTCTCCATGAGAGACGGAGTCAAGCTCTCCACCGATCTCTACTTTCCTGAGGGCGCGCCCAAGCCATTTCCCGTCATCCTGATTCGAACTCCCTATGACAAGAACGGCTTTCGCACCTCCAACCCGGCTGCGCGCATTTTTGCAGGGCAGGGCTACGTGGCAGCCGTGCAGGATGTGCGGGGCAGGTTCGAGTCGGAAGGTGAGTACCTGGTGTCGGCCTACGACCGCCGGGACGGCTCGGACACGGTTGACTGGCTGGCTCGACAGCCCTGGTCAACCGGTAAGATCGGTACTTATGGCTGCTCTTATCTGGGAGAGAACCAGATGCAGCTGGCTGCCGAGAGGAATCCGCACCACGCCGCTGCTCTTCCCCAGGCTGGGGGAGGCAGTCGCCGCTATTTTGGAATCTACCTGGACGGGGCCTTTGAACTGTCCTCCGGTTTCGGATGGTTCAGTCGGGTCGGCAGCAAGTACTACCTGGCTCCTCCGGCAGGAGCGAGTGCCGACTTCTGGGCCCGGTGGGGAGACTATTTCGATCCGGCCCCTCAAATCCCGGAGATCGACTACAGGAAGGTGCTTCGAAGCCTGCCTCTGTTGGACATGATGAAAGAAGCCGGGGGTCTGGTCACCGATTGGGAGGGGTTTATCTCTCACGACCCCGGGGATCCCTGGTGGAAGCAGTTCGGGTATATCGACGAGACGGACCGGTTTGACGTTCCGGCTCTGCACGTCAACGCCTGGTATGACCTGGGAGTGGCCGATACCCTGGCTCTTTTCGGCCTGCTCAGCCGCAATGCCGTCACGGCTCGGGGACGCGATCACCAGTTCGCGCTGATCTCTCCCACCACCCACTGCCGATCGGAAACCACCAGCCAGCAAACCGTCATCGGCGCCCGCCCGCTTGGGGATGCGCGCCGGGATTACTACAGCTTCTACCTGAAATGGTTCGATTACTGGCTGAAAGGCATCGAGAACGGTGTCACAAACGAGCCAAAAGTGCAGATCTTTGTGATGGGGAAGAATCAGTGGCGAGGAGAAAACGAATGGCCTCTGGCCCGAACCCGATTCACACCTTACTACCTGCACAGCCAGAGTCGAGCCAACAGCCGCTTCGGTGACGGCGTTCTCAACCTCGAGAAGCCCGAAGCAGAGCCTGTGGATCAGTTCGTGTATGACCCGGCGTTCCCGGTCCCCAGCGTCGGCGGCCCCATCTGCTGTAACCCGGACACGGCGGAAGGGGCCTTCGATCAGTCCGAATTGGAGACCCGGCAGGATGTTCTGGTCTACACCACTCCCGTCCTGTCCTCAGGTGTGGAGGTGACCGGACCCATCGAGCTGACCCTGTATGTTTGCTCGAGTGCCCGTGACACCGACTTCACGGCCAAACTGGTGGACGTCTATCCCGATGGAACGGCTTACAATGTGCAGGAGGGGATCCTACGGCTGCGCTACCGCGAAGGTTATTTACAGAAACTCTGGATGGATCCGGACGAGGTCTACAAAGTCACCATCGACCTGCAGGCCACCAGCAATTACTTCGGCCCCGGGCACCGCATCCGGCTGGAGGTCTCGAGCAGTAACTTTCCGCGCTTTGACAGGAACTTGAACACGGGGGGAGACACCTACTCGGAGACCAAGTGGAAGATCGCCCGAAATTCGGTCCATCACTCGGCCGGATACCCTTCCCATCTGCTGCTTCCGGTGATCCCGTAGGGGCGACCCTGGTGGTCGCCCGCCAAGAGGGCCGGCACAAGGCCGGCCCCTACAGAAACCGAAACGGGTCACCGGCCGGCACAAAAGTCACCTTGACCTCCGGAATCAAGGGCTGCAACCACCCGACCACGTCCGCGGTCCCGGGCTCCTCACTGGCTGCGTGGCCCAGGATGATCAGACCCTTCCCGATTCCGGCCTCCATGGCATCACGCACGTATTCGCAGGTGACCCATTCGGCTGATTCTCCACAGATCACCACATCAGCTTTCTTCTTGACCAGGTACAAGACCTGGTCATCATCCAGGATTCCGGAGCTCCCCCAGCCGGTAAATATGGCGACGCGCCTGCATTTCGTCCCCGGGTCGCCAACCACCTTGAGGTGGGAAATCCCGAGCCGCGATTTGCACCTCTGCACCAGGTTCTTGAAGCTGATTGCAGGAATATCGTAGAGCCGATCGTCATCTGGATCGGTCTGGTAGTCTTCATAGCCCAGTCTTCTCACGACCCCGCGAACGATGACATCCGGCCGGATTCGGTGGCTGTAATCATGGAACCGCCAGATCACCAGCCCGGTGTCTTCAAGGAACCGCATCTTGGCCTGGAAGACTGGATCTCCCTGCAGGTGGTCCACTTTGTCATAGTGGTTGTACCAGACAGGCTCGTGGGGAATCACCAGATTGGCCCCGAGGGCATGCGCCCGCTTTAAAACGTTGAGGGTGGGCATGAAAGTACTCGCGACTCCGGTGATTGGCTGCGAGGGATCACCCACCTTGACCGTGTCGATAGTCCGTTCCAGCGGCTCTGGAAGGATTTCCGATACGATCAGATCGATCACATCCTGGATGGTCTCGACCCGGGCCGGGCGCTTCACCGCCGTCATCCCGGAACTACCAAGCACACGTGCACTCCCGACCGCCGCCACCAGCCCCGTCGCAAACTCTCTCCTGTTTTGATTCACCGTCTCGCTCCTTGTCTTGCTCCTCAAGGGAACGTAGCAGAGCCCGATTCCACCAGCTGGGACCGCGAGCGTAGGGGCCGGTCTCGCTCCGGCCCGGTTCAGCGGGCGACCACAGGAGTCCCCCTACGCATATTCCCGGGTCGCGGCCCGGAGTTCCGGTAGGGATGCCAGTTGCCTGGCACCCCCCGGACAGATCCGTACGTGAAGACATAACTTCATACGGCTCCTACCTCGGGTCGAACGCCAAAACGCACGAAGGGTGGAGGATGTAGGATACGGACACTGGGGATCCACCGCTTGACATACCGGTTGAACCGCGGCCACGGCATGTTCGCTTTCTGGCTCCGACGCCGCAAGGCGTGGCACCAGCCGCGACACACCGCGCTGCGGAAGGCGTTCAGGGCGTCACTGTTGCCCGGGACCGCATGGTAGTTGAAATAACCCTGGACGACGGACCGGTGCCACTTCCCCTGTTCGGGGAGCGAATCGTGCCGTCGGCGCAGCTGTTGTGCGCGGATCTGCTTCAACTTGCGTCTCAGACGTTTCCCTTCGGTCTTCCGCCGGATCGTAAACCCGCCTTTTCGACCTTGCGCACAGATATGGCGAAAGCCCAGGAAGGTAAAGGTATCCGGTCTGGTCTGCCCCCGGCGGCGACGATTCTTGCTCGCCCAACGGCCGAACTCAATCAACCGCGTCTTTTCCGGGTGCAGTTGCAGGCCGAACTGCGACAGCCGTACCGCCAGCTCCCGGCGGTACTGTTCGGCCTCCTCGCGATGCTGGAATCCCAGCACGAAGTCGTCGGCGTAGCGGACGATGATGACCGCCCCTTTCGCCTTACGTCCTCGCCACTGGTGGGTCCACAGATCCAGTACATAGTGCAGGTAGATGTTTGCCAGCAGGGGCGAAATTACCGCCCCCTGTGGCGTTCCCACCGTGCTCCTGGACCATTGACCCGCTTCGGAGACTCCCGCTCTGAGCCACTTGCGGATCAGTCGCAGAACCCTCCGGTCCCCGATCCGGTGCTGGAGAAACTTCAGCATCCATTCGTGGTCGATGGCGTCGAAAAACCCACTAATGTCAGCGTCCAGCACCCAATTCACCGGCCGATTGGTAATCCCCATCCACAGCGCATCCAATGCTCGATGCTGACTGCGTCCGGGGCGGAACCCGTAACTGAAGCCCATAAACTCCTCCTCGTAGATCTGCTCCAGTACCGTAACTACGGCCTGTTGCGCGATCTTGTCCTCCAGGGCCGATATGCCCAGTGGACGCAGCCTGCCATCCTCCTTTCGGAGGTAGACCCGCCTCGAGGGGTGGGCTCGATAGGTCCCGTCATGGATTCGGGTATGCAGAACGAGCAGTCGCTCCCGCAACCCTTCTCCATATGCTTGCCACGTCATTCCGTCCACCCCTGCAGCAGCCTTCCGCTTCAAGGCGAAATAGCTCTGCTTCAGCAGTTCCGGTGTCACGTGGTGCAGCAACGCGGTGAACCGCATCTTCCTATCCCGGCGTGCGGCCTGCCCTACACCAGCCAGTCGATCGTCACACCTTTCCGGCTCCGTGTCCGGGGCGTGGCCGCCTTCACTGGTGCTTCCCTTGGCCGGACTCCTTCCCTCCACAAACTCCGCCGACTCTTCGTCTTTGTTCGCTCGCTTCATCAGTACTATGAGTCCGTCCGACTCCCCAGGGCCGTATATGTCCGGCATTACGGCTTACCTTCGCCGGCCTGTCCGCCTGCCATCCAGACGGACTACCCTGGGGTCTCTCGGTTCTCGTCCATGGAGCGTCCACGCTTGCACGGGGTCTCTGACTCCGCCAGGCCCTGCTGCGACTCGCCTTTTACGCCGCAGCCGGTTTCGCCACCCCCTTGGGGCCATAAAAGCAGCACCTGGAACTCGTTTCTTTCGAAGCTCAATAGCCCGGCTCACGCTTCCCCTGTCAACGCTTCACCAGCCTCTTGCGAGGTATCGATGCATGACTCGGGGTCGGGGTGGTTGGCTACACCTTTCCCCGTACGGCTCTTTCATCCGCTACTCCATGTCGGTTTATCCCGACGCTTTCGGCCCCTCCCACTTTCATAAGCGCGCACTACCTGCAAGATGAAATTCGATCTTGGGGCAAAAACCACACCCGGGACCGAGAATTCGTGTATTCTCTCCGAAGGAGGTTTGATTATGCCCTATCCAGAAGAGTGGGTTCAGCCCGGTCGGGAAGAACTCACGCAAATTGGATTTGAAGAACTCAAAAGTGCAGAAGAGGTCGATTCCGCATTGACAAAGAAGGATGGCACCACATTGCTGGTTGTCAACTCCATCTGTGGATGCGCCGCCGGCAAGGCTCGTCCTGGTATTGCCCACGCTCTCGACCAGGGTAGCAAGCCGGATCGTCTTACCACGGTGTTCGCCGGTCAGGATCTGGAGGCGACCGCTCGCGCCCGTGAGTACATGAAGCCTTTTCCGCCATCCTCGCCCAGTGTGGCCATGTTCAAAGATGGCAAGCTGGTTTTCATGATGGAACGGCACATGATCGAAAGCCGGGAAGCTTTCGACATCTCGGCGGATCTACAGGCGGCGCTCCAGGAATACTGCGGCTCCCCCCAGGAAGCCTAGACTCCTCAAACCCGGGAGGCTTATCCAGGATCGCTCTCTCCTGCCAGCCCCAGTTCCACAGCCACCCGGGCCATGGCCGAGACCACAAACTGAATATGCTCCGAGAGTTCCACGCCCAGATCCTCGCAGCCACGGCGAATATCCTCGCGGTTGACGGAGCGGGCGAACGCCTTGTCCTTGAGCTTCTTCTTCACTGACTTGACGGGAACATCGGCAATCCGCTTGCCGGGTCTCACCAGCGCCACAGCGACCAGGAATCCGCATAGCTCATCGACCGCGTAAAGGGTCTTGTCCATCCGGCTTCGACGAGGAAGATCCAGGTAGTCAGCATGGGACTTGATGGCATAGATCAGGTCTTCCGGATAACCCTTTCGCTCCAGAATCGCGGCTCCCACCAGAGGGTGCTCCTCGGGACTTGGGTGCTGGTCATAGTCAAAGTCATGGAGAAGTCCGACCATCCCCCACTTCTCTTCGTCCTCGCCAAACTTTCGAGCATAGGCCCGCATGGAAGCCTCTACGGCCAGGGCATGATTGATCAGACCTGGCGTTTTCGTGTGCTCAGTCAGTAGTTCCCAGGCTTTCGCTCGATTCATTGCAATGACAACTCCATTCGAAGACCATTCCCACTCAAGTTGCCTCATAATAGATCAAGCTTCGAACTTGCGGAAACTTTTCAAATGCGGAAGGCCAAGATCATCGCCACTATCGGACCCGCCACCGAGTCGCGGGAGGCACTGGGGAAGCTGATTGACTCTGGGATGGACGTGGCTCGGCTCAACTTCTCTCACGGGAACCGGAAAACCTACAGCCGTGTCATTGAAGACATCCGGGACTTGTCCGAGGCACGAGGCCATCCCGTGGCGATTCTCCAGGATCTGGCCGGGATCAAGGTCCGCACGGGCTCGCTCGAGAATCATGAACCAATAAGGCTGCAGGACGGAGAATCCATCACCATCACTACGGAGCCGGTCGAGGGAAACAGCAACCGCATCTCCACAAGCTACGCCAACCTGCCAGGTGACGTGGAGGCAGGGGACACGCTTTTCCTCTCGGACGGTCTGATTGAGCTGCGGGTGATCCGAGTCCAAGCAGGCGCTCTCGAATGTGAGATCGTGGTCGGGGGTGAACTGGGCGAACACCAGGGAGTCAACATCCCGGGAGCTAACCTGAGTGCTCCGCCCTTGACTGATAAGGACATCCGCGACCTCGAGTTCGGAGTCGAGCAGGCAGTCGATTTCATGGCTCTTTCCTTCGTCCGCCAGGCCTCGGACGTCACGGCCCTCCGCCAGGAACTGGAAGCGAGAGATGCCGAAATCCCCATCATTGCGAAACTGGAAAAGCCCTCCGCCATTGAAAACCTGGTGAACATCCTGGAGGTCTCAGAAGGTGTGATGATCGCCCGCGGTGACCTCGGTGTAGAAGTACCGCCCGAGAGGGTCCCGGTGATGCAGAAACGGGTCATCACCAGCGCCAACCGGTCAGGAAAGCTGGTCATCACGGCGACCCAGATGCTCGACTCCATGATCCGCAATCCCAGACCCACACGCGCTGAGGCCTCCGACGTGGCCAATGCCGTGATTGACGGCACGGACGCCGTTATGCTCTCCGGAGAAACGGCCATCGGACAGTATCCGAACGGGGCCGTCCAGATGATGGATCGAATCGTCCGGGAGGCGGAGTCTCTGCAGGTAGCGGCTCCCTTCCGGGGCGCGGCGGGAGAAGGTCTTCTCAGTTTCCCGGAAGCCGTTTGCAACTCGGCCTACCATGCTGCGAATTCAGTCCGCGCCCGCTACATTGTCGCGTTTACCCAGTCCGGGTCGACAGCTCAGGTCATCTCCAAGTTCCGTCCGCGAGCCGAAATCCTGGGTATCACTCTCCATCGCAGCATCATGAAGAGATTATCACTCTACTGGGGTGTCCGCCCTATGCTGATGGGCCTGATCGAGAACGTGGACGAGCTGATCCTGGCCACCGAAAAGCTGCTGCTGAAGAGGGGAATGGTGGAACCTGGAGACAACCTGGTGATTCTGACCGGAGCCCCGATCGTGGAAAAAGGACACACCAGTCTGATGAAGCTGCACCAGGTGGGATCGGCGTAGGGGCGACCCTTGTGGTCGCCCGTCAAACGGGCCGGCACGAGACCGGCCCCTACGATTCGTCTGACAGGTCAGACTCCCCCGTACTCCGCCATGAAATAGGCAGAGGCTTTGATCCCGTTGAAGAAATGGGGGAGGTAGAGATTCTCGTTGGGAGCATGGGCATTCTCATCGGGCAGGCCGATTCCCATAAGCACGGTCGGGATTCCCAGCAGCTCCTGGAAGGTGGAAACGATGGGGATGGTCCCTCCTTCGCGCTGGAACACGGGACGCTTCCCGAAGCCGGCCTCCACAGCGTTGGCGGCCGCTTTGAATGCCGGGTGATCGAGGGAGGCAACCCAGGGCTTTCCGCTGTACATGGACGTGACTTTGACAGAGACCGTTTCGGGGGCCTGCGCCATGACGTAGCTCGTGAAAAGCTCATCGATTTCGTCGGGATCCTGATCCGGCACCAGGCGCATACTGACCTTGGCCATGGCCTTGGACGGCAGCACCGTTTTGGCGCCTTCTCCCGTGAACCCGCTGAGCAGACCATTCACCTCCAGGGTAGGGCGGGCCCACAGCTGCTCGAGAGGAGTGTAGCCTCGTTCCCCGGCCAGTTTTCTGACGCCCAGTTCCGCCCGGTAGACATCCTCGTCGAAAGGCAGTGAGGCAAAGGCTGCCTTTTCTTCCCAACTCAGCTCTCGAACTCGATCGTAGAAGCCCGGGAGCAGGACCCGATCGTTCTCGTCCTTCAGAGAAGCCAGGATCTGGCTCAGAACGAAGGCCGGATTCGCAACCGGGCCGCCAAAGGAGCCCGAGTGCAGATCCCGGGCCGGACCTTGCACATCGATCTGCAGATAGGAAGTACCGCGCAATCCATAAGCGATCGAGGGTGTTTCTTTCGAAAACATGGTCGAGTCGGAGATCATGACCGCGTCCGCCGCCAGCTCTTTCAGACGGCTCTCCACGAAGGGCTGCAGGTTGGGGCTACCGATCTCCTCCTCGCCCTCGATCAAGAACTTGATGTTGAGAGGCAACTCACCGGCCACCTCCAGAAATGCCTGGGCGCTCTTGAAGTGGATCAGAACCTGGCCCTTGTCGTCGGCCGACCCTCGGGCAAACAGGCAGTCATTTCGGATATCCGGCTCAAAAGGGCCGGTTTCCCAGAGATCGATCGGATCGACCGGCTGCACGTCGTAGTGCCCGTAGATCAAGACCGTGGGCCGATCCGCGTGCTCGATGCGCTCACCATAGACGATCGGATGCCCCTCGGTGGGCACGATCTCGGCCGTCATTCCCGACCGATCCAGCTGCTCCTTCACGTACTCCGCCGCCCGCTGCATGTCCCGGCGGTGAGTACTGTCGGTGCTGATGCTGGGAATTCTCAGGAAGGTCAGAAGCTCGTCCAGGTACTCATCCCGGCGACTCTCGATGTGATCAATGATGGCTTGCATAATTGTTTCCTTTGGCCTGCACATTACCCGTAGGCCACGTTATCAACCCTGCCGAACTGAACGGTTGCCGGTGTGTTCCGTTCGGCACGCCAGGTTGGCGTGCCCTAAGGCCTCCATCAATCTCCAAAGACTCGTTTGAAGACGGCAGGCAGGTGGCGCAACTTATCCCGGGGGTCGAAGAGAGCGTCGATCTCTTCTCCGGTGAGTACACCGTTGATGTCTGGATCGTCTCCGATGAGCTGCCGGAAGTCCGCGCCCTCGTCCCAGACCTTCATGGCGTTGCGCTGGACCCAGAGGTAGGCTTCCTCGCGCAAAACCCCTTTTCTGCAAAGCGCCAGCAGCAGCGACGAAGAGTTGAACAGTCCTCCGGTGATCTCCAGGTTGGCCTGCATCTGCTCCGGGTTCACAACCAGCCCCTTGAGAATCCGGTTCAATCGCAGGCACAGGTAATGGGCCAGGGCCGTGCTGTCGGGCAGGACAATCCGCTCGGCAGAAGAATGGGAGATGTCCCTTTCGTGCCACAAAGCCACGTTCTGAAGAGCCACCATCGCGTTGCCGCGCACCACCCGGGCCAGCCCCGAAATGTTCTCGCTGCCGACCGGGTTCCTCTTGTGGGGCATGGAGGAGCTCCCTTTCTGGGTCTGGCTGAAGGGCTCGGAGGCCTCTCGTACCTCGGTGCGCTGAAGATGGCGAATTTCGGTTGCCATCTTGTCAAAGGTCGAGCAGATGATGGCCAGAGTGCACAGGTACTCGGCATGCCGGTCACGCTGCAGCGTCTGGGTGGAAACGGGGGCAAAGCCGATTCCAAGGCGTCCGCAGACGGCTTCCTCCAGTTCCGGAGGCAGGTGCGAAAAGGTCCCCACCGGGCCGCTGATCTTGCCCACCTCGAGCCCTTTACGGGCCCGCTCGAAGCGATCCAGGTTGCGCTCCATCTCCGCGTACCAGACCGCAAACTTCAATCCCAGGCTGATGGGCTCGGCGTGAATGCCGTGGGTTCTGCCCATCATGACCGTCTCCCGGTGCCGTTGGGCCTGCTCTTGAAGGGTTTGGGTCAGTTCCTTCATGGCCACCTCGATGAGGCGTGAGGCTTCGCGGACCTGCAGCGCCTGGGCCGTGTCCACCACATCGGTGGAGGTAAGTCCCAGATGAACAAAACGAGACTCCGGCCCCAGTGTCTCGGCTACGGCCGTCGTAAAGGCCACCACATCATGGTGGGTCAGGGCTTCGATCTCGCGGATGCGCTCCACCGAAAAAGAGGCGTTCTGGCGGATCAGGGCAGCCGCCTCGGCCGGAATCTCGCCCCTTTCGGCGAGAACATCGCAGACAGCGATTTCGACCTCCAGCCACTTGTCAAAACGGTTCTCGTCCGTCCACACCCCGGCCATGTCGGGATGGGTATATCGAGAGATCATAGCTGGATCACGTTAGAAGGATGGGCCTGAAAGGTCAAGTGAATCCGGCAGGACTCGAACAGGCCCCGTCGAGGGCGCTCCCGGAGGGCCCGGCGCGCAGACTTGAGGGCAATCTCCGGATGGTTGTTCTGCTGGCTCAGGTGAGCCAGAAAGATGTGAGCAGCAGCGCCGTCGTAGTCGTCCCGGATGAACTGGGCCGCAGAGGAGTTTGAGAGATGTCCCACCCGGCTCAGCACGCGCTGCTTGAGTTGCCAGGGGTAGGGGCCCATCTTCAACAGATTCTCATCATGGTTCGATTCCAGGACCAGCCAGTCACAGCCACGCAGTCGGGACTTGACCTGGGGAGTGATTTCTCCAAGATCCGTCACCACTGCACCCGTCTTCCCTTTGGCCTCGATTCGAAAACCGACCGGCTCCGAGGCATCGTGCGATATGGCAAAGGCCTCCACCTTGAAATCGCCCACCTGGACAGGCTGACCGGATTCGAATGCTCGCCAGTTTTCGACCTCCTTCAGCCTGGTTCCCTCGCTTCGAGTGCCCCGGTTCATGTACACAGGCACCGATTCGGAGGCCTTCCGCGAGCCGACACCCTGGCAGTGATCCGAGTGCCCGTGGGTCAGAAACACGGCATCAATCGGCCGGGGTTCGAGCTGCGCTTCCTTCATACGGCGCGAGAGGCTGCGCGGCCCGAAGCCGAGGTCAATCAGGAGACACGTCTCCCGAGTTGCCACGAGGGTACAATTGCCACTGCTGCCGCTACCAAGTACTGAGACAAACACGTTAGGCTAGAATGTAGCAGCGGGGTATGAAAGATCAAAGGAAACATGAACCGATTGAATCTGCTCGGACAAGACTGTCAGGAACTGCTGGCAATCGTGCAGGAGATGGGCGAAAAGTCCTTTCGCGGCAAACAGCTGTATCACCACCTCTACCGGCGCCGGGAACACTCTTTTTCACAGATGTCCGAGCTTCCCTCGGCTTTCCGTAGCCAGCTCGAGGAGAAGTTTCGAGTCGATCTTCCCCAACTTCATCGGCGCACGGAATCACAGGACGGAACCGTCAAGCTCCTCTTCCGTCTCCACGACGATCAGTTCGTGGAAACGGTGGTCATCCCGGAGGAAGACCGCACCACCCTCTGTATTTCTTCGCAGGTGGGTTGCGATGTGGGATGCACCTTCTGCATGACGGCCCAGATGGGATTCACACGCAACCTGAATTCGGGTGAAATCCTGGGGCAGATCCTGGCCGCCATCGATTCGGACTACGTCCCCCCTCGTGGTTTCAACATCGTCTTCATGGGCATGGGGGAGCCTCTCTACAACTACAAACACCTGATGAAGGCCTTTCGGATCATGGTCGACCCACAGGGGATGGGACTCTCCAAGCGACGCATCACTGTGTCAACGGCGGGAGTCATCCCGGTGCTGGAGCGGATGCACTCGGAACCGATTCTCCCCAATCTGGCCGTGTCCCTGAATGCGACCACCGACGAACTGAGAAATGAGCTCATGCCCCTGAACCAGAGATGGCCGATCCAGGACCTGCTCGACTGCTGTCGACGCTTTCCCCTGGAACCCAGACGGCGCATCACCTTTGAATACATACTGCTCAAAGGGGTGACCGATTCCCCGAAAGATGCCCACCGGCTGGCCGGGCTGCTCAGGGGAATCCCGTCGAAAGTGAATCTAATTCCTTACAACCCCAACCCGGGGCTCCCCTATCAGCCTCCGCCGGCACAGGCAGTGGATCGCTTTCGCCAGATCCTGAGCAACCATCACATCTCGGCCTTCGTACGCAAGACCAGGGGAGGCGACATTTCGGCGGCCTGCGGACAGCTGGCCTATCTGGAAACACAAGGCGAGCATGCCTGAGCCCGCTCCCAAGAAGCTCTTTCACATCGCCACTTTTGGCTGCCGGACCAACCAGGCGGACACGGCTGCTTTGAGAGACGAGTTCTTTCAAAGCTCCTTCCAGGAAACGGACGACTCGAGCCAGGCCGACGTGGTGGTGGTGAACTCCTGCACGGTCACCCATCGCTCTGACCAGCAGGTACGACAGCTGGTGCGGCGCTTTCGGCGCGGGAATGCGAAGGCAAAGCTGGTGGTGACGGGGTGTTATGCGCAGCGGTCGCCCCGGGAACTGGCCAGCATTCCGGGAGTCACCGCAGTGGTCGGGAACAGCCACAAAGGCCGTCTGGTTCAGCTCACTGAGCTGGTGTCGGTGAATCCTGCCGGATTTTCAGAGCTGGCTCCCGTCTACCTGGACAGCTTCGACGAATCGCGAGCCCTCCAGCCCAGCCCGGCCCGACGGACCGGTGGACGGACTCGCCCCTTCGTCAAGATCCAGGACGGCTGCGATGCCCGCTGCACCTACTGCATCATTCCTTCGGTGCGAGGACCCGGTCGCAGCCTGCCTCCCGACCAGGTACTGGAACAGGTTGGGCGCCTGGTTGGCCTGGGCTTTCGGGAGATCGTCCTGACCGGGATTCATCTGGGAACCTATGGACGTTATCTCGATCCACCCTTCCGCCTCCACCGGCTGCTCGAGGAACTGCTTCAGATCGAACATCTGGAGCGGCTCCGGTTGAGTTCTATTGAGCCCATGGAACTATCTCGAAGGGTACTGCGAATCATCGAAGAGAGCCAGGGAAGGATCGCTCCCCACTTCCACATCTGCCTGCAAAGTGGTTGCGACCGGACTCTCAAGAGAATGCTTCGGCCCTATACGGCTGACCGCTTTGCCGGACTGGTGGAGGAGGTTCGGAGCCGGATTCCGGAAGCCGGAATCGGGACGGATGTGATCGCCGGTTTCCCTGGGGAGGAAGAAGAAGAGCATCAGACGAGCCGTCGTTTTGTGGAACGCATGCCCTTTTCCTATCTGCACGTCTTCCCCTACAGTGACCGCTCGGGTACCGCCGCTTCCGCAATGGACGACAAAGTTGCAGTAACTACCATCCAGCGTCGTTGTCGTGAATTCCGAGAGATCTCGGAGTCGAAGAACTCTCAATTCCGACGGGGTTTCATCGGGGAGCGCCTCTCGGCCCTGACACTCGACCAGATGGAAGACGGTCGGCGCTCTGTCATCACGGCGAACTATCTGAAGGGACTGGCGAACCCGTCCCTGCCGCCCAACCGGATGGTCTCGCTGAAAGTGGTGGGCGAAGATGACGCCGGGCGGCTGATCCTCGGGGATTAAGAGAGTGGGATTTCAGGCAACGAACCCACCCAGCGCCCACATCCGCCCCCGATCCTGATCACGCCGGTGGGAGTAGAAAGACTCCGGGCTGCAACAGGTACAGAGTCCACTGTCCAGAATCCGGCCCACGCCGGCTTCCTCGGCCTGACTCTGATTGGCTGAGATCAGATCCAGATGTCGCCCCTCGAAGATCCGCTCCACATCGTGTCCTTCCCCTGCGAACCGCTGGGGAAACTCAGCACCTACCTCATAGCAACAGCTTCGGATGCAGGGGCCCAGGGCCACGATCAGGTCGGCTGAATCACTACCCGTCCCGGCCAACTCTGCGATCGCCCGCCCCAGGATCCGTCCCAGGGTCCCGCGCCAGCCGGCATGAACCACCGCCAACTGCCGGCGCAGCGGATCGACGACCAGAACCGGCAGGCAGTCCGCCGTCCTGATGACCCCAAACAGCCCGGGCTTCGTGAGCACGAGTCCGTCTCCTTCCGGACGCTTGCTGTCTACAGAAGTACGCCTCAGGACACGGTTGGAATGGATCTGTCGAATCTGGATCGTTTGCTCTGCGGAGAGTTCCAGCAGATCCAGGAACGGTGTCTTGTACTCGCCCGAGTCTTCGACACTCTCAAGTCCACAGGCCCGATCCGTCTGCCTGGAAGTGAAGGCGTGAACCAGGCCCGGAATCGCTTCGAGTTCGCTGAACTGGAAGAAAGGAACAGAGCGAATCCGCTTCTCGTAGAACATATCGGGTGGGCAAGGTTAACATAGGAGAATGGTGGTCGGGCTGGGAGTGGACATCGTCGAAGTGGACCGCATCCGCAAGGCGCTGGAGAACCAGCCCAAGATGGTCCAGCGGGTCTTTACCGAAGAGGAAGCCGAGTACTGTGGGGCTCGCAAGAACCAGTATCAGCACTTTGCCGGCCGCTTTGCCGCCAAAGAGGCGGCCCTGAAAGCTCTCGGCACCGGCTGGGCCGAGGGAATCCGCTGGCGCGACGTGGAAGTCAGTTCCGAACCTTCCGGCCAGCCCCGAATCCATTTCCACGGGAAGGCGGGGGAGGTCTTTGAGTCTCTCCAGGCCGGCAGCGCTCTGCTGACCATCACCCACGCGGAGGCCTACGCCGTGGCGGTGGTGATCCTGGAGAGGGACGGCTAGAGCAACCGAGATTTAGAATTCCAGCCGCACAGCCTCGATCTTCTCCCGCATGGCCTGTCGGTACTCGTGCAGCTTCTCGACCAGGCCGGGGTCACTGCGGCTCAGGATTTGCACGGCCAGCAGGGCGGCATTCTTGGCTCCGGCCTTGCCGATGGACACGGTGGCAACCGGAATCCCGCCCGGCATCTGCACCGTGGCCAGCAGGGCGTCCAACCCTCCCAGGGTGGAGCCTCCAATGGGCACACCGATGACCGGAAGGATGGAGTGAGCCGCCAGGGTCCCTGCCAGATGTGCCGCCATTCCCGCTCCTCCGATCAGGACCTGAATCCCGTTCTCCTCGGCCCTTCGGGCATACTCGGCTGTCTTGTCCGGAATCCGGTGAGCGGACAGGACCTTCATCTCGTAGGGCACTCCGAACTCTTCCAGGACGGCCGCCGCCGCTCGCATGACGTCGGCATCCGAGGGGCTTCCCATCAAGATTCCTACTTTTGGCTGGCTCATGACTCCTCCTTCGCAAGACCCTTGGCTCCAATGTCGCGGCGGTAATACTTTCCACTGAACTCGATCTTCTCGGCCCCCTGGTAGGCTCGTTGGATGGCTTCCCCCAGTGTGGGCGCCGTACTCGTCACCCCCAGCACCCGTCCCCCACTGCTCACCAGCACGTCATCCTGCAGCGCGGTCCCGGCGTGGAAGACCACGGTGTGGGGATCCGCTTCGGCCTTCTCGATTCCCTGGATGGGAATTCCCTTCTGGTACGAACCCGGGTACCCGGGTGCCGCCAGCACCACACAGACAGTGGCATCTTCCACCCAATCCACTTCGGTGAGGTCCAGCTCCCCCTGAGCAATAGACCAGAACACCTCCAGCAGATCGCTCTCCAGCCGGGGAAGAAGCACCTGAGTCTCCGGATCCCCGAAGCGGACATTAAATTCCAGCACTTTGGGTCCGCCGGCGGTCAGCATCAAACCCGCATAGAGAACACCCTGGAAGGGATGGCCCTCGGCTGTCATGCCATCGATTGTGGCACCGATCACCTGGTCAAGCACCTGCTCCCGGATTTCCGGAGTCAGAATCCAGTCTACCGAATAGGCTCCCATACCCCCGGTGTTGGGTCCCTTGTCTCCGTCATAAATGGCTTTGTGGTCCTGAGAGGGCACCATGGGCAAGACCCGGCTTCCGTCGGTGAACACCATAAAGGAGACTTCCTCTCCCACCAGAAACTCTTCAATCACGGCCTGCTCCCCGGCCGTCCCGAACTTTCTCTCTTCCATCACCAACCGGATCGCGTCCAGGCTCTCGTCCAGGTCCTGGCAGATGAGAACGCCCTTACCGGCAGCCAGACCGTCAGCCTTGACCACGACCGGAAACTCGTATTCGCCGCGGCGCAGAGCCTCGGCGGCCGCCCCCGCATCCCCATAACTGTTGTAGCGAGCTGTGGGGATCCCATGCCGTTGCATGAAGTCCTTGGAGAAGACCTTGCTTCCCTCCAGCTGAGCAGCCCCCTGGCGGGGACCGGCGACCCGCAGGCCGTCGGCTTCAAAGCGATCGACAATCCCGTCCACCAGCGGAGCCTCCGGGCCCACGATCGTCAAATCGATCTGCTCCTGGCGGGCAAAGTTGAGGAGACCGTCCAGATCGGACGCCGGGATGGGAACATTCTGACCCAGCTCGCCGGTTCCCGGATTGCCCGGTGCGCTGTACAGCCCGGAGAGACGAGGACTCTGGTGAATCTTCCAGGCCAGCGTGTGCTCGCGGCCTCCGGAACCCACAATGAGAACTTTCATGTCAGCCTGCTCCCGGGACACCGTCCGGTACGACTGGCTACTTGGTCGAGGCGGAGTCTTTTTTGGGGGACTCTTTGACTTTCTTTTCGCCGGAAGAATCTGATTTTCCGGATTTCTCTGATTTCCCTGATTTCTCTGGCTCGGAATCTGGCGGGGTCTCCTTCTTGCCCTCCTCTTTCGGACCGTAGTCGGTCTTGTACCACCCGCTCCCCTTGAGATGAAAGGCAGGAGCCGAGAGCACCTTCTCCAGTGTCCCTCCGCACTCGGAGCAGTCCGTCAGGGGATCATCAGAGAATTTCTGGATGACTTCGCTCAGCCGGTGGCAATTCCGGCACTTGTATTCGTAGAGTGGCATGAACTCCTCGGGTGAACTGCCAATAGTAAGATCTGCTTTTCGAGGTTGTCAAGACGACGGGAGCCGCAGAGAATATCCCCCGGCTTCCGCCGGAGGCTCTGATTTACGGTCCGGCGAAAATGATCAGAGCCGGCTGCGGGAGCAGCCGGGGGGGAGGGCTCAGACGCTTCTGCGGGAGAACGGGGACCGAAAATTGCGGGATCGAAGACTGAAGAAGGATAATGGACCGATGCCACGGCCTTTTCTCAAGACCACCAACCAGTTGACTGCCGCCCTCAGTGCCCGGTCTCGCCGGGTGCAGCCCTGGAACACGCCCACCCACATCTTTCTGGAGGTAACGAACCGCTGCAATCTTTCCTGCGTGATGTGTGGCCGGACCCACGACCGCCGCTACAAAGACGCCGCCTTCACCGGTGATATTTCGCTGGAGACGGTTCGCAAACTGGAATCATTCTATCGTCCGTCGACCTTTGTGACAGCCACGGGACTTGGAGAGCCTCTCCTGAACCCCGAGATGACGGCGATCTTGAGATACCTCAAGAAGCAGGGCGCCTGTGTTTCCATGACCAGCAATGGCACGATCCTGGATGAGCAGCTGTCAGCGGAAGTCATCGAGACGGGCCTGGACCGGATTGTTTTTTCGGTGGATTCACCGGTGGCGGAGACGTTTCGGCGAATCCGGGTCGGGACCACGCTGGAACAGGTGCTGGGCAATATCGAAACGTTCTCGCGGCTGCGGTCGAAGAGCGATGGCCGGGTTCCCTACATGATTCTGGAATTCGTGGCCATGGCCCAGAATTTCGAGCAGCTTCCGGAGATCGCTGACCTGGCGGCGAAGCTCGACTTTGACGAGGTAATCGTCCAGAACCTGTTCAAGGCTTTTGAGCCCGGCTACAACGCCTTTTACCAGAAGAACAAACTGTCGGCTCTCTCTCCCGATCGGGTGGTGGCGAGCTGGGACGAGTTCCAAACGCGCCTGCAGGGCCACCGGATTCGCCTTTACTCACCGTTCGCAGACGGTGGAATTCGGGACTACCTGGCCGAGAGTGAGGAGACCCTTCCGCGCCGCCCGCCCCGGGGAGCGGGTTTCATGGGCTTCATTGATGAACCGGTGACGCAGGAACAGGTGACCGTGCCCTTTCGCATCTCCGGATGGGTACTCGATCAAGAGGGACTTCCCCAGGCCGAGATCGGCCTGGAGAGTGCGACCGAAGTTCTGAAGTTTCCAATCAAGTTCGGCATCGAGCGTCCCGACATTCTCCCCCACCTGCCGGACGGCTTCCCGGCCCAGCCCAACTGCGGTTTTTCGCTGGACGTGACGAATTCGAAGCTGGAAGCCGGCGTTTATACCCTGTCTCTGCTGGCCCGTGACGGGGACAACACGCCCCAACGGACGATCGCCCGCCATCAACTGGTTCTCGGAGACGATTCTGGTCAGCAGATGTACTGCACCCAGCCCTGGACGACCATGTATGTCGCCTGGGACGGAAAAGTTCGCACCTGCTGTTTCAACGAGTACCAGCTGGGCGATTTGAACGAGTCCACGGCACTCGAAGCCTGGCAGGGGCCGGCTTATCGGGAATTCCGGGACCAGGTCGCCTCCGGCCACGTCATCCCCGATTGCCTGGACTGCCTGGCCGGCAAGTCCGTCCCCAACGACCTGCGCGACTTCGGGGGATTGTTGAAAATCTGATGACTCTGGAGCGCGGAAGTCCGCACTCCAAAAGACCCCTCTACTCTGCTAGTATCTGTTGAACTCGGTATCCCGATCTCGAAAAAACATCTCGGTCAGGTGCTGCGACGGTTGTCAACTTGAGGAAGATTCCACCAAAGTTCTCTGTGGCGCAACATCAAAGAGCTGTATCGACCGTGGGCCGAGATGAGAGAGTGATCCGTGAGTATATTCGGCGGCAAGAAGCAGAAGATCGTCGCCAGGATCAGCTCAGGCTCCTGTAGTCAGGCCACCTTTACCGACATGAGACGAACCGGACACAAGACCTGGATTCTTCCACTTCTCACTGTTGCGGCTGTGGCTCTTGTTTTCTACGTAGCGGCCTCAAGGCTGAATCCGGTTGCCTTCAAGAAGGATTTGGCCAGACAGTACGGCGTTTCCGAGGAAACCGTGGAGGAAGTTGCCGGACTCCTGCCCCCCGACTGGCAGTTTGGAGATCCGATAGAACTGGAAGACGAGGCCCACCCTCACACCTGGCCCGCGGGCGTGGAGGTGATTGAGGATGAAACCACCGGTGTGACCCTGACTTTTGCGCACTTGGGCGACGGTCACTTCGCTGGACAGGATGAACCGCTGCAGACCAGCTACACGATCGTGAACAACACGCGCAAGTCTGCCGCCGGTACCATTCACTTTTTCCAGGACGACGCCAGTCCTCTGGAGCTGGAGATTGATGGAGTCACCGATTCCAGTTTCCCATTCCAACTACAGTCAGGGAGCCAGCAGCGTTTCACCACTTCCGGAGCAGGCGACTTGAAGTCCGGCTGGACACGCATTCGATCCAACCAGCCCCTTGTCGTCACTTCCAGCTTCGGAGCCATCCGCGAGGACGGAACGGTCATCAGCGACGTGGGAGTCGGTGAGTCCGAGCTGGGAACTGAGTTTACGATTTTCGCAGACACTATCGGCACCAATGACACTGGAGTCGCGTTGACGAATCCTCACGATGACGATCCCGTGGACATCGAGATGACGCTGCGTGATGCCGGCGGGGTTGTCGTTGCGCAGGAGCAGCTCCACCTGGAGCCACGAGGCCACACGGCTCTGTTTGTCCACCAGCTTTTTCCCGAGGTGCCCGGCATCCGCGAATTCGAAGGCACCGTTGTGCTCAAGTCGACGACGGCCGCGGCGGCCGGCGATGGAACTCTGATGTCCCGGCCCGCCGGGGAGGCAGCGCCGGTTAGCTTTGTGGGCCTCACGCTGCGCATCTCCGGGACCGTCTTCACCTCCGTGCCCATGGTCCCACCGCCTGCGCCCGATGCCGACCACACAAAGTTGGGATTTCCACAGGCCGCAGACGGCGAAGCCGGAGATCTGAGCGTCTCGACAACTCCCGTCATATTCAACGTCACAGACCGCGAGGCATCCGGCGTCATCGAGTTCTTCAAAGGAGATGGATCTTTCAACGAGGTGCGGGTGGGAGGTGTCGCCACGTCGGCGATCCCGTTCGAGATTCCCCCACGCGGGGTTTTCCGCGTCGATACCGACGGGGTAGGAGAGCTGGCCGTTGGATGGGCGAGAGTCACGATGGATCAGCCGCTGGCCGGTGTGGCCATCTTCACCATCAAAGATAAAGCAGGCGGTATCGTGGCGGCCGTGGGCGTCAACTCGGCGCTGCTTCGCAGCAGGCTGGAGTTCATCGCTGACACAAGGGACTTGTTCGACACCGCCCTGGCAATCGTGAACCCGCTGGAGATACCCGAACATCCAATGCGTCTCAGGGTAGCCCTGAAAGACACTGCCGGTTTTGCTGTGGCACCTGTGAAGACCATCGACCTCGCACCTCGTGAGCACGTGGCTCTTTTCTTGACGCAGCTCTTTCCGGAAGTGGAGGGCATCGACGAGTTCGAGGGCCGCCTCGAGGTCGTGTTTGGCGGATCAGGGCGCTATGTCATTGCCCTGTCCCTCCGCTCGGCGCTCGAAAAACTGACGTCCCAGCCCGTGTTCTCCGAGAAACATGCCTTCAGCCCCGCAATGACTGCCGAACTGGCCAGCAGTGTGAGATCTGCTTCTCCCAGCTTGAAGTGGGCGTTGCACCAGTCAAGAGGCGATCTCGCGGTGAGACATATCGAGGCCGCGGTTGATGGCCTCCGGCTGCACACAGAGGGCCTCCGCATCGGAACAGAGCTGGGATCCGGCTACCAGGATCGTCCCGACCAGCATATTCAATTGCTGGCCCGAGAAGTCGGGGAGGGGTTCCTGGAGTACGACCTGGTTTTTACCCAGGACGAGGTCGAAGTGCGGGCTCAAGGGCTGATCCGGAACCTCTTGGACGGCGTGCAGTTCACAATGACCGATCTGGATGCGCTCCCCGCTACCAACCTGTTTCTGGATACCGACATGGTCGTCCACTTTGCTGGTGGCCTGTTCGAGATCCAGGAGGAAGCTGAAGAGGTCTCGGTCAACGTGGTCAGCACCTCGGTCTCCCAGAGTACTCGGGCCGACCTCTCGGTCCGCCACCGCTCGTTGCAAACGATGCCCTTGAAAGACCCGGATCCAATTCTGTCCGACATATCAGAGATCAGTACACCCTGGCTGACAACTACTGAACTGATCACCATCCAGGGAACCAAGTTTGGCGACGCTCCCAGGGTGGTTTTTCCCGGGCGCTTCGGGGCAACGATCTCAGTGGATCCGTTGGAGGCCGAAGAAGGTCAGGTCAGCGTATTCGTTCCCGCAGGGGTCACCGCCGGGCAGATTCGGATCGACAACGGCAACGGCCCCGGCGCCGGGTACACGACGGAGCTTTTCTTCGCTCCCGTGTTCTCTCTGCAGCAGGAAGCGGGGACAGACAAGCTCAAGTTCGAGCTGAGGCAGGAGGGCGACGTTCTCCGCATGGAGGAGATTTTCGAGTTTCGAGTCTACGAAGTCGGGATTGATGTGGGGCAGTTGGAAGTCGGGCAGCGGGTAGGAATTTCATACAATACGTTTCCATCCCCGAATGGGGGACTTTTTGTCAAGTCCATCGACGGCGACGTGGTCCGACTTGAGATAGCACCCGAACCGGGGATCGGAATCACCGGAGAGTTGATTCTTGAGTCTCTAGCGGACGATATCCTGGCGATCCGCACACCCCCGGAGAATCAACCGTCCGAAACTCTGGTCCTGGGCCTCCGAAGTTACCTGAGAGTGGTCGAATTGGAAGGCTTGCCGCTTTCGTTTCCGAACGATGGCGAAATTGTGTTTGCAAGTTCCTGGGTTACCTCCGGACCAGCCGAGCCCGGCAGTACTGGAGCAGCCTTGATCGTCGCACAGGCCGATGCATTCCTAAGGTGAGAAAATGTTTCGAGAAATTGGCCGACCTGGGCGATGGAAGCTCCTCTTTCTTGCCCTGCTGCTGGCTCTCCTGAACATTGGCACGGAGCAGGGATGGGTAAATGTTGAAAGCAGCGGCTGCAGCGAAGTAACGAAAGAGCTCCGCCTCAAACCAAGCATTCCGGCTTTCGTGACCTTCGATGAAGGGACGTCCGTCAGCTTTACCGCAACCTTCCCGGAGCTCGCAAACTGGACGATCTTTTCCACCAATTCCAACCTGATTTGGGAGCCCCCAGAAGTCGCGAATTCCATGACGGCGACCATTTCAGTAAGCCTGCGAGAAAACGCTCCTATCTTGCAGGGCGAGGTTCCCGATGAGGTTTGTGGGGGCGCCAAGATCTGCGCCTTCGCGATCGGCACCATTATTGACGCCTGCGGGTGGAATAGAGCATGTGTCAAACCTCCTCAAATCGAGGGCTTTCTCAATGCTGGATACAGCTTCAAAGAGAATGGCTCCCTCGATATCACCTTCTCGCTAAAAGACACGGTCCCGGGTCGGGAGTGGACTGCCGAGATTGTATCGAGTCACCCCCTTCTCAAGATTAAACAGTTTCTCTGGTTTAGTACGACAGGCTCGATAAATCTCGAAGCCAACCCAGAGGCGGATCCTATCCCCTGTTTTGGCCACGTATGCCAGGCGCTCGACTTGCCGCTGAAGGTGCGGCTTACATCTGGTGCTCGAACCATGGAAAGGACCACCCTGATTTCAATTTTCGGGAAGGCCGAATGAGTCCTGCCTTGGCTCGACTGGCCCAAGGCCATGGAAGAGAGATTCTCCCTGCTCAGCGCTGACAGGCAACTGGGTGCTTCTCCCGTAACCCGGGTCTCGTAGCCGGCCAAGGGCGACGGATGAGCCCTGCTCTAATTGACTAAGTTATATAACTAAGCTAATTTAATCTGGATGAAGGAAAAGAAGACTCACACCGTCAACATGCATGCCGCCAAGACCCATCTGTCTCGGCTCATCCGCGAAGTGGTCGAGGGCGGAGAGGTCGTGATTGCCCGGGGAAATGTCCCGCTGGTCAAGCTGGTTCTCATCGACGAAGCCAAGTCCGAGAGAGTGCTGGGAACGGCAAAAGGCGCGGTCGAGATCGGCAAGGATTTTGACGACCCGATAGCGGATTTCTTCGAGTATGCGTGAACCGGAAGCCTTGCTCCTCGACACCCACACTTTTCTGTGGCTGGCCACCGATGACAAGAGGCTCAGTCTAACAGCCCGCGAACTGGTTCTCGATTCCTCCACAGAGTTGTTTCTGAGCGTCGCAAGCGTCTGGGAAATGGCCATCAAGAAGAGCCTGGGAAGAATGGAACTGGCAATTCCGCTGCGCCGGCTGGTCGAAGAACAGCTCAGGGATTTGAGAACGGACCTCCTGGAAATCCGCTGCGAGCATGCCCTGCTTGTGGAAACCCTTCCCTTTCACCACCGGGATCCCTTCGATCGACTCCTGGTCGCCCAGGCCATGGAAGAGAAGCTGTCCCTGCTCAGCGCTGACAAGCAACTGGATCCCTATCCCGTGGATCGCGTCTGGTAGCTGGGGGCCGGCTGATGGATGATGGCTTATCTGACAGCCTGCTGACCGACAGGCTGGAGGAGAGTGGGAGGCGCCTTGTTGTGGCGACCGAGGCTTCTGAACGATACGCACGCAGTCGGGCCCCTGATGCCCTTCCACTCGTGCTCCAGATGGCCATCGGAGAGGTTGAGATCAACCAACCGAGGCGAGTCTGGCCTCATGGCTACATTGCCGATGGCCAGATGTGAGTGGGAAGTAAACTCCGAGAGGTCTTGGACACGAGCGTCGAAGGTTCGGAGGCCGTATTTGAAGTTTAGAGTGTGTGCATATAATATATATCATATGCAACGCACTAGTCTTCTTCTCGACGACGACACCAGGCAGGCGGCCCGCCAGCTGTCTCTGCGCTATGGGTGCTCAGTTTCAGAGGCGATTCGCCGGGCTGTCGTTCGCCATCGCGACGCGATCTTTGGAGTTCCCGATCAACAGCGCAAGGCACGAATAGAGAAGCTGGGGCAGCTCTTCGACCTCTTTGAGGGGCACGCCGCCGAAGAAGAAATTCGCCGACTCAAGTCCCAGGATGAGGGCTTCTAGTGGGGGTTCATCTCGACACCGATTTCCTGATCTACGCCCTTTCCGCTGCCGGACCTGAGAGAGCCCGCCTGATGGAGCTGGCTTCATCCGAAACTCCAATTCAGATCAGCTCAATCGCCTGGTACGAGTTTGCCCGTGGCCCCCGCATTCCCGAACAGCTGGCTGTGGCTCGAGCTTTCTTCCTGGATGACGGTGTCATTCCCTTCTCCGAGGAGCTGGCCGCCCTGTCGGCCGAAGTGTTTCGCGAACTCGGTTCGCCCCGGCGTCGAGCTGCCGACATCGCCATTGGAGTGACGGCCGCTGCTATGGAGGCAAGGCTCTTGACCCGGAATGCCCGGGACTTTCGGAGTATCCCCGATCTGGAAGTTGAGGGGCTGATGGCTTGATGGAGATGCGGATTAACAGGTTGACTACGATCTGATCGGGCCATGGAAGGCCCTCCTGAATTGGGGGTCCCGCAACAATGGCGGAGTGGGAGGCGCCCTGGGGCGGCGAGCGGGATTTCTGAACCTCACGCCGGGCGGTCGCGGCCCTGAGTTCCGGTAGGGATGCCAGTTGCCTGGCACCCCCCGGACAGATCCGTACGTGAAGACATAACTTCATACGGCTCCTACCTCGGGTCGAACGCCAAAACGCACGAAGGGTGGAGGATGTAGGATACGGACACTGGGGATCCACCGCTTGACATACCGGTTGAACCGCGGCCACGGCATGTTCGCTTTCTGGCTCCGACGCCGCAAGGCGTGGCACCAGCCGCGACACACCGCGCTGCGGAAGGCGTTCAGGGCGTCACTGTTGCCCGGGACCGCATGGTAGTTGAAATAACCCTGGACGACGGACCGGTGCCACTTCCCCTGTTCGGGGAGCGAATCGTGCCGTCGGCGCAGCTGTTGTGCGCGGATCTGCTTCAACTTGCGTCTCAGACGTTTCCCTTCGGTCTTCCGCCGGATCGTAAACCCGCCTTTTCGACCTTGCGCACAGATATGGCGAAAGCCCAGGAAGGTAAAGGTATCCGGTCTGGTCTGCCCCCGGCGGCGACGATTCTTGCTCGCCCAACGGCCGAACTCAATCAACCGCGTCTTTTCCGGGTGCAGTTGCAGGCCGAACTGCGACAGCCGTACCGCCAGCTCCCGGCGGTACTGTTCGGCCTCCTCGCGATGCTGGAATCCCAGCACGAAGTCGTCGGCGTAGCGGACGATGATGACCGCCCCTTTCGCCTTACGTCCTCGCCACTGGTGGGTCCGCAGATCCAGTACATAGTGCAGGTAGATGTTTGCCAGCAGGGGCGAAATTACCGCCCCCTGTGGCGTTCCCACCGTGCTCCTGGACCATTGACCCGCTTCGGAGACTCCCGCTCTGAGCCACTTGCGGATCAGTCGCAGAACCCTCCGGTCCCCGATCCGGTGCTGGAGAAACTTCAGCATCCATTCGTGGTCGATGGCGTCGAAAAACCCACTAATGTCAGCGTCCAGCACCCAATTCACCGGCCGATTGGTAATCCCCATCCACAGCGCATCCAATGCTCGATGCTGACTGCGTCCGGGGCGGAACCCGTAACTGAAGCCCATAAACTCCTCCTCGTAGATCTGCTCCAGTACCGTAACTACGGCCTGTTGCGCGATCTTGTCCTCCAGGGCCGATATGCCCAGTGGACGCAGCCTGCCATCCTCCTTTCGGAGGTAGACCCGCCTCGAGGGGTGGGCTCGATAGGTCCCGTCATGGATTCGGGTATGCAGAACGAGCAGTCGCTCCCGCAACCCTTCTCCATATGCTTGCCACGTCATTCCGTCCACCCCTGCAGCAGCCTTCCGCTTCAAGGCGAAATAGCTCTGCTTCAGCAGTTCCGGTGTCACGTGGTGCAGCAACGCGGTGAACCGCATCTTCCTATCCCGGCGTGCGGCCTGCCCTACACCAGCCAGTCGATCGTCACACCTTTCCGGCTCCGTGTCCGGGGCGTGGCCGCCTTCACTGGTGCTTCCCTTGGCCGGACTCCTTCCCTCCACAAACTCCGCCGACTCTTCGTCTTTGTTCGCTCGCTTCATCAGTACTATGAGTCCGTCCGACTCCCCAGGGCCGTATATGTCCGGCATTACGGCTTACCTTCGCCGGCCTGTCCGCCTGCCATCCAGACGGACTACCCTGGGGTCTCTCGGTTCTCGTCCATGGAGCGTCCACGCTTGCACGGGGTCTCTGACTCCGCCAGGCCCTGCTGCGACTCGCCTTTTACGCCGCAGCCGGTTTCGCCACCCCCTTGGGGCCATAAAAGCAGCACCTGGAACTCGTTTCTTTCGAAGCTCAATAGCCCGGCTCACGCTTCCCCTGTCAACGCTTCACCAGCCTCTTGCGAGGTATCGATGCATGACTCGGGGTCGGGGTGGTTGGCTACACCTTTCCCCGTACGGCTCTTTCATCCGCTACTCCATGTCGGTTTATCCCGACGCTTTCGGCCCCTCCCACTCTTATACTCGGAGCACGGAACTGGGAACCGGAGTGGAACGTGGCGAAGTACAGGTGCGGGTTCCCGCCCACTCTGCTAGTATCCTCTGAACCCGGCTGCTAAACCTCGCGAACAGCCGAAAGCTGAACTGAAGTTACTGCTATGAAGCGGACCCGACATCTGATCTGGATCTTTCCACTCGTCATAGTTGCGGCTGTGGCCCTTCTTTACCAGGCTGGAGCCTCACGCCTCAGTGTGCTGGCTCTCAAGAAGGAACTGGCCAGACAGTACGGCGTTTCCGAAGGGACGATTGAGGAACTGGCCGAACTCCTGCCCGCCGGCTGGCAGTTTGGAGATCCTATCGAACTGGAGGCCGACCCTCACCAGCATGTCGCGCCCGCCGGCGTGCAGGTCATTGAGGATGAAGACACCGGTGTCACCCTGACCTTTGCCCACCTGGGAGACGGACACTTCGCGGGACAGGACGAGCCGCTGCAGACCACCTACTTCGTGGTCAACAACACGCGCCAGCTGACGAACGGGACCATCGAGTTTTTCGAGGACGACGGCTCGCCCCTGGAACTGGAGATCGACGGAGTCACTGAGTCCAGCTTTCCCTTCCAATTGAACCGGGGGAATATGCAGCGCTTCGTCACTTCGGGGGCGGGAGAGCTGAAGTCCGGCTGGGCGCGGATTCGATCCCAGCAGCCGGTCGTGGTCAACTCCACCTTTGGAGCCATCCGCGAGGACGGGACCGTCATTAGTGACGTAGGCGTGGGGGAGTCGGAGCTGGGAACCGAGTTCACGATCTTTGCCGACACGATCGGCAACAACGACACCGGAGTCGCACTGACGAATCCGCACGATGACGATCCCGTGGATATCGAGATGATCCTGCGCGACGCAGCCGGGGCCCAGGTCGCGCAGGACATGCTCCACCTGGAACCGCGAGGTCACACGGCACTGTTCGTCCACCAGCTCTTCCCCGCCGTTCCCGGCATCCGTGAATTCGAAGGAACGGTGGTGTTCAAGTCGATGACTGCTCCGGCGGAGGCCGGGCCCACCCTTTCCGGACAGCCCGCCGGCGAAGCCTTACCGGTCACGTTCGCCGGTCTCACCCTGCGCATCTCCGGTCCCGTGTTCACCTCCGTACCCATGGTCCCGCCGCCACCCCCGGACGCTGACTTCACGAAACTGGCCTTCCCCCAGGCCGCCGATGGCGAGCTCGCGGGTCTGAGCGTCTCGACCACGCCGGTCCTGTTCAACAATACCGACCAGCCGGCTTCCGGCGTGATCGAGTTCTTCAAGAGCGACGGCACGGCCAACCTGGTGCGAATCAACGGGGAAGCCACCAGCTCGATCCTCTTCGACATTCCGCCCCGGGGCGTCTTCCGCATCGACACCGATGGAGTGGGAGAGATCGCGGTGGGCTGGGCCCGAGTGACCATGGATCAACCGCTGGCCGGGTTGGTGATCTTCACGATCAAGGATGCAACCGGGAGCATCGTTGCAGCCGTGGGCGTCGACTCCGCGCCGCTGAGGCAGGCCTTCCAGCTCGTCGTCGACAAGACACAGCTCTTTAACACCGCCCTCGCCATAGTCAACCCTCTGGACCCGGTGGGTGTGGCGGGGGAGATTCCGGCCACCATCAGACTGAATCTGAAAAACACTCTCGGTAACTTCGTCGGTCCGGAAAAGACCATCGAGTTGTTGTCCCGGGAGCATCGGGCTCTCTTTGTCACCGAGATCTTTCCCGAAGTGGACTTCGCGGAATTCGAAGGGAGACTCGAGGTCGTCACCTGCGGAGACTGCGGCCAGTTTGCGGCGGCCCTGTCGCTGCGATCCGCGGTGGAGAAGCTGACGTCTCTTCCTGTTTTCGCGGAGAAACATGCTTTCCAGCCCTCTGTGACTGTTGAACCGGCTACCAATTTGAGGTCGTCCTCTCCCAGCCTGAAGTGGCAATTACATCAGTTCCGGGGTGATCTTATGCTGAAGCAGGTCGAGGCGGTGGTAGAGGGCCTCCGCTTTCACACAGAGAGTCTCATTGTGGGTTCAGACTTGGCTGCGGGCTACCAGGATCGGCCCGAGAGCCTCGTTCAATTGCTGACCCGCGAGGTTGACGAGGGTTTCGTCGAGTACGACTTGGTTTTCACCACGGACGAGTTCGAAGTACGCGGCCAGGGACAGATCCAGAACCTGCCGGAGGGCGTGCAATTCACCCTGACCGACCTGGATGCCCATCCGGCTACCGACGTCAGTCTGGATACAGACATAGCCTTTCATTTTGCCTCCGGCCTGTTCGAGATCCAGCAAGAAGCTGAAGAACTTGTGATCGAGGTCATGAGCACTTCGGTCTCCCAGAGCACTGTGGCCGACCTCCCGCTCCGCCGCCGCAGCCGGCAGACCGTTGTCCTGGCCGAACCGGATCCGGTTCTGGCCAATGTCGCAGGCATCGGCACGCCACTGCTGACGGCTACGAACCTCATTACCATCGGGGGGACCAATCTTGGGGACGCACCCCGGGTCCTTTTCCCCGGGCAGCAGGGGGTCGCAATCGCGGTGGCTCCATTCGAGACTGAAGATGACGAGCTGAGCGTTTTCGTGCCGGCCGGGGCCGTGGCCGGAGAGGTTCGGGTCGATAATGGAGGTGGCCCCGGCAATGGCTACCTGACCGACGTCCTCTTTAGCCCTCTGTTCAGCATGGGACAGGAGGCGGGAACAGACCGATTGAGGCTAGAGCTGAGCCAGAAAGGGGACATCCTGAGCATGGAGGAGATCTACGAGATCCGTGTCTACACGGTAACGGTTGACTTCGAGCAACTGGCAATCGGCCAGCAGGTCGGGACCTTTGGAGAAGGCTTTGGAGAAAGGGGGCTTTTCGTGCAGTCCAAGGGGGCGGACACTGCAACGCTGGAAATCGCCAGCGCGGCTGCAACCAACGTGATTGGAACTCTGATCCTTGAACAAGTCGAGCCGGACACGATCTCCATCCGCACGCCTCCGGAAAATGAAGCCTCGGACGCTCCCGATCTGCTCCTGAGGAACCTTTCGTTCTTGATCCATTTCGATGGGTTGCCACTGACGTTTCCGGATGCGGGTGAGATTGTGTTTGCGGAGGCGTTGGTCATCTCCGGGCCGACGGAACCCGAGGGTGCTGCACCACTGGTGGTTAAGCAATCCGACGCATTCCTGAGGTGACGAGATGGTTCGAAAAGTCTACTACCAACTCGGAAGCTTGAAGCTTGGATCCCTTTTCCTCCTGCTCGCTCTGATGAACATTGGCACGAAGCAGGGCTGGGTTACGGTTGACAAAGGTGAGGATTGCGGCGGCGGCGCCGTTGTGCCTCGCCTGGTACCGACCGTTCCCGACGTAACGTTCGATGAAGGGGCGGATGGCCTCTTTACTGCAACCTTCGACGAGCTTGCCAATTGGACGATCTCCGGCGGGGGCAATCCTAACTTTAGCTGGGCGCCCTCAACAGCTGAATCCACCTCGGCTGTACCCATCACAGTGAGTCTGCGAGGCGACGCTCAGATTCTAAAGGGCCCGATTGACCGATCTTCAGTTTGCGGAAAGGCTAAGGTCTGCGCCACCGCGATCGGCAGCGATATTGAAGCATGCGGGTGGAATCGGGCATGCGCCAACCTGGCACGCCTGAGGGGCCTGGGTGGGAAAGAAAGCGACAGAACGACTTTTGCGGAAGGGTTCTCCATCGATGTCACCTTTTCGCTCGTGGATCCAATCCAGGGTCGGGTGTGGGAGGTCACCGGTCACGAGAGTGCCGCCATGCTCGAAGTGAAGGACCTTACCTTCCAGGATGGAGAGGGAAGCTTCAACGTTGCAGCCGACCCGAACCTGGCTCCCTGCGCTTCGGCTCTATGCAAAGAGTACAACCTACCTGTTACTTTGTATCTTAGGTCCGGAGAGCTAGAGATAAAGAGGGTCGTGCTCGTTACCCTTGTCCGGAGGGGTTGACGGTGACCGTGCTAGAACGCGAAGATGCCGTTGCTGATCCTCTGAATCGATGTTCAAGGCAGCCGAGGGTCGGGAACCGAGCAAGCGCATTGAGGAAAGCAAATAAGCGCGCAACTCGACTTCTACTAAGGTGACCCGACCCGTTTCGCAAAGAAACGAGGGTAAGTTTGCGAAGAGCCTACCTGGAACAGTTCGACCCCTCCTGGCACTGGCTGATCCCCGACTTTCGGCTGATGCTGACCCTGGCCATCATCGCCGGCTGCCTGTTATGCCTGTGGCTGTGGCGGCGAAGAGAGGCCGAGTCCGCCACCGCAGCGGATCTTCTTTTCTGGGGCATCCCCGGGCTTCTGATTGGCTGCAAGTTCTTCTATTTCCTGCAGTTCGGCTTTCCCTCCAGCTTGCCTGGCTGGTGGCGAACTTCCGGGCTGGCACTCTACGGCGGACTCTTCGGACTTCTGGCGGTGTGGGGCGTCTATTGGCTCCTGCGCCCGTACCCGGTCCTCCGCTTTCTTGATTGTGTGGCCCCCTCCCTGGCCCTGGGCCTCGTCCTGGGCCGAATCGGGTGCTACCTGGCCGGCTGTAACGGCGGCATCCCGACGGATCTTTCCTGGGGTGTGTCCTTCCCCAAAGGGACCGCCGTCCACTTTCACCAGGTCGAGGCGGAACTGATTCCGGAGTGGTATCGCTGGTCGGAAGCCGTCCATCCTACCCAGTTGTATGAATCCCTCTTTGGCCTGCTGGCCCTCCCCCTGCTGCTGGTCCTGTGGCGGCAGCGCCTCCCGGAGGGCACGATCTTCTTTGCGGGCATGCTCTGGTATGCCGTGTACCGCTTTTCCACCGAACCGATCCGATCCGACACCGGGGGGCTGCACCCGATCGCAGGCCTCACCTTTTCTCAGACCGTATCCGTCGTACTGGGCCTGACGGCCGTCGGGTGGCTGATGGCTTCCTGGCGCAGGGAACGGCGACCGTTGACCGTTGACCGTTGACCGCGGAACGGGAAGGTGGGCACCTTGTCGCGGCGCTCAGGCCCCTACCATTTGGATCTGAAAGGCGGAACTCGGAACATGAGCCCGCGAGGTGTGCAAAGCCGATGGCTTTGTTAGTATCTCCTCCGGGACGCGGTTGATCGATCTCAACTGAATAACGCAAATGTCGAAACGAAACTTCACCCGACACCTGATCTGGATCTTTCCCCTCGTCATCGTTACCGGTGTCTCCATCCTCTATCGAGTCGGAGGATCGGAAGTGACCCGGGCCCTTCTTAAAAGGCAGATCGCCAAACAGTACGGTGTCTCGGAAGAAACTGTCGAATATTACGCCAAACGTCTGCCCAAAGACTGGCAGATCGGCGATCGCATCGAACTGGAGCCCGACCCACACACTCACCAATGGCCACAAGGCGTTTCCGTCATTAATGACGACGAAACCGGGGTCACCCTGACTTTTGCCCACCTGGGAGACGGCGACTTTCCCGGCCAGAGTGAGCCCCTGCAAACGTCTTACGCTATGGTCAACAACACCCGCCGGCCGGCCAGCGGGACCATCCACTTCTTCGATGACAATGGCGATCCTCTGGAGATGGAGATCGTGGGGATCCGGGCCAACGGCTCCGTCATTGTGGATGTCGGCGTAGGTGAGTCCGAGCTGGGAACGGAATTTACGATCTTTGCCGACACCATTGGCAGCAACGACACAGGTGTGGCGGCCACCAATCCCAGTGACACCCAGGCCATAGACATTGAGATGACGCTGCGGAATGCCGCCGGCGCCGTGGTCGACCAGGAAATGCTCAACCTGCCGCCTCGAGGACACATCGCCCGGTTCCTGGGCCAGCTGTTTCCCGGTGTGGCTGGTATTGATGAGTTCGAGGGAACCGTGGTGCTCAGATCAACGACAGCCGTGGTAGCCGCAGGACATGCCACCCAGGGGTGGCCTGCCGGCGAAGCTCCGATGTTGGAATTCGCCGGCTTGACTCTGAGGATCTCCGGGACGGTTTTCACGTCGGTCCCCATGGTCCGTCCGGTCCCTGCCGATGCGGAGTTTACGAAGCTGGCTTTTCCCCAGGCAGCCGACGGCGAACTGGGAGACTTCAAAGTCTCGACCACCCCTGTGATCTTCAACACCTCGGATGAGGCGGCCTCCGGAGTGATCGAGTTCTTCAAAGGTGACGGAACTCCGAACAACGTCCGCGTGAACGGTGAGTCAACGACGTCGATCGTCTTCAACATTTCACCCAGAGGCGTCTTCCGAATCGACACGGATGGCGTGGGGCCAATCGCGGTGGGCTGGGCGCGCGTGACGATGGACCGGCCTCTCGCGGGTGTGGTGATCTTCACGATCAAGGACGCCACAGATCAGATTGTGGCGGCCGTGGGGGTGCCTTCGGCTTTCCTGCGTCAGAACCTGGAGCTCCTGGCCGACACCACGGGGCTCTTCAATACGGCCATTGCACTCGTGAATCCCCTGGACGAAGAAACACCTCAGGGATCCGCCCCGACCAGAGTCAATCTCACCTTGTTGGACAACCAGGGATCCTACGTGGCGGGCGCGAGTGTAGAGCTCGGTTTGCGGGAGCATTCGGCGATCTTCTTAACCGAGGTGTTCTCTGACGTTGATGGGATCAGTGAATTCCAGGGACGCCTCCAAGCCAGTGTCTCCGGAGAAGAGGATTATGTATTAGCCCTTTCGCTGCGCTCGGCCCAGGAGAAGCTCACCTCGGTTCCTGTCTTTGCGCAGCAACACGCGTTCGCTCCCTCGGCCCTCTTCCGACCCACGCACACCCTCATCGGCGAGGAAGCAGGTCTGAGCTTCGTCTTGCGCCAGAGCGAGCACGATCTGTCTCTGGAGACGGCGCAGATCCGGGCTTCCGGATTGCGCATGGCTGCCGAGATACCGAGTGTTGGTGAGAGACTGGCCGCCGGAGCATTTCTGTCGCGGGCTTCGCGCACGGCCTTGTTGATCACGACGGGGGTTAAAGGTGAGCAACCAGCGGGGACTGGAGGCAGAAGCCTCACTTTCGACCTGGTTTCGGACAAGTTCCAGGGTATCTTCCGTCAGGCTCGGGGCACGCTACAGGAAACGCCGGATGGCGTGCAGATCGATCTGGTCTTTGAGAACGACACCCCCGTGACGTTCGTTGCTGAAGACGCCGACACACGGCTCATTTCCCTTACTCCGATCCTGGGAATTCTGACCGGCACGAGCCAGATCACAGTGGAGAGCGAATTTCGCTCCGTCTCGCGCCGGAGGTCAGTGGAAAGACGAGTCGTGCACAAGCGCCGGCAGGTCATCCCGACCGTGGTGCCAAGTTTAGATCTGCCCAATATGACGGCCTTGTCCAGCTATCTCTTGATTGGAGGCGAGTCTCTGATTATCGAAGGTGACAATTTCGGGGACGAACCGACGGTCGTGTTCCCTCTCTTCGCGGGGGCACCCCCGGACGGTTCAGGCGGCGTAATCGAAGTTTCCGCCTTCGTCCAAGAAGACGGCACTGCAGTGGTTGGCGTGCCTTCCGGCGTTACTCATGGAGCACTCCGAATCAACAATCAGACCGGCTTGGGGAATGAACATCTTTTTGATGTCCTGTTCGCGCCTCACTTCGAGATGCTGTCTGAGGCGACTGGAGAGACACCGGCTCAGAACGGCACTGGAATGGAGACCGTGTTCAGCATTGAGGAAGGACCAGATCAATTGGCCCTCAATGCCTTCAGCGTTCGGATCCAAGGTCAGATCCTAGAGGCCGACAACCTCGAGGTTGGCATGGTCGTGGGCAGTATTTCTTCGGACGAGAATCTGGTAGTTGCCGCGATCGATGAGGATGAGGTTACACTCGAGATCGTCCCCTTCGGAAGCGACTTTTCCGGCACTGTGGTGCTGAAAGGACCCTCGGAGCTGGATCTGCTCAGCCTTGATTTCGAACCGGAGGACCGGGGCCTGGAAGCCGACTATCTACAGCGAGGTCAAAGGCGGGAAATGCGGCTGACGGATCTGATTCTGGGGCTTCCCGAGGCGGGAGAAATTGCCATCGGTACGGCAGTATTGGAATCCGTGCCAGGTGGAGCTGGGGGCCAGAGTGCAATTGTTGGGGCCGGATCTTCAAGCGCCTTTGTTCAGGAGTAACAGGATGACATGTTTCTATAAGGGTAGATGGTCGGTTTTCAAACTTACCCTTTTGCTCCCTCCTCTTCCTCTCCAGCGCAGCCCAGGATTTTCCAAAATCCGAAGACGAGGGAGAATGCGAAGACTGCGAAGCGCTGCCAGGGCTGATTGTCTTGGAGCCCCCAGAGGTCACGATCCATCCGGACGAGGAGGTCCAGGTAAGTGCCAGCATCCAACCAGGTGAGGCGAAATGGTCTCTGCTAGAGGCCGGAGTGAGTGCTGCGCTTTTGGGGTCGCCAGTTTGGCTCAATGGAACTATCACAGGACCTTTCGAAGGCGCTTCAACCCAGATCACATTAAAGAAGGCCGAATCATTCATTCCCCCGAGCCGCAATCCTTGCAGGACCAATCTCAACCTGCTCCCTGAGGCCAGTCCTTGCAATCCGATCGTGTTTTTGCCCGTCATAGCCGAAGGACCGATCTTTGGGGACACGCGCAACCTCAAAGTGAAAGGTGTGGCACCCCGTCTCGTCATCGAGGAGCGCGATATTGTGGTCGGCGAAGAAACCATTGTCAGGGCATTTGTTGAGACCTCTGGGACAATAGGTTCGTGGGACTTCGATGCAAGACTGAGGAGCTTCAGTAGGCCGACCCCGAGCCAAATCACGGCAGAACAGAAGGATGGCAGCAACGGTTTTGAAGTCTCCATTCAGAGTGGCATAGCGACCAAGACCACCGCCCCTCCAGGTTCTCCGACTTACCCGGAAGGAGGCATTGGTTGGCTTACTGAGTCTTTGGAAGTAACGGCCACCCAGGGCGGGGGCGTCTCGCAACCTGTGAAGTTGACGGGTAGGGTGTTTTTGAAGCTCATCTTTCTTCTCTCGGCCGAATAGGTCATCTTCCTGCTGCGAAGTAAGTATCCCCCGGCAAAGCCGGGGGCTTTAATCTTGTGAGCCGCTCAAAGCGGACTTGACGTTGCCGCTACCGCGGCCACTTGTGCCACCTAAAGGTGGCCTGACTACAGGAGCCTGAGCTGATCCTGGCGACGATCTTCTGCTTCTTGCCGCCGAATATACTCACGGATCACTCTCTCATCTCGGCCCACGGTCGATACGAAGTATCCGCGTGCCCAGAAGTGCTGTCCAACAAAGTTTCGCCGACTCTCTGAAAAGTTCCGGGCAATGTGGATAGCGCTTTTCCCTTTGATGTACCCGATCACCTGCGCCACAGAGAACTTTGGTGGAATCGAGATCATCACGTGCACGTGATCCGGCAGCAGGTGGCCCTCCTCAATCAAGCTTTCCTTCTGCCCAGCCAACCGTCGCAGCACCTGACCGAGATGTCTGCGCAGCTCCCCGTAAATCAACTTTTTGCGGTACTTCGGGATGAACACCACATGGTACTTACACTCCCATTTCGTATGCTGTAAGCTCTTATAGTTACTCATAAAACTCCTTTTCGTGATGCTTTGCTCGGCTCACGGAAGGGAGTTTTTTCACCTATTCCCGGAACTGTCAAACTCTGGCTGCCTCCCCGGCAGAGCCGGGGGGACTCCTTACGGGTCTAGCGATTGGTTCAGCTCGGCACGGTCGATGACCGTGCCGAACAAATCTGTTGCCGGTCGTGGCCCAGCTGAGCCCTGTTCTCAACGCCACCTCTCTCGCCGTAGATCCCCTTGAGTTGCTCGAAGGTCATCTCGGAAATGGGATTGTCAGAGTGGAGAAAAACAGCCAGAGCATCGTAGCCCACGATGGACTCAATCGGATCGGTCCCGTTTTGCTGAGCGGCTTCGACCTCGCGCGGCTTCATCTTGCGACTCGAGTTGGCCAGGTCCACGGTGCCGTTGATCATGGCCGAGATCCCGGTTCCGGAACCACCTTCCGTGACCGCCACGGACACGCTTGGATTCACTTTCTTGTACTCCTCAGCCCAGACCTGGGCCACGTTCACCAGAGTGTCGGACCCCTTGTTCTGGATCAGGCTGCACCTCCCACTCGAGGAGCCACCGCAGCCATTCAGAAAAACGATTACCGATAGTGTCAGCAGCGACCACTTCTTCTGCATTCCCAACTCCCTGGCCAAATCGACGCGCCGCGTCCGAGCCATCACTGGCCGTTCCAATGGAAGCGTACTCACCACTTCCGTTTTGCTGTGCAATGCCAAGTCTCCGGGTGTAGGCTAGGACAGATCCTTAAACCTGGGGTAAAGGCAGAATTACGACCTGGTTCATTGCTCGGAGTCGCGCCGTGGCTTTTCGCTGGAAACTTTTCATCGCCTACATTTGCCTCCTCATTCCTGCCCTGCTGGTTTTCCACATCTGGACGGAAAGGTGGCTGCGCAACACCTACCTGGAGTTGGTCCAGGACCAACTGGAACGGGAAGTCCAAATGCTGGCCACCGTCCTCGACCTGGACTCCCCGAACCTGGACGAGCAGGTAGACAAGACCGTCGAGGGAGTGGGCAGAAGGCTGACGGTGATTGCCGTTGACGGCCGGGTGATTGCCGATTCTTCTTTTTCGGGAGCCGATCTGGAGGCGATGGACAACCATGCCACCCGCCCAGAGATCGTGGAAGCAAACCGGCAGGGTGTGGGCAGTAGCCTCCGCTTCAGCGACAGCGTCCAGGAACCATTCCTGTACGTTGCCTGGAAGATACCCGAACAGAGTGTCTCGATTCGAGTGTCCACCAGTGTCGAGGGCATTGAAGAAGCCGCCGCTGAGTTGCGGAGAGCCCTGGGCGGCCACACTCTGGTGTTGATCCTGCTGGGCCTTCCCCTGGCGTTTTTTCTCTCCCGGCACTTCAGTCGCCCCCTGGGCGAATTGGATGCCGCGGCCAGGAGAATTGCGGCTGGGGATTTCAGTCAGCCCGTCAGGGTGCGAGGCACAGACGAGATCTCCCACCTGGGTCAAACCCTCCAATCCATGGCCCTCCAGATTGAGGAACAAATGCTCGACCTGGAATCGGAGCGAAACCATCTGCGCAGGGCGGAACTGGCCCGGAAAGATTTCGTGGGGAACGTCTCCCACGAGCTTCGAACTCCCCTGACCTCCATCACGGGGTATTCCGAAACCCTCCTCCAGAGCGGCGAGCTGAGCGACATCCAATTGAAGTTCCTTGAAAAGATCCATCTGAATGCTGCCCAGCTCAACGAGATTGTCAACGATCTCCTGGAGCTCTCACGGCTGGAAGGCAAAGACCTCGAGTTGTCCTATACAGCCGTCAACCTGGCAGCCCTGGAAAAAGAACTCCGCAACGCGATGGAGACTCCGCTGTCCGGGAAGGAGATCGAACTGGTGTTCCGCAACACCTCGGGGAAGGAGACACTCCGGGCCCCCGAAGTTCACTTGCGGAGAATTCTGCTCAACCTGCTTGACAATGCAGTCAAATACACCCAGGAAGGTCAAGTTGAGGTTCTTGTCGAGAGCCGGGACGGGGAGGCAAGATTCTCTGTCCGAGACACCGGGATGGGAATTGCAGAGCAAGATGTAGACCGCGTGTTCGAGCGATTCTACCGGGGAGCCCAGGCCCGCTCGGAGAGTATCCGGGGAACCGGCCTGGGACTCTCTATCGTGAAACACGTCGTGGAGCTGCTGGGGGGCAGGATCTGGCTCGAGAGTAAGTTGAGAGAAGGAACGACAGTCACTTTCACAATTCCGCAATAGAGGCGCTCACATCTTGGCACCAAAGACCATCCTCGTCATCGAAGACGAGCCCGACATTCTCGAGCTCATCCAGTTCAACCTGGAGAGTGAGGGGTTCAAGGTAATCACCTCCGGGACCGGGAAGGAGGGATACCGCCTGGCCGGAGAGCGTTCTCCGGACCTGATCGTCCTCGATCTGATGCTGCCCGACATTTCGGGGATCGAAGTATGCCGGCTCCTGCGCCAGGGGGCGAAGACTCGCAACCTTCCCATCATCATGGCCACGGCGCGGGACCGTGAGGCAGATGTGGTTCTGGGGCTGGAACTGGGGGCGGATGACTACATCACCAAGCCTTTCAGCGTGCGCGAGTTGAGCGCCCGCGTCCGGGCGGTCCTGCGCCGTTCCGAAGCGTCTGTTTCGGATGCGTCCGGGCAGATGGTGAGGGCAGGTCCCCTGGAGCTGGCCCCGGAACGGCACGAGGTCCGGATCCACGGCCAGCCGGTCGAGTTGACCCTGGCCGAGTTCCGCCTGCTGACCGCCCTGGCCGGAGCCCCGGGCAGAGTGTTCACTCGGGCGCAGTTGCTGGACCGCATCACGGACGGGCAGGCCACCATCATCGACCGAAATGTGGATGTTCACATCCGCGCCCTGAGGCGCAAGCTGGGCAGCGAAGTCGACCTGATTGCGACGATCCGAGGGGTCGGGTACAAATTTACACACTCTTAACACTCTCCTAATCCTGCATTAACTTTCCTCCCATAGACTTGCGTGTCGACTTGCAAGTCAGACTCGTATTCGACTGCAGGCAGAGAAGGAGAATGCATGAAGGCGAAAATCATTTTCACAGCGCTGATCTGTTTACTAGCAGCCGCCGGCAAGGTGGCCGCTCAGACCTCCGAAGAGCGGATCAAGCTCTTGGAACAGCAACTGGAGCTCCTCAAGAAGGAGGTAGAAGGGCTGAAGGCCCATCTTGTGAAAGGGGAGCCCGAGGGCGAGCCCCAGCCACCCGCTGCGCCCGGAAGCGGGGCAGTTGAGCGCACGGCCACGACCATCACGACACAGGCCAAGCCGCAGGAAGACCCCAACCGGTTCCGGGTCTACTGGAAGGACGGGGTACGGATGGACTCGGCTGATGAGCAGTTCAAACTGCGCATCGGCGGCCGCATCATGAATGACTGGACTTTTGCCCGGGCCGATGATTCCCTGGTCGAATCGCTGGGGTCCCTGGGGGGCTTCGTGCGGGACGGAGCGGAGTTTCGACGGGCTCGTCTCTATGCTTCAGGAGTGATGTACGATCGCATTGAGTACAAAGCGGAGTTCGATTTCGCCGACAGCTTCGCGAACTTCAGCGATATTTACGTGGGTCTCAGAGACGTGCCCGTTCTGGGTACCGTGAAGGCAGGCCACTTCAAAGAGCCCTTCGGACTGGAGGCGTTGACCAGTTCCAATCACATTACACTGCTGGAGCGCTCTGCCGGCGGCGCCTTTGCGCCTCTGCGGAACACCGGAATCGCTTTTCAGAACACCGTCGCACAAGGACGGATCAACTACGCTGCTGGAGTCTTTCGCGAGACCCTCAATGCCGGCCAGAGCGTGGGGAGCGGAGGCCCCAACCTGACGGCCCGGCTCACGGGACTTCCGGTTTACGCCGATGGAGGACGGAAATACCTTCATGTCGGGGCTGCCTACAGCCACCAGGGAACCCCTCTGGGCGCAACCCTTTTCGGTTCCCGTCCCGAGGCCAATCTACTACCTCCCTTCGTCCTGACTCCACTCCTGACAACCAGTTCCTACAACATGGTTGGCCTGGAGGCGGCCGCTGTAGTCGGTCCTTTCTCGGTCCAGAGCGAATACATGAAGACTTCTGTCGACTCGGTTTCCAGCGGTGATCCCACCTTCTCCGGTCTCTATGTCATGGGAAGCTTCTTTCTGACGGGCGAACACCGCCCCTACTGGCATGGAGGGGGATCCTTCGACCGGGTCCGGCCCAGCAGTTCGTTCCTGGACGACGGCGGCATTGGAGCCTGGGAGATGGTGGCCCGCTACTCGCAGCTCGATCTGAACAGCGGTCTGGTACGGGGTGGAGAAATGAAGAATTTCACCTTCGGCGTGAACTGGTACGTGAACGCCTACTCGCGAGTCATGTGGAACTACGTTCGTTCCGAGGTTGTAGAGACCGGGAATGCCGATATCCTGCTGATGCGCTTCAAGATCGACTTCTAGGTGTGTAAGAGCCGCTTCCATGCGGCGATGTGATCGGACCACGGAGGGGCCTCCTACTGAGGCTCGACTTTCGTGCCGGGACGGATCTCGTCGGTGGCGCGCGCAACGATGAGATCCCCGGCTTGTAAAGAGCCAAAAACCTCAACCATGTTCCCCTGTGTCATGCCGCGGCGAACGTCGACCCACTCGGCCCTGCCGTCGCGCACTCGGATGACGAAGATTCTCTCGGTGGTCGACTTGATGGCGCCAGGCGGAACGAACAGGCTGTCGCTCTGGCGCTGTAGCAGCCACGAAACCGTCGCGTACATGCCCGGGGCCAACTGGCTCGACGCGTTCGCAATGTCCGCCTCCACCGGCATCGTACGGGTTTCGGGGCTCACGGCGTAGGCCGGGCGGGAGACCTTGCCCTTGAAAGTTTCCCCCGGATAGGCCGGCACCGTGAAGGAGATCTCACGGCCACGGACGACGCTTTGCAGGTAGGCTTCGGGGACCGCTACGACAAGCCGCAACCGGTGCACCTGCTCAACCGTGAACAGCGGCTGCTGCGAAGCGCTCTCGGGCCCGGCCAGTGCCCCGACGTGGGCATTGCGCAGGGTGACCACCCCGTCGAAGGGAGCCGTCACCTGAAGATACTTCTCCATCTCATCGATCGTCCGCACCGAGGCCTCATAGGCCTGGATTGTCAGCTCCAGGGATTCGATTACCGCCTCGTGTGCCTCGATCGTTTTTCGGCCACCACCAGGTCGTTTCCCGCCACCACACCCGGAGTCTTGGCTGCCTCCTTGAGCCTCTCGTAAGTGCTCTGCTCCGCTGCCAGTCTAGCCTCCGCTTCGATTTGGCTGGCCCGGACTGCGGGGATTTTGGCCTGAACTTCCGCGCGTTGAGCTTCGACTTCAGGAGCTGTCATTCGTGCCAGCAGCTGGCCCTTTCTGACCCGGGAGCCCCGATCCACATGGATCTCTTCGATGAAGCCGTCGACCCGGGCGTGGATGTCGACAGTCTGGAACGGTCTGAGCTCGCCAGTCAGCAGGGTTGTCTTCTGCAGCGGCCTGGAGACCACTTCAGTCAGCTCGGTCCGCACAATCTTGGTTTCGTCGGGAGCTCCCCCCATTGCTGTAGAAAGGATCAAGGTCATCAGGATGTACATGCGGGTCTCTCCTTTTTCATAGCGTCGACGAGCCTGTCGGAGTCACGAAATACGGGCTTTCCGGATCTTCCGGGTCGATCGAGAAGGAAGCGAACGAGGCCTTTCGCTGCACCACAGCGAAAATGGAAGGGATGACGGTCAACGAGGTCACGGTTGAGGCGATCAAACCTCCGATCACCGCAATTCCCAGGGGGGCCGTCTGGGCAGCCCCCAGAGCCAGCGGGGCCATGCCGGAAATCATCACCACACTGGTCATCAAAATCGGGCGCATACGGGACCGGGATGCTTCCACGGCGGCGGCCACCGATGATACCTGGGCTCGGCGCCGGTACTGCTCGGCAAAGGTGCAGAGCAGGATCGAATTCGCCACTGAAACGCCGACGGCCATGATCGCGCCCATGAACGACTGAATGTTCAGTGTCACTCCGGTCAGCAGTAATGCCACCGCGACCCCGGCCAGCACCGACGGGATGGCGCTGACCACGACAAACGCCACCCGAATCGATTGGAAGTAGCCCGCCAGAAGCAGGAAAACGGCAACGATGGACAGCAACAGACCGAGCTCGAGGCTATCGATCATCAATTCCATGGGCGCCACTTGACCGCGCATGTTTACCGTGACTCCCCGGGGAGGGGCGGGTAAGCGTGACAGCGCTGCTCGCACATCCGCAGCAGATCGACCCAGGTCCTCACTTCCGACGTTGGCCGTGACCGTCACCATGCGCTGCATGTTGTAGCGGTGATATTCGCCGACCGCCTGGCCAATCGTCACGTCGGCAACATCTCCGACCAGAGTCGGCGGCTGGCCTTTTTTCACCGGAAGGCTCGAGATGTCCTCGATGGAAGAGATCATGGACTGAGGGATCTCCACTTGCACCTGGTAGGCGATGCCCGACTTTGGATCAGCCCAGTAAACAGGTGTCGTAAAACGGCTCGACCAGGTGGCGGGGGCCAGCGCTTTGCCCACATCCTCGACCGTCACGCCAAGTTGAGCTGCCCGGTTGCGATCAATGTTGATCTCCATCGAGGGGTATTCCAGCAGCTCACCCAGTTGGACGTCTCGCAGGTAGGCGATGTTCTCAAGTTCTTCCACGATCTGGCGAGCGTAGGCCTCGCTATCCGGCAGGCTGGGACCTGCAACCGCAATCTCAATCGGCGTCGGCGAACCGAAACTCATCACCTGGCTCACCAGGTCAGGTGCCTCAAACGTGATCCGGGTACCTGGAGCCACTTCAGGAATTTTCTTTCGCAGTTCTTCCTCCACGCGGGCGGTGGGAATTCCGGCCTCCGGGTTGAGGGCGACCCGCATGACCGCTTCGTGAGGGCCGCCGGTCCAGAGGAAGATCAGATTCACCGGAAAGCTGGACGGCTGGACACCGACGAAGGCGATGGACGTCTCCACGTTCTCGGGCCCCACGATCTCTCCCACCGCACTGAGCACCTGCTGCACGATGACCTCGGTACGCTCGACCCGGGTCCCGGAAGGAGCCCGAATGCGCATCTGCAGCGCGTTGGTGTCAACCCGGGGAAAGATGTCCGCCCCCAGGCCCGCGCCCACATAGTAGAGAATGGACCCGCACACCAGCAGGTAGCAGACCAGAATGGGCCAGCGCAGACGGATCAGGTTTCGAGAGATACCTCCGAAGGCGTCCTGAATACTCGAAAACCAGGTTCTCGACTCTTCACCCGACAGATGCTTGGCCTTCCGATTGAACCAGGTCTCGAGAATCGGAACCAGAGTGCTGGCCAGAAAGTAGGACGCGATGATGGCAAACCCCACGGCCAGCGCCAGGGGGACAAACAGAGCGCGGGCGACCCCCGCCATGAAGAAGGACGGAGTGAAGACCGCAACAATACACAACATCACCAGCAAGCGCGGAATCACCACCTCCCGGCTCGCTTCCAGGACAGCTTTCGAAACACTCTCGCCCCTTCCCAGATGAGTGTGGATGTTCTCGACGGCGATGATCGACTCGTCCACCAGGATTCCGATGGCAAGTGTGAGCCCGCCCAGCGTCATCAGGTTGATCGACTGGCCCGCCCCCCATAGCCCCACCAGTGCGCACAACAAGGCGATCGGAATGTTGATGACGACAACCAGGGCACTGCGCAGGCTACCCAGCATCAAAAGGACCGCGAGACCCGCTAAAACGGCTCCCGTAATGCCTTCCGTAGTCAGTGCTTGGATGGCATTGACCACGTAAAAGGACTGGTCAAACTCGAACGTTACGTCGATGTCCTCGGGAATACTGGCACGGAACGTCGGCAGGGCATCTTTCACTCTCTTGACGACATCCAGAGTGGATGCATCTGCGCGCTTGGTTGCCGCGATATAGACCGCACGATTGCCGTCAACCAGGGCATAACTGGTGAGAATGTCGGCTGCGTCTTCAGCGTAGCCTACGTCGCGAAGATAGACCAGCGGTCCCGGCCCGGAGCTGATCGGTACGTCGTTGAGTTCGACCGCCTGCTCGACGGTCGAGTTGACCGGTGCGAGATAGTTCGTGTCATTGATGCGAACACTACCCGAGGGCGAAATGGTGTTGGTCTTGGCGATGGCCTGCACCACGTCGTCCGGGGACAAGCCATAGGCCCGAAGCTTATCGGGATCCACCCGTACCACCAGGCTGCGCGCGCTGCCTCCAAAAGGCGGCGGGGCAGACACACCTTGCAGCCGCGCAAACATTGGCCGCACACGGAACAAGGCCAAGTCGGAGATCTCATTGACGCTGCGGGTCTCACTTGAAAAAACAAGATAGCCAACCGGCACACTGCCGGCGTCGAAACGCATGATGAAGGGCGGCACCGTTCCGGGGGGCATGAAGGAGCGGGATCGGTTGACCTGGGCAACCGTCTCGGCCATGGCGGTCGCCATGTCCGTACCCTCGTGGAAGTAGAGCTTCATCAGAGCGGCTCCCTGGATCGAGCGCGACTCGACGTGGTCGATTCCCCGGATGTAGAGAAAGTGGTACTCGTAATAGTTCACGAGATAGCCTTCCATCTGCGCCGGGTCCATGCCGCCATAAGGTTGCGCCACGTAAATGACCGGCGTCCCAAGATCCGGAAAGATGTCCGCCTTCATCCGGTTGAGGGCCAGGACTGAGGCCAGGGCCACCCCGAGAATCACCATCAGTATTGTGATCGGCCGCCGCATGGCGGCATGAATCAGCCACACTTTTGTTGTTCTCCCTCTGTCTTGCTGGCAGCATCCAGCAGCTCTTCCATTTCGCCCTGAACGGCCGCCAGTGCGAACAGCGCGCGCCAGATACCCAGCCGCGCCAGCCGGTCATCGACTTCCGCCTGCCGTAGCAATAGCTGTGCGTCGGCGACTTCAAGCACAGTACCGAGTCCAGTCCTGTAGCGCGCCTGGGCTTGCGTTTCAAGGACTCGCGCCGCCTCCAACTCGAGCGGCGTGTTTGAGGCAATCTTGCGCGCAGCCTCCAGTGCGATCTGCGATCGTGCCGCCTCGCCCCGGAGTTGCTGGACCACCCGCTCTTCGATTGCTTTCTCGCGTTCGATTCTGTGCCCTTCGATTTCCTTCCTGATCCGGTTTCTCTTGTAGTCAAACAGGTTGAAACTCACCGCGAAATCGACAGCCCAGTTCCCGTGTGACGGCAACAGCCCATGGGCTCCTCCCTCGAAGGTTCCATCGACTCGCGCCCCCGTTCCGCGGCCATAGACAGCCGACTGGAGTTCGAACTTCGGACGCCACTGGGTTTCCAGCGCGCGCTGCCGCGCTTCGACAACAGCAATCTCGGCCTGTTGAGCCCGGGCCAACGGATGCCGATCCATGGAGGCCGTTGCGCCTGGCGGGCCTGGCGGGTCACGGAGCAGCGGGCCGGGCTGGAGCTGAATACTCGTGCCCGCCAACCCCATCTTCTCGGCCAGATTCGTCAGGGCGATCTGGGCCTGCTCTTCGGCCCGAATCGCTTCAGTTCGTGCTTGTGCGAGTTCTGCTAGCGCGCGAGATTCATCCGCTCCTGGTCGTAGCTGATTCTGGGCAAGCACGCCCACGATCTTCGCAAACACTTCCATCCTCTCCACCGTGGCCTGGGCTGCTGCCACCGCTTGACGATTGGCCATGACCTGGAGGTACGCACTGACAACCGCCAGCGACACTTCGTATTCGGTGACGGCCCGGCCGACTTCAGCCTGTAATCTTTCTGCCTCCGCCACACCGACTTGCGCTTTGCGCAGTCCAAAATCGAACGGTTCCCAGGAAAAGAACAGACCCCCGGCACTTCCGAAAGTACTTTGGATCGTCGCTTCCTCCAGAACCGGGCCCGAGATAGCCGGGAACGCCCCGTTGGGAAAAATCAACCCAAAGACGTTATTGCGAGTCGCACGGTTCACCTCGAAGCGCAGAATGGCTTCGGGAAGATAAGCAGTCTTCGCAGCATCAATGGCACTTTCCGACTCAGAGATCTCTGCCAGCGCCGCCCGAATGTCGGGATAGTTTCTCGCTGCGAAGTCAACCGCATTCTTGAGGGTCAAGGGACCCGGCCGCGGCGCCGGAGGCGATCCTTGGGCCAACAGACCCGTTGTAAGTAGAAAACAAAAAGCGAATCTCCAGATCATTCTCTGCATAATGGATTCCCGAGAACGGCTTCGGCTCAATGGAGCTGCCGTCTCACCCTCTCACTTCACCGCCGTCAGCACCGCGCCCCGAACGACTCCTCCGCACCCAGGACCCGGCAGCCACAACATTCCATTTTGGTTCCTGAAGCCCATGAGTATAACCTGCACTCCCACGCGGTTGCCATCGGGCTCGATTGCCGGGTTGAGTTGGACCGTGAGATAATTCCCGGGTTCGCTGTGAGAGAATTCTCTCTGATGGCCCATCTTACAAAGGAACCTATGATGCGCATTGATTGGAGACGGATCAGCTGGATCAGTCTGATCCTCTGGATGGGATTCACCTCTCTGCCCGCTCAGCCCACCGGGTCCTCGGCTGTCGATCCCAGGGCGATGGAGATTTTGAAAAAAATGAGCGACCTGCTGGGTGGGACATCTTCCTTTGGTTTCACGGCCGAAGAGACCTACGACGAGCACGACGGCAACCAGATGCTGCAGTTCGGTAACATCCGCTCGGTTGCGGTTCGGCGCCCCAACAAGATCGCCGTAGAAACCAGTGGCGACACGGTCAACCGAAGGGCCTGGTTCGACGGCCAGAGATTCATTCTCCTGGACAAGGAGCACAACGTCTACGGATCGACGGAATTCTCCGGAACCATCGATCAGTTGCTGGACCTCCTTGACGAGCAGTTTGAAGTGGTCATACCCCTGGGGGAACTGATCTCTGAGAACCTGCAGGGTCAGTTGACTGAACGGCTTCAAAGCGGGAGCTATCTTGGCCTTCACCAGGTCGCCGCCACGAAGTGTCACCATCTGGCCTTCATCCTGGACCGGCTCGACTTTCAGATCTGGCTGGAAGCAGGAGAAAAGCCGCTCCCTCGTAAACTGGTGATCTCTTATAAGCAGGAACCGGGCATGCCACAGTACACGGCCATCTTCACGCGCTGGAATCTGGACATGGAGACACCCGACAAACTGTTCGAATTCCAGGTTCCCCCCGAGGCCAGGACAATCGACTGGACGGTACCGGAGATTCCCCCCATTCCCGATCAGCGCTAGCAGTCCATCGTGGGAAATCTCCCGCTGGCAGTTTGGAGTCAGTGATGAAAAATCATCAGCTTGCCCGTCTCATTCTGGCTGGCCTGCTCTTTGGCGGGCTCACCCAGGTCACCCTGGAAGTGTTCGCGCAGCGGCGTGGACGGTCTTCGTCGCGGGGCTCTATCAGCCGTTACGGGGGAAGCCCCTCCCGCGGTTCCAGCTATCGCGGCAGTAACTATCAACGGGGCTCTGTCAACAACTATCAGAGCCGCTCTTCGGCCGATGTCTGGAAGGGCTACAGTCGCTACTCCAGCCAGACCCGGCAGGGCTCGTCTCAAGGACCCTCGAGTCAGAACCAGTTGAGATCCTCAGGTGGCTCGACACAGACGGCCCAGCAACGGCCTCAGACCCTCGGCCAACAGGGAGGACAGACCCATCAGTCGGGGCAGGCTGCAACCAGCCAGCAAGGCGGACAGACCCGTCAGTCGGGACAGGCTGCAGCGAATCAAGGCCGACAGACTGGATCTGAGACGCCAGCAGCCCGGAGTGGCGAGAGCGGGACGCAGGGGGCCTCGACCCGAAGCGCTCAGCAAGGGTCCGGGGAGGGCGTACCGGACGGAAGCTGGAGCCGAGAAACCCCCCGGGGAGGCGAAATCGAACTCTCCAAGTCGACGCAGGGCGACACGACGACGATCAACAAGAACATCACGACGGCCGAAGGCAGAACCGGCAGCAGTACCAAGACGGCCACCCGCGACGGAGACACCATCAACGTTGAGGGTCGCCAGCAAACCGGTGAAGGGGCCACCCGCGAGACCTCCAGCGAGATCAAGATGGACGATGGCCGGGTGGAGGAGGTCAAACGGGAAGCCGAAACGACAGGTCGTTACGGAGAGTCGATTGAACGAGAGAGCGAATTCAAGCGAGACGGCAACGAGATCGAGTACAAGGGCAAGACCGAGACCAGTACAGGTCGTGAGGTGGAGACGGAAGCCGACATCTTCCGAACGGCCACGGGCGGGATCGGTGCGGTGGGAGAAATCGATTCCAAGTACTGGGGAGACTACGACTTTGCCCACGGCCGCGGCCCGCGGGGACAGGGAACAGCCCTTTCCGGTCCGTACGGGGGAGCACTGATCACCACCTTGCCGAACGGTGCCCGCCGCGTGACCGTCTATGGATCGCCCTACTACTATTCCGGTTACCACTACTATTGCCCCTACTACTGGGGTGGGGCCTACTACTACAGTTGGGTATATCCTCCCTACGGTTCCTACTACTGGTCCCTGCCTCTCGGCTACACGACCGTATATGTGGGCAGCGTCAGCTACTACTACCAGGACCAGGTCTACTACCAGAAGACGTACAAGGAGGGAAAGGTAGCCTACAAGGTGACCGAGGCGCCTTCCGGTGCTCAGGTAAAGTCACTTCCCGACGGCAGCACCACGCTGATCGCCGAAGGTACCCGCTTTTCCTACTACGGCAACACGTTCTATCGACAGGTAGAGCAGGGCGGCCAGAAAGTTTACGTGGTCGTGGAGAAGCCGGCCGGGTTGACCACCATCTCGGAGCTTCCCGCCGATTTCGAACCTGTGCCTCTGGCGGCGGTCACCTTCTTCAAGATCGAGCATCAGTACTACCTTCCCTACCTCGATGGGCAGAAGCAGGTTTTTCTACTGGTTGATCCACCTCAAGCGCCGCAGGGAACTGCCCCCCTGCCGGCGCTTCCCACAGAGCTGACGGTAGCGGCCGGAACTGCCATCCAGATTCGCACCGCGGACGATCTCAACAGCGGAAAGAACAAGAAGGGAGACAGCTACAAGGGCTTTCTGCACACAGATCTGGTGGTTGACGGCCAGACTGTAGCTCCCGCCGGCAGCGAAGTGTACGGACTTCTGGCCGAAGTCAAGAAAGCCGGGAAGCTCTCAGGAAAAGCCAGACTGGAGCTGAGCCTCATCGATCTGCTGGTGGGAGACAAGATCTATCCCCTTTCCACGATAGCCCTGGAGATTGACGGCGAGAAGTCCAGGACCTTACTCAAGGTCGGAGTGGGTGCCGGAGTTGGAGCGGCCGTGGGAGCGGTTGCCGACGGCGGCGAGGGTGCTCTGATCGGTACTGCCGTGGGTGCAGCGGTGGGAACTGCCGTGGCAGTAGCCACCGGGGGCAAACAGGTGAAGATCGAGGCCCAGACGCTGCTCGAGTTCAAGCTGGACAAGTCCGTCATTATCGAGGTGGGCACTCGGCTGGCCGACTAAGGTGTTGTGCCGGTCACTGCGCATTCAACCCGAGCCCGACCGACCCACACCAGCAACCTGCGGTGATCGGTTAAAATGGGGTGGATCATGCGCTGCACGTTCCTGTTAATAGCGATCCTTCTGGCTTCACCGGTTCGGGCAGAAATCCACGGGGAATCCAGCTTTGTCCGCCATCTGAGATACCTGGCCTCGGACGAGCTGCGCGGCCGGGGAAATGACCAGCCGGAACTCCTGGAGGCAGCCTCCTACATTGCCGGAGAGTTCGAGCAACTGGGGCTGCTTCCTGCCGGAGTGGACGATTCATTCTTTCAGCCCTTTCAGGTCACTACCGCAGTGGAACTGGGCAATCAGAGCGAGTGCTCCTTCTACAGCCTGCTGGGCCTCCCGATATCCCTGATCTACGAGAGCGACTACACATCTCTTGCCTTCGGCGAGAAGAGTGAAGTCAACGCCCCACTGGCTTTTGCCGGATTCGGCATCTCAGCTCCGGAGCTCAACTACGACGACTACACATCCCTCGACGTTGCCGGCAAGGTGGTGATCGTCTTCGATCACGAACCGGGTGAGCTTCGCCCGGACAGCCCCTTCGATGGACTGAACCCGACCTTCCATTCCTCCCTCCTCAAGAAGGCGGAGACGGCCCGGGATCGAGGTGCCCTGGGACTCATCATCATTCCGGATCGCTTCAACCACTCGAGATCGAGAGTAGCCGGATTGGGAACCAGGGGCCCCCTGGAATCGGCCGGGATCCCGGTGCTGCGCCTGAGTCATGACTGGGCTGAACGGCTGTGGGGCGCCAGTGGTCGCAAGTCACACGATGTCTGGAGATGGATCAACCAGCGTATGACTCCCCACTCCTTTGATTTCGAGGCCCTTTTTGTCCGGGTGCGTCTGGATATCCGGTCCACCAACCACCGCGTGAATAATGTCGTTGCCCTGCTCCCGGGCACGAGCCCCTATTTCCTGGTTCTCGGCGCCCACTATGACCATCTTGGAACCAGGATGGGAGCCGGCCCGGAAGGGCACCGGGAGACAGAGATCCATAATGGGGCGGACGATAACGCTTCGGGCGTCGCGGCTCTGCTGCAACTGGCTGAAGACTTGTCCGCCACCCCCAGGCACTTCGGAATCCTGTTTGTGGCTTTCGCGGGCGAGGAGCTTGGCCTCCTGGGCTCAAGACACTACCTGGAGCACCCGGCTATCCCTTTGCAACACACCCTGTGCATGCTCAACTTCGACATGATCGGAAGAAGCGAGGGGGAGTTACTGATCGGCGGAACCGGCACCAGCCCGGATTTCGGGCCGATTCTCGAAAAGCTGGCTTTGAGAACACCCTTGACTCTGCGGAGAGCGGAGACCGCGGGAGGATCAAGCGATCACCTGAGCTTCAGCCAGAAAGGCATTCCGGTGCTTTTCTTCTTCTCGGGTCTGCACTCCGATTATCATCGGCCAACCGACGATTTCCAGAAAATCAACGTCCTCCGAGCGGAACAGATTGTCGACTTCTCCCGCCAGTTCGTCACGGCCGTGGATGAATCTCAAGTGCTCATCCGACGGCCCGAGGCCGTGATGTCAGAGCCGGTCACGGGCCCGGCCAGCCAGGCGTGGCTCTCCGGCCCCCTCTTCGGCGGACTCGTTGACATAGCCTTTGACGGTTCCGGGGTTCGCTTCTCCGAAGTGCTGAACGGAAGTCCAGTGCAGCGGGCCGGTCTGAGACCCGGAGATATCCTGGTCCGGTTTGAAGGTGTCCCCATTCGCAGCAACTACGAGTTCACCAGGGAGCTGAGACAGCGGCGGCCGGGAGATCAAGTCAAGATTGTGGTGATTCGCGGTCAGATCAAGCGGGAACTGCTGGTGAGGCTGGCCCGGCGGTACTAAATGAAGATCTGCCGATCCTGGTGATAGTGGCTGGGGTCCTCACCTGCCTCTGAGTCCGAGAGCAGCCTCTTCAGACCGGCTCCCACTGCCCGCAGAACCAGCGAGACCTTTGAGGCCGGTTCGAGAACAGCATCATAGACTTCATTGCTGGCCCTCGAGAATCTCCCCATGATCTCGTCAGACTGACCCTGCCACTGCCTCAGATTGGCCTCCAGGAAGGAGAGCCCCTGCTCGACTTTTTCGTCCACCTCTGCCACAGCCCCGCAAGCCGCCTCCGTCGCCTCCCGGATTTGTATCTCCCAGTCGGCGAATCTCTGGGTCAGAACGGACACCTTGGACAAAGTCGTGTCCGCGGTCGCGAGGAAAGAAGACAACTGGCGCAGGTTGCGCTCGCTGCTCGAGTGGAACCGCCGAATCTGGGCGTTCATCACCAGAATGGCGACGGTCACCAAAAGGCTCTGCAGAGCCAGAATCAGGAACAGAACCATCAGCAACCAATTCAGGAGAGGGGTAGATTCCATCAAGGCCTACCTTAGCACATCTCCTCTCCCTCACGGTCGGGGCTCCGTTTTCGGGCCAAGGAGGGACCTCCACTCCGATCGATGCCAAGTCTGTCAGTCCGCAAGCGCATGATCGCAGCAACCCGTGCCTTCGCGAAAGGGGGGTCAACGTGAGCCGTTCCGAGTCTCGAGTCAAAGCAAAAACGCCATCCGAATCACACACCACCATGACCGAACTCGTCCTGCCGAACCATGCCAATGTTCAGGGCAATATCTTGGGTGGCCGTGTGATGCACCTGATCGACCTGGCTGCGGCTATGGCAGCGGCTCGCCACTGTCGCCAACAGGTGGTGACCGCTTCAGTCGATTCCCTGGTGTTCTTACATCCCATCAAAGTGGGGGCACTGGTTCTGCTCGAGGCTAATGTCTGCCGGGCATTCCGCACTTCCATGGAGGTGGAAGTTGACGTCTTCTCAGAAGATCTCCGAAGCGGGGAAAGGCTCCAGACCAGCACGGCCTTCCTCACCTTTGTAGCCCTCGATGCCGACGGAAATCCCCGGGAAGTCCCCTGTATCCGTCCTCGGACGGAGACCGACAAACAGCGTTTCGAAGGCGCCCTGGAACGGAGAAAACAGCGTCTACGAGACCAGTTCTGAAGGATCCGACCGGAGCACGGAGAGTCCCCTTCAGATCCTCTTCAACCATCGAGAGCAGGCCGGGGGTCTGGTAGTCCTCGGGATTCACCTGGCTGGCCTTCTCGAACAGTTCCGCTGCCTCGGTCAGGCTTCCCGGCCAACGCTTGCTATACTCCGCTGCAATGCTCCGTGCCCTGCTCACCCAGAGAATCAAAGAGAAGGCCCTCGAACTGGGTTTCGAGCGGGTGGGAGTCGCACCCGTAGAGGATGTGCCCAAGGAGAAGCTTCTGGCCTGGCTCGAGCACGACTATCACGGCGAAATGCAATACATGGCCCGGGGCGTTGAAAAACGCCTGGATCCAAGCCTGATCCTGAGGGGGGTCAAGACCGTCCTGTCGGTGGCTCTCAACTACTACCATCCCTACCCGCTTCCCTACGACGACCCCGCATCGGGCGTGGTTTCCCGCTACGCAGCGGGCGCTGACTACCACGAAGTTCTGTGGCCCAAACTGAAGACTCTACTGGATCAGATCGAGGAGCTCTGCCCGGGCGCCGAGGGGAGAGTCTATGTGGATACGGGGCCGGTGATGGACAAGCACTGGGCAGCCCGCTCGGGGATTGGATGGATTGGCAAGAATGGCAATCTGATTGCGGACAAGAAGCTGGGCTCCTGGTTCTTCATTGGCGAGATCCTGCTCAACCTGCAACTCGACCCGGATGGGCCGGGGCGGGATCACTGCGGAAGCTGCCGCCGCTGCCTGGACGCGTGTCCAACCGACGCGATTGTCGAACCCTATGTCGTTGACAGCCGTCTGTGCATCTCTTACCTGACGATCGAAGCGAAAGAAGACATCCCCGAAGAGCGGCGCCGCGGCAACCAGAATCTGATCTTTGGCTGCGATATCTGCCAGGATGTGTGTCCCTGGAACAGGCGCGTGGAGGAATCCCGGGAACTTGCATTTGCTCCCCGTAAGGGGCTCCGGCGCCCCCTCCTGAAAGAGTTGGCCGGGCTGACTGAGAACGATTTCCGTTCCCTGTTTCGAAAGAGCCCGGTGAAACGGGCCCGGTGGCGAGGATTGATGCGAAATACCGCAGTGGCCATGGGCAACAGCCGGAGTCAGGAGTTTGTGCCCGAGCTCACCCGCCTGCTCCATTGTCCGGATCCCATGGTGCGCCGTCATGCCGCCTGGGGCCTGAAAGAGATTGGAGGAGATTCGGCTCGAACAGCGCTGACCCGGCGCCTCGGGATCGAGACCGATGGCCCCACCCACCAGGCCCTGGAGAAACTGGTCAGAGAGCGATAGAATGAGGCCAAGTGAAAGAAATCGTTGGAGTTGTACTCGGAGGAGGCAAGGGAACGAGGCTTTTTCCGTTGACCTCCGTACGCTCCAAACCGGCCGTTCCCCTGGCCGGCAAGTACCGGCTGATTGACATCCCCATCAGTAACTGTATTAACTCCGGAATTGTCAGGATTTTTGTTCTCACTCAATACAATTCGGCTTCTTTGAACTCCCACATCAAGATGACCTATCAGATGGGGATGTTCTCTCGCGGGTTTGTGGACATTCTGGCAGCCGAACAGACCCCGGACAGCAGCAGCTGGTTCCAGGGTACAGCGGATGCTGTGCGCCAGTCCTTGAGACACATTCTCACCTACCGCGTTGACTACCTCCTGGTCCTGTCCGGAGACCAGCTCTATCGAATGGACTTTAGCGAGGTCGTTCGGACTCACGAGGAGAATGCAGCCGAGGTCACCATCTGTACTCTTCCGATCGAGTCTCGCCACGCTTCCGAGTTCGGTCTGATGAGCGTTGGAGAGGACGGAAGGATCGATTCCTTCCACGAGAAGCCGTCCGATTCGCAGGTCATTCAGAAGCTGGTTCGAGACTGTGGTCTTCTCCGGGCCAACGGGAAAGACCAGGCGCTGGCCTCGATGGGGATCTACCTGTTCAACCGGGACGTTCTGACCCAGGCACTGGAAGACGAAAGCAGAGTCGATTTCGGCCGGGATGTCATTCCTGCGGCCCTTTTGGAGCACCGCGTCTACGCCCACATTTTCGACGGATACTGGGAGGACATCGGAACCATCCGCGCCTTCTACGAGGCCAATATCGAGTTGACCCGAGAGGACTCACGCTTCGATTTTTATGATGCGAGCGCGCCCATCTACACGCATCCGCGTTTTCTCCCGGCCAGCTGGATTGGAGAGGGTTCGATCAACTCCTGCATTATTGCGGACGGTTGTGTGGTCAAGGGACGTAAGATTTCCCACAGCATCATCGGAATCCGGTCGGTCATCGGAGAGGGTGTCGAGATGTACGACTCACTGATGATGGGCGCCGAGTATTTTGAAACCGACCCGGGCACAGAGGTTCCCGTCGGTATTGGCGACGGCTCCATCATTCGAAAGACAATCCTGGACAAGAACGCCAGGGTAGGCCGGGGAGTCAAGATCGAGAATCGCGCGGGCGCCCGGCACCTCGATGGTGACAATTACTTCATCAGGGAGGGAATCGTCATCGTCCCCAAGAACGCCGTCATCCCCGACGGGACGGTCATCTGAATCCCAGATTCCAAGACAGGAAGGGGGAGGCGGACTCGGGGCGAGGCCGAGTTCCGGTAGGGATGCCAGTTGCCTGGCACCCCCCGGACAGATCCGTACGTGAAGACATAACTTCATACGGCTCCTACCTCGGGTCGAACGCCAAAACGCACGAAGGGTGGAGGATGTAGGATACGGACACTGGGGATCCACCGCTTGACATACCGGTTGAACCGCGGCCACGGCATGTTCGCTTTCTGGCTCCGACGCCGCAAGGCGTGGCACCAGCCGCGACACACCGCGCTGCGGAAGGCGTTCAGGGCGTCACTGTTGCCCGGGACCGCATGGTAGTTGAAATAACCCTGGACGACGGACCGGTGCCACTTCCCCTGTTCGGGGAGCGAATCGTGCCGTCGGCGCAGCTGTTGTGCGCGGATCTGCTTCAACTTGCGTCTCAGACGTTTCCCTTCGGTCTTCCGCCGGATCGTAAACCCGCCTTTTCGACCTTGCGCACAGATATGGCGAAAGCCCAGGAAGGTAAAGGTATCCGGTCTGGTCTGCCCCCGGCGGCGACGATTCTTGCTCGCCCAACGGCCGAACTCAATCAACCGCGTCTTTTCCGGGTGCAGTTGCAGGCCGAACTGCGACAGCCGTACCGCCAGCTCCCGGCGGTACTGTTCGGCCTCCTCGCGATGCTGGAATCCCAGCACGAAGTCGTCGGCGTAGCGGACGATGATGACCGCCCCTTTCGCCTTACGTCCTCGCCACTGGTGGGTCCGCAGATCCAGTACATAGTGCAGGTAGATGTTTGCCAGCAGGGGCGAAATTACCGCCCCCTGTGGCGTTCCCACCGTGCTCCTGGACCATTGACCCGCTTCGGAGACTCCCGCTCTGAGCCACTTGCGGATCAGTCGCAGAACCCTCCGGTCCCCGATCCGGTGCTGGAGAAACTTCAGCATCCATTCGTGGTCGATGGCGTCGAAAAACCCACTAATGTCAGCGTCCAGCACCCAATTCACCGGCCGATTGGTAATCCCCATCCACAGCGCATCCAATGCTCGATGCTGACTGCGTCCGGGGCGGAACCCGTAACTGAAGCCCATAAACTCCTCCTCGTAGATCTGCTCCAGTACCGTAACTACGGCCTGTTGCGCGATCTTGTCCTCCAGGGCCGATATGCCCAGTGGACGCAGCCTGCCATCCTCCTTTCGGAGGTAGACCCGCCTCGAGGGGTGGGCTCGATAGGTCCCGTCATGGATTCGGGTATGCAGAACGAGCAGTCGCTCCCGCAACCCTTCTCCATATGCTTGCCACGTCATTCCGTCCACCCCTGCAGCAGCCTTCCGCTTCAAGGCGAAATAGCTCTGCTTCAGCAGTTCCGGTGTCACGTGGTGCAGCAACGCGGTGAACCGCATCTTCCTATCCCGGCGTGCGGCCTGCCCTACACCAGCCAGTCGATCGTCACACCTTTCCGGCTCCGTGTCCGGGGCGTGGCCGCCTTCACTGGTGCTTCCCTTGGCCGGACTCCTTCCCTCCACAAACTCCGCCGACTCTTCGTCTTTGTTCGCTCGCTTCATCAGTACTATGAGTCCGTCCGACTCCCCAGGGCCGTATATGTCCGGCATTACGGCTTACCTTCGCCGGCCTGTCCGCCTGCCATCCAGACGGACTACCCTGGGGTCTCTCGGTTCTCGTCCATGGAGCGTCCACGCTTGCACGGGGTCTCTGACTCCGCCAGGCCCTGCTGCGACTCGCCTTTTACGCCGCAGCCGGTTTCGCCACCCCCTTGGGGCCATAAAAGCAGCACCTGGAACTCGTTTCTTTCGAAGCTCAATAGCCCGGCTCACGCTTCCCCTGTCAACGCTTCACCAGCCTCTTGCGAGGTATCGATGCATGACTCGGGGTCGGGGTGGTTGGCTACACCTTTCCCCGTACGGCTCTTTCATCCGCTACTCCATGTCGGTTTATCCCGACGCTTTCGGCCCCTCCCACTCTTTCCTGGAATCTGGAAACTGGAATTCAGAACCCAGTCACATGATCTGTTTGCGGAGATCCTCGTCCTGTGGGTACAGGGCCTGCAGTTTCTCGATCTTCTCGCGGTTGGACTCAACCGTCTCGTCACTGATGACCAGCCCAAGGAACTCGACGTGGATGGTCCAGGCCCGCTCCACCTTCCCACTGAAGGGATTCTGGTAGAAGCAGTCTTCCCAAAGCTTCTTGTTATTCAAGTGCCAGGTCAGGTACTGGCCGGGTGCGTATTGCTTGCGGCAGGGGACAATGTCCAACTCATCGAACCCATCCGGATCGAGAGGCCGCAGGATCGCAATCCTGGCGCCCTCTACTTCCTTTTTGCACTCAGGATCGGCGTAGAAAGGAATGTCGCTGATCAAGACTCTGTAAGGCACAATCGGCATCGTTGATGTGGTCCCAGGCTCGGTTCCGGTCGAATCCGTGATGTAGACCTGATCCTTTGTCCCACGTAGCTTTTCGGTGATTTTCTCAAGTGGCATCCTGGCGCTCCCTCTGGGAAGAATACTCTCTCTTTCGAAAGGGTTCGAGAACCCCTGCCGGCTCCCCTGCGGCAAAGAGTGTATTCTAACATAGCCAGGAGGCTGGATCGGTTCTTGACCGGCGGCCTGAAGCGTGCTAGAAGTTACTTTTTTTGACGGCGACGAGTCCCCATCGATGATCGAACTCAACTGGACCCTGGCGGCCGCTTCCGTCATTTTCATCTTGACCTGGATTGTGCTTTCCCGGGTGCTGCTGAGGCCTTTGCTGGAGGTTCTGCAAGAGCGTCGGGCTCGCACTTCCGGCGTCTTCGATCATGCCCAAGAGTACGCAGCCAATTTCCAGGCCCTGGTCGAGACTTACGACCGCAAGATCAAAGAGGAAAAACAGGTCGGCTTCAAACTGGCGGAGAAGCTGCGCAATGAAGCTCTGAGTGAACGTCAGGAAAGATTACAGTCGGCTCGCGATGAGGCGGATTCGATGCTCAATGAAGCCAAAGAGAAGATTCAAAGTGAGCTGGAAACTGCCCGCCAACAACTGCGAAGCGAATCAGAGGAAATAGCCCGAGTCATCTCAGATCGAGTGCTGAGGGTATCCTGAAGGCCTTTCAGGGCAGGCTTAAACCCGGGAAGCACGACTGATCATGTCCCGCCACGGTTTCGCTATCGAACTATGAAAATCCGAGGATTCCTTGTTCTGATCCTGATCGCAGTGGCCCTTACAGGCCCGCTGCTGGCAGCAGAGGAAGCCCACGACGGCTGGGGCTGGGGCCAGACGGTTGGTCGCTGGATCAACCTCTTGATCTTGTTCGGCGGCCTCACCTACTTCCTCAGGCAACCGGCCCGTGACTTCTTCAGCAACCGCAAAGCAGAGTTGCAGAAGCAGATTCGGCGCGTTGATGAGGCGAGGCAGGAAGCTGAAGCCAGGCTGGCCGAAGCCGAAGAGCGCATGAAGCAGCTCGATTCGGCGCTCGACGCTATTCGCCGCCAGGTTCAGGAAGAGATCGAACATGAGAAGGAACGAATCCGCGGACAGGCCGAGCAAGAAGTGAAGAGGATTGTTGCAGCGGCACGCAGGGAGATCAGCAACCTGGGCAGATCCGTACGTCAGGACCTGAAGGACTACGCCGCTGAGATTGCAGTTCAGATGGCCGCTGATCGCCTCCGGGACAGAATGGACTCGGAAAACCATTCCAAACTGGCCGAACAGTTTCTGGCAGACTTAAAAACTGAGGACCGCAGAAACTAGATGGCCTACTCAACCTATCTAAAGTACGCTCACGCACTCATGGATGTGGTCGTAGAACGAGACATCGAGGGACGGGTCGAACAGGAGATTGCAAGCCTGCAAGAACTCCTGGCTGACAATGACCTCCTGCGCGAGACCCTCGAAACTCCGGCCCTTCCCTTTCAACCCAAGCGGCGGATTGTGGAAGAGATCGCTTCGCACCTGGGTCTCAGCGATACGGCTCGGAACTTCGTTCTGGTTCTCCTGCACAACGGCCGCATAGCAGAATTCGGACGGGCCGCTGCGGCTCTGCAAGATGTCCTGGATGACCGCCGCGGGATCGTGCGAGGCGAAGTGACATCGGCTGAACCTCTACCCGAGTCCACCAGGACAAGTCTTCTGGAGACAGTCGGACAGATGACCGGCCGCGGAGCCAGGCTGGACTTTCAGCAGGACGAAGCGCTGATTGGAGGCATCAAGCTGAAGATCGGGTCAACCGTCTTTGATGGCTCGGTTCAAACGGCATTGGAGACATTGAAAAAGGAGTTGGCGAGTCGTTAGCGAAGCGACGCCGACCTGGAGAACAAGTATGGCAATTCGAGCAGAAGAGATTACCAAGATCATCCGAGATCAAATCAAGGATTTCGATGCCGGCCTGGTGGTCAGTGAAGTGGGGACGGTGGTCTCTGCCGGTGACGGGATTGCCCGGATCCACGGCCTGGAAAAAGCTATGTCTCTGGAAATGCTGGAGTTCACGCACGACGTCTACGGGCTCGCCTTCAACCTGGAAGAAGATAATGTGGGCGCTGTTTTGTTCGGCGATTTCCACCATATTGCAGAAGGCGACCTGGTTAAGCGCACCCAGCAAATCATGTCGGTCCCGGTAGGAGAGGGACTGATTGGCCGCACGGTGAATGCACTGGGCTTGCCCATTGACGGGAAGGGAGCCATCTCAACTGAAGAGCGCTATCCAGTCGAGACCATTGCCCCTGGCGTGCTGGCGCGCCAGCCAGTGAAAGAACCCCTTCAGACTGGCCTGAAGGCGATCGACTCGATGATTCCGATCGGCCGGGGCCAGAGAGAGTTGATTATCGGCGACCGGCAGACAGGTAAGACAGCCATTGCCGTCGACACTATCATCAATCAGAAAGACACCGATGTCTTCTGCATCTATGTGGCCATCGGTCAAAAGAGATCAACCATTGCCCAGATCGTCAAGACTCTGGAAGCTCATGACGTAATGTCTAAGACGGTGGTGGTTGCGGCTTCGGCTTCAGATCCGGCAACCATGCAGTATCTGGCCCCTTATGCCGGCTGCTCCATGGGTGAGTACTTTCGCAACAACGGGAAGCACGCCCTGATCATCTACGACGACCTTTCCAAGCATGCCGCAGCCTATCGTGAGATCTCTCTGCTTCTCCGGCGTCCTCCGGGTCGGGAGGCTTTCCCGGGCGATGTGTTCTACCTCCACAGCAGGCTGCTGGAAAGGGCGGCCAAGATGAGTGACGTTCTGGGCGGCGGGAGCCTGACGGCACTTCCCGTGATCGAAACCCAGGCCGGAGACATCTCGGCCTACATTCCGACCAATGTCATCTCCATCACTGACGGCCAGATCTACCTCGAATCGGATCTGTTCCATTCGGGGATTCGACCTGCCATTCATGTCGGTAACTCGGTCAGCCGAGTCGGTGGAAATGCGCAGGTCAAAGCCATGAAACAGGTGGCCGGACGCCTGCGCCTCGATCTGGCACAGTACCGGGAACTGGCGGCGTTTGCCCAGTTCGGATCCGATCTGGACAAGGCGACTCAAGCCCAGCTTGCCCGCGGAGAACGCCTCACGGAGATCCTGAAGCAGGGCCAGTACGAACCACTGGGAGTAGAAAAGCAAATCCTCATGATCTACGTCGGAACGCGGGGCTACGCGGACGATGTCGAAATCTCCGATCTGACCAAGTTTGAAGAGGGCCTCTACCAGTTTTTCGCCACTCGCTACAGCAGCCTTCTGCAGGGTCTCGGTGAAAAGAGAAAGATAGAGGGCGAAGTCGAGGAACAGCTCAATTCGGCGCTTGAGGAGTTCAAGGAACGCTTCAGCGAGGAAAGAGCAGGGGAGTCCGAGCCCGTGAGTGAGAACTAACCATGCCTGCCGGCCAACTGATTGACCTTCGAAGAAGGGTCCGTTCCGTAAAGAACATTCAGCAGATCACCCGGGCGATGAAGTTCATCTCCGCTTCCCGGCTCAGGAAGGCCCAGGAGCGCATTTTTTCCGCTCGACCCTATGCCAACCGGATGCTGGCTGTCCTGAACTCGCTGGCGGCTCGCGTGGACCCTTCCTCTCATCCACTATTGGTTCGGCGAGACGAACAACGAATCATGCTGGTCGTGATCACTTCCGACAAGGGCCTGTGTGGTTCCTTCAACAGCAATATCATCAAGGGCGCCACGGCTCATATCCGAAGTGAGGCCGCCAACAAGGAACTGAGCCTTGCGCTGGTGGGGCGAAAAGGAGACGAGTGGTTCAAGCACCGGCCCTGGCCGATTCAGCATCGATACGTCAACATCATGGCCAAGGTGGATCCCGTCTACGCCCAAGAGCTGGCCCAGAGCCTGATCGACTACTACGTCAACAGCGAACTCGACTCGGTACACGTTGTTTACAACGAGTTCAAGTCGGTCATCCGGCAGCAACTTCTGATCGAGCCCCTTCTGCCCATACTAAAACTCGAGAGCGGGGAGGATGGGCTCCTGGAGTACATCTTCGAGCAACCTCCCGAGCAGATTCTGGGATCGATTCTTCCACGCCATGTCGAGACTCAGCTGTTTCGGGCCATGCTGGAATCAGAGGCAGCCGAGCATGCGGCTCGTATGACAGCAATGGACGCGGCTACGCGCAACGCCAAAGAAATGATTGACAGCCTCACGTTGAAAATGAACCGAATCCGGCAAGCCGCGATCACGACGGAACTCATCGAGGTTGTCAGTGGAGCCGACGCCCTCGGCGACAGCGATCACTAGGAGTAGACAGGATGCAAGCAGTAGGAAGAGTTTTACAGGTGATGGGACCCGTCATCGACGTTCAGTTCGAGGCCGGTGAAGTCCCTCCCATCTACAATGCCATTGAGGTCACTTCGGAGGGCTTCGACACGCCCATCGAGATCGATATCACGCTGGAAGTTGCCCATCACCTTGGCGAAGGGCTCGTCAAATGCGTCGCGATGCAACCGACCGACGGAGTCGTTCGGGGGATGAAGGCCGTCGACACGGGAGGACCGATCTCCGTCCCCGTAGGCCGCCAGACTCTGGGCCGGGTCCTCAACGTGCTGGGTGAGCCGGTGGACGAGGGGCCCGAGTTGGATCAATCCAAACGTTATCCCATCCATCGATCTGCACCCAGTTTTGAAGATCAGAGCACCGAGACGGAAATGCTGGAGACCGGCATCAAGGTGATCGATCTGATCCAGCCCTTTGCCAAAGGCGGAAAGATCGGCCTCTTCGGAGGAGCAGGCGTCGGAAAGACGGTGATCATCATGGAGTTGATCAACCGGATTGCCACCAAGCATGGTGGTTTTTCGGTCTTCGCCGGTGTGGGCGAGAGAACGCGCGAAGGAAACGATCTGTGGCTGGAAATGAAGGAGTCCGGAGTCATCGACAAGGCAGCTCTCATTTACGGCCAGATGACCGAACCCCCTGGAGCCCGTCTGCGGGTTGGGCTGACCGGCCTGACCGTGGCCGAGTACTTCCGGGACGAGGAAGGGCAAGACGTCCTCCTCTTCATCGACAACATTTTCCGCTTCACTCAGGCCGGCTCCGAGGTCTCAGCCCTGCTGGGCCGAATGCCCTCGGCCGTCGGCTATCAACCCAACCTGGCTTCTGAAATGGGCGAGCTACAGGAGAGAATTACCACGACCAAGAAAGGATCGATCACGTCGATCCAAGCCATCTATGTCCCTGCCGATGATTATACCGATCCCGCACCGGCAACCACCTTTGCACATCTTGACGCCATCACTGCTCTGGAACGCTCCATCGCCGAGCAGGGAATCTACCCCGCAGTGGACCCGCTGGCCTCGACCAGCCGGATTCTCGATCCCAGAGTGATCGGAGAGGAGCACTACAATGTAGCCCGCATGGTGCAGAGAATCCTACAGCGCTACAAGGAGCTACAGGATATTATCGCCATTCTCGGCATGGACGAACTCTCAGAGGAAGACAAGCTCACGGTTTCCCGAGCGCGCAAGATTACCCGCTTTCTCTCGCAACCCTTCTTTGTGGCCGAGCAGTTCACCGGCATCCCGGGTTCCTACGTTGCTCTGGAGGACACCATCCAGGGCTTCAAGCAGGTTTGCGAAGGTCAGCACGATGCCATTCCGGAACAAGCCTTCTATATGGCCGGGGGAATTGAAGAAGTGAAAGAGCGGGCTGAGAAGATGAAAGACGAGGCCGCCTAGTACCCATGTCCGCGATACTGCCAACCAGCATCGATCTGGAAATAGTGACTCCCGAAGAGCACCTTTACGGTGGTCGTGTTCAGGAGGTGACGGTCCCGAGTTTGGATGGGGCCCTGGGCATCCTGCCCGGACACGCTCCCATGCTCTCGGAGCTTGGGATCGGGGTCATCTCCTTCAAAACTGAGACTGAGGGCCGCGAAACCCATCTGTATTGCAGCTACGGGTTCGTAGAGGTCCTGGGGGCCCGGGTCGCCGTCATGGCACAAGTTGCCTCCCGACCCGATGAGATCGATGCAGAAGAGGCTGAAACCGATCGCCGGAAGGCCCATGCTGAGTTGCGATCAACCCGTGTTGGGACCGACTACGAAGCCGCTTCTGAGCGGCTCCGGCAGGCCGAGGCCAAACTGGACGCGGTCTCTCGCTGAGTCAGTTGCCCGGCCGCGCCGGGCTTCGCTATAATCTCGCTCTGCTTCCCTGCTGGGGGATAGTGTAATGGCAACACACATGGCTCTGGACCATGGAATCGGGGTTCGAGCCCCTGTCCCCCAGCCACTTCTTCGCGTCCCACATTCCTTGTTCTTCGTACCTCGTTAAACGGTCAACAAGTCCCGCAGCGCTCCCTCCAGCTCCGGGAACTTGAACGAATAGCCGCTGGCCAGGGCGCGCTTGGGAAGTACTTTCTGGCCGTTGAGAAGAAGCTCCTGCGCCATCTCTCCCATAACCAGTTTCAGCACCAGACCCGGGGCCGGAAGAATGGAGGGCCGGCCCAGAACTCTGCCCAGAGTCTTGGAAAACTGGGAGTTGGTGACGGGGCCCGGCGCCGTTGCATTGACGGCTCCCCTGAACTCATCGCTGGTCAGGATGTGCCGGATCAAACCGACTTCATCATCCATATGAATCCAGGACATCCACTGCTTTCCCGATCCGAGAGCCCCTCCAACGAACATCCTGAACGGCGGCAGCATCTTCGCCAGCGCACCTCCATGCGTGGAAAGGACAATGCCTGTCCGAAGCAGCACGGTTCGGATTCCCAGTGCCTCCGCTGCCCGGGCTTGCTCCTCCCAGGCCTGGCAGACATCGACCAGGAACCCGTCGCCGCGCTCACTCGACTCGTCGAGCTCTTCATCTCCACGGGATCCGTAGAACCCGATGGCCGAACCGCTCACCAGAAGCCCGGGAGGCTGTGAGCTGCGGCGAAGACCCTCCACCAGGTTCCTGGTTCCCTCGATCCGACTCTCGCGAATGGCCTTCTTTCGGCTCGAGGACCAGCGCCCGTCCGCAATGCCTTCTCCCAGCAGATGTACGACTGCATCAACTCCGTCCAACGAGCCCATCGGAGGGGGTCCGGCCACCGCATCCCACTCGAGAACTCGGGCGCCCGGAAAAGAAGACTGGGCGCTGCGCGTGTTTCGAGCGAACAGGACGAGCTGCTTCCCTTCCCTCTGAAGCCGCGTGCAAAGACTCTTTCCAATCAGCCCGGTCGCGCCGGTGACGGCAATTTTCATGATTCACTCCTCCTACCTTTGGAGTGCGGCACTCACAGTGCCGCTTTTCAGAGCGGAAGTCCGACTTCCGCACTCCAGATCCAGATCCTATTCCCAATCATTTGCAACACTGAATCCGGAGGTGTCCCGTCTAGTGCTGAACAGCGTCTTCCCCGAAGTGATGAAAAGTGTCCGGCCATCCAGGCCGCCGAAGGTACAGTTGGTAACCACGTCCTCCGGAATATGCAGGAACTCGAGCAGGTCCCCTTCCGGCGAGAGAACGTAAACTCCGGCCGCAACCGACGAGTCGTTGGCCGGTGCCGGTACGTTCAACCCGGCCGTGACATAAACCCTTCCCTTCCGGTCCAGGCAGATCCCATCTCCCCCGCGCCCTGTTCCAAAATCGTACAGCACTCGTGCCCTCCCCACCGAACCCTCACCGGTAAGCGGATAGGCCCAGACTTTCCGGGATCCTCCCTCCTCCTGATTGTTGTCGACGACGTACAGCGTCTGCTGATCGGGCGAGACACCGATCCCGTTGGGCCGTTCCAAGTGATCGATGATGCGAATCACTTCCCCATCCGTATCGACACGGTAGACTCCTTCGACCGCCATCTCCATGTCGCTCCGGGCGCCATACCGAGGGTCCGTGAAGTAGATTCGACCCCTCTGGTCGATCGTCAGGTCGTTGGGGCTATTCAAGGGCTTGCCCAGGTACTCTGAGGCCAGGACAGTGATCGTTCCGTCCTCCTCGGTTCGGGTCACACGACGGTTTCCGCCCACATCAGCTCCTTCGCAGGCGAGAAGGCGTCCCTCCCGGTCAATGGCCAGTCCGTTGGCCCGACCCGACGGCTTCCGAAAGATCCCCGGGGTTCGCCCAACCGTCCCTTCCGGCGTAGACGCATCCAGAACCACCATCTTGTTGTTGGCAATGTCGGTGAAAAAGAGGCGTCCATCCGGGTGGTAGGCGGGGCCCTCGGAGAATGCCAGGCTGGCGGCCACCTCAAGACCGGGTGCAGACTCCAGCCTGGTCACTTCCTTGCCATTGCTGCAAGAACTCAGCAACAGGAGAAAAATGCCGGCAACGCTGATTCTGAGACCCATGGTGAATAGGTTACCGCTTATTCACAGGATGCAGCGGTAAAAATTGTAGGACGTTCAGCTTTGGACCTGTGACTGCAAAAGTGCGATGATCCCATGAGTCCCATTTTGCGCGAGGAGTAAGGGATGCCCAGCTTCAACATCTCGACAGCCTGGAAAGAAGCCCGGTCCATCGTCTGGTCACATCGTCGGGGACTGGCGCTGGGACTGTTTCTTACCTTGATCAGCCGACTCTCCGGCCTGGTTCTTCCAGGCATTACCAAGTTCCTGATCGACGACGTGCTGGTACAGAAGCGTTCCGAGCTTCTGCCCTGGCTGGCCGGGGCAGCTTTCTGCGCCACGTTCATTCAGGCGATCACCAGTTTTCTGCTGGCCAAATTGCTGGGAATTGCCGCCTGGGGCACCATCACCGACCTGCGCAGGCGAGTCCAGCAGCACGTGATGCGTCTCCCCGTGTCTTACTTCGAAACCCATAAGAGCGGGGAGCTGATTCAGCGAATCATGTCCGACGCCGAAGGAATCCGCAACCTGGTGGGCACCGGACTGGTTCAGCTCTTCGGCGGCTTCCTGACCGCCGCAGCGGCGATCATCGTCCTCTTCTATCTGAACTGGCGACTTACGCTCTCGATTTCGGCCATCCTGATGTCCTTCCTGGTCCTGATGGTGGTGGGCTTTCGGAAGCTCCGCCCCATCTTCAGGGAACGAAGCAAGATTCTGGCCGAGGTGAGCGGACGTCTGGGAGAAGCGCTGGGGGGAATCCGCGTGGTAAAGGCTTTCACTTCCGAGCGGGAGGAGGACCGCATCTTCGAGGAGGGCGCCGGCCGCCTCTTCGAAAATGTGCGGCAAACCATCACCGGAGTGACGTTTTTCTCTTCCCTGTCGACGATCATTGTCGGGTGTATCGGCGTGGTCATGATTCTGGTTGGAGGAGGAGCCATCATCGAGGGCGAAATGACCCTGGGAGATCTGGTGATGTACCTGGCCTTCACGGCGCTGCTGGCAGCTCCTCTGATTCAAATGTCTTCGATTGCGACCCAACTGGGAGCAGCCTTTGCCGGCCTCGACCGAATCCGGGGAATTCTGAGTCAGGACCGCGAAGATGAAGGTCAGTCGGGGAAGTCGGAGATCGGCAGGATCCAGGGCCGCGTCGAATTCAAGAGCGTCTCTTTCGCTTACGAAGCCGGCCAGCCGGTTCTGGAAGGTGTTTCCTTTGAGGTAGAACCTGGCGCCACAATTGCCCTGGTCGGGTCGAGCGGTTCCGGCAAGACGACCCTGGTGGGCCTGATCCTCCGTTTTCACAGCCCTTCTGAGGGTGAGATCTTCATCGATGGTAAGAATGTCAACTCGGTCAGCATTGCGAGCGTTCGGAAGCAGATCGGTGTCGTCCTGCAGGAGACCTTTCTCTTCGACGGAACCATCCAGGAGAACATCAGCTACGGCTGCCCCGGGGCTACTCTGGATGATGTCATCCGTGTGAGCCGGATCGCCCACGCCGATGAGTTCGTCGACACGTTTCCCGGCGGCTATGACACGGTGGTCGGCGAGAGGGGAGTCAAACTTTCGGGTGGACAGAAGCAGCGAGTTGCCATTGCCCGGGCGATTCTGTCCGACCCGCGAATTCTGATTCTGGACGAGGCCACTTCGAGCCTCGACAGTGAGAGTGAAGGGTATATCCAGGAGGGACTGCGGGCTCTGAGGAAGGATCGCACCAGCTTTGTCATCGCTCATCGCCTTTCCACTATTCAGAGTGCCGACGAGATCTTCGTCGTGGAAGGCGGTCGGATCGTCGAGAGAGGCACTCACCCCGAACTGCTGGCCCTGAATGGCCGGTACCATGATCTCCATACCCGGCAGAACAGGCTGGCCATGGATCTGTTTGTCAATCCCGGAGAAGCGGCTGAAGAGGAATCGGAAGAGGAGTCAAAGAAGCCCAAACCCAAGGCTTCCAGCGGTGACGTCCGGTCCATGATGCGAAGCCGAGACTGACACTTTCGTTCAAGTCTTACGTCTTTGCTTCCGGAACTTCTCCCTTCAGAATCACGTCCAGCACGGTCAAGTCCAGGTTTCCGCCCGAGACCACGCACACTACCTTCCCTTCCCCGGCTTTGCCGGCCAGGGCGGCGGCCACGGAAACGGCTCCGGCACCCTCAGCCAGAACGCTGGCCCGGTCGACCAAGAGGCCAATGGTGCGGGCGACCGCCTCCACTTCCACCACCAGCGATCCGGCCAGAAGCCGGCTGGCCAAGGGCCACATCTCATCCAGCAGACCGGCCGTACCGATCCCGTCGACAAAGCTTCGCTGGTAATCGATTCTCACCGGCTTCCCCGCCGCCAGTGAGGCCGCCAAGGGTGCCCCGGTGGATACCTCAGCAGCAAAGATCTTCACTTCGGGCCGTTGTGAATGGATCGCCGAGGCAATTCCGCAGCTCAGCCCTCCGCCGCCGTAGGGCACCACGACGGTGTCTACATCTGGCAGGTCCTCGAGAATTTCCAGTCCAACGGTTCCGTTCCCTGCGATCATGGCGGGATTGCTGACCGGGTGAATGAAAACGAGATCGTCCAGGGGTTCGTAGCGATGGTCCACGATCACCTGCCACCACTCTTCGAAAGGCACCTGCAGGATCTCGCCGCCCAGGCGCTCGATGGCTTCCAGTTTCGTTTGTGGAGCTCCCTCCGGCACCACCACCGAACAGGGGACTCCCAGGTGGCGGGCACTCCAGGCAACCCCCTGGGCCATGTTCCCGGCACTGGCCGTATAGACTCCCCGGGAGAGAGCCTCCTGATCTGCCACAGCCATAGCGTTAAAGGCGCCGCGGATCTTGAAAGAGCCGATGGGCTGCAGGTTTTCCAGTTTCAGGTAAATGCGAGCCGGTCCCCCGACCCCGCGAAGCTCGATCAGGGGAGTACGGAGCGCGATCCCTTGAATCCTCTCCCTGGCTTTTTCAATTTCAGCCAGCCGGATCGGTCCGAGCGTGATTTTCGAGGAGGCTCGATTCGTTTTCATTTCGAAACTCTACCTTAGTACGACCCTTGCACAAACACCTCAACGCTCGCTCGCTCAACCCGTGGATTGTGACGGCGGTCACACCGGGCCGCGTCAGGGGCGGAGTGTAGGTTGCTGGCACGCAACCAACATGACGTGAGCGGCCATCACAAGGATCGGCCCAACCCTTGATCTGGGAGACCATTCTCAGCGAATGGCGAGAACTGACAACTGGAGAAAGTCTTATGCGAGGCCTTGTCGTCTGTTTCAACTCCGCGTCAAACGTCATTCGCCGAAAGATTCGGGCCTCTGAATCGGCAACCGGCCGCAATCTCGTCAAGGCAGCCTGGTTGAACCACAACGCCTGGATCCTGCTCGGGACCAGAATCAAAAGGGTCCTGTCTGCTCGGCAGGAACAGACGGAACCCGTTCAGGCCGCCGGGGCAGGAAGATAGAAGAGCCCCAACCCGAAGACGTGCCGAACCGAACCGCGGCACCAGAACCTAGCACCCGGAACCCAGAACCCATTAGAATACCCCTGCCTGTGCCGGAGTGGCGGAATTGGCAGACGCACCAGACTCAAAATCTGGCGAGATTAACTTCTCGTGGGGGTTCAAGTCCCCCCTCCGGCAGTTTGTTTTCAATAAGTTACAGCCATTCGGCTTAGAGCCTGTCGCTTAGCCAGTTTGGGCTCCGTCCACTTTTCGTCCACCTGCATATCGCGCCACTTCAACCCGCTCAGCAGCTCTTACTGCTTCGAAAGCCTGTTTCTGGTTGTAGTGGACGTAACGCATGGTTGTCGAGATGTTGGAGTGGCCCAGCAGTTCTTGGACCTGGCGGATATCCATCCCACTTCTAAGCCACTGAGTAGCCCGAAAATGCCGAAGATCATGAAACCCTCGTACCCACTGGAGACCGGCTGCTTTGCAGGCTTTCTTGAATGGGTCTTCAGGTTTCACCCAAGCTTTGCCTGTCCTGAGGCAGACAAAGACCGAAGGGCAGCTGATGACCCGCACCAATCCAGCGAGCCATTCCCTGGCGTATCGGGTCAAAGGGATGTATCTCGGGCGACCGTTCTTGGACTCTGTCACTGTCAATCGTCCCAGTCTAAGATCGACATCGGACCATTTCAGTCTCAGGCCTTCGCTTCTTCGCAACCCGGTCTCACCCAAGGTTGCTAAGTACGCCCCAATGACTTGATCTTCCAGAGCCGCAGCATCAACCAGGGTCCGATACTCCTCCACAGTCATTATCCGTAGTGCCCGCTGACTTTCCGGCAGGTGCTTGAACCTGTGCAGTGGATGCGCATCGATGTATTCCAGTTCGAGTGCGAACGTCAGCATGTTCTTGATGACCGCCATGCCACGATTCACTGTTGCAGGAGCTACTTCACAGGAACGAACGCCTACAAAGTGGTGAGCATGGCGGCGGGAGAAGTCCTTCAGTCGAACATCCCCGACAATTCGAACAATATTGGTGAGGGCCTGCTCCTTGAAGTCAGGCCTCCGGTTGTGAACCCTGCAGTACTGCTCCAGATAGATGTCAGCAAACTCGGCCATTGTTGGGTTGTTGTTGTCCTGCCTTCGACTGAATTCCTTCTTGAGTTCTCGCCAGGTCCCCATAGCGATAGCTTCAGAGATCCGAGCATCAGTGTTCTTGGCAACAGTTCTGTTCGGCATGATTCTCCGGAAACGCGTCTTGTCGGGCCATTTCCTGGATAAATAGATCCTTGGACGACCCTTGTGGTCTTTCCATTCACAAATTGCCATGGCTAATTTCTCCTTTCGGTTGCAGCAATTCGCGGGTTTTCGCCAAGGGGATCGTACCATTGAGGGAGCGAGTCAATAAAACGTCGAAGCTCTTCGAGCGTGTACACCCGTCTGTCACCAAGACGCCTGGCCTGCAGTTGACCTTCATCGGTGTACTTGCGAAGAGTCTGTTCGTGGACACCTAGAAAACGGGCGGCAGGCTGAACAGCAAACAGACACTGGTTCGGGATCTGTTCAAGATCAACTAGTTTATCGACCAGCACCGGCCGCTTGCGACTATCAAGACTGATAGCCTTATCCAAAGGTCGTTCCCTCTTTAGCGGCCATTGAGGCGCTCCGGTCCTGGACGTTCAACCCAGTCCCTTTCTCACAGTTTCGTGTTCGAAATTCCATTTCGTTCTTCTCCTTGTTAATGATTAATAGATGCCATCGCCTGGCGTTTAAAGCGGCGCTCATGCCGCCAGCTTCTCCGTCAATTGGTCCACAGCCGCTGAAATCAGGTCAGCAGGCCGATACAGAACCACTGGCTCTCCGGGCATCTCTAGTTCAACTCGGCAGCAACTCCTGAACACACTGAGCAACGTGCCAGGCCCCTGGCGGGTGACAACCCTTCGCCCGATCAGCGGGAAGAGAGCGGCCCCTTGGTAGCCGAACCTTTCTCGAGCCTTGAGCATCCGGAGCAGTTCCACTTTATGGTCACGGATCAGCTCCCGGGGCTCGCCGGGCAGGACGCCATCTGGTGCTCGGACTCGAATGCTCTCACCTTCAGCCTTCAGTTGAGCACCGAGGCTTTCCAGGCGAAAGAGCAGGGCGAGTACAGTTGTCATATCAGGAACTCCTCGAATCCCTCGGATCCTGAATCTGAATCTGTATTCGGGAGGGGAAAGAGGGTCGGCTCCTTCTGTTCAGATCCAGGTGTGCGGATCTGAGACATAGAATCCTCTGTAGATGAATTAGACAGCCTCTGTTTTTTACCGCGGGTGGCGAGGGATAGCGCGGAGCCCCCGTCAGTGCTGGGTTTCAGCTCCGTGGCATCATTGCCTCTATCGTGGGTTGCCGCAGCATTAGCGCGGGCCGGGGAATCAGTACTGGTGCGGGTTTCCGCGGCACCCGCGCTATCCTCGGCATTTTGCAGACCTTGTCTTATCCGGATCAGCCTCGGCTTATCTCCATCAGCCGGAAAGACAATCTCGATACCGATCTCTCGCAGAAAAGTAACTGAACGCTTCATCTTTCGACTTAACCAAAGTGGGATCTTGGGCCACCCTTTCGCCTTGCGAGTGCGCTCATCGGCCAGTTTCTCAAGAGAATCCAGCAGTTCTGTTGCTGTCCCTTGCCAATCACTCCGCCCGCTCATCAGTTTCCGGATGGCGGAAGCGATTAGATCGACTTCCAAGGCCTTCTCAACAGCACCACTGCGGTTCGAGTTGTACGCCTGCAGGAACTGTCCGCTCCGCCACCCCAAGGCTGGTTCGCACGCCGTTACCCAGGTGGCGAAATCTGCCATCCGGGGAAGTGAACCCAGATTCACGGAAGGCAGGTTCTTGAGCCCGGCGCTGACTGCGGTCAGGAACGCGCCCAGGATCCTGCCCCCGAGCCTCTTGAACTCCTTTTCGATCTCCACCTGCGCTCGTCGTTCTGAGTCGGGAATCTGGCCTAACTCGACGAAGATGGCGCGGTCGACGAGGTCTGTCCGCTCCGCGATTGCTTCGATCGAATTGAGGATTATCGGCCGTTGGGCATCCAACAATTGCTCTGCCGCATCTGTGTACAGTTTCCGTTTTGTAAGCCCTCCTCCGGTGGCCAGGCGACACAGCGCATCGGAAAGCCAGTTCGGCATCCAGCTCAAGTTATCGAGTGCGATTACCCACGAATTGCAAGCGGCAATCATCAGATCTTCTTCATTGCGCGGGGCAGCCCTGACCGGCACGCTGGAAGGATCAACGAGAGAGCGCAAGAATCTCATCAGGGTGGTCTTGCCCGCCCCGTGCTCAGCGAGAACGACCATGATCGGATACGGCCCCTTCGGTCGCAAAGCCGCAAGCATCCAGGCAACGATCAGGATCCAGTTCCTGTCGGATGTGCAATTGAGGATTCTTCTCAAGTCGGTGACATCACCATTACTTAAGGGCCTTGGCAGAGGCATCATCCCGGGCGCCCGAGTGAACTTCAGGGGAGAATTCCTCAAGACCTTCCAGCCATCAACCGATATCTCGACCACCTCCCAGGCCTCGTTGACCAAGTCGATGTAAATTCTGTCTCCGCAGGAAGCAACCCTCTTGTAAACCGGATAAGCCTGCCCGTCGAATTGGGCCTTGGCCTCCAGAATTCTCAGCGTGTCTTCGAGCGCCTGGTTGCCGGGCGGTTTGCTTGTGGCTTCGTAGAATTCCCGAAGCAGCCATCGCTTGAAGGTTGCCGAACGGATCGGCCATGTCTCGAAGTGCCCACCAGCGGCTTCAAGTGTTGCGAAACAGCTAAACTCAGAGTTGTGAAACAGTTCGCAGTCTTCAGCCAAAGCAACCAATTCCTGCGCCTGGGTTAGTTTTTCTGTCATGATCTTGCTCTCCGCCTTTTTCGGGGTGTTTGCAACCCTCTTGGCTCCAAGCATTGAGAATCCCCACAGCTGTAACTCCCATCTTCTCGGATAGAGTGCAGCGGCAAGACTTGAAATCGCCTTGCCGCATACCCCAGAGGCGCCTTACGCAGCTGTTGCATTCGTAAAGACCTCCCAAGCTCCCAGGACAGCATCCTGAAACGCTGACTCTATCGGGCCGTCCAATTTGACCAGCGTTTTGTAGTTTCTGCTCCCCATATACTTCCAATCCTTTTGTGGCGGAACAGCGAAAGGTGGCTTCCCATCCACCTGACAGACCTTGCACTCACTCATTCGTACGCTGCTGCCGTCGTCAAAACTGACGGTCACATCGCAGATGCCCCTAAGACCCCCTGCGTCCAGTGCCTCAATTCCGTCGACTTCGATTCGTGGCTCATGAGCCACTTCGTTGTCACTATTTTGTCGTAAAATATTCATTACTAAGCTCCTATGTTTTGGATTGGGCCGCCTTCTCGGGGCGGCCTTCTCATTCCTTGCTTAACTGAGTTCCTCACCCGTTCCGAGAAGCTTGGTCTCTCCTTCTTGGAGTAGCATCTGGATGTGCTCTGATTGGCTCCTTGACGGTAGGAGTCTCCCGTTCTCCACGAGCGATACCCAGCTTTGAGACCGCTTCAACTTTGCGCCAAGTTCTCTCTGTTTAAGTCCTGAGAAAACCCGCACTGCTTGTAGCTTTTTTCCGTCCAATGATTCTTCTTTCCGCCTTGACTCTTGTGGTATGAACCAAGGCTGCAAAAATGTAAGGGCGGCCCGCCTTGTTGACGCCAGCCAACCTTTGTTTTTCGTGGGTAGGGGTTTGAAAACGTGCCCCTATTACTTAGGCAAAGTGTTAACCTGGGGGTCGCCTCGGGGTTGTGAAACCCTTGTTAAGAATAGGTTCCCGATGGCGATGCTTGAGCAGGTGCCTCGTCGCGACTCCATTGGTCTTCTCCTCAATCCGCTTCATGGTCTGGCTGACCGCTGGCCTGCTTATGCTCAGCTCTCTCGCAACCTCAGCCTGACTCATTCCTGAACGCATAAAGTCCAGTATCTCCTTCTCACGCGACGTCAGGAGATAGTAGCCTGTGCGGTAATTGTCTCCTTCAAGATTCCGGACATCCTCGTCGATAAATGCCAGGACCTCCTCGCACTTCCTCACGCTTGACTTGTCTCCCCTTTTCGAGAAGCTCCGCCGTTTCCGCACCCACTTTTTCTTCTTCAGTTCTAGCTTCGAGAGCAAAGCATGATGGCGCTCTTCGTCTTCACGTTGGAACTCGGGATCATTCTCATAGTGGTCCCAGTCGTTAGTATCCCAGTGGCGAGCGAGACTGCTTTCAGTACAGCCCAGGTCACCCGCGTAAGCATCCCCTCCGTGGAAAGCTGCTGTGCTTGGATGGGGGATAGTCTCTTCGTACGGCACGGGCTCTTCTTTCTCGTTGTAGTAGGCGGGCTCGTGGAGGCCCTCTGTGCCAATAATGGTGAGACACTTCTTCCCCACTAAATTAGAGTAGAGGGCGAGAAGCTGGATTACAGGATGATAGAAAACAGAAGCGACAAGAAACTGAGGATTTTGGAGACCTCGGAGCGAAGCGGAGAGGTCTCCAAAATCGCTGCGGGACGGACGGAGCCCGACAAGGTTCTTTCGCGACCCGATCCGGAAGTTCCCAGCAAGGCCACGCGTCGCCGATTTTCAGCCCGCCATAAGCTCCGGATCCTGGAGCAGGCCGATGGATGTGAAGAGTCGGGCGGAGTGGGAGCCTTGCTGCGCCGAGAAGGGCTTTACTGGTCGAATCTGCAGACCTGGCGCCGCCAACGCGAGCAGGGAACGCTGCAGGCCTTGACCCCTCGCAAGCGGGGACGCAAGGCAAAGCCGGTCAATCCTCTGGATCGTCAACTGAGGCAAGTGGAGGCTGAGAATCGGAAGCTGAAACGCAAGCTCGAGAAGTTTGAAGCCATGCTGGATCTCCAAAAAAAAGTCTCGCAACTGTTGGGAATCTCTCTGGCGAGCAGCGAAGAGAACGGAGACGAGAGCTGATGGACGAAGCTTTGCGATTCTCACAATCCCACGGAGTCCGTGCCGGTTGTCAGGCCCTGGATCTGCCGCCATCGAGTCTGTATCGGGAGAAACTTCGGCGCGAACGGCCGGCGCTGGATCCTCGGCCTCGGGCCGCATCCCCACGCGCCTTGAGCCCGCCCGAAAGGGAAGCCGTTGTGGAGGTCCTGCACAGCCGACAGTTTATCGATAAAGCTCCTGCCGCCGTATGGGCGGAGCTGCTGGACGAAGGGCGATACTTGTGCTCGATTCGAACCATGTACCGCATTCTGGCCGAACGTCTGGAAGTTAGAGAACGCCGCCGCCAGCGCCGCCATCCCCAATACTCCAAGCCGGAACTTCTGGCCACCGGCCCGAACCAATGCTGGTCCTGGGACATCACCAAGCTGAAGGGTCCCGTCAAATGGAGCTATTTCTACCTCTACGTGATCCTGGACATTTTCAGCCGCTATGTGGTGGGCTGGATGGTGGCCACCCAGGAAAGCTCACGCCTGGCCAAGGTCTTGATCGCCCAGAGCTACTCCAAGCAGGAGATCGTAGCGGGTGGTCTCACCCTGCATGCCGATCGTGGCTCGTCGATGAGTTCCAAAGCACTGGCCTTGCTACTGGCCGATCTGGGAGTCACCAAGTCTCACTCTCGGCCTCATGTCTGTGACGACAATCCCTACTCGGAATCCCAATTCAAGACCCTCAAGTACCGTCCCGAATTCCCGGCTCGTTTCGGCACCATTCAGCAAGCCAGAGACTTCTGTCGGGATTTCTTCGATTGGTATAACCGCGACCATCGCCATTCGGGTATCGGCCTGCACACTCCCGAGGATGTGCACTACCTCACCGCCATCACCACCCGTCGCGATCGATCCCAAACATTGGAGGCCGCCCATGCACTCTTCCCGGAGAGATTTCCCAACGGCAAACCCGTTCCTCCTCCTCTTCCCGAGGCGGTTATCAACCCTCCCGAAAAGGAGAACTCTTGAGATGACGCTACAGTAATTTATTCACCAAAGTGTCTCAAAGTTATTGACACGTTCCGTGGTGAAGCCGGTGAGGCCGATCAGGGTTTTTGAGTGAAATAGTCAACGGGTCGGAATGCCCGGGAACCCAGTCGTGTGGCCGCAGCTGGGGGTCTGATGAGTTGGGACAGACTTTCCTGGGTGGCCAGTGCCGCCTGGGCGGCGTAGTGCTCCCGAAAGGCCGGTAGATGCAGCTCGATTAGGCACTCGCGAAGTCGCGGTAAGTTGCCTGTGCTCATGACCTCACCTCCCGGTTTTCGAGAAGGGTGTCGTAGAGGCCCACGTCCATCTTCTCCACCATCACTTCCCAGGGTTCCACCACCGGATCGACAAGGCATTCTCGTAGTGCTTCAAAACGGATTCTTTGTCCCCGCTCAATCAACACCTGAAGTGCCTCTCGCACCCGCTGTTCACCTTCCTGGGCAGCCACCTCCAGGATCTTCAGATATTGGCGATCCGCCGTGGCCGGACAATCCTGGCGCAGTTCGTCGTAGGCGACTCGAAACAAGATCCCCGGAAACAGATCCTGGCGCCAGCGATAACGAGTGAACGCCCCCGGCTTTCGCACCAGCGAATGGATCACGTGCCGGTAGTCAATACGATGCTTGCCTTCTCCTCGCAAGCGCGGCATCCGTGCCTGGCGCCGTCCTCCGTAGTAAACTTCCACCTGATCCGCCCACACCCGCACTTGAACGCGCTCGCCGATCAGCCGGCTGTCCACCGAATAGGTGTTGTGGCGAACCCGGATCGTACTGCTGGGGGAGACTTTCACCCACTGCCGGGTGAAGTCATCCAGACGGCGTGCCGGCAACGGGCGCATCACTGCCAGCTCTTCTCCCAGGCGCTTTTGCCGGGCCGCATTGCGCCGGGCCACCATCACCGCTACAAAGTCCTCGTACTCTTCCCGGCTGGAAAAATCACGGCTACACCGCAACAGCAGTTCCTGCTCGATGGTCCGCTTCAAGCGGTGATGGGCCTGTTCCACATCCCCGTTCTCGTGAGCCTTTCCTGCCTGGGTGCGACTCGAGCGCATCCCGAAGTGGTTCAGCAACCCTTGATAGCGCTCGGTGAACTCGTCCCGCTGCAGGTTTTTGACCGCCGCCGAGAGCCGGTCGGTCCGGTGTTCCTCGGGCAACGCCCCCAACTCCCACAACGCATTCTGAAGCCCCAGGCTGAGGCTCTCAAAGGACTCACTGAAACACAGCGTGGTCGCTTCCCAGTTCGAGTAGGCCAACACGAAGTGGTACAGCAGATGGGGAAACGGCTGGCCCTGGATCGTCACTCCGAGGCGCCCCATAAACGTGAAGTCCGATTGCGCTTGATGTCCTGGCCGATACTTCTGCGGGAACATCACTTCCTTCGCTTCTCCGTATTCTGCCTTCCACTGCTTGATCCTGCGCTGCAGCGTTCTCAACTGGCCTTGCTGGAAGGCCCCTTCCTGCTGACGGCACAAATGATCGAACACCGCTGTCGCTTCCACCGTCGGCGATCGCTTCAGGATCTCTTTCACCTCCGCCCATACCAACTCGAACGGATCCGATCGAGTTCTCCAATACCGCTCCGGCTGACACTGGCTCGGTAGCTTTCCCGACTTCAGATACTTCCGAGCCGTCTTTCGCGACAGCCCCGCTTTGGCCGCCGCCATCGTTAGCGTCTTCTCGTTCTTCTTCAACTTTACTAACCTCCGCACTTGCTGATCCTTAACCATGTCCTCATGGTCAGGATCAGCCCTGAAAAAGCGGGGAATTCCATTTGTCGCCGTGGGAAATTCTAACTGTCGCCAATCACTCCGCATTTTTTTCTAGTCTGACAGATGAAAGCCGTGAATCTCTGCGAGAGTCTCAGCCAGGGGTTAAAGAGTGAATGTCGGTTCCGGCGCCAAGAAGGGCCACAATCTCGAAAGTGTTCAGTCGAGCCTGGGACAAGAACCTACCGCCCTTTGACGAATGAGCTGTTGCGCGTTCCGTGTACGGGACTTAGCTCAGTACTGTAGTCCAGCGGGATCTGAACGACGCGGGCCGAAGATGCTCTTGATTCGTCTCACAGATGTTGATCTATGTTGATTTAGGGTGCTTTGACCGACTACAAATTTGACTACACTGGGTTTTTCGGAAAGTCCCAAAATCCCCGTAAACTATTGAAAACAAATGGTCGGGGCAGAGGGATTTGAACCCCCGACTTCCTGCTCCCAAAGCAGGCGCGCTACCAGACTGCGCCATGCCCCGACTCTTTATTTTTCAACGACTTGCAGTAATTCCGGATTCTGGCCTTTTCCGCTGGTGGGGAAAACTGTGACCATATTATCCCGGCTTAGGCTGTCAATGGCCGCTCTCTTGTGCTCATCGCTGAGATGCGCATACCGCTCGACCATCTGAATACTTCGCCAGCCTCCCAGTTCCTGGATCGTTCTCAGATCCGTTCCTGCCATTGCAAGTCGCGAGGCAAATGTGTGCCTCAGAACGTGCGGAGAGACGCCCGTAAGCTTAGCACGCCTGCAAGCAGCCATGAAGGCTGTTTTGTTGTTGTGCAGCCGGGTGACGCCATCCTTCTTAACGAAGACCCATTCACTCTTACTGCGCTCCATTTGATCCCTCAGGGGCTCGACTAGTTCGGGGTGTATCGGCACGGTCTTTCGACGGTTGTTCTTGGCGTGGGCAGCTTCGACGGTGAGCTGTCGGCGCTTCAGGTCTATGTCAGTTTTCTTGAGCGTCAAAGCCTCAGAATTCAACCGCAGGCCGGTATAGATGCCCACGAGTATGATTGTTCGCGTCGGCTCGGTAGCGGCCGCCAGGAGCCTGTCCTCCTCATCGAAATTGAGGAATCGGGTGCGCCCTCGGATCTCTTTCACAAACTGGATCTCTCGCACCGGGTTGTCGCCCTCATACTTCTTCCACTTGCTGCACTTGTTGAACAGGTTCTTGAGGAGAGCCAGCTCCCGGTTGACTGACACCCTGGCCCCTTCTTTTCAGCCGCTTCCGCTTGTACTTCTCGATCAGGAATGGGTGGATACCGCTCAGCTTCTTCCCAGTGAAGAACTTCTCCAGCTGCGAGAGGAATTCGCCGTAGCATTTCACGGTCCTCGGCTTCCTTTCGGCCTTCATCCAGGCCCGGAACAGCTTGACTGCCTCATCAAAGCTGATGTCAGCCTTCTTGCGCCGAATGCCGGCCTTGGCCCTCAGGATTTCCGAACGCCTCACAGTCGCCAGCTCAGCGGCCACAGTGCGGGAAATATTGCGCCCCAGGGGCTCACGGTGGCGTTTCCCCCGATGTCTGAAGTCGAGATACCAAACCGTGCCCCGCAGGTACAGACCGTCGCCTCGTCTAGCCATTTCAACTCTCCCTCTTGACCAGTTTTTGTTTTCCTTGACCCCCTCGACGACCAGCACGATCCCTAAGTCGTTCGCTGACGATTCTATGGCAGCCCAGTAGATAGTCAGTGACGCTGAGCCCCAGGTGCTTGGCAGTGTTCGCAATCTCCGCTTTCTCCGCACGGGTTAGGCGAAAGTTGACCGTCGTCTTCACCAAGTGCTCATCAATAGCCTTCCTCGGCAGGTGGGAAATAATCCTGGGAGAATCGCTCGGATGTTTGACCATCGTACTTACCAATATAATTACAATGGCTCTGACTTTCAAGTAGGTTTGTAGCTGCTCCGCATCTACCGACCGTCATCACCTTCTCGGATAGCTTGGTTTTGGAGAGCATCGGGCAGGTCACAGCCTGGCAGGTTTTCCAGGAACTCCACGAGTTCGGTGCGCAAGAAGACAATGCGGCCGCCCCATTTCCGAAACGGGATCAGCCGCCTCGCCACGCGGGCCCGGACGGCTTTCTCCGTGGTGCCCAGAAAGGCTGCCGTGGATGCCACATCCAGCACAGCAGGGGAAGGGGCCGGGCCAGACTTCTTGACGTGCTTACCCAAATCTACCTCTTCCTGCCAATAGCCCCCGCCAGCCTGTGATCGTCGTGAAACGGATCTCTGATCCGGCGGAGTATCCCCAAATTACTTTCTGTTCCTGAAACTGGGCTAGAATGGTATTGATGGGTAGAAAATGCCTCGTCTGCCAGCATCCTGAGCTTGATCAGATCAATCGATCTCTTCTCCATGGCGAACCATCGCGACAAGTATCGGAAAGATACGGACCGTCTGTTTCGTCTTTGCACCGCCACGGGAAGAACGATATTCCCCGGACACTCAAGCAAGCTTTCGACCTTCGGCAAGCGACGAGCGGAGCCAGCCTCGTCGAGGAGATCGAGGAGATCCTGGGCCGGAGCAAGGCGATTCTCAGCCAGGCCGAATCCAATGGAGACCTGCGGCTCTCTCTGTCTGCGATCAGAGAGATCGGACGATTGCTGACGCTGCATGGCAAAGCAACGGGCGAGCTGCCTGCGCCGTTGAAAGGGACGGCGGCCACTCCAATTTTCCAGATTGACAGAAACAACGCTCCCAAGTTGAATATCGCTGACATTCAAACGATTCTCCCAGAGGACAAGGTCTCTGAATTGCCGCCGGACCGCACCGGGGTAGAAGAGGACGACGACGAGTGGGGAGCCCGGTTCACCCCGGACCAGAAGGAAGCCGGGAGCGTTCGCCGGAAGCTGCTGGGATCCGATAAGCGCGCTGCCAGGAAGGAACAGTTCAAAACTCACTGAAATAGACATAAAGCCTTTCTTTGGAGGGGCACCCCCGGGGGTACCCCCCGAAAGGTACCTCGCCACCTCCGACCCCTTACATCCCCTTAGACACACACACCTGACCGGGTACGGACACTGTTCCGCCAAGATGCTTCCCCCCCAGATGTCTTAATTGCTCTTGCATCGCTGCTTACTAGTGGATGATTGGAAGGTTCCGTGACCCGGATGGCACGGTTGATCCTGATGGAATCAAATCGAAAGCCCTTGCAGTTGCTATCCTCATCGCGATCACGGTCGGTGAATTACTGTTCCTTTGGTTCGGAAAGCTGATCGAAAACCCACAAAACTGAGCCCTGGCCTCGCTATCTCGTGTCCTCCTGTGTGGCAGCCGTTGCCTTCGTTGTCATCAAGATCATCGGCCTCCTGGGTGGGTTAGCCTCTGAGGGGCCATATCTCTTCTTGTGTAGCGGCCCTTTCTTTGCCTTCGCCTGGATGCTCGTAGCTTCCCAAACCTGGGCGGCATGGACGGCATTTGACCTTTTTTCGGGTTATTTCTACACGAGCGTATATAGGGAAAAAACCTGGAAATCAGTGGCCTGCTGTCTTTTACTGTCCTGACGGTGTCTAAACTACTGACAACTAGGACAATAACCCTGGGCAGCATTTTGGACGGCATGGACAGCATGGACGGCATTTCAGCTCCTGGTTGGGTCTCTTAGCCCGATTCTGAGCCGAGATCTCACTCCGCTCAGCTTTACGGAGTCAAAATCTCTCTCGCCGAGAAGGCGTCCGAACCACGTTTTTGGGAAAGGTTTTTGCCCTGAGTCGTCGCACCATTGGCGATATGACCTGTAAAGTTCGTCAACAGAGGCCGAGGCCGATGAACTGACGACGCAGCAGTCCTCCATCCACTCGGCCAGAACGTCACTTTCATTCTTGTATTCAGCGGTTGCTGCCCAGACTTCCTCAGGTTCATTCAGGCCAATCTTCTGCCATTCCAGACATCCACGAACGACCCACGCCAGGATCCCTTCCTCCTCTGTTTCGAGTTTCTCGGGGAGTTCTCTATCCCGCTCCTCCTCCGGAATTGTGACCGCGAAGGGAACCAATCTGATGCGCCGCCAAATCGCATGGTCTTGTCCTTTGATGATCGGTTTGTGGTTGGTCCCCAGAATCGCCTTGAATTGGGGCTTGAACTCAAAGAATTCCCGGTGAAGAAACCTAGCCGTAATCCCGTCCGACCCTGTCAACTGTTTTATCAGTGCCTCGTTAAGGTTCCGCCTTTGCTCTGTTTCAGTTGCGATCACAAGCCGGGCCCCCTGCAACCTGGCTATGTCGTTCGGAATTCGGTCTCCCCGGTGGGCCAAGAAAGTCGACGCCGGTGTGTGGCTGGCGTAGCCACCCAGCACGACGGCTATGGTCTCCAGGAAGGTCGTCTTCCCGTTCGAGCCGGTTCCGTAAAAAATAGATAGGCATTGTTCCCGGGTGTCGCCTGTGGAGGAGTATCCAGAGAACCTTCGTAGGAACCCTATTAACCCTTTGTTACGGCCCATGATTCGCTCCAGGAATCCCTCCCACAAAGGTGCTTCGGCAGCGGGATCGTAATGCACGTGAGTCAGCTTCGTAATGAGGTCCGTTCTCCGATGTTCGCGCAGTTTCCCAGTTTCAAGATTTAGCGTCCCATTTGGACAGTTCAAGAGCCACGGGTCACGATCAAAATCCTCTGGCCTGGCTACAATGTCAGCTTCGGTCGTGGCGAGTTCAACCATGGCCTTGATGTGAGAATTAGACTCAGATCTGATGGCATGTGCTGCCAGGGTCTGGCGCTGCCCATCCGGGGCTTGTGAAGCCTCTTCGTACATCTCTGCGACTGTTGCCTTAGCCAGGCGTTCCACCCCACCCGTGTCGTCTGGTTTGAATCGGCAGCCATCCCATACCAACCAACCCAGAGCCTTCACGTGGCGAAGGGCTTGCCCATAGCGGGCGATAAGGCGTTTCGCATTCCCCAGGTCCGTCAAGTGGAATATCTCTCGAACTCGGGGAGATCCGGCCGGTGGAGCCTTTGGTTCGAGGAGTCCCAACTCCTTCAGCCGCCGCTCTGCCTCAGGGCCCCGTTGGCGAATCGTCTCAACAAACCGGTTGCTCATGAGTTTGCCCGAGGGCTTTTCGGTACTCATTCTGGGAACACCTTTCGTGCATCAAGTCCACCTGGGCGAAGTTCCTTCTGGCGTTCAATCTTGGCCCTCTCTTCCTCAACCATTTCAGTTAGAGCCTTCTGGAAAAGCACATGAGACTGGGCGTTAAGAATAAACACGGCACCCTCTTCCAGAACCTTGCAGATCTGACGTAACTCGCGTTTCACCTCATTCAGTTCATCCAGCCCTTTCTCGAGCTTGTCGTTGAGGCGCTGGTTGCGGCGATACTGCCAGGCGAGGCCCTTGCGGTAAGCGTCAGTCACGGCATCTATCGGTACTACTTGTTTCATTTCTCAAACACGGCTTGAACTGCCGCCTCGGCCATCTTCTGGAGGTCCTGCTCTGGCGGTTCCCGATACCGCTCCAGGAAGTCATTAACCTCGGTGATGCGAAACAGCACCTTCCTGTTGGTCACACGGAACCTGAGATGATCGGGGATGATTCGGCGGAGCGTCCGGACTGGTGTTCCGGTATAGCTCGCAAGTCCGCTCCAATCCACATACCCATCACGCTGATGCTGGAGCGTGGAAAGCAGAAGCCGCAAGTCGGCGACGAGTCCACGAGCCTGATTGAGGAGATCTCGGGCAGCTCTCATCGCTAGTCCGTATACTCCTTGACCAGTTCCTGCAGCTCCTTGGGCTTCAGACCCAAGACCCGGGCAATCCGTTTCGCATGTACGCGGTATGGTCGAACGCGCAAAGTTTCGATTTTGCTGATGTCTGGTGCCCCAACCCGCGCGAGGTATCCCAGATCTTGTTGTGTAAGACCCTTGCCGAGCCTCGCCTTCTTCATCCGAGTCAGTGGTGCTGTGCTGATCATTCTTTTACGCCCTCATGTTCTTGTCTGTCGAAACAAAGCATGGTCAAGATCTTACACAAATAGCGTGGCCGTAGGGGTGTCTAAAGTATTGACATTTAATGACTTGTCGGTCGAACCGAACCGAACCGAACTCGAACGAAATGAAGCGAAGCGGACTTGGCCGCTTACCCTCCTGATCGATCGGATCTGGTTGGTAGGCAGTCTTACCGTAAGGTAGGAGATGGTCGTTTTGCGCGACCCAAGTCAGAGACTTCTTGGAGAGCGGCCCGGGGGAATATTAGTCAGACTGGTTCAATCTACCGGCCAGAAACTCTTCGATCGACCTCAGCACATATTTGCCGCGGATAGCCTTCCTTATCCTTTTTTTGTTGGCCAAATATTGCACCTGCCGTCTAGTCACTCCAAGCATTTTGGCTGCATCGGCCACTGTGACATGCTTTTCGACCGCTTGTTCGTCCTTTGTGCTTACCGCTTCAGCAATCTTGGCGGAGGGCTGATCCGACTCAGGCCGAGGTAAGGCTCGGATCTTAGCCGCAATCTTCAGGAAACACCTTTTGCGGAGTTGAATGGCTTCGGCCTCGAAGGACTCTACAGAGGACTCTCCTCTCATTGGGTGAATCACGATTATCTCAAGGCGTCGAAGGAGAGCGCCCTTGACCTGTTCTCGAATCCAAAAATAGAAATCTCGCAATTGACTGTCTGGGCCTTGCCAAGCCGCTGCGAAGGCCTCGATCACCGCAGTCAGATACCGATGTATACCTCGGTTCCACAAGTAGGGATCGATACGGTCAGGTTTTTCCCATCCGTGGCTTTCAAACTGAAGGTTGTCCCTGGCATCCTCCATCTGATCGCTGAACAAAGCCCCGTTGAGCCTGCTCCGAAAGAATTCATCTACCGCACTGCAAGACTCGGGTCTAAGGAGGTTTTGGACGTGGTCACTGATCACGGGCCACACACCCCTCTTGAGGGGTCCATAACCTGATTTCGCGCGAGCGGGGATGAGTTTACGGGGTTCCTCGGCTTTCAGCGTTTGATTTTTCACGTTGCCACCTGTTCTGGCTTGTTCCAACTTGGAGGTAGGGGTTGGAGGGTTGGCATGGAACAGGCTTGCCAACCGTTCGCCTCTCGACCGTCGCCGATCAGCTATCCAACCCAGATTCTAAACGCGATTCTATCCCAAGGTGTCTGACTCTCAGACGCTCTCCTGCTGCGGAGTTATCGGGTGGACTGGGGGAAGAGGACTGGAAAACTCTCTGGCCATCGTTTAGAGAGCGTTCCAGCTCGCTTTTCGCTTGGGTGCTATGCAGTAACGCGTCGGACCCATGGTTGCCAGAATGTGCGGTAGCCGGATCTGGCGGAAATCTTCGGATTTCTGAATCGCATGTCATCCCCTTCTCGGATAGTTGACTAATCCCGGAGGTGCTACTAGCATCAGTCAGATTCCCCCAGCCACGACAACCATTACTCGTAAGGAGGAAACTTATGAGCTGTCGGAACTGGAGCGCCGGCTCAAGCAAGCGCGCTTTCCGGTGATGAAAACGCTGGAGAAGACGGATCTCGCACTGTGGCCCACACTGGACGGGGTCGAGGTACGGGAGCTGACTGAGTGCACTTGGATCAGTGAGCGAGAGAACGTGGCTTTGATCGGCAAACATGGTACGGGCAAAACGCATGCGGCCACGATGCTGGGAGTAGAGGCCTGCCGGCGCGGCCACCGGGTTGGGTTTTACAGTGCTTCGGGCCTGGTCAACACGCTGGTGGAGGCCCGGGAGGAAAGGCAGCTGGAGCGAGTGTTTCGAAAGCTCAGTCGCTTTCACCTGCTGATCCTCGATGAGCTCGGGTACATCCCGTTTTCGGAAGAAGGAGCCCAGCTGCTATATCAAGTCTTTTCCAATCGTTACGAGAAGGCTTCTCTGTTGGTGACCTCCAACCTGGCCTTTGCCGAATGGACCCGGGTCTTTGGCGAGGCGTCCCTGACGGCAGCCCTGCTGGACCGGCTCACCCATCGTTGCCACATCTACGAGTTCGACTGGGAGAGCATCCGCCTGGCCGAGAGTCTGAAACGGCAGAAAAAGGTGCGTCGGCAAAGAGCCAACTCGCGGTCAAAATAGTCCTCCCGAAGCGTTGTTAGCGATCAGGAGAAAGAGCGGGATTTTGAACTGGCGCCGGGGTGGGGTCAGTGGTCTGCCGATGGGGAGTCTTGGGGGCAAGCCTTTCTAGGTTATTTCGGTACGAAAACCTACGCTCCTGGAGCGGTCACCGGAGTCGAGACTGTAGGTTTTCGTTCAGATGCCCCCCGATGATCCAGTGTCTGCCTTGTCTCGATTTCAGAATTGTGACTAAGAAAGACCCAGCTTGAAGTGAATCCGAGTGTCTCTTAAACTCCGGGCCATTTTGTCCCAATTCTGTGTCGACGTACACCTGGTTAGTATGTTAGTCTTGCCTAAATTATAATTTAGCTGGACCTAAACAACCAGGCGGATGTTGTGACAGGGCGGTAACGAAAGATGCGGAAATGGTTTTTCCTGATGGTGCTTTTGGGCCTGTCCACCAGTTCAGCCTTGGCGGTGCCCCATTTTGCACGGAAGTTCAAAACTCCCTGTCGAACCTGTCACACTTTTCCTCCCAAGTTGAACCAGTTTGGTCTGAACTTCGTCGCTCAAGGTTACAAGATGGAGTTGGCCCCGTCGCACAAGACGGTGCCGTTTTCGGTTTGGGCAACCCAGAGGTTGGAACACAAAGAGGAGTTCACCAAATCCTTTCCCAATCGTATTGAAGTGATCTCAGGTGGGGACATCACTGATGACATTTCCTACTTTGTTGAGTGGAGGGCGCTGAGTCTTCAAACGGGCTCTGATGGTCAATTGAAAGATCGCAGTGGTCGCTTTGAGGATCTGTTTCTGATCTTTCAATTGAACAAGCGATTTTCAGTCACGGCCGGCCAATTCCGTATGCTGAGCCAATGGGATGCTTCCAGAAAGCTGAGTCTTTCCACTCCAGTCGCCTTTTCGGCCTCAGTTGGCGGGGAACCGTCACCGAGTTCCCGTATTGGATCGCTTCGATCTTTTTCTTTGCAGGGGCGGGCTCCAGCTCTGCGCCTGACTGCTGTCAGCCCTTCGAGCGGCAATCGCGCCGATGGCTGGTACCATGAATTCACGATACCTTTTGCGGGTGAGATTTCGATTCCGCTCACCGATGAAGCGAGAGAGAACGCGAGCTTCCAACTGGAGGCACGGCCAAAGGGGGTTTTCTATTCAACCTACCTTCGAAATGGACTTGATAGCTGGGGCGGTAGTGTCTTCGTAGGAGAGGACCGATGGATGGCGAATCTGGTGGGCGAAAAACAGGTCGGCTACAACCACCTTTACGGCTCCATAGGAACTGCTCGTTTTCGAAACGATTTGCAGGATTTTCGATTAAGCTTCGGGCACTACTGGATTCCCCGGCACTGGCTGACCCTAGGATCAAGAATTGATCACCGTTCGACAGATGGCCTAGGCCCTGCTTTTGTCCCCCATGTGAATATCCACTTCCCCGGGGAGCGGTTTACAGTATTGCTGGTGATCGAGCCCTTCCTTCAGGAAAACAACAACGGCCTCGTCGCAGAACTCAGTTTTGTGTTTTGAGTCCTCTAGTCGGGACCGCAGGACTGGGCTAACCGCTCGCTGCTGGTTGCGATAACCGGGTGGGTGGTCAGGGGCGGGGTGCTTTATCGCAACCAGAGACGGGTTCAGGCCGCAATTTCGCGGGTCTATAGCGACAGGCCCCTGCTGACCTTGTCCGGTACTCGGTCAGCAGGGGCCTGTCCTCTAAAAGAACAGGAGGAAGCAACAGCTTATTAAATCCCGATCCGCTCGACTTCATCGAGCGTGATCTCGTCGCCACTGTGATCGTAGATCTTGGTGGTTTTCGGGGTGGCGTGGCCAGCGATCTCCTGGGCTTTCTCGAGTGTCCCGCCATTGCTCAGATAGGCGGTGATGCCTGTGGACCGCATGGTGTGGCACGAGGTGGAGGAGGGGAGGCCGGCCGGGCGGGCTCGCCGTTTAATCATTCGCAACACGTCCCTGCGGGTTAGCGGCCGATCGGTGAGCTGCCGGCGGCGATCGACAGCCGGAAATAGGGGAGTGGTTTTGAGCTTCCGGGCCGGCAAGTGGAGCAGCCCGGACTCAGCCAGGAAAGCATCCACGTAATCTTGGGCATTGTGGTGAGCGGGCACGAGGTGGAGCCGGCCACCTTTCTCGTGGAGCCGAAACCACCTGCGTGCGCCACTCAGGTAGTAGTCGGGTACAACCATGTCAGCGATGGCTTGGACGCGCCCAAAGGTGTAGCACATGACACCGATGATGGCTCGATCTCGAAAGCCGACGATATTCTCAAGGGGGATAGAGTCGAGCAGGTGCCTCGCTTGCTCAGGCAACAACACCGGGGTCTTGCCACGCTTGACGACGTGGCGGGGCCCGCGCACAACCGCTGCTGGGTTGATGGGCACGACCTGACCGATTACCAGCCAGTCAAACAGCATCCGGATGGCGGCCAGGTGCTGCTGCCGCTGACGGTAGGCTCTTTGGCGGTCGCAATGATCAGCTCGGCCCTCGGGAGATAGCTGGTGTCGGCGGTTGGCCGCACGGCATTGCTGGCGGCGCTGCAGACGACGGCAGGGCTGGCTGCAGTAGCTCTGACCCCGGTCACAGGAGCGGCAGATGAAAAACAGCGCGCCGCAGCCTTCGGCCCGGCAAGCACGTTGTCGGAGAACGACGATCGAATCGGCCATGTATCCAGTCCCGGCGGGGACTGGACAACAGCCCAGGATCGTGGCAGGTTGCAATCTGTTCGTGGTGGGTCTCGGTTTTGTACAGAGCTGCCACAACCGGACCTCGACCGGTTACAGGTCGAGGTCCTCCCTCTTTCCTGAACTGCAAACAATACACTCTCGAAGGGAAAAATCCACCTCGTCAGAAATCGTGAGATGAAGGCTCGGACGCACCTGCGGTGCGGATGATGTTGAAAACCTGTTCTAACGGCGAGTGTCCAAAAACACGCACATCCTGGTGATCGTTAACAGAGGTGTCTCTGCTTGTCAGATTTCGGCAAAGACGCCTGGATACCCCAGGGGTCAGAAGGTCTTTTCAGCCGGAATATGAGGAAAAACACTTGTTCCTTGGTTGGAGGGCTGATAGGTTTTGATTATTCGTGACAGGGAGGTCGGAGGAACACGGATCCGAAGTTGATATGGGGAATGTCGGACTACACCAAAGGATGCAAGGACTCGCCACCATGCCGTGAAATCCATTCCTTGTTCTCCTGTGACAGTTGACTACATCTTCGATCCTGGGCGGACTCTCGGTCAAGGTCTATGTTCCATGGCAGGCACTGCAATCAGATCAGCAAGTGATAGGGTCTCAAATTGTTCGTGTTCTTGGAACAAGTTGATCTTGACCTGTCGGAGCAAGACGAAATAGTTCAGACTAGAACACACAATCGCAATCTTTGTCGGATGAAGACCCACATCACTCCCGCGCACTTTGTTAACAATTAAGCACTGACAGAAAACGGGACGAAACACGACAAGGTGGGGAAAACTGTGTCCAAAACAGCGGGGCTTCCAGGGTAATCCTGGGGAATCAAGGGGAAAGCCGGGAAGTCGGTAAACCGCTACCTTCTAAGGAGTTTGCTTTTTTTTCAAGGGGTTAGGAGAGCCTCTTTCTTTTGCTCCCAAAGCAGGCGCGCTACCAGACTGCGCCATGCCCCGACTCTTTACTCTTCAACGACTTGAACCGCCCCGGGTTTCCCGGAGACAGTTTTAGTTGACTCCAGCCACCACGGCTGTAGTCGGTTGATTCAGATAATACATCTGCTCGAGTTCAACGGGTGGAATGTAGCCGATTGGCTCCAGCAATCTCTGCTTGTTATACCAACAGACCCAATCCAGCGTCGCGAATTCCACCTCTTCCAGTCCCCGCCAGGGGCCTTTCTGACGAATGACTTCCGTCTTAAACAGCCCGATGACCGATTCCGCCAGCGCGTTGTCGTAAGAGTCTCCTTTGCTTCCAACCGAAGGCTCGATGCCGGCCTCTGCCAACCGCTCCGTATAGCGAATCGACAGGTACTGCACTCCCCGGTCGCTGTGATGAATCAGGCCTTCCGTGTCTGAACGTGACCACAGGGCCTGCTCCAGTGCGTCCAGGGCAATGTCGGTCTTCAGGGAAGCCGATGCCCTCCACCCGACAATACTTCTCGAGAAGGCATCGATGACGAATGCCACGTAGACCCGCCCTCTCCAGGTGGCCACGTAGGTCAGATCGGCTACCCACAGCTGATTCGGACGGGTTGCAGTAAAGTTTCGGTCTACCAGATCAGCCGGCCTTGCGGCTGCTTCATCCGGCTGCGTCGTCTTAAACCGGCGACCCCGAACCACGCCCTGCAGTCCCTTCTCGCGCATTAAACGCGCGACCGTGCAGCGAGCCACCTTGAAGCCCTCACGATTCAGCTGCTTCCAGACTTTGCGAACTCCGTAGACCTGGCGGTTGGCATGCCACACCCGATCGATTTCAACCCGGAGCCTGGCATCGCGTTTCGCCCTGGCCGGCAGTAACGCAGGATCCTTGTGCCTGGTTTCCCACTGGTAGAACGTCGAAGGGGCGATCGGCAGCACCTCGCAGATCGACTCGACCCCATAGCAGATCCGATTCTTTCGCATGAAATCCACCATCATTTCCGTCGGCGGCCGAGCTCCGCCTGTGCGAAAAAAGCCGAAGCCTTCCTTAAGATCTCGTTAGTCTGCTTCAGCTCCCGATTCTCCCGCTCCAGTTCCTTCAGACGCTGCCTCTCGTCCGTTGTCAGCCCGGCTCGACGCCCCTGATCCCTTTCCGCCTGTCGGACCCACTTGCGCAGCGTCTCCGCTGTGCAGCCGATCTTGGCTGCTATCGATGTCATCGCACCCCATTGAGAGCTGTACTCCCGTTCATGCTCGAACACCATCCGTACTGCTCGTTCTCTGACCTCTGGTGAGTATCTGCTTCGTCTTCCCATGACCCCATCCTCTCAAGAAATGGAGTCTCCGGAAATCCCGGGGCGGTTCAGAGAGTCTTCTGAGTGGGCTCCAGAACGCAGTGTGGGAGCTTGGGGCAGTGCCTCACGAGCACCGCACCGACTCGCTGTCTGCGGCCGTCAACAATCTGAGCTGCAAAGAAGAGTTCACGGATCGCTATGAGGCGCTACTCAGGCATTACGGACTACGTGCATCGCACACGCAGGCCGGGAAAGCACACGAGAACGGCGACATTGAGCAGTCCCATCATCGCTTCAAACGAGCCATCGAGCAGGAACTGCTGCTGCGCTCGAGCCGAGACTTTGGCTGTCTGGAGGAGTACGCGGCCTTTCTGCAGCAGATTCTTCGGCGTCGCAATGCAGGGCGGGTTCGCCGGCTGGGGGAGGAGTTGCCCCGGATGCGCCGACTACCTCTGCGCCGTCTGGAGGACTATACGAGAGAGCGGGTGAGAGTCTCCTCCAACTCGACCATCCGGGTGCGCAAGAACACCTATTCGGTCAACAGCCGTCTGATTGCAGAGCAGGTGGATGTTCGGATCTATGGAGAGCATCTTGAGGTGTTCTACGGTGGACAGAAGATGGAGTCGATTCCACGCTTGCGCGGACGAGGCAAGCATCGAATCCACTACCGTCACGTGATCTACTCGCTGGTGAGGAAACCGGGAGCCTTTGCCCGCTACCGCTATCGAGAGGACTTGTTTCCGGGAGTGTTGTTTCGAGTCGCTTACGATGAGCTGAGAAGGGAATGCCCGGCTACCGCTGATCGACAGTACCTGGTGATTCTCAAGACGGCGGCTGATCGGGGAGAACAACGAGTTGTGGGGGTTCTAAAAGCTCTGGTTGAGAAGGGCTGCAGTATCCGGGCCGATAGCGTCCGGCAGGGAGTTGAGGAGGATCAGCTGCAACCTTGGCAGGTTCAAGTTGACCCGGTAAACATCAGTCAATACGACTCGCTGCTGGAGAGAAACGGCCCGAGGCCGAGGATATCCGGGCCGATAGCGTCCGGCAGGGAGTTGAGGAGGATCAGCTGCAACCTTGGCAGGTTCAAGTTGCGTTTCAGCTTCCGATTCTCAGCCTCCACTTGCCTCAGTTGACCGATCCAGACGTTCCCTGCTCGCGTTGGCGGCGCCAGGTCCGGCCCTAGTAACATCAGTCAATACGACTCGCTGCTGGAGAGAAACAGCGGGGCTTGCTCATGAGCCAGGCGGCACAATCTCGATTGCATGAGTGCCTGGTGCAGCTGCATCTTCCCGGCTTCCGAGAAAACTATTCCTCGCATGCAGCCTTGGCGACTCAGGACAGTCTCTCCTACCCCCAGTACTTACTGGGTTTGTGCGAGATTGAGGTGGCGGATCGAAATGAGCGTCGTCAGCAGCGACTGCTGCGGGCTTCCAAATTGCCTCGGGAGAAAACACTCACGAGTTTCGATCGATCCCGGTTACCTCAGAGTGTGGACCGCCAGCTGGCGGCCCTGCTGGAGGGCTCGTTTCTGGACCGGAATGAAAACGTTCTGGCCTTTGGAAACCCGGGGAGCGGCAAGACACATTTACTGTGTGCCCTGGGGCATGAGCTGATCCTGCAAGGCCGACGAGTTCTCTTTGCCACCTGCTCTCTGCTGGTGCAACGCTTGCTCAGGGCCAAGGCGGAGCTGTTTCTGGAGAAGGAACTCAAAAGACTGGACCGCTTCGAAGCCTTGATAGTGGACGATATCGGCTATGTACAGCAGAGTCGCCAGGAGATGGAGGTGCTCTTTACACTCCTGGCCCACCGCTACGAGCATCGCAGCATCCTGTTGACGAGCAACCTCGTGTTCTCGGACTGGGAACGCATCTTCAAGGATCCTATGACCACAGCGGCAGCGATCGATCGTCTCGTCCACCACAGCGTCATCCTGGAGCTCAATGTTCCCAGCTACCGGGTGGAGAGCGCCCAGAAAGCGAAGGGGAAACGGTAGAGGGGGCCAGGCCGACATTTTTCTGGAGGCACCTCCGTTCGGGATCCGCCCTCAACTTCACCGCCTCAAGAAAAAGAACGCACGGACAAGGAGAACCTCAGTCAAACAACGAACAATCCAACGGGCATTTTAATTGTCGCCCACCGGAAAAAGTGCTTGACGCCGAACAACTTCAAGATCAGACAATCTCTGGACCGACAGCTCCCCTTTGGAGATGCCTCACTGGACTGTCTATTTACCTTTAATGCAGTTCACCATTTCACCCTGCCAAGATTCTTGAAGGAGACGGAGAGGGTCCTCAAAGATGAAGGCCGCTTGTTTATTTACACACGGCTGAGAAGTCAGAACAGGCGAAGCATCTGGGGTCGGCATTTCCCCTTATTCCATCAAATGGAGACCCGCCTGTACGAATTTGAGGAGTTGAAAGACCATTTGAGAACGGTGCCGAACGTGGAGCTAGAAGAGACGGAGTACTTTAGGTACGAAAGAGAGTCTGGTTTGAGCCGACTGATCGAACGAGCCCGGAATCACCACTATTCCACATTCTCGCTTTACTCCAGAAGCGAATTCGAGCGCTGCTGTGAGGAGTTCGAAAAGAATCTTCGAAGCTGCTCTTCAGATCTCAAAAACATTCGATGGTCCGACCAAAATATCCTTCTCGTGGCCAGAAAAGGCGCGAAAGGACACGCTCTTCACCCTGATCCCCTTTGCTGATTTTTCTGTGCAGCTCATCTTGGGATGCGCTTCGATTCATCGCCAAAGATCCCATGTCTCAGGTTCACAACAACCCTGTCGTTCCCTGCATGCCGCTTAACCTGAGATTTGAACCCCGATCAAGAGGGGTGATTACTGTTGCTGGAGCCGATCGAGCACTTCGCGGAGCTTTTCAAGGGCCTCCTCCAGCCCGGCTTTGACCGCCTCCAACTTCTGCGATCCGAGCGACAGTGCCTCCCGCTCTTCCACTTCTGAAGCAAGCTGCTCTTCCACTTCTGTCCCGGGAGGAACAACCGTTGGCAGGGCTCCTGCAAGAGCTTGAATACTGCCGTCGAGGGTAGGGTGCATGACCACCTTGGTGGCATCGGCGAGAATGATCCTGCGCAGCTCGGGGAACTCCAGTGCCTCCGGTTTCAGAAAGACAGGCTCGGCATACAGTATGGAATCCTCCAGCGGAATGACGAGTAAGATTCCTCGCGATACCTCTGATCCCACCTGTCCCCACAATGTGAACTGCTCGGAAATAATGGCGTCATTGTCAATTCGCGCCTCGACCTGGTTGGGACCATCCACATGTCGCCCCGGGGGAAAGCGGAAGAGCACGAGCTCTCCATAGTGGGAACCATCGCTGCGCGCGGCAATCCAGGCAACCAGGTTGTGGCGATCGACCGGAGTAAACGGCTGAATCAGTAGAAACTCTTCGCGATCTTCACCCGGAAGGCGAGCCACGATGTAGTAGGGTACCAAGGTGGACGTTCGGCCGAACGAAGTCTGCAGTGGGAGGGACCACTGATCCTCTCTGTTATAGAACACACCGGCATCCTGCATGTGATATTGAAGCAGCATTTGGACCTGGATCGTAAAAAGGCCCAGGGGATAGCGGAGGTGGGGCTTCAGATGATCAGGCATCTCTTCCAGGGGCTTGAAGAGCTCGGGAAAGATGCGCTGGTAGGTCTGGATCAGAGGATCAGACGTATCGGCAACGTAGAAGTCCACGCTGCCTTCATAGGCGTCGACAACCACTTTGACACTATTGCGGATGTAATTGAACTGACCCTGCCACTCCCTGGAATACGGATACCGGTTGGACACCGTATAGGCGTCTTGAATCCAGGACAAACGCCCGTCGGCAACCACAACGTAGGGGTCCTCGTCGCGCAGAAGAAAGGGGGCGAGCACGTTGAAGCGCTCAGCAACGGTTCGTCGATATTGGATCCGGCTCTCCGGCGCGATTTCCCCGGAAATCAAAATGTTGAGATCCCGGAACTGCCAGGCATAAAGCAACCGCCGAAACAGAGAGCTGAGAGTGACTCCTCCTTCTCCCTCGTAGCTGGTGTAGACGGGACCATCCCTCCCCGGATAGTTGAACTCCTGCATCCTGGTATTGACAATCATGGAATCCAGGCTCTTCAGACCGTAGTAGATCTCGGGGCGCTCGAGCGGAATCTCGCCCTGGGGCGGGACATCCTTCACAAAGAAAGCGGGGCGGCCTCCCGAGTCGACCTCGGTGACGGGACTCATCGCAATTCCATAGCCGTGGGTAAACTGCAGGTGGCGGTTCACCCACCGTTGAGCCTCCTGGGGGAGCTTCTCAGCGGAGATCTCCCGAGTGGAAAGCATGACCTGTCGCAACTGCCCATCGATCATATAGCGGTCAGTCGTAACCGACAGAAAGTCGTAGTAAAGACGGAAGAACTGGATCTGGTTGTAACTCTGAAGAAGAGGGCCCTCGTCCCACAATCGCACATTCTGAACGGTGCCTTGATTCTGGGCAACAGCCCTCGGCTCGGACAACTCGGCCGGCCGGGTGGCTTCGCGACTCCAGGCGGTCCAAGCCGTAAGCCTGGCGGGTTAACTGGATATGGTTTTCCAGGTAGGGTTTCTCCCTCGCAAGCTCACTTGGCTCCACATACAACCGTTGGACCAAGAACGGCACGACGGATCCAACCAGGATGTTCAGCCCAAACCACAGACCGATCGCCCAGTAAACCAGACTGCGGCTGGAGGCAAAACTCCCGGCGCTCAGGAGGATGGCACTTAGAATCGCCACTATGGCCATCAGAGCATGGAGCGGCAGTCCCGCGTGGGCCTCCGTATAGCCGACACCTGTGACAGCTCCCGAAGTGGAATACAGGAGATCGTAACGCGCCAGCCAGTGTCCGACCGCCACCACAAGAAACATGGTGGTTCCCAGGCCGGCCAGGTGGGTCAGGGCCCGACTCGAAAACATCGGGACTTCCCCTCGCGATCGGGAAAGCAGGTAATAGAGGGCCGCCACCATCAGAGTTCCCAGCATCAAGGCGACCAGCAACCACTGTTGGATGAAGTGAAGAACTGGAAGTGTGAAGACGAAAAAACCCAGATCCTTTTGGAAGATGGGATCCGCCTGGCCAAAAGGTACTGCCGAGAGAAAACGCAACATGCTGTCCCACTGCCGAGCCGCAGTGGCCGCAACGAAGAAGCTAATCAGCGCCACACCCCCTACAGAGAGCCATGTCAGGAGTTGTCTCACTGTTCCATAGAGGTGAGGGCTGATCGTGCTTTGCGCCAGCAGAGCCTGTCCCCGAGTGGAACGGAACACGAAGTGAAGGTTGGTCCCGGCAATGGCTGCAAACACGAGTCCGCCCGTCAAAAAAAGCCAGACTTTGGTAGTTACGATTTTCAGAAGGACCTGCTGGTAGCCCAGATTACTGAACCAAAGCCAATCCGTGTAGAAAGTACGAGCCCAGTTCAGACCCATCAGGAGCAGTAGGACCGCCAACGCCAGCAAGATCAGCTTGAGGTGACGGGGCCAACCGGTAACGTCCAACTCCTGCAGGTATTCCGCCAGCGTCAAAGGGGGTTTGGGATCTCGTGGATGATCACGGTCGATCACTTCATTCATGGGGACCTCCAGGTTAATTTAGTGTCCATGAATTGGGCGAATACAATCACCCGGCGAAAAAGCCGGGCCACGATTACACCCTCACAGGGACAGCTCCAAGTGCTGCCTGCTATGAAATCGCTTTCGCGGCCAGAAGTCAACGGTACGTGCCGCCGAGAGGGAACTCCGTTCGGGCTCGTCCTCACTACGTCCTCTCTCTCAATCAGTCTTCAGGAACTCAAAGAGATGACTTTACGCTTGACACCCCCTGCCTGCCTTAAAGCCGTGGCAATCTCAAATTCGTCAAGGTGGAGGTTTACCGCCATGTTGGAAAAAGCAAAACGCAGAAACCCATCCGCCGACAATTCTTTCTGTGGAGAAGGCAGGTGCTTCTTCAGGGAAGTGTTGTTAATCGTCTCCAGCAGCCTCGGAAAGCACGATCTTACCTGGATTCCTGGACTTTGCTGAGTCGTCAAACATGTGCGAAGCACGGAACATGCCTGACGGAGGCTATCCGAGGTAACTATACACCGGATCTCAAGCAGTCTTGGTTGGGAGTTCTCCGCCCTCAACAACAGTTGCCTGAAGAAGCACCACCGAGGCGCAAAAGCGCGCTTACGTCATCGCGGACAACAAGCTGGCGGAGAACGCCGGGTGGGACAGCGAGCTGTTAACCGAGGAGCTTCGGTTCCTGACGGACCTGACGCTGGGTTTCGACGTCACGCTCACCGGTTTTGAGACGGCCGAGATCGATCTCCTACTCGATGAGGCGCGGTCGGGCGAAGAGACGGATCCAGCCGACAAGCTGCCCGCTATCGACGACGCGCCGCCGGTTTCGCGCATCGGCGACCTGTGGCGCCTGGGGGCCCACCGGTTGCTGTGCGCCGACGCCAGGGATCCTTCTGCGTTCGAGCTGCTGCTGGGCGGGGAGAAGGCCGGGCTGGTTTTCACCGACCCGCCCTACAACGTGCCGATCCGCGGCAACGTCTGCGGCAGAGGCCAGGCGCGCCATGGAGAGTTCGTCATGGCCTCGGGCGAGATGTCCGAGCGGGCCTATACGGATTTTCTGGGGAAAGCGTTTCGAAACCTTGCCGAGCATAGCCGCGATGGCTCGATCCACTATGTGTGCATGGACTGGCGTCATCTCGGCGAGGTGCTCGCGGCCGGCCAATCGGTCTATTCGGAGCTCAAGAATCTGTGCGTTTGGAGCAAGACCAACGGCGGTATGGGCTCGCTCTACCGTTCGCGGCACGAACTGGTCTTCGTTTTCAAGCATGGCGCGGCTCCCCACATCAATAACGTCAAGCTGGGCCGCTACGGGAGGAACCGGACCAACGTTTGGGAGTATGCGGGCGTCAATGCGTGGGGGCCGGGCCCGTCTGGACGATCTCGCTCTGCATCCGACGGTCAAGCCGGTGGCGATGATCGCCGACGCGATCAGGGATTGCTCAAGATGCGGCGGAATCGTACTGGATGGCTTCGCCGGCTCGGGCTCGACGTTGATCGCGGCCGAGCGCACCGGGCGGCGCGGGTTCGGCATCGAGCTGGACCCAAAGTACGTCGACGTCGCCATCGAGCGCTACGAGCGGCTGACCGGTCACTCTGTGGTTCACGCTGCCAGCGGGGCGACCTTCGCCCAGATCCGGCCAAGCCGCCGGTCAACCGACACCTCCCGACAAAATGCAACGGATTCATGACGATGGCTGGAGAGTACGAAGTCGGCTACCGCAGACCGCCCAAGACAACGCGGTTCAAGCCCGGCCAATCGGGCAATCCCAAGGGCCGTCCCGCCAAGGCGCGCAACTTCAAGAGCGACGTGAAAAAGACGCTTGAGACCCCCATTCGGCTTGTCAAGGATGGCAAGCCGCAGACCGTGTCGACCCAAGAAGGGTTGCTCCTGCGCTTGCGTGAGAAGGCGCTCAAGGGGGATACCCGATCGCTGGATCTCCTGCTGGAGCTCGCGCAAGTCTACAACGCGGAAGAGCTGGCCACGGCCGCCGGCGGCGGATTGGGCGCGTCGGATCAAGAGATTCTCGAAAACTACCGAGAGCGGGTTTTGCGTCAGGGGACAAATGCTGAAGCGAACGAACCGGAGGAGCCCGGCGATGCCTGACACGAGCGTCCTGGCGCCTGACGCGAGCGTCCTGGCGGCCGCGATGCGGTCGGATCTGGCGGTGTTCATCCAGAAAGCGTTCCAGACGGTCTCGCCGGAGGACAGATACCAGCACAACTGGCACATTGAAGCCAGCGCCTATCAATTGGGCCGTTGCTTGGATCGCAAGTGCCAGCGCCTGATCATCACGCAACCGCCCCGCTCCCTGAAATCGATCTGCGCATCCGTCGCTTTCGTCGCCTGGGCCTTGGGCCGCAACCCCAAGCTGCGCTTCATCTGCGTGAGCTATTCCGACGCCCTGGCGGTCGCGCTGGCCCGGCAATTCCGGCAGGTCGTCAACAGCGGCTGGTACCGCGCCCTTTTTCCGGGCATGCGGCTTAGCAAAGACACCGGGATCGAGTGCGTGACCACCGCGGGCGGGGGCCGCCTGGCGACCTCCATCGGCGGTACCCTGACCGGACGGGGCGCGGACATGATTATTATCGACGATCCGCTCAAGGCCGGGGACGCCAGCTCCAAGACCGTCCGCGACGATGTCAACGAATGGTATACGACGGCCCTGGTCTCCCGCCTCAACGACAAGGAGCGCGATGTGATGATCGTCCTCATGCAGCGGCTGCACGAGGACGATCTCGCCGGCCATTTGCTTCAAAGCGGCACGTGGCACCATTTGAACCTTCCGGCCATCGCCGAGGAGGACCAATCGATCGCCCTGGGGCCGGAACATACCCACGATCGCAAGCGCGGCGATGTGCTCCATCCCGGGCGGGAATCGCTTCAGACGCTGATGCGCATCAAGGAGGAAGTCGGTAGTCTCACCTTTTCCGCGCAATACCAGCAAAGACCCGTGCCCCATGAGGGCAATCTGATCAAAAGAGAATGGCTGAAGTACTACGACCAGCTACCGGAGCGGGACCCCGGCTGGCAGATCGTGCAAAGCTGGGACGTGGCCACGACGGTCAACAAGAGCAGCGATTACTCTGTGTGCACGACCTGGGCGGTGCACCGGCAAACCTGCTACCTGGTCGAGGTGTGGCGCGGCCAGCTGGATTACCCGGGCGTCAAGCGCGCCATCGTCCAGCGGGCCCTGGCTCAAGGCGTAAACACGATCCTGATCGAAAAGGCGGGGCCGGGGCTGCACCTGGTTCAGGAGCTGCGCCACAACGGCGACGCGCGTGTGCCGGCTCCCATCGGCATTCAGCCGGAGGGCGACAAGCTGTCGCGCACCGAGGCTCAATTGACGGATTTCGAGTCGGGACGAGTCATCCTTCCCAGGCACGCGCCCTGGCTGGGCGAGTTTCTCAATGAGCTGCTCGCCTTTCCCAACAGCCGGCACGACGATCAGGTCGACAGCGTCACGCAGTTTCTCGGTTGGCAGCGGGGCCGGCAACGCAGGCACCGCCGGATCTCCACCGTGGCTCCCATCCTGGTACCCATGGAGGGTTGACTCCAACGTTCTGAAACCCGCTGTTTCTGACGACGATGAGCGTGTTGAGGCGGCGGTCCGGGGGAGGGAGTTCGCCTCAGACGTGTTGGTCTGCTCGCCCATCCTCCCCCAGCACGATTGATCTTCACTTTCGGACTGGATTTCCACCGGGCAACGGAGCGTCAATGGAGGTGACCCGGGCGGCAATCATCAATGACGAGCCTGCCCGGAGGAGGCCACAAGATGCCGACGATCGAGACCCAGATGACCGAGATCCAGGAGATGGACCTGCCGGCGCTGCGCGATGCATGGCGGCGCCATTACCGGGTGCCCCCGCCCCGGCGACTCAGCCGTGACCTGCTGATGCGCGGCATCGCCTATAAACTCCAGGAACAGATCCATGGAGGGCTCTCCAAGGCGGCGCGGCGGCGGCTTCGGGCCCTGGCTCAGACCTTCGCCGAGACCGGTCGGGTCGCCCCCGACAACGGCACCAAGGTGCGCCCCGGCACACGGCTGGTGCGCGAATGGCGAGGCCGCACCCATGTCGTCACCGCGACGGAAAGCGGCTTCGATTACGACGGGGAGGCCTATGGTTCCTTGACCGCTATCGCCCAACGCATCACGGGCGCGCACTGGTCCGGTCCTCGCTTCTTCGGCCTGCGGCCTTCAGGCGAGAGCGCATCGGCGGCGGAGCATGGCTGAGCATCGGAAATCACCACGGGCGAGGAGTCTGGCCACGGTGCGCTGCGCCATCTACACCCGCAAATCCTCCGAAGAAGGCCTTGAACAGGACTTCAACTCGCTGCAGGCGCAACGGGAGGCCTGCGAGGCCTATATCGCGAGCCAGAAGCACGAGGGCTGGATCGTGCTGCCCACCTGTTACGACGATGGAGGCGTCTCCGGCGCCACCCTGCAGCGGCCGGCGTTGCAACGCCTGCTCGGCGATGTCGAGGTCGGGCGGATCGACACGATCATCGTCTACAAGGTCGACCGGCTGACCCGGACGCTGTCGGATTTTGCCCGGCTTGTGGAGATTTTTGATCGAAAAGCGGTCTCCTTCGTCTCCGTCACCCAGCAGTTCAACACCACCACCTCGATGGGGCGTCTGACCTTGAACGTCCTGCTCTCCTTCGCCCAGTTCGAGCGCGAGGTCACGGGCGAACGCATCCGCGACAAGATCGCCGCCTCGAAGAAGAAAGGGATGTGGATGGGCGGCAACCCGCCCTTGGGCTACGATGTGAAGGACAAAAAGCTCATCGTCAACAAGGCCGAGGCCGAAACGGTCCGGTCTATCTTCCGCCAGTACCGGGAAATCGAATCCGTGCGTGAACTGCGCGACCGGCTCGCCGCCGAAGGCGTCACCAGCAAGCGGCGAGTGAGGCGCGACGGCAGTATTGTCGGCGGCAAACCCATCAACCGCGGGGCGTTGTATCACCTGCTCCACAATCGCCTCTACCGGGGCGAGATGGTGCACAAGGACCAGGCCTATCCCGGCCAGCATGAGGCCATTGTCGATGAAGCGCTGTGGGATGAGGTTCAAGCCACCCTGGCCGCCAACACGAACGGCGAGCGCCGAGAAGGGACCCGGCAACCGAGCCTGCTGACGGGGCTTGTCGTTGACGAGCAGGGCGAGGGCCTCTCACCCAGCCATGCCGTCAAGAAGGGACGGCGCTATCGCTACTACGTCTCCCGCCATCTCATCCTCGAGGGCAAGCGAGCCGGCCGCAAGAGGTGGCGCCTCCCGGCGGCGGATCTCGAAGGCCTCGTTACTGTCCGTCTCAGGGACTGGCTCGCTGATGCGGCCGCGATCAGCGCTGTCATCGATGGAGACCCTCAAGAGGCATCGGCTCATGCCAGCTTGATCACCCAGGCGCAATCGCTCGCGGACCGGTGGCCTGAGCTGAAACCGCACCAGGCCAAGGCCTATCTCAATGCGCTTCTCCGGCGGGTGATCGTCGAGTCCGCCCGCATCGTGATCGAGATCGACGGCGAGCGGGCCCTAGCCACCCTCCTGGCAGGACCGGACGTCGTCTCAATAAAAAGATCGAGGCAGGACGCTCAGCCAGCCAAACATCCGATCATCCTGGATATTCCAATCGCCCTGAAGCGCGCTGGCACGGGCATGAAAGTAAGTATCCCCCGGCAAAGCCGGGGGCTTTAATCTTGTGAGCCGCTCAAAGCGGACTTGACGTTGCCGCTACCGCGGCCACTTGTGCCACCTAAAGGTGGCCTGACTACAGGAGCCTGAGCTGATCCTGGCGACGATCTTCTGCTTCTTGCCGCCGAATATACTCACGGATCACTCTCTCATCTCGGCCCACGGTCGATACGAAGTATCCGCGTGCCCAGAAGTGCTGTCCAACAAAGTTTCGCCGACTCTCTGAAAAGTTCCGGGCAATGTGGATAGCGCTTTTCCCTTTGATGTACCCGATCACCTGCGCCACAGAGAACTTTGGTGGAATCGAGATCATCACGTGCACGTGATCCGGCAGCAGGTGGCCCTCCTCAATCAAGCTTTCCTTCTGCCCAGACAACCGTCGCAGCACCTGACCGAGATGTCTGCGCAACTCCCCGTAAATCAACTTTTTGCGGTACTTCGGGATGAACACCACATGGTACTTACACTCCCATTTCGTATGCTGTAAGCTCTTATAGTTACTCATAAAACTCCTTTTCGTGATGCTTTGCTCGGCTCACGGAAGGGAGTTTTTTCACCTATTCCCGGAACTGTCAAACTCTGGCTGCCTCCCCGGCAGAGCCGGGGGGACTCCTTACGGGTCTAGTCGTCCCCGGCGCCCGCAACAATGCCAAGTGCGCCCCGGGCCTGATCCGGCTGCTGCTGCGCGCCTTCGCCATCCGGGACCGGCTGGAGCGAAACCCTGATCTCCCCCTGAAGAGAATCGCCGAGGCCGAAGGCGTCTCACCTTCCTATGCCACCCGGTGCGGCTTGCCTACCTTGCCCCGGACATCGTCACCGCCATCATCGACGGTCGGCAACCGCCTGGGCTGACCGCGAACACGCTCATGAAGAACACCCGCCTGCCGTTCAGGTGGGAAGCCCAGCGAAAGCGGCTTGGGTTCAAGCACGCTTGACCTCCGGTCCATCCCAAGCCGGCCGGTTCTGTCGCTGGATGCAGGTCGTAGAGAGCTGCGTCAACCGTTTTGGACGTCGAAAAGACGGACCACTGAAAGGGCTTGAGAGACGATGGCGCAGAAACGGCGCGCCACACCGCAACGACGCGTCTCTTTCAATGGAGGTCCATTGCCAAAGTGCCCGTAAACGACTGAAAATTAAAGACAAATCTGGTTAGAGAATTGAGAATAACGCAGTAATATCAACGAGATAAGTGGGTGGCGGTGGAGGCAGTCTGGAGCGAACCCGTCTCTGACCCGATTTCCCTGTTTTACAGGGAAAATACAGGGAATTTCTTAGATTCGGCCTCGAATAGGCGGGATCGAAGCCTCCTAACCCACTGATATCATGGGGTTTCAGTTTCGAATTCCCTACGCCACGGAACAGGGAATTTGTTTGGTCGAACAGGGAATTTTCTGGGGGGAACAGGGAAAACCAGTTCGTGGAACAGGGAAGACCAGTGCTGT
>CBDCBX010000009.1:0-109031 GCA_965214465.1 Acidobacteriota bacterium | reverse complement strand
CAGGTCGTAGACCGTATCGCCGGCGGTGATGGTACTGCCCTCGTCATAGTTGACCTGGATGGTATGACCGTTGTCGATGATGTCGACGACGTGCTCGTGGCGGATGATCTTCAAAGTGTCGGGAAGGTAGTCAATGCTGAACTCGGGGTGCTCCGCGGCCGGGGCTCCACTCAGGTTCACAGGAGACTGCTCCAGCCCTTTGCTACAGAGGGAAAAGTCCGGATTCAACTCGCCCCAATGGACCGGACCGTTGGTATTTCCATAGTCCCAGTGCGCCGTGGGGCTGGCGTGTGGCGCAGGCTGGTGATCACCACGGCGCTGCTGCGAGCACCCGGACAGAAGAATCACCAGAGTCATCACTGTGAAAGTGATTCTTCCCCTGTAGATCGGAGCTTGGTTGGCCATCAATTGGGGATTCCCGGAAGTCATCCAAATCAACTGTAGTACACCATGGACCCTTAACACCATGAAACGTGTTGTCTCACCGTCATGAAATTGGTTATCCTGTTCAGCAGCCGGGTGCGAATCAAGTCCCGGCACAACCCATCTTCCCTGTGGACTACTCACTAGACGAGGCCTGGTTGACTCAACAGGAACAAGCAGGAATCTGGACAAGGAGTTTAGCTATGAGAAAAGCGATGTTGGCGATCGTCGTTCTGCTGCTCGCAAATGGATCGGGTTTGTCTGAGAAAGCCGTAGAATCCTCCTTCCACGCCTATGTGGACTCGGAAATCTGCGCCCACCTCATGCTTGGACCGATCACGGACAAGCGCATCGAGTGCAGCAAGGATACTCATTCGAACGGAGACCGGCCGGCCATCGTGAGGGTCTCTGACAACTCGGTTTTCGAAGTCCAGAACCAGAAAATGGTGAGGAAGCTGGTCGGTGAGTTCACCGCCGTGAGCGGCAAAGTCAAAGAGAAAAACGCCAAGATTAAGGTCATGTCGGCCGAGGTGGTGGGCCGCTCCGAGATCCCGGAGAGTGAGATCAATGCCGAGCTCATGGACGTACGCAACTACCGATCCAGCGGGGACCCGGTGTATGAGAAGATCCGGCGCTCGCTGGCCATGATGCCGTACATCTCCGAATTCGACTTCATTTCGTTTGTGATGGCGGGCGACCATGTCATTTTGACCGGTTGGACAGTTCGGATCACGAATCGGGACACTGCCTACCGACTGGTCAAGAAAGTTGAAGGGGTCGGGAGGATCACGAACAACATCCAGGTGCTGCCCATGGGCAGCTTTGACATGGATATCCGCGCGGGAGCCCGGTCGAGACTGCAGCGTGTTCTTGCCAGGTACTTCTGGGGCAACGGATCGGACATCAAGATCATCGTCAAGAACGGGAGAATCATTCTGCTGGGTACGGTGGCCTCCCAGGCGGACTCGGATCTGGCCAACATCCAATGCCGCTCGGTACCTGGAGCCTTCCATGTTTTTAATCGTTTGCGCGTTGTGAAGCCGGAAAAGAAGAAAAAGCAGACGGACTGAGGCACGGAACTGAAAAACGGCAAGGAGGAAGAAATGTTGAATTCTGTGAAAGCAATCTGCTGGTGTGCAGTAGCCATCCTGTTCCTCATGTTTGGAGCCGGCTGCGCGCCTTCAGAATCCCCTGCAGAGCCGGCTTCCGCCGGGGTAACGGTCAAGAGATTGCCCGCAGGTAGCGAGAATGCCGGCTTCTTGAGCGATTATTCGAAGCTGACACCCGACCCTGACGTGGAAGGTGAGGTTCTGTCTTACGTCAATCCGGAGGAACTGAAGGATCTCCACAGGTACCTGGCCATCATCGTCGATCCCGTGGAAGTGTACCTGGCCAGCGATGTGGACCCGTCGGAGCTGCCGGACGACGGAGCCACTGCAGCGGTGGAATACTTCCAGTATGCCATCAAGAGCGCGGTTTGGGACGCTTTCTCGATCGTTGAGGACCCTGGTCCTCTGGTGCTCAGACTGCGATCCGCCCTGGTTGGTGTCGACGTGGGAGATGTCGCGGACGGCGAACTTGCGGAAGAGGCGGCAGCCCTGACGCGAGCTGTCAATGTCACCGACGTGATCGTCGAGTTCGAGCTGGTGGATTCGGTCTCAGGTGAAGTGATCGCGGCGGCGCTCGACAAGGCGCACGTGGGTGAAGCGGCACAAATCGGGGCGACGCATTTCTCCCGGATGAAGCGGTTTGAAGCGGCCCGGGAAGCCTTCGATGAGTGGGCGGCAGGCCTTCGCGAATTCCTGGATGCAAAGCATGAACTCAGCGAGGAAGACGCCGAGAGAGCGGCCCGGTCCTATACACCCTACGCGCAGTAGCCAGGGAAGGACCCAACCGGCTGCCGATTTCGGGCCTGTCCGAGCCGAAATGAAGCCGAAATGATCCAGCAGTCCGTGGGACTTCCACCCTGAGCTTTCCGGGGGGGTTGGAAGCATGTGGCTCTGGTCACATGCGACTTTCGAACCCTTTTGCCATCTTTGTACCCCTATGTGTTACGCCGTTGTTCTGATCCCGCGGAGGGCGGGTTCAGGCATGTGGCGGCGGGGGTTGAGCATCTTGCTCCTGGTCCTGGTCTTGCCGGCCTGTGGCCGACGGACCCCTTCCCCTGTGCCCGTCACTGCCTCGAGCATCCCATCGGGGGGCTCTTATGAAGCAGGAATTGCGTCCTGGTACGGACCTGGATTCCATGGTCGAACCACGGCCAACGGCGAGACTTACGACATGTACGCCATGACGGCAGCTCACAAAACGTTGCCCTTTGAGACCTGGGTGCGGGTCGTGAACCTGGACAACAGCGAGTCCACCGTAGTGCGAATCAATGATCGCGGTCCTTTTATTGAAGGTCGGGTGATCGATTTGTCTCGCACCGCTGCGGAGGACATCAGCATGGTGGGGCCGGGAACGGCGCGAGTGCAGCTTCTGATCGTGGACGAACCGATTGGCAAGTCGTCGATTGGGAGCCAACCAACTCAAGAAGCCACGCTGAGGCAAGCTTCCGGCAGGGATGGGAGGCCCTTTCAGGTTCAAGTGGGTGCTTTTTCCAGCCAGGTCAACGCCACCCGGCTCCAGGCCAGATTGGCGGTTCAGTTCCCGGATGTCGTCGTTTCCGAGACGACCCGTTCAGGAGGGGCCCTGTTTCGCGTTCGGCTGGGCAGCTTCGGGAGCCTGAAAGGCGCCATCGAGTTTCGCGAACTGCTGCTACAGGAAGGTCTGGTTGAAGAGGCAGTTGTGATGCGGAAAGGGTCCTGAGAGAGTCGACTTCGACCTGTCCGGGATTGCCTGGCCACTGAGCTTTGTTGTAAGGTGGGTCATGCGCTTTACAGGCGTCATTCCAGCCCGTCGTCACTCTTCCCGATTACCGGGGAAGTGTCTCATCGAAATTGCCGGAAAACCCATGATTCAGTGGGTCTATGAGCGATCCAGTCAGGCTCGTTCTCTGACCGACGTTGTGGTTGCTACGGACGACGCTCGGCTTCTCGAAGTGGTCCGGAACTTCGGGGGCCAGGCCATCCTGACGGGGAGCCGGCACCGCAGTGGGACAGACCGTGTTGCCGAGGTGGCTGAGCAGATCGAAAGCGATGTCCTCGTCAACATCCAGGGTGACGAACCGCTTATTTCGCCCAACACGATAGATGCAGTCTGCCAGCCTCTGGCGGAGGACCCCGGGTTGCTCATGAGCACAGCCTGTGTGGAGCTGCACGAAACCTCCGAAATCGAGACTCCCCACAACGTCAAGGTGGTCACTGACCGAACGGGTAAGGCGCTCTATTTCTCGCGCCATCCCATCCCCTATCTGTGGGAGGGTCCGGGCCGACATTTCAAGCACCTTGGGATCTATGGGTACCGACGGGAACTGCTGTTGAAACTTCCGGAAATGGCGGCCTCCGAGCTTGAGAAAGCGGAGCGTCTGGAGCAGCTTCGATTCCTCGAATCGGGAATAAGGATACAGGTTGTGACGGTGGATGACGACAGCGTGGGCGTGGACACAGAAGCTGATCTGGAGCGTGTCAGACCCGTTCTGGAGAATCTGGCAAGGATAGAGGTTCAATCACACACAGAAAGGTAAGAAATTGGCGACCAAGTACATCTTCGTAACAGGTGGTGTTCTCAGTTCACTGGGAAAAGGACTGGCGTCCGCTTCCATTGGGTGTCTGCTCGAGGCTCGAGGTTTTCGGGTCACTCTGCAGAAGCTGGATCCCTATATTAATGTGGATCCGGGTACGATGAGTCCCTTTCAGCACGGCGAGGTTTTCGTCACGGACGACGGGGCGGAAACGGATCTGGACCTGGGCCACTACGAACGCTACACGACGGCCAAATTGACCAAGGCCAATAACTCCACGACCGGTCTCATCTACCAGACCGTGATCGAAAGAGAACGTCGTGGAGACTACCTGGGGAAGACAGTTCAAGTCATCCCTCATATCACCAATGAAATCAAAGCAACCATCAAGCGCCTGGCAGAGGACGACATCGATGTGGTCATTGTCGAGATCGGCGGAACCGTCGGTGACATCGAAAGCCTGCCCTTTCTGGAGGCAATTCGTCAGCTTCGCAATGATGTGGGACGTGAGCACTCCATGTTCATACACCTTACGCTGGTGCCCTTCATGGATACTTCCGGAGAGCTGAAGACCAAGCCGACTCAGCACTCGGTCAGAGCGCTTCGTGAGATCGGTATTCAGGCAGATGTCGTGTTGTGCCGAACCGATCGTCTGCTCCCCAAAGACATCAAGGAGAAGATCGCCCTCTTCTGCAATGTTCCGGCCAAGGCGGTGATTACCGCGCGGGATGTCGAGAACATTTACGAAGTACCCCTGGCCCTCCATTCAGAGGGCCTGGACACGATTATCTGCGAGGATCTCAACCTGCCTGCTTCGGAATGCCGGATCGAGTCCTGGAGCGAGCTGATTGATACGATCAAGAACCCGGAGCGCGAAGTCACAATCGGAATCGTTGGGAAGTATGTCGAGTTGGAAGATTCCTACAAGAGTCTGAACGAAGCGCTCCTCCACGGTGGCTTGCCGCACGATGCCCAGGTCAACCTGAAGTGGGTCGAGTCCGAAGGGCTGGTTGGTGAAGAGTGGCAGAAGAGCCTCTCTGCATTCGACGGAATCCTGATTCCTGGAGGTTTTGGTCCGCGCGGGATTGAAGGAATGATCCGGGCTATCGGGCATGCCAGGGTCAACCAGATCCCCTTCTTCGGGATCTGTCTGGGTATGCAGTGTGCCGTGATCGAGTTTGCACGCAGTGTCTGCAGTCTGGGCGCCAACAGCTCGGAGTTCGATTCTTCGACGCAGCATCGAGTGATCTACAAGCTACGAGAGCTCCTGGGTGTCGAGGAGATGGGCGGGACCATGCGTCTGGGTGCCTATCCATGCGAATTGGAGACCGACTCTCTCTCCTTCCGGACTTATGGAGAGAGAGAGATTTCGGAGCGGCATCGGCATCGCTACGAATTCAATCGCGAATACGAGGAACTGCTGACCAGCTACGGCTTGAAAATCGCCGGGAATTCTCCAGATCGAAACTTCGTTGAAATCGTTGAGCTGGCAGATCATCCCTGGTTCCTGGGTTGCCAGTTTCATCCCGAGTTCAAATCTAAGCCGCTCAAGCCTCATCCTCTCTTTGTGAGCTTCATTGAGGCGGCGGCGGAGTATCGCCAGAAGAGGGAGGAGGCAAGTGATCTGTCACTGGCACTGGAAGGCACCTCCCGCTCATCAGACCCTTTCTGAAACAAGGGGCGGCCCTGGTGGTCGGAAAGACGATCGCCTGCTGCGAACCTGTAGACTAGGAGCGTGATGTCGGATGGCTCGGGGCCGGTCGATTTTTCAAGTCTCGACAGGCTGTTTCTGATTTCCGGTCCCTGTGTGATCGAGAGTGAGGCGCATTGCCTGGAAACCGCAGGTCAACTCAAGGAGATTGGCCTGGAATTAGACATACCCATCATTTTCAAGGCATCTTTCGACAAAGCCAACCGGACCTCCGTCTCCTCTTTTCGGGGCCCCGGGCTGGACGAAGGGCTGGAAATTCTGAAACGAGTGAGAGAGGAGACCGGCCTTCCGGTTACCTCCGATGTGCATGAGACGGCCCAGGTCGGCAAGGCGGCCGAGGTTTTGGACCTCATCCAGATTCCTGCCTTCCTTTCCAGGCAAACAGATCTGATTGCCTGTGCCGCCGGGACCGGGAGGGCCATCAACATCAAGAAAGGGCAGTTCCTGGCTCCCTGGGACGCTCGACACGCCCTGCAGAAAGCTCGGGCTGCGGGCGCCCGGGAAGTGCTGATCACGGAGCGGGGAGCGTCCTTTGGCTACAATAACCTGGTCGTTGATTTCAAATCGGTTCCCATCCTGCGGAGCCTGGGAGCCGTGGTTGTGTTTGATGGCACTCACAGCGTTCAGCTTCCTGGCGGTGCGGGATCATCGAGCGGGGGACAAGCGGAGTTCATTCCCGCCCTGGTCAGGGCGGCTCTGGCGGTGGGAGTACACGGGCTTTTTCTGGAAGTCCATCAGAACCCCGAGCAGGCGCTCAGTGACGGAACCAACGCTCTGAGGCTGGACGGTCTGAGAGCGGTTCTCGAGGTGGGTCTTGAAATCGATCGCCTGGTTCGCCCGACCTTGAAGTGAGCAAGGATCCTCTCGCGCGAACCCGGAACCAGAGTTCACTCGGGGAGGGGCTTACCCTTGGTCTCGGGAGCTAGCCAGATGCCCGCGAAGCCCAGCAGGTAAACACAACTGACCAGCGTCGCAGCCATGGGAAGACCTCCGGCCACAGCTCCCGGCTGATTCGCAAAATGAGCTGTGAGGGCTCCCAGAAGTGCCGGAGCGGCGGCCGCCATGAACCGTCCACCGTTGTAGCAGATCCCACAACCCGTGGCCCGGAGTCGGGTCGGGTAGAGTTCAGGAAAGTAAACGGTGTATCCGGAAAAGGGGCCCAGCGTCGCGAAACCCAGAAAGAAAGCCAGGAGGGTTGCAATCTGGACCGTGTTGCGCGCCTCTGCGACAAGCCCTGATGAGAACGTGAGCGGCGCCAGAACTGAATCGAGAGTCCCGGGGACCGGGACCGCCGGGGCCATTGCCACGCCCCAGAAAAAAACAGGTATCGAGACCCAGCCCAGGCCAAACCAGACAAAGAAGGCACGCCGTCGGGTCGTCCTCTCGCTGAAAAGCGCGAAGAGATAGATTCCCAGCATGGCGCCGGCCTGTTGAACAAAGAACATCAGGCTTTTGGTTCTGTCGACGTCGACCCTGGGAACGGAGAGGCCGTCGAGAATCGTCGCCAGCAGGTCCACGCTCCAGAAGCCGATGCCCCACAGAGCCGCCTGGCCGGCAACTGCCATCATCAGGGCGGCAATGGTATTGCGTCGTAGCTGCCTGTCGCGGAAGAGCTCGGTAATGGCCCCCATTTCACGATCGCCGGAAGCTTTTTCACGAGCTTCCACCCAGCGCTCCGGTTCGTGCAGCGAGCGCCGGATCCAGACCACCAGGAGCGCGGGAAGGGCACCCACCAGGTAGACATAACGCCAGCTCAGGCCGGCCAGTGTGAAGGTCACGATCGCCGCCGTCATGTTGCCGAAGGCCGACAGCGCCTGCAGAGTCCCCAGGGCCATGGCCCTGGAGCGTTCCGGGAAGACCTCGGCCACAATGGCCGCCCCGGCAGCCCACTCCCCTCCCACTCCCAGGCCCGTCATGAATCTGAGCAGGGCGTAGGACTGCCAGTTCCAGGCCAGGGCTGAAAGGCCGGTGAAGCCGGCATAGATCAGAATCGTGATGATCATCGTCCGGGTTCGACCCAATCGGTCTCCCAGAACACCGAAGATGAATCCCCCGACCGACCAGCCCACTAGAAAGATGGCCGTGATCCAACCACCAATCTTCCTGGTTTCCTCTTCCAGGAGTTGAGGGTCTTCAATCGTAGAGCTCAGGAGGTCTCGGATGGACGGGGTTCGGACCAGGTTAAAGAGATTCTGGTCCATGGTGTCAAAAAGCCAGCCCAGGGCTGCAATGATCAGAACCAGCCAGCAATAGGGTTCCAGTCCCTGATACCAGCGAAGCTGAGATTCGGAATGGGCGTCTTGACTCATGGTGGTGTTGCCGGCCTCGGGGAGACGATCGGAGTCAGCGTAACCATTCGGACAGATGCTCCTGTACGAAATCGTCGTCCTTCAAGTGCGGATAGCTGCTCTCCACCCGATCGAGGTTCTCGGCCTGACCCGGCGAGAGCTGTTCACGAGGATCGATACACCAGGTTCCACGCACCAGCCCCTGGCGCCGCAGTACTTCAAGGATTCCTGCCAGGCAGCCGACAAAGCCATTCTCCGCGTCGAAGGTCGCGGCATTGGCGTCAGTCAACTGAGCATTCAGCTCAAGGAGCCGGGCAGGTATCGACTTGCTTACGATGACCGTGCCCTTGATTTCCTCAAGCAGTTGCACCGCTGGCCCTGTCCACACAGCCCATTGTCCGAGCAAACCTCCCACAATCCAAAGCGGAGGCAGCGCCGGGTCCGAGGAGAACTGAAAGGGGGTCAGGAGGTCGAGGATGATAGAGTCATCGTTGCCTGTGTAGAGGGCGATGTCGGCGGCTCGCCCTGAGTCGGCCAGAGCCCGGACCACGTCCAGAGTGCGGTAGCGGTCGAAGGGAGCAATCTTGACGGCAACGACGTTATCAATCTCCAGGAAGCGGCGCCAGAACTGGTAGCTGAGGACTCTCCCGCCGATTGCTGGATTGAGATAGAATCCGAACAGGGGGATGACCTCTGCCGTGTGTCGGGCATGCTCGATCAGCTCCTGATCAGAGGCCTCTTGCAGAGCTCCCAGGCTGAGAAGGCCGCAGTCATAACCCAGGTCGGAGGCCAGGCCCGCTTCCCGAACTGCCTGCTCGGTTGCACCGATCAACCCGGCGACCTTGAGCATCGGCCTCTCGGATCGATGAACCTCCTCGGCTGCCAGTTCCAGTACCGGCCTGTAGAGCCCCACCTTCGGATCGTGGATGGCGAACTGTGTGGTGTGAACTCCCACCGCGATACCGCCGGCTCCCGATGCCAGATAGTAGCGGGTCAGTGCTCGCTGATGGACGACGTCAAGTCGGCGCTCAGAAGTGAGAGCCAGAGGGTGAGCCGGAATGACCAGCCCGTCTCCCAATCGTCCCCGGACGGTTCCGGCGTCCTTCATTTTAGAATCTCCCGTCTCGAACCTGAAAGTGGGTCGGTTTCTCCAGAGTTCTTCGTCCCTGGACGATCCAGCTCGCGGTCAGTTCAATCAGTTGCTCCAGACTGACCTGGGGCGCTCCGAGTTCTTGGGTGCACAAAGACGCGTCGCTGAGGTAGGACTTGGGCCTTTCCTCTCCTTCAAAACGAACCGGCAGGCTGAATCGATCGCCGAAAGCAAGGGCGGTTTCCCGCACCGATACAATGTCGGGGCCCGTCAGGTTCAGGATGCGGGGCGGACTCTCGGCTAACCCCAGTGAGCGAAACGCGCAGGAGTTGGCGTCTCCCTGCCAGATCAGGTTGAAATAACCCATGGCGAGTTGGATGGGTTGTTGGTTGAATACTCCTCGCCCAATGTCCAGAAGAACACCGTAGCGACCCTCAACTGCGTAGTTGAGGCGAACTATGGTCATCGGTGTAGCGTGCAGGTGCGAGAAATACTCCAGGATACGCTCCCGTCCCAGGCAGGACTGGGCATAGTCTCCGACCGGGGAGGCGGCATCGCTCTCCTTTGATCCCCCCGACTCCAGGGACACCAGGGGGTAAACATTTCCCGTGGAGAGAGCCACAATGCGGGAATCGGGAAAACGGGCTGCGACCAGGCCGGGGAGAAACGTGTTGGTGGCCCAGGTGCCGGCTTCATCCCCCTGGGTTCCAAACTTGGTCCCGACCAGATAGAGAATATTGGGGCTCTCCGGAAGAGCTGCCAGCTGCGCCTCATCCCACAGGTCGGCCTGGATCGTACCGATTCCAGATGAGCTCAGGCGCTCAACCTGCTTCCTGTCTGAGAAGCGCGAGACGGCATAGGTCCGATTGGAGCCTCCTGCCGCGGCAAAGGCCGCGGCAACGCGCCGCGCCAGGGTGGGGCCCATTTTCCCCCCGGCTCCGAGAATCAGGACAGCGCCCTTCAGACTCGAGGCAAATTCAATGTCCCGGCTGGAAGGCCTGGCCAGGGCTTGCTCCAGGTCTTCCTCGTTGCTGATCCCGCTGAGCATTCTGGGCAGAGCATATCTTCTGAGGTGCCAAGTTCCAAGTCTCAGTCTGGATCCTGCACCCAGAACCCATTCTGAAACCTTGGGGTCTCGTTTCCATCTATTAAGGGGCGGATGATAACGATATTTCTGTCGATCGCGGTAGTTTTCACTACCTCTGCCGCTGCCGCGCGCGATGATTGTGACGAACAGCGGGCCGGGATGGGTATGCCTCTAAGAGTGAAAGTCTCCGGTAAGCCCAGGGCGGTGAAGTGGGGACGAGTCAACAAGATTCTGGGAGAGTATTTGATCGAATCGGCCCGTCTGAAGGGCTGTGATGCCAGTTTTCAGGAGGTTTTTTCGCCGGCTCGGCAGGATGCCTACTTTCCTGTCCTTTTCAATCTCTTGCGACTGGTCCCGGAGGAGAGCCTGATGGGCGTTGCAGTGTTCAGCCAGGATGGGACTTTGATGGGGCACTTTGAAAACATCGTTGTCTTCGAGAAGAGAGGTGCCAGGAACTACAGCAATTACTATTTTCAATTCAGGGATCAAAATGACGAGTTCCAGTCGGCAGGGAAACCGGAGTTGATTAACATCAGAAGTGGAAAGCCTCTGTTCTTGCTGAAGTGGGAAGACATTCAGGGAAGACCCTTGCTTTCTTCGCGCGTCGGAGCCCGCTGATGTTCTACGTCCGATCCCGATGGACAATCAACACGTTTGCTGCGGCCGCAGCCGTGTGGCTGAGTCTGGCAGCCATCTTTCCAGCCGAGAAAATCGGGGCTGCGCAGACCTATCGCGAAGCCTATGATCTCGGGTATGAGGGTGGCCGCGCAGCGGGTATCGAAGACCAACGCCAGCAGCGATTGTTCGACCTTGCCAATCGCAAGGAATTTCAGACCGCCGACCGCGGCTTCGAGGATGCGAGGCACGACAGAGAAGTGTTTCTGGTTGCCTACCGGCTGGGGTTTGAAGACGGGTATGAAGAGGGCTACGGTCTGAGAGCGAGTCCCGATCCTTCCGCTCCAGGGCCCGCCTCGACCCTCGACGAACGCCCACCGGTGTCGAGGGTGGGGCCGGCGAGGCTCCCGACGGTTCTGCCTGTCGGGACGGAGTTCGGGGTGGAGCTATTGGACAACCTCAGTACCCAGTTCAACGAGAAGGGAGACACCTTCCGAGCCCGTGTCTTCCGAGACGTTCAGTTCCAGCAGAGAGTCGTCATTCCGGAGGGGACGCAACTCTACGGGCGAATCACCCACCTCAAGCGGGCCGGGAGGATTCGGGGAAGAGCTCAAATGAGCCTCCGATTCGACGAACTCAGGTTCCTGGACGGACGGAACATTGGTCTTGAGGCGACCCTGGTTGGAATTGATCAGCGCAGCAACGAGAAGCTCAAAGACGAAGAAGGCACGATCGAAGCCAGTGCCACCAAAGGTGAGGATCTGGGCAAGATCGGTAAGACTTCGGCTGTCGGAGCGCTGATCGGAGTGATGGCCGGCGGGAAGACTGGAAGCGGTGTGGGAGCCCTGACCGGGGCTGCGGTGGGTCTGGGACGGGTTCTGCTGACCCGTGGGAAGGACGCCCAGCTCGAAACGCGCACCCGTCTTCGCATTCGCCTGACTGAAGATCTGGAACTTCGGTAGGGGCGACCCTTGTGGTTGCCCGGCAAGCGGGCCGGCACAAGACCGGCCCCCTCGAGGCTGTTCGTGGACCTTTCAACAGCCCAGAACCTAGACCTAGAACCCAGAACCCAGAACCCGAAAAACATGAGTCTGGTAGGGCTGGAGCGCCACATGCAACCCCTGTTCGAGGTCGGAGGCGGTGCGCCGGTAGGCTCTCGAATCAACCAGGTCAAGAAGTCGGTAGTCCCGGCCCGGTTTCAGTGAGCGGCCTGGCGTTATTTTTCCTTGAGCGAACCCACCTGTCAGATTCACCACGACCAGCCGGGTTTCAGCTCGGAAGGTGCGGGAGCTGGCAATGAGACGGAGATGGCTCTCATCTCCAGCCGGCTGCACTGCTTCCAGGGCGAAGGACCCTCTGCGGAAGCATGCCTGGGAGGTGGTCCTGAGCACCTGGCTGTAGAAGTCGACGAGGTCGGAGTCAACTGGTTCTTCTCTCCCCCGGCACAGTTGAACCGGGATCCTGTGCCGGCTTCCCTCCAGTTGACCGTGATGGTAGAGCTTCATGCCGGGGACGGTGGCTATCAGCCACGACGCCGGCCGGAGTCGAGCCGGGCCCAGAGCCGTCAGACTCCGCTGCTCATCGTGGTTCTCGAGAAATCGGACCTGCCTGGCTTGGAGCCTCTCAGAGCTGTGCAGAATCTGTCGTACCCCGGAGGGATCTCCCCACAACAGCTGATCATACAGACCCTTGTCGTAGACGAAGTCCAGTCCGAGGTCCAGCAGTGACAAGGCGGTGTCTCCGTAGGCCTCTCCGATCAAGATGAATCCGGGCATCTCCTCACGCAGCACTGACCAGAACTCCGTCTCCAGATCGGCGGCCGGGTCCAGTTGCCAGGTTTGCCTGAAGATCGAGTTGAGAAGCAGCATTGCCATGTCGCATCGAACTCCATCGCACTCCTGGCCGATTCGCTGCACCGTTCGGATCAAGGCGTCCCGAGTTTCAGGCTCGAAGATGTTTATCTGTAGAGTTTCCTGCCAGGGCGGGAAATTCGGGTCCCGCCCGCGGGCCAGGCAGCGGGTCCGACCTGCGGCCTCAGTCCGGCAATAGAACGAGGCGGGTTCTTCCTGGCACAGCTTCGGGTCCACCTGCAGGTAGCGATCGGGATGCTTCAAGGCCCAGGAGTGATCCAGTCCAGTGTGGTTGGGCACAAAATCAAGGATCATGCCCATCCCGCGTTGGTTCAGCGCCCGACGAGCCTTCCTCAAGTCACCCCAGCCTCCGATCAGCAGGTCCGGCTCATAAGCCTGAATCGAATAGGGCGAGCCGCCGATGCCCTGTGGACTCCAGCCCGGAAGCGCCTCCTCCAGTCCGGCATGAAGCGGGGTCGTCTCGATCGCCATTTTGCGGCCGACCGGGCTTCGCTGCCACATTCCCATCAGCCACACCAGGTCGAACCCGAGGTTTTCCAGCCGGTCCCATTCATGGTCCGGAACCGTGCCCAGGGAGAGGGCTTGCTGGTACTTCAGAGACAATTGTTGGAGCCACACCACCGTGTTGATCTCGTAGAGATTGAGGCTGGCGGGGAACTCAAGGGGGGACTCGAGAGACATAGAGAAGGCGGGATTATAGCGGATTCAGCGAACTGAGATATGCAGGTCAAAGGATTGAAGGTCCTCGTTATTGATGATGCAGACGCCATGCGTGAGGTCCTGGGACTGCGGCTGAGCCAGTGGGGATATCGAGTTTCCCGGGCTGCGAGCGCCGTCCTGGGCTGGGAGCAGATCGTTCGCTGGCAGCCGGACATCGTGATCTGTGATGTCGTGATGCCGGATCAATCCGGGCTGCAACTGGTGAAGCGAGCCACGGGACAGGAAATTGAAGCCGCTTTTATCATGATCACAGCTCACGGGACGGTTGATATTGCCGTCGAGGCCATGAAGAACGGAGCTCTTGATTTTCTGACCAAGCCGCTGGACTACAAGAAGCTCCTCGCCATCCTGCAGGCTGCTGCGGCCGATAGAGAATCGTGCCGGCAGATGCGCCACCTCGGCGCCCGGCTGGAGGCGGGTGGGGGACTCGGAGAGCTGGTTGGCCAGAATCATGAAATGCTGCAGGTTTACGGCCTGATCCGGCAGTACGCCCAGACGGATGCCAGCGTCTTGATCAGCGGAGAGAGTGGAACCGGTAAAGATCTGGCGGCGCGCACAATTCACCAGTTGGGCTCACGTGGCTCCTCTCCTTTCGTAGCGATCAACAGCGCAGCGATCCCTTCTGAATTGATTGAGAGTGAGCTGTTCGGTCATGAGAAAGGTGCCTTCACAGGGGCAGGAGAAGCCCGTCCCGGCTGCTTTGAACAGGCTCATGGCGGAACACTGTTTATGGATGAGATTGCGGAAATGCCGGTGCACCTGCAACCCAAACTACTCCGTGTCCTGGAAGACGGTCGCGTTCGTCGCCTGGGGGCCAGGCAGGAGAAGCGCTGTGACGTCCGACTCTTGACCGCGACAAACCAGGATCCGCGAAAGGCGGTTGAGGAGGGGAAACTGCGGGAGGATCTGTACTACCGAATTCAGGTTCTGTTCCTGGAAATGCCGCCTCTGCGAGAGCGGAGTGACGACGTTCAGCTTCTGAGCCTCTACTTTCTGGACCGCTTTCGGGTCAAGCATGCAAGCCAGTCGAAGGGTTTCCGTGATTCGTCCCGGGATCTCCTGGGTGCCTACGCCTGGCCTGGCAACGTTCGAGAACTGCGCAACCTGATTGAGCGGGCGGTGGTCCTGGCGGGAGATGGATGGATCGAGCCCTCACATTTCCCCCCATATCTGTCCGGGCGGGAACTTCAGGGAGCCCATGGACTTCAGATTCCTGCCTGCATTACGGCTGCGGAGGCGGAGAAGCGGTTCATTCTCCACACGCTGGATCGAGTCGCCAACAACAAGGCTGAAGCGGCACGCCAGTTAGGCTTGGACGTGAAGACCATTCGCAACAAGCTGAAGATCTACGAAACGGGGCAGGACGGACCCGGCAGCAGAGGCGGGGACCTCGCATGAGAATCGCCACCAGAATTGCAATGGGCTTCCTGATCCTCGTGGTCTTGCTGGCGGGAGTCCTGGCCTATGAGTATGTGGTCATTCTCGAGCTGCAGCAATCCACATCCTATCTCTACCGGACCTACTACCAGGCTGGTCTGCAGACCACCCGGCTGTTGAACCAGCTCTCCCGGATTGACAGCCTGGTGAGGAAGTACTTCCTGACCAGAGGAGATCCGGATTACCGGAGAGTTCTGAGTGAGGAGTTGGACCTGGTCTCGGACCGGCTGACCGGGATTCTGGCCATCAACTTGCCTGAGCGAGAGGCGCAGGCGTTCCGCCGAATGGAGCAATCCTGGCAGCCATTCCGAGAAGCTCTGGAGGGGGCTATGACGACTCTGGAAAGTGGCAGCGGTCTCGTACAGGAAGAGGAGAGAGTGATCATTCTGGTTGAGGAACTGCTGCAGGAGGCCTCTCGGCTGGGGCCTCTTACCGACAAGGCTCTACTGGAACAAATCGACTCCTCCAATGCCTCCATTGAGCAGGTTCGGACTCTGGTCTGGACGGGCGGGGTGATGGCCCTGGCGGCGGGGCTTCTGGTGGGGTTTCTGGTGGTTCGCTCGATTACCCGGCCGATTGACCGGCTGATCCGGGCCACTCGAAAAATCTCCAGAGGTGACCTGGGCATCCAGGTCGAAGCAGGCGGAAGCTACGAAGTTGCGGAGCTGGGTCGCTATTTTAATCTCATGGTCAGATGTCTAGGAGAGGCCGATGAGCTCAAGAGCGACTTCATCTCCCGGGTCTCACACGAACTGAAGGCACCCATGGCGTCCATCCAGGAGACCACCTCCCTTCTCCTGGATGGCATACCGGGGCCCCTGAACGCCAGTCAGGACAAGTTGCTGCTGTTGAACCGCGATAGTGGAGACCGTCTCTCCCGAATGATCCACGAGCTTCTCCAACTCTCGCGACTGGAGTCTGGCATGGAGTGCTATCTCTATGAGCGTGTCAATTTCGTCGTCCTGGTTCAGACGGTTATCGACGAGATCCAGCCGGCCTGCGCGGCGAGAGGGACCTGGATCGAGCTCTCGCCCGTGGAGGAGCGAATGGCGATTGAGTGTGATTTGGACAAGATGATTCAGGTGGTTCGAAATCTGGTGGACAACGCTATCAAGTTCTCCCCGCCCGACGCACCCATTCGAATTCGTCTAGCCCGGATTATGCAAGAACCGTAGTCCGGAGTTGAAAAACGACTCGAGAAGTGGCTCAACTCGAAAGCGGACAGGTGTGACAGGCGGATTTGCGAAGAATATCGGTTGGCGAGGCGTTTGAAGTGGTTGGGGAGTGAATTTCAGACAGATCTGGGCCTGGGTGAGTATCGGAAGCGGTTTTTCGGGGAGCTGGGAGAGGCTAGCTGGAGTTGAGACGACTCAAGACGAGGTGGAAGAGGGGTTGTTCGGGAAAGGCTGAGGAAAGATGGACCCAGATGCGTCGAGTGGTTTGTCGGATCCGGGCCCCGATCTTGAGGACACGACGACGTAAGGTTTCGATTTCGAGCTTGTGCCAGGGGGTCCCGTGCAGATAGTCGCGCAGGCGCACGAACATCTGGTAAGCCAGGGCATGCAGAAGGAGTCGAAACTGATTGGCCAGGAATCGATGACAGCTGAGTCGGTCCATGCTCAGATGATTCTTGAAGGCCTTGATGAAGTTTTCGGTCTGTCCTCGGTTTGTGTAGTGGTCATAAAGTGATTGGGAGCAGAGATCGTCCCGGTTGGTGACCACAAAGCGACGATTGATCCCGCGCTGATCGACCTCCACTTTGACGATGACGCGACGAGATCGATCCCAGCTGTTGGCTCGATAAAGAAACTCGTCAAACTGACGCTGTTTTTCCTCCAGCTCAAGGAACCTTTCCCGAGTCGAATCCAGCAGGGGCTCGACCACTCGCTGCAGGCGAGGGTTTCGACTTAACCCAATGACATACTGGAGTTGATTCTCTTCAGCCTCACAGAACTCGTAGAGCCGCGGCGTGGCAAAGCCGCTGTCGGCCCGAATCTCAATCTCGACATCCGTCCCCACTCCTTGTCGGATAGCCTCCACGACTCGCTTCAGAATGGGCACGATGTGAGAGGCAGCTCCCTTGTTGCCAGGTCTCAACACGGCACACACCAGGTCTCCCGTGTCGGCATCGAAGATCAGCAAAGGATGCAGAATGTGGCTTCGGTAATACCCGTGGTAGAAGGAGAACTCCTGCTGGCCGTGGGTGTGGTCGTCGGTACTGTCCAGATCCAGGATGATCTTACCGGGACGTCTTTTCTTCAGGGAGCGCACATAACGGCCTAGCAGCCACTGGCTCAAACGCATCAGATCCTTCCTGGTGACGGAGTTCTCCAAGCGGGAGAAAGTCGGCTGCGTGGCCAAATCCGGATCGCTCTCCGGCAACTGATCACAGACGGTTTTGAGCATCGGATCCGAGCGCAGCGTATCGGCGTCATTACAGTCTTCGTAGCCGGCCACGATCTGCAAGACTCGTTGTCGGATCAACTTCAACAGATCATGACGAATGTAGCGTTGGTCTCGACTCTCCGAAATACACGAACTGAAGCCCTCGCAGAGCCGATGTTGCCGATCCACCGATCCAAACAACAACCATCCTGCGTCGGAAGTGAGGCTCCCCCCATCAAAACGCGCCGTGATCTTTCTGTGGCTGTGAAATGGCAGGGTATTCTGGCAGACTGCTCTTAACATTGCCGTAGCTCCTGGTTAGGGTCTTGTTTGTGTAAACCCTTTTATATCAGAGAGCTACGGCTCTTTTTATGGGCCCAAATCTCACTCGGATTCAGATCTCATGCATAATCCGGGCTAGGCTGGGAATCGCAGATACCGGAAACGGTTCCGGTGCACCTGCGGTCGAGTGTGTCGTGTCCGGCGGGACGCTTTTTGCGCCTTTCGGTGGGCGACCGGGGACCGGGTGTCAAGAACGAGGAAAAAGAACGGGTTTTTGACAAGTTCCACCAGTCCACACGACTCCCTGACCGGGCCGGCGGAGGGGTTGGGCTGGGCCTGGCAGTTGCCCGCCACATAGTACAGGAGCATGCTGGAGCGGTTTGGGTGGTGAATCGACCGGGCGGTGGAAGTGATTTCCAGGTGCTGATCAGTTGCACCTGTGCCCGGGGATTCTCACCGCCCTTTGCCCGCGCCACGTGAGCCCGGACGACAAATCAGAGCGCCCGGCGGAAGCCGGGGGATAGGAATCAGATCATGTTGAGCCTGAGGCGAACTCGAGACAGAGCCCTTTCCGTTCTGCTGATGGGGCTCCTGACGGCCTTTGGCATGACGTCGATCTCCTGCCGGAAGAAAGCTCGCCCCACGCACATTCTGATACTGGAAGGCCGTCTGGAGGAGCGGGATCGGCGAATCCAGGAGCTGGAAAGGGAAATCGAGGGCTTGAAGCGAATCGACACGCGCCACGGATCCCCCCGGCCGCGTCGGTGAGGTCCCAGCGTTTCAGGTTTCCAGCGTTCCGAGGACTCTGGCGGCGCCAGAGGCACTCAACTCGAGGAGGGGCGCACCCAGCGGAAGAGCAGACTGAGAAGCAAGCGCGCCACAGAGAGAGTTCCGAGCGTGAGCAGAACCGAAAAACCAATCCAGAAAATCAAGATTCCTAAAAACATCTGCCTCCAGCAGAGCAAGATAGATACCAGTGCGATCTGACTCTTTTGACACTGCTTTCAGGTACTTCTTACCCGATGAGTGAAGATGGCAGGGTCTTCTTCCCGGTCTCAGTTCGTGAAACCCTGCAACCTTGGAACCTTGGAGCCCTGCATCCTTTCCCCCCTGACCGACAATACAACGCTGCCAGTCCGAACACTTGGTAAACCTCGTTTGATGGTGGCGAAAAAGTCAGGTTCGAGGTATATTTCTAAACGGGAACGTAGAAAACGAAAGGCGAGCAGAATCACAGGAATTACAACGATTTGTAGCTATGGTTACATGGCTGGAATCTGGGGAAAGGGAATCAGATGGCGGACATTGATGATGTATTAGATGCTCGAGATGCAGCAGCCTATCTGCGTATCAACGAGCAGACAGTCCGCAGACTTGCCAGAGATGACGAGATCCCGTCGTTTAAGGTCGGCGGTTCCTGGCGATTCAAGAAGAGCTCGCTGGACTCCTGGGCCGGGCTCCAGGAGCAACGCTCACAGGGCACTGCCAAGAGGATTCTTGTGATTGACGATGATCAAGGGATCCGCGACGTTGTGCAGCGATCACTCGAGCGCGATGGCGTAACAGTCGATACTGCCGGCGGCGGCGACGAGATTATGCCTATCTCGGCGGATCGGCGGCCCGATCTCGTGTTTCTGGATTTGAAGCTGCCTGGCATGGACGGGCCGTCACTTCTGGAGGAAATCCGGAGGGGCTGGGGGAATGTACCAGTCATCGTCATTACCGGCTTCCCGGACGGACAGTTGATGGAGCGGGCACTGAGCTTCGGGCCGGTGACGTTACTGTCAAAACCCTCCAGCCCCAGCCAGATTCGCGACGCAGCCCAGGGCGTCCTCGGCAAATGATGCCGGTCCTGTCCCTCTGACCCGGTAGTTGCCGGAGGAGGCGTTCTCGGGTGACCCACCGTGTCTGCAACCGGTTCGTTTGACTCCGGTTCTTCCCTGCCATGCTAAAGTACTCACTTTCATAAGTAGCAGCCGCTGGGACTTCTAGTGTACTGTCCGGGAAGTTCGCGGCGTTAATTCGGGATGGATTTTCGTCGTCAGTGAGGCGCGCGACGCAGGCAGGCCGGGAGTCTTTCGAGGTAGCGCAACAAAGCTGTCGGCGAAAAGACGCCCGAAGTAGTGGCGCGAACTTTCCGGACACTAGTGCACTGGCGCGGGCTGACAGGATGATGGTGAAAGGGAATACGGGTAGCCGGAGCCGGGATAGGCTCTTCACGATCAAGGTGACTGCAGACGAATGAATGTTCATGAGTTTCAAGCCAAGGAAATCTTGAGTTCCTTTCAGGTTAAGGTTCCCCGTGGAAGGGTTGTCACCTCGGCTGACGAGGTGTTTGATGCCGCTCGCAGTCTGGGAGGTGTAGTTGCCGTCAAAGCCCAGATTCATGCGGGCGGCCGGGGCAAGGGCGGAGGGGTCAAAATAGCCCGGAGTCCCTCCGAAGCCGAGCAGATTGCAGCTTCAATGCTGGGAACGACGCTGGTCACACCCCAGACGGGTCCAGAGGGAAGAGTGGTTCGTCGCCTGCTCATTGAGGAAGGGCTCAGCATCGTCCGGGAACTCTATCTGGGCCTGGCTATCGATCGCAGCAGCAAGAGACCGGTCCTGATGGCAAGTGCGGAGGGCGGAGTCGAGATCGAAGAGGTGGCCAGAAGGGATCCGGGCCTGATTCTGAGAGAGCGAATTCACCCGGCCTTTGGATTGCAGGCCTACCAGGCCCGGAATATCGCCTACGGTCTTGGGCTGGACGGGAAGTTGGGCCGGCAAGCCTACGGGTTCATGAACGCCCTGTACACGGCCTTTCGAGAAACAGATGCCTTCCTGGCTGAGATCAACCCGCTCGTGCTCACGGAAGAAGACGAGCTGGTCGCCCTGGATGCAAAGATGAGCTTCGACGATAACGCCCTGTATCGCCAGGAGCTGGTCGCACAGATGCGCGACTACGCGGAAGAAGACCCCCTCGAGATTCGAGCTTCGCGCCATGGATTGAATTACATCAAGCTGGACGGAAATGTCGGATGCATGGTGAACGGGGCCGGTCTGGCTATGGCGACCATGGACATCATCAAGCTGGCAGGAGGAGAACCGGCGAATTTCCTGGATGTCGGAGGCGGCGCCAGTGTAGAACAGGTCAAGAACGCCTTTCAGATCCTGATCTCTGATCAGGGAGTGAAAGCGGTTCTGATCAACATCTTCGGGGGGATCATGCGATGCGATGTGGTTGCCAGCGGCGTGGTGGAGGCCGCCAGCGACATCGGAGTCGACATCCCTGTGGTGGTACGTCTGGAAGGGACCAACGTCGAGAAGGGCCGGGAGATTCTGCGCGACTCGAGTCTCGACTTCGAAGTGGCGGACAGCATGGGGGATGCGGCCGAAAAGGTCTGTCGTCTGGCGTCATGACCTTGAGCATTTTTCCAAGTCGGGTGGTAGAAACAAGATCAAGAGTTCGGAGCTGACAGTGGCAATCTGGGTAGACTCATCAACGAGAGTCCTGGTGCAGGGAATTACAGGCAAAGAGGGAAGTTTCCACACAGCCCAGTGCGTCGAGTACGGGACGCAGGTGGTGGCGGGGGTGACTCCCGGTAAAGGTGGAACCGAGCATCAGGGAATTCCTGTCTTCGATACCGTGAGAGAGGCGGTCGATTCCACCGCTGCTGATGCCAGCGCAGTTTTCGTGCCTCCACCCTTTGCCGCCGATGCGATTCTGGAGGCAGTCGATGCCGGGGTCGGATTGGTGGTGGCCATTACCGAGGGCATCCCGGTCAACGACATGTTGAAGGTCTGGGACGGAATCCAGATTTCAAGCAGCCGTCTGATCGGACCCAATTGCCCGGGGATCATCTCTCCAGGGCAGTGCAAGATCGGCATCATGCCGGGTCAGATTCACCTGCTCGGTCGCGTGGGCGTCATTTCGCGCAGTGGAACCCTGACCTACGAGGCAGTTGGCCAGTTGAGCAGGCGCTCGATCGGTCAGAGTACCTGCGTTGGGATTGGAGGAGATCCTGTGGCTGGAACCAGCTTCATCGATGCGCTGGAGGCTTTTGAGCAGGATCCGGAGACCGATGCAGTTGTCATGATCGGGGAGATCGGTGGCTCAGCCGAAGAAGAGGCAGCAGACTACATCGGATCATCCTTCAGCAAACCGGTGGTCGGCTTTGTGGCCGGACAGACAGCTCCTCCGGGTCGGCGCATGGGACACGCGGGAGCGATTATTTCTCAAGGCAAGGGTACGGCTGAAGAGAAGATCAAGGCCCTGTCGAAGAGTGGCGTTCACGTAGTCAGAAGCCCGGCCCAAATCGGGGCAGCGATGGCTGAGATGCTGGGGTGAATCAAAGAGTTTAGGAACCTAAGGAGAAGGAAATGCAGGCGACTTTAGCCATTGTGAAGCCAGATGCGACTCGCCGAAATATTGTCGGCCAGATCATCCGCAGGGCCGAGGACCAGGACCTTGGCCTGGCTGCTATCAAGCTGCTGCGACTGACCAAGAGACAGGCCGAAGGGTTTTACCACGTCCACCGCTCAAAGTCTTTTTTTGACGATCTGACCAACTTCATGTCGGAAGGTCCGATTGTGGTGATGGTGCTGCGTGGCGAGAATGCGATTCAGCGCTGGAGGAACCTTATGGGTGCAACCAGGCCGGCTGACGCGGAAGCCGGCACCATCAGGGCTCTCTTTGGCGAGAACATCGAACGCAACTCAACCCACGGAAGTGACAGCCCTGAATCGGCGCGCTTTGAGATCGGCTACTTTTTTCCGGGTCTCGACCTTGTGAAATAGGCTCGCGGGCGAAACCCGGCAGAGTACTTGGATTCCCATATTTGTTGCTGTGGCGTTTTTCTCGAAAAGAACGGAACCACCTCTCGAACTGCCGCTCAGAGACCCCGTCACTTTTGAGCGGTTCATGGAATACTGCCTGTACCATCCACGTGAGGGCTACTACCGTCGTGGTTCCTCCAGGATCTTTGGCCGGGACGGTGACTACCTGACGTCGCCCCACACCCACGAGTTTTTCGCCCATTGCTTGGCCGACTACTTCCACACCTGGTTCCTGCGCTTGGATCGACCCAACCCCTTCCAGGTTTGTGAACTCGGCGCCGGAGACGGCCGCCTGGCCGACCAGATCCTCCGTTACCTGGCCACGGCCTTTCCCGCCTTTTCGGAAGGGATTCACTACGTGGAGATCGATCTCGATCGGGGTGATCTGCCCGAGGAGGTTACGGGCATCGTCTTCTCCAACGAGTTCTTCGATGCGCTGCCCGTTCACCGCGTGTGTTTCAGTCACGGCGAGCTAAGAGAACTGTACGTGACACAGGAGGATCAGGAGTTCCTGGAAATCTCAGGACCTCTTTCGGACTCCAGGATTGAGGCTTATGTGGAGGAGGCATTCAGTGAGCTAAGGGAGGGCTGGATCTACGAAGTCAACCTGCGCATGCTGGATGTTCTCGACGAACTGGATCTGAGAATCAGGCAGGGGGCACTCCTCACCATCGACTACGGCTACACGGATCGAGAGTATGAGTCGATGCCCCGACCCGCGGGCACGCTTGCCTGCTATCGCCGTCACCAGGTCGGCTACGATCCCTACCATGATCCGGGCGAGCAGGATATGACGTGCCATATAGCCTGGGAGATGCTGATCCGGGCCGGTCGAAGCATGGGATGGAGAGACCAGGAACTAACTACCCAGAGAGATTTTCTGGTGCGTACCGGCCTGGCGGAGCGGCTTCTCAGAGAGGAGAGTGGAGGGCTGTTTTCTGCGGATCGACTCGCCGAGAGGCTCAGAATCAAAGAATTGCTCTACCCGGGTGGCCTTTCCGACACTCTGAAAGTCCTGGTACAGGAAGTGAGGTGCTAGTGTCCTGATCTCTGACGGGGATGAGATATCTAAACTGTTATTGGTATTGAACTTATAGGAATTTAGGGCGATAATCTGGAGTGATCGTGAATATTGTTTTTCTCGGCGCCCCCGGGTCCGGAAAAGGTACCCAGGGTGAGCGTTTGCGTCAGGAACTGGGTCTGCGTCACGTCGCCACCGGCGATCTTTTCCGGGCCCATCTGAAGGCCTCAACCGAACTGGGGAAAACTGCCGGTGAGTATATGGGTCGTGGTGAACTCGTTCCCGATGCGACCACGGTGCAGATGCTGCGCGAACACCTGGCTGCTGATGCCGTGGAGACCGCTTCTGGAGCCCTGTTTGACGGCTTTCCGCGGACCCTTCAGCAGGCGAAGGCTCTGGAGGAACTGCTGGCCGGGCGCGACCAGCGTTTGAATGGCGTTGTCTATGTTCGAGTCGGTGCAGACGAGATCGTCAAACGACTCTCCGGGCGGCTGATCTGTGGCAAGTGCCAGGTTTCCTTCCACCAGACTTTTAACCCTTTTGTGACCTGCTCCACAGGAGAGTGTGGCTCAGGCGAGTATCTTTACCAGAGAGAGGATGATCGACCCGCGACGGTTCTCAGGCGGCTCGAAACCTATCTGGAGCTGACGGCTCCTCTTGTCGATTACTATCGCGATAGGGGTCTCCTGTGCGAAGTCGATGGTGAAGGAACGGTCGCCCAGGTGTCGGCTCGAGTCCTGCAAGCGGTCGATCAGATTCGACTCGGCGAACCAGGCTAACCGGGAAGGATCCAGGAAGCCGGATGGACAAGAAAGCGCTCAACCGAAATCCCAGGCTCTCTGCTGGAAAGAAGCCGGCAACGGAAGTCAACGAGGACGGGCCACGCCTGCCTCTGCTGGAGAACGAGCAACCCGGACAGACCCGCCTGGAGCCGCCCGTTCGTTTGGTCCGTGATCTGGACCGGGCGTCACACTACATCAATCGTGAACTGAGCCTTCTGGAGTTCCAATCTCGAGTTCTCGACGAAGCCCGGGACGCTGATAACCCACTCCTGGAGAGATTGAAGTTCCTGAGTATCGTGGGCTCAAACCTCGATGAATTCTTCATGGTGAGGGTGGCAGGTCTCAGAGAACAAGTGGCGGCGGGGGTGTTGGACGTTCCTCCTGACGGCCTGGCGCCGGCAGAACAACTGGCCCAGATTCGAAAACAAGCGGCTCAGTTGATGGCCGACTCACGGCGCTGTTTCAGTCAAGAACTTCGACCCTTATTGGAGGAGAAGGGAATTCACATTGCTGACTACCAGGAACTGAAGACCAAGCAAAAGAGAAAGCTGAAACGCCTTTTTGAAGAGCTTGTTTTCCCGATTCTCACTCCGCTGGCACATGATCCCGGGCGGCCTTTTCCCTTCATATCGAATCTGAGCCTTAACCTGGCTGTCCTGGTTCGCGACAAGCAAGGGCGGGAGCACTTTGCCAGGGTGAAGGTGCCGGGAACCATTCCCAGGCTGGTCCCTTTGAACCCAACCCGGCGACGCAAGGATGGCCGGATCCCTCCCAGACTGACCTTCACATGGATGGAACAGGTCATCGCGGCTCATCTCGATGCTCTTTTTCCCGGTATGGAGGTGGTGGAATCCCACCCGTTTCGAGTCACTCGAAGCGCCGACATGGTGATTCAGGAGTTGGAGGCTGGAGATCTCCTCCGGACCATGGAGGCGACGGTTCGCCGCCGCCAGTTTGGCCGCGTTGTGCGGGTTGCGGTGAATGACGGTATGCCCCGGCACGTCCGAGAGATCCTGATGAACAACATGGAACTCGAGAAGGCGGATCTTTACGCGGTTGATGGGCCCCTGGGCCTCAGTTCGCTGGGGGCCATTGCCCAGTTGGAGAGGCCTGAGCTCAGGTATGCCCCCTTTTCTCCGAGGCAATTGGGAAGCACTTCCAAGGGGACGAACGGAGCCGGCATCTTTGCGGAGATTCGCAAGCGCGACATTCTGCTCTATCACCCTTTCGACTCCTTTGTCCCAATCGTCGATTTCTTGAAACAGGCTGCCAGCGATCCCGCTGTTCTTGCCATTAAGCAGACGCTCTATCGGGTGGGATCGGATTCGCCCGTTGTAGATGCCCTGCTGGAGGCCAGGGAGAATGGTAAGCAGGTCGCTGTTCTGGTGGAACTCAAGGCTCGCTTTGATGAGGAAAGCAACATTAACTGGGCACGCGCACTAGAGCGTGAAGGGGTTCATGTTGTCTATGGGCTTCCCGGTCTCAAGACGCACTGCAAGGTCGCCCTGGTGGTGCGCCAGGAGGAAGACGGCATTCGAAGATATGTGCATCTGGCTACCGGTAACTACAATGCCGTCACGGCCCAGCTTTACACCGACCTGGGGATGTTCACCTGTGATCCGGAAATAGGTGCAGACGCGACCGACTTGTTCAATTACCTGACCGGTTACTCTGCAAAGCGCCAGTTCCGCCGCTTGCTTGTGGCACCCATTAACCTGCGCGAGGAGATGTCGGCACTGATCGTGCGAGAAATTCGGCATCAGCAACTGGGGAAGTCAGGGCACCTCATCTTCAAGATGAACTCCCTGGTAGACAAGGAGATGATCAAGCTGCTCTATCGGGCCTCCCAAGAGGGCGTGAAAGTAGACTTGCTGGTTCGAGGGATCTGCTGTCTGAGACCGGGCGTGGCCGGCTTGAGCGAGAATGTCCGTGTGGTCAGCCTGGTAGGACGTTTTCTGGAGCACAGCCGCATCTATCTGTTCCGGAATGGTGGGAATCCAGAAATCTACCTGGGTAGTGCAGACCTGATGCCCAGAAACATCAATTCACGCGTCGAAGCGCTGGCGCCGGTATCGGAGCCTGATCTGGTTGCCGAACTGTGTGAGATTCTGGAGGTCCAGTTGGCCGACAATGCCAATGCCGCGTCGCTCCAGGCTGACGGAACCTACACCAGGCTCGAGGCTGGGACCGCGGGTGTCCTGGACAGCCATCAATATTTCATCGAGCAGGCTGATTCGGCTGACATTATCTCTCCCTGAAGGCTTTAAACCCCTTTATTCACAGTACTTTACGGTCTGGTTGGGATGTCAGGTGCGGTCAGAAGGGGTACCAGAGTGCACTTTCCGCACCCTATGCGCACCCTGAGACGGGCAGAACTTTTTCGAATGAAACGGGCCGGCCACTTTGCAGAGTTATTGTCAAAAGTTGTGTATGGACCCATCAGGCGGCGACCCTTTTTCCCCGGATTCCGTTTACAAATGTGATGTTTTCTATGACCTCTCCCAGGCGCCGGTAGCCCTGTAGTCGGCGCCATCGTTTCTCCGCACTCAGGCACAACTTGAAGACCATCGTCAGCATGGTTTGCCTGGACAAGCATCCTCGAGTCTTGGCCGTTCGCAGTTTCACGGTTGCGAAGGTCGACTCGATCGGGTTGGTGGTTCTCAGATGTGGCCAGTGCTCAGCTGGATAATCGTAGAAGGCCAGCAACTCTGTCCGATCCTTGGCCAGGCAAGACGTGGCCTTGGGGAACTTCAGCTGGTAAGTGGCAATGAACTCGTCAAAGGCCCTATAGGCATTCTCTCGAGTTTCAGCCATCCAGATCTGCTGCAGCGCCGTCTTGGCTTTTGGCTGAGCGGCCTTGGGCAGATTGTTGAGCACATTGCCGGTCTTGTGCACCCAGCAGCGTTGCTGTCGGGTATTGCCGTAGATCTTGGCCAGGGCTTTCCAGAATCCGAGCGCTCCGTCGCCTATCGCCAGTTTCGGTCCCATGCGCAGGCCTCTGGAGCGCAGATTCCGCAGCAACTCCCACCAGGATTGCTCACTTTCCCGGTAGCCATCTTCCACGGCAATCAGCTCTTTTTTGCCGTCCGCACGGGCTCCGATCAGCACCAGAAGGCACAGCCTGGCGTCGTCAAAGCGAACGTTGACGTGGAGGCCATCTGCCCAAATATAAACGTAGCGCTTCTTGGAGAGATCACGCAGCCTCCACTTCTCATAATCCTTGACCCACTTACCTTTGAGCCGGCTGATCGTCTTGGCCGACAGTCCCGGTGCATCCGTCCCCAACAGTGCACTCAACGCATCCGAGAAGTCCCCTGTGGAGATCCCCTTCAGGTACAGCAGCGGCAGCAGCTCCTCCATGCTCTTGCTGCGTCTCAAATAGGGAGGCACCAGGCTGGAACGAAAGCGAATGATCTCCTCCGACTCCTCCCCGCTTCCACGGTCCCGAACCCGCGGAATCCGCACCGGAATTCCTCCGATCCCCGTCTGAATCTCACGCATCGGCAGGTAGCCGTTGCGAACCAGACGTTTGCGGCCTTGGCCATCACGCTGACCCTCGTATTTTTCCAGAAGCTCCCCCAGCTCGGCTTGAACCGCCTCAGCCAGAAGCTTCTGTGCTCCCTCTCGAAGCATTTCCGTCAAGGCATCCTTGGTTGTGCTTGGTTCGTCGATGGAAACTACAGTATCTTTCTTCAAGGCGTATCCTCCTTCCCGGTCTCCGGGTGAATCCATGATTGATATCCACGGATTCAGGATACGCCGCCTCTCATACACAACTTCCGACCATAACTCCACTTTGCAAATGTATATATCCCAATGCGCAGTGGGTGCGGCTGTTTTCAGAAGCCGGGTCTGGATTTTCCGGGGCGGATTTTCACAAGCTGGGTTTTCGGCGGCCGGGGCTGTTTATTCGGGGGGGCTATATTTGAACCAAAAACATCGAATCTCAAATTTCGGAGGGGGATTTTTCCAATTAGTTGGTGAGCCTCCGGGTAGTGGGGTATTAGTGTGTGGGAGTGGGGTGTGGCTCGGTTGCTTCGTCTTCAGCCTGGGGAGCGCTTCTGATTTTCCCGAAATTACTCTCGTACTTTTCGAGCTGTCGGCCAATTAGATCGTAAACGGATCTTGCGTGTTCAGCGGACATGGAAACGCGGGCTTTTTCCTGAACAATAAGCTTCTCCCCTTCACGTTTCCTTAAAACTTGATTAAATCGAAACGTAATCCCAAAGAAACTGGTTGTCATTAAAGTATCATCACAATACGTGTCTATGTGCTCATCGGATATTTCAACCTCCCTTCCAGTTACTTCGTTTCCTTGGCTGGCCTTCTCAATTTTCTTGCTCATCCTGCCCTCCTAACTTCAGTTGAGGATTCCAGTATCTCTTCCTGATCGAGCCGACTCGTATATTCAGCTTTTGTAAGGCTCGGATCTGTCCATTCGTCCTCGATTTTCCACTTGAAAGTCGCATCGCTCGACAGAGGACGCTGTCCAGTCATTGCGGCGATCTGCTGATCCTCATGGAATGAGTCTGGGCAAAGTCTTGTCTCGGATAAACCAGATGCCCAATCAAGAAGCTCTCCGAAAGATACGAAGCGCTGCACAAGCGCCACATCGAAAACTCCAGCGAGTCGGCGAAGCGTCTGGGAAGAATACTTCCCATAGCTAGGATTCTCCAACTGTGCGATTCTCGCTTGGCTGACCCCCATCATCCTCGCAAGATCCTTTTGTTTCCAGCCCCTCTTATCTCGGAGCAGGCGGATCTGAAAAGCCAAGTCTGTCTTTATCCGGGACTCTACATACGCGTCCCGGTACGCCTTCTTGCTGAGTCGTTCTATTGAGACTTTTCTATTCATGCCTACACACCGAACCCTTCCCGGTTTCAATGAGTTTCTTCCGTCGCACTGCTGTCTCCCTTGCGTCTGGAGGGCTATACACTTGCCCTTTGTGCGTGCAACCGATCAGTAGCGTGAAGTCCCGCTCTCGCTGGAAATACCCGAGAACACGATGCTGAACCCTACCAGCCTTAAAGCGCAGCTCAGGAACCCCCTTGTACTTCTTGCCGCTCAGGTAGCGGAGAATAGGGCGTTGCCATTTCGTGACAACGGCCAAATCCTCCAATAGCACGTCAAAGTCTGCCTGAGCTTCTGGCGGCAACCCGTCATACCACTGACGGATCTTATTGATTCCTGTCGGGGACACATAGTCCCAAAACTTCCAATACGTCACGGTATCACATTTTTCTTATATTTCGCCAACCTCGGGGTTGGAACTGGTATTAGTTTTTTCTTATAGTATGCCATGGAGAACGGCGAGCTGGCAGAGCCAGGATCAACGCTCCCGATTGTAACCCGGACGCGGATACCATTACCACGAGTCACGTCGAGCGCCAGAATCTAACGATGCGGACTCAGATGCGGCGCTTCGTTCGATTAACCAATGGGTTCTCAAAGAAACTGGCCCCGCAGGTTCAGGTTGCCATTCGTGACCTGCCGCTGGTGAGGAAACCACCCCCAGCCTCTGTTCGCCATCCGTTTGAGAGCACCTTTGAAAAAGTAATTCCCCTCGCGCTCTTACGTCAAAGAGAGGCCCCAACAGGGGAAAACTGCGAGTCACCCTGATCAGCGAGAATCCTGAGAACAAGATTCGCCCCCCCCCCCCCCCCCCCCCCCCCGGCCCGGCCTGGCTTACCCGGCTGGGACTTATCCCCTGGCTGGGGGGAGGCCGTTCCTTCAGGATAAGGGAGGACAATGCCTACCAGTAAGGAAGATTCAGCAGCCAGTCTTGGAACTGAAGAAGTCAACTGCGTCGCCGGGGGAGGCGACCTGATGAAGTTCGAGGATTACATTCAATTCTGTTCATATTGGGCCCGCCCGTATCTGACCGTTTGGAGCATAAAGTGCTGGGATGAGGACTGGGCGAAGAAAGTATTTTCAGAAAACAGGCCACTTTTCTATAGCCGTGCGGAAGAGGTTGAACGTACCTGGTCGTCGTTCGAGGACTTCAGTGAGGTAGGATCAGGCCGACTGGTGGAAATGTTCCAGATGGTCTCGCTGGCTCAGGTAGGCCTGGAAATAGCATCAAAGCTCTTTGAAGCGGGTGAAGAGGATGCCAGGGTGTTTCATCTCGAGACTCTCTTCCGGTATGGCCTGTTAGGGTTTCTCCTAGAGAAACAGGATCCTTACAACCCCTTGAGTTGGTGGGCATGGCTCGGTCTGTACGCGCCAGTCATACGGGAGTTGGAGAGCCGTGGATCCAAACACATTGGATTCCCTGGGGGGTTATACAAACTCCTGAGCACGATCGAAGGATGGAGCGGGGCACTCGGAGTCCTCGATGAAGCGATTTCGGGGAGGATGGACACATTGTTGAAGAAAGTCCGCCTGTCGAAGACAGAGTTTTCAACGCTCAAGAACCGCGAGTGCAATTTTCAAGACGCGGGCTTGTCAAACAAATTGACGAAGAATGAAATTCGCAGCCAGGCAGCGGTTACTTTAGCCGAAAGATGGAACGATGATCCGTTTTACGTTCTCGCGGACTCCCTGGACGGAAAATTGAATATTGCGCCGAGGGCGGTCGCTGACGCGGTCAGAAGCCAACTCCGGAGGGGTGAGAAAAGGGAGTACAGGATCAAGCTCCACCTGAGCCTCCCGGAAGACGACCCTCACAGAATAAGCGCCGGGGCGAAAGGGGTCGAACTCCCGAATCACTACGCCGGCGATACGCAAAGAATGATTGACAGATGGGCCGCCGGAAGCAAAGACAAGAAGCGATTCGTTGGCCTGCTCAGCAGAGGTTTCACCCGGGAAGAAATCGCCAAAGAATTGGGAAAGCACAAGAATACCGTTACTAATTGGAAAAAGGAGCTGTTCGGAGTGCTTCGCGTCTAGCGCTCCACTTCCCCGGATTTTGCCCGGCTTTCCCCTGCCTGGGTCCCGCCTGAGAGTGTCCTTTTCTCGACTCTGTTCTAACTTTCTTCAGAAGCCATTGTGCTTTTCGGGTCCCTCGAACGGTTATTAGTGTGTGCACCAAGAATACACGCTAGAAATCAAATCGAAGAACGGCGTCAAAGACATCTACTTTGACTTCGCCAACAGCAACCGACGAGCGGCCATTTCCCTGCTGGATGATGTGCTCGAGGCCATTGAGGCATACAAACGCGAGAGTGCTTTTTCTCGAGGGAATGATAGGGACGGTTCCAAAGCGCCGGCGGTCCCTTGGAGTTGAAGATGGAGAGACCTGAGGGGCTCGTTAGCATCGGTGAAATCCTGCACTACTTGGAGCAGGATCGCTACCTGTCTTTCCGCGAGGCAGCCGCTTACCTGTCGATGGGACCGAAAATGCTGGGCGAGATTTTGCCGGAACAACTGCGATTTCGATTGAGCGCGAGAAAAATCCTGATCAGGAAGTCGGAACTCGATGAATTCATGAATCAGTTTCGGGAACTGCCCCAGAACGACCTCGAGCGCATCGCGGAGGATGCCGTTGAAAGGGTCCTTAGGAAATAAATGAGTTCGACGCCGCCGATTCGCGCATTCAACGTCCGTACAGCCAGTGGCCTCGGAGGCCTGGTTGCGCTCTGCAGCATTTCGATTGGTGACTGGCTGACGGTGCATGATTGCGAGCTCGTGCAACCACCAGACCAATTGAACCCGTGGCCACGGCTGCCACGGGCACCGTGGACTGGCCCAAGGGACAGGAAGGATGAATACCCACTCATTGAGCTACCCCACCACGTGGAGCACCAGATCAAGAAAGAAATGATTCGCGCCTATGAGGAGCATCGGTATGCCGTCGCATGAATTGAGCCAAATTCTCGGGATCCTCAGGGGCCTTCGCAGCACTGCTGATGGGCACCAGGCCCACTGTCCCTGCCACGACGATAAAACGCCGTCTTTGTCGATCTCAGAAAAGGACGGCAAGGTGCTGGTGAGATGCCACGCAGGCTGCTCCCAGAAAACACTGGTACAGCACTTCAAGGATGCCGGTGTGTGGCCTGGTACAGGGAAAGGAAAGCAGGAACTGCCGCCGATCCCCAAAGCCGAGATCAAGCAGCTCCAGCAGTGCCTCACTGATAAGCAACGGGCACATCTCAGGAACTCCCGGTGTCTCTCCGATGAGGTGATTGACCGTTACCAACTGGGACTGCATGAGCGGCGGGTGACGATCCCTGTGCTGGACGCTTCGGGCCAGTGCCGAAATATCCGACGATGGTTAGACCCAGGGCTACGCAAGAACGGTGCGGCCAAGATGCTGAGCTGGGAGAAGGGGCGCGGCCAGCCAATGCTCTACCCAGTGGACCAGCTCAAGGACTCGCGCCTCTGTCTGGTCGAGGGGGAGCTGGATGCACTGGCCCTGATCTCTCACGGCATCCCAGCCCTGACCCTTACTGCCGGAGTCACGACCTGGCCGGCCCAACTGGCTGATGGGTTCCACGGGAAGGATGTAACGATCATCTGTGACAACGATGAGCCAGGGTTGAAAGGGGCAAAGCTGCGGGCTCGATCGCTGAGCTCCGCTGGTGCTGTTGTTCGGGTTGCTGTGTGGCCCGAGGACAGAGGCACCGGACACGATGTGACGGATGAACTGCTCGAGCACGGCATCGGCAGCCTGCGGCAGATTATCGACAGTGCCGTTCCCCATGTGGGCATCAAGGTCGTCAGCATGTCCACCGTGGAGGCAGAAAAAGTCGAGTGGCTCTGGCATCCCTACATTGCTCGAGGAAAGCTGACCCTGATCGAGGGCGATCCCGGGCTTGGGAAAAGCTGGCTGTCCCTGGCCCTGGCATCAAACATCAGTAGGGGGTTACAGCTCCCGAATGACGGCCCACGCTCTGGATGCGAGGCAACACTTCTAATGACGTGCGAAGACGGCTTAGGGGACACAATCAGACCACGCCTGGACGCACTGGGGGCAGATCTAACCAAGGTGAAGGCGGTGGATCAGCCGCTGGTCTTTGATGATGTGGGCCTTCAAGGAATCGAGAACGCACTCAGGGCCTGGCAGTTCGATCTGCTGATTATTGACCCGCTCGTGGGCTACCTCGGAGGTTCTGTTGACCTGCACAAAGCCAACGAAGTGCGGGAAGTCATGGCACGCTTGGCCGACCTGGCTCAGCGCTATCGGTGCGCCGTGGTGTGCATCCGGCACCTGACCAAGTCTACCCGCAGCAAATCTATTTACCGAGGGATGGGCAGCATTGACCTGACCGCGGCGGCTCGTTCTGTTCTTCTGGTTGGTGGTCATCCTGAAAAGGGGAGAGGTCTGGTTCACATCAAGTCCAACCTGGCACCCCAAGGTCCTGCCATTGGCTACACCCTCGATGCTGGGCAATTTGAATGGACTGGCATCAGCAACCTGACGCCCCAAGACATCCTGGCGGATGAAGGAAGGGAGCAACCTGTGGATGAAGCTGAAGAGTTCTTGACTACCACTTTGAAGGACGGATCGGTGCCCGCCAGGGAAGTATTCGCTCAGGCCGAGGCTGAGGGTATCGCTGAGAAGACAGTGAAGAGGGCGAAGAAGAATCTGGGCGTGCAAAGCTACAAGACGGGACTCGAAAGTGGGTGGCTCTGGGAACTCCCAGCAGGTCATAAAACCGAGACTATCAACCCAGGAAGAGAAGAGAGCCTCCCTGTGCAGAAATGTGACCCCCTTCGAAGAGGGCCACTGACCCCCTTCGAAGAAGGCCAGTTTTCTGCAATAGGGGAAAGTGACCCCCTTCAGCGCAACAGAAATGCCCTGGATGGAGATCTGAACTTCGAGGAAGGAGTGATATGACAACCGCCCTGGCCATCCTCTACCACCTGGAAAGCATCGGTTGCCAACTGAAGGCTCAAGGGGGCAGCATCAGATTCCGGGCCCCTGATGGTGTCCTGAGTGATCCCCTGAAAAAGCTGGTCAGGGAGCACAAGCCCGAGTTCGTGAAGATGCTCGAGTCGCGAAGGAAGTTCGGTTACAGGGAAGCTTCACTCCTCCCGCTGATCGGGCGGAGCGTGACAACCGCACAGGGCCAGGGTGAGCTGCTGAGCGTGCACCGCCGCTACTGCCGGCTCCAGCTCCACCGGACGGGTGGGGTGGTGCTGTGCCGGCCAGTGGATCTGATCAGCCTGGCCGTGAGTGAATTTATGGAGGAGGAGGCCGCATGACCATGTTGCGCGAGACTCACACCAGCCAGCTGGGATCAGATGCTGTCGTAGTGAGCGATAGAGGTGACGGTGCCGAAATCATGGCCGCAGCCAAGCGCCGCATCAACGAGATGGTGCCTTTGGCGATCGCTAGGCTGGAGGAGATCATCAAGAACCCAGAATCTGAAGCCAGTTCTGTTCGAGCAGCACAGGACGCGCTTGCCCGCGCAGGACTCAGGCAGGGAACAAGAGGTGCGCAGCGATGATGCTGAGCAGGACCCACACTAGCCAGCCGGGATCAGATGCTTTCGTAACCCGGACCCTGAGCCTCTTGCCCAGCGGGACTTGGGGACTTGCCCTGTGGCTGGAGCAGCCGAGTCAACTGGCGCACGTCACCAAACTTCTGGATGCGGGGCCTGTGAAAGAGCTTGGGTTGTTGCATGGGTTACAGGATGCCAGGGCCTGCCCTGAGTCGCAAGATGATGGCAATGACCTGGGCTACTCGGGCCGGCCTGTAACCGGCATTAGAAGAGCTCGCCCGGGACAGAAATGTCTTGACCAGCGGGACTTGGGCCGGGCTTGCCCTGGGGGTCCTGCCGACTCAACTGCTTCAGATCGCCAAAGACCGTCAGCTTGGGGCGCTGGTACGGTTTGCGTCGCATGGGCAAAGGCTACCCCATGCTGTCCGGAGCCGCAAGGTGATGCTGCCGATGAGCTGGGCAACTCGACCCCATCAGAAACGGGGCTGAGGGCCACAAGTGGCAAAGCCGGAAGAACAGTAGTGAGAATGCCGAAATGGAGGCCGTAATGACGACGGAAAAACAAGTGGTAGCGAAGGTGACGCAGATAGTCTCACCTAAAAAGAAGGCGTTTCTGGCAGCCTTCTCGGAATGCGCCTCTGTGAGCCATGCAGCTGCGGCAGCGAAGGTGAGTCGCCGGCAACATTACAGGTGGCTGAAAGATGCGGAGTACGGGCAAGCTTTCAAGGAGGCCAAGGAAAAAGGGATCGAGGGGCTTGAGCGGGAGGCGCGGCGGAGAGGGCTTGAGGGTATCACCCGAACGGTCTGGTATGGCGGAGAGCCTGTAGGCGAGGAAAAGGTCTACAGTGATACTTTGTTGATTTTCATGTTGAAAGCCGCCAGGCCGCAGGTATACCGCGAGAGGTACGAGGTCAGCAGCCCTGAGCCTGAGCCCTTGGTTCCTGATCCTGGCCATTCAGAGCTATCCAATGCCATGCTTGAGCAGCTGGTTCAAATGGCAGAGCAAGCACAGCTCGCACTGCCAGCAGAGAAGAACAAATAAACCATCACCATTTCTGAGGATTTGAACAATGCCTATCGACCCAGCTTATACAAACATTCCATTTGGAGCAGTACCCCGGCGCCCCTCGGATTCCTACGGAAGAGACTTGAGCGATGAGCAGATGCAGGCCCACAGGAAGGATCGGGACGACCTGGATGATGACGAAGACCGGGGCATTTTCGATGCGATCACGAAGGCCGGTTTTCCCGATGCCGCGCAGAGTTTTTTCCGTGAGAATCTACAAGGCATCCGGGATGCAATCCCCGGCCTGGGTGGGAGGAAGAAGCGGCAGCCGCTTGCATTGGGCCCGCCGCCCGGGCCGTATAAGGGACCGTATGGAGGCCTGTAGCGCAGCCGGTAGCGCCCAATGAGAGTCGTGTACCGAAAGGGGGCTGGTAGGGCAGCATCTTTGCTGGTGGCCATTGAAAAACCGGCCCCGGGGGCGTAATATGGTGGTAACTAATTACGGTGCGCTCAAATGAGCGGCCCTGGAAGGTGTAAACAGCACCAACCAGAGCCTGACCACCAAATCCTTCAAAGGAGGATTCAATGGCTGAACGAATTATACCCCCCGACTCTTCCCTTTGGTTCCTGTACAACAAGAAGGCCTTCAGTCTGCCCATGCAGTCAAGTTACGTGGACCCATCGCTGCTCTGGTACTGGATCCAACTCACGTATGAAATGGGTATACAGCATGGCCGCTTCAAGAATGAGTTTAAGCTGACGCTCGAGGACCGGTATTCCCGCTGCTGGTACGACAAGGAGCACGAGGAGAACGACCGGTACACCGTGACTTACATCGAAGTCACTTTCAAGCAAACCGGCCTCAAGCGGCTTTATTGGTGCCATGCGGGGCCGAAGCCTCAAAACTGTCGGAAGTGGACAGAGATCAAACCCGGGTGGCCCATTGCGTATTCCGGTGAAACCGGCCACCCAATCCGGGGAAAGTGGCCACCCGGTCGGAGCGAAGCGACGCTGGGGATTTCATGATGTGCCAGGTGGCCGTTTTGAGTCAATGTAGCTTGGATCGATTGGCATTCAAGAAACCTCCGATAAAGATGTGTGTGAAGTAGTCGTAGAGGCGGTGGGAACTGTGGGAAACTGCCGAGCGCAGCGAGCAGTTTTCCAAGCCCTGTGAGAACCCACGTGGCGAGGATCCTGAGCAAGATCTGCAAAGCGCTGAATGGGTTTGCACAGGGCGGCAGTTTCCATAGCCTTTTTGCCTTTAGTCCTGAGAAGCCGCCAGACGCTTTCGCATGGAACCTCCTGCGAGTTCCAGGCGATGGGCGTTGTGAACGAGCCGGTCTAAGATGCTGTCGGCCAGAGTCGGATCACCGATCTGTTGGTGCCAATCGGCAATGGGGATCTGGCTGGTCAAGATGGTGGAGCGAGTGTTGTAACGATCCTCGCAGATCTCGAGGAAGTCACGACGTTCGCTCTCAGCCAAGGCCGTCATGGCGAAGTCATCGACGATGAGGATATCGACACGGGCCAGTTTTGCCAGGCGTTTGTGCAGAGTCCCGTCGGCGCGAGCTATGGAGAGTTCTCGAAAGAGTACAGGCTGGCGGGTATAGAAGGCTGTGTGGCCCTGGCGGATAGCCAGCTGGGCGAAGGCACAGGCCAGAAAGGTCTTACCCACACCGCAGGGGCCAAGCAGGATGAGATTCTGATGTCTGGTGATCCAGTCGCAGGTGGCCAGGGAACGGACGAGGGATCGATCCAGTCCTCGGGCAGGACGGTAGTCGATATCCTCGAGGCAAGCCTGGCTGTCCTTGAGATGGGCGTTTTTCAGGCGCCGGGCCTGGACCTGGTTCTCTCTCCAGATCCAGTGTCGATCAATCAGCCAGCCGATACGCTCCTCGAAGCTGAGAACGGAGGAGTCAGGATCTTCGAGTTGCTGGGTGAGAGCCTCGGCCAGGCCGGTCAGGCGCATGGAGTGAAGTTTTTCGAGAGTCTGGTTAATGAGCATGAGAGTTCTCCTCACAAGTGAAGTAGTCGGCTCCGCGCAGGTTCGAGTGTTCCAGAGCCGGTTGTGGTGGTTGGGTCTCGGGTAATGGTTGGGAGTCCAGACCTGTCTTGAGAATGGACTTGACGCTCTGGTAGGAGAAGGTGGAGAAGGACAAGGCCCGCCGGCAGGCGGCCTCCAGGCGATCCTCGCCGAAGGTCTTGCCCAGCCGCAACAGTCCCAGGCAGCTACGGTAGGCCTGTTCCGGATAGCGGCCAGAGGCGAGCATCTTCTCGACCAGATCACCACAGTGGGGTCCGATCTTGGCAGCCCAGGAGATCAGCCGCGAAGGAGACCACTCCAGATAGCGGCGGTGACACTGTGGACGGTGCTCGGAGCAGGTAGAGGCAGTTCCCGACACGCGGTTGCGACGATGCGAGGCCACCCGCTGGCCCCGGTGCAGGATCTCCACGATGTGTTCCGTGTAACGGATCTCGACCTGCTGGCGGACCAGAGCATAGGGAACGCTGTAGTAATGCCGCTCGAACTCGACGTGGTAGTCGATGTTCACGCGGGCTTTTTTCCAGCGAGCCAGCTGATAACGGATCCTGGGTAAGGGTCTGAGAGCAGGCTGATCCAGACGGCGGTAGAGCTCGAGGCGATTGCCTTCGAGTTTGCGGAAAGGCCGGCGGTTGAGTTCTCTGAGCAGTTCGTGGATGGCTGCATTGAGCTCACCCAGGCTGAAGAAGCGTCGCTTGCGCAGGGCGGCCAGGATCCAGCGCTCAACGATCAAAACGGCCGATTCGACTTTTTCCTTGTCCCGAGGAGCCCGCACCCGGGCCGGGATGACTGCCACTGAATAATGGGCTGCCCACTCGGCGTAGCTGGGGTTGATCTGTGGCTCGTAAAAGCAAGCCTGAGAGACAGCCGTGCGGGTGTTATCCGGGATCACCACCCGGGTAGTGCCACCGTAAAACTCCACGGCCCGCACGTGAGCTCCGATCCAGGATTCAAGATCCTGGCTTTCGGTAGCTTCGGCATAGGTGTAGTTACTGGCCGCCAAGACGGCCACGAAGATGTTGGCTTGACGCATCTCACCGGTCTTGGGATCGACAATCTCGACCGTCTGGCCGGCATAGTCGACGAACATCTTCTCGCCGGCCCGGTGGTTTTGCCGCAGCACCACGTCGAGCTTTCCTCTCCAGCGGTTGTACAGATCGCAAAACTGCGAGTACTGGTAGCCGTCCGGATGACCCTGTTTGTACTCCTGCCAGAGCAACTGCAGCGTGACTGACTTGGCCCGCAGCTCTCGGTGAACGTAGGCAAAGTCCGGTGGAGAGCGGTGGCGGCCCCGAGGAGCCGGAGGAGAAAAAAGCTGTCCTTCCAACTCCGCCTCGCTCATCTGGGCCACTTGTTTCCAGTCGAGCTGGGCGGCCCGGGTCCGGCTCAGGTAATCACCCACGGTAGCCCGAGACACCGAGCAGCTTCGAGCGATCTGGCGAGCGGATAAGCGGGCCTGAAAATGTAGTCTGAGGATCTCCTTGATCTTGCGCATAGGCAGCCTCCGATTGGCCATCTGTTCTCCTCTTCCTCTTCTAAGTGAAAAAGGAGCAACGATAGTCCGCGTTGCCCAGCGTCGCAAACTCCTGAGGGCAGGAACTTTCCGCTAACCTGGCCACCCATTCCGGAGCAAACCGGCCACCCATTCCGGAAAAGCCCGGCAAAGTGGCCTACTTTGCCCCGGAATCACCGACCGGTTTGCCTCGGAACAGGTGGCCGGTTTGGCCCGGAATACGCACCCATTGCAAATACCCAAACAGTTGCTCGATTCAACTTGCGGAAGCTCTTACGCGGTCACATCAAACCAGAGCACACACAAGAGGCTATCGCTGAAATCGAGCAACTACTTTCGAAGACCGATAAGCGGCGCCGCCCTGCGCGATTGCTGAAGCAGCAGTTCGAGCAGTGGGAGAGTACCCAGAAACAGATCCCAGTGTGACTCATGGACGAGGAAAGTGAAAAGGAGGATAGACCATGACCAACGATCACATGCGAGCGATTGGTATTGTGCCGAAGAAGCGGCTGTGGAGCTTCACGGAGACGCAGGTATATCTCAACGTAGGCAAGAACTTGCTCACGGACTTGGTAGACGACGGCAAGATCAACTGCTACCGCTTGAGCAGCCGTAAAATGTTTCGGCTGGAGGATCTTGACAAGTTCATTGAAGAGCTGCCTGAGTACCAGAGGTATCAACCCAGCCGGAAGGAACGGAACGTGTCAATAACTTTGAGACACTTTGGTGAATAAATTACTGTAGCGTCATCTCAGGAGTCCTCCTTTTCGGGAGGGTTGATCCAAACCGCTTCTGGAAGAGCGGGAGGAACGGGTTTGCCGTTGGGAAATCTCTCCGGGAAGAGTGCATGGGCGGCCTCCAATGTTTGGGATCGATCGCGACGGGTGGTGATGGCGGTGAGGTAGTGCACATCCTCGGGAGTGTGCAGGCCGATACCCGAATGGCGATGGTCGCGGTTATACCAATCGAAGAAATCCCGACAGAAGTCTCTGGCTTGCTGAATGGTGCCGAAACGAGCCGGGAATTCGGGACGGTACTTGAGGGTCTTGAATTGGGATTCCGAGTAGGGATTGTCGTCACAGACATGAGGCCGAGAGTGAGACTTGGTGACTCCCAGATCGGCCAGTAGCAAGGCCAGTGCTTTGGAACTCATCGACGAGCCACGATCGGCATGCAGGGTGAGACCACCCGCTACGATCTCCTGCTTGGAGTAGCTCTGGGCGATCAAGACCTTGGCCAGGCGTGAGCTTTCCTGGGTGGCCACCATCCAGCCCACCACATAGCGGCTGAAAATGTCCAGGATCACGTAGAGGTAGAAATAGCTCCATTTGACGGGACCCTTCAGCTTGGTGATGTCCCAGGACCAGCATTGGTTCGGGCCGGTGGCCAGAAGTTCCGGCTTGGAGTATTGGGGATGGCGGCGCTGGCGGCGGCGTTCTCTAACTTCCAGACGTTCGGCCAGAATGCGGTACATGGTTCGAATCGAGCACAAGTATCGCCCTTCGTCCAGCAGCTCCGCCCATACGGCGGCAGGAGCTTTATCGATAAACTGTCGGCTGTGCAGGACCTCCACAACGGCTTCCCTTTCGGGCGGGCTCAAGGCGCGTGGGGATGCGGCCCGAGGCCGAGGATCCAGCGCCGGCCGTTCGCGCCGAAGTTTCTCCCGATACAGACTCGATGGCGGCAGATCCAGGGCCTGACAACCGGCACGGACTCCGTGGGATTGTGAGAATCGCAAAGCTTCGTCCATCAGCTCTCGTCTCCGTTCTCTTCGCTGCTCGCCAGAGAGATTCCCAACAGTTGCGAGACTTTTTTTTGGAGATCCAGCATGGCTTCAAACTTCTCGAGCTTGCGTTTCAGCTTCCGATTCTCAGCCTCCACTTGCCTCAGTTGACGATCCAGAGGATTGACCGGCTTTGCCTTGCGTCCCCGCTTGCGAGGGGTCAAGGCCTGCAGCGTTCCCTGCTCGCGTTGGCGGCGCCAGGTCTGCAGATTCGACCAGTAAAGCCCTTCTCGGCGCAGCAAGGCTCCCACTCCGCCCGACTCTTCACATCCATCGGCCTGCTCCAGGATCCGGAGCTTATGGCGGGCTGAAAATCGGCGACGCGTGGCCTTGCTGGGAACTTCCGGATCGGGTCGCGAAAGAACCTTGTCGGGCTCCGTCCGTCCCGCAGCGATTTTGGAGACCTCTCCGCTTCGCTCCGAGGTCTCCAAAATCCTCAGTTTCTTGTCGCTTCTGTTTTCTATCATCCTGTAATCCAGCTTCTCGCCCTCTACTCTAATTTAGTGGGGAAGAAGTGTCTCACCATTATTGGCACAGAGGGAAGGCGAATAATGGGAGTCAGGGTTAGACAAAAAACGAAGGGCGGAGACTACTGGGTCTTCATCAACCACCAAGGCAAGCGAGCCTCCAAGAGAGTTGGCGACAGATCAGCCGCTGAGGAAGTAGCCCGGCAGATTCAGGCCCGGCTGACGCTCGGGAAGGATGCCTTGCCGGCACGAAAGGAACGAGCGCCAACCCTGGACGCCTACTTCGAGAGAGTCAAAAAGTGCTACCTGAAAAACGCGATCAGGCCCAAGACGCAGGTAAGCTACCAGAGTAGTTTTGACCTGCACATCTTGCCAAGACTCGGATCCAAGCGACTGGATGAAATCAGCAAGCCGGACATCAAGAACCTGATCGCTGCGCTAGTGGAGGCCGGTCTGGCCAAGGCGTCAATCCAGCTCATCATTGCGAAACTCCGAGCAGTGCTCAATCACGCGATGGAAGACGAGTTGATAACCAAGAACGTGGCAACCAAGTGCTCCAAGTTCTATGCTCAGGCCCCGGTACGCCATGAGGAGATCCAACCCCTCAACCCGGAAGAGGTTGGATTGTTCCTTCAGGCAGTCTGGAATCGGGATGTCTCCAGGAAGCATTACCCGCTGTTTCTGTGCGCGATTCATACTGGGATGCGATCCGGGGAACTGGCCGCTCTACAGTGGGGAGATATTGATGAAAACGGCCGCTTTCTGACCCTCAGGCGTTCCTATGTCTCTGGGCGAATACAGGCAACCAAGACGGGCAGAATCAGGCGTGTGGACCTCTCGGACGCTCTGCTACAGGCTCTCCGCGACCACAAGAAGACCATGCGTCAGGAGTGGCTGAAGAAGGGCTTTAACAAGCTTCCTGAATGGGTTTTCGTCAATGATGAAGGCAACCCGCCCGACATGTGCAACCTGGGGGTCCGGCACTTCAAGAAGTGTCTGGATGCGGCCGGCCTTCGCACCATCCGCTTTCATGACTTGCGGCACTCCTACGCCAGTCTGCTGATTCAGAACGGGGAGCCCCTGGCCTACATCAAGGATCAGCTCGGGCACGCAAGCATACAAATGACGGTAGATGTATACGGGCACCTGGAGCCAGGAAGGAATCGTCAAGCTGTCAACAACCTGCCCACAATGAAGAGCGTACTTGTGGAGGGCCTCAAAGCGGCCAGCAACGGCTGACGCTTTCTTTTCCGAGAGAAGGCGAGAATAATTAGAGCTGAAATGACCACCCGAGTCTGCCCGTCACTGGACGAGGCTCCATTCTCGTCTGCTAAGATCCGCGCTAAACTTGTGATCGGGTTCCTGGCTGCACTTTCGACACAGGTACCAACTCTTTCTCAGACCTGCCTCGACTTTCGAGAGGTGAGACCCGAAAGTGTCTATGCGTTTTCCCTTGCCTTGATAGACAGCTTCTCACATGCGAAATCGTCTCTCGGACGCATCGAGGAATGGGGCCGGTCGGCCGAACGAACTCCCCAGGAAGTCGCCTTCGAGATGATCAGCGCATTCAAGTTCGCCCAGCGGGACTACAAGTGTGCGGCCAAATCCGTGGAACCGTACAAATCAGCAGAGAACGAGAAGATTCGCTTGGCAGCGGAGACCGCACATGCTGTGTACCTCACTTTGCTCAAGTTGAACCAAGACAGACTCGACGAGTACACGAATCCAGATAGCGAAATCGGAAGTGTAATGGAACGGACCGCGACCATCGGAGTGGAGATAGACGATGCCTGGAAGATACTACCGGCTGCCGTGGCATTAACGATCCATGCAATGGTCGAAATGCCAGAGGGCTCTAGTGAGAAGCTGTCGGCGCTCCTCCTAACATCGGCGGAACGCGAAACGCTAAAGGAGGAGCTGCGTAAAGTATTTGGCCCAGAGGTGGCGTTGGGAATGAAGAGTGGCCGGCGGTTGCTGGAAGCGTCTGCGGGGCTGCTGTACGAATTCCTCAACAATCCTTCCTGGAAGACGCGTTGAGTTAACCCAGCGCCACAGGGACGGACCCCTGAGAGGCGGCTTGATTCATCCTGGAGCCCAGTTCCCGATAGCTACTTTGCAGGTGAGAACCGCACCCTACCCGCACCCTGTCACCATTCGGTAGTTGGATTGCTTTCTTGTTGACTCCTTAAATTACTGATTGCACAATACTTAGAGATGATCAGGGGCATCGATGAAGACCGCTGACATTCTCTCTCCCTGAAGGCCCACTTCTCTCCGAAGGAGACGAGTGTGATGGATGTGATCCCGACGGAGAGACGTGATCCGGCGCTGGTCGACTTCATCGAGAATCGATACGCGCCGGCTGAGAATGTGGATGGCTTCTAGCTCTACCGACTCAAGCAGGTTCGATCCGGACGGCAACGGTTCTTCTCAGACCAGAGGCCGTCGCCCAGGATTCCATCTGACCGAACGACGGGATCGTCTCGACCGAGCTTGCCAGGACGGAACATGGGACGTCCTGGTGATTGGAGGCGGGGCCTCGGGTCTCGGCTGCGCTCTAGCCTCGGCAGCGCGAGGATACAGCACGCTGCTTCTCGAGCAGGCGGATCTATCCAGTGGTACTTCAAGCCGCAGCACCAAGCTGATTCATGGCGGGGTTCGCTATCTTCGTCAGGGGAACGTGGGGCTGGTGCGTCAGGCCCTCATCGAAAGAGGAAAGTTGATCCGGAGTGCTCCTCATCTGGTAAAGAAGCTGGCCCACCTGGTGCCCGTGTTCAGCCGCAGGGAGAGATTCTTCTATGGGTCGGGGCTCAAGATCTACGATCTGCTGGCTGGTTCGAGCAGTCTCGGCGCCTCGTCGTTTCTGAGCAAATCTGAAACCCTGACTCACTGTCCTTTTCTCAAGAGCAGTCACCTGAGAGGCTCGGTTCAGTACTTTGATGCGCAGTTCGATGACTCAAGGCTGGCCGTCAGCCTGGCCCGCTCGGTCGAGAGTCTGGGAGGACTGATCCTGACCTATGCCAGGGTGGACGCCTTTGTGAAGGACCATGGGCGACTGACCGGAGCGATCGCCCGGGATCTGGAAACCGATGACGAGATTCGAATCAAAGCCCGGGTGATCATCAATGCTACAGGGGTCTTTTCTGATGCCCTCAGGAGCCTGAATCAACCTTCCCATCCAAGGCGCGTTCTGGCCAGCCGGGGCACGCACATCGTACTGCCCCTGAGGGAAATGTCACCCACTCGAGGTCTCCTCATCCCCAAGACTAGAGATGGGCGGGTTCTCTTCCTGCTGCCCTGGCACGGGGTGCTGCTTGCTGGGACCACGGACATTGCGGTTTCTCAGGCCACTCTGGAGCCGGCTGCCTCCCGTTCTGAAGTAGAGTACATTCTCGAGCATCTTGCCCAGTACCTCGAACCTGCCCCATCTGTGAGCGATTGTCTCAGTGTCTTCGCCGGACTCCGGCCTCTGATTAAAGCCCGACCCGGGAAGAGCACGGCCAGTCTCTCCAGGGAACACGCCGTGGTTGTGGACCCCTCCGGGCTGGTCAGTCTGATGGGTGGAAAGTGGACGACCTTCCGTCTCATGGGCGAAGACACAGTGGACACGGCCGCTCGAGTTGGAGGCCTGGCGCCGACCGAGAGGAAGGATCAGCTCTGGATTGCGGACTGCCCTCGATCGTCGGAACAGGAGACCTTCGACGGTTCCGATCCCCTTAGCGTTTACGGCCGTGAACGCACGAGACTGGAAGAGCTGTGCCGGGACACTCCGGCTCTGGGTCGGCCCCTGCACCCGCGATTGCCCTATCGGATGGTTCAGATCACCTGGGCGGTTCGAGAGGAATACGCCCGGACTGTGGAAGATGTTCTTTCACGCCGGACCCGGGCTCTGATTCTGGATGCCTCGGCCAGCCTGGAAGCGGCGCCCGCCGTGGCCAGACTGATGGCTCAGGAATTGGGGAAGGACGTTACCTGGGAGGGGGACCAGGTACGGGCCTACTCGGCGCTGGCCGCAAACTATACCGTTGACCATCTGCAGGACTGAATCGGAGCTCTCTTCGGTCCCGGGATCATCTAGAGCGTGTCTCCCCGGCTGGAAACACGGCTCTGCTGGGAGCCAAAATGTCTCTGTCCAGTCAGGAAGGGAACCAGCCCGGATTCTCTGGCAGACTGAAGCTTGGGACGATGGGCGAAGCCTGTTTCACCCCGCGGGAATCTCAGCGCGGACGGCTGGAACCCAGGAGACTCTCGAGCAGTCCCCTGGCTGTGTTGGCCAGAGACCCCGACTCACCTCCCAGTTGTGTCGACTCCAGTACCTGCTCCAGGACCTGAGCCAGGGCAGCGGATCCATCCGATGTATCCAGGTCCCGGAGTTCGACAGTTCCAATCTCCACCTCAAGCGGTTCCAGGCTTGCCAGCAGAATGACTCTGGCGCTCACATCGTCGAGGAGAATGTGGTCGATCTTGAGAGACGAAGAAGTGGAACCCGCCAGTGCCGCAGTATTCACTTTTTTTCGGTTGCGCAAGTGTTCCAGGATGGGCTGGTAGTTGAACCCGACCCCTTTACGCTCAACCAGAAGGCGAACCGGCCTGGCTGCGATCTCATGGATCCTGGCCTGCTCGGAAAGAAAGCTCAACAGGTCTGCCCGCACTCGTAAATGGCCGACTTCGGCGAAAGAAGAGTCGCTGAAACCCTCCGGGTTGGCCACCGTGAGGCCGATCACTTCGATCTCTCCGCGAAAAGGAGACGTTCGCACTTCCTCTGCGGTTACTTCCACCCCCAGATAGTCGGTTCCAAGCCGGCAGACACTGGCCCTTGCGAAGGCGTTCAGTAAACCTGGACCCGGCCACAGCAAGAGAAGCGCTGCCAGGAGCAGGCCTGACAGGCAGACCATGAGAAGTCGTTTCATGGTCCCTCCCGGGTGGCCGCCCATCGGGGGACTCTTTCGAGCAGACCGGGTCGCTCCAACCGGTCACACAGTTGCTCGAAGGACGGCTTCGGGACACCTGCCCACTTCACGTCGTCCAGGCTGAACCCGAGCTCAACATCTAAACGGAGAGTGGCAAGCTTTCGGTACAGTTGAACCTCAGGCCACGCTTTTGCCAGGTTGTGAGCGAGCCGCCGGGCGCCTCGAACCGGGATGACCCACTCGTCGGCCCGCCGGGGGATCCTCTCCAGATGCTTGTAGTGTTCCAGGACGGTTGCCGCAGACTTCTTCCCCCAGCCGGTTATCCCCGGGATTCCGTCGGCGCTGTCTCCCACCAGTGCCAGCCAGTCGGGAATGGAGGCAGGATCAACTCCATACTTGGCCCGAACTCCTTGCTCGTCGATCATGGCCCGGTTGCGCCGGTCAAAGCAGACCACTCGCTGCCCTGAAACACACTGAGCAAGATCCTTGTCCGGAGTACAAATGAGGATTTGTGAGACCCGTGGGTCCCTCGACCATTGAGCGGCAGCAGAGGCCAGAGCATCGTCGGCCTCAAACTCAATCATGGGCCAGTACGCCACTCCCATAGCCCGGGTGGCGTCCTCGACGAGGCCGAACTGGGACAGAATCAGGGGATCCACTCCGGCTCCCGTTTTGTACCCTGCGAAGAGATCGTTGCGGAAAGACTCGATCACGTGGTCGAATGCACATGCGATGTGTGTCACATCGCCACCCTGCAACAGCCCCAGAACGGACCCAACGAAAGCAATCGTTGCTCCCACCTCCTCTCCCGACGAAGTCAGCCGGGAAGGAGCGCCGTAGAAGGCTCTGAAAAGCTCATAAGTGCCGTCAAGCAGGTGTATTCGGAGCCCAGTGTTCAACTCTGATCTTCGGGCCGCAGGTGGTTTCGTCAACAGCTTTCCCACAGTTGTGGAAAAAATCTTGTGGATGGTTCGTTCTCGTAGGTGAAGGCGATCATTCGGGGGACTCCGGTGGACTCTCCACTCCTTCGTACATGGCGTCGATGATCTCAGCGAACTTCTCACGAACCAGGGCCCGCCGGACCTTTAGAGTCGGCGTCAGAAGCCCGTTCTCGACAGTCAGTTCAGCCAGCACGACACGGAAGTGTTTGATTGTTGACCAAGGCGGCAACCCCTGGTTACTTTGGTCAACGGTGTTCCGAAAGTGCTCCAGCACCCTGGGGTGACGGAGTTGTTCTTCCGGGGGCAGTTGAGCCGAAATTCCCATCCGTGACACGTAGGCGCCCAGGTTCTCAAGAGAAGGGAATATGAGGGCCCCACAGAATTTTCGGGCGGCTCCAACGACCAGGACCTGATCCACTAATGGATCAGAGAGAAGCCCGGCCTCCAGAGGCTGAGGCATTACATATTTTCCGGTAGACAGCTTGAAGAGATCCTTCTTACGATCTGTGATCTGCAGAAGCCCGATTTCAGTGAATCGGCCGATATCGCCAGTGTGGAGCCAGTCGTCGGTGTCGACGCACTCGCGGCTTCTTTGCGGGTCACGGTAGTAGCCTTTCATAACATGGGGCCCTCGGGTCAGAATCTCACCGTCTGGAGCAATGGCGACTTCGATGCCCGGAAGCGGGACACCGACTGTAGCAGAGCGGTTGAAGCCCGGCCGGTTGAAACTGATGATGGGGCTGGTTTCGGTAAGTCCATAACCTTGAAGGACCTGTATGCGAGCGGCTGCAAACAGGTTGACCAGGTCGGGCCGCAGCGCTGCACCTCCGGAGATAATGAAGTGGACCCGGCCTCCCAGAGCCTTTCGCCATTTTGAAAAGACAAGTCGATCGGCGGTCTTCAATTTCACCCGGTCCCAGCCGGCCGCACCGGTTGTCAAATCGTAGTTCCTGGCCATCCCCAGTGCCCAGTCGAAGAGCCTCCTTCGAAATCCCACGAGTTGCTGTCCACGTTCCAGGATGCGGTCATGGAACTTCTCGAGGACCCGGGGAACCGTCGCGAAAACCGTAGGACGGATCGTGCGAAGGGACTCGGACATCTCCTCGGGAGTGACAAAAAAGACCCTGGCACCGTAGTTCAGGAACCCGTAGTGAAGGGTTCTTGCGAAAGCATGAGTCAAGGGAAGAAAAGAAAGGGCGACGTGGCGGCCCCGGTCCAGCCCTTCCAGCGCGCTGAACGAGGTCAGTGCGTTGCACGTGAGGTTTTCGTGAGTGAGCATGACCCCTTTGGGACGGCCCGTGGTTCCGGATGTATAGACGATGGTAGCCAGATCATGGGCATGGATCTGGTCCCGTAGATCGTCCCCGGCTGCCGGATTCTGCTGCAGGCGATCACGTCCCAGACCAATCAGCTCCTCGATCGTGGCCATCCGGATTCCTCGTTTCCGGAGCTGAAGTTCACAGGCGGGGGCCGGAGGACCGGATTCTGCCACCACCACCGATTCGAGTCTTTGGAGCTCCGGGAGGACGGAAGCAAGCCGTTCGAGATCACTGTTGTTCGAAACGATCAGAGCTCTGGCCTCGGCATGCTTGAGCACGTACTCGATGGAATCCTGGGTGTGAGTCAGGTAGATGGGAACGTCCACCAGGCCAGCCGTCAGACAGGCCATGTCGGCCACACAGAAATAGGTGTCACTGCTCATGAAGAGGCAGACGCGATCCGCGCGTGCCAGATTCAGATCCTGAAGGCCCAGTGCGAGCTGATCTGAATAGAGCTGAAACTGCTCAGTGGAGACCCCAATCCATTTTCCCTCAGAAAGTCGGTTGAAGGCCTTAGGAGACGGATTGCGTTGCCGGGCTTCCACCAGCAGGGATGGGACGGTCCGGCCGAGACTGGCCCTACCCTTTTCAGTATATCCTGGAATAGGAGGGGCCCCCTGCAGATCGGAGGCGGGAAAAGCTTCCTGGCGTTGTCTCGGCTGGTAGGTTCCATCGTCCATCTAACTATGAATTGTAGCCCGACCCACCCCGAGATAACAGAACCGCGGGCAGGTCGCGGCAGAGACGAACCATGGTAGCGGGGCCCTGGGCCTGTTTTCTGGGTTCGTGGTATGATTTTTGGACAGAGAGATCGCAGCCGGAAAATGAGTTGAAATGCTCTTATTGAAACTCCGCTCCTTGCAGATTCCCTTCCTGGGCCTCGCCCTCTGGGTTGCAGTCACACCCATCTATCCAACCCCTGCGGTCCAAGTCAGTGACGAGGAGTTTCAAAGACTCTCACTCGATCTGGGTGAGCCCGCCGGGTATTTCGGAACCGACAATCTGGTGTCAAACGAGACCTCTTTTTTGCATGTGAACCAGGATCTGATCCAGGTGGCGCCCCCGGGTCAGGTTTACCTTGGGGCGGGTCCCAGCCAGAACTTCACGTACATCGCAAGAAGCAGGCCTTCACTGGCATTCATTCTGGATGTACGGCGGGACAATCTCCTGTACCACCTTCTCTTCAAGTCATTCTTCCTGATGGCCGAGGATCGCTGGGAGTTCCTGTCTCTTGTTTTCTCCAGGAGCCTGCCTTCCAGGGAAGACAGGAACCCCCGGGCCACAGTCGTCGATCTGGCGAGCGAACTCCGCTCCCGCGAGGCAGACTGGGATGCCTTCTCGAGTCGCATTGAGAGAGCATTGGATCTTCTGATGGAGCACTATCCAAGGCTTCTGGATGAAAGCGATCGCGTCCGCATTCAGTCGATCGCCACGAAGTTCGTGAGAGACGGACTCGAGATTCGGTACCAGATTCCGGGCCGGCCCATGCTCAGTTTCTTTCCCAGCTACGCTGATCTCATGCTCGAGACTGACCTGAACGGCGAACACCGTCACTACTTGAACAGCGAGGTCGATTTTCAGTTCATCAAGAGGATGCAAAGGGAGAACCGGATTATTCCGGTGATGGGGAACTTCGGAGGCAAGAAGGCGTTGGCGGCGATTGGCGAAGAGATCAGGCGCAGAGAACTCACCGTTTCGGTGTTCTACCTGTCCAACGTGGAGTTTTATCTGTTCCGGAGTCGGGCCTTCCGGCAGTTTGTGGAGAATGTACGTTCACTTCCGATTGACCGACGAAGTCTCTTTATCCGAAGTTATTTCAATAACTGGTTCGGAACCTGGCGGACTCATCCACACGCTGTTCACAACTACTTTTCCACGTCGTTGACCCAGTACATTGGACGGTTCATCGAACTGGATCGCCGTGCCCAGTATCTGAACTACTGGGACCTGGTAACGAGGGACTATCTGGGCGCCCCGGCAGAACCTGTGACCATCGAAACCAGTGCCTCGCCTCCCGGCTAGTTCGAAAGTTTCAAGGTTCTATCCCTCCCCCATCACTTTGACCCGGGGGGCTCCTTCTGTAGCCAGTTTTCCTGATCGAGATACGGGAAGCATCGGAGTGATTGTCCTTGAACCCGGGATACGTTGTATTATTCTCTCTGTTGATCTGCAGTCATTCACAGAAGGAGTTGGGAAAAATGCCTCGAAAAAGCATGCTCTCTGTCCTGTCATGCACGCTGCTTGTCGTCATCCTGGCGATGCTGGCGGTGCCTGCCCAGGACGCCGAATTGATCACCAAGGTGCAGAGCGCACTCAAGAGCAAGGGATTCGATCCTGGTCCGATCGACGGACTCATGGGGCCCCGTACCAACAGGGCCCTGCGTGAGTTCCAGATCCAGAAGGACATTCAGGTGACCGGCGAAATCAACAAGGAAACTCTGGGTCGGCTGGGGATCAAAGGCAGCTTCATGGGACGAGTGGGCTCGGGTTTCAAAACGGCCGGTGGGGCAGTTGCGGGCGCTGCAACGACCGCGGGAAAAGCTACCGCTCGAGGAGCCAAAGTTGCAGCGGACGCCTCAGTGACGGCTGCCGAAGCGACGGCCTCGGGGGCTAACACTGCGGCCGGTGCCGCCACAACCGGAGCCAAAGCTACAGCTTCAGGGGCGACGACAGGTGCCAAGGCGGTTGCCTCGGGAGCCACCAAGGGAGCCAAGGCCAGCACCAACTGGCTGCCCGGAAAGAAGGGTGGAGACCTGGCCGACCGGGTCGAGGCCAGACTAAAGAAGGACCTGAAGCTCACCTCCGAAGATGTCTGGGTCAGAACCGAAGACAAGAACGTCTATTTGATCTTTTCGGGTGGGAGTCAGGCCGAATGGAACCGCGCGGTGGTCGTAGCTCGAAAAGTGGACGGAGTGGACAACGTTTTTATCCGATTGCCTGAGTAGGAATTTCACGTTCCTCGTTTCGGGCTCTTGGTTTGGAACCCGAGAGTGGAAGGCTCCTTGGGGCTGCGCTCGGGAACTTAAACGTCGCGCCACCCATCTCCCGTCTCTGGTGGCTCCTCCCACTCTCTTGACGATTCCCGGGGCCTCAGCGCCGCGACCGCCGGAATTGGATTCGTAGGGGCGACCCTCGTGGTCGCCCGTTTGAACGGGCCGGCACAAGACCGGCCCCTACGGTCGCCAGCCCAAGACGCCTCCCACACAGCGGCTCCAGCCTAAGCGCCGCTGTCACCGGTCGAACACTTTGTTTCCACAGAATCCGGAACCATTGACCTGAATCTACGTGTGTAGTAGTGTTTCTACTCGAGTAGAAGCAAAGGAGGTCGAATGGAGCATGCCAGGAAAGTTCCGGGTTTGGGGCCGGTGGAATTTCAACTTCTCCAGATTCTTTGGAGAAATGGATCCGCTACGGCTCGCAGTGTTCTGAACGAATACAACTCTGCAACTGAACGCCCTCTCAAGTACACCACTGTGATGACGCTGCTGACTCGAATGGTGGAAAAAGGGGTCCTGGAGGCCGATCGGGAACGGCAACCGTTCTTTTTTTCGCCCTCGATCAGTCACGAGAGAATGGTAGGACAGAGAGTCCGAGATTTTGTCGACCTTGTCTTCGAGGGGCGATCCGTAGAACTGGCCGTTCGTCTGGTGGAAGGGGGGGATCTCTCGCCGGAGTCGATTGAGCGCCTGGAGCGGATTCTGAGGCATCACAAGGAATCCCTGAGCCAGCCGGAAGAGGAGGGGATATGACGAGTGAAATTCTGCTGCTGCTCGAGAGCCTGGTTGAGGTGGGCGGAAGGACCCTGTTCCACGGGACGGCACTTGCGCTGGTCACGTGGTTGATTTGTGCAACTGTGCTGCGGAAGGCGCGCCCGGCCCTGCACGCTGCCCTCTGGACAGTCGTTCTTTTCAAGTTCCTGGTACCCCCTGTTCTGCCGGGTGAGATGGCCCTGAGTGGCTTGATGCGAAGCCTGGCCATGGAAGCAATCGGAATGGGAACCGGCCGCAGTCTGTCTGGCTTGCCTGTCCAGGCGGGGTTGGCCGAGGCAGGTGTCGGAATGGTGACACCGGTCGCAGCCGCCGAGAGCGTCGGCTGGGCAGCGATGCTGTTGGCGGGTTATCTGGCAGCCTTGCTGCTGGTTGCCGGGACAGCGCTTCTCAAGTCCCTGCGAACTTTCGCCGGACTGAGGCGGCTTCACCCGGCTGGTTCCGAATTGACTACACGGGTGGCTCAACTGACCGCCCAACTGGGTCTGCGCCGGCCTCCCCGGATTCGAGTCACGGATGAGAGTGTGAGTCCCTATGTGATTGGGCTGATGCGCCCCACCCTGGTGGTTCCGATCCGCGTACTCGAGCAGGTGAAGCGGCTGCCCAAAACGCGTTGCTGGTACATGAACTCGCTCATCTGAGACGAGGAGATTTGCTGGTCCGTCTGGCCCAGAACACAGCCCGAACCGTCTTCTTTTTCTGGCCTCCCGTGTGGTGGGTGTGCAGAAGAGTTGAAGGCTTCACGGAAATGGCCTGCGACCAGTGGGCCGTCGCAGTTTCCAGTGTTCAACCTCATCTGTACGCCCGTTCTCTACTGGAGGTGGTGCGAAGCATAGGAGATTCTCCGAGAGCGTCTCAGAAACTTGCATTTGCCTGTCGAGGAAAGATTCTAGAGGAGAGATTCAGAATGATTTTGAAGAAGAGCAAGAGTTCGTCGCCCAGGCTGTCCTGGCTCATGATTCCGGCGCTTTTCGTCTGGGTTTCCTTTGCCCTGGGTGGAGGGGCTGCACCGCCTGCCGGGCAGGAAGAAGGTGAAGAGGTCAAGCAGCGGGTCAAACGAGTCGAAGTGATCGTGGCCGGTGGGGAAACGGATCATACAGAACTTCTGGCAGGAGTGCTGGTGAAGATCCCAGAGGCTGATCTGGACGGTGACGGTGAACTCACCTTCGATGAGTTGAAGGAATTCTCCTTGACCCAGGAGGGAGACGGCCGACACTTCTACATTCGTCTGGAAGGCGAAGGTTCCGAGCCCATTGTGATTGGGAGTCCGGACGATGGAGAGATTCACCAGATCATGGTGGAAAGACGGCACGGCTCGACCCAGGAAGGCGAGAAGACAATTGTGATCCATGCCAGCGCGTTTTCAGGTGAGGAGAGTGGCTAGGGCACGGATTCAACAGGAGTGACCGGTACACGTGGTGAACAGAACCGCGGGCGGGAATGGATTCGTAGGGGCGACCCTTGTGGTCGCCCGCTGACCGGGCCGGCACAAGACCGGCCCCTACGAGTTAGGCTCAATCGAGCACGTGGAGCCTGAAACCCGCCTTCACCTTGGCAGATAGCGCCCCACGGAGTAGCCCAGCAAGGACCCGAACACGACGTCCGACGCGTAGTGGTGTCCGGACGAGATTCTGGAGATGCTGATGGCTGCGGCCAGGGGGTAGGCTACCCATCGCACCCAACGGTGATCGGGAAACTCGCGTACCGACAGCGCAGCCAGCGACCAGGCCACGGCGGCATGTCCCGAACTGAAGGAATTCCCGCCCTTCCAGAAGCCGTAAGTATGGCCCTCATGAGGGCGGGATCGCTGAGTCACGGCCTTCACTCCGAGGGTTGAGATCCAGGAAGTGAGAGCCACCTCGGTAGATTTCCATCCGAAGTCAGTAAATCTTTCGCTTCCCGTGGCCACCCCTGCAAGGACGAAGGCAAGAGGGAGGGTTGTAAAGATGATGTCGCTCGTGTCCGAGGCGAAGAAACGGTTGAAGCCGTCCAGGCTGGTTGACTCCCGGAGATGGGTCGAGAAATCTCCATCCAGACTGAAGGATGGTGCCGCAATGCCTATAAAGATCCAGGTGGGAGTTTTCTTCCAGGTAGAACTCCGGGCTGGAGTCGTCCAGACTTGCTTCTGGTTATCTGCCAGCCGAAACAGGAACTTCTTGGGGTCGGGGTGGGCGGCTTCGAGTGGAGTGGCCGCAGGCAGAATGGCGACGGCCAAGAGAAGAAGCCTCGGCAGAATCTGTTGGGGGGGACTAACCGACGGGCTTCGTCTCATACATTCCCTGGATGGTTCGGCCATCTTCGCGGACTTTCGCGATCAGCTGGGGAGGGCTGATGGGCTGTGCATGCGGGGCATAGCTGAGAATCAGTCGGGAAGGGTACTCGAGAGTGTCGCACTTTAGAGTGAGAACAACGGTCCCTTCGGGTTCCGGCACCGCGGCTTTTCCCCAGGTCTCCAGGATCCAGGGTGCGACGGCCGGCGCGAAACGGATCATCGCTTCGTTCTCTCCGCTCTGACGATGAAACTGTTTTCGATAGCGGGCCACATCGAGATCTTCAGGTGCGGGAAATCTCTCCTCGAGCTTGGTCACCGACAGGATACGCTCGAATTTGAAAGTCCGGATGTCCTCGCGCAACTCGCAGTGTCCGGTCAGGTACCAGTAACCCAGACTCTTGGTCAGAAAGTAGGGACGGACGGTTCGTTTCCGCTTTTGATTTCGGGTCAGAGAGTAGTAATCCAGTCTCACTTTCTGCCTGTCTTCGACGGCTGACCGAAGCGTGGCGAACTGTTCGGAAATGGGAACGGAGGTCTTCTCGAACACGATCGGATCCTGGTTTTTCTGCGTCGGATCGAGGGAAGCCTCAATCGTGTCCCTGATCTTTTTTTTCAATGAGGAAACTGTCTGCGGATCGACTTCGGGATCCAGCAGTTGAATCGCCATCAGCAGTGCGATCGCTTCGGGGCGAGTGAAGCGGAGAGGTCGATTCAACATCTGATCGAACTCGATGAACACCCGGTTCTCATCGACGTAAATATCGACATAGTCGTCGGGCTGAAACGGTGGTTTTCCGATCAGAAGGATGAAGTCCAGTTCCTTCAGCAGCTCTCGGGGCCTGAGGGTAACCTGCTCGGCGAGCTTCTCGACCGTGACGCCCTGGTTCTGCGACACGTAGCTCATGATAAACAGAATTCGGTTGATTCGGTCGGTTACATTCATATCAAGGTCTGGAGCGCCTGGCGCAGATCCTCTTGTATCTGGGCCGGCTCGAGGACGCGAACGTCGGTCTTCTGAGAAAGCAGCCAGGAAACCAGACCGCCACGGTTCGAAACCCTCAATTGAAAGGTATCCCCTGACAGTTGGGTTGCGGAGGAAAGCTGGGAACGCAGTTCGGGAACCCTGTGAGGGGCGATTCTGATCCGCACATCAAGCGGTTCGTGAAAGTCATACTCCCAGGGCTGCTGACTCTGGTAGTGCTGGAGCGTAAAGCTCTCTGGAATCTCATAGTCCGGTGTGCCCGGGCGTCGAGGATTCACTTCCAGTTTCTGGATCCGGGTGACCACAAAAGAGCGGATGTCTTCGCGCAGATGATCCCACCCGAGCAGAGTCCAGTTGCCTTTTCGGAAAATGAGGCCGTACGGGTCAACAGAACGTTCCGAAGTCTGGCCCGTAGTAAAGGCATAATACCTGAACTGGACCCATTTTCGTCGCTCCAGGGCGTCTTGAATCCGGGGCAGCCAGGGACACCTGGATCCACTTCCTGTTTCGTCCCGTTGATAGGTGATCTTGATCTGACTGGGCACTGGATCTGAAGATCTCTGCAGGGAGATGATCTTGTGCAGAGAAGTCTCCAGTTCGTCACGGTAAGGAAAGCTCTCGTTCTCGAGTACTGCCGAAGCTGAGAGCATGAGAAGCGAAAACTCCTGGGGCGAAAAATGAATCTCGGGGAGAAACAGCCGTTCCTTCTGGATGACGTAGCCCTCTTTCTTGATCTCGGATCCGTTCTGGTAGTCAATCGGAATCCCGAGAGCAATCAACTCGGCCTTGTCCCTCTCAAACTTGCGCTGATTAGATTCTTCAACTCCTCTGGCATAATCGTCCGGGAAATGGTTCTTGATTTCCTGCCAGGAAACCGGCTCCTGGGCATTGAGCAAGTAAGTGATGAGGTCGAGGAGTCTTTCGGTTCGGTTCAACGGATGTAGTGTATGAGAAGTAGTCGCTCAGAGCAACCGGGCATCCTCAGCAACTTCCGAGTGCGGGTACACCGCGGCGGAAGCCCGACAAAAGTCTTGACCAGGTGGTTGGAATCGTTTTAATTGATAGGGTCTTTTGCCCCGGAGTTGATGTATGACCTTTGTGATCGCGGAACCCTGCATCGGTACCAAGGATACAGCCTGTGTCGATGCCTGCCCGGTGGATTGTATTCATCCTCGGGCCGACGAAGGTGAGTTCGACCCTGCCGCCCAGCTCTACATCGATCCCGTAGAGTGTATCGACTGCGGAGCGTGTGTGCCGGAGTGCCCGGTGGAAGCGATTTTTCCCGAAGATGAGGTGCCCGAGGAGTGGCTGGAGTACACCAAGATCAACGCCGACTACTTTGAGCAAGGTTCGTAGGATGATCTTTGGTGGTGGATTCCGAGAGTGGGAGTAGGCTCAGTGAGGCTTCCGGGAATTTGGAAGTCAGCCTCACCGAGGCCACTCCCACCTTTCTTGACGGTTCAGGGTTGTCAGGGATGCCGCCGGGAATTTAGGCGATCATAACCCCCAAAAAAAGCCCCGGGCTGGTGGAGTCCGGGGCTTTTCTTCAGTTTGGCCGGGTACCTAGTTCCCCGTCGAGTAGCTCGACAGTTGCAGGTCGCCCAGGGTCCGGATTCCGACTGCTGCGAAGGGCAGGTCGGATGTGATCACTACTGTCCCGACAAACCCGCCTGCCGTCTCCACCGGAAAGATCTGATCGATGAATTCACCACGAGCCTCTCCGGGCTGAAATATCCTTGCTCCGCCACCGACCGGATTTGCGTCGGCGTCAAGCAGGGTAAAGATCAGCGTGTTCTGGACGCCCGACAGGTTCACGACACCGACGCCGGTGTTCAGTGAGGCTGCCAGTCCAGAGACAGTGGCGGCCATACCGGCTGCCGGCCGGACCTCTACATAAACCGTGGCCGTAGCGACGCCTGCCTCGGTCACGATTTCCCCCATCTCGTCAGAAAAGGTGTAGAGGGAGCTTCCAGTTAGAGGACCGTCGGAAGCGACCAGGGCATAGCCGCTCACGGCTTCCGCCGTAGAGCCGTCGGTCGCTATCGCGGCAGCGGAGAGCGCGGGAATCATGAACGGGACTTCAGATAGAGGTCCAAGGTCCACCACCGGGAGTTCCAGAGGATTGCCGGCCGTTGAAAAGAAGAACAACGACCCGCTGATGTCCTTGCCCGTCGAGTTGTTCAGCGTGATCAGGGTGTTCTGACCGTCCCCGTCTGCGACAACGGTAAAGTAGGTCTCGTGGACAATTCCATAGACATCGACCTGGTTCTCGAGCAGCACAAAGAGTTCGCCTCCGGCGGCCGAGAGCCCTCGTACACCCTCCTTCGGAATGCTGTCGACGAGTGCTCCGGAGAAGGCATCGCGCACCCGAATGTGGCCCATGTCCTGGTTGTAGTACCAGACCAGATTGTTGGCCACGAATCCGTAGTCAATGCCGGTCCCGGGATCCTCCACACTCCACACCTCGGATCCATCCGAAGCGTTGAGAGCGGACACGCCGCCACTGACATCGCCAGCCGGAGCCGGACCCGCGCCTCCTCCCGGGGAAGTGAACAGGAAGAGACAATCATAGGCCAGCGCCATGGCCGGGGTCTCGGAGAGAGTTCCCGGCAAAGCGCCCCAGATCAGGTCCCCCGTTTCCGTATCCAGCGCACCGACTGTTCCGCCGCTGTTACTGTTCACGAAAACGTAGTCTTCCGTAGCGATGATGTTGGGATTTGGACTGCCACCCACGGGTACGGTCCAGTTGGTAGCCCCGTCCCGGGTCGAGACGGAGTTCAGATTGCCGGCCAGGTCCTGGTAATAGAGCCGCTCACCATACACACTCAGCGGGGCTTCCGCCGTAGTAGTGGCCAGTCGCCAGAAGGTGCCCGCGGGCGCGGTCGATGGTGTCGAGGAGACCCCTCGTTGCCCTAAAGGTGTGGGTAGATCCGACGGGCCATTCCACAGGTCCACGGCCACAACCGCGTGCTCACCGGCATAGTAGGCTACGTGCGCCGTGGCAATCGGGTAGCGACCTCTGGCCGTTCCCACGGACCTGTCTTCCCAGAGCGTTCCGTCGGTTCCCGCCAGCATCTCGCCTGTTCCCGCGTAGACCGCTTTCACCGTGGTCGTTGCCGGTCCCCCCAGAATCACAATTCCGTGAGCGTAGGCCGGCACGTAGTTCAAGTCCGACTCAGCAGCACCGCTCATCATGTTCTGCCAGTCCATCGCTCCGTCGGCGACGTTAATCTGAGTGTAAATAGCGGTGTCTCCATCGTTTTCGCCCACCAGAAGCTTCTGAGAGCCCCCATGGTCATAAACAATCAGAGACTCGGCGGATCCTACACCGGTCAACGCTACCGAAGCCGTCATGCCCAGCGGGGCACGCAGGTTGCCGGCCTCCGAGTGCAGGTAGCTCCGAGAAGGCGTATAGCCAGCCGTGGTGTGACTCCCACCGGCCCAGACAAGAATCGGAACCAAAATGGAAATAAGAGCAAAGAGAACCAGTGTTCTTGGCTTCATGTTGAGTTTCCTATGGCTTGCACTTCTACGCGACGCGGCAATCCAGGGCACCGCAAAAAATGCAAGAAATCTCCTAACTATGAAGAGCGCACGGTAGCCGTCAGCTTAATACACTCCCCCGTCATTCCTCAAACAACAGAAGATCGGGGGAAGGGTGCTGTTCCCGTGGGAAGGAAATAGCCCCCAAGTGGCATCGTGACACCTGAAAAGCTGGCGGCCTCCCAGCTTCTTTTCAAGAACATCACTCTGTCTCTCGGGGGCCACCCTAATCATTGACTCTGTCACCTCGCTTGTCAAGCACCTGCAAGCCTTTTTCTTTCAACAACTTACGATGGGAACTTTGCGCATATTATTCACAACATTTCCACAGGCTTCGTGACTTTCCCACCCAGCGCCATTATCGGATCCGAGGGTCTCGGAACCCGGTGACCCCAGTCACCCAAAACCCAAAACCTATCCCCCATCCCGGTGAAGGTCCAGAAGTTTGATCTTCTGCTGCAGGCTCTGGCGGTGCAACCCAATGGCGGAAGCAGTGTGGGTCACATTGTTCTCATTCTGACTGAGAGCATGAGACAGGTAGCGGATCTCGAAAGCCCGTTTGGCTTCTTTGTAATTCAGCTCGAAGAACTTGTTCAGGTCTGTGCCGCTGAACTCCTGCTCCTGGGAGGCGACGAAAAAACGAACTTCATCCGGAAGATCGTTTTCGCGGATTATTCCCTCGGTCTGGAGAACCACCAGTCTTTCCAGAATGTTGCGCAACTGACGAACGTTGCCAGGATAGGAGTACCGTGCCAGTTTTCTAAGCGAGGCCGGCTCGAATTCCGGTACAGGGCGGCCGTGCTTTTCAGCGGACACCTGCAGAAAGTAGCTGATCAGCGTCGGGATATCGTCCTCTCGGCGTCGCAAAGGGGGAATGTTGATCTCCACCACCTGCAGCCGGTAGTAGAGATCCTCTCGGAACTGTCCTTCTCGAACCAGCGCCGGGAGGTCTTTGTTGGTGGCGCTGAGAATCCGAACATCCGCCGAAATGGTCTGACTTCCCCCCAGGCGCTGCACCAGCCCGTCCTCCAGGACTCTCAAGATCTTGGCCTGGGTCTCGGGGGGCATGTCTCCGATCTCATCCAGAAACAGAGTACCGTTCTGTGCCTGCTCGAACTTGCCCATCCGCTGGCTGGTGGCCCCGGTAAAAGCCCCCTTCTCGTGGCCAAAGAGTTCACTTTCGATCAAGTCGGCCGGGATGGCAGCGCAGTTGACAGCGACCAGGGGCGCTTCCTTCCGAGCACTGCGTCGATGGATTTCCCGGGCTACCAGCTCTTTGCCGCTGCCACTCTCCCCGGTCAAGAGCACGGTCACACTCGTCTCAGCAACGCGCTCGATCAGAGCGTAAACCTCTTGAATCGGCTCGCTTGCCCCGATCAGGTCTCCGTATCCGGAAGTGAGCGCCAGCTCAGCTCGAAGGCCCCGGTTCTGTCGCCTCAATTCGAGGTGGTTCTCTACCGAGTGAACCACCAGCCGAAGCTCATCGACATCAAACGGCTTGGCCAGGTAGTTGAAGGCCCCCTCCTGCATGGCCTGGACAGCAGTCCGCTCATTACCGTGCGCCGTAATGACGATGACATAAGGGCGTGGATCGTGCGACTGGACTTCCTCGAGTAGATCGAACCCGTGCTCTGAGCCGAGGTTCAGATCCAGAAGGATCAACTCGACGGGATGCTCCTCCAGCACCTTTCGGGCTTGCTTCAGGTTTCCGGCTTCGTGAGTCGTCCCACTCTCGACAAGTGCTCGCCCGATTCCATAGCGGGCTGTTTTCTCATCGTCGACGATCAGTATGTGCATGTGAATTACCCACTTTCCAAAGGGGTCTGAAGCGGCAGGCGCACAACAAAGCGTGCCCCGCGCGATCCCCGCGAAGATTCGAGCCTGATCTCTCCTCCCAGCTGTTCGACGCGTTTCTGTACGATCGCCAGCCCGAGCCCGGTTCCCCGCGATTTTGTTGAGAAAAAAGGAAGAAAGATAGATCTCCGAAGGCGTTCCGGGACTCCCTCGCCCTGGTCTTCAACGGCCAGGGTGAGGTGATCGCGGTCTGCACCGGCAGAAATGATAATCTCACCACCCTGGCTGCTTGCCTCGACCGCATTGGAGAGGAGGTTGCTCAGAATCTCCCTCAGGAGGATATCATCGGACTCCACCCGAGGAGGGGCTGGATCAAGGAGAGTTTTCAGTTTCAAGTTTCTCGATTTAAAGTCCCCGTCGAATACGCCGGCTACCGAGTCCACCAGCCGGCTCAAGTCGATCTCATGCGGGGAGCGGCTCTGGTGCTTCTCCAGCCTGGAAAACTCGAGCAGGCTGCTGACGGTTTGAGAAAGCCGGTCGATTTCCTCCACAACCCTATCAACGTCCGAGCTCTGATCCTCCGCCAGATTGGGCGCTTCACCCAGGAGCTGAAGTAAGGTTTTCATCGAGCTCAGCGGGTTCTTGACGTTGTGCGCGACTGTAGCGGCCATGGTTCCCAACTGTTCCAGATGAGACTTTCGAGCCAGCTCTTTCTCGTTTTCAAGCTTAGCGCGGAGAAGCCGCGAGCGCTCCAGCAGGGACGCCACCTCGTTTCCAACAATTCGTAAAGCATCGGCCTGAAGGCTCGGGAAGTCGTTCTCAGACGGGACCACATTGAGGAATCCCAGGTTCTTGTTCCCCGCCAGCAGGGGTAGTCGGTGGGCCCCCACCAGCGGTGGCTCAGAGTCGGAGAACGAGATCGTCACCTGCCGGGCGCCCAGTTCCCGTCGCAGAGTTTCTTCAATGAGCTCCTTGAGGAACTGCTCATCGACTGCGATTACATCGATGCGATTCAGGGTGGCTGCCAGGTCCTGATAGCGTCCCAATTGCACTCTGAAGGTGGTTTGAACGTAGCTGTCCAGCCAGCGGCTCATTGGAGCCAGGAGCAGAAGGATCGCCACCAAAAAAACACCTTCAACCAGGAGTGCCGGTGCCGACAATTCGTCCTTCAAGTAAAGCACCAGCCTTCGAATACCCAGCAGATAGAAGCCAAGCGACAGCAGGGCGAACAGCACCAGGGCCACGCCACGATGGATCACGATCTGCAGGAAGCCGTACCGATAGATGTAGTAAGCCACCAGCAGAGTGGGGAGCAGTGAGGAAGAAAAGCCCACCAGAATGAGCAAGTCTCCCCACTCCTTTCCCGGTAGAGCCGGGGCCAGGAATACCAGGAAGTTGAAGATGGGGATGGAGATAAAGAGAAAGAATAGCTTTGAGAAGACGGCTTTTTCGGTTTCCCTCTGGGATACTCGGACGAGCCGGCGGCAAAGCCAGGCTGTGGACACGTAGCTGAGCGCCAGCAGGGTCAAAAACGGTAAAGTAAACAGTTCCAGTTGTTTCACTGGAGAATCGGGGCCCGCCGGGTAAAGTGAACGAAGGGCCGCTGGAAGGAAAAGAAGGGAACCATAGAGAAGAACCAGGACTGTCCTTGACAGATGGCGCTCCCAGTTCTCGGTCGGAAATCGGTCGGAAAGGTAGCGCCAGTGAGTGTGGAACAATAGACCTGGAAGCAGTGCGAGCGTTCCGAAGCCGAGGATCTCAATGGCTGCAATTGGAGCGGCCACTCTCGTCAGGTCCATCTGTCTGAGTAAGAGCGAGAGGAAGTTACATCCGTACCAGACGAGCAGGCTGGAGAGGAGAAAAAGGAGTGGGAGTCGGGGCTTGGACTGGCGACGTCTTTCCAGGACCACTCCGATCAGGAAAAGATGAAGCAGGATTCCGGCAAAATAGCCGGTCAGACCAAAAGGTACTGCTAAGGAGTTCATGAGAATCGTTGCGGAGCTCTGTTCTCCCTTGTGAAAGGGAGTGCCAGGTGACGATTCATGTTAGCACGTCTGGAGGGATTTCTCATGAAGGGAGCCGCGCAGCTAAGGCGCCCATTGATCACCTGTGTGTGGCTGGTCTGGTTGGGCTTGGTCGGTGCCCGCGTGGAGGCACAGCCGGCCAAGATCGTGTACGTTGTCCGTCACGCGGAGAAAGCATCCCAGGATGGAGATCCAGAGCTGTCTTCGGCCGGCAGGGCCCGAGCTCTGGCACTGTCGCATTTGCTGGAAAGGACCCGGATCGTTGGTCTCTTCGCAACCCAGTATCGACGAACGCGGCAGACCCTGGAGCCTCTGTCCATGGCACACAGCGTCCCGATCGAGTCGATTGGAGCCGGCGAAGTCGAAAAGCTGATCGGAAGAATCAGAGCTGCCGCTGGGCCGGGATCGGTCGTAGTCGCGGGCCACAGCAATACCGTTCCTGAGATCGTTGAGCGACTCACCGGAGTGGAGATCGAAGAAATCGCCGAGACTCACTACGACGGCCTTTTCCAGGTACGGTTGCCTGAGGGCGGGGATGCGGAACTCATCCAGCTCAAGTACGGTCAACCCACGCCTGATTGATTGACGGCTGACTAATCAGAGCCCGGTGCGGAAGCGCCGGAATTCCCCCTGGCTTTCGCCAGGGGCTCTGATCGTCAGGGAGCCACTTGCCGACGCGGCATTCCCGCCAGTCTCAGCCGGCGCTCGCCGGTCTGTTCCCGCGCGAGCCCTCCGATATTCGGCTGCACTGCCTCGATACGGGTGGCGGGTTGCAAGGGAGCGGCCAGCATCCCGGCTGACTCCAACGCCTGCTCCAAAAACGCTATGTAGATGTCATCCAGGCCAATGCGGGCTTTGAGTCGACTGTTTTGCCTGCTCAACTTCTCAAAGCGTCCCCGTTGTCGTTCATGACGGCGGAGACGCGCCTGCAGAGTCGAGGCGTAGGCGAGCAACCTCTCAAACCGACCCAAGAGATCGGAATAGAGACCGACTTCAATCAAAGAACCAATTGTTTTCCCTGTGCGTGTTCGTTCAGATCGCATCGTCACCTCCCCGAATGGAGACTAGTAATCTTTCACGAAGCCAACGGCTATCGGGCGGCTGAGAGTGACCTGGACGACTCGGTTTCTTCCAGGAGAAGCGAAAACCGATCAAAGTATGTGATCGCTCCGCGTCCGAGAAGATAGGTCCAGGCACCCGCTGCCGAAATGCCGATCAGCTTCGCCTTGTCGGGGAATTGTCTCCTAAGACGGTGACTTGCTTCGCGCACGGCCACACCGGACAGCAGCATCGGGATCAACTCTCTGGCCCGATGTCGGTCCAGGTTATGGCCGTAGGCCCGGGCGATTTTCAAGAGCATGCTGGTCTGGATCGCGGTCATCGGGAGTAGATCGCTGACGGGGATAGGAATGGCTCCCACCAGGGCACATGCGATCGATGCCTGGGTCACAATTCCACGGCAAATTGTGCCACGAAAACCGGGGAAACCGATAGCCAGTGGGTAGAGAGCACTATCGTTGCTCGCAACTATGGCGCGAAAGAGGCGATGTATCGAGTGCGTTTGCAAGGCCGAGACGGCCACCGTTCTTTGTCCAAGAGCTTTCTGGACGTTCCTGGCAGTCTCTGATGGGTTCCGAATCAAATCGCACTTGCTGAGGGCGACCAGCACCGGGGTGCCTCTTTCCTTCAACTTTGCCAGCATCCCATGAGTTGCTTCCGAAACGTCGTAGCGGCTGTCGAGAAGCAACAGTATGAGATTGGCTCTGCCCAGGTCCTCGGGAAACCGACCCGCCTTTTCGTAGCCCAGATACTCAGCCAGTCCGGGCGTTTCAACCAACTTGAATATCCCAGGAGAACTGGCGGACTGCCCTGCCTCGATGGTATTGAGCAAAGTCGCCTTGCCGGTCTGAGAAGGGCCGACTATGGCGATTCGGATCCAGTCTTCGGACTGGATCCCCCGCCACTGAGCCTGTACCACCTCGAGGATCCTCTGCATGTTGTCGCCCTTGGCCGGTAGCGTGTCGAGGGCCTTTCTGACTCGATACTGGAACTCGGCCGGAAACAGGCGCAGAATTTGGGATAGGAATTTGAGCAGTTCCGGGGGGGCTGCATCACTGAATCCGGCTAGCGAGTTATCGGAGTTATTTTCCGGCATTGACCCAAGACCCCAGAGTGGCAGATTGGCAGATCGCAAAGGGCCGATCGACGAACAAGACCCCCTTCGGCTATTAGAGCAGGTTGACTGGATCGATATCAACGATGATGCTCTTGCGGTAGCTGGAAGGTAGTCTTCCCAGCGCATCAACGATGACTTGATTCAGTTCTTTTCGGCTGGTGGTCTTCAGCAGGACCTGGAACCGATATTCTCCCTTGAGTCGGAAGAGTGCTGCCGGGGCAGGCCCCAGGACTCTCAGCCGGCGGCTGTCCGAGCTACTGTTCCTGACCTCGACCAGGGTTCGGGCGAGGTCTGCAGCAATGGTCTGCGTTCGATCCTCCCTCGGGCCACGGATCACCAGATTGGCCAGCGCGGTGAAGGGAGGGTATCGGAAGCGCCGTCGGAACCGGATCTCACGTTCGTAGAAGCGATCGTAGTCCTGCATGCAGGCGTACTTGAGGCTGTAGTGGTTTGGATAATAGGTCTGGATGATGACTTCTCCGGGGTGATCCCCTCGCCCGGCTCGCCCTGCGACCTGGGTGAGTAGCTGGAAAGTTCTTTCGGCCGCCCTGAAATCGGCCAGTCGAAGTCCCTGGTCGGCTGCCAGCACGCCCACCAACGTGACCCCGGGGAAGTCGTGTCCTTTCGCCACCATCTGTGTTCCAACCAGAATGTCAGTCTCTCCGGAGTGAAAGCTCCGGAGGATGGACTGAAGGCGTCCCTTTCGTCGAGTCGAGTCCCGATCGAGTCGGTCGATTCGGGCGCCGGGAAAAAGTGCTCGCAGTTTTTCTTCTACTTGTTCTGTTCCCATTCCCAGGTAGTGGAGGTATTGCTTGTTGCAGTCCGGGCAGCGCCTTGGAAGAGTTCTGGAGTAGCCACAGTAGTGACAGGTGAGACTTTGCCGGTCCTGGTGGTAGGTCAGGGTTACGCTGCAGTTGTCACAGCTTTGGGTTTGACCGCAGGAACGGCAGAGAAGGGCACTGGCATAGCCTCTACGATTCAAGAGAATGAGGATCTGCTGCCGCTTCTCGAGACGCGTCCGGATTCCGTCGGTCAGCGGATCGGAGCAGAGTTGCTCGCCTCCGTGTTTCTGAAACTCAACGCGCATGTCGACAACGCGGACCGTGGGAAGCGCCCGCGTCCCAACTCGAGAGCAGAGCGCCTGGTAGCGTGTTCGTCCCCCGTGTTGCGCGTGGTGGTAGGTTTCCAACTGGGGTGTTGCGCTGCCCAGAATCACCAGGGCTCCTCCCTGCTGTGCTCGCTTCATAGCCACGTCTCTGGCGTTGTAGCGGGGCGTTTCCTCTTGCTTGTAAGAGGAATCGTGTTCCTCATCCACGATAATCGCGCCCAGGTTTTCGAGGGGGGCAAAGACCGCTGAGCGAGTCCCGATCACAACCCGTGCCTCCCCGGCTCGTATGCGCCGCCATTCGTCGAACCTTTCACCGTCGGACAAGCCACTGTGCAGGATCGCAACTCGATCTGCGAACCAGGACTTGAACTGGTTCGCAACCTGCGGCGTCAGTCCGATTTCCGGGACCAGTACAAGGGCTGATTTTCCTTTTTCCAGAGTGGCCTCGATACTGTTCAGATAAATCTCAGTTTTCCCACTTCCGGTAATTCCGTGAATCAGGAGTGGGCGAAACTGGTTGCTTGCCAGTTCTTTCTTGACGAGTTCAAAGATCCGCTTCTGCCCCGTCGTCAGGCGGTGTTTTTTGGGTTCAACAGGCTTCCCGACAGCGTGGCTCCAGGGGGACCTGTAGAGCTCAACCTCGTCGATCTGCAAGACCCCCAGGGAACAAAGACGGTTGAGCAGGGGCGCGCTGGATCGTGTCTGCTTCACGGCGTCAGCCAGTGCAATCGGCAGCCGCATTGCGGAGATCTCCTCCAGAACCTGGCGTTGCCGGGCGGTAAGCTCTTGTTCTCCAACGGCGAGCGCCTCCGTAATCATTCTTCGCTTCCGAGTGGGCCACAGGTCTTCTAGATTTTTCTTTCGTCCAGCCTTGCGGGAAAAAATGGCCGGAGGGAACATCACCCGAAACGCCTCCCCGACCGGGGCCATGTAATAGCGCGCGAGCCAGTTTCCCAGATCGATCAGATCAGGGGGCAGCAGAGGACTGTCGTCCAGAACCTTCAGGACTTTCCTGATTCTCGCGTTCTCGGGAACCCGGGAGGCTTGCCCCAGGACGAGCCCAACATGGGTCCGCGGACCGAATGGAACCAGGACCCGAACTCCAGGCTGAACCATCAAAAACTGGTCTTCGGTCAGGGCATATGTGAAGGCCTGCTCTGAAGGGATGGGAACGGCTACCTTCACCAGGTGGAGCTGCGGTGGGTCAGGAGTGGGGCTGATAATATGCGCTCCCCAATTCTCGAAGCTTGCTTCGAACCGCCTTCATATCTTCCCAGACGTCTCTCTTGGCGGAGGGGTTGCGCAGCAGGTAGGAAGGATGGAAGGTGGGAATGAGCAGCGTTCCTCGAAAATCGCGAAACTCTCCGCGAAGCCGTGAAATCGCAGTGGAAGATCGCAGGAGTGTCTGCGCAGCGTACCGCCCCAATGCGACGATGATCATGGGCTGAACCGACTGGATCTGGCTGAAAAGAAACTTCTCGCACTGCTCGACTTCATCCGGTTCCGGGTCTCGATTCCTGGGGGGCCGACACTTCAGGATATTTGCGATGTACACCTGGTCACGCTGCAGGTCGATAGCCTGGATGATACGGGTCAGGAGTTGACCCGCCCTGCCCACAAAGGGAATCCCCTGAAGGTCCTCGTCTCGTCCCGGAGCCTCACCCACGAACATGAGATCGGCATCCGCAGCCCCAACTCCAAAGACGATGTTGGTGCGCTGACTACACAACTTGCATCTCTGGCAATCGCCCAGGTCAGCCTGGATGGTCTCCAGGCTGAGGTTCATGTTCATCATCTGCTTGGGGTTCCGGTCGACGGGGACATTGAAGCGGGTCACACCGAGGCTGGAAAAAAACTCAAACTGCCCTCTGATCTGATCCATGAAAGTGAGTACTCTTATAGTGGGTCTACCTGACACCGAAGACGTCCAGCAGACGCTCCTGGTTTCGCCATTCCGGGACCACTTTTACGTGGAGTTCCAGATACATCTTGGAGACACCCAGGAACCCCAGGAGTTCTTTGCGAGCGGCGGATCCAATCTTCTTGATCATCTTTCCGCCCCGGCCGATCACGATTTTCTTCTGGCCGGGTCTTTCCACGATCACAGCGGCCGCGACGTGGATAAAGCCCTCCTGGCGGCGGCTTTCGTCAAACACCTCCATCTGTACGGCAGTCGAGTAGGGAAGCTCCTTGCGGGTGTTCTGGAGAACTTTTTCGCGGATGATTTCGGAAACCAGGAAGCGCTCCGTCTGATCCGTCAAGTAGTCATCGGCCAGGGTCCAGCCTTGCTCCGGGATCCGCTGGACGATGTTGGAGACCAGGGCATCAAGGTTGTCGCCAGCATGGGCCGATATGGGGATCACTGCTTCATAGATCCCCTCCCGGTCGTATCGTTCAATGATCGGCAGGATGCGGCTCTTGTTGATCAGATCGACCTTGTTGAGGGCCAGTATCCTGGGCTTGGAAACCGAACGCATCGTGTCCAGTGCAAAGAGTTCCCCCTTTCCGAAGGGCTGCGATACGTCAACTACGTGGACCACGACGTCGACTTCCAGGAGAGACTGATAGACGGTTTCCATCATGCGCCGGTTGAGAAGGAAGCCAGGTCGGTGGATTCCCGGCGTGTCGACGAAAACAATCTGGGCAGAGTCTTCGATCCGTACTCCCAGGATTCGGTTGCGCGTGGTCTGGGGTTTGTCACTGACAATCGCGATCTTCTCACCAATGAGAAAGTTGAGGAGGGTGGATTTGCCGGCATTCGGTCGGCCAATCAGAGCAACGTGACCAGATTTTTTGGGGGCGTCTTCTTCGAGATCGGGCATAAAAGCGCTCTTAGAATCGCTACCTAATGGGGAAGAGGTGTTTCGAGACCTGGAATCGCCCTGCTGGTCTGGAACTCGCCGACCCTGTTCCACACGAACCGCGCGATCTCGTTCTTGGGAAGGAGGTCACTCTCAGCCTGCCCACCGAGTCGGTCCAGACAGAGGACCTGATTGTGACTGGACGCGAACCCTCGATCTTCCTGGGAAACATCATTGACAAATATGAGATCCAGCTTCTTTCGCTGCAGTTTCTCGCGACCGGCCTGCTCGAGTTGTTTCGTCTCCGCTGCGAACCCGACCAGTACCTGGCTGTCCCGCTTGCGTGTCGACAATCGGTTCAGGATATCTATGGTCCTTTCAAGCTGCAGGGCATCTGGGGCGTCGCTCTTTTTCATCTTGTGATCATATCGCCGGAGGGGACTGAAGTCGGCGACTGCCGCCGCCATGACGGTGATGTCAGCTTTCTCGAAGTGATCCTGGACCGCCCGATCCATCTCCCGGGCAGATCGAACCTCCACGAGTTCACAATCGAAGGGGGGGGTGAGGTGGGTCGGCCCGCTCACCAGCGTGACTCCCGCTCCCCGCCGCTGAGCTTCCTCGGCGATCGCGTAGCCCATTCGGCCGGTGGAGCGATTCGAGAGAAAGCGAACCGGATCAATGTCTTCTACCGTGGGGCCGGCGGTGACCAGAACCCTGGAGCCTCGCAGTTGGCTGGAAGCCTGCAGGCGATCGAGAACCTCGGCAACGATCTTTTCCGGCTCGGCCAGGCGACCTTCGCCCACTTCCCCGCAAGCCAGGTAGCCGGACTCGGGCTCAACAATTCCCACGCCTCTTTCAGCAAGCAGTCGGAGATTTTCCTGGGTTGCCGCATGTCTCCACATCTCGACGTTCATAGCCGGAGCCACCACGACCGGGGTGGTGGTGGACACATACAAGGTCGTGAGGAAGTCGTCGGCGATTCCGTTTGCGAATTTTGCGATGACGTTCGCCGTAGCGGGGGCCACCAGGAGCAGATCGCTGTTGCGTGCGAGTCGAATGTGTTCGATGTCCGAGCCCTGATTGGAGAAGAGTTCGGAGACGACCTTATGCCCGGAGAGTTTCTCGAGCGTCAACTCGCCGAGAAAATGGCGTGCTGAACGCGTCATGACGGGGAAAATGTTGGCTCCCCTCTCCTGCAATAATCGGAGAACTATAGCTGACTTGTAGGCGGCGATGCAGCCCGTGACCCCCAGAACGACTCGCATGGCTCAATCGGTGGATCCCTCAGGCTCAATGGGGATGATTTTGAATTCGATCAGATTCTGTTCCGCTTCCAGGATCGCCAGGTAGGCTGGCTTCCCCGACGTCAGATCGAGTTTGGTGGGGGCCCCGCTCTGGATCTGTTTGGCGCGGGCAGCGGCCACCAGGACGAAACGAAACTTACTGTCATATTCTTTGGGAATCGTGATGATCATCTTCTATCCTCTGCTGAAGCTTCTTGAAAGCTGGCCAGTATCTTCTTCGCCAGTCCGTGCCTTCTCTCGCGTCGGCAGCGGCCGGCCCAAACGATTGATTTTAACTCAGAAACGGCTTGTTCGATATCCTCATTTAGAATCAGGTAGTCATACTCGTTGTAGGCAACGATCTCAGTACGGGCTACCTCGAGCCTGGATCGGATCACTTTTTCGTCATCCAGCCCCCTCGATCTCAGCCGTTGCTCCAGTGTCTTGAACGAGGGAGGGAAGAGAAAAACCAGATGGCTTTCGGGGATGGCTTTCTTCACCGTCCGGGCTCCCTGAACGTCGATGTCCAGGAGAACATCCCAGCCACTGTCGCGTTTTTGTTCCACAAACTCCCGACCGGTGCCGTAGTAATGGCCATAGACACAGGCCCATTCCAGGAGTTGATCTGTCGATTTCATCTCCTGGAACTGATCCGTTGAAACGAAGCAGTAGTCGACTCCTTCTCTTTCTCCCAGGCGAGGAGCCCTGGTGGTGTAACTGACCGAAAAGCAAAGACCCTCCACCTGGGAGAGAGTTGAGCTTGCAACGCTGGTCTTTCCCGACCCGGAGGGTGCGCTGACGATGAACAAATCTCCTCTATTCGACATTCTGCACCTGTTCGCGAATTCTTTCGATCTCCGTTTTTCCGGCCACCGCAACCTCCGAGATTTCAATTCGACCGGCCTTTGAGAGTACCGTATTCATCTCACGGTTCAGTTCCTGGCATAAGAAGTCGAGGTTCTTTCCAATCACGGACTGGTCCGCATCCAGAAGTTCCCCGAAGCGAAGCAGGTGTGATCGAAGCCGTGTGATCTCTTCACTGATATCGGCTCTGTCGGCATAGAAGGCAACTTCCTGGGCCAGTCGAGTGGCATCCACCTCAGGCAAGTCTTCGAGGGAGTTGAGTTTGTCCCGAAGGCGCTGTCTCTGGAATTCGGCGATACCCTCCGCCTGCTCCTCGATCTGGTCCGTCAGCCCACCCAGGGTACTGAGCCGATCCCGCAGATCGTCCTTCAATGCCTGGCCTTCTGCCTGGCGGTGTCGATCCACCTGCTCGAGCGCTTCCTGCAGACACTGCTCGACCCCGCCGGCGACCATCTCCAACTGACTGTCGATGTTGCTGCGGCTGTCGAGAACATCCGGCAGGTTCAGCAGCGTGCTGAGATCGATGTGGCCAGGCACGCCCAGGTCTGAAAGCTCCTGTGCCGCTCTCAGATAGGCTTCTACCTGGGCCGGGTTTACCCGGGCCAGGCCGGTTTCCTGCCCACGAACCTCCACCCAGAGGTCAACTCGGCCTCGATGCAGGAGGCTTCGTGTCTGCTTCTTCAAGTCAGGCTCCATTGAGAGCAACTCACGAGGCAACCGCACCTTGAGGTCGAGGTAGCGGCTGTTGACGGTCTTCACCTGGACCTCGATCTCCGCAGTACCGGCTGATGTGGATGATTGACCGAATCCCGTCATGCTTCTCATTTGGGGTTGCCTGGCTCTCTCACGGCTTTCAAGCCTCCACTTTGTATTTCATACAGTTGGCGGTACAAGCCTGAACGGCTGATCAGGCTGCTGTGGTCTCCTACATCCATGATACGGCCGTCCTGCATCACTATAATCCGGTCGGCTCGAATGATGGTTGAGAGTCGATGGGCGATCACCAGCGTCGTGCAGTGCAACATCAAGTTCTGAAGGGCGCGCTGAACCAAATCCTCCGACGCACTGTCGAGTGCCGAAGTGGCCTCGTCAAGGATGAGAACAGGGGCTTTCTTCAGGATGGCCCGGGCCACGGCAACGCGCTGCCTCTGTCCACCTGACAGCCTCTCCCCCCGCTCTCCGATCAGGGTCTGGTAGTCTTCGGGCAGGCTGACGATGAAATCGTGTATGAAGGCTGCTTTGGCGGCCTCCACTATTTCTTCCCGCGAGGCTTCCAGCCTTCCGTAGGCGATGTTGTTGCGGACCGTATCGTTGAAGAGCAAGGTCTCCTGGGTGACGATCGCAATCTGCTTTCGCAGTGATTGAAGGGTTACCTCTCTAATGTCGTTCCCATCAAATGAAATCTCCCCAGACGTGACATCGTAAAAGCGGGGCAATAGACTGGCCAGGGTTGTTTTCCCGGCGCCACTTCTTCCCACCAGGGCCACGACCTCGCCTTTCTGAATCGTGAGATTGATCTTCTTCAGGACCGGTGCCGCGTCAGCCTGGCCGTACTGAAAAGAGACTTCCCGGAAGTCGACGGTCTCCCGAAGAGGCCCCAGGGTTCGGGCGTTTACCGGCTCTTTGATCTCAATGTCCGATTCCAGTAGTTCGAAAACACGGCCCGCGCAGGCAAGGGCCTGCTCAAAGTGGAGGTGCATCCGGGAAAGCTTGCGGACGGGCTCGTAAAGTTTAAAAAGAGCCACTACAAAGGCCACGAAGGCGCCCGCCGAAACGCCGCCTCCGATCTGCCGACTGGCATAGAGGAGAAACGGTGCAAAGAGAAGATAGCCCAGGAACTCCATGAGCGGGGAACTCATCGCACTGGTGCGAGCCAGTCTGAGATTCAGGCCGATCAGTCCATCAACCAGGGATTCGAATCTGCTCCTCTCATAGTCCTCCATGCCAAATGCCTTCACGATACGCTGCCCCGTAATCGTCTCCTGAAGCGCGCTGGAGAGGTCAGAGATTTTTTCCTGGCTGGCCCAGCTGATGCGTCGGACTCTCTTGCCCAACTGAAGGGTCAAAACAAGGACTACGGGAGCGATCAGGAAGGCCAGCAAGGACAGCTTCCAGTCGATGTAGAAAACGAGGCCGAGGAAAGCCACCAGCAAGACTACCTGCCTGGCGGATTCGGCAATCGTCCGGCTGACCGCTTCCTGCAGCCGCTCGGTATCGGAGATGATCCGGGCCATGAGCTGACCGGTAGGCCGGCCTGCAAGAAAAGCCACCGACTGGTCCAGCAGGTGGGAATAAACTGACTTGCGGAGCCTGCCCACCACATTCTGGCCGGAATAGGCCATTAAGTACTCGGCGCAATAGAGAAAGACTCCCTTGAGCAGCGAAAACAAAATCAGGAAGACAGCGATGCGAGGCAAGATATTCGCGCCCTCGAGGCCCAACCACTCTTGAAAGAATTTAAAGGTGGGTGGCGGAATCACGGCGCTCGGGTCAGGAGTTGAGGCCGCCTGGGAGAGGGCGTTGAAAATAGGCTCCAGGAGCATCACGATGGATGCCTCCAGAGCACCGCTGATGGTGACCAGCACCAGGGCAACGAAGAGAAGCGGAAGGTAAGGCCTGACATAGGGAAACAGCTTCCGGATCTCGGCCATCTCAGGATTCTAGCAGGAAAGGCGGACCAGCGCCCCGGGCTTTGGAAGAGCGCGCGGCAGACGTGTTATGCTGCCGCTCTGATGGCTGATACGGAGTTCTTTCCTTCACCTGAGCGAGACTACCTGGGCGAGCAGCTTAGCAGGTCCGACCTGGAGAAGGATCCGATTCTCTTGTTTGATCGCTGGCTGCAGGAAGCCGCCCAAAAGGATCCCCTGGACGCCGTCTCCATGACCCTGGCAACAGCCGATGCGAAAGCTCGCCCCTCGGCAAGAGTCGTGCTGCTCAAACAGGCCGATCAGCAGGGGTTCGTCTTCTTCACGAACTACGAGAGTCGCAAAGCACGAGAACTGGAAACCAACCCGTTTGCCGCGCTTGTTTTCTACTGGCCTCATCTGGAGCAGCAAGTGCGGGTGGAGGGCAGGGTCAAGCGGGTGTCGGCCCCGGACTCTGACGATTACTTTGGCCGTCGCCCCCGTGGCAGCCAGATCGCCGGTTCTATCTCGCCCCAGAGCGCTGTTGTCGAAAGCCGGGAATGGCTCGAGGAAGCCTATCGCAAGCTGCAAGAAGAACTGGACGGGAGGAGCCCCGACCGGCCTGCCACCTGGGGAGGTTTTCGTCTGAACCCAACCGCCATCGAATTCTGGAAAGGCCGCGCCAACAGACTGCACGATCGTATCCTCTATACCCGCCAGGATGACGGTTCCTGGAAGACGAATCGGCTGGCTCCCTGAAGAATTCCAGACTCCAAGATTCCAGGAAAGAGTGGGAGGGGCCGAAAGCGTCGGGATAAACCGACATGGAGTAGCGGATGAAAGAGCCGTACGGGGAAAGGTGTAGCCAACCACCCCGACCCCGAGTCATGCATCGATACCTCGCAAGAGGCTGGTGAAGCGTTGACAGGGGAAGCGTGAGCCGGGCTATTGAGCTTCGAAAGAAACGAGTTCCAGGTGCTGCTTTTATGGCCCCAAGGGGGTGGCGAAACCGGCTGCGGCGTAAAAGGCGAGTCGCAGCAGGGCCTGGCGGAGTCAGAGACCCCGTGCAAGCGTGGACGCTCCATGGACGAGAACCGAGAGACCCCAGGGTAGTCCGTCTGGATGGCAGGCGGACAGGCCGGCGAAGGTAAGCCGTAATGCCGGACATATACGGCCCTGGGGAGTCGGACGGACTCATAGTACTGATGAAGCGAGCGAACAAAGACGAAGAGTCGGCGGAGTTTGTGGAGGGAAGGAGTCCGGCCAAGGGAAGCACCAGTGAAGGCGGCCACGCCCCGGACACGGAGCCGGAAAGGTGTGACGATCGACTGGCTGGTGTAGGGCAGGCCGCACGCCGGGATAGGAAGATGCGGTTCACCGCGTTGCTGCACCACGTGACACCGGAACTGCTGAAGCAGAGCTATTTCGCCTTGAAGCGGAAGGCTGCTGCAGGGGTGGACGGAATGACGTGGCAAGCATATGGAGAAGGGTTGCGGGAGCGACTGCTCGTTCTGCATACCCGAATCCATGACGGGACCTATCGAGCCCACCCCTCGAGGCGGGTCTACCTCCGAAAGGAGGATGGCAGGCTGCGTCCACTGGGCATATCGGCCCTGGAGGACAAGATCGCGCAACAGGCCGTAGTTACGGTACTGGAGCAGATCTACGAGGAAGAGTTTATGGGCTTCAGTTACGGGTTCCGCCCCGGACGCAGTCAGCATCGAGCATTGGATGCGCTGTGGATGGGGATTACCAATCGGCCGGTGAATTGGGTGCTGGACGCTGACATTAGTGGGTTTTTCGACGCCATCGACCACGAATGGATGCTGAAGTTTCTCCAGCACCGGATCGGGGACCGGAGGGTTCTGCGACTGATCCGCAAGTGGCTCAGAGCGGGAGTCTCCGAAGCGGGTCAATGGTCCAGGAGCACGGTGGGAACGCCACAGGGGGCGGTAATTTCGCCCCTGCTGGCAAACATCTACCTGCACTATGTACTGGATCTGTGGACCCACCAGTGGCGAGGACGTAAGGCGAAAGGGGCGGTCATCATCGTCCGCTACGCCGACGACTTCGTGCTGGGATTCCAGCATCGCGAGGAGGCCGAACAGTACCGCCGGGAGCTGGCGGTACGGCTGTCGCAGTTCGGCCTGCAACTGCACCCGGAAAAGACGCGGTTGATTGAGTTCGGCCGTTGGGCGAGCAAGAATCGTCGCCGCCGGGGGCAGACCAGACCGGATACCTTTACCTTCCTGGGCTTTCGCCATATCTGTGCGCAAGGTCGAAAAGGCGGGTTTACGATCCGGCGGAAGACCGAAGGGAAACGTCTGAGACGCAAGTTGAAGCAGATCCGCGCACAACAGCTGCGCCGACGGCACGATTCGCTCCCCGAACAGGGGAAGTGGCACCGGTCCGTCGTCCAGGGTTATTTCAACTACCATGCGGTCCCGGGCAACAGTGACGCCCTGAACGCCTTCCGCAGCGCGGTGTGTCGCGGCTGGTGCCACGCCTTGCGGCGTCGGAGCCAGAAAGCGAACATGCCGTGGCCGCGGTTCAACCGGTATGTCAAGCGGTGGATCCCCAGTGTCCGTATCCTACATCCTCCACCCTTCGTGCGTTTTGGCGTTCGACCCGAGGTAGGAGCCGTATGAAGTTATGTCTTCACGTACGGATCTGTCCGGGGGGTGCCAGGCAACTGGCATCCCTACCGGAACTCGACCTCGCGGACGGCGCTCGGGAATTTAAACGTCGCGCCGCCCCAAGGCCCGTCCCGCTCTCTTGCAAGTTGTGGGGCCTCTACCGTCTCTTGTCTTCCGAGTCCCAGGTGACTTGGGTAGAATGAGTCTTTTTGAGCCAGAGGAAGAAACACACGCACATGGGAACCACGTCACGATGCACACTCATGCTCCTGTTGGGCTGCCTGTTTGGCACTGCCCCGGCTGCACAGAGCCCGACCGATTCACCCGGGGAAATACTGCTCCGCAATATTCGACAGGTCACTTTTGAAGGTAAACGGGCGGGAGAAAGTTACTTCTCACCGCAAGGAAAGCGGATGGTGTTCCAGAGCGAGCGGGAGGTCGGGAACCCCTTCTATCAGATTTTTCTGATGGATCTGGAGACGGGAGACACTCGCCGAGTCTCTCCCGGGGTCGGGAAGACGACTTGTGCCTGGATTCACCCAGACGGACGGATCCTCTTCGCGTCTACTCACGACGATCCCGAAGCGCGACAGAAGCAGGAGGCGGAACTCGAGTTCCGGGCCTCGGGCGAGTCGCGCCGTTATCAGTGGGACTATGACGAGAATTTCGAGCTTTACCTGGCCAGCGCCGACGGGTCGACTTACCAGCGCCTTACTCGAGCGAAAGGGTATGACGCAGAGGGTTCGATTTCTCCCGACGGCGAATGGATCGTCTTCTCTTCTAACCGCGATGCCTACACGGAAGCTTTGACTCCGCGACAGCAGGAGCTGTTCAAGGTGGACAAGGCGTACATGCTCGACTTGTATTTGATGAGAACCGACGGGACCGAGCTGAGGCGCTTGACCGACGCTCCTGGATATGACGGAGGCCCTTTTTTCTCCTCCGACGGGCGGGAGATCTGCTTCCGGCGTTTCTCCGAGGATGGGACCCGGGCCGAGATCTATACCATCCAGACGGATGGTTCTGCTGAGCGCAAGCTGACCCGCCTCGGGGCCATGTCGTGGGCGCCCTTCTTTCATCCCTCCGGAAAGTACCTGATCTTCACAACCAATCTGCACGGCTTCTCGAATTTCGAGCTCTATCTGGTCGATCGGGAAGGCCGTCAGGAACCGGTTCGGGTGACCCAAACCGAAGGCTTTGACGGACTGCCGGTATTTTTCCCGGATGGCCGGCGACTGGCCTGGACCAGCAGCCGAACTTCCCAGAAGGGCTCACAGGTGTTCTTTTCCGACTGGGATCACCAGAAGGCTCTGGACCTTCTGTCCCGCAACCAAGACTCCGAAAGTTCGGCCGCCCCTGCGGGCCCAACCCCGGCAATCGAGGAAACCAGCGGTCGGATCAGGGCGCGAGATGCACGGGTCCATGTTGAGTACCTCGCCTCCGACGAACTGGAGGGTCGCTTGACCGGCTCTCCGGGCGCCAGCCAGGCAGGGCGCTATATTGCCGACTATTTCGCCTACCTGGGCCTGGAGCCCGCCGGAGAGGACGGTTCTTACTTCCAGTCCTTTGAGTTTACCGCGGGCGTCCGGCTGGGAGAGAGCAATCGATTGGCTGACGGCTCGGGAACAGAGTTCAAAATGAACGATGAATGGCGCCCCCTGGCTTTCTCCAGAACCGGTTCGGTCTCGTCTTCTCCACTAGTGTTTGCCGGGTATGGAATCGTCGCCCCTGCTGGAGAAGATCAGGAGGAATACGATTCCTATGCCCATCTTGCTGTTGAGGACAAGTGGGTCCTGGTGTTTCGCTATCTTCCGGAGCAGGTGAGCCCGGCTCGTCGGCAGCACTTATCTCGACATGCCAGCCTGCGCTACAAGGCGATGGTGGCTCGGGATCGGGGAGCGAGAGGCCTTCTGATCGTGAGCGGACCCAACGCCAGGGTGAATGAACAACTGGTTCGTCTGGGAACGGATGCCTCTCTCGCAGCCTCGGGAGTTACCACGATCTCCTTGAGCGATTCGGCAGCGGAGAGAATTCTGGGAACACTAGATCGCAACCTGAAGTCGCTCCAGGATCAACTCGACTCCGGCGGGCAGATGATGGGTTTTGTAATTCCGGAGTTATCTCTGGAAGCTGAAGTGGACATTGTCCAGGAAAAGAGATGGGGTCGAAATGTGATCGCCCGGCTTCCCGTCCGGGGCGAAAAGGCTCCCGGTGGGGCTGTGATCATTGGCGCTCACATGGATCACCTCGGAAAGGGTCTGGGTGGTAATTCACTGGCCCGCCGGGATGAACAGGGTCTGATTCACTATGGGGCTGACGACAACGCCTCCGGCACTGCCGGAATGCTGGAAGTTGCGCAATACCTGGCCGATCAGCAAGCCGGGGGGCAACTGAAACAACAGCGAGACGTGCTTTTCGCGGCCTGGTCCGGCGAAGAACTGGGCATCCTCGGCTCGCAGGCCTTCGTCGCCTGGCTTTCCGGCGAGGGAGAGACACCCCGCTCTCGACCCCTCGAGGACAAGGTCAGTGCGTATCTCAACCTGGACATGATCGGAAGGCTGCGCGAACACGTTGCCCTTCAGGGTGTGGGTTCGAGTTCGGTGTGGAAAAGGGAGATCGAGCAAAGGAATGTTGTCGCCGGGCTGCCGATTACGACCAGTGACGACAGCTACCTCCCAACCGATGCGACGTCCTTCTTTCTGGCCGGAGTTCCGGTTCTCAGTGCCTTCACGGGATCCCATGAGGACTACCACTCTCCTCGAGACACAGCGGACAAGATCAATTACGAGGGAGTGGAGAAGATCTCAAGGCTCATCGCCTTGATTGCCGGCTCTCTTGCTTCCAGCGTCGAGACTCTCGACTACATTGAGCAGAAGAGGCCCGATGACGAGGCGGCGACTCGAGGAATGCGGGTTTATCTGGGGACGATTCCCGACTACGTGCAGGGGGACATCAAGGGAGTCAAACTTTCGGGCGTGACCAAGAGCGGACCGGCAGACAAAGCCGGGGCCAGGACCGGCGACGTGATCGTCGAACTGGCCGGTCGGACGATCGAGAACATCTACGACTATACCTACGCCATTGACGCGCTCAAGATTGGTGAGAAGGCAGTGATGGTCGTGTTACGTGACGGCGTGAAAATGGATCTAACCGTGATTCCAGGATCTCGCGAGTAGGGCCTGCGCGCGCTGTGTTCTGCTCGGACCACGGGTCCTCCTACCCCGATCGCGCCACATCCTCATATACCTGGCGTGTTTCTGCGGCTGCTCGGGACCAGGAAAAGCGCCTGGCGTTCTGAAGTGACCGTTCTGCCAGTTCCTCACGCAGGTCCTGGCTGTCGAGGAGCCGCCGCAGGGCCGCGGCGATGGCAGTGGGACTGGGCTCGTCCAGCATCAGGGCGGCGTCGCCGGCGACCTCAATCAGAGAAGAGTTGGAAGACGTGATGACCGGAGATCCGCAGGCCATGGCCTCGACCACCGGCAATCCGAAGCCTTCGTGGAGTGAAGGATAGAGTGTCGCCACGGCCAGGCTGTACAGAGCAGGCAGATCCCCAAACTCGATATACCCAGGGAGTCTGACCAGGCTTCTCAGCCCCAGAGTCTCAATCGTTTCTCGAACCTGCTGGATGCCCCAGCCCCACTTCCCGACCAGAACGAGACTCAGGTCCAGGTGCCCACTGTCCCGCACCCTGGAATAAGCCTGAACCAGGTTCACCAGATTTTTTCGCGGCTCGATGGTACCGACGTGCAGGATAAAACGCTCCGGTAAGTTGTAATGACTCCTCACTTGCTGCAGGGTCTCCCGGTCATCGATGGGCCGAAAGGCGGGAGCTGCCGCCTCACGGACGACCACCACATGCCGGGAAGGGACTCCCAGAATCGAGCAGATGTTGCGACCGCTGTTTTCTGACACCGCAATGACTGCCTGCGCTCGCCTGGCGCAGAGCCGCACCAGCCACCGAGTCAAGCGCCGCCGTCGAGGATGGAGGTGCGGGAAGAGCTCCAGGCTCATGTCGTGAATGGTCAGGACTGTGGGGACCGGTGACCGGAGCGGACAAATGGAGTTGGTGAAATGTGCCACGTCCGGATCCACCTGTTCTAGAAGTCTCGGTGCTGTCAGCTGAATCCAGGGTATGCGCCAGGGAATCCTGCCCCGTGCGTCCAGGCGGCCATCGGTCGGGAGAGGGTCCGAGAGGGATAGCGGCTGGTTGGAGATGACGATCCACTCGTCCTCTGTGAATTCAGCCGCCAGGTGGCTCAAGAGATGTTCTGAGTAGTATCCGATCCCTGTCCTGTCGGGAGTCAGAGTGGTTCCGTCGAATGCGATTCTCATTGGGGAGGTTCCAACTTTCCGCGTTTCACGTTTCACGAACCCGGCTCCGGACAATCTGCACGAACCCCTATGTTTGGCCAGGTAAGTCGCGACCGTCAACGTGAACCATAGAACAAGGAACGTGAAACGTGAAACATGTATAGTCCCGACCATGAAGTTACAAGGAAAAGTGGCCGTGGTGACAGGGGGTGGTTCTGGAATCGGGCGGGCAATTGCGCTGACCCTGGCCCGGGAAGGAGTTCGTGTGATGGTCTGTGGCCGCCGCCGGCAAGCTCTGGATGAAACTGTCGAGCTGGTACGGTCGGCGGGAGGCCTGGGCGAGTCGTTGACTGGCGATGTGACCTCCGCCGACGAGGTCGCCGACCTGTTCGGAAGGGTTGGAGGGGAATGGAAGAGGATCGATATCCTGGTGAATAATGCGGGCCTGGGCGGCCCGAATCCGATCGGAGACTCCAGCGATGAGCACTGGCTGGCAGTCATTTCCACGAACCTCAATGGGCCTTTCTACTGCACCCGGGCGGCCTTGCGCTGGATACCGAAGGGTGGCCGCATCGTAAATATCTCCTCCATCCTGGGGAGATTCGGAGTGCCCGGCTATACAGCCTACTGTTCCAGTAAGCACGGAGTCATTGGTTTCACCCGGGCTCTGGCCCTGGAGCTGGCGCCTCGGGAAATCACCGTCAACGCAATCTGCCCTGGGTGGGTGGAGACCGACATGGCTCTGGAGGGAATGGAAAGCGGTGCCAAGGCCGCCGGGATCTCCTACGAAGATTTTCGCCGTAGTGCGCTGGATCAGGTCCCGCTCAAGGAGATGGTTCAGCCCGGGGAGATTGGTGAAATGGTCTGTTTTCTGAGCTCAGACGGGGCCAGAAACATCACCGGGCAGTCCTATAACGTCTGCGGTGGCCAGATCATGAATTAGGGGCGTTCCTCGTTCCTTGTTCCTTGTTCCATCTCGCCGTGTTCGGATGACGAAGTGCAGATCTGATCGAACCAGGGAGGGGCCTCCTACAACAACGACTCGAGCGTGTCGGCGATGGAATCGGCAGTGAGGCCGTACATCTGCATCAGCGCCCGGCCGGGCCCCGAGCGAGGCAGTCCTGTCACCGCGATCTTGTGATAGCGGCACGGAGTATCGGCAATGGCACTCAGGACCGCGTCGCCCAGTCCGCCCTCGGGATAATGGTCCTCGATCGTCACCACGAGTCCGGTTTCACGGGCGGCCTGCTGGAGGGTCTTCTCGTCGATGGGCTTGATGCTGTAGAGGTCGATCACTCGTACCGGGATTCCTTGATCTGCCAGTAATTCGCAGGCCTGCAAAGCCTCATGCAGGGTGATACCTGCTCCCACCAGGGTGGCACGATCAGCTTCGCTGCTGCGCAGCACATGGCTGCCCCCAAGGTGGAATTCAGTGTCATTGCTGTAGAGCAGCTTTGTCTTTGGCCGGCTCGTCCGAATGTAAACAATTCCCGGGGTTTGGGCTGCGATACCCACCAGGCGGTGTGTCGAGATCGCATCCGACGGATAAAGAACCGATGAGCCGTGAACGGTCCGCATCATGGCAATGTCTTCCAATCCCATCTGGGAAGGGCCGTCGGGACCGATGCTTACGCCGCAGTGTGACCCGCAAAGCTTGAAATTTGCCTGGGAGACTCCCCCCATGCGGATCTGGTCGTAGGCTCTGGTCAAGAAGCAGGCGAAGGTGGAGGCAAAAGGGATCTTGCCCACGGCGCCCAGTCCGACCGCGATACCTACCATGTTTTGTTCCGCGATGAAGCACTCCACAAAGCGCTCTGGGAACTTCTTCAAGAACTCTTGAGAATAGGTCGAGTTCTTGGTGTCGCCATCCAGAGCCACGACATCGGGATGAACCCCGCCCAGTGCAGCCAGAGCGCTCCCGTAAGCCTGTCGAGTGGCCAGTTGACTGTCGACGGGAAAGTCCGGAGCCGGCATGGCTGCTGGTGTCGCAACCTCGGCCCGTGTCCGGCCCGGCGTCCTCACAGTCAGAGGTTCTGGGAGCTCGAGATCGTTTCCAATTTCTGCCAGAGCCTGTTCCAGCATTTCACCCCGGGCAACCGGTTTTCCATGCCAGCCGTCCCGGTCCTCCATGAACGAAACGCCTTTTCCCTTCCGAGTGTCGGCCACAATTGCATAAGGGGTTCCGCGGTTGGCCCGGGCCCGGTCCAGAGCCGCCAGGATGGCGGAGATATCGTGCCCATCGACAATCTCGGTGGTCCAGCCGAAGGAGCGAAAGCGCTCCTCGTAGATTCCCACTTCATCGCCGTGCATGGTCCTTTCGCTCTGACCGAAGCGGTTGATGTCGAGGATCGCGATCAGATTGTCCACGCCCCGGTGACTGGCCAGCATCGCCGCTTCCCAGACGGATCCCTCAGCCAGTTCTCCATCTCCGGTCAACACGTAGACTCTCGAATCCTGCCCGTCCATCCTGGCGCTGATGGCCATACCCAGGCCGATCGACAGTCCCTGTCCGAGGCTGCCCGTAGCCACATCCGCCCAGGCACTTCGGGGCGTCGGATGTCCCTCCAGCGGGCTGTCAATCTTGCGCAGGTTGAGCAGTTCCGAAACCGGAAAAGCCCCGGCCTCGGCCCAGGCGGCCCAGACAGCCGGAACGCCGTGACCCTTGGAGAGCACAAAGCGGTCATTGAGCAAATCTTTCGGATTCTGTACATCAAAGCGTAAGGCGTAGAAGAAGAGGGCCGAGATTAGTTCTGCGCAGGAGAGGCAGGTAGACGGATGTCCAGATCCCGCCTCCGTAGTCGAGACGATCGAGTGCTTGCGCAACCGGTTCGCCATGACCTCAAGAGAACGGACAAATGAAGCTGGATGGGGAGACGTGGGAAAAAGGGGTTGCTCGCTCATGGCGCTCTAGTTTAGTGACCAGGAGGCTACCAATCAAACCTCCAAAAGTGTCAGCAGGGCGACCGACCGGTTCAGCTTTCCTGTCTATAATAGAAGGTGAAGCCGGCTTGAGCCGGTTTCTCGGAACAGCTCCGAGTTTTGGAACGGAGTCGAATGCTGAAAACAGGTCAGTCTCTACCCGGTTTTGAGGCCAGGCGTTTGCCTGGCCATGCGCAGGATTTCTGGGGTAGTGCGCCGGAGATGATTGCCGGCTCCGACCTCGCTTCTCGCTCCCCTGCATTCCTGGCTGTGGTCAAAGGAGATTGCCCGACCTGCCTCTACGCTCTGCCCTATTTTGAGAGACTGTACCGGCTGCACGGTGCGGCGGTTCCCGTCATCCTGCTGGTTCAGGAAAACGAGATCGGGGCCGGGAAGCTGGTCGAGGACAACCATCTGGAAACTCCCGTTCTTTTGGACGAGGAACCTTATTCGATAGGCGAAGAGCTGGAAGTGAAGTTTGTGCCGGCTTCTCTGCTGGTCTCCAGGGGCGGTGTGATCGAGTTGAGCTTTGAGTCTTTTGAGAGGGAGGCTCTCCGAGAGGTTCACGAACGATTGAGCCGATGGCGCGGCCGGCCCGAGACCCCTTTCTATCCAGGAGATGAAACCGTCGATGCTTTTCGGCCGGGTTGACAGGGTCGCAACGCCGCTTAGCCGGGATGCTGAGTGATTCATGGAGATGGAAAATTGGGCTTGAAGAAAGGTCTGTTGCAGCTGTGCGTTGGGTGTTTTTGGCTGGCCGGGCAACCGCTCTGGGGCGGCGAAGCGCCCACCGTGACCCTGGTATTCCATGTGAAATGGGGCCCAGGCGACCAAACCGGGCTGGCCTTGGCCAACCCTACAGACCGAATGACCAATCTGCAGCTCTTCCTGCTCAACAATGATGGCTCTCTGGCCGACCCATTGGGCCGGGACGTGGTGATTCAACCGAATCAGCAGCAGGCCGTCGTTCTGACGGATATCTTTCCCAATGTGGTGCAAGTTGAGGGCTTTGTGATTGGGTTCAGCGACAACATCGGAGTGGTCGGCTTCTTTCTCACTTTTGCTCCGGATGTGTCCCAGATCGATGGTGCGGAGGCCAGCCTCTTCAACATCCTCCCCAGGTCTGTGCTCTTCCCCGAACTGTTGAGCGGAAACGGAGAATCGACGGAACTGAATGTGATCATCGGTACCGACTCCGTGGTCCCGCCTCCCAATTTCACTCTAGATTTTGAACTGTGCGGGGCGGACGGGACCTGCATCAAGGAAAGGCGGGAAATCCCTTCCGGTCCTTTCGGGCTGGCGCGGTTCTCGGGGACTGTGGCCAGCCTGTTCGAGGGCAAGGCACCCGCCGGAGAGTCGCTTTTCGATCAAAGCTACGTGACTGTGAATGTTCCCAACGGGCTCGTGTCCGGATACCAGGAGTTTCGCAGTGACGACTTTCGAGGGGGAAGAAATGCGCTCAGCCTGAGAGGAGGGGAAGAACGGCCTTTTTCCATTTTTGGCGCCCAGGTAGCGGATACGAACGACATTACCAGCGATATCACGCTGATCAACCCCACCGATCTGCCGGCCACTCTGAACCTCTCTGTGTTCTCGACCGGTGCCGGAGACGGAACCGCCCTGACGACGGCTGCGATCGTGCTCCCGCCCCGGGGCGTGATCAAGCGCAACATCAGGGACCTGGTGGACCTGCCGGATGGAGATTATGTGGGCTGGATCCGAGTAGACAGCGACGTGTCGAACATCGTCGGCAACGTGACTTTTGGTGACGAGGAGCGGACCTTTCTCTCGTCCGTGCAGATGGAAGGTTCTCCCCAGTCCCAGCTGCTCTATTCCCATCTGGCCGACGGGCTGGGCTTTTTCACGGGCCTCACCTTTCTCAACATTACACCCGACTTGATTGAGGTTGGAATCGAGGTTTTTGACCCGGCCGGCAAAATGACCGGGTCGGGTGACTTCCAACTGGCCGGGTTCGAGCACGGCGCTCGGCTGCTGGGTCAGATCATTCCGGGGTTCGTACCCCAGGTCGGCGGTTTCATACGCTTGTCCGCGAGCCAGGGGATCTTCAGCTTCGAGCAGTTCGGGTTTGTGAAGGACGGGATCCTGATGTCTCTCTCTGCCGTACCTCCGCAACGCGGATCCGGAACGGTCTCCGGGGTCGTTGTCCCGGCGGTCGGACAGACCCTGGAAGCGTTGTATGGGGTTGGCGCCAGAGCCGGTCTGGCCGGCGGTCGCTTTCCGGCCAGTGCGAGAAAGGGAGTCGTTCTGGACCCGGAGGGGAGCTTTCGACCGGGCGAGATGATCGTCAAGTTCCAGCCCTCGCTGAGCCCGGCGGGTGTAGAGTCGATGGCTGATTCGCTCTCCCTCGAGATCGACACCCGGGCTCCCGGCCAGATCTGTCTGGTCCGGCTTCCACGCGGCCTGGCCACGCTCCAGAAAGGAGTCATCGACAAATCGATTCGGGAACGAACTCTGGAGGTGATCGAAGAACTCAATTCCCGCAGCGAGGTGGTCTATGCTGAGCCCAATTTCGTCGTTCAGTCCCAGGGGGCGGCCACTCTCAATGACCCCTTTCTTCCCCTGATGTGGCACTTTGACAACATCTTTGTGCCCGAGGCCTGGGAGATCACAACCGGAAATCCAGACATCGTGGTTGCCGTACTCGACTCAGGCGCCAGATTTGATCACCCGGACCTGGGATCCCGCCTCACCGGCGGGCAGGCTGACTTCATCGGTGATCCCCAGAGTTCACTGGACGGCGACGGCAGGGATTTCGACGCGGAGGATCCGGGAGATGATCCCCTCGGGCAGAACAGCAGTTACCATGGCACGCATGTAGCCGGCACAATCGGAGCCGTGACCAACAATGATCTGGGCGTAGCCGGCATCAATCAGGTCTCTCCCCTCATGATCATCCGGGTGACGGGAGCCGGGGGCGCCGGCATCGTATTCGACATCTACCAGGGACTCCTTTACGCGGTTGGTCTTCCCAGTGTGATGGGCCAGTTGCCCGCTGGAGGCTTCGTGCCTGCCAGGGTCGTGAACATGTCGCTTAGAGGCACCGTCGACAGTCTTTTTCGTAGAGAGGCGGTTCAGGATGCTCTGGACACGGGAGCCATCATCGTGACTGCTGCAGGCAACTCGAACAGTGGTGACCCTAGTTATCCCGCTGATCTGCCTGGAGTGATCAAAGTGGGCGCGACAGATCTCCTGGGTAACAAGGCCCCGTACTCAAGTTTTGGAGGGAACTTCATTGTGGCTCCAGGCGGGAACCTGGCAGCCGACGCCAACGGAGATAATCTTGCGGACGGCGTGATCAGTACCGTCTGGAACCAGGCTTCCGGCACCCCCGGTTACGACTTCTACCAGGGCACCTCGATGGCCGCTCCCCATGTGTCCGGTGTGATCTCTCTGATGCTCTCCGCCGACCCCGACCTTACCCGCGAACTGGTTATGATGATCCTGGAAGAGACGGCCACAACACCCCCCGCGCTGGCCGCGAGCCCCGCCGGAGAGCTCCATCCCTTTTTCGGGGTGGGGATCCTCAACGCCTTCCGGGCAGTTGCCGCGGCTGCAGGATTCTCGCAGACCGATCCCAGGCTGGGCATCTCACCCAAGAACCTGGATTTCCTCGTGATACACGACGAGCTCAAGAGCAGAGTCTTCAACCTCGGGGGTGGAACCCTGCGGGTTCAGACCCCCACCGTCGTAACGGAGTCGGGCGGAAACTGGCTGGCGGCCGAGTTGAGTGGAGAGGATCTGACCGTCAGCGTAGACCGGTCCGGACTGGCGGACGGCAGCTATCAGGGACGCGTGGAGCTTGCATCGAACGGCGGAAATGGGATGGTGGAAGTGCGGGTGCAGAAGGGAGTCGATGAGAGCTCCGACATCGGGGACATCCTGGTACTGGCCCTCGATTCACGGACCCTCAATTCGGTCAGCCAATCCGACGATGCGACCTTCACCGGAGGGTACCAGTACCAGATCTTTCCCTTTCCTTCGGGAAGTTATCTGATCCTGGCGGGCACCGATAACGACATGGACGGGTTCATTTGCGACGAGGGGGAGTTCTGTGGGACTTTTCCGGTCTCCAACCAGCCGCTACCGGTCAACGTGGAAGCGGGCCTGGATACTTCCGGTATTGATTTTACCGTTGCGGTAGCTGACGGGGGCCAGTTGACCACGCTCTCGACCCGGAGGAGGAGTCGAGGAACCAGGATTGGATTCCGTCCTGCACTGGGCCGCCTGCTGGAAGCATTGAAGAATGCCGGGCCTGCCGGCAAAAGAAATGAGAAGAAGAGGTAGGAATCACCTGGCCTGGCTGGGAATCGTAATGCTGTTTCCGTCCTGTGGATCCAACCGGCAGGTCGACGTCGTGGGAGGTGACGATGTGGTGCGGGGGAGAGTGGAGGAACCCGTGACGAGCCAACCGGAACTGGAAGTCCACCGCGGCACACTGGCCAAGACCGTGGAGGCGGGCGGCTGGCTGCTCAAGACCGGTGGGGAGGAGTACTTGCTTCTTGCCACGTCCTCTTACCGCCAGGAACCCTGGTTTCAGGAAGGAGCCGGCGTAGAGGTCAAAGGTCGCAAAGCGGCCGGAGTGACGACGATCTACATGCAGGGAGTTCCGTTTCGAGTTTCTGCCATGAGGCTGCTGGAATCGGCAGGACAGAGGCACCGGTAGGACTGGAATCGTTACTCGTTCCTACACACCTTTTCCTGACCGGCTCTGGCAATTCAACTGACCTTAGTGCACTGTCCCGAAAGTTCACGCCGCTACTTCGGGCGTCTTTTCGCCGACAGCTTTGTTGCGCTACCTCGAAATACTCCCGGCATTCCTGCGTCGCGCGCCTCACTGGCGACGAAAATCCATCCCGAATTAACACCGCGAACTTCCGGGACAGTACACTAGGGAATTCATGTGTGGCACGAGATTTCGGCATGCTCCAGCTCTCGAAAGCGCTGGCGATTTCACTCTGCTCTTTGCGCCGAGTGAAATAGACCCGTATGATTTACGGCTAAAACCGAGTGCGAACGGGGAGCAGCGAAGCCAATGAGAGCACTTTCCATAGTCGTTTTTGTCTTGAGTCTGATGGTAGTTACCGTTGGGAGCGTGATCTCCAGCAGCGGTTACGGCCTCTCCATCCCGGACTGGCCGCTGGCTCTGGGAAGCCTGATTCCGGCTCCCCTGGTGGGAGGAATTGCCTGGGAATTCGCTCACCGTGCCCTGTCGCTGATCACCGGTCTGGCGACTTTTCTCCTGGGGGGCCTCCTGTTGGCGCATGCAGCCCCGCTGCTGCGTCGGCTTGGAACTGCCATGATGGCAATCATTCTGGTCCAGATCTTACTGGGTGGATTAGGGGTTCTACAGGAGTTTCCCTGGTTGCTGAAGGTGATGCATGCCTCACTGGCCCACCTTTTTGTGGGCGTCGTCGCGGCGGCTGTTGCCGTGATCAGCCCTGGGGTCGCGCCTGCAGTCAACGAGCTGCCGGATGCCGACGCCATCAGGAGAACTCGAGCCTTCGCCTCGATGGTACTGCTGCAACTGGTAGCGGGCGCAGTCGTCAGGCATGCCGAGACGCAGGGGGTCATGCTTGGAGCGCTTGTGCTTCATCTTGTGTTGGCCATTGGAATCGCGATCATGGGCATCTCCATCGCGCTTCGACTCGGAGCGGCCCTGTCGGGATGGCGAGCAGCCCTTGCTTACGCCATTGGGGCCGGTATCGTTGTTCAGATTCTGCTGGGTTTTACCGTTTTCTTGAGTGCTCCCGAGCCAGGTGCGATCGGACAGCAGTCCCTTTCCTACGTCTGGCACGCCGGGTCGCACGTGGTCGTGGGTGCTCTTCTTCTGGCCTGTGGCACCGCTCTCTATCTACTACTGTCGCGAGATCTGGAGCGAGCGGGCTGAGGCTGAGAACGAGAAACGCTCCTACTCGACTGCTTTAATCAGGAGGAGGGTCAGATCGTCTGTGAGGGACACTTCGCCGGCGAACTCCTTGACGCTGTCCAGAAGCTGGTTCTGCAGTTCAACTGGCGAGAGTGAGATCTTGCTGAGGACCAGCTCGGCGAGTCGCTCTTCACCGTATTCCCGACCGCGGTTGTCGTGTGCTTCGGTGATCCCATCGGTATAGACCACGAGGGTGTCTCCGGGGGCCAGAGGCAGGCTGCGGTGCTGGTAGGACCCTTCCGGAAACATTCCCAATACGGCACCACTGCCTTCCAGCCTGAGGATCCCGTTGGAACTGGAAGCCGTCGCTGTCTGGAACTCTGCCCCGCTGGCGCCGTGGCGGAACAGAAGGGGCGGATTGTGCCCGGCGTTGACGTAGGTCAATTGCCTGGTTGAGTTGTCATACACGGCGCAGAACAGGGTCGCGAACCGATTCTCTTCAGTCATTGCGCAGAGGAATCGGTTCACTTCCGTCACCACTGCGGCAAGATCCTCAGTGGTCTGCGAAGCATGACTTCGAAGCAGAGCCTGCAGCGAAGCCATGAGCAGGGCCGCAGAGATTCCTTTTCCAGAGATATCTCCTACGGCCAGACAGAACTGGTCTGAGGAGACCTTCAGAACGTCGTAGTAGTCTCCTCCGACTTCCCCTGCCGGCTGGCAGATTCCCGTGTAGTTGAGGGTGGGGATCTCGGGGAGTTTCTGGGGGAAGAGCCTGGACTGAACCTGACGTGCAATTCGAAGCTGTTCCTGCAACAGCCGATTCTCCCGTTTCAGATGGACCAGCTCCAGGTCCTGCATCACGGTTCGCTTCAGGGAAAAAGGCTCCCACGGCTTGGTAATGTACCGATGCACCTGTCCTTCGTTAATGGCATTCATCAGGTAATCGATCTCGGTGTAGCCAGTCAGAATGATGCGGACCGCTTCGGGCTGCAAGAGCAGAGATTCCCGAAGGACATCGATCCCCGTCGTTTCAGGCATTCGCTGGTCGGTGATGATGACATCCACGTCCTGCTTGCGCAGAAGCTGAATGGCATCCTGGCCGTTCAATGCCTCGAAGATATGAAAGTCTCCAAAGAAAGTGCGTCTGAGCTTCTGAAGATTGGAGATCTCATCATCAACGATGAGCAGGTTGTATTGAATTGGTGCCACCTCGTGTGTTTCTCCGAAAAGAGGAATTATAATGCCTGTAACCCCGGACCCGGGCAAGATTGTTCATACCATGTCACCGGCAATGTTATGATTGATGTTCAGGGGAGTTGTTTCCCGAGGGTTCGGGGGAGCTCTCCGACGGCGGGAAGAGGAGTTTCCGGCGCAAGGAAGGAACAGAGTACCCCTGCTTTTGTTCCGGTACTGAGGGACTGTGATGAAGATCTTGAATATTTCCTATGCCCTCCCCAGCTTGCGGGTCCGCAATCAAGATCTGACGGGTGAGATTCTGGAGCGGAGTCGGAAGCATCTTTCTCTCGGAGATCTGAAGAAGCTGGAGAGGAAGATCAAGAGGTTCTTTCGCATGTCCGGCACGGACACGCGTTACCATCGAAATGGTGGTGAGCGAGCCTGGGACTTTGCCGTTAATGCCGGTAAGAAGGCCCTGGATGCAGCGGGAGTCGATCCCGAAGACATCGACCTGCTCATCTATGCAGGCGTGGGCCGAGGCTGGATCGAACCGGCCACCGCCAACCTCTTTCAGCACGAACTGGGCCTGACCCGGGCTACCTGTTTTGACGTCATGGACGCTTGTGCCAGTTGGATTCGCAGCCTTTCGATTGCCAAGAGTTTTCTGGACCAGGCTGCTTATCGAATGGTGATGGTTCTCAACTGCGAATTCAACTTTCGGGAGTATGCCAACCTGGAAATCACCGACCTCGAGAGCCTCGAAGAGAGTTTTTCTGCCTACACGATAGGCGAGGCCGCCACCGCCACCATTCTCACCCACGACGGAGACAGCGAGAACTGCAATTTCTCGTTTCGCACCTGGGGAGAAAAGCACGGTTTGTGCAAGATATCCCTGCCCAATGCAGCCGATTTCACGCCTGACAACGGTCATAGACCGATCGCGCCGATGTCCTTTTTCACATCTCCTTCCGAGCTGCTGAGCTTTACCGTGAACAAGCTGATCCGACACTTTCTCGAGACCGCGCCGATCGCTGAGCAGGAGCATGATCTGATCCTGGGCCATGAGGTTACCGGGTGGGTGACAAAGAAGGTGGTTCGCGGGGTAGGCCTGGATCCGGAACGTGTCTTTGAGACACACCCTCGATTCGGAAACACAGTGTCGGCCTCACTCCCTCTGGCACTTGCCGTAGCGGAGAGCGAAGGCCGGCTGAAAAGAGGCATGCGAGTCCTTCTGTTGATGGGCAGTGCAGGGGTGACCACAGGCCTGGGATCGTTTGAGTACTAGTGCGCCGCTCAGGTGCCGGGCCTCTTAGCCTCCCGCCCTGGCTGAAACAGCTCTATCCTTACAATTCTCATTTCGTCCGGCTGGGGCGCTGGAACTGTCACTACGTGGACGAAGGCCAGGGGGAACCGGTGGTGATGGTGCATGGAAATCCGGCCTGGTCCTTTATGTACCGCCATCTGGTGGACGGTCTCCGGGACCGATTCCGGGTGATTGTGCCCGATCACATCGGATGCGGCCTCTCGGATCATCCCGACGAGAGGGATTACCCATTCACCCTCGAACAGCGGGCCCGGGATCTAGAGGACCTGCTCGATGCAGTGCAGCTGGATCGGCCTGTTTCACTGGTCGTGCACGACTGGGGGGGATTGATCGGATGCGCCTACGCGACTCGGTACCCGGACCGAATCAACCGCATTGTAGTCTTGAACACGGCCGCCTTTCATTTGCCGCGAGGAAAGGATCTCAATCGGATCCTGCGCTGGTGCCGCAGTTCCAGGCTGGCCGCGGTCATGATCCTGAGGCTGAACTTCTTTTCCTGGGCCGCCACCAACTGGGGAAGCCGGATGCGGCGCATGCCCCGGCTGGTTCGCAGGGCCTATCGTTATCCCCACCGAAGCGCCAGGGATCGCCAGGCCGTTCTGAGCTTTATTCAAGACATTCCCTTGAGCCGCGAAGATCGCTCGTACGAGACGGTCTCGCTCATCGAAGCCGGACTGACCCGGCTCAAGGACAAGCCAATGCTGCTTTGCTGGGGTGAACTGGATCCGGTCTTCGACACGGACTTCCTGCTGCAGTGGCAGAGGCGCTTCCCCGAAGCATTCGTTCAGAAGTTCACACGTGGAGGACACTACATTCTGGAGGATGCTTACGAAACGATTGTGCCCCTCGTGCGAGAATTCCTGGAAGCTCCTCTGAAGCAGCCCGATGGACCATAACATCGCTTCCCACCTCCCTTTGAGGGCCGGCACCTCGCCTCACCAGCCGGCAGTAATTTCATCTGGCCACCGGCTGACCTTTGCCAACCTCGAATCTTACAGCAACCAGTGCGCGTCTGCTCTGCTGCGGGCAGGCGTGCGCAAGGGCATGAGAACGGTTGTCATGCTTCGTCCGGGAAAGGACTTTCTGGCCGTCTGTTTTGCTCTCCTGAAGATCGGTGCCGTGATGGTGCTGGTTGATCCCGGAATGGGCCGGAACCACCTCGGGAAGTGCCTGGAAGAGGCCTCTCCAGAGGCTTTTGTCGGCGTTCCCCTGGCCCATTTCGCCCGCGGACTCCTGGGGTGGGCATCTGGAACCCTCAGCATCAAGATCTCGGTGGGCTGGCCGGGGTGGGGAGGCAAACCGATGCAATCACTTTTTCCGACAGATTCCGAGCCAACCAAGGTACCGCCGCAGAGGGTTCTTGCGGAGGATCCTGCTGCCATCGCTTTCACTTCTGGAAGCACGGGAGTCCCCAAAGGGGTCGTGTGCACGCACAGGATGTTCGACGCCCAGTATCAGCAACTGAGGGACGAGTACGGGATTCAGCCGGAGGAAGTGGACCTGGCGACCTTCCCATTGTTTGCACTTTTCGATCCGGCCCTGGGGATGACCACAGTGTTTCCGAAGATGGACTTTTCCCGACCCGGTCGAGTTCATGCCCCCGACATCGTAGAGGCGATCCAGACCCACGGGGTGACGCATATGTTCGGTTCTCCGGCATTGCTCACTCGGGTGGTAGACCATTACGGGGAATCTCCGCCCCGGCTGGAGAGTGTTCGGAGAGTTCTGACGGCGGGTGCTCCCGTTTCCACCAGAGTTCTTCGAGGCTTCGGGAAGTTTCTGGTCGAAGGTGAAATCTTTACTCCTTATGGAGCAACAGAAGCGCTGCCCGTCTCTTCGATCGCCGGCTCCGAGTTGTTGGGGCTGCGGGGATCCGGAGGGGCGAAGGGAGTCTGCGTGGGGCGACCCTTTCCAGGTGTGCAGGTTCACATCATTCGGATCTCCGAAGAACCATTCGAAAGGCTCAGCGAGGATCTTCTCCTGGCGGGAGGAGAGACCGGCGAGCTGGTCGTCGCCGGCCCCAATGTCTCAACGGAGTACTTTGGCCGCCCGCAGGCGAACCGCCTCTCGAAGCTGCGCCTGCCAGATGGTCGTACCGGTCACCGCATGGGAGATCTGGGTTACTTTGACGAGCAGGGGCGCATCTGGTTCTGCGGAAGGAAGAGCCACCGGGTCACAACCCCCCGGGGAGTTCTTTTCTCCGTTCCCACTGAGGGAATCTTCAACCAGCACCCAGGCGTACGGAGAACGGCATTGGTCGGTGTCGGGACCTCCCCGGATCAAACTCCTGTTCTCTGTGTGGAACTCGTCTCCCGGAGGGACCGGACAAAGGTGAGAATCCGGTCCGACCTCCTGGGAATGGCAGCTCAAAGCGAAGGAACCAGCCAGATCGGCAACATCCTTTTTCACAAGAGCTTTCCTGTGGATGTCCGGCACAACTCTAAAATCTTCCGCGAGAAACTGGCTCGGTGGGCAGCAGACCGGATCCGCCTGTGACTTACCGCCTGGACCTGCAGGAAGGAGATCGAATCCTGGTCACTGGTGGCGGCGGTTTTATCGGTGGGGCTCTGGTCAGGCGGCTGCGCGAGCAGGGTCTCCAGGTCAGGTCGTTCTCGCGGCGAAGCTATCCTGAGTTGGACGCTCTGGGCATCCAGCAGGTGCTGGGAGATCTGTCAGATCGGGAGCGCGTGAGAGAGGCTCTAAGGGGCTGCACTCTGGCTTTCCACGTGGCGGCCAGGGCCGGGATTTGGGGTCGTCATGACGACTTCTATCGGACCAATGTCATCGGCACGAGCAACGTTCTGCAGGCTTGTCGGGACGAGGGAATCGACCGGCTTGTCTATACCAGTTCGCCGAGTGTCGTCTTTGCGGGAAGTGACATGGAAGGCGTCGATGAGTCTGTGCCCTATGCCCGCCATTTCAAGGCCGCCTACCCGGAGACCAAGGCAGCCGCGGAGAAGATCGTCCTGGAGGCAGCCAGTGAGAGGCTGGCTACCGTGGCTCTCAGGCCCCACCTGGTGTGGGGGCCGGGGGACCGGCACATCATCCCGGGTCTGCTGAGGCGCGCCCGAAACGGACAACTACGGCGACTCGGCCGGCAAGACAAGAAGGTGGATTTCACTTATATCGACAATGCCGTGCACGCTCATCTTCTGGCAGCCGAGCGGCTGGCTCCTGGATCATCCATCAGCGGTCGAGTCTTCTTTGTCACCGACGATCAGCCCGTACTGATGTGGGGATTTATCAACCAGATCCTGGCGGCGGCCGATTTGCCGCCGGTCACCAAGACTGTGCATCCGCGGGTGGCCTATGCTGCCGCCTGGCTGATTGAAATGTTTTATCGTGGCTTCAGGCTCCGTTCGGAGCCCCGACTCACTCGTTTTCTGGTGGAGGAGATGGCGACGGCTCACTGGTTTGACATTTCCGCTGCCGAGCGGGATCTGGGGTATCGTCCCCTGGTTGATCTGCAAACGGGAATGGAAAGGGTGAAAACCTGGTTGGCAGAGCCTGGCGGAGCACCTGTTTAGAGCCCCTCCCTTGCCCTTTGCCCGTGTCCGTGCCCTGACCTCATCTCTTGTTCCATCAAGGCTCTTGACCAACCCGGTCAGCATTGAGTGGAGGCTCAGGAAACGCGAGATCAGCGACGGGCACGGGCAAAGGGCAAGGGTAAGAAGGGGACGCCAAACAGGTCCCTGCCGGGCTGAGGCTCCGTTTTCGCTCAGCGCCATCGCATCCCCTGAGACTAGAATGATGAGTTATGAACCGACGGCTGTTTCTGTCCGCTCTGGGAGTGGCTCTCTCTGCGTCCTGCTCAAAGGGAAATGGAGAGAAGCCGCGAGAATTGATCAAACCCAGGCGCCTCAGGCCGGGCGACACCGTGGTACTTGTGAACCCGGCAGGGGCCACTTTTAGCCGGGTGGATGCGGATATCGCCAGTGGGCACCTGGAAGCACTGGGACTGAAGGTCCGGCGGGCACCGCATCTCTTTGACCGCCGGGGTTACCTGGCCGGAAGTGACGCTGACCGGGCAGGCGACATCAATCAGCAGTTTGCGGACACAGCGGTGGCCGGACTGATTGCGCTCAGGGGAGGATGGGGATGTGCGCGAATACTGGGACTCCTGGACTACTCACTGATTCGAGCTCAGCCCAAAGTTCTCCTGGGCTTCAGCGACATCACAGCACTTCACATGGCGATCCATTCCCAGACCGGTCTGGTGACTTTTCACGGGCCGGTCGGCACTTCGACCTGGACGCCGTTTACTACTGGGAACGTCCGCCAGGTTGTGCTGGAAGCACAGACGCCGGTTTTCGCGAATCCTCCTCTTGCCGGCGAGAAACCGGGCAGCAGTCTACACCCCATCCGGACGATTCGTCCGGGTCGGGTCAGCGGTCCCTTGCTGGGAGGCAATCTGACCGTTCTGTCGGCCATCATGGGCTCCCGATACCTTCCCGACTGGGAAGGGGCTATTCTGTTTCTAGAGGACGTGGGAGAAGAGATCTACAGAATCGATAGAATGCTGACCCAGTTGAAGCTGGCGGGAGTGCTGGATCAGATCGCCGGCCTGGTTTTCGGGCATTGCACCGACTGCAGGGCGGGGAACGGTTTCGGTTCACTCACCCTGGACGAGGTGTTGGAAGATCACCTCCGGCCCCTGGAGATTCCGGCCTGGAGAGGTGCCATGATCGGCCATATTGACGATCAGTTGACGCTTCCTCTGGGGGTTCAAGCCGAAATCGACGCGGGTGCGGGAACCATCAGGCTGCTGGAGCCGGCTGTTCGAATGTAGGGTGTGTCGTAGGGGCCGGTCTTGTGCCGGCCCGCTCAGCGGGCGACCACCAGGGTCGCCCCTACAAAATCCGTTCCTGCTGACCCGCAGCAGCAAACTAGTCCGGTCAGGCTCAGGAAATGGCGCCTGCCAGGTAGTGATCTCCGAATCTCCAGACCACCGCGGCGCGTCCGGAGAGAGAGCCGGAGCCCGGTGAGATGTCAAACGACACATGGTCCGAACTCCCCATGAGCGTCGAGAAATGGGAGTCCAGCTTGATCAGCTTGCTCATGTCGGGAGACTCTCCCCGACCCAGTTTCCCGGGCGCAAGGACCATAGTCCAGGCTTTTTCGCTCTCGCGGATGCAGCCTACAGTGTAATCTCCAGCCGCAATTGTTGCCCCGCCAGCCTGCAGATCAGCCCCGACTGTGAGGTTAGCTCCACGCCGAAAATCACCCACGTCGACACTGCCGATGTGCTCTATGTTGATCGGCATGGTGACGTATTTAAGGGTCACTTCACTGTTGCCCACTTTGGCCGTTACCGATTTGCGCATGTGGGGATGGGCTAGCACCAGGGTCATGACGAGACCGGCCGTGAGCAGACTCAATACAAGTTTTTTCACCAGACATTCCTCCCTTTTTCTTATTGCTAGAAACTTCTCTGTGCCAGCGAGGCAACAGATACGGATATTCTCTCACAGGCGGGAACCTGCCCTCAATCCTAGTGTACTGCCCGGGAAGTTCGCGGTGTTAATTCGGGATGGATTTTCGTCGTCAGTGAGGCGCGCGGCGCAGGAAGGCCGGGAGTCTTTCGAGGAAGCGCAACAAAGCTGTCGGCGAAAAGACGCCCGAAGTAGCGGCGTGAACTTTCCGGACAGTGCACTAGCCAGTGGAATGGACAGTGTTCACACAAGTGAGTCGTGGCTGGCAAAAAGCCTTCTGCTCACGCACAATGGGCAGCACTTTCAGCGAGGGAGTTCGTATGAACAAGATGATGGTGAGGCGGTACCGGACCTGGTGCCTGTCCATGGCAGTGGCCCTCCTGGGGCTTGCTTTTGGGCGAGGAGAGACAGCAGTGAACCAGCAGGATGAGGAGATTCGCTGGAAAGCAGCAGACATCGAGGAGATCCTGGTTGTGTTCGCTCCCGCTTTCGGGAGCGCGGGCGCGGAGTCGGGGCGGTGAAGCCCCACCGGATCATGCATCATCTCTGCAGACTGCTGGCCGGGTTGACGGCTCTGACCCTGTTGACCGGCTGTCGGCCCGATCCGCCTGAACCCTTCCGCCTGGCCGAAAACCAGATCACAGCCCGCTCGCTGCTCGCGGACGTGGAAGTGCTTTCTTCAGACCAGATGGAGGGTCGTGCCACCGGCACGACGGGTGAAGGCAAAGCAGCCGCCTTTATCGCCGAACAGTTTGCGCGGGCCGGGCTGCTTCCAGTGAAGGCTGCGGTGGCAGAGACGGCTCGAGTCCATGCAGAGGACTACTTTCAGCCTGTCCGCCTGGTTGGAATGAAGAAAGTAGTCGATTCTTCGCGACTCGAGATCACGAACATAGCAGGATCTCTGGTCTTCACGCCCGGTGAATCTCTGACTTCCTGGTCCACTGCCCAACAGAGCTCAGTCGAGATCACGGAGGCTCCCCTGCTGTTTGTCGGCTACGGAGTGGAGGCCCCCGAATACGACTGGGATGACTTCAAGGGAGTCGAAGTGCGGGGGAAAGTCCTGCTTTTTCTCAACGACGACCCTCCGGTCGCGGAGAATGGCGTGGAGCTCTTCGGCGGTGAGGCTCGCACGTACTATGGACGCTGGAACTACAAGTTCGAGCAGGCCATGAAACACGGTGCGGCCGGTGCCTTCATGAGCCACACCACCGAGTCTGCCAGCTATCCCTTCTCCGTGGTTCAGGACAGTGGTATCACTGAGAGTTTTGCCCTGGACTTGCCCGCTACGGGATACCAGGTTGATCTACTGGGGTGGGTCGACAGGGAACAAAGCGAAGTGATTGCCCGCTCCATGGGAAAGACTCTCGAGGACCTCTTCTCCATGGCCGCTCAGCGTAGCTTTGCACCGATCGACACGGGCTACCGGGTCACCGCTCGAGTCGAGACCACCGTCCGACGATTGGAGAGTAAGAATGTTGTGGGGATGCTGGAAGGAAGCGACGCGGTCCTCAAGAATCAGGTGATTGTCTTTTCGGCCCACTATGATCACCTGAGTGTGAAATCCGGGTCCGAGGGAGAGGATCGGGTCTTCAATGGCGCCTGGGACAACACTTCCGGAACGGCCTGCCTGTTGAATCTGGCCCGGGCCTTTGCCTCCCTGCCGGAGCGGCCCCGCCGTTCGGTGGCCTTCCTGGCCTGTGCCGCCGAAGAGCGCGGCCTGCTCGGAAGTCGCTGGTTCGTGGCCAGACCTCCCATCGAACTGCGCCGCATCGTGGCTAACTACAACATCGACATGACCCAGATCTTCGGGTTGACGACGGATGTTCCCGCCATCGGCCACGACTCAAACACTCTGGGAGATGACTTACGCCAGGCGGTCGCAACGGCGGGTCGGGACCTCCCCTACTCTCTGCATGTGGTCGGGGACACGAATCCTGCCGCCGGCAGCTTCTACCGATCCGATCAGGTGAACTTCGCCAAGAAGGGGATCCCGGCGCTCTTCATCAAGCCCGGAACCAGCTATGTTGAACCCCTTTCATTTGATCCGGTGGAATACCACACGCGGCATTACCACCAGGTCAGTGACGAAGTGAACGAGTACTGGGACCTCTCGGGTGCCGAGCGAGACATGCGCATTCTCTTCCGAGCCGCCCTCAGAACGGCCAGCCGCGATGAGAGGCCGCGCTGGGTGGAAGGGAACGAATTCGAAGCTGCCTGGAAGGAACTGTACGGGTTCTAAGTCGAAAGTGGTAGGGGCCGAAAGCGTCGGGATAAACCGACATGGAGTAGCGGATGAAAGAGCCGTACGGGGAAAGGTGTAGCCAACCACCCCGACCCCGAGTCATGCATCGATACCTCGCAAGAGGCTGGTGAAGCGTTGACAGGGGAAGCGTGAGCCGGGCTATTGAGCTTCGAAAGAAACGAATTCCAGGTGCTGCTTTTATGGCCCCAAGGGGGTGGCGAAACCGGCTGCGGCGTAAAAGGCGAGTCGCAGCAGGGCCTGGCGGAGTCAGAGACCCCGTGCAAGCGTGGACGCTCCGTGGACGCTCCATGGACGAGAACCGAGAGACCCCAGGGTAGTCCGTCTGGATGGCAGGCGGACAGGCCGGCGAAGGTAAGCCGTAATGCCGGACATATACGGCCCTGGGGAGTCGGACGGACTCATAGTACTGATGAAGCGAGCGAACAAAGACGAAGAGTCGGCGGAGTTTGTGGAGGGAAGGAGTCCGGCCAAGGGAAGCACCAGTGAAGGCGGCCACGCCCCGGACACGGAGCCGGAAAGGTGTGACGATCGACTGGCTGGTGTAGGGCAGGCCGCACGCCGGGATAGGAAGATGCGGTTCACCGCGTTGCTGCACCACGTGACACCGGAACTGCTGAAGCAGAGCTATTTCGCCTTGAAGCGGAAGGCTGCTGCAGGGGTGGACGGAATGACGTGGCAAGCATATGGAGAAGGGTTGCGGGAGCGACTGCTCGTTCTGCATACCCGAATCCATGACGGGACCTATCGAGCCCACCCCTCGAGGCGGGTCTACCTCCGAAAGGAGGATGGCAGGCTGCGTCCACTGGGCATATCGGCCCTGGAGGACAAGATCGCGCAACAGGCCGTAGTTACGGTACTGGAGCAGATCTACGAGGAGGAGTTTATGGGCTTCAGTTACGGGTTCCGCCCCGGACGCAGTCAGCATCGAGCATTGGATGCGCTGTGGATGGGGATTACCAATCGGCCGGTGAATTGGGTGCTGGACGCTGACATTAGTGGGTTTTTCGACGCCATCGACCACGAATGGATGCTGAAGTTTCTCCAGCACCGGATCGGGGACCGGAGGGTTCTGCGACTGATCCGCAAGTGGCTCAGAGCGGGAGTCTCCGAAGCGGGTCAATGGTCCAGGAGCACGGTGGGAACGCCACAGGGGGCGGTAATTTCGCCCCTGCTGGCAAACATCTACCTGCACTATGTACTGGATCTGCGGACCCACCAGTGGCGAGGACGTAAGGCGAAAGGGGCGGTCATCATCGTCCGCTACGCCGACGACTTCGTGCTGGGATTCCAGCATCGCGAGGAGGCCGAACAGTACCGCCGGGAGCTGGCGGTACGGCTGTCGCAGTTCGGCCTGCAACTGCACCCGGAAAAGACGCGGTTGATTGAGTTCGGTCGTTGGGCGAGCAAGAATCGTCGCCGCCGGGGGCAGACCAGACCGGATACCTTTACCTTCCTGGGCTTTCGCCATATCTGTGCGCAAGGTCGAAAAGGCGGGTTTACGATCCGGCGGAAGACCGAAGGGAAACGTCTGAGACGCAAGTTGAAGCAGATCCGCGCACAACAGCTGCGCCGACGGCACGATTCGCTCCCCGAACAGGGGAAGTGGCACCGGTCCGTCGTCCAGGGTTATTTCAACTACCATGCGGTCCCGGGCAACAGTGACGCCCTGAACGCCTTCCGCAGCGCGGTGTGTCGCGGCTGGTGCCACGCCTTGCGGCGTCGGAGCCAGAAAGCGAACATACCGTGGCCGCGGTTCAACCGGTATGTCAAGCGGTGGATCCCCAGTGTCCGTATCCTACATCCTCCACCCTTCGTGCGTTTTGGCGTTCGACCCGAGGTAGGAGCCGTATGAAGTTATGTCTTCACGTACGGATCTGTCCGGGGGGTGCCAGGCAACTGGCATCCCTACCGGAACTTCGGGGCCGCGGTCGGGAATGGGCTGGTGGACTGCGAGAGTGGGAGGAGCCTTGGGGGGGCGGCGCTCGGGAATTTAAACGTCTCGCCGCCCCCCCAAGGCTCCTCCCACTCTCTTGACGTTTCTCTCCCCGGAACGTGTCAATAACTTTGAGACACTTTGGTGAATAAATTACTGTAGCGTCATCTCAAGAGTTCTCCTTTTCGGGAGGGTTGATCCAGACCGCCTCGGGAAGAGGAGGAGGAACGGGTTTGCCGTTGGGAAATCTCTCCGGGAAGAGTGCATGGGCGGCCTCCAATGTTTGGGATCGATCGCGACGGGTGGTGATGGCGGTGAGGTAGTGCACATCCTCGGGAGTGTGCAGGCCGATACCCGAATGGCGATGGTCGCGGTTATACCAATCGAAGAAATCCCGACAGAAGTCTCTGGCTTGCTGAATGGTGCCGAAACGAGCCGGGAATTCGGGACGGTACTTGAGGGTCTTGAATTGGGATTCCGAGTAGGGATTGTCGTCACAGACATGAGGCCGAGAGTGAGACTTGGTGACTCCCAGATCGGCCAGTAGCAAGGCCAGTGCTTTGGAACTCATCGACGAGCCACGATCGGCATGCAGGGTGAGACCACCCGCTACGATCTCCTGCTTGGAGTAGCTCTGGGCGATCAAGACCTTGGCCAGGCGTGAGCTTTCCTGGGTGGCCACCATCCAGCCCACCACATAGCGGCTGAAAATGTCCAGGATCACGTAGAGGTAGAAATAGCTCCATTTGACGGGACCCTTCAGCTTGGTGATGTCCCAGGACCAGCATTGGTTCGGGCCGGTGGCCAGAAGTTCCGGCTTGGAGTATTGGGGATGGCGGCGCTGGCGGCGGCGTTCTCTAACTTCCAGACGTTCGGCCAGAATGCGGTACATGGTTCGAATCGAGCACAAGTATCGCCCTTCGTCCAGCAGCTCCGCCCATACGGCGGCAGGAGCTTTATCGATAAACTGTCGGCTGTGCAGGACCTCCACAACGGCTTCCCTTTCGGGCGGGCTCAAGGCGCGTGGGGATGCGGCCCGAGGCCGAGGATCCAGCGCCGGCCGTTCGCGCCGAAGTTTCTCCCGATACAGACTCGATGGCGGCAGATCCAGGGCCTGACAACCGGCACGGACTCCGTGGGATTGTGAGAATCGCAAAGCTTCGTCCATCAGCTCTCGTCTCCGTTCTCTTCGCTGCTCGCCAGAGAGATTCCCAACAGTTGCGAGACTTTTTTTTGGAGATCCAGCATGGCTTCAAACTTCTCGAGCTTGCGTTTCAGCTTCCGATTCTCAGCCTCCACTTGCCTCAGTTGACGATCCAGAGGATTGACCGGCTTTGCCTTGCGTCCCCGCTTGCGAGGGGTCAAGGCCTGCAGCGTTCCCTGCTCGCGTTGGCGGCGCCAGGTCTGCAGATTCGACCAGTAAAGCCCTTCTCGGCGCAGCAAGGCTCCCACTCCGCCCGACTCTTCACATCCATCGGCCTGCTCCAGGATCCGGAGCTTATAGCGGGCTGAAAATCGGCGACGCGTGGCCTTGCTGGGAACTTCCGGATCGGGTCGCGAAAGAACCTTGTCGGGCTCCGTCCGTCCCGCAGCGATTTTGGAGACCTCTCCGCTTCGCTCCGAGGTCTCCAAAATCCTCAGTTTCTTGTCGCTTCTGTTTTCTATCATCCTGTAATCCAGCTTCTCGCCCTCTACTCTAATTTAGTGGGGAAGAAGTGTCTCACCATTATTGGCACAGAGGGCCCACTCTCAACGGGGCTCCTTTGCTTTGCCAGCCCGGGACAACGAGAAGCGAGGAACGGGAAACGGCTCGACGCTAGTCGCGCCGGCCCATCAGAATGAAGGCGTAGTAGAGAAGCGTGCTGATGGCCTGGAGGGCGCCGGCTACATAGGTCAAGGCTGCCGCATTCAGAACCTTGTTGACTCCCGTCATCTCCTGACTGACCAGAACGCCCTGGTTGACCAGAAGCAGCTTGGCTCTTCGACTGGCATCGAACTCAACCGGCAGTGTGACCAGCGCGAACACAACGGTTGCAGCAAACAGGGCTAGCCCAATCCAGGCTAATCCCGTGAAATTAATCAGGTATCCGATAAAGAAAATAATCGGTCCCGCCCAGCTTCCCAGACGGACCGATGGAACCATCACCGAACGCAGTCCCAGAGGTGCATAGTTCTGGGCATCCTGGAGGGCATGTCCCATCTCATGGGCGGCGATGCCGGCCGCCGCCACGCTGTGACTGTCGTGCACCGCCGGGCTCAGCCGCAGGACCTTGGAACGAGGGTCATAGTGATCGGAAAGAAAACCTTTGGCCCGTTCCACTTTGACCTGCCCCAGCCCGTTCGAGTCCAGAAGGCTGCGGGCCACCTGAGCTCCCGTGACGCCCCGCATGGTACGCACCTTGGAGAACTTCGCGAAGTTGGCCTTCACGCGGGCTTGAGCAAAGAGTGCCAGCAGCAGCGCCGGGAGGCTGAATAGTATGTACAAGGGATCAAAAAACATCGCTTTCTTACCTCACGGAAGATGGCTCAGCCCATTATCTAAGATCCAGTACCGCGGCTGTCAAAGACCAGCCTCCCGCATCCCGACTATCCTTCCGATTTCACTATAAGGGTTGAACCACGTTTTGGATTAGCGTAAGTCCCTCTATTTGAAAAGCTTAGAAGGTCCTCGGCTCTCCGAGATTAGGTTTTTCCTGGACTCTGTTTCCTGTTGTTTTAGAGAGATTTTGGTTCCAGACCGCCCCTGTCCCCCCGAAAAACTCCATCCAACCGGTGAGGGAGCTCGTGGGCGCTGGCTCAGGTTGCGAATCTGAATAATCTTCCTCGGCGAGCACTACGAACCGCGATGAGAATTAGTGGACAGGCGTTTGCTTTGCGGCTGAAGAAGCCGCCCAGACAGACCTTGCCGTGTCGGACAGATGTTGAGGGAATGAGTCGGTTGTGACCTGAGTCCTACGCTGCCACCCGTTCATAGCGGTGGTGAAGCCCACCGCAGATCGGAAACGAGAGCAGCTTGACTTGACCATCAGCCACTGCCGGTTTCTGGATTGCAATGGGAGTGTCACCGTCCAGTCCCTGATGTGGCCGGGCACAATGGTAGTACTGCTCGATGTATTCGGCGAGCAACCGGTTCAGGTGCCTTTCACTGAGCACGATCACGTGATCGAGCAGTTCCCGGCGGAGAGTGCCGAAAAACCTTTCTATATAAGGATTCTGCCAAGGGCTTCGGTAGGCCGTTCGCACCTCTTCAATGTTGCTGCTGTCCAGGAACTTCCGGACTCCGTGGCCGTAGACGCCGTCATTGTCACGGAACAAGAATCTGGGCTGACGACCGAAGGGCGTGGCTTCTCGAAGCTGTTGAATGACCCATTCCATGGAGGGATGGTACGTCGTTGCGAGATGAATCACCCTCCTTCGACCATGTTCAAAGACGACAAAGACGTAGAGAAATGAGAAGCCGACCGTGATCACGGTAAAGAAGTCCATTGCCCAGGAGACTTCCAGGTGGTTGCGCAGGAAGGGCAGCCAGTTCGTTGGCTTGTCAGGCTCCTTGGGGCGAGACATGTACTTGCGGATGGTGTCACTGCAAGGGGGATCGCAGCCGAAAAGCCGCAGGGTGTCCCCGATTCGTTCAGCACTCCATAGGGGATTCTCTCGGCTCAGCTTGCGAATCAGATCGCGCATCTCCTTTGGCACGGGAGGCCGGCCGGGGCGGCCTCGCGACTTCCGGCGCCAGTAGAAACGGAAGGCTGTTGTGTGCCAGCGCTTGACTGTGGCTGGCTTCATCAGACGAGCCACGTGATGCCACGGATCCCAGGCCCTGGACAGCAACACCCAAAGCAGCCTGAAGGCCCGAGTGAATCGGGGTCGGGGTTGATCCTTCTTCTCGATCCGACACTTGCACACCGCCAACTGGCTTTCTGTTGCCAGCACTCTTGCTGCCAAAGTTGCCCGAGAACAGAGAAGTGCCGCTAGAAATGTACAGACGAATCCGGCAGCTTGCCTGAGATCAGAAATCGTCGTGAGGATGAGCTGGAACAGGCAACGAATCTCTCTCATGGCCCGCAGGATACGAGGCCTTGAGCTCCACCTCAAGATCTGCGCAAGTCATTGCTGCACAAGGTGGACGGGATTTTTCGGGGGGACAGCTCTGGCTGAACGTGCCCGACGAGGCAGCGGCGGACAGCGACCGGGGCTTCCTGGAGCAGAACGCGATCGCGCTTCTGTCCGGCGCCGGACGGCGGGCCGACCCTCCGGGCGAGACCTGGCTGGGAAGACACAGCTTCACAGGGGAGATTTCGACGAGTGGCCTGTGGAATATGGACTTCATCGGCCATCCCTTCGATGACCGCTTCCTGGACGTATTCTCGGCCTACGTTGAGATCACGCTGGGGCGCAGCTCACAACCCGGAGTATCGCTGGCGCCCAAGGGCTGGCATCCGGCCTGATCCGGAGAAGCCGGGACGCGACCCAGCTTGTCCCTCGGGCGAGCGGGCGGGGGAGCTTCGGTCTCCAGATGGCGGTCTGAGTGCTAGTTTTTCTCGGGGAAGGCTTCGACCATTATCCACTCCAACGTCGCACTGAACTCGTCCCAGTTCTGAGGCTCTAGCAGCTGAGAAATGTCCAGACTGGGGAAGTGGGGCTTGGCCGAGATAAAGAAGCCCAGCCGGGCGAGCCGGTCCAGCAGCAGCTGGCGCTTCTCCGGATCCCCCGAGATCGGCTGGATGTCCGAGAAGTACACATAGAATTTGGTGGAGCTGGCGCTCTCGTAGAGGTTGAACGGCCTGGTGGACTCCTCATCCGTCTGCAGGACCAGATCCAGACCAGCCGATACGGGCCCCCTGCCGCCCCGGATCCGGAAGCCTCTGCCTTTCGCCCAGGCGAGGATCTTCTGGACGACCTCGACCTCCCCGGAGTGCTCGCTGTCGTTGACCTTGGCGATGAACTCCTCCTCCGTCCATGGGGATGCCCGGGGAGGCCGCCGGGCCTTCGTCTCCCGGGACGCCTCGGTGGCGCCGATAACCCTGGGGACGACCGCCCTCTGCCCTTCCCCGGAGAACTGCTTCACTTCGACCGCCAGGACCTCAATATCGACCAGTTTCTCGTTCATGAACTCCACCAGGCGCCGCAGTTCCCTGGTGGTCTGGTCGGCCACAAAGACGAGCCGGACCCTACCGTCACGAAGGTTCTCCTGGACCGTGTCCCAGTACTGCTCGAATTTATCCGGATCGTCCGAACCGATCAGGGCCGATACGCGCTCTTTGAGGGCCTCCTCGTCGTCCGATTTCCCGACAGCCACCTGACGGATGCGCTCCATGCTCCAGTACTCCATCCCGTTGGCGGCATAGTCCAGCATCTGCGCCACGACCTCTCTGCGGGCGCGCGTGTCGCTGGAGCGCTTGCACTCCACGAAAGTGGGGATGCCGTCCTGGTCCAGGAACAGATGGTCCAGGCTCCAGCGGTCGGCTCCCCCCTCGTGGTCGGGTACCCCCATCTCGGCCTTCACCAGCAACCAGCGCCGGGGGTTTTCAGGGTCGATCTGATCCCCGGGGAGCAGCTCCGGATACCCGGAGAGCCAGTTCTGCAGGATTTCCTCGCTGAGGTAAGGCGCTTCCTCCATGGGGATCAGCCTATCGCTGTCTTTATCGAAGAGGAAAATCCGGCCTTTCATGGTGCCATCCATCATACGAGTATAAAGAACGTCCGCCAGGATCCCCAGAAGATCCGCCAGCAAGCTTTCGGACTTTGTGGGTCGCTGGGCCTCCTTTGGAATCGAAAAGCGTCCAGGTGGTCCTTCAAAGGACCGGGCGGAGATTCCCTCCTCCTGGGCGACAAGAACTGTCCCGTTCGGCCGGTGGAGGTAAAGAAAGGTTCTTATGAGCGTCGTCGCACTCGTGCCGAGCATCGCGAGACAACAAGTCCACACTAACAACTATCTTGTTCGTGGAGTTAGGGCTGACGTTGAGCCCTTCTCGAATCGAACAAGAAATGGCTTCTCTCTCTGACTTGGCGCCAGGTCGAATCCGCCCTACCACCCTTGGCTCTGGCTGGCTTATGCGTCGAGTCTTGTGCTAGAATATTTTCTGGTCGCATTGGCTTTTAGGCCGATCCCACCTTTGAGGCTCCAGCCTCAATGACCATATTAGAAGCGGCACGTAGCCAACCATCGGCTACCTCCTGGCTGAGCAAATGACTAGGAGGAGCGTATGCCGGAAGTCACAGACCCGCTTGCCGAATATCGTCACCGAATTCCCGAACTCACTCAGGAGGCGCTGGATAACATCCCAGACGACCTGAAAAGCCCGTCCCAGTGGGTGGCCTGGCGTTTGGAGTACCGGGCCGGGAAAGTCACGAAAGTTCCCATTGACCCCATGAACGGAAACCTGGCCTCCGCTACAGATCCCGGGACCTGGGGTACTTTCGCCCAGGCCGTAAAGGGCCTGGTGCGGTATTCCTGTGACGGGATCGGATTCGTGTTTACCGCGGACGACCCCTTCTGCGGAATCGACCTCGACAGCGTTAACGGCAAGGACGATCTCGCCAACCTTCTCGAAGTGATCGACTCCTACGCGGAGAAGTCTCCTTCCGGGAGAGGGATTCACATCATCTCTAAGGCCGAACTGCCCAACGGTAGAGGGCGGCGGCGGAAGGGTTTCGAGATCTATGACCGGCGCCGGTATTTCACTGTCACCGGGGAGCCTATTGAAGGAACTCCTTCCACCATCGAAGCCAGACAGGCTGAGATCACGAAACTGCTGAAGCAGATGTTCGGACCCGACGGTCAACGTTCGGCGAAGAAGGAACCGAAGACTGCCCATGGGTCCTCAGGAATCGGCGACGAGGAGGTTCTCAGACGCTGCCGTTCGGCTCGATCATCAGTAGTGTTCTCGCAGCTTTACGATGACGGTGAATTCGAGGGATATACAAGTCATTCAGAAGCGGACCTCGCGCTCTGCAGCTTCCTGGCCCACTGGACCCGCGACGCTGAGCAGATCGACCGGCTTTTCCGGAAAAGCGGCCTAATGCGGGAGAAATGGGAGAAACGAGCGGATTACAGGCAAGGCACCATTCAGAAAGTCCTGGGTGAGAAAGCCGAGGAGGATGACGCTCCGGCCAATCAGCAGTCTGGCGGCTCGCCTCACACAAACCCCTGCTAAATCCAGCAGACCCGTTACCATCGGCCCGACAGTTCATCAGTGCGCGCTTTGACCACGGCGGTCAACGGACACTTGTTTTCCAACAGGGTGACTTCTATCGATGGGATGGGATTACATTCCGGCAAGCCGATGACGACGAGATGGAGCAGGACACTTACCATTTTCTCGAAGGAGCCGTGCGGCGAAACAAGTGGGCCAGGATAGTTCCCTTTATGCCGAACCGTCACAAGGTGGCAGAGGT
>CBDCBX010000008.1:0-30764 GCA_965214465.1 Acidobacteriota bacterium | reverse complement strand
TTGCACACGGCACGCGGAGTCCGCTTCCCGGTCGTATTCGTTCCGGGAATGGTGGAAAAAGCCTTTCCCGTCCTCCCCTCTCAGGACCCCGTGCTGCTGGACCAGGAACGTCACGAGTTGAATCGCGGCGGTGCGGGCCGTCTTCCGATCAAGTCAGCTCGCAGCCAGGAAGAAGAGTTTCTTTTCAGCCTGGTCAAGCAGTCGGCTCGGGATCAGCTTTTCTTTACCTATCCGCGCAACGACGAAAACCAGTTGAAGCCACGGCAGATCTCCCATTACCTGCTTGAAGCCGCCCGGCCTGAAGACGGAATCCGGCCTGGCCTGGAGGGGCTCCAGGAGGACCCCGGGCACCACATGCACGCCCTGCTCCCCTGGCACCCTGCAGAGCGGGAGCGAAGCCTGTCTCTGCAGTCCTTTCGAATGGCTTCACTGATCGGGACCCAAGTGGGTTCCAGGCAGGATCTGAGACAACATCTGGAGCAGGACTTCTCCCAGTTGAGTCAATCGCTGGATTTCTATCGGAAGCGCTGGGAAAGCAAAGAGTTGACCGAATACGACGGCATCGTTGGAACTGCCGAAGGACTTGGCGATTTCCTCGAGTACCGGACCTTCAGCCCCACCCAGCTCGAGACGTTTGCCGCCTGCCCTTATCAGTACCTTCTTTCCAAGATCTTCGCGCTGGAGACCTATGAAGCCCCCGACGAGGTTGAGCAACTCTCTCCGCTGGACCGCGGCCGGATGCTCCACAGTATCTTCGAAGCTTTCTACCGACAGCGCCGTGACCAGGGAGAACTGCCTCTTTCACACAGCGCTTACCCCCACCTGCGCCAGTCTCTAATGGAGATTGCCGAGGTCGAGTTTCAACAAGTCGAGGAAAGCGGCCTGACGGGAAGACCTTTTTTCTGGGAACTGGAAAAAGAAAACCTGCGCCACGATCTGACGGGTTTCCTGCACAGCGAACTGGAGGAGCGAGGAAGCTCCCCGATCCACTTCGAGAAGAGATTTGGCTGGAATCACTCTTTCTTGCTCAAACTGCGTGACGGCTCTGAAATTCCGCTGGTGGGCTTCATTGATCGTATCGACAAGACAACGGACGGACGCTATACGGTCATCGACTACAAGACCGGGGGAAGGTGGTTCAAGCGGGATAATTCCTTCCAGAAGGGCCAGGCCTTGCAGCTCCCCATCTACCTACTCGGAGCCGCTGCGCTGCTGGGTGTCCCGAGTTCCAGCGTCGATGCCCAGTACTACTACTCCAGCCGCAAGGGGGAGTACCGGAGGACTCGATTCACCAGCGACAACTGGGAAGAGAAAGAAGCCAAGCTGCTACAGATTCTGGAGATCATTACGACCAGTATTCGAGCCGGCCGCTTCCTGCCGACTCCCAAACCTCGCTGCCGCTCCTGTGACTACAACCGGGTCTGTGACCGTCGCATACAGGCCATTCTCGACCGCAAGAGTGAGGCAGTCGAACTGGAGTCCGTGGGCGAACTGGAGCAGTTCGAATGACGCCGACACCTCCAGCCCCTATGGACGCCGCCGTTCGCGAACGGGTTCGCACGGACCTGGATACGAACCTGTGTGTGGAAGCCGGGGCCGGAACCGGCAAGACCACCCTGCTGGTCGACCGGATCTTCAACCTTATCACTACGGGTCGGGCAGAGATCGAACAGATCGTCGCAGTCACCTTCACTGAGAAAGCCGCCGCCGAGTTGAAACTACGGATCCGCGAGAAGCTGGAAAAGCAGCGTATCGAAGCTGCCGGCCAGAACTCCGATGAGACACAACGCCTGGGGCGGGCCCTGGAGAAACTGGACCAGGCCCCGATTTCGACGATTCATGGCTTTGCCTCTTCCATCCTTCGGGAACGACCCGTCGAAGCGGGTGTCGATCCCAGGTTTGAGGTGCTCGACAACCTGACCCAGGAATTCTTCTTTGAGCATGAATGGCAGGACTGGATCAACACCAATCTGGAGAAGCACCGGAAGATCTTCCAGAGAGCGATCTCCCTGGGACTGCGAATCCAGGACATCCGGACTCTGGCAGAGAACTTCTACCGGAATCGTGACATTTTGCCTGCCCTCTCCTTTGAGGCTGTCCCGGTTGAGCTTGCGGGCTTCTTTGATCGCTTGAGAGGGAGCCTGAGGGAACTGACCAGGCTACTTCCCTTCTGCGTGGCCACCGAAGACAAGGGCTATCAGCGCATCCAGGCGATGTTGCGGTCTATCGAGAGCTTCGAGGCGCTTGAGGAACCCCAACTCCTGGAGCAGTTTCTGGTCAGAGAGTTCCTGGTCAAAGCCGAAGGCGCTCAGAAGAATTGGACGGATCCTCAGCACTGCAGGACCCAAAAAGAGATTTGCCGGAGCCTCAAGTCGGACCTCGACGAGCTGCGGCAAGGAGTCAAAACGGAGGTTACTCAGCAGGTTGGTCGGATCATCCGCGGCTTCGTTGAGGAGATTCAGGCCAAAAAGAATTCTCTCGGACTTCTCGATTTCCAGGATCTCCTGCTGCGCTGCCGGGATCTGCTCCGGTCCAACCTGGCCGTCCGAGAGTATTTTCAGAGACGGTTTCGCTACCTTCTGATTGATGAGTTCCAGGACACGGATTCCCTGCAGGTGGAGATGGTCTTCTTTCTGGCCGAGGCGAAAGCGCAGGCCGATGACTGGACCGAGGTGGCGTTGAAGCCCGGCAAACTCCTTCTGGTGGGCGATCCGAAACAGTCGATCTATCGTTTTCGCCGGGCCGACATTGCCATCTACGAAGCGGCCAAAGAGTATCTTTGCCGAGACAACTCGGACTACCCTGGCGAACAACTCGACATTCAGCAGAACTTCCGGTCCTGCAGCGGAGTGATCGACTGGGTCAACGGCGTCTTCGAGCAGCTCATCCTCCCCTCGGAAGGCGAGAAATACTCTCCTGAATACCTTCCCATCTATGCCTGGCCCGAGAGTGACTTTGAAAGCTCCGCTCCCGCCCGGGTGATGGAAATAACGGCCGACTACGATCCGCAAGCGAAAATCGACGAGGTTCGCGGAGTCGAGGCGCAGGCGGGGGGCCATACCATCGCCGAAATGGTCGGCACTCAGTGGCCCGTGCGCGATGGAAAGGAGCGGCGTCCGGTTGCCTTCAGGGACATCGCCCTGCTGTTTCCCACCTACACCGGCATGCAGATTTACGAGGACGCCTTGAAGCGGGCCGGGATCCCTTACGTCCTGGAGGGGGGCAAGCAGTACTACCAGCGCCAGGAGGTGACCAGCTTGATCGCCTGTCTGCTGGCGATCGACAATCCTTCCGATCAGCTTTCCATCGCCCGCGCGCTCCATTCTATTTTCTTTGGCATCTCCGATCGAGATCTCTTCAGTTACTTTGTCCAGAACAAGACGTTCAACTACCTGGAAGAGAAAGTTGCCGTATCCCCGGTGTCCGAGGCGCTGGAGATCTTAAGGTCACTGCATGAGAAGAGGAACCGCCATCAGATCAGTGCGAGCATCCAGGATCTCTATGAACAGACCTGTGTCCTGGAGACTCTGACCTTCTATCCCCATCTGAAGCAGGCCATCGCCAATCTTCTCAAGGTCGTTCAACAGGCCAGGGACTACGAACACCTGGGCAAGATCATGGCCCGGGCCGGGGAAGCCCCTGTGGCGGTTTTCCATCACTTTGTTCGCTGGCTGGACCAACTGGAACAGGAAGAAGTGGAAGAGATGGATTCGCTGCTGAGCGAGACCGAAGACAACGCGGTTCGCCTCATGAGTATCCACAAGTCAAAAGGGCTGGAATTCCCCGTCGTTTTCCTGATGAAACTGCATGGGGCTTTCTATGCCGGCGAGCAATTCTTCCTCGACTATGCGGACAAGAGGTTGGAATACAAACTGGGAACAAAGCGCACCGGCTATTTCCAAAGTGCTGGTTTCGAAGAGCTTTCCGAGAAAGAGAAAGCGAGGCTCGAAGCGGAACGGCAAAGAATTCTCTATGTAGCCGCCACGCGGGCCCGCGATTATCTCCTGGTTCCTCGCTTCGTCGGTAGCAAGCCAACCGGGTACGCCCAGTTCCTCGACTCGATTCAGATGCCTGAAGTTTCACAGATCAGATACACCCGCGAGGAGTTGGCGCAACCGGTCAAAGTGGACACCACCCTGACCGAGCCTCTGGACCGGGATTGGGAGGACTATCGAAAGCACCGACAGGAGTGGAGCAGCAACTTGGACCGAGCCCTCGAAGAAGGTCGCGCGCCTTCCTTGAGAATCGTTACGGCCACTGGATCGAAAGAAGCGAAACTACCGGATTCGACGTGGCAGGAAAGTCGTACTTCAACTACCAATGGTGGTCAAGCGAAAGAGATGGGCTTGCTCGTCCACCGGCTGCTGGAACACTGGGACTTTTCCGGGGACCTTCCTGATGACATCGACGCTAAAGCACTTCCATTCATGAATAACTTCATAAAGACTGGACTCCGACAACGGGCCCTGACTGCCAGGCGCCACTGGAAAGAACTGCCCTTCTCGGTGCTGGTCGACGGGGACCTGCACGAGGGCGTGAATGACCTGGTCATTGAGGAAGACGACGGGCTGGTCCTGGTGGACTACAAGACAGATAGCGTGGCCAATGAGCAGGAGGCACGGGAGCGACTGGACGCTGCGTATCGGGGCCAGGGGGAATTCTACAGGAGGGCCCTCGAAGAAGCCGGCCTGGAGGTCAAGGAAGTGCTCTTTGCGTTCCTGGGACCAGGGTGTGCGTTAAGACTACGGTCTGAGAATACTCAGTCGGAAAGGAGTCGTGAATGGAACTCAGGGTAAATTCCCTTCGGGACAAACTGCTGTCAAAAGAATTTGTGGTTGGCACGTTCCTGGAGATTCCGAGTCCTCAACTGGTCGAAGTGTTCGGTCTGGCTGGATTTGATTTTGTGATTATCGATGGTGAGCACGGTTCCGTGGACCTCGAGCGAATGGAAGACCTCATCCGGGCTAGCTTGTCCACAGAAATCAGCGCGATGGTTCGGGTTCCAACCTGTGATGAAGTTTCCATCCGAAGACCTCTTGATATGGGGGCTTGTGGAGTTCATGTCCCGCAGATCGATTCTGCCAGGATGGCCAGAAATGCCGTGAAAGGGGCCAGGTATTTCCCTCTGGGCGAACGCGGCCTGCAGCCTTTCGTCAGATCTGCCAGTTATGGGAACCATGAAACGAAGGACTATGTGGCCGCCATGAATGAAGAGATCCTGGTCGTGCTCCATATTGAAGGAGAAGCCGGCATTAGCGCTCTGGACGAAATTCTGGAGGTCGAAGGAGTGGATGTCCTCTTTATTGGTCCCTATGATCTGTCTCAGTCTCTGGGCGTTCCTGGACAGATACATCATCCTCGTGTTCAAGAGAAGATGAACCTGGTGGTACGGAAAGTGAACGCTGCGGGAAAATCCGTGGGAACCTTCTGCAAGAATGCCGAGACGGCTAAACCATGGCGAGACTTGGGAGTCTCCTATCTTGCAGTCGGAGTAGACGCCCACCTTATTCTTCACTCCGCTCGAGACACCATTGCCTGCCTGACGGAGCAACCAGACTAACCCGGATTATGCAAGAACCGTAGTCCGGAGTTGAAAAACGACTCGAGAAGTGGCTCAACTCGAAAGCGGACAGGTGTGACAGGCGGATTTGCGAAGAATATCGGTTGGCGAGGCGTTTGAAGTGGTTGGGGAGTGAATTTCAGACAGATCTGGGCCTGGGTGAGTATCGGAAGCGGTTTTTCGGGGAGCTGGGAGAGGCTAGCTGGAGTTGAGACGACTCAAGACGAGGTGGAAGAGGGGTTGTTCGGGAAAGGCTGAGGAAAGATGGACCCAGATGCGTCGAGTGGTTTGTCGGATCCGGGCCCCGATCTTGAGGACACGACGACGTAAGGTTTCGATTTCGAGCAGGGGGTCCCGTGCAGATAGTCGCGCAGGCGCACGAACATCTGGTAAGCCAGGGCATGCAGAAGGAGTCGAAACTGATTGGCCAGGAATCGATGACAGCTGAGTCGGTCCATGCTCAGATGATTCTTGAAGGCCTTGATGAAGTTTTCGGTCTGTCCTCGGTTTGTGTAGTGGTCATAAAGTGATTGGGAGCAGAGATCGTCCCGGTTGGTGACCACAAAGCGACGATTGATCCCGCGCTGATCGACCTCCACTTTGACGATGACGCGACGAGATCGATCCCAGCTGTTGGCTCGATAAAGAAACTCGTCAAACTGACGCTGTTTTTCCTCCAGCTCAAGGAACCTTTCCCGAGTCGAATCCAGCAGGGGCTCGACCACTCGCTGCAGGCGAGGGTTTCGACTTAACCCAATGACATACTGGAGTTGATTCTCTTCAGCCTCACAGAACTCGTAGAGCCGCGGCGTGGCAAAGCCGCTGTCGGCCCGAATCTCAATCTCGACATCCGTCCCCACTCCTTGTCGGATAGCCTCCACGACTCGCTTCAGAATGGGCACGATGTGAGAGGCAGCTCCCTTGTTGCCAGGTCTCAACACGGCACACACCAGGTCTCCCGTGTCGGCATCGAAGATCAGCAAAGGATGCAGAATGTGGCTTCGGTAATACCCGTGGTAGAAGGAGAACTCCTGCTGGCCGTGGGTATGGTCGTCGGTACTGTCCAGATCCAGGATGATCTTACCGGGACGTCTTTTCTTCAGGGAGCGCACATAACGGCCTAGCAGCCACTGGCTCAAACGCATCAGATCCTTCCTGGTGACGGAGTTCTCCAAGCGGGAGAAAGTCGGCTGCGTGGCCAAATCCGGATCGCTCTCCGGCAACTGATCACAGACGGTTTTGAGCATCGGATCCGAGCGCAGCGTATCGGCGTCATTACAGTCTTCGTAGCCGGCCACGATCTGCAAGACTCGTTGTCGGATCAACTTCAACAGATCATGACGAATGTAGCGTTGGTCTCGACTCTCCGAAATACACGAACTGAAGCCCTCGCAGAGCCGATGTTGCCGATCCACCGATCCAAACAACAACCATCCTGCGTCGGAAGTGAGGCTCCCCCCATCAAAACGCGCCGTGATCTTTCTGTGGCTGTGAAATGGCAGGGTATTCTGGCAGACTGCTCTTAACATTGCCGTAGCTCCTGGTTAGGGTCTTGTTTGTGTAAACCCTTTTATATCAGAGAGCTACGGCTCTTTTTATGGGCCCAAATCTCACTCGGATTCAGATCTCATGCATAATCCGGGCTAAGAGCTCACCACCTCTTTTTCTCAGCCAGCACGACGGCCACGGTTCCTGAGACCAGGGTGTGCGTTGAGGCTGCAGGCTGAGGGGGGGTGAGGATCACTTTGGCGAGACTGGCCTGGCGGCAGGTACCAGGCGGGTGCTTCGAGTATGATTGAGAGCAGTGTCGAATACACTCGTTCGCTTCCTCGTTGTTGGGTTCGTTTGCTTGTCGACAACCGGCGCTGCGGAAGACAAATTAAAGATCCGTTTTCAGAAGCACCAGCTCGACACCAGGTTCCGCAGCGAAGGGGTGGCTGTCGGCGATTTCAACCGGGACGGGAAGATGGATATCGCGGCTGGCTTCGTCTGGTATGAAGCTCCGGACTGGAAACTTCACACCATCGTCAAGCCCCAGCCGTCCGCGGGCTCAGACGCAGAACTTGGGCTGCATTACAAACCCAAGGGCTACAGCGACGCGTTTTTCAACTTTGCGGAAGACGTCAACGGAGATGGCTGGACCGACGTGATCTGCATTGGTTTCCCGGGAATGCCCACCTGGTGGTTCGAGAATCCCCGGGGTTCCGAAGGCGACTGGAAGAAGCGCTTGTGCACGCCGGTTACGAACAACGAGAGTCCTGACTTTCTGGACCTGGACGGCGATGGCAAGCGGGAGTTAATCGCCGGTTTCTCGCCGGACCCAGAGCTGTCCGACAGCCCCGATCGCAAGATGGCATTCATCAAACCAGCCGCCGATCCGTACAAGGAATGGCATCGGCATGCGGTTTCCGCGAAGGCAGCGCCGGGAACCAAGCGTTATTCGCATGGTCTCGGAGTCGGAGACGTCAACCAGGACGGACGCAACGACATCGTGGTCGCGGATGGTTGGTGGGAAGCACCGGAATCGCTATCCGATTCCCCGTGGAAGTTCCATGCAGCCGCCTTTGGTGAACAGGGAGCTGAGAACCGCGCCGCGCAGATGTACGTGTACGACTTCGACGGCGACGGTGACAACGATGTGCTCAGCAGCAGTCCCCACGGCTTCGGCATCTGGTGGCACGAGCAGTTTCCCGGAAACAACTGGAAGACTCACGAGATCGACAAGAGCTTCTCGCAGACACATGGCGTCTGCCTGGCCGACATCAACGGTGACGGTCTGATGGACTTCGTCACCGGCAAACGCTGGTGGGCTCACGGCGGCCATGATCCCGGCGGCGATCAGCCGGCAGTCTTTTTCTGGTTCGAATTGCAACGCAAAGACGGCCGGCCCCACTGGATCCGCCATCAGCTCGATTCCGACAGCGGCGTCGGGACACAGTTCCAGGTCACCGATGTCAACGGCGACAAGCTGCTGGATATCGTTTCCTCGAATAAGAAAGGCGTCTACTACTTCGAACAAGTTCGCGAGTAGAAACGGGCTAAGCTGTCCGAGAAGGAAACGCCCAATGTCCCTCCAAGCGCTTCTCATTCCGATCACACTGTTCCTCGTGATCGCAAGCTCTCCTGTCGGGTCCGCTCCGGCCAACCCGCCGCCTGGAAAACTGAAATTGACGATCTTGGAATCCAGCTCCGGTCAGCCGACTCCGGTCCGGGTTGAACTCAAGGACTCAGAAGGCCAGGCCTATGTCGCCGACAATGCCTTACCTTCCGGCGGCGATTGCTCGGGGATGGGAAAAGAACACGCCCAGATCACTATGGAAGAGGCACTGGCTCAGCTCTCCAGGAAGGTGGACAACACCTACACGGGACCCTTCAGTTCTACAGCGCCGGCCAGGTAGAGACTTCCCTGCCCCCCGGCACCTACCAGTTACGGGTTTTCAAGGGAGTTGAGTACCATGCACAGACCCGCAAGCTGGAGATCCGCTCCGATGAAACGACCGAGCTGAAGGTCGAGATGACGCGCTGGGTCAACATGCCCGAACAGGGCTGGTATGGTGCCGACGATCACTTACACATCGCTCGTCCGGTGGAGGGGCTCAACCCCTACATTTCCAAGATCATGCAGGCCGAAGACATCCATGTCGGCAATCTGTTACAGATGGGTTTCTACCGCCACCACATCACTCATCAGTATGCCCATGGTCCCGGGAGCGTTTACCAGGAGGGCAACTACATCCTGGCCTCGGGCCAGGAGAATCCACGAACTCATTTTCTGGGCCACGCCATTACCCTGGGAGCCCATTCAGAATTCAACTTTCCCGAGAACTACATGATCTACCGATTGTTCTGGGAAGAGGCCCAGCGTCAGGGGGGGCTGAGCGGTTATGCCCACTTCGGAACGACTACAATGGCTCCTCCTTCCTATGGTCTAGCGGTCGATCTGCCCCACGGCTTGTTGAGCTTTCTCGAGGTGTTGCAGTTCAATCGAGGAGTCTACGAGGCCTGGTACGACATTCTAAACACCGGGTTCCGCATCACACCGACCGCGGGGACGGACTATCCCTGCGTAGGAGCGACGATCCCGGGCCGGGAGCGGTTCTACACGAAAGTCGAGGGTCCTCTCACTTACAAGAATTGGCTGGAGGGGGTCCGCAGAGGCCGGACTTTCGTCACCAATGGCCCCATTCTCGAGTTTCAAGTCGATGACAAAGGGATGGGGGAAGAAGTGGTGCTGGAGCAGGCCGGCTCAGTGAACGTACAAGGCCGTGTGCGCTTTGATCCGGCCTGGGACAACCTCGAACGGCTGGAGGTGATTGAAAACGGGCTGTTGCTGAAAAGCTTCCCAAGAACAGGAGACTCGTCGGAGATCCGCTTCCAGTTCGATCACCCTGTGGGAGAAGCCTCCTGGCTGGCGATTCGCGCTTACGGCAAGAAGCGGGGCGAAGTCGTGGCTCGCAACGGGCCCACCGGCGTGGTCTATTTCGCTTTCGAGCCCACCTCGGAAGCCCATTCCGCCCCCATCTTTGTCTCACGGCAAGGGGCTCCCTCTCTTTCGGACCATCCCCGGGCCAAAGCCCTGGCTCACACCTGGCTGGCCCGGCTGGACGACCTGGAATCCCGACTGGCTCTGGACGAAGACGGAAACCTGGCCCTGGAACGAACTCCAAGACGCTCCGTGGAAACAGGACTGCTTCACCGCAACCGTGCCGCGCTTCTGGAGGAAATCCAGAAGGCACGGGACTATTTCACGCGGCTCGCGCGGTAGCCGCACAGAACTGAGCCCGTAAGGGGCCCTATCTGAGCACAAAATTTACGGTCACTGTGGCAATAACGGGAACGGGCTCACCACTGAGTAGAGTCGGTGAATACCTCCACTGGCTGACCGCATCGATGGCCGACTGATTCAACAGCGGATGGCCCCGGATCAGTTTGATGCCGGCGACTGCACCCCGCTCATCGACCGTCACCTGCAGCAGAACGATCCCCGCGACGCGAGCTCTCTTAGCCAGCTCGGGATAGACGGGATCGACCTTGTGGATGAGCCGCGAATTCTGGGCGCCACTGCTGACGCGCTGAGGTTCCCTTGGCTCTGGTGGAGGAGGGGGCGGAGGTCCTACGCCTACAAACTCTCCCGGCACACTCCCAGCCGTCCCATTCGGAACTCCATCCGTGATCCCGGCCGGGTCCCCTCCGGGAATCCCACCGGTCGCCCCCCAGTTATCGATGGAGACCATTGGAATCTCTTCATCCGGCGGTGGAATCTCCTCAGGGACCTCTGTGGGCTCCATGAACTGGTCCGGGTCCAGTCTCACGATCTGAACTTTGCCTCGCTCCGGTGGAGGTGGGGCCGGAAGAGACGGCGGCCCGGATGGCGGCGGCGGGTTTGGCGGCGCCGCCAGAACGGTCAGCAGCTCGTACCTGGGGAGCCCCTGATAGTAGATCAGCGGGATCACCAGGACCACCGCCAGTACAACTGAGTGGACGAGCAAAGAGAGAAAGACCGTCCTGGCCCTTCTTCTCTCGGGGCTGTGCGAAGACTCGATCAATTCGTCAAACATGCGGCTGCCTTTCGAAAGTGGTTTCTGCAGGACTTAGTTCCACAGCCGGCTTTTTGGTTCCCCCAAGCTCCTACCCGCAACCCCCACAACCTCCGCATCCACCACAGCCGCCGTCACAACCCCCTCCACATCCAGCGTTGCCGGTTTGGCTGGACTTCTTGAACACCTCCTCAAATACGCTGTAGGGCGTGCCGGACAGCACAGTGATCCCGAACGCCCCCACCAGAAGGGGGAGATCAGGAGCACTGCGCAGGTCCCAGAATTTGTCTCTTTCCCCCCGCCATTTCAATTCGTCGCGGCGGGATTTCAAGTCTTCCAGAAGCTGCCCCAGGTAGCGATTTCCCAGCCGACTGAGGCGCGGGGCGGAGCCGATCGCAGCCAGGCCAAAGGCGGCCGCGACACTCATCATAATTAGAAACCCGACGGGGCGGTCCCTCAGAAGCCCGACCACCAGGCGAGCCGCCCCAAAGGTGGCAATGACAACGCCTGCGGCCAAGGCCACTCTGGCGATTCTCTCTCGCACGTCGTCCGGCATCAGCAAGTGTGCGGCGTGGAGTCTTTCCTGGTAGTGGAGACAGCGTGATTCCACCAGTAGCGGCAGTTCATTTCCTTCAAATACTTTGCTCGTCTCCCTGGCCGTTTCAAACCAGTCAAATACAGCGAGTTCCAGGGCAGAGAGTGCTTCCGGATTGGATCCGTCATCCACTTGAGCGATGCACTGGTCGTCTGGATCGCCCACCGAAAGCAACGCGAGCGTGCCGCTGAGGCACCTGCTGACGCGCTTTACTTCAAGGTACCCCCGCTCGGTAAGCGACACGATGGCGACACGGGCAACCTCATTCTCGCCTCCTCGCAGATAAGCCACTTCGTACGGATCAAGATCTGCTGGAACGGATGGCGGCGTGAGGTCCGCGGTCCAATCGGCCATCTCCCTGCGCCACCAGCCGATGGCGGCGACGAGCAGAATCAAAACCAGATAGAAAAGCAGAAACTGGTTCGCGTTGAAATCGGTGATTGGGTTCATCATGGTTTTCTCCTCCCTGCCCCTCTAGATCAGGAGCAGTAATATGATGATCAGGACGCTGATCGCCGGAAGGGCAAAGCCCCGGAGCCTGCTGTAGGGAATGACCCAGTGCTGCGTTACGTTGACACGCTGCCAGACAATGTCCTGGCCAAAACGGACGCCGGCTGGCGGCCAGATGTCCGGCGGGGGCTCCCGGTCAAACCAGTGCTGGTAGCTCTGGAGCGTCTTCAGGTACCAGTCCGTGAACTTATCGCGTTCACTCGCGCCCCCCTGCGTGGGCCCGTGGTGAAGGCGCCGGCCCAGAGTCTCGCCGCAGAAGCGATTCCAGTAGGAGTTGGTGTAGAGCAGGTGCAAATGCCAGGCCTGGTCCACCTGGTCGGACGGGGTGACCGGATGCCCGGCCGCAAGGGCCAGAAAGACGAAGCGGCGATACTCGGAGATCACCCGGGCTGTGTAGCCTTCCGACCAGCCGTTCTCCCGGGCCAGGCGGGCATGAAACGGAAACGCGGCCTCCCGATCATCGAACTGGAAGGCCTGGACTCTCTGGTACAACCTGTCCTTTTCAGGGCTGCTGTCTGGGTACTGGGTCATTCTGAAAACCTCCATGCGCTCTTACAGAAAAGGACGACTTCCGGAGAAAAGCGGACCGGAACTGACTTGGAAACAAATAGAGAAACGGAAAGAAGCAAAAAAAAGGCCACCTTTCGGTGACCTGGATCGGTTGCTTTACGCGTCGTGGGCGGGACTCGCCTCACGACCTTTGGCTCATAGGCCAAAAGTCTTTACACTCCTCTTCATGCGTGCCCTGACATCACTCCAAACGGTTCACCAGATTCCGAAAGAACGGCCCGCAGCATGTCCTGAGCCGAAAACAAATGAACCTTGGATGATTGGGATGAGCCGAGATCAGCCCAGACGCGCGATCAGAGCGCCTGCAAACGCTTCGGTGGTCAAGTCACCGCCCAGATCCCGCGTCTTCTGGCCATCGGCGAGTGCGCGCCGATATCCCGTCTGGATACGGCTCGCCACCTTCCGGCAGGACTCGTCCTTTCGCGACTCCGCGAGATACTCGAGCATCATCACGGCCGACATAAGGAGCGCCAGCGGGTTGGCCACGCCCTTTCCCGCGATGTCGGGCGCCGAGCCGTGCACTGCCTCGAATACGGCCCGCGTATCCCCGATATTGGCGCCCGGGACCACACCCAGACCGCCGACCAACCCCGCGCACAAGTCGCTCACCACGTCGCCGTAAAGATTCTCCAGGAGAAGCAGGTCGAACTGGGTCGGATCCAGCACGAGCTCCATGCATCCGGCATCCACGATCATTTCCTGGTAGTCGATATTGGGGTACTCTCGCTCGTGGACTTCCCTGGCGCAGCGCAGAAACAGGCCATCGGTGAGCTTCATGATGTTGGCCTTGTGAAAGACAGTAATCTTGCGCCGCTGGCGCTGTGTGGCGAAGCGGAAAGCCCACTGGGCGATACGCCTGCAGGCGGTCTCGGTGGCGACCGTCATGCTCATGACGACATCATCGGTCACCTGATTCTCCACACCGCTGTACAGTCCCTCCGTGTTCTCTCGGATGATGATTAGATCGATACCTTCGTAGCGGGTTGGAACGCCCTCCAGGCTGCAGACAGGGCGCACTGCGGCGTAGAGCTTCAATCTCTGTCGCAGCTGAACATTGACCGACCCAAAACCCTCACCGATGGGGGTCGAGCACGGCCCTTTCAGAGCCACCTGGTGACGCTGGATCGCTTCGACGGTCTCCTCGGGGAGGACCTTGCCGCATGATTCGAGCGCCACGATGCCGGCCTGCCGCTCCTCCCACTCCAGCGGAGCGCCGGCCGCCTCGAGGATAAGCCGGACGGCCCGGGTTACTTCTGGCCCGATGCCGTCGCCCGGTATCAAGACCACCTTGTGAGTTGTCATCACTTGAGCCTCCTAATCACCATTCAAAACTACGTGTTGGATTGCCGAGAGCCCTGTCCCCTCGATCCCTTGCACAGGGGAGTCGGGTTTGGAACTCATCAGAGATACAACAATGTAGACCAACAGGGCCACACTCAATCCCATGTAGACTTCATGCCACGTGGTCCAGCCGGCAAGTTTGGCGAAATGCCAGGCGGTGACTGTAGTCGAGCCGACCAGAACGCAGGAAACAGACCCTGTGGCAGTGCCACCTGTCCAGTAGAGTCCGACAACCAGTGTCGGGAAAAAGCATGCTGCGTACAGCGACCCCGAAAAGGCGGTGATCTCCACAATGTCCTCGAGTGGATTGAGGGCCAGCAGCATGCCGAGCAGCGAAATCACCAGCACCCACCACCGCGTCCGAATGAGGACCCTGGGGTCTTCGTCTCCAAGGATCAGGATGTCTCTGCCCACGGAAGAAGCTGCCACCAGCAGCACAGAATCCAGCGAAGACATGGCCGCCGACAGCAAGACCAGCAGCAGAAATGAACTGAGGACCGGGCCCAGCACCTTGACCGTGCCCAACAGGTAAGGCATGACCAGATCAGAGTCGCTTATCGCATCAGCCGGGATCAGTGCATGAGCAAATGCCCCTATGGGCAAAAGACACAGATACGTAATCAGTATCAGCAGCGGCGCTACAACCCGTGCCACACCCAGCGCCTTCTTGTCTCTGAGACCATAGATCCTCGATACCTGGCGTGGGTCCACCATCATCTTCATGCCACCCGCCAGGGCAAGGCCGAAGATGGCCATGATCGGCATCTTCCCCTGCCAGGAAACCAGATCAGGGTCCTGGGCGTGGACATTCTCCAGGATCGCAGTTACCCCGCCACCCTTGTAAAGAACAGCAATGATCAGAACCACGGCACCAACGGCCATGAGCAGACCCTGCACGGCGTCGGTGAGCACCACCGATCGAAAGCCGCCAGCCAGCGTGTAGGCTGTCACGACCAGAAAGATGGCCACGGCGGCAACGTGATAGTTCAGTCCCAGAAATTGCTGCAGGGCCAGCGCAGATCCCTTGTAAACGGCCACCAGGTAGACCACCGCCGCCATGAAGATGACGATGGCGGAAAGCCTGCGCAAGGCCAGCGAATCGTAGCGACGTCCCAGGAAGTCAGGCACGGTCAGTGATTTGTACTCCAGTGCCCTGGTGAAAAACCTGGGTGCCACAAGATACCAGGCCGCATAGCAGCACAGGACAATGACCACGCCCTTGAGGTACCAGACCAGCCCCGCGTCCCAACTCTTTCCGGCATGCCCGACAAAGCTGTTGGTGCTGACAAATGTTGCATAGAACGACAGAGCGATCACCCAGCCACCCAGCCTGCGCCCACCGATCAGGTAGTCGTCCAGACCGTGAGTCTCTCGTTTGGCTGCCCAGCAATGGTGGGCCAAAAGGGCCAGGTAGCCGGTCATGAAGAGCAAACTCAGCCAGTATTCTTCCAGCCAATTCATGACTCATCCTCCGAGTTCAAGTTTCGATATGCCCGGAGGGAATCTCGTTTGGTCATGAGGAAAAGGACGACAAAACTACAGGAATCGACCGCGAAAGAAGGGAGTTAGCTTTGTGAGGAAGTGGTCGCGTCTTTAACGGCGGGCCCAACGCCACAGGACTCCTGCCACCATGCTCAGAGCGAGCAGGCTGACCAGGGCACTTCCCACCAGCAGGTTTCGGGAAACAGAAGGATCCAGTCCCAGAGCCTCCTCGAAGCGTTGCTGGACGATCACCGCAAATCCAGTATGTCCAACCGGTGCAAAGCCGGCAATCCACCGTCCCTGATACTCCCTGAGAGGCGATTGAACAGGGTCAAAGTAGTCATCCTGCGGAGGCAGACGAAGTGCTGGATTATGAAGTTCCTCAGCATGGGCCCGTTCCAAATCGGACAGAATTTGATTCGAGTCCGGAAATTCGACCGCGGCAGCGCCGTGCCCATAAGCGGGGTGAAAGAGGACCACATATTCAACCGGTTTCGCTCCCCCATCGAGCTGAGCACTGTCAACGTCCTTAGGAGCCACCAGGGCCACTTCGCGGGGGGGGTCGTCGAGATCAACCAGACCCATGGTGGCATCCGTTGTGACCGAGGTGGCGATCACACCCAGGAATCCGTTGTTGCTGTCCAGGATGGGGGCAGAAATCGCAAACTTATAAAGATCGTCGCTTCTGCCGCGGTAGACGGATGAGATGTGGATCTGTCTCCGGCTTCCCAGACCGCTGTGCGTCTTAGCACCGTGAAAATAGTCTCTCCACTCGAAACTCTCCCGGGTAAGATCATCGTCGGCAGGTTGCCCCGGCCGGGCCCGCGCCAGCATGAGGCCCTCGGCATCCAGGACAAAGCAGCTCGCAAAATCGCCGGGTCGTTCGCCACAAACCTGCTCGAGGTAACGCTGCAGACCATTCCGGTCCTCTCTGGCCAACAGGTCAACTAGCCTGCTATCCGCGCTGGCTACCTCAGCCGCGTCACCCAAATCCTGGAGCTGCAAGAGAGCAGTTTTGGACACGTCTCTGGCGGCAAAGGTGTTACTCCGGAGCGCCTCGTCCAGTTGTGCGTCCTTACGAGCCCGGGCGACCAGGAGAGACATGACTACAGTCAGCGCAGCAACCATGACCAGCGCCGCCGCCAGTCCCGTCACGACAGGGTTCCGTCGACGCCAGCCCATAATCCGCTCGCGGCGATTCCAGGGTCGTGCGGTCGTCTCCTCTCCGGACTGATAGCGGGCCAGGTCGGTCGCCAGCGCATCAGCAGACCCGTAGCGCTCATTCTTCTCTTTGCTGAAGCACTTCAGACAAATGACTTCCAGGTCTTTATCTACTTTGGGATTCCACTCACGCGGGGGCGTGGGAGGCTCCTCTCGCACCAGCCTCAGGACTCCCTTGACGGTCTTCGCTCGAAAAGGAGACCTCCCGGCCAGCAGCGCGTACAGCACGGCTCCCAGTCCGTAGACGTCCGTCGCGGTGGTCAGCTCCTCTCCAGTCACCTGTTCGGGAGCCATGTAGCTGGCGGTTCCCGCGACAGCGCTGGTGGGCAGATACTTCGCATCCTTTCCCAGGCGCCTGGCCAGACCGAAGTCCGTCACGTGGGGCTCTCCCTGTTCATCCAGCAGGATGTTGGCCGGCTTCAGGTCACTGTGCAGAATCTGCCTTTGATGAGCGTAATGGATTGCCGCGGCAACCGTTTTCACGTATTGAGCGGCTTGAGGAGAATCCACAGGGCCGTCGCGAAGGAGATCGGCCAGATTCTTTCCCTCAATGTACTCCATCACAAAGAAGTGCTGACCGGCATGCTCTGCGACCTGGTGTACGGCTACGGTATTGGGATGCCGGAGTCTGGCTGCCCGGCGGGCTTCCTTGTAGATCCTCTCGACCTCCGACTCCGTTGCAAACTGACCTTCTACGATGGTCTTAATGGCAACGGTCTTTTTCAAGCTCTTCTGATGGGCTTTGTAGACAATCCCCATGCCTCCCCGCCCAATTTCCTCGATCACTTCGTAGTCATCACCGAAAACAGGGAGGTGATCATCCGGGAGTGGAAAGACCCCGATGAGGTTGTCCAGGAATTCCTTGAGCTCCTCTTCATACTCGGGATACCGGCCTAGGATTTCCTCGTGACTCTGCGTTTGCCCGGCCTCACGAGCCTCCAGAATCTGGACGATGATTTCGTCCAAACGATCTTCCCGATCTGTGGCCCCCTCGTCTGCCAAAACGGATCTACTCCAGGTGTTCGTTCTTCAGATATTCACGCAGACCCGCCAGTCCCCGTCTCAGCAGTCCGGCTGCGCTGGCTTTGCTTCGATTCATGTGCTCCGCGACCTCAGCCACTGAACAACCTGCCAGATGGTGCAATTCGACCGCTGTTCGCTGCTCATCCGGCAGCTCGGCCAGTGCATCGGCAAGAACGAGTGCCCGTTCCTGTCGCCACACCTTCTGGGTCGGAGAGGTTTGATCAGCCGGCACCAGCCTCTTCAGTCGATTGGAAGTGTTGCCCACCGTCTCAAGAAAGGATTCCTCCAGAGCCGCGTCGCGTTTCCGGCGGCCGAAATGACGAGCAGCGTCGGTGAGCTTTCTGGCCAGAATCCTGTGCAGCCACGCAGCCAGCTCCTCCTCGGTCTTGCCCCTGAAATCGGGCAGGGCGGTGTGGGCCTTGAGCAGGACTTCCTGGACCAGGTCTGAAGCATCGATCTTGGCCCGAAGCCGCCGGTAATCTCGAAGCGACATGCGCGCCAGGACCATCAGGTAGCTTTGATAGCGTTCTGGCTGCAGGCGCTCTCTCAAGTCAATCGCCACCGGGCGAATCTCCGCTGCTCATTTCTTCCTGGATTCGGTTTTTCCTGACAGGACCCAGTTCCTCGGATCCAATTCCACCTTTTGAGGTCGCAGGGGGAGTCGAAGCTCGAAGGGATGGCTGGGCCCATAAGCAAGGACGGTTCCGGATGCTGTCTTCCCGCCTTTGAACTTAAGGAGCAGAGGCAGCGGCATCAACCAGTCCTCGGGGGCATCTTCCTGAACGACCTCTCCTTTGAGAACCACACCGCTCCTTTCCTTCTCGATCCGGTACTCGACGCGGTAACTGGGCAAGTGTGATTGATAGACCCATTGCCGGAAGAACCAGTTCAAGTCCTGCAGGCCGTACTTCCGGGCGATCGGAGTGTTCTTGAAGTGCTGGTTGGCAACCTCCAGGAAACCCTCAGTTGTGGCGGCCTGATTGGCATATTTTTCGACAAACTCCCCCATCAGATCGAAAAACGGATTTCCCTCCCCGCTGACCGGATCGGTAAACAGGAAGTGCAACATGCGCAGTACCAGCGCTCCCTTGGCATAGATCAGGGCCTGATAGCTTCCCCTTGTCCGGCGCGTCTCCAGCCGGTGACCCAGAATAAGGGGACCGACTTCCGCCAGGCGGCCTTCGGCCACCCCGGTTTCGGTCCTGGGCGGTTCCCGAAGGCTGCGCCGAAGCCGTTGGATCAGTTCATGGCTTGCCTTCGGGTTCGCTCTGAGCCGCGTATAGATGATTCCGGAATACTCGGCGAAGCCCTCGCTGAGCCACTGGTCGCGGTAGGAGCGCCAGGCCACCATGTTGCCCCACCATTGATGGGCAGTCTCATGAGCGAGAAAGGCATAGGTGTGTTTGCTGGCCGAATCTGCGTTGGGCAAAAGCAATAACGACGCGAAGCCTTGCCCGAACCCTCTGGGATGATAGACCGCTCCAAACTTGCGGTACGGGTATTCCCCGAAGAGATCGCTGAAGTAGTTCAGAGAGTTGGCCATCTCGGCCAGCATGAAATCTTCTTTGATCGCTGCAATCCGGCCCGGCAGGGAGTAGAACTCCACGGGTACTCTTGGAGTGCTCTCGGCTGTGACTTCCAGGGAGTGGCGCTCGTACTGTCCGACTCCGAAGGTGACCAGGGGGACGGGGTCTTCCATTTCCCATACGGTTATGGTCTGGGATTTGTCTTCCGGCACGGGTTCTTCACTGACGAGAACTCCGCTGGCCGCTACCTTGTGTTTCCGACGATGTCGGAACTTCAGATGAACAGTCGAACGATCCAGATAACCATGCCGTGGATACCAATCACTGTTGGAAAGGGGATAGAAACAATCAGGAATGTAGGGCGAATCGAACATGTAGTCCCCTTCCAGCTGGAGACGCACCGACAGCTTCTCTCCTCTGCTGAGAGGTTTGGTGAGATACACCGTCAGGCCTCCCTCCCAATCCTCTTGTATCGCCTCCAGCTCGACTCCCGCCTGGCCGGAGGCTCCGAGCAGACGCATGGCTTTTTTGAGTCGGAGGGAATTCCGCTCTGGCAGTGACTCGCATAGAGAGAAAGGAATGGCCCTTAGCTGATCGGTCAACGACCTGAAACGGATGACCGCGTCAAGCCTGAGCTTTTTCTTGGGCTCCCTGACATCGATGTCCAGGGAGTAGTGTTCCACATCAATCAGGTCGAAGGCATCGGAGTACTCGACAACTCCACGCTCGAAGTCCTTCAGGCTGTAGAAGGTCATCCAGACATCGTTGCCTTCCGCCGGGCCCCGGTTGGTAAAGATCAATCCCTTCTCCCCGCCATTGATAGCAAAGACGGAAGAGGGAATTCGTCCCTGCTGATCAAGAACCGCGACAAAACGGCCCCGCTTTCCCTGGTCGACTTCCACCACAAAGAAGCCCGGCCTCTCCTGATTCAGAATGGAGGTTGCCACTCGGGCGGCGATGTTGGCTCCGGTTTCTCGAAGGACCCTGGCTTGAAACCTGCGGGCCAGCTCGATGGCCCGCTTCGGGGCAGTCGCATGTGGTGAGAGATTCCCGCCGATCCTGTCAAACGTGTCGTCACTGAATCTGAGTACCGCCGTCTCAAAGCTGGACTCCACAAAATCAGCCTTCAGGAGACGACGGACATTGGCACGCTCGAACTCAAGCGGAGGTGGCTCGGCGCGAATCCTGCCCTGACCCAGGAAAACGGCACCACGGACTCGCCCCGCGACCGGAGCTTCGAAGTAAAAGCTGCCGTTAAAACTGATTTCGAGACGGTCGCGCACCAGAGTGAGATCACGTGCCGTGCCCATGCCACCGTTCAGGTCAAACTCCTGAAGAGCATGGTAGATGCTGGGTCCAGACTGCACTTGACCCAGCGTGACTCCCCCGCAGAGGGAGAGAGCTAAGAGGAGGGATCTCATGATTCCTGCTTGCCTGCTACTCCATTCTTGAAAGGTTCACTCGTCGCCGGCCAGCGACATCACAATCTGCAGAATGTACCAGAACAGTAACGCGACGGAGGTAAACAGGGCAAGCACTTTCATAGATGCAGCCGGTGTTCGTCCGGAGCATTCCATCTCCGTCAACAAAGGCCCTGACCGATCTTGAAATCAAGGTCGCTGAGGAGTAGCTTACTTAACAACGTGTAGCTCGTTCAGGTTCGCTTTTTCGGAGGTTGTCAATGCGATCACGATCTACGTGCCCTCCCTTTTTCGTTGTTATCCTCTGTGTACTTTTTCTCGGTGTTCCCCAAGCCCTGGGTCAGTTTCTGACCGAGCAGATCGACGGCACCGTCATGGATGAGCAGGGGAATGTCATCCCGGGAGTCGAAGTAACGGCTGTCCATGTGGGCACAAACAGCCGTTACCAGGCCCTCAGCTCGGATCTGGGCCGATTCATCTTCCCCAATGTCCGACTGGGTCCGGTCACGGTAGAGGCTTCCATGTCCGGTTTCAGGACGGCCATCGTGACCGAAGTGCAGGTAGAGGTCGGACAGACGTCCAGCCTCCAGATCACGCTTCAGGTGGGCGCTCCAACCGACGAGATCACGGTCACTTCGGAATTCGCCCAGTCGACGGTCAACAATATTGATGCCGAGATCTCAAACATCGTCGACAACCGCAGAGTTCTGGAGCTGCCGCTGGACGGGCGGAATGCTTCCCAACTGATCACTCTGCAGGCCGGTGTCTTCTACGAGACCACCTCCACTGGCGAAGGGAATAAGCTGATCATTCACGGCCAGCGTCACGGGTCCCTGGCCATTACTCTGGACGGTGTCGACACCCAGGACAACATGAACCGGGCCTCCTCGATCATGATCAACCAGCCGCTGCTGGCGCTCACTGCTGAAAATGTTCAGGAGTTCAAAGTGGTCACCGGTATGTCTTCGGCCGAATACAGCCGGGGCGCATCCCAGATGACGGCGGTGACGCGGGCGGGAACCAACGACTGGCACGGTTCTGTTTTCTACTTTCATCGCAACACGGTTCTCAATGCCAACAACTTCTTCAATAACAGCTCCGATCCCCACGTCGAGCGACCTCCCCTCTTACGCCACCAGTTTGGGGGACGAATCGGGGGCCCGATTATCAAAGACAAGACCTTTTTCTATTTCGGCTATCAGCAGACTCGCGAGTCTCGGGGAATTCCGGTGAATCGAACCGTCTACACTCAGCAGGCACGGAACGGTCAGTTCCGCTATCTGGACAATCTGCTGACCACGCCTGAGAACGTAGCCGCCAATCCGGATCTGATCCGAAGCGCCAACATTATGGAGTGCAGCGCTAACATCCAGGGCATACTGGGCAAGCACTGCGTGGATGAGCGCTTCGACCAGTCCAATCCAGCCACCCTGGACCCTTTCATCACGGGAACCATGTTTGGCGATATTCCGCTGCCCAACAACTTCGATTTTGGAGACGGCCTGAACACGGGGGGATTCCGTTTCAATGCCCAGTCTTCCACCGTCGAGCATCTGCCCTCCTTCCGCCTGGACCACATCTTCAACGACAGACATTCCTTTTACGGGAGCTTGAATTACGTCGACCGGCAGATCGACGGTGATTTCGTCAATGAACGGGAACCGCGTTTTCCCGACCTGCCACCGCTGGGTTCCAGGGTCACCCACTCCAAGGGGTTCAGCACCACTCTGACGTCGACCCTCCGGCCTACCCTTCTCAACGAGTTCCGGGTCGGGGGACTGGTGCACGGGGAGAATGCCTTCATCATCAACCAGCCCTACCCGACCGAATACACCCTCGATTTGAACACGGTGACCGATCCCTACTCCCCCGGAAACGGCGACGATGTGCGCGACAGCGACACCTACCACATTCGCGACACGATCAACTGGGTGAAGGGGAACCACCAGTTCAAGTTCGGCGGGGAATGGCGCCATCGCTGGGTTCACACCTACAGTTTCGATGAAACCATGCCTTACGGAGACATTGATCTGGATGACAACGATTTCCCTGCAGACTTCAGCGAAGGAGATTTGCGCACCATCTCCGGTGGGACAGACATCGAGTCTGCCGACTATGAGCGGGCCCGGGATCTGATGAACAATCTGGTAGGGGCACTCTCGGAAGTGGAAGCCCGTTACAACGTGACCACGCTGACCTCCGGTTTCGTTGCCAACGCCCCGGAACGCCGCAAGTACCAGAACCGGGAGTTTGACGTGTTCTTCAACGACACCTGGCGGCTCCGGCCCAACTTCACTCTGAATCTGGAACTGCGCTGGGAGTGGTCCGGCGTGCCTTACGAGACTCAGGGCCTGGCGCTGATTCCGCCGGGTGGGGGGAACGCCGCCTTCGGCGTGTCCGGTCGGGGCGGTTTCTTCAACCCCGGGACCTTTGATGGCCATTCCTGCTCTGAGTTGAGTGCGCTCGCGTGGAGCGAACGACCGACAATGCTGTCGCTTTGATCGAAGGCTGTACGGTTCAGTTCGTGCCCGGGACTTCCAGCAACGGGATTCCCCTCTGGAAAGATGATTACAACAATTTTGCCCCCGTCATCGGCTTTGCCTGGGACCCCTTTGGCACCGGAAAGACCTCGATTCGAGCCGGCTTTCGCATCAGCTACATCGGGGATCACTTCAATATTATTGACGGCAATCTGGATGACAACGAAGGCCTGAGGGTGGACGAGGACTGTGTTCCCTCGGACGGAGAATGCCAGTTCAATCCCCTTTATCTGAGGGACATCCAGGCAGGGCAGCCCCCGGTTGCTGCAGTCCCGGAGTTCATGCTTCCTTCCTCCCGCAGCATTCTCAACAGCAGCACCAATGACTTCCGAACCTACATGGACGATCTTTCCTCACCCTACTACGCGGAGTGGACCTTCGGCATTCAGCGTGAGATCTTCCGCAACACCGGACTGGAAGTCCGCTACGTGGGAAACCACGGAGTGAAGCTGCGCCGGGTGGCCGATTTCAACGAATTCAATCTGAATGCGGTGGATCCGGTGAGCGGGATGACCTTTCTGGATTCGTTCCTGATTGCCCAGTCCAACCTGTCCTGCAACCGCTCGACAGGGAGAGGTGACCGTTACGATGACAGAACGGGCGAGGCCTGCATCACACCGAATCCCTTGATGGCAGCCCTGATCGCGACTGATGCCAATCGCCTCGACAGTCGCAACGCCCTGATTTCCGCTCTGGATTTCAACCAGACCGGCCACTTCCTGCACCGGCTGACCCAGGTGGAAACCTCGCGTCCGGCCTCGGGAGAGGGACGCATTCGCGGAGGGGCGGTGTGGGGAGCCATACTGGAAGGACGCATCCCGCTCAATTTCTTCCAGGCCAACCCTTTTGTAGCCAGCTCTCGGGCCATGGTCAACGATGGTTTCTCCAAGTACCACGGCCTCGAAATCGAATTGAACCGGCGTTTCGCACAGGGGCTTGCCCTGCAGGTCAACTATACCTGGCAGAAGGCCCTGGCTGACTTTGATGGGGACACCAACACGCTCGTGAACGATGTCCGGCCCAGTTCGGTCATCAATCCCGGCTACACCATTCAGCAGTTCATGCCTCAGCACCAGTTCAACTCCAACTGGATTTACGAGCTGCCCTTTGGCCGGGGAAGGCGCTACAGCTCCAGCAGTTCGGCTCTGGATCAGATTGCGGGCGGCTGGCAGTTTGGAGGCATCATCAGTGTTCGCAGCGGGCGTCCTGTCTCCTTCGAGTCGAACGTTGGAACCTTTCATCGGGAAGCGATCTCAGACGAGAACACGGTCAGCCTGAGCCAGGAGGTGACTCGCAGCCAGTTGCAGGCCATGACCGGACGCCGCGACATCGCAGGTGGTGTTTTCTGGTTCGACCCCTGTCTCTCGGCTCAGATAGGGTCTGAATGCTCGAGCTCAGGATCGATTCAGGGTCTATTGGACATTCCCAGGTCCGGTCAACTGGGCGAACTGGGCCAGACCCCGGTTTTCGGTCCCAGCCGTTTCGTGTTCGACTTCAACCTGTCCAAACGGACCGCCATCAACGACGAGGTAGAACTCGAATTCCGATGGGAAGTCTTCAACGCCTTCAACAACGTGAACTTCGGCCTCCCGTCCAGCGACATTCGGGGCACCAGCTTCGGCCAGGTGACCAACACGGTGACCGGTTCCCGGGTGATGCAGTTCGCGATGAAGTTCAATTTCTGAAATGGGTTCTGGGTGCTGGGTTCTGCGTGCTGGGGCTGGAGGCTCGCCGATCCATCAGGTAAGCCTCACGAAATCCTGTCCAGTTTGTGTTTGCGGAGCAGGCGGTTGAAGCGGGAGAGATCCGTTTCCATGACCCGGTCCAGTTCCTCCCCGGCACTCTTGAGCTTCTGCTTCAGCAGTTCGTGGACTTCACGCTGCTCGTCGGTCGGTGGAAAGTCGGCTACGGCGATCCCATCCGCAAGATAATCCAGCTTTCCCGCCAGTCGGGCCGGCCACCGGACCCGGTCCTGACCAGTCCCGGTGACTTTCAGCTGGTAGAGATGACCTTCTATGCGGATCAGACTCTCCTCGAGTTCCCGGGAAGCTGCGTGAACAGCGTCGATGCCCTCCCGGCCTTTCAAAACAGCTCTGAGATCCAGGAGCTGGCGACGAATCCATTCGATCCGGTTGATCATCCCGGCGGTGGTACTCATGTCCTCGCGGAGTTCGAGAAGCATCGCGGTCTGGCTCCGGATATCCTGCAGCGAGCCTTCCGTATCGGGATCCTTACGAACCTCGAGGCGACTGCTGTATTCGAGATCCCCTACCTGGAGAACGACAGAGTAGGTACCGGGAGGCACCAGGACAGAGATTCGGTCGACAGAGGCCTTCCGCCACCCCTTGTCTCCGAGGTCCACCCACTCTGCATGAAGAGGCCGGGTGCGGAGTCTGACCTGCGCGGAAGGCTCCCCCTTGAGATTCCACCAGACACGATTGATGCCCGCGGCGCTGGTGGCCTTCAAAGTGCGCACCGTTTCGCCCGCTTCGTCGGTGATCCGAATCTTGACCTCCTGATCGGATTTTTCAGCCAGCCAGTAATTCAGAGAGGCCCCGTAGGGCGGGTTCTTGCCGGCGGACAGGTCATTGAACATGTACATGGGAGCGGTGATGGATCGGAAACGGTAGGCAGGCCGCGGATCGAACAGGTGGACTTCCGAAGCCGTCACATCAGTCGTGAGTTGCTGGAGGGGCGTGATGTCGTCCAGAATCCAGAATCCCCGGCCATAGGTTCCGACCACGAGATCATTAAAGTGTTCCTGAATCACGATCCAGTACATGGGAGCCGGCGGCAGGTTTGTCTGCAGGGGCTGCCACTTTTCTCCATCGTCGAAGGAGACGTAGAGAGCGTTTTCGGTGCCCAGGTACAGAAGCCCGGGCCGCACCGGATCTTCACGGATGTTTCGCACATAGGAAAGTGGACTCTCGGAGATGCCCGCAGCGATGGGGGCCCAGTGCGCACCATAGTCTTCGGTCTTGTAGACGAACGGATCGAAGTTTCCGACCTGATGGAAATCCACCGTGATATAGGCCTTCCCGGCATCCCATTTCGAGGCGTCGATGTTCCTCACCGTACCCAGGGGAGGCAAGCCTGGAATGTTCGCGGTGACGTTGTTCCAGGTCTCGCCTCCGTCTCGGCTCACATGCACCAGACCATCATTGGAGCCAGTCCAGAACACACCCTGGTCCACCGGTGACTCATCAAACGCATAGATGACGCAGCAGTACTCCACCCCGATATTGTCGGGAGTAAGACCGCCCGAGATCCCCTGCCTGCTCTTGTCGTTGCTGGTGAGATCGGGGCTGATGACCTCCCAGCTCTGTCCCTGGTTGGTGGTCCGGTGGACAAACTGGCTGGTTACGTAGACCGTGTTGTGGTCGTGAGGTGAGATCAGCAGTGGAAAGGTCCATTGAAAACGGTATTTGAGATCGGCGGCCGGCCAGCCTCCGGTGCTCTCGGGCCAGACCTCCACCCGCCTGTATCGGCGCTTCTCTTCGTTGTAACGGACGACAATGCCGCCACGGGCCCCGGATCCCGAGGCACTGGACCAGATGATGTTGGGGTCCACCGGATCGGGCGTGGCGAATCCACTTTCACCACCGCCGACCCCGTGCCACATTCCACGGGGGATTTCAGCCCTGCGCGAGTCTCTGCTCAGACGGCTGTTACTGGGCCCGCGCATCGACGGTCCGTCCTGGCGGTTCCCGTAGACGTAGTAGGGAATCTGGTTGTCGACTGTGACGTGGTAGAGCTGGGCCACCGGGAGCTGGACACGGTGCCACGATTGCCCGCGGTTCTCCGAGATAGAGACGCCTCCGTCGTGGCCGACGATCATCCGATCGGCATGGGTCGGATCGATCCACATGTCGTGATGGTCCCACCCGGGGGCATTGCTTCGGGAGAGGGTCCGGGAGGTCTTGCCCCCATCCAGAGTCTGGCCGAAGGAGGACACCAGAAAATAGACTTCATCGGGATCATTCGTGGAAACTGCACAGCGGCTGTAATAGGCACCCCGGCCGGCCAGGTTCCGGTTGTGGCTCACCAGCTTCCAGCTCTTGCCTCCATCTTTCGAGCTCCACAGCTCACCGCTTTCCGTTTCTTTTCCGTGCCAGGGAACTCCGTCGCCGGTTTCGATGAGGGCATAGATCCTGTCCGAGTCCTCCGGCGTCATGCACAATGCAACCTTGCCCACCGGGAGTTCCGGCAGCCCCTTGCCCTCGATTCGAGTCCACGTGTCGCCGCTGTCTCTGGACACAAAAAGACCGCTTCCCGGCCCTCCGCTCTCGCGGCCCCAGATCTTGATCTCAAGCTGCCACATACCGGCGAAGAGGATACGGGGGTTATTGGGGTCCATCACAAGATCGGAGGCTCCGGTGTTCTCGTCCACAAAGAGAACCCTCTCCCAGGTCTTGCCCCCGTCCCGGGTGCGGTAGATCCCACGCTCCGGCTGGGGAGAATAGGCGTGGCCCAGAGCCGCCGCGTAGACGATGTCCGGGTTGGAAGGGTGGACAATCACTCGACCGATGCGCCCCGTCCGGTCCAGACCCATGTGCTCCCAGGTCTCACCTCCATCGGTGGACTTGTAGATCCCGTCTCCGATCGAAACATTGGAACGTATAAAAGTCTCGCCCGTACCCGCCCAGACTATCTGGGGGTCGGAGGCCGCCACTGCCAGCGAGCCGATGGAATGGACCGACTGATCGTCAAAGACCGGCTTCCACCCGAGCCCTCCATCGCTGGTCTTCCAGATCCCTCCGCTGGCCGCGCCGGCATAGTAGGTCATGGGGTCTCCAGGAATCCCGACGACTGAGATGACCCGGTTCCCGACTGGTCCGATGTGCCGGTAGCGAAGCTGGTCATAGAGCTCCGGGGCGATCTGCTGGCCCATCGTCGCTCCTGGAATCGAGAGAAGCGGGCACAGCACTGCAAGCACCCACCAACTTTTCCCCTGAGTCTGTACCATGATCAGAACCTCCTGAGTAGCCCCGCCGGTGGAGTTTAGCGACGGGTCAAGACCCGGTCAACAGAGGACTTCACCAGCCAGAAGCAGAAGTTGCCGGGAGGGATTCGACTTGTCCGAATCAGTCCCTATAGGGATCGAACTCATCCTCGCCGGCCATCGCCACGCCGATGGGTTGGAGCGTGTGCAGGATCTTGATGGTGTCACCATGAGCCTCCAGCACCTCAGGGAGTCTCTTGTAACAGTGAGGGGACTCATCGGTTCCAGCACCTCTCAGCTCGACTCCTTTGTCTGTCACCCAGTCCATCATCATCTCCTTGCTGATCTCTCCTTCGGATATCCGTATGATGCGACCTTTCCTGTACCTCTTCCTTCCGGCAGCCTTTGTCCTGGACATGATTCGACCGGCCCCGTGTACGGTTGAATAAAGAGCTGCCGCGCCCAGGTCCGAATCCGCTCCTTCCAAAATCACCGAATCGTCTCCCATCGACCCCCCCACAAAACCTTCCTGACCGGGAAAGGCGGGAGTCGCTCCCTTTCTGACCACCCACAGGCTTCTGCCGTCGTGCTCCTCTTCCCAGGCAAAGTTGTGGTGATTGTGCACTTCTTTGAGGATCTGCGCACCCAGGATCGAGGCCACTTTTTGGCAGACCCAGTCCCGACCCGCATAGGCGTACCGGCCAGCCAGTTTCATAGCAGCGACATACTCCTCTCCCAGCTCCGACTCAACATTCAGCAAGACCGGATCGACAAACATGCCGTCCTTTCCGCCTCCCGCCTTGATAAAGTGAGTAGCGATCTTGTGGCCCAGGCCCCTGGATCCGAAATGGACTCCGACCCACACCCGGTCCCGCTCGTCTACGAAGATGTCCACGTAGTGGTTCCCGCTGCCGATCGTACCCAGTTGACTCCGGGCACGTTGCTTCAGGGGACGGACGGCTGGAATCAGCCAGGCTGGATCATCCTCAAAGAGCTGGTGGTCTACCGGTTCTTTGTTGACCCTGCCGATACCAAAGGAAAGTGCCTTCCAGAGATCGTCCATAATCGTCGAGATGTGGCTCTTGACCTCTTCCGCTTCACAGTCCAGAAGGACGGCCTTGTTACCACAGGCAATGTCAAATCCAACACCGGACGGACTGACCTTGCCGTCGTACGCAATCACTCCACCGATCGGGACTGCGTACCCCAGGTGGTGATCGGCCATAAGCGCGCAGCGCTCCGCATCCTTCGCGCAGTTCGCCATCTGATCCACCGCGTTTTGTAATGGTTCTCCCCAGACGGGAATGTGGTTGACCAGATTCATTGTCATCTCCTAATTCACTCTTTTGCTGGATTGGAGATCAAGTCTAGTGCACTAGGTGGCTCGAAGGACCTGCTATCCGCTGCGAAATGCGGTAGCTTGAGCATCTGGTCGAGTCGAAGCCCGCTGGGGACTGACCGGAATCGATCTATTCGCCATGGGCAACACGATCTCCGCGAACCCCGAAGAAATGAATCGCGAGGACCGTAATATCGTCGCTCTGCTGGGTTTCTGCTTCAAACTCCTGAACCGTGGACATCGAAAGGTTGACCACGCCCCGAGGAGTTCTTGGTGAAAGCGATTTCAAGATGCTGGCGTACCGTTGTTCGGTAAACAGTTCACCGCCCTTATCCATGGCTTCGGAGATGCCGTCGGTGTAGACAACCAGCATGTCTCCTGGGCTCAAAGTGAGGGAACCCTGTCCGTACTCCACACCCTCCAGGGCGCCCAGAGCCGGCCCATGTCGCGCAGCCATTCGCTCTATCTTGCCTCCAGCGCGACAAACGTAGGGCGGATTGTGGCCAGCGTTGGAATACGTGACCAGGCCACTCTCTAAGTCGAGAATCGCGGCAAAAAGCGTGACGAACATTGACGCGGCATTTTCCCTGGAGAGTTCAGTGTTCACTCTGCCGAACAAATCGGACAAGGTAATCATCGTGTCTGCATTGGCCCGGAGCAGGGTTGTCGTCCTTGCCATAAACAGAGCAGCGGGCATCCCCTTGTCAGAAACATCACCAACCAGAAGGCAGATTCGCTTCTTATCGAAGAAAAAGAAGTCGTAGAAGTCCCCTCCTACTTGCCGGGCCGGCTGAAGAGCGCCGAAAATCGAAAACTCGTGCTTCTCCGGAAATCTTGTGGGAACCATGCTCATTTGGATCTCTCGAGCATTGGCAAGTTCTCGTTCGAGCTTACTCTTCTCAGCTAGAGCAGCTCGTGCCTCAGCATCGGCCGCCTCTGCACGCAACTCTGCTTCGCGCAAACGAGCATTCTCCTGGGCCTTGCGCACAGCTTGGGTCCGACGTATTCGATCGACTCCGAACCCTGACAATATCAGCCCGATTAGATAGATGGCGTAAGCCCATCGCGTGCGATGCCAGGGCGGTTCAACCAGGAACGAAAACTTCGCCTCCTTTCCGATCTGGCCGCTCAAGCTTCTGCTTCGCACTCGAAAGGTG
>CBDCBX010000007.1:0-14437 GCA_965214465.1 Acidobacteriota bacterium | reverse complement strand
ATAAATCTCCAGTTCAGGCTTGATCCCGCGCTTTTTCATTTCTTCTGCGTACCAGCCAATTTGCTTGTAGCTGAAGGGAATGCAGTCGTCGTGTTCGAGGACCGGTCGGGGATGAGGCAGGGGCGCCTTTCGTTCTTTCAACTTGAAGCGGCTCATGTCGGGAGACAGATTGAGGGAGGCGACTTCCGGTTGAGCGTCAAGACAGGCAAGACGCTCCTCCATGGTCATGTCCAGTCCTCCTCCCGTGGTGTTGTTGATAATCATCTGGGGGCAGCGTTCTCGGATCTTGCCGTTGACCTCCCGCCACACTTCGGTAGTGCGGGCGGGGTCGGGGAGGAAATTGGGGTCCCGGGCGTGAACGTGCACCATGGAAGCCCCCGCCGAATAGGCTTCGTAGACCGAGTCGGCGATTTCATCCGATGTTTCGGGGATGTTTTCGTTGTACTCCCTGCCCTGGATGCCGCCGTTGCAGGCCACGCAAATGATCGCCGGCGGCATTCCTTTTCGAACCCGTTCCATGAAATCGTAGGAGTCGGCGTATAGCCAGGAGAAAGGTACTTCAGCTTTATTGGTCATTAGGATCCTGCTCCAAGACGCTCGTCCTCCAGGTAATTCACAAGGCGCGAACCGGCGTGAAGGACGTGCCGCTTCATTTCACGACGGGCACCCGAGCCGTCGCCCGCGTCCAGGTACTTCAGGACCCGCTCGTGTTCCTCCACGTTCAGCTCTAGAAACTCAGGGATACTGGACCGGACCGCCTGCCAGATATAGTCCTTGGGAAAAAACTGCTGGAGATCTGCGACAATTCGTACCAGATGGGCGTTGCCCGCAGCCCGGTGAATGGTCTGGTGAAATGCCACATTGGTTTCGTTGATCACGGTATTGAAGTGGGCCTCGTCGTCGGGACCGATCTCGTGCCGGGCGAATCGACTCACTCCTGCTGCCAGCTGGCCCTGGATCTCCTTCAGTCTGGCGCGAGTCCTGGGAGTCAGTTGTGCCGCTGCCAACTCGCAACCAAAACCCTCCAGTTCGGCCCTGATGGTGTAGACCTCGACCAGCTCGTTCTTGTCAAAGACACGGACTTTCGCTCCCCGGTTGGGAACGAGGTCAACAAGGTGCGTTGCCTGGAGCTTTCTCAGTGCCTCCCGGATCGGCGTGCGGCTCACTCCAAAGGTCTGGCAGAGCTCGTCTTGAACGAGCCGTGAACCGGGTCGATAATCGCCGTTTAGGATTTTTCGCTGCAGGCGAAACGCGATCTCGTCCGCCAGGCTCGTCGTGACTATGTGCTCGCTCGGAGTCTGCATGGAGAGGCCTTCCTTTGGATTCTGGATCCATGGATCCGCTCATGTGTAAGGAACCAAGAATAGATCTCGAACCCGGACCTGTCAATTTCATCCCGGCTATGGGACCGGGCGGAGAAGTATTGAGAGGTGGCGCCGGGGCCTCAGAACCACCGGGCCGAACAGACCCGACTCCTCGGTGCCTTCATAAACAAACATCCAACCCGTGCCAATCAAACCGTGGTTGGCCAGGGTGTTGGCGACTTTGACTTCAATGACGTTTCTACCGGGTTGCAAAGCCCGGCTGACATCGAAGCAGTAGGGGCTCCAGGCCCTGGCGCCGATACTGACTCCGTTGATCGTCACCTGGGCCGTTGTCCGGACCCTCCCGAGATCGAGTTCCCAGCGGATGGTCTCGTCGGTCTCCGGCACGTCCACCTCTGAAGTGTAGATTCCGACTCCGGAATAACTCAGAAGACCCTTCTGAGCCCAATCTCCCAGTGTGATTCTTCCACTGGACAGCCGCAGACGCACCGGAGAGCGAAATACGGCACCGGCATAGCGGCCCTGCTCCTGCTCAATCCGGAGGGCACAAATGGCTCCTTCCCTGGTCACCTGGGGCAGGAGCACAGAGCCGTCGGCTCCAACTGTCACCTCTTCCCCGTCAATGAAGGCCCGGGCTTGTCCGTACAGGTCCAGGTCGAATTGCTTTGTGCCCGGAGGCAGCTCGAACCGATACCAACCGACTCTTTTTTCCAGGTCAGGCGTCAGATCGTAGACAAACGGCGAGTCTTTGGCGAACCAGGTCAACCTGGGGCCCGGTTGTCTGGTGGATGAGAGGGAGGCATCCGCCCCGTAGGGCTCGAGATGCACATAGAACCGTGTACCCCGGTTCAGACGCATGAGCTTGATCAGGATCTCGTTCCAGCCTTCTTTGAGTTCGACCGGCAGCGTCCCCACCATGTGTGTCAAACCCCAGTGCGGAGAAACTCGCTGTTGATTCACCCATACCCGCGAGGGCTCCATATAGCTTCCGACGTTATGCTTGAGCATGGCCCGCATGTCTCTGGGCGAATAGACCCACGTGTATGCGTAGCCAATTCCGAAGGACTCGGACTCTCCCAGGTCCATGAAATCGGGGTAGGTCTGGCCGTAGTGGTGCAGGCCGAAGTTGCCGAAGTAGCGGGAATCTTTGTGGATTCCGAAAAGTTGAGAAAAGGAATAGGGTTCCCAGCGCAGGGTCCGGTCTCGATGGTGATAGGTAGCCGTGACATCGACTTTCGGCTCAGAGACAAACTGTTTGTCGGAGTAAGCCATGGCTCCTCGAGTCGGAAAAGGGCGAATCACCCACCAGTAGGGGCCCACAGAAAAGATGGTGTTCTCCCAGTGGCTTGCGTCGAGGTCAGGCCGGTTCCAGCCAAGTGTCAGCCCCTCCTCCCCTTCCCCTTCCTGCCGGTGAGAAAACTGGCGGATTTCGGCTCCAATGACTTGATCCTGCGGCGTCACGGGCAGCCGAAAATCTCCCCACTGGTTATCCATGGTGGGTTCAATGGAGAAATCCCACTCGTCACCGGCTGCCAGCACTGGAGGTAAGTCTCCGGGTCCCTCGCGCCCGGCGAATACCTGCCCTCCGCGCGCCAGTTCAACCTCAACGCTTCCCGGAGACGAGGTCCATCCCCTGACTCGATGCTGGCCTGCCGTCTCCTGGAGTGAGGTGACATGCAAGGACCCCTTAGTCAGCGAAAACCCCTGCTGGTCGGGATCGAGTTCGATCAGGCGGGCCTCGAACGGCTCCAGTTCGAGTTGCAGAGCCGTGTATGGGCTCTCCAGCCGGTAAGTAAAGAACTCCCGGACCTGGCCTGTCTCCAAGTCCCAGATCTTGGGCTGTCCCAGGGCGCGGAGCTTAACAGTCCCTTTGGCTCTCTCCTCCGAAGCGTTGAAGAGCAGGTAGAAATCCTTCCCATCAATGCGTCGGTGATTGGCGAGTATGGAGTCCAAGCCGGTCACCAGGTCGGTGCTGTGGTGGTGCTTGATGAGCTGAGAAATGCTCAGGAAGTCGGTCGGAAGAAAGAAGGCCCGACCTCCCGACGGGCCTTGCTCCAGATGCACCTCCCGTGTGTCGTTCAGCAGCGAGGGGGGACTGCCAAAAATGGCCTGAACATCCCGGATCACCTCGGGGTCGCCTCGTCCCGCGTCAGGAGAAGAAGTGGGTAGGAAGGTGGCGGCGACCACCATGCCACCGCTTTGGTGAAAGTCTCGAATCTTGCGCAGCGTGGCTCGCCGGATGTTGGTCAAGGGCGGCAGAATCAGGATTCTGTAGGACTCTCAGGACACATCCAGCCGGCCCTGGCTAGTCTCAGATTTCTGAATTGAGTCGTCGTCTATATAGTCAAAGTCAATCTGATCATAAAAGAGAGTTTCCCCCAGCTGAAAAAAGGTATTGCTGATGAGTTGAGCCGTGTCAGTGGAGGCACCCCCGGGCATGTTCTCCTGCATGCTCGTGGCGGGGTAAAAAATGGCCACATCGGCTACGTGGTGCCCCTGGCTCATCGCCATGCTGAGCCGGTTGATGTACTCATTGAACAGGTGCTTTTGCGAGAAGTAGGGTTGCCGGAACATGGTGCCGGAGGGGGCGAATTCGAACCAGCTTCCGCGCGTCGTGTAGTTGAAGAGGATCTCGTCGTAGAGGTTGGCACCCAGAACGTATTCTTCGTTTGCGACCATTCGCTGGTCCCCGATGGTGATGCCCCAGCCGGCCGAGTGAAGCGCCTCAACGAAGACCTGGGGCCGCTCATAGAGGTGGGCCACGGAACTCGCCATCTTGATGTCCCGGATGTTGCGCCTCAGCCGCGCGTCGTACCAGTCATCCATGCCCGGAATCTGGTACCAGCGCATGGTCTTGAAATAATCCCCATAGCGCAACACCTGGTCGTGCAGGCTCTGGCGACCGAACTGATCGTGGGCGATCTTGACCCCCCGCTCTTCGTACCACTCGAACTGGGGCTTGAAGTAGGCCTCCTCCATCAGCGTGACCCAGATCTCAAAGTAGTCGCATCGTATTTTCGGAGTCAGCTTGCCCACCTCGGTGAAAAGAGCCACGAGGTTGGGCTTTAAGTCGTATCCTTTTCGCTTCTCAAACTGCTCGAAGAGAAAGTCGGAAACCGGAGGGAAACCGTGGGAGGGCCACACCTCATCCTGAAAACTGGCCACGATCGTGGTCCCGTAATGCTCCGGAAAACGCTTTTCGTACTCCCCCACGCTGACCTCGAGCAGCTTCTTCATGGCCGTCGGGTTCATGTAGTCGATGGACTCGCCGCGGCCGAAGGCACTGGGCGGGGCTCCGCTGGGAAGGGTAGAGTCGTCGCCCGGTCGGGAATAGAGAAAGATGATCAGCCACTCACCGGGGGGGGGGCATCCCAGGCGACGCTGTTTCCCTTCACACCTGAGGAGATATCCCGGTGCTGACTGAGGAGGATCCGCCCGCCTTCCAGGGGATACGCATAGGCCCCAATCACCTCAGTGATCTTCTGCCCGAGTGGAAGCTCGATGCGTGCCAGGCCGGGTCCGGTCACTTTCTTCTGCCTTTGCTCCAGAAGGAAACTCCGGAAAGAAGGGTCACCTTGAGTCACCAGGTTGTTGGTCATGGGGCTGCCCCAGCCGATGCCATCCACCATCCAGATCTTCATTCCCAGAGAGGCCGCTTTTTCGATGATGTGTCCCAGGCGTTCCCACCACAGCTCCGACCCTACCGGCGGCTGCACTCCGTGAGGTCCGACATAGGAGATGCACACCACGTCGATGCCTTGTGAGTCGAGCTGCTCGAGCTGCCAGTCCACGCGCTCATCCGTAATCGGATCGCCTCCGTCGAACCACCAGCAGGGGACAGTGTGATACTCGATTGGCGGTTCCAGAAACTGTTTTGCGAAATCCTCGGAAGCCATTCCGGGATCGGATGAAAACACGAGTAGCAGGAGGGTCAGAGCTAAGTACACTCGCATTTCTTACCTCAGGTACCCGGCGGCACGGTCGGGATCGACTTCGGGGACGCGGTAGTGGTCCCGCAAACGGTTCAACTCCCGCTTCAGTTCCCCCTGAACGCTCGCGTATTTCGGATCGTCATAGACGCTGAGCAGTTCCTTCGGGTCCTGCTTCAGGTCAAACAGTTCCCACTGGCCGAAATCATAGAAATGAATGAGCTTGTAGCGGGCTGTGCGCACGCCGTAGTGGCGGAACACTCGATGGACGGCTGGGAACTCGTAGTAGTGATAGTAAATGGACTCACGCCAGGAACCGGGCTGCTGTCTGAACAGCGGGATGAGAGACTCCCCCTGCATCTCTTCAGGCACATCGGTCTGGGCTATTTCCAGGAAGGTGGGGGTGTAGTCGAGATTCAGAACCAGATTCTCGTTTTCCGAACCCGGCTCGATCACGCCGGGCCAGCGAACGATGAGTGGAGTCTTGAAGGACTCTTCATACATGAAACGCTTGTCGAACCAGCCGTGCTCGCCCAGGTAGAAGCCCTGGTCGGAGTTGTAGATGACGACGGTGTTGCCGGCCAGACCGGTCTTGTCCAGATAATCCAAAATCCGACCCAACTGCTCGTCGACTGCGGCGACCGAGCGAAGGTAGTCTTTGACGTAGCGCTGGTACTTCCAGCTCACCAGTTCGCGCCCGTTCAGGCTGGCGTCCACGAAGGCCTGATTCTTGGGGCCATAGGCGGCATTCCACAAGCGCAGTTGCCCGGGCGTGAGATTGAAGGGCGGCCTGAGTTTGAGATCGGTCTCAGTCATGTGGTGGGAGATGGTCATTTCCTGGAAATGGGCCGCCAGGGTTCGACCGGAGTAGTCGTCGAAGAGCGTGTCCGGCTCTGGGATCTGCCGATCATCGTACAGCGTCAACTGATCAGGTCCGGGGGCCCAGTCGCGGTGGGGAGCCTTATGCTGATACATGAGCAGAAAAGGCCGCTCAGGGTCTCGCACCTCGCTCAGCCACTTCAAGGCACGGTCGGTGATGATCCGCGTTGTGTAGCCGTTGTGCTCAGCCAGCCCCTGGGGTGTACGAAAAACCGGGTTGTAGTAGAAGCCCTGTTCCCCGGCTCCATCCAGTACTTCCCAGTGGTCAAAGCCGGTAGGATCACTCCTGAGGTGCCACTTTCCGATCACAGCGGTCTGGTATCCCCTCCTTTGGAGGAGTTTGGGCATGGTCTGCTGAGAGCCGTCGAACACGGTTCGATTGTCGATAACGCCGTTGAGATGACTGTATTTTCCGGTCAGTATGACGGCCCGGCTGGGTGCGCAAATCGAGTTGGTGACAAAGCTGTTTCGGAAGATCATCCCCTCGCGGGCCAGGCGATCGATGTTGGGTGTCACGTTGATCTTCGAGCCATAGGCGCTGACAGCCCGGGTCGAATGGTCATCCGTGAAGACAAAGAGTATGTTGGGCCGGGAGTCGGTCGTCTGCGCCTCCGTAGCGGAGGTCGTGGCGACAGCCAGAACCAGGGTCAGAAGCAGCAGCACCCGGCTCATGCGGTTTCTTGCTGCCGACTCGAGAAAATGCGTGCCTGCTTTGAACATCAACTGCTCCTTGTTAACCGTTCTGCACTACCAGCGACACCGTGCAGGAGGACCCTCCGCGGTCCGATCCGATCTCCCCGTAGGGGCCGGTCTTGTGCCGGCCCGTTTGCCGGACGACCACAAGGGTCGCCCCCTGCGACCCGATCAGATCGCTGCATGGAAGCGGCTCCTGCGCTTCGCTGACCCAATGACTCTGTGAGCTCATCTAATATTGTATCCATGGATTATATTTGGCGTTGGGCCCCGCAGTCGAGCGAAACCGGCGCCCTGGAACCTTCCAGCGCCGCCGGGCTGTCCAGCAGCCTCGTGTATACTGGAAAAAGTACTCATTTGCATCGATGGGGCGACGTTTGTAAGGCGAAAATCAAGGTGATTTGAGGGATGAAGATGAAGAGTAAGGTCTTCTGGATCCAGCTGATTGTTCTGGGACTGGCGGCCTCTCTCAGCGTAGAGGGTTTTGCGCTTCCGGCGCCCCAGAAGCAAAAGAAACAACAGGACGAGCAGGAAGAGGATTACTTCAACAAGTGGCTTTCCGAGGATGTGAAGTACATCATCGGCGGCGACGAGAAGAGTGTCTTCAAGAAACTGTCGACCTCGGAAGAGAAGGAGCAGTTCATCGAACAGTTCTGGCATCGACGGGATCTGGACATCCGAAGCGCCAGTAACGAGGTCAAGGAGGAACACTATCGTCGAATCGCCTACGCCAATGATCATTTCCCCAGCGGATTTCCTGGCTGGATGACGGATCGGGGACGGACCTACATCATCCACGGCGAACCGGTCGAGATCGAACGTCATCCCACGGGCGGAATGTACGATCGTCCCCACTACGAGGGTGGTGGCTCTACGGCGACTTATGCCTTTGAAATCTGGCGCTATCGCCATATTGAGGGGATCGGGCTGAATGTGGAACTCGAATTTGTAGATCCCGGGGGTACCGGGGAATACAGACTGGCTCTGATGCCCGACGAAAAGGACGCTCTGCTGCACATTGACGGCGTCGGGCTCACGCTGGCCGAATCTCTGGGGATGGCGACCAAGTCACAGCGGCCCCGTTTTTCGCCGGGGAACACGAACTATCCCATGATGGGGGGGCGGATTCAGGACGACAACCCCTTCATCCGCTACGAGAATTACGCCAACGTAATGAAGGCGCAGCCGGTCAAATACAAGGATCTTAAAGAGATTGTCGAAATCGATGTCAGGTACGACGAACTGCCGTTCCTGGTGAGGCCGGATTACATCCAGTTGAATGAGAATCAGTTCCTGGTGCCGGTTACGATTGAAGTGGCCAACCAGGACCTGACCTTTAAAATGGAGGATGGGTACCACGTGGCCAAGGTAGCCGTCTACGGCATTGTGGAGAGCCTCACCAACAAGATCATCGAGGAGTTTGAGGACGATATCGCCATGGCGTACTCGCCCGAGCAGCTGAGCGAGGGGTTGAAGGCCCGCTCGCTCTATCAGAAGATCCTGGTGGTGGACAAAGGGATGCGCTACAAGGTGACTCTCATCCTCAAGGATCTCAACAGCCTGAGCACGGGCGTGGTGCCGAAAGCAATCGTGCTCCCCAAGGTCAATCCCGACGAGCTGGGTACCAGTTCCCTGATCGTCTCCAATTTCATGGCGCAGCTCGAGGAAGCCGCCGATCCAGACCAGATGTTCGTTCTGGGCGATATGTGGATCCGGCCCACTCCCAGCCTGAAGTTTATGGCCGGCGATGGCCTGGCTGCCTATCTGCAGGTGTACAACGCCCGCACGGACCAGACCACGATGGCGCCCTCCCTCAAGGTGAAATACCGGCTTTCCCGAGGGGGGAAGATCGTTTTCGAGAGTACCGACAGCCAGGGAGAGGGAATGCAGTACTATTCCGATCAGCGAATCGTTCTGACCAAGGTCTTTCCCGCCCAGGTGCTTCTCCCGGGAAGCTACACGGTCCAGATCGACGTTGAGGATCTGATCGGGGATTTGAGCACGACCGCTCGCGAAAGATTCCGAGTGACTGCCGCTCCCCAGGCGGCAGGGACCGAGTAGGACGACCCTCCCGCCAGGGGTAGGAAACTCACTACTGAGCCGGCTCTTCAAACACCGAGCGGCGGCCGCTCCAGGGTGTCACCAGCTCTGAGTCTGTGGCCACGATCTTCCAGGCTCCGTTTTCTCTGGCCAGTTCGAAGACCTGTTTGGTTTTCTTGTCTTCGTAGACGGTCTCTGTGAACAGCTTGACCCGATCCGGTCCCGTGCTCTCCCGGCCCACTATGGCGAAGCCTTTGACCAGATTCTGCCTGGCCTGAAGCCATTCCTGAAGGGCTGGCCCTTCCCGATCAGCCAGAGTCTTCATTTCGATCCGAAGATCACCCGAAAAACTGGCGACGATCTGGTCGACATCTCCACTTTTCACCGACCGGACCAGCTCGATCAGTGTCCCCTGCGGATCATCCTCGAACGGAGCCGGTGCAGGCGGCTCGCGCAGGGAAAAGTAGAGGAAGCCGCCGGCAATGAGGAGGGGAGGCAGTAGCTTTTGGAACTTCACGGCAAGCAAGTACTAATTGGATCTGGGAACAGAAAGAATCTCCACGTCCAGTGTCTGCCCCTCCCCCTCGTCCACGATCACTTTCTGGACCCGGGCGAGTGCGACTTCAACCGTCTCCAGAAAGAGACGGGTGCGAGTAGTCTGACGATGGTGGCGGTACTGCTCCCACAGTCGGGTGAACCGGTCCGAGGCCCCTACCGCTTCACTGATCCGGGCTGTGCGATAGATACTCGACTCCTCCATCAGCTCCTGCGCCTCACCGCGGGCTCTGGGGACGACTTCGCTGGCGTATCCGTTCGCCTCCTGCACAATGCGGTTTCTATCTTCCCGGGCGTTGGCAACATCCAGAAAGGCGCCCCTTACCTCGGAAGGTGGTGAAACACTTTCCAGGGAGATCGTGGTCACGTTGACTCCCAGTCCCAGTCGACTGACCTCGTCCTGCAACGAGGCCTTGACTCGATTCTGGAGCGCCAGTCGTTCAACCGTGAGAATCGAGTCCACGTCCGTTTCGGCCACCGCCGCAGAGAGAGCTGCAGCAAAGGTACCTGTGAGGACTCCGGGTAGATCCTCCGTCCGGAACAGATAAGCTTCCGGATCGTCGATGTAGAATTGCATCGAGGCATTCAGTTGTACCAGGTTGCGGTCGCCGCTCAGGAGGTAGTTGTCGGCACTCCCGTCGGTCGTCCCCAGCACCCGGCTGACGTCGATCTCTCCGACTGAAAGCCGCTGCACCTGGTTGATCCTGAGACGCACAATCCGGTCGACGGGGAACGGCCAGCTGTAGTGAAGGCCGGGTTCGATATGGGCCTGAGACAGCCGTCCGAATCTGAGGCGCACACCCTGTTCATCAGCCGGGATGTAGTAGAGCCCAGACAGGAAATACAGTCCGAGCAGAGCTGCGAAACCCGATCGTCGGTGGGACCGAATTCTTCCCCACAATGACCTCCACAAGTTGATCTCGGCGGACGGGCCTCCCTGAGTCAATTGAAAAGCCTCCCATTGCGACCCTCGGTAAGGAGTTTCAGCAATTCTGAATCGGTGGACAGGACCGCGATGGTTTTCTCATCCAGGATCTTTTCGTAGGCCTGCAGAGTCCGCAACATCTGGTAGAACTCGGGGTCTCGAGAAAAAGCCTTGCCGTAGATCGCGGCTGCCTGGGCATCGCCTTCCCCGCGGATGATTTCTGCCTGTTTCTTGGCCTCGGCGAGAAGTTCCTCGGCCTGCCGATCCGCCTCGGCACGGATTTTCCGAGCCTCTTCTTCTCCCTCGGCTCGATAGCGCTTGGCGATTCGATCCCGCTCGGCTCGCATGCGGGCAAAGACGCTGTCGCGGTTCTGAGCTGGCAGGTTGAGCCGGCTGATTTCAACCACTTCGATGTCAATTCCATACCGCTCCTGAGCAATCTGTCGGCACTCGGCAGTGACTTCGGAGGTTAGCTGCGAAGTGCGCAGTTGCGCTCCATCGGTGGAAACCAGCCGAGACAGTTCAGTCTGCCCCAGCGCAGCGGAAACCTGGGACCAGACGATGTCGTGCAACCGCATCTCGGCTCCCGGGCGGTCGCGGACGGTGCGTATGAAGAGGAGGGGATTTGCGATCCTCCATAGAACGTAGTTCTGGACCAGCAGGTTCTTCTTGTCCTGGGTTAGATATTCGGAGGGTCGTGGATGGTACAGATGCGCCCGTTTGTCCAGACGCGTGATTCCCTGGATGGGCCATTTCACCTTCAGGCCCGCCTCCCGGTGCTCTCGCACTGGTCTCCCGAATTGCGTGACCAGCACGAACTCGGTCTCCGACACGGCGAAGACCGAGCGGTACACGACCACGAGGATCGCCGCGCTCAAGAGCAGGCTTCTCCACCTGAATCTTGCCAGCCTTGCGTCTGCTTTCTGTTCCTTCTTCAAATGCATGGAGGTTGTCCTCTCCAATCGGGTCCAGTTATGGCTCTGGAGTCCCTCGACCCTGTCGAGGCGAGCGAAGTGCTGACTCCAGATCTCCAATGTTGAAGACCTGGTTTTCGATCAACATGATTTTTCGTCGACCAGAATTGTGATCCAGAATGTATTTTTTTCTTCCCGCCAGACTTTTCTCCACAGTCTCCAGGTAGAGCCGAACCCCGGTGGTTCGGCGCGCCTTTCGGTACTGCTCCTGTCTCATCGAGAACCGCTGTGTTTCTCCCTCGGCACCGGCGATGGACGAGAACTGCGCGGCGCGTGCCTGCAGAAGTCTTTCCTGGGACTCTCCCCGGGCCAATGGGAGGCGCTCGTTGGCGTAGCCCTGGGCTTCATTAATCAGTCGACTCTTCTCTTCCTGAGCACTGGCCACCTCCCGGAAGGCACCCACCACCTCCAGTGCCGGATGGACGTCCTGGAGCAGCACGGAGTGAATCTGAACTCCAAGATCCAGTTCAGCCAGGGCTCGGCGCAGTTCTACTTCGGTTGTCTCCTCCAGCAGGTTTCGGTCCAGCGCAAGAGCCCTGTCCAGAGCGATAGCCGCCACCTGGCGACGCAGAACTCCTTCTGAGACGGCCCGTAGGACGGACTCGACATCGTCCGTTCTGAAAAGAAACAGTGAGGGTTCCTGGATCGAGTAGTGAACGACAGCGTTGATCTCGACTAGATACTCATCTCCGGTAAGCATGAGCGCTTCATCCAGTTCGCGCTTGTAACGGCCGTCCCGATGCTGGATGTTCCACTCATAGGCGGGAGGACCGATTTCATTCTCTTCTGCCTCCGTGACGCGAAATCCCAGTTCGATGGTCCGAACCTCTTCCGGCCGGAGCCGGTACAGCCGGTCCACGGGCCAGGGATACAGGTAATGCAGACCGGGTTCGAGTTCCCTCTCCAGGTCTCGTCCGAAACGCTCCACAATCCCAATCTCACCCGGGGCCAACATCTGAATCCCGGAGAGGACGTAAAGCAGGGGCACGACCACGGCTACGGTTCTGATGGCCACTCTCTGGTTCGCCTGAAGCCACTCGAGAATGGCCGAGAGTCCCTCTCGCGGAGAGCGGATAGCCTGGAAGCCCCTCTCCAGGGCTTCAATCGCGTGGAGGACCGGATGGGGAAGCCATTCCAGTGCCCCCCTCTCCAGCAGGCTCAGGGAACTCAAGAGCACCAGAAACGATGATCCCTGATGCACTACGGCAGCCGCCACTGCACTTAAATAGCCGGTGGAGGCGGCCAGCACGGCCGCGGAGTTGAAGGCTAGGCCAAACCAGAGGATGTTCTCTCTTATCTTCTTGACCGTGCGCCGGCTCTTCTCAATCAGGTAGCCCAGGCGGTCCAGACTGCCCTGGTCCATGAGAACCACACCGGCGGCGTCCGCGGCGATGTCGGTGCCCGTATCGCCCATGGCGATCCCCACGTGAGCCATGGCCAGAGCCGGTGAGTCATTGATGCCGTCGCCCACCATGGCGACCTTATACCCCTGCCGGGAGAGCTCCTGGAGGTGGTCCAGCTTTTCCTCCGGGAGCAGACTGGCGTGAACTTCGGCAATCCCCACTGCCCGTGCCACTTCCTGTGCTGAGTTCAGGTGATCACCCGTGAGAATTAAGGTTTTCCGGATGTTCAGATGACGGAGTTGGTGGAGAGCCTCCTGGGCACTAGGTCTGGGCAGGTCGCGTAAGGCCAGGGCTCCGCAGATCTCTTCTTCTCGAGCGACCAGTACCGCGATTCCGCCCTGCGAAGTGATTTCCTGGACAATGCTCTCTCCCTTGGGGTGGAGGTTCAGACCCCGGCTCTCGAGATAGCGGGCGCTGCCCACCCGGATTCGGTCGCGGGTGGTTGCTCCCGACGATGCGACCAGAGAAATTGTGCCCTCAACACCCAGGCCGGTGTGACTGGTTACCTCCTCGGCCGACTCGAGAACCAGCCCCTTTTCTTCAGCGCTACGTCGGATTGCACGGGCCAGAATGTGGTCGGAGTGGCGCTCCAGTGAGGCGGCCCAGGTGAGGATTTGAGCAGGGGAGGACCCGTTGAACGGGATCACGTCAATCAGTTCTGGCTGGCCCTGGGTCAGGGTTCCCGTCTTGTCGAAGGCAACACAGTCGACCTCGGAGAGCCTTTCCAGGTAGACTCCGCCCTTGACGATGATCCCTTTTCGGGCCAGAGCACTTACTGAGGCCAGGACGGCCGCTGGAGTTGCCAGCACCATGGCGCATGGGCAGGCCACAATCAGAATGGCCACTGAACGCATCCACTCGCCGGTTACCAGATAACAGATCCCGGCGGCGGCCAACACCAGAGGCAGAAACCAGCGAGCATAACGATCAGCCGTTCGCTGGATTGGAGCCTTGTTCTCCTTGGCGTGATGGACCAGCTCGACAATTCGTTTCAGTACGGTGTGCTCTCCTACCTCGCCGGCTCGCACCAGCAGGCGGCTGGTCTGGTTGAGGGTGCCGGCGAAGACCGAAGCACCAGCCTCTTTTTCTCGAGGCACGGATTCGCCTGTGATCGTGCTTTCGTCAATGAGCGAGTGACCCTCCAGGATGGAGCCATCGACCGGAATCCTCTGTCCGGGGTACACGACAACTTCGTCATCTTTCCGGACCGCCGTCAGCTCAATGTCTTCCTCGCGGCCCTCCCGAACCACGTGGGCCGTTTCCGGAAGGCAGGTGAGGAGCCGGTCTAGATCTCCCTGAAAGCGCCGAGCGGCGTATGCTTCCAGCGTCTCACCCACCAGCATGATGTAGACGACTTCGGCGGCCGCCAGATACTCTCCGACATAAAGGGCCGCCAGGGCGGCAACGGCAACAGCCTGGTCGGCACTGATCCGTCGTGCCAATGCATCGCGGAAGGCCCGCTTGAAGGTCTGATAGCCAAAGAGGAAGGTCAGCAGGATGGCCAGATCCCACTGAAACGGGGTCACAATCCACTGCTGCCAGTACGAAATCAGGAGGAAGCCGCCGAGCAGAATACCCGCAGTTCGCCAGCGAAAGTCATCGCTGCCTTCGAGGTCGGCAGTGTGCAAGAAAGGAAAAAACATATTGGTACTGGAGGACCGACGTTAGGCCAGGATCTTCAATCTTGTCAAGGCAAGTGCAAATCGCTCACTAG
>CBDCBX010000006.1:0-65182 GCA_965214465.1 Acidobacteriota bacterium | reverse complement strand
TACTGTTTCCCGATCAGCCAGTCTTCGTGAATCTCCTCGACGACAGCGGTGATGAGTCGTAGTGCGGACTCGGTGTTTGGAAAGATACCGACGACCCGGGTACGCCGGCGAATCTGACGGTTTAGGTTCTCCAGCCCGTTGTTGGTGCGAATGCGCCGCCAGGTAGAACGTGCAAAACGAAAGACCGTAAAGCCTTCCGGCAGATTGGTCTCCATCCAATCGGCCAGCTCCGGGTTGCGGTCGTAGTATTGCTCGACTCTGGCCCGAAGCATCGCCTCAGCTTCGCCTCCAGACGGGGCATTGAAGATGTCTCGAATGTCAGTGGCGATGGCGGCACGTTGGTCGGATCGGCGGGCGTATCGCTGAGCATTCTGGCTCAGGTGAAACTGACAGCGTTGCCAGGGCACTGAAGGAAAGACAGCTCTTCTGGCAGCTCGTAGTCCTGAGTGGTCATCGCTGACAATCAGCTGCACACCCTCCAGACCACGCTTTTGAAGCTGCTGCAGAAACTCTCGCCAGTGGACCTCCGCCTCGCTGAGTCGGCAGCTGACCCCAATCACCTCCCGCTTGCCCCAGCAGTTGACTCCGGTCGCTTTCAAGACGGCCACATCCTGAATGCTGCCCTGGCGACGGACCTTCTCGTAGTGGGCATCCAGGTACACAACTGGATAGCTGCCCAAAGGGCGGTTGCGAAACTGCTCGAGTTCGTCGTCCAGCAGCTTGGAGATTCTTGAGACCTGGCTGGCGGAGATCTCGGTGCCGCACAGCTGCTCGGTAATCTCAGTGACCTTGCGCGTCGACACGCCCATCACGTACATCTCGGCGATGGCCAGCTTCAGGGCTTTCTCCGAGCGGCACCCTCGCTCCAGGGATCGGGGATAGAAGTCCAGGTGACGTACTTGTGGAATCCGGATTTGAAGCTGTCCCACTCGAGTTGACAGCGTCTTGGCCTTGTACCCGTTGGCGTGGTCTCGACGCTGCTCGCTCCGCTCCCAGCGTCGAGCTCCCAGAAACTCTTCTCGTTCCATCTGCATGGCGGTGTTGAGCAGTTTCTCCAACACTCCTCGAAACGCGTCGCTGCCTTCTTCGATCAGTTCTTTCAACAATTCTCGTGGTAGCCTCTGTTCTGGGTCTGGGGTCATTCGGATCCTCCTTGCTCTTGTCTTGAGTTTTTGGAGAAATCCTGCCCCAGACCTCTGATCCTTTTAGCTCACCTTCCTCAAATTACAGAAAGAACGGTACACCCCTCGCGGCAACAGGAAACTTCAGGTTGTAGCGACTGATAATTTCCTGCGTTACATCGTAAGCCGGATCAAAGTACCCTTGAAAACTCTCAATGTAGACGATCGAAGCATAGTCGTTCTCCTTGGATACTTCTTTTAAAACAAGTTGCATCTTCTGCCCCAATTGGGCGAATACCGCGTTCTGCCTGTGCTCGATCTCATCAGCAGTGTCTTGTCGGAACCGTTCCAAAGCACGAGTCGCGAGCTGAAGCTCCCTATCCATATCTGCCGCTGTCTGGAGATTCAAGGCTCGGCGCCGTTGTTCCAACTGTTCACTTTGCTTTTGTATTTCTAGGGTTTTGTTTTCGTTCTCGAGATTCTTCTCCACGACGAAATCCTGGATCCTCGCAAACTCGACCTCGCCTTCATCTGTGTTCTGTAAAACCTCGGTGAAGTTAATAAACACCTGTCTGAATGGCCCGGTCGAGGGTGATTGTAACGAGCCCGTCTCTGCGGAGTGCTGTTGGCCGATTAGCATTCCTCCAGTCAGAGTTATCGAGAGCACAATCAGGGCAGGGCGTATTGCTGGTGTCATAATTCCCATCCTCCAATGTTTTAAAGATGAACCATTCTACCCCAATCCGATTCTCCAACCCCAAACTCCGCCCGCCCCCCGCTCGCCCCGCGGTTTCGGCCCTACGCACTGGTTCTGCAAGAAAGTCTGTGTAAAGCCTTCAGAGGTTTTGGGAGTCCGTTGGCCCCAAAAAAACAGTTCTGAAAATCTACCCCCGGGAAAATGCTGCCCGTTTCCTGTTCCACCCACATCCACTGCGGATTCGCATATAGACATCCACAAAAGGCCAGCGCCGTTTCATTCGAAAAAGTTGCCTCCTCGGGGTGCGTATAGGGTGCGGTTTCAAAGTGTCTGGACCCCAAGAAATTGAACTCAGGAAACACCCGCGTTGACTACTTTTGCTGTCTCCCATAGTCTCTGCTGAACGTGAAGTGATTCTCAATTTCTTCGACTGCCTGGGCCCCGTATTCAGGAAAATCGGTTGCTGCGAATCGGATCATCTGTAAATTTGCCAGCTCTAACAAGATTGGAGAGACTCAAATGTCCACTGCTGAACGTTTCCCAAGAGCATTTGCCAAGAGCCTGTTTCGAGCTGGGTACATCCTGGCTATTGTCTTGTTTTGGCAGGCGAGTCTTTCTCCTCTGATGAGCCAGTTCGGAAGCAATGTCCAGTACTTTGCACAGGTGGGCGTCAACGGGGGTTCCACTACGTCCTTTACCATCAACAATCCCAGCACGACGGAGACGATTACCGTGGATGCACAACTGTACCTTCCCGATGGCACGCCGCTGGCCGATGGCCAAGTGGTGTTAGGACCGGGAGCAACCGAGACCCTCTCTTTCGGAGACCCGAAAGCGGCTTTGACCTCAGGATGGGCTGAGCTGAAGTCGGACGGCGCGTTTATCGCCACGGAGTTTTTTCAGTTGTCCATTGGGGGCCAGCTCAAACCTCGGGTCGGGGTACTGCCCAGTGCGGCGAGCGATGAGATTCGCTTCCTGGGATTCGTCAACCCGCAGTTCACGTCCGGTCTGGCGGTCAGCAACCCCAGCGCTACGGAGGAATCGGAAATCACTATTCGGGCCAAGGACAACGCCGGTCAGGAACCTGTCCCCGAGAAAACACTCACACTGCTACCACTGCACTCCGAAGCGGGATTCCTGAATGAAGAGAAATTTCTGGGACCGGCACTCACCAACTACGAAGGTGTGGTTGAGATCACGGTCAACTCACCCGCAGTGGCTGCGGTCTCCTTGATACAGGAAGCCGGCACCGGGGATGTAGCCACCGTTTCCGTTCTCACCCAGAGCCATATCATCACCGAGGGCGATCCTACATTCAACACCGCCCTTGGGGTCAGTGCGCTCGGCTCCAACACCACCGGCAGCTTTAACACGGCTAGTGGGTTCGAGTGCGCTCAGTCTCCAACACCACCGGCATCGCTAACACGGCCAGTGGGACCAGGTGGGCACTCGTCTCCAACACCGAAGGCAGCTTTGCGAACACGGCCAGTGGGAGCGAGTGCGCTAACGAGAAACACCACCGGCAGCGGGAACACGGCGAGTGGGAACAGTGCGCTCGTCTCCAATACCACCGGTGAACGGAACACGGCCAGTGGGACCAGTGCGCTCTCTCCAACACCACCGGCAGCTCCAACACGGCGAATGTGGGGGCTCGGGAACACGGCTCGATGCGCTCCGCAACACCAGCGGCAACAGAAACACGGCGGATGGGCACGATGCGCTCCATGACAACACCGAAGGCAGCTTTAACACGGCCAGTGGAGCCAATGCGCTCAGCAGCACCACCACCGGCGCCGGCAACACGGCCAGTGGGGTCGGTGCTCTCTCCTCCAACACCACCGGTTCCAGTAACACAGGGATAGGAAGCTTCGCCGATGTCTCTGCGGACAATTTGTCAAACGCCACCGCGATCGGGGCCAACGCCAAGGTCGATGCCAGCAATAAGATTCGTTTGGGTGATGCCAATGTCAGCGTCATCGAAGCCCAGGTGAATCTGACCGTAATCTCGGACAAAACCAAGAAGGAGAACTTCCAGCCGGTGGACGGGGAAGAGGTGTTAAGTAAACTCCGCTCCCTGGAGGTTCCGAGCTGGAACCTGGTTGGGCAGGACCCGGAGAAGTTCCGCCACTACGGCCCGATGGCGCAGGATTTCTTCGCCGCTTTCGGCAAGGATGGCGTGGGGACTATCGGCACTGCGATCACGATCAACAGCGGTGACCTGGCCGGGATACTGATGATTGCCGTCCAGAGGCTGGAAGAACGCAACGTCGAGCTGAGGGCACGGGTCGAGAGGTTGGAGCAGGCCGCCAGGAAGATGGATTGAGACCCGGGCCTGCATCGGGTCGAGAAGTAGCAGTGAGACGGCTCTCAGCGCCAGAATTTAGCTATTGCTGGCCTTCTCCATCGGTTCCGCCGGTGGACTATCCGGATGGCAGCTGGTAGCCGAACGTTGCTGCGGCATCCCCAACGATAGGCATGACCTGTCGCAGATCTTCATGGCCGAGATTCTCTCTCCAACGGCCGATTTTGTTCTTGTGGTCGGGGCGTGAGTAACCCCTCGAGGTTTTGGCTTCGATGAACTTCGCATGGTCCGTGTCCTGCACCCGCTCAGACCAGGCAGACAGCTCTGGTTCGCATTCGTCGGGGTTGACTCCGACTTGAGAGCAAATTCGGCGGGCGAAGCCGTCCGGGTTGCCGAGCATGCCTTCAAACCGGCAGACTTCGACATGGGGTTTCGCCAGCTCGTATCCAACCGTGTTGATGTACGTCCAGTGATAGGCGCACCTTTCGACCAAGGGGCGCTTCAACCAGTTCCGCCAATCGGGGGGCCGGGGATGATGACCCCAGTTGGCAGCGATTCCAGGCCGCAAAGATGCAATGGCATCGAGGGGATGGCGAACCTGCCAATAGATCTTCCTGGGCTGTGGCAGGACCGCGAGCATCGCATCCAGGGGAAAAGACAGCCCCGGCGAAGCCGGATAGCCGCGACTCTCCTTCGGCACCTTGATGGCGACCGGCCCCTTGAAGAACAGATCAACGACTAGGTCGAAGGGCGGCTCGCTGTAGTACGTGTACCCGGGGATGTGCTCGAAGAGCTCACCAAAGATTGAGGTGCCGCTTCGACCACATCCGAGAATGATAACGTGACTGGACAAGTGCTCCTCGCAATCAACTTCCTAAGGGCGCGGCCAGACCCCCTCGACATCGACAGCCCGACAGGCCATCATGAAGAGCCATGCGCTTGAGAGACTTATTTTTGGCGTTCGTTTTGGCCGGCAGCACCCTCGCCTTTACTTTACAGGACTCCGAGGTTGACCCTTCCAGGGACTGGACACAGTGGGGCGGCCCCGATCGGAATTTCAAGATCGAATCCAGGGGACTTGCCGAGTCGTGGCCTGAAGAGGGTCCTCCTCGACTGTGGAGCAGGCCTCTCGGAGACGGGTACTCCACGATCCTGGCCGAGGAGGGCACTCTTTACACGATGTATCGACACTCCACCGGAGAGAGAGAAGGCCAGGAAGTCGTCATTGCGCTGGACGCCGACACGGGACAGACCCGGTGGGAGTATCGGTATGAGGAGCCTCTTCCGGAAAAGATGGACAGCCAGTTTGGCCCCGGACCCCACTCGACCCCTCTCATTGTGGGAGAGAAGCTCTTCGCGGTAGGAGCAATTGCCAAAATTCACGCTCTGGATAAGAAGACGGGGCAATTGCTCTGGTCTCGTGATTTGTACAACGAGTTCTCCCTGGACCGGATTGGACTGGCGTCAAACCGGGGCTATGCATCGAGTCCGATCGCCTACAGGGACACCCTGATTCTTCCCCTGGGCGGCAACGGGAAGGCAGTGGTTGCGTTGCGGCAGACGGATGGCTCGGTAGCCTGGCAACGGCACGATTTTCAACTGTCCCCCTCCTCTCCTCTCCTCATTGACGTGGACGGGCAGGAGCAGTTGATTCTCTTCATGGCCGCAGAGATCATCGGTGTGAATCCTGACAACGGCGATCTCTACTGGAGCCACCCTCACAAAACGAACTACGATTGCAACATCAGCACGCCGGTCTGGGGCGAAGACCATCTGCTTTACGTGTCATCGGCCTATGACAGCGGCAGCCGTGTACTCCAACTGAAGCAGGCCGACGGAGAGACTTCGGTTCGAGAGCTATGGTTCAACAAGCGAATGCGGATTCACTTCGGAAGTACGATCCGCCTGGGGGATGTGATTTACGGGTCCAGTGGAGATTTTGGACCGGCTTTCTTCATGGGCGTGGATGTGAAGACAGGCCAGGTTCTGTGGCGCCAGAGAGGTCTGGCCAAGGCTCAGATCCTATTTGCCGACGGTAAGTTCGTGATGGTGGACGAGGATGGCCACCTGGCTCTGGCCCGACCCGGGAAGCAAGGCCTGAACGTCCTTTCGAAGATAGACCTGCTCGAGTCGCGAGCCTGGACCGCTCCCACTCTGGTCGGAACTCACCTCTATCTACGCGACCGGAAGTCGATCATGGCCCTGGACCTGGCTGGAGAGGGTTCTGGGTTCTAGGTTCTGGGTCTTCTAGCCCGGATTATGCAAGAACCGTAGTCCGGAGTTGAAAAACGACTCGAGAAGTGGCTCAACTCGAAAGCGGACAGGTGTGACAGGCGGATTTGCGAAGAATATCGGTTGGCGAGGCGTTTGAAGTGGTTGGGGAGTGAATTTCAGACAGATCTGGGCCTGGGTGAGTATCGGAAGCGGTTTTTCGGGGAGCTGGGAGAGGCTAGCTGGAGTTGAGACGACTCAAGACGAGGTGGAAGAGGGGTTGTTCGGGAAAGGCTGAGGAAAGATGGACCCAGATGCGTCGAGTGGTTTGTCGGATCCGGGCCCCGATCTTGAGGACACGACGACGTAAGGTTTCGATTTCGAGCTTGTGCCAGGGGGTCCCGTGCAGATAGTCGCGCAGGCGCACGAACATCTGGTAAGCCAGGGCATGCAGAAGGAGTCGAAACTGATTGGCCAGGAATCGATGACAGCTGAGTCGGTCCATGCTCAGATGATTCTTGAAGGCCTTGATGAAGTTTTCGGTCTGTCCTCGGTTTGTGTAGTGGTCATAAAGTGATTGGGAGCAGAGATCGTCCCGGTTGGTGACCACAAAGCGACGATTGATCCCGCGCTGATCGACCTCCACTTTGACGATGACGCGACGAGATCGATCCCAGCTGTTGGCTCGATAAAGAAACTCGTCAAACTGACGCTGTTTTTCCTCCAGCTCAAGGAACCTTTCCCGAGTCGAATCCAGCAGGGGCTCGACCACTCGCTGCAGGCGAGGGTTTCGACTTAACCCAATGACATACTGGAGTTGATTCTCTTCAGCCTCACAGAACTCGTAGAGCCGCGGCGTGGCAAAGCCGCTGTCGGCCCGAATCTCAATCTCGACATCCGTCCCCACTCCTTGTCGGATAGCCTCCACGACTCGCTTCAGAATGGGCACGATGTGAGAGGCAGCTCCCTTGTTGCCAGGTCTCAACACGGCACACACCAGGTCTCCCGTGTCGGCATCGAAGATCAGCAAAGGATGCAGAATGTGGCTTCGGTAATACCCGTGGTAGAAGGAGAACTCCTGCTGGCCGTGGGTGTGGTCGTCGGTACTGTCCAGATCCAGGATGATCTTACCGGGACGTCTTTTCTTCAGGGAGCGCACATAACGGCCTAGCAGCCACTGGCTCAAACGCATCAGATCCTTCCTGGTGACGGAGTTCTCCAAGCGGGAGAAAGTCGGCTGCGTGGCCAAATCCGGATCGCTCTCCGGCAACTGATCACAGACGGTTTTGAGCATCGGATCCGAGCGCAGCGTATCGGCGTCATTACAGTCTTCGTAGCCGGCCACGATCTGCAAGACTCGTTGTCGGATCAACTTCAACAGATCATGACGAATGTAGCGTTGGTCTCGACTCTCCGAAATACACGAACTGAAGCCCTCGCAGAGCCGATGTTGCCGATCCACCGATCCAAACAACAACCATCCTGCGTCGGAAGTGAGGCTCCCCCCATCAAAACGCGCCGTGATCTTTCTGTGGCTGTGAAATGGCAGGGTATTCTGGCAGACTGCTCTTAACATTGCCGTAGCTCCTGGTTAGGGCCTTGTTTGTGTAAACCCTTTTATATCAGAGAGCTACGGCTCTTTTTATGGGCCCAAATCTCACTCGGATTCAGATCTCATGCATAATCCGGGCTAGTGCAGCAGCCAGAACCCAGAACCTAGAACCCTATTGTATATACCCCAGCGCGCGCAGGGTTCGAAGTTGTGCGGGGGACAGGGCCTGTCCCGTGGCTCGGGTGAAACGCTCGCCCAGGACCCGGCTCAACTGGTGCTCAGAGCGAAGGAAGTCGGTGTATTTCTTGACCAGATCCGGATATTCCTCGTGCAGGCTGTTCAGACACTGGGGATCGTTCCAGAGATCATAGAGAATGAGCGGAGCCGGCCGGCGAGCCCCTTCCGACCTCTCCTCCTCTTGTGGATTCAAGAAGGGTTCCAGCGAGGCTCCCCAGCGGCCATCGACCACATCGATTCTCCCAAACATCTTCCGGGTGGGAGGATGCACGTAGAACTGCTCCAGAACCACGGGCCCGGGTTTCCAGCCCTCTCTCCCCTGCAGCAGGGGAGCCAGCGACTCGCCCTGGGTCGGGTGGGGCGGAGGAAGGCCGCCCAGTTCCAGGATAGTGGGGAGCATGTCAATCATGGAGACCGGAGCCTGAAAGCGCTGTTCGGGCAGGATGTGCCCCGGCCACACCATGATCAAAGGAATGCGTGTGACAGCGGAGCGGAAAATCGGACCCCATTCTGTGGCAAGGGGTCAAACAGGCCCAGGGCGTGTGAGTTTCCATGATCGGCCGCCACGATAAAGAGTGTGTTCTCCCACTCCCCGCGCTCCTTGAGTCGCTCGACCAGCCGGCCAATCTGGTAGTCGTTGTGGGCCATGGCTTCGTCGTAAAGACCCCGGGCGGTGTTGAAGAAAGCAAAGCGGTCGATACCCATTTTCTCGAAGGCAGAGAGTGGATACGAGTGGGGAGTGAGCCAGCCTGGACGAGCCATCCCCGCAGCCCCGGCCAGTTCCCGCTCCCATAACTGGTACTGTTTTCGCTGCTGGGAGGAGACGAAGAGCCCGGCGAAAGGAGCCGGAGGCTTCCAGGGCCAGTGGACATCGGTGGTCTGGAAGTGGACCCAGTAGGGCTCGCCGGGATAGTCAGTCCTCCATTCCCAGAAGTCCTCATGCAGCCGGGCGGATGAAATCGTATTGGGCTCGACCCCGGCCTCCCGCATCCGGTCCACCCCCCGATCCAGACTGGTCATGGTACCGGCGTAGGCATTGGAGACGAAGACCCCGGTCTGGTAACCGTTCCGGTGGAGATACTGAGCCATGGTCACCGCCTGATCCGGCAGCGGATCCGAGTCGTTCAGATAGCCTCCGAGCACACTGTCCTGGAGCGAAGTCATGAAAGAAGGCGTAGAGGTCTTTGACCAGGTGGAGTTACTGTATGCGCGTTCGAACACCGCCCCTTGTCGGGCCAGCCTCTCCAGTTGAGGAGTGGTGCGGCGATTGTACCCGAATACGCTCATATAGTCGGCCGCCCCGGCGTCGATGATGTAAAAGACGATGTTGGGCCGATCCGTGACCCGTTTGCCACTCAGAGTGGGGGCCGCCCACAGGGCGATCCGTCCTTCCTCTTCCGCATCGGTCTCGAACGAGAGAGTGATGGTCCGTCCGGCCAGTCCGGACAGATCGATGCTTCTCTGAGCCCAGCGGTCTCGATCCGAATAACTCTCTTCCAGAAGCACATCGGTTTTTCCTTCGGTCCGAGCCACCACCTTGAAAGTGACAGGTACCTCCTTCCGTAGCACACCCAGCCCCAGGTCGATCCGTCCTCCTTCCGGTACTTTCACGGCATACTCGAGACGAGCCGGAGTGTGGGTGAAGAGAGCCCGCCGCAGGGAATCCCCGCGGAGTTCCGATTTCACACCCGTCCGCAGAGAAGCGAATTCTGCTTCTTTGGGAATCACGCTGACCGAGAGAATCTCGATAGTGGAAGGTTGGCTGCTTCCCACGCGAATCCCAAGCTGGCGCCAGGGGCCCTCCCAGGCCTTCTGCCACTCGCCCGGCCAGTCGGCTCGTATCAGGTAGGTCTGCACCGCCCCGTCCTGGATCAGGTTGACATACTGACCCGTGTAGAGAAACGGCAACTGCTGGTCCGGATCCTGGCCCGGCTCCTCTCGCAGATTGAAGTTCAGGTCCATCCACTCCATGCCGGTGGTACGAGCTCGAACCGAAACGTAGGCCCAGTCCTCCAATGTCCAGGCAGGCAGGTCAACATAAATCCCTCCGGCACACTGCACCTTTCCGGGTCCGAGCTGGTTTCTCTCTGTCACCCTGAGGCGCAGGGCGTCCGGCCTTTGCCGGGTTCGAATCGGCTCTCCGGACTTGATCAGAGGTGTGATGATTTCCCACTCAGGACGGGGCTCACTGAAGTCCCACTCCACAGCCGCCGGGGCTTTTTCTGGAACCCTGGAGCCCTCGATCCGGGCCGTATCCAGATGTTCTTCCAGGTGGAGAGGCACTTCGGCCGTGAGAGGCAAGGGGCCTTCGCCCGGACCGACGCACCCGATCGCTGCGAGCAACAACACCAGCACTGACAAGAGATCCCGGGGACTCGAACAACTCACTGAACCTCCAACATCCAGATGTCGCCTTCGCGAACCCCCTGCCACTTTCCCGAGTGCATAACTAGCCGGGCTCGTCTGAGACCCGCACCATCAGCTTGCCCCGGTTCGATCCGTCAAACAGTCTATTGAGGGCGCTGGGAGCGTTCTCCAGGCCCTCCACAACATCCACCCGGTACTGCAGCTTGCCTTCGGCCAGCCACCGGCCCAGGTCTTGCAGGGCCTGGCCGGCTCGATGCAGAAAATCGAGCACAATGAACCCCTCGACCCGGGCACTCTTGACCAGGATATTGGCAAAGTTGAAGGGTCCTGGGACCGGCTCCTCGGCATTGTACTGAGAGATGAGACCGCAGATGACCAGCCTGGCATGCTTGTTGATCCGGCCCAGCACCGCGTCCAGAATCTCGCCGCTGACATTCTCGAAGTACACGTCAATCCCGTCCGGGCAGTGTTCCTTGAGCTGCTCAGCCACCCCCCCTTGCTTGTAGTTGATGGCACCGTCAAAACCGAGATCTTGGGTGATCCAGAGACACTTCTCCTGCTGCCGGTGATACCGACCACCCGGCATCCCTTCAGTTTGCCGATCTGCCCCACCAGCGAGCCGACGGCGCCCGCCGCACCGGAAACAACCAGCATCTCTCCGGCTTTCGGTTGCCCTACTTCCAGGAGTCCAAAGTAAGCCGTCATGCCAATATGACTGAGAAGTCCCAGCGAAGCGGTCAGCGGCAGACCTGTATCTCTCGGCAGTTTCTGCAGCCCCCTCCCGTCGGAGAGCAGGTAGCTCTGCCAGCCCAGCATTCCCTGCACCAGGTCACCAGCCCGGAACCCGGAGTGGCGGGACTCTTCGACGACGCCGACCGCGATGCCTCGCATCACTTCGCCGACGGGGACCGGAGGAATGTAGCTGGGCTGATCCGTAGCCCACCCCCGGTTGGCGGGATCGAGGGAAAGGTAGATAATCCGGACCAGCAACTGGCCGTTTCCGAGTACCGGCACAGGCTCTTCGTGAAACGCAAAATCGGACTCTTTGATCAGTCCCTGGGGGCGAGTCGCCAGGCGCCACTGTCGATTGGTTGTGGTTGTCATGGCTTTGCTTAGAGAATCGGTTCCCTACTTTTCTTCCATCCGACCTTGCCCGATCTTTTCCAGCACCCGGTAGTGGAAAATCGTTTGGTCGATCATCTTCTAAACTCCCTGATCCAGCCTGTAAAGCCTACCTTATTGAGGATGCCTGTGCACGTCCGTTGGGACCGCCCCGGCTGGCACTCGGAATCCAACATCTAAGGCGCCTGGGAGGGACCCGTTCGGGCTGTCTGCCCAGGGGCAAGGACGAGGGACCGAGTTTTCGATAGAATCTGTCCAGGAATTGAGGATTTGAATTGTCCGCAGAGAGAGGCCACGACATGAATCGAAGAGATAGTCTTGTCCCCATCCTGATCCCTGTGATCCTGGTGAGTCTGACCCTCTGGGCCGGAGCCGGGCAACCAGCAGGTTTCGTTTCGCTCTTTAATGGGCTGGATTTCACTGGCTGGAAGGTGCCGGCCGGAGATCGCGGCCACTGGAAGATCCTGGACGGCGTGATCGACTACGACGCTCTCAGCGAAGCGCAAGGAGATAAGAGTCTCTGGACGGCGAGAGAGTACGGGAACTTCACGCTGCGGGTCGACTGGCGCATTAAGGAAACCCCTTACTTGAACCCCGGGGTACCCATTGTCCTGCCCGACGGCAGCCACAAGCGCGACGCAGACGGCAGCCCGATCAAGACCGTAGTACCCGATTCCGATTCGGGGATCTACCTGAGGGGCTCGACCAAGGCCCAGGTCAATGTCTGGTGCTGGCCCGTGGGATCCGGGGAGGTCTACGGCTACCGTATGGACCGCAAGATGCCGGCTTCAGTCCGGGCTGGAGTCACCCCGAAGGTGTTGGCCGACAAGAATATCGGTGAGTGGAACACGTTTGAGATCAGCATGGTCGGAGACCGTCTGACAGTCCGGCTCAATGGTACTCTTGTCCTTGAGAACGCCGAACTCCCGGGCGTGCCAGCCAGGGGACCGATTGGACTCCAGCACCACGGGGCTCAGAAAGACGGAGAGTGGGTCAGCCCCCCGGCCCTGGTGCAGTTTCGGAATATTTCAATCCGGGAGTTGGAATAGGTTCTGGGTTCTGGATTCTGACCCAAGCTTGGGTCGCACTGTCAGTGGTCCCCGCTTGGTTCTGAGACCAGGTTCGACTACCATGAACCCCATTGAGCCGGAAAACGCTGGTTTCCGGCGACACGTTTTCACCAATTCAGCCAGGGCACACGCTTACTATCGTGTGCACTACTAGAGGTTGAGGAGGCGACCGTGATGCTCAAGAAATCCTTGCCGGTCGTTTTCCTGCTGGCAGGCCTCGGCTGCTCCGGATCCCCGCCGCGACCCAACATCATCTACATCATGACCGACGATCACGCCACCCAGATGATGTCGGCCTACGGGAGCACGCGGGCGTCCACACCCAACCTGGACCGGATCGCCCGGGAAGGCATGCTCTTTCGCAACGCCTTCTGCACCAATTCGCTATGCGCCCCCAGCCGGGCAACCCTGCTCACCGGCCTGTACAGCCACAAGAACGGACAACTCTCCAACCAGGAGATCTTTGACGGCATCCAGAGCACCTTTCCCAAACTGCTGCAACAGGCAGGCTACCAGACGGCGCTGGTTGGAAAATGGCATCTCCGGAGCGAACCCACCGGATTTGATTACTGGAACATCCTGCCCGGCCAGGGCGACTATCGGAACCCCGATCTCATCGAGATGGGCGAGCGCAAATCTCATCAAGGCTATGTGACGGACATTATCACTGACCTGGCCATGGACTGGATCCGCAATCGCGACCCGGAACGGCCCTTCGCTCTGCTCTACCATCACAAGGCACCCCACGCCCGATGGATTCCCAGTGAAGAACACGAGCAACTCTTTGAAGACGAGGACATCGCCGCACCGGAGACCTTCGAAGACGACTTCAGCCGACGCGCCGAGCCCATCCAGCTGGCCACCAACCGGTTGGTCCCGGGACTCCTCCGTCGCTACCGCCAGTGGGGGCCTCAGTTTGGAAAGGTCGTGCCTGAGGAACTTGAAAGCGAGGCGAGCCGGGACTGGATGTACCAGGCCTACATTAAGGACTACAAGCGCGTGATGGTTTCCGTGGATGAGAACGTGGGCAGGCTCCTCGACTTCCTGGAACGGGAAGGCCTGAGCCACGACACCATGGTCATCTACACCTCGGACAACGGGAAGTTCGTGGGCGATCACTTCATGTTCGACAAGAGGCTCATGTATGAAGAAACCCTGAGGATTCCCCTGGCCGTTCGTTATCCACGGGGCATCCAGCCAGGCCAGGAGACGGAGGCCTTTTCGCTCAACCTCGACTACGCTCCAACCATCCTCGACTATGCCGGAGTCGACATTCCGCAGCACATGCAGGGCCGCAGCCTGCGCCCGCTGCTGCAGGGGAGTACTCCCGATGACTGGCGTGAGATGATTTACTATCAGTATCACGAGCCTCCAGCCGCTCACAACGTGGCCACCCATTACGGGGTTCGCACCGCTCGGTACAAGCTGATCCATTACAGCGATGACTACGGGGGGCCCGAGGCCTGGGAGTTGATCGATCTGGAAGAGGACCCGCTCGAGTATGTGAACTTCTATGACGACTCGGCTTATGAGGACACCGTCCGGGGGCTGAAGGAGCAGCTGAGACAACTACGGGAGCAGTTTGAGGTTCCGAAGTAGGGCTCGGCCACGTGGAGGGACCCTCCCTGGTCCGATCCAAAGCGGAGCCCAGTTTCCAGATCGGGGCCCTCCGTGGTAGAAGCCGAGAGATCTGACGCCTGAAAATCCAGATTGCGGACTCTGTGGACTGTCGGACTACTGGGGTGGGGGTTTGACGCAAGCCCAGTTGGCCGCGTCATCGGAAATGCCCGATCCCTGGTAACGGGCCACCTGGGGATAGCGACAGATTGGACGGGTGTAGAGGACCTCCCCGTCCACTACCCTCGACCCCATGAGCTGTTGCGGCGGCGATCCGTTTTCCACCCAGTCAATGAGCGGATCATTTCGATTGAGCTGATTCACTCCCACACCGCCGCCGCAGTGAAACATCCCGGGAACCATATAGAGCCGGAAAAAATCGCCTGTTGAGGGCCCCATCCTGGCCTGGACTTCCTGGTAGTAGTCAACACTCTGAAGTGGGTTGAGACTCTGGTCGACCCACCCGTGGTACATGAGAATCTTCCCGCCCCGGTCGCGAAAGCGTCTCAAATCAGGATTTTTGGCATCCAGGATGGGACGAAGCCAGTCGAGCCGGGCCACGTCGGAGTCGAAGTCGAGGGTTCTCCAGTCATAGTCGGGATCCGGCGTTCCAAATGCTGCAAACCGGAAGAACGGCTGCGCGTAGCGCTCTGCCAGAGTGGCAAGGTGTTCCCAGAAGCTGGCCTGCCCTCCTCTCCTCCGATCCAACATCTCAATCCCCAGCGGCAGGCCGGGGAAAATCCGCTCTCCGGCGCTGACCGGTCCGCCATAAATCTTCTTGACTGATGCGAGCTGAGAGTCGGAGAAACAATCCTCTGTCCCCGCTTCTGCTGAGCAAAGCGGAAGCTCCTGTTCGGGGTCGAAGTGGCAGCCTTGAGGGTCGTCAATCACTCCGTCCTCGACCCCATCGATCCGGTCACACTTCTGGTAGACCCGTTCCGCCAGAATCTTCAGCCGCACCGAATCCAGCGGACCCGATTCCAGTGCGCCAGCGTTCCAGGCCATGGCGAGCGACTGGCCGACGTAGTCCAGAATCGGAGCCCCGACCACGATTCCATCAAAGTCCTCGGGGAACCTCTGGGCGGACATCAACCCCTGACGACCTCCCTGAGAGCACCCGAAGAAGTATGAATACTCCAGAGAAGGACGGTAGTAGGCCGCTAAGATCTGTTTGGCAGCCAACGCAGTGACGTGCACCGCCCGATAGGCAAAGTCGGTGAGCTTTTGCCGGTCGAGGGCGAAGCTACCTCCCGGTTCCAGGCGGTTGTCGTGACCCGTATCGGTCGCTACGAACGCATCCCCGTTCCTCACCCACCGTCGCAATGCAGTCGGCCGAATCACACCTGCCCATCCCCCGTTCCCGGTCATCTTCAGGCGCCGGTTCCAGACACTGGGCAGGGCCAGCAGAAACTGAACCTGGGGGAGAATGCGGCCTTTGACCAGGCAGTGCTCCGGTACACCTTCGACGGGTGGCACCAGTGTGGCCGAATCGATGGACAACTCGTATCCGGTGAGGCTCCTCAGATCGCCGCACACGCCATGGAGTCCAGTCGGCTCCGGAGACAACGGTTCGGCGAGTTGCGGTTCGGCACCGGGAGTTCAGCTTCGGGAAACAGCTGCCCCACGTAGCGGGCCAGGTGCCCTCGCCCAGGAAAGCCTTCAATCTCACTGCTGGCCAGCAACTTCCCCTTTCCATCACGCAGATTCAGAGAAAGATCAACCGGGTCAGCCGTTGCATTGTGAACGGCCACTCCCGTGCTGATCCCGCCGGCTACCAGCCGGGCCGGCATGATGAAGGCAGTAGAAGGATGACTCACTCCGACCCCGGCGACTCCAATCCCCGGAATCTGAAAACGAATGACTCCGCTCAGCGAACCGTCCGCGCTCGCCACCGCAGCCCCAGCCCTCAACTCCCCGTCCGGTAGAGCCGAAAGGGTTACGGCCCCCAGCGGTCCAATGTTGTACTCCACTTGGCTGATCGGCTCCGCCACCGATTCCAGCTTCACTTCAAGAGGACTGCCGTCCTCGGCAAAGAACTCCACCCGGCCCGAGACCCGGCTGTGGGGCGAAGGATTCGTCAGAACCAGATCCGAGCGCAGCCCTCCGCCCCCTCCAAACTGAGCAAAATAGAGCTGCTCGGAGGAGGGTTCACCCAGCGTCACTGCAGACAAAAGCCACAGGCATCCAATCACACAGAGATTTCTTCTCAAGGCAACTCTTCCTCTGCGGCCAGCTTCTCAGGCCGCATTCCACTCCCAGCATATGATACCGAGAACTCGGCCTGGAAGCCTCTCCACGGCGGATTGACCTGCCTTTGATTCTGCACGAAAGGATCCAGCCCCCGGTGAGTTCGCCCGACTCCCCGATTCAAGAATCGGGGTTTGTAGACACGGCTCTCTTGAGAGGAGCCCAGCCCAGCACCTCCACCCGATAGCGGTCCCTCATGTGATCCAGCAGCTCCAGAAGCTTGTCGCGTTCCGTGGCTACCCGCGCAACCGCCTCCAGCTTCAACAAACCCGCTGCACGACCACTCAAATGGACGGCCAGTTTGCGGACCCGGTAGAGGTAGAAAAGGGCAAACAGGCCGGCCGGCACCAGCAGAGCACTGAAGACAACAGTCGCGGTTTCCGAGAAGTTCTTCCACACCCACCAGATCTCGAGGGCGTAAGCCAGGGGAAATACAATTGCCCCGGCCAGAATGTGAGTCAGTGATAGGCCTGCAGAGTGTTGGGTGTGCACTGCGATACGCCGGGAGGCTTCCCTGGTCAGATAGTACGGAACTGCAGCAGTGATGACACTGAACAGTGCCGCGGGAGCGCCCAGAACGGTCTCGGTCAGTGCCTGGAATGCGGCCAGTGGACCGGAGATGAGAAGGGAGGGCTCTTCCAGCAGCCGGGGGTCGATTCCGGCCGTCTCTCGGAGCCGCTCGTAGCGTTTGAGCCGGTGCTCAACGGCGCGGACCGCGGCCGGGTCAGCTTCCGCAAAATAGTTCAGACTGTCCGCGATCTTCTGCAGGAGCTCTCCCCGTATCCCGCGCCAGTCCACGCCCGGCAGCCCCCTCCGCCTGACGCGCCCGAGATAGACCTCCGCAATCCTTTCCACAAAGGGGATCTGCTCCGGATTCTCCACGTGGAAAGCCAGTCGCTTGAGGCTGGTCTCGATTCGACCTGTCAGCCAGCGAACCGTTCGGCGCGGATCCTCGGCGTAGGCCAGGGCCAGATCCTCGATCCTAAACGGCTCTCCAAAACGGACGAATGCATCGGAGCGGAAGCGGCGTCGCGGCTCGAACTGGAGACCGACCGGCAGTATATGGAGAGACAGCTCAAAGCTACGGGCCGATTCGGCTTTCAGGGCGATTCGAGCGGCGCCGGTCTTGAGGGGCGCCAGCCGGGGATCATCCTGGCTGAGTCCTTCCGGAAATATGGCGGCGATGCGATGCTCCCGGAGCAAGGCTTCATATTGGTCCAACGCCGCCAGATTGCGGCGCATCGCACGGGGTTCATCCTGAGCCCGGACCAGGGGAATCGCTCCAAAGGCCACCAGAATCGAGCGCAGGGGACCCGTAAACAGTGTGTGTTTGGCTCCGAAGTGAACGGGCCTGGGCAGCAGGTGCACAAGGATGGCCGGATCGAGCAGGGAGTTGGGGTGGTTCGCCACCAGCAGAACCGCCCCTTCTCGAGGAACAAGTTCCATTCCCTGAACCTGGATGGAGCGGTAGTAGATTCGAAACGCAGTTCGCAGGAACCACTTCACTAGAAACCGCAGCCAGTTTTGCGGAGGCATCATCCTATTCGACCGGTACCCTTTGAGGATCTCTGGTTAGAATTATGAATCCAGGATAGTGCTTGCCAATGACTCATCCAACCCGGGAGTCGTGCAAGAAAGCGCAGGGCGAGTCGTTAGGGGACTCGAGCATTTCAGCACGGTAGTGTAACCTCGCAGGTGCAAGTGCTCATGAGAAGCGGTACTGAGAAAACCCATTTGGGTCAGGTAGTTTTGATGGGGCGAGGCCGGGAAATCGTATCCCGCCCCCAGGACAACTGGAAGGACGATCTGGAACCGAAGGCCCGGGAGATTCGAGCTCTGCTCGCGTTCATGTCCAATGACCATCACCGTGTCCGCAACTTCGTAGTGACAGAGATCCCACGCTCCGAGGCACCCATCCCTCCACAGGAGATCTCCCGTCGGCTGCAGTTGCGGCCCGACCGCGTCGCTGAGATTCTGGACGAACTGGAACGCAATCTATTTTTTGTGGTTCGCAACGATCGAGGCGAAGTTGTCTGGGCGTTTCCAGTGACTGCCCAACCCACCCCTCATCGCTTGAAGCTTGACTCAGGTGAGCGCCTGTGGGCGGCCTGAGCGGTGGATGCGATTGCAGCGCCCTTCGTGCAAGGGCGTTTACGAAATGAGAGTCTGAATGCTCTCATCGAAACCCGGTGTGGTCACTGCGGTCAGCCCATGCGCCTGAGCCTTGACAGTCAGATGCGATACCGGGTTCATGATCAGGGGGCCGAACCGCTCGTTTTCCACCCTGAAGTCGACTGGGAGCAATTTACTGATCCCAACATCATCCACGGCTTCTGACAGCAAGCTCAATTCTTCTGGTCGGAGGAACACGCCAGGGACTATCGGGCCGGAACCGATCAGATCGACGGTTCCTTCTTGACCTTGCCACAAAGCACTCTTTCGACTCGGATCATCCAGGGAGCCCTGTTTGGATTGGAGCCCGACTGAAGCCGTGTTCCGTGGCCCCGAGCTCGCGCTCGGAGTGCTGTGAGAACAGGAAGGAGGTTGTTATGTCCGAGAATCCCGAGGCTTTGTTTGCTACAGCGCGGAGAGCGATTCTGGATAAGCGCCCAGACCTACTGCAGGAACTCCTCGAACGGACGCCGGAGCTGGCTCGGGCCAGGAACGAGTCCGGTGAAGATCTCCTGAACCAGACTCTTTCATACGCCAACTTCGTAGGAGACCAGGTCGCTTTTTGGACCTCTACTCCCTGTGCCGAGCTGCTGATCCGCGCCGGAGCGACGGTGGCACCGGAGACCTGCCTGAGGGCCATCTACACGGCAGACGCCGAGATGGTGCAGATGTTTTTGCGCCTGAAGGCCATCCCCCCCAGTCTCCGAAACACAGCAGCAGCAGGGAACCTGGAACAGGTTCGCGGTCTTTTCACTGCGGCTGGCCGACTGCGGGAGGAGGCCCGGCCCTCCCGTCAACTCCAAGCGCAACACGTTGAAGTACCAGATCCCGACGACGATCAGCTCGTGATCGCTGACGCGTTCCGTCTGGCCTGTCGCTGTGGTCACTCCGAGGTGAGCGCCTGGCTCCTGGAGCGCGCCATGGAACGGAGCACAAATCTGGGCAGCCACGTGGAAGCCCACGGCGGAACTGGAGTGTTCCTGGAGTTTCTGCTGGAGAACCGGGGCCACGTCGACGTGCTCCACCACCTCTCCATCTGGGAACTGGCGCAGCTGGTTCGACTGGAACTCGCCCTTGGAGAGCGTGATCTGGAGGGCTTCCAGCATGTGCTCGCAAAGAGCCTAGCAGCCCGTGGTGCAAATAGGTTTTCAGACTGAGCGGACCGGTGGCAGAAGCGACGGGAGCGTTGACCTAGACTTTTGAGTCTGGGCGGTCGGAATCAAGCCAAACAGGCCCTTCAGACGCTTCCACAGCGACAAAATGAGGAGCAAGACGAGGCAAATCCGCCCCTGCAGCCCCCGCGGCGTGCCCACACCCAACTGCTGGCGCATCAGCAGCCCCAGATTGAATCCGCTCACCTGAATCAGCAGCCGCTTCAAGACATTCTCATGGCCCCGAACGTGAACCCGTCTCATCCCGCCGGTCTCGTAAAGGTGAGCACACGGTCTCTCCAGTAGCTCACCTCGTTGTCGTAAAAGTTGCCGTCCTCGCCGACCCCGGATTCGTCGCCGGTTCCCATAGACCGCATCACGGGCCTGAGTGTCTCCTCTCCAGCGTCTTTTCCCTCGTTTCGGTTCGCTCACATAGCTGCGCAGTCCCAGCGCTTCTAAATCCACCATCCGCTCGCTGCTGTGATATCCCTTGTCGGCCACCACCTCTTCGATGCCCGATCCCTTCGGCAGCGCTTGTTCCACCTGCTCGGCCGCCTGTATCAGTGTCTTGACCATCGTTTGCGTATCGCCTCGATCCGCTCCTTGCACCGTGACCGAGACGATGGCTCCCGTCTCCAGATCCACTGCATGCTCTGCCTTGTGCGCCAGATGCGTCCGCCCATCCTTCATCCTGGCGATGCGCGCATCCCCATCCTGCGGGTGCTTCCACTGCTGGTTCGATCCCTTGCCTGTTCGCTTGCGGTCCAGTAGGGCCAGATCTTCTCGAGTAGGCGTCTGGATGCCGGAGGCTACTGCCAGCTCCGTTAAGAACTCTTCGTAGCCCTGCTCGGAGTCTCGTCTCACGATGCTGCGCAGCGCCGCATTGGCTTCCAGCGTGGTGGCATCGATGCCGATCGTCTTGCCATTCAATAACCCGCTCTCGGCTACCCGCTTCAGCACCCAGGAGAAAACCGCCTCATGCGTGGCCACATCGATCAGTCGCCTGGTCCTGGAGATGGTCGAATGATCCGGAGGTGACTCACTCAGATTCAGTCCCAGAAAACCGCGCAGCGCCAGCGAATCAGCGGCTCGCCAGGCAATGCCTCGCTCCGAGCTCAAACCTTCGAAGTAGCCCACCAGCAGCAGCCGGAAATAGATGCCCGGTGCCAGGCCGGGCCGCCCTCGGCTGGGGGCATAGAAAGAGGTGCATTCCGCCTCCACAAAATCATCGAAACCGTGCTTGCCCAGCACTCGGTTCAGGCGTTGGTAAAAAGGGTGTCCCGGCGCTTTGGCCAGCTCTGTTGCCGGCACCCACATCTCGCTCTGCCTCTGTCTCTTACGCTTGCCCATCGACATGGCACAAGTCTATTGGCCATGGCTGACCGAGAGGCGACTTTCACCACGGGCTGCTAGGTTTCTTGACGAAGACCACCTTTCGCTTCAGAACCACCTGGTCGAAACCTGCGCCTATGGAAAGGGGGGGGACTGGCCCGGGCACTCCTGGATCTGGAGCCCGCCATCAAGAAAGCGCCTCCCCAAGGCTCACGGGCCCTGGTCTACGCCATCGACTGCGGTGATCGGGACATGATCGAGCTGCTGCTGCCCTACTGGAAGCCCGAGGAAGACCTCCCGACCTGGGCCGGCCTGGGACGCCTGGACAAGGTCCGCTCCTTCTTCGATAAGGAAGGCAAGATGAAGCCTCTTTGTTTACCGCCTCCGGGTGGGTGATGGGAGAAAGGTGGCCGGCGGCGGGGATCTCGCGATATTCCGCCTCCGGAATGGTCTTTAGCAGACACTCTACAATCGCCCGGGCGGCCGAACGGGTTCGCTCACCGCACACCAGCAGAGCGGGCATCGAAAGGCCGGCAAAATCTGCAACCCGACACTGACCGGGTGTGTGCTGAGAAATTTCCAGCCAGTCGTCGGCTACGCGGCTGATCGTTCCCACAACGTAGTTGCGGGTTTCGGGCTCCAGTTGAGCCAGAGCCCCGGGGCCAATCCAGTAGTCCAGGAAGAGGCCCGCTGAGCGCTCATACTCCTGAAAACGATCGAGTACGAGCATCGCGTGCGCCAGTTCCAGATAGTCGCTCACCCGCGGGTCTCCGATCTCTTCAATCAGATTGAAAAGCACGGGTTAAATGAGGGTGAGACTCAACGCCTGCTCGGGTCGAGCCAGCACCGCGTGGGCTGCCACGGTGCCACCCAGTGAATGTCCCACCAGGTGAACCGGCTCTCCGGCCAGATCCACAAACGCCTGCAGCATGGCCACGTCGTGCACGAAGTACGGCTGACCGTCATCGGGCAGAGGACTACTGCGTCCGAAACCGTGCAGGTCGGGCGCAAAAAAGCGGTAGTTCTCAGAAAGATCTTCCATGAGTGCCTTCCACTGACCACTGTGGCGGCTGGAGCTGTGCAGGAGAATGACGGGTACGCCACTTCCGCTGACTCGGTAGTTCACCCGGTTCCCGCCAACCTCAAGCGTGGGCACTGCTCTCTCCGGTCAAGCGGCGGGCAATCACGAGCACGACCGCATCCGCCCTGGCCTCGATTCTCTCCCGGCTCTGGTCCTGGATGGGATGAGCAACGTAGACTGCGTCAAAATCGGAACGCCCCAGGGCGCCGGCCTGAGCGCGGGCTGCGGTCTGGAACACATCCGTGGCCACTGCTACCGCCGGGATACCCAGTCCCTCCAGTCGAATCGTGTCGTGCACACTGCACGTCGTGCAGGACCCTCAATCCGCCAGGGCCTGGATGACCGCCTGCACTCGAGCCCGGCGCAAACGCTCGATCACCTCCGGAGGGGCCGGTTTGGCGAAGGTCGGCTTCACCTCGCGAACGATCTGCTTGACTCCGAAATTCTGTTTCAGCAAGGACTCGAGCCGGTCCAGGAACACGTTGCTGCCTCGCTTGCTGATATCCAGCAGAGCGATCGACGTCCCTGCCAGCGAATCGAGACGCTGCGCGGGACGAGCGGCCGGCCGCTGCGATTCATCCAGGGGATTCACCAGAATCTCGGGCATGGTTCTCTTCTCCAGGTCAGTCGATCGGATACGTTACCATCTGGCTCCCCAGGTCTCCAGTCACCCAGGAACCGATGACGGCCGAGAACTTGCCGGCCGGCCCACCCGCCACCAGAATTTGAATCGCCCCTGGCCGGGAAAATTTCCGATAACAGAGTTCCCCATCGATCATCACTTCCTCGCCGGTTCCCCCCAAGAACTGCGTACCCTCCCCGTCGTCATCCCCAAATTCCCGCACCGGGACACCCGTGTTCTCGAACAGAAACTGGCGCACCTCGGACTTACTGAAACCGTCGCGTCTGAGGGTGTCGGCATGCTCAGGGCAAAGCACCACGATCGCTTCAAAGATCCCACACATGCGATAGGACCAGATGGTGACCAGGGTTCGGGAAATGGTCTGCAGGATGCGCTTCCCCTGGCGGGTCGTGTGCTCGCTGACTCCCCGGAGTGGCTCGGCGGCAAACAGGGTCAGAGCGCTTTGCTCAGCCTGAAATCCCAGCCCCACGTGAAGCGGTTCCCAGGGGCTGGCCTCCTCGTTCTCCGCGATGCAGTAGCTGAACTTTCCGGGGTGGCCCAGCGTTGACATGTCGATCTCTCCAGGCCGAGCGCCACCCAGGTTGGTTAGGATCAACTGAAAGGCGCGTCCCAGGGTGCTGTTGGCCCTGGCAACATTGCTGAACACATTGCTGGCACTGGCAAACTCCAGTTCCTTTCGAATGGGGCCATTGACGATGATCAGCGGCGCAGCAAAGTGGGTGGTGGCCTGGATACCGTGCAGGTTGAAGCGCTCGTCACAGGCAGCCCGCAGGAGAGGGACCAGCACTCTCATCATGGCCGACTCACAGCCCGCCATAACGGCATTGGCGGCGATCTTCTCAACTGTGGCTGCTCCGTAATTGGGAGGGACTCTTCCGACGATCTCGTGAGGCGGGAGATGGGAAGCCTCCAGAAAAGCCTCTACTCGCTCCAGGGTCGGGGGTATCACGGGCAAGGGGTCGGCAAAACCCGCTTCGCGACAATAGGCTTCCAGATCTGCTCCGTCATCGAGTTCGACCCGGGTGGCGGCCGTCCCCCGGGTCGCGGTGAAGTTCATCGGAGCATCAGCTTCCAGGTCGGTTTCCGGTTCGCGGTGGCGTGACATGCAGCCGGGCTTGCTTTCCGGGGCTCCATCATAGGGATCGGCGATCTGGAGCGGAGGCAAACCGGCCTGTTCCGCCAGCTCGCTCGCCAGTTCATTGAGTTCGGTCTTGGAGAAGCCGCTCATGGTGCCCCGAATCGTGCCATTCGAGCCGAGCAGATAGAGCGTCGGAACCGTCACCGGGTCGAACTTCCTGGAAACGGTTAGAGCGCTGTCGATCAGAACAGTGAACTCGATCTCCAGTTGCCCGATGAGCTCGCTCGTCCGCCCTGCACAGTCCTGGGAAATTCCCAGGACTGTGGCGTCGCCGCCCACCGCCTCATGAATCCGATTCAGGTACGGCAGGGTGAGCAGACAAGTAGGGCAGTCTGTCTCGAAGAAGACCAGCAGCACCGGTTGCCCTGCAGCGCCGAGCGGGTAAACCCAGGACGAGCCATCCAGCGTCGAGAGGGTAAAGTCGGAAGCGGTATGGATGGAGTTCCTCATCATCTGCCGTTTCAGAAACTGCTTAGAAATTCGCCACAGCGCTCTCGGAACACAGAGGTCCATTCGTGCCCGGCCGAGAAGGTGAACGTCTCATAGATCAGGCCCAAGGCATCCAGCTTCTGTTTATCCCTTCCCAGCAGGTCGTTGGTATACCACTGGTCGCGCGAGCCCTGTCCAATCAGAATCCGGGGCTGTTTGGGACCGGTGATAGAGTCAATTTCAGGCGGGATGTCGCCCCCCAGGGCAATGACCCCGTCGACTCCTTCAGGCCCCAGAAAAGCCGTTCGATAAGCCATTGAGGCTCCCTGCGAAAAACCGGCCACCAGAGTCTTGGAGTCACAACCAAACCTGCGGCGAACTTTGTCCACTACGGATCCCACATAGCGGAGATTATTCTCGATCGCCTCTTCGCGCAGCGCGCGTGTCATCCAACTGGCGACCACGTCATCGGTTCGGCCTCGATAGAAGAGGTTGAGTGCCTGTATGGAACAGAGCACCCAGGCTTCCGACCGGGGGATCTGAACCAGCTCCTGCATGGTGTGTTCAGCCGTTTCAGCATATCCGTGAAACCCGACCAGCAGGCCCTGCGGGTTCCCTCGAGCAGGTCTCACCAGATAACGGCCGTGGGTCGGAGTGCACACGGCTTCTTCAATGAACTTTTCTTCCATCGCGTCTAAACTTACCATTCTCTGCGGGCCATAGTCAGGCCCGAACGGGAGCGGGTGTCTGGAATATTGAGAATGAATACGCAGCAAAGAACTGAGACCGTACTGGCCGCTTATCTGTTCGTGACAGCAGCTTTCGTTCTGTACTTTTCAAATTACCTGGACGATTGGGGATTGTATTTCCTGGTCCACTGCGCCGGAGCCGCTCTGATTCTTTCGCTGCGGCGACTACCTGCAACCCTGCCACTCCCGCTGCAGTTTTTGAGGGACTGGTTCCCGGTTCTGATGATGCCTCTCTTGTTCAAGGAGGTAGAGACCCTGGCGAGAGCCTTTGGCAACTGGGGATTGACGGAGTCCATTCGGGAGTGGGAAGTGTTTCTGTTCAACGGGCATCCCAGCCTGTACCTGGGTTCCCCTCTCGGAGTACCTGCACTTTTGTTATCTGTCGTTCGTGTTTCTTCTCCCCGCGGTGTCGGGGGGTACTGGTACGCCTCGGGGCGCCGCGGAGCTTTCCATGAGCTTCTGTTTCTCTACTGGCTCTCCTACTCGGTGAGCCTGGGGTTCTTCATGCTCTTTCCTGTTGACAGCCCCTTCTACCTCAGCAAGCCTCTGGGCGACCCTTTTGCAGGTCATCTCTTTTACGAACTGGTCCAGTTCGTTTCCGGGCATGGCGGTGCCAGAGGCGGAGCCTTTCCCAGCGCTCACGTATCGGGCGCCGTGATCGTGTGGGCCGTGGCCTGGCAGCGCCAGAGGCGGCTGGCCTTTATTCTGACTCCTGTCATCGCCGGACTCATCCTGGCAACGGTTTACGGGCGTTTTCACTATGCACTGGATACGTTCGCAGGGTTCGCGCTGGGGACTTCGATCGTGGCCGGTTACCACATGACCAGATCGTCCTCGAAGCAGAGGCCTGACTAGAACCGCGAAGCCGACAGGTGTATATCGGCTGTGGCCCAGGCTTTTTGAAAGCGGGCTTCAATCTGAACCGCCCCAAATCAGATCGCAGTCAGGAGCCCTTCTGAAACGGAAAGACCTGAAAAGGGGTCACGTTGGGCGGCCCCGGGGCCAGGTGCAGCTCCGGGCTGTCGGAGAGGACCTGGATCACGGTCCCGAACGTGAAACTGCTCTTGCCGGTGTCGTGGGGCCGGCACACAGGATTCGCCGAGTCGTCCTGGCTGCTCAATGTGGACTTGATATCGTTAATATCGAGAGAGTTCTGACGCGAGCCCAGTCGTGCCTCCAGAGCCGAGAGCCGCGCATGGCTGTTTTCTCCCAGCCCCATCGGCGTCGCCCCGCCCGCCAGGCTGTCTTCATACTCTGCGTGATAATCCGTCAGAACCCGCGGATGGTTGGTGTGCAGGATGACGCCCGGGCTTTCCGGGGTGAACCTGGCCAGCTGGTTGGTGGAAACTTCCAGATCGACCACATCTTCCGAGTCTCCCAGGATGTAGTTCTGGCCTGAGGCATGCTTCACCGTCTTCAAGAAATCGACAGCATCCTGCAGACTCTTCTGCTCCAGAAGTCCCCGGACGACGAAGGCCACGGGCAGCCCTTCAGGCCCAAAGTCCATTTGACCCATCGCGTTGACGGCCACTCCCAACGGAGCATTGTTCATCCCCGTGGTCACAATCAGTCCCGCACAGGTCAGGAACAACGATTCCAGATCGAAGTCCGGATGCTTGACGTGCATGAGAACCTGGTACCCCTCCCGAAACGGCTCCAGATCCATGTTCTGGGCCACCAGGGCCGGGCGTTCTCCCTGTCGCTCAAAGGCAATGGCGCTACACGCCTCCCCTTCCAGACCGGATTGGTAAAGCCAGACTTCATCCATGAGCTGGAAGGCATAGATGGTGTCAAAGCCAATCTCTGCGCCGTCCGAAATTCCCCGCACCTCCTCGAGCAGACCCGGTGTCCATTTCTTGATGGCCGGCGCAAAGTCGGTCTCTTCCAGGAACTTCTCAATGAAGGCATCTGCGTCTGTGCCAGGCGGGCTCCCGAGTTGTGCTTTCCACAGAGCCACAACTTCATGGATCTCCTTCTTGAGGACCTTGCCGTGGGTCAGGCCTCGCTCGTAGGGAGTGCCTTCTAAAACCAGCACTCGGACCTCCTTCCCCGGAGTCGAATCGGCGGGACCTGCCTCGTGGGCAGAACTCGGCGTGTCGACACACCCGGCGGACAAAACCAAGACAGCGCTCAACAAGATGGCTCTCGATGGATGGGACATATCGCACTTCCTCTGAATAGATAAAAGGATTTCCGCAGGAAGATCCTACACCTAAACAGTACGAGAGTCGTCCGCTGCTTTCTCCTGCAGGCTGACATCCTACTCAACGAAGCAAGCAGGGGCGAGAGGAAACTGCGGGTCGGCCCACATCCGGAAACGAATAAAGCAGCGCTTCTCGCATCCCTGTATCCTAGCAAAGGATTGACAAGGACTCCTGGCTCAGTAGGAGATCGAAGAGGTTGGAGACGAAGGCTGCGATGATCTCAACACGGTGGGGCAGACTGGCGCTGCTTGGCCTCGTCACCATCGGCGCCTTCGATGGCCGGCCCAGGGCGGAGGAGGCGGATCCTGTAGCTCAAGAATTGAGAGTTCACCACTATCGGATGAGAGGCAAGGTGCGCTTGCTCTTATTCTGGGTAGGCAAAGACGAGGTCGGAGGGGGCCAGATCTCGGTGGGCCGCATCTCCAGGGAAAACGGGAGGACTTCCCGTTCTGTCGAGGTTTTCTTCGGGTCCAACCCTGAGCGTGTCCCAGGAGGTATCAACCGCTGGGGTTACGGCCAGGAAACCGCCGAGTGGGTCATCGGGGACAACCTGGCCGACCCCATTCTGAAGGAAACTCTCTTCGCAGGCTTCATGAAGCATTCCATGGAAAAGGGTCTTTCCGAGGCCCTGGCAAACGATACCAGGGCCAAGAGCGGGGCACAATTCTGGTACGAAGGCACCCGCAGCCTGGTCCGCCGCGAGCGGGCCGTCACCGAACTGAGAAAGTTCTCGACGAGTCAGGACTTTGACTACCGCGACTCCCAGGCCATTCGCTGCGCATACCACAAAAGACTGCTCTCGGGACCAGATAAGAAGAGGGAGCTGCTCAATTCCGCGGAGAGTTATCGCGAGCCTTACGGCTTCCTGACTGCCGTGCAAACGGTGATTGGGACCGCCCTGACCGAGTATGCCCGGAACCGGCGCCTCGAACGCCACCAGGAAGAGCTCTCCTATGTCTACAATGCGCAACTGTACGAGCTCAGGACCCGGGGGCGGAGACTGATCAAACAACTGGAAGTTCAAGGAGGTAAGGGGAAACCGTCTGACATCTACCCTCTGGTGGCCAGGATTGATTTCCGCGTTCGCAAGATATCCGTGAGCGGCCACCACGACTTCACCCTGTGGTTTCCGCTCGAGGGAGACCTGAAAGGCGTGCCTGTCCGCATTCTCGACCGGCCCCGCTGGTGGCTTGGCATCGAGTTGTTCCTGGAACCGACCAAGCCATCCGAGCCGGTCCAGAAGGTCACCTGCGAATAACCTCCCAGCCGATCATCATTCAGGGAGAGGCGCCGCCGGATTCCACCGGTTTTGCGGAGCTGGCTTCTCAAAGATGTCGATGACGCGCCCCGGAAAAGGCAGAAAAACACGCTCCGGGATGGCCCCGGCCTGAGGAACAAGCCGGTTCCCCTCCCCCAGCATCTCGAGGGCCTGGAACAGAGTAGGGACCACATCGAGCGTGGTCCCCACCTGCGACACCGTGACCCCACTCGCCACATCCGTATTCTCTCCGCCCCAGGCCAGGAATGTGGTTCGGGTCACGATCGGCCTCAGGCCGGAGTGACTGCCACCGGCAGTTCGTGTGCTGGAATTGAAATTCCAAAGCTGATCGGACCAGACCAGGAAGTCAGCCCGGTGAAGAGCATACTTTCGCTTCAGACCCCGCAGGTAACGTGCCTTCAGATCCGGCGAACTGAAGTGCGTCAGGTAGCTCTGGAAGTCCGGTGAGTCGATGAAGGGCCCGGTTGGGTTGTCCGTGATGTCCAGCAGCATGCACACGGCAATCCCGTACTCGGTCTGGTAGGTGGCCTCAAGCCAGTCTTCCCGGGAACGGAAGCGTCGCACCCAATCCCGCCGAGAGCTGCCGTCGGCAATCTTTACCCCCTTCTCAGCCAGCAGGGCCAGGGGATCAGGACCTGAGCTGAGGGCGAAGTCGAAGCTCAGGTCCGCAGCCTGCTTCAGGCCTGCCACCGGAACATACTGAATTCTACGCTTCGCGTCCTCCACGATGAGGGCTTCTCCACCCTTGCCCTGGTGATCCCGTACCGTGGACTTGACCCAGACGACATTGTGGAGATCCCCGGGGTTCACGTCGATCCCGGCAACCGTTTGCAGGGCCTCGGCCACATGGGGGATCGGAAGGCGGGTGACGATCAGGTCATTGGGGTTGTGATCCCCGTTTACCGGTGCATTCGGAGCTTGATAGTCGGAGAGGATCTCGAAGTAGTCCATCGGGACAGGGCGGCCTTTCTGGTCGACCGTCGTGCTTACCCAGTTCAGATCCTCGTCCAGTCCCAGAGTGTAGCGAGATAGTTGATGAACCTGGTTTGGGGGACCCAGAAAGCACTTGGGAATCAAGGAGGAGATCTGGAAGTCGGATCGGATTATCCGATCGAACTCCAATCCCCCTTCGGGATCATCATCTGCAAAACGCAACCCGAGAAGCAGTTCGAGAGCTCCGACTTGCGGTGCATCTCTTTCGATTTCTTCCAGAAGGCGCCGGGCTATGTCCTGGGCATGGACGTCCGGCTTGGAAATCAGATTGAAGGCCAGGTTCTTGGCGCCCTCGTGATAGTCCCTGTAAAGAGCCAGGTCGGGTTCCAGCCACTGTCGGGCCGTTCCCAGACTCCGGCGAAACATGGATTTCAACTGGTGGCGACGCTCCGAATCGGGTGCGGAGCGCTTGATTTCGAGCAACAACAGGTGCAGTCGGTTCAGATCGTCGTTGCGCAGGTTGACGGCGGCCCTTCCATTCCCGAAATTATCGATGAAACAGGTGGCGTATCCTTTTTCCCCGCCCGCATTCTCTCCATACGGGGAGCCGTGGGATTCATAGATCTGTGGTGAGTCCAGGCCAGCAAAAGGCACGCTGACGGCACTCCAGGCATTCTCGGTCAGCAGCGTCTTCACCGTGTGGTTGCCGAAGAGAGGCTGGCGGAAGGCCTTTGTTATCGGAAAAGAGAAGGCTGTCTTTCCCGGCTGAATCTCGGAACCGTGATCCGAGACCATGGCCACGATGGTTCTACTCTTGCGGGAACTTCTCTCGATTGCCGCGAAGATCTGACCCACTTCACGGTCCAGCCAGACGCTCCAGTGGATCAGGTTCTCCGGATGTGGATCGACATGCTGCTGATGATCCAGGAGAGTGAAGACAGGGCTTATATAGTCGTATTGTTCCTCTTCCAGGAGGTCTTTTTGGAGAATCTTTCGAGCCGTGAAAGTTCCCGATATTTCCTGTATGAACTCCGTGTAGTCCATGCCGGTCACGAGACGAGACAGATGGGAACGGACCAGACCGGGAAAACTGCTCTGGTTGTTGTCCAGCCATCGTCTTCCGGACTCCAGGATGACCGCCCGGTTGGCCGTTCGCCGGTAAATCTGAGGCCCGGACCAGGCTCGGTCCGGATCGAACCCGTCAGACATCAGACTCACTCCAACCTGATCCAGGTTCCAGAGAGCAGCGCTCTTGCTCTCGCCATGACGGATGGCATCCAGGGTGTCTCGGAACCCATCCAGATAGTAGCGCAGGTAGCAGGTGTCGCGGCTGAAGGTACAGTGACCCTTGATCACGCTGGGCTGTCCAGTATCGATCAATGCCCAGGAGGCCGGGGAAAGGGTCAGAGTCTCTGAAAAAATGTTCTCGACATACACCCCCTCCTCAAAAAAGTAATGTCGAATGTTAGGGAGAATTAGGGAACGCCCGGTCCGCTCCTGGTAGAAGCGTACGGCTCTCTTGAGATCCGGCGCATAAGGCAACCGCTCCCAGTAGTCCTCCCGCTCCGGGACACTCAACGCCGCCAGCAGGTCGGGCGGAACACCGTCCACCTTGATCAGAACCAGCCGGGGCCCTTCCCCTTCAGCGAAAAGAGCCCCAGCCAGAAGCCAGGCAGCCAGCAGGCTGCCCCCGGCCCTCAGCCAGGAAGTCATTCTTGCCCCCCCCCTGACCGGTCAGCGCCCCTGCCCGCAACTTCGATCGGATCCGTCTCCTCTCGTCCATCTCTCCAGAACCGTACCAGTTGCCGGTTGGCTTGATTGGCCGCCTGCAGGCAAAGGGTTTTTTGCTCCTTCATCCACGGGACTTCGTCAGTGCTCGTCTTCGATGCCAGATGCTGGTGGGCCTGATGCAGGGCGGCAGCCATCTCCGGCTCCAGCTTGCGGAACTCGATTTCAGCTTCGGGATAGAGTTCGATCACCAGCGGAGCCCGCTCCAGGAACTGGAACGCAGCGGTGAGATACCAGGGAGACACGCTCATCAGATCGCCATCGTTCTCGCCGAACTGCTGTAGTACCAGGAGATGGCGCTTCGTCAGGCGCTGGAATCTCCGGACCCGCCCCTTGCGGTACTCCTGGGCGAGTTCCAGCGCCACCTTCTCCTGTTTCTCATCCACGGCCCGCAGATCGGAGGCGAGCAGTTCCGCGCTTCGCCCCTCGGCCTCATACAGTCTCACCAGTACTCTGTCGACGTCGGGCAGCCAGCTGGACGGCTCCGGATAGCGGGCCAGCAAGGGTCGCTCCTCCAGGTCGAGGCGGAAACGAAGCAGGAAATCGACCAGCTCAGGATCCGGGTCGAGAGATTCTCGATAAAGGCTCTGCAGAGAAGCCGTGATCTGGCTCTGGGGAATACTTGGGAAGTGCTCGTCCTCCAGAAAGACCTGCAGTGGCCGGATCTGTTGCCGTCGCGTCAAGTAACGGCGATAGCTGGCCAACTCTTGTTCGCCGACACCACCTCTTGCGCCCGTGGCCTTGCGAATCTGTTTGGTTCTGAGTCGGCGACCCAATCGCACAAGTTGAGCCGGGCGGGCCAGGCGCAGGTACTGGATCTGCGCCCGAAGAGCCTTGGTGCGACTGGACTGCGTCAGTGGATTGATGAGAAGACGATCCATGGCATCGGCGAGACCGTCCGCCGCTTCCTCCTCAAAATAGAGGTGGCTCGCCAGGGACAAACGCAGCTCTTCGAGTCCCAGAGAGTGCTTGGAGTCGCTGAAAAGGGTCAGACCCTTGCGGTTGGCTACGAAGCTCCCACTCTTGTTGGCTGCCCAGATGTAGAGTCCCACTCCACTGTAGACCGCCAGGGCCTGGTCTCCCAGCTTGTGCCAGTAGGTGGCAGCTTCCCGGGTGCGGGGGTTGTCCCGGTCGAAAAAGTCCACCGCAATAATCGGTTTGAACGCCATATTGCTCTGGTAAACGTAGATCGCGAGGGGGACCCGGGCTCCAGAGGACGCAGCCTGGAGGACATCCGGGTTCTCGAATGGATTGTAAGTGAGATCAAAGGGGTTGAAACCAGGCCAGCGTACACTGGACGGCTCCGGCGCCAGTTCCGGGTCATAGTAGAGGATACCTCCCAGCGCCACAGGGACTCCTCCGGCCGTGTAACGGTGGAACTCCTCATAGGACAGTTGGTATTCGTTGGCAACGCTGGCCAGCAGGCAGGACGTTCCCCACATGTGTTCGCGCATCTCGCTTTCAAAACCGTGCACGAAGTCTCCCGCCTCTTCCCCGTTCACGAAACGCCCGAAAAAACGCCGCGAGGCGAGCAGCTTGAATTTCAGTTCGGTGATCTCCTGGGCTGAGAGCGTGTCAGCCTCCGGCGTGTGGGTGGCCAGATCCGTATACCAGGTCAGACCCAGGAACGCCTGCTCGAATTGCCGCTCCTTCATGTCCGTGTGGCGAAGGAGATAATTGCGGTACAAGATATGAGCCGAGTAGGTAATGGGACCCACCTTGCTCCAGAACCCTACAATCGTCCCCAGACCACGCTTGATCCCCTCCAACACCATGTGTTCATTGGCCCGGTATTTCTCCTCTGTTGCTTTCAGAAAAGGCTTGGGTAATCCGGAGCCGGCTCGGGCCGGGTTCTCTTCCAGTCGCCGGCGTTTCTCTTCCAGCTTCCGAAGCGCGCCCTCCCAGCTCTTCTTGTTGGAGATAAAGGCCGGAAACACGGCCCCAAAACGATCCCCAACGCTGGGAGTCTTGTGGCCCAGATTCCAGAGCGCCAGCCAGCGACCCTGAGGAGCCTCTGCGAAGGAATAATCGACCAGGACACTCATCAGCGGGTGGAATTCCCCGCCCTCGGAGCTCTCGTGCTCAGAACCGATCGTAGTGAGCACGAACCGTTCCCCCGGAAACATCGGATCCGTGATCCTCAGACGGACATCCTTGATCACAAGTCTGGCCGGCGGCGTCTTGGAGAGTCCCACCGGGTGTCCCTGTGCTTCACTCGATCCGGGGGCGGGACAAACCCAGCTTCCCACGCCGAGACCCAGGATGAGGATTGTCACCCACACCGCACGAGCACCTGCCGGACAAAGCAACTTGATGTATCCCCTGATATCCAAACTGTTGACCCACATTCGGACTACCCGGTCCTTGCCGCGGGCACTGCGTCGCCAGCTGAAACCGGGTCCAAGCCCATGGTAACTCAAATCAAGTATAGACAGGCTATTGAGAGTTCACATTTGCGCCTGGCGGATCCGGCTTAGAACGGATCTTTCCTCCACCCGTATTGACCCTCGGGCTGAGTCCGGGGGATACTTCCTCCCAACTTGTTAAGCGCCCACTTTTCATTGGTGAGAGCGAGTCGTCAGGGAGGAGTTTCAGATGAAAAAGTTTTGTGTGGTTTTCATTGCCGTGTGTGCGCTAGCCGGTGCCGGTAGCTTGCTGGCCCAGGAGGACTCGACCAGTTACATCTTTGCCGAATACTACATTTGTGACCAGAACCGGGAAGGCTTTTCAGACCTGCTGACCGAGCTTGTCCTGGGTCCCATCTACGACAAGCAGGTGGAGGCGGGAAATCTGCTGGGATGGGGCTGGCTGTCGCACAACGTTGGCGGGAAATGGCGGCGCCTTCGCGTCTCTTCCTCCAACAATCTCGGAACGCTGCTGGAAACCAGGGACGCGATGATTGAAGAAATCCAGTCCACAGCGGGGGAGGCAGACCGGGAGTTCACTTCGATCTGCGGAGACCACGATGACTACATCTGGGCTTCCGTGGCGGGTTCCGCACCCGTGGCCCAACAATTGCGAGACCTGGCCGACGCAACCTATGCGACTTACTACGTGTGTGATGTGTCGAAGCAGGAACGCGCCGACGAGATCGTCAAGGCGCTGTTTGCTCCCGCCCTCAACCAGCTGGTCGAAGAGGGACAACTGGCGTCCTGGAACTGGTACGCCCATGTGATCGGTGGGGAATTCCGGCGACTCATGGCGCACATCGGGGCTGATCACAAGACGTTGATCGCTGCTGTCGACCAGTACAACCAACAGGCCGACGCCACCAACGCCGCTATGGCCCAGGAGTTCAGTGAGATTTGCAATGCCCACGTGGACTACTTGTGGGATGTGAAATTGAGCCAAGCCGACCAAGGTTCAATGGAGCCTCTCCAGAATTGAAGCTTCTCCAGATCCTGCTTTGTGCGGCGTCTGTGCTGATTGGGGTGAACGGCGCCTCCAGGAATGTGGTTCTTTTTGTGGCGTCCTGACCATGGTCAGGACGCCGGCGTCTATGGCAATCCGGTCATCAGGATCCCCATATCGACCGGCTCGCCGCTGAAGGCACGCGTTTCCGTTATGCCTTCGCTACGACGGCCAGTTGCAGCGCCAGCCGGTCCGTGATCCTGACCGGTCTTCACAACCATCGGACCGGCCAGTATGGACACCAGCACGACTACCATGGATTTGAGAGCTTCCCAAATCTGAAGAGCCTGCCGGTTCTTCTCAGCGAAGCCGGCTACCGGACCGCCTCCGTCGGCAAATACCACGTAGCACCACCGCAGGTGTACCGGTTTGACCACTTCATTCCCGGTTCCAGCCGCAACCCCGTCGAAATGGCCGAGAACAGCCGGGAGTTCCTGAAGGCCGACCAAGATCGACCCTTCTTTCTCTACTTCTGCACCTCCGACCCTCATCGCGGAGGCGGTGTGGTGGAAGAATCTCCTCACAAGCCGGATCGTTTCGGTAACGTTCCAGAAGGTTATCCCGGGATCGAACCCCAGCCATACCGGCCCGATGAAGTGATCGTCCCTCCCTTTCTATCCGACAACCCGGCGGTTCGGGCTGAACTGGCCCAGTACTACCAGTCGGTCTCCAGGCTGGACCAGGGACTGGGCCGCCTGCTGGCCATTCTGAAGGAGACAGGAGTTTACGATGACACCTTGATCCTCTACATTTCGGACCACGGCATCGCCTTTCCGGGCGCCAAGACGACTGTCTACGAGCCGGGACTCCTCTCCCCTGCCATCGTCCGAGACCCTCGGGCCGAGAAACGAGGGGTGGTGAGCGACGCCATGATCAGCTGGGTGGACATCACTCCCACCATTCTTGATTACGCCGGGGTCAAGACACCCGAGTACGAGCCCCACGTAGCCTACCGCCTGCTCCGCAACCAGATGGGAGAGCGCCACGGTTTGCACGGAGAATCCTTTCTGGAAATCCTGGAGGAGACCCATCCGCCAGGCTGGGATGAAATCTACGCCTCCCACACCTTCCATGAGATCCAGATGTACTATCCGATGCGGGTGGTGCGGACGCGCCGCTACAAACTGATCTGGAACCTGGCCCATCCACTGGCCTTCCCCTTCGCCTCGGACCTGTGGGTGGCAGCGGCCTGGCAGTACTCTTTCCGGCAGGGAATGAGCGCTGCCTACGGAGTCCGATCGGTTGGAGAGTATATCCATCGGCCCGAGTTCGAACTCTTCGATGTCGTTGCGGACCCCTGGGAGTCCAACAACCTGGCGGCGAATCCGGCTCACGCCGAGGCGCTCGAGGACCTGAAGGAAAAGCTCCGCGAGTTCCAGAAGCGGACCGCCGATCCCTGGCTCCTGAAATGGCACTACGAATAATGGCGGTCGGATGTGGAGGAATAGGGGTGTGAGGGCCCCGGTTCCAACCTGGGCGGAAGCCGCGGGTTTTTTCCGCCTGATCCGGGGGCTCGGTCCCTTCATGGCGGAGAAGATCACTTTCGAAGAGGCCAGAGAAACGATCAAACAGCGGATGGAGATTCGAGAAGAGCGGTTTCTCGAGAAGCTCGAGACAGCCGTTTTCTCCAGACCAATGAGCCCCTACTTCCGGCTTCTCAAGTCGGCCGGCTGCGAGCCTGAAGATGTGCGGAGACTGGTTCGCGGCGAAGGAATCGAGAGTGCTCTGGAAAAGTTACGGCGAGAGGGTGTCTTCGTTTCCTGGGAAGAATTCAAAGGCTGGAACCCTATACGCCGAGGCAGCCAGACCTTCGCGGTGCGGGACCGGGACTTTGACAATCCGGTCGTCCGCGAACATTTCTCAGCCACCAGCGGAGGAACCAGCGGGAGACCCGTGCGGGTTCGAATCGACATTGAAGAGTTGGCCGAGGCGGCTGTCAACTGGGCCGTCTGCTTTGACGCCCACGGCTGGAAGGATCGCCCGCTGCTCTTCTGGACTGCCGGTCACAGTAGCTTTGCATGCCGCTACCTGCGTTGCCTGAAGTTCGGTTTTCCCTACTTGAAATGGTTCCGGATGACCCGCCCCGGAAACCTGGCGGATTCACTCCGCGCCTCTCTCCTCCACCGCACCCTCCGCTTCCTGACCGGTCTTCCGGCGCCGGAACCGGCTCCCCTGGCCAGAGTAGCGACCGTGCTTGAGTCTCTACTTGAGCTCCTGGGCAAAGGACACAAACCGATCCTGAACACGGCACCCAGTGCTGCCTCTCACCTGGCCAGCCTGGCCGGCGAGCGGGGACGATCCTTGTCCGGGGTGACTTTTCTGCTGGGGGCTGAGCCAGTGACGCCGGTGAGGCGCACAACCATCGAATCCAGCGGTGCCGCTGCTGTAGCGACCTATGGGACTTCAGAAGCGGGCTGGATTGGAGCCCAGTTTCCCGAAGCCCGCGAAGCCGATGAAGTCAGCGTCTTTCGTGATGCCTACGCCGTGATCAAGCGCCCAGACGCAGAGAGTTCCTCCCCGCTTGGCCATCCGATACTTTTCACAGGACTGCGGTGGGCCAGCCCCAAGGTGCTCATCAACACGGAGATTGGGGACTCCGCGGTGATTGGCAACAGCAAGGCTCCGCTTGCAGCGCCCGACTACGACGTGAACTTGCACACCATTCGCAGCTTTCGAAAAGTGACCCTGTGGGGGACGAGCTTCGCAGTGGCCGATCTGTACCGCCTGCTGGAGGAGACTCTCCCTGGCAGATTTGGAGGAAATCCGCACTCCTACCAGTTAGTGGAAGAAGAGCAACCCGGGGGCCTGACTCACCTGAGACTGTTGATCAGCCCCGAAGTCGGAAGTGTGGAAGAGAGACTGATTCGAAAGGCCTTCCTGGCTGAACTCGGGAAGATGCGGCACTACTATGACTCTATGGTGAACCTTTTATCCCAGGCCGATGCCCTGAGAATTGAGAGACGGGATCCAATTCGCACGACTAGAGGCAAACTCCTGCCGGTGTTGCCTCTTCATCACGACCGGTCAGACTCCGGGGGCAGCCCTTGAAAATACTCTGGATTGGGCCCCTGCCACCCCATCCCGGAGGGTCGGCCATCAGCCTGAGTGAGATCATCTCGGAGATTGCGAAGGCCGGGAATCAGATCCAGGCCCTCGCCCCGATCACGGAGGAGACGAAGGGAGCCGGGGAACAATTCGCTGCTTCCCATCCTGAACTGGAAATCGAACGGTATCTGATTCCGGAGTACGATGTCGCTCCCTATCGCCCGAACCGGAACGCGCTGGTCCAGGCTGAAGACTCAGGTCTCAGGACTCTGTTCCCGGCCGCTGTGCGGAGCTTCCGACCGGAACTGGTGGTAGCCGGCCGCGAATCCGTTTCCCGATACACTATCCCTATGGCTCAGGCCCACGGGCTCCCGTGTGTTCAGCTGGTCAGAGGGTCCCCCACCGGAGAGGTTTTCCGCGGCGTCTATCCCAGATCCGAGTCACGACGACTCCTCAGCGCCTTCGGAGATGCCGATCAGATCATCACCGTAGTAAAATTCCAGGAGGACGGCCTGAGACGTCTGGGCTTCACCGAAGTAATTACCATTCCGAATGCCGTCAACACCGCCCGGTTTCGGCCCTGGGCTGCAAACGGGAAGCTGGTCGAAGAGCTGCGGATCCGGAAGGGTCAAACTGTTGTCCTGGTCCCTGGCAACCTGCATCCCAGGAAACGTCCTCTGGATATTGTCGCATCGGCGGCCAGAGCCCTGGCTGTCCAGCCAGGGCTGCTCTACGTCATGGTCGGTCAGGGAAATCTCAGGGAGCAGGTGGAGGACAAGTGCAGGGCGTTGAAGATTCGGCAGAGCTTTCGCTTTCCGGGCTGGGTCGATTATGCCCGGATGCCGGAAATGATGAACCTGGCCGATCTGGTGGTCATGGCTTCTGAGTCGGAGGGAATGGCCCGAGTCTACCTGGAAGCCATGGCCTGCGAGCGCCTGCTGCTGGCCAGCGATATACCCTCGGCAAAAGAGCTGATCAGGGATGGGCACAACGGCCTGCTCTTCCGGCTGGGAGACACCGAACACCTGGCCGACCTGACACTGGAAGCGGCAGCAGACCCTCGGAGGCGCCGAAGACTGGGGAGGGAGGCCCGCAGAAGCCTCAACGATCGATCCCTGGCTGAGGCGGGCAGGCAGTATGTCAGAATCCTGAGCTCCGTGGTGAGCGCGCGAGCCTCTGTCAACAGGGCGGCGGCGAACTAGTGTACTGTCCGGGAAGTTCGGGGCGTTAATTCGGGATGGATTTTCGTCGTCAGTGAGGCGCGCGACGCAGGCAGGCCGGGAGTCTTTCGAGGTAGCGCAACAAAGCTGTCGGCGAAAAGACGCCCGAAGTAGCGGCGTGAACTTTCCGGACAGTGCACTAGAGCCGCCTGACTCCAGGCCATACACCATTCCCTTGAGAACAGCCGGATCGAAGTTGTTCCCGACAGGCAAAGCGGTCTAACATCGCGTCATGGGAAAACTCGTTCTGGTGTGCAGCTGCCTGATGCCGATGTTGGTCTCCGGGGTCCTGGCACAAGACACGAAAGACACCCTGACCTACCAGCGGATCAAGCCGTATCTGGACTCCGTTCCCGCCATCGACACCCACGATCACCTGTGGCCCTTCGACAGGCTGCCGGGCTACGTCGAGACGGAGCGCGGGCGTGGCATGAATCTGGCTGGACTCTGGACCAGCAACTACTTCACCTGGCTGCAAAAACTCACCAGATGGACGCCTGGAGGCAGGTTCGAAGACTGGTGGAACGTCGCCAAACACGACTTCGAGAACACCCGGGCGGCCAGCTTCTACCGCTACATGCTTCCCGCCTTCCAGGATCTCTACGGAGTTGACTTCGATCGCATCACCGATCAACAGGCTGCCGAACTGAATGAGCGCATTTTCGAGAATTACCGTGATCAGAAGTGGCTGTACGAGGTCGTCACCGAGCGCGCCAACATCGAACTGATGCTAAACGACCCGCACTGGGACCGTCACAGTTTCACGACGTACTATCCCTGGGAGGTCCTGGTCTACAACGTGGGTCCCCTGCTGCAGGGGTACCACCCGTCCGAATTCCAGAAGCCCTCAGACGACCCCTATCACTGGGCCGAACAGCAGGGAATGAAAGTGGAGTCGCTGGATGACTACCTGGCCGTACTCGACCGGTTGTTCCAGACCGCCCGGGAACGGGGAGCTGTCTGCCTGAAAACAACCGTGGCCTACCGCCGCACCCTGCGCTTCGAGAAGGTGCCGAAGGATCGGGCTGAACAGGCATTCGGGCGGCCCAGATCGGAGCTTTCTCCCGAGGAGGTCAAGGATTTCGAAGACTTCATCATGTGGCACCTGGCCAAACTGGGTGCGAAGTACGAGCTTCCCTTCCAGATCCACACCGGGATCGCCCGGATTCAAGGATCGAACCCGATGCTGCTGGTGAACCTGATCGCCGGAAATCCGCGAACCAAGTTCATCCTTTTCCACGGCGGCTTTCCCTGGGTTGGTGAGACCGGAGTCATCGTCATGCGCTTCCCCCGGCGGGTCTGGATTGATTCCGTGTGGCTGCCGGTGATCAGTTTCACAACAGCCAAACGCGCCTACCACGAATGGCTCGAGATCATGTCTTCAGACCGCATCCTGTGGGGTGCCGACTGCAATCACGCCGAGGGAATCTACGGCTCCACCGAATTCACCCGGCGGGCACTGGCCGAGGTGCTGGCCGAGAAGGTCATGCGGGGCGACCTGGTGGAAGAACATGCCCGCAAGATCGGCCGTCAGATCCTGCGAGACAACGCGCTGGAGCTGTTTCCACAGCTGAAAGATCGACTCTGGAAGCACAAAGGACCGCTGGTCGCGCCTTAGAACGGTCCGGAATCACCATCCCGGTGTGATGACCACGGCTTTCACGATCTCAACCTGTTCCAGGGGAAGGTTTTTTTCGTTACGGGGAACCGCGGCAATCCTGTCCAGTGTCTCGAAACCATCCGTGACCTCTCCGAAGATCGTGTATCCGCCGTCCAGGAAGGGTGCATCGTCCAGCAGGATGAAAAAAGAGGCACGGGCACTGTGGGGATCAGCGTTATCGTTCAGGACCATGGAAACTGTCCCTCGTCGGTGCTCCAGATCGCTGAACTCAGCCGCCAGCGCGTGGATACCGGCTTTCTGATCCGGAGTCAGCGCCGCGCCGGAGCGAAAGGTCGCATACCCCGTCTGGATGAGAAACCCGGGTTGGATCCTGGAAAGACCCACCGTGTCATAGACACCCAGCCGCACCAGCCTGAGCATCTGCTCGACGTGGTGGGGAGCCACATCCGGGTAGAGCGCCAGTGTCAAGTCGCCGAAATTGGTTCGCAGGCGGATCCGTTCCCGGGAGAGTCGCACCGGTAGATCCACATGAGCGGCCTTCACACGCTCCCTTTTCTGGAATTTCTTGTCCTGCAGGTAAAGAAGCAGTACGGCCATGGAGTCCTGGTCTTCAGAGGTCGTGTTGTTATAGGAGCTGACCAGCTCGTATTCGTGGTCCTTGAAAACCGGGATCCCCTTTTCACTGGAGAAGTATTCGACGTGCTCCAGTCCGACCTTGTCCGAAAAGGGCCTGGTCCGGCTCTTGAACACGCTCCCTCCAGTCGTCAGATCCACCAGTTCCAGGGATTCGGCGAAAGGGTGAAGATGGACAGCCATGTAGTGCACGGTCGTATCATAGGGCAACTTCATGAGGTTGGAGACGAGGGTTCGATTCACTTCCCGGCGCCAGGATCTTCTGGCCCAGGCCCTGAGCGGCCTGGCTTCCGCTACGGGAAAAGCGACGGATCCTCCTGTCCCGGCAGGCGCGGCCGTTGTGGATCAACATGCGGCCGTTCTGCTGGCGCTGGGGGCCCTGGTGGCATTGACCTCCCGGGCTCGAACTGGGGAAGGACAGAAACTCGAAGTGAATCTTCTCAGTGCTGCCCTGGATCTGCAGATCGAATCCCTGGCCTATCATCTCAATGGCTTTGATGTCAGCCAACGGAGTCAATCAGGACTGGGCTCGACATTTCATCCTCCACCCTATGGGATTTATGAGACGGCCGATGAGTACATAGCCCTCTCCCTGACGCCCGGAAAGAAACTGGCAGAGGCGCTGGAAAGGCCCGAGTTGTGCCGCTGGGACGACAGCCAGCGATTTGCCCATCGGGATGAGATCAACCAGATCATCCAAGCCCGAGTCCGGGAGCGTTCCACAGAGGAATGGCTCGAGCATCTTCGCGAATCCGGCGTCTGGTGCTCTCGTGTGCACACCTACGAAACCCTTCTGGACGATCCGCAGTTCCAGCACAACGACCCCGTGCAAGAGTTCGACTACCCGGGAACCGAGGGGGTTCGCGTCCTGCGCCATCCGGTTCAATACAGCAAACTGGAACTGCCTGTCCGGAGGAGGCCTCCGCTGCTGGGGGAGCACACAGACGAGGTCCTGGCGGAACTGGGCTACAACGAGCAGCAGATCGCACACCTGCGTGAGATTGGAGCCGTGTGAGTGCAAACTCCAAGTTTGAAGATCAGGGATTGAGAATTAAATGCGGGAAGCGCCTTGAGGCGGCGACGGGCCAGGAGCGATTCGTAGTGGCCGGTCTTGTGCCGGCCTGCTTGACGGGCGACCACGAGGGTCGCCCCTACGGTCCACTACCTGGTCTCGCCCCTGAGTTGCCACTTTTGAAGAGCAGTAACGTGAGGCCCGGAACGTGGAACTGATGGACATTCCATCTGGCACTTGGTCGCACATCGTTGCCACCATTCGGAGGACCGCGGACACTCTGGATGACGAGTTCCCTTACATCACCGATCCACAGGGGAGATGGAAATACCTGCCGGCCGACCAGTATGCCGGCTGGGCCGGGGAGGAGTGGAGCCACGGCAACTGGTTCTGTGGTTTCTGGATTGGCCTGCTGTGGCTCGCTTTTGAACTCTCCGACGATAATGACTTCAGGGAGGAAGCTCGACGCTGGGCCGAGCGGATGCGTTTCCGGCAAGATGATCGCAACAGCCACGACATCGGTTTCCTGTTCATTCCCAGTTTCGTCAAGGGATTCCTGCTCACCCGAGAATCGAGCTGGCGGGACTCTGCCCTGACGGCGGCACGGGTTCTGGCCAGTCGCTTTGACGATCGGTCCGGTATCGTCCAGGCCTGGGGCAGACTGGAGGACGCCCGTGCCCGCGGCACCTCAACGATCGATACCATGATGAATCTGCCGTTGCTCTGGTGGGCGGCCCAGGAAACCGGCAATGCATCCTTCTCAGAGGTCGCTTCCCGCCATGCGCGGGTGAGTGCTTCGGTCTATATCCGTGAAGACGGCTCGACGTTCCACACGGCCCGCTTTGATCCAGCCACCGGAGCGTTGCTGGCCCGGGGGACGTACCAGGGCCTTTCCGAGTCGTCCTGCTGGTCGCGGGGCCTGGCCTGGGCCATTTCGGGGTTTTCGGAAGCCTACCGTCATACGGGAGCTCTCGAATTGCTGGAGGCTGCCGAAACCGTTTCTGAGTACTGCTTCGAGCACGTCCCGGCTGACCTGGTTCCCTACTGGGACTATCAGGATCCCGGGATTCCGGAAGTTCCACGAGACAGCGCGGCGGCAGCCATCGCGGCCGGTGGCTTTCTGACCCTGGCCGAACTCCATCCCGACGACCGCCTGCGAACAAAGTATGCAGGTAGAGCTCGGCGAGTGCTGGGCTCACTGCTGGAAGGCTATCTGAACCGCCACTCCGGTGATGGCTGCCAGGGGATTCTGCGTCACGCCTGTTACTCGAAGCCGCATGATGAAGGTGTCGACAGCTCCTTCATCGTCGGCGATTTCTTCCTGGTGCAAAATCTGCTCCGGGTCTCACGTGAGACGGCCAGCGCAGGAAGTCCTTTCAGCTGGGATGCAACCGGATCTTGACCCATCACTGCGAAGGCTATAACGTAAAAAGGTTGCGCATCCTGTTGCGCATCCTAGGGTATCGCCGGGTATCGCCCGCAGGGGCACATCCCCTGACCAACCAAGGGGCAGCGGGGCTGGGAGAAATACTATGGCCAGAAGATCGAAGCAGACGATACAGAAGCGGCAGAAGGAACGGGCCCGCATGGAGAAGAAAAAGCGGAAAGAGGCCCGCCGTGTTGAGCTAAAAGAACTCCGGGCCGAGGCACCGCCCCGACCCGAAGGCGACGAAGATCCGGATATCGCCCACATCAAACCCGGGCCCCAGCCGCTGCCGGCTGAGTTCACCCATTCTTTGGACCCGGAAACGGAGTCGGAGTCGGAGTCAGAGGAAGAGAAGGAGTCCTAGCAGGGCACGTCCGCTCAGCTTTTGCACAGAGAGCTGTTCACCTGCCCATCGCTCGCCCGAGCTGATGCGAGAGGAGGAGTGGATTGTTAGAGCATCTTTCCTGGAAACCGATCAAAGTAGGCCTCCTGGATTTCGGCGACGGGCGAAGCTTTCTGCAGAAGCCTCTGGCATCCGTCAATGAAGAGTTCCGCAATCGGCTGGTAAGCGCCCTCGAGGAAGACGGTTTCGAGGTGATCCAGGGTGATGAAGTCATCTGGCAGAACGAGATTGCCGTCCGCAACGGCAAGATGCTGGCCGCTGAATCGGTAGACGTGACCCTCTTCAACTTTTCCGTGTGGGCCTGGCCCCAGTACGCACGAGTCGCTGCTCAGTTCTGCCCTCAACCGATCGTGATGTTCTCGAACGTCAACCCCAGGTATCCCGGCCTGGTCGGAATGCTGGCTAATTCCGGCTCCCTGGATCAGTCTGGAATCCGGTTCATCAAGAGTTTCGGGGATATTTCAGATTCCGGAGTTCGCTCCCGCCTCAAGTCCAAGATTCTCTCGGTTGCAGCTGCGCGGCGACTACGAGGCCTGACGTATTGCCTTCTGGGCGGCCGTTCCCTGGGCATCGACACCACCGTTATCGATCCGGCTCAATGGAGTAAACAGTTCGGGATCGATGTCGATCATGTTGACCAGTTCGAGCTGGTTCGGCGATCCGAAGTGGAGCTTGCGCAGGGAAGCCGAGTTCAGCCGGCTCTGGAGTACTTGAAGTCCCACGTCCGGAAGATCCACTGGACCGAGCCGGATGCGACCTTTCGTCTGACCGAAGATCTACTCAAGAAGCAACTGGGCTTATACTACGCGACCCTGGATCTGATCGAGGAATACCGTTACGACTTCTGCGGGATCAAAGGCCAGCGGGAGCTCACTGAGCACTACGCCACCGCAGATGTAGCGGAGGCCTTCCTCAACGATCCCTATGGACCGGATGGAACCGCCAAGCCGTCGATCGTGTGTTCTACGGAAGCCGATTGTGACGCCGCCCTGACCATGCAGATCTTCAAGCATCTGACCCAGACACCGGTTCTGTTTGCGGACGTTCGCCACCATCATGAAGATCTCGATCTGTGGGATCTCTGCAACAGTGGCGAGCACGCGACTTATTTCGCAGCCAAGAGCTTCGAGCCCGAGGTCAACCTCGCCCGAACTGAGTTTCGACCTCAGGGGTTCTATTTTCCGGCGGGTGGCGCGGCCGTTTACCATCTGGCCGCTCCGGGAGCCTTCACGCTGGGAAGGCTGACGCGCAGCGACGGGGTCTACAGGCTCACAGCACTCTCGGCGGAACTGGTCGATCTGGGAGAGCGGGGGGAAGAAGTGGCAGCACGCACCCAGGACAACTGGCCCCACGCTTTTGCTCGCTTCCAGTGCAGCCCGGAAAGCTTTATCGAGCACTTTCACTGCAACCACATCCACGGCGTTTACGGAAATGTGCTCTCCGAGTTGGAAACGGTCTGCTGGACCCTGGGAATCGAGTTCCACCTTCTGAAGTGAAGGCCAGGCGCACCTTACTCGGCGCCCTCTCCCAGCGGTAGTTCCGTCTTGTAGACCACCTGTTTGAGGGCAAAGCTGGACTGGATGTTGGCCACCCCCTCAATGCGGGTGAGTTTTTCGGCCAGGAACCGCTCGTAACTCTCCAGATCGGGTACGACTACCCGCAGCAGGTAGTCGGCGCTGCCTGTCATCAGGTAGCACTCCAGTACTTCTTTGCTGGCACGAATGCGTGTCTCGAACACCTCCAGCCCTCGACGTTCCTGGCTGTGCAGGGACACGCTAACAAACACACTGATGGGCAGTCCCACCGCCTTGGCATCCACTATGCCGGCGTAGCGTTTGATCACTCCGCGGGTCTCGAGAGCCTTGACCCGCCTGAGACACGGCGAAGGTGACAGTCCCACTGCATCGGCCAACTCGGTGTTGGTAATCCGGCCATTGTTCTGAAGATGGTGGAGGATTCGATAGTCTGTCTTATCCAAGGACATTTTTAGCATATTATTTCACTATCTATTAATACTATTTGAGAATATGTCAATATTATCGCTACTACGGCCAATATTAGCAATCGTGTAGGGAGGGAATTTCACTATAATAGCTGGATTACTTTGCAACCAGGAGCGAGGGCACCAGAGTGAGCAGTCCGGCAACCAGGATCGACGAATTATCCGTAGACAAGCGGGAATGGCTGGAGTCGATTGATTACATCCATGACGAGTTTGGTGAGCAGGGGGTCCGGGAAATACTGAGCGCTCTGCAGGATCACGTAGGGAGGCGCGGGGTGACTCTCAACGAGGCCGCGCTGAACACGCCTTACGTAAACACGATACCCCCGTCCGAAGAGCCTCGCTACCCAGGAAACATCTCCCTGGAAAAGCGGATTGAGAACATGGTGCGCTGGAATGCCATGGCCATGGTACTGCGGGCCCAGGATCGAGGCAGCGGCGTCGGAGGACACATTGCCACCTACGCCTCTGCCGCCACCATGATGGAAGTGGGCTTTCACCATTTCTTTCGCAAGGGCAGTGCCGAATACGGCGGGGACCTGGTGTTTTTCCAACCCCACGCAGCCCCCGGCGTGTATGCCCGGGCCTTCGTGGAGGGCCGTCTGAGCGAGACCCGGTTGGACAATTTCCGGCGCGAACTGGAGCCGGGAGGTGGACTGCCCTCCTATCCTCACCCGCGCTTGATGCCGGACTTCTGGCAGGCGCCCACGGCGTCCATGGGATTGTCCACACCGGCCGCTATCTACCAGGCTCGCTTTGCCAGGTATCTGGAAAACCGCGGCCTGAAGACGAAGAACGGCGGGAAAGTGTGGTGCTTCATCGGGGATGGGGAATCCGACGAACCGGAAGTGCTGGGCACGATCAGTATCGCCGGACGGGAGAACCTCGACAATCTGGTGCTGGTCGTCAACTGCAACCTGCAGCGACTCGATGGTCCGGTGCGAGGAAACGGCAAGATCATCCAGGAATTGGAACGCGCCTTTCGGGGCGCCGACTGGAATGTCATCAAGGTGATCTGGGGCAGCGGCTGGGACGGCTTGCTGGCGCAGGATCATGAAGGCCTCTTGCGCCGGCGCATGGAAGATGCTGTGGACGGGGACTACCAGTACTATTCGGTGTCTCCCGGAAACATCCAGCGTGAGCACTGGGTGGAGGGCAATCCGACACTGGAGCGGATGATGAACTCGCTGACCAACCAGGAGATCCGGGAGATCAAGCGGGGTGGGCAGGATCCGAAGAAGATATTTGCCGCTTTCGACCGGGCCGCACGATCCAGCGGGAAACCCACCGTGATCCTGGTCAAGACGGTGAAGGGCGATGGCATGGGACCCTCGGCCCAGGGTCGCAATACCGCCCATCAGAAAAAGAATCTCAATGCCGAAGAGCGCCTGCGCTGTGCCCGTGACTACGGGATTCCTCTGGACGAGGAAGCTATCAAACGGGCCGAGTTCTATCGCCCCGATGAATCCAGTGAAGAGTGGCACTACCTGAATGAACACCGCCAGGGTCTGGGGGGCTTCCTGCCGGAGCGGCAGGTCAACTGCCCCGGTATTGAGGCTCCGGCGCTGGAGAGATTCAGCGAGTTTCTCCGGGGCAGCGGTGAGCGGGCCGTGTCGACCACTTCCGCCATGGTGCGCATGCTGGCGCGAATGCTGAGGGACGATCACATGGGCAAGTACGTGGTGCCCATCGTTCCGGACGAGGCGCGGACCTTTGGCATGGACGGGCTCTTCAAGGTGGCAGGCATCTATTCTCCCGAAGGTCAGAACTATACGCCGGTGGACGCGGACCATCTGCTTTCCTATCGAGAGGCTGAGGACGGCCAGATTCTTCAGGAAGGTATCTGTGAAACCGGTGCCATGGCCTCCTTCATGGCAGCAGGGACCGCCTATGCCGTACACGGCCTGCCCATGATCCCCTTTTACATCTTCTACTCCATGTTCGGCTTTCAGCGCGTGGGTGACATGATCTGGTCCTGTGCCGACATGATGTGTCGCGGGTTCCTGCTGGGTGGAACCGCGGGGCGCACGACCCTGAGCGGCGAGGGTCTGCAGCACCAGGACGGCCACTCCCATGTGCTGGCCAACACTTATCCAAACCTGAAGAGCTATGATCCGGCTTTTGCTTTTGAACTGGCCCTGATCGTGCGCGAGGGGATCCGGCGCATGTACCAGGAGCAGGAAAATATCTTTTATTACGTCACGGTCTATAACGAGAACTACCCGATGCCGGAAATGCCCGCCGACGAGTCTGTGACGGAAGGTGTGCTGCGGGGCGGCTACTGCTTTCAGCGCTCACAGCAACCCGGTGAGAAGATCCATCTCCTCTCCAGCGGTGCCATCATGCAGCAGGCGCTGGCGGCGGCCGATCGACTGGAGACCATGGGCTACGCCGTCGATGTCTGGAGCATCACCAGCTTCAACGAGTTGTATCGCGAGGCCGATGCCTGTGAGCGCTGGAATCGCCTCTATCCGCTGGAGCCACCGAAAAAGCCCTACGTCCAGGAACTCTTTGAATCGGATCCGGGTATCGTGGTCGCGGCCACCGACTATATGAAAGCCCTCCCCAACAGCATTGCCAGATGGATGCCGCGAGCCTACACCGCACTGGGCACGGACGGTTTCGGCCTCAGCGAGTCGCGCGAGTCGATCCGGGATTTCTTTGAGGTGAGCGCCGACTCCATTGTCCAGGCGGCTGTGGCCGCTTTGTACCGGGAGGATCGGATCGACAAACCTACCTTGAGTCGGCAGCTTGCGGAACTGGACGTTGAGCCTGAGAAGGTGGATCCTTCTACTCGATAAGCCCCTGGGATTCGCTTAGCCCGCCTTGGCCCTCGACCCTGCAGGTGCTAGAACCGGCCCCAGAGGGAAGGTGGTCCCTCGGAAGATTCCTTTGCATCGAACAAGGCCCAGGAGGTCGATATGCAGCTGCCAAGTACGATCCTCGGAAGTGTGACGCTTACCGTGATCCTGGTCCTGCACGTGGCATCGCTGGAGGCTCAGGTCGTGAACCCCTCAACGATGGATCTGTGGGACATACGGGAGGGAAATGAAGTCACGGCAAACAGCCCCATTCACTCCGGAGACATTCGAGAAATGTTTGGTTTCTTACCCTCAGAAGGAATCGAACCGGGCAAGGCGCTCTTTGAAGACTTCCAGCCAGCCGGAACCGAACACTGGGTGGAGTGGAAGACACCTGTGCCCATCACCTTGAAAAGTTTCAGCCTGGTTACTTTCCATGACCCGGGTGAGCAGGCTGCAAACGCTCGGGGCGTCAGCCGCTTTACCCTGCGCGCCAAGGGTGCCAACAGCGGCAACTTTGACATCAAGATCTTCGAGCTGTTTCCCAGCAATCCATATGAGGACACTCCCGTCCCGCTCGGCTCAACCCTGGGAGAGGGCCGTAGCTGGGAGCTGAAACTTTGTGTTGAGGTTGCCGACATCCAGGCCCAGGAGTTCCGAGCCGAGTTTCAACAGTTCGGCGGCCTTTCGATCTCGGGACCCAGAGTCGTGGAGCTGGACGGCTACAGCACTTCGGCGTGCGGGAGACTCATCAAGTATCCTCAGATCGCGCTGGGCGGCGGCTACGAGATCGTCGCCATTGGCAGCAACGAAACGGATCAGGACTGGAACGGAACAGCAAAGCTCTTCCAGGGTAACGCTGAACCCTGGAACACTGGCTGGGCACTGGACGGCACCGATATGCAAGGATCCTCCTCCTTTCCCATCCAGTTGGGCGCTGACGAGACCAGTAAATTTGTTTTGACAACCACCGATCTGAAGATCGGCTCGGGATACCTGGCGATTTCTCCGCAGCCCGGATTTGACCCCCGGGACATAGTAGTTTCCTTTTTCTACAACTTCCTGAGCGGTGGCATTCTGGCCGATTCGACAGGCACGCCGCCTTCCGCTCCAGCTCGAAAATTTGTCTTTCCCGTCGAGTTCCAATCCGGGGCTTCGGGAATCGACACCGGAGTGGCCTGGGTTCCCTTCCAGGCGACCGGTGCTTTCGATGTCAAAGTGCAACTGCTGGCCAGTGACGGTAGCCTGTTTCAGGAAAAGACCCTCCCTTTCGGCGGCCATTGCGATGACTTCTTTACCTCTATTTTCGACGCCGTGCCCACGGGGTTTCTGGGCAAAATCGTGATCTGTGCCGACAGCGCCATTTGCCTGGTGGTTCTGCGGCTGGAACTGGTTCCGGGGGGCGGGTTTCAGTTGACCAGCATCCCGGCCGACGTTCTCCCGGAGTAATCGTTCCCCCTGGCGGACACCAGCGGGAACAAAACGAATGGAACTCCCCACTCCCCTTTCCGTATATTGAATCGTTCACGCACAGGAAGATCACGCGAAGGGCCTGCAGGGCCATGGAGGAGATCTGTTGAATTTCTCTATTCTGAATCGGCGAACGCACATGTACACGGCGTTGTTCTTCATGCCCTGGATCGTGATGTATGCCCTGGCCACTCTTTTCTTCAATCACGGCATCCGCCAGTTCGGTGCCGCCACCGAGGGTCGTCCGATTTCCTTCCAGAAAGAGGCCGAGCACACCTACAGCGAAACTTTTCCCGAGGACACTCCGCACCGGGAAATCGCCAAACAGATTCTCGAGCACCTGGACTTTTCGGGTACCCATAACGCCAACCAGCGACCCAACGGGACCATCGTGATCAATCGCCGGGACGCGCTGACGCCGCGGCGAATCACCTTCAACCCCGAGACGGGATCGCTCCTGGTGGAGCGTCAGGTGATGAGTTTTCCGACCTGGCTGCGAACCATCCATCACCGAGCCGGCTTCCAGAGCGAAGAGGTGCTGGAGGACACCTGGGCTCTTTCCGTGGACCTGGTGATCTTCGCGATGATTTTCTGGGTCCTCTCGGGCCTCTGGATGTGCTGGGAAATCAAGGCGGCCCGTAAATGGGGGCTCGTCAGCGGCCTGGCGGGAATCGGCCTTTTTGTGTTCATGCTCCTTGTCCTCTAGCCGGAAAAGAGAACGACCATGACCTTTCAATTGATCAATCGGCGCGTGCACCTGTACCTGGGCATGTTCCTGCTGCCCTGGGTGCTGATGTATGCAGTCAGTTCTTTTGTCTTCAGCCACTTGAGAGCCATCTCTGACTGGGACGGTCGGGGCAGAACCACTTTTGAGGTTGAGTGGGAGAAGGACGTGGATCTTCCCGTGCCCGAGAACATTGATGTCCGTGAGTTCGGTCCCAGGATTCTCGAGGAGGTCGGCATCGATACGCCCTTTTTTGCGAACCAGCGGGGCAACAAGATCACCTTTATCCTGGTGAATTTCTGGAAACGAGGCAGGCTCGTCTATGACATCGAAACCAGGAAGGCCGTGCTGCGGAGCTTCGAGCCGCGCTGGTATCAGATGCTGACGGGACTTCACTTGCGGTCCGGGTACCGGCACGATCACTTCTGGAGTGATGTTTGGGCCTTCGTGCTCGACCTGGTATGCGTGGGCTTCCTGCTCTGGATTGCTTCGGGCCTCTACATGTGGTGGAAACTCCGCCGCCTGCGCTTCTGGGGTTTCGTCACCATAGCGGGAGGCATCGTCTCTTTCTTCCTCTTCATGGTCGGCCTATAGGTCTTTGGAGTTCCAGGTTCCTTCCACGCGGCGATTTGATCGGACCGTAGGGGCGACCCTTGTGGTCGCCTGCCAAACGGGCCGGCACAAGACCGGCCCCTACGAGAAGATCTGATCGGACCGCGGAGAGTCCTCCTACTATTCGAACTGGTTCCTGAACTCTTCCAGGCTCTTCTTCAACTCCGTCATCTGCTCCTGGAGAGACTGAACCTGTGCCTCCAGCGCGTCGATGCGTTCGTTTTCGGCTCGCACCTGGAGGGTGGCCGGTTCGGGGGCCAGGGTTGCCGCAATGGCTTCAAAGTCGGGCTCCCCGGAGAGAAGATGCGCAAATCGGCTCTCTTTTTGACCGGGCTGGCGGGGCAACTTCAAGACAAACGGACCCTCTTCCCGGTCCTTCAGACCGGATAGCGTTCTCTCCACTTCTTCTATGTCAGTGAAGGGAAACATCCTCCCGCTGCGCCCCCGGATCTCCCCCTGGGTCTGCGGCCCGCGCAGGAGTAAGACACCCAGGACAGCCACATCCTCGGCTTCCAGGAGCCACTTGTCTTGGATTCTGTGCTCGTACTTGGCGACGCGCATTCCCGCTCCGTACCGCTCGCCGCTGAGGTGTTTCGTACGCAATCGATCCAGGGCCCGCACCACGTCCGTCTCCTTCACCGACATGACCGGGTCGCGATTGGATTTCTGATTGCAGGCAGCTGTCAGCGAGTTCAGAGTGAGGGGGTAGTAGTCCGGCGTCGTCAGTTCTTTCTCGATCAGGCAGCCCAGCACGCGAGCCTCAATATCGTCCAGGTGAATGTCCATTGGTTCATCCTCTGAGTCAAACAGGTGAGGTGTATTCCACGGAAGTCGTCCAGGAGTCCTCTTCGTGTGCCTCCCAGTAACGACTGCGCAGGAGCATGGTGACCGGGCCGGGCTTCCCCTCCCCTACCTGGCGGCCGTCCAGAGTGGTCACAGGCATTACACCCCCGGCCGTGCTGGTGAGGAAGATCTCGCTGGCGGCTCGCAGCACCTGGGCATTGAACATCGTGACACTGGTGGCGACGCCCTGCTCCCCAGCCAGCTCAAGAACGGTACGCCGCGTGATCCCCTGCAACACCCCGTGAGACGGGGTCAGTAGAGTTCCTTCATGGCAGGCGAACAGGTTGAAACCCGGTCCATCCGTCAGGTTTCCATCCGCATCTGCCAGTACGGCAGTGTGGCCTCCCTGATCGTAGGCCTCAAACTGCCCCCGAACCAGGTCACCCCATTGGAAATTCTTGACGGTCGGGTCAACCGACTGCGCCGGGGTCCGGATCGTATCCCTGGCAATGATCAGGTGCGTCCCGAGTTGTTGCGCCTCGGGCTTGACGATCCACACGTAAGGGATCGCGTAGGCGTAGAAACAGTTCTCGAAGCGGCGAGGATCTCGCACTCCATGCCGGTCCACACCCCGCGACAGGATCATCTCCACGAAAGCATCCCTCAGCCCCGATCGGGCAACACATTCAAAGAGGATGGATCGCATCTCCTCTCGAGACAGGACCGGCTGCATCCGCAGGCGACGCCAGCTCGCTTCAAAGCGATCCAGATGATCCTCCAGCCGGAAAAACCTGCCCTTCCAGACCGCGGCCACGTCGTACGTGACATCGGAGCGCAGAAACCCGGTGTCCAGGATGGGGATGCGGGCCTCGGCGATCGGGACGTACTCGCCCTCGATCCACGCGCAGCCTTTTTCGAAGGGATTCACGCTCATCGCTCGCTGCCTCTTCGTCAAACTCTGGCAAACATTAGTACACTAGGCTCATCTGTAGTTTAACAAGTTTGAATTGCAGAGTGGGACTCGCGTCAACAGCCACAGTCAACGAGTCCAAGGTCAACGGGCCCACGGGCGAACCTGACCGGTCAACCGTTGGGGTTATCATAGCCACTCGATGAAGGTGGCTACGCGGATCGGGTCTTTTCAGCAGCAACCGGTTGTCCTGGTTGGGCTGATCATGCTCACGGCTGCGGCTGCGCGCTTCTATCACCTGGGAGAGCAGCCCCTGTGGCTGGATGAGGCCCTGACCTGGCTCTATGCCGGAACCCACTACCAGGGAGCCGCCGGCCAGGACATTCACCCTCCCCTCTACTTCTCTCTGGTCCGGGTGTGGATGCACGGAGTCCCTGGTCTGGGAATTCCCGCTCTGGCGGGCCAGGACAATGAGTTCTTCCTGCGGGTACCCTCAGCCCTGCTGGGTGTCTTCACGGTTCCGCTGGTCTTCGCTGTAGGCCGTGTCATGGGAGGGACTCGTCTGGCGCTGGTGGCGGCCCTCCTCTTTGCCGTAGCACCGTTTCAGGTTCGTTACGGGCAGGAAGCCAGGATGTATGCCTTGCTGACCTTCCTGGCGGTGCTCACCATGTGGGGAGTCGCTTCGCTGCTGACCCGACCCGGTGTGGACGCCCCCAGAGCAGGAACCTCGGTACTGGACTCACATGCCCTCTCGGGAAAACGACGAGCGCTACTGGCCTGGCTGGCCATTGTGGCGGGCAGCGTGGGTGCACTCTACACCCACAACACCGCCGTCGTTCTCCTGATCAGCTGGAACCTGGTGGTCCTGGTGTGCCTGCTGGCAGGCGGCTTGCGCCAGCCGAGATTCGCATGGCACTGGTCGGCGGCGATCGCGGCGATTCTAGTTTGCTGGATCCCCTGGCTGCCCAGGCTGCTCGGACAGGCCCGGGGAGTCCTCACGGACTACTGGATTCCGGCACCCGACCTGAATCGAGTCCTTGAAACCCTGGGAGCTCTCTATCTCCCCCTGGATCAACCCTTCCCTCTCTATTTGGGAACGTCCCTTCTGACGATCGGGCTGTGGGCAATCGGGCTGTTTCAGTGGCGACGGAATTACCGCTGGTTCGTTTTCGTTCTGGTTCTGGTCGTTGCGCCCATCACGAGCGTTCTCCTGGTCAGCCTGGTCCAGCCTGTTTTCCTGGCGAGGACCCTGATTTGGACCACGGTTCCCTTCTCTATAGCGGTCGGCGCAGGTGCGCTTTCAGTGAAGCACGGCCCTCTACGGATGCTCATCCTCTTGGTGTTGGTGGGGTTGAACCTGTGGGGACTGGCAGATGACTACACTTCTTACAAGAAAGAGTCCTGGGACGAGGCGGCCGCTTACGTGGCCGGCAAGGCCGCGGTGGGCGACGTCATTCTCATTCACAAGAACTACGTGAAGGAGCCTTTCAATTATTACTTCCGCAAGTATGAGAAGGACGTGCCCCAGTTCCCCTTGCCCAACGATGCGGCTGGCAGAGAAGCGCAGATTCAAGACCTTCCGCCCCACAACCGTATCTGGCTGGTGGCATCCCACGGTCCTCTGGAAGAGCTCTACGAGGTGCTGGAAGTGATCGTGAAAGTCGGGAAGTTCCGCGAGGAGAAGCCTCTGGTCGGGATCAATGTCTTCCTCTTTGACGCGCAATAGATTCTGGGGCGCGAAGGCCGTAGGGCACGCCAATCTGTCGGCGGCTCAATGCGCTTCAGTTCCTGGTTTGTGGTTGAAGGCTTGACTTGACGAATCAAGGCAACGCAGTGAGCAAAGCGAACAATCTGGCGTCCCGAACCTCCAGAGATGGCAGGGGTTGCCGGTGGGCATAGCTCGGCACGGTTGATAACCGTGCCCTACACTAGATCGATCAGATCGGGAGCGTGGTCCACCTCTTCGAGGAAGCGGATCACGTCCGGCGTGGCGATCCGAGTCGTCATGGAGTTGTCCAGGGGATGAAAGTTCAGCTCCGAGACCTCCAGCAGCGACCGCTCGAAGACCAGACGCACCTGACCTTCCTTGTCGTTCATCACGGCAAAGGGTGACACTGCCCCGGGGATAACGCCCAGGTATTGCATTAGGCGTTCTGGCCTTCCGAAGGAGAAGCGGCCTGCCTCCAGTTGTTTTCCCAGTGCTTTCAGATCGAGCCTGCGCTCCTCGTCACAGACCAGGAGCCACATCCGTCCCTTCTTGTTGCGCAGGAACAGGTTCTTGGTGTGCCCGCCAATCATCTCGCCGCGAACAGCTTGCGCTTCTTCTACGGTGAAGACGGGGGGATGGTGAGCCGTTTCGTAGGAGATCCCCAGCTCCTGGAGTCGCTGGAAAAGATCCTCTGCGGTGGCCGGTCTCGTCCCGTCCACCAGCCTGCCACTCGACTCATCACTCATTCGGTTTCTCCCTCGGCTCGGCTATCTTCATCAGGGACCCTCGATCCCCGATAGACATCCCGGCGATGTGCGACCCGGACAACAGAGATCAGTAAATCGCGCCCGTCGAAAGCATAGACAACCCGGTAGGCTCCGATCCGCAATCTCCTGAAGCCTCTCAACTTGCCACTCAGGGCTTTCCCCCGAAGTGGCTCATCGCGGAGGGCCCCAACCGAATCGAATACCTTCTGCCGATCTTTCTTCGGTATTAAGGCAAGTTCTTTGATCGCGCTCCTCTCCCACCTAATCGAGATTGAGCTCACGCCGAACCTTGTCGTGCCCGAGCCACTCGGCCTCCGGATCACGGAACCGTGCCAGAGCTACCTCGAGATCCTCCTGGGCTTCCAGGTAGCGCTCCAGAGCCTCGACGATATGGGAGCTCTTCGACCGGCGTGTCGTGCCGGCCAGTTCGGTCAATCGTGCCGCCAGTTCACCTGGCAGTCTTACGGATTGTGTCACCATGTGTCCTCTCTCGGTCTAACGGTAGCACATGTAATACATTGATGCAGGTGGGCCCAAGAGTCACACTTCGCAAGATAGAATCGACTATCATGTGCGGTATCGCAGGAGTGACTCATTGCCGTTTCCCTCCCGGTGACATCGGGCCCTTGCTGCAGCGGATGGGCAAAGTTCTGGTGCATCGAGTTTCTCCAACACTCCTCGACCCGATGAATACGGTCAGTTGTCGCTGCCCGAGGTGGGCGCGGGGTTAGCCTGCCGCCGCCTCAGCATCGTCGATCTGGAGTCGGGAAAGCAGCCCATTTCCAACCAGGAGGGCTCCATTCATGTCGTTCTGAATGGAGAGATCTACAATCATCACGAACTGCGGCACCAGCTCGAACAACGCGGTCATCGTTTTCGGACCAGAGCGGACACGGAAGTTCTGGTTCACCTCTACGAAGAAGAGGGCCTGGAGTGCCTGTCGCGGCTCTCAGGGATGTTCGCTCTGGCGGTTCTGGATGTGCCCCGTCGCCGGCTGTTGCTGGCGCGCGACCGTTGCGGGATGAAGCCACTCTATTACGCGCAGAATAGGGACGCTTTTCTCTTCGCATCGGAGATCAAAGCCCTGATCGCCGGCGGCCACCTGGCTGAACCCGATAGCACCGGCATCTCCACCTTCCTGTCCCTTGGCTACGTTCCCTCCCCCCGAACCTGCTTTCAAGGAGTTCAAAAGCTGCCGGCGGGGCACTATCTAGTGGTGGATGAAAAGGGCGTTTCGTGCCGCCCCTACTGGCGCTTTACCTTTGAGAACAAGGAAGCTCGAAAGGGAGACGACGAATACGCCGAAGAACTGCAGTCTCTTCTGGACGCCGCCGTGGCCTCGCATCTGAAAGCGGATGTGCCGGTCGGTGTGCTGATCAGCGGCGGCTGGGATTCTTCCCTCGTCGCGACTGCGGCTTCCCGCGTCCAGAGCAGCCGCCTGAAGACTTTCTCGGTCGTATTCCCGGAAGCGCCGGATATGGACGAGCGGAAGTTCCAGCACCAGATGGCTGCAGCGATTGACTCGGAGCATCATGAAGTTGAATTTCGCTCCCGGGACATTCCGGAGCTGCTCCCCAGGGCCACCCTGCACCAGGACGTTCCTTCCCTGGCGTTCCCCTCCGTCGTCCAGTATCGGCTCGCCGAACTGGCTTCGTCCGCAGTAAAGACCACTCTCAGCGGGGAGGGTTCCGACGAGCTCTTCGGTGGTTACTCCTGGTACGGCGATCTCCCCTATCGGGGGCTCCGCAGCGTCGTCCCTCCGGCACTCGCACGCTACCCTGCGAAGGTTGTAACTCACGTGCAGTGGGGACGGTTTCTACGGTTCCTGGCTGCGCCGGATGAATTCGCGGCCGAATCCGAGGCATTCCGGATCTTCACCCCCCGCGAGCAACGAGCGTTGATTCACAGGGATGCCCTCGGGCAGGACGGAGATCTGACTCCGCTGCGCCTCGACCCCGAGACCGAAGCCTCCTGCAGCAACCGCCTCCAGAGGCGCCTGGCAGTGGGTTTCACCCGGACTCTGTGCGACGGCTTGCTGATGGTCAATGACCGCATCAGCATGGCCCATTCGCTGGAAGTGCGAATGCCCTTTCTCGACAATTCGATTGTCGACTTCGCCAGGAGGATGCCCCCGGACTTGACTCGTCGAAACGGTCAGGAGAAGTACATTCTCTCTCTGCTGAAAGAGCAACTCCCGCCCGCCATAGCCAGCCGAAAGAAACACTTCCTGCAGGCTCCCGTGAGACGATACTATCGGGATCCACTGCGTCAATGGGCACGGGATGTATTGCTGGACTCTTCGGCCGAAGGACCCTTGAATCGGGCGGTCATCGAAAAGCGATTCGATCCCTGGCTGGACGGCAGCGACCGGTATGTTCGCCGCATCAGGGCTCTGGTAGCGTTCCAGTTGTGGTGGAACCAGTTTTTCGGGAAGACAACATGACGGATTCGGCATCCGGAAGCATTGCGGCCCATTTTCAACGGGCCCGCGAGGTGCTTCGCAGCGAAGGGCTGCGCAGCCTCTGGTTCAAGATTCTGGGTGAGACCATTTATCGGCGGTTGCTGCTGATGGAAAAGGGAATCCGCTCCCCCGCCCTGGATCAGAACAACACCTCACAGGATTGCCGCCTGCTGACCGCGGGGGATGTCGATGAGTACGTGGACTTCAGGAAAGATGCGGACCGCGATACGATCCTGAATCGCCTCGAGGCCGGAGACCGCTGCTTCCTGGTCCGTGGCTCAGGCGCTCTCATTCATTGCTGCTGGACCACCACGGGGCGCACGAGCATCGACTATCTCGAGTGCAACATCCAGCTCGCCCCCGACGCTGTGTATGTCTACGAAGTGTTCACCAGCCCGCGATTTCGCGGCCGGGCCCTCTCTTCGGTACGCTCCTTTCAGATGGAGCGGTACTTCCTGGAAAGAGACTTGCGCCGGCTGGTGGCGGCGATTGGGCCCGAGAATTGAGCCGCTCTTTTTAGCTCTGAGAAAGCGAACTACGTCGCGGTGGGCACGATCGGGTACCTGGGAGCCGCAGGATTCAAACGACACTTCTGCCGCTATGCCGGCGACGACCCGGCCCTGCAACTGCTTTAATCAAGAGACAGTCTACTCTGGCACCCTTTTTCGGGCCTGAGACCATTGGGAGCACAGTAGACTGTCCCCTTCTAGTGGGATTCAATAACGATCTTCCATGAAGGCATAGCACAACACATGCGTCATCGCGAAGAAACAATCCTCGAGGTGGCCCATGTGCGTAGACGGAACCTGGAGTGGGATCGTCGCGATATCCTTGAGCCGCCCACCTTCGCCGGTCGTACATCCGAGGGTAGTCAGTCCCTGCTGGTTGGCGTACTCGACCGCCTGGATGACGTTGGCGCTACTGCCGCTGCCGCTGATGGCCACCAGGACATCGCCGGGCCGAGCCCAGTTCTTGAGTTGCTCGACAAAGACGCATTCGTAATTCACGTCGTTACCATAGGCGGTGATCGTCGCGACGCTGTCCGTCAACCCCATCATCTTGATGCGTTTCGCCTTACCGTACGATGCACCCTTGACGATGTCCACGACCATTTGCGAGGCAATACTCGCACTACCGCCATTTCCACATGAATAGATACAAGCGTCACGGTCGCGCGCGTCGCGAATCGCAGCGATGGCTCGTTCCAGTGCGTCCGTATCGATTCGTTGGATCACATCGGCCAGTCCGTCAAGATAGGCTTTCGCGAATTGCTGTTCAGGCATGGTGCTCTTCTTTCTGTTGTTGGTGCCACATGGCCAGGCGACCCGTTAGTTCATCCTCTTGGGCGGTACCCGTCGTATTGATCTGCTGAATCGTGATGGATGCTACGAGATTTCCCATCAGTGCAGCCTCGGGCAACGCGGCTCCCGCGCACAGGGCCAAGACGGCACCGGCGGTGGCACTGTCACCGGCTCCGGTCGGATCGATCGGTCCTTCGACTCGAACGCCCGGGACAAGAGTCCATTGAGGGTCGCTGACAAGCATCCCGCCAGAGCCGCGCGTCACCACCACGGGTGCTTTGTTTTTCTGTCGCAACCTGCGGGCCGCCTCGAGCAGAGAATCGACCGGCACTTTGTCATTGGGAAGCGGGTCTTCGATACCCACCACTTCGAACTGATTGGGCTTAATGGTCAGATACGGAAAATCATGGACATGTCGCCGGCTGTCCGCCCAGAAGACAATGTGCCGCGAGCTGCCGGCGCGCTCAGAGAGCGCTTGCCGTAAGGCTCCCGTCACGACACCGCAATCGGTCTGTCCGACCTGATCGAGAACTACGACGGCATCTACTTCCGCCATCAGAGTGTCCAGGGACGCGACGATCAACCGTTCGATATCCTTGCCACACGGAGAACGGTTCTTCGTGTCGTATCTCGAATGTTCGGCGGACAGGCTGGCGACGCTCGCATCACGTGGCTTCAGGTAGGTGGGTGTGTGACGATCCTCCACGACGTGCAAATGATCCGTATGGCACCCCAATCGAGCCAACTCCTTGCGCAAGTCAAAACCCTCGCCATCGCCTCCCGTGAATCCGATGGCGTGAAGCTGTCGGGCGCCGAGTGCAGCCAGATTGCAGACAACCGTACCTGCCGCGCCCGGACTGCAGCGCACCCCCACGACCTGGTGGGCGGTCTTGCCCGTTTCCACACTGGGTTCGGCCAGACCCGGATCCACGTCCAGGTACTTGTCCAGAAAAAAGTCGCCAAGGACGGCAATGCGGGATGCGGAAAAACGATCGACCAGCTCATCCAATCGCGAGGTTGAGAGCTGCACCGTCTTCAAGGGTGGTTCCCTTTGTCCAACAGCCGAATCAACGACAGCAAGAAGTCGCGGTTGTCAGCCTGCAGATAGCGCATCACACCTCCCATGCGGCTGAACGACTTGTTGTACCGCAAATAGTACGCCGGGTTGTCTTCGGGCGGCTCTCCTTCGGTCCAGTCCCAGGTCGACTCGGCCAGATCATTGATGAAGAGATAGTGATTGTCGATATGCTCACCTCGCTGTAGAGCCAGGTTTTGAGAGATCGAAAGAGCTTTTTCAAAAACCATCGGACTCATCACAGCAGATCCAATCGAAATATAGGCGCCACCCTCCAGCCGGCTCACGCTTTCCGCGAAGGCTAGAAAATCCCGCTCGGCGGTACGCCCTAAACAGGCGCAATGGTTCATGGGGTGATTGTAAATGATGTCGTGGCCGATCATCGGGTGCCCGGTAAAGGGAACACCCATCCTGTACGCACCCGCTTGCACGCTGTATTGCTTCCAGCGGTGAGGGATGGACATCCAACCCGAAGCCAGTTCGAACCGTCGCGCAACCGCCAGCAAGTCTGCGGCAGCGGCGGCACGTCCTGGATGGCTTGCCAGATCATCGCCAACGGCTGCCACCAGTTGCTCAACCGCGGGGATCGCCAGTCCCTCGTTGTGAATCATAGATCCGACCGACTCGCCATAGCCGAGCCCTTCGTACGCGCCCACGTTCAGAGCCAGATTGATCCAGATTGATATAGAAGCCCGTCTCTTCCCAGTTGCCAAACTTCCCTTCGTCCACCATCGGCTCAACGTGCTCGCAACTCTTGCCCTGAAATGCGAATTCCCAATCGTGAATGACGCCTGCACCATTGGTTGCCAGATGAGTGACCCAACCCTCGGCCAGCAAACGCAACAACACGGGCCCCAAGCCGTTCTTGATCGTGTGGGCACCAAAGGTGATCATCACCGGGCGATCCTCGCGCCGGGCGATTCGAATTCGCTGAGCCAGCTCCCCGATCAACTCTGTCGCCGCGGCCGGCAGCGGCTGAGGAACCGCATCGTGGGGGATGTGATCCCTGTCAATGAACTTCTTGTTGGTGCGGGATGAAAGCGGTTCCATTTTGACCGCGAATCGATCGAATTGTCTGTAAGGCATGGTCGTGGAAAGTCCTCTCAGCGGGTGCCCCACAGGTGGTCTATAAGATCTTCGCACTCGCCAAAGTCCGGGATGACAACGTCCGCGCCGACGCCGATAAGCCGATTGCGTTTCCAGGGATCCGGCTGACCACTTCGTCCGCTTTCATCGCTGGCAACAGCCACGGCCGTCCCACCCACGGTTTTGATGTTCTGGATCTCAACGTATCCATCACCGAAACCCAATAACTCGGCTCCTTGCACCTGATTGCCCTCCAGGATTCGTCGGATCACCTGGGCCTTGGAGAATGATTTGTAGTCTTCCACCGCACCGTAAACATGCTCACCAAAGAAAGAAGTCAGTTGCAGCAACTCGGCTTCTTCGCGCACGTAGTTTTCGTCCGTGCCGCTGGCCAGATACAGCAGTGCGCCCTTTTGCTTGAGACGGCGCAGCATCTCGATGCTGCCGGGTACCAACCTGTCCGTGGGAGGCACCTTGCCCGACCTCAGATCTTCCCGCCTCGAGCGAATCCTCACCATCAATCGCTCATGGTACATCTGCTTGTACTCAAGCGGTGGTTTCGAGTTGCCTCCGCGTTTGTCAACTTCTTCGGCAAGGTGAATCATCTGGTAGATCGTCTGCTTGCCGTTGAGCTCCATCACAAAGTTGTGCGCAAGTTCATGCAGTTGTTGGCGCGTTTCCGTGGTGCCGGTTTGGGACAGAACTTCCACCATCATCGGCACCATGACATCCGGCCAGCCCTCACGAATCAGGCTGAGCGTGCCGTCGAAGTCGAAGAGTACGTGCCTCGGAGGCTGTCTGGAATTCAACTCCCGGACAATCTCAATGGCAGTATCGGAGAGGAATCGCGTCTCACCAACAGCGTCCACCACGCGCTGGTAATCCGGTTCAAGGTTGTCGGGCATCGTTCGTTGTCTCCCGCCTCCATGATTACGACGGGTACGATGGATCCGCGAAATCGTCGCCGGAGTAGAGTCTCTTGCTGCAAGGATAGCCGGTGGGGACAGTAGGGCACGGTTGATAACCGTGCCCTACGAGCACTCTTCCAGTGCCCCCACATCCAGGAGATGCTCCAGCTCGAATTCCGTGAGGCCGTCTCGAAACGACTCGGCCCCCGGGTCCAGCGAGCCGCCGGCCTTCAGGTTGATCGCCGTGTCTTGCGTGTTCCGGACCCTGGGATGTCCCTGGAGGAGGCTGAGCAGCAAAACGAGAATCCGTTCCATTCTCTCTTTGAGGTTGCCCTTCCCGACATCCAGTACAAGACTCGCCGTCTCCCTTGAGAAACGAGCAGCGATCACAAAGTCCAGCTTATCCCGCCAGCTCTCTATCTCCGCCTTCAGCACCACCGCCTTATCGGCACCGGAGCAATTACTAACCGCCGCCAGAAGAGCCGCCCCCTTGTTATAGACGGCCAGTGTCCCCTTGCCTGCGTCCTGCAGCTCCTCTTCCGAGGCAGACCTTTCTACAACGGACAGGCACAGGTCGTGTTCAATCGCGACCGGAACATTGATCAGGAAATCGATTCTCGCGGCAAAGTTCACGTTCACAGGGCCCTGGCGAGAGGTCAGCCTGCCCGCCTGTCTGCGCACCCAGATATGTCGGTCATCTGCCTGCATCTGTTCGGGTATCTCAGAGTTGGGAAATCGCTCCCAATGCAGGCCTGGTTCAAAAGCAACATCGCCGGGCTGGAGAGCGCCACTGTGCTCTGGAGCTGGGTCAGGCACAGCAGAGGGTTCGGCCTGGCTGCGGGAAGATGCCTGTGCGAAGGGTCGTGGCTCCTCGAGAGGTGGCCTATCCCGATCTTTCCCGCCTCTTCCCCAGAAATATCCGGCCGTGCCCCCCACCATGCAAACCATGAAGAAGATGCCAACATAGAGAAATTGCATACCAGACGTCCAGGACGTCTCCGTGTCGACAGGCGGGGGCCGGCTCTCAACCAGTACCTCTGGAAGAATCTCGGCAGGCACCTCGGGCACTTGCCCTCTCTTCAACGCAAAGCTGAAGGATCGGTCGGGGCCCAGGGAGACCGTGTAGTCGTGGGCGTCAGCGTTTGCCGTAACCAGAATCGTGCCGGCGGTTCCGCTGGACTCTAGATCGGCGATGAATTCATCCGCTACATTCCCCCCATCTCCTCCCCTCAGGTACTTGTTTGTCTGGAACACAGAGGGCGGGCCAGGCAGAACCTGGTAACGCCGCAGTGTCTCGCTACGCGGGTGCTGGAGTCGGGCGCTGTTCCCGTTGGAGATGACGACCACCGTCGGGTTCAGATCCTCCAGGAAGGCGGCGGAAGAGCTCGTCTCGGAGCCATGCGAGTTCGATCGATAGACATCCACCTCGAGAGCCAGGTCACTGGCAGCCATCTTGGACTCAGTGGCCTGGCCAATGTCACCTCCAATGAAATAGTAGAAATCTCCAAGAGTGACGAGCAGCGACAGGCTCATGTCCTTCTCGCTCGCGCCGGGAACGGGATTCTCTTCGCCGATGACGATTCCACCTGATGAAGTGCAGGTCACGGTCATTTCCGGGTCGAGAGCAATCGTCATTCCCTGCCTCAGCCGGCGGGCGCCGGCCCCGACCGAATCCTGATAGTCCCGGTACGTGGGATCCTGCCTCTTCCGCTCCGGCAGGTACTTCTTGTCCCCTCTATCGAATGCCTTCCCTACCCGGATCCCCATTCCAACCAGGTCGTCGATTCCACCGTAGTGGCCTTCGTGATAATGCGTATTCACAAAGTAGTCAATCCGCGTGACACCGGCTCGATCCATGACTGCCTTGATCCGCTCCCCGTGGCCATTCTTACCACTGTCCACCAGAAGAGTCTTGCCGCCGGGCGCCACCAGAAGTGTGGCATCCCCCTGCTCCACGTCAATGTGGTAGATGCGAAGGGTCTGGGCGCAGAGAGGCGTTGCAACAAATCCGACCAGAGCGAAGCGCCAGAGCCAGAAAAGAAGCGATCCGCGGCCGCGGTTGAGACACAAACCCAGGCTCATCGATTGTCTTACCTCCCATGTAGTCTAAATAACCGGTCTGGCAGAGAATCCTTCGGAGCGGGGCGCGCAGGTGATGAAGTCGAATCCACGGGTCTTATTTGTGGGTCGTGATCCGGCGGACGCATTGCTGCTCGAAGTGGTGCTGGCTCGGGACCTGCCTTCCACCGAAGTCGTTCACGCCGGTGATCCGGTGTCCTTTGGTCGGGAGATCGAGCGTGCGCATTTCGATCTGATCGTCTGTGACGAACGACTCGATTGGACGGACGGGACCGCCGTGCT
>CBDCBX010000005.1:0-27820 GCA_965214465.1 Acidobacteriota bacterium | reverse complement strand
TCTGGTGGAGTCCCTGAAAGACGAGTCCAAGATCGATTTTGGCCGTGATGTCATTCCCGCAGCTCTTTCGGATCACCGTGTGTATGCCCATGTCTTTGACGGTTACTGGGCGGATATCGGGACCATACAAGCCTTCTACAAAGCCAATATCGAGTTGACGAGCGAGGACTCACCCTTCGATTTCTATGACGCCGATTCGCCCATTTACACTCATCCCCGTTTTCTCCCTGCCAGCTGGATCGGGGGAGGTAAGATCGAGTCCTGCATCATTGCCGACGGCTGTGTCGTCAAGGCCGCAAGATCTGTCACAGCATCATTGGATCCGGTCGATCATCGGTGCAGGGGTGGAGATGTACGACTCACTGATGATGGGAGCAGACTACTTCGAAACAGACCCCGACCCGGAAGTTCCAGTCGGCATCGGCGCCGGGTCCACCATACGGAACGCGATCCTGGACAAGAACGCCCGGGTGGGTAAGGAGGTCAGGATCGAGAATCGCCCCCGAACCCAGCATCTCGATCGCGACAACTATTTTATTCGGGAGGGGATCGCCATCGTCCCCAAGAACGCCGTCATTCCCGACGGCACGGTGATCTAGCGGTCGGGCTGGGGCCCGACCGCGTTCCACGTTCCAAGTTTCACGTTCCACGCGGTGCCCTTCGCCCGAAGGATTGCCTTCACGCCGAGACAACGTGGAACGTGGAACGCGGAACCCCCCTACATAATCTGCCCGCGTAAATCCTGGTCCTGTGGGTATTGGGCCTCCAGTTTTCCAATCTTCTCGCGGTTCGCCTCAACTGTCTGATCGCTCACCACCCGGCCCAGGAACTCGACGTGCATGGTCCAGGCCTGTTCGACCTTTCCAGTGAAGGGATTCTGATAGTAGCAGTCTTCCCACAGCTTCTTATTGTTCAGGTTCCAGGTCAGGTACTGACCGGGTGCATATTGCTTGCGGCAGGGAACGACTTCCAGCACCTCGAAACCATCCGGATCGAGCGGGCGCAGGATCACAATCCTGGCGCCCTCCACCTCCTTCTGGCACTCAGGATCAGCGTAAAACGGAATGTCGGTGATCAGGACTTTGTGAGGCACGACCGGCATCTCAGAAGTGGTCTCGGGCTCGGCTCCGATCGAATCCGTGATGTTAACCCGATCCTTTTTCCCCACGCAGCTTTTCGGTCAATTTTTTCCAGTGGCATCTTGGCACTCCCTTTTTGGAAGAACAATCACTCTTTCGAAAGGGTTCGAGAACCCACAAGGTAAAGCGTGTATTCTAACATGGCGAGGAGGCCGGATCGGTTCTTGACCGGCGGCCTGAAGCGTGCTAGAAGTTTACTTTTTTTGGGCAGCGACGGGTCATCATCATGATTGACATCAACTGGAGTCTGGCGGTCTCTTCAGCCATCTTCATCCTGACCTGGTTTGCCCTCTCCCGGCTCTTGCTGCGACCTTTGATGCAGGTTCTCGGGGAGCGGCGAGATCGTACTTCCGGCGTATTCGAGAACGCGCAAGAATACGAGGCCCGTTTTCAGGCCCTGGTCGACACGGTTGACCGCAAGCTCAAAGAGCAAAGACAGGTGAGCTTCAAACTGGCACAGGAGCTGCGCAATGAAGCCCTGAGTGAACGTAGAGAAAGAATACGGTCGGCTCGCGATGAGGCGGATTCGATGCTCAACGAAGCCAAAGAGGAGATCCAGAGTGAGCTGGAATCAGCCCGGCAACAGCTGCGAACCGAGTCAGAGGAAATTGCCCGAGCCATCTCGGATCGGGTGCTGAGGGTATCCCGGTAACTGCCTTGCAGGGCAGGCTGAGACCCGGACAGCACTGCGATCATGTCCCGCCACCGTTTAGCAATCGAACTATGAAAACCCGAGGATTCCTTGTTTTTATTCTGATTTCTTTCGCTCTCACCGGGCCGCTGCTGGCTGCAGAGGAAGGACACGGAGGCTGGGGCTGGGGCGAGACGGTTGGTCGTTGGATCAACCTCTTGATTCTGTTCGGCGTAATCACCTACTTCGTCAGGGAACCGGCGCGCCAGTTCTTCAGCAATCGAAAGGCGGAGCTGCAGAAGCAGATACGGCGGGCTGAAGAGGCTCGCCAGCAAGCCGAGGCCAAACTGGCCGAGGCGGAAGAACGCATGAAGCAGCTCGATTCGGAACTCGACGCTATCCGCCGGCAGGCCCGGGAAGAAGCCGAACGTGAAAAGGAACGGATCCGCGCACAGGCCGAGGAAGAAGTGAAGAGGATTCTTTCGATGGCGCGCCGGGATATCCGTACCCTCGGCCAATCGGTACGTCAGGACTTGAAGACTATGCGGCTGAGATCGCAGTTCAGATGGCCGGTGATCGTCTTCGGGACCGGATGGATTCGGAGAGCGATTCCATACTGACCGAGCAGTTTCTGGCCGATTTGAAGACCGGGGACCGCAGAAACTAGATGGCCTATTCAACTTATCTGAAGTACGCTCGCGCCCTCATCGATGTGGTCGTAGAACGAGACATTGAGGACCGGATCGAACAGGAGGTGGAGGCTTTCCAGGTGCTCCTGGCCGACCATGAACTACTGCGCGGGACCCTCGAAACCCCGGCCCTTCCTTTTCAGCCCAAGCGGCGAATTGTGGAAGAGCTCGCCTCTCGGCTGGGTCTCAGCGAAACGGCTCGGAATTTTGTTCTGGTTCTCCTGCGCAACGGCCGCATCGCAGAATTCGATCAGGCCCTGGCCGCTCTGCAGGAGGTCCTGGATGAGCGCCGCAGAATCGTGCGAGGCGAAGTGACATCCGCCCAGCCTCTCGGCGACTCCACCAGACAAGGCTTGTGGAGGCGGTCCGAGAGATGACCGGTCGGGGAGCCAAACTGGACTTCCAGCAGGACGAAGCGCTCATAGGGGGCATCAAGCTGAAGATCGGGTCAACGGTCTTCGATGGATCCATCCAGACTGCATTGGAGACGTTGAAGAAGGAGTTGGCGGGATAGCAGTCCAATGCGACTCCGATTTGGAGAAAACGTATGGCAATTCGAGCAGAAGAGATAAGCAAGATCATCCGAGAACAAATCAAGGATTTCGAGGCCGGCCTGGTCGTCAGTGAAGTGGGGACCGTGGTGTCTGCCGGCGACGGCATCGCCCGGATTCACGGCCTGGAAAAGGCCATGGCTCTGGAAATGCTGGAGTTCCCGCACGACGTCTACGGGCTCGCCTTCAATCTGGAAGAAGACAATGTGGGCGCTGTTTTGTTCGGCGATTTCCACCACATCGCGGAAGGCGACCTGGTGAAGCGCACCCGGCAAATCATGTCGGTTCCGGTAGGCGAGGGAGTGATTGGCCGGACCGTGAATGCGCTGGGCTCCCCGATTGACGGGAAGGGCACCATCTCGTCCGAAAAGAACTATCCAGTGGAGGCCATTGCACCTGGCGTCCTCCAGCGCCAACCTGTCAAAGAACCTCTTCAGACAGGCTTGAAGGCGGTCGACTCGATGATTCCGATTGGCCGAGGCCAGAGAGAGCTGATTATCGGCGATCGGCAGACCGGTAAGACCGCCATTGCCATCGACACCATCATCAACCAGAAAGACACCGATGTCTTCTGCGTCTATGTGGCCATCGGTCAAAGGAGATCGACCATCGCCCGGGTCGTCAAGACTCTGGAAGATCACGACGTCATGTCCAAGACGGTGGTGGTTGCGGCCTCTTCTTCGGATCCGGCAACCATGCAGTATCTGGCCCCTTATGCCGGCTGCTCAATGGGCGAGTTCTTTCGCGACAACGGGAAGCATGCCTTGATCATTTACGACGATCTCTCCAAACACGCCGCATCTTACCGTGAGATTTCACTGCTTCTCCGGCGCCCTCCGGGTCGGGAGGCGTTCCCCGGCGACGTCTTCTACCTTCACAGCCGACTGCTGGAAAGAGCTGCCAAGATGAAGGATGATCTGGGCGGAGGGAGCCTGACAGCCCTGCCCGTCATCGAAACGCAAGCCGGAGACATTTCGGCTTATATTCCGACCAATGTCATCTCCATCACCGATGGTCAGATCTATCTCGAATCGGATCTGTTCTACTCGGGTATCCGACCCGCCATTCATGTCGGCAACTCGGTCAGTCGCGTAGGTGGAAATGCACAGATCAAGGCCATGAAACAGGTGGCCGGGAGACTTCGCCTGGACCTGGCCCAGTACCGGGAACTGGCGGCGTTTGCCCAGTTCGGCTCCGATCTGGACAAGGCAACCCAGGCCCAGCTTGCCCGCGGGGAACGCCTCACGGAGATTCTGAAGCAGGACCAGTACGAGCCCCTGGCAGTAGAAAAGCAGATTCTGGTGATCTACGCGGGAACTCGTGGCTACACGGACGACGTCGCAGTCACCGACCTGGCCGAGTTTGAAGAAAGCCTCTACCCGTTCTTCGCCACCCGCTACAGCAGCCTTCTGCAGAGTCTCATTGAAAAAGGAACCATTGACGACAAGGCAGAGGAACAGCTCAATTCGGCGCTTGAAGAATTCAAGGAACGCTTCAGCGAGAAAAAAGCAGAGGAGTCCGAGACCGTGAGTGACAACTGACCATGCCTGCCGGCCAACTGATTGACCTTCGAAGAAGGGTCCGTTCCGTAAAGAATATTCAGCAGATTACCCGGGCGATGAAGTTTATCTCCGCCTCCCGGCTCAAGAAGGCCCAGGACCGCATTTTTTCCGCTCGACCTTATGCCAACCGAATACTGGCTGTCCTGAACTCGCTGGCGACTCGCGTGGACCCCTCCTCTCATCCGCTCCTGGTTCGGAGGGACGAAGAACGAATCATGCTGGTCGTGATCACCTCCGACAAGGGCCTGTGTGGTTCCTTCAACAGCAACATCATCAAGGGCGCCATGGCTCACATCCGAAATGAGGCTGTCAACAAGGAACTGAGTCTCACGCTGGTGGGACGGAAGGGAAACGAGTGGTTCAAGAGCCGGCCCTGGCCGATTCAGCATCGCTACGTCAACATCATGGCGAAGGTTGACCCCAGATACGCCAAAGAACTGGCGAAGAGCTTGATTAACTATTACGTCAACAGCGAGCTCGACTCGGTCCACGTTGTTTACAACGAGTTCAAGTCGGTTATCCGGCAGCAGCTCCTGATCGAGCCCCTTTTACCCATACGGAAACTCGAGGTCGGTAGCGCCGAGGATGCGCTCCTGGAGTACATCTTCGAGCAGCCTCCGGAGCAGATTCTGGGATCGATTCTTCCGCGCCACGTGGAGACTCAGCTGTTTCGCGCCATGCTGGAATCGGAGGCTGCCGAGCATGCAGCCCGTATGACGGCCATGGACGCGGCTACGCGCAACTCCAGAGAGATGATTGACGAGCTTACGCTGAAAATGAACCGGATCCGGCAGGCCTCGATCACAACGGAACTCATCGAGGTTGTCAGTGGAGCCGACGCCCTGCGCGACAGCGATCACTAGAGCACTAAATCCAGAGGAGTAGATCGGATGCAAGCTGAAGGAAAAGTTTTGCAGGTAATGGGACCCGTCCTCGACGTTCAGTTCGAGGCCGGTCATGTCCCTCAAATCTATAATGCCATCAAAGTCACGTCGGAGGACTTCGACACGCCCATCGAGATCGATATTACGCTCGAAGTGGCCCATCACCTTGGCGAGGGGCTCGTCAAGTGCATCGCGATGCAGCCCACCGACGGGGTCGTGCGCGGGATGAAAGCTATCGACACGGGAGAACCGATCTCCGTGCCCGTAGGCCGGCAGACCCTGGGCCGGGTTCTCAACGTGCTGGGTGAGCCCGTGGACGACGGTCCCGAGCTGGATCGCTCCTCACGTTATCCCATCCATCGTCCTGCACCCAGTTTTGAGGATCAGAGCACCGAGACGGAAATGCTGGAGACCGGCATCAAGGTGATCGATCTGATCCAGCCTTTTGCCAGGGGCGGAAAGATCGGCCTCTTCGGAGGAGCTGGCGTCGGAAAGACGGTCATCATCATGGAGCTGATCAACCGGATTGCCACCCAGCATGGCGGTTTTTCGGTCTTCTCCGGTGTAGGTGAAAGAACGCGCGAAGGCAACGATCTGTGGCTGGAAATGAACGAGTCTGGAGTCATCGACAAGACGGCTCTCATTTACGGCCAGATGACCGAACCCCCCGGAGCCCGTCTGCGTGTTGCCCTGACCGGCCTGACTGTGGCCGAGTATTTTCGCGACGAGGAAGGCCAGGATGTACTCCTCTTCATTGACAACATTTTCCGTTTCACTCAGGCCGGATCCGAGGTGTCAGCCCTGCTGGGCCGAATGCCCTCGGCCGTCGGATATCAGCCTAACCTGGCTTCCGAAATGGGCGAGTTGCAGGAACGGATTACAACGACCAAGAAGGGATCGATCACGTCGATTCAGGCCATCTACGTCCCCGCAGACGATTACACCGATCCCGCACCGGCAACCACGTTCGCGCACCTGGACGCCATAACCGCCCTGGAACGCTCCATTGCCGAGCAGGGGATCTACCCTGCCGTGGACCCGCTGGCCTCGACCAGCCGGATTCTCGACCCCAGGGTGATTGGAGAGGAGCACTACAATGTGGCTCGCAGGGTCCAGGGAATCCTGCAGCGCTACAGGGATCTACAGGATATTATCGCCATTCTCGGTATGGACGAACTCGCGGAGGAAGACAAGCTCACTGTTTCCCGGGCCCGTAAGATCGCCCGTTTTCTGTCGCAGCCCTTTTTTGTGGCCGAGCAGTTCACCGGCATCCCGGGTGCCCACGTTTCTCTGGAGGACACGATTCAGGGATTCAAGGAAGTTTGCGAAGGTCAGTACGACGACATTCCGGAGCAGGCTTTCTACATGGCCGGAGGAATCGACGAGGTGAAAGAGCGGGCAGAGAAGATGAAAGACGAGGCAGCGTAGAACTCATGTCCGCGAACCTGCCAACCAGCATCGATCTGGAAATCGTTACCCCCGAGGAGCATCTGTACGGCGGTAGCGTTGACGAGGTCACTGTCCCGAGCCTGGATGGAGCCCTGGGCATCCTGCCCGGACACGCTCCCATGCTGTCGGAACTTGGGATCGGAGTGATCTCATTTAAAACTCAGGGCCGGGAAACACATCTGTACTGCAGTTACGGATTCGTAGAGGTGCTGGGTTCCCGGGTCTCTGTCCTCGCAGAAGTTGCCTCCCGACCCGATGAGATCGATACAGAAGAGGCCGAAACGGATCGCCGGAAGGCCCATGCCGACCTGCGATCAACCCGATCCGGGACAGACTATGAAGCCGCTTCTGAGCTGCTCAGGCAGGCCGAGGCCAAACTGGATACGGTGTCCCGCTGAGCCAGTTGCCCGGTCGCTCGGGGCTTCGCTATAATCTCGCCCTGCTCCCCTGCTGGGGGATAGTGTAACGGCAACACACATGGCTCTGGACCATGGAATCGGGGTTCGAATCCCTGTCCCCCAGCCAGACTTCCGTTCCACGTTCCACGTTTCACGTTGTCTCGGGGTGGAGGGAAACTCTCGGACGAAGACGGCGCCGCGTGGAACGTGGAACGTGAAACGTGGAACGTGGAACGTGGAACCTCCTAGCCCGGATTATGCATGAGATCTGAATCCGAGTGAGATTTGGGCCCAGAAAAAAGGCCGTAGCTCTCTGATATAAAAGAGTTTACATAAACAACGACCCTAAACAGGAGCTACGGCAATGTTGAAAGCAGTCTGCCAGAATACCCTGCTATTTCACAGCCACCGAAAGATCACGGCGCGTTTTGATGGGGGGAGTCTGACTTCCGACGCAGGATGGTTGTTGTTTGGATCGCTGGATCGGCAACATCGGTTGTGCGAGGGCTTCAGTTCGTGTATTTCGGAAAGCCGGGACCGACGCTACGTTCGTCATGACCTGTTGAAGTTGATTCGACAACGAGTCTTGCAGATCGTGGCCGGCTACGAAGACTGTAATGACGCCGATACGCTGCGCTCCGATCCGATGCTCAAGACAGTCTGTGATCAGTTGCCCGAGAGCGATCCCGATTTGGCCACCCAGCCGACTTTCTCCCGTTTGGAGAACTCCGTCACCAAGAAGGATCTGATGCGTCTGAGCCAGTGGCTGCTAGGCCGTTATGTGCGCTCCCTGAAGAAGAGACGTCCCAGCAAGATCATCCTGGATCTGGACAGTACCGACGACCACACTCACGGTCAGCAGGAGTTCTCCTTCTACCATGGGTATTACCGAAACCACATTCTGCATCCTTTGCTGATCTTCGATGCCGACACGGGCGACCTGGTGTGTGTCGTGTTGAGACCTGGCAACAAGGGGGCTGCCTCTCACATCGTGCCCATTCTGAAGCGAGTCGTGGAGGCCATCCGACAAGGAGTGGGGACGGATGTCGAGATTGAGATTCGGGCCGACAGCGGCTTTGCCACGCCTCGGCTCTACGAGTTCTGTGAAGGTGAAGAGAATCAACTCCAATATGTCATTGGGTTAAGTCGAAACCCTCGCCTGCAGCGAGTGGTCGAGCCGCTGCTGGATTCGACTCGGCTGCAGTTCGTTGAGCTGGAGGAAAAACAGCGTCAGTTTGACGAGTTTCTTTATCGAGCCAAGAGCTGGGATCGATCCCGTCGCGTCATTGTCAAAGTGGAGGTCGATCAGCGCGGGATCAATCGTCGCTTTGTGGTCACCAACCGGGACGATCTCTGCTCCCAATCACTTTATGACCACTATACAAACCGAGGGCAGACCGAGAACTTCATCAAGGCCTTCAAGAATCATCTGAGCATGGACCGACTCAGCTGTCATCGATTCCTGGCCAATCAGTTTCGACTCCTCCTGCATGCACTGGCTTACCAGATGTTCGTGCGCCTCCGCGACTATCTGCACGGGACTCCCTGGCACAAGCTCGAAATCGAAACCTTACGTCGTCGTGTCCTCAAGATCGGGGCCCGCATCCGACAAACCACTCGACGCATCTGGGTCCATCTTTCCTCAGCCTTTCCCGAACAACCCCTCTTCCACCTCGTCTTGAGTCGCCTCAACTCCAGCTAGCTTCTCCCAGTTCCCCAAAAAACCGCTTCCGATACTCATCCAGGCCCAGATCTGTCTGAAATTCACTCCCCCAACCACTCAAACGCCTCCCCAACCGATATTCTTCGCAAATCCGCCTGTCACACCTGCCCGCTTCCGAGTTGGGCCACTTCTCGACTCGTTTTTCAACACCGGACTACGGTTTTTGCATAATCCGGGCTAGGAGAGCAGGTCCCTCAGTGCTCCTTCCAGCTCCGGGAACTTGAACTGATACCCGCTGGCCAGGACGCGTTGTGGCAACACTTTCTGGCCGTTCAAGAGAAGCTCCTGCGCCATCTCTCCCAGCAGCAGCTTCAGCACCAGACCCGGGACCGGAAGAATGGAAGGCCGGCCCAGTACCCTGCCCAGGGTCTTCGAAAACTCGGAGTTGGTGACGGGCCCGGGCGCGGTCGCATTGACGGGCCCCTGTAACCCGTCGCTGTTCAGGAGGTGTCTGATCAAGCCGACTTCATCATCGATGTGAATCCAGGACATCCACTGTTTTCCCGATCCCAGAGCCCCTCCAACGAACATTCTGAACGGCAGCAGCATCTTGGCCAGGGCACCTCCACTGGGAGAAAGGACGATGCCCGTCCGGAGCAGCACCGTTCGGATCCCAAGAGCCTCAGCGGCCAGTGCTTCCTCCTCCCAGGCCTGGCAGACATCTCCCAGAAACCCGCCGCCGCGCTCACTTGATTCATCCAACGGCTCATCCCCACGGGAGCCGTAGAACCCGATGGCCGAGCCGCTGACCAGAAGCCCGGGAGGCCGTGAGCTGCGGCCAAGGGCCTCCACCAGGTTCCTCGTCCCCTCGGCCCGACTCTCGCGAATGGCCTTCTTTCGACTCGAGGACCAGCGCCCGGCCGCAATGCCTTCTCCCAGTAGATGCACGACCGCATCCACTCCGTCCAGTGAGCCGACCGGAGGTGGGCCGGCCACAGCATCCCACTCGATGACCCGGGCGCCCGGAAACAAAGACTGGGCGCTGCGCGTGTTTCGAGCGAACAAGACGAGATCCTTTCCTTCCCGCTGGAGCCGGGGGCAAAGGCTCTTTCCAATAAGGCCGGTCGCGCCGGTAATGGCAATTGTCATGGCTCACTCCTTCTGGTTACTGGTGAGGGTACAGGTTCAAGGTTGAAAGTTGAAGGTTGAAGGTTGGGAACCCCAAACTCGTGGAACGTGGAACGCGCACGACTTTGGATCTGTGACCGCAAACATGCGATGATCCCAGGTAGGAGTTAGCAATGCCCAGCTTCAACGTCTCGACAGCCTGGAAGGAAGCCCGGACAATCGTCTGGTCACATCGCCGGAGTCTGGTCGTCGGCCTCTTCCTGACCCTGATCAGCCGCCTCGCCGGCCTCATTCTTCCGGGCATCACGAAGTTCCTGATCGACGACGTGCTGGTGCAGAAGCGTTCCGAACTTCTCCCCTGGCTGGCCGCTGTGGCTTTCGGCGCCACCCTCATCCAGGCAATCACTGGTTTCCTGCTGGCCAAATTTCTGGGTATTGCTGCCTGGCGGACCATCACCGACCTGCGCATGCGGGTTCAGCAGCACGTCATGCGTCTCCCCGTGTCTTATTTCGAAGCCCATAAGAGCGGAGAGCTGATCCAGCGAATCATGTCCGACGCCGAGGGTATCCGCAACCTGGTCGGGACCGGGCTGGTACAGCTTTTCGGCGGGTTTCTTACCGCAACAGCGGCGTTTGCCATCCTCTTTTACCTGAACTGGCGACTGACTCTGTCGATTTCCGTCATTCTGTTGGCGTTTCTGGTCATGATGGTCGTTGGTTTCCGCAGGCTGCGGCCCATCTTTCGAGCCCGCCAGAAGATCCTCGCTGAGGTGAGCGGACGCCTGGGAGAGGCTCTCGGCGGAATCCGCGTCGTCAAAGCGTTCACCTCGGAGGAAGAAGAGGACCGGATCTTCGAGGAAGGAGCTAACCGCCTCTTCGACAACGTTCGCGGCTCCATTACCGGTGTCACTTTCTTTTCTTCCCTGGCGACCGTGGTAATCGGGTGCATGGGTGTAGTGATGATCCTGGTCGGCGGAGGCGCCATTATCCGGGATGAGATGACCCTCGGCGAGCTCGTCATGTACCTGGCTTTCACTGCCCTGATGGCTTCTCCCCTCATTCAGATGTCAGCCATCGGAACGCAACTGGGACAGGCATTCGCTGGCCTGGACCGCATGCGCGGAATACTGGCTCAGACTCGAGAGGACGAAGCTGAGTCCCCCAAGCCCGGAATTGGGCGCATCCAGGGACGAGTCGAGTTCAGGAATGTCTCCTTTTCCTACGAACCGGGCCAGGCTGTTCTGCAGGATGTGTCGTTTGAGGTGAAGCCCGGAACCACCATTGCTCTGGTCGGGTCAAGCGGTTCCGGGAAGACAACCCTGGTGGGCCTGATCCTCCGCTTTCACCGCCCTTCGGATGGGGAAATCTACGTTGACGGCAAGAATGTCGACTCGGTCAGCATCTCGAGCGTTCGGGAGCAGATCGGTGTGGTCCTGCAGGAGAGTTTTCTCTTCGACGGAACCATCGAGGAGAACATTCGCTACAGCTGTCCCGGAGCTACCCTGGATGATGTCACCCGTGTGAGCAGGATCGCCCACGCCGATGAGTTCATCGATACATTTCCCGACGGCTATGACACCGTGATCGGCGAAAGGGGAGTCAAACTCTCGGGCGGACAGAAACAGCGGGTTACCATTGCCCGCGCCATCCTGGCCGATCCGCGGATCCTGATTCTGGATGAGGCGACCTCGAGCCTGGACAGCGAAAGTGAAGGGTTCATCCAGGAAGGGCTTCGAGCGCTTCGAAAGGATCGCACGAGCTTTGTCATCGCTCATCGTCTTTCTACCATTCAAAGTGCCGACGAGATCTTTGTCGTGGAAGACGGCCGGATCGTTGAGAGAGGTACTCATCCCGAGCTGCTGGCCCTGGATGGCCGCTACCATGAGCTTTATACCAGGCAGAACAGGCTGGCCATGGATCTGTTCGTCAATCCTGGAGAGGTGGCGAAAGAGGAATCGGAAGAGGATGAGCACAAGCCGGCTTCCAGGACTTCCAGCGTGGGAGTCCAGTCCCTGATGAGAAGGCGGGACTGACTCTCCCAGTTCCACGTTTCACGTTCCACGTTCCACGTCTTTCGCTCCTGGAACTTCTCCCCTTAGAATCACGTCCAGGACACTCAAGTCGAGATTTCCACCCGAGACGACGCACACCACCTTCCCTCCCCCGGCCTGTCCACTCAGAGCGGCGGCAACGGGAACGGCCCCGGCACCTTCCGCCAGCACCCTTGCCCGGTCGACCAGAAGGCCGATCGTGCGGGCGACTGCCTCCACTTCCACAACCAGAGATCCGGCCAGCAGCCGGCTGGCCAGAGGCCACATCTCATCCAGCAGTCCGGCCGTGCCGATCCCGTCAACAAAGCTCCGCTGGTAATCGATTCTCACCGGCTTCCCGGCCGCCAGTGAGGCCGCCAGAGGGGCTCCGGTGGATACCTCGGCAGCAAAGACCTTCACTTCGGGTCGTTGTGAATGGATCGCCGAAGCAATTCCACAGCTCAGCCCTCCACCACCATAGGGCACCACGACGGTATCCAGGTCGGGAAGATCCTCGAGAATCTCCAATCCAACCGTACCGTTGCCTGCAATCATGGCGGGATTGCTGACCGGATGAATGAAAACGAGATCGGCCAGTGGTTCGTAGCGATGATCCACAATCACCTGCCACCACTCTTCGAAAGGCACCTGAAGGATCCCGCCGCCGAGGCGCTCGATGGCTTCCAGTTTCGTCTGTGGAGCTCCCTCCGGCACGACAACTGAACAGGGAACGCCCAGGTGGCGGGCGCCCCAGGCAACGCCCTGAGCCATGTTCCCGGCACTGGCCGTATAGACTCCTAGGGAGAACGCCTCCCGATCCACAACGGCCATGGCGTTAAAGGCGCCCCGGATCTTGAAAGAGCCGATCGGCTGCAGGTTCTCCAGTTTCAGGTAAATGCGAGCCGGTCCCTCCGGGTCGGTCAACTCGATCAGGGGTGTACGAAGCGCAATCCCCTGAATCCTTTCCCTGGCGGCTTCGATCTCGGACAGCAGGATGGGGCCGAGTTTGATCTTGGAGGGGGATCGATTCGTTTTCATTTCGGAACCTCATGTTAATGCTCTCTGACCTGAAAACGGTAGCGTTTTTGAAAGCCAACTCGAGTGTTCTGGCAGTGGCCATGCTGTTTTTCGCGTCAGGGGTGAGGGGTAGGGTACGGTACCGCAACACGGGGAAAATTTGTGACCGGCAGAAAAGTCGGTCCAGCATTGATCTGGGAAGGCCATTCTTAGAGGGTGCTCGGGACTGACGGCTGGAGAAGCTCTTATGCGAGGTTTTGTCGTCTCTTTCAGCTCCGCGTCAAGTGTCATCCGGAGAAGGACTCGGGCCTCTGAATCAAAACCCGGCAAGAGTCTCATCGACCCGGCCTGGTTGAACCACAATGCCTGGATCCTGCTTGCGGCCAGGAGAAGAAGCCTGTCCAGCCAGGAAGAAGTGGCTGGGCCTGTTCAAACCACTCTGGCCGCAGGATAGAGGAGGAATCACTCCCTCCGCCTGGCTGTCCGTCCCCCGATTCTCGTCCCGATCCCCAGGTATTTCGGGTCCCAGTACCTAACGAGGCTTCGCCTCAGACCGACGAGCAATGTACTCAGGTGCTCAGCCAGGTCAGCACCACCCCGCACACAGATGCACTTCCTTGACACCTGCACAACAGAACGGCAAGGCGTCAGCGTGCCGTCAAACACCAGGGACGGTGCGCTTACGCCACACCGTTCTGTAACTTGACTCCAAAGTAAAGATGAACTCGGCTCAAGTAATCTAGAACCTAGAACCTGGAACCCACTAGAATAATCAGGCCTGTGCCGGAGTGGCGGAATTGGCAGACGCACCAGACTCAAAATCTGGCGAGATTAACTTCTCGTGGGGGTTCGACTCCCCCCTCCGGCACCAATGGTTTCAATGGTTTAGCGCGTCCACACGCATTCGCTCCCTCCAATGCTCTCTGTCCTCCGTCCAGTTTTCGTCCACCTCTAATCTCGCGAGCCTCCGCGGCGCGCACGGATTCGAAGGCGTGTTCTTGTCCCGGCGCCGCGTGCTAAAGAAGCACCATACGCATGCCGGTACACAGGCTGGCTCGCGAAGGCATTGCGGCCTGTGCGATGTGATCTTCTCGGATGTCAGCTGCGCTTCAGCCCGTCGCGCCAGGCAATAGCTTCGAGTTCGACCCGGACTGCGTCCTCGACGGCAATCACGGGTCGCGCCTGGCATTCGAAAGCCGGGTAGGTCGAGCAGAACTTGTGAACGGCCAACGGATCGTCGCAGTCCACTAACATGTGCCCACCCCACTCGCCGACTCGCACTACGAACAATTCGATCTTGAAATTGGCGGGCGCCTTCCATTGACCGAACACCTCAAGTATCCGCTTCTGGGCATTCTCGTACTCTGCAGGCGAACCTTGCGGGCGTTCGAACCAGCTGATCATGTACTTCATCGCTATCCTCCTAATTGTTTTGGTCCTGGGGACGATTGCTCTTTGGACGGGCTAACGTCTCGGTTCACCGGCGCGCCGTGGCGCGTCCGCGTGCAACCGCTTGTTCGGCCGTTACTTCCTGAGTTTCCAGAACCTTGCAAAGTCTGTCCTCGGCTTTTCCCTCCCAATGAGGAATCTCCCGCTTTCCTCGAGGGGAAAGTTTGTACACACCAAATGACTCTCTCTCAAACCAGCCGTACACGTCCCTGTACAAGATATCCCTGGCTTTCGGCTCCCGGAGAGTTTCGGCTATGCATGAAGCCTTTGTCGGTCCGTCCTTGTCGAGGAACCGGCCAATTGCCACTGCTCTCTGTCGGTAGGCGGTCATGATGCCCTTTCTCTTCTCTGTCCCGCCGAGGTTCGGGTCGCCTACCCGTCTCATGAACTCACCAAGCAAACGCTCCTGGCGGCGCTTTGACTTGCGAGGCTTATACTCACCGGGATCGAGAAGCACCTCTACGCTCCCGGTCTCCAGGTCCGGATCGACCGCCACCAGACCCAAGCCAAGCATCCTGAGTAGCTTGATGATCTGCCTCCGTCGTCTGTTCAGAATTCCACATCGTCTAGGGATGCCGATGTACACTTTCGGAGTCAGGGAAAGTCTTTCAACAGCCTGAAGGACCACGTTGAGATTGAAAGAGAGCTTGAGTTCAACGACGACTGGAACTTCCTCACCGCGCACTGCCAGGACATCACAGTTCTGGACCTCCCCCTTCACCTCATAATTCTGAGATTCCAGGAACCGTTTTAGGGGAAGGTAGAGATCCGATTCCTTCATGCCTATTCCTCATACGCCGAACTATTAATTATCCGGTTTCCAAATAAGTCCGCCCTTGAAGCTTTGCTCAACCAGAATAGAGCCCGTGGTGCCGGTCTTGGGTGATGCCTTGACCACGATGCCTTTCAGCAGCGGTTCACCCTCTCCCCTCTTGAGAATGAACCCCTCGGCCGTCCCCTCGGTCGGCGTTGGTAACCTGGACTCCTGTTCGCGAACAGCTTGCGGGGGAGGCTCTTCAGTACACGCAGCAGCTCCAATCAAAACGACCGCACATATCCTCAACCGCCACATCGACACGTCTCCTATCCAGAGCACAATGAGGGTTGTATCCGGACTGAAGTTGAGAAAGCAAGTTTCCTCCTTCCAGATGCAACCCGGGCCAATAACACCGGGGGAGTATCTGGCCCCGCACCCGGGTCAAGGGGGCATGGGATGAATGAGGGCCAAACGGCGGCTTTACTTCCCTGAAGACCGCTGGCGCGGGTCGTCTGCGGGGTTGACGTACGTCAGGGCGAAAGGACCCGGGCCCGAAATTTGAACCGTTGTCGCCGTCGTCGCCATTGCGAAATGCCGCATCTCAGCAGGCAGGAACACGTAGCTCCCAGCCGGGAGCTCCTTCATCGTCGCCTTGTTGAACGTTTCGCCGATGCCGATGGCAAACGTGCCCGAAATCACCGTCACGTGCTCGTCCGTCGGGTGCCAGTGCGCTGCAACCTTGTAACCTGCCGGCATCTTGAGGCGCACCACGAAGATGCCGGCTTTACCCGGGTCCCCAGAAACCACCGTGAAGGAGGCACCCTTCTCAAAAACGGGTGGTGGTTCGCCCCACTTCAACTCAGCTGCGGTCACCACGATTTGTGACGGCGCCTTGGCCTGCTGGGCCACAGCAGCTCCAACCATGAGCATAAGGGCCACGGCGACACCCGCCAGAATCCTTCGCATTTAACACCTCCTTTAAATACTGACGGAAGCCAGAAAAATCTGAATCATGGACTAGCGGGGAGACCTGCGAGTTACCGAAGTAGTGGCTTCAGTCAGGCCGCTCATTTGAGCTCTATCTGGATCACCTCGTTGTGCTGGTCGCCCACGTTCTGACTGGCATGACTTTCAGGGTCGTTCCAGGTCACTTTCCCAGCTTCCGTCTCCATCTCTCTGGTGGTGCCATCTGGAAGGGTGGATTTCACGCGACCGCCACTAAGGAGTATGGATATGCTTGCCGGGTGTTCGTGCATCGGGGTTTTCTCACCCGGACCTACGTTCCAGCGCAGCACCCTGACGTAGTCATTTTCGAACTCGACCTTGCACTGGTTGGCGGCAACCTTGGCCGGATCTTGGGCTCCGAGGGAAACTGCGAAAAGTAGTAGCGGCATTCCAGCCAAAAAGACTCGTGTTTTACGCATTTGTTTTGCTCCCTTTTTGGATTTCAACGCTTATAGCACTCTGAAGTCTGGGAGGCAAGGGAAGGGTTTATCCCATTAATAGAATTGGGGGACGCGGGTTTTCCACGTCTGACGGTCTGACCTGTCATATGTTGGGGTCATCCCGGGGACAGCGAAACCCCTCTCTGGGTGTGATCCATGCTCTGGCCTCAGTGCTGGAAGTGAGGATGGCGGATCTGGTGCAGGGGTAGTAGGGCTCCGAGCCCAGCCCTTGAAATCAATCGTCAATCCCAACACCCACGATTTGAAACCGGTCACTGGTCCTGGCCCAAGCGAGCGTCAAGTGCGGGAAGAGCACCTGAATATATACAGGACCCGCCGGGAGAGGGGATGGAAGAGTTCTGCCGGGATCCTCAGCGGCAACCAGGCCCTCGCCGAGATAGCGCCTCAGGTAGGGCTCGACCTGCCAGTAGTGCTCATCGCCCAGTGTGCCCCGTTCTCCCAGTGCTTGCAGGACCCGGCGTCTCCGTTCTGCTGAAGACGCGGCCATGGCTGCAAAGTCGGTTTCCGATTCGGGCTCCTGAGGTTCCTCGATCCGAATGGATTCCAATTCCTCCCATGCCTGGCAGGCGACCCAGTCAATCAAATGGGCAGTCCAGAGCTGGAAATCCTGGGACGATCCCGCCGCCTCTGGTATGTGCACACGGAGAATGCGTTCAAGCGTGTCTCCTGAAATGAATGGTAGGAAGCGATCCGGACCCTGGCGAATGTCGGGCAGAACCCTGAAGAAAGAGTCCAACTCACTCTGCAACGCTCTGTCGAGCGATCGACCTTCCGGATCATAAGGAGTTTTTCCCCGAAGCTCTCGAACAACCAGTGCCTCCTCGCCACTGAAACGCAAGTGAAACAACCCCTGCTGGGGTCCGAGCAGGGTCAGGGAGACAAACGCCCCAGTCACGCTGTCCGGAAGGAGCTTTTCACGCCTGATAGTGATGATGGGGTTCGGATCTCCGACCTTCAGCTGGTGAGCCAGGAACAGATCGCGGCCACATTCGAGATCGAAACGGTAAATAGAGGTCGTGAATGACCTTGTTGCATGGATCATCCCGAAGGATGCCTTATCATCGTGTTTTTCAAGATCGGGGATAACCTAGATGCCACATAAGTTCAACGCAGCCCGACGGCACAAGTTTGATAAGGCGCAGTATCGGGTGATCAACTGGGCGGAATATAACGAGAGCCTGCGCCAGCGGGGTGATCTGACGATTTGGGTCAGTGATGAGGCTCCAAGTGTGTGGCGCGCGCCGCGCCGCACGTCACGGGGTGGCCAGCGGAGATACTCGGATCTGGCGATCGAGACATGCCTGACGCTGCGCACGGCGTATCGGCTTGGGTTGCGACAAACGCAGGGGCTGATGGGTTCCATTGGCACGCTCATGGGGCTGGATATACGGGTGCCGGACTTCTCCACACTGTCGCGTCGCGCAAACGGCTTGAGCATCGCGCAGGTGATGAGGCAAGCCGGGTCTGTGCCTGTCCATCTGGTGGTGGACAGTACCGGCCTCAAGATCTTCGGCGAGGGAGAATGGCTCGCGCAGAAGCATAAAACCAGGGGAATACGCCGCCGCTGGCGCAAACTCCACCTCGGACTGGACCTCCATAGCGGTGCGATTGTTTGCGCCAATCTGACTCACGATGACGTTGGAGACAGCACCGCCTTACCCGGGCTCCTGGATCAACTCGATGCCCCGGTCACGGGCTTTCTGGCGGACGGCGCCTATGATGGAGCGTCCACACGGGATCTGCTGAGGGAACGGTATGGGGAGACTCTGGATGTGGTTATACCGCCGCCGAAGAACGCAGTGATCCGACCGCAATCGGCGCGGGATCCAACCGTTCGGGATCGCCATATTGCCCAGATCCGCAGCAACGGCCGCATGGCCTGGCAGGCGGCCACAGGGTACAACCAGCGCAGCCGGATAGAAACGCAGATCGGCCGGTGGAAGAGCGTCATCGGCCCCAGACTCAGATCCCGCAGCTTCTCCAGGCAGATCACGGAGATCCAGGTCGGCCAGAAAGTCCTGAACACAATGACCGCACTCGGACGGCCTGTGTTCGAACGTATCGCCTGACGCTACCGCTTGGGAAAGGGCGAATTCCATCTCCGCCCCGATCCATGCAACAACGCTGTTGCCGGATAGGTCACAGTCACTTCCGCACCGGGCACGACTGCCTGGCTGGCGTCCGTGACCACGCCCTGAATTCCAGAATCCTGGGCCAGGCCTGTGCTGATGACCAGCAGGGAAACAGGCAAAAGGTAGGTGAACTTTAAACTGATCCGCATACGTTTTTCTTCCCAGTGGATGACACGGTGCCTCGATACGACGCGCTACTGCTACACTCAGCCGGCACCGAATGCGGCACACCCGCGACGCGCTTCCTCGAAGCTGGCCTCCTCCCAAGTTAAATGACTCGGTAACTTCGCATCTTAAAGGCAGCGTTTTCGGCTGTCAAGGAGTATTCTGTCTCCTGTTCAACAATGAAGTTTTGCCTTGCGTTCAACAATGAAGAGGGGGCTTTCCGAGGCAGAGTATCCCTGCCGCGAAGCCCTTCTGTTTGATGTGGGTGTAGGGCACGCCAACCTGGCGTGCCGAACGTTGCAAGCTGGCAACGATTGCCGGGATGGAGGGGATTTGGCGGTATGCTCAGCTCGGCACGGTTGATAACCGTGCCCTATGAACCCCGGACCGTGGCGCCCCAAGGGACCGCCCACATTCAAAACTTGCCTCGGCTGCAATCGATTCACCGCAGGCGGCTCTATCATGAACATCCCACTCGACACCGAACTGAGATTTGGATACATTGATCCCGTCCTGAATACATTGATCTCTTAGGAGGAGGTCTGGAATGTCGTTCAAGCTACCTTCCGAACCCCAGACGGAAATCACGGACCGTCATGTCGAGCAGTATGAAAAGGACGGCTTTGTCTGCCTGCGCGGCGTATTTCACACGGACTGGATGGAGTACATGGGGGAAGCCGTCGAAAAGGCAGCCGCCAACCCCGGTCCGCTGGCCCAGGTCTACACGAAGCCGGAGGAAGCGGGACGCTCCTGGGGCGATCACGCCTGCTGGGAACGGATCCCGGAATTCCGTAACTTCGTTTTTCATTCGCCGGCTTCTGCCATAGCAGCCCGACTCACGCGATCTCCCCACATCAACCTTTTCTACGACCACCTGATTGTCAAGGAGCCGGGCACGCTGCAGCGGACTCCCTGGCACCAGGACCAGCCCTACTGGGCGGTTCAGGGGTGGCAGATCATCACCCTGTGGACGCCTTTCGATGCAGTCTCGGCACACAACTCATTGGAAGTGATCCGTGGCGCTCACCGAGGGGAGACCTACAACCCGTTCCATTTCACGACCAGGCAACCCTTTGAGGGAACCGGACTTCCCCTGATTCCCGACATCGAATCGAACCGCCAGGATTACGAGGTCGTGTCCTACGACCTGGAGCCGGGGGACTGTCTGATTCTGCACGCCATGATGATCCATGGCGCACCGGGGAACAGCCGCAGCAAGGAGCGGCGACGGGTTCTGATTACTCACTGGGCCGGAGCCGACGCTCGTTACAAAGTAGTGCAGGGCGAACTGGCCATCAACGCCAGGGCCCCGGGGCTCCATGACGGTGATCCTCTGGACGGCTGCCCGCATTATCCGCGGGTCTGGCCCCCCGATACCCACGCGGAGGTGTAGTGAGGTTGCGGTCCTGAGGCTCCCTGTCCCAACTCAGAGATTCCACAACCCACAACCCAGAACCTAGAACCCATTACAAGAGGTAGATCAATGGCAATTCCTAAAGCGGAGTGGATTTGGATGAACGGCAAGCTGGTACCCTGGGACGAAGCACAAGTTCATGTGCTCTCCCATGCCATCCACTTTGGTTCCAGTGCCTATGAGGGTATGCGAGCCTATTCGACCGGGCGTGGACCCGCCATCTTTCGTTTGGAAGCTCACGTCGATCGATTGTACAACTCCTGTAAGGTTCTCTACATTGAAGTGCCTTACTCCAAACACGAGTTCAAAGAAGCCGTTCGAGAAACCGTGAGAACCAATCAACACAAGTCGTGCTATATCCGGCCTATTATCTTTGGCGGGTATGGGGAAATGGACTTGTTCCTGACGGAGGAAAACCGCATCGAGGTCGTGGTAGCCAGCTGGGAGCGAGAGGCCTACTACGGGTCGGAGGCCCACGGACAGGGTGTGGACGTAGCGGTGAGTAGCTGGCGGAGACCGGCCCCGGGTACGCTTCCCCTGATGGCCAAGCTCGGCGGGCATTACATCAGCTCCCAATTGGCAGCCCGCGAGGCTCAGACCAGCGGTTTCGCCGAAGCGGTCATGCTCGATGTCTACGGTCACGTCAGTGAAGGACCGGGGGAGAATTTGTTCCTTGTCCGCGACGGTTTGATCTACACAGCCCCACTGGGGGCTTCGCTGCTGCCCGGGATTACGCGCGCCAGTGTGATGACTCTGGCGGTTGAGTTGGGTTATGAGGTTCGCGAAGAACTCCTGGCCCGTGAAATGCTCTATTTGTCCGACGAAGTGTTCATGACGGGCACTGCAGCAGAGATCACGCCGATTCGTTCCGTGGACCGACATCCCGTGGGTGAGGGTGAGCGAGGTCCAATCACAGAAGCCTTGCAAACTGCCTTTTTTGGTATCGTGCGGGGTGAAGTAGAAGATCGCCACGGGTGGCTGAATTTCGTAAACGAGTAGGAAGAAGGAGAAGCCATGGAGCGGAAGAAGGTGACGGTTCTGGATCTACAGCGAAAAAGAGATGAAGGTGAGAAGATCACCATGCTGACCGCCTTTGACTATGCCACGGGAAAGATTGCAGATGAGGCAGGCATTGATGTTCTGTTGGTGGGCGACTCATTGGGCATGGTCATTTTGGGTCGCGACCATACCGTGTCGGTCACCATGGAGGAGGTTCTGCACCACTGCGAAGGTGTGGCCCGTGGTGCCAGGCATCCTCTTCTGGTGGGCGACATGCCGTTTATGTCCTACCAGGTGGAGGTGAAAGAAGCCATTCGCAATGCTGGACGTTTCCTCAAAGAGGGCAGCATGGATGTGGTCAAGATCGAGGGAGGCCGTGAAATGGCCGATACGGTGAAGGCCATTGTAGACGCTGGCGTTCCGGTGATGGGTCATATCGGCTTAACACCACAACACATCTCGAAGTTTGGTGGTTATCGTATTCAGGGCAAAGACGTTGCCAGCGCCAGGGCACTCATTGATGATGGGCTGGCCTTGGAAGATGCCGGGCTTTTCTGCCTGAGCCTGGAGGCGGTTCCCGCCCCGGTTGCCAGGCTCATTACGGAGCGAGTTCAAATTCCCACCATTGGAATCGGTTCCGGACCCCACTGTGACGGACAAACTCTCCTGATCTACGATTTGGTGGGCCTTTTCGACCGTTTTGTGCCCAAGTATGTCAAGCAATACGCAAAGATCGGGCCCCTTATGCTGGAAGCCGTCAAGACCTATCGCCAAGAGGTCATCGAGGGTGTCTTTCCCGACGCAGATCATAGCTACGCGATGCCGGAAGAGGCCTTGCAGGAGTTGTTGAAGGAGCTGGGGGAGGAATCTGCATAATCCATGCGCGAAAACAGGTTGCGCCGCATCTGGAGGGAGGACCGTACGGCGACCGGTCTCCTGCTGTTGACCCCGAGTGCCTACTCGGCTGAGGTGCTGGCTCACCAGGGCTGGGACTTCCTCTTTGTTGACATGCAGCACGGGGCCATCGATGAACGGGCGGCCACCCACATGCTGACGGCCATCTCCACCACCGAAACGACTCCTCTGGTTCGAGTTCCCGGGATGGACCCCGGGATGGTCGGCAAGATGCTGGATGCGGGGGCCTACGGCATTATTTGTCCCATGATCGACAGCGCCGAGGAAGCCAAAAGATTCGTGGCAGCCTGCCGCTACCCGCCCCAGGGGAATCGAAGCTGCGGCCCTTTCCGGGCCCGTCTCTACGGGGGAGCGGACTATCTCGAGCACGCCAATGAGACGGTTCTCACGCTGGCCATGATCGAGACCCGGAGTGGGCTGGACAATCTGGAAGAGATTGTGGCCGTGCCCGGTCTGGATGCGGTCTATGTAGGACCATCCGATCTTTCTTTTGCCCTGGGGTTGACGCCCAGATTCGACCAGGAGGAGAAAGTGTTGCTGGAGGCGATCGATCGAGTCGTCCAGGCAGCAAACGCGCAGGGAGTGGTGGCCGGGATCCACAATGGCGCAGCCCCTTATGCCCGCCGCATGATCGAACTCGGGTTCCGACTGGTCTCCATCTCGACCGATGTGGATTTGATGACGACAGGCTGCCGGGACATCCTCGAGGCCATGGCCCCCTCCAATCGCGGGCAGTGAGCCGCTCTGCGGGGAAATGCCCAGAACGATGAAGCGTTAGCTATAGCTACCTAGTTTTTGTACAAAAAGGGTCCACTTTGCAAATGACTCGATTCTCGCCTTAAATCGCTAATAATCAAAGGATTATAGGGAAAGACAGGCTCCGATTCTAGACTTTTTGGCACAGCTAAATCGCCAAAAAGGAGGAATCTACCATGTCGAGTTTTCCCGAAAGTTTCTCTGCCTACAACACCGAATATGCTGGTGTGGCGCTACTTTGGGACTGGTTGAAAAGATGCCAGTTGCTGCGCGTTCTCAACCACATTCCGCTGAATCTGAAGACGGTGCGAAGAACACCTCGCTCCAAGCTCGAGGATCTACTGGCCTGCCTGATGACGGGTGTCGAGAGCCTCGGGCAGATCGACGTTCGGATGCGCTACGACCGGGGACTGACATTGGCCCTGGGTCGATCGAGCCTGGCGGACCAGAGCCTGATGTCCCAGACCCTGGACGCCTTCGAGGAACGGAGTCTCAAGCAGCTGCGCCAAGACATCGTCAACTTGTTGTCCCAGCACAGTCGGGCTTTGAGGCGCATTCGCTGGGGTCGTTTCACGGTGCTGGACCTGGACATGACCGACCTTCCCTGCTCGCGTCGCTGTGAAGGCGCTCTGAAGGGACCTTGTTGCATGGATCATCCCGAAGGATGCCTTATCATCGTGTTTTTCAACACCGGGGATAACCTAGATGCCACATAAGTTCAACGCAGCCCGACGGCACAAGTTTGATAAGGCGCAGTATCGGGTGATCAACTGGGCGGAATATAACGAGAGCCTGCGCCAGCGGGGTGATCTGACGATTTGGGTCAGTGATGAGGCTCCAAGTGTGTGGCGCGCGCCGCGCCGCCCGTCACGGGGTGGCCAGCGGAGATACTCGGATCTGGCGATCGAGACATGCCTGACGCTGCGCACGGCGTATCGGCTTGGGTTGCGACAAACGCAGGGGCTGATGGGTTCCATTGGCACGCTCATGGGGCTGGATATACGGGTGCCGGACTTCTCCACACTGTCGCGTCGCGCAAACGGCTTGAGCATCGCGCAGGTGATGAGGCAAGCCGGGTCTGTGCCTGTCCATCTGGTGGTGGACAGTACCGGCCTCAAGATCTTCGGCGAGGGAGAATGGCTCGCGCAGAAGCATAAAACCAGGGGAATACGCCGCCGCTGGCGCAAACTCCACCTCGGACTGGACCTCCATAGCGGTGCGATTGTTTGCGCCAATCTGACTCACGATGACGTTGGAGACAGCACCGCCTTACCCGGGCTCCTGGATCAACTCGATGCCCCGGTCACGGGCTTTCTGGCGGACGGCGCCTATGATGGAGCGTCCACACGGGATCTGCTGAGGGAACGGTATGGGGAGACTCTGGATGTGGTTATACCGCCGCCGAAGAACGCAGTGATCCGACCGCAATCGGCGCGGGATCCAACCGTTCGGGATCGCCATATTGCCCAGATCCGCAGCAACGGCCGCATGGCCTGGCAGGCGGCCACAGGGTACAACCAGCGCAGCCGGATAGAAACGCAGATCGGCCGGTGGAAGAGCGTCATCGGCCCCAGACTCAGATCCCGCAGCTTCTCCAGGCAGATCACGGAGATCCAGGTCGGCCAGAAAGTCCTGAACACAATGACCGCACTCGGACGGCCTGTGTTCGAACGTATCGCCTGACGCTACCGCTTGGGAAAGGGCGAATTCCATCTCCGCCCCGATCCATGCAACAACGCTCTGGAAGAAGCGGAATTCTCAAAAACCGTAAAGGCTCCCAGATTCGTCTGGGGGCGCCCAAAAGAAGTCGACGTTGCTCCCGGAGGTAAGTCCAGAACAACCAGTGGCCGGACTCCGGGGAGCGGAAAAATGAGGACCGGGGTCGTGACAACGCCAAGGTTGGGAGTCGTGAAACGGGGGAGATGCAGACCGCGCGTTCCAACGTAATTGACCGACAGCAGAAAACTGCGCATGTCGCGTTGCAGGGCGATAAGCCAATGCTGGCCGTAGGGAGTTTCGAGCACATCCTCGGGGAGCGTAAAAGCCAGTCCGTTGCTACTCAGGCTGCCCCCGGGAAGGGGCGGCGCCTGAGCGAAGAGGGTACCGAGTCCGGTCGCAAATGCATCCCCGGAGAGGTTGTAAGAGTTGAGGGTTCCGGGTCGCACGAGCGGTTCATCCGTGGGAGTGAAGACCAGAAAAATGGGACTGTTGAGGACCTCGCCCGTAGGCGGGTTGAAGTTTGGATCGAGGTTGACCGGAACAAAAGTGGGGAAGACGTTACGAGATTGGCTTGTGACAGCACCCAGATTGGAATCAAAGAAGATTCCGTAACCAGCCCGAATCGCCGTCTTGCCATTTCCAAACGGATCCCAGGCAAAGCCGATCCGCGGTGCCAGGTTATTGCGGTCCGGTTGATAGATTCGTTCTCTACCGCCCAGGAAGTCCTGCCAGCCGGCGAACGCCGCGTCGAAGCTGGTATTGCCCAGGGTCACAACCTGAGCGTCTGCTCCCGAGAAGTCGGCCGGGTCCAGATGTGGGAACTGATCCGAGGTGAGCCCAAATATTTCCTCGATGCGCCGGTTGTGCTCCTGTGGCACGGTACCCAGTTCGTAGCGCAGTCCCAAATTGACGGTCAGGTTGGGGAGCACTCTCCACTCGTCCTGGACGAAGAAGTCGTAGTGGGTGAATCGAAGTCCGATCGTGGTGTCGGCAACGGGGCCTGTCGACAGTGACTGCAGCACACCCGCGGGAGCTCCCAGAGATGCCAGGTCTGTGCCTCTCAGGAGCCCGTCTTCAGTGGCGAACGGGCAGCCCGGGTTGGCGGCACAGGCGGGTGCGACAAGCCCGGACCCGAAAACAAAGGCTGGTCGGCTGTTGCGATCCGCAAAGCTGGTGAGCTGGTAATGGCGAATGTCAAAGCCAAACTGCAGATTGTGGTTTCCCCTGATCCAGATCAGATTATCGGCCAGCTGAAAGGTGTTGTCGACCCGACCCTGGGGAAAATTGAAAACATCGATGCCCACTGAGCTGTAGGGAAGTATGCCGACCTGTCCCACGGGGCCTGTCGCTCCGAACGGACCGAAAAGGCCATAGGGCGTCTCGATCACTTGCGACACCTCGGGAGGCAGGTCCCCGGACGGTGGAGACCCAAACAGAAGCGGGCTGCCCCTGTCGGGTGGAAAGCCGAGTCGAGTCCTTCCATAGGAGAATCGCGCCAGGTTGGCGAAGGAGGTCCTGACGGTATTCAGGTAGGTCGACATATTCTGAGTTCTGGTATCTGTGCCAAGGGAGGAGTTGATCGAATCCCCGGTGAAGGGAATCACCGATTCGTCGTCTGTGAAGTTGTGCCTCGCCGTGAATGTGTCTTGTGTTGAGATTTCCCAATCGATTTTCGCCGAGAGCATGTGCCCACTGCCACGGTTCGGTCTCACCTGGGAATACGTGTTGGTGCCGAACGGTCCCTGCCCATTATTGGGCAGGGGATAGAGACTGAAGACGCCTTCACCTGCGGCCGCAGAATAGGGGATGGACCTCTCCTCGAAAAAACGGGCCAGGTCACTGATGGGAACAACTCCGTCCGGCATCCCATCCCCATCCAGGTCCAGCTCCGGATTGACCCTCAATCCCCGCTCGCTTTCAGCCGGCACTGCGAAGTGGCCCAGACGGCTCCCCCCATAGTTCTGATATTCGTAAGAAAGGAAATAGAACAGCTCACTTTCAACCAGAGCGCCTCCCAGGACGCCGCCCAGGCGCGACGCTCGATGGTTCTCACCGGGGTAGCTGCCTCCCTCCAGCGCCCCCGGCATTTCGGGTCTCTGTGAATGCGTGATCAAATACGTTTCGAGCGCTCAGGGCGTCGTGGGTGAACATGCCGTAGAGCGTTCCGTGGAGTTGACTGGTGCCCGAGCGGGAGACGGCATTGACCATCGAGCCGGCGCCGCCAACGAATTCGGGCGCATAGCCGGCCGTCTGGATCTGGAAGTTCTCGATGCTCTCGATGCTCTGGGGGATGAGGGAGACGAAGCCCTGGCGGCGCATCCCGATGTCTACGTCGTTGTTGTCCGATCCGTCCACCGTGAAGTTGTTACTCCTTCCACGAAAGCCGTTCACGGAGAACTGGCCGGCAGCCCCGACCCCCAATCCAACGGCCGGTCCCGTACCCCTCGTAAAGGGAACCGGGAAAACGCCGGGGGAAGTCAAGGCCAGCTGGTCGAAGGTCCTGAAGCCCCGCAGAGGCAGGTCTTGAATCAGGTTGCTCCCGAATGTCGCCCGCAGCGTCCAGTCAAAGAGGAAAACCTGGGAGACCGTCTCCACGACCGGTGACCGGGCCTGGCCCTGATTCGGACCTGGTGTAGGTTGCTCGGGGCTGGCCGGTCCTTGACTGGATGAAGTCTCTGACCCAGGTTCATTCGGTTTGTCGGTTGGGGGCGGCCCCTGCTTCCCAGGAGCTCCGGTCGCTAATGCCATTGATAAGCAAAAGACCGCAGAAACGGTAACGGGCTTCATCCACATGCTAAAAGTCTTCTTCAGGAGCGCCCTTTACTTATGCCACAAGACAGTGATGCTTCAAAGCCCGGGTACGCCCTTGACTATCGCCAGCAGGAGGCACTTGCGGGGCGATCCCTT
>CBDCBX010000004.1:0-16389 GCA_965214465.1 Acidobacteriota bacterium | reverse complement strand
TCCGACCATTGCAATTCCCGTGCCGACACACCTGGCAATCATGGATAAACCGTTGGGATCAAAAGAGTTAGATTAGTTTCAATGTAAATATTCGGTAAACCCATCATCGGCTTTATGCCTAATGGGGTGAGGCGGGTTGGGAACTCAAGTGGAGCGAAGCGATCTTCGGAAGTGTTTGCTCAGGGGGTAGAGCCAGATGCTTTTGGTGGGCAGATCGGCCTTGCGGTCACGGTCCAGCTTGCCCCGGCCCTGGGTCTGTCCGACATGGATCCAGTTGGCGGCCTTGTAGCAGGCGCCTGTGAAGCGCCCCGTGTCGACGAAGGTTTCCAGCAGAACGGGTCGGTAGGCGTAGCGGTCGTGCCAGTCCTCGGGGAGTTGACGCGCGGCCATGGCCAGCAGTTTAGAGGCCAGGTTCTTGGACTCGACCCAGGGAAGGATCAAGAAACGGGCGTTGTTGACGATCAGTTGAAGGTTTCTCTCCCTTTCCGAAGGACGCCAGCCGATGAAGCGGTCGCGAGGGGCGGTTTTCCAAGCGGCGGCGCCAAAGCCGAGCAGGGCCAGGATGCGGCTTTCGGAACAAGCGAAGTAGCGCAGCTGAGCACCCGGCAGGGGCTTGTATCCCAGATAGTGGTAGCGGTCGATGTATTCATTCCACAAAGTGGAGTCGGGGCGGCTCAGGACCGGCTCCAGATGCAGGCCGGACAGCTCGTGCACGGGTCGGGACAGCAGCGGTTGTGGTGCGCTGCAGAAAGTGTGCTTGATTGGGCCCGAGCCTCCCTTCGGGTTGCGAGGGGGCGGCAGCTGCAGCAACCCCTGCCGATGCATGCGCAGCATGGCCACCCGGCAGCTCATCTCCTTGAGGCCACCGTCAGGCTTGAACCAGCCCAAGAGCTGGCAGGCCAAGCGGGAGAGCTGGGCCCGCGAGCGGGTCGGATCTTCGCCAATCAGCTCACACAGTCGCCGCATCTCCCGGCCGCTAAAGTCTCGCCCGCAGAAGCGTTTCATCCAGCCTCCGCTGCCGGCGTCCTGGCCCAGGTCAATGCGCGGGCACGATGGGGGCTTATTTCCCAGGGAAGAAAAGGATCCAGGTCGGGTGGCGGCTGTCCGCCTTGCCTAGCGCAGGCCTGCAGATAGTCCCTGAGCCACAGGCGGGGGTTGAGGCCGTTGAGTCGCAGGGTGGCAAAGATGCTGAATAAGCTGGCCGCCAACTGGGCGCTCCAGCGGCTGCCTGAGCCGTAGTAATTCTTGCGTCCCACCACCGGGTTGCGCAAGGCGCGTTCGGCGGCGTTGTTGTCCATAGCCACTTCCGGTTGATCCACAAACACGGTCAGCCCTGGCCAGTGTCGAGCCAGGCTTTTCAGGACCTTGCGACAGGGGGGAGCCAGGCTGGGAAGCTGGCGTTGAGCCTCGCATTGCTCTCGCATTTTCTCAACCGCCACCCGCAGCTTTCGATCGGCCCGGGCCCATTCCAAGGGCTGATCGCGAACTGCCAGCCGCAGCTGATTGGCAGCAAAGAGCCGGCCAATGTCGTCAATCCACATCAGGGACCAGTCCTGCCAGGGGGGGTGGGATAGGCCCAGTCGCCAAAAGTCGCGGCGCACGTGAGCCCAGCAAAAGGCATGGCAAATACGCCCCTCTGAGACCCGGACCAGCTTCTTATAGGCAGAATATCGATCGGTGAGTAAAGTGCCCTGGGCGCTGCCGAAGTGAGATTGAGGCACTGCAGACGAGCGACTGGGTTGGAGCTGGTACACGACTGTGGAGGCCGACAAAAACACCCACAAATGCCAGAGCCGTCCGCTTTTGCCTTCCACCGCCACAAACACCGGCCAGCCGGTCTCGTCGGCTTGCCAGTTCTCCTGGGTGAGCTGCTGCTGGGCGATCGCCTCGGCCACCGGCAAAAACAGACCCTGCAGTTTTTTCAGCCCTCCGGCCACCGTTCCTGCAGAGAGAGTCAAACCGTGGTCTCGCCACTGCTGCAACAGACGGTGGGTGGGGCGGCAATGGTCAAACTTCTCCAGCAGAATCTCCACCCAAACCGAAATCCCTAGTTTGCCTTTGGGAATCAAGCGTGCCGGGGCGGGCGCCGTGACAATGCCGGGCAGCACCCCGCAGCGGCAGGCCGCTTTGTACTTGCGCCGCCGGATCACCCGCCGGTGGGCCCGCACTTCGATTTCGGCCACCTCGGCGTCTTCCGTCCAGCCCAAGGCTTCCAGTGCCAGACCGCATTTCGGACAGCTTTTTTGGGCTTCCTCCAGATCCACTACCTCTTCCTGGGCTGCCAACCCGTCCAGAGTGGTCCGACCGTGCCCCTGCTTGCCTTTTTGCTGCCCTCGGGGTCGCCCGCTCGCCTTGGGGCTGGAACTGCCAGCGCGCCCACCCTTGGCCTGTTCACTCTTGCGCCCCCAGAGCTGACTCTCCAGCTCTCGAACTCGAGCCCGCAGACTCAAGTTCTCTGACTTCAACTGCTTTTCTCTCTCCACCGCCCCGGCATGCTGGGCCTTCCAGTACGCTGCCGCCCAGCGCAGCCGGATGTACTCTTCCTTGGCCACCAAAACCCGCTTCGTCGAGCCATCAGCCGTCAGTCCACCCGATTCCGGCTTGGTGGTAGCACTCAGCTGCATGCTCCCTGTATACACACTCGCAGCTTCTGTGTCCAGCAAAGTTTGACCGCGGGCTTATTTGGAAGGAGATTATTGCAAGACGGGGTTTACCGAATATTTACGTTTCAATCGATGGGTTCAGGTACTGGATTGGGATCGAGCAATCCAGGAAAATGTGCGCCTGCCGATTTCCCTCTCCTATCTACCTGTTTCTAAACAGTTTATGCATTCCAAGAAAATGGATTGCCTGAAACGGACGGGTCGCACTATCATCTCGGTACACTCTTTTCCGGCTGGTTCGAGGGATGCCGATCTGATCGAGGGGTACGAATGTTATTACTGGGCATAGACTGCGGCACCCAGGGGCTGAAGATCATCGCCTGGGACAGCGAGGCGCACAGAATCTGGGCCGCCAGCCGGTCTTACGATCTCATCGAAGGTCTTCCCCCGGGCCACAAAGAGCAACATCCACGAATCTGGATCGATGCGCTGGAAAACTGCGTGGCAGCACTTCAGGGGCAGCAGGGCCTGGATCTCTCTCGTGTCAAAGGGATCGGCGTGTCGGGGCAGCAGCACGGGTTCGTTGCGTTAGACAAAGAACATGAGGTAATCCGTCCCGCCAAGCTCTGGAACGACACGAGTACAGCCCGGCAATGCAAGCAGATCATGGCCGCATCAGGCGGCCCGCAGGCATACCAGGAGGAGATCGGGAATCTCCTGCCCCCCGGATACACGGCCTCGAAGATTCTCTGGTTGAAACAGACGGAGTCCCGGAACTACGCGCGACTTCGCCACATCCTGCTGCCCCACGACTACCTGAACTTCTTTCTAACGGGGGAACTCTTTGCAGAGTTCGGAGATGCATCAGGAACCGGGTACTTCAAGGTTCGCCAGCGCGAGTGGTCGGAGGCTGCTTTGAACTGGATCGACGCCGACACAGACCTGCTGGCTTGCCTGCCTCGACTTGTGGAGTCCCATCGACCCGCCGGCAGCCTGCGTCCTGACCTGGCCCGGAAGTGGGGAGTGTCTCCGCGAGTCCTGGTCAGCTCCGGGGGCGGCGACAACATGATGGGAGCCATCGGATCGGGCAACGTCCAGGAAGGAATGGTAACGGTAAGCCTGGGAACCTCGGGTACTCTTTTTGCGCATTCCCAGACACCGGTGATCGACCCGCAAGGGGAGATAGCGGCTTTTTGCGGAAGTACGGGCGGCTGGCTCCCCCTGGGGTGCACCATGAATGTCACAGTGGCCACCGAGGCTGTTCGTGCCGGTATCCTGGATTGCTCGTTCGAGGAATTCGAGGCCCATCTGAACTCAACCCCTCCCGGGTCGGATGGATTGATTCTGCTTCCCTACCTGGAAGGAGAGCGAATGCCTAATACTCCCGAGGGTACCGGAACAGCCGTAGGTCTCAGAAGCTCAACCGCCACTCCGCAGCATCTGGCCCGGGCTGCCGTCGAGGGCGTCACCTTTGGGCTTCGGTACGGCTTCGATCGGCTTCGAGATCTGGGAGCCTCTGCTCAACACATCTGCCTGATTGGCGGCGGCTCCAGGAGCCCGGCCTGGCGTCAGATTGTGGCTGACGTCTTTGGCACAACCGTCGTGGCGCCGGTGGTTGAAGAAGGACCTGCCTTTGGAGCGGCTCTGCAGGCTGGATGGTGTGTCTCCGGGGGCTCGATCCAGGACCTCGTCAGCCACTCCTTTGAGCTGGATCCCCTCAAGGAATGCCACCCGAACCTGGAGAACCGTGAGAAATACGAGGAGACTTACCGGCTGTACTGCCGGCTCAGTGACGAGCTTCGTCGCTCGTCGATTTTCCCGGCTCACCGGAGACTCATCAGCCATTAGGTGCCAGGTACTCACTTTCACCAGGTACTCACTTTCACAGGTACAATAACGTTGGTTTGGAGCACGCATGTATCAACCCAGTAAGACAGATCTTTTTACCTTTGGCTTGTGGACCGTCGGTAACCCCGGAAGCGATCCTTTCGGTGAGCGGGTTCGCCCCTCCCTTGCCCCGGTTCGGATGGTCCAGAAGCTCAGTGAACTGGGGGCCTGGGGTGTCAACTTCCATGACAACGATCTGGTGCCGATCGACGCCTCCCCGGCGCAGAAGCAGCAGATTGTCTCTGATTTCAGGCAGGCCCTGGTGGACTACGACATGTGCGTCCCCATGGCCACCACGAATTTATTCAGCGATCCTGTTTTCCGCGACGGAGCCTTCACCTCGAGTGATCCGAGAGTGCGCTCCTATGCGCTTCAGAAGACGATGCGTGCAATCGACCTGGGGACGGAGCTGGGGGCCGGCACATATGTCTTCTGGGGAGGCCGGGAGGGGAGCGAAGTCGACGCAGCCAAAGATGCTGCCGAAGCCTTGAAGTGGTTCCGCGAGAGCCTGAACTTCCTGCTCGCCTATGTGAAGGACAATGGCTACGATTTGAAATTCGCCCTGGAAGCGAAGCCCAATGAACCCAGGGGAGACATTTACCTGCCGACTACCGGAGCCATGCTTGGCTTCATTGCCACACTCGATGATCCTTCCATGGTTGGAGTCAACCCGGAAATGGCACACGAACTCATGGCAGGACTCAACTTCTACCACGCGGTGGCCCAGGCCTGGGAGAGTGGCAAACTGTTTCACATTGACCTCAACGATCAGAAACCGGGACGCTTTGACCAGGATCTCCGCTTTGGGTCGGAGAACATTAAATCCGCTTTTTTCCTGGTGAGATTCCTGGAAAACGTGGGCTATCCGGGGCCTCGTCACTTTGATGCCCACGCCTTGAGAACCGAGGACACCGAAGGGGTCTGGGACTTCGCCGCCGGATGTATGCGTACCTACCTCATCTTGAAGGAGAAGGCCAGACAGTTCGAGGAGAACGTTGAGATTCAGCAGTTGCTCGCGGCCCTGAAAGCAGAAGAGGGTGACCTCTGGAGCGAGCAAATCCCCTACTCTCCCGAGAACGCCCGCCGGATCCTCAACCGAGACTGGGACCGCAGATTCCTGGCCCAACGCCACCTGGCCTACGAACGGATCGATCAGCTGACCGTCGAACTGCTGCTGGGAGTTTAGGTTTAGGGAGGTTCCAGGGTTCCAAGGTTCCAAGGTTCCAAGGTCAACGGTCCAACGTTTCGAAAAAGACGTGAGTTCCTTGTTCGGACCACGGAGGGTCCTCCCACATTGGGGATGTCACACAGTGGCAAAGTGATAGGGGTAGGGAAAGCTCATTGGTTTGAGCCTCCCCTCCCTCCGAACCGGACGTGCGGTTCTCCCGCATCCGGCTCTCCAGTCAGTGGGGTCCACGGCGGGACTGACAGATCTGCGCGTGGGCTACGGCCATGGTAAATAGCCCCTGCTCGATAAAGTAGGCATTTTTGCCTCCTTTCACTCCTGTTTCCAGGGTCGTCAGCATGCGTTCGGTCCACACTTCCGCTTCCACCCAGCTCCATTTCTGGCTCTCGGCTTCTCTGCCTTGCTTAGGAGTCTCCTCCACTTTCGACAGTTCCTCTTGCTTCGTCATTGACTCTACACATCCACCTTCCTGGCGGGCCTTCGCTCCACCGGCATTACCCGGCTTCTTCACTACTACGCCGCCTCTGACTTCTGCGGGTCTCTTACCAGACCGACCTTTCGCAGACCTCCTCGCTTTACGTCACTTGAACTTCCCACCATTCCATCTCCAACCACCCCAAGGGTTAACAAGATGCCTTTTTCACGTTACCCATCAGGCTCTTGTCCGTGTCAGGTTTCCCTTCCATTCGAGCTTCGCCATTTCCCAGCAGGCTCGCTGTCCCCTCTGAGCCGAATCGAGTTCGTCTCCTACAGACTGGTGGTTCTCCTTCGGCTGCTTCCCACCCCACCTCACGATGACGCAGTTGCCGTCGAATACGGGCCGGAGAACGTTTGCCCGGTAGGGACTTTCACCCTACTGTTCAAGTGCGCTTACGAGCGCACTGGGAGCCGCTTCCATGCGGCGAACCTGTCCGGACGTTTCCTTGATTGGCACTGTTCCTCACGGCCTCCGGGCCGGTCCCGGAGATGACATGGCCAGTCCGCCCGGCAGGCAGAGGCGCGAATGCCAATGAGCGCGTAACCTGGAACTTTGGAACGTTGAAACATTGGAACTTTGGAACGTCCCTAACCAGTATGAATCTCGAGCAGATCTCCGTCCTGTACCGGTTCGTGCCGATCAATCATCTGCCCGTTCCGGTCCGGTGACCGCCAGATCCGGGCGAACCGGAAACTGCTGGCGAAATCCCTGTGCACGCTGCCCGCTGCATCGATGACGGTGGCTCCCTTCTTCAGCAGGTAAGGAGCCGAGTCGGCTTCGGCAGAGTGCCCGGGACGCTTGGTATACACCCTGACCACATCCAGCGCCCGAAACAGTTGTCCTCTCAAGCCCTCAACCATTGCCGGATCCCGGGCTGAGAAAGGCTGGACATGCAGGCGTTCTGCAAACAGCTCTTCCCAGATCTGCAGGCTCTGATCAGCTCCCGGCTGGTCTATCTTGCCGGCCAGGACGAGGAGTTTCGGGCCATCTTCCTTCGGGATCCCCCGGTCAGACAGCAGGCCCAGGAGGAAATCGGTCTGCTCCAGCAACTCCGTGTCGTTGACATCGAATACCACCAGAACGATGTCACACTGCGCCATCATCCGGAGCAGCCATCCTTCCAGTGACGCCGGGGCCAGCGGGGGCGTATCGATCAGCTGGACCTGGATGTCCTCAACGTCCATCATCCCGGCCAGCGGCATTCGGGTTGTGAATGGATAGTCGGCCACCTCCGGCCGGGCTCCGGTCAGACAGTCTACGAGCGTCGACTTGCCCGAGTTCGGCGGGCCGCACACGACCACTCGACCGACTCCTTCCCTGTCAAGCTCATAAAAAGGACGGTGCAGGCTTCGGGAGGGCTTGGCCGTCGCCCTCTTCCTCAACTTGGAAAGGCGCTTTAGCAGGTCGGCCTGCAGCTTCTCGGTCCCCTTGTGTTTGGGGATGACCCGAAGCATTTCCTCCAGGGCGACCGCCTTCTCCTGTGGGGTCCGAGCCCGGCGGAACACCTCCTCCGCTTCTTTGTATTGAGGGGTCAGATTAGCGGCCACGAGCCCTATTGTATACTGACACTTCTATGCCCCGGCTGCACCCCGAACTCGACACTACCGAGCTTGGTTATGATGTCCAGATTCCGACTCACCGAGACCTGATCCAGCAGTTGCTGGACAGTCTTGGCGACTATGAGCACAAGGATCTGCTCCGGGAAGTCCTGGTGACCGTGGTGAAGCTGGCCGAGCAGGGCGCCAGTCGCGGAGACTTGAAAATCCTTCGAACCGCGGTCAAGGAGTTGCGCCATGCCTTTCGGGTTTTTGACGGTTACCGCGGGATCTCCAAGGTCTCCGTCTTCGGTTCGGCCCGGACTGCACCGGAGGATCCCAATTACCGGATGGCGGCGGAGTTCGCGGGGGAGATTGTCCGCCAGGGCTGGATGGTCATCACCGGTGCCGGCCCCGGCATCATGGCGGCGGGAAATCTCGGCGCTGGAAAGTCACATAGTTTTGGTTTGAACATTCTCCTCCCCTTCGAACAGACCGCCAACCAGTACATCGATGGAGACAGCAAGCTCATCAACTTCAAGTATTTCTTTACCCGCAAGCTCTTCTTCGTCAAAGAGACGGATGCGATTGTGGTTTTTCCAGGGGGCATGGGCACCCAGGATGAGTGCTTCGAGTCGCTGACGCTGGTCCAGACTGGAAAGGACAACCCGTGCCCGATCTTGCTGCTGGAAGCGCCGGGGAGTTCTTACTGGAGGGATTGGCTGCACTTCACTGAAGGCCAGCTCGTGAAAGGCAATTTCGTGTCGGCAGCCGATCGATCTCTGCTCAAGATTTCGGACTCCGTCTCAGAAGCCGTCAATGAGATCGTTGAGTTCTATCGATGCTACCACTCGCTGCGCTACGTTCACCGTCGTCAGAAACTGGTCCTCAGGCTGCGCAAGCCGGTATCGGATGAGCATCTGGACCGACTGAACGCGGGATTCGGGGACATCGTTGTGGAGGGCATGATCGAGAGGTGCGAACCGTTTTCAGAAGAAAGGGACGAACCCGAGATCGAGAATTTGCCGCGCCTGGTCTTTGCCTTCAATCAGAGAAGTTTCAGCCGGCTCCGCCAGCTGATTGACGCCATCAACCTGCCTTTTCACCTGGAAAACTCGTAAACAGCAGGTTCCCCGTTCTTCAGTTCTCCGACTAGAACCAGGTCCGCGACCCCCACAAAGAGACCGTTGTCGACAACCCCGGGAATCAGATTGATCTGCTGCTCGAGTTGACCCGGATCGCTGATGTCATTGAACCAGACGTCAATGATCTGATGCCCCTGATCGGTAATCACCGGCCCCAGCTTTCGCTGAGCCAGGCGAACTTCCGGGTTGCCCCCCAGTTCTTTCAGCCTGCCCAGCACCAGAGGGCATGCTTCGGTCAGCACAGCCACCGGTACCGGGGCCAGGCGCCCTGCCTGCGGGCTGACTTTCGAGGCGTCGACGATCACGATGAACTTTTTCGCCAGACAGGCCACGATCTTTTCCAGAACGTGAGCTCCGCCTCCGCCCTTGATCACGCACTTCCCAGGCGAGACTTCATCGGCCCCGTCGACGGCCATATCCACAGCCTCAACCTGGGCAGCGTCGAGGAGTCGAATGCCGGCCTTGCGGGCCTCCAGTCCGGCCTGAAACGAGGTAGCGACTCCCATAACCTCGTGCAGCTCTCCCGAAGCCAGACGCTCACCGATGGCGAGAATCGCCTCACGGGCCGTAGAGCCGCTCCCCAGACCGACGATGCTTCCTGACTGAACGAGCGCAGCCGCCTTCCTGCCCACTGCTTGTTTCAGCCGTTGTTGAGGTTTCATGTTCGCGACCCGAATACTGTATGTAATTTCACCCTAGATTCCAAATCCAAGATTGCAAGATTGCAAGAACGGAGACGCTTTACCGCAGGGGCCGGAGGCGGCTCCTACGCTTCGCCGACCCGTGGCATTCCCGGTGTAGGAGGACCCTCCGTGGTCCGATCAGATCGCTGTGGGGTTGCAAGTTAAAAGTTGAAGGTTGAAAGTTCGATCAGATCGCCGCGTGGAGGCGGCTCCTACGCTTCGCTGGCCCGTGGCATTCCCAGTGGTATCGAACCCAGGCGAGTCCACTACCCGGGAGTCGTAATCCACGCTCGCCATCCTTTCGAAGCTTCCTCAGCGCTTCTCGCGCCTGTCGCTCCCCTCATAGAATCACCCCATCATCGGCGAATCACTTCCCCGGACGTCCTGATCGCACATTCCTCTCTCCGGCTTCCACTCCAGTTCTTGTTCCAGATGGGAATCAGCTCCACTCGATCTGAGTCAGATCTCGATGTCGCATCAACCACCCAGTGGGTCGTACCTCGCGGTGCATCCTTGCAGCTTCGCTGCGGCCGGATCCATAACTGGCCGGCAGAACTTCTTTTCGAAATTGGTTCCAGCCCTGGCGAAGGGATGTCTCACCACTCTGTCCCGTACTGTCGGGATCCCCAGCGGTCGCTTCTTCCCTCCTCCTTTATCGATCCAGTGTCGGCGCACTGCTCGCGGTTGATAGCGATCGTCTTTCAGGCGGCTTCCAGACTCCGATTTCTGTAGACCTTGTCAATCAAGCTGAACCATTTGCCTCCTTTCACTCCTGTTTCCAGGGTCGTCAGCATGCGTTCGGTCCACACTTCCGCTTCCACCCAGCTCCATTTCTGGCTCTCGGCTTCTCTGCCTTGCTTAGGAGTCTCCTCCACTTTCGACAGTTCCTCTTGCTTCGTCATTGACTCTACACATCCACCTTCCTGGCGGGCCTTCGCTCCACCGGCATTACCCGGCTTCTTCACTACTACGCCGCCTCTGACTTCTGCGGGTCTCTTACCAGACCGACCTTTCGCAGACCTCCTCGCTTTACGTCACTTGAACTTCCCACCATTCCATCTCCAACCACCCCAAGGGTTAACAAGATGCCTTTTTCACGTTACCCATCAGGCTCTTGTCCGTGTCAGGTTTCCCTTCCATTCGAGCTTCGCCATTTCCCAGCAGGCTCGCTGTCCCCTCTGAGCCGAATCGAGTTCGTCTCCTACAGACTGGTGGTTCTCCTTCGGCTGCTTCCCACCCCACCTCACGATGACGCAGTTGCCGTCGAATACGGGCCGGAGAACGTTTGCCCGGTAGGGACTTTCACCCTACTGTTCAAGTGCGCTTACGAGCGCACTAGGAGGACCCTCCGTGGTCCGATCTGATCACGGCTCGGCGGACCATAAACTAAGAGGTCATCCTCGACACCTGAGAGCGGTGGGCTACCCTCAGATAGACCCTTTCCAGCAGGCGGATGATGGGAATCTCCGGCATCAGCCCGAAAAAGCGCCAGCGGAGGCGCAAGCGAAGGTACCGATAGTAGGAATCGAAGAGGAACATGAGGACGGGCTTGAACCGGTTCTGACTGAAGCGTTCAAAGGCTTTTCGCTCGAAGAAGCGACTCATCACATTCACTTTGCTGATGAACTTCTTCTGCTGATCACTCAGGAACGGATTGTTGTTGTGCGCGAAATGAAAGTGGCTCCAGCCTTCCAGGGTATCGGGAAACTCCATACCGTAGACCAGCTTGGCCTTGTCGTAGAGGGTCGTCCCCGGATAAGGCGTATAAATGGCGACGGGCGCCAGGCCCGCATTGGGATTGTTGGCCGCCAGTTCGAACATGAAATCGACCGTTTCCAGTGTCTCCTTCCGTTCCTCATTGGGGAAACCAGCCATAAAACCAAACTTGGCGTAGACATCGGACTGAGCCAGAAGCTGGTTCACTCCTCGCACCTGGTCCAGCGTGTTTCGCTTCATGATCTCCTTGAGGCGCTCCTCTGAACCCGATTCGATTCCAATCCACAGTTCCTTGAACCCGGCGCTGTAAAGCTTGGCCAGCATTTCCGGCGTCTGGCGATCCAGGTAATCGATGCGGCAGGGGACCTGGATGAGCAGATCCAGCTCTTTCTCGAGAAGCAGATCACAAATCTCTTCCACCCGGCGGGGGTTTCCAAAGAAATAATCATCCTCCACGAAAATGGCTCGGACACCAAACTGCTCCACCAGATCAGTCATGTCAGAAACGGTGCGCCGGGCTGACTGGTGCCGAAATCGCCGTTCATTGAATTTGAGGTTGTAACAGAACTCGCAATCGTACGGGCATCCGCGACTGGTGACGATCTGCAGCTGGCGCTCCGCAGTTGTGGGAGCGGTCGTGAAATAGTGCTGCACGTCGACCAGCCCGTAGTCGGGACGTGGAATGCGATCCAGATCCTCGATCATGGGACGAGCGGGAGTGAAGCGGAGGTCCCCGTCAGACTTGTAGCCAATTCCCTGGAGCTTGGAAAAAGCGCCCCCGGACCTCAGGCAGTCGGCCAGTTCAATGAGCGTGATCTCCCCTTCCCCGCACACAACAATGTCGCACAGTTCGTCTTTGAGAGTTGAATCGGGGCACAGTGAAGGGTGAACACCTCCCCACACAATCGGGACCAGGGGCTCCACCGAACGCACGGCTCGGGCTCCTTCCAGCCCCCCCTGGATCTGGATCCCCGTCATGGACGAAATACCGACCAGGATGGGCCGTTCCCGCCGAATGGAGTCGGCTACATCCTGCCCGAATGTGTTGGTCAAACGCTCATCCAGGATTTCGACCCGGTAACCCATCTTCTCCAGCACGGTACCGAGGTAGATACAGGAGAGGGGCAAACCGACGTTGACCCCGGCCAGGTCCATTCCCGTTACCGGATACAGGAGCAGGATCTTCCCGAAGTCTCCCTGGCGGGGGTTCTCCCAGGGAAAGTCAGCTTGAGTTCTGGACGGGTCTTGCCGTTGCATTGCCTTCTTCTTTCTTGCCGCGACTGGTTCCCAGACTACGCATCAGCCAGGTCTTGTAGGCCCCCTCAGCGGCCCCCACCAGGCGCGGAAAACTGCGCACCAGATAGGGTCGTGCTCGAGCAAACGGGGTCACCCAGCCGGGGTGGTTCACGTAATCGCACTGAGCGCAGATCGACAGGTTGTCGAAGTCTTTTTCAAAGAGCTGGCGCCGTTTCTCGTCAAATGCCTCCGAGTGCCACACCTGGTGGATGCTCCGCTGATTGATGTTGCCGACTGTATACTCGGCCTCGGAATCAAAACAGCACATGGCCACCCGCCCGTCGGCCAGAATGGTGATGTAGTGCTGCAGCCGCTCGCAGTAATTGATCTTATTGGGAGTTCGCTCAAGGTTGGCCAGCTGTCCGCCCCAGTTAAAGTAAACCGACAAACGCACTTCGTCGGCCTCCTTCCAGGCATCCCTCAACTTCTGGATGCTGTGCTGATTCTCCTCGACTGTCACCATAGCAATCGAAACCCTGGGTTTCTTTCGGCCCAGTGCGTCGCGACGGCGAATGAAGTGGAGCACATTGTTCCTGACTTCATCGTAGTTGAGATTGAGGCGAATCGCCTCGAAGGTCTTTTTGTCTCCCCCGTCAATGGAAAAGATCAGACTGTCGATCAAGTCTTCCTGAAGAATCTGCTCACTGATCTCCGGGGTCAGTTTGGAACCGTTCGAGGTCAGATTCAGATGAGTCCGCGGAGCCGCCTGGCGAACGTAGCGGAAGTAGTCGAGCACCCCTGGAACCAACAGCGATTCGCCATGCAGAAAAGGCAGTATCTTGCGGGCGCGGCGCCGGCCGCATTCATCCACAATCCGACGAAACAGTGAGAACGGCATGATCTGGCGGGGGCGCTTCATCTGCGGGGTAGCACAGATCGTACAACGCGCGTTGCAGATGTTGGTCAGCTCGACGTAAACGTGATCGGGAAAGTCAGGATAGGAGTACATCAGTCGGTTTCAGATCACTAATTGACTCGAGACGGTACCCCGGTCAGGGACTCGGGGAGAAAATTGCGCTCAACCGCCCTCAAATAGCGCTTACTCGACCGAAAACTAAAGAACTTGGGTGCAATACGGAGAAAGCGAAATCGGGTCAGGAAGAACTTGAGATAAGCGGTCCGCTGAAGTCGCCGCAGAGTGTCAAAGTCAAAGTCGGGCGTCTTGATCTTGGCAACTTCATGCAGGTGGTCGGTTTGCCGGTCCGGATCAAACATACCGAGGTCCACAATCTGCCGGCTCATTTCGGTGCCGGCATACGGGATCACGATACTGAAGAGGGCCTCATCCAGATCAGTCTGGCAGGCATACCGAATCGTCATCTTGATTTCTTCAACCGTTTCGGTGGGAAAGCCGATCATGAAGAAGCCCAGGGTATTGACCCCGTACTTTCTCATCCAGCCCACCACGTCATTCACCATGTGCAGCTTGAGGTACTTCTTGCTCAGGCGTTGCACGCGTGGACTGGCTGACTCGATGGCAATTGAAACGTGGTGGGTTCCGGCGTCGGCAAGCTTTCGCACCAGCTCCTCATCGATACGCTCCAGCCGGATCCCGTTTCCAAACTGAAGAGCCACCTCCATCTTCTCTTCCACGATCAGGTCACAAATCCGTTTGGCTCGATCCATGTCAAAGTTGAAGATATCGTCCTCAACCATAAACTCCTGGATGTTGTGATCGTAGTAGAGCATTCTCATTTCTCTGAGAACGTGCTCGGGTGATCTGGCCCGGAACTTCTTGCCGAACAAGTCGTGGCAGTACGTGCAGTGCCAGGGACAGCCCCGACTCGTGAAGATCTGAATCGCCCGCTTGTATTTCGGTGTGTAGCGGGCCGACTCAGCTGTCGCATAACGATCCAGCTCCAACAGCTCGTAAGCAGGAAGCGGGATTTCGTCCACCTCCCAGATCGGGTGCCTGGGGAGATTGATTCGAGGGTCTCGATCCCGGTTTTTGAAGGCCAGGCCGGTAACCGCCGAAGCGTCCCCTCCGGCCTCCAGAACCTCCAGGAACTCTCCAAACGTCTCTTCTCCCTCGCCCATGCACACAAAGTCGCAACAGTCGGCGCTCACAACCTCTTCCGTAACAATGGTCGGATGCTGACCCCCAAAGATGGTTCTGATGGAGGGATCGAAGGCCTTGACTTGACGGGCGGCGACTTCGGCTCCTTCGAACTCTGCGGTCATGCAGGTAAAGCCGGCCACGTCCCAGCGTCGCTCCTGCAGCCTGGCATTCAGAACCTCTTCAGGATTCTGTTCCAGGGCCAGATCCAGAATCTCCACATGGTGCCCCTTCTTCTGGGCAATCGGGGCGATATACACCAGCCCGATCGGGATTCCCACGATCATGTCCATGAAGGTCGGCTTACCGCGCACTAAGAGGATGTTCATATCTGTTCACACCTTACCGGAATGATGGCTCAACGATCGATAAAAAGAGGAATCCTGTAGAAAACAGCCATCTTTTCCAATTTCGGAATCCATTTTCGGACCTTGAACATGTCTACGAGAAAGCTCCCCAGGATCACCGGCAGCCTGGGATTGGGCGCATGACAGTCCATGCAGTCAGGGTAGTCGGTCAGATCTCCCTGCACATGTGCTGCTCTCATCTTCTGCATCTTTTCGGAGTTCCAAAGGTCGTAAACCGACTCCTGATTCACGTTTCCGATCGGCTCTGAGCGCCAGGTGTGACAGCAGGGGAAAAAGTCACCCTTGTAGTTGATCGTGGCCGGACCCTGCCACAGTTGATAGCAAGGATGGCGCCTGCGCTCATGCTGAATCCGCTCTTCCAGGGCGACTTCCGGAATGACGATCTCGTCTTCTTTGACCCGAATATCATCCACGCCCGGGATCGACCACATCTTGTGAAAGTCCCTGACCTGGTGCTGATTGTAGGGCAGCCGCACCATCTGCACCACCGTAAAGATGTCCGACTTCATGGCTGCCTTCACGCCCAAAAAGCGATGGATGTTGGCCTTTACTTCGTGGAAGTCTCCACCTTTTCGATATCTCTCGTAGACTTCGGGAGTCGTCCCGTCGAAGGCCAGGATGATGTTATCCAGGCCGGCTTCAATCAGCTCCCGGCCCTTGGCCTCATCCAGAAGGCTGGCATTCGTCGAGACCACTGTATAGATTCCCGCGTCCCTGCAATACCGGATCATCTGCGACAGTTCCGGATTCATCAGGGGCTCCCCACCGCCCCAGGGAAAGACGAGTTCGGTCTGACCTTTGATTTCGTCGATGATGGTCCTGAACAGCCTGAAGTCGAAGTCTTCGGGAGGATAGTACCCAAACTCGCGCGGACACATGGGGCACTTGAAATTACACTTGGCCGTGTTCTCGACGATGAGCGTGATGGGGTAAGCGCTTAGATCCGAGCGCCCGGTCACATAGCCGGACATTAATTTCCAGCGATTGTCGATCTGAGACAGTTGCACTTGTACAGAATCCTCCGCGACATCTTAGCAGATCGCCTACCTTACAACGTTCCAAAGTTCCAAAGTTCCAACGTTGCTGTGTCGTAACATTTGACGATTGTGGTTGTTGATTGTGATGTCGGGCCCCTGAGGCCCCACTCTCAGGGATCCCAGACCTTGGAACGTGGACCGAGTTCTTAGAGATAGGGGTAGGGAAAGCTCATTGGTTTGAGCCTCCCCTCCCTCCGAACCGGACGTGCGGTTCTCCCGCATCCGGCTCTCCAGTCAGTGGGGTCCACGGCGGGACTGACAGATCTGCGCGTGGGCTACGGCCATGGTAAATAGCCCCTGCTCGATAAAGTAGGCATTTTTGCCTCCTTTCACTCCTGTTTCCAGGGTCGTCAGCATGCGTTCGGTCCACACTTCCGCTTCCACCCAGCTCCATTTCTG
>CBDCBX010000003.1:0-30099 GCA_965214465.1 Acidobacteriota bacterium | reverse complement strand
ATCTGGAAGCGGTAGTCGATTCGATCAACGCCTGGCTCTTTCAGGTGGACTCCTGGAGCCAGGTTCCGGTAGGTCAGGCCTGGCTGTCGCTGGGGGTGACTTTCGCCCTCTGCCTGCTGATTCTGAACCGCAAGTTGAAAGCCTACGAGATCGTCCGATGAGTGCTCTCAGTGATCAGGATCTGATTGTTTTTGACAACGTCTCCAAGTTCTATGGAGAGGTTCTGGGAATCAACCGTGTCCATCTGAAGATTCCGCCGGGTGTCACCAGCCTGGTGGGTCCAAACGGGTCGGGGAAGAGCACTCTGATGAATGTCCTGACCGGGCTCTTGAAGCCTTCTCAGGGGTCGATTCAAGTGCTGGGCAGGAGTCCTTCCAACCCCGAGGCAATGTTTCGTCTGGTGGGTTACTGCAGTCAGTGGGATGCTTTCCCCAAGGGGTTGTCGGGCCTGCAGTTCGTGGCCGGGTATTTGAGGATCCACGGTCTGGGGGCTGCAGAGGCGGCGGACAAAGCCTGGCAGGCGATCCAGCAGGTTGGCCTGACCGACGCGGCCCACCGCAAGATTGCCGGGTACAGCAAGGGAATGCGCCAGCGCATCAAACTGGCACAATCCATCTCCCACCATCCGGCAGTTATGGTTCTGGACGAGCCTCTCAACGGTCTGGATCCGATGGCGCGTGCGGAGACGATCGAGCTCTTCATCAGCCTGGCCGAGCAGGGCCTTCACGTCATCATCTCCAGCCACATTCTTCATGAAGTGGACATGATCTCCGACACCGTGATCCTGCTCGACAATGGATATGTGGTTGCGGAGGGCGACATCCGTGGAGTCCGAAGCGAGGTCAAAGAGCATCCAATACAGATCCTGATTCGGTGCGACCGCCCTGCCGTGATTGCGGCTCAGGTGTTTGGACAGGACCATGTGACCGAGGTCAAGCTGCACGAAGACAAGGCCGGGCTGTTCGTGAGAACACGCGATCCCAACCAGTTCTACCGTCTCCTGAATCAGATCATTCTGGAGAACGAGCTGAACATAGAAACCGTCGCCCCGGCAGATGAGGATGTGCAGTCGGTCTACGACTACCTGATTGGAGAGGGCCGCGCAAACCACTCATGATGAATCAGATTGACGCAACGCTATCGCCGAAATGGAAGGGCTGGTGGAAGCAAGTCCGGGCCATTCTGAGCCTGGAGGTTCGGAAGGCGTTGAGGGGGCGTCGTTTCCTGGGTGCATTCGTGCTCGCAGCAGCTCCCGTTTTCCTGTTTTCACTTCGTTTCTTGGTCCAGGTGACGGGCATGCCGGATGACGCGGTCCGCTCCCTGGGGGGACTGACCGTCATCTACGCACTGATTTACCGGACGTTTATTCTGAGGCTCGTGATTTTCTTCGGTTCGGTTGTGATCTTCACGAGCCTGTTCCGAGGGGAAGTCCTGGAGAACACGCTCCACTACTACTTCCTCTCGCCAGTGCGGCGCGAGGTTCTGGCGGTGGGTAAGTTTTTCTCCGGCGTCCTGATCGCATTCGCCCTCTACGGGTCCAGCACCATTCTTTCCTTTCTATTGCTTTATCTGCCGCAGGGGCAGGAGGCCACGGAGTACTTTTCGACCGGTTCGGGGCTGTGGCACCTGTCCGCCTACCTGGGGGTCACGTTCCTGGCCTGCCTGGGATATGGCGCGGTGTTCCTGCTCATGGGACTGACGTTCAGGAACCCGATTATTCCCGCGGCGGTGGTCTTGGGATGGGAGACCATCAACTTTCTGCTCCCACCCTCCTTGAAGCAGATCAGCGTCATCTACTACCTGGAATCGTTGTGCCCGGTTGCGATTCCCACCGGTCCCTTCACGATTCTGGCTGATCCGGCACCTCTTTGGCTGGCCATTCCGAGTCTGCTGGGAGTGACCGCGCTGGTGCTGTTTCTAGCGGGTCTGCAATTGCGCAGACTGGAGATTAATTACAGCTCGGACTAGGTTCTGGGTTCTGGGTTCTGGGTTCTGGAATCCCTTCTACTCTCCTCCCGCGAAGCGTTCCCTGAGGGCCGTTTTCTTGAACTTTCCGGTGGACGTTCTGGGGATCTCCTCCACAATCTGGAAACGGTCGGGTAGCTGCCAGGAGGAAAATCGTTTTGCCAGATGCCTCTTGAGTTCATCCACTTCGATCGTAGCTCCCTGGGCGGGGACGATCACAGCCAGCGGACGCTCCTGCCAGCGGCGATCCGGTACGGCAATGACAGCCGCTTCAGCGACGGCGGGATGATCCATGAGGGCGCTCTCGAGGTCGACTGAGCTGATCCACTCTCCGCCCGACTTGATCAGATCCTTAGACCGATCCACAATTCTGATATACCCCTCCTCGTGAATCGTGACCACATCTCCGGTCCGGAACCAGCCGTCGTCGGTCCAGCAGGTCTCTGATTCGGGGCTTCTATAGTAGCTTCCCGCAACCCAGGGGCCCTGCACCAGCAGTTCCCCCATCGTTTCGTCGTCCCATGGAACCTCTCCGTCCTCGTTGTCAGCTCGGATCTCCACCCAGGGTGTCGGGACTCCCTGTCGAGCTCGATACTGGTACTGCTCGTCTTCGGACAGGGACTTCAACGAGGTTTTGAGGAAGCTGACGGTCCCCACGGGGCTGGTCTCGGTCATTCCCCAGGCATGGAGAACCCGGATCCCCTGCGCGTCGAAGGCGCGAAGGACGCTTTCGGGAACAGCCGACTCTCCCACCGCTGTGCGCATGCCGGCGGGAAGCTTCCAGCGACCAGGATGGTCCTGCAGCAACTGGAGGATACCGAACCAGATCGTGGGTACGCCGGCGGCAAAGGTCACCTGCTCTTTCTCAAAGAGGTTCAAGAGGCTTTCCGGATCGAGATGGGGTCCGGGGAAAACCTGCTTGCATCCGACCATCGTGCAGGAGAAGGGTAATCCCCAGGCGTTAGCGTGAAACATAGGAACGACAGCCAGGACGGTGTCCTGCTGAGACAGGGCCAGGCTATCGGGGAGACACTCTCCCAGGCTGTGGATCATCTGGGACCGGTGGGAGTAGACAACCCCCTTGGGGCGCCCGGTAGTGCCGGATGTGTAGCACATACCCAGGGGATCGGTCTCTCGAATGTCCGGACAGGAGAAGCGACCCGAGGCGCTGGCCACGAGCTCCTCGAAATCGATGCATCCCGGCGGCAACTCTGCATCGGTCCATCTGGAGACAATCGTCCGCTGCGGAGGGATGTTCGTCTCCAGTTTCTCGAGCAATGGCAGCAATATGTCGTCGACGACCAGAAAACGGTCTCCGGCGTGATCCATGATGTAGGAGATCTCCTGCGGATGGAGACGAAGATTCAGCGTGTGAAGAACTCCGCCCGCCGTGGGTATTGCGAAGTACGCCTCGAGATGACGGTACTGATTCCACATGAGGGTCCCAACCGGCTCACCCTTCTTCAATCCAAGTGACTGGAAGGCCTCGGCCAGGAGGAGCGTGCGCCGGCAAAAGTCCGAGTACGTGTATCGGTGGATGGAATCGTCGGGCATCTGGCTGACCAGCTCTACGTTGCCGAAGACTCTTCTGGCTCGTTCCAGGAGATGGGGAATTGTCAATGGGAAATCCATCATGGTGTGCTTCATGGGACAACTCCTGTTTCGCTGACTCCCTTGCCAGGAAGCATAGGATCATCTAAACCAGCATTTTGTGGCTGATCTTGCCAGACGGAGGGGGGCTTCGCAACTTAATACACGTTCCTCGTTTCTCGTTCCTCGTTCCTTGTTACGCGCTCGTCGCGACTCGCGCTGGTACCGGTAGTATCAGGATTTGGGTCCAGGTTCCTGGTTACGCAGTCGCTGAAGCTCCTGCCTCTGCGGGCTCGGCGAATGGGTACGTTTCCTGAGGCTCCTCCCTTCTGGGACAACTCGAAACGAGGAACGAGGAGCGAGGGACGTGCAATGAGGAGCGTTGAATGGAATCTGGGCCCTGGAATCTGTACAGTGATGAGAGTATGAAACACGAGCTGATTATCTTCGGATCCGGGTGTGCAGGGTCGACGGCTGGTATTTACGCTGCCCGCGCCAATCTTGAGCCGCTCGTTCTAGAGGGGCATGAGCCTGGCGGGCAACTGTCTCTGACGACTGATGTGGAGAACTATCCAGGGTTTCCTGAGGGGATCCAGGGCCCTGAACTGGTTTCGCTGATGAAGCAGCAGGCGGAGCGTTTTGGGGCAGTCTTCAGAATGGAGGTAGCCGAGAAAGTCGATCTCAGCAGTCGTCCTTTCGCCGTCTACACGGATAAGAGTGAGTATCAGGCGGAGACCATCATCGTCGCAGCCGGAGCGTCCGCGAAACTGATAGGACTGGAGTCAGAGAGGGCGCTGCTTGGCCACGGAGTCTCCACCTGTGCCACCTGCGACGGCTTTTTTTTTCGGGATCAGGAGGTGGTCGTCGTGGGCGGGGGCGATACCGCCATGGAGGAAGCTCTGTTTCTGACCAAGTTTGCCACCCGGGTCACAGTTATTCACCGGCGAGACGAACTGCGGGCCTCCAAGATTATGGCGGATCGCGGAATGGCGCATCCCAAGATCGAGTTCCTCTGGGACACGGTCATAGTGGATATCCTGGATCAGGAAAAGCACAAGGTTGAAGCAATTCGAATCCGGAATCTGAAAACTGGAGAAGAGCAGAATCGGGCTACCGATGGCGTGTTCATTGGAATCGGCCACACACCCAACACCGAGTTCTTCGGCGGCCAACTGGAATTGGACGTACACGGGTACTTGAAGGTGTTCGGCGGCTCAAAGACGAGTGTCGAGGGGGTTTTCGCGGCCGGAGACGTGCATGATCATGTTTACCGGCAGGCGGTCACGGCAGCCGGGGCCGGCTGTCGTGCGGCCATCGACGCGGAGCGCTGGTTGGAGTCCCTGCAAGCTCCTGGCTCTTGACCAGGCCCACAGCCGGAGCAGGCAGGCAGTGGGTATTTTTCCCGGAAGCTACAACTATGCCGGACCCAAGTCGGCCCTTGTGCATGCAGGCAGAATCATGGCCAAGGAGTGGGGAGGCCCGCACTCAGTCTTCCCATCGGCGCAGTACCAGGGCCGAATTGTGTCCGCCCATTCCGAAGGAGTTCTTGAGAACCGTATTCACAGTCATGTCACGGCTCCCATCCACCACATAATCGAGGTCGCATTCCGGGTCTGGAGCTTCGTAGTTGACCGTCGGATGGAGTCGTTGCTTCTCAAAGGAGAGCAATACGGAGATGATCTCAATCGCAGCCCCCGCACTTAAGAGGTGGCCCGTCATCGACTTGGTCGCATTGACAGGTATCTGATGCGCCCTGTTTCCGAAGACTGCCTTGATCGCTTTGGTTTCGGCCGCGTCATTCATTGGTGTGGAACTGCCGTGTGCGTTGATCGAGTCGATCTCTTCTGCTCGGACACCGCCCATCTTCAAGGCCTGGGTCATCACTCGAATGTACTCCGAGACGTCAGCTCTCATTCCAGTGGCGTGGAACGCGTCCGAAGTTGCTTTGTAGCCAAGAATTTCCGCACGGATACGGGCCCCGCGGCGCTGGGCAGACTCCAGGCTTTCAATCACCATGAGGCCGGAACCCTCCCCCATGACAAAGCCGTCCCGTCTCGCATCGAAAGGGCGACTGGCCTTCTCAGGCTCTTCATTGTTTCTGGAAAGCACGCGCATCGCCCCGAAGGCAGCCAGGCTCAGCCGAGTGATCGCAGCTTCGGCGCCCCCGGCCATGACCACATCGGCATCCCCCCTTCGAATGATCCAGTAAGCTTCACCCACCGCATGGGTGCTGCTGGCGCAGGCCGTTGAGATTCCCATCGTGACGCCCCGGGAGCCCAGTCGAATCGCCACACTGCCGGGAAGGGAACTGGGCAGGACCTTGGGTAAGGCGGTTGGCGGGATGCGTCGCGTCGACCCCTTCAGGATCAATTCGATTCCCCATTCAATTGTGGCCATGTCACCCATCCCGGTGCCGACGACCACTCCGGTTCTCTCGGGGACAAGGGTCTCGGCTGTCAGGCCGGCGTCCAAGAGTGCCATGTCGGCCGCCGCAAAAGCGAAATGGGTAGCCCGGTCCAGTCGCTCAGGCCGCTTCGCAATGGTGTATGGATCGAAGTCTTTCACCTCACCGGCAATACGAGTTGTGAACTGGTGACGGTTGGTTCTGGGGTCCCGGACCTCGCAGTCGAAGAGGGTGATCGGCCCGGTTCCGGAAGTTCCCTTGAACAGAGAGCGGCTGAAGGCCTCGGCATTGTTTCCAATCGGGGTCACAGCCCCCAGGCCCGTGATCACGACTCTCGTATCATTCATAGGGTTGACATTCCTGATCCATCAAGGGAACGGCAGCGGATTATATCATTGGGTTCTAGGTTCTGGGTTCTGGGTAGCGGTCAGGCTTTCAGAAGATCTGGATCCGTGCCAGGCTCCGTTTCCAGGTCCACTGCCTCCAGCAGGGAGAAGGTCTCATCTTCGACCATCGGTCCGGTGAGTTCAAAGATCTTCACCAGCTCGGGATCCTGCAGCAGCCTCTTCCAGGACCGCTCAAAGTCAGCTACCGATCGGAATTCCCACAGCTCCAGATACTCTCCTACATTGCCAACCAGGGTGCGCCAGAAGCCCAGTAGTTTCAGATCGTGGCGTTGGATCAGGGGCAGGAGCTGCCCTGAAAATAGCTGCTCGAAAGCTAACAGATTGTGGGCCCTGATTCGGTAGGTCACTTTGAGGACGGTGTTCCTGCTGGTCATCCCTTCTTTTTATCAGTTCACAAGCCGTGAGCAAAGGGCCGGTTGATTTTTGTAAATGTACTCAGAATAATCCAGTTCATGGCTCGACCGCACAGGACAGAGGTTGCACTCGTTCTCTCACTTCTTCTTGGCTCTTTTGCCGCTGGTCAGACTCCTGCACAGGCAGAGAAGCAAGTGGTTCTGGAGACGACTCACGGGGTTCTGATTATGGAAGTGTTCCCGGAAGTTGCTCCCCACCATGTCAGCAAATTTCTGGAGCGGATCCGAGCGGGTTTCTATGTGGGCACGACTTTTCATGCTGCGATTGCCCTGGCAATCGTTCAGGGCGGAGACCCTCTGAGCCGAGATCCGGCCAATCGCGATCGCTACGGAACGGGCGGACTGATGGAGCTGGAACAGGAGTTCAGCGAGTGGTCGCACGTGCGGGGAACGGTCTCGTCGGTGCTGGTTCCGGGCAATCCGGACAGTGCCGGCTCGCAATTCTTCATCTGTGTGACGGATCAGCCACAACTGGACGGCAACTATACCGTCTTCGGAAGGGTTGTCGAGAGTTTCGAGGTTCTGGAGACGATCTCGAATCTACCGACTGACGGGCAAAGAAAACTGATTGAACGGGCCCAGATTACGGCCACTCGTGAGCGAGATCGTCCGCCGCCGCCCAGAGTGCCATTCGTCGATACTCCGGCACACGAGCTGGCGAACTATACGGTGGTTCTGCGCACGGAACTCGGGGAGATCGAAATCGGGTTTTTTCCGGAGGAGGCTCCCGAGCATGTACGTCAGTTTCTGCGTTTCTCCGAGCTGGGCTTATACACTGGAACCAGGTTCCATCGGGTCATCCCTGACTTTGTGATCCAGGGAGGCTCCCTTGCTACCAGAAAGGAGCCCGTGTCGCGCGAGCACGCCCGCTATGTTAGACCGCTGCAGCCGGAGTTCAACAAGAGAAAGCATGTTCGTGGGATTGTCTCCATGGCCCGCGGTGAAGATCCAGGCAGTGCCGTGGATTCCTTTTTTATCGTGCTGTCTCCCAGCCCTGCTCTGGACGAAAACTATACAGTCTTTGGCCAGATCGTCCAGGGGATAGAGACTGTGGATGGGATCTCACAGATTCCCACGCGGGGTGAGACGCCGATCTTCCCCATCACCATCCAGGATGTCCGCTTGAGAGTACGCGACTGAAAGTAGCCTGAAGAGACCTTCCAAGCAGTCGAGTTGTTCCCGAGGCCATCTTCGCCATGTGACAGGGCGTCTTGCGCCCCCGGCTGCCGGCTCGGTTTCAGAGACGAATCCGTTCCGCCCCGGTGTAAATATTGAACCTCGAGCCGCGGAGGAAGCCCACCAGTGTGAGACCGAACTCCTCGGCCAGTTCAATCGCCAGGCTGGAGGGAGCACTGACAGCGGCCAGAATGGGAGCCCCCAGTCGAAGAGTCTTCTGGACGATCTCGAAGCTGGTCCGACCGCTGACGAGCAGAATCTTTCCGGTTACCGGCGCTTGGCCGGAGGACAGTCGTTCGCCAACCAGTTTGTCGACCGCATTGTGGCGGCCCACGTCCTCTCTCACCAGGAGCAGCCTCCCTCTGGGGCCGAACAGCCCGGCGGCATGGAGCCCCCCGGTCCTGGCAAACCCCGACTGAGCCTGGCGCAGCTTGTCTGGAAGGGACCGAACAACGTCTGCCGAAACGCGAAAGCCGTTCGATTCGATCCGAGAGACTCCGCTGACCCGAAGCGCTTCCAGGGAACTCTTGGCACACACTCCGCAACTGGAGGTGGTGTAGAAGTTTCTCTGCAGCAGTTTTGGATCAAAGCGGGTATTCGGTTTCAATTGAATTCTGACGACGTTGCAGGCTGGTAGGGTAGTTGCCGGAGCGGCCGACTCGATCTGATCGTAGCTTTGGATGATGGACTCCGTGAAAAGAAAGCCAAGGGTCAGTTCCAGGTCGTTTCCCGGGGTTCGCATGGTGATGGAAATGCTCTGATCGACGAGTTCGCCGTGGTTGTGACAAACGAGGCGAATCTCCAGGGGCTCTTCCACGGCAATCGCATCGGGCAGGGCTTCACAGACGCCTCTGTCGACTCTGGTCACAGAAAACTTACGGGTTTCTCTGTGACCATCTCGAGGGGACCTGCTCTTGAGTCGTTGCTTTGTGCCTGTCACTTCGAAAGCGGGCTTCCTACTTCATGCCCCCGGGGTTGCTGGGCTTGTAACCGGGGTCCGGTTCAAAACTGACTGACTTCCCGCTGGGAGCCACCTTTGTAAAGCTCGTCCTCTGAACCAGGTTGCCGTCTTCAAAGGTCTCCACCAGGATGGGGAAGCCTTCCAGCCCTTCGAATCCCAGAAAGTCGGCTCCCGTCTCGAAACTGGCGAATCTGGCGCTTTTGCGGACTCTCTGGCTGAAACTGTTTAACTCGACAAAAACACTGGTCAGCTTCTTGTAGTCCACTTCGCTGGTCGACCAGACCGAACTCACTCTTTGCTTCCCTCGAAACACTTCAAAAAGCTGGCAGGAATAGCCATTGATTTCCTTCGTTTCCTGACTGGCCTCGACGCGATAGGGGATCTCTTTCTGGTTGGCACCGGCCGGAGTCGGAGGCATACGGCTTTCCATCATGCGTTTCGCCATCTCGCGCTGTTCTGGCGGTAGCTTTGCGAGCTGGGCCTCCATCTGGCCCATCATGCCCCCGAGCTGGCTGCTCACCTGGCTGATCATCTTATCGTCCAGAATGAAGTAGGTTTTCTTGCTGTGGTCGAGGACCACCAGGTGCTGGCGATCTCCCCTGAAAATCACTGAAGCATTCATGTCTCCCTGACGTTCCGGGTCCAGGCGCAGCATGTTGTGGCCGAAATACATAACTCCCCGACGAGTTTCATTGTCGGAGAAGTCTTTCGTTTCAAACCAGGCGGCAGTTACCTGTTCGGCAAAGACCGAGGCTGTGGGTAAGGCGGATACGGCCAGCACAACGAGAAACAAGACTCTTCTGCTCAACTGGTGACACTCCTTTCGTCAGCCCACATTGTAGCGCACTTCAGAGAGCCCTCCGCCAACCCGGAACCTGGAACCTTCGCCCAGGAACGAGGAACGAGGAACACGGAACGCCAGACTGGACCGGCGCAAGCCGGCCCAGTCTGGCTCTCTCAGGATTGGATCAACCTCTCCAGGGCGGCCTCCGCCTGGCGCTGGCTGCGCGCAAACGGGTCGGCGTCGTCCGATCTTTCCGATTCCAGGGAGGAGCCGGCTTTGGGCGGAATCAGGACGAACAGCGCCTGTAGCAGCAAGAAGCCCCAGATGGCAGTGGGCACGCTGCCGGTTGCGTTGACCAGATAACCGGCAAACATCAATCCGGCCAGGGCCACGAGGCCATCCAGAGCAGCCGAGAACAGGCTCTTCTGAAAGAGCAGAGCGCGGTTGAGGGCAAGAAGGAGGGTCAGAGCGAAAACAACCGCGCTTGTGTTGGCCGGGAAAATGCACAGCACGACGCCCAGAATGAGGTTGACGGCAACCTGAGTCACCGCGCCGATTTGGCTCTGCCGGGCTCGTACCAGGTAGCCGAGATAGGCAAAAGAGGCGGCCGCAGCGACCAGTCGTAGGGCCGTTCCGAAGGGAAGGACCAGTGACAGTCCCCACCAGAGGGGTGCTGCGAACACGGCCGACAGGAAAGCAAACACGATGCCTCCGGAGAGGGTAGGCCGTTTCATTTCTTTTCTCCTTTCTGGAGAGTCGCCTGCATTCGCATCCACTCCAGTTCGACTTCCTCCTGGCTGATGTGCAGGGTGTTCCCGGGGTGGGCCGCAAAGGGAGATGTTCTCTGGTATTCGCGCGTCGTCAGGATGGATTCCGCTACGGCGTAGGGAGAGTCCTCCTCGGAGACGCCAGGAACGAAAATCCTGGACTTCTCGAGAATGGACTCGAGTTGAGATTGCTGGATCTCGATTGCACTGCGCTGTTCATTGCGTAGCCTCTCGAGTTCCAGGAGGCGCTGTTCCAGGACGCGCAGGTGCTTGAGAAGACCGAGCTTGCGTGCAATCGTCTTGCGGGACAGTTCCTCCGGTCCATTCTGCAGGCAGAGCTCGAGGTCTTTCACAGCCTTCGAGAGCTCGGCTTCCAGTCTATTCTGGTTGTTTCGAAGGGCGTCCAGCATGCGACCGCTTCTGGCCAGAGACTCGGCTTTTGAGCCAGTCTATTCTGGTTGTTTCGAAGGGCGTCCAGCATGCGACCGCTTCTGGCCACGCAAGGCAAAGCCGTCCCTGCTTTTGATCCAGACTCTCCTGCATTTCACGAATGGCCTGTTTGAGCACAGCGCCGCCATCCTTCTGGCCACCGGCCCGAACCAATGCCGGTTCTACCTCGATCCTGATGTGGTGGGCGGATGGTCCAGGATGGCGTGAACATCGGCTTGAAAGAGTCGCTTGACACGGTTGAGGATAGGCATTTGTCTTTCTCCTTTCTCTACTGCTTGACGAGGGTTCTCTGTCGCTTCTGGGCTTCGTCCAGGAACTGCTTGGCGGCCCGGTTCTGTTTCAATCCCTGGTTGGGACCATCGAACGCATCATCCACCCGGGCTTCCAGCTCCTTCAACTCGACATCCGCTTCCCGGGCAATCTCGGGAGCCGACTGGGCGGCCTCTTCGAGACGATTCTTGTAGCTCTCGATCAACCCGGAAGCTTTAGACTTCTCACCACTGCGCACGAAGTCGCCGACCTTCTTCATGAGCGCTCCAAAGTTGTTCTCGATCCAGGCCTCCCGGTATACGGTGCGGTCAATTGAGGCGACCACCTCTGCCTTTCGCTCCGGAGCCACGCAGGCGATGAGGAGGTTTCCTCCTGCCATTGTCTGCTGGTGAGAGCGGCCACCAGAACGGTAGAAGAGATCGATGGCGCCGAACTCATGGTTCCCGGTGGACTGGCTCGGGATCCGGAGAGTGGCGATGAAACCCTTGGTGCTGCCGCGCAGAAGCTGTCCCGTTCGGATGACGGCGGTTGTTCCGTTCATTTCGAAGGGATAACCGGCTACGTCGACAATCCTGGTGCCACGGGGAAGGCTCAGTTTCACTTCTGATCCTTCGGCAAAGACCCGTCTGGTGTCGCTCAATTCTGCAGCCAGCATCGACCCCAGAGATTCCAGGTGCTCCAGATAGCTGAAAGATCCCATCCCCTGGTCGGCCAGGGATGCCATCAGCGTCTCGTTGAATCCCAGGCCCATGCCGACCGTGGAGACGATCGATCCGCTGTCGGCCAGGCGCCGGGCAATCTTCTGCAGTTGGGCCGGCTCCACAATACCGGTATTGGCGTGGCCGTCCGAGAGGACCATGACTCTCCGCGTTCGGGCCCCTTCCGAGAGGCTTCCGGTAGTTCGTTCGGCCAGTAGCAGGGCGTCCCCCAGGTTGGTCGAGGCTCCAGGAGCGAGGCGCTGCAGGACGTTCCGAATTCTGGCAATGTTTTGGGGTGTCGCCCGCGCCAGCGGAGAGTCGAGCCGGGCTGAGCTGTCAAAGCTGATCAAGGCGATTCGGTCCGAAGGGGTCAACCGATCCAGTAGAGATTGGACCGCCTGCGTGGCATACTGCCACTTATTGCCATCGCTCATGGACCCGCTGCGATCCAGGACCACCAGAATGTCGGTGGGCAGGATGCTCTCGCGGCGCTCCGGGTCACCCGGTGTGACGATTTTCAAGTCCAGGTAAACGGTACCGTCGCTGCCTTGGACGATCTTGGGCTGCGAAAGCGTAGCGTTCAACTTGACGCCGGTAGCGGGGTCGATCGTGATGTGCTGGGTGGTGCTTCCATAGGGCCAGAGGTTTCGGATCGTGGAGGTGCCTCCCAGGATCTGTACCCAGATCAGGGTGGCCCCCACGCCGATGGCCAGGGCCAGAAGACCGGCTCGGGGTGAACTGTTCAGGAATCTGAATCTTTCTAGAATGCTCATGATTTTTCTCCTTTTCACGAATCCAGGTCCTTCCGAATCCGCGCTCACCCTAGCTAACGACATTGCGACCAGGAAAATTAGACACGACTTCGTAAAAGGAACGGCTTCAGCTTTTACAATGGGTTTACGAAACCAAGCCTTGTAGCCGGACTACAATGTGGATATGGCAGTGAGTACGAAACCGAGAATCCTATTGGTGGAAGACGAGGAGCCGATTCGAACCGGGTTGACCGATGTCTTCGTCTTCAACGGCTACGAAGTAGATGCGGCGGCTGACGGCACCACCGGCCTGCAGAAAGCCCTGGCCGGTGGCCATCATCTGGTCATTCTCGACATCATGCTTCCTGGAGTGGACGGGTTCAGCATCTGTAACCAGATTCGAGAAGTGGATCGCCATCTGCCCATCATCATGCTCACCGCCAAGGCCTCCGAAGAAGACATCATTAAAGGACTCCGCCTGGGGGCGGATGATTATGTGGCCAAGCCCTTTTCTTTGCGCCAGTTGCTGGCCCGTGTGGAGGCAGTGCTGCGCAGGTCCGGCAAGTTTCACCGTGACATGCAGGCCTTCAGCATCCAGGATCTGCGAGTCTATCCGGATCGGCTCACGGGTTCTCGGCGGGGGAGAGAAATTGTTTTCACCCGGCGGGAACTGGAAATGCTCCTCTATCTGAGCCGGAACGAGAACCGGCCGGTGTCCCGACCGGAGTTGCTGCGGGAAGTCTGGGGCTACAAGAACGTCGATTTCATCGAAACACGAACGATTGACATCCACGTCACGAAACTCCGGCGCAAGATTGAGATCGATCCTTCCCGGCCGGAGTTACTGGTTACGGTGCGAGGGGAAGGCTACCAGCTGCAGGTCGACAAATGACCAGGCTGCGAATCTACTTTGTGGCCTTCTTTCTGCTTCTGGCGATTCCCCTGGGGTTGCTGCTCAGGAGGACATACTCGAGCCTGGAACAGGAGTCCTTCTTCTTTTACAGAAGGGCTGCCGAGAGTGTTCTCCTCAACGTGGGAGAAACTCTTCTGGGGAACCTGCAGACGGAAGAGAGCCGGCCCTATACGCAGTACCGGTACGTTCATGTGGCCGATGATCCAGTGCCCGAACAGGCCGGACTCAACCTCTCTCCGCTGGCGACCTTTCCGGTGGAGTCCGAGATTCCGGGCATTCTAGGGTATTTCCAGATTGATCCGGACGGCAGCTTTCATACTCCCCTGCTACCCGATGCAGAGCAACATCCCGGCCTGACGGTGCCCCGGCGCCCGGAGAGGGAGGAACTCCACAGGCGGCTCGCCGCCCTGATCGTGAATGCGCGTCCCGGCTCTGTGCTGGAGACGGATGCAGCCGTGGAGGATGACCTGGAAACGGGTCAAAGTCCGGAGCAGCAGGCCGGCCAATTCCGTCAGGAACTGGAGTCGAAGGTCGACGCCCAGCTGGAGCAGAAATACTTGAGCGGTCAGGCGGACGAGTATTCCAGCGAAACCTCGGCACCGGAGCAGCGCTACTTCAAGAGAGTGCAGAAAGCCTCTCCCACCCAGGTTCGGATTTTTGACTCCGAGCTGGGCGATGCGCTGTCCAAGACCGGAGTAAAGTACAAGAACCGCCTGCAAGAGGCCGCCCCAGAGCCCGCCGAATGGAAGGAGACGACCAGAGAGCGGGAAGCAGCGGGCGACCAGCCGGCCGTCATCCCTGCGGAAGCGTTTCCGGGAATTCTCGATGTCGAAGCGGAAGTGGATTCTTTTCAGACCCGAGTGGTTGGCGACCAGTGGATTGTCTTCTCGCGCCGGGTGTGGTGGCAAGATCGCCGCTACCTGCAGGGCTTTGCTGCCGACCTGGCAGGATTCCTGCGCCAGCACGTCGAGCCCGCAGTGCGAAGTTCGGTTCTCCCCGAGAACGCGTCCTTCCTGCTTTTTCACCAGGATGAACTGCTGAGCAGTCAGGGCCTGACCTCGGGGCGGGAAGAGAAGCCCGTGCTGCTCTACAGTGCACAACTCCCCCACCCCTTCAACCAATTCAATGTAGCCCTGGCGGTTGCCTCTCTGCCTCGGGGCCCGGGGCACACTCTGGCTCAGTTACTCAGTGTCTATCTGGTCGTGCTCCTGGTGGGGGGTCTCTTTGTGATCTACCGGCTGGTAGCAACTCAACTGGACCTTTCCCAGAAGAAGGCGGATTTCGTGTCCGCCGTCAGCCATGAGTTGAAAACTCCGCTCAGCACGATCCGGATGTACGGAGAGATTCTGGTAGAGGGTTGGGTGGAGGATGATGAGAAAAGAGAGTCCTACTACCGCTACATTCATGACGAGAGCGAACGCCTCAGCCGTCTCATCCAGAATGTCCTGCAGTTGGCCGAGTTGGAAAGAAACGAGTGGAAAGTCCAACTGGTCAGGGAAGATCCGGTCAGGCTGGTGGAAGAGATCGTGCAGGGGCTGGAGGCTCGACTGGCCAGGGCCGGTTTTGTAGCCGTGACGAAGGCGGAGGGCGATCCTTCCCGGATCCGTGTGGATCGCGATGCCATGACCCAGATCCTGATCAATCTGATCGACAACTCCATCAAGTTCTCGAAGGAGGCCGAGAAGAAAAAGATCCAGGTTACGGTCAGTCAACTGGGCAAGGAGTGTTTCATCCGGGTGCGGGATTTTGGTCCCGGTATTCCCAGGCCCCAGCTCAAGAAGATCTTCCAGAAGTTTTATCGGATTGACAGTGAGATGACCCGGACCACGCGCGGCACCGGGATGGGCCTGGCCCTGGTGAAGATGCTGGCCGATGCCATGCGGGCCAGCGTTGACGTCGTGAACCGGGATCCGGGGGTGGAGTTCAGCCTGCGTTTTCGGGTTTAGTTAGGCTGGGTGCTGGGCTTAGAAATGTCTTAGAGCGCGAGGGTGTCAAGAGAGTGGGAGGGGGGCTCAGGGCTGCGGCCGGGAATTTAAACGTTCTCCGCCCTGAGCCCCCCTCCCACTCTCTTGACTTCTTGACGGTTCAGGGGGTGCCTTCTTGCGGGGAGGATTTGCGGGTAGTACACTCGGGGCAAATCCGTTTGCCGGGTCAGCCGGGACGGTCGGGCTAGCTTGCGAAATACATTGTTGTTCGATGATTTTGAGGTGGGAGGTGACCGTAGTGGGTATTCTTCGAAATGTCTTGTTTGTGGTGGTTGTCCTGGCTTGCTGCGGGGTTGCCGTGGCGCAGGGAGGGGACCGGTCGCCGAGCTTCCACAATCCCTTAACTACCGTCATCTTCCCTCAATTTGTCGTCGGATCCCTTGGAGGAGGCTTCGAGTTCGAGGTAGAGATTCGGATCGGCAACGGAAGCGATTTGCCATGGGATGGCGAATTCTTCCTTTTTGAAGATAATCTTGCCCCGCTTGGCGAAATTCTGGTCAACGGGATTCCTTACACACCTAACGGTATTCAGGTTCCCCTCGGCCCGCGGGAATCGGTAAGCTTGGTGTTTACGTCTGCGCAAGGCCCGGGTCCTCAAGGGCCCCTCGAACTCCGCCAAGGTCTCTGGCTCGGCGGAAACCGCCCAGCAAGTCCGGCTGGCGTCGGGGCCTCCCCTGACGATCTCAGCTTCGCTTTCTTTTACACTCTGAGAGACGGTGCAGGAAATCTGATCGACAGCGTCGCTGTCCCGGAGGCCCGCGCCGGAAAGGGGATTCAATATGTCATGTCTCGCCGCCCGGGATTCGATACTGGCGTAGCAATATTCGTGACTAGTCCCCAGCCCGTCAACATTCGAGTTTTTCTGCCTCAGGGTGAGCTGTCGCCTGCGGGAACGACTGTTATAGAAGGGGTCAATCCGCTGACGGTGCGTCGGGATGATTTCTTCCTCAACGAATTCGTTGACGGTTTGCCTGAGGTCATCGATTCTGCGGTCGTGGAAATGACGGCGAGATAGGCGAAATCTATGGAATGGCGCTGGGTGTCACGGTGGAAGGGGCCAACGTCCAACTCTCGGGCCAGAATGTCAAGCCCTTCGGCGTGGCGGGAGTAGCACCCCTCAACGATCAGTGACCGGATCGGACCACGGACGGTTCTCCCACGCAGTCACTGTCTTCCTGCAAGATGTCGGCCTGACAGCCGCCACGCAGTCGCTGAAGCTCCTGGCTCTGTGGGTTCCTTGAGGGTTGGCGGTTCCTTGCGGCCTGGGGGCCGAAGCGTGGAACGTGGAACCTCTCTAGCGGTTCGTGGCAGAATAAGGGCTCCTTAAGATGCTCGGGCGGCTGAGCTGCCCCTCCCCAAAGGAAAGAGGTTGGAAGAATGAAGAAAGCTCTTGTTTTGATGATTGTCCTGGCCAGCTTTCTGGCCCTGGCTGTGGCCCATGACAACCAGCCGGGTGAAGCCAAAGCCGAGGTCCACGGACAGACCGTAACCATTGTTTATACGGCGCCCCATCTGAAGGGCCGGGATGTCAACGAGCTGCTCCAGAAGCCTCGGGCCAATCCCTGGAGGCTGGGCGCGGACCGGGCCACCAAACTCTCGACTCCGATTGATCTGCAGTTTGGTGACACCAAGCTGGCGGCGGGTGACTATCCCCTTCGGGCCTACAGGGATGACGAGGACCACTGGTGGCTGCAGGCCCTGGACTCATCCCGTGAGGTGGTAGCCAGGCTCCCACTGAAGAAAAGTGAGGCCGGCGAATCCGAAGAGTACATGGTGATCTCTCTGAGTCCAGAGGGTCATGGGGCAACGTTTCAGGTTCAGTGGGGGACCCACGTGCTGGCCGGTAGCTTCTCGATGGCGCACTGAGGCACTGGGTTCTGGAATCCGGAGTGTAGGCGCCCCGCTTCCATGCGACGATCCGATCGGACCACGGAGGGTCCTCCTAGGCCCGTGTGTTGCCGTCTGCAGGGTCTTGTGCTTTCCAAGAGAGGTGACCTTTCCATGTCTTTGAAGTACGTCCTCGCACTGTCACTCCTAGCCTGGCCCGGCATGTCGGGCGTTGCTCAAGTTGAGGCCGGGATCGATGCCCGTATGCTCCGCTATCCGGACGTCTCTGCCCGGCAGATCAGCTTCGTTTATGCCGGTGATATCTGGGTCGTTTCAAGGAACGGTGGAACTGCCCACCGGTTGAGCTCACCCCTCGGGGAAGAAGGCTTTCCGAGGTTCTCGCCCGACGGTTCCAGGCTGGCCTTCAACGCCAGCTACGACGGGAATACCGACGTGTACGTGGTTCCGGCCGCAGGAGGCGACGTGTCGCGCGTGACCTACCATCCGGGCACGGATCGACTTATTGACTGGACACCGGATGGTGCCGAGCTTCTTTTCTCTTCGCTCCGGTCATCCGGAATCGAACGAGTGAATCAGCTCTACCGCGTTTCTGCCCAGGGAGGGCTGCCCTCCCGACTGCCCATGGCCTACGGTGAATTTGGATCCTTTTCGCCGGATGGAAGCCGCATCGCGTTCACAACCAAGAGACGAGGATTCCGGAACTGGAAACGCTATCGAGGGGGGATGGCACCCGAGATCTGGCTGTTCGACCTGGAGTCCCTCGAGGCCCGCAATATCACCAACAATCCGGCCAATGACGAAGAGCCCATGTGGTATGGGGATACCATCTACTTTCTCTCGGATCGAGGATCCAGCCAGCGCTCCAACCTGTGGGCATACAGTTTGAAAAACCGGCGGATCCGGCAGGTCACGCGGTTCAACGACGTGGATATCCAGTTCCCGGCCCTGGGACCCACGGACATCGTCTTTCAGGCAGGTGGAAGGCTGTATCTGCTGGATCTGGAGAGCGAGAAGCAGCATGCGGTGGATGTCCAGGTCGTGACGGACATGGGCACCCTGCGGCCGCGGACGGTCAAGGTGAGCCGGCAGATTCAGAACGGCCAGATCTCTACAACTGGAAAAAGGGCGCTTTTCGAAGCGCGCGGAGAGATCTTTACCGTGCCGGCGGAGCACGGTTTTGTTCGCCAGTTGAGCCGCTCGTCGGGATCGGCCGAAAAATCACCGGCCTGGTCACCGGACGGAAAGCACATTGCCTTCTGGAGCGATGCTTCGGGGGAATATGAGCTCATGATCGCTCGCTCGGACGGGAAAGGGGAGGCCAGGCAAGTGACCCGGCTGGGAGCAGGGTTCCGCTACCAACCTTACTGGTCGCCCGACTCCAAGAAGATCGCCTTCATCGATCACACTCAGGCGATCCAGATCCTCGATCTCAAATCCGGGGAGCTATCCCGGGTGGACCGAGAATTGTGGCGCCTGCACCCGGATCTGGAGGACTTCAGAGTCAGCTGGTCTTCGGACAGCCGGTGGCTGGCCTATCCCCGGGGGCTCGAGACGCAAAACAGCGCCGTCTTTCTCCATGATCTCGAGGCCGGGGAGAGCCATCAGGTCACTTCGGGCTACTACTCCGACTCCAGTCCGGTTTTCGATCCGGAAGGGAAGTACCTCTACTATTTCTCCAATCGAAGCCTGGACCCCGTTGAATCCGATCTGGATGCCACCTGGGTCTACCCCAACAGTACCAGCATCGTGGCTGTTCCCCTGCGCAAAGATGTTCCCTCGCCCCTGGCTCCACGAAATGACGAGGAAGAGGTCAGGGAGGACGAGAAGAAAGACGAAGAGGCGGAAAGCGACGAAGATCAGGAAGAGTCACAGTCAGAGCAGCCGGCAGAGGAACCAGAACCTGGCGACCAGGAATCAGGAAGCAGCGACGAGAAGAAGATCGAGATCGACCTCGAGGGCTTCGAAGGGCGGGCTGTCATCCTGCCCCCTGTGGCCGGCAACTATAACAACCTCCGCGCTGTGAAAGGGAAGGTCTTGTACGGTCGTCCCCCCCGCAGCGGTGCCTCAGACCGGAATCGTCCAGTGGTCTTCTACGATCTGAAAGAACGCAAGGAGCAGACCGTGATCGAAGATGCCGGTGGCTTCGAGATCTCGGCCGACGGGAAGCAGATGCTGGTGGCAACGAGGTCCGGAAGCTGGTCGATTGTCGATGTGGCTCCGGGACAAAAAGCGAAAAAATCGCTAGCCACAGGCGATCTGGAGATGGTCCTGGATCCGCGGGCCGAGTGGGAGCAGATCTTCACGGAGGTGTGGCGAACCTACCGCGACTACTTTTACGACGACGAACTACACGGGCTCGACTGGCAGGCCCTCCGTGATCACTACGGTGGGCTGTTGAAGGATGCAGTCACCCGGTCGGACGTGAACTGGGTGATTGGACAGTTGATCGCGGAGATCAATGCCTCCCACACCTACGTTAGAGGCGGGGATGTGGAGAGGGCTCCTCAGAGACCTGTCGGACTGCTGGGAGTCGACTGGGCTCTCGAAAACGGTGCCTACCGGATCAGCCGGATCATCCGGGGAGCGCCCTGGGATGCCGAATCCAGGTCACCCCTGGCTGAGCCGGGCGTAGAAGTGGGCGAAGGTGACTACGTGCTGGCCGTGAACGGCACTCCCATGGACACTTCCATGGATCCTTACGCACCCTTCGCCGGCCTGGCCGAGAAGGTGGTCACGCTGACCGTCAGCGACGACCCGTCGATCGAGGGGGCCCGCCAGGTTCTGGTGAAGACCCTGGGCAGCGAGAGCCGGCTGCGCAACCTGGCCTGGATTGAAGCCAATCGCAAGCGAGTGCTGGAGGCCTCCGGGGGCCGCATCGGCTACATTTATGTCCCGGATACCGGGACCGTTGGCCAGAGTGAGCTGGTACGCCAGTTCAACAGCCAGCATCGCCTGGAAGGGCTCGTCATAGACGAGCGGTTCAATAGCGGCGGGCAGCTCCCGGACCGTTTTATTGAGCTGATGAACCGGCAGCTCGTGAATCATATCTATTTTCGGCACGCGGCTCGAATCGATCATCCCGTCATCACCCACTATGGACCCAAAGTCATGCTCATCAACGGCTGGGCCGGGTCGGGGGGTGATGCCTTTCCCTGGTTCTTTAAGACCATGGAGGTGGGTCCTCTGGTCGGGGAGCGGACGTGGGGTGGCTTGATCGGACCGGCTGTGGTGCACCAGTTGATCGACGGGGGCGCCTATACAGTCCCTCCTGGTCGGCTCTATGGTCCCGACGGGAAGTGGTTTGCAGAAGGTCACGGTGTGGATCCGGATATTCCGGTGCTGGACCATCCGAGCGAGCTCGCGGGAGGTCGGGATCCCCAGCTTGAGGCAGCCATTGAGGAGGTTCTGCGCCTGCTCAAAAAAAGCCCTCCGGGCTTCAGGCCGCCGCCGGCCAAAGAGCGGCGGATTGCGCCAGAGCCTGGAACCTAGAGTCCGGAACCCAGAACCCAGAACCTAAAACCTGAAAGTTAAAAGTTAAAACCCATCTTGATTCGCTGGGCGGCGACCTGAAAGAATGTCTAACGGCTCGTGGGATTTCCACCAAGGGTTACTAGAGTTGCGAAGACCCGAATGAGTAAGCCAACAGACAGAATCGCGAAGACCGCCCAGGAGAAGGAAATCGAGGCCACCGAGACCCGGGAGTGGCTCGAAGCCCTGGATTACGTGATTGCGGAAGGCGGCTCGGAGCGGGTCCGGCGACTTTTTACACGCCTGCATGCGCACGCCCTCAAGAAAGGTATTCAAATACCCTATGCGGCAAATACCCCGTACATCAACACCATAGCTCCTCAGGATCAGCCCGACTTCCCGGGCGATTTCGACGTAGAAGTCAGGCTCAAGAGCTACATCCGCTGGAATGCCATGGCCATGGTAGTTCGAGCCAATCGTGAGGAAGATGGAATCGGGGGCCACATTTCGACCTTTGCCTCGGCCACCACTCTTTACGAGGTGGCCCTGAATCACTTCATCCGGGGCAAGGGCGCCGATGGGGGAGGAGATCTGGTTTACTTCCAGGGTCACGCTGCCCCGGGCATCTACGCCCGTGCCTTCCTGGAAGGCAGACTGAGCGTCCAGCAGCTTGAGAATTTTCGCCGCGAGCTGCAGCCGGGAACCGGCCTCTCTTCTTACCCGCACCCCTGGCTGATGCCCGAATTCTGGGAGTTTCCAACGGTTTCGATGGGCCTGGGGCCGATCATGGCCATCTACCAGGCACGCTTCAATCGATACCTTGAGGACAGGGGCATCCAGGATACCAGCAAGAGCAGGGTCTGGGCCTTCCTGGGCGATGGCGAGACCGATGAGCCCGAATCTCTGGGAGCCATCGGCCTGGCGGCCCGTGAGCAGCTCGACAACCTGATTTTCGTGATCAACTGCAACCTGCAGAGGCTGGACGGGCCCGTGCGCGGAAATGGCAAGATCATCCAGGAACTGGAAAGGGTGTTCCGGGGTGCCGGGTGGAATGTCATCAAGGTCATCTGGGGGCGCACCTGGGATCCACTTCTGGAAATGGACGAGAGCGGGGCTTTGGTGGAGCAGATGAACGAGACCGTGGATGGGCAGTGGCAGAAGTTCGGTGTCGCTGGTCCGGAGTATTTCCGCGAGCACTTCTGGAACAAGAATCCCGAGGTGAAGAGAATTGGAGACACTCTCACGGACGAACAGCTTTCCGAGCTCAACCGTGGAGGGCACGATACTTACAAGATGTATGCTGCTTACCGGGCAGCGACAGAGAACCAGGGTTCTCCTACCGTGATTCTGGCCAAGACCGTGAAGGGCTATGGGCTCGGGGAAGCAGGAGAGGGCAAGAACATCACCCACCAGCAGAAAAAGTTGAACCTGGACGAACTGCTCCATTTCAGAGAGCGTTTCGATATCCCGGTCTCGGACGAAGAGTTGGCTGCGGCTCCCTTTTTTAGGCCTTCGGACGACAGTCCGGAATGTGTCTATATAACCCAGAGACGGAAGGAGCTGGGGGGATATATGCCGACTCGGGTGGTGTCGGCCGAGCCGTTGAAGATGCCCCCTGATGAGCTTTTCGATGAGTTTATCCAGGGTACTGGAGACCGGTCCGTCACCACCACCATGGCGATTGTCAGGGTGATCGCCAGGCTCCTTCGTGAAAAGGAAGGCATCGGGAAGCATGTGGTTCCCATCATTCCCGACGAAGCCCGTACCTTTGGGATGGAGGCACTCTTCAGCCAGTTCGGTATCTACTCTCATGTGGGTCAGCTCTATGAGCCGACGGATGCCGGGAGCCTCATGTTTTACCGGGAAGCGATCAGCGGGCAGATCATCGAGGAGGGAATCACAGAAGCGGGTTCCATTTCGTCTTTTATTGCAGCGGGAACCAGCTACGCCAGTCACGGGGTGCATATGATCCCGTTCTTTGTCTTCTACTCCATGTTTGGATTTCAGCGAGTCGGTGATCTGATCTGGGCCGCTGCAGACATGCGCTGCCGGGGTTTCCTGGTTGGAGGAACCGCGGGGCGTACGACGCTGGCAGGCGAGGGGTTGCAGCATCAGGACGGGAACAGCCATCTTCTTGCCTGCACGGTTCCCAACCTGGTGGCATACGATCCCGCCTTTGCCTACGAGATTGGCGTGATTGTGCGCGAGGGTATACGGCGCATGTACGAAAACTGTGAGGATGTCTTCTACTACCTCACGGTTGAGAACGAGAGTTACCCCATGCCCCAGATGCCGGAAGGCGTGGAGGAGGGAATCCTGAAAGGCCTTTACTGTTATCGTCGCAGCAAGTCGAGGGCAAGAACCAGGGTCCAGCTACTGGCCTCAGGGGCGATCCTGAACCAGGCTCTGTCGGCACAGGAGCTTCTTGCTGAGCGATTCAACATCGCTTCCGACGTGTGGAGTGCGACCAGCTTCAAGGAACTCCACCGGGACGGAATGGAAACCGATCGCTGGAACATGCTGCACCCGGGCGAGAAGCCGCGTGTCCCGTACATCAAACAATGCCTGGGCGCGGATCCCGTACCCATCGTGATGGCCTCTGATTACGTCAAAGCGCTGCCCAACTCAGTGGCAAGATGGATGCCCTCAGTCCCGGTGACTCTGGGGACTGACGGGTTCGGACGCAGTGAGTCGAGAGAGGCTCTGCGTGATTTCTTTGAAGTGGATTCCCGCTATATTGCACTGGGAGCGCTGACGGCCCTGGCCGGCCAGGGGAAGATCAAGCGTGGGGCACTGGAAAAGGCAATCAAGGAGCTGGATATCAATCCCTCCAAGCCCAACCCGCTGACGTCCTAGTGTACTGTCCGGGAAGGTCACGGGGTTAATTAGGGATGGATTTTCGTCGTCAGTGAGGCGCGCGACGCAGGAATGCCGGGAGTCTTTCGAGGTAGGGCAACAAAGCTGTCGGCGAAAAGACGCTCGAAGTAGCGGCGTGAACATTCCGGACAGTACACTAGTACCTCATACAAGAGAGTAAGAGTCGAAAAGATGTCGATGGAGTTCAAACTGCCCGATCTGGGCGAGAACATTGAGTCAGGTGATGTAGTTGCACTGCTTGTAAAGGTGGGAGACCGCATCGAGCCTCAACAGGCTGTGCTGGAACTGGAAACTGACAAGGCCGTGATCGAAGTGCCGTCGTCGCTGGGTGGACGGGTCCAGGAGATTCATGTCCAGGTGGGCGACAAGGCGATGGTTGGACAACTACTCCTGACCATCGATTCTGACGGAGCGAGTCAGGCCAAGGCCAGGCCTCCAGAGGAGGAGGCATCTACAGCCGAAGTTTTGCCACCACTCGATCCCCAGGCAGAGGAGGCCGCGCCTGAGTCGACCGAGCCGGTGGGGAAGAAGGCAGACGGGGAGGCTTCGCGTCCCGATCTGGAGGGCTTGCAAAGGGTGATCCCGGCCTCTCCGGCCGTTCGAAGAAAGGCCCGGGAACTCGGGGTTGATATTCGCCGGGTTACCGGTACGGGGCCGCGGGGTCGAATCACCAAAGATGATCTCCAGCAGGCTGCTTCCGGGGAAGAGCAGGCCGGTCGGCCGGCGCAGAGCCTTCCCTCTGCCAGCTTGCCCGACTTTGCCCGCTGGGGAGAGATCCAGACAGAGTCATTCACCAACGTGCGCCGTGTGACGGCTGAGCGGATGGCCCGCAACTGGCTCACCATCCCCCATGTGACCCAGCACGATGAGTGTGACGTCACGGAACTGGAGAAGCGGCGAAAGCAATATGCTGCCAGGGCAGAGGCAGCCGGCACCAGGCTGACGGTGACAGCGATCATCATCAAGCTCCTGGCTTCGGCTCTGAAACTGTTTCCGGATTTCAACGCCAGCCTCGATGCCCAGGGCCAGAAGATCATCTACAAGAAATACCTTCACATCGGGGTGGCAGTCGACACGCCTCGAGGACTTCTGGTTCCGGTCATCCGGGATGTGGATCAAAAGAACATCATCCAGATTGCCGTCGAGCTCCAGGAAGTTGCCGGGCGCGCGCGGGACGGAAGACTAACTCTTGATGAGATGCAGGGCGGAACCTTCACCGTGACCAATCTGGGTGGAATTGGGGGAACTCTGTTCACCCCCATCGTGAACTGGCCGGAAGTGGCTATTCTGGGAGTTTCCAGGTCGGCCTGCAAGCCCGTGTTTCGAGATGGTTCGCTGGCCCCCAGAACCATTCTGCCGCTGTCGCTGTCCTATGATCACCGGCTCATCGATGGGGCCAATGCAGCGCGCTTCCTGCGCTGGCTGTGCGAGAGCCTGGAAGATTCTTTTCTCTCGATTCTGGAAGGATAACACCCCACCTGTACCTCTTTATGAGTTCCATCCCGGGCCAGCCGGGCCGGCTTTGAGAATCAGGCTGAGTCGTTCAGTCGATTGCCAAAACAGGCGGGCTAACCTATAGTATCTGTCAGTCAGGAAGGATTGCCGGTGCTCGGATCAAGCGGCCGGACTCCTGAAGGGAGAGCCGGGCAGCCTCGGCGCCGACACACAATTGAACGGATCCTCTCCTGCTGTGGGAGCGAGCGGATCTGGCCAGATTGGGAGAAAGCATCCAATGTCAGGGAGATTCGACTTTGCCTTCGCGATCGGAGGTGCGGCAGGGCAGGGCATCGCCACGCCCGGAAACGTACTGGCGCGCCTGTTCGTGCGCCGCGGCCTCCATCTTTACGCCTACAACGCCTATCAGTCGATCATACGGGGCGGGCACATTTTTCTTACGATACGCGTTGCTGACCGTCCGGCCCGCAACCACGGGGATAAGCTGGACATACTGGTTTGTCTGAACCAGGACACTTTGAACCGCCACCTGTCTCTCATGGGACCCGGGTCGAGCGTGATCTACAACAGCGGGGCCGTAAAAGCTCCGGAAGCTGCCGAGGGCGTCCAACTTTGTCCGCTGCCGGTAGTCGAGATCACCGGGGGAAACCGCAACCGGCTGGTCCAGAACACGGTCGCGCTGGGATCGATCGTTTCCCTGCTGGGGCTCGACTTTCAAGTTCTCGAGGATGCGTTAAAGCTGCACTTCGAGCGCAAGGGAGAAGCGGTTGTGGACGAGAACTTGGGGGTCGCCCGAGCCGGGTTCGACTTCACCAGTGCCAACTTTGAACCGTGGGCGCAATCCGTTCCCGCGGGTCCCAAACCGTTGGCCGTGTGGACCGGGAATGACGCGCTGGCGATGGGCGGTGCCGCGGCCGGGGTCAAGTTTTATTGCGCTTATCCGATGAGTCCGGCCAGCGGAGTGCTTCACTGGATGGCTCGAAACGGCCGTGAGCTGGGCATTATGGTTCGCCAGGTCGAGGACGAAATCGGGGTCGCGAACATGGCCATCGGAGCCGCCCACGCCGGTTGTCGGGCCATGTGCGCAACCTCGGGCGGAGGCTTCGCTCTGATGACGGAAGCCATCGGCGCGGCTGCCATGATGGAAATCCCGGTCGTCTTCATCAATGTCCAGCGCGCCGGGCCCTCCACGGGGGTACCCACCAAAACAGAGCAGGGCGACCTGTGGCAGGTGCTGGGCGCCAGTCAGGGAGATTTTGAGCGCATCATTGTGGCTCCCAGAAATGCCCTGGATGCCTTCAACACCATGCCCAAATTGTTCAATCTCATCGACCAATGCCAGTGTCCCGCTATCGTCATTTCGGATTTGTTGATTTCGGAAGGCACCTTCAGCGTGGATCCGGACGACATCGATATGCATCCGAGCATCGATCGAGGAGATTTGATCACCACCGCCTCGAATGGCGATGGCTATTTGCGTTATGAGGACACTGAGAGCGGCATTTCTGCGCGTGCCCTCCCGGGGCTCGAGGGTTATGTGCATGTGGTGGCAACCGACGAGCACGACGAGGACGGCGGTCTGATCAGCGACGAGTTCACCAATCCGCACAAGAGAAGAAAGATGGTCGAAAAACGGGCTCGGAAGTTTCAGGCCATCCTGGATCAGATCCCGCCTCCCAGCCTGGAAGGTCCTGAGGACGCCCAGGTGACGCTGATCGGGTGGGGATCCACCTACGGCGTGATTCAGGAGGCGATCGAGCTGTTGAATCAGCAGGGAGTGAGCGCCAACCAGCTGTCGGTCAAGTGGATCGTTCCGTTCCAGTCCGAGGCCATGATTGAGACGATCAAGCGTTGTCAGAAGACCATCATTGTGGAGAACAATTATTCGGGCCAGTTCTTCCGCTACCTTCGGAGCGAGACAGGACTCGATGTTGATGGGCACATCCGCAAGTATGATGGGGAACCCTTTATGCCTCATCACATCGTCGAGGGCGTGCTGGAGCAGTTGGCTGGTCGTACCAACCACTCTGTGCCCTATCAGGAAGTAATGGTTTAGAAAGGAGCGAAGATGAGTATCGTAACCCCGCAGGATATCAACGCCGGTCCCCCTGAGGGAGCGCTGAAGCCCAAAGACTTCAAGGGAAAGGTGAATCCGGACTGGTGTGCAGGCTGTGGCGATTTCGGAGTTCTGAAAGGACTGCAAAGAGCCTGTGCCGAGTTGGGACTACGGCCCCATCAGATCCTGACAGTCAGCGGAATCGGCTGTTCTTCGAATCTGCCGGGATACTTCAACTCCTACGGCATGCACACCTTGCACGGCCGGGCTCTGGCCGTGGCTACGGGGGCCAAGATGGGTAACCACGAGCTGACGGTCATCGCCACCGGTGGGGATGGCGATGGCTACGGCATCGGAGGCAACCATTTCGTGCATATTGCGCGGCGCAATGTCGACCTGACCTATGTTGTGATGAACAATCAGATCTACGGTCTCACGACCGGGCAAATTTCACCTACCAGTCGCGACGGTATGAAGACCAAGAGCACGCCTTTTGGAAGCGTCGAAATGCCGGTCAATCCCATCACCTCCGCCATCATGAACGGTGCCACCTTTGTAGCCCGGGGCTACGTTGGAGACGGTAAACACCTGGTGGAGCTGATGAAGAAGGCTATTCAGCATAAAGGGTTTTCGCTGATCGACATCTTCAGCCCCTGCGTGACCTACAATCACGACAACGACTACAGCTTTTTCAAGCCCCGAGTGAAGCGGCTCGAGGACGAGAATCACGATACCAGCGATTGGAAAACCGCCTGTGAAAAAGCTTTGGAGTGGGGGGATACGATCTACACCGGGCTCTTCCTGCAAAAAGTACAGGCAGCTCTGGGCCACCGTGAGCCCGTGTTGGCTGAGGGCGGCCCCCTGGGCTTTCGTAAGTTGGGTTTGAACGAGGACGAGAGTCAGCGAATCATTCAGCGCATGATGTGAGGTTCCGAGGTCTTAGCCAAGAGTCCCGGCTCAGGGCGTGATTACCAGGCCGTCCAGCGCTTCAGCCAGCAGGTTCTCGCGAGGATAGCCGTGACCCAGGTGCTGGCGGAACACTTCGGCGTGTCGAACGCCCACCTGGGTGCCTCTCTGCTGGCTCCACTTCCGGGCCGTTTCCAGATACTCATCCATACCGTGGTGGCGCCGCAGCCACTCGCGCTGGGAGGCGTGGCAGACCAGCATCTCCAGCTTGGTGGCAAAGACGGAGGTGGTGTCGACTGCAAAGGAGAAGGGCACCGGGTTGCCAAAGAGATCGATTCCTTCGACGGCATCTACGTAGTAAAGAGCAGGAATCCTGTCCAGTGGCCGGGCCTGGTCCTCCTCGACGACGAAGGCGTGAGGAGCGGGGCTGGCGAAGCAGGCGGCCCGCGTCAGTCTAGAGGTTTCCTCGTGGTCGATCATGTAACAGGAGGGGCTGTGGGTCAGGACCAGATCGGGTCGAACCTTGCGGAGCAGGGAAGTGAAACGGCGCAGTCCGTCTTCACCGCAGACAACACGCAGATCCCGCAACTCCAGGCAATGATAATCTCCCTTGATCACAGCCGCGGCGGCGGCTCCCTCGGCTCTGCGGACGGCTGCAATCTCGTCCGGGGCCAGATCGGCGCTCCCTAAATCACCGGGTGTGGAAGTCGCGACGTGGATCTCCCATCCCCTCTGGGCCAGCAACGCCAGGGTGCCGCCGCAGAGGAATTCTGCATCATCGGGATGGGCCACCAGGGCCAGCACGGTTCCGGTCTGTGGGTCTTGCATTTATCAACCCGCTTTCGTATAAAGCGCCCCTTGGCTGTCGGGGCGGCAGTCTGTTTCTTTTCACCAAGGCTAACACTAACTTTTGAGGAATATGTGGTTCAACTTTGAACTTTCAGCTTTCGACCTTAAACTCGTCAAGTCTCCACGTAAGGGTTCCAGGAGGAGAAAATGAAACTCAACCGAGTGCCGTTGGTGATTTTGTTGATCGGGGTTGCTTGTTCTCTACCCGCCGAGGTCGAGGACCGGCCTCCCAACATCGTTCTCATCGTGGCCGACGATCTGGGGTGGACCGACCTGGGGTCGTATGGAAGCGGCTTCTATGAGACTCCCAACATCGACTCCCTGGCCCGGGATGGAACCCGCTTTACAAGTGCCTACGCCAACCCCAACTGTGCCCCCACCCGGGCGGCTTTGATGACGGGACGCTACAGCCCCAGGACCGGGGTTTACACCGTCGCGTCGGGGGCACGAGGACGCGAGGAGTACCGGCGCATGGTTCCGCCGGAAAATGCTACAGATCTGCCTGTTGCAGAAGTTACCTTCGCCGAACTCTTCCAGGACGCGGGCTATGTTACCGCTCATATGGGAAAGTGGCATCTGGGGACGGATACTTTTGGGCCCACAGCCCAGGGGTTTGACGTCAACGTCGGAGGGAACCAGACGGGAGGCCCCAGTGGAGGGTACTTCAGTCCCTACCAGAACCCACAGCTTCTTGACGGTCCAGAGGGAGAACACCTGACCAGCCGGCTGGCCACCGAGGCCGTGTCTTTCATCGAGTCGAATCGGGATCGCCCCTTCCTTCTCTACCTGCCCTTTTACGCAGTCCATTTTCCGATCCAGGCCAGGCCTGAACTGATTGAGAAATATGCAGGGCGCAAGCCCGTCCGTGGCCAGCACCATCCGGTCTACGCGGCCATGGTTCAGAGCCTTGACGAGGCTGTCGGACGGGTTTTGGAAGCACTTGATGAGCTCGAACTGCGGGATCAGACGGCCGTCTTTTTCTACTCCGACAACGGCGGAGTGGGCGGGTACAGCGAGGCGGGTGTGGCAGTTCCCCCCGCTGCCAGCCAGGGGAAGATGTATCCCTGGGACGCGACCGCCAACCGGCCCCTGCGGGGAGGGAAAG
>CBDCBX010000002.1:0-42453 GCA_965214465.1 Acidobacteriota bacterium | reverse complement strand
TGGAGCTCCCCGTGGCTGAATAGACAGGAGACCCTGCGTGGTCCAATCAGATCTTCTTGTAGGGGCCGGGTCTTGTGCCGGCCCGTTTGGCGGGCGACCACAAGGGTCGCCCCTACAGTCCGATCAGATCGCCGCGTGGAGGCGGCTCCTACTTTTCGCCGTCGCCCGGTCGATTCCCGGGGCTTTCTTTCTTCCCGGGTAACCCCGGGTCGTCAGGGACGTAGCGGTCTGTAATGTCATGCCACCACACGTCTGCTCCCCACTGCTCGAGGTGCTGACCGGTTCTGGCAAAGGTGGTCGCATAGAGGCGGGTCGCGGCCTGGCTCGGATCGGTTTCGGAGGCCTTTTCGTGAAACCAGCTCTCATCGAACCGGGAATCGTCTGCCAGGCCAATCGAGCGCCAGTGCCCTTCCACATACACCTCGTTCCAGGCGTGGCCGGCAACATTGTCGATCCAGTGAGGGATCACTACGATCCGCGACGGGATTCCCAGGGAGCGCAGAGTGTCGGCGAAGAGAATGGAGCCACCCACGCAATCCACCTGCCCAATCTGGCTGGACTGAGCCGGGCTCTGCACCGATCGGACGGGTCTGTCCTCGTAACTGACCCCGAATCGAGAGAACAGATCGTCCTTGAGTGCCAGGACCACCTCTTCAACCGAACCCGCATCCTGCACAGAACCGGCAAACATTCCGCGTAGCGAGGATCGCCAGTCCTCCCGATGCTCGTCCATCTGGGCATAGGGAAGCACATAGTTTCGAAAGATGTCGTCGGGCACCTCTTCCAGAAACGGAAACAGATCGCGGCTCTGGAGGGCGGAGTCCAGGTCCTTCAGAAGAAACTTGGCCGTCAGCGTTGCCAGATCGAACTCCGGCATGTGAACGATCAAAAAAACCAGGTCCCCGCGATGCGCTTCGTCCACGGTCTGGAGGGCATGACTCAGTTCGGCTGCATTGCGGCCGGCGATCTCGAAAGCCCGAGTCACTCTGGGGCGCCATTGCAGGTCGACCAGGTCGAGCGCCGCTGCCTGGTCCGATGGCTCAGACGGCTCCAGCGCGGGTTCTCCGGCAAGCAAGCGCCGGGCTTTGGTTTTGAGGCGAACCCCTCGTGTGGAAATCGCTTTCATCGGGGTCAGAAGAAGGTCGCGGGCGTAAGCCCTGGCCTGCGCGTGGTTTCCGACCTCGGAGTGATAGTAGGCCAGCTGCCACTTCGACGTCAGACGCCATGGAAGCATGAAACTGGCTCGCTCGGCGGCCTGAATGGCACGTTCCAGGGAGCCTCTCCTGGCATAGAGGCCGGCCAGTTCTTCGAGGGCATAGGGATCGGGGCGCTGGCGGCTGGCCTGCTCAAACACCCTGATGGCCCCTTTCAACCGGTCCGCCCCTTCCAGACAACGACCGTAGTCGGTCAGGAACCAGGAGTTCCAATCGAAGTACGGATAGGCGTCCTCGTACAACTGCGACGCCAGTTCCATCGCCGCCGCGTTCTCACAATCCAGCTCTTGAGCCCGCATCCACAGGATGCTGGCCCGGTATTGGGAGAGACCCGAGACCAGAAAGGGAAGAGAGAACGCAACCAGACAGCTGGAGAGGACGACCTGACCGGTTTTTCCAGCCTTCATCCCTGTCCTCCAGTTCTCGCAGCGTGTCGGACTCTGTCCTCACTGGCCAGGCCGGCCAGGCAGAAAACAAAGAGCACAGAGAAGATCAGCACGTCGCTCGGGAAGTAAAAGAAGGAAAGGATCATGAAGATCAGGACTAACCCGGAGAGGCCCAGTGTGAGTGGATGCGGTGATCCCGGCTCACACCTTCCCCCGGACTTCCACGCCAGATCGGAGGCCCGCCCTATCGGCTGCCAGGCTGCAAGCAGGATCACCACCCAGAAGGGAACCCAAAAGGCCAACCCCAGGAGGCCATGTTCGACCGCAACTCTCAGATACTCGTTAAAGGAGTCGAAGAAGAGACTAGGGAGCATGCGCTCGGTGAGAGTAGCCGTCCCCTCTTCGAAGAATCGCCCGTGGTAAACCCCCAGGTAATGGGGAAGCTGTCCAAAGCCGACTCCCAGGACCGGGTAATCCGAGAAAATCGACAGCGAAACTCGCCAGATGAGAAGTCGTCCCTGGGCCGAAACGGGCCGGATTTGATAGAGGGTCCACGCCAGAGGGACCATCGCGAGTGCCAGCGCGGCCACACTGCCCAGCTTGAGCGAGATCGGCCAGCGCCCCAGGCGTCTCAGACGGTCGGGCCACCAAGCCGACAAAACCAGTACCGGGACAATCAGGATCAAAGAGACCCAGGCGGTTCTGCAGTTGGTCAAATAGACCGTCGACACCAACAACGCGCTACTCGTCCAGAACAGGATCCGGAAACGCCACCCCTGATCCCTGCAGGCACCGTCCCTGAGAAGGCACATCCAGAGTGGGATCGTAAGTGCGCAAAGCATTCCCAGAAAATTCTTGTTGAGCAAGTGGGTATCAGACTTGAGATCAAGACTCTCCCCCAGTACTCCGTGGGCGGCCTCGACCGTGACCAGCCCAAAAACAAACCAGAAGATCTCGCTCAGATGCGGTCTCAGCCAGATCTTCCAGGCCATCCTGAAACACAGATAGAGCACAAACGTCGAGAAGACTGTGTAAATCGGGTTGAAGGGTGTAAAGCCCCTGTAGATCAAGAAAAATGACGCCATGGACAGGACGGAGACGGCACCAAACAGCACATCCACCAGGCGAACGGAAAAGTCCTCCTGCGGCTTCCAAATGGACAGTCCCAGAAGAATGAGAGGTGAAGCGAAGACCATCGGGCTGCTGAGCGCGCGGTAAGAGTCCTCCACAAATGGACGCCACACCACGAAAGGAAGCGCGCTGGCCAGTTCGACGAGCAAACCGAGGCTCAGGCCCAGATAGAATGCTCTCTTGCAGCCGCGCGTCGTTTTCCCCATTAAGACCTTCACTACTCGCGCTTGCGACTATACCGGAAACGCAGAGCAAGAACCCCTCGCACTCTTGATCGGATGGCCATTCGTTGACGAATTTTACGCCCCTTGGTATGATCCGCTGGACCAACAGGAGGGGTGCACGCTGGTGGACAGGGCCTCGAACCCAGGACCCTGAAACTCGCCCCAATAGAAGACTCAGATGCGCAAGCTGAAGCAGTTCAAGACTACGCTTCGAGAGTGGAAAATGGCCGCCTTCGCCGTGGCCAACACCTCGCACCCGATTCTCGCCCACATTGTCCCCATGCGCCGGTGCAATCTTGCCTGCACCTACTGTAATGAGTTTGACGACTTTTCCAAGCCCGTTCCGGTCGAGACGGTGAACCGCTGGAATGACAGCCTTGCACGGCTCGGAACCTCGATCATCACCATCAGTGGGGGAGAACCCCTGATGCATCCCGAGCTGGAGGCGATCATCGCGCACATCCGCAAGAAAGGCATGCTTGTCGGGCTGATCAGCAACGGCTACCTGATGTCGAAAAAGCGTATCCGTTCGCTGAACGAGGCGGGTCTGGAACACCTGCAGATCAGCATCGACAACGTTCAGCCCGATGACATTTCCAAGAAGAGCCTGAAGGTACTCGACAAGAAGCTGCGTTATCTTGCGGAGTGTGCCGATTTCAAAGTGAACATCAACTCGGTGCTGGGCTCGGGGGTCGCCAACCCTGAAGATGCCCTCACCATCGGCAAGCGTGCGGTGGAACTCGGTTTTACGTGTACGGTCGGCGTCATCCACGACGACTCGGGACACCTTAAACCGTTGAGCAGTAAAGAAATCGAGATCTTTCATGAACTGAAGGAAATTGGGAAGAAGGGATATCCCAAGATCAACCGCTATTTTCAGGAGAATCTGGCCAAAGGCAAACCCAACAACTGGCGCTGCCGGGCCGGGGCGCGCTATTTGTACCTCTGTGAAGACGGGCTCGTGCATTACTGCTCCCAGCAGCGGGGCTATCCCGGCATTCCCGTTGAGGATTACACCGTCGAGGACATTCGTCGGGAGTACCTGACTGAAAAGAGCTGTGCTCCCTTCTGCACAATCTCCTGCGTTCATCAGGCCTCCACCGCTGATTTCTGGCGCGATCCGCAAATCGGTGCCCGCCATGTAGCGGAGGCGCACACACCGCCCACGGAATCCCCTGAAGGGGGACTGGTCGGGCTGGATACTTAGGGCGTTCCTCGCTTGTCGCAACAGATCCGTAGGGGCGACCCTTGTGGTCGTCCGCCAAACGGGCCGGCACGAGACCGGCCCCTACGAGCTCTAGCCGTCAGCCCAGCAAAGAACGGACCAGTGTCAGAACCTCATCAAACATCTCTCTCGTTAACCGGCCCGTCTGGGTGTTTTGCTGGCTGGGGTGATACACACCTACCAGAGTGATTCTTGAATCCAGTTCACACAGAGCTCCGTGACCAAACCTGGGGAGAGGGCGAGGGAGAGTTAGCTCGAGTTGCCGGCGGGCCGCAAGATAGCTCTGCCAGGCGATGCCGCCCAGGGCCAGGACCACCCGAACCCGCTGGAGCAGGATCAGTTCGCGGCACAGGTATTTTAGACAGGTCTTCTTCTCCTCCGGGGTTGGTCGATTCTGGGGCGGGACACAGCGCACGGCGGCTGTTATGAAGGCATCGACCAGGTGAAGATCGTCCTGGCGGTGCAGACTGGCAGGCTGGTTCGCGAAACCGGCACGATGCAGAGCGGAGTAGAGAAACTCTCCGCTTCGGTCCCCGGTGAACATGCGGCCGGTTCGATTGGCACCATGCGCACCCGGGGCCAGGCCCACAATCAGCAAGCGAGCCTCAGGGTCGCCAAAGGAAGGTACCGGACGGCCCCAGTACTCCCAGTCCCGGTAGGCGCGGCGCTTGTCTTTCGCCACTTTTTCGCGAAAGCTCACCAGCCGGGGACAAAGGCGGCATTCGACAATCTTCTCCTGCAACCGCACCAGGTCCACTTCTGCTTGCCCTCCAACCTGAGTCCTGTTTGGATAGTACTCCCTTTCATAAGTACCATAACGCCATCGAGGTGAAATTTTGAAGCAGGCGCAGTCGACGTTCGAAGTTCAAACCAGCGGGCCGGGACTTTATGACTTCACGGGAGAAGTACTGAACTGGTGCCGGCTTCAGGAGGTCGAAAACGGTCTCTTGACGCTCTACATCCGACATACTTCTGCTTCCCTGACTATCCAGGAGAATGCCGACCCGGACGTGCGTCACGATCTGGAGAATTTTTTTCGGCGACTGGTTTCGAGAGATCCCGAACTCTATCGCCACCGCATGGAGGGACCGGATGACATGCCGGCCCACATTCGCTCGGCTCTCACCCAGACGAGCCTTTCGATTCCTGTCTCCGGCAGTCGACCCGTGCTCGGCACCTGGCAGGGCCTCTACCTCTACGAGCACCGCGACGCTCCACACACCCGGAGGATTGTCGGCCATCTGGTTGGGGGATAACAAGGACTGCTAGAGCTGTCACCGGCCGCCAACATTGAACTTTCGAGGCACGGCCCCTATTCTTGGACCTATGATTGGTAGAGCCCTTGTTCACATTCTCTTGTTTTGGCTGGTCGCGGCCGGACCCTTGCTGGGTCAAGCAGATCTTCCAAGAGCATTCGTTGATGGAAACGGCCCCGGCTGGACGGCCCTGGGAGAAGACGATTTTGTCAACGTGAACTGCGCTGACGACACCTGGAGTTGGAAGGATGGAATGCCCCATGCCACGGGGACTCCCACCTGTGTCCTGTGCACTGCGCGGGAGTACACCAATTTCGAACTGGTGGTGCAGTGGGAGCACCTGCGCTCGGGCGGCAACTCGGGCGTGTTCGTGTGGTCTTCGCCGGAATCCCATGTGGGACTGCAACCCGGCCGGCTTCCCTCCGGTGTAGAAGTACAGATTCTGGACCCGGGTTTCACCGAGCAGTGGATCAAGAGCGGTAAGAAGGCCGACTTTTTCAGCGCTCACGGCGACGTGTTCGCGGTCGGAACCTCCAAAATGACCCCCTTTCCTCCCCTTTCTCCCAACGGCACTCGTAGCTTCCCCAGCAAAGACCTGGTCCGCAACACCGGCCACTGGAACCATTACTACGTCCGCGCCATCAACGGAGAAATCCGACTCTGGGTCAACGGCGAAGAAGTCTCGGGAGGAACCGGGGCGGATCCCGCCAGCGGCTACCTGTGTCTGGAATCGGAAGGGTCCCCGGTGCAGTTCAAGAACCTTCGTATCCGCGAGTTGCCTTGAACGCTCGCTGCCGAGCCCGCAAGGTGGGAGGGGCCTCGAGGCCCGGGGGCGTCCGTAGGGGCCGGTCTTGTGCCGGCCCGTCCATGCGGGCGACCACGAGGGTCGCCCCTACGAATCAAACAACCAGTAGATCGAGGAGCCGGAATGACGTGTAGTCGAAGAATCGTCTTGTCGAGGTGGAAATCAACCGTGGCAGCCCTGCTGACGATGGCGTGCGGGACCCTGGTGATCCCGGCCCACCCCACGCCCGAGATGGACGCGGTTCGTCTGGCCCTGCACGTCTGGGCCAACGGTTTGCTCAACGCAGACGATGCCGCCATCGCCTCTGTTGTGCATGACGATCTGACCACCAGTAAAGGGGAAAACCGGGACGAGTATCTAAGCACTACCTCGGGCAGGATTCGGGAGATCGACGTAACCCAGGTGCTGCTCCAGTACGCCTATTACGAGTCTGTCGAGAATGGCATCCGGGTTGGGCCGGTGGTGATTCTCCAGGAACTTGATCTGATCAAGACCAGCCTGACCCTGACCTTCCGCCAGACCGGCGACAAGTGGAAGATCATCCAGATTTCGACTGAGGTGGAGCCGCCTGGTGAACTGTCCGATCTTGATCTTCCGGAGCATTACCAGCTCCACCCGGTGCAAGTTCGCCTGCTCGACGAAAACGGCGATGCCACGCCGGCACGAATTCATGTACGGGACGCAGAGGGAGAATACTGGCCCCCCGATGGCCACCAGAAGAATATTCGGATCGGATGGCGGCAGGATGTCGGTGGAGATGTGCTGATCGACGGAAAAACCTACGCCTACGTGGCATCAGACTTCACCGTCCGAGTTCCGCCCGGTCGTTATACGATCGAGGGACTGCGGGGAATCGAATATGAACCCCTCACTTCGGAATTTGATGTGGCCTCATCCCGAACCCCCCCGGTCGAACTCCGGTTCCGGCGCTGGTCCCACATCGAAGAGGACGGCTGGTATTCAGGCGACACTCACGTTCACTTCCTGGACGTGGCCTCGGCAGCCCTGGAAGCCAAGGCGGAAGACCTCCACATCGTCAACATTCTGGCCACCAAATGGGGGGAGTTGATCACCGACGTCAAGCAGTTCACAGGTGGGCCCGATCCCGTTTCCGATGCCCAGACCATCGTCTACGTGAACGAAGAGAGCCGCCACGGGTTTCTGGGACACACCGTATTGCTCAACCTCAAGAAACTGATCTATCCCCTGGGCTGGGGATCGATTGAAGAGGAAGGTGTGCCCGCTGGAATCGACTATCCTCCGATGGCCCGACAGGCCGACGCCGCACACGCTCAGGGAGGGTTTGTGAGCTGGGCCCATTTCCCCAATCCAAAGGGAGAAGTCGCGATCGACATTGCTCTGGGCAAGGTCGATTCGATCGATCTCATGACCTGGGGCAATGCCTTTCGTCAAGACGACGTCCGGCCGCCCGCCTCCCAGACCTGGTACCGGTTCCTGAACTGCGGCTTTCGGATCCCGGCCACCGGCGGAACCGACAAGATGTGGAACAACCAGGTTGTCGGCATTCCCAGGACCTACGTGAACATCAAAGAAGGGCTTTCTTATACGGGCTGGCTGGACAGCATCCGGGCGGGAAAGACGTTTGTCACCACCGGGCCCGTGATCTTCTTGACGGTTGATGGAAAAGGGCTTGGAGAAACCATCTCAGCCTCAAAGGGCCAGGACATGTTCGTGAAAGCCGAGGTCCGTTCCCGGATTCCGGTGGAGAAGCTCGAGATCGTCCAGGGGGGTAAGATCGTAGCGGCCAAGGAGAACCCGGAGCTCAGCCGCAACCTGACCCTGGAAACGACATTGAATGCGGAAAAGAGCTCATGGATCGCAGCCCGGGCCCACTCGGCTGAGATTCTGCCTTATCAGACCTCCTGGTACGTCGTGCGGGACGGGATCCCGCTCATGGCCCACACCAGCCCCGTCTATGTGGAGGTGGACGGACAGCCTACCCGGTCGTCCGAAGATGCCGCTTTCTTCATAGGATGGATCGATGAGAGCCTGGACTGGGTCAAGAACACAGCCAGGATCCCAGACCCCGAACAGCGCCGGGAGATGATCGAGCTCTTTGAGAGCGCCAGGAAGATCTATGCTGCGCAGGTCGACTGACCGGTTTCTCGAAAGCTCTGGAGTGACCACCTTGAAACTTGACACCAGATTCTTCTGCCTCCTTCTGCTCGTAGCAGTATTCGCGATGGACGCTGCCAGTGCCGGCAAGCCCTCCAGTCCGGGGCCAATGCAGCCCGGGACCGCTCAGCTCGATCTGCAGATCCGGGACGAGATGGGTCAACCCGTCTTCGCCCGCGTACGTCTCTGGACCGCGTCGGGAGAGGCGCCACCTATTGAAGTGATCGAGCCCGCCGAGCCGGTGGCGATCCATCCCCGCCAGCCCGACCTGGGAGTTGTCCTGCCCGGGCGAGGCAAGATTCGACTGGCGCCCGGAGCACACACTCTCCGGGTGGAAAGAGGTACCGAGTATCAGCCAATCGAGTTGCAGTTTCAGGTGAAGGCGGGCGACCGGCTGAGCGAAACGGTTCAGCTTCGCCGGTGGGCAAACATGAGCACACGAGGCTGGTGGTCGGGCGACACCCATGTCCACCGGGTTCAGGAAGATATGGGAGCCATCATGAAGGCTGCCGACTTGCATCTGGCTCCCACCATCACACACTGGAACGATAACTCCTCACTCGAGCACTGGCCTCAAGACCCGCTCTACGTCCTGCCCGGAGATCGAGCTTATTCCGTCAACAACTCGGAAGACGAGAGACAGTGGGGAGCCGCCCTCTTTTCCAATCTGGACGCTCCGGTTCAACTCTACAGCTGGGAGCAGCATACCGAGCACCCTGGTCCCGTCACGACCTGGCAGGCCGCCAGGCGCCTGAACGGCCACATCGATCTGGAGAAATTGACCTGGTGGGAGGCTCCGGTAATTGCCACCCTCATGCGCCCCGACACGGTGGGGCTGGCCAACAATCACTTCCACGAGGAAGGAATGATGGACAGGGAGGCCTGGGGACGACCCCGGGACAGCGACAAATACCCCGGACAAGCTGGTTTCACCAATTACATCCTGGACCTCTACTACATCTATCTCAACGCTGGATTTCGACTGCCCGCCTCGGCCGGCTCGGCCAACGGTGTGCTCCGCAATCCGATTGGTTACAACCGTTCGTACGTCTATCTAGAGAGCGGCTTTTCTTATGCTGCCTGGTTCAAGGGACAGAAGGCGGAGCGTAATTTTGTGACCAACGGACCCATGCTGCTGGTTCAGGTCAATGATCACCTTCCCGGAACCGTCCTCCCATCCGACACAGATGAGGTCGAGGTCCAGATCGAAGCTCGCGCGGCCCGGAATCTGCAGAGAATTGATATCGTGGTCGACGCTGAGATTGTGGAGACATTCCAACCGGCTGCCACAGCCTTCATGACAACAGTCCGAGTTCCGGTCAGGGACGGTGGGTGGCTGGCAGTTCGAGCCTTCGAAGAACATCCCCGGACGGTCCGCTTTGCGCACACCGGTCCTTTCTACATTGGGGATGAACCGCGGCGCGGTGCGGAGGCGCTGGCCTATCTCCGGACCTGGATCGAAGCCGAAATCGAGCGCTTGAAGAGGGTTCCGGATAACCAGTTGACCCGGGACCAGAGAGACGAGCTGATCGAAAACTGCGCGAAGGCTCTCCAGCTGTTGCGATAGTCGATTCGCTATGGCTTGTCTACCAGGCGTTGATCAGAACCCGAAGCGCAGCGAGGGCTGAGCGGCCTGCGCCCGCGGTGGGGTTGTCGCACGATTGTCACACCTTCATATCGGGGTGGCAAAGTGCACGGACGTTCCATTTCCTCTATGATGATTCTTTCATTCATCAGAGGACGTAAGCCATGCCCAACCCCTGGACTGGAAAGGGAAATCCGTACACTCGCGAAGAAGTTCGTGAACGGCTGCAGCAGACCCTGGACACGGGACAGATCATCCTCGGTGCCGGCGCCGGCACCGGGATCAGCGCCAAGTTCGTCGAGAAGGGCGGAGCGGACCTGATCATCATCTACAATTCCGGGAAGTTTCGGATGGCGGGACACGGCTCCACGGCAGGACTCATGTCCTATGGCGACGCCAACAAAGTCGCCATGGAAATGGGTGAATTCGAGGTCCTTCCGGTAGTTGAAGAGATCCCCGTGGTCTGCGGCGTGCACGGCTCCGATCCACTGCGTCGAATGTGGCATTTTCTGCTCCAGGTCAAGGATATGGGGTTCTCAGGGGTGAACAACTTCCCGACTCACTGCGTGATCGACGGGTGGTTCCGCTCCATCCTGGAAGAAACCGGGATGAGCTTCAAGAAAGAGGTGGAGATGATTGAACTGGCCCGGCGCATGGATCTGTTCACCATTGTCTATGTGGCCCACGCCGAGGAGAGCCGCATGATGGCCGATGTGGGAGCCGATTGCATCATTGCCCACGTAGGAACCACCACCGGGGGATCCATCGGCAGCAGTGACAACGTGTGCAGCATGGACGAAGCCGCCGACCGCACGCAAGAACTGATCGAAGCGGCCAGAACTTCAGGCCGGGACGACATCTTTTACCTGGCCCACGGCGGCCCCATCAGCCGTCCAGAAGACGTGCGAGAGATCGTCGCCCGAACGGATGTAGTGGGTTTTGTGGGGGCCTCCAGTCTGGAACGCCTGGGAGTGGAAGACTCAATTGCCAACCTGACGCGTGAATTCAAGAGCATTCCTCTGGGTTGATACTGGCCTCATGACCAAAACCATTGCCGTCCTGGGAACCCTCGACACCAAGGGTGAAGAACATGCTTTTCTGGCGGACGCCATCCGCAAGCAAGGACACCGGGTTCTTCTCATCGACGTGGGAACCCTGAAGCCTCCTCGAGTCACACCGGATATTACTCGCTACGAAGTCGCGACGGCGGCGGGCATTGACCTGGACGAAGTCACGGCTCCGAAGAATCGCGGCAAGGCCGTCGGAGCCATGTCCCGAGCCGTGTCGGTCCTGCTCCCGCGTCTTCACCAGGAAGGGCGCATCGACGGCGTTATCTCCATGGGCGGGGGTGGCGGAACTGCCATTGGCACCGCGGCCATGAAAGCCCTGCCCCAGGGATTTCCCAAGCTGATGGTATCCACCCTGGCTGGAGGCGACATGGAGCCATACGTGGGGAAAACCGACATCGTCATGTTTCCCAGCATTGTCGACGTCGCCGGGTTGAATCGGGTGTCACGTGTCATTTTCACCCGGGCCGCCGGGGCCATCTGCGGCATGGTGGAGACGGTATGAAAAGGGAGAGTACGGGAAATGCGCAACCGGGCTTCGTAGGGGCCGGTCTTGTGCCGGCCCGGCAGCCGGGCGACCACAAGGGTCGGCCCTACGGCATTCTCCTGCTGACTGCAGCCCTCTTCCTACCGGCCTGCGGTGCCGGGGGGGGGGACGATCCGGAGTCGCGAGAATCCCCGCTGACGGCAGAAGAGCAGCTTCACACATTCACCTTGCCCGAGGGATTCGAAATCGAGCTGGTGGCGGCCGATCCGGACATGAAAAAGGTGGTCGACATCAGCTTCGACGACGCCGGCAGGATGTGGGCCGTCACCGCGTCCGAGTACCCGAACGACCAGAACGATGAGATCGCGGCGATCGCCAACAATAACTTGCCTGGCGGGCTGCAGGGGGCAGTCGCACTGGCCCGAGAACAGCGACTATTTGCAGCGGAATTTGCACAACGATACCGGCGGGGAGGCCGCGATCACGTCCTGGTGTTCGACACCCCCACGCAGCCCGGGCGGCAGAGGCCACGGATCTTTGCCGACGGCATGTTTCTCCCCTTGTCTGTGCTCCACCTTCGTGATGGCGTGCTGGTCTGCCAGGGCCCCGACATTCTCCTGCTGCAGGACAGCGACGGCGACGGCCAGGCCGACCAGCGCAAGGCCATTCTGACCGGCTTCGGGGTGCAGGATTCCCACAACAACCAGCACCGCCTGACCAGGGGTCCAGGCGGATGGATCTACTTCGCTCAGGGAGGGTTTACGTTTTCCAATGTTCAGACTCCAGAAGGATCCACGGTCCGTTTCGACGCAACCAAAGTGGCGAGGACTCGCCCGGATGGAACCAAGTTCGAGATCTTCTCCACCGGCCTGCTCAACATCTGGGGCTTTGCAATCGACCGGTTAGGAGATATGTGGGTTTCGGAATCAAACGACGTCGGCTATCCTGTCGTGCCGCTTTCCCGCCACAAGAGCTATCCGGGAGTGGGGCGCCACCGCACCCGACCCTATACACCCTGGCGCCCGCCGACGGCCGACTTCAGAGTGGGCGGCACCGGTCTGTCGGGACTGGCCGTCTCGGAAGATCCCAATGGCTTCCCGGCTCCCTTCGACCGGGCCATGCTCCTGGCCAACCCGATTACACGAACCATCAATGCGGTGCGCGTAGAGCGCGAAGGGGCCGATATCCGGCTGGAACAGATGCCCAATCTGGTGGAGTCCTCGGACCCCTGGTTTCGACCAGTGGCACTCTATTTCGGACCCGACGGGGCTCTCTACATTGTGGACTGGTACAACAAGATCATCAGTCACAACGAAGTTCGCCGCACTCATCCGGACCGCGATAAGACCAGAAGTCGGATCTGGCGAGTGCGTCATCGCAGCATGTCCCGATCCGAGATTCCCGACCTGACCAGAGTTGCAGACAGCGAGCTCCTGAACCATCTGAGAGCCGACATCACCTGGGAGGCGCGGGCCGCCTGGCACCAGATTGCCGATCGCAGGGTTGTCTCGCTCGCCCCCGACCTCGAGCAAATGCTGGCCGGAGCGGAGGTTGCCGTCCACCAGCGTCTTCTGGCGCTCTGGTGTCTGGAGGAACTGGGTACGCTTGAAACGACCCACCTCGAGCCGCTGCTGTCCGAGTCCCATCGTTCCATTCGCCGCGAAGCCGTGCGGATTCTGGGCTCGCTTGATCTCGGGACAGACCTGCTGGGGCTTTTGGACCCACTTCGGGAGGATCCCGACGCCGGAGTCCGGGCCGAGATCATTGATGCGCTGAATGCGATTTCTCCTTCCGGCCCGGAGGTGATCGAGTTCCTCCTGCGCATGGTGAAACCTCCCCTGGAGGAGAGCGGATGGGTGCGGACTCTGGGTGTACAGGCTCTGAGTGGCGCCTCCTATCGCCGAGCCTTCGAGAGAAGCCTGCTCCGGGCTGCCCTGGAAGAGAACCCGGACTCCTTGAAAGAATTCCTGGATTCAAGGGGTGGCCGGGCCCTGCCGCTGGAAAACCGTCTGCTGGCCCGCCTGGCTCTGGGCGATGCGAACAGCGCGCTTCGATTGCTTGGGACCGTCTCCGATCTGGAGCGCAATCTCTCCCTGGAAGAGGTGATGCTGATCGTCGCTCAGGTTGAGAACCCTTTGGTCCGGAGAGGCTTCGCCAACCTGTTCAAGGACCCCAAGCAGGCCGAATCCATCCTCCAGCTTGTCTCGCTCTTTTCCGGGCGAGTGCCGACCTCGGTGAGGGAGAGTCCTGCCTGGTCTTCCATCCTGGTGGCTGCCCTGAGGGATCTTCTGTCAAGATCGCAGACCCCCGAGAATGAAAACCTCCTTCTCGACCTGGTCTCCTGGTTTCGACTGAGAGCCCTGGAACCGGAGATCCTGGTCCTGTTGCGGCGGGACGATCAGACTCCGGAGCGCCGCCTGGCGGCCCTGAGCACGTTACTGGAGATCGAATACGAGCAGGTTGAAGTCTTCCAGGAACTGGCCCGGGACCGCCGCAGCGGACGAGACCTGCGTCGCACGGCTCTTGCGGCTCTAGCCTCCTCACGCAGCGAGCGGGCTATGCCACTTCTGCTCGAGATCTGGGACGGGTTGAGCTCTCCGGAACAGAAGATCGCCATGACCAGCCTCACCAGTACTCCGGCCGGGTCACAGGCCTTGCTGGAAGCTATCCAAGACAACGACATTCACCCCATTGTGATCGACACATTCTTTCTGGAGCGACTCACGACCGTACTGGGGTCCGACTATCCCGGACTCCAGCGGCTGCAGGGACGGCTTGCCCGGTTTATGGAGGAAGTCTTGCGGCTGCCGGGCGGGCGGGGAGTGACTTTTTCGGATACAGACATTCTTCTGGAAGGTCCCTTCACAGTGGAGAGCTGGATGCGGCTGGACGAACCCATTCAAGCTGGAGACGGTCTGCTCGGAGATCACGTATCCGGCTCTTTCAATTTTCACGAGGGAGTGTTTCGCGTGACCCTGGGGTCGGACGGTGGCGACCTGATTGTGGCCACCACCCCCACACCGGCGAACCAGTGGTTTCATGTGGCCGTGACCCGTGACCAGGAGGGCCGCTTCAGAATCTACTTCGACGGAGCCCTGAACACGGAAGAGGGGAAGGCCTGGACGGGTCAGTTCAAAGATCAGGACATTGGCCGCACTCAGTCTCTGATCTACTCCGCTTATCCGGGAACCGCCGGCATGCTCTCGGAGTTCCGTGTCTGGAACGTGGCTCGCAGCGCTGATCAGATCTGGGAGAACTACCAGCGCAGTTTCGAAGACTCTCCCCGCCCTCCTGGCCTGGTCCACTATTTTCACGGGAATTCCTGGGGACCGCTGGAGCGGGGGGCGCAGGTGGTTGCCATCCAGGACTTCCCCTTGCTGCTCACCGAAGAGGAGGCGCTGGCCCGCAAAGCCAGATTCGATGAGATGCGCGAACTGGCCGGGCGGCCGGGCGATGTGACCGCTGGCCGGGCGGTCTTCAAAGAGACGTGCATGGTCTGCCACCAGGTGGGAGAGGCCGGCGAAAACATAGGACCTGTACTTGACGGAGCCGCTGTGAAGGGCCTGGAGGCTCTGGTCCGATCGGTCCTGACACCCAATGCTGGAGTGGAGCCCGGCTATCGCACCATGCGGGTGATCACCACGGATAACCAGATCATAGAGGGATTTCTGGCGGAGAAAAACGAAGAAGCCATCACGCTCCGCCAGCAGCGCGTCGAGGAAATGCGCATCCCTCAGGAGAACATCAAGAGGGCATACTACTTGAGCCTGTCGGTCATGCCGGAAGGGCTGCTCGACGATATGACGCCTGGAGAGGTGTCTGACCTGTTTAACTACCTGCAAACCCTCAAATGAAGAATTGGAGCGACTGCCCATGGCCAAGGTAAAACATGTGGTCTTGTTGAACCTGAAACCTGACCTTCCACAATCCAGGATCGATGAACTGTTCGCGGCAATTGCTGCTCTGCAGGATAAGATCCCGGGTATCCTGGAGTTCTCGGGAGGACCCTACTCCAGTCCGGAAGGGATGAATGGGCAATACACGCACGGCTTCATGATGACCTTTGCCGATGCGGCCAGCCGTAACGTCTACCTGCCCCATCCGGAACACAACGTGGTTTCGGCCCTGGCACTGCCCATGGTCGTGGGCGGTCAGGACGGAGCTGTTGCGTTCGACTGGGAAGAAGGAGACGATTCTTGATGGACACCAAAGACGCTGATCGCCGCAAGATGTTCCTGTTCTGGGCCTGTTTCTTCGCTCTTGTCACCACCTCATTCGGGTTCGTCATTCGAGTGATGCTGATGGACACGTGGGCGACTGAGTTTGGCCTGAGCCAGACCCAGAAAGGAGAACTTTTCGGTGTCGGGCTGTGGCCCTACGCGCTGAGCATCGTCCTTTTCAGCCTGATCGTCGACAAGATTGGCTATGGGCGGGCCATCGTGTTTGCGGTCGCCTGTCACGTGATCTCGGTCGTCGTCACCATCTCTGCGAAAGACTACTGGGGACTCTATGTGGGCAACCTGATCGTGGCTCTGGGCAACGGGACCGTTGAGACCGTCATCAACCCCGTCATTGCCACGCTCTTCCCTAAAGATAAGACCAAGTGGCTCAACATTCTCCACGCCGGCTGGCCGGGAGGGCTGGTCCTGGGAGGAATACTGACGATCTCTCTGGGGCAGACCGGCCTCGTCGGCGGCTTCTTTGCCGACGCCATCAGTTGGAAGTGGAAAGTCGGACTGATCCTGCTGCCCACCGCAGTGTACGGCGTGATGATGCTGCGCTGCCGTTTCCCGGTGAATGAAAGGGTGGCTGCCGGCGTGCCTTATCGGGACATGCTGCGCGAAGTCGGGATGTTCGGAGGTCTGATTCTGGTGGGCCTGATGTTCAGCGAAATCGGCCGGGTCTTCGAGTGGGAGCAGTACTTCATCAACGACCTGATCATCTTTTCCAGTCTCGCTTTCGGGGTCTACGTGCTCAGCTTCGGGCGACCGATTTACGTCTTCCTGGTCTTGATCACGGTTCCGCTGGCGATTACCGAACTGGGAACGGACAGCTGGATCAGCGACCTGATGACCCCGGAGATGTTGTCGTTTGGCCTGGCACCCGGCTGGGTGCTGGTCTACACCTCCTTCATCATGCTCGTACTCCGCTTCTTTGCCGGCCCCATCGTACACCGGCTGTCGCCCATCGGCCTCCTGGTAGTGAGCAGCGTGCTGGCGATGGGGGGGTTGCTCTTTCTCTCTCAGGCAACCGGTGCAGTGATCCTGATCGCCGCCACACTTTACGGAGTCGGCAAAACCTTCCTCTGGCCTACCACCATGGGCGTAGTGGCCGAGCGCTTCCCCCGAGGTGGGGCTCTGGCTATTAACTCGGTGAGTGCCGTGGGCATGATGTCGGTCGGGGTTCTGGGAAGTGCTCTGCTGGGAACGGTCCAGGACCGCCAGATTGATGTGGATCTGAGGACGGAGAGCCCCGCGCTCCATCAGCGGGTGGTCGGGCAGCAAACGCTGAGCGTGTTTGGCCGCTATCAGCCTCTGGACGTGAGCAAGGTGGAAGGCCTCGGTGGAGACGACCGGAGGGTGGTTCAGGTGATCCAGGACCAGGCCAAGAAGGGCGCCCTGAGAACCGTTGCCCTGTTCCCGCTGGTGATGCTGATCTGCTACCTCAGCCTGTGGATCTACTTCAAAAGGAAGGGGGGGTATGAGGCGGTGGAGCTGTCCAGAGAGGGAGACAATCCGTAGGGGCCGGTCTTGTGCCGGCCCGGCTGGTGAGAGGCCCCTCCGCGGTCCGTCTGAGCGTGGGAGGCCCCTCTGTGGTCCGAACAGAGGGAGTTCGCGGAACAGCTCGGCAACTGGTTCCGCAGGGCACGGAGCCCTACGAAACCAGCGTTACTCCGATTCGGCCTCGGAAGAAGACGGCGTCCAGGCACTCCCTTTGCGCAGGCCTGTCTTGTTGGCCAGCACTCTGGGAGGATCGAACGACAACTGGTCTCGCCCGGCCGACCAGACCGCTCCTCGACAGATGAGTGTGGCAGCCTTGTGAATCGACTCGTCGGAGTGTCCCAGCACCGTCTGAAAGATGCGGCCGCTCCCATACTCGCGAGCCCAGGCCAGCGGCTCCTCCTGCCCGGTCCTCTGCGAGTGGGCGCTGATCAGCGGCTCGATGGAAGGATCAACGGACAGTCCGTCGTACAGCTCGTCTGCAGTCTCAAATCCTGCGAGTCCGTCCGTGATCGGATGCGCTCGCTCTGTAATTTCCACTTGGAAGGGGCCGTAAGGACCGTGGCCACTCTCGCCCCAGGTAAAGACCCCGGCCAGGATCTGGGTACGAAACAGCTCCCAGTCGGACTCCTGATTCTTCGGAATCGTCCCGTTGAACGCCCCGCTGGTAAAGTGCATGGCGGCGAGGCCACCACCCTCGGAAAGGTAGCTCACAAGATTCTCTTTGGCTTCATCTGAAAGCCCGGGAAGGCCACCCCAGTTGTTGTAGTTCATCACCAGCGCGTCATACTCTTTGATTCCCTCGCCGGCTAGATCCTCGATGGTCTCGGTCACATCCACGCTGACCCGCGGGTCCAGTTCCAACGCATGGATCAACGCCACCGCTACGGCTTCCCAGTCGTGGGCCGGATGGTCGTGGCCGGTAACGATCAGCATCTTGATGGGATCTGCCAGCTGAGAAACGATCCCTCCCTCTGGAATCTCGATCCCTGCAGCCCAGACAATTCCGTTCAGCACCAGGCCACGGAAGTTGGGATTCCACCAGTGGCTGAAGTAGTGCCCTCCGGTGAAGCTGAATCCCCGGCCGCCGTCTTCGCGCTCGACCGCCCAGGAGATGGTGTTTTCCAGGGGAGGCCCGTCGGCCTGTTTCAGGAGAATCGGCTGCAGACGAGGATCGCCCTCTCGGAATCGCATTCGGAAGTACACCTCTTCCTTGATCGTGAAGTCAGAGAGACCCCGACTGATCGGGTGTTCAGGAGCCGCAAACACGAGGTCCCACACCTTGTTTTGAACCCGCGAGTAATAGGGCGACTCACCTTCGGCGGTCTCGTAGTCGAAGTGACCTCCCAGCCACTCGGTGGCGGGTTCGTCATACTCCATGGGATGGACTGTGGAGTTGTGCAGCATGACCAGTCCGCAGCCTCGCTCCATCTGCTTTCTGACCTGCTCGAAGCGGCCACGCGCGTACATCCCGTGCATATCCAGGCCCTGGTCCGTTCCAGCCGAATTGACGACAATCACGTCCGCCTCGTCCAGGACCGAAGGATCCTCCGGCCAACCGTCAAAGTAGGCCTCCGTCTGGACATTCGACAGGCTTGGAGAGGTATCCAGGAGATGCTTGAGTAAGAGCATCGTAGGCTCATACTCATGGGACCCTTGAGGGTGCCCATCCATGGGGCCTGAGATGAGTACGATTTTTTTCGGGTCCGGGCTCTGCTCCGGAGGCGGTGCACAGCTCACGGACAAGAGGCTGAGGGCGAACACAACAACGGCAACACTTCTGACAAGTCGAATCATAACTTTCTTGCTCCTGGGTTCTCCTGAGTGAAGCCGAAGTGCGATCCCGAGTCAAGAGTCCCCTGGCTTCCGCCAGGGGCTCTGATCTCTTAATGGCGAACGGCCGTCAGAGCCCGGTGCGGAAGCACCGGGTCTACTTGATTGGTGGCTCCTGTTGAATCGCACGCGTTACGTTGTTAGGCTCGCGAGGCCCAAATGATGGATCTGGAGGAAGCGCATCGCATTCTTGAGTTGAGGCCGGGAGCTGCCTTCCGGCAGGTCAGCGAAGCCCGAGAAGACCTGCTGGCGCTGTGGAATCCCAATCGGATGTCCGATCAGCCTCGACTGCGCGCCAAGGCTGCCAGAAAGGTTGAGGAGATCAACCAGGCCTATGACGTGTTGATGGAGCACCTGGGTCAAGACAGCGGCCGCGGGACCACGGCTCCTGACCGGGTTCCCGATCCGGCGCCATCTGTCAGGGCCATTGAAGATTCCAAGCAGGGTCCCCCCGGTCCGGAACACAGTGCTTCCCTGTACGAGGAGGTCTTCTCCAGGAGAAAGCAGAAGAAGAAGCGTGGGATCCCTGTCTGGCCTATTGCGGGCGGAGCCTTCCTTCTGGTTCTGGGAATTGTCCTCTATCCGTCGTCGAGTTCGGAAGATGTGGCTGGTGAACCCGTAGCAGCCGCCGCCGAGGAGCTTCCATCCGAACCGCCTGTCACCCTTCCAGCCGGCGCCCCCCCCCGAGGCAGGGCCCGACGCCGACACCGAAGAAGCCGTGGCCGCCCCGGAAGAAGCTGTGGAGGAAAAGCCTCCGGAAGTCAAGGCGGTGGCTGTCGCACCACGCCCGGAGCCACCTCCTCCCACCCCGGCGCCGGCGCGTCAAGCTCCCCGGCCCCAGGCCGGGCAGTCCGGGGCGAGTGGCCAACGGCCCGCTCTGAAGAGGCAGAGTGCAACCGCCCGGCCAGCACCCGCTCAGCCAGACGGTGAGAAGGGTCCAAGCGAGGAACAGGAGAGGCAGCGCGCGGAGCAGTTCGAAAGGGTGTTTCGCGATCTCCTGGCCAACTCCACAGCCGCCCGAAAGCTGGTCGACGAGGGTTTTGCAGACCTTCGTTTCACTCAGTGGAATGTAGTTTCCGAGACGGATTCGGAGATCTGGATTGAGCTGCTTGCGCAGAAACCGGATGGGAGTTCGATCCACTGTACCTGGGCCATCAATCCGGCCACCGGCACCACTCGGGCCCTCAGCGCAGCCGCTCGGGACTTGGAGAGAAGCGGGCAGGCGAACTAGGAGTGCTGACGGTGCTTGGGTTCTGGAAGATTTTGAGGTAGCTTGTCAGACCGTTTCAGTGGGAGGCACCTTGGGCCGGCGTGCACGTGATCCGGCAGCAGGTGGCCCTCCTCAATCAAGCTTTCCTTCTGCCCAGACAACCGTCGCAGCACCTGACCGAGATGTCTGCGCAACTCCCCGTAAATCAACTTTTTGCGGTACTTCGGGATGAACACCACATGGTACTCGTATGCTGTAAGCTCTTATAGTTACTCATAAAACTCCTTTTCGTGATGCTTTGCTCGGCTCACGGAAGGGAGTTTTTTCACCTATTCCCGGAACTGTCAAACTCTGGCTGCCTCCCCGGCAGAGCCGGGGGGACTCCTTACGGGTCTAGGGTGCTGGGTGCTGGGTTCTGGAAGATTTTGAGGTAGCTTGTCAGACCGTTTCAGTGGGAGGCACCTTGGGCCGGCGACTCTGGAGTGCGGAAGTCGAACTTCCGCTCTTTAAGGCGGCACTTGAAGTGCCACTTTGAGCACCACCAGGAGAATGACGTCCGCGTGGAACCGGTGGTCGTCCAGCAGGCGGCCGGCATCGCGACGCTCAGCCTGGCCCTGACCTTTCGCCAGACCGACCAGGGCTGGAGAATCATCCATATCTCGACGGACGCCACCGAGCCTGCGGAACTGTCCGATGTGGACCTCCCCGAGCAGTACCATCTGTATCCCGTGCCGGTGCGTCTTCGAGATGCCAGCACGGGACAACCCGTCTCTGCGCGGATCCATGTGCATGACCTGGAGCAACGCTACTGGCCTCCCGACGGCCACCAGAAAAATATCCCCCTGGGCTTGCGTGAGGATGTCGGTGGAGACGTGGTGATCGCCGGGAAAACATATGCCTACGTGGAACCGGACTTCCATGTGTCCCTTCCTGAAGGCAAGTTCACGATGGAGGTCTTGCGGGGTATCGAATATGAGCCCTGTACATCGGAGTTCGAAGTCGAGGCTACCGGGATCCCGACCCTCGACATCAGCCTGCAGCGCTGGTCCGACATTCGCCGGGAAGGATGGTATTCGGGAGATACCCACGTCCACTTCCTGGATCCACACACCGCTCTTCGGGAAGCCGCGGGAGAGGATCTCCACGTCATTAACATCCTGGCCACCAAGCTGAGAGAGTTGATCACCAACGTCGAGCACTTCAGTGGCGGACCCGACCCGCTCTCTGAGCCGGAGAGGATCGTTTACGTCAACGAGGAGACCCGCCATTCTTTTCTGGGCCACACCGTACTGCTGAACCTGAAGAAGCTGGTTTATCCCCTCGCCTGGGGAGGCAAGGGTAACCCGGGAGTGCCGGGAGGATTCGACTACCCGGCCATGGCCATGCAGGCGGACAAAGCTCATGCACAGGGTGGTTTTGTGAGCTGGGCCCATTTTCCCTACCCCGGTGGAGAGGTGGCCGTGGACGCCGCCCTGGGAAAGCTTGATGCCGTGGACCTTCTCACCTGGGGTGATGCCTTCGCGGACCGAGCCGATGGGCGACCGGGATCCGCGCGCGTCTGGTATGGTTTCCTCAACTGCGGCTTCAGGATTCCCGTGACTGCCGGGACCGACAAGCTCTGGAACAATCAGGTGGTGGGGATTCCCCGGACCTACGTGAAGGTGGAGGGATCCTTCTCTTACCAGAGCTGGCTGGATGCGGTTCGGGCTGGAAAGACCTTCGTGACGACCGGCCCACTGCTTTTCTTTGAGGCCGGCGGAAAGACTCTTGGGGAGACGATTTCGACCTCCAGGGGCAAGATGGTTTCAGTAAAGGCTGAGGTTCGCTCTCGCCTTCCAGTGGATCGTCTCGAGATTGTGCAGGGCGGTAGAGTCGTGGCGGTCAAGGAAAACCCGGGACGCAGACAGAAGCTCGTATTCGAAACCACCATTGAGGTAGAGAAGAGCTCGTGGATCGCGGCCCGCGCTCACTCTTCGCTGATCCTGCCTTACCAGACGTCCTGGTATGTCCGGCGCAAGGGGATTCCCCTGATGGCTCACACCAGCCCCATCTATGTGCAGGTAGGAGACGAACCGACGCGCTCATCCGAGGATGCAGCTTTCTTTCTGGAATGGGTGGATGAGGCCCTGCGCTGGGTCAAAACCGAGGCAAAGGTCTCACAGGAAAGTCAGCGTCAGGAGATGATCGACATCTTCGAGAAGGCCAGGCGGGTTTACGTGGCCCAGATGGAATGAACGTTTCTCGTTCCTCGTTTCTCGTTGAATTAGCGGCCGGGGGTCAATGGCCGGGGAAGTCCTGTCGGTAGCGTTCCAGGAGTTCCTCCTTGGTGCCCTTGAAGAGGTAGATCTTGCCGCGGATCTCCCGCGCTTCACCCTGAGACAAAGGGCCGACGTTGACGCTCAGGTGCATGCACTTCCAGGGGTTGTGTCCCTGGGTGGAGAGGAACCGATCCCAGGCAATCCCCATGACCCATTCCCCATCATTCGACTCACGCAGAATCAGCCCGGCATGGGCATCGATCTCCGACCTGGGCCACTTGTGAGACCAGAGGTACTTGTCTCCTTCTTTGGCCCACCGGTAACCAGAGCTTGCCTCCCAGGCTCCCTCCTCCTGATCCACCGCCCCGCGTAGCGCGTGGTTGAAGTGGATCTCGCGGGCCACCTGGGAAGAGAGTCTTTCCGGGCCCAGAAAGAAAGTCTTCGTGTTCAGAAACTGCGCATTCTGGTCCCCTACCGGTCCCGGATTGAAGCAGGGAATGATGGATGCCAGTTCCGGCCAGTCGTGATCCGACTTGTTGGTCACGGTCAGCGTCATGTCCGCACTGTCCACGCCCGCCTGCATCTGGAGATTCAATCCCAGCGGAGAGGAAATGACAGAACCGCTCTTGTGGTCCTCGTTGACGTTGATCTCGTTTTTGTGGGTGCCCCCTGTGTGCTGGCCTTTCTTCAGTGCCTCGAACATGTTCCACTCGTAAAACCAGACAAAGACGGTCATGTCCTCCTGGTGAGGGGAAGTGACTGAAATACCTCTTTCCCACTCGGAAAGGCTCACCAGCGGCTCATCCTTGACCGGACCAGCACAGCCGGAGCAAAGAACGGCTGTGAGCACCAACGCCACGGCCGAACCTCGCAAACATCGAATCAGCGTGAATCTGTCGCCCATGTTTTCTTCTCCTGCAATTCTTTCCGGCCGCTCTCGCAAACGGGAAGTGACATCACTCCTGAAAATCCCTCAAGTAGCGCTCCAGCAACTCTTCTTTCGTCCCTTGAAAAAGATAGATCTTGCCCCGAATCTGCCGGGACTCTCCCTGCTTCAAAGGGCCGAGATGAACGCTTAGATGCATGCATTCCCAGGGGTTGTGGGCCTGAGTCGAGAGAAAGCGCTCCCAGGCGATGCCCGTGACCCACTTCCCGTCGTTTGACTCCCGAACGATGAGCCCGGCCCGCGAATCGGGATCCGAGTCTGGCCATCTGAAGGACCAGGGAAAGCGATCTTCAGGTTGCGAATTCGGATCCAGGCTCTCCTCCCACTGATGGGCCGCCTCGTCCACCGTTGGTCGCAACTCGTGGCTGTAGTGAAGCTGCCGGGCAATCAGAGGCTGCAGGCCATCCTGGCCAAGAAAAAATGTCTTGTGATTGACAAACTGTTTGTTCCGGACCTCTTCCGGACCAGGATTGAAACAGGGAATCATGGAGGCCAGTGCAGGCCAGTCGTGGTCTGACTCGTTGGTCGCCCTCAGAGTCAGGTCGGCACTCTCCACCCCCGCTCTCACCTGCAGCTCCAGACCGGGCGAATCGGAGACCAACGTGCCGGTCTTCGAATCCTGGCTGAGCCGGACTTCGTTCTTCCAGGTGCCGCGGGTGTTTTCGCCCGGGCGAAAGGCGTCGAACAGGTTCCATTCATAGAACCAGACATAAACGGTCATGTCCTCCCGGGCCGGGGAAGTGAAAGCGATCCCCTTGACCCACTCAGAAAGCTGCAGGAGGGGCTCGGCTCGGGGTTCCTCCCGGGAAATCTGAACACACCCACAGAGAAGGCCGGCGATGGCGAGGCCAGCAGCGTGGATCTGGTCCTGTGACCCGAGGAAGCAGCGAGATTCATGGACGACAAACTCCAGACAGTCTTCCTATATGTTGACGGTGCAGCGGATGTTACTTCACTTTCCTGCCCGACACCAGTTCTCTCGAAAAAGGGGACAGAGTAGACTGTCCCTTTTTTTTTGCGCAGGCCGATCTCAGCCGAGCAGCAGCACGGCAGCGGCAATCACTGTTGTCCAACAACCATCCTCGTGGCCGCGGGCCGACTGGGCGATACTCTGAATCGAGAACAGTCCCTTTCCCGACTCATAGGCCTGCTTTCGCTCATCCCAGGCCGTATCCGGATCCAGCTCGATTCCCTGTGTCGATGCCAGCATCGTGGCGGCCAGATCCTCCACTGCATCGGCCGCTGCCCTCATCGTCTCTCCCAAGCAATGGTGCTCGCTGATGTAACCGTACTGGTTCCTGTCTCTGGGTCTCGCCAACCCGATAGCGGCAGACATGAGCTGGTTCGGCTGATTGGTACTCTCACGTGCCAGAACAACGAAACAGATCTGCCCCGGGCTGAGAGCCTGCAGCCCACTTTCTCTCGGGACCATCGTGCAAGCGGGTGGAAAAATACTGGATACCTGAACGAGATTGTACTTCTCGATCCCGGCCTTTCTGAGCGCAATTTCAAAGCTCTGCAGCCGATTGCGATTGCAGCCAACCCCTCTTGTGAAAAACATCCGCTTTGGGATCAAGTCCATTTGCTGGTCTCCTTCAACCCTATCTGCTCATTCTGCGATCATTAAAGGAACAGTCTACTTTGTCACCTTTTCCCGGTGAACGGAATACCCTCCCGCTTCATCAAACTGAGCAGGGCAAGGTTATACTTCTCTTAGACAAAAACCTGAGACCCCAACAAAATGCTCGTTTTCAAGAAGATCAAGCTACTGGCGGTGGCACTGGGCCTGGTTCTGGTGAACGGCCAGTCCCGCGGCGCCCAGGAGGAGCAGGAGCAGGTCATCCGCGCTGAAGTTGAAGCTGTCCTGGTCAATGTCCTGGTGACCAATCGCAATGGGCGGCCGATCACGGGTCTCAAACGCGAAAACTTTCGAATCTTCGAGGATAAAGTGGAGCAGCAGATCGGGACGTTCTTTCCGGTAGACGCACCTTTCAGCGTCGTGCTCCTGATCGACACCAGCTATAGCACCTACGGCAAGCTGGGTCCCATCCAGGACTCCGCTATCGAATTCGTAGAGCAGATTCACCCGCAAGACGAAGTCATGGTCATCTCATTCGACGACGAGGTGTATCTGGATGTTGACTTCACAAGCAACAAAGACGCGGCCGCCCGGGCCATCAAGATGACCCGAACCGGACAGAGCACCAAGCTGTTCGATGCGGTCTTTCTGGGAATGGATCAGGTCCGGCCCCGAACCTACCGCAAAGTCATGGTCGTGTTTTCGGACGGTATTGACACGACCAGTTCGGATTCCTCGCGGGGGGAGACGATTCAAGTGGCGAAGGAGGCTGAAACCACCATCTACTCCATCCAGTTCGACACCCGAAATCAGATGATGAGGCCCCAACAGGGCCCAATTGCTACACCGGGAACCGTCCCGGGAAGAAACCCCAATCCCCTGGGAATCCCGAGCCCCCTTCCCGGCCCCGTACCCACAGGAGGCCGGGGCCCAAGTCGCAGCCAGATCGAAGCCGAGTATGGAAGGGGTCGCTCCTATCTCAAACAGTTAGCTTCGGCCACGGGTGGGGACCTCTACCAGGCCAGCCAGGACCTGCTCAACTTGAGCTCCATCTTCGCCCAGATCGCGGAGGAAATGCGCAGCCTCTACAGCATCAGCTACGTTTCCAGCAATTCCAAGCAGAACGGAAAATTCCGCAAGATTGCAGTCAAGGTCGATGTCTCCGGCGCCCGCACCCGAACGCGCAAGGGGTACAGGGCATCCAAGGAAGGCAAGAACTCCAGGTAAAAGCAGCCCCGGCCGTTGCCCAGTTCCTTTGTCATTCCGGTGCGCAATCCGGGTCTTTGGCCAGAACCGTCATGAGCAGTTCAGCCGAGATGCTGCCGCCACTGATAACGCACACCGTCTTGCCACGCTCTTCCAACGGCGAGGCCAGTGCCGCGGCCAGCGATTCTGCCCCGGCTCCTTCGGCGACCAGCTTGTTTCGAAGGGCGAGGCGCCGCATGGCAGACTTGACCTCCTCTTCAGATACGAGAGCCACCTCGTTCACCAGTTGGCGAAGTAAGGGGTACATTTCGGCTACCACCACCGGAATGGAAGCGCCTTCGCACACGGTAGGCTGGTGCTCAATCCAGAGGGGTCCACCGGCCTTGAATGCTGCGGCCAGAGATGGGTTGGCTTCCCCTTGGACTCCGATCACACGAATACCCGGCTTGAGAGCTTTCAGGGCGGCGCCGATACCGCACACCAGCGCCCCTCCACCCACTGGGACATAGACCGTTTCAATATCCGGGTCATCTTCCAGAATCTCCAGACCAATCGTTCCATGGCCGGCAATCATCCTGGAGTCACCCCATGGGTTCAGATACGTGTAGGGCTCTTGCTTCCACCGCTCCTCCAGCATGTAGTCCAGAAGATCGTCCAGAGTCACTCTGACCGGAGTGACACCATAGTTGACGATGGCTTGTGTCTTGTTCTCGGGAAGCCAGTCGGGCACGAGCGTCCGGGCTGATACTCCGAACAGGCGGGCCACATAGCCCAGGGCTTGCGCCGTGTTTCCTGAACTGGTGGTCGACAATCCGCGTTCACGCAGTTCTGGTGATAGATTGGCCGCCCAGTTGTATACCCCCCTTAGCTTGAACGAGCCGATGGGCTGCAGAATCTCGGGCTTGAGCCAGATCTGTGTGTCAGCAGCATAGCTGTGCAGGGGAACCAGGGGAGTGCGTACGACTACCTGGCTCATCCCCTCCGCCGCTGATTCGAAGTCAGCCAGATCAGGAGCGCCTATCGGAGGACCACCCCATCCAGTTCGTTTGTTTGTGTCCATACCTGGCTTGCAGACCCTCAGCAGGGCGTACCCTCTCTCCTCCCACTCACGCGATGGCAGTGTAATGGGTTCTCCGCAGGAAGAGAAATGTGCTCCAGGCTAAAGTACAGTAGACTCTCAGGCAGAGGAAATAAGAGACAAGCATGGCAAATCCTGAACATCTGAAGATTCTGCAGCAGGGTGTCGAGGTCTGGAATGCCTGGCGCAGTGATATTCTCAAGGTCTCACCGGACCTCAGCTGGGCAGACCTCAACCGGGCCGACCTCAGTGGAGCAGACCTCATAGGGGCGGACCTCACTCAGGCGCACCTCAGGCAGGCGAACCTCAGTGAGGCGAACCTCAGCGGGGCCGACCTCGGAGGAGCGGACCTCCGGCGGGCGAATCTCCGGGGGGCGAGACTCAGAGGGGCAGACCTAATCTACGCGGACCTCAGAGATGCGGATCTCGAAGAGGCGAACCTCTCCCGGGCGGACCTCAGATGGACAGACCTCCGCGACGCAGACCTCAGAGATGCGGATCTCAGCGAGGCGGACCTCGGCGAGGCGGACCTCAGCGAGGCAGACCTCAGCGAGGCGAACCTCTCCCGGGCGGACCTCAGATTGGCAAACCTCACCCAGGCCAACCTCAGCCGGGCGAACCTGGGCAAGGCGAACCTCAGACGGGCCAAGCTCGACGGCACGATTCGTCCGGGTCACGAAGAGGAGAAGTGAATCGCCCTGAGCGTCACGTTTCTTGGCTCATTCGCCCCAGGTTGCCCAGCTCAACGCCGGTGAAGAGTCCCGGCAGGCTGGCCAGTTGGGCCGAGCAGGCCCGGTAGGCTCTTAGTAATACAGCCCTTATGAATAGTTTGACCGAAACGGTCAAGAACAACTTCGGTCTTGGTCCGCCGCCATCAAGAGAAGATCTGGTTCATTTTGATGGATTCGACGAGCTGGACAAGAATCATGCAATCGAAGTTTTTCTTGGAAAAACCACCGAGGATGTTGCAAGAGCTTTGTCAGAGAATCGTTTTGGAACTCAAAGTGATATCGAAGACATCTTCGTGATGGAGCCCGCTGGATATCAGTACTACCTGGCTCCTTATTTGATTCAGGTTCTCCGAAACGAAACGGATGACTCAGAAGACCTTCAACTTGCAGGGTTTGTTATCTCCACCGTAAGCGAGATCATTCGAGTGCGAGGGGTCGTTGCCTTCACACAGGGCCAGATTGCAACCCTTCTGAGCCTGTGCAGTCATCTCGTTCAGCGATGCGAACAAGAGGAAGGTGAAGACATCTGGGCTCAACCGCTACTCAAGGATCTGAAATCGATAGAGGCCAGACTTACAACTGAGTAGGGCAGAACACAGGCGGAACTGGACGAAGGACTCTTCTATTCCGAGGAAGAACCACCTGGAGTGCCGCCAGGGGCAACGCACAAACAGCGCGGACACTTGGGCGCGGCTAAGCGAAGCTAGTTTGATGATTCAGTCAAGGGCAGTTCTGCGTCCTTCCATGCAACATAGCCACCTTTCAGACTGTATAAATGCTTGAAACCCAGATTCTGCATTGACTTCAATGCACTATTGGTTCGACCAATAAAATGGTTTTTGGTGCAGTGCACGATGTACTTTTTGTTCGGGTCGAGTTTCGCCAGCATGTCCTCGAACGACTCGTCCTGCACCGGTACATTCACCGCACCGGTAATATGGGATTCCTCAAATTCGATAGGTTTTCGAACGTCTAAGATAACCGCATCTTCATGCTCTGCAACAAATTCCTTTGCGGCGTTGACTTCAATTACCGTTACCGAATTTTGCGATTCATCGCATCCCAGAGTTAACATTGCGACAAACAGACCTGTTAACAGGTGAATCCTGGAAATATTGACCTGTTCTTTCATTGGTGTACTCGTTCAGTGAGTCTCAACTCCAAAAACGCACTATACCACCGAGTGAATGTCTGCTTTGGGTCGTAGGCGGTTATTCGATAGGATGCCCCAATCAAAAAGCGAGGCCGCAGCCAGCGGATCCTTAGCGCCTCGAATTAGCAGTATCGCCCAGGCGACATAGAGAGTAAAAAGCATGAAAAGGTACGGATGCAGTCCATCGAGGGGGGATTCAGGATGAGCCGGACCCACGGCAGGAAAACTCGCGGGGTGACTCCCCCACATGAACCCGGGTGGGTACAGCAGCATCATCACCGGCAGACCGATGATCACCGCCCAACCGACGATTTGCATGGCTCTTCCAGATTGTTTGAGAACGGGATCGAGCATCATGACGACTCCTCAGGTCAATCGGTTTGCAAGCCGATCCGCCACATGGTGCGCCCAGGCTGAAATTGACCAAGCGGGTCGTACGCCCGGAGCGCCGGGCCGTAATCGGTCTCGACGTGGATACTCACCCGGAGAGCATCTTCAATTCCCCGGGGTATACCAGATCGGCGACGTGTATGCACGGTCCTGGACGGTCATCCTAACCCGGATTATGCAAGAACCGTAGTCCGGAGTTGAAAAACGACTCGAGAAGTGGCTCAACTCGAAAGCGGACAGGTGTGACAGGCGGATTTGCGAAGAATATCGGTTGGCGAGGCGTTTGAAGTGGTTGGGGAGTGAATTTCAGACAGATCTGGGCCTGGGTGAGTATCGGAAGCGGTTTTTCGGGGAGCTGGGAGAGGCTAGCTGGAGTTGAGACGACTCAAGACGAGGTGGAAGAGGGGTTGTTCGGGAAAGGCTGAGGAAAGATGGACCCAGATGCGTCGAGTGGTTTGTCGGATCCGGGCCCCGATCTTGAGGACACGACGACGTAAGGTTTCGATTTCGAGCTTGTGCCAGGGGGTCCCGTGCAGATAGTCGCGCAGGCGCACGAACATCTGGTAAGCCAGGGCATGCAGAAGGAGTCGAAACTGATTGGCCAGGAATCGATGACAGCTGAGTCGGTCCATGCTCAGATGATTCTTGAAGGCCTTGATGAAGTTTTCGGTCTGTCCTCGGTTTGTGTAGTGGTCATAAAGTGATTGGGAGCAGAGATCGTCCCGGTTGGTGACCACAAAGCGACGATTGATCCCGCGCTGATCGACCTCCACTTTGACGATGACGCGACGAGATCGATCCCAGCTGTTGGCTCGATAAAGAAACTCGTCAAACTGACGCTGTGTGCCGTGTTGAGACCTGGCAACAAGGGAGCTGACTCTCACATCGTGCCCGATTCGAAGCGAGTCGTGGAGGCTATCCGACAAGGAGCTGCAGGCGACGGATGTCGAGATTGAGATTCCCAATGACATACTGGCTTTGCCACTCCAGCGGCTCTACAGAACTCTGTAGAGGCTGAAGAGAATGGCAACTCCAGTATGTCATTGGCCCGAATCTCAATCTCGAAACCCGTCCCTGCAGCTCCTGGTCGGATAGCCCCTGCTGGATTCGACTTCGGGAAAGGTTCCGATGCTGAGAGGAAAAACAGCGTCAGTTGTTGACAGAGTCTCTTTATCGAGCACACACCAGGTCTCCCGTGTCGGCATCGATCAGCAAAGGATGCAGAATGTGGCATCGGTCAATACCCGTGGTAGAAGTCGAACTCCTGCTGGCCGTGGATCAATCGTCGGTACTGTCCAGATCCAGGATGATCTTACCGGGACGTCTTTTCTTTGTGGTCAGGGAGCGCACATAACGGCCGAGGACAGACCGAAAACTGGCATCAAACGCCTTCAAGAATCCTTCCTGAGCATGGACCGAGTTCTCCAAGCTGGAGAAAGTCGATTCCTGGCCAATCAGTTTCGACTCCTTCTGCATGCCCTGGCTTACCAGATGTTCGTGCGCCTCGCGACTATCTGCACGGGACCCCCTGGCACAAGCTCGAAATCGAAACCTTACGTCGTCGTGTCCTCAAGATCGGGGCCCGGATCCTTCAACAAACCACTCGACGCATCTGGGTCCATCTTTCCTCAGCCTTTCCCGAACAACCCCTCTTCCACCTCGTCTTGAGTCGTCTCAACTCCAGCTAGCCTCTCCCAGCTCCCCGAAAAACCGCTTCCGATACTCACCCAGGCCCAGATCTGTCTGAAATTCACTCCCAACCACTTCAAACGCCGTCGCCAACCGATATTCTTCGCAAATCCGCCTGTCACACCTGTCCGCTTTCGAGTTGAGCCACTTCTCGAGTCGTTTTTCAACTCCGGACTACGGTTCTTGCATAATCCGGGCTAACCTCTTCCGGCATCTTGATGCCGAACCGTTTAGCATCGTAAGCGGTCCAGCGGGGGGTTGGGATTTCGATCACCCGAACGTAGTAAAAGGCGAGCTGATCGGCATCGAATTCCGGATCTCTCCAGTGGGCCATCAGCAAAGCATCGCCGATGGAATTCGTAAACTCCGCGTTGGCGACATCCACTGTACTCCCGACTGGAGTCCGACAACGGCCATCGGGCCCAATGGTCCGTCCGTCAGAAACCGCAATATCATAAACTCTGTCGTGCATCTGGCCTTCCGCGTCGACCCAGCCCTTGATGATCTGGGCGCGGTCGAGGTTGGCGCCATCGGGATCGCGCACAGCACGGACCATAAAGGTCGGCGCTCTATCGGCCGGAGCCTCAGTAAGGTCGCCACCCATGGGTACCCCGCGTTTGTAGCCCTGCTCAGCAAAATTCGGGCGTTCTACTTCACCTGCCTCGAAATCCCACCCGGCAAAGACGCGTGCAGTGATGCGGCTGCCGGTAGTAGCGTAAACTTCTTTGCGGGCCAAGGCGTCAAACAGGGACTCGCGGGTATTTTCGTGGGCCCAAACGCCGGTAAGACCGGAAGCGCTGGTCTCCCATGAAACAACTGCCGGTGTTCCATCCGCTCTCAGCACCATGGCTTCCTGCGTGCGTTCTGGACCCGGCAGCAGGCTTGGCAGTTTTCCAAAATAGTTTTCTTCTCTGGTTGTTGACAGGCTAACGTGGTTGTCGGTGCCGCCGACCATGCCGAACTTGAAGGGATTCACGCCCAGGTTTTTCTGATGTTTCAGCCCCCACTGCAGAGCTGAGCGAGCGTATTCAAACTGCAGCATTTTGTTCTGCTTCGGCGTCATTGGCGATCCGGCATTTCCGAAATCCCAGGTCTCAAAATCTGCGAACTCGTCCTCGGTAGATAAGAAAGGATGGGCCTCGCTATCGCCCTTGGCCTGGGTGACTTCCAGCAAAGGCTCCCATAAGGCACGCTTTTCGGCATACTCCAGGGTAAGAGGGTTCCCATTGGTCATCGTCTCTGCAAACGTCAGACCGTTGCTAATGTTCGGGTTGTGGGGAATCGCCAGTACCTGCCCACCAGTCTTTTCCTCGTAGCCGGCTAAAAACTCCCACAGGCGTTCAGGCTCGTCGCTATCAAAAGCCGAGAACGGTAGGATTTGCTTTACGCGCTCCGGGCCATCACGAAAGATCACGTTGCGGTGCAAGTTGTTTCCGATAGGAGCAGATGTCCACTCATAGCCATTGAAAGCCGTAAACAGGCCTGGCGCGTTGTATTTGGAGGCAATGTCCACCACACTTTCCCAAACGCTCCGATTGAGGTTGCGGTCTTCGAGACGGGGTTTGCCAATGTCGAAATCCTTCATCATGCTTACCACCAACAACCAGGCCTCTTCGCCGCCAGCCTGGTAACCTTCGACCATCTCTCTTCCGCCTTTGGTGGCCATCAGACGGGGATCGGCAGTGGCCATCAAATCAGTAAATCCAAGGTATGCAGCATGATCGGAGATCACCAGAAAATCCAGCGGTCGAATTAGTCTGGCTCTCATTCCATTGCTGGCAACGACTTCTTCACCGCGGGCGAAACGGAACGACTCCTCCGGCCCCAGCGTGTTTCCGAACATGCCGGAATCGAAGGAATAAGACGAGTGGTGGTGTGTATCCCCAAAATAAACCCGTTGTGGGAAATGGTTCTCGAGGTAGGGTGAATATTCCGGTTTTCTTTCCAGTCTCTGTTCTTGTTGGAGTGTCCACTCCTGGGCAATTACAGAATTGGTTGCTGTGAGAACGAGCCACATCATGGATATCATCTTCATGTTTTTCGCCTTTCGATAGGGATCAAATCCGCCCAGACGGGCTGGGAGTGTACCAGCTCGGTGCTTTGAACTCACGTTCCTGTGTCGTCATCGGCACGTCGTTCGCAAGCGCGAGAAGGAAAGGCGCTGCCGTCGTACTTCTTGGCGATCAGTATTCTGCTGTGCACGATTCACCCAACCCGCACTGATCAGCAGCAGAAACTTCAGAGGCATGTTCACGAAGACTATCGTATTCCAGTCGTCCAGACCGGTCAGACGGAATGTCCATCAGAAAAGCGAGCCATAGGATCTGGCCGCCGTGAGATAGCGGTCAGCGGAGTCTTGGCACCATACGGGGTCTGATCCCCCCAGAGGCTTCCTCCAGAAAAGCCGCCCTCTGGCTCTGATCAAGCTCCAGGGCTTCCTGACAGATCCGCCCGATTTGCTGCCACCGATCATGTTGCATCCCGACTTGACGTCCTTTTAACGAGTTCTGATTTGGAAGTGCCGGTCATCATAGCAGCCGATGGGGCCAGAATATCCCCGTCGACGTGGATACGGGAGCCTCGAGGCTCATCCTCAAAGGAGAGATCGCTGAGCGCTGGGCCAGCGGGCCCGTGGTCAGTCCTCGAGAGCAGGCTGCTCAAGGAAGTCGTCGACCGCTTCGAGCACGGCATCTCTGCTCAATGCCGGGTATTTCTGGAACTCCGTTTCCGGAATTGAGTACACCAGGGAGCGAAAGTGAACAGGATCCACCATCCCGCTCGAAAGGAAATTCTGGGCGTCCAGCAGATCCTGCCGGAAACCGCGGACGATCTTGGACAGCATTTGTGCGTAAGGGTCGTAATGGAGGAAGCTGACCTTCCCGATGGTCTTGATGAAACGATGACGAGCCTCGCTTCCTCTGAGGGCCGGCACGAAATTCTCAGGCCGAGCGAACTCGATATTCAATTGCAGACGCTCCTTCATGCTTTGGATATCGTCGAAGACGCCCGCATCATCAGAATAAAGGTCGGCGTCGATTGTCGAGTTCCTCCAGCCGGAGTGAACGGCGGTTCCCCCACCGACTATGAAGACTCGGGCGGCCCTGCGTGCTCGGTAAGACCCTGCGATCTCGTGCATCAGATCATCCAGACGTTCGATTGTGAGGCTACGTCGCACCACGGCCTCGATCGATACGGGCCAGCCGGCAACTATCGGCAAAGGAGACCAGTCTGCGCAGATAGGCCCCGTAGCGTGAGTGCGCCAGATCTCCCTCTGTCTGAGCCAGGAGGTCATAGAGCCGGTGCTCCGGGTTCGATTCGAAGACAGTTATTGGCACCCCCTCGCGCCGTAATCTTGGTGCGGCAAGAGAGACCGCCAGACTTTCACGGGTCGTCTTGCCTTCTGCGAGGTCAGCCAGTCCCGCGTCGACAAGATCACCTCCGGGAACACCCAACGACGCGAAGTCGGGGCTTCCGAAGCGTCTTCGAATCCAGCGCGCAGTGGCCGCACGTCGTGCCACGGCGCTTCTCGCCTCTGGTTTCATGCGGGAAGCGCGAACCTGACCACCGAGCCGGCCGTAACGACGGAAGCGCTCCCTCACTTCATCGGGTAGTCGCACCAGACCATTCTATGCTTAGGGGGTAAGTATATGCAAAGATGCTCTGAAACTCCGCCTCGCCTAGAAGCCTTGATCTCGACAATGCTTAATCGGGCTGTCAGGTCCGGGGATCTTGAGAAAAACCCGATTTCGGAAGTCAAGAAGTTCAGAGAGAACAATCGGCGCACGAGGTTTCTGAGCAGGGATGAGATCAGACGTCTGCTGGCGGCTGCCTCAGACCTCTTTCGACCTATTCTGATCATGGCCCTTCACACCGGCATGCGCCGCGGTGAGATCATGAAGATCGAATGGCGGGACGTTGACCTCAGGAATCGTATCCTCCGGGTACGGGAATCCAAGAGTGGAAAGCAGCGGACTATCCCCATCGATGAGACTCTGCACGCTACCCTGCGGGGCCTGCCATCCCGATCAAAGAAGGGTCTGGTCTTCCCTTCCCCTGTGACTGGAAACCCCTGGACTGACTTCAGGCGTCAGTTCCGCAAAGCTTTGAAGAAGGCCAAGATCAAAGACTTACGATTCCATGATCTGAGGCACACCTTTGCTTCTCACCTGGTCAGGGCTAGAGTGGACATCCGGACCGTGCAGGAACTCCTGGGTCATGCGGATCTGACCATGATCATGAAGTACTCCCACCTGGCCCCGGATCAAAACCAGCAGGCCATTGAAATCCTCGATTCCGCCTACCGAACCGAGACACAAACTGACACAGGAGATTAAATGGAAGTGAGGCGATCACGCTATGTTGTTGAAAAGACTGGTCGGGACGGCGAGATTCGAACTCGCGACCCCCTGAACCCCATTCAGGTGCGCTACCAGACTGCGCTACGTCCCGACCAAGAGAGCGTTTATGATATCAGGTTACAGCTCGGGAGGAATCCTATGAATCGACTGCATCTGACGCGCTTCTTTCTTTTGCCTGGCTTCCTCCTCGGAGTTCTATCCTGGGCCAATACGAGTGCGGTCATCCAGCAGGAACGGGATCCTGATTTCAGCTTCGAGGTGAGTGATCCGGCGTTTGGCCCGGGCCAGGGCCCGCTTGTCTGTATCGACGAAGGTCACAATAATGTCCACACAGCGACGGGCCGCTACAGGCCGTTTGCGGATCTTCTCAGGAAAGACGGCTACCGGGTGGAAGCTTTCTCCAGCAGCTTCTCCGCGGATACTTTAACCCGCTGTACCCTGCTCGTGATCGCGAATGCCCTGGGCCAGGAATTCAGCCCCGAGATCCGGGCGTTCCCACATCCGTCCTCCTTTTCTCGTGGTGAACTGGACTCGCTCGTCTCGTGGATCCGAAAGGGAGGGGCGCTGCTCCTGTTTGCCGATCATGCACCGGCCCGCGCGGCAGCCGGCGACCTTGGTGCGCTCCTCGGGGTGGCCATGTTCGACGGTTATGCCCGGGGGCCGGGTGAATTCCCGGATCTGTTTGATCGAGCCCAAGGAACACTGGCGGATCATCCCATCAGCAACGGGCGGAATTCGGAAGAGAGAGTCGAAGCGATAGCTACCTTTGCGGGACAGGCGTTTCAGTTGTCTCAGCATTTCCAGCCTCTTCTGATCTTTGGGGAAGGGTCCGTGGCCTACTTCGATTTCAGACACAACCTCCCCGACATCCCCTTCCTGGAATGGCCCCGCTTTTCCGCGTCCGGGTGGTCACAGGGAGCCTCCCGGGAGTGGGACTCGGGTCGAATCGTCGTTCTGGGTGAAGCGGGCATGTGTACGGCCCAACTGAGGGGAGAGAAGCAAAACCCGATGGGAATGAACCACCCGAAGGCCGGCGAAAATCCTCAATTCTGTCTCAACGCTGTCCGCTGGCTGACTCGGGTACTGCCGTGATTTCAGATTCAACGTAGGAGGACTCCCCGTGGTCGATTCGATCGCCGCGCGGAGGCGGCTCCTACTCTCAGCCGTTCCTGATTTTGCAACTCCGGAACGCCTAAGCCACCACCAGTAGTCCGGTTGCGTACATAATGGCCAGCCCCATCAGGAACCCGACTACGTTGTAGGCGCTGGCCCAGCTTCTGCCGCCCTCACGATCCAGAATCAGCCTGCCGACCTCGTAGATCACCTGGAAAATCGCACCCGCCCCAACCGCAAAGAAGAAGGTCGTCCAGACAGGATTATAGGTGAGTCCACCAATCCAGGCGCCCACCACGGTGGGGAGACCCGCAATACTCCCCAGCAGCACAAGGCGGCGCACGCGCGGCCGGTCGTGCGCAATAGGGGCAACGATCCCGAGGCCCTCCGTGATGTTGTGCAAAGTGAAGCCTATGACCAGAAAGGCTCCCAGGGCGATCTCTCCGATGGCATAGGCCGAGCCGATGGCAAGTCCCTCACCCAGGTTGTGCAAACCGATTCCAACAGAGATCAGCAGAGCCGTCCAGTATCGGCCCACGGGCGTTGCCTTGTCCGCACGAGCCGGGCGGCGCTGAGAGAGGTAGCTGATGGACAGAATCGCCAGAGCGACGCCGCATACAATCAAAGCCACTCCTTGATAGGCAGTGGCGACCTTGCCGGCGTTCTCCAGGGCCTCCTCCAGCGTGTCCACCGCCAGAAACGCCAGCAGACCCAAGGTCATACTCAGAAAGAAATTCAGCCAGCCCCGGTGTAAATCCCGCAAGAAGGGATAGAAAAGCAAGCCCAGTAAGACCGGAATCAGTCCCGCATAGACACCCAGCAAGGCAAACGTCGACAGGTAGGTGAAATCGATGTGCGGAGAGGTCGTTGCCACGGCGATTTCGTGACTGAAGGTCAGTCCGGTCGAGGTGAGAAGCGTGACTTCGTGCGCTTCCCCCTCCACCCAGGGATAGGGAATCGTGATCTTGCGTCGACCCAGCCGCGGGATCGTCTTCTCGGCCGGCTCCATGGAAAACTGCCAGATGGCTTCATCGACCATAACCTGGGCAACCGTCACTGAGCTCGGTCCACCATTCGTCACTTCGAGAACGATACGGTGAGGTTGGGGTAGAACCGCACGGTCGATCGTCAGTTCCTCCACCGGAGGGAAGGAGGCTCGAAAAACTCCCAGGGGACCGTACAGGACCTGGCCCACCAGCAGAAATCCCAGTAGAACGAGCGGAAGAAGTCCCCAGAACCAGCGTTTCATTTCAGGCCTTAACCTCAAAAAAACCCATCCAGCCCAGCTCGGCGAACTCGCTCTGGTGGGCGTGGAACATGAACTTACCAGAGTGGCGGAAGCGAAGTTCGAGAATGTGGCGCTCACCCTGGCACATCATGATGGTATCGGTGAAGTCGTCTGCGACAAGCTTTGTTCCGGTTCGGTACACATGGAAGAAATGACCGTGAACATGCAGCGAGTTCACCAGATCAAATTCCAGAAAGTTGGCCAGGTAGATTCTCACCAACTCGCCAACCTTCGCCTCGATAGGATACTGCTGATGATGAAAGGCTACCGTGTTCACAGCATAGATTTCATTCTCGCTGTCGAAGTTGGTGTCAAAGCCGTTCATCACCATGACCATTTCACGGGCTTCGGACCGAGGTTCTTTGGGATCAATGATGAACATTCCATACAGTCCCTTGTGAATGTGACGCTTCAGGGGAACCGTATGGCAGTGGTACACATGCAGCCCCATGGGTGAAGCGTCAAATTCATACAGGAATTCTTCTCCCGGATAAACCAGCTCGAAAACGCCGTCCATCCTGGCCTCATGGAAGCCGTGAAAATGGATCGTGTGCGGGTGACTGCCCCCGTTCTTGAAAAGAACCCGCAGCCTGTCTCCCTCTGTGCAGCGAAGAGTCGGACCCGGCACTTGTCCGTTGTAGGTCCAGGCCGGGAAATAGACTCCGGGCGCCACCTCGATCTCTTTGTCGACGGCCACGATCTCCCACTCCCGCAGTGTCCTTCCATCGGGCAACTCGCTGACACGGCCGTAGTCGAAATGACGGAGGAATTCGGAAGGGTTGAAAGCGGAGAGGTCCACTTCGCCCGTGGCGGAAAGCAGATGCGGGTGGTTGTGAGGCACATCGACAGGCTCGCCTCCACTGCTCAACCCCTTCACCAGCGCCTGACTCCCGGCGCCTCCAGCCAGGACGGCTCCCCCGCCCAGAATGGCTCGTCGCCTGTTCAACTTCTTCATGATCCCGTCTCCCAAAGGAAATACTTGTTCTTGGCTGAAGTTTCCGCCCCGGAGTCTCCCCAAGTCAAGCCACTCCCGACCTGCCGCAGCCGGTGTCTCGCTTTCTTGACCAGCCTCCACAATCCTGGAATCCTAGTACTCACTTCAGAAGGAGTACCAGAAACATGCCTTTCTGTCCCGGGTGCGGCGCCGAATATATCGCAGGTGTAGACACTTGTCGTGATTGTCAGATCCCGCTGATTTCAGAGCAAGAGGCTCGCCGGTTGAATCGCTCAGACCCGGACATCGAGCTGGTGGATGTGTGGGAGTGTCAGGGCGAAACGGAGGCTCAGCTGCTCAAGGGCCTGCTCGAGAGCGAAGGCATTGACTCTATTTTCAAAGGCGAAGCGCTGCGCAAAACACACGGATTCCGAATCACTCAGCTGGGAACCGTTGGGGTTCAGGTTCGCTCGGAAGACCTGGAGAGGGCTCGAAGGGTCATCATGTCGGCACGGAGTCTGGTGGAATGCCCGGGATGTGGGCTGCTTCTGGAGGAATCCGCCACCCGCTGCCTGGACTGCGGATTGGCCCTGGCTTAATACTGCCCACCACTCTGGGAACAGTGCAGACTGTTTCCGAAATCCCGGCAATTCAGATGCCGCCCTCGATCTTCTGCCCCAGATCCTCTTCCAGTTGTCTTCGTACTTCGCCCTGCTCAAGTTTTTCTTGAACAAACCCTAGAACGCCAGCCAACTGCTCCTGTGAGCGAGTCTGCTTCAGGTACCGCCGCAGAACGGTTTCCTTTAACTCGGGCCCAGGCAGATCTGCCACGCTCTGCAGGAACTCATCCAGAGCCTTTTCATCCGCAGGGAGTTCCACCGCCAGTCGGGAGAGAACTTCAGCCCGGATCGAACGCGGGCGGATGGACCGGGTTGCATCCGTGATCAACAGGGCCATTTCGGAATCCAGATTGCCCTTCTTGATGACTTCCTGGAGAACACGTGATCGCAGGGTGGACGAACGGATCGAACTGGTGGCTGTCATGAAGGCTCGAGCTGTCTCTCCTTTGAGGTCAACGAGTCCCAGGATCTCAACCAGGGCCTCTGCTCTTTGGGAGCCGAAGTAGATTCCACCGGCACTCTTGATCAGGGAGACCCAGTTGCGTTCTGTGAGCGGTCTCAAGCCGGGCAGGCTTACCAGAACCTGGCGGCGGGTGCTGGCGCGGGTTCTTCTACCAGCCAGGTCGATGAGATCCTCAGTGAACCGTTCGTCGTCGGGATCGATCCCGGCGAGAGCCTGATAGCTCTGAATGAAAGGGGTGGTGGAATTGACTTTGGAGACCTCTTCGGCCGCCTCGGCTCGGAGCCTCTTGTCCAGCGGACTCCGCAGTAACTCCTGGAGATAGATTCGCTTGATCGCAGCATTCTCGAGCAGTCGGATTTCCTCCAGCAGGGCTTCGGGTCCTGACCGGGCGAGGATCGTCTGGGCACGCCGCGCTCCGTCAAAGCCGGTCTTGCGGATCACCTGAGGGAGCAGGTCATGGAGCCACTGCCGGGTCTCCTCTTTGAAAGGAAGGTCCTTACCGTTCTCGGAATAAGCCCGGTGAATCTTCCCCACCGCATCCTTGTGGAACCGAATCCGCCTCGAAAGCGGGCCTTCCACTTCAGTGAGGATGAACACTCCCTGATCGGACAGGTCGACGATCTCTGAATCGTCAACGCTGAAACTGACCACTCCGCTGGCTTCGACTTCAAGGCGGGAGAATCCACTGCTCCAGACGAAGTGAGTCCCGTCGGCGCTCTGGGTGACGGAATCGTCAAATGCATTGAAATCAACCTTGCAACCCGGGAGGAGCAGGAGGCAGATCAGGCTGAACCAGGTCAGCATGAACCTGGCCGATGATTCACTCCAAAACAAGGTTGGACACAGAAAGATTGACTTCAAGGCGCTTCACCCTTGGTGTACCTGTGGGCAGTACCCGTCACGCTGGACAGACAATATATACATACGTTCTGAACGGGGCGGGTATTACAGTTGCCAGGTCACTGGTCGCGGCGCACAACCTGCTGATCGAACCCCAGCAGTCGTTTCTGTGCTTTCTGTCTCTGCTGTTCCTGATCCAGCTTCCTCTCTTCCATACGAGCTCGCAGAGCCGCTTTCCGCTTCGCCAATGCGGCAAGCTCCCAATCTCGAGCCCGCCGCGCACGCTCGAGATTGGTTTCTTCCGGAAGCTCCACCACGGACTGCTAGAATAAGCCTCCCTGCAAGGAGAGACCGTGAAACTGACTGAACTCGATACCCCCGCTCTGGTCGTCGACCTCGATGTGATGGAAGACAATCTGCGCCGAATGGCCGATTATTGCCATCAGCATCAGCTTACACTGCGCCCCCACATCAAGACTCACAAGAGCCCTTTGCTGGCGCGTCGCCAGATCGACCTGGGATCAGGGGGGATCACCGTTGCCAAGATCGGAGAGGCGGAAGTCATGAGCGAAGCCGGCCTGAACGATCTCCTGCTTGCCTATCCCGTTATCGGACCGCACAAAGCCTGCCGCCTCGGCAGAGTACTGGAAAAGGCGAACGTAGCTGTTGCGCTCGACAGTAACCAGGCCGTGGAGTGGGTGGCCAGGGCCGCCCAGAGCCACTCGATCGAGGTTCTGGTCGAGATTGACTTCGGAATGCGAAGATGCGGGCTGCCTCCCGGCCACGAACCGATTCGGCTGGCCCGGGACATCGAAGCGAAACCCGGGCTCCGTTTCAAAGGAATCATGCTCTACCCGGGACACATTCATCCTCACAGAGAGGAAACCACTCGACGACTGGAACGGCTGGCCGACGACCTGGCTCGCCAGTTGGAACTCTTTCGAGCAGAAGGATTCCAGGTGGAGGTGGTGTCAGGAGGAAGCACGCCTTCGGCCTACCACTCCCATCTGGTGGAGAGCCTGACTGAGATCCGGCCTGGCACCTACATCTTTAATGACCGAAACACGATTGAGTGGGGTGCCTGCACACAGGATCAGTGTGCCGCTTTTCTGTGGACCACCGTGGTCAGTACTGCCGTCCCAGGCCAGGCCATCATTGACGGAGGCTCCAAGACTTTTTCAGGAGATGCCCTGGCCCCTGGAAATGCTGCGGGATACGGTATCGTCACGGAGTTCCCTGGAATCGAATTCGCTCGCATGAACGAGGAGCACGGGTACCTTCAGCTACCCGAGGGACTTCAGTTGCAGGTAGAACAGCAATTGCGAGTCATTCCCAATCACATTTGTGCCGCTATCAACATGCACGACCGCGTATGGGGGATCCGGCGGGACGAGGTCGTCGAGGAGTGGGAAGTGTCGGCGCGAGGGAGAATTCGCTAAGGGGACCAGACGCCGCCGAACTCATCAATCGTCGGACAGACTCACCCTTTCATCACCCCAGAAGGCAAATATGGGCGCTGCTGTCTTCG
>CBDCBX010000001.1:0-31448 GCA_965214465.1 Acidobacteriota bacterium | reverse complement strand
TCAAGAGGTCCAGCAGAGTCGTGATTAAGGAGGTCCCTGGGCAAGCATGAACCGAGCCACGTGGTTTGGATCGGCTCTATTCCCGAGCCAGCCGGGTCAGCAAGTCTTCCAGGTAGGATCGGAAATAACGGTTCATCAACTTGTTCTTAAGAACAGCCTGGGGAGCGCCGGATTGGCCAGAGGACAGTCTACTTGACCATTTATCCATCAGAGCTTGTATTTCGTAGAGACGAACCGCCTTTGCTGGCACTGTTCTCTCTCCAAAATAACCGGCGAGAAATCGTTCGGCGTAATGATTCATCAATGCTTTGTTATACGCCAGGCCCTGGCTCAACACCTGAAACTTATTCGTGTGAAGCCCCACCAGGAAAAAACCGATGTCCTCGTACATCGAAGTACGCCAGCGTGCCAGCGTATCGAGTACGGTGATGGTGTAGTCCCGGTCTACCAGAATGTTCCGCATGGCATAGTCGCCGTGGCCCACCACCAGGGGTAGCCTTTCCGGTACGACCTCCCTGGCACATGGCTCGGCAACGGACAACACGCGATCCCAAAGCGCCTGATCGTTATACTGGCGGCGCAATACCTTTGCGAACCCCCGGATCATGTTCAGAAGATCAGAACGTGCTCCCTGGCGCACCTCTTCGTGGCCCTTCATCGGTACGCTGTGGAAAGCCCGCAGCCACGCACCCACGTGATCAAAACATCGGGCAAGTTCAGATGCTGAACGAGCTCCGCAAAACCGGCTGGCCTTGAAGACCAGGAAGCGAAGATTAGGCTGTTTTAACCTCTCCATGACCACGGCACTGGACGCGGGCAAATGATCGTAGACGCGAACGGCGCTGAAGCGCGAGTCTTGCAGCTCGGTAAAATAGCGGTGCATGGTTCGCAGGGCCTCGTACTCGAATTGAGATGCTCGCGAGGGATCGGTCTTGGGGGCGAGGGCGGGCCGATCGTGATGTGTCCACGACTTCTTCTTGGGACCGGTCGTCACCTTTACGACGAGCGAGGTTCGAAAACTGTTATCCGATACAAGGAACCGATACAAAGTGGACTCCGGTCGGGCTTGCCTTCCTGAGTCTTGAACCCGCAAGGATGGTCCGAGTTCGGGGAAATAATTCTGGGCATGTTCTTGTAAGTAATTCCTGAAAAGAGTGATATTTGGATCGCTCACGATGCCCCCAAGAGGCGCAGCAAGAGACTCAGTCCGGGGATCCGTTGAAGTTCGGGAAAGGTTTTCTCCATCTTCAGCAGGTGCAGACTGGAGGCCATCACCGCTAGCGAAACCAGAGCCGTTGCGGCTACCAGAACAAGGAGAGGCGGGGCCACCAGCCAACGTACAAGGACAAGTCCCAGTATCCCGAATGTGATTGCGCCGTACACCTTCAAGTAGGTTCTTCGAAACATGTTTACCCCAGTATGAAGTCCCAGCCCTACCTGATTCAGGATGGTGTGGAACAACAAGGTTCCGCATACGCTCAACGCGGCTCCCCGGGCACCGTACCTCGGAATGAGAAGCAGACTGAGTCCAAGGCTGACCATAATGGCTAGAAGATCCAGGCCGATAATCGTTCGCACTCTCCCGTATACCTTGAGAGTTTCGGCGTTCCCCTCTGTGCCAATAATGGTGAGACACTTCTTCCCTGCTAAATTAGAGTAGAGGGCGAGAAGCTGGATTACAGGATGATAGGAAACAGAAGCGACAAGAAACTGAGGATTTTGGAGACCTCGGAACGAAGCGGAGAGGTCTCCAAAATCGCTGCGGGACGGACGGAGCCCGACAAGGTTCTTTCGCGACCCGATCCGGAAGTTCCCAGCAAGGCCACGCGTCGCCGGTTTTCAGCCCGCCATAAGCTCCGGATCCTGGAGCAGGCCGATGGATGTGAAGAGTCGGGCGGAGTGGGAGCCTTGCTGCGCCGAGAAGGGCTTTACTGGTCGAATCTGCAGACCTGGCGCCGCCAACGCGAGCAGGGAACGCTGCAGGCCTTGACCCCTCGCAAGCGGGGACGCAAGGCAAAGCCGGTCAATCCTCTGGATCGTCAACTGAGGCAAGTGGAGGCTGAGAATCGGAAGCTGAAACGCAAGCTCGAGAAGTTTGAAGCCATGCTGGATCTCCAAAAAAAAGTCTCGCAACTGTTGGGAATCTCTCTGGCGAGCAGCGAAGAGAACGGAGACGAGAGCTGATGGACGAAGCTTTGCGATTCTCACAATCCCACGGAGTCCGTGCCGGTTGTCAGGCCCTGGATCTGCCGCCATCGAGTCTGTATCGGGAGAAACTTCGGCGCGAACGGCCGGCGCTGGATCCTCGGCCTCGGGCCGCATCCCCACGCGCCTTGAGCCCGCCCGAAAGGGAAGCCGTTGTGGAGGTCCTGCACAGCCGACAGTTTATCGATAAAGCTCCTGCCGCCGTATGGGCGGAGCTGCTGGACGAAGGGCGATACTTGTGCTCGATTCGAACCATGTACCGCATTCTGGCCGAACGTCTGGAAGTTAGAGAACGCCGCCGCCAGCGCCGCCATCCCCAATACTCCAAGCCGGAACTTCTGGCCACCGGCCCGAACCAATGCTGGTCCTGGGACATCACCAAGCTGAAGGGTCCCGTCAAATGGAGCTATTTCTACCTCTACGTGATCCTGGACATTTTCAGCCGCTATGTGGTGGGCTGGATGGTGGCCACCCAGGAAAGCTCACGCCTGGCCAAGGTCTTGATCGCCCAGAGCTACTCCAAGCAGGAGATCGTAGCGGGTGGTCTCACCCTGCATGCCGATCGTGGCTCGTCGATGAGTTCCAAAGCACTGGCCTTGCTACTGGCCGATCTGGGAGTCACCAAGTCTCACTCTCGGCCTCATGTCTGTGACGACAATCCCTACTCGGAATCCCAATTCAAGACCCTCAAGTACCGTCCCGAATTCCCGGCTCGTTTCGGCACCATTCAGCAAGCCAGAGACTTCTGTCGGGATTTCTTCGATTGGTATAACCGCGACCATCGCCATTCGGGTATCGGCCTGCACACTCCCGAGGATGTGCACTACCTCACCGCCATCACCACCCGTCGCGATCGATCCCAAACATTGGAGGCCGCCCATGCACTCTTCCCGGAGAGATTTCCCAACGGCAAACCCGTTCCTCCTCCTCTTCCCGAGGCGGTCTGGATCAACCCTCCCGAAAAGGAGAACTTTTGAGATGAAACTACAGTAATTTATTCACCAAAGTGTCTCAAAGTTATTGACACGTTCCGTTCAGTCCCAGCGCGCCGTTAAAATAATAACCTAGCGACAACATCGCCAGAATCGTCGCCGAATCTGCGTAGCGCTCGCCAAAAAACAGAACGGTAACCGGTTCAGCCAATACGAACGTTAGGGCAAAGATGGGAAGCGAGAGCAGCGCCATCCAGGCAGCACTTTGCCAGTAGAGGTCGTTGATGCCTCGGTCGGCCCCGCGCGAAAACAGGCGGGACGCCAAAGGCAAGAACAGAAGGCTGAAGCTTTCCAGCACTACCGTGTTCAACCTGGCTACAGGTAATACCGAGCGGAAGGCGGCCACATCTGCAGTGCTTCGGAAATACTCCAGCATGACCACCACCAGCGATCCCCTGAGCAGGAACACCAGGTTGGAGGTCAAGAGGGGTATGCTGAAAATGGATATCTCCCGCAACGGAATCTTCAGAGTCCGAAACTTGAAGTGTGAGAGCAAACCCCTGTCCTTCAGGGCCTGAAGGAGGATGGCCACATATACCGTCAGTCCCAGAAGTCCCCCTACCAGGTATCCGGTAGCGAGAAAGTAAACGTTGCTCCCGGTTAAGACGACAAATAGTACCGCGGCCAGCTTGAGACCCGGCCCAGGCACCTCGCAATCCAAACACCAGCAATACCAGTGCAAGGCCGGCGCCGACCAAGGAGGCGACCACCAGGAGAATCGTCCCGAACATCTTTCCAAACTCACGATGTTCCTCAAAAATGGGCACGAATCGGGCCAACGCTTTGTCCTGTCCAAATCCGATGACACTGGATCCCATGGACACCACTGCCAGGGTATAGGCAAACGCGCCGTAATCGCTCTTAGCCAGGTAGCGGACGGTGAGGACGTGAACGGCCAGGTTGATTCCCAGTGAAATCATCCGCCCGAACAAGAGCAGGCTCGATCCCCGGATGTGTTTCCTCGACTCTGGCGGTTCGGGCGGCGCGAACTCGTCCTGGTCCGATGAGAACGTATTGTCTACCGTGTGCATTCCCCCCACTGTTTCGATTCTACCTGCCCGGAGAGTTCCATCCAATGATTCCGTGAGGCCCGGGCTGACCGTTTCAGAAATGGCCTCCTGGCTGGAGCATACGGCACAGGGATGCGGCTTAGATCGGCGCCTCGGGCAATATGAACCAAGCGGTTGATGATTTGATGGATCGGCCGCACGCTCAAACGCATGCTATACTTCGTTGCAACGGGGGGTTCTGATCTGCGCGCCATGCTTCAACTATGGTAGGCGTGAAGTACAAATCAGACTGTATTGTGTTGAGGCTTGTCGGTGCCTGTATGGTGCAGACGCTTGTCTTGTTTTCGATCGGCGCAGTCGTTTGTTCTGTGCCCGTGAGTGGCTCGGATCTGGCTGTGCAAGAGGCCCAGGAACGGGTACGCGACGAGAAAACTGAGGAAAAACCGTTTGACACGGGCGACCTCGATATACAAGACGGAGGGAGGAACGCAGGGGAACCGGAAAACGCCAATCGGAGGACCAAAGCCGACATCTTCAGTTTTTATGCGGAACTCTATTCTCGCTACAAGGACAAGGAGTTTAAGGAGACTGACGAGGAGAGTCATAGAACCACCGTTGTGACCACGGCCGCTGCCGAAATAGGAGCGGTTCTCCTGGAGCGTGAGAAATCCAGGTTGAAAAGCGAGTTCCGCTTTCGCAGGAACTTCGACTCTCGAAGCGGATCCCCCGATTGGTCGGACTACGATTTGACCCTGGACTACAAGTTCCGGGGCAATGGATTGCAGACGACTTTTTTCAGCACGCAAAATAGACTGGCATTTTTTCTCGATGATGAAGTCGTCTTGAAGGATGAAACTGGCGTCGAACTTGCCTATAGCCGACGCCTGGGTCGGCGCCTGCGCTTTCGAGCCCGCCAAGAATTCTCCCGCGAGGTATTTTCCGAGGTCAAGGAACGAGATGCCGCGGAATATAAGACCAGGATAGATTTCAAGTACCGCTTTCATCCGCTCTTCTATCCAGGGATTGGCTTCCGAATTGACTCCAAGAGTGCCGACTTGGAGAACATCGATCGGAGAGAAGTAGCGCCCGTTTTTCTCCTGACCAGCCAGTTCCGGAACAGGGCGATCATGACTTTGACCTATCGCTATCGGTTCCGGGACTACACGACAGCCAATGATGCTGATTCTAATTATCAGCGGGAGGACCGAGGCCCCAAACTGTCCTTCGGGAGCTATATACGACTCAAAGCAAACGTCTGGCTTCGCCTCTTTGGGTCTCTCGAGAGTTTCGACTCCAGAAGGAGAAAAGGGGATCGGGAATTCGGCAAAGTGGAACTGGGGATGGGCCTCCGTTACTTTTTCCCTTAGCCTGATCCAGGTGGGGCCGTTGGGCAAGATCGCGGCCAGGTGGGCAAAACTGCCCGAATACCAGGCAACGTCGGGGCTCCGTATTACTACGATCCCTGGATCTGCAAAAGGATGGAGTGGTCGGGGTCGGCGTAGGCCAGTCGTTGCCGGAGGCCGATCTCTATCGTGTGGGCCTTCTCCAGGTCTCCCGTCGTCCGATAGAGCTATGCCAGCCTGGCCTGCACCCGCAGCCAGAAAGCGCCGTCTCGAGAGCGGACAGGCGTGCCGCTGGAGGACGGTGCAACAGCAGGTGCGCCATGCCGATCTGCGCACTACGCGGCTCTACGATCGACGTCAGCGGCGGGTGACCAGGAATATCGTGGAGAGGATTTCGATTTAACTCCGAGTAATAGCAGGCATCTCAGCCCTGTCGCCAGGGAGGGTTCAATAGAGACCGGGTTTGCAGCCGCGGTCCTAACATAGAGAGTGGACTCCGTTGTCGGAGTGAGTCAAACTGGCCACGAGAAAGTTGAGCGGGTCGCGCATAGGTTGTGTTCTCGCCCGTGAACGCACCAGCCTTCAGCAACCGGTTTCATCCCATCAATGAAAAGCACAGCCTCGCGGCAGAGACACAGGTCAGGAAACAAACCCATAGGGAGGAGTCTTAATGTTACTCAACAAGACGTTCGCTTCACTGGTATTGGTATGCTTTCTCGCGCTGCCGGGGGCCTATGCTCAGGCTCTGAGCTCAGCAGATTCTGTGGCAGTCTTCGACTCGACCGGGAAGAGAGTTGGCACCGTGCAAGAAAAAAGTGGTCGTGAAGCTGAAGTTTTCTTTCAAGTGGACGGACTTCTCTTTGCCATGGATGTGGGGCGCGATAGGTTCGAGGGCAACCGCTCGGTTCTTTTCGTGTCCGCTGACTGTTCAGGACAGGCATGGCTGGAACAAGATGAAGATCTTTTTCTTCCCAATCAGGTAATTCATAGTACGGGGGAAGTTTTTGTAGCAGATCGTAGCGTACCTCCTGAAATGCTAGTCTTGAACTCACAACGTCTGGATGATGGCTCTTGTAGCCCTCTCGATGTTCCTTTATCCGAGTCCGTCTCTCCTGTGCTCGAGTTCCCGGGTCTATTCGCTCAGTTCACTCCCCCTTTTCACCTTCGAGCCGAGGGAGCCGGTGGCGGTGGCTCGGGCCGGGCTGGGCCATCCGACTTCCCTGCGCTAATCCGAGGAGCCGGATCCTCATCTCAGGTGGTGGTTGGTGCCGGGGAGACTGCTCTTTCCGTCGATTCCTCCTTCCGCGCTCCTGATGGTTCCCTCCTTGAAATGCAATCTATTGAAGTGCCGCCAAACGGGGCCGCCGCCATGAACTTCGAAGGTGGTGATTTGGAGTTTGGCAGCCTTGCCCTTTCCGTCGAACCGCCCAATGCGCACATCATCTCAACAGAAGTTATTTCGTTAGTTGGGACCCCCTCTCTGGGCGTCCTCCCTGCGCCTCTTTGCACCAACCCGGAGTTCCTTATGGTGGAAAGCAGCGACAGTCACACCGCCGCTGCCTTCTCAAACCCATCTAGCGAAGATACTGCCACCTGTGGTTGGGAGGTGTTTGCTGGGGATGGTGTTTCTGTAGGAGAAGGCAACTTCGAGGTGCCGCCCTTGGGGCAAGTGCAGTTTTTCCCAGACGAGCGGGTCGTCCTCCCAGAAGGCTTCCTGGGTTCATTTAAGGCAGCGTGCGATGTAGAGGTACACATCTTCTCCCTCTTCCAGAAGTCGGATGGAACTTTAACTTCGAATGCTGCTGGCTGCGGAGAGCAGTAGAGTTACCAGCATCGCTCCTATTTGCTTCCGAGGTGGCGCAAGGGTGAACTGTTCCTGGGTGAGCCAAGGCCGAGCCACAGTGACTAGTCGCGGATCTCTGCATCGTAGGCAATGTACGTGTTGCCATTCGGTATGACGGTCCAGGACACTTCCCCTGTTCGACCGACCTGTTCCGGGATGATTTCTGACCTTGAAACCGTAACCGTGGAGGAACCAGCGGGGATTACGACATGTGCGTAGCGATTGTTGGGAAGTAGTCCATTTACTTGTGAAGCTTCAACGGCAAGAATGACCTCAAGAAGCTCACTTGTTTCCCCCGTACGAGTGACTACGACATCTTTTTCTGCCGTGAACCTGATCGTGACTTCTGTCAGGGAAGACAATAGCCCTAAAGCAACTTTCAGACGTACCGGATCAACGCGGGTCAGGATCGCGTCGTGCATCGCCGAACGAGAGCCAAAAGAAACGAAATAAAATCTCCCCTCGTTGTCCCAGCTATTGTGTCCGGAATGATATTGGTACTGGGTACCGGCAATCCTCTCATCGAGGGCGGAAAGCTCACACAAAGGGGTGCTCGCTGGGGTCGAAACATCCCATTCGAAAAGCGCAAAGGTCTCGACAGCGCGGTCATTTGGAAAGTAGATTTTCTTCTCATCTGCACTGAGATTCAAACTCCGTGTAATAAATGTATTGTCATTCCTGCGAGAAGGGCCATACTTTCGATCGAAATCTCCCTGTCCCAAATAGGTCCATGTCCGTTGGTCATCATCGAAACGATAAAAATGGGCTTCATAGTCCGACACATAACACCGTTTTCCGTCTAGACTCCATTGTCCGACCTTGATCTCACCCGCTTTTAATCTCCAGTCTCTATGAGCTCCCCATTCCGTTTCAGAATCATAATAGAGAACATGCGGGACGCTCTCGACAGTAAAATAGACTCGGCCCTTCGAATCCACCCAGATATATCGTCCCGGCTCATAATATTTTCGCTGGAGGGCGGGATGTCGACCCAAATCCTTTGTTCTTCCGGTCGCGATTTCATGTTGATAAATATGGCTCCTCGGGGTTCCAATTCCATACAGATAGCCTCGTTGTGAATCAACGGCGATCGCCATGACTTGAGCGTGTTCTGCGCCAACTCCCTTCGGTTCCGAAATGCTCAGATCAAGAAACGTGGAATCCGGAATATCATACGCATACCAATGGAATCCTCGCTTCGCGACATAATTGTCATCAAGCCTTGAGTAATCTGTGCTGGCGACATACATCCTGCCGTTGTACCAGGTGGGACGGGTGTGAAACTTCTCAGCGGTCTCGCCATCAAGCCAGTTATTCGCTTTGCGAGAAGCCGATTTCGCGTCGCCGACATAGCGGAGGATATCTGTTTTCACATCCAAGCGGTACAAGGCTGAATTGGTCCGATGGTCACTCCCGGCAACATAAATGTCGCCGTTCGGCGAAGAGCCAACGCTAAACCAACTTTGTATCGGTCTTAGTCCACCAGGCGTATCAGGCAATTGCCAGGATTTGACCCCAGCGAGTTTCCCTTCCCAGCCCCGCACGCTGACTACCGCCTGTGTCGTTGCCTGCCCACGACCCGCCAATCCAAGCAGAAAGAAAACACAAGATCCAACCCCCAAAACAAAGCCAACAATCGGGGTTCTACTCATCATTTGTTGTTTGCCCAGACCTCATTTGAACGGACTTCTTTCGTCCCCCATCACGGCCCGGCACCGTGTCCACTGCTAAAATCACTGGTTGCAGGCAATGGACGTGGTCAATTCCGGGGGAGACAAGGGACTATTTTAACCAAAATCAAGAGCCGATTCGATCAGCAGGAAGAAAACACCCATGCCCATCACAGCTTTCAAGGGATTCGACGATGGACTTCAATCCGGACAACGCCAGCGAGACCACTTCATCGTCAACACCGACCTCGAGGTTTCGCGTCCGAGAGTTTCAAGCAGGCAGTGCTATGGACGACTCTCCCCTCCTTTGTTCTCTACTTTTCTTCGGTCTGGTAGAAGAGATACACGAATAACATCTCGGCCTCATCCTGTCTTCCCCACCCGACTGTTTCACCCGGATCGGGGTTGAACCGGTTCTGCCCCGAGTTGTCGAAGATAGCTTCCGCCTCAAAGACCGTCCCGGCTGGTAAGCTCATGGGCTTCGAGAGTGTGTAGAAGGGCTGCCAGTCGAAACTGAAGTTGGGAACGTTCAGGAGTTCTTCCCGAGTTCCATCCGGCAACGTGGCCCAGACCCGAATCGACTTCCCTCGATAGTGCATGTGAGGCCTCAGGCCGTGAAGCAGGATGCTTTCTCCCATTTGCTCTTTGATGCGGATCGGGACTCGCTTTGCCCGGGGAGGAATGGAGAGTTTCCAGGGGAAGAATGCCGTCACCTTATAGGGCTTCCGGCGTTCCTGATCGGCGAAATAAAAGGCCATACGCGGGCGATCCGTGGTGGGTCGCCCGATTGGCGTGTAATGAACCTGTAGCAGCACTTGCGACTCGGGTCGCACTTTCCGGGCGGTCCCCTCGGGGAAGATTTCCGGGCCGGTTCCCGGGGCATAGCTTGCGAAAAGATGCTGGTACCAGCGGAACACATCCTTTCGCTTTCCCCTGGTCAAGAATGCGAGGGCATGGTGAACGATCTCCGGGTCCGAACCTCGAATTTCCGTGGCCCTGATCCACACCGGCTCTTCATTTCCGAAATCAGCCTTCAAGTAACGGTAGGGAATGCGGCCGGTTGCCGGAATCGACTGCTCGTCGAACTCGAGGACAAGATCCGGCTCACCCAGTGTCCAGTCGCTCGACAGAGGCGGTGCTTGGGCCGCCAGAGCATCCCCGGCGGTTTCGTTCGGGGATCCCGCATCAATCCAGCCCAGGAGAACCCGCTCCTCATCCGGTGTCAGTAGATTTGGACTGGAAAAATCACCGACATGCGGGTTCAGGCTCCAGGGAGGCATTCGCCGGGTACGCACGACCTCTCGCATCATCGGCGCCCAGCCGTAGACGGTCCGATAGCTGTCCATGGCAAAGGGAGCGACTCCTCCCTCTCGATGGCAACTCAAACAGTTCCGCTTCAGGATCGGAACCACCGAATCCGAAAAAGAGAGGTCGGCTTCGTCCAGTTCTCTGAACTGGATCAGGCATCCCGGACTCTCCACTGACGGTTCACTGATTCTCCGCCCCTTCAGCAACGACTCGATGGCTGATCTCAGAAAAGCCTGCCCTGTACTGGTTCGCTGGACTCCGTAGTCCAGGCGATCGTCAATCGGCCCCCGATAGGCAATCCTCCAGGAGGCGGTTTCAATCAGAATCGCCTCGGCGGTCCTTTCGATGCCAAGACTGCTGGCGACATGCTGTGACTCATCGACCAGAATGGGAAAGCCGATGTTCAACTCGGCGCTATCTCGGGCTATGGAATCCCGGTCGTCCTGAAGATTGGCATTGATACCCAGAAACTTGACGCCCCGGGCTTCGAAGTCGCTCTGGAGTTGAGCCAGAGCAGGAACCTGATTCCGAACAATCTGGCATCCCAGGCCGTGCGAAAACAGCACCACGGCCTTGAAGTCCGAGTAGTAGTGGAGTTCGTGGGACTCACCGGTTTGGTCGAGCAGGGCAAAGTTTCCAACCTTCGGTCCCGTGGCAACCGGGCCCGAGAGCCGATCGCAGGATGCCGGAAGCAGGAGGAGCAATAGCAAACCCGTGAACCTCGAGCGCGGGCTCAGGGGCAAGGCTGGAGAGACCGCAAAGTTCTCTTTCACTGAGTACTCGGGGATCCGGTTTCCACGTAGGTCTTGAGTCTCTTCAGTTGCTCTGAAAGCACCTGGTCCACGAACGGAGCCAACTGGTCCAGGCCCGTAGGAGAGTACCCTCCTACGGCGTAGTAGAACTCCACAAGTGTCCCGCCTTCGGCCTCGGAGAACTTGAAGCCCATGTTCCCGGCGACTTCCAGTTCCTGAAGCGGGCCAAGAGCTCCGGTCATGCGCAGCACTCTTCCAGGCTCCGCAAAAATGACCGTCATGTGCCGTACCTGTCCTTTCTCGGAACGCTCGCAGAAACAGCCGTTGGGACGATCCTCGATGGACAGATGACCGGATTCACCATAGAAAGAGTGATCCGGGTGCCACCAGCCTCCCACCCCTTTCACCACCTTGTTGTATACCCTGCCCGGAAGGGCATCGATCTGCACCTGGATCTTGATCTCGAATCCATGGGCGGAGGCCGTGGCTACCTCGGCACGGGCAAAGGCCGAACAGATTAACGCGGCCAGAAGGAATGCCAGCGTCGGGAATGTGAGTTTCATGGTTCTCAATGATTCCACATTCCGGATTCCAGATTCCAGATCTCCTTGAGAAATCGGTGTAGGAGGGTCCCCCGTAGTCCGATCTGAGCGCAATCTGCTAGCATGGCGTGGATCTTCCGATTCGCCCGGAAGCCGCTAGGTTGAGATCCTTCTCCCACAGGCACTTGTGGGCCATAACAGGTAGAACAATGATGAAGAGAATGAACGGACTTTGTGGGTTGGCCCTGGTGGCTTTGATGGCAGGCGTGGCCGGCTGCGGAGAATCCGCTGACACGACCAGCAACATTCGAAGGGAAGTGAAGATGACAGGCCCCAGTTTCGAAGAGGATCTCAATTTTCTCCGAGAGCACAAGGAGGTCATCGTCCTGAGCGATGCATCGAGCCAGGCCCAGGTGGCTGTGGTCGCCGACTTCCAGGGCCGGGTCATGACCAGCACAGCTCAGGGTTCGGGGGGCGCCAGCTTTGGATGGCTGAACCGCGACCTGATTGCATCCGGTGAGCTTCGCCCTCACATCAACGCCTTCGGAGGCGAGGACCGATTCTGGATGGGACCGGAAGGTGGGCAATTTGCCATCTTCTTTGCAGCCGGAGATCCCTTCGACCTGGAACACTGGCAGACCCCCGCAGTGATCGACACGATTTCCTATCAGGTGGTGAGCCGCGATGAACGCCAGGTCACGTTTCAGCATCGTGCCGCGGTAGAGAACTACTCAGAAACCCGGTTCTCGATTCAAATTGATCGCGTCATCGAGCTGCTTGATCGCGAGGCGGTTTCCAGCCTGATCGGAGAAGTCGGCCCGGATGTCTCTCTAGTCGCCTACCAGTCCACGAACACGATCACGAATCAGGGATCCAATGACTGGACGAAAGAGGATGGGCTGCTCTCCATCTGGATTCTGGGGATGTTCCGTCACAGTCCCACTACAACCGTGGTGATTCCCTACTTGAAGGGACCTGAAGAAGAACTCGGCCCTGTTGTGAACGACGCTTACTTTGGCAAGGTGCCGGAGGATCGCCTGGTGGTGGGACGCTCCCACATCTTCTTCAAGGCCGACGGGGCCTTTCGGAGCAAGATTGGGGTCCTGCCCCAGCGCTCCAAGGGGATCTCAGGAAGCTATGACTCGAACGCGGGGGTCCTCACCCTCGTTTACTTCAGCCAGCCCCCCGAGGCCAGAGACTATGTCAACTCGATGTGGGAGATACAGGACGAGCCCTACCGGGGCGATGTGATCAACAGCTATAACGATGGGCCTCCATCCCCGGGAGCGCCCCCGCTGGGACCTTTCTACGAAATCGAGACCTCTTCTCCCGCGGTCCCTCTGGCAGCAGGAGAATCGATCACCCACACTCATACTACGATCCACTTCGTGGGGCCCGTAGGGGAGCTCGCCCCCATCGTTCAACGCACCCTGGGTGTGAGTGTGACCTCGATCCGACATGTCTTCGACGAGGAGTAGCGGACTGTGATGCAAGTGTTACAGTCCACTGGAGTAGCCAGGCCCGAGGCCCTGGAACACGCCCTCTCCCCCCATCTTCCGGGACTTATGGACTTTCATTCGACCCGCCGCCTGGAATCGAGCCCGGAGTACGCTCGCATACGAGGGGAAGTCGAAAGGATCATGGCAACGGTGGTGGGCGAAGATTTTGGACCCTCCGATCCCCGGCTGCGAACACCTCTCCGGGCGACCGCCTGGAACATCGAGAGGGGCCTGCAGGTGCAGGGGGTGATCGAGCACCTGAAGAACCATCCGCGAATGCGGCACAGTGACGTTCTCTTTCTTACCGAGCTGGATTTTGGAATGGCTCGCAGCGGCAACCTTTGCGTAGCCCGCGAGATCGCGCGGGCACTGGGGCTGAACTATGCCTTCGCCAACTGTTACATCAGCCTGGTTAAGGGCAGCGGCCTGGAATTCAAGGCACAGGGTGAGAATCGGCTCAGCCTGCATGGAAATGCCCTGTTTTCGAGGTTTCCGCTACTTACAGCTCACGCGGTTGCCCTTCCCAACGGAAAAGACAAGATGCGGGGCAAGGAGAAGCGACTCGGCTGCCAGCAGGCGGTCGTGGGACTGGTCGACCATCCGGTCCAGCCCTTCTGGGCAATCACTCTGCATCTGGACGCTCACTCGAGTCAGAACCACCGTTATCTCCAGATGAAGCTGATCCTGGATCATGTGGAGACCCTGCAGCCGGGGCTCCCGGTTCTGATTGGCGGCGATTGGAACACTTCGACTTACAATGCAAGACGAGCTGCTTACTCGATTCTGGGCTATGCTCGACGCGTCCTGATGGGGATCAACAATGTTCTCCACAAGCATTACCCGCATCCGGATCGCTGGTTCGAGCGAAAGCTCTTTCGAGAAGTGGAAAAGAGGGGCTACGAGTATCGCTCCTTGAACCAGCCCGGCGCCTGTACTCTTCACTACGAGGTGAATGACCTGGCCATCAACACCAACATGGGCGACTGGATTCCCGACTGGTGCTTCTGGTTCATCCGCTGGGCCCTCAAGGACGTGGACGGCAAGTGCTCGATGAAACTGGACTGGTTTGCCGGGCGCGATATTGTGGCCGACTCGATCCGCCCCCCCGCGGTTCTCAGTCAGATCCACGACCGTGAGAATCCTCTCTCCGACCACGATCCCATCGTCTTAGATTTTCACCTGCCTCGTTGACTTTCCGCTTTCCGCTTTTCAGCCTTTCAACTATCATCCCTCCAGACTGCAGCCGCGTTCGGTCGGCCCGCTGCCAAGGAGGAACCCGAAAGATGAAAGCCTGTGTGAAGATTGTTGTCGTCCTGCTGATCGCCACCCTCGCAATGGCAGGTCCCACCAAATTCGTCTCCACCTGGAGGAACCCCAAGGGAGGCCTCGACTTTGCCGGCATGAAGGTGGCGGCCTTCGTGATCACTCGTGAGCCGACCATGCGGATGGGTCCGGAAGAATCTCTGGCCGCCGAGTTGCGCAGCCGTGGCCTGGATGCTGTCGCCGGATATACCGTACTGCCGATGGAACTGGGCGATGACCAGGAAAGAGCAAAGGAGTTCCTGCAGAAGGAAGGGATCACCGGCGCGATCATCATGAGGGTGGTAGATCAAGCGAAGACGCGTCGTCCCAAGACCACTGTGTACTATTCGGAGGGTTTCTATCCCAGCTTCTATGGCTACTACCAGTACGGTTGGTCGGCCACCTACACCATCGGCAAGGCGAAATCCGACACAGTGTACTGGATCGAAACGCTGGTCTACTCGATCGAACTCGACAGGCTACTCTGGGTTGGAGAAAGCACAACGGCCAACCCCAAGAACATCCGGAAATTCATCAAGGACCTTGTGGACGAGGCCGGCAAAGAGCTGCGGAAGGCCGGTCTCGTTAAGAAATAGACCCAGGTCCACACAGCGAACACAGCGTCAGTCTGGCTCCCCTTCAGTCGTTCCCAGGTACGCCATCAGATCGACCTCGGCATCGGTCAGGTGTGTGAGGGCAGGAACACTCTCCATCCGTTTCCAGTGTGATTTAATGACACTCAAGAGGGTCGCAACGCGTCACTGATTAGCATGAATCGAGCCTGGTTCCTTGCATTCCTGTTCTTCCTCCCGCTGGCGAGCTGTTCCGGGACCACAGCCAATCAAGATGCAACCGTGACGGATTCCGGGGTTGCCGGGATCGAACGGGGCGTAGAACCGGCACAGCGGATCCTGCCCGTCCATGTCGAATCGGTGCGTCGCCAGAACGTGAACGAGACGGTGGAGTTGACCGGGACGGCTGAACCCTGGGACGAGTTCATGGTCTCCTCGGAGATCTCGGGCAGGATCAGCCGCATCCTGGTGGACGAAGGGGACTGGGTCAAGACTGGACAGGTCGTGGTCGAACTGGACCGGGAACTGAGACTCCTCGCTCTGCGTTCCCACGAGGCCAGCCTGGCCAAGAAGAAAGTGGAGCTTTCTTTTTCCCGGCGCCGTTTCGAACGCGGAAAGTCGTTGCTCGAAAAAGGTGCCATTTCCGAAGAAGATGTTGAGTCGCTGGATCTGATCGTCCAGATCGCCGAGAGCGAAGTCATACTGGCCGAGATTGAAGTCGCCACCATGGAGGAAGCGATCGAAGATACCTCCATTTCCGTCCAGGCGACGGGACGTGTCGCCAACCGGCACGTTTCACTCGGCGAGACGGTCACCCCGACCAATCCGCTCTTCACCATCATCCAGGAGAATCCGCTCAAGGTGGTCACAGAGATCGCTGAGTTACTCTTACCTCAGGTGCGCAAGGGGGTTCGGATCGCGCTCGAGTTTGACGCCTTTCAGAATCGGCAGTTCTCGGCTCCCGTTCACTTTGTCCACCCTGTTGCCAACCCCAGAAGTGGCGCCTTTCCTGTGGAACTTCGCCTGTCCAACCCGGGCCTCCGGGTGAAGCCGGGAATGGTGGCTCGCATCACGATGCCTGTAGCAGTTCATCAAGACGTGCGGCTGGTTCCTCTCGACTCACTGCTGGAGGATGCGGGAGGCTACCACCTTTTTCTGGTCAAGGATGGAAGAGCCTACAAGACGGGTGTCGGACTTGAGCGGCGCCTCGGGTCGGACGCCATCGTGACGGGAGAGTTGTCTGCGGGGGATCAAGTCGTGACCAGCGGCAATATCAATCTGACCGACGGCACCGCAGTCGAGATCCTCTCCTGATGTCGATTCCGAGCTTTTCGGTTCGTAATTCGGTACTGGTGAACATGGTGATGATCCTGATCATCGCCATGGGGGCCTACGCCCTGATCACGCTCCCTATGGAGCTGTTTCCGCAGGTCAAGCTGAACCGGGTCATTATCAGAGTGACTTTCCCGGGGGCCTCTCCCGAAGAAGTGGAAAAACTGGTCGTACGTCCGATCGAGGATGAGATTCAGACCCTGGACCATCTTGATTTCTACTTATCCACTTCCGTGGAGGGGCTGACCACGATCAACGTGGTTTTCAAGTCCATCACGGACGATGAGTTTCGCACCGTCTACGCGGATCTGAGACGGGAGGTCGACCGGGTCGAACTGCCGGACGAGACCAAAGATCCAGTGTATGTGTCACTCGAGTCGTCCACCTGGATGCCCACCGTAACCATCGCCGTCAGCGGTGATCTGCCCGAGTCTCGGCTCAAGCAGATCACGGAGGAACTGGAAGACGAAGTCGGAAAGCATGTCAGGTGTCGACGCCGTCAGTCTGGCCGGAGTCCGGGAGCGTGAGATCTGGGTCGAAGTGGATCCTCAGAAGCTCTACCGCTATGGCTTGAGCCTGGAGCAGGTTGCCCTCAAGATCCGGCGGCAGAATATCGGCCTGGCCAGCGGGAACATCCGGATCGGGACGTCCGAGTATCTGGTCCGGTCCATGGAAGAGTTCGAAACTCTGGATGACATTCGAGATGTTGTCATTCAGGAAGATTCGGTCGGAAACCACGTGCGGCTTCGGGACGTGGCCGAGGTTCGAGACACCTTCGAAGAGCCGACATCGATTTCCCGGTTCAACGGAAAGCCCTCGTTTTCTCTGAATGTCTGCAAGTCGCCGGACGGCAACACGCTCGATCTCATTGAGAGGTTGGAGAAACTGGCCGAGGAAAAGGAACGAGGGCTCCCGGCCGACGTGGACATCGCCCTGACCGCCGACCATTCGGTCCGCATTGTCACCTCGATCCAGCGGCTGGTCAGCAGTGGGTTGTTCGGTGGTGCTCTGGTTCTGATTCTACTCCTGGTCTTCCTGGGCTGGCGCAATGCCCTGCTGGTGTGCTGGGGGATTCCTATCACCTTCCTGCTCACCCTCACCTTCCTCGAGTATTCCGGCTACTCGCTCAATGAGAGTTCGCTGTTTGCCCTGGTGCTGGTGCTGGGAATGATCGTGGACGACGCGATTGTGGTGGTTGAAAACATGGCCCGCTATCTGAACCGGGGAGTTGCCCCCAGGGAAGCTGCCATCCGGGGAACAGAGGAGGTCATGTGGCCGGTCTTCACCTCCTCCCTGACCACGATTGCCGCTTTTCTGCCTTTGATGCTGCTACCCGGCATGATGGGTCAGTGGCTGAAGGTCATCCCCATTTGCGTGAGCATGGCTCTGGCGGCCTCTCTCTTGGAGTCGCTGGTCATACTCCCTGCGCATGTGGCTGAGCTGGGCAAGGCGGATCCGCGGGGCCTGAAGAAGCCCATCAACCGTCTGATCAGAAAGGCCGGCCGGTACTACCGGAGAATGTTGGGGCCGATTCTGCGCTGGCGCTGGGCTTTCCTCGTGGTAGTGGTTGTGCTGGTGTCGTCCAGTTTTCTGGTCATCCCTCTGGTGGGAGTCGACCTTTACGAAGGGGATGAATACAGCATCCTCTTCGTCCACCTGTGGATGCCTGAGGGAAGTAGCATCGAAGCCACCGATTCGGTGGTCAGACAGTTCGAGAAAGTCGCCATGGACTTGCCCCAAAACGAGTTGAGGGACGTTGTCGTCCAGATTGGCCAGCTCGATACGGACACGGAACGCCTGCTTCGCAAAGATGTCGCCCAGGTCATCGTGAGTCTCAAGGAGTTGGGCGAGAGACAGCGCTCTCTGGATGAGATTGTGGCAGAACTGGAGATGGGAAGCGCTGAAATCACCGGTTTTCAGCGGGTCCAATTCCGCAAGATTGCGATGGGTCCACCGGTCGGCAACCCGGTCGAAGTGAAGATCAAGGGAAGGGATCTGGAGACCCTGGAGGTCATATCGGGCGAATTGATGGCCTACCTGGACTCACTGCCTGGCGTTTTTTCCATCGATGACGACCTCAGGCAAGGAAAGAACGAGATTCGGATCGAAATCGACAAGAACCGTGCCCACCTGGTCGGACTCGACAGCAGCGACATCGCCCGACAGATCAAGTACGCCTTCGAAGGAGTGGTCGCCACCGTAATTCACGACAGCACGGAAGAAACGGATCTGGTTGTGAAGTACCAGAAAGAGGCCCGCAGCAGCCTGGCCGACATCTATGAGTTGAGGATCCCCACCGCCAGCGGGGATCTGGTTCCCTTTCGGAGTGTGGCCAGTTTTGTGGTCAAGAGAGGTTGGTCAGACATACGGCGGTTCGACGGGGAGCGGGCGATCACGGTCAGCGCCGATGTCGATCCGGATGTCATGACGGCAGTTGCCGTCACGGCGGCCATCCAGCAGGAGTTCCGGGATCTTAGCGCCAACTATCCAGGGTATCGTCTTGACTTCCGGGGAGAGTGGAAAGAGTTTGAGGAGGCATTCAACAACATCTCACGCCTGTTCCTGGTGGGCATCATTCTCATCTATCTGATTCTGGGCGCCCAGTTTCGATCCTATACACAGCCCGCCCTGGTGCTGGCCGCCATCCCCTTTGCCTTTGCCGGGGCCATGCTCTGCCTGCTTGTAAGCGACTACAAGCTGAGCATCAACATCATGTATGGGCTGGTGGCGCTGGCTGGAATCGCGGTCAATGACTCGATCGTTCTCATCAACTTCATCAACCAGTCACGGCAGCGGGGAGCCTCGCTTTATCGGGCCGTTCTTTCGGGAGCCAAACGCAGACTGCGTCCTATTTTCCTGACCACAGTCACGACCATGTTTGGCTTACTGCCCCTGGCCATGGGCGTAGGCGGAGCCTCGGTCACCTGGATGCCTCTGGCCAGCACGATTGTCGGGGGACTGGGTGTCGCCACCTTCCTGATCCTGATGGTGATCCCACCTCTCTACGTGGCCCTGGAGGACGTTCGCGGGCTGTTCTTGCGGCGAAAGCAGCCGCCCAGAGGAGAGTGGTAGGGCCCTCAGGGCCGCGACCGCAGGGCATGATGTTCGAGAATCCCGGTCGCCGCCCCAAGGCGCCCACTTTCTAAATCAAGAATCGGGAGGTTTGAGTGACCCGACATCGCGTCTCATACTGCTGCTTGCTACTGGTAGCCACAGCATCCCCGGGTTGTTTCCATCTCGGTCAGGAGCCCCTGCCGGGCGAGGGAGAGGATCTGGGCAAGACCGTCATCTACCGGGACACCTGGGGAGTTCCTCACATCTACGCCCCGTCGGTCGAGAAGGCCCTTTTCGCCCAGGGATACGCCCAGGCTCAGGACCGGCCGCAACAACTGCTCCTCAATCTCTTGATGGGCATCGGAGAGTATGCGTCGGTGGCCGGCGAGGACGCTATTCCGGTGGATCTGAGAGCTCACATGTGGGACCATTACCGGCTGGCCAGCAACTCTTACAGTCATCTGGAACCGGTCATCCGGGCCCATTTAGAGGCCTTCGTCTCGGGAATCAACCGATTCTACGAGGACCACCCCGAGGATCGGCCCGCCTGGTGGATGGATCGCCTGGTCGATCCTTCGATGGTGATCGCCTTTGGAAGAGCTTTCCTGTTCAACTGGTCCATTGACGAGGCCTATGGAGATCTCCGGCGCAGCGGAATCGATCCACGACAGAGCCCGGTTCAGCGAGGCTCCAACCAGTTCGCCATCTCCGGGTCGAGAAGCGCCGAGGGGGTGGCTATTCTGGCCATCGATCCCCACCTTGACTGGACGGGCCCGAGCCGCTTCTGGGAGTTTCGAGTCCATGCCGGTGACTGGCACGGCAGCGGTGTCACCCTGGCCGGGTCCCCCTACATTGGGCTGGGACACACCCGCCACCTGGCCTGGGCCATGACCACGGGAGGTCCGGATACCGCCGATGTCTACGAACTCGAGCTCCATCCCACCGACGAGAGCCTCTACCGCCACGAGGGAGAGTGGCGGGAGCTGAACTCCCGCAAGATTACACTGGCGGTGAAGGGTCAAGCCCCTCAGGAACATACTCTCTGGTTCTCGCATCATGGACCGCTTATCGCTCGAAAAGGGGACAGAGCCTACGCGGCCCGGGTTGCCTACGAGGATGTCTTCGAAACCGGCAGTACCTGGTTGGAATTGAACTTCGCCACTGACTACCGGGGCGCCGTGCGGGCTATGGAGTCGTTGAATGTATTCCCCCAGAACGTCATGGTCGCCGATACTTCCGGCAACATCTACTACCAGCGGACCGGGAGGGTCCCCGTCAGACCCCGCGGCTTCGACTGGTCCCGCGCTGTGGATGGATCCAATGCAGCCTCGGAATGGCAAGGAATCCATCCAGCCTCTGATCTGCTGCAGATTCTGAACCCACCTTCCGGGTACATGCAAAACTGCAACATTCCCCCTGACGCGATGATTGCGAACGACCCCTACTCTTTGAAGGACTTCACTCCCTACTTCTACGGCAGCCGTCAGTACGGCCCCCTTTCCGGCTGGACCAGTCAGCGCGGAGCCAGGGCCGTCCACCTGCTCTCCCAGGACGATTCGGTCACTGTGGAGGAAGCGATGGCCTATATCAACGATATTCAGCCCTTTGGGGCCCGGCGCTGGATCGAAGTCCTGGAACAGGCCCACCAGCGCTTCGGATCCCGGTTCCAGGCAGAGCCCCTGTACTCGGAAGGCATGGAAGATATCTTGAAATGGGATCGGCGGTTGGCGTCGGATTCGACTGGAGCCCTCAAGTACGCCTACTGGCGGGACGCAATTGTGGCGCGCATGGGACGAGAGCCAAGCCGGGAGATCGCTGCTCGCATCGATGACTTCTACTGGGTGATTCGAGGAGATCTTCCACAGCGGATCCAGCTGGCGGATCAGACACTTGAGGCCTTTGTCGATTCCTTCAACGCCGCCATGGCGAAGATGGAGAAGAACCACGGATCACTGGGCGCTCGCTATGGCGACCGCTACAGAGTGGGCCGTGGCCAGGACTCCTGGCCCCTGGGAGGCGGTGGTGATAACGGAACCACCACCCTGCGCAATGTGGGCTACGGCAGTGAGCGCGAGGACAGGACCCGCTGGGGGCGGAGAGGACAGACCTCCACTCAGGTGGTGGTGATGACAACTCCCCCCCGAAGCTGGATCTACCTGCCGCTGGGCCAGAGTGATCGACCCGAGTCGCCCCATTTCTCCGACCAGGCCGAGAAGTTGTTCAGCGCCCGAAAGCTGAAGCCAAGTTGGTGGCTCCCCGAAGAATTGGCCGGCCACATCGAGTCAAGGATGGAGCTAAGCCAGATTCCAGTTCAACGACGGTAGACCCGGTGCTTCCGCACCGGGCTCTGACTGCCGCCAGTGGAAGTGATCAGAGCCCCTGGCGGAAGCCGGGGGAATTCCAGAACCTTAGAACCTAGAACCCAGAACCTATCTCGCACTGACATACACCCGCTGCGCCTGCTCGATTAAGGCCGGTCGGTAGCTGTTGCGCAGAACAATCCGAGCCTGCTGCCTGGCCTCAAAGCTCTTTCCCACCTTGGCGTAGAGACCTGCCAGGCGCACCCGGGCGCCGAGTGTATGCTCCCAGTCATCCGGTTGACTCATGATCAGGCCTCGCTGCAGGGTTCCGAGGGCCTGAATGCTCTGACCCTGGGCCTGCATGGCAGCCGCAAGACCGGACCAGAAGGCGATTACCTGGGGTGCAATCTGCGTGGCCTCGGTGAATCGCATGGCAGCTTCCGAGGGCGTGGAGGTCAAGAGCCTCAAACCCTCCCGCGCCTTCGCCCAGGCTTTTCTCAGTTCAACCACCCAGGGCTTCACTTTGGGAGAATGAGAAAAGACCAGGATCTGCGTGGAGCCCGCTACGGTCTCCTCAAGCTGATAGCGATTCTCGCTGAGTCGGGTTGTGTTGCTTCTTCCTTCCAGCCAGGGATCAATCGGGCCCAGATCCTCCATAAGTGAGAGTTCCGGGATCTGATAATGCATGGGCACCAGGATGCGCGGCTTGACCGCCGTCAGGATCGCTTCGATCTCTGCCTGCTTGAGAATGTGGTAGGTCGAGTCAATCGGGGCCATCAAGAGGTCCACTGCTCCCAGATCTTCCACGAGCTGCTCGGTCAGAGGTCCATTGTCACCCAGGTGCACGAACCTCTTCCCCCCCGTTTCCACTACCCAGATGGTGTTGATCTGCCTGAAGTCCTTCCCGTACGGGTCGGCATGCTTCCCGATGAGACCACGCAGCTTGACATCTCCAATCGAAAAGGTGCCCGGTTCCCGGAACACTGGGATCTGAAAACTGACGTGGTAGTTTGCGTCATGGTCGTAGTGGGGATGAGTCACCAGAACCGCGTCCGCCTTCATCTCCTCCGGGAACTGGTATCCGAGCCAGCGGTTCGTGTTGTACGGATCGATGAGGATCCGAACACCCTGCGGGGACTCGATGACAAAACAGGCGTGGGCCACGTACTCCAGCTTGACCTGTGCCGAGACGGAAACCAGGGTGATGGACAGAACCAAAAGTGGGATGATGCGGAAAATCAAGACTGCCATTTCTTTCTCCCGGTCAGGCGCCGATCCATTCGACAGCCGGCAACCGCCAACAGTATGGCACAGCGCCCCTGCGGCGTTGGGGAGGTTGCTCGTTCCTCGTTCCTGGTTGGGTCAGGTACCATGGGCAGCAAAGCAAGTTGACATCGAAAGCGAGGAACCGCTCATGAAATCAAAGATGTTGCTCTTCGCCCTGATCATGGCGGGAGCCGGCGGATCGGTGAAACCGGGAGAAATCCGCGGTATCTGGAGATCTCTACCCTCCCTGCCTACCTCCCGACAGGAGATTGGTATCGCTGAGCTCAACGGCCGTGTCTACGTGATCGGGGGACTCGTGACCCGTGCGGCCACCACGGCGCTGGAGGCCTTCGACACGGAAACCGGGGAGTGGCAGACTCTGGGTTCCCTTCCAGCGCCCCTCCATCATGTGGGCGCCGCCGCCGTGGGCGGTAGGATCTACTCCATTGGCGGTTATGTGGGTTTTACTTTCAGCCCCGTCTCCTCACTGTTGGAGTACGATCCGAACACCAATCTCTGGACAGCGAAGGCGCCACTCCCCCGGGCCCGCGGGGCCCTGGCTGCCGCCGCTATCGGGGGCAAGATCTACGCCGTCGGAGGCAACGGCCCGGGAGGGGTTTCCGGACAGTTGACCGTCTATGATCCCCTGACAGATCTGTGGACTGAGCTTTCTCCCCTGCCGACTCCTCGAGAACATCTGGCTGCCGCTGCCCTGGGAGGCAAGCTTTTCGTCATCGGTGGGAGGGTCCAGGGCCCCCTCCGAAATCTCGCCACCCTGGAAGTCTTCGATCCAGAGTCGGGAGAGTGGGAGAGCAGAACACCCATGCCCACGGCCCGGTCCGGACTGGCGGCCGCCTCTTTCGGAGGACTCCTGCTGGTGTTCGGGGGCGAGATCCCCGGAGTGTTCCAACAAACCGAAGTGTACGACCCGGTGACGGATAGCTGGTTCGAGCTGACACCGATGGCTGTCCCCCGGCACGGGATCGGAGCTGCCGTAGTCGGAAACCGAATCATCATTCCAGGAGGAGCCACCATCGCCGGATTTCAGCACACGGATGTTGTGGATGAGTTTCTCGTCCTGGATCAACTGATCGCCATGGCCCAGTTTGCTGAAGGCCCGGAGGTTGGATCGGAAGTGACCGCCACCAACTTCACCGGCCGGACAGTCACCGCACGTCTGGAACTCTATGACGATCAGGGCAATGTTCTCGAAAGCGGACTGACCGGGCCTGGTGGGCCGGAGCGGATTGTGGAACTTGAGCCCTATCAGATCGTGCGCTGGCTTCAGGGTGTCCCGAAACTCTCCGGAGCTGCTGAAACCAGAGTCGGATGGGCTCTGCTGTTCGCGGATCGTCCGCTGCTGGGACACATCCTCTTCACGGGACCGGCCGGCTTTGCCGGCGTGCTTGGCCGTGCACCGGGGACAAGTTTCCTGATCCCTGTAGAACGCAGCCAGAATCAGAACTCGGGGATCGCGGTGGCCAACGCCAGCCGCTTTCTCTCCACCGTGATGATTCGCCTCCGTGATGAAGCCGGTGCCCGGATAGCCGACACCGAAATCGAGCTGGAACCCTTCGGGCATCGCGCTCTGTTCCTGGACCAGCTCTTTCCCGACCTGGATCTGCCGTCTTTCGTTGGAAGCCTGGAAGGGAGCGCAGACCAGTTGACCTCAGCCCTGGCGATTCTGCAGCGTCACTCTACCCAACTGGCGACTCTGCCGGCCCGAATTGAGGCAAACTAGTGTATTGTCCGGGAAGTTCGCGGCGTTAATTCGGGATGGATTTTCGTCGTCAGTGAGGCGCGCGACGCAGGCAGGCCGGGAGTCTTTCGAGGTAGCGCAACAAAGCTGTCGGCGAAAAGACGCCCGAAGTAGCGGCGTGAACTTCCCGGACAGTACACTAGCGCTCAATCGTGCGGCAGCCGTCGCGGTCAGATTGGTTCACCGCTGGACGCTCATCTTCACCGGCATTATCTTTGCCGGCGCCTTGATGATGATTTAGACGTTCAGCGAAGACAACGAATCAGCACCTCGACCGGATGGACTGCCGTGCGGCCCGTGAAGTGCTTGATCTGGGAGCGGCAACTAAAGCCGGGAGCCACGATCAGGCACCCTTCTGCAGCCTGCTCGAGGGCCGGGAAAAGCCGGAGAGAGCCCATCTTCTCCGAGATCTCATAGTGCTCCTTCTCGTATCCGAAGGCACCGGCCATCCCACAGCACCCCGCATCCAGGACGGTTTGCCTGGAAGCCTTCATCAGATCCAGCATCCCCCTGGTGGCCTCGAGGCCGATCAGTGATTTCTGCTGGCAGTGGCCATGGTAAAGGAGTTCCTCGGGGCCAGTTCCCAGGCACCCTTCCAGCTTGCTCTGAACTTCCGGTCTGGTGAGAAACTCCTCCAGGCTCAGGCATCGATCCGTCACTTTCCTGCAGCTCTCCTCGTCCTCGGACAAGTCCGGATAGTCGTCTCGAAGCGTGGAAAGGCAGGAAGGCTCGAGGACAATCACAGGAGAACCGGCAGCGACCTCGGAAAGAGAAGCAATCAGACCCTGTGCTCCTTTCCTGACACTCTCGAGATCTCCGCTGGAGATGGCCGGGCGGCCGCAGCAGCCGGCAGAAAACAGGTGTACCTGGAACCCGAGGCGTTCCAGCAGTGTCACTGCGGCTTTGCCGATGTGAGGTTCGTGGAAATTGGTGAAAGTATCCGCAAAGAGCGTGATCGGCTCGCCTTCGATCACGCTCGACCGAGACCGGAACCAGGAAGCCAGGGGCTCTCGCGCGTAGGCGGGAAGAGGCCGGCGTCGATCGAAGCCGGCGAACCGCTCCAGGACCAGCCGCGACAGCGGATTGTTGACCGCCAGATTGCTCAACCAGGGGACTCGTGAAGCCAGTTCAGCCGCCCGCCTGGTTCGCGCGATCAATCGCTTGCCCAGGGGCCAGCCGTTCTTGCGGTAGTAATGGGATAGAAACTCAGCCTTGATGCGGGCCATGTCCACGTTGGACGGACACTCGGACTTGCAGGCCTTGCACTCTATGCACAGATCCATCACTTCGAAAAGGCGCCTGCCGGTGAGAGCGCCCTCCTCGAGCTGGCCACTCATGGCCAGTCGCAGCGCGTTGGCCCGTCCTCGGGTCGAATGTTCTTCATCTCGAGTCGCCATGTAGGACGGGCACATGGTGCCGACCAGCGTCTTGCGACAGTGTCCGACACCCGTGCACATCTCGACGGCCCGGTCAAAACCCATGTCGTCGCGGAAGCGAAAATGAGTTTCTGGAATCGTTGTCTTGTAGTCGGGATGAATCCGCAAGTCCTCCCGAATGTCATGCGACTCAACGATTTTCCCCGGATTCATCACGCCCAGCGGGTCGAAGGCCTGTTTGATCTGTCGAAAGGCCTGGTACAACTCGTCCCCGAAAAACTCACGGTTCTTGAAGCTGCGGACCAGTCCATCCCCGTGCTCACCACTCCAGAACCCGCCGTACTTCACGACCAGCTCAAAAGTCCTGTCGGAGATCTCTTTCATGATCTCGACATCTTCAGCCTGCTTCAGATTGAGAATCGGCCGGACATGGATCACACCCACGCTGGCATGGGCGTACATGGCCACCGGACGCTCCAGTTCCTTGCAGATATCCAGAACTTCCCGGATGTAGGCGCTCAAATGGGGAATCGGAATACACGCATCCTCAACGAAAGGCAGGGGCTTGGCATCTCCTTTCATTCCCAGCATCAGGCCCAGCGCATTCTTTCTCACTCCCCAGACAATGGCCTGAGCTTCCGGCGTCGAAGCCTCGTGCAGATGATAGTAGAGCGACCTCAGCTCCAGATCCGCTTCCATCCGCTCGAAGCGATCCCGAATCTCGGGCTGAGTCGCGCCGCTGAACTCCACCATCAGCACAGCCTCCGGATCGCCTGATACGAAGTGTCTGACCAGTCGGGAGGCCTCGGGATTGGACCTGGCCAACTGCAACGCATAGTCATCGATAATCTCAACCGCTGTCGGCCCATAGGCGAGGATGAACTTGACTGCGTCAATCGCCTGCGCCAGCCGCTGGAAATGCAAAACGGCAATCATCTGGACGGCCGGAACTACCTCAAGGTTGACCCTGGCCTCGGTCGTGAATGCCAGAGTGCCTTCCGAGCCCACCACCAGCCTGGCCAGGTTGAAGTGGTCTTCGTCCAGAAGAGCGTCGAGGGTGTAACCCCCCGACCGTCTCGGGAGATTGGGGAACTTTTCTTGAATGAGCCCTCGATGCCGGCGCACCAGGTCACGGACCGTTCTGTAAATCTCTCCCTCACGGTCCTGCCGGTTGCATTTGGAATCCAGCTCCCTGGCATTCAGTTCCTTGAGGTGCAGCTCCTCGCCCGTGGCCAGAACGGCCTCCAGTTCCTGCACGTGCTCAACGGTCCTGCCGTAGCGGACGGAGCGCACCCCCGCCGAGTTGTTTCCCAGCATTCCGCCCACCGTGGCCCGACTGGCCGTGGCCACGTCGGGTGCAAAGAAGAGCTGATGCGGGGCCAGGGCATGGTTCAGATTGTCCAGAACGATGCCCGGCTCAACCCGCGCCCAGCGCTCCTGGGGATTGACCTCGAGCACCCGGTTCAAATGCTTGGAGTCGTCGATGACCAGGCCCCGCGTGACGGCCTGGCCGGCCAGACTGGTGCCGCCGCCCCTGGGCAGAATCGGGACCCGGTGCTTGCCCGCGGTCCGCACCGCCTGGACCAGATCGGTCCGTCTCTCGGGGAGTACGACTCCCAGGGGAGTCTGCTGGTAAAGACTGGCGTCGGTACTAAAGAGCATGCGGGACATCTCATCCCACAACAGATCACCCTGGATCTTGCCCTCGAGTTCGCTCTTCAGTCTCTCCACGTCAACATCGGCCATCGGCGAGGGACACTCTAGCCTGTCCGGGCCTCGAGTCCAAGCGCAAACAACACCCGGATCCAGGAGTTTCTACTTCCAGGTCACTTCCATGGCGAAAAAATGATCGAAGACCGCACGGGTCGGGTTGTTTCGCTCGTTTGTCTCGGGACTGCGAATGAAAAAATCAAGCTGCTGGGCTGCCGGATCCACGGCCCCGGGTGGAGTTTTCTTGTCGAGAAGGGGGTAACGGACCTCGAGGCTCTGTCGATCCCGCATTCCCTGTGTCACCATGAAGTGAATCTGATAGTCCTGATAGAGAGGTTTTCCATCTAGGGTCCCACGCCCATAGCCCCAGCCGGCCACGTAGAGGAGCGATTTGGGCCAGTTCGAATCACCGCAGCCAGAATCGCCATGCTCGAAGAGAAAAGCTGCGATACCTCCATCCTGACAAGGGCTGAACTCATGGAAACGCTCCATCTCCACCACATATTGCCCTTCCGGCAACTCCAGAGTGGCGATAAAGGTTCCCCTGTTCTCGATCTCATCGACGTCGATCTCAATGGTGCCCTCCACCGGAAAGAGACGCGTAGCATCGTTGCCCATATGATCCCAGCCGGGAGGATCGTTGAGCCGACCCACCTGGAAAATCCTTCCACCGCCCAGTTTGAAGTGCCCCGAGTAGAGCTGGAATACTCGCATTTGATTTTTCCTCACTTCGTCGTTGTCTCCTGGTAGACAATGGTCAGAGTTGAAGTCTCGCCGGCTCGCACGACGATCTCCCGGGCCTCCCTTCCAAAGTACTCGTGCCAGGCCTCCAGACGGTAGGAGCCGGCAGGAAGATTGGGAATGCGAAAGCTCCCGTCGCTGGAAGAGACGGTGTGGAAGGGGTGCTCGTCCACCTTCAGGTAGGCCTGCATCCAACCGTGCAGGTCACACTTCACGATGTACCATCCCGGGCGATCCAGGCGCCGCACAGACTTGGACTGACCGGGCCCCAGGGCCACGTTCAGATTGAAAAGCCCGTAGAGGTGAACAGTGTGAGTAATCGCGTCGCTGTTGGTGGTTGCTATGCTGCTTCCCGTGGTCAAAACGGCCACGTGGGGCTCAAACTGGCAGTCCCGATTGTCCAGAACCAGGGTGCTGGTGGGAACCTCATAGTTGGGGGGCAGCGGGACATTGGCAATACTGATCACGGTGTTCCCAATCCCCTGATTCGGGGAAACCAGGATGTTGCCCAGTGACTGCACCTCGCCACACTCGTCAGGATCCGTAGTGTTCCTGACCAACGTTGAACGGGGAACTTCTTCTCCCTGAAAAAGGACTCGTCCCTCAATGGCACCGGCGTTTGGGAAGGCAGGACTGGCAACCGGAGGGGGACGGGAAAGACTCGGGTCTGTCAGGTCCCCGGAAACAGGCCTCTCCCCGGAGCAGGCCAAATGAAACTGGCAGCTGACCGCCAGGAGCAAGATGACTACCCTGCTCGATGGCCTTCCTTGAAGTTCACTCACGACGGAGACCCGCAGCATTACCGGTCTAAAGATACCAATACTATAGCGAAATTCCGCCCACAGGCGGTAAGGAGCTGCAACCAACCCAGGAAACCACAGAGGCAGGAGTGGAAGCGACTGCGTGGCGGCCGTCAGGCCGACTGTTGCATGAACGCCGGTGACTGCGCTCCAACCGGCCGGGTTTTGAAACCAGATTCCCCGAATGGATATAATAGAGTTGCCCTAAGGCGGCGTACCCAAAGTGGCTAAGGGAGAGGTTTGCAAATCCTATTGCCTTGCTCCGCTAAACCCTCTAAAACCGATTCAAGTTCAAACAGTTCAGCGAGTTACGTGCAGGCTGGTACAAACTCGTTTTGGACCATTTTGTACCTGGTTGGACACAGATTCGCGAAATATTGGTGAAATGGCGTACATCCATGCCTGATAAGGATTCAAATTCTAGCCGCAAGCTGTTCTCGGTGTTCCTCCAAGAGTCTCGTTGGTGGGTCGCAACCCGGCTCCCGGTCTCAGCCCCCCTTGCCTTCGTCTATAACTCCTGGACTGACGCGTGGCTCAAATCTCACCCGAATTTTTTCGACATCGGTTCTCGTCATGTCGGTTATGACATCCTCATCTTCATGGCTGCCGCGTTGCTCCTCTATCCTCCCCGAGACATATCTCTTCGGTACTTCTCTGACTCTGGTTACAAACCTCGTCCCCCTTTGCGTGTCCTTGACGTGTTTTCACATTTTGTTAATTACGGCATTCCGGTCGGCGTCTTGTTAGTAGCTGCCCTCGTCTATTTTTCACCTTCAGGCTCACTCCCAGACGACATCTTCTCTCCTATCCACGCCATGATCTGGATCCTTGGTATTTCTGTTGGCACCGGGTCTAGAAACATCGGAGTCCTGACCCTGCCAGACAAAAAGTATGCCTTTTGGGCGAAGCGGGCCAAGCAGCGTCACAAAACGGCGCTTCGGTTTTTTGCAGTTTATATCGCTTTGTTTGCCCTGTTTCTGATGACTCGCTGATGGTTCTAGCTCCTTTCGGAAGTCTCTGAAAACCAAGACGACGATCCTGATTCTTCCGACTACGAGACCGTCTTCCCTGACGCTGGGAGCGGAGCGAGCAGCGTCGAGACCACGCCAACGGGTACAAGGCCAAGACGCTGTCAACTCGAGTGGGACAGCTTCAAATCCGGATTCCACAAGTACGTCACCTGGACTTCTATCCCCGATCCCTGGAGCGAGGGTGCCGCTCGGAGAAAGCCCTGAAGCTGGCCATCGCCGAGATGTACGTGATGGGCGTGTCGACGCGCAAGGTCACTGAGATTACCGAGCAGCTGTGCGGCACCGAGATCTCCGCCAGCCAGGTCTCAAGAATCTCCAAGCTGCTGGACGACGAACTCGAGCAGTTTCGCAACCGCCCTTTGGGCAGCTATCCAGTTGTGTACCTGGATGCCCACTACGAGAAGGTCCGTCGCCAGGGCAGCATTCAGGATGTGGCCGTCTTGAAAGCGACCGGAGTCAACTGCTGGGGCAAGCGGGAGGTGATTGGGGTCAGCTGCCGACTCAGCGAGGCGGAGGTCCACTGGCGAGAGTTTCTGCAGCAGCTTCAAAAGCGTGGTCTGGAGGGTGTGCAGCTGATTGTCAGCGATGACCACTCAGGACTACGAGCTGCCAGAAGAGCTGTCTTTCCTTCAGTGCCCTGGCAACGCTGTCAGTTTCACCTGAGCCAGAATGCTCAGCGATACGCCCGCCGATCCGACCAACGTGCCGCCATCGCCACTGACATTCGAGACATCTTCAATGCCCCGTCTGGAGGCGAAGCTGAGGCGATGCTTCGGGCCAGAGTCGAGCAATACTACGACCGCAACCCGGAGCTGGCCGATTGGATGGAGACCAATCTGCCGGAAGGCTTTACGGTCTTTCGTTTTGCACGTTCTACCTGGCGGCGCATTCGCACCAACAACGGGCTGGAGAACCTAAACCGTCAGATTCGCCGGCGTACCCGGGTCGTCGGTATCTTTCCAAACACCGAGTCCGCACTACGACTCATCACCGCTGTCGTCGAGGAGATTCACGAAGACTGGCTGATCGGGAAACAGTACC